>JAMYWH010000005.1:0-4800000 GCA_038070475.1 Streptomyces sp. M10(2022) | reverse complement strand
CATGAACGCAGAAATCGAGTGGCAGAAGTCTTCGTTCTCCGGCGGCGGTGGCGAGCAGTGCGTCGAGATCGCTGAGCACGCCGGAGAGATCCTGATGCGCGAGAGCGACGAGCCGGGCGTGGTGACCACCACGAGCCGGAGCAAGTTTTCCGCGTTCATCCAAGGGGTCAAGGCCGGAGAATTCGACCACCTGATCTGAGCCGACGCGTCAGCGCCAGGCGTCCAGCAGGTCCTCCGGTCCCAGTGCCGTTACTCCCGCGGCCCCGCGACTGCCGCGTCCACACCGCTGCGGGACACCACCAGGAGTGGGGTGTCCTCGTCCGCACCCGGGAGCTGGGACCGGTGGACGATGAGCCTGGCCAGGTCGCGGCCGTCGAAGCTACGGTTCTCCAGCCACTTGATCGAGCCGACTGCCGTGATCCGCTTGGCGATCGGACCGCGATCCGCTGCGACGATGTCGATCTCGGGGTCATTCGTCCGCGTCCAGTAGCCGCCCACGGCCCCGTTCCTTCGGGCGCACCGCCCTCGCGCAGCCGGAGCAGAGACTCTCTGATCACCGGCTCGACGGCCCGCCCGCGCCATGCCGACCATGACTGCCTGATCCGGTCCAGCACCAGGTCCCCCTGGCCCGTTCGATCTCCGGAAGGTTCGGGCCGAGGAAGGCGAGCCAGAACCGCAGGTGAGGATCGCTGATGTAGTACCGGGTCTCCTTCGACGGACGCGTGGACAGCGGTGTCACGGCCTCCACGACCCGTTTGGCGACCAGGAGCCGCAGCGCACGGTTCAGGCTCGTGGCGGGGACGCCTCCGGCCGCCCGCCCGATCAAGGTGTGGGTCCGCTCCCCGACCCGATGGCGCCGAGTATGACCGGGCCTGCGCATCGGCCGGGAACTCGGCCGCGAGCGAGCGCTCACCGCTGACAATGAGCGCGGACGTCTGGTCCCGCACCGCATCGGCGAGGTAGCCGAATGTCCCTCGCCCTCGGGCCATTCCTCCAGTACGAGCGGCAGCCCACCAGTGATGAGGTAGGCGTCCATCGCCTCGGCAGGAGCGAGCCCGAGCATGTCGGCCACCTCCGCGGGGCCGAGCGGCGGAACCACCATCTCGGTCCCGCGCTGGTGAAAGGGACGGTCGTAGTCGTTGAGCCGCTCCATCATGGCCAGATCGGAACCGACGCACAGCAGGAGGACCGGCAGCCGGGAAAGCGCTCGGTCGAAGATCTTCTGCAGCGTGCCTTCGAACCCCGGGTCGTTCTTGATCAGGTACGGCATCTCGTCGAGTACGACAACGCTCGGCCGGTCGGTCGGCAGCGCGGAGACCAGTAGCCGCAGTGCCGCATCCCAGTTCCGGGCGACTGCCCACTCACTGCCCCCGCACCGGGAAGGTCGGACGCTGCGACGGCCTCTACGAACAGACGGAGGTCCTCCACGTCGGTTGACTGTGCGGAAGCTGTGAAAAGAGGCTCGGCAGCTCCGCCCGGGCAATGAACTCCTCCACAAGGCGGGACTTACCCACCCTGCGGCGACCCCGGATCAGCATGGCCCGCCCCGGCCGCCCCGTGCGGCCTCCCCTTCGGCACGCCGCAGCATCCGCTCCAGTGCCGCCAGCTCACGCTCACGCCCGATGAACCCGTCCATGCCGGACCACTCCGTCCCAAGAGGAATCTCACCTATGGGCCCAATTATGGCACGACCAAAACGAACGTGCCAAATTTGGTCGTCTTCCCGCTTGCGTAACGAGGCCGGCACCCACAACCCTCTCACTCGTGCGATCGCAGCCGGCGGAAGGTAAATACGTCGACAGCGCCCCTCGGCACCCGGCAGAGTGACCGCCCGTGACGAGCAGTGAACTGTGGACCCGCGCGACCGCCGACCGCTACGACGCCGAGGAGCCCGAAATGTCCTCGGCTGCCGTCCTCGGACCGACTCTCGCCTTCCTCACCGAGCTCGCCGGAGACGGCCGGGCACTGGAGTTCGCCATCGGGACCGGACGAGTGGGCGTCCCGCCCGGGAAAGCGGTGTGCCGGTAGTGGGCATCGAGCTGTCCGAGCACATGGCAGCGGTGCTGCGGCGCAAGATCGACGAGGGCACGCTTCCGGTATCCATGGGGACATGGCCACCACCGTCGTCCCCGGCGGGTTCACCCTGGTCTATCTGGTCTACAACACCATCACGAACCTGCTCACGCAGGACGAGCAGGTCGAGTGCTTCCGCAACGCCGCACGTCATCTGGAGCCCGGCGGCCGATTCGTCATCGAGCTGGAGGTGCCGCCGCTGCGGTTCCTGCCGCCCGGTCAGGTCGCGGTGCCGTTCGACGTCTCCGAGCAGCATCTCGGCTTCGACACCTTCGACCTGGTGGAGCAGACTCTCGTCTCGCACCACTTCACGCGCGACGGCGACGACGGCCGCTACCGTCGCGGCAGTTCCCGGCACCGGTTCGCCTGGCCGGCAGAGCTCGACCTGATGGCGCGGATCGCTGGGCTCGAACTGGAACGCCGCGTCGCGGACTGGGACGGTGCGCCGTTCACCCAGGACTCCGCGAAGCACATCTCCGTGTGGCGCAAGCCGGCCTGATAGTGACACCTGCCCGTGGGACCGGATGCTGGTCAGCGGGCGAGTACGTGGCCGTTGTAGGGGCGGTGGTCGCGGGAGCGGCGCAGGTCGGTGGTGACGTAGGTACGTTGCAACCAGCGGTCCGCTCCGTCGTAGCGCGGGTGGAAGGCGGTACGGCCGTGGACGGTGACGCGGTTGTCGATGATGACCAGGTCACCGGGGTCAGGCGCAGAGTGCGGGCGGTCGCCTCGCAGGCACGGCCGAATTCGGCCAGTGCCGCGGTGGCCCGGGGTGAGCGGGGTGGTGACGAGCTGGGCCATGCGTATGTCGGGATCCTCGACCGCTCCCGACAGCACCGGTCGGGGCTTGCTGCCGGGTTCACCCGCGACAGCGCCGGGACCGAAGGAGGGGTGGTGTGGTGATGAACTCCGTTGCGAACAGAGCCTGTCGGCCGGCCGGGCTGAGCAGCGGCAGTGCTTGGCGGATGCCGGCAACGCGCATTCCTGCGCGTCGGTCGTGGTCGGCGCGCAGGCACAAGAAGATCACGTAGTCGGGTGGGTGGGGTGGAAGCCGTTCTCGGTGTGGAAGGACAGCGGCACCGATCCGGCGTTGCCGTGGAAGGTCTCCTGACCGGGCACGGGCACGACGTCCTGCACGAGGGCACCGGATTTCTCGGCCAGGTAGGCGAGAGGCTCGCCGAGCCCACAGGCCACCATGGTGAGCACCGCGGCCGGGACGCCGGCCCGGCGCTGGACCGAGCCGGGTACGGACGGTGTCGCCGGCAGGGCCGCCCGGTCGACGGGCAGGCCGCCGATCACCAATGTGCCGTGCGGGCCGGAGTGCCTCCGAAACCGGCGCACCTCAAGGCGCAGCGGGAGCGGAAGGCCCTCCCAGGCGTCCCGGGCCCCGCCACCCACTCGGGGCTGTCGACCTGGTCGTGCCCGCCGGCGCACAGGGCGCGGGCCAGCCGCTCGCACGCGTCGGCATCGGCCGGGTCAAGTGCCCAGTCGGCAGCGACGGCAGAGCGTGGGGTGGCGTCGGACGTCGTCTTGGACATCAGGCTCTCCTGCCGGAGGTGTGGGCGACGGACGTACGGACTCATGGGTGGCGCAGGCCGGCCACGGCGTCGGCGACGTAGTGGTCCCCGAACCGGATCAGGGATGCGTACTGGGCCGCACGGCGGTGGCGCATGAGCCGTAGTTCGGCGACGGCGTTGTCGGGGCCTTCGGTCTTCTGGGCGATGGAACGACGCAGATGCACCATCGAGTACGCGAGGGTGACGTGCCGTTCACCGTCCACGATGTCGGCTTCCAGGAGAGCGCCCGTGCCTCGGCCAGCTCCGGAGCGCGGGCCGCCAACTTCTCGTAGGAGTCGGGCACCTCGGACAGCAGGTCCTTCATCGCCGCCCGGAACAGCTTGTATCCGCGATGCTGGCGCCCGCTCAACGGGACGTCCACCGACGGAGGCGCCATGGTGTGGCGTATCGCCGCCATGTAGTAATCGGCCGGGACCGTACTGGCATGGGTCATGGCCGCGGGGAAGCCCCGCACGTACACCGTCGCGTCTGCCAGCCTCAGCAGCGCGGCATCACCGTCGCCGTCCTGCAAATGGCGGGTGGCGTCGGCCACGGCGACCGCGGCGCATACGTTGAACAGGACGTGGACCTGGTGCCCGATGAGCCACCGAGCGCTCCACACACTCTCCAGCGACGCCCCCGCAGCAGGCTCGGGGACGGCCATCGGCGGTACGGAGTCAGGGTCGGCGCCCGGCGCCGCGCCGGTGAGGTCGAGCACCGACTGCCGCATCCCGGCCGTCTCCAACGCCAGGTCGGCACCCGAGAGCGGAGCCTCGCACAGATCTTCCAGGCCGCGGTGGACGACCAGGACACCGTGCAGGGCGGCCTGCTGATCCGACAGCTCCACCTCGCGGACCCGGAAGAACGACTGGCTGATCGACTCCGCCGGCAGTTGCTCACCGGCCACGGCCGGGGCCAGAGCCGACAGCGCGGCCACCAACTCACCTGCTGCCGCGGCGGCCTGTCGCAGCGCGACGGTCCGCTCGACAGGCCTGGCATGGGTCGCCAACCCGGCCAGCACACGCGCGGTGCGCTTCGCCTCGGCCTCGACCCGCGTGCCCAGCCCAGGGACGGACCGCCCACCCGGGGCTCACGGAAGACAGCGACAGCGGGATGACCGGTGACCGGCGATAAGCCCATGGTTGAAGTACTTCGCCAGGAACACTCCACCCGAAACCTTGTCCTGAGAGGCAATTCCCTTACGAAGCAGCCGAGTTGGCCGAACGGGCTCCGCGGCGGCGGGTCCGGCACGCCCTCGCGACGGCAAGGCAGCTGCCGGAGGCTGTCTGTCCGGGCCGACATCTTTAGTGTGAACGCGCTTGGATCCGCCCGACCGCCACCGTCCCCATGACAGGGGCAGCCGGGCGGGGCTCATGGGGACTTATGCGGTCCCCGTCCTGGCCGCGCCGTGGGGAACCACTGCGAACACGACCAGGACGGGGCCTGCGGGATCCCGGCCCCCACAGCCCGGTTCGACCGGACGGCCATCCGGCGAGGGTCAAGTGCAACCCGACAGCCGGATCAACCACCGTCAGCAATGCGGTGGACCCGGATTCCAGACGACCCAACGCGTCGTCCTGACGCTTGTCGTCGCCGGCCCAGGCCCGAAGCCCGTCCGGGGCATCCGAGCCGTGAAAGGTGACCTGTCGAACGTCTCGCTCCCGGAGCCATGAGGTCTCGGCGGGTACGTCGTGTCCGCGTACGTGTCCATGTCCGTCCGCAAGCCGCAGAGCCTGCCTGCGGAGCCACCGAAGCGCGAGCCTTCGATTCGGCGCTGTCACCCCGCCGAGCGAAACAGCATGCCGGTCGGTCGCTGCGGTGATCTCGACAACGTAGTCCACGCCCGTCATACGGCATGCCCGCCGCTGTCCCGGCGAACCAGGTTCCGCAGCCGGCCGGCCGCCGCTTCCACACCCGCTGCGAACACATACAGCTCGGCCTCCCGCTGAACCATCGCGGCGTTCAACTCGGAGAGGAACAGCGCACGGTACGTGAGGTCCGACTCGACGCGTTGCAGCTCGGCGAACGACTCGTCGCGCTCGGGCGGGTGAAGGGTGACCGGCGCCACGATCCGGGAGAAGCGCTGCCGCGAGTGGACTTCCACGGCGAGGACGGGCCCGGCCGGAGAGACCTTCACAGCTGCCCCCGTGCGCGGCAGCCCGGTGCCGCCTGCGCAACACGCGGCAGTCGGTCTCCCTGCTCGCGTCCCCTTCGCTTCTGGCGACGGCTTCGGCCAGGTCGATTTCCTGGCAGTCCCGGCACGGCTCGGGAGCCGCGAATCGTCCGGGCCCACGGCGCGGACATGCTCCGGAGCGGCTTCCCACTCGGGGCCCCGCCGAGCGGCCGAAGCGACCAGTACGGGCCGGCGAGGCCGCAGAACTCCCTACACGGTCACGACGGCTCCCATCCACCACAAGCGTGCCGGGGCCGGGGCACCTGGGGGTTCCTGTCCGTCCGGGGACGCTCTCTCCGAACACCTTCCGCTCCTCTCCGTAGCCATTCCACTACCAAGCGTATTCAGCGTGTCCTACAGTTGGCTTGTCTTCAACTTGCGTCAGTCGCACGGGGAGTTGGGTGGTAGCTGTGAACCGAAAGGAACTGGACCCCGAGAGGTCACCAGGGGCGGCATTCGGGCAGCGTCTGCGCACGTTGCGGGATGAGCGCGGCTGGACGCAGGACGACTTGGCAGAGCGGATGGGGTACTCCGGGACGCACATCTCAGCTGTTGAAACTGGACGGCGGTCTCCAACACCCCATTTTGCGCACAGCGCCGACAGGGCATTGGGGACAGGTGATCGGCTCGAGCGTCAGGGACGGGCCGTACGGCACACCGCGCTGCTGGAGGGGTTCCCGGAGTACGTCGCACATGAGGTGCGCGCGACAGAGATCAGGCTCTTCGAGTTGGGTATCATCCGGGATTGCTACAGACCTCGGAGCATGCCGCTGCCATTACAACGGGTGCTGTGCGGCGGGGAGCAATCACGGAGCAGCAGGCAGAGGAGCGGCTGGCTCTCCTCGCGAAGCGGCAGGCCTCCTGGAGAGGACTCCCGCACCACTGGTCTACGTGGTTCTTGACGAGAGCTGCATCCGCCGGGTGGTGGGGGTCCTGGAGTCATGACAGCTCAATTGGACCGGCTTGTCGCGTTCGCCGAGCTGCCCTCAACGGTCCTTCAAGTGGCTCCGTACGATCTCGGCGAACGACGGGCCTTCGATCTACCGGTAACGCTACTGGCACTCACCGACAGGTCGCATATCGCGTACGCCGAGTCTGCGCAGCAAGGGCGGTTGGAACGCGATATGAGGTTCGTACAGCCCCTGTTGACGGCCTACCATCAACTACAGGCCGAAGCTGCCTCGCAGGCGTCATCTGTGGCCATGATCAGCCAGTTACGAAAGGGCAACCCGTGACGACCGAAACCCCGCGTTGGTTCACGTCCTCGTACAGCAGCAACGGCGGCCAGTGCATCGAGGTCGCCGCCAACCTCGTCGCCTCGCGCGGCGTGATCCCCGTCCGCGACTCCAAGAACCCGGCAGGTCCGGTTCTGGACTTCCCCGCAGGCTCGTTCGCCTCTTTCGTCGCGGGCGTCAAGACCGGAGAGTTCGGCACCGTCTGACCACCCGGCCCAGCGCGTACCCAATCGGGCTGCCCCATCATGCGGCGCATGATGGGGCTTCGCCCTCCGGACCGGCCGGTTACGTCAGGCCTTCGGGGCCACCTTCGACAGCCCGTTGATGATGCGGTCCATCGCGTCGCCGCCGGTCGGGTCGGTGAGGTTGGCCAGCATCTTCAGTGTGAACTTCATCAGGATCGGGTGCGTCAGACCCCGCTGGGTCGCGATCTTCATGACCTTCGGGTTGCCGATCATCTTCACGAAGGCGCGGCCCATCGTGTAGTAACCGCCGTAGGTCTCCTTGAGCACCTTCGGGTAGCTGTTCAGCACCAGTTCACGCTGGGCGGGGTCGAGCGGGCGTGGGCCTGGGCGATGACGTCCGCGACGATCTGCCCCGACTCCATGGCGTACGCGATGCCTTCGCCGTTGAACGGGTTGACCATGCCGCCCGCGTCACCGACGAGCAGCAGGCCCTTGGTGTAGTGCGGCTGGCGGTTGAAGGCCATCGGGAGCGCGGCGCCCCGGATGGGCATCGTCATGTTCTCCGGGTGTAGCCCCAGTCCTCGGGCATCGACGCGCACCAGGCCTTGAGCACCTCGCGCCAGTCCAGCTCCTTGAAGGCGGCGGAGGAGTTGAGGATGCCCAGGCCGACGTTGGACGTACCGTCGCCCATGCCGAAGATCCAGCCGTATCCGGGCAGCAGCCGGTCCTCGGCGCCGCGCCGGTCCCACAGCTCCAGCCAGGACTCCAGGTAGTCGTCGTCGTGGCGGGGCGAGGTGAAGTACGTACGCACGGCGATGCCCATCGGGCGGTCCTCGCGCCGGTGCAGTCCCATGGCGACGGAGAGCCGGGTGGAGTTGCCGTCGGCCGCGACGACGAGCGGGGCGTGGAAGGTGACCGGGTCTTCTCCTCACCGAGCTTGGCCTCCACACCGGTGATACGGCCGGTGCGCGCGTCGGTGATGGGGCGCCCACGTTGCAGCGCTCGTAGAGCCGGGCGCCCGCCTTCTGCGCCTGCCTGGCCAGCTGCTCGTCGAAGTCGTCGCGCTTGCGGACCAGTCCGTAGTCCGGGAACGAAGCCAGGTCCGGCCAGTCCAGCTGGAGGCGGACGCCGCCGCCGATGATGCGCAGGCCCTTGTTGCGCATCCAGCCGGCCTCTTCGGAGATGTCGATACCCATGGAGACGAGCTGCTTGGTGGCGCGCGGGTGAGCCCGTCGCCACAGACCTTCTCCGCGGGAACGCCGTCTTCTCCAGGAGGAGGACGTCGAGCCCGGCCTTGGCCAGGTAGTACGCGGTCGTGGAGCCGGCTGGGCCCGCGCCTACGACGATTACATCCGCGCTGTGCTCGGACAGGGGCTGTTCGGTCACGGTCGGATCTCCCGAAGACTCGAAATCGCGTGCCGCGCGGCACCGGTTCCATGCAGTCTATGGGGCCTGCTGATCCATCTCCGAAGGGCTCCCCGATGTCGCTCACGCCTCCCGCCGCCCCTCCGTACAGCTGCGTGTCCCGACCGACGAGGACGCCCTCGCCTGGCACCGGGTCTTCGACGATGCCGAGGTGATGGAGTTCCACGGCGGCCGGAGCGCGGAGTTCTCCGTGTACGAGGAGCTGACCGCGCGGCAGCGCAGACACGACGCGGAACTCGGATACTGCCTGTGGACCGTCACGGAGGATGCCGGGGAAGTCCTTGGCTTCACGGGCGCACAGCCGTGGCCGCACACCGTATTCGGACCGGTGGGCGAGATCGAGATCGGCTGGCGGCTGGGCCGGGCCGCCTGGGGCCGGGGTTACGCGACCGCCGCGCGCACCACGCTGGAGCGGGTGCGCGCCGCGGGTGCCGTCGGTGGTCGCGATGATCAACGCTCGCAATGAACGCTCGCTCGCGGTCGCCCTGCGTCTCGGCATGCGGCAGGCCGAGACGTACACGGTCCCGGTGTCGCTGCAGGAGGCGTACTGCTTCCGGCTGGAGCTCTGAGGCCGGCCGGGGCGGGCGCGGTCTCAGTCGCGTACGCCCCGGTGCAGTGCCACCACGCCACCGGTCAGATTGCGCCAGGCGACCTTCGACCAGCCGGCCTTCTGCAGCAGGGCGGCGAGGCTCGCCTGGTCGGGCCAGACGCGGATCGACTCGGCGAGATAGACGTACGCGTCCGGGTTGGTGCACACCGTGCGGGCGACCGGCGGCAGCGCGCGCATCAGGTACTCGGTGTACACCGTGCGGAACGGCTCCCAGGTGGGCTGCGAGAACTCGCAGATCACGACCCGGCCGCCGGGCTTGGTCACCCGGTAGAGCTCACGCAGCGCCAGGTCGGTGTCCTGGACGTTGCGCAGCCCGAAGGAGATCGTCACCGCGTCGAAGCTCTCGTCGCGGAACGGCAGTTTCGTGGCGTCGCCGGCGGTGAAGGGCAGCCAGGAGTTGCGCTTCTTGCCCTCCCGCAGCATGCCGATCGAGAAGTCGCACGGCACGACATAGGCGCCGGTCGCCGCGAACGGCAGCGACGACGTCGCCGTGCCCGCGGCCAGGTCGAGGACCTTCTCGGCAGGCCGCGCATGCACCGCCTTCGCGACCTCCTTGCGCCACAGCCGGGCCTGGCCGAGCGAGATCACATCGTTGGTGAGGTCGTACTTCGCCGCCACGTCGTCGAACATCGAGGCGACTTCGTGCGGCTGCTTTTCCAGGGATGCTCGGGTCACCCGCCCATTCAAGCAGCCCGGGCGCCGCTGACTGGCGGCGGCGTGACGCGGCTTCGGTCTTTTGGGTCCTGCATCGCTTCGAGTGGCCGAAACGGGCGGCTCCGCCCCGAAACCGCCAGCTCCGCGACAGGCGGGCCTCAACGCGTGGACTGACACAGCAGAACCACGGATACTGACAAGAACATGCACCGTAAAGACACTCGCCGAATACGGAGCGCTGCCGGCCCTCGCCCCCGGCAGGTCCAGCAGCTACCGTCCCGTCCGGGCGGTCCTCGCGCCGCCAGTCCCAGCGCCGCTCAGTGGCCCGCCGAAGACGCAGGCAACGACGCCGGACGGGCTTCGCCGTAGTGGTGCTCGCAGCCGCGGCCACCGCGGCGTTCCTCTTCGTCGACCCGCCTTGGCAGAGCGACAGCGCGACGGCCGCCGCGGACAACGAGCAGGCCGCCAGCCCCGCCCCGGCCCGGATCACGCCGACGGCCTCCGCCAGCCCCGAAGACATCCGGCAGCCCCAAGGCGTCCGTGTCCCCAAGGCATCGCCGAGCACGAAGAAGGCCGTTCCCAAGGTGCCCGACTCCGGCCCCGGCACCTTCACGGTGGCCCGGAGGCAGTCACCTCCACCGGCAAGGGCAGCGCCTACCGTGTCGAGGTGGAGGACGGCATCGGCGTCGACCCCGACGAAGCGGCGCGCGACATCGCGGAGATACTCGCCGATCCACGCGGCTGGAACAACGGCGGCGCCCAGTCCTTCCGACAGGTGTCGGACAACTCCGCGGGCCTGGTGATCCGGATCGCGACCCCGAAGACCACGGACGCGGCCTGTGGCTCGTACGGCCTGGACACCGGCGGCGAGGTCAACTGCCGCGGTGGCGAGAAGGTCATGGTCAACCTGAAGCGCTGGCTGCTCGGTTCACCGACGTTCGACGGCCCCGCGACCGAGTACCGGGCCCTGATCATCAATCATGAGGTCGGCCACTGGCTGGGCCACGGCCACGAGACGTGCCCCGGACCGGGTCAGCCGGCTCCGGCGATGATGCAGCAGATCAAGGGGCTGGAGGGTGCAAGTCCAACGCCTGGCCGTACGCCTCCGGCGGGCACTATCTGGGCGGTCCTTCGGTGCCCTGACGGACCGGCCGGGTCCATGGGCGTCGCGGGCCTTCAGGAGCTGTCGCGGCTTTCAGGAGCTGTCGCGGCCTTCAGGAGCTGCGGAAGACCAGCCGGCCGCCGAGGACCGTCGCGACGCAGCTGACCGCGCCCGCCCGGGTGAGTTCCGCCGCGTCCCGGACGCCGAAGACCGCCAGATCGGCGGGGCCCCGACAACGGGCGGGCGGTGCGGTGCGTCCGCCGGCTCCCCTGCCCCGCCAGCGGGTCGAGGCCGGCAGGCCGGTCCGCGCCGCCCGCGGCGGGTGGGTGGACGCGCAGGCCCGAGCGGGTCACCGCGGTGCGCACCGCGGGCGGGTGAAGGTGCCCGCGACCGCGGTGGTGCCGTGGCGCAGCATCCGCTGCAGCCCGCGGCGGGCACTGGCGCCCCAGCGGGCTTCGTCCATCCCGAGTGCCGTGAGCGCGTCCCCGGTCAGGGGCTCGGTGCCCAGCACGTCCGCCTCGCGCGGGTCCGGGTGGTAGGCCGCCTCCAGCAGGGCCGTCGCCGTGAGATTCACCAGGCCCGGGGTGATCAGGCCCGGCCAGCGCCGCACCCGGGCCAGGGGTGGGCGGCGGTCACTTCGCCGTACGGGCCGACCGCTACGACCACGCCGCCGTCCACGGCCACGGAGTCAGCCCCGATCGGGCGCCCATGACCGCGTCGGCGGCATGAATCGTCAGCACTGCGGCACTAGTTGGCGTTGAGGAGCTTCAGCTCGGGTGCGCCGTGCCGCCCTCGATCGCGGTGGAGGAGATGTGCGAGACGACGCGCTCGTCGACCGGGTCGTTCGCCGGGTCGTCGTGGACGACGAGGTGCTCGTACGTCGTGGCACGCTGCGCGGGGACCCGGCCCGCCTTGCGGATCAGGTCGATGATCTCCAGACGGTTCGAGCGGTGCCTGGCACCGGCCGAGGAGACGACGTTCTCCTCCAGCATGATCGAACCGAGGTCGTCCGCACCGTAGTGCAGCGACAGCTGGCCGACCTCCTTGCCGGTGGTCAGCCACGAGCCCTGGATATGGGCGACGTTGTCGAGGAACAGCCGGGCGACGGCGATGATCCGCAGGTACTCGAAGAGCGTGGCCTGCGTCTGCCCCTTCAGCTTGTTGTTCTCCGGCTGGTAGGTGTACGGGATGAAGGCACGGAAACCGCCCGTACGATCCTGCACATCACGGATCATCCGCAGATGCTCGATGCGCTCGGCGTTGGTCTCACCGGTACCCATCAGCATGGTCGAGGTCGACTCGACACCGAGGCCGTGGGCGATCTCCATGATCTCCAGCCAGCGCTCACCCGACTCCTTGAGCGGGGCGATCGCGGTACGCGGCCTGGCCGGCAGCAGCTCGGCACCCGCACCCGCGAAGGAATCGAGACCGGCGGCATGGATCCGCTCGATGGCCTCCTTCGCGGAGACCTGGAGATACGGGCCATGTGCTCGATCTCGGAGGCACCCAGCGAGTGGATGACCAGCTGCGGGAACGCCTTCTTGATCGCGGAGAAGTGCTCTCGTAGTACTCCACACCGTAATCCGGGTGGTGACCGCCCTGGAACATGATCTGGGTACCGCCCAGCTCGACCGTCTCCGCACAACGGCGCAGGATGTCGTCGAGGTCGCGCGACCAGCCCTTGGCCGTGTCCTTGGCGCCGCGTAGAACGCACAGAACTTACAGGCCGTGACACACACGTTCGTGTAGTTGATGTTGCGCTCGATGATGTACGTCGCAATGTGCTCCGTACCCGCGTAACGACGCCGGCGTGCGGCATCGGCAGCTACGCCGAGCGCGTGCAGCGGTGCCCAGCGGTAGAGGTCGAGCGCCTCCTCGGGAGATCCGCCCACCCTCGGCCGCGCGGTCGAGGACGGGCTGGAGGTCGGCCTTCTCGGTCACCGGGTGTCACCTTTCGGCGGTTTTACAACGGATCTTAACGACCGATCCAGCGTACGCCAGGCCGTGGCGGGCTCAGCCGCCGGACCGGGCAGTACGGGTGAGAGTCCCCTTGGGAAGACCGGCGTCCTCCTCGTCGGACCGGTAGCCCAGGGTCCGATCGGAGGTAAGGGTGAAAGTCAGCCCGGCCTCCCTCCCGTACACATGGCGCTGCCGGCACTGTTCGGGGCCGCCCGCTCACGGATCTTCAGCTCCTTGCCCGTACCGGAGACGAGCTTGCCGATGCTCTCGCAGACGATGGTCGTGCTGAGCACGGTGATCTTCTGGGACATCCGGACGACGTCCTGGCCCTTCTTGCCCTCGGTGAACACGGCGGTGAGGGTGCCGTGCGGCAGGCCGCTGCGCTCGGTCGTCGGGCCCGTCCAGGTGCCGGTGAACTCCTTGGGCAGCGCGGTCACCTGACCGGTTTCCGGGGATGTGGGCTTGGTCGCTGACGGGGCCGCGCCCGTTCCCCTGCGGGCTGTCGCTGTTGTTGCCGTCGCTCTGCCACAGTCCGTCCAGCATCCCGGTGCCGAGCGTCACGGCGGCCATCGCACCCGCCACGGCCAGTGCGACGGTGCAGCTCACCCGGCGGCCCCTGCGCGCCCCGGCCCCGGCTCGGCCGTCATCGATACCGACAGCCGGGGATCGGACGTCCGCTGCCCCGGCACCCCGGTGCCGTCGCTCCCACCGGGACCGGCCGTGGACGCACCCGCCCACGGCGCGCCCGCCGACGACGGCGGCATGGACGGCGGGGCGGTGGGAACGGCGGCCCGAACTCTCCGAGCACCGCACTGCCCAGCGAAGCGTTGCTGAACGGCACCGGCCCCGTCTGCACCGGCGCGTCCTGCGGCTCCAGGTCCAGCAGCGCCACCGCCGACCGGCTGACCTCGCGCACCAGGGCGTCAGGCAGCCAGCCGGCCGCCACCTTCGCGGCGGCCCCACCGGGCGCGAGAGCGCGGGCCAGCTCCGCCGGGGCGGGTCTGCGGTCCGGGTCCTTCGCCAGACACCCGGCGACCGTCTCGCGCAGCTCGCCCTCCAGACCGTCCAGTTCGGGCTCCTCGTGCACCACCTTGTAGAGGAGGACCGCGGAGGAGTCACCGGGGAAGGGGCGCTGCCGGTCGCCGCGTACGCGAGCACCGCGCCGAGCGAGAAGACATCGGCCGCGCCGGTGATGTCCAGGCCCCGGATCTGCTCCGGGGCCATGTAGCCCGGCGAGCCGACCGACACCCCGGTGGAGGTGAGGGAGACGGTCGCCCCGGTGGCGCGGGCGATACCGAAGTCGATCAGCCGGGGCCCGTCGAGGGCGAGCAGCACGTTGGAGGGCTTCACATCCCGGTGGATGAGGCCCTGCGCGTGCACCGCGGCCAGCGCCTCGGCGAGCCCGGAGCCCAGTGTCCGTACCGCGTACTCGGGCAGCGGGCCGTGCTCGGTCACCGCCTGCGACAGCGGAGGCCCGGCCACGTATCCGGTCGCCACCCAGGGCACCGGGGCGTCCGGGTCGGCGTCCAGCACCGGGCGGTCCACTGCGCGCCCACCCGCCGGGCGGCGTCCACCTCGCGCCGGAACCTGGCCGGAACTTCTCGTCGAGCGCGAAGTGCGGGTGGACGACCTTGACCGCTACGGTGCGTCCCCCGCGCTGCGCCCGAGATAGACCCGGCCCATCCCGCCCGCACCGAGCCTGCCGAGCAGCCGGTACGCGCCGATGGTGTGCGGTTCGCCGGCTTCCAGCGGCTGCATAAGACTCCCCTGTGTACCGTCCGGAACTCCGACGGCAGCCTAAGGGCTGCGAGTCGCACGGCCACAGAATCCGTCTGCCGATGTCACGCCCTGAGCGATGCGCGCAGCCGGGCGACGTTGGCCCGGACGTCGCCGCCCCGGTAGAGGTCGCTGCCGATGCTGACCGTGAAGGCGCCGGCTGCCAGCCAGTCGGCCGCGGTGTCCACCGTCACCCGCCGGTGGCCATGATGCGGGCGCCGGGGAGTACGGCCTGCAGCGACTTGAGGTAGGCGAGTCCGCCGACGTGCGGGAAAGAGCTTGGCCACGCCCCGGTCCGCAGCGGTGCGCAACTCGGTTGGAGTCAGGCCGCCTTCGACGAACAGCCGGTCCGCGGCGTCGGCGACGGGCCGCACTTCGGGCACCTGGAAGGGCTGACCAGGAAGCGGGCTCCGGCGGCCAGCGCCTGTTCGGCGATGCGCGTCGATGTGACGGTGCCCAGGCCGACCACGGCCTGCGGGTGGTCGGCGCTCCAGCCGGCGACCAGGGCCTGCCAGCCCGGTGTGGTGGCGGTGAACTCGAAGGTGGTGATGCCCGCGGCCAGGAGCTCACAGGCGACCGCGTCGGCGGAGTCCGCGTCGGCGGCCCGGACGGTCGGCACGATGCGCGCTTCGCGCAGCTGCTCGATGGCGTCGAGTACGGCGGGGTCAAGGAGTTGGGCACAGGTATCCCTCTCAGACGGGGCCGGCGCGGCGATGGCCGCGAGGGCGTCGACGACTTCGGAGCCGTCCGCCCCGTGGGCCCGGATCACGATCTCGTCGCCGCACCGGATGTTGAGGGTCATCAGGGACAGGACACTGCGGGCGGAGACCTCACGGCCGGAGTCGGGACGGTCGGCGGGCTGCGGTGACCGGGCCACGGTCACCTCGGCCTCGTAACGTGCCGCGGTCTGCGCGAAGAGCGCTGCGGGACGGGCGTGCAGCCCGGCTTTCTCGGTCACGACGAGTCGGCGTTCTACGGTAGGGATGTCCTGCTCCTCGGTGTCGTACGTGTTCAGGGCGCGGGCGTGGGCGGGGCGTGGGCGGGGCGTGAGCGGGGCTGGGTGCGCGGCGACGGTCAGCCGGCGCCGAGTATCGAGGCGAACCGGCGCGCCAGCTGCTCCTCCTCATCGGCCGTGACGGGACGGGGATCGACCGACAGGCGTCCGGTGCCCGCCTGGTGGTCACGCAGGAAGACCGGCGGGTCTCCCGCGGCAAGTTCCTCCGCCAGGGTCTGCGCGTCCCGCCCGGCTTCGGCGGGGTCGACCGTCAGAACCGCCCGGTGGATGTTGCGTCCGGCTTCGTCCTGTTCCACCGACCCGGTGATCCCGGGCAGGGCGCCGAGCCGTTCGGCGAGCTGGGCCATCCGCGCCCGGCCACCGTCGCCCGTCCGGTCGTCGCCGTACTGCCGCAGGGCTTGCAGCAGCCCGACCACGGTCTCCTTGCCGACCTTCATCGGCCGTGCGATGCCGGTGTACTGGGCGCGGCAGGCCTCGATCAGCGGGCTGGAACCGCAGACGAACCCGGAGGCCGGCCCGCCGATGGCCTTCCCCGCTGAAGACCACCAGATCGGCGCCGGTGGCCGGCCAGCGGCGCAGATCGTCCTCGGCCGCCGCGTCGACGATGACCGGGATACCGTGCCGCCGGCCGATCGCGATCATCTCCGCGAGAGACCTGGCCCTTGTGCACCGTGTGGTGCGACTGGATGAACAGCAGGGCCGCGGTGCGCTCGCCGATGGCGCCCTCCAGGTGGGCGGGGCTCACCTTGTTCACCGAACCGACTTCGATGGCGCGGCCTCCGCCGATGGCGATCATCTGCCGCACCGGGGCACCGAAGTTGACGGAGTGCCCCTTCATCAGGACCACTTCGTCCGGGCGTCCGCCGGCGTCCGGCAGCATCTCGACGCGGGCGGGATCCGAGCCGGCCACAACCGCGGCGACGGCTATGGCTACGCCGGAGGCGGCTCCGGTCGTGGGGCAGCCGTCCTCGGCACCGGTGGCAGTGGCGATCACCTGCCCGGCGGCGCGCAGCAGGTCCTCCATCACCACATGGCTGCGCGCAGCCTCGCCCATCGCGGCCACGACACCGTCGTCCAGGACGCTGCCGCCCAGGGCGGTCATCTTCCCGCTTGCGTTGATCGCGGGCCGTAGCCCCAGTTCTTCGTACACACCCATGGCGGGCCGCTCCTCAGGTTCTGTCGTGCGGGAGGTCATGCGGGAGGTCAAGCGGGATGTCGTGCCGATCAGTCAGTCGTGCCGGCCGGCGGGCGCAGCAGGCCGGGTCACTTGCCGGTGAGCGGGAAGAAGAGGCCCGCGGCCATCGCGCCGAGGATGGCGCCGCCGGTCAGCGGCTTCTTCCACCAGTAGAAGAGGATCGCTCCGAGGGTCGATCCGAGGCCGACGGGGATCGAGGCGGTCGCGGCGGCGAGGATGACGAGCGGTCCCAGATAGCGCCCGGCCGAGTTGCCGGCGCCCATCATCACGTCGGCGCCGAAGGTCGAGCCGGCGTTCGCCGAGTTGACGGTGACCCTGCGGATCAGCAGGACCAGCCAGCCGATGGCCAGGCCGATGACCGCGCCGGTCGGCAGGGCGAGCCAGAAGTGTTCGAGCGGGCGGTTATCCCGCCCGCCAGCAGCATGGCGGGGATGCCGATACCGACGCCGGTCTGGAGCGAGCCGCCGATGTCGAGGATGCCGACCATCGGGGCCTCGATGATCCTGGCGAACAGGAACCCCGCGCCGAAGGCCGCGGCAGCGCCGTAACTTCCGGTCTCCATACCGGCCTTGAGGAGCGCGACCACCGCCACTTCGTTGAACACACCGGTCTGGTACGTGTAGTAGAGGTGGGTTCCGGCGAAGATGCCCGACGCGAGAGCGGCGACGAAGAGAGGGAAGGCGTATTCGGAGAGCCAGAAGCCGCCCTCCCATGGTTTGGGGTGCCGGTCGTCCTTGCCGCCCCGGGGTCATCACTGATACCGATTTCCGTGGTGCTCACGTCACTGCCTCCTTCACTGTGCGGTGGTGCCGGTGGTCTCGTGCAACTGGTTCAGCCAGCCGGGGACGCTGATCTTCATCTCCTGGAGCAGCTGCACATCGACGCCGCGCAGGAAGGCACTGACCAGGAAGAGCGCGATGACCGCTGTGGCCAGGCTCTTGGTGACGCGGTTCCAGCCCATGTCGTCGAGGCCCTTGCCGACGACGATGCCGAGCACGATGCCGGGGACCGCGTTGCCCATGACGATGTGGGCCAGGCCGCCGAGGACCGTGCCCCATCCGCCGGTACGCCGGCCGGCGTCGATCGCGGCCATCCAGAAGATGATCGGCATGACCGGGTTGAGCAGCCATTCGGAGGCGGGTCCGAGCACTTGGGCGGCCACGCTCTGCAGTGAGTGCGGGATGGCCGCCGCTGTGGTGTTGAGGACGGAGATCAGGACGATGCCGACGCCGGCGCCGGTGAAGGCCATCCGCCGCGGGTTGTGCAGCGTCTCGGCGAGGTTGCGGTTCCTGATCATCGCGATCGACGCCGCCCAGTGCGGCAGGATCCGGTGGTCGACGTCACCGGAGAGCGCGCCCGCACCGACGGTGCTGGCCCAGGCGTTGAAGAAGAAGCCGAATCCGAAGGAGAAGTGTGCGATCGGGTCGTTCTCGCAGGCGTTGAGCTCGCCGAGAGTACGGAAGGCGCCCATTCCCTGGGCCTTGGGCGCATGGAACATGCGGGCGACGCCGGCGCCGGCGCCGAAGCCGACGAGCGCCCCGATGACGATCGACTCCAGCAGAATGGTGAGTGTTTCGTTCATGGGTGGGTCCACTTCAGAGGGACATCAGGGCCCTCGAATGAGGGTTTTGAGGCATGGCGGTGCCCCGTCCGGCGGTTCCGCTCGAAGAACGGGGCCTGGTCCGCCGGACCGGTGTTTGCCGTAAGTGGCGGAGGCCTCTACCTCATGTGCAGCAGGTGCTGCGTCGGGCTGAGCTTCTCCTCGCGTACGGCGAAGTCCACGCTGTCGAGGTCGAGCGAGGTGACGCTCACCCGTACTCGTACGGTGATCTCGAAGTGGATCCGCCTCCTGGCGAAGAGCACTCCGAGGAAACGTTCCGTCCTGCGGTGTTCAGCGGCCGAAAGCACTTCCAGCGACACGGGTTCGACCCGGAAGGCGACGCCGTCGCCCTTGGCGGTCGCCGCGGACTGCACCTGACGCATGGCGGCCCCGAAGGCCCGCTCCTTCGTCGGCCCCGTGCCGGTCAGCCGCAGCGTGTGCTCCGAGGTGTTCATCAGACGCCTCCCGCCTCACGGTCCAGCTCTGCCAGCAGTGCCTGGGCGATCTTGAAGCCGAGCTCCGGTGTCGAGGAAACCGAAACCGAGGACCCGCTTGCCCTGCTGAATGGCCGTGATCCCCGCTTCGGCGGTCCGCATGCCGAACTCGATGCTGTGCCCGTACTTCGCCTTGGCGGTCACCGCACCGGCGCCGCCGCTGCCGCAGAAGCTGAGGCCGAGGACGGCGCCTTGTGCCGCCATCACGTCACCGACCTTCATGTCGGCACCCGGTCCTGCTATCAGCACGGGCTCCGCTCCGGCTTTCCGGACGCCCTCGGCGACCGCCTGCCCCTTGCCGAGCCTGTTGCCGATGACGATCTTCACAGTGTCTGACATCGTTTTCTTTCCTGTCGGGTTGGCGGTTTGGCACGATCCGCGCGTACTCAGACGCGGGCGGCGGAGGCGACGAATCCTCCTGGAGGGCCGCCTCGAAATGAAGGGTGAGAAGCAGCACCTCCGGATCGGTAACGGTGTGCGCGCGATCGGCGCAGAAGGCGATGAGCAGGCTCCGGACTCCCGCGAACCGCTCTTCACCGACCTCGTCGTACAGGCCCCGGTCGAGCGCCGGAAGGTATTCGTGTGTGCACCCGCCGTACGAAGGCGAGGCTGTGCGCGGCCAGTGCCAGCCGGCGGACATCGTTCATCGCGATGTCCCGGTCGCTCGCGTAGCGGTCGGCGGCGGTGAGCAGCTCCTGTGCGTCGGCGGCTTCCGCTTCGGCGATGTCCGTGTCCTCGGCCAGCAGGGCGAGTATCCGGCGCGCAGGGTGGAGCTGTGGGGGTGCCGGTCATTCGGTGGCCTTTCGGATTTCGTGAACGACGCCGGCCCGCACCGCGGCCACCGGTGTGAGCAGCCCCTGGGCGGTACGGGTGCCGCCTTCGGCGTCGACCAGGGCGGTGGCGCCTTCGGCCAGGTCCAGGACGGTGAGGTCGGCGACGGAGCCGGCCGCCAGCGTTCCCAGCTCCCCGGCGAGGCCGATGGTCTCGGCGGCCGCCGAAGTGGTGGCCCGTATCGTCTCGTTGAGGGAGAGGCCGACGGCGAGCAGTTTGGTCATGGTGGTCGTGAGGCTGTGTACCGGCCCGGCGACGTTCTGCTGGTGAATGTCGGTGCTTATGGTGTGCGGCCGGATGCCGGCTTCGAGTGCGCGCTCCATGGTTTCGAAGGCGAAGCTGGCACTGCCGTGTCCGACGTCGAAGCGGACCCCGCGCCGCAGAGCCGCGAGTGCCTGCGGGATGGGGCCGGCCCCGGCGGCCGGGAACAGCCCGCCGCGCTTCCCGTGGAAGGCGTGAGTGACGACGTCGCCCGCTTCGAGGAGGTCGAGTACGTCACCGAGTGCGGGGAGCGTTGCCGACATGCACCATCACCGGAAAGGGCCGGCCGGTGGCGGCCGTGATCTCGGCGGTGACGCGCTTGGCGGCGCGCAGTGGTTCCAGGCCGTTCTCGCCGACCACCGAGCGGCTCATCCTCACTTTGACGCCGCGGATGGTTTCCGGGTTTCCGAGAATCGTGCTCACGGTCGCGGCATGCTGGATGCTGTCGCTTCGGCGAGCTCCCGGCTGCCCCTGGTGAGTCCGTGCCGGGAGAGGTTGAGCCAGCTCAGGATTCGGGTGCGGGCCGTAGCGACGACGGTTTCGCGGAAGTCGGCGAACGAGTCGCAACCCACGCTGCCGGCGTCCACGAGGGTGGTGACGCCCGTTTCGATGCCGACCGTGTCGGCCCGCGTGCCCAGGCCGGTTCGGCCGTCGTAGATGTGTGTGTGGAGGTCGATGAGCCCCGGAGTGACCAGCAGCCCACGGGCGTTGAGGAATCTGGTGCACCTGGTGTCGGCGCTGCCCGGTGCGACGATGGCCTCGACGCGTCCGTCCCGGACGGCCACATCGCCGCTCGTGGGCGCGTCTTGGCCCGGATCGATCAGGAGGCCGCCACCGATCACCAGGTCGTATCGGTGTGACTCGTGCTGGGACGCGGACATGAACAACCGCCTTGGGCTTGGGATGTGGGGCCCGTCGAGTGACCGGACACCCTCACCCGCGTTCCGTACGATAGATTGCCGTTCCGGAGAGCGGACTCGCATGACGTTAGCTGAGAGGTAACCGGAGAAACAATGGATGGCGACAAGGCAGTTTCCGAGACACCTGGTCCGGGGAGCCGTCGGCAACTCCGTGGCGAAGGCGCTGCGGGTGCTGGACGCACTGGCACAGCCGGAGGCGCCGCACCGGCTCGGAGAGATCGCCGAACGCTCCGGGGTCTCCAAGGCCAGCGCGCACCGCATCCTCGGCACACTGATCTCCGAGGGCTACGCCGTTCCGGACGGCGAGGGCGCTACGGCATCGGCGTCCGTCTGCAGGCGATGGCCGCGCGGGTGCTGTCGGAGGACACCGTCGGTATCGGGCGGTCCTTCGGACGCTGCAGCAGCGCCTGGGCCAGACGGTCCATCTCGCGGTCCTCAACGGTGACCACGCGACCTATACCCACAAGGTCGACCGGGCCGGGCGTACCGCATCGCGACCGAGGTCGGAATGCGGCTGCCGCTGCACGCCACCGCGGCCGGCCTGGCACTGCTGTCCCATCTGCCGGAGCCGGAGGCCGCTGCCCTGCTGGACAGCACGGCACCGGCCGCCCTGACGGCGAAGACGGTGACCGGCCGGCGGGCGCTGGAGAAGAAGCTGGCGGTGGCACGCGCCGACGGTTACGCGACCGACTACGAGGAGCACGAGCAGTCGATCTGCTCGCTGGCCGTTCCGGTGCTCGACAGCGAGGGATACCCGGTGGGCGCGGTCTCGGTCTCCGCGCTCACCTTCCTCGTCACCCCGGAGGAGCTGCGGACCTTCGCGGCCGACGTGCGGGTGGCCGCCGCCGATGTGGCAAGGCGGCTCTGACCCTACGGCGACAGGCGCGAACGGGCACGGACAGGCGCCGGCGCTAAGGACCCCTAAAGGGCGGACAGGGGCACGGAGGGCGTACGGCGGGCGGCTTTCCCGCTGCCGAAAGGCGTGAATACGTTGCCCATCGCGGCGATACCGGGACACAAATCCGTTGCGCCCCGAACGTCACCCCATTCGGGCGCGCGCCCCATTCACCCCGTATTCACCGGAACGGAATGCCGGGCACAGCCCGGCCGGAGAGCTGATAAAGGGCCCGCACCCTTCCGGGAACGGGCAGGGCCGGCGGGAACGGAACGGGAATACCTCATTCCGGCACCATTCCCGCCGGCCGCCACGTCGGTCGGCCGCCACGTCAGTCGGCCGCCACGTCAGCCGGCCGCCACGTCAGCCGCCGAGCAGCTCGACGTTCACATCCGCGGGAAGCCGCTCGACGGTCCGGTCCGGCGGGCGAACTCCCGCACCCCGGCCAGCTGGTCCGGACCGAAGCGGAAGTCCAGCGTGGTGAAGTAGCGCTCCAGCACCTCCGCGTCGAAGGACTCCCAGCGCGCCGCCTGCTCCGCGACCTTGGTGACCTCCTCCAGGGAGAGGTCCCGTGAGGCCAGGAACGCCTTGTGCACCGCCTCCACATAGCGGGGTGCGTGGCCAGGTAGTCCTTGCGGACCGCCCAGAGCGCGAAGACGAATGGCAGCCCCGTCCAGTCCTTCCACATCTGCCCCAGGTCATGGACCTGGAGCCCCAGCCGTGGGGCGTCGTGCAGATTGGCCCGCAGCGCGGCGTCGCCGATCAGCACGGCCGCGTCCGCTTCCTGCATCATCAGGCCGAGGTCGGGCGGGCAGGTGTAGTAGTCGGGCGTGACGCCGTAGCGCTCGGCGAGCAGCAGCTGGGCCAGGCGTACCGAGGTCCGAGAGGTCGACCCGAGCGCCACCCGGGCGCCGTCGAGCTGGTCCAGCGGCAGCTGCGACACGATCACGCACGACATGACGGGGCCGTCGCAGCCGACCGCGATGTCGGGCAGCGCGACCAGGTCGTCGGCGTTGCGCAGGTATTCGATGAGGGTGACGGGGCCGATGTCGAGATCACCCCTGACCAGCTGTTCGCTGAGCCTCTCCGGGTGTCCTTCGAGAGCTCCAGGTCGAGCAGGGTTCCGGTCCGTGCCAGACCCCAGTAGAGGGGAGGCAGTTGAGGAACTGGATATGGCCGACGCGCGGCCTGCTGCGAGGGTCGTTGCCTTCAAGGGAGAGACGGTTGAATTGTCCACATCGCGAGGTTAGACCCGTGGCCGCGGAGAGGCAGCATCGGGGCGCCCGGACGGCCCCTGGATCCTTTCCAGGACCCCTTGTTCGTCAGCCTGTCGGCACGGATATCAAACCTCCGGGTGAAGTGATCTTTCCCTCTACCGCCGGGCCTGGACTGCGTGCTAGGCTCGCCCGCAAGTTGCAGTTTGGTTTCCCTTGCAGTACAGAGCCTGCGGAGCATGTAACCCGCAGGCTTTTGTAGTTTTCAGACTTGTTTGCAGGTTCTGGAGCAGGGCAACCCTTTGGCCCAAGGAGGGCTTATGGCTACCGGAACCGTCAAGTGGTTCAACGCTGAAAAGGGCTTCGGCTTCATCGCCCAGGACGGCGGCGGCCCGGATGTCTTCGTCCACTATTCCGCGATCAACGCGTCCGGGTTCCGCTCTCTCGAGGAGAACCAGGTCGTGAACTTCGACGTCACTCAGGGACCCAAGGGTCCGCAGGCTGAGAACGTCACCCCGGCCTAGTTGCCCGGGTCGGCCGATCGCGGCCGTACCGCAGTACCAGGAGCCCCGCTCCTCCGCTTCGGCGGAGGAGCGGGCCCGCCTCGTGAACCCGGGCCGTGGCTCAGCCGCCCCGCGCGGCCATGGCGGATTCCTCCGAAGGAGGGATGGAGCGGCCCTCGCGGTCGGCGCCAAGGTCGTACTGGTGACGGACGAGCTGGGTGAGGCCTACGCGGACCGCGTCGAGGCGGTCCTGACCGCGCCGCACACCCCGACCGGGATCACGGCGGAATCGCTGACGGGCCTGCTGGTCGCCGACGCACTGCTGCTGGCGCTGGCCACACTGGACGAGACCGGGCGGTGGAGTACTCGCACCAGCTCACCGCGCTGCGGGAGCAGTTGCTCGACCCGAAGCGACGCGGCTGAGACCAGTACGCCCGAAGCCGCTTGACCTTGACACCGTGTGAGGCCGTGCACTGGGGACATCATGTTCACGATCGGAGACTTCGCCAGGTACGGGCGGGTGTCGGCCCGGATGCTGCGTCACTACGACGCCATCGGGCTGCTGCACCCGGACCGCACCGACCCCGCCACCGGCTACCGCTTCTACCGCGCCGCCCAGCTCGCGCGGCTCAATCGCATCATCGCCCTGAAGGACCTCGGCTTCACGCTGCAACAGGTCCGGGCCATCCTCGACGAACGTGTCGGCCCCGGGAACTGCGCGGGATGCTGCGGCTGCGGCAGGCCGAGCTGGAGGCGGCCATGGCGGCGACGGCGGTACGGCTGACGCAGGTCGAGGCGAGGCTCCGGTCCATCGAGAGCGAGGGACACATGCCCACGGACGACGTCGTGATCAAGACCGTTCCCGCGGTACGGGTGGCCGAGCTGACCGGCACCGCCGCAAGTTACGACCCGGTGCACATCACTGCGGTGATCGGCCCGCTGTACGAGAGGCTGTTCCCCTGCTGGGCGCGGCGGGTATCACCCGACCGGGCCCGGCATCGCCCGTTACGAGGACGATCCGGCCGGCAACGGTGCGGTCACCGTGCATGCGGGTGACGGTCTCCGCCCCGGTGGGCCCGCTGGGCGACACCGGGCGGTGGTGGCCGGGCTACCCGGGTTCGAGGCCGCGACCATCGTCCACCGGGGCTCGATGGACGGCGTCCTGTCGTCCGAACAGGCCCTGGCACGGTGGCTCGACGCCCATGGCTACCGGTCGGCCGGGTATGTGCGAGAGGTCAACCTGGAGTGCCCGGACGACCGGGCGCAGTGGGTGACGGAGCTCCAGGAGCCGGTCACCCGGCGCTGACCCGCGCCGCCCCGGTCCCGGGGCGCGCGGCGCCCCGGACCACCGGGCACGGGCGGGCCTCGGCCTCGGCCTCGCCGGCCACCCGGCGGCCTCTCAGGCCCCGGGGCCCGCCCACAGTCCGTCCTCGGTCAGCCCCAGCAGCCCGATCGCATTGCGGCGCACGATCCGGTCCACCACATCCGCGTCCAGGTGCCCCATCTGCTCCTCCCCACCTCGCGGGATTTGGGCCAGGTCGAGTCGGAGTGCGGGTAGTCCGTCTCGTACAGGACATTGCCGACTCCGATCGAGTCCAGGTTCTTCAGCCCGAAGGCATCGTCGAAGAAGCAGCCGAACACATGGTCGGTGAACAGCTCGGACGGCGGCCGGTGCACCTTGTCGGCCACCCCGCCCCAGCCCCGGTTCTCCTCCCAGACCACGTCGGCACGCTCCAGGATGTACGGAATCCAGCCGATCTGCCCCTCGGCGTACATGACGCGCAGATTCGGGAACCGCTCGAACTTGCCGCTCATCAGCCAGTCGACCATCGAGAAGCAGCAGTTGGCGAAGGTGATGGTGGAACCGACGGCCGGCGGGGCGTCGGCCGAGGTGGACGGCATCTTCGAGGACGAGCCGATATGCATGGCGATCACCGTCCCCGTCTCGTCGCACGCCCGCAGGAACGGATCCCACTCGTCCGAATGAATGGACGGAAGCCCGAGATGTGGAGGTATCTCGGAGAAGGCCACCGCGCGCACCCCGCGCCGCATTGCGCCGGACCTCGTCCGCCGCGAGCTGTGCGTCCCAGAGCGGGACGAGGGTGAGCGGGATGAGCCGGCCCTCGCGTCGGGGCCGCACCACTCCTCCACCATCCAGTCGTTGTACGCCCGTACGCCGAGCAGCCCCAGCTCGCGGTCCTTCGCCTCGGTGAAGGTCTGGCCGCAGAACCGCGGAAAGGTCGGGAAGCAGAGAGCAGACTGAACGTGATTTATATCCATGTCCGCGAGCCGCTCGGGCACCGAGAACGATCCGGGCCGCATCTGCTCATAGGTGATGACCTCGAGCTTGATCTCGTCCCTGTCGTAGCCGACGGCGGTGTCCAGCCGGGTGAGCGGCCGGTGCAGATCCTCGTACACCCACCAGTCGCCGATCGGCCCGTCGTCACCCTTGGCGCCCATCACAGGCGCGAACTTGCCGCCCATGAAGGTCATTTCCTTCAGGGGCGCCCGGACGATCCGCGGACCCGAGTCCGCATATCTGGCCGGGAGCCGGTCCCGCCAGACATGCGCGGGCTCCACCGTGTGGTCGTCCACCGAGATGATCTTCGGGAAGGTGTCCATGCGTATCACGGTAGCGCTGATCTGACGAACCGTCAGCTATCTGAACCGGCTCTCGTCCCATAATCATTGTCGAAGGCTCATGGAGAGCCACACTCGGTGCTGACGAGTCCGCCTGTAACAAGGCAGACTGTTGAGCGCGATACAAGCTGCGCGGAGCAGCGGCAGGACCGGCGGGGCGAGCAGGACAGGGGCATCAGTGGACCGTGACAACGGACCTCGTGTGCGCGTTCCGGAGCAGCGTGCTCCGCAGGAACGGGCCGCAGAATCACACCTGCGCTTCGCCGTGCTCGGTCCCGTACGTGCCTGGCGCGGCAGCGAGGCGCTGCCGTCCGGGTCGCCGCAGCAACGCGCCCTGCTGATCGCACTCCTCATGCGGGACGGCCGCACGGCCACCGCCGGCGAGCTCATCGACGCCCTCTGGGGCGACGACCCACCCCGCAGGCCCTGTCTGCGGTACGGACCTACGCCTCCAGGCTCCGCAAGATCCTCGGCCAGGACACCCTGGTCAGCGAGTCGGGCGGCTACGCGATCCGGACCGATCGCACGGCACTCGACCTCACCCTCGCCCAGGACCTGGCCGCCGAGGCGGAAAAGGCCCGCTCGGGCGGCGACCGCTGTGCTGCCCGCACCCTGCTCAACAAGCTGCTGGGGCTGTGGGACGGCGAGGCGCTCGCCTCCGTACCGGGCCCGTACGCGGAGAACCAGCGCACCCGCCTGGAGGAATGGCGCCTCCAGCTCACCGAGACCCGGCTCGACCTCGACCTGGAGGTCGGCTGCCACGCGGAAGCCGTCTCCGAACTGACCGCGCTCACCGCCGCGTACCCGCTGCGCGAGCGGCTGCGCGAGCTGCTGATGATCGCCCTGTACCGCAGCAACCGGCAGGCCGAGGCACTCGCCGTGTACGCGGACACCCGCCGGCTGCTGGCCGAGGAGCTGGGCGTGGACCCGTGCCCCGAACTGGCCCAGCTCCAGCAGCGGATCCTGCAGGCCGACGAGGAGCTGGCCCGCCCGGCCGACGAGCCGGCCCCGGTGTCCGCACCGGTCCTCCCCGCGCAGCTCCCGGCCACCGTCCCGGACTTCACCGGCCGCGCCTCGTTCGTACGTGAGCTGGGCAAGCGGCTCGCGAGCTCCGAGAGCTCCGTCATGGCCGTCTCCGCGCTGGCAGGCATCGGCGGCGTCGGCAAGACCACCCTCGCCGTGCACGTCGCCCACCAGGCCCGCCCGCACTTCCCGGACGGCCAGCTGTACGTGGACCTCCAGGGCGCCGGCGCACGGACCGCCGAACCCGAAACGGTCCTCGGCGCGTTCCTGCGCGCCCTGGGCACTCCTGACGCCTCGATCCCCGACACCCTCGACGAACGGGCCGCGCTCTACCGCTCCACCCTGGACGGCCGCCGGATCCTGGTCCTGCTGGACAACGCCCACGACGCGGCCCAGATCCGGCCGCTGCTCCCGGCACCGAGGCTGCGCCGCCCTGGTCACCAGCCGGGTCCGCATGGTCGACCTGGCGGGCGCGCACCTGGTGGACCTGGACGTGATGTCCCCGAGGAAGCGCTGCAGCTCTTCACCCGCATCGTCGGCGCCGAACGCGTCAACTCCGAGCGCAAGGCGGCGCTCGACGTGGTGGCGGCGTGCGGGTTCCTCCCCTGGCCATCCGTATCGCCGCTTCCCGCCTGGCCGCCCGCCGCACCTGGACGGTCTCGGTCCTGGCCGCGAAGCTCGCCGACGGGCGCCGCAGGCTGGACGAGCTCCAGGCCGGCGACCTCGCGGTGAAGGCCACCTTCGAACTCGGCTACGGCCAGCTGGAGCCCGCACAGGCCCGCGCCTTCCGCCTCCTGGGCCTCGCGGACGGCCCGGACATCTCGCTGGCCGCCGCGGCTGCTCTGCTGGACCTGGAGACCCACGCGGCGGAGGACGTCCTGGAGGCCCTGGTCGACACCTCGCTGCTGGAATCGGCGGCTCCGGGCCGCTACCGCTACCACGACTTGGTACGGCTCTACGCGCGTTCCTGCGCGGAACGCGACGAACAGCCACCGGTGGGACGGGAGCTGGCGCTGTCGCGGCAGCTGGACTTCTATCTGGCCACGGCGGCGGGGTGTACGCGCTGGAGCGGCCGGGCGACCGGCTGGTGGATCACCTGACCCTGGCCGGAGGCACAGGACTGCGGTTCGCCACCCGCGCGGAGGCCCTCGACTGGCTCCACACCGAGGCCGACTGCCTGCTGGCCTGTGCCCAGCAGTCCACCGGCACGGCAGCGCTGCAGCGGGGCGTCGACCTCCTGCTGGCGGCGAAGGACCTGTCCGAGTCGGGTGCGAACTCCCGCCGGTACGAGCTTGCGACGCGCGGGGTACTCGCTGCCGCCCTGCGGGCCGAGAACCACCGAGCAGTGGGCCGGGCACGCACAGCCCTCACCAACGTGTTCCACATCGCCGGCCGTTTCGACGAGGCCGAATCCGAAGCCGCCCGCGCGATGGCGGTCTCCGCGACACCCGAGGACCCCATCCCCGGCTGCTACGCGGCGAACACTCGTGGATTCATCGCGATCTACCAGGGCCGGCATGCCGAGGCCGAGAAGTACCTCGGGATTGCCATCTCCAACTTCAGGTCCGACGGCAACCGCCCCGGCGAGGCCAGCGCTCTGTGCAACCTCTCTCGCGCGCACCTGGCCATGGGCCGCACAGCGAGCGCGGTCGCCCTCGCCGAACAGGGCGTTGACATCTACGACCGGCAAGGCCTGACCCTCCGGCTGGCGAACGGCCGCTACGCCCTGGGGCTCGCTCTCACCCAGGCGGGCAAGCTCGACGGCGCGCTCACCCAGCTCACGGACGCCCTGGGCATCTTCCACGAGAACCGGCAACCGCTGTGGGAGGGCGTGACTCACTTCCGCATCGCCGAGGTCCATCTGGCAGCGCACCGGATGACCCTCGCCGCCGCTCACGCCGAGCAGGCCATCGCTCTTCGCGGTATCGGCGGGGAATGGCGACGCGCCACCGTGCTGACGGTACTGGGCAAGGCACTGAACATACTGGGGCAGGTCGACAGGGGCGGGCCTGCTGGGGCGAGGCTCTGGCGATCTTCGAGGGACTGGATTCACCGGAGACGGCGGAGGTCAGGTCCCTCCTGACCCCCATGGCCGCCGCATGAGAACGCGCCGGACGAAGGGGCGTTCATCGTTCGTTTATCGCCAACCGGCACTCTCGTGCCTATCGATCCGCCGCGTCGGGGGCAGGCGGGTTGGCCCGGCTCCCACCGTTAGGTTGGCGGCCCAGTCCGTCCGGCAGCCTCGGGGAGCTGCCGGACGGACCCCATGACCATCACCCGCTGATTCAGGAGCGACGATGAGCAACCCCAAGAAGCCGACGATCGACCCAAAGCCGTTGGACGACCACATGTCCGGGACCGACAAGGACATAGCGAAGCCCCTGGACGACCACATGTCCGGAGGCGACGCCGGTCTGGCGAAGCCCCAGGGGACGACCACATGTCCGGGGAACCGGTGTAACCAGCGACCAGCACGACGGGGACAGTGGCCGCGGCGGCGCGGAGGGAAGCCGTCGCGGCCACTGCATGTCCGCGTGCGGCGCGGGCCACGCCCGCCGCTCACACCGCCCTGACCTGAACCTCCGGCCAGACACCCCGCAGCCTCTCGCCGGACCTCCCGCCGAGAGCCCAGGCACACCCGAGACCGGTCACGCCTACTGCCCGCGCCCCCGCAGCTCCCCTTCACCACCTTGCCGCTCGCGTTGCGCGGCAGCTCCGGCACGAACTCCACCGCCCGCGGGACCTTGTAGTTCGCCATCTCCCGCCGCGACCAGGCGATGAGGTCGTCCGCCGTCACCGTCGCGCCCGGCCGGCGTACCGCGAACGCCTTGCCGACCTCACCCAGCCGGTCATCGGGGTGCCGATCACAGCCACGTCCGCTATCTCGGGGTGCAGGCCGAGGAGTTGCTCGATCTCCGCCGGGTAGGCGTTGAAGCCGCCGACGATGAACATGTCCTTGATCCGGTCCGTTATCCGCAGGTTGCCGTCCTCGTCCAGGACACCGATGTCACCCGTGCGCAGCCAGCCGTCCGGGGTGATCGTGGCGGTCGTCGTGGCCCGGTCCTCGTAGTAGCCCTCCATCACGTTGAAGCCGCGGACCAGGATCTCGCCGGGTTCGCCGGGGTCCGCCAGGACGCGGACCTCGGTGCCGGGGATCGCCCGGCCCGATGTGGAGGCGATGACCTGCGGCGGATCACCCTGGCGGCACATCGTGACGATGCCGCTCGCCTCGGACAGGCCGTACGCGGTGAGGACCTCCCGATTCCCAGTTCGGTACGCAGGCGCTCCACCAGCCGCAGCGGGACGACCGCGGCCCCCGTCACCACCAGGCGCAGGGCGGAGAGGTCGTGGGCCGCGCGGGCGGGGTGGTCCAGGAGGGACTGGTGGAGGGTGGGCGGGCCCGGCAGCACCGAGATGCGTTCGGCGGCGATGTTCGCCAGGACCGTGTCCACGTTGAACACCGGCTGCGGGACCATCGTCGCGCCCCGCATCAGGCACGCGAGGATCCCGGCCTTGTAGCCGAAGGTGTGGAAGAACGGGTTCACGATGAGGTAGCGGTCGCCCTCGCGCAGGCCGGCGAGGTCGCTCCAGATCTCGTAGCAGCGCAGCGTCTGGGCGTGGGTGATCACCGCACCCTTGGGGCGGCCGGTGGTGCCCGAGGTGTAGATGATGTCGGAGGGCGCCGATGACTCGATCCGGTCGGCCCGCTCCCGCACCGCCGTGCTCGCGAGGTGTTCGCCGCCGGCCAGGAAGTCCTTCCAGGTGGTGTACTCCTGGGGCGCACTGTCGGCGAGGACGACCACCTGCTCCAGGTCCGGCAGGCGCACTTCCGAGCGGCGCAGCGAGGCCACGTACGAGGTACCGAGGAACGTGCCCGTGACGAAGAGCAGCTTCGCCCGGCTCTGTTGCAGGATGTACGCCGCTTCCGTGCCCTTGAAACGGGTGTTGAGGGGACCAGGACCGCACCGGCACCCACCGCGCCCAGCGCGGAGACGATCCAGTCCACGGTGTTCGGCGCCCAGATCGCGACCCGGTCCCCGGCTCCACCCCGCGGCCATGCAGGCCGCCACGGCCCGTTCCACCCGGTCGCCGAGCTCCGCGTACGTGAGACGCGTCCGGCCGTCGACAACGGCCTCCAGGGCCCCGTACCGCCCGGACGCCGCCCGTACCAGCTCCGGAATGCTGCTCCATTCCTCGTCACCGCGCATCGCAGGTCCTCTCCTGACACAGGTAGCTGACTATCCGTCAGATTAGCTGTAGCCTCTGCCGCTGTCAGCAGTCATGACATTCCTGGAGGTGGCGGGTGGCGACGCTCAAAGACATGACAGCGATAGCCGGCATAGGACAGACAGCGTTCGCGAAACAGCTGCCCGAGTCCGAGAAGACCCTGGCCTGCCGCGCCATCGTCGCGGCACTGGACGACGCGGGCATCGCGGCCTCGGAGGTCGACGCTTTCGCCTCGTACACGATGGAGGAGACCGACGAGGTCGAGATCGCCAAGGCCGTCGGGGCCGGTGATGTCACCTTCTTCTCCAAGGTGGGCTACGGCGGCGGCGGCTCCTGCGCGACCCTCGCGCACCTGGCCTCGGCCGTCGCCACCGGACAGGCGTCCGTCGGGGTCGCCTGGCGCTCCCGCAAGCGCGGCTCCGGCCCCAGGCCCTGGAAGAACACGGCGGTCCAGCTGCCCACCCCGCCCAGTGGACCCGCCCCTACGGGCTGCTGCGGCCGGCCGACGAGATCGGCATGCTGGCCAGGCGCTACATGCACGAGTACGGCGCCACCCGCGACCATCTGTTCAACGTCGCCCTCGCCTGCCGCAACCGCGCCAACCAGAACCCCGACGCGATGATGTACGAACGGCCGCTGACCCGCGAGATGTACATGACCGCCCGCTGGATCAGCGATCCGCTCTGTCTCTTCGACAACTGCCTGGAGACGGACGGCGCACTGGCCTGCGTCGTCGTCTCCGCCGAACGCGCCCGCGACTGCCGCCAGAAGCCCGTCTACATCCACTCCGTCGCCCAGGGCCTGCCCGCCCAGCACCACGGAATGGTCAACTACTGGAACGACGACCCGCTCACCGGGCCCGCCTGGACGGCGGCCCGGCAGCTGTGGAAGCAGGCCGACTTCGGGCCCGACGACGTCGATGTCGCTCAGATCTACGACGCGTTCACCCCGCTCATCCCGCTCTCCCTGGAGGGCTACGGCTTCTGCGGGCGCGGCGAGGGCGCGGCGTTCACCGAGGGCGGCGCGCTGGAGAGCGGCGGAAGGCTGCCGCTCAACACCGGCGGCGGCGGGCTGAGCGAGGCGTACGTCCATGGCTTCAACCTCATCAACGAGGGTGTGAAGCAGCTGCGCGGCGTCTCCACCGCCCAGGTCCCGGACGCCGCCACCTGCCTGGTCACGGCCGGTGAGGGTGTGCCGACCTCCGCCGTTCTGCTGAGGAGTTGAGATGGATTCCCTGCTGTTGCCCGTCGTCGACGAGGACGGCGCCCCTTCTGGGAGTACGCGGCCCGCGGCGAACTCCGCGTCCAGGCCTGCGCGGCCGCCGACTGCGGCAAGCTCCGCTTCCCGCCCCGGCCGTGCTGCCCGCACTGCCAGTCCTTCGACAGCGAGTGGCGTGCGATGAGCGGGCGCGGCCGCATCTGGTCGTACGTGCTCCCGCATCCGCCCCTGCTCCCGGCGTACGCCGCGCAGGCTCCGTACAACGCGGTCGTGGTCGAGCTGGCCGATGCCCCGCAGATCAGGCTGGTCGGGAATGTGGTGAGCGGACCGCAGGCCCCACTGAACTCCGTCGATCCGGGAAGGCTGCGGATCGGGGCGGCGGTGAAGGCCGTCTACTGCCCGGTCACACCCGAGGTGACGATGGTGCGCTGGATGCTGGAGAGGTGATGACGGGTCATGCCCCTGCGTACGGAGACGGACAAGGAGACCAGGGTCGCGCTCGTCACCCTGGACCGGCCCGAGAAGCTCAACGCCATCGACCTGGCCACGGCCACCGAGCTCGTCGCCGCCTGGCGGGCGTACCGCTTCGACGACGAGGTGCGGGCGATCGTCGTCACCGGGCGGGGACCCGCGCCTTCTGTACCGGGATCGACCGGGGTGGAGGTCCCGCAGCCCTCGTCCCCGTACACGGTCGATGATCCGCTGAGCGCCGTCGGCCCCAAGGCCAACGACCTGTGGAAGCCGGTGATCGCGGCGGTGGAGGGAATGGCCTGCGGCGGGGCGTTCTATCTGATCGGTGAGGCGGAGTTCGTCGTCGCGTCCGAGCGGGCGACGTTCTTCGACCCGCACACGACGTACGGCATGGTCAGTGCGTACGAGGCGATCTCGATGGCTCAGCGGATGCCATTCGGGGAAGTCGCCCGGATGTCCCTGATGGGTACCGCCGAGCGGGTGACAGCGCGGCGTGCGTACGAGACGGGCTGGTCAGCGAGCTCACGCCGGCCGGCGGCGCGGTCGCCGCGGCGACCCGGGCCGCCGCGGTCATCGCCTCGTACCCGACGACCGCGGTGCAGGGCACCGTACGGGCGGTGTGGTCGGCGAAGGAGGCGGCCAGGACGCAGGCACTGGCCCATGCTCCACAGCTGATCGCGCTCGGCAATCTGCCCCGGAGCGGCAGGCGGAGCTGTTCGGCGGGCGGGCGGGGACGGTGCGCACCGGCTGCGCTGACCGCGCAGCCGGCACCGCCCTGTCCAGTAGCTCGGCTCAGTAGCTCGGCTCAGTAGCTCAGCTCGGCCGTGGCCACGCAGCGCTTCACCCGGGACACCTTGCCGGGGCTGTCCATGCGCACCGTGAGCGTCCTGGAATCGCCGCCGGCGAGGTCGGCGGTGGCTTCGCCGGTGTCCACGGTGTTGCCCTGCGCGTCGAGGAACGACACATCGATGTCGTACGACATCGAACCACTGGCGGTCGCACTGAGCTGGACCGTCGATGAGGTGACCGCCTTGCGCTTGCCCTTGCGGGGCCGGGCGCAGCTGATGACACGGACATCGGGGCGTCCGAAGCGGTGGCGCTGGGCGTCGCCGACTCGTAGGTGGAGCCGCCGGACGAGCTGCTCGAGCTGTCGTAGTCATCGTCGTCGTCGTAGTCGCGGTAACCGCTGTTGCTCTTCTTCGAGTTGGAGCAGCCCCGCCCGAACTGCTCTTGCCGCTCTTGCCGCTCTTGCCACTCTTTCCTCCGTGGCTGGAGGTCGAGAAGCCGGTGAGCGCGAGCACCACCACTACCAGAACCGCCGCGAACTCACACGTCGCTGCATCATCGATGCAGTCCCCTTATGTCGTCTGCGCTGTCGCCTGCGTCATCCGCCTTACGGCATCCGCAAGACCGCGCGTCACCGTAACGCACAGCATCTGCCGATAGCCGGGCGGCCCGGTCATGACCCTGTCACAACATGGTCATGGTCCGGATGGCGTGGTGTGGGGCCCGGCGTAGCGTCGGAGGCGGGAGGCTGACCATGATCCGTAACATCCTCGGCTCCGTCGTTGCTCTCCTGGGAGCGGCTGCCGCCGTCCAGAGCCCCTTCAACACCTGGTACGACGGCCGCCTCGGACAGGACTACCGAATCCAGGACCTCTTCAACGGCATCAGCGACACCTCGTCCGGCGTGATGACTTCGATCCTGCTGCCGTTCCTCTTCGCTGCCCTGGTCACCCTGGCCGGGGTGGTGCTGCGCAGCCGCTGGCTGGTGGCGGTGGCGGGCCTGATCGTGCTCGGCTTCACCGTGCTGTGGATGGTCCGCCAGGGGCAGGCGGCCGGCAGCCTGACGGTAGACGGTGACGGGGCCGGACTCGACGTGGGCGTGGCGAGCGCGGCGGCGGGCGGACTGCTGCTCCTGCTGGGCGCACTGCTGATGTCGGGGCGGCGCAAGGACGGACGGCCCGGCGGCGCCGGGTCCGGCCGCCGCCGGGCCGGCCGCACTGATCTCGATCCGTACCCGCACCGGGGCCGGAGCACACGTCCACCTGGCCTCCCACGCAGGAGCCGGGGCCGTCGGTGCAGACCTCACCGGGTCCCGAGCCGGAAACGGAGCCGTACACGGGCCCGGACCCCGGCACGACCGGGCGCCGTATCAGGACACCCGGTACGACCAGGCCCCGTATCCGGACGACCGGTACGACGAGAGCACCGCCCAGTACCCGGTGCAGGACGAGGACCCGGACCACCGCCGCCCGCACCCCTGACCGTGTGCGGGCGGAGGGAGCGGAGGAGGGCCTTACGGCCTCGGTGCCCTGTTCCCCGTGCCCGTCCCCTTCAGCGCGTCCAGCGCGTACACGCACCGGTCCTTGCTGCACGCGTAGACGACCCCGTCCCGTGCAACCGGCGAACCCGTGATCTCGCCGCCCGTGGCGAGCTTCCAGCGGAGCTGGCCGCCGGCCGCGTCCAGCGTGTAGAGCACATGGTCGGCCGAGCCGAAGTGGACGCGGCCGTCCGCCACCACCGGGGAGCCGACCACCTCACCGCCCGCCGCGAACCGCCACTTCGGGTGCCCGTCACCGCGTCCAGCGTGTACAGCGCGCTGCCGCTGCCGACGTGCACGTTCCCGGCCGTGACCAGCACCGGATCGATGGACTGCCGGGCCTCCGTCGCGATCCGCCACCGGTCCTTGCCGGTCGAGGCGTCCAGCGCGTACACCGTGCCCAGGTAGTCGGCGAGGTAGACCCCGCCGCCCGTGACCGCGGGCCCGGCGCGAAGGCCGGCGGGGAGAGGAAGACCGCCGGGGACTCGAAGTGCCAGCGCACCCGGCCGGAGACGGTGTCCACAGCCAGCACCCTGGTCCCCGCGGCGACGTACACGAAGCCGTCGGGCGCCGGGGCAACCCGTACGGGCACGCCACCGCAGGACGCCGCGTCGCCGATCGGGTACGACCACCGCTCGGCCCCGTTGCGGGCGTCGACCGCCCGCAGCCGCGCGTCCTGCCACAGGTAGACCGTGCCGTCGTGGATCACGGGCCCGGCCTCCACCGTCTCGAAGTCGGTCTGGATGCCCCCGGCCTCCCACAGCTTCTCGCCGCTGGACGCATCCCACGCCTGTACGCCACCGCCCCGCGTCCCGGTCACCACGGTGCCGCGGTCGGCCTTCAGGAGTAGACCCAGGCATCGGTCTGCAGCCGCCACCGCTCCGCGCCGGTCGTCGCGTCCAGCGCGTACAGGGACGGGCCGTCCGAGGCATGGATCCTGCCGCCGTCGACAGCCATCGCCCAGGCCACGTCCGGGTCTTGAACCGGCGCCGCCCGTTGCCCACATCCAGCGCGTGGACCTCGAAGGACGTCACGTACAGCAGATCACCGTCCACGACCGGCGAGCCCCACACATCGTTCGACATACGAAAACGCCACGGCCGCCAGCGGTCCGGCGCCGCGTCGGGCGCCTGTGCGGGAGCCGGCACCGGTGCGGTCGGGGCCGTCGGGGCGCCGACCGCGCCGTTCAGCCCGGCCGGCGGGCGCACCAGCCGGTGGCCGGGTCCGCGTGCGCGGCAGCGGCGCCCGTACCTCCCTGGGGCGCGGCCCCGGGCCGATCGGCACCTTCGCACCGGGCAGCCGCACCGGACCGCCGTCCGGCGCCGGCGAGGACACCGGGCGGTCGACGGGCCGGCGAGGAACGCAGGTCGGCGCCGCTGCGCCAGGCGGTCTCCCAGTCGGCGCCCTGCGGCGGTCGCTGCGGCGGCGGCGGCGCGATCACCGGGCGGGCGCGGCGGGCAGTGCCGTCCGGCCGCCGCCCGCCGCTCCTCGATCATCGCGGTCGCCCGGGTGGGCAGCCAGGCCGATGCCGTACCGCTGTCGTCACTGCCCGAGGCGAACAGGTGCGGGCCCAGCTGGGCCTGCAGATCGGCGGGCTGGGCCGGCGCACCGCCTCCATCTGCATACAGCCCTCGATCAGTGGCCGCAGGTCATCGGGCATCCCGTCCGTGTCGGGGCCTTCCCGCAGCAGCATGAACACGGTCTCGACCGGGTTGGCGCCGTGGAAGGGCGCATGCCCCGTCGCCGCGAAGACCAGCGTCGAGCCGAGCGAGAACACATCGCTGGCCCCGTCACACTGCGCGAGTCCCGGGCCTGCTCGGGAGACATGTACGCGGGCGTGCCGACGGCGACGTTCGTCATGGTCAGCCTGGTGTTCGAGACACCGGAAGCGATACCGAAGTCGATCACCCGGGGCCGTCCTCGACCACGAGCACATTGGACGGCTTCAGGTCGCGGTGGACGAGGCCCGCGCCATGGATGGACTGCAGGGCCTCCGCGATGCCCGCGGCCAGCCACCGCACGGCCTGCGTCGGCATCGGCCCGCACTCGTTCACGATTTCCTCGAGCGAGGGGCCGGTACGTAGGCGGTGGCCAGCCACGGCACCGCCGCCCGGGGTCGGCGTCCACCACGGCGGCCGTATAGAACCCGCTCACCGCGCGGGCCGCCTCCACCTCGCGCGTGAACCGGACCCGGAACAGCTGGTCCTCGGCCAGCTCGGTACGTACCGTCTTGATCGCCACCCGGCGGCCCGACGCCGAGCGCGCGAGATAGACCAGCCCCATGCCGCCGGCCCCGAGCCGCGCCAGCACCTCGAACGGGCCGATACGCCTCGGGTCGTGCTGCGTCAGCTGCTCCACCACTTGCCTGCCACCTCCCCGTACGGGCCTCAGGAACCGAGGCCCGCGAATTCCGCCCTGTGCAGCGTCTCACCACTGTGCACCACCTGGCGGTGCGCACCCCGATTCTTCCTGGCTCGGCCCCAGTTGCGAACCCGGGGCCGGATCGGGTGTCCCGGAGCGGCCCGCCATCGGGGAGCGGCCTCTTTCCAGGTCACTCCGTGCCCATTCGGGACACCTCAGGCAGCGGCTCCCGTCGGCTCCAGTACGGCGAATGCGGCGCCCTGGTCGTCCTGGAGGACCGCCATCCGGCCGTTCGGGATATCGAACGGGGTGCCGAGACCCGGCCACCGAGGCGCACGGCCCTGTCCACGGCTCCCGCACAGTCGGCCACGGCGAAGTAGGTGAGGAAGTAGCTCGGCAGCATCTCGGGGAACGCATCCGTGATAACGCTGCGGCCGCCGACCGCGGTGTCCGCTCCCGGCTCGGTGCCGGCCGGGGACCACATCCGGAAGTCCACCCCGCCCGCGGCCTCGCCCTGATCCGTCCCCTGGAAGCCGAAGACCTCCTCGTAGAAGGCGTCCACCCGCTCCGGCAGGCGGGTGTAGACCTCGGTCCAGCAGTACGCGCCGGGCTCGTACCGCTTCTCGAATCCGGCCCGCTCACCCGCCTGCCAGAGGCCGAACACCGCACCCCGGGGTCCGCCGCCTGCGCCAGGACCCCGGCCCGGCCAGCCCGGACGGGGTCGGTGATCATCTGGCCGCCGGCCTGCCTGATCCGGGCGACGGTGGCCGAGATGTCGTCGGTGGAGAAGTAGACGCCCCAGGCGGTCGGCATACGGCCGTCCTTCTTGGCGGCCAGCGCGGCGACGAGCTTGCCGTCGCTGAAGGCGTCGGCAAGGGCATCCCGTCGCCGGCCCGGAAGGTCCAGCCGAAGAGCCCCCGTAGAAGCGCTTGCCCGCCTCCAGGTCGGAGAGCTGCACATCCACCCAGCACGGCACGGAATGCGCGAATGCGGCCATGGGCCCCGGTCCTTCCCTCCGTAGCGGTGACGCGTCGGTGACGCACGTCACAGCCAACGTAACGTCGCACGCCACCGCCCGCGCCCCAGCCCGACCAAATGGAACAGTTGCCTGAATTGTGAAGCTTCACAATCCCCGTGAACGGAGTTGTCCACCGAAGTTATCCACAGGCTGTTGATAACACTATTGTCGCGGGAGCCGCCTGCCGGCCTCCCCGATCGGTCGCGATGACCGGCACGAAGGGGACAAACAGCGCCACCCGCCCCGTCGGCACTGCGTCGTTCCCCATTTGCAGTCGGCCGAATCGCGCTCCGATCACCCTCGGTAAGCTGACGGCATGACAGGACAAGTGCGCACCGTCGACGGCCGCGTGGCCGGTCGACGCGGTCAGGCGACGCGGCAGAAGCTGCTCGACTGCCTCAGCGAGATGCTCAGCTCGTCTCCGTACCGGGACGTCAAAGTCATCGACGTCGCCCGGAAGGCAGGAACTTCACCTGCGACCTTCTATCAGTATTTCCCCGACGTCGAGGGAGCCGTTCTCGAAATCGCCGAGGAAATGGCCAAGGAGGGCGCCGGGTTGACCAGTGGTCGCAGGCCGCTCCTGGGTCGGTAAATCCGGCTGGCAGACCGCCGAGGAGCTGGTAGACGGCTTCCTCGACTTCTGGCGGCGCAACGACGCGATTCTGCGCGTCGTCGACCTCGGCGCGGCCGAGGGCGACAAGCGGTTCTACAAGATCCGGATGAAGATCCTGAACTCGGTCACCAACTCCCTGACGGAATCGGTCAAGGGCTCCAGGCCAAGGGCAAGGTCGACAAGGACATCAGCCCGGCGGCGATGGCGGGTTCACTCGTCGCGATGCTGGCCGCCGTCGCATCGCACCAGAAGGGCTTCACCACCTGGGGCGTCAAACAAGCCGAACTGCGGCCGAACCTGGCCCTGTTGGTACACCTGGGCATCACCGGCAGGAAACCGTCGAAGTAGCCGCCCACCCAGGCCCTTTCAGCCACCGGGCGCGCACGGCAGCTCCGTGGCACTCCACGTCCTGTCTGACCGAAGGCGGACCACAGGCGTGGTCCGCCTTCGGCGTGCCGGACCCGGCCCGCCCGGCTCGCGCATCCGGCTCAGCCGCCCTGCTGACCGGGCTCCCGCCGCTCCAGCCGGAAGAGCCGTATCTCCCGCTCGATCCGTGCCTGGTAGTTCGCGTATGGCGGCCAGAACCTGAGCGCCACCTCCCATACCGCGGTCCGCTCCGCCCCTGGAGCAGTCCGGCGCGCACCGGAATGTCCCGGCCCGCCAGTTGATGACGACCTCCTCCGGGTGGGCCAGCAGGTTCGTGGTCCAGGCAGGGTGACTCGTACGGCCGAAGTTGCTGCCGACCAGGATCCAGGTCCCCTCCGCGCCCTGGCCCGGCTCCGGCATGCAGGCCAGCGGGACCGTCCTGGCAGGCCGCTCCTCGCTCCCGGCACCGTCAGGACGAGCCCGGGCAGCATCTGCGCACTGAGCAGCACCTTTCCCCGGGTCAGGCGGTGCACCGCACGGTCCATGACGGGAATGACATGAGGGGCGATCCGCGCGAACGTGCGGGTCGACGACACCTTCTGGACCAGCCGGACCCGGGCGCCATCAGACAGCCACCTGCCCGGCGGCTTCCCGCACGCCCTCCGTGAACAGTCCCGCTTCCCGGGCCGCGTGCTCGCGCAGCCGGTGGCCGGGGCCGAAGAGCAGCTCACCGGCCGCCGCCCGCTTGAAGCAGAAGTGCGCCTGCTGCTCCAGCGTCGAGCCGCCGCCGCCGCCGTGCAGCTGGGCGGCCTCCGCCGCGGTGATCCGCAGCGTCTCCAGCGCCTGGGCCAGGGCCAGCGGGCCGGCCGCCGGATCCCAGGCCGCGTAGTACGCCGCCGAGTGGGCCGCCTGCACCCGTACGTACAGGTCCGCCAGCCGGTGCTTCACGGCCTGGAAGGAGCCGGCCGCCCGACCGGACGGCTCGCGCCCCTGACGTACCCGACGGTCCGCTCCAGCACACTCGCCGCAGCCCCGGCCGCCTCGGCGGCCAGTACCGCCGCGACGGTGCGCCCGGCAGCCGCCAGCGCCGCGGCCACCTGCGCCGCATCGTCCGCACCCAGCAATTCGGCCTCGGTGTCACGCAGTTCGACCCCGGCTTGCGACCGGGTCTCGTCCAGCGAGGTCCGGCGCACCCGGACGAGCCCGGCCGCGGTGTCCGCACGGACCAGGAAGAGGAGCGTGCGGCTGCGCGGGAAGCCGCCGGTGTGGGCCGCGACCAGGAGCAGTCCCGCGCTGTGCCCGTCCAGGACCTCGGCGGCCTCCCCGTACAGCCGCCAGCCGCCGCCCCGCCGGTCGCGCGGACGGCCTGGATCCCTCCCGCGCGACCACCGCCGGCCCACAGCCCGTCCGCGTTGTCGCCGCTCAGGCCGAGAGCGGCACAGAGCGATCCGCCCGGCACGGCCAGGGTCGCGGTGAGCGCGCCCGCGGCGATGGGCGGCAGCAGCGCCAGGCGCTGGTCCTCGGTGCCGAGTGCGGCGATCAGCGGTGCGGCCAGGGCCGCGGTGGCGAGCAGCGGTGAGGGCAGCAGGACGCGGCCGGTCTCCTCGCAGGCGAGGGCGAGCTCGGCGGTGGTGCGGCCGGCGCCCCGTACGCGACGGGGAGTGTGAGTCCGGCCAGCCCGAACTCGCCTGCGAGCTGCTGCCACAGGGCCCGGTCGTACCCCTCGGAGGTCTGCACCGCGCTCCTGATCTCCTGCGGCCCGCAGCGTTCGGCCAGCAGGGCGCGCAGACTGCGGCGGATCTCGTCCTGTTCCGCGATGAAGGCGGCATCCATCGTCGGGCTCCTTCCCTCAGGGGCCGGGAGCCCCTGATCTGACGGTCCGTCATGCTAGGCGGGAAGCGGGCGGATTCCCAGAGCGGCGTCACCCTCACCCCGAACGCCACATCTGATGTACCGTCAGATTCATGGCTGCCTCATCCTCAGCTCCACCGCGCAAGGTCGCTGTCGTCGGCATATCCCTCGCGGACTGCGGGCGGGTGGACGACGCCACCCCGTACGCCCTGCATGCCCAGGCAGCCCGCCGGGCACTCGCCGACTCGGGCCTCGACCGCTCGGTCGTCGACGGTTTCGCCTCCGCGGGCCTCGGCACCCTGCCCCGGTCGAGGTGGCCGAATACCTGGGGCTGCGGCCCACCTGGGTGGAGTCCACCGCCGTCGGCGGCGCGGCCTGGGAAGTGATGGCCGCCCACGCCGCGGACGCGATCGCCGCGGGCCGCGCCAACGCCGTACTGCTGGTGTACGGGTCGACGGCCCGCGCCGACATAAAGGCCGGCCGCCGGACGGGCAATCTCCTTCGGGGCACGCGGCCCGCTCCAGTTCGAGGTGCCCTACGGGCACTCGCTGATCGCCAAGTACGCGATGGCCGCCCGGCGCCATATGCACGAGTACGGAACGACACTGGAGCAGCTCGCCGAGGTCGCGGTGCAGGCCCGCGCGAACGCGGCGGCCAACCCGGAGGCGATGTTCCGCGACCCGATCACGGTGGACGACGTCCTGTCGGGCCCGATGATCGCGGACCCGTTCACCAAGCTGCACTGCTGCATCCGCAGCGACGGCGGGTGCGCGGTGCTGCTCGCGGCCGAGGAGTACGTGGCGGACACGGCGAAGGACCCGGTGTGGATCCTCGGCACCGGCGAGCACGTCTCGCACTCCGCGATGTCCGAGTGGGAGGACTTCACGGTCTCCCCGCGGCGGTCTCGGGCCGGCTCGCCTTCGAACGGGCCGGGGTTCGTCCCGCCGACATCGACCTGGCCGAGGTCTACGACGCGTTCACCTACATGACGCTGGTGACACTCGAGGACCTGGGTTTCTGTGCGAAGGGCGAGGGCGGCGCCTTCATCGAGAAGGGCCGCACCGGCCTGACGGGTGAGCTGCCCGTGAACACCGACGGCGGCGGCCTGTCGGCCTGCCACCCGGGATGCGGGGCTGTTCCTGCTGGTGGAGGCGGTACGGCAGCTGCGCGGCGAGGCAGGTGAGCGGCAGGTGCGCAAGCCGGGCGGCCGGCTGCCGGAGCTGGCGGTGGCCTCGGGGACGGGCGGCTGGTTCTGCTCGTCGGGGACGGTGGTGCTGGGGCGGGGCTGAGGCATCGTACGACTCAGACCGCCACGATCTCGACCGCCCCTCCAGCCCCTTGAAGTCGTCGGCATTCCGAGTGAAGAGCGGCATGCCCCTGACCGAGGCGATCGCCGCGATCATCAGGTCCAGGCGCCGCGGACGAGGGTCACGCCCGGCCGCGATCACCAGGGCGACGAGGCTCCCGTACCGGGCAGCGGCGTCCCCGTCGAAGGAAGCGGCTCGAAGTCCGCCACGGCGGCGCCGAGTTTCTCCATCCTGGCGACCCGCGCCTCAGGGGTCCTGGCCATGACCACTCCTTGCTGGAGCTCAGCCAGGGTCACGGCGGTGAGCGAGGGCAGCACAGGCAGATGTCCGGCGGGCAGCACATCGAGGTCGATGTACGTGCAGGTGTCGAGCACACCGGCCCGGTGTCGCTCAACCACGCTTGCGCTCCCACGGATCGTCGTCCCCGGCACGGTCCTCGGCCGCGAAGAACTCATCCGCCTCGCGGCGCATCAACTCGTGATCCACTCTCGGCAGACGCCGGTGTCTGGCGACCAGCTCTTCAGCACTGAGCTGCCTCTTCCTGGCAAGTGGGCGCAGCTCCGCCACCTCTATGCCGTTGCGGGTGATGTGAAAGACCTCCCCTCCTCCACCGCGTTCATGACTTCGGCGGAGTTGTTCCGGAACTCTCGCTGAGTAATCGTCCTCATATCTCCCATCGTAGCCTTGCGTGTCTCACTGTGCTACGTCGCCGGATGTGCTGATGCAGGTTGGAATGGCCCGATGAGCGATACGCATAAGGCCTTCCGCGACCTGCTTCATACCCAGCGTGTCTGGGAGACCGGCCTCGCCGCCTTCGACCCGGCCACCGCACCCGCAGACCCCGTCGCCCTCTTCCACACCTGGTTCGCCGAGGCGGTGGCCGCCGGGCAGCCCGAGCCGCACACCATGACCCTGGCCACCGTCGATGCCGGGGCCGGCCCGACGTCCGGACGCTGATGCTGCACGACGCGGACGAGCGGGCTGGCACTTCGCCACGCACTCCACCAGCGCGAAGGGCCACCAGCTCGCCGCCCGCCCGTACGCCGCACTCGGTTTCTACTGGCCCGCCCAGGGGCGCCAGGTGCGGGTGCGGGCCCGGTCTCCCCGCGGGCCGGGAGGAGAGCCGGGCCGATCTGCGCGCCCGCTCGACAGGAGCACTGGCCGCGGCCCTGACCGGCTCGCAGAGCGAGGTGCTGCCCTCGCACGAGGACCTCGTACGCGCCTCCGAGGCCGCCTGGGAGCGGGCGCGGGCCGACCCGGACGCCGAGGCCGGGACCTGGACCCGGTACGTGGTCGAGCCGCAGGAGGTGGAGTTCTTCCAGGGCGACGCGCAGCGCAGGCACGTACGGCTGCGCTATCGGCTGGAGACCGGCCCGCCCTGGGTCCGGGAGCTCCTGTGGCCGTAGGAGGCATGGATCACCCGGCACCCTTTACTCGGTTTCTACGAGAAAGGGGCACTATGGAAGACAGGCGAGCTGCTGGAGGCACTCATGGCACGAGCCCGTTCCCGTTACGCCCCGGACCGTGGTCTGACCACCCGCATGGTGAGCACCATGTTCCTGATCGGTCTGCTCTACGTGGTCCTGGTCGGTGTGCTCCTCGCGGTCCTGCAGGGCTCCTGGCCGCTCATCCTGATCATCACGGGCGGCCTGTTCATCGCGCAGTTCTGGTTCAGCGACCGCATCGCGGCGTACGGCATGGGGCCCGAGAGGTCACCCCGAGCAGGCGCCCGAGCTGCACGGCGCGATCGACCGGATCTGCGCGCTGGCCGACATGCCCAAGCCACGGGTGGCGATCGCGCAGAGCGACGTACCGAACGCCTTCGCCACCGGCCGCAGCCAGAAGACGGCCCTGGTCTGCGCCACCACGGGCCTGCTGCGCAGACTGGAGCCCGGAGCTCGAAGGCGTACTCGCCCACGAGATGTCGCACGTCGCCCACCGTGATGTCGCGGTCATGACGATCGCCTCGTTCCTCGGCGTCCTGGCAGGCATCATCACCCGGATCGCCCTGTGGGGCGGCCTCGCCCGCAACAGCCGGGGCAACGACCCGGCCGGCATCATCATCATGCTGATCCCGCTGATCAGCGCAGTCGTCTACGCCCTGAGCTTCCTCCTCACCCGACTGCTCTCCCGCTACCGCGAGCTCTCCGCCGACCGCACGGCCGCCCTGCTCACCGGGCGGCCCTCGGCGCTCGCCTCCGCGCTGACGAAGGTGAGCGGCCAGATGGCCAGGATCCCGACCGAGGACCTGCGCAAGGCGGAGCCGTACAACGCCTTCTACTTCGTGCCGGCCTTCGCCGCCAAGGAGAGCCTGAGCCGGCTGCTCTCCTCGCACCCGACGCTGGAACAGCGCCTGGACCAGCTGGCCCGCATCTCCGCGGACCTGTCCCGCCCGTAAGGAGCCCCTGTGGGTCTGCTCGACACCATCCTGGGCCGCAGCAAACCGGTCCGCCCCGACCTCGACCAGCTCTTCGCCGTCCCTCCGCCGCCCTGACCCTCCAGGCGGCCACCGGCTTCACACCCACCGGCCTGGGCTCGGTCTGTTTCGCGGGGTGGAGGGCGGCGGCTTCGCCCGTATCCAGCAGGACGTACGGGAGCTGCTCGACGCGGACACCGGCCGGGGCGGGATCCCGGTGAAGTTCAGCCAGGACAGCTACGGCTACACCTGGCTGCTCACCGAACAGCCGCCCGACGACACGGCCGCACTGGTCAACGACCTGCACGCGGTCAACACCCTGCTCCAGGACGGCGGCTTCGGCCCGCACCTGCTCTGCTCACTGATCGGCTTCCGGGACCGGGAGGCCGGCCGCTGGCACTGGTCTACCTGTACAAGCGCGGCACGTTCTACCCGTTCGCCCCGGTACCGGGCGGCGAGAAGCGGGACAACCAGCTGGAGTTGCAGGTCCGGGCCGCCCTCGGGGACGACCTGCGGGTGGAGAAGGACCTGGGCCGGTGGTTTCCGGTGTGGGGGCGCCGGGGTTGTGAGACCCGGCGACGCCCCCACTGTGAGATGCGAAATCGTCAGGCCGCCGCAGGGCGACCGGGGCACCGTCCTCGCGGGCGGAGGACTGCGCGGCCTCGACCACCGCGACCGCCGCATGGATGTCGGCCGCCGTCACCAGCGGCGTACGCCCGTAACAGATGTCGTCCCGGAACTCCTCGAACAGCCGCCGCAGCGCCGTCGTCCCGGCGGGCCCGCCGACCTGCCGGGGCACGCTGACGCCGTCCGCCCCGCGCACCGCGAAGGCCGGGGCGTCCTCGTCGGCGAGGACATGACCGTGCGAGCCGAGCACACGCAGGCTGGACGAGACGGGGCGGGGCCGACACCGGCGGGCGTACGGGCCACGGTGACGGTGGCCACCACCCGTTGCGCAGCCGCAGCGAGAGGACCGCCGCGTCCTCGACGCCGTAGGCGCCGTGCGGGCCGTCGAAGAGCGGCGCGTGGGGCGCGGCGCTGCTGAAGGCGACGACCTCCTCCACATCGAGGCCGGTGAGGTGGCGGATCGCCAAGGCGGGATACCACCCGAAGTTCATCAGCTCACCGCCGCCGGACAGGGCGGGGTCGCAGACGAGTTCGGGGCGCTCGACGGTGGCTCCTTCGAGTCCGCCGGCCGCCAGCCACTCCACGTCCACAGCCAGGGGCAGACCGATCGCACCGGAGTCCACCATCCGCCGGGCCCGGACGATCTGCGGGGAGTAGAGGCGGTGCACGGCGGTGAGCAGCCCGCGTGAGCGCTCGGCGGTATCCCGCAGCCGCCGTGCGTCGCGCGAGTCGGTCGCTGCGGGCTTGTCGACGATGACGTGGCAGCCGGCGTCGAGCGCGCGCACCGCGAGGTCGACATGGCGCGTGGGCTCGCTGCACACGAGGGCGATATCGCAGGCGGCGAGGCCCTCGTCCAGGTCGAGCAGCGGGATGCCCGTCGCCTGCGCGAGGGCCGCACTGTCCTCGGCGAACGGGCTGTCGGCGGTGTCGGCACAGCCGATGACCTCGAACCCGGGCATGGACTTCAGCATCGGTACGTAGTCGCGGGCGTGCCGGACCCCGGATGCGATGAGGACCCTCATGTCAGCAGACCTCCTTGACGTCGACGGGCCGGCCCTCGTCGGCACTGAGCTGCGCCTCGAGGGCGGCGGCGAGGGCGGCGCGTATCTGGTGGGGCGCGGTCAACGGGCGGCGGCACCGTCGAGTACGTCGCGCAGGTGACGGGTCTGCTCGGTCATCGCGCCGTCGATCGATGCGGGGCGACGGGGACGCGGCGTGCACGCGCGGCTCGTCCTCGCTGCTGTGGTGCAGGGTGCCGGACGTGCCGGAGAGCATGAGCCGACGGACGAAGGTGCCGCGCTGGACGAGTGCTTGACTTCCGCTCCCCAGCTAAAGCAGGGGATTCCTGCCACGGTCGTCTGACCGTCTCGGTGAGTTCCTGTTTCTTCGCGCTGCGCCGGAACAAGTCCCGGTCTTACCCGCGCTCCACAGGCTGACACCGCAAGTCCTGCGGCCTTGGCGACGTTGACCGCCGCATTGATATCCCGATCAAGGACGGCCCGCATGCCCCGCATCTCCACACGCGGACATGCAGGGGCTTCGGGCCATCCTTCACACCACACACGCAGCAGACCTGCGAGGTCGGCTCGAACCGCCCGATGCGCACGAAGGTCCGCCCGTACCGGGCGGCCTTGTACTCCAGCATCGCGGTGAACGCCGACCATCCGGCGTCGTACACGGACTTCGCCATGCGCGTACGGGCGAGGCCCTTCACCGCCAGGTCCTCAACAGCAACCGCTTGGTTTCGCGGATCAGCTTCGTTGAGAGCTGGTGGTGGAACTCGCGCCGCGCGTCGGCCACCTGTGCGTGCGCACGTGCGACCTTGATCCGGGCCTTCGCCCGGTTGTTGGAGCCCTTGGCCTTGCGGGACAGCCGGCGCTGTTCCCGCTTCAGCTTTCTCGGCCCGGCGCAGAAAGCGCGGGGATTCAATCTTCGTACCGTCCGAGAGGATCGCGAAGTGGGTTAGCCCCAGGTCGATGCCGACCTCGGGCGCTACCTCGGGCAGCGCCTCGTCCAGCTCAGTCTCGATGACGAACGAGCAGAAGTACCGCCCGGCAGCATCTTTGATCACGGTCACAGTGGAGGGCGCGGACGGAAGGGCACGGGACCACTTCACCCGCACGTCGCCGATTTTCGGGAGGGACAGGTCACCACCGGTCGTGATCTTCCACCGGGCGTTCGCGGTGAACCTGACGGCCTGCCGATTGTCTCGCTTCGACTTGAACCGGGGCGGCCCCATCTTCGGGCGCTTCCCCTTGAGGCCGTCGAAGAAGTTCTTGTACGCGGTGTCCAGATCGCGCAGGGACTGCTGCAACACGACGGCGGATACCTCGCCGAGCCAGGCCCGTTCGTCGGTCTTCTTCGCCTCGGTGATCAGAAGCTTGGACAGGTCCCCGGCCTTCGGGAAAGGTGCACCCTCAGCGCGGGCGGTCTCACGGGTGCGGAGCGCATCGTTGTAGACCACCCGTGAACACCCGAACGCCCTTGCCAGCGCCGAGCGCTGCGGACCGTTCGGGTACATCCGGAAGGAGTACCTGAGCTGCATTCCGATCACCGTACTGCAGTTGGTTTATGGCTGACTATCAGAACATTCGTACAGGCAGGCACTGTGCTTTCGTCCTGCACGCGCACTTGGTTTTCGTGACGAAGTACCGGCAAAGGTGTGTCCTCGCGCAGGCTCCGCCAGGAGTACCCGGAACTGGTCCAGCACTACTGGCGGGCGCAACGTCTGTGGTCTGGGTCACACTTCGCCGGGTCGGTTGGCGGGGCTCCGTTGTCGATCGTCCGTCAGTACATCGAACAGCAGAATCGTCCGTTGTGACCTGCGGGTCAGAGCAGTCCTGAGAATCGCTTCACCGCCGGGCTGAAGCCCGGCGCACCGCGATTAGTCCCGGTAGCCGGACACCTGGCTGCTGGATGCGGCGTGGCGCTACGAGCAGCGCCGTGGTGGCTGAAACCGGGCGCCCGCCTCCCTCACGTGCGCTTGAAGTACTCGATCTCCCCAGTGCGATCGGCTGTCCGTCCTCCTCTCCGGCTGCCTCCTTCAGGACGATCCTGATGGAGACGACATCGCTGATGCCGGTCCGTATCGTCTGCTTGCCGGGCTTGTCGTTGAGTGTCCAGGCCTTCTCGTGGACCTTCTCGTCCTTCGTCGTGATGAGGAGGTCCGCCCGCGTCGGCCTGGCACCCTGCCGGAACGCCTCGGACTTCTTCGACACGCCGGTGTGGACCGTGACGCCGACCAGCCGGAACGGCTTGTCGAAGTCGGCAGTCAGGTAGGCCCCGAGCTTCGGGGCGCCCCAGTAGGTGTTCGTCACCGTGTCCACGGCCAAATCCGCCGGGTGCCCGGGGACGGCGGCGCTCGCGGAGACCTCGGTGGGGCTGATCTCCCCGTTCCGCCGCGCTTGTCCCGCACGTCCTCGATGACGTAGCGCCCGGCCGGCACGAGCAGGAACCCCGCGCCCAGGATCCCGACGATCACCAGGGCAAGCACGCTCCCCGCAGCAGACGCCCCGACCCTGCCCGCACCTTGCGGTCGAACGGCCACCTGGTACGCCACCAGGGCAGCGGTTCGGCCTGCTCGCCAGGTGGAGCGGCGTCGCGCAGCGGCCGCAGAACTTGCGTCCCGGCCGGTTGAGGGTCCCGCACGACGGGCAGGGGAAGCCGGCCGTCTCCTCCTGGGACGCCACCGGTCTGACGACGGGGCGCTGGGCGATCGGCACGCCGGGCTGTACGGCCACCACGGGCTCGGCCTCCACCGGCGGTTTCGGCCGAGCCGGTCGTACGGGGCGGGCGCGGCCGGTCGTACGGGACCCGCGGGGCCGGTGGTAGTACGGGGCGGGCTCGGGGCGGGCCCAGGTTCGGGTTCTGCCGCGGTCTCGGGCGTCGCGCGGCTCTGCGGCTCCTGCGCGACCGGTGCGGGCGTGGGTGCGGCGACCGGCGCCGGCGTCGGCGCGGGGCGTGGGGACGGCACCGGGGTGCGTCATCGCCCTCGGGCCCCGCCTCCTCCACCGGACGCGCCGGTGCCTCAACTTCCGGCGCCGGAACCGCCGTTCGGGCACGGCGTGAGGACCGTCCCAGGTACGTACCGCAACTTCCGCAGAAGTCCTCGTCCTCCTCGTTGGCGGCTCCGCACGCCGGGCACGAGCGCGTCACGTCAGTCTCCTGTCTCGTCCGGTGCGCCTGGGAGGATCTCCACCCGGCAGGTGAGGTGAGCGGGGCACGATGCCCGGACGACGGCCAGGACCCTGGCCGCGTCCACCGGCTGCCCGCCGATGCCCGGACCCGTACCAGCAGTTCGCCGGTCGGGGCGGGAGGAAGCTGTCCCCGGTCTCCGACGACCACCCGGCGCCGCCGCCGTCGTGGACGACGGCCTCCACGCCGAAGCAGAGCCGGAGGTGTTCGGTGAGGCCGCGGCGGGTTCCGCGCCACCGGTGGAGCTCGACGGCGCGGGCGACGGCGGCCCGGCGCAGCTCCACCGGCCAGGCGGGTCGATGTCGGCCCCGACCCAGGACGACAGCCAGGTCAGGAAGTCGCCCGGGGTCAGTGCGGGGTCGAAGTACGCCGGGAGGTTGTCGAGTGTGGACAGGACGGGGCCAGGACGGTGTCCAGGCCCGCAGTGAAGCGCTGGGCGAGGTCGTCGTCCGCGTACAGGGCGGGCAGCAGTCCGCCGATCGGGTAGCGGCTGGGGAGCCCGGGGACCGAGGCCCTGGTCATGGGCGCTCACCGGTCCCGGCGGCGGTGACGACGACCTGGTGCTGGTGGGAGAAGACGAGGGCGTTCGCGGCGACGTCGATCCGTTCGGCCGCCGCTCCCGTCGTCCCGTGAGCGGGTCGGCGGGGAACAGCCGTACCTCGTCCACCAGCCGGACTCCGGGCACTGCCTGCAGTACGGCGAAGACCTCGCCGTACTGCACGGGCCTGCCGAAGGGCCAGCCGGTCCGGTCCGCGCCGCCCCGCAGCGGGTCGATATGGCGGAACAGCGCGTCGAGCGCCTCGGTCCGGACGCGGTCCACATTGCCGTCGGCCGCCACCAGCTCGGCCACCACGGTGACGCCCTGGTAGGCGGGCGGTTCCACGATCAGCCGGGTGCCGACCAGCCGCCGTTCGTCGAGCCGCCCGGCGACCTCAGCCAGCACCGGGTCCGGCGGGATCAGCTGCTCGAACCGCAGCCGGCCGCCTTCGTCGGGGACGGCGTCGGGCACCACCAGGACCCGCACCGCACCGGCCTCGCCCGCGACGGCGGGCAGGCAGCGGACCCGGTGCAGCGAGGGCGCGGCCTCGCGGGCGATGACCTCGTAGTCCTCGGCCGTGACCGCCCGTTCCTGGACGCGGAGGATGTGGGCGCGCGCACCTTGGCGTTCTCGACGCTCTCGCCGTCGACCCGCCACGGGCCGCCTCGCGGTTGTCGACGCCGGCGACATACGGCACCGAGCTGCGCAGGACCCGGATGGCGCCGCGGGCGACGTTCCGGCGGCCCCGCCGCCCGTACGGTAGCGGGGATCCGGAGTTGGGCGCCCTTCGGGGCACTGCCCGTAGACACGCATCGTGCCGTCCGCCTCCCGCACCTCCGGCGGGAAGGCGAACTCGCCGTTCACGGCGTCGATCCGTACGTGCCGGTCGCCCGGTGACGAGGCGCCGAAGTGCTCCACCGGTGTCCAGACCTGCCAGCCCTCGGCGGCGGACACCTGGACGACGGGCGGCTCCCCGTCCAGCAGGAGCGGCACCCTGTGTACGGAGAACCGCTGGCCTGCGACCCCTTCGGAGACGCCGAGCGGGATGTCGAGGACGGTCTCCGCGTGTTCGACGCCGGTGGTGCCGCCGACGGTGAACACCTCGGCCTCCCGGATCGTCGGCGACTCCGAGTAGAACGGCTGTCCCGGTTCGGGCTCGGTGACCCGGCAGCGCAGCCACCCGGCCCGCACTCCGGCCGTCACCGAGGCCGTGTGACCTGCGGGGACGAACACGGAGATCTCACCGGGCTTGTTGAGCCCGCCGGTGCTGTCGGTCCCCGTCAGGCAGGGCACCCAGCGGGCGCCGTCCCACGCCTCCCACACCAGCGGCGGCTGCCGGGGTCGACACCTACGCCCTCCACCCGGCTGTCGAGGCGTATGGCGACGATGCACCGGGGTACGGCGGTGGGCAGCCCGAACAGCAGGGCGTCGCCCGGCTCCGGCCGGGACTGGAAGCAGGGGATGTCCTTGCCCGCGCCGAGCGGTGCGGTGCGGTCGGTCTGGTCGCCGGACGCGGGGCGGTGACCAGCCTGATCAGTGAGCTCGGCACGATCGCCAGGTCCTCGGCGGTCGAGAAGACCACGGCCTCCTCGGTCTCACCGCGGGCGGTGGCGACCTCCGTACCGGCCGGGAGCCGCACCAGGTCCGGCTGGGGGCGGACAGCCAGAAGTCGACGTCGGCGCGGGCGACCGTCGGCGGGAACAGCTGCACCCCGAGCAGGTCCAGGAAGGCGGAGTAGTTCCGGTCGGGCACCCGGTTGAGCCGGTACAGCAGCTGGTCGACCATGTACGCGAACGTCTCGATGAGCGTGACCCCGGGGTCCGACACGTTGTGATCGGTCCACTCGGGAGAGCGCTGCTGGACGTACCGCTTGGCCTCGTCGACGAGTTGCTGGAAGCGCCGGTCGTCCAGGTTGGGGAAGGCAGAGACATCAGGCCGCACCCGCTTCATCAAAACTCGCCTCGGGACTACCGGAGTTCGGGATGGTGTAGAAGGGGAAGACGAGGTTGCGCAGGTCGTTGGTGGACCGCACGGTGTAGTGCACGTCGATGTAGAGGGTTCCCTCGTCGACGGTATCGAAAGCGATCACCACGTCCCTCACCTTGATGCGGGGCTCCCAGCGCTCCAGCGACGTACGCACCTCGTGGGCCATGCGCCCGGCCGTGGCACCGTCACCCGGCGCGAAGACGTAGTCATGGATGCCGCAGCCGAACTCGGGCCGCATCGGCCGCTCCCCGGTGCGGTGCCGAGGACCAGAGCGATGGCCTCCTCGATCTCCTGGTCCCGCTCGACCATGCCGATGCCGCCCGTGGCGCCGACCCGCAGCGGGAAGCCCCAGCCGCGGCCGATGAATCCGGCACCGTTCATACCGGGCCTCCGATCAGGACGTTCGGCGCACCCATGATGATCTTGGCGCCGCAGCTGGTGGTGTCGCCCATGCGGGCGGCCGGCAGTCCGCCGATGAGGACCGCACCACCGACTACGGCGGCCGGGTTCGGCATGACGACGTTGCCCGGACCGAGCAGGGCGTGCGGCGGGATCACACACATGGAGGCTGCCGGTGACGGCGGCCGGCCTGCCGCCGATCAGCACAGTGACGACGGCGACCGCACCCGGTGGCGGGTGCCGATGACGCCGCCGTGGACGGTGGGGTCGCCCGAGCGGGCTGCGGGGGCATGGCTGCTGTTCTCCTTGCTGGGCCGGGGAGTTATGTCGATGAGGGGTTCGGGTGTCAGTTGATCCGGATGAGCCTGGCCTTGAGGACGGCGAGCAGTCCGCCGTCCACGGTGACCCCGGTCTTGCCGTTGATGGTCACCGAGGCTCCCTTCACGTTCACGTTCCCCGTACCGGCGTCGAGTGTGATCCCGGACCGGCCGAGGGACAGGGAGCTCAGCACTCGGGAGGTGCCGCGGGCGAACACCTTCAGCGCGATCTCCCCTTCCGCTCGTCCAGGGTGACCTCCAGCTGCTTGTCGCCGGTGGCCAGCCGTACGCCGGACGGGCCGCGCGGGGCGTCGAGCAGTTCGATCCGGTTGCCCGAACGGGAGACCAGGGAGCGGCGGTTGACCTTTCCGCTGGACGGATCGACGAGCGGCACGTCGTGCGGCGACGGCTTGTCGACGCCGTTGTAGAGGCCGCCCAGCACGTAGGGTTGTCCAGCAGGCCCTGCTCGAAGCCGACCAGCACCTCGTCGTTGACCTCGGGGCTGAACACCCGCCACCGCCCTGGCCGCCCCACTGCACCGTACGAACCCAGTCGGACACGTAAGTGTCGTCGAGCCAGGGAACTTCAGCCGGACGGAGCCGCGTTCCCCTTGCCTTTGCCCTTGCCCTCACGGATGTCGGTGACCACGCCGATCGCGAGGCCCGGGATGCGGGGGCCTCGCGGGGACGCGTCGCCACCGCCGGTGAGTCCCGTCAAGGAGCGGTCGGGGCGGCGCTGACCAGCACGGTCGTGCGGTAGCCGCCGTGCGGGTCGAGGACGTGGTGGGCCGCCGTCGCCGTGTAGCGGCCGGCGAACGCCGGCCCGACGTTGCCCAGGGCGACGGGTTCGCCGGCCCGCAGCCGGGGTTGCCTTCGGCGACCGCCTCGATCTCCCCGAAGCCGGAGCTGACCTGCGCGGCCACCGCACCGGCGACCGCCCCGGCCTCGGCCTGTGTCCGGTACGGGGTGTCGGCGACCGTCATCCGGGCCTTCGGGCCGAACGCCCCGGCCGCGGTGGACGGGCTCATCCCGGGAGCACCGTGGTGGAGCGGACGGACGGCTCGCGTGCCACCAGCCGGGTCTTCGTCTCCACGTCCCAGCCGCGCACCTCGACGCTGTCCGCCCCGTCCGCGCCGGTCAGCACGGCTCGCAGAGCGAGCAGATTGCGCCCGTACTCCAGCACCATCGGATGCCGGGTGGCGGAGGTGACGGGGAAGGCGCCGAGGCCGCCGGCTTCGGCTTCACGAACTGCAACAACCCTTCTCGTCCACCCGCACGTGCGCGCCGCTCTCGCCCGCGAGGTACTGGAGGAAGTCCCAGTCCGAGACGTTGGGCTGGGTGAGCTGCTTGTACATGACGGGTGCGGCCTCGACCTTCCCGCAGGCGATTCCGGCACCGGCGGCGACCTTGCGGACGATGTCGGCGGCCTTCATGTTGCGGAAGGCCACCACCTTCCGCCCGCGCTGGAGCCGGTGGGCCTTGGAGAAGGCGCGGACAACGGTGAAGGAGCCGGTGGTGTCGCTGTCGAGTTCGAGCGCGGTGACCTCACCGGTGAACAGCCGCTCACGCGCCCGCTCCTGGACCGTGACCACCGAGATCTTCATGGGGGTGCCGATGGTGATTCCGGTGGCGGTGAGCAGCGTGTGGTACGGGTCCCGGTACGTCAGTACGGCGGTGTCCGGAAGGCCGACGTTCTCGTCGACCGCGCAGCTCACCAGCTGGGCGGCCCAGGCCTGGGGAGCTCGGCGGGGCCTCCACGATCGGGTCGGCGGCGAAGGAACGGGCGGGTGCGGTCACCGGGTGCCCTCCAGGGCGTGGTCTTCCAGTCCGGGCACGAGGCTCCGTGCCCGGGGCTAGCTGCATGGGGTCGTCGATGTCGTTGGCCTCGGCGATGGTGCGCCACGCGGTGGCGTCCCCGTATTCGCGCCAGGCGAGCAGCGGCAGACTGTCGCCGGCGACGACCCGGTGCGTACGGCGTGCCTCCCGTGATCCGGACGTGGGGTTCTGCCCGGCCGGGTCGACGCTCGCTTCCTCGATCGAGAGGGAGCAGGTGGCGCAGCGGCTTCCCGTCGACGTCGAACAGCGTGTACGAGACGGAGAGGCTGGACAGGACCCCGTCGAACGACGTCGTCTTCGACGTCCCCAGTCGAAGCGCACCCAGGGGCTCGACGGCTTCTTGCGGCCCAGGCTGCTCGGGGTGGGCACACAGGCCGTCATCAGCTGCTCCACGGCCGTTTCCACCGAGTTGTCGTGGGTGGCGGTGGCGTCCAGGAAGACGTCCAGGGACAGCGAGCGGGGCCCGCTGCCGACGAATTCCGGCAGCGCGGACTCGCCGGCGGTCCGGGAGGGTACGCCGCCACTCGGTGCTCTTGGTCAGGAGAGTGTCGCCGGGTTGAACTGCAGCGTGAGCCGGGCGAGAGTGCCGGCCGGTTGGGCGCCCACGTCCGCCGGCGGTTCCATGATGGTCAACTGGGCACGGGCACGGCTCGTGCGGGCAGTTGCTGCCATGCTGTCCCTCCTTCCTGCTCGTCTCTGTCATGGGCTCTGTCATGGGCTCGGACATGGGCTCGGACATGGGCTCGGACATGGGCTCGGACATGGGCTCGGGCGCGGGTGAACGGATGGCCCATCAGGACGGCGCCAGGCCTTCGTGCGCGATCTCCAGGGTCTCGACGGCCGCCTCGGAGCTGGACGGGTCGAAGGAGGGCCCTTGCCAGCGCACCGGCACGATGCCCTGGATCTGCCAGCTGATGATCCGGCTGAGGTCCGGCCGGAGTGCGACGATCTCGCCGTCCTTGCGTTCCACCCGCTGGGTCGTCTCGTTCAGCCACCGCGCGATCTTCAGCGTGTCGGCGGTGACGGGCGGGTCAGCGTGATGTTGGTCCAGGTGATCCGCCCCGGCAGCTGCCAGGTGAAGCCGTTGTTGCCGCCCTCGGCGTACTGCTCCAGCTCCACCTCGGCGCCCAGACCCGAACAGGTGTGGAAGGCCCGAGGTCGCTTCCCCGATGGCGAGTTTGAAGAACACGCTCGTCGCGAAGATGTTGTCCGTCATGTACGTCTCTTCTTCTCTTCTTCTTCTTCTTCTGCTGTCCGAGGGGTGGCGTGTCTTCTCTGTGTGCCTGGGTGGTCCGGCGGGCGGGTTCCCGGTTTCAGCGACGGCCGTCGTACGGCCGCCGGAGCGTTCCCGTCCTCTGCGCAGGTCCGCCCGGATCAGCCTGCTGACCGGGTCGAGCAGCCGGCGGGCGAGTTCCTCGATGTCGACGCCGCCGGTGCCCTCGTTCCTCCGTTGCTTGTCGGCGGCGTCCGGTGCGGTGGGGGCGGGGGCTGGGGCGGGCTTCGCCTGCACCGCCCGCACGGGGACTCCGTGGAGCCCGCCTCGTCCACGGCCCGCTGGAGCGCCTGAGCCCTGGAGCTCGGGGCGTGGTTGCCAGGGGCAGCGCTCCGGGGTGCGGGGTTTCGGGGAGCGGGCTTCCCGGGTTCCGCCGGGCCGGTCGGGTGCGGGGCGTGACGCCCGCACGGTGAGGGCTGCGGTCCACCGGACGGGGCGCCGCTCTCCGGTGCCGGTCCGGTGGCGGGTACGCCGGTTTCGGGCGCCACCGGCATCGAGAGGCGCTGCACCGGCACGGCGGCGCCCCGGCCGGTCGGCGCCGGGCGGTGCGGGCGCACGACCGGGACGGGCGGTGCGGCGGAGGGCCCGGGCGGGGCGGGCGCGGCGGATTGCGGGACGGACTGCGGGACGGACTGCAGTGCGAGGACGGTGGTTCGGGCGTGCGGGTGGTGGGGTGACCGGCTCGTTCCGGTCCGGGCGTGGGCGGTACGGCAGGGGCGGCGCCACGCGCCGAGCGCTGGACCAGTCGTACGAGGGAGCGGACGGAGGGCCGGGCCGTGGCGGGGCGGCTGGTGTCCCCGCTTTCGCGCCTTCGCCCGGTGCGTCTCCTCGCGGTGCGGTGCGGTGCGAGGGGCGGAGGCACCTGCGACCGGGCGCCCGGGGCGCTGCGGCGGCCGGCGGAGGGCCTGGCACCGACCGCTGGACGGTCGCCCCGGGGCCTGCCGCTCGGGCCCCGCGTTCGAAGCGGCGGCCGGGGCCCGGCGCGCCGCGGTCGGTACGGCCGGGTGGGCGCCCGCTGTACGGCGGCGGGGCGGGCCGGAGTGACCGGGGCGCCCTGCCGCCCCTCCGGCCGGGCGCCGCCACTGTCCGACGGCGGCCCGTCCGAGCTCGGCGGCCGGGCATCCCGCCGCCAGGTCGCCACCGCGACGGGCGGCCGGGCGGTGGCGGGCGACACCGGCGCCGTGAAGCCCTCGGCCGCGCCGGTACTCACGGTCAGCGTCCGTCCGGTGAGCAGGGCGCGCGACCGCTGGACGGCCACCGGCGCCTGCCCTGAGGTCCTCGCGGGGCGACCCTCCGGACGCGTACCGGAGCGGGCGGGGTGGCCGGAGCCGTGGGAGAGGACGGGGTGGCGGTGCTCATGGACGTGCGGGTGGTGTCCGCCGCGCGCTGGACGGCTGCCGGATTCCGCGAGGGCGACGCGGGTCCGGCGCCGGGTGGGCCGGCGTTCGCAGGGGCATTGCGGTGGGCGCCTGCGAGGAGACCGAGGATGCCGGCGGCGCCCCGCCGGCGGGCTGCCCGGCAGCGGGCCCGTGGTTGCGGGGCTCGCTCGGCGGGGTCGCCAGCAGCGGGGCCTCGTTCCCGGTACCGGCGGTCGGCGGGAGCGCGGACAGGGTGCGCCGAGCCCGCCCGGGTACGGGCCTGCGAGCCGGACCGCGCGCTGCGGTGGCCGGCGGCCGGTGCGCGGAGGCGGGCCGCCATCCGGTGCGGGCATAGCCGCGTGACGTGTGACGGGTGCGGATGCGGGCGCGAGCTGGACGGACGGCAGGGGACCGGGTGTGCCGGGCCCGGGGCGGCCGGCCGGGAGGCGGGGCGGCCCGGAAGCCGGACGCTGACGCTCTGCCGGTTGTCGTTCCGTCGACGGTCCTTCCATCGGCTGACGTTGCGTCGTCTGTCGGCTCTGCTGCCGCTCTGCCGGGCCCCGTTCCGGCTGCCGCTGCCGCTGCCGCTGACCCTGCCCTGCTGCAGGGCACGCTCCGTCGAGGGCGTCGTCGGAGCGGAGGGAGCAGCCGTTTCCGGCGTCCGGCGCTGAACCATGGGCAGGGCAGGGTCCTGCGGCACGGCCGAGCGGTCGGGGTGCCCCGACCGGACCGAACGGGACTGCGCCGGGGAAGTTCCCCAGCGGCTTGCCCAGGGCGGGGCGTACGGGAGGCGCGGCGGGTGTGTCAGCGGCGCGCTCCGGCTGGACGGTGGGCAGGCGCTCCCCGGTACCCGCACGACCGGCACCCGCACAGACCGGCCCGGCTGCACCCTCGGCCGGGGTGGCCGGCGCGGGGCTCCGGCCGGCGCGAAGGCGGCGAGGTTCCGCAGGGCCGTCGCGGGCCGGCGGGCGACGATCAGGGACGGCGCGGTGCGCCGTGGCCGGACCGCGGCGGGCCGCGCCTGCGACGGCGCAGCCGCAGCGGAGCCGCCGTCCGCGGACACGCGGGCCGCCTGTTCGGCGGACGGCTGGGGGCCGGGCGCGAAGTCCGGACCACTCCGGGACGTCTCGTCGTCGAGGCCGGGCTGCCGGCTCGCCGGCCCGCGCCCGGCGGTGCTCAGGGCTGCGGACTGCCGCCCGAACGCTGGACGGCGGCGGAGGTCCGCTGCCCGCCGGGCGCACGGCCCGGGGCGCCGGACGACGACGGTACCGGCTCCGCCCGGCCGTCGGCGGCGGCGCGCAGGAGGAGCGGTGCCCCGGCGGCCATGGGACGGGCGACACCCGGCCGCGCCACCCGTGGATGAGGCCCACTGGTGCGGAGGGCAGGACCGCGTGGCCGAGCTCGCCTCCGTACGCGACGTTCTGCCACGAGGCGAGCCGGGACCTGAAGCGCAGCCCGTCGCTCACCCGATCGAGGACCGGGCGACGGTCACGGTGGGCGGCGCGACCCGCCGCCAGCCGCCGTCCCAGTCCGCGTCCGGACGCGTGGGAGGGACGGCCTCCGCCCCGGCCGCAGGCTCCGTACCGTCCTGCGCCGGCCCCGGGCCCGGGTGCCGCCCCGGCCGTCCCGGGACGGGTGTGCCGGCCGGCCGCCGGCTCCCTCTGCCGAACCAGTCCCTGAACTTCACGCCCTCACCCGCTCTCGTTGACGCGGGTGTTGATCCGCGCTATCTCTCTCACCCACTCCTGCCGCTCACCATGGGTGAGGTCGAGAATGTCCTCACGCTGCCAGTGGAAGTGGTAGGCGATGTACGCGAGCTCCTCCCGCAGCCGGGAAGGCGCGTACGTCACGATTCCCCAGGCGCTCACCCGACAGGTCCACCTCGAACGACCCGTGGCACAGCGGGCACGTCACCGCGGCGTGGGTGTGCCCCTCGCTGTTGATGCGTCGGTAGAAGTCCTGGAGGAACGCCACGTCCGTGGCGTACATCCGCTCGACCACCCCGGCGTGCACATCGGTGACGGTGCCGAGCCGGGTGATCACCTGGCTGAGCAGCACCACACTCAGGTACGCCGGGTTCTCCTTGACCCGCAGGTCGATCTGCGGGCGCAGCTCGTCCCGTGCCGTGGCGAGCCGCATCGACCCGCTCCGGTGCACCTGGCCCTCGTCGTCGACGTAACCGCGCGGGAGCTCGAACTCGAACTCCGTACGCAGGTCCTGACGGTCCGCGGCCCGGGCGGGCGGAGGCGCCGGGCCTCCTCGCGCGGGCGGGCGCGGCGGCGGCGAGGGTGTCGAGGGCCTCCTCGAGGCCGCCGCCGGAAACGGTCCTGCGCCTCATTCGACCACGATCTCCTCGAAGGTGATGGTGACCGACTCCGTCGCCGCGCTGGACTCGCCGGCCTTCAGCGAGGGGCCCTCCCACTTGCTGGCCCAGCCCTGCATCAGCTGGATGCGGCGGACGGTTTCACCCTTGGAGTCCTTGATCTCGATGGTGAGGTTCTGGCGCGCGGTGTCGACGGCTCCGTTGTTGAGCGTCTCCTTGATCCATTTGGTGAACTCGCTGCTCTTGTCGAGCCCGCGGGTGATCGTCACCTCGCCGGCCTGACGCGCACCTGGCTGCTTGCGGATGATCTGCTTGCCCTCGGCGGTCACCTGGCGGACCTCGACGACTTCTTCCTCGACGGTCAGCCCGCTGATCTCCTGGATCGACTCCACGAGATAGCCGCCGAGCTGCACGCCGAAGACGTGGGTGGAAAGAGCATCGCCCTCTGCCATGACTACTGGTCACCTGTTCCGTTCGTTGCCTGCTGGGACGCTCCTCGACGAAGACGGGTCACTCGTCGACGAGGCTGGTGCTGTCGGAGAACTGCGAGAGGCGGAAGATGACGAACTCCGCGGGCTTCACCGGGGAGACGCCGATCTCGCACACAACCTGCCCGAGGTCGATGGACTCCGGCGGGTTGTTGTCACGGTCGCACTTGACGTAGAAGGCCTCTTCCGCCGTGCGGCCGAACAGCGCGCCCGACGCCATTCCTCGGTGAGGAAGGCGGTGACGTTGCGTCGGATGCTGGACCAGAGACGGTCGTCGTTCGGCTCGAAGACCACCCACTGGGTGCCGAGGAGGATGGACTCCTCCAGGTAGTTGAAGAGGCGGCGTACGTTGAGGTAGCGCCAGGCGGGGTCGGACGAGAGGGTCCGTGCGCCCCAGATGCGGATGCCCCGGCCGGGGAAGGCGCGGACGCAGTTGACGCCGATCGGGTTGAGCAGGTCCTGCTCACCCCTGCTCAGGCGGAGTTCCAGGTCCAGCGCCCCGCGGATGACCTCGTTGGCGGGCGCCTTGTGCACCCGCGCTCGCCGTCGCTGCGCGCCCAGACGCCGGCGACGTGGCCGCTCGGCGGCATCAGGGTCTGCTGGCCGGTCGCCGGGTCGAGGACCTTGAGCCACGGGTAGTACACGCTCGCGTAGCGCGAGTCGTATCCGGCTTCGTCGTTGCGCCAGGTGCGGACGCGCTGGGCGTTCATGCCCGGCGGGTGTCCAGGACGGCGACCCGGTCGCCCATCTGCTCGCAGTGCGCGATGACGGCCAGCTGCACGGCCCTGACACCCTCGTCGTCGATGTCGCCGCGCCGGTGGGAGCTCATCAGGTCCGGGACGGCGACCATGGTGATCTCGTCGATCGCCTCCAGGGCCGCGATGCCCGTACGGGCCGACGCGTCACCCACGTACTCGACCGGGCCGGTCCGGGCGGTGGTGCCCGAGTCCGGGGCGGCGGGCGCGAGGGAGAGGCTCTGCTTCTCGGGGCGGGTCTGCACCGCGCCGGGCTGCTCGGTGACCTCGATGAGCTTGGACTGACGGACCTGGGTGACCAGGTAGCCCTTGACGTTCTTGCGTACGGAGGTGTCGTAGCTCTCCGCCACCTTGCCGCCCTGCCGCACCAGCAGCCGGAACCTGTCCTCCGGAGGGTTCTCGCCCTCGGGGTCGGCGACTTCGACGGAGAGGCCGTCACCGGCGCCCGGCCGGGCGGAGACCAGGAAACCGCCGATGGCGACGGACGGGGCCGGCCCGGACGCGGAACCCTGGGCCGCGTCCTCGGCCGGGCCGCCGATGCGCACGATGTACGCCGCTCCGCCGCCGTTGCTGAAGTATCCGTGGACGGCGAGCGTCAGGTAGGTGTCGGGGTGAAGGTGCCGAAGGCCGACACGTACTGGTCCCAGCTCGTCACCAGCGTCGGCCGGTGGAAGGGTCCGGTCTCCGCGAACCCGACGAAGGCTGCGACCGCGGTGCCGACTCCCTCGATGGGCCGTGCTCCGGACTGCACCTCCTCCACGTATACACCTGGGGTGAGGTACGACGGCATGCTCGCTCCTTCGGGTGGTCAGTCGTTCGCCTGCTCAGTCTTGCTCCGGGGATCTGCGGGCAGAAGGCCTCAAAGTCCTGGCCGGGGGCAGGACCACTGCCTTCCCGGGCCCATGGGGTCCGGGCGGCCCATGGGCCGCCGTACCGCCGGAAACCGCTGGCCGCCCACCGGGAGTGACGGATCGGATTCAGCCAGGTAACAGCGAGTCGGGCGTGACGGGATCGGGCGGGATTTCCATGGCCGTTCCGGCTCACTGAGAGCCTGGGCCGTACCAATGTGCGCGGGCGCCGATAGTTCAATCGGTTCATTACACTCGGGATTTACCGGTAAACACCGCGAGAAACCGGGTATTCACCAGTCGGCCAACACAACGCCGTTTTCCGGGCCCAGCCCGTCCGGGTGTGCGAAGAGCCACACTCCGGTGAACACCCAGGTACACGTAACCCAGGTCGGAATCCCGCCTGTTCACGTCACGGGAACAGGCGGGCAGGAATCCGGCGCTATCGTTCCTGTCGTTCGACGTCGTCCAGCACACCACTGACATTGAGTACTTGGTGACACCCGGTGGCCTGCGTTCCCGTTGCCGGAGTCCCAGGCTTGGAACAGGTCACGGAAACGGTGACCATCGCTTTCTCCGGCACCTGAATGGGGTGACCCAGTGATAGTCCTGGTTCCTGAACGTCTCCAGAGCAATGGTGGTGATCTTCCGCTTCCCGAAGGAGATGGTCAGCACCCTTCGTCACCTTGGAAATTCGCCACCACCATGTCGGTGACGCCGAATGTCTTTCCTTCCGGAACCTGATAGATCCCGGTTCTCTCGGCTCCGGCACCCGTCTGTACGTCGATGGTCTCGGAACTCTGCTGGTCGTTCACGCCACCGGTACCCCCGGTCGAACCGGAGCCGCCGCCCGTACCGGCACCGCCGGTCCCGTCCGTCCCCGTCGTGGCGCCCTCACCCTCACCCTGTTGCTGCCCCTGTCCCTTTCCGTCGTCGGGGCTGCCGCCGGTCGCCGCGTCGCCCAGCTGGGACTCCCGGTTCTCCTGCTGTGCCGCCTTGGCCCCGCCTCCTTCGCCGTGCTGCGGACAGCGGGCCGCACCAGGGTGAACCACGCCAGCAGCAGCGCGAGCAGGACCGCGAGGACGATCAGCAACCACTTGGGCAGCAGCGGGAGTTGCGCGAACTCGCCCGGCAGGGTTCCGGCCGGCCCGGCTGCCCGTCCTCGGCACGGGCCCCTCGCTCTCCGCCTCCGCGGCGACGACCTCGAATGGCCAGGCGGCCGGGGCGCCGAACCAGATCAGCTTCCGGGCCCGAACCCGCAGGCCCGCCTCCGCGGACTCGCCCGGCTCCAGCCTCCGGCGTTCCTGCGTGAAGGCGAGGCGGAGCTCCTCCCCGGCTGCTTGCCGTTGAGCACGAGGTCGATGGGAGCGTTCCCGCGGTTCTGCACCGAGGTCCGGAACCGGGCGCCCAGCCAGCCCCTGCGCCGCCCCGGCTCCAGCCTCGCCCGGAGCTCGCGGAAGGGCTCCACCACCACCGTCATCTCGGGGACGGCCACCAACTCGGGGTGCTCCGTGGGCAGGACACGTATGCCCAGGGGCACTTCGCCCGCCCTGACCTCGTGGGACCGGGGCGGCGCGAGCCGCACCGTCACGGTCTCCGAGGTGCCCGGGTAGAGGAGACTCGCGCCGGTTCCACCGTGGTCCAGGCCGCACAGTCGCCGACCACTTCGAGGGTGTACGCCTCCACGATGTCGCCGTCGTTGCGCACGGTCAGCGTGGTCGTCGCTTCCGCGCCGGGCGACACCGTCACCGTTGGCATGTCGAGTTCGGCAGATGTGGTCACGATGCGACGTTAGGCCGCACCCGGCCCCGGCAGCAGAGGCGGGAGGGCAACGTACGGGCAGGGGCGGTGCCCCGGCGGCACACTCACGCCGGGTGCCCGCGCCGGCCCCCGGCCAGGTCGCCCTGCGAGGGCGCGGGACGAGCGAGTACGACGCCGGACGTACCGGCTATCGGCGGAAGCGGCCCAGAAGGACGAGCACATGACCATGACCACTGCCACGACTACGACAGCCATAACGAAGACGGGGCAGCGGGCGGCCGCGTGCCCTCCGCGCCCGAGCAACGTACGAGAAGCACACAGGCGCCGGGCCGGGTCTCGGTAGCGGTGTACGCGGAGGACCTGATCCTGCAGACCGGTGTGGTGCAGCAACTGCGCCCCGGCCGGAGATCGAGCTGATGCCGGAGGAGGAGGCGGACGACGCGCAGGTCTCCTTAGTAGTGGTTGACATGGTGAACGAGCCCGCCGTCCAGCTCCTGCACCGCCTCCAGCGCAACACCTCCACCCGCACCGGCCTCGTCGTCGGCTACTTCGAGGCGGGGCGCTCCAGACTCTGATCGAGTACGGGGTCGCCGCCGTGCTGCGGCGCGGGAGGCCGACCAGGACCGCCTGGTCCACCTCGTCACGGCGATCGCCAAAGGTGAAGGAGTGCTGCCGGGCGACCTCCTCGGCAAGCTCCTCGACCATGTCAGCAGCCTGCACCGCACGATGCTGGACCCCAGGGTCTCTCGTTGTCCACCCTCACGACCCGGGAGGCTGAGATGATCAGGCTGGTGTCGGAGGGCTACGGCACCGCGGAGATCGCGCAGATGACCTCCTACTCCGAACGCACCGTCAAGAACGTGCTGCACGAGGTGGCGACGCGGCTGGACCTGCGCAACCGGGCCCACGCGGTGGGCTACGCCATGCGGCACGGCCTCATCTGAGGTGTGCGCCCTCGCCCGCCGCTGCGGTGGCCTCCCTCTGGAGTCCACCGCGACGGGACTGCGGGGCAACAGGTGTTGCCCCGCGGTGCCCGGGCGGCTGGAGCAAGTCGCGGTCCGTGCGCACACCGGGGAGCCCTACGCCGCGGGCCGGCTGTTGCGTGCCTCCAGAGCCCGAATGGCTTTGACGAGGGCGCGGATCAGTCCGTCCTTACTGGCCTTCGCGGTATCTACGGCTCCGGAATCCACCCCTTGAGCTGTTTCGCACGGTCGATGGACCGGGCCCCGAAGAGTGGCGTGGACAGTCGGGACAGAGCGTCCGCCGTGAGGCCTGAGTACCGGGTCAGATCGTCCTTCGCGAGGCCCGCGAAGACGAGTTCTCCCAGTACCTGGGTCATGGCGGGGCTGATGCCGTACGCGTTCTCGACCCGCTTCTCCCATTCCTGACGTCTGGCGTGGGTCTGTACGAGCTTGAACAACTCCTGGATGGTGGCGTCGGTGACGCGCGTGCCCCTGGTGTGCGAGCCGATGTTCTCGCCGAGGCGGGTGCGCATGTCGGTGGAGATCGCAAACCGCGAGTCGAAGCCTGCCCGCATGCCGTCCCGGTTCATGTACAGCGAGTCCACCAGGTGCTGGCCTTCCTCCGGCCCGCTGCCGAAACTGACGCCCGGTTCCAGCTCTTCGAGGTTTTCGGGCACCTTCACGAAGGTGCTGGGTTCCGGGTAGTAGACCAACCTGGGCTCCACCCGCGCCATGGCGTCCCGAACGGCGAGGTCCACCTGACTCGCGTGCCAGATCAGGATGTCCTTGTCAGCGGTCCTGTTGCCCGGAGGGATGTGTAGCCGCCGCTGAACACGTCCAGCTCCCCGGATTCCAGACGTGGGGCGGCCGCTGAGAACAACGGCCCCTCCTCGGTCACGAACGATGCGGTGTCGGCGTCACTGGTGTGCAGATAGACCTGCTTCCTCCCGGATGCCCGGAGCCCCTCGATCATGGAGATCGTCTCGGGGAGCGCATGATCTTGTTCCTGATCTCGCCGTAGGGAGTGGTCTTCTGATCGTCCTTCTGAGCGCGGACGGCGGCGTTCTCCCAGGAGAATCCGAGCACCGCGACCCTGAAGCGGCCATCGCCCCAACCGTCGCGGAATTCCTTGACCTTCCGGTCCAGCGACTTCTTCGCGTCCGCTGCGTCCTTCGGCTCCCTGACCCGGATGTTTACACCGATGACCAGGGCAAAGCGGTCCACCGGCGCCGTCCCGCCGTCGAAACCGCCCTCGTACTTCTCTGCGATTTCCATGAGGTTCAGATCCTTACCGAGCTTGGTGGGAACGATCGCGACGGTCCCCACGCCCGCAGGTTCGACACCCTCAGCGGCGGCCTGCCCGTGGGTGCCGGCGGTCACGCCCTCGGTGAGGTCCTTGATCTGCACTGCCCGCTGCACGGCCGGATCCCCTGTCGGTGCGGGCCGCACCGGACGGCGTTCCTTCGCCCGCTGAACCGGTCCCGCCGCGTCGGGCACCGTGCTCATCACCCTTGTCGCGTTGGCTTCGGCCGCGCGTTCGAAGCGGTCGCAGGGTCGGAGACCTGAGACCGGACCCGTTGACGCTCCCGCGACGGGGCCCGAGCGCTGCTGGATGACGTGGGTGAGTTCGTGGGCGAGCGTGTGCTTGTCCGCGCCCCGTCGCCGATGACGACGTGGTTGCCGCTGGTGTAGGCACGGGCGCCGACTTCGGCCGCGGAGGCCTTGGCCGCACCGTCGTTGTGAATACGCACGTCGGAGAAGTCGGCGCCGAGCCGGGTCTCCATGTCGGCGCGGGTGATGTCGTCGAGAGGGCGGCCTGCGGTGCGCAGCACGGCGTGCACGGCGGAACGCTGCACGACTCCCTCTCCGTTGTCGTGGCCGCGTCCCGCGCCGTGCCGGTGCCGCTCCTGGTCCACGTCGTGCCCGGACCGGCGCAGCATCTGGACGACATCCGCGTTGCCCACGGTGGCCTGTAGTGCCATGAGGCCGTGCAGCGGCATCCCGTGCTCTCCCGCAGGGTGCGCGATGCCGTACGGACAGGTTCGGTCCGTGCGGTCTTGTCGTTCTCCTGGGCGTGCAAAGCGGGCCTTCCCTGGTATCCGTCGAGTCCACAACTTCACGGCCAGGGACCGTAGGCCCCAACGGCAGAGTAGCCAGCGGACCGCGGGCCGTGTCCGGAGTTCACGGTTTCCGGGCTGCCGGCCCGGCCTCAAAGGGCACCCGGTCTTCCCCGCTCCGGGTATTCCGGGCCCTGTTCCCCTGCCCCGTACGCGCGATGCTCGACGTGGAGAACCATCGATCAGACTGTGAGGTGGACCGTGGGCGGTCCTGCTGGCCCGTCGAGAGGTGCCCGGCTGCGTCGGCTGAGCGGTGCCGTGCTGCTGCTGACACCACTGCTGGTGGCGGGTTCCGTGGCCGCCCGCAGGGTGCGCGGCAAGCCGTCGCCGCCCCGGAGGCGGCAGCTGCGGACACCGGGCGCATCGTCTTCGCCGGTACCGGGCACCGAAGCCTCGGGCAGGTCACCTCGCGGACGGAAACCGAGGACCTGCTCGGCGGCGGTCCGGCCCACTACGACCAGGATGCCTTCGGGCGCGGCGAGGTGCTGGTCTTCACCAGCCTCCGCGACGAGGCGCGGCCCCAGGTGTACGTGCGCGGCGCGGACGGCGGCGTACGCAGGCTCACCACCGGCCTGGACGCCGCGCACCCCGAACTCTCCGTCGATGGACGGACCGTGGTCTTCGACTCGTCCGAGGCCGGTGCCGGGGACGGCGCTCAGCGGGACCTCTGGTCGGTGGGCGTCGACGGCTCCGGGCTGCGGCGGCTGACGGACACACCCGCCGACGAGACCCACCCGACGCTCTCCCCGGACGGCACCCGGATCGCGTACGCGAGCGACGGCGGCCCGGAACCGGGCACCCAGATCTATGAACGCGCCCTGTCCGGCGGGCCGGTGACATGCATCAGCGACAGCGCGGAGGGCGACGCGAGCGAACCGGAGTGGAACCCGGTGAACGACGACACCCACCGTTCCCGCATTGTGTACACGCTGAAGACCGGGCAGGTAGCGCCCAGGACACCGGGCACCGGCTGCGGGTCTCGGACGGGCCGGGGACCAGCCGGCCCGTGCTGACCGGCCAGGCCGCCGACTGGGCCACCCGGTCGTCGGCCTGGTTCCCGAACGGCATCGGTCTGCTCTTCCTCAGCCCCAACGTGGACTGCGAATGCATCCACGATCACGTGTACCGGATCGACTCCATCGACGAGCCGGTTCCGGTGATCTTGCTCGCCGAGGACCGCGAGGTGGAGACGCCGGCGGTGCTCGGACCGGCGGACTCCTGGACGACGGTCGTGACCCGCAGGACCACCGAGGACGCGGACCTCGTCACGCTCCAGGACATGCGGCAGGACGGTTCGGACCCCGGGACCTCAGGCGCGACGTGCTGCGCGAGGACGCCGGGGAGTACCCGAACGACGATCCTGCCTATGATCCGCTGTTCCGCCCGCGGGACGGCTTCGACCCTGGACCGAGCGGCAGACGTACACGCCCGACGGACGGCAGATCGCCTGGACCCGATTCGAGACCATCAACGGCGCGCGGGTCCAGCGGATCTGGCTGGCCGACACCGATGGGATGCACGAGAAGGCGATGGAGCTGGAGGGCGGGGCCCCAGGGACCGGGACACCGACCCCTCGTTCTCCCCGGACGGCACCCGGATGGCCTTCACCCGGTCCACTCCGGCGGCGGACGATGACACGGTGTGGACGAGCCGGGTACTCGTCGCCGATGTCGCCACCGAGAAGATCACCGGCGAGGTGGTCCCGCCCGAGGGTCAGCTGGTGGGCGGCGACGCCCAGCCCACCTGGTCGTCGGACGGCACCGCGCTCGCCTTCACCCGTAACCAGGCGATCCGGGGCCTCGGCGGCATCAAGCACGTCTGGACCGCCCCGGTGGACGCGCTCGACCAGCAGCGGGACCTCAGCGTCACCGGCTGCCCCGGCGAGTGCAAGGTGATCGACGACAGCCCGCCTTCTCCCCGACGGCACGGCGATCGCCTTCAACCGCAAGGACCGCGCCGACCAGATCAACCAGCGGGCGAGCGTCATCGTCACCTCGCCGGACGGCGAGGACTGCCGGGTCGTGCTGCCGTCCGACCGGCGCGACGATCCCGGCGCTTGCGGTGCACAGATCCCGGACGTCTCGGCGACCGGGCCCTACCAGCCGCGTGACGTGGCCTGGTCACCGGATGCCGGGCGACTCGTGCTGAGCCACCGCCGGGACATCGCGCCGGGCTCCCCGAGCAACTGTCCGAACTCGACCTCGCCACCGGCACGCTGACCTCGTTGACGGCGAAGCTGCGGGGCCGCCAGAAGGAGCCCGCCTTCCAGCAGTCGGTCGACCTGGCAGTGACCGCGCCGCCCACCGGCCCCTCCGTGGAAGCCGGTTCTTCGGTATCGCTTACGGTGACCGTCACCAACCACGGTCCTGCCCCTCCCCGGCACCACATTCGTCGCCGACGTCCCGCCGGGCGTACGCCTGGAGGAGCTCACCACCGACTCCGGTTCCTGCGGCGCCGGTTCGCCCAGCTGCGACCTGGGCGTGCTGCCGCCGGGCGCCGAGGTGGAGGTCACCGCACGGCTGACGGGCGTGACGACTGGACCCTGGCAGATCGGCTGGTCGGTCACCGGCGCCGTCGTCGACCCCACCCCGCGGACAACGCCACCGGGACGGCCGTCGAGGTCAGCGACGTCCCGCCCTCGCCCGGCCCGTCCCCGGACCCCTCGGATCCCACCCCTGCCCCGCCGCCCCTCTCCCGCCCCGCCCGCACAGCCGCCCGCTCCGCTGCCCCCGAGCCCGAGGCGGGCCCCGGGTCGTCGTGCGGGCCCAGCCCAGCCCCGGATACGTGGGCGGGCGGGTCGTGGTGACGTATACCGTGCGCAACGGGAAGAACGCGCTCGCCACCGGCCTGCGTCTGCGCCTCGGGCTGCCCTCCGGGATTCCGGTGGCCACCCTCCCGGCAGGCTGCGCCAACGGGAGTGCGCGCTTCCCGATCTGGCGCCGGGCGCCTCCTCGGTCCTGCGCGTGGTCCTCGCCCGGACCGGGCCCTTCAGGCGAAGATCACCGCAACGCTGACCACGACCGGTACCGACGCGGACCGCGGTGACAACGTCTCCCGTATCCCGCTGCGCATCCTCCAGCCGCGTATCGTCTCGGTGCCCGAGGTCGGCAAACCCGGCTTCGTCACCTCGGTGCGCGGCAAGGACTTCCCGCCCGGTGCCCCGGTGAAGCTCACCTGGAAGCCGGGGATCACGGCGACCGCGCCGCCGGCCCGGCCGGGCGGCGACGGCACCTTCATCGCCCAGTTGCTGATCCTGGTGAAGGACCGGCCCGGGCCGCGCACCATCACGGCCTCGGGGCCGGGGTTCAGTCCGGTCACCACCGACTTCCTGGTGGTGGTCGGCACCATCGTCCCGCCGGACGAGGTGGGTCGCAGGTGATCCACGAAGTCGACGAGGCGCTGCGGCTGTTGCTGGCCGGCTCCGGCCTCCAGGAGAGCGGGTGGACCTGGTCTTCGACGCCCCGACGAGCGAGTGGTCCGCACGGCGCAACGCGCCCACGGTCAGCATCTTTCTACGGGATCCGGGAGGACGCCACCCGCCGCCGTACCGGCACCACCGAGGAGTTCGACGGCGAAGGGTCGTCACGGGACGGCGGACTCCTCCGCGCTGGTTCGAACTGACCTATCTCCTGACCGCGTGGACCAACCGCCCGCAGGACGAACACCGCCTGCTCTCCGAGGTGTTGCGCTGCGTGATCCACATGGACGCGCTGCCCGCCCGGATGCTGACCGGCAGCCTCGCCACGCTCGGTCTGACGGTGGAGATGGAGGCGGCGTCCGGGGTTCCGGCGACCGGCCATCCACCGTGGACGTGTGGTCCGCGCTCGGCGGCGAGCTGAAAGCCGCGATCGACCTGCGGGTGTGGGCTCCGCTGGCCGGCGAGGTGATGGCCGCCGGACCACCGGTCACCGAGGGCCTGCTGGTACGGACGGCGCCCGGCCGGGACGGCGAGGCGTCGGAGCCGGGGCGACGGCTGCGCTACGACGGGGCGTCCGACGCCGACGGGCAGGGCTTCGCCTCGGAGCGTGAGCGGCAGCTTCCGCCGGGCCGGCGCAGGCGTGGAGGTCCGGCCCGGTGACCACGGCGTACGAGGCCCCGGCCGGTGTCAGCGAGGCGGCGGATGGCGCCCGGTCGACGGCCGGTGCCTCCGGGGCGGTGGAGGACCTCTGGGAACGGCTGGGTCACATCGAGCGGCGGGTACGGCACGCGGTCGCGCTGCGTCAGGACACCGACCCGGAACCCAACGACCCGTACCGGGGCAGTACCTCACCCGGCGGCGGCCGAGCGCATCCTGGACTCCCGCGACGCGTTCCTCCCGGCCCCGCGCACGGTCCCGGCGCCCGCCCTCTTCACCGGCGGACGGCCGGATCACCGCCCTCGCGGAGAGCTTCGGCCTGGTCACGCCGGACGTCGATCTGCTGCTGGTCGCGATGGCCCCGGACATCGACGCACGGTTCGAGCGGCTGTACGGCTATCTCAACGACGACCTCACCCGGCGCCGGGCGACGATCGGACTGGCCCTCGAACTCTGTGGGCTACCTGCCGCGGGCCCCGGCCGCTCGCGCTCTCGCCGTCCGCCCCACTGGTCGCGTCCGGACTGGTGGAGGTGCTGGAGGCCGACCGTCCGCTGCTCTCACGGGTGCTACGCGTACCGGACCGGGTCACCGCCCATCTGCTCGGCGACGACGGGGTGGACGGAAGGCTGCACGGTCTGGTCCGGGTGGCCGGGCCGGCTGAGGAGCCGGACCCGTGCCCGACAACGCTTCGGGTCGCGGCGGCACTGGGCACCGGCAGCGGCCTGGTGCATCTGCTGGACCGCGGCGGCGACCCGGCCGGTTCGCGGCCGACGCACTCCTCGCGGCCGGACTCCGCCCGCTGGTGGTGGACGTCGCGGCCCTGGCGACCGCCCCGGAGCCGGTGCGGGCCGCGCGGATCCTGGCGACCGAGGCACGGCTGACCGGTGGCGGTCTCGTCGTCGGACCGCTGGAAACGCTCGCCCCGAGCAGCCCAAGGGCGCCGGACTGGTGGAAGGGCTCTGCGAGGCGGTCGGCGGCGGCTCCCCTGATCATGTACGGGAAGAAGCACTGGGACCCGCTGTGGGCCGGCGAGAGCCCGGTGACGGTCCCCGTCCTGCCTCCGGACCAGGCCGACGCGACCCGACGGTGGCGCCGTGCGCTCACGGGTGCCGGCGCCGCGGCAGGCCTCGCCGCCGGCACCGCGGCGGCCGACGCGCACCTCGCCGACGCCACCCGCGCCTACCGGCTCGACTCCGGCCAGATCCGCAGGGCCGCCGCCGTCGCCTCCCGGCTGGCCGACCTGGAGGGCCGCCCGGTGGATGCCGGGGATCTGCGGACCGCCGTCCGGGCCCAGAACGGGCGGGGCTGGCCCGGCTCGCCCGTCGTATCGAGCCCACGGTCGGCTGGAACGACCTCGTACTGCCCCGTCGACCCGCCACCAGCTGTCCGATCTGGCCCTGCGCGCCCGCCACCGTGAGCAGGTGCTCGGCCGGTGGCGGATGCGGCCGGGCGGCGGCCGGGGCCGGGGCATCGTCGCACTGTTCGCCGGGGAGTCCGGCACCGGGAAGACCATGTCGGCGGAGGTGGTCGCGGCCGACCTCGGCATGGAGCTCTACGTCGTGGACCTGTCCTCCGTGGTGGACAAGTACGTCGGTGAGACCGAGAAGAACCTGGAGCGGATCTTCGTCGAGGCATCCGACGTCAACGCGGTGCTGCTCTTCGACGAGGCGGACGCCGTCTTCGGGAAGCGCTCGCAGGTCAAGGACGCGCAGGACCGGCACGCCAATGTGGAATCGGCCTATCTCCTCCAGCGGATCGAGTCCTTCGACGGCATCGCCGTGCTCACCACCAATCTGCGGGCCAACCTCGACGAGGCGTTCACCCGCCGGCTCGACGTGGTCGCGGACTTCCCCGTACCGGACGCACAGCAGCGGTTGGCCCTGTGGGAACGCTGTCTGGGCACGGAGATCCCCGCGCCCCGGCCTCGACCTGCGGACCTGCGCGGAGCGGTTCGAGCTGACGGGCGGCTCCATCCGCGCCTGCGCGGTCACCGCCGCCTACCAGGCGGCGGACTCGGGCAGCCCGCTGGACACGGAGCAGCTCGTCTCGGCGGTCCTCGCGGAGTACCGCAAGCTCGGACGGCTGGTCCTGGACAGTGAGTTCGGCCCGTGGCTGGAGCGCGCCCGGCACACGGACTGACCGGTCGGCCCGGTCACCGCCCACCCGTCCGGCGCCCTGTCCGTTTCCTGGAGACGGACCACCCCGTGGACGCGAACCACCCGGCCAGGCAGAGCGAAGGCGTCATCGTGGGCAAGGCGGTGTTCGACGCCGTCTTCTCCGACAGCGCCTCCCTCGACTTCCGGGTGGTGCGCCGCGCCGTCGACTTCCTCTGGACCAAGCCCTGACAGCGGTTCCGGGGCGAGCGGGCGCCGGAGCATCAGGCCCTCCCCGCGCCCCGGCGTCCGTATTATCTACTGCATGACTGCAGAGCCCTCCCGATCCGCCGGCCGTATGCGCGCCTCCGACGCCGACCGCGAAGCGGTGGTGGAACAACTGCGGGAGGCGGCGGCCGAGGGGCGCATCGATCTCGACGAGCTGGACGAGCGCCTGGGACAGGCGCTCACGGCCAGGACCCACGCCGAACTGGCCCCCTCACCGATGATCTGGGGCCGGCCGTGCTCGACCCGGGCGAGCCGCTGACCCTGAAGGGCGGCATCCACGGCGCACAGCGCAAGGGCCGCTGGAAGGTGCCGCCGCGGATTCTCGCGTACGGGGCATGGGCGGCGTACTCATCGACTTCACGCAGGCCGAGTGCCGGCTGCGCGAGATCGAGGTGGTGGTGGACGCGCAGATGGCCGGGGTGGTGTTCGTGGTCCCGGAGGGCTGGCGGGCCGAGACGGACGCGCTGGATCTCGGCTTCGGCGGCCTGAAGGACAAGACCTCGGGCGACCGGCTTCCGGGTACACCCTGGTCCGGATCACGGGTACGTGCGGCGCGGGCGGCGTCGTCGTGCGCCACCCCAACCTCCGGGAACGCCGCAAGCAGCGCAGGGAACTGCCGCGCTGAACAACGGCCCCGGAGTCCGCGCCGTTGCCGCCCTACGAGGGGCGGACGGTGAGGATCTGCTGGGCGTGGCCGACGGGCCCTTCGGTGTCGTGCAGGACGGTGCTGGTGATGCCCTGGCCGGTGGGGCCGAAGACGACCGTGGTGTCGAGCCCGGTCCAGTGGCCCTCGGGCCGGCGGTGCAGGTGGATCGTCAGGTCGACGTTGGGGAACATCCAGGCGGTGGGCTGCTCGCGTACGGCGATGCCGTTGGCGGTGTCGACGAGCGCGACGTAGGACGCGAGCGGGCCGACGGGCTCGCCCGCGACGAGGCCGAGCGGTGTGGAGATCCAGGCGGTCGCGCGGCCCGGCAGGGCGGCGCCAGCGGGCGGACGTCGAGGGACGCGATGTAGCCGCCGGGCCAGAGGTCGGCCATGGGCCAGGACGCGAGTGCCTCGGGAGGGTGAGCCGGTCGGCCTCGCCACCGGCGACGGCTCCGGTGTCACCGGTGGCAAGGCACCATGCCCTGGCGCGTACGACGGGCGGTCTCCGATGAGGGCGACTGCTTCGACCAGTTCTGTGGTGCGGCCGGGCCGAAGCGTCTCGACCCGGATCTCGCACTCGTCGAGGGCGAGCCGGCCGAGGATGTCGAAGCTGATCCGGGACAGCAGCAGGCTGCCCCGGCCGGTCGGCCAGGTGCCGGTCGATGGCGTGGGCGATGAGGCCACCGAGTGGGCTGAAGTGCACTTCGTCCGTGCTCCATGCACCGCTCGCGTGGGCGGTGGGCTCGAAGCGGTGGTCGTCGATGCGCTCGTAGTAGCTTCCGGTGTCCACGAGTGCGTCCCTCGCGGCTGTTGCGGATCAAGGAACAACAGCCTGGCACCGGCCGGATGCCACCCGTCGCCCAGGTCCTCGTAGGACCGTCAGCCGCGGTGAGGCGTGCGGCGGCGGCCCGCCGAAATGCCGTCCGGGAACGGGTCACGGCAGTTCCGGGGCCCACGCGACTCCGTTGATGTGCGACCCGCCGTCGACGAAGAGCGTATTGCCGGTGAGGTAGCGCGCGCCCTCGCTGGCGAGGAACGCGGCCACCGGGGCGATGTCCAGGTCGGGGTCACCGATCCGTCCCATGGGGTTCGCGGCGTCGGCCTGCGGTCCCAGCTGGGGTGCTCGCTCGTCATCCGCACGAAAGCGGCGCTCTTCGCACCCGGGCAGACCGCGTTGACGACGACGCCGGCCGGGGCCCATTCACGGGCGGCGGTCCGCGTCAGGGTGCGCAGGGCCTCCTTCGCGGCGTTGTACTCCAGGGTCCCCATGTGGGCGTTCACGCCGTTGAGGCTGCACATGTTGTTGACATCCTCCCCTCCTGAAGGAGGGATTCCTACGGCTCGCGCCGTGGGGTTTTCTGCTTCGTCGCCGACTGCCCGCCCGGAGAACTCCGTTGAGGTCTTACACCAGCTCCACAGACTGTCACCGAGAGCCCCTCGGCCAGCACATTCTTCGCGGCGTTCACGTCACGGTCGTGCGTGACACCACACGAGCACGTCCACTCGCGGACGTTCAATGGCATCTTGCCCGCAACGTGCCGCATGCGGAGCACAGCCTGGAGGAGGGAACCAGCGGTCGATGGCGACCAGGTCCCTTCCGTACCAGACGCACTTGTACTCCAGCATGCCGCGCATCGTGGTCCAGGCCGCATCCGAGATGGCACGGGCCAGGCAATGGTTCCTGACCATATTGCGTACGGTCAGGTCCTCGATCACGATCGTTTGGTTCTCACGAACGAGCCGAGTGGTCAGCTTGTGCAGATGATCACGCCTGCGGTCGGTGATGCGGGCGTGGACCTTGGCAACCTTGCGCCGGGCCTTGGCCCGGTTCGCTCCGTCACCCTGGCCTTCTTCGCCAGCACCCGTTGGGCCTTGGCGAGACGGACGCGGTCCTCGCGCTCGAACCTGGGGTTGGTGACCTTCTCCCCGGTGGAGAGCGTCACCAGGCTGGTGATCCCGGCGTCGATCCCGACCGTGTTCGTGGTCCCGGGCATCGGTGCGGGGATGTCGTCACACAGCATCGAGACGAACCAGCGCCCGGCCGCGTCCTGCGACACCGTCACCGTGGACGGCGACGAACCCCGGGGAGGGACGGGACCAGACGATGTTCAGCGGTTCGCTCATTTTGGCGAGGGTGAGCTTGCCGTCCCGGTAGCGGAAACCGCTGGTGGTGTACTCGGCGGACTTCCGTGACTTCTTCCGGGACTTGAAGGTCGGGTACTTGGCCCGCTTCTGCCAGAAGTTCCCGAACGCGCCTTGCAGGTGCCGCAGCGTCTGCTGCAACGGCACCGACGAAACCTCGGACAGGTAGGCCAGTTCCCGGACTTCTTCCACGAGGTGAGCATCACAGAGGTGGCGTTGTAGTTGACCCGCTCCTGACGGAGCGTCCATGCCTCGGACCGTGCGGCGAGCGCCAGGTTGTAGACCTTGCGAACACACCCGAAGGTGCGCGACAGCTCCGCTGCCTGCGCATCCGTCGGGTAGAAGCGGTACTTGAACGCCCGCTTCACCTGGTTCGTGGTCACGCTCACAAACTAGCGGTACTGCGACTTAAGATCAAACCTGCGGGTCACGGCACCGGGATCCGCCCCGGCGGCGAATCCCAGCTATTGCCCTGCCCGCAGGAGCTGCGCTTCCTCCCCACCTGAAGGTGGGGTATCCCACAGGAGGAAAAGATGACCCGGCCCCAACCGCGCTCCTTCATGTGGGGAAAGGCCGCCTGCATTGCCCAGAACGGGCCGTAGAAGCCGACTCCCAGACCATGGGCAAGCATCGTGTCGGTCTTGTTCTCGACCCGCCCGACGTTTCCGGCTCCCCAGGCGTTGTTGACCAGGATGTCTACGCTGCCCCACTCCTGCACGGCGGTGTCGACCACCGCCAGCATCTGCGCCTTGTCACTGACATCGGTCCGCACGAAACGGCCACCGATCGCCTCGGCCGTGGCTCGGCCCTTCTCCTCGTTCACCTCCGCGACCAGCACCTTGGCCCCGTCGGCGGCGAACCGTCGGGCTACGGCGGCACCGATTCCGTCCCCGGCACCGGTAACGATCGCGACGCGTCCTGCGAGTGGCATGAGCTCTCCCAAAGTCGGGCAACCGGACTGGTCGTACCCATCCAACCGCTGTGTCCGGGTCGGGCAGGGCTTCCATCCCGGGGTGGGACCCCATCGCCGCCTCACCCCGTTCAGGGCCGGAAGACCGCCACCGCCTCGCACCCTCCTCCTGACGGAAAGCCACCCGCAGCTCCATCCCGATGGCGAGCGCGCTCTCCTCGCACTCCACGACCTCCGTCATCATCCGCGGCCCCTCCGCCAGGTCTACGACCGCGGCGACGTACGGCACCCGTGCATCGAACGGCGGCAGGTCGTTGCGGTGGACGACGGACCAGGTGTAAGCGTGGCGCGGCCACTGGCCCGTTCCCAGCTGACGTCCTCGCTCCAGCAGTGCGGGCAGAACTCGCGGGGATAGTGGTGAGCCCGGCCACAGGCGTGGCAGCGGCGCAGCAGCAGCTGCCCGTCGGCGGCGGCGTCCCAGTAGGGGCGGGTGAACGTGTCCGGTTCGGGGAGGTCGAAGCGTGCGGATGCCGTCACAGGAAGAGCCCGATCGCCTCGTCCAGGGACCATGTCTGCCAGGACATCGCGAACAGCGCGACGAGCGAGATCAGGGCCATCATCGCGTTCTGCCCCTGCTCGGCCCAGTCGTGGATCATCAGGACCAGGTAGAGCAGGTTGAGCAGGAGCCCGCGACGAGCGCGACCGGGGTCAGGAAGCCGGTGACCAGCCCCAGCCCGAGGGCGAGTTCCGCGTACACGACGAGGTACGCCATGGACTTGGCCGCGGCGCGACGACCCGCTCGAAACCGGTGCGCACCAGCGGCCACCTGTGCTTGCCCGCGACGTCCGCCGCCCAGGCGATCCCGTGCCGCGCTCGAACCAGCCCTTCTTGTCCTTGTGACGCCAGCTCTCCAGCCACCACAGGCCGAGCCCGATCCGCAGGGCGCGAGCCACTCGGCTCCACCGAGCCAGAGGGTCTGCATCGACGGTTCCTTCCTGAGCGGTGGAGGATCTGACGGTACGTCAGTTCACCTGATCCGGCCGCCTTCGCGCAAGAGGTGTGCGGGATGCGTACGGCGGACGCGCGCCCGTGATCAATTCGCAACCGATTCCGGTCTTGGCCGAGACCCATCAAGTGAGCGTCCGATTACGCTCCGAACCATGCCCGACAGCACACCTACCGCAGGTAGCACCGCACTTTCCGCCGCCGTCGACCGCACCGAGGGCCGGCCGGTCTATGTCATCGGCGGTGGCCCAGGAGGCCTCGCCGCCGCGGCGGCCCTGCGCGCACGGGGCGTACGGGCGATCGTGCTGGAGAAGTCCGAGAGCGTCGCCGCGTCCTGGCGCGCCCACTACGACCGGCTGCACCTGCACACGACCCGGCGCTGGTCCGCACTCCCGGGCTCGCGATGCCCCGCCGGTTCGGGCGCTGGGTGTCGCGGGACGATGTGGTGCACTACCTGGAGAAGTACGTCGAGCACCATGGGCTGGAAGTGGTGACGGGCGTCGAGGTGTCCCGGATCGACCCGGCCGCGGACGGCCCCGGGTGGCAGCTGACCGCGACGGGCGGCCGGATACTGACCGGCCGGGCCGTCGTCGTGGCCACCGGCTACAACCACACCCCGCGAATACCGGACTGGCCCGGCCGCGAGTCGTTCACCGGCGAGCTGGTGCACGCCTCGGAGTACCGCAGCCCCGCCCCGTACGCGGGCAGGGACGTCCTCGTCGTGGGCATCGGCAACACGGGGGCGGAGATCGCGGTGGACCTGGTGGAGGGCGGTGCTTCCCGGGTTCGGATCGCGGTACGCACCGTTCCGCACATCGTGCGCCGCTCCACGGCGGGCTGGCCCGCCCAGGCGACCGGCATCCTGGTCCGCAGACTGCCGGTCCGGCTGGTCGACCGGGCCGGCGAGCTGATGTGCCGGATCGCCGTTCCCGACCTCGCCGAACAGGGCCTGCCCCGGCCGGACACCGGCCTGTACTCACGGGTCAGGGAGGGCGCCATCCCGGTCCAGGACGTCGGCCTGATCGACGCGGTGAAGGGCGGCCGGGTGGTGCCGGTGGCGACCGTGGAGTCGTTCGACGAGGACGCGGCGGTCCTGGCCGACGGAACCCGGATCACTCCGGACGCGGTGATCGCCGCGACCGGGTACCTGCGGTCCCTGGAAGGCCTGGTCGGACACCTCGGCGTACTGGACGGACGGGGCCGCCCGGTGGCGCACGGCGGCAGCACGCCGAAGCGGGCACCCGGCCTATACTTCACCGGGTTCACCAACCCGATCAGCGGCATGTTCCGCGAAATGGCCCTGGACGCCGAGAAGATCGCCAAGAAGCTGTCGTAGGGGCGGTGGTCCGGGTGCGGGTTTTGTCCTCAAGCGCCGGACGGGCTTGGTTTTGGTCTCCCGGGCCCGGGGTTGCCGGTGGGTGGCTGGGGCGGGGCCCCTCCGGAGCGTCTCCTCGGGACTGGCGTGTTCACCCGGAGACGCGGGGACCCCTCACGTACGCCATTCCCTGCGGGGACTCTCCTGCACGGCCCCACCCCGCGTCTCGTCCATACCCGCGGACCGGTGGAGCCGCGGGGAGAGGGCGGCCGGTCCGGGGCGTGCAGGAGGGTCCCCGCAGGACGACGAACGGATTACGGGGCCCGCTGCGTGGAATCCCGCACGTTCGTCGTCTGAGGAGACACTCCGGAGGGCCCCGGGCCACCACCCACCGGGCCAGGCGGGACGCCCAGTTCCGCCTCAGCACAAAGTCCGGGTCGGCAAAATCAAGCCCGTTGGGGTCCCCCGGACGAAGTCTGGGGAGATTGAGGACGGAACCCTCCGCCCCGGATCAGGGGCAGCACAAGCCCAGGCCCGCCACCCAAGCCCGTCCGGCGCTTGAGGACAAAACCCGCGCCCGGAACAGGGCAGCAAACCAAGCCCGTCCGGCGCTTGAGGACAAAACCCGCGCCCCGGAACAGGGGCAGCAAACCAAGCCCGTCCGGCGCTTGAGGACAAAACCCGCGCCCGGAACAGGGGCAGCAAACCAAGCCCGTCCGGCGCTTGAGGACAAAACCCGCGCCCGGAACAGGGGCAGCAAACCAAGCCCGTCCGGCGCTTGAGGACAGAACCCGCCCGGAACAGGCGCGGCATGGCCGAAATCAGGCCCGGTCGGACGGGCCGGGACAACTCCCGCCAGCCTTTGCCTGCACGACCATTCCTGACGGGCCGTCAGTTCAGTAACCTGACTAAGCGTCAGGTAATGAACGGGCTCGGAGAACTCCGCTGCTCCCGGACGGGCACCATCGAGCAGGAGCGGGCGGAACGATGCTTGATCGACTCACGGCACCTTCACCACCGACTTCCGCGCCAGGGTGGTGGCCTGCGGCGAAGAGCCGCATGCCGCTGTTCACAGCATGGCGACCGCCACGGCGGAGGGCGTTCTCGACGTCAGCGGAAGGCCTCTGTACGCACCCGTGCCAGACCTGGACCGGTTCTTCCGGCCGGAGTCCGTGGCCGTCGTGGGTGCGTCCGATACCGAGGGCGGCCAAATACCGGGATCACCCGGCAGCTCATCGCCTGGGCGGAGCGGGTCGGCGCGCGGCTGCATCCCGTGCATCCCACCCGGGAGTCCGTCTTCGGGCGGGCCTGTTCCCCTTCCGTCGCCGAGCTTCCGGAACAGGTCGATCTAGCGGTACTTCTCGTCGCCGATCCTCTCCCCTCATCGAGGAACTGGACCGGGCCAAGGTGAAGTTCGCCGTTGCCTTCGCCTCCGGGTTCGCCGAGACCGGCGAGGAGGGCGCCGCCGCCCAGGCCCGGCTCGCGGCCGCCGTGGAGCGGTCGGGGCTGCGGCTGCTGGGGCCGAACACCAACCTCAACGCCTTCGAGAAGTTCCGGGACGACCTCGACGGGCCCGCCATCGCCCTGATCACCCAGTCCGGCCACCAGGGGCGGCCCCTCCACGCGCTCCAGGAGCTGGGCATTCGGCTCTCCCACTGGGCGCCCACCGGCAACGAGGCCGACCTGGAGACCTCCGACTTCATCTCTTACTTCGCCCAGCGCCCCGAGGTCGGCGTGATCGCCGCGTACATCGAGGGCGTCAAGGACGGCCGCTCCTTCCTGCTCGCGGCGGACCGGGCCGCGCAGGCCGGGGTGCCGGTCGTGGCGGTCAAGGTGGGACGTACGGAGGCAGGGGCCAGGACCGCCGCGTCCCACACCGGCAAGCTGACCGGCACCGACCAGGTGGTGGACGCGGCCATGCGGCAGTTCGGGGTGATCCGGGTCGACGGGCTCGACGAACTCCAGGACACCGCGGCGCTGCTGGCCCGGGCCCGGCCGCCGCGTGCCGACGGGGTCGTCGTGTATTCGATCTCGGGCGGTACGGGCGCCCACTTCGCCGACCTGGCGACCGGGGCCGGCCTCGGCCTGCCCACCCTGTCCGAGGAGAAGCAGCGCGAACTGCACAGCTGGATACCCGGCTACCTGAATGTGGCGAACCCCGTCGACAACGGCGGGCACCCGTCGGCGACCAGCGCGGACGCAAGATCATCGACGCCATCCTCGCCGACCCGGAAGTCGGTGTGCTCATCTGCCCGATCACCGGCCCGTTCCCCGATGAGCGACAAGCTCGCCCAGGACCTGGTGGACGCGGCAGAGGCCACGGACAAGCTGGTGTGTGTGTGTGGGGCTCCCCGTCGGGACCGAGGACGCCTACCGCACGACACTACTCGGATCCTCCCGGGTCGCCACCTTCCGTACGTCTCGCAACTGCATCTCCGCCGTGAAGGCCTATCTGGACCACCATCGCTTCGCCGCCGCCTACCGCTCGCCCTTCGACGAGGCGCCGCGCACCCTGTCGCCCTCCTTCCGCAAGGCGCAGGCCCTGATGCGCCCCGGCCGCCAGCTCAGCGAGCACTCGGCGAAGCAGCTCCTGCGGGCGTACGGCATTCGCGTACCGCGCGAACAGCTGGTGACCAGCGCCGCGGCCTCGGTCCGGGCTGCGGCCCAGGTCGGCTACCCGGTCGTCATGAAGGCGTCGGGCGCGCAGCTCGCCCACAAGACCGAGCTCGGTCTGGTCAAGGTCGGGCTCAGCTCGGCCAGCCAGGTCCGCGACGCCTATCGCGAGCTGACCGACATCGCCCGCTTCGAGTCCGTGGACCTGGACGGGATCCTGGTCTGCCAGATGATCGAACGGGGCGTGGAGATGATGGTCGGCGTCACCCAGGACGCCCTCTTCGGCCCGACTGTCACGGTCGGGCTCGGCGGCGTGCTGGTGGAGGTCCTGCACGATGCGGCGGTCCGGGTGCCGCCCTTCGGCGAGGACCAGGCGCGGGCCATGCTCGGCGAGCTGCGCGGCCACGCCCTCCTGGAAGGCGTACGAGGCGGCGCGCCCGTCGACGTCGACGCCCTCGTCGAAGTCGTGCTGCGGGTCCAGCGGATGGCCCTGGAGCTCGGCGACGAACTCGACGAACTCGATATCAACCCACTGGTGGTACTCGGCCGAGGACAGGGCGCCGTGGCTCTGGACGCGCTTGCCATCTGTCGCTGAGCCACCCGCCGACGTGAACTGGAGCTCTCCCATGCCGCCCTCCCCGAAGACACCGCAGATACCTCTTATGTACTCCACGCCACTGACAACGGCGTCTCGTGGATCACCCTCAACCGCCCCGAGGCCATGAACGCCGTGACCTGGGACCAGCGCGACCGCATCATCGAGCTGCTCGGCGAAGCCTCCGCCGACCCGGCGGTCCGCGCCGTCGTGCTCACCGCCACCGGCCGCGGCTTCTGCGCGGGCGCCGACCTGCGCGGCGCCCGTCCACCGGCCGTGACAGCGTCCCCGGCGACATCGCCCGCACGATCCGCCTCGGCGCACAACGTCTGATCGCCGCGGTCCTGGACTGCGAGAAGCCGGTGATCGCCGCAGTCAACGGCACCGCGGCCGGCCTCGGCGCACACCTCGCGTTCGCCTGCGATCTTGTGCTGGCCGCCGAATCGGCGAAGTTCATCGAGGTCTTCGTACGCCGCGGTCTCGTCCCGGACGGCGGCGGCGCCCACCTCCTGCCCAGGCTGATCGGCCCGCAGCGCACCAAGGAGCTGATGTTCTTCGGCGACGCGCTGCCGGCCGCGGAGGCGGAGCGTCTGGGCCTGGTCAACCGCGTACTGCCGGACGGCGAGCTGGCGGGGACGGCCCGCGCCTGGGCCGAGCGGCTGGCGGAGGGCCGACCCGCGCGCTGGCCCTCACCAAGCAGCTGGTGAACGCCTCGCTGGAGACCGACAGGGCCACGGCGTTCGCCGCGGAGGCGACGGCCCAGGAGATCAACATGGCCACCCAGGACGCGAACGAGGGCGTGGCGAGCTTCGTGGAACGCCGCACACCAAGTACCACGGGCGGTGAACTCCCGGCGGCGGGCGTACGGGGCTCCCGCCGCCGCGTACACCGCCCGAGCACCAACAGCAGGGGCGGGCCCGAAAACGAGTACGCACAGGAAGCCGAACGCCGAACCCGGTGGCTCCCGTACGGGCCGACCGAGCCGAACCGCACCACCCGACGTCCGGTGCCAATAGAACGGGCGCGGCTCCGGGCAGGCAGCACCCTTCCCATCTGACACCCCGTCAGCTCTAATGGATGTCGTGATGGGACACGCAGGAATGGCCGCCACCGCCGTTCGGTACCTCAGGTCCGTCGGCGCCGCCACGGCCGCCGGGCCGGCGGCTCCGATCGAAGCGCTGCCCAGGCCCGACCTCAGAGCAGTCGCCGACGACGAACGGCTGCCGGTCGACCGGGGAGTTCCGCCGTGTGCTCGGGCACTTCGCGAGCGGCGTCACGGTCATCACCGCACACGACGCGGACGGCCCCACCGGCTTCGCCTGCCAGTCGTTCGCCTCGCTCTCGCTCGACCCGCCGCTGATCGCCTTCATGGTGGCCCGTACGTCGACGACATGGCCTCGCATCGCCCGCGCCGGGGCCTTCTGCGTCAACATCCTGGGCGCGGATCAGGGCGAACTGTGCAAGGGCTTCGCGGTGAGCGGGGCGGACAAGTTCGCGGGGTGGCCTACAGGGCGGCGCCCGCGACCGGGTCCCCGCTGCTGGACTCGGTACCCGCCTGGATCGACTGCCGGATCCACGCCGTCCACACCGGCGGCGACCACCTGATCGTGGTCGGCCGGGCGGCAGCCCTGGACGCGACGGAGGGTACCGGTCCGCTGCTGTTCCACCGGGGCGGTTCGGCAGCTTCAACAGCTGATCCACAGCGGGCCGGGGCGCATCGGACCGAGGACCGTCAGCCGCGGACGGCAAGGACTTCAGTCTGCCCGCCGGGCTTGCGCCGGATCACCAGCGCCATCAGCGCGGCCATCGCGCACAGCGCCCCGGACGCGTACCAGACCACGTCGTACGAGCCGAACACGTCCCGCGCCACCCCGCCGAGGAAGGCCACGGCCGCCGCGCCCACCTGGTGCGAGGCCAGCACCAGCCGAAGACGATCGCGCTGTCATCGCCGTACTGCTCGCGGCACAGAGCCAGGGTCGGCGGGACCGTGGCGACCCAGTCCAGCCCGTAGAACACGATGAAGGCGATCATCGGCGGCTGCACGGTCGGCCACATCAGCACCGGCAGGAACAGCAGCGAGACACCGCGCAGCGCGTAGTAGAGGGCGAGCAGCCTGCGGGCGTCGTAGCGGTCGGTGAGCCAACCGCTGAAGATCGTGCCGATGATGTCGAAGACGCCGATGACGGCCAGCAGCGAGGCAGCCGCGGTGATCTGCATGCCCTCGTCGTGAGCGAAGGGCACGAAGTGGGTGCGCATCAGGCCGTTGGTCGAGGCGCCGCAGATCGCGAACGTCCCGGCCAGCAGCCAGAACGGCCCCGTGCGGGCGGCGTCGATCAGGACGCGTACGGTGCGGGCCGCCGCACCCTTCTCGGGTACGGGCTTGGCCACGTATGCGCCGCCGTACGGGGCGAGGCCCACATCGGCCGGGTGGTCACGCATCAGGAGCCAGACGAACGGGACGACGACGAGCGCGGCCAGCGCCACGGTCACCGCGGCCGGGCGCCAGTCGTATTCGACGATGATCCAGGCGCACAGCGGCAGGAAGACCAGCTGGCCGGAGGCTCCGGCCGCGGTGAGGATGCCGGTGACCAGGCCGCGGCGGGCGACGAACCAGCGGTTGGTGACGGTCGCCGAGAAGGCCATGGCCATGGAGCCGGTACCCAGGCCGACGAGCAGGCCCCAGTAGAGCATCAGCTGCCAGGACGCCGTCATCCACACGCTCGCCAGGGCACCGGCCGCCACCGCGGTCAGGGCGGCCACCACGACCCGGCGGATGCCGAAGCGGTCCATCAGCGCCGCGGCGAACGGTGCGCTGAGCCCGTACAGCGCCATGTCGAGGGAGACCGCGAGCCCGATCCCCCGTGCGACCAACGGAATTCGGTGTGGAGGGGCTCGATGAGGAGGCCGGGCAGGGAGTTGAAGGCGGCGCCGCCGATGATCGTCACGAAAGTGACCGCGGCGACGATCCAGGCACGGTGGACGCGGGGCGGGAGGAGCGGCGGGGCGGGAGTTCACGGCGGGGCGGTGGGCCGGCCGTCGTCCCTGCGGCGCCCTGTTCTGTCAGGTTCACGCTGCCCAGCATCCGTTCGGGGGCCTCACCGCTGCGAGTGGCCGAAAGGACATGCTTCGCAGGAATCGGGCCATGCCGCCGTGGGAATGTACACATGGTCCGCCGACCTGCCCTGCACGAAGCAACCCCATCGGACGTATGGTCTATACCAACTACCTGTGTTGGAGAGGGAGTCCGCATGCCGCACCGCATCGCCGTCCTCACCCTCGACGGAGTACTCCCCTTCGAACTGGGCATCCCGCAGCGGATCTTCGGCCGGTCGCTCGGCGCCGAGCCCTTCAACCGGGGCCGAAAGCTGTACGACGTCATGACCTGCTCCGCCCGTCCACCGGGCCTCGTCCGCACCGACGCCGACTTCTCGGTCATGGTGGAACGCGGCCCCGAGACGCTGGCGACCGCCGACACGGTCATCGTCCCCGCCTCGTACGAGCTCGGCCCCGTCCACACCGAGGGCAGGCTCACCGACGAGCTCGCCGCCGCGTTCGCGTACATCCGGCCGGGCACCCGCATGGTCTCCATCTGCACCGGGAGTTACGTCCTGGCCGCCGCCGGCATTCTCGACGGGCGCCCGCCACCACCCACTGGTCCTCCGCCGAACACTTCCAGCAGCTCTTTCCGCAGGTCCGGGTCGATCCGGGCGTCCTGTTCATCGACGACGGAGACGTCCTCACCTCCGCCGGCGTCGCCGCCGGGATCGACCTGTGCCTGCACATCGTGCGCCGCGACCACGGCACCGCGGTCGCCAACGACGTCGCCCGCCGCACCGTGGTACCGCCGCACCGCGACGGCGGCCAGGCGCAGTACATCGAACGCCCCTGCCCGAGACGCAGTTCGCGACGACGACGACCGCACGCGCCTGGGCGCTGGGGCGACTGGAGCGGCCGATCCTGCTGCGGGACATGGCCGTGCAGGAGTCGATGAGCGTACGCACGTTCACCCGCCGCTTCCGTGACGAGGTCGGCATCAGCCCCGGTCAGTGGCTCACCCAGCAGCGGGTGGAGCGGGCGCGGCAGCTGCTGGAGTCCACGGACCTGTCGATCGACCAGGTGGCGAGGGACGCGGGCTTCGGTACGGCCACCTCCCTGCGCCAGCACGTCCAGAGCGCACTGGGCGTGTCACCGACGGTGTACCGGCGGACGTTCCGGGCCGCGGTGAGCGACGGCCGGCGCTCCGCGTAGCGGCTCGGAACGACAACGGCTCAGAACACCAGCACGCCCCGCGCCACCCGCCCGTGGTGCGCGTCGTCCGCCGCCTTCGCGAAGTCCTCCACGGGGTAGGTCTTCGTCACCAGCTCGTCCAGCAGCAGCCTGCCCTCCCGGTACAGGTCCGCGTAGAGCGCGATGTCGCGCTGCGGGCGCGACGAACCGTAACGGCAGCCGAGGATCGACTTGTCCAGATACATCGACGAGACCTGGAACGACGCCTCTGCGGTGGCCGCCGGGACACCGAGCAGGACCGCCTGGCCATGCCGGTCCAGCAGGTCGATGGCCTGCCTGATCAGTTCCGTACGGCCGACGCATTCGAAGGCGTGATCGGCGCCGGCCGGCAGGATCCCCGCACGTCCTGCGTCGAGGTCAGGAAGTGGGTCGCGCCGAACTGCCTGGCCACCGCCTCCTTCGCCGGGTTCACATCGACCGCGATGATCGTCAGAGCGCCCGCGATCCGGGCCCCTGGATCACGTTGAGGCCGATGCCGCCGGTGCCGATGACGACCACGCTCTCGCCGCGGTCGACCTTGGCCCGGTTGAGTACGGCTCCGACCCCGGTGAGAACCCGCAGCCGATCAGGGCCGCCGAGGTCATCGGCAGGTCCGCCGGGATCCGCACCGCCTGCACCGCCTTGACCAGGGTGCGTTCGGCGAAGGCCGAGTTGGACGCGAACTGGTACAGCGGCTTGCCGCCCGGGAGAACGGCTGCCCCGGCCTGCCGATCGCCTTGCGGCACATCGTCGGACGGCCCCGGTCGCACTGCGCACAGGCCCCGCAGCTGGCCAGGGTGGACAGCGCGACGTGGTCGCCGGGCCGGACATGGGTGACGCCCGCACCGACCGCCTCCACCACTCCGGCGCCCTCGTGCCCCAGGACCGCCGGCAGCGGGAACGGAATCGTCCCGTCGATCACCGAGAGGTCGCTGTGGCACAGCCCGGCGGCCGCTACCGCCACCAGGACCTCACCGGGCTCCGGCTCCCGTATCTCCAGATCGTCGACGACCTCGGTGCGTGTGCCGTCGAAAACGACGCCTCTCATCCCGTCTCCTCGGTAGGCCGAGCGCCCGCTCGGCGATGATGTTCCGCTGGACCCCGCCCAGCCGGACGCGGGCCCCGGCGCGAAACGCGCCGCCCTCGGGACGGAGGTGAAGTCCACGGTGCGCCGCCGCCTGTTGCCGCCGGGCAGGAGCTCACCGCGCCCGCCCGGCCGCCCTGCCCGCGTGATGCGGAGCGGCCCCGCTGCGCGCGGTCACCCGTTGGGCCTGGTGCCCGCCTTCGCCGCCGCCGCCATCTCCTCCAGCCGCGCCAGCATCGGCATCGGGTCCGTGCCCACCGTCCCCGGCAGGAAGTCGGCGATCCGCTCGGGCGTCCAGGAGCCCTCCGCGTACCCCGCGCGCAGCTCCCTCGGCTGGGCCCAGACCGCGATCTTCGGGCCCGCGATCGTGTACACCTGGCCGGTGATCTTCTCCTGCCTGGCCCGTTCGCTCAGCAGGTAGACGACGAGCGCCGCCACGTCCTGCGGCTCGCCGATCTCCTTGAGCTCCATCGGCACTCCGGCCGACATCCGGGTACGTGCCACCGGGGCGACGGCGTTCGCCGTGACCCCGTACTTGTGCAGGCCGAGCGCCGCGCTCCGTACGAGCGAGATGATCCCGCCCTTGGCCGCGCTGTAGTTGGCCTGGGCCACGCTGCCCTGATGGTTCCCGCTGGTGAAACCGAGCAGCGTGCCGCCGCCCTCCTGCTTGCGCATGACCGCGGACGCGGCCCGGAACACCGTGAACGTGCCCTTGAGATGGGTGGCGACCACCGGGTCCCACTCCTCCTCCGACATGTTGAACAGCATCCGTTCGCGCAGGATCCCGGCCACGCACACCACACCGTCGATGCGGCCGTACTCGGCGAGCGCGGTGTCCACGATCCGCTGCCCGCCCGCCATGGTGGAGATGTCGTCGGCGACCGCGACCGCCTCACCACCCGCGGCCTCGATCTCCTTGACCACGGATGCGGCGATCTCGCTCGTCGGCTCTCCGCCCTCGACCGAGACGCCGTAGTCGTTGACGACGACCCGCGCACCTTCCCCGGCCGCCGCCAGCGCGACGGCCCGCCCGATGCCACGGCCCGCGCCTGTGACCGCGACCACTTTTCCTGCCAAGAAGTTCCCCATACCCGGCCCCTTCCCACGGTTTCTGACGGACCGTTAGATTTTACGGGTACCCAGATGCTCCCGCACAAGCCCCAGGAGGACCCATGTCACTGCCGGCCGAATTCCAGGAGATCGCCAAACGCGTCAACAACTGGGGCCGCTGGGGTGCCGCCGACGAGATCGGAACGCTGAATCTGATCACCGACGCTGTCGTACGGGAGGCCGCCGCCACCGTCCGCACCGGCCGCCGGATCCCGCTCGCACTCCCGCTCCAGCAGAACGGCGTACAGACAGGGCTGATCCGGGCCGGGTCAATCCGCTCCACACCATGGTCCAGATCAATCAGGAGATATTCGGCACCGACACCGTCGCCACCAGCGACGACGCCGTCACCATGGGGCTTCAGGCCGCCACCCACTGGGATGCGCTCACCCACGCCTCGCACTCCGGGAAGATCTACAACGGCCGCCCGGCCACCACCATCACCGCGCACGGCGGCGCCGAGTTCAGCTCCATCGCCGCCGTCCCGCACCTGGTCTCTCGCGGGTGCTGCTGGATGTGGCCCGCGCCCGGGTGTCGACCGGCTGCCCGGAGACCACGCCGTCACTCCGCAGGACCTGGACGCGGCGGAGGAGTTCGCGGGCGTCCAGGTGCGGGCCGGGGACATCGTGCTCGTACGGACGGGGCAGATCCAGGTCTGCCTGGCGGGCGACAAGCACGCCTACGGCTACCCGTCGCCGGGGCTCTCCGTGCGGACGCCCGAGTGGTTCCACGCCCGCGATGTCGCCGCGGTCGCCAACGACACACTGACGTTCGAGATCTTCCCGCCCGAGATCGAGGATCTGTGGCTGCCCGTACACGCGCTCGACCTGGTCGAGATGGGCATGCTGCAGGGCCAGAACTGGAATCTCGAAAGCCTGTCCACAGCCTGTGCGGAGGAGAAGCGTTACGCCTTTCTGCTCTCCGCGATGCCTGAGCCCTTCGCCGGCGCCACCGGCACCCTGTCGCACCGGTGGCCGTCCTCTGAGGCCCGCCCACAGCTATCCGAGGTTGATGAAGACGCACGACGGCTCGCACTCGCCCGGCGCCCGCGCTCCGGCCTTCTGCTGACCCGACCGCTCCTGGACCACCGGGACCTGGACCACCGGGACCTGGACCGTCACCGGAACACTCCGGTCGACCTCGCACCAGATCTGCTTCCCGGCACCCTCCGGCTGCCAGCCCCAGCGGTCCGCGAGGCCGTCCACCAGCTCCAGACCGCGTCCGTTGGTGTCCTCGCCCTCTGCGTGACGCGGCCGCGGCGGGCAGCAGCTGGTGTCGGTCACCTCTACCCGGACCGTCCCGGACGCTCCCGCCGAGCCGAACAGCATCCGCAGCACGGCCGGGCAGCCGGTGTGGACCACCGCGTTGGTGACAAGCTCCGAGATCAGCAGAATCAGCGTCTCGGCGAGCGGCTCGTCGTCTCCTATTCCGGACCCGGCCAGCCGTGATCGCGCCCATCTGCGGGCCCGCCCCACTTCCGCGGGATCCGGCCCGACCTCCAGCTGAACCTGAAGCACCTGCACCGCTCACACCATCCGAACCGGCGGACACATCGCCTCGCGCCTCCTCAGGGTCACGGAACGTGATTCCCCTACGAGACAGCATGGTTGACGTACAGTCACCGCAACAAGCGCTTCCGGCATATTCCAACGCGAAGGAGTACGCGTAGTGCATACTGTGCGACGCGCGCTGCGGGAATCGAACAGAAGCTCACCAAAATCCCGGAATCGCTTCCCCGGCAGGCCCGGCGCACCTCCGTGCGAAGCGGGCAGGGCACCTCTCGCGAACCGGAGTGGCCGCACAGGCCATCCCCGGATCCTCCGGTTCCACAACCACTCGCATCCAACGGAGCGTACCCGAGCCCGGCACCGACTCCGGCCGGTGACCAACGGCGCACGGGGCACAACCGGGCATCGGCGCAGACCGGCTGCGCTGAGTGACCTCACCCGCCGTGCCGGCCGGGGTATTCGGCTACCGCGGCAGGCTACGGCCCACCGCCGAGATCCGAAGCCAGGCTCTTCCGCTTCCGCGGCCGTCAGCCACTGTCCGGAGCGCAGCCAGGCCCGCTTCAGATGGAGATGGATGTCTGCTTCCCAGGTGAAGCCCATACCGCCGTGCACCTGGAGACAGTCCCGTGCATTGTCTACGGCGGCCTCGTCGGCGAGCAGTTTGGCGCCCGCGATCTCCACCGGGTCCGCGGTCACGGCTGCCGCGTACACGGCGGCGCGGGCCAGTTCGGCCCGGACCAGCATCTGGGCGCAGAGATGTTTGACCGCCTGGAATGATCCGATCGGGGCCCCGAACTGTTCACGTCGACGGGCGTGTTGAACCGCCGATTCCGTACTTCGGGCGGCGCTTCCCAGCTGTTCGGCGGCGGTCAGCAGGGCGCCTTCGTACCGCAGTGACGGCAGCGGCAGCGGCTCGCCCCTCACCCGGATCCGGCAGCCTGTGCAACGGGTGAGCGGATCGGCCGACCGTACCGGAACGGCTCGCCGCACCACGTCCCGCAGTGCGTCCCCGGCCAGCACCCGGACAGCGCCGCCCTCCTCCTGCCGCACCAGCAGCGCGTCCGCGCCGGCCAGATGGGCCACCGGCCGCCCCTGCTCCGCGACCGCGACCACCGCACGCCCTCGGCGGCCCCTTCACCGCACCGGCGGCGAGATGGGTGGCCACGAGCGGACCGGGCAGCAGCACCCGGCCCGCCTCCTCGAACAACAGCACGGCTTCCGGCATCCCGAGCCCGACTCCCCTCGGCCTCCGCCAGCCGCAGCGAGAAGAACCCGGCCGCGCCGAGCTCCGCCCACATCCGCGCGCCCGCGCCTCTCCCCGTTCCACCGCCTCCCGCATCCGCTCCCGCCCGAACCGGCCGGCCAGCAGCTCCCGTACCCCGACCGCAACGCCCGCTGATCCTCCGAAAGCTGGAAGTCCACAGTCCGCTCAACGCCCCTTCGGCAGGCCGAGGATGCGCTCGGCGACGATATTGCGCTGGATCTGCGAGGTACCCGCGGCGATCGTGTACGACAGCGAGGACAGCCGGTCCAGGACCCACTCGTGATCCAGATCCAGCGCATCGGCGCCCAGCACATCGGCAGCCGCCTCGTACAGCTCCTGCCGGGCCTGTGAGTAGCGCAGCTTGAACACCGAGCCGCCCACACCGGGCACGCCCCCACTGCGCTGCGCCTCGCTGACGTTCCACTGGGTGAGCCGCCACAGCGCCCGGAATTCGGCGTTCAGCCTGCCGAGCCTCCGGCGCAGTACGGCGTCGTCCCACCGCCCCGTCGCGCGGGCCTCGGATGCCACGGCCGCCAGCGTGCGCCGGCACGCGATGACCTCCCCGACGAACGCCGTTCCGCGCTCGAAGGAGAGCGTGACCATGGTGACCCGCCAGCCGTCGTTCTCCGCCCCGATCCGGTTCGCGACCGGCACCCGCACCTCGTCCAGGAACATCTCGGCGAACTCGGTGGACCCGGCGAGCGTCCGCAGCGGCCGTACGGTGACCCCGGAGCGTCCATCGGCATCGCGAGCCAGCTGATCCCCGGTGCTTCGGCGCCCCGGACCGGTGCGCACGAGCAGCTCGCACCAGTCGGCGACCTCCGCGTGCGAGGTCCAGATCTTCTGCCCGCTCACCACGTAGTGGTCGCCGTCGCGCACGGCCCGGGTCCGCAGCGAGGCGAGATCCGACCCCGCGTCCGGCTCGCTGAACCCCTGGCACCAGATCTCCTCGCCCCGCAGCACGGGCGGCAGCCACCGCGCCCGCTGCCCGGCGGTGCCCTCGGCGGCGATGGTGGGCCCGGCATGGAGCATCCCGACGAAGTTCGCCCCGACATAGGGCGCTCCGGCCCTCTCCGTCTCCTCCAGGAAGATCAGCTGCTGGGTGGGGTGGCGCCCGCCCGCCCGCGTCGAGCGGCCAGTGCAGCCCCGCGTACCCGGCGTCGTACAGCATCCGCTGCCAGCCGGTGTCGTACGCCCGCCGCCCCGGCCAGTCCTCGGGCGGGGCTTCGGCGGCAGTCCGGGGAGCACCGCGCCCAGCCACTCGCGCAGCCCCGCCCGGAACTCCTCTTCCTCCTCGGTCCACTCCAGTTCCACTAGCGGTCCAGGTCCAGGCCGAGCATCCGGATCGCGTTGCCGCGCATCAGCTTGTAGACGGTCTCGTCGTCCAGTCCCTTGACGTGGTCGAGGGCGACCTCCTTGGTGTGCGGGAAGGTCGAGTCGACGTGCGGGTAGTCGGTCTCGAAGGTCGCGTTGTCCCGGCCGACGACATCGAGCGAGGCGACGCCGTGCTTGTCGCGGAAGAAGCAGCAGAACATCTGCCGGTAGTAGTACGTCGACGGCGGCTCGGGGATCAGATCGCGCACCCGCCCCAGGCGCGGTGCTCCTCCCACATCGTCGGCACGCTCCAGCGCGTACGGGATCCAGCCCATCTGCCCCTCGCTGTAGGCCAGCTTCAGCCGGGGAACTTCACCAGCACCCCGCTGAACAGGAAGTCCATCATCGAGGCCATCGCGTTGTTGAAGGAGAGCGAGGCCTGGACGGCGGGCGGGGCGTCGGGCGAAGCGGCGGGCATCTGCGAGCTGGACCCGATATGCATGTTGACCACCGTTCCGGTCTCCTCGCAGACGGCGAAGAACGGGTCCCAGTAGCCGGTGTGGATCGACGGCAGCCCCAGGTGCGTCGGTATCTCCGAGAAGGTCACCGCCCGCACCCCGCGCGCCGCGTTCCGCCGGATCTCCGCCACCGCCAGGTCGATGTCCCAGAGCGGGATGATGCAGAGCGGGATGAGCCGGCCGCCGCTGTCACCGCACCACTCCTCGACCATCCAGTCGTTGTAGGCGCGCACACAGGCGAGCGCGACCTCCTTGTCATGGGCCTCGGCGAACGTCTGACCGCAAAAGCGCGGGAACGTGGGGAAGCAGAGCGAGGCCTCGACGTGGTTGAGGTCCATGTCCTTGAGCCGTTCGGCGGGATCCCAGCAGCCCGGCCGCATCTCGGCCGGGTGATCCCTCCAGCGTCATGTCGTCGCGGTCGAAACCGACGGCGGCGATATTGCGCTTGTACGGGAACTTCAGGTCCTCGTAGATCCACCAGTCGGTCGGTGGCCCCTTCGGATCCATGGTGATTACGTACTTGCCCGCCGTGTACGCCAGCTCGCCGATGCCCGCGGTCAGCGGCTGTGGCCCGCGCTCGCGGTACTTGGCCGGCAGCCAGGTGGAGAAGAGGTGCGGCGGCTCGATCACATGGTCGTCGACACTGACGATCCGAGGCAGTTCCGTCATGGGGTTCCCTCCGGCGCAAGCATTTCTGATGACCCGTCAGATTCCATCTCGCCCTCAGGCTAGCTCCGCACCCTGGACCGACAAGGCGCAGAGCCCTACGCTCTGCGCACGATCTGACTATCCGTCAGTTACGAGGGAACGGGGACCGCAGTGACCGAGACCGCACACGCCCTGGGCGACTCCCGCACGTTCTGGGAACTCATCGAACGCCGGGCCGCCCTGACCCCGGACCGCCCCGTACTGCTCCAGGACGACCGCACCCTCACCTTCGGCGAGCTCCGGGACCGGTGCGAACGGGTCGCGGCCGGCCTCTACGAGCTGGGCGTGCGACCCGGCAGCGTCGTCGCCTGGCAGCTGCCGACCCGCCTGGAGACCGCGCTGCTCTCCTTCGCGCTCACCCGGATCGGGGCGGTGCAGAGCCCGGTCATCCCCTTCTACCGGGACCGCGAGGTGGGCTTCGCGCTGCGCGAGTCGCAGGCCGGCTTCTTCGCCGTCCCCGGCACCTGGCGCGGCTTTGACCACACCGCGATGGCGCACCGGCTGGCCGCGGAACTGGAGCGGCCCCAGTCGTCTTCGAGGCGTACGAGTCGCTCCCGGACGGCGACCCGGCCGTCCTGCCTCCGTCGCCCGCCGACGGCACGTCCGTGCGCTGGATCTACTGGACATCCGGCACCACGTCCGACCCGAAGGGCGTCCTGCACACCGACCGCAGCCTGATCGCGGGCGGCTCCTGCCTCGCCCACGCCCTGCACCTGTCCCCGGACGACGTGGGGTCGATGGCCTTCCCTTCGCCCATATCGCCGGGCCCGACTACACGGTGATGCTGCTGCTGTACGGCTTCCCCGCCGTGATGTTCGAACAGTTCGCGATGCCCGGGCGCTGGACGGCTACCGCCGTCACGGGGTGACGGTGGCGGGCGGCTCCACCGCGTTCTACTCACTCTTCCTGGCCGAACAGCGCAAGGCCCCGGACCACAAACTCATCCCCACGCTGCGGCTGCTGGCAGGCGGCGGGCGCCGAAGCCGCCCGAGATCTACCACGCGGTCGTACGGGAGATGGGCGTCCAGCTCACCCATGGCTACGGGATGACCGAGGTCCCCATGATCACCATGGGTGCCCCGGACGACACCGTGCACAACCTCGCCGAGACGGAGGGCCGACCGCCCGCCGGCATGGAGATCCGGATCACCGACGAGCACGGCACGCCCCTGCCGCCCGGCACCGACGGCGAGGTACGACTGCGGGCGACGCCGTCTGCCGGGGCTATCTGGACCCCACCGCCTCGGCCTCCGCCTTCGACACCGAGGGCTTCCTGATCACCGGCGATATCGGGCATCTCCAGCCGAGCGGCCACCTGACCCTGACCGGCCGGCTCAAGGACATCATCATCCGCAAGGGCGAGAACATCTCCGCCAAGGAGATAGAGGACCTGCTGCACCTCCACCCCGCGATCGGCGACGCGGCCGTGATCGGCCTGCCGGACCCGGAGCGGGGAACGGTGTGCGCGGTGGTCGAGCAGCCGGACGGGGCCGCGGCGCTGACCCTGGCGGAGGTCGGCGCGCACCTGCGCCGGGAGGGCCTCTCGGTGCACAAGCTGCCGGAGCAGTTGGAGGTGGTGGACGCGCTGCCCCGCAACGATGCCCTGCGCAAGGTTCTCAAGTACCAGCTACGCGCCCGCTTCGCGGGCCGCGAGCCCTCTGCGTCCGCCGGCGCGTGATGCCCCTGTTCCGGGCGCGGGTCTTTGTCCTCAATCGCCGGACGGGCTGGGTTTGCTGCCTCCGGTCCGGGGCGCGGGTCTTTGTCCTCAATCGCCGGACGGGCTTGGGTGGCGGACCGGGCTTATGCTGCCCCTGATCCGGGGCGCGGGTCTTAGTCCTCAATCGCCGGACGGGCTTGGGTGGCGGACCCGGGCTTATGCTGCCCCTGATCCAGGGCGCGGGTCTTAGTCCTCAAGCGCCGGACGGGCTTGGGTGGCGGGCCCGGGCTTTGAGCTGCCCCTGTTCCGGGCGGAGGGTTCCGTCCTCAATTGCCGGACGGGCTTGGTTTTGGTCCCCGGGTCCGGGGTTGCCCGTGGGTGGTGGCCCGGGGCCCTCCGGAGTGTCTCCTCAAACGACGAACGTGCGGGGTGCACGCAGCGGGCCCCGTAATCCGTTCGTCGTCCTGCGGGGACCCTCCTGCACGCCCCCGGACCGGCCGCCTCGTATCCATCCGCTCCGCCGGCCCGCAGGTCACGACGAGACGTGGGGTGGGGCCGTGCAGGAGAGTCCCCGCAGGCAATGGCGTACGTGAGGGTCCCCGCGTGTCCGGGTGCACACGCCAGTCCCGAGGAGACGCTCCGGAGGGCCCCGCCCCAGCCACCCACCGGCAACCCCGGCCCCGGGGACCAAAACCAAGCCCGTCCGGCGATTGAGGACAAAACCCGCACCCCGGACCACCGCGGCTACGCGTCCGGCTCGATCACCGTGAAGTAGACCGAGAGCGCCGCGACCGCGTCGTCCTCCACGACTCGCCCGTCCCGGTCCGTGTCCAGGTTCTGCGCCGCGATTCTCGCGGCCTCGTCACCCGCACCGAGCACCCGCAGGCCCGCTCCAGGGCGCCGACGGAGGCCGTGCCGTCCTGTCCTCCGTCGGCGACCGCGATCGCCGCGCGGAGGAAGGGCGCGCGATCTCCGCGAACCGCTCCGGGTTGTCGCGAAGCCGCTTCACGGCCCCGCCCACAAACTCCTCACGGGTGACGCGCTGGTCCCCGTCCACATCGGCGATGCCCGCCATGCCCTGCCAGAAGGCCTCGGCCCCGCTGTAGAGCGCCTGGCCCTTGTCGCAGCGGGCCGTCGTAGCGAACTCGGTGAGCAGCCGGGCCGCGGCGGCGTTGAAATCGCCGCGGTCGATGTAGTTGTTGCCGTCCTGGTCGAAGGCGGCGAAGCGGTGCGCGATCTTGCGCTCGTACTCTGCGCTGTCCATGCGGGAGCGTACGACGCCGATGGGCGTCACATGTCAAAATCGCCCGCTGGTGGTGTTACAACCTGGCGCTAAGTGTGGAGTCAGGCTGTGAGCGGCTGGGATTCGTCGTCCGTCGCGGACTCCGCATCGGGGTAGACCTCGAAGAGCCGGCGTACTCCCAGCGCGCCGAGCACCTTGTTGACGTGGGAGCCGTCCTCCGCTCCGCGGGCCGGGAGTATCAGCCGCAGTTTGCCACCGCAGGACTTCATGAGGCGGCGGGACGCGATCAGGACGCCGACGCCGCTGGAGTCGCAGAAAAGACGTCCGAGAGGTCGAGTACCACCTCGTGCCGGCCGTTCGCCACCGCCTCGTGGACGGACTGGCGGACGACAGGTGAGGTCACCAGGTCGAGCTCGCCACAGATCTGCAGCACCGTCCATGGGCCCTGCTGGGTCTCGTCCACCTTCAGCGTCACGCGACTGGGCCTCTCGTTCCGGGGATCCCGACGATCCGGAAGTTTCCGTTCCTCCTCGCGGCTGCCCCGCGGCCAGCACACGAAACACAGGCCTGCTCACAAGAGCGCAGAACGATACATGCAGAAATGATCAAAACCGGTCGGATTACCTTGTCACGAAAAGCCCTCGGAACGCGCATTCCTTATCATCCGGAGCCAGTCGGGGACGTACTTGGCGTAAACATACGTGCATCGCCGGTGCCGCCGACTACATTCGAAGTGACGCGAGGTACAGGGCTGGGGCTCGATGGCGAAAGACGCACCACCCGCTGGGACCGCCGGATGCAGCAGCGGCTGTCGCGCGGCGAGGCGGCGGCTCTTGGTGAGCTGTACGACCGTTTCGCCTCGCTCGTGCACAGCCAGGCCCACCGGGTGCTCAACGACGAGGACGCCGCCGACCTGGTGACGCGAGAGGTCTTCGGGTACGTCTGGGAGAATCCCGGCGCCTACGACCCGAAGCTGGGTTCGATGAGGTCCTGGGTGGCACGCCTCACACACCTCCGGTCGGTGGAGCGGCTGCGCAGGACGGAGGCCACCTCCTACCAGGACGAGCACGGCGAGGGAGCCACCCAGGATCCTCAGGAGCTGGAGCAGCGAGTGCGCAGAGCCACCGCGGCGGCCCGGGCCGACTACATCGTCGCCTCGATGCCCGCGCCACTGCGGGCCGCGCTGGAGCTCGCGTACATACAGCGCCGGGACTACCGCCAGACCGCGGCCGACCTCGGAGTGACCGAGGACGAAGCCCGGCGTCGGCTGCGGCTGGGGCTGCAGCTGCTCTCCACCGCGAACACCCGCCCGCTGGAGGGCTCATCGCCCCGGATACGGGCCGTCCCTGTGAGCGGCACCGGCGGCACCGGCAGCAGCGACGGGATGCGCGGCGCCCGGCGTATACCGGGCCCCGGACCGCTGCGGACGACCTACCCGATGCCGCCCTGGTTCCCGTGCTCTCCCACCAGGTCCTCAAGGCCCTGCTCGGCGCCTGGGCCCTGGCCGCCTGCTCTGCGGGGAGACCGCGGCCGTCGAGGACCACCTCACCGACTGCGCCCCTGCGCGGACGAGGCGATGCGGCTGCGCGACGCGGTGGGCCTCCTGCACACCGACGGCAGCCTGGACCTGGACCCGATGCTCCGCACCCGGGTACTCGAAGGCTGTCTGGGCCGCCGCCCGGCGCAGATCCCGGTGCCGGTCTGGGCCGCTCCCTACGATGCGGAGACCGCCAGGCTCGATGCCCTGCTGCGTGACATCGGCACCCCGGAATGGCATGCCCCGGTACGGCTGAAGTGGTTCGAGAGCGAGGAGGCGGTCACCCGCAGGACGACGGTCGCCGGGGTGATCGGCCATCTGATGACGGTCGACGGGCTGATCTCCACCGCCCTGGGCCTGGACGATCCGCTCGGCAGCGGAGGCCACCCGCTGTCCCCGTCCGAGCGCACCGAAGCGTTCTGGTCGGCCGCGTACCGGCCACCCACCCGGGCCGTCCGCGAACCCTGGCGCGACCAGAGCCACACCCTCATCCGTACGGTCTCCTTCGCCGGCCGGAGGGTCTCGGAGCTCTCCGTCTCCTACGGGGACTTCGCCCTTCCGCTGCAGGACGCCCTGCTGGACCGGGCGTTCGAGTGCTGGGTGCACGGCGGCGACATCGCGGGCGCGGTGGACTACCCGTACGAGCCGCCCGCTGCCGCCCATCTCAACCGGATGATCGACCTCGCGGCCCGGATGCTGCCGGCAGCGCTCGCCCAGCGCCGCCGTGCGGGCTGGCCGGGCCGGCCCGTCACCTGGTGACTGCCGGCTCCCCGGACGCTCGCTCCATCTGGAGGTCGAGGGACGGGCGGCGGCGACTGGTACATCGCGCTGGACTCCCCGCCGCGGTCGGCTCCCCGACCACACGGTCGCGCAGGTGGCGCTCGACGATGTGGAGTTCTGCCAGCTGGTGGCCGGCCATGTCTCGCCGGTGGAAGCGGCGGCGGGACAGGAGGGCGACCGCGAGGCGATCCGCGACGTGCTGTTCGCCGCGGCGTCCCTCAGCCGGATATAGGCCGTGTGTCGTCAACTGCCGTCCGGCCGGGGGCAGCGGACTACGCGAAGATCACCGTACGGCGGCCGTTGAGCAGGATGCGCCGCTCCGCGTGCCACTTGACCGCGCGCGCCAGCGCCTGGCACTCGACGTCGCGGCCGATGGCGACCAGCTGGTCCGGGTGACTCCGTGGCCGACCCGCTCGACCTCCTGCTCGATGATCGGCCCTCGTCGAGGTCGGCCGTCACGTAGTGGGCCGTCGCGCCGATCAGCTTGACGCCGCGGGCATGGGCCTGGTGGTACGGCTTCGCGCCCTTGAAGCTCGGCAGGAAGGAGTGGTGGATGTTGATGATCCGGCCGCTCAGCTGCTTACAGAGATCATCGGACAGGACCTGCATATAGCGGGCGAGGACCACCAGCTCGACGTCCTCCTCGCGCACCAGCTCCAGCAGCCGGTCCTCGGCCTGCGCCTTGTTGTCCCTGGTCACCGGGATGTGCCGGAAGGGCACCCCGTACGAGGAGACGAGCTCGGCGAACTCCGTGTGGTTGGAGACGACTGCCGCGATCTCCACCGGCAGCGCCCGGTCCTGGACCGGAACAGCAGGTCGTTCAGGCAGTGCCCGAACTTGCTGACCATCAGGACGATCCGCATCCGCTCCGAGGCCAGGTGGATCTGCCAATCCATCCGGAAGGCGTCCCCGATGGCCGCGAAGCCGGCGCGCAGCTTGTCCACGGTGACCGTGGCGTCCGCCGAGAAGTGGACGCGCATGAAGAAGAGACCCGTGTCGTGGTCACCGAACTGCTGACTGTCCTCGATGTTGCAGCCGGTCATGAAGAGGTAGCTCGACACGGCGTGCACGATGCCCTGCTTGTCGGAGCACGAGAGCGTGAGGACGTGCTGCTCGACGGCGGGGCCGAGGCAGCGGAGGAAACGGAGTCGGCAGGCTGCGGCGCGGTCATCCCCGTAGCGTGCCATACCGGCCGGGGATCAGGCCGAACTGGTCATGATGCGGAGAATGTCCAGGGACCGCGGCGGAGTATCCGGGTCCTCGGCATCGTTCGTGGCCAGCAGCACATGGGCCTCACGGGCCGCGCGTACGGCCTCCGGCCAGCCGTGATGCTCCAGGTAGGCGGAGACGGGAGCGTCCGCGCCTATCTGGTGCATGATGCGCAGCACCCGGAGCGCGGCAACGTCCACGAGCGCCGCCTCGGCGGAGTCGCGGAAGATCGTTCCGACGTACTTCTCGGCGGACCAGTTGTCCAGCCAGGTGTCCTCGACCAGGCGGTATACGGCGTCGGTGATGTCCCCGTACCCTTCCTGGCCGGCCAGCCAGCACTCGTGGTGGAAGACGGGTCGGAGAGCATGTGCAGCGCCGAGCGCACGTTGCTGCGCCAGCGCCACCAAGGCATGTCATTGAGCGGCATGCCGCCCATGGTGGAGGAGCGACGGCCGCGACGGGAAGTGTTCTCCGAACCTTGCTGCACGATTGTCGATCGTACGTTCCCTTCATCCGCCCGACTACCGCCCCCGCAATTCACGTTCACGTCACCGTGCGTTGAACGCAGCACACTGCGGTGTTACCCCTGGGGCGGAAGGGTTCGTACCCATGACCGGACGGCGACGCCCCACCTCCTCCCGCCCTGCAGGAGCCTCATGAGTACGGCGGTGGTGGGCCTGTTGATGTCCGGCTGCGGTGTTCTCCCGGGGCCTCGGGGGCTCCAGGAGCCCGTCACCGTGATGACCTTCGCCCCGACGGCTCGGCCGGACCCGACTCGGTGAACATGGCGGGGATGCCGGCCATGGCGCAGGCCTACGCCCGCTGGGTCAATGAGCAGGGCGGCATCGACGGGCACGAACTGCGCGTGATCACGTGCAACGAGGGCGACACCTCGCCCGGTGCGGGCAGGTGCGCACAGCAGGCGGTCCGGGAGAAGGCGGTCGCGGTGGTCGGCTCGTACAGCCGGTTCGGACCGGCCGCCCTGGCGCCGCTGGAGGCCGCCGGCATCCCGTACATCGGCGGCTACGGGGCCTCTCCCGACGAATTCACCAGCTATCTGTCCTTCCCCGTCAACGGCGGCCGGCCTGCGCTGCTCGCGGGCAACGGCAAGCAGCTCGCAGCCGACTGCCGGCAGGTGTCGCTGGTGCGGCCCGACTCGCCGGGCGGCGACGGCATGCCCCGCTGCTGAACACCGGCCTGGCCGAGGCCGACCGGGCCGGGGCCCTCGACATCGTGGCCCCGGAGGGGCCACCTCCTACGACACCCAGGCCGCCAAGGCGCTGGAAGAGACGCGACAGGGCTGTGTGACCGCGGTCCTCGGCGAGCGCACGGAGACCTTCTTCGACTCGTTCCGCCGCCTCGAACCGGCGAACAGCGGGTGCGGATCTCCTCGGTGCTCGGCAGTGTCGGCCAGCCGCTCATCGACCGGACGGGCGGCCGGAGCAGCCCGTTCGAGGGGCGTACGTCACCGGCTGGTATCCCGTGTCGGGCGACAAGCGCTGGAAAGGGATGCGACAGGTGATCAGCGAGCACGCCTTCGGTGACAACCGGATCGACCCGGACGACACCGGCGTGCAGACCACCTGGATCGCCTTCACGGCGCTGCGAACCGTGATCGAGGACATCGACGAGCCGGAGATCACGGCCGGAAAGATCGTCCTCAGCCTCAACCGCGGCACCGAGGTCGACACCGGTGGTCTCACCCCGGTGCTGCGCTGGCGCTATCAGGACATGCTCGGCTCGTCCGCGTATCCCCGGATCGTCAACGGGAGGGTGACGTTCCAAGTGGTGCGCGAGGGGCGCCTGGTGTCCCAGAAGAAGGGCTTCGTGGACGTTACGGAGACCCTGTCGAACGCCTACCGCGACAGCTGACCCACGCTGAGCGCCGGCCCTCGCGGGGACCGGCGCTTTCGGCCGTCAGAGCTGGGTGGGGGCACGCTTGGTCAGCGCGTACTTCTCCGCGATGGGGTTCCAGATCCCCGAAGCCTGACTCTTGAACGTGCTGGCTTCGCCGCTGGACTTGTTGGCCCTCCCGGTCTCCTTCGTCGACCGGGCCTTGCCGCCCTTGCACACCGTCTTGTTGTTCTTGGCCTGAGCGGCCCAGGCGGCGTAGTGGTCGTCGGCCTCCGCCGAGGCCTGCCAGGCCTTGGTGAGCGAGGTCGTCAGCGCGGCGTGGTCCGGCAGCTGGTCGAGGGTGAGGCCTTCGAGCCTGGTCACCAGAGTGCGGCGCTGCTGGGCGGCGCCCTTCAGATCGGCGACCGCCTGGTCCAGCTCCCGACAGCTCTTGATCTTCTCGACGGCGCCGATCACGGCCGCCCGGCTGTCGTTGCTGTCCGCGAGCACCTTGTCGAGCTCCTTGGCCTGCGGCTCCGCGGGGTCGACCGGCGCCTGCGGGGCGTCCTGGCTCACGGGTGAACTCTGGGCCGCCACCGGCTGCTTGTCGTTCTTGTCGGACTCGTCGCCTCCGCTCAACAGCGCACCGGCGCCGAGCCCGATGACGGCGCAGCCGACGACGACCGCGGCGATCAGGGGATGTGCGACGACCGCTTGCGCGGTGCTCCCCGTGCCCCTGCTGCTCCGGCGGCTCCTGTCCGCCCTGGAAGCCCTGCGGCCCGGACTGGAACGGCTGCGGGCGGCGGGCTGCTGCTGCTGCCCGTACTGGCCCTGCTGGCCCCCTGCTGGCCCTGCTGGCCGTACTGGCCCTGGTGCGGCCGGCCCTGCTGCTGCATGGGGTCGAAGTGGGGCATCTGCTGCGTGGCGCCCGCGGGCTCTCGCTGCGGAACAGGTTGTCGAACTCCGCGGGCGGCGGCCGCTCACCGGGGTACCTGGCCTGATCCCATACGGGGCACCGCCGGGGACCGGGGTATGTACTGGGTGGCATCCGCGTCGCCGGGCTGCCCGGGGCCGGGACCTGGGCCGGGGCCGCCCTGTCCGCCGCTGCCCGTGCCTGCCTGCTGCCCCAGGTACTGGGTGGACTCCGCGGGCCGCCCGGGCGGCAGGCCGCCGGCCGGTCCGCCGGGACCGGGGCCGCCCGGGATCGCGGCGATGTACTGGGTGGCGTCCGCGTCGCCGCCGGCGCCCGTCCCCATGCCGGGGACGGCCTCCGGCGGCAGCGGCTGCGCATACGGCTGCTGCTGCCCCTGATAGGGGCTGCTGGTGCGGCTGCTGGTACTGACCCTGCTGGGGCTGCTGGGGCGCGTACGGCCCCGGCTGCTGCGTGTACTGCCCCGGTGCCTGGGCCTCGGGCCGCTGAGCGTCCTGCGGCCCCCAGGGCTGGCCCCACGGCTGCCCGCCCGCGGGCACCGCCTGCTCGGTCGTCGGCCCTCCCGCGATCCAGGGGCACCGCCCTCCGCGGGCAGCACGACACCTTCGTGCGCGGGCCGTACAGCAGGGAGCTGCCGCTCGTCACCCTGTCCGCTCTGCGTCACCGGGACTCCTACGTGTGAACCTATGGAATCGTCGGCTCACGCTATCGGGTGTCTGCCGCCCTTCGCCAAGCGCCCGAGACGCTCACGACCCCTTCACGCAGCCGGTAACACGAAGGATCCTCCCGACGCTGTTAACGGTCGATTCCCCGAATCTGCGGCCAACCACAGCTCAGGCGGCCTGAAGCTCCAGCCTGGCGCCGAACTCGCGGACCGCGGGCTCCTCTCCGTACGGCAGGAGCCGCTGCTGGAAATCGTCGAGGTATTCCGCGCCCCGGCTGGAACGCACCGTCCCCAGCAGCTCCATCGCCCGCAGCCCCGTGTGGCAGGCCTGCTCCACCTCGCGCTGCTGCACCTGCGCCGTGGCCAGCAGCACCAGGCCGATGCCCCGGCGCCTGGCCCTGGACTCCGGGAACACCGCCAGGGCCTCCTTAGCCCGGCGCGCGGCCGGCTCCGGCTGCCCGAGGTCCCGGTGGCAGTGCGCGAGCTCGTCCGCGAGATATCCCTCGTCGAAGTGGGTGATCCAGGACGGATCGTCCCCGCTGTCCGGGTCGGCCTGTTCCAGGGCGGCCAGCGCCTTGCCCGCCGCCGCCTGGCAGGTGCGGGCGTCGCCGAGCAGCGCGTGCCCGCGGGCCTCGGCGGCATGGAACATCGCCTCCGCCCGCGGTGTCACCTGCCCCGCGCACCCTCCTGCGCGGCCCGCGCAAGCTGCGCGATCTCGCGCGGATTGCCGAGCTGCGCGGCGAGATGACTCATCGACGCGGCCAGCACATAACCGCCGTAGGCCCGGTCGCCCGCTGCCTGGGCGAGGCGCAGTGCCTGGATGTAATAGCGCTGGGCGAGTCCGGGCTGGCCTGTATCGATCGCCATGTACCCGGCGAGTTCGGTGAGCCGCGCCACCGCGCCGAACAGCTCCCGGCCCACCGATTCCCGGTACGCGCCCGAAACCAGCCCGGAGACGACGCTGTTGAGGTAGTGCACCAGGACCGGCCGCACATGCCCGCTGCCGAACCGGTGGTCGAGGTCGATGAGCGCTGCCGTCATCGCCCGCACCGCCTCCACGTCCGAGCTGCCGACCGGGCGCCGGTGGCACGCTCCACCTGCGGGTCGGCACCGGTGATCAGCCAGTCGCGGCTGGGCTCGACGAGGGCGGACGCGGCCACGGAAGATCCGGAGAGCAGATCCCGGCGGCCGACATCGCTGCGCCACAGCTCACAGACCTGCTCGATCGCGCCGAGCACGGTCGGCGCGAACTGCAGACCGATGCCGGAGGCCAGGTTCTTGCCGTTGGCCATACCGATCTCGTCGATCGTGACCGTACGGCCGAGCTTGCGGCCGAGCGCCTCGGCGATGATTCCCGGTGCCCTGCCACGCGGTTGCTGTCCACGCAGCCAGCGGGCCACGGATGTCTTGTCGTAGCGGAGGTCGAGCCCGCGCTCGACTCCGGCCATGTTGACCCGACGGGCAAGGCCCGCGTTGGAACAGCCGGCTTCCTGGATGAGCGTCTGAAGCCGTTCGTTCGGCTGGCGGGCGACGAGAGGCCTTGCTGCCATGTTTCCCCTGAGACCGCAGTGATCAGTGAAGGGATCACTGCCCGGCACATACACAAGAAATGCGCATATTCATCGGCATTCGGTACGAGCAGTATCGATTCAGTTCACGTCTTCCGGCGCGGTTCCTCTGCAATTACGTTCGCGGTGCGGGTGTTGCCCCGGCGCCGCACGGTCGGGCTTGTGGCTACCCGCACATTGGCACGCCGCCTCATGCGCGCCCCGTCCATGCATCCGTGCGCCCCGTATGCAGGATCGATCCGCCACTGCTGCCCAGGTGACGCCCGTAACCCGGGTGGCGGCGGAAGTTGAGCCGGTCGTGGAAAATAAGATCGCAGTCACGCAAGCCCCAAGGTCCCCAACAGCCCGGTGAGCAGCTGCTCGACGCCGCGACGCGGTACACGGAAGAGCGCCACTGGGACGTGTTCCCCGGGACCTGGCTGGAGTCGGTGGAGGGCAGGGAACACTGCTCGTGCGGGGATACCGGCTGCGCCGCCCCGGAGCCCACCCCACCCGGGCGGACTGGGCCGGCCAGGCCACCGGCAGTGCGGCCGCTGCCCGCCGGATGTGGTCGAAGAACCCAAGGTCCTCGGTCCTCCTGCCGGCCGGGCGGGCCTTCGACGCGGTCGACGTCCCGGAGTCGGCCGGTTTCCTGGCGCTGGCCCGGATGGAGCGGATGAACCTCACGCTCGGCCCCGTCACCTGCACCCCGACCGCCGGATGCTCTTCCTCGTCCTGCCGGGTGCGGCGGCCAAGGTGGCCGCACTCGTACGGAACCTGGGCTGGCGCGCCGAGACGATCGACCTCGTGGGCCGCGGCGAGGGCACTACATCGCCGGACCGCCGACGCGGGTCGGCGGGCGCGGTGCGGTGCAGTGGGCCCGTAGCCCCGCCCAGACCAACCGGTGGCTGCCGGACGCGGAGGAGCTGATCAGTCCGCTCGCCTATGCCTGCGCCCGGGAGGCAGCGGACGCCCGAGCACGCCTTCGTAGGGTGGTCCCACACGCGGGGATATCGAAAGGCAGTGCCATGCCGGACCACACGGAGACAAGCAGAGCAGCCGTTACCGACGAGGGAGCCGCAGCGGGCCGGGCACGGACACCGCCCGCTGTGCGCGTCCAGGGCCTGTCGAAGCGGTTCGGGCAGCAGATCGCGGTCGCCGGGATCGACCTCGAGCTGCCCGCGGGCAAGTTCATCGGCCTGGTCGGCCCCAACGGAGCGGGCAAGACCACCACGCTCTCGATGGTGACCGGACTACTGCGGCCCGACACCGGGAGGATCGAGGTCGGCGGCCACGACGTGTGGCGCGACCCGGTCGAGGTGAAGTCCCGGATCGGGGTGCTGCCGGAGGGACTGCGGCTCTTCGAGCGGCTCTCCGGGCTCGAGCTCCTGGCCTATACGGGCAGACTGCGCGGGCTGCCGGGCGCCGAGGTCGACAAGCGGGCCGCCCAGCTGCTCGACGTACTGGGTCTGGCGGGCGCGCAGCACAAGCTGGTCGTGGACTACTCGACCGGGATGCGGAAGAAGATCGGTCTCGCCTCCGCCCTGCTGCACAACCCCGAAGTGCTTTTCCTGGACGAGCCGTTCGAGGGCGTCGACCCGGTGTCGGCGCAGACCATCCGCGGTGTTCTGGAGCGGTACACCCGCTCCGGGGCGACCGTCGTCTTCTCCAGCCATGTGATGGAGCTCGTCGAGTCGCTCTGCGACTGGGTGGCGGTAATGGCCGCGGGCCGTATCCGGGCCCAGGGCACGCTCGCCGAGGTACGCGGCGAGGCGTCCTCCTGCAGAATGCTTTCCTCGAACTCGTGGGCGCGAACGCCCGGGACACCGGAGACTCCCTCGACTGGCTGGGCGGCACCCGATGAGCGTGCTCGACGCACCCGCGGGCACTCTCGCCCCGGCGGGCGGGGCGAGAGCATCGTCTCCGTATTCCTGCGGCTCAAGTTGACGCTTCTCCGTAACGGGCTGCGGCAGTCGTCCAAGCGGCGGGCCGCCTACATCGCGTCCATTGCCGGCGCCCTGCTGCTCGCCGCCGGTCAGGTGACCGGGCTTGTCCTGCTGCGCGGCAACGCGCAGGCGGAGTCGCTCGTGGTACTGCTGGCCGCTCTGATGGCACTGGGCTGGGCCGTGATGCCGCTGTTCTTCCCGGGCGGCGACGAGACGCTCGATCCCAGCCGGCTGGTGATGCTGCCGCTGCGGCCCCGCCCGTTGATCGTCGCGCTGCTGGTGGCTTCGCTGGTCGGTGTCGGGCCGCTGTTCACGCTCTGTCTGGTCCTCGGCTCCGTGATCGCCGTGGCGCACGGGCGGCGGCCGTGGTGTTCGGGTGATCGCCGTGCCGCTGACGCTGCTGGTCTGTGTAGCACTGACGCGTTACACGGCCACGGCCAATGTCCGGCTGCTGACCTCCCGCAAGGGCCGCGATCTCGCGGTTCTCAGCGGTCTGGTGATCGCGGTGGGCATCCAGTTCGTCAACTTCGGGATGCAGCGGCTCAGCACCGCGGGCGGGCTGTCCGCGCTGGAACCGGCCGCGGACGTGGTGCGCTGGCTGCCGCCCGCCTCGGCGCTCGGCGCGGTGGGATCGGCGTCCGAAGGGGCGTACGGGCAGGCCACCTTGCAACTGCTGATCTCCCTGGTGGCACTGGGCGCCCTGATGTGGCTGTGGCAGCGGAGTCTGGAAAGCTGATGACGTCGCCGGACGGGTCGACGTCGGCCGCCTCCGCTCCCGCCCGCAAGGAGTCCGGCAGGGGCCGTGCCGGACTCGCGGCGCTGCTGCCCGAGGGGCGTACGGGGCGGTGATGCAGCGCAGTCTGCGGTACGTGGCACGGGACCCGAAGACCAAGGCGGCCTGGGTGACATCGCTGGCGATCGGTCTGATCGTCCCGCTGCTCAACGCGATACAGGGCACCGGCTCGGTCTACTTCGCGTGCTTCGCGGCGGGCATGCTCGGCATGCAGATGTACAACCAGTTCGGGCAGGACACCTCCGCGTTCTGGATGGTGGCGCAGACGATCTCCTCCCCGCACGACGCGTACGTCGAGCTGCGGGGCGGGCCTACGCGCTGCTGCTGATCACCTTGCCGTTCACGGTCGTGGTGACCACGCTGACCGCGATGGTGATCGGGGACTGGGCGGGGCTGCCCGGGGTGATGGGACTGTCGTTCGCCCTGCTCGGCTCGATGCTGGCGACCGGTGCGCTGGCATCGCCGATGTTCCCGTACTCGATCCCGCAGGACGGTGCGTTCAAGAACACGGTGCCGGGCCAGGCCGGGCTCGCCTGGATCTCGATCCTCGGCGGGATGCTGGTGTCGGCGCTCCTGAGCGCGCCGGTGATCGGGCTGACGATCTGGCTGCATGTGGCGGATCTGCAGAGCTGGTTGTGGCTGCTGCTGCCGGCGGGCGCGGTGTACGGGGCGGGGATCGGGTGGCTGGGGCTGCGGCTGGCCGCGCCCTGACGGCCGGCCGCCTCCCGGAGATCCTGGCCGCGGTCAGCAAGGGCTGACCGGGCCGGGCGGGCGGCGGCAGCCGGGACCGGCCCCGGATCAGGGCGCGACGGGTTCGCGGTCGCTCCGGTGGTCCTCGGCCAGCTGCTCCAGGAACGGCTCCACCGCCGCCCGCCAGGCCTCCGGCTGGTCGTAGTGGACGAGGTGGCCGGCGTCCGCCACCTCCGCGTACTGCCCGCGCGGCAGGACGCGGACCATCTCCTGCGCCTCGGCCCGGCCGAGCTCGGCGTCGATACCGCGCAGAACCAGTGCGGGGCACCGGACCTGGGCGAGCTCCTCCCAGTGCGCGTCGTGGACCCAGGTCGCCCGGGACCGGAGCATCTGGCCCCGTGAGAACACCGGGCGCCAGCCGTCGGCCTGCTCGGCCATCACCTCGGCGAAGAACTCGCCGCGGGCCGGGCTGGGCCGCTCCGCCCACGGGTCGTCCTCGCCGAACCACTTGCGTACGTCGGCAAGGGTCGCGAAGGGCAGCGGCCAGGCGGCGAACCAGTCGGCCCATTCCCGCTGGGAGGCCGCCCCGGGCGCGGAGGCCCGCATATCGCAGATGACCAGGGCCCGGACGAGATCGGGCGCTTCGCGGCCAGCTGCCATCCGGTGAGGGCGCCCATCGCATGCCCGATGAGGGTGACGGGGCCGAGACCGAGCTGCTCGATCGCGGTCTCGGCGTCGGCGACATAGGCGTCGCGGGTGTACAGGCCGTCGGCCGGCTTCCCGCTCCGGCCGTGCCCGCGCTGGTCGAGGCCGACCACACGGTGCCGTCCGGAGAGCCAGCGGGCGGTCGAGGTCCAGTGCGCGGCCCGTCCCATCAGCCCGTGCAGCATTAAGATCCCGGACCCGCGCCCGGTCGCCGCGTCCGCTGTCTCCGCGCGCTCTTTGGGCGGATCGGTGAACTCCCAGGCCGCCAGGCGTACGCCGTCGGATCCGGTCACATCTATGCGCCGCACCATAGGTTCTGGCACCCCTTCTGGTCCTCGGTCACCGGGTGGTCTCGTCCAGCCAGACTATCGAACCTTTATTCGAAAACAGGGTCCGGCACACAACACCCCTCGTTCGAGTGACCGCTCTCAAGGATTGACGGCCGCCACCGGGGAGATCTCCTCCAGGACACGGGCCGCTCGGGGACGACGGGCCGTGGGGACTGACCTTGAGAGCTCGGGGCTCCAGGTCAGCAAGGGAGGACCGGCCCCGGCGCCCATCGGTGCCGGGGCCGTCCCCTGTTCCACCACAGGGCGCCGAGCACCCGTACGCACGCGCCGGAACCCCGCCCGCGCGGCGCCGAGGGCAACCTGGAGCGCGACAGCCACCTTCCGGTTCACATGCCGGTACGACGGGCGCATTCCCTGCTCCCTCCCCGACCGCGCGGCGAAGCATCGCCGACACTCTCAGGTCATATGCGTGGCCATAGCCTGGCACGCGATTCGCCCGGCCGCTGCGATTCCGGACGGAAATCGGAAAACGGGCTTACCGGTTCAGTTCTGCATGTGCAGATGCACCCGTAGCTGCATCTGCACCCTCCTGTTCCGAACGGAAAACGCTAACGCTTAGCCACGAAAACGTGCGAAGCGACCTCGGAGTCCAGCTCCGCCGCCTCTCCGCTGGAGCCCACCAGCACACCACCGGGCGACTCCGTCACGCTGACCACCGAGCCGGGCTGCACGCCCGCCCGCCGCAGCGTGTACATCAGCTGCGCGTCGGTCTGGATCGGCTCCCCGATCCGCCGCACCACCACGGTCTTGCCGTCCGTACCGGGGTCGAGCTCGGACAGGCTCACCATGCCCTCGTCCAGGAACGGATCCGCCCCGGCCTTCTCGCCCAGCTCCTCCAGGCCCGGGATGGGGTTCCCGTACGGAGACTCCGTCGGGTGCCGCAGCAGCTCCAGCACCCGCCGCTCCACCGCCTCACTCATCACATGCTCCCAGCGGCATGCCTCGGCGTGGACCTGCTCCCACTCCAGGCCGATCACGTCGACCAGCAGACACTCGGCGAGCCGGTGCTTGCGCATCACCCGCGTCGCGAGCCGGCGCCCTTCCTCCGTCAGTTCCAGATGGCGGTCGCCCGCGACCTGGACGAGGCCGTCCCGCTCCATGCGCGCCACCGTCTGGCTGACGGTCGGACCGCTCTGGTCCAGCCGTTCCGCGATCCGGGCGCGCATCGGGACCACGCCTTCCTCTTCGAGCTCGAGGATGGTGCGGAGATACATCTCCGTTGTGTCGATCAGTCCGGACATACGTGCCCCTCGATGCTGTGACATGAAGTCGTCGTGCGATGGCCCTCTGCCAATTCTCACCCATAGCGCCGACAACCGTGCCACGCCCGCACAAGCCGGTACTCCGGAACCAGGGCTGCGGGCGGCAAGCGGTATTGACAGCCAACTGGTCCAGACCGCAACGTGATCGGCGGCATGGATGTTCCCCACTGTACGAAAGGCTCCTCGATGAGCGAGAGCAAGCTGGCCGGTCAGTTCTTCGACGCCGCGATCGGCCTGCTCGAGCGCGTGCGCGACGAGGAGTCCGGCAGCATCGCGGCCGCCGGTGCCGCCATCGCCGACACGGTCGCCGCCGGCGGCAAGCTCTTCGCCTTCGGCGCCGGGCACTCCTCGCTCGCCGCCCAGGACGTCGTCTACCGGGCGGGTGGTCTCGCCCTGATGAACCTGCTCGCCGTGCCCGGCACCGTCGGCATCGACGTCATGCCGGCCACCCTGGGCTCCGCACTGGAGCGGGTCGACGGCCTGGCCGGCGCCGTGCTCGACTCCAGCCCCGCCACCTCCGGCGACCTCCTCGTGATCATCTCCTCTCCGGGCGCAACGCGCTGCCGGTGGAGATGGCGCAGAACGCGCGCGCGCTCGGGCTGACGGTCATCGGGGTCACCTCGGTCGCGTACACGCAGGGCACCCGGTCCCGGCACGCTTCGGGCGGCTTCCTGCGCGACCACTGCGACATCGTGCTCGACAGCAAGATCCCGGTCGGCGACGCGGAGCTGACCACAGCCGGCGTCGAGGCCCCGTTCGCGCCCGCGTCGACCGTCGTCACCAGCGCGGTGATGCAGGCGATGATGGCCGCCGCCGCCGAGGCGCTGGTCGCCCGGGGCATCGAGCCGCCGCTGCTGCGCTCGGGGAACGTCGACGGCGGGTACGAGTGGAACGGGCGCGTGATGGAGCAGTACCGGGACCGGATCTTCTACCAGCACTGAGCGGTGCCGGGCTGCCGGGCCGGCCCGGCAGCCCTCAGAAACCGGGCACGCCCGGACCGTCCCCAGCCGTCAGCTGCGCCAGATCCAGGGCCGAGGCAACCCTGGCCGCCACGCTCTCCGCGTACGTGACGTCCGGCCGCTCGAACGCGGCGCGGTTCGCCGCCCGCAGGAACGTCACCACACCCAGCGTCCGGCCCCGGCTCCGCAGCACCGCACACAGGGCATGCGCCGAGTCTCCCGGCCACTGGCGCTCCACCGCCCACGCCTCGCCCTCCGCCCTCGCGGCGGCCCGCACCGAGCCCGTACGCTCCACCGCCTGCAGCGCCGGGTGCCCCGCCCGTAACGCACCGGGACGGAGCCGCCCGGCACCGGCAGGCACGGACCCGGCGCATCGGACGGCGTCCCGGCCGCCCGTACCAGCCGCTCCCCGCCAGCACATCCACCAGCACATGGTCGGCGAACCCCGCCAGGGCGTAGTCCAGCGACATGGTCGCCGCCTCCATCGGGTCCTCGCACTCGGCCGCCGAGCGGGCCGCCCGGTGCAGCTGGTTCGACCGGAAACGGATCCGGTCCGCCTCCTGCTCCGCCAGCTTCGCCGCCGTCACATCCCGGAACAGCCAGCCGACCCCCAGCGGCACCGGCTCCTGGGCCAGCGGCGAGGCCAGCCGCAGATAACCACTGCGCCAGCAGCGCCGCCGGTCGCCCTCCGCCGTACGCAGCGTCACCCACAGCTCCACGGGCGCGGTCGGCGGCCCTCGGCCAGCACATGCTGCAGCGCCCCTCCAGGTCCTCCACGCCCTGCGCGATCAGCTCACCCAGCGGGCGCCCCAGCAGCGTCGTACGCCCGCCGCCCAGCGCCCGCGCCGCATGGGTGTTGACGACCGTCGGGCGCAGATCGACGTCGACCAGGACCACACCCCACGCCGCGTCCTCGAACAGTGCCTCGCTCAACGCGATCGACCGCTCCAGGTCGATCTGCGCGTGCACCTCGCTGAACGCGCAGTACACCCGGCCGGCTTCCCTCGACGCTCCGCACCCCGGCCGACTGGGTCCGCACGAGCACCCGCCCGCCGTCCTTGCGCAGCAGAGCGAACTCATGCACCTGGCGCCCGGGCGTCCATCGCGGCCATCAGCCGCCCCTGTACCTCGTCCGCGTCCGCACTGCGCACGGCCCAGCCGGCGAACCCGGACCGCCCGACGGCCTCCCCGGCCGACCAGCCGAGGATCCGCTCGGCCTCGCGGTTCCAGTGGGTGATCGTGCCGTGTACGTCGAAGGCGCAGAGCGCCGCGTCCATCCCGTCGAGCAACGCCGCGAGAAGCTGCGACCCGGGAACCGCCCCAGCCGGCTCCCCGCCCGCCTCATCGGCCGCGGGCTGGTGCTCGGGGTCCTCGTCAGGTCCGAGTGCGTCGGTGGTCCCACTGCTCCTGGAAGCACTCACTCCGGACCCCGCAGGACGAGTTCACCATTGCTGCCCGCATTACCGCACGTCAGACCATTGAACTCGAACGTGACCCAACGCACACCCACTTCCCGGAAATCCGGCGGCCGGGCGACCGGCGAAGAGCCCCCATTTGCCGGTCGGTCTAAATCGCTTGTACGGCCCGGGGAGGTTCCTAGGCTGTGGGCACACGCTGAAAGGAGGTGATCCGAAAAGTGCAGTCTTATCGGATTCGTGAGGTGGCTGCGGGCTGACAGCCCGTCGTCGCACACAGTGCACCTCGGCAGGCTGTCTGCCGAAACCCAAGCAGTCACCGACCCGCAGGCTCGCCGGTAAATCCGGCCGGCTCCTCCGAAAGGAGGGACCAGAGCCTGCGGGTTTCCGCATGTCCGCAGGCACGCGGGCGCGGCCCTACGGGCAGAGCCGCTCCACGCTCCAGGCCGCGCCCTCCCCGGCCCGCACATAGCGCAGCCGGTCGTGCAGCCGGTTCTCGTGGCCCTGCCAGAACTCGATGGCATCCGGCACGACGCGGAAACCGCCCCACTGCGGGGTGCGGGGACCTTCTCACCCTCCGGATAGCGGCCGGCCAGCTCCTCGTAACGGTCCACCAGCTCCTGCCGCGAGCCGATCACCGTCGACTGCTCGCTCGCCCAGGCACCCAGCTGGGAGCCGTGCGGGCGGGTGCGGAAGTAGGCGACCGTCTCCCCGCGGCCGACCCGGACCGCGGTGCCGGTGACGACGACCTGGCGGGCCAGCGGGTGCCAGGGGAAGAGCAGTGAGACGTACGGGTTCGCGGCCAGCTCGCGGACCTTGCGGGAGCCGTAGTTGGTGAAGAAGACGAAGCCGCGGTCGTCGTAGTGCTTCAGCAGCACCGTGCGGGACGACGGCCGGCCCTCGGGGTGGCGGTGGAGACCACCATCGCGTTCGGCTCATGGAGCGCGCCGCCCGCGGCGACCTGGCTGAACCAGTGGGCGAACTGGTCCATCGGATCGGCGGCGAGATCCTTCTCGGTGAAGTCCTCGGAACGGTACTGCTCGCGCATCGCGGCCGGATCGGTGGTGCAATCGGAAGCAGAGGCGTGAGAGGAGACGGAAGCGGAAGACGAAGTGGCGTCAGCTGTGGGCACGGGGCCATCCTGCCGCAGCGGGCCGGTGAGCCCGCGGCAGGGGTGCAACCGCTTTGGCGCGGGAACGCGGGAGGCTGTGCCGGACGTCACTCTTCCCGAGTCGTGGGAACCCGCCAATATCGTGAGCAGGCCACTGTGGCCTCCGTGCAGCCGCCGAACTGAGGAGCCGCCTGATGTCCGATTTCGTACCCGGACTTGAGGGAGTCGTCGCGTTCGAGACTGAGATCGCCGAGCCCGACAAGGCAGGCGGCTCGCTCCGCTACCGCGGCGTCGATATCGAGGACCTCGTCGGTCAGGTGTCGTTCGGCAACGTCTGGGGACTGCTGGTCGACGGGCGTTCAACCCCGGCCTGCCGCCCGCCGAGCCGTTCCCGATCCCCGTGCACTCCGGCGACATCCGTGTCGACGTGCAGTCCGCTCTCGCCATGCTCGCGCCGGTGTGGGGCTCAAACCACTGCTCGACATCGACGAGGAGACCGCACGCAACGATCTCGCGCGGGCCGCGGTGATGGCCCTGTCCTACGTCGCCCAGTCGGCGCGCGGCCAGGGTCGTCCGATGGTCCCGCAGAGCGAGATCGACAAAGCGCGGTCCGTGGTGGAGCGGTTCATGATCCGCTGGCGCGGCGAACCGGACCCCGGCACGTCAAGGCTGTCGACGCCTACTGGACCTCGGCCGCCGAGCACGGCATGAACGCCTCCACCTTCACCGCCCGTGTCATCGCGTCGACCGGCGCCGATGTGGCGGCGGCGCTGTCCGGTGCGGTGGGCGCGATGTCGGGCCCGCTGCACGGCGGCGCCCGTCCCGGGTCCTCGGCATGATCGAGGAGATCGAGCGGACCGGGGACGCGTCGGCGTATGTGAAGCAGGCCCTGGACAAGGGCGAGCGGCTGATGGGCTTCGGCCACCGGGTGTCTGGCCGAGGACCCGCGGGCGCGGGTCCTGCGGCGTACGGCCAGGGAGCTGGCCGCACCGCGGTACGAGGTGGCCGAGGCGCTGGAGAAGGCCGCGCTGGAGGAGCTGCACGCACGGCGGCCCGACCGGGTGCTGGCCACGAACGTCGAGTTCTGGGCGGCGATCGTGCTGGACTTCGCGGAGGTCCCTGCGCCCATGTTCACGTCGATGTTCACCTGTGCCCGTACGGCAGGCTGGTCGGCGCACATCCTGGAGCAGAAGCGGACGGGCCGGCTGGTGCGCCCCTCGGCGACCTACACCGGTCCCGGGACCCGCGATCCGCAGGACATCCCGGGTTCGACCAGCTCGCCTCCCTGGGGAACTGACGGGCCGCGCCCGGCGGGTTCAGCTCGGCGCCGGCGGCTACGGACCGGATGACCGGTCCTGGCCGCCGGACCGCGGGTCTTGAGCGGCACGGCTGTCGAAGCACTCCTCTCGCCTCCCGCCCCGGGCCGGAAGCAGGCCCGGACCACGGCTCCCGGGCGGACGGCGACCATCGCGGTGTAGACGTACGCCTCCGCGTCCGTCTCGTCCATGACCTCGGCACTCCGGTTACGACCGTTCGCGATCACCTCGATCCGGTCGCCGACACTCGTCCCCAGGTCCGGGCCCAGCCGGCTCCGCATTCGGTGCTGTATCGCAGTTCCAGCCAGGCTCCGGTGGTGCTCCGGTACGAGGAGAGGGTGGCCGGCCCGATGGCGCAGATCATGTGCATCGGGTTCTTGCCCTCGCAGACGGCGCCCCGGCACCGGTGCCCGGGCGGGGACGCGGACGGCTGCGGACCGTCATGGTCGCCCGGCAGCAACAGGAGGGCCACTGCGAGGCCCCCGACCAGCACCGCACCGACCGCCGCGAACAGCACCACGACGGCCCTGCGGCCGGATCGGCCACGGGTCGGCGTGCCCCTGCCGGCGGCGGGTCCGGCTCCGGCGGCGGGTCCGGCTCCGGGGCGGCGGGTCCGCGCCTGCCAGTACCGCCGCGCGCCCGCTCCCCTGCGACTCCGCGATCTCCCACAGCGCCAGGCACCGCCCGTCCTGTTCACCGGCGAGGCGGCACAGGGCCTGCACCGCCTGACGCGGAGGCAGCGCCTTTCCGTTGAGGTAACGGTCCCAGGACGACTTGCTGTACGGAGTCCGGTCCGCCAGGCCCGCCAGGCTCAGTCCGGTGCGCCCCTTCAGCTCCCGCAACGCGGTGACCAGCCGGGCACGTTCCGGCGACGGCGCCGTCCCCGTCATGGCCGGGCCGCCCCGTCCCGCAGGGCTTGCCAGGTGTGCGGCCCGACGATGCCGTCCACCACCAGGCCGTGCCGCTTCTGCACCCGCTTGACCGCACCCTGTGTCAGCGGACCGTAGATACCGTCGATGTCTCCCGGACCGATGCCCGCCCTGTCCAGCAGACACTGCGCCTCGGCCACCTCCGGCCCTGCGTGGCCGTACGCCACGACGGCATCCTGGGTGCGGCTGTTGCCCGCGTACCATCGGCCGCCCACCCGCTCCACACGGCAGCTGTACGGGACCGACGAACGCCGCACCGGCACGGTGGACCGGGCGCCGGGAGCGGCCGCCGTCCGCTCCTCGCCGTCCGTGAGCCGTACAGCCAGGAAGACCTCCACCGAAGCGGCCAGCACCAGGGCCACCACCACCGCCGCCACGAACGCACTGCGCGGCGAACGCCCTGTGACCGGGCCTCATCGGCCCCGGCCGGCAGCACCTCCGGCAGCGCAGCCCCGCACCGGCCGCCTCCGGCACGGAGGCGCTGCCGCGCTTCCAGGTCTCGGTGGCGATCTCGTGGAGCACGAGCAGCCGGGCCGGATCCTCAGCAACGACCCGGGCCATCGCCTCGACAGCATCCCTGGGCGGCAGCGACCTGCCGCCCAGGTACCGGTCCCATGACTTCGCGCTGTACCCCGTCTTCGCTGCCAGCTGACGCACGCTCAGGCCGCTGTGGTCCTTCAGCCGCCGCAGGCGGACCACCAACTGGCGGCCCTCGGAGCTCATCTCGGCGGGCAGCTCTCTCCAACGCGACATGTTTCCCCGTTCGCGTTCGCGGACCCCGGTCCAGGCCCCGTTCCCCTTCGCATTCTGCACCAGCGACCACGCCCGCCCGGGACGGCATGCGTCACATACGTGCGTAATCGGCCCGCCCCGCCACGGCCCTCCCAGCGTCCCGCCGTCCCGCCCCACCGACACCGGGCACCGTGTCTTTGCAGGTCAACGCGCGGGATGTCCCGTGAGTGCGTCACTTCCCCGGCGGCTCTGGCTGCCTTTGCCCGCCGCCCCGCAGTCTTGGTGCCGAGCCGGCCGGTGCGGTCGGACCCACCCATGAGGAGGAAAGCGGATGCAAACCTTGACGAGGGCGTTCGTAGGCGTCACCACCGCCATCGCGATTGCCGGCGGAAGCCTGGCGGCTGCGGGCACCGGCTTCGCGGCGACCGAGCAGACCACGAGGCCGGTGGCGAGCTCGGAGGCCGCCGCCCCGCTCGCTGTGGTCAACCTCGGCCTGAACAGTACGCAGGCCAAGAAGCTCCAGCGTGACCTGAAGGCCAACTGGAAGTACACCGGCGCGATCGACGGGCAGCTCGGCACCAACAGCTGGAAGGCGATGCAGCGCTTCCTCAAGTCACACTGGAGCTACAACGGCGCCATCGACGGAATCGTAGGCAGCGGCACGGTGAAGGCACTTCAGCGCTGGCTGAAGAGCAACTGGGGCTACAGGGCGCCGTCGACGGCATCGCCGGCGCGGGGACCAAGGCAGCGCTGGCGCGGTACTGCGACTCGCACTGAGCCCGTCGCGGCTGACGCGCCGTACGCACCGGAGGGCAGCCCGCCTCCGGTGCGTACCTGCGACGCGAACGGGCGCACTGGTGCGGCGAGCGACGCCGATCACCTGTCGGCCGGTCCCGCAACGTCCGGGACACCGTCCATCCGGCATGCGTGCCGTCCGGGCGGGTCAGGCATAGGTCGACCTGCCGCGGGCCAGGCTATCCCGCTCGTCGGCACGCTTCACGGTCGGCAAACCCAAACCGGAACGCCCGGCCGAATCTCGGATCCCGGGTCCTGGGCCCGAGCGCCGGGGCGGCGGTTCACTCTTCAGGGGTACGAAAAGGCGGTCGCGCCCCGAGGCTTGGGCTTCGGGATCCGAGCGCCGGGATGCGGGCTTCGGGATCCGAGCGCCTTCTGTAACCGGTAGGGAAAAGAAGGGTTTTGGGAAACCCTCCCGACCGCCCATACCCGTCACGGCCAGCAAGTATGACTAATCGTGATCAATTTGCGGCGAAGAGTGACGGCTGCTTACGGTGCGGCCAACGAACGACCCCGACGCGGTGTTGATCGCACCGGCCGGGGTCTCACCCCAAGATCGAAAGAGGCGATCCCGTGGCTACCCAGCACACTAGCCCCGCCCCTGTGCGCCCACACTCTCCCGCCCGTACCCGATGGCCAAGCCCGGTTACGGCAAGCGGTCGATGTCCGCCCAACTACCCTCCCGCGCCGACGACTTCGCGCTCCTGCCCGCCCGCGAGCGGTGCATCGCCGGATTCGTCGACCATCTCCCCGACGGTGCCGCCATGGACGTGAAGAGCCTGGCCAAGCAGCTGCCGCTCTACGGCCAGCAGGCGGTCGGCTCCGCCCTCAAGGCCCTGTCCGTGGCCGGATACCTGCGGCGCGTACGGTGCCTGGTCGGCGAGGGCGACCAGGTGCGCTGGGTGTTCCGGACGTTCTGGTCCCGCACCGCGCACGACAACGAGTGGTGGGCGCCCACCTCGTCGCCGAGGGCCGCGAAGCGGCGCCGACCGCCGCCGCACCCCGCCGCCCTGGTGCCCACCGAGGAACCGGCACCCGCGACCGCGCCGCCCGCGGCCCCTGCCGTACCCCAACAGCGGGCCCCGGAGCCACGCCCGGCTCCAGCTCCAGCAGCTCCGGCCCCCACCCCCGGCTCCCCTCGCCCGCCTACCTGGCCCTGGCCCAACTCGGCCGCACCGAACCCCGCCTGTCCCTCTCCGCCGCCGACTGCGCGGTCCTGAGGCACGGGCCGCCGAGTGGCTGGCCCGGGCGTGAACACCGACTACCTGACCCAGGCCCTCACCGCCGGGCTCCCCGCCCAGGTCGGCTCGCCCGTCGGATTCCTCCGCCGCCGCCTCAACGACAAGATCCGCCGCGCGTGCCCCGGCCGTCGTACCGGCCGCACTCGGCGACCCTGTCCACCGCACGATGATTGAGTGCACCGAGTGCGGTGCACCCGGCCGCCCGGAGGCCCTCCCCGGCGGTATCTGCCGCGCCTGCCACCTGCCCGATCCCTCGGAGCCCATGGCCGCTCCCGCCAGGGCCTCGCCGAGTCCGACGTCCGCACCCGTGCAGGTCATGTCCGCGAGCTGCTCAGGGCCCGCTGACCCCGGCCCCGTCCTCGCCTCGCCTCGCCTCGGGTCAGCCCAGCGCCTCGTCCAGCAGGGCCGACCACTGGGCGACCACTCTCGTGCGACGGGGTGCGTCATCGGTCAGCAGGTTGGCCAGGCCCAGACCGCGGGCCATGTCGAGGAGGCCCTGGACCGTCTCGCGGGCCCCGGGCGCGCCTCGTCGGCGCCGAGGAGTTCGACGGCGATGCGGTGTGTCTCGCGGCCGACGCGGGCTTCGAGTTCGGTGACGCGGGGCGGAGCTGTTCCTCGTTGGACGCGGCCACCCAGAGCTGGAGTGCGGCCCGGAAGAGCGGGCCGGTGTAGAGGTCGACGAGTGCGGCGACGACCGCCGTGCGGCCCTGGACCGGCAGGGCGCGCAGGGCGGCGGAGCGTTCCTCGGCGACGTACTCGACGGCTCCGGTGAACAGGTCCTCGCGGGTCGGGAAGTGATGCTGGGCCGCACCGCGCGAGACCCCGGCGCGTTCGGCGACGACGGAGACGGTGGAGCCTGCCCAGCCGTGTTCGGCGAGGCAGGCCACCGCCGCCTCCAGGAGGCCCTGCCGGTGGCGCGGCTGCGGTCCTGCTTGGGAGAGGTCACAGCAGCCATGCGGGGTCCCGTCGTTGGAGGAAGGCCGTCATCCCTCCCGTGCCTCGTCGGAGGCGAACAGGGCTGCCGAGCGGGTGATGAGGTCTTCTGCTTGCTTGTCGAAGTTGTCCAGCACAGTAGCTGTGACCAGCTCCTTCGATGCGGCCAGCCCCTGCGGCGAAGCCCTGCGCAGCCCGTCAAGTACCGGCAGGAGCGCCTTGTCCACATCCTCGGCGGCGATGCTGACGAGCCCGATCCGGGCGGCTTCGGCCGCGTCGAACCGTTCGCCGGTGAGGTAGTAGCGGGATGCCGCCCGGGGTCCAGGCGGGCAGCAGCGGCAGCGAGATCACGGCGGGGCGAGCCCGAGCCGTGATTCGGTGAGCGCGAACGACGAGTCCGGGCCTGCCACCGAGATGTCACACGCCCCCAGCAGCCCGAGCCCGCCGGCCCTGACATGCCCGGTGACCCGCGCGACGACCGGCTTGGGCAGGGCGACGATGCGCCGCATGAGCGCGACGAGGTCGTGCGGGTCGGGCGGCGCGGTGAGGTCGGCGCCCGCGCAGAAGGTGTTGCCGGTGTGGGTCAGGACGACGGCTCGCACGGTGTCGTCCGCCGCACAGGCGTCGAGGGCCTGCGCGAGCTCTCCGACGAGCGGTGCGGACAGGGCGTTGCGGTTGGCCGGGGAGTCGAGGGTGAGGGTGGTGATGCCCCGGTCGTGGGTGGGGCCGGCGAGGGTCACGAGGCGTGGGCCTCCCTGTTCTTCTCCCGTCGCGCAGTTCGCGCCGGAGGATCTTCCCGGAGGTGGCGCGGGGTACCGACGCGACGAACTCCACCCGCCGCACCTTCTTGTACGGGGCGACGCGCTCGGCGACGTACGCCATGATGTCGTCCGCCGTGAGGCCATCGGCCGAGGCCTGCAGCACCACGAAGGCCTTGGGGACTTCGTTGCCGTCCGCGTCGTACACCCCGATGACGGCGGCGTCGGCGATGGACTCGTGGGTCAGGAGCAGTGCTTCGAGCTCGGCGGGGCGACCTGGAAGCCCTTGAACTTGATGAGTTCCTTCACCCGGTCGACGACAAACAGCCAGCCGGCCCCGTCGACACGCCCCACGTCGCCGGTGTGCAGCCAGCCGTCGGTGTCGATCATGTCGGCGGTGGCCTCGGGGCGGCCGAGGTAGCCCTTCATCACCTGGGGCCCCGGATGAGGATCTCGCCGTCGGTGTCAATGCCGACGTCCCTGCCGGGTGCTCCAGCGACAGGATCCGCATCTCGGTGCTCGGCAGCAGCTTGCCCACAGCGCCGGGCGGCGGGTTCTCGGCTGCGAGCGGGACGACATGGGTACCGGGCGAGAGCTCCGTCATTCCGTAGGCCTGCCGCACGGGTGGCAGGCCCAGGCGGGTGGAGCAGGCGGTGGCGAGGTCGGCGTCCAGCGGGCGGCGGCGCTGACGACGTACTTCAGCGAGGAGAGGTCGTAGTCGCCGACGGCCGGATGCTTGGCGAGGGCCAGGACGATCGGCGGAGCCACGTACAGGCCGCCGATGCGGTACTCCTGGATCGCGCCGAGGAACTGGGCGAGGTCGAAGCGGGGCAGGACGACGACGGTGGCACCGCAGCGCAGGGGATGTTCATCAGGGCGGTCAGCCCGTAGATGTGGAAGAAGGGAGTACGGCGAGGATGCTGTCGCCGGGGCCCACCGGGATGAACTGGCGAAGCTGCTCCAGGTTGGTGCCGATGGAGCGGTGGGTGAGCATCACGCCCTTGGGCAGGCCGGTGGTGCCCGAGGAGTAGGGGAGGGCGGCGATGTCCTCGGCGGGGTCGAACGCGATGTCCGGTTCGGGGGCGGTGGAGCCGAGCATGTCGAGTACCGAGGTGTGCCCCTCGGCCCGGTCGCAGACGAAGATCTCCTGGATACCGCCGGCGAGCTCGGCCGCGCGGCGGGCGGTTTCCAGGAACGGGGAGACGGTGACGATCCAGCGGGCGGCGGAGTCCCGGAGCTGTTTGGCGAACTCCTCGTCGGTGACGAGTGGGTGGACGGTGGTGACCGCTGCACCCGCCCTGGTCGCGCCGTAGAAGACGGCCGGGTAGGCGATGGTGTTGGGGCTGTGGAGGGCGAGGACGTCACCCTTGCGCAGTCCGGCTTCGGCGAGGGCAGCGGCGATACGCCGGTGGAAGGCGTCCAGCTGGTGGTAGGTGACCGTGGCGCCGTTCGTCCCGTCGATCAGGGCGGCGGTGTCACCGAACTGCTCGGCCGCCCGGCCGAGGGCCACTTCGTGGATGGGTGCTTCGAGGGCCGGGACATCTGCGTACTCGCTGTGGAACACCATTGCGGTCCCCTTCGACGCGGGTGTGAAGAGTGAGGAATCCCCTTGTGGTGCGGCTTGGGAGATCCCGGCCACACCGGTCGCTGCAAGTCGCCCGCCGGTGCGGCGTGGTGCGGCGTGGTGCGGCGTGGTGCGGCGTGGTGCGGCGTGGTGCGGCGTGGTGTCAGTACGACTTGGCAAGGCCCAGGGTCTGGTGGGACACGTAGTTCAGGATCATTTCGCGGCTGACGGGCGCGATCCTGGCCACTCGCGCCGCCGTGATCAGGGAGGCGAGGCCGTACTCACGGGTGAGGCCGTTGCCGCCCAGGGTGTGGACGGCCTGGTCGACCGCTTTCACGCAGGCTTCGGCGGCGGCGTACTTGGCCATGTTGGCGGCCTCGCCCGCTCCGGTGTCGTCACCGTCGTCGTACAGCCTGGCGGCCTTCTGCATCATCAGCCGGGCCAGTTCCAGCTCGATGTGGGCCTGGGCCAGGGGTGCGCGATGGCCTGATGGGATCCGATGGGTGCGCCCTTCCACACGGTGCGGGTCTGTGCGTACTCGACGGCGCGGCCAAGCGCGTAGCGCCCCATGCCCAGTGCGAAGGCGGCGGTCATGATGCGTTCGGGGTTGAGCCCGGCGAACAGCTGGAGCAGACCCGCGTCCTCGTCGCCCACCAGGGCGTCGGCGGGCAGGCGTACGTCGTCCAGGGTGAGTTCGAACTGCTTCTCCGGTGCCTGGAGTTCCATGTCGATCTCCGAGCGCCCGAAGCCGGGGCGTCGCGCGCAACGATGAAGAGGCAGGGCTTGAGCGTGCCGGACCGGGCGTCCTCGGTGCGGCCTACGATGAGGGTGGCGTCGGCGATGTCGACGCCGGATACGAAGACCTTGCGCCCGGTGAGCAGCCACTGGTCGCCGTCCTTGCGGGCGGTGGTGGTGATGCGGTGGGAGTTGGACCCGGCGTCGGGTTCGGTGATGCCGAAGGCCATGGTGAGGCTGCCGTCGGCGAGGCCCGGCAGCCACTGCTGCTTCTGCGCGCCGGTGCCGAAGCGGGCTATGACGGTGCCGCAGATGGCCGGGGAGACGACCATCATCAGGAGCGGGGATCCCGCCGCCCCAGCTCCTCCAGGACGATGGAGAGCTCCGCCATGCCGCCGCCTCCGCCGCCGTACTCCTCGGGAGGTTCACGCCGAGGTAGCCGAGCTTGGCGGCTTCCGACCACAGCTCGTGGGTGGGCCCCGTCCCGTACGACGGAGGTCATGTAGTCGCGTCCGTACCGCTTTCCGAGGGCGGCGACGGCGGCGCGCAGAGCCTGCTGTTCTTCGGTCTCGATGACGGTGCTCATGGCTGCGGTTCCTCCTGTGCGTCGTGCGTGGCTGTGTCGGTGACGACGGCGAGCAGGGCGCCCACCTCCACCTGGAGGCCGGGTGCGGCGTGCAGTGCGGTGAGGGTGCCGGAGGCGGGGCGAGGATGCGGTGCTCCATCTTCATCGCCTCCAGCCAGATCAGCGGCTGCCCGGCCTCGACGGCCGCACCGGGCTCGAGTCCGTCCGCGAGGCGGACGACGGTGCCGGGCATGGGGGCGAGCAGGGAGCCGGGTTCGGTGCGCTCGGTGGGATCGGCGAAGCGGGGCAGGGCGGTGAAGGTGTACGAGGCGCGGGCACCGTCCACGTACACCCGGCTGTCATGGGCGGCGACCGCGAAGTGCCTTGTGACCCCGTCGGCTTCGAGGCTGACGCGTCCGGTTTCTGCGGTGATGACGCGTTCACCCGATACGGGGACGGGCCGCCCGTCCCGCCCGGCCCGGTAGGCGCCCTCGTGCTCGGTGCCATCGGGTTCGGCGCGGTACCGCCTGACCTGGGGCTGCGAGGGGACATTGCGCCAGGCGCCGAAGCGGGCGGGCCCGCGGCGCCGCCCGGTGCGGCGGCCTGGGCGAGCGCCGCCGCCAGCGCCGCCGAGCGCTGCTCCGCCCGGTCCCCGGTCTCGGTGAGGGCTGCCAGGTGCCGGTCGTAGAAGCCCGTGTCGAGCCGGGCAGCCGCGAAGTCGGGTGGCGCAGGGAGCGTACGAGCAGCTCGCGGTTGGTGACGGGGCCGTGGATGCGGGCCCGCTCCAGGGCACGGGCGAGGAGGCGTACGGCTTCGGTGCGGGTGGGGGCGTGGGCGATGACCTTGGCGAGCATCGGGTCGTAGTGCACCCCGATGGTGTCCCCGCCGGTGTATCCGGTGTCCAGGCGCAGCCCGGGCCCGTCCGGTACCTCCAGCGTGTGCAGTACCCCGGTCTGCGGCTGCCAGTGACTGGCGGGGTCCTCCGCGTAGAGCCGGGCCTCGACGGCGTGCCCGCGCGGCTCGGGCGGTGCGTCGGGCAGCGGCTCACCCTCCGCGATCCGCAGCTGCAGGGCGACCAGGTCGAGGCCGAACACCGCCTCGGTGACCGGGTGTTCGACCTGGAGGCGGGTGTTCATCTCCAGGAAGTACGGCCGTCCCCGGTCCGATACGAGGAACTCGACGGTGCCCGCGCCCCGGTAGCCCACGGTCCGTGCCGCGGAGACGGCGGCGGCGTACAGCTGCTGGGGCAGCTCATCGCCCAGGCCAGGTGCGGGCGCCTCCTCGATGACCTTCTGGTGGCGCCGCTGGAGCGAGCAGTCACGGGTGCCCAGCGTCCACACCGCACCCTGTCCGTCCGCCATGATCTGGACCTCGACGTGCCGGCCGCGCTCCACGTACGGCTCGGCGAAGACCTCGCCGTCACCGAAGGCGGCGGCGGCCTCGGCGGCGGCAGCGGTCAGCTCGCCGGGCAGCCGGTCCAGTTCCCGTACGATCCGCATCCCTCGCCCGCCGCCGCCGGCCGCCGCCTTCAGCAGCAGCGGCAGATCCCCGGCCCCGCCCGCGCCGGGTCGACGGGTGCGAGGAGGGCACACCGGCGGCGGCCATCAGCTCCTTGGCCCGGGTCTTGGACGCCATCAGCTCGATGGCCTTGACCGGCGGCCCCACCCAGAGGAGACCGGCGTCCTGCACGGCGCGGGCGAACCCGGCGTTCTCGGAAAGGAAGCCGTACCCCGGGTGCACGGCATCGGCGCCGGTGGCGAGCGCGGCGGCCACCAGGAGATCGCCGCGCAGATACGTATCGCCCGGTGCGGCTCCGGGCAGCCGGACGGCGGTGTCCGCCTCCCGCATGTGCAGGGCGTCCGAGTCCGCGTCCGAGTACACCGCGACCGTTGAAATGCCCAGCTCACGGCAGGTACGAAAGATCCGGCAGGCGATCTCGCCACGGTTGGCGACGAGCAGAGTGGTGATCATCTGGGGCCTCACATCCGGAAGATGCCGAAGCCGCCGCGGGCGCCTTCGACGGGTGCCGTGTGGATCGCGGACAGGCACATCGCCAGGACGGTCCTGGTGTCGCGCGGGTCGATGACCCCGTCGTCGTACAGCCGCCCGGACAGGAACGTCGGCAGGGACTCCGACTCGATCTGCTGCTCGACCATGGCGCGGAGTCCGGCGTCGGCCTCGTCGTCGTACGGCCGGCCCTTCGCGGCGGCGGAGGCGCGGGCGACGATCGACAGGACCCCGGCGAGCTGCTGCGGTCCCATGACGGCGGATTTGCTGCTGGGCCAGGCGAAGAGGAAGCGGGGTCGTAGGCGCGACCGCACATGCCGTAGTGCCCGGCACCGTAGGAGGCGCCCATCAGCACGGACAGATGCGGGACCTGGAGTTCGACACCGCGTTGATCATCATTGCGCCGTGCTTGATGATGCCGCCCTGCTCGTACTCCTTGCCGACCATGTAGCCGGTGGTGTTGTGCAGGAAGAGCAGCGGGATGTCGCGCTGGTTGGCGAGCTGGATGAACTGCGCGGCCTTCTGCGACTCCTCGCTGAACAGCACGCCCTGGGCGTTGGCGAGGATGCCCACGGGATACCCGTGCAGCCTCGCCCACCCGGTGACCAGGCTCGTCCCGTACAGCGGCTTGAACGCGTCGAAGTCCGATCCGTCGACCAGCCTGGCGATGACCTCGCGCGGGTCGAAGGGGACCTTGAGGTCGCCCGGAACGATCCCGGCCAGCTCGTCCTGGTCGTACTTCGGCGGCTCGGCGACACCCGGATCGGCGTTCGCCTTACGCCAGTTGAGCCGGGCGATGATCCGCCTCGCCTGGCGCAGCGCATCGTGCTCGTCGAGCGCGAAGTGGTCGGCGAGCCCGGAGGTACGGGCGTGCATCCCGGCGCCGCCGAGCGATTCGTCGTCGCTCTCCTCGCCGGTCGCCATCTTGACCAGCGGCGGCCCGCCGAGGAAGACCTTCGACCGCTCCTTGATCATCACGGTGTGGTCGGACATCCCCGGCACGTACGCCCCACCGGCCGTCGAGTTGCCGAAGACGACGGCGACGGTCGGGATCCCGGCCGCCGACAGCCGGGTGATGTCGCGGAAGAGCGCTCCGCCCGGGATGAAGATCTCCTTCTGCGAGGGCAGATCGGCGCCGCCCGACTCGACCAGGCTGATGCAGGGCAGCCGGTTGGCGAAGGCGATCTCGTTGGCGCGCAGAGCCTTCTTCAGGGTCCAGGGTTGGAGGCACCGCCGCGAACGGTCGGGTCATTGGCGGTGATCAGGCACTCCACGCCCGCCACCACACCGATCCCGGTGACCAGCGAGGCGCCGACGGTGTACTCGCTGCCCCAGGCTGCGAGCGGTGACAGCTCCAGGAACGGGGTGTCCGCATCGACCAGCAGCTCGATGCGCTCCCGGCCAGGAGCTTGCCGCGTTCGCGGTGCCGCTCCACGTACTTTCACCGCCGCCCGCAAGGGCCTGGCGTGCTCGGTGTCGAGCTCGGAGAGCTTCGCGAGCATGGCGGCACGGTTCGCGGCGTATTCGGGGCCGGTGGTGTCGAGTGCGGTGGGCAGGACGGTCATACGGTCACCTCCGGTTCTTCCAGGAGCGCTACGGGCACTGCCAGGCATCGGGACCGCAGCCATTCGCCCACCGCCTTGGCCTGCGGATCGAAGCGGGCCTGCGCGGCTACGCCCTCACCGAGCAGGCCGTGGACGACGAAGTTGAGCGCCCGCAGGTTCGGCAGGACATGGCGTACGACGGTGAGCCCGGCGGTCTCCGGGAGCAGCTCCTGAAACCGTGCGACGGTCAGCTCGTTGGCCAGCCACCGCCAGGCGTCGTCGCCGCGCACCCACACCCGATGTTGGCGTCCCGCCCTTGTCGCCGCTGCGTGCACCGGCGACACGGCCCAGGGCAGAAGGCGGGTGGGCCCCTGAGGCAGGGCGCGGGGAGCCCGGGCCCTCGACCGGTTCGAGCTCCCGGTACGGTCCGGCCGTCGGCACGGCCTGCCGCCGCCCGTCCGGCAGGACGGCTGTGTGCTCGACCTCCCTGCGGGTACGAACCTGGCGTCGAACACCCCGTACGGGCGCCCTGCCCGGCGGGGCGGTCACGTGGAAGCCCGGGTAGCTGCCGAGCGCCAGCTCGACGGCCGCGCCGGACACCGCGCGCCCCACGGTCTGTTCGTCCCGGTCGCGCACGACGAGCCGGAGCAGGGCGCTTGCCGTCTCCTCGGTGGCGGCGTCGGCCCGGTCGGTACGGGCCAGCTCCCACCGCACCTCGGCGGGCTGCCGCGCGCCCCGGCCGAGCGCATCGCTGAACTGGTCGCGTACGAGCTGCGCCTTGGCCTCGACATCGAGCCCGGTGAGCACGAAGACGACCTCGTTGCGCCAGCCGCCGATCCGGTTGAGCCCGACTTTCAGCGTGGGCGGCGGGGCCTCGCCCGTACCCGGAAATCCGTACCCGGTCCGGTCCGTCCCGGGCCAGCGTGACGGTGTCCAGCCGGGCTGTGACATCGGGCCCGGCGTACCGGGCGCCGGCGGTCTCGTACAGCAGCTGGGCGGTGACCGTACCGATGTCGACGACCCCGCCCGTACCGCCGTGCTTGGTGATGACGCTCGACCCGTCCGCGTGGATCTCCGCGAGGGGAACCCGGGCCTGCGGACTTCGTGCTCCCCGAAGAACGCGTAGTTCCCCGGTGGCCTGCGTCCCGCACTCCAGCACATGCCCGGCGACGACCGCCCCGCCAGCGCGTCGAGGTCCTCGTCCGCCCAGCCGAAGTGGGCTGCGGCGGGCCGGTGACAAGGGCGGCGTCGGTGACGCGCCCCGTGACGACGATGTCGGCCCCGGCCCGCAGACAGGCGGCGATCCCGGCGCCGCCGAGGTAGGCGTTGGCGGTGAGATACCCCTCGGGTACGGGCAGGCTGTCGCCCTCGACATGCGCGACCCGCACGGGCACGCCCACCTTGCCGGCCAACTCCCTTACCGCATCGGCGAGCCCGGCCGGGTTGAGCCCGCCCGCGTTGGCGACGATCTTCACCCCGCGCTCATGGGCGAGCCCGAGGCTCTCCTCCAACTGCCGCAGAAAGGTGGTGGCATACCCGCGCTGCGGGTCCTGAGCCGGTTCCGCCCCAGGATCAGCATGGTCAGCTCGGCGAGATAGTCACCGGTCAGGACGTCCAGTGGGCCACCGGTGAGCATGTCGCGCATGGCGTCGAAACGGTCGCCGTAGAACCCGGAGGCATTGCCGATCCGCAACGGCGGCGGCGTCACCGCTCCCCTTGCGCGGGCGGCCCTGCCCGGCCGGCCCGGCGAAGGCCTGCGCGATGTCGAGCCACCGGTCGGCGTCGGCGCCCACGGCCCGCACGGCGAGGTCGTCGCGGTGGGCGCGCTGGGTGACGAGCAGGCAGAAGTCGTACAGCGGCCCGGTGACGCGCTGGGACGCGCCTTCCGGCCCGAAGGCGAGCAACTCCCCTTCGGGCATGTGGAGTTCCACCCGGAACAGTTCCTCGGGCACCGGGATGCCCCGTACGAAGTAGGCATAGTCCCGGGCCCGGACCCCGATCCGGGCGATGTGCCGCAGCCGTGCGGTCGGCTTGCGCGTCACCCGAGGGCGTCGGCGACGTCCTGCCCGTGCGCCCAGGTCTCCATAAGCCGCCCGGTGGCCATGGACGCGACGCTCATCGGCGGCCCGTACCAGGGAACTTCGCCCCGGAAGGAGCTGCCCGCAGCGCGTCCTGAAGCCGCGCCCGCCCCTTGCGCCACTCCACGAGCAGCGCCTCGGGCGGCAGGGCGGTCACCGCCTCGTCGGCGGCCTCGTCGACGAAGGTCCGGGCTCGGCCAAGGCCTTGTCGACCTCACCGGCGAAGTCATCGGGCGCGGTGACGGCAAGCAGCGCGACCTCGTCGGTCCAGTTGAGATGGGCGACCTGGTGCGCGACGGTCCACCGTTCGGCCGGGGTGGGGCGGGCCCAGCCCTCCGTGTTCAACCCGGCGACCAGCAGGTCGAGTTCCTCGCTCTCCTGACGCAGATCGTCGAGCACGGCTACGGCTGCGGCTGCGGCATCGGCATCGGCATCGGACACGGTGCACTCCCTCGGGCGTGGCGGTGTGCCCCGGAGCATGCCAGCCCTCCAGAAAACAATCAAGCATGCTTGCATTGTTTATGTGCCTCGCGCATCCGGTTCGGCCTGGCGCCACAGGCCGACGCCCGCTCCACCCTCCGGACCACGGTCACCCACAGTGATCCCGGTCGTTGCTTCGGCCATCGGCCATCGGCCGATCATGGCCGCCGCCACTGACAGTTGACCGTCACCGGTAGCCGGGAACGGAAGGCCAGCGCACCGTCAGCACAACGGACTCCTCCTCCGCGTACCAGGAGTGGTCTGTCCCCGGCCCCACACGACGTAGTCCCCTGCTGCGCCAGCAGAACACTGCGCCCGGGGAGCTCCACCCGGAAGCGGCCACTGATCAGGACCAGCAGAGCCGTACGCTCCTCCCCGGTCACCCACTGCGCACGCTCATCGCCCTGCGGGTGGACGCCCCACTTGATCTCCAGGGCCTCGCTGTACCGCGGGTCGGCGGCGTCCTTGAAGTGACCGAGCAGCCACCCTTGTCGAGCGCCGCGTCCGCCCCGGCGTTGCCCACGTACACGCTGTCTTCCACAACCTCGGAACGTAGCAGCCGGCCGCGACGCGATCCGAGAGCTGGGCCCCGGAGGACCTGAAGGCCCGGCCCGGGCGCCCGATCCCACCCGCATCACTCCCACGGGTGACATATGCCAACTAACCTTGCTTAAGGACAGGTTGGCGGGCATATGCTCCTGGCATCGATCGGCAGAGCTTCCCGATGGATAACCAGCAGATCACCCGGGTCGCCCGTGCGCCCCGCACCGTAGCCAGGTAGACGCCGCACCGGCCGCCGGTGTCATCCACGTCATTTCCCGGCACACGAGACCTTCACCGCCACCGCCTCATGCAGCACACCTACTTGGGAGTGCTTCCTACGTATTCGCGCTCAAATCCTCCGAGCCGGAGACGTAGGAAGCACTCCGAGTCAGAGCCCATAATCCAACCGCGACCCGAACGGACCTCGATGGTCAGCTCACCCCACGAAGCGATGCATCGCATCTTCCAGGAATACCCCGGCCTGCTCTCCCGCCTCTCCGACGTACTCGGCGTCGGCATCCCGTCGGTGACCGCCGCCTCCGTCGTGACCGTCGATCTCACCGAAACCAAACCTCTCGAACGCCGGGTCGACACCCTCCTGCGCATCGAAACGGAGGACGACGGGCCTTTCCTCCTCGCCGTCGAAGCCCAGGGCAAGAGGGACCCGGCCAAGACCACGAGCTGGCCGTACTACGTCGGCTACCTCAACGACAAGTACCGGCTGCCCGTCCTGCTGCTGGTCGTCTGCCAGGACCATGCCACCGCCCGGTGGGCCGCCCGTCCCATCACCATCGGCATCCGCCAGTGGAAGACCGTCGTCCTGAACCCGCTCGTCGCGGGACCCCACAACATGCCCGTGATCACGGACGTGGCCGAGGCCCGAAAGGACCTCGCACTCGCCACTCTCGCCGCCATCACACACGCCGACAATCCGGACGTCGATGCCATACTGAGAACGCTCTCCACCGCACTGCGGGACACCCCGGAAACCATCGCCGAACCCATCATCGAACTCACCGCACAAGGCCTGGGCAACCGCCCGGCCGCACAACAATGGAGGAACCTGGTGGCCGTGGACCTCTCTTTCTACAAGTCCCCTCTCCGAAGAAATCCGAGACGAGGGTCGAGCCCAGGGCCGGGCCGAGTACATCCTGCTGATGCTCGAACTCCGCGGCATCACCATCCCCGACGAGGCCCGCGAGAAGATCGCCGGCTGTGGCGACCCCAGCTCCTGCGGCAGTGGTTCAGCCGCGCAGTCACCGCGAACTCCGCCGCTGAGATCTTCGCCGAGGAGTAGAAAGCCCGGAAGCGCGGAAGCCCGCCGACGCCGCGAGTCCGCCGCCCGTGGCGTCGGCGGGCTCACGGCTTGCGGCTTGTCGCTCACGGCTTGCGGCTCGCGCCGTCGGCCGCCGAGTAGCGAGGGCGGGGAACACGGGGTCCTTGGCCTACTCGCCTACTCCGTGCGCTCGCGCTCGCCCTCGGCCTGGGAGGGTTCCGAGCGGAGAACCTGCTGGTGGGCCTCGGGGCTGCCGCGCCGGCCGGTTCGTCACGCTCGCCCTCGGCCTGTGAGGGTGTGCGCGTACGGTCCCTCGTGTTCCTCGGTTGCCTTTTCGGGTCCCATGGGCAGGCTCCTTCCTCTCCTGCCCATCGTCCCCTCGGACCCGGACCCGGCACGGCGACGCCGTACGGGGCACGCCGGCGGCTCAGGTCAGGCGCGCTTGCCCATGCCCCGCACCTGACTGCGTACGGCGCCCATGCTCGCGCCGATGACCAGGGCGATGGCGAGGGCGTCGGTCGTGGACAGAGCCTGGTCCAGGATCAGGAAGCCGGCCGCGGCAGCGATCGCCGGTTCCAGGCTCATCATGACCGCGAAGGTCGAGGCGGGCAGCCGGCGCAGGGCCATGAGTTCGAGGGTGTACGGGAGCACCGAGCTCAGCAGCGCCACCGCCGCGCCCAGTGCCAGCGTGGACGGGACCAGGAGTTTCGTACCCGATTCGATGATGCCGAGGGGCAGGGAGAGGACCGCGGCGACCACCATCGCCAGGGCCAGGCCGTCCGCCTGCGGGAAGCGGCGGCCGGTGCGGGCGCTGAAGACGATGTATGCCGCCCACATCCCGCCCGCGGCGAGTGCGCACGCCGCCCCGACCGGGTCCAGGCGGTCGAAGCCGCCGCCGCCGAGCAGTACGACCCCGACGAGGGCGAGGCCCGCCCACAGGACGTTGACCAGACGGCGGGAGACGATGACGGAGAGCGCGAGCGGGCCGAGCACCTCCAGCGTGACGGCGACGCCCAGCGGGATACGGTCCAGGGCCTGGTAGAAGAGCGTGTTCATGCCGCCCATGGCGAGGCCGAAGGCGAGCACCGTGCCCCAGTCGGCCCGCGAGTGCCCGCGCAGCTTGGGCCGGCAGACGATCAGCAGGACGACCGCGGCGGCGGCCAGCCGCAGGGTGACGACTCCGAGCGCGCCCGCCTTGGGCATCAGCAGGGCCGCGACCGCCGAGCCGAACTGGACCGAGAGGCCACCGGCGACGACCAGGGCGACCGGGCCGAGGGCAGCCCTGCGGCCGCCGGGACTGCCCTGCAGGCGGTGGCCGGGCTCGTCGAGCGCGGACACCGCCTCGGTACGGATACGGCTGCCGCCGGTTCTGCTGTACTGCGTGGTTCGGTCACCCGGTGGCTGGTCATTCCCTCACCGTAGAGACCCGCGCGCCTCCCGTGAAATGCGGGCTGCGCTCCCGTTATGCTCCCTGGGCATGAGCACTGGACACGACGGCGGACGCGGCATCGAACTCCGGCATCTGCGGGCCTTCCTCGCCATCGCCGACGAGGGCAGCGTCACCCGCGGCGCGGCCCGCCTCCGGCTCACCCAGCCCGCCGTCTCCCGTACGCTCGCCGCCCTGGAGAAGCACCTGGGCGTCCGGCTCGTCGACCGCTCCACCCACCATCTCGCCCTCACCCCGAGGGCGTCGCCTTCCGTGACAAGGCCGTCGCCGCGGTCGGCGCCTTCGACGAGGCGCTCGACTCCCGGCGGCTGCGCCACTGGCCGTTGCGGCTCGGGCACGCCTGGTCGGCCTTCGGCCCGTACACCACACCGCTGTTGCGGACCTGGCAGCAGCGTTACCCGGACACCCGCTCGAACTGCTGCGGATCGACGACCGCACCGCGGGTCTCACCCGCGGCGAGGTCGACGCGGCGCTCCTGCGCGGGCCGGTGGACGTACCGGGGCTCGTCACGGAGGTGCTGTTCACCGAGGCCCGGGTCGCGGCCGTGGCCGCCGACGGGCCGCTCGCCTCGCACACTTCGCTGTCCCTGGCCGATCTGGCGGGCGGCGCCGTCGTCCTGAACACCGTCTCGGGCACCACGACACCCGGCCTCTGGCCGCCGCACGCCCGGCCCGCGGCCACACTCACCGTCGCCAATACCGACGACTGGCTCACCGCCATCGCAGCCGGGCGCGGTGCCGGGTGAGCGCCGCGTCCACCGCCGGTATGCACCCGCACCCGGGTCGCCTACCGGCCGCTCGACGACGCCCCGGCGGTCCCGGTGCTGCTGGCCAGACGGGATGCCCCGGCCACCCGCCCTGCCGAAGCTGGCCGCGCTCGCCCGCGAGATCGTGCGGGGCGGCGGGCCGCCGGACCCTCGTGACGTATGAGATTCACGGCGAAGGGGAGCGATGCCATCCGGCCGGATACGGCGGCCGACGTGCCGCTCACCCTTCGTCCAGCCCCTGCGCCAGCAGCTCCGCGAGGTGACGGGCCCGCAGGCCCGCGAGCTGGTCCAGCTGGGTGCGGCAGGAGAAGCCGTCTGCCAGCAGCTCCGTACCGGGCCCTGCCGCCCGTACCGATGGCAGGAGCTGCTCCTCGGCGCATGCCACCGAGACGTCCCAGTGGCCGCGCTCGAAGCCGAAGTTGCCGGCCAGTCCGCAGCAGCCACCGCTGAGTTCGCCGGTCAGCCCGGCCCGTTCGCGAAGTGCGCGCTCGGCCGCGTCGCCCAGTACGGCGTGCTGGTGGCAGTGCGTCTGGCCGACGACCGCGCGATCCAGCCTGGGCGGGGTCCAGTCGGGGGCGTACTCCTGTAGGTACTGCGCCAAGGTTCGTACGGACGAGGCGAGTTGGGCGGAGCGCGGGTCGTCGGGGAGCAGCTCGGGCAGCTCCGTGACGAGCGTGGCGGCGCAGCTCGGTTCGAGGACGACGAGCGGGGAGCCGAGGGCGGGGCCCATCCGGTCGAGGGTGCGGCGCATGACGGTGCGGGCCTTGTCGAGCTGCCCCGTCGATACGTAGGTGAGCCCGCAGCACACGCCACGGGGCGGGTATTCAGGGTGCGGCCGGCCGCCTCCAGGACCCGGACGGCCGCCCGGCCGACCTCGGGTGAGAGGTGGTTGGTGAAGGTGTCCGGCCAGAGGGTGACCGTCTGTTCCCGCACCGGGGCCCGGCGCGTGCGGGCCCACGCCCGGAACGTCTGGCGGGCCAGCACCGGAATCGCCCGCTCCGGTGCGATGCCGCCGAGCCGTCGGGCGAGCGCGGCCAGGGCGGGACCCGGGCCAGGGCGTTGAGCACACCCGCGAAGGGGCCGCCAGTCGCAGCCACTGGGGCAGCCTGCCCATCGCGTAGTGCGCGGCGGGCGCAACCTGCCCTTGTAGTGGTGGTGCAGGAACTCCGCCTTGTACGTGGCCATGTCGACACCCACCGGGCAGTCGCTGCGGCAGCCCTTGCAGGACAGGCACAGGTCGAGCGCGTCCCGCACCTCGGTGGAGCGCCAGCCGTCCGTGATCACCTCGCCCGCGAGCATCTCGTGCAGCAGCCTGGCCCGGCCCCGGGTGGAGTGGGCCTCCTGGCCGGTCGCCCGGAAAGACGGGCACATGACGCCCGCGCCCGGCGCCTGTTCGGTACGGCATTTGGCGACGCCGACGCAGCGGCGTACGGCCGCCGAGAAGTCGCCGCCGTCATGCGGATAGCCGAAGGCCACGTCCACCGGGCGGCTCGGCAGCACCTCGAAGCGGAGGTTCTCGTCCAGTCGGGCCGGGCGGGCGAGGATGCCGGGTTCATGCCGCCGTCCGGGTCCCACAGGTCCTTGAACCGCGTGAAGACGCCCACGAGTTCGGCTCCGTACATCCGGCCGAGAGCTCGGCGCGCGCCTGCCCGTCGCCGTGTTCCCCGCTCAGCGACCCGCCGTGCGCGACGACGAGCTCGGCCAGCTCCTCGGAGAACCGGCGGAACCGGGCGACCCCTCGCCGCTCAGCAGGTCGAAGTCGATCCGGACGTGGATACAGCCGTCACCGAAGTGTCCGTACGGTGTGCCGCGCAGCCCGTGGTGGCCGAGCAGGGCGCGGAAGTCGCGCAGATACGGGCCGAGCCGGGCGGGCGGTACGGCGCAGTCCTCCCACCCGGCCAGGCCTCCGTGCCGTCCGGCATCCGGGTCGCCGTACCGCTGGCGTCCTCCCGGATACGCCACAGGGCCCGCATCCCGGCCGGATCGGTGACGACTGCGGTGTCCAGTGCCCCGGCCGCGCGCAGGATCCGTCCGGCGTGCGCCCGCGCCTCGGCGGGGTGGCGCCGCCCGTCTCCACGAACAGCCAGGCGCCGCCGCGGCAGCCCGGCCGGTTCGCGGACCAGGTCGGCCGCCATTCCCTCGACGGTGAGCGGGTGGTGCGGGAGGAGGCCGGGGCGGCTTCGGCGGCTGCGGACTCGTCGGCGTATCCGAGGACCGCGAGCGCCCGGGAGCGGGGGCTTCGACCAGGCGCACGGTCGCCTCCGTCACCACGGCCAGGGTTCCTTCGCTGCCGCAGAAGGCCCGGGCGAGGTCGGGCCCGTGCTCGGGGAGCAGCGCGTCGATGGCGTATCCGGAGATGCGGCGCGGGAGTTGGGGATAGCCGGTGCGCAGCAGGGCGAGGTTGGCGTCGGCCAGCTCGCGCAGACCGGTGGGGGCGCCGGCGCCGGTTTCGCCCCAGCCGCGGCCCAGCCGGATGGTCCCGCCGCCGCCGTACCGCAGGACCGACAGCTCCCGCACGTTGTCGGCGGTGGTGCCCCAGGCGACCGAGTGCGAGCCGCAGGAGTTGTTGCCGATCATGCCGCCGAGGGTGCAGCGGCTGTGGGTGGACGGGTCGGGTCCGAAGGTCAGCCCGTGCACGGCGGCGGCGGACCGCAGGTCGTCCAGGACAACGCCCGGCTGCACGACGGCGGTACGGGCGGCGGCGTCCAGCTCCACGATCGAGCGCATATGGCGGGTGAGGTCGAGGACCACACCGGTGCCGGTGGCCTGCCCGGCGATGGACGTGCCCCGCCGCGCGGCACCACGGGCACCCGTGCGTGCGGCAGACGGCCAGTGCGGCGGCGATGTCGTCGGCGTCACGCGGGCTACGACGCCGAGCGGGACCCGGCGGTAGTTGGAGGCGTCCATGGTCATCAGCGCCCGGGCGGCGGCGTCGAATTCGACCTCACCGCGGACGGTGGCGCCGAGCGCGCGGGCGAGGTCCGAGTGCTGTTCAGCCATGCACCCAGCATGCCGGTCCGCGCCCGCCGTGCCGGGGCGCAGGCTCCGGGCCGCGTGGCGCACCCGGACGGCGGACGGCGGGCGGTGCCGGACGGCGAGCGTTCGGGCGGCGGGCGTGGGGCGTGGGCTTCGGGCGGCGGGCGTGGGGCGTGGGCTTCGGACGGCGGGCGTGGGCTTCGGACGGCGGACGGCGGACGGCGGGCGGGCGCGCTACGTCGCGCAGACCGTCTTGTCCGCGCCCACCCGCTGGATCCCGTCCGGGGCCTTGTCCGGGGCTTGAGCGGCAATCCCGCGCCCTTGAAGTCGGGGCCGAGCGTCAGCACCATCGGCTCCATCGCGCCCGCGTCCGTCGTCGTCGGTTTCAGCGCCGCGGCCGACAGGCCCATCAGGTCCGCCAGCCGGCGTGCCTGGTCGGCCTGGTCGGGCGCGTACACGAGCTGGGTCTTCTTCACGTCCTCGGGCGCGTTTGCCTGGTTGGCAGACTTCAGCACGCCCTCCTCGTTCTGCAGCCAGTCCAGGGCGGCCTGGGCGGAACCGGCCTCGGCACCACCGTTGTAGACATCGACCCGGACGTCGGCCGCATCGGCCATCGGGCCCTTGAGCCTGGCCTTCTCCTCGGCCTTCGCCGCGGCCTTCTCCTTCTTCTTCACCTCGGTGAAGGAGACGTCCTCACGCATCATCGAGAAGACCTGCGGGGCCTTGGCCTCGTCGAGGACGACGGTGGCCTTGTCCGCCGGGTTGTCTATCACCGGCACCGTGGTGAAGGTGAGGTTCTTCATGTCGACCGAGGCGAGCTCCATGCCGAGCTTGCGGAGCTGATTGATGTCGTCGATCTTGTCGTCGACGGTGAGCGCCTTGGTCCCGGCCTCGGCGAGGGACAGCATCTTGGTGGGGCTGGTGAGCGTGTCGTTGGACTTCAGCTTCCGCATCAGCGAACTGAGGAACTGCTGCTGGATCTCGATGCGGCTGAGGTCGCTGCCGAATCCCACCGAGTGCCGGGTGCGCAGGAAGGCCAGCGCCTGCTCGCCGTCGAGCACGTGCTTGCCCTTGGGGAGCTTGAGGTGGGAGTCCGTGTCGTCGATGTCCTTGGCCAGGCACACCTCGACGCCGTCGACGGCGGTCGTCATCGTCTTGACCGCGTTGAAGTCCGCCACCATGAAGTGGTCGACCTTCATACCGGTGAGCTCCGTGACGGTGCGCATGGTGCAGCTGGGGTGCGGTCGTACTGTCCGAGGCTCTCGTTGAACCGCTTGTCCGGTGTTGCCGAGATGGTCTTCGACGAACCGTCGCTCTGCGCGGTCGGGCAGTCCGGGATGTCGGTTATCAGGTCACGCGGGATGCTCAGCGCGGTGGCGTTCGTACGGTCCTTGGAGACGTGCAGCAGGATCGTGGTGTCGGCGTGCCCGACGCTGCCCGAGTCGCCGTAGCCCTCGTTGCCCTTGCCGGTCCGTTTGTCGGTACCGATCACCAGGACGTTGATGGCCCGGTCCTTGCTGAAGCCGCCGGTGCCTGCTCCGTCACTGGAAACGGAGGTGATGTTGCCGTTGAAGTGCCGGTAGACCAGGTACCCGCCGGTGCCGACCGCCACCAGCAGGAAAGCCAGTACGCCGCCGGTCCACACCAGCGCCTTCCGCTTGCCGGACTTCCTGGCCTTGGTCCTGCGCCGGCCGCTGCGGCGGTCTCCCGCCCGGCCGCCCGGCTTGTCCTGCGGTTCGCCCGCGGCGTCCCCGCGGACCGGTTTCCCGCAGACCTGCGGCCACCGCGCTGGCCCGGTACGGAGGCTCGCTCGCCGGGCGTTGTGCCCCTGCGGCTCCGCGGACCCGGAGGCGTGGCCGGACCCGACGATCCCGACGCCTGCGACGCCTGCGACGACGCGGAACCGGATGATCGCTCTGCGGAAGGGGTCAGTCGCAGTTCGTAATCACCGGTGTCCGGGTTGCGTACCCACTGGTCTGCGGGGTCGACACTCTCGTCCCGTTCACGGCCTTGCGCGTCCACGATGCCTGCGTCCTCCGTCGGGGCCACGCGGCACCTCCCCTACAAGGCGCGCGGTATGTCATACGGCAGTGCGCGACCTGGGGGCCGACTGCACCGGATCGCTCACACTAGTCGCCTGTCCGGCACCAGGGCGATGATCGTGACAAATCAAGCACCGCATAAGGGATATTCCGCCACATTGACCGTCGCATTCCCGCTCTTATCCCGCACTCGCCCAGGTAATGGCGTCGGCACGGTTCGACAAGAAGGAAACTTTCAGCCACTTTTCAAACAGAAGTGGCCACAAGGAGTCCCCAAACAGAGCGTCAATTCTCTTATAGTGTCCGTTACTTGATCAGGAACAATCAGCTCCAGTTGTGGCCTTTTCGTACTGCCCACACCTAAGCGCCCGGATTGTCCCTGCCCGCACCGTCCGCCCCAAGGACTCCGATTGCGCCCTTCACTCCGGCAGACCGCACTCGCCCTGCTGATCACGGCAGTCATTACAGGTTCCCTGTCCCTGTGGGCGGTCAGCGCCGCGCCTCCTCGGTGCGGGCCCGCTGTACTGGGTGCGGGCGCCGCCGCCGTACTGCTGTGCGCCGCGGTGACCGTCACGGTCCACACCTCGCCACCGTCCGCGCCCTGCGCGCCCTGCGCACGTCCGAAGCCGAGCGCTTCACCGCCGAGACCTCGCGCCTCGTCTCCTCGTCCGCCGCCGACGCGCAGCGGTTCACCGCGGAGTCCGCCCGCATCAAGGCCGCCGCGTCCACCGAGACCGCCGGGTCAGCGCCGAGGCGCAGGCCACGACGGATCGGATCACCGCTGAGGCCGCGGCGCAGCACGAACGCCTCACCATCGAGGCCGAGCGGCTCGGCGCCCGCGCCCGGCGCAGCGAGACCGAGCGCTCCGCGGCCATCGCCGCCTGTGCCAACGCCGCAGGCCGGATGCAGGCCCTCGCCACCAGCATGCTCGCCGACCTGCGCGAGATGGAGCACCGGCACACCGCCGAGGATGTGCTCGGTGACCTGCTGCACCTGGACCACCGCACCGCCCAGGCGGGCCGTCTGGCCGACTCCATCGCCGTGCTGACCGGGCGCGCTCCGGGCGCCGTTGGGCGAAGCCGATCGTGATGGAGTCCATCCTGCGCGGCTCGATGGGCCGCATCGGGAGCTACCAGCGCATTCGGCTGCACTCCACCAGTGATGTGGCAATCGCCGGCCATGCCGCCGAGGGCATCATGCACGCGCTCGCCGAACTCCTCGACAACGCCGCCAACTTCGCCGCCCACGGCCGAAGTCCACGTGTACGTCGAGGAGGTGCCGGCCGGCATCGTCATCACCGTCGAGGACAGCGGCCTGGTGATGAGCGATGTGCAGCTGCGCCGGGCCCAGCGTGCGGTGTCCGCCGAGAAGCAGGACCTCAGCGGTCTCTCCGGCACCCGGCTCGGACTCGCCGTCGTCGGCCGGCTGGCCCGTAAGCACGGCCTCACCGTGTCCTTCCGGCCGTCCGCGCGCGGCGGCACGGGCGCGCTGATAATGCTGCCGCAGGACCTCATCTCCGGGCCCCAACGCCCGCTCCGGCGCCCGCCCCGCCGAGCGCCCCGAGCCCGAACCGGCCCACGCATCGGCCTCGGCGCCGGACGCCACCGGCGCGGCCGTCACCGGCGTACCGGAGCAGGCCTCCCCGGACAGCCCGCTCCGCAGTCCCCGCCCGGCCCGAGTCCCGGCCCGAGTCCCGGCCCGAGTCCGAGCCGACCGGTGCCGTCCCCGCACCCGGCGAGGCGGCCTGCCCAAGCGCCGCCGAGGCCGCACCCTGGCCGCCGCCGAGGCACGTACCGGCAACGCAGCACCCGATGCCGACACCCCACGGCCCCGTGCCACCGACCCGAAGGTCCAGGCAGCCCGCTTCAGCACCTTCAGCCAGGCGGTACGAGCCAACTCCCCGCACCCGGAAGGCAACACCCGATGACCGCGACCACCGACGAGAAGCTCAACTGGCTGCTGGAGGGCCTGCTCGACCGCACCCCGGCGCCCGGCACGCTCTGGTTCTGTCCGGGACGGCCTCAAGCTGTGCCGCACCCCGAGCTCTCCGTCGACCAGGCCGATCAGCTGGCCGCGATCGCCGCCGGGATCCAGAGCCTGTCGCACGGCGCGTCGATCGAGTTCGGTGACGGCACCGGTGGCGTGCGGTCCGCGATGACCGAGTTCTACGGCGGCGTGCTGTTCATCGTCGAGGCGGGCGCAGGCGCCCATCTCGCGGTCGTGGCGGCCGAGGAGTCGGATGTCGGCCTCGTCGGCCACAACATGAGCGAGCTCGTCGAGCAGCTCGGTGAGTACCTCGTCGCCCCGCCCGCTCCCCGTCACGCCGGCGGGACACCCGGCAGGTGACACAGCGGCCGCGGAAGCCGCGGACGCATGACATCGGCGCCGCGCCCCGCCCCGGACGCGACGACGACCCGGACCGCCTCTACACCCTCACCGGAGGGCGCAGCCGGTCCGACTCGGCCTCCTTCGACCTGGTGACCCTGGTGGTCGCCGAGTGTGACCCGGCCCCGGAATGCAGTCGGAGCACATCGCGATCCTGCGGATGTGCCAACGTCCTACCGCACTTGTCGAGATTTCCGCGAGCCTGAAACTGCCCGTCAGCATCGTCCGCATCATGCTGTGCGACCTGCTCGACACCAGCCGGATCAGCGCCCGTCATCCCCGTACTGCCCGTGTCGAGGACCGGTTCCCCGACACCGACACCCTGGAACAGGTGCTCGTTGGACTCCGCAACCTCTGACCGCGCCGCCCTGCAGGCCACAGCCGACAACGGACTGAAGATCGTCGTTGTCGGCGGCTTCGGGTCGGCAAGACCACCATGGTCCGTTCCGTGAGCGAGATCCGTCCGCTCAACACGGAAGAGACCATGACCCGCGCGGGCGAGGCCGTCGACGACCTCGACGGCATCCACTCGAAGACGTCCACCACGGTCGCCTTCGACTTCGGCCGGATCACGCTCGACAAGCGCTCCGTGCTCTACCTCTTCGGCGCACCGGGACAGGAGCGCTTCTGGTTCCTGTGGGACCGGCTGTTCTCGGGAACTCTCGGCGCCGTCGTGCTCGTCGACACCCGGCGGCTCGCCGATTCCTGGTACGCGATCGACCGGCTGGAGCACCACGGCACCCCGTTCATCGTCGCCTGCAACGACTTCGGCGGGCCGCTCCACACCCAGCAGCAGATACGCGAGGCGCTCGACCTCTCCGAGGACGTTCCGCTCGTGGAGTGCGACGCCCGGGACCGGTCGTCGAGCAAGTACGTGCTCATCACGCTCGTCGAGCACCTGCACGCACTCTCCGTCGCCCGCGCCCGCAACGCGGACGGAGCCCCGGCCACCACGGCTTCGGCCCCGGCCACCAGGACCCCGGAGCCGACATCGTGAACCAGTGCCCCGTCCCCACGGCTCCGTACCCCTGTCCGGACCACGCTTCCAGACCGAACCGGTGCAGCTGTACCGGGACATGCGGCGCGATCACGGCGCCGTGGCCCCGGTCGTGCTCGACGGCGACGTGCCCGCCTGGCTGATCCTCGGCTACCGCGAGCTGCACCAGGTCACCAGCGACCCGGGGCTCTTCAGCCGGGACTCCGACCTGTGGAACCAGTGGGACAACATCCCCGAGAACTGGCCGCTGCTGCCGATGATCGGCCGCAAGCAGCCGTCGATCCTCTACACGGTCGGCGAACGGCACACCGTCCGTGCGGCGATGATCAGCAACGCGCTTGAGGCCGTCGACCCGTTCGCACTCAAGCGGTACGCGGAGGAGTTCTCCGACGGCCTCATCGACCGGTTCTGCTCCACCGGCCGGACCGACATCATCGCCGACTACGCGATGCTGCTCCTCCCTCGTACTGACGAAGCTCTTCGGCTTCAGCAACGAGACCGGGAGGCACTCGTCGGCGCGCTCAACGACATGATCGACGGCCGGGAACGCGCCCTCGCCGGCCAGCGGTTCCTCGGTGAGTCCATGTTCGCGCTGCTGGCCGACAAGCACGTCAACCCCGGCGACGACGTCATGACCCGGATGCTCGCCGATCCGGGCGGCTTCACCGACGAAGAGGTCGTCCAGGACCTGATGGTCATGATGGCGGCCGGTCACCAGTCGACCGCCGACTGGATGGGCAACTCGCTGCGGCTGATGCTGATCGACGACCGCTTCGCCGCCTCGCTGTCCGGCGGCCGGCACAGCGTCGGCGAGGCCATGAACGAGGTGCTCTGGGAGGACACCCCACCCAGAACGTGGCCGGCCGCTGGGCCTCGCGCGACACCCACCTCGGCGGACGCCACATCCGCGCCGGTGACATGTTGCTCCTGGGCATCGCCGCCGCCAACGGCGACCCTCAGGTACGTACCGACGGCTCCACGCTCACCGGCGGCAACAACGCCTTCCTCTCCTTCGGCCACGGCGAGCACCGCTGCCCCTTCCCGGCGCAGGAGACCGCGGAGGTCGTCGCCCGTACGGGAATCGAGGTGCTCCTGGACCGGCTCCCGGACGTGGACCTCGCCGTCCCCGCCGAACAGCTGACCCGGCGCCCGTCCCCTGGCTGCGCGGCCTCACTGACCTGCCCGTGAACTTCACTCCCACGCCCGCCCTCGGAAACTCTGGAGCCCAGACATGACCCGGATCGTCCTGGATCCCTTCGTCGCCGACCTCGACGGCGAAAGCGCCGCACTGCGCGCCGCCGGGCCGCTGGCCGAGGTGGAACTGCCGGGCGGGGTGCACTGCTACGCCGTCACCCATCACGCCGAGGCGCGGGCGCTGCTCACCGACAGCCGCATCGTCAAGGACATCAACGTCTGGACGACCTGGCAGCGCGGCGAAATACCGATGGACTGGCCGCTGATCGGCCTGGCCAACCCGGGCCGCTCCATGCTGACGGTGGACGGCCCCGATCACCGCAGGCTGCGCACCCTGGTCGCGCAGGCGCTGACCGTGAAGCGGGTGGAGCGGCTGCGGTCGGGGATCGAGGCTCTGACGAACGCGAGCCTGGACCGGCTGGCAGCCCTGCCCAAGGGTGAGCCCGTCGATCTGAAGGCCGAGTTCGCCTACCCGCTGCCGATGAACGTCATCAGTGAGCTGATGGGCGTCGACGCGGCCGACCACCCGCGGCTCAAGGAGCTCTTCGAGAAGTTCTTCTCGACGCAGACCCCGCCCCAGGAGGTCCCGCAGATGATGGCGGACCTCGCAGCCCACTTCACGAAGATCGTCGACTCCAAGCGGACCGATCCGGGCGACGACCTCACCAGCGCCCTGATCGCGGCCTCCGAGGACGGCGACCACCTCACCAACGAGGAGATCGTCAACACCCTGCAGCTGATCATCGCCGCCGGCCACGAGACCACGATCAGTCTCGTCGTCAACGTCGTGGAGGCGCTGCAGACCCACCCGAGCAGCGCAAGCGGGTGCTGAGCGGGAGATCCCGTGGGAGAACGTGATCGAGGAGACCCTGCGCTGGAACACCCCACCTCGCACGTCCTGATCCGGTTCGCCACCGAGGACGTCCAGGTCGGCGACAAGGTGCTGCCCAGGGCGAGGCGCTGATCGTCTCCTTCAGCGCGCTGGGCCGGGACGAGCAGCAGTACGGGCCGACCGCCGGCGAGTTCGACAGCACCCGCTCACCCAACCGCCACATCGCCTTCGGCCACGGCCCGCACGTCTGCCCGGGTGCCGCGCTGTCCCGGCTGGAGGCGGGGTCGCCCTGCCCGCGCTGTACGAGCGCTTCCCCGACCTGGACCTGGCGGTGCCGGCGTCGGAGCTCCGTAACAAGCCGATCGTGACCCAGAACGACCTGCACGAACTCCCGGTCGACCTGGGCTGACGCCGGGCTGACGCCGGGCTGACGCCGGGCTACGCCCCGCGGTCCCGCGCCGTCCACGGGCCGGAGCACGTGTCTCATCCGACGGACAAGGTCTTCGGCCTCGTCGCTGAGGGACTACGCTCCGGCTCGTGGCCGATATCCAGATTCCCGCTGACATCAAGCCCGCCGACGGACGTTTCGGCGCCGGACCCTCCAAGGTGCGGACGGAGGCGGTCGACGCACTGGCCGCCACCGGCACCTCTCTCCTCGGTACGTCCCATCGCCAGGCCCCGGTGAAGAACCTGGTCGGCGAGGTACGCGACGGCGTACGCAGCCTCTTCTCCTCCCCGAGGGATACGAGGTCATCCTGGGCAACGGCGGCTCCACCGCCTTCTGGGACGTGGCGACGCACGGTCTGATCGAGACGAAGTCCCAGCACCTGAACTTCGGCGAGTTCTCGTCGAAGTTCGCGAAGGCTGCCAAGCTCGCCCCGTGGCTGGCCGACCCGACCGTCATCGCCTCCGACCCGGGCACCCACCCGGACCCGAAGGCCGAGGCGGGCGTCGACGTCTACGCGCTCACCCACAACGAGACCTCCACCGGTGTCGCGGCCCCGGTCAAGCGGGTCGCCGGCGCCGACTCGGGCTCCCTGGTCGTCGTGGACGCCACCTCGGGTGCGGGCGGCCTGCCGGTCGACATCACCGAGACGGACGTCTACTACTTCGCCCCGCAGAAGTCCTTCGCCTCCGACGGCGGCCTGTGGATCGGTGTGTTCTCGCCGGCCGCCCTGGACCGGGCAGCCCGCGTCCACGCCTCCGGCCGGCACGTCCCGGAGTTCTTCTCGCTGCCCACGGCGATCGACAACTCCGTCAAGAACCAGACGTACAACACCCCGTCCCTGTCGACGCTCTTCCTGCTCAACGAGCAGCTGAAGTGGCTGAACACCCAGGGCGGCCTGGACTTCTCCACCACCCGCACGGCCACCTCCGCGCAGAACCTGTACGGCTGGGCCGAGGAGTCCAAGTACGCGACCCCGTTCGTCACCGACCCGGCGAAGCGCTCGCAGGTCATCGGCACGATCGACTTCGCGGACGAGATCGACGCGGCGGCGGTCGCCAAGGTGCTGCGCGCCAACGGCATCGTCGACACGGAGCCGTACCGCAAGCTGGGCCGCAACCAGCTTCGGGTGGCGATGTTCCCGGCGATCGACCCGGCGGACGTCCAGGCACTGACGGCCTGCATCGACTACGTGATCGAGAAGCTGTAGCCCTTACGCACCCGAGGCGGCCCCGCACACCAGCTGTGTGCAGGGCCGTTTCTGCTTCACTCGACCGGGTGGCGGGACCGCCTTCAGGACGAAACGGGCCGCACCGTCCTACGATGATGTTCTCGACACCAGCCATCCCAGGAGGCCCGCAATGTCTGCAGCAGCAGTCGAGCACCCCTGTGACGGTGAGCCGGAATCCCAGCTCGAAACGGCCAACAGGCTCATGGAGCAGCTTCCGGGTTACCGCGTCGAGATCATCGGAGGCGTCATCACCGTGGCCCCACCCCGGACGGACCGCACGCCCGTGCTCTGACCAAGCTCATGCGGCCCTTCATCGCGGCTGGACTCGACGATGAGGATTCCGAGGTCCTCCAGGGAGTCGGCCTGTGGCTGCCCGGCGGGCCCGAGGACTACGCGATCCCGGACCTGGCCGTCGTCGACGCCGATCTCGACGAGCACCTGATCGAGAACAACTGCTACGACCCGGCCGTGTTCCGCCTCGTCCTGGAGGTCACCTCCAGCAACTACAACAACGACCTGCGCAACAAGGTCGTCTCGTACGCCGAGGCAAAGGTCCCGGTCTATGTGATCGTCGACCGCAAGCACGGCCGGATCCACGTCCTGACCGACCCCGCCGGCGGTACGTACGACAGCCACCGGGTCTACGCACCCGGTCAGACGGTCACGCTTCCCGATTCGATCGGCGCCGAGGTGACCCTCGACGTGGCCGACCTGGTCAGGGCCGGCCGGCCCCGCCGCTGACACCAGGGGCTACGGCGTCCCTGCGCCACCGTGTCTCGCCGTCCTCCCACACCGCCGTGGGCACCAGGCCCGCCGCCGTCGCCACCACAACGGACGCCGTGTGGTCCGGGTGGATGTGGGCGATGACGGTACGGACCGTCCCCGGTCCAGCAGATGACCGACCAGTGCGACCGCCGCCTCTTTCGCGTAACCCCGCCCCTGCCACCCGGCCCCCACCACCCAGGCCACTTCCGCCTGCCGGCCGCGCACCGTCGCCTGTACATAGCCCGCCAGGGCGCCCTCCCCGCGGACCCTGAGCACCCAGTTCCACCAGAGTTCGGCCGGGTCCCGCGATCCGGCGACCTGGCGTTCGTAACGGGCGCGCAGGGCATCGGAGTCCGCCGGGCCCCGCCGGTGAAGCGGTGCAGGGCCGGGTCGGAGAGGACGGCGGCCATCTCGTGCGCGTATCCCGCTTCGAGTGGCAGCGCGTCCAGGCGGCTGGTGGAGAAGGGTTCGGGCGCGTTGACCGGCATGGCAGCCGACCCTACCCATCCCCGGTGTGCCTCATCGGCTGAGCCGCTGGAACCTGCGTACCACCAGCGGCCAGACCAACGATTCCAGGCGGCGACCGTGCCCAGCCGGCCCGGCATCAGCGCCGGGGCGACCATCACACATCACGCGCCCGCTTTGTACGCAATTCGTGCACCATGGGATATATGGAGACGATCCGGGAGCTCATGCCCTTCGTGAAGCAGCGCTACATCCTGCTCAGCACCCGCAGACAGGACGGATCGACTGCGCACACCCCGTATCCATCGCCGTGGAAGGGGACCACGCCTACATCCGTACGTTCTCCTCGGCCTGGAAGGTCGAGCGGATGCGCAACCACCCGGTGGTGGAAATCGCCCCGTCCACCGTGCGGGCGCGCCGACGGGACCGTCGGTCAAGGCCTGGGCACGCCTGTTGCCGCCGGGGTCGAAGGAGGACACCCACGCGGCCAGGACGCTCTCCCGTAAGTACCCCGCGCTGCAGGGCATCCTCGTCCCGCTCGCCCACCGGCTGAAGCGCGACCGGACGCTCCACTACGAGCTGCGGCCCGTCACGGACGACGACTGAGCCGGCGGGCCCGGCCAGGTCACTTCTCCCCGCGCCGCCGCTTCATCGCGAACATCGCGGCGATCACCCCGGCGACGATCACCACACCGAGCGTCGCGCTCCCTGCCCGTCGTCACCGTCGCCCTTGCCGCCGTCCGACGAGGCTCCTCCCGCGTCCCGCCCTCCCCGACGGGCCTGACTGCCGCCGCCACCGCCACCGCCCCTTCCACGGCCACCCGCTCCACCCGGCTCCGTGCCCCTCCGAGCCGAACATCAGCGCCGAGCCGTCCGCCGTGTACGTGACCGACTCGTTCTGCCCCAGGAACGGCGCGCTGACCGAGTGGACATCGCTGATCCTGCCGTCCTTGAACGTGTATCCCTGGCACCCAGGTACATGCGCAGCACCAGTTGCGTACCGTCCGGCGAGAACGCCCCGTCGGTCACCCACGGCACTTCGTCCACCCGCCGGAACACATTGGCCCCACCGGTCGACAGTTTCTCGGGCCCCTCGTAGAGCCCGCCCCGTCCTTGTTCTTCGAGGCGATGTACACCCGCCCGTCTTCGGGTGCACCATCAGCGCCTCGGCGTCGCGCGCCCCGTCCGCGTAATTCACGTCGAACTGCGTCGCCTGCACCGTGGCGTCCGTGAGCTGCTTCGGTTCGGGGAAGCGGTAGATCCAGACGTGGTCCCAGGTCCCGTTCAGGTTGTCGCCGATGTCTCCGACGTACAGATTCCCGTCCGGCCCGAGCGAGATCGCCTCCACGTCACGGGGCTCCCCACCCCGCATGGTGATCGTCGCGACGGTCTTCCCGGTGCGGGAGTCGACGGCATAGATGTACGGGCCGTCGTCGCTGTCGTTGTGCGTCCAGTAGATGCCCGGGTGGGCCCTGCTGGCCGCGAGGCCGCTGGATTCGGTGATCCTCGGGTCCTGGATGGTGAACGTCTGATCGGCCCCTTCACCGTCGTCGGCCACGGCCGGAGCCGCCCCGCGAGGAACAGCAGGGCGGCGGCACCGGAGGCAGTCAGAAGCGATCGCATGGCACAAGTGTCCATTGTCATGTCGCAGGCCGGAGCCGTGATCGGCCATGATGTCGCCATGCGTTTTCTGTTCGTCGGTGATTCCATGACCATCGGACGCGCCGGCGACTTCACCTGGCGCTTCCGTATGTGGCAGCACCTCGAAGCGACCCTCGGCGAGGGCCGGTACGCCATCGTCGGCCCGCGCACCCAGCTGTACGAGGCCGGGGCCAACGCCCCGTCTCCTACGAGTACGGCGACCCGTCCTTCCCGCCGAGGCCCGCAGGCACTTCGCCGGCTGGGGCGAGGGCTGGCTGCACATGGCCCCGGTGATCGCGGACACGGTCGCCGCCACCCGCGCCGACATCCTGCTCGTCTCGCTCGGGCTGATAGATCTCGGCTTCTACACGGACAGCGACCGGACCGCCCTCAACGCGCGGGCGTTCATCACCGCCGCCCGCACCGCCAACCCGCACATCAAAACGGTGCTCCTCCCCGTGATACCGAACATCCGGGCCGAGACCGACGCTCCTTCGCCGCCGAGTGCGCACGCTTCAACACGCTCCTCGCCAAAGCCGTCGCCGACCTCGACGAGCCGGTGTCCCCGCTCCTGCTGGCCTCGCATCCGCCCGGCTACGACATCCACACCGACACCTACGACGGCACCCACCCCGGCCCGGCCGGCGAGCACCGGCTGGCCGGCGCTTCGCCGACGCCCTGCACCAGGCATGGGCGTGGAGGGCCTACGCCCGGCCGCGGCGCTCACGGCGTAGCGTCGCCGTCGGGCATGGCGGCGGTCAGGAAATTTCCGGCGCCGCCCCGAAGGCCATGGTCGCTCACACCATGCCCCGTTGGCCCGCAGGACCTGGCCGTTCACCCAGTGCCCGGCCGGGCCGGTGAGGAAGGCGACCACCTGGGCGATGTCTTCCGGGGTGCCCAGCCTCTGAAGCGGCGGGGCCTTGGCCAGCTGGTCGATCTGCTCGGGAGTCTTGCCCTCGAGGAACAGGTCCGTGGCCGTGGGGCCGGGGGCGACGGTGTTCACGGTGATGTCCCGCCCGCGCAGCTCACGGGCGAGGATCAGCGTGATCGACTCGATGGCCGCCTTGCTCGCCGCATACGCACCGTAAGCGGGGAACTGGGTGCCGACCACGGAGGTCGAGAAGCCCACGAACGAGCCGCCCGCACGCAGTCGCCGGGCGGCCTGCTGGGCGACGACGAAGGTGCCGCGGATATTGGTGCGGTACAAGGCGTCGAGCACCGTCAGGTCGAGGTCGGCGATGGGCGACAGCGCGAGTCGCCCGGCACAGTTCACAACGACGTCCACGCCGCCGAACTCCTGCTCCGCCCGGTCGAACAGCGCGGCGACCGCATGCTCGTCCGCCACATCCGCCCGCACGCTGACCGCCCGCCCGCCGACAGCGGCGATCGACGCCACCGTCTCCTCGGCGGCAGCCGCATCGCGGGCGTAGTTCACCACGACGGCCAGGCCGTCCTGGACGAGCTTGTGGGCGACCGCCCGGCCGATGCCACGTGATCCGCCGGTAACGACAGCAACCCGCGCAGCCGCCGGAGAGGAGTGGGACTGGGGTGGTGGTTCGTAGTCATGTTCTCCACCATGCGCCGCACCGGCGGGCGGAGCCAGGGATGTCATCCCTGGGTCCGTGGCCCGGCCGGACGCAGAATGGGAGACATGGGTTCATTGAAATACACCGAGCTGGGGCTTTCCTGCGGTCACGGCGTGACCGCATCCGCCCGGCCGACGTGGGCTCCCTCCGGGCCCCGGCGCCGGTGCCCAGCTGCGCCGCGATGAGGTCGCCCAGCTCGCGGGTGCATCGGTGGACTACTACAACGAGCTCGAACGCGGAGCCGGATCCCAGCCCTCCGAGCAGATGATCGCCGCGCTGGCGAGGGCGCTGCGCCTGACCGCCGACGAGCGCGACTACCTCTACCACCTGGCGGACCGCGCGGTGCCCGTACACGGCTCAGCCGCCTCGCACGTCCACCCCGGCATGCTCGACCTGCTCGCCCGCCTGACGTCGACACCCGCACAGGTCATCACCGACCTGCACGTCACCCTCGTACAGAACCCGCTCGCAGTGGCGCTGCTCGGGGACCAGTCCGGCTTCCAGGGCCCCGGGCCGGCTTCGTCCACCGGTGGTTCACCGAGCCCACCGCCCGGCAGCTGTATCCCGAGGCCGACCACGAGGCCCAGTCCCGCGCCTTCGTCGCCGACCTGCGGGCAGCCGCAGCCAGACGAGATGCCAAAGACACCGAAGCCAGCTCGATGATCAGCTCACTGCTCGATGCGTCCCCGAATTCGCCGCCCTGTGGGCCGCCCACGACGTGGCGTTCCGGCGCGACGACCGCAAACGCCTCAACCACCCCACGGTCGGCCTGATCGAGGTCAACTGCCTCAATCTCTTCAGCGAGGACGGCCGACAGCGGCTGCTCTGGTTCACCCCGCGGTCGGCACCGACAGCGCCGGCCTCCTCGACCTGCTCGCCGTCATCGGCACCCAGAAGGTCATCGACCCGACCCGCTGAGGGCCTCCCGCACAGCAAGGCCCCACCGCCCTGCCGATACCGCCGATACCGCCGACAACGGCCCCTACTCGGCTGCCATCCGCACCCCGAGCATCGACACCCCGAGCTGGGTCAGTTCCTCGGACACCTCGTCCGACCGGGCCCGGCGCGGGCGGCGGCTGTGGTGGGCCATCAGCTCGTGGACCGTGCCGACCATCACCATCACGACGACCCGGTGGTCCCGGTCCGCCACCTCGCCCGCGCCGCGGCCCGCCCCGCCTCACCGGTCAGGAAGTCGGTCCACACCTCGCGCCACTGTCTGCAGTGCTTGTCCACCGCCTCGCTCACACCCAGGACCTCGACGAACGTCACCCGGGCCTCGCGCAGATCCCGGGTCACCGCGGCCACGTACGCGTCGAACAGGCGCCGCCAGCGCTCCGACACCGGACAGTCGTCCATGCCGTCGGAGAGCAGTGCCCGCTCCGCCGCGCGAAGCCCGTGGGTCGTCACCAGGTTGTGCAGGGCGATCAACAGCCCTTCCGGGAGCCGAATTCCTGCCGGAGCACCTCCTCCGAAACCCCCGCCAGACCGCACAGCGCCTGCTCCGATGTCTCGGCGTAGCCGTACACCCCGAACATCTCCCGTGCGGCGTCGAGCAGTTGTTCGCGCGCCTGCATCCGGTCCTTGTCGACCGTCCCGGTCAGCTGATCCACCCAGACATCCACTGCGGTCCTCCTTTGTCCACCCCGTCCCGACGATTCGAAGCGCCGCCATTCTCCTCTCCCGCACGGATGGGCACCGGCTCCGCCACACCCATGCGGCCGGACTTGTCGCCGCCGGGCAACCAAGCGTCCGCCGTTGACCGTTCAGGCAGCGACCGCGACCGCTTCGACAGCGGGAACACGGAGCGTCCTGCGGGTGGTCCCGAGCGTCGTGGCCAGGGTGGCCACCGTGGCGACGGCGATGACGGCCAGCCAGATGCCCGGCCCCTGGCCGGGCAGGACCCGGTCGGTGCGGGTCATCGTGAACGGGATGACCCCGCGAGTCCGGCGACACTGCCGAGGAGCAGGCCGGTCAGCGTGAGGACGACCGCCTCGCAGCCGACCGTGCCCATGACCTGGCGGGGGTGGATCCGGCGAGGCGCTGCTGGCCGAACTCACGGCTCCGGTAGGAGGTGGCCGCGTAGAGGCTGTTGACGAGCATGATGCAGGAGAAGACGACGATGATGCCGACGACGACCAGGTTGAGGGTTTCCAGGTTCTTGTCGTCGACCGTTTTCGCCAGACCGGATGCCTTGACCCAGTCGCTCTCGACGGCCTGCATGTAGAGGGTGGCGGTGGCCACCCGGTGAAGATGATCATCGGCATCAGCACTCCGGCCAGCTCCGCTCCGCGCTGTCGCAGATTGCGTACGGTCAGATAGCCACTGGCACCGGCCAGCGCCGCGAAGGGCCCGCAGCAGAGCCAGGACGCGGCCGAGCAGGGACGGAGCGAGTGCGGCGAAGCCCACCGAGAGCATGATCGCCCGCCGGCGGAAAGGCCATGAGCATCTCGTCGGTAGGTTCCATGGCGAACGTGGCCAGGATCCCTCCGGCTCCCACGGCAAGCGCCGCGGAGCCGGCCGGCGTACGGCCCTTCCCTGCGGCTTACGGACTCCGGCCGCAGCGCGGGTGGCACGGCGCACGGCGAGGAACGCGGCTCCGACGGAAGCCAGGAGCGCGATGCCCGACCCGGTCCCGAGCGCCATCGCGCCGAATGCGAAGTCGACGTCACCGGCGACCTGACCGCTGTCCTTGAACATGTCGAGCAGGACCCGGCCGCCGAGCATCGCGGGCCCGATGGCGAGCAGCACCCGGCCAGGGCGACGACGGCGGCCTCCCCACGACCATGCGCCTGATCTGCGCCGGAGTGGCCCCGGTGCAGCGCAGCAGATGAATCTCCTCGCCCCGCTGCCTGACGTTGACGGTGAGGGTGGAGGCGATGGCGAAGAAGACGAGCAGCGACCCGTATCCGCCGACCACGCTCGCGGACACGGACATGGACTCGGAGCTGACCTTGTCGACTCCGGGGCGGCGGCGGTGTCCAGCAGCGAGCTGAACATCATGATGATCACGGCCCCGAGGAACGCCGAGAGCAGGGTGGCGACGAAGCGCCCCGGACGCTGCCGGACCGAGCGCACGGCCAGAAAGAACATCGCTCACACCTCCGAGGTCAGCGCGTCTTGGCGTACTTCTTCGCCCTGCCGCTCGGCCAGGTCCCCGAGGTGGGTCATGCGTTCGGCGACGGCTTCCGCGGTGGGCGCGGGCAGATGCCCGGCCAGCCGCCCGTCGGCGAGGAACAGCACCGAGTCCGCGTAGGAGGCGGCCACCGGGTCGTGGGTGACCAGCACGACGGTGCGGCCGTGCACACGCACCGATTCCTGCAGCAGTCTCAGCACATCGCGTGCGCTGCGGGTGTCCAGCGCACCGGTCGGCTCGTCCGCGAAGATCACACTCGGCTCGGTGACGAGGGCCCGTGCGATCGCGACGCGCTGGCGCTGTCCGCCGGACAGCTCGTCGGGCGGTGGCCGAGGCGCTCGCCGAGGCCCACCTGCGTCAGGACCTGCCGGACCCGGTCCTGGTCGACCCTGCGGCCGGCCAGCCGCAGCGGAAGGGCGGTGTTCTCGGCGACGGTCAGGGTGGGCAGCAGGTTGTACTGCTGGAAGACGAAGCCGATCCGCTCCCGCCTGAACTCCGTCAGCTCCGCCTCGCCGCCGCCGCCCATCTCCTCACCGTCCACCAGGATCTGCCCCGGTCGACGCGGTCGAGCCCGCCGCACACTGCAGCAGCGTCGACTTCCCGGAGCCCGAAGGCCCCATCACCGCGGTGAAGCTCCCGGTGGGCAGGCTCAGCGTCACCCCGTCCAGCGCGGTCACGGCGCTGTCCCCGGAGCCGTACACCTTGCTCACCGACACCAGCCGCAGCGCCTCGGCGGACCGCCGCGGCGGCTGCTTACGTCTTGTCTTCACGAGACCACCCTCTGCTCCCCGGACGCCTTCCGCGCCACGCAAACGACGCTATGAGCAGCCCCGAGAAACCACACTGGCCATACCCCCACACCACGGTGTCCCTACCAACACCCCTAACCCCCAGCCCCGCCCACCCCGCCCCAACCGACTTGGGAGTGCTTCCTATCGCTTCCCGCTCCGACACCCGGCCGGGGAAGCGATAGAGCACTCCCAAGTCGACCTACGACAGCTACCCGACCGGGGTGCGGCGGCTGTGCTCGACAGTGCGCCGCGGACGATCTCGGCCACTTCGCGGACGCGTTGGTCGATGAAGAAGTGGCCGCCGGGCAGAACCCGCACCTCGCCTTCCCCGCGCGTGTGATCACACCAGGCGGCCGCGTCCTCGACGGCGACGACGGGGTCCGCATCGCCCACGAGCACCGTCAGGGCGGGGTTCAGGGCGGCCCCGGCTGCCAGGAGTACGACCCGATCGCCCGGTAGTCCGCGCGCAGCGCGGCATCACCATCTCCAGCAGGTCCGGATCGTCGAAGACCTCCGGGACGGTGCCGCCGAGCTTGCGGATCATGGCGATCACGCTCTCGTCGGTGTCGAGCCGGTCGTTCCTGCCGCTCTGCCGGGTGGGCGCGGGCCTTCCGAGAGAAAGAGGTGCTGGGGTCCGGGCGCCGAGCGCCGTTCGAGCTCACGGGCCAGTTCGTAGGCGACGACCGCGCCCATGCTGTGCCCGAAGAAGGCGAAGGGGCGGTCGAGCAGCCCGGTCAGCTCTTCGGCCAGGTCGCCCACCAGCCGGCCTATGTCTTCGGCCGCGGGCTCCAGCAGGCGGTCCTGGCGCCCGGGTACTGCGCGGACAGGACGTCGAATTCCGGCGTCAGCTCCCTCGACAGCCGCAGGTAGGCGCTCGCGGAGCCGCCCGCGTGAGGAAAGCAGAACAGCCTTACGCTGCTGTCGGAAGGCGGGCCGAACCGCCGGAACCACTCACTGTCCATTTTTCTTCGTCACTCCTTGGTTCTCCGGTCTGCCGTGCATGACCGCCTCTTGGGCTGCACCCAGTGTCGGGCAGAGCGCCGGAAGCCGTCGTGAGGGGAGCCGCTCAAGCAGGTTCATCAGCTGATGACGGCTACGGCGCTCCCCGCGGAGACCGCTGCCACGGTCCGCATCACAGCGGTGTTCACTGCTCCGGCGCCCCAACTGCCCTGCTCCAGTTCCTTCGCACGCTTGTGGACCTTGCCCGACCACGGGATGGAGCGGTGCATGGCCGGCAGGGTGCCGCTCGCGCCGAGCAGCCCGATCACCGCCGCTGTACGGGCAGCGGGCTCTCGTCGTCGACCAGGACTGCGCGGACCCGCGCCATGAGGTCCTCCTTGTGCCTGGTGTCCGCGGCCGTCGTCGAAGTCGAACGGAACAGGCCCAGCGTCTTCTTGCTCTCCTGGCGCAGCATGCCCCGCTCGACGAGTCGCTCAAGAACAGGCCCGCGCAACCCGGTGCCGATCTCGATGGGGAGGGCCTGGACACCTCGCACTCGCCCGGCGACCTTCGCGTGGGCGGTCCGGAGCATGGCGTCCGGCAGTGGACCGCCGGCTACGGCGTGCACCTTCGGACCGTTCAGTCCCTGGTCGTTCTCGTTGACCTTGACGTGTCTCTGATGCTGCTGATGTTCGACGACAAGTCGGGAGCGATCGCGGGTGTCGGCAGGGGCCGCCGGTAGCCGGCCTCTGTCCAAGCTAGCCACGCATGGACGGTGCGAGCAGTGCGGCCTGTCACCACTGTTCATGGCCCACGTCATAAATCTCCCGCGGCGCTTCGCCGTTGACAGGGTTGGCTAATTAGTTTAGCTTCTAGCTAATCTAATTAGCCAACCTGGGGATGTCATGACCGAGTACCTCGCCGTCGACGGCGGCACGATCGCTTACGAGGTGGCAGGGCCGGCCCGCTGATCGTTCTCGCGCACGGCATGGGCGACAGCCGCGCCGCGTACCGCGCCATGGTCCCGCCGCTGGTGGCGGCGGGCTATCGGGTCGCCGCGGTCGATCTGCGCGGCTGCGGCGAGTCCGGTGCCGACTGGCCGGCCTGGAGCCGCACCGCCATCGCCGGCGACCTGCTCGCCGTGATCCGCCACCTGGGCGGCCCGGCCGTGCTCGTCGGCCACTCGGTCTCCGGCGGCGCCGCCACCATCGCCGCGGCACAGGAGCCCTCGCTGATCACCGCGGTCGTCGAGTTGGCGCCGTTCACTCGCAAGCAGTCGATCCGCCTCGGTGACCTGCGGGTGAAGCGCTTCCGGCGGGGCATGCTGCGGCTGCTCGGCGCGGGCGTGTTCGGCAGCCTGCCGCTCTGGCGCTCGTACCTCGACGTGGCCTACCCCGGCGCGAAGCCGGCCCACTGGGCCGAGCGGCTCGGCCGGATCGACTCCTGCTGCGCGAGCCGGGCGGATGAAGGCCATGCAGGGCATGGGCCGCAGCGCCCCGACCGACGCCGGCGCGCAGCTCGGCAACGTCCGCTGCCCGGTCCTGGTCGTGATGGGCACGCTCGACCCCGACTGGGCCGACCCGCACGCCGAGGGTTCGGCGGTCGTTGCTGCCCTGCCTTCCGGTCTCGGGCGCCTGGAGATGATCGAGGGCGCCGGGCACTACCCGCACGACCAGTTCCCCGACCAGGTGGTTTCGCTCGTGCTCACCTTCCTCCGGTCGGACGCCGCTCGTGCCTAGGGCCGGACTGGACCCGGCGGCCGTGGTCGCGGCCGGTGCCGCCCTCGCCGATGAGGTGGGCCTCGCCAACCTGACGATGGGATTGCTGGCGGAGCGGCTGGGCGTGCGTACCCCGTCCCTGTACAAGCACGTGGGCGGTCAGGAAGACCTCAACAGGCGCATCGCGACCCTGGCGTTGGGCGAGGCCGCCGACGCCGTCGGGGGCGCCGTCCAGGGTACGCGGGCCGCGACGCCCTGGCCGCCGCGGCCCGCGCCTTCCGTGCCTTCGTGCTGGAGCACCCGGCCGGTACGCCGCGACGCTCGGCATGGAGCCGTCCGGTCCGGACGATCCGCCGGCCGTCGCGGGTCAGCGGCTGCTCGGCGCGTTCACTGCGGTCCTGCGCGGCTACGAGATCAAGGAGTCCGAAGTGGACCACGCCCTGCGCATGCTCCGCAGCCTCTGCCATGGCTTCGCCACGTTGCAGGCGGCCAACGGATTCCAGTGGAGCGCCGACATCGACGACAGCTTCGAATGGCTGATCGCCTTCACCGACCGGGGCCTGCGGGCGATCTGAAAATGCTGCCGCCGTAGACGATCGCCACCTTCCGGTCCGGACGCCCCCACCGCGAGTGGTGCGGCTGAGCGTCCGGTTCCGCATCGACAGCCCGCGACCGACCGGCCACCCGGCACCATGATGGTCTGTCAGGCACCGCCCTCCACCCGCACATAGGCCTCACGCAGCCCTGGCAGACCGTCTAATCTGAAAGATCCGCGTAGAGAACAGGGGTCCGCATGGGCAGCGAGGAAACAGCCGGCGACGGGTTTGAGGATTCCACCGCCGACAGCTGGCCCGGCGTGCATCTCGAGAGCGACGGGGCGCGGGGGACGCGCACAGGAGCCAGGACGCGGCGCCCGGTTCACCCGCCCGCGGGATTCCCGGCTCGAAGCCCCAGGCCCGGCTGCGGCCATAGTGCCGAGCACGGTGATCGCGGACCGTTACGTATTGCAGCGTCCCCTCGGCCGCGGCGGGATGGGAGTCGTCTGGGAGGCCCTGGACACCCGCCTCAACCGGCAGGTCGCTGTGAAGGGACTGCTCTACCAGGGCTCCGTGGATCCCCGGACGCAGTCGCAGTGGGTGGAGCGGGCGCGGCGCGAGGCGCAGGCCATCGCCCGGATCGGGCACCAGAACGTGGTGTCCGTGCACGACGTGATCGAGGCGGACAGCCAGGTCTGGATCGTGATGGAGCTCCTCGACGCCCGTTCGCTGGCCGACCTGTTGCATGAGCAGCAGCAGCTTCCGGTGCCGCAGGCGACCCGTATCGGGCTGCAGGTGCTGCGTGGTCTGCGGGCCGTGCACGAAGCGGGGTGCTGCACCGCGATGTGAAGCCGGGCAACGTCCTCTTCCGCCCCGACGGGCGTGCGCTGCTGATGGATTTCGGCATCGCGACCTTCGAGGGCGCCGTGCAGGTGACCCGGATGCACGAGGTCATCGGCACCCCGATGTACATCGCGCCCGAGCTGGTCAGCCCGCCCGGGGCAGCCCGGGCTGCGACGTCCGCATCCGACCTGTGGTCGCTGGGTGTGACGCTGTACGAGATGGTCGAGGGCAGGCCGCCCTTCGCCGGGTCCGCCCGCTGGAGATCCACGTCGCCGTACGCGACTCGCCGGTGCGGCCGATGAGGTACGCGGGACCGCTGAGTCCGGTGATCGAGGCTCTGCTGCAGAAGAATCCCGGCCGACGCCCGGCCGCGGCGCAGACCGAAGAGATGCTCCTGGCCGTCACCAACGATTCGCCGGTGCTGTACACACCGCCGCTGCACCCTGCCCCCGTGCCCCGCCTGCCCCGTGCCCCAGCCGCTGCGCCGGCCGCGTCCCCGGCTGCCGCCGAACCGGCCGCCGAACCCGCACCGGTGTCCGCACCCTCCTCGGTGCCACCATCCGTATCCCCTGCCTCCGGTCCCTCCTCGGCACCGCCGTCCGCATCCCCACGCCCCGGTTCCCGCCGAACCGCCCGCCCCGCCTCCGGCCCCGCTTCGGTGCCGCCCCCACGTCCCCGCCCCCGTCGTCCGGTGCGTCAGCGGCTGCCCCGGCACCGCGCAAGCGGCTCCGGACCTGGCAGGCGGCGTTGGCGGCGACATTGTGTGCGGGCTGCTGGGCGGCGTGGGCTGGTACGCCTGGGACCAGTCCCGAGGGGATACGGAATCACCGAACAGCAAGGCCAAGGCCCCGGTTACCTCACGTTCAAACAGGACGGCCACGACACCCTGAAGATCGGTATCAAGGGTGATCAGCCAGGGCTGAGCGAGCGGGACGGCACCCATATGGTCAAGGGCCGCGAAGTCCCCAAGTACAAGGGCTACGAGATCGATCTCGGCTACAAGATCGCCAGGAAGATGGGCTATCCGGCGCAGGACGTCTCCTTCACAGAGGTGGTCACCGCGAATCGGGCCTCCGCGCTGGACAGGAAGGAAGTGGACCTCATCCTCGCGACGTTCTCCATCAACAAGGAACGACTGGAGAACGACAAGATCTCCATGGTCGGCCCCTACTACAACGCCGGCCAGAGCTTCCTCATCCGAGAGATCCACAAGGAGAAGTTCAACGACCCGAGCGACCTCCAGGACAAGGACCTCCAGGTGTGTACGGCCGGGGGTCGACGTACGCGGGCCGGCTCAAGCAGGAGGGCTACAACGTCAAGGTGGTCGAGTCGTACGAAACCTGCCTCAACGATCTGCTGGAAGCGGACAACAAGATCTTCGCGGTGAGCACGGACGACGTCATCCTGGAGGGGTTCCGCTACGCCCACAAGGACGAGGTCGCGATGCTGGGCCACCCGACCGGAATGGAAGGCTGGGGCGTGGGGATGCGCCACGTGGGCCCCGAAGCGAAATCCCGGCCGGATCTTGAGGTGTGCAAGGCGTTGGAGAAGATCATGTCGGAATCCACCTGGACCGACCTGTACGAGAAGCACCTCTCCAAGTTCATGCAGAGGCCTGCGCCGGAGCCGCCGGAAGTGACGAGCTGCGACGCCACCAAGCAGGCCGGCTGACCCGGGCGGAGCCGACGAGGTCCTCGCCCGCCGGCCACCTCGCGTCCACGCCCTCAGCGCTCCGGGAACCGCTCCCGCACGCACTGCAGAACACCGGTGCCGCATCCGCCGACAGCCGGCCGCACTCCGGGCAGACCCGGTCCAGCATGCAGGGCGCCTCGCCGCCCCGTGTGCCGGCCGGGGCGAAACGGACGGTTTGATCGTCAGACCCGGGCGACGGCGGTGCACCGTGAGATACGTGAGCCCCTCCGGCCCGCCGCGAGCGCGCGGCGTGAGGTGCGGGCAGCCAGGTGACCGTCGACGGCGTGAGTGCCAGGGCGTCCGCACCCCTGGTGAGGCTGCCGCTGCCACCGAGGACGACCAGCAGCACATCCAGCACGTCCTCCTGGTGCTCGCCCACCGCGGCGCCCGCCGGCAGACGTACGAAGTTGGCGTCCAACTCCCGCCCTTGTTCGGCGAGATGCCATAGTGCGCCGCGCTCGTCCGGGGCGGCGGAGGCGAGGAGATCGTCCAGTACGGCAAGCACCTGCGGGTCGCGTTCACAGCGCCCAGGCTACGCCGCGCTCTCCTCGTCGTACCGCTCGCGGGCCTGGTGGAACTGATCGAAGTCGCGGTCCAGCTCGCCCACCGGACACCCGGCTCGCGGCAGGCGGTGTGCGCGGACGGCTCGTCCTCATAGCCTGAGCCCTTTGGCCGAGTCAGCAGTGAGGGAGTCAGCCCCATGGACCGCGCACCGGACGAGAAGTACCCGCCGATCGAACCGTACGACCAGGGAATGCTCGACGCCGGCGACGGCAACCTGGTCCACTGGGAGGTCTGCGGCAACCCGGCGGGCAAGCCCGCCCTCGTCGTCCACGGCGGCCCGGGCTCGGGCTGCGGCCCCGGCCCGGCGGCTCTTCGACCCGGATCTGTACCGTGTCGTCCTCTTCGACCAGCGCAACTGCGGGCGCTCGACCCCGCACGCGAGCGACCCGGCCGCCGATATGCGGCACAACACGACGGCCCATCTGATCGCCGACATGGAGCTGCTGCGCAGCCACCTGGGGATCGGTAAGTGGCTGCTTTACGGGGCTCCTGGGGCTCCACGCTGATCCTGGCGTACGCCGAACAGCACCCGGACCGGGTCGCCCAGATCGTGATTCCGGCTGTGACAACGACCCGGCCCAGCGAGATCGACTGGCTGTACCGGGGCGCCGGGCAGCTCTTCCCCGAGGCCTGGGACCTGTTCCGGGCGGGCGTCCCGGAGGCGGCGGGACCCGGTGACCTGGTCGCCGCGTACGCACGCCGGATGGAGAGCCCCGACCCGGACATACGGGCGAGGGCGACGGCCGACTGGTGTGCCTGGGAGGACGCGGTGATCTCCCAGGAGGCGTACCAGGGCCCGTCCCCGTACGGCGGCCGGCCCAGCCGGGACCAGCTGGCCTTCGTCCGGATCTGTTCGCACTACTTCGCGCACGGGGCCTGGCTGGAAGAGGGCAGCTGATCCGCGACGCGGGCGGCTGGCGGGGATCCCCGGAGCCCTGGTGCACGGCCGCTTCGACCTGGACAGCCCGCTGATCACGGCCTGGGAGCTGGCGAAGGCGTGGCCGGACGCGGAGCTGACGGTCATCGACGACGCGGGACATCTGGGCGGCCCGGCGACCACGCGGGCGGTGCTGGCGGCGCTGGACAGATTCGCCCGGCAGGCAGAACAGGACCCGCGAGGCTGAGATCGTCTCTTGCTTCGAGTGCACTCGAAGGCGTTGGGTTGGGGTCATGAAGTACACGCAGCTAGGACGCACCGGACTCAAGGTCAGCCGCCTCGTGCTGGGGACGATGAACTTCGGCCCCAGACCAACGAGAGCGAAAGCCACGCGCTCATGGACGCCGCCCTGGAGGCAGGCGTCAACTTCTTCGATACCGCCAATGTGTACGGGTGGGGTGAGAACAAGGGCCGCACCGAGGAGATCCTCGGCACCTGGTTCGCCCAGGGCGGCGACCGCCGCGACAAGGTCGTCCTCGCCACCAAGGTCTACGGCAACATGGCCGCCGACGGCGAGGCGTGGCCCAACCACGACAAGCTGTCCGCCCTCAACATCCGCCGGGCCGTCGATGCCAGCCTGAAGCGGCTGCAGACGGACCACATCGACCTGTACCAGTTCCACCACGTCGACCGGTCCACCCCGATCGAGGAGATCTGGCAGGCCATTGACGTACTGGTCCAGCAGGGCAAGATCCTCTACGCCGGCTCGTCCAACTTCTCCGGTTACAAGATCGCTCAGGCCAATGAGACGGCCAAGCGGCTCGGCAGCTACGGCCTGGTCAGCGAGCAGTGCATCTACAACCTGATGGAGCGCCGGGCCGAGAGCGAGGTCATCCCGGCCTCCCAGGAGTACGGGCTCGGCGTCATCCCTGGTCGCCGCTGCACGGCGGGCTGCTCGGCGGGGCGATCCGCAAGGAGCGCGAGGGCGGCGGCGCCCGGTCCACCTCCGGCCGGTCCGGCGAGGCGCTCGCCGACCCGAAGGTGCGCGCGCAGATCCAGGCGTACGAGGACCTGCTGGACAAGCACGGTCTGGAGCCCGGCGAGGCGGGCCTGGCCTGGCTGCTGACCCGGCCCGGCATCACGGGTCCGATCTCCGGGCCGCGGACGCGCGAACAGCTCGACTCCGCACTGCGTGCGGTCGAGCTGGAGCTGTCGCAGGAGGTGCTGTCCTCACTGGACGAGATCTTCCCGGCCCGGGTCCCTCGCCGGAGAACTTCGCCTGGTAGTGCCCGACGGCACGCGGTCGGCCGCCCTCGTCAGCCTCCGAAGGCGGCCGACACGGCCACAACGACGAACATCAGTACGAGCACAAGGGCCATCACGCGGTTTCTGGTCTTCGGGTCCACCCTTCGAGCGTAACGGCACCGCTCAGCGTCCCAGCGGCCAGGCCCGCACGACCTCGTAGCGGGCTGCTCCCCGGCACCCCGTCCACAGGCGGATGGCTGCGTACGAGACTCAGCTCACCGGCCTCCCAGCGCAGGCCTTCGAAGCCGTCCAGCGCCTCGGTGTACGGAGTCAGGTCGGCCTGGACCCGGCTGCGGGCCAGCGTGAGGTGCGGGACGTAGTGCCGGTGCTTCTCCATCTCCACCCGCACTTGCGCCCGGCGGCGTTCGCACGGGCGGCCAGCAGCCGCATCGTGTCGAGCCCGCCCGCGGCCCCGCCCACAGCGCCCGCCCGTCGAACCTGCCGCCGCCCCGGATGCGCAGCGGGAAGGGCGGGTGCGGTGCGCGGCCCGTTCCAGTCGGCCGTGGAGCTCCGGAAACAGCTCTTCGTCCACACTGCCGAAGAAGGCGAGGGTGTAGTGCCGGCCCTCGGCTGCCGTCCAGCGCAGATTCACGGCGCCGGGCAGGGCGTGCAGCGGGGCGACGGCGCCGGTCAGCTCGTGCACGGCGGGGCGGGCGGCAGGACGGCGGCGAAGAGTCTCTGGCTGCTCATGCGGCGAGTGTCCCAGCGTCCCGGCGTGTCCCGGGGACTGGACTGAACCGGTTCGCACCGCTGCCCTCCTCCCGCACCGGGGAGGAGGGCAGCGCGTCGTGCTGACAGGGTCAGGCCGCCGTCGCCAGCTGTTCGCGTGGGACGAACCGCACATGCGGGCGGCCGGGTCGCAGGTCGACCTTCAGCCGCAGGCCGCCGACGCGGGCCAGCATCACGCCGACCCCGATCGCGGCCGTCATCGAGAGGGCACCGCCGACCGCCATGCCGGTCCGGACCCCGTAGGTGTCGCTGATCCAGCCGACGATCGGGGCGCCCACCGGCGTACCACCGGCGAAGACCATCATGTAGAGGCTCATCACCCGGCCCCGCATTTCGGGGTCGGCAGCCATCTGCACGCTGGTGTTGGCGGTGATGTTGGTCGTCAGGCCGATCATGCCGATCGGGACCAGCAGGATCGAGAACAGCCAGACGGACGGCGAGAGCGAGGCTGCCATCTCCAGGAGACCGAACACCGTGCCCGCGGCCACCAGCGTCCGCAGCCGCGAGGAGCGGCGGCGGGCCGAGTAGAGGGCTCCGGCCAGGGAGCCTGCCGCCATCAGGATGTTGAAGAACGAGTACATCCCGGCGCCGCCGTGGAAGACCTCGTCCGCGAACGCCGTCAGGAAGATCGGGAAGTTGAAGCCGAACGTGCCGACGAAACCGACCAGGACGATGGGCCAGATCAGGTCCGGGCGGCCCGAGACGTAGCGCAGGCCCTCCCGCAGCTGACCCTTTGCGCGCTTCACGGTCACCGTCGCGTGCATCTCGCTGGTGCGCATCATCAGCAGGCCGATGAGCGGGGAGATGAACGACAGGCCGTTGAACATGAAGGCCCAGCCGCTGCCGACCGTGGTGATCAGGACACCCGCGACGGCGGGGCCGATGAGCCTGGCGGACTGGAAGTTGGCCGAGTTGAGGCTGACCGCGTTGCGCAGCTGGGAGGGTCCGACCATCTCCGAGACAAAGGCCTGGCGGGCCGGGTTGTCCACGACGGTGACCATGCCGAGCAGGAAGGCGATCAGATAGACGTGCCAGACCTCGACGACGCCGGAGAGGGTGAGGACGGCGAGGGCAATGCCGCACAGGCCGAGAGCGGCCTGGCTGATGAGCAGGAGTCGCCGCTTCGGGAACCGGTCGGCTATGACGCCGCCGTACAGGCCGAAGAGGAGCATCGGGAGAACTGCAGGGCCGTGGTGATACCGACGGCCGTGGCGGATCCGGTGAGGCTCAGGACGAGCCAGTCCTGCGTGATGCGGGACATCCAGGTACCGGTGTTGGAGATCACGGCGCCCGTGGCGAACAGGCGGTAGTTACGGATCTTCAGCGACGAGAAGGTCCCGCCGGTCTTGCTCTCGTGGGTGGAAGTCGGTGCGGGGCGGAGTCTGCTCCGGATCCCGAACTCAAAAGGGTTCGCCTCCTCGGGCGTAGACAGCGTCTCGATGACGGGGACGTGACAGCGGGCGCTCCCGGACTGTTCCGGTGCGCCCGTCGGGTCACAGGTGAGCGAGCTTCTCCAGCACGGGCGCCGCGGCCCGCAGCGTCTCCCACTCGTCCTCGTCCAGGCCCTCGGCGAGAGTGGTCAGCCAGGCGTTCCGCTTGGAGCGGCTCTCGGCGAGCATGGCCTCTGCCTGCTCGGTCTGGCTGACCATCTTCTGCCGACGGTCATCGGGGTGCGGTTCCAGTCTGACCAGACCCTTCGCTTCCAGCAGCGCGACGATGCGGGTCATCGACGGGGCTGCACATGCTCCTTGCGGGCGAGCTCACCCGGAGTGGCGGACCCGCAGCGGGCAAGAGTGCCGAGCACCGACATCTCGGTGGGGCTCAGCGACTCGTCGACGCGCTGGTGCTTCAGGCGTCGGCCCAGCAGCATCACGGCTGAGCGAAGGGAGCTCACGGCGGCGGCACTGTCACCGTCGTGGATCAGGTCAGGCATGTTTATTAGCGTAACTCATTACCTACCCTAAAGACCACCCGGGTGGTATACGCGCGAGAAATTAATCACCCAAACGAGTGACCCAAAGGCGGAATCACACGCGAAATGAACGTTCGGCCCGCGACTCTGCTTGGTATGGGATCGACAGTGCTCAGCCTGCGCATCGACGGTGAGCTGCTCGACCGGCTCCGCCAGCATGCGGCCAGACGCGGGATGAGCGTCCAGGACTACGTGGTCCGGACGCTCGTTCGCGACGATTTCGACGAACGCTTCCACGCGGCCGTCGACGAGACGGAAAGTTCTACGGGCGGATCCCGCCACGCCGACCCGGCCGACCAGGTCACATGAGGGAGATCCGACCGCAGGCTGATCCGGGTTGTTACGTGAGGCCGAGCGCCGGCATCGCGTAGTAGAAGACGAACACCGCCGACACCGCGTACATCGCCACCGGGATCTCGCGCCCCGGCCGGCTGCCAGCCGCATCGCGCAGAAGGCGATGAAGCCGATGCCGATGCCGTTGGTGATGGAGTACGTGAGCGGCATCATCAGCATCGCGAGGAAGGCCGGGATCGCGAGGGTGGTGTCGCTCCAGTCGATGTCCCGTACCGATCCAGAGATGATCAGGAAGCCGACCGCGAGCAGCGCCGGAGTGGCGGCCTGCGAGGGACCATCGTCGCCAGCGGTGTCAGGAACAGCGCCAGCGTGAAGAGCAGACCGCTCACCACGCTCGCGAGACCGGTGCGGGCACCCTCGCCGACGCCCGCCGTGGACTCCACGAAGCAGGTGCCGGCGGACGCGGAGGTCGCACCGCCCGCGGCGACCGCGACGCCGTCGATGAACAGCACCTTGTTGATGCCCGGGAAGTGGCCGTCCTTGTCCATCAGCTTCGCCTCGTCGCCGACGCCGAGGATGGTGCCCATCGCGTCGAAGAAGCAGGACAGCAGCACGGTGAAGACGAACAGGATGCCGGTGAGGACGCCGACCTTGCCGAAGCCGCCGAACAGGCTGACCTCACCGATGAGCCCGAAGTCCGGGGAGGCGACCGGGTTGCCCGGCCACTCCGGGACGGTCAGCCCCAGGCCCCGCCCGGCAGGTCAGCGATCGCGTCGATGATCAGGGCGAGGACCGTCATGGCCACGATGGAGATCAGGATCGCGCCCGGCACCTTGCGGACGATCAGCGCGAGAGTCAGCAGAGCGCCGATGACGAAGACCAGCACCGGCCAGCCGTTGAGGTGGCCGTCGCTGCCGAGCTGGAGCGGCACGGTGGTGTGAGCGGCGTCCGGGACACGGGAGACGAAGCCGGAGTCGACCAGGCCGATCAGCAGGATGAACAGGCCGATGCCGATCGCGATGCCCTTGCGCAGCGACTTCGGCACGGCGTTCATCACACGTTCGCGCAGGCCGGTCGCGACGAGCAGCATCACGACGAAGCCCGCGAGCACGACCATGCCCATCGCGTCCGGCCAGCTCATCCGGGGGCGAGCTGGAGGGCGACGACGGTGTTGACGCCGAGGCCGGCCGCGAGCGCGATCGGCACATTGCCGATGACACCCATCAGGAGCGTGGAGAACGCGGCGGTCAGCACGGTGGCGGTGACCAACTGGCCGCTGTCGAGCTGATTCCCGTACATGTCCTTCGCGCTGCCGAGAATGATCGGGTTGAGCACGATGATGTACGCCATCGCGAAGAACGTGGCGAATCCGCCACGGACCTCGCGTGCGACCGACGACCCCGCTCGGAGATCTTGAAGAAACGGTCCAGGCTGCCGTTCGGCTGTGGAGCCGGAGGCTGCGTGGAGTCGACCGGAGCGGTGGCCGAGGGGGCATGTATGACCTCAGTTGTGACGTAGAGGGGTGAGGACTGGGGTGAAAACTGGTCAGCTTTGGACTTTCACACGACTAATTCAAGACAGTCGTAAGCGGATTCAGTATGAATACATAAGTCGAAGATCGCTATCTCCGCGCGTAGACCCTTGGCCCGACCGGTCCGGCGGAGTGCGCTCGCCCTGGCCATACACTGAAGTCATGGAGAAGTGGACACCGAAGCACGAGGCACCCGGCCCCTGGAGGGCCGTCGTCGCCACCGTCACCGGCGGCACGATGATCTGGTTCGCCCTCTTCCTGGTCCAGCTCCCTTCTACGGCTGGTTCGACGACCGCGGACAGGCCTGGTGGGTGTGGACCTGCCTGGCCGGCGCCGGACTCGGGCTGGTCGGCATCTGGTACGTCCGGGGCCGTGACGCCGCACTGAAGCGGGCCGCCGCCGAAGAGACGCCGGCCGAGGCCGGCCCGGCCGTCCCGGACCCCGGCAGCCGCTGACGGACAACGGCCGCGGCAGCCACCGGCGTACGACCAGCGGCTGCCGACGTACAACCAGGGGACTGTTCCTCTCCTCCCCAGGTACGGTCTTGCGGCCCCGGCGGGTGAACAGGTCGCCGCGCCCGTACCGTCGGAGCCATGACGCAGCGGGCACTCGACTCGTCCGGGGAACAGCCCCCGGCACCCACCGGCCTCCCATGACCGACACGGGCGCCGAGCTCGGCCCCGTACACCCGAGGCAGCCGCCACCGCCCCCGACACCCAAGGTCTGAGCTCCGCCGAGGTAGCCGAGCGGATCGCGCGCGGCGAGGTCAACGATGTGCCCGTGCGCTCCTCGCGCTCCGTCACCGAGATCGTCCGCGCGAACGTACTCACCCGCTTCAACCTGATCATCGGCGTGCTCTGGGTGATCATGTTCTTCGTCGCGCCGGTCCAGGACAGCCTCTTCGGCTTCGTGATCATCGCCAACACCGGGATCGGCATCATCCAGGAGTGGCGTGCCAAGAAGACCCTGGACAGCCTCGCGGTCATCGGCGAGGCGAAACCGACCGTGCGGCGTGACGGCAGGGCCGCCGAGGTCTCCGTCTCCGGGATCGTCCTCGGCGACCTCATCGAGCTCGGGCCCGGGGACAAGGTCGTCGTGGACGGTACGGTCGCCGAGGCCGACAGCCTGGAGATCGACGAGTCGCTACTCACCGGCGAAGCCGACCCGTGCTCAAGCACCCCGGCGACCTGGTGATGTCAGGCAGCTTCGTGGTCGCCGGCGGCGGCGCGTTCACCGCCACCAAGGTCGGCCGGGAGGCCTACGCGGCGCAGCTCGCCGAGGAGGCCTCGCGCTTCACCCTCGTCCAGTCCGAGCTGCGCAGCGGGATCAGCACCATCCTCAAATACGTGACCTGGATGATGGTGCCGACCGCGATCGGCCTGATCATCAGCCAGCTCGTCGTCAAGGACAACAACTTCAAGGAATCGGTCGCAAGGACCGTCGGCGGCATCGTCCCGATGATCCCCGAGGGCCTGGTCCTGCTCACCTCGGTCGCCTTCGCCATCGGCGTCATCCGGCTCGGCCGCAAGCAGTGCCTCGTGCAGGAGCTCCCCGCCATCGAGGGCCTGGCCCGGGTCGACGTCGTCTGCCTGGACAAGACCGGGACCCTCACCGTGGGCGGCATGGACGTCACCGAGGTACGGCCGCTGAACGGTTACGCCGACGCCTACGTCCACCGCGTGCTCGGCGCCCTCGGCGCATCCGACCCCGGCCCAACGCCAGCCTCCAGGCCATCATCAACGCCTACCCGGACGAGGGCGGCCGGCGCGTCACCCAGGCGATGCCCTTCTCCTCGGCCCGCAAATACAGCGGGGCCGCGTTCACCGACGGCGACGGGCAGACATCCGCCTGGCTGCTCGGCGCCCCCGACGTGCTGCTCCCGGCCGACGACCCCGCCCTCGCCGAGATCGGCCACCTCAACGAACAGGGCCTGCGGGTCCTGCTGCTTGCCCGGACCCAGGGCGCGCTGGACGCCCCGGATGTCGCCGCCGGGGCCGAGGCCACCGCACTGGTCGTCCTGGAGCAGCGGCTGCGGCCGGACGCCGGGGAGACCCTGGCCTACTTCGCCGACCAGCGCGTCGCCGTGAAGGTCATCTCCGGCGACAACGCCGTATCGGTCGGCGCGGTCGCCCAGAAGCTGGGTCTGCCGGGCGCCGAGCACACCCTGGACGCCCGCCATCTGCCCACCGACCGCGACGACATGGCCACCGCCATCGAGCAGAACACGGTCTTCGGCCGGGTCACCCCGCAGCAGAAGCGGGACATGGTCGGCGCCCTCCAGTCACGCGGCCACACCGTCGCCATGACCGGCGACGGCGTCAACGACGTGCTCGCGCTGAAGGACGCCGACATCGGGGTCTCGATGGGCTCGGGCTCCGAGGCGACCCGCGCGGTGGCCCAGATCGTGCTGCTCAACAACAGCTTCGCGACGCTGCCTTCCGTGGTGGCCGAGGGCCGCCGGGTCATCGGCAACATCACCCGGGTCGCCACCCTGTTCCTGACCAAGACCGTCTACTCGGTGCTGCTGGCGATCCTGGTGGTGTGCTTCCAGGTGGAGTACCCGTTCCTGCCCCGGCACCTGACCCTGCTGTCCACGCTGACGATCGGCGTGCCCGCGTTCTTCCTCGCGCTCGCCCCGAACACGGAGCGGGCCCGGCCGAACTTCGTACGCCGTGTCATGCGGTACGCCGTGCCGTCCGGGACGATCGCGGCGGCGGCCACCTTCACCACGTACCTGGTGGCCAGGCACGCCTACTCCGGTCCGGACGCGCTGAGCGCGGAGACGAGCGCGGCGACACTCACCCTGTTCCTGGTCTCCATGTGGGTCCTGGCGATCATCGCCCGCCCGTACACCTGGTGGCGCATCGCGCTGGTCGCGACGATGGGTCTCGGCTTCGTGATCGTGCTGGTCGTCCCGTGGCTCCAGAACTTCTTCGCGCTGAAGCTGGTGGGTACCTCGATGCCGTGGACGGCGGTCGGGATCGCGGTGGTCGCGGCGGCTGCCCTGGAGTTCGCCTGGCGGCTGGTCAGCCGCCGCTTCCGCTTAGGCCGTGTCGTCAAACTGCCGTCTGCCGCGCGACGCCTGGCACGCACTCTCGCCGCGTTGTCGGACTCGTCCGAGTACGTCCAGTACGAGGACGATCCTCCGCCTTGCGACAGTACGCACCAGACGCCGCGCGGCTCGGCCTTCGGCCGGACGACGGCAGTTCGACGACCCGGCCCAGGGCCTTCGGCAGGCCCCGGCTGCTACTTCGGCTCGACTACTTCACGTCGACGAAGTCACCCGCGGCCGTGACGGCCGGGGTGGTGGACGTACCGGCGAAGCTGTAGCGCCAGTAGCCGTCCACGGTGGCCTTGACGGTGGTCTTCAGCGCACCGGTACTGCTCGACTTGATGGTCTTGACGGTGGTGTAGGTGCTGCTGGTCTTCTTGCGGAACTGCAGCTTGACGGGCTGGACGGTGTAGCCCTTGTACGTGTTGGTATCCCAGTTGGCACGCGACAGCTTGCCGGTGACCGTGATGGTCTTGCCCTTCTTGACCGGCTCCGGGGCGGCGTTGACGGTCACCTTGGACAGGCGCTGGAGCTTCGTCTTGGCGAAGGCGTCCTTCTGGACGTACTGGCCGTCCTTGCTCAGCACCGCGGCGCCGACGTGCCAGCCGGCCGCGTCGGAGTTGAGCAGCAACGCCGGGTCGATGGTGACCGTGAGCGTGCAGGTGGACGTCTTGGCGTTGGCCGCCTTGCACTTGGCGGCGTTCTCGTTCTGCCCGAAGCCGAAGCTTTCCTCGGACTCCAGGTCGCTGCCGATCCACAGGAGCGTGGAAGCGTCGGCGATGCCCGAGTCGTCCGTGGCCGTGATGGCGACGGTGACCTTCTTCGGTGCGGTGGTGCCCACCACGATCGGCTTGCCACCGTTCACGACAGCCTTGGTGATCTTGAGGTCGTCGTCGGCGGTGGCCGAACGGGCGGCCATACGCCCCTTGGACTGCTCCGGGGCCGAGAGCCGAAGTCGGGTGTCCAGGTGCGGGCGTCGTCGGCCTGAGCGGCCGGGACGCCGAAAGCGGACAGAGCCAGGGCGCCGGAGACGACGGCAACAGTGGCACGAATTCGCATGTGTTCCCCAGTGGAGAAGGGGTCCGCGGCCAGCTGTGAGGCCGGCGGTCCCATGTGGTCTGCGAGTCTGATGACTCGACAGACCAGACGGGTTCCACATGTGGATGGTTGTACGGCGTGATGACTTTCCTGTGAAGATCGCCCGATCGGGCGAACCTGATCGGGCGAACCTGATCGGGCGAACCGATCAGTCGAACCAGCGGTCCCGGGCCAACTCCTCGGTACGCGAAGGGTCCTCCAGCAGCGCGGCCACCTCGAAGCGGCGCGGCCACTGGCCGGCCGCCCACGCGAGACCGGCCGCCACGCCCTCCAGCGTGGACGCGTGGACCGCTCCGTCCGGGGTCCTGCGCCAGTCCAGCTCGACGCCGCCCGCCCGCAGTTCACCATGTTCGATATACGTGTCCGGGGTGCCGGCTCCGAGCAGGATCCGCACCGAATCCGGTACCTGATGCTCCTCGCCCTCGCTCGTCACCTCCGCCTCGACCGTCTCGCCGAGCCGCCGCACCTGGAGCAGCTCAGCCAGCTCGGCGGCCCGCGCCGGGGCCACCGGCAGCAGCGGCAGTCCCTCGGTCAGCGGCAGCACATCGGGCGCGTCCGCGATCACGGCGTCCGCCGCGTCGACGACCCGCACCTCGTCATCCACCACCGCCCGCAGCTCGTCCGGCAGCGTGACCTGGTCGGGTCCAGCTCGGCCAGGGCCGTGTACAGCGAGTGCAGTTGTACGGGGCCGACCGGACGTTCCTGCTCCGCGAGCCGCCCCAGCAGTTCGGCCGCGCCGCCCGGCTCGTCCAGGAGCGCCGCCACCGATGTCCGTACGCCGAGCGCCCGCAGCACCTGCGAGTCGTCAAAACCGGTCGCGTCGACGGAGTCGTAGAGACCGGCCAGCCGTGGGTCGCCGCCCGCCGCGCGCAGACCGGCCGGGCGGCGTCCGCCGAGCACCGGGTGGTCGCGCAGCCACCAGGCGGTGTACGGCCGCACGGACTGGGTCGTACCGTCCGGGAGCAGCACCCGCACCTGCTGCGTCAGCGCGTCGCGCAGCGGCGGCCTGGCGAGCATGGCGAGCGCCTGTGGCCAGGCGTCGTCGTCGACGAGGTCCAGGTCACGTACCGCGACGATCTCGGTGGCGACCGGCGGCACGGGAGTGTCGGGCAGCTGGTCCAGGATGTCCTCGCACCACACATCGACGGCGTCGAGCAGACCGGCGTCGTCGGGCTCGGCGAAGTCGCTGTCGCGTGGCTCCAGTTCGTCCGGGTCCAGGACCACATCGGTGGTCCGTACGAGGGCGAAGGTGGCCAGCACTCCGCAGGCGGTGAGGGGCTGCTCGCCCCAGCGTCCGGCCAGCTCCTCGTCGCACAGGGCCAGTTCGCCCGCGCGCATGATCTGGGCGAACTGACTGCCGGGCAGCACGAGTTCACCGGCGGGCGCCGGTTCGCCGTCCTCGTCGGGCAGGGCCAGCGCACCCAGCCAGGGCTCGTCGCCGGGTGCGAGGTCCGCGTCCCGTACGAGGGTGAGCACGGTCTCGGTGAGCTCGTCGCCGTCCAGCGCGTCCTCGTCCCAGACCTCGCCCGCGTCCATCGACCCCGCGACGGCGAGGCGGACCTGCGGGGTCGTCAGGACGGCGCGCGGGTGGCGGGCAGCGCGCCCAGCTTCTCCAGCAGCGGATGGGCGGCGTCCGGATGCGCGACCTTCAGGCCGAGCCTGGCCAGCCGGGCCAGGACGGGGCCGGTCAGTGCGTCGGGGAGCGGCAGCAGGACCTGGCGGGGCCGATGGTGGTGCGGGGCGCCTGGCCCTCGGGTGCGTCGTCGGGACCCGCGAGCGGTACGGGGAGGCCGGACAGCCGGTCGGGCTCCACCCCGGTCAGGCTGTCGTACAGCCGCCGCCACCATTCGGGGCGCGCTCCAGACCGGCGAGGCGGTCGATGGCCTCGGTCAGCGGGACACGGGCGACACCGAGGGTGCGCAGCTCGGTGCGGCGTTCGAGCCCGGCGGGCAGCAGGCAGGGCAGGACCTCGGCGAGCACCGTTACGGTCTGCGCTCCCACACCTTCCACGACCTCGGCCTCCATGGGCCGCAGGGCGGTGGTGGCTTTGCGCGCCGTGCCGCCGTCCGCGCCCTCCCAGGCGTCCCACTGGTCGGCCGGTTCGGTGGTGGTGTCACGGGGAGCGGCCGGCTCCAGGAACGCGATACGGGGCAGCCGCTCAGGATCGCCGCCCGCAGCGCACCGTCCAGCTGCCCCTGCCGAGCGGGCCGGGAACGAGCGCGATGGTGGCGACGGACACCGGCTCCCACCCGGCGAGCAGCTCCGCGTACGCGTCGGCCGCGCGCTGCACCAGGAAGTCGGTGAGCGGGCCGGGTGCGGGTGGCGGCGGGTGGTGTCCAGCGGCACCGAAGCGATGAGCAGGGCGGGCACACCGAGGGGCTCGTCGGTGGGGTCGGCGCGTGCACGACGGGGCGGTACGGGGCTCCGGGGCGCCCGTCCTCGTCGACCGGCACGGCCCAGGTGACCGACCAGTGCGGGCGCAGCCGTTCCTCGACGGGCGGTCCGCGAGCAGGGCGGCCTCCACGGGCCCGTGGTGGCCGACCGTGCGCCAGCGGTTGGTGCCGTGCGCGGAATCCTCGATGTGGGTGTACGGGCCGTGCTGGGAGCGCCGCAACGTCCGTACACCGTCCGGGACTTCGATGACGACCTCGTCCAGGCCGGGCAGCGTGAGGAGCAGCGCGTCGTCGACCGCGGTGAGCAGCCGCCCGACGAGGTCCTCGGCGCTGCCGTCGCGGAGCGGCAGGACGACGACGGTGTCGTAACCGTCGGGTGCGGTGCCCTCGGCGGGCAGCGGCAGCCGCAGCAGGGTACGTGGCCGTCGCGCCGGCGGAGCTCGTCGCCGAGGCCGGGGCTGCCGGTGGCCGCCTCCTGAGCGAGATCGCGTGCCTCCGCGAGGACCAGCGCACGCCGCCGTGCCTGCCGATGACCGCGGGCTCGTCGCTGACGGCGAGGACGGCGGCGAAGCCGACGCCGAACCGGCCTACGGCGGACTCGTGGCCCTCCCTTGGCGGAGGCCCGGAGCGTACTCAGGGACTCGACGCCGGTCGCGTCGAGGGGGCGCCGGTGTTGGCGGCGGCGAGGACGGCGGGTTGTCCGAGTCGTCGGCCGGGTGCAGGGTGAGCCGGAGCCGGCCGGGGACTCCCGCGCGGGCCGCGGCGTCCGCGGCGTTCTGGGCCAGCTCGACGACGAGGCGGTCGCGGTAGCCGCCCAGCACGAGGTCTTCCTCGGCGTTGGCGTCCTCCCGGAACCGGGCAGGACCGGCGCCCCAGGCATTGAGTACGCCACGTCGCAGCCGCGCGGTCCCGAACGGGTCGGCCCCTCGGTCGCATTGATGCTCACGCTCGTAACTCCGCTCTGCTCCGGTGACCCGTGACGCCAGTGTGCGCCCGAAGGTACCGCGCCCGCGAAGCCCGCCGTCCCGCCCGCGCCCCGGATGTCCTCAATTGCCGGACGGGCTGGGCCTGCCCAGGGCGCGGCCCCGCGGTCGGGGAATCAAGCCCGTCCGGCGTCCGAGGACCAGGCCCGTCGCCGGGTGGGCCCGGACCGCACGCGGGACCCGGCACCGCGAGCCCGGACCCCACGGCGGGCAGGAGCGTCAGGAGTGGCCCAGGTCCTCTGTCGGCGCGTCCGCCTCCGAAGGCACCGATCCGCTGTCCCGGACCGGCCGCAGCTGGTAGTCGTCCACCTGCAACGTGTCCAGTGCGTGCGGCGCCGGCTGCGGCGGCCTCGGCATCACGGCGGCCTCGGAGTGTCCGCCGCAGCCGTAGGCCAGCGAGACCACCCGGCCGTCCGCGGGGGCGAACTCGTTCGCGCAGACCCCGAAGGCCTGCTTCAGCGAGCCGGACATCGGAATCAGGAAGGCACAGGTGACACAGGTGGCGGGAGCCGCCTGCGCCATCGGGGTCTTCGCACCGAACTCCTCGTCCCACCGGTCGGCCGCCAGCCGCAGCCCGTACCGGGAAAGCACCCGCGCCCGTCGCGTACCGAGCTCGTCCGCGACCGAGGCGATCGAGCCGCGGCTGGTGGACTCGGGCCGGACCGTCAGCTCCGCGTCCTCCGCGTCGACGAGGGCCGCCAGCTCCTGGGACACGTCGGAGAGCGCGGAGTTCGGCAGAGGCTCGTCCTCGCCGGTGTAACCGGGCTCCAGCCGGAGGTCCTCCGCCTCGGTGGGCAGCAGATCGCCGGGGCCCATGTCACCTGGGCGCAGCCGCTCGCTCCACGGCACCCATTCGGGGGCGAGGAGCGAGTCGGAGCCGGGGAGCAGCACCGTTTCGTCAAGGGTGACGTTCTTGGCCCTGGAGGCCCTGGCGACCGTCACCGCCCATCGCCAGCCCCGGTAGGCGGGGTCCTTGCACTCGAAGAAGTGCGTGACGACCCGGTCCCCTCGGAGATCAGGGACACATGCTCGCCGACCACCGAGGGCGCGGCAGCTTCCTCGGCCGCCGTGCGGGCGAGGTCTACCGCCTCGGCACACAGTCGGTCGGGGCGGGGTACGGGCCGTACGGCTTCGCGTCGTCGTCGCAGCACTCACAGGTCTCGCTTCTCTCCATACGCAGTCTCACGAGCGCGCCACAGCTCCATCGATGTCCGATTTCGGCCATGACAGTTGTGGGCGGAGCGGACCTTGGGGCCGCGTCGACGTCCACACCCGTTGTGCCTGCCTCGGGCGTGCCTTCTGCTATCCATTCTGCGGGACAGCCGAGAGGCGCGCGGCCAAGAACAACCGCCGGTGGCGCGTTACGCACGCTACCCTCTCCGCCGCTCTCCGCCCACCTGCCCGCCCCAAAGTGGACGGATCAGCGGCGGATCCACAGCCGATCCACACCGGATCGGGCACCGATCCGGTGCCCGCCCGTACCGGTCCGGTGCCGGTGCGTCACCGATCCGGCCCAGAATGTGGACATATACCATCTAAACCTGCTCCTGCTCCCCGGCGCGTCCCGGCCGTATCCGCGCCTGTTTCGTTACCACCGTTCGCGGTGGGTGACTGACCCGACAGGGCGTTACCTCGCCATACCCCCGGCCCGATCACGGTTCACCGCGGCATGGGTTGGGGCACTATGACGAGGTGGCTGCCGCCAGATCGTCAGACGGATCCGGCCCGCTCCGCAGAGCAGGCCGGTCGATGGGCCATGCCCTGCACCGGCCGTTCACAGGTACGGCCAAGCGCATCAGGAGGGTGACCCACGCGCACGGCGCCGGGGAATCCGGCCTCGGCAAGCTGATCGAGCTGCACGCGGTGAACGGCGCGGGCGACGTGATGATCACGGTCGCGCTCGCCTCCACCGTGTTCTTCTCCGTTCCCACGGACGAGGCCCGCGGTCGCGTCGCCCTGTACCTCGCCGTCACGATGGCCCCTTCACCCTGTTGGCCCCGGTGATCGGCCCGCTCCTGGACCGGCTGCCGCACGGCCGGCGTGCCGCGATGGCGGGCGCCATGTTCGCCCGCGCCGTGCTCGCGATCACCATGTCGGGCGCGGTCGCCACCGGAGGGCTGGAGCTCTATCCGGCGGCGCTGGGCGTCCTGGTCTCCTCCAAGGCGTACGGAGTCGTGCGCAGCGCCGTCGTGCCCCGGCTCCTGCCGCCACGCTTCTCGCTGGTGAAAGCGAACTCCCGGGTGACGCTGGCCGGGCTCCTGGCGACGGGGTGGCGGCCCCGATCGGGGCCGGGCTGCAGAGCATCGGTTCGCCCTGGCCGCTCTACGGCGCCTGCGCGATCTTCCTCGGCGGGACCTTCCTCGCGTTCACGCTGCCGCCCAAGGTCGACTCCGCCAAGGGTGAGCGCAAGGCCAGGCTCGTGATCCCGTACACGGGCGACACGCCCGCCCGCGCAACGGCGGAGAAAAGAACAAGATCAAGGAAAACGGCGCCAGGAAGAGCCGCGAGAAACCGCCGGGACTGCGGTCCGTCGGGCCTGCCGTCCTGCACGGGCTACAGGCGAACGCCTCGCACCGCGCGCTGTCCGGCTTCCTGATCTTCTTCCTGGCGTTCCTGCTGCGCGAACACCCGCTCTCCGGACAGAGCGCCGCCGTCTCCCTCGGCATCGTGGGCGTCGCGGCCGGGGCCGGCAACGCCTGCGGTACGGCGGTCGGCTCCTGGCTCAGGTCCCGCGGTCCTGAACTGATCATCGCGACGGTGCTGGGGCTGGCGCTGGGCGTCGCCGTGCTGGCCGCGCTGTTCTTCAGCACGGTGATGGTCGCCGCGCTCGGTGCGGTCGCCGGATTCACCCAGGCCCTGTCGAAACTGTCGCTGGACGCGATGATCCAGCGGGATGTGCCGGAGGAGGTCCGTACGTCGGCGTTCGCCCGGTCCGAGACCGCGCTTCAGATGGCGTGGGTGGTCGGCGGGGCCATCGGCATCGTGCTCCCCTCAACGGAGTACTCGGCATGTCCGTCGCCGCCGGGCTTCTCGCCCTCGGCGCCGCCGCCTCCGTACGGGGTCTGCTGGGCGTCTCCCGGCGCGGCTCGCCGCACCCCGCGTGGCGTGAGCCGGGACGACCGATAGCCTTCGGCCCATGACCGTTGCCTTCTTCTCCGGTAGGGGCCGCCGAATCGGCGTCACCCTTGGTGCCGTGTCCGCGGGACTCCTTGTCCTCTCCGCCTGCGACAAGCCGAGCCCGCTCGCCACCGTGACGGTCGGCGACAACTCGGTGCACACCGAGGCGGCCTGCTACAACGACGGCGAGGGTCTCAAGGAATCCGAGATCCAGGGCTGCCTCAACAAGAAGGCGGAGAAATCCGTCAAGGTCTCGATGGACGACAAGGTCCGCTTCGGCGTCGACCCCGAGATCGCCGAGAACGGCTGGACCCTCTTCATCAACGGCCAGCAGGCCGAGCAGGAGCCGAACAAGAAGACCTACCGGACCATCCGGGCAGCGCCTTCTTCGCCAGCCAGACCGGCGAGCCCACCGCGGACAAGACCCAGGTCAGCGTCGTGGAGACGAAGGGCAAGGAGCTCGTGGGCGTCTGGCACTTCGAGTTCAAGAAAACTTCCTGACCGCTCGTCTAAGGACCACCACTGTGCGGGTGCTTGTCGTGACCGCTGTCCCGGCCGAACGGGACGCGGTCACACGCGCGTTCGGGCACACCCGGAGATACGCGAGGTGCCGGGCGGCCTCCAGGTGCACCGCTCCGGCGCCTTCGACGTCGTAGCGGGCGGGCGGGTCCGGCCGCGGCGGCTGCCGCGGCGGCGTTCGCCCTGCCGCCGCGCCCGCCACGGATCCGTACGGACTGGTCGTCTCGGCCGGTATCGGCGGCGGTTTCGCCCCGGTGCACCGCTGGGCACCCTCGTCGTGGCGACCGGTGTGGTCGCAGCCGACCTGGGCGCCGACACACAGGACGGCTTCGTGCCCGTCACCGGTCTCGGCTTCGGCAGGGACCGCTTCCTGCCTCCTCCCGCCCTCGTACGGGAGGTGGCCGCGGCCACCGGCGCCCTGCCGGGCGAGATCCTCACCGTCTCCACCGTGACCGGCAGCGCGGCGCGCACCGCCGCTCTGCTGGCCGCCCACCCGACGCCGCCGCCGAGGCGATGGAGGGCTTCGGGTCGCGGAGGCCGCCGAACGGCTGCGGCTGCCGGTGCTCGAACTCCGGGCCGTCTCCAACGCCGTGGGCCCGCGCGACCGGGCCGCCTGGCGCATCGGGGACGCGCTTGCCGCGCTCACCGAAGCGTTCGGGATGAGCGCACCCGTACTGGAAGGCTGGATACACCATGACCGAAACCGTGACTGACTCCTCGGCGGCCGGCCCGGAGCGCCCACAGCTGCAGATCGCCTTCTCGCCGTGCCCGAACGACACCTTCGTCTTCGACGCCTGGGCCCACGGCAGGGTCCCCGGTGCGCCCGGACTCGATGTCACCTTCGCCGATATCGACATCACCAACGGCATGGCCGAGCGCGGTGAATTCGACGTGCTGAAGGTGTCGTACGCGGTGCTGCCGTGGGTCCTGGACGAGTACGCGCTGCTGCCGTGCGGCGGGGCGCTGGGGCGGGCTGCGGGCCGCTCGTGCTCACCAGGGAGCCGGGTACGGACCTGACCGGGAAGACCGTCGCCGTACCGAGCGAGCGCTCGACCGCCTATCTACTGTTCCGGCTCTGGGCGGCGGAAGTGGTGCCGGGCGGCGTCGGCGAGATAGTCGTCCTGCCGTTCCACGAGATCATGCCCGCGGTGCGCGACGGGCGGGTGGACGCCGGGCTCGTGATCCACGAGGCGCGCTTCACCTACCAGAACTTCGGCCTGCACAGCCTTGCCGACATGGGCGAGCACTGGGAGTCGACGACCGGCCTGCCGATCCCGCTCGGCGCGATCATAGCCAAGCGGTCGCTGGGCACACAGACGCTGCGCCGGCTGGCCGACGCGGTGCGTACGTCGGTACGGATGGCCTGGGACGACCCGGAACCCTCTCGTCCGTATGTACTGGAGCACTCCCAGGAGATGGACCCCGCGGTGGCCGACCAGCACATCGGTCTCTACGTCAACGAGTTCACCGCCGACCTCGGCGAGAGCGGATACGCGGCGGTCCGCGGCCTGCTGACGCGGGCGGCGGCCGAGGGCTCGTGCCCGCCCTGGCCCCGGACGCACTGTCGTTCGACTGAACGGGCAGCGGTACGTCAACCCGACCGGCAGCTGAACGGCACGGGGCACCCGTCTGTCCGGGCCACTCCCGCGCCGTTCGCCTCGCGGCCGGAGGTCAGACGTCGAGCTGGTCGGCCACGGCCCTCAGCAGGCCTGCGATCTGCGCACCCGCGGCCTTGTCCGGGTAGCGGCCCCGCTCGAGGCTCGGGGTGATGTTCTCCAGCAGCGTCGTCAGGTCCTGCACGATCGACGCCAGCTCGTCCGGCTTGCGCCGCTGTGCGGCGGCGACGGACGGGTGGGGTCGAGGATCACCACGGAGAGGGCCTGGTCACCGCGCTGACCCGCGACCACACCGAACTCGACGCGCTGTCCCGGCTTGAGGGCTTCGACATCGGCAGGCAGAACCGACGAATGGACGAAGACGTCGTCGCCGTCGTCGCGCGAAAGAAAGCCGAAGCCCTTTTCCGAATTGAACCATTTGACCTTACCCGTGGGCACGTCTGTCCTCGTCCTCGTACTCGTCGGTGCACGGCAGAGCCGCGAAACGGCTCCGGATAGCAGTACAGCGGGTCTCCTCAGACCCGCCATGCCCAAGGCTAATGGGCCGAGGGCCGGTGACAAGACGTCGCCGAATGGTTCCCCGCGGTGGGAACTACCCTTGCCCGGTGAGTACTACTCCTTCTGCCGCAGGCGACCGGCTCGTACAGGTCGGCGCGATCGTCTTCTTCGTCGGCGCAGTGGCCACTTTGGTCACAGTGGCCCCACTGTTCCTTGACACCGACCCGTTCCCGACCATCGCCTACGCGGTGAGCATGCTGATGGGGCTCGGCTTCCTCATCGCCGCCGCCGGTGTGGTGCGGTCGGTGTGGATGAACTCCCGAAGCGTGCCGCCGCCCGATAGCGAACCGGCCGGCGGATCCGGTCAGCGACGCATGGTGGCAAGCCGTGCCGCGGACCTCAGAGCGTGCGCAGCCAGGCCGGGAACTCGGTGAGGTCGGCCAGGATCACATCCGCGCCCGCCTCCCGCAGCTCGTCCGCATCGCAGGGCCCCGTCGTGACGCCGACCGACAGGGCCCCGGCCGCGCGTGCCCCGCGTACGTCCCCGGTGTGGTCGCCCACGTAGATCCGCGCACCGTGCTCCAGCAGCGCCTCGGCCTTGGCCTCCGCCCACAGCTGGCCGATCAGCACGTCCGGCTCGATCCCGAGGTGGGCCAGGTGGAGCTTGGCGTTGGGCTCGTACTTGGCGGTGACCACGAGCGTCCGGCCGCCCAGCGCCCGTACCGCCTCGATGGCCTCCGGGCACCGGGCAGGGCCCGGCTCGGCGCTATCGCGTGTGTGGGGTAGATCTCGCGGTACCGGTCGGCGGCCGTGGCCACCTGGCCGGCCGGGAACCAGTTCGCCAGCTCGGCCTCCAGGGGCGGGCCCAGGCGGCCGATGACCAGGTCGATGTCGATGTGGACGCCCGTTTCGGCGGACAGGACCTGATAGGTGGCCCCGATTCCGGGCCGGGAGTCGATGAGCGTCATATCGAGGTCGAAGCCGACCGTCGGGGAAGCGAAGCCATGGGGCCATTGTCCCCCTCGCCCCTTCGGCCCCACAGTGGCGTTGCATAGACTTAGCCAAGCCTTACTTCTCCCCGCTCCGTCCCCTGCCCGCCCGTGCTCGCTCGATTGGGTCCGATGTCAGCCGCCGCACCACGCCTGTCCAGACGCGCATCCGCGACGGCGGCGGCCGTCGTCGCGCTGCTGCTGGCCGTCCTGCTCAGCCTCGCCGTGGGGCGCGGACCATCGCGCCGTCCGCTGTGTTCGACGCCCTGCTGCACGGCGGGCACTCCGACGCCGCCGAGGTGATCCGGCAGATGCGGGTGCCGCGCACCCTGATCGGGCTGATGGTCGGTGCCGCGCTCGCGCTGGCCGGCACTGCGCTGCAGGGCATCACCCGCAACCCCATCGCCGACCCCGGTGTCCTCGGCATCAGCCAGGGCGCGTCGGTGGCCGTCGTGCTGGCCATCGCGTACGCCGGGGTGCACACGCTCAGTGGGTACGTGTGGTTCGCGTTCGGGGCGCCGCCGTCGCGTCCGTCGCCGTATACGCGATCGCGGCCCGCGGCCGGGGCGGTGCGACGCCGGTGAAGCTCGCGCTGGGCGGCGCCGCGATCAACGCGCTGCTGGTCTCCGTGACCATGGCCGTGCTGACGACCAAGGCATCCGCACTCGATGAGTTCCGCTTCTGGCAGGTCGGGTCGATCGCGGGCCGGGAGGCGGAGGTGGCACAGCAGATCTGGCCGTTCCTGCTGATCGGCGCGGTCCTCGTACTGTCGGTGGCGCGCGGGCTCGACGCACTGGCGCTGGGCGAGGACATGGCCAAGGGGCTGGGGCAGAACGTCGCGACGGTACGCATCGTCGGCGGCATCGGGGCCACCGTGCTGACCGGGGCCGGAGTCGCCGCCGCCGGGCCGATCGCGTTCGTCGGCCTCGCCGTCCCGCACATCGCCCGCGCGATCGTTGGCAGCGACCACCGCTGGGTGATGCCCACGGCGGTCCTCATCGGGCCGGTGATGCTGCTCGTCTCGGATGTGATCGGCCGGATCGTCTTCCCGCCGGGCGAGGTCCCCGCAGGTGTGATGACAGCGCTGATCGGCGTGCCGTTCCTGGTCACGCTGGTGCGCCGGAAGGCGGTCCCCGCATGAGCGGCACCCTGAAAGCTCCTACGACCGCGAAGGCTCCGCGCCGGCCGTCGGTACGGCCGGCCGGCTACGGCCTCGTACGGGTCGGGAAGCGGGGCAGGTTCCTGCTGCACCGCCGCTCGGCCCTCACCGCCGGTGTCCTGGCCGTCCTGCTGGCCGCGATCTGTGTGGCCTACCTCAGCATCGGCGAGAGCTTCGTCGCACCCGCCGAGGCCGTGAAGGTGATCCTCGGGCAGCCGTCGCCGGACGAACTGGTCGTCGGCACGCTGCGGCTGCCCCGCATGACCGTCGGGCTGCTGGTCGGCGCGGCCTTCGGGATCGCCGGGGCACTGATCCAGACCGTTGCCCGCAATCCGCTGGCCAGCCCCGACATCATCGGCATCAGCCAGGGCGCGAGCGCGCTCACGGTCGGCGCGATGACGTTCGGGGTCACCTCGTACACGGTGCTGCCCTATCTCTCCGTCATCGGCGGAGTCGCCGCGGCGGCGCTCGTGTACGCCTTCGCCTGGCGCGGCGGGCTGCACGCCACCCGCTTCGTCCTGATCGGTATCGGCTTCGCGATCGCCCTGCGCTCCGTCACCACCCTCTTCATGACCAAGGGCGACTACCTGGTCGCCCAGCAGGCGCAGATCTGGATGACGGGTTCGCTCAACGGCCGAGGCTGGGACGAGGCCGCACCGATCGGCTGGACGCTCCTGGTCCTGCTGCCTGCCGTGCTGTGGGCGGCCCGCGCACAGCGCACCGTATCGATGGACGACGACACCGCGACCGCGCTCGGCGTCCGCCTCGGCCGGGTGCGGCTGGGGCTCGTCGCGCTGGGTGTGGTCCTGGCGTCGGTGGCGACGGGGACGGCGGGACCGGTGGACTTCGTGGCGCTGCTCGCCCCGCAGATCGCCCGCCGGATGACGCGTACGGCGCAGATCCCGCTGCTCTGCTCGGCGCTGCTGGGTGCGGTGATCGTCGTCTTCGCCGATCTGCTGGCACGCAAACTCTTCTCGCCCACCGAACTGCCGGTGGGTGTGCTCACGGCGGCGGTCGGCGCCCCGTATCTGATCTGGCTGATCATCCGTGGCCATGGTGGCCGCAGTGGAGGCAACGCATGAGCACCACCCCGGACTCCCGGCTCGCCGCACGTGCGCTGACCCTCGCCTACGAGGACCGCACCGTCGTGCACGAGCTGGAGCTGGCCGTCCCGGACGGGCAGGTCACCGTCATCGTCGGCCCGAACGCCTGTGGCAAGTCGACCACCCTGCGCGCGCTCGGCCGGCTGCTCAGCCGCACGCCGGGGCCGTGCTCCTGGACGGCCAGGGCTCTCCCGCATCCCCACCCGGAAGATCGCCCAGTCGATCGGCCTGCTGCCGCAGACCCCGGTGGCGCCGGAGGCGATCAGCGTCTCCGACCTCGTCGCCCGTGGCCGCCAGCCGCACCAGCACTGGTGGCAGCAGTGGTCGGATGCGGATGAGCGTGCGGTGACGGAAGCCATGGAGCGTACGAACATCACCGCACTCGGCGAACGGTCCGTGGACGAACTCTCGGGCGGCCAGCGCCAGCGCGTATGGATCGCCATGGCGCTCGCCCAGGACACCGACCTGCTGCTGCTGGACGAGCCGACGACGTATCTCGACATCGCCCACCAGGTGGAGGTCCTGGACCTGGTGCGCCGGCTGGCCTCCCCGGCCGCGGACGGCAGCCGGGGCGGACCGTCGTCACCGTGCTGCACGACCTCAACCAGGCCTCCCGGTACGCCGACCACCTGGTCGCCATGAAGTCGGGCCGGATCGTCGCCGAGGGCCCGCCCGCGACATAGTCACCGCCGAACTCGTGGCCAAGGTCTTCGGCCTGGAGGCGGTGATCGTCCCGACCCGGTGACGGGTTCGCCGCTCGTCGTCGCGGGGCACCCTGGACGCCTTCCGCCCCCACCCTCGGAAAGGCATCCCTGACATGACCGGCTCCCACCCGCACAGCCGCCGCGGCCTCACCGCCGCCTCGCTCACCGTGACCGCCGCCCTCGCGCTGTCCGCCTGCGGCTCATCGGACTCCGGCTCCGATTCCGGCGCTTCCGGCTCCACATCGGACGGCAAGACGCACATGGTCGGCACGGCCATGGGTAACGTCGCGGTCCCCGTCGCACCGAAGCGGGTCGTCGTCCTGGACACCGCCGAGCTGGACTCCGCGCTCACCCTCGGTGTGAAGCCGGTCGGTGCCACGCACGCGGACGTCGACTCGGGCTTCCTGAGCTACCTGCCCAGGACAAGGTCGCCGGCATCGAGGACGTCGGCGAGATGATGACGCCGAACCTGGAGTCGATCGCCGCGCTGAAGCCCGATCTGATCCTCACCAGCAAGATCCGGCACGGCGACAAGTACGCCGAGCTGAAGAAGATCGCGCCGACGGTGATGACCGAGACCACCGGCGACCCTGGAAGGCGAACTTCCAGGTCCACGCGAACGCGCTCGGCAAGGTCCCCGCCGCCGAGAAGGTCATCGCCGACTACGCCACGCATGCCGGGAAGTCACCGAGGCGCTCGGCGGCAAGGAGAAGGCGGCCGGCACCGAGGTCAACATGGTGCGGTTCGTCGAAGGCGCGGACATCCGCATCTACGGCAGGAAGAACTACATCGCGACGATCCTCGCCGACGTCGGCCTCGGTCGCCCGCGATCGCGGACAAGGCGAAGGACGGCTTCTCCTACGACATCAGCCCGGAGAAGATCGACCTCGCGGACGCGGACGTCGTCTTCCACTCCACGTACGGCGATCCGGCGAAGTCCAAGGAGACCGGGACGACCGGCAGCGGACTCTGGAAGAACATGTCCGCCGTGAAGAACGGCAAGGTGTACGCCGTCGACGACGAGCTGTGGATCCAGGGCATCGGCTACACGGCCGCGGACAAGATCCTGGACGAGCTCCGGGCGGACCTGACGAAGTAACCGGGCGCGCATGGCACGGTGCCGTTACGCGGAGGCCGCGGCGGGGTCCTGGTCCAGGACGACTAGCTCACCCCGCGCTCAGCCGGAGGCGGGACGTGGCGCCAGTCGGGCGGCGCGGGTATCCAGGTAGCGGCACTCGGTCAGGCTGGTGGTGCCGTGGGCGGCGCGGTGGTAGTACTCCCGAGCAGCCGGATGGTCGCCGGCCCTCTCCAGCAGGTGTGCGCGGACCGCGTGCAGTCGGTGGTGGTCGGTGATCCGGTCGTCCTCGGCCAGCTCGTCCAGCAGGGCCAGGCCGGCCCGCGGTCCGTCGATCATGGCGACCGCCACTGCCCGGTTCAGGCTGGCCATCGGGTTCGGCGAGAGTCGCTCCAGGATCTTGTACAGCGTGTTGATCTGACGCCAGTCGGTCTCGCCGGTGCTGGGCGCCTCGTCGTGCAGCGCGGCGATGGCGGCCTGGAACTGGTAGGGGCCGAGTGTCGAGCGGGTCATCGCGTCGGTGACCAGCGCGACGCCCTCGGCGATGCGACCGCGGTCCCAGCGCGAGCGGTCCTGTCCAACTCCTTATCGCCGGGGCACCCGGGCGGGCCCCATCACCGGTGGTCGTCGCGGACCGAGAGGCCTTTACATGCCGGCAGCGGGTCCAGCAGATCAGATGATTCTGCCGGTGTTCGTCATGACCCACCACAAGCGTCCTTCGTTCACTCTCTCCGACACCACGTTCCACTTCGTCGACGGCGACCCTGCCACGGTTCTCGAACAGGCCCGGGAGGTGGCACAGGGCAAGGACGTCCGTCTCGGCGGCGGGGCCACCACCATCCGGCAGTTCCTCGACGCCGACCTCGTCGACACCCTGCACGTAGCGGTCTCGCCGGGGAAGCTCGGGGTCGGAGTACGACTCTGGGAGTTCCCCAATGAGCTGCTCGACCGGTTCCACCTGGAGGTCGTTCCCAGCCCGAGCGGGGTGACGCACCACCTGTTCTGGCGAAAGTGACCGGCCCTCAGGGCCGGCCCGAGCGACCACGGGCGTCTGCCGGCTCTGGAGACGGCCACCGGCGACGAGCAGTGGCGTACCCCGGCGCAGGAGCGCGGCCGTCCGGGCCGAGGCCGGACCGCCCCAGGTGTACCTGAAGCGTGATGCCATCGTGGCGCACGCCGGGGAAGGCTGACGTTCTCCGTCGATCCCCTGGACCCGAAGGCGCCGGCCGTCGACTGAGAGCGGCCGGTCGCTGAGAGCGGCCGGCTGCTGAGAGCGGCCGGCTGCTGAGAGCGGCCGTCGCCCGGGGACGGCTCAGCTCCGGGTGCAGCGGCCGCTCGTGCCGCCGCCCGGCGCCGGACTGCACAGGTACTGCCGGTCGTTCGCGTTGTCGCTGAGATAGCGGCCCACACAGGTGTTGTTGGTACTCAGTCCATGGGACCGGCACCACGTGACCGCGTCGGAGCCACTGCCGAAGCCGGGGACGTAGAACATCCAGTAGCCCGGCTTCAGTGAGGCATGGGCGTCGCTGTCCAGGAACTGGATGTTGTCGATGCCCTTGTTCCGTAGCGCGTTCTCCTGTCGGTCTCGTGCCCCAGGGCCGGCGGACTTCTCCGTGGACGCCAGTTGCGCGACCCAGCTGCCGGACAGGGCGCCGCCCGGCGTGGCGTCATCGTCGTCGTCCTCGTGGTCGTCGTCGGCTTCCTCGGTCGGCGGCGGCGCCGCCTCGCTCGTCGGGGCGGCCCCGGTCGTCGCGGAAGCTTCGCTCGTGGGCGGCGGGGTCGACTGCCGCGACGGTGCCGGTGACGCGCTCGATGCCGTCGGGGAGGCGCCGGCCGCCCGCCACCGGTCGCCCTGCCCGCCGTCGTACCGGAACCGTCCCTGAACGTGAGGACCAGCGCGGTCGCGGCGACGAGTGCAACCACCACGGCGACAGCAGCGACGATCACCGGCGTACGGCTGCGCGCGGGCACGACGGACTGCTGCCTGGTGAACACCCGGATCCCTGACCGGGCGGCTGCACCGGGTGGCCGACGGCCGCCGGACCCGCACTCTCCGGCAGCACCGCGGTCGGCGGGTGGTGGGCAGGCCACCGGAGCCGCCGGCGCGGTCGGCGCGGTCGGCGTCATCACCGCGGGCGCCCGGTCGGGCGTGCTGCCCGACTCGGCCCGGGACAGCATCAGATCCAGCCGGGCGGCATCGGGCCGGGAAGCCGGGTCGCGTACCAGCAGGGCGTTGAGCACGGGCGCGAGCGGCCCGGACCGTACGGGTGGCGGGACCTGGTCGTCCAGCACGGCGGCGAGCGTGGCCAGGGCCGTAGCGCGACGCAGCGGGCTCACCCTCCACACAGACGTACAGCACCACGCCGAGCGACCACAGGTCGGACGCCGGGTCGCCGTCGTGGCCGCGGATCCGCTCGGGAGCGATGTACTCGGGCGAGCCGATCAGGTCACCGGTCATGGTGAGCGGCGTCGAGCCCTGGAGCGCGGCGATGCCGAAGTCTGTGAGGACCGCGCCGCCGTCCGCGCGCAGCATGACGTTGGCCGGCTTCACATCACGGTGCTGGATCCCCACCGCGTGGGCGGCCCGCAGCGCTGACAGCACCTGACGGCCGATCCGGGCGGCTTCCTCCGGTGCCAGCACGCCCTGGGAGAGCCGGTCCTGGAGGGTACGGCCCGGGAGCAGCTCCATGACGATCCAGGGATGCGGCCCGGCGTCCACGATGTGGTGGATCGTCACCACATGGGGATGGTTGATGCTCGCAAGCGCCCGCGCCTCGCGCAGCACCCGCTCCCGCAGGACGAGCGAGGCCTCGGGCATGGCGGCAGCCACCGCCGGATCGGGTGGCCGGACCTCCTTGAGCGCGACCTCACGGTGGAGCACGGAGTCACGCGCCCGCCAGACGGTACCCATGCCCCACTGCCGAGCCGTTCCAGCAACTCGAAGCGGCCGTCGATGATCCTGTTCCCGTTGGCCCCGGTCATGCGGATCAGCGTACGGGCCGGGCGAGGCAGCCCGCAGCCTTCCGGCGCCGGCTGTCTCCCCGCCCTCGCCCCCGCCGACCGGCGATCCGGACCGGCTGGAGCCACCCGGAGTACAGCCAACTGCACTGTTAACGTAGCTACTTGATCTAAGGGTGGGGACTTTAGATGGCATCGACCATTTTTCATATCGGCGGGGACCTGGATGTACGACGGCTCGGTTTCGGCGCCATGCACCTGCCTACCGAGACCGCCGTGAGTTCACTGCTGTGGGTTCAGGGGCTCGCCGTAACGGTCGCCGGACGGCCCCGGCCTCACTACCGAAGCCTCCGCGCCCGCCACACCAGGTACAGCGCGGAGGCGACCGCGGCGACCCGCACGATGACGGGCCACGCGTCCGTCATCGCGTCCCCATCGCGCCCTCGCCGATGGGGTGCCCCAGCGCCCGTTCATCCGCCCCCACAGCCACACGAACGCGCCCGCGACGACGACTCCCGGCAGCCCCAGCGCGACCCACTTCGCCTCCGTCCTGGACAGCTTGCGCGAGCTGTACGCGAGCAGCCAGCCGCCCGCGAGGGCCATCCAGGAGCCGAGCACGGCGCCCGCCACCAGCAGGGCCGCGGCCAGGAGCAGGAACGGGTGCGAGGACGGGCCGGGCCGGCGGCCTCGGCTGCTGCGGCCTTACGCCGCCGGCGCAGCCGGATCCGCCTCCTCCGGGCGCCCGGGGCGGCCCCGGCCTCCCGGCGCCCTCCTCAGCCTCTTCCTCAGCCTTTCCCTCGGCCTCTTCGTCCGCGTCCGCGCCTTCCACCACCGGCGGTCTCAGCAGCTCGGGGATCTCCAGGCCGCCCACGAACCCCGGCACACCCACGCCTTCGCCACCGAACGGCCCCGGATCGGTGCGCCACCAGTCGGGCTCACCGACCGACGGTGCCTGGTCCAGGCCCGCCATGTGCGGCGCCGAAGCGGACGGCCAGCCCACGACAGGGGCCTCGTCGCCGGTACCGGTGGCGGGCTGCACATCCTCCGCCGGCCCTTCGCCGGCGTCCGACGCGCCCTTGCTGGAAGTCTCTTTCCGCAGCAGCCCCGCCGGGTCGCGGCACACCACGCTGCCGCGCGGCCTTCGGCTCCGCCCGGTCCCCGCCGACGCCCGCGGCGAGGGCAGCGGCACGGTGCCGTCCGGCGACCTGGCGGCCAGGGCCACCAGTTCGTCCGGCGTGCCGAGCCTGCCGATGATGCGCCGCACCACGGCCTCGGAGTCCGGACCGGCCTTCGCGCGGTGCCTTTCGATCTCGCCCGCAGCGTCGAGACAAGTCTCATCCTGGCGCCCGATGGCAGCTGTTGCCGCTGGGCCAGGTCCCCGACCCGGCTCAGATAGTCGTAGACCAGCTGGTCGCTCTCGATGCCCACTCGATGCTTCTCCCTCTACCTGCTTGCCCCGACGGTAGCGTTACAGGGGCTACCGTGGGTCGGATGGGGACGACCACAGCACCGCGCACGCTCGCCGAAGCTCTGCGCGCCCGGGCGACGAATCGCTGGCACGGCTTCTGCGTGCCCGCCCCGACCTGCTCAACCCCGTTCCGAACGACATCACCCAGCTGGCCACGAGGGCGGGCACCCGTGCCTCCGTGATCCGCGCGCTGGAGCATCTCGACCGGTTCGCGCTGCAGACCGCCGAGGCGCTGGCAGTGGCGCCCGACCCGGCGCCGTACGAAACGCTGCTCGCGCTCATCACCGGCGACAGCGAGGGCGACGGCGGCGGGCGTGACGACGTCGACGCGCTGATCGCAGCCGCACTGCCGGGCGCCCTCGCGACCCTGCGTGAACAGGCCCTCGTCTGGGGTGAGGAGGACCGGCTGCACCTCGTGCGCACCGCACGCGAGCTGCTCGCCCCGTCCCCGCAGCACCCTCCCCACCGGCCTGGGCCCGACCGTCTCCGAGGCGACGGCAGGCATGTCCCCGGCCGGCTCCAGGAGATCCTGGCCGCAGCGGGGCTCCCGGCCACCTACGACCCGGTCTCCGCCGTCACCTCGCTGGCCGGGCTGTTCACGGACCGGGCCAGGATGGCGGCGCTGCTGGACACCGCCCCGGTCGAGGCGCTGGCCGTCCTGGACCGGCTGGTGTGGGGCCGCCTTACGGGAAGTGACCCCGAACCCCACCCCGCCCGTGAAGTGGCTGCGCGATCGCGGACTGCTGCTGCCCGTGTCGACGCGCACCGTCGTACTGCCGCGCGAAGCCGCGCTGCATCTGCGGGCCGGACGCGCCCACCGCGTACCGGAGCCGGTGCCCCGGCCGTCACCGCGGTCGCCGAACGCGATCCCCAGGCTGTGGACAGAGCAGCGGCCGGCCAGGCCTTCATGGCCCTGTCCACGATCGAGGAGCTGGCCAAGCTCTGGAACGGCGGCGGCCCCGCCATCCTCCGCGCCGGCGGACTGAGCGTCCGTGAGCTGAAACGGGCCGCGACCGCACTCGACGTGTCCGAGCCGATCGCCGCCTTCTGGGTCGAACTCGCCTACGCCGCAGGGCTCATGGCCCCGACGGGCAGACGGACGAGCGGTACGCGCCCACTCCCGCGTACGACGACTGGATCGACCTCTCCGCCGAGCACCGCTGGGCGCTCCTCGCCTCCGCCTGGCTGACCGCCACCCGCACCGCCGGCCTGGTGGGCGGACAGGACGCCAAGGGCCGCGCCCTGTCGGCGCTGGGCCCGGAGCTGGACCGCTCGGCCGCGCCCGAGGTACGCCACCGGGTGCTCGCCCTGCTCGCCGAGCTCCCGCCCGGCACCGCACCCGACCCCGTGACACTGCTGGCCCGGCTGCGCTGGGAGCGGCCGCTGCGCACCGGGGCCACGAAGTCCGGCGCACCCTCCAAGGCCACCGCGAGCTCCCCGGCGCCGTACGGTGCGTCATCCGCCCCGGCGACACTTCCGACCTGCGCTCCCGGATCGCCCTGTGGACGGTCAACGAGGCGGAGCTCCTGGGCATCACCGGCCGCGGCGCCCTCTCCTCCCAGACCCGCGCGCTGCTCGACGAGGGTCCCGGCGCCGCAGCCGCCCGCCTCGCCCGCTCATCCCCGAGCCGCTCGACCACGTACTCCTCCAGGCCGATCTGACGGCCGTCGCCCCTGGCCGCTGGTACGCCCGCTGTCCGACACGCTCTCGGTGCTCGCCGACATCGAGTCGAAGGGCGGCGCGACGGTCTACCGCTTCACCCCGGCTCCGTGCGCCGCGCCCTGGACGCCGGCCAGTCCGCATCCGACCTGCACGCCTTCCTGGCCGCCCACAGCCGTACGCCGGTGCCGCAGCCCCTCAGCTACCTCATCGACGACGTGGCCCGCCGCCACGGCCACCTCCGCATCGGCTCGGCGTCCGCGTACGTGCGCTGCGACGACGAGGCCGTGCTCAACGAGATCCTCGCCGACAGGCGCTCGGCCACCCTGCGGCTGCGCAGGCTCGCCCCGACCGTCCTGGCGGCCCAGACCGACCCCGGCTCGCTGCTCGAAGGGCTGCGCGAACTCGGCTACGCCCCGGCAGCCGAATCCGCCGAGGGCGACGTCCTGATCACCCGCGCGGGCGCCCGCCGCACCCGCCCCGCACTCCCCGGACCCGGTGCCCGAGGGCCCGCCGGTGCCGGACGCGACCCTGCTGAGCGCGGCGGTCCGGGCCATCCGGGCCGGTGACACGGCCGCCACGGTCGTACGCAAGGACGGCACCCCGAGTCCGCGGCGGCGGGCGCCCTCCCCGTACGACCTCCGCCGAGACCCTCGCCACGGTGCAGGCAGCGGCCATGACCGGCTCCGCGGTCTGGATCGGCTACGTCAACGCGGAGGGCTCGGCCAGCCAGCGCGTGATCGCACCGGTCAAGGTCGAGGGCGGCTTCGTCACCGCGTTCGACCACACGGCGGACGAGGTCCGCACCTATCCACTGCACCGCATCACGGGCGTGGCGGAACTGGCCGACGACTCGACGCCGTAGGGCGTCGGGCCAGTCACCCGGCTGCTGCCACGCGGTCTTCAGCTGTCCCACCAGCCGGTCCATGTCCGTCCACGGATTGGTCGAAAGCCCGTCCGCACCGCGTTGCCTCAAGGACTGCGCACGGCCCGCCGCGTCCGGATAACCCTCTCGGACGCTCTCGAAGTCGAGGTGCTTGCGGCTCACGGCGTACCCGCCGGCACCCAGCCTCTCCAGCGCCTTCTGCGCGGCCTCCGACGTGTGGTAACCGGAGACATCCTTGAAATGCAGCAGGATCCACAATTCGAAGCAGGGGTTCGTGAGCACCACCTCGATACCGTGGCGCCTCGCCAACCCAAGCGCCTCGTCGAGACCCGCGTGCGGTCTGGGTGCCTCCACGTCGATCACACACCAGACCTCGTCGTACTCCGTACAGCGGTCCTGGGAGGAGCGCGGCGCCCTGTTCTTGTGCTCGATCGCGGCGCGGACGAGTGACTTGGTTCGCCGTGTTCGCCGCCCATGCTGATCGACACCGGGAGGGTGCGTAACTCGGCTTTCAGACCGCGGAAGTACTGGACTTCCGTACACTCCCCTCGCAGTAGATGAGGTACCTACGCTGCTCCTGGCGTATGCCCTTCGTCCGCTTCAGCGGCCTTCCCCGGTTCACTGCTACCCCCATGCCGGAACGCCACGGCCATGTCCCGCAGCAGTTCGTCATCCAAATACGGGACCGCGCCGAAACGTCCGCCCAGGTACCGCCTCTCCAGATTGTCCACGGAATCCCGCACGGCGAATTCCGTCATCGGGAACAACCTCGTCGTGAGCGTGCCGGGATCCTTCTCCGTGAACCACACCTGATCCCTGAAAAGTTCCGTCCGAACATTCCGTCCCAGCAGAGCGGCCTCGTGCGTCGTGAAGACCAACTGCGCCCCGGTCCTGTTCGTCTCCCGGGACTGGAACATCCCCACCAGCGCGTCCACCAGGTATGGGTGCAGACGCGCGTCGAGTTCATCCACACACAGGACACCGCCCTCGGCCAGCGTCGTGACGACAGGGCCCACGAGTCCGATCCACGTCCGCGTACCGCTCGATTCCTGCGCCAGATCGAGAGCGAACGTCCCCTCGGCCGTCCGGTGTTCCACTCTCACCCGCCGCTGGGTGCCGACCTCGACCCGCGCCTTGTCCCCAACGCCTCCTGGAGAACACGTGAGATCCTCTTCTGGCTCTCCAGAATGGCGTCGTCCCACTCCGCGATCTCCAGCCCGGAGACTCCGAGGTCGGCGAAACGGAGCAGTGTCATCACCGGCGACGGCTCACTGCCCCACGACCGGCAAGGCAGAGCTGGACCGTGCGGTCGAGCCGCTCGGAGAAGTCATGGTCCGTCGCCACCCGCAAGCCGGAACTGAACCACTGGAACACCCTGCCGAGCTGATCGTGCCCCTGTGCCGCCGCGACAGACAGGTACAAGCTGTTCGGCCTCAGCAATTCGGCGATCACCTTCCGGCGGCCCGTGAGCCAGCGGCCGAAGGTAACGACGTCTGCCGCGTCGCGCTCATAGAGACGGCGCTGCCGGCCCTCGGGGTAGTAGTAGAGCCACTCCTCAGTCACCCGGGTGTCGTCGACCGAGAAACCGAACTGATGGCGCACACCCTCCAGGACGAAATCCACGGCGAAAGAACTCGGCTGCTCCGCGCCCCGCGCGCCGAGCGCGAAGGGACGGCGCGGCACACCGCCACTGGGATCCCAGTGGCGGAACGACGACAGCACGGCCGTACGCATCCAGCCGATGGCGTCCAGAACATTCGACTTACCCGATGCGTTGGTGCCGTACAGCGCGAGCACTGGGACGGACCGGAGGTCCCCGCCCGGCACCGCCGCCTCGGCCCTTGTGTCGTGACGGTCCGCAGCAACCAGCGAGAGCTCCTGCTCATCGAGCAGCGAGGCGTGATTCGTGACCTGGAACCGAAGCAGCACGACGACCCTCCAAGCGTTCAATATTGTCGTTTGGTGGCTTGTATCGTCAGGCCCTGACGATACAAGCCACCAAACGACAACGCATAGGGTTGTCACCCTTTCGGGTCCAGGACCCGGACACCCCAGCAGCGGGCTGCGGACAGCGCTCACACCCGCTGCACCGCATCACGCGCGTATCGCACAGCCCGCAGGGCGCTCCGGAGACGGCCGCCTGGTCAGCGGTCCGCGACCGTCCCGACGAAGGCCGACCAGGCCGGGGCCGAGAACACCAGCGCCGAGCCGGAAGGGGACTTGCTGTCGCGTACGGGGACGATGCCGGCGTGACCGTCGGCCACCTCCAGGCAGCTGCCACCATCTCCGCCGCTGTAACTCGACTTGCGCCAACCGGCGAGCGTGGAAGCGTCAGAGATCTGATGAGCGCGCATGGTCGTAGTCCTCAGCCACCGATTCCAGCAGGTCCAGGGACACCTCCGGCGGCAGCGCGGCAGCCCGTGCCAAATCGTATGCGTCACGGTATCGGCGAACAAGCGGCGGATCGTCGGTGAGCACCCCGGTGTGCAGCCCCTCGACGTAAGTGAGATCGGGCGCGTCCGTGAAGCGCATCAGGCTGACCATGCTGTTCATGGTCGCGTGCGCACCCACGCTGTGCGGGAGCACCTGAATCAGCACGCCAGAACGCCCCAGGGCCGTGATGTGCCTGAGCTGTTCGGCCATGACATCGGGTCCCCGACTACGGACCTGATGACGTTCTCATTCAAAATGGCCCATACCCTCGGAGCACCCGGACGTTCCAGGATGTGTGTTCGCTCAAGCCTGCTGACGACTTCCTTGTCAATGCTCTCCTTGGTTGCGTGGGGCTGGAAGCCCGGTACACGGCCCTCGCGTAGCGCTCGGTCTGCAAGATTCCGGGCACCAGCGAGACCGCGTACTCCTCGATGAACGTGGCGAGCTGCTCGGCTTCCGCAGCCGCCTCGAAGTGACCGGCGAACCGGACCTTGCCCAGGGTGCGCCGCATCCGTACGAAGAAGCCGTCCGTGCCGAGCACCGCGTCGAGCCGCTGCGCGTCCTCCAGCGAGGGCGTGCGGCGGCCCGCCTCGAAGTGCGCGATCAGCGACGGGGAGCACACCACCCGCTCACCCACGTCCGCCTGGGTCAGCTTGGCGGCCTCTTCTGCGCCGCAGCTCTCCGCCGTAGAACTCCTCGCTGGACTGCGGATCCTGGGATACGGACCGACCGGACATCGCGCAACACCTTCCTTCGCCCTCGCGACAGACCCACCTGGAACAACGATAGCTACGGAGTGTGACAGCCCGGAGGCGGACGGCGATATTCACCAGGCCCGGATGCCCCGCGCACAGAGCCACGCCGTCCCGCCCCCAATGCGGCACACTGGATGATTGGCCGCATCCGTGGCTGCACCCACAGAAAGGGCCGAAGCGCGTGACTGGACCCCTCATCGTTCAAAGCGACAAGACGCTGCTCCTCGAAGTCGATCACGAGCTGGCCGACGCCTGCCGTCGGGTGATCGCCCCTTCGCGGAGCTGGAGCGTGCACCCGAGCACATCCACACCTACCGGCTCACTCCACTCGGACTGTGGAACGCCCGTGCGGCCGGACACGACGCCGAGCAGGTCGTCGACGCGCTCGTGGAGTACTCGCGCTACCCCGTGCCGCACGCACTCCTCGTCGACATCGCCGAGACGATGGCGCGGTACGGGCGCCTCACCCTGTCCAAGCACCCGGTCCACGGGCTGGTGCTGACCTCCACCGACCGGCCCGTCCTGGAGGAGATCCTCCGCTCGAAGAAGATGCAGCCGCTGGTCGGTGTCCGGCTCGACCCGGACACCGTGGCCGTGCACCCTCCGAGCGCGGGCAGATCAAGCAGACGCTGCTGAAGCTCGGCTGGCCGGCCGAGGACCTCGCCGGTTACGTGGACGGCGAGGCGCACCCGATCGAGCTGGACGAGTCCACCTGGTCCCTGCGCCCCTATCAGAAGCAGGCGATCGAAGGGTTCTGGCACGGCGGCTCCGGTGTCGTGGTGCTGCCCTGCGGTGCCGGGAAGACGCTGGTCGGGGCCGGTGCCATGGCGGAGGCCAAGGCGACGACGCTGATCCTGGTGACCAATACCGTCTCGGCCAGGCAGTGGAAGCACGAGCTGATCAAGCGGACGTCGCTGACCGAGGAGGAGATCGGCGAGTACAGCGGTACGCGCAAGGAGATCCGGCCGGTCACCATCGCCACGTACCAGGTGCTCACCACCCGCCGTAAGGGTGTCTACGCGCACCTGGAGCTGTTCGACTCCCGCGACTGGGGGCTCGTGATCTACGACGAGGTGCATCTGCTGCCCGCCCCGTCTTCAAGTTCACCGCCGACCTCCAGGCCAGGCGGCGTCTCGGGCTCACCGCGACGCTGGTGCGCGAGGACGGCCGCGAGTCGGACGTCTTCTCGCTCATCGGGCCCAAGCGGTTCGACGCGCCGTGGAAGGAGATCGAGGCACAGGGCTACATCGCGCCCGCCGACTGTGTCGAGGTCCGGGTCAACCTGACGGACGCGGAGCGGCTCGCGTACGCGACCGCCGAGCCGGAGGAGAAGTACCGGTTCTGCGCGACGACGGCGACCAAGCGCAAGGTCACCGAGGCGCTCGTGCGCAAGCACCAGGGCGAGCAGACCCTGGTCATCGGGCAGTACATCGACCAGCTCGACGAGCTGGGTGAGCACCTGGACGCCCCGGTGATCAAGGGCGAGACCAGCAATGCCCAGCGGGAGAAGCTGTTCGGCGCGTTTCGGGAGGGCGAGATCAGCGTCCTGGTCGTGTCGAAGGTCGCCAACTTCTCCATCGATCTGCCGGAGGCGACCGTCGCCATCCAGGTGTCGGGGACGTTCGGCTCACGGCAGGAGGAGGCTCAGCGGCTGGCCGGGTGCTGCGGCCCAAGGCCGACGGGCACGAGGCCCGGTTCTACTCGGTGGTCGCGCGCGACACGATCGACCAGGACTTCGCGGCACACCGCCAGCGGTTCCTGGCCGAGCAGGGGTACGCGTACCGGATCGTCGACGCGGACGAGCTGCTGGCGGGCAACTGATCGGGCGGGGGCTCAGCGCGAGCGGCGGATGACGCCGTCCTCCTGGGCGTACTCGCCGAGCACGACCACGCCGAACGCGGTGCGCGCGAAGATCTTCACGGCGCGCACCGCGTCGCCGACACGGTGGCTGCGGGACTGACCGGTGGCCGCGGTGGCGCCGTGCGCGGCCCGGTCCTGTTGGGGTTCAAGTAAGCGGTGCTCATGTATCCATGGTGCTCCGCCGGTCCTGTCACGGCATCGGCCTGCGGGCGGAAGCCCGCGGCGGCCCGGTAGCCCTCGGGTCGCACACCGTCCCCTACGGGATGGACCCAGGTGTAATCCGGTCGACCGGGCAGGGCGCGGTGGGTAAACTCGCCCTCTGCCCGCCTCCCGCACCGTGGTACCGGACCGCCCCATGAGCGACCGGCAGCCGGGGAGCGCCGCCGACCGGACGGAAACCGGCCGACAACAGCCGCGCGTACACCAGCGTGCGCACCTGTGTGAACGTCCCCGAGCGGGCCGTGCCGCCCCGCTCGGGTGAGCGCACGGCCCGCCGTCCTGCGTCGAAAAGCCGGAGGCAACACCGTGCCCGCGCACGAAGCGACAAGCAGCCACGCCCCCTCGCCCCTCGATCCGCTGGAGCGGGAACGCGCCCACCTCGCCGCGTCCCGCACCGCACTGCGCACCATGCGCGAGGACGTCCAGGCCCTCGACATCCGTGACGTCACCGCGAACTGGGTCAACGCCGCGGTTCTGCAGGCCCAGATCGACGACCGCATCAAGGCACTCGCCGACCTCTCCCACACCCGCTCTTCTTCGGCCGCCTCGACTACCTGCACGTGGTCGGCGCCGAGCAGGCGGAGGGTACCGAGGGCGAGCAGTTCTACATCGGGCGCCGCCATGTCCACGACGCCCACGGCGATCCGATGGTCATCGACTGGCGCGCGCCGGTCTCCCAGCCCTTCTACCAGGCGTCCAGGAACAACCCCTGGACATCGACCGGCGCCGACGCTTCGGCTACACCGCCGGCGAGCTGACCGCGTACGAGGACGAGCACCTCACCGACCCGACGGAGAGCGAACAGACCAGCAAGCTCCTCCAGGCCGAGATCGAGCGGCCCGCGTCGGCCCGATGCGCGACATCGTGGCGACCATCCAGCCCGAGCAGGACGAGATCGTACGAAGCGGGCTCGGCGGGACGGTCTGTGTGCAGGGCGGCCCCGGCACCGGAAAGACGGCGGTCGGCCTGCACCGGGTCGCCTACCTCCTCTACGCGCACCGTGAACGCCTCGCCCGCACCGGCACGCTCGTCATCGGGCCGAACCGGTCCTTCCTCCACTACATCGAGCAGGTGCTCCCGCGCTGGGCGAGCTGGAGGTGAAGCAGGCCACCGTCGAGGACCTGGTGGCGGCGCACGTCGAGGTGCGCGGCACGGACGATGCGGCGGCCGCCGTGATCAAGGGCGACGCCCGGATGGCGGAGGTCCTGCGCCGCGCGATCCGCTCGCACGTCACACCCCACGGAGCCCGTCGTCGTGGTGCGCGGATCGCGGCGCTGGCGGGTTCCGGCGTACGAAGTCGAGCAGATGGTGGACGAGTTGCTGGCCCGCGACATGCGTTACGGCGCCGCCCACGAGGCGCTTCCGCAGCGCATCGCGCACGCCGTTCTCGTACGTATGGAAGAGGCCGGCGAGGCACCCGACGACCGGGTGCAGAACGCGGTGGCCCGCAACCCGCGGTGAAGGCGGCGGTGAAGGCGCTCTGGCCCGCGGTGGACCCCATGAAGCTGGTGCTGCGGCTGCTGGCGGACCCGGAGTTCCTGGCCGTGCACGCGGACGGGATCCTCACCGAGGACGAGCAGAAGCAGATCCTGATGGCCAAGCCGGCCCGCGGTGTGAAGTCGGCGAAGTGGTCGGCGGCGGACGCGGTGCTGATCGACGAGGCGGGCGACCTGGTGGCCCGTACGCACTCGCTCGGCCATGTCGTCATCGACGAGGCACAGGACCTGTCCCCGATGCAGTACCGGGCGGTGGGCCGGCGCTGCTCGACCGGTTCGGCGACCGTGCTCGGTGACCTGGCGCAGGGTACGACGCCGTGGTCGACGGGCAGTTGGGCGCAGGCCCTGCTTCACCTCGGCAAGGCGGACGCGGTGGTGGAGGAGCTGACCGCGGGCTTCCGGGTGCCGCGCGAGGTGATCGCGTACGCCTCCCGGCTGCTGCCCACCATCTCGCCCGGCCTCGCCCCGGTGGAGTCGGTGCGTGAGTCGCCCGGTTCACTGGCCGTACGTGCGGTGGGCGACGCCTCGGACCTGGCCGCCGCGGTGGTCGCGGCCTGCGAGGAGTCGCTGGCCAACGAGGGTTCCACCGGCCTGATCGCGGCCGACGCCCGTATCCCGGTCCTGGCCCGGGCACTTGAGGCGGCGGGCCACTCGTATCTCTCCCCGGCGAGGAGACGACGGCCGCGTCCCGCCTGACCCTGGTGCCGGCATCGCTGGCCAAGGGCCTGGAGTACGACTACGTGGTGCTGGACGAACCGGCTGCGGTGGTGGACGGCGAACCGGACGAACGGACCGGGCTGCGGCGGCTGTACGTGGCGCTGACCCGTGCGGTTTCGGGGCTGATCGTGCTGCACGCGACGGCGTTGCCGACGCAGCTGGCGTAGCTGGCGTAGCTGGGCTCCGTCCGCGACGTGACGGAGCCCGTAGCCCGTAGCCCGTAGCCCGGGTCAGTTGACGACAGTCATGGTGGTGACCACGGTGACCGCCGCCATGGCCGCCTGCATGTTGCGGATCGCGGTCCGGACGCTGTCGCCGGCCCACTGGCCGTCCGCGATCTCCTCCATGCGCGGGGACACCTGTTTGCGCGGCAGCTCGGGGAAGGCGAGGCGGTGCAGCTTCGCCGCGTGGATCAGGGCGATGAGGCCGGCCGACCGGTCGTCGGGGGCGGCGTTGTGCAGCACCAGCGCGGTGAGCCGGTCGCGCAGCTCGCGCTCGGTCGCACCGTCCGCCTCGGGGAAGCGGCGTACCGGAAACATGCCCAGCACCCTGCGCTGCTCCTCGCTCACGAGGCCGCGGTCGCGCAGGCTGTTGATGGTGGCGCTCACGGCCTTGCCGTAGTCCTTGGTCAGCCAGTCCGTGACCTTCGGCGGGTTCCGCTTCTTGGCTGCCCAGGCATCGATGAGCCCGAGCCGGTCGTCGAGCAGCCCGGTGCCGGTGGGCGTCCTGTCGGTCACCGCCAGCCGTCCGCCGTCCACCGAGAGGCGTCCGGCCATGACGAGTTCGAGCACGATCCCGCCCGCGACGGCCCAGCCGGCGGCCTGCCGCTCCTTGGCAACTCCGGATTCGTCGTCCAGCGACAGCAACATGATCTCTTCGCCCAGCGTGACCGGCATACGACGGCTCCCCTTCACTCGGTTGTCCCTTACCCTCCGATGCCCTGTACGAGCGACCGTGGCGCCGCTCTACTGGCGGTACCGCCTCCGCACCCAGCCCGCTCCGAGAGCAACTGCGGCGATCACGGACAGGAGGATTGCCCCAGGACCACCGCCACCCCGGCTGAGATCACGATGATGCCCCACCACGGTGGATCAGCTTCCACAGTGAACCCCTCACGAATCACGAGTAGCCAGAAGACGCCGGGCTCTGGGGACTGGTTCCGTGGTCCTGATCACCCAGCTTGGCCGGACCCGCGAACGGCGCACCGAACGTGCTCGCTCGTACGACGGAAATGGGTCCGCTGCAACACGTTGTCCGGCAGGAAGCGTTCGCACTGAAGTGAAGGCCCTGAGGTCACACTGAGCTACTTGTACTCTCGCCACAGCTGCAGGAGAGGGTCGACCGGAGAGGACGCGCCGATGACGCGGAATTCCATCGAGGGACAGGTCGTGGCAGTCACGGGCGGCGCTCAGGGCATCGGCCGCGCGATCGCCCGCCGGCTGGCCGGAGCGGGTGCTCGCGTAGCCATCGGTGACCGTGACACTGCGGCTGCCCGTAAGACGGCCGCGGAACTCCCGGGCGCGGTGCTCCCCTTCGAGCTCGATGTCACGAACGGTGCTTCGTTCGAGGCCTTCCTGGAGGCGGTCGAGCGAGAGCTGGGGCCGGTGGACGTGCTGGTCAACAACGCCGGAGTGATGTGGGTCGGTGAATTCGACCGCGAGCCGGAGTCCGCCACGGACCGCCAGCTGGCGGTCAATCTGCACGGGTCATCCGGGGCGTCCGGCTCGCCGCCCCTCGGATGCGGGCACGCGGCAGCGGCCACATCGTCACCATCGCCTCGGCGGCGTCGAAGCTGGCGCCTGCGGGTGAGGCCACCTACGCCGCCACCAAGCACGCCGTGCATGGCTATCTCAGCGCGGTCAGGACCGAACTCCACGGCAGCGGCGTCGAGCTCACCGTCGTCATGCCCGGTGTCGTCGAGACCGAGCTCGCCGCGGGCACGGCGTCCGGCGCGGTCCGGCGGCTCAGCCCGGAAGCAGTCGCGGACGCGGTGGCCGGAGTCATCCGGCGGCCCCGGTTCGAGGTCTTTCTGCCACGGCGCATCCGGCTGCTCACGGTGCTGTCGGCGGTGCTGCCCGGCGGCCTGCGCGACCGTCTGCTGCGGGCCGCCCTGCCCAACCAGATCGCCGCCATGACGGACAAGTCCAGCCGCGAACAGTACGAATCCCGGATCTGACGCGACTCCCGGCACCAGGACCGCCGGGCCACCGGGCCACCGGGCCACCGGCGATTCGGGAGCCTCCTCAGCCGTCCAGCGCCTCGCGCCACTCCCGTACCGCCGTCTCGCTCACCGGACCCGACCAGCCGTCCGGGCGGGCCGCTCCTCCGATGTGCACTGCGTCGATGCCGGCCACCAGCAGTCGCGGCAGGTGGTCCAGCCGCAGGCCGCCGCCCACCAGGATCTGCGGCTCGTAGCCGGGGTCGCCGGCCGCCGAGCGGGCCGCCTCGTTCAGCAGCGTCGCGATGCCGTCGTCGACGCCCTTCGCCGAGCCTGCCGTGAGGTACGTGTCCAGACCGGGCAGGTCGGCGAGCTGCTTGCGCAGGGTGTCCCGGTTCGTGGCGCGGTCGATGGCGCGGTGGAAGGTCCAGTGGCAGCCTTCCAGCTCCGCGACGAGGCGTTCGACGGCCACCAGATCGGCGTGCCCGTCCTCGTCCAGGAACCCGAGCACGAACTCCTCGGCGCCCTCGGCCCGCATCTCCCGGGCCTTGCCCACCAGCACATCGATGTCACCGGCGGCGAACCCGTCCGCCACCCTGAGCATCACGCGCAGCGGGATGTCCACGGCGGAGCGGATACGGGCGAAGGTCGTCCGGGACGGTGTGAGGCCGTCCGCAGCCATGTCGGTGACCAGTTCGAGGCGGTCGGCACCACCCGCCTGGGCCGCGATCGCGTCCGCGGCGTCGAGAGCGATCACCTCCAGGACTGCACGGTTGCTCATGGGATCCCAATCCTCCGGAAAGCGGCTATAGGTCTAGTCCAATGGCCAGCCTACGGGGTCAGTCACCCTGAGGCGCAGCTCTCCATGTGAACGCGTGATCGCGAAGATACGCGAGGCCGCGTCGGTACATAAAGAACGGGCGCGCAAATGCCACGCCTCGACCGGGGACCGCCCGGCCCCGCGAGCCCACCTCGCATGTTTGACACGATCATCGTGTCATCGAGTCATGCCGCGCGAACCCTCGCAGCTCGGACACCTGACTAGGGTTCGGGGCATGAATGACGTGAGTGGTCTGCGCGCCCGCTGGCAGGACTCCTCCTTGCCGCCGGGCGGCGCCCCGACCCCGACCCGTTGCCGTACGCCGACAACCTCCTCGCCCGCTGGGCCGAACCCCAGCGCCGCTACCACACCACCGCCCACCTGCTGGCGGTCCTGGAGCACATCGACACCCTCGCGGGCCATGGGGCAGATCCGGAGCTGGTGCGCCTGGCCGCCTGGTTCCACGACGCCGTCTACCGCCCCGACCGCTCCGGCAACGGAGCGCAGCGCCGTACTCGCCGAGCGGGCGCTGCCCGAGGCCGGTGTCCCCGCTGATGCCACCGCCGAGGTGGCCCGCCTGGTCCGGCTCACCGTCAGCCACGACCCGGCGGACGGCGACACCAACGGCGAGGTGCTGTGCGATGCGGACCTGGCGATCCTCGCGGCGGGCCCGAAGGAGTACGGGGCGTACGCGGCGCAGGTGCGGCAGGAGTACGGATTCGTGCCCGACGACGCCTTCCGGGAGGGCCGGGCCGATGTACTGCGGCAGTTGCTCGGCCTGCCCCGGCTGTTCCGTACGCCGCACGGGGTGGCCGAGTGGGAGCCGCGGGCCCGGCAGAACCTGACGACGGAGCTGGACCTGCTCACTCACTGAGACGGGGAATTCCGGGGCCGGGAAGACTGTTGGTGAGTGTCATGCCCGACTCCGTCACCAGCCGTTCCCGCATGCCCATGGCCGTGTACATCCTGGGCCTTTCCGTCTTCGCTCTCGGCACGAGCGAGTTCATGCTGTCCGGCCTGCTGCCACCGATCGCCGACGATATGAACGTGTCGATCCCGAGCGCCGGGCTCCTCATATCCGCGTTCGCGATCGGCATGGTGATCGGCGCTCCGCTGCTGGCCGTGGCCACACTCCGGCTGCCGCGCCGCACCACCCTCATCGCGCTGATCGCGGTCTTCGGCCTCGGCCAGATCGCGGGTGCGCTGGCTCCGACGTACGAGGTGCTCTTCGTTTCCCGGGTGGTCAGTGCCTTCGCCTGCGCGGGGTTCTGGGCGGTCGGTGCGGCGGTCGCCATCGCGATGGTGCCGGTGAACGCGCGGGCACGGGCGATGGCTGTGATGATCGGCGGGCTGTCGATCGCGAATGTGCTGGGCGTACCGCTGGGCGCGTTCCTCGGGGAGCATTTCGGCTGGCGGTCGGCGTTCTGGGCCGTCGGAGCGGCGTCCGCGATCGCACTGGTCGGGGTAGCGACGCGGATCCCGCACATTCCGGTTCCGGAGAAGAAGCCGCAGGTCAAGAAGGAGATGGCGATCTACAGGGACCGGCAGGTCTGGCTCGCCATCATCATCACGGCGCTCGCGGCCGGCGGTGTGTTCTGTGCGTTCAGCTACCTGGCGCCGGTGCTGACGGATGTCGCCGGTTTCGATTCGGGCCGGGTGCCGTGGATCCTCGGCCTGTTCGGTGTCGGCGCGGTGATCGGTACGGCGGTCGGCGGCCGGGTCGCGGACGCGCACCTGTTCGGGGTGCTGCTCAGCGGGATCAGCGCGTCGACGGTCTTCCTGGTGGGGCTTGCCCTGTTCGCGTCGAACCAGGTCGCGGCGGTGGCGCTGGCGTTCCTGCTGGGACTGTCCTCGTTCTTCACCGCCCCGCGCTCAACGCCCGGATGTTCAACGTCGCGGGCGTGGCCCCGACACTGGCGGGTGCGACGGCGACAGCGGCGTTCAATCTCGGCAACACGAGCGGCCCGTGGCTGGGCGGTGCGGTGATCGACGCGGACTTCGGGTTCGCCGCGACGGCCTGGGCCGGCGCGGGCATGCTGGTGCTCGGCCTGGTCGCAGTGGTGATCTCGCTGCGGCTGCACAGCGGCGGCAGCGGCAAGCCCTCCCGGCTGGTGGCCGGCGGGTCCGCGAGCGTCACCGCGGGCAGGCCGCCCTTCGGCCGCCGCAGCCCCGCTTCCGTAAGCCGGCGCACGATCTCCTTCGAGCCGACCTCACGCGCTCCGGCGCGTACAGCGTCCTCGTACCGCGCCTGAGGTACGTCGTAGTGGTCGCGCTCGAAGGCGCGCGGCGGGCATCCGATCGTGGCGGCGAAGGTGTGCAGCTCCTCGAAAGACACATCGCTGACCAGGTGGGACCAGAGGTACCCGTGCCCCGGCCAGTCCGGCGGATCGATATAGACGGTCACCGGCGCAGCACCTCGCTCAGCGTCCCCACGGGCGCAACGGACACGGCCACCTTCGCGCAGACCCAGCGCGGATCCGGGCCGAGCTCCGGTTCGACCTCCAGGGCATGGGGCTCCTCCGCACAGACCGGGCACAGCGGCCACCGGCCGTAGCGCTCCAGCAGGGCGTCCTGCACATCCTGGGCGACGAGCCCGGTCACGAATTCCACGCCCTCGGGCCACTGCTCCACCCACCACCGCCGATGGGTCACCGCGTCCTCGACCAGCGAGACGATCTGGGCCTCTGCGACATCACCCGCGACGAGATCGGCCATCACGAGCGCACGCGCGGTGTGCAGCTCCTGTTCCAGGGTGTTCAACAACTCCATGGCCCCATTGTCCCCGCCGGCAGTGGGCACCGAGTCCTCGATCCTCCAGCCCGGCCTTCGGGTGCCAGAGGTAGGGACCAAAGGGGTCTTGACGGGACACCTCGTTGAAAATATCTTTCAAATGTGACCAATGTCGTGAAGGAAAGTTTCAGCGCTGCCTCACCGCCCGCACCCGCCGCCCTCGCGGCCAAGGTCCGGACACTCGCACCGTCCATGACCCGCTCCATGCAGCGCGTCGCCGAAGCCGTCGCCAATGACCCCGCCGGATGCGCCGCGCTCACCGTCACCGGTCTCGCGGAGCTCACCGGCACCAGCGAGGCCACCGTGGTCCGCACCGCCCGGCTCCTGGGCTACCCGGGTACCGGGACCTGCGTCTCGCACTCGCCGGGCTCGCCGCGCATCAGGAATCCGGCCGGGCGCCCGCGGTCACCGCGGACATCGCCGTCGACGATCCGATAGCCGACGTGGTCACCAAGCTCGCCCACGACGAGCAGCAGACCCTCGCCGACACCGCCGCCGGCCTCGACACCGTTCAGCTCGGTGCCGCTGTCGCCGCCGCGTCGACCGCCCGCCGTATCGACATCTACGGCGTCGGCGCCTCCTCCCTCGTCGGCCAGGACCTGGCGCAGAAGCTGCTCCGTATCGGCCTGATCGCCCATGCCCACATGGACCCCCACCTCGCCGTGACCAACGCCGTACAGCTCCGCTCCGGCGACGTGGCCATCGCGATCACCCACTCCGGGTCCACCGGTGACGTCATAGAACCGCTCCGGGTCGCCTTCGACCGCGGCGCGACGACGATCGCGATCACCGGCCGCCCGGACGGACCGGTCTCGCAGTACGCCGACCATGTCCTGACCACCTCCACCGCCCGCGAGGCGAGCTGCGGCCCGCCGCCATGTCGAGCCGCACCAGCCAGCTCCTGGTCGTCGACTGCCTGTTCATAGGCGTCGCGCAGCGCACCTACGAAACGGCAGCTCCGCGCTGGCCGCCTCGTACGAGGCGCTCGCGCACCGCCACACACCCGCGCCCGCTGAACCCGCTGAACCGTACGAGACCGAGAAAGCAGAGCCGCTCTCCATGACCTCCACCACCGGTGCCAACACCGACAACGGCGCCACCTCCGCCGACGGCTACGGCGAGCTGCGCGCCCAGCTCGCCACCCTCACCACCGAGGAGTTCCGCCCCGAGCTCGCCGAGATCGACCGGCTCTCCACCCAGGAGATAGCTCAGATCATGAACGGCGAGGACACCACCGTCCCCGCCGCCGTCGCCGCGAAGCTGCCGCAGATCTCAGCCGCGATCGACGCCACCGCCGAGCGCATGGCGCGTGGCGGACGACTCGTCTACGCGGGCGCCGGCACCGCGGGCCGCCTCGGTGTCCTGGACGCCAGCGAGTGCCCGCCCACCTTCAACACCGACCCTCCGAGGTCATCGGCCTCATCGCGGGCGGCCCCTCCGCCATGGTCAAGGCCGTCGAGGGCGCCGAGGACAGCAAGGAGCTGGCCGCCGCCGACCTGGAGGCGCTCGGCCTCACCGCCGACGACACGGTGGTCGGAATCTCCGCCTCCGGCCGTACGCCGTACGCGATCGGAGCCGTCGAGCACGCCCGCGCCAAGGGCGCGCTCACCCTGGGCCTGTCCTGCAACGCGGACTCGGCACTCGCCGCCGCCGCCGAACACGGCCTGGAGATCGTCACCGGCCCCGAGCTGCTCACCGGCTCGACCCGGCTCAAGGCCGGCACGGCGCAGAAGCTCGTCCTCAACATGCTCTCGACGATCACCATGATCCGGCTCGGCAAGACGTACGGGAACCTCATGGTCGACGTGCGCGCTTCCAACGAGAAGCTCCGCGCCCGGTCCCGCCGCATCGTCTCCCTCGCCACCGGCGCGGCCGACAGCGAGATCGAGGCCGCGCTCGCCGCCACCGACGGCGAGGTGAAGAACGCGATCCTCACCATCCTCGGCCAGGTCGACGGCCCCACCGCCGCCACGCTCCTGACCCGATCCGACGGTCACCTCCGCGCCGCCCTCGCGGCCGTACGCACCACCTGACCCACCGCACCATTTCCGCACCCCCGCACAGCAAGGCACCACGCACCATGGCTACTGAAGACAAGAACCGCGCAACCGCCGCCGCGATCCTGCCCTCGTCGGTGGCGCCGCGAACGTCAGCACCGTCGCCCACTGCATGACCCGGCTCCGGCTGGGCCTGCACGACAGTTCACTCGTCGACGACGACGCCCTCAAGGCCCTCCCCGCCGTGATGGGCGTGGTCGACGACGACCTACCAGATCGTCCTCGGTCCTGGCACGGTCGCCCGGGTCACCCCGGAGTTCGAGCAGCTGGTCGAGGAGGAGCGGGCAGCCGCCCCGCCCCGCTGTCCAGACCGCCGAGGAGCTCGCGTCCCAGGGCGCCGCGATCAAGGCACAGCAGAAGGCGAAGAACGCCACCCCGTTCAAGCTGTTCCTGCGCAGAATCGCGAACATCTTCGTACCGCTGATCCCGGCCCTCATCGGCTGCGGCATCATCGCCGGCCTCAACGGCCTGCTGGTGAACCTCGGCTGGCTGACCTCGGTCACCCCGCCCTGGCCGCGATGGCCTCCGGCTTCATGGCGCTGATCGCGGTCTTCGTCGGCTACAACACGGCGAAGGAGTTCGGCGGTACGGCGATCCTGGGCGGTGCGGTGGCCGCGATCATCGTCTTCCCCGGCGTCGCGAACATCGACGCCTTCGGCCAGACCCTGGCTCCCGGCCAGGGCGGTGTGCTCGGTGCGCTGGGCGCCGCGGTCCTCGCGGTGTACGTGGAGAAGTGGTGCCGCCGCTGGGTGCCGGAGTCCCTGGACGTCCTGGTCACTCCGACCCTGACGGTCCTGATCTCCGGCCTGGTGACGATCTTCGGCCTGATGTACGTGGCCGGCGAGGTCTCCACCGCGATCGGCACGTTCGCCGACTGGCTCCTGTCCACCGGCGGCGCGGGCGCGGGCTTCCTGCTCGGCGGCTTCTTCCTGCCGCTGGTAATGCTGGGCCTGCACCAGGCGCTGATCCCCATCCACACCACCCTCATCGAGCAGCAGGGCTTCACGGTCCTGCTCCCGATCCTCGCCATGGCCGGCGCGGGCCAGGTCGGCGCGGCAGCCGCGGTCTACCTGCGCCTTCCCCGTAACGAGTCGATCCGCAGGACCATCAAGTCCGCCCTCCCCGCAGGCCTGCTGGGCGTCGGCGAACCTCTGATCTACGGCGTCTCGCTCCCGCTGGGCCGCCCGTTCATCACGGCCTGTGTGGGCGGTGCGTTCGGCGGCGGCTTCATCGGCCTGTTCAACCAGCTCGGCGACTCGGTGGGCTCCACGGCCATCGGCCCGTCCGGCTGGGCCCTGTTCCCCTCATGGACGGCAACCACGGGCTGGGCTCGACCATCGCGATCTACGCGGGCGGCCTGCTGACCGGCTATGTCGCAGGGTTCGCCGCGACGTACTTCTTCGGCTTCAGCAAGGACCTGCTGGCGGAGTTCAACGTCTCCCAGGAGCCGGCCCCTCGACGGTCGCCGCCACGGGTTCCGCAGCTCCGGGCGCGAGCCCGGACGACGCGGCACCGGGCGGCTCCCGGCGAAGGAACCCGCGGGGTCTGACCCCAACGGCCCCTGGCCGATCGGCCTGAACACCGCACTATGTCGTTCACGACATAGTGCGGTGTTCGGCATGAACGCCCTGCACGCGATCGAAGTTGAGCCTGAAGTGCGCACGTGGCTGGAGCTCCTCCCGGAAGCAGTACCGAAAGGTGGAGGAGTACGCCGAGTTGCTCGCCATATTGGGCACTCGGACGCCTATGCCCTTCGCGCGCCCACTGCGGGACGGCGTGTCCTCGCCCCCACTGGGCGGCGAGGACACGTACAGCCGCGGCAAGGAAGGGGACGCGTCATGAACCACGCACGCTGGAAGTTGGCTCGCGAGAAGGAGCTCGCCGACGGACGCACCGAGCCCCTGGAAGTCCAGGCCGAGCGCGCCGAGATCCGTCTCGCGATGGCGTTCGCCAAGGCCGCCTACGACCGTCGCAAGGAGCTCGGCCTGTCTCAGTCAGAGGTCGCCGACCGCGCCGGGCTGACCCAGGCGAAGGTATCCCGTGTGGAAGGCGCCGACGCCGTTCCGACGCTGCCTCTGCTACGACGGCTGGCCCGCGCACTGGACGCCTCGCTGAACATCGCGCTGGACGACGAACACGAGGAAGTCACGTTCGTCGCCCACTCCGCGGCCTGACCGTTCTGTTCTCCTGCGCGGGTACGCACGAGGCCTCCCCGTGATGGGTCTCCCCGGCCCGTCGGCATCGCGCGGCACGCTCACGGCGGCACAGGGCGCACACCATGCGTACGACGGCGATCAGCGCAAGCGCGACAGGCGGCGCGTACCACCAGCGCCGCAGCAACCCTGCCCCGACGAACAGAGCGGTGGCGCCCGCCGTGAGGACGCGGTCGCCGCACCGAGGCCAGCTTCCAGCCGCACGGTCTCGGTGACGGTGGAGTCCCAGGGCCCCTCGGACTCGGTCATCAGGGCAAGCAGCACGAAGTAGCCGCCCACGATGTTCAGCCCGGTCAGCACGGCGGCGCAGAGCGCGATCCCTGCCGGCCGCCCCGGTCTCCGGCCTCGCCGGATCTCCCCTGTGACGCAGTCATGGAAAGAATCTACAACTGATCCGTGTAGATAATTACTTCAGGGGCATCTGACTCAACGGAGGTTGATAAAATGGTTCCCCTGATACTCGTTCTTCTACTCGCCCTGATCCTCTTCGGTGTCGGTTTCGCAATCAAGGCACTGTGGTGGATCGCCATAATCGTGCTGGTCGTATGGCTCATCGGATTCTTCGTCCGTCCGACCGCGAGCGGCGGCAAGCGGGGCCGGTGGTACCGCTGGTAGACGTGTCTCACCAGTACTGATGCGGGTGGCCCTGGACTTGAGGTCCAGGGCCACCCGCATTTTTCTGCCTTCCTCGCAACTCGAAATCCATGCACATGTGTGAGACCAAGGAAGACGGGCAGCCGATGTATTGAGCGGCACTCACCATCATTTTCGGTGGAATCTCCGTGCCGAATATACCTTTCCGGGAGGAGACAATTATGAGTGATGACCTGTGGGGCTACCAGCCTTCGAGCGGTCACACCGCGGGTGCCGATCTGGCCGGGTATTCGGTCGAGGCGACCGACGGAAGCATCGGCAAGGTCGACAAGCATTCCGACGAGGTGGGCTCGGCCTACCTGGTCGTCGACACCGGAGTATGGATCTTCGGCAAGGACGTCCTGCTGCCTGCGGGCACGGTCAAGGGGATCGACATCGAGGAGCGGAAGATCTTCGTGGACCTGACCAAGGACGAGATCAAGGGCTCCCCGGAGTTCGACAAGCACATGCACGCGGGGACCCGGGCTACCACGCGCAGCTCGATGGCCACTACGGCAAGCACCGCCGCATGTGAGGCCCCACGTCGCCGCTATGAGAGGCGGGGTCAGCCCGGAATCACGGGCTGACCCCGCCGTCAGCTGTCCGGTGCAGTACGTGTCATGGCACGGCTTGAGTCGAGGATCCCAGGCCCCGCACAGCCGCGGCCTGTTCAGATGACCCACGGCCTGTTCAGATGACACAAGGACAGCTGGCGTACACAAACACGGCCCGAGCCCCCGGCAGTGAAGCGAATGGACCGCGTCCCCTCGGGGCGCATCCCGCGCATCAGCCCGGCCTCCGCCCCTGCGTACGCGGATCCTCCGCCCCTGCGTACGCGGATCCTCCGGCACTCGCTGCCGCTGCGCGACTCCAGGCAGCCCCGATGCGCCCACGCGGGCACCGTTTCCGCTGCCCGCCACGTCGTACGTATCCGACACCTGGCGGTATACATGTACGCGCTGCTCGTTCCGGCTTCGGTCCCCTTCGTCCTGCTGGCCACCGTCATGGGGCTGTCCTGGTGGGAAGATCACGTCCTGCCCTCACCGGAGCCGGCCGTCCGGGCCCCGCTCCCGGAACTCTCCCGCTTCGACAGCCCGTTGACACAGGACTCCACAGAGCGTTGACTGGCCACGACGGCGCAGGCTGTGGTGCTCCGGAGCTTCCGGACCAAAGCCTTCATTTTCGCTTCGCCCTGACCCCGCGGAACGCAGGACATGTCCCTGTGACCGTGTGGAGGCAGCATTGCTGCTCTGGGTTCTTCTTCTTCTTCTGCTGACCCTGGTGGTCCTGGGGTTCGGCTTCACCGCGCACACCCTGTTGATGGCCGCCGGAGTCACGCTGGCCGTCTGGATCATCGCCGTAGCGATGCGCGAACCCAAGCGGCAGGCGCCGCAGCACACACAGTCACGGGTGAGCTGTCCCCGCACCCTGCCTGTCGGAGCATCCGCAGGCCATCGCGTCGTCCCCGGTCTGGGGCATGTCCCCGGTCAGGGGCACGACGACACCTACCGCCCTCGCCCTGTCTTCTTTCTAAGGCGCAGACGTGACGACATCCATGCATGACGCAGGTACGTCCGTACAGCACGGGACAGAGACACCGGCCCCCGGACACAGCAGCGGTCTGCCGTGGATCGAGAACGCGGGAAAAGTCGCTCCCAAGAACGCACGGGCCCTGTCGAAGGTGTTCTTCGACAGGATCCAGGTCCTCCACGAGGGCACCCGCGAGCACCAGTACGCGCGGAACACGCTCATCGAGATGAACGTCTCCCTGGTCCACTTCGCGGCGAGCCGCTTCCGTAACCGCGGCACCGGAGCCATGGAGGACATCGTCCAGGTCGGCACGATCGGCCTGATCAAGGCCATCGACCGCTTCGACCTGTCCCGTGAGATCGAGTTCAGCTCCTTCGCCGTGCCCTACATCGTCGGAGAGATCAAACGCTCTTTCCGCGACACCAGTTGGGCCGTCCACGTCCCCGGCGCATGCAGGAGATGCGCGTCGACCTCGCCAGGGCGAAGGAGGACCTCTGCCCCACCCTGGGCAGAGACCCGACGGCAGGCGAACTCGCCGGGCACCTGGAGATCGCTGAGGACGAGGTCAGGGAGGGGCTCATCGCCGCCAATGCCTACAGCGCGGGCTCACTGGACACCCACCCGACGTCCGGGGACGAGATTCCCAACGCCCGGACCCTCGCCGACAGCATGGGCGGACCCGACCCCGCATCGAGATCATCGACAACCTCCTCGCGCTCGCCCGCTCCTCGGCGAACTCGACGCACGGCAACGCCACATCATTGACATGCGCTTCGGCCAGGACATGACCCAGGCCCAGATCGGTGACGTACTCGGCGTCTCCCAGATGCACATCTCCCGGCTCCTGGCCCAGGCCTGGCCAGGCTCCGCCGCGGAATGCTCGCCGATTCCTGAACCCGGCACAGCGAACCACAGCGGTGGTCGTCGGCGCTTCCGCACGAAGCGCCGACGACCACTGTCGTCAGGGATGAGGGATGAGCCGGGTGTCGAGCGTCTGGTCGATGATCTGGCGTGCGCATTCGGAGATACGGAGATGGCGCGCCCGTGCATAGGTGCGCAGGGCGTTGAACGCGGTGTCGGGGTCGGTGTTCCAGCGTTCGGCGAGGATGCCCTTGACCTGCTCGATGAGGATGCGCGTGCTCAGGGCGCGTTGCAGTTGGGCCTTCTCGGTCTGCTCCTGCCCGAGGTCGCGTTGCTGGAGGAGCGCGATGGTCGCGACATCGGCGAGTGCCTGGGCGAGCGATACGTCCTGTGGCGTCAGAGGCTGGACGCTGGTGTGGAACAGGTTCAGCGCACCCACGGCACGGTTCCGCAGCCGGAGCGGAACAACGTGACTGGTATGAAAGCCACTGCGCCGGGCGTGCTCGGCGAAGGCCGGCCAATCAGCGGTTTCCGCGGAGTTGTTGAGATCGATGTTGATGCGTGCGGTGCTGGTGCGGTAGCAGTCGACGCAGGGCCCCTGGTCGTGCTGCAGGGCGAAGAGTTCCAGCAGGTGCGTGTTCTCGTCGGATGCGGCGATGGTCTGGAGGGTGTCCTCCTCATTGGCCAGGAGTATTCCGGCCGCCGAGACATCGAGCAGGGTGACGCAGTGTCCGCACAGCTGCTCAAGGAATTCGATGGGGTCGAAGTCGTCGATCAGGGAGTCCGCCACCTGTACGAAGACCGATGACACTTCTTGTTCGCGGGCCATGCCTGTCATCCACTCGTCTCGTCGGTAATGCCGGATTCCGGCCTGTCGCGGTTGAGGCGGAGCCTCCGGAAACAATGTCCTGCGCCGCTTCCACGATGGACCTGTCGTGTCCGTACGCATAGGCGCGCAGGCGCAGCAGTGACTGTCCGAGTGACAGGCCGAGCTGAACGCTGAGCATGCCGGTCGCCTGATGCACGACTGCCCGGTGCAGTTCGCCCCGGGCTGTGCGTCCGTCCAGGAGTCGAGTTGCATGCTTTCACCACCCAGAAACTGAAGAGTGAGCGCCCCGGCAAGGGCCAGAGCGTCGTCCATCTGCTGCCCCGCCATGGGCCCGGAGCGGAGCGCAGGACGGTGAGGATGCCGACCGTGATGCCGCCCAGTGCCAGCGGGAGGCAGAACACGGCCCGGATCGGCAGATGCCTCATGGCCGGCAGCAGCGCCGGCCACCTGTCGCCGGACATCACGGTGACGTCCTGCTCAGGACCGGCGCTCGCGTGCGCAGCGTGTCCGGCCCCGGCCCCTCCCCAGCGTAAACTGCAGGTCGTCGAATGAGGCGCTCGTCTCCCCGGAGGCCCACAGCTGCTCGGTCTCCCGGCCCTCGGCCACGAGAGACACCACCGCATGATCCATCCCGAGCACCTTCGCGCAGTCCTCGCGCAGGAGCGGTGTCTCCCGCAGGTGCAGGATCCGCAAGGTCTCTGCCATTCCCGGGCTGATCACCGGCGTACACCTCCCGGAGCCCGGGAAGCCGCGGGCCCGGTCGTACGGCGTCCACGAAGGCTGTTCCGTCCCTGGCGGACGGCGAGTTCGTCATGCGGAGCCGAGGCCTCCCCGCACGCGTGGGTCGGCGTGAGAGCCGACCGTCCGCATCAGGAGTCCGCGCCCTTCGCGGTCCGGACCGCCTGCGGGCCAGGGCCTGTCACCGCATGCCCTGTCACCGCATGTCCTATCCACATTCACCCTAGGCCGTGTCATGTACTTCCACCCCACTGGGACCGAGGAAAACCGAAGCGCCGGGGCAGGGGCGTGCCGCAACGGTAACTCGCAGCGAGCACGCTGACCAGCGGATCAGGACGAGGCCCGGCCGCTCGGGGCTCCCCGCCCCGGCGGGCAGCAACCGCCGGAGGCAGCCACTGCCAAGCCGGTATGCGGGCCATAGTGCTTCCCGTCACGGCAGCCGCCCTCCCGGTTGATCTCCGTCACCCGAGCCCGGAGCACGAGCCCCGGCGGGCCGGCTGGACGGAATCCGGTGGACAGTCCCACTCCGGCCCCGCCCGGGGCCGCAGTTATACGTACGGTCCGACGCGCCCCATCACGCGGCCGACCCTGCCGCTGCGGGCGTCCATGGCGAACGCCCGAGCTCCGGCACGCACGGCTCAAGACCTTCAGTCGTCATGGCCCGCCGCTTCCTGCGTCTTCGTTTCCAGCTGCGCGCTGAGCCGCAGCGCCGTGTCGATCGTGCACCGGCCGAGGTCGACCAGCGGTGACGGCTCGTTGCCCGCGCACGACACCGGGTCGATGCGCAGCGAGGGCAGCTGAGGCCCACACCCGCGAGCCCCGCCCGCAGCCTGGCCACCGCGTCCTCTGCCGCCCGCACTCTGTCTGCCGCCGCTTCGCGCCGTTCCGTAGCCGTTGTCATAGCCCTCTCCTTTTCCACGCCGAGTAGTGGATATGCCTACACAGAGTGGCGAACACGTCGCTAACCTGGAAGATGTTCAGTTCCAACACCCGCACGTGTGACACAGGGAGTCGCCAATGCCGGGCCCGAAGAAGCTCGATCCGTCCTCCTCTCCGCGCGCCCTCCTCGGCGCCGAACTCCGCCACCGAAGGGAGGCGGCGGCCCTCGCAGGAAGAGCTGGGCGCCCCGTTGTTCGTCAGCGGCTCGTTCATCGGCCAGCTGGAAGCCGGTACGCGGCGGATGCAGCCGGACCAGGCCCAGAAGCTGGACGAGGTACTGAACGCGGGCGGGTTCTTCGCCCGCAACTGCGTCGCGCTGAAGAAGTCCAAGTACCCGGACCACTTCGCGGAGGCGGCCGAGGCGGAGGCGATTGCAGAGTCCATCAAGGAGTACTCGCCGCTGCTCGTGCCGGGACTGTTGCAGGCCGAGGTGTATGCGCGGGCTGTGTTCCACGGCTACCGACCGACTGCCACGCCTGACGTGATCGATAGGCTGGTCACAGCCAGGCTTGAACGCGCGGGACTACTGACCGATCCAACAGGTCCCATGGTTTGGACAGTTCTGGATGAGGCCGTGCTGCGACGGAGGGTGGGCGGACCCGCCGTCATGGCCGAGGCACTTCGGCACATCACAGCGTTGGTGCACCAGCGGCGGATCATCATCAAGTGTTGCCTTTCAGCGCCGGCGGGCATGCAGCGATGGGCGGCCCGCTCAAACTGATGGCGTTCCCAGACGCGCCCCGCTCGCCTACCTGGACGGACTGGGTTCCGGGCAGCTACTGGACGATCCAGCAGCGGTTAAGGCCTACGAACTGACTTACGATCTGCTGGTGGCCAGCGCACTGTCACCAGAAGCGTCCCTGGCCTTGATCGAGTCCGTGGCGGAGGATTACGCCCATGAAGATCAGCAGCTCTGACTACGACATGTCCACGGCGACCTGGCACAAGTCCTCATACAGCGGAGGCAGCGGCGGGGACTGCCTCGAAGTCGCGACCTGGCGGAAGTCCACGTACAGCGACGGGAGCGGCGGCAATTGCCTCGAAGTCGCCGACGGTCACCCCGGCGTCGTCCCCGTCCGCGACTCCAAGGTGACCGACGGCCCGGAGCTCGCGTTCCGGACGGCCGCCTGGGCCGCCTTCGTCACCGACCTCAAAACGCGTAGTCACCGCACCGCGCCGATAGCGGCTTTCGTCGTCAGGCGTCGCTACCAAGGGCCACAGCGGTGTCCGGGGTCGGTGCCTCTACCGTAGCCACGTGACTCGTGTGGATTCCAGGCCCCGGCCCCCATAACTTCGGCTCCCCAGGCACCGGCGGTGAGACCGCGCCGGGCGTCCTGGGCTGCCGTACCGGGCCGAGCGCTCTTCGCGCCCGGGATGTGGTCCTCCGGGCGCATCGCGGGCGAAGCGCTCCTGAGCCTGACGTTCGTGCTGCTGACAGTGGGCGCCGAGCTCCTGGGCGACGAAAGCGCGGTACGGGCCATCGGTGCCGGGCTGGGTGCCGGGCTGTTGTCGCTGCTGCGCCGGGCGCTCCCGCGTCCGTGCTGTTGGTGAGCGCGGCCGGCGCCACCGCGTTCATCGGCTTCGGTCCGCTCGCCCTCGTCGCCGCCTGGTCGGCCGGGCGGCGCATCGAGGGTCTCGGCAGGGCAGCCGGTGTCTTCGCCCTCGCCTACGGCCTCAGCCTCGGCCTGACCGTACTGCAGGAAGTCCACTCGTCCCTCTCGCTCCTGCTCTTCGTCGGGCTGTTCCTGCTGGTAGCGATCATCGTGCCGGGTATCGTCGGCCGCTACTGGTCGCAGCGCCGGACCCTGAGCGACACCGTCCAGGAGTACAACGCCCAACTCGTGCGCGAGCGCGCGATGATCGCCAGTCACGCCCGGATCCGGGAGCGTCAGCGCATCGCGCAGGACATGCACGACAGCCTCGGCCACCAGCTCGCCCTGATCGCGGTGCACACCGGCGCGCTGGAGGTGGACCGCGAGCTGACCGGACAGCAGCGCGAGGGCGTCGGTGTGCTGCGTGAGGCATCGGTGGCCGCGATGCATGAGCTACGTGACGTGGTGGGCGTCCTACGGGACGGCGCCGACGCCCTCCACCGGTCGCGGACGCGGACGGCGAGGTCCCGGGACACCGTCACGCGGGGTGGCGGGCATCGCCAACCTGGCCGAAACGTCCCGGAGCGCGGGCGCGACCGTGGAACTGCAGTGCTCGGGCGAGGCACACCCGCTCGCACCGACCGCCGACCATGCGGCGTACCGCGTGGTCCAGGAGGGCTGACCAACGCCCACAAGCACGCCCGGGTGCCACGATCACCATCGGACTGCGGTACGAGCCGGACTCGTTGGTCGTGGAGGTCTCCAGCGGCCCGGCGGCAGAGCCCGTGAGCAGCAATGTGGCGAGCGGCGGACAGGGCTGACCGGACTCGAGGAACGGGCCCGGCTCGTCGGCGGCATGGTGCATGCCGGCCCCACGGAGGACGGCGGCTTCCGGCTGGCGGGCGTACTGCCGTACACGTCGCAGGGTGACGGCTTCCCGAGCCCGCCGCCCGATGACACCACGACGACGTTCGTCGCACCGACGGACGACTTTCGGGCGCAGAGCTCGGCGGGCTCCCGGGTCAGAGTGATCCAGTCATCGACTGGAACGGTCTCCGAAGGAGTTGGCCAAAGCAATGAGCAGGACCAAGAGGGCAGCGGCATAGCGATCGGCTGCGGAGTGGCGGCTCTGATCGGCGTGCTGCTGGTGATCGGGTTGGTCGTCGGCGGGTACTTCCTCGTACATGAGGCGGACAAGGCCATGATCGAGCCCGAGCAGTTCGACGCCGTTACGGTCGGCCAGTCCGAGGCCGAGGTCCGCGAGCAGTTGCCGAACGGTGACTCGTTCATGAAGAGCGAACCGGGCAAGAGCGCACCGCCGGAGCCCAAGGGGTCGACGTGCCTCACCCTGCTCTCCACGGAGATCGGGAATAACTGGGATGCTGACCCGGTGTTCAGGTTCTGCTTCAAGGACGACAAGCTGGTCGAGAAGAAGGCGTACGAGAACGAGAGTTGAGGGCAGACCTGCCTCGGTTTCCTGCTGTGCGCCCGGATCGGGAATGATGGCCCGATGCCCATGGACACCACCGCTCAGCACCGCCCAGGACAATCGTGATCAGGGTTCTCGTGACGGATGACGAGCCGCTCATCCGGGCGGGCATCAGGATGATCCTCGCCTCGGCCGACGACATCGACGTCGTCTCGGAGGCGGCGAACGGCCGCGAGGCGGTCGAACTCGCCCGGTCCCAGCGGGTCGACGTCGCGCTGCTCGACATCCAGATGCCGGTCATGGACGGGCTGACGGCGCTGGCCGAGCTGCGCCGGACCGCCCCAGGTCCGGGTGCTGATACTGACGACGTTCGGGGAACGGCACAACGTGCTGCGCGCCCTGACGGAGGGAAGCGCGGGTTTCCTGTTGAAGGACTCGGCGCCCGCGGAACTCATACGTGCGGTACGCGCGGCGGCGGCCGGGGAGGCCTATCTGTCGCCCGGCGCCACCCGGCACGTCGTGGACTCGCTGGCGTCCGGCACGACCGCGCGCCGTGCGGAGCAGGCCCGCGGCCGGCTGGAGAAGCTGACGGGCCGGGAACGCGAGGTTCTGGCCCTGCTGGGCGAGGGCCTGTCCAACGCGGACGCCGGCCGGCGGATCCACATGAGCGAGGCCACGGTCAAAACGTATGTGAGCCGCATTCTCGCCAAGCTGGAATGCGAGAACCGGGTGCAGGCCGCACTGCTGGCCAGGGACGCCGGCCTCGGGGCGTAGGCGTGGCGTTCGGGTGGATGGGCCCGAACGCACGGAACTCCGCCCTGCGCACGTCACATGGAATCGGTCCGGGCCCGGCCATCTCCCTGGGCGGCCGTAACCACGTCCGCGGACGCAGGCTCGGGGCGGGATGCGGGCCGGTCGTGGCAGACGCGACCGTGGTGGTGGACTGCTTGCGCGGGCTGCGCAGCAGGATCGCGGCGACGAGGGCTGCGAGCAGCGTGAGTGCCGCGGCGACGATCAGGCAGAGCCGGAGGCCGTCGAGGAAGGCGTCGCCCACAGCGCCCAGGGCCTGGCCCGTGCCGGCGCCCAGATTCAATTCGGCGACCGCGCCGAGCCCACCCGCACTGGCGGTCTCCATGATGCTCTGCCGGCTTGCCCCGGTGATTCCGGCTTCGGCGAGATGCGCGGGGAAGGTGTCGAGGGCCGGGCGGTGAGGAGAGCACCCAGGACAGCCGGGCCGAGTGCCCCACCGACCTGCCGGAAGGCGTTGTTGCCGGCGGCGGCCATACCGGCCAGGTGATGGGGCACGGAGGCGACCGCGGTGGCGGTCATGGGCGTCAGGACGCAGCCCATCCCCAGGCCCAGCAGGGCCAGCCGCCATGCGATGGAGACGAACGAGGTGTCCGCGTCGAGGGTGGTGAGCGAGAGCAGCGAGCCGGAGATGACGAGCAGCCCGGCAGTGATCAGTACGCGGGTGGAGACCCGGTGCATGAGTCGTCCGACCGGAGCGCCGGCGAGGATCGCAGCCGCGGAAACCATGAGGAGACGCCAGCCGGCCTGGAGGGTGTCGAGCTGCTGCACCAGGCCGAAGTAGAGGCTCAGGACGAAGAAGAAGCCGATCATCGCCAGGAAGGTGATCATCGCGATGAGAGTGGTGGCCGTGAACGCCGTGCTGCGGAACAGCGCCAGGTCCAGCATCGGGCTGTCGCTGCGCCGCTCGGCCAGTACGAAGGCGACAGCACTGACCACCGAAATGAACAGCGCCAGCACGACGGAGGTGTCGGTGAACGAGCCGGCACCGCCTTCGATCACGCCGTAGACCAGCGCGGTGATGGCCAGCGCGGCGGTGATCTGGCCGGGCCAGTCCAGCCGCCGCCCGTGCGGAGCACGGGAGTCGGTCAGCAGCCGCGCGGCGAAGACCGTCGCGAGCAGCGAAACGGGAATCACCAGCAGGTAGATCCACCGCCAGGCGGCGTTCTGCAGGATGACCCCGGCGATCAGCGGGCCGACGGCCAGCGCGGTCAGGAGCGAGGTGGCCCACAGACCGATGAACTTGCCGCGCTCCCGGTAGTCCGGCACCGCGTGACTGATCATGGCCAGTGTCGTGGGCAGCAGCGCGGCAGCGCCCAGTCCGGCGAGAGCCTGGCCGACCCACAGCACCTGGATCGACGGGGCAGCCAGCGCGACGGCGGCGCCGACGGCGGAGAGCAGCAGCCCGCCTGGAACACCTTCTTACGCCCATGGACATCGCCGAACACACCCGCGGTCAGGATGAACGCGGCCATCGGCAGGACGAACGCGTCCTGCACCCATGCGAGCTGGGCCGTCGACGCACCCAACGCCGCCTGGATGGCGGGCAGACTCACCGAGACGGTGGTCACCGGCAAGTAGGCGACGAATACGCCCAAGCAGGCCATGACGAGCGTTGCCGCTCGCCGGTCGTTCGGCCCGCTCGCCGAAGGTGTGACGTCCACGGAAACACTCCTTGCGGCGCAGCGCGCCGCGATTGATACCAGCGGGGTTCTGGCAGGAAGCCCCGGCCTCTCCTCATGAGGGAGACGAACCCGCATCCCAGGATCGGCGATACCAAGCAGAACCAACACATCAGCGGCTCATACTGAGAAGAAACCTCCAACGATCTCGGCCTACATGACACACTTCACCCGTGCCAGACGATGTCGACATGCAGATCCTCCGTACGCTGCAGTGCGCACCACGCGCCCGTTCCGGCTCATCGGCCAGATGAGCGGGTGTCGGAGCAGACTGCGGCCCGCCGCTATCACGCCCTGCGCCGCAGCGGCGTGATGCGCGTCGTGGGCCTGGTCAATCCCGCCGTATACGGAGAGGCCGAGTGGGTCGCTCGTATCCGCTGCCGGCCCGACCGCGTCAGCCCGCTCGCCAACTCTCTCGCCCGGCGCCCCGACATCGCCTACGCCAGCATCGCCTCCGGCGGTTCGGAGATCATCTGCATCATCCGCTCACCGCTCGACGCTCCGCGCGAGGACATGCTGCTGCAGCAGCTGCCCAAGTCCGCTTCGGTGCTCGACATGAGCATCGATCTGCTCATCCACCCTTCGACACCCCGACACACCGGGCTGGACCGGCTACGGCGGAGACCTCACCCCGAGCAGATGCGAGTGCTGACCAGTGGCTCGTCCCCGCTCCGACCGGCCCCTCCTGCCCCCTGCCGCCGAGGACGCCCCGCTTCTCGACGCCCTCGCCGAGGACGGCCGCACCACCCACACCCAGCTCGCCGAGCTCACCGGCTGGTCCAAGGGCCGCGTCGCCCGCCGACTGGAGTCCTGGAAACCTCCGGCACCCTCTCGTACGACATCGACCTGCTGCCGGAACGCCTGGGCTACCACCTCAACGCCACCCTCTGGCTTCGCGTCGCCCCCGCCCATCTGGAACGCACCGGACATGAGATCGCCCGACACGACGAAGTCGCGTTCACCGGGCCACCAGCGGCGACAACAACATGATGGCCATCGTCATCTGCCGCGACGCCGAGGATTTCTACCGCTACCTGACCACCCGCCTCGCCACCACTCCCGGCGTCGACGGTTACGGCGTCAGCATCCGGGTGCGCCGCCTCAAGCAGGCCGCCTCCCTCATCTCCCACGGCCGGCTCGTGCATCCCGCATCGGCCTAGATGTCCTGTCCATGGAGGCTGGTGACGACGCACACCGGTTGGATCACATTGGCATTCTGGAGTTGGGGTGGTGAGGGAGCTGATGCGGTCGCGTTGTCGCATACGCGACGAACAGTGGTACTGACGGCGTGGACACCGGAAATCTCCCGACGTCGGACGGAAGCCGCGCTCAGGCCTGCTCCCCTGCCCGGTCACGACCGGCGACGGTCTCCACGAGACCTCGTCCACGAGGATCGCGGCCGGCCCGCCTGTCCCGCGGCCGGACTCGGGCACTGGGCCCTACGCACGGGGAGCGGTTCCGTGTGGATGCACGAGCGGGAGTGGCGCCTGCCCTCACCGGATGGGGCACACGCGTACCGGGATGTGGTGCGGTGTCACCTCTTGGCGTTCCTCCGGCCACCACGGGACGTGAGCGATCGCGTCGCTTCGACGGCCTCCGGATACGCCTGGGGCTTCCGTGGCCGGCCAGTGCCCGGTAGATGCCGGACAGGTCGGGGCCCCATCCCTCGCGACGGGTTGATCAGTCCTGCGCCACGTTCGCCGCGGTCACATTCTCGATCACGCGGCCGAGTTTGGTCTTGGCCCGGGTCAGGTCCTGGATGCGTGCGGCGATGCGGCCGCGTTCGATGATGAGCTGGTCGAGCATGGCGGGGTCGCGACGCCGGTGCTCACGCACGGCAGGAGTTCGACGACGGTACGACTGGAGAGGCCGGCCGCGAAGAGGTCCTGGATGAGCTGGACCCGCTCCAGGGCTTCGTCGGGATAGTCACGCTGCCCACCGGGCGTCCGCGCCGATTCCAGGAGCCGCTGTTCCTCGTAGTAGCGCAGGGCCCGCACGCTGACCCCTGACCGCCTGGCAAGCTGTCCGATGCGCATGACTCAGGTCACTCCCTTCCCGCTCGTACCTCACGTCCACGTCAGGTTTAGGCTAGCAATACCGGCTCCGGGGCAGCCCTGGGGGCCGATCGAACCGTTGCCGACGCCGAGACTGATCATGACCCGGTGGCGGACCCGAGGGCGTTCAGACGGTTCACGTACGCACGGCAGTCCTCGCGTCGCGCCGGGATCGCCGAGCCCGCCCGAGGGCACATGGGTATCGGCCGTGACGGGCCGCGTGATCCCTCGTAGTGGCGCAGGCCCCGCGCTCGCCCCGCCCGCTCGGCAACCTCACCCATCCGCGCCTGCCCTCCTCCGGCCGGGCGGCAGTTGCGACTTGCACCTCACGTCAACGTCAGGTTCTAGAGTGACGAGCGTCGGATGAACACATCATTCCGGCCCGTCAAAGTAAGGCAGACCATTATGCGCGCAGCCCGGTTCCACGAATACGGCGGAGCGGAGAGCCTGGTGGTCGAGCAGGCCCCGACCCCACCCGGAGTTGGCGAGATCCGTGTCCGCGTCGCGGCGGCCGGCGTCAATCCCATCGACTGGAAGCTGCGCGCCGGCGCCTGCACCAGCTGATTCCCCTGGAGCTGCCCGCCATCCCCGGGCGCGACGGCGCCGGCGTGGTCGACGAGATCGGCGACGGGGTGCAGGGGTGAGCATCGGCGACCGCGTCTTCGGACTGGGCGGTGTCACCGGGGCGACCGCAGAGCTGCTCATCCTCTCGGCCTGGGCGCACACCCCGCCACGTGGAACGACGAGCAGGCCGCTGGTGCCGGTCTCGCGTCAGTGACCGCGATGGGTGGACTGAACGCGCTCGGCTCCCTCGCGGGCGCACCCTTCTCATCGAGGGCGCCGCCGGAGGCGTGGGCAGCGCGGCGGTCGAGATCGCGGTAGCGCAAGGTGCCACCGTGATCGGGACAGCCAGTGAACGCAACCACGAGTTCCTCACCTCACTCGGCGCCGTTCCCACCACCTACGGCCCCGGCCTCGCGCAGCGTCTGTCCGCTTCGCCCCGCGCGGAGTCGACATCGTGCTCGACACCGCGGCCTCCGGGTCGCTGGACGACCTCGTCGCGATCACAGGTGACCCGAAGCGCGTCGCGACGGTCGCCGACCATGCGGGCGGGCAGCGCCTGGGCACGCATGTGGCCAACGCGGAGAACGATTCCACTCTCCTGTCCGCGGCGGCGGAACTGGGCGGGCAAGGCCGCTACACACCCGTATCGAACAGGCCTACCCCTGGAGCGGATCGCCGACGCCCACGCGCACGCCGAGCGCGGACGCACCCGAGGAAAGATCGTGATCTGCATCTGAACAGGCCGATCTTTATCTGAACAGGCCCACGAGGTAGGTAACTCGCAACGTGCGGGCCTGCGTGGCGAGCGTGCCCTCGACCGGTACCGGCGAGCGGGCGGTCCGGAGCGGGCCGATCTCCATGGCGCCTCGTCAAGCAGGCCGCCCCCACTCGGGCACCGCACGTGGCACATGAGCCGTCGCCCACAGGGCGCTAGCCTCGTCCAGCTCCAGCAGCCCGTGAGGGGCCCGCTGCGTCGTCGTCCATCCGGCAGCTCCAGCCCGGCCTCCACCACCTTCTCCAACCCGATGTCGATCAGATCCGCAGGCCGGTTCTTCGCCGCCCGGTACACCGGCAGCGTGCCCTCCGGCAGCTCCACCGCCCGCCGCACGAACTCCGCCACCGCACCGGGCACGGAACTCAAGATCGGCGACAGGGCTGTCCGTACGGTCGGCGGCCCACTCCAGCTCATCGCGAGCCGGTGAGAAGAACAGATGCAGCTCACGCGCGGTGATCAACCGCTTGAACCGCGGACAAGCGGTCCGTTCGATCGAGGGCAGTCAGTGCGGTCGGCGCAGTCCTGCGATGAGGAGCTCGACCAGTCGACGTGCGTCGTAGCCGGGATCGCGCTCGGCGCCGATGCAGAGGTTCCCGACGCCGCGCATGAGCTCGTAGGCCTTCAGATCGGACCGGATCTCGCCGGCAGCGGATGCGGCGTCGAGCAGTTGTGTACACACGGGCACGAGGCGGTCGAGGAAGTAGGCGTGCAGCGTCTCGAAGCCTGCGTTGTCGGACTGCAGCACGGCAGCGAGTCCGTGCTTGGTGACCAGGAAATCGACGAAGAGGTCGATCCACTGCCCCAGTGCGGCGTGCGGGGTCGCACTGGCCGCCAGCAGGGCCGGGCCGGCCTCGGCACAGGCTTCGACCTGGTGCCGGTAGACGGCGATGATGAGGTCCGACCTGGTCGGGAAGTGGCGGTAGATCGTGCCCATCCCGACGCCGGCCTCGGCCGCGATATCGCGCACCGGCGCTTCCACACCCGCCGTGACGAAGACCGCGGCAGCCGCGTCGAGCAGAGTCTCCTCGTTGCGCCGGGCGTCCGCCCGCTGGGCCGGGCTGTGCGCCCTGCCCCTCATTGCTGTCGTTCACCGTGCCGCCTCGCCTTCCGGTACCGGGCTTGCCAAACCGGAACGTTGCTCCGTATCGTTAGCGGAGCAACGTTCCGCTTCTGATGATGCCAGAGCGGGGCTCGGCAACCAAGCCACGCACTGCCCCCACCAGGCTTCATCCACAATGGAGGACACGGTTATGCAGTACCGCACTCTGGGCCGCACCGGCGTACAGGTCAGCTCCCTCGCGCTCGGCGCGATGAACTTCGGCAAGATCGGGCGCACCACCCAGGACGAGGTCACCGCCATCGTCGATGCCGCTCTCGACGGCGGGATCAACGTCATCGACACGGCCGACATGTACAGCGACGGCGAGTCGGAGGAGATGGTCGGCAAGGCCATCGCCGGCCGCCGCGACGACATCGTGCTGGCCACGAAGGCGAGCATGCCCATGGGCGACGAGCGCAACCACCAGGGCGGATCGCGCCGCTGGCTGGTCACCGAGCTGGACAACAGCCTGCGCCGTCTCGGTGTCGACCACGTCGATCTCTACCAGATCCACCGGTGGGACCCGCGCACCAGCGACGAGGAGACACTGTCGGCGTTGACCGACCTGCAGCGCGCGGGAAAGATCCGTAACTTCGGCTCCTCGACCTTCCCGCGTACCGCGTCGTGCAAGCCCAGTGGGCCGCCCGCGAACATCGCCTGAGCCGTTACGTCACCGAACAGCCCAGCTACTCCATCCTGCAGCGCGGGATCGAGACCCACGTGCTGCCCGTGACCGAGGAGTACGGGCTCGGTGTGCTGGTGTGGAGCCCGCTGGCTTCGGGCTGGCTGTCGGGGCGATCCGCAGGGTGAGGAGATCACCACCAGCCGCTCGGCGTTCATGCCGCAACGCTTCGACACCGCCATCCCCGCCAACCGGGCCAGGCTCGACGCCGTCGAGCGGTTGGCCGGGTCGCCGACGAGGCCGGCCTGACCATGATCCAGCTCGCACTCGGCTTCGTGACCGCGCATCCCGCCGTGACCAGCGCACTCATCGGGCCCCGCACCCTGACCACCTGCACTCGCAACTGGCCGCCGCTGACACCGTTCTCTCGGCCGACGTACTCGACGCGATCGACGCGATCGTCGCCCCGGTGTCGACCTGGCCGCACACGAGAAGTACGACACCCCGCCCGCACTGCTCGACCCGGCGCTCCGGCGCCGCTGACCGCTCAGCGGCGGAGCAGGGCGCGGAGGGACTCGGCGATGTCCGCGGGAGCCTCCTCCGCCATGAAGTGGCCGCAGGTGACCGTGGAGTGATCCAGGTCAGCGGCCCAGGACGCCCACAGCGATGCGGCTTCGAAGCCGAGGGCCGAGCCCCAGTCCTGCTGGAGCACGGTGACCGGCATCTTCAGCTGGTTGCCGGCCGCCCGGTCCACCTGGTCGTGCTCGATATCGATACCGGCGGAAGCGCGGTAGTCGGCGACGATGGAGGGCACCGCTTCCCGGGAGGCCTTCAGGTACGCGGCGCGGATGTCGGCAGGGATCGCTGACGGGTCGTTGGTCCAGATGTCCAGGAAGTGGCCGAAGAACGCATCGGGGCGGCCGCGATCATCTGCTCGGGCAGGCCCGGGGCTGGGCCATGAGGTAGAGGTGGAAGCCGACCGCTGCGGTTACCCGTGCATGACCTCCCACATGTCGAGGGTGGGCAGGACGTCGAGGCTCGCGAGATGTGTGATGTGGTCGGGGTGATCGAGGCCGGCCCGGATGGCGACCAGCGCGCCGCGGTCGTGCCCGGCCAGAGCGAAGCGCTCGTGCCCCAGAGCCGCGGCCAGTGAGACGATGTCCGCAGCCATCGTGCGCTTGAGTAGACGGTGCCGTCGGTGTCGACGGGCTTGTCACTGTCTCCGTAGCCACGCAGGTCGGGGCAGATCACGGTGTGGTCGGCCGCGAGGTCGGCGGCAACGTACCGCCAGATCAGATGGGTCTGCGGGAAACCGTGCAGCAGCACTATCGCAGGGCCCGAGCCGATGACGGCCGTGTTCAGGGCCACCCCGTCAGCGACGGTGATCCGCCGGTACTCGAAGGCAGCGGTGGTGAGGGTCATGATCAGGCTCTTCTCTCTCGGTAAGCAGTACCTCAAGCCTGGGGCCGCGGATGAGCATCGAGTGAGCGAGCGCGGGCCCGTGGCCATCGGCCTGTGACCATCGGCCCGTGATCAGCGGCCCGTGATCAGCGGCAGAGCGGAAAGCAGGGCATGGGTGTGAGCGTCAGGTTCGGGATTCTGGGGCCGGTGGTCGCCTGGGACGACGACGGCGGGACCGTCGATCTGAAGGGCGCCGCCACCGTGCGGTACTGGCCCGGCTGATCGTCGCCCGGGGCAACGTCGTACCTGTCACACGCCTGGTCGAGGACCTGTGGGTGGCCCCGCCCGCGGGCGCGGTCGGCGCGGTGCGCACCTTCGTATCCGCGCTGCGGCGAGCCGTGGAGCCGGAGCGCCGGCCGCGCACTGCGGCCCGCCTCCTGGTCACCGAGGGACCGGGGTACGCGCTGCGCGCCGACCACAGCGCCATCGACGGCCGGCGTTTCGAACAGTTGCTGGCCGCTGCCGCCACCCTGCCGCCCCAGGAGGCATTCGCCCGGCTGGAGGAGGCACTGGGTGCTGGCGCGGCCCGCCTTCGCCGATTTCACCGAGGAACCGTGGGCCCGCACCGAGCGCTCCCGCCTCGATGAGCTGAGGCTGCACGCCGTGGAACGCCAGGGCGAGGCCCGGCTGGCCCTGGGGCATGCCGCGGAGGCGGTAGCGGATCTGGACGCGCACGTGGCCGAGCACCCGTGGCGCGAGGAGGGATGGCGGCTGCTGGCCCTCGCGCTGTACCGCAGCGGCCGTCAGGGCGACGCCCTCGCGGTGCTGCGCCGGGCAAAACGGCTCCTGGTCGAACACCTCGGGCTGGAACCCGGCACGGCACTGCGCCGCCTGGAGGCGGACATCCTCGCCCAGGAGCACCACCTCGACCCGGCCCGTGAGCCGAGCGACTCGGCGGAACGGGTATGGGCTCAAGCAGCGGCCGACTACGACCGGACGCTGGCCCACGGCGCCCGTGCCCGGCTGGAGTCGACGGTGGGCCTGCTGCGCAATCTCGCCGTGACAGGGGTGGCGGCCTGGAGGTCGCCCGCCGTCACCGCTCGGCCGCCATCACCGCGGCCGAAGGGCTGGGTGATGTGGAACTGACCGCCCGCGTGATCGGCACCTACGACGTTCCGGCGATCTGGACCCGCGTCGACGACCCGCAGCACTCGGCGGGTGTCGTCGCCGTGGCGGAGCGCACGCTGAAGGCTCTTCCGCCGGGGAGCACGAGGGCGCTCGGGCCCGTCTGCTCGCCACGATCGCCCTGGAATCACGAGGGACGCGCTCGGCCCGGGGTTGCAGGCCGCCCGGCAGGCTGAGCAGATCGCACGCCGGCTGGACGACCCCGCACTGCTGGCGTTCGCCCTCAACGGCGTGTTCATGCAGACGTTCTACCGGGCAGGCCTGTCCCGCGCCGGGACAGGATCGGTGCGGAACTGATCGCCCTGTCCGGCAGACAGGGCCTGGTCACCTACGAAGTGCTCGGCCACCTCATCCGTATCCAGTCGCGCAGTGCCCGCACGGACTTCCCGGGGCCGAGGAACACGCCAAGGCGGTGGACCGACTGGCCGAGCGCAACGAGCTCCCGCTGGCGGGTGTGTTCACCCAGTGGTCCCGAGCACTGCGGCTGGCTGCGACCGGCCCGGCACCGGTGGCGGAAGCCGCTTACCTGGCTGCCGCCGGCCGGCTCGAAGGTGTCGGCATGCCCGGCCTGGAACGTGGTCTGCTGCCGCTCGCCCTGCTCTGCCTGCGCGTACAGAACGGCCAACCCGCTCAGACCGACGAACAGACCGACTGGGGACCTCATGAGCCGTGGTCGGTCCCGCTGGTACTGCTCGCGCAGGGCTCCCGCTCCGAGGCCGCGAAGAGAGTGCGTCGGCTGCCCGAACCTCCCGTAGGCCTGCTGTTCGAACCTCTGTGGTGCCTGACGGCACAGGCGGCGATCGCCGTGTCGGACCGGGCCACGATGGAACGAGCCGTCAGCGCGCTCTCACCCGCGGTGTCGGAACTCGGCGGCGCGGCCAGTGGTCTGCTGACCGTCGGCCCTGTCGCGCGACATCTCGACGAGCTCACCACAGCGCTCCGGAACGCGCCGTGACCTCGCGCCGCGCGGGCCGGTGCCCTCAGTCCCGCTTCCGCGCCGTCCGGAGCCGGCGCGGAAGCCCCATTTCTGGTCCCCGGGCAGGGTATGGAACGACGCCGGCCCCGGGACGAATCCGGGGCCGGCGTCGGCAGCGTACGAGAACTGCGAACAGCTGATGGAGCTACTGATCCCGGAGGATCAGAAGTCCATGTCACCGCCCGGCATGCCGCCCGGAGCGCTGGCAGAGGCCTTCTCCGGCTTGTCGGCGATGACGGCCTCGGTGGTGAGGAAGAGCGCGGCGATGGACGCGGCGTTCTGCAGAGCGGAGCGCGTGACCTTCGCCGGGTCGATGATGCCCTCGGCGATCATGTCGACGTACTCGCCGGTCGCGGCGTTGAGGCCGTGACCGATCGGCAGGTTGCGCACCTTCTCGACGATGACTCCACCCTCGAGACCACCGTTGACGGCGATCTGCTTGAGCGGGGCCTCGAGCGCGAGCTTCACGGCGTTGGCGCCCGTGGCCTCGTCGCCCGTCAGGTCGAGCTTCTCGAAGACGACCGAGGCCTGGAGCAGAGCCACGCCACCACCGGCGACGATGCCCTCCTCGACGGCGGCCTTGGCGTTGCGCACCGCGTCCTCGATGCGGTGCTTGCGCTCTTGAGCTCCACCTCGGTGGCGGCGCCGGCCTTGATGACGGCCACGCCGCCGGCCAGCTTCGCGAGGCGCTCCTGGAGCTTCGCGGTCGTAGTCCGAGTCGGAGTTCTCGATCTCGTTACGGATCTGGTTGACGCGGCCCTGAACCTGCTCGCTGTCACCCGCTCCGTCGACGATCGTGGTCTCGTCCTTGGTGATGACGACCTTGCGGGCCTTGCCGAGCAGGTCGAGACCGGCGTTCTCGAGCTTGAGGCCGACCTCCTCGGAGATGACGGTGCCACCGGTGAGGATGGCGATGTCGCCGAGCATGGCCTTACGGCGGTCACCGAAGCCCGGAGCCTTGACGGCAACGGACTTGAAGGTGCCCTTGATCTTGTTGACGACCAGGGTCGACAGGGCCTCGCCCTCGACGTCCTCGGCGATGATCAGCAGCGGCTTGCCGGACTGCATGACCTTCTCGAGCAGCGGGATGAGGTCCTTGACGCTGCCGATCTTGGAGTTGACGATCAGGATGTACGGGTCGTCGAGCGACGACTCCATACGCTCCATGTCGGTGGCGAAGTACGCCGAGATGTAGCCCTTGTCGAAGCGCATGCCTTCGGTGAGCTCGAGCTCCAGACCGAAGGTCTGAGACTCCTCGACGGTGATGACGCCTTCCTTGCCGACCTTGTCCATAGCCTCGGCGATCTTGGCGCCGATCTCGGTGTCAGCAGCGGAGATGGAGGCCGTCGAAGCGATCTGCTCCTTGGTCTCCACGTCCTTCGCCTGCTCCAGCAGAGCGGCGGAGACGGCCTCGACGGCCTTCTCGATGCCACGCTTCAGAGCCATCGGGTTGGCACCCGCGGCGACGTTGCGCAGACCTTCGCGGACGAGAGCCTGGGCGAGAACGGTTGCGGTGGTCGTACCGTCGCCGGCGACGTCGTCCGTCTTCTTGGCGACCTCCTTGACCAGTTCCGCACCGATCTTCTCGTACGGGTCCTCGAGCTCGATCTCCTTGGCGATGGAAACACCATCGTTGGTGATCGTGGGGCGCCCCACTTCTTCTCGAGGACGACGTTTCGGCCCTTGGGGCCGAGGGTGACCTTGACGGCGTCGGCGAGCTGGTTCATCCCGCGCTCGAGTCCGCGCCGTGCCTCCTCATCGAACGCGATGATCTTGGCCATGTGAAGTGGTCCTCCCGGACAGGGGTGGATTTCTCCGGACCGAGAGGCGCCCGCGACGGACGGCCAGCGTGCTCAGCGGTTCCTTGCCCCACCGAGCCTGCGGGCCTCACCGGCCCGGTCCAAGTTTCTGTCACTCTCACCTGGAGAGTGCTAAGCCCAATGATTAGCACTCGACCCCCACGAGTGCAAGCGCCTTCGAAGAAGGCTCGCTGAGGGCGGGGTCGGGCGACGGGCGGGCGCAAGCGTCACCCTCTGGTTTGGTGGACAACTACGGGGCGAGGACGAGGTAGGGCCCGCACCCGGGGGTACGGGCCCTACCTGCGTGAGTAGTGTTGGTTGCCGACCGTGCGCCGAGCTCAGCCGACGGCGAGCTTGACCATGTCCGCCTGCGGCCCCTTCTGGCCTTGCGAGATCTCGAATTCAACTCGCTGACCCTCTTCGAGGGTGCGGTATCCGTCCATCTGGATCGCGCTGTAGTGGACGAAAACATCCGCACCACCGTCGACCGCGATGAAGCCGTACCCCTTCTCCGCGTTGAACCACTTGACGGTGCCCTGAGCCATGCCTAACTCCCCTATTACTGGCCCTTGCGCAGGACCGCACTTCGCGGACCCGGGTCAGAACTCACCCTCCGACAGGAGAGGGTGGATGCGCCGGAACGCGTCGACCGCGGCCGAATGTATCTGCCCAACTGCCCTCTGCAACAGGTCAATCGGACGAGAATTCTGGCGCGCGCGAACGCCCAGAATATGAGGAATTCACAAGATTCGGGGCAAGTCGGGCCAGACAAAGGCCACTTATGGTGCAAGGCACTCGGACACTTTGGCTGCATCTTGCCGTGTCCCGGCTCATTCTCACCTGCGGCCGACACGGGCAGCGCAGGGGCTTCCCAACTGTACCCGCTCAACCATGCAGAATTGCCCCTCCGCTTGTCTTGCGGAGAGGGCAATTCTGGTCACTCAGCGAAGTCGGCGGCCGCCTGCGCGGCGCCCGGCGGTCAGCCTCCGGCGACGGCCGGGATGATCGAGACGCCCGCGCCGTCCGGGTGGCCGCTTCCAGGCCGCCCTCGAAGCGCACGTCGTCGTCGTTGACGTACACGTTGACGAAGCGGCGCAGCTTGCCCTGGTCGTCCAGGACGCGGGCGGCGATGCCCGGGTGGTCCTTCTCCAGGGACTGGATGACCTCGGAGAGGATCGCGCCCTCGGCCGGCACCTCGGCCTGGCCGCCCGTGTAGGTACGGAGGATGGTGGGAATACGGACCTTGACGCTCATGTGGGTGCCTTCCTTCGGTCTCGGGCTACGGACTCGGGTGATCAGCTGAGGGCGAGGCCCGCGTCGCGGAACGCGTCCAGGCTCGGCCGGATCGTCGCGGAGAGGCCCGTCGTAGGGGCGACGGCGTCCAGGGTCTTCAGACCGTCGCCGGTGTTGAGGATGACAGTGGTCAGCGACGGGTCGAGCAGACCGGCCTCGATCAGCTTCTTCGTCACACCGACCGTCACCCCGCCCGCGGTCTCCGCGAAGATGCCCTCGGTGCGGGCCAGCAGCTTGATCGCGTCGACGACCTGCTCGTCGTTGACGTCATCGACAGCGCCGCCGGTGCGGCGGGCGATGTCCAGGACGTACGGGCCGTCCGCCGGGTTGCCGATCGCCAGGGACTTGGCGATGGTGTTCGGCTTCTGCGGCCGCACCACGTCGAGACCGGCCTTGAAGGCGGTGGAGACGGGGAACAGCCCTCGGCCTGGGCGCCGAAGATCTTGTACGGCCTGTCCTCGACGAGACCGAGCTTGATCAGCTCCTGCAGACCCTTGTCGATCTTCGTGAGCTGCGATCCGGAAGCGATCGGGATGACGATCTGGTCGGGCAGCTGCCAGCCGAGCTGCTCGCAGATCTCGTACGCCAGCGTCTTGGAGCCCTCGCCGTAGTACGGACGCAGGTTGACGTTGACGAAACCCCAGCCCTCACCGAGCGGGTCGCCGATGAGCTCCGAGCAGAAGCGGTTGACGTCGTCGTAATTGCCCTCGATACCGACCAGTTCACCGCCGTACACCGCGGCCATGACGACCTTGCCCTGCTCCAGGTCGTGCGGGATGAACACGCAGCTGCGCAAGCCCGCACGGGCCGCGGCGGCACCACCGCACCGGCGAGGTTGCCGGTGGAGGAGCAGGACAGGGTGGTGAATCCGAAGGCACGGGCGGCCTCGACGGCGATCGCGACGACGCGGTCCTTGAAGGAGTGCGTCGGGTTGCCGGAGTCGTCCTTGACGTACAGGCCGCCGGTGACACCCAGCTCACGGGCGAGGTTGTCGGCCTTGACCAGCTTGGTGAAGCCGGGGTTGATGTTGGGCTTGTCCGCGACATCGGCGGGAACCGGCAGCAGCGGCGCGTAACGCCAGATGTTGTCGGGGCCTTCCGCGATGCGCTTCTTCAGCTCTTCGGGGTGCCGCTCGGCAGGTCGTACGCCACTTCGAGCGGCCCGAAACATGACACGCAGGCGAAGATGGGACCGAGTTCGAAACGCTCGCCGCACTCGCGGCAGGAAAGCGCCGCGGCGGGACCGAGGTCCACTGAATCGGTGTTGGTTGCAACTGTCTGCACGGCCATGTTGGCAGAGGTCCTTTCCTCATCTTCCTCGTGACGCATTTCGCCACAAGACGGAATTGGCACCTTCCCCACCGTGACCTTGCGGTCGGCAGGGGTTGCCGGGACTTCGACGGGCCGTTCCCTCAGTCCCTCTGGATGAGCGCTATAGCACCGGACCGTGGATCCGGGCGTTTATTCGTGGACCGACCCCGACATGCGAGAGCCATCCGCGTTGTTCAAGACTGTAACCGAAGGACCGGACGGTTGAGCTAGTCGTCCGAACCGCGAGATGGATCACATACAGGAGTATCGACCGTGCTGGAAGAGGTGGAACGCTGGCTGACCAGGCGTTCCTGGTCAGCCGCCGACCGCCCGCTCGACCGGCTCATCGCCGCTCGGGCGAGGGATCCGCACCGCTCCAGCGTGAGTGTCGTGCTGCCCGCGCTCAACGAGGAAGCCACCGTCGGCGCGATCGTCCGGGAGATCCGGCGCGAGCTGATGGACAAGGTGCGGCTCGTCGACGAACTGGTGGTGATCGACTCGGGTTCAACGGATGCCACCGCCGAGGTCGCCCGGCAGGCCGGCGCCCGGTCGTCCACCGGGACTCGATCCTGCCGCGGATACCCGCCGTGCCCGGCAAGGGCGAAGTGCTGTGGCGCTCGCTGCTGGTGACCAGCGGCGAGATCGTCTGTTTCATCGACGCCGACCTCAGGACTTCTCGGCGGACTTCGTCTCCGGGATCGTCGGCCCGCTGCTCACCGACCCCACGGTGCAGTTCGTCAAGGCGATGTACGACCGCCCCTGCACGACACCGCAGGCCAGGGGCCGCGTCACCGAGCTGGTGGCCCGGCCGCTGCTCAATCTGCACTGGCCGCAGCTGGCCGGCTTCGTCCAGCCGCTGGGCGGCGAGTACGCGGTGCGGCGCTCCCTGCTGGAGCAGCTGCCCTTCCCGGTCGGTTACGGAGTGGAGCTGGGCCTGCTCGTCGACTCACTGCACACCGTGGGCCTGGACGCGCTCGCCCAGGTCGATGTCGGGGTACGCAAACACCGCCACCAGGACGGCCAGGCGCTCGGCAGGATGGCGGCGGCGATCTACCGCACCGCGCAGCTGAGGCTGTCCCGGGGCCATCTCGTGCGGCCCGTGATCACCCAGTTCGAGCGGGACGGGGACGGCTTCACACCGCACAGCCACGCGGTGGACACGGAGGAACGGCCGCCGATGCGGGAGATCACCGAGTACACCTCTCGCCACGCGGCGTGACGTCTCACGTTTGGCGGCTCCCCGAACAGGCTAGGTTCGGGTACATGGTCTCCGAGCACGCTGCCCAGGTCCTCGTCGCGTCCAACCGCGGCCCGGTGTCGTACTCGCTGCGCGAGGACGGTTCGCTCGATTCGAAGCGCGGCGGGGCGGCCTCGTCTCCGGGCTGAGCGCCGTGGACGACAAGCTGTGGGTGTGCGCGGCCCTGAGCGACGCCGACCGTGAGGCGGTCAGGACCGGGGCCGGGGAGCCGGGCGTGCGGATGCTCGACATCGATGCCGGGTGCACGCCGACGCGTACAACGGCATCGCGAACTCGGTGCTCTGGTTCGTCCACCACATGATCTACCAGACCCCGGTGGAGCCGGTCTTCGACGCGGAGTTCCGCAGGCAGTGGGCCTCTTTCGAGACGTACAACCGGGCCTTCGCCGATGCGCTCGCCGAAGAGGCAGGACCGGGTGCGGCGGTCCTGGTCCAGGACTACCACCTGTCGCTGGTGCCCGGCATGCTCCGCGAGCTCCGCCCCGACCTGCGGATCGGACACTTCTCGCACACCCCGTGGGCCCCGTCGACTACTTCCGCCTGCTCCCCGACGACATCGGTGAGCAGCTGCTGCGCGGCATCCTGGGCGCCGACCGGGCGGCGTTCCTGACCCGGCGCTGGGCGGACGCGTTCATCGACTGCTGTACGGAGGTCCTCGGCTCCACCGGACGCACCCGGATCGGGGTGCACGGGCTGGGCGCCGACGCGGACTTCCTGCGCCGCCGCTCGCGCGAGGCGGACGTCGAGGAGCGGATGGAGTCCCTGCGGGAGCAGGTGGGACCCGGCCGGAAGACGATCGTCCGGGTGGACCGCACCGAGCTGTCCAAGAACATCGTCCGCGGCCTGCACTCCTACCGCGCGCTGCTGGAGGACCGTCCCGAGTGGCGCGAGCGCGTGGTGCACGTGGCGTTCGCCTACCCTCGCGGCAGGACCTGTCGGTCTACCGGGAGTACACCGCGGCCGTACAGAGCCTGGCCGACGAGATCAACACGGCGTACGCGACGCCCGGCTGGACCCCGGTCGTCCTGCACGTCAAGGACGACTTCGCCCGTTCCTGGCCGCCTACCGGCTGGCGGACGTGGCCCTGGTCAACCCCATCCGGGACGGCATGAACCTGGTGGCCAAGGAGATCCCCGTGGTCTCGGACCACGGCTGCGCGCTGGTGCTGTCGCGGGAGGCGGGGCGTACGAGGAGCTGGGCGAGGACTCGATCGTGGTCAATCCCTACGACGTATCGGCCACGGCGCGGGCGCTGCACGAGGCGCTGACCATGGACGACGGCGAGCGGGCGGCACGCACGGAGCGGCTGGCCGCTGCGGCGACCGCGCTGCCGCCGCAGCAGTGGTTCCTGGACCAGCTGGACGCGCTCACCTCTTAGACCGACGGGGCCGCCGCGCTCAGAGGCTCCGTGCGATCGCGGCCAGCAGACCGACCACGGCCGCCGGGCCCGGCAGCAGCAGATCGGCCCGTTCGGCGAGCTCAGGGACCTCGGCGCCGCTGCAGACCAGCAGCCCGGGGTCCCGTCCGGGCCCTGGGTACGGAGCTTCTCCACTGCGGCGTACGCGGCCAGATCGCCCAGGTCGTCCCCGGCGTACAGGACGGACTCGGCGTCCGTCTCCCGTACGTACTCGGTGAGCGCGACGCCCTTGTCCATGCCGGGCGGACGCAGCTCCAGGACGAGGCGGCCCGGCTCCACGATCAGCCCATGGCGGGCGGCGAGCTCGCCCAGGGGCCGCGCAGGGCCTCGAAGGCGGCCGTCGGGTCGGCGGCGCGGCGGGTGTGGACGGCGATCGCCTGCCCCTTGTCCTCGACCCAGGTGCCGTGCCGGGCATCGGCCTCGTGCAGTACGCCGGGGAGCTCGGCGCGCACGGCGGCGATGCCGGGGTGCGGTGCGGGGCGTGGACGGCTTCGGTGACGGCGTCCCAGCGTTCGGCGCCGTAGTGGCCGAGGACGACGAGGTGATTGAGGCCCGGAACACCGGCGAAGCCGCCGTAGCGGACCGCGACGTCCGCGGGGCGACCGGTGATCACTGCGATGGAGGCGACCTGCGGAGCGAGCGCGGCGAGGGCCGGGACGACGCCGGGGTGGGCGCGGGACTGTTCCGGGTCGGGGACGATGTCGGCGAGGGTGCCGTCGAAATCGAGCGCGATCACCGCACGGTCGGGGCGGGCCAGAAGTGCGGCGAGGCCTTCGCGGCCGGCCTGGGTGGACGGGGTCGGCAGGGAGTGGTCCGGGTTGCTGCCCATGGTCCGAGCCTATCGGGGCAGTGCCCGCGGCGGGCGGGTTCCGCCAGGCCCTGTCGGTAAATGTCCCGCCCTGCCCACGGTCAGCGGCGGGCGCGCCTCTCGTCGCGGATCCGGCGCAGGCGGTTCACCGTCACCGGGTCCTCCTCCAGTGCCCGCCGGTCGTCGATCAGCGCATTGAGGAGCTGGTAGTAGCGCACCGGTGAGATGCCCAGCTGCTCCCGGACCGCCCGCTCCTTCGCTCCCGGACCGGTCCAGGAGCGCCGCTCCAGGGCCAGCACCGCACGCTCCTGCGCGGTGAGGGCCGGGGCGCGTCGTCGGATCCGTTCTCGGGGCGGTCATATCAACCAACCTAACGCTCACGCCGCGCTGCTACTCCGCGCTCTCCGCTTCGCGTGCCTTGCGTGCGATCTCCCCGAGCACACCCTCCGGGCTGCCGTTCGGGGCGACCGCGTCGCCGATGTCCGTCTTGACGGCCTCGCTGACCTTCGCCCACGACGTCTTGTCGAACGGGTAGAGCTGCGAGTTCGCCAGCGCCTGGAGGAACTTCCGCAGCGGCTTGTTCTTCCCGTCGCTCTCCATCACTCCGGAGGCGCTGCCCGTGACCGGCAGCAGGTCGTACTCGTCGGCGAAGGCCAGCACGTTCTCGTCGTTGTAGGCGAAGTCGAGGAACTTGCCTGTCTCGGCGCGGTGGCCGTTCTGCTTGAAGCCCATCATCCAGTCGGCGACGCCCATCGATCCGGTGGTCGGCCCGTCGACTCGGGCAGCGGCACCATCCCGACCTCGACGCCCTTCTTCTCGGCATCCTGCATCAGCGTCGGGTGGCCGTTGAGCATGCCGACCTCACCGTTGGTGAAGGCCTCGAACGCCTTCGCCCGGTCGAGCTCGCCGGGGCGACAGGACCGGTGAGGCCCGGTCCGACGAGGTTGTCCTTCAGCCACTGGAAGGTGGCGATGTTCTTCGGGGAGTCGATGTCGTACTGCCCGGTGTCGTTGATGTAGCCGCCGCCACCGCTGAGCATCCACATCAGCGTCTCGGCCTGGGACTCCTCCTGGCCGAGCGGGAGTGCGAACGGGTAGGTGACATCGTCCCGCTCAAGTGCGGCGGCGTCGCTGCGGATGTCGTCCCAGGTCCTGGGTGCGTCGAGGCCGGCGTCGGAGAACAGCTTCTTGTTGTAGAAGAGCAGCCGGGTGCTGGCGACGAACGGTATGCCGTACTGGATGCCGTCGACCTTGCCCGCCTCGCTGAGCGAGGGCAGGAAGTTGGCCTGGGTGCGGATGGCGAGGGTCCTGTCGGCGGGGTAGAGCAAGTCCGCCTTCGCGTAGTCGGCGTACGCACCGATCTGCGCGATGTCCGGGGCCTCGTCCTTCGCCACCATCTCGGCGACCTCGCGGTCCACGTCCTTCCACGAGTAGACCTCGACGTCCACCGTGATGCCCGGGTTGGCCCGCTCGAACTTCCCGACGACGTCGTTCCAGTACTTCTCGGAGCTGTTCGCGTCGCTGTTCCCGTAGTCGGCCGCGACGAGTTTCAGGGTGACGTCACCCGAACCACCGTCGCTGCCGCAACCCGTCAGCGTGACCGTCATGCCGAGTGCGGCCAACGCCGCCGTCAGACCCAGAAGCGTCGCCGCACAGACCCGTCCGTTCCTCGTCGAGTTCGCCGATCACGGTGCCGGCGTCCAGATCGTGGCTGGGAGGCCCGTGATGAGCTGCGAGTTCCCCGCGTTCAGAGGAGGTCTATACCAACATAGTTTCGCTCCGGCGGACAGTAACTCGCTTGCCCTGCCTGCCGGTCGGCAGGAACGGTAGGCCGCCTTGGTCCGTACCGATGGGCCATGCAATCACCCCGTACGGACTGGTGTGGGCCGCTGTGATTTGTATGGATGCTCAACAAACCACGAAAGTGGACTAGACCTTTGCGGCCGAGCGGCGAAACTGTCTCCCGTGAGACATGTCATCGCCCTCGATGTGGGCGGCACAGGAATGAAGGCCGCCCTGGTCGGGGCCGACGGCACCCTGCTCCATGAGGCGCGCCGTGCCACCGCGAGAGCGCGGGCCCGAGGCCGTCGTGGAGACCATCCTCGCCTTCGCGGCAGACCTGCGCGCCTACGGCGAGCAGCACCACGGCACGACCGCCCTCGCCGCCGGCGTCGCCGTGCCGGGCATCGTCGACGCCGAGCACGGGATCGCCGTCTACGCCGCCAACCTCGGCTGGAAGGACGTCCCCTCCGGGACCTGCTCGCCGAACGCCTCGGCTCCGTTCCCGTCGCACTCGGCCACGACGTCAGGACCGGCGGACTCGCCGAAGGCCGGATCGGGGCCGGACACGGCGCCGACCGCTTCCTCTTCATCCCCTGGGCACCGGAATCGCCGGAGCCATCGGCATCGCGGGCACCATCGAGGCGGGCGCACACGGCTACGCGGGCGAGATCGGCCACGTCGTGGTCCGGCCCGACGGCCCGGACTGCAGCTGCGGCCAGCGCGGCTGTCTGGAGACCCTGGCATCCGCAGCAGCCGTGACCCGCGCCTGGGCCGCCGCCTCCGGGGACCCCGACGCGGACGCCGCGCACTGCGCGAAGGCCGTCGAATCCGGCGACCCGGCCGCGATAAGGGTCTGGCGGGACATGATCGACGCGCTAGCCGCCGGGCTGGTCACCGCCCTCACCTTGCTGGACCCCGGACGATCATCATCGGTGGCGGTCTGGCCGAGGCGGGGAAACCTTGTTCACACCACTGCGTGCGGCTGTCGAGGAACGCGTCACGTTCCAGAAGCTGCCTCACATCGTTCCGGCGGCCCTCGGGGACACCGCCGGGTGCCTGGGCGCAGGGCTGCTCGCCTGGGATCTACTCTCCACGGAGGTATCCGCCTGATGGCCGGACGCGCAGACAGCACAGTTCTCGCAGGTGCCCGGGTGGTGCTTCCCACCGGCATCGTCGAGGACGGCCGGGTGATCATCGAAGGCACCCGGATCGCCGGCAGTACGCCGGAGGGCGCCCGGACCGTCGACCTCTCGGGCCACTGGGTGGTCCCCGGTTTCGTCGACATGCACAACCACGGCGGCGGCGGCGCCTCGTTCGCCACCGGCACCGCCGAGGACGCCCTGACCGGGGCCCGTATCCACCGCGAGCACGGCACCACGACCGTCGTCGCCTCCACCGTCACCGGCGACATGGACTTCCTGGCCCGGCAGGCCGGAATGCTGTCCGAGCTGGTCGAACAGGGCGAGCTCGCCGGAATCCACTTCGAGGGCCCGTTCATCTCCCCTGCCGCAAAGGCGCGCACAGCGAGGCGCTGCTGCGCGACCCCGACCCGTCCGAGGTCCGCAAGCTCCTCGACGCGGCACGCGGCACCGCGAAGATGGTCACCCTCGCCACCGAGCTGCCGGGCGGCATCGAATCCGTACGGCTGCTCGCCGAGCACGGGGTGATCGCCGCGATCGGGCACACGGACGCGTCGTACGAGCAGACCGTCGAGGCGATCGACGCGGGCGCCACCGTCGCCACGCACCTCTTCAACGCGATGCCGCCGCTCGGCCACCGCGCACCGGGCCCCATCGCCGCCCTCCTCGAGGACGAGCGGATCACCGTCGAGCTGATCAACGACGGAACGCATCTGCACCCGCGGCGCTGGAGCTGGCCTACCACCGTGCGGGCGCCGACCGGGTCGCGCTCATCACCGACGCCATGGACGCGGCCGGCTCCGAGGACGGCCGCTACCAGCTCGGCCCGCTCGCCGTCGTGGTCAAGGACGGCGTCGCGCGGCTGGAGGAGGGCGGCTCGATCGCAGGCTCCACCCTCACCCTGGACACGGCGTTCCAGCGGGCCGTGACCATCGACAGGATTCCCGTCGACGACGTCGTACGGTCCATCTCCGCCAACCCGGCAAGGCTGCTCGGCCTGTACGACAGGGTCGGCTCGCTGGAGCCGGGCAAGGACGCGGACCTGGTGGTCCTGGACGCGGACCTCGCGCTCAAGGGCGTCATGCGCAAGGGCGAATGGATCGTCGGTCCCCATACCGGGTGAAACCAACCGCCGTTATTGACAGCGAGTTGAACACGTAACGAAGCGACGGCGGTTGGCCCGGAGGTCTGGGCCGACCGCTCCGTCTTTGACATGATCATCAGAATCGCGCTCCGGGGAAGAGCGCGTTCCGCGGCGGACCGAAGGACCGGAGGGCTGGTACAGGTGATCCTGACCGTGACGCTGAACACCGCGCTGGACCTGACGTACACCGTCCCCGCCCTCGTCCCGCACACCAGCCACCGGGTCGGCGAGGTAACCGAACGCCCTGGCGGCAAAGGCCTCAACGTGGCCCGGGTGCTCTCCGCGCTCGGCCACGAAACCGTCGTCACCGGATTCGCCGGAGGCTCACCGGAGCCGTCCTGCGCGACCTGCTCGCCACCCTGCCACCACGCCCCGGCGCAGCCTCACTCACCGACGCGCTCGTCCCCGTGGCCGGCAACACCCGCCGCACCCTCGCCGTCGCCGACCGCTCCACCGGCGACACCACACAGTTCAACGAACCCGGCCCGCACATCAGCGCCGATGAGTGGGCCGCCTTCCTCGAGACGTACGGGCAACAGCTCCCCGAAGCGCAGGCGGTCGCACTCTGCGGCAGCCTGCCGCCCGGCATCCACGTCGGCGCGTACGCGGAGCTGATCCGCATCGCCCGCAGCGCCGAGGTCCCCGTGCTCCTGGACACCAGCGGCGAACCGCTGCGCCGCGGCATCGCCGCCCGCCCCGACCTCGTCAAGCCCAACACCGACGAGCTCGCCCAGCTCACCGGCGCCCGTGAACCGCTACGCGCCACCCGCGACGCCCGCCGCCGCGGCGCCCGCGCCGTGATCGCTTCGCTGGGGCGGACGGCATGCTCGCCGCCACCCCGACGGCACCTGGCGGGCCGGCCGCCGGCCGCGGTGCAGAGCAACCCACCGGTGCCGGGGACTCCGTCGTGGCCGGGCTGCTGTCCGGGCTCGTCGAGGGACTCGACTGGCCGGACCGGCTGAGGCGGGCGGTGGCACTGTCGACGGCGACCGTGCTGGCCCCGGCGGCCGGTGAGTTCGACAGCGTGGCGTACGAGGAGCTGCTGCCGCGCGTAGGCATCGAGCAGCTCGCGCCCGTCAGATGAGCCGCGACCGGCGTCAGAAACCACTTACCGCACCTCAGCACGACAGCCACAGGGGCAGCATGCCGCTCGTCAGCACCGGTGAACTCGTCTCGGCCGCCAGGGCCGGAGCCGTGGGATCGCCGCGTTCAACGTCATCACTCTCGAACACGCCGAAGCCATCGCGACCGGCGCCGAGCGCCGGGGCGCCCGCGATCCTGCAGATCTCGGAGAACGCGGTGAAGTTCCACGGCGGCACGCTCGGCGCCATCGCCGCTGCCGCAGCCGCGGTCGCCCGCGCCTCCACCGCCCCGCTCGCCCTTCACCTCGACCACGTCGAGTCCGTGGAGCTGCTGCACCAGGCGCACACGGAGGGCTTCGGCTCGGTGATGTTCGACGCCTCGAAGCTGTCCTACGACGAAAACGTGCGGGCCACCGCGGAGGCGGTGCGCTGGGGCCACGAGCGCGGCCTGTGGATCGAGGCGGAGCTCGGCAAGGTCGGCGGCAAGGAGGGCGAGATCCCCTCGACGCCCACGCCCCCGGCGTCCGTACCGACCCGCCGAGGCCGCCGCCTACGTCGAATCCACCGGCGTGGACGCGCTGGCCGTCGCGGTCGGCTCCTCGCACGCGATGACGGAACGCACCGCCGCCCGGACCACGCGCTGATCACGCGGCTGCGCGACGCGGTGCCTTGCCCGCTGGTGCTACACGGCTCCAGCGGTGTCCCCGACGCCGAGATCCGGCGGGCGGTCGCCGCCGGCATGGTCAAGATCAATGTGGGCACGGCGCTGAACACGGCCTTCACCGGTGCGGTACGCGACTACCTCGACTGCAACCCGACAGGCGTGGACCCCAGGAATACCTCGTCCCGGCTCGCGAGGCGATGACCGGGACGGTGGCAGGTTTCCTGCGGCTGATGAGCTGACGGCGACTGGACCGGACAGCCCTTAGCTGCTCTGACCGGCCTTCAGCGACAGCTGGTCCAGATTGGCGTCACACGAATCGCCCTCGTTGCACGAGAGCATCAGCGTGTTCGACCCCTTCTTGAGGTCGACGAACGCGTACGTCGTGGTCCAGCCCTTCTCCAGGTCGCCCTCCGCAGCCTTCGCGTAGTTCTTCATGTTGATGGACCGGGGCGTGGTGTCGTTGACCGTCAGGGACGTCTTGGCGTCCTTGCCGGGTACGCCGTACGTCACGTAGAGCGTGTACGCGCCGTCCTTGGGCACATCGACCGCCCAGGTCGCCGACCGGCCGACCTCGTTGAGGCTGATGTATTGCCCGTTCGCGCCCTTGGCACCCTTGACCGAGTTGTCCAGAGCGGCCGTACCGCCGAGTGACAGCGTCGCCGCGTCCTGCTTCGGCAGCTCGACGGGCTCGTCCTGCGACTTGGCGGACTCCTCCGGCTTCACCGACTCCTCGACCTCACCGGCGGGACCGGCCGACGAACCGGCCTCGTCCTTGCCCTTCTCGTCGCCGTCGTCGCCCGTCATCAGAGCGGTTGCGATGCCGATGAGCACGACCGCGACCACGGCGACCGCCGCGATCAGCAGGGCCTTCGTGTTGGGACCGCCCTGCCGGAACCGCCGCCGTAACCGCCCTGCGCCGGGCCTGCGGGGCCCACCACCGGGTAGGTCTCCGGGGCCGCGTACTGCGCGTTCGGCTGGCCGTACTGCGGTGGGGCCTGCTGGCCGTACGCCTGCTGCGGCGGAACCTGCCCGTACTGGCGCTCGCCGACGGTCCGCACCTGGTTGTACGAGGTTCTGGGCACGCCGGGCTGGGCGGCCGGGCCGGGGTAGCCGTAGCCGCCCTGGCCGCCGGGCGGCTGGGCGCCTGCCGCCCGTCCGTCCTCGTACAGATAGCCGAACGGATCGTCGTCCTCGGGCTTGCTCTCGCCGTTGTTTCCGGCCGTCATCCCTGGGTCACTCCTCACCATGTCGCCAGCCGTCGCCGACCGGCCGAGCCTACCCCGAACGGAGCAGAGCCCTGATTGCCTTCGACCACCGGGGAACCGGGGCGGGGCAGCGGGCCTGCAGGGCGGTGAACGTCATCCGGCCCTGCGGTGAATCTTCGCCCGGGACCGCTTTTCGACGTACATCCGCTGGTCGGCGGAGCGCAGGACCTCTTCCGCCGTCATCCCGCACTCGGCCCAGCCGATACCGAAGCTCGCCCCGACTCTGACAGCCCTGCCGTCCACCCGGATGGGCGGAATGATGGCATTACGCAAGCGTACGGCCAGGTCTGCGGCATCTGCGGCCCCGAGCCCGTCCGCGAGGACGACGAATTCGTCACCTCCGAGCCGCGCGACGGTATCCCCGTCGCGCACACAGGTGGTGAGACGCCTGGCGACCTCGATGAGCACCGCGTCGCCGGTGTGATGTCCGAAACGGTCGTTTATGGACTTGAAGCCGTCGAGGTCGCAGAAGAGCACCGCGAGGCCCTTCGACCCGTCGTCGTGCTCCGCGTCGGGCGCCACCGTGTGCACATGGTGGTCGTACGGGCCGAGGCCGGGCGGCGGCTCCGCCTCGTAGCCGTCGGCGCGCAATTCCTGCGCGCCCTGCGCCCGGTCGACGTCCCCGTACGCCGCGTCGAGCGCCTCGATCGCGGTGGAGGCGACCGAGTGGGGCCTCTCACAGAGCCGGGCGCCGAGCCGGAGCGCAGCTCGGCGCTGTTGGGCAGGCCGGTGAGCGCGTCGTGCGACGCCCGGTGCGCGAGGTTCAGCTCGTGGCGCTTGCGCTCCTCTATGTCCTCGACATGGGTGAGCAGGAAGCGGGGCCCGTCCGCGGTGTCGGCGACGACGGAGTTGCGCAGCGACACCCAGAGGTAGGTGCCGTCCCTGCGGGTGAGCCGCAGCTCCGCGCGGCCGCCCTCGGCCGAGGTGCGGAGCAGGGTGCCGATGTTCTCGGGGTGGACGAGGTCGGCGAAGGAGTAGCGGCGCAGTACGGAGGCGGGCGGCCCAGCAGCCTGCACAGCGCGTCGTTGGTGCGCAGCAGCCTGCCGTGCTCGTCACCTCCCATTTCGGCGATGGCCATACCGCTGGGGGCGTATTCGAAGGCCTGGCGGAAGGATTCCTCACTGGCCCGCAGCGCCTGCTGTTCCCGTTCGAGCCTGACCAGGGCGCGCTGCATATTCGCTCGGAGGCGAGCGTTACTGATCGCAATCGCCGCCTGTGATGCGTACATCTGGAGAGCCTCACGGCCCCAGGCACCGGGCCGGCGGCCGTTGCGCGGCCGGTCGACGGATATGACGCCGAGGAGATCCTGGCTGCCGCCGGAGGCGTTCATCGGTGCGTAGAGCCGGTCCAGGGGTGCCACTCGTCCTCGAACCGCGGCTCGGGTCCCTCGGTGTGCCACTGGGGTACGTCGTCGTCGAGGAGGACCCAGCCCTCGGTGTGCGGTATGAACCGGAGGTTGTCCCAGTCCTCGCCCATGGACAGCCGGCGCTCCCAGGACTCGCGGGAGCCGACACGGCCGGTGATCAGGGCTTCGGCGGCCGAGTTGCCCGCGAAGGCGGCGACGACGAGGTCGCCGTCGGGCCGGACCAGGTTGACGCAGCCCAGTTCGTAGCCGAGCCCGGTGACAAGACCGTCGGCCACGGTCTGCAGCGTGTCCGCCAGACTCCGCGCCGTATTGAGATCAGCGACGGCCTGGTGCAACTGCCGCATGGTCGCAAGGCGGACGTACGGCTCCGACTCGGCCTCCATTGCTCGCACTCCCCGAGACCTCGACAGCACTCCAGATTTCATATCGACGTACTTATTGCAGTGTCACGGCCACTGAATCACAGTGAGCTGTGCACCCGGTACACAGGGTCAACAATAATCGCTCTCTGTGACTCAACTCACAACAGATGGTAAAGAGGCTCCGGTCGGGCCCCAGGGCGGGCGGTACGTTCCCCGACCGCAAATCCGTGCGTTGCGCCGCATGGTCCGAGGGTCCTAGGACCTGGCTGGTCCCCTGGCCCGATGCGGGCACACGACGCACAGCGCTAGCGTTCCCCGTGTGTTGCAGACCAAGCCATCGATCCCGCGCCCGGAATCCGTCCCCATGCTGAGGGGTGAGCAATGACGAATTCCGCGCCGCCCTCGCCCGCCTGGCCGCCGGCGTGGTGCTGGTCACCGCCAGGAGCCGCCGCTCGACGAGCACGGTCGCGGTGAGGACGTCGGGATGACGGCGACCGCCTTCATGTCCGTCTCGATGGACCCGCCGCTGGTCATGGTGAGCCTGCGCAACGACTCACGGATGGACGACCTGCTGGCCGAGCAGCCGCTGTGGGCGGTGTCGGTCCTCGAGCAGAGCCAGCGGCACATCGCGGGGCGGTTCGCCATGAAGGGCCGGATCAGCGACCGGCTGCTGTTCGAGGACATCCCCTGTGTACGGGGCGAGGTGACCGGCGCGCCACTGGTCGGCGGGGCGCTGGCCACGCTGGAGTGCCGTACGCAACAGCGGGTCCCGGCCGGTGACCACATGCTGGTGATCGGACGGGTGGTGACCGCGCAGCTGCCGAGCGCGGGCGGTGAGCCGCTGACGTACTTCAGGGGCGCTACCGAGGGCTGGACTGACGGCGCCTCGGCCGGCCGCCGGGCCCGACTTCCCGCTTCCCAGGCATCGCGCTTCCCGGCCTCCCGCTTCCCGGCCCGTCACCAGTCCCGGCCGGAGCGGCCCCGCTTCGTATCGCCCGCTGCTTCTTCTCGCGCAGCCGCCGCTCGTTGATCCCCGCGGAATCCTGCCCTTACGGCGCTGCTTGGGCGGCGGCGCCGTGGCCTCGGCCAGGAGCGAGGCGAGCCGCACGGCGGCGGTCTCGCGGTTGCGCCACTGGGAGCGGTGCTCGGAAGCGCGTACCGCCACCACACCTCCGACCAGCTTGCCCGCGAGCCGTTCCAGCGCCCGTGCCTTCCACACCTCGGGAGCGCCTCGGTGGACGCCAGGTCGAAGCGGAGCTCCACCTGGGTGTCGCTCGTGTTGACGTGCTGTCCCCGGGCCCGGAGGACCGCGAGAAACGCCACATGAGCTCGGCCTCCGGCAGGAGACCGCACCGCGGATGACATAGGGCCCGGACATGGCACCCATGTTCCCTGCCCGGAGCCTGTTCGTCACCTTCTTTTGCCGTACCGCTGCCGGACCGGGGTCCGGACCGGGTCCGGCGCCCGTCCGCGAAGTTCGGCAAAGAAAGTAAAGGGACCAGGAACCTCATGGTCCGCTGCCTGCGTTATGACGGGTGACGGTAGCTTTCGTGATGGCACGAAGCCCGCACACGTCGAAGGAAAGGGACTTCCCATGGCAGTAAGCCTGTCCAAGGGCGGCAACGTCTCGCTCACCAAGGAGGCACCGGGCCTGACCGCCGTTACGGTCGGCCTCGGCTGGGACGTCCGCACCACCACCGGCACGGACTTCGACCTCGACGCCTCGGCGATCGCGGTCAACACCGCCGGCAAGGTCTTCTCCGACGGCCACTTCGTCTTCTTCAACAACAAGGCGACGCCGGACCAGACCATCGTCCACACCGGTGACAACGTCACGGGCCAGGGCGAGGGCGACGACGAGCAGATCAACGTCAACCTGGCAGGCCTGCCGGCGGACATCGACAAGATCGTCTTCCCGGTCTCGATCTACGACGCCGAGACCCGCAGCCAGAACTTCGGCCAGGTGCGGAACGCGTACATCCGCATCATCAACCAGGCCGGCGGCACCGAGCTCGCGCGCTACGACCTGAGCGAGGACGCCGCCACCGAGACCGCCATGGTCTTCGGCGAGCTCTACCGCAACGGTGCCGAGTGGAAGTTCCGCGCGGTCGGTCAGGGCTACGCAAGCGGCCTGGCCGGTATCGCCACCGACTTCGGCGTCAGTCTCTGACGTAACGGCTCGTCAACCGGGAGCCCCGGCCGTCTCCGCGGCCGGGGCTCCCGCGTCCGTAGCCACTCGCCCCGCCTCGCCCCGCCTCGCCTCACCCGGCCTGCGCCACGCCGCCAACTCGGCCCGGATAGCGGACACAAGCGACACCCAGTCGGACAAGAACTGGTCAAAACTTGTGTGGTATTTGTCAGCACACCATCAAACTTGCTCATTCAATGGCACGCTCCGCTCGTAGTCCCCCACAGGACCACCAACGGAGAACACATGACCCCCACATGAACACCCGTCGCGCCGCAGCCCTGGCAGCAGCCGCAGCGATGGTCGTCGTCGGCGTACAGACCGGCTCGGCCACCGCCGGCCCCAACACCTCCGGCGACAAGGCCTCTTCCTCCGCCACGGCTGCCGAATCGTTCGCACTGAACCGTTCCGCACAGCGGGACCGGCCATCAAGGCCGCCCAGACGAACGCCGCGACGACGGCCGCCGCCCTCGGTCTCGGCAGCCAGGAGAAGCTGATCGCACGCGATGTGATCAAGGACGCCCAGGGCACCGTGCACACCCGCTACGAGCGCACCTACGCGGGACTGCCCGTCCTCGGCGGCGACCTCGTCACCCACACCGCGGCCAACGGCACGCGTCTGAGCGTCGACAAGGCCACCAAGGCCCGAATAGCCGTGCCCTCGACCAAGCCGAAGGCCAAGGCCGCGGCAAGCGCACGCACCGTGATCTGGGCAGGCAGCGGCAAGCCCGCCCTCGCGTTCGAGACCGTGAAGACCGGCGTACAGAAGGACGGCACACCCAGCCGGCTCCACATCATCACGGACGCCGTCACCGGCAAGCGGCTGCACAGCTACGAGGCCGTCGAGACCGGCAGCGGCAACAGCCAGTACAGCGGCAAGGTCACCCTGACCACCACCCAGGGCGACTCCGGCTTCGAAATGACCGACGGCGAGCGCGGCGGCCACAAGACGTACGACCTCAACCAGGGCGAGAGCGGCACCGGCGACCTCGTCACCGACGCCGACGACACCTGGGGCGACGGCACCGGCGACGACCGGCAGACCGCCGCGGTCGACGCCCACTACGGCGCCGCGGCCACCTGGGACTTCTACAAGGCCGAGCTGGGCCGTGACGGCATAGCCGGCGACGGCAAGGCCGCCTACTCCCGCGTCCACTACGGCGACGCCTACGTCAACGCCTTCTGGGACGACAGCTGCTTCTGCATGACATACGGCGACGGGGCCGACAACAAGAGCGCGCTCACCGCGATCGACGTGGCCGGCCACGAGATGAGCCACGGCCTGACCGCCGCCACGGCCAACCTCGACTACGCCGGCGAGTCCGGCGGCCTCAACGAGGCCACCAGCGACATATTCGGCTCCTCCGTCGAGTTCTTCGCCGACAACACCACTGACGTCGGTGACTACCTCATCGGCGAGAAGATCGACATCAACGGCGACGGCACCCGCTGCGCTACATGGACAAGCCCAGCAAGGACGGCGGCTCGGCGGACTTCTGGGACGCCGGCGTCGGCGACCTGGACGTGCACTACTCCTCCGGCGTCGCCAACCACTTCTTCTACCTGCTGGCCGAGGGCAGCGGCGCGAAGACCATCAACGGGGTGGACTACGACTCCGCGACCGCCGACGGCTCGACCGTCACCGGCATCGGACGCCAGAAGGCCTACCAGATCTGGTACAAGGCCCTGTCCGTCTACATGACGTCCACCACCGACTACGCGGGGCGCGCACCGCGTCCGAGAAGGCCGCGGGCGACCTGTTCGGAGCGGACAGCCCCGAGGCAGCGGCCGTCGCCGCCGCCTGGACCGGCGTCAATGTGAAGTAGGACCGACCGGCGGCCGGGGCCACCGCCAGCGCGGTGGCCCCGGGCACGGCCGGCCCATGACACCATCGGCCTCGTGCTCGACATCGGCTACTCCCTCTCCCGACGCTTCCCCGATCCCCGCAGACCGACTACCGCCGCGCGGACGTCCACGCCCTGCGGCACGATCTGTTCTCCGGAGACGTCTACCTCGCGGACACCAAGGCGGACCGCGAAGTATCCACAGCCTGGGGATGGGTTCCGGTGCTCGACTTCGCCTGGGCACTCTGCGACATCATCGAGCAGATCGACCAGGACCCCGCGGCAACCGCTCGCACCGCCAGCAGTTCGCCGAGCTCGACTTCACCGAGTCCTCCGACCGGATGTTCTTCGAGCGCCGCTTCGGCTGGGTCGACGTGGACGCCGACTGGATGCGCAGCGACGAGCCCCGCTCACCTTCAGCCACTCCCTGCTGCGCCGCGAAGCACGCGACTTCCTGCACGACCTGATCGCCGACCTCGCCGATATGCACGAAGGCCTCGCCGACAACCCCGCGATCTGGGACCTGCAGGCCCGCTTCCCCGCCTCTGACCCGCCCGGGCGCTCGCGGGACCCGGACGGACCGGGCCTACGCCTCCACCCGCACACCGATCTGCGCCGCGAACGCCGGAGCCAGCTCCATCAGCTGCGAGGGACTGATCACCGCTCCCGCCAGCCGCTCCACACCCCGCGCGATATCCAGCTCGGCAACCGTCCGCAGATCCACCGACTCCATCTGTACGGAACTGAAGTCGGCCCGCTTCAGCACACAGTCCCTGAACTCCACCCGCACCAGCTGCGCCCCGCGAAATCCGGCTCCGCCAGCACACAGCCCTCGAAGACGACGTCCTTCAGCCGCGCCTTGCGCAGATTGAGATAGTCGATCTTCCCGCCGCGCACCAGAACTCGCTCCAGCACCGCCCCGTGCAGCTGCACCGCCCAGGCGCGCGTCCACCACCTCCACATCCCGCAGCGACGCCCCGCGAGATCGGTGCCCACACCCCGGACCCCCGTCAGCACCGAATCGATGAACCGGGCCCTGCCCAGCTGCGTACGGTCCAGGGCGCACCCTGGAGCTCACAGTCCATGAAACGGGCCCCGGGCCCCGAGGCGTCCGAGAGATCCGTACCTTCGAACCGGACGCCGTCGTAGTCACCGTCCGGCTCCAGCCCCTCCTCCCCGTACGCGACGAGGGACGGCAGCCGCACCTCCGGCCGCCGCGCCACCGCCACGGTGTCGCTCCTGCCCGCACCCCTGCTGCCCGCGCTCCTGCTGCTTCCTGCCATGCCCCATCGTGACGCACGCCGATGACAACGCCGCGCGCCCGATGTCACAGAAGCACCCGGGCAACCGTCACCTCTGCACCAGCACCGGACAACGCCGCCCGGCGCCCGCAGCAAGGAGACCTGGCCATGCAACGCATCCACGTCGTCGGAGGCGGCTTCGCCGGGCTCACCGCGGCCGTCACCGCCGCCGAGTCCGGCGCCCCGTCACCCTCCACGAGGCCCACCACACCCTCGGCGGACGGGCCAGGACCGCGGACGGCCCCTACTCACCAACGACGGGCCGCACGCCCTGTACAACCGGGGCCCGCACTGGGCCTGGCTCAAACAGCGCGGCCTGCTCGGCCCCATCGCATCCGTACCGCCCATCGAAGGCACCCGCTTCCTCTTCCACCACGACCCCGGCTCACTGTCCGCCGCATTCGTCCAGGAACGGCTGCGCCGTGCCACCGCCTTCCCGCCCGAGGCCCGCTACCCCGTGGGCGGCTGGGCCCAGCTCATCGACCGGCTGGCCGCTCGCGCCTGGAACCTCGGTGTACACGTCGAGACCACCGAACGCATCGACGCCGCCGCCCTGACCGCCCTCCAGCGCACCGGACCGGTCATCGTCGCCACCTCCATGGACGCCGCCCGCACCCTTCTCGACGACCCCACCCTGGCCTGGGAGAGCGGCCGCACCGCCCTCATCGACGTGGCCGTACGCACCCGGCGCGGCGACGCGTTCGTCGTCTCCGACCTGGACGCCCCCGGCTGGATCGAACGGTTCACCGCCCAGGACCGCACCCTGGCCCCGTCGGCGAACAGCTCATCCAGGGCCAGATCCCGCTCGCCCCGGCGTCCCCGGGCCGACGGCATCACCCGCGCCGAACGACTGCTCGACCTCGGCTTCCCGGGCTGGCGCGACCGCACCACCTGGCGCCGTGAAGCCCTCGCCTCCGGCCAAACCGGCGCGGTCGACAAGCCCGGCACCACCTGGCGCGACCGGCCGGCCATCGACCGCGGCAACGGCATCTTCCTCGCAGGCGACCAGGTCGCCGCCCCGGGCTGCTCAGCGAGGTCTTCTTCAACAGCGTCATCTCGGCCGCAGTGCTCGCGCTGAAGCTGCTCAGGCACCCGGGGCTTGACCTCAAGAGCGCTTGAGGTCGGAGGGTGGGCTCACCGGCCCCGCAGATCCCTGCGGCAGGCCCACGCCACCCCGGGAGCCCACCATGCACGCCATCCGCCTCCACACCTTCGGCCCGGCCGGGAACCTGGCGTACGAGCGGACCGACGACCCCGTCCCCGCTCCCGGCCAGGTCCGCATCGCCGTCGCCGCAGCCGGCGTACACCTGCTCGACACCGCCCTGCGTGAAGGCCTGACCGGCCCCTACCCGACCGCCGTCGAACTCCCCACCATCCCCGGCCGTGAAATCGCCGGGACCGTCGAAGCACTCGGCGAGAACACCGACCCCGGATTGCTCGGCGTCCGTGTCGTCGCCCACATCGGCATGGTCCGGGGCTACGCCGAACTCACCGTCGTGGACGCCGACAAGCTCCACAAGATCCCCGACGGCCTCGGTGAGGCCGAAGCCGTCGCCATGATCGGCACCGGCCGCACCACCATGGGCATCCTGCAGTTCACCGACCTCGGCCCCGACTCCGTCGTCATCGTCCCCGCCGCGGCCGGCGGCATCGGCACCCTGCTAGTCCAGTACGCCAAGAACGCCGGAGCCACCGCCATCGGCCTGGCCGGCGGCCCCGCCAAAGTCGCCGCCGTCCGGGCCAACGGCGCCGACCTCGCCGTCGACTACACCCGCCCCGACTGGCCCCGCCAGGTCCGCCACCATCTCGGCACACTCGGCCGACGGGCCACCGTCGTCTACGACTCGGTCGGTGGGTGACCGCCCGCGCCGCCGTCGACCTGCTCGGCGCAGGCGGACAGCACATCGTCTTCGGCTGGTCGGGCGAAGGACTCCACGACGGACACGCCCTCACCTTCACCGACGAGGAACTCGCCGACCGGGGCATCACATCCCAGGGCGTACTCGGCCCCGTCATGACGAAGAAGGCCGGCAGCCTGCGCGCTCTGGAAACCCGCGCCCTCGCCGAAGCCGCAGCCGGCCGGCTCCGCCCGCCGTCCAGCGCTACCCGCTCGCCGAAGCCGCCGCCGCCCACCGCGCCCTCGAAACCCGCGGCACGATGGGCAAGGTCGTGCTCATCCCTGACCAGCCGGAACACTGACCGAGCCGGTCAGGGAGCCCGAGCTCCGCCAGCGCCCCGTCCGTCAGCCGGTACACCGTCCACTCGTCCTGCGGCCGTGCGCCCAACGACTCGTAGAACGCGATGGACGGGGCGTTCCAGTTCAGCACCGACCACTCCAGCCGCCCGTACCCCCGCTCCACACAGAGCCGCGCCAACTCCCCAGCAGCGCCTTGCCGTACCCGCCCCCGCGCCGCTCCGGACGCACATACAGGTCCTCCAGGTAGATGCCGTGCACCCCGCGCCAGGTCGAGAAGTTGAGGAACCACAGCGCGAACCCGGTCACCTCACCGTCCTCGTCCGACACCGCGATATGCGCGTACGCGGCAGGCCGCTCACCGAACAGCGCCTCGCGCAGCTGCTCTTCAGTGGCCACGGCCTCGTCGAGCAATTTCTCGTACTCCGCGAGCTCACGGACCATCGTATGGAGAACAGGAACGTCGGCGGCACAAGCGTTACGAATCATGGGGCAACGTAACCACCCGGGCCCGCCCCGCTCCACCGGGTTACCGGCGTCCCAGCAGCTGCCGGCCGATCTCCAGCTGACTCTCCTGCAACCGCGGCTCGCCGTCCTCCACGTCCCACAGACAGTTCTGCAGCACCCGTCCCAGCGTCCAGGCCCGCGCCCGCTCCCGGTCCAGCCCGAGCACCTGCGTCATCGCGTCGAAGCGCCACCTCACCGCCGAGGCATCGAAGCGGTTGTCGAGTGCGGGCAGCAGATCGAACCCCGGATCACCCGCCAGGGGCTTCGGGTCCAGCGCGATCCACTCCCCGCTCTGCCGTCCTCCGCGCGCCCGGCCAGGATGTTGTCGTAGTGCAGATCCCAGTGCAGCAGCCGGTCCCCGGCTCGCCCGCCACTTCCCGTACCGCCGCCGCACAGTCCACCAGCAACCGGCGCTCCGAAGCATCGGCCAGCGCGCCCACCGCCCCGGCACCGCCTCCAGCATCCGCGCCGCCACCTCCCCGAGCTGCCGCAGCCCGCGGAGCGGCACCGACGTCAGCCGGGCCAGCGACCGGGCCAGCACTTCCACCGCCTCCCGCTCGTCCACCACCGACGACAACGGGCGCCGCTCATCCAGCCGTTCCAGCAGCATCGTCCCGGTCCCGGAGTCGTGGTCCAGCAACCCGACGGCTCCCGCACCCGCTGCGGACCACACCCGCAACGCCACCGGCTCCCCACCGACTCCTCATCCAGCAACTGCAGCTTCAGCGCCGCCGACCGGCCGTCCGCCTCCCGCACCACCGGAAGCACCAGCGCACACACCCGTACATCGCGGCGCCGTCCCGCCGCAGCCCCCACTCCTGCAGGAACCGGGCAGCCAGCCCCGGCAGCGCGGCGATGAACGCCCTGCCCGAGGCACCGTTGAACCTGGACTGCGAGACGATCAGCTCGTCCGGAATCTCGATCACACCCCGACCCTAGACGGGCCCCACGACGAACCTCCCGGCCACCACCACCGCCGGCGCCCGCATCGACCACGGACCGCATCACGAAGCCGGCCGACCGGGTCGCGGGCAGGGCGGGCTCGCATGGAAGGCGCCCCTGCCCGAATATCAACAGGGCCTATTCTGAGCCTGGTTCGGCCGACCAGTTGGCACAAACGGGGAATCGGGCTGTATGAACAGCGGCATCGGCGACGACGGCCAGGAAGACCACATCGGGGACGTTCAGCCCCTCACAGCCGCCGACCCACGGCAGATCGGGACCTATCGGCTGCTCGGGCGGCTCGGCGCCGGCGGCATGGGGCGGGTCTACCTCGCCCGGTCCGAGGGCGGGCGCACCGTCGCCGTCAAGGTGGTGCACGAGGAGCACACCTCGGACGCGCACTTCAGGGCCCGCTTCCGCCGGGAGATCGAGGCGGCACGCCGTGTCGGAGAGCGCTACACGGCGCCCGTGCTCGACGCGGGCCCCGACGCCGAGCAGCCCTGGGTGGCCACCGGATACGTGCCGGGCCCCTCCCTCGTACAGGTCGTGAAGAAGTACGGGCCGTTGCCCACGGATTCCGTGTACGCACTCACCGACGGACTGCTCCGGGCCCTGCAGGACATCCACACGGCCGGCATCGTGCACCGCGACCTCAAACCGTCGAACGTGATGCTGACCGTCGACGGCCCCGCGTCATCGATTTCGGCATCGCGCGCGCCCTGGACACGATCGAGTCGCTGCTGACCAGCACCGGCGTGGTCATGGGCTCCCCGGGTTCATGTCGCCCGAACAGATCCGCGGCCAGGGCGTCGGACCGAAAAGCGACGTCTTCACGCTCGGCTGCGTCCTGACGTACGCGGCGACGGGACTGCTGCCGTTCGGACAGAGCGCGTCCAATCAGCACGCGGTGATGTACCGGATCGTCGAGGACGAGCCCGACCTGAGCGCAGTGAAGGACGACCGACTGCGCACGCTGATCGGCCGGTGCCTGACGAAGGGCGTCGACGAACGAGCTGATGTGGACACCCTGTTGGCCGAACTGGAGGCCGCCACCGCGGATCGGACGCACCTCGCCGCGGCCAGTGGCCCCTGGCTGCCCGCCGCTCTCGTCGCGGACATCGCACAGCAGGCCGCGCGAATCCTGAACGCCGACGCGCTCCGGGCACCGGCGACGGCGACGGCCGTCCCACAGGCCATCGACCGCTCGACACTCGACCTGCAGCCGAAGAAGCCCGGCGAGGGAACCCGCCGGAATCCAAGGAGCCGACGGAACCCGCGGTCACGACCGACCGTCCGCAAAGCGCGCCCGCAGACGGCCGTGGTTCATCGCCGTACCGGTCGTCACCGTAGTGGTGGTGGGCGGCGGCACAGCGATCAAGCTCATGCCCTTCAGCTCCCAGCAGGACCCGCACCCCGTCCAACAGCAGCCCCGTAACGCCGGGCACCGGCAACTCCCGGCCGCGCCCACCCTTCGCAGCCCAAGGACAAGAAGGACAAGGAAGAGAAGGGGAGAACGACGCACCAGGACCAGGGCGGCAGCGCTACGTCCGGCGCAGACGCCGGCGACGACGGCCAAAGCTCCCGGGCGGCGCCGCCGCCGACCCGGCCACCGCGGGCGGCTCCACGGATGGCGGCGGCTCATCGAGCAGCGGCGGAGGCAGCGGCGCGTCCGGCAGCACCACGGGAGGCACGTCCGGCACCGGCGGCGGCTCGTCCGGAGACAGCAACAAGGTCCCCTCGGGCTTCGTCGGCACCTGGTCCCTCACCACCCAGTACGCCCAGCAACCGGCCAAGGTCATCATCTCCCGCGCCGCCCCGGCGAGCATGCCGTACGACTCATCAGCGACAGCGGCGGCGCCCACTGCGAGCACGTGGCCAAGCTGGCATCAGTGACGGCAGGAGGCAGCCGCATCAACATCTCCACCGCCGCGGTGGACCAGGCCCGTTCCGCGGCGTTCTGCCAGCCACTGGACCCGTCGAACTTCACCGCCTCCGACCCGACCGGCATCCAGCACGACGTGGGACCCGCCCACGGCGACGGCTACCACTACGAGCGGGCCGGCTAGCCGCCGGACGCCGGCCCCGGACAGACGAAAAGGCCAGGTCACGGACTGTGTGACCTGGCCTCGCCGGAGCCCCCACTGGATTCGAACCGATGGCCTACACGTGACGAGGGCCCGCAGGAACGTGACTCAAGCGGGCCACGTCGCACCCGGGCACCATGAACAGGAGACCGAATGGCCGAGGCATGTGACATCGAGGTCGTCGTCTTCGACGTCCTCGGAACAATGGTCGACGAGCCCGGCGGACTTCGAGCGGCCGTGCGCTACGCGTTGCCCGCGTCCGACGACGCGTCTGTCGACCAACTGCTCACCGTGTGGCGGAGCATGTCGAGCACGAGCAGCAACGCATCGAGGAAGGAAGCCGGGCCTACGCCAATACCGAGATCATCGACCGCGAGGCAGCGCAACGCGTAGCCGACCGTGCCGGGCTCACCGACCCGGTGGCTATCGAGCTACTGACTACCGCGGGGCAGCGCCTGAAGCCCTGGGACGACTCCCTCGCCGGGCTCACGCGCCTCGCGCGGCGATTTCCCGTACTGGGGCTCTCCAATGCCAGTCGCACGACTCTGCTCCGTCTCAACGCATACGCCGGGCTGCGCTGGCACCAAGCCCTGTCCGCCGAGGACGCCCAGGCCTACAAACCCGCACCGGAGGTCTACCGGCTCGCGGTCGACGCCGCAGGTTGTCCACCCGAGCGCGTGCTGATGGTCGCCGCCCACGCCTGGGACCTTCGCGGAGCTCAGGCTGCGGGCATGCGGACCGCCTACGTTCAGCGACCAGGAGGGGATCCTCCGGAGATCTCCGACACCTTCGGTTGGCGGTCGAACAGCCTGGATGAGCTGGTCGCCGCGCTGACGGCGACGTAGGAACGCGACCCGACGGTGGACGGGGCCGGCACCTCGGCGGCCCGTACGGTTCCCCGCGGCTCCGTCCACCTCCGAGGTGGAGCGCCCGGTCGCATGCCGGCCTTCAGGCAGCCTCCGCCACCTCCGCCGTGCCCCTCTGCCCCCGTCACGGTGAATCGGCGTTCCCGAGCCCGTGAGGGGGCGCCTGTTCCGCCGTGCCGGGCCGCGACGATCTCCGCCGCGATGGACAGGGCGGTCTCCTCGGGCGTACGGGCACCGAGGTCGAGGCCGATCGGCGACCTGAGCCGGGCCAGCTCGAACTCGTGCAGGCCCGCTTCACGCAACTGCCGGTCACGGTCCGCGTGCGTCCGGCGCGAGCCCATCGCCCCGACGAACGCGACCGGCAACCGCAGCGCCTGCTCCAGCAGGGGATGTCGAACTTGGCGTCGTGGGTGAGCACGCACAGGACTGTGCGCCCGTCGGTCGCCGTGCGCCGCAGGTAGCGGTGCGGCCAGTCGACGACGAGGTCGTCGGCCTCGGGGAAACGGGCCCGGGTGGCGAAGACGGGACGAGCGTCGCACACCGTGACGTGGTAGCCGAGGAACTTGCCGGCGCGGACGAGCGCCTCGGCGAAGTCGATCGCACCGAACACGATCATGCGAGGCGGCGGCACGTTCGACTCGACGAGCAGGGTGAGGCCGCCGGGACAGTGCGTTCCGTCCTCCGCGAGGTCAAGGGTGCCGGTCCGTCCGGCCTCCAGCATCGCCCGCGCCTGGGCCGCCGCCGTCCGCTCCAGCTCCGTGGAGCCGCGACCGTACGACCCCTCGTACGATCCGTCAGGGTGCACCAGCAGGGCCCTGCCCAGGAGTTCGGCCGGGCCTCGGACGACTCGGGCGAGGGCTCCGGGTACGCCGGAGACGGCGGCCGACAGTGCCGACCGGAACACCTCCCGGGCAGAACCCTCCGCGCCGACCGGGGTGACCATGACGTCGATCACCCCGCCGCAGGTCAGCCCGACCGCGAAGGCGTCCTCATCGCTGTAGCCGAACCGTTCCAGGACGGTCTCACCGTCCTGGAGCGCCTGGACGCACAGGTCGTAGACCGCCCCTTCCACGCAGCCGCCGGAGACCGAACCGACGGCCGTGCCCTCGCTGTCGACGGCGAGGGCCGCGCCCGGCCGCGCGGCGCTGCCGCCGACGGCCACGACGGTGGCGACGGCGAACTCGCGGCCCTCCCCGGCCCAGCGGGCCAGTTCGTCCGCGATATCAAGCATGCGGGCCTGCCGTGAGGACGCGGTCGGGCCGGATGGGCAGGCTGCGGTGACGTACGCCGGTCGCATGCCAGACTGCGTTGGCGATCGCCGCCGCGGCCCCACGATCCCGATCTCGCCGATGCCCTTGATCCCGACCGGGTCGTCCGGGTCCACGTCATCCACCCAGTCCGCCTCGACGAGCGGCACGTCGGCGTGTGTGGCCACGTGATACCCGCGAGGTCCGCGCCGTAGAGGGCGCCGGTGGACCGGTCCCTGATCGCCTCTTCGTGCAGGGCCATGGAGATGCCCCAGACCATCCCGCCGGTGAACTGACCGCGGGCGGTGAGCGGGTTGACGATCCGGCCGGCGGCGAAGATGCCGAGCATGCGGCGCACTCGCACTTCTCCGGTGGTCACATCCACGGCGACCTCGGCGAACTGTGCCCCGAAGGAGTGCCGCTCCTTCTGCGCGAGGGCTCCGATGGCCGCGGTGGTGTCCGACCGTACCGTGATGCCCTCCGGCGGAATCCCTTCGTTCAGGGCGAGCCGCTCCCGCAGCTCTCGGCCGCGGCCGAGACCGCCCAGGCCCACGACCGGGTACCCATCGAGCCGCCGGCGATCATCGCCGGGCCGAAGTCGCTGTCGCCGATCCGTACGCGCACGCGGTCGGTCGGCACCTGAAGGGCGTCGGCGGCGACCAGGGTGAGCGCCGTCCGTGCCCCGGTTCCGATGTCCGCGGCGCTGATCCGCACCGTGAAGGTGCCGTCGGCCTCCGCGGTCGCGGCCGCCGTGGACGGCATCGCCCCGCGAAGAAGGAGGCCGCCGCCGTCCCGGTACCGAGCAGCCAGCGCCCGTCCCGGCGCAGGCCGGGACGCGGGTCCCGGTCGGCCCAGCCGAACCTGCGGGCGCCCTCCCGGAAGCAGGCGGGCAGGTTGCGGGTACTGAACGGCAGCCCGGAGACCGGACCCAGCTCGGGTTCGTTGCGCAGGCGCAGCTCGATCGGGTCGATGCCGCACTTCTCGGCGAGCTCGTCGAGCGCCGACTCCAGCGCGAAGGACCGGGCGCCTCGCCGGGAGCGCGCATGTACGTCGGACTCGGCACATCGAGCCGTACGACCCGGTTGACGGTGTGATGGGCGGGCGCGTCGTACATCGCCCTTGCCACACCGGCGCCCGACTCGATGAACTCGTACACGGTCGAGGTGCGGCTCAGGCAGCTGTGCTCCAGCGCGCGCAGCCGTCCCTCGGCGTCGGCGCCGAGCCGGATCCGCTGGGTCGTGGGGCTCCGGTAGCCGGCGAGGGAAAAGGTCTGCCGGCGTGTCATGACGACCCGGACCGGACGGGACAGGGCGGTGGCCGCCATCACTGCGGCCACCTGGTGCGCGCGGACGCCCTTGCTCCCGAAGCCGCCGCCGACGTGTTCGGACCGCACGTGCACCGAGGCCGGATCGAGCGAGAAGAGTGTCGCGAGTTCGCTCGCGACCCACACCGTGCCCTGGTTGGAGTCCACGACCTCCAGCCGGCCGCCGTCCCACAGGGCGGTCGCCGCATGGGGCTCCATCGAGTTGTGATGCTCTTCCGGCGTGGAGTACTCGGCGTCCAGGACGGCAGCGGACGCGGCCAGTTCGGCTTCGATGTCCCCTTCTCCGTCACTGCCGGTCCACCGGGACCGGGCATCGGGTACGCGTCGGGGTGTTCGCCGGAGAAGGTGACGTCGTGCGGTTCCTCCTCGTAGTGCACCACCAGCGCTTCGGCGGCTTCCCTGGCCTGCTCGGAGGTCTCGGCGACCACCAGCGCGACCGGCCAGCCCGCGTGCGGCACCCGGTCGTGCTGGAAGACGGCTACGGTCGGGTCCGGCGGCATTCCGAGCATGCCGATGTAGTCGGTATCGACTCGCGGGGCGTTCCCGTGGTGCAGGACGGTGAGGACCCCGGCATCTCCAGGACCGCGGCCGTCTCCACCGAGCTGACGCGGCCACGGGTGATCGTCGACAGCACCAGCCATCCGTGCGCGAGTCCGGCGAAGGGATCTCGCCCGCGTAGCGGGCCGCTCCGGTGACCTTGTCCCGGCCCTCCACGCGGGTGTGCGCGGTGCCGACGGCCTTCGTCGCCCTGTTCCCGGTCGTGGTGGTGGTCATCGGGCGGCCTCCTCGGCGAGTTCGCTCAGTACGGCGACGACGAGGTTGCGCATCAGTGTCACCTTGTATCCGTTGTGCGGCAGCGGCCGTGCAGCCGCCAGTTCGGCGTCGGCCGCGGCGGCGAAGGCCGCGGCGTCGGCCGGCCCGCCGGTCAGGGCCTGTTCGGCCGCGTGAGCCCGCCACGGCCGGGAGGCGACCGCCCCGAAGGCCAGGCGCACCTCGTGCACGATGCCGTCACGGACGTCGAGCGCGGCGGCGATCGAGCCGATCGCGAAGGCGTACGAGGCCCGCTCGCGTACCTTGCGGTAGCGGGGTTGAGCCCACCGGGGCGGGCGGCAGGGTGACTCCGGTGATCAGCGCTCCCGGCGGAAGGGCGGTCTCCCGGTGCGGGGTTTCACCCACCGGGAGGTAGAACTCGCCCAGGGGCAACTGGCCCACGCCGTCGGACGTTTCGTAGTCGACGACGGCGCCGAAGGCCGTCAGCGCCACCCCAGGTCGGAGGGTGGGTTGCCACGCAGTGGTCGGAGGCGCCCAGGATCGCGTGGTTGTGGTGCTCACCCTTGATCGCGGGGCAGCCACTGCCGGGGTCGCGCTTGTTGCACGGCTTGGTCACGTCGGTGAAGTAGCCGCAGCGAGTACGTTGCAGCAGGTTTCCGCCGACGGTGGCCATGTTGCGCAGCTGTCCGGAGGCGCCGGCCAGCACCGCCTGGCTCAGCGCCGGGTAGCTCCGGCGCGCCTCGGGTGCGCCGCGAGGTCGCTGTTGGTGACGGTCGCACCGATGCGCAGCCCGCCGTCCTCGGTCACCTCGATGCGATCCAGCGGGAGTTCACGTACGTCGACGAGCCTGCCGGGCCGTTCGACGCCAGTCTTCATCAGGTCGACGAGATTGGTGCCGCCGCCGAGAAACCGGGCGTCCGGGTCGGCGTCGAGCAGCGCGAGGGCGCCGGAGACGTCGACCGCGCGCTCATATCCGAACTCCTTCATGCGGCTGCCCCTCGTGCTTCACGGCCTGCGTGCTCCCGGCGGTCCGGCGGCTTGCGCATCGGCCGCGGCCGCGCGTTCAACCGCCTGCACGATCGTCACGTACGCACCGCAGCGGCACAGGTTTCCGCTCATCCGCTCCCGAATCTCCTCGGCGGTCAGCGGCGTCGGCCCCGCTTCGGGACGCAGGTCGCCGGTGACGGCACTCGGCCAGCCGGCGGCATGTTCCTCGATCACCGCGACGGCCGAACAGATCTGGCCGGGCGTGCAGTAACCGCACTGATAACCGTCGAGGTCCAGGAACGCCTGCTGCACGGGTGCAGTTGCTCGCCTTCGGCGAGGCCTTCGATGGTGGTGATCTCCCGGCCCTCGGCGGCCACCGCCAGTTGCAGGCAGGCGACGGCCCGGCGCTTGTCGAGCAGGACGGTGCATGCACCGCACTGCCCCTGGTCGCAGCCCTTCTTGGTACCGGTCAGGTCGAGGCGCTCGCGCAGGGCGTCGAGCAGGGTGGTGCGGTGGTCGACGGTCAGCGCGTGCTTCTCGCCGTTGATGTTCAACGTGATGGCGCTGTACGTCGACGAGGGCGTTGGGGCCATGATCAGCCTTCTTTCGCGTTCTCGGACCACATCGCGTGGACGGTCCGACAGGCAGGGAATCGGAAGACGCAAAGACGTAGGGAAGAGAACCAGAGGCACGTCGGGAAGGAGAGACGACGCCACAGGTAGCGGTGGCCGGCTGGAAGCACACAGGATGCGGGGAGGAGAGGCCGGTGCCGACCGCGCCCGGTGTCCGCCCGGCCGCCCCACCACTAAGGTCGACCCAACCGGACAGCTGTCCGTTAAACGTAGTGGACAGCTGTCCGGTTAGCAAGGGCGGGATTCGGCCACGAATTCGCGAGGAGGACGAGTGCGGCAGAAGAAGAACGCACCTTTGCGCTCGGACGCGCAACGAAATCGGGAGCGCATCCTGGAAGTGGCCCTGGCGGAGCTGACGCTCTGCGCCGACGCCCCGCTCAGCGTGATCGCCAGGAAGGCAGGCGTCGGGCAGGGCACGCTCTACCGCAATTTCCCCAACCGCGAGTCGCTCGTCCTCGAGATCTACCGCCACGAGATGCAGCAGGTCGCCGACGCCGCGGCCGAGCTGATCAGGACGCATGAGCCCGATCGGGCTCTGCGCGAGTGGATGGACCATCTCCTCCGGTTCGCCATGACCAAGGCCGGTCTGGCGGACGCGATCCGCCAGGCCACCAACGCGCCGGGCGGCCCGGCGAAGCCGGGCCACACCCGGTGACGTCCGCAGCGGAGATCCTGCTCCGCGCCGGCGAGGAGGCCGGCACCATCCGCCCGGGAGTGACCGGGGACGACTTCCTCCTCGCCATCGCCGGCCTCTGGCAGCTCGACCCCACGGGGACTGGCAACCACGCGCCGCCCGCCTCCTGGACCTCGTCATGGACGGACTGCGCGCGAGGGCCTCCGGCAGGGAAGAACGGTGAGGAGCGCGCGGTGAGACAGGGCGCCGGGCCGTCCGGGCTCGTCCCGCCCACCGGGCGCTCCAACGCACCTGACCACAGAGGCGGGACCAGCGGCGAGCCTCGGCCGGAGCGCACCGTTGCGCTCCCCGACTGAAGGCATCTCACGGCCGAACCCAAGGAACCACGAGACGCGGCCCGGGTGATGCGGGGTGGAGCCACCGAATCCCGTTTCCACTGGTCAGGGGACACCCAGCCACAGCCCCTGACCTGAACGAACACGCGCTTGTATATTACGTCTTTAGTTTTCAGGGGCAGATTATCCGGCCCGGCAAAATGATCTGAGTCACTTCGGGGCCGTAGTCGGCTTTGACGGTAACCCTGTACAACCCGACGTCAGGCAGGCTGATCCGGGTGCTGAGACGTTCGTCGTCGTCAACGCCGAACGAGAACTGCTCGCGGCTCCAGCTTCCGTCAGCTGCGGCGATGCTGCACTCCACCGCAGCGGGGTCGTCGGTTCCAGTGATAACGCATTCCCAAGTGGAGTTGGGGGTCACGAAGTCGGGAACGTTCAGGCCTATGCCGTCGTCGCCCTGCTCCGGTCCGCGGATCAACGCGTCGTGGTCGAGAAGGAAGTCTTCGACGAGGAGGAGCGCTCTTTGTTGTTGGCGAGAGCTCCGTGTTGAGCGGGCACGGGGATGGTGGGGTGCTTACGGCCGCGGACAGACGGTGGACGGTGCCGTCTCCCCATACGGGCATGCGCCGTGGTGCTCCCGCGGAGTCGCGTATGAGCTCGTGGTCTGCGTTGGTGACGAAGCAGTAGTCGGAAGCGCGCACGATGCCTTGGGCAATTGTTAGGGACTGGGCGGTGTCCTGTCGTACCCCGACGACGGGTTGCTGGTTTGGAAGCGGGTGGGCATAGAGAGCTGCGTAGAAGTCCTGTGCCTGTGTGAACAGCTCCTTGTCACCGCCGATTTCGTGCACGTCTGCGGGGGCCAGGCGGCGTACGTCCAGGCCGTCTTCGAGACACAGGACGAGGAGCTTCGGGCCTTCGGCATAGTGGGCTACTTGACAGACAAACACCTGCGGGGCAGAGACCGGCGGATCACTCGCCAGGTCGCAGCCTGGGCAGTGGCTCAGCGCAACGACGAGGGACATCAGCTGGTGCAGGGCATCACCTACCGCTCCGGCTACGCCGGCTACCAGTGCTGGGCGATTCTGCGCGACACCGAGCTGAAGGAAGAGGAGCGGCGACCAATCAGGCTGGAGGATCGGGATCTGCGAGAGGTCGCCAGCGAGTACGAGCTGACCATCCGGTGAGCGCGATGCGTCGTCCGGCCGTACGCAAGGTCGCTCATTCGGGGTTCTTACGCGAGTGCCCGTCACGGTGCTGCTAACTGCTGTACTTGAAAGAACATCCTGCTCAGAGACACAAAGCATGACCACTGGTGGGATTTAGGGGTGTTTTAAGGTGGGAAAACTGTGGAGTAAGGAGCCCCTAAACGGGTACGCTGCAAGCAACTCAACCAAGGAGTAAGCATGTTGACGTTCCGTCTGCGCATGGACCGGTATTTATCGGCGCCGCTACAGCGGCCCCGCCCGGCCGCACAGCTGACGTACCCGAACACGATCGCCTCCTCCCAGCCGACGTGGTGTGCATCCCTGGCTGACCAGCCAGATCCGGGCATGCGCGGTATCACTTGCAGCCGCAGCCGACGCCCCGCCGCCACACCCCAGGCTCTAGCCCGCTAGAGCGTGCTGCGCCCTTCGCTGTCGCCCACAGGCCAGCGAGGAACCGAGGAGACACCATGGAAACTCAGCGAGAGACAGCCGCAGAGGTCGAAGCCCACGCGCTTCGCGAGGCCACCGGCCGGACACCCGCCCAGATGGCCGGCTTCCTGCAGGACACGTTCAGCCAGCGGGTTGCCGCCCTCATCGCAGGCGTGGACGACCCCAAGCAAGTAGGGCGATGGGCCCGCCAGCAAAACACGCCGCGCATCGATTCCGAGAACCGAATGCTTGCTGCCTGCCAGGTCTTCGCCTTCATTGCCCACTGCGAGAACGTCCACATCGCTCGCGCCTGGATGATGGGCATGAACCCGCAGCTTGAGGACGACTCCCCATCGAGGCAATCGCTGAGGGACGCTTCAAGGAAGTCATGGGCGCGGCACGATCCTTCCAGCGCGGTGATCTGTGAGCCCTTCCTGACAAGCCTCGGCCCTGCCTCACCATCCGGCGACTGCCAGCCGCTCGCTCGGTACCCGTCTCAGGCCGTAGACGCGAATACCACCGTCGCCGCCCCTGGGGCGGAGCCCATCACCCCAGCCACCTGCTACCAACGCCTTTGACAGGCAAGGTCCTCACAGACGTGTGAGGGTTGGACTGTCAGCCTGGTTGGTCGGTGACTTGATCGTGGGAAAGAGAGGGTCACGTACTTGGGTCCTTTCAGATGAACCGTGGTCGTTGACCGAGCTGTTTATTGCCCTGAGCCAGGGCCGAAGTTGCTGGCCGATCGGCCGAAAGTGCTGGACCGGCAGGCGTTGTGCGGCATCCTCTTCCTGCCGCATACCGGGATCCAGTGGGAGTGCCTGGATGTGCGGGTACGACACGATGTCGTGGCTGGTGTCTGGGTAGGACTACAGAGCCGCCCTAAAGCGCGCCGCTGGTGCGGAACGCAGCTCCTGGCGACCTCCGAGCCACAGCCACCCGCGAGCGGGCCCTGCACACGATCTCCTGCCGGTCCTGGCTTGCCGAGGCACCGCTTCGCGCTCCGGACGCTGCCGCCACGGTCGAGCAAGGCCCGGCATCCATGCGCCTGAGTACGTGGAAAACCCTGGCAGCGATGCAAAGACGCACAATCCGTCTCCTGGCGCACGACTTTAGAGGTACTGGCCCTCACCGGCGGCGCTGCTTGCCAACGACTTGTAAGTACGGAACAACAACCAGACCGCCGAAGACCCGCCCCCGTCTACGCACTCGGCCACCACTACGGCGCACCGTTCGCACGTTCGGCCACCAGGAGCCGCCCGGCGGATCCTTTGGCCTGACGCGCAGGCAGGGCGAAGGTCACAAAACGGAAACCCCAGGTCACATGCCATGCGACCTGGGGTTCCACAGAGCCCCTATCGGATTCGAACCGATGACCTACGCATTACAAGTGCGTTGCTCTGGCCAACTGAGCTAAGGAGGCACTACCCGAGCAGTGTAACCAACGACGACCACCGCACCGGCCGGAATATTCAGAGACCCAGACTACTGACAGATCCAAAGACGCCAGGTAGCGTCACGGCAGGCCCACTCAAGTGGACCAGACCACTCCTTACTCGGATCGTCCGGCACGTTCCTGCCGGTGAAGGAGAAGTATCAGCATGGCAAGTGTCACGTTCGACAAGGCGTCCCGCGTCTACCCCGGCTCCACGAAGCCGGCTGTGGACCAGCTCGAGATCGACATCGAAGACGGTGAGTTCCTCGTCCTCGTCGGTCCTTCCGGTTGTGGCAAGTCGACCTCCTGCGCATGCTCGCGGGTCTTGAGGACGTCAATGGTGGCGCGATCCGCATCGGTGACCGCGATGTCACCCACCTGCCGCCCAGGACCGGGACATCGCCATGGTGTTCCAGAACTACGCGCTCTACCCGCACATGTCCGTCGCCGAGAACATGGGCTTCGCGCTGAAGATCGCCGGGATCAACAAGACGGAGATCCGGGCGAAGGTCGAAGAGGCCGGCCGGATGCTGGACCTCACCGACTACCTCGACCGCAAGCCGAAGGCGCTCTCCGGTGGTCAGCGTCAGCGTGTCGCGATGGGCCGCGCCATCGTGCGTGAGCCGCAGGTCTTCCTCATGGACGAGCCGCTGTCGAACCTCGACGCCAAGCTCCGTGTGTCGACGCGTACGCAGATCGCCTCCCTGCAGCGCCGCCTCGGCATCACCACCGTCTACGTCACCCACGACCAGGTCGAGGCCCTCACCATGGGCGACAGGGTCGCGGTCCTGAAGGACGGTCTGCTCCAGCAGGTCGACTCGCCGCGCAACATGTACGACCGCCCGGCGAACCTCTTCGTCGCCGGCTTCATCGGCTCCCCGCGATGAACCTCGTCGAGGTTCCGATCACCGACGGCGGCGTGAAGTTCGGCAACAGCGTCGTCCCGGTCTCGCGTACGGCGCTCTCCGCCGCCGCGGACCGTGGTGACTCGACCGTCACGGTCGGCATCCGGCCCGAGCACTTCGACATCGTCGAGCACGGTGGCGCCGCCGCGAAGTCCTCACCAAGGACTCGTCCGACGCACCGGCCGGTCTGGCCGTCTCCGTCAACGTCGTCGAGGAGCTCGGCGCCGACGGCTTCGTCTACGGTGCCGCGCAGGTCGGCGGCCAGCACAAGGACCTGGTGGTCCGTGTCGGCGGCCGTGCCGTTCCGGAGAAGGGCACGGAGCTGCACGTCGTGCCGCGCCCGGAGGAGCTGCACGTCTTCGCGACCTCGACCGGTGAGCGCCTCACCGACTGATTCCCGCACCCGCTGCAGCGGCCCGCACCCTCCCGAGTCGGTCTCGCGAGGGTGCGGGGCCGTTTGCGTGGCGTCCCGCGTGTGAGGGTTTCAGCCGCCACCGGCGCCAAATACCATGACACACCGGCCATTTCGACCCGGTTCGTCAACCGGTGATTCGAAAGACCGCGTCGAACCATCCCTCGCAGGGTGACGTAATGTCGCCAAATCATCACTGCCCGCTACGCTCACCTGCGTGACCCACACCGCGCGCCGAATCGGCCGAACCCTCGCTTTCGTACTGCCCGTCGTCATGGTCCTCTCCGGGACTCTCGCGGTCACCCGCGTGCCGTGGTCGGCGCCCAGCTCCGAGTCCCCCTGCTGACCGTCGCTTCGGAGACCGCGTCCAAGCGTGCCAAGGCACGCACCCGCAGGACATCCTGCAGGACAGGCTCCTCGTCGAGCTCCAGGCGAAGGACCCGGGTACCGCGCTCACGGGCCTCCAGCGTGCCGTCGAGGCGCATCCGTCACTGGCTCAGTACTGCATGTCGATCGCCAGGGCGCTGGGCAAGGCCGCTGTCGACCAGTACGGTCCGGCGCGGGCCCACCGGTTCTCCCGTCCGGTCTGCGACACCTCGTTCGCTTCGGGCGTCGCGCAGTTCAGCTGAGCCGCGGGTGTGCGGGCACGGCATATCGTGCCTGGCATGCATACGTTTCCGACGCAGGCCGTGATCCTGGCGGGTGGCCAGGGCTCGCGGCTGCGCCCGTACACCGACGACCGCCCAAGCCGATGGTCGAGATCCCCGGAACGGGGACTCCAATCATCGGCCATCAGCTTGCCTGGCTGGCCGCCGAGGGTGTCACCGATGCCGTGGTCTCGTGCGGCCACCTTGCCGAGGTGCTTCAGGAGTGGCTGTCCTCGGCCGATCTTCCGTTGCGTGTCACGACCGTCGTCGAGGCCGAGCCGTTGGGCCGGGGCGGCGGTCTCAAGCATGCGGCGGCGCGGCTGCCCGATCCGGGGAGCCCTGGTACGCGACCAACGGTGACATCTGGACGCGCTTCTCCCTGCGCGAGATGGCCGCGTTCCATGCAGAACGCGATGCCACGGCCACGCTGGCGCTGGCCCGGCCGCGGATTCCGTGGGGTGCGGTGGAGACGGACGCGTTCGGGCACATCACGGACTTCATCGAGTCGCCGCCTTCGCCGTATCTGATCAATGCGGGTGTGTACGTGTTCTCGCCGGCGTTCACAGCGCTGCTGCCGGACCGGGGCGACCATGAGCGGACGACGTTCCCGCGGCTGGCCAGGGAACGGAATCTGGCGGGGTATCCGCTGCCGCACGGGGCCTACTGGCGGGCGATCGACACGGCGAAGGATCTGACGGAGGCCGCGAAGGAGCTGGGCGAGCACCCGGGACGCTGAGGCGCACAGGCCTGGGCACGATGCGGGAGGGCAGCCACCGGATGCCCGGTGGCCGCCCTCCCGCATCTCTGTGTGGTGCCAGCCAGTGCCGGCGGTCAGCCGAGAAGGCCGCCGATCGGGTTCTGGCCGCCGCCTCCGGTGGAGCCGCCGTCACCCCACCGCTTCCGCCCGTCGAGCCGCCGCCGCTGTCCGAACCACCAGTGGTGGAGCCGGCGGAGGTGGACCCGGAGGAGGTGGGACCGGCGCTGCTGGTCGGGGGCTGCTGCGGGTCGTCTCCTGCGGGGGCTGCTGGCCGGTGCCCTGGGTCTGGCTGGGCTGTCCGGCGCCGGTCCCGGCGGTGGCCCGGCCGGATTCCCTGACGGTGTCCGTGCCGGGGTGGATTCCTCGGCGGACGGGCTGGTGGAACCGCTGGTGGTGGATGGTTCGGGACGCTTTCCGTCCGGGGTACGGGAGGCCTTCCGCTTGCCGGTGGACTCCTCGGGGAGGGGCGAGCCGGGCAGCTGGTTGGTGGGGTAGTCGTTGGGACCGGGGACGGTCACGACTCCGGTGGAACGGACGGCGCCGCCGAGCATGGAACCGGCCAGCAGCGTCAGGCCGACGACGACGGTGGTGACGACCGTTCCACGGCGCAGCACACGGCGGCGCAGGTCCCAGATCCCGGAGCGGGGCCCGAGCTTGCGCCAGGCCTCCGGCGAGGCGTCCGTCGACGGAGTAGACGGGGCGCCTGCGATGACGAGGGGCTCCAGGCGGCCAGGAAGATGATGTCGGGTGCGTCGTAGGCAGCGACCGAGCGCCAGCTGACGGTGACGAGGAGAGCGGCTGAGAGCAGCGCGCCGAAGCCGGCGGCGACCCGCTGCCAGAGGCCGAGGACGGTGAGGACACCGACGACGACCTGGAGGAAGGCGACGCTGAGCCCGGCGCCGACGGGGTGGGAGAGCGCGAAGTCGCGGAGCGGTTCGGCCAGCGTCCAGGGGTGCAGCGAGTTCAGCCACTTGATCATGGAGCCGCGGTCGCCGCCGTCGAAGTAGACGGGATCGCAGAGCTTGCCCATGCCGGCGTAGATGGAGATGAAGCCGAGGAACACGCGCATGGGCAGGAGCACGACGCCGAGGTTCATCCGGCGGCCGGGGAAGTAGGCCTGCCGGACGGAGTTGGTGCTCTGGCGCCCGTCGGCGGCGGCGGGAGCGCCGTCGTACGGGTCGGCGGGATGTGTTTCGACGGGGTCGTAGGCGCCGACTGCGCGGCGCGTGGGCGGCAGGAGTGGCGTGTCGCTGCCGGGGCCCAGCCGCTGGGGTGCGATGAGTACGGGGTTGGGCTGGGTCTCGTCGAGACTGGGGACGTCTTGGGTGCCGCGCGCGCCTGCCGCCGGCTTCGCCGGCTGCGGGTCCACCGTCGTGGCCGCTGCCCGGCCTGCTGTCGAAATGGGCTGCGGTGGAGTTCCGTACGGCCTGCAGGAGCCCGGTCGCGCCGGGGTCGCCGGGGCGGACCTGCCGCTCCAGACCACGGGCGCCCGCCTGCGGCCGCCTGCGGAGCCGCTCATGGCGGGGATACGGGCCGGGCTCGCGGGAACGCGCAGCCGTGCACGCTGGCCGGGGCGAGCTGCACGCGGAAGCTCGCGTGGTTGACGATGACCTGGGCGGGGTCGCAGTCCACCTTGGTCATGCTCAGGGCGGGTTGTTCGTCGAACCGAGGCGTTCTGGTGTCCACACTCGTCTAACCGAGTGATGGGTACTAGGACACTGCCTTGACGCGGCCGAAGTGTCCGAGACCCGTCAAGATCCAGCCATCACCTTCTGTACGGGAACCCTTGTTCGGTGATTTCCCGTCAATCAGCTGGGGCATCATGGCGTTCCGTTGCGAGAGTTGGGGAACATTGTCGGGTCGGCAGCGAGTTTTCAAGGACCTCACCGACTATCCGGTGATGGCTCAGGCCCTGGACAACCAGTGGCTTCCCACCGATCTGATGGCAGCCCGTCAGCAACCGGATGCGATGGACAACCGGTTCGATGACGGTGTCTCCGCCGCGTCCGCGGAGCTGAGGCGAGCGCTGGTGAACAGCGGCACTCTGGTGGTCAACCGGGCCTACTTCCTCAACAACAAGGCGCTGTACAGCAACTACGCCCCGACGGCGCCGCCTACGGAGCGGGCCGCCTTCGCCGCCCTGCTGAACGGCCATGCGCTGGTCCCCTATCTCTACACGGAGCGCGACCCCGCCGCCGACTTCGGCTGGGGTTACAACCAGGGCGTGCACTCAGACTGGCAGCGGCTCTCGCCGAGGAGGCCAGTCCTGATCTCGTACGGCTGGACTGGGACGACGAGGTGAACAGCCATGAAGCCGGCAAGGTTCGTACCTTCTTCGGAAAGCAGCTCGCCGGACTCAGATACCTCCAGGTCCCGGATCTGGCAAAGGACTTGGGGATCAGCCACGATACGGCGCGCGCTCTCCGGGACGGCCTTGTCAGGGACATCTGCAGCTGGGCCAACGACCAGGACGTCGATACGGGGTGACCCGTGAGCGTGTGTACCAGGAGTTCCTGACGCGGCCCGGCACGGAGCCACGGCACAGCCTGTTGCGTGAAGGTGAGCAGGTCGTCCTGGCCAAGCAGCTGGTCGACCTCGTGTACAACCTCGGGGTACCCATGGCCGGCAACATCATCGCCCTGACACCGCCCGGTTCACCGCCACGGTCCGCCCTCCAGGAACTACTTCCGGCCAATACCCAGGACAGCGACCCGGAGGCCATCGGCCTGCTCCTGCGAGGCGTCTTCTCGGATGCGCTTCACCGTTCCGTGGACGGCCCCAACTCGTACGCTTCACTGTCCCTGGCGGACATCGTCACCCTGCGCGGTACGCAGCAGTGGCAGGCGTACAAGGACGGTCTGCAGTCCTTCGTGATGGGGACCTGGCAGCGGGCGGTCAACTCATCTCGGCCGAGGAGTTCCACGCCCGGACGGTCAAGATCGCGGGCCTGCACCGTTCCATGCTGCGCACCGCACGTAAGGTCAGCCGCGGGCAGGGGATTCCAGCGCGAGTTGAAGATCGTTCTGATCCTGGAGTCCGCCGGCATCTCCATGCAGGTGACAGCAGGCGAAGAGGTGTCCCTGCTGGCGGGGTCCCTGCAGATGGTGGCCGCGGCGGCGGGCGTGGTGAGTCTCCGGCTGGAGTTCTCCGAAGCGGGCGTCCCGGAGGACGCGGTGGACTCGGACATTCGATGACATTGAAGCCGCTGAAACTGGACAGACTCAGGAAGGGCTGGGAGGAGATCATCCAGTCCTGTGGCGGGCGGTTCGCGGAATCCGGCCGGCCGCCACGCAGGGACCAGGCGGACCTGCAGTCGCCCGACGCGTGAAGTTCACCATCCAGGGGCCCATGCCATGAGTACCGAACACTACGAACGGCTGCGCGCCGAACGCCCCACCTGTTCCGCAATGAGCCCGGTGGCATCGAGATCCTCACCGACCCGCAGGCGGTCTCAGCCGCGGGTGGCGTGCTGTACGAGGACCCGTACTTGCTGCTGCTGCGCGACCCGTTCGCTTTCCCGACGGCTCCACGGGTACGTACATCCGCTCGATCCGCCCTACACCGGAGCAAGGGTGCGTGGTGCTCCCGCTGCTCGATGGCACAGTGGTATTGATCGAGCACTTCCGGCACGCCACCCGCTCCTGGCAGTGGGAGAGCCGCGCGGGCTGGGCACGGAGGGGCTGTCCGCCGAGGACAACGCGGCGAAGGAACTCCTGGAGGAGATCGGCGCGGCGCCGTACGAGATCCTCCCGCTCGGTGAGCTGCACCCGGACACCGGCAGGACCGCCGACCGGGTGTCGCTGTTCGCGGCGCGGATCGAAGCCGTCGGCCCGCTGGGAACCGCCGAGGAATCCGGCGTTGCGTGCAGGTGCCGTTCGCCGAGGCGGAGGCGATGGTGGCGGACGGCCGGATCACGGACGCGTTCACGATCGCCGTGCTGATGCGTGCACGGCTCGCGGGAGTGACGGCCTGATCGCCCGCCACCTCGCCCGCCGTTCCGTCCGTCCCCGTCGCCGTGCTCACGCGCGGCGGCGGCCACCGTACAGCACGATGCCCGCTGCGACACCGGCGTTCAGGGACTCGGCGCCACCCGGCATCGAGATCCGCACCCGGTAGTCACAGGTCTCGCCGACGAGGCGGCCCAGGCCCTTGCCCTCGCTGCCGATGACGATGACGACCGGGCCCGCCAGGGCTTCCAGGTCCTCGACCGTGTGCTCGCCGTCCGCCGCGAGGCCGACGACCGTGATGCCGGCCTTCTGGTAGCCCTCCAGCGCCCGGGTCAGGTTGGTGACGCGCGAGACCGGGGTGCGGGCGGCTGTGCCCGCGGAGGACTTCCAGGCGCCCGCCGTCATACCGGCCGCGCGGCGCTCGGGGACGACCACACCGTGGCCGCCGAAGGCGTTGACGGAGCGGACGATCGCGCCGAGGTTGCGCGGGTCGGTGACGCCGTCGAGGGCGACGATCAGCGGCTCCTCGTTGTTCTCGTACGCGGCGGTGGTGAGGTCCTCGGGGTGGGCGTACTCGTAGGGCGGGACCTGGAGGACGAGGCCCTGGTGGTTCAGGCCGTTCGTCATCCGGTCCAGCTCGGGACGCGGGGCCTCCATCAGGTTGATGTTGCCGCGTGCGCCGGCGAGCTGGAGGGCCTCGCGGACCCGCTCGTCGTTGTCGATGTACTGCTGTACGTAGAGGGTCGTCGCCGGGACGCCGTCACGCAGCGCCTCGAAGACCGGGTTACGGCCGACGACCATCTCGGAGGTGCCCTTGGCGCCACCGCGGCGCGGGCGGGCGGCGGGCCGCGGCCTGCTTGGCCTGGGCACCGGCGACCCGGTTCTTCTTGTGCCCTTGCGGTCGGCGGCAGGCGGCGTCGGTCCCTTGCCTTCGAGAGCGCGGCGTCGGTTACCGCCGCTGCCGACCTGCATGCCCTTCTTGTTCGATGTGCGGCGGTTCCTGCGCTGGCTGTTCCCGGCCATGACCTACCTGTTTCGTTGCTTCAGAAGTATGTACTTAAGTGAAAGTGTGCCGCCCGGATGGCCGGGCGGCACATTGCGCCGGTCAGGCGGCTGCACGGTCGGCTGCTCAGCGCGGCCCGAGTGTCCATCGGGGCCGCTCGGGCTGTCCTCGATGACGAGTCCCGACTGGTTGAGCTGATCGCGAATGGCGTCGGCCGCCGCCCAGTCCTTGCGCCCGCGTGCCGACTGGCGCTGGTCGAGAACGAGGCGCACAAGCGTGTCGACGACGCCGTGGAGATCGTCGCCGCGGTCGCTCTCGCCGGCCCAGTGATCGTCCAGCGGGTCCAGGCCAAGGACGCCGAGCATCGCGCGGACCTCGGCGAGCCGGGCGACGGCGGCTTCCTTGTCGTCGGCGGCGAGTGCCGAGTTGCCCTGGCGGACCGTGGTGTGGACGATCGCGAGAGCCTGCGGGACGCCCAGGTCGTCGTCCATCGCCTCGGCGAACGCGGGCGGCACCTCGGGTGCCGCGGCGACGTCGGCGCCCGCCTTCTCGATGACGCGCTGGACGAACCCTTCGATACGCGCGAACGCGGACTCCGCCTCGCGCAGGGCCTCCTCGCTGTACTCGATCATCGAGCGGTAGTGCGGGGTGCCGAGGTAGTAGCGCAGCACGATGGGGCGCCACTTCTTGACCATCTCGCTGACCAGCACGGAGTTGCCGAGCGACTTCGACATCTTCTCGCCGGACATGGTGACCCAGCCGTTGTGCACCCAGTACTTCGCGAAGTCGTCGCCGAAGGCCTTGGCCTGGGCGATCTCGTTCTCGTGGTGCGGGAAGATCAGGTCGATGCCGCCGCCGTGGATGTCGAAGGCGGTGCCCAGGTACTTGTGCGCCATGGCGGAGCACTCCAGGTGCCAGCCGGGGCGGCCGCGTCCCCAGGGGTCTCCCAGCTGGGCTCGCCGGCCTTGGCGGACTTCCACATGGCGAAGTCGCGCTGGTCCCGCTTACCGGTCTCACCGTCGCCGGAGGGCTGGCGCAGATCGTCCAGGTCCTGGTTGGAGAGCTCGAGGTATCCGTCGTACGAGCGCACGTCGAAGTAGACGTTGCCGTCGGCCTCGTAGGCGTGGCCGCGCTCGATGAGGCCGCGCATCATCTCGATCATCTCGGTGATGTGGCCGGTGGCACGGGGCTCGTACGTGGGCGGGAGGCAGCCCAGTGCGTCGTAACCGTCGTTGAACGCGCGCTCGTTCTCGTACCCGATCGACCACCAGGGGCGGCCCTGCTCGGCCGACTTCCTGATGATCTTGTCGTCGATGTCGGTGACATTCCGGATGAACGTCACGTCGTAGCCGCGGTAGTCGAACCAGCGGCGCATGATGTCGAAGTTCAGCCCGGACCTGATGTGCCCGATGTGCGGGGCAGCCTGGACAGTCGCGCCACAGAGGTAGATCGAGACACAGCCCGCTGTGAGCGGGACGAAGTCACGGATCTGCCGGGCGTTGGTGTCGTGCAGGCGAAGAGTCACCCCTCAAGGGTAGTGGGCCCGCACCCGTGCCCCGCGACCCTCGGCCGATCGCGGGACAACTTCGTGATAACGGTCCTGCACGACCGCGGGCCGGCTCAGCCCGCAAGGCGGTGGACCAAGGCCGTCGCGATGCCTGCAATGCCCTCGCCCCGGCCGGTGAATCCGAGCCCGTCGGAGGTGGCGGCGGAGAGGAGACGGGCGCGCCGACCGCGGCGGACAGCACCTTCTGGGCCTCGTCACGGCGTTTGCCGATCTTCGGCCGTACGCCGACGACCTGGACGGCGACGTTGCCGATCTCGAAGCCTTCGGACCGTACGATCCTGGCCGCCTCGGTGAGCAGGGTGACACCCGACGCACCCGACCATTCGGGGCGGCCGGTGCCGAAGTGCTGACCGAGGTCGCCGAGTCCCGCGGCCGAGAACAGTGCGTTGCAGGCGGCGTGTGCCACGACGTCGGCGTCGGAGTGACCGGCCAGCCCGGGCCTTCGCCCTCCCACTTCAGCCCGGCGCACCACAGCTCCCGGCCTTCCTCGAAGGCGTGGATGTCGGTGCCGATGCCCACCAGCGGGATCACGGGTGCGAAGCCCTGCCGCTCGGGAGCCGTCTCGTGGTCAGAAGCCATCGTTCGCCCTCCGGCGTGCGAGAACCGCCTCGGCCAGCACCAGGTCGAGCGGCCGGGTCACCTGAATGCCTCTTCGTGCCCGGGTACGACGACGACGGGCGCGCCGAGCCGCTCCACCAGGCCCGCGTCATCGGTCGCCCCTTCGCCCTCGACCGTGCCTGTCCGGTGCGCCCGCACCAGCGTGTCGCGGTCGAAGCCCTGCGGCGTCTGGACAGCTCGCAGCCTGGCCCGTACCGGTGTGGAGAGGACCGGCTCCGGCTCCCCGCGGTGGCGGGCTCGACTTCCTTGACGGTGTCGGTGAGCGGCAGGGCGGGCACGACGGCGGGCGCGCCGTCGCAGACGGCTTCGACGACGGCATCCACCGTGTCGACGGGCACCAGGGGCGGGCCGCGTCGTGGACGAGCACGACGGTGATGTCCTCGGGCAGCGCGTCGAGGCCGAGCCTCACCGACTCCTGGCGGGTTTCACCGCCCGGTACGACGACGTAGTCGGTGCGCTCGGGCAGCGCGTGCTCGTTGAGGAGGTTCTTGACCTCGGGCGCGCCGTCCGGCGGCGCGACGACGACAACCAGCGATACAGCGCGGGACGCGGCCATCGCCCGTACCGCGTGGATCAGCATGGGTGTCCCGCTGAGTGCGCGCAGCGCCTGGCGCGCCGGGCCGAGTCGTACGCCCCGGCCGGCTGCGGGAATGACCGCGGCGGTGCGGTGGGGGCGTGGTTCAACGGGCGTCGGTGACATCGATGACATCGGTTTTGTACTCGAAGCTTCGGCAGGTTTGTTTCCACGGCCGGCATGGGTATGGCCTGAGCGTGCCCCGACCGCAGGTTGGGGAGAGCCGGGCGCTGCTCCTGGCTTGACCGGGCCCTTCCGTGACCCCTGGTCGGTCAGGCAGCACCGTGGGCTCAGCGAAGGGGTCTGGTGCGCTCGGGTACGGGCGCCCGGGGTGCGGTGGCGCAGTGCCTGATCACCGTACGAACATGCCGCAGCGCCCGACGACACGACCGTGGATACGGTTGGTCAGCGGGCACCGCGGCACATTCTTACGGCCGGTGGCGCGATCCGGTTCGGAACGCGATCCGGTTCAGGACGCGAGGACCTCGTCGAGCAGGGCCTCGGCCTTGTCCTCGTTCGTGTTCTCCGCGAGGGCGAGCTCGCTCACCAGGATCTGGCGGGCCTTGGCGAGCATGCGCTTCTCACCTGCGGAGAGGCCTCGCTCGCGCTCACGACGCCACAGGTCACGTACCACTTCGGCGACCTTGATGACATCGCCGGAGGCGAGCTTCTCGAGATTTGCCTTGTAGCGTCGGGACCAGTTCGTCGGCTCTTCGGCGTACGGCGCGCGCAGCACCTCGAAGACCCGGTCCAGTCCTTCTTGCCCGACTACGTCGCGCACACCGACGAACTCCGCATTGTCCGCCGGTACCCGAACAGTCAAGTCGCCCTGGGCGACCTTGAGCACCAAGTAGGTCTTGTCCACGCCTTTGATCTGACGAGTTTCGATAGCCTCGATCAGCGCGGCCCCGTGGTGGGGATAGACCACGGTGTCGCCAACCTTGAACGTCATGTGTCAGGTACCCCTTCCGTGGCTATCCAGAGTAACACGAGAACGGCTTCTCCTGAATGGCGTTTTCGCAGGTCAGGGCATATCTCAGGGCTTGACAACAGCAACACGAACGTGCTGCGGAATCCTTCCGGAAGGGGATATTCGCAGGTCGGAGCGGGCGCGCGACCGAGCTGAAACACATGCGTTACGCCCCGAAACCGCCCCGAAGGGCCGAACGTCCCGGTTTGCCGGATTCCAGATGGTGAACTTTGCGTAGTCCGTTCGAACATCGATCACTCGTACGGGCGCATGGCTCTGTAGCCATTGAAATTGATCAACGGTCGGCCGCCGGGTGGATTATGCGTAAGGAATGCACCCGTGTGCCGGGAATTGATCACCCGGTTATGCGAACGGAGTGTGAATCGGCGTAAGCGGGGCCGGCCGCAACGTCAGCATCACGCAGGGGCGGGTCGGGTGCGGGCCGGAGACCCCGGCTGGGTAGCCTGAGGCCGCTGACACACGCTTAGGACGGCTTCAAGTCGCCCGGCCTTGCTGTCCGCAGAGTCCGATGCCCGCAAGTCCCGAACTCTTCAAGGAGTTGCCGCCGCCGTGAGCCGCAGCCTTCGACACGGCGCCCTCGCCGCCACTGCCGTCGTGTTCTCGATCGCCTCGATGTCCGCATGCGGTGCGGGCAAGGACGCAGAAACGCTTCAGGTCAGGCCGGACAACGCCGCCACCGCCGTCGACAACATCAAGATCCAGAACGTGAACGTGATCACTCAGCCGGAGCCCGAAGCCAAGGGTCCGGCGGTCGTCACGGCGACGCTCTTCAACGACGGCACCAAGCGGGAGGTCCTCGAGGCCATCACGCTGCCCGGCAGCGACGCCTCGGTGGCCCTGCACGCCGCCAAGGGCAAGGGTCCGGTCGTGGTGCCTGCCGGCGGCCGGGTCATTCTGGGCGGCAAGGGCAACGCGGCTGCCGTGATCGAGAACGGCAGCGAGAGCACGCAGAACGGCAACGTGCAGGAAGTCGTCTTCAAGTTCAGCGAGACCGGTGACATCGGGCTCGGTGCCACTGTCGTCCGGGCAACCAGCTTCTTCGAGGGCTTCGGCCCGAGTGCGCCGCCCTCGTCCAAGCCGACCCCGGAGGCCTCGCAGGAGACCTCCCCGGAGGCCTCACAGGGCACCTCCGGGACCCCGAGACGTCGGACACCCCGCGGACACTCCCTCGGACGAGGCCAACGGAGCGGTCACCCCGACCGGCGCCGCCTCTGCCTCGCACCCCGTGGGCAACTGACCGCACCGGTCGCACTGTGTGAGGGCGCGTCCCGGCCGGGACGCGCCCCTCACCGGACCTGCGCTACGCACACGCCGGTTTACGGCTCGAACTTGTAGCCCAGACCCCGCACCGTCACCAGATACCGCGGCGCCCCGGGTCCGGCTCGATCTTGGCGCGCAGGCGCTTCACGTGGACGTCGAGCGTCTTGGTGTCGCCCACGTAGTCCGCGCCCCAGACGCGGTCGATCAACTGCATACGGGTCAGGACCCGGCCGGCGTTGCGCAGCAGCATTTCCAGCAGGTCGAACTCCTTCAGCGGGAGGTCGACCTTGCCGCCGGAGACCGTGACGACATGGCGGTCCACATCCATCCGGACCGGGCCTGCCTCCAGCGCTGCCGGGCTGATCTCCTCCGGCTCGCCGCGGCGCCGCAGGACGGCACGGATGCGGGCCACCAGCTCCCGCGAGGAGAAGGGCTTGGTCACATAGTCGTCGGCTCCTATTTCCAGTCCGACGACCTTGTCGATCTCGCTGTCCTTGGCCGTGACCATGATCACCGGGACATTGGACTTGACGCGCAGCTGGCGGCAGACCTCCGTACCGGGCAGACCGGGGAGCATCAGGTCCAGCAGGACGAGGTCGGCGCCGTTGCGCTCGAACTCGTCGAGGCCGTCGGGGCCGGTCGCCGCGATGGCGACCTCGAAGCCTTCCTTGCGAAGCATGTAGGACAGGGCGTCGCTGAAGGATTCCTCATCCTCGACGACAAGCACTCGGGTCACGGAAGAGCCTCCGGGGCAGGAAATGGGTCAAAGGATTCGGACTCGAACGGCTCCTCGTCGCCATTGGCGATGAGCGGTCCGCCGGTAGTGCGTTCCCGTACGACGCCCGATTCGGGCAGTCGCAGGGTGAAGGTGGAGCCCTGTCCTTCCGAGCTCCAGACGGTGACTTCCCCACCGTGCGAGGCGGCCACATGCTTGACGATGGCGAGGCCGAGACCGGTGCCACCGGTGGCCCGTGAACGGGCCGGGTCCACGCGGTAGAACCGCTCGAACACCCGCTCGCGGTCCTTCTCGGAGATGCCGATGCCCTGGTCGGTGACGGCTATCTCGATCAGATCCCCGCCGGCTGCCGGCATGCGCCGGGCAGCGATACCGACGCGCGTGCGGGCGGGGCTGTAGTTGACGGCATTCTCCACGAGATTGCCCAGGGCAGCCGCCAGCTGACCGCGATTGCCCCAGATGAAGAGATCCTCGGTACCGCCCGAAGCCATCGTGATCTGCTTCGAGCCGGCCTGCTGGCGACAGCGGTCGACGGCCTCGTCGACCAGCGTCTCCACCCGGACGGGCTCGGCGTCCTCCAGCGGGTCGTCGTTCTGCACCCGGGAGAGGTCGATCAGCTCCTGTACGAGATTGGTGAGCCGGGTCGCCTCGATCTGCATACGGCCGGCGAACCGCTCCACCGCCTCCGGGTCGTCGGAAGCGTCCATGACGGCCTCGGAGAGCAGCGAAGCGCACCGACCGGGGTCTTGAGCTCATGGCTGACGTTGGCGACGAAGTCGCGCCGTACCGCCTCTATGCGGCGGGCCTCGGTGAGGTCCTCGACCAGCAGCAGCACCAGCCGGGAACCCAGCGGGCGACCCGGGCGGAGACGGCGAGCGCGTCGCCCCGCCCGTGCCGCGCCGTGGCAGGTCCAGCTCGACCTGCCGTATCTCGCCGTCACGGCGGGTGTCCCTGGCCATGTGGAGCATCGGTTCGACCGCCAGCCGCCCGCCCCTGACCAGACCCAGCGCATAAGCGGCGGAGCTGGCCTTGACCACACTGTCGCTCTCGTCGAGCACCACCGCGGAGGAGCTGAGCACGGACAGGACCGTGTCCACTCCGGGCGGCAGTGGGGCATTGCTGTCGGGCCTCAGGGACGTACGCGTGGGACGTTTCTGTTCGCGTTCGCTCCAGCGGAACGCCAGCATCGCGATCACACCGGTACACAGCCCGGCGATCGCTGCAGCTGCGGCGACCGCCGCGTTCACGTCCATGCTTCAAGGTTATGCGGGTGCGCCGACACTCTCCCAGCCATCCGGGTGCCATCTCGAACACTCGTCGCCCAGAGTTCACCGAGGGGATAGTGCTGGTTCACTTCGGGGCCGGAACCCGACGCGTTGCACCCGCACCGTGGCAGCGTGGGGTCGGCCCAGAGACCCCGGCCTCAGTCAGGACTCGAGAGGGACTTCCATGCGCGACGCTTATCACGAGGAACTCGATTCGATCGGCGAAGGCCTGGTCGAGATGGCCCGGCTCGTCGGCTCGGCGATCGGACGGGCCACGACGTCCATGCTCGATGCCGACCTCAAGCTCGCGGAGAGCGTAATCGCCGCAGACCAGAAGGTCGACGACCTGCAGCACGACCTGGAGGCACGGGCCATCGCACTGCTCGCCCGCCAGCAGCCCGTCGCGACCGATCTGCGGATCGTGGTCACCTCGCTGCGGATGAGCGCGGACCTGGAGCGCTCGGGCGACCTCGCCCAGCACGTCGCCAAGCTGGCACGGCTGCGCTTCCCGGCCAGGGCGGTGCCGCACGACCTGCACGCCACCATCCTGGAGATGGGGCAGCTCGCACAGCGGCTGATGGCCAAGGCCGCCGAGGTCATCATCACCAAGGACGTCGATCTGGCACTCCAGCTGGAGCAGGACGACGACGAGATGGACCTGCTGCACCGCACGCTGTTCCAGCACCTGATGGACGACCGCTGGAAGCACGGCATCGAGACCGCCGTCGACGTGACCCTGCTCGGCCGCTACTACGAGCGTTTCGCCGATCACGCGGTGTCGGTCGCCAAGCGCGTGGTCTACCTGGTCACGGGCGAGCACGCCGACGAGATCCAGGCCGCCGCGCCCGTGGAGGGCGTGTAGGCGCGAAGAGGTGCAGACGGCCCGGGAGGGGCGCGGGAATCGCGGCGGGCGTACGCAGGAGCGGCGGGCGGGAGTCGTACGTATGTCTCTGCGTGTCTCTGCGCATGTGCGCTGTTGATGCGCCCGCCGGGTGGGCATCCAATGAGGTGGGGCAGCTCGCCCTGCGCCCCAGCCGTACGCGTCTGCCGTACGCGTCTGCCGTACGACACCGAGTCGTACCCACCGAGGAGGAACCATGGCCGATTCCCCGAGGCCCGAACCCCAGCAGGAGACCCCGACCGAAGTGGTGCATCTGACCGTGCTCGGCGCCTGCGGCTGCGGCTCCGGCTGCGGGTGCGGCTGCCAGTCAGGGCACCGTGCCAGTGCGGTGGCTGCACCGGCTGACCCGAGCCACAGCTCGCTGCCCGCGGCGGAGCACTCTCCGCCGCGCGGCAGCGCCGCGTCTCATACCGCCGGTTCGGCCTCCGCGGCCCGCGTCGGCCTCGGTGCGTCGACCGGCTCGACCGCTGCCGCAGTCGCAGTCGCAGTCGCAGTCGCAGTCGCAGTCGGCGCCACGAGAGTCCCCGGCATGCCCCGCATCAGCAGCCAGTAGCCGAGCGCAGCCGCCGTGCCCAGGACGGCGCAGGTCCCCAGAGCCATGCGGCGCCGTAGTGGTCGATCACGAAGCCGGACATCAGCGGGGCGACGAGCGCCGCCACCGCCCACGACATCGTGTACACGCCCTGGTAGCGACCGCGCCCCTGGGCAGGCGAGACTGGACGACCAGCCCCGTCTGGACCGGTGCGTTGACGATCTCGGCGAGCGTCCAGACACAGACCGTCAGCGCGTACACCCGACCGATCCCGCGAAGGCGGTCAGCCCGAATCCGTACCCGGCCAGCAACGCGGAAATGATCAGCAGCTTGCGCGGGTCGCGGTGTTCGATGAAGCGGGTCACCGGAATCTGCAGGGCCACGATGAGTACGCCGTTGACGGCGATGGCTGTTCCGAAGTCGGAGCTGGATAGTCCGTCGGTGCCCATGGCCACCGGCAGGCCCACGTACCCCTGCTGGAAGATCAGCGAGATCAGGAACGACAGCCCGACCACACCCATGAACCGCCCGTCGCGCAGCACGGTCCCGATCCGCACCTCGTCCGCAGCTGCCGCGGCGCCGCCCGCCGCGTTCACCCCGGCCGGAGCCTTCTCCGGCCGTGACTCCGGCACCTTGAGGAAGACGACGATCGCGCAGGCCAGCGTCAGGGCCGCCTCGCCGACGAAACCCGCCCGATAGCTGTACTCGGCGATGAATCCGGCGCCGGCCGACGAGATCGCGAAGCCCAGGTTGATCGCCCAGTAGTTCAACGAGAAGGCCCGTACCCGGTCCTGGGGCTTGACGATGTCGGCCATCATCGCCTGTACGGCGGGCCGTGAGGCGTTGCTGGCCATACCGACGACGAAGGCCATCGCGGCGATCGCGAGCGGATGCACCATAAAGCCGAGCACGGCCACCGACACCGCGGTCGACAGCTGCGCGATCAGCATCGTGGGCCGTCGCCCGAGCCGGTCGGTCATCACCCCGCCCCGAGTGAGGAGACGACCCCGCCGAGCCCGTGGAGTGCGGCCACCAGTCCGGCGTACGAGGCCGAGTAGCCCCGGTCCAGGGTCAGATAGAGAGCCATGAACGTGGCGACGAACCCCCGAGCCGGTTGATCAGGGTGCTGGTCCACAACCACCAGAACTCTCTGGGCAGACCGGCGACCGTCTCGTGTGCGGCCCTTCTGAGACCGGCGACAGACATGCGGGTTCCCCGGGGACGTACGGAACGAATGACGCTCCCGTAAGTGGCCCGGCAGCTGTACGAACATTACGAAGCGCTGCTCCCCGGCCGCCAGCCAATTGACGCCGCACGTCAATCGTCACGCCGCGGCTCCTCGTCCCGCCCCCGTCCGCCCTGTGACCGGGCGCGCGAAGGCCGCACGGGTTCGATTACGCTCGGGCTCATGGCCGACGCACCGTACAAGCTGATCCTCCTCCGCCACGGCGAGAGCGAATGGAACGCGAAGAACCTGTTCACCGGCTGGGTGGACGTAGACCTCACCGACAAGGGCGAGAAGGAGGCGGTCCGCGGCGGTGAGCTGCTCAAGGACGCCGGCCTGCTCCCCGACGTCGTGCACACCTCCCTCCAGAAGCGCGCGATCCGCACCGCCCAGCTCGGGCTGGAAGCCGCGGACCGCCACTGGATCCCCGTGCACCGCTCCTGGCGGCTGAACGAGCGCCACTACGGCGCCCTCCAGGGCAAGGACAAGGCGCAGACGCTCGCCGAGTTCGGCGAGGAGCAGTTCATGCTCTGGCGCCGTTCGTACGACACCCGCCGCCGGCCCTCGAGGACGGCACCGAGTTCTCCCAGAGCGACGACGCGCGCTACGCGACGATCCCGCCGGAGCTGCGCCCGCGCACGGAGTGCCTCAGGACGTCGTCGTCCGCATGCTGCCGTACTGGTACGACGGCATCGTCCGGACCTCCTCGACGGCAAGACCGTCCTGGTCGCGGCGCACGGCAACAGCCTCCGCGGCCTGGTCAAGCACCTCGACGGCGTCTCCGACGAGGAGATCTCCGGCCTCAACATCCCGACCGGCATCCCGCTCGCGTACGAGCTGGACGCCGACTTCCGTCCGCTGAAGCGGGGCGGCACGTACCTCGACCCGGACGCGGCGAAGGCGGCCATCGAGGCCGTGAAGAACCAGGGCAAGAAGAAGTAACAAGCAGCCGGCCGAGCTCCTGCCCGCGGAAGTTCCGCGGGCAGGGAGCTCGTTGCTCTCCGCGGCAGGGGAACGTTGGGCAGGAGGCGTTACGTCGCCCGAGGTGTGCCCGGTGGCTACCGGATCTGGGACAGCAAAGGGCGCCGGTGGTGGGGCGATCACTACGAGCTCTGTCCCGACGATCTGCTGGCCGAGCTCAACGGGCAGGCGGACAATGAAAGGATCACGGCTCTGCTCAAGAGGTACCGGGCCCTGAGGCGGTAGCTGCCGCCCGGGGAGCCTCGCCCGGTACTTGCGCGCGCGGGGCACACTGGTGGGTGGAGCGCGCACAGCAAGGAGATCGGGGAGAGCGATCATGGGCGAGTCTCTGAAGACCTTCGTCGGCGGTACCGAGGTCGAGGTACCCAACAGCATTCCGGCGATCCGTGCCGCGCTGCCCGAAGAGAGACGCGAGGAGTTCGACCTCGCCATCAACGACGCCGGTGTGAACGAGATCCAGGCGGTCATGCGGCACTGGATGCTGGAGGCCGTTCCCGATCCCGAGGCCGAGCAGATCCTGGACCGGCTGGCACAGGACGAAGCCGAGAGGCGGAACGTCGCTTGAGCTTCCGTATCTCCTACGCGCCGCCCGCCGATGACACCCTGACCAAGATGCGGGACGTGGAATCCTTCCGCGACGAGATGGCACGCACTCTCGGCCAGGACCCGTACGGATTCGCGTCGTCCGCCGTCAAGCGCGAACAGGACCGCCGTGAGGCGACGGTGTACAGGGCGATCGTCCTCTACTACGTCTCCGGGTCCGTGCTGACGGTCACCGTGGTCAGACTCGTGCCGCTGCCGTGACCCGGAGAGGCCCCGCAGAGGTCAGCCGCCGAGCTTCGCCGACTGGGCGTCCACGACCGCGGTCGGCAGCGGAAGTCCACGGTGCCGTCGGCCGTCGCGGCGAGGTTGAAGGAGGAGAACGTCGCGACCGTGCCGGCCTGACGTACGACGACGAGCTTGAGCGGAACCGACGTGCCCTCGCTCTCGGTCATGACCGTCCAGGCGAGGGCCTCTTCGCCGCCCGTCACCTTCTCCGCCGACACCTTGGTGACCTTCTGCTTCTCGCCGCCCATGGTGATGGTGAATCCGCCGGCGCACTTGGCCGCGGCCTCGCGCACCTCGGTGACGGTTCCGGCTGCGTCCTTGCCGTTGTACGCGGACAGCGAGACCAGCGTCGACGTCAGATCGAACGCCGAGGTCAGTGCCTCCTCAGCGGCGCCCTCCGGCATGTCCGCGAGGTCCTCCATGGAGGTGCCGTCGCCGCCCTTGGGCTCGGTGGTGACCTTGCGCATGGTGTTCGGCACCGAGGTGTCCTGCTTCACCGCAAAGAAGGCGTGGGCGAAGGGGAGGCACTCCTGCTTGTCGACGGTGAGGGCACCGGCATCGACGGAGTCCTCGGGGCCGGCCTTCACGACCTTGTTGCCCTTGACGTCACCCTGGGTCAGGGACGCCTTCTCCAGCTCGGCGGCGGTCAGCGCCACGGCCGCGGGCTTCGCGGCGTCGGCCTTGGCGCCGCCCTTGCCCCCGTCGCTCTTGCCGGCGCCGCTCTTGCCGCCGGAGTCGGAGCCACCGCAAGCGGTGGCCAGCAGGGCCAGGGACAGCACGGAAGCGGCGATGGCGGTACGTCGAACGACAGTGGCGCGCATGGGTTCATCTCTGTTTCACGGAACAACGGCGCTGTCCGCCGCATGAGTTGAACTGCGCCCCAACAGTCGTCGCAGTGCGCACACTCTACGATCGGACATCTGTCCGATAACCACTCCGCCCGGTCACCGGATGTGATCGTGACGCACTTGTGATCATGCTGTGAAGACACTGTGGACCGGCCGTCGCCACCACCGAACCGAGGAGTTCCGCCCGTGTCCCTCGACAGAACAGCAGCCGTGCTCCGGGCCGTCGGTGTCACGGAGGCCGAGATCGCAGCCTGTGTTCCGCTCACGGGCGGCACGTACAACACCATCACCCGTGTCACCCTCACCGACGGCCGGGACTGGGTGGTGAAGATCCCGCCGCCTCATCCGCCGGGCCTGAGTTACGAACGCGATCTGCTGGTCAACGAGGTCACCTTCTGCACAGTGGCCCCGGCCGTCGGCGGAGCCACGATCCCGCAGATCGTGCACAGCGAGCTCGACACAGGGGCGGTCGCGGGTGCCTACCTCGTCATGTCCCTGTGTCCGGGCAAGCCCTGGCACGAGCTCGCGGACGGACTGTCGGAGGGTGAGGAGCGGCGGCTGCGCGGGGAGTTCGGGCGGATCGTCGGACGCCTGCACACTGTGACCGGTCCGGCCGGTTTCGGCTATCCCGCCGAGTCCGTGGGCCCGCTCGCCGCCACCTGGCGGGAGGCGTTCACCGCGATGGCCGGTGCCGTGCTCGCCGACGCGTCGAGGTACGCGGCCCGGCTGCCACGACCGGTGGCGGAGATCCGACGGCTGCTGGAGAACGCTTCGTACGTCCTGGACGACGTGACCCGGCCTGCCCTCGTCCACTTCGACCTCTGGCAGGGGAACCTGCTGGTCGACGGGGCACCGGGCGCCCGGAGGCTCAGCGGAATCATCGACGGCGAGCGGATGTTCTGGGGCGATCCGGTGGCCGACCTCGTCTCGACGGCCCTCTTCGGTGACGTGGAGAAGGACAGCGACTTCCTGGCCGGGTACGCCAAGGGGCAGGCGGTCCGGTCGAGTTCACCGCCTCCGTACGGCTGCGGCTCGCGCTCTACCGCTGCTATCTCTACCTGATCATGCTCACCGAAACCGTCCCGCGGGCACGGCGGATGAGCAGCTGGAGTGGACGTGGCGCGAGGTGGCACCCGGCTCGTGGCAGCGCTGGCAGAGCTGGCGGAGCTGGCGGAGCTGGAGTCGGCGCCGCGCCCCGGAAGTGAGCGCAGCGCCGGGGCGGACGGCCAGTTGACGGGCGTTCGGTCAGCCGGCGGGGCGTTCGGTCAGGTGGGTGAACGCATCCAGGTTCCGGGTGGACTCGCCCGGGACACCCGCCAGGCGTGCTCCTTGCGGATCGCACTGGCGAACCCCAGCTCCAGGAGCGTGTTGAAGGAACCGTCCGCCGCTTCGAGGACCGTGCCCAGCAGCCGGTCCAGCTCTTCGGGGTGACGACGGAGAGCGGGAGCTTGCCGACGAGATAGATGTCGCCGAGCGGATCGATGGCGTAACTCACTCCGAAGAGACGCAGATTGCGCTCCAGCAGCCAGCGGTGCACGGCCGCGTCGTTCTCGTCCGGGTGGCGGATGACGAACGCGTTCAGGGAGAGGAGTGCTTGCCGACGAGTAGCGAGCAGGTGGTGGACAGCTTCCGCGTGCCGGGCAGCTTCACGACGTAACTGCCGGGCCCGGGCTCTCCCATTCGAGCTCGGCGCCGCTCAGCGTCGCCTCGATGACCTGTGCCGTTGCTGCTTCGTCGGGTGCGTCAGCCATGGGGCGAGCGTACGACAGCGCCCGGGCGTGCGCGGGCCGCGTGTGCCGCACGGCCCTGCGGGACGGCCCTCAGGCGTGGTGCGAGCGCGCTCGGCGCCGGTGGTCGCGCATCGCGGCGGTGTACACGTCGGCGGTCGCCGAGGCCGCGGTGTCCCAGCCGAACGACTGGGCGTGTGGCTGCCGCCGCGCCCATCCGGTCGGACAGCTCCGGGTTCCGAGCGAACCGGCCCAGCGCCTGCGCATAGGCCTGCGGATCGTGGCCGGGGATCAGGAATCCGGTGACCCCGTCGCGCACCGCCACCGGCAGACCGCCCACCGCGGCGGCGATGACCGGAGTGCCCGCGGCCTGGGCCTCTATGGCGACCAGTCCGAAGGACTCGCTGTACGAGGGCATGACCAGCACGGACGCGGCACGGAACCAGTCGGCGAGCTGGTCCTGGCCGACCGGCGGGTGGAACCGTACGACATCCGCGATGCCGAGGCGCGCGGCCAGCTTCTGCAGGCCCTCCGGCTTGGCGAGCCCGCTGCCGCTGGGTCCGCCGACGACCGGCACCACGATCCGCGAGCGCAGGGACGGCTCACGGTCCAGGAGTACGGCCACTGCGCGCAGCAGTACGTCGGGGGCCTTCAGCGGCTGGATACGGCCCGCGAAGAGCGGGATCAGCGCGTCCTGCGGCAGCCCCAGGCGGGCCCTGCCGCGGCGCGGGCGGTCGAGGCCTCCCCGGACGGAGCTCGCCGGAGCCTTTCGGGAAGGGGCGGAAGCGGTCCAGATTGACGCCGGGGTGGACGACGGCGACGGCGTCCAGGTCTGCCTGGTAGAAGCGGACGAGGTCGTCCGCTTCCTCCGCGGTGTTCGCGATCAGCCGGTCGGACGCGTGCACGATCTGGGTCTCGCCGATGACACGGGCGGCGGGCTCCGGGCTGTCACCCTCGGCGAGCGCCGCGTTCTGACCTTCGCCATGGTGTGCATGGCGTGGACGAGGGAACACCCCAGCGCTGGGTGGCGAGCCAGCCGACCTGACCGGAGAGCCAGTAATGGGAGTGGACGAGGTCGTAGTACCCGGGCGCTGACCGGCCCAGGCCTGCATCACGCCGTGGGTGAAGGCGCAGAGCTGTGCGGGCAGCTCCTCCTTTGCCAGGCCTTCGTACGGTCCCGCGTCGACATGCCGCACCAGGACGCCGGGGCCAGCTCGACCGAGGGAGGCAGCCCGCCGCTGGTGGCGCGGGTGAAGATCTCGACCTCGATGTTGATCGCGGCGAGGCGCCTGGCCAGCTCCACGATGTAGACGTTCATACCGCCCGCGTCGCCGGTGCCCGGCTGGTGGAGCGGGAGGTGTGTACGGAGAGCATCGCGATACGGCGCGGCTTGCGGTGACCGCCGGCGAAGCCGCCGGGGAACCGGATGAGCGGTGCCACACGGCTGTTGCCGAGCCGAGAGACGTACTGGCTCACGTCGTCCGGTCCTCCTCGCTCAGTCCATGCCATCGCATGACACGTCGGGGCACACGGCCCCTCTGAAGGGCGGGAACAGCGGAACATCGCCTTTCATTTCCGCTTTGCCAAATCATTGCGAACTTTTCCCGGCGTGTCCTGCGCGTCCGGCCCGGCCGGGCCTTCGCATACGCTCGTTGTCATGCGCCAGCGCCCCATCGGCACCGCCACCCGCGGGACCACGAACCCGAACCGGCTGCGCCGTATGGACCGCTGGATCGCCGCCACCCACGGCCCGGCCCTGCGCCGCTCCGACTCCCCGTCGCGGTCGACCTCGGCTACGGGGCGGCCCCGTGGACCGCTGTGGAGCTGCTCGACCGGCTGCGCGGCGCCGAGCCGCGCACCTCGGTGGTCGGTATCGAGATCGACCCCGCCCGGTCGCCGCGGCCAAGCCGTACGAGCGCGAGGGGCTCACCTTCGTGCACGGCGGCTTCGAGATTCCGCTCACCGGGGACGCCCCGGAGCACGGACGGCCGGCTCTGATCCGGGCGGCGAACGTGCTGCGGCAGTACGACGAGGAGGAGGTCGCCGCGGTCTGGCAGCGGCTGTGCGCGCGGCTGGCGCCCGGCGGGCTGCTCGTCGAGGGCACCTGCGACGAGATCGGGCGAAGGCATGTGTGGGTGGCCCTGGGGCCGGAAGGCCCGCGGACGGTCACGTTCGCGGCCCGGCTCGGCTCGCTGGAGCGGCCATCGGATCTCGCGGAGCGCCTCCCCAGTCGCTGATCCACCGCAATGTGCCCGGCGAACCGGTCCATGCGTTTCTGCGCGACTTCGACCGCGCCTGGGCCACGGCCGCGCCGTACGCCTCGCTGGGGCCCGGCAGCGCTGGATCGCGGCGGCGCGGGCACTCGGTGCCCATTGGCCGCTGGCGGACGGAGTACGGCGGTGGCGACAGGGCGAGATCACGGTGGAGTGGTCCGCGTTGCGGCCCAACCCGCGCTGAGCGGCGCCCGGAGGGCCCGGGGCCCGGGGCCCGGGCTTTCGTCCGGATCAGTCCGGGCTCGCATTCACAGCCTGGTCCGGGAACAGATCCGGATCACCGTTCGTCCCCTGTTGTGACGTGTCGGCCGTGCTGTCCTCTGTTGCTTTTCAGGACGACATGGCACGATCGCGACGACACCTAGAGGTTACTGACAGTTAGTCAGATGCCCGTCTTGTCCGTGAGATCCGTGAGCCGGCTTTTGTCGCCTCGCACTCGGAGGGAGCTCGTGAACCGACGCCACTGTGCCGCTGCAGCGATCACTCTGGTCTGCACGCTCGCCGTGCTGACCGCGCCGGTCCAGGCCATAGCCGCACCCCTGCCCGAACCCGCTCCGGCGGTCCCTGCGGCGAAGAAGTCCCTCGAAGAGGTGCGCGAGGAGATCGACACCCTCTACCGCAAGGCCGGAGCGGCCACCGACGCGTACAACCTCGCCGAGGAACAGACGGCCGAGCAGTCCGGCGAAATCGTGACGCTGGCCAAGGCGATCGTGGACGGCCAGGCGAAGATCGCCGGCCTGAAGAGCCAGGCGGGTGCCCAGGCCCGCGAGCAGTACCGCAGCGGCGGACTGCCGCCGGGCGCACAGCTGGTACTCAGCGACGATCCGAAGCTCTTCCTGGACGGGGTGAACCAGGTCCGGCAGAGCCAGCAGGCCACCAAGGGCGTCCTGGCGGAACTGCACCGACCCAGGAAGACTTGGAGACGTACACCAAGGACGCGAGCATCAACTGGAAGAAGCTCGAAGCCAACCGCGTCAAACAGGCCAAGGCCAAGAAGTCGATCAACGCGCAGATCACGGCGGCCGAGACGCTGGAATCGAAGCTGGAGAAGAAGGAGCTCGCCCGGCTCCACAAGCTGGAGCAGGAGAAGGCCAGCAAGGCGCAGACCGCCTGGCTCTCCTCCGGCGCGGTCAAGGACATCGACCGCGGGGCCACCGCGAGCGGCAAGAAGGCGCTGGCCTACGCGACCGCGCAGATCGGCAAGCCGTACGTATGGGGAGCCGAGGGCCCCGCCTCGTACGACTGCTCGGGGCTGACCTCCCAGGCCTGGGCGGCGGCGAAGCACCCGATCCCGCGGACGTCCCAGGAGCAGTGGCGGCTGCTCCCGCACATCGCCATCGAGGACATGCGCCCCGGCGACCTGATCATTTACCACAGCGACGCCAGCCATGTCGGTATGTACGTCGGCGACGGCGCGATCGTGCACGCCCGCGCCCCGGCCGCGATGTCACGCTGGCGGGCGCGGGCTCGATGAAGATCCTCGGAGTGGTCCGCCCGGACAAGTAGGCGCAGGCAGACACCCGGACCCCGGCGTCGCAGCGACGCGTGAGCGCGGCCACGTCACGCCGGAACGCCGGGTGATGTTTGTCATGGCAGTGTGTCCGTTTCGTGTGCACACATCTCGCCGGATCCGTGCCGGGACGCGGCTTATGGCTGCGCATATGACAGCGGCTGGTACCGGGCGCCATTCCGTTCCCCGCCACGGAACGCTATCGTCCCCGTCTGGCAGGTCGTCGATCGTCGGCCCGCCGCGCCCTCGGGGAGGAAGGAAACCCGAACCGATGCCCGTACCCGTACCCCAGCCGCGTGCCGCCCCAGCTGGGAGACCGTCAAAGGCACCGACCTCACCCTTCTGGTGATCGAGGACGACCCGGCGGGCGCCTTCACCGCCCCGAGCTGACGTCCGCGGCAGGAACCCGGGTCCGTGTCCGAACGGCCCGCAATCTCACCGAGGCGGACCGGCTCCTCACCGACGACGTCGACTGCATCCTGCTCGACCTCGCCCTGCCCACCAGGGCCGGCGCCGGGCCACGCACCGCCACCCGCGAGGACGACGGCGACGCCCTGGACACACTGGCCACCCTCAAGCACGTACTGCACATGGCGCCGCACCACGCCGTGCTCGCACTCACCGCGGAGGACGACGTCGAGCTGGCCGCCGAGGCCGTACGGATCGGAGCGCAGGACTACCTCTTCCGCGGCGAGCTGGACGGGCGCCTCCTCAGCCGCACCATCCGGTACGCGGTGGAACGCAAGCGCGCCGACATCGCCCAGCACCAGCTCACCGAGTCCCGGCTGCGCGCCCAGGAGAACGCCCGGCTCGAACGCGGCCTGCTGCCCACCCCTCCTCCAGGGCTCCGGTCTGAGCTTCGCCGCCCGCTACCGGCCGGGCCGCAGCCGCGCCCTGCTCGGCGGGGACTTCTACGACACGGTGCGTACGCCCGACGGCACGGTCCACGCGATGATCGGCGATGTGTGCGGGCACGGCCCGGACGAGGCGGCGCTCGGCGTGGAGCTGCGCATCGCCTGGCGGGCGCTGACCCTGGCGGGGTTCTGCGGTGACGAACTGCTCGGCACTCTGCAGCAGGTCCTGGAACACGAACGGCAGAGCGAGGAGATCTTCGCGACGCTCTGCACCGTCGACATCGCCCCGGACGGCCGGCGGGCGGGGCTGTGCCTGGCGGGCCACCCGCACCACTGATCGCTTCCGGGGACGGGCCGCTCAGCTGCTTCCGCACGAGGACGGCGGCCCGGCACTCGGCCTGCTGCCGCACGCCCGCTGGCCGCGCCGCCAGGTCGAGCTGGGCGGCTCGTGGAGCCTGATGATGTACACGGACGGGCTGATCGAGGGCCGCGTCGGACCGGTGGGCAGCCAACGGCTCGGCCAGGAGGGCATGCTCGCGATGATCAACCAGCAGCTGGACCAGGGACTCGGCGGCGAGGAACTGCTGGAGGCCGCGGTCGCACGGGTGCGGGAGCTCAACGGCGGCGAACTGACCGATGACGTAGCGGTCCTGCTGCTGGGCCGCGACGAGGCGCACATACGGCAGCGGGGCGGGAGCGTCTACCGCTCCCGCCCCGGCCACGCCGCATCCGCGAGCGCTCAGCGCCCGCCGTTGTAGGGGCCGTAGGGCCCGTCGCTGCTCGAACCGCCGCGGCCGCCGCCGCCCGTCACGGCCTTGATCGCGGGCTTTACGTCCACCATGAAGACGATCGACGCGACCAAGCCCGCGATCTGCAGGAAAAGTATCGGCACGACGAGGTTCACGACCACGGTGACGCCGAGAATGATCAGCCAGAAAGACTTCTTCTGCTTGCCCGCGGCGCGGTACGCGTCCTCGCGGGCGGTCGCCGCGAAGAACAGCGCGACCACGGCCAGGACGAGCATGGCCAGAAAGAGCAGCTGGATAAGTGTGCCGAAGCCTGCCAGCAACATGGTGAGCACCGCCTAGTCAGTGGATGAGCGCCTCGCGGCCAAGGTACCGGGACAACGACCGGGCCACCCAAAGGTGCCCGGCCCGTTCGTCCGGCCTCTCCCGGCCTGTCCGGGAACCGGTCGTGCTACTTCGCGGACGGCGGAGGGTCTTCTTCGCCGTGGGCTTGCGCGCGGGAGCCGGCTTCTGGCGGGCGCGGCCTTGGCGGGCGCGGCCTTGGCCTCAGCAGACTGGGCCTCGGCAGACTGGGCCTCCACCGGCTTCGGAGCGGGCTTCGGAGCCGCCGGCTTCGGAGCAGTCCTGACGGCCGGTGCGGGCTTCGGAGCCGGCCTCGCGGCCACCTCGGACTTCTGCTTCGGCACCGACTTCGGCTCTGCCTCGACGACAGCGGCGATGCCGACGATCTCCTCGGCCGTCTCACCGCGCCAGGTACGCACGGACCGCTCGCCGCGCTCGGCAACCTTCTCGTACGTCTCCCGGGCCCTGACCGCGTACTCGGCGGCCACGCCCACGCTCCGCAGCGCCAGGTCCTGGGCACTCTCGCCCAGCTTCTTCAGGTCGGTGTCCAGCGCCCCGATGACCTCGGTGACCTTCGCCGAGACGGTGGCCTGCGCCTCCCTGGCCTGGGTGGTCACCTTCTCCTGCACGGCCTTGGGGTCGGTGTTGCGTACCGCCTCGAACCGCTCGGGCGCCTCGGCCCGCAGCTGCTCGATCAGAGCCGGGACCTTGCGCGCCTGCTCGACGGCGAGGTCGGCCGTACCGGCGGCGAAGTAGAGGGGTCGAGTCGGTGAGGGTCTTGCGCAGGTCATCTGTGATGGCCATGACTGTGGTCCTCCCGGATCATCAGAAATCAGTTCGAGGGTGGTGTTCCTGCATCACTGCCGCCGGCCGCGCGAGGGCCGCGGGCATCCGCGTCGGCGCCGCTTTCCGTAGCGTCGCCGCTTTCCGCGTCGGCATCGATTCTGCTCTCCGCGCCCGCGGCACCGGGGACGTCGACGCCGGTGTCGGGCACGGTGTCGAAACCGTTCTCCTTGCGGAAGGAGTCGTAGATCTGCAGCAGTACGTTCTTCTGCCGCTCGTTGATCGACGGATCGGCCAATATGACCGCCCGCGTCTCCAGCTCCTCCCGCTCCCGCTCATCGAGGATCCCGGCCCGCACGTACAGCGTCTCGGCGGAGATCCGCAGGGCCTTTGCGACCTGCTGCAGCACCTCGGCGCTCGGCTTGCGCAGACCGCGCTCGATCTGGCTGAGATACGGATTGGACACCCGGCGGCGTCGGCGAGCTGCCGCAGGAGAGCTGCGCGTTGCGCCGCTGCTCCCGCAGGTACTCACCGAGATTGCCGACGTTGAGTGATGCCATGGCTCGATACTGCAACACCTTGCTAACTTTTGCAAGCGCCTGCTTGCAAAGTGTTCAAGCCACGATGCGGCCGAACCGGTCACTCCTGTCCGGTCCCAGATACGTCGAGGCACCGCGAGGCGCTGGCCAGCGGTGCCTCGACTTATGCGGGACGACGTCTCGGCACCTCGTTTCGATCCGCGGATCGGCGACCTGCGTGCCTACAGAACTTTGAGACTGCCCACAGTTCGCCGGGACCGGACAACTCCGGCCGGTCACGCGATTGGGCCAAGCGGGACTCGCCGCCACCACACACCTGTCGAGGAAGTCCAGCCGCCTCGACCTGACGGAAAACCACGGGGCACACCCGCAGCACGCGAAATCATGGAGCATGCAACCGGATGGCTGGCACCTCACCGAAGACCTCGACGACTTCCTCGCCCGGGCCGGAGACTTCCTGCGCTCCCGGCCCGCCCTGCACAACACACCGCTGACGGTGATCGAGAAACTGCGAACGAACGGGGCGGCCGCGCACGGCGCCGAAGCCCCGTATTCGGCCGACTGGAACAAGGGGCGAGGTCCGCGCCGCCTTCTACCGCCTCCCACCCCGTGGCCTGACCCTCACCCCCTCGCCCCTCGCCCCCTCGCCCCGAGCATGCCGACACCCTCGCCGCCCGCCTCGCCGCCCTCGGGCACCCCTTCCGTACGTCAGCGCGGACCGCGACACCGCCACCGCCTTCGCCGAGGCATGGCACCGGCACACAGGTACAGCGCCGGCACTCCGCACGCGGATCCGTCTCTACCGCCTCGGCACGCTCACCCCACCGGAGCCGCGACCGGAGGGCCGGGGCCGCGTCGTGGGCGAGCATGACCATGCGCAACTCGTGCGCTGGTGCGGTGAGTTCGTCGACACGACCGGAGAGCTCCCCGCTGTCGACGCCGCCTCCTGGGCCCGTTCACGCTTCGCCGACAGGCACTTCACGTTCTGGGAGACCCGGACGGCACCCCGCATCCATGGCGGCCGTGACGTCGATGGTCGCCGGCATGGTCCGGTGGACCCCGTCTACACCCGGCCCACCTCCGTGGCCATGGCTACGCGGGCGCCGTGACCGTCGAGGTGAGCAGGGCCGCGCTGGCCGCAGGCGCGACGGACGTCGTGCTCTACGCGGACCCCGCCAACCCCACCAGCAACGCCCTCTACCGACGCATCGGATACGTCCCGATTACCGAATGGGCCGTGTACGACCTCTCCGGTGCCACCGCGGAGGCCGGTTGAGTGATCAGCGACCTGACCGGTTCTCAGCCGTCCGGCCCGTCTCCCCGGCGTAAAGCCGAGGCCGCCCCTCGGACGGGGCGGGCGGCCGAGCGAGGGTCCCCCATTATCGCAGCGCTGTTATATTAGCGCTGTGACATCTACAGATCCCACAGCGCTGCCCGATCCCTGGCACTCCCTGCATGAGCTGCTGGCCGCCATGGACGCCGAGATCGAGCAGGTCTATGTCGAGCGTGGCATCGAGGGGTGAGGCCCCGGTTCGCCTATCCGCTGATCCGGCTCGCCCACACCGGACCACTGACCATCCGCGAGCTCGCGAAGTCCCTGGACCGATCGCACTCCGCGATCAGCCAGACCATCGCCGCGATGCGCAAGGAGGATCTGGTCACCTCCGAGCCGGGGCCCGACGCCCGCACCCGGCGGATCGACCTGACCGAGCGCGGCCGGTCGCTGGTGCCTTTCCTGGAGGCCGAGTGGCGGGCCACCCACGCGTCGGTCGCCGAGCTGGACGACGAGATCCCGTACGCGATGACCACCGTCGTCGAGGAGCTGCGGCAGGCGCTGGAACACCGGTCGATGCGGCAGCGGATCCTCCACCACCTCGCCGGGCCACCACGATGAGTGGTCGTGTCCGGTTCCTCGACACCCGCCCACTGCGCAGCAGTCGACCGTTCCGCGACCTGTGGATCGGCACCTCGGCCTCTCAACTCGGCGGGCAGATAGCCAACATGGCGGTGCTGGCCCAGGTCTGGGACCTGACCGGCAGCCCGGTGGGCACCGGCGTCATCGGGCTCGCCACCGGCCTGCCCATGGTGCTGTTCGGGCTGCTCGGCGGCACGCTGGCCGACTCCGTCGACCGTCGTGCGGTGGTGCGGGCTACCACCGCGGGACAACTGCTGGCCGCCGCGGGCTGTGCGCCCAGGCGCTGGCGGACAACCGAAGCGTGCTGTTGCTGCTCGCCCTGGTCGGCGCCGGGACGGCCTGCAGCGCTCTCGGTGCTCCCGCCCGGCGCACCTTCCCGGTCCGGCTGCTGCCGGGCGACCAGGTAGCGGCCGGTCTCGCGCTGACCAACATCTCCTTCCAGGCAGCGATGCTGGCCGGACCCGCGATGGCCGGGCTGATCATCGCCCGCTGGGACTTCTCTGCCGCCTACGCCACCCAGGCCGTCGCCATAGCGGTCTCGATGCTCGCGGTGATCCGCCTCCCGGCCATGAAACCCGAAGGCACCGCCGCGGCAGGCTGCCGGAGACGGCCGGAGCGTGGCGGCCGGCGGATCATCCTGCGCCGCCCGACGCTGTGGGGCTCGATGGCCACCGACCTGTCCGCAACGCTGCTCGCCATGCCGATCGCGCTCTTCCCGCTGGTCAACGAGGTCCGCTTCGAGGGCAACCCGCGAACCCTCGGCCTGTTCCTCTCGGCGGTCGCGGTCGGGGATCACGGCCGGCCTGCTCTCCGGCACGGTCACACGCTGGCGCCGAAGCGGTCTGGTCCAGCTGACCGCAGCCAGTGTGTGGGGCCTGGCGCTGGCATGTTTCGGCCTGGCCGGGCCGCTGTGGCTGGCGCTCGGCTGCCTGGCAGTGGCCGGCGCCGCCGACACGGTCTCTGTGGTCACCCGCAGCGCTCTGGTCCAGCTGGAGACCCCGGACGCGTACCGGGGTCGGGTCTCCTCCGTGGAACACGTCATCGGCGTCGCGGGCCCCGAGCTCGGCAACTTCCGTGGTGGCCTCTTGGCGTCGGCCACCTCCGCCTCCTTCTCGCTGGTCGCCGGCGGACTGTCCGCAATCCTGGTGATCGCCGCCGTGGCCGCGGCCAACTCCCGCTTCGCGCCTACCGCACACCGCCCGTCGCCCGGAACCGACCGCCCCGGGGCAACTGAAGCGGCGGCAGCAGCTGGCTAACCTGCCCCTCTTCCAGGGCAACCAGGGTCGGCAGGAAGTTCCCTGAGGCAGCGTCAAGTCTGAATGGCTGGTTTGCAGGGCGAGCCCACCGAGGCCGCCATAGGGTCGGGCGCCGTGACAACCACCCCGGTCCGGCGCCACTCCGGCGCGACCATCAGTTCGTACTGCTCGCTTCAGCCCGGATCATCTCGGTTCTGGGCAACGGCTTCGCGCGGGTTGCGCTCGCGTTCGCCGTGCTGGCTCTGCCCGGTTCGAGTCCGGGCCGGCTGTCTCTGGTGCTTGCCTGCCAGGCGTTGCCTCAGCTGGTGTTCATCCTGGTCGGCGGGGTGATCGCGGACCGGATGTCGCGGGTGCGGCTGATGGCCCTGGCCGACTGGGTCGGGATGGCGGCGTACGGAGGCCTGGCCGTCATGGTCCTGACGGGCCGTGCTCCGCTGGTGGCGATGTGCGCCCTGGCCGTCGTCGCCGGAACGGCGACCGCTCTGTTCGCCCCGCCATGGACGGTGTGCTGCCGCTCCTGGTGCCCAGGGAGCGCCTGCAGCAGGCCAACGCTCTGCTGCGGGTGGGCACCAACATGTCTTTGCTCCTGGGCCTGGCGCTGTCGGGAGTGACGGTGGCGCTGGTCGGAGCGGGCTGGGCGCTGGCGCTGAACGCGCTCTCCTTCGCGGTCTCCGCGGTACTGGTGTTGCGGCTGCGGGTGGCGGGGCGGCCACCGAAGGCATCGTCCGGGTGGGCGGATCTGAGGCAGGGCTGGCTGGAGTTCTCGTCCCGGCAGTGGCTGTGGCCGGTGGTCGCGCAGTACACGATTGTGGTGGCCGCTCTGAACGCCAACGTCGGTGTACTGGGCCCGCTGGTGGCCGAGGAGCACCTGGGCGGTGCACGGGCGTGGTCGGTCATCGTGGCCGCACAGGCGCTGGGCACCATCGCCGGCGCGGGTCTGGCCGCACGGATCCGAGTACGCCGTCCGGTGCTGGTGGCCGTCCTCGCCACGTTTCCCGCCGCCGTACCGATCGCGCTGCTGGCCTGGCAGGCACCGGTGTGGTTGATCGGCGCGGCCATGTTCGGCTCCGGGATCGCCTCCGACATCTTCGCCGTGTTGTGGGTCACCACCATCCAGCGCGAGATTCCGGAGGAAGTGCTCTCCAGAGTGAGCTCGTACGAGTGGTTCGGCTCGCTTGCCTTCGCACCTCTCGGTCTCCTCGTCGCCGGCCCCGTGGCCGACGCCATCGGTACCGGCCCCGCCCTGGCCGGGTGCGCGATCCTGATCGTGCTGGCCACCACCGCGGCTCTCCTGTCTTCCTCCGTACGCGGACTCCGTGCACCGGAGCGCGGTGAAGTCCGGGCAGCAGATGGGTCACCGGAGGCTGTGGAGCGTGCGGGTTAGCAAGGTCCGACGGCGCCCTTACGGGTGAGGCGCCCGCCCGCGCCTGGCTGAAGCCGCTGTCGGCCTTGTTCGCGGAGTGTCATCGGGGTAATGGCGCCCAGGCAGCCACACACCTTTCGTCCCGGTGCACAGCACCTGTCAGAACCGCTCGACCTTCTCGCCCTCCGGCACCTGGTAGCAGCCGGAGACAACCATCAGGCTCAGCTTCGGCGGGTCGTTCTTCGCGCGGTGAACGATCTTGACGCTGTACTTCTTCTCGTCGTTGTCGGCCGTGAGGCTGAGATTCTTGTTCATGCTGGTGTCGTTCCCGTACTCGACGATCTTCCAGCCGTGCTCGGGCAGTTCCGCCTTCATCCGCTTCATCACATCAGCAAGCTGGTCGGCCGATGTCGGCATGAAGCTCCACTTGTGAAAGATCCGGAAGTACTTCTCCGGATCCTTGCCACTGCACTCCGAAACGCCAGGACTGCTGTCGGACGCCTTTCCCCTGATGCCGATCAGGTCGTAGAGCTCGCTGGATACCTTCTCGGCCTATCGGCAGCATCGAGCGAAGTGCTCGTGCCGGCGGACGGAGTGGTGTCGGAATTGCTGCCGTCAGTCATGCTGCATCCGGTGAGGGTAGTAAGGACGAGAGACACGAGGCGCTTGCGCGCCCAGTTTGGTCTTCAATTGCGGTGAGCCTCGTTGGGTCGGGCTGGGTCGTTCGTCCGGCATTTCGTGGTTCGGTCGTCAGGCTGGCATTCGCCCGCACCGGGTGCCTTGGCCGTCCCTACCGCCCCTCTCCCAGGCACTCGGGCGCTCCACCAACGTCGCCTCGTTGCCATGCCCTGCCACAACCAGACCCTGGTTCAGCAAGCTCTGGGTGCCCTCGTCCCAGTAGGCGCTGTGGCCTTCGGTATCGGTGGTCATCTGGTTGGCACCGAAACGTTCGTCGCTGGGAATCGTCCAAAGGCCGTCCCGGTCCGTTCCGCCGTGCCCATAACGGCCGATGTCCGGGACGGCGTCCCCGTCGGCCTCCTGGTTCCACACGTGCCCCGCAGGCACATCCATCTGCCCGGCCTTGGGTACCTGGACGCCGGGGCTACCCGCGAGCACGACATCATCCGCGTTCAACTCGCCCTGGCGGGCCGCCGATCCGATGAGAGTCGTGCCGTACTAATGACCGATCGCGGTACGGTGTGGATCTGATTCGGCCGAGTGTGATGCGTCAAGTCCGTCCATGAATCGGTTGAATGCCGGAGCGCCGTCATTCGCGTAATGGCTGAACGGCGAATCCTTGACGATGTCCTGCGGGGCGTCGTACCCGAGCCAGGTAATCGTGGAAACCGAGCCGCCATCGGCCTCGTCGTTGGCCACGCGCCAGACATTGCCCATCCGGTTGATGTCTCCGCCAATGCTGCCCAGATTCGACGTCGTACCCGGCACATAGACCGCCTGGTGGTCAGCCGTGTCCGGATTACCGTTCGCGACGATGGCCCGGCCATTTCCTTCTGGGCTGAATCCGAGCAGGTACGCCTCGGGCAGGCCCTTGACACCTGTCTGGTCGAAGCGTTCCTGAATGCTCCGCATTCCCTTCAGGGAACTCTCGGCGTGTGCCTTCTGGGCGCCGTACTTCTCGTTCCACTTGGTCCAGCTGGCGTTCTGGATGACTGCCGGGTATGACCCGTAAGGATTGAGGGAGTACTTCGTGGGCTCGGGAGGGATCTTGTCGAGTTCCAGCTGTACCTGCGCATTGGCACCCGCAAGCACCATGCGGTTGGCCTCGTCACGGGTCTCTGCGGGCAGCCCGTCGAGCGCCCCCACCCTGTCGGGCCGCAGAGCGGACCACGCCGCCTGCTCCTCCGGGCTGAGCCCCTTCCACCACGATGCGTTGTCCTTCGGGCTGCCGTCGGACGGGGCTGCGCCAGGGAGTCGAGGTAGCTCTTGCCCGCCTCGCGGACCCCGCCCATGTCCGACTGCGCGTCGGCCCAGTCGTGCTTGGAGACCGTCAGGTCGTCGTCGGCCTTCAGCGCGCGCAGCTTCGGCGCCCACTTCGTGTCCGTGTCCGTGGCTTCCTTCAGCGCGTCGGCGATCCGGTTCGCATACCCCATGGCCTTGCCGTAGTTGGGGTTCGGATGCATGTTCACCGCCTGGCGCTCCAGGCCGTCGGACGTCGGGCTGCCCCCGGCGCTCCCGGTCACGGTGCCGCCCTCGGCCGTCTTCTCCTCGCCCGGCTTCTTGCCTGCCGGAAACGAGACCGAGCCGTCCGGGTTCACCGTGCGGTTGCCGGCCTGGGCGTCCTCGACGGCCGTGTCCAGCTTCCGCTTGGCCACCGCCATGTCAAAGGCGAAACCGTTCAGGGCGGTGCTCACCAGAGCGCACTCGGTCTGGAGGTAATGGAAGTTCTTCGACAGCGCCTTGAGCTCCCGCAGGGCGACCGTCGCCGTCTCGCCCTCGAGCTGACCGCGCACTCCCGCGCTGACCTGGCTGTCGATCGTGTCCTTGGCCGCACTGGCCATGTCACCGGTCGCCCGGTAGCCGTCCCCGGACTCCTCGTACTCCGCCGGTTTGAAGGCTTTCAGCGTCGCAAAGTCCATAGCCTCGGATCACTTCGCCTTCGCCTGGCCGCCGACGGCCTCGGTGTCCTCGTGCTTGAGCTTGAGCTTGTCCAGCTCTTCCCTGAGCGCCTGGTCGGGCTTGGCCAGGTCGTGGCCCGCCCCTCCAGAAGACCGCCCAGCTCGCCACACCGGCTGCTCACATCACCGACGTACTTCTTCCAGGAGTCGTAAGCTCCTTCTGCGCCGCCGCGCTCCGGCACCCTTCGGTGCCACCCAGCCCGCCTGCCCGTCGTCGAGCTTCGTCAGCGCCTTGGCGATGCCGTCCTTCAGGCCGCGTACGCCCTCGCCCGCCTTCACCCATACCTTCTTGTCCGACTTCAGGTTCTCCGAAGCGCCCGCTGGAGCCCCGCCTCCCTGGTCGGCCGGATGCTGGTTCAACTGCAACTGAGTCTGCGGCTGCGTGGAAACCCGGGCCGCCACATCAGCCTTGATCCCTTCCCATTCGTCCCACGCCATCCCGAAACCTCCCCGCTTCCCCGTCCCGGGCAGCCCCGGCCGAGCCGCCATACTGGCCGCCGCAGAAGCGCAATTCAACCTCCGCATCCCCGGCTGCTTCGACTTGGGAGTGCTTCCTATGCATCCGCGCCCTGCCCGGTGGACTGAAAGCGTAGGAAGCACTCCCAAGTCGAAGGTCAGCCTGCGCCTCGGTGTGGCCGAAGCTGGTGATCTGCGGCCGGCGGGCACCCTTCCGGGCGGACGAGGAGGTGGTGGCTCTGCTGCGCCGGGTCAGGACCCGGGTGCCGTTGGTCCTCGTCACCAACGCGACCCTTCAACGGCATTCGGATCTCGCCTCGTTGGGCCTCACTGACCTGACTGACCAGGTGGTCAGCAGCGCCGTGGAGGGCGTGGCCAGCCGGATCCGGCGCTCTGCCTGATCGCGGCGGAGCGGGCAGGCGTACCGACGGAACGGGGAAACGGGGAAACGGCCGATCTGCACGGGCCGTTCGGGCCTGCTGCGGCTTGAGGGGAGGGAGATGGAGGGGAGGGAGATGGAGGCGGAACGGTTTCGACGGCGCCTACTGCAGCCCCTCCCGCAGCTGTACGAAGGCGAGTCCGGCCGCTTCGACCGCGTCCGGGTACACCCGCTCGGCGCTCTGCCCGGCGTCGATCCGCCGCCAGTTCTCCTCGGCCAGGATCCGCAGGACCGCGATGATCTGGCCCGCCGCGAGCCGTGATGCCACGCCGTTTCCCAGCGCCGTGGCCAGCGCCGTCTCGGAGCGGCCCTGGTATGCGTACAGCCGGGCGACCAGCGACGGTGTTCCGTACAGCAGCCGGTGGAAGGCCAGCACCTGCGGGACATCGCAGAGCCCGGTCACCGGGTCGCGCCGTTCCAGCCCGTCCAGGAAGTGGCGGCGCAGCGCGTCCAGCGGTGACGCGCCGGGTGGGCGGCCCGAGACCACCCGGGCCGCCTCGTCCTCGTGGTCGGCGAACCGGTGCAGCGCCAGGTCCTCCTTGGCCGGGAAGTACCGGAACAGCGTCGGCTTGGAGATGCCGGCCGCGGCGGCCACCTCTGCCACCGACACCTTGTCGAAGCCACGCTCCAGGAACATCGCGATCGCGACATCGGAGACCGCCCGGTAGGTCTGCTGCTTCTTCCGCTCGCGCAGACCGGCCTGCGCTCGCGTCGGCGTCCCGGATCTGGCTTTCTCCGCTCATGACCATGGAGCCTACGCCCCTGACCTCAACCGGACTTGACGTCGCGGAGTTGCAAGGCTCAGTCCTCAGCCGCGGGGCCCGGTCCGCTACGGATGAGCACCTCGACCCCGTCCAGGATCCGGTCGAGCCCGAAGGTGAAGTCGTAGTCCGGGTCACCCGGGTCGTCCGGGTCGCCCGAGCCGCCGCCCATCGCCCCGGAGTCCAGCAGCCGGGACAGCGCCGGGTGCCGTACGGGGTCGACGAGCCGTTTCATCGTGCGCTCCCACCGGGCCGTCACCTCCTGCTCCGGTACGCCCTTCGCCTCGACGGCTGCCGCCAGGTCGCCCATCAGGAGGGCCTCGTTCCGTACGAAGCCGGAGACCAGCAGGATGACGGAGATCTTGTCACCCTCGGCCAGGCCGCTGTCCTCCAGCGCCCGGAGGCCCTGCTCCCACCAGGCGACCGAGTTCGGGCTGGCGGGCGGGCCGAGACCGGCATGCGCAGCGCCCACAGGCTGCGCTGGTACATCTCCCGCTGCGCCCACGCCCACTGGGCGAGCGCCTCCCGCCAGCCCGCCCCCGACTCCAGGGCGGGCAGTGGTGCGGGCTCGCCCATCGCCGCTTCCTGCATGAGCACGTAGAGCTCGTCCTTGGCGGAGACGTACCGGTAGAGCGCCATCGTCGATGCTCCGAGGTCCTTGGCGATCCGCCCCATCGAGACGGCCGAGAGCCCTTCGGAGGCAGCCACTGCCACCGCCGCGGCCACGATCCGGTCCAGCGTCAGACCGGGCTTCGGGCCCTTGACCGGGCGCTCGCGCAGGCCCCAGGCGGCCTCGATGCTGGCCGGCAGACCCGTACTGCCCGATGCGCTGTTGTTCTCCGTCATCCGAAGCCGCCCTTCCGTCCCGCCCTTGACCTCCATCCTAGGGATGCGTAATGCTTACGCAATAACGCGTACGACATACACAGAAGGGTGGTCCGGCCATGATCGAGGCACACGGCCTCACCAAGTCCTACGGGAAACCGGCAGCCGGGGTCCGCGTCCTGGACGGCATCGACCTGCACGCGGACCGCTCCGAGATCCTGGCGCTGCTCGGCCCCAACGGGGCGGGCAAGACCACAGCGGTACGCATCCTCGCCACGCTCACCACCGCGGACTCCGGCACCGCCCGTGTCGCCGGGTACGACGTCGTCGCCGACCGCGGCCGGGTGCGCCGCGCGATCAGCCTGACCGGGCAGTTCGCCGCCGTCGACGAGACCCAGACCGGCGAGGAGAACCTGCGGATGATGGCGAGGCTGAGCGGCCTCTCCGGGCCGGTGCCCGCCGCAGGGCCGAGGAGCCTCACCCGCTTCGGCCTCACCGACGCCGCCCGCCGCCAGGCCCGCACCTACTCCGGAGGCATGCGCCGCCGGCTCGACCTGGCGGCCGGCCTCGTCGGATCGCCCGAGCCCGGCGTCTTCTTCCTCGACGAACCGACCACCGGGCTCGACCCACGCAGCCGACGGGAGCTCTGGCAGGTGATCCGCGACCTCGCGGACCGGGGCGCCGCGGTACTGCTCACCACCCAGTACCTGGAGGAGGCCGACCGGCTCGCCGACCACATCGCCGTCCTGAACAAGGGCCGGATCGTCGCCGAAGGCACCCGGACACCCTGAAGTCACACGTCCGCGGCCACCGGCTCGATCTCGTCCTCGCCAACCACGAGGCCTACCTCCGGCTGACCGCCCGCGCCGTCCGCCACTCCCCGAGACCCTCACCCTCTCCATTCCCACCGACGGCACGGCACCCCATGTCCGCGCGCTGCTGGACGCGCTCGACCCGCACCACACCGACGTGGACCGCTTCTCCCTGCACAGCGCGACCCTCGACGACGTGTTCCTCGCTCTGACGACGGAAACGGCGGAAACGACAGACCCACGGACGCCACGGACGCCACAGACACCACGGAGGCACCGGCCCATGTCTGACGCACCGGGAATCCTCACCCAGGCCTCGGTCATGACCGGCCGCAGCCTGCGCATCAGCCGCCGCAACGTCGACGCGGTCATCACCTCGATGCTGCTGCCGATCATGCTGATGCTGATCTTCGTCTACTTCTTCGGCGGCGCGATCGACACGGGCAAGGCCTACGACTCGTACGTCATGTACGTCGTCCCCGGCGTCCTGATCCTGTGCGTCGGGTTCGGCGCCGCCACCACGGCGGTGGCGGTGAGCGAGGACATGAAGGGCGGCATCATCGACCGCTTCCGCTCGCTCGACATCGGCGGTACGCCGGTGCTGGCAGGCCATGTCGCGGCCAGCACCGTGCGCAACCTGATCTCCACCGCCATCGTCTTCTGCGTCGCCCTGCTCATCGGCTTCCGTCCGGCAGCCACCCCGGCGGCTGGCTCGCCGTCACCGGCGTACTTGTCGCCTACATCGTGGCCCTGTCCTGGATCTCGGCAGCCTTCGGACTGCTCGCCCGGACCCCGGAGGCGGCCGGCGGATTCGCCTTCTTCATGTCGTTCCTGCCCTACCCGAGCAGCGCGTTCGTCCAGGTCGAATCCATGCCCGGCTGGCTCCACGGCTTCGCCGAGCACCAGCCGATCACGCCGGCCATCGAATCCCTGCGGGGCTGCTGCTCGGCCAGCAGGTGGGCAACACCCGTGGATCGCGCTGGCTTGGGCCACCGGGGTCCTGGCGGTGGCTGTGGCGCTGTCGGGGTGCTGTTCAGGGTGCGCACACGCTGAACCCGGCCGGTGGCCGCCGGCGGGAGCACTGGCGTGGGCTGCCGAGCACCGCACCGCTTGTCCACCGGGTACTGGTACGCATCACACCGTCGGCCGCGTGATGCCGGCCCGTCAGAACTGATCCGGGCACCACGGCCGGCGCGCCGTCCGGAACACCGCGTCCGCCGTCGCCACCGCCCCGGCCGGTTCTCCTCGATCCGTCCCAGCGCGGCCAGCCGCAGCGCCGACTCGTCGCCCAGGTACAGCGTCCCCAGCTCCCGCACGTCCAGCGCGAGGTCGGCGCTGCGTGTCGTGGGCGTACACGAGGCACCCGACGGGGACGCGTCCAGCAGGAACCGGCCGCCGGCCAGGCCCGCCTCGTCGCGGATGTCCAGGACCAGCGTGGCCCCGGCCTCGTAGGTGCGGGCCTCCAGGGCCCGGGTGACGTCCAGGACCCGCAGCCAGAGCCAGTCGGCCTGCGTCGCGATGCGGGCGGCCCGGGGTCGGGGAGCAGCAGGGGCAGCAGGTCATCGGGGCCCGGTAGCCGGAACGGACCGTGGTGATCCAGTCGATCGAGCAGACGAACTCCCACAGCGCACGCTCGGCGGCCGGCGTCACGGCGATCAGCTCGCTCACCGTCGCCTTGTTCAACGGCTGCTTCACATCGCCCCAGTTGGTGTCGGCGCGATAGGCCACCAGCCCGTCGGTCTGCCCGTCCGCCGAGCGGTACACCGCGTAGAACGGCTCCGTCCACGACCGGTGCGCGGGAACGTCCACGCCGGTGTTGATCTCCCACCACCGCTCGTCGCGGCTGATCACACCGGGCTGCCTGGCCGCCAGCCGCGCATGGAGTTCGGGGCCCAGCTTGCGTACGTCCGAGCCCGGTACAAGGTCGATCCGGCCCCGTCCGCCCGGGACGGCACCCGCCGGCGCGGATCGAGCGCGGCCCGCGTCACGTCGATCTCCCACTCCGTGATCCAGGCCGCCGGCCCGAACCCGTACCGGCCGTAGATCGGGTACTCGGCGGCGATCAGCGAGGCGACCACATCGCCGCGCTCCTTCGCCGCCGCCAGATCCACCGCCATCATCCGGTTGAGCAGCCCGCGGCGGCGGTGCGTCGCGGTCACGGTCACCCCGGTGACCGCGTCGGCCTGTACCCGGGCGCCGCCGACAACGGTCAGCTCCTGGGCGAACGAGCGGCACGTCGCCACACATCGCCCGGCGTCGAACACGCCCTGGACCCGGGCCAGATCGGTGTGCTCCAGGCTCCGCACGAGCTCCTCCTCCGTCACCTCCACGGTGCGCAGAAACCGGTAGCACGGCGTGCAGCCAGTCGGGGTACTCGGAGGCGGTAACGGTACGGACATCAAGGCTCATCCAGCCACGCTACGCATACGGCTTTCCGAATGTCGCGCGAGTTTCCGGGTCAGAACGCCGCGCGGATCTCGCCGACCTCCGCGCTGCCGCCCAGCAGCGGTGCGGCTCCGATCCTGGCCACCACCGGGGCGTCGATGCCCAGCAGTTCGAGCGAGCGGGCCAGCACCGGACCCAGTGCCCGCACCGAGCCGTCGTCGATCTTGAAGGCCAGCGCCCTGCCGTCCGCGAGCGCCACCGCCTGGACCGCCTCCGCGCCCATCTTGGACAGCGTGCCCGGCACCTCACGCATCAGCCAGGTGTCGGGGCGCCGGGTGCCCGCCACGTACTCGGGTGCGCCCGCATCGCGTCCGCCACCCGCCGCTCCGCCGTGCCTGGCTCAGCCAGGACGAAGGCACGGAAGGCGCGCGCAAGACCCACCAGGCCGATCGCCATCAGCGGGGCCCCACAGCCGTCGGTACCCACCGAGGCGACCGGCTCGCCCGCCGCCTCGGCCACCACCTGGCAGACCAGCTGCTGCAGCGGATGCGCCGGGTCGAGGTAGGTCTCCGTGTCCCAGCCGTTGTGCAGGCAGACGGCGAGCATCGCGGCGTGCTTGCCGGAGCAGTTCATCGTGATGCGCTCCCGCTTGTGCCCGGCGGCGAGGTACGACTCCGCCTCCACCGGGTCCAGCGGCAGATCGGGCGGGGTCTGCAGATCGTCCGGCGTCAGCCCGTGCTCGGCGAGCATCGTGGCGACGAGGTCGAGATGGAAGCCCTCCCCGAGTGGCTCGCGGCGGCCAGCGCCAGCCGCTCTCCGGAGAGATCGAGCCCCGCCCGCAGGATCGCCGCCGCCTGCATCGGCTTGTTGGACGACCTCGGGAAGACCGGCGCCGCCGGATCCCCATTGTGTGTTCCACCGTGCCGTCAGCGGCCAGTACGACCAGCGACCCCGGTGGTGGCCTTCGGTGAAACCGGACCGTACGACCTCGGCCAGGACCGGGGCGCGGGGACGCGGGGACGATATGGAGGACATGCAGGCCTTCCGGGACCGGGCGGGTACCCACCCCGGAAGGATCGCTTCAGGCGAGCAGGTCGTCTACTTGTGCTTCCCCGTCACGGTACCTGCGGGCGATCTCCGCGCTGCAATCGTCGGCAGTGTGCTGCAGCTGGTGACGGCGGCGGGAAACCTGCTGCTCGTAGCGGACCAGCCGCCCCATGGCCGAGTGCAGCTCTTCGTCCGTTCGGGCGTCGAGATCGGAGAGCTCGACCTCGGCGAACGTCTCGGCGGCCAGCCTGCGGTACTCGTCGCTGCGCGGCGTGGTGAGGGTGACGTGCCGGGCGGAGGAGCGGTGCAGGGAAGGGCGTCGGCGAGGATCTCCGAGAGCCGGTCCACCACCGGCGTCTCCGGGTCCGTACGCCGGGCCAGCTCGGCCCGCAGGATGTCGATACGGCCCTGGACGAGCCGGCGTACGTAACTGAGGTCCGCCTCGTCACGTTGCGCGTCACGGCGCAGCGTGCGCAGATCCGGCAGCCGCAGGCCACGGAATTCGGGCTGCGGAAGCAGTGCCGCCAGCCCCTCCATGCCAGTGCCGGTGCCGGTGCCGGGCGCCGGTCCTCCTTCCGCCACCGGTGGCGCGCTCTGTCCCGGAAGGCAGAGCGCCGCGCCGTGCGCGGGCAGGGTGTCCTGCGGTCCCTGCGGCTGCCCCTGGTCCGGTGCAGCGCCGGTCCGTTGCACCGGTGGCCGCAAGGTGCCGGCAATACGCGTGACCGGTACGGCACCGGGAGGCTGCCCGGCTCCATATGTACTCATGCTGTTCCGTCCCTCGACCGATGCGTCGGCACATCGACATCGTGCATCGTGCCACTACGTACGGTGTTCACGCAGGCGCTCTGTACCCGTTCAGCCCAAGATAGGTTGGTCTGTATGCGTGCAGTGATACAGAGAGTGGACGGTGCGAGCGTCACCGTGGCAGGTGCCGTGGACGATGCGCCGGGGACCGGAATCGTCGGCGAGATCGTCGGCGAGGGACTGTGTGTGCTGGTGGGGTCACCCACGGGGACACCGCGGAGAAAGCGGCACAGCTAGCCCGCAAGCTCTGGACGGTGCGGGTCCTGGAGGGCGAGAAGTCATGCTCCGACGCGAATGCACCGCTTTTGGTCATTTCGCAGTTCACTCTCTACGGGGACGCCAGGAAGGGCCGCAGGCCCACCTGGAACGCCGCCGCCCGGGCGAGGTGGCCGAACCGCTGGTCGACGAGGTGGTGGCGCAGCTTCGCGCGCTCGGCGCGCAGGTCGAGACGGGCAGGTTCGGAGCGGACATGCGCGTCACGCTCACGAACCACGGCCCGTTCACCGTACTGATCGAGGTATAGCAGGACGAGCACTGCTCGTAGACGCCCTTGCGTAGAGGAACTAAGCCGCGCTTACGGCTCGACGACCGTTTCCTGCGCTGCCGCGGTGTCACCGGCGAGCAGCTCCGCGTCCACCGCCACGTTCCGCTTGACCAGTGCCAGGGCGATCGGGCCCAGCTCGTGGTGGCGCGCCGATGTCGTGATGAAGCCGAGCTGGCGGCCCTCCTGCCCGTCGGACGCCAGCCGGACCGGCGTTCCGTGGCCGGGCAGGTGCACCTCGCTGCCGTCCAGGTGCAGGAAGACGAGACGGCGCGGCGGCTTCCCCAGGTTGTGGACACGGGCGACCGTCTCCTGCCCCCGGTAACAGCCCTTCTGGAGATGCACGGCCGTCCCGATCCAGCCGAGCTCGTGCGGGATGGTGCGGTGGTCGGTCTCGAATCCGAACCGCGGGCGGTGCCCCTCGATGCGCAGCGCCTCGTACGCGAGGATCCCGGCCACCGGGCCGTTCGCCGCGGCGTACTCCTCCAGGGCGGCGCGGGGCAGGAACAGGTCCCGGCCGTGCGGTGTCTCCCGTACGGCGGCGCCGTCCGGGACCTCGGCGATGGAACCGGCCGGCAGATACACCACGGCGACGTCCTCGGTGCGGTCGGCGACCTCGACCCGGTAGAAGAACTTCATCGAATCCAGATAGGCGATCAGCTCGCCCTGCGTCTCGGGTTCGACGTGCATCCACAACGTCTCGCCGTCGTCGACGAGGTAGAGCGCGTGCTCGATGTGCCCGTTGGAGGTCAGGATCAGCGACTCGGTCGCCTGGTTCGGCGCGAGATCGCTGACGTGCTGGGTGACCAGCAGATGCAGCCAGGTCAGCCGGTCGTCGCCGGTGACGGTGACGACACCTCGGTGCGAGAGGTCGACCAGGCCGTTGCCTTCGGCGAGTGCGCGTTGCTCGCCGAACAGTTCCCCGTAGTGCGCGGCGACGCCTTCGTCGCGTCCTTCGGCGGGGACTGCGCCGGGCAGGGACAGCAGGGGCTCTTCATGCGACCAGCGTACGACTCGCTCTACGGCTCGGTGCCGGCCGGCTCCACGGACTCCGCTGCCGCCGCCTTCGCGGTGCAGTCCGCGCAGCGGCCGAAAATCGCGAAATGCTTCAGGTCGGTCTCGAAACCGAAGCGCTCCCGCAGTCCGGCGGTGAAGTCGGCGGCCACCGAGACATCCGCCTCGATGACGTTGGTGCAGTCCCTGCAGACCAGGTGGAGGTGGTGATGGCGGTCGGCCAGGTGGTACGTCGGCGCCCCGTGCCCCAGATGGGCATGGCTGACCAGACCCAGCTCCTCCAGGAGCTCCAGGGTCCGGTAGACGGTGGAGATGTTCACACCGGAAGCGGTCCGGCGTACCTCGCAGAGGAGGTCGTCGGGCGTCGCGTGCTCAAGCCGGTCGACAGCTTCCAGGACAAGCTGGCGCTGAGGCGTCAGCCGGTATCCACGCTGCCGAAGATCGGTCTTCCAATCAGTGCTCACCACGGGACCAGTGTAGGACGGTGCGGGCACCGGCCCGCTCCCGCGGCTGCTACTTGAAGAAGGCGATGCCGTCGTCCGGCATGTCACCGAGGCCCTTGGCCATCGCGGCGACCTCTTCGGGGTGACGACCTTCTTCAGCTGCGCCGACATGTACGGGCGCAGCTCCACATCGGGGTGGCCTTCTCGCCGACCCACATCAGGTCGCCGTGCACATAGCCGTAGAGCCGCTTGCCGCCGCTGTACGGGCCGGAGGACGCGGTCCGGGCCACCGCGTCGGTGACCAGGTCGATCTGCGGCTTCTGCTTGGCCAGATCGCCGTACCAGATCTCGACGATGCCCTGGTCGCGGACCATGACGACCTCGACCTTGCGGTCCTTGTCGATGCGCCAGTAGCCGGACTCGGTCTCCAGCGGTCGGACCTGGTTGCCCTCGGCGTCGAGCACCCAGGAGTGCGAGACGTACTCGAGGAAGTCCCGGCCGTCGTGGCTGAAGGTGACTTCCTGGCCGAAATTGCACTTCTCCCCACCGGGGAAATCGGAGACGCCCGCGCCCGCCCAGTTGCCGAGGAGGAAGACCAGCGGGACCAGGTCCGGATGGAGGTCGGACGGAATCTCGATCATGAGCGGCTCAGACGATCTGTGAGAGAGAGGTGGAGTTCGGCGAGGGTCAGCGCTGGCCCTGGTACAGCTTCTTCACGGTCAGACCCGCGAAGGCGAGGACGCCGACGCAGACCAGGATCAGCAGGGCGGAGAAGAAAGCCTCAAGCACGGGAGCTCTCGGAACGAACGATGTGGCGGCCCTACAGGGACCGGGCCCCAGCCTAATGGGTTGTGGCCGGGCCCGTGGGCCCGGGTTTCCGGCCCGGTCGGCCCAGCAGCTGGTTCTGCAGGATCAGCGCCCGGTGGAACGGGACGGTTTCGGCGCCCGCCTCGCTCGGCGGAGTCACGCAGCACCCGGGTGATCTCCCGTGCTCCCCTTCACGTGGTCCCACGTATACCGCTGAGCCGTCGCCCGGCCCGCCCTTGAGCGTCTGCTCGCCGGGGCCGGGGCAACTGGCCCACGGGGCACAACGATGGTTGCCCGACCGCCGATTACAGTTCGGCATATGTCGAAGAAGCTTGTGCTCAAGGTGACCGCAGGGCCGATTCCGCCGAGCGCTGCTCGCAGGCCTTCACCGTGGCGGCCGTGGCCGTGGCAAGTGGGGTGGAGGTCTCGCTCTGGCTGACCGGCGAATCCGCCTGGTTCGCCCTGCCGGGGAAGGCAGCGGAATTCGAACTGCCGCACTCCGCGCCGCTGCCCGATCTGATCGAGTCGATTCAGGCGGGCGGCCGGATCACCCTCTGCACCCAGTGCGCGGCGCGGCGCGACATCACGGAGAAGGACGTCCTCGATGGCGTACGGATCGCGGGGCGCAGGTCTTCGTGCAGGAGATCATGGCGGACGGCGTGCAGGCGCTCGTCTACTGAGCAGAGCTTCTACTTGCGCTGAGCAGAGCTTCTACTTGCGGCGCTCCGGGCCGTCGGGCTCGTCCCACCAGCGGTCGTCCGGCCCCGGCGGTTGGCGACGATCGCCGCGACCGGCGGGATGACCATGGCGACCACGCACATCGCGATGGCGGCCGGCACCGACCAGAGGCGCACGAAGGCCCAGGCGGATACGAACAGGACGAGGCATCCGCCCATCATCAGGAAATAGGCACGACGGCGGCGGGCGTACATACCTCCAGCGTAGAGCCGAAACGGTGGCACCGCCCGGCCCCCGGCGTACGGACGGAGGGCCGCACCCTGCTCAGCGGCGTCCAACCCTGGGGTGCGGCTCTCCGGCCCGCTGGTGTGCTTCTAGGGCGTGTTTCGCCCTAGACGGCGATGGCGACCTCGGCGAGGCCGCCGGTCTGCGCCACGACCGTACGGTCGGCGCTGCCGCCAGGACCAGGGCGCGGAGCGTCCAGGTGCCTTCGGCCGCGTAGAAGCGGAACTGCCCGGTCGCCGAGGTCGGGACCTCCGCGGTGAACTCCCCGGTCGAGTCCAGCAGACGCACGTAGCCGGTGACGGGCTCACCGTCACGGGTCACGCTGCCCTGGATGGTGGTCTCGCCCGGCTTGATCGTCGAAGCGTCGGGGCCGCCGGCCTGTGCTCCACACATGGTGTTCTGTCCTTCTGGTCGGGGTCCTGCTTGATCAGGGTCGGGATTCCGCGGGCTCACCCTGCGGGCTCGCCCACAGTGCTACTTGGCGGCGCCGAGCTCGATCGGCACGCCCACGAGGGAGCCGTACTCGGTCCAGGAACCGTCGTAGTTCTTGACGTTCGCCTGGCCGAGCAGCTCGTGCAGCACGAACCAGGTGAGCGCGGAGCGCTCACCGATGCGGCAGTACGCGATGGTGTCCTTCGCCAGGTCGACCTGCTCCGCCTCGTAGAGCGCCTTGAGCTCGTCGTCCGACTTGAAGGTGCCGTCGTCGTTGGCGTTCTTCGACCACGGGATGTTGCGGGCGCTCGGCACGTGGCCGGGCGCTGCGACTGCTCCTGCGGCAGGTGCGCCGGGGCGAGCAGCTTGCCGCTGAACTCGTCGGGCGAGCGCACGTCGACGAGGTTCAGGCTGCCGATCGCCTTCACGACGTCGTCGCGGTAGGCGCGGATCGAGTCGTCCTGCGGCTTGGCCTTGTACGAGGTGGCCGGGCGCGCCGGGACGGCGTCGGTCAGGTCGCGGGAGTCGAGCTCCCACTTCTTGCGGCCTCCGTCGAGGAGCTTGACGCTCTCGTGGCCGTAAAGCTTGAAGTACCAGTAGGCGTAGGACGCGAACCAGTTGTTGTTGCCGCCGTAGAGGACGACGAGGGTGTCGTTGCCGATGCCCTTTCGGACAGAAGCTTCTCGAAGCCGGCCTGGTCGATGAAGTCACGGCGTACCGGGTCCTGGAGGTCCTTGGTCCAGTCGATCCGGATCGCGTTCTTGATGTGGTTCTTCTCGTACGCCGAGGTGTCCTCGTCGACCTCGACGATGGCGACCTTCGGGTCCTCGATGTGGGCCTCGACCCAGTCGGCGTCTACCAGGACGTCACTGCGGCTCATGTGTTTCTCCTCCGGGGCAGTCTGCGGCGAGATGGTGCGGGTGCGGGCTGTACGCGCAGGTGCATGGCGCAGGGCGCGTACGAAGGCACGGGGCCGGCCCCGACAGCGGTCGGTGGGCCGGGGATACGGGAGGCGATCCCGCTCAGAAAGGGCGACAGAGCATGGCGGCGACGCGGCACAGGTCTACTGCCCGCCGCTTCGTGAGGTCCGCCTGTCGCTTCATGCGTCCGATGGTAGGGAGGTACGGGTGGAGATGTCACCGTCGTGTCGGATGATGAGACACGATCGTCCGTGATGCGAGACGAAGAAGGCCCCGGACGGGCCGGGGCCCATATCCGGGCGGTGACGCCCGCCATCCATCTGCGGGTCGGACACGCTTGTCTCATTATTTGGATCAGGGCTACCGCGCCGTGCGGCTGCCGCCCCGGCGAACCCTTCAAGTACCGCCGTTATCCGGCGAGTTCGACGTCCGCACCGGTCACCGAGATCTCCAGACCTTCCGGGGCCACCTCGATCTTCTGCAGCTTCATCCCGTTCGGCAGACCGCCGATCTCGCGCTCGAAGTCCGTCTTCTCGCGGATCAGGCTCTCAAGACCCGGATGCCCTCGCCCGGAACCTCGTCCGCGCGGATCCGGATGGTATTGCCGTCGACCAGGGTCACGGTGGAGAGCACACTGCGCGAGACCTTGCGCCCCAGGACGTCGACCGAGCCGGCGACCTTGACCTTCCGTTGCCGCCGTAGGCCACGGTGACGTCCTCGTCGGCGGCCTTGGTGAGGTCGGCGTACGAGACGACGGCCGTACCCGAGACCCGGGAGGCCGTCGCACTGCTGTAGCCGGCGCCCAGCTCCACCTGGTGCAGCTGGGCGCGGATCTCGCTGATCCGGATCGTGCGGCCCGCGGCGCTCGCCTGGATGCCGGTGAGCTCGACGTCCACCTGGTCGAGCTCGGACCCGACTATCTGGGTCAGGAACGGGAAGCCCTTGATCGAGATCTCCGTCGACCCGGCCTCGGCACCGGTGAACCGCACCCGGTCCGCGGCCTCCGACTCGGCGAAATACACCGCGGCCCGGTCCACGGCGACAAATATGCCGCCGAGTACCACAGCGATGATCAGCAATATCCGCAGTGCACGCATGACTGTTCTTCCCCACCTTGCCCGACCGGACCCCCGGTGCCCGTGAGCCTACTGCGACGGTGCAGCTCGCCCGGGTGATCGACGAGTGGGGACGGCCGATCGGTTCCGGGCCACGGGCATCAGAGCATCGCACGGCCGATCAGATAGACGGCGGGTGCCGCCGCGGTGAGCGGCAGCGCGACCCCGGCGGTCATGTGCACGAACTTGACGGGTAGTCGTAGCTCGCCACCCGCAGCCCGATCAGCGCACAGCCACCGGCCGCGAACCCGAGCAGCGCGCTCTGCGCGCCGAAATCGGTGAACCCGCCCACCGCGAGGCCGGCGCCCGTGGCGGCGAACAGCGCCACCACGACCGAAACCGCACCGGGCAGCGGAAGCGCCCTGGCGAGCGCGGCGACCGCGACCGCCACCCCGCCGACCGTCACCGCGTCGGGACGGCCGCCAGATGTCCGGCGGCCAGGACGGCGAGGGACGCGGACGCGACAGTGGCCATGAGCCCCTGCATCCGTTCGTCCGCGCCCGCGTGGCTACGCAGCTGGAGTACGAGTGTGAGGAGCACCCAGACGCCCAGCGTGCCGAGAATGGCCGCGGGGCCGTTCTCGCGGCCCGCCGCGAGCAGGACGGCGTCGGCGACCAGCCCGCCGGCGAAGGCGAGCACAATGCCCTGCCTGGCCGGCCACATGCCGTTGAGCCTGAACCATCCGGCGGCGGTCACCGCCTGGAGCAGCACCAGCGGTACGAGCAGCGCGTACGGCCCGATCGCGGCGCCGAGCGCGAGCAGCAGGCCGAGGCCCGCGGTGATCGCCGCGGGCCGCATCCCCGGCGCGATGACCGGCGACCGGCCCTCGGCGCGGGCGCGCTGGGCATCGGTGACGCGGCTGTTGCCCACGGTGGTGGGCGGGCTGTATCCGGCGGCGCCCTGCGCCGGTGCGGGTGGAACGGGTGGAGTGGGTGGAGTGGGTGCGGGGCGGACGGGACCTCGGGCGGCAGGGGATAAGCCCCGTCCCACCCTGCGGGTCCCGGTAGCCGGCACCGGCCTGGAAGGCGGGCTGCACGGGCTGGGCCTGCTCCGGTGCGGACGGGATGGTCGGCTGGTACTGGGTGTCCCAGGTCTGGTCCTGCCAGGTCTGCGCGCCCTGGTCCTCGGCCCCTGCCCCGGGCGGACGTGACTGGCTGCTGCTCCGGCCAGCCCGCCCCGGCCCCGGCAGTCGGGCCGGGGCGTACGTACCGGCGTACGGGTCGTGCGGAACCTGGCCGCCGTAGGACGGCGGCGGCCGGTAGGCAGGGTGCCCGTATGCGGGGCCACCGGAGGACTCCTGGCCGTACGGTTCGTTCCCGTACGGCTGCTGCTGCCCGTACTGCTGCTCGCCGTACTGGGCCTGCTGCCCGTACTCCTCGCCGTACTGCGCCTGCTGGTCGCCGTCCCGGTCCGGAGGCTGCGGGGCTGCGCCCGCCGGCCCCGTACCCGGGCTGCTGTCCGTACGGATACTGCTGATCGCTGCTGCTCATGGTCTGCGGTTCACCCTCCTGCGAACGGCGGGAGCACCTCGACCGTGCCGCCCTCGGCAAGCCGTACGGTCTCATGGCCGCGGGTCCCGACGGGTCACCGTCGATGAGGAACGAGCACCTCTGCAGAACCCGGGTCAGCTCACCGGGGTGCCGTTCGCGTGCCCCTTCGAGTGCCTCGGCGAGTGTCGCCGCCGCGTACGGTTCCTCGGCGGTCCCGGCGGCGGCCTTGGCCGCGGCCCAGTAGCGGATCGTCCCCGCTGCCATGGCGGCACCCTTTCGTCGTGCGTCAGCTGTCCATGATGAGTCACGCCGCCACCGTCCAGTCCGCGATCCGGGTGAGCAAGCTCTCGTCCGCCGCGTTCTCCGCATGGCCCATGCCGCGTTCCAGCCACAGCTCGGCCCCGCCGCCCGCGGCGTCGGCCAGCATCCGTGGATGGTCGAGCGGAAGTACGCGTCCCGGTCTCCGTGCACGATCAGCAGCGGGCCGGGGCGATCAGCGGGACCGCCTCGACCGGGGAGAGCGGCACCGGGTCCCAGTCGTCGCGGTTGATGCGGGTGCCGAAGCCGTAGCGTCCCACCAGCCTGCCGGCGGGGCGGGTGACCACCCAGTGCAGGCGCCGCATCGGGGCGGTGCCGCGGTAGAACCAGCGGGCCGGTGCGCTCATGGAGACCACCGCATTCGCGTGCGCCCCGTGCACGCCTCAATGAGCCCATCGTGCGCCCCAATGGGCTCCGTCCTCCGTTCGGCCTCATCCAATCTGTCCGGATACTGGACACCGAAGGTCTCAAGTTCTTTCTCCGCAGCCCGGTACAGAGCACCGTGCCGCAGCACTACGGAGCCGCCCATGGAGAAGCCGACGGTGACGACCCGGCGGTGCCCCAGCGAACGCGCCCAGGCGACCGCCGCCGCCAGATCCAGGACCTCCCGGTCCCCACCGTGGACCGTCCGCCGGAGGCCCGTGCCCCGGAAGAGAACGTGATCACGGCCGCACGCTGGGCAAACACCGCCGCGGCGCGCCGAATGGCAGGCCGGTCGGCGGAGCCGGTGAACCCGTGCGCGACGACGATCGCGGTACCGGCGGTCCCGGTGTCCGCACCCTCCCCAGAACCTGCCGTACACGGCTCGTACACCGCCTCGATACGGACCCCGTCACCGGCTCGCAATGCAGTGCGCTGCGCGTTCCGCGTGATCAAGGGAACAGCGGAAGTCCGGAATCGATCCTCTGCCACAGAACTCATGTGGGTTATTCTGCTGTGCAGAGGATCCGGGCAATGCAGCCCCGGGTCCTTTTGTGCATTCCGAGCGTTGTTACGGAGACGTTTCGACAAGCTCAGCGATCCCGGGCGCGGGATCGCACCGTGTACGAAGCAGTGCCGAATACTCCCCGGGTCCGACCCGGAGTGCCCTCTCGCAGGGAACGAGGAGGACCGACGTAATGGGCGAGCGAACCTTGAACGATCGACCGACGACCCAGGCAGGTGGGCGGCGATGAGTTCACTGCTGCTTCTGACGAATGCCCTTCAACCGTCGACGGAGGTGCTCCCCGCCCTCGGCCTTCTGCTGCACAGCGTGCGCGTCGCCCCGCGGAGGGCCGCACTCGTCGACACCCCGGTGCCGACGTCATTCTCATCGACGGCCGCCGCGACCTCCCTCAGGTGCGCTCGCTGTGCCAGCTGCTGCGGTCCACCGGGCCCGGCTGTCCGCTGATACTCGTCGTCACCGAGGGCGGCCTCGCCGCCGTCACCGCCGACTGGGGCATCGACGACGTCCTGCTGGACACGGCGGGGCCCGCGGAGGTCGAGGCCCGGCTGCGGCTGGCCACCGGCCGTCAGCAGATCACCTCCGACGATTCCCCGATGGAAATCCGTAACGGTGATCTTTCGGTCGACGAAGCGACATACAGCGCCAAACTCAAAGGCCGGGTCCTCGACCTGACCTTCAAGGAATTCGAGCTGATCAAGTATCTCGCGCAGCACCCGGCCGGGTCTTCACCCGCGCCCAACTACTCCAGGAGGTATGGGGCTACGACTACTTCGGCGGTACGCGGACGGTCGACGTCCATGTCCGGCGGCTGCGCGCGAAGCTCGGCCCCGAGCACGAGTCGCTGATCGGTACCGTCCGTAACGTCGGCTACCGCTTCGTCGCACCCGAGAAGGCCGACCGGGCGGAGCGGGCAGAGCGAGCCGCGGCGGAGGAAGCCAGGGCTGCCCAGCCCTCGCCGAGGACCACCGAGGCACCCGTAACCCATTCGGAGGAGCCCCGGAAGCCGGGATCACAGAAGAAGCCCCGGTCCGGCCTGCCAAGCGGTAGGTCCATCCGCGTAGACTGCCGCGCGTGGCCAAGGTGACGCGGGACGATGTGGCGAGACTGGCGGGGACGTCGACCGCGGTCGTCAGCTACGTCATCAACAACGGACCCCGGCCGGTTGCCCCGGCCACGCGCGAGCGAGTTCTCGGCGCGATCAAAGAGCTGGGCTACCGGCCCGACCGGTCGCCCAGGCAATGGCCTCGCGGCGGACCGACCTCATAGGCATGATCGTGCCGGACGCACGCCAGCCGTTCTTCGCGGAGATGGCGCACGCGGTCGAGCAGGCAGCCGCCGAACGCGGAAAAATGGTACTCGTCGGCAATTCCGACTACCGCGACGAGCGCGAGGTCCACTATCTGCGGGCCTTCCTCGGCATGCGGGTCTCCGGGCTCATCCTGGTCAGCCAGGGCCCCAGTGAGCGGGCGGCGGCCGAGATCGAGGCCTGGGACGCGCGCGTCGTGCTGCTGCACGAGCGGCCCGAGGCGATCGACGACGTCGCGGTCGTCACGGACGACATCGGCGGCGCACAGCTCGCCACCCGGCATCTCCTCGAGCACGGCAACGCCTACGTGGCGTGCCTGGGCGGCATGGAGTCGACCCGGTGATCGGTGACCCCGTCGCCGACCACATCGAGGGCTGGCGCCGGGCGATGCACGAGTCGGGGCGCTCGACGGAGGGCCGGCTCTTCCAGGCCCCGTACAACCGTTACGACGCCTACCAGGTGGCGCTCGGGCTGCTGGCCGGTCCGGACCGGCCCCGGCGATCTTCTGCTCGACGGACGACCAGGCCATCGGGTGCTGCGGGCCGCGCGCGAGCTGCGGATCGATGTGCCCGAGGAGCTGGCGGTCGCGGGCTTCGACGACGTGAAGGAAGCCGGCCTGACCGATCCGCCGCTGACCACGGTCTTCTCGGACCGTCCCGCGATGGCACGGGCCGCGGTGGACCTGGTGCTCGACGACTCGCTCCGGGTCACCGGATCGCGGCGGGAGCGGCTGAGGCAGGTCCCGTCCGCCCTGGTGGTGCGCCGGTCGTGCGGCTGCGGGAGCCGACGGCCCCGGCACCGTAACCCGGGTTCCTTATACCGGGCATACACGGTTCTGCCGGGCTTCTCAGGACGTACTCAGGCTCCTCTCATGTTCGCTGGACACCCTGGTGTACATGACCGAAAGCCACCGCCCGAGCGGCGAGTACCCGATGCACCCTCGTACGGCAGCGACGGGCGGCCTACCCGCCGCCCCCGCCCACGAGCCCATGCAGCCTCCGCAGCCGCTCGCGACGGGCCCGGACTCCACGCTCCGGACCGGCGGCGGGCACCGGGCCAAGCGACCCGTCGCGCTCCTGGCGGCCGTGGCGATCGCAGCGGCCGTGATCGGCGGCGGCACCGCCACATTCGTCAGCCAACTCGCCGACAGCGAAGCGAGCACCACCGGCGGCGGCAGCGCGGTCAGCGGCACCACCGTCTCGCAGAGCAGTGCGGGCACCGTCTCCGGTGTAGCGACGGCCGTGTCACCGGCGATCGTCGAGATCAGCGCGACCTCCGCGTCGGGCGACGCCACCGGCTCCGGCGTCATCATCACGGCGGACGGCGAGATCGTCACCAACAACCACGTCATCTCCGGCGCCTCACAGGTCGAGGTCACGCTCAGCACCGGCAAGACGTACCCGGCCGAGGTCATGGGCACCGACCCCGACAAGGACCTCGCCCTCATCAAGCTCAACGGTGCGAGCGGACTGAAGACGGCCTCGCTCGGTGACTCCTCCGCGGTGAAGGTCGGCGACCAGGTCGTGGCGATCGGCTCTCCCGAGGGCCTGACGGGCACGGTGACCAGCGGTATCGTCTCGGCGCTCGACCGGGATGTCACGGTGGCCAAGGACGAGGACAGCTCCGGCAGCAGCCAGGGACAGGACCGGCAGGGTGGCCAGGACTGGCCGTTCGAGTTCGGCGGCGAGAAGTTCAACGGAGACACCGGTACGTCCAAGACCACGTACAAGGCCCTGCAGACCGACGCCTCGCTCAACCCGGGCAACTCCGGCGGTGCGCTCATCAATATGGACGGCGAGATCATCGGCATCAACTCCGCTATGTACTCCCCAGTTCGGCCAGCGCCTCGGGGAGCACGGCAGCGGGCAGCGTCGGCCTCGGCTTCGCCATCCCGGTCGACACGGTCAAGGCCGACCTCGACGGTCTGCGAGCCGGCAACAGCTCCTGAGGAGGACGCCATGAACGACAGCTCCACCCCGCCCCGCCCCCGCCGGACCGTCCGCCCTGTCCCTGCCACTCGCCCTGGCCACGGAGATGGCGGGCCGGACCGCCCGGAACGCGCCCAGGAAATCAGCGCGGCCTCGGCCCCTCCGGCCACGAACGCCGCGCCGCACGCCGCCGCGCCAAGGCCGTGCGAGGCTGAGAACACCAATGGGACCGGGACGAGAAGAGGACGACCAGCGATGAGCCCCGCCGAAGACGATCCGCAGCGCATCCTGATCGTCGACGACGAGCCCGCCGTGCGCGAGGCCCTGCAGCGCAGCCTCGCCTTCGAGGGATACGGCACCGAGGTCGCCGTGGACGGTTACGACGCCCTCACCAGGGCCGAGTCGTACGCCCCCGACCTGATCGTCCTGGACATCCAGATGCCCCGCATGGACGGCCTCACCGCCGCCCGCCGCATCCGGTCCACCGGCACCACCACCCCATCCTGATGCTCACCGCACGCGACACCGTCGGGGACCGGGTCACCGGCCTGGACGCCGGCGCGGACGACTACCTGGTCAAACCCTTCGAGCTGGACGAGCTCCTCGCCCGCATCCGGGCCCTGCTGCGCCGCAGCTCGTACGCCGCCGCTGCGGGCGGCGCCGTCCCGGACGACGACGTACTGTCCTTCGCCGACCTCCGCATGGACCTGACCACCCGCGAGGTCACCCGCGGCACCCGCCGGGTCGAGCTGACCCGTACCGAATTCACGCTCCTGGAAATGTTCCTGGCCCACCCCGGCAGGTGCTGACCCGCGAGCAGATCCTCAAGGCGGTCTGGGGCTTCGACTTCGAGCCGAGCTCCAACTCCCTGGACGTGTACGTGATGTACCTGCGCCGCAAGACCGAAGCGGGCGGCGAACCGCGGCTCGTGCACACGGTCCGGGCGTCGGCTACGCCCTGCGGTCCGGCGGCGGTGAGGCGTGACGGGTCCGCTCCGTCGCTTCCGCGCCCTGCCACTGCGCTCCCGCCTCGCCATGCTGGTCGCCACGGCGGTGGCACTGGCGGTTGCAGCGGTCGCGCTGGCCTGCTGGTTCGTGACACGCGAGCAGCTGGAACACCAGCTGGACGACTCGCTGCGCACTTCAAGGTCGACGACCGCTACCTGGCCGAGCTGTACGCGTACTGCAAGGGCGCCAACCAGCTTCCGCCCAGGCCGTTCTCCGGCTACACCATCCAGCTCGTCGATTCCCAGGGCACCGTCTGCATCGCCCGGGGACGTCGGAGCTCGAAGTGAGCGACGCCGACATCGCGGTGGCCGAGGGAGAACGGGACTACGCGCTGCAGCCGGCGACCGCCGCGGACGGCGTGCGGATGCGCGCCTACACCTACCCGCTGCAGGTCACCCGGGCAGCAGGCTCGGAGCCGGGGCATATCGCCGTCACCATCGCCCGCTCCATGAGCGAGGTCAACGCCCCGCTCTCCACCCTGGCCTGGACGCTCCTGGTCGTCTCCGGCATCGGCGTCGTCGGCGCGGGTGCGGCCGGCCTCTGGTGGCCCGTACCGGCCTGCGCCCCGTCGACGAACTCACCCACACCGTCGAACACGTGGCCCGCACCGAGGACCTCACCGTCCGGATCCCGGTGGAGGGCGAGGACGAGATCGCCCGCCTGTCGCGCTCCTTCAACTCCATGACCGCCTCGCTCGCCACCTCCCGCGACCGCCAGTCCCAGCTCATCGCGGACGCCGGGCACGAGCTGCGCACCCCGCTCACCTCGCTCCGTACGAACATCGAACTGCTCGTCCGCAGCGACGAGACGGGCGGGCCATTCCGCCCGACGACCGCCGGGCCCTGATGACCTCGGTCAAGGCACAGATGACAGAGCTGGCCGCGCTCATCGGCGACCTCCAGGAACTGGCCCGCCCGGACGCCACCCAGCGCGGCCCGCTCCAGGTGGTCGCGCTGCACGACATCGCGGACACGGCCCTGCAACGGGCCAGGCTGCGCGGCCCGGAACTGACGATCACAGCGGACCTGGAACCCTGGTACGTACGGGCCGAACCCGGCACGCTGGAGCGGGCAGTCGTCAACGTCCTGGACAACGCGGTGAAGTTCAGCCCGCCCGGCGGAGCGATCGAGGTCTCCCTGCACCGCGGTGACCTGACGGTACGCGACCACGGCCCCGGCATCCCGGCCGAAGACCTCCCGCACGTCTTCGAACGCTTCTGGCGCTCCCCGACAGCCCGCCAGCTCCCCGGCTCAGGCCTGGGCCTGTCCATCGTGGCGCGCACGGTGGAACAGGCGGGCGGCGAGATCACCCTCCACCCGGCTTCCGGAGGCGAAGGCACAGTGGCCTCGATCCGGCTGCCGGGGCGCCGCAGCCGCCGCCGGGGCTTGAGCGACGCCTCTGCTTGCGGGGCACGTGGGATGCGATGGCGGCGCTTCGCAGCGAACTGAGAAGCTCCGCCGTCGCCGGGCCTGTTGGGTCCCTGTTCGTCGTCCAGTCCGGCGTCCTCGGTCAGCCGGGCCACGTCGACCAGCCCGGCATCCGGCGCTACGCCTTGGGAGTGGGGTTCACCTGGACCCACGCCTTGTTGTTTCCCAGCTTCGGGTCGTGCGGAAAGCCGGTGCCCTGGATCACCGGCTCCAGGACGACACGGCCCTTCGCGTCAGGGATCACGGTGTCGATGCGCAAGGTGAAGGGAAGGTACGGGTCGTGTCCTCCAGCACCCAGTACGGCATCGAACACACATAGCGCGGGGCGCCGAGGCGGCCCGGTAGGAGTCGCCGTCCAACGTGCGGGCCAGGCACTCAGCAGGTGCACCGGTGACGGTGACGCCCTCCGGGACCGTGAAGCCGACACGGGCGACCGAGTCACCAGACCCGAGGTTGCCGAGCCAGCCGGGGCCCTTGTTGCGGAAGGTGAGGGCGGTCTGGACGGTGTCCCCGACGGCACCGGAGACCCGGGCGCCGCGCACGGAGAAGTCCGCAGTGTTGACCGCGGTCACCGAAGCGACCCAGAAGTTGTCCTCGGACGAGAGGTCGGTGGCGCCGCCACCCGGCTCGATCCCGATGTCCACCCGCTCCTCCAGCGCGTGAGGGCGACCGCCAGCCGGAGCGGCTCGGGCAGCGTGACGGTGTCACCGGGCGCGAGGACCTGGTCGAAGGAGCACTCGGCGCGCGAGAAGGACGCGTGGTCGCCGTCGATCCGCGTGTACACACACTCGGCGTACCGCGTGTCGAAGCCGAGACCGTACGAGGCGGTCATGCTTACGGTGAAGCCCTGCGAGGGCTCGTTGCCCAGGTTCGTCACCGAAACCGGCACGGTCTGGACCGTGCCAGGCAGGACCCCTCGACCGCAGGGATCTCGCTCAGCGCGAGGTCAGGACCGGAGCCGACCCTGACCGTCGTGTCGAAGGAGTTCTGCGGGGCCTCCAGCGAACCCTCGGGACCTCCGGACGCGGTCGCCTCGTAGGTGATACGGCCCTGCGCCCCGGCTCCGCCCCGTCCACGGCACGGACCTGGAGGTTCACCTGCGGGCTGTAGTCGGACCCGATCGTGGGCACCTGCGGGACGCTGCACACCGCGGTGGTCCCGGTCGGGACGCAGTTGTCGGGCCAGGTCACCTCGGCCACACCGGCGATGCCGGTGATGTCGACGGTGAGACTGCCGTCCGTGACGGCGAAGTTGTCGTTGTCGTGGTAGAGGCCGACCTGGACAGGGTGCCGGTCCCGGCTCCCACCAGCAGGTTCTTCTCGTACGGCGCATCGATCCACAGCTGGTCGGTCTCCGTGGCGGACGCCGGTGCGGACAACCCCGTGAGCAGGGTTCCGGCGGCCACGACAGCACAGGTGGCGAGACGGACGAAAGGATGGACGGAAACAGGTCTCACGATTCTCCAACGGCCGGCAACGAGAGCTCTCAAGGCGGCTGGCATGCCACCGACAGCAGTTGTTCGACCACCGAGGGTGCCCCAAGGTTGCGCGAGCGCTGCGTAATGATCTGTCCGGCCCGTGACCAGTGCGCCATGTCTCCGGAGAGGCGGCTCGCGGCAGATCTCCAGGGCCATCAGGCCAGATCGTCGAACTCGCCCGCCTTCGCACCGCCCAGGAAAGCGCGGAGCTTGGCCCGCGTGGTGCGTACGACCACGTCCGGGTGATCGCTCTCACGCAGCAATATCTCGCCTTCGTGTTCAGCGAGTTCGAGGCAGTCGGAGCCCTCGGCATTCGAGGACTTCGAGGACTTGCGCCACTGAATCTCCATGAATGTCACGCCTTCACACTTGTTGTGCGATCTTCCGAATGAAGTCCCGTGAACTCACAGGGTCGAGGGCCCGGCCCTCGGTTCGGTCCAGTGCGACCCGCCAGTTCACCAGGCTTGTTTCGGCATCGAGGAATGATGACCCGGCCGCGGTGTCCAGCTGCGACACGGGCCCGTACACGTAGTGTGCCGAACTGCTCGCGAACGGGATCATCCGAACGGTCACGTTGTCACAATCGGATTCCTTCAACACGTACGCGAGTTGGCCACGCGCAACGGCCGCACTCCCGTACATCATTCGCAACGCGGCCTCAAGAATCAGACCATGCAGGTGAGCGGCGCCGACCGGTCGAGGACATCGCGGCGTTGCAACCGGTGGGAGAGCCGGCCGCTTTGGCGCGTCGTATTGGGCGGCGGGAGACTCTCGGCGAAGACGCTGCGCGCGTAGCCCTCGGTCTGGAGCAGGCCAGGCATACACATGACCTGCACAGATCGGATGGCCGCAGCATGATGCTCCAACTCGGCCAGATCCAGCACGTCACCGGACAGCTCACCACGGTAGTGCTCCCACCATCCGCTCACGCGCTCCGCTGCCACGGCCTCCCTCGGAACCGTGTACCCCGCCGCGTCGCGGTGTTGGTTGTGCCGGTCGATCGGACTTGTCGGACCAGAAGGCGACCCGGGCACCGAAGGCTCTTACGGGACAGATGTCAAGCTCAGGCGCACCTGCACCGTCACTGGATCTCCCCACCTGCGCTCAACCACCGCCCGGAACGTGAGCGTCCATCTAGGTGTAAGTCACACAGAGTCGACGCTCGGTCTCTCACGGCCAGGCCCGGCTCCGTTCTTGAGGAGATACCCATGAAGTCATGGCGTTCCCGTATCGCCACTGCCGCCGTGGTCTGCGCCGCGGCAGTCACCATTCCGCTGACCGCGGGCTCCGCGTCTGCTGCGACCGACCCGGACGGCTTCCACTTTGCCAGTGGCACCCGGACGCACGACCAGTGCCAGGAAGAGGGCCAGTACGACCTGAAGTACAACGGCTACACCGAGTTCCAGTGCCGCTGGAACGGCACCCTCTGGGAGAGTGGGTCCGCTGAGCGGACCTCACACGATGAACGCACGCTCCGGTCGGGGCGCGCTGCCCGCAGGGCAGACGGCCGACCACCGGCGGCGACCCGCTGCGGAAGGCGGGCGCCGGTCGGTGACTGTTCCATCAGACACCGACCGGCGCCCGTACCGAACCACACTGACTTCGTCCATGCCCGCAGTGTGAGACCTGGACCGGACCTCCGCACGGCCATTTGCCGCCGCGGAGCGACAGCGCCGTCATTTCTCGTGAACATCTACGAGCCTGCTGATCACCAACTGCTGCCGCAACAACCAGTGAACAAACGCTGCTGCTGAACGTGAACGAAGCCAGGTCGCGCTGCACGACATCGCGGACGCGGCCCTGCAACGGGCCCGGCTGCGCGGTCCGGAACTGACGCATCACAGCGGACCTGGAACCCTGCTGGTACGTACGGGCCGAACCCGGCACGCTAGAGCGGGCAGTCGTCAACGCCCCGGACAACGCGGTGAAGTTCAGCCCGCCCGGCGGAACGATCGAGGTCTCCCTGCACCGCGGTGACCTGACGGTACGCGACCACGGCCCCGGCATCCCGGCCGAAGACGCCCTTGTGCTGCGTCGCAGCTTTCGTGGCTACCGCGGGCGGCGAGTCACTTCTGACGGGCGAGGAACCGGGTAAGAGGGCGCTCTGCGGTAGGCGACTGAACCTTTTCAGTCCGGGTGACGGCAAGACCTATGCTCGGAGGCATGATCGAGACGGAGCGGCTCTCTCTGCGACCTCTTGCGACCTCGGACGTTCAGGTGTTCGTCGAGCTCCACGCCGATCCGAGAGTCAATCGATTCGTTGGAGAGTTCTCTCGGCGGCAGGCACTGGAACGGCTCGCCGAGGTCGAGCGGCAGTGGGCTGAGCGGGGTCATGGCCTGTGCGCCGTGGAGCTTCGGTCGAGCGGCGAGTTCATCGGCCGAAGTGGCCTGCAGTACTGGCAGCAGTTCGACGAAGTCGAGTTGGGATGGACGCTCAAAGCGGAGCGATGGGGGCACGGATACGCGACCGAAGCTGCCCAGGCCTGCTTGGACTGGGGCTTTGCCACGCTCGAAGCCGAGTACTTCACCGCCCTCATGCGGCCGGGAAACACGCCGTCGGTGAAGGTGGCTGAGCGACTCGGCTTCTCACCGCGTTGGCAGGACACGCTGAACGGCAGTCCTGTCACCGTGTACGCGTTGGATCGTCCAGCCGACTTGTCGTCCGAGCGTCAGACACACTGAGTCACAACAGCCGCACCCTTTCCGAACGGGTGGGGTTCGCCCTCGTCGGGCCGGGCCGGCGGCCCGGCCCGACGAGGATGCCTTGGCCGGTGGCTACGCCTCCTGGAGCCTGGCCAGGATCCACTCACCGAGTTCCGTCGTCATGACGGTGTGTCCTTCGTTGGTGGTGGCGCAGAGGAAGTCGTGGAGGCTGCTGCTTTCGGGATCGATCTTGCTGTACAGGGCGGCATCGTCGTCGATGCCGGCCGCTGCCACCGCACTGACGGTGGGGACGAACGTCGAGGTGTTGTGGGCGAGATCCACGGGCTGCTTGTTGACGATCTTGGCCAGCATGGCGGCCATGCCGAAGTTGGCGGCGTCTTCCAGGAGCGGCGCCTTGGGAAGAGACCGCCCGGAGCACCGTCGAGTTCGGGGAAGCCGGTGGTGCGGATCTCCACCGGGTTCTGGTCCGCCTTCTCCATCCGGGCGACGGTCTGCGCTCCGCCCGCCTGGGTCTGGAGCCGGCCGGCCAGCTCGGTTCCGTCGGCGGCCATCGCGGTGTCGTCGGCGGGGATGCTGTTCCCCACCCGGTGCCTGTTCCGTTGGCGACACCGAGCAGGCGGGGATCTGGGGCCAGCTGCCCACCCGCTCAAGGGCCGCCAGGAACTCGGTCCGCTCCTGGTCCTGGCCGGCCGCGACGTCGAGGGTGGCATCAGCGCCGGTTCCCAGGTGCCAGCGCAGCATCTGACGGGCGGCCGGGCTGTTGACCAGGTCGGAGTAGAGACTGAGGAGCGGGTTGGCGCTGCCCCAGTTCTCCTTCACGAAGTGCGCGAACGCCTGGACTCCCAGAGGCAGCCACGCCCGCGGTGCGGGTGTCGTAGGACAGGTAGGTGGCGGTCTCGTGCCGCTCCTCTGCCGTTCCATCTTGGCCAGGGCGTAGCGGGTGACCAGCCCTCCCATGCTGAAGCCGCCGACCGTCAGCGGGGCGTCGCCGTCACGGTCGGCGATCGTCCGCCTGATGCACTCGATCGCGACGTCGGCGTTGGCGATGATGGACGCGGAGCGGTCGGTGAAGCCAAGGAGGACGACGTCGAAGCCGTTGCTGCGCAGTGTGGAGATGAACGGGTAGTCCCCGTTCTCCAGCCCCGCGTACAACTGCTGGCCGTTGCTCGCTCCCGGGCGAATCCGTCGGCGAGGATCACCGGCCGCCTGACGGCTTCCTGGCCGGACGAGCTGTGGAAGACCCAGGCGGTCCCACCCCGCAGATCCCACTTCGTGTCCCAGGGGCCGCTTGCGCGGACGCGGACTCAGCCCCGGAAGGGGCCCCAGATACTGACGACAGGCTTGGACATTCGACGACTCCTTGGTATCGCGGCCGGTCACACCGAACAGGGGCATCGTCTCGACGCGAACTTCTGCGCTTCACCCGAATCCAGCGCGATCCACCCTCCCGGGGACAGACGGCTCGTTTCGCGCCTCTCCTCACGCCTTGCGTACGCGGGCGCGCCCTCTGGCGGGGCCGCGGCCACCGTTACCGCCGGACTCATCGGTCCGGCCGTCTCAAGCGGGCTGCCCCACCGGCCGCCCGGCGTGACCCGCCGGGGCCGCGGCCCCGAGGAACGGCCTGCCCGGGACGAGGTCGTGTCCGGGCTAGGACGACTCGCCGGCGTCGTGGGTGATCAGGTCTCCCGGCTGGCATCCGAGGGCATCGCAGATCCTCGACAGGGTGGAGAAGCGGATGGCCTTGGCCCGCCCGTTCTTGAGCACCGACAGATTGACGACGGTGATACCCACCCGTGCGGACAGTTCGGTGAGCGTCATCCCCTGCTCGGCGAGGATCCGGTCGAGGTGGATCCGGATCGCGTGGTGTTCCTCTTCGGGCATCAGATGGTCCCTTCGAGGTCCTCTCGCATACGCACGCCGTCGGCCATGAACTTCCCTATGATCACTGCCGCGAGGCCGGGGATGATGAGCACGAGCGGCCCTTCGAGTGCCGGCCCCGAGCCGATGTTCGGCGACATGCTGTCGACGAGCCAGGACTGCGACCAGCCGACGACAAGGGCAGCCAGCAGTGTACTGACGGCAACGAACCAGCCGAGCACGGTGAGCCGTTTCGACACCGAGTGAGTGAACGGCCCTCTCGCAGAACGGCGTCCAGCAGCCGGGAGAAGAGCAGCAGCGCGAGGGAGCCCATCAGCTGCCAGGGCAGTTCGATCCCGAGGTCGGCGGCGCGCTGTCCCACGGAGGGATCGTCCTGGCAGAGGCGCGTGACATTGCTGGACTCCTGCACGCCCTCGCCGGTGGACAGTCTGTCCGCCAGTTCGGCGTTGTGCCAGAAGTCGGTCTCCACGCAGACCGCCCCGTCGTCGAGCGCGTGGGTGAACCCCATGCCGAGGAAGGAAAGCCCGGAGAGCACCGCCAGAGCAAGGGTCACTGAGGCCAGGATCTTGGTGATTCGCGTATGCATCGCAACCTCGTCCTATCGATTTTCGATATGCCCAGACTAGGGAGCATATTGATATTCGACAAGTCCATGGCCGTCGATGACGCCGCCAGGGCGGTCCGGGAGGCCGCATCCAGGCGGCGGACCTGCGCCATCCGGCCGCGACGACGGGCAGGCGCCGGCAGGCCGCACGGTCCGGCGCGCCGACAGCGACATCACTGTGACCCCTGGCGGCAGGGGCGGCAGCCGCCAGGGTGTCGGGCCCGGGCTCCGGGGCCCTGCTCAGCTCACCGGGTTGTGCCGGATCAGGGACTCCACCAGCCCCGGCCGAGTCGCCGGATAGTCCAGCGGGACGATGCCGAGCCCGGTCCAGCCCGATGCCTCCGCCCCGTCGAGGAACGAGTGCACCTGCGGGTTGAGCCGGTCCGCGTTCGAGCGCGGTGGCAGCAGGGCCGCGGTACTCACGTAGTTCATGAACAGCTTGCCGGGCTGCTGCGTCGCCTTGCGGAACTGCGCCTCGATCTTGGGGTACTTGCCGAACGGCTCGGCCATGTAGTCGTCCTGGATGTCGAAGACCGCTGGATCCGCGTAACGGACTCCGGGCAGACCGCCGTTGTCGGCGAGCAGTACGACCTTCCCGCGCGCTCCACCGAGGTTCGGGAGTGTGGAGTCGAGGTGGAAGAGCGAGCGCCAGCCCTTGCCGTCGAGGTAGAGGTCGAAGATCTGCCGGAACGCGGCGTCGCTCTCCTCGGAGTACTCCTGCTTGACCCGCATCAGGACCGTCTCCGACGGCCGCTGTGCGAGGAAGTCCCGGCAGGCGACCAGCACATCACCGAACATCAGGTTCTGGAACGAGGCACCGTGATGGATCGCGAACGAGTCGCCGGTGATCCGGCAGCGTACGTCGAGGAAGCGGATACCGCTGTTGAGCTGCTCGGCGATCGTGGTGTTCTGGCATTCCGTCCAGGGCCGCCGAAGCGGGCCCCTGAGTCGTGCGAGCCCGGGATCGTGAGGCGTTGCAGCGCGGTGGCGTCGGGGATGGCGCCCATCCAGTCCTGGGTGCCGAAGGCCGGCGGGAGGCGGCGACGGCCGGGCCCACGCCGACGAGGGCGGTGGCGGAGAGCGCGAGGGCTCCGGTCAGGAAACTTCTGCGGGTGCTCAGGGGTGTGGACATGCGGGGTGCCTCCATCGGCGTGGGGATCAGCCCCGAATTGTGGCGCGCGCACGTCATGTCAGGAAGAGGGCAGGCGGACGGGCCGATTTTCGCCCGCCTAGGGTTCCCGGGTGATGGAACACAACGAAACCGACGCCCACTTGTCCATGCTGACCGGCCCGCAGGCTACGCACCTGCGCAGCCTGATCGCTGCCCACTTCTTCACGCGTCACGGCTCCCGGGCCGAGGTGGAGGGTGCGACCGCGGAACACGAAGGCCACCTGCACCCCTCACGACCCTGGCACAGAGGTGCCGCGCGGCCGAACAGGACCACTGGCCCGCACTGATCGCGCACCACTTCACCGAGCTGGAATCGGCGTCTCGCGGTGGCGAGGGTACCCAGGAGCTGCGACGGCAGACGTATCTGCGGCTGCTGCCCGCCGACGCCTTCGACGGGGAGGCGGCGGGCGACTTCCGCTACACCCGGCAGCCGGCCGAAGGGCTCCTCACGGCTCTGGCACTGGACAGCCCCGGCTCCATACGGATGCTCAACGACAACGACGTCGCACGCGCCGGCCTCGACGAGCTCTGGGCAGCGGGCCGGGCAAACCTGCTCGGTGAGCCGGTCGAGCACGTAGAGGTGCGCGGGCCGTCGGGCGCGCTGCTGCACTCCGTCCACGGTGACTCGCACTTCGTCGCGAGCAAGGCGCTCGTCCTGCCCGAGCTGGTCCGCACGCTCACCGGCCAGGAGCTGCCGGACGCGGGCGCACTGGTCATCGTGCCGACCAGACACCTGCTGGCGTTCCACCCGATCGTGGACGGCACCGTCGTGGATGCGGTGAACGACCTGGGAACATACGCCCTCGGCGCATACGAGGACGGGCCCGGCTCCTCTCGCCGCTGCTCTACTGGTGGCGCCGGGGCAACCTGGTCTGCCTCACCGCTTTCGACCACGAGAGCCGCGCCATGTCCGTCACTCCGCCGCCGGAGCTGATGGATCTGATGAAGCGGCTCCACTCCCAGGACGACTCCGCGAGCCCGACACCCGACGCGGACGGTGCGGATGCCGGCCAACCGGCGCGTACCGTCTCCGAGTTCACCGACCGCCTGGCACAGGAACCGAACAGCTTCGGCGCCGCGTTCCGGACTGCCCTGGCGCACGCCACACACAATGCACGGCGGACCCCGAAGCGGCGGAGCTGGAGACCTGGGAGGCGTGGGTCACGGCGATGCAGATCGGCTCCGCGCTGTTCGCCACCACGCTCGGCCGGGAAGGCACCGTGGAGTGCCGCATCGGTGACCGGGTTCTTGCCCTGCCGGCGACCGGCCCTGCGCCGTATGCCGATGCCCGCACCTGGCTCAACACCTTCTACCTCGCCCTCGTCTGCCGCGAGCGGGAACGGCTCACGCTCCTGAGCCGGGTTCCCCTGGATGACCTGCGCCGCGCCGGCACGGCGGACGACTACCTCTTCCACTGGATCGACACCCTGCAGAGCTACTGCCTCAGGCACTCCATGGACGAAATCGTCCAGAAGCTGATCGCCACCATGAACACTTCCGAGCCCAGCGTGGCGACCCGCACGCCGAGCGACTTCCTCAACTTCGTCGACTACCAGCCCGTCGCGCTCTTCCACCGCCTCGTCAGCCGCGACCACGAGGCGTTCGCCCAGGCCCTCACGGAGGCCGTCGGCCACCACGACCAGTACTGGACCGGTTCGGCCGACCCGCACAGCCGGGTGGCGCTGGGCCCGCTCGCGATGTCCTGCCTCGCCCACGACGGGGACTTCCCGGTCGACGCCGCCTCGCCGTATCTGCCCACACACCTGATCAGCCGGGCGTGGTGCGGGAGTTCCCCACCTGACCGCGCGTGAGGTCACGGCCGTCCTTGCCACTGACTCGGGCGAGGTGGGCGAAGGCGCGGCGCCGCCAGTTCGTACCCACGCATGGAGCCGAAGAACAGGGCGAAGTCGGGGATCACCAGGATGGGGCCGGGCACGTTGGTCTCCGGCTGTGCCCAGGCCTGGATTCCGGTTCCGGCAGTGCGTCCACGTCCATTGGGTAGCCACGCCCTTCAACACAACCGCGCCCGTCGCGCTGTACACCGGAGGCGCACCGGTCCTGCTGACGCGGGACGCTCACTGACCATCGCGGCGGCATGTCGATACGGGGCTTGAGCGCAAGCACGGCGTGACGTGGCGGACGGTGCGGAAGGCGCTGGAATCGTCCTGGCCGGAGCCTCGTAAGAAGCCGCCTCCCCGAGCCACCACGCTGGACCCGTACAAGGCGGTGATCGACGAGACCCTCCGGGCTGAATCCGGACGCGCCGCGCAAGCAGCGGCACACGGTCACCCGGATCTTCCACCGGCTGATCGCGGAACACGGCGCCGACGAGTTGGGAGCGTTCGTGGAACGGTCACTGTGACTGTTCCACGAACGGAGCCCAGAGGGCTGTGGGACGTGCGAGGAGGAAACCTCAAACGGGCAGTTTCGTGTCGATGACGAAGCTGATTTCGATGACCTGGCCGGGCAAGGTCAGTTCAGTGATGCCCAAGACCGTGCTGGCCGGGCGGTGGTCACCGAAGTACCCCAGGTTGCCCTCCGCCGTCGCCGCGGCATTCTGCCGCAGGTTCACCACGTACAGGGTCTGCGAGACGATCTGGTTCCGGGTGGCGCCGTAGTGGTCCAGGACCTTGTCCATGTTGGCGTAGGTCTGCTTGAGCTGGGCGGCGAACTCGCCCGCGTAGAGGAACTCGCCTGCCTCATCGAACGAGAGCTGTCCAGAGACGTGAATCAGCTCGCCGGACTTGATCGCCTGTGAGTAGCCGAAGTCGCTCTCGGCCGGCACGTTGTAGTTGAAGACATCAAAGGTGGCCACGGTGTTTGCCCTTCCGGTTCGCTCTCTTGTAGTTACTCGGAAACTATAGGAGAGTGGCGGCTGACCTGGAAGAACGCACTTTTCGGTAACGGAGGAACCTGATGGTGACCAAGCAACTACTCAAGGGCCTGCCCGAAGACTCTGACCTGCGGCGCGCAGACTCCCTGGCGCGGGAGATCTTCTCGGACGTCGCCAACAAGTGGGCGCTCCTGATCATCGAGGCGCTCGGCGAACGCACCCTGCGCTTCAGCGAGCTGCGGAACGAGGTCGAGGGCGTCAGCCACAAGATGCTCACCCAGAACCTGCGCATGCTGGAGCGCAATGGTCTGGTCGACCGGAAGGTGCACCCCACCGTGCCGCCGCGAGTCGAGTACACCCTCACCGAGCCGGGCCGGGCCCTGCGCACCACGGTCGACGCCATATGCGGCTGGACCCACCAGCACCTTGGTCACATCGAGAGTGCACGCGGCCGTTTCGACGCCTGACGGGCACGCAGCGATACCCTCGCGCGATTCCGTGATCGACCCCACGCCGGCGGCCACCACGTGGCCCGCGCTCCGCCTGATCGGGCTGCTGAGCCATCCTGTGCCACAGGTTCAGAAACAGACATCTCACAGGCGGCGGGCCGCCCCTGGACGTGCTGCTATTTCTCGTGGAACATCCACGAGCCTCAAGATCACCAACTGCTGCCCGAACAGGCGGACAAACGCTGCTGTTCGAAGTGAACGAAGCCATCCTCGTACTCCCGGAGTTCGGCGCTCTCCGCCTGGAGGCATCGACGCAAGGGGCGGCGGGCCCGCCGGCCCACCGCCCCACTCACCCGCGTACGGGCGTTACTTGATGACCGTGATCCGGTCGGTGGCCGGCGGGGCCAGCGGCGCGGAGGCCGTGGAGTGCGCCGCCAGGTAGTCGTTGAACAGGTCCAGGTCGGAGGCGCCGACCAGCTTGTTCGTACCCTCACCGAGGCGGCGAAGCCGTCGCCGCCACCCGCGAGGAACTCGTTCATCGCGACGCGGTACGTCTTCGCCGGGTCGATCGCCTCACCGTTGAGGAGGATCGATTCGGCGGCCACCGGCCGGCGCCCGACTTCGTCAGGTCCAGGGTGTAGGTGAGGCCCTCGGAGACCTGAAGGATTTTCGGGGAGGCCTCGTTCGAGCCGCTGACCTGCTGTTGGAGCGCGGCGACCAGCTGGGCACCGGTCAGGTCGACGACGTTCATCATGTTGGTGAACGGCTGCACGGTGAACGCCTCGCCGTAGGTCACCACCCCGTCGCCCTCGCTGCCGGACGCCGCGTGCACCAGGTCGGAGCGGATTCCGCCCGGGTTCATGAACGCGACCTGCGCGCCCCTTGTCCGCCGGGGCCAGGCCCTCCAGCTGTGCGTCGGCGATCAGGTTGCCGAGCGGCTTCTCGGGTGCCGTGGAGCCGCGGCCGTTGATGTCCGCGGTGATGAAGCCCTGCGGCTTGTTCGCAATGGGCGCGGCGAGCGTGTTCCAGCGGGCGATCAGCGACGTCATGTCGGCGGCCTTGGCCTGGTCCCGGCTGACGACGTGATTCGCCGACTTCGCGGACTTCACCGACGTACGGACGATGTCCTTGGTACGACGGTCGTAGGTGAGGGTCGTGTCGGTGTAGACCTTGCCGAACGACGAGGCCGATGTGACCATGCGCGGGTTGCCCGCCGGGTCCGGAACGGTGCACACGTACGCCTGGTGGGTGTGTCCCGTGACCAGGGCGTCGACCTTCGGTGTGATGCCCTTGGCGATGTCGACGACCGGCCCGGAGATGCCGTCACCGGCGCCGGGGCTGTCGCAGTCGTAGTTGTACGAGGAGGACGCCGGAGCCCCGCCCTCGTGGATCAGCGCGACGATGGACTTGACGCCCTGACGGTCCAGCTCCTCAGCGTACTTGTTGACCGTCTCGATCTCGTCGTGGAACTTCAGACCCTTGACGCCGTTGGCCGTGACGATGTTCGGCGTGCCCTCCAGGGTCACCCCGATGAAGCCGATCTTGACACCCTTCTTCTCCCACACCGTGTACGGCTTGAGGATGGGCTTGCCGGACTTCTCGCCGGTCACATTGGCCGCGAGGTAGGGGAAGCCGGCACCCTTGAACTCCTTGCCCTCCTCGTAGCAGCCCTCGACCGGGTGACAGCCGCCGTTCTGCAGCCGGCCGAGCTCGGTGGCCCCTCGTCGAACTCATGGTTACCGACAGCCGTCACGTCGAGGTCGAGCCCGTTGAGCGCCTCGATGGTCGGCTCGTCATGGAAGAGCCCCGACAGCAGCGGGCTCGCACCCACCATGTCGCCACCGGCGGCGGTGACGGAGTACGGGTTGCCCTTGCGCGCGGTACGCAGCGAGGTCGCGAGGTACTCCACGCCACCGGCCGGGACCGACTTCACCGTGCCGTCGGCCTGTGTCTCGCTGACCGACCCGGCGGAACCAGCCGGCGGCTCCAGATTGCCGTGCAGGTCGTTGAAGGACAGCAACTGGACGTCGACGGTACGGGGCTTGTGATCGTGGCCACGGTCACTGGCACCGGCCGGCATCGCGGCGACGAGCGCGCCGACGGTGGCCAGCCCGGCCGCGGCGGTGAGCACCCGCCGGGATGCGCGGTTCTTCTGCGGAGTCGCTGACATCGGTCCCCTTGTGAGTTCAGCGGGAGGGTTGTGAGTGGTGGTCATACGTCTGGGTCCTGCGTGCCGCAGCCTAGAGTCAACGCGCGTAGCGCGACAGATGTCCGGGGTTACGAGCTGGTTGCTTCGGGGTGGGAATGCGACACAACATCGCAGATCACTCGTTCGGCAGCAGGGCCGTCAGTACGTACGCCGGACTGCCCGAGCGGGTACGCGAGCTGCCGCCCGGCGCGGAGGGCCCTCCCGCATCGCGGACAACGTGCTGCTCACCCCGTCCTGGGCCGATTGACCCGGCCCGAACGCCGCTCCAGCAATCCGGCCGACCGCTCGTTGGCCACATTGCCCGAAGGCCGTTCCACAGCCACCCTCCCCGGCGCACCCGCCCCGTACGCTCGTACACATGACGACTGACGTACCCCTCCCGCCCCGGACGCGAGATCCAGACCCTCGACGCGCTCACTCCCGAGCAGGCCGACACCGTCAGCGCCCTCCTCGCCGAGGCCGCCCGGAGCGACGGCAGTGAGGCCGTCTCGGAGCAGGGACGGCTGCAGCTGCGGGCGGGGACCGAAAGGCGTACGGCATCTGCTGCTCACCGCCGACGGAGTGCTCGCCGGGTACGCGCAGCTGGAGGACACCGACCCCGTCGAGGCCCCGGCGGCCGAGCTCGTCGTGCACCCGGCCCACCGCGGCCACGGGCACGGGCGGGCGCTGGGCGCCGCGCTCCGCCGCATCCGGGAAGCGGCTGCGGATCTGGGCGCACGGGGCAAGTCCGCCGCCCGGCACCTCGCGCAGGTCCTCGGCCTCTCCCTCTTCCGCGAACTACGCCAGCTGCGGCGCCCTTGAGCCCGCTGGGCATCGCCGAACCGGTGCTGCCCCGGACGTCACCGTCCGCACTTTCGTCCCCGGCCAGGACGACGCCGCCTGGCTCGCGGCCAACAGCTCGGCCTTTGCCCACCACCCCGAGCAGGGCGGCCTGACCCAGCGGGACCTGGACGACCGCAAGGCCGAGCCGTGGTTCGACCCGGAGGGTTTCTTCCTCGCCGAGCGCGAGGGCGAGCTCATCGGTTTCCACTGGACGAAGAAGCACACCGAGGGAGACGAGCCCCTCGGCGAGGTGTACGTCGTCGGCGTCCTGCCGGAGGCCCAGGGCGGCGGTCTCGGCAAGGCCCTCACCGCGATCGGCCTGCGCCATCTGGCGGCCGAGGGGCTGCCGACGGCGATGCTCTACGTCGACGCCGACAACCCGGCCGCGCTGGCCGTGTACGAGCGGATGGGCTTCGTCACCCACGAGGTGGACCTGATGTACCGCACGGAGTCCTGAGCTCGCGTCAGCACGACCAGGGGCGGCGTCACTTGACGCCGCCCTTCTACGCCACCCTTTCACTACTCAATTAGTGAAAGGGTGGTGAACATGGCAGAGTCCGCAGCGGTCGAATTCCGCATCGACCGGCGCAGCGGCGTAGCCACCTACCTCCAGATCGTCCAGCAGACCAAACAGGCCCTGCGCCTGGGCGTACTGGAACCGGGCGACCGGCTGCCCACGGCCCGCGAGGTCGTCGAAGCGACGGCCATCAACCCGAACACCGTGCTCAAGGCCTACCGCGAGCTGGAGCGCGAAGGCCTCGTCGAGGCCCGCCGGGGCTGGGCACCTTCGTACGCCGGACCCTGGGCGGCGCGGCGGCCGCCACCGACGCACCACTGCGCGCCGAACTCGCCGACTGGGCCCGCCGGGCCCGCACCGCCGGACTGGACAAGGACGACGTGAGCGCGCTCTTCACCGCCGTACTGGACAGCACATTCAAGGGGACCAGGAGTCATGACAGGCGCTGCGATCGAGGCGACCGGCCTCGGCATGAAGTACGGACGAAAGACCGGGTGGGCGCTGCGCGACTGCTCGTTCCGGCTGCCCACCGGACGGATCTGCGCCCTCGTCGGGCCCAACGGCGCCGGGAAGTCCACCCTGCTCGCCCTGACGGCGGCACTGCTCCGGCCGTCCGAGGGATCCGTGAGCGTCCTGGGCTCCGCCCCGCCGACGCGCGCTCCCGTATCGCGTACGTAGCGCAGGACAAGCCCCTGTACCCGCAGCTCACGGTGGCCGACACCCTCTGGGCCGGCCGCGAGCTCAACCCCGCCACCTGGGACCGGGCCACCGCCGACCGGGTCGCCGGGCCCCTCCCGCAGGACGCGAAGGTCCGGACGCTCTCCGGCGGCCAGCGCACCCGGCTCGCCCTCGCCCTGGCACTGGGCAAGCGGCCCGGACTGATGCTGCTGGACGAGCCGATGGCCGACCTCGACCCCTCGCCCGCCACCAGCTGATGGGCATCCTGATGGCCGAGGCCGCCGAGCACTCCACCACCATCGTGATGTCCTCGCACATCCTCACCGAGCTGGAGGGCGCCTGCGACTACCTCCTGCTCGTCGACGGCGGCCGGGTCCGCCTCGGCGGCGAGAGCGACGACATCGTCGGCGCGCACGCCGTCCTCACCGGCCAGGTCCGCGACCTGGCCCCGCACACCGTCGTCGAGTCCCGCACGACAGGGCGTCAGCTGACCGCGCTGGTACGGAAGGACGGGCCGCTGGACACCACCACCTGGGACGTCACGGAGCCCTCCCTGGAGGAGCTGCTCCTGGCCCACCTGCGCTCCCCGGACGCGCCCCGCTGCTCACACCGAGCGCGGCCCCGAGCCGCGCGAGGAGGTGGCGGCAGCATGAGCACCGTCACCCCGCCCCGACCCACCGAAACCACTCGCCCCTCCTGGCGCGGCCCGGCCCGCGTGGTCGTACGCCAGCACAGGCGGGTCCTGTTCATCGCGGGAACACTCGCCCTCATCGGGGTGACCGCGCTGATCAGCTACACGCTGTGGGCATCCCACGTCACGGCCGACTTCAAGGCGGGCCCGTGCCCGACCACCTCGGGCGATCCGGGGCGAAGCTGCTACCAGCCGGTGCACGAGTACCTGGACGTCATGGTTCAGTTCAGCACCCGCATCGAAAACGCGGCACTGATCCTTACGGCCCTGCCCGCCCTCCTCAGCGCGTTCGTCGCGGGTCCGATGATCGCCAGGGAGCTGGAGAGCGGTACCTACAAGCTGGCCTGGTCCCAGTCGGTATCGCCCACCCGCTGGCTCGCCGCCAAGCTCGCCGTACCGACCGCGCTGATGCTCGCGGCCGTCTGCGTCATGTCCGCCGTCGTCGCCTGGGCCCGGACACACCTGGCCGCGGAGTATCCGGCCCACTGGTTCGAGCGCCTTGTCTTCGGCTCGACGGGGACCGTTCCCGCCGGCTACACCCTGTTCGGGATCGCCGTGGGCGCGCTCACCGGGCTGCTGGTGCGACGCACCGTCGCTGCGATGTCGCTCGCGGCACTCGTCACCGGCGCTGCCATCGTGACCCTCGGAATCCTCCGCAGCGGGCTGTGGTCTCTGCGGACCGCGTCCGGGCCCGCCGTGGAGACGTTCCGGATTCCCGGCGACTCCTGGATCGTCGAGGACGGCCGGCTCACGGGAAGCGGCGTAAAGCTGCCGAGGACCTGTGTTGGCTATCCGGAGACAACAACGCCAAGTGCCTGGCCGAACACGATGTGACCGGGTGGTTCTACGACTACCACCCCGCCTCGCACTTCTGGCCCCTCCAGCTCGTCGAGACCGGCATCCTGCTGGTCCTCGCCGCCCTGGCCGTAGCGCTCGCCTTCCGGGTGCTGCGCCGCCGCCACGGCTGAGCCGACCTCCCTGTCCGGGCTCCGGGGCAGCCCGGACAGGGAACACATACGGTGTACAGGCGTCCCGCCCGGAGGGCACACCGCTTCCTGCATGTCATGTCGCCGTTACCGGCCATTCAGAAACGCTTGCGACCCTCGCTGGATGCAGCCAGCTGTGCCCACCCCGCAACGGGAGCGACCGCGGCCCAGACCCCGGTCCGTTCAGCTTTCCCGCTTCCTCCGCGATCTTTCCCGGTTCCGACGCGCCCCGGGAGCACAAGACGCGGAAGAATAGGTCCATGAGCCAGCAGCCCAGCTCCGAGGTTCCGGTCCAGCCCGCTCAGCCGTCCGTGGGCTCACTCGCCGCGCACCGGCCGCACGCAGTCGCCACGCCCGGGTCCACCACGGCCGGCCTCTCCACCGCCGCCGATCTGGACCCCGACCTCGACAACGACGCGGACGCCTACGAGCCGGAAACGGACGGCGACGAGCTCCCCAGGGCCGGTTCCTGGACCGGGAGCGCAGTTGGCTCGCATTCAACGAACGCGTACTGGAGCTGGCCGAGGACCCAGCCACGCCCCTCCTGGAGCGGGCCAATTTCCTCGCCATCTTCGCCTCCAACCTGGACGAGTTCTTCATGGTCCGGGTGGCCGGCCTCAAACGCCGGATCGCCACCGGAGTCGCCACCCGCTCCGCGTCCGGACTCCAGCCCCGCGAGGTCCTCGACCTGATCTGGACCCGCTCACGCGAGCTCATGGCCCGGCACGCCGCCTGCTACCAGCAGGACATCGCGCCCGCCCTGTCCGACGAAGGCATCCAGCTGATCCGCTGGCCCGAGCTGACCGAGAAGGAACAGGCCCGCCTGTTCACCTTCTTCCGGCAACGCGTCTTCCCCGTCCTGACCCCGCTGGCCGTCGACCCGGCGCACCCGTTCCCGTACATCTCGGGGCTCTCCTCAACCTCGCGGTCGTCGTACGCAACCCGGTCAGCGGCCACCGCCACTTCGCCCGCGTCAAGGTGCCGCCGCTGCTCACCCGGTTCCTGGAGGCGTCGCCACAGCGGTACGTCCCCATAGAGGACATCATCGCGGCACACCTGGAAGAGCTCTTCCCCGGCATGGAGGTCCTGGCCCACCACATGTTCCGGGTCACCAGGAACGAGGACCTGGAGGTCGAGGAGGACGACGCCGAGAATCTGCTCCAGGCCCTGGAGAAGGAGCTCATGCGGCGCCGCTTCGGCCCGCCGGTCCGCCTGGAGGTCGAGGAGTCCATCGACCCGTACGTGCTGGACCTGCTGGTCCGCGAGCTGAAGATCTCCGAGACCGAGCTCTACCCGCTGCCGGGGCCGCTCGACCTCACCGGCCTCTTCGGCATCGCGTCCCTGGACCGGCAGGAGCTGAAGTACCCCAAGTTCATCGCGGGCACCCACCGCGATCTGGCCGAGGTCGAGTCCGCCTCCGCGCCCGACATCTTCGCCGCCCTGCGCGAGCGCGACGTGCTCCTGCACCACCCGTACGACTCCTTCTCCACCTCCGTCCAGGCCTTCCTGGAACAGGCGGCGGGCGACCCGGACGTCCTGGCGATCAAGCAGACCCTGTACCGGACCTCGGGCGACTCACCGATAGTCGACGCCCTCATCGACGCCGCCGAATCCGGCAAGCAGGTCCTCGTACTCGTCGAGATCAAGGCCCGCTTCGACGAGCAGGCCAATATCAAATGGGCCCGCAAGCTGGAGGAGGCCGGCTGCCACGTCGTCTACGGCCTCGTCGGCCTGAAAACGCACTGCAAGCTGTCGCTCGTCGTCCGCCAGGAGGGCGACACGCTGCGCCGCTACTCCCACGTCGGCACCGGGAACTACCACCCCAAGACCGCCAGGCTGTACGAGGACCTCGGGCTGCTCACCGCCGACCCACAGGTCGGAGCCGACCTCTCCGACCTCTTCAACCGGCTCTCCGGCTACTCCCGCCGTGAGACCTACCGCCGGCTGCTGGTCGCCCCGAAGTCGCTGCGCGACGGGCTGATCGCCCGGATCAACAAGGAAGTCACCCACCACCGCGCCGGACGCCCCGCCTACGTCCGCATCAAGGTCAACTCGATGGTCGACGAAGCGATCATCGACGCCTGCTACCTGGCCGGGCAGGCCGGCGTACCGGTCGATATCTGGGTCCGCGGCATCTGCGCGATCCGCCCCGGCGTCACCGGCCTCTCCGAGAACGTCCGGGTCCGCTCGATACTGGGCCGCTTCCTCGAACACTCCGGGTCTTCGCCTTCGGCAACGGAGGCGAACACGAGGTCTGGTTCGGCAGCGCCGACATGATGCACCGCAACCTCGACCGCCGGATCGAAGCCCTGGTCCGTGTCACCGACCCGCCCATCGCGCCGCCCTCAGCAGGCTCCTGGAGACGGGTATGTCCGACACCACCTCCTCCTGGCACCTCGGCCCGGACGGAAACTGGACCCGGCACGCCATGGACTCGGACGGCCAGCCGCTGCGGCACGTCCAGGAGATGCTCATCGACGCACGGAGGCGCCGACGTGCGACGCCCTGACCACCGGACGACGAAGCAGGCGCCCGGCCCCGCCTGGCCCACCCGTCTCGGGCCTCACCGGCCTGACCACCGAAGCCGTACTCGTCCCCTACCTGCAGAAACAGGCCGCCGAATTCCTGCGCAGCCTGCGCCTGCACCGTGAGCACAGCACCCCCACGGACGCCGGTACCCAGGGGCCGTGGAGGCGGCCGTCGCGCTGCGCCGCTCGGCCCGCCGGATCAGCGGCACGCTGCACACCTTCCGGGCGGCGCTCGACCCCGGCTGGGCCGACCAGGTGCGCGCGGAGCTGGCCTGGCTCTCCGGCACGCTCGCCCGTGAGCACGCGTACGCCACCCGGCTGACCCGGCTGCTGGAGGCCCTGCACCAGCTTTCCGGCGCCGCGTTTCCGGCGGCCCGCGCTCCGGGTTCGGGGACTGCCGCCGGGCCCGCCGCCGGTGACAAGGAGCGGGCCGTGCTCGGCGTCGGCGCGGCGCGGGCCGGGCGCTGCTGGAACGGCAGCTGACCCTCGCCAGGACCGGGCCCACTCCGCGGCGCTCCAGGCCCTCGGCTCCTCCCGCTTCCACGCCGTCGCCGACGCCGTCGCGCTGCTCGCCTCCGACGTACCGCTGGCCACTGCGGCCACTGCTCCCGCCGCCGATGTGCTGCACGGCCCGGCGCAACGGGCCGAGCAGCGGATGCTCGGTGCGGTGGGGCGCTGCCGCCCGACGACGCGGTGGAGCCGTACAACGAGGCGCAGGACGCCCTCTGGCACCAGGCCCGGCTGCTGCTGCGGCTGCACCGGTACGCCCACGAGGTCGTACGGGGGCTCCCGACCCGGTCCTGACCGGTGCGGGCCACGCGCTCGACCTCCACCGGGACGCGGCGGAAGCCGCCGCGGCGGCAGCCTCCGCCGCCCGGACCCCGCGGATCGCCCCGGCGACGGCGTACGCCCTGGGCGTGCTCCACGCCGACCAGCGGCACGAGGTGGAGGCGGCGCGCAGTGTGTTCCGTGAGACCTGGCCGTACGCCACGGCCGTGACCGCACCATGACCGGGCCGGTGCTCGCCGCGGGCTGCGTGCTGTGGCGCCGGTCGCCGTCCGGAGACCTGGAGATCTGCCTGGTCCACAGGCCGCGCTACGACGACTGGTCGTACCCCAAGGGAAAGCTGAAGCGGGCGAGCCGGCGCTGGAGGGTGCGCTGCGCGAGGTCCTGGAGGAGACGGGCTACCACTGCGCCCCCGGCGCCAGGCTCCCCACGTCCCGGTACCTGGCGAACGGCCACCCGAAAGTGGTCACGTACTGGGCGGCGGAGGCCACGGGGGCACATTCGTACCCAACGACGAGGTCGACCGCCTGAGCTGGCTGTCCCCGCCGGAGGCCCGCGACCGCCTGACCCGGCCGGGCGACCGGGTCCAGCTGGACGCGTTCCTGCTCTGACCTGGTGCGGGTTTTGTCCTCAATCTCCCCAGACTTCGTCCGGGGGACCCCCAACAGGCTTGGTTTTGGCCTCCGGGCCCGGGGTTGCCGGTGGGTGGCTGGGGCGGGGCCCCTCCGGAGCGTCTCCTCGGGACTGGCGTGTTCACCCGGACACGCGGGGACCCCTCACGTACGCCATTCCCTGCGGGGACCCTCCTGCACGGCCCCACCCCACGTCTCGTCCACACCCGCGGACCGGCGGAGCGGATGGATCCGGGACGGCCGGTCCGGGGCGTGCAGGAGGGTCCCGCAGGACGACGAACGGCTTACGGGGCCCGCTGCGTGCACCCCGCACGTTCGTCGTCTGAGGAGACACTCCGGAGGGCCCCGGGCCACCCACCACGGGCAACCCCGGCCCCGGGGCCAAACCAAGCCCGTCCGGCGCTTGAGGACGGAACCCCGCCCCGGACCGGGGCGGCAGCGCACCGAGCCCGCCCGGCGATTGAGGCCAAAACCCGCACCCCGGCTCCGCGGGCCAAATCGAGCCCGCCCGGCGACTGAGGGCAAAACCCCGGAACCAGGCTGTCCGGCACGGTTCACCTCCCGTTCACTCGTCCCCGCAGGCCGCTTCACCTGTTCTGCCTAATTTCGGACGTACACGGTGCAAGGCGCCAAGCCGAACACCTTTCCTCATCGCACGCCGTCGTCGGACGAACAGCCCGCGTCGGCTCCTGGAAGGAACACCCGAAAGTGAAGCTTCAGCGCAAGAACCGGCTTCGTGCCACCGCGCTCGGTGCCCTCGCCGTCTCCGGCGCCCTGGTCTCACGGCGTGCGGTTCGGACGACAACACCGGCACGGAAAGCGGTGCCAAGACCGCCGATGCCGCGTCGAGCATCAAGTGCGACGACGCCGAGGGCCAGCTGCTGGCGGCCGGCTCCACCGCTCAGAAGAACGCCATGGACCTCTGGGTCAAGAACTTCCAGGCTGCTTGCGCGGACGCTGAGATCAACTACCAGGCCATCGGCTCCGGTGGCGGTATCACCAAGTTCAACCAGGGCCAGGTCGCCTTCGCCGGCTCCGACTCGGCGCTCAAGCCCGAAGAGGTCGCCGACTCCAAGAAGATCTGCACGGGCGGCCAGGGCATCAACCTGCCGATGGTCGGCGGCCCCGTCGCCATCGGTTACAACCTGGAAGGCGTCGACAACCTCGTACTCGACGCCAAGACGATCGCGCTGATCTTCGACTCGAAGATCAGCAAGTGGAACGACCCCGCCATCGCCAAGCTGAACCCGGACGCCAAGCTCCCCAGCACCGCGATCCAGGCCTTCCACCGCTCGGACGAGTCCGGTACGACGCAGAACCTGGGCAAGTACCTGAGCACCGCGGCGGCGGACGACTGGAAGCACGACCCCAAGACGAAGTCGTGGCTCGCCAAGGGCGGCCAGGCCGCCAACGGCTCCTCCGGCGTCGCCACCAACGTCAAGAGCACCAACGGCGCGATCGGCTACTTCGAGCTGTCGTACGCGACCGCCAACAAGCTGAACACCGTCAACGTCGAGACCGGCGCCTCCGCCCCGGTCGAGGCCACCACGGAGAACGCCTCCAAGGCGATCGCCGCCGCCAAGCTCACCGGCACCGGCAAGGACCTGACGCTCGACCTCGACTACGCCACCAAGGCCGAGGGCGCCTACCCGATCGTCCTGGTGACGTACGAGATCGCCTGCGACAAGGGCAACAAGGCGGAGACCCTGCCCACCCTCAAGTCCTTCCTGAACTACACGGTCAGCGAAGACGGCCAGAAGGTCCTGTCGGAGGCCGGCTACGCGCCGCTGCCGGCCGAGATCGCTTCCAAGGTCCGCGAGATCGTCCCCACCCTCTCCTGACCCGGCCGCGGCCGGCCCGCACGAGGGCCGGCCGCGCCTTCCGGTGCACCGCCGCCAGGAGCCCTCACCGGCTCCGCAGACCGGAGAATACCGATGGATACAGCAACCAAAACCGATTCTTCCTCCCCACCGTCATCCGGTAGCGAGAACTCGATCGCGGCCAGGAGCAGCAGCCAGGCCGGCGACCGGATCTTCCTGGGCCTGTCCCGGGTTCCGGCATCGCGCTCCTGGTGATCATGGCCGCCATCGCGGCCTTCCTCACCTACCGCACCGGTCTCGCCATCTCCAAGGACGACGCCAACTTCCTCACCACCTCGGAGTGGAACCCGGCGGGCGACCCGCCGGTCTTCGGCATCGCCGTCCTGCTCTTCGGCACGATCGTCAGCTCGGTCATCGCCCTGGCGATAGCCGTGCCGGTGGCGATCGGCATCGCGTTGTTCATCTCGCACTACGCACCGCGCAGGCTGGCCGCACCGCTCGCGTACGTGGTGGACCTGCTGGCCGCCGTCCCGAGCATCATCTACGGGCTCTGGGGCGCCGTCTTCCTGGTCCCGTACCTGGGCGGCCTCAACAAGTGGCTGGACGAGTACCTCGGCTGGACGTACGTCTTCGACAAGACCAGCGACTTCGCCGCCCGCAGCCTCTTCACCGTCGGCATCCTGCTGGCGATCATGATCCTGCCGATCATCACCAACGTCACCCGCGAGGTCTTCCTCCAGGCCCCGAAGATGCACGAGGAAGCCGCCCTGGCCCTCGGCGCCACGCGCTGGGAAGTCATCAGGATGTCGGTCCTCCCCTTCGGCCGCTCGGGCATCATCAGCGCCTCGATGCTGGGCCTTGGCCGGGCGCTCGGCGAGACGATGGCAGTCGCCGTCGTGCTCTCGCCGAGCTTCGTCATTTCCGGCCGGGTGCTCGATCCGGGCGGCGGCACCTTCGCACAGAACATCGCGGCGAAGTTCAACGAGGCGGACCCGTTCGGCCGCGACGCCCTGATCGCCTCGGGGCTCGTGCTCTTCGTCATCACGCTGCTGGTCAACGGCGCGGCCCGGTGGATCATCGGCCGCCGCAAGGAGTACTCGGGGCCAACGCATGAACCAGCAAAGCCAGGTCATGGACAAGCGCCCGGTGACCCCCGTGCAGCACGCCTCGCTGTCGCACGCCCGCCTCCCCGCTGGTCCCCGCCGCCATCGCCGCCGGATCCATCGCGGCCGCCATCGGCCTCGGCCTGCTCGCCGGCTGGCACAGCCGGGTGCAGTGGGGCATGCTCGCCGCCCTGTTCTTCGTGCTGGCCACCTACGCGATCACCACGAAGGTCGAGGGCCGTCGCCAGGCCAAGGACAAGGTCGCCACCAGCCTCATCTGGGTCTGCTTCATCCTCGCCCTCGTCCCGCTGCTCTCGCTGGCGTGGGTGACGATCAGCAAGGGCATCACGGTCGTCGACTCGTACTTCCTCGGCCACTCGATGAGCGGCATCGCCGACGCCGACGCGGGCGGTGGCATCTACCACGCGCTGCTCGGCACGGTGGAGCAGGTCGCCATCGCGACCCTGATCGCCGCTCCGATCGGCCTGCTCACCGCGGTTTATCTGGTCGAGTACGGGCGCGGGAAGCTGGCGAAGACCGTCACCTTCTTCGTCGACGTCATGACGGGGATCCCCTCGATCGTCGCGGGTCTGTTCGTCCTCACCACCTGGAATCTGATGCTGGGCTTCGGGCCCTCCGGATTCGCGGGTTCGCTGGCCCTCGCCATCCTGATGATGCCGGTGGTCGTCCGCTCCACCGAGGAGATGCTCAAGCTCGTCCCGAACGAGCTGCGTGAGGCCTCCCTCGCGCTCGGTGTCCCCAAGTGGCGCACCATCCTCAAGGTGGTGCTGCCGACCTCGATCGGCGGAATCACCACGGGCATCATGCTCGCGGTGGCCCGCATCACGGGTGAGACCGCCCGGTGCTGCTGCTCGTCTACGGCAGGGACGTGATCAACACGAATCCCTTCGAAGATCCGCAGTCCTCGCTTCCGCTGTACGTGTACGAGCAGTACGTCGTCGGCACCGAGCCATCGGTCGACCGAGCCTGGGGAGCAGCGCTCGTCCTGATCGCCTTCGTCATGATTCTCAACCTGGTGGCCCGCGGCATAGCCCGCTGGAAGGCCCCGAGCACCGGCCGTTAAGGCCAGCAGAAAGCAGTGATCCAGATGGCCAAGCGAATCGACATCAGCGGCCTGTCGGCCTACTACGGCGCCCACAAGGCGATCGACGACATCTCGATGACCGTCGAGCCCGGCTCGGTGACGGCCTTCATCGGCCCGTCCGGCTGCGGCAAGTCCACTTTCCTGCGCACCCTGAACCGGATGCACGAGGTCACCCCGGCGGCCGCGTCGAGGGCAAGGTCATGCTGGACGACGAGAACCTGTACAGCAGGGACGTCGACCCGGTGGCCGTGCGCCGTACGGTCGGCATGGTCTTCCAGCGGCCGAATCCGTTCCCCACCATGTCGATCTTCGACAATGTGGCGGCGGGCCTGCGCCTCAACAACTCGTACAAGAAGAGCAGGCTGGCCGAGGTCGTCGAGAAGTCCCTGCGGGTGCCAACCTCTGGAACGAGGTCAAGGACCGGCTGAACAAGCCCGGCTCCGGTCTCCGGCGGCCAGCAGCAGCGGCTGTGCATCGCCCGCGCCATCGCGGTCGAGCCGCAGGTCCTCCTCATGGACGAGCCGTGCTCGGCCCTCGACCCGATCTCGACGCTCGCCATCGAGGACCTGGTCGGCGAGCTGAAGGAACGTTTCACGATCGTCATCGTGACGCACAACATGCAGCAGGCCGCGCGCGTCTCGGACCGTACGGCGTTCTTCAACCTCTCGGCGATCGGCCAGCCGGGCAAGCTCGTCGAGCTCGACGACACGGCACGGATCTTCTCCAACCCGTCGGTCCAGGCCACGGAGGACTACATCTCCGGCCGCTTCGGCTGACCCACGGACGGCCTTGGGTGCTGCATGGCGGTGCCACCACAAGGCAAGGGCCGCCCCGCTCTCCACAGGAGAGCAGGGCGGACCCATTTCCGCCGGACCGGGCTCGGAGCCCTCAGCCGAAGAGCAGGAACACGATCCCGTAGCTCAGCGCCGCGACCAGCGCGGCAGCCGGCATCGTGATGAACCAGCCCATGATGATGTTCTTGGCCACGCCCCAGCGCACCGCCTTGACCCGCCTGGTCGCGCCTACACCCATGATCGCCGAGGTGATCACATGAGTCGTGGAGATCGGCGCGTGGAACATGAGTCCCGCGCCGAACATGATCGACGCACCGGTCGTCTCGGCCGCGAACCCCTGCGGAGGATCGAGCTCGATGATCTTCCGGCCGAGCGTGCGCATGATGCGCCAGCCGCCCGCGTACGTGCCGAGGGAGAGCATCGCCGCACAGGCGATCTTCACCCAGACCGGGATCTCGTCGTTCGGACCCTCGACATCGGCGATGACCAGCGCCATCACGACGATGCCCATCGTCTTCTGGGCGTCCTGCAGACCGTGGCCCAGCGCCATGGCAGCCGCCGAGATGGTCTGCGCGATGCGGAAGCCCCGCTTGGCCTTGTGCGGGTTGGACTTCCGGAACATCCACATGATCCCGACCATCACCAGATAACCGACCCCAGGCCGATGATCGGGGAGAGGAACATCGGGATGACGACCTTCTCCAGGACGCCGTCCCAGTGGACCATCGTGCCGCCGGCCAACGCCGCACCTACCATGCCGCCGAACAGGGCATGCGAGGACGAGGACGGCAGGCCGTAGTACCAGGTGACGAGGTTCCAGATGATCGCGCCGACCAGGGCCGCGAAGAGGATTCCCATCCCCTTCTGGCCCTCGGGCGTGGCGATCAGGCCTTCGCTGACGGTCTTGGCGACCCCTGGCCCAGGAAGGCGCCGGCGAGGTTCATCACAGCGGCCATCGCCAGAGCCGCACGCGGGTCAGCGCCCGGGTGGAGACCGAGGTGGCGATGGCGTTCGCGGAGTCGTGGAAGCCGTTCGTATACGTGAAGCCGAGCGCGACACCGATGGTCACGATCAGCGCAAAGGTGTCCACGAGGTTCAGGACTCCTTGACCGCGATGGTCTCCACGGTGTTGGCAACGTGCTCGAAGGCGTCCGCCGCCTCTTCCAGCACGTCCACGATCTGCTTCAGCTTCAGCACGTCCATGGCGTCGTACTTGCCGTTGAAGAGCTGGGCGAGCAGCTTGCGGTGGATCTGGTCAGCCTGGTTCTCCAGGCGGTTGATCTCGATCCAGTACTCGGTGAGGTTCTGCATTGTCCGCAGACCGGGCATGGCTTCCGCGGTCAGTTCCGCGGCGCGGGCCAGCACCTCGATCTGCTGCTCGACACCCTTGGGAGCGTCTCGACCTGGTACAGCACGACCAGGTCGACGGCTTCCTCCATGAAGTCCATGATGTCGTCGAGCTGCGAGGCGAGGTTGTAGATGTCCTCGCGGTCGAACGGAGTGATGAAGGAGGAGTTCAGCTGGTGGAAGATCGCGTGGGTGGCATCGTCCCCGCGTGTTCCGCTGCCCGCATACGCTCCGCGATCTCGACTCGGGAGGCAGAATCCGCCCCGAGCAGTTCCATCAGGAGCTTGGAGCCCGTGACGATGTTGTCCGCTGACGCGGAGAACATGTCGTAGAAGCTCGTCTCCCTGGGGGTCAGACGAAAGCGCACGTGGGGTCCTCGGGATGCTTTGATTCGGTCAGGCTGATGCTAGGCGCATCATCCGGCCACGGCTAACCGGCGTTCTTCAGTGTCGCGCATCGGGCAGAGTGATCAGCACGGACCCCGGTCACGTTTCGGCTGGATTCGTTACGATATACCCGGCAGGGGTATACAGACGGCAGGGTATGAGGACAACGGGAGGATGCAATGACCACCACCGAGGCCACCGACGCAGCAGGTACGGACGCGGTCGTCACCGATCACGACCGCGGGATACACGGCTACCACCACCAGAAGGCCGAGCACCTCAAGCGACTGCGCCGGATCGAGGGCCAGGTCCGCGGCCTGCAGCGGATGGTCGACGAGGACGTCTACTGCATCGACATACTGACCCAGGTCTCGGCCTCCACCAAGGCCCTGCAGTCCTTCGCCCTCCAGCTCCTGGAGGAGCATCTGCGCCACTGCGTCGCCGATGCCGCGGTCAAGGGCGGCGAGGAGATCGACGCGAAGGTCGAGGAGGCCACCAAGGCGATCGCCCGCTTGCTCCGTACGTGAGTGCCGCCCCGGGTACGGCCCGCGGGTCGGGACGGGTCACCCCGGTGGTCGCACTGCCGGGGATGGCCACGGCCTCCGCGATGGCCGTGACATTGAGCACCTCGTCGATACGGTCGGGACTCAGCCGGTCCCCACCGGCGGCCGACGCCGCGATCATGAGCTCGCCGCACAGCTCGATCTCGGCCAGAGCCACACAGTCCTGAGCGTTCGGGGCGCTGAGCGTCACCACCTGCGTCACCTCTCTGCCGTCGCCGACGGCCGGCGCACCGCCAGGCCGACTGCCACATGGGGCGGCCTGTCCAGCGTAGGGAGCGGAACACTCCCGCGCATGGCACGGACGGACCATTTCAGCCCCTCCCTACCGCGTTTATCCGCCATTGCGCCCTTGTTGGACCCGGCCCGTATAGATATCCGATTCGGGCGGCAGCTGCACGGAGACCGGCACGCCGAACCCGTACAGCAGCATCGTGGACACGACAGCGACCGCCGGCCCTCGGTCGCGAAGCTGAAGCGGTGGCGGACCTTGCGCAACAGCCCCTCGTCATCCAGATACGCGTCGAAGGACACCACGTCCGTGCTGAACCCCTTCGCCGCGGCGGTCAGCGCACCCTGTGAGGCCGAGGAGGCCGCACGCGCGGCCCGCCCGATGTCCGCCGTCCCCGATAGTGACGGACCATCACCCCGGCCAGGTCCGTCTTCCCCAGATACGTCACTTCACCGGCCCCGCGCAGTAGTTCGGCCGACGCCATCGGATCGGTCACACCACCGGTGACAAGATTCCCGTCCTCCAGGGCCGTCGTGTCGATCCTGACCCACTTGTCGTCGGGAACTCCGGCCCCGGTTCTTCATGTACAGCGCTCCGGGCGCCAGCAGCTCGGTGATCGGCCGGTGCCCGTCGGTGCCCGCCGCGTCCTTCGGCAGCACCACCTTGATCCGGCCCAGCTGCTTACGGAAGTCGTACAGCCCCTGGCCCCGGATCGTCACCCGCGTACCACCGGCAGCCGTCTCCATCGACGTACGCGTCTCGGCGCTGCCCGCACCACCAGCGCCCGGCCGCGCGCCGGAGCGCAGTGGCCGGAGCGTACGCTCCGCGGTCCCCGGCCACGGTACGGTCGGCGCCCTGCGCACCGCCGCGGCCCGCACCGCCTCCGGCGCACCCGGCGCTCACCGCCATCGCGCCCACCACCGCAAGAGCGCAGACAGCCAGCGCACCGCCTGCGGACCTGTGCTGCTGCACCACCATCGCCTGCCAACCCCAACGACTTGCACCCGACCGAGCCCGCCCCGTCCCGCCTAACGACCACCGCGGCCCCCGTCACGCCGTCCGGCGCGCCCGCCCGGCCGGCAGACCGCGGCAGAGCCGATCGGCCCACCGGCTCCCGGCCCCGCCCCATGCCCAGTACCGTGGACGCGTGTACGAGGACCCCACCGCCAAGCCCCGCCCAGGCGCTCTCCCCGCACCCGCCGTCACGGCTCCGGCGCACAGCACCACCACCGTGGAGCGCGGCTCGTTCTGCCTGGCACGCTGCACCTGCGGCTGGTCGGGACCGGCCCGCCGATCACGCGACCTGGCCCGCACCGACGCCGGCCACCACCTCTCGGCCCTTGACCGCCCGACCGCCTGACCGGCGCCGGCCGATCGGCCGGTCCCCTCCCCGAGACCCCATGAACCGGCCGACCCTGCCCGCAGGACCCAGCCGCCGCACCGTGCTGAGCACCGGACTGGCCGCAGCGCTCAGCACGGCCACGGCCTGCGGCTCGCCGGACAGCGACGACAAACCGGGCGCCACACCCCGGCCACCTCCGCCTCCCCACCCCGTCGCGCTCCGCCCCTCCTCGCCCGCCGACTGGCCGGCCCTCGGCCGCAGCGTCGACGGCCCCTCGTACGGCCCGGCGACAGTGAGTACGCGACGGCCCGTCAGCTCTACAACACCCGGTTCGACGGCCTGAAGCCCGCAGCGGTCGCGTACGTGGAACACGACGACGACGTACGCGAGTGCCTGGCCTTCGCCCGCACGGCAGGCGTCCCGGTCGCCATCCGCGGCGGCGGCCACTCCTACGCCGGCTGGTCCAGCGGCAACGGACGGCTGGTCATCGACGTCTCGTCACTGGCCGGCGTCGAGCGGGACGGTGACATCGCCGTCATCGGCGCGGGCGCCAGACTCCTCGACGTCTACCAGGGCCTCGCCCGCCACGGCCGGACCGTCCCCGGCGGCTCCTGCCCCACTGTCGGCATCTCCGGCCTCACCCTCGGCGGCGGCCACGGCGTCGCATCCCGCGCCTACGGCCTGACCTGCGACAGCCTCACCTCGGCCACCCTCGTCACCGCCGACGGAAAGACGGTGACCGCCGACGCCGACCACCACAAGGACCTCTTCTGGCGCTGCGCGGCGCGGGCAACGGCAACTTCGGCGTGGTCACCGAGCTCCGCCTCCGCACCGGCCCGGCCCCGCAGACCGTCAGCGCGTACATGTCCTGGCCCTGGTCACGCGCCCAAGCCGTCCTCGCCGCCTGGCAGGAATGGGGCCCGGACCAGCCGGACGAGATCTGGTCGACGGCCCATCTCGCCGCGGGCCCCGGCGGGTGTCCCCGACCGTCACGGTGAACGCGTTCAGCCTCGGTACGTACGGGGACCTGCAGAACGCCGTCGACCGCCTCGCCGACCGCATCGGCGCCTCCGCCTCCTCCGTGGCCCTGCGCCGCCGCAGCTACCAGGACGCGATGCTCGTGTACGCGGGCTGCTCGGGCATCACCGACGCGCAGTGCCACCTGCCGGGCACGACTCCGGGCCGCACGGAAGCGGGCTCCCTCGGACGCGAGACGTACGCCGCGGCCTCGGACTTCTACGACCGCTCGCTCCCGGCCGCGGGCCTGCGAACCCTCATCGACCGGACCGAGGCGTTCACCCGGCTCGGTCCGGAACAGGGCGGCGAGGCCTCCATCGCCCTCACGGCGCTCGGCGGGGCGGTCAACCGGGTGGACCCGGGCGCGACAGCCTTCGTCCACCGGCGCTCCCGGATGCTGGCCCAGTACATCGGCGCCTGGGGCGCGGGCACGGCAGGCACCGCACAGCAGGAGTGGCTGGGAGCAACCCACCGGTCGCTGCGCCGGTACGCGTCCGGGGCGGCCTACCAGAACTACACCGACCCGGAGCTCGACGACTGGCGAAAGGCCTACTACGGCACGGCCGCTGACCGCCTGACCCGGCTGAAGAAGCAGTACGACCCGGGCAGGCTCTTCACGTCCCCCAGGCCCTGTAGTCAGTCCGCCGGATCCAGCGCCGCCCGCAGCCGGAGCACGAGCGGATCAACGCCGGGCCGGATCCGGGAAGCGCCTTCCGGAGGAACTCCAGGTCCTCCAGCGCTTCCCGGAGCAGGCTCGGGGCGGGGCGAGGCCGAGAAGGGTTTCGCACTGCGCCGTGGCCCTGTCCCACCGGGCAGTGCGCAGTACATGACGAGCAGGCCCTCACTCGCCTCAATCGCCTCTGTACCGTCTCCCGCCGCATCGGCGGCGAACGCACGAATGGCACGCCGGAACTCCGCTTCGGCCTCCGGCTCATTCCCGGCCAGACGCAGAGCGAGGGCATGAACGCCCATACCCCACCTGCGCTCGGGGTCGATTGCGATGGACCGGGCGCAGTCGGCCAGGGCTTCTTCGTAACGGCCCATGAGCAGAAAGGTCTGCGCCCGGCCGTTGAGCATCCAGTCGGATCCGGGGTTGATCTCGAGGGCGCGGGTGTAGTCGGCGAGCGCCTCCTCGTACCGGCCCATCGCCTGATACGTCTGCCCACGGCTGGCTATGGCCCATACGTATCGGGGTGGAGATCAATGGCATGCGTGAATTCGGAAAGAGCCTCCTCGTAGCGGCCCAATTCCGGAAGGTCTCCCCGATTGGCTACCGCCCAGGCATATCGGGGTCGATCTCGATGGCGTGGGTGTAATCGGAAAGAGCCTCCTCGTACCGGCCCAGGGACTGATATGTCAGCCCCGGCTGGCAATCGCCCATTCGTACTGAGGATGGATCTCGACAGCGCGGTTGTAGTCGGCGAGAGCTTCCTCGTACCGGCCCATCGCCTGATACGTCTCGCCACGGCTGCCGATCGCCCAGATGTACAGAGCGTCGATCTCGATGGAACGCGTGTAGTCGGCGAGCGCTTCCTCGTACCGGCCCAGGGACTGATACGTCTGCCCGCGGCTGGAGACGGCCCACGCGTACCGGGGTCGATCTCGATCGCGCGGGCGTGGTCGGCGAGCGCCTGCTCGTACCGGCCCATGAGCCGGTAGGTGTCCCCGCGGCTGGCGAGGGCCCAGTCGTCCCCGGAGTCCATCTCGATCGCCCGGGTGCAGTCGGCGAGACCTCCTCGTAGCGGCCCATGAGCCGGTACGTCTCCCCACGCCCTCCGTAGGCCCGCGCGGTGCCCGGAGCGATACGGATGGCCTCCGCGTAGTCCGCCAGCGCGCTCTCGTAGTTGCCCGCCACCCGGTGTGTGCGAGCGCGGACCTCGTACGCCAGGGCGCGGCCGGCCGTACCGGAGGCGGGTTCGGGTGGTGCGGGTGCGGGTCCGGGTGGTGCGGGTGCGGGTCCGGGTGGTGCGGGTGCGGTCAGCAGCAGATTCAGTGCGGCGATGCCGGTTCCGTCCTGCTCGCAGGCGGATTCCAGGCCGCTGCCCCAGGAGGTGAGGGCGGCGGTCTCGGTGTCGTGCCCGGCCCGGCCGAGGATCTGAGCCCAGCGGCGGAGGGTCGCGACATCCAGGTCGATGGCGTGGACAGCCTGGAGGAGGGCATCGGGCAGAGCGGTCCGCGGGTTCGCACACAGCCGGTGGTACGTCTCGTTGAGCCGGTGCTCACGCCAGGTGGCGTCCTCCCAGTACGCGTCGATGTCCGCACCGAGGTCGGCCTCCGCCGCCAACCGCCACTGCTCGAACGTGCCGGCCAGGCGGGTGTGCCCTGCTGCCACCGGGTGGGGACTGGGTGCGCTGCAGGCGAAGCATCGCGGCGCGGACGACATCGTGGTACCGACACCGGCCCGCCTGATGCGAGACGAAGGCCAGGCCACGCAGCCACGGGTAGCCGTCGGCCGCGGTCTCCGGAACGGTGGTGCGGTAGATGTCCTCGTCCAGCTGAAGAGGAAGCGCACAGGCCAGAGCGGCCTCACGCCGCCGGGCGTCCGGTTCCCATTTGAGGAAGCGCTCGACCGCGGTCTCGGACGGATCACCGGCGCCGTCGCCCGCACCCGGGTCACTCGGATCGCTCCTGGCAAGCATGTCGACCAGCAGCGGCAGGCGCCCCGACAGCCGCAGGACCAGCTCGACGCTGGGCCCGTCGGTGACACCGTGGGTGGCGAGCAGCGTACGGGCCTCGTCCTCGGTGAACACCTCCAGGCACACCTCGGTGACCTGCCCCAGCCGGTCGCCCCAGACACGGGAGTCCAGGCGCAGCTGGCCGGAGAGCACGACCTGCACGTTGACGGGCAGTCCCCGTACTCCTCCCCGAAGACGATGCTCTGCAGCCAGGCGTCGAGCACCGGCCCGGTCCGCTCGTACACGTCGAAGAACAGCACGACGCGCTCGCACCGCTCCGAGACGTCGGCCAGGTCCTCGAGGAAGACCGGGGCCAGACTCGCCACCGGATTCATCACCAGCTGCACATCGTCGTGGCTGCGCAGCCGCTGTTCAGCATCGTCCGCACCCGGTCCGCACCCAGCGCCACCTGCTGCGGATCGACCGCCCCTGCGAACGCCCCGACACCGGGCAGCATCCCCAGCCCCACCAGGCCCACCTGCGCCGCGACCGTACTCGAAGGGAGGCGGCCGGAGCGGCCTGGGCCACGCCCTGCTCACCCGGGACGGGCTGCGGGGCCGGGGCCGCGCTCTCGGCCTGGTGCCGGCGCTGACGATAGGTCAGCAGCTGTTTGTCGAACCTCTTCAGCGGCTGCCCTGCTGACCCAGCCGGGCACTGACCGTGGCCATCGCCTCGATGGCGTCGTGTACGTCGTCGTCCACGAACGCCGTGACCACCGAGGCCTGCTCGCGCGCCGTGGCCTCCCACTGACGGACGAGAGTCGACTTGCCCACGCCGCCGTTGCCGCGCACATGGAACAGAAACGGAAAGTCCGCCTCCTCCGGATCGCGGGCGAAGGTCTCCCGGAAGACCGCAAGCTCACCGCGGCGCCCCACGAACCCCGCGCGGCCACGCCGCCGGTTGACTTCCTGCCGTGACGGACGACGCCCTGCCACTCCGCACCACCCCCGACTCGCCATGATGCCCCGTCACCAGGACCACCGGAATGGAACGACGAACCCGGCTGCCGTTGGCACACCGGCGATGAGATGTGCGTGAGGGGCGCCCTGCGGGACACCCCTCACGCACATCTGCGTTTCTCTACGTCTCTACGTCTCCATGTGTCACGCGTCTACGCATCTACGCGGCGAGATCCTTCTCGTTGTCGGGTCCGCCGCCGCCGCCGTGGCCCGCCCGGGCCGGGGCTCGGGAACCCATGCGACCCGTCCCGGCCGTCGACCGGGCCCGCGACCGCGTGAGGCGAGCGGACCATCCACCCGACCCTGCCGGTACGGGCCACGACGGTCACCACCGGAGTCAGCAGCATCATCGCGAGCGGTGCGAGCAGCAACGCCACGGCCGTGCCGAGAGCGAAGCCGCCGACCACGTCGGTCGGATAGTGCACGCCCATGTACACGCGGCAGAAGCCTTCGATGAGCGCGAGACCGAGAGCGACGATCCCGAACTTCCGATTGGCCACAAATAGCCCCACCGCGATCGCCATCGCCATCGTGGCGTGGTCGCTCACGAACGAGAAGTCGGTCTTGCCCTTCACCAGGACATCCAGCCCCTCGTGATCCATGAACGGACGTCGCCGCTCCACGAATCCACGGATCGGGATGTTGATGATCAACGCGATACCGGCGGCGAGCGGTGCCCAGACGAGCCCGGCGACAGCCATCACCGAATCCTCGGTCGTCCCACGCTGACGGACACTCCACCAGCACCACAGGCCCGCCAGGACCAGGCCGAGCATGATCCCGTATTCACCGACGAACTCCATGACCCGGTCGAACCAGCCAGGAGCGGATTTCGCCAGCCCATTGATGTCGTAGAGCAGGCTGACGTCTGGGTTCGACCCATCGAGTGCGAGTCCAGCCATCTGCTGCGGCCCTTGCCTTGTCTGCTGCTGCGCCGCCACCCATGTGCGGCGCCTTGGTCGTACCCCGGTTTCGGTGCGACTCTGTCCTGCGCGAATTCGTCACGTTTGTCTGTCCTGGACAGTGCCGCATGGTCAGTGCGCGTGCCGTCCCAGTCCAGGGAACGGCCTGCCGGCCGCGTACGTTCCGCTCTCCACCGAATGATCACCATGACGTTACCGAAGAGAGACCCGTTGTCGCAGCTCAGGGCACAGGTTTAACGGAGAGTTCCAGCCACGATCGACTGCCCGTCACCCTTCCGGGAGATCGGTCGGCAGCGCCGCCGCCCCGTCCTTGGTGACCCTCGTCGCACCGAAGTAGTCAGGTGTATCGATCTTATCGAACCGGATCACAGACCCCGTGTAAGGCGCATTGATCATGTACCCACCTCCCACGTAGAGCCCCACGTGCCGGATGGTCCGCGAGTTGGTCAGGTCATCCGAGAAGAAGACGAGGTCCCGGGGAGCAACTCGTCCCGCGAGGGTGCGGTCCTGCGTTGTACTGGTCGTTGGCCACCCGCGGGAGCTCGATATCAACCGTGCGGTACGCGGCCTGAGTCAGCCCGGAACAGTCGAACCGCCCTTGCTGGTCCGCCGTGCCGTTGCCGCCCCAGAGATACGGCGTACCGAGCTTCTTCTGCGCGTAGTAGATCGCCCCGGCCGCCTGCCGTGACGGCCCCACCCGGCCGACAGGCTTGGCGAAGCTCTTCTCCAGCGATCTGATGATCTTGACGTAGTTCTGCGTCTCGGAGATCGCGGGCACCCCGCCCGACTTGATCACCCGGTAGGCACCGGCGTTGTAGGCGGCCAGCATGTTGTCGGTCGCATCGCCCGGCACATCCTTGACGTACCCGGCGAGCTCACAGTCGTACGAAGCGGCGGACGGAATCGCATCGGCCGGATCCACACATCCCGGTCCCCGTCCTTGTCCCCGTCGATCCCGTGCGAGGCCCAGGTCCCGGGGATGAACTGCGCGATGCCCTGCGCGGCGGCGTGACTCTGGGCCGGGGTTCCACCCGCTCTCCTGGTACAGCTGCGCGGCGAGGAGAGCGGGTTGACGGCAGGACAGAGGTTGCCCCACTTCTCGACGAGCGGCTTGTACCGCGCGGGAACAGCACCCTTGGCAAGCCCGACGGCCCGCCGCCGCCGGCACCGGAGATCCCGGCGGCGGCGGAGAACGTACCGACGACGAGCAGCGCAACGAAGCACAGGCACAGCCCGATCCCACCGCCGATGAACATCCAGTATTTCCGCACCCCTCAACCATCCCTCATCGGGACGGGGTTCAGGGTGCGATTCGCTGGTGTGTACGGGTGGGCAGGGGCATGAGGGGCGTCAGGGGCGGTCGCGGGGACAGGGGCGGTCAGGAGGACCCGGCTGACCAGAAGTCGGAGCGGATGTTGGGGGCGCGACCGCTTCCCCGCTCGGTCTTCGCTTCCAGAGAGCGGGGTTGGTGGCGCCACATCAGACGATTCAACACACGGCGTTGCCACCTCGAAAAGGCTTGACCACCCCTCCAATGAGCAGCCTTACTCGAAACCCGTCCGGGGTCTCGAAGTATGTGGCGGGACTCTCAGCATTAGCGTTCACGCCCAGCTGGCGATATCCAGCCGCCTTCCACCCTCTTTCCACGATCCCGAGAAAGCTTCCTCGGCGCGACTCCGAGATTACGGTCAGGACCGCCCGCCTGCGCGACACATCACAGCTACCCTCCGTGGACTCACCATGCATCCATTTCACTTCCGGACTAATTCCGGAGAATGTCTCATCGAGAATGAGATCCGCCCGGTCAGCAGCTTCCTGCATATTCATTTCTCCACCCCTTCCTCCGCCTTCTGCTGGACCATCTGACACTGCGCATCCCGACAACACGAACAGCACCCCTAGTGCGGCACCGATCCACGCTTTCACCTCGGACGCTCCCGCCCAATATCCTCAGATTTACCTGAAACGATTCGCGCAATGTTATCTGCCGACATTTGATCCTTGGTGGGGTGAAAATAGTTTGAGTGTGCTTCCAGGGCTCATGTCCCCGCTGCAACGGCAACGGACCGTCGCTCACTTCAAAGCGATTCGCCCCGAAATCACGGTGCGCGGGGTCGGTACCGAACCACACGTCACTCTCCTTGGTCCCTACGTCCTGCGCCGTATACCCGGCCACCCCGCCCGCGATGCCCCAGAGTGCCGCCAACAGCGGCACCCACTGGCCCGGCTGCCCCACCGAGGACGAAGCCGGTGGATGCTCCGCCCGCAACCCCGGCTGCCATACCACTGGCCTCCCGGCTATTGGGAAGCTTTGTCACAGTATCGTTCTCTGCTGCTCCAACAAATACGTGATCCTTTCCGACGCCGAGCTCTTCCGCGGATTGCGCACCTGTCCCTGGACTGCCCACCAGAACAATATCCTCGGCACCCGGGATCCCACCCTCACTCTGAGCCGCTAAGCCAACCGTGAGCGATCCGTAAGAGTGCCCAATCGCTGTGATATGCGGGTCGCTATGCCCATTGGTTGTCGAAACGCCAGCCATAAAGCTGTTGTACGCAGACGCACCCACCTCCGCATTACTCTCACCTGCAACATCCAAATTATTAATGAGATCACCAGCGGACACCTGAGGTGCGTCGTACCCGAGCCATACGATCGAAGCAGTCGGGGATGCAGGATTTATCTCCCTCGCTCCAATTGCTGTGTCTCGGGCACGCTGTAGGTCATTCTTCGCGAAATCCTCGTCAAGAGGTTCCCAACCCGGAACATAAGCCGCAACGTTCCGCGCCGTGTCCGGGTTGCCGTAGAGACAATCGCCCGCCCGTTCCCTCATCCCCGATGCCCAGCAGAAACATGGGTGGCTGCTTGCCCGCCTGCAGCTGTCGGTCGATCTCCCGTAGCCCCGCCAGCTGCGTAACCGCCATATCGTCGTCCCGGCCCTCCAGCTTCCCGATCAGCAGCTGCAGGTTGTCCCGGTTCGCCGCATCCCTCACCAGCGCCGGGATGCCGTCCAGGTTGCCGATGCGGTCCGGGTACACCGCGAGGTACTCCTCGCGCTGTTCCTGCGTCAGGGCCTCCCACCACGCCTTGCGTTCGGCAGGCGTCGCGTCCTCTGGAATGGTGTCCCGCAAGTACCCGCGCGCAGCGTCCCGGACCGCCGCGGCGTCCCCGCCGCGTCCTTCCACGTCGAGTCCGGGACCTTCAGGCCCTCTTCGGCCTTCAGCTTCCGCAGGACCCCGCGTACCGCCAGTCGATCTCGGCCGCCGTCCGCACGGCTCCCACCACCGGTCGGCGATGTCCTGCGCCTTGGCCACGTTCGGGTTCGGCGCGACCAGCCCCGACGGCGCCACCAGCCCCGGTACCCCGCCCGACGACACCGTCCCGCCCTCAACGGCTTGCCGTCGACCAGCCCTCGCCGCCCTCCGGGTACGTGACCGAACCGTCCGCGTGCACCGTGAACCTCAGGGCAGCCGCATCGTCCAGCGCGTCCAGCAGCGCCCGCTGCTGCCCCTTCAGCTCGTGGGCCAGGCTGTTCAGCGTCGTACGGAGGAGGCCGCACTCCGTGTACACGTACTGGAAGTTCCGGCCCAGCTGCCGCAACCGCGCCACCGCCGCCTCCGCGGCCTCGCTCCGCTGCGTGTCCCGCAACTCGATCAGCAGCTGCTTCTCGACCCGGTCCCGCGCAACGTCCGCCCGGTTGCTCGTGCGGCCCCACCCATCGGCCGCGCCCTCCAGCTCGGCGCACTTCAGGTCCCGTAACTTCGCCCACGTCAGCGCCGACGCCGACGCGCTCACCGCGCCCGTCCTTACCGCCCGCCACGGATGCCAGACCCGACTTCACGCCCTCATCCGTCGCACCCTGAGTGCACGCGGCAGCCCGCAGCTTCCCGGCGAGGGTCCCGCACTCCCTGCGCCGCAGCGATCCGCCGCTCCCACGATGCCCGTACGGTGCCGAGTTCCGCGAGCGCCGACAGGGCGCCGGCCCCGCCACGAGCCCCTCGTGCGCCATCGCCAGCTCGGACCGCACCGGCCCGAGATGAGTACGCAGCGCCTCCGCACCCCGGCCGCCCGCAACCACGGCCCGTCACTGTCTCCAGCACCGGCCTGTCGCCCTCACCCCCGCCGCCGGCCCCGCAACCCGCTCAGCCCTCGCACCCCGGCCACCCCGCTCACCCCGCTCACCCAGCTCACCCCGTTCCTGATCGTGGGCGGCACTCTCCCAAACCCCCGCCCCCAACACGCCGCCCCACACCCCACATCCAGCCCTCCCAAGCCCCCATCCCCACCCATTCACCCAAAGCGCGACGCCCTCCCGCCCCTGAACCGACTTGGGGTGCTTCCTTGCACTTCATGCCGAGGCCAGACAGCCAGAAGTGCAAGGAAGCACTCCCAAGTCCGCAGCCGGCGGGGCGGAACCGTCGTTGCGGGTGGAGGCGTCTGGTCAGGCATGCCCGGACGCCCCGCTACCGCCACCGCCACCGCCACCCGCCACCTCTACCTCGCCCGGCACGGTGAGGCGTCGCCGGATGAGTCCGAGCTGACGGAGAACGGCCGGCGCCAGGCGGTGCTGCTGGGCGAGCGGCTCAGTGGCAGCCCCTCTCCCACGTACACCACGGCCCCTGCCACGAGCCGCGCAGACAGCAAGGCTGATTGCCGGCCGGCTCGACGCGGTACCGCTCCACGTGTCGGAGGAGGCCGGGGACTACGTCCCCACGTGCCCCAGCACTCGGAGCTGCCGCCCGAGGCGGCGGACGCCATGCTCGCCCGCCTGACCGAGTTACCGGCCGAGGCGGGAGCGGGGTCCGGCGCTGGCGCGGGCAGCCTCGGCGCGGTTCACCGGCCCGGTCGACGGTGACGAACCCCGCCACGAACTGGTGGTCACCCACGCGTTCCTCATCGCCTGGCTGGTACGGGCGGCGCTCGACGCCCGGCGTGGCGCTGGATGGGCCTCAACCACGCCAACGCCGCGCTGACAGTTGTCCGCTACGCACCGGGCAGACCGGCTTCGGTGGTCATGTTCAACGACATGGGGCACCTTCCCCGGAGCTGCGATGGACGGGCTTCCCGCCAGAGCTTCGCGTCTGAGGCGAGGCGCCCTCAGGGCCACTCGGTTCCCTCGGACGGATGGTTTAGGGGCGTCTTACCCGCAAGTACGGGGTGGCGGGAGCCGACCTTCGTGATCATGCTTCAGGTGATCTCCCTACACCGCACCTCCTCGCGCGGCCGCCGGTTGCTGATGACCGCAGGGCTCGCCGCAGCGGCTGCCCTCGCCTCGTCGCTGCCCGCCGGACCGCCGGCCAGGGCCGCCGACTCCGTACCCGTCAAGCCGGCGGCAGCTCGCCCCGGCCCACGACCGCCGCCGAAACGCGGACCGCCGCCTGGCTGGACGCGCACCCGGGCGGGCGGGCGCCGACCGTTTCTTCCGCGACCTGCCCAAGGGCGGCGACCTGCACAATCACCTCTCCGGTGCGGTGAGGACCGAATACCTCATCAAGCTCGCCGCCGAAGACGGCCTGTGTATCGACGCCACGATGACGGCCGTCGCACCGCCGTGCGGCCCGGGACCCGGCCTGCGACAGACACCCTCAGCGATGCCGGTTTCCGGCAGGCCATCGTCCGGGCCTGGTCCATGCAGGACTTCCGCAGGGCGAGTCGGGGCACGACCACTTCTTCGACACGTTCGGGAAGTTCGGCGCAGCCACCGCCCACCGCGGAAAGATGCTGGCCGATGTGGCGGGCACCGCCGCCGAGCAGAACCAGACCTACCTGGAAACCATGGTCAGCCCGGCATCGGCGGGAGCCAGAAGCTCGCCGCGGATGTCGGGTGGGACCGGACTTCGCCGCCATGCACGGCAAGCTGCTCGCCGGGGCCGGCTCGAACAGCTGGTCACCGATGCCAGAAGGAGGCCGACGCCTCCGACACCGAGTTCCGTGAGACCGCCCGGTGCGCGAGCGACAAGCCCGGTCCGGCCTGCCAGGTCACGGTGCGCTGGATCTCCCAGGTGTCACGCAACAGCGCTCCGGAACGAGTCTTCACCCAGATCGCCCTGGGGCTGCGCCTGGCCGAGCGCGACCAGCGGTTCGTCGCGGTGAACCTGGTCCAGCCGGAGGACGGCGAGATCTCGCTGCGCGACTACCGTCTCCAGATGCGCATGCTGGACTACCTGCATACGGTCTACCCCGCGCCCACATCACCCTGCACGCCGGTGAGCTGGTCCCCGGCCTGGTGAAGCCCGAGGACCTGACCTTCCACATCGACGACGCGGTACGCACCGGCCAGGCCGAGCGGATCGGCCACGGCGTCGACCTGGTCCAGGAGGACAACTGGCCGCGGCTGGCCCGCGACATGGCCCGCCGGCAGATCGCGGTGGAGGTGCCGCTCACCAGTAACGCCCAGATCCTCCAGGTCGAGGGCGCGGAGCATCCGTTCCCGGTCTACCGGGCGTACGGGGTTCCGGTGGTGCTGTCCACGGACGACCCCGGTGTGTCCCGCGGTGACATCGGTCAGGAGTACCTGCGCGCAGCGCGCACGTACGGCCTCGACTACCCCGAGCTTAAGGACCTGGCCCGGTCGTCGCTGGAGTACGCCTTCCTGCCCGGGCGCAGCCTGTGGCGTGCCGACCCGGTACGCAAGGGCTTCCGGCTGGTCGCGGAGTGCCAGGTGGCGCAGTCGCAGCGTTGCGCACAGCTGCTCGCCGAGAGCCGAAGGCCCGCCTGGAATTGCGCCAGGAGCGGGCCTTCAGCACGTTCGAGGCCCAGTACACCGGCTGAGCCGAATTCCTCAAGCGGGGCGCGGGCCGAGCACGGCGGCCCGCGCCCTTGCCGTGGCCGGTGGCTCACCTCTCGTACTCCGGCTTCCACGCACACTCGACCCACAGCAGCTTTCCGCCCTGCCCCGGCAGCCCGCTGTCCATCAGGTACGCACCCCAGCTCTCCGCGTACAGAGTGACGAGGTAGAGACCGCGCCCGCCCTCGGCAAGGACCGAGGGCGCTTCGGCGCTCCAGCTGAACGGCGCCGGAATGTGTGGATTGGTGTCCCAGACGCTGAGCCTGATCCGCTGCCGCCCGGCACCGCGCAGGCGGAGCGAGTACGGGCCTTTGGAGTGCAGGTAGGCGTTGGTGACCAGTTCGCTGGCCAACAGCTCTGCGGTCTCGGTGAGTTCGGCCAGCCCGTGCACGCGCAGGACCGTACGGAGTGTGGAGCGGGCTACGCCCGGGGCGCGGGGATCTTGCAGGAGTTGGAGGGTGTACGCCCAGGGCGGCGTTACGGTGGCGGTGGCCATGGAAGTCTCCGTTCGCGGAGGGTGTTGGGTGCGGTTCGATGCGTGTGATGCGTTGCCCAGTGACCAGGTCGCTCCGTCGAGCGGGGTTCTTCCGGGCGGTGGCCCGAGGCCTAAAGTAGCGACTACCGGCTAATGCATTAACCGAATCCCAAGAAAACCGTGAACTGACACCCGTGTGGGTGACCAGCCGCTCAAGGAGGCGAACAAGGCCGTGAGGACCAACCCAACGGGCCGGCAACTCCGCTTCGGAAGCGAGCTGCGCAAGCTTCGCGAGCGCGCCGGCCTGACGGCCACGCACGCCGGACAGCTCCTGGGCGTCAAGCAGAATCAGATCAGCAACATGGAGGCCGGACGGGTAGGCGTAAGTCCTGAGCGCGTGCGTACCCTGGCCTGCCACTACGACTGCCCGGACAAGAATCTGATCGTGGCGCTGTGCGACATGACAGCCGCCCGCACACGTGGCTGGTGGGAGGAGTACCGGGAGATCCTGCCCGCACCCTTCTCGACCTGGCAGAAGTCGAGCACCACGCCCGACGCCTTCGTACCGCGGTCACCGTTCACATCCGGGACTGCTCCAGACCCCGGAGCATGCCCGCGTGATCTTCCGACAGGACGTACCGGAACTGACGCCGCCCGACGTCGAGCACCGCGTCTCATTCCGTATCAAACGACAGGCCATCCTGTTCCGGGAATCTCCGGCGGCCCAGCAGTTCGTCATCCACGAGGCAGCGCTGCGCATGCAGTTCGGCGGACCGAAGGTGGCCGAGCAGCAATTGCGGCACCTGCTGGACATGAGCGAACGCGATCACGTCACGGTCCAGGTGATCCCGTTCTCCGCAGGAGCCTTCGCAGGATCAGGCCAGTCGATCTACTACCTCCAGGGCGCGGTACCGCACCTCGATACCGTCAACCTGGACCAGTCGCACGGCCCGGTTTTCCTCGACGCCGAAGCCCAGCTGGAGAAGTACCGCGTCCTCCTGGGCCGCATGGAAACGACGGCGCTGACTCCTGAGGCATCGCGCGACTTCATCCACAACATCGCCCAGAACCTGTGAAGGGGCCCCAATGCCGATCTGACCTGGCAGAAGTCCTCCTACTGCGCACAGGGGAACTCCTGCATACACATCGCCACGCACCGAGGCACGGTCCACCTGACCGAAAGCAGCGACCCCAGCGGCGCGATACTCCAGGCCACCCCACCGCATGGGCCGCCCTCGTCCGTACGGTCAAAGCAGGTACCGACGGCAGCTGACCCCGCAGTGCTTCCTCAACACCACGCCTGGGTAGAGCTGTTCGCGACGGGCGGCCCGCCCGGAATGGGGAGGAACCATGGCGGCACTCACCGGAAGAACAGCTGTCGTTACCGGAGGGTCGAGAGGGATCGGGCGAGCCATCGTGCTGCGCCTCGCTCGGGACGGAGCGAACGTCGTCTTCAACTACTCGCAGAACGTGGAAGCCGCCGATGACGTCGTACGGCAGGCGCAGGAGTCGGACGGGAACGTCATGGCGGTCCAGTCGGACCTGTCCGAGCCCAGCGCGGCCGAGGAGCTGATGGCCACCGCCGACCGCCACCTCGGCGGTCTGGACATCCTCGTCAACAACGCCGCCACGCACACCGATACCGCACCCATCGCAGAGACCGAAGAGGCCGTCTTCGACAGAGTCATGACGGTGAACGCCAAGTCCGTCTTCCTCACGGTGCGCTACGCGGCGCGGCACATGCGCGACGGCGGGCGGATCGTGAACATCTCCAGCCTCAACACCCTCATCCCCGCTCCCGGCAACGCCCCGTACGCGGCCAGCAAGGGCGCCCTCGAACAGCTGACCATGGTCGCTTCACGCGAGCTCGGCGCACGGGGCATCACCGTCAACGCCGTATCGCCCGGCGCCACTGACACCGATCTGCTGAGGTCGGCCAACGCGCCGGAGCAGTTGGCGATGGCGGTGGCAATGACGTCACTGGGCCGGCTCGGCCTGCCCGAGGACCTGGCGGACGTCGTCGCCTTCCTGGCTGGGCCGGACGGCCGGTGGATCACGGGGCAGAACATCCGCGCCAACGGAGGCGTCCTCTAACCGGGCCTCGGCCGTTAGCCGCTCAGTACTGGGACTCGGCCCAGAAGTTGAAGATTCGCGAGAACCCCGCCCGTACGGCGCCGCGACAGGTCAGCACTGCCCGGTCGACTCCGGAGAAGAGAGCCGCGAGAGAGACATCGCCGGCCAGCACCCTGCCCGTCGCCTGCACGGTCATCTTCCTGCCGCTTCCGAGGCCCGACTGTCGCACCGTGATGACGGCACCGGGATCTTCGGAATCGAGCAGCCGGGACAGCTCGTACGCCCGGCGGTTCTGACTCCGCTGTCGGCAGAAAGCCCCGAGGAAACCATGGCGGCCTGCCAGCATGACCCGATGGGCAACCAGACGTCAGTACGCCGACTCGACCTGGGCTACTTCGTCCGGCCGGCGTCGGAAACCGGTGGCTCGCAGCCACGAGTTGAACCCGTTCTCGCCTATCTCGTACAGCGCGACGAGGGCTGCTCCTCTTCGATACCGGTGTCGGCGCTGCCGACCGGAAACCGAAGCTCACTATCGCCCCCGCCGCAGGCCGCTTGAGGCGGCACTCGCCGCCGCAGGGGTCGCCCTCACGGACATCTCCCTGGTGGTGAACTGCCACCTCCACTTCGACCACTGCGGCGGGAATCCCCTGCTACGCGGCAAGCCCGTCCTCGTGCAGTCCGTGGAGCTGGCCGCCGCCCGCCGAGGCGGCTACACCATCGACGAACTGGTCGACTTCCCCGGCGCCAGCTACGAGGAGATCACCGGAGAAGCCGAGGTCTGGCCGGGAGTCCGGATCATCCCGACCCCGGGCATACCACCGGGCACCAGTCGCTCGCGATCCGGCAGGACGACGGCACCACGATCCTCGCCGGCCAGGCCCACGACTTCGCGTCGCACTTCGCGTCGGACCACCTGGCTCGCCGGGCCGTCCTGCACGGCCTCCAACCGCCGCTTCCTCCCTACCCTCCGTGGCTGGAGCGGCTCACCGAACTCGACCCCGCCGCGTGCTCTTCGCACACGACTGTTCTGTCTGGGAGCCGTCCCAGCCACGGCTGGTCATGGAGAATCTGATCCATGACTGACACCCCCACCGACCTCAACTGGACCCGCGCGGCCCCGAGGACGCGGAAGGCCCCGGCCCTGGATCGAGATCGCCTTCGGATCCGGAGACCTCGTCCACCTCCGCGAGACCGGCGACCCTGCCACCGTCGTCACCACCACACGTACCAAGTGGGAGGCCTTCACCAAGGGTGTCCAGGCCGGCGAGTTCGACCACTTCGCAGAGCCCGGCGGCCCAGGACCGGTCACCCCGTCCTGACCGCCGAAGGGTCGCAGAACACGGCCCATGTTCCTTCCCGCAACGACATCCGCCCACGCGATCAGGCCACAGATCCGCAATCGTGTACGCAACAATTAATCACCTTGCTACGTTGGCGTGCGCATGAGCATTTCGATCGCGCAACGGGGACGATCCGCATATGACATGGGCCGAATGGGAGCAGCTGAAGGCCGAGGCGGCGGAGAGGGCGCCGTCGCAGATGCAGCTCAATCAACTGCAGGCGTCCGGCGGAGTCGGCGGCGGCCAGAAGACCTGGTCGTCAACGACGACGCACTGGGAAGCTCGGCAACCTTGCGTACACGCTACGGGAGGGCCTGCGGGTGGACGCCGACCATGCACGCCAGACCACCTTCGACGCCTCCATCGAGCTCTTCAACGACGGCCTGGACATGGGTTCCGCCCTCACCGAGCTGCACGAGCGTGGAACACCCAGGTCGGCACGCTCAAGGAAGCCTGCGCACATATCTCCAACCACCTCGACTATTCACGGGCTCTGCACGCCAAGGACGAGGTCAGGATCGCGACCGAGATGCGGAATGAGTCCGAGCAGCCCATGTCGGAGTCACGTATTCAGAACTACTGGAAGTAGACGGGAAGACGCATGCTCAACGTCCCGGAACTGCTCAATCTGCGCCTTGGCAAGCTCCAGTCGGCAGCCACCGAATGGGGGCAGATGGTAACGAAGCTGAAGTCTCTGGCCACGGGTGACGGCGCCGCAGGCAGTGGCGGGGTCAACGCCTCGGAGCTCTGAATGCAGGCGGAGAACGCTGAGTGGCAGGGCCTGAACGCCGGCGTAACCCGGCAGTTCGTGGCGAAGACCGCGGCGGAGTTCAGCGATGTGGTGACCGAAGCCCGCAGTGTGCACCAGATCCTGCAGGATTCGTACACCGACTTGAAGAAGCACCAAGAGGACCTCCAGACCACCGTCGACCGGTGGGCCAAACGCAACGTACATATCAACGACAAGGGTGGCGCCGTCAGTTCCGTCCCGTCGGGGCCGGGGCCGGCACAGCGAAGATCGAACCCGCGAGTCAGGACGAGGTAGATCGGGCAGCCACAGAAGTCGGCCGGATACTGACGGCTGCGAACGAGACCGACCGAATCGCCGCACGGGCCCTGCGTACCCACGCACAGAGCAAGTACAACTTCAGCGATACCGGATACAAGGGTCTGACTGACGCCGACCGCAAGCAGGGCATCGAGGACGCCGATGCGATGCTCAAGCTGGCGGCCAAGCGCGATGGAATGACCGATGCCGAGTTGAAGAAGTTCAACGAAGTCGCCAAGTACCAGCGCGACAATCCCGCGTTCGCGGAGCGCTTCGCCACGAAACTGGGTCCGGACGGCACCCTTCAGCTCTGGCGTAGCCTCGCCGACCCTGGCCACGGCGACGCCCCGACCGGAGACCGCGCAAAGATTCTTGCGACGGTGCAGGACAACCTCGGGCTGACGCTGGCCACCGCTTCACACGTGAACTCGCAGGACATGCAGGACTGGAAGGCAGGCATCATCGCTGCGGGCGACGACCGGTTCAAGCAGCCCGGGATCATGACCGCCCCGTACGGATACCAGGTGATGAGCAGCCTGATGTCCAAGGGCAAGTGGGACGGCGCCTTCCTCAACGAGTACGGCGAAGGACTGATCGAGTTCGAGCGCAGCAATGAGCGGGCCGGCCCGGACTGGCTCTGGGAGAACCCGGGCCACCTGGCTCAGCTCGACTACCCCCGGGCGCGAACAAGCCGGAGAACGACCCGGTCGCAGGGTTCCTGGAGGCACTGGGGCGCAACCCGGAAGCGTCCTTGGACTTCTTCAACGGATCGTCCGGCCAAGGGCCAAGGACAATCTGGACACGGTCAGCAACTGGGACTATCTGGTCGACAAGGGAGCGGGGACGCCCGCACCTGGCCGCTCGATGACGACGGCAAGACGACCGGATACGCCAACCTCGGGCACGCCCTGGAGTCGGCGACGCTCGGCTACGCATACGACGACCCGTCTCCCTCGGTTCCGCAGCTGGGAACAGAGGCACTGAACACGGCGCGCGACGAGCGGACCGAGTTCATGGAAAAGGTCGTCGACCACTACGGAACTGCCGACACGATAGATAAACAGGATGGCGTCCGCGACAGCCTGGCAAGGATGGCGGCAGGCCATATTGACAGCCTGAACTACTCCATGGACAACACTGCCAACAGCGGAGATCTCGTCGGGCGGGACTCTATGTTCGGGAAAGACCACCATCGCCTCCTTGACTTCGGCGAGACGGACACCATTAATTTCATGCGCGCCCTGGCATCGGATGAGGGTTCGCACGCGACTGTCTCTGTGGCACAGCAGGTTTATGGCGCAAGCCTGATGACCGCCAAGGCGACAACAGCGTCGCAGCTCTTGACGCGGGCCTGCATAGCGTCAAGATGCACGGTCTTCTCGACGAGTCCCGGTTCGAGGCCATCGGCAAGGAATTCGCGGATGTCAAGACCGAACGAAATCTTGAACTGGAGAAACAGGGCGCATGGCGGAATTTTGTCGCTGAAGCAACAATCGGTGCTGCGGTTGGCGTCACTACGGCCGCGATTGTCCCGGCTGGGCCGGCAGCCATAGTCGCAGTCCCCTTGGCGATCGAAACAATCGGGGAGCTGCCAACACTCAATTCGGGAATGATACCTTACAATGGCTCAATGATAAAGAATTCGACAACCATGACGATGCAGCGGAGGGAATCGGAAAAGCCAAAGCCGAAGGGGAACGAATCGCGATGACCCCGCTCCTCAACTACGCGGAGGCGCACGGAATGGACACCCACAACGGCAGAGGGCTAGTTATCGAGGCCGAGGACGCATACGGCCGTGGCGGCGACAAAAGCGACACGGATGACTCGCGAGGATGGTGAAGATGAGAAAGCCAGGCACCATAACCTTGCTGTGTTTCCTGGCGCTCCTGGCGGGCGCTTGCTCGAGCACAACCACCGAGGCCGATTCCCTTGCCACCAAACGGAAGACGTGCGCGGAGCTTTTCGGCGACGCGGGGCTCAAGTGGATCGATAGCCAGACCAAGGAATCCTCCGAGCTTCACTTCAAGAGTGCTGACACTCTGGACAGGACCCGCTCCCGCATTTACGGGCAGGTCAAGCAGTGGACTCCGGTGGAAGAAATCACGCAGCTCACCCCTATCCGGAATCCGATGTATGTAAAATCCGAACGGACACCACTGACCAACTGAGTGAAGTTGCTCTTACATACAGACCCTCCCTATTCCCCTTTGATTCACCTTTCGACAGAGAGTCCAGATTCGGCCTCCGCGCCCCTCAGTTGACCGAAATCAACTCGGACGTGAAACTCGTCCACGGACACGATCGTGAATATGAATCAATTCACTATGAGGTTTACATCGTTTGTAAAATATCGGGTTCGCCGACAGGGCAGGAGACTGGAGCTCCGCTGGCGGGGAACTGATCGACACGCTCACCGGCAACACAGATACCCGAGCCCACTTCACACTTCTTCTGCACTCCGCCCGAGTGATGGTGAAGAATCTCAATTGCAAGAATAACCCCGTCGTTCCCAGCGCACTCCCTTCATCGGTAGCGATCACATAGTCCGTCGCGCCCGAGCCCCGTACCGTGGACGGCGTGATCATCTGGCTGAACGGCACCTTCGGCGCGGGAAAGACGACCACCGCGCATGAGCTGACCTCCCGGATCCCCGAGTCGCGGCTCTTCGACGCCGAGAAGGTCGGGGAGATGCTGTGGCACGTACTGGGTACGCCGCCCCGCGACTTCCAGGACTGGCGGCCATGGCGCGCACTGGTCGTGTAGACGACGTGGCAACTCCTCGACTACGTCGGCGGGAGCCTCATCATGCAGTTCATGCGGGCTCTGGCCTCCGACGAGGATTCTCATGCGACCCTCTCTGCGGCCCAACAGGTGTATGGATCGAGCCTTATGACGGCTCAAGGAAACGACACGGAACTCGCTGTCTCAGCTGGCATGCACAGTGTCAAGATGCACGGCATGTTGAACGAATCCCGCTTCGAGTCTATTGGCAAGGAATTCGGGGACGAAAAGACGGAACGTAATCTGAAACTGGAACAACAGGGCGCCTGGCGTAATTTTGCCGCAGAGGCCACGATCGGTGCGGCCGTGGGTGTCACGACTGCAGCGATGGTTCCTACTGGGCCAGCAGCCGTAGTCGCTGTTCCGCTGGCTATCGGAACCATTGGCGGCGCAGCCAATACGCAATTCGGCAACGAGACCTTGCAGTGGCTCAAGGACCATGAGTTCGACAACCATGACGAATCGGCCGAGGGAATCGACAAGGCCAGCGCGGAAGGGCGAAGGAACGCAATGAGCCCGCTTCTCAATTACGTCGAAGAACACGACATGGGGAGTAAATACACACGAGAGTTGACGACGAAAGTCGAGGATACGTACAACCGCGGCGGCCGGCTCAGCGACACCGACAATTCGCGAGGGTGGTGACGGATGAGGTCACCCATCGCCGTACTCCTGCTGTGCTCTCTGGCGCTCGGAGCAAGCGCCTGCTCGAACGCAACGGACGAGGCGGATACTGCCGCCGCCGCAGAGCGAAAATCCTGCGCGGAGCTCTTCGGTGAGTCCGGGCTGAAACAGATCGACAGCGGGACCGAAGGTTCCGACGAGCTTCGTTTCAACAGCCCGGTCACACTTACCGAAGCCCGCACTCGGCACCACGAGCAGGTCCGGCAGCAGACTCCCAAGAGCGAAACCATTCCATATCTAATTTCGGAACTTTGCGCGATACGGACCGATATCTCCACAGGGATGCGAATCGGTCTCGTACGGCCCCTCCTCTACCCTTTCGATTCCCTCTCGGAAAAAGACCGAGAATGGGAAATCCCGGAGCCTCACCTGACGCAGATCAACTCAGACGTGAAGCTTGTTTACGGTGTCGACAGACATAGGACCATCCGGTACAAAATCTACGTACAGTGCAAAATATCTGGCACCGCAGCCGGCCAGGAGCGCGAAGTGCCCTGGCCGGCGAGCTGACCGATGAGCTCACCGACAGCGTCGGAATTCGAGGACATCTCACACTTCTTCTACACTCGGCCCGCGTAGTGGTGAGCACGCTCGACTGCGAGAACAAGCCCGTCGTACCCAGCGCACTCCCTTCATCCGTAGCGATCACATAGTTCGCCTGACCCAGGCGGAGCTGGTCGACGCCACCGGGATCCCGCATCACTCGGGGCGATCGCTGTGCCCCATTACCGCCGCACGAGATAGACGGCCGGTGAGAGAATCCGATGATGACCTCATCCTCGGAATCGATCACCGCTTCGGCCGCAGGCACCTGGAAGCTCGGCGACCTCACGGTCAACCGGATCGGCTTCGGCACGATGCGCCTGACGCAGAACGGCGCGGCGTTCGCGAACGCCGACTCCAGCGACCGGGCGCGCGCGCTGGGCGTCCTGCGGCGCGCGGTCGAGCTCGGCGTGAACCACATCGACACCGCCGCCTTCTACTTCTCCCCGTTGCGCTCGGCCAACGAGCTCATCAACAGCGCCCTCGCCCCGTACGCCGACGACCTGGTCATCACCACCAAGGTCGGTCCCGGCCGGGACCCTCCGGCGGCTGGGTGTGGGCAACCCGGAGCAGCTGCGCGGGCAGGTGGAGGAGAACCTGCGCCAGCTCGGCCGCGACCACCTCGACGTGGTGAACCTGCGCATCGCGCGAAGCCAGTCCGCGAATTCCGTGGCCGAGCACTTCGGCGCGCTGGCCGACCTGCGCGAGGAGGGGCTGATCCGGCACCTGGGCATCTCCAACACCTCGCCGGAACAGCTCGCCGAGGCCCAGTCCATCGCACCCGTGGTCTGTGTGCAGAACGCCTACGGCATCGGTTCCCTGCCCGATCAGCATGCTCTGCTGCGCTCGTGCGGTGAACAGGGCATCGCGTTCGTACCGTTCTTCGCAATCGCCGGCGCAGGGCGGGAAGACGGCGCGAACACCGCCGACAGCGAGGAGGTGCTCACCGTCGCACGCGCCCACGGCGCGACACCCGCACAGGTCCGGCTGGCATGGACCCTGCACCAGGGACCGCACGTGCTGGCCATCCCCGGTACCGGCAATCCGGCCCATCTCGCCGAGAACGTGGCCGCCGGTGCGCTGCGGCTCACCGCCGACGAACTGGCCCTGCTCGCGCCATGAACGGCCCGGGGCAGATCCTGCGCTGGAACCTCTTCATCGGCGGCCACCTGAGCTCCTCGGTGCCCGTACGTCTCGTCGAGCGCACCGCCGAAGGCCAGCTGGTCTGGCTGGAGACCGGCACCCGATGTGGCGCACGGCCCTGCCTGGCGGTGCCCACCTCCGGGACATCCCGCCGCGGGACCGCCCGGCCGGGGCTACCCGCGAAGGCCGACCGGTGGCCCAGGGCAGCGCACTCATCCACCAGCCCGTCGGGGCCGGTCACGCCGTGTTCTGGTTCTTCGGACGGAAGCAGAAGTTCCGCGGCTGGTATGTGAACCTGGAACGCCGCGTGCACCACGGCGAGGACATCGACGTCGCCGACCACGAGCTCGACATAAACGTGGCCCCGGACCGTACCTGGCGGTGGAAGGACGAGGAGTCCTTCGAACAGAAGACCGGCCACCCCGCCTACTGGTCGAGCGGGGAGGCGATGACCATACGGGCCGAGGGGAGCGGGTGGCCCGGCTCGCCGAGTCCGGACTCTTCCCCTTCGACGGTTCCTGGTGCGACTTCAGGCCGCCCGCGCACTGGACGACCCGCCGCTCGCCGACGCCCCTACCCGTACCGTGCTCTGACGATGCGTCCGGCCGAAGCCACCGGCGTACTCACGGCTCTCGAACAGCGCATACGAACACGGCTCACCCTGCGAACGCCGCAACCGCATTCCGAACGCAGGGCCATCTTCGTTGCCCGCAGTCATACAGCGTGATACACAGAGTAACCATGCATATGCGCCCAGAGGCCGATACGAGCCGCAGGTCAGGAGGGCTCCCCGGTCAAGCGTGCGAGATTCGGGTAAATAGACCCGGAAGGCGTCGTGCGGGCGCGGTTTCATCAGCGAAGATAGAAGGTGACCCGTGCCGTACGGCATGGGCGGCGAACTACCCATCAGGGGCGGTGACTTACATGATCCTGGCAGCTGAGAAGGGTGACATCACCACCATTATCGGCGGAATCGCTCCGAACTGGGGCCGTTCGGGACGCTTGGCAACGAGGCTCGCATCATGATCGAGGTGGTGATGGCAGTAGCCATTCTGCTCTGCCTCGGCATCGCGATCTGGGGCGCGGCAAAGCAGCGCATCGGAGCTACAGCACTGCGCGACACCTTCAGTGCGGAACAGGGCAAGGGCCTCATCGTGGCAGGCCTGACCGGCGTCTTCATCATCGGATCGCTGGGGACCGTGTTCACCATCGTGTACGGGATGGCTGTCTGACCCGCTGCCGGCCTTCCTGCCCCGGGCTGTCCCCGCCCACCCCCATCCATCCGTCGTGCCCACCGGCAGAGGTTGCGTCTCCCTGATGTCGAGTCAACACACCGCGCCCGCGCGGCAACCAGCAGAGCTACCGTCGTACTACGCGGAACCGCACACGGCTGAGGGGCGTACGCGGCATGAGCCAGGGCGACGAGCGAGGCTACGGCGACGATCCCGGCGGCCGCGGTGGAGAGGACCCGTACAGCACTCTCGGCGGCACGCGCCAGACCCGTACACGGCTTCCCGGCGGTGACGACAGCGACGCGTACGGGCGCCGGCCCGCCGGAGCTCCCGGTCCCTGATCACCGTCGTCGGCGTGGTCGTCCTGCTCATCGCGGCCATCGCGTTCGCGAACCTGGGCGGGGGCGAAGGATCCGACGGCGGCAACGGCAGCGAGAAGGAGCCGTCTGCTGCCGGAGCGGGTCCGACGGCCGCGACGGGCACCAAGCCGGTGCAGGGCAAGAACGGCACCATCGCGTCGGGCTTCGCGCATGACGAGCAGGGGCGCAGAGCGCGGCGGCGAACTATGCGGTGGCGTTGGGGTCTGCGGAGATGTTCGACAAGCCGGAGCGCGACAGCATTCTCAGCGCTGTCATTGCTCCGTCATCGGTGGACAACTTCCGGACCACTCTCGACGAGGCCTACTCACCCGGCTTCTTCAAGAACATCGGTCTCAACGAGAACGGCTCCACACCGGAGGGCTTCACCTTCATTTCGCGGACCACACCAATCGGCACCAAGGTTACGAAAGCGTCGGGTGACCAGGCCACCGTTGAGGTCTGGTGTTCCGGCCTGATCGGACTGGCCGGCGAGGGTTCAACCAAGCCGGTTTCGGACGGCTGGTTCACCATCACCATGGAACTGGCATGGATCGATGGTGACTGGAAAGCCGTCACCCACTCCCAGAGGACGGCCCCGCGCCAGTGAGCGGCGACACACGGGCGTCCAGCGCCGATGAGATCGCCGGCGCGGTCAATGGGTTCGGAGGGTTCACCTATGCCCGGTAGTCGCGCCAAGTCCACCGCCGCCCTACTGGCCACGGTGCAGGCATCAGTCATCGTGTTCGCTTCGAGATCCGTTGCAGCCCCGACGCCCACTCCTAGCCCGAGTGCCAGTAACAACCCATGCGATCTCATCTACGGTGCCGCCAAGGACTACTGCGAGGACGGCGACAAAGCCGGCAGCGGCAGCGACCGTGCCGAGCCCCCATCAGCGACGACGCCCTCGACCCTCTCCTCCCTGGCCCGTGGCTGCGCCGACGCCGCCGCCTGGACCGTGGGGAAGCTCAGCGAGGCTGTCGAGGGGACCGCGAACGTCGACTTCACGAACCCGACGTTCCGCCAGCAGTACGCCGTCGTCTTCGCCGCCTCCACCATCCTCACCCTGGTCCTGTGGCTGTTCGCGGTGGCCAAGCGCGCCATCCGCGGGGTTCCGCTCACCACCGCGATCTCCGAGGCCATCGGCTTCCTCTGGCTGACCGTCCTCGCCTCCGCGTTCACGCCTCTCATCCTGTACGTGGTCGTCTCGGCCACCGACGGCGTCACCGAGGTCATCTCCAAAGCCACCGGCGGCAGAACGATGTCTTCTTCGGTTCGTTCGCCGAGGCGCTCAAGAAGGGCGACGACATCGGCGGCGGGCCGATCATGCTGATCGTCCTCTCGCTCGTCTCGATCCTCGCCGCCGGAGTCCTGTACCTGGAGCTCGTCATCCGGGCCGCCCTGCTCTACGTCGGCGCGCTCCTCGGAGTCGTCGTCTACTCGGGGCTCGTCGACAAGAACATGTGGGGCCATGTCCGCCGCTGGGCGGGCATCATGGTCGCCGTGATCATGGTGAAACCGGTCATCGTCATCGTGCTCGGGCTCGCCGGAGCGCTCTCCGAGGACGACGGGCCGAACGCCTTCTCCGCCGTCGTCTCCGGCCTCGCCATCATCCTGCTGGCCATCTTCGCCTCCGCCATGATCTACCGCTTCGTGCCCGGCTTCGGCGACGAGATCCAGGGCGCCCGTACCAACCGCAAGCAGGCCACCGACGGCTCCCAGGCCGCCGCGCTGATCAGCTCACCCGCCGCTCTCGTCTCGCAGGGCATCAAGACCCACAGCGGTCGCGGCGGCGGCGAGGTGGCGGCGGTGGCGGCGGCGGAGCCCGTCCCGCCAACCCGGCCAGCGGCGGTGTCGCCGCGCACAGCTCCCGCGGATCCGGTGGAAGCGGAGGCGGCGGGTCCGCACCCTCGCCCCGCAGCGGATCCGGGCCCACCTCCGGCACCCCACGGCAGCCGTCCCTCGGGGGCGGCGGTTCAGGCAGCACAGGTAGCACGAGCACAGGAGGTGGACGGCGTTGACGACCCGTCCCACATCGCGCCCCGCCGTACGTATCTCATGGGCCGCGCCCGGCCGAACGCGATCGTCGGCAAGAACCGCGAGACCGGCGAGATCGCCATGATCATCGTCGGGGCGTTCCTCGGCATGATGAGCGGGCTCATCGTCCCGGTCCTGTCCCTGCGGATCGTGACGCTCCTGGGCTTCCGCTGCTCGCGCTGGCCGTCGTGTACGTCCCGTACAAGGGCCGGACCTTCTACAAGTGGTTCGAGATCAACCGGAGTTTCAGGCGCTCCCTGCGCCGCGGCACGACCTACCGCTCCACCGCCATGGAGGCCGGCGTCAGCTCCGACGGGCGTGAGGTCGAGATCGGGCCGCCGCCAGGGATCGGCCGGATCAGCTGGCTCGCGGCCCCGTTCGGGCCGGACGAGATCGCCGTACTGCTGCACGCTGACCGCCGCACGGTCACCGCCGCCATCGAGATCGAGGGCCCCGGCGTCGGACTGCGCGACAGTGAGGACCAGGAGGCCCTGGTCGACAGGTTCGGCACGCTGCTCAAGCATGTGGCCAACGGCGACGGCTTCGTGACCCGCATCCAGATGCTGGCCCGCACCCTGCCCGCCGACCCCGACGCACACGCCAGGATGTCGCCCAGCGCGGCGACAGGGCCGCGCCGGGCTGGCTGCAGGAGTCCTACGACCAGCTCCAGTCGATGGTCTCCACCTCCAGCGAGCAGCACCGCGCCTACCTCGTGGCCTGCATGCACTTCAGCCGCGATCTGGCCGCCGAGGCCAATGCCATGGCCAAGGCAGCCCGCCCGCACGGCGGTCGCAAGCTCGATCGGGACGCCGGTCTCGCCGTCGTCATGGCACGCGAGCTCACCGATATCTGCGCCCGCCTCGCCGAGGCGGACATCCGGTCCGCCAGCCGCTCGGCCAGAGCCGTCTGGCCTCCCTCGTGCACTCGATGTACGACCCCGATCACCCCATCGACCACATCCAGGCGATGACGAAGCGCAATGCCTGGCCCGCTGAGCTGGACGCGGTCGAGCCGACGTTCCTGCAGGCCAAGACCCGTGAGTCGACGACCCGCGCCCCTGGTGCCACTCCACGGCCTGGGTCAGGGTGGCCGATGACGCCTGTCGGCGTCAACTTCCTGGCCCGCTTCTCGTACACACGCCCGACGTGATCCGTACGGTCGCGGTCTGTATGGATCTCGAACCCACCGAGGTCGCCATCGAGCGGATGCTGACGGAGAAGACGAACGACGACGCCGAAGCCAGCCGCCAGGCCAAGATGAACCGCACGGTCGACCCGCGCGACATCGCCGCCCACGGCCGGCTCGACCAGCGGGGTGAAGATCTGGCGAGCGGAGCGGCCGGAGTGAACCTGGTGGGTTACATCACCGTGTCGTCCCGGTCGCCCGAGGCCCTCGCCCGCGACAAGCGGACGATCCGGGCCTCTGCGGGCAAGTCGTATCTGAAGCTGGAGTGGTGCGACCGCGAGCACCACCGTGCCTTCGTGAACACGCTGCCGTTCGCCACCGGCATCCGTCACTGACCACGCCCGCCCGGAAGCCGGAACAGCCCGAGAAGCCTCTCAAAGCCCCAAGCAAGTCCGAGAAGCCCAAGAAGCCCAAGAAGCCCGCGAAGCCGAGAACCGAGAGACCGAGAGGCAGGCCAGTCACGTCATGCGAGATCCGCTGTCCGCGTTGTCGGATGCCTTCACCGCCTTCCTCTTCGGAAAGGTGGAGACGACCCGGCTGCCGGTCCGTACGTCGACGGGCCAGGCCCAGGCCGTCTACCTGCCGACCGCCGCACCCGGTCTCGGAGACTCCGGCGTGATCATCGGGCGCGAGGTGTACTCGGGCAAGGGCTACATCTACGACCCCTTCCAGCTGTACGGACAGCAGCTCCCCGCCCCCACTGGCTCGTACTCGGCGAGTCCGGCAACGGAAGTCCGCGCTGGAGAAGACCTACGTGCTGCGCCAGCTCCGCTTCCGCGACCGCCAGGTCGTCGTCCTGGACGCGCAGGGCGAGGACGGCGTCGGCGAGTGGAACCTCATCGCCCAGGAGCTGGGCATCACTCCCATCCGGCTCGACCCGACCGCCGCGCTGAACGACGGGATCCGGCTCAACCCGCTCGACCCGTCGATCACCGCGACCGGCCAGCTCGCCCTCCTCCGCACGATCATCGAAGTCGCCATGGGCCACGGCCTCGACGAGCGTTCCGGCTTCGCGCTGAAGGTCGCGCACGCGTACGTGAGCGTCACCAGCACCGACCGGCAGCCGGTCCTCATGGACATCGTGGAGCAGCTGCGCCACCGAAGCCCGAGGCCGCCGAGGCGATGAACGTCGACATAGACGACGTACGCGCCTGGGGCCTGGACGTCGCCCTGGTCCTGGACCGGCTGGTCGACGGTGACCTGCGCGGCATGTTCGACGGCCCGACCACGATCGGCATCGACCTCGACGCACCGCTGATCGTCTTCGACCTCTCGCACATCGACCGCAACTCGATCGCGATGCCGATCCTGATGGCGATCGTCGGCGTGTGGCTGGAGCACACCTGGATCAGGCCGGACCGGAAGAAACGCATCTTCCTGGTCGAAGAGGCCTGGCACATCATCAACTCCCCTTCGTCGCCCAGCTCTTCCAGCGGCTGCTGAAGTTCGGCCGCCGGCTCGGACTGTCCTTCGTCGCGGTCGTCCACCACCTCAGCGACGTGGTCGACGGGGCCGCCGCGAAGGAGGCGGCGGCCATCCTGAAGATGGCGTCGACCCGGACGATCTACGCCCAGAAGGCCGACGAGGCAAGAGCGACGGGAAAGGTGATCGGTCTGCCCCGGTGGGCGGTCGAGATCATTCCGACGCTGACTCCAGGCATCGCCGTCTGGGACGTCAACGGCAATGTGCAGGTGGTGAAACACCTGATCACCGAGGCGGAACGGCCCCTGGTCTTCACGGACCGCGCGATGACGGAGGGCTCTGCCATGGATCTGCTGCCCGAGGATGTACGGGCCGCGGAGCTGGAGGCGGAGCAGCGAGCGGCACGCATCGAGAACCAGCAACGGATCAACGATTCGTCCGAGTCAACGGTGGCATGACATGGCACGGCAGACAGTTCCCCGTCCGGGCCGCGGTGAGCAGCAGGGCGGCATCCCGGACGGTCTGCTGGTCGGGCTCCTGGCCTTCCTGTTCGGGCTGATGGTGCTGGGCTGGACGGCCACCGGACTGGCGGGGCTGTTCAGTCACGGCGCCTGGCCGCAGGGCGTCTCCTTCACCCGGACGGCCCTGGCCCTGCGCGCCCTGGTCACCGAGCCGCAGAACCTCCCGGGCGCCTGGCCGGACACACCGGCGGGTGAGCTCTCCGGGTACGGGCTGTTCTGGGGCCTGTTCATCGGCGAGCTGATGGTGCTTGTGGTACTCGCGGTGTTCGCGCTGGGGTGGTGGCCCGCTGGCGCGTGGTGCGGGAGCGGCGCCGCGAGGAGCGGATGCATCCACGGGAGGACAAGCCCGCACCGCCGAGTGAGCAGGCCGCCGATGCGGCTGCGGCGCCCGTACGCACACAACCCGCGCCGCAACCGGCTCCGGCCGCACCGGTGTTCGTGGAGGCGACACCCGACACGGCACCCGCGGCTCCCCGGGCCGATGTCCGGGCCGACACGCGGTCCGGCGCCCGAGCCAGCGCCGACCGACGCGCCCACCGACGCGCCCGCCGACACGCGCGTCCCCGCCCCGCCCCGCTCTCGTGGACGCGGCCTCCGCCCGGTCCCCTCCCCGCACCCGCTCCTCCTCTACGGCAGCGCGGCCGCCCGCCGCCCACCGTCGTCCAGGCCATCCGGGACGCCGACGGACCCGCGCTCGTCGTCACCTCCGACCCCACCGTCTGGGCCGAGACGAAGGACGCCCGCGGCAAGCTCGGCCCGGTCCTCGTCTACGATCCGGGCCACCTCTGCGACACCCCGGCCCGCCTGCACTGGTCCCCACCTCCGGCTGCGAGGACCCCACCACCGCGGCCGCCCGCGCCACCGCGCTCCTCGCCCCGGTCCGGCCGCAGGCCCGTGCCGACGCGGCGATGGCCGACACCGCCAGGACGCTCCTGCAGTGCTGGCTGCACGCCGCGGCCGTGGACGGACGCCCGTTCCGCCAGGTGCACCGCTGGGCCCTGGGCGGCAGCGCCCACGAACCGGTGCGGCTGCTGCGTACCCACCCAAGGCGGCCTCCGGGCTCGCCGGTCTGCTGGAGTCCGCGCTCACCGCGTACCCCGAACGACGCGAGGTGGCGCAGGAGCTGACCGTACGGGCCCTCGCAGCGCTCTCCTCGGTGCATATCCGTGAGGCCTGCACACCGAACCGAGCCGATTCGCTCGTCCTGGACTCTTTCGGCGGTGAAGGGGAACCCTCTACGTAGTGGGTGAACCCATCGAGGACCCCGCCACCGTCCGGGTGCGATGCCCTCCTGACCGCACTCTCCTCACGTGGTCGAGCACGGCCGCCGGATGGCCGTACGGTCACCCGACGGTCGGCTCGACCCACCAATGACGCTCGTCCTGGACGACGTCGCGGCCGTGGCGCCGCTTCCCCAGCTCCCGGGCTGCTGTCGGCCGGTCAGGACCAGGGCCTGCCCACCCTGGTGCTCCTGCGCTCACAGGAACAGGCCCGCACCCGCTGGCAGGAACGACTGCCGATCCCCGAGCCACACTGAGCGAATACGGCCACCGGCCACCGGGTCAGGAACCCGCACCCCGCCGGATCTCGAACTCCAGCTCGCGCGCCGACTCATCACCCTGTACGGGCACGGTCTGCCCGGACGGTACGAAACCGATCCGCCGATAGAACGCGGCAGCCCGCGGATTGGCCTCGTGCACATGGAGCCGCACCCGCTCGACCCGCGGCGCGGTCAGCGCCAGGACCAGTCGACCGCCTCCCGGAACAACGCGTCGGCCACACCCGCCCACGGTTCTGCGGCTGGACGAACACCCCACCACATGCGTCTGGTCGACCTCCGGCGCCGCACCGAACGGCACATCGATGCCGGCCCGCTCGACCAGGACCGAGACCGTACCCGCCAGACTCCCGTCGGACCGCTCGGCAAGAAACTGCCGCACCTCCCGGCCCTCGGCCGCATCGTTCGTCCGCCCTGCCAGAAGCCGTCCGGCCTGCCGACCGCATCCTCGTACGTCTCGAGGAACGCGACCGGTGCAACCGGATCCTGCAGTGCCGCCAGCCGCAACTCCCTGGCCCGCGGCCAGTCATCGGCCCGTACGGCACGAACCACATAGTCCATCCCCAGATCCTTCCCCGCCCCCAGGGCCCGGACAAACAGGTTTCCACCGGATCCGGGTCGTACCCCGGTACTACGCCCACGCCCACCGCACGCCCCTGGTCGGACGCCCGGCGCCCGCCCGCTCCGTAGCGTCAATCGCATGATCAGGGCATACGAACTCACCAAGCGGTACGGAGACACCACCGTCGTCCAGGGCCTCGACTTCACGGTCCGCCCCGGCACCGTCACCGGATTCCTCGGCCCCAACGGCGCCGGGAAATCGACCACCATGCGCATGCTGCTCGGCCTGGACGCCCCACCCGGGGCCGTTCCACCATCGGCGGCCGGACCTACGCCGCCCACAGCGCACCGCTCACCGAAGTCGGCGCCCTGCTGGAAGCCCGCTCCGTCCACCCCGGCCGGTCCGCCTTCAACCATCTGATGGCACTGGCACACACCCACGGCATCCCCGCAGCCGCGTCGAACACGTACTCGACCTCGCCGGGCTGACCGAGGTCGCACACAAGCGGATCAGGGCTTCTCGCTCGGCATGGGCCAACGCCTCGGCATCGCCGCCGCACTCCTGGGCGACCCGGCCACCCTCATCCTGGACGAACCGGTCAACGGACTGGACCCCGAGGGCGTGCTCTGGATCCGCAACCTGCTCAAATCCCTGGCCGCACAAGGCCGTACGGTCCTGGTCTCATCGCACCTCATGAGCGAAATGGCCCTCACCGCCGACCACCTGGTCATCATCGGCCGAGGCCGGCTCCTCGCCGACACGACGGTCGCCGACTTCGTGAGCACGGCGGGCGGCTCCTGGGTCAGAGTCAACACCCGCACGCCGCGGCCCTGCGCGAACTCCTGGCCGGACCCGGCGTCGAGATCACCACCAGCCCCGGCGCCAACCCCGACGAGTTGGAGATCCGCGGCATGGACGCGGCCCGCATCGGCCGCACCGCAGCCGCCCACTCCCTGACCCTGCACGAACTCAGCCCGCGGCCCGTGTCCCTGGAAAAGGCCTTCATGGACCTCACCCGGACATCCGTGGAATACCGCACCACCGCCACGACCACCACACCGACCGGAGCCTCCGCATGACCACCGTCGCCCCTCCCGCGTACCGCATCACCCCGGGCCGCGTCCTGCGCTCCGAATGGCACAAGCTCTGGTCGCTGCGCTCCACCTGGATCACGCTCCTGTCTGCCTCCGCACTGGTGCTCGGCGTCGGCATCATCATGGGAACGACCTACACATCAGACGGCGGCGACTCCGACGTCGACACCGTCATCCTCGTTCTCTACGGCTCCATGCTGGGCCAGCTCTGTGTCACCGTGCTCGGCATCCTGGTCACCGCGGGCGAGTACTCGACCGGCATGATCCGCGCCTCACTCACCGCCGTACCGCGCCGGCTCCCCGTCCTGTGGGCCAAGGCCGCGGTCTTCGCCGTCTCCGCCTTCGCGGTCATGTTCACCACCGCGCTGATCACCTTCCTCGTGGCCCAGCTCTTCCTCCACGACACCGACCAGGCAGCTGCCCTCACCGACCCCGGCGTCCTGGGCGCCGTCGCGGGCAACTCCGCGGGAATCACCCTGCTCAGCCTGATCGCACTCGGTCTCGGCGCCCTGCTGCGCTCCGTACCGGGCGCGATCGGCGCGTTCATCGGCGGCGTCATGATCCTGCCCGAGGTGCTGAGCATGCTTCCGTACGATGCCGTGGAGAGCGCCATCAGGTACTTCCCGACCCAGGCCGCCGGAGTGCTCGGCTCCGCCACCCCTGCCCGGGCGCCCTCCACGGGCACGGCCCTGCTCGCGCTCTGCCTGTGGGCGGCAGCAGCGGTCGGCTCGGCCGCCCTGCTGCTCCGGCGCCGGGACGCATGAGGAAGGCAGGCATGACGGACAGGACGAAGGACGGGCAGGGCGCCCGGACGGCGACTGGGCCACCGGCGCCGCACCCTCACCCGGTACGTCGAGGACCGGCTGCAGCGGCTCCGCGCCTTCGACCGGCGCCGGCCGATGGCCTGGGACGCCACACTGACCGCGTTCTGGGTGAGCTTCGCGGTGCTCGACTACACCTCGGGCGGCTGGCGGAACGTGGCCCGCAACGTGGACGCGTCAGAACCGCTGGTCCTGCTGATGAGCCTGTGCTTCTCCGTCCCGCTGCTGTGGCGGCGCCGGCACCCGGTGGTCCTACTCGTCCTGATGGCACCGGTCTCCCTGCTCAACATCTGGACGGGCGCCGTTGTCCAGGCCTCTCCTCCAGCTGATCCCCATATACACGATCGCGCTGCGGCTGCCCCTGAGGACCCTGCTGAGTTCGGGCCTGCTGATGTGCGCCCCGGTCGTGGTCGGAGCGGTACGCATCCCGGGGACCGCGGGTCAGCAACTGGTCTCCTACCTCTGGGGCGTCGTCTTCGTCGCCCTGCTCGGCATAGCGGTCCGCACCCGCAGGAGTACACCGAGGCCCTGGTCGAGCGGGCCCACCGGCTGGAGCGGGAACGCGACCAGCAGGCCCAGCTCGCCGCAGCCGCCGAACGCACCCGGATCGCCCGGGAGATGCACGACATCATCGGCCACAACCTGTCCGTCATCACGGGCCTGGCGGACGGTGGCGCCTACGCCGCGGCCAAGAGCCCGGAACGGGCCACCCAGGCGCTGGAAGCGATCGGCACCACGAGCAGGCAGGCCCTGTCCGAACTACGGCGGGTACTGGGCGTCCTGCGCGAGACGACACCGGCGGCCGACCTCACACCCCAGCCGTCCCTCACCGACCTGGACACCCTGGTCGACGGTGTACGGCAGGCAGGTCTGGCGGTACGCCTGACGATCCACGGCCGGCCCAGCACAACCGTCACCGAAGGCCGCCAGCTCACCATCTACCGTGTCGTGCAGGAATCACTTACCAACACCCTCAAGCACGCGGGCACCCGCGCCTCCGCCGAGGTCACGCTCACGTACACCGACGGCAGCCTGGAGCTGCTGGCAACGGACACAGGTAACGCGACTTCGGCGGACGCGGCGCCCGCCGACGACAACGGCCGCGGTATCAACGGGATGTGTGAGCGCGCTTCGCTGTACAACGGCACAATCGAAGCCGGCCCGCTGCCGCCGACAGGCGGCTGGCGGGTACGGCTCCACCTTCCCTGGAGGACGCTCCCCAGTGACGACCGTACTCATCGCCGACGACCAGGCCATGCAGCGTTTCGGATTCCGGATGCTGCTGGAGAGCCAGGACGACATGACGGTCGTCGGCGAAGCCGCCAACGGCACGGAAGCGGTCGGCCTGGTTGCCCAGCACCACCCGGACGTGGCACTCATGGACATCCGGATGCCGGGGCTGGACGGCATCGAGGCCACCCGGCGCATCATCGCGTCCGGCGCCCGCACTCGCATACTCATCGTGACCACGTTCGATCTGGACGAGTACGCGTACGACGGGCTGCGGGCGGGCGCGAGCGGATTCCTGGTCAAGGACGCTCTGCCGGAGGAGCTCCTGTCGGGCATCCGCGCGGTTGCGAGCGGCGACGCCGTGGTGGCCCCGACCCTCACCCGCCGGCTTCTGGATGCCTATGTGCACCACCTGCCGGCGGCATCCGGTGCACCGGATGCAGGGGATCCGCGTATTGCCTCGCTGACAGAGCGGGAGAGGAAATCCTCACCGTCATCGGCCAGGGCTGGACCAACACGGAGATCGGCGCCCGGCTGTATCTGGCTGAATCGACGGTGAAGACCCACGTCACACGCATCCTGGCCAAAACGGGATCCCGTGACCGTGTCCAGGCAGTGATCCTGGCCTACGACACCCATCTGGTGAACCCGAGGTAGAGCGGGTCGCGAAAACGGCTCAGAACGCAGAAAAGCCCCGTGCCACAAGGGCACGGGGCTTTCCCGAATAATTGTTCGGCGGCGTCCTACTCTCCCACAGGGTCCCCCTGCAGTACCATCGGCGCTGAAAGGCTTAGCTTCCGGGTTCGGAATGTAACCGGGCGTTTCCCTAACGCAATGACCACCGAAACACTATGAAATTAACCAACACCGGAAAAACACGGCCGTTCGTTATTTCAGAACTAACACAGTGGACGCGAGCAACTGAGGACAAGCCCTCGGCCTATTAGTACCAGTCAGCTCCACCCGTTGCCGGGCTTCCACATCTGGCCTATCAACCCAGTCGTCTACTGGGAGCCTTAACCCTCAAAGGGGTGGGAATACTCATCTCGAAGCAGGCTTCCCGCTTAGATGCTTTCAGCGGTTATCCTTTCCGAACGTAGCCAACCAGCCATGCCCTTGGCAGGACAACTGGCACACCAGAGGTTCGTCCGTCCCGGTCCTCTCGTACTAGGGACAGCCCTTCTCAATATTCCTGCGCGCGCAGCGGATAGGGACCGAACTGTCTCACGACGTTCTAAACCCAGCTCGCGTACCGCTTTAATGGGCGAACAGCCCAACCCTTGGGACCGACTCCAGCCCCAGGATGCGACGAGCCGACATCGAGGTGCCAAACCATCCCGTCGATATGGACTCTTGGGGAAGATCAGCCTGTTATCCCCGGGGTACCTTTTATCCGTTGAGCGACAGCGCTTCCACAAGCCACTGCCGGATCACTAGTCCCGACTTTCGTCCCTGCTCGACCCGTCGGTCTCACAGTCAAGCTCCCTTGTGCACTTACACTCAACACCTGATTGCCAACCAGGCTGAGGGAACCTTTGGGCGCCTCCGTTACTCTTTAGGAGGCAACCGCCCCAGTTAAACTACCCATCAGACACTGTCCCTGATCCGGATCACGGACCCAGGTTAGACATCCAGCACGACCAGAGTGGTATTTCAACGACGACTCCACAACCACTGGCGTGGCCGCTTCAAAGTCTCCCACCTATCCTACACAAGCCGAACCGAACACCAATATCAAACTATAGTAAAGGTCCGGGGTCTTTCCGTCCTGCTGCGCGAAACGAGCATCTTTACTCGTAGTGCAATTTCACCGGGCCTATGGTTGAGACAGTCGAGAAGTCGTTACGCCATTCGTGCAGGTCGGAACTTACCCGACAAGGAATTTCGCTACCTTAGGATGGTTATAGTTACCACCGCCGTTTACTGGCGCTTAAGTTCTCAGCTTCGCACACCCGAAAGTGCACTAACCGGTCCCCTTAACGTTCCAGCACCGGGCAGGCGTCAGTCCGTATACATCGCCTTACGGCTTCGCACGGACCTGTGTTTTAGTAAACAGTCGCTTCTCGCTGGTCTCTGCGGCCACCCCAGCTCATGGAGTAAATCCAATCACCAGTGATGGCCCCTTCTCCCGAAGTTACGGGGCATTTTGCCGAGTTCCTTAACCATAGTTCACCCGAACGCCTCGGTATTCTCTACCTGACTACCTGAGTCGGTTTAGGGTACGGGCCGCCATGAAACTCGCTAGAGGCTTTTCTTGACAGCATAGGATCATCCACTTCACCACAATCGGCTCGGCATCAGGTCTCAGCCTTAATGTGTGACGGATTTGCCTATCACACGGCCTACACCCTTACCCCGGGAACAACCATCGCCCGGGTTGGACTACCTTCCTGCGTCACCCCATCGCTTACCTACTACAAGTCTGGTTCATCGGCTCCACCACTACCCTCAACTCCGAAGAGATCAGGCCGGCTTCACGGACTTAGCATCGCCTGATTCAGTACTGGGCGTTTCAAAGCGGGTACCGGAATATCAACCGGTTGTCCATCGACTACGCCTGTCGGCCTCGCCTTAGGTCCCGACTTACCCTGGGCAGATCAGCTTGACCCAGGAACCCTTAGTCAATCGGCGCACACGTTTCTCACGTGTGTATCGCTACTCATGCCTGCATTCTCACTCGTGAACCGTCCACAACTCGCTTCCGCGGCTGCTTCACTCGGCACACGACGCTCCCCTACCCATCCATACAGGCGTTGGCCCTATGTGTATGAATGACACGACTTCGGCGGTACGCTTGAGCCCCGCTACATTGTCGGCGCGGAATCACTTGACCAGTGAGCTATTACGCACTCTTTCAAGGGTGGCTGCTTCTAAGCCAACCTCCTGGTTGTCTCTGCGACTCCACATCCTTTTCCACTTAGCGTACGCTTAGGGGCCTTAGTCGATGCTCTGGGCTGTTTCCTCTCGACCATGGAGCTTATCCCCACAGTCTCACTGCCGTGCTCTCACTTACCGGCATTCGGAGTTTGGCTAAGGTCAGTAACCCGGTAGGGCCCATCGCCTATCCAGTGCTCTACCTCCGGCAAGAAACACACGACGCTGCACCTAAATGCATTTCGGGGAGAACCAGCTATCACGGAGTTTGATTGGCCTTTCACCCCTAACCACAGGTCATCCCCAGGTTTTCAACCCTGGTGGGTTCGGTCCTCCACGAAGTCTTACCTCCGCTTCAACCTGCCCATGGCTAGATCACTCCGCTTCGGGTCTTGAGCGCGCTACTAAATCGCCCTATTCGGACTCGCTTTCGCTACGGCTTCCCCACACGGGTTAACCTCGCAACACACCGCAAACTCGCAGGCTCATTCTTCAAAGGCACGCAGTCACGACTGCTGTTCCGAAGAACAACAGCGACGCTCCCACGGCTTGTAGGCACACGGTTTCAGGTACTATTTCACTCCGCTCCCGCGGTACTTTTCACCATTCCCTCACGGTACTATCCGCTATCGGTCACCAGGGAATATTTAGGCTTAGCGGGTGGTCCCGCCAGATTCACACGGGATTTCTCGGCCCCGTGCTACTTGGTGTCTCTTAAACGAGCCGTTGATGTTTCAGCTACGGGGTCTTACCCTCTACGCCGGACCTTTCGCATGTCCTTCGCCTACATCAACGGTTTCTGACTCGTCTCACAGTCGGCAGACCATGAAAAGAGATCCCACAACCCCGCATGCGCAACCCTGCCGGGTATCACACGCATACGGTTTGGCCTGATCCAGTTTCGCTCGCCACTACTCCCGGAATCACGGTTGTTTCTCTTCCTGAGGGTACTGAGATGTTTCACTTCCCCTCGTTCCCTCCACACTGCCTATGTGTTCAGCAGTGGGTGACAGCCCATGACGGCTGCCGGGTTTCCCCATTCGGAAACCCCGGATCAAAGCTGGTTGACAGCTCCCGGGGACTATCGTGGCCTCCCACGTCCTTCATCGGTTCCTGGTGCCAAGGCATCCACCGTGCGCCCTAAAAACTTGGCCACAGATGCTCGCGTCCACTGTGCAGTTCTCAAACAACGACCAGCCACCCATCACCCCGCCCTAACAGGCGAGTTCACTGGGGCCGGCAACCAAAGGAACAGACAAAAATGCCCGTACCTTCAGATACCCAACAGCGTGCCCGACCCGACTGACCCTTCCCTCTTTCCACGCCGAAGCAGTACTCGAAGAAACAACCAACCGTGCCGAATAGTCAACGTTCCACCCTTGAGCAACCACCGTCGAACATTTGCCGACGAAATGGTCTCTGGATTCCCCGAAGGAAACCTAGATGCTCCTTAGAAAGGAGGTGATCCAGCCGCACCTTCCGGTACGGCTACCTTGTTACGACTTCGTCCCAATCGCCAGTCCCACCTTCGACAGCTCCCTCCCACAAGGGGTTGGGCCACCGGCTTCGGGTGTTACCGACTTTCGTGACGTGACGGGCGGTGTGTACAAGGCCCGGGAACGTATTCACCGCAGCAATGCTGATCTGCGATTACTAGCAACTCCGACTTCATGGGGTCGAGTTGCAGACCCTAATCCGAACTGAGACCGGCTTTTGAGATTCGCTCCGCCTCGCGGCATCGCAGCTCATTGTACCGGCCATTGTAGCACGTGTGCAGCCCAAGACATAAGGGGCATGATGACTTGACGTCGTCCCCACCTTCCTCCGAGTTGACCCCGGCAGTCTCCTGTGAGTCCCCATCACCCCGAAGGGCATGCTGGCAACACAGAACAAGGGTTGCGCTCGTTGCGGGACTTAACCCAACATCTCACGACACGAGCTGACGACAGCCATGCACCACCTGTATACCGACCACAAGGGGGCACCATCTCTGATGCTTTCCGGTATATGTCAAGCCTTGGTAAGGTTCTTCGCGTTGCGTCGAATTAAGCCACATGCTCCGCTGCTTGTGCGGGCCCCGTCAATTCCTTTGAGTTTTAGCCTTGCGGCCGTACTCCCCAGGCGGGGAACTTAATGCGTTAGCTGCGGCACCGACGACGTGGAATGTCGCCAACACCTAGTTCCCAACGTTTACGGCGTGGACTACCAGGGTATCTAATCCTGTTCGCTCCCCACGCTTTCGCTCCTCAGCGTCAGTAATGGCCCAGAGATCCGCCTTCGCCACCGGTGTTCCTCCTGATATCTGCGCATTTCACCGCTACACCAGGAATTCCGATCTCCCCTACCACACTCTAGCTAGCCCGTATCGAATGCAGACCCGGGTTAAGCCCCGGGCTTTCACATCCGACGTGACAAGCCGCCTACGAGCTCTTTACGCCCAATAATTCCGGACAACGCTCGCACCCTACGTATTACCGCGGCTGCTGGCACGTAGTTAGCCGGTGCTTCTTCTGCAGGTACCGTCACTTGCGCTTCTTCCCTGCTGAAAGAGGTTTACAACCCGAAGGCCGTCATCCCTCACGCGGCGTCGCTGCATCAGGCTTTCGCCCATTGTGCAATATTCCCCACTGCTGCCTCCCGTAGGAGTCTGGGCCGTGTCTCAGTCCCAGTGTGGCCGGTCGCCCTCTCAGGCCGGCTACCCGTCGTCGCCTTGGTAGGCCATTACCCCACCAACAAGCTGATAGGCCGCGGGCTCATCCTTCACCGCCGGAGCTTTTAACCCCGTCCCATGCAGGACAGAGTGTTATCCGGTATTAGACCCCGTTTCCAGGGCTTGTCCCAGAGTGAAGGGCAGATTGCCCACGTGTTACTCACCCGTTCGCCACTAATCCACCCCGAAAGGCTTCATCGTTCGACTTGCATGTGTTAAGCACGCCGCCAGCGTTCGTCCTGAGCCAGGATCAAACTCTCCGTGAATGTTTTCCCGTAATCGGGAACACACACACGAGAGCGGAACGATCAAGTCGGAATAAGACCGACCGTTCACTGCGTCCTCGCTGTGTAATTGCCTACCGGAACCCGAAGGCACCGAATAGGACTTTCAAAGGAACCACCAACCTGCCGAAGCAGGCCGGGGTATCAACATATTTGGCGTTGACTTTTGGCACGCTGTTGAGTTCTCAAGGAACGGACGCTTCCTTCGGTCCCGTTTCACCGGGCCCTCCGGGCGCTTCCCTTCGTTCTTGCGTTTCCGACTCTATCAGACTCTTTCGGGTCCGATTCCCGGTCGAAGCGGGGCCGCTTTCCAGTTCTTCGCTTTCGCGTTTCCCTTTCCGGCGAGTCCGACTCTATCAGATCCTTTCGGGCCTGATTCCCAGTCAGTGGGGTTTGTCTTCCCGGCTGTTGGGCCGTTCCGACGTCCAAAACTCTAGCGGATTCTCACCACGGCTCATAATCGAGCCGGTCGAAATGAATTCCGGCATGCCGGAATTCTCCCCGGTGGGAGATCGTGCTGAGTTTTGGTTGCCGCATTCGCGGCGGAATCGGTTGTCACAGATCCATTCCGGCTCCGTGGCAACTCGGAGAACATTACGGATCGGGGAGGGCGTGTCAACCCTCCCCGGGTGGCCAGTCAGTCCAGGTCGGTGAGGCGGCCGCCGGCGTCCGGCTGGGCGTCCTCCACCCGGCGCAGCAGGCGGATCAGCATCTCGCCCAGCACACCGCGTTCGTCACCGGAGAGGTCCTGGAGCAGGTCCTCCTCGAAGGCGGTGGCCATACGCATCGCCTCCAGCCACTTGGCACGGCCCTCGTCGGTCAGCTCGACGATCACGCGTACCCGGTTGTTCTCGTCCCTGTCCCGGGTGACCAGGCCCTCGCCCGCCATCCGGTCGATGCGGTGAGTCATCGCTGCCGGGGTGAGGCCGAGTCGCTTGGCCAGTTCACCCGGGCCCTGACGGTAGGGGGCGCCGTCCAGTACGAGGATCTTGAGGACCTCCCACTCGGCGCTGCTGATGCCGAGGGCTGCGACCTGCCTCCCGTAGGCGACGTTCATCCGGCGGTTGAGCCTGCCCAGCGCCGAGACGACTTGCTCGACCTGGGGGTCCAGGTCACGGAATTCGCGCTGGTAGGCGGCGATCTGCGCGTCGAGGCTGGGCTCCTGGAGGCTCCTGGAGCCCTGGCTGCTCGGTGGTGTCAGGCATGGCGGGCAGTATGGCACGTCCTCATTACTCTCGAAGTCCTTCGAGCTATAGCGTTAAGGTTCTAACTTTAGTGCTAAAGTCTTCGAGTCTGTTCTTCGCTTTCGAGATCTTGAGGTAGGTGAGTGTGACCAGGGAGATGGGTGCAGCGCTGCGGCGGATCCAGCTGGGGAGCGCGCTGAGCGCGTTCGGACTCGGGTTCACCGTTCCGTATCTGTACGTCTATGTGGCGCAGGTACGGGATCTTGGTGCCGGTACGGCGGGCGTCGTACTGGCTGTCTTCGCCATGGCAGCGCTGGCCGTTCTGCCGTTCACCGGACGGGTCATCGACCGGCGCGGGCCGCTGCCCGTGCTGATCATCGCGGCGGGTGTGGCGTCCGTAGGTGCTGCGGCACTGGGGCTTTCGAGCAATGTGACGGCCGCCGTGCTTTCGGCCGCGGTCCTCGGTGCGGGTACCGCTGTCATGCAGCCGGCGCTCGCCACCATGCTGGTGTGGTGTTCGAGCCCGGCCACCCGCACACGCGCCTTCGCCATGCAGTTCTTCCTGCAGAACCTGGGCCTCGGCATCGGCGGGCTGCTCGGCGGTCAGCTCGTCGACGTCAGCAGGCCGTCGAGCTTCACCCTGCTCTTCCTGATCGAGGCGGCGATGTTCGTCGTGCTCGGGATCGTCGCCGCAACGGTGCGGATGCCCCGTACGCCGTCCATCGCGGGCGCCGTGCCCACCGATGGCTCCGCGCGCAAGAGCGGGATGAGGGTGCTGCTCTCGCACAAAGCCATGATGCAGCTGTGCGTGCTGGGCTTTGTCGTGTTCTTCGCCTGCTACGGGCAGTTCGAGTCGGGTCTCGCGGCCTATGGCACCGAGGCCGCCGGGATCGAGCCGTCGACCCTGGGCATCGCGCTCGCGGCCAACACCGCGGTCATCGTCGTGGCGCAGTTCGTCGTGCTCCGGCTGGTGGAGCGGCGGCGGCGCAGCCGGGTCATCGCCTGGGTCGGTGTGATCTGGGCGATCGCCTGGATCGTGGCGGGGTACGCGGGGCTCGGGCACGGCAGCCAGACCATGGCCACGGCCGCGATGATCTCGACGTACGCACTGTTCGGGCTGGGTGAGTCGATGCTGTCGCCGACGATCGCCCCGATGGTCGCCGATCTGGCGCCGGAGTCCATGGTCGGGCAGTACAACTCGGCCTTCGCCCTGGTCAAGCAGTTGGCGCTGGCGGTCGGTCCGGCCGTGGGCGGGCCGATGGGGCGACGCTGCACGGTCCGTACATCGTGACGTTCGTGCTGTTCTCGCTGGGCATCACCGTGCTGGCGCTGCGGCTGGGCCGGCAGCTCACTCCCGTACAGGACAATCCGTCGCTCGCCGCGACGCCGTCGCGGGTGGTTGCCGTGTCAGTGCCGGAGAGCGATCCGGTCACCGCTCCCGCCGCCGTTCACTGAGGCAGAGCGAACTCGCACCAGACCGCCTTGCCGCCGCCCGGTGTGCGGCGGCTGCCCCAGGACGAGGCGATCGACGCGATGATGGAGATGCCGCGGCCGGTCTCGTCCGCCGGTTCGGCGCGGCGGCGGCGCGGCAGGTGGTCGTCGCCGTCCGTCACCTCGATGATCAGGCGGCGGTCGGTGCGGCGCAGGCCCAGGCGCATCGGCGGGGTGCCGTGCTGGAGTGAGTTCGCCACGAGCTCGCTCGCGGCGAGCACGCCCAGGTCGCGCAGGTCGGCCGGGAAGCGCCAGGACGTCAGGACTCCGGTGGCGAAGGCGCGGGCGCGGGGGTCGCTTCGATACCGCCGAGCAGATCGAGTGAGGCGTTGTGGAACAGCTCCGCGTCGCTCCCCGTGCGGGCGGGGTGGCGGACCACGAGGACCGCGACGTCGTCGTCGTGCTCCGCGGTCACACCCAGGGAGCGGATGAGCCGGTCGCAGACCACCTGCGGTGAGCCCCTCGCGCCGGACAGGGCGCGCGCCAGGGAGGCGACTCCCTCGTCGATGTCCTCGCTGCGGCGCTCGACCAGTCCGTCCGTATAGAGGACGGCCGTGGAGCCGGGCGGCAGCCCGATGGTGCCGGAGGTGTGGACCCAGCCGCCGGTGCCGAGCGGCGGCCCGGTCGGGTCCTCGGCGCGGTGGACCGTACCGTCCTCGTCGCACACCAGGATCGGGAGGTGTCCCGCGGAGGCGTAGACGAGATGTCCCTCGTTGGGGTCGTGGACGGCGTAGGCGCAGGTGGCGATCTGGCTCGCGTCGATCTCGGCGGCGAGCCCGTCGAGGAGCTGAAGGATCTCGTGGGGCGGCAGGTCGAGGCGTGCGTAGGCGCGGACGGCGGTACGCAGCTGGCCCATGACGGCGGCGGCGCGCACGCCGCGCCCCATCACATCTCCGATGACGAGGGCGGTGCGGCCGGCGCCGAGGGTGATGACGTCGTACCAGTCACCGCCGACGGCCGCGTCCGTGCCGCCCGGCTGATATGTGGCGGCGATCCGCAGGTCGTCGGGCTGTTCCAGCTCCTGCGGGAGCAGGGACCGCTGGAGGGTGACGGCCGTTTCGCGGTGGCGGCGCTCGCTGGTGCGCAGCCGTTCGGCGGCTTCGGCGTGGTCGGTGACGTCGGTGGCGTACACGAGCACGCCGTCTTCGCTCTCCCCGGTCCCGGAGGCGGCCACCGGGGTGCAGGTCACGGTGTACGAGTGGCCGGCGAGGACCTTGCGGGACTTGACCGTACGGGGTGCCGCTGCGCCGGACCTGGTCCATGAGCGGCAGCAGGCTGAGCTCGCCGAGCTCGGGCATGGCCTCGGCTGCGGGGCGCCGGTGGGCGGGGCCCGAATGCCGCCGTATAGGCGTCGTTGACGTAGGCGACGCGGTGTTCGGGGCCGTGGAGCAGGGCGACCGGGGCCGGGAGCAGTCCGAGGATCTCGCGGGCCGAGAGCGCTTCCGGCGCGAGACCGGATGCCGGTGCGGCTTCGGTGGGTTGCGCTGCGGGGCCGGCTCGGCGGCGTCGCCGTCCGCCGGCGCGGGATCGGTGCCGGGCCGTGCGTACTCGACGCGGGCGGCGGGTACGGAACTGCGGTCGTCCCGCGCGGCGGCTCGACGCTGCGTTCCGGGAAGGCGGGCACTCCAGCGCGTGAAGTTCACGAAATCTCTGGCCTCGTGTGTCGGTACGGTCCGCTCGGGCGGGCTGCTTCCCGGGTAGGCGCAGCCGGGCTCAGATGCTGTTGTAAGTCGCTTTTGGTCACTGTAGGTGACCATCGGCGTCACTCTGTGCAGGTGTGGGCCCACCTATGGTCACACGCCCAGTGTGACCGACCGTACTGACAGTTGTCGCCCGCAAGCGGCCCCGGATGGACGAACCGCCCTCGGACGGGTGGACAAAGGGTGTCGGCGGGTGTTCCGGCCGGTTGCCTCAGCCGGATGCTCCCGGCGCGCCGTCGCCCTTCGGGGGTTGCCGCCGGGTGGTGGCGGAAGGGTTCCGGGCTGCCGGGGTGCACTTGGCCACGGGCCGCGAGTGCGAACTCGGCGCGCGGGTGTTCCAGCGAGCCGAGCGAGACGATCTCTCGTTTGAACAGTCCGGACAGGGTCCATTCGGCAAGGACGCGCGCCTTCCGGTTGAACGTGGGCACCCGGCTGAGGTGGTACGTACGGTGCATCAGCCAGGCCGGGTAGCCCTTGAGCTTGCGACCGTAGACGTGCGCGACGCCCTTGTGCAGCCCCAGGGAGGCGACCGATCCGACGTAGGAGTACCGGTAGTCCTTCACCGGCTGTCCGGCGAGCGCCGCCAGGACGTTCTCGGCCAGGACCTTGGCCTGGCGCACGGCGTGCTGGGCGTTGGGCGCGGTCTCCCTGCCCGGTTCGGACGAGGTGAGATCGGGAACGGCCGCGGCATCGCCCGCGGCCCAGGCGTGCTCGACGCCCTCGACGGAGAGTGCGGCGGTGCAGCGGAGCCGGCCGCGGTCGGTGAGCGGCAGGCCGGTCGCGGCGAGGAGCGGCGCCGGTTTGACGCCCGCTGTCCACACCAGCGTCCGGGTCGGGAAGCGGGAGCCGTCGCTGAGAACGGCCACCCGGCCCTCGCAGCTGTCCAGCCGGGTGTCGAGGCGTACGTCGATGTTGCGGCCGCGCAGCTCCCGGATGGCGTACCTGCCCATCGCGTCGCCGACCTCGGGAGGATACGGCCGGACGCCTCGACCAGGATCCATTTGAGGTCCGTGTCCTTGATGTTGTGGTAGTACCGCGAGGTGTAGCGGGCCATGTCCTCGAGCTCGGCGAGCGCCTCGACGCCCGCGTAGCCCCCGCCGACGAAGACGAAGGTGAGGGCGGCGTCGCGGATCGCCGGGTCGCGGGTGGCCGATGCGATGTCCATCTGTTCGATGACGTGGTTGCGCAGGCCGATGGCTTCCTCGACGGTCTTGAAGCCGATGCCGAAGTCGGCGAGGCCCGGACCGGGAGGGTGCGGGAGACGGATCCCGGCGCGATGACGATTTCGTCGTAGGGGAGTTCGACTGCTCCGGTGCCGTCCTCGCCGGTGGCGAGGGTGGTGACGGTCGCGGTCCGCTTGGTGTGGTCGATACTCTCCGCCTCGCCGATGACGATCTTGCAGTGGTTCAGGACCCTGCGCAGCGGTACGACCACGTGCCGGGGCGAGATCGAGCCCGCGGCCGCCTCGGGCAGGAACGGCTGGTACGTCATGTAGGGCTCGGGCGTGACCACCACAATCTCGGCATCGCCGCTCTTCAGTCTCTGCTTCAGCTTCCGCTGGAGGCGCAGCGCTGTGTACATCCCCACGTAGCCGCCGCCGACTACGAGAATGCGCACACTCGGCCTGGTGCCGGGGCCGTCCCCGGGAATCTGGAGCCATCACCATCCCATGACGCAACGGAGTCAGGTGTTTGTCCACAGGCCCGGCAGATTGTGTGACCGGAGCCCTTACCCGAGGCTTCGGCGTCAGCGCACCGGCCGGTGCCACAGCTGCGCAGGTCAGACACCTCGGAAGGGGCGGCCGACAGGGATGAATCAGGAACCAACCGGTCCTTGCTCCGATCGGGGGCGCCCGTGCGGAACTACCCCTTCTGAATTGACCCGGGCTCAACTATGTTCGTAACCGGTCGGAGTGCTCGGTTGGGATACTGATCCGCACTTCGGCCGATACGGCGGGGAAGTCTCCGGGGAGACGCCATAACCGGGGAAGTTATGCACATTCAGGATTTGCATGGGCAGGCTGCTGTCCCGTCCTCTTCCGAGGGCCACGGACGGCTCAGCTCAGTAGAAGCGGTGAGCATGGCCGCAGCGGTCGGACCGGCGGGCCAGGCGCCTCGCTCGGCACCGCTCCGCGTGGACGCACAGCGCAATCTGGAACATGTCCTGCGGGCCGCACGTGAGGTGTTCGGCGAACTGGGGTACGGCGCACCGATGGAAGACGTGGCGCGTCGCGCCAGGGTCGGAGTCGGCACGGTCTACCGGCGGTTCCCGAGCAAGGACGTGCTGGTACGCCGGATAGCCGAGGAGGAGACCTCCAGGCTGACCGGCCAGGCGCGGGCAGCGCTGGGCCAGGAGGAGGAGCCCTGGTCGGCTCTCTCCCGGTTCCTGCGGACGTCCGTGGCATCGGGTGCGGGCCGGCTGCTGCCGCCGCAGGTGCTGCGGGTCGAGGCCGGTCCGGACGAGCCGGCGCAGGCCGTACGGTCTGCGGGCACCGGTTCCGCTTCGGTCCCGGCCGACGGCCAGGACGGGCGTGGGTCCGCAGCAGCGGCAGGGGTGGAGCGGCCCGGTCTCCGGTGGTCCCACAGCGTCCCGCAGAGGTTGAGCTCGGCGAGGACACGGGTGCGGGCGAACTGCTCGAGGTCGTCGGAATGCTCGTCGACCGGGCGCGTGAGTCGGGTGAACTGCGCGGTGATGTGACGGTGGCGGATGTGCTGCTCGTCATCGCCACCGCGGCGCCCGCTCTGCCGGATCCGGCCCAGCAGGCCGCCGCGTCGGCCCGGCTGCTGGACATCCTGCTGGAAGGGCTGCGGCCCCGCCACGCGTGAGGGCACCGATGCGCACGGATACCGCAACCACCCGATGGTGAAAGCTCGTTGCATCTTGCCCGAACGAGTGATGCCGCGCCCCGCCCACCCGGGAAGTTCACCCCGGATGAGTGGTTGCGGGAGCTGAGTGTTCGCTGTCATTGAGCTCTGTGGCACTCTTGCCCGGTTCGGGTCCGATAGGTGCATACGGGGCTTCCGTGATGAGCGGTGAGAGGCAACAGGACGAGCCGCGCGACGGCGTCAGCGGCACGGGCGGAGGCACCGAGACGGACGGGCAGGTCCCCGGCCGGGCAGACAGCCGGCCGGGCGGTGGCGCCGGAGGCGGCACCGTGCTGCCGGCCCTGGCCCGCGCCTGCCGTTCCGGTGCAGCGTGAGGGCCGTGGAGGCGCCGACGCCCTGTCCGACGCCCAGTTGATCCAGGGCATGCGGACAGGCGACGACCGGGCGTACGAGGAGCTGTTTCGACGGCACTCCCCTCGGTACGCCGCTATGCACGCGGCTGCTGCCGCGACGCGCACACCGCGGACGATCTGACGGCAGAGGTGTTCGCACGCACCCTGCAGGCGGTACGCGGCGGAAGGGCCCCAGGAGGCCGTCCGGGCCTACCTCATGACTGCTGTCCGGCATGTCGCCGCAGCCTGGACGAAGAGCGCGAAGCGGGAGCATCTGGTCGAGGACTTCGCGGTGTTCGCCGCACAGGCCTCGCGTTCCTCCGAGCTGTCCGACGACGACACCCTCGACCTCGGCGCCGATGTGCTGGCCATGCACGAGGCGGATCAGTCGATGGCCATGCAGGCGTTCCGCAGCCTGCCGGAGCGCTGGCAGGCGGTGCTGTGGCACACCACCGTCGAGGAGGAATCGCCGAGCGAGGTCGCCCGTTGTTCGGGCTGACGGCCAACGCCACCTCGGTGCTGGCCAGTCGGGCCCGCGAAGGGCTCAAGCAGGCGTATCTGCAGGCACATGTGAGCCGGGCCCTCACGACGGGCGGCGACTGCGCGCAGTACGCCGACCGGCTCGGCGCCCATGCCCGGGCGGGCTGCGCCTCAGGGCCGAACGCGGGCTGCGCAAGCACCTGGACGAGTGCGCGAAATGCCGGGTCGCCGCAGGCGAGCTCGACCATGTGAACGCCGGCATCCCCGCGCTGCTTCCCGTCGCTGTCATCGGCTGGTTCGCCGCCGGGTACGCGGTCAAGGCCGCAGGCATCGCGGCGGGCGGTGCGGCCGGTGCCGCCGGTGCCGGGCCGCCGCCGCGGCGACCGGTGGCAGCTCCTCCGGGGCGCTGCCGGAGGAGCCCTGGCGTCCGAAGGACTCGGCGCTCCGGCGAAGGCCGGGTCGCGGCGGCGGTGGCTGTGGCAGCCGCCACGGGACTGGTCTGGGCCCTGGTCGGCAACGACGGTCCGGAGCCCGAGCCGAAACCGGTCGCGAAGCCGCCGGTGGTGGCCCCGGAGGCGCACTCCCGCAGCCGCCCCCGGCACCGAAGCCGAAGCCACCGGCGCCCCGCTCCGGCGCCGCCCGCTCCGGCGCCGCCGCAGAAACCCGCGCCCGAGCCCACGCCCACCTCCGAGCCGGCGCCACCGAAACCGCCCGAGCCCGAGCCCACACCCGAGCCGACAGCACCGAAGCCGCCCGAGCCCGAGCCCACGCCGGAGCCACCCGCTCCGCCGCCGCCGGCTCCGGAGGTGTACAACGTCAGCGAGCTGAACTACTCCTTCCTCGGTGATCACACCGAGCCGGAGCTGGTGATGGGCGAGAGCAGCGTGGTCTGGCAGCGTTCCGGGCTGTCCATCGGCGGCACGCGGTACGCCCACGGGTGACCGTGCCCGCCCGCTCATCGGTCACCATCCAGCTGAACCGGCCGTGCACCCGATACGAGGCGATGGCCGGCGTCGACGACCTGGCACTGGGGCTCGGCGCGATCCGCTTCTCCGTGTTCAACGGTGACGGGACCCGGCTGTGGCAGTCAAAGGTGCTGCGGGGCGGCGACCCCGCCGTACCCGTGGATGCCGGCATCAGCGGCCAGAAGACGGTCCGGCTGGTCGTGGAGGCGGAATCGGAGCCGCTGAGCGGGGTGGCACCGGCCGACTGGGCGGAATCCAGGATCAGTTGCGAGTGAGGCCGGCGGTGATCGCGGTGAGGAAGCTGACGACCTCCTCCGTCGTCAGAGCACGTCCATCGGTGTGCTCGGCCTGGTACCGCTGAGCACCCAGCTCCGCACGGATCCGCTCCTTCGTCTCTGCGATCTGCGCCTGTTCCACCGCCGGCCGGGGCACATTCGCCCGCCAGGTATCGGATGCGGCGAGGACCGGGCCGCGGCCCCGTACCGCCCGAGAGTGCCAGCGTGGCCCTGCCGCATCCGCGAGATGGGCTGTGACTGTCTCCGCGCTTCCGGCATCGACGGCCATCCGCAGCGCGTCGGCCAGTCCGCGCAGTCCGGCGGTGGGGCCACTGGAGGGTTCGAACACGCTGATGTGCGCCGACAGCCCCTCGATCGCGGCCTTGAAGTGCGGCGGCGGGCTGCCGTGGGTGCTCGCGCTCCGTGCCAGGCCGACGAACCGTCGAGCCGCCTGGATCTCACCGGCCGCCAGCGCGATCGAGGCTCGCAGAAATTGCACATAGGCCTTGGCGTCAAGCACGTTGTAGCGCTCCGCCTCGGCCTCCACCTCGTCGAGGCGCTCGCGGGCCGCCTCCAGGTCGCCCGTACGGTAGGAGATCTCGGCGAGGCGGCCGAGCAGGAACGGGATGTCCGCATGGGCTCCGACCTCATGGGCCAGCTCCAGCGCCTCGCGGTAGGCCGCCCTCGCCTCCTCGTCCCGCCCCGCGTCATGCCCGCCTCCGCGACGACGCTTGCGCCCTGGGCCCGCATCCAGCGGTCACCGAGACGACGGCTCAGAACGCGCAGCTCGGCCAGTGCCGCGTCGATGCCCACCATGCCGCCGGGCAGGTCCACCAGCATGTGGGTGCGGAACGTAAGGGTGAGGCAGTACTCCCAGTCGCCGCCGTGCAGTCGGGCGTTGTCGACGGCCGCGTCGAACTGCTGCTGGATATCGCGGCCGGGCTCATGGCGTATGAACGAGGCCATCGGCCAGAGCAGCCGGGAAAGCGCGCGGATTGCGGGCCGCCCCTGCTGAACGCCGCTGTCACACGGCCCACCCGCAGTTGGAGCTCCTCGTCCGCCCGGCCCGTAACCGCGGGCAGGATGTCCACACCGAGGAAGAACCGCAGCATGTGCAGATGCATACGGGGCCAGTAGCGGTGGTCCTCCGGGTCGTCCGGATCCTCGCCCAGTGCGGCAGCCCGGTCGGCCCAGCCCAGTCCCTCGGGGCGGTAGTTGCGCAGCGACCAGAACCAGCCCATCGAGATGACCAGCCGTAGCGCGTCCGGCTCGTCCGGGTCGGTGACGACAGTGCGGTGCAGGGCGGCGCGGATGTTGTCCAGGTCGGTCTCCAGCCGCTGGATCCAGGGGAGCTGATCGCGCGAGCGGAGCTTCGGGTCGGCCTCCTCGGCCAGGGCCATGAAGTGGACGGTGTGGGCCTGTGCGGCGCCGGAACGTATCGCCGGGGTCTCGGCGGCGCGTTCGGATGCGTACTCGTGGATGGTCTCCAGGAGGCGGTAGCGCATCTCACCGGCTTCGGTGGGAGCCGCGACGACCAGGGACTTGTCGACCAGCGCACCCAGCAGGGAGGCGGCGTCGGGGCTGCGGGTCACCGCCTCGGCCGCGGTCAGGTCCCAGCCGCCGGCGAAGACCGAGACCTGGCGCAGAACGGTGCGCTCGTCCTCATCGAGCAGGTCCCAGGACCAGTCGACGACCGCCCGCAGGGTCTGCTGGCGAGGCAGAACCGTACGGCTGCCGTTGGTCAGCAGCCGGAACCTGTCGTCGAGCCGGTCCGCGATCTGGCGCGGCGTGAGCAGCCGGAGCCGGGCGGCGGCCAGCTCGATGGCGAGCGGCAGACCGTCCAGGCGGCGGCAGATCTCGGCCACGGGCCGCGTGCACTGCCCGGTGTCCTGTGTCAGGCCGAAGTCCGGACGCACGGCGCGGGCCCGCTCTGCGAACAGACGGTGCGCGGGGTCCGGCGGGAGCGGGTCCACAGGGCGTACGGACTCACCCGGCACGTTGAGGGGCTCGCGGCTGGTGGCCAGGATGCGCAACCGCGGGCAGTGCGTGAGCAGCTTCTCGGCGAGGGTCGCGGCCGCGTCGATGACGTGCTCGCAGTTGTCGAGTACGAGGAGGAACGGGTACTTGCGGGACCGGTGCGAGAGGTGTTCCACGAGGCGGGCCGTGGGGTCGTCGGGTGCGTCGCGGGCACTGTCCCGCAGGAGGACCGTCTCGCGCAGACCGAGCGCGGAGAGCACGGCTCCCGGTACGGCGGAGGGGTCGTCGAGCGGAGCGAGCTCGACGAGCCAGGCCCCTGTCCGGCAGCGGACTCCTCGGCCAGCCGGGTCTTGCCCGAGCCCCGGGACCGGTGAGCGTCACCAGGCGGGAGCGGGTCAGATCGGCGCGGATGGCCAGGAGTTCGGGCTCGCGGCCGACGAACGAGGTGAGCCGGGGCGGATATTGCCCTGCGGTCCGCGGCCATCCGCGGGTGCGGGCTCCGGGGCTTCGAGTAGCTCGCGGTGAAGAGCGGTGAGCTCACGTCCGGGGTCGGTCCCGAGGCCGTCCGCGAGGGCCTTGCGGGCCTCCTCGTACGCCACCAGCGCATCGGCCTGTCTGCCCTCTGCGCGCAGGGACCGCAGCAGCTGGGCGCGCAGGGGTTCGTCGTACGGGTGCGCCGCGGTGAGCTCCCTGAGCTCGGGTACGAGTCCCTCGGTGGCCCCGTGCCGCAGGTCGGCCTCGATGCGCTGCTGGGTGGCGGTCAGCCGGCGTGCCTCGGCGCGCACCCGTGATCCCGCTCGGGCAGGTCGGCGAGGGCGGGGCCGCGCCACAGGTCCAGCGCGGTGCGCAGGGTGGCGGCGGCTTCGGGGCGCCGGCCTCCAGTTCGGCGGCCCTCGCCTGGCGAGCCGCTCGAATACGTACAGGTCGACGTCGTCGGGGTGGCGTCCAGGCGGTAGCCGCCGGGGACGCTGGCGATCGTCTCCCGGCCCAGTACGCGGCGCAGCCGGCCGACGAGTGCCTGGAGGGCGGCGGGGCGTCGTGCGGGGCTCCGCCGCCCACACGTCGTCGACGAGGGACTCGACGGGTACGGGGCGGCCGACGCGCAGGGCGAGTGCCGCGAGGAGGGCGCGCAGCCGTGCACCGCCGAGGGGCCGGGCCCCGCCGTGCTCGTCTCGCGCCTCGGTGACGCCCAGGATCAGGTACCGCACGGCCCCATTGTGTCCCGCTGACCGGTCGCGCGGGTCGGGGGCGCGGGTCGGGGGCGCGGGTCTTTGTCCTCAATCGCCGGACGGGCTGGGTTTGCTGGCCCTGTTCCGGGGCGTGGGGTTCCGTCCTCAAGCGCCGGACGGGCTTGGGTGGCGGGCCCGGGCTTGTGCTGCCTCCGGTCCGGGGTGCGGGGTTCGTCCTCAATTGCCGGACGGGCTTGGGTTTGGTGCCCCGGGGCGGTGGTTGCCCGTGGTGGGTGGCCCGGGGCCCTCCGGAGTGTCTCCTCAGACGACGAACGTGCGGGGTGCACGCAGCGGGCCCCGTAATCCGTTCGTCGCCCTGCGGGGACCCTCCTGCACGCCCCGGACCGGCCGCCCTCTCCCCGCGGCTCCACCGGCCCGCAGGTCACGACGAGACGCGGGGTGGGGCCGTGCAGGAGAGTCCCCGCAGGGAATGGCGTACGTGAGGGGTCCCCGCGTCTCCGGGTGAACACGCCAGTCCCGAGGAGACGCTCCGGAGGGCCCCGGCCCAACCACCCACCGGCAACCCCGGCCCCGGAGGACCAAACCAAGCCCGTCCGGCAATTGAGGACAAAACCCGCACCAGACCCTACGGCTGCAGCGTCCGCCGCGCAGGGACCACGCCGCCCGCCACCGCTCGCTGGCGCGGAGCCGCCGTGCCCGTCCAGCAGGTGCCCCGCCGGTTGACCAGGCGGCGGAGCCAGAGCTCCGTGGAGGCCAGGTCGGCCAGGCCGTCCAGGGGCAGCGGTTTGCCCTCGGACGCCGCGCGGAGCGTCTGCGTACGACGCGGGCCTCGATCAGGCCTGCGTCGGCGAGCAGCGGGCGTCGAAGAGGGCGATCAGCTCGGGAAGCGCGGTGCGCAGGCCGATGCGGGTGGCCGCCGTCGAGGTGGCCTGGGACGGCGTGCCCCAGCCGGGCGGCAGGTCGTGGATGCCCGCACCGGCGAGGACCCGGCGCAGGATCGCGGCCCGCGCCCCGGCTGGACCCGCAGCGATTCGGGAAGGACGCGGGCGGCCCGTACGACCTGGTTGTCGAGGAACGGGCGTGCAGGCGCTGGCTGCGGATCTCGGCGGCCTGTTCCAGGATCCGGTGGTCGGCCGCGAGCCGGATGAGGGCGGCGCGGGCGCGGGCCTCGCCCGGACGCTGCACGGAGTTGGGCCGGATCGCCGCTTCCTGGAGACGAACCGATACTTCAGCGAGTGCTTCACCCGTGAGCCAGCGGGCGGCCGGCCCGGACGGGACCAGGTGAGGGCGGCTAGCGAGGCGTCGGCCGGGGTGCCTGGGCCCGGGCGTATCTGTTGGCGTCCGGCAGCAGGCCGGCGGCCGTTTCGAGCCCGGTGCGGTAGGACGTACGGGCCAGCCGGCGGGCGGCACGGTAGAGCGCGACCGGTACGAACAGGGAGTGGGCCGAGGGCCTTCGGCCTTGGCGAGGGCGGCGACGGGCCGCAGCAGGTGGCGTCTGCGCCGGTCCATGAGCAGGTCGGCGAGGCGGGCCGGGTGCGCGTCGAGGACCTGCCGGGCGCCGGATCCGACGAAGTGGTCGGCGCTGCCCGCGGCGAGGCGGCGGCGGTGGCGTTCGGAGGTGATGAGGCAGGGGCGGGCTCGTCGGTGAGCGGGCCGCTCTCCAACGCCGCGTAGGGCAGGGCTTCCTCACCGGCGGCGACGACCACATGGTGGAGGCGGGGTTGGCCGCGATGACGCGGGCGCGTTCGAGTTCGCTCTCGTGGCCCTGCGTGGACAGGTCGTTGAAGGTGACCGCGAGCAGCCGCTCGCCCGCCCGGTGCCATGGCCGAGGACGGTGCCGGGCAGCCCGGCAGCCCGGCGGCCAGCAGGGCGAGGGTGGCGGAGGCGCTGCCGCCCGAGAGATCGGAGCCGATGCCGGGCACGGGGCCCCACGGGCCGCGCGGCGTTCGGCGGGCCCCATGCCGGGGACGGGGCCGGGGTCGGGCGGGTGGTCTCCGGGGCGTGGCGCGGGGCTGTGAGCCGGGCGCGTACGGCGTCGACCAGCGCGTCCCGGACGCCCTCGACGGCGCTGACCGGGTCGGTCTGGGCGGCTGCGACGGCCAGGAGGCCACCGCTTCGTATCCGGTGATCTCCCGGAGCCCTCCCGGAGGATGAGAGCGTGTCCGGGCGGGATCCGCTTGATGCCCGCGTACGGGGTGCCGTCGCCGAGGGCTTCCGGTGTTTCGGGGCAGGCCAGCAGCGCGGCCAGGTGACCGATGTCCAGCTGGGCCTCGATGAGGTCGGCCAGCGGGAGGGCGGCGGTGGCGTACGCGGTGCCGTTGGCCCACGGGGTGTGGAAGACGGGGCGGGCTCCGGCGAGGTCCCCGGCGACGGTGATCCGGCGGCCGATCTGGACGACGGCCGTGTAACTGCCCGGCCAGGCGGTGAGATGGCGCAGCGCCCGCCGCGGGCGGCGAGCAGGCCGACGCGCAGTTGCTCGTCGGTGGCCCCGCAGCAGCCGAGGACGGCGAGCCGGTTGGTGGGCGCGCCTTCGGGCGTGGCGACGGTGATGATGCGGATCTCGTCGGGGCGCCAGTCGCCGACGGCCCAGAGCGGATCGGGGTCGCCCCAGAGGAGCTGGGAGCCCACGGGGTGGACGGTACGTCCCTCGTCACCGGCGCCGACCGCGCCGACGGTACCGAAGCTCGCGGCGATACTGCTCCACCCACCAACCAACGCATCGCCGCCTCCACAGGCCGTGGACAAAGAGCGGCGTACCTGGACACGGGAACGTCGCTGCGGGACATGCTGCCACGACAACGGCCGGCTGGAGGGTACGGGCAGCGCACGGCGGATGAGCATGCGCCCCTGGCAAAGGCCCAGCTGTGCCTCACTCCGTCGGACGTCAACGGAATTGCTTCTTCCGGGTGTTGTGGCATACAGCCGCCATCGCAGGCCCTGCCCAGGTGTCTTGAGGATCCCACTCGGGAACAGTTGAAATCCGGCCATAGCCGGACCGTTCCTCGTCGCCGCATCCGACAGTCATGATTCAGCCATTCTCGGGACCTGGCAGAACCGGGCGTTTCGCCTTCGGGACGCGCCGCCTCCACGATGGCGATGCGTGGGCCGGCATATCCCCGGTGTGCCGGCCCACGCGTACCGTCCCCGGGCTGCACGCCCTCAACGCACGGTCCGGGAGGTGGGCTTCACCCCGGACCGGATCCGCCGCCCGCGGGGATTGGGGCGACGGCGTCCCCAGCCCACTGAGTCCAGTGCAGCGGGCCGACCCACGCAGCTCCCATGCAAGTGCTTCCGCATCGGCCGGGCCAGAGCGCACGGCCGGGCGCACGGCCACCACCAGGGGCACGCAGACCCGCCCTCAGCAGCCGATCGCCGCTGCTCCACGACGTGCGCGGCCCACGCCCGCGCACGGAGCGGGCGCCGGTCCGTGACGCACATCGCCCGCCGGCCCGCCGCCCACGGGCACCGACGACTTTCCGCCATCCGGACGCCCACCCTTAACGGTAAGGATGCGGCGAACTACGCTGGGTTTACCGATGTTCTCAGCAGGCGGGCATATTCCACCGGGCTCGGCCAAATGCGTGTGCGGCCGACTGCTGGCGCCCGTTCCGGGAGGACACGGTACGAATGCCGCGCGCCTCAACGGTGACGCGGCGGCCGTCTGTGTGTCGAGGGGTGGCGCATGTCCAGGGAGCAACGCGGGCCGAACGAAGCTCGGCACGGTTCTCGCCCTCGCGGGAATCAGTAACGCCGGGCTCGCCCGGCGGGTCAACGACCTCGGAGCGCAGCGCGGTCTGACACTTCGCTACGACAAGACCTCGGTGGCCCGTTGGGTCTCCAAGGGCATGGTGCCGCAGGGCGCCGCACCCCATCTCATCGCCGCGGCGATAGGGGCCAAACTCGGCCGTCCTGTCCCGCTGCACGAGATCGGGCTCGCGGACGCCGATCCCGCGCCGGAGGTCGGGCTCGCCTTCCACGCGATGTGGGCGAGGCGGTGCGCTCGGCGACCGAGCTGTACCGGCTGGACCTGGCCGGCCGCCGTGGAGGCGGCGGGATCTGGCAGTCCCTGGCGGGTTCGTTCTCGGTGAGCGCGTACGCGACGCCCGCGTCCCGATGGCTGATAACCCCGCCGATCCGTCGGTGGCACGGGACTCGACGGCGGCACAGGCTGCGATCCTCGGCGCCCCGGCGCAGAGCGCACCGGGCACAGCACGGGCGCACACGAGGCGCATGCGTCCGTACCCGTGCAGCCCGGCCCGGACGCGGTGTCCGACGCCTCGCCCTGCGGGTCGGACACAGCGACGTGAGCAAGCTGCGCGAGGCCGCGCAGGACGCGCGTCGCTGGGACTCAAGTACGGCGGCGGGGACTGGCGTTCCTCGATGGTCCCGGAGTGCTTACGGGTCGACGCCGCACCCTTCTTCTCGGTTCCTACAGCGACGAGGTGGGCCGGGATCTCTTCGGGGCCTCGGCGGAGCTGACCAGACTGGCCGGGTGGATGGCGTTCGACACCGGTCAGCAGGAGGCCGCCCAGCGCTACTACATCCAGGCGCTGCGGCTGGCCAGGGCCGCCGCCGACGTACCGCTGGGCGGATATGTGCTGGCGTCGATGTCGCTGCAGGCGACGTACCGCAGCTTCGCCGACGAAGGCGTGGATCTGGCGCAGGCGGCGGTCGAGCGCAATCGCGGACTCGCCACGGCCCGCACCATGAGCTTCTTCCGGCTAGTGGAAGCGCGCGCCCATGCGAAGGCGGGCGACGCACCGGCCGCGGGGCCGCGCTGAAGGCCGCCGAGAGCTGGCTGGAGCGGTCCCGGGCGGCGACGCCGACCCGCTGTGGCTGGGCTTCTACTCGTACGACAGATTCGCCGCGGATGCCGCCGAGTGCTACCGCGATCTGAAGGCGCCCCGGCAGGTGCGGCGCTTCACCGAGCAGGCGCTGTCCAGGCCGACCGAGGAATTCGTCCGCTCGCACGGGCTGCGGCTCGTCGTGTCGGCGGTCGCCGAGCTGGAGTCGGGCAATCTCGACGCGGCGTGTGCGGCCGGGACGCGCGCGGTGGAGGTGGCGGGACGGATCTCCTCGGCCCGGACCACGGAGTACGTACGGGATCTGCTGCACCGCCTGGAACCGTACGGGGACGAGCCGCGCGTCGCCGAGCTGAGGAACGGGCCCGTCCGCTTCTGGTGACCCCGGCGTAACGGAGGGAAAGTCCAGGTGTCCCCGTCCGGTGGGGACTCCCCACGGAAAAATGTGCGCCACGCCCTGCCCCTCCGGTGGTTTGAGCCCGCTGTCAGTGGGTCAGTGCACTATCGGGGTGGGAGGTGGCGTGATGATGACGCACGCGGCGTACGACTGCGATGTGCTGGTGATCGGCGGCGGGATCGTCGGTCTGTCGACGGCGTACGCGATCACGCGCGCCGCCCCGGGCACCGGGTGACGGTGCTGGAGAAGGAGTGGGGCCCCGCCCGACACCAGACGGGGCGCAACAGCGGAGTGATCCACAGCGGTATCTACTACCCGCCGGGCTCGCTCAAGGCGCGTTACGCGGTCCGGGGCGCCGCGGAGATGACCGACTTCTGTGCGGAGCACGGCATCGCACACGCGGTGACCGGCAAGCTGATCGTCGCCACCGAGCGGAGCGAGCTGCCCCGGCTGCACGCTCTGGTGCAGCGCGGCCGGGAGCACGGCCTGCCGGTCCGGGAGCTGGGCCCCGCCCAGATCGCGGAGTACGAGCCGGGGTGCGCGGGCTCGCGGCCATCCGGGTGGGGACGACCGGGGTGTGCGACTTCGCGGCGGTGGCGGCCCGTTTCGCCACCGAGGTGAGCGCTGCGGGCGGACAGATCCGGTACGGGTCCGAGGTCGTCGCGGTCGACCGAAGGCCGTGGGGCGTCGCGGTGCGCACGGCGGACGGCACGGTGGTCAGGGCCAGGGTCCTGGTCAACTGCGCGGGGCTGCACTGCGACCGGGTGGCCCGGCTCGCCGGCGACGACCCGGGGTGCGGATCGTGCCCTTCCGCGGCGAGTACTACGAGCTGGCCAGGCCGGAGCTGGTGCGCGGGCTCGTCTACCCGGTGCCGGATCCCGCGTTCCCTTCCTCGGGGTGCATCTGACCCGGGGCTTCGACGGCACGGTCCACGTCGGGCCGAACGCGGTGCCCGCGCTGGCCCGCGAGGGATACAGCTGGCCGGTCGTCCATCCGCGCGAGCTGGCGTCCACGCTGGCCTGGCCGGGCTCCTGGCGGATCGCCCGGCGGCACTGGCGGTACGGGGTGGGCGAGGTGCACAGATCGCTGTCCAGACGTGCGTTCACCCTGGCCGTACAGCGGCTGCTGCCCGAGGTGCGGGAGGACGATCTGCGGCCGTCCCCGGCCGGAGTCAGGGCCCAGGCGGTCCTGCGGGACGGCACGCTGGTGGACGACTTCCTGATCCGCGAGGCCCCGCACACGGTGCACGTGCTGAACGCTCCCTCGCCCGCGGCCACCGCTGCGCTGCCCATCGGGAGGGAGGTGGCGCGGCGGGCCCTGCTGCGGGCTCGCGCGACGGGGTGGAAGCCGCCCGCCGTAGAATCGGGGCATTGTGTCTGAGCCCATGAACCCCACCTCCAAGACGCCCGGCGCCGACGCGGAAGCGGACGCGCTGCGGGCCGCATCCTTCGAACGCCAGCGCCGGCTGCGCCAGGAGCCGCGCTTCCCCGGCGGGCCGCCGCCGACCCGGCCGGCTCGCACCACGAGCGCCGGATCCGCAGCTTCCAGCCCGCCGCAGCCGGGTCACCGCCGGGCAGGAGGACGCCCTGCAGCGGCTGTGGCCGCAGTGGGGCCTGGATATCGACGGGCAGCGCGTCCTGGATCTGCCCGAGCTGTTCGACGGGCTGACCGTCGTCATGGAGATCGGCTTCGGGATGGGCGAGGCCACCGCGCAGATGGCGGCGGACGACCCGGACACCGGGATTCTGGCCGTCGATGTGCACACCCGGGCCAGGGCAATCTGCTCCGGCTCGCGGAGGACACCGGTGTGTCCAACATCCGGGTCGCCAACGGCGACGCGGTCATCCTGCTCCGCGAGATGCTGAAGCCCGACTCGCTCGACGGGCTCCGGGTGTACTTCCCCGATCCCTGGCCGAAGGCACGGCACCACAAGCGGCGGCTGATCCAGCCGGACTTCCTCGACCTGCTGGCCCAGCGGATGAAGCCGGGTGCGGTGATCCACTGCGCGACCGACTGGGAGCCGTACGCGGAGCAGATGCTGGAGGTGCTGAGTGCACACCCCGGTTCGAGAACACGCAGGCGGACGGCGGCTATGCGCCCCGGCCGGCGTTCCGGCCGCTGACCCGGTTCGAGGGCCAGGGCCTGGACAAGGGCATATCGTGCACGACCTGCTCTTCGCCCTCCGCTGAACTGCCCGCCGACCGGCGCCGATCAGCCACTGGGCGGTGCCGCCCGCCGCGCACCATGGTCAGTTGTCGGTCCCGCTCGTTAGGGTCGTCGGGTGTCCGAGTGGTCGCAGCATCAGCAGCCGGCCGTCCCGGTTCTCGAGGAGCAGCGGCTCGAGGAGTTCCTGGGCGCCGTGCCCCGGCATGGCCAGTGGCGCTACCGGCCCCACCGGGTCGGCATGGTGTGGCGCAGCAAGGCCTTCCGCGCCGGTGCGGTGATCACTGTGCTCGCGCTGTGCGGGCTGTTCATCCTGTCCCTGGTGCGCGAACAGACCGGCACGGAAGGCTTCCTGGTCGGGCTCGGCCTGGCGACGCTGCCGGTGCCGCTGCTGATGGCGGCGTTCCGCTGGCTGGACCGGGTCGAGCCGAGCCCTGGCGGAACCTGCTGTTCTCCTTCGCCTGGGGTGCGTGCGCCGCCGCTCTCGTCGCGATCCTCGCGAATTCGTTCGCGACCCGCTGGATAGCGACGGCCACCGCGGACCCGGCGAGCGCCGACACCTTGGGGCCACGGTGATAGCCCCGGTGGTGGAGGAGAGCGCGAAGGCTGCCGCGGTGGTGCTGATCTTCCTCTTCAGGAGACGGCAGTTCGGCGGAGTCGTCGACGGCATCGTGGTGGCCGGCTTCACCGCGACCGGCTTCGCCTTCACCGAGAACATCCTGTATCTGGGCAACGCCTTCGGCGAGGACCAGCAGTTGGGCACCACCGGCTTCATCTCGGTGACGGCCGGGACGTTCTTCGTACGGGTGGTCATGTCACCGTTCGCGCATCCGCTGTTCACCGTGCTCACGGGCATCGGTTTCGGGATCGCCGCGCTCAGCGCACGGCACCGCCGCGCCCGCCGGATCGTGCTGCCGCTGCTCGGGCTGCTCCTGGCCATGGGCGTGCACGCCCTGTGGAACGGGTCGTCGGCCTTCGGCCCGTACGGCTTCTACGCGGTGTACGGGGCCTTCATGGTCCCGTCGTTCGGCCTGTTGACCTGGCTGGCGGTCCACTCGCGCCGCCGTGAGCTGCGTGCGCTCACCGCCGAGCTGCCCGTCTACGCGGCGGCCGGCTGGCTGACCCGGCCGAGCCGCTCGCGCTCTCTTCCATGCGGGCCCGGGAGTGGCGCGCGATATCGCCCGCCACTGGCACGGCTCGCCGGACCGGGCCCGGGCAGGCAGGCGGCCCGCGCTGTCGCCGAGTACGAGTCGTTCGCGACGTCGCTCGCCGCTCTGCGTCTGCGGGCCCGCCGTGACACGGCGGGCCCGGACTTCGCCGAACGGGAGCAGGAGCTGCTGCACCACCTCTGGCAGCGCCGGGACGTCGCGGGCCCCGCCCTGACGTACGCGGCTCACGCGACGAGCCGGTTCCGCGCCCGCCCGCACCGGTGCCGTTCCCGGCCGGGTCCTCGTATCCGGCGCCGGGCCACCACTCCCAGCAGTACCCGCAGCACTACCCGGCCGCCGCCCCGCACCGCACCGGCAGTACGGCGGCTACAACCCGTACGCGCACCACCCCGACCAGCGGTAGCCCTCGGCAATGCCCGGCGCGGACGTCAGGCGGAGGCCTCCGTGAGGTCCGCCAGGTCCTGGTCGGTCAGCCGGAGGTCCGCCAGCTCCACCAGCGCGGGCAGCTGCTCGACCGTGCGGGCCGAAGCGATCGGTGCCACGACGGTCGGCCGGGCCGCCAGCCAGGCCAGTGCGACCGTGGCGATCTCCGCGTTCCGCTCCTGTGCCACCCGGTCGAGCGCGGCCAGCACCCTCTGCCCCGCTCCGTCTCCAGGTGCTTGCCCGCACCTTCGGCGCGGGCGCTGTCCACCGGAACCCCGGCCGGTACTTGCCGGTAAGGAAGCCGGCGGCCAGCGCGAAGTACGGGACCGCGGCGAGCCCGGCCTTGGCGGCCGTGTCCTGGAGTGCGCCCTCGTAGGTGTCCCGCGAGACGAGGTTGTAGTGCGGCTGCAGCGCGACATAGCGGGCCAGGCCCTCGCGCTCGGAGAAGTCCAGGGAGGCCTGGAGCCGTTCGGGGCTGATGTTGGAGGCGGCAATCTCGCGCACCTTGCCGTCCTTCACCAGCTGGTCGAGCGCGGTGATGATCTCCTCGACCGGGACGCTCTCGTCGTCGAAGTGCGTGTAGTACAGGTCGATGTGGTCGGTCTTGAGCCGGCGCAGCGACTCCTCGGCCGCACCCTTGATGGTGGCGGCGGCGAGTCCCTTGTACGCGGGTGGGCGCCGGCCTTGGTGGCGAGGACGATGTCGGAGCGGTTGGAGCGCGCGGCCAGCCACTTCCCGATGACGGTCTCCGATTCGCCTCCCACGTGGCCCGGGACCCAGGCCGAGTAGGCGTCGGCGGTGTCGATGAAGTTGCCGCCCACCGCGGCGTAGGCATCCAGGACGGCGAAGGACTGTGCCTCGTCGGCCGTCCAGCCGAAGACGTTGCCGCCCAGGGCGAGCGGGAAGACCTGGAGGCCGGATGATCCGAGCGTACGGAGAGAAGTCATGCGTGCTTCAACGGGATATCCGGAATGCACTATTCCTGCTCGGCACAGACCGGCGGCCCTGACGTCGGGGATGCGTCAGGGCCGCCGGGGCCGGCTTGCGTCGTCGGACGTGGCGTCGTCGACGACGCGGGGCTCAGAGCGAGAGGCCCTTGCTGCTGAACCAGCTCATCGGGTCGATACCGGAGCCACCCGCGGTGTGGACCTCCAGGTGGAGGTGGGGCCCCGTCACATTGCCGGTGGCTCCGACGCGGCCGATGGTGTCGCCGGTGGTGACCTGCTGGCCTGCCACGACGTCCATCGAGGACTGGTGGCAGTACCAGATCTCCGTACCGTCATCAAGCTCGAGGACCGTGCGGTAGCCGTACGAACCGGACCAGCCCGCCGACTTCACCGTGCCGCTGTGAACGGCCTTGACCGGTGTGCCGGTCGGGGCCGCGAAGTCGAGGCCGGTGTGCTGGCCGGAGGACCACATCGAACCGGCTTCACCGTAGGTCGAGGTGATCGTGTACGAGGAGGTCGGCAGGGAGTAGCTGGCGGCGAGCTTGGCGAGGCGCTCGGCCTCGGCCTCTTCTCCGCCGCCTCCTCCGCCGCCTCCTTCGCCGCCTTCTTCTCGGCGGCGATCTTGGCCTCGGCCCGGTCCTGCTGCTTCTTGGCCTCGGCGGCTGCCCTCTCCGCGGCTGCCGCCTCCTCGGCGGCCTTGGCTTCGGCGTCGGCACTGGACTGCTGCTGCTCGGCCTGCTGCAGGATGCGGGCGCGCAGCGCCTCGCCGGCGTCCGTGGTGCCCTGATCGGCCTCGGCGGTGGTGATGCCGGCGCTGGTGAGCGGCGCGGTGGCGGCGACCGTCTCGGAGTCCGTACCGGAGCCACCGTCGGACATGAAAGCGCCGACGCCGGGAAGGGACTTGGCGTCGGGCAGGTTGTCCGAGATGGAATCGGGAAGGGAGATGGAGACCGGCGGTGAGCTCTGCGCGGTGGCCATGCCACCCGCACCGACGGCCGCGATGACACCGACTCCGAGGACGGTGGAGCTACGGGCCAGCCCGCGCTGTTTGGCTACGCGATGCTTGCCGCGTACGGGACGGACGGACTCCTCGGTGGGATTCCATTCCTCCCATGCCCTGTCCTCGTCACCGAAGGTGTCGGCACTGAAGGGTGACGGGGCCTCGGGGCAGGCTTGTTGGACGCCACGTGGGCGCACTCCTTTCCTTCCTTATCGCCTACCGGGTTAGCTGACGGGTTCGGAGCAGGAAGGTCTCCTACGGGCTCCTCGGCCTCTCACGAGACACAGGCGCCCGATTCACCCATGTAGGTGGTTCCCCGGTTTCCTTGCGGAATTCGGCGCTCGCCGCACGGTGCCGTCTCTTGCGACGACTGGGACGACCGCGCTGCGTTATCGAACGTTAATAGACACCCGGCCTCGATTCCAAGCTGTTCCCACTGATCGTTCATGCCATTGGCCTGGACTTTCAGGCTGGAAACGGTCCCAATCGGGCGACTTGCGCGGCTGTTCACCACCGGTCAGTTTCTGACGTTGTGTCAAATGTTATGCGGAGCGGCACCTTTCAATTACATACGGTGGCCTCGGCCCGCGCGGTGTACCCAGCAGTCAGCCCCGGCCCACGATCCGCACCGTCGTCCGCCGCTCGGGCTGGCCCTCCGCCGGCCGCCCGACCGCGAGCAGCGCCATGTCATCCGTGGACCGGCCGCCCGTGTGCAGCCGTACGTCATCGGTGAGAGCCGAGAGCAGCTCCTCGGGGCCGGGAAAATCCGGCCCCGCAGCCGGGCGGCCGGATCGTAGAAGGCCCGGACGCGTCCCGCGCCTCGGACAGACCGTCAGTGAACACCAGCAGCGTCGACCCGGTGGGCAGCGTCCACTCGTCCGCCCGGTCCGGCCACACCCCAGCTCCATACCCAGCGGCAGCGCGGGCACCGCCGGGGTCAGCACCTGGAGCGACCCGTCCTGATGCAGCAGGATCGGCTCGGGATGGCCCCGGTTGACGATCCGGAGCCCATCCGAACCGGCCGGGATCTCCGCGAGTACAGCGGTGACGAACCCTCCATGGCATCCAGCCCACCGCGCCGCATCCCTCCCGCGCCAGCGCCCGCTCCAGCCGCTGCGCCACTCCTCCAGCGAACGCTCCTGCTCGGAGGCCTCCCGGAACGCACCGATGATCACCGCCACCGCCTCCACGGCGTCCAGCCCCTGCCCCGTACGTCCCCGAGCACCAGCCGCACCCCGTACGGCGTGTCCGCGACGGCGAACAGGTCCCCGACGAACTCGTCCGCCTGCGCAGCCTCGTACCGCGCCGCGACGTGCAGCCCGCCGATCCGGTCCTCGGGCGTCGGCAGCACGGCCCGCATGGCGGCCTCCGCGACGGCCCTGGCCGAGGCCAGCTGCTCGTTGCTGCGCCGCACCACACCGTTGATGACGATGGCGAGCAGACAGACGGTCAGCACGGTGATCAGCTCGATGACCGCTACGACCTCCGTGAGCGTGCCGCTGTACAGACTCACCACGAGGATGGCGATGACCGCGGCCACCCCGGTACGGACCGTGCTGGCCAGCGAGAAGAACGGGGCGGCGATCAGCGGAGCGGCGGCGAAGAGCGGCACTGCCGTGAAGGCGGGCGGTGTCAGCAGGTCGAAGAGCAGCCCTCCGCCGATCATCAGAGCAGGCAGCGCCCGTACGAACCGACGGGCCCGCACACCCCGGCGGGCCCGCCCCGCCGTACTTCCCGCTTCCCCACCTGTGCACTCCTGCCCGGTCCGCCCACGGCTGCGGACGGTACCGCGCCCCACCCAGGCTGGCCGGAGCCGCGCCGAGCGGCGACTCGTCATCGGCCAAGGGGAGCGCGCGGGAGCCCGGTTGCTCCGAGGGTCAGTCGGAGAGCCGGTGTTCCGCGTAGATCGTCAGTGCATCCCGTACGAAGGCGGCGGTGCCGTCCCCGTACTGATCGTAGTTCTTCCCGAAGCGCGGATCGGCGACGTACATCTCGCCGATGGAGATCACGTAGGACCGGGTGGCCTCCGTGGTGACCGACAGCCACTCGCAGTGGCGGCGTGCGATCTCCTGCACCGCCTCGCTGCCCGCGCCCTGGCCCGCGGCCCTGGCCTGCCCGTAATCACGGGCGATGGCCTCGTGCACGCCCTGGAAGCTGTCGCACTCCTTCCGGCTCAGTGAACGCCACCACCGGTCACTCCTGTCGTACGCGTCCCGGCCCCAGCGTTCGGTGACCTCCTCCTTGTACTCGGTGTGATCGAAGCCGTCGAACACTTCCTCCGCCATGAGCTCCCTTCCCTCCTCGGTCTTGCGGAGAGTGGTCCGCACCGAGGCGATCCGGCGCCCAATGCGCTCCCGCTCCTGCTCCAGCAGGCCCAGGTCGGCCCGGGCGCGACCGCCGTGTCCTGCTGCCCCTCCAGTACGTCCTTGATGGCGGACAGAGGGAGCCCGAGCTCGCGCAGCAGCAGGATGCGCTGGAGCCGTACGAGGGCTTCCTGGTCGTAGTAGCGATAGCCGTTGGACCCGATCCGGCTCGGCACGAGGAGACCCACGTCCCCGTAGTGCCGCAGCGTGCGGCTCGTGGTGGCGGCCGTTCTGGCGATTTCCTGGATGGACCACTCCATGACGGAAACGCTAGATCTTTACGCCGCGTCAAGGTCAAGCGGCACAGGCGGCGAGAACGGCCCGGGCACGACAGAGGCCCGGATCCTCTGAAAGGATCCGGGCCTCTGTCTTTAGTAGCGGGGACAGGATTTGAACCTGCGACCTCTGGGTTATGAGCCCAGCGAGCTACCGAGCTGCTCCACCCCGCGCCGTTGTGATTGCAACTCTACGGCATCCGGGGCGCACTCCTGACCACTGCCGGACGCACCCCCGCCGGGCCCCGGCACCGACTGCGTCCGCTACTCCGGAACACTGCCCAAAGCAGCGGTCACATCAGGTAGTTGCCATGAGTGATGCATTACCCAGGATGTTGCCGCATCCGCCGGATCCGGAGGATGCCCGTGAAATGCGTGGCCGCAGGGCAGTCGTGTGGCATGCCCGGACCTGCTCACGGTCCCTCGTCGCAGCCTGTCCGGAGGCCCCGGTCATGGCCGAACCGCTCAGACCCGCCCGTACCGCCACCGCGCCGTCCCCGCTGCGCTCCGTGGTCATCAGCGGAGCCCTCGGCGGGACATTCGGGGCGCTGATGAGTTCCGCGGTCAACTACCTGGTCATCGCAATGCCCGGCAGCACATCGGCCAACGCGCTCAACCACGTGGTCTCGGGGCTCATCAGCGGCTTCCTGGCCGGATTCACCGGCCTGATGACGCACAGGCGCAAGACCGCGGCCGACACACCCAGGACAGCCCCGGACCGGAGCGCCGAGGACTCCGGGCCGACCGTCGAGACCGGGACCGCGCAGAGCGTCTGAGCCGCCGGCATCGCGTACACCTGGCGGTGGCCGCGCCGGGCAAACCACGGCATCGTGCCCGCCCCACAGCGTCGGCGGCGCCCCGCAGCCATGATTCAAGTGGAAAGCTGTGCTCCGAGGGTTACAGTCTGCATGCACCGCAAGATTGATCCGGACGCCCCGGAGCGGTGCGGCACCGGTACCGGCACGTCATCGCCGCACCGGTCGGGACCAGTCCAGCTCTCCCACCAGCGGCTCGGTCATGGGGCTCTCACCGCACAGCAATGGACAACAGGAGACTCGATGACCGAAATGCCCGCATCCCAGACCCGGCGGCACTCCGATGGCACGGCCTCGGAAACAGGGCGCGCAACGCCTCGGGGCCGGGAGTGCCGCTCCCGACACCGCAGTACGCCGGGCTGTTCATCGAGCCCGACCTGCCGCCGCTCGTCGACGAACCGGAGTAGCCGCCGCCCGGTCCACCGCGCCGCCGGGCCGGCACCCGGATGCCCTGGCAGTGTCCCCGCCTCCCGCGCGGTCGTTGGGCAGGCCATGCGCACCCCTGCCCTCGTCGCCGTCCTCGCAGCGGCCCTCCTGCTCGTCGCCTACATCTCGGGCATTCCTTCCGAAGCCGAGACCGAAGCGGCCTGTCAGCGGACCCTGGACAACACATCGACCGCCACTGTCCGGCCCAAGGACTGCCTCGACGTGCCGGCGGAGACCTACCGGGGTTCCTCCTGATGTACGAGCTGAGGTCGGAGGGCCTCGACTAGAGGCTCTCGTCCCGGGCGCCTGCGTGGTTAGGCTGATTCGCCGCACGAAGGACGCCCAGGCAGCCGGCAGGAGGTGACAGGTGGGGTCGGACGGTCCCCGGCGATACGCGTACCGGTCGGGGAGGACTCCGATCGGTGGGCCAGCCGGTCAGCACATCGCCGGGTACTGCTGGTGGTGCACAACGTCACCTCCGCCGGGCGCCTGCTGGACGTGCTGCCGCTGTTCCATGACGACTTCCGGGTACAGCTGCTGGTCACATCAACGGAGTCGTCCGCGTTCCGAGGCGGGATCCGCGAGCTGTTCGCCGAACTGGGGCTGCCGGTGCTGCCGTGGGAGCAGGCACTGGCCACGCCGGTGGACCTTGCCGTGTCGGCGAGCTTCGGCGGGCAACTGCACCGACTTCAGGGCAAATTGACTGTTCTTTCCCATGGGGTTGGATACACTAAGAAGCTGATGGGAGCCGGGAGCCGGGAGCCGGGAGCCGGGAGCCGGGAGCCGGGAGCCGGGAGCCGGGAGCCGGGAGCCGGGAGCCGGGAGCCGGGAGCCGGGAGCCGGGAGCCGGGAGCCGGGAGCCGGGAGCCGGGAGCCGGGAGCCGACGTTCGGCCTGTCGCCGGAGTGGCTGCTGGCTGACGGCGAGCCGTTCGTGGACGGCCTCGTGCTGTCCCACCCGGAGCAGTTGGCGCGGCTGCGCCGCGTATGCCCCGAAGCCGAAGACGCATCCGTACTGGCCGGCGATCCCTGCTTCGACCGCATGCTGGCCGCCCGTCCGTACCGGGAACGGTTCCGGCGCACCCTGGGCCTGCACCGTGGTCAGCGGCTCGTCGTACTGAACTCCACCTGGAACCCGGAGGGTTTCTTCGGAAACGGCGGCGGCCAGGACGTCCTGCCGAGCCTGCTTCCCCGGCTCGCCGCCGAACTTCCGGCCGACGACTACCGGCTGGCGGCCGTACTGCACCCGAACATCTGGCACGGGCACGGCCCGGTCAGATCCGTGCCTGGCTGGACCGGGCCCGCCGCAGCGGGCTGGCCCTGATCGACCCCGTTCAAGCGTGGAGGCAGGCGCTGCTGGCTGCGGACGTCGTTCTCGGGGACTTCGGGGCGGTCTCCTACTACGCGGCGGCTCTGGGCACCCTGTGCTGCTGGCGGCAGCCGCGCAGGACAGACTGGATGCCGAGGCACCACTGGCCGCGTTCGTCCGGGACGCGCCGAGGCTCGATCCGCACGGCGGCCTGCGAGAACAGCTGGAAGAACTACTGGCGCGGCACCGCCCGCTCGTGGGGCCGGCCGAGTTCACCACCTCGGCGCCGGGCGCCTCGGCGGCGCTGCTGCGCCGGCACTTCTACACGCTGCTGGACCTCCCGAACCGGCGGCTCCCGCCCTGCTGGAGCCGCTGCCCCTGCCTCCGTACGATCCGCCACGGCGTACCGCCCCTTGCGCGTGCGCACGCGCGTCCACGGGACGGACGTCGTGATCGAGCGCTCCACGGAACACCCTACGACGCCCGGGGCGAGACGCACCTCGCCGTGCACGAGGACACCGGGATCCGGGCGATCTGGCACTGGCCGACGTCATCGTGCGCGAAGGCCGGCCGGACGACCCCGGCTGGGCGGTCCGGAACGGTGGACCGCGGAGGTGCTGCGCCGGCATCCCGGGTGCGCCGTCGCCGGGTACGTGGGCGGGCCGGACAGCTGCACCGTACGCACCCGGGATCACGGCCTGCTCCAGCTCTCCGCGGGCCCGGACGCGGACGCCGACCCGGCCGCGTACGCCTCGTCGCTGTACGCGTGGCTGACAGCCGGCGGCACGGTGCCGCCCGGCGGGACCATCCTCCGGATGCACGCGGCCGGCGGCGTACATCCGGTGACGGTGGAGCCGCTACCGGCCGGCCTCGCACCGTAGCCGCAGGCCGGCGAGGTACCCCAGGTGCGGAGCAGCCGCGGGTCGAGCAGCCGCTCGGCCTCGGCGATCCTCGTCAGGGCCTCGGCCATCTCGCCCGCGTCGTGCAGCGTCTCGGCGAGATCCGTCAGGGCACGGGCCTGGTTGTACCCTCTGCCCGCTGCTTGAAGAAGTCCTGCGCGGCCTCCAGCAGCAGCCGTGACTCCTCCAGCCGCCCCATGCCGCGCAAGGCCCGCCCCTGGTGACGCCCGGCCAGCGCGAAGGCCCGCGGAAGGTCCCCGCGCCCTCCTGGCCCGGAGCGATCTGCCGGTAGAGCTGCTCCGCCTCGACGAACCGCGCATACGCGGCGTCGTACAGCCACTGGTGCAGAGACAACAGGCCCAGCAGCTCCACTGCCGACGCCTCGCCCCGTACGTGCCCCGCCGCCCGCTCACACGCGACGGCGGCCCGCACGGCAAGCTCCGCCTCTTCCCCGTCCCAGCTCTCCCAGGCAGTGGCCCAGCTGGAAGTGCAGTGCACCCGCCATGCGCGAATCCGGCTGATGCGTCTCGGCGCACCGCGCCGCGACCCGGAGCGCGGGCAGCACCTCGTCCCAGTACCCGGCCTTCAGCTGAAGCGGCCACAGGGCGCGGGCCAGTCGTAGTGCCGTGTCGATGTGCCGGTACTCCTCGGCCACGGACACCGCCCGTGCCAGGTTCCCGGCCTCGGCCGACAGCGCTGCGATGCCTTCCGCCTCATTGCCGTACGGAGCTCCCGCGCCGGCGCCGGTTCGGTGCGCCAGCTCTGCGGCAGCGCGGCATGTGCGGCGTGCAGCGCCCGGTTCAGCAGCGCGTCGAGCACCCGGGCCACCGCCGCGGAGCACTCCGGGATCCCGTGCTCAGGGCCTGCCGTCTCCGCCAGCCAGCGGCGCACCTCCGGCCGGAACCGGTAGCGGCCGTCGGGCAGGGCCTCCACCAGCTGCGCATCCGCCGCCTCGGCGAGCATCCGGGCGGCCTGTGCCGGTGCTGTCTCCGCAGCGGCCCCGGCCAAGTGGGCGTCGACGGACGGCCAGCCGCCCAGCGCCGTCAGCCGGCAGAGCCGCGCCGTCTCCGGCCCAAGACGGCCGCAGGCGTCCCGCGCCATGGCGTGCACCGGATGACGTCCCGCCGGCCCGGCCACCGGATCCGCCTCCCTTCCCCGGCCAGCAGGCGCAACGCCGCGGCCTTCAGTGCCAGGGCATTGCCCGCGCAGTGATCCAGCAGGCCCGGCATCCGCGGCCTGGCGCGCACGACCTCTTCCCGCCCGGCCACCTTCCTCAGCATCTTCACCGCGTCCCGCTCGCTCAGCGGCGGTACCGCGATGCGCTGCGCCTCGACCGCGAAGGGCGGGCCGGAGGCGACCACCAGGAGGAAGACCTCCGGCGTGGACGGAACGAGACCGCGCACCTGCGTGGCCGAGGACGCGTGGTCGATCACCACCAGGGCCCTGCGCCCGGCCGTCAGCTGACGGTAGAGCTGCTCGCGCCCGCCTCCGTGGGCGGAATCCGCTCGGGCTCGACTCCCATCCGGCGCAGCAGACGCAGCAGGACGGCGGCCGGCTCCAGTCCGTTCTCCCCGGCGGCATCGCGAAGGTCGACGTAGAACTGTCCGTCCGGGAACAGACCGATCCGGGCAGCACCCCAGTGCAGGGCCACCGCGCTGGTCCCGATCCCTGGCGGCCCGTACAGCAGGGCGACTCGTGGCCGACCCGCGGCGGGACGGTCCGCCTCGCGCTTCAGCTGCTTCAGGACACCCTGCCGGTCGGTGAAATCCCTGGTGGCGGGCGGCAGCCCGGTACCGGAGAACAGGGTCACCGCAGACCCCGGAAAGTTCCCCACCAGGCGACCCCACTCAGCGGCCTGCTGCCGGTCCTGGCCCAGTCGCTGATGCATCTGCCGGGCCAGTGCCTCCCACTCCTCCGGGCCGGCCGGCAGCGGCGTCCGGCGCCCCATCGTTCTGCTGACCAGCGCGCCGGTCGACAGGAGCAACTGCTTGCCCATCTCTCCGGCGGCACCGTTTCCCACTGCGGTGAGGAACGCGGTGAGCGCTCCCACCGTCACGATCTCAAGCACGCCGGCCCCTCCCTGGTCCCCGATCCGGCCCTGGCCGGACTGTATCCCCGCCGCCGCGACTCGGGAAACGATCCGGCCGCGTCAACTCCGCTCCACAGCACATCGCGTGACGCTGTCCCCGCGATCAGGGAAACGCTGTTCGGAGGTCGGAGCGGCGGCAGTCCGTGGCGGCCATGTGTTGCCGGGCCGATCACAAACGATCGGGGCTACCGGCTCCTGGCGCACAGGGCAGCGTCCACCGCCCCTGGAGATGGCGCAGGCTGTTGCCCTCGGCCGCCCAAGTCGTGGCGTAGACGGTCACGGTGCCACGGCCGGACGCCGCACGGCCACCGCCCACCGAGTCGCCAGGCAGGTCGCCGCCGTGGCCCCAGTAGACGCCGCCGCAGCTGAGCGGGGTGGAGGCGATGCCGTAGCCGTAGCGGCTGCCCGCCGGGTAGACGTCGCGACCGCCGACGTCGGTGGTGTCCTGGGTCATGATGCGAAGCGCCCAGCCGGGCAGGAGCCGGCCGCCGAACAGGCCGTTCCAGAAGGCGTTGAGATCCTCCGGCGTGGAGACAAGCCCGCCGGAAGCGCCGAACTCGTACCCGGGAAGCTCGGTCACGTCCACCCGGCCGGCCTCCGGCTGCGCAGGGTGCACGCCGTAGTTGCGGGCGTGGGGTCCGCGCAGGGCCAGCTCGCCGGGCGCGGGCCAGTAGGTGTCGTCCAGGCGCAGTGGGCGCAGGATCGTGCGCTCGATGTACGTGCGGAAGTCGACGCCGGTCACCTTGTCGATCACCATGCCGAGCACCAGGTAGTTGGTGTTGGAGTAGCCCCAGCCGGCACCGGGCTCGAAGTCGGGCTTCTCGTTGAGCGCGAGGGCCAGATACTCCTCGGTCGTGCTGGGCCCGCTCCAGTCGACCAGTGCGGAGTACTCCGGGATCCCACTGGTCTGCTTGAGCAACTGCCTTACGGTGACGGCATGTCCGGCGAGCTGCGGCACATAGCTGCCCGCGCGGTCGTCAAGCCGTATCCGCCCGTCCGCCACCAGGCGCATCACGGCTGCCGCGGTGAACGGCTTGGTGTTGCTGGCCAGCCGGAACCGCCCTTCTCATCGGCCATCGGGCTGCCCGATTCCAGGTCCGCGACCCCGGCGGTACGCGTCGCCCTGCCGTCGTACGCGAGAGCTCCCGGCACCCCGTCCCGTCCTACGAGCAGATCCAGTTGCCGCTGCACCGGTCGGGCCGGCGAGCCGTCGCCACCGGTGCGAACGCCCCGGTGAAAGTGGCGGCGAGCAGGACTGCGGCGGCAAGGCGCTTGCGGTACATGGTCTTCCCCTGTTGTGGGCCCTGCCTACGCGGGCCGGTCGGTCGCTCGCAGACGACCCTGCCATTGCCCCGGCCCGAGATCACTACGCCCGTCCCCGGACCGGGGTGCGCTTAGGCCCCTTGACACCGGCCCCGCGCCCCGTCGCCGCCGGGTACTGGGCACCCTTGCACCGACCATCACGGGAACGCTCCTCGGTGCGGGCGCCGTTGCCCGGCAGACCCATACGCCGCCGTTCGCCGACGCTCCCTGCTGGGACTCGGTGTCGGATCAGGACCTCGACGAGCTGCTAGGCGGCTGGGACACCGAGTACGCGGAGATACGCCCGGCGTGGTCCCGCAACGGGGACACGCCACTGCACGGCATGTGCCGCACCACGAGCCACGACGGGGCGCCCCGGACGGCAGATCGGCATCCGGCTGCACAAACTCCTCGCGGCTCCTACTCCCCGGCCGTCACCGCGCTGCGGGCCGTGTGCCCGAAAGGGTGATGTCGTCTTCATCGCGCAGGCGCGAAGGGCCTTTCGCGACTACACGTTCATCCGCGAAGTGTTCCCCGCCTATGTGGCCGCGGAGGCGAAGCGACTCGGCCGTGGGGCGTTGAGCGTTCGGATCCCGGACTGACACCGCGTCTGCGGCCACGGGGACGCGCATGGCGTGGCTCCCGGCACAGGCCAGCAGAGCATCGGATATCGGCACACAGGTGGCGCCCCGCCCGGCCTGCGGCTGAGGCCGGGAGATGACGCACCGATCGGTCCGGCCGGGACCGCAGGGCTGCACCTGACCACCCAAGAGGCCGGGAAGACGAAGCGCCCCGACCGACCGAAGCCGATCGAGGCGCTAAGTAGCAGGTCGGAGGGCTTCCCGCCCTGCACCAGGTAGGCCGTGTGGGACTCGAACCCACAACCAACGGATTAAAAGTCCGCTGCTCTGACCAATTGAGCTAACGGCCCCTGCGCGATCACCTCACGAGCATAACTCCCCGGAACCCGGCAGCCGATCGGGTATCGGCTCCGGGCCCTGTGTTGCCGGGTCCGAGGGCCGTCAGTCCCGGGATCCTGGGTGTTTGTGCGCTTGTGATCCGGTGCGGGCGGCTTCAGGAACCAGTGGCGGGCCGATGCCAGCCACCAGGTGGCCGCGAAGCCGAGGACCGCCAGGACTGCGAGCGGGGCGTAGTTGAAGGTCTCCCATGTGACGGGCGACACCTGGGGCAGCATGAAGAGCACCGTGATCACCGCCACCCAGGCCACCGCGACGATGCCGATGGGGCGTGACCAGCGGCCGAGGTGCCAGGGACCCGGGTGAAGTCGCTGCCGCGCAGGAGGCGCAGCAGGGTCGGGATGACGTAGGCGATGTAGAGGCCGATGACCGCGATGGACGTCACGGCGGCGTACGCGGTGACGTTGATCAGGTACGGGAGGCCAAGGGCCAGGGCGCCGAGTGCGGCGAGCCAGACCGCCGCGACGGGGTGCGGGTGCGTGGGCTGACCGTGTGCCAGATGCGGGAGAGGGGCAGGGCCCGTCGCGGGAGAAGGCGTAGATCATGCGGCTGTTGGCGGTGACCGATGCCATGCCGCAGAACAGCTGGGCGCCGATCACGACGAGCAGCAGCAGCTTGCCCGTGGTGGCGCCGAGCGCGTCCAGGAGGATCTGGGCGGGAGGGGCGCCGGTCGGGGAGCCAGGGCTCCGTCGTACGACTGGATGGCGAAGGTGAAGCCGAGCAGCAGGACGAAGCCGGCGATCCAGGAGGTCCAGATGGACTGGACGATGCCGCGCGGACCCGCCATGGCCGCGTCGTGGGTCTCCTCGGTCATATGCGCGGAGGCGTCGTACCCGGTGAAGGTGTACTGGGCCATCAGCAGACCGATCATCACCACGTAGAAGCTGCTGTCCCAGCCGGTGTTGTTGACGAACTCGGTGAAGACGAAGGACGCCGACTGGTGGGAGTCCGGTACGAAGGTGAGGGCGCCGACGATGACCGCGACACCGAACACGTGCCACCAGACGCTGACGTTGTTGAGGATCGCGACGATACGGACGCCGAAGGTGTTCAGGAGACCGTGCAGGATCAGGATCGCGGCGAAGAGCAGGATCGTACGGCCCGGGGTGACCTCGAAGCCGAACTGGAGGTTCAGGTAGGCCCCAGGAAGGACGCCGCCCCGAAGTCGATGCCGGCGGTGACAGCGACCTGACCGAGGACGTTGAACCAGCCGGTGAACCACGCCCACGCCGCTGCCGAGCGCGGCGGGGCAAGCCGGTGGGCCCAGAAGTACAGGCCTGCGGACGTCGGGTACGCCGAACAGATCTCCGCCATCGCCAGACCGACGAACAGCGTCATCAGGCCGACCCCGACCCAGCCCCAGGTGATCAGGACGGGGCCGCCCGTGTTCATGCCGAACAGGTAGAGCGTCAGACAGCCGGAGAGCACCGAGATGATCGTGAACGAAACGGCGTAGTTGGAGAAAGCGGACATCCGGCGGGCGAGGGCCTGGGTGTAGCCGAGTTCGGCCAGCCTCTCCTCGTCGGAGGTGGGGGCGGCAGAACCTGCGGAGGCGGCCGGCGGGGCTCCGCGGCCACGGCTTCGTCGTTTGTCATGCCCCAGCGATTCCCTCAGGCGTACGCCGGAAACGAAACGCCGCAGGGCCCGTACGACACCGAGGTGTTGTACGGCCCTGCGGGCTCAGTCAGTCAGCTGCGGCGGTCAGCTGCCGCGCTTCCAGCGCGGCTTGTCGTCACGACGGCCGAAGGTGCCGGTGCCGGTACCCGTGCCGGTGCCACCGCGGTGGCCGGCCGGACGGTCGGAGCCGCCACCGGAGCGCGTGCCGCCCGAGGGACGGTCGTCGCGGCGGTCACGGTTGACCGGACGGTCGCTGCTGCCGGAGCGGAAGCCACCACCGGACGGACGCTCGTCGCGGCGGTCACGGCTGACCGGACGGTCGTTGTCACGACGCTCGAAAGAACGGCCACCGCGGTCGTCGCGACGGTCAGCGCCACCGGTGCTGCCACCCGTGCTGCCACCGGAGCGGAAGCCGCCACCGGACGGACGCTCCTCGCGGCGGTCACGGTTGAACGCGGGACGGTCGTTGTCACGACGCTCGAAAGAACGGCCGCCACGGTCGTCGCGACGGTCACTGCCACCGCTGCTGCCACCCGTGCTGCCACCGGAGCGGAAGCCGCCACCGGACGGACGGTCGTTGCTGCCACGGAACGACGGACGGTCGCTGCTGCCACGGTAGCCACTGCTGCCGGAGGGGCGGCCACTGCGCTCGCCGACACGGTCGTTGCTGCCGCGGTACCCACCACGGTCGCCACCCCGGTCGCCACCACGGTCGTCGCGGCGGCCGAAGTTGCCACGGTCGTCACGACGGTCCTCGCGGGCGGCCGGCTGCTCCGGCACGGACGCGGCGGCGGCCACCAGAGCGGCCGCGGCCTCGGCGGCGACCTCGGCCACCGCTGCCTCCGGGTCGTCTCCACGCTCGCGGGCAGCGCGGGCGACCAGGCGGTCGGCCTCCTCGCGCAGCTCGACGGCACGGCGCTGGATGCGCTCCAGCTGCTTGCTCAGCTCGGCGGCCTCGCGCTCGGCCTGCTTGGCCGAGTTGTTCGCGGAGTCGGCCTGGACCTCGGTCAGCGAACGGGCACCGGTGATCTCGGCGACCTCCGGCTCGAAGACGCCCGCACCCTGCACGATGTGGCGCGAGGCGTCGACGCCCGCGTCCTCCATCAGGCGGAAGATCTGGCGACGCTGGTGCGGAAGCGCCAGCGAGACGACGACACCGGACTTACCGGCACGGGCGGTACGGCCCGAGCGGTGCAGGTAGTCCTTGTGGTCGCCGGCCGGGTCCACGTTCAGGACGAGGTCGATGCCGTCGACGTGGATGCCGCGGGCGGCGACGTCGGTGGCGACCAGGGCGTTGACGTAGCCCTTCTTGAAGTCCTCGAGAACGCGGGTACGCGCGCCCTGGGTCATGCCGCCGTGCAGCGCGTCCGCCTTCACGCCGGACTCGATGAGCTGCTCGGCGATGCGGTCCGCACCCAGCTGGGTACGGACGAAGATGATCGTGCGGCCCTTGCGGGCGGCGATCGCGGAGGTGACGGGCGCCTTGTCCTTCGGCTTCACGACGAGGACGTGGTGCGTCATGGTCGTGACGTTGCCCTGGGCGCTGTCGACCTCGTGCGTGACGGGGTTGGTCAGGTAGCGCTTGACCAGCGTGCCGATCTCGTTCTCCATGGTGGCGGAGAAGAGCATGCGCTGGCCGCCGCCGGGGATCTGGTCGAGCAGCTCGGTGACCTCGGGCAGGAAGCCCAGGTCGGACATCTGGTCGGCCTCGTCGAGGACGGCGACCTCGACGTTGGCGAGCGAGCAGGCGCCGCGGTTGATGATGTCGCGCAGACGGCCCGGGGTGGCGACGAGGACATCGACGCCGCGCTCGAGCGCGTAGATCTGGTTGCTCATCGACGTACCGCCGCAGACGACCTTCATCTTCAGGCCGAGCACGTCGCCGTAGGGCTGGAGCGCGTCCGCGACCTGCATCGCGAGCTCACGCGTCGGGGTGAGGATGATGCCGCGCGGCTTCTTCTTCTCGGTGTTGCCAGCGGACAGCGTGGCCAGCAGCGGAGGCCGAAGGAGAGCGTCTTGCCGGAGCCCGTACGGCCGCGGCCGAGGATGTCCTTGCCGGCCAGGGCGTCCGGGATGGTCGCTGCCTGGATCGGGAAGGGTGCGGTCACACCGTTCTGCGCGAGCTTGCGGACGATGCCGTCGGGCAGGCCGAGCGAGCTGAAGGTGACGGACGGCTCGGCGTCGGCGGCCTCGTCGGCGGCCTCGTCGGTGCTGACGGCGTCGGTGACGTCCTCAGCGGTCTCGGCCGGAGTCTCGGCGACCGGGGCCTCGGCGACCGGAGTCTCAGCGACCGTGGCCTCGGCGATGGCCTCGGCGACCGTCTTGGCGGGGCGGGGATGTCGGCCACTACGGCCTCGGTGGCCTGAGCGGCCTCGGCCACTACGGCCTCGGCGATCTCCACGAGCTCGTTGTTCTCGACGTTCTCGGACATGACGGTGTGGTCAGAACTGGAAATTGACATGCGAAATGCGAAACCTTCCGGAGTCTCGGCACGCGCCCGTAACTCCGTGATTCGCAATTTCGACCGCCTCAATGCGGTCCAGCCACGGCAAGGGAGAGTACGCGCCACACGGCGCTCTTCTGTGTCGGCGCCGGGCAATGGGATCAAACGATCTATTACCTTACGCACTACCCCCACATTGTGCAAACCGCCTCCCCTCACACCGGCGCGACCTGCGGTGATGCCTCCGGAGTCCGCAGCAGCGCCCTCTCCGAGAGCCTCATCGCGTCGCTGCGGAGCCGCGCGGCAGGGGACGCGGAGGGCGGTTCGGAGGGCCCTGAGGCTCCGGTTCGGGCTCGGGGACGGGTGGGATCTCGGGCTCCGGAGTGATCTCCGGAAGAGGCGGCTCAGCCGGCCCCTGGGTGGGGAGCTCCGGGGTCGGCAGATGCCCGCCCGCGGCGGCCCGGGTTCCGGTTCCGGGGCCGGAGCGGGACCGGGCCGGGCCGTGGGTGAGGTCGCGGGGCCGGAGGCGTCCGGGGCCGGCTGCCCGCCGGTCCGCCGGTCGGAACGCGCCCCGGCCGGGCCGCTGCCGGCACCGGCCCGGCCCGTACCCTGCGCCGTGTAGCCGTCCGGCCCCGCCGCGGCCTCCTTCTCGGGAGCGGCCGGTCCGGACGGCGGCGCCGGCTTCCCGCTGTCGTCGCCGACGCTCATACAGCCTGTGGACGCGGCGATCGCCAGCGTGGTGACGGCTGCCCATCGGGCAGGGGCTGACAACTGGCGCACGGGGTGGTACCTCCGGGGCGGGGATACGGCGAAGCGGTGAAAGACGAGGGCGCTGTGCCCAACTCCCCACCCGCCGGGGACACGCCCGGACACATCACCCGCACACGCCACCAGGAACGGACCCCGGACACGGCCGGCCGGCCGCCCGCACCGCCCCTCAGCCGGCTCCGAATCCGCCCGCCAGCTCCGCCCCCAGGAACACCGCCCCAGCCCCACCAGCAGGGATGCCGCCACATTGGCCGCGGCCAGGAACCCCGGCCGCACTCGGCCAGCCGCAGCGTCTCGTACGAGAACGTCGAGAACGTCGTCAGCGCCCCGCACAGCCCCGTCCCCAGCAGGGCGTACGTCTGCGCGGAGACCGCGGCCCCGGTCAGCACCCCGAGCAGCAGGCTGCCCGCCGCGTTGACGGTGAAGGTCCCCACGGGAACACGTACGGCAGCCCGGCGCCGTGCCGCGCCTGCACCGCACGGTCGGTCAGGTAGCGCAGCGGCGCCCCGGCCGCACCCCGACGGCGACCAGCAGCCAGTTCATGCCGTGCTCCGGCGCCCGTCCACCAGCGCCCGCGTAACGGCCGCCGCCCCCACACCGCACCGAGCGCCCCACGACCGTCAGTGCCGCGTAGGACATGGCAGTCAGCGCCTCCTGGCGCACCAGCAGCTTCGAGACATCCGCCGCGTACGTCGAGAACGTCGTGAAGCCGCCGAGCACCCCGACCCCGAGGAACGGCCGCAGGAGCGGATGCCGCAGCGCTGTCTCACGCTCGGCGACCAGCACCATCAGCACGCCGATCAGGGCGCAGCCCGTCACGTTGACGGCGAGGACCGCCCAGGGAAAGCCGTCCTGAGCGGCGGGCCAGGCCAGGGACGCCGCGTACCTCCCGGTGGCCCCAGCGCGCCGCCGGCCGCGATCACGGCCGGCACCCGCCACTTGCCCGCGCCCGCTGTCTCAGCACGCTGCACCGGGTCGCCGAGGTCGACATCGGGGTCGACCGGCTCCGGCACGCTCACCCGTATCCCAGGGCGTGCAGCCGCTCGTCGTCGATGCCGAAGTGGTGGGCGATCTCGTGGACCACGGTGATCTCGGTTTCGGCGACGACGTCCTCGCGCGACTCGCACATCCGCAGCGTCGGCCCGCGGTAGATGGTGATCCGGTCCGGCAGCACCCCGCGTACCACTCGCCGCGCTCGGTGAGCGGCGTGCCCTCGTAGAGCCCGAGCAGCTCCCGGTCGCCCGGGCCTCCGGCTCGTCCTCGACGAACACCGCGACGTTGTCCATCAGCCGCATCAGCTCCGGCGGGACCCGGTCCAGGGCCACGCTCACCAGTTCTTCGAACTCCTCGCGCGTCATCTCCAGCACCCCGTCATTGTCACGTACGAGCGGCTCGGGCGGGCGGGCCGTGCGCGCCGAACGGCCCGGCCCGCATGTCCGGCACCGAATCAGGGCATACGGGCCCAATGGCCCGCGACCCGTTCCGTGCCGCAGTCGTCCGCATCCGGCACCGCTTCCGATCCACCGCCCCGTGAGCGCGCTCGCCGCCACCCAGCGCCCGTACGCCCGTGCGCTGGGCCTGCTCGCCGTCGTCGTGCTGGGGCCTGGCTGGGGCTGCTGATCGTCGGCAGTGTCCGTACGCCGGTGGGGCCCATGGACACGACCATGACCCTGCGCCCCTCCGTCAGCGGCGGAACCAAGATCAACGTGTCCCCGCTCGGGGCCCTGGAGCTGGACTCGCACATCGCCCCGGTCCGCCTCGACGTCGATGTCGACCAGCTCGACCCGGTGCGCTCCCAGGCCCTGGTCAAGCACCCCGAACGACTCTCCGGGCTCCAGGACGAGGTCACCGGGGACGTCGCCGCCGGCACCCGGGAGCTGGCGGTCCGCTCCTGCGTGGCCGTCGTCTCCGGTGCCACCGCGCTCGGCCTCGTCGTCTACCGCCGCCCGCGCCGCGCGCTGGCCGCCGGCGGGCTCGCGCTGGTGCTCCTGGCCGCGTCCGGAGTCAGCGCGTACGCCACCTGGAACCCGAAATCAGTCCTGGAGCCGAAATTCTCCGGACTGCTCTCCAGCGCGCCCTCGGTCGTCGGCGACGCCCGCTCGATCGTCTCCGAATTCGATGTCTACCAGCAGGAGCTGGCCCGGCTCGTCACCAACGTCACCAAGCTGTACGACGCCACCTCCACGCTCCCCGTCTACCAGCCGGACCCGGCCACCATCCGGGTCCTGCACGTCTCCGACATCCATCTCAACCCCGCGGCCTGGCACATCATCGGCTCGCTCGTGGAGCAGTACGAGATCGACGTGATCATCGATTCCGGCGACACGATGGACCACGGCACCGCGGCCGAGAACGGCTTCCTGGATCCGGTACGCGATCTGGGCGCGCCCTATGTCTGGGTCCGCGGCAACCACGACTCCAAGGTCACCCAGGAGTACCTGAAGGGCTTCAAGAACGTGCACGTACTTGACGAGGGCGGCGCGGTGAACGTCGCCGGGCTGCGGGTGGCGGGCACCGGCGACCCCAGTTCACCCGGACCGCTCACGCCCCACCGGGGCGAGGCGGCCGAGCAACTGGCCGGCATAAGGCTCGCCTCCGCGATGCGCGACCAGAGGCGGGCCGGCACCCGGTGGACATCGCGGTGGCCCACGACCCGAACGCGGCCCGGGAGACGGACGGTACGGTTCCGCTCGTCCTGGCCGGCCATGTCCACCACCGAGTGAACGAACTGCTCACGCTGGGCACCCGGCTGAAGGTGGAGGGCTCCACGGGCGGCGGCGGGCTGCGTGCCGTGCAGAACCAGAAACCCGAGAAGGTGCGGGCCTCGGTGCTCTACCTGGACCGCTCCACCCGGCGTCTGCAGGCCTGGGACGAGATCACGCTGGGTGGTCTGGGGCTGACGACGGCCGAGGTCGGCCGCCATCTGCCGGAGGAGAATCTGGCGAGTCCGTCCCCTCCGGGGCGGCCCTTCGACAGCTCCCGCGACCTCCCCTAAACCGTTTTGGCGATACCTCCTGCCATCACATATGCTTCTGACGTCCCCGACGCGCAGGGAATGCGCGCAGGTGGGCCCTTAGCCCTCATCGTCTAGTGGCCCAGGACGCCGCCCTTTCAAGGCGGTAGCACGGGTTCGAATCCCGTTGGGGCACGCAATACTGTGTGCGAGACTCGTCTCGCACATTGCTAGGTCCTGTGGAGCAGTTTGGAGTGCTCGCCACCCTGTCAAGGTGGAGGCCGCGGGTTCAAATCCCGTCAGGACCGCTGCAGCCCGTATGAGCTGCGTGGCTGGGTAGCTCAGTTGGTACGAGCGATCGCCTGAAAAGCGATAGGTCGCCGGTTCGATCCCGGCCCCAGCCACCACTTGAAGCCCCGTCCACCGGACGGGCTTCTGCCGTGTCAGGCCGCCTCTTCTTCCTTCCGCCCGCTGTTGTTGTTGTTGCGCCGACGCCAGGCGTACACCGCGAGACCCAGCAGCACCGCTGCCACCGCGGCCCCCAGCGCCAGTGCGTCCGGCACGTTCGCCCCGATGCGCTGGGCCCACTGCTCGACGGCGAACGAGTCGTCCACGTTCAGCAGCCCGGGCAGCGCGGTCGTCCCGTCGTACACGAGGAAGAGCACCCGAGGCCGACGAAGAAGAGCCCGGAGAGCAGAGACGTGCTGTGCAGCTCGAAGCGGCCGATGCGGAAGGTCCGGCCGCGCAGCCAGGCCCGGCGGCCGAGATCGAAGCGTTCCCACACGAGCGCGAGGACGAACAGCGGTACGGCCATGCCCAGCGCGTAGACGGCCAGCAGGAGTCCGCCGTAGACCGGGCTGCCGCTGACGGCCGCCACCGTGAGGACGCTGCCGAGGATCGGGCCCGCGCAGAAGCCGGCCAGGCCGTAGACCGCTCCCAGTGCGTAGACGGAGAACGCCGTGGTGGGGCGGATCCGGCCGCTGAGGGCGGCGATCCGGCGCGAGGCGAAGCCCAGGCCTACGATCTGCGCGACCCCAGCCCGATGATCAGCCAGCCCGCTCCGAGTACCAGCGCGTCGCGGTGGCTGTAGAAGATCCGCCCGCGTACGAGCCGGCGGCGCCGAGCGGGACGAGGGTGGTGGCCAGACCGGCGTAGAAGATGCCGGTGCGGGCGAGCAGCCGTGAGGTGGAGTCGATGGAGTACGCGAAGAAGGCGGGCAGCAGCAGGGCGCTGCACGGGCTGACCAGTGCCAGCAGCCCGCCGATCAGGGCCGCGAAGTAGCCGATGTCCGCGGTCACTTCGCCCGGTCCCCGGCCTCGTCGTCCGCTGCGCCGTCCGCGTCCTCCCGGCGCTGCCCACGTTCGCCGCTTTTGCCGCCGCCGCTTCGATCGCCTGCGTGAAGACCGGCATCGGCTGGGCTCCCGCGATGGGAAGCCCGTTGATCAGGAACGAGGGTGGAGGTGGCTCCGATTCCGTACGCCTGTTCCTGGTCCTTGCTGACCGCCTTCGCCGAGGCCTGGCCCGTCGTGTCGCGTTCGAACCGGTCCAGGTCCTTCACCCCGGCCTGCTGGGCGAGCTCCTTCAGCCGGTCCTTGCCGAAGCCCTTCTCCTTGGCGCCTTCGGCGTACGCGGCGCGGTGGAACTCCCAGAACCTGTCCTGCTGTCCGGCCGCCCAGGAGGCGGCGCGGCGGCTTCGGAGTCCTCACCGAAGATCGGGAAGTTGCGCCATTCGATGCGCAGGGTGCCGTCCTCGACGTACTTCTTGATCAGGGCGGGTTCGGTGTCCCGGGCGAACTTCCCGCAGTAGCCGCACTTGAAGTCGGCGTACTCGATGAGGACGACGGGTGCGTCGGTGCGGCCCTGGGCCAGTTTGTCGTCCGCGTCGCGGCGGGCGAGCGCCTCGAGTTCGGGGTGCACCTCGGTGTCGGGACCGGCACTCACGCCTGTGGCCGGGGTGTCGGAGGCGGAGCTGTCGGGGCCGGTGGCCCGGTAGGAGGCGAAGCCGAGGAGGCCTGCGGCCAGGACGACGATCGCGCCGAAGACCAGTGGCTTCTTCGACGAGGGTGCGGACGGCTTGCGGGTGGGCTTGGGCATGCGTCACTCCGTGCTGCTGCTGAGGAGAGGAAGGGGAAGGAAGGTGGCGAGGGTGGGCGGCCCTGGGCCGACACGTCCTAGACCCTCAGCACGGAGAGTTCGACAGGAGTGGCAGTGACGGGCTCGGGGCCGCACCTGACGGCTCGTGCGAGCGAGTGCGCCGGCCGGCTGCCGGTGCCGGCGGGCAGCCCCATCCGGTGAGCGACGGAGCATGATCGTGCGAGGTCCGGGCTCGGGCCGGGACGCCGGGCTCGCCGCCGTCGTGGCCCCGGTTCCTGTCGCAGCCGGGTATGCCGGTCTTCCCGTCGGCCGGCGAGGCGTCCACGGTGTCGGCAGCCACGACGGCCACGGTGTCGCTGCCGGGAACGGATGCGGCGTCCGCCGCCGTCGCCGGTCCGCAGAACAGCCCCAGTACGACCGCGAGCACCGCCATCAGGCAGCACCACTGCGTACGGGACACGGAGGGCCTTTCCGGGACGGCGCAGGCTGAGCAGCCGGAGCCGATGGTGCGGACGGGACGGACGGGGCGGCACGGACGGTTGCACAGGCCGCAGGTGATCATCAGCTGTCCGAAATGGTACGTGGTGCGGTCCGCCCGCCCGCCCGGTCACCGCCCGGCGCGGGGCCCCGCACGAATCGCGTGACGCAGCCGAACGAAATACGTTCGCCACTCTGCTCGCCCGGGTGAGATCCTGGGACCCGTATGTCTACTTCTCTTGCTGATCTCCAGTCCCGGCTCGGCCAGCTCTCACTCCGCGATGCGCACCGGCTCGGCCGTCGCCTCGAAGGCGCGCGCCGCATCCACAAGCCCGAGGCCCGGCAGACCGTGCTGGACGAGATCGCCGCCGAGGCCGGCAAGGCGGCCGAGCGGCTCTCAGGACGCGCCGCGCGGATGCCTGCTCTGTCGTACCCGGAACAGCTTCCGGTCAGCCAGAGGAAGGACGAGATCCTCGAGGCGATACGCGACCACCAGGTCGTGATCGTCGCGGGTGAGACCGGCTCCGGAAGACCACGCAGATCCCGAAGATCTGTATGGAGCTGGGGCGCGGGGTCCGAGGCATGATCGGGCACACCCAGCCGCGCCGGATCGCCGCCCGTACGGTGGCCGAACGTATTGCCGACGAGCTGAAGACCCCGCTCGGCGAGGCGGTCGGCTGGAAGGTGCGGTTCACCGACCAGGTGAATCCGGACGCGACCTTCGTGAAGCTGATGACGGACGGCATCCTGCTGGCCGAGATCCAGACGGACCGCGAGCTCCTCGCGTACGACACGATCATCATCGACGAGGCCCACGAGCGGTCGCTGAACATCGACTTCCTGCTGGGCTATCTGGCCCGGCTGCTGCCCAAGCGCCCCGATCTCAAGGTCATCATCACCTCGGCGACCATCGACCCCGAGCGCTTCGCCCAGCATTTCGGCCAGGCCCCGATCGTCGAGGTCAGCGGGCGTACGTATCCGGTCGATGTGCGCTATCGGCCACTGCTTGAAGATGACACCGACGACTCCGACCGTGACCAGATCACCGCGATCTGCGACGCGGTGGACGAGCTCCAGTCGGAAGGCCCCGGTGATGTGCTGGTCTTCCTGTCCGGCGAGCGGGAGATCCGGGACACGGCGGACGCGCTGGGCAAGAGGAATCTCAGACACACCGAAGTCCTCCTCTCTACGCACGTCTCGCACGCCGAACAGCACCGCGTCTTCCAGCGCCACACGGGCCGCAGGATCGTGCTGGCGACGAATGTCGCCGAGACCTCCCTGACGGTGCCCGGCATCAAGTACGTGATCGACCGGGCAATGCCCGCATCTCCCGCTACAGCCATCGCACCAAGGTGCAGCGGCTGCCGATCGAGCGGATCTCGCAGGCCAGCGCCAACCAGCGCAAGGGCCGTTGCGGCCGTACGTCCGACGGCATCTGTATCCGGCTGTACTCCGAGGACGACTTCCTGACCCGCCCGGAGTTCACGGACCCCGAGATCCTGCGGACGAATCTGGCCTCCGTCATCCTCCAGATGACCGCGGCCGGCCTCGGTGAGATCGAGAAGTTCCCGTTCATCGATCCGCCGGACCACCGCAATATCCGCGACGGTGTGCAGCTGCTCCAGGAGCTCGGCGCGCTGGATCCGGAGGAGAAGGATCCGAAGAAGCGGCTGACTCCGCTGGGGCGCAAGCTCTCGCAGCTGCCCGTCGATCCGCGCCTGGCCCGGATGGTCATCGAGGCCGAGAGCAACGGCTGTGCCCGCGAGGTCATGGTGATCGCCGCGGCGCTCTCCATCCAGGACCCGCGCGAGCGGCCTCGGAGAAGCAGACGCAGGCCGATCAGCAGCACGCCCGCTTCAAGGACGAGACCTCCGACTTCCTGGCCTTCCTGAATCTGTGGCGCTACGTCCGTGAGCAGCAGAAGGAGCGCGGCTCCTCCAGCTTCCGCCGGATGTGCAAGCAGGAGTATCTGAACTTCCTGCGCATCCGGGAGTGGCAGGACATCTACTCGCAGCTGCGTACGGTCGCCAAGCAGATGGGCATCGAGCTCAATGAGCAGGACGCGCCCGAGCAGTCGGTGCACACCTCGCTGCTGGCCGGCCTGCTGTCGCACATCGGTCTGAAGGACACCGAGAAGAACGAGTACCTGGGCGCGCGCAACGCCAAGTTCGCGATCTTCCCCGGTTCGGCGCTGTTCAAGAAGCAGCCGCGGTTCGTGATGTCGGCCGAGCTGGTCGAGACGTCACGGCTGTGGGCGCGGGTCAACGCGAAGGTCGAGCCGGAGTGGATCGAGCCGCTCGCCGCGCATCTGCTGAAGCGCACCTACAGCGAGCCGCACTGGGAGAAGGACCAGGCGGCGGTGATGGCGTACGAGCGGGTCACGCTGTACGGGGTACCCATCGTCGCTCAGCGCAAGATCAATTTCGGCCGTATCGACCAGGAGACCTCGCGCGATCTCTTCATCCGCAACGCGCTGGTCGAGGGCGACTGGCGTACGCACCACCAGTTCTTCCATGACAATCGCAAACTCCTGGGCGAAGTCGAGGAGTTGGAGCACCGCGCCCGGCGTCGCGACATCCTGGTGGACGACGAGACGCTGTTCGACTTCTACGATCAGCGGATTCCCGAGCACGTCGTCTCCGGTGCGCACTTCGACTCCTGGTGGAAGCACAAGCACCGCGACGAGCCCGACGCGCTCGACTTCGAGCGGTCGATGCTCATCAACGAGAAGGCCGGGGCCGTCACCAGGACGACTATCCGGACTCCTGGCGGCAGGGAAAGCTGAAGTTCCGGGTGACCTATCAGTTCGAGCCCGGTGCGGACGCCGACGGTGTGACCGTTCACATCCCGCTCCAGGTGCTCAACCAGGTCACCTCCGAAGGCTTCGACTGGCAGATCCGGGGCTGCGTGAGGCCGTGGTCACCGAGCTGATCCGCTCGCTGCCCAAGCCGATCCGCCGGCACTACGTCCCGGCCCCGACTACGCGGCGAAGTTCCTGGACCGGGCCGTGCCCTGCAGGAGCCGCTGGAGCTCACGCTCGCCCGCGAGCTCCAGCGGATGGTCGGTGTGCCGGTCACGGCGGACGACTTCGATCCGGGCCGGGTCCCGGACCATCTGAAGATCACCTTCAGGATCACCGACGAGCGGCGCCGCACGGTCGCCGAGGACAAGGACCTGGAAGCCCTGAAGGTCCGGCTGCGCCCAAGGCCCGCCAGGCCCTGTCCAAGGCGGCCGCGGAGACCGCGGGCCCTCGGGCGAGTCCATCGAGCGTTCGGGACTCACCGACTGGACGATCGGCACGCTCGACCGGATCTTCGAGACCAGGCGTGCGGGCCAGCCCGTCAAGGCGTACCCGGCCCTGGTCGACCAGGGTGAGACCGTGGCCGTTCGGCTCTTCGACACCGAGGCCGAGCAGCAGCAGGCGATGTGGCGCGGTACCCGCAAGCTCATCCTGCTGAACATCCCGGTGAATCCTGCCAAGTTCGCCTCGGACAAGCTCACCAACCAGCAGAAGCTGGCTCTTTCGCGCAATCCGCACGGCTCCATCCAGGCGCTGTTCGACGACTGCGCGATGGCCGCGGCGGACCGGCTGATCGCCGCCCATGGAGGTCCGGCCTGGGACGAGCCGTCGTTCCGGAAGCTGTACGACAAGGTGCGCGCCGATCTGGTGGACCTGACCGTCCGCACGATCGGGCAGGTGCAGCAGATCCTGGCGGCCTGGCAGGCCTGCGAGCGCCGGCTGAAGGCGACCAACAGCCTGGTCCTGATCAACAACGTCACGGATGTAAGGGATCACCTCGCGCGCCTGGTGCCGCCGGGGTTCGTGACCGCGACCGGGCTGCGCAGGCTGCCCGACCTGATGCGCTACCTGGTCGCCGAGGACCGCCGGCTGCAGCAGATGCCGACGAACGTGCAGCGCGACACCACGCGTATGGAGAAGGTCCACGAGATGCAGGACGAGTACGCCTGGCTGCTCGAGCAGATGCCACAGGGACGGCCCGTTCCGCAGGAGGTCCTGGACATCCGCTGGATGATCGAGGAGCTGCGGGTCAGCTATTTCGCGCATGCCCTGGGCACGGCGCAGCCCGTGTCCGACAAGCGGATCGTGAAGGCGATCGACGCCGCCGCACCGTAGTTGGCCCCGCAGTCGCCCCACCGGCGCCACGTAGTGGAGCCGACACCTGGGTGAGTTCGACCTGGCCCTCGGACCTCCTGTAGAGTCTGGTTTCGCAGCCGCCGAAAGGCAGCCGCGAAAGCAAGGTCCTGTGGAGCAGTTTGGAGTGCTCGCCACCCTGTCAAGGTGGAGGCCGCGGGTTCAAATCCCGTCAGGACCGCATGTGACGAAAGCCCGGATCCTCTGGATCCGGGCTTCGTGCGTCTTGACGCCGCCGTCGGCCACGGGTAACACCTGGAGCAGAGGCCGCCCTTGTTCCCTCGGCGAGGGCGGCCCGGCCTCCGGGAGGTAGCGCGTATGTCTGCGTCCACGGCACGGCACGAGACCCGCGCGCTGCTGCGCGCCCATCTGGCGGCCGCGTCCGGCTACCGCCACCTCACCCGGCACTGCCCGGTCTGCCATCGGCTGTTGAAGCTGGCCATGGAGACCATGGAGGCCGTGGCGGCCCCACGGCCTCCGTACGCCGCCCGGAGGCCCGGCAACGTCCCCGATGCCCCCAACGCCCGGAGAGCCCCGGCCAGACGCCCGGGAGCGTCCCCTGCGCGGCGACCCCGGACCCCGGACCGATGGCGGCGGGCGAGTGCGAGCGCGAGAACGAAGGGCCCGCCCCGACATGACCATCAGCGCGCCCGCCCACTTCCCGGCAGTGGCAGGCTGGTAGCCGGCAAGCCCCAGCCGGTGTGACGGGAGTCACCGAACCAGTTTTGAGAAGGGGAATTTACACCCTCCCTACAACTGGCGAATTTAATATGTGCAATTGCACCACTCCGGGGTGGGCCCGGACCGTTCCGTCCGGAGCTGTCCCACGACGTCCGAGAAGCTCGTACACAGTCTCGAACCGGCACCCGCGGACACTCACAGACACTCGTGGAAAACCACAGGCAACCGATTGACAGCCACGGCCGCCCCTGATCCCCATGGACGCGTGGCTCCCCGCGAACGCCTCCGGACACAAAAGATCGCGCTGGACCCGGCGGAGTCCAGCGCGATCGAACGACGCACCCGTATCGCATGGGTATGACGCCCGTTGGGGCAGGCGTCCCGTCGTATGTAGCTATGAGCGGGTGACTGGGGTTGGGGACCCTTCATCAGCCCGGTTGTGGCTGCGGCGACAGGGTGTGTCAGGCCTCGCTGCGCTGTTGCGGAATACCCGCAAGCAGTGCGCGGACCTCTGCCTCGCGATACCGGCGATGTCCACCGAGCGTGCGGATGGACGTGAGCTTGCCGGCTTTGCCCACCGCGTCACCGTCTTCGGGTCCACGCGGAACATCGTGGCAACCTCAGCCGGGGTCAACAGCGGCTCGGCATCAGGGTGCGAGCGGTCATGAGCGGCCTCCTCGGGAGAACCGAACCATCTCGGTTCATTCCTCTAAATTCTGCACCTTGACCCACGTTGCCCGAAATGGCGGACGTGGGCCGAGTCGGTTATAGGACGAACGGCTTGTCCTCGGCACTACAACTACACCATCCGTCCAGCCGCGTCGGCCAAACCGATGGAATTGCCCTCCCAGGTGTTCATCAGCGACGGAAGCCGATGGACCATGCCATAGCGGACAGTCACACCACCGTGACGATCAGTCACAGAGCGATCAAGAGTCATCAGACCCCCACACAAGGTGCAATGCTGAGAGTTCCGCTCATAGTTGGACGAAAGGAGCCCTCCCGGACTCCTTGTCCTATTTTGGCATGAGGAGTAGGGAAGGGCGCAAGGGCCCTGTAAGTGCTGTCCGTCACGCTTGAGGCAAAGGCCCGGTTCAGGACGTAGGTCCCGGACCGGCGGAACACTCTCCCGCCTCGCCTGTCCCACGCGGCACACAGGGCTCGGGTTCACAGCTCGTCACTTCTCGTCCGAGCCTATCGGTTCGCCACCTTTCCACCCGATCAGGACCGTTCACAGACCCTTCGGGCCGTTCCCGGCGATTCATCGCCATTCATCTCATGGACAGTCCATTCCCACCGACTCGCACCCTATGCTCCGGTGAGTGACATTTCGCACTGGTTGGTATCAGTTGGCGAACTGAAGGTCCCGCACCGTGCGCCAGCGCTCCGCGAGACGCCCGTACGCCACCCCGCCCGCTCGCTGTCACCGTCGCGCAGCTCCGCGATCCCTCGGCCACGTCCGCGGCCGAACGGTCCTCGGACAGGTGGTCCCCGGACAGCGCATGCACGAGACCGCCGTAGTCCAGCTCGACCAGCGAACGCGGATGGAACTCCTCCAGCCAGCGCCCCACATCCACCAGTCCCTCGGCCAGCGGCCCTTCGTCGACCGTTTCCCGCAGCGTCCGCAGCGCCGGGCCAGCCGGCGCCGCGCCTGCACCATCGGGGTCCGGTAGCGCAGCAGGGGCACCGCCCGTCTTCGCCGACCGCCTCGTACTCACGCTCCTCGTCGTCGAAGAGCACGAACCAGCGCACCGGAACCTGCCACACCGTGGTCCTGATCCACGGCCGGGCATCGGGATTGCGCTCCTGCCACCGCTCGTAGTCCGCCGCGGCCTGGCCACGCACCACCGGGGGCAGCACCACGTCGAGCACTGTGGCCGGAAACAGCTCACCGAGTGCCTCCAGCGCCAGCCAGCCACGCATCCGGGTCCGCCACGGGCAGACGCAGACCACCCCGTCCAGCTCGGCGACGAACGCGTCCCCGCTCTCGTGCACGGGCACCCCACCGGCGGGGTGGGCACCAAGTCCGCCAGCGAGCGGCGCAGTTCGTCCTGGGCCGTGGGACGGCCGGGACTGCGCACATAGCGCGCCCAGTGCGTGCGCTCCGGCTCCGCAAAGGCGGCGAGCGGCTCGTACACCCGCAGGTAGGACGCGTAAGGGACGACCACTGAAGACACCACCGACATGCGCCGAATCGTGTCACGCCCGTACTCCGCCAGGGGTGATCTGGACACTGAAACAGATCTACGTGCCCGTAGGACTTACGCTCTTGCCCAGTCGGACCGTCCGTGCCGGTCGGTCCGGAGCCCTCCCACCTTCAGGAGGGTCTTCCGCCGCTTCGTACTTGGGAGTCACCACAGTGACCGATGTGACCGACGGCGTCCTGCACACCCTGTTCCACTCGGATCAGGGAGGTCACGAGCAAGTCGTGATCTGCCAGGACCGTGCCAGCGGCCTCAAGGCTGTCATCGCCATCCACTCCACCGCCCTGGGCCCCGCCCTCGGCGGCACCCGTTCTACCCGTACGCCTCCGAGGCCGAGGCCGTCGCCGACGCGCTGAACCTGTCTCGCGGAATGTCGTACAAGAATGCAATGGCCGGCCTCGACCACGGTGGCGGCAAGGCCGTCATCATCGGTGACCCGGCAAAGATCAAGACCGATGAACTACTGCTGGCCTACGGCCGGTTCGTGGCCTCGCTGGGCGGCCGCTACGTGACCGCCTGTGACGTCGGCACCTACGTCTCCGACATGGATGTCGTCGCCCGGGAGTGCCGCTGGACCACCGGCCGCTCCCCGAGAACGGCGGCGCCGGCGACTCCTCCGTCCTCACCGCTTTCGGTGTCTTCCAGGGCATGCGGGCCAGCGCCCAGCACCTCTGGGGCGACCCCGCTGCGCGGCCGCAAGGTCGGCGTGGCAGGCGTCGGCAAGGTCGGTCACCATCTGGTCGAACACCTGATCAGCGATGGTGCAGAGGTGATCGTCACGGATGTGAGGCAGGAGTCCGTACGCCGGATCACCGACCTGCACCCCAGGTCGCCGTGGCCGCGGACACCGCCGCCCTGATCCGCACCGAGGGCCTCGACATCTACGCCCCGTGCGCGCTCGGCGGCGCCCTCGACGACGACACGGTGCCGGTACTCACGGCGAAGATCGTGTGCGGTGCCGCCAACAACCAGCTCGCGCATCCCGGCGTCGAGAAGGACCTGGCCGACCGCTCGGTCCTGTACGCGCCCGACTACGTGGTGAACGCCGGCGGCGTGATCCAGGTCGCCGATGAACTCCACGGTTTCGACTTCGACCGGTGCAGGGCGAAGGCCGCAAAGATCTTCGACACCACGCTGACCATATTCGCACGAGCAAACGAAGACGGCATTCCGCCGGCCGCTGCGGCCGACCGGATCGCCGAGCAGCGGATGGCGGAAGCCCGCCGTCCCTGACCGGTCACCCGGCCGTCAACTGCTCGGTACCCGAGCGTGCGGGGCGGCCGTGCGCTCTCGAGCCGACCGGGGAGACATGCCTCACCCGGTCGGCGGGCGACCGCCCATAAGTGGCTAAAATCGCAGTTGACCAGCGAGGACATGCTCCTCTCCGGTCCTGCTTCCAGGCGTGTGATGCGGGCGGCGTACCGGATGGCCGAGGAAGCAGGTACGGTTAAAGCCACGGGCACGGCCTCTCAGTCGAGGGTCCGTCCTGAAACATGAACGCGTGTCAAGACTCTGGGGCCGTCGAGCCCCGTCACCGAGGGGTCGAGCCATGGGGCGCGGCCGGGCAAAGGCCAAGCAGACCAAGGTCGCCCGTCAGCTGAAGTACAGCAGCGGCGGGACAGACCTGTCGCGTCTGGCCAATGAGCTGGGCGCATCACCTTCGAGTCAGCCACCGAACGCTGAGCCGTTCGAGGACGACGACGAGGAAGATGACCCGTACGCACAGTACGCGGATCAGTACAACGTCGACGATGACGATGACGAGGGCGATCAACCCGGTCCTCGTCACAGCGCCGCGGCGCTTGACCTCGCGCTGACACGAAACCCGGTCCGGCTTGCCCGGACCGGGTTTCGTGCTGTCCCGGTACGGAGTGCGAGAGGCGGTGCCGGACAGGCCGGCGGCCGCCGTCGGTCCGGTGCGCACCGGACCGACGGCGGCGGCGTACTACCGTGCGTAGTTGCCGGTCAGCTCCGCGCCCGTGTCGTGGGTACCGCGGTCGGTGATCTCACCGGCGACCCAGGACTCGATTCCCCGGTCCTCCAGCGTCGTCAGTGCCGCCTCCACGGAGTCGGCCGGGACGATCGCGATCATGCCGACGCCCATGTTGAGCGTCTTCTCCAGCTCTCGCCGCTCCACCGCTCCGGCCTTGCCGACCAGGTCGAAGACCGCGCCGGGCGTCCAGGTGGAGCGGTCCACCGTGGCGTGCAGCGAGTCCGGCACCACCCGGGCCAGGTTGTTGGCCAGGCCGCCGCCGGTGACGTGGCTGAAGGCGTGCACATCGGTCGTACGGGTCAGCGCCAGGCAGTCCAGCGAGTAGATCTTCGTGGGCTCCAGGAGCTCTCGCCGAGCGTCCGGCCGAACTCCTCGACCTCGCGGTCCAGCGCCCAGCCGGCCCGGTCGAAGACCACGTGTCGCACGAGCGAGTACCCGTTGGAGTGAAGACCGGAGGACGCCATCGCGATCACGGCGTCACCCTTGCGGATACGGTCCGGGCCCAGCAGCCGGTCGGCCTCGACCACGCCCGTACCCGCGCCCGCCACGTCGAAGTCGTCGGGGCCGAGCAGCCCGGGTGCTCGGCGGTCTCGCCGCCGACAAGCGCACAGCCCGCCAGGACACAGCCTTCGGCGATGCCCTTCACGATGGCCGCGACACGCTCGGATGCACCTTGCCGACACAGATGTAGTCGGTCATGAAGAGCGGCTCCGCGCCGCAGACGACGAGGTCGTCCACGACCATGCCGACGAGGTCGTGGCCGATGGTGTCGTACACGCCCATCCGCCGGGCCAGATCGACCTTCGTACCGACACCGTCGGTGGCGGAGGCGAGAGCGGACGCTCGTAGCGCTTGAGCGCCGAGGCGTCGAAGAGGCCGGCGAAACCGCCGAGGCCGCCGAGGCCCGCGACTTCGGCGCGCTGCGTCTTCTTCACCCACTCCTTCATCAGCTCGACGGCACGGTCGCCGGCTTCGATGTCGACGCCCGCTGCCGCGTAGGAAGCACCTGTTGTCTCAGACATTGCCCGGGATCTTTCGTGTGGGAATACGGGGCTGATGGGAAGCGAGCCGGCCGGTCCGGGTCACGGACGGCGCAGCGCGTCGGCCGCCGCGGTCGCGGCGGGGCCGGCTGCCAGCTCGGTCTCCAGCAGCTGCTTGCCGAGCAGCTCCGGGTCCGGGAGCTCCATCGGGTATTCACCGTCGAAGCAGGCGCGGCAGAGATTCGGCTTGGCGATCGTCGTCGCCTCGACCATCGCGTCGAGCGAGATGTACGAGAGCGAGTCGGCACCCATGGAGGTGGCGATCTCGTCGACCGACATGCCGTTGGCGATCAGTTCGGCGCGGGTGGCGAAGTCGATGCCGAAGAAGCAGGGCCACTTCACCGGCGGAGACGAGATCCGGATGTGGATCTCGGCCGCACCGGCTTCGCGGAGCATCCTGACCAGGGCGCGCTGGGTGTTGCCGCGGACGATCGAGTCGTCGACGACGACCAGGCGCTTGCCCTTGATGACGTCCTTGAGCGGGTTCAGCTTGAGCCGGATACCCAGCTGGCGGATGGTCTGGGACGGCTGGATGAAGGTCCGGCCGACGTAGGCGTTCTTGACCAGTCCGACGCCGAAGGGGATTCCGCTGGCTTCCGCGTAGCCGACCGCCGCGGGAGTGCCGGATTCCGGAGTCGCTATGACCAGATCGGCATCGGCGGGAGCCTCGGCTGCCAGCTTGCGGCCCATCTCGACGCGCGAGAGATAGACGTTCCGGCCGGCGATATCGGTGTCGGGGCGGGCCAGGTACACATACTCGAAGACACAGCCCTTGGGCTTCGCTTCTGCGAATCGCGAACTGCGCAGGCCGTTCTCGTCGATGGCGACGAGCTCACCCGGCTCGATCTCGCGTACGAAGCTGGCACCGCAGATGTCCAGGGCGGCGGACTCGGAGGCCACCACCCAGCCGCGCTCGAGGCGGCCGAGCACCAGCGGGCGGATGCCCTGCGGATCGCGGGCGGCGTACAGCGTGTGCTCGTCCATGAAGACGAGCGAGAAGGCGCCCAGCGCATCGGGGAGCACCTTTGCGGCGGCCTCCTCGATGGTGAGCGGCTTGTCGTCGGCGTCCCGCTGGCCGGCGAGCAGCGCGGTCAGCAGATCCGTGTCATTGGTCGCCGCGACCTGGGTGGCACGGCCGTCCTTGCGGGGAAGGTCGGCGACCTGCTCCGCGAGCTGGGCCGTATTGACCAGGTTGCCGTTGTGGCCCAGGGCGATCGAGCCGTGGGCGGTGGCACGGAAGACCGGCTGTGCGTTCTCCCACACCGAGGCACCGGTGGTGGAGTAGCGGGCATGACCGACCGCGATATGGCCCTGGAGCGATCCCAGGGAAGTTTCGTCGAAGACCTGCGAGACCAGTCCCATGTCCTTGAAGACCAGGATCTGGGACCCGTTGCTCACTGCGATGCCCGCGGACTCCTGTCCACGGTGCTGCAGGGCATACAGTCCGAAATAGGTGAGCTTGGCGACCTCTTCGCCCGGAGCCCAGACACCGAAGACGCCGCAAGCGTCCTGGGGCCTTTCTCCGGGGAGCAGGTCGTGGTTGAGTCGTCCATCACCACGAGGCACGCCACCGAGTGTAGGGAGATCGACCACCGGTCCGGAGTGAGGACCGGCCTTCAGGACCTCGGCGCAACGCTTGGGACATGTGTGGGATCGGGTTCGGACGGGCCTGCGCGGGCACCCGAATCGATCACAGTGGGTGATGTCCGGCGGGTGGCCAGGAAGGCCCCGGGTGGGCCACCAGGGGCGATCGGCGCGGTCATCGCCCGGATTACGGGCAGCTCACCGACTGCTTCAAGCCATCGGCCCCACGGCGTGCACCGGGCCCGGCCCGTGGCGCTCGGTGAACCACCGCACCGCGCCGGACGGGCACTGGCCGAACGCTCGTTTCGTGTCGAGCCTCACACCCCGCGGCCAGGATGTGGGCCGCTCCGGTCTGGATTCAGGGCCGCGGTCTCACTTGCCGGCCGCCGGGTCCGCGGAGGCTTCGGTGGCATCGGCGGCCTGGGCGGCCAGCCCCTGCCGTTCTTGGCGGTGAGGGACAGGGCCCGGTGCTTGATCTCGAAGGCCGTACTGCCATCGAGAACGCCGAGCATCGCCTGCTCCAGCTTCATCTCGGGCCCCGAACACATCTTCCGGGTGCTGGCGAGCGGTCCGAACGTGATGGTGGATCCGGAGACCTTCGCCTTGCCCCGGAAGGTGTTACAGCCGAGGCTGCCCTCCACGGAGCCGTCCTTGCCGAACGTGATGCGGCCCTTGCCCTCCGTCCCCGCGGGCAGGGACGTGGCGACCGTGTCCGAGATCAGGCCGGTGACCTTCCACGCGGTGCCGGTGAGCGGGGCCGGGGGCTGTGAGGTGAGGCTGATGGAGTCACCCTCCTGGGTGGTGAGTGTCAGGGTCCTGGCCTTGTCCCTGCCGGTACCCGCCACAGCGGCCTCGAGCGGCCCGCTGAACGCGCCCGCCATGGCCTTCTCGAACTGCTGGAGATCCTTCTCGCAGCCCATTTCGGTGGTCGTTCCCGGGCCGACGGTGACCGTATCGCCTTCGATGCGCACATCGGCGGTGAAGCGGTTGCAGCCCAGGTTGCCGGTGGCCTTGCCCTTGGGGTCGATCTCGACGTGGGCGCTCTTCGGTGCCGCGGTCTTCTTCCCGCCGACGGTCAGGGAGTTCACGCTCCATCGCACGTCGGTGACGGACTGGCTTGGCCGCACACTGCCGCTGCCGTCGTCGCTCTTGGTTCCGGAACCGGATCCGGAACCCGACTCCGTACCGCAGGCGGCGAGGGTGAGGAGGGCCAGGGCGCTGACAGTCATACGTTGTTTGTGCATGGCCATGGGACGGATCGAGTAGCCGATCCGGTTCCGCCCTCCCATGGACCGCACCGGCCAGTCACCCCATCAGCGGCAGCAGTTGGGCCAGATCCGCCCGCTCACCACTGGCGCTGACCTTCGCCGCATCGAGCGCCTGCGCCCACTGTGTACGGCCGGTGGCCAGCCGGATCCAGGTGAGCGGGTCGCTCTCCACGACATTGGGCGGGTGCCGCGCGTGTGCTTGGGGCCGCCGATGCACTGGACGACCGCGAACGGCGGGACGCGCACCTCGACCGAGCCGCCCGGCGCCTTGTCGGCGAGGGCGTCGGCGAGCAGCCGGGTGCAGGCGGCGAGCGCCTGTCTGTCGTACGGGATGTCGAGGCCGGTCGCCTCGTTGAGGTCATCCGTGTGCACGACGAGCTCCACGGTGCGGGTGACCAGGAAGTCCCCGAGCCGCATCGTGCCGGCCCGGGTCGGCACGAGCCGGGCGCCGGAGTCTTCCGGGACCATCTCCGCGAACCGGGCGGCGGTCTCCTCGTACAGCCTGTCCAGGTCCTGTTGGTCCGCGGCGAGCGCCACGGTGTCCTCGGCGATCCGGCCGGCTCTCCCCGCCGTGGAGAACGGCCACTCCAGGAGCGCCACCTCGGGCTTGGGCCCGGCCGGCTCCGGTAGTTCAAGATTCCGGCTGAGATGGGACAGCGCCATCGTCAGGTGGACAGCGAGCTCCCTCACCGTCCACCCGCCGAGCCCGGTCGGCAGAGCGAGCTGGTCGGCACTGAGCGTCTGTACGGCTTCACGCACGTGGGAGAACTGGGCAAGAACGGCAGCCCGTGTCCTCGCCGAGTCGTACGTGCGCAAGCGCTTCTGGCCGGTGTCATACGGGCGAGATTATCGGGCGGCTCCGACAACGACGGCGGCTGCGCGGACCGGCGAGGAGCGGACTACTGGCGCGCGGCCGGCGCCGCGGCCGCATCGGCGGTGAACGTCGTGCCGTTGGCGGGGACGCCGACGCCCCGCCAGCTGAAGGGGATACCCGTGCCACATCCAGGTCCGGGGAGTCCATCAGCTGGAAGTGCACGTGCGGCTCTGAGGAGTTGCCGGAATTGCCGCAGCGGGCGATGACCTGCCCGGCACGGACGGTGTCGCCCTCCCGGACGGCCAGCGAGCCACGCCCCACATGCGCGTAGGCCGCGTACGTGCCGTCACCGAGGTCGAGTACGACGCGGTTGCCGAAGATCCGGTGCGCGCCGGCCAGTCCGCGCATCTCTCCCTCGGCGAGCATCAGATAGAGCAGGCCGGGCAGGGAGTTGCGGCTGAGGTGGTCGCGCTGGTCGTCGCGGGCGAGGACGACGGTGGCGTCACCGACCGCGAGCAGCGGGCGCCGAAGGCCGGGAAGGCACGGGGGCCGCGTGCCACGGGCCACAGCCAGGCGAAGCCCGGCCGCCTGCCCGCCGCCTCGTCCGGCCCTTGGGCCCCTTCAGCCCCTTCGGCCCCTTCAGCCCCTTCGGCCCCTCGGCGACGATGTCGATGGCGTATGTCTGGCCGTACACATGGACGCCGTGGCTCGGTGTGCGGTCTGCGGGGCTGTTGAGCGCGGACCACCGGCCGGCCACCGGTGCGAGGACTTCGACGGGGTCGCGAGGCGCGGCCTGAGATCGCGGCTCACCACCCGGCCGTCCACGATGCCCGAGATCCAGGCGAGTGGGAGTGGGATGAAGACCAGCCACAACGGGAAGGGGACGTCGCCGATGAGAACACTGACGGCGATGAACCCCAGGCAAGCCAGCAGGAACGCCAGACCGAACACCCGCTGAAGCACTCCGGGAACCTTGCGCGCGGACATGCGATCTCCCCTGTTGTCAGGACTTCTTACGGCTTGGCCGCCGCCAGCACCACCAGCAGCGGCACCATCCGGACGCCCGGTACCTCGTACCGCCCGCGGCCCGTCGTGTGCAGCCAGCCCGCACCGGTCAACTGGCGCAGATGGTGGTAGATCTGGCCGGTCGTACCTGTCTCGTCCAGGTCGGCCAGCTCGGCAGCCGTACGACGGCCACCGAGGATCTCGCGGAGCAGCCGCAGCCGTACGGGATGGCCGAGCGCGGCCAGCGACTCGGCGATGTCCGACCAGTCGGAGCGGTCCCGCTCGTCCGGTCCGCCCAGCAGCCCGCGGTGAGCACGCCGTACTGCCATTCGTACTGCTCACCGGTGGGCAGCCGGACCGACCCCGTGAACAGCACTCCCCGTCGGCCGCACCGGCCCCGGCCCCGGCGAGCTGTTGCTTGAGCCCTTCCAGCGCCCAGAAGTCGCCGTCGCCCAGCCGCGGCGCCTCACGGTCCGCCCGCTCCAGCTCCGCGAATCTGCGCTCCAGATCGGCAACGCGCTCTTCGAGCCCCATGCGACCACCTTACGTAATTACGTAACTTCCATCAACGGGAACGGACAGAAATGCCGCAGCCCCGTCCGGTCGACCCGGACAGGGGCTGCGGCAGAACGGCAGCACTCAGGCGAACAGCGCCGGAATGGTCCCCTCGTGCGCCGTACGCAGCTCGCTCAGCGGAATGCTGAACTCGCCCTGGACCTCGATCTCTCGCCGTCCACGACACCGATCCGGGTCACGGGCAGCCCCGCGCCCGCACATGTCGTTGAAGCGGAGCTCCTCGCTGCGCGGGATCGAGACGATCGCACGCCCCGCGGACTCCGAGAAGAGGAACGTGAACGCGTCCAGACCGTCCGGCACGACCAGCCGGGCACCCTTCCCGCCGCGCAGGCAGGACTCGGTGACCGCCTGGATCAGGCCGCCGTCGGACAGGTCGTGCGCAGCGTCGACCATGCCGTCGCGGGAGGCCGAGATCAGGATCTCGCCGAGCAGCTTCTCGCGGCCCAGGTCGACCTTGGGCGGCATCCCGCCGAGGTGCTGGTGGACGACCTCGGACCAGGCCGAGCCGCCGAACTCCTCGGCCGTGTCGCCCAGCAGGTAGATCAGCTGGCCCTCTTCGGCGAAGGCGACCGGCGTACGCCGGGTGACGTCGTCGATCACGCCGAGCACGGCCACGACCGGCGTCGGATGGATCGCCGTCTCACCGGTCTGGTTGTACAGCGACACATTGCCGCCGGTGACCGGGGTGCCCAGCTCCAGGCAGCCGTCCGCGAGACCACGGGTGGCCTCGGCGAACTGCCACATGACGTCCGGGTCCTCGGGGAGCCGAAGTTCAGGCAGTCCGAGATGGCGAGCGGCTTGGCCCCGATGCGGCGACATTGCGGTACGACTCGGCCAGCGCGAGCTGTGCGCCCGTGTATGGGTCGAGCTTCGCGAACCGGCCGTTGCCATCGGTCGCCATGGCCACGCCCAGGTTCGACTCCTCGTCGATCCGGACCATGCCGGCGTCCTCGGGCATCGCGAGCACCGTGTTGCCCTGCACGAAGCGGTCGTACTGGTCGGTGATCCAGGACTTGGAGGCCTGGTTCGGCGACGAGACCAGCTTGAGGACCTGCTCACGCAGCTCGGCGCCATCGGCCGGCCTGGCGAGCCTGCCCGCGTCGTCGGCCTGCAGCGCGTCCTGCCAGGACGGGCGGGCGAACGGGCGGTGGTACGTCGGGCCCTCATGGGCGACGGACCGCGGCGGTACGTCCACGATCTGCTCGCCGTGCCAGAAGATCTCCAGCTGCGAGCCCTCGGTCACCTCACCGATGACGGTGGCGATGACGTCCCACTTCTCGCAGATCTCCAGGAAGCGGTCCACCTTGCCCGGCTCGACGATCGCGCACATGCGTTCCTGCGACTCGCTCATGAGGATTTCCTCGGGCGAGAGCGAGGAGTCACGCAGCGGAACAGTGTCCAGCTCGACCCGCATGCCGCCGGAACCGGCGCTCGCGAGCTCGCTGGTGGCGCAGGAGAGACCGGCACCGCCGAGGTCCTGGATGCCCGCGACGAGCTTCTCCTTGAAGATCTCAAGGGTGCACTCGATCAGGAGCTTCTCCTGGAACGGGTCGCCGACCTGGACCGCGGGGCGCTTGGCCGGGCCGGTCGACTCGAAGGTCTCGGAGGCCAGCACCGAGACACCGCCGATGCCGTCGCCGCCGGTGCGGGCGCCGTAGAGGATCACCTTGTTGCCGGGGCCGGAGGCCTTGGCGAGGTGGATGTCCTCGTGCTTCATCACGCCGATGCAGCCGGCGTTGACGAGCGGGTTGCCCTGGTAGCAGGCGTCGAAGACGACCTCGCCGCCGATGTTCGGCAGGCCGAGGCAGTTCCCGTAACCGCCGATGCCCGAGACGACACCGGGCAGGACCCGCTTGGTGTCGGGGTGGTCGGCGGCGCCGAAGCGCAACGGGTCGACGACGGCGACCGGGCGGGCTCCCATGGCGAGGATGTCGCGGACGATGCCGCCGACGCCGGTGGCAGCGCCCTGGTAGGGCTCGATGTACGAGGGGTGGTTGTGCGACTCGACCTTGAAGGTGACCGCGTAACCCTGGCCGACATCGACCACACCGGCGTTCTCGCCGATGCCCACGAGCATGGCGTCGTTGGCGGGGACCTTCTCGCTGAACTGCTTGAGGTGGACCTTGCTGCTCTTGTACGAGCAGTGCTCGGACCACATCACGGAGTACATGGCGAGCTCGGCGCCGGTGGGACGGCGGCCCAGGATCTCGCGGACCGGGCGTACTCGTCCTCCTTGAGGCCGAGCTCCTTCCAGGGCAGCTCCGTGTCCGGGGTTTCGGCCGCGTGCTTGACCGTGTCCAGGCTCATGCGTTGACCAGCTTCTTGATGATCGAGGTGAAGAATCCGAGGCCATCGATGCGGCCGGTCCCGACCAGCGGGTCGACGGCGTGCTCCGGATGCGGCATCAGACCGACGACATTGCCCGCGGCGTTGGTGATGCCGGCGATGTCGCGCAGCGAACCGTTGGGGTTCACGTCCGCGTAACGGAAGGCGACGCGCCCTCGGCCTCCAGCTCGTCGAGCGTGCGCTCGTCGGCGGTGTACTGGCCGTCCACGTTCTTCAGGGGTACGGAGATTTCCTGGCCCGCGGTGTAGTCCGAGGTCCAGGACGTCTCCGCGTTCTCCACCCGCAACTTCTGGTCGCGGCAGATGAAGTGGAGGTGATTGTTGCGCAGCATCGCGCCGGGCAGCAGGTGCGCCTCGGTCAGGATCTGGAAGCCGTTGCAGATTCCGAGGACCGGCATCCCGGCCTTCGCCTGCTCGATCACGGTCTCCATGACCGGCGAGAAGCGGGAGATGGCTCCGGCCCGCAGATAGTCGCCGTAGGAGAAGCCACCGGCCAGGACGACCGCGTCGACCTGGTGCAGGTCCTTGTCGCGGTGCCAGAGCGAAACGGGTTCGGCCCCGGCGATCCGCACGGCCCGCAGGCTGTCCTGGTCGTCGAGCGTGCCGGGGAAAGTGACGACGCCGATACGAGCGGTCACTTCTGACCCTCGGCCTTCTGGTCCGCCTCGACCCTGACGGTGAAGTCCTCGATGACGGTGTTGGCGAGGAAGGTCTCGGCCATCTCGTTAATACGGGCGAGGGCGGCCTCGTCGACCGGCCCCTCGACCTCGAGTTCGAAACGCTTTCCCTGACGGACGTCCGCGATTCCTGCGAAGCCGAGACGGGGCAGTGCGCGCTGCACAGCCTGTCCCTGCGGGTCGAGGATCTCGGGCTTGAGCATGACGTCGACTACGACGCGTGCCACTGGCACTCCCGGTGATGTGGTGCGGCTGTGTATCCGAGGGGTTCCCCAGATCCCCGCGGGTCCACTCAGCCTACCTGGCCCAAAATTCTACGCGGGTAGATATTGGACCGCCCCGATCACACCGGGATATCGGCCACGACAGCGGAGCGGGAAAGTCCCGGAAAACAACCTCACCTGCATTGCATGTGGACACGCGCATACAATTGACTGGGCTTCACAATATGGCGCCCACCGCTGTACAAATGATTACCGGGGAAAGCAACATTGCTCCCGGAACAGTCGACACCAGTCGATCCGCATCCGCCTAACAGCCGGAAGGCCGGCATCAGCGCATGTCAGACCGCGATGATGCCGTAGGAAAGGACCGATATCCGTGGCTCAGCGCGTAGTGGTTTCGCTCTCCGACGACATCGACGGGGAGAAGCGGCGGAAACGGTCACCTTCGCCCTGGACGGGAAGTCGTACGAGATCGACCTCAATCCCGCCAATGTAAAGAAACTGCGTAAGATTCTGGCTCCGTACGTGACGGCCGGCCGGAAGCAGACAAACGCCAGCAAACACGGCAAGCTTCCCACGTCCTACCGGCACACCTCCCTGGCCCCGACCCGGCGGCCGTACGCGCCTGGGCGCGTTCGCACCGGATGGAGGTGCCGGCCCGCGGCCGGATCCCCAAGAGGGTCTACGAAGCGTTCCACGCCGCCAGTTGAGAGGCGACGCAGGAGCGTGGCGCCGGAGCGCGGCGCCGGACACCCTCCGGGAACGATCTCCACCGGCCCCTCGGGGACGCCTCGGCCGCGCCCGGGAGCCGACTTGCACAACACCCTGCAGGTCGGCTAGAGTCTGGAGCACGCCGAGGGGCAAGGCCGAAAAGCCGGGCCTCCTGCAGCGTGCGGGTGTAGTTCAGTAGTAGAACATCCCCTTCCAGGGGAAGGCGCAGTGTGCAATTCCTGTCACCCGCTCTCCATCACCTTGCCCGACCACCTCGGTGGATAAGGTAGAGTGGTGCCCGCTCCGCCGGTGAAAGCCGAGCGGCAGCAATGCGGACGTAGCTCAGTTGGTAGAGCGCAACCTTGCCAAGGTTGAGGTCGCCAGTTCGAACCTGGTCGTCCGCTCAGATCAAAGGCCCCGGTCAATCGACCGGGGCCTTTGTTGTGTGCCTTGTCCGCCGGCCCAGGCCTTCTCCGCTCATGACGTTTGTCATGGGTATTAATGACGGCTTGAGTCGTGACCAGCGACGGCATGCCCAGCGGAGGCTCCGGAGCATCCCGAGAAGGGGAATCTCCGGGTTCGTCGTCACGTACGTCTTCTCGGCCTGGCTCGTGAACGTCATTCTGGAGGCGACGCCGCCCACGAGCTCCGGGCCGGTCTCGCGGTCGCGGAGGAACGGCTGCGCTTCGCGTGACACGCACGATGCGATGGGCCGTAATCTCGCGGTGATGGCACTGAGGAGCGAGCCGGCGATCCACGGCGGTGCACCACCCGGCTCTCGACGGAGGAACAGCAAGAGGTGACCTTGATGGTGCAGAACGACGGCCTGCCCGAACCGGCCGAGGGCGCCGAAGAGGCCGGGCCGACCCGGAGCGAGGGCTGCTTCCGGCTGACGGCCCGGGTGCCGCTGCCCACGTCCGGCGCTCCCACCGTCTTTGAGGATGTGGCCGCCTGATGCCCGGGGAACGACCCGCCCCCATCCGCGTCCTGCTCGCCGATGACGAGCATCTGATCAGGGCGCCCTGGCCGCGCTGCTCGCGCTGGAGGACGACCTCGTCCTCGTCGCGGAGGCGGCGACCGGTCCGGAGGCGCTCGCCATGGCGCTTGCGCACCGGCCCGATGTCGCCGTGCTCGACCTGCAGATGCCGGGCGCCGACGGTGTGAAGGTCGCCACATCGCTGCGGGCCGAACTGCCAGGCTGCCGCACCATGATCGTGACGAGCCACGGCCTGCCGGGGCATCTGAAGCGGGCACTCGCCGCAGGTGTGCGCGGGTTCGTGCCAAGACGGCCAGCGCACGGCAGCTGGCCGAGATCATCCGTACCGTGCACGCGGGAAACCGTTATGTGGACCCGGACTTGGCCGCCGACGCGATCTCCGCCGGAGACTCGCCGCTGACCGCCCGGGAGGCCGAGGTGCTGGAAGAGGCCGCGGACGGTGCCTCGGTCGCGGAGATCGCGGAGCGGGTGTCGCTGACGCAGGGGACCGTACGGAACTACCTGTCATCGGCCGTGTCCAAGCTCGGCGCCGAGAACCGTCATGCGGCAGTGCGTGCCGCACGGCAGCGAGGTTGGGTATAGTGGGCATCGCGCTTCGGCGCATGCGAACGTAGCTCAGCTGGTAGAGCGCAACCTTGCCAAGGTTGAGGTCGCGAGTTCGAACCTCGTCGTTCGCTCCGTACGAAGAAGGCCCCGGTCCTCGGACCGGGGCCTTCTTCGTGTCCGCCGTGCGGTTACGACCAGTTGGTGCCGGTCAGCAGCTCGTATGCGTCCAGGTACTTGGTCCGGGTCGCGTCGACGATCTCCTGCGGCAGCGCGGGGGCGGCTGTTCGCTCGCACGGTCCCAGCCGGAGGCCGGCGAGGTCAGCCAGTCGCGTACGAACTGCTTGTCGTACGACGGCTGCGCCTTGCCCGGCTCCCAGGTCGTGGCGGGCCAGAAGCGGGAGGAGTCCGGGGTGAGCACCTCGTCCGCGATGATCAGCTCCTCGCCACCGTCGGCCGTGGGGCGAAGCCGAACTCGAACTTCGTGTCGGCGAGGATGATCCCGCGCTCACGGGCGATGTCACGGGCTCGGCCGTAGACGGCCAGGGTCGTCCGGCGGAGCTGGGCGGCCGTCTCGGTGCCGACCTCGCGGGCGACCTCCTCGTACGACACGTTCTCGTCGTGGTCGCCCACGGCCGCCTTGGTGGCCGGGGTGAAGATCGGCCCCGGGAGCTCGGAGCCGTCCACGAGGCCCTCGGGGAGCCCGAGGCCGCAGACCGTACGCGTCGCGTTGTACTCGGTGAGGCCGGATCCGGTCAGATAGCCGCGTGCTACGCACTCGACCGGCACCATCCGCAGCGACCTGCAGATCAGGGTACGGCCGGCCCAGTCGGCGGGGGCTCCGGCGGGGAGCTCCGTGGACAGGACGTGATTGGGCACGAGATCGGCGAGCTGGTCGAACCACCACAGCGAGAGCCGGGTGAGGACTCGGCCCTTGTCCGGAATCCCGGTGGGCAGGACCCAGTCGTACGCGGACATGCGGTCGCTGGCGACCATCACGAGGTCGCCCGCCTCGTTCCGGTACAGGTCGCGCACCTTGCCGGTGTGCAGGTGGGTGAGACCCGGGACCTGCACGGGCTCGGGCTTTTCTACGAAACCGGACACGCTGCCTCCGCGTAGGTTGATCCAGGAGTCGTCCGATTGTCCCGTACCTGGAAGGTGCGCGACGCCAGGGTCCGGCAGCCGGCTCAGTCGCGCTTGCAGATCCGGTCGAGAAGGTTGGCCGTGGCCCGCTGGATACGTGCGTCCACATGCCCGGGCGGTCCAGCGCCGGGGACCAGGCGAAGGTGCCGGAGGCGAAGACGAGTGCTCCGGACGGGGCCCGGTACAGGGAGGTCTCCTGGTGCCGGGTGACGCCGTCGCTGTCCTGGTACGGGGAGTGCGCCAGCAGGATGCGGTTCTCGTGCTCGGGCAGGCTGGTGCGGGGAAGTAGCGGTCGGCCTCACCGGCGACGAGCCCATCGAGCTCGTCCCCTCGGTGGCACCGGTCGCCTCCCAGAGCCAGTGCTCCGCGTTCCGCACGACCAGGGGATGGGGTTCGGGCACCCGGCCCGCGTACTGGATACCGAGCAGTTGCTGTTCGGCACGGTCGACCTCGCGCCACAGGGCGGGCTTTCCCGGCCCCGGCGCTTTCGGCAGGTGAGGAGACGGTCCGGGACGCCGGACGCGGACGGGGAGAGCCCGACCTGCCAGTACATGGTGTTGGCGGAGAGGAAGACGAGCGAGGTGCCGGTGTCACGGGCGAGCTCGGCGGTGCGGCGCATGGGCAGCGACCAGTACTCGTCGTGGCCGGGAAGACCAGGCCGCGGTAGCGGCTGGGTCGACGCGGCCCGCGTGCAGATCGCGGGCGTCCGCGTAGGCGAGGTCGTAGCCGTAGCGCTCGGCCCAGCGGATGAAGTCGTAGGCATGGCCGACGTGCAGGGAGACCGGCGCCCGCGTAGGGCGGTCGAAGGAGATGGTGGCGGCGGCGTCCTCCTCGCCGAGCAGCCGGCCCCGTTCGTCCCAGGCGTGGTAGAGGCTGGCGCCGGTGCGGCCGTCCTCCGGGTAGAGGTTGTACGCCTGCCAGGTGATGTCCGGGAGCAGGAGCAGCAGGTCGGCGGGGTGGTCGTCGCGGACCGTGAAGGGGATGTGGGAGCGGTAGCCGTCGGCGGTGGTCAGAACGGCGACATAGGCGCCGACCGACCAGTAGCTGGGGATCTGCAGCCGCCAGGAGAGCCACCAGTGGTGGCAGGAGACCGTGCGGTCGGCGGCCAGCGGGGCCGGCTGGACGATGCCGGAGAGCCGGGGCTCGTGGTGATCTTGGAGGCGCCGTCGCCCGCGTAGTGGCCGATCCGGTAGACGTCCACGGAGAACTGCTGGGGCGGGTCCACCGTGATGTGGAAGTCGATCGCCTCGCCGGGCGCGGCCGCACCGGGTGAGACGAAGCCCTTGATCTGGCGGCGCACATCGTCGGCGGTACGGGTGCCGCCGCCGGCCGCCCCGGCCGAGGTCGGGATCGGCGTACCAGGGGACGACCTGTCCCGTGTCGTCGAAGTAATTCTCACTGCCGCGCAGCCAGGGCAGCGGGCCCTGTCCGAACGGATCGCTCACGGCATGCGCGAGGGCACCCGATTCCCATCGCCGGATCTGCTCCGCCCCCATTTACCGCTTCCCTCCCTCGAGTCCCCGGACAACTCTGGTGCGCCGAATGTCAGCGCCGGTCCCCAGCACATCACATAACGCACTCACTCCGTCACCGTTCGTCGCGAATTTACGTGAACGGAACGTGTTCTTCCGGGTATTGGGGATATGTCTCCCACTCGGCCAGGCGACTCGGCCGGGCGACTCGGCCGGGCGACTCGGCCCGCGTTCAGACCAGACGGACGGGCTTGTCGGTGCGGACGCCCACCGCCGAGAGCCAGGACCGCAGCGGATCGGCGTCGCCGTCCTCCACCAGGCTCAGAACAGGGGCACCCAGGTCCGTCCTTCGCACACCGTCGACCAGCAGCGCGGGCCCGTCCAGCCAGTCGAGACCGGGCGCCGCACCCGCCGTGTCCACGGCGGCGCAGCAGACCATCGCCACCACGTGGTCGGTGAGCAGCTCCGTGCCCGTACGGGGCGGCTGGAGCGGGAAGAGCGGCAGTGGATCCGGGCCCCAGAGCGCCAGGGTCGGCGTCCGCGCCGCCCGGCGTCTCCTGCGCCGGACCGCCCGCCGCACGGGCGTCGGCTCCGCCGCCTCGTCACGTGCCACCTCGGCGCCGACCCCGGCCGCGAGCTCCGCACTGCCCCGCCGGGCCGTGCGAGGTGGTCGATGATCCGGGCCAGCGTGGGCACCGCGGGGAAGCCCGCCGAAGCGAGGGCGCTCCCGCCCAGACACTCGCGGGCAGGTCCATGGAATCCAGGACCCGGTGCAGTCGGGCGGCTTCGGTGCGCCACTTCCGGTCGACGACCTCGTCCGGGTACTGCTGCCAGTCGACGGGGACCAGTCGGGTCCGCTCTCGGCGGGGCCGCCGTGGAAGAGCCGGGCGGCCAGCAACGAAGCGGCCTCGTCGGCCACGCCGGGCTCCTCCAGGAGGTCGCAGGCCGGGCGCTCCCCGAGCCGGGAGGTGAAGCCCTCCGCCAGCCGGTCGCGCCGGGAGAGCTCGGTGAGCGCGGACACGACACCGGCATCGAGCCGGGACGGCCAGCGGCCCATCCGCCAGGCGGGCAGCGCGACCCTGGTCAGCAGCCGGTCCCAGCCCGCGTAGGCCAGGCCGACCTGTTCCTGGGCGGTGATCCGCAGACCGTAGTCCACATCCTGTGCGCGCATCGACGCGGCGGCCGCGACACAGCGCTCCATCTCGGCCGCATGGCTGCGACAACTGCGCAGCAGCAGCAGGGCGATCCAGCCGACGAAGGCGGGAGGGAGCCCGCGCAGAGGGCCTCGACCGGGTGCGGAGGCATCGGCGACCGCTCCGTCCAGGCCTCGGACGAAGCGACGCGCGGCGGCTATGTCGGGGTGCGCGGACGGTCCGGTGCCGGCGACGACCGGGGCGAGCACCGCCCGTAGCTCGGCCACCCGCATCCACCACAGGAACGGCGAGCCGATGACCAGCACGGGTGCGGCCGGCACCGGCGGCGGCGCCGGCCCGGCCGCAGGCCCTGGCCAGGTCCTCGCGCTGTTGGGCGGCGGGTGCGTGCGGTCCTCCAGCCAGCTGTCGCAGTCCGGGGTCAGCGCTATGGCCGACGGCGCCGGGACATCGAGCCGGCCTGCCAGGTCCCGGACCAGCCGGTACAGATCGGGGCAGCTTCCTCCGTGAGCGGGATGGTCGGGCTGACCGCGGGTCTCGCCCGTGCGACCGCGACACCAACCGCTACGGCCGTCACCAGCACCACGGCAGCGGCGATGCTCACCACCCAGCGCACGGCGTCCCACCCGCCACCGCCGAGGAATCCCTGTGCACCCGCGACGAGCAGCACGACGGCCACGGCCGCGGGCAGGATGGCCACGGCCAGAGCCCTGCTGCGGATGCTCAGCAGGGCGAGAGCCTGAGCGCGCGCAGCCAGCGCACCCAGCTCCTCACCCAATTCGGTACCGGACATGGCCGGACGTCACCCCTCTGCCCTTGCGACGGTGTTGCTCACTCCCCACTGTGGCACCCGCCACCGACATCGCAATGTCGGTGGGCCATGTGCCGGAAAGCTTGCGCCGCACCCTAGTTGGGCCCTCGGCGGCCGTCATCCGGATGGCCCAGCCGTCACTCGATGGAATGGCTTTGGGTAAAGCTGCTGACGCGCCGGTGCCCGGCACTTACCTGAAGAAGTGCCGGGCACCGAGAGAGTCGATACGTCCGGGGTTCAGCCCCTGGCGGCCTGCTTGGCGATGTCCGTACGGTGCTGGGAGCCGTCCAGCCGGATCCGGCCCAGGGCCGTGTAGGCGCGCTCACGAGCCTGCGAGAGATCCGTGCCGGTAGCCGTGACGGAGAGCACGCGGCCTCCGGCGCTCAGGACCTTGTCGCCGTCCTGCCTGGTCCCGGCGTGCAGGACGAACGCATGCGGCGCATCCTGGGCCGCGACATCCGCGAGCCCGTCGATCGGATCACCTGTGCGCGGGGTCCCTGGGTAGTTGTGCGAGGCGATGACCACGGTGACGGCTGCGTCGTCGCACCATGTCAGCGGCGGCACGAGGTCCAGGGTGCCATTGGCGGAGCCGAGCAGGACACCGGCCAGCGGGGTCTTCAGCCTGGCCAGGACGACCTGCGTCTCCGGGTCACCGAAGCGTGCGTTGAACTCGATGACCCGTACGCCGCGTGCGGTGATCGCAAGACCCGCGTACAGCAGCCCGGAGAAGGGCGTGCCGCGGCGGCGGAGCTCGTCGACGGTCGGCTGGAGGACGGATCGCATGACCTCGTCGACCAGCTTGGGTCGGCCCAGGGAAGCGGGGAGTACGCACCCATGCCGCCGGTGTTCGGGCCCTCGTCGTTGTCCAGGGCCCGCTTGAAGTCCTGGGCGGGCTGGAGCGGCAGCACGGTGGTGCCGTCGGTGATCGCGAAGAGGCTCACCTCCGGGCCGTCGAGGAACTCCTCGATGACCACGCGGCCGCAGGCCAGCGCTGCGCGCGGGCCTCGTCGACGTCGTCCGTGACGACAACGCCCTTGCCGGCCGCGAGCCCGTCGTCCTTGACGACGTACGGGGCGCCGAAGGCGTCGAGGGCGGTGTCGATCTCGGCGGCTGTGGTGCAGACGTAGCTGCGGGCCGTCGGGACATTGGCACCGGCCATGACGTCCTTGGCAAATGCCTTGGAGCCTTCCAGCTGGGCAGCCTCGGCCGTGGGGCCGAAACAGGGGATGCGGGCCGCGCGCACGGAGTCGGCGACCCCGGCGACAAGCGGTGCCTCCGGGCCGACGACCACCAGCTCGGCGCCCAGCTCGGTGGCGAGGCGCGCGACGGCGTTGCCGTCGAGTGCGTCGACCGGGTGCAGTTCGGCCACCTCTGCGATGCCGGCGTTGCCGGGAGCGCAGTACAGAGCGGTGACATCGGGGTCGAGGGAGAGAGCGGCACAGGGCGTGTTCGCGGGCGCCGCCGCCGATGACGAGGACCTTCACGGGTGCAGCCTAACCGTCGGGGCCACACCCATGACGGGCCGCCGCTCCGTGGACACGACGGCTGCCGCGCACCGGCCTGGCGCCCTGTGCCCGGATACTCGTTACTCGTTACTCGTTACTCGTTACTCGTTACTCGCTACTTACTCGTTACTCGCTACTCATTGGTGAACTCCTCGACGACCGTGGCACCCAGCTCCCGGACGATCAGGTCGTGACCGGAGAGTGCCGAGTCGACGAGGTCCGGATCGTCGGCCTCCGCGGTGTCGTCCTCGGGCGAGACCGAACGCGGCGGTTCCGGGGCGGAATGCATCTGTGCCGCGGACTGCGCGGCGGAAGTCCGGCCGTACTGCGCCTGCTCCTGCTGCTGCCCCTGCTGCGGACGCTGTTCCTGCTGCTGCGCAGGGGCGGGCCGGGCTCGTACCCTGTGGCTGCGACTGGGACTGCGGCGCCGGCGGGGCGGGTTCTGAGGAGCCGGGGCCGGCCACCGCCACCGGTCTGCGGGGTGGCCGGTGCCACCCGACGGGTCGACGATCGTCTCGACCCGCCACTGGGCGTTGAACTGTTCGGCGAGCGCCTGCTTCAGCACGTCCTCACTGCCGCTGCTCGCGAAGTTGTCCCGGGCGCCCGCGCTGAGGAACCCGATCTGGAGGGTGGTCCCGTCGAAACCCGCGACCTGCGCATTCTGACTGAGCAGGATCCAGGTGAACCGGCGCCGGTTCTTCACGGCCTCCAGGATGTCCGGCCACATGTTCCGTACCTGACCGGCTCCCTGCACCATGTCCGGCCCCGGGGCGCAGCCGCGGGCGCGGCCTGCGCCTGAGCCGGGGCGGTGGGCGCCGCGGCGGGCTCGGGGCCTCCGCCGCAGGTGCCCTCCCGGGGTGGACGCGGTCGGCCAGCCGCCGGGCGGCGTCCCGTCTCCGCACCGGCCGCCGCGGGCCACGCGCTGGGGCGCTGGGCCGGGGCCGGTGTTCTGCCGGGGCTGCTGGACCGGCGGCTGCTGGACCGGCGGCGCGGCAGGAGGGGCTGGAGCCACCGGGGCCGGGGCCGCTGCGGGCTCTCGCCCCGTACGGCAGCCCGGACAGCGGCGGGCCCGACGCCTGCGGGCGCCTGCACAGGGCGGGGCGTGCGCCTGCCCCTCCGGCCCCGGCACGTACCCCACGGCAGGCCCCGGACCTGCCGTGGCGAAGGACGCACCGCGCTCCAGCCGGTCCAGCCTGGCCTGGAAGGAACGCTCGTCGTCGAAGGCCGCGGGCAACAGCACCCGGGCGCAGATCAGCTCCACCTGAAGACGCGGCGAGGTGGCCCCGCGCATCTCCGTAAGTCCTTCGTTGACCAGATCGGCGGCGCGGCTCAGCTCGGCGGCACCGAACACGGCCGCCTGTGCCTGCATGCGCTCGACCACATCAGCGGGCGCATCGATGAGCCCCTTGTCCCCGGCGTCCGGCACGGCGGCCAGGATCACCAGGTCGCGCAGCCGCTCCAGCAGGTCGGCGACGAAGCGCCGGGGATCGTTGCCGCCCTCGATCACCTGGTCCACGACCTCGAAGGCGGCAGCCCCGTCGCCGGCAGCGAAAGCGTCCATCACGGAATCCAGCAGCGACCCGTCCGTGTACCCGAGGAGCGAGGTCGCCATGGCATATGTCACACCGTCTTCGCCCGCGCCGGCCAGCAGCTGGTCCATGACGGACATCGAGTCACGCACGGACCCGGCGCCGGCCCGCACGACGAGCGGCAGCACGCCGTCCTCGACGAAGCTGTTCTCCTTGCCGCACACCTCGGCGAGATATCCGCGCAGCGTCCCCGGCGGGACCAGCCGGAACGGGTAGTGGTGCGTACGCGACCGGATCGTGCCGATGACCTTCTCGGGCTCGGTGGTCGCGAAAATGAACTTGAGATGCTCCGGCGGCTCCTCGACCACCTTCAGCAGGGCATTGAACCCTGCCGGGGTGACCATGTGCGCCTCATCGATGATGTAGATCTTGTATCGACTCGACGCGGGGCCGAAGAAGGCCTTTTCCCGCAGGTCACGGGCGTCGTCCACACCACCGTGCGATGCGGCGTCGATCTCGATCACATCGATCGATCCCGGCCCGTTGCGCGCGAGGTCCTGGCAGGACTGACACTCCCGCAGGGCGTCGGCGTCGGGCCCTGCTCGCAGTTCAGACAGCGCGCGAGGATGCGCGCGCTGGTCGTCTTTCCACAGCCGCGCGGCCCGCTGAACAGGTACGCGTGATTGACCCGGTTGTTCCGCAGGGCCTGCTGCAGGGGTCAGTGACATGCTCCTGACCGATGACCTCGGAGAACGACTCGGGGCGATAGCGGCGGTACAGCGCAAGGGACGACACACATACGAGGTTATCGGGGCGGACTGACAACGTGCCCCGCCCTGGCACAGCGCACCGGCGGAACAGAACACCCGGACACGCAAGCGCCCCCACGCACCCGCCAGAGCCAACCTACCCTTGCTGCCTTCCGGCCCTGGGGAGTTCAGTCAGATAGCGCCACGTGAGGGGCTGACGCCTACCTTAGCCGATCCCCGCCCCCGAAGTCCACCCAGCCCGGCCTCCCGGACGGCCGCCGGAAGCGCCCTGAACGATCTACGGGGAACGTGTTCGCGAGCACTGCCCAACGTCTTGTATTGTTTGCCGCGGAGGATTCGCCTAGTGGCCTAGGGCGCACGCTTGAAAGCGTGTTGGGGCAACCCTCACGAGTTCGAATCTCGTATCCTCCGCCATTGCTCACCGGGCAATACGTCGAAGGCCCCGCAGCTCGCTGCGGGGCCTTCGACGTTCCGTGGTTGCAGTTTTGGTTGCAGTTGACCCGCCGGAACACGGACTGGCCAGGTCACGGCCCTGGTTGTCGAGGCCACCGAGGGCGTGACGTCCACGGATAGCGGCGCATCTGTGCGCATATCAGTCCGGTAACCATGGCAGCGGACGCGGTCCGCCTGGGGCCTCGTTACGGATCCCGCACTGAACGTCGGACGCGCCCACCCCAAGCGGGACTGGCCCTCCTTCGCCAGTCGGGAGACCATCTCCCACTCAAGGAGCCAGCGCCACCGGGAACCGTACGTTCCTCCGGGTCGCGACCCCGTCGCAGATAGGCTCTCTCCGGGTTGGATACGTAAGTGGGCCTAGAACCAGATGAACGGCGCCATGCGGCGGCGAAGGAAGCAGGGGCTGTGACGACGACGGTGCACGACGTCCTGAAGTTGATCCGCGAGACGTCGAAGGACAACCACGAGCTCGGGACACGCTTCGAGCGACTCATGGTCCAGTTCCTGCGCACCGATCCGCAGTGGAACGAGCAGTTCAGCCAGGTATGGCTGTGGGCGGACTGGCCGGGTGCCGCAGCGAACAAGAAGGACACCGGAATCGACCTGGTAGCGCAATACCGGGATACGGGTGGCTTCTGTGCCATCCAGTGCAAGTTTTACGAGCCCGCACATACAGTACAGAAACCCGACATAGATTCCTTTCTGGCCACTTCAGGCAAGGGCGGGTTCGAGCGCCGCATCATCATCTCTACAACGGAGAAGTGGGGCCCCAACGCGGAGGACACCATGGCTGGCCAGCAGCCGCCGGTGACCCGAATCGGTATGTCCGACATTGACGCGAGCCCGATGGAATGGCACTTGCCGCCGCAGTCCGGGGTGCACTTCGAAGTCGATCTGACGCTGCACAGGAGGAAGTCGCCGCGCCCGTACCAGCGCGAGGCCATTGACGATGTCTTCGAAGGGTTCACCGCGCACCAGCGCGGCAAGCTCATCATGGCCTGCGGGACAGGTAAGACCTTCACCGGACTGAAGATCGTCGAGCGGCTCCAGCAGGAACGGGCAAAGCGCGGTGAGGGCGAGCACACCAACGTGCTCTTCCTCGTACCATCCATCGCGCTGCTCTCGCAGACCCTGCGCGAATGGTCGTACGAGACCGAGACGCCGATGCGGCGCTTCGCCGTCTGCTCCGACATCAAGGTCGGCAAGCAGAAGAAGGCCGACGCCGACAGCACGGACATGCCGACACACGACCTGGCCCTGCCCGCCACCACCAGCCCTGCCAAGCTCATCGAGCAGGTCGCGAGCGTAGAGGCTGGCCCCGGACTGACCGTGGTCTTCTCGACCTACCAGTCCATCGAGACCATCGCCCAGGCGCAACAGGCCGGCCTGCCCGATTTCGACCTCATCCTGTGCGACGAAGCGCACCGCACCACCGGCGCCACCCTCACCGCCGGCGACGAGTCGAACTTCGTCAAGGTCCACGACAACGGCTACATCCGCTCCGCCCGCCGCCTGTACATGACGGCCACCCCACGCTTGTTTAGCGAAGATGCCAAGACGGACGCGAAGAACACCGAGACCGTCCTGTGCTCCATGGACGACGAGGACCTCTACGGCCCGGAATTCCATCGCCTCGGCTTCGGCAAGGCCGTCGAGCAGGGCCTGCTGACCGACTACAAGGTCCTCATCCTCACCATCGACGAGGGCAAGGTCGCCGAATCCCTCCAACAGCAGCTCGCCGACGATAACAACGAGCTCAACCTCGACGACGCCGCGAAGATCGTCGGCTGCTGGAACGGAATGGCCAAGCGCACAGGCAAGCTCGCCGACGGCTCCGGCTTCGAACCGGGTGAAGCACCTATGCAGCGGGCCGTTGCCTTCGCCCGGAACATCAGCGAATCCAAGGAACTCGCCAAACGCTTCCGCGAGGTCGTCCAGGCATACGACGGCGCCGACGAGGAGATCCTCCAGTGCGACGTCGACCACGTCGACGGCACCTTCAACGCCCTTCGCCGCAACGACCTCCTCGACTGGCTCAAGCAGGACCCCGGCCCGAACAAGGCCCGCATCCTCTCCAACGCCCGATGCCTGTCCGAAGGCGTTGACGTCCCCAGCCTGGACGCCGTCCTCTTCCTCCACCCCGCAACTCCGTCGTCGACGTCGTCCAGTCCGTTGGCCGTGTCATGCGGCTGGCCGAGGGCAAGAAGTACGGCTACATCATTCTCCCCATCGCCGTCCCCGCGGGATGCCGCCGGAGCAGGCACTGGCCGACAACCGGCGATTCCGCACTGTCTGGCAGGTCCTCCAGGCCCTGCGCGCCCACGACGACCGCTTCAACGCCACCGTCAACCAGCTCGACCTGAACAACCGCCGCCCCGACAACATCATGGTCGCCAACGCCACGGACGATCGCGAGTCCATCTCTGGCGAAGGGGACGGCGGCGACGGGCAGGGGAGGCGAGCGCGGCGCAGTACGTCCAGACGGCACTCCACATGGAGGACTGGCGCGACGCGATCTACGCCCAGATCGTCAAGAAGGTCGGCCAGCGTCAGTACTGGGAGGACTGGGCCAAGGACATCGCCCAGATCGCGGAGCGCCACAAGACCCGCATCCAGGCCGCCCTCGCCCTCCCGGACAAGCAGGCCGCCTTCGACACCTTCCTCGGCGAGCTGCGCGCGAGCATAAACCCAGGCGTCACCGAGACCGACGCGCTCGACATGCTCACCCAGCACATCGTCACCAAGCCCGTCTTCGACGCGCTCTTCAAGGGCTACGCGTTCGCCGAACGTAACCCCGTCTCCATGGCCATGCAGCGCATGCTCGATGTCCTGGACGACCAGAGTCTCGACGCCGAAGCCAAGACCCTCCAGGGCTTCTACGACTCCGTACGCAAGCGGGCAGAGGGCATCGACAACCATGAGGGCCGTCAGCGCGTCATCATCGAGCTGTACGACAAGTTCTTCAAGACCGCCCTGCCCAAGACCGCCGATGCCCTCGGCATCGTCTACACCCCGTCGAGATCGTCGACTTCATCCTCCGCTCAACCGACCAAGCCCTCGCCAAACACTTCGGCACCTCCCTGTCCGACGAAGGCGTCCACATCCTCGACCCCTTCACCGGCACCGGCACATTCATGGTCCGCCTCCTCCAGTCCGGCCTCATCAAGCCCGACGACCTCCTGCGCAAGTACGCCAGCGAACTCCACGCCAACGAGATCGTGCTGCTCGCCTACTACATCGCGGCGGTCAACATCGAGGCCGCCTTCGAGGACATGGGCGGAACGGAGGCGTACACCCCATTCGAGGGCATCGTCCTGACGGACACCTTCCAGCTCGCCGAGGGCAACGCGGAGCGCCTGTTCGGGGGCTTGAGGGCAACAGCGAGCGCGTGCGAAAGCAGCGGGCTCAGGACATCCGGGTCGTCATCGGGAACCCGCCGTACTCGGTGGGGCAGGACAGCCAGAACGATGACAACCAGAACGTCAAGTACGAGGCCCTGGACCAGCGCATCCAGACCACGTACGCCGCCCGCTCCACGGCGACCAACAAGAACTCCCTCTATGACTCCTACATCCGCGCCATCCGCTGGGCCTCCGACCGCATCAAGGACGAGGGCGTCATTGCTTACGTCTCCAATGGCGGCTACATCGACGGCAACACCGCCGACGGGCTGCGCCTGTCTCTGGGGACGAGTTCGACGCGATCTACTGCTACAACCTGCGGGGTAATCAGCGCACGGCCGGTGAGCTTGCCCGCAAGGAGGGCGGCAAGGTCTTCGGCTCGGGAAGCCGTAGCACCGTCGCCATTCTGATCCTGGTCAAGGGCGGGATCGGGGGCGGTACGAGTGGGGGTTGCCAGCTCTATTACCGGGACATCGGCGACTACCTCAGCCGCGAGGACAAGCTCCGCATTGTGGGGACCAGGGACTCGACACCGTGGAGTGGCAGCAGATCGCTCCAAGTCCGGAGGGCGACTGGATCAACCAGCGCGACGAGCGGTTCGTTACTTTCCAGCCGCTGGGCGACAAGGCTGGAAAGAGCGGCTTCATCCCGCTGTTCGGCACGTACTCGGCAGGACTCCAGACGAACCGGGATGCGTGGGTATACAACTTCTCGGCTACGCGTGTACGCGAGAACGCTGAGGCGATGAGCGACTTCTACAACTCGCAAGTTGGAGAATTCGCGACCTACTGCGAGGACCGGAAGGTTTCCTCTCCGCGGGACCATGTCGACGACTTCATCGATCTGGACCCTACGAAGATCAGCTGGTCTCGAAGCCTCAAGTCATACCTGGCTAAGAAGGAACCTGTCGTCTTCGACGCCAGTCGGGTAACGAGGTCCATGTACAGGCCGTTCATGCGTGAGTTCGTCTACTTCGACCGCCATCTGAACCATGAGCGTTCCCAGCTGCCGCGTCTGTTCCCGACACCGGAGCACAAGAATCTCGGCTTCTACGTGAATGGCTTCCATGCAACCGCCGAATTCGCTGTCCTGGCAACTGACCTCATGCCGTGCCTGGACGTCTTCGGCAAGGGCGGGTTCTTCTTCGCCCGCTATACATACCGCGAGCTCTCCACCGGCGATGACCTCTTTGCTTCTGCCGAAGGCGGCGGTACCGACGGCGACGCCTACGAGCGCGTCGACAACATCACCGACGCCGCCCTCAGTGACTACCGCAAGACGTACGGCGACAACACGATCTCCAAGGACGACGTCTTCTACTACACCTACGGCCTGATCCACTCTCCTTCCTACCGCACCCAGTTCGCCTCCGACCTGAAGAAGTCCCTGCCCCGCATCCCGAAGGTGCGAGACTTCCGTGGCTTCGCCGCCGTCGGCCGGGCGCTCGCCGATCTCCACATCGGGTACGAGAGCGTGGAGCCGTACAACGGGATTGTGGAGCAGATCAGCGGAAGCGCCGACACTCCGCCCTCGGAGCTGTTCCGGGTGACGAAGATGAAGATTCCGAAGAAGGGTGGCGAAGCGGACCGGTCCACGATCATCTACAACAACCGTGTCACGCTCTCCAACATCCCGGAGGAGGCGTACCGCTATCAGCTCGGTGCGCGTTCTGCGATCGAGTGGATCATCGATCGATATCAGGTGAAGGTCGACAAGGCCAGCGGCATCGTGAACGATCCCAACGACTGGTCGGACGATCCCCGTTACATCGTCGAACTCCTCCTGAGGATCGTGACCGTCAGCCTGGAGACTATGAAGATCGTCGATGCGCTGCCCCGGCTCGACATCATCGAGTGACTCGTGTGCCTGCCGCCAGCTGAACAGGGTGAGGAAAGCGAGGGACGAGTCGCTTTCCTCACCCCGGTCGGCGACGCTTCGCCATAGTCGGCAAGTTGCCGCAACCCGACGAGTGTGTACGTGAGTGGCGACAGCGCCAGCATCGCCACACCCGATCAGCGCGCCGCTTACCGCCAGTTGATTGGCAGCTCGTGGAACCGAAAGGCCAGCGCCAGCCCGCTCAAAGACGTGCCGTCACGGACGTCACTGACCTGTCGGTCTGGCCCGCGGGTTGCATTGCGGGCCGGACCGACAGCAGTCGTCAGAGCAGCGTCGCCATGTCGCCGTAATTCTCGGGATTCTTGGCTCGGTCCACAGCCTGCGCACAAGCCTCACCGAACGCGGCAGCAACAGCCTCTTGGTCCGTGCCACGCACCCGGGCCTCGACCTCCTGGCCCGGTCGGCGGGTGGTGAGCCACCGCACCGTGAGATCGGTGTAAAGGTCGTGCTCGAACTCCCAGGCCATCACTGACCATTGCGGGTGGCTGCCGACGTTGAGCCGGTCGCCACCCGGCAGGTAAACCGCGTGGGCGTGGTGGATGATCCGGCGATCGGGCATTCGGTCACAGATACCCCGCGTGCCTCCCGGCCCCTGGCCCTCCCACTTCTCTCGGGACCATTCCTCCACCTCTGCGTAGTGGTTGGGATGGTCGGCACCCACCGTGAAGCCACCGCATCCGCGTGTTCGCGGTGCAGGAACGGGATGCGGCGTTCGTCGAGGAGGCATACGTACACAGTCGACTCTGCTGAAACCGAGGTCTGCCTCGGGCCAGGAAGATGCCCTCCAGGGGCAGGTTCGACATCGTGCGGCTTCGGCCCCACAGCAGCCCGCCGACCTTCGCCGCGGTCTGCTGGAGCACCTGCCCCGTGAGGTGTTGGTACCGGCGGCGCATCCGAGCAGATTTGCCGGGCTCCCAGCCCATGATGCGGTCGACGATGCCTTCCGGGACGCCGAGGATCATCAAGACGGTGGCGGCGGTATGGCGTGCATCGTGGAGCCGGCCGTCGCGGACCTCCGCCGACTTCAACAGGTCCTTCCACCTGTGGAAGTCGGTGTTGGGTTGAGCGGCTCTCCGGTCGGCGAGGTGAATACGTAGCCCTTCTCCACCCACAGGTCCCGGGCGAGCAAGCGTTCACGCTCCTGCTCCGCCTTGTGCTGACGGAGCAGGTCCACGAGTTGTTCCGGCACGCCGATCGAGCGCTTGCCCGCACGGGTCTTGGTGTCCTTCGTCTCCCGACGCACGTTGGCCCGCTGAGGGCAATAGCCGGGCTTGCGTCCGCACTTGTCGCCACAGCCGTGCACGTACCGGGGCCGCAAGCGGCCCCGGCGCACGAGGATCATGCCCATCTCGAAATCCACGTCCTCCCACTGCAGGCCGAGCACCTCGCCTTGACGCAGGCCGAGCGCGAGCGCGATGACCCAGCGGGCGCTGTTGCGCACCTTGATGGCCTCGGCGAGGAGGCGTTGGATCTCTTCGAGCGTGTACGGCTCGACCTCTTCCTCCTCCACCCTCGGCGCCTTGGCAACGGATGCGGGGTTGATGGTGAGGTGGCGGCGGCGTACGGCCTCGTTGAGCGCTGTCTTGACCGTGCGGTGCGTCTGGTGGGCGGTGCCCGCTGAGCTGCCGCTCGCCTGCATCTTCTGGTAGAGCCGTTCCAGGTGCTCGGGTTCCAGCTTCGCCAGGCGGTGGGCGCCCAGGCCGGGGATGAGGTGGTGGTAGACCGCGACGCGGTAGCCGTCGATGGTGTTCTCGGCGACGTTGGGTGCGGCGATGTTCTCCACCCAGTGGGTCAGCCAGGATTTGACCGTCCAGGTCTGGCCTGCCTTGCGGACGCCAGTGGAGTCGCGCTGCTTCTCCAGCTCGCGTACGGCCTTAGTGACCTCGGGGCGATTCTTGCGACTGATGTGGCGGCGGTCGGGGTGCCGTCGTCTTTGACGCCAACGGTGACGTAGCCGTGCCAGCGGCCGTCCTTGCCATGGAAGATCGAGGAAGCCCCGTTGGGCTGGCGAGAAGTTGCCATGTTCGCTTCCTCAGGCCGCGGTCGTGTAGTCCGCTGCCTTGGGGCGCCTGGCTAGAAGTCGCTCACCGCCTCGGCGGGTATACGGCGAAGCCGACCGATCTTGACGGACGGCATCTCGCCGGAGGCGACGTACTCGTACAGCTTGGTACGGCCGATGCCGATCCGGCGGGCGGCTTCGGCAACCGTGAGGCCGACGAGGGTGGAATCACCGTGGCTGGTGTCGCGCTGGCTGACCAGGGCACGCAAGGCGGTCTCGGAAACGCCGAAGAGCTGGGCGATCTGGGCGACAGGCAGGTCATTTTCAGGCAAGGGGAAGTTCTCCTGGCCAGGTACGGGCGGCAACCCCGGCCTGGCCGGTTGATCTGGGGATGAGTGCGGTGCGTTTCCCGTGTCCTGGGGTTTGCGGTCCCAGGCCGGGTGGTGAGACGAGCTATTCGTCAGAGGGGCGTCGGCGTGGTCGGTGTCGACCGATCCGTCGGGCGGGGTCCGAAGATCTCCGCGTTCATCTTCATGACGCTCTCTGCAATGGCGTTGGAGACCATCAGCTCTGCCTCTTCGCGGATATCGGGGTGCTCTGCGATGTAGGCATCGAAGCTTTCGCGAGCCTGGGCGAAGGCGTGCTGGGCACGCTGAGTCGCTTGCTGGGCTGCTACGACGTTGTCGATGAGTTCCATGGCCCGGCCCTTCGCGGCGAGCTGCGGGGCCGGCGAAGTTCCGGAGGCCGACGCCGAAGACCTCGGCGAACCCGATGGCTTCGTCGAGGTTGATGCGGCGCTTGCGGTTCTCGATGCGCCACACTGCGGACGGGTTCATGTCGAAGCCGGCCTCGTTCAAGCGTTCCGACAGCGTGGTCGTGCTCCAGCCGCGCTTGTCGCGTTCCAGCTTGATGCGTACAGCGGCGTTTTCCTCGCCGCTGAGCAGGATTCCTCCGGAGTCCCGTCGTCCGCCATCCGCCTCTCCTTCCTGTCGCAGGGCACGTCTGCGGGTTGCAGCCGAGCTACAACCATAACATAGAATCTGCGTATCGCAGAGGCTTACTGCATTTTGCACAGTACGCAATCGCCGCCTCACTCTCTGCGCATCGCAGAGGGCATTGCTATTCGCAGATCATGTGGCATACTTGTAGTCCACCCCGGCCGCCGACCAGAGCCCCGGACACAAAACCCTCGGTGTGCACCGAGGGGTTCAAAGCGCAAACCTCACAACCGCCATCCCTAGCGATCAACCTGACTGGCCGGGATTGCCGTCCCAAATGGCCCGCAGGAGAGGAGCTTCGTGAATCAGAGTACGCCCCTGCCCTCGTACTCGCCATCCCCACCGCAACCGGCGCCGAGCCACCTGATGCCCCGCACGCACCGTTCAACAACGACGCCGAATGCGCGGTGCTGGGCGCCTGCATGCACGACGAAACCGTCATCGACACGGTCCGGCCCGTGCTGGGCGACGATGCCTTCTACCGACCCGCGCACGAGACGATTTGGCGCGCTCTGCTGGCCCAGCGCCGCGAGGACAAGCCGACCGACCCCATCCTCCTCACCGAACTGCTCCAGCGCCAGGGCGACCTGCAGCGCGTCGGCGGCCCCGTCTACCTGCACCAGCTCGCGAACGTGCTCTACGGCGCCAGCAGCGCGGAATACCACGCGGAGATCATCCGTCAGAAGGCCGACCTCCGCCGCCTGCATGCCTCCGCCGTCCGCACCCTCCAGCGAGCCCAGGAGCCGGGTGCCGATCCCGAGGCGATACGCAGCGAGATAGAAGCGGAGGTGCGCGCCGAGCGAGAGCGGACACTGGCCTCGGGGCAGGGCCGCCTGAACCGCTTCGCCACCGACGGGTGGACCTTCGTCCAGGAAACCGGCGCGGACACCGAACCCCTGTGGGGACCCGCGAGAAGACGGTCTGGGCATCCGGGAGAGCCTGATGATCGTCGGCGCACCAGGCGTCGGCAAGACCACCCTGGCCCACCAAGTGATCTTCGCCCGTCTCGGCCTGCAGGAGACGGTTCTGGAGATGCCTGTGTCCCCAGCAGGCGGGTGCTCTACCTCGCCATGGACCGGCCCAAGCAGATCGCCAAAGCCATGAAGCGCCGCGTCTTCGACACCGACGAAAAGATCCTGCGCGAAGGACTCGTCGTCTGGGAGGGGCCCCTGCCCGCCACTCTGGACAAGGAGCCCGACCTCCTTGCCGACCTCGCCGCGGCCCACCAGGCCGACACCATCGTGATCGACAGCCTCAAGGACGCGGTCAGCACCATGGTCGACGACAGTCTCGCCGTCGCCTTCCACAACGCCCGCAACCGTGCCCTGCGAGGCGGCGTGGAAATCCTGGAGCTGCACCACCAGCGCAAGGCCACCGCCGACGCCCGCGCGGCCAGCGCCCCACCCTCGACCAGGTCTACGGCTCCACCTGGTACGTCTCCGGCGCGGGCAGCGTCCTGTTCGTCACCGGCAAGGCCGGCGATCCCGCCGTCACCCTGCACCACCTCAAGACCCCCACCGGCGAGATCGGCCCGCTGGACGTCACCCACGACCACGCGCGCGGCACCACCACGGTCGACCCGACCAAGGACCCCGCCGTCCTCCTGCGCACCGCCCCGAACGGGCTGACCGCGCGCGACCTGGCGACCGTACTGATCGGCGGAGGCGAGCCCGAACGCGCCGACGTCGAAAAGCCCGACGCCACCTGAGCCGCCTCGTCGACAGCGGCCTGGCAACCAAGGCCGACGGCATCGCCGGAGGAGCCGGGGCGGGCAGCAGACCCGTTTCTACGCCTCCGCCCGCCACCTCACATCCGTCGGCTGAACCCCAACGCCGCCTGCGCGGAGCGTTCACGGAACCGTTCACGCCCTCTCGCCCGCGCACACCGCCGCGGAACGCTCACAGCGCACACGCTCACCGCGAAACCGCAGGTCAAACGATCACGACAGCGTCCACGCCGTACACGCGCCAGCGATCACGCGCGGGCCCCTTAGAAGGGGCCCGCGTGTACGCCCTCCGTGAACGCCCTCAGTCCCACCTCGCAAGCCCCACTTCCCCACCTTGGAGACCGCCCGTTGCACTCCCCGCCCCGAGCACCCCGGCAGCTATACACAGCACCCGCAGTATCCGAGCCGGTATCGCCCAGCTCCCCGCCCGCCTCGGCCGCCGAGGGCGAAGTCCTCGCCAACCTGACGGACCCGGCGCTGCTCGCCGAACCCCGCCGCCGAACCCGCTCAGGGTCGTCGCGTGAACCGCACGGGACGCTTCACCCTCGTCGTCGGTCTGATGGCCGTCGTCCTCATGGCCTTTCGTGTTTCGTGGAACGCGCTGGCCGACGTGGCCCGCGCCATCGGCGCCGACTCCACCGCCGCCCTGCTCTACCCGATCGTGGTCGACGGGCTGATGGCACTCGCTCTGGTCGCTACGCTCGTGCTGACCGGTCCCGACCGGAAGTTCGCGCTGCGAGTCCTGGCGGCCTACACGGTCGCCAGCCTCCTGCTGAACTACGTCCACGGCCTCATTCCGGCCCTGCACACCACGTCGATCCAGTGGGGCCGACTGACCGACTGGGACCCCGCGAACCTGGCCCTCGTGCTGCTGGCGACGTCGCTCCCGGTCGGGTCGATCTACTTCGGGTCGGACCTCGTGGCGAAGGTGCTGCACCACAGCCCCGAGTCGGCCGACTCCGCCGAAGCGGCCCCGGCCCAGTCGGTCAGCCCGCAAGCTGACGAGTCAGTCGGCGAGCAAGCCAGCAACCAAACCGCACGGTCGACGTGTGACCAGGCCGAACTGGCCCCAACACAGCTGACCGAGTCGACCCCGAGAAGGTCGCCGAGGCTCCTGCGGCGGGGCCGACCGAAGCTGCCGCATCAGCCCCTCACCCTCTGCCCGACCGACCCGGTCGCCCACCGTGAGGGAGTCGACCGGAGCCGCCCTCGTCGGCCGACCGGTCGGGTCCCCGCCACCGCCAAGTCGACCACTGACCGCGTCCGCACCGACACCGAAGTCCTCAACGAGGCACGACTCCTGACCGCCGACTGGAGCGACGACCGGCTAACCGCCGCGCGGTTGCGCAGCGAGCTACGGATCGGCCAGAGCCGCGCCCGCGCCCTGCGCGACCAGCTTCAGGCTGAACGCACCGGTCAGGCCGAGCCCGATTCGTACGACGACTACGAGATGGAGCCGCTTGGCGGACTCGACAGAGCCGTCTCCCAGCAGCATGGCGAATCCGGCGCAACCACCGTCGGCATGTCCTGACCTCCCAAACGCACCGATCGCCCCTCCCTCCCGGCTCTTCGCCCCGTGCCCCGTGCAGACAGCACGGGGCGGGCACCACTCAAATCTGAAAGGCCCCTCTGCCATGCCCCGTTCGACCACACCCGTCTGGCACTGCGACGACAATGCCTGTCCGATCTGCACCGCGCCGGAACGCGACGAGAGGTCCCCCTGCGCTGCGCGATCCTCACACTGTTGGAACACGGCCGATGGATGGCCTGGGACGAGATCCCTCTGCCCGACGTCCTCTCCGCCGGCGGCGACTACCTGAGCCGTCTGAGGGACACGGTCGGTGACGGCACCCGCTGCCCGCCGTCGAGCACTGGGCCTGGCTCGACGCCGAACTGCGCTTGGCCGTAGCCCGCGCAGCCGGACTGGATGCCGTCAGCACCCTCGACCCTCGCATCGACAAGGTTCTGACCACCGCTGCCCGCCGCACATCCCGGCGCCAGGTGGATCTGCTCGATCTCGCGGCCGAGCAGCTCGCCGAGCTTTGCGCGCGATCACGAACCGCCTGAATTCACCAGGACCCCGCACCGTACCCCCGACACAAGGACATCCCATCATGCGCGACCAGCACCCCGAACCCTCCATCAGCTACGAGGAGATGAGGAAGGCATCCACCACCACCACGGGAGCAAGTTGTCGGGTAAGGAGTCCTACCCGGCCTCCGCCCCAGGGGAGACGGAGGCTTCCGGCGCTGAGGCGGCACCGGAGTCGGTCGGCCCGGGGTGCCGACCGAGGGAGGGACCAACACTCCTTCGCCGCTCGACCCGCACAAGCCCGTGCCACGCCGCCGACTGCGTGACCGCCAGCTGCGCGAGCGCCGCGTCCACCCCGATACAACGATCACGAGTTCGACCTCGTCCAGCACGCTGCCGCCGTGAGCCAGATGACACCCGGCGGCTACGTCGCCGAGAGCTCGCTGGCCGCCGCACGCGCCGACGACCCCACCGCCGCCGTGGCCGACTACCGCGCCACCGTAAAGGCGCTGCTCGCCGCGAACGGGCAGCTGGGCCGGGTCGGCAACAACCTCAACCAGCTCACCGGACACCTGAACAAGGATGGCGACATGCCCGCAGCCGACACCGTCCTGCGGATCCTCCACCGCGTCGAGGCATCTGTGGATGCGCTGGACGGTGCCGTCGCCCGGGTGATGGAGGGGCGGTGAGTCGGTGATACCCAAGATCATCCTTGGTCAGGGCGGCACCCGCGGACTGATCCGCTACCTCTTCGGCAAGGGGCAGGCGAACGAGCACGTGGATCCACACCTGGTGGCATCCTGGAACGACTTCGCACCCGACCCCGGCCGCAGCCCGCACCGCGACCCCAAAGCCGTGGAGAAGCAGCTCGCCGCACAGCTCGACCAGCCCGTGCGAATGCTGGGTGACCGCGCACCACAAACCACCTTCTGGCACTGCCCCGTCCGCGCCGCCCCCGAGGACCCGATCCTCACCGACGCCCAGTGGGCGGACATCGCCCGCAGGATGGTGGCTGCCGCCGGCATCGCCTCCGATGGCGACGAGAAGGCGTGCCGGTGGGTGGCCGTGCGCCACGCGGACGACCACATCCACATCGCCGCCACCCTGGTTCGCCAGGACGGACGCCGCCCCAGCGCAACCACGACAAGCGGGCCGTGCAGAAGGAAGCCCGTCAGATCGAAATCGGCCACGGGCTGCGTCAGTTGAAAGCGGGCGACGGGACCGCTGCCAAGCGCCCGACCAGCAAAGAACACTTCAAGGCCAAGCGCCTGGGCCAGGACGCCACGGCCCGCGAAGTCCTGCGCACACGTGTGCGGAGGGCGGTCGCCGCCGCAGACAGCGAGACAGAGTTCTTCTCGCTGCTGGAGGCTACCGGCGTAACCGTGCGCCTCAAGTGTGGGCCGTCCGGCGACGCACTCGGATGCAACTTCGCGCTGCCCGGCAACACCAACGAGAACGGCGATCCCGTCTGGTTCGCAGGATCCACGCTGTCCCCGATCTCTCTTTGCCGAAGATCCGCGAACGCCTCGCCACCAGCGTCCCCGAACCGGTTACCGCCTGGCCGATCAATCCGTGGCACGAAGCCACCGCCGCGACCGAGCGCATCGCCCACCATCTGTCCGCCGATGACGACCACGTCGCCCAAGGACAGCTGGTCGCTCTCGGCGCAGCACTCGACCTACTGCCCCTCACTGCACCAACCGCAGCCAGGGTCGCATTGCAGCAAGCCGCCACTGCCTTCGAGCGCGCCACCCGCACCCGCATCACCGCGGACCTCGGCAGCACCCGCGTCCTGCGCCGCAGCGTCCAGGCAATCTGGCGTGACCGGCCCCAGGACAAGGACGGTGCCGGATTCGCCATGCTCCTGGACGCCGCATTCACCGCGGTGGCCTTCGCAGCCCACTGGCACCGCACCCGCCAGAACGCCCAACAGGAAGCGGCCGCCGAGCGGGCCCTCCTCCACCTGCGAGCCGCCTACGGACAGGTCGCCGAGCCGGTCCTGGCCGGCCTAGCGCGTCGTGCCCCGCCCAGCAGACGAAGCACCGCCTCGCCCACCACCTCCAGCAGGCAGTACCGGAGTACGCCGAGCGCATCCTCAACGACCCCGCCTGGGACGCGCTCGCCACCGTCCTGGCCGAGGCAGAGGCAGAGGCAGCAGGGCACAACGCAGCCATCGTCCTCAGCCAGGCACTGGGCCAGCGCACCTTGGAAGACGCCCACAACCCCGCCCGCGCGCTGACCTGGCGCATCCGACGCCTCAGCCAACGCCACCCACCCGGCCCCGGGCCCAGGCCGCCAGGGCCCGAAGCACCACACAACGGATCGAGGTCCTCGCCCATTCGACGGCCGTAGCTCCTCCCCGCAGCGGTCATCGGCTCGGCGGCGCTGACCAACAAACGAGCGCAACATAGACGACGATCGCCGGTTAGCCAAACCGGCGATTGTCCGGAGAGTTGATGCCTCGACCCCCACTCCGGAAGGACCCCTTTATGGCCATGACCGACACCGACACCCGACCCCGTGCCATCGTTCTCCTCACCGACGTTGACACCTCCCGCAGCGTCGAACCCGATCACCTTTTCCACCACGACGGCCGCCCGTTCACCACAGCCGAATACGAGCTGCTCTCCACCTGCACGCCGACGGAGATCAACATCGCAATCGCGCACATGCAGCCGGTGGGCGACTGGATGAGTGAACGCCAGACGGTACAGAAGGCCCTCATCGGCCTGTACATGAAGTACGCATACCAAATGCCCGATGCCTTTCCGGATAGCGTCTACGACCTCATGACCGAAGAGGACTACTCGGAGTTCGAGCGCCTGGCCGACATCGTTAGCGCCGACGATGCCTTCGAAGAGCACACCGGACACAAATGGGACTGACCGGATGAAACCAACGGACCGCGCTTCAGGGCTGCGTCTGTCGCACAGCCTCCGCAGAGTCGCGTACCTGTCCACGTGAGCCCCGGCCCGCACATGCCGCAGGCCCGACCGGAATCACCGGCCGGGCCTGCGGCGTACCCACGAGTTCAAGTGGTCACACGAGCTTTCGCCACCGCCTTCTCCACGAGGTCGGCGACCAGCGCGACGGACCCGAGACTAGGCAGGGGCGAGCCGTGACCAACCGCCCAGGCAGATGAGGTGAGGGCGATCAGCTGGACGGGGCCCATAGAAGCTGATCCCGCGTGCTCTCCGGAAGCACTCGGCGCAGCACCGGTGTGGTGCAACTGAGCGAGGTCGCGAACGCGGCGACCAGGCTGTGCGGCACGCTGGCGCTGAACGACGCAGCCCACAGATACGGGGCCCCATGGCCGGCTCGGCCCACGCCTGCCAGCCCATCGGCCCGTGGTCCTCCGCATCGGCTGTCAGGGCGCGGGGATCGGAGTCCTGGATGAAGGGCGGCACCTCTCCAAGACTGACACGAGCAGTGAAGGTGGGGTGCACAGCTGCCGCGTAGGGTTGTTCTGCGTCGCGGAACCAGCCGTGCGCGGTGACCCCATCGATGACCGCCTCGGGACCAGCGGACGCAGCAGAGGGCCGGCCACATCCGTCGAGTGCGAGGAGGAAATCGGCGATGACCTCACCCGGGACGTCACGAGTGAAGTAGGCAGACCAGTCCGCGAGCAGACTGCTCACGTCCGAGCGGGCAGAGACCTGCCACGCGACCGGCAGCCCACCGAGGTAGAACGGCTCGTCCGGCAGCACCCACTGCGCCCACCGAAGAGCATCAGGACTGATGTGCAGGACCGTGCTGCGCATCACCTGAAGGTCCTCCAGGGGCTCATCGAGCACACGCTGTCCTCGAACGACTGTCAGGCTCGTCCAGCCGCAGCCGGCGAGGTTGTCCGCAACAGCATCGTAGAGACGCCCGTCGTCGCCGGCCAGGTGTCGGGGACCGACCCAGTACGCAGGAAGAGCGCCGGTCGCGAAAGACGGATCGAGCGGGAAATGCGGATTCAGGAATTCCTCCATGGGTATGGAAATAGATCCATCGACCACCGCCGTAGTGAGCGAAGACGGCCTAGATATCTCTAACGGGGTCGTCTACGTTCACATGCCCTTCCCCATGTGGCCAGTCTTTCCGTGCTCTTCCTTGTCTGCCTCCGGCGAACTACTCGCTCCGGGGAAGGCTGGACAGTCGGTGACTATCCCAATAGGAATTCCCGTCAGATGCCCATCTCCTCCTCGATCGCCATGGTCACCGCCGGCCAGGGAACATCCGGCTCGTCGAACAGTCGCCAATAGCGGTAGGACGCTCGCACCAGAGAGCTGACGCCCAGCCTCGCCACATCAGGGTCGATCGTTCCGATGACCCGGCGAGTGATCCCGCCGGCCTCGCGGGCGGGGCTGATGCCATGCGCGAGGAGAAGGGTCGCTGTGCGGACGGCATCGAGGGTCGCCGACGGCACCTGGGTCGCGAGCCTGCCGAAGACGAGGTCCCTCCACGCAAGCCGTGTCCGTGCCCAGGCCAGGCGTTCCAATCCGGTGCCAAGGTCTACCGCCATGCGCTCGGGGTTGTCGGCGTTCCACAGGAGAACGATGTCGCCGAGAGGCAGGTCGAGGTGGTCGAAGCGAAGGGTGATTCCTGCGACCTGGCGGCGCCGCCAGGTCGAGAGCTTCCCGTGAATGCTGATGTGGCGCGCGTGGAAGCCCAGACCGGACAGCACGCTGAGCCAGCCGTCCAAGATCGTCCCGAACTCGTCCAGGCACTGGATCGGCTCGACTCGGGAGACGTTGACGAATGAGGTCAGAAAGCCGTCCTGAAGGTCACCCGATGCGTCACGCCGCCCGGTGAAGCGGACGACGGGCTGGGGCAGGAAGCCGCTGCGGTATGCCCATGGGCGGCCGTCCTTGAGGAGGGGTCGAGGGCTTGGACGGCCGAGATCGTCAACTCGGTCTCCCGGCCCCACCGCAAGGGCAGACAGGCGGCCTGCGGGACGCCCTGCGCCGCGAAGCCCGCCTTCACTACCGCCAGCAGCTCCCCACGACGGGGTGCGGCGAGGCGGGCAATACGGAGAACCTCTGCGTGGGTGCTGGATCGTGATCCGGTCGGCAGAGGTTGTGAACTCCCATTGCCTTCCAAGTACTTGCCGCAATACGGCGGGTAAACGGCCCTCCCGTGAAAATGACTCCACGAGCGCATGCCCCAGCCGGGTCCATCAGCATGGCCGGGTCGACAGCGCCGTGAAGTGGCGGGCAGGGTCGAAGCGTTGCATCCCGATCTCCTGGACGTCCTCGTGGTCGAGGGCCTCGGCTTCTTCGATCGCCCGGCCAGAAGTCCTGCGGCCGTCTCGTCGTCCACGTCGGGGTCGGCCACCGTGATCGCGCCGGTCTGATCGCAGAGTGCCGCCTCGGCGCATGTTCCCTCGCGCCATGTGAGCGCGGCCATGGGAGTGCCGGCACGGAGGGACTCGCCGAAGACTGCGGCGCCGGCCTCCACATACGTCCGGGCGTAGGTGTAGACGAAGACGGAGGCGTCGCGGATGGCCGCGGTCTTCGCGGAGCCACCGAGCTCGCCGGCCCATTTCACGTGGCTCGCACTGAACAGGCGCTCGTGGCGTCGCACGTACGCCTCGTCGAAGACGGGTCCGACGATCTGTATGGGGCGGCCGAGTATCTGGGCCGCGCGGACGGCAATGTGCGGCGCCTTCTCCTCGTCGATGCGGCCGAGCCACACGAGGTCGCTGCCGGCCACGGCCGGAGGCTCCTCCTCGTCCAGACCGAGGTGCACTGCGAGTTCGGGTGTGGGCCGGTGCTCCGCGTATCGCTCGATCATCTCGGGCGAGTAGCAGTAGAGCCGTGACCGCTTGCCGTCGAAGGCGGTGGTTGCGTGCTGGAAGATCGGTGAGTGCTGGAACGTGGCGACGTCGCAGTCCAGCGCGTTCCAGGTGCGGGTCCAGGTGGGCAGCGAGGGGTACTCGTGCCCGACGACCAGGAGATCGTATCCGGCGTCGCGGAGGTCGCGTTCGGCGAGCGATCCGGGAGTGAGGTCTTCCAGGCGGACCGACTTACGGACCCAATCCTTCTCCAGGTTCGTGAGCCAGCCCGGCCCGAGGAGGTGTACGTCGGCGCCTGCGGCCGGGCGCCTACGGCGACCGCCCACAGCCATCGTTCGATCCCGCCGTACCCGGCGGGTGGAAAGGCGTAGCTACCAGGGAAGTCGCAGACGCCGACGAGCACGTTATGCCTCCGGTGTTCCGTCCGCCGAGATACGGCGGAAGCCGAGGTACGGGACGAGCGATTCGGGAAGGACGAGGGAGCCGTCCTGCTGCTGGCACTGTTCGAGGAGTGCGGCCACGGTGCGGCCGATGGGCAGACCGGATCCGTTGAGGGTGGCGACGAGCTTGGGCTTGCCGTCCGCGCCACGGGTCGGATGTTGGCCCGGCGGGCCTGGAAGGTGCCGAAGTTCGAGATCGAGGAGATCTCTCGGTAGGTGTTCTGGCTCGGGATCCAGACCTCGATGTCGTACGTGAGCTGGGCGGAGAAGCCCGTGTCGCCGGCGGCCAGCTTGACGACGCGGTAGGCGAGGCCGAGCTCCTTCAGGCATGCCTCGGCATGGCCGACCATCGTCTCCAGCGTGGCGTCCGCGTCCGCCGGGTCGACCATCCGGACGATCTCGACCTTGGCGAACTGATGCTGCCGGATGAGGCCCCGGGTGTCACGGCCGTAGGATCCCGCCTCGGACCGGAAGCACGGCGTGTGCGCGGTGAGGGCCATGGGCAGCTCGGCTGGCGGGATGATCTCGTCAGCGTAGAGGTTGGTCAGCGGTACTTCGGCCGTCGGGATGAGGAACAGTTCGCGGTCGGCCACACCGGTCTTGAACAGGTCCTCCTCGAACTTCGGGAGCTGTCCGGTGCCGGTCATCGTCTTGCGCGTGACCAGGTAGGGGACCGCATGCTCGACGTATCCGTGCCGCCGCGTGTGGATGTCGAGGAAGAGGGTCGCCAGCGCCCGTTCCAGGGCGGCGCCCGCCCCGGGAGACGACGAATCGAGGGCCCGACAGCTTCGTCGCCCGGCCGAAGTCGAGGATGCCGGTGCTTTCGCCGAGGTCGACGTGGTCCTTCGGCTCGAAGGGGAAGGACGGCGGGTGCCGACGCGCCGGACCTCGACCGCGAACTCGTCGGAGTCGCCGTCCGGGGCCGAGTCGTCGGGCAGGTTCGGGATGCTGAGCAGTAGATGGCGGAGCTCTTCCTGGCTCTGCTCCTGGCCGGCCTCGATCTCGCGGATCTGGTCCTTCAGCTCTCGGCGCGCTCCTTCAGCTTGGAGATGTCGCCACCCTGCTTAGCCGTCTGCTGGACCTCGCTCGCCACGCGCTTGGCCTCCGCCCGCAGGTCGTCGGCCGAGCGGATGCTCTGGACGCGCCGGGACTGAAGATCTTCCAACCGGGACAGGTCCAGTGAATATCCGCGACGAGCGAGCCGACGAACTGCTTCGGCACCCATGTCGATCAGGGCGCGGGCGTCATGCATGAGGAAGATCCTTTTATCCGGCGAGCGGGACGGGGATACGGAATCGACGGTAGCAACCGACGAGCCCCGCTGATCCGCAATATCCCCGCGTCACCGTCGGCGGCCGATTCGTGGTGACCAGCTGAATCGAGATCCCGCAGAAGTGCGGCGACCATGCCGGGCAGGTCGTCGTCCGTTATGGCGACCGGGTCCACGTACGGCGCCTCCGGGAAGAACAGCGGCATGCGGTCTGTCGGGGAGCGGTCCCGGTACCACAGCAGCAAGGAGACCAGCAGCCCGTGGCCCACAAGGACTCGCGGACCCGGGTGGTCCAGGGCGGCAAGCATCCCGGAGAGCATTCTGCGAATGCATTCGTGCTGGGATTCGGCGGAGCCGACCGGGGCTGTCGCGCACCGTGGGTGTCGAGCCAGACCGCGTATTCGAGGAAGGGTGGCCCTCGAATTCTCCGTAGTCGAGTTCGTTGAGGCGCGCGTCGACCACTAGGCGAGCCGCCGGGACGCCCATGAGCAGGGACGTCGTCTGCCGGGCGCGAGGAAATTCGCTGGTGAGCCACGTCGCCACGGCGTGCAGAGGGAGGGTGGCCCAGGCGTGGCCGAGCGACTGGCGGCCCTCCTGGTTGAGATGGACGTGTTTGGCCGGGTCGCCGTTGACGAGGTAGCGCTTGCTGTAGTTGGTCTGGCCATGGCGAACGACGTACGTGGTCACGTTCCGCTCCGTGAGGTCGAGGCCGAAAGGTTGGAGAGCACTTCTGCCATCCGCGGTGCTCTCGGGTCGTCGGTCTCCAGATAGAAGAGGAGACCGTCGAGGGCCAGCAGGCGACACCAGGGCGCGAGTACGGGAATGGGGATCCGGGAGGTTCGTGAGGCTGCTACGAGCCGTCCTTCGGTTCCGTGGCCGAGGTCGTAGTAGACGGCCCAGAACGCCCAATCGAAGGCCGTGTCGCCGACTATGGGGAGCGGATCGATCAGGTGCGGTTGTGCCTGCTGGTCGAAGAGGACGTTCTCCCGGTACAGGTCCGCGTGCAGGACCGCCGTCCGACTCGGGTCCTCTTCAAGGTCGGCGAGTGCCGGGAGTGCGCCGTCCACGAGACCGCCACACTCCCGCGTCGAAGGCATGCGCCCTCCACTGAATCCGCGGGACGACTTCTCCGTGGAGGTAGCGGGCGAGCCAGGGGAAGCCGTCGAGTCGGGTCGAGCGCCGGGCGAGCATGTGGAGTCCCTGAATCGCGGCGGCGACCACCTGCGTCTCCCCGGCGGCCCACCCGCACCCCCGGTCGCCCTCCGACGAGTTCGAGGGCGGCCACCGACAGATCGTCTCCGGCCGCCAGCACCTCGGCCGTGGGGCCGGCGGCCCATAGGCGAAGGGCCGCCACCTCGCGGCGGTACCGTCCTGCGTCCACCCAGGCTTTGAGAAGCAGCGGACGCCCGTCGAGATCGGTCGCCGTGGCGACCACGGAGGCGTGGCCGGCGTCGAAGTAGTCCCCGAGGGAGAGCTTCCAGCGTTCCGCGGCCTCCGCCAGCAGGCCGGGGCTGCGTCGAGCCATGTCTCCACTCCGTGGCCGTAGTGGGCGAGGAGACGCCGCCGGCAGCCTGCGGGGATCTCACCGAGCGTCCGCTTGATCATCAGCTCAGCACGATCCCGTCGGAGACGAGCTCGTCGGTGAGGGCCGGAAACTCGGTGAGTATCTCGGCGACCAAGGCCCGTACCTTGTCAACCTCCGGGGCGGGAGCGGTGAGACGGACGAGGATGCGCCACGGCTGGTCGAGCCGCTGACCCGTGGTGCTCACCAGGTGGACCTCCGCGTGGCCGTCGGTCGCCTCGTGGAGCCGGGCGGCCAGGCGTTGCGCGGCGATGTTGTAGAGCTTGCCGACGTGATAGACGGGGTTCTTTCCGTTGGCCCCTTCCAGGTTCATCGGCCGCAGAGGCGTGATGAGCCCGTTGACCCGGTTGCCCCGCCCGACCACTCCTTCGTCACCCGACTCGATCGAGCTGCCGGTGTACGTCAGGTACAGCTCGTCCTTCTCCGGCACGTCTCGGGCGTTCAACCGGAAGCGGGTCTCCGCGCCCGCTAGGCGGAGGCCGGCCATGCGGTAGCACTCGGCGAGCACCGTCTCCGCGTTGCGGACGTACTCCCGGCGGCTGCCGACGTGGCGGGACTTCTGCGGCACGCACAGCACGACGTCCGCGCGCTCTCGTCCCAGTACCCCATCAGCTTCACGTCCGAGCCGCACCAGGCGTGGGCGAGGGTGAATTCACTCACCGGAGAAGTGGTCGGCCAGCTCTCTGACGAACGACTCGAAGCGGTTCTCAGGAGCCCATCCGGTCCCGAGTGACGTGTCGTTCGAGAGCCGGACCTCCCGCTCACGGAGGTCGTCGATGGAACGCGGATTGAACCAGCGCGTCCGGTCCGGCACTCCTTCATCTATGAGGACCGCGCCTGGGCTGGAGTTGCTGGTGATGTTGAAGGCGATATCGAGGTGCCCTGAGACCTCGGGAAGCCGCTCGGCGAAGAACGCGCGGACCTCCGCCTCGACGATCTCCGCCACCGGGATCACCTCACCACCACACAGGGTGCGGCCCGCCCGTTGACCAGGACCCGGACGGGGACGTCAACCTGCCGCCCCGTAGCGCACTTCGCTGGCCCCGCCCAGGAGGGCGAGCTTGTCGAAGTTGTGGTGCAGCACCGCGCCGAAGCGCCTGACCGTGTAGTGGCTGTAGGCACGCGACAGCCGCTCTGCCAGATGATCGGCGAGGGTGTCCGGGTGGCCGAGGCCCTTGCGTTCCACGATGGTCGTCGCGTCCGGCATGGCCCTGCCGGTCTCGATGACGAGGTGGCTGTTTCCGATGGTCGTGCTCGTACGAGGCATCACGAACTCCCGTTCAGAGTGGGCAGGAGGGAACGAGCGCAGGCGTCAGCGCACCTGGATGAGTGGTAAAGCAGGAATCAGCGGGGACGCCGGCAGCCCGAAGAAGGGCGACGGACCGGGCCAGCGACCGGTACCCGGCCGCCTGCTCTTCGCCGGCGAGCCGACAGACGTCGTGCGTGCTGACCAGATCGATGTCACGAGGCCGTCGGCGATCGAGCCAGAGAAGAAGCCGCCAGGCCAGCACAGGCCCGCTGAAGGGCATCGTGGTCAAGAGGTCGACCGGGACGTGCCCGGGTGGAACGTCCCCGTACAGCAAGTCACGCACGAGGTGGAAGATGACGTCGGTGTAATCGACGGCGGCGGGACCGCGGGCACTGGCCTCCCAGTCCACGACGTGCAGGTCCGCGCCGTCAACGAGGAGGTGTTCGGGCTTGAGGTCACCGTGCAGGCGGACGACAGGCTGCGCGTCGGACGACTGGAGGGCCCGCCCCAGTGCCGCCCACCACGGCCGCCGCCGACAGCGGGCGAGAGCTGATCCAGCAAGAACTCCCGGTGGGAGTCGGGGTCGGCTTGCTTCCTGTCCCAGCCGAATCCGGGGGCGAGGTCAGGAACAGGCTGATGCAGTCTGCGGGTCACATCGAAGACGTGACCGATGTACTCCGCGATCGCCTCATGCGACCCGATCGAGCAGGGTCGCCCGGGCAACTGGAGAACACGGTCCAAGACCCGGCAACACACTTACCTGTAGAGAGAACTGCCGGGGCCGAGAGACCTCGACGGACGACTTGCTCCACCGTCTCAGCCTCCCGCCGGCGGCGGCCTTCCGGATCAATCCCGACGTAGACCTTCAGCAGCGCGGAGCCGTCCAGAGCATGCCGAGTCCTGGAGTGCGGCTTGACTTCCGCCGGCCCGAACGGCCCGAGAGCGAGCTCGGCTCCTGCCATCCCCGTACTGAGCACCATTCCACCCCAGCTTTCGCCCGAGCTCATGCAGGGCGCACCCAATGCGATCGGAGCCGACGTCCGACACCGGAGAGGCGGTGGCGTGGTTCGTGCTCGCACCACAAGACTGCTGGCCAGGGCGCTTGGCCGTAACGTCGTGCCACTGCCCCAGGACCGAACTTTCACCGAACTAAGCCGCGGTTCAGGGCCCTTGACGGTTGGAAGCCACCCGCTGGATGGCACTCTGGCCGCATGGCAGAACTCAACGGAGAACCAGTCGAGCCCTCTCAGCTTCAGACCCTGGCTCTGACCAACTACGGCCACTTCACGTCGATGCGCGTGGACGAGGGCCGCGTACGCGGCCTATCACTGCATCTGGAGCGACTGCGGCGTGACTGCCGGAGCCTCTTCGGTGTCGACCTCGATCTGCAGCGCGTCCGCGAGCTGGCTCGTCGCGCGGCTCCCTGACCGCGTCCACAACCATCCGCGTCACGGTCTTCGACCCCGACTCGACCTCGGTCACCCGAGCGGGGCCAAAGACCCGCACGTGCTGGTGACCTCCCGGTCGGCGGGGCCCTCCCGCTCCCGCCGCTCAGGGTCCAGTCCGCGACGTACGTACGTGACGTACCGAGCGTCAAGAGCGTCGGCCTTTTCGCGACCCTGCATCACCGGCGTCAGGCGCAGCTGAGCGGATTCGACGACGCCCTCTTCGTCGACCAGGAGAGCGTGATCTCGGAGGGAGGTACCTGGAACATCGGCTTCTTCGACGGCGGCCGGGTGATCTGGCCGGCCGCCGACTGCCTCGTCGGCGTGACCATGGAGCTCCTCAAGGGTGCCCACGACCACGACGAGCGGACGGTCCGGCTGGACGATCTGGAGAATATGACGGCCGCGTTCGCCACCAACGCGGCGATCGGCGTCCGGGCCATCAACTCGATCAACGGATTCGAGCTGCCTGGATCGCACGCGATCATCGACGCACTCCGGAAGGAGTACACGGAGATCGAAGGCGACTTGTTGTAGCGCTCCGAAGTCGGGCTCCCACTGGCTAGGCTGGTCAGGGGCAATCGGCAACAAGGAGACCTACGGTGGCGACAGTTGAGCGATGGTCCGGCCTGGAGGTCCGGGCCTTACGCGAGGCATCGCGGATGAGCACCGAGGAGTTCGCGGGGCGCCTCGGTGTCAGCGATCGCATGGTGTCCAAGTGGGAATCGCGCAAGGACACGATCCGGCTCAGGCAGGTCAACCAGGCGGCTCTGGACACACTCCTCGCCAGTTCCGCACCTGACGTCCACGAGCGGTTCGCGAGCCTCGCCCGCTCGCTGGGTACAGTGCTACCCGCCCAGGAGGCGCCAAACCCCAGGGTCCAGCCTCAGCAACGCCAGGTGCGTCACCCCGCGACGGCAAGAGCATGGCCTTGGTCGAGGCCGGCACCTTCCTGTGCGGCGAGAAGAACGAACCGGTCTGGCTCCCGTCCTTCTACATCGACGTCTATCCGGTGACCAACAACGACTACGCCCGCTTCGTGGCCGCCACCGGCTACGAGCCGCCCCAGCACTGGCACCGCGGCATGTGCCCCGACTCCATCCTCGACCATCCGGTGGTCTTCGTCACCTGGCACGACGTCTCGGCCTACGCGGCGTGGGCGGGCAAGGAACTGCCGACCGCCCAGCAGTGGGAGAAGGCGGCTCGCGGCACACGCGGCGACACGTACCCTGGGGAACAACCCCACCCCGGCCAAGTGCAACTCCCGCGAGAGCAGTCTCGGCTCCACGACCCCGGTCAGCCGTTACCACAGTGGCGTCTCCCCGTACGGGGTATACGACCTCTGCGGCAACACCTGGGAGTGGTGCTCGACCCGCTCCGAGCCAGGCCGCCACGACCTCAAGGCCGGCGCCTGGACCAGCCCTTCGCCCGAGCCGTCCCCGCCGTCTTCAACGACGCCTCCGCTGAGATGCTCGACGACGACACAGGATTCCGCTGCGTGACACCGGCGACCGCCATAGAGGCGCTGCTCGGCGGCTGACTGATGAGCCAGCCGAGCCCTTTGGTCTTATTCGCCCCGTCCGGGGCTGTCCGGACGGGGCGACTCAGATCGCGGAATGTCGCCAAGCCCCGTGAAGGTCTGCCGACTGAACAGAGAGCTGGAGACCATGAAGCGAGCCAGCCCTATTGCTTCCGCTCCTCGGTTCCTCGGCAGCAACCTCGATACCGAGTTCCAGGCTGAGCTTCTCCTCAGGCGCGGCCGTGCGTCGATACTGCGGGTGGTCAAGGTCCATCTGCTTCGCGGCGTGCAGAGGGACAGGGAAACGGGAGCGGCCGTCCCAGAACTGACTCTGGTGGCAGAGCTTCGCCGTGGTGATGGCGAGGGCTTCCTCGGACACTCCAGCAGCGCAGGCGAGCGGATAGATTTCGCTGGCCGTCATGGAGTACCAGTTCTGCGGCATCTCCCCTTGCGGCGCTCCTCCTTCTTGTCGGAGAAGACGGATGCCTTGGCATCCCAACGCGTGTACTTCGAGCCCAGCCGGCCCGCCCCGTCCCCGTCGAAGGCTCGCGGAACGTTGCAGAGGATCCATGCAGGTGCGCCGAAGTCCGTGGTGACCTGGTAGAGCGTGGTCGCCGTGTCCTGCTCCACCGGCTCGCTGTCCTTGGCCTTGACAAAACGGGTGGTGCTCACCGGCTGCGGCACTTCTTCGCTTTCGATGTTGATGCGGATGACGGCCTGCGGCCTGTCATCGCGGTCCAGCGTGGTGCCGGGGAGCCAGTAGCGGCTGTTGCCATCACCTGGCGAGCCTCCCTGTCGCATGTTCTGCAGCCCGTCCCACATCCGTCGGGAGGCCAGCTCGTCCACGGTGACCACGTACGGAGTGCCGTCGAGTTCGTCGGCAAGGTCAGCGAGGGCGCGTTCGACGGTCTCGGCCGCGTCGTCCCAGCGCTGCCGGTACGTCTTCTTGTCGCCCGTTCCCTCCGGGTAGGCGCTGGCGTGGAAGGCCGGCTGGGCGAAGTGGTAGGGCTGCCACTCGGGCCGGGTAGAGCTCCACCCGAGCATGGTCCAGGTGCCACCGGTGGCTTGCGGAGGCACGAGAGCGGACGCGGTGATGACGACCTTGGGCTGGCCGAACTCCCCTTGCGCCGGTTCTGCTGCCGTACGTGGATGCCGACGTGTGCGATGCGGTCGACCGGGTAACCCGCCTTCTCCGGCCGTAGGGCGTCCGCAATGCGGTCGTCGACGATGCCGAGTGACCGGTAGAGGTCGAGAAGGGCCATCTCTGCTGGGTGATCCTTGGCCTTGGGCTTGAAGACGACACCCTTCTCGTCTTGGCCGCGGAGGTACTGGCTGGGGACGCCGAGGTCTCCGAAGATGTTCCTGGTCTGCGGCTTGGCGTCGAGATCGTCCAAACTGATCCCCGCATACTCCTCAGCCACGGCCGACGTGGGAATCTCGGTCTCGCACCATGCCGCGACAAGCACCCCGTTCTGGGAGCGGATCGGTGCACCGGTGGCTGCCAGTGCGTCCCTGCGTCCGCCGGAGGGGCCGGGCTTGAGGAAGTCGGGGGCGCGGTGGAACTCCGCGACGATCTGGTCGCCGTGCAGCCGGAGTTCCTGACCGTTCTCCCGATCGAGCCCTTCGGGGTTAAGGTCGAAGCTCTTGCAGAAGGTGTCGAGCATCCGGAGCCGGGTGTCGTCCTGGTACCAGAGGCAGACGATGCGCAGCTTCTTGAAGCCTGCGGCCTCGACTGAGGCGAAGATGGCTTCCGGCGTGGGGAACAGGGTGCCGCGCTTGCGGATCGGACCCAGTGTCTTCGGCTCCGGATGTGCCTCGCGCTCAGCCTTGCGGCGGAGGTATTCCGTCTTCGAGATGTTCTCGGGGTCCGTCGGCCGGTGCGGCAGGCTCATCCGTACCTCACGTGCCTCCAGCGGCACGGCATCGGTGTCGAAGACCGTGGTGAAGTGCTGGTGCAGGAGCCGCAGGTGCTGCATGCCCGGACCGGTGCCGACGGGGAAGGAGAAGTTCTTCGGCAGGATGGGCCACACCTGGCCGGGGTGCTCGCTGGGGAAGCGGGGCGGCTCCTTTCCCTCCGCTTTTGCCTTTGCCGCCTCGGCGAGCAGCTTCTGCTCCGCCTGCGACCGCTCATCGATAGCGCGCAGGACTGAGTAGTCCATCTCCAGGCGGCCAAGGGCCTGCAGCGCAAGGCGGTTGATCGTGCGAGCACCGCCGCGGCCGTTGAGGGTGACCTCAAGGAGCGGGTGGTTCTCGCCGGGCTGCTCGGCGAGGGCGGTGTTGGAGAAGACCAGGGAGGAGGAGATCCGGGTTACCCGTGATGTCAGCAGCAGTACGGGGTTCGCGACGTTGGGCAGCGTCTTCAGATTGAGGGCCGTTCGGGAGAGGGCGTAGCGACCGCCCTGCTCGTTCGTCCAGGGGTCGTCGAAGGCGACCAGGCCGCCGGTGGTGTCGGGCCGCAGCTTGACGGTCCGGCTGTCGGAGATGGCCCAGGGCTCGGTGGCGAGCTGCTGGGAGAGCTGCCAGGCAACTGTGCGGTAGAGCCAGTTGGGGGCCGTGGGCTGAGTGTTCTTCGTGGTCTGGAGGTACGCGGCTAGCGAGTACATGTGTTCGAGGGTGTCAGCGAACCGCTTGGCGAGCTCGGGAGGAGCGGTGAGGTCGATGGTGCTGACGTCCTGGCCCAGGGCGAGGTGATAGGCGAGGGTGAACACCCGGCGGAGCAGCTTGTCGTCGAGGGGTTGGAGGGAGGCGAGGAACGGGGCGCGGCGGTCGGGTTCGAAGTAGACGTAGCCGCCACTGGTCATGTTGAGGACGGTGGTGGCGATGGAGTAGGGGCCTGGGCCGCTTCGTTCCTGAACTTCTTCTTGCAGAGCCTGTCGAAGTCGTCCCAGAGCTTCCAGGTCGCCTCGTCGAAGTGGCGCACGTGGACTGCGGCGTCGCCGACCAGTTCCGGGGTGCAGCGGAAGGCGAGGGTGTTCAGGTACTTGCCGGGTTCACGGTCCTGCTGGGTCACGTGTCCTCTTCCGTCTCTGCTCGCTCAGTTGCCCTGGAGGCCGGTGTCGTGGGGTTCGATGCCGGCGTAGGAGAGGAAGGCGTTGAGTGCCTCCCCGTACAGGTCGTTCATGCGCTGCCGTACCTGCGGTGTCCATTGGGAGTGGATGCGCTTGAGGACGGTTTCCAGGTCGGCACTCCAGGTGTCCTCGTGGAAGGCGTAGTCGACCATGTGCAGAACGGCTTCGGTGCCGCCGCGGCGGCGCGGCCAGCAAGCTGGATGAGGTCGACAATCATGCCAGCGACGATTTCCTCCTGGAGGATTTGTGCATTGCCGTGAACTGGGGAGCGGTACGTAGTAGAAGCGCGAGACGGTCCCAGGCGGCGTCCCTGGCCTCAGCCAGGGCCTGCGAGGTAGCGGGCTGCCGCCCGTCGGCAGGGCTCGCAGTCCGGCGGCGTTGATGCTGCCGTACATCTCGGCGGGGTCGTTGAGCAGGGCGAGGGGCGCACGCACAGGTAGACGGAGCGGACCGCTGAGCGGGTGCCCTTGACGATGTTGAGTCCTCGGGCGATCAGCGACAACGGCACGACCAGGATCTTCCCGTGCCGGGGAAGTCCTCGAACTCCTCGGCGGTCAGCCGTACGGCCACGTTCTCCCGGGGTAGCTCGGGGTTGGGGCTGTGGAGGTCTTCGGCCCTGACCGCCAGGCAGAGCCCTCCGTCGTACCGCCCGGCCCGGGCGATGCCGCGGGCGAGCCAGGCGCACTGCTCGTAGGAGTTGGCGACAACCAGGACGTGTGCCCGGTCCGGGTCCTTGACGGCGGTGCGTTCGAGCTCGCGGTGGATGTACTGGTCGTAGAGGTTGCTGCCCAGCTCGATGAGTGCGTCCTTCTTACGGCTGGGGTGGGTGCCAGAGACCTTGATGGGGTCACCGAAGAGGGTGGCCCTCGCCGTAGTCGATCCGGTGCTTACGGGCCCGGATGGACTTGGCCTGGGCGTCGGTCATCCACCAGCGCACCGGGGCATGCAGGTGTTCACGTACCGCTTGGGGAAGTATGCGGTGGCAGACAGCCCGATCACCGGCCGCTCGACGCCGGCCAGGATGAGCGAGACGATGCCGCCCAGTTCGGCGGTGAAGGTGTGCGGGTCGCCGGCGATGGTCTGGGCGACCAGGGCGGCGTTCTTCTCTTTATCGTCCAGACCGGTGACGCGGTAGCCGGTGATCGCTCGGCCCAGCATGCCGAGTGGCAGAACGGAGGCGACGGCGCCGGACTGCAGGTCCTTCGAGATCCTCTGGGCCGAGCGCAGACCGGAGGAGCGGTAGTCGTGGGCCTTCTCCTGGAGAGCCGAGAGCGCCTCATCCAGCTCGATCATTGCGGTTCTGGTGACCAGCAGGTTGATCGCCTGTGTCCGCTGGTGAGGGTCCTTGACGGCGTCCGCGAGGAGTCGGTGGAGTTCGAGCTTGACTGCATCCAGCAGGTGTTCGCCACGGGGCGCCACCAGTGCGCTGAGCTCGCTCCGGACCTCGTGCCAGTCGGGTTCAAGCAGGCTCGGCTGCCCGCTGAGCGGATCGAGGCGCTGGTAGCGGGCGGGCATGAGCGCGTTGAGCCGCTGGAAGTACTCGACGGGGATGTCTGCCCTGTCCTCCGCTGCGGTTTCCGGCCACAGCAGCCGCAGGAGAGTGCGGTCCCGTCCGCGGGCTAGGTGCCAGCGAGTGCTGGTCTGGTCGGGGATGCGTGCCTGGGCGCGGTCGTCCTCGGTGGCGTGCAGGCTGAGAGCGTTCTTGCAGATGCTCAGCAGCAGGAACTCGGCCATGAGCCGGACATGGCTGACGGCAGGTAGCAAGCTGTGCTCGTCGTCGATGCGCAGCCGCTTGGCGTCGGTGTCCATCTCCTGGGCGCTGCCGACCAGTGTCGGCGTGAGTGCAAGACGATCTCACTGGCACACTTGTCCACGGCTCGGGACTGGAACTGGTCGACCTCGTCGATCGCCACCGCGTGGCAGGTCCGCAAGGCGAACTCGGCTGCGGTCATGCTGCGAACGGGTCGGCCGTCCAGGTTGATGCCGATCTTCAGGTGGCCTTGCATGAAGACGTAGTGGTTCATGATGACGACGTTGGCGGTGGCCGCCTCGTAGACGGGGTGTACTTCCCGCAGGTGGGGATCCAGGGGCAGGCTGCCGACCCGACGCCCTGTCGGTGCAGCGACAGGCACGGTTCGCGTCCGGGCGGGTAGTCGCCGGTGGATTCGAGGAACGTCCTCTGGGCACATCCGTATGCCAGGGGATCGACGTCACGTTCGGCTCGTTCGCCCCACTCGCCCGGCGCGTCCACAGACTCGTTGATCAGCGAGGCGAGCTTGAGAGCGCGGTCGTGCATCCCGGAGGACGACATCAGGTGCGCGCACGTACGCTTCTGCTCGATGATCCCGGAACGGTGCAGGTGATCCAGGTCTTCGCGCACATTCCAGGTCATGGCCAGACATGCCTTGATATCCGGCAGGACGATGGCGATGCGCAGGTCATTGGCAGCGAACCAGGCAGCAATCACGCGGACCAGGACACTCTTGCCGGTACCGGTGGGTGCGTTGAAGATCTCCATGCCGCCGGCAGTCAGCGACAGGGCCTCCTCGGGGACACCGTGTCCGAGGTCTTCAGGACCTTGAACAGCTGCCTGAGAGTGCTGTGCAGGTAGCGTTTGCCCTCCGGGAAGCGTAGGTCGATCTCTTCTGCCAAGCGCAGCAGTTCCGGCGTGGGGATACGCAAGTCGGCCTGGTACGGCACGGTCGAGACGCTGGGCAGACTGTCGTGGCCGAGCGCCTCGGTGAACTGGGGGTAGGTGGGGATCTGCAGCCGCCCGTGGACCTGGCCCACATTCTTGACGAAGATCTCCCGGGTAAGCCACGTCCCCGGTCCGGCGAACTCCGGAGGCTTGGGGCGGGCACTGGGGCGTCGGAACCGGCTGGTCATGCGGTCGACGTAGCCCAAAGGATCACCGCCGAGCCTGGGGAACGCGGAATCCGCCGTGAAGGGTCAGTGCCCACGAGCTCGAAGGGCCCATCACCGGGGCACTGCTGGTTCCGTCCGCGGTGAGCGGCGACAACAGGTGCGCGCCGCTACCGAGAATGTGCGGACGTCGGCAAGTTCGCCGGGGGCGATGGAGCAGACCATGGCGATGCGCTGCCTCTCGTCGTGAGGCAGTTCCTTCCACCGGTCCCAAGCCCGGTATTTCCCCGAGACCAGGGATGCCGCCTCGCCGAACGGGGCCGCAGTGCGGGAGTCTCCGTCGACAGACTTGGGAAAGTAGTGGGCCGCGAGGGCCAGCGCCGTGTAGACGGCGGTCTCTGCGATCGGCACATCACTCATGTCCAGCTCACCCCAGCCTTCTCGCAAACCATCTCGCCGAATTGGGAGGCCGCCGCCACCCGCATGCTGTACTTTTCGCACACCCCGACAGCAGCGGGACCTGGCGGGCCCGGTAGTCGGGCACCACCAGCCACTCGGCACCGCCGCGGTCGCCGTCCTGGGCATGGATCAGCTTGGCCAGCGTCGCCGCTGAGGTGTAGTCCTTCACGTCAACCTTGAACGGCACCTTCTTGGCCCGCTTGGGCCCGGCCTCGACCAGCAGGTCGTAAGCATCGAGTCCTGGCCACAGCTTCACTTTGAGGCCGCGATCGACCAGCCGGTCGTACAGCGAGAGTTCAGGAAGTCCGGGAACGGTCGTGTACCGCCAAATCCCCGGCTGACGGCCTTGTGCCCGGCGACGGGCACAGCCAGCGGGATGTCCCCAAGGTCCGGATACAGGACGGCCTCACGGCCACTCGGCCGCGCCGGCGACGGTTCAGGAAGCAACTCGGGGCACTGGTATTCGTGGTCGGCCGAAACAGGTAGGAGGCCCCATGTCCGCGTGCGGAGCGTGCCAGCAACGGACTGCTCCTACCAGAGCGCCGCTGTTCTTCCGTAGGACGATCCGCATCGGCCACCGGCATACCGGGCACGGGAACCACCAACCCTCGAACTGTGAGTTGTAGGGAATCTCCCGGTAGAAGTCCGCGACCAACGGGGCAGCCGTAGTTCGCAGAGGTCGTCCACGGCACCGGAAGGAGAACGAATCAGGTCCGACCGCCCGGCTTCATAGACGGCCTGGTCACCCTGCTTGTACAGCAGCGTGAACGCGGTCTCCTGGTCGATCTCCGACTGAAGCTCCCTGTCGCTCACCACTCCCGCGGTCGTGTCGAGCTTCCGCAGCGTGTGCAGCAGCATCTGCTGCTCAAGATCGAGATCGAAGGCGTCTTCCGTCACCTGTCCATCCCGGTCGACGACCAGCATCCCTTCCAAGTCCAGCGGATCCACACCGTCGGGCAGCAGGGCTGCCAAATTCTCTCCGAGCGAGTGGCGGAACTCCCCGAACGACAGAGGAATCCCGGGCCGCGCGCCGCATGCAGCGTTCCGTGGCACTCCATCAGGGTTGCCAGCCGCTGTTGCGGCTCAAGTCCGGCTCAGTCACAGCCTTTGCTGCACGCAGGGCAGCCCGGGTTACCAGGTAGCGAACACGGACATCGCCAAGCTCCTGCGTGCTGTTCTCCGTTGAACTCGTCACAGTCATGGAGCGTAAGTGGCGCCTCTGACAATCGGGCCGCCCAAGGAGAAAAGGTGCGAACTATGGCGCGTTACCCGCGATTGCTTCGAGTTCTGTGGTATTGACACTCGGATAGAGGTCTCGGTAGACGTGCAGGTACTCCGCTACATGGCGTAGGCCGAGCTGGGTCAGCCGCCAGCGGTACTCCGAGACGTGTGTACCCCCGGTGCCATGACCGGGACGGAGTCCACGAAGCCACGACTCGGCTGCGCTCCGGACCTACCCCGGTAGCCCACTCCAATGAAGAACAGAGAGCGGCCGGCTAGTTGGTCGTCTTCCAGGCCAGCAGGCTCAGCGGAAGCAACGCGGGCAACGACGCCCCATAGCCACTCCGAAAGCAGGTGGGGCGCAGGATCCGGTTCGCGCGGTTCACCAAGCCCCGCACGGGCGGCAGCCCGGCCACGCCTGGTGATCTCCACCAGCACCCGTCCAACCTCCCCAACAGCCGGGTGGTCAATGGAATCCTCACTGACCACCAACAGCCCCCGACGCTCTAGAGCGTGCACCGTCGAACCCACACCGGGATCGTGAACGCCACGCTGGCGAAGCCGCTCCTGCAACCGGGTATATCCGGCAACGGACGGTGCGGCCCTCAGGGCCAGGGGCAGTCGGCGCCACTCAGCGGCCTTGGGCACGGGCAGCCGCTGAAGCCGCCGCATCCACATCTCGGTCGCGGTCATCCGGTCGTCCCGCATGATCGCCCCTAGGTAGACCTGCTGACGCTCGTTCAACGAATCCCATGTCGCCAGCGCTGCCCTCGAAGGTGCCTGCTTGGCTTTATCCGACAACGCAGGAGCAGGATCTTCCGGCCTGGTACGCAGCCATGCGTCAAGGACCATGCGTACCGGAACGCCGTACGCCCTGGCCAGGGGACTGATTAGGCGCCCCGTCGCCTCGGGGTCCTGCCAGTGCCGCCCAGTGACCTGTCCCCGCTCTCCAGCGCGGAGACCTTCGGCGCGGACACGCGCAGCTCCTCCCGCAGGCGTGGTCTTGAGCAGTTCGGCGACGCGCTCCAAGGTCAGCCCGGCGGCATACCTGAGATCGACCAGCGTCTCCTGACCACGCGGGGCACCGGTGAGCGTCTCTACTTTGCATCTGAGCGCGGTCGCCAACTGCTCCAGGCGCCGTGAGGTGGGGTGTGACGACCCTCCTCGTAGAAGAAGATCATCCGAGTCGAAACGCCAGCTTGGGCGGCTAGGGCGGCGCGGGAGAGTCCCAGCTCGACGCGTCGAGCTACCAGACGTACAGGATCGACTGTGCGCAACGGCGATGGCATGCCTTCCATGGAAGTCGCATGAAGACTTCATTGCAATGGCGCCGCTCCAACCACAAGGATGACGTCCGCCAGCTGCTCCGGAAACGCGTATCGCGCTACCTACGCAACCGGCAGACGACTGCCATATTCACGACAACTACCGGCCTCGGCCGCCATTCCAAGCAGTCGTAGGCGTCGCCCGTTGTTCATCGCCCTGCACCCCGACTCACCCGTGACCGCGGCAGCCGTGGCCATGGCCTCGGTCGGCTTCGGCGCGAGCCTCGTCCAGCAAGAGCGTTTGGTGTCCCTGAGTCCGGACGGCCCCACCGGCTACGTCCTCGGCCTGCAGTCCTCCGGCACGATGACGCTGCAGGGCGTGAGCGCGGTCATCCTGACCGTCGCATCCGCCTCGTCCACGGCCCGGACTCGATACGATCTGCCCGCCAGAGCATCATCGCCTGAACACCACCTCCCGATCCGATCGGGCCGAGTGCGCTCGGCAAGTCCGGCAGGGCGGCCAGAGGGCCCCTACCGTCGCCGGGTACGGCGCTGCTGGATCGGCCGGGAGGCCAACGCCGGGAGGGTTCAACCGGGGTGCGGGAGGGCTGCAGTTTGGTTTTGCTTGCGGCTCTGTTTGGGTTGCAGTTCCCGCGCTACGCCCCTTGGAATCTACGGACAGGCTTCGGTCCGGCAAGCATTACACGCCATCGCTGCGTTGCGACCGTAGCGGCGCATCAGCTGGGAGCACCGGAGACACGGACCAACCTCCCACGGCGGGCAACCGAGGGCCGCCGCTGCCGCGGTCCGCTCCACCGCAGTGATCCAGGTGCTGCGGCGCTGGCGCTGAGCGGGCATGCGGGCGAGGGTGAACCCGCCCGTGGGCTGTCCCAGGTCCCTGACTGGTCGGACGTCGCTCTTGAACCAGCCTTCTTCTCCTGCACGGCAGGTCCAGTCGACCTCCTGCTCGGAGAAGGTGATCTCGTCATCTGCCTCAGGCTCCTGTGCCTTGGGTAAGGGATCCCACTGGCCGGTCAGCTCCCGCCAGGTCCCGCAGTCGGCGCGGGGAACCCACATGTGGCGACCCACCCGGCCACCACCCCGGCTCGGCACGAAGACCGGCACGCTGTCCCCGGTCGCACTGGTGAGAATGAGGTCCTCGATCCGGACGGAAGGCTTGGGCGGATCGCAGAGCGCGGGAAGAAACCACTCGGCGTGAATCGCGCCGCAATGGCCTGCCCCTCGGTGTCGGGGCAGTGCAACGCGCTACTCGACAGGCAGCGCCAGACCTGAAGGTGCCGGTAGCCACCACGGATGATCATCTCGCTACCGTCGGCGATCCTTTTCCAGGACATGTCGTCGACCCTGGCCCAAGGCGCCCGGTCGATGAGGGCCGCCCGGTCGTCCTTCGCGACCCACAGCGGCGTGATGTCGTGCTCCATCGCGATGACCGATCGCCGGTGGACGCTGCTGGGACTGAGTGGGGAGTACTGGATCTCCCAACCGATCCGGACGCCGGCGGGCCCCGTGACCATCGCGTCAGTGACGCCACGCCGACTGGGCAACCCCACCTCGGCGTCGGCGGACAGTCCGAACTGAACGGCAGCTTGGACGATCCGCTCCTTGGTGGCCTTGTGCTGGTCACTTTCCGCCGGTGTCGGCTTGTGTGTGATCGGCAGGTGGGCGGCGACCAAGGGTAACGCCCCCGACACGAGCGCGCCGGATGAACATCCACGGCGATTTGCCACCGGTCTCGGATGCACACGGCTTCCCTGCTCTGTGCGCGAGGCACTCCAGCAGTTGCGGGTTCCGCTCGGAGACGCTCGTCATGATCTCTTCGAGCAATCCGGGTAGCCGTCGGCCCTAGATCGGGCCGCGTCAGGTTGATCTCAATGTCGTACTGGGTGTGCCACACGCCATTGGCCATCAACCCACGATAGAGCGACCGCTCACACGCAACAGAGTGCGCCTGGGCCCGAACTACCTTTGCCGACGCTGGGTTGAGCGAGGCCAGCCAGCAGAATCCGGCCGGGCAGTTGCCAGCCGAGGGTGCCACAAATCGCACTGCCGTGTGGCGCCCTTGGGCCCATGTCTCTCGAACGAGTGGAGATACCTGGCCCCGTTTCTCGGCGGGCCGCTAGGAAGACAGGACAGCCAGCGTCGGCCTGGAGCCGGCGCTGGGATTGCCGCCGCTGACCGAGGAGAAGAACGATCAAGCCCTTCATAGCCCCGGAAGAATCCACGACGGTGCCACGAGGAACGCACATATCTCGCGCCGATATCGACCTCGACGCGCTCCTCCACATACCCTCGTCGTCAAGGACGGCCAGGTGACTCCGATAGGGAAAGTGGTCATCGCGAAGGTGGCCAGCGACCTGACAGCCGTCTGCCAGGGGCTGACGACCCGCAGGCCGCGATCGAGCTGGTCCTGCAGCTCATCCCCAAGCACATGGCAGAGATCGTCCGCGAACGCAGCCACGTCGAACCCAGCCCGCTGCGCGCCGCCCTCACCAGCGTCGTCGGGTCCGAATGTCTGGAACGACGCCCGAGCCGCGACGCCCTCACCGGTGATCGAACGGACGGCCAGCCGGATGCCGACGAGACCTGGCACGACCGTCTGCCGTGCACCCAACAGCATGGCCACAGCGACCACCACCGTGACGCTCTCGGGCGGAACTGGCAACGAGCGGAGGTATCGGTATGACGCTTCTGACGCGTAGGCGCCTCTCTGGCGTTTCACTCCGCGTGCACCGAGGAGATTCGGCACAATCAACGGCTATCACGCTGCGCCGTGAGGGACAAAGCTGTATAGCCGCCTATGATCCCGAACGAATCTCCCTCGACGCAGCATCCATGCTCATCCGTGTGCTCTCCTCCAGCGAGGGCGAGATCATCTCCGAAGTGGTCCTCGAAGATCACGACCCGACTCTGGCGGCCTTGTACCACGCAGCCTCGAAGCTACTCCTGGACGTAGAGATCACCGATGGGCCGCGGATCACGTGTCCCACGGTGAGAGCACGCGGCCAGGACCCGGCGCGAGCGACCTACTTCATTCCTCAGGGCTGGGACCTGACCGACGCCCTCGACGAATTACCTGCTGCCTTCACCGACGCCAGGCCGGAGGCAGCCCGCAATCTGCGGTTGATCGATCGGGCCAAGAAGGACTCCGAAGGCAAAATCGACCATGCCCTCGACGTGGTAGCGATGCTGATCCTGGACACCGATGACCCGGAAGGCGTCTACGACGAAGTGCTGGGATTGTTCGGCGAGGACCGCGCCGACGGGGTGACTGTCGACGCCCCAGCCGCAGCCGCCTGACCCGGTCGGAGAGCGCGAGCCACAGCGGTCAGTAGACGCGCCGCAAGACTCCGTTCCGTGGTTGCAGTTTCGGTTGCGTTCACCGTCGTACGGCACCGTTCAGCGTTGCCACCTGACAGTGCTGCACCGCAGGTCAGAACGTTCCCGCACACCACCGGACCCCCAGACGAACATTTGGAAAGCGTGTTGGGGCAACCCTCACGAGTTCGAATCTCGTATCCTCCGCCATTGCTCTCACCGGGCAATACGTCGAAGGCCCCGCAGCTTGCTGCGGGGCCTTCGACGTTGTCCCCTGTTGTCTGGGGTGAGGATCTGCCCTGCCAGCCCCTCACCGGGACATTCGGAGAAGGCCTTGCCCGATTCCGACCGGTCAAGGCCTTCTCCGCTTGCCGGGCCCTGACGGCTGGACCCCTTGCATCGCGCAAAGAACTCGCCGCGTCTCGTCCGTTGCGTCACACGCCGACGGCCGCAGCGATGAGGCCAAGGCTCAGTAACACACTTCCGGCGAACGCGGAGCCTGCCACGAGTGCAGCCTCGGCCGAGCGGGCTCCGGTGTGCGTCTTCAAGATGAAGGCCGCCAGCGCGACGACGACGGAGAACAACAGGACCACGAGGAGCCACGCGCACCTCACGGCAGTGGGCAAGCCACTCATCGTGCACTCCTCTCGGGGAGGGTGCCGGCCGCGGCAGACGGAGTCGAACCGGGCAGAGCGCCAGGTCGGATCATTTGCCCGGCCAGACTCCCGTACATCCGGGATGCCGCCCGGACAATCTCCAGGTGGATGGCGATCTGCTCGTCGAGCGCACCGAGTGTCTCAGCGATGCGGTGCTGTTCGGACCGCGTGGGCAGATGCACCGGCAATGCCCGGAGGTCCGCTGTACTGATGGAGGGGACGGTGGTCTTCTCGGAACGGCTCCTGATCCAGTCGACGGTCTGCGGAAGCGAGAGGTAGGCCAGCAGATACGCGGGACAGACCTCGGGCGCGAACCGATGGAGGCGGATCAGATTGCTGCCGAACAACCAGCCCGACTGGTCCGCCCGCACCTGGCCCACGGGCCCGACCGTGCCGGTCCTCGCACACAGGATGTTCCCGTCCTCCAGAGCGAAGCGCCGCATCCTCTGCGCCGTCTCGTACGACACAGCCGTATCCCGCGCGTTGTCGACGCGGCGATCGCGTAGGTGCTTGGGCAGCACGACCGGCACCGCGCCGCCCTCAAGCACGTAGGCCTCCTTCGGTAGCAGCGACGGAGGGGCCGGCCTGGAGCTCGCACAACTCGCCCAGGCTCGACCACCTACCGCCCATCGGTGCGCCACTGTGCAACCTGCCGAGCGCGACGTCGACGTCCCTGAACTCGGCAATCCGGTCGTCGGTCTGTTCAGCCGCCCGTCGTGCCCTCAGCAGGGCGCCGTAGTGTTCTGCCGGCTCTTCGGCTTCTGCACTCGACCGACTCGCGGACCTGGCGTAGTCGGCAGGCCGCAACGAGGAACCGGCCGCGTTGACGGCGTCCGTTGGAACAACCGCGCAGGGAAGCCGCGAGTCCCGGAGGAACTCATCGTTTCCGTCTGCCGCACACCAGGCGTGGTAAGCAGCCGCGATGAGTGCGGCGTCGCCGGTATCGAGGACGGACAGCTTCCTGGACACCTTCGTACCGAGGCCGGATGCGTCGATGAACAGAACCTCTCCGGACTCCGCTCCTGGTCCTCGGCTTTCAGGATCCAGACATTGACGGAGATCGCGGTAGCGCTGAACAACTTCGCCGGCAGCGCGATCACGCATTCCACGACGCCGCGATCCACCAGGGTGTGCCGGATGCGCCGTTCCTTCGGGTTGGACGACGTGGCGGCGCTATTGGGCAGGATGACGGCCGCCCGGCCACCCTCATTGAGGGATCTGACCGCGTACTGCGGCCACGCCAGGTTGGCGTTGGACGCCGGTGGTTCTCCGTAGATCCACCAGTCGGCGGCGCCCGGCGCCACCGGAACGTTGAACGGGGATTCGTGAGAATGAGATCTGCCCGGTGTCGTTGCCGAGGTCCCGTCGTCCAGGGGCGGGTCGCACGCGTCAGGTTCAACCATTCCGGATGGGCACCGTGCACCATGAGGTTCATGGCCGCAAGGTCGCGTGTCTCCGGGTGGGCGCTTCCCATGGCGACAGCCGGAACCCGTCCGCCGGCCCCGCCTGCCGGTTCCGGCCCGGCGGCCAACACGGCCGACAGCAGTTCGCCGCCCCGGCCATTCGGGTCGTAAAGGCTCCTCGCCGAGGAATGCGCGCCGAGCAGCACCGCGAGCAGTCGCGCGATCCCTGGCGGGGTAAAAGCGTCACGGCTTCCCAGCCTGGCCTCGTGCGCGTGGTGGCTCAGCAGTTCCGTGAACGCTCCGCGCCTCAGATCTTCGATCAGGCCCAAGAGGTGGAGGACGGCTTGCGAACTACGGGGTTCGAGTCCTTCGAGCCTGACTGCCACCGCACTGATCACCCCTGCTCAGCGAGGGCCTCCTCGACGTGACGGCCAACTGCGGGCAGGAATTTACCGAGGTGCGTTCCTGCATGATCCTGTGCGGCGGCCCGCCGTACAGCTGCCCACCTCTTCGGCTCGGCCCACCTGAGGAAGGTGAGGGAGAACAGGAGGTACAGGTAGCCGGCCCGCGACCCTGTCCCCAGCTCCCGCTGTCCTGCTCGCGGAGCAGGACATCCACCGCGCCGGGACGTCCTCCCTCCGTTTCATCAACCGCGACGCCGTGCGCGGCAGGAAGGCCCTCCGCTTCGACGTCCTCTACCGCTCGGGCCTCCGACGCCTTCGTGAGGTACGCCCGGACCCGGTCGGCGTACGTGACGTCCACAGTCTCGTCGCTCCGGCGCGCCCGGGCGGAACCGTACGGCCGCTCAGCCAGGTGAGCACATCGGACAGCTGGAAATAGTCCGTGCCGCCGGCTCTCGTAGGACTGGGGAAGTCCCTGAACCTGCGCTCCCAGTTGGTGATCGCCGAGCGCTGCACACCAGCCATCACAGCGATAGCCGCCCTCGGCACCAATTTCTGCTTCTGGTCCCTTGTCATAGTCATGCTGTCCCTTTCCCAGGCCGATCGGACCACCCGTGCGGCGAGTCCGATGCCTGGATGTTAGGGAGAGCGGACGTGTGGCATCAACTGCGCAGTGCAGTGCTCACTGACCCGCGCCAGCCCTGCAGGTGCGACCCGAGGCGCGAGGAGGGCGTGCAAATAGATCCTTTATGCATCTATATACGCATATACGTCACACATAAATGGAGCTGGTGAACTCGCATTTTCTTGCCGTCTTGTGAACAGCATTAACGTGATCCGTCCACCGATCGGCCCAGCAGCCCAAGGGGATACACTTAACACCACAGTTGATATCCAGGAGGTGCACACGTGAGTCGCACAGTGATCGACCTCGACGACGAGCTGCTGGCCGACGTGGCTCAAGCACTGGGGACCGGCACCAAGAAGGAGACGGTCAACTCCGCACTGCGCGAGGTACTCGAGAACCGTCGGCGGGCCCTCGCTCTCACTCGGCTGCGGACTGCGACGAGCGAGGGAAGCTTCGACCTGGAGCTCTTCGAGGACAAAAGGAACTACCGGCGGTGAGTGCGGCGCAGTTCCTGATCGACACCAGTGCGCTCGCCCGCTTCCTCCGCGGCGACGCCGAACAGTTCGGCTGGGACCAGGCCGCCTCAGCCGGGCTCATCGCGACCTGCCCCGTCACCGAGCTGGAGTTCTTCTACAGCGCACGCTCCGCCGCGGACCGTGCGCGCGGCATCGAGGACCTACAGTCGCTCTTCGGCTGGGTGCCCATCGACGATCGCGCGCACGATCGCGCTTGGCAGGTTCAGGAGTTGCTGACCCAGCGTGGCCAACACCGCAGCGCCGGTGCAGTAGACCTCATCGTTGCCGCCACCGCAGAGCTTCAAGGGCTGACCCTCCTGCACCGCGACCACGACTTCGGATGCATCGCCGCCGTCACCGGCCAGGCCATGCAGTGGTACGGCCCCGAGGCCGGTAAATGAACGAGCGCCTGGTCTCAGTTCCGGTCTCATTCGCGGGCGTACATCACAGTTCACCGCGCCTGTAGCCGCTGGATCCGCCGCAGGTCGAGACGCCCACGACTGTTCCCGAACGGCCGGACGAACATTTGGAAAGCGTGTTGGGGCAACCCTCACGAGTTCGAATCTCGTATCCTCCGCCATTGCTCTCACCGGGCAATACGTGGGCCCCACCGCCTGCGGTGGGGCCTTCGACGTTGTCCGCTTCCGCTCCAGCACGAACGGACCTCCGCCGGATCTTGGTCCGGCCCCGCCTTCTATCCTCGCCAGGTGATAACCACCAGTCGCACCCTCCTCGGAAAGACACTGCTCAACCGGGCGCTCCTGCCTTCCGGCGACGCGGGCACCGCGGAGAGCCGCGCGACGCGGCCCGTACCGCGCTCGCCCTTTGCCGGCGCGCGCCGCGGACCTGGTGCTGACGGCCGTCGCGTTGCTGCTCGCGGTGCTGAACAGTTTCCAGAACCCCTACCTGGGACCGGCCACTCCCTGGGCGAACCTGCTGATCGCCGCGGTGAGCGCTCTGCCACTGCTCGCACGGCGCCGGGCCCCGAACTGGCAGTCGCCGTCGGACTGCTCGCCCAGGTTCTCCATGCCTCGTCTTTCGCAATGCCCTCGCCTACTACGCGGAGGGCGCCTACCGCGGCCCGCACAGCCGCCGGATCACCTGGGCCTCGGCCGGTATCGGCCTTGTGTTCATCGCGCCCTGGAATGCGGCAGCATGGTCCAGCATCCAGTCAGTGGTGACCTGGTTCGCGGTGAACTTCGTCTTCTCCTGTCTGGTGCCGCTGCTCCTGGGGCTCTACGTGGGCCAACGGCGCGCCGTCGTCGCCGGTCTCGTCGAACGGGCTGAGCGCGCCGAACGCGAACAGCGGCTCGTCGCCGAGGCCGCGCGGGAACAGGAGCGTCGGCGCATCGCCGGAGAGATGCACGACGTGGTCTCCCACCAGGTGAGCCTGATCGTCGTACACGCCAACGCGCTCAGCGCTGTCGCCCACGACCCGGCGGTGACGAGCGAGGCCGCGCAGATCATCCAGACGGCCGGCCGGCGCGCGCTCACCGAACTCCGCGAGATGCTGGGTGTGCTCAGGACCAGCCCGGCCGGTGGCCCGGTCGCCGGAGCCGGGGAGTCACCGACACCCGCGGGAAGCGACGCCGCGAAGGGTGCGTCAGGGCCGCGGCGCACGATCCTGCCGCGTCGGCCGAGTGGCTGCCCCTCCCCGGCTCGGCCGTCGACAGGATCACCGAACTGGCCGACGGCTCCCGGGCCGCCGGGCTGCCCGTCACCGTGCTCGTCGAGGGCGCGCCGCAGCCGCTGGCAGAGCCGGTCGAGCGTGCCGCACACCGGGTCGTGCAGGAGGCTCTGACCAACGTGCACAAGCACGCCCGGGCGCCACGACGCAGATTCATCTCGTATTCGGCCCGCGAACCGTTCGGGTACGGATCGTCAACGGCCCGCCCGACAGGCCCGCCGAGACGGCTGCCGACGGTGGACCTCTGCTGCCCAGCGGGGCACGGGCTGATCGGTCTGACGGAGCGGGTGCGCCTGGCCGGAGGCACCATCGAGTCCGGGCCCACCGATGACGGCGGCTTCCGGATCGGCGCCGCGCTGCCCGCGTCGGAGCCCGTAGCGCTCACAGCCGGAGCTTGACCCCGCCGGGGATCGTGGCGAACCGGCCTGAGGAACCCGTTCGGCGACATAGCCGATGAGTCAGGTGTTCAAGTCAGCCCGGCGTCATGGGTGATGAGCGCGACCTGGGTGCGGTTGGCGGCGCCGAGCTTGGTCATGATCCGGCTGAGATGGACCTTGACCGTGGACTGGCTCACGAACAGGTCGTTGGCGATCCGGGAGTTGCTGTGGCCCTGGGCGACTGCCACGGCGACCTCCCGCTCGCGGGCGGTCAGTTCCGCCATTCGCGATCGCGCTTGCGGGGCGCCCGCGCCGGTGGCGAAGACAGCCAGCAGCTTGGTGGTGATGCGCGGTGAGCATCGCCTCGCCGCGCGCGAGGACCCGTACCGCGTCGGTCAGCTCGCGCGGCGAGGTGTCTTTGAGCAGGAACCCGGCCGCGCCGTGCCGGAGTGCGGCGTAGACGTATTCGTCGACGTCGAAGGTGGTGAGCACCGCGACGGCGGGAGGGTCGGTCAGCGCGGCGAGTTGCCGGGCGACCTCCAGGCCGCCGACACGGGGCATCTGGATGTCGGTGAGCACCACGTCCGGGCGGTGCTCGGCCACCAGGTCCACCGCCACCGAGCCGTCACCGCCTTCCGCGACCACCTCGATGTCCGGCTCGGCGTGGAGGATCATCCGGATGCCCTTGCGCACCAACTCCTCGTCGTCGAGGAGGATTACCTTGACGCTCACTCAGGCCACCTCCTCGTCCGCTCACGTGCAACAGCGTCTGTACACGGTATCCGCCCCGGCAACCTCCCCGGCACCTCGCGATCATCCCGCGGCACTATCCGACGGCGTGCCGTACGACTTTCGGGCAGGCCCACCCGAACGGAAAGGGTGACGCGCCGAGGGCACCGACCGGGACAGGATCAATGGTGTCGGGGCCGCCGGGCCTGACGCGGGTGTTCGGACAGGGCTTCCTCGGGACGGTTCCGTTCCGGCGCCGCTCTTGAGCTTCGCCGGTGACCGAATCCCTGAACGAGACACAGCTTGAACGAGACACAGGAGGACAGATGGCCAAGCGTGGCAAGGCAGCACTGTTTGCAGTGGCGGGGGCGATCATGCTCACCATGACGGCGACACCGTCGGCATCGGCGATCATCGGGGACATGACGCCACCTCACGGTACCCGTTCATGGTGAGCGTGCAGAAGGACGGCCACCACTACTGCGGAGCCTCCCTGATCAAACCGGACTGGATCGTGACCGCCGGGCACTGCACGGTGGGCGTCAAGCTCAAGCAGCTTTCCGTACGGGTCGGCAACCTCGATCGTACGAAGGGTGCCAAAGGAAGGTCACCAAGGTCATCACACACCCGGACTTCTCCTACGAGCCGTTCCGCAACGATGTGGCCGTCATGAAGCTGGACCGCCCCGTGGATGCGAAGCCCATCAAGCTGGCCGCCAAATCCGCGCGGCCGGGTGCCGACACCCGGATCCTCGGCTGGGGAATGACCTGTGAGGACGGCAGCGAGTGCCCGGACCTCCCGATCCGTCTGCAGGAACTGGACACCAAGATCGTCCCCGACGACAGGTGCAGCGAGGACTACGACGCGAAGAACGAGCTGTGCACCGACAGCCCCACCAAGAACGCGCAGGCGTGCATCCTCGACTCCGGCGGGCCGCAGATCAAGGGCCGTCCCGGGCGGTGGGAACTGATCGGGGCGACCAGCCGCGACGGTGACGTCGATCCGGCGTGTGCCACCGGCCCCGGCATCTACACCGACCTGACGGCCCACCGCCAATGGATCAAGCGGGCCACCGCGAAGTGATCGGCGACGACTCCGTCCGCCTCGAGGACGGGGACGAGCTGCAGACCTGCCGGGGAAATGGCTCATGCAACTGCACGCAACTTCACGCGACTTCACCTCGGCCCCGGGCTCCATGAGTGATTCCACGCCGGCGCCGGCCCTGGCCGGTCGCCGCGTGGTTCATGGCGCCCGGCAGCCGGGCTCCATGACGCACCCTCAACAACGCCGCGCAGCACGCGCGAAGTCACTTCCATGTCTGACGCGTCGCCGCCGGCCCACCTGCCACCGATACATACGCATCCGGGGCTACCGAAGTGACCACGATAGGGGCTTATAGTTAATACGCCCCGGCATCCAAGGTATCCACTACGGAGGTAGCTGTGATCGTAATCGGTGCAGGCGTCGAGCAGCCGATCGATCCCGCCGAGGACGAACTCGGGCGCGACCGGATCGGCTACGGCTCGACCATGAGCCCGATGGCGCTCTACGACGCCACCCACGGCACCTGGCACCTTGGCGAACGTGCCCAACGCGAACGCTTCGCCTTGATCACTCACGACGGCCGGGGCGTACTCGCCGTCGCCATCGATCGCGTCGAGCCCGCCACCACAGGACGGCAAGGCTCAGGCCGCTCCGTGATCCACGGCGAGATCCTCACCACCGGTCACCCGATGCACGACGCCTACGTCGGTGCGCCCTCGCCCATTCCGCCGCAGCGCAACCCCATCGGGTATTTCGACGCCCGTGAGGAGCGGACAGTCTGCGCCTGCGGATGCGACGACTCGATTCCAGCCGGAAAACACTTCGCCAGCGGGCACGACCAGACCGCCCTGCACGAGCGGGTCCGCCAGCTCGGGGCGTCGTCGACTTCATCGCCTGGTTCGACCGCACCCACGGCTACTGGCCTGACATCAACGTCATCTATGAACCGGTCAGCCTGAAGGACGGCGGCCCCACCGGCGCCCCGCCCGGGCCCGCCACAGGCTGGGATGCAGCCACTTCTTCCTCGACGAGGGCGGTCGCATCGTCAACCGCCCCCGACTCGCCACCGCCAAGGAAATGACGAGCCTCCGGCCCTGTAAGTCCTGTCAGGACGCCTCCGCGAAGGCAGCTACGAGAAAATAGCGACCGCCACCGGAGCGGCCATGGCCTGGTTGCGGTTCTCGTTGCATTCACCTCCGCACCGCACCGTTCAGACGCTCCATCGCACTGGGCAATACATCTGGGGTCCCACCGTTCGCGGTGGGGCCCCAGATGTTGTCCGTCTCGGTTTCCGTCTCACTCGGGTTCCGCGGAGCCCTCTCCCTGCTCGGGTTCGGTTGCCTCGCGCCCCTGCTCCGAGTCGCCCCGGAGCACCAGCGAGATTTCGACGACTGGATGGGCCGGCACGCACCCGCCCCGGCCCCAGCAGCGCCCTGACAGGACTCCTCGTCCACACCACCGCACGGGCCCCAGGGCAACTTCCACGGTGGGCTTCACCCGCCCCGCACAACTCGCCGGATTCGGACCTGTTGGTCCGGCGTTCGGCAACTTCGGCCGCCTCATACCCGTCGGCCCGGAACCCGGCTCCGGCTGACGGCGCGGCGTCAGGCTGGAGATCCCGGGCTTCGAGGGCGCGCCTGTGGCTCCCTGGACACAGAGTCCGCCGCGACGTCCACAAAACTTCTCGAACCAGTGACAACCTCCCGTACGGCCCAGCACGTCAGTACGGCATGAGGTACTTCTCACCGCGCACCGTTGCGGTGCCCGGCGGAGGCGGTCTGTGATCCGGACACCGGACGAACAGGATGTCTCCGAGGTCGGCGTCGTCGGCGTCGTCGGCGACATCGCCATCGGATTCGACGAGTTCGCGCGCAGCCGCCAGGCACAGTTGCGCCGTGCCGCGTATCTGCTGTGCGGTGACTGGCACTTGGCCGAGGACCTGACGCAGACGGCGCTGGCGAAGCTGTACGCGGTGTGGCGCAAGGTACGGATGGACTCTCCCGACAGTTACGTCCGCAAGGTGCTGTTCCGTACGTTCGTGGACGAGACCCGGCGGCGGCGCTGGTGGGAGCGGCCCAGTGCCCGCCAGTACGACGTGGCGGCCCCGGCGGACGACCCTGATCTGCGGCTGATGCTGCTGGCCGCCCTGCGGCAGGTGCCCGCGCGCAGCCGGGCAGTGCTGGTCCTGCGGTTCTGGGAGGACCAGAGCGTGGAGGAGACCGCGGCGGCGCTGGGATGCAGCACCGGCACCGTGAAGAGCCAGACCTCCCGGGGCTGGCGACCCTGCGCCGCATCCTGGGCGACCGGGCGCCGGCGGCACGGCCCGGAGCGGGGCCCGCGCCGGTGCGGGCAAGGAATCCGAGCCCGGTTATCTGAAGGCGGGGTGGTGAGCATGGCGGGCAGGCACGCCGGGGCGAGGACGGGTTCGCCCTGGCCGAGGCGCTGGGCGAGGCGCTGGGCGGGCTGGATACCGGCCCGGAACCGCCGATGCCGGATCTGGTGTCGGGCGCGATCGTGCAGGGTTCGCGGATCCGGCGGCGGCGCCGGATCGGTGCGGCGCTGGGCAGCGCGGCCATGGCGACGGCGGTGGCGTTCGGCGCGTACGGCGTGCTCGCGCCGACGCCGGAGGCCCGGCGCTCGCTGCCGGCCGTGGAACCGACGGTCTGGTATCCGTCGCTGAAGCTGCTGCGGTCGATCGTCCCGGCGTCGACCGGCACGGTCGAGGCCGCGCAGCCGCAGCACTCGCGGCGCCCGGCAACGTACTTCCGGCTGACCGACCCCAAGACCGGGCTGGTGAGCGACCTGTACGTGTCGGTGGCGCGGTCCGCCACCGGGACGTCCCTGCTTCCGCCGGGTCCGGCGGGATGCCGGGACGGCCACGGTCCCGAGCTCACCACCTCCTGGGGCGGCCACCCGTTCAAATGCTCCGTCACGTGGACGAAGTCGGGGACCGTGTGCTGGCCTACTTCGTGGACGAGGAATCCTTGCCCGCTCGCACGGACGGCCAGGCCCATTCGTACACGTTCGGCATCACCTATGTGACAACGGGCGGCTGGGCGGTGCAGGTGATCCGGAGTGCCCCGATGAAACCGGCAAAGGCCACGTGGTCAGGACCGCGGACTGGTCCGTGCTGACCGACCTGGCCACCGACTCCCGGATCTTCGACGCAGTTGAGGAGACCGGCGGTTGACAACCCACTGACGACTTACCGACGACAACCAAGCACTACACCCTGAATGGATGCATGGCATGAACATGTCCAAAGCTGCTCTACGCAACTCCCTGGTCGCAGCCCTGGCCGTCGCCACGCTGCCCTGCTCGGCGCGTGCGGAGGTTCGAGCGACACAGCAGGCGCCGACGCCGGTTCGGGTTCCACAGCCGACGGCGGTACGAAGACTGTCGACGGCGCCGCCCAACTCACCATCCCGGACGGCACGAACGACGAGATCAAGAAGATGTACATCGAGGAGAACGCCATCGCGGTCTGCATGAAGAAGAAGGGCTTCACCTACACCCCGCACATGGCGAATCCGCAGGACGCCGACTCCTCCGACTCGGTCGACGGGCAGGACTACGCGCTGGCGAAGAAGCAGCGGCAGAAGTACGGCTTCGGCACCTACGCGGCCGCCGCCTACCCCGACGACCCGAGCGCCCCGGCGCCAACACCGAAGGAAAGGTGAACGGGAAGGTCATCACCCCGACGACGGGGACGAGAAGGATTCACCCCGCCCAACAGAAGAGCTACAACGAAGCGCGGGACGGCATCCCGCCCAAGACCGGGACGAAGACGGAGAGGGAGCAGCTCGGCGGGTGCACTGCCGAGGGCAGGGCCAAGGCGTACGGACCGGAACTGAGTATCGAGGATCAGATGAAGGAGCAGGCCGAAAAGGAGGAAAAGAACCGTGCGAACGGGCTGGAGCTCAACGGCGATCCCCAGTTGGTGCAGCTCGCACAGGAGTACGCCAACTGTCTGAAGGCACAGGGCATTGCGGTCTCCACCACCCAGCCGACCGGCATGTTCGACATGGTGCGGCTCGACCTCACCGAAGAAATGCCGGAGCGCAGGCAGGAGCTGACTCAGGCGGAGGCGCTGCCTCTGCTCACCAAGGATGTCGCCATCGCCATGAAGGACCTGGAGTGCGGCAAGGAGTTCCGGGCCGCGTACTTCCCCAAGGAGAAGGCCAACCCGTACTGGGGTTCCGGCGCGTGAAACACCTCAGCGGACGCAAGCAGCTGGGCGCGCTGGTCGGCACGGTGGTCCTGGTGGGCGCGGGCGGCTGGATCGCCGGTACCCAGGTCCATTCCCCGCCGATGCCGCCGCCGCGCCAACGCGCCGAAGGCCGGCCCGGTGACCGTCGGGGTCCAGCGGCAGTCCCTCATCGCGACCGTGGTGGCGAACGGCTCCATCGAGTTCGCCTCGCCCCAGCCGCTCTCACTGGCCGGCACCGTGGGCACCGGATCATCCGGGGCGCGGCCGGCGAAGGTGCTGAGCAGCGGGTCACCAAGGCACCGGTCGCCGGTGCGAAGATCAAGGAGGGCGATGTTCTGATGGCGGTCAACGGCCGCCCCGTACTCGCGCTGAGCGGCCGGGTCCCGATGTACCGCGCGCTGGGCCCCGGACCTCCGGCGACGATGTGAAACAGCTCCAGCGAGCGCTGCGACGGCTCGGTTTCGAGCCGGGCGCGATCAGCGGCAACTACGGCCAGGGCACCGCGGCGGCGGTCACCCAGTGGTACACGAGCAAGGGATACCAGGCGCAGCAGCCGAGCCCGGACGAACAGCAGGAGCTGGGCCAGCTGGAGCAGTCGGTGTCCTCCGCCCAGGAAACACTCCTCACGATGACCGGCAGCAAAAGCACCGGCGGGACGCGAGCCGCCTCAAGACCGACACGGACGCCGACACCGACAGCGACGGCGACGGCGACAGCGGCAGCGGCAGCGGCAGCGGCAGCGGCACGGATTCGCGTACGGAAGCCGGCGCGAGCGCGCCGACGACGGAGTCCAGCAACGACAAGGAGATCCGCAGGCTCCAGCTGAAGTCCGCCCAGAAGTCGCTGGGCATGGCGAACGCCGCCCTCAGCGCCTACCGGACCACTTACGGAACCAAGGTCCCGGCCGGTGAGGCCGTCTTCTTCCCGGAGCTGCCCGTACGGCTGGACAAGGTGACGGTGAAGACCGGGGATTCCCGGCCGGCCAGATCGGCACCGTCACCGGGTCCGAGCTGGTGGTCCAGACAGTCGTGCCCGGTTCGGACGGCGAACTGCTCAAGAAGGGCATGGCCGTCGAGCTGACTACGGCGGGGGCGAGAAGGCCCAGGGAACCGTCTCCGCGCTCGGCGCCGACGCCGCACCCTCGACGGCGGAGGGCGACGGCGGGCAGTCCACGCAGGAGGAGTCACAAGGCTCCGAATCCGAACCCGGCGCCGAATCCGACGGCGCCACCACCGAAACCGCGGCGGCCGGCGACCCTCGGCCCCGGTCCCGCTGCGGATCTCCGTACCCGACCCCGGCCCGCTGGCCGGTCAGGCCGGGGCCTCGGTGAAGGTGACCATCAAGATCGGCGCGTCGGACGGCAAGGTGCTGACCGTGCCGCTCGCCGCGATACGGACCTCGGCCGACGGAAAGGCCCGGGTGCAGGTGCGGCGCGACTCCGGCGTCAGCGATGTACAGGTCACCGTCGGGCTGTCCGCGGCCGGCCTCGTCGAGGTGAAGCCGGCCGGCGGCGCACTGAAGCAGGGCGACAACGTGGTGGTGGGCAGGTGACTCCCGACCCGGACGTCGTCATCGAACTCAGCGATGTGGAGAGGACCTTCGACACCGAACCGCCCGTACACGCCCTGCGCGGCGTGAATCTGACCGTACGGCGCGGTGAACACCTCTCCATTGTCGGGCCCTCCGGATCCGGCAAGTCGACCCTGCTCAACACGCTCGGCCTGCTCGACCGGCCCACCGCCGGCTCGTTCCGGCTCGACGGGGTGGAGACCACCGGGCTGGGCGACCTCGAACGCACCGCGCTGCGCGGCAGCCGGATCGGGTTCGTCTTCCAGTCCTTCCACCTCCTGCCCTACCGGACGGTGGACGAGAACGTCATGGTGGCCGAGGCGTACCGCAAACCGCGCCCCGGACACGAACGCGGCACCCGGCTGGACCGTGCCCGCCAGGCGCTGGAGCGGGTCGGGTGGGGCACCGGTCGGGCTTCCGGCCCGACCGGCTGTCCGGCGGCGAACGCCAACGCGTCGCTATCGCACGGGCCTTGATCGGTGACCCGCGCTGCTGCTGTGCGACGAACCCACCGGCAACCTGGACAGCGAGAACACCCTCTCCGTACTGGAACTCTTCGACGACCTGTGCGCCCAGGGCATGACACTCGTCCTGATCACCCACGACGAGGCGGTCAGCCGCCGGGCGAGCCAGCGCGTCCGCATCACCGACGGCTGCCTCACCCCGGAGGCCGTATGACACGCGGGAAACACTCGACGCCCGCGCCCCGGCAACGGCCGGGGCACGCGCCGAACGCCCCGGATGGACCCACGGGACCTGTGGACGGAAGCACTCGCCGGCGTCCTCGCCCGCCCGATGCGATCCGCGTTGACCACACTGGGCACGGTGCTCGGCATCACCACGCTCGTCATCACCATCGGTGTGGCCTCCACCGCGGGCAACCAGATCGTCGGCCGGTTCGACGCGCTCACCGCGACCTCGGTGACGGTGAAGGTGCCGCGGGCGCAGCCCGGCTCGGTCGACACCGGGCCACTGGTGGACTGGTCGGGGACCGAAGCGGTCCGGCGGCTGGCCGGGTGGAATCGGTCGCCGCCCTCGGGGACTCCGCCACGACCAACAGCGTCCACGTCCGGGCCAACGACGTGAACGCGCCCGGCGACACCTCCGGACAGACCCTGGCCGTCGTCACCGCCTCGGCCGGGCTGCCCGCCGCCGTACGCGGCACGATGACCGCGGGACGGTTCTACGACGCCGGCAACCTCGCCCGGCACGACCAGGTGGTGGTGCTCGGCGACCAGGCCGCGCAGCTGCTCGGCATCAGCCGGGTGGAGAGTGCCCCGCGGTCTTCTTCAAGGGCCAGTCGTACACGGTCATCGGCATCCTCGGCGGCATCGAGCGGGAGCGGCGCCTGTCCACCGCCGTCATCATCCCGCCCACCACCGGCGCGGACCGCCTCGGCCTGCGAGACGTCAGCCTCGTACTGGTCAACACCGCGCTCGGGGCGGCCGAGCAGGTGGCGCGCCAGGCACCGATCGCGCTGGCGCCCGGGCACCAGGACTCGCTCACCGTCGTGGCGCCACCCGACCTGTCCAAGGCACGCGACGGCGTCCAGAACGACGTCAACGGCCTCTTCCTCGTCCTCGGCCTGGTCTCGCTGGTGGTGGGTGCCATCGGCATCGCCAACGTCACCTTGGTGACGGTGATGGAACGGGTCGGGGAGATCGGACTGCGGCGCGCTCTGGGCGCGTCGAGGCGACAGGTGGCCGGCCAGTTCCTGCTGGAGTCGACAACCATCGGCCTGCTCGGCGGCATCGTCGGCGCGGCCCTGGGCATCGCGGTCGTGGTGTGCGTCGCCGTCGTCAAACAGTGGACCCCGGTACTCGACCTGACCTTGGCCTTCGGCGCCCCGCTCGCCGGAGCCCTCGTCGGCCTGCTCGCCGGCCTCTACCCGTCGCTGCGCGCCGCCCGCATGGAACCGGTCGACGCGCTGCGCGCCCGTCGTAGCGCCCTGCCGGCCTCCCGGGGCGTCCGCGATCTGCTGATGCCTGCGCCCTGGGGACCTGCACGGTCGCGATTCGGGGCGTTTGCGTCGTTTGCTCGACAAGCTCCCTGATCACGAAGGAGTCGGGGCGGGCACGCACACCTTGGTCACCGGAGATGGTGAGCAGCCGTTCGACGACCCGTCGGCCAGGTTCTCCTTGCCGCTCCACCCCGTCGCGCACGGCCCGGCCCGACCCGCTCGCTCTTCAGGCCGTCACCGGCCGGCCTCCCCGGAACCGGCCGGTCCTCCTTGAGCCGCGCGAACACCTTCCGGGCCGGCTTCCAGTCCACCTCCACCGCGGATCCGGTCGAGGTCGCCAGTCCTCGGCCCGTCACCGGTACGTTCAGCCGCACCAGGTCCGAGCCACCGCGCATCACTCGGAACACCGAGCCCAGGTCCTGCGGGTGGGTGTCGTTGTCGACGGTGAGCGCGCCGAGGCCGGTGGAGGCCACCGAGAGGCCTTGCCCGGATCGCTCAGCACATCCGGGGACGCCGCTTTGCCGGCCAGCGCGGCGAGGAATTTCTGCTGGTTCCTGGTCCGGCCGAGGTCGCCCTCCTTCTCCTGGTGGCGCTGGCGTACGAAGGCGAGGGCGCCGCGTCCGTCGAGGGTGTGGCAGCCCTTGGTCAGGTCCAGGCCCGACTTGGGGTCCTGCACGGCGTGGTCCAGACACATCGGTACGCCGCCGACGGCATTCACGATCCCGACGAAGCCGCTGAACCCGATCTCCGCGTAATGGTCAATGCGCAGACCGGTGTTGGCCTCGACCGCGCGGACCAGGAGCGGTGCACCGCCCAGGAGAAGGCCACGTTCAGCTTGTTCTTCCTCGCCGGATGGTGGACCCCGGTGTCGGGGCGGACATAGGCCGGGACGGTCATCCAGGAGTCGCGGGCAGGCTGACCATCGTGGTGCCGTGCACACCGGTGTGCAGCAGCATCATGGAGTCGGTGCGCCGGCCCGCGTCGGCCGAGCCTCCGGTGTGCAGGGCCTTGCGGTCCTGGGCCGACATCCCTCCCGGCTGTCGGAGCCGACGATGAGGTAGTTGGTGCCCTTGCCCGGCGCCGGACGGTCCTTGATGGCGCCGAGGTCGATGCCCTTGGTGAGCGCGGAGTCGGCCCAGACGTAGCCGGTCACCGAGGCCGCGACCAGCGCCACCACCAAGGCGAGGACCAGCAGGGCGAGCTTGCGGCCGCGGCTGCGCGGCAGCCTGGGGTGCGCTCGCTGCTGCCGTATCCGCCGGACTTGCCGTCACCGATGGCATCGCCGACGTCGCCGGACGGCGCCGTGGCGGCGGGCTCCCGTACTCCGGGCGGTGCGGGAGTGTCCGTCGACTGCCCGGCGTCGTACAGCCCGTCGTAGGGCCGGGGCGGCGCGGCATCGTACCCGGCCCGGCCGGCGGGTCGGTGAGCGGATCCATGAGCCGCCCGCCGCCCGGCCGGTCGACGATCCGGCCGGACACCACCGGGACTGCTCCGTCGCGTACGCGGGCGCGTCGGGCATCTTGTGGCCCGGGAACCTCCGCTGTCTCCTGTGGTTCATCTCGACTCCAGACTCTGGGCCCGCGGCCGACCGCTGAGCTCCTGCGCCGCCGTACCGGAACGGTGCATCCGCTGCCACTTCAGCCGGGTGCCGAACACCGCGGCCGCCACCGACTGGATCACCACCAGGTACATCAACTGCCGGTAGACGAAGAGCTGGAACGGCATCGCCCACAGCGACCACAGACGCTCGCGGTCCAGCTTCAGCGCGTATCCCGCGCAGAACATCTGGACAGCCAGGAAGCCGCCCACACGGCCATCGCGTCGGAACCGTCCTGGAAGAGGATCCCGTACACCGCATAGACGTCGATCACCGGCGCAAGGAGCGGCAGTGCCATCTGGAACACCAGCAGGTAGCTGATCCCACGGCGGGCGAACCGGCCGGCCGGGCCGAACTCCCGCACGGCTCCGCAGTGCTTGCGGGCCGCCTGCAGCGTGCCGAAGCACCAGCGGTAGCGCTGGCGCCACAGCTGCCGCAGCGAGGTGGGCACTTCGGTCCAGGCGACCGCGGTCTCCTCGTAGACCACCCGCCAGCCGGCCCGCCACAGCGCCATGGTCAGGTCGGTGTCCTCGGCGAGGGTGTCGGTGCTGACACCGCCGACGCCGAGGGCCGCGTCCCGGCGGAACGCCCCGATCGCGCCCGGCACCGTGATCATGCACTCGAGCACCTCGAACATACGGCGGTCGAGATTGAAGCCGAAGCAGTACTCCAGATGCTGCCAGCGACCGAGCAGTCCGCGCCGGTTGCCGACCTTGGTGTTGCCGCTGACCGCGCCGACGGCGGGTGTGCGAGCGGCTGGATGAGCCGCCGGATCGCGTCGGGCTCCAGGACGGTGTCGGCGTCGACCATCACGACGATGTTGTAACGGGCGTGCCGAAGGCCGGCGTTGAGGGCCTCGGCCTTGCCGGCGTTGGCCTGTCGTACGACGTTCACCCGCGGGTCGCGGACGGACTCGGCGATGGCGGCCGTACGGTCGCTCGAGCCGTCGTCGATCACCACGATCTGCAACTTCCGGTGGGTGGAGGCAAGGAGTGAGCGAATGGTCGACTCGATGCCCTTCTCCTCGTTGTAGGCCGGCACCAGGACCGTCACCGGATCGTCAATCTCCCGCAGCCACGGCGAGCCGGGCCGGTACCGCTCCAGGCGCCGCACATGCACCCGGGCGAAGAAGACCAGCATCAGCAGCCGCAGCACACCGATCCCGCCGGCGACGGCCAGCAGCCAGCCCATGGCCGTGAGGAACCAGTCGCCCGCCCGGACGGACCACAGCAGCGCTTCACCACGCAGTTGCTGCCATGTCGTCACGGGGCGCTCGGAGGGTGCCAGACCGGTGGTCGCCGACACCGTGTCGAACTCTTCGACGTTCTTGTCCTTCAACAGCGTTTCGGCCTGCCCGAGTCCGCGCGCGTTCTGCTCGTACTGACGCAGCACCCCGGTGCCGGCCTTCTTGTTCCACGGGGAGGCCGCGACGATCGTGTACCCGTCGGCGGAGGCACGCCGCACCGCGGGCCACATGTCGCCGCACAGCGTGGGCACCGAGGTCGTCTGGGGCATCCGCAGCAGGTCGGTATGGGCACCGGCGGAGCCGGCCAGGGCCGCCTGGGTCAAGGTGAGTTCCAGACCCGCACGCTGCGAGGAGGCGTGGTCCATCGCGGCACCGGTGTAGGTGCCTGAGCCGACCTCGTGGCCCTCGGCACGAATCTGCCGTACCAGCCCGGGTACTTGGCCGCGCCCGCTCCGCTCACGAAGAACGTGGCATGGGCGTGGTGGCGGCTCAGCAGGTCGAGGACACGCGGGGTCCACTGGGGTCGGGGCCGCCGTTGAAGGTCAGTGCGGCCTTGCCGGCGGGGACCGAGGACGACACTGCCGTGTCGCCACGGACCTCCGTCAGCACCGGGCTCGCGGTGTTCACGCCATCGGGCACGGGCTCGGCGCAGTCCTGCCTGGTCTTGGCGGCGTCGACCTCGTGCTTGGTCCAGCCGTGGAAGACCAGCACCGCAGCCACCAGGGCCAGCGAAAGGGCCAGCAGCAGCCAGTGGGCGCGCGGTTCGCGTTTCTGCTTGTGTCGCGCAGCCATCAGGTGGAGACCAGGCCACCCGGCCTGCCGGTCGTGCGTATGACCACCCTCGGGGACAGCTCCTTCAAGCACCTGTTCCTGTTACTCATGCGCAGCGAGTGTAGTCAGAGACTGGTTACTCTTTGCAAACTACGGTCAAATTGGCCTACTTGCGACCAATGCCCCACTTGGTCGGAACTTCTACAGAACTATCAGCATATGCAGCCAGATTCCTGGCCGATAATCACGCACCTACACACACCGATGCGACATTTGGCAAATCGATGGATGGTTACGGTTGCAAATTTAACTATTTATTGGTTCGCTGGGAGAGCCCGACTGGGCGATGAAGGGACCGCTGGTCCGGCGCGCCGGGCGGACGTGGTCCGACTCGGTCCACAGGGCCCCGGCGGTCTTGCGCTCCCGCGTTGCCTCCTTTGCACCCGTGCTCGCACTTCGGGCGCAGCTTCAGGCGCTCGTGGCCCAGGTCCACGCCGCATCTGAGGAAATTCCGCTTCGCGGTTGTCAGCTCATTTCTCGCGCACGTAATTTTTTCGTCCGAGCTCTCCTTGAACTCGCGTTCGGCTCCGCGCACATTATCCAGGACGTCCTTACCTTGGCGATCCACCAGTCGCGTGACACTCTCCTGCAGTATGCCGAACAAGATCGCCCAGGCAATAACCTGCGGGCCGCTATCAAGATTCGAAAGGCCTGGAATAAATCCACCATGGATCAGAGCAAGACCCATCAGGGCAGCCAAGGCCCCTACCGGGATCCGGAGGAGCACCAGCAGCAAGGGGACTGAATACGGGGTGGACGTCCCTGAATCTTCTTCAGGGACACCGCAGCCGCGAAGGCCGCCGCAGCAGAGCCGAATGCCATTACGATCAACATGTCCTGGCCGGTCTCCGTGCTGCCGATCGGGCAAACCTTTTACCCGAATCCGGACCTGGATTCGGGTCTGGATCGAAGCAGATGTTCGACACGATCGATGATGGAGACAGAAAGGCCCACAGAATGAACAGCCCAGCAATGATCGTAGTTGCCACCACGGAAGCCAGCAGTATGTTCCGAAAACTCCTGGCCCTCGCCCGCTCCTTTTCTTCTGCCATCTGAGCGGCCAGCAACGTCGTGACGGCGAGTTCACGCATTCCTTCGGTGAGATTATGGTCGTTGTCCCGGAGCCGTGCCTCCAGCTTGGCGCGGCGCGGATCTTCGCTACCCAAATGCTGTCGGGCATTCGCCAGAACGAGCGGCCCCAATTCACACAGCTCTTCCTCAGGAGTGAGGCGAAGGATATTCGCTTCCGCTCTGTGTATATTAGCGAATGCTCGGTCTATATCCGCTCCGGAAATAATGGACCACGGGTTCTTCTTACGATCCGCAGCCTGCCGCGCCGCATTGAGATGTGTTTCAACCTTGGTCGCAATCTCTTCCTGGTACGGCGCAAGAGGCTTGAGCGACTTGATACGGTTGAGTTGACACTGGAGTTCCGCTATGCGCACGACGGTACGCTGCCACCATGAGGATCTGGCAAATCCAGCAACATCTCTGTCCGCGTCCAGAGTTGAATTCTTGGTGGATGACACCGCTGCCACCTCCCGCCATTCCTGGCGTTATCATCGCTGGCCCCGGTGTCTGTACCTGCGTGCACTGCTCGGCACATTTCATGCTAAGCGTGTTGCCACCCAGGTGCATCCCAGAAGGGATAGTGCCCTAGATAATTCAAGCATTGAGGAGTAAAATCGTCGAAGAATCAAGCGCAGGGCATGCCCTGCGCTTGGCTCATAGGCCGGCGCGAGCGCCGAAGCGAATTTCCGGCAGTGGCCGGGCTCAGGGCACCGGGCCGACAGGGCCGTGCCGTCCTCGAAGGTCGCGTAGAACGAACCACCGGACACGAGCACGGTGCTGGACTGCGCAGGGCTGGTGACAGCTGCGCCCTCCCGGGGCCAGTCCCGGTAGGTGTCACCGTCCGCGCCGAGCAGGACGTTGGCCGGCTTCAGGTCACGGTGCCGGACGCGGGCGTGATGGATGCCGGGCCTTTCGTCCCGGCGCGCGCCCGCCGGACCGCACACTCCGGGGATCTCCCTGAATCCCGCGCGTCCGGCCCCGAGTCCTGCACCCGGCTCAGGCGCCCCGGCAGCGAAGGGCCCCACCGCGCGTCCGCGGTGGGGCCCGTTCGTCACTGCGTGCGCGCTCAGGCGTTGGAGCCGGTCTTGCGGCGGCGCACGATGAAGACCGCGCCGGCGCCGATCGCCACGGCCGCGGCGCCCGCTATGGCCATCTGCGACGTGGCGGAGGACGTGCCCGTTTCGGCGAGGGCGCCGGTCGTCTTGTTCACCGGCAGCTTCGACGCGTTGCCCTGCGCCCGCTTGCCCGAAGTGTCCCGGTCGGTCTTGACCGGTGTGGCGTCCTTGATCTTGCCGGGCTCACTGCCCGCAGCCTTGATCTCGAACTCGTACATTTCGAGGTCCGGGCTGCCGCCGCAGTGGTCGCCGTCCTCGTTGAAGTACTCACCCGCGACGAAGGCGAAGCCGTTGCCGGCCGGAGCCGAGGCGTCGACCGAGAGACGCAGCTTGATGTCGGCGTGGGCGCCGGCCTTCAGCGGACCGATGGCATCGACGAACTCCTCGCGCTCGACCTGCTGCCACTTGGGCGAGGAGTTGGTGGACCACTGCAGAGCGACGAGCTTGTCGATGTCCTTGAGGCCGCTGGCGTCGGTCGCGTGGACGCTGGCGAACGCCTTGACGTCGTCCATGGCCTTGTCGGTCCCGTTGGTCACCCGGAGCGAGAAGGCTGCCGTTTTCCCTGCGACGATCGTGGACGGCAGTCCGGTCGCGACGGCGGTGAGGCGGGGCTCGTCCTCGGGCACGCATTCGCCGCCCTCGGCCTCCTCTTCCTCCTTCGCCTTGGCGAGAGCCTCGTCGGCGGCGGTCTTGGCGGAGAGCGCCGCCGCCAGGTCCCGCTTCGCCCGGTCCCAGTTCTGGACTGCCAGCAGCCGCGCGTCGTTGTACGCGTCCTGGGCCTTCTCGGCCTCGGCATCGGCGGCGGTCTTGGCCGCACCTGCCGTTACGGCGGCGGCTTCCGCGCTGGTGAGATCCGAGTCCGCGGCGGCCTTCTCCTCCTCGGTGGCCGTGTCGGGCAGCGCCTCGACCACGGCCTTCGCATCGGCGACGGCTTGGTCGGCGTCGTCCTTCACGGTCCGGCGTCGTCCGCCGCCTTCCGGGCGGCAGCAGCGGCCACGGTGTGGGGCGCGGTGTCGGAAAGCGCTTCGTCCCTGGCCTACCGGCCGCGCTCTCGGCCGCGACGGCGTTCTCGTACGCCTTCTGCGCCTCGGCGGCGGTCTTTTCGAGCTCCGTGATGGACGGCTTCTGCTGTGTCTGCGCCGCCGGCTTGGCGTCGGCGAACGCGGGTGTGGCACAGAGCAGTACGCCAGGGGTTGTCACGGCAACGGCGACAGCTGTGGCGAGGGTGCGGCGAATCTTCACAAGAGCCCTTTCTGGGTCCGAAAGAATAGAAGTGGCCACAGCGGAATGGAACACGCGGGGCGACCACGGGGTGATCGTATGGCCGGAGTAAAGAGCAGACAGGTCGGGATTCCCACCCATTTACGCCCGTGCCGCCCCACCGCGAGTGGGCAGAAGGGATCAATGGTGCAGTTGCGCTCAGTTTCTGTCTTTCAGCTGTGAGGAATGCCATGCGATCCCAGGAACCAGCAGGTCGGACCTCGGGCACCGGGAACCCGGATTCCCCGCCCAACAGGCGCCCGCTGCACGGAACTTGCCCGGCTGGACGCGCTTGTGACGCAGTGCCGGGCCTGCCCGCGACTGGTGGCCCGGCGCGAAGCGGTCGCGGTGGTCAAGCGCGGGCCGACAGGTGCCGCCTTCCCCTGCTGGTCGACGTGCTCCGCGAGACCGCCGGGATCAGTGGGCTCGGGCGGCCCCGTGGCGTAGCGGGGACGTCAGACCGGGAAGGGCGCGACGCGCTTCGGTCCGGTGGCGGATTCACAGCGGACCGCGGGGAGTGCCGGGCCTGCCGCCGTGGGGTTACGGAGCAGCAGCAGGGCCGCGTCGTCGTGGAGCCGGCCGCCCGTGTGTGCCGGTGCGTGGATGCCCGTGCAGCGGACACCCCGCGTCCGTTATGAGCAGACAACAGGCATATGCCGGGACTCACAAGGGTGATGTTTTCAGATGGTGAGCGAGAGCCCCTGGTAACGCGGTCGGCTGCCGTCATGACCCGCTGCCGGACATGGCCGGTCCGATACATCCGGTCCGACCTGAAGGAGATGCCGAGCGAACCGACCCTGGCGCCGTTGTAGATCGGCACCGCGACGCAGACCGTGCCGAGGACGTACTCCTCCCGGTCCATGACGACCGGCGCCGGCACCGATTCGAGCTCCCGGATCAGCTCATCGCGGTGGGTGATGGTGTGGGGTGTGAGGTCCGCGAGGGAGTGCCTGGAGAGGTAGTCGCGTCGCGCTTCCTCGCCCAGCTCACGCAGCACGCACTTGCCCAGTGCCGTGGCGTGCCCGGCGTCCTCGAACCCCACCCAGAGGTCGACCCGCGGAGCCGCCGGGCCGTCGACGATCTCCACGATCCGGATTTCGCCCTCTTCGTAGAAGGTCAGGTACGCGGCGGCCGACAGCTCGTCCCGCAGGGCGGCCAGGGTGGGGCGGACGCGGGTGAGCAGCCCCTGCCCGGTGCTCGCGTTGTGCAGCTGGAACAGCCGGTCCCCATGACGAACCCGCCGTCGGCCAGCTTCATCAGGTACCCGTCGTGGGTGAGCGTCCGCAGCAGGTGGTAGGCAGTGCCCAGCGGAAGACCCGCCTCCCGCGCCAGCGCCTTCGCCGGCGCTCCGCCCTCGTGCGCCCCTACCGCCTCCATCAGGCGGAAGGCCCGCTGGACGGACGCGATCAGCGTAGGACCTGCTTGACCACTCATGGCACCAGCTTGGACCCGGTGTGCTGGGGCGGCAATTCGTCCCGTTGGCGGCGGGTATGCGGAGCCCGCCGCCGACAGGAGGCTCAGTCCTCGCCCTCCAGGTCGCCCTCGGCCTCCAGGAAGACCTGCCGCAGGGCTTCGAGCACGGCAGGGTCGGGCTTGGCCCACATTCCGCGGGACTCGGCCTCCAGGAGGCGTTCGGCGATGCCGTGCAGGGCCCAGGGTTCGCCTGCTGGAGGAACTCACGGTTCGTCGGGTCGAGCACATACGTCTCGGTGAGCTTGTCGTACATCCAGTCCGCGACCACACCGGTCGTCGCGTCGTACCCGAAGAGGTAGTCGACGGTCGCGGCGAGCTCGAAGGCACCCTTGTAGCCGTGGCGGCGCATCGCCTCGATCCACTTCGGGTTGACCACCCGGGCGCGGAAGACCCGGGAGGTCTCCTCGACCAGCGTGCGGGTGCGGACCGTCTCGGGGCGGGTGGAGTCACCGATGTACGCCTCGGGGCGGTGCCCTTGAGCGCGCGCACGGTGGCGACCATGCCGCCGTGGTACTGGAAGTAGTCGTCCGAGTCCGCGATGTCGTGCTCACGGGTGTCGGTGTTCTTCGCGGCGACCTCGATGCGCTTGTAGGCGGTCTCCATCTCCTCGCGGGCCGGTCGGCCGTTGAGCTCGCGGCCGTAGGCGTAGCCGCCCCACACCGTGTAGACCTCGGCGAGGTCGGCGTCCGTGCGCCAGTCGCGGGAGTCGATGAGCTGGAGCAGCCCGGCACCGTACGTACCGGGGCGGGAGCCGAAGATACGGGTGGTGGCGCGCCGCTCGTCACCGTGTTCGGCCAGGTCGGCCTGGGTGTGGGCGCGTACGAAGTTGCGCTCGGCGGGCTCGTCGAGGGAGGCGGCCAGGCGTACCGCGTCGTCCAGCAGGCCGATGGTGTGCGGAACGCGTCGCGGAAGAAGCCGGAGATGCGCAGCGTCACGTCGATACGGGGCGGCCCAGCTCCTCGTACGGGATCGGCTCCAGGCCGGTGACACGGCGCGAGGCGTCGTCCCAGACGGGCGGACCCCGAGCAGGGCGAACGCTTCGGCGATGTCGTCGCCTGCCGTGCGCATCGCGCTGGTGCCCCACAGGGACAGGCCGACGGAGGTGGGCCAGTCGCCGTTGTCGGTGCGGTAGCGCTCCAGGAGCGATTCGGCCAGCGCCTGGCCGGTCTCCCAGGCGAGGCGGGAGGGACCGCCTTCGGGTCGACGGAGTAGAAGTTGCGGCCGGTCGGCAGGACGTTGACCAGCCCGCGCAGCGGCGATCCGGACGGGCCTGCGGGGACGAAGCCGCCGTTCAGCGCGTGGACGGTGTGGGTGAGCTCGTCGGTCGTCGCGGCGAGACGGGGTACGACCTCCCGGGCCGCGAAGGCCAGGATGTCGGCGACCGACTGCGGGTGCCCGCGGCCACGCCTGCGACGGCGGCCGGGTCCCAGTCCGCGTCCTCCATCGCCTGTACGAGCGTGCGGGCCTGCTCCTCGATCTCGTCGGCCGCGGTGCGGGTGGCCGCCGACTCGTCGAGGCCGAGCGCCTCGCGCAGGCCGGGCAGCGACGCCGTACCGCCCCAGATCTGGCGGGCGCGCAGGATGGCGAGGACCAGGTTCACCCGGTCCTTGCCGGCCGGGCGCCGCCCAGGACGTGCAGCCCGTCCCGGATCTGGACGTCCTTGATCTCACAGAGCCAGCCGTCGAGATGCATGATGAACTCGTCGAAGCCCTCGTCCTCGGGGCGGTCGGCAAGCCCAGGTCGTGGTCGAGCTTCGCGGCCTGGATCAGGGTCCAGATCTGGGCGCGGACCGCCGGGAGCTTGGCCGGGTCCATCGCGGCGATCTGGGCGTGCTCGTCGAGGAGTTGTTCGAGGCGGGCGATGTCGCCGTAGCTCTCGGCGCGGGCCATCGGCGGGACGAGATGGTCGACCAGGGTGGCGTGCACCCGGCGCTTGGCCTGGGTGCCCTCGCCCGGTCGTTCACCAGGAACGGGTAGACCAGCGGCAGATCGCCCAGTGCGGCGTCGGGGCCGCAGGCGGCGGAGAGGCCGGCGTTCTTGCCGGGCAGCCACTCCAGGTTGCCGTGCTTGCCCAGGTGGATCATCGCGTCGGCGCCGAAGCCGTTGTCGTCGGTGGATGCGGCGATCCAGCGGTAGGCGGCCAAGTAGTGGTGCGAGGGCGGCAGATCGGGGTCGTGGTAGATCGCGATCGGGTTCTCGCCGAAGCCGCGCGGCGGCTGGATGAGGATGAGCAGATTGCCGCGGCGCAGGGCGGCGAGCACGATGTCGCCCTCGGGGTTGCGGGACCTGTCGACGAACATCTCGCCGGGCGGCGGCCCCAGTGCTGCTCGACGGACTCGCGGAGGGAGGCGGGCAGGGTCGCGAACCAGCGGCGGTAGTCGGCGGCCGGGATCCGGACCGGGTTGCGGGCCAGCTGCTCGTCGGTGAGCCACTCCTGGTCGTGACCGCCGGCCTCGATGAGGGCGTAGATGAGCTCGTCACCGTCGCCGGAGACGAGGCCGGGGATGCCGTCCTCGGGGCCGAAGTCGTAACCCTCCGCGCGCAGCCGGCGCAGCAGGGCGACGGCGCTCGCGGGAGTGTCGAGGCCGACCGCGTTGCCGATACGGGAGTGCTTGGTCGGGTACGCGGACAGGACGAGCGCGATCCGCTTCTCGGCGGCCGGGATGTGGCGGAGCCGGGCGTGCCGTACGGCGATTCCGGCGGTCCTGGCCGCGCGCTCGGCGTCGGCGACGTAGGCGGGCAGGCCGTCCTCGTCGATCTCCTTGAACGAGAACGGCACGGTGATCAGCCGACCGTCGAACTCCGGGACCGCGATCTGGCTGGCGGCGTCCAGCGGGGAGACACCCTCGTCGTTGTCCTCCCAGGCGGCCCGGGAGGTGGTCAGGCAGAGCGCCTGCAGGATCGGCACGTCGAGGCCGGTCAGTGCGCCCGCGTCCCAGGACTCGTCGTCGCCGCCGGCCGACGCCTCGGCGGGCGGGTGCCGCCCGCCGCGAGGACGGTGGTCACGATGGCGTCGGCGGCGCGGAGTTCGTCGATGAGCTCGGGCTCGGGGTGCGCAGCGAGGCCACGTACAGCGGGAGGGCGGCCGCCCGCGTCCTCCACGGCGGTGCACAGGTCTTCGATGAACGCGGTGTTGCCGCTCATGTGGTGGGCGCGGTAGTAGAGCACCGCGATGGTGGGGCCGGTGATGTCACGGGCCGTGCGCTCCAGCGGACCCAGGCGGGGCCGGGGCGGGCGGCTCGAAGCCGTGGCCGGTGAGCAGCACGGTGTCGGAGAGGAAGCGGGCCAGCTGCTCCAGGTTGGCGGGGCCGCCGTGCGCGAGGTAGGCGTGCGCCTCGGCCGCGATACCGATGGGGACGGTGGAGGCGGCCATCAGCTGTGCGTCGGGGCCTGTTCGCCGGTCAGTACGACGACGGGTCGGCCGGTGGCCAGCACCTGGTCGAGGCCGTCCTGCCAGGCGCGTACGCCGCCGAGGAGGCGTACGACGACGAGGTCGGTGCCGTCCAGCAGTTGTGGGAGGTCCTGGAGCGGGAGCCGGGAAGGGTTGGCGTAGCGGAAGCCGACCGGGCCACCCGATGCGCGGGCGCTCAGCAGGTCGGTGTCGGACGTCGACAGGAGCAGAATCATGCGGCGTCGGGCCTTCCTCGGGGTGTCCACGCCCCGGGCGGTGTCGGACGGCAGGAGTTTCTGACTCGCCGGGCCTTGGTGAGGCCGGGTTCACAGTGGCGGGACCGCGCCGGAATCTCACCGGGCTTCCTCCCATATCGCCGTCTGGCGATGGCGGGCCGAACGGACCGCCGTTAGGCATATTAGGCGGCGGGGGCGGGGCCGACCAGATGGCCCCGGCCGGGGTGTCCTCAGGCGCCGGACCGGCCGGGTGGCCACCCGGACCGGTCCGGGTGGCCGGCTGTGGGCCGGGAGCCGGGGGCCGGGGCCGGTGTCCGGCAGGTCACAGTGAGCGCCGGTGGGGGCGGTGTGATGGTCGGTATGCTCGCCGCCATGTCCGTATCCGCCAGTCCGCCCCGGTCTCCGGGCGACGCCGCCGCCCGGAGCAGTGGTGATTCCTGCCCCGGAACACTGCGTCTGCACCGGGCCGACGACGGTGCCCTGGCCCGGGTGCGAGTGCCCGGCGGGTGCTGACCAGGGCTCAGGCGGAGGTACTGCGGGAGGTGGCCGGGCGGCTCGGCGACGGTGAGTTGCATCTCACGTCGCGGGGCAATCTGCAGCTGCGCGGGCTCGGCCCGGACTGCGGTACGGAGCTGGCGGAGCTGGCGGAGCTGCTGCGCGGAGCGGGCTGCTGCCTTCCGAACGCCACGAACGGGCACGCAACATCGTCGCCTCGCCCCTCGCGGGTCTCGACGGTTCGGGGCACGGCGGCATCCGGCCATGGCTGGCCGCGCTGGACGGACTGTTGTGCGGAAGTGACAAGGCCGCCGCGCTCTCGGGCCGGTTCCTGTTCGCGCTCGACGACGGCCGTGGTGATGTGGACACCCTCGGCGCCGACCTCACCCTGTTCGCCCGGGGCGACGGCCGCGCGCAGCTGCGGATCGGGGACGCGGACACCGTCATCGGTGTCCCCGCCCGGCCGCTCCCGCGCCGCGATCCTGGCCGCCGAGGTCTTCCTGGACGCGGCGGCGGACAGCGGTGCCTGGCGTGTGAAGGACCTGCCCGGCGATGCTCTCGCCGCCCTGCCGGACGCCGTGGTACGGGAGTTGCGCCGGGCCGGGATCCCCGTCACCCGCAACCGCCCCACCCCGCCCGCACCGGGCCGTCCCCGGTGCACGGCCCGCACGGCGAGGCCGCGCTCTCCGTCGGCGTACCTCTGGGACGTCTCGACCAGCAGCAGTGGCGGCTCCTGACGGACACCGGCGGCGAGTTGCGGCTCACCCGTGGCGCGGTGTCGTCGTCACCGCGATCGCATCCGGTCGTGTCCGGGAACAGCTGAGCGCACTCGCTGCGGCCGGCCTGATCACCGGCCCCGGATCCCCTTGGGCCGGGGTCGGAGCCTGTATCGGCAGACCCGGGTGCGCGAAGTCGCTGGCCGATGTGCGGGCCGAGGCGGGGCCGCCCTCGGACCGGCCGGGGGCTGCCTGTGTACTGGTCCGGTTGCGAACGCCGGTGCGGTCACCCGCACGGGGAGTGGGTCGACGTGGTCGCCACCGCGGACGGCCACCGGATCTCCCGTGTGCGGGGGACCGGTGGGACGACGCCGCGGTGACGCTCCGGGGACGGCCCGGCCGCACTCGCCGCCGCGGTGACGGCGGCACGGACCACCCGCAGCTGACCACGCACCATCCGCGGCACCACCCCGTGTGCCGCGCTCTGCCCGCCGACGACCCGATGACCCGATACCCCGTTACCCCGTTACCCCGATGAAGAGAGCGACAGCACTGTGCATCAGTACGAGAAGGACGGACCGGCGATCTACCGTCAGTCCTTCGCCACCATCCGCGCGGAGGCGGATCTGGCCGGGCTGCCCGCCGATGTGAGCCAGGTCGCCGTCCGTATGATCCACGCCTGCGGCATGGTCGACCTCGTACGCGACATCGCCTTCTCCCCGGCCGCGGTGGCCGACGCCCGCGTGGCGCTGCGGTCCGGCGCGCCCATCCTGTGCGATGTGGCCATGGTGGCCAGCGGGTGACCCGCAAACGGCTGCCGGCCGGCAACGACGTGGTGTGCACCCTGTCCGACCCGGCTGTGCCCGGCCTCGCCGCAAAGCTCGGCACCACCCGTAGCGCCGCCGCCCTGGAGCTGTGGCGGGACCGGATGGAAGGGCGGTCGTCGCCGTGGGCAACGCTCCCACCGCGCTCTTCCGGCTGCTGGAGATGATCGAGGAGGGCGCCGCGCGTCCCGCCGCCGTCATCGGGGTGCCTGTCGGTTTCATCGGGGCCGCCGAATCCAAGGACGCCCTGGCCGCCCACCCGTCCGGGCTCGAGCACCTGATCGTGCGCGGCAGGCGCGGCGGCAGCGCCATGGCGGCAGCCGCCATCAACGCGATCGCCAGCGAGGAAGAATGAGTGTGAGCGAGCACAAGAACACCGGGCGGCTCTACGGGGTCGGGCTCGGCCCCGGCGACCCGGCCCTGATGACCCTGCGAGCGGTACAGGTCATCGGTGAGGCCGACGTCATCGCGTACCACTCGGCCCGGCACGGCCGCTCCATCGCCCGCTCCATCGCGGCGCAGCACATCCGGGCCGGCCATATCGAAGAGGCGCTGGTCTACCCCGTCACGACGGAGACGACCGACCACCCCGGCGGCTACCGGGGCGCGCTGGACGAGTTCTACACCGAGGCCGCGGCCCGCCTCGCGGTGCACCTCGACGCCGGGCGCACCGTCGCCGTGCTCGCCGAGGGCGACCCGCTCTTCTACGGCTCGTACCAGCACATGCACAAGCGGCTCGCGGACCGTTACGACACCGAGGTCATCCCCGGTGTCACCTCGGTCAGCGCCGCAGCCGCCCGGCTCGGCACCCCGCTCGTGGAGGGCGAGGAGGTGCTGACGATCCTGCCGGGCACCCTGCCGGAGGAGGAGCTGACGGCACGCCTGGCGGCCACGGACTCGGCGGTGGTGATGAAGCTGGGCCGTACGTTCCCGCTGTGCGCCGGGCGTTCGAGGCGTCCGGGCGGCTGGCCGAGGCGCGTTACGTCGAGCGCGCCACGATGGCCGGAGAGCGCACCGGAGACCTGGCGGACACCGACGCCGACTCCGTCCCGTACTTCGCGGTCGCGGTACTGCCGAGCAGGATCGATGCCCCCGCCCCTCGCCGTCAGCGGCCGGCGGACCCGGCGAGGTCGTGGTGGTCGGCACCGGGCCCGCCGGACCGCTGTGGCTGACGCCCGAGACACGTGGGGCGCTGGCCGGGGCCGACGACGTGGTCGGCTACACGACCTATCTGGACCGGGTGCCGGTGCGCCCGGGACAGCAGCGGCACGGCTCCGACAACAAGGTCGAGTCGGAGCGCGCGGAGTTCGCCCTGGACCTGGCGCGGCGTGGGCGGCGGGTGGCCGTGGTGTCGGGCGGCGACCCGGGGTCTTCGCCATGGCGACCGCCGTACTGGAAGTGGCCTCGCAGGACGCCTACACGGACATCGCCGTACGGGTGCTGCCGGGGTGACCGCTGCCAACGCGGCCGCCGCCCGCGCGGGCGCGCCGCTCGGCCACGACTACGCCACCATCTCGCTCTCGGACCGGCTCAGCCGTGGGAGGTCATCGCGGAACGGCTGCGCGCGGCCGCCTCTGCCGATCTGGTGCTGGCCCTGTACAACCCCGGCTCAGGCAGCCGGACCTGGCAGGTCGGCAAGGCCCGCGACCTGCTGCTCGAACACCGCTCGCCGGATACGCCCGTGGTGCTGGCCAGGGACGTCGGCGGACCTGCGGAGAGCGTGCGCATGGTGCCGCTGGCCGATCTCGATCCGGCCGAGGTCGACATGCGGACGATCCTGCTGGTCGGGTCGTCGCAGACCCGCTGGGTGCTGCGGGGCAACGGGCAGGAGATCGTCTGGACGCCGAGGCGCTACCCGGAGGGGACCAGCGCGGTCTGACGACCTGGTGCACGACAGCGAGCGGGCTCTCCGCACGAGCCGCACTCGCCGCACGACCCGCACGACCCGCACGACCCGCACGACCCGCACCGCACAATCACACAGCTCGTACAAGTCGCACGACCGGATGATCGGGGCCACGCTGTGACCAGACCGACAGACCGCGCCGAGCTGCGTTTCGACGTGACGACGGACCACATGAACCACTGGTTCGCGGAAGTGGAGCGTCACACGCCGACCGGGATCACACACGAACCCACCCGGCGCTTCCTGGCCGAGATCGGACTGCCCCGGACAGCCGCCCTGATCCGGTTCGGACCGGACGGGCCCGATGCCAACTGGCCCGAACTCCACCGCATCGGCACGTACGGCCCCACGGCAACGTCCTGCTCGACCCCGACACCGGCCATGTGTACTCGTACGACCCGCACAGCGGCGGAAATCAGCCGGACGCGATGAGCGTCGACGTGTCCGCGCTGGTCCGCGACGCCCACCTGGCCGAGGACCTGCGACACGGCCGGGAGCCGCGGCACACCGTCGACGAACTGCTGGAACTGCTGGCGGAGACCGAGCCGGAACTCCCCACTACGGGTTCCTTCTGGCAGACGGCGTACGTGATGTGGCAGCTGCGCCGCGCGGCCGTCTCCGGGGACGGGCTCGCCGTACGCGTCACCGGTGAGATGCTCGATCTCGTCCACGAAGGGGAGTACTGGGGTTTCCGGACGAGGTGCTGCCCGACGCGCTCACGCACGGCCCGACGCGGCGGTTCCTCCGCGAGACCGGGGTCATCGACGCCTGGGCCTACCTGGAAATGTCCGGCCACGAGGAACCGCTGCCGACCCTCGCCGAGGCGACCGCCCGCCGGATCGAGGAAGGAGAGGAACTTCCCGGTCCGCCGCCGGACGCCGAGCACCTGATCGTCCTGGGGTACGTCCTGGAGGACACCGACCTCGTGGTGGACGGCCGCACCGGTCTGGTCCTGCTGTGGTACCAGTACGAGGCCGAGCTGACCCCGTGCAACACGGACCTCTCCACCCTCGCCTTCACCATGTGGGCGGTCGCCCGCGCGCAGGCGGAGGGCCTGCGGACCGGACTCAGGATGGACGGCGTCTGGGAGACGATCATGACGGACCTCCTGAGCGAGATCGACCCGGTGGCGTGGGCCGAACCCTGGGGCTACTGGCCGAACATGATCCTCGACGGTGTCAACGGCCTCCGTCCCGACTGAACGGTCCGCTGTCTGGCTACAGACGATCGGCAACCTCGCCGCCGCGAACCTCGACAGCTCGCCGCCGCCGTGAAGCGCAGCCTCAGTAAGCGATCTCCGAGCCGTGGTGAGTGGCGATGGTCCGGGAATGCTCCGGATCTTGGTCCGCTGACGACGAGGTGTCGGGCTGACCGAGTCGTGGGGCCACCCTGTATGCGCGGGTGGGGACCACCCGCCGTATGCGCGGGTGGTCACCGCCTCGTGCACATGATGGCCAACAGCAACGGCCTGGGCAGGCCCGCGAGTCGTCACCGCCGCGTCGCGTCCTGAGGCGGCGATTGGTTCGCCGACATCAGTGCATCTCAGCAGCGAGAATGCCGGACAGGCCCACTCACAGAATGCGCAGCCGGGTGATGCGCTGCGGAGTGCCGTCCAAGATGCTCTTCTTCTGCCACTTGTCCATGCTGATGGTGCTTCCGTTGGACACGAACCGGATCTTGTTGTTTCCCGAGGCGACCCGGGTCACATTGGGGAATTGCCTGTTTGTTACCCCAGCGTTGGCGATGCAGAAGCTGCTGGCGCCGTTGTTGTACGTGACCTTGACGACGTCGGTCCTGGAGCCGCACGGCGTGCCGTTTATTGCTGCCGCTGAACTGATCGGCAGTGCGACCGCCACAACTCCCGTTGCGATGGCTCCGACGACAAACCGCTTGAGTGAGCGTTCCATTGTTACTCCTGATTTCCAGTGATCCGTTGGTGTTACTTCGAGTTGGTTTTGACGAGCTTCTTCATATTGGTCTGGACGAGGTGGACCTTCGCGAGGATTCCTCTGGCAGTCGTGGTCCAGGTGAAGGGTTTCGCGTTCTCGTTTCAAAAGTTGATGTAGCCGCGAATCCGGTTGATGAGGAAGTTGACGCTGGAGGAGGTGTCGCGGCGGATCGACTGCCGGGGCAAGATTCCGACCGGATCTCGACCTGGTTCAGCGTGCGGTTTCACGGCCTTCGTCAGGAAAGCCAGGAAGTTCTCGGCGTCGCGGTTCGGCTTGCACTCGCCGATGACTTCACCAGTGGTGACGTTGAGTGCCGCGAGCAGGTTCGCGATGCCCTCGCGTCGTCGCCCCTCGCCCCTCACCCCACCACAGGACGATCCGGCCCCGCGTGGCTCAATCCGCAGGCAGGTTCCGACTGTTGATCAACTCCCGCAATCCGGCGGCCTGTCCCACAGATAACTCCATACCAAGAGAATGAGTACACGCAGCTCAAGCAACTCTGACAGCATCACAAGACATTAGTAAATTACGCGTTTCGCTTTGTGAGTGAGGAGCGGCCTCGATTCACACCGACAGGAACGAACTCTCAGGCCGACTGGTTCACTGAATCTCTATCAACCTCGAATCTTCGTGACGGTCCGACGGTCCTGCGGCGAACTGTTTCGAACGTCCGGACCGGTTATGGACAGGGATATGAATCGACTGCCGCGCGAAGTCTTGCGGGTGGAAGGGCCGGACGCTCACACCTCGATGTCCTGGTGGTGGGAGTACCGATCTGCGCGTATGCCCCGAAAGGACTTGATTCTCCGGTAGGCCGACGCGGCGAGCACGGCGAACAGGAGGTTCACGCTGATCAGGAAGGTCCACTCGGCCAGGGCGCCGACAGCACCCGCGGCCGATTCCAGCGCCGAGAGCAGCGCCTTGCCCGCTGGGTAGAAGACGACGCAGAGGAGCATGAAGAGCCAGGACGGCAGCTTCTGCAGCGGCTTGGACCACGCGACGACGGCAAGGGCCAGAGCGGCCAGCAGGACTGCGAGGATATCGATTCGCTCCATGTGAAGATCTTTTCGCACAGAGGGAAATATGGCGTCAGCCGCCGGGCGGAAGGCGGCCTAGTCCGCAGGGCCTAGAGCATCGGTACGGCACCCGGAACCAGCCGAGGCGGAACTTGACTGGGGCTGTCGGGCTGTTCGCCTGACAGCGTCTGAGTGGGGTCGGTAGCTGTGGGTGTGAGATACGGACCCCAGCCGCGTCGGCCGAAAGCCCTGGTGGCTCCGCTACCAGGGCTCCCCGTCGGCCTCGGCATTGGTGCACCGCTTTGGCAGGAGGGGCCGAGCTTCTCCAGCGGTACGTCGGCGGGAACCTTGACGACGCTTCGCACCACGACATTGGCGTAAGTCGCGAACGAGGACTGGCCGAAGAAGTGCGAGGCCGCATGGCCCGCCACTGCTGCGGTGAGGCGCCAGACAGGCAACACATACCGAAATTTACTCTTTGACCAGTGGAAGGCTACTGCTCGCGCAGCCAGGCGACGGCCTGCTCCGGAGTCCCGGCCACCGGCACGCCCTCGGGCACCGGTGGCCGCCGGACCACGACCACGGGGATACCGGCCTCGCGGGCTGCGGTGAGCTTCGGGGCGGTCGCGTCGCCGCCGCTGTCCTTGGTGACCAGGACGTCGATGCGGTGGCGGCTGATCAGCTCCCGTTCGCCGTCGAGGGTGAAGGGCCACGGGCCGCCAGGACCTCCATCCGTGCGGGATACGGAGCCTCGGGGCGTCCACCGACCGCATCAGGAACCACAGCGCGTCAAGACCGGCGAAGGCGGCGAGCCCCATCCGCCCGGTGGTGAGGAAGACCCGCCGGCCCAGCGAGGGCAGCAGCGCCGCGGCCCCGGCCAGCGAAGGTTCCGAGTGCCACCGGTCGCCCGCCACCGGCACCCAGCCGGGCCTGCGCAGCGCCAGCAGGGGAACATGGACCGCGGCGGCGGCCGATGCCGCGTTGAAACTGATCGTCCCGGCGAAAGGATGGGTGGCGTCGATGACCGCGTCCACCCGGTGCACCCGCAGCCACTCGGCCAGACCGTCCGCCCCGCCGAAGCCGCCGACACGGACCTCGCCCGGCGGCAGTCTCGGACTGGCGACCCGGCCGGCCAGCGAGCTGGTCACCCGTACCCGGCCGGATCCACGTCCACCAGGGACTCCGCGAGGCGGCGGGCTTCCGTCGTGCCGCCGAGGACGAGTACATGCATTCCGCCGGGTCCATCCATGAGTAGTGAGGCCTCCCCATGAGCAACGAGGCGAAGGGCGGGCGCAGCGCCCAACTCAAACACACCGGGCTGCGGCCCGGGTGGACGACGGGTGCCTGCGCGACGGCGGCGACGACGGCCGCCTACACCGCGCTGCTGACCGGCGACTTCCCCGATCCGGTGACCATCACACTGCCCAAGGGCGAGACACCGGCCTTTGCCCTGGCGGTGGAGGAACTGACCGGCTCCGGCGGCGGGCACGCCATGGCCGGAGTGGTCAGGACGCGGGTGACGACCCGGACGTGACGCACGGAGCGCTGGTGCGGGCCGCTGTGCGCGGCTGCCGCCGGGGTCCGGGGTGGTGTTCAGGGCAGGGCCCGGCGTGGGCACGGTGACCCTTCCGGGGCTGCCGCTCGATGTCGGGGAGCCCGCGGTCAATCCCGTACCCCGCCGGATGATGCGGGACCACATCGCGGAGGTGGCGGCGCGGTACGGGGGCGGCGGCGACGTCGAGATCACGCTGTCGGTGGACCACGGCGAGGAGATCGCACGTTCCACGTGGAACCCTCGCCTGGGCATCCTGGGCGGGCTTTCGATCCTGGGCACGACAGGCATCGTGGTGCCGTACTCCTGTTCGGCCTGGATCGACTCGATCCGCCGCGGAGTGGACGTGGCACGGGCGGCCGGGCACACGCATGTGGCGGGGTGCACAGGCTCGACCTCGGAGAAGACGGTGGTGACCGAGTACGGGCTGCCGGAGATCGCGCTCCTCGACATGGGCGACTTCGCGGGCGCGGTGCTGAAGTACGTACGCCGGCACCCGGTCGACCGGCTCACCGTCTGTGGCGGGTTCGCCAAGCTGTCGAAGCTCGCCGCCGGGCATCTGGACCTGCACTCGGCCCGCTCCCAGGTCGACAAGCCGTTCCTGGCTTCGCTCGCCCGGCAGGGCAGGGCGAGCGAAGCACTGGCGGCCGAGATCGCCGTCGCCAACACCGGCCTGGCGGCGCTCCAGCTGTGCGCGGCGGCCGGGGTGCCACTGGGCGACCTGGTGGCGGTGGCCGCGCGGGACGAGGCGCTGTCCGTGCTGCGGGGGCGCCGGTGGCGGTGGATGTGATCTGCATCGACCGGGCGGGGCGGTGGTGGGACGCAGCGGGGTGCGGTGACCGGATGCCGCGCGGGAGGTCAGCAGCTGTGGCGGTCCCTGGCCGGCGAGTACAGGTGGCTGTCGCGGAACTGCTCCGCACCCAGCGTACGGCCCACCATGATCACCGCGGTGCGGATCACTCCGGCCGACTTCACCTGCTCCGCGATGGAGTCCAGCGTCCCGCGCAGGATGATCTCGTCGGGCGTGACGCCATGGCCACCACCGCGGCCGGGCAGTCGGCCCCGTAGTGCGGCAGCAGCTCCTCGACCACCCGGTCCGTGTACCGGGCGGCCAGGTGCAGCACGATCAGCGCGCCGCTGCGGCCCAGCGTGGCCAGGTCCTCGCCCTCGGGCATCGCGGTCGCGCGCTGGGCGATCCGGGTCAGGATGACGGTCTGGCCGACTGTGGGCACGGTCAGTTCCCGCTTCAGCGCAGCCGCCGCGGCGGCGAACGCGGGCACCCGGGGACCACGTCGTAGGGCACGCCCGCCTCGTCGAGCCGGCGCATCTGCTCGTTGACGGCGCTGAAGACCGAGGGGTCGCCGGAGTGCAGCCGGGCCACGTCGTGCCCGTTGCGGTCGGCGCGGACCAGCTCCGCGGTGATCTGGTCGATGTCGAGGTCCGCGGTGTCCACCAGGTAGGCGTCCGGCGGGCATTCGGCCAGCAGTTCACGGGGCACGAGGCTGCCCGCGTACAGACAGACCTGGCTGGCGGCGAGGAGCCGGGCGCCGCGCACGGTGATGAGGTCGGCGGCGCCGGGGCCCGCGCCGATGAAGTGGACGGTCATCAGTTGGCTCCTGAGTCTGGGGCTTTACGTACGGACCACTGAGTTACGGGCATCGCCTGGCGCCACCCGTGAAGCCGCCGACCGGCACCGCGTGGGCCACCGCCAGCCGCACCAGATCACCGCCGTACAGCCGGTACCGCTCGGCGAGCAGGGCTTCCGACTCCAGCGTGACGGTGTTGGCGACCAGCCTGCCGCCCGCGGGCAGCGCGTCCCAGCAGGCGTCGAGCAGACCGGGAACGGTGAGCCCGCCACCGATGAACACGGCATCGGGCACGGGCAGTTGGGCCAGTGCGTCCGGGCGGCGCCGGTCACCACGCGCAGGGCGGGGACACCGAGCCAGTCCGCGTTGCGCGCGATGCGTCCGGCGCGCACCGGGTCACGCTCCACGGTGACCGCGCGGCAGGACGGGTGGGTGCGCAGCCATTCGACGGCGATCGATCCGGAGCCGCCGCCGATGTCCCACAGGAGCTCGCCGGGGCGGGTGCGAGTACGCCGAGCGTGGCGGCCCGGACATGGCGCTTGGTGAGCTGGCCGTCGTGCTCGTACGCCTCGTCGGGCAGGCCGGGCACGGCGCCGACGCGCAGGGCGTCGGGGTGGAGCGGCACTCGACCGCGATGACGTTGAGGGGTCGCCGGGCTCTCGCACCCAGGTGTCCGCGGTGCCGGCCACGCAGTCCTCGCCCTCGCCGCCGAGCTGTTCGAGCACCCGTATCCGGCTGGGTCCGAAGCCGTGCTCCCGCAGCAGGGCGGCGACGGTGGCGGGGTGGCGGCGTCCGCGCTGAGGACGAGCAGCCTGCGCCCGTCGTACAGGGCGGCGGCCAGCCGGGCCGTGGGCCTGCCCACGAGGGTGACGACCTCGGTGTCCTCCAGCGGCCAGCCGAGCCGGGCGCAGGCGTAGGAGACCGAGGACGGGTGCGGCAGGACGTGCAGTGCTCCGGCGCCCAGCTCCTCGGTGAGGGCCCGGCCGATGCCGTAGAACATGGGGTCACCGCTGGCCAGCACGGCGATCCTGCTGCCCGCGTGCGCGGCGAGCAGGCCGGCGACGGCGGGCCGCAGGGGTGACGGCCAGGGCACCTGCCGGCCGGTGCAGTCCGGTGGGAGCAGCCGCAGCTGGCGCTCACCGCCGATCAGGACCTCGGCGTCCAGGAGCGCGGAGCGTGCCGTGTCCGGCAGTCCCGCCCATCCATCGGCACCGATGCCCACGACGGCCACGGCCGGCGGGGACAGCGGGCGGGTGGTTCGGATGGTGCGGGAGACACGGCCAGTACCTCGGTGTTCGGGGTGTTCGGGGGCTGTTCGGGGATGACGCTGCCGAACTCTACTGTCCGGCCCTGTCCGCTCCCCGCCCAGGTCGGGCCCCTGCGCGCACGACCTGGCGATACCCACCGGCCGGGGACAGCCCCACCCCAACCGGCCTGGTTTCCCCATGCCGTTGAGCGCGCGAATCCTGGAGTGTGGAGCAGGTCAGCACGGAACTCCCCACCCGATGATGTCGAGGCAGCCATGACGCCCAGCACGCTCCAGCACACCGCGGCACCGTCCGCCGACACCACTCATGCCGCGTGGACGACCCGGACCGCAGCGCCCGCACGGACCACGATGCCCGCGAGCACCACGGCGTTCTGGCGCGGCCCGTTCGCCGCAGCCACCTACCGGGAGATCGGTTACGCACTGACCTCGCTGCCGGTCGCCATCGCGGGATTCGTGATCGTCGTAACGCTGTTCTCGCTCGGCGCGGGCCTCGCCCTCACCGTGCTCGGCCTGCCCGTCCTCGCCGGTCTGCTCGCCGTGGCACGCGGCCTCGGCGCCACCGAGCGGCTCCGGGCGGCGGCCCTGCTGGACCTGGACACCGCACGCCCGGCGGCGGTGCCCGCGCCGAAGCACCCCGGCTGGTGGGCGGCCATCCGGGCCCGGCTGTCGGACGCGGCGGGCTGGAAGGCAGTGCTCTTCCAGGTCGTGATGTTCCCCTGGCGGGTGGCGAGCTTCTGCGTGACGCTGACCTTCCTGATCACCGGCTGGACGGTCACGCTCTACCCGCTGTACGCCTGGGTCTTCCCCGTTACGCCGACTGGCCCGGCTACCGGGTCTTCGACTACACCTCGGGCGGCGTCCGCCACCAGTACTACCTCTCCTCACCCCTGCAGATCGCCGCCGCTTCCCTGCTCGGCCTCGTGATCGTCTTCCTCACCCCGAAGCTCGTACGCGCCCTGACGAACGTCGACCGCGCGGCGGTGCGCTCGCTGCTCGGCCGGCCCGCCGCAGGCCCTGTGGAGTGATTCCGGAAAAACTTCCGCGCGACGCAGACACCTGCCGCAGGTCCTCGGCGCGCTCGTGCGTCGCTGTCAGGACCGGCTGTCAGGACCGGCTGTCAGGACCGGTGCCCGAAGAACTCGACCTCGGCCACGGCCGCCCGGCGGCCCTCCCCGGCGCCGTACGCCGAGTCGACCGTGAGCCGGGCCCGGACGGTCCCGGAGCCCCGGACGTCGAAGGTCTGCTGGCCGGGCTGGTCCCGCAGCCGGATCACCCTGCTCGTCTCCTCACCGTCCTTCGAGGTCAGGACGACGGTGATGCGCGCCGGGCGGGCCTGTTCAAGGAACTCGTCCTTCCGTGCCGAAGTCCCGGAGAACACCACCATCTTCATCAGCCGCACCGGCTGCGCGAAATCGCACTCCAGGAACTCCCCGCGCCCTCACCTGCCTCCTCAGGAGCCCAGTAGCGGTTGTTGAACCCGTCGAAGGCCGCACCCGCCGGATGGCCGGACACCGCGCTGGAGCTGCGGAAGGCGGACGGCGGCACCGCCTCGGGCGCCCCGTCTCCTCCTTGGCAAAACCGAACAGGCCCGACAGATGGGGAAGCGCGAACCAGATCCCGACCGCCACCAGAAGCAGTGCGATCGGCAACCCGAGCCTCGGCCTGCGCCATCCCCGCCGTGGCCGCGTCCCGGCGGCATGGGCTGCCGGCGGCCGCGCCGGAAGATCCGGCGCCACCACGGCGGGCGGATGCCGGGGGCGGTCCCGGGTCGAGCAGCAGGGCGCAGCGGATGCACAGGGTGCGCTCCGGAGCGTTCTCCGTACGGCAGTTGGGACACACCACGGGCGCTGCGCCGGTCATCAGGGCCGGTGTGGCGGGGTGAACGGCCCCGGATCGGGCCACGCATCGGGGCCGGGCGCGGGCCCGTCCGCCTCGTCCCCGGGACGGCGAGGGGCGGCTACGGCGGGCGGAGGCGGCGGAGGCGGAGGCGGAGGCGGAGGCGGCGGAGGCGGAGGCGGCGGAGGTAAGGGAGTTGCTGGGGGTACAGGAACGGCCGGGGCCACGGGAACAGCCGGGGAACAACAGGGGCGGCCGGGGAAACAACCGGTGCAACCGGCGGGACAGGCCCCAGCGCACGCCCGCCTCCGGCGCACGCCCGGCCTCCGGCTCCCACGCCAGAAACGCTTCGCACGACGCGCAGAACTCCCGCCCCGGCGCATTCCGATGCCCGCACGCCTCGCAGATCACGCCGCACCACCCCGCTCCCCGGCCGGGCCCACGAGCTCCAGCGTGAATCCGACGTGCGCGGGAACCTCCGTACCGATCAGCTCCTCCAGCCGCACCCGGTCGATCGCCTGCCCCTCCGCCGCCCGGACCCGGACCGTCACCCAGGGGCGCTCCTGTCCCGGCAGCGCGGTGTGCGGCCGGGTCGACCAGGCCGTACCGCCGCTCTCCGCGATCTCTGGCTCCGCACCGGTCTCCAGCCGCACCGCGTCGGCCAGCCCCGCAGGGTCCCGCGCCGTGCGTGCCTGGCCACCGCTCCCCGTACCGCGTCCCGCCGTTGAGCGGTCGGGCTGTCCTCGTGCGGTTCCACCGCCACCCACTGGGCCAGCCAGGCCAGGAAGTCGTCGGGGCGCTGCGCGGGTCCAGGTGGGCGGGCAGGTTGTCGATCGTGAGCAGGATGGGGGCTAGTACGTCATCGAGCCCGGCCAGGAAGCGCTGGAGGAAGTCCTGCTCCAGGTAGACGGCGGGCAGTTGCTCGATCAGCGGGTGCGGGGTCGGCAGACCGGTGACTGAGGTACGCATCGGATCAGGCCTCCCTCACCCGGAGCTGGTGTTCGTAGCTGAAGACGAGCGCATGCCGGTCCAGCGGGATCTTGGTGGTGGCGTCGGTGCGCTCACCGGTCACCGGGTCGGCCCGGTAGAGCCGTACGTCCTCCACCAGGTCCACCCCGGCACCCGCTGCAGCACGGCGAACGCCTCGCCCGACTGGACCGGCCGGCCGAACGGCCAGCCCTGCCCGCCCGGTCCACCGGTCAGCGGGTTGAAGTACCCGTACAGCGCGGCCAGCGCCGTCTCCCTGACCCGTTCGACGACGGCCCCGCGCTCGGCCTGTACCGAGGCGACCACGGTGACGCCCTGGTAGAACGGCGGCTCGACGACCAGCCGGGCCCCGATCGGCCGCCGTTCGTCCAGGTGCCCGGCGATCAGGCCGAGGGTGTGCGCGGGCGGGATGAGCTCGTCGAACTCGATCCGGCCCTGCTCGTCGCTGCGCCCGGCCGGTACGACGAGCAGCCGCACCCGCCCGTGTCGCGCTCCCCGTCGCCGTCCCGGGTTCCCCGGCCCGGATGCAGTGCACCCGGGCCGCGTCCGGGCGATCTCGCGGGCCAGGAGCTCGTAGTCGTGCGGGACGACGGCCCGGTGCAGGGTGCGCAGGGTCATCGGCCCGCGCACCCGGGCGCTGTCGACGCTTTCGCCGTCGACCCGCCCAGCGCGGGCCTGCGGTTCTCCACCCGTGCCACGTACGGGATCGCACTGCGCAGGACTTTCAGCGTCGACCGTGCGACATTGCCGCGCAGCCCGCCGCCGGTGCGGTACGAACGCACCCGGACCGTGGCGCCCTTCGCCGGGACGTCGCCGTAGTAGCGGATGCTGCCGTCCCGTTCCCGTACGGCCGGACCGAACTCGACCCGGCCGGAGTTCGGGTCGAGGGTGACGTGGCGGTCCTCGGGTCCGGAGTGCGCGAAGTCGTCGACCCGGGACCACCGGGTGGGTTCGGCCGCACCCGAAGGACCGGACACCTCGACGACGAACTCGCCGGGCACCACGGGCGGGCGGGCCAGCGTGAACACCTGGCCGGGCACTCCTCCGCCGCCCCGAGCACCTCGTCCGCGACGGTCTCGGCATGCTCGGCGGCAACGGTCGCACCGATCGTGAACGCGGTGACCCGGCGGACCACGGGAGGCGCCACATACGTCGGCCGGCCCGGCTCCGCCTCGATCAGACGGCAGCGCAGCCAGCCACCGGTACGCCGCACCACGGCCGCCGGAGTGTGTGTCTTCGGCAGATGCAGGATCAGCTCACCGGACCGGTTGAAGCCGCCGGTGTCGTCCTTCTCGATCTCACAGACCGTCCAGGCACTGCCGTCCCACGCCTCCCAGACCAGCGGTGGCCGCAGCGGATCGACGCCGACCCCTCGACCTTGCAGTCCAGCCGCAGGGCGACGACTCCCGCGGGGACGGCGGCCGACAGGCCCACATAGAGGCAGTCCCGGGCGTGGGGTGGCCCCGAAGCAGGCCACGTCCCGGCCGAGCGCCAGCTCTCGGTGCGGTCCGCCGCCTCCCGGACGACGGCCAGGTCGCGAGACGGTCGAACGCGCAGGGCACGATCTTCAGCGGCTCGGAGGTCGTGAAGACGACCGCCTCCTCCGTCTCCGTACGGACGGTGGCGACCTCCGTGCCGGTCCGCACCACCACCGGGTCGGGCTGCGGCGCGGACAGTCTGAACGTCACGTCGGTGTGGGCGGCCGTGGGCGGGTGGAGCTGCACCCCGATCAGGTCGAGGAAGGTCAGGTAGCTCTTCTCCGGCACCCGGTTCACCCGGTAGACGAGCTGGTCGACCATGGTCGCGAACGCCTCGATGAGCGTCACGCCGGGGTCGGACACATTGTGGTCGGTCCACTCCGGGCAGCGCTGCTGCACCAGACGCTTGGCCTCGTCCACCAGGCCCTGGAAGCGGCGGTCGTCCAGATGGGGACTGGGCAGCGTCACGCGCCGGCCTCCTCGTCGTCGTGGGTCGCTTCCTGTCCGTGCTGCGGGATGACGTAGAAGGGGAAGACGAGGTTGCGGGGTCGTTGGAGCCGCGCACGGTGTAGCCGATGTCGATGTAGAGCACCCCGTTGTCCGCCTCGTCGAACCGCACGGTCACCTCAGTCACCTCGATCCGGGGCTCCCAGCGCTCCAGCGCCAGCCGCACCTCGTACGCGAGCTGCCCGGCCGTGCCCGCGTCGGCGGGCGCGAAGACGTAGTCGTTGACGGCGCAGCCGAACTCCGGCCGCATCGGCCGCTCGCCCGGCGAGGTGGCCAGGATCAGCCGGATCGACTCCTCCAGCTCGTGCTCTGCGCGCACCAGCGCGATGGATCCGGTGGCGTCCGTACGGGGCGGGAACGCCCAGCCGGCTCCGATGAACTGCTGTCCCATGCCGGCTCAGCCTCCTATCAGCACCGTCGCGCAGCCGGACACGACAGGCGATCCGCAGCCCGACAGGTCCCCGACGCGGGCGGCCGGCTTCCCGCCGATCAGCACGGTCGAGCTGCCGGGCGGCGCGAGCGGGTCGGCGGATGGGCGGCGGGGAGCTGCACTGATGCGCGGTGCCCACCGTCGCGGCGGGCCTGCCGCCGATGAGCACGGACGGCACGCCGGGCGGTCCGACCATGCCTGGGTGCCCGGTGAGGTCGCCGACCCGTGCGGCTGCGGCTGCTGTTGCCGGCATGCGGTCCACTCCTGTCCTGAATACCTGTCGTCCTGATATCTGTCGGTACGTCAGTTGAGCTTGATCATCGGCGCGTTGACCGATACAGAGCCACCGCTCTTCACATCGGTGCGCTGGGTGCCGTTGACGGTGACCTGACCGCCCTGGACCTCCACGGCGCCACCGGTGGAGAGCGCGACCTTGCCGTTCCCGCCGTTGAGCTCCACCCGCTGCGGGAGGTCAGCGTGACGCTGTCACCGGCGAGTTCGAGCGCACCGCGGCCGGCGTCCAGCGCGACCCCTTGGCCGCCTTGATGGAGACCTGCTCCTTCGCCTCGATCGTCACGCTGCCGTCGCTGTTGACGACGATGGCGGTGCCCTTGCGGTCCAGATCGATCGTGAGCTTGCCGTCGCCGGTACGGAGCCTGACCCCTGCGGGCCGTTGGCCGCGTCGAGGAGCTCCAGCTGGTTGCCGCTCCTGGACGCGAAGGCGCGACGGTTCACCGCACCGCTGGTGGGATCGACCAGGTCGCCACCGCCGCCCTCGCCGGACCCGCCCTCTCCGGCGTCCCCGGTGCCTCCGCCACCGCCCGGACGGTCCTTGCCGTTGTAGAGCCCCGCCAGCACATACGGCCGGTCCAGATGCCCGTGCTCGAACCCGACCAGCACCTCGTCCCCGACCTCCGGGATGAACGCCTCCCCGCCGCCGGTGCCGCCCGACTGCGCGGTGCGTGCCCAGTCGCTCGCGTACTCGTCCGAGAGCCAGGGAAACCGGACCTTGACCCTGCCCGAGCCCTCCGGGTCCTGGGTGTCCGTCACCGTCCCGCTGACCAGCCCGGCGCACCGCGAACCGCCGCCGGACGCACCCCCGTCCCCGGCCCGCCACCGGTCAGCCCGAACAGCGACCGCTCCTGCTGTCCGGACACCGTGATCCAGGTCTCGTACCCCCGTACGGCGTCGAAGACATGGCGCGAGGAGGTGACCGTGTACCGGCCCTCGAACGGCGCGCCCACCGCGTTCAGCGCCACCGCGCTGCCCGCCCGGACCTCCGGATTACCCCGGATCACCGCCTCCAGCTCCGCGAACGACCCGGCGATCCGCTCCGCCAGCGCCTTCGCCGCCTGGTCCACCTGAGCCTGCGTCCCGTACGCCGCATCGGTCACCACGAACCGCGCCTCGCCGAACGGCTCGGACACCTCGGCCGCCGTCACCCCGAGCTCCAGCGTCGAGGACTTCCCGCCGGGGCCCTGCCCACCAGCGCCTGCTTCGCCTGGACGTCCCAGCCGCGCACCTCCACCTCGGACACCTGCTCGGCGGCCGACACCCCGGCCCGGCAGCGCAGCAGGTTGCTGCCCAGCTCCAGGACGGGGGTCGCGCTCGGCCCGCGCCGAGCCGCCCGGCGCCCCGCTCGCCTCGGCGGGCCGGGTGATGTGCAGCTGCCCGTCGCGTACGTAGGCCTGCGCACCGGCTTCCTCGGCGAGGCCGCGCACGAACTCCCAGTCGGTGACGTTTGGTTGGGCGATGTGTTCGAGTACGGGACCGGCCACGTCCACGTTTCCCGGCTTCAGTCCGGCGCGCTGGGCGACCTGACCGCAGATGTCGGCGAGCGTCATGTTCTGGTAGCTGGCCACCCGCCGCCCACGGAACAGCCGGTGCGACTCGTCGAGCCCGCGTACGACGGTGAAGGTGCCGGTCTCGTCGAGCTCCACCTCCAGCGCGGTGACCACTCCGTCCAGCAGCGGTTTCGGCGCCGTGTCACCGCCCGCGCGCGCCAGCAGCCGGGCCTCGCTGCCGATCTTCAGCCCGGCCTGTTCCAGCAGGACCCGGTCGGGGTCCCGGAACCGCAGCAGGAACAGGTCGGGGAGCGTACGGCTGTCGTCGACGTACCCCTCGACCAGTGTGTTCACGAACTTCGCCGGCAGCGGTGTGCCGCCGAACTCCACCACCAGCGCGGTGGCGACACCCTGCTGAGCCATCTCAGCCCCGCCCCGGTCCGTGTCGTCCTGGAGCCGGTTCAGCTCGTCGAGCGCGGGCAGCAGCAGCTGCGTGCCCGGTCCGAGCCGCAGCGGGTCGTCGATCCCGTTGGCCTCCGCGATGATCCGCCAGGCCCCGGCGTCCCCGTACTCCCGGTGGGCCAGCGACTGCAGCGAGTCCCCGGCGTCCACCCGGTGCACGCGCCGGGCGGCCAGCGCGCCGGAGGTCGGGTTCTGCCCGGGGTCTCGCCGCTGATCTCCTCCATCGTGACCTGACAGACGGCCCGGATCGGCACCCCGGATGTCGTGAACAGGGTGTATTTGGCCGCTACTTGACTGACGTACCCGGGAAACCCGGTGAGCCCGCCCCAGTGGAAGACCACCCAGGGCGGCGATGCCCGCTGCTGCTGCCTGGTCTCGTTCGTCGGCACACAGCACGCGAACAGCTCCTCCACCGAGGTCACCACCCGGGTGTCCTGGTGTCGCTGGCGTCGAAGAACATCTCGACGGTGAGCTTGCTGGGCTGGGACCCCTGGTACTCCGGCGGCCCCGAGCTCTTCGCCCCTTGGCCGGAGTCCGCTTCCAGGACGCCGCCTTGGTCAGGCTCAGCTCCTTCGGGTTGAACTGGAAGTCGATCCGCCCGCACGGACCGCCGGGGTGAGCCCGCCCCCGTCGGCGGGGTCCGCAGCTCCAGGTAGGCGTGCTCCAGCTTGGGACGCGCGGAGCCGCCCTTGGCCGCGGACGCCACCCCGGACGTACCGGCCGCGCTGAAGGCGATGGGTCCTGCACCGCTCATGCCGGTCAGCCCTCCATCACATAGCCGTGGTGGGCGATCTCGATCGTCTCCATCGCGACCTTGGGCGACTCGGGTGTGAAGGACGGGCCGGTCCAGCGCACCGGCACGACCTCCAGCAGCCCCACTGGGCGACCTTGTGCCCGTCACCGGTCCGGGCCTCGATGTGCGCCGTCTTGCGGCTGAACCCGGTCGTCATCGTGGCGAACCAGCGCGCCACCTTCTCCGTCTCCCGGGTGAGCGGGCGGGACAGCTTGACGTTGGAGTACTTCAGCCGGGTCGGCAGCTGCCACATGCCCGTTGTTACCGCCCTCCTCACGCGTTTCGAGCACGACTTCGCAGCCCAGACCGTCACACGTGTTGAAGGACCCGAGCTCGATGTCGTCGATCGTCACGACGAAACAGACGCTGACTGCGGGGTCGTTGTCCTGAGCGGTGGCCATGGCACGTGCCTCTCGGTCGATAACTCGCGGTGATTCGGTGACTCGGTGGCTCGGTGACTCAGTGGCGGGTGTTGATCAGGAATCCGGCCCGTTCGCGTTCCAGCCGGAGATCGGCCTTGAAGAGCCGGCTGAGCGGCGCGTACAGGGCACGGACCAGCTCGTCCGTCACGGGCGGCGCACCTGCCTGCCCTGTGCCGAGGCGGTACGGGACCCGGAGCGCCTCCCTCGCCTGCTGCCGATCCGGGCCCGGTCTCCGAGTCCGTTTCCGGTTCCGGTTCTGGGTCCGGTACGGGCTCGGGATCGGGCAGCGGCGGTGGCTCCTCGGCAATCTCCGAGTCACGCTGGACGACGGGCCGGGAGGTGCCGGGCGAGGGCGCGGAACGCGCGGACCCGAAGACGACGCTCCCGTCTGCCATGCGCTGCGCCACACCGGCCGCCACAGCGAAGGCACCGGCGGTGGGCAGGGGCGTACGGCTGCCGTAACCAGGCGCTGCCGTCCGGGCTGGTGTCCGTACTGACCTCTGCACTGATGCCTGCACCGACGCCTGTACTGATCCCGGCACCGGTGGGCCGCCGCCCGACTGCCGTTGCACCGGGGCTACGAGCGATGCCTGCGTCATGGACCTCTGCACGGGCGCGGCTGCGGAGGCCGCCCCTGGCTCGTCGGGGCCCACCGCACCGGAACGACGGTGGGCTCGGCCTCCGCCGGTGGCGCCCACGGCGACTGCCCGCCGCCACTGCTGCCGACAGAACGCTGGACGGCCGCCCCGTCCGCCGGTCCGGGGCCTGCCACCTCCGCACCAGCGGTACGAAGAGTCAGCGGGCGGTCGCCGAGCAGCGGGGCGGTGGGCTCGGTGACCTGCGGGGGCGCGGGTGAGGAGGTGGGCAGCGGATGGCCGGGGGCTACGACGGAACGCTGGACGGGAGCCCCGCCTCTTCGGCTGCCGGCTCCCCTGCAACGGGGACCGAACCGGCCAGCGGCGGATGGTCGCCGAGCAACGGAGCGGTAGGCAGGTCCGCTTCAGCCGTTCCAGCGGCTTCGGAAACCTCCGGAGGCGCGGGAACGGCAGGGCTCTCCGGCACCTCGCCCCCACCACTGCTCCCGCCTCCGTCTTCGCCTCCGCTTGTGCTTCCGCTTCCCTCCCCGCCCCGGGCACGGATGCGGCCGTCTGCCGCTGAGCCGTGGGCGGCAGCCCGGGCAGCGGGGCCCCGAGCCCCGGGCACGCCGGGGCATCCGCACCGGGGCAGGCTCCACCGCACGCTGCACCACTTCGGCATCACCGGCAGCCGACGGCTCAACGGCCGCCACCGACCCGGGCTGCGAGGGCGACTCCGGATCCGGCCCCGACTGCGTTACGAGGGGCTGCTCCCCGACCAACTGCCGTACAGGCAGCTCAGCCACGCCCGACGACATCCCGGCGGACGTCATGGTCGGCGCTGTCCCACCCCGTACCAACGCTGTACAGGCATCGACGCAGCGGCCCTGCGCCGCATGGGCATCTCGACCGACCGCTGAGCCGTCGTAGGCACGGGGCTCCCGGGCACCGCACCCGCCACCCGTGCACCAGCCCGGCCGGCGCCTCCGGGCTGACCAGATGCCCCAGCGGCGTACCGAGCACCGTCTCCTGCCGAGTGGTCAACGCCCCTGGAGTCCGGTGGGATCGATGACGAGGTCCTGCCCGGACACGGTCCGCTGCATGGGCACCAGCCGGTTCACATCGACCCGCTCGCTCCGGTCGTCCGGCCGCGCGACATCCGGAGCGACCGGCACGGCACCACTCGCGGAACGATCGCCGCGCAGCCAGGACATCAGCCCCATGAATCTCCCTCGCCCTTCCCCGTGCCACCCGCTACTGCCCGTTGAGGCGAGCGATCTGTGCGACGAACTTCAGACGTTCCGGATGTTCCAGGTCCAGCAGGTCATCGAGCGGCCAGTGGAAGTGATAGGCGAGGTACGCGACCTCCTCGTAGAGCAGGTCGGCCGCGTACGTCACGATTCCCCAGGCGCCCACCACCGGCGAGATCCACCGCGAACTCCTCATGGCAGGCGGGGCAGGCGACAGCGGCGCGGGTGTGCCCCTCCGCGTTGATCCGGCGGTAGAAGTCCTGCAGGAACGCCAGATCCGAGGCGAAGAGATCCTCGATGACCCGGGGTGGATGTCGTCAACGGTCCCGATCCGGGTCACGACCCGGGATACGAGCACAACCGACAGATACGCGGAGTTCTCCCGCACCCGGTCGTCCCGCAACGGCACCAGCTCGTCCCGGGCGGTCGCGAGCCGCATCACCCGTTGCGGTGCACGGTGCCGGACTCGTCGACGTACCCGCGCGGCAGCACGAACCCGAACTCGGTACGCAGCGGCTCCGGTTGCCCGGTGCTCCCCTGCTCCCCTGCTCCCGCTCGGGGACGGGAACTGGACCGTACGCCGCATCAGTCGAGCTCCATGCTCTCGTACGTGATCGCCAGTTTCTCGGTCAGGACCGAGGTGTCACCGGCCTTGAGCGCACTGATCTCCAACGATTTCGGCCAGGCGTTGATCAGCTTGTACCGCTTGATCGGCAAGCCCTCGTAGTCGTAGACGATGACCGCACCGTTGCGACGGGCGTTCGTCATCCGGCCGAACCGCGAGTCCTTGATCCAGCGCTCGAAGCTGGTGTCCTCCGTCAGACCGCGGCTCACGGTGACCTCACCGGCCTTCGGCCTGCCGGGCAGCTTCTTGACGGCGTACTTGCCATCGGCGGTGTTCTGCTTCAGCTCGATGACGTCCTGCTCCATCTTCAGACCGCTGACCTCGGTGATCTGCTTGATGATGACGCTGTCGAACTCCAGGCCGAAGGAATGCCCGACGGAACTGTCGAGATCGGGAAGTGGCACAACAGACTCCTTACGCCATGCTCAGAAACGAATCGGTCAGGCGTCGCCGGGTCATACGTCGCCGGGTCACTCGTCGCCGGGTCACTCGTCGACTCCCCGGTGCCACCGGTCAGCTGGGAGAGCCGGAACACCACGAACTCGGCCGGCTTGACGGGCGCCACACCGATCTCGCAGATGACCTGACCTGCGTCGACGCTCTCGGGCGGGTTGGTCTCGCGGTCACACTTCACGTAGAACGCCTCGTCCGGAGTGAGCCCGAACAGCGAGCCCTTGCGCCACTCGTTGACCAGGAACGCCGAGACCGTACGCCGGATGCGGGCCCACAGCGCATCGTCGTTCGGCTCGAAGACGACCCACTGCGTACCGGCGAGGATCGACTCCTCCAGGTAGTTGAAGAGCCGCCGGACATTGAGGTAGCGCCAGGCCGGATCGGAGGCCAGGGTCCGCGCGCCCCAGACCCGGATGCCGCGCCCGGGAAAGGCGCGGATGCAGTTCAGCCCGATCGGATTCAGCAGATCGTGCTCGCCCTTGGTCAGCTGTGTCTGCAGCGAGACCGCCCCGCGCACCACCTCGTTCGCCGGGGCCTTGTGCACCCGCGCGAATCGTCGTTGCGCGCCCAGACCCCGGCGATATGCCCGCTCGGCGGTACAAGGGTGGCGCGGCCCGAGGCCGGGTCGGCGACGCTGATCCAGGGGTAGTAGAGCGTCGCGTACTTGGAGTCGAAGTTCGCCCGGTCGGTGCGCCACCCCTGACCTGCTGCGGCGAGAGCCCCGGCGGCGGATCGAGGATCGCGACGCGGTCGCCCATCAGCTCGCAGTGGGAGATCAGCCCCTGCTGGACGGCGATGACCGACTCAAGGTCGAGCAGCCCGCGTTCGTACGCACTCATCAGGTCGGGTACGGCGATCATCGTGATCTCGTCCACCGCTTCGAGCCCGCCGAGCCCCGTACGACGGTCGGCGTCCCCGACGTACACCTCGGGTGCCAGCGCACCTGCGCTGCCTGCGGCAGGCGCGGCCGGCGCGAGCGTGACCGACTGGGCGGTGGGCCTGGCGGGCGCGGCCCCGCGCTCCGTCTCCCGTACCTCGATCAGCTCGGACTTGGCGTTGACCCGGGTGGCGACGTTGTCCTTGCTGCGCTTGGTGGTGACGGCGGGATACGTCTCGGCGACCTGCCCGTCCCGCTTCACGATCAGCTGGAAGACATCGGAGGGAGGATCGTCGCCCTCGGCGTCCGACACCTCCACGCCGATCTCACCGGCCACACCCGCCCGCGGCTTCACGGCATAGGGCCCGACCTGGACTTCGGACCCGGCGGGCAACTCGCCCGCCCGCCCTCAGCACCGGTCTCCGGCGAACCGTCACCGATCCGCACGACGTAACAGATCCCGCCCCCATTGGCGAAGAAGCCGTAGATGGCGGAAGCGAGATACGTACCGTCGACGAAGTCGCCGAAGGTACTGACGAACTGGCTCCAGTTCGTGATCAGCGTCGGCTCGTCGAACGGCCCCGCTGGGCGAAACCGACGAAGGCGGCAACCGAGGTGCCCACCCTTCGATCGGCCGGGACCCGGACTCGACCTCTTCGACGTAGACGCCCGGGGACAGGTACGACGGCATATAAGCCTCTCCTTGACGCTCTCCTTGGCCCGGTCCTCGACCCACTCCTCAACCGGGAAACACCGGCGATTCTCGCCACTCGTTCGATCACCGGGAACGGATACGCGGTCGCCCGCCGTGCACCTGCGGCTGCCCGAAGAGGCAACCCAGCAGCCCCGCTCACCCCACCGCGACCTGCCCCTGCCCCTGCCCGCGCCCGCTCCGCTCGCCCCGGCCGCGCGCGCACCCTGACACACCACGTCCGGGCTCTATGGCTGGCTGGCGGGAGGGCTGGATGAAGGCGGTTCCGGAGAAGGCCCCACCGCGCCGGCCCACACCGACGCCGCCCCCGCACTGACCACGCCCCGCTGCTCCCTCGGCCCCGGACCGCCGGAGCCTCCAGCGCCTGCAACGTATGGCCGGCAACGCGGCGGTCTCCCGCCTGGTCGCCCAGCGGTACACGGCCCCGGTCAAACCGGCCCCGCGCAGTCCCCGGCTTCCGCAGCATGAAGGAGGCCGTGGCTGCGAAAAGACCCGGATGGCTGCCCACCCACCGGCGGCCTCCGAGTCCAAGGCCTCCCAGGACGCGGCGGTCGCGCCCCGGACGACAAGGAAGCCCAGGGCAAGACGGCCAACGCGGAGAAGATGAACGCCGCGAAGCCGGGTGAGTTCGACAAGAAGTCGTTCATCGACGCGGTGAACAAGGCGATCGACGCCCAGGCCCCGAAGAACCTCGACGAGGCCGACAAGTTCTCCAAGTCCGGCAAGGCCGACAAGGTCAAGGAGGAGGTCGACGGCAAGGTCACGGACGGCAAGGAGTCCTCCGCCAAGGACATCGACACCGCCACGAAGGCCCCACCGGACACCTCGGCAGCCAAGGACAAAGAGGTCACCCCTCACCCCGGACCAGCCCCCGGCAACCCCGGCGCCCCTCCGCAGCGGACGCCATCCCGGACAAACAACCCGCGGCCGTCACGGACTTCTCCGAAGGCCCGGCCCAGAACGACAAGGCGATGGCGGACGCCGAGGTCACCGAGGAGCAGCTGGCCAAGGGCAACGAACCGGAGTTCAACGAGGCCCTGTCAGCAAAGAAGACAGCCGAAACAGACTCCGACAAGGCCCCGGCCAAGGGCAAATCCGCAGAGAACCAGCAACTCTCCACCGCCAAGGCGGGCGCGGCAGCCTCCGGAGCGTCGGCCATGTCCGCCCTCACCGCCACCCGCTCCCAGGCGGGCCAGCAGGTGGACGGCGGCAAGGGCGAGACGAAGTCGAAGGACGAGAAGAAGCGCGCCGAGGTAACAGCAAAGCTCCAGAAGGTCTACGACGGCACGAAGGAGGACGTCGAGACCGCCCTCTCCGACCTGGACAAGAAGGTCGACAAAGCGTTCACCTCGGGCGAGAAAACGGCCGGGACGCCTTCACGGCGGACCACAAACGCCGAATGAAGAAGTACAAGGACAAACGCTACTCCGGCATTGGTGCCGGAGTGAAGTGGACGAAAGACAAGCTCATGGGCATGCCGAAGGAGGCCAACAACCTCTACCAGGAGGCCCGCAAGCTCTACGTCTCCCAGATGCAGACGGTGATCGGCACGGTGGCCGACATGATCGGCGCCGAACTGGGCAAGGCCAAGGCCCGCATCGCCAAGGGCCGCAAGGAACTCAAGACCGAAGTCGACAAACTCCCCGCCGATCTGAAGCAGTTCGGCCAGGACGCGGCAAAGGACTTCGCCGGAAAGTTCGACGACCTGGAAGCCACGGTCAACGAGAAGTCGGAAAACTGGTCCAGGACCTGGCATCGAAATACACGGCGGCCCTGAACAAGATCGACGAGGAGATCAAGAAGCTCCAGGAAGCCAACAAGGGCCTGGTCGCCAAGGCGAAAGACGCAGTCGTCGGCGCAATCAAGACGATCAACGAGTTGAAGAACCTCCTCCTGGGCATCCTCGCCAAGGCCGGCTCCGCGATCATGAAAATAATCAAGGACCCCATCGGCTTCCTGGGAAACCTGGTATCGGCAGTAGGCGCAGGCCTCAACCTCTTCGTCACGAACATCGCCGACCACCTGAAGACCGGCGTCGTCTCCTGGCTGCTCGGCACCGCGGTCAAGGCGGGCCTGGAGCTCCCAGAAGTTCGACATGAAGGGCATCATCCAGCTCATCGGCTCCCTACTGGGCCTGACCTGGGACAACATCAAAGCCCGCGTCACCCGCAAGGGCGTCCCCGACGAGGCGATGGCCGCAGTCGAAACCAGCGTCCCCGTCGCCAAAAGCATCGCCAGCGAGGCCCGGCGGGCGCGGTCAAAGAAATCCAGGCAGAGGTCGGCGACCTCAAGGCCACGATCCTGGGGAAGCTGACGAGCTACCTGATCCCGACGGTCATCACAGCGGGCATCACCTGGATCCTCTCCTCCTAAACCCGGCCTCGGCGTTCATCCGAGCGGTCAAGGGAATCATCGACATCGTCACGTTCATCGTGAACCAGGGCGCCCAGATCGTGGACTTCGTCAACGCGGTCCTGGACGCGGTAATCGCGATAGCCAACGGCGGCAAGGCCGGCGTCCCGAAGATGGTCGAGGCCGCCCTGGCGGCGAGCGTGCCACTACTTATCGGCTTCCTGGCCTCACTACTGGGCATCGGTGGCCTGGCCAACAAGGTCAAGAGCGTGTTCCACGCGGTAGCCCGGCCGGTGAACCGAGCGATCGACAAGATCGTCGACTTCATCACCAAGAAAGGAAAGAAACTTTGGGCTAAACGTAAAGGAAACGCCAATAAATCGAATAAAGACACGACACCGAGCCCGAAAGAAAAGATAGGGCTTTGCGAAGTGCAGCCACAGAAGCGCATCAAAGGATCTTATCCTCCGCAACAGTCGAGACCATGCCAAGAACCCTGGATCGAGTTCACAAAAGTGGGCGGCGAAAGGCGTAAGCAGTGTTCGGATAGTCCCCATCGGGGACAACTCCTATCGAGTTCAGACTCAGGGAAGCCCTAGTCACACAAACAATGACGAACTCTACCTGATGAAACCAATTAGCGAGCCGATCGACGACCCTTGGGAAGAAGAAGAGATAAGGATATGGAAGGAGATAACAAAAGAGACGCAAGAGAAAACGAAAGCAGCCACAGATGCAGCCAAAAAGAAGAGAAGAAGAAAGGACCAGAGCCGCCCACATTCGCTAGGGTTGGCTCACCTGGAAAGCCAAAGAAAAGAAGAGGGATATTACTCGCGAAAATTCCTTACTCCTGGATCAGACAAGTCGTACAAGGCCGTGCACTCTGTAAATGAAGCACACGCGGAAGAGCATGTCACCCTCCTGTTCAAGGGGCGCGTGTTACCTGAAATGTCGAATTTAACTTCATCGATTGAAAGTATCCATATCAAGTACCACGTGAACCGGAGCCCTTGCGCGAATTGCGCGAACTATATTTCGACTTCGTCGAACAAGACCTGCAGAGCCAAGCACCAAAGTGAAAGCCCGCGTGCTGGCCAGCTCGGCCTACCACGGTCGTACAGATGTAAGTGGAGAGATCAAGAACCGCTATCCCGACATATTCAATTCCCTCCTGGCCAAGAGAGTGCAGACCGAGGCAGAATCGCAAGTGAAAGGAAAAGCAAAGAACGACCCACCGGCGATGAAGAAAAGGTTCTCCGGTCACTCAAGCAAAGAGACGGAAGGAATTCAGGAAGAGAAGGCGATACAGCAAGCAAAGAAGGCAGCCGAGAGCGCTCTCCTGTCGGCAGCGACGAGGCCACAAAATCAGATTGGTTCAGAATACGAGCAGGAAAGGCACCATCGCTAGCCGGTCTCGCAATCCTCCGCCACAGAGGAATAGACGTTGAAGTACTTGATTCCACCGAACTCGGGATCAAGAGCCCAGAGAGCATGACAGAAGAAGAAAAAGGCTTTCACCGAGGCAGAGCTGAAAGCGAGGGAGGTCTTCATTAAAGCATTGAAGAGCCGCAACGATCTGATGCAGAAGAGAATTAATGACGTAGATCTATGGATCCAACAAAATGGCCATAGCTGAATTAAATCCACCGTTAAGTGGAGGGGAATTCCTTGGTAACCCACTCAGAGCTTGCAGAAGTATTCGGCGAACGAGATGTCTACCGCACTTCCGAGTCGATACTGGGAGAACGGGTAACACACCAGAAGAGTCGGAACGTTCTATCTAACATTGGCATTCCTGGCCAACTCGGGAACGTTCTCATAGTTTCAGAGTCAGCAGTGACCGAACTCAGCCGCATGGCGGATCGTTACAGCTATGAGATACCTGGCCTTCCAAGCGACCCGATCAATCTCTACTGGCTGGCGAGTGCCGCCGGAGGGATATTTGCATGAACGGAGAAACAGGAGAGGTCTATTTCGTAAAAGTGATTGCATACCACCTGTCAGCTGCATCAATGCCAGCCTTGAGAGCTTCGTTCACTGCATGCTCATTATTGAACAGGAGGTTCTAGATAATGAAGTCCCAGAAGACTTGAACAATATTGCATCTCTTTCGATAGATCTAGTGAATAGCATTACCCTGATCGAGGAACGCGTCCTCACCGAACCGGCAGGATTTTGGCAGCAAGTGATCGAATTTTATCTCCAGGAACTTGCGGAATGAATCCCCTGACAGGGAAGCTACACATGGCCTCCGAGATCGCCGCCGTGGCCCGAGGCGGTCACATTCGGCGCTCGCTCTGCCACATACTGACCTTGAGTGAGCGTTTTCAGCGCTGCCTCTCCAAGGCCGTCCTCACCCTAGGAAAGGCAACGCTGAAACACTCAGTGACTCGCCGGGACTCAGCAGGCCGGTATCGGCCATCGCTACCGGACCTCCGAGAGCCGAATCGCAGACGCACAGTGGACCGATGCACATGGTCTCTGCGGCAAAGACCGGTTGTCCGCACCCCGTTCAGCCCAGCGATGCCTGAGCCCGATGATCAACGTCCGCTGCCTCAACACTTCCGCGAGTGTGCGGTGCCGGCTCCTACCGATACCCGCAAGCCCTGACCGTCAATGTCAGGTCAGGGAGCCGCCGTATAGCTCAGATCGCGGGCTGTCAGGGAAGAGGGCGTCAACCGCAGCCAGACTGTGCCGCGCTGATCAGGATCATCGTGCAGGTAGTCGACGAAGCGTGAATCCCACCTTGACTCATCCGTGCCTAGATAACGCACCAGCTTGCGTCTCCCACGCGGGACATCGAACGGAACGAGTTCGACACGGCCATTGGCAATGACCTGGCGGACGAGTCCCGTGGCGGTGTCACAGACGTCCACCACGAGTGCGATCTGCGGATCCGCACTCACTCTGTGGAACAGCTTGGTCCAGGGCCCGGTGAGAACCCAGAAGGACTTCTCCTCCCACAGAAACCACACAGGGCGCACGCTCGGGCCGTTGGTAGCGATACGGGCGGTCAGCGGCTGGCTGAGGAAGACATCAATGTCAAGGGAGAGGGCGTCATGCATCCATGCTCGCTCGCCCAACCACCCACGAGCAATGCGACCTTCGAACTAAGCCGATCTCCCCTTGACGTTTGGCGACCGACCGATCCGGCATGGTGCTGCGTAGAGCGTGGCATCGGCGCTGGAGCCCGCCGGTGGCTGCGATTGCGAAGAGGCGCCCGCGCGCGCCCGGCTTCCAACGGCCACGTAGATCAAGCTCAGGCACACCAGAACGATGGCGGCGATGACGGCCAGAACAACGTACTTGTTGATGACGGTTCTCAGAAAGTCGCCAGTGTTGAAACCGTACGAGTAGGCCAAGGCAATCATGGCTCCCGCAGTAACGAGAGAACGAGTCACCGCGTACCCCGAAGGCGGGGAACCGAAGAATCGCAGAAACACTGCGACAGCCACCAGAAACCACGCTCCCAGCATCTGAACGAGCCAGAGCATGAAAGCCCCCATTCGCTCACCCGCCCCTCTGAGGTGTGCCGCCGACTCAGTTGAATCGTGGAGGACAACCATGGTGCACGGTTGCTGCGATCAGCAGCCTGCGGCAATGGAAAGCCGATTACCCGGGCGCACTCCTATGGGCGCTATCTCTGGCGTTTCGACACCGGTGCGGGAAGAAGGGCTGTTTGGTAGCCGGCTCCGACCCGGTACACGAGGGGTACCTCTGGGACGTTCCGGTGCCGGCCGAGTGCAGGAGGCCGGGCTCTGGAGTCGAAGACCCGGTGGTCGCTGTTCTCCGTCACCGAGTGGCCCGGAGACGCGATATGAGGGGTCACAGGAAGACGGAGTCCGCCGGTGGATCGTGCGGCGGGATTCCGGCCGGGTCGTGGCGCCCGGTCGTCCTTGTCGGGCGCCACGACTCATGTCCGTATCGCGAGGTTCAGCATTCGTCGCTGAAGACGATCAGCAGCGGATCGGCTTCGGTGCGCTTGCCGTCGGTGGCCCAGATCTCGGCGGTGTACTCGCCGGCCGGTGCCGGTGCAATCGACAGCCCGACGAAGCCGTTGATGACGAGGGCGCCGTCAGGGTCGCGCTCGTTCGTGCCCGGGTAAATGGCGCCGCCCGTGCTGGACGAGCCGGGGGCAGGTTTCGGACCTCTGTATGGATCAGGGTCGACCAGCTCCCGGAGACGGGGGCGAATGCGTAGGTGTTGGGCCACCCGTGCTCCGGTCTGACGCATATCCGCTGGCCCTCGGCCTCCAACGTCCATGTCGAGGCCGAGGCCGAGGCCGAGACCGGAGCCGCCCCGACGAGCATCAGGGTGAGAGCCGAGAACAGGCCGAGGAGTAACCCGGCCCCACGATGGTTTGCTTGCATCGATACCTCCTGGTGGGGACGCCTGAGGCAATACGAAAGGGGACCCCGGTCGATTCCACTGACCGGCCGCCTCAGTGAGTGTCACTCGGGCAACAGCCCGCGAACAAGGGGTAGTTGCGCTTTCAAGAAACTGCGGCCTGATGTCGCCACCCGTTGTCCTTGAAGGGCTGCCCCTCCCACGGCCCCGCGGCCCCACGGCCGCCGTACCCCGGGCGCCCCTAGCTTGGCCGGCTGCCCTCCGTCACCGCATCAGGGTGGCCCAACGGCTCTTGACGAACCCGCAGCCCGGAAACAGCTCGTCAGGCGCGGCGGACTCGCCAGAGCCATGCTGCCGTGCCGACCATCAGGGCGAGCATCGCCAGGTTTCCCAGAAGGGCCGGGGTGCCGGACGCCGGGCCGCCGCTGGACAGGTTCCAGGTGGCAAAGATGGCACTCGGCAGGACAGCGGAAAGCAGTACACCGGTGGTCTTCTGGACGGCGGTCCAGTGCACTGAGGTACAGAGAAGTACCGCGCCAGTGATGCGGAACAGGACGCCGAACAGCGGCCCGGGAAGGTCAGGGAAGACCATCAGGAAGGGCAGCGAGAGGGTGACCATCAGGAGCGGTACAAGAGGATGCACCTTGCCGCGCCGGGCCGGTGCGCCGACATCGCTCCCGGCCGAGGCCCCGGCGGCCCCGTTACCCGCCCGTTCCCCGCCTCGGCCAGCGCAGTTGCCGCGATCGTGCGAGGGTCCCCAGCTCCGCCAGGATCTCGCCGATCGGGGCGTCGGGCGCTCGGCGCGCGTTACCTCGATGTGTTCGGCGAGGTCAGCGAGGAGTTCCTGGCGACGGTCGGCGGGGAGTGCGGAGCCCTCGCGTTCGACGGCGGAGAGGTAGTCACGTACGGGGTCGGCAGAGGTCTTCATGCGAGGTCTCCCGTGGAGGGGTCTGGGGTGGTCAGGAAGGCGTCGACGGCGTTGCGGAAGCCGGGCCAGACGCGGGCGAACTCGTCCAGCGCGGCCCGGCCGCTGTCGGTGAGCGCGTAATAGCGACGGGGTGGTCCGGAGGCGGATTCCTGCCAGGTGGTGGTGACCAGGTCGTCGCGGCGGAGCCGGGAGAGCAGCGGGTAGACCGTTCCCTGGCTGGTGGCCAGGGCACCGGAGTCCTCCAGGGCATGGAGGAGTTCCACGCCGTAGCGGGGCGGTCCCGCATCAGGGCGAGTACGCAGTACTCCAGGACGCCCTGCGCAGCTGGGCGGCTGCCCGAGCCTGCTTGGCCGAATCACCTAGTTCCATGTGATGCAAGATACCTGGTGAGGCAAGAAAATGGGAACGGGGGATCCCCTTAACTCATGAGTCCGGTGGTGCTGGTGCTAGGACCTTCCGGTCGCCACCAGGCCGTGATCAGGCGGGTGACTCCGACAAGCCCGCAGATCGGAAGCAACTTCTTCAGTGCTCGCGATTACGGATTCCTACTCGCTGCGGGCGGGCACGCTGCGTCGCCGAACCACCGCCCGCAAGGCGTGTGCTTCCGAGAGTGAAGGTCACGCACCCACATCACGAGTGCGGGTTCTTGCCAATGCCAACGGCATGGGTCTCCTCCGGCGCCTGCAAACAGGCAGTGGCCCCTTGCCCTCCAGGGGACGAGGAACCACTGCCGCTCAGCGAAGATCAGTTCGTGGACGCGTACGTCACGAAGACGGCCCACGCGCCAGGCGTGAAACCGAGCTCCGGGCCCGGCACGATCTTGGAGTCCCGGACGTGGACCACGCTGGGGATCGCTGCGACCTCGACGCAGTCGGGGCCGTCGTTGCTGCTGTAGCTGCTCTTGGCCCACTCCAGCGCGGAATGGCCTCCGGCAGCGGACTGAAGGCTCATGTCTCCCTCGAACTTTCTCGATGAAGGCCAACGACTCACGGGGCGCGAGCGCCTGGGCCCGGATCATTCCATAACGCATCTCAAGGATCTGGACCTCCTGGGATCGCAAATCAGGCGACTGGTGAGCTGTGCTTCTGAGTAACCCACCGTCGTGCCGTCCTTGATCTTCAGCACGCGAAGCTCGCCGGCCATTCCAGCATGCTCCTGGCGATCCGTAGGCATCACCTGGATCTCGACGTTCCGCAACTGCCCCATCTCCAGCAGGCGTTCAAGCTGCCGTCGCAGCACCATTCTGCCTCCGATGGGTCGTCGAAGCGTCACCTCTTCCAAGACAAAGGTGAGCAGAGGAGCGGGCCGACGGTCGTAGATTCCCTGCCTGCCCATGCGGGCGGCCACATGCTGATCGATCTCCTCTTCGCCATACGCCGGCCGCCGCATGGCGAACAGTGCCCGCGCGTACTCCTCCGTCTGCAGCAAACCATGCATGTTGTGGTTGCTGTACGCGCCAACTCGCCCGCGTCAGCTTCCAACCGCGCCAGATCCCGGACCTTCTTCGGATACCGGGCCTCCGCCACGTCTCCCTGCATCGCCGCGATCTTGCCGCCCGCCTGAAGGACCCGGTCCGCGTTGTCCAGGAACTCCGGCTTCGGGCGCGCCTGCCGCGTTCGACGCAGGACACCATCTCCTCGCTGTATCCGATGGCCGCACCCAACTCCGCCTGCCTCAGGCCGGCGGCCTCGCGCCACAGCTTGATCTGGCGGCCGACCGCCTTCATCACCGCACCGGAGTCATCCTCCAGACCGGTGTCCCAACGCGAACCGTCCGCGCCGTCCGTCGTGAACCCGCCCGCCCCGCACCAGAACTCTCCATGCCCATGCGCACCGCCTCCGTCGTACTCGCGTCCAACGGCGCCCGCTGTCGACACGTCACGGCGTACAGCCCGGACCGCTCCGGAGCACAGCCGGACAAGAACTCCCCGCACGGGCATCGCTCCTTCCGAGGTAGGCACGAAACGACCACGCTGAGTGACGTGAATCAAGAAATCACCCGAACCGAACATTCCGCTCCTACCAGGCAGTTCACCGTGCTGCTCTCCCCACCCGCCGGGCGGTCCGGCTCGCCCGCCTGCTCACCGTCGCGCACCTGGGCGACTGGGGTCTGCCGACGGAGATGGCCGCGCACGTGGTCGCCGAGCTGGCCAACAATGCCGTGCTCCACGGCCGCGTACCGGGCGGGACTTCCGGCTGGACCTCGCCGTGCGCGATGGGGCTCGCTTCTGCGGATCGAGGTGACTGACACCCGAGGCGAGCACCTACCGCCCAAAACGCGTCCGTGCCGGACGACGATGCCGAATCCGGCCGTGGTCTGCTGATCGTCGAGGCACTCGCCAACCGTTGGGGCGTGGAGCTCGGGCCGGTGCCACGCAAGACGATCTGGGCCGAAATCGACCTCGCACCATGACCACGTCACCGGGTCGCGGAAACCCACGACCCGGTTGCCCGCGACGCGGAGACCCGCGACGTAAAAGGCTTTAAAGAACCAGGAAATTACCCTCCCCACCCAAACCCGACCCCACCCTCACCCTCGTCACTCACACGGGTGACATATGCCAACTGAGCTGGATTTTGGGTGGGTTGCGCGGCATATGCTCGCCGCAACGACCACAGACAGCGACGGCCCCGACCGAAACTCACAATCCCGGTCGAGGGCCTGACCAACGAGGAATCCGAACCTTCCTGATGGGTACCCCGCAGATTAGCGCGCCCCCGTGCGCCCCGCCCCTGTTCCCGGGGCGCCACACCGTCGTCCGGTGTCATTCACATCAACTTCCGCCACGCCGCCGGTTTCACGGTCATCGGCAACCACCTCGCCCAGCACCGCAACCTCTCACTCGTCGCCGTGGGGCTCGCCGTACACATCCAGTCGCTGCCCGGCGGAGCCAAGATCAGCATCAAGGCCCTCGCCGAACGCTTCCCCGAGAGCGAGACCCGCATCGCCGCCGCCCTGCGCGAACTGGAAGCACACGGCTACCTGCACCGCAGCCGCGTACGCCTCGCCAACGGGCGCATCGCAACCCGCACGATGTCGTTCAACCAGCCGAATGTGGTCGTGCCGACGGGTGCAGTGACCGAACCGCAGACCAGGCGCGGCAAACCGGCGGCCCTGCCGGCCGTACCGTCGCCGCCCCGCGAGCCCGCTCCCGCCCCGCGCCGCAGCCCGCTCCGACCCCGGCACCCGTACACGTACCTCAGCCCGCTCCCGCGTCATCCGCCCCGTCTCCGTACCGGTCCCCACCGCCCGCAGGACACCGCCCCGCCACTCCCTCAGCCGCAGACCGGCAACCCGGAACTGCACCGCAAGCCGCCACCTCCTCGCCGACCTACGCCGCCACGCACCCCAGCTCCTCCTCCGAGAACGACATCCACACCTCACCCCGGCGTCGTCACCTGGCTCGAACGCAACACCACCCCGACACGATCCGCCGCGCTCTCACCACCGACCTGCCCATCCCCTGAAGCACCCGGCGAGCTCCTGCGGCACCGGATCGCCACCCTCCTGCCACCCCGCTCCCCGGTACCCACGACCTCCCGACCCTGCACCACCTCGCCGCCCCCATCCCGTTCCAGGGTGCGACGGCTGCGGCCGCCCTTCCACTCCCGCAACAACCACCCCACCCGCTGCCGCGACTGCCGCGACGACCTGCAAACCGCCGCCTAACCACCGGGAACACCACCCACAACCCGAACGGACCTCCATGGTCAGCTCACCCCACGAAGCAATGCACCGCATCTTCCAGGAATACCCCAGTCTCTTCTCCCGCCTCTCCGAAGTCCTCGGAGTCGACTTCCCGGCGTCCACCTCCGCCAGAGTCGAACCCACGGACCTCACCGAGACCCGGCCACTCGAACGCAGAGTCGACACCCTCCTGCGCGTCGAAACGGAGACGGACGGGCCCTTCCTTCTCGCCATCGAGGCCCAAGGAAAGAAAGACCTCAACAAGCCGACGAGCTGGGCGTATTACTGCACCTACCTGCTCGAAAAGTACCGGCTCCCCACCATGCTGCTGATCGTCTGCCAGGACCGGGCCACCGCCGAGTGGGCCGCTCGCCCGGTGCCGCTCGGCGTACCCCAATGGCCGGTGATCACGCTGCACCCACTCGTCGCGGGGCCGCACAACATTCCCGTCATCACCAACGTGGCCGAGGCCCGAAAGACCTCGCGCTCGCCGCGCTGTCCGCCGTCACACACGCCGGTGATCCGGACGTCGGTGCCATACTGAAAACAGTGTCCGGCGCACTCCGGGACACCCGGAGACGATCGCCAATCCCATCGTCGAACTGATCGCACAAGGCCTGGGCAACCGCCGGGCCGCACAACAGTGGAGGAACCTGGTGGCCGTGGACCTCTCTTTCTACAAGTCCCCTCTCCGAAGAAATCCGAGACGAAGGCCGAGCCGAAGGCGAAGCCAGGGCGAAGCCAAAGGCCTGGCCGCAGGTCTCGCCAAAGGCCTGGCCAAAGGCGAAGCCAAAGGCCGAGTGCAGGGCCAGGCGGAAGCCCTCCTGGTGATCCTCGATCTGCGTGGCATCGACGTCACCGACCAGACCCGTGAGAAAATCACGGCCTGCGACGACCCCCAGCTCATGAGCCAGTGGATCCACCGAGCCGCCGCCGCAACCTCCGCGAGCGAGATCTTCGCCGACGAGTAAGCCCCTCGCCGCCGCGTCGCCCGGCCCGTGGAGCGACGCGGCGCAAGGCCTGGGTAACCGCCGGGCCGCACAACAGTGGAGGAACCTGGTGGCCGTGGACCTCTCTTTCTACAAGTCCCCTCTCCGAAGAAATCCGAGACGAAGGCCGAGCCGAAGGCGAAGCCAGGGCCTAGCCAAAGGCCTGGCCGAAAGCCTGCCGCTGGTGCTCGAACTGCGTGGCATCGACGTCTCCGACGAGGTGCGCGAGAAGATCACCGGCTGCGGCGACCCAGAGCTCCTGCGCCACTGGTTGAGCCGCGTCGTCAACGCCACCTCGGCCGAAGACACCTTCGCCGCCGAGTGATGGATCAGTGGTCGCGCATCGGCCACCAGCAGCAGGCAGCGGCTTCAGGCCGTTGATGAAGTTCGACACCAGGCGGCGCGATGGTGCCGCCTGGTGCTGCCGCCTCGGCAACGTGGCCAAGGCAGCCTGAGTGTCCAGCCGAAGGTGGCCGGAAAGGGTTCGCCACCATGAACGCGGCCGTCACCGCGGTGGGGCGTTCAGGAGTCCGACGCCGACGGTGGTGGGGCTGTGGAGTGCCGTGTTCCGGTGCCGAACGGTGCGGATCAGACCAGCTGTGCGCAGTGTGGTCGCATGTTCGCTGGCGCTGGAAGGCGCGATGCCCGTAAGGGCGGCAAGTTCCTTGGTCGAGCAGCCGGGGCGCTCGGCGATGGCATGGAGAACAGCGGCCCGCATCGGGCCCAGAAGCGAGGCCAGCGGCGATCGGGCTCGTGGCGGGGCCGGCTCCGTCGGCAAGACGAACAGGGTCCTGAAGACTGGTCATGACCGACGGGATACCGCAGCACGGGCTGTGGCCCGGCGTCGATGTCGATGGCAGGTGCATCGGCTCCGAAGACCGAGGGGACGAGCAGTAGCCCGCGCCCTTCGAGGTGCAGATCGCCGTCGAAGCCGGAGAGCATGGCGATCTCCAATACGGGTGGATTCCAGCGGACACGCCTCGGATGCAGCGAGGCGAGCAGGTGTTCCATGCCACCGGTGATTGTCTGCCGCATCCGTATACCTCGGTCGGCCGTCGCTTCGCTGGTGATGTGCGCCCACTGGGGACAGCAACACGGCGTGGACGTGGTCCAGGCTGTCGCAGAGTCGCCGCAGCAGGTCGGAATCGTCGGCGAGGTGATGCGCCCACGGCGGGAGTGGCTGCTGTTCCGCTACGTGGGCGAGATCCTTGCGGATCTGGGGCCGGGAGGTTGCGCGCACCCGCTCCAGCATCTCGTCCGGGCTGCCGCCGGCGGCAGCAGTCAGAAACGTGGGTGCCCAGCCGCCGGGCGGGATCAGGTCGAGGACCATGCGCGCCTTTGGAGTCAGGCCGGTGAGGGCGGCGCGTCTCCACGCTCCGAAGCGTATGGGGTGGTTGCGGTCCTGCAGAGTGCGCACCGCGGCGCTCAGTTCCATCAGCGGCGGCGGCTGCGCCACTCGCGTACGCGCCAGGTCCTCAAGCGTGAAGTGAATGCGGTAGACCACAGTTCTCCCGAGCGCCCCGAACAGACAGTCTCGCGTGATTCTCCTGGAATGCCGTTGTTCGGTCCAGACCGAATCACGTCGAGAGACGACCCCGTAGACACGAAGACTCCTGGACACAGCGCCGAACACACCGGCGCACAAGAACGCCAAGGGAGCCAGTCACATGACCAAGACCAGGCGGATCGCCACGACGTTGGCCGGCACTGCGGCCGTCCTCGCTGCTATCAGCATGCCCGGGTACGCCGCGGACGCACCCACCTCTGCCGGCGCTGCCGCGTCCTGCTACGGCTCGGCCTACTCGTACCAGGGGAGCCCGGCCGGCTCCGGCACCTACGCCTTCTACCCTTCCTGGGGAACCTGGGACTCCGTGGACGGAAACTGCAGCGACATCAACATCAAGACCAACTACACCCGCGAGGTCAGGGTCTGCACTCACAACAAGTGTCACGGGTGGGTGAAAGCGCCGAAGGGCAGTGGACGGTCATCTTCAACGACTCCACCCCGGAGCCGAGTACTACCTGCAGTTCAAGGGTGCGAACGCGAGCTCGGGACATCTCGCGAGCTGACTCAATGGTGTCCGGGGTGTGCGGGGGCATCCCGGGCTGGACGGCTGGTAGGACAAGGCCGGAGCCGTGTTGTCGGTGATGCGGCTCCGGCCGTCACTCGCCCCAGGTGCTGGGAGCTGAGGGCAGGCTGAGTGGGCAGGTCCGCCTGGACCGAGCGGACCTGTCACGCATCGGCCACCCGCACGGGCAGCGACTTCAGGCCGTTGATGAAGTTCGACACCAGGCGGCGCGGTGGGGCCGCCGCCTGGAGCGGACCGGCGGGGAGAACGCGGCACATCTCCTCGTACAGGACGCGCAGTTGCAAGCGTGCGAAGTGCGCTCCCAGGCAGACGTGGGGCCGTCGCCGAACGAGACATGCGGGTTCGGGGACCGGGAGAGGTCAAGGGCGAACGGGTCGCGGAAGACGCGTTCGTCGTGGTTGGCCGAGGCGTGGAAGACGACCACCTTGTCGCCGGTGCGGATCCGGGTGCCCGCCAGTTCCGTGTCCTGGGTGGCGGTGCGGCGGAAGGTCAGGACCGGCGGGTGGCGGCGGAGCAGTTCGTCCACAGCGGTGGGGAACCCCACCTCGCCATTGCGCAGGCGGCGGTACGCCTCGGGGTGCGTGGCCAGTAGGTGCAGGCCACCGGGGCCGCGCTGCGTACCGTGTCGTTTCCCGCCACCACCAGCAGGAAGAAGAACATCTCCAGTTCGGGCGCGGTCAGTTCGTTGTCGGTGGCGAGGGCCGTCATCACGTCGTCGGCGGGTGCCGGCGCTTGTGGTCCGCCAAGGCGTGCGCGTACTCGAACATGTCGCGCAGCGAGGCCGGTGAACGGGGTTGACCGGCTTGCCGTCCGGCCGAGCTCCGGCGTCCCGGCCTCGTCGGGGTCCTGGTAGCCGATGACGCGTTGGGTCCAGTGGAGCAGGAGCGCGCGGTCGGTGTCCGGTACGCCCAGCAGATCGCTGAGGTTGAGCAGGGCGTAGTCGTCGGTGACCTGGGTGACCAGGTCGCAGCTGCCGTCGCCGGCCCGCGCCTCGGTGACCGCCCGGGTGAGCAGGGAGCGGGCGCGTTCACGTACGACCGTCCCGAAGCGGTCCACGCGCTTCGGGGTGAAGGCGCGGCTGACCAGTACGCGCAGTCGCCGGTGGTGCGGTGGGTCCTGGTTGAGCATCATGCGGCGGATGAACGGCAGGTCAGTGGGGTCGGGGTCGCGGATCTGGGTGGCGCCGAGGTACGAGGAGTACGTGGACGAGTCCTTCAGCACACGGACGGCGTCCTGGTGCCGGGTGACCGCCCAGAAGCCGGGGCCCGCCGGCCAGCCCAGTACCTCCGGCTCCTCCTGCCATACGACGGGGTGGTGGTCGCGCAGGTCGCGGTAGCGGTCGTGGGGATGCCCAGTGCGTACTGCCTGGGGTCGAACACGTCCGGCACGGGTGTTGGGGAGGGCACGGGTGTTGGGGAGGTGGGCCCGTTCACGCCTTCGCCTCGCCGCCCTCCGCGTCGGCCCGCAGGAAGTCCTCCATCACCCGGATCAGGTCGAGCGGAGCCTCGTCCATCGCGTAATGGCCGCACGAGGGCAGCTCCACCAGCTCGGCGCGCGGAAACCAGCGCATCCAGGTGGCACGCTGCAGATCGGCGGAGAGGGCCGGGTCCAGCGCCCCGTAACCGCCAGGGCCGGCACGGGCGAACCGTCGATCCGGTCGTGGAAGTCCTCACCCGCCCAGGAATCCAGCCAGGCCCGGAACGCCTTCACATCGGTGCACTCGACCGAGCGACGCACCATGCGATCCAGCCAGCCCGCCGGGCGCCGGCCTCCGGTGGTGGTGTCGAGGATGGCCCGACGGTTGTCCGGGTTCCGCGCCGCCGCAGCGAACAGCTCCCACTGCTCGGGCGGCAGCGGCAGGCCGGACGCGGGGACCGGCGACACCCCGACGATTCTGCGCACCCGCTGCGGTGCGGCGGCCACCGTCCGCTGAATGACGGAACCGCCCATCGAGTGGCCGATCAGCGAGAACCGGTCCCAGCCGAGCCGGTCGGCCAGCGCGATCACATCGTCGGCTCCCTCGGCCGTGGTGTACGAACCGTCCGCGTCCCTGGCCTCGCCGTATCCCCGTAGATCCACCAGCGCGTACTGGAACGAAGCGAAGTCGAGATCCGGCAGCACCGGGTCGTAGGCGGAGCGGTCGGCGAGCCAGCCGTGTACCGCGATCACCTTGTGCGGACCGTCGCCATGGAGGGCATGAGGCAGAACAGACAATGCGGTCACACTGGCTCCCGTCGCTGTACAGCGATGATCTGTCGGTCAACAGCCCCGACCGCTTACCGTGGCGGCAACCATCGGCCCCGCGCAAGAGCACACGCGGAGACTGCCGTAAGGCCGCTGGTCATGTCACGCCACCAGGTACTGATACGAACTGGACTCCGAACCCGGCGTCCTACGCCCTGCGGTTCCGCCGGGTGGGCTCGTGCCGGGTGAGTGGGATTCCAATGCCACCCATCGCCTAACAGTCCATATATTTGAATGAGTGCATGGGTGAAAAGACAGCCAATCCGTGGGCAGAGGCCCTGTCGTCAACATCTCCGTCAGTCTCCGTATGGGCACCATCGCCGCTGTGCGGGCTCGTGTCGGCAAGCGCGGGTTCTCTGCATACGTTGACGCCGCCGTGCAGCGCCAGGTCGAGTGCGACAACCTTGCGGAGCTGACTGCCGAGCACGGGGCTTCCAGCCGGGCTGAGAACGATGCGGTCACGCCACACTGGCCGGGGCTACCGACCACTCCACCGCCTCACACGGCACGTCACCCGTTCGGGTGGGGCTTCGCTGCACAACCTCAAAGAGCTTCGCCCCGGCTCAAGCGGAAGTAGCGAGATCCGCATCCTGTTCATTTTCGATCCTGAGCGCAACGCAGTCCTCTTGGTGGCCGGAGACAAGTCGGGCCGGTGGGATGACTGGTACCGCAGGTCAGTCCCTATCGCCGAAGCGCGATACGGCGAGTGGCTCGCATACTTGGCAGAGCGGCAGAAAGGCAGGTCCGAATGACTACTTTCCATTCCTGGGACGAAGTGAAGCAAGAGGTCTTCGACACCGAGGATCTCGAAGAGATCGACCGGGGAGCCCGTCGGATGGTGGCTGAGTCCCGGGCCCACCGCCTGGTCGAGATGCGCAAGGAACTCGGCCTGACACAGAGCGAGATGGCCGAGCGCCTGCACGTGAGGCAGGAACGTGTGTCTGCTATCGAACGCGGCCGCACAACTGCGACCGAGGTGGGGACTATCGCTGCCTACATTGCCGCGTTGGGTGGTCAGCTGGAGATCGTCGCCAACTTCAACGGGTCTCGAGTAGTCATCTCCTGAACAAACGCCCGCCGCTCACCGCTGCACAAGCCCCAGATACGGCCCGAACTCCGACGCCAGCGTCAGCCGGCCCAGCTTCTGGTACTCCCGCTGGACCGCGTGGATCAGCGTCGACATCGTGACCGCGCCCCCGTGTCCGCCGCCAGGTATGCCGCCGTCACCGCGATCGAGCGGATGTTGCCGCCCGCCAGCTCGAAGCTGTCCGCGCAGAACGGCAGGTCCAGATCCGTTCCCCTTGGCAGCAGCGGGCCCAGGCAGCGTTCCCAGAGGGTGAGGCGTTGGTCGGGGTCCGGGACCGGGAAGTCGATGACCAGGTCCAGCCGGCGGGTGAAGGCGTCGTCGAGGTTGGCGCGGAGGTTGGTGGCGAGGATGGCCAGGCCGTCGAAGGACTCCATGCGTTGCAGCAGGTACGCGCTCTCGACGTTGGCGTAGCGGTCATGGGCGTCCTTCACGTCGGAGCGTTTGCCGAAGATCGCGTCTGCCTCGTCGAAGAGGAGGACGCCGTTCACACCGGCCGCTTCGGTGAAGATTCGTTCCAGGTTCTTCTCGGTCTCGCCCACGTACTTGTCGATGACCGTGGCCAGGTCGACCGTGTAGAGGTCCAGGCCCAGGTCGGCTGCGATCACTTCCGCCGACATCGTTTTGCCCGTACCGGAGTCGCCTGCGAAGAGGGCTGATACGCCGCGGCCCCTGCCTCCTCCGGGCGCATGCCCCACTCGCCCAGGACCCGGTCGCGGTGGCGGGCGCGGGCGGTGAGCTCGCGGAGCTGGGCGTGGGCGTCGGGCGGAAGGACCAGGTCGTCCCAGGTCACCGTGGGTTCGATGCGCCGGGCGAGGCGGTCGAGACCGGCCGCGTTCTGGGCGCGGGCTCCCTGGCGTACGTGGTCGGGGGTGAGGGTTCCGCCGTCGAGCTGGGCCGTCTGGGCCGCGCTGCGGGCCGCCCCGGTGACCTGTTCCGGGGTGAGGAGGAACGGGGAGAGGAGGTGGTCCGGATCGATCGTCGGGGGACGGGGCCGGAGCGAGTGCGGTGTACGCGTCCGTCCACAGGGCGCCGCGTGCGGACGGCTCCACCCTCGGGGCGTGCAGGAGGAGCGGGGCGTGGCCGACCAGGACGCGTCCCAGGGGCCCGGCCCACCATGACCGTCGGTACGGGCGTGGCCGTGAGCAGCCTGAGCAGGTGCGGGTGTTCGCGCGAGACCGCGTCCAGCGGGCGCAGACCAGGCCCGCGTGAGTCAGGCGGGCCTCGCGGACCAGGGAACGTACCGCCTCGGTCGGGGACGGGTCCTCCGACAGGCGGTTCAGGTCCAGGCCCAGGATGCCCCGCCCCGCCAGTGTGAGCGCCGAGGCAGCCAGTGCCGTGCCCGCGCCGCCCTGGTCCTCGCTGAGGTAGGCCAGCGGGAGGCCCGCGGCGAGGACACCCGCAGGGGGCGGGTCGCCGACGCCCGCTACCGCGTGCCAGGGGCGAGGAGGCCGGCCAGGCGCGGGTCCGGGGTGTCGTCGCCCAGGAGGTGCGCGGTGACGCGGTCCGGGACGCGCAGGGCGCGGCTGAGGAACGGGCGGTCCAGGTCCTCGACCAGGAGCAGCCCGCACTCGCGGAGCGGGGCGCGGGCGGACAGCCGGCCGCGTGCCACCTGATCCGCGGCGGACAGGCCGCAGAGGCCGAGGGCCAGGCCGATGGAGGGGCGGCGGCGGGTCACGTCGTCGTTGAGGTAGCCGTAGAACGCCTCGAAGCGGTCGTCCAGATCGGGTACGAGCGCGATGAGCAGGATCTCGATGTCGAGCGGGTGAGCCCGAACTCGCCCTCCAGGGAGGTGAGACGGGATGCGGGCACCGGGGCGGCGGCGGGAGCTTCCTGAAGCGGGAGCGGCTCAGGGAAGCCGCGTGCCGCATCCTCGTCCAGCAGCCTCGCGATGTTCTCGTCCGTGAGGTACAGGCCGCGGAACGCGTCGTCCGGGTCCGGGTCGGTGCGCTGCCGGGCCTCGACCGCTCGGCGGATGCGCTGCTCCACGGTGACGGCCCGAGCGAGCAGATGGCGCAGGTTCGGGTCGTCGGCGGGTGGCCCGGGGTGTCATGCGGTGCTGTCCTCCGTCGGGCCGTCCTGCGTGGGGCCGTCCTGCGTGGAGCCGTCCTGCGAACCGCGGTTCTCGGTGATCCGGAGCGAGAGCCCCGGCGGCTCCGCCGTGCCGGTTGCGGCGGGTTCCTCGGGGACGGGCGGCCCGGGTGGCTGCCGTACACCGGCAGGCTTCCGCGGCCCGGCATCCGCTGTCCGGGCTGAGCCGGCGGTTCGGAGACGTCCCCGAAGCGCGCCTGGAGCCCTTCCTCGCCTACCGGCGGGCCCGCCGCGTATCTCGGCGATGCCGTCACCGGGACGCTGATCACCAGGTCCAGCGAGGGCTTCAGCTCACCGCCCAGCGCGCTCCATACGTCTGCGAACGAGCGGTCCTCCGGCGGCGGCAGCGCGATCGACATCGGTACGGCGGCTCCGATCTCCGCCAGTGAGCCGGTCAGCCGCGCCTGGGGCAGTGCCTCGTGCTGCAGCAGGCACGCGAGGAGGGAGGAGAGGAGTCTGTGTTCGTCCTCCGGGCGCTTGGTCCATGCGGTGATCAGATACGAGAGTTTGAAGTAGCGGGGCGGGCGGCGGCGCGCGACGACCGCGCCGTGTTCGTCGTACTCGTTGTGCAGGCCGCGCTCGCGCCGCCGCATGTCCTCACGGATGTCGTAGAGGTAGAGGTTGACCATGGGCGCGTTGACCTTGGCCGCCCACTCCCTGGTCGGCGCGTCGAAGACCACCGCGATCTGGCCGCCTTCGAGCACCTCCGCGCGGATCAGGGCCCGTAGTACGTCGTCCACCTCGTGGATCATCCGGTGACCTGGCCCTCATGATCGGCCCGCGAAGTCCGGTGGCTGGAGGTTGTGTTGCACCACCAGAACCGGCTTCTGGAGGCGGGGAGGTCGCGGGCGGCGGCCCGCAGGGTGCGCGGCCCGAGGGTGTCCTTGCGCAGGACCAGCATCTGCACCTCGAAGGTGCCGTCGCGGCCCACCCGTACGCCCGACCGGTCGGCGGTGATGCCGATGTTCCACGTGAAACGTACGGTCTCGCCGGGCGGATAGTCCTTGCCCGGGCCAGCACGGGCTGCCCCGGCTTGGCGACCTGCGGGGTGACGGTGAGCGAGGGCTTCAGGACACGCAACCGGTCGGTGTCCCGGTTGTTGACCATCCGGCGGTCCGGCAGCTTGCCGCGCACTGTGGTCCGCACATTTCCGGTGATCGCCGCGCGGTACGTCGCCATCTGTGTCACCTCGATCCGGCCGCCCGCGGGGATCATGCACGGTTTGGCTGCCGTGCAGCGGCTTTGCGCCCGCAGGCTGCGGTCCTTCGCCTTGGACGGCTTCGGCCAGGTCGCGCCGATGACGACGCCGGTCGCCGCGTCCGGACCCGCGTTGGTGACCGTGACACGGGCGGCGGCCCGGCGGCCGACGTACGTGCGGTCCGGGCTGACGTCGACCTTCACCGCCACGTCCGCCGAGGGCGGTGGCGGTGGTGGTGGCGTGGGGATCCGGCGGCGGTGGCGGTGCCAGCACCTCGAACTCGGCGGTGTCCGTGCCGGTGTTCCCTGCCGTGTCCGTGGCCGAGCAGCTGACCGTGGTCTTCCCGACGGGGAAGAGCGAGCCTGATGCGGGGCGCAGGTCACCGGAAGCGTGCCGTCCTGGGCGTCCGTCGCCGTCGCGGTGTAGGTGATCCGCGCCCCGTCGTCGTCCTGCGCCCTGGCCGTGCGGTCGTCCACGGTGACGACCGGGGCGTTGATGTCGTTCACGTCGATGCTGATCTGCTGCTGGAAGTCGGGATCGGGCACGGCGGCCCGCCCGATCGTGTCCGTACCCGGCACCTGGGTCCCCATCAGGAACTGCACGGTGCAGGTGAGCGTGGCGCCCTGGGGTGCGTCGGCTGAGACGTCGATGGTCTCCGCGAAGTGGGCGGTCTCGCCGCTGGTCAGTTGGCGGGTGGGCGGGTCGAGGGCGACGGTGAGGTGCGGGTCGCAATCGTCGAGCCGATAGCCGACGGAGGTGGGGAGGTTCTGGAAGCCTTCGATAATGGCGTCGGTAACCCCGTCCCCGGAATCCCGTTCAGCATCCGTCCGTTGGTCGCTTCGGTGATCCGCTTGGCCTGGTCGGGCTCGTGCCACGGGTCCTCGTAGGTGGGGCTGCTGTAACCGAATCCGTTGAGCCCGTCACCGTTCTCGGTCGCCACGTCGACGGCGATGATCCGTACGCCCTTGTCCTGGAGCGCGAACACCGCTTCCTCATAAGGAATGCCGTTGCTGGGATTGTGGCTCGACGCGTCCCCAACCAGGACGACCACCGGGCTTGCCCCGTCCCGGAACACCGTCCGCCGTCCGCGCCGTTGGCCACCTTCCACAGCGCGTAGATCCAGTCCTCCGACGGCCCGCTGCTCTTCTGGCCAAGGTCGATAGGCAGTTTGTTGACGCCCTTGCCCTCCCCAGAACCAGCTCCAGATCAGCCGTCAGTCCTTGGAGCACCTCGAACTCCGCCGTCGGGTCATTCTTCTCGTCTCCGTACGTGGCAACGGCGAACTGTGAGTCCGGTTGCTGCTCGCGAACCGTGGTGGTGACGTCCTCCAGCCCTGTCTTCACGTTCTGGATCGCGTCTTTCATACTCAGCGTGCCGTCCACCAGCAGCACCACATCCGGCTTCGGCGGAATGGCCGGCGTCCGCACCTGCTTGTCCACACCCGTCGAGCCACCCGGATCGAGCGCCTCATGCACGCTCGCCGGAGTCACCCACGGCTCCGGGGCACCGGCACCGCCGTGGCCACGCCTGTCACCCCGAGGCGGGGCGAGGCCCGCGGCCAGCAGAAGCAGAACGAGCACCGACGAACGGCGCGCCCCGCTGATCGTGCGTTGCCGTTTCGCCGGCCGAATCCATCGCACAGAATTTCTCCCCGCACCCGGACATCCCACAGAAGGCACCGCCCGTACGGTCTCGCACGCACCGTGCACGCACAGCGAAAGGTGAGCCACTCCACGGGAATGCCCGACTGCCCTTTGGGGCAATCGGGCCGGACCCGGATCAAGCAGATGATCAAAATAAGCGGTGATTAACAGGCGGTGATTAACAGGCGGTGATCAAATCAAGCCCTGCCGCATCGCGTACGCCACCGCATGGGATCGATTTCGCAGCTGCAGCCGGGTCATCACCGAATGCAGCACGTTCTTGATCGTCCGTTCGGAATAGGCAAGCTTCGTCGCGATGTCCGCGGTGTCGTACCCTCGGCGACCAGCCGCAGTACGTCCACCTCACGCGCCGCGAGACCGGTGAAGTGCAGACCACGCGGCCCCAGCACCTGCCCCTGCAGGCGCCCCACCTCTTCGAGCAGGCGGCCGAGCAGGTCGGAAGGAAGGTGGCCCTCCCCGCGCCACCGTCCCTATGACACGCACCAGATGCTCCGGGGTCGACTCGGACCGCCTGATCACACCGGCGACCCCGCACTCCGCCGCGCTCACCAGCTTCTGCTCATCGATGTCCGTGGTGACCAGGACGGTACGGGAGTCGCTGGTGCGCTGAATGTTGCGCAGCATTCGCAGTACGCCCTCGTCGACCATGTCCACCACGACGACAACGACCCGGGCGCCCCTTCGCCCTCGGCCCACTCCATGACACTGACCTCTGGGCGGGCCCTCAATTGACTGGCCACGCCTGCCTGGGAAATCGGATCTTGAGCCCGTAATGCGACAGTGGTGCGTTCCATGTCAATGCTCCCCTGGGCAACCAGCCGGAAGCTCACAGCGTGCACATGCCTCACAGCTGCATACGTGTGCCTCATTCGTTGTGAGGCGGTCAGAAGATTCCCGCGTTTACTGACGAGGAAACTTATATGTTGTTACGGGCATTGAATTTGCCCGAAAGTGTTCCTCCCAGGCCGATGCCTGACTTCGCCCGTGACCTTACGGTCCGCCGTATGAGTCTCACGGCAAGTCTCGACGAGTCGTCCGTCACCGCCGCACCGGGCGACGAGACGGCCCTTCCCTGCAGGTCCTCAACTCGGGTACGACCGTCGAGGAGTACCGCTTCGAGGTGGTCGGCGCGTGCGCCGCCTGGTCGGCGGTGGAGCCTGCCGCCCTGTCCCTGTACCCGGGAGACTCCCGGACCGTTTCGCTGATGCTGCGGCCGCCCGCGATTCCACCGTGCCCGCGGGCGGGACACCGTTCGGAATCCGGGTGGTGCCCACCAGCGGGCAGGGCGAGACCGTGGTGCCGGAAGGCCGGGTGACGGTCCTGCCGTTCACCGAGACCAGCGCCGAGCTGGTGCCGCGCAGCTCACACGGATCGCGGAGCGGAAGGCACCAGCTCGCCGTCGACAACCGGGGCAACGTACCGGTCACCGTGCGGCTCGGCGCCCAGCCGGGCAGCGAACTCGCGCGCGTCGCCTTCGCCACCTCCGAGCTCCAGGTCGCCCGGGACGTGCGGAGTTCGGGAAGCTGCGGATCCGGCCGGCCAAGCGGATGTGGCGCGGCACGCCGGTGACGCATCCCTTCCAGGTGTTCGCCGCCACGCAGGTGCCGAGGGTCAGGAACCGGTGGAACCGGTCCTCGTGGACGGCTCCTACCAGCAGGAACCCCTGCTGCCGCGCTGGCTGCCCCGTGCCCTCATCACAGCGGCCGTGCTACTGATCGCGCTGGCCGCGATCTGGTACGCGCTGCTTCGTCCGGCGGTGAAGTCGGCGGCCCGCGAGGCGGTCACTCCCGAGGCCGTACGGTCGGCCGCGGCGGCCGAGCGGAGCGACGCACCGGACCAGGGCGACACGTCCGGAGCCGGAGCCGGGGCTGGCTCCGGCTCCGGAGGCGGCTCCGGAGGCGGCGATTCCGCCGGGACCGGTACGGGAAGCGGAGCGACGAAACCGACGGCCACCCGAGCCCCTCCGGCGCGGCAGGCGCCTCGGCCGCCGCTCCGACCAGTGCGCAGGTCAGGGTCCGGGACTCGGTGGGCGGCGGCACCAACACCGGGACCGCTCTCCAGGTGCCGGACGGGCACACCTTCCAACTGACCGACATCGTCGTGCAGAACCCGCAGGGGACGCCGGGACCGTCGTCGTCACCGCGGGCACCGACACACGGGTGCTGAGCCTCGGGCTGGAGAACTTCCGCGACTCCGACTACCACTTCGTAACGCCGATCCAGGTCCCCGCGGGCGGCAAGGTCACCATGACCATCGACTGCCGGAAGGTGGGCAAGCCGGTGAGCGCGCCGGCGCCTTCGCGGTGTTCGGAGTCGCTGTTCCTGGGCGGCACGATGCGCCCGGACTCCGCGGGCTGACCGGCCGGCCGGGCACCCGCGCGGCCGGCCGGGCGATGCCTCAGGCCGGCGGCGCCTCTTCGTCCTCCTCGCCGCCCTCCTTCTCCTGCGCCCGCTGGACGAACGAGCCCTGCACATCCGCCGGCTGCTCGTCCTCGTCCTCCGTGGCCGCCCGCTGCACAGCGGGTGCGGCGGATGCCGGGGTGGATACGGCGGCCGGGGCGGAGGCAGGCGCCGGATCCGACAGCACCCGGTCCGCGTTCGCGACGGCCTCCCGCTCGAACCGGTCGGACGGATCGCTGACCCGGATCCTCCGGGGCCTGTGTGCCCTCCACCGGACCGCTGCGCTGCTGCATCACATGGGTCAGCTCATGGGCCAGGGTCGTGCGTCCCTGCGATGACGACGGGTCGTACGCGTCCCGCTGGAAGACCACGTTGCTGCCCACCGTGTAGGCATGAGCACCGACGCCCTTCGCCGACTCGTGCGCGGCGGAGTCGTTGTGGACGCGTACGTCGGAGAAGTCCGCGCCCATCCGGCTCTCCATATCCGTACGGGTCTCGGTGTCCAGGGCGAACCGCCGCCGGACGAGACGACGTCGTGCACCGGCGAACGCTGTTCCTCATCGGCGTGCTCCGCCCGGCCGGCCCTGGAGCGCTGGATCATCGGGCCCAGCGCGCCGTTGCCGACGGTCCGCTGGAGCACACCCATACCGGCCGTGCCGACCACGTCTGCGCGCCCGGCAGCCGCCGCCGGAAGAGGTGGTGCGTGCCCGCCCCGCCGTCGTGGGCGTCCGCAGTCCCGGACCGGCGGACGCCTCGCCGTGCCCATCGTTCGCGTGCTCGCCGTGGCGCCCGTACTCGTTCTCGCTGGGAAGCGCGTGGTGGTGCTCCCGCTCGGAATCCTGCTCGTGATCATGTGCGTCCATCGTCATCTCCCTTACCGCACCGCCGCAGGCAGGCGCCGCGAAGATCCGCGGTGGCCCGCCTCCGTCCCGGCTCTCCACCATCACGGCCGCTTCCCTGCCCCGTCCAGCCCGCACCCGGCCCCGCGGGCATCCGGCGCTGCCTCTTCGGGCATCCGGAGGGTACGGATGGTCCCGGGCCGGCGGCAGGAACCCATCGGCAGCAACTGGACTCGCCGTCACCCTCAGCTGTCGGGATGATCGAAAGATGACCCGTGACACGAGCGGCAACGGCATCACCCTGCGGATCGCCCAGCAGCCCGAGGCGGACGAGCTCCTCGCGCGCAGTCCGCTCGCCGCACTCGTCGGCATGCTGCTCGACCAGCAGGTACCGATGGAGTGGGCGTTCACCGGACCGTTCACCCTGGCGCAGCGCATGGGGTCGGACGACCTGGACGCCCATGAGATCGCGGCGTACGACCCGGAGGCGTTCACCGAGCTGTTCACCTCGAAACCGGCCCTGCACCGCTATCCCGGCTCCATGGCCAAGAGAGTGCAGCAACTGTGCCAGTTCCTGGTGGCGGAGTACGGCGGGGAGGCGAGCGCGGTCTGGAGCGATGCCGGGACCGGGGACGAACTGCTGAAACGGCTGAACGCGCTGCCGGATTCGGCGCCCAGAAGGCGCGGATCTTCCTGGCGCTGCTGGGCAAGCAGTTCGGTGTCAGGCCGGCCGGCTGGCGGGAGGCGGCCGGCCCGTACGGCGAGGTCGGCTCGCACCGCTCGGTAGCCGATATCACCGGGCCCGAGTCCTCTCCGAGGTGCGTGCGTACAAGCAGGAAGCGAAAGCGGCTGCCGGAGCAGCGGCGAAAGCCGGGCGGGGCCTCGGGCAAGGCCGCCGGCCGGACCAAGTGATCACGCAGCAGCCAGATGGCTGATCGCAAGCCGCCTCAACAGTTCACAGACATCTGCCCACTCGCTAGTTTCCTCCACATCCGTTCACTCCGGAAGGACCCCGGTGCACGCAACCCGTCGCAGATCCATAGCCGTTGTGGCCGCCACCGCACTGGCCGCGCCACTCCTGCTCGCCGCGTCCCCGCACCCGGGTCCGCGTCACCCCACGACCCGCGAAGGACGCGGCCGAGCTGTCCCGGAAGTTGGTGAAGAGTTCGTCCGCGAAGGACGCGTACCGGCATCTGAAGCGGTTCCAGGAGATAGCCGAGTCCGCCGGCGGACACCGCGCCGCCGGTTCGCTGGGCTACGACGCATCCGCCGCCTATGTGTACCGGCAACTGCAGAAGGCCGGTTACGAGGTCGACTACCAGGATTTCGGTTTCGTCTACACCCAGCCCCTCGCCGAGAAGCTCTCCGTGGTCTCGCCCGCGCCCGCGACATCGCCATCAAGGCGATGACGTACACGAAGTCGACCGAGGTGGGCGGCATCCAGGCCGCCCTCGCCGCCGTCCCCGCCGACGACACCACTGGCTGCGAGGCGGCCGACTACGCCTCGCAGACCTTCACCGGCAAGATCGCGCTGATCAAGCGCGGCGGCTGTTCCTTCGCCGAGAAGCAGGCGGCGGCGAGTGTGGCCGGTGCGGCCGGCGCGGTCATCTACAACAACACCGAAGGCGTCCTCTCCGGCACCCTCGGCGATGTGGAGTCGGGGAAGCTCCCCACCGGCGGGCTCACCCGGGCAGAGGGCGAGAAGCTCGTCGCCGACCTGGCAAAGGGCGAGGTGACCGTCTCCGTCGAGATCCGGGAGCTCCAGGAGGAGCGCACCACTCGTAACGTCGTCGCCCAGACCCAGGGCGGCAACGCGGCGAAGACGGTCATGCTCGGCGCGCACCTGGACTCGGTCACCGAGGGCCCCGGCATCAACGACAACGCATCCGGTTCGGCCGGCCTCCTCGAGGTCGCCCTGGAGCTGGCCAAGTCCCAACGGACGCCCGCCAACAAGGTGCGCTTCGCCTGGTGGTCGGCGGAGGAGGACGGCCTTCTGGGCTCGGAGGCGTACGTATCGAAGCTCTCCGAGGACCGGCGCAAGCAGGTGGCGCTGTATCTCAACTTCGACATGATCGCCTCGCCGAACGGTGCGCAGTTCGTCTTCGACGGCGACGACTCCGACGCGGTGGGCGAGGGTCCGGCCCCGAGGGCTCCGCCCAGCTGGAGCGCGACATCAACGACTTCCTCGACCGCGAGGGCGAGCCGCACGAGGGTACGGACTTCACCGGGCGCTCCGACTACGGGCCGTTCATCGAGGTCGGCATCCCGTCCGGTGGTACGGACACGGGGCCGAGGGCATCAAGACACCGGCCCAGGCGGAGAAGTTCGGCGGCAAGGCCGAAGTCGCGTTCGACCCTGCTACCACGCGGCCTGCGACGACCTGGACAACATTGACATGGCGCTGTTCGACACCAATATCGATGTGATCGCCAACGCGGTCGGCACCTACGCCTACGACCTGGGCTCCTGACCCGGCCGGTGGCGGCCACAACCGGTGAGCCGGGCGGCGGCCAGCTGCGCGAGGGGCACGCGCACGGCATCACCGGGTAAACGGAATTTCTGTTTCCGGTACGCCGTGAGCGGCGGGATACTCCAGCCCACGGCGTACCGCGCGGGAGCGTCATGCCCGTATCACCGTTTAATAACGATCACCCAGGATTGTCCTACTGTCCCATGGCTGCGCCCCAAGGGCCTGGCCCGGTAGGCTTTCCGTGTGATCTTCAAGCGCGTCGGAAATGGGCAGCCTTACCCCGACCACGGCCGGGAAAGCACCCGCCAGTGGGCGGATGTCGCGCCGCGCCCGGTCCGTCTGGACCAGCTCGTGACCACCAAAGGCCAGCTCGACCTCGAGACTCTCCTCGCCGAGGACTCCACGTTCTACGGCGACCTGTTCGCCCACGTCGTGAAGTGGCGGGGCGATCTCTACCTCGAGGACGGACTGCACCGTGCGGTGCGCGCCGCGCTTCAGCAGCGCCAGGTGCTGCACGCCCGCGTTCTCGAACTCGACTGACCGCCCCTGACCCCATCGGGGTCATTTCGGTCCTTTCGGGTGTTTTATGCTCATCTGGGTGCTACCTATTGATCATTTAGTAGGCATCATCACCAGGTCGCACTACGCTTCGGCCATGAGCATGCTGACTCCCCGGCATGGGCGGAAAGTACCGCGTCACGGGTAACAAGTACCCGCGCATGCGCCGCCCCCGTCACCGCCACAAGCTGGTCCTCGCGGCTGTCGCCGCCGTGGTGGCCCTCGGCCTGGTCGGCTGGGGCGGGTTGCAGCTCATCGACGTGTTCACCGGCGGTGACGAGCAGGCGAACGCGGCCGACCACAAGAAGAGCTGCCCTCGTCGTCCCCTCGGCTGCCGCTGCCGCTACCGCGAAGAAGCTGCCGAAGCCGACCGCGATCAAGGTCAACATCTACAACGCGACGCCCCGCAGCGGGCTCGCCAAGTCGGCGGCCGATGAGCTCGAGAAGCGCGGCTTCACCATCGGCAAGGTGGGCAACGCGCCGGCCGCGTACGACAAGAAGGTGCCGGGCCCCGGGTGCTCATCGGCGCCCCGACGGCCGCGGACGGCTCCTTCCCGGTGCTCGGCACGCAGTTGCCGGGGCCGTGCAGAAGACCGATGCCCGCAAGACAGCGGACGTCGATCTGATCATCGGTGCGAAGTTCAAGACGTTCAGCACCCCGCCGCAGCCGCCAAGGCCCTCACGGTCCTGACCGCACCGGCCCCGCGCGCTCGTCCTCGTCCCCGTCCTGCTGAGCAGCCGCAAGCCGCGGGAGCCGGGTGACCGCGACAGCTGATGCCGTCAGGCGGTGCCGTACATCCGGTCACCCGCGTCGCCGAGCCCCGGCACGATGTACCCCTGCTCGTTGAGCCGCTCGTCGATCGAGGCGGTGACCACCGTGACCGGCGTACCGGCCAGCTCGCGCTCCATCACCTCGACGCCCTCGGGCGCCGCGAGCAGCACGACCGCGGTGACATCGTCCGCCCCGCGCTTGATCAGTTCCCTGATCGCAGCGACCAGCGTGCCGCCGGTGGCCAGCATCGGGTCGAGCACATAGACCTGGCGGCCCGAGAGGTCCTCCGGCATCCGCGTCGCGTACGTCTCCGCCTGGAGCGTCTCCTCGTTGCGGATCATGCCCAGGAAGCCGACCTCAGCGGTCGGGAGCAGCCGCACCATGCCGTCCAGCATGCCGAGACCGGCGCGCAGGATCGGCACGACCAGGGCCGCGGGTACGACAGCTTCACGCCCGTCGTGGGCGTCACCGGGGTCTCGATGTCGACCTGTTCGGTGCGCACATCCCTGGTGGCCTCATAGGCAAGGAGGGTGACCAGCTCGTCGGCGAGCCGCCGGAAGGTCGGGGAGTCGGTGCGCTTGTCGCGCAGCGTGGTGAGTTTGTGCGCGACCAGCGGGTGGTCGACGACGTGGATCCGCATGCCGTCAACAGTAGCGGGGCCCCGACGCGGCTTGCCGCCAGTCTGCGCTGGCATCAACCACCTGTTCGGGGAAGGTAGGGACATACGGACCCAGGCTTGGGGTGGTGTGTCGATGCCCGACGGGGAGCAGCACGCAGGACGGACCGACCGCGACGCGCGCGGCCTGCCCGACGCGCGAGAGAACGTGCCGGACGCGCAGGAGAGTGACGCGGTACGCCGGAGGCGCCGCGCCCAGTTCCTGCGGGAGCTCCACGAGGCCAAGCAGCTCCGCGACCGGGTCCAGCCGCGCAGAGCCCGTGCGGCCCGTATGCGGCAACAGATGCGGATGCGTACGTTCCGCTGGTAGCCGCCGGCCGGCACCCGGCCGCCCGCGGGCGGAGAGAGGTCCGGGCAGCAGTGCGCCGACCAGGCACTCCCGGAACTGATGGCCGACGCACGACGGAAGACGTCTCGCTCGGCGCTCGTTTCTGCCACGATGCCGCTTGGGCGGGGCACAGAGCAGCCGGAAGACCGTCTGCCCTCCCGTCGGACCGATTCACCTATGACCAGTGGGAGAGTCACGGTGTACTTCGCCGCACTGCTCGCGCGCACCGAAGACGGGTGGGAAGCGAGCGATACAGAGCTCGACGATGTGGAAACCCTGTCCGACCTGACGGATCTGGCCCGTGAGGCCTCGGTGGACGAGGACACGGTCCTTGTCTACATCGAGCAGGAGGACGTCTGGTTCGGCGTTCTCCGGGTGGACGGTGAGGAGGACCCCGTATCTACATCTCGGACGCGTCCGCCGCCGCCCGCTCCTCGTACGGGGAGATCCTGCTCACCGATGAACTGCTCGGCCGCGAACCGGGGCCGACGACGAGATCGCCGCACTCGAGGAGCTAGTCGGCCTCGACGGTACGGAGGACGGCGAGGCCGACGAAGCGGAGGAGAGCGCCATCGGCGGCCGGGCAGGTCCCGGCACCGGTGTCATCGACCTCGATCCGGAGCAGGACCCCGACGCCGTACCGGCGGGGCCGCTCGGAGATCCCGGGTCCTCGCCGACCTCGGCCTGCCCGAGAAGGAGCTGCTGGCCCTGCGCACCGACGCGCTGGTGGAGATCGCGGACGCGCTGGGAGCGGCCGAGGTCCTGGAGACCGTCCGTTAGGGTCCGCGGGTGAACGCACCACCACCCCACCCTCCTCACCGCCTCCCCGCGATCCCCTACGGGACCCGTGGCAGGCATCCATGCGCCAGGCCCTGTACGAGGCCGCGCAGGCGGCGTCGGCCGGCGAAGTGCCGGTCGGCGCCGTTGTCCTGACCCCGACGGCGCGCTGCTCGCCGTCGGGCACAACGAGCGCGAGGCGACCGCGGACCCGACCGCACACGCCGAGGTGCTCGCGCTGCGCGCGCCGCGGCCGTACTGGGCAGCTGGCGGCTGACCGGCTGCACGCTGGTGGTCACGCTGGAGCCCTGCACGATGTGCGCGGGCGCGCTCGTACAGTCCCGGGTCGCCCGGGTGGTCTACGGGGCACGGGACGAGAAGGCGGGCGCCGCAGGATCGCTCTGGGACGTCGTACGGGACCGCAGGCTCAACCACCGGCCCGAAATCATCCACGGCGTGCTGGAAGCGGCCTGCGCGGATCTGCTGACGGCGTTCTTCCGCGAGCGCTGACACCTGGTCCCGCCCGCTCCGGCCCGATGCCCGGAATCGGATTTCGACCACGGCCCGCAATGGTCTAAGCTCTCTCGGTAGCGTGTCCGAGCGGCCGAAGGAGCTCGCCTCGAAAGCGAGTGTGGGGAAACTCACCGTGGGTTCAAATCCCACCGCTACCGCAGATAGCTGAAGGGCCGACCCGCTGGTCGGCCCTTCACTGCGTTGGCCCCGCCGTCTCGGTTGTCAGTGACAGTCGTCCGACGGCAGATGACAGAAGCAGGTGGCTGAAGCAGATGAGCGAAGACTCCGGCGACGACTCCCCAGCGTCCGGGGACGGCGGCTCGAACGGCCGGCGCTTGCGGCCGGAGCTCATCCGGCGAGCGGTGCGGTGGGAAACGTTCGCCCTGGCCGCGTGCCTGGTTATCCTCGCCCTGGCGTTCGGCTGAGGCGTAGAAGTCAGGTCGGGGAAGCGACGTCGGGGACAAGCCGCTTCCCCGATGAGGACAGGGCCCGGCGGTCCTCGCCGCTGTCGGGGAACGCAGCGAGGGCCGTACAGATGAGCTCCTGTCCCTCACCCCGCGGATTCATGCCACATCCGCTGGGGCTCACGTCCATCCTGCCCCATCACAGAAGCCGCACCTGCGGGCAAGGACCCCGATCGACAGGACCTTGGTCCTTAAAGAATCCGTCAGTGATCGGACAGTGATCGAAAACAGCCATCGGATACGGCCATTCGTGCGGCTAGAATCGCCCGACTGCAACAGGTGATCAAAGGGAGAGGCGGGGCCGTGGTGCAAGCGAAGAAGATCGCGCTCTACATAATCGTGGTCTTCGTGCTGTACACGATCATCACTTCCCCGACCGGGCCGCAGATCTCGTCCAGGTAGGGTTCGAAGGCGTTTCGAGTGCCGCAGAAGGCGTCGGAGACTTCATGTCCGAGCTGGTGAAGTAGGAGAAGCCGATGATCCGCCACCTGGTCCTGTTCAAGCTGAACGACGGCGTCGAGCGGGACGATCCGCGGGTCGTGGCCGGGGCGGAGGCGTTCCGGCAGCTCGGAGGTCAGGTCCCTGAGCTGGAGTTCTGGGAGTGCGCCTGGAACATCAGCGACCGGCGAAACGCCCATGACTTCGCCATCAACTCCGCGGTCGCCGACCAGGACTCCCTGAAGCGCTACGCCGAGCACCCGGCCCACCGGGCAGCCGTCGGACAGTGGCAGGAGTTCGCCACTTGGGTGATCGCCGACTACCCGTTCTGACGCCTCCCGAGTCGCTCCGCCTTCGGCTCACAGGCCCCTCTCCTTTCAGGAGAGGGCTTTGCGCATGTTTAAACAGTTTTAAACCGCTTTTGCAGCGACTCACCCCAACACGGCGGTATGGGGTGCTTGCACACAGTGGGCATGTCTTGTGATGCTATGACCGCTTTTGACGGATGAGTTGACCGTAGTTGACCGCAAAGGGGTGGCGACACCGTGCCGGCCAGTACAGCGCCTCAAGTCCCGCCCCAGAACGTCCAGACGGACGACGACATTCAGACCGAGACGCCCGATCCCACCCTGCCCCCACCAGAACCCGGGGCGCGGACACCAGGGCGCTCACCCAGGTCCTGTTCGGCCGTCTCCAGGGCCTCGAACCGGGCAGCGCGGAACACCGCAGGGTCCGCACAGCCCTGATCGAGGCGAACCTGCCGCTCGTGCGGTACGCCGCGGCCCGCTTCCGTAGTCGTAACGAACCGATGGAGGACGTCGTCCAAGTCGGCACCATCGGTCTGATCAACGCCATCGACCGGTTCGACCCGGAACGCGGCGTCCAGTTCCCGACGTTCGCGATGCCCACCGTGGTGGGCGAGATCAAGCGCTACTTCCGCGACAACGTACGAACCGTCCACGTACCCCGACGGCTGCACGAGCTCTGGGTCCAGGTCACCGGTGCCACCGAGGACCTGACGACCGCCCACGGCCGCTCACCCACCACCGGCGAGATCGCCGAGCGGCTGAAGATCTCCGAGGAGGAGGTACTCGCCTGCATCGAGGCGGGCCGCTCGTACCACGCCACCTCCCTGGAGGCGGCCCAGGAGGGCGACGGTCTGCCCGGCCTGCTGGACCGGCTCGGCTACGAGGACCCCGCGCTCGCCGGGGTCGAGCACCGCGACCTGGTACGGCATCTGCTCGTCCAGCTGCCCGAGCGCGAGCAGCGGATCCTGCTGCTGCGCTACTACAGCAACTTGACCCAGTCTCAGATCAGCGCCGAGCTGGGTGTCTCGCAGATGCATGTGTCAAGGCTGCTCGCCCGCAGCTTCGCCCGACTCCGATCCGCAAACAAGATCGAGGCTTAACCGGATCGGGTAGATCGGACAAGGGTCGACTCCGGAGGTGTAAAGCCTCACACCCCTGTTTCCTGCGCAGATTCGGCGCAGACTTGTCGACAAGTCACTACAGCGCGTTGCCGACATGTGACATTCTGCTCGAACCGCGTTTGCCGCAGCCCTACCGCCGGTATTCAGGTGGAGGCTGCGTTCCTCCGATGGTCGTGGCCACCGCGACCGTCCGCGACCTCAAGGGGTGGCATGTCCGCAGAACAGGGCAGCTCGAAGGTGCTCACGCTCACGAAGAGCGCACCAGCACCTGCCGTGCTCACCAGCTCGTCGGAAGCCATCGACACGCGTACTCTGTCCCGCTCCCTGTTCCTGCGGCTCGCCGCGCTCGGCCCCGCTTCGGGGCCCGAGGAAACGGACAGTCCGGAGCGGACCTACGTACGGGACACACTCATCGAGCTCAACCTCCCGCTGGTGCGTTACGCGGCGGCACGGTTCCGCAGCCGTAACGAACCCATGGAGGACATCGTCCAGGTCGGCACGATCGGCCTGATCAAGGCGATCGACCGGTTCGACTGCGAACGGGGCGTGGAGTTCCCGACATTCGCGATGCCGACCGTGGTCGGGGAGATCAAACGCTTCTTCCGCGACACCTCATGGTCGGTGCGGGTGCCTCGCCGGCTCCAGGAGCTGCGGCTCGCCCTCACCAAGACCAGTGACGAGCTCGCCCAGAAGCTGGACCGCTCGCCGACCGTGCCGGAGCTGGCGAAGGCGCTCGGGGTCTCCGAGGAGGACGTGGTCGACGGCCTGGCCGTCGGCAACGCGTACACGGCCTCCTCGCTGGACTCGCCCTCACCCGAGGACGACGGCGGCGAGGGTTCGCTGGCGGACCGTCTGGGGTACGAGGACACGGCGCTGGAAGGCGTCGAGTACCGCGAGTCCCTGAAGCCGCTGCTGGCCAAACTCGCGCCGCGCGAGCGCCAGATCATCATGCTGCGCTTCTTCGCCAACATGACCCAGTCACAGATCGGCGAGGAGGTCGGCATCTCCCAGATGCACGTCTCGCGCCTGCTGACCCGGACGCTCACCCAGCTCAGGGAGGGGCTCATCGCCGACTGACCCACGCGTGGCAGCGCGAGGGTTCCGAATTGACGGGTCGTCAGCCACACTGACGCGATGCGACGTCAGACATTCGGCTCAACCGGCCGCCGAGGCACCGTGATAGCCGCCTCGGCGGCCGTGCTGTGCCTGGGCGGCGTGCTCACGCCTGCGGCGGAGGCACCGGCGGCGACGACGGATACACGGCGGTGGGCGCAGCCGGCAGTGGCTCACCGGAGGCCCCCGAAGGGCCGCGAAGCCGTCGGGGACGGTGACCCTGGCCCCACTGGACGGCAGCGGGCGCGGAGCCGGGAGCCGGGACAGCAGCGCTTCGCCCGGCGGCGCCAAGAAGAACCGCACGGCGAGCGGCGCGGGGCCTCTGCCCGTCCGGGAAGCGGCAGCAGCGCCGGCACCCGGCCGGAGCGGGCGGCACCCGGCTCCCGGACCGGCGGGTCTCCCGGCGCCACCACCCCGGGCGGCTCGGGCGGCAGCGACAGCGGCAGCGACAGCGGCAGCAACGGGCCCGGCGGTACGCGGCCGGAGTCCCCGGCGGGGCCACCCGCCGGCCCCGTCCACGCCGTCCACGCCAGGGCACGCCCCGGCCGAACCGGCGGCGCTGAAGCTGGGCGACCCGGTGCGGGCGCCCGCGGACAAGCGCTGGTGCGAGCTGGTGACCGTGGAGTTCCGCAATACCGGCGGCACCCCGGCCCGCTCGGGCACGGTCACCTTCGCCACTCACATCATCGGCGGCCTCGACGTCGACTGGGCCACCGTGGAGTCGGCGCAGCCTGCCCGCGCCGATCGACGCGGGAGCGGTGCGCAAGAAGACGTACACCGTGTGCGTGCCCTCCTGGCGGGTTCCCCTGGGGATGCGTATCGAGACCCAGGACGTCAGCGCCGTATGGAAGTAGCGGGTACGTGAGTTGACGGATTTGTCCCCGTGGGCGCGGGGATCGCGGGTCAGCCGAGAGCGAGCCAGGCGACCGCACCGAGGACGACGATGATCGCGACGACGGCCACGATCACCCCGGTCTTCGGCCCGGAGGAGGTCGCCGCGGGCTGCTGCCGGCGCTGCGGCTCGCCCTCGTCGACAAAGGCGCGGAACATCTGTGTGCTGCCCGCCGGGTCGTTGGTGCCCTCGGGGCCCTGCTGAGGGGCGTGGGGTTGTGTGCCATGGGCCAGGACCCTAGCGAACCCGGGCGTACAGCCCAACCCCGGGTGCCGCAGGGCTTGAGGCCGACCCGAGCCTTGCACCGCCTCTTCACTCCCGGCCCGGACGCTCCGCACCCTCTCCACGAGTGGCTCCGGTGTGCCGCGAAACACATCCGGCGAAGGCCGCACGGCACACGCTGGGGCTTTGACCGGGACCCTACGGAGGCTTTTGTCTTCCTTTACTTTCGCAAGCCCTCATTCGTTTGCCTGCAGCAACCATCGGCTTCTATCGTTGCCCTAAGCAACAAGATGACGGCGATATGTCTGGAGGAACCGTGGCTGCACGGAGCCAGTACGAAGAACTGGCCCGGCAGCTCAGTGCCATAGGCGCCGTCAAACGGGGACTCGCCCGCACCCTGCCCGTCGAGTGCCCCGGCGGCTCCGCCGCTGTGCTGACACTGCTGGACAGGCACGGCGAAATGCGGATCAGCAGGCTCTCCGAGCTGATGGCCGTGGACATGTCCGTGACCAGTCGCCATGTCGCCCATGTGGCGGAACACGGCTGGATAGAGCGGTCCGAGGACCCGTCGGACAAACGGTCCCGCATCCTGCGGCTGACTCCCGCGGGCGAGGAACTGCTCGACGAGCTGACCCGTCGCACCACCGAGCTGTTCGCCCACAACCTCAAGGACTGGTCCGACGACGACCTGGGCCTGCTCAACACGCTGCTGTCCCGGCTGCGCGACAGCTTCGCCTGCCGCGGCTCCGGTGGCTGTACGCCCGGAAAGCACAGCACCGAGTGCCGCACCCGGCACTCCGACGAGGATTCACACACCCGTACACCTGTGTAACAGAAGCAAATACGCACTGATAAGGAACTCAATGGCTACGACCACACCAACCGGTGTGCGGGCGGCCACGCCAAGCACGGGCGCCCGAAGCCCCAACGGCACGCCGATGACACACCCTCAGATCATGAAGGCGCTGACCGGGCTGCTGCTCGGCATGTTCGTCGCGATTCTGTCGTCGACGGTCGTTTCCAACGCCCTCCCGAGATCATCTCCGACCTCGAAGGCGGTCAGAGCGCCTACACCTGGGTCGTCACGGCCTCGCTGCTGGCCATGACCGCCACCACCCCGCTCTGGGGCAAGCTCGCGGACCTGTTCAGCAAGAAGCTGCTGGTCCAGATAGCCCTCATCATCTTCGTGTCGGGATCGGTCGTCGCCGGGCTGTCGCAGAGCAGCAGCATGCTCATCGCCTGCCGCGTGGTGCAGGGCATCGGCGTCGGCGGTCTCTCCGCCCTCGCCCAGATCGTGATGGCCGCCATGATCTCCCCGCGAGCGTGGACGGTACAGCGGCTACCTCGGTGCGGTGTTCGCCGTCGCCACCGTCGGCGGCCCGCTGCTCGGCGGTGTCATCACGGACACCAGCTGGCTCGGCTGGCGCTGGTGCTTCTACGTCGGGGTGCCGTTCGCCGTCATCGCGATCATCGTGCTGCAGAAGACCCTGAACCTCCCGGTCGTCAAGCGCAACGTCAAGGTCGACTGGCTGGGCGCGTTCTTCGTCAGCGCCGCCGTGTCGCTCCTGCTGCTCTGGGTGACCTTCGCCGGGGACAAGTACGACTGGATGTCCTGGCAGACCGGCGCGATGCTCGCGGGCACCGCCCTGCTCACGCTCGTCTTCCTCTTCGTCGAGTCCAGGGCCAGCGAGCCGATCATCCCGCTGCGCCTCTTCCGTAACAGCACCATCACCCTCGCATCGGCCGCCTCGCTGTTCGTGGGTGTCGCGATGTTCGCGGGCACGATCTTCTTCAGCCAGTACTTCCAGCTGGCACGCGGCAAGTCGCCGACGATGTCCGGCGTCATGACGATCCCGATGATCGCGGGTCTGTTCGTCTCCTCGACCGTCTCGGGCGGTTCATCACCAAGACCGGCCGCTGGAAGGTCTGGCTGGTCGCAGGTGGCTTCCTGCTCACCGGTGGGCTGGGGATGCTCGGCACCATCCGGTACGACACCGACTACCTGCTCATCGCGGTCTACATGCTCGTCATGGGCCTCGGCGTCGGCATGATGATGCAGAACCTGGTGCTCGCCACACAGAACCAGGTCGACCCGGCCGACCTCGGCTCGGCCAGCTCGGTCGTCACCTTCTTCCGCTCACTGGGCGGTGCGATCGGTGTCTCGGCACTGGGCGCCGTACTCGGCACCCGGGTCACGCAGTACACCAAGGACGGCGTCGCGGCTCTCGGTCCCAAGGACGCGGCCATGGCCCAGGGCATGGGGGCGGGGCATCCCCGACCTGGACACACTGCCGGGACCGTTCCGTACGGTCGTGGAGTCGGCCTACGGGCACGGCGTCGCGGATGTGTTCCTGTACGCGGCTCCGGCCGCCCTGGTCGCCTTCCTGCTGACGATCTTCATCAAGGAGGTCGCGTTGAAGTCGAACGCCGCGAACGACACCGCGCCGGCAACGGCCGAAGCGCTCGTCCCCGCAGGACAGCACGGATCCGCGGCCCAGGCCGTCGAAGCGCAGGCCGCCACCGTCGCGCAGAGCGCCACGGTGGCAGCCGGGACCGCTCCGGACGCAGGCGTCGAAGCCCCGGCCGCAAGCCTTCAGGGCACACCGGTACGCGGTGTGGTGCGCGGCGCCGAGGGCGCACCCGTCGCCCGTGCGGCCATCACCCTGATCTCGCTGGGCGGCCGGCAGCTCGGCCGCTCCGTCGCCCAGGCGGACGGCGGCTACACGCTGGACGCGCCGGGGAACGGTTCGTACGTACTGATCGCGTCCGCCGACGGCTTCCAGCCGCAGGCGTCCACCGTGGTCGTCGCCGAAGAGCCGCTGGACTTCGACATCCTGCTCGCCGGTACGAGCGGCCTGTCCGGCACCGTTCGGCACGCCGACGGCGGCGCCCCGGTCGAGGGCGCGATGGTCCTGGTCACCGATGTGCGCGGCGACGTACTGGCCACCGGCAGGTCCGGTGCGGCGGGCGAGTTCGCCTTCGGCGAGCTGATCCCCGGTTCGGTGACCGTAGCGGTGACCGCTGCCGGCTTCCGTCCGCTGGCACTGCCGGTGGACATCGGCGGCCAGGGCGTCACCCGGGTCGATGCCGCGCTGCAGTCGGGCGCGCTGGTCCAGGGTGTCGTACGGGCCGGTTCCGGCCGGTCCCCGCTGCCCGATGCCCGTGTCACGCTCATCGACGCGGCCGGCAACGTGGTCGGCACATCGACGACCGGTCAGGACGGTGTCTACGCCTTCACCGACCTGGACGCCGGCGAGTACTCGCTCATCGCGACCGGCTACCCGCCGGTGGCCGGTGCGCTGACCGTGGCCGGTCCCGGAGTCGACGGCCACGACATCGAGCTCACCCACCCGGGCGAGTGATCGCGGGACACTCCCCGCGAGTAATCGCGGGAAATCCCCGCGAACAGCAAAGACCCTGGCGGAACAGCCCTCCCAGCGGAGAGGCTGTGCCGTCGGCGGAAATGGGCCCCGGTGGCAGGGACGGCAGGCAGGGGACGGCCTGCCGTCCCCGCCCGGGCCCGACTCATTGAGTCATTGAGTCACGGAGCAAGGAGAGAACACGGGATGGCACTTCGCGCACAGGTACGGACGCGGGACGGCTGGGCGGTCCAGCACGCGGTCGTGACGGTCACCGACATGACCGGCACCCAGGTGCTACGGGCCGCCGCCGACGAGGACGGGGCGGTCCAGACCGGTGATCCCCTGCCGGCCGGCGCGTACACAGTGATCGTCACGGCGGTCGGGTACGCCCCTGCCGCGTCCACCGCGCTCGTCACGGCCGCCGGCCGCGTCGAGGCCGGCACCGTGGTGCTGGCCCGGCAGGGCGGTGTGGAACTGCCGCCGCCGGGCGCCTGGTCGCTCGACCCGGCCCACTCCTCGGTGGCCGCGGTCGCGCAGCACCTGGGCATCTCCAGCGTGCACGGCCGGTTCACCGACTTCGGCGGCCGGATCGAGATCGCGCCGGACATCCAGCGCTCCCGGGTCGAGGCAGTCATCGGTGCGGCCAGTATCGACACCGGCAACGGCATGCGGGACAAGCATCTGCGCTCCCCGGACTTCCTCGACGTGGACCGGTTCCCGGAGATCACCTACCGCTCCCGGGCACTGACCGCGGGGCCCGACCGCTGGACGGTGCACGGCGAGCTGACCCTGCACGGCGTCGCACGCGACATCGACCTCGACCTCAGCTACCTCGGCACCGGCCCCGACCCGTGGGCGGGTGCGCGCGGCCTTCCACGCCACGGCCGAGCTGCGCCGCGACGACTTCGCCATGAACTACAACCAGGTTCTCCAGGCGGGGATCTCGGCGATCGGCACGACGCTGCGGGTGGAGCTGGACATCCAGGCCGTGCAGGGGAATCGCTCCAGTCATAGGATTGCCGTATGGCACCCAATATCGCGACCAACACCGCGGTCGAGCTCGATGACCTGCTGGCGTTCGTGCGGCCCAGGCACCGGGCGATCCTGCTGACCACCCGGTCCGACGGCCGTCCGCAGGGATCCCCGCTGACCTGTGGCGTCGATGACGCCGGACGGATCGTCGTCTCGACCTACCCCGAACGGGCCAAGGTCCGTAACGCCAAGCGGGACGAGCGGGTCAGCGTGATCGTCCTTTCGGACGAGTGGAACGGCCCCTGGGTACAGATCGACGGCTCGGCCGAGGTGATCGATTCACCGGATTCGGTCGAGCCGCTCGTCGAGTACTTCCGGAACATCTCCGGTGAGCACCCGGACTGGGACGAGTACCGGGCGGCCATGCTGAAGCAGGGCAAGTCCATCATCCGGATCACCCCGGAGCGCTGGAGCCCGGTGGCCACTGGCGGTTTCCCCGCCCACCTGGCCACCGGGAGCTGACCGCCCGGATGATGTCCCTTCCTCACCTCAACTGCTCGCGCGGGCCCGGCTGCTGGCCGCACCGGACCTCGCCGCACCCGTCGTCGGCGCGCTGGAACGGATCACCGGGCGCACCGCCGAGCGCACGGACGCCGCCCCGCCGGACGAGCCCTTCCTCTACGTGGGCGACTCGCTGCCCGGCCCCTGCGCACCGGACGGCTGATGTGGTTCCACAGCGTCAACGCCGGTACCGACACACTGCTCGGCCCCGGGCGGACCTGGCCCGAAGGGTGCTGCTGACCCGGACGGTGGGGCGCATGGGTGAGCGGATCGCCCAGTACGTGCTGGGCTGGGTGCTCGCCGACTGCCAGTCCGTACCCGAGCACGCCGCGCAGCACGCGCGGGCCCAGTGGCGGCGTATCCCTCCGAGCTCGCCGCCGGGCGCACAGCCGTGGTCTATGGCACCGGCCGGATCGGTTCCGCGGTCGCAGGTCTGCTGCGGGCGTGCGGCATCCGCACCGTTGGAGTGGCCCGCGCGCCGTCCGCGGCGGTGCCGGGATTCGACCGGGTGGCCGGGGCCGGCACGGGAGAGGAGGCGGACGCACTGGCCGTCGCCCGCTGGGTGGTGTCCACGCTGCCGCTGACGGGGAGACCGAGGGATTCTTCGCCGACGCCAGGCTCTCGGCGCTGCGGGCGCCACGTTCATCAACATCGGGCGGGGCGCGACCGTGGACATGGCGGCGCTCGAGGCCGCGCTGCACGGCGGGCGGTGCGGCGGGCCGTGCTCGACGTACTGCCCGAGGAGCCCGCGGGCCCCGCCGACCCGGCCTGGCGACTGCCGCGCACGGTGATCACCTCGCACTCCGCGGGATCACGGCCGACGAGGACGTCGGCACGGATTTCGCCGCCTGCTGGGAGGCGCTGCGCGAGGGCAGGACGCCTCCGCTGGCGGTGGACGTCGTACGCGGTTACTGAACCGGGTCCGCCCGTGCGCACATCGTTTCGATGCCCGCGATCAGCAGGTCCAGGGCGAAGGTGAAGTCGCGGTCGTACATCTCCTGCACCGTGTCCCCGCCGCGTGCGTCGATCAGGCTCCGTGAGGTGTCCGTGATCCGGCTGAACTGCGGGCTGGCACGGATCGAGCTGATCGCCTGCTGGAAGTGCTCGTCCGTGCTGATCCCCGCCTCCGCCGAACGCCGCACGACATGGCCCTCGATCGTGCCGAGCCCGAACACGAACCCGAAGACGGCGGACATCGCACCGGTGTGGGTGGGCAGCGGAAGCCCGGTCGCCCGGATGACGTCCTGGACGGCGTACGAGAACAGCATGGCCTGCGGCCCGATGTTCAGGAACCGGCCGGCGATCTCGGCTGCCCAGGGTGCAGGACCAGCATCTTCCGGTAGCTGGTGGCCAGTTCGCGTAGCCGCTCACGCCAGTCGGCATCGGTCCGCGGGGCCCGATCTCGCCGTACACCGAGTCCAGGGCCAGCTCCAGCAGGTCGTCCTTGGTGTCGACGTACCAGTAGAGGGACATCGCGGTGACGTCGAGATCGGCGGCGAGCCTGCGCATGGAGAACTTGGCGAGGCCCTCCGCGTCCAGCAGCCGGACGGCAGCCGCGGTGATCCTGTTCCGGTCGAGACCGGCCGGCTGATCCGCTTTGCGGGTGCGCGAGGGCGTTCGCGTATCCAGCCACACACTGGTCCGCGCGGGGTTCCTCGCACGGTCGGCCGCGGACGCCATGGCGCACTCTCCTCTACTCGCCGCCGGTACGGATCGCCGGCCGGCACGGAACGGATGGGCTGCCCGTGTCCGTACCCACGGGCACGGGCCTGCGTACGTACCGGACGGCTGCGGTCCGGCACCCCGGTCCGATGCTATGCCGCTGTTCAGGCCGAGTCTGCCCCGGCGGCATCCGGCCGCGCCGGGCGGCCGTGGCGGCCGCCGTCCGCTCCGCCCGCCGCAGCAGTGCCGCGGCCAGCATCCCGCCCGCCAGGACGGCGGCCGAACCGACCAGTTGGCTGGCTTCCAGGCCGGAGGCGAAGGCCTCCGTGATCCGCTGCCGCTCGCCCGCGCCGTCCGCGGCGGCAAGTGCTGCGGGCAGCGAGGCCGCTCCGACGGCGGCAGGTACGAGCGCGGCGAACCGGGAGCTGAGCACGGCGCCGAGCACGGCGACCCCGAGCCCGTTGCCGAATTCGGCGAGCGTGCCGTTGACGCCCGCGCCCACGCCCGCCTTCTCCGGCGGGATGGAGCTCATGATCGCGTTGGCCATGGCGGGCATCGCGAGCGAGATGCCCGCACCCATCACGACCAGGCCGATCAGCATGCCGCCGTAGCCGTCACGGCCGAGCACCGCGATGGCCGCGAGACCGGCCGACAGCAGGCTCATCCCGGCGGCGATGGTGGCGGGCGTCCCCATCCTGGGGACGAGGCGGGCACCGAGGCCGGTGAGGTTGAGTGCGACAACGGTGAGCGCGAGCGGCGCGGTACGCAGGCCCGCGTCCAGCGGCCCGTACCCGAGCACGAACTGCAGGTGCTGGGTGAGCAGATACAGCGAGCCGCCCATTCCGAAGGCGACCAGGATCGCGCCCGCGACCGCCCCGATGAACTTCTGGTTCCGGAAGAAGTGCATGTCCAGCATCGGGTTGGGGACGTGGAGCTCCCACAGCACGAATCCGGCGAGGACTGCGGCCCCGGTGAAGGCGGTCAGCAGGACCTGGCCCGAGGTCCAGCCGTGCTCCGGGCCGGAGATGATCGCGTAGACGACGGCGGACATCCCGATGGTGGAGAGCAGAGCGCCGAACAGATCGGGACGCTCTCCCTGGGGGTTCTTGAACTCCGGGACGAGCCGGACGACGGCCACCAGCCCGATGAGCGCCACCGGAATGTTGATCAGGAAGATCGCCCCCACCAGAAGTGGTCGAGCATGACGCCGCCGATCAGCGGACCGGCGGCGAAACCCAGCGAGCTGACGGTGGCCCAGAGGCCGATCGCCTTCACGCGCTCGGAGTCGTCGAAGATCTGGACCACGACGGCCAGGGTGGTGGTGAGCAGCAGCGCTCCGCCGATGCCCATTCCGGCGCGGGCCGCGATCAGCTGGCCGGAGGACTGTGCGAGCCCTGCCACCAGCGAGCCGATTCCGAACAGGGCGAGCCCCGTGACCAGCATCTTCTTGCGGCCGTAGCGGTCGGACGCGCTGCCCGCGGTGAGCAGCAGGCCCGACTGGACGAGCGAGTAGGCGTTGATCATCCACTGCACATCGGCGGCGGAGGCGTTCAGCTCCGTGGTGAGGGAGGGATCGCGACGTTGAGGACGGTGTTGTCGAGCAGCACGGTGAGCTGCGCGAGGCAGATGACGCCGAGGATCAGCCACCGCTGCGGGTGGCCGTGCGGGGCGAGATCCTTGCTCTCGGCGGCGGTCTCCGTCATATGGGCTCCTGGATCCGGAACGACTTGTACGGTGTATGGGAAGGTTGGCGAGGCACACCGTAGGACATTCCCTATACGCCGTACAAGTCGTTTACGGGCGGGCCCGCCGCGAGCAGCCCTCCCGGCATGTCATCGCGACGCCGCACGGCCGGGAAGGCACTGGCTGCCGCGGTTCTTCTGGGGACCGCGCCGGCGCCACCCGCCTGGGCGTCCGGCCCGCCCGGCCCGGGCAGACGGTGCGGCTGCGCGTCGCGACGTACAACATCCACGCGGGTGCGGGCACCGACGGCGCCTTCGACCTCGACCGGCAGGTTGTACAACTACGCGCACTGGACGCGGATGTGATCGGGCTTCAGGAGGTCGACGTCCACCGGGATGCGCGCAGCCGGTGGCGCGACCTCGCGGCCGAGCCGGCGCAGCGGCTGCGCATGCGGGGTCGTTCGCTCCGGTGTACAGCCTCGACCCGGTGGTACCGGGTGGCCCCGGCGCGAGTACGGGTGGCTGTGCTGTCCCGGTACCGCATCCTGAGCTCCGAGAACCACGAGATCACCCGCCTGTCGACGCAGGACCCCGATCCGGTGCCCGCCCCCGCACCCGGCTTCGGCGAGGTGGCCCTGCGGGTGCAGGGGCTGCCCGTGCATGTGTACGTCACGCATCTCGACTTCCGCCCCGACCCGTCCGTACGCATCGCCCAGGTCGCCGACGGTGTCGAAGGCGGGGACGGCCGGGCGGGCCCGGCGGGGAGGAGGTGCGGGTACGCGACGAGGCGGTGGCCGAGACGCTTGCCTCGGACCACCGCCCCGTTGTCGCGGATCGGTTGCTGCGGCGTCAGCCCTTCTTCGGCTGGGTGAGGTCGTAGAAGGTCGCTTCGCCGACGGTGACCTCCTTGTAGGTGTCCTCGACCCAGGAGGTGATCCGGGACGAAGTGCCGTCGGCTCCCGTGCCGCCACCGCCTCCGCCGCCCGACACGAAGTAGTGGATCTTCCCGTCCTGGGCGTACTTCTTGAACTCGGCGAGCGTCGGAGAGGGTCGCTGCCGTTGAAGCCGCCGATCGCCATCACCGGGTCACCGGTGGCGAGCTGGTAGCTCGCGGCGTTCTGCGAGCCGATGGCCGCGGCGGCCCAGGTGTAGTCATCGGCGTTCTTCTCCAGGAGCTTCTTGGCCTCGGAGCCGACGGACGCGCCGTTGAGCAGGCCGCCCATACCGCCGCCGCCCTGGCCCTTGCCGCCTTCACTCATGGCGCCCGGGGCATCGCGCCCTGGGTCCGGCCGCCCTGCCCTGTGCTTTGCCCGGCGCCCGGCGCCCGGCCCTGGCCCTGCCCGGCCCCTGCCCCGGCCCCTGACCCGGCGCGGTGCCTCCGGCCTGGGTCCGCCCTTGCCGCCGCCGGGCCCGGTGCCCTGCTGAGCGCCGGTCCCGGTGCCCTGCCCAGGAGGCATTCCACCGCCGCCCCGGCCGCCACCGCCCCGGGCCGCCCATGCTCGCGCCCGCAGGCCCGCCGTGACGATCGAACCCTGATGGCCGGTGTTCAGCGTGCTGATCGTGTACGCCGTCGGCCCGGCCAGCGAAGCAGCGAGGCCAACACCCACCGTTGCCAGGGCCAGTTGACGGCCGAGCCGCGCGGCGAGCAGCAGGCCGACAGCTCCCACTAGGCCGCCGGCCAGTACCGTCCAGCGCAGCCACGGGAAGTAGTCCGGGGTCCGCCCCAGCAGGACGTACGACCAGAGCGCGGTCACCGCGACGGTCGCGCCGAGCACGGCGCCCGCCCACCACTTGGCCCGCTCCTCCCACAGGACGGTGGCACCCACGCCGACCAGCGCCGCGATGTACGGAGCCAGGGCCACCGTGTAGTACTGGTGGAAGATCCCGGCCATGAAGCTGAAGACGAGCACCGTCATCAGCAGCGAGCCGCCCCAGGCGAGGAAGGCCGCACGGGCCGTGTCGGTCCGATTCGCCCTCCAGGTCAGCCAGACGCCCGCGACCAGCAGGATCAGCGCGGCGGGCAGCAGCCAGGAGACCTGGCTGCCGATCTCGGAGTTGAACATCCGGCCGATGCCGGTCTCCCCAGCCACCGCCACCGCCCCGGCCTCCGCCACCGCCACCGCCACCGACGCTGCCGGTCTCCTCACCGTTGATGCGTCCGAGGCCGTTGTAGCCGAAGGTGAGCTCCAGGAAGGAGTTGTTCTGCGAGCCGCCGATGTACGGGCGGGAGGAGGCGGGCCACAGTTCGACGATCGCCACCCACCAGCCGCCGGCCACCGTCATGGCGAGCGCCGAGAGACCGAGCTGGCCGAACCGCTTGCGTACGGAAACCGGCGCGAACACCGCGTACAGCACGGCCAGCGGCGGCAGGATCAAGAACGCCTGCAGGGTCTTCGACAGGAACGCCAGACCGACAGCGACGCCCGCCCAGACCAGCCACCGGGTCCGGCCGCCCTCCAGTGCGCGCAGCACGCAGTAGACGGTGACCGTCATCAGCAGGGCGAGCAGCGCGTCCGGGTTGTTGAACCGGAACATCAGCGCCACGACGGGCGTCAGCGCGAACACGGCCATCGCGATCAGCCCGGCGGACACGCTGAAGCGGCGGCGTACCGCGGCGTACAGCACCCCGGCGGTGGCGACGCCCATCAGCACCTGCGGGACGAGGATCGCCCACGCGTTGAGGCCGAAGATCCGCACCGACAGGGCCATCGGCCAGAGGGTGGCCGGGGCTTGTCGACGGTGATGGCGTTGGCGGAGTCCAGCGAGCCGAAGAAGAAGGCCTTCCAGCTCTGGCTGCCCGCCTGCACGGCCGCGGAGTAGAAGGAGTTGGCGTATCCGGAGGCGCTGAGATTCCACAGGTAGGCGAGTGCGATGACCAGCAGCATGCCCAGGAAGGCCGGCCGGGCCCAGCGCGGGTCCTCGGGCCTGCCCTGCCACGCGCGCCGCAGCAGCGGACCCTTCGGCCGGCTGTGCCCTGCCGCCGTGGTCGCCGCCGGGGCGCGGGCCGGGGTGCCCGGCGGGCGGGGAGGCCGGCGGGTACGGGGAGGTCATCAGACGTTCCTCAGTTCGTGTTCGGAGCCGGCGGGGCATGCTCGGGAAGGGCCGGCGCGTGCTCGGAAAGGGCGGGAGCCTGCTCAGGAAGGGCGGGGCCGGAAGGCGTGTCCTCGCGGTCCGTGCGCCGGTCGGGGAAGACCCACGCGCGCAGGAGCAGGAATCGCAGCACCGTCGCCGCGAGGTTGGCCGCGATCAGCACCGCCAGTTCCGTACCGTGCGACGGCGATCCGGGCGCCGCGCCCAGTGCGGCGAGCGAGCCGCTGGTCAGGGCGAGACCGATGGCGAAGACGACGAGCCCCTGCGCCTGATGGCGTACGGCACCGCCCTGCCGCGTACGCCGAAGGTGAGCCTCCGGTTGGCCGCCGTATTGACCACGGCCGACACGAGCAGCGCACCGGCGTTGGCGATCTGCGGTCCGGCGCCCGCCCGGAAGAGGGAGTACAGCAGGAGGTAGAGGAGCGTGGAGAACACCCCACGACACAGAAGCCGACCAGCTGCCGGGCTAGCCCGCCCGGCACCCGGCCAGGGCGCGGTCGCGCGGATCGTCCCCGAAGGGGCGTGCGAGCCGGTCCAGCGGCAGTGCGCCGACGGCCAGCGCCCTGCCCACCCGCCAGACACCCCGCAGGTCATCGGCTGCCGTCCGCACTATGTGCACCGTGGAGTCCGGGTCGTCGACCCAGTCGACCGGCACCTCATGGATACGCAGCCCGGCCCGCTCGGCGAGCACCAGCATCTCGGTGTCGAAGAACCATCCGGTGTCCTCGACCATCGGCAGCAGCGCTGCGCGACATCACGCCGGATCGCCTTGAACCCGCACTGGGCGTCGCTGAACCGGGCGGCCAGCGACGAGCGCAGGATGAGGTTGTAGGCCCGCGAGACGAACTCCTCTTCGACCCCGCACCACCCGTGAACTACGGGCGAGACGCGACCCGATAGCCAGGTCGGAGTGGCCGGAGATCAGCGGGGCGACCAGCGGCAGCAGCGCGTTGAGGCCGGTCGAGAGGTCGACGTCCATATAGGCGAGCACGGGGAGTCCGACTGGGACCAGACGGTACGCAGCGCCCGCCCGCGGCCCTTCTCCTCCAGCCGGCAGGACCGCACCTGCGGGATCGTGGCCGCGAGCCGCGCCGCCACCCGGGGCGTGCTGTCGGTGCTCGCGTTGTCCGCGACGGTGATCCGGAAGGGTAGGGGAAGGTCCGCACCAGATGGTCGTGCAGACGCAGCACACACCGTTCGAGGTCCTTCTCCTCGTTGTAGACGGGTACCACCACGTCGAGTACGGGTGCACCGGCCGCGTCGACCGCCCCGGCCAGGAGATGTTCCCGGGCCGGCAAGGTGCTCAAGGAGTGTCGGTTCGCATGTCACCGACACTCCTCAACCGCGCTGTCACACCGGTGTGGTGAGCCTGTGCCGCTGCTGTGAGTCGTCCGCCCGCGCGTTTCCCTCGTACATCGCGTCCGCGGGCAGATGGACGGCGAACACCGTGTTCCCGGCTCCGACCGCACCTCGGCCCGCCCGCCGTGCGCGGCGACGACGGCCTGCACGATGGCGAGACCGAGACCGGTCGAGCCCGCGTGGCGGGAGCGCGAGGCATCCCGCGCGCGAACCGTTCGAAGACGTGCGGGAGCAGCTCGGCCGGGATGCCGGGCCCGTCGTCCTGCACCTCCAGCGTCACCCACGGCACGCCGGCCCGCGCCTCCCGCACCCGGACGGTGACGGTGGTCCCCGGCGGGTGTGCGTACGGGCGTTGGCCAGCAGGTTGACCAGCACCTGCTGGACCCTCGTCGGATCCGCCCGCACGGTCGCGGGCACGTCGGGCAGCTCCAGGCGCCAGTGATGGGCGGGGCAGGCGGGCCCGCGGAAGCCGTCCGCCGCCCGCGACGCGCGCATCGCTGACCGCGTCGACGACCAGCGGAGACAGATCGGTGCTCTCGCACGCGAGCGGCCGTCCGGCGTCGAGGCGCGCCAGGAGCAGCAGATCCTCCACCATCCCCGTCATACGCTCGGCCTCGGACTCGATGCGTCCCAGTGCGTGCCGGGTGTCGGGGCCGGTGTGCTCCCTCCGCGCCGGGTGAGTTCCGCGTAGCCACGGATCGAGGCGAGGGAGTCCGCAGCTCATGGCTGGCGTCGGCGACGAACTGCCGTACCCGCGTCTCGCTCTTCTGCCGCGCCTCCAGCGCCGAACCCACGTGGCCCAGCATGCGGTTGAGGGCCGCACCCACCTGGCCCACCTCGGTGCGCGGATCGGCCTCGGCGTCAGGAACCCGCTCGAACAGGGCGACCTCGCCGCTGTGCAGCGGAAGTTCGGAGACCCTCGTCGCGGTGGCGGCGACCCGGCGCAGTGGCCGCAGCGCGACGCCGACCATCGCGGCACCCGCGATTCCGGCGGCGATGAGCCCGGCCGCTGTGACACAGACCTCGACGACGATCAGGGTGGTCAGGGCGCTGCTGACCTCTGCACTCGGGATGCCCACGAGGATCGTCACGCCACCGGCCGCCGGGACGGCTTCGAAGCGATAGCTGCCGAGTCCCGGCAGTTCGACCGCGTGTATCGCGCCGTCCGTGTCGATGTCCGCGGCCTCCAGTTTGTCCTGCTGGGCGTCGGTCAGCGGTCGCGCGCTCTCCGGGCACCCTTCCGCTGTCCTCGACGACCTTCGAATCCGTGACCGTGCCGTCCACGGACACGCCGCCGACCGTTCCGAAGGGCTGGCCGCCCATGCCGATGAAACGCAGCAGGTCCTCGCTCTTCCGGCCGCCCGGCGCCGGCAGACCCTCTCCGGGGAGGCTCGACCCGTTCGGCGATGGAGCGCAGCTGGTCGTCCAGCTTCCCGTACATATAGCTGTGGAAGGCGATGGCGGTGACCGACCCGATGACGGCCGCGACGACCGCGATGAGCGACACCGCGTACACGACGAGCCGGGTCCGCAGCGTCCACGGCCCCGCATGCTCTTTCCTGGCCTGCTCACCCGGTTATTCACCCGGCTTGATCAGGTATCCCGCCCCGCGCCGGGTGTGGATCATCGGCGTACGGCCCGCGTCGATCTTCTTGCGCAGGTACGAGATGTACAGCTCGACGACGTTCGCCTGGCCGCCGAAGTCGTAGTTCCACACCCGGTCCAGGATCTGCGCCTTGCTCAGCACCCGGCGCGGATTACGCATGAGGAAACGCAGCAGCTCGAATTCGGTCGCAGTCAGATGGATCGAGTCCTCGCCCCGGCTCACCTCGTGGCTGTCCTCGTCCAGCAGGAGGTCCCCGACGGCGAGCGTCGACTCGCTCCGTGCGGCGGACGCTGTGCCGGACCTGCGGATCAGCCCGCGCAGACGTGCCACGACCTCCTCCAGGCTGAACGGCTTGGTGACGTAGTCGTCGCCGCCCGCCGTGAGACCGGCGATCCGGTCCTCCACCGAGTCCCGCGCGGTCAGGAACAGCACCGGGACATCGGAGAACTCCCGCCGCAGCCGGCTGAGCACGGCCAGCCCGTCCATATCCGGCAGCATCACATCGAGGACCACCGCATCGGGCCGGAAGTCACGCGCCGCACGGACCGCGTCCGCACCGTCCCCGGCACTGCGCACCTCCCACCCCTCGTACCGCAGGGCCATCGAGAGCAGCTCGGCCAGCGGGGCCTCGTCGTCCACGACCAGGACGCGGACGGGGTGCGGTCCGGCCTGAGCAGTTCGGTACGCCCCTGGGGCGCGGCAGTCGTCGTCATGCCTCAAGCCTGTGAGGCTCCCGTGAGAGACGTCTTTCCCGTTCCTGTGAATTCCCTGAGAAACTCTCGGGGACCCCGGGACCCCGGGACCCCGGCGCCTCCTCGCCTCAGCCGAACAGCGCGCTCGCGTTCCCGTGGCAGACGGCGCGCAGCCAGTCGTCGCCCAGCTCCAGCCGTTCCAGTGCGTGCAGCTGGTGGACGTACGGATACGGGATGTTCGGGAAGTCCGTACCCAGCAGGATCCGGTCGCCGAGGTCCGCGAGCTGTCCCCGCTCCGCCACCGGGAACGGCGTGAACTCCTCGGTGAAGTCGGTGAACGCCATCGTCGTATCGAGGCGCACGCCGGGGTACGCCTGCGCCAGCGCCAGGAATTCCGCGTACTCCGGCATCCCCATGTGGGCGATCACCAGCCGGAGGCGCGGATAGCGGGACAGCAGACGGCCGATGGGCTCGGGCCCGGTGTACTTGCCCGGGCGGGACCGGAACCGCAGTGCATCACCACCGGCACCCCGGCCTCCGCCAGCAGCCCCAGACGGGCTCGAGCAGCGGGTCGTTCGGGTCGTACGCCCCCACCTGAAGGTGCGACTTGAAGACCCGCGCCCCCGCCTCGACCGCCTCGCGTACGTAACGCTCCACGCCCTCCTCCGGGAAGAAGGTGGCCGTGTGCAGACAGTCGGGCACCCGCGCCGCGAAATCAGCGGCCCAGCCGTTCAGCCAGGCAGCCATCCCCGGCTTGTGCGGGTAGAGCATCGAGGTGAACCGGAGCACGCCGAACGAACGCAGCAGCGCAAGCCGCTCGTCCTCGTCGTGCCGGTAGGCGATCGGCCACTCCATGCCGGTCAGCGGCCCCACCGAGTCGAAGTACGCCCACACCTTGCGCAGCACCTGCTCCGGCATGAAGTGCGTATGGACATCGATGATTCCAGGCAGCCCGAGCCGCTCCCAGAACCGCACGACGTCGTCACGGTCACCACTCATCCGCCGCCACCCTTCCGCTGTGCCTGCCGTCCGCGCTCTCCGCGCCCGACGTTCTCAGAACAGCCCGTCCTGCACCCCGCCGCCCCCGTATCGACGACCGGCACGCTCACCCCGCGTGTGCGTCGGCGCCCGCCAGCTCCCATCCGGTGATCAGCCTGGTGTCCAGCACGACGATGCCGTCCGCCACGGTCCGAAGGTGCAGATCGGGCCCGGCCGCCGCCACCAGCCGCCCGGCCACGACCCCACCGTCCACCAGAGCGGTCACCGCCCGCACCCTCCGGCCCGTCCGGTCCGCCCAGCCCGAAGAGCGCGCCGTGATCAACGGCCTGGAACGGCAGACGTTCCAGCGACTCCGGCCACCCGCCCCTCCAGCGCCGCCGCCCGCTCGTACAGCCCGCCGATCTCGGCCGCCCGCTCCACGGGCCCCGGCAACACGGCGCGCACCGCCCGCTTGCGCGCGTACGGGATCCGGTCCGGCACCCCGAGCGCCGAACGCAGCAGCTCCTCGGTCCGCCGCGCGGCCATCAGCGGCCCGCGCCCCAGCCAGCTGAACACCACAGCCCCTGCTCCCGCAGCCGGGCCGCGCCACGCTCCTGCGCGGTGATCCCGACCTTGAGCATCCGGGCCCGAACCAGGCGAGGTAGACGCGATACGTGCGCGGGTCGTCGGCGATCGTGTCCGCGGCCACCGAATGCGCCCGGTCCAGCCGCGCACACTGCGCACACCGCGCCCCTGTGCTCCGCGCCGGCACAACCGCGGCGAGCGGGCACGCGTTGCCGCGCGCCCCGGTGCAGTGCCGCTCACCCACGGCCCGGAACCCGAGCTCCTTCCCGTAGGACAGAACGCTCTCCCGCCCCTGCCCGGCCCCATCCATCCGCTGCCACCCCAGCACCGGCGCCTCATGGGGCCACCGCAGCCCGGTGCACTGCCACCCGCCGTGCCGCCGCCCCATGCGTGAACTCCCGGACTCCGCGCAACCCGGCCCGTCGGACACAGGTGCTGCACTTCGCTGCTGTACGGACAACGCGAGAGACCGGCGGGACTTCTCCCGGGGCCCTTGGCCTGCTGGGCCGACAGCGGGCCGAACAGGAGTTGAAGGGTAGCTGCCGCGATGGCCGGTACGGCTGCGCCGCCGGGGACCCGGCAGCCGCAGCCGAGACTGCGCACACCGCGAAGCTAGTGCCGGGACCGGCAATGTTTGCCCGGAAGGAGCGTCGTCCAGTGCGTGCGATCGCAAGGCGGCCGGGAGTCCTTGTAGCGGAGCTACCAGGGCTTTGGCCAACGCGGCGAGCGTGCGTGCTGGACGACGCGACGGGCAAAGCTTGCCGGTCCCGGCACTAGGATCCGGGCCATGGCTCCGACCATGAACGACATGGACCGTTTCGAGGCCTCGATGCCCCGCCTGGAGGCCATCGCCTACCGCCTCCTCGGCTCCGCGAGCGATGCCGAGGACGCCGTGCAGGACACGTTCCTGCGCTGGCAGGCCGCCGACATCAGCCGTATCGAGGTCCCCGAGGCCTGGCTGACGAAGGTCATCACCAACCTGTGCCTCAACCAGCTCACCTCGGCCCGCGCCCGGCGCGAGACCTACGTGGGCCAATGGCTGCCCGAGCCGCTGCTCGCCGGGGACCCGATGCTCGGTCCTGCCGACACCGCCGAGCAGCGCGAATCCGTCTCGTACGCGATGCTCGCCCTCATGGAGCGCCTCTCCCCAACGAGCGGGTGGTGTACGTGCTGCGGGAGGCCTTCGACTACCCGCACCGGAAGATCGCGGAGATCCTCGACATCACCGAGGCCGCCTGCCAGCAGATCTTCCACCGCGCCAAGAAACACCTCGCGCAGGGCAGGGCCCGCACCGAGATCGACGAGGCCGCCGCCCGGCGGATCGTGGAGGAGTTCCTCGCGGCCGCCACCAGCGGCCGGACCGAGCCGCTCGTGCGGCTGCTCACCGAGGACGCCGTCTCGATCGCAGACGGCGGCGGCAAGGTCCCGGCCCGTGCCAAGGCGTTCGAGGGTGCCCTCGCGGTCGCCAGGTTCATGCGGGTCTGTTCACACCCGGCGAGGCCAAGCGCGCCATCGCGGGCGGCTCCCCGAGATCTACGCCACGACCGCCAACGGCGCCCCGCCGTAGTGGCGGTCATCGACGGCCGGGTCATCGGCGTCCTGTGCCTGGAGGTCACCGCCGACGGCATCGCCGCGTTCCGCAACCAGGTCAACCCCGACAAGCTCGAACGCGCGACCCGGCGGTGGGCGGCCTCCGGCCACGGGAGCCCCTGCTCAACGCCTTCTGACCTCGACGTGAGGTGCTTCACATCGCGCTCCTGTCAGGAAACGGCGGGCTGCCCGGTTCAAGTGGCGAACCCGCGCGAGACAGGAGCAGGGAAATGAAGCACCGCATCATCGTCCTCGGAGCCGGCTACACCGGAGCCATCGCCGCCGGTCGCCTCGCCAAGCGGCTGCGCCGCGAGGACATCACCATCACCCTCGTCAACGCCGAGCCCGACTTCGTCGAACGCATCCGGATGCACCAGCTGGCGGCCGGCCAGGACCTCAGGTCCCGGCCCTTCAGCGAGATGTTCGCAGGCACCGGCGTCGAACTGAAGCTCGCGAAGGTCACCGGTCTCGACGTCGACCGCAGGACCGTCGCCGTCATCGACGCGAACGGCGCCCAGGAGCTGGAGTACGACAGCCTCGTGTACGCCCTCGGCAGCGGCTGGAACACCCAGGGCGTCCCGGGCACCGCCGAGCACGCCCACGAGATCACCGGCCGCCCCGGAGCGCTCCGGCTGCGCGAGCGCCTGGCCGGCCTGGACGCCGGACAGCCCGTGGTCGTCGTCGGCGGCGGCCTCACCGGCCTGGAGGCCGCGACCGAGATCGCCGAGGCCCGCCCGGACCTCGACGTCGCCCTCGCCGCCCGCGGCGGGCTCGGCGACTGGCTCTCACCCAAAGGCCGCCTGCACCTGTGGAAGGTCTTCGACGAGCTCGGCATCACCGTGCACGAGCACACCGACGTCACCGGCGTGGAGGCCGACCGAATCGCCACCGCCGACGGCAAGTCCGTCCCGGCCGCGGTCACCGTGTGGACCACGGGCTTCGCGGTCCACCCGATCGCGAAGGCCACTGCCCTGGAGGTCACCGGCGCAGGCCGGATCGTGGTCGACGGGACCATGCGCTCGGTCTCGCACCCGGACGTGTACGCCATCGGCGACGCGGCCATGGCGATGGGCCCCGGCGACAAGCCGCTGCGGATGTCGTGCGCCTCGGGCGCCCCACGGCATGGCAGGCCGCAGACGCCATCGCGGCACGCCTGACCGGCGGAAGCTCCCGAAAGCGCCGCTGCGTTACTTCAACCAGTGCATCTCGCTGGGCCGCAGGGAAGGCCTGATCCAGTACGTCACCGCCGACGACCGAGCCGTCCGGGCGGCCTGACCGGACGGCTCGCCGCCGTCTACAAGGAGCTGGTCTGCAAAGGTGCGGCCTGGGGCGTCGCCAACCCGATGCTCGGAATGCCGACCCGGCGCCGCCGCGTCGTACAGGAGCGGGCTCGGACGGGCTCGGCCGTCGAGGCGCCGGCCTGACCCGGCCGACAGCAGAGTTCCGGCGTACGGCGAACTGTTGCTCATTGGCCGGGCGCTCAAGGTCTCACTGTCCGGCCTCGCCCAGAAGTAGGCCCTGCCCGGGCCGGATCGACGTCGGCCACGGGCAGAGCCATCACGGTGTCATGTCGCCGGAAGCGCCTCTACTGCCGCGATCTATTCAGGCCGGGTGTCTGAGCGTGGCATGCCAGCCGCCGCGCATGAGGACAGTCTCGCCGTCCGGTCTGATCCGAACGCGGGCCCCCGCAGCGGCAGCTCGCCATGTTCGAGCCAGTGGTATCGGGCCCGGTCCAGGACTTCCCACAGCCTTTGTGGGCCGCTCTGGTGCACCAGCGGGGCTGCTGCCGTAGCTGGTAGCCCTGGCCCATGAGCCGTCCGGGTGTGCCAGCCATGTGGTGCGCTCGTCATCACGCGCGACATGGCCGGACACAGTGCCGGGGGCGTCAATGTCCAGCATCGAGGCCAGGTCCCACGCCTCCTGGAGGTCGACGACCGGGTAGGGGCCGACGGTGACAGCCTCTCCCGCACCGTGCTGCGCTTGGTCGAGCAGTCCGGCGGGCAGGGTGGCCGCGGAGTCGTCGTCGGACCGGGCCTGCATGAATCCGGCCCGGTCCCACTCAACCCGTCCCACCGCCGATCCATCGGGCTGCTTCTCTGCGGTGACGATCAGAGTGGTGCCGCTGATCGTGGTGACGAGCCGGCCGCCGACGGTCAGCGCCTGCAGCCAGCTGGCAGGGACAGGGCGCACACCGACAGTGGCCACGATGCGGTCGTACACGCCGGGCAGTGCGCCGGTGCCGTCGAGGGCGTGGACACCAGGGCGTAGCCCGATCTCGTCCAGCCGGTTGCGGGCCGCTGCCACGAGGTACTGATCGACGTCGATGCTGGTGACGTGGTCCTCGCCCAGGCGCAGCGTGGCGAGGGCGGTGCCGTAGCCGGAGCCGGTGCCGACGTCGAGCAGCTGGTCGCCGTCAGCGATGCGGGCGTGCTGGAACATCCGCACGATCAGACTCGGCAGCGTCGCCGATGAGGTGGGCGAACCGTGCGGCCGGTCCTGCGGGTCGGTCAGGTCTGCGTGGTAGGGGCCGACGCGGGTGATGACCGACCGGTCTGCGTAGGCGGTGGCCGCCCACTGGTCTTCGGTGGCGCGTCCGTCGTGGTGCTGCCAGCCGTCGGGGTGCGCTGCCACCAGCGGGGCATGAACTCATGGCGGGGCACGGACGCGACCAGCGGCCGCCATCGGGACGCGGCGTGGTGACTTCGGCGGCCAGGGCCGCAGCTTGAGCTTCCAGTTCACGGTGCCGTCCTCAATGCGCGGGAGCGCAGGCGGGGTGGAGGCAGGGCTGCAGTCGCCGGAGTCGTCCGGCGGGCAGGCGCCCCATGGCGGGGATGGCGGCGCGGGCCTTGGCCATCCGGTCGCTGCGCACGATCGCGGCCAGACCCTCGGTGCGGACGTTCCCGGTGGGCATGAACCTACTCAGGATGCACCCGTACACCTCGCCGTCCGGAGACACAGCCAGTCGATGATGGAAGCAACGACCGCACAGCTCACTCATATTGGGGATGGTGGCCGAGTCGGCGGACGCACGTCCAACCGCGCGCGCCCGGTCGATACGAATCTCCAGCACTCCCAGGCCCCGGAGTTCAGCCTCTGCCTCGACGACTCGCTGTCCCTCGTTGACGTGGACCAGTCCTGCCCGGAGAGGGATCCCGCGGTCCAGGGCCTCAACGATGTTGCGGCGGGTCCGCTGGTGGCTGCCGCGCCCGCCGGTGATCATGTCGTGCTGTTCGGGCTGGTCACTGTAGTAGCTGGTGGCCAGCCGGACACCGACCTGCTGGAACGCCTCCCACAGCGCGGGCCGAATGTGGGTGAGGTTGGAGTACACCTCCACCGTGAGGTCGCGGCCCAGAGCGTGGGTGATCAGCGGCAGCAGGTGTAGCGAGCGGGTCGGCTCACCACCGATGAACTGGACGGACGGGATGCCGAGTGCGGCGGTGTCGTCGACGACCTGGCGCCAGTCGTTCAGGGTCATGACGCCGTGGGACACCTTCGGGCCGGACAGGGTGCAGCAGTGCGAGCACTCAAGCTGGCAGTTGCCGGTGAGCTCGCACTCAACCGAGAGAACGCCTAACGCTGCGGTCTCTGACGGTGCAGGGCGGATAGCTGTGGTCATGGGTGTGGCCTTTCTCGGAGTCAATGAAAGTGCCTTATGCAGGCGGGAGTTCGGGGCGTTCCCTACGCAGGGGATGGCCCGGGTCCAGGTCTTGCTCGCTGATCGGATCGCTGTGCCAGAGCAGGGTCACCCCGTGTTCGTCGCAGTAGGCGCCGGACTCGTCCTCGATGGGGAAGTCGTGCAGGCCCTTGATGCACCTGGTCATCGGCGTGCCCCGCCAGGCGCTGCCGAGCTGTATAACCGTGGGGCATGAAGCGCTCATAGCGCGGCAGGTGGAGCAGGTGGAGCAGGCCACCGTATGGCCCACCCACACCCTGTAGGCGGCTTCCGGCTGGGTGGTGGGGGCTGTCGGTGTGGTCATGAGGCCTGCTCCGTCCGGCGGGCAGGGGCCTGGACATCCTCAAGCGCTGCACGTAACGCGGCCCCGTCCGTTGTCCACGCATCGCCAACCGGACAGACGCGCCAGTGCAGACCTGGCCCCTGTGTACGCCGGTCCGGAGGGACAACGATGTGGTCGTCCTCGGCCAGGATGCGCGTGCCCGCGACGTCCCACCCTGTACCGCCTGCGGAGGGATGAAGAAGTACAAGGCGGCGGTCGTCGGGTCCTCAAGGACCGCGCCTGACCGGTGGCCGAGGATGGCCAGCGCATCAAGGCCCGTACTGCGCGGCACCCTGACCGCCTCCCATGTCCCACCGGCCGCTTCGACTCTGCCAAATCGGATCGTGCGAACGCTGGACGTCATGGGAAGCACTCCTCGGCGGGCCGCTGGATCGTCCGTACAGCGTCGCCCTCTTGCTCGGGTAGGTCGAGGACTTCTAGAGGACTCTTTGGGTCACTGATGCGGACTTTCATGGTGTCGCCCGGGTGACAGCTGGCCTAGTAAAGGGCCTGCTGCGACACTGCTTTGACCGCACATCATGGAGGTTCACCGTGCCGCAGCCCGCCAGCAACACCCGTCTCAAGGCCGCACGCATCGCGGCTGGCTACCACTCGCAGCAGGCTCTCGCCGTTGCGCTCGGCGTCGGCGTGCGGCAGCTCAGGCGCTGGGAGTCAGAGGCTCCGCCCTGGCCGCACCCGGATCTACAGACGGCGCTCACGCGGCTGCTCGGCCAGTCCATGGAGGCGCTCGGCTTCCGGGCCCCGGCCGGGCAGGAGGCCGGCCCGGATCCGCGGCGCCTGCAACGAGCGACGGATCCGGGCGGCCTCGCTGCAGTCCCGGCGCAGGCTGCCGCTGTGATGCAGCCGTCCACCGTCGCGGAGGATTTCCAGATGGTGACCCGAGCGCACCGGCGCCTGTACTGGTCGATGGCGCCGGCCACTCTGCACCCTGCCGTCATCGCGCAAGCGACCTTGGGTGCACGCTGCTCCCTGAGACCGCCGGGCGGACTCGCAGCTTGTTGCCACAGCCCTCGGGGAGAGCTGGCTACTCGCAGGAAGGATCGAGTTCTTTGATCTACAGGAGCCCGATCGTGCCGCCGCGACGCTACTTCGCGCGCTGCAAGCGGCAGGCGAGGCCGACGACCAGTTGCTCGGCGCTGCTGTCCTCGCGCACACGGCTTTCATCCCGGCCTGGGAAGGACGCCGAGACGACGCCGTACAGCGGCTCGTCGCCGCACGTACCTACGCACGGCGCGGTCCCGCGCCTGCGCTGCTGCTGGCCTGGCTGGACGCGGTCGAGGCAGAGTGTGAGACCCGCGCCGGGAACGACCGCACAGCACTGCACCTCATCCGGCACAGCGAAGACCTGCTCGCCGCAGGCAGTGAACACGCTGTGCCGGAGTGGCTCGACTGGTTCAGCCCTGTACGCCTGGCTGCATTCAAGGGCGACACGGAGCTGCGCGCAGGCCACCTGCCGCAGGCCCGAACCACCCTCACCGCTGTGCTGGAGCAGCTGCCGTCCAGCGAGGAGAAACAGCGGTCCGTGGTCCTCGGTGATCTGGCCGCGGTTGAGGCAGCGGCAGGTGAGCCCGAAGCGGCCTGCGACTATGCGATTCAGGCGCTCGATCAGCTTGAGCGCACCTGGTACGCAACCGGCATGGACCGAGTCCGTGACGTCCGGCAGTCCCTGGCCGCGCACCAGCACGAGCCGTGCGTGCGTGCCCTCGATGAGCGGCTCTACGGGTGGGCAATGACCGTCAGTGCGCTTGCGCGTTGAACCGCAGGATCAGCGGGGACAGTTCGAGGAGGCTCTCCACCCGGAAGGTGGGGAGCGTCTCTGCTTCCTCGGTGTGCCAGTGGATCGTGGCCCAGGGGCCGCGGCGGATCAGCGCGGTGTGTATACCGGCGGCGTCTCCCGGTCGGAGGTCGTTGTCGACGCGGTCTCCCACGTACAGGATTTCGTCCGGCGCGGCAGGGACGACAGCGGCGACCCGGTGGAAGAACTCCGGGTCCGGCTTCGACGCGCCCCAGTCGTCCGAGGTGCCGATCAGGTCGACGTCCTCGGTGAACAGGTGCCGGAGGATGCCGCCGGCGCGCACCGTCTGATTGCCCGCGATGCCGAGCCATAGCCCGTCCGCGCGTAGCGCCTTGAGGCTGTCGCGGACGTCGGGATACAGGTCGGACTCGTCGAAGTGCTCGGGCTGCCCGGCGGCGGCGCGCGGCGCGCTGCTCGTGCAGGTCGAACCCGGGCTGGAACTCCTCGAAGACGTCGCGGTAGTCCCGCCCTTGGCGATGACGGCCCCGAACATCGCGGCGAACGTATGCCTGGGGACCGCAAGCCAGTCGGCCCAGGTGCCGTACTCCCTGGTCTCATCTACCAGGCACTCACCGACATCGAACACCACTGCGCGAATCATGCGGCGATCGTAGAGGGAGTGTCGGACGCCGAAACCGCCCCGCCCTGGCCGAAGCCAGGACAGGGGCGTGCTCTTTACGGTGGCGCCGTGGGTTGCTCGCCGTTCAGGGCGACGTCGACGCGGTCGACCGCGTCACGCAGGCAGTGACCGGAGTTCGGCTTGAGCTCGTGCTCGATCTTGTCGAGTCTGGCCATGACGCCCGGGTGGCCGGCCACCCGGGCCGGTCTGCAGTCCTGTTCCAGTCGTCCACGAACTCATCGACGCGGCCGACGACCCGGCGTACGCCGCGCGTCAGTCGCCAGAGGAGACCGGCCCCGGCCGCCACAGACCAGATGACGACGGTGCCCACGGACGCGATGCCCGTGTGCACCCGGCCCGCAGTCACTCAGGGCCGGTCCGGACAAGCTTGCCGAGCTGCTCGGCTAAGCAAGATCAACAGGTGTGAGAAAAGTGAGACGACACGAGGAAGGCCCCGATCCTCCGAAGAGGAATCAGGGCCTTGACCTGGTGTTTCTTGTGCACTCGGCAGGATTCGAACCTGCAACCTTCTGATCCGTAGTCAGATGCTCTATCCGTTAAGCTACGAGTGCTTGGCGTTCCGGGCTTTTCTGCCTGGTCTGCGCTGCGGGAACAACATTACATGACCTGCGCCGTCACGCGAAATCCATTGACTGCACCCATGCTGACCTGCGAAAACAGCGTCTCGGGGCAGGTTTCGGCCACTCATTCCGGCCGCCCTCGTCGACGCTCGCCCGAACCCCTGCGAGCGGGTAGAGCGAAGCCCGCGCCAGGGGCACGGGGCTTCGACAAGGAGCGGAGGCGGAGGGATTTGAACCCTCGATGGGCTTTAAGACCCAAACCGCATTAGCAGTGCGGCGCCATAGACCGGACTAGGCGACGCCTCCAGCACACCTCTCGCAAACACGAGTGGTGCGTGCAGATGATGACACATTTGAACGCGCTGTCACCAATCGCGGCACACGCTACTAGGCAGGCGGGCGCCAGGGCAAAGCGACCCGGCGGCGCGCGGCGGCGGGACTCCGGGCAGGAGTTCGACACGAATACCGGTTGGCCCCGTCCGGTTGCGCAACGTCGGAGCGCGCGGAGCGTTAGAGATGGCAGGGCTCCGCCCTCGGTCCCTTCACTCGTCTGTCTTTCGTGCCAGAGCACAGGAGCCCCGCATGCTGCGCCGTCTCGCCCTCACCGCTGTCGTCTCCCTCGCCGCACTGACCGCCGCAGCACCGGCGGCAACGGCTGTGGGCCCGCTCCCCTGCCGTTGCCGCCGATGCTGCACGGGCCTGGCCGCACGGCCCCAGCGATCAGGCCCGTCTGACAGTGACGGTCTCGGAGTCGGGGAATCCGGCGGCCGACGGAACGTTCGAGCTGGAGTGCGGTCCGGCGGGTGGCACCCACCCGAGGCGCAGCGGGCATGTGACCGGCTGACGGAGGCTGTGGCGGCGGGTGAGGACCCGTTCGCGCCCACCGCCAGGGAAGCCATGTGCACCCAGCAGGCCGGCGGCCCTGCCGCCGCCCGGATCCAGGGCACCTGGCAGGGACAGCAGCTCGACGCGCGCTTCAGCCGGGCCAACGGCTGCGAGATCTCGCGCTGGAACAGCCTCGTGCCGCTGCTCCCTCCGCCAGGTAGGCACCGGGGTCACCCGTAAGCTCCCTGTCGGCCGTCGGGATTTACGTGGGTCCGACGACCGCAGGGGGCGCGAATGGGCACGTCATGGGCCACCGGCGTACACCGTGTGCACAGAACATTGGTGAGAGCTCCCCTCATCCGCCGCCCCATGACCCCCGCCTGCCTTTAGACTCATTCGGAGACAGACTGAGAGGCTGTCGAGATCACCCGACAGCCTCTGAGGCCCAAGGGGCAGGATTGGGCCCGCTGTCGTCAAGGTGCGGTAATCAGGAGGAAGCGTCGTCGTGAGCAGCAGGCCATCCCGAGGCGCTGCTCGCCTCGCAGCCATACTCGACGCCCTCCCGGACGGGCTTCTGCTCGTCAATTGCAACGGCACGGTCGTCAACGCCAACACCATCGCCCTCGAAATGTTCGAGACGCCGGGCACCGCGCTCGTCGGGCGCGGACTGCTCGATCTGCTTCCGGAGTTCGACTCCAAGCTGATCCGGGGTCGATGCGCAGGCCGGAGGCTGCGGACGAGCAGGGCAGGACCAAGCCGACCCGCATGACCGCGCGCCGGACCGACGGCCATGAGTATCCGGCCGAGGTCACCAGCGCCAGCCTGGACAGCGGCCAGGCCGGATACAACGACATCAACGGCAACTACACCGGCGACGAGCTGCTGATGCTCGTCGTCCGGAACCTTTCGGGCACCGTCGACACCGAGGCCGAGCTGGCCCGTTCGCAGCGGCAGACCGAGATGATCCTGCGGGCCGCGTCCGAGGGAGTCGTCGGTACGGACACGGACGGCCGGGTCGTCCTGGTCAACCCGCCGCCGCACAGATCCTCGGCTTCCGCGCCAGCGATCTGGGCGGCCAGGAACTGCACCCGTTGATCCTGCACTCGCGTGCGGAGGGCGACCCTTCCCGTACGAGGGCTCCCCACTGGCCGACACGCTCAAGTCCGGCCGCAAGCACCGGGTGCGCGGTCAGGTGCTCTGGTCCAAGAGCGGCGCGCAGGTGCCGGTCGACCTGACGACCGCGCCCGTGCGCGACGGGGACCAGCTGGTCGGCGCGGTGATGACCTTCACCGACCGCAGGCCGTACCAGGAGCAGACCGATCAGCACGAGGCGCAGGTCGCCGGGCTGACCGGGACTCATGCCTCCGAGATCGCCCGGCTCACCGAGGCCCACCGGGCCGAGGTCGCCGAACTGACCGAGACACATGCCTCCGAGCTGGCGGACCGGACCGAGCGGTACGCGTCCGAGATCGAGGAGCAGGCCGAACGCCTCGTCGAAATCGCCGGCCAGCACTCCCAGCTGACCGCCGTCCTCGGTGAGTCGCTGCGCGGACCGCTGGAGGAGCTGCGCGGCGAGCTATCGACGCTTGCCGCCGACCCGGCCGGGCAGCTGTGGCCCGAGGCCAACCAGATCCTGCATCATCTGGCCGCGGGCTATGCGCGGATGACGACGCTCGTCGACAACGTACTGAGCTACCAGCGTCTGGACAGCGGTACGGAACAGCTCATCAAGCAGAACGTGCTGCTCGACTCGGTGGTGACAGCGGGCATCGACGCCGCCGTCGAGCTGATCGGTCCCGGCCGGGCACAGTTCGCGGTGCATGCGCCGCCGATCGAGGCCGAGGTCGACGCGGGGCGTCTGGTCACCGCGCTCGCCCACCTCGTCGCGGACGTGGCCGGCGTCGACTCGACCGGCAAGGCGCGGCTGGCGCCGGACGGCGGGTACATCGACTCGACCGTGGTCGTGGCCGCCGCGCAGCGCGGCGGTGTCGTACGGATCGAGGTGCGCGGGCCGTTCGCCGGGGAGACCCGGTGCATGTGCCGATCGTGCGCGGGATCGTGCGGGCACACGGCGGTGTGCTCCAGACGCATGAGATGCCGGGCATGAGCGGCAGTGCGTATGTACTCGAGGTGCCGCTCGGCACGGGTTCCGGGGCAGTGGCACCCGCGCCGGTGGACGCCGTCACGGCGCCCGAGCATCCGGCGCCGGATGCGCCCGCCGCCTCCCGCAGTCGCAGGGCGGTACGGGCGGCGGGCGGCGCAGGGCGCGCAGGGCCTCGACCGATGCCTTCCTGGAGAGCCCGGTGGACGGGCGGCCGAGGCCGACGACACGGCTGCGGCCGAGCCGACCGGGCGCCGCAGGGCACGTCGCGGAACAGCGGCGCCCGAGGAGCAGCAGGTCCAGGAGCTGATTGCGGAGCAGCAGGGCGAGGGTCCGGGCGTCGGCGCGGACGGCACAGCCCGGCTGAGGCCGGTGCGCAGGCGGACCTGTCGTCCCAGGGCGCCCAGGAACAGGTACAGGAGCAGGTACAGGAGCAGCGTGGCCAGGCGCTGGCGCTGCCCGCGGCGGCGTCCTCCGCCCCTCCGAGGGTTCGGTGGTGACGGCGGCCGAGGGCGCACAGGGCGGTGGCCGTCCGCAGCGCGGTCGGACCGTGCCGCCGCAGGGTGTGCCGCAGGAGGCGCCGGTGCCGCCTTCGGGCCGGCCGGCCCGCCAGGGCGACGAGAATCACCAGCATGCCCTTCCGGCTCTGCCTTCCTCGCCGTCTCCGGCCCCTGAGGGCGGCTGGGATGACGGCGGGAGCGAGGAAAGCCGGCCTCAGCAGTCGTCGCAGACCCGCGCACCTCTCAGTCGCCGCAGGCTCAGCAGTCCGGTGGGCGGCGGGCCCGGCGGGCCCTTTCGGCTGCCCAGGACCGTGCCGCTCCGGCCGAGGCGGCGGGAGCGCGTACCGCCTTCGCGCTCCCTCCCGCCGACGCGGACCGGACCCCGCCCGTGGCGCCCGGCGCCGCTGTCGCTCCCGACGCTGCCGTCACACCCGGTGCGCCGGGTGTGCCCGGTCAGGCGGCCGACGTACCGCCCTCGCGCCATCACGCCGTAAGGACCGCACCGGACGCCGACCACACCCGCCGCAGGCGCACCGCTTCCCTCCGCCGCCGCCGGACACCCCAAGCGGACGCGGCGGAACAGCGGGACCGTCCAGGACACCCCTTCCTCCGGTGCCCCGCAGCCCGACTGGTCGCAGAGCGGCGCCCCGAGCAGGAGCCGGCCACCCGGGCCGCGCCCGACGACGACTCCTGGGCCGGGCCCGGCCGTACCTCGCACGCCACGGGAGACACTCCGGCCCCGGCTGCCGCGCCGGCGCCTGTGCCCCACCCCGCGGATGACGAGGCGAAGGCACCCGGACGGGACGCGCGGCGCCAGCCGTTGCCCGCCGAGGCGCCGATGCCCCCTCGTCGGACTCGACTCAGGGCGCGCTTTCAGCGTGCGGACGCTGGGGCAGGGCGTGCCCTTCGCACAGCATCTGGCGCATCAGCAGAACCAGACCATGGGCGGGCCGGCCGGCGCCGCAAGCTCGCGGCGCCGCCGGAGGGCGAGCGTACGGTGCAGCCACAGCCGGGGCTCCGGCACCCGGTAACCCGGCCACTCAGGAGTCCTCCGCGCCGGGCGGACTGATGTCCGAGCCGGCGGCCGAAGGGCGCGCGTACGCCATACAGGCACCCGACGACGGCGCCGAGGGCCCCAGCCGCTGGACGGACCGGGTGGTGCGGTCGAGGTCGCCAACCGCCCGCAGCCGCGCCGGTCGACGACGAGCTGCCCCGGAGCCGCTGGACAATCCCCGGCGGCTGCTCGTCTGGCCCGCCCCGGACGCCTCCACCCAGCAGGCCCTCAGCGACCGCGGCTACCGCCCGGTGATCGTGCACTCCCGCGAGGAGGTCGACGCACAGATCGCGGCGTTCCCAGCCGCCCTGTTCGTCGACCCGCTGACCGGACCGATCACCCGTACGGCGTTGCAGTCGCTGCGCCAGGCCGCCGTGGCCGCGGAGGTTCCGGTGCTGGTGACGGCCGGTCTGGGGCAGGCGACCAGGGAGGCGGCATACGGCGCGGATCCTGCCGTACTGCTCAAGGCTCTCGCGCCGCGCGACAGCGATCAGCATCCGCCGCGGGTGCTGCTGATCGAGGAGCACGAGGCGATCGCGCTGGCGTTGTCGGAGACGTTGGAGCGCCGCGGCATGCAGGTCGCGCGGGCCGCCTCCGACAGCGAAGCGGTCGAGCTCGCCACCCGGATGCGGCCGAACCTGGTGGTGATGGACCTGATGCAGGTACGCCGTCGGCGCGCCGGGATCATCGACTGGCTGCGTGCCAACGGCCAGCTGAACCGCACGCCCCTGGTCATCTACACCTCGGCCGGCATGAGCGAGGCGGAACTGCCGCGGCTCGCTTCCGGCGAAACCGTCCTTTTCCTGGCCGAACGCTCCACCAGCGACGAGGTGCAGTCCCGCATCGTCGAGCTGCTGGCCAAGATCGGTACCAACTGACGGCCGAACGCGGCCGGGCATCATCGAGGGCGGTACGGGAGGTTCCGTACCGCCCTCGATGTATGCCACTGCTCGGCTCAGAGCTGCGTGACGTCCAGCTCGCCGTCCGCGTACTGCTTGCGGATCACCTTCTTCAAGCCCAAGGTCAGTCGAGCGTGGTCACGTCGAGCTGACCCAACCTGTGTGCTTCACGAATCTTCTTCTTGTCGAACTTGCCCACGCTCGTCTTCGGCACCGCCTCGATGACCGTCCAGCGCTCCGGCAGCTGCCACTTGGCGACGGACAGGGCGAGGAACGCCCTGAACGCCGCATAGTCGGCCGTGGCGCCCTCCTTGAGTACGACGGTCGCGAGGGACGCTCGCCCCACCTCTCGTCGGGGACTGCGACGACCGCGGCCTCGGCCACCTCCGGGTGCGCCATGATCGCGTTCTCGAGTTCGACGCTGGAGATCCACTCCCGCCGGACTTGATGACGTCCTTGGCCCGGTCGGTGATGGTGAGGAAGCCCTCGTCGCTGATCACGCCGACATCGCCGGTCTTCAGCCAGCCGTCCTGGCTGAACTTGTCCTCGGGCGCTCATCGTCGCCACCGGCGCCGCCGTAGTACGCACCGGCGATCCAGGGCCGCGCACCTCCAGCTCACCGGCGGACTCTCCGTCCCACGGCAGGTGCCCGCCGTCCGGGCCGGCCAGGCGTGCCTCGACTCCGGCGGGGAAGCGGCCCTGCGTGATGCGGTACGACCGCTCCTGGTCGGCGGTGATTCCGGCGGGCGGGTTGGCCATGGTGCCCAGCGGCGAGGTCTCCGTCATGCCCCAGGCGTGGTAGACCCGGACGCCCAGCTTGTCGTACGCGTCCATCAGGGAGGGCGGACAGGCTGCGCCGCCGATGGTGACGCGGGCCATGGAGGTCAGATCGCGCGGCTTCGCCGTGACCTCGGCGAGCAGGCCCTGCCAGATCGTGGGAACCGCGGCGGCATGGCTCGGCCTCACCTGCTCGATCATGTCGGCGAGCGGGGCGGGCTGCAGGAAGCGGTCGGGCATGAGCATGTTGACGCCGGCCATGAAAGCCGCGTGGGGCAGACCCCAGGCGTTCACATGGAACTGCGGGACGACCACGAGCGTGGTGTCCCTGTCCGTCAGCCCCATCGACTCGGTCATGTTGACCTGCATGGAGTGCAGGTAGATAGAGCGGTGGGAGTAGACGACCCCTTGGGGAATCCGGTGGTCCCGGAGGTGTAGCACATGGCCGCGGCCTGGCGTTCGTCCAGCTCGGGCCAGTCGTAGCCGGTGGGGCGGCCGGCCAGCAGCTCCTCGTAGTCGTGCACGCGCGGCGCAACGCCTTCGAGCGCGGAACGGTCACCCGGGCCGGCGACGACCACATGCTCGACGCAGGGCAGGTGGGGCAGGAGGGGCACGAGGAGCGGCAGCAGCGAACCGTTGACCAGGACGACCTTGTCGTCCGCGTGGTTGACGACCCAGGCCAGCTGTTCGGCGGGGAGCCGGAGGTTGAGCGTGTGCAGCACGGCGCCCATCGAGGGAATCGCCAGGTATGCCTCGACGTGCTCGGCGTTGTTCCACATGAGGGTGGCGACCCGCTGGTCGCCGTCGATACCGAGCTCGTCGCGCAGGGCGTTGGCCAGCTGGGTGGCGCGCCTGCCGATCTCGGCGAAGCTGCGTCGATGCGGCTCCGGTTCGCCGGTCCAGGTCGTGACCTGAGACTTCCCGTGGATCGTCATCCCATGGGTCAGGATGCGGGTGACAGTCAGCGGTACGTCCTGCATGGTGCTCAGCACGGCGTCCTCCCGGTAGAGCTACGCGGCAGTAAGGTTGCGCTGATTCTGCTCACATACCGATTGGTATGTCACTAGTCCCGGAGTACGAATCGGCATCGGCCGACAAAATCGTCTCTCCGGCGGGCCGCCGTCGAAGCCTCGGAACCGTCGGCCCGGCCCCGGCCCCGGCCTCACCGGACCGGCGCCAGCTCCGGGTCCTCGCGGAGCTTGCCGAGCGCCCGCGAGACGGCACTTTGACGGTGCCGATGGAAACATCGAGCACCTCCGCCGTCTGGGCCTCGCTGAGATCCTCGTAGTAACGCAGGACGACCATCGCCCGCTGCCGGTCCGGAAGCTTCAGCACGGCCCGCCACATCGCATCGTGCAACGACTGCTGCTCCGCGGGGTCGGGAGCGGCAACGGCCTCCTTCTCCGGCAGCTCCTCGCAGGCGAACTCGTCGACCTTGCGCTTGCGCCACTGCGAGGTGCGGGTGTTCAGCAGGGCGCGCCGGACGTATCCGTCCAGCGCGCGGTGGTCCTCGATCCGCTCCCACGCCACGTACGTCTTGGTGAGGGCGGTCTGCAGCAGGTCTTCGGCATCGCTCGGGTTGGCGGTGAGTGAGCGGGCGGTGCGCAGCAGTACGGGCCCCGCGCCCGCACGTACGACGAGAACGACGTGTAGAGCGGGGTTCCGGAAGAGGCAGCGACCGCCCTGGAGGCGCCGGTGCAGACTGGCGTGGACATAACTACACGCTAGGAGCGGACGGCGCCCGGGGATCGGCCCCAGGTCCCGAAGCTGCGTCCGCCTCAGGTTGTAGGGTGGGGCAGGCTCCACCTCCTGAAGGTGGAGGGGCTTTCCGTATACGTCAGGGTCCTGCCCCTGAGGCAGGACTCCGGCCGGCCGCGGAGCGGCCGGTACGTACCGCCGTCCACCGCCCCGGCCCGGCCGGCTCTCATTCGGCCACGCCCAGGATCAGCCCCGAGGTGGGGACGCCGGTGCCCGCGGTGACCAGCGTCCTGGCCACGCCGGGTATCTGGTTCACCGAGGTGGAGCGGATCTGTCTGACCGCCTCCGCGATGCCGTTCATCCCGTGCAGGTAGGCCTCCCCAGCTGACCGCCGTGGGTGTTCAGCGGGAGCCCGCCGGCCGCTGCAAAATCCGCCGCCTCACCCGGCCCGCAGAAACCGAACTCCTCCAGCTGCATCAGCACGAAGGGCGTGAAGTGGTCGTAGAGGATGCCCACATCGATGTCGGCGGGGAGCCCGGAGCTCCGCCAGAGCTGGCGCGCGACCACACCCGTCTCCGGCAGCCCCGTCAGATCGTCACGGTAGAAGCTGGTCATCTGTTCCTGCCGCCGCCCCGCCCCTGAGCGGCGGCGACGATCACGGCGGGCGGCCGGGGCAGGTCCCTGGCGCGCTCCGCACTGGTGACGACGATCGCCTGACCGCCGTCGGTCTCCTGGCAGCAGTCGAGCAGCCGCAGCGGTTCGACGATGGGGCGCGAGGCCGCGTGGTCGTCGAGGGTGATCGGCTTTCCGTAGAAGTACGCCGCCGGGTTACGGGCCGCGTAGCCCCGGCCGGCGACCGCGACCTGACCGAAGGCCTCCGGTGTCAGCCCGTACGCGTGCAGATAGCGCTGGGCCGCCATGGCCACCCAGGAGGCGGGCGTGAGCAGTCCGAAGGGAGGTTCCAGCCGAGAGCCGCCCCTCGGCGGTGGGCTCGCGCTGCTGCACTCCGGAGCCGAACCGGCGCCCCGACCGCTCGTTGAACGCCCGGTAGCAGACGACGACATCGGCCACCCGCTCGCCACGGCGAGCGCCGCCTGCTGGACGGTGGCGCAGGCGGCGCCGCCGCCGTAGTGGATCCGGGAGAAGAACGACAGCTCGCCCATCCCGGCGGCCTGGGCCACCGTGATCTCGGGGCTGGTGTCCATGGTGAAGGTGACCAGACCATCGACATCGGACGGGGTGAGCCCGGCGTCGTCGAGAGCGGCTCGCACCGCCTCGACAGCGAGCTTGAGTTCGCTGCGGCCCGAGTTCTTGGAGAACTCGGTCGCCCCGATACCGACGATCGCCGCCTTCCCGCCGAGCGTGTCGGCCCTGCGCACGCTCATGCCGCTCCTCCCTCCGAGGGCGCCGGCGGCCCGCAGAGAGACTGTGACGCTGCCGGTGACATGGCGACCGAGGCCGTTGGTCCCCACGACAGCGACCTCGGCCACCCTGTTTGTGCCCTCGCGTGTTGCGTCCGCTGCCGTGACGGAGGTGACCGTGCCGGTCAACACCATGGTGTCGCCGGGGTAGTTGGGAGCTCCGAGCCTGATCGCGACCCTGCGCAGCACGGCCTGGGCACCGAAGTGGTCGGTGATGAAGCGGCCTACGAGGCCGTTGGTGGTTAGGATGTTCATGAAGATGTCAGGAGATCCCTTCTCCCTCGCGAGCTCCGCGTCGTGGTGCACGTCCTGGTAGTCACGGGAGGCGATGGCCCCGCGACGATCAGGGTCCGGGTCACGGGAATCTCCAGCGGCGCCAGCTCGTCGCCCACTCTCGGCCCGCCCTTGGGGTTCTGCCCTTCGCCTCGGCTCATACCGTCTCCTCCTCGGCCAGCAGCCGGCCCAGTTCATCGAGTACTTCGCTGCCGCACCCCAGATACGCGTCGAGCTGTCGGCCCCAGAGGAAGTGGCGGTGCACCGGATGCTCCAGATCGGCGCCGGTCCCGCCATGCAGATGCTGCCCGGTGTGCACGACCCGTTTGCCGGCTTCCGAAGCCCACCAGGCGGCGGTCAGGGCCTGGGCTCCGTACGGCAGGCCTTCGTCGCGGCGCCACGCGGCCTCGTACGCGGTGACCCGGATCGCCTCGGTGTCCATGTGCGCGTCGGCAGCCCGCAGCAGCACCCCTGGTTGCTGGAGAGCGGTCTGCCGAACTGCTCGCGCGTCGAGGTGTGTTCGACCGCCCGCGCCAGCGAGCCCGCGCACACGCCGGCCTGCAGCCCCGCAAACGCCGTCCGGCCTGCGGCCAGCACCGCCGCGTACGCCCCCGTACCACCCAGCCGCTCCGCGGGCGCGCCGTCGAGCACGAGACGTGCCGCCGCCCAGGGTGCCGTGGTCTCCACCGGCTGTACCGACACCCCGGCCCGTCCGTCCGTACGGTCCAGAGCGCCCGGTCCCCGTCCGCCACCACCACATGCGTCGCGTCACGCAGCCACGGCACATACGGCACCGCTCCGCTCAACGCCCTTCCCGCCACCGCTCGCGTGCCGGATCCCGCCCGCGCGGAAACGCCCGGTGACCACAGCCGTACCGTCCCGCACACCGGGCAGCAACCGCTCCCGCTGCTCCGGCGTGCCGTGCTCGGCTATGGCCAGCAGCCCGTACACACACGTAACGGCGAGCGGCACCTGAGCGGTGACCCTGCCCTGTTCCTCCAGGATCAGCACCAGCCCCAGCAGCCCGATGTCCTCGACGGCGGCGATGAGCCCGGCCGCGCACAGCTCCTTCCACAGCTCGCCATCACTCCCCGTGCCGACTGCCGTGAGCCGGTCGTGGGTGGATCGGTCCCGGAGGATCTGTGCGGTCAGCCCCTGCGCCGCCGCTTGCTCCTCGGTAGGCGTGAAATCCATCTCAGCCCTCACTCCCCGGAAGACCGGAAGCTCCAACTCGGGGTCGGTACGCAGGAATTCCAGCCGCACCGGCATGCCGATCCGGACCTTCTCGCGGGTGTTCCGATCACGTTGCTGACGATCCGCACCCCTCGGCGAGCTCGATCAGCCCCACCGCGTACGGTCCCGGCTCGTCCGGCCGGCTGAATGCGGGAAGGGCGGGTGGTGCATGACGACGAACGAATAGACGGTGCCCTCACCGCCCGCCTCGACCGTGTCCCATTGCGCCGAACCGCACGTGTTGCAGCCGGGCAGCCAGGGAAAGCGCAGCGTCCCGCAGTCCGCGCACCGCTGGATCAGCAGCTCGTGCCGGGCGATGCCCTCCCAGAACCCGCGTTGTCCCGGTTGATCACCGGTCGCGGCCGCAGGCTCGGCCCGCCCCGCCGCCCCGGCTTCCGGTTCGCGGCAGCGGCGTGTACTTGAGGATCCGGAAGCGGTGCGTACCGGCCGGTTCGCCGTCGGCACTCACGTCCATCCGGGTCGTGACGAAGTAGCCCGTCCCGAGCTTGGTGACCTTCCGCTGCGACACGGACTCGATCACGGCATCGAAGGTGACGGTGTCCCCGGGCGCAGCGGCCGCAGATACTCCTGCTCGCAGTCGGTCGCGACCACCGATGTGCAACCCGCCCCGTCGAGCAGGGCGAACAGCTCGTCGTACGCCTCGGACCGGCCGGTGTGCCCCGACAGACCGCCCATCGTCCAGGCCTGCAGCATCGTCGGCGGTGCGATCGCGTCGGCCCCTCGTACGCCGCCCCGGTGTCGCCCATCGCCTCGCACCAATGCCGGATCATCGCCCGGTCGACCACATCCTTCCGGCGCCCCGGTGGCAGCGGCCCGGCCCTCGTACGCCTTGAGCCGTCCGTACAACGACTCCTGCCCGCCCGCGTCCTCCGTCACCGCTTGCCCTCTTCATACCGAGCCGCATCGTCGCGACGATCTCCCGCTGCACCTCGCTCACCCCGCCCCCGAACGTGTTGATCTGCGCCGCCCGGTTCAGCCGCTCCAGCTCGCCCTCCCGGAAGCGCCGGGCGAGCCGCCTCGACCAGGCCGGCCTCTCCGATGATTTCCTGGCACATCCGGTACACCTCGACGGCGGATTCGGTGCCCACGAACTTCACGCCGCTCGCCTCGCCGGGGCCGGCCACCCGCCCGGCGTCTTCCACCAGACGCCAGTTGAGCAGGCGCGTCGCCGCCAGCCGGGCATACGCTTCGGCCAGCCTGGATCGCACCCACGGCTCGTCGACGCGCCGCAGCCCCGTCACCGGATCCGGGGTGCGGGCGCAGGCCAGCGCCTCCTGGTAGAAGTCCTCGGCCTGCATCCCGATCGCCGCGAGCGCCACCCGCTCATGGTTCAGCTGGTTGGTGATCAGCCCCAGCCGCCGTTCTCGGGTCCCACCAGATTCGTGGCGGGCACCCTTATCCCGTCGTAGTAGGTGGCCGCGGTGGTCAGTCCGCCCACCGTCTCGATCGGCGTCCAGGAGAATCCGGGCGCATCCGTCGGCACCAGGATGATCGAGATGCCCTTGTGCTTGGGCGCATCCGGGTCGGTACGGCAGGCGAGCCAGATCCAGTCCGCGTTCGATGCGTTACTGGTGAAGATCTTCTGCCCGTCGATCACCCAGTCCTCGCCGTCCCGCACCGCCCGCGTACGCAGGGCGGCGAGGTCCGTGCCGGCCTCCGGCTCGCTGTAACCGATCGCGAAGACGATGTCGCCACGGAGGATCGCGGGCAGGAAGTAGGCCTTCTGCTCGTCCGTCCCGTATTTCATCAGCGTGGGACCGACCGTGTTGAGCGTGACCATGGAGACGGGCGCACCCGCTCGGTACGCCTCGTCGAAGAAGACGAACTGCTCGTCGGGGCCGCGGCCCTGCCCGCCGTACTCGACGGGCCAGCCGAGCCCCAGCATCCCGTCGGCGCCCAGCCGCCGGAGCAGACGGCGCTGTCCCGCGGCATTCTCGGCTGCGCTGTCCTTCGCGGCGCTGTCCTTCGCGGCGCTGTCCTTCGCTGCCGCGCCCTCTCTGCCGCGCCCTCGGTTCGATGTCCGGCATCACGTCACGGAAGTACGTACGTAGTTCGGCACGCAGCTGTTGCTGTCGTTCCGTCGGGGCGAGGTGCACGGCGGCGTCCTCCCTGGCGTACTGATCGGAATCCTGACGAAGTTTTCTGACTGTCCGTCAGATTCCGTACCCTGTCAAGACCGATGCCGCAACGCGCAGAGGCCCGCGCGCCGGCGCCGGAGCACCGTCACACAGGCCACTGTCACCTCAGCTGGGATTCCACCCCGGCGAACCCCGGCACAGGGGTCACCAGAGCGGCGAGAAGTTCACCGCGAAGGTCCTGCTGGACTGGTCGATCAGAGTGAAGGCCGATCCGTCCACCTGGGCCGAGTTGCTGTGATTCGAGGCACCGGCACCAACGGCCTGCTGCTGCGACGTGGAGGAGTTGCCGGTATTGATCCCGCCTACGCCACTGGCACCGATCGTCGCCACCGCAGCGTTCGATCCGTCGTTCGCGAACGAGCCGTTGTCGGCCACCGCCACGCCGCCGAGGAGCGCGGCAGCGAGAGGCAGGGCGGCAACGGCGGCGAGGGCACGAGCGGTACGGATGCTTGCCATGTCAATTCCTCCAGGAACCGAAAGTACTGCTGGTTACGGCTGGTTACGGCTGGTTCCGAGGCAGTCGGCCGACCGCCTCGGCGCTGGTCACGACGTCGCGACAGCAGAGTTGCCCACCGAATCCGCGGCAAACCGCCCAGGGCCCCGGGGTTCCCCGCAAGCATGAATGAGCACGGATAAACCTCCCGCAAACCGCAGAGCTCACCCCACACCCCACACCCACCACAACCCGTCCCGCGCGGAGAAGAAGCGTTCCGCCACCTCCGTGCGCCCACCCCAGCCCTCTTCCTTTCTTCGAACCTTTGTACGAACATAAATCCATGGCCATCATCGACCGGCAGACCACCACACTGGCCCTGGCCCATGCGCTCTCCGCCGCCGGGCGCGGCTCCCGTCATCCCGCTGTCCGCCACCAGCTCCCCGCACTGCGCTCCCGCACCGCCACGAGGACCCGCGGTCCGCTGCCGCGGCGCCTGCGGGCTGCCCGGTCATGGCGTTCACGACGCCACCACCGACCCGCCGCCGTGCGCCCTCTTCGCCGCCGCCCCGGGCCACCGGATACGGCATCGCCTGCGGCCGGCCGCCCCACCACCTCATCGGCATCGACCTCGACATCGACTCCACCCACGGCAACGACTCCGTGGCCGCCCTCCAACAGCTGGCCCTTCAGCACCTGTTCACCATCCCGGCCACGGTCACGGTGCTGACCCCAGCGGCGGCCGCCACCTCTGGCTCACGGGCCCGTCAGCCGTCTGCGTACCGAACTCCGCCGGACGCCTCGCCCCGGCATCGACATCCGCGGCACCGGCGGCTACCTGGTGGGCCGGGCTCGGTCACCACCACGGCATGTACCGCCTCGCCCCGGCAGCGCCGACCTCGCCCCGCCCCTGCCCGCGTGCCCTGCTGCGCCTGCTCGCCCTCCCGAACGCCCCCAGCACCCCACGGGCCGACCCTCACCCATCCGCCGGGGCCAGGGCCTGATCCAGTTCGTACTCGCGGCTCACGAGGGACAGCGCAACACCCGCCTCTTCTGGGCAGCCTGCCGCGCCTACGAACACGGCTTCGGAGAGGCGATCGCGGACGCCCTCACCGAGGCCGCGATCCGCACCGGCCTCTGCGAACAGGAAGCCCGCGCAGCCATAGCCTCAGCCGCCCGCCTGACAAGGGAACGCCCCTGAGCCAAGTGGCTGCTTCCGCAGCCCGCCGGGGAGAGCCGGGAGTCCGGTGTCGTGCAGGAACGTACGCCGGGGCCCGGGCGCCGACGCCCGAGCCCCGCCAGGTCGCAGATGTCGTTGGCCAGTCAGAAGACCCGCTCGCGCACATCCCGTACGACCTCCGGCACGCCCGTGTGTCCTTCTGGTTCCGTTCTGGGGTAAGCCTCGCTGAGACTGCCCGCCGGGCCGGGCAGAGCATCGCCGTGCTTCAGCGCTACTACGCGAAAGTGCTGGACGGAGAGGAAGACCGGATGAACAAGTTGATCGACCAGGGTTTTGCCGAGCAAGCAGCGGAAGAGAAGACCGGAGTGGCCCAATCATGAGCTAGTGCAAATAGAACGGGGCTCTCAAGCATGAGAGCCCCGTCGTGCAGCTACAGGCTGGTCTTACTCACCGCCCACTGCGGTAGGCGCCGAAGCGCCTGCCCTGCCAACGTTGCTAGCGCACGAAGGCCCAGTTCCTGGACAGCTCAGCCCGTTACTTCGACACGTTTTCCCTTTACGGGTTAGGAGGGGCAAACGCCCCAGGCCTCCCTCGCGCCGGTCTTGGCGCGAGGAAATAGCCACGCCGTGTCGAACAGCTCGGCGTCATCCCCGCATGCGTGAGGAGCATCCTGTGCTGCGCTCCCAGCCGTACTGACTGCACCCCTCTCCTGGCCGCAGGTTGGCCATACAACCTGGTCAGTAGTGGGATACGGGCGAGACGGGGTGAGACGGTCCCAACGCGGAAGGGTGCCTCTCGGTGAGAGACACCCTTCTGACCAGCACCTACGCTGACCTGGGCGGTGGGTGTGGGATTTGAACCCACGGTGACATCGCTGCCACGACGGTTTTCAAGAGGGTGCTGCATGAGGCGCCCCAATGGCCCGTGAGCTGGCACTATTCCTGTTCTCGCGGGTCTTCCGGCCGGTCGTGGTCCACGCCTGGTCCACTGGCTCAGCTCGGGGTCTCGGCGCCGCACGGACCGGTCTGGAGAGGTTATCGGCATACGCAGAAACGGCGATGCCCCGCCGATGTGGGAGGACGGACGGCGGGGCACACGGGTGAGTCGGAGCAATGGCTAGCTCTCTTCGAGCTTCCGCTGTTGGACGGCTGCGACGAATGAGGAGAAGGCGGACGGCGTGAACAAGAGCGCGGGGCCGTGCAGGGCTTTGCTGTCGCGGACCGGGACGGTTCCGTGGACGCCACGAGCGATCTCTACACAGTTGCCCCGCCGTTGCTGTAGGAGGACTTGAACCAGCTCGCGCCCTTCAGGTCCGATGCCGTCACCGTGGCAGGGTGAATGTTCATTCGTTGATCTCTCTCGCTAGTTGGTGCAGGAACTTCTGAGTTTCGCCCGGTGGCTTGGCGTTGGCCGCCATGGCGTCGAACATGCGGGAGAACCTGCCGACCTCGCGCGGCTTGTCCGTGACAGCAACGGTGAACCATGCGGTGTCGGTCTGGACGGTGGTCGGCAGCCCATCACCAAGGATCATGATGTTGACGTCATGGAACGCGACGTACCCGCCCCGGTCTGGGGAGGACTTGCAGAGTCACGTTCTCCAGGCCCGCCAGCTCGGCCAGCATCGCGTACTGCTCGCGCATGGTCTCCGCGCCGCCTATGGCGTAGCGCAATGCGGGCTCGTACAAGACTGCCCACAGCTTGAGCGGCTCGTCATCGCGGGTCAGGGCCTCCTTCCTCTTCATGCGAAGCTGCACGCTCTTCTCGACGAACTCCGTGGTCGTTTCATCGATGGGCTTGTGCACTTCGTGCACCGCTTGCGCGTACGCCTGGCTCTGAAGCAATCCCGGAACGATGGTCGGGTGGAAGACCCGGATTTCACGGGCCGCAGATTCGACGCCGAGGAAGCGCGGCATCCCTGACAGCATCGTGGTGCCGGTTCCGGTCCACCATTCCCGGCTCGATGCCTCCCTCTGGAGCGCCACCATCCGGTCCACCTGCTCGTCATCGGTGACGCCGTAGCGCTCCAAGAGCTCTCGTAGATGACCGGCCTGCCGGAACGACTTCCATCCGGTCTCGACACGTTGCAGCGTGCTCTCGTCGAAGTGCAGTCCCTTTACCGCCTCCGCGATGGTCAGGTCTGCCTCCTTCCGAAGCTGCCGCAGTTCGTGTCCGAGCCCGATGCGCCTGGCGGTTGGCTGCGGTCTTGCGGCCATGTGCCCTCCATCCTGGCGCAGGTGCGCGCCAACGTCTTCTTGTGTTCAGCCTGGCACCCGATGTGCACGCGGAGGAAGCCATGCGTATGGCCCTGCATGTGCCAGTTCTTCCGCTGAGGCTGATTCTCAGCAGATTCTATTGCGCCCAACTACGCCCAGACGCAACGGTTGTAGCGACCGGAGGAAACTTCCGTCCGGCAGGCAGAGGCATCCGGGCATGACGTTCCGGCTTGCCGGACTCATCAGGAAGGGGCGCAGTCGTGACTACGGAAGCTGTCGAAGATCCTCCTGCGCAAGGAGACTTCGCCATGGACCAGCAGACGGGACGCATGGGCATCGTCCAGCTCGTCACCTCGCGCTACGTCCAGTTGCGTCCCTTCGATCATGGCGACCCGTGGGATGCGCCTCCGGTTGCTGTCCGGAATCTCACGGCACGCGAGCAGTTGAGTGCGCGGGTGGCTGTCGTCAATACAGCGGGGCGGCGGTTCCGGTGACGAAGGGCGAAGCCGTCAGGGCGATCGGGACCGTCGTGGAGTACGTAGAGGCTGGGCTCCGAGGCGTCTGTCTGGCTGCCGAGGACTGGGAGGACCCGGCCACGCTAAGAGTTGCGTTCCTGGTCTTCGTACGGCCGGTGGGCGGTGGCACGGAGTGGACGGCTCCGCCCTCGAAGGTTCGCCGGGTGGTGAACAGCGGGTGAGTACCGACCGGGGCCGACGAGCGTTTCTGGTGGGGCGGTTGACGGCCTACGTCTGTCGGGTTGCCGGCCCCGTAATGATCATCGCGATCAGCGGCTCGTGCGGCTTTGTGCTCGGCGCGACGCTCGCGCACCCATAAGCCCCGCTCTGGTCACGGGAGCCCTCAGGAAGACCCGTTACCCGGCGGGTAGGGCTCAGCGGTTCCCCGCGTGACCAGAGCGGGAACCAACACCCGATGCGGTCGGCTCGAACCTGGACAGCCGAGCCGGCCGCATCGGGTCAGTCCTAGCCCGCCCAGCCGCCAGCCGCGGAACATCGACCGTCGGTCGGCGGTGTGCCGTTCGTACCTGATCTCTCGGATACCTGACTGTGATCGCTTAGATCCAATACCGGTGACTTTGCAGGTGCTGGCTCGTTGAGTTGGTGTGCCAAGGCCAGGACAGTTGAAGGCAGTTGGGAGTGATCGGTTTCGGATCGCATCGCCCTTGGAGTGCTCACGCGTGCGTTTCCGCCGGAGCTGTTGGACGAGGTGGTGGCGGGGTGCGGGCGTACTGAGGAACGTCGACGCCTGCTTCCCGCACGGGTGGTGATGTATTTCGTGCTGGCGATGTGCCTGTTCTCGGGGCAGGGGTACGAGGAGGTCGGACGGCTTCTCACACAGGGCCTGGAACGGGAACGTCGCTGGTCCAAGACGTGGCAGGTGCCCACCAGCGGGGCGATCGGACGGGCCAGGCTGCGGCTGGGGGCGGAACCGATGAAGGCGTTGTTCGCCCGGGTCTGCCGGCCCGTGGCCGTCCCGCGACGAGGGGAGCCTGGTTTCAGGGTCTGCGGTTGGTGTCGGTGGACGGGACGACCTTCGATCTTCCCGATACGGAGGCGAACGCCGTCTTCTTCGGGCGGCCGGGAACGGGCCGTGGTCAGGGCAGGAGTGCGTATCCGCAGGCCAGGGCCGCGGCTCTGGTCGAGTGCGGGACCCATGCCGTGTTCGCCGCCGAGGTCTCACCGCTGGATGTGCATGAGACGGTCCTGGCCCGCCGTCTTTTCCCCGCGCTGACCAGCGGAATGCTCCTCCTGGCGGATCGGGGCTTCCTCGGCTTCGACCTGTGGCGGGCCGCCGCGGGGACCGGCGCGGACCTGCTGTGGCGGGTCAGGAGTAACGCGGTCCTGCCCGTGGTGGCCGCGCTGGCTGATGGCTCGTACCTGTCGGAAATCGTTGCCGCCCGGGACAGGAACCGGCGGGCTGACCCGGCGCCGGTCCGCGTCATCGAGTACACCCTGGACCCAAGTGGAGAAGGCACCGTCTACCGTCTGGTCACCACTCTCCTGGACCCGGCCACCGCGCCGGTCATGGAGCTGGCCGCGCTCTACGCCGAGCGCTGGGAGATCGAGACGACCCTCGACGAGATCAAGACCCACCTGGGCGGGCCCCGATTCGTCCTACGCTCCCAGCATCCGGTCGGGGCCGAGCAGGAGATCTTCGCGTTCCTCCTTGTGCACCACGCTCTGCGCGACCTCATGCACCAGGCCGCCCAGCAGGAGAGAGGACCCGGACCGGATGTCCTTCACCCGCACCTTGCGCGTCGTCCGCCGGCAGACCACCAGCCAGGCGGGATTTTCCCCTCCCGGCTCGCCCGGGCACTGACTCGGACTCTGCATGAAATCACCGAACGTCTCCTGGAACCACGACGGTTACGGTCCAACCCGCGAGTGATCAAACGCAAAATGTCCAACTGGGCACTCAAACGCACCGAACACAACAACCCGCCTCGCCCAGACACCCCGTCGTCACCCTCGTCGAGCCCACCAAAACAGCCCCAATTCCACGGGTGAAGCCATAAAACACCGGTATTGCGCTTAGATCTTCAATACGGCGTCGTCGAACTTCTCCCGGAGCTGGTCCGAGCGCTGCTTGACCTGCAGCCACCGTCGGTGCAGGGGCCCCGTACCTCGCTCGAAGGAGTCTGGGCTGCCTCCCGAAGGATGTCGACTTCCTCGTGAAGTGACCTATGGGCGTTGCGGGCGCAGGACGCCGAGGTCTCGGTCCTCCTGGTAAATACGGCGTGTTGTCCGGCCGACTGCCTTGTGGGCGGTGTGCACGACGTTCCACGACTCCCCGTTGATCCCATCCTCTCTTCCTCAATCTCCGGCGGTGCGCTGTGGCCGGGGAGGTTGTAGCTGGAGAAGACGAACCGCACTTCGGCATCGAACTTGTCTTGTAGGGCGTCGCAGTCGTCCTGGAAGCGGTCGCAGGCCGCTCGTAGCCGGTCTTCCCGGCGGTCGGACTCTTCCTGTCTGCGGTCTTCCGACCGGTTGTGCTGGGTTGCCTTTGCTGTGAAGACGGGGTAAAGATCACTCCCGCGAGAGCGATTAATGCAACGACCAGAGCGACAGCGTTCGTTGACATCAGACCAAGGATGCCATGGGCCCTCAGGGCTCCGGGTGGTTCGGAATCGTTTCACGGTTAGTGGCTGGTGACACGGTTCTGCGATACCCCACACGGCAAGGTTCGCTCGTCTCATGGCCGGTAGGGCTTGGAGTCTGCCGAGAAGGCGGGTACCGGCCTGACCTGTCGACAGGTCGAGCCGGCACCCGCTGTGCCGCACCGCGGCATACATCAGCAGTCAGAGCCTCAATTCCGGTTCCTGAGTGGAGTTCACTCAGGGCCTGCCCGGACTCTAGGCCGTCATTTTTTCGCCGGAGGACCTCATCGAGCACCGCTCGGAGGGATTCCCAGAGCCGCTGTACAGCCATGCCCGCCGCCCCTCCGAACGGTGCTCGCTGGAGGACCCCGGTGAGCACCGACGGCAGTGCGGTGAGGACCGCGACGACATCCTCTCGGGGTGCCCTACAGATGGCCGTCAGCGCAATTACTGTCACACAAATCAGCGAAAGCTCGAACATAGAATGCATTCCATTGGCAACCATGGTGAATGCCTCCATGGGGGTGACCTCGTTCATGAAACATCCTCTCGAGTCATTTCCTTTTATCGATCGCCGTGGAGTTTGGCACGCCGATATGACCCGAGTCAACACCTGGATCGATTGCTCTCACTGGCTCCGTGCGGGTGCTGTTTTCGGATGCCAAGGACGTCACCACTGGGAGAAACTTGCGGATACTCAGGAGAAATTCCTGCTGGGAGAAACTTGCGGGTGCTCAGGAGAAATTCCTGCTGGGAGAAACTTGCGGGTGCTCAGGAGAAATTCCTGCTGGGAGAAACTTGCGGGTGCTTGGAATTTTCTCCTGGACACCTTATTTGGGCAGGTCAGCGTGGGCGTTCGGCTAGGGGCTGAGGTGGGAGAGGGTAGCGCTGCGTGGGCTGAGACGTCAATTAACTGCCACTTATGGCCATGCGACGCACATTCGATCGGGAGTGCGAAGTTCGGTAGTTGGCTACCTTCCTCTGGCGCAGTGACTGCAGCGCCGATTCTCCTATTGGAGCGGCCTGGACGCTTTGGGTGTCGGAATCTCGAGTGCCGCACCATGTAGTAGTGCGTAGCCCCTAAGCGGCAATTTATTCGCTTGGGTGGTCACCATGTCGGCGAGGGTGCTCGGGATCACCGGACGGTGGGTGGGCCGTGTGTCAGCGGCAACCCGTCGAAGGAACGCGATCACATCGAGGTCGCTGTAGGCGATGCCAGGGAGTGAGTCCATCCGCGAGTCTGAGCGGACACTCTTGTGGGTGCCATCGGTGCTGGGGCAGCCATCTCTTCATCCTCTTCCTGGTTCATGGCTGTTGTCGCCACGGAGGGTGAAGCCGTTCCTGTGGTGAGCTGCTGTCGGCGACGAGTGTGAGGGCCATGCATGCGCCTTCCTGAAGCGGTTAGGTGGGGCGCATTCATTCGATCCCGCTGGTAGCCGAAACTCCCCGTTGGTGGCGCCGGCTGATGCCCTTCTCCAGTCCTGGCGGCCACCCCACCCGTCAGCCACGACGCCCCGCGTTTTGACGATTGCCCGTCACGTGGCCCACCCGCAGTGCAGCGGACCCGAGCCACTTTGCCTGTTTTGGTCTGCGCAGCTCCTGCGCCGGATTACGCCTGCGATGGCAGGCCCTGGCGTTGCTGCGAGACGGTCGGGGCGCTTCCTGGGCCCTGGCGGATCACTGTCGTGGCCTTGCGCGCTGAGCGGGCGTGGCCGCCGGAGCGGTGGCGCAGACATGGAGCGTCGGCGGCCATGGGCCGCCAGCGCGCGCGAGCGCCAGCGGCCGCCTTGATCCAGTAAAGAAACTCTGAACAGCTCGGCTGCCGCTACGCCTTGGCCTGATTCCTGCGGGACGCTTCTCCGCCGCTCGCGCCTCAAAGACCCGCATATGATCCGATCTATGAAAGATTGAGCCGATTCGTCTCGTGGGACGTCGGAAACTATCCACAGGTTCGGCATTGCAGGCTTGCTCTCGTGAACAAGACGGAGTTCCCCGGCGGCTCTCGCACGCGATCAAACTGGCTTCACCCCTTGTGGCACAAGAGAGTTGGTTGCCGCACCCTCCCCTGCGCCCTCAAGTTCGGCTTTGCCACGCCATGAAGTTATGCAAAGGGGTGCCCTGCTTCACGTGCCTGGATACGCCCGGGCGCAGCTGACATGAGAGCAGGGATGCGTGATGCGCCTCACAACTGTCACACCAGGGCGGAATTTGCCACCTGTAGCAAGTGAGCAGCCCATTCGGTCCGCGGCGGAGGTGTCCGGTTCGGGTGATGCGCTGCGACTAGACACCGGGCAGCCGGCTGGGCGCATACAAGGAAGGGCGGACGCGGAGTGGATTGCCGGGACTGGTCACACAGGCGGCCTCAAAGCCACCTCTATAAGCAATACCCCGCTCTTCACATCGGACGGGGCCCCGAACAGGAGGGAGACGTGACGTGCGTCACGAACTTGGATGTGGTGTCACATCCGGGAGGATCTCGCTCCTTGAGGTGGGTAGTGGCGCACGTCCACCTGCCGGCCAAGTGCCAGCAGACGCATGGCGCGCGATCGCCGGTTTCAGACGGCGATTACCCGGAACGCCGAAGTCCCAGCACGCAGGGAGGGTTGAGCATGAGCCATACGAGTGATCGCGCTTCATGGATGGCGCGGCCGGTGCGTCGAGACCGGGGCCTTCCGTGGCAGTGGGTCATGCGGTGGTTACCCCGCAGGGCGATCCCTGCCGAGTTCGACGCAGAGCATGAAGGAACGGCACGGAAGCGAAGCGGGGAAACGGGAATGACGAAGCACCAGATAGCAGCGCGGAGCGTCGAACTCGCGGCCGTAAGTGGTGATGTGGCCGAGGTGTACGCGCTGATGCGTGAACTCAACACGATGGCGGGCCGACTGGTGGAGGAAGTTCGAGGAATGCGAGCGGAAGTCGCCGCACTCAGGACGTCTCGCCCCGCTGACACTCGGACTTCAGGGCGGCAACTTCCCGCTTGAGTTCCTGCACGTCCGCGCTAAGGGCCCGCACGAGTTCCACGGTGGTCCGCAGCTCTTCGACGAGGGGCGGCTTGGGTGAGTCCCGGTCCCCGCGTCGCCCGCGGCGGCGACCTGGCCCGACTCGGCGGTTGAGGGCTCGATGGCGTCGACTGCGTCGGCAACGTAGCTGCCGCGCCCTGGACGGTGTAGATCAGCCCCTCGTCCCGCAGGACACGAAGCGCGCTGCGAGCGGTCATGTTCGCGATGTCGAAGCGCTCTTGCAGCTCGCGGTGCGAAGGGAGCTGCTCGCCTGGCTTGAGCCTGCCCGCTCTGATCTCTCGCCGGATGGCGTCGGCGGTCTGCTGGTACGGCGGACGGTGATCGTGCTTGGGGCCGGTGGGGTCATCTCTTCAGGGTAGCCCGCGTTAGCCCACCTATCAGAGGATCACGCCACAGCGGCATAGCTAGCTCGCGCATGCCTAGATGAGTGACTTGACCTGGCTAGCCGGGCTAGGCAATACTCATGTTGTGCCGCACCGAGCGGCGCACACCGAAAGGAAGTAACCCCATGGCGCGTATCCGCGTTGGCCTGACGGACACCACCTCGTTCATGGTCGGCACCCAGCAGGTGCCGAAGTACACCGATCAGGAGAAGACCACGTTCGCCACCGACCGGGAGACCGGCCAGAAGCTCTACACGGTGACCGTGTTCCTGATGGAGGAGGAGCGTGCGGAAGCCTTGAAGATCACCGTTCCGGCGGACGGCCTCCCGGACGGCCTGAAGCCCGGTGTCCCGGTCCGGCCGGTGGAGCTGTTCGCCACTCCGTGGGCCCGGATCTTCAACGGCTCGCTGTCCGACGGCATCGCCTACCGCGCGGCAGCGCTGGAACTCCTCGTCCCGGCTGCGGCCGAGCCTGCCAAGAAGGCTGCCGCGTGAGCGAGGAAACGTTTCGGCCCTGGGGTGAGCGCGTCTACCCGATGCCTCACCCGGGCCGGACCCCGGTTCACCGAATGCCTGGTCAACGCCATTGCGGCCGTGCTGGCCGGCCACGGCTACCCACCGGTGAGCAACGTGTGGGACTGGAGCGAACTCGAAATGGCCCTGACGGCCTTCCTCTACAAATCCAAGGAGAGCAAGTGACAGTGCAGGAGATCTACGGCTACGCCCCTCGTGGTGGGGCGTGCCTCGCCCTCATCGCCATATGGGCAGTGATCTGGGTGGTCCGCTACACCCTGGCGGACAAGATGATGCGGTCCAGCATCCGGCAGGCCGTGCGGGTACGCCGGACCTGGAAGCGGCTCGCCCCGATGGCCGGTCTGTCGGTCACGGACAAGATGCCTACCGCGCTGGCGGCCCTCTCCACCACGGAGGGCAAGGCTCCGAAGCCGCGGGTCCTCATCCCGGCCCTGAAGGTGAAACCGGACCGGTTCGGGGTCGTGGCGCTGGCGAACTGCCTGCCCAAGGTGAGTCTGGAGGAATTCCAGAAGGCCGCTCCGTATCTGGCGGACGCGTGGCGCTGTGAGCGAGTCTCGGTGCTGCCGGACGGGCCCGGACAGGTGATCATCCGTGGTGTGCGGGTGGATCCGCTGGTCACCCTGACCGAGCACGTGCCCACCGGTGCGGTGCCTGAGAAGGCTGCCACCTGGCATCTCGGGGTGGATGAGTACGCCCAGCCCGTGACGGTGGACCTCTCCCAGGTGCCCGGCGTGACCGTGGCCGGCCTCCCCGGCTTCGGCAAGACCTCACTCATCAACTGCCTTATCTGCGACTGGGCGCCGTCGCCCGCCATTCAGCTCGTCGGCTTCGACGGCAAGGTGTCCAAGGCGCACGAGGGGACTACGCGGACCTCGTCAAGCGCATGTTCGCCTTCGTCGGGGACGACCTTGAAGCCGCCCACAAGCAGTTCAACCGCCTGGTGGAGCTGCGTCGGGCCCGGTCGTCGTCGATCCGCTCGGTGCTGGGCGTCAAGAGCATGTGGGAAGTCGGCCCCTCCGCGGACTGGCCACTGGTAGTGGTGATCATCGACGAAGCTCACACCTACTTCCGCGACCACAAGGGCAACGACCCCAAGACAAAGAAGCTCGCGGCACTGTCGGCGGAGAACGCCCGGCTCGTGGAAGACCTGGTCAAGAAGGGCCGCAGCGTCGGCATCCTCGTCATCCTGGCCACGCAGAAGTCCACCGGTGACGCCATCCCCACGTTCATCCGTGACGTGTGCCCGGTCGGCCTGTCCTTCGCACAGAAGACCGCCGAGGCGGCCGTGGCAGCGTTGGGAGAGGACATTCGCAACTGGGACGACGCCAACCCGATCAACCTCCAGAACCCTGCCTACGTCGGCGTCGCATCGATGAACCACCAGTCACGCCCCGGCTTCACCCGTATCCGCACCCCTACGTGTCCGACGCCGACGCCGCCCGCATCGCTCAGGACACCGCCCACCTCACCCGCGACCCCATGGCCCTTCTCATCGCGCACGCGAGCATCAACCTGACCAAGGCCGATGACCCGTCCGGCCTCTTCGGAGAAGAACCCAACGCAGCGTGACCTCAACTCACCGGTATCTGCTGACGACTTGGAAGGAGGTGAACTCTCATGACTGAGGCTCGGATCACTCAGCGGACCGTGACCGTGGTCATGGTCGTCATCGCTGCCCTGGCGTTCGTCTTCTCCTTCGGCAACGTCTGGTCACTCGCGTTGCGACTCGGCATCCCCGAACCCATCGCACCCCTGATCGCACCCATGGTCGATCTGTCCGTGGTCGGGCTCCTCGTGGCCCTGCGCTACCTTTCCCTGCGCGGCGTCGCACCGGAGCAGATGAAGGCGGCCACCCGCCTCATGCACTTCTCCGGGCTGCTGACTCTGGCCCTCAACGTCGCAGAGCCCATTGCCGTCGGACACTACGGCCGCGCCGCCGTGGACGCGGTCGCCCTCTGCTCCTCCTCGGCTGGGGCACGGTCGGCCCTCAGCTCCTCCGGGCCTTCCACACCGTCACGGCTGCCGACACGACACCCTCGCCGGTCACTGCCCCGGCCCCGACGGTGGTCGAGGCTGCCAGGAAACCGTCCCCGAGCCGGCCACGCCGGAACCGGTGCCCAATCCGACTCCTGCCCCGCCCGCACCGGTATCCGTCGCACACGCGATGCCTGTCGTAAAGGTCCCTGAGCCGCTTCTCGAAGAAGCCCGCTCCATCGCCACGTCCCACCGCGTCGAACACGGCGACCCCATCACCGCTGTCCAGCTCAAGCGACGACTCGGCGTCGGGCTGCCCATGGCCAACGCCCTGCACACGGCCCTGTCGGCCTGATCCCCGCCGGCCCTTCCGGCACCCTTTCCCTCCCTGCCCTACCGGGCCCGGTCCGTCATGCCTCCGGGCAGCAACCGCCCTCACCTGCCGTTCCTGTCCGGCGGCCACCACCATCACGCCAGAAGGGACACCCCGCACCCCATGACCCGCTCTTTGGACCTGCACCACGTGATCAGCCCCGCCGTGCGGGACCTGGTCGAACTGGCCAACCTCGACGACTTCGACCGAGTCGCCGAGCAAGTCCGCAACCTGCGCGGCTGCACCCGCCCGTCAACCTCGTCGGCTGGACCGCCACCACCGACCAAGCGACCAAGACCGTTCTGCGCTCCTACTCCACTACTAACGAACCCACCGGACGACTCCTCACCGCGTGCGGCAACCGCCGCTCCTCCCGCTGCCCGCCTGCTCCCGCGTCTACGCCGCAGATACCTACCACCTCATCAAAGCCGGGCTCTCCGGCGGCAAAGAAGTCTCCGAGACCGTCCGCGACCACCCCGCGTCTTCGCCACCTTCACAGCCCCCTCCTTCGGCCCCGTCCACAACCACCGCATCACCAAGACGGGCACACCCCGCCCCTGCCGCTGCGGCACCTGGCACCCGAGGACTCGCCCATGCTGGGCACCCCGCTGAAGCCCAAGGAGTACGACTACACCGGCGCGGTGCTGTGGAACGCCCACGCCGGCGCCCTGTGGGCCCGCTTCACCGTCTACCTCCGGCGCACTCTCGCCGCTCAACTCGGCATGACACAGCAGGCGTTGAACGGCGCTCTGCGCGTCTCCTTCGCCAAGGTCGCCGAGTACCACAAGCGCGGCCTGGTCCACTTCCACGCCGTGATCCGCTTCGACGGGCCCGACGGCCACACAACCACGCCGCCCCGCTGGGCCACGACAAAGTGCTCACCAGTGCCATTCGCGCCGCCGCCCAACAGGCCGTGCTCGTCGTCGAATCCGACACCGTTGGTGACCGCCGCATCGCCTGGGGCAAACAGCTCGACGTCCGCGAGATCACCGCCCTCGGCGACGGCGATCTGACCGACCAGAAAGTAGCGGGCTACGTCGCCAAGTACGCCACCAAGAGCGCCGAGACCTCCGGCACCGTCGACCGCTCGCTCGTCTGCCGCCCCTGTGCCGGACGCGGTTATGCCAAGGGCCCGAACGGCCTCCGCGACCTGTGCACCGACTGCGACGGCACCGGCCAGGCCGAACCCTCACCGATCTCCGCGTCCAGCGACACGTACGACAGATGATCCGCACTGCCTGGGCGCTCGGCCACCTGCCGGAATTCGCCGAACTCAAGCTCTGGAAGTGGGCCCACATGCTCGGCTTCCGCGGCCACTTCTCCACCAAATCCCGCGCCTACTCCACCACCCTCGGCGCTCTCCGCGACGTCCGCCGCGCCTGGCGCACCGCCCAAGCCCACGCCCGCACCGGCCTCACCACCCCGACGAGAACACCACCCTCGTCACCGAATCCTCCTGGCAATACCTCGCCTCCGGCTACCGCCCCGGCGAAGAACTTCTCGCCGCCCAGACCCGCCACCACATCGCCCAAGCCCGCGACCGAGCCGAACGCACCAAGACAGAAGGGGAGATCTGGCAGTGACCACTCCACTCGCCACCCGCACATTGACCCTGGTGGAAGCGCTCGCAGAACTCCGCATGTCGCGGGCCGCCTTCTACCGGCTCCGGGCTCGGGTAGGGCACCGCGCCACCTCAAGCTCCCCAACGGGCAGATCCGAATCCGTCGGACGGACCTCGATGCATGGTTCGACGGCTGCGAGGTGCCCGCGTGCTGACCTACGACGTCAAGATCTGGGGTATCCGCAAGCGCCCAGACCGCTCAGCGGCGTACCAACTTCGCTGGCGGGTCGATGTTCAGCCGTTCTCGAAGAGCTACAAGATCAAGGCTCAGGCGGACGGGCGGCGCTCGGAACTGATGGCTGCGCTGCGGAACCGCGAACAGTTCGATACCGAGAACGGCTTGCCGGCCTCTGAGGTGATTGCAGCCCAGTCCCCACTTGGTACGCCCACGCCCGGGAGTACGTGGCCATGAAGTGGCCGAATGCCTCGGCCAAGCACCGCGCGAGCATTGCAGACACTCTCGCCACGGTCACCCCGCGTCTGGTCAAGGATAACCGTGGCACCCCGCTACCCGAGTCCTGCGGACCGCGCTCTACTCCTGGGCCTTCCGCCTCGTCCTCACCCAGGACGGCGAACTTGTGGCCCGGATCGACGCGGAGGAAGCACCGGAACCCATCTTGGTGGCCCTCGACTGGATCAACCGCAAGTCCGTGGATATCTCGTCTCTTAACACCTCGGTGCTCATGCGTTCCGCTCTGGACGCGCTTGCCCGCAAGATGGATGGGACCATCGCGGCGGATAACACGGTGAATCGCAAGGTTCCCGTGTTCTCCAACTGCCTTCGCTACGCGGTTGAGTTGGGCCGTCTACCCTCGCTGCCGTTGACCAGGGTTGATTGGACAGCCCCGGAGGCAGATGACGAGATCAACTTCCGATACGTCCCTGGCCCAGCCCTCGCCCGAAAGTTGATCGACTCCGTGGGCGAGCAGGGCGACCGTGGGCGGCACCTGAAGGCGTTCTTCGGTTGCCTCTACTACGCAGCTATCCGCCCTGGCGAAGCCGCGGGCCTCCATGAGTCGGACTTCACTCTTCCCGATCAGGGTTGGGGCCAGATCGTTCTGTCGTCCAGCTCCCCACGCGTCGGCTCCGGCTGGACCGACTCGGGGAGTCCTACGACTCCGGGGCCTCAAGAAGCGTGCCAGGAACGCCACCCGCGAGGTACCCATTCCGCCGGTCCTGGTCCGACTGATCCGTGACCACATCGAGGCGTTCGGCGCGGCTACGGACGGCCGGCTCTTTCGAGCAACACGGGGCGGTGGCCTGCTCAGCAAAGAGTACGGCGACGTATGGAAAGCCGCACGTGAAGCCATCCTCACCCCGCACGAGATCGAGTCCCCTCTTGCTCGGGTGCCATACGGCTCCGCGCGGCTGGTGTATCCCTCTGGCTGGAGTCGGGAGTCTCCCCAGCCGAGGTTGCCCGCCGCGCCGGCCACAGCATCGCCGTACTTTTTCGCTTCTATGCCAAGGCCATACATCGCTCTCAGGGAACTGCCAACGCTTTGATCGAGAGCCGCTTGCTTTAGTTCCAAGTCGACGAAACAGGGCTCCCGACTTCGCCAGCCGGAGCAGGAATAGTGACGGATACTCCTACGTCCCCGCTTCCCTTCTCGGACCACTCATCAAGAAGCCTCTCCAAGCGGGACACAACAAACTCCCACTCGTCAAGCACAACGGAAGAGGCGCTCAAAGACTTGAACGCCCGTGCAGAATATCGGACGACTTCTTGTAAATGTGACGAGACAGCCTGATGACGCCAATAACCTCTCCATATCTCTCCTGCCCCACGAAGCCGAGCACAAAGGATAGATAGGAATCCGCGTCATTTGCGATAGTCGGAGGCCGATCTGGCTTACAAACAAGCCCATGAGCACGGAATGAAATCCTCTCAATGCGTAGTCTCAATTCCAAAACCTTGATTCTACGCAAGGAGAGTTCGGTCAGATCCATTCAGAAACTCCACTCACCCAGCATGGTGCATGCATCGAGACCTGCCTTGATCTCCCCTTCAGATCAGACTTCACTTCCTCATTTCCATGCGCTGCACCATTCCACTTGGCGACGTGATGCGAACACGCCTGCTTAGCCTTATCAATCGGATGCGGGACAGCAGGGTCCAAAGAGATGATCTCTTTGGCTGCATCGAGCCGTTTAACTGTCGTCCTTGCTTCATCTAGAATCCCCAGCAGCGTTGCCACATTCTCTCTGGAATGAAGCGAATACCTGACGACGCACTGCCTAAGTGCGTCGTCCAGCGCTGCCGAAGCAGCCCTCGAATAATCTGCGCTTCGCTGAGGTGTCCGGTCGTAGAGATCCTTGGAGAGAACTGCCACACTGATTTCGCATCCTTGACGAGGACTCGCCAAAGTTCGTCAGTCTTTTCGACCGAGATCTCTCCCGAATCCCATCACGACTCACGGACCATGCATCGCACACCTGACTCCGCGCCAAAGATGTTCCTTCAACCGCTCATCGTGGGTAAGGACGATGACACGCCGAGCCTTGGCCAGATCAGAAATGACAGCTGCGAGCCTGTCTACTCTAATTTCATCAAACGAATGCACTGGATCATCGAGAATCAAGAAATTGAATGGCCCGGAGCCAGTCGTCGCAAAGAGCGGGGCGAGCAGAAAGGCATTTCTTTGCCCTGCACTCAACATGGCAAGTTCCAACCTATTGCCGTCTGCTCCTTGCACGGAGACCTCAGCCCGTGTCCGCTTAAGGCTCACCGATTCCAGGACGATGCCAGCGTCCATCAAAAGCCGCTCAACCTGCACGCCTGCCTTGCCTTCGAAACGGACTGTTCGTCCTGAGCGCAGGCGGTCCTCAAGTTCACCGATGCACTTGCGCGTCGCCTCCCAAAGGGGTGCCGACTTGGCCTCCTCGTTCTCCTCCTCCCAGATCATGACGTACGGATCCAGTGCCGACCTGCGGCCACGTCGCCACTGAGCAGAAATGTCACTCAGCTCGATCGCCTTATTCGAAATGCTATTCCATGAATCCCCAACAGCACATCGCGAATATTGAGGAATTCTTTCACAACAGGAGCAACTGGCTGCTCGCCGTAACCTTCAAACGTTGCCAGCAGATGCGAGTACGCTGATCGAAAACCCTTGAGGAGAGTTTCGTCGAACCCATCTACTCCTGAGACAATATCGAGAACAGTCGGAATGACCTCGATAGCCCTTCGGAGTTTCCTCAGCGAGGCGCCAGCAGCATTCCTCCTAGGAGTAGTCTCGGCTACACTTTCGATATTCGCAGCCAGGCGCTGCACCCAATCGGATACTTCGCTATCACAGACCGGGCAAACACATCCACTATTGGGTACATGCTCAACCTCTGAATGAAGCGATGCCAGGTGAACCGCCAAGCGATGATGAACGGTAGGAACATCACCCAAAACTAGCTCCAAAGCACCATCCACGTCGCGCATGGAAGTCGCCAGCCTCTCAATGCCGGCGGACGTAACCTCAGGTAGCGTTGCACCTACTTCAGTGAGTTCGTTATCAGCCAGCCAGATCCGAATATCGTGCACTTCTTCGATCCAAGAAACATCCGGAAGATGATGCCGTGGTTCGAGGTCCAGGAAGTGAGCGTCTACCTTAGCGACCCTCTCTTTAGCGCTTTTGAGTGCAGCCAGGAGACGCTTCCGGCTCGCAGCGGCAGAGGAACTACTCTCTTCAACACGGCGCTCAAGGTGATCGAAACAACCACCTAGCGCGAGCAAGTTCTCAATATACCTGTGCAAATCTTCGTGCTGCTGCACCCGCCTTTCCACATCGGCATACGAGAATACCGGTGGATGAGATTCCACGGCATAGCGCCAAGGAGTATTCGAAATATCGAGATTCTCAGTCACGCCATCTGGAGACTCGCGGAGGCAACCCAGGTCACCAACCTGACCGTCCTTGCCGATTTTAGCTACAAGAATTATTGACTCATCACCTCGTGCCAGCCTTACTTCGACCGTAGAACTCTCGGCATCGCGAGCACAGTTCACTTTTTCCCACAATGGGCTCTTACCGCTCCTAGCAGTCGATCGACTGACTGCCGCCCACCAGTCAGATCGCCCGGAGAGGGCCGTACGAATTCCATCTGAGATGCTCGATTTGCCAGACCCATTGGGGCCATGCAGGATTGTCACGCCCGGCGTCGGGTCAAAATCCAGGGAAAATGGAACCGTAGCTCCCTGGAACCCTTCGATCCTCAGCGACACCAGGTCCCACCTGCGACCGATCGTGGGATCCCATTCGTCAGATCTCCCCGACCCCCGATACCGTCGATCAAAGCGATGAGGTTCCTCCAAGCCTCCCTCTTCTGGGGCTGTTCGCGCGACCCAATGCGCCCTGGCTCTCCTCAGCAAGATCCGAATACGTCAGAAGGCTCAGCTCGTCAGGGCTGGTCGCGGACTGGGCACCATCACCGTCGAGGGTCGAGCCGGTAGCCGTGTGGCGATGAGAGTCCATCGGTGCTCCCTGTGCAGAATGCTCTTTGAGATTCGCGATGCTACCCAGGTAACTGCTCCTGGTGCATGGGGTTTTGCCCGATTCCCTCTATCTGGTCTGCAGAGGCGCTCAGAGTGGTCCACGCCTGGGCCACAAACAATGATCCAAAGCGGTACAGGGGCGGTTCAAGCTGAGACAGGGCGCACGTAGAAGGAGCGCCCCTGATCCGGGACGCCCCTTCTGACCTGCACATACTCTGACCTGGCGGTGGGTGTGGGATTTGAACCCACGGTGACATCGCTGCCACGACGGTTTTCAAGACCGTTCCCTTAGGCCGCTCGGGCAACCCACCTCGCCCCGCCGACAGGCGGCTGAGCGCCTACAGCGTACCGGTTCGCCGATTCTGCTGGGACACCTTGTTCACAGGACGGCCAGGCGCCCGTTCCGAGCGCCTCGGCTGCCCTTCCGCACCCGGCAGAACCCAGGCCAACCGGCTCATCGTCGGAGAGCGAGCGCGTCCATCCGTCCGCCGCCCTCTCCTCCACCAGCGCCCGGCTCAGCAGTCTCAGCATCGGGTGAGAAAGGGCGCGCGTGACGGCCGTGGCCGAGCGACACGAGGACGACTTGCGGGTGTCACGTCGGATCCGGGCTCGGCCGTTCAGCGGAAGGGGCCGTCGTTCGTGAAGGCGTGGGTGGCGAAGCGCTTGGCCATCCGGCGGTATGCGGCGGCGGTGGGGTGGAGGCCGTCGGCAAGATCGTCCGTGTCCTCCGGGCCGAGCAACTCGCGGCCGTCGAGATAGTGGAGGTGGGGATCGCCGGTCCGCCGGGCGGCCACGATCCGTTCCAACTCGGCACGGACCACCGCCAGCGTCAACGCCCCAGCAGCCACCTGTGCCGGGTCACCCAGGGCTGTGATCTTTCCGTCCGGGTCCATCGCTGTCGGGCCGGGAGTTTCCTCGACCGCCGGACAGCTCACCGGAGACATGAGCAGCAGCGGGTGTCCGGGTGCCCGTCCCTGATCGTGTCCAGGAACCCGTGCACCGCCGGACCGAACGTCCGCAGTCGGAAGGCGCCCAGGCTCACGATGTTGATGCCCACCTTGAGGCTGATCAGGTCGGCGGGCACATCGCGGATCGTCCGGGCGACATAGGGATCCAGCAGCGCGTTGCCCGCCTGGCTGAGGTTGATCACCTCCACTCCTGCGAGTGCGGCCGCCGCCGCCGGCCAGGTGCCGGTCGGGCTGTCGGCCTCGATGCAGTGGCTGATGGAGCTGCCGTGGTGCACCCAGCGGCGCCGACCGTCCGGCAGCGGGCAAGCACATCGCCGTCGGCGCGCAGTGCCACCAGTTCCGTGGGGTCTGCTGCGGCAGCCACAGCTCGACGTTCTTCATGCCTGCCGGCAGCCCCGTGAACCGCACAGTCCCCGGAGCGCCGGGACCAGTCGCTGCACGGCCCCGGGGCCCGCCATCCGCAGCACATTGCCCACCGGCGCCTGGCGACGCCCGGCCAGGACGCCGTTCACCAGCAGATCCAGCATCCCGGTCGGGCGGGGCTGGGGATCGGTGTCGAGCTGCCCGGTGGAGGTGAGCACCTCGAACTCCAGCTCACACGCATCGGTGCGGAACACCAGGCGCACGCCCGAAGGCATCAGGGTCACCCCGTAGACGGACGGGTCCTGATACTGCGCCTTGGTCCACGCGGGCAACCGGCGCGGCATCACCCCGTCGCCGTGATCTCCAGATCCAGCGCACCCGGAACTCCACCACCCCGCCCACCAGCGGGAACGCCCGCATCACCACCGTCGCCACTCCTGCCCATCCCTAGCCGTCACGAACCCACTGATCATCGGCCTCCGGATGACAGTCAGGCAACCTGCGCCGCCGCAGGGCCACTTCAGAAGTGACGGAGTACGCCCGTTGATTGTGGCCACGCCTCCGTGGCGGCCGTCTGCCGCAACGCCGCCGCGTCGGAAGCTCGCGGTCATCGTTGCCAAACCTGTTGAGATGTCGCCGCACGTCGGACAGGGTCTGTGACCATGGAGTTCCTCTGCTACCACCGCGACCGGTCCGGCTCCCTCACGTTACGCAAGGAGCTGCTGGAAGAGCACTGGTCCTACATGGACCAGTACGCCGAAGAGCTGATCGCTCGCGGCCCGACCTTCGCCGACGACGGCGAAACCCCACCGGCAGCGTGCACATCGTCGATCTGCCCGATGCCGCCCGCGCCCGCGCGTTCGCCTTCGACGAGCCCAACTACCAGGCCGGCACCTACCGGGACGTGCTGCTGCGCCGGTGGCGCAACCTGCTGGGGCGCACCATGTGGGACTTCCCCGGTGGCCGGACCGGTGGCAACCGGTACCTGGTACTCGGCCTCGGTTCGGGCCGGCCCGCCGACCTCACCGTGCCGCCCGACCGGGACGAGCTGATCGCGTACGGGCCGCTGCTGTCCGACGACGGCGCCACCTGGCTGGGTACGGCAGCCTTGCTCAGGCCTCCGGCCCGGACACTGCGCGCGCCGTCCTGACGCCGGACCGGTATGCCGACATCGAAGTCCATGACTGGGAGTTCGGCGGGCGGCGGTAGCGAGCCGAGGAGCCGCTGGGCAGGTGTCCCCGTGCGAGCCCCTGGTGGACAGCCGGCAGCCCGAGCCGACCCGGACACCGCGGGTTCTCCGCGGGCTCTCCGCGGGCTCTCCGCGGGCTCTCCGCGCGTCTGTCGAGCACCGTGCAGGTCTGCGTCGCCTTGCCGTCACGCCAAACGCCCACCTAGGCGTTATGTGTCATATTGCGGACATGCCCCCGACGGAAGGTGTGTCATGAAGTTCGCGGTCATCGGCGGTACCGGGCTGATCGGGTCGCAGGTCGTCAGGAAACTGAACGCCGCCGGTCACGAGGCGGTACCGCACTCCCAGTCCACCGGAATCGACGTCATCAGCGGCCGGGGCTGGACGACGCGGTGGCAGGGGCCGGCGCCATCATCAACCTGACGAACTCCCCGACCTTCGACGAAGCCTCGCAGGCCTTCTTCCGGACGTCGATGGACAACCTTCTGACTGCGGGCCGCAAGGGTGGCGTCGGGCACTTCGTCATTCTCTCGATCGTCGGCGTGGACCAGGTACCCGAGCTGGACTACTACCGCGCCAAGGCGCTCCAGGAAGACATCCTGGCGGCCGGACCGATCCCCTACTCGATCGTCCGCGCGACGCAGTTCATGGAATTCATCGAAGCGGTCCTGTCCTGGACCGCCGACAGCGAGACCGTCCGGCTGCCCGCCACCCCGATCCAGCCGATCGCCTCCCAGGACGTGGCGGACGCGGTGGCGGAAGTCGCCGTGGGCGCCCGCTGGAGGGCATTCGCAACATCGCCGGACCCGAAATCTTCTCCCTGGACGAGCTGGGCCGGATCACCCTGTCCCACAGGTCCGACGGCCGCACCGTTGTCACCGACCCCACCGCCGGCATGTTCGCCGCCGTCAGGGGTGACGTCCTCACCGACAAGGACGCCCGCCTCGCCCCCACCCGCTACGCCGACTGGCTCTCCTGAACCACTCGTGGGTCCAGCGGCGCCCCACGGCGCCACTGGACCCACGGCCGGCCGGCCCGGCGGGAAACTGCTCAGCCGGTCAGCTGTCGCCCTTGCGTTCGCCCAGGACGAGCTCAGCCGTCGCCGTCTTGCCGTCGCGCTTGTACGTGAGCGTGACCGTGTCGCCCGGCTTCTTGGTCCAGATCTCACCGATGAGGGTCGGGCCGCTCTCGATCACCGTGTCGTTGAACTTCGTGATCACGTCACCGGCCTTCAGCCCGGCCTTGGCCGCGGGGCCGTTCGGCGTAACGGCAGGGGTGTCCGCCGCGCCCTGGTCCGAGATCGCGGCCCGCCGGTCTTCTCCTCCATCGTGACCGTCGCCCCGATCACCGGGTAGACCGGCTGCCCGGTCTTGATCAGCTGGTCGGCGACGTTCTTCGCCTGGTTGACCGGGATGGCGAAGCCGAGGCCGATGGAGCCCGCCTGGGACTGGCCGAGGCCGCCACTGGTCGACTGGATGGCCGAGTTGATGCCGATGACCGCGCCGCCGGCGTCCAGCAGCGGGCCGCCGGAGTTGCCGGGGTTGATCGAGGCGTCGGTCTGCAGAGCGCTCATGTACGAGTTCTTGTTGCTGGAACCGTCACCGGAGGCGACCGGGCGGTTCTTGGCGCTGATGATGCCGGTGGTGACCGTGTTGGACAGGCCGAACGGCGCACCGATCGCGATGGTCGAGTCGCCGACCGCGACCTTCTCCGAGTCGCCGATGGGCAGCGGCGTCAGGCCGTCCGGTGCCTCTTTCAGCTTCAGTACGGCCACGTCGTAACCCTGTGCCCGGCCGACCACCTCGGCGTCGTACTTCTTGCCGTCGGAGAAGGTGGCCGACAGCTGTCCGCTGTCCGCCGCGGAGGCCACCACGTGGTTGTTGGTGAGGATGTGGCCCTCCTTGTCGTACACGAAGCCGGTACCCGTACCGCCTTCTCCGTCGCCGCTCTTCGCGTCGATGGTGACCACGCTGGGCAGCGCCTTCGCGGCGATACCGGCGACCGTGCCCTCGGCGCGCTTGAAGTCCTTCGGGCTGTTGGAGGCCGCGACCGTGGTCGAACCCGAGCCGGAGCCGTTGTCGTTCCGGTCGGCCACCCAGTAGCCGAGGGATCCGCCGATCCCGCCCGCGACGAGCGCCGCCACCGCGACCGCCGCGACCAGGCCGCCACCGCGCCGCTTGCGCGGGCCTTCGGATGCTGCCGGGGCGGGGCGCCCAGACCGGAGCGCCGCCACCGTCAGCGTAGGACGGTACGGCGGGCGGAGGCGGTGGCGGCCAGCTGCCGGCGGGCGCACCGGTGGGGCCGCCGGTGGGCGGCTGCTGCGGTTCCGGATAGCGCTGCTGAGGAGGAGGCTGATGGGAATCGAGGGCTTCATAAGGCGGATGTTCTGGCTGCCGCGGCTGCTCGTACGGCGCGGCAGGCGTCTCCGGGGACGGAGGCATACCCTCCCGAGGGTGCCCTCGGGAGGGTGCCCTCGGGAGCGGCGGCCGGCACTGGAGGTGCGGACGGAACGGACGGTGCGGACGGAGCCGCAGTGCCCTCGTTGTCCTCGTTCTCGGTGCTCACAGCTCTTTACTCCTCGGTTCCACTCGGCATTCGGCAAGAGATCCGCTGTGCACGTGTCTGCAGTCAGCTTTTCCCACAGCACGTCAGGCCACTGTAAGCAGGACCTGTGCATCCGCACATCAATCCTTACATCAGGCAAAACGGTCGGCCTTGGCAAGGTGCAGGCACCCGCCGCGTCACGGTGACACCATGACGCGGTGACCCACGCACGGCAGCACAGCATGCATCCTCCCATCCAGGTCATCGCCCATCGCGGGCTTCCGACGACGCCCCGGAGCACACTCTGGCCGCATACCGGAAGGCGATCGAGGACGGCGCCGACGCCCTGGAATGCGATGTGCGGCTCACAGCGGACGGACAGCTCGTCTGTGTACACGACCGTCGCGTCAACCGCACGTCCAACGGCCGCGGCGCCGTCTCCGCCCTGGAGCTTGCCGCACTCACCACCCTGGACTTCGGATCGTGGAAGGACCACGAGGAGTCCCCGACTGGGACCCGGTGCCGGGCGAGCTCACTTCCGTACTGACGCTGGAACGACTCCTCGAACTGGTCAGCGAGGTGCGGGCGGCCGGCCGGCCGCTGCAACTGGCCATCGAGACCAAACACCCCACCCGCTGGGCCGGCCAGGTCGAGGAACGCCTGCTCCACCTGCTCAAACGCTTCGGCCTGCACGAGCCACCGGCCGACGGGCCCTCACCGGTCCGCATCATGAGCTTCTCGACACGCTCCCTGTACCGCGTCCAGGCGGCCGCTCCCGCGCTGCCGACCGTCTTTCTGATGCAGTTCGTCTCACCACGGCAGCGCGACGGGCGGCTGCCCGCCGGCGCCCGGATCGCGGGTCCCGGGATGCGGATCGTACGCAACCACCCCGGCTACATCGAACGACTGCACCGGGCGGGCCACCGGGTGCACGTCTGGACGGTGAACGAACCGGAGGACGTCGAGCTATGCGTAAGCCTCGGCGTGGAGGCAATCATTACGAATCGCCCAAAACGGGTTCTATCGCAACTTGGCCGCTCTTAGGATCAGTTACGGGAGTGCGCCAGCGCATTCATTCCGTATCCGATCGTTACGAGTGCATCACTGGCAGGGCTTTGGCCGGTTTCCGGTCCAGCTCAGGGGCATCCAATCCGTGGCGTGGGGCAAAGGAGGTTTCGGGGTGGCGTTGGTGGTGGCACAAGAAGTGCCCACGTCGTTGAGCATGGCCGTGCCTCATGGCCCTGCCGGCGTAGGGCAGGCACGACACCGGATGCGCGAGCAGCTGCGCAGCAACGGAGTGTCGGACACGGTCGTCGACGACGCTGTACTGATCCTTTCCGAACTGCTCAGCAATGCCTGCCGACACGGCAGGCCGCTGGGCCGGCAGACCGAGATCGGTGACGGAGACATCCGCGCCGCATGGCGCATGGACACAGCAGGCGGGCTGACCGTGGAGGTGACGGACGGCGGTGGCCCGACCCGCCCGATTCCGGCCACACCGTCGGTGACGGCGCGCGGCGGCCGGGGGCTCAACATCATCAGCGCCCTCGCCCGGGAGTGGGGCGTGCGGGACGACACCTCCGGTGAGGTGACCGTCTGGGCCCTGGTCTCGGCAGGCCACGGACAGGAGACGCCCGGTTCTCGCACAGCCGATCCGGACCGCGGCGCACCCGGCCGTGCCGGAGCCGGCCGCACCGGACCCCGCGGACCGGGTGACTCGAACGGGCTCGGCGGACTCGGCACGTTCGGGTCACTGGACTTCGCCGATATCTTCGACGACGTGGGCTGAGGCGGGACGGACCGAGTGAGTGAGGCAGCACCGAAGGTGCCGACCGGTACGGCGCGCGGCGATGCTCGTGCCCCGGCTGCGGCACGGGCGGCTAGGCTCGCGCCGAGTCCGCACTGTAGCAATCGGGAGATCGCCCACCATGGCCAAGAAGCGCCCTCAGTCCAAGGCCGGGAAGCAACAGCTCAAGGATGGTGAGATCCCGGTCGTCGGGCCCGCGAGCCCTGCCCCTGCGGTTCGGGCCGCCGGTACAAGGCGTGTCACGGACGCGCCGCGGCACAGGCCGTGACCGAGCTGGTGCAGCGCCCTTCGAGGGACTGGCCGGCGAGTGCGACTGGGTCGCACTGCGCGAGCTGGTGCCCGCCGCGACGGCCGAACTGACGCTGAAGGGCGGACTGCCCGACGGCGTGCCGTCCGTAACGCTTCGCCACGGTGCTGCCGATGGCCTGGCCCGCACTGCGCCGCGACGACGGTTCCGTCCTGCTCGCCCTTCAGAACGACACCTCTTCCGGCGACCTCAGCCGCGACCTCGCGGACACCCTGCAGCGGGCGCTGGAGGCCGAGCCCGGTTCACCGGTCGCCGCCCGCCGCGTGCCTGCCGACGGCCCGCGACTGCAGGATCTGCTCGACCCGGACGCGGCATTCGAACCCGTGGTGCACTCAGGCTTCGAGTTCTGGGTCCCGGACGCGGAGAACGCCACCCCGAGGTGTCCGCCTCGCTGGAGCGCGCCAATGCCGCAGCGATCCCGACCACGCTGCTCTCCGGCGTGGACGCCGCGTACTGGTGCGAGACCCCGGAGAAGAACCACCTGCGCTGGGTGATGCCGCACCCCGAGGAGCAGCTCCTGGACGCGCTCGCCCGGCTGCACGCCGCCGGCTCGTCCTCGCTCGGCGAAGGGACCCGCCTTGTCGGTTCCTTCCGCGCACACGGGCTGATGGTCCCGGTCTGGGACCTGCCGAGCACGATGGGGCGCAGGAGTGCGAAGCCTGCGGCGCAGCTTGCCGAGCGTCTGGCCGATGCGCTTGCGTCGGACGCGCCGCTCACGGGCGAGGAGCGCCGGGCCCGCGGCGGGCTCACCAACCGCCAGGTGACGCTCAGCTGACAGTGACGAAATCTGCCGGATTTCGGTGACTCCGGTCACAACTCCCGGTGTCTGTGGGTAAATCGGCGGACGAATAGCCGAGAACGAATTTGCCAACAGCAGATCTCTTGTTACCGTTCAGAAGCCCGGTCGCTGGTGCATCCCCGTCGCCAGCGGCCGGGCGTCCTCGTTCCGGGTACGGATGCCCCAGGGGCGCACGCCGATCAGCGCCCGTCTCCACGGGCCCGGGTACCGGAAGCGGCGTCAGAAAGCCTCTCTGCGGGCGACTTTGCCGGGCGCTCTCCACCGCGGAACGTGAGTGAACCGTCCGCGGTGCCCCGTCCCTGCTGGCGGCCCGTCAGTACGTGAGCCTGCTACCACCGTCGGGCGCGCCGTTGCTCGCCTCGACCAGCGCATCCAGGACCGATCCGACATCCGGAAGCCACGGTGCGGCGGATCCGGGCAGCGGAGCACGTTCCCAGCGCACCTGCCCCGCACTCACCTGTGACGGGGAAGAATGAGATAGCCGCCCTCACCGTGGAATCGCAGCGAGCTGGGCACCCGGTCCTGCGCATGGAGCAGCTCGCCGAGCCGTTCCAGCGTGTACGGGGCAACGAGGATCGACCACCGGGTGGGCGTCGCCACCACAGGGCCGAGCCGGATGCCCATGCCGTCCAGCGCGGCGAGCGCACGCGCTCCCGCCACGGCCGGCAGGCTCAGGGCACAGGGTGCGGTGCCGCCGGTGGCCAGCACGACCGGCGCGGCGGGCCGGCTGGTCCACCACCAGCGCACCATTGGCTCGTCGGTGGTCGCGGCCAGCAGGCCGGGATCGAATGGGTGTGCGCCGGGCACGGCGCACTCGGGATCGGGGCAGGCGCAACCGCGGTCACGGGCACCACCCGTACTGGCGGCCGCCGGCCCCACTCCGGGAGTACGGGCCAATTCCATGCGGTGGCGCAGGTCAGGGCCGCGTCGAGCTGGGCGGGCTGTCCCTTGCGCCGGAGCCGGAGCCGGAGCTTGCGTCGCCTTCCGAGGATCTCGCGCATGAGCGCTCGTTCCTTTCCGTTGAACGCCGAGGTCCACAACGACACACGTGCGTGTTACGCCGTGCGTGCGTCTCTTCGCTGTGCGTACATGCTCTTCGGGTCTGCGGTACGGGCCAGTTGTCGGTACCGAGCGTGAACCGAGCAGAGTGGAACCGAGCAGAGTCGAACTGAGCCGAGTCGAACCGAGCGGAGCCGGGTCCAGCCACTACATGGCGTGGGCGGCGTGCGCGTCGCGCTTGCCGTTCCTTGTGCAAACCCCGCCACTTTGGGGTGGGGCGCGGCCGTCACGGGTTAGGACGCCCGAGCTCGCTGTCGGGTTCCGGGGCGATCACAACTGCCCCTGGCCATCATCGATGACTCGTACCCAGCATGCCCGGGATGACGCTCCTCCGGCACTTCACCCCGAGGGTCCCCTGTCCAGCGCGTCCAGTCGACCGCAAATAACGGCAGGGGTGCATTTTTGGCCAACTTAACAGACTCACGGAAACCGTGGATATTGCGAGGACAATGCTGGACATCACCTAACTTGTGCGTGTACATGTGGATGCAATGGTAGCGGCGCAGTATGACATGGGGTTTGCGATGCTATTGAACGAAAAGCACCGGCTGGAAAGCCGACTGCTGTGAGCGCCCCACATGCCGAAAGTGGCTGGAATCGATCCCCTGGTTCCTGTTTCAACGCACACTGCCGATTCCCTGACCGGTATGCCGACCGCGCCCGGGGCCCTCATCCAGGACCGGCTGGCGGGCTGGGTCTCCGACCTCACCACGCTGCACGAGCTCACCGAGCGCCTGGCCGGAACCTCCACCCTCGACAGCGCTCTGCATGAGCTGCTGCGCGCCGGAGCCGCCCTCGTCGGAGCCCCCGCGGGCTCCTTGTTCTCGAACCGGCCGATGGCAGCGGCCCGTCCACCACCATCGGCCTCGGACTCGCGCACTCGGAGCTCGGGCACATCGAGACCGTGCCGCGCAGCGCCACCTCGTACGGTCGGATCCTGGACGGCTGCCCGGACTCCCAGGAGCCCGTGACCAGCCCCGACCTCCTCAGCGACATGAGCCTCGCCCCCGCTGCCGCGAGGTCGCCGCCCGCCTCGGATACGCCGCCAGCTATGCCCTGCCGCTCGCCACCGAGGCAGCAGGGCGGCTCGGCGCCGCCGTCTGGCTGTACGACGAGCCCGCCGAACCTCTTGAGCGGCAACGTCACCTCGTCGGCCTGTACGCCCGGTACGCCACCGAACACCTCGCCCGCCTGCTGGAGCTGGAGACCACCAGGGCCGATATGGCCGTCATCGCCGGGGAGTTGCTCCCCAGCCGACTGCCCGGCAGGCCGGGTGCGGCTGGCCGCCCGCCACCGGGCCGCCCGAGGGGCGGCGGCGACTGGTACGACGCGATCCCGCTCCCGGACAACGCCCTCGGTCTCGCCGTCGGGTCGGTCGGCGGTTCGGGACCGGGCGCCCTGGCCGCCATGGGCCGTCTGCGGGCGAGTCTGCGGGCGTACGCGGTGATGGAGGGCGAGGACCCCGTCGCCGTACTCTCCGATCTGGAACTGCTGCTGCGGCTGACCGAACCCACCAGGACCGCGACCGCCCTCTTCGCCTACTGCGAACCCGCCCGCCGCTCGATCGTGCTGGCCGGGGCCGGTCACACCCACCGCTGGTGACCGGCGAGCGCCGCACCGAGTTCGTGGAGACGACACTCTCCGCCCCTTGGCATGCTCGCCTGCTGGGAGGCACCGAGCGTGGAGATCACACCTGCTCCCGGAGACCGTCCTCCTCTACACCGACGGGCTGCTGCGCCGCACCGGCGACCCGATGGACCGGGCCTTCGCGCGGCTGCATTGCGCAGCGGCGAGTGTGCCCAGGGCCGCACGCCAGGATCCCGGAGCGGTCGCGGACCACGTGCTGTGTACGGTCCTGCCCGACGGCCTCGACCGCAGCGACAGCACCGAGGACGTGGTGATCCTTGCCGCGCGCTTCGACTGAGGACGCCGCCGGACCGGTAAGAGCCTTCCGGCCCTGGGCCCCTTCCGTACACCCGTACGATGGAGGGGCCCAATGCCGTATCAAGGAGAGACAAATCGTGTCAGAGGAGCTCACCCCGGAGACCCGGGAGCCGAAGAGACCGAGCCGGTCAAGCCGCGGAAGAACGGTCTGTACCCGGCCGTTTCCGATGAGCTCGCCGAGAACATGAAGTCCGGCTGGGCCGACACCGAGCTGCACGGCCTGGAGCCGATCGCGCAGGCCGAATACACCGCCGCACGCCGCGCCGCGCTCTCCGCGCGCTTCCCCGGCGAGCGGCTGGTCGTTCCGCGGGCAACCTGAAGACCCGTGCCAACGACACCGAATACGCCTTCCGCGCCTCCACCGAGTACGCCTACCTCACCGGCGACCGCGTCCAGGACGGCGTCCTGGTCCTGGAGCCCGAGAGCTCCGGCGACAAGGCCGGGCACCGGGCGACGGTCTACCTGCTGCCCTGCTCCAACCGTGAGAACGGCGAGTTCTGGCTCGACGGCCAGGGTGAGCTGTGGGCCGGCCGCCGCAACTCCTCGCCGAGTCCGAGCAGCTGCTCGGCATCCCGGCGAAGGACGTCCGTGAGCTCCCGGCCGCGCTCACCGAGGCCACCGGCCCGGTACGGAGCGTCCGCGGCTACGACGCGGGGATCGAGGCCGCACTCACCGACAAGGTCACCGCGGAGCGCGACGAGGAACTGCGCGTCTTCCTCTCCGAGGCCCGACTGGTCAAGGACGCCTTCGAAGTCACCGAGCTGCAGAAGGCCTGCGACGCCACGGCCCGCGGTTTCGAGGACGTCGTGAAGGTCCTCGACAAGGCCGAGGCGACGAGCGAGCGCTACATCGAGGGCACCTTCTTCCTGCGTGCCCGCGTCGAGGGCAACGACATCGGCTACGGCTCGATCTGCGCGGCGGGCCCGCACGCCACCACCCTCCACTGGGTGCGCAACGACGGCCCCGTCCGCGCCGGCGAGCTGCTGCTGCTCGACGCGGGTGTGGAGACCAACGACCTCTACACCGCCGACGTGACGCGGACGCTGCCGGTCAACGGCTCGTTCACGCCGCTGCAGCGGAAGATCTACGACGCGGTGTACGAGGCCCAGGAGGCGGGCATCGCAGCCGTGAAGCCCGGCGCGGACTTCCGCGATTTCCACGACGCCGCCCAGCGGGTGCTCGCCGAGAAGCTGGTCGAGTGGGGCCTGCTGGGTGATCTGTCCGTGGAGAAGGTCCTGGAGCTGGGTCTGCAGCGCCGCTGGACCCTGCACGGCACCGGCCACATGCTCGGCATGGACGTCCACGACTGCGCCGCGGCGCGCACCGAGTCGTACGTCAACGGCACCCTCGAAGCCGGCGTGTGCCTCACGGTCGAGCCCGGTCTGTACTTCCAGGCCGACGACCTGACCGTGCCCGAGGAGTACCGCGGCATCGGCGTCCGGATCGAGGACGACATCCTCGTCACCGAGGACGGCAACCGGAACCTGTCCGACCAGCTGCCCCGGCAGGCCGACGAGGTCGAGGCGTGGATGGCTCGGCTCAAGAGCTGACGGGTGTGCGGGACGTGCTCACGCGTCCCGCACCCTCAGGAGGCGCACTGCTCAGGACACCATGAGCAGTGCGCCCTCCGCCATTCAGGACCTTGTCGAAGCTGACCACCGCACCTCGGCCAGGACGGTTGCCGAAGTGGACGTGATCGGCGAGCTCCCCGATCAGCCAGAGCCCCGGCCGCTCTCGGCAGTGACGGCAGCCGTCGAGGATGCCGCAGTGTGCGCGGTCGAGGGTCCCGCACCGGCCGGATACCCGACGGACTGATGTGCGGCGGTACGAAGCGTGCGGCGGCCGGGGAACCCTGGTCCGGAGTCGGCGACTTCGATACGGCACTTCTCGCCGTCCAGATACGCGGTCACCCGGTACTGCTCCGAGGCAGGCCTGGACTGCTCGTGCCCGGGTGCCCCAGGGCATCGGCGGATTCGGCGTCCTGCAGGTCTCCACCGTGCTCGACGGCGTTCGCACAGGCTTCACTGAGCGCGACCGACAGATCGTAGGAGATATCCGGATCCACTCCGGCGGTTTCCATGGTGCCGAGCAGAAATCGACGGGCGAGCGGAACGCTCGCAGCTTCGCGCCGCAAATGGAGTGACCACCACATGCTCATGCTCCAGCCTCCTGGCTGCGGCTCGACATACCGGTACGTATTGCCGCACAGAGCACTTCGTAAGCACAGATCCGCTGTGACAGCGCTCATTCGGCGGATACGAATGTTCCGCGAACCGGTGTATGTCCGTCCGCCGGAGCCAACTCGGCCACCAGATCGTCCGTAATCACCTGCACAAGGACGGATCCTGACCTTCCGGACCTGGCGTACGGGAGCCGGGGCCGCAGTGCGATGATGACCCGGCCATGTCTAAGCCCGTCGCACGCGCCGGGGCCGGTCTGCGGCTCCTGAGGGCCGCGGTGTTCACCGCGGTCTGCGTCGTGCTGTCCGCGGCAGGACATGCGCTCGCCTCCTGCGCGGCTGTGCCCTGGTGGACGCTCCTCGTCGGCTTCGTCGGAGTCTTCGCCTTCACGGTGCCGCTCGCCGGACGCGAACGGTCGCTTCTCCCCATCGCCGCGGCCCTCGCAGGCGGCCAGGTCGCGCTGCACATCCTGTTCGGACTCGGCCGCCACGGCACGGGCTCCACCGCGGTGCGGGCCGACGACTCGCTCATCCGGTTCGCCGCCGACCTGGTGTGCGGGGCGGGCCCGGCCCAGTTGAACGCGGCCGAGGCCCACCGGATCATCACCAGCGCGGGCATCGACCCGGCCACCGTGGCACAGGGCCACGGACACCTCGCATCCGCCGGGCGGCCACCGCCGCCCACGGCGCCGCAGCGGACCCGGCTGCCGTCGCCGGACTGACCTCCGGCATGCTGCCGAGCCTGCCCATGCTCCTCGGGCACCTGCTGGCGGCAGTCGCCACCGGCTGGCTGCTGCGAAGGGGCGAGATCGCACTTTTCCGACTGGCTCTGCTCTCGGCGCACGGCGCCCAGCAGATCGCTGCCGGGGCCGGCTGCGCGCCCTGCAGGCCGCCCTGGCTCTCGTACGCGCGCTGCGGGTGGGCCTTCCGGGACAGCCCACGACCGGACCGCACATTCCCCGTACCGCCGTCGACGCCGCGGCGCCCGACACCGGGGATCCACTGCAGCACATGGTGATCAGGCGCGGACCTCCGTCCGTATACGCACTCACAGCCTGACGCGACACCCTCCGCCACAACCACCGGGGACACCTGGGGCCGAGGTCTCGCGATGCCGTCGCGCACCCGCGCGCCGGGCCACCCTTTCCTCTGTGCCCTGTGGAGTGATACCTGCCATGAACGTTTCCCGCATCGCCATCGCAGGCGGCGTCGCCGCATCCGCCGTACTTCTGCTCGCCGGCCCTGCCTCCGCCCATGTCAGCGTCCAGCCCCAGGGCGAGGCCGCCAAGGGCGGCTACGCCACCGTCAACTTCAAGGTCCCCAACGAGCGCGACGACGCCTCCACGACCAAGCTCGAGGTGAACTTCCCGACCGACCACCCGCTCTCCTCCGTAACCCCGCAGGCAGTGCCGGGCTGGAAGATCCAGGTCACCAAGAGCAAGCTGGACAAGCCCCTCGACGTGCACGGCAAGAAGATCAACGAGGCCGTATCGAAGGTCACCTGGACCGCGGACGGCAGCGGCATCCAGGCCGGTTACTTCCAGCAGTTCCCGGTTTCGATCGGGCAGCTTCCCGAGGATGCCGACCAGCTCGTCTTCAAGGCCCTCCAGACCTACAGCAACAAGGAAGTCGTCCGCTGGATCGAGGAGCCCGCCGAGGGCGCGGCCGAGCCGAAGCCCGGCTCCGGTGCTCGCTCTGACCGCTGCGGCGGCCGGCGCACACGGTTCCGCGGCGGACGGCAAGGGCAGCGAAGCGGCCACGGACACGAAGGACAGCGCCGTGACCTCGGAAACGGCTTCCTCCTCCAGTGACAACACCGCCCGGGTACTGGGCATCGCCGGCATCGTCATCGGCATCGCGGGCGTCGCCTTCGGCGTCCTCGCGGGCCGGCGCCGCACCGCCTGACCGGACGGCTCAACCACCCGCACCACAGACCAGGAAATGCTCTCCATGCGCAACAAGAAGACGGTGCTGGCCGCGGCGTTCGCCGCCGTGGCCGCACTGACCCTGTCGGCCTGCGGCAGCGACGACGACTCGGCGGCGAAACCCGTCACCGACGTCTCCGCCGGGACCAGGACCAACGCGACCGTGCTCGACCAGCCGTTCACCAAGCCCAATCTCGTTCTCACCGATACACACGGCAAGGAGTACGACCTCCGCGAGAAGACCAAGGGCAAGCCGACGCTCATCTACTTCGGGTACACCAACTGCCCCGACGTGTGTCCGCTGACCATGAGCAACATCGCTCTCGCCAAGAGGGCCCTGCCCGAGGCCGACCAGGACAAGCTCCAGGTCGTCTTCGTCACCACCGACCCCGAGCGGGACACCCCGCGTCGCTGGGCAGCTGGCTCAAGGCCCAGGACCCGGGCTTCACCGGGCTCACCGGCGACTTCCCGACCATCAAGCGGGAGCGCGGCAGATCGGCATCGGAATCGACGCGCCCAAGAAGGAGAAGGACGGCACGATCGTCTCGATGCACGGCGCGCAGGTCATCGCGTTCTCCCGAAGACCGACAAGGGGTACGTGCTGTACAGCGAGGACACCACGGCCGACGATTACACCAAGGACCTCCCCGAGCTCATCAAGGGGAGAACCCGTGAACCGCCGCACGAGCCTGGCCGGTGTTCTGGCCCTCGCCACGGGGCTGGCCCTCACCGGGTGTTCCTCGGACAGCAAACCCGAGCTGAAGGTGACCGGGGCCTTCATGCCGCAGCCCATCGGCGACATGGCGGCCGGCTTCCTCGTCGTGGAGAACAGCGGCGGCGACACCGACCGGCTCACCTCGGTGACCAGCTCCATCTCGGACAACGTCACGATCCACGAGACCAAGAACCAGACAATGCGCATGGCAACGTCGTTCGAGGTTCCCGCCGGCGGGAACCTCGACCTCGAACGCGGCGGCAACCACATCATGTTCATGAAGCTCAAGCAGCGGCCCCAGCAGGGCGAGACGGTCTCCGTGGAACTGCACTTCGAGAAGGCCGGCCCGATCGAGGTCGACTTTCCCGTGAAGGAGACAACCCACAACCCGAAGAAGCAGTGAGGTACTGACACTCCATGACAGCCACCGTCCCGCACTTCGGGCCGTCCCCGATACGCCGGCCGCTCGGCGTGGTCGCGCTCCTGGCCACGCTGACCGGCCTGCTGTTCGGCCTCGTACTGGCCGGCGCGAGTCCCGCGTCCGCACACGCCGCTCTCACCGGGAGCAACCCGCAGGACGGGACGGTGGTCGCCACCGCACCGAAGGAGATCACTCTCAGCTTCTCCGAACAGATCGCGATGGGCGAGGACTCGATCCGCGTCCTCGATCCCGGCGGAGAGCGGGCAGACACCGGAACGCCCGCGATATGCACAGGCGCGGCGGCGTCCAGTACGGCATCGAGCTCCACAGCGGTCTGCCGGACGGCACCTACACCGTGGCCTGGCAGGCCGTCTCCGCGGACAGCCACCCGGTGTCAGGAGCCTTCACCTTCTCCGTCGGCGCGCCCTCCAAGACCACGGTCGCGCTCCCTCCGACGAGGCCGGAGGGGCCTCGTCGGAGCGCTCTACGACATCGCCCGCTACGCCTCGTACGCCGGATTCATCCTGCTCGTCGGCGGATCAGCCTTCGTGCTCGCCTGCTGGCAGCGCGGGGCCGGTGCGCGCCCGCTGCAGCGTCTCGTCGTACGCGGCTGGATCACCCTCACCGCAGCCACCCTGGTCATGCTGCTGCTGCGCGGCCCTACACCCGTTCCGGCGAACTCTCGGACGCCTTCGACCTCAATGGCCTGCAGGCCGTACTGGACACCAAACCGGGGCGGCGCTGGTTTCCCGGCTGCTCCTGCTGGGCGCTTCGGCACTGTTCGTCGCCGTCCTGTTCGGTACCTTCGCCAAGCGCGAGGACGAGAGGAGAAGAAAGACCTCACTTTCGGGCTCGCCATCGGCGGCGCGGTCATCGCCGCCGGAATCGCCGGTACTTGGGCCCTGGCCGAACACGCCTCGACCGGTATCCAGACCGGCGTCGCCATGCCGGCCGATGTGCTGCACCTGCTTGCCGTCGCCACCTGGCTGGGCGGGCTCGCCGCGCTGGTGACCGCCCTGTACCGGACGCCGGACGTCCCCAGCGCCGCGGTGCGCCGGTTCTCCCGCATCGCCTTCGGCAGCGTTGTCGTACTCGCGGCGACGGGCCTCTACCAGTCCTGGCGGCAGGTCGGCTCCTGGTCCGCGCTGACCGGCACCGGGTACGGCCAACTACTGATGATCAAGGTAGGTCTGGTCGCCGTACTCCTCGGCGTCGCGCGGATCTCCCAGCGGTGGGCGGGACGGCTGACGGAACTCCGGGAGCCGGCGGCCGAGGCCGGACTCGATGCCGGAACCGATGCGGACGCCGCTACGGACACGGACGCGGACTCCGATACGGCGGACACGCCGGAGGTCGCCCGAGCGTGCCGCCCAGCTCGCCCGGCAGAGTGCCGCGCTGACGGCCACGAAGGAGAAGCGGGTCCGCGACGGCGACCCGAGCGCTCCGGCCTGCGCCGCTCGGTACTGGTGGAGACGGCCATTGCCGTGGTGCTGCTCGTGGTGACGACGATTCTGACCTCCACCGAACCAGGACGTACCGAGGAGGAGGCCGCCCGCGGCACAGCAGCGGCATCCACACCGGCGGCCGAAGGCCCCTAAGCCTCAGCCTGCCCTTCGACACAGGCGGCCAGGACGGCAAGGGGACCGTGCGGCTGGATGTCGCCCCGGGCCTGTCCGGCTCCAACGAACTGCACATCTGGGTCGACGGCCAGGACGGCCGGGCGATGGACGTACCCGAGGTGAAGCTGGCCTTCACACTGGAATCCAGGACATCGGCCCGCTGCCGGTCGTCCCCGAACGCCTCACGGAGGGGCACTGGACGGCGTCCGGTGTCCGGATCCCGATGGCGGGGAATGGAAGATCGCCGTCACCGTACGTACGTCGGACATCGATCAGACGACCATCGACAAGAACGTGAAGATCGGCTGAGCACGTTGAGCAAGAAGAGCAAGAAGGACGTTTCGAGGAGCGGCGGCACCGGCCTCGCCACTGGCGCGGCCGCCCGTACCGATTCCGGTGACGCCGACGGTTCCGTCTCCCGGCGACGGCTGCTGGGCGGTGTCGGGCGGCAGGCGCGGCCGGTCTGGTGCTGGGCACGGCGGGCGGCGCCGGCGGTTATGCCGCGACCCGTCCCGAGGCGCCGGCCTCGCTGACCACACTCGGCACGACGGAGGCGATGTTTCACGGGAAACATCAACCGGGAATCACCACTCCGCTGCAGGCCCGTGGTCATCTGATCGCTTTCGACCTGGCGCCGGGCTCCGGGCGCAAGGAGGCCGCCGCCCTGATGCGCCGCTGGTCGGCCATGGCCGAGCGGCTGATGGCGGGCGCCCATCGGGCAGCGGGGACGGCCCCGGTCATGACACGGGGTCGCACTCGACGCGGGGCCATCCTCCCTGACAGTCACTTTCGGGTTCGGTCGGACCTTCTTCGAACATACGGATCTCGTCGGCCGCCGGCCTGCCGGGCTGGACCCGCTGCCACCGTTCTCCTCCGATCACCTCGATGCCAAGCGCTCGAACGGCGATCTCTGGGTGCAGATCGGCTCCGACGATGCGCTCGTCGCCTTTCACGCACTGCGCGCGCTCCAGAAGGAGGCCGCCGCGACGGCCCGCGTGCGCTGGCAGATGAACGGCTTCAACCGCACCCGGGCGCCACCGCACGGCCGATGACCGCCCGCAATCTGATGGGCCAGATCGACGGCACCGGCAACCCGAAGCCGGGTGAGAACGATTTCGACCAGCGGATCTTCGTACCGCCGGGCACGACGCCCGGCTCGTCGGCCGGATCACCGGGAGCCTCGGGCCCGGCGTACGAATGGATGGCCGGCGGTTCCTACGCCGTCGTGCGACGGATCAGAATGCTCCTCGACGACTGGGAGAAGCTCTCTGTCGAACGGCAGGAGCGGGTCATAGGGCGTCACAAGCGGGACGGCGCCCGCTCAGCGGCGGCACCGAGACCACCGGGATGGACCTGGAGAGGCCGGGCCGGACGGCAAGCTACTGATCCCCGACAACGCGCACGCCCGCATCTCCTCCCCGAGAAGAACGGCGGTGCGGCGATGCTGCGGCGCCCCTTCTCCTACCACGACGGGATTGCGGACGACGGCACTCCGGACGCTGGGCTGCTGTTCATCTGCTGGCAGGCCGATCCCTATCGGGGCTTCGTGCCGGTGCAACGCAAGCTGGACCGCGGCGACGCTCTCGCCGTTCATCCGGCACGAGGCAAGTGGCCTCTTCGCGGTGCCGGGCGGCGCGGCCCCGGGAGTACGTGGGGCAGCGGCTACTGGAGCCGTGAGTCCGTGCCGGCCCTTTCGTACGGGCCATTAGGGTGACCGTATGTCAGCCACGCGCTACGCCTATCTCGGTCCCGAAGGCACCTTCACCGAGGTCGCCCTCCGTACGCTTCCGGAATCCGCCACCAGGGAACTCGTCCCGATGGTCTCGGTACCGGCAGCCCTTGACGCGGTACGCAACGGGAAGCGGCGGCAGCGCTCGTCCCGATCGAGAACTCGGTCGAGGGCGGAATCACCGCGACCCTCGACGAGCTGACCGCCGGCCAACCGCTGATGATCTACCGCGAGGTGCTGCTCTCCATCACCTTCGCGCTGCTGGTTCGTCCGGGACCAAGCTGTCGGACATCAAGACCGTCACCGCTCATCCGGCCGCGCAGCCGCAAGTACGCAACTGGATGGCGGCACATTTGCCGAAGGCGGTGTGGAGTCCGCAGCGTCCAACGCGGATGGTGCCCGCCTGGTCCAGGAGGGCGCTACGACGCCGCCTTCGCCGGTGAGTTCGCTGCGGCGACCTACGGCCTGGAACCGCTGGTGACGGAAATCCATGACGCGGAGAACGCACAGACTCGCTTCGTTCTCGTTGGCCGCCCGGCCCGGCCTTCGGCGCCGACCGGGGCGGACAAGACCTCCGTCGTCATCTGGCTCGGCGACGACCACCCCGGTGCACTGCTCCAGCTGCTCCAGGAGTTCGCGGTGCGCGGGGTCAACCTGATGCTGATCCAGTCGCGGCCGACCGGGGAGGGCATCGGGAACTACTGCTTCGCCGTGGATGCGGAGGGACACATCGCGGACCGCCGGGTCGGTGAGGCGCTGATGGGCCTGAAGCGGATCTCCCCGAATGTGCGGTTCCTGGGTTCGTATCCGCGGGCGGGCGTGACACCCGCGGAAGTAAGCCCGTTGCGGACCGGGACGTCGGACACGGACTTCACCGAGGCATCCGACTGGCTGGCACGAAGCCAGGACGGCCGGCCCTGAGCCACCGGCAGGCGGGTTTCCGCGGCCGATCTGCGCACCACGCGCAGGTTCGACCAGCAGATTTTCATTTCACTCACAAAGTTATCCACAGGCCTAGTCCAGCCCTGGGGACAAGTCGACACCACAACGCGACATGGTCGACAAATCTGCCCAGTTGCCCTACATGCGGCAACAGGTCACAGGCTGCACGGTGTCACCTCAATTCCGTTGATCAACTCTTTAGAGCGAGGAATTCCCACTCGAAAGAGCTTGTGGACCACGTTTGAGTGAGGAATCCGGGACCTTCGCACAGCTTTCGGGGCGTCAGCCTTCAGTGTCCACAGATCTTCTTCACAGCCTGTGGATAACTAAATCGAATCGCTCACACCTGTGGACAAGGCGCCGCCGAACCCCTTCAACTCCCGCTGGAACCACGGGCGATGCGTCAAGACACCGGACCACCTGTAGCCCTTTTCAGGGAATAGGCCCCATTTGTTGACGACCGCGCCGCATCTCCTCGCCATTCCTCACCAGCTTTATCAATTCCGGCAATTCGGGCAAAGTGACACGCCTGCAGATATCGGTTCGAGCTCCGGAACCCGGCACCGGTAGCCTTGAGGGGTGATTGACCTTCGCCTGCTCCGTGAGGACCCCGACCGTGTTCGCGCCTCCCAGCGCGCCCGTGGAGAGGACGTCGCGCTCGTCGACGCCCTGCTCTCCGCCGACGAGCTGCGCAGGTCGTCCGGTATCCGCTTCGACGAACTCCGTTCCGAGCAGAAGTCGCTCGGCAAGCTGATCCCCAAGGCATCGCCCGGAGCGCGCCGAGCTGCTCAAGAAGGCCGATCAGCTGAAGACCGAAGTCAGGGCGGCCGACGCGGCCCAGGACAAGGCGGACGCCGAAGCCAAGCAGCTGCTGCTCCAGCTCGGCAATATCGTCCACGAGGACGTCCCGGTCGGCGGCGAAGAGGACTTCGTCGTCCTCGAGACGCACGGTACGATCCGCGACTTCGGTGCGGAGGGCTTCGAGCCCAAGGACCACCTGGAGCTCGGCGAGTCGCTGGGTGCCATCGACATGGAGCGTGGCGCGAAGGTCTCCGGATCGCGCTTCTACTACCTGACGGGTGTCGGCGCCCTGCTGGAACTCGCTCTGGTCAACGCCTCGATCGCGCAGGCCACCGAGGCCGGGTTCACGCCGATGATGACCCCGCGCTGGTCCGCCCGCGGGCCATGGAAGGCACCGGCTTCCTCGGCCAGGCCGCCGAGAACGTGTACCACCTGGAGAAGGACGACTTCTACCTCGTCGGCACCTCCGAGGTACCGCTCGCCGCGTACCACATGGACGAGATCATCGAGGCCGACAAGCTGCCCCTGCGGTATGCGGGCTTCTCACCGTGCTTCCGCCGGGAGGCCGGTACGTACGGCAAGGACACCCGGGGATCTTCCGCGTCCACCAGTTCGACAAGGTCGAGATGTTCTCGTACGTCGATCCGGCGGACGCCGAGGCTGAGCACCTCAGGCTGCTGGAGTGGGAGAAGCAGTGGCTCACCGCCCTCGGACTGCCCTTCCAGGTCATTGATGTCGCCACCGGCGACCTGGGATCCTCGGCTTCCCGGAAGTTCGACTGCGAGGCGTGGATCCCGACGCAGGGCAAGTACCGCGAGCTGACGTCCGCGTCGAACTGTGACGGCTTCCAGGCCCGCCGCCTCTCCGTCCGGATGCGGGACGGGAAGAAGGTACAGCCGCTTTCCACGCTGAACGGCACGCTCTGCGCCGTTCCGCGCACGATCGTGGCGATCCTGGAGAACCACCAGCTGGCCGACGGTTCGGTACGGGTGCCCGAGGTGCTCCGCCCGTACCTGGGCGGGCGTGAGGTCCTGGAGCCGGTCTCCAGTGACCTTCCCTACAAGCTCGTCGCGACCGACCTGGACGGCACGCTGCTGCGTGACGACCACACCGTCTCCGAGCGCACACGTGACGCGCTGGCCGCAGCCACTGCGGCCGGCGCGGCGACATCATCGTCACCGGACGGGCCGTCCCCTGGACCCGGCACATCCTGGACGACCTGGGCTATGACGGCCTGGCCGTCTGCAGCCAGGGCGCGCAGGTCTACCACGCCGGTGAGCACAAGCTGTTGACCTCACTGACCCTGGACCGGCAGCTCGCTCGTCTCGCCCTGTCCAGGATCGAGGCGGAGACCGGCCCGCTGGCACTGGCCGCGAGCCGGGACGGTCTCGACGGAGAGGTGCTCGTCGGCCCTGGTTACCAGGTACAGGAAGGGCCGCTCCCGGCTCTCTTCGTGGACGATGCCGCCGAGATGTGGACCTCGCCGCTGAACAAGGTCTACATCCAGCATCCGGAGCTGGACGACGACGCGCTGGCGAAGGCCGCACGTGGGGCTGTCGGCAGCCTGGTGGATGTGGTCATGGCGGGCCCGGGTGTGGTGGAGATCCTGCCACTGGGGCTGAGCAAGGCAACCGGTCTTTCGCTGGCCGCGCGCCGGCTGGGTGTGACGGCTGCGGACACCGTGGCCTTCGGTGACATGCCGAACGACATTCCGATGTTCGGCTGGGCGCGGCACGGTGTGGCCATGTCCAATGCTCACGAGGATCTCAAGGCTGTCGCCCACGAGATCACGGCTTCGAACGAGCAGGACGGTATCGCGTTGGTCCTGGAGAAGCTCCTCGGGACGACGACCCGGCCGTAGCGTCCTGTGCTCCGTTTCCACTGCGGCGGATGCGCGGATTCCACTGCGGAGGATGCGCGGATCGAACGCGCGTGGGAGTTGCGCTCCCGACGACGGCTCAGCAAGCCGCTGCCTTACCACTCGGCCAATCCTCCGGGAGGGTGGCTGCGCGACGCGCATGGAATGCCACCCGGGGCCGGCTGCGGACGGCCCACGGCGCGGCAGGCGCCGCGCTCTACCGCGGTACCGGCTGCCGACCACCCTGCCGGGAACTCGACGGACTCGGACTCCCGGTCATCGCCGCGCTCCTCTCCCGGTCCGTGGCGTACCTGTCGGTGCGCTCCCCTACTGTGCCGCCGGGAGTCATCCTGGGTCACCGAATTTCCTTACCGCCGTATACCGGGAAGGGACTGCTCGTGGTCCCCTTCCCCGTAACGGCGAAGTACGGGCGCGGAGGGCGGACCACGAGCAGCCAATGCCCGGGAGGGCATCGGGGTAAGGGTCAGCAGCGCTTTCGGCGGCTCAGCTCCTTCAGCCGGCGGGCGAACTCGTCCATGCGGCCATCGAGACGGACGATGTCCTGCGAGACATCCGACAGCCTGTGGCTGATCGCACCGACGACCTCATGGGTGACATCCAGCTTCCGGTCGAGGGCATCGAGCCGCATCGACATCCTGCCGAGCACCGGCCCGAGCTCTTGGAGCGCGGTGCCCACGCCGACGAGGCAGCCTTCGATGCGGGTGACGCGCCGGTCGAGCGAGAGGTAGGACGCCCGGAGGCCGGACTCGGCGTCGAGCAGGTATGTACGGACACACCGGGCGATGTCGCTGTCGCGAAGAAGCATCGCGACGTTGAGCACGGTTCTGCGGGTGTAGAGCGTCAGCTGGGTCGGCGCCTGTGGATAACTTCCACCCGCCCCACCCTCCCATAGGGACATCATGTCCCTATGGAAAGTTCGCAGCTCAGCGCCTCGCAGCAGCCGGAGTCCGTTCTCCTCCACCTCAGCACGATGGCGCTGGGTCACCTTCTTGATGACCTCTGTGGATACCTCGAAGTAGCGCGCCACATCCTCTGTGCGGATGTGAATTCCATCGGGGAGCATGACAAGACGCTTGACCTTGTCGAGGGCATCGACGCGCCCCATCTGCTCAACGCGCAGCGTGCGCGATTCGAGCAGGGCGACTTCTGTGGGCATGGGTATGCCTTCCGTGCGCGGAAACAGCGATGGACGGCCCTGTCCCCGGGCTTCAGGGGCGGAGGACGCTCACGGTTGCCACTCACCCAATGACCGGCCCGGTCGGCACTGCCTCACCGGGGCCGGTAATCCTCGAATTCACGAAAGCTCGACGCCACAGATTCCAATTGCCTCCACGCACTCCGGTCAACGAGCCGATAACCGCACAGTTACGCGTACCACTGTCGGCTCATAGGACAACCCCGCCCATCGGGCGGGGCTGCACAGAGCACTCGGCCATCAGGCCGATCGGGTAGCCGGGCCCCGGCTCACTCCTCGCCCGCGAGCTTCAGCACCCGCAGCTTCTGCCCCGCGTACCAGGTGGCTGCCACCGTGACACCGGCCAGCAGTACGGTCGCGAGCGGCAGGCCCACGTCGGAGGTGACCAGGTCGCCCCCGCCACCTTCTCCGCGACCGACAGGGACCACTGCTGCACGCTGAGCGTTCGCGCCCCGGTACCAGGCTGCCGAAGAGCGCCTCCCACACCAGCGCGTACACCAGGCCGAGGACGACCGCGTGCCGGCTGATGGTGCCGAGCAGCAGGAACAGCGCGCTGTACGCGATCGAGGCGACGAGCGCCGCAATCGTGTAGGCCACGGCGATCTGCTGGCCGTTGCCGTTGAGGATCAGGCCGGCGATAAAGGTCGGCAGGGCCGAGAAGACCATCGTCACGCCGATCGCCACGATCAGCTTGGTGAAGATGATCGTGGGCCGTTTGATCGGCTTGGCCAGCAGGTAGACGATCGAACCGTCGTCGATCTCCGGTCCGATGGCTCCGGTCCCCGCGATCACACCGATCAACGGCACCATCGTGGCGATGGCGAACCCTCCGAGCACGCCGGCGGCAACACCGTCATCGCTCCCGGAGAACGCCCGTACCGCCAGGGCGATGACCACCAGCAGGACTGGCAGGACGAGCAGGATGGCGGCCCGGCGCCGGCCGAGCAGAGCCCGGTAGGTGAGCCGGGCGACTGTGGGGTCGTACATGACGCTTCACAGCTCCTTTCAGGCCACTACTCAGGCCGCTACGAGATAGGAAAAGACCGATTCGAGGGACTCGTCGGACGGCGAAACGGTCAGCAGCCGGATGCCCTGTTCGCGTGCCACCTTCGGCAGCAGCGTGGTGAAGCGCCCGAAGTCGACTGCCTGGATACGCAGAGCGTGTTCGCTCAGATCGACCTCGATCCCCGCAGTCGACGGGTCCACGATGAGCGCTGCGGCGAGCGCGCGGTCATCGGTGGACCGGACGAGATAGCGGTGCGGCCGGTCCGTCATCAGCCGGCGGATCTTCCGGAAGTCGCCGGACGCCGCGTGCCGCCCGGCCACGACCACCTCGATGTGCGAGGCGAGCTGCTCGACCTCCTCGAGGATGTGGGAGGAGAACAGGACCGTGCGGCCGTCCGCGCCCATCCGCCGCAGCAGATCCATCAGCTGCATCCGCTGGCGCGGGTCCATTCCGTTGAACGGCTCGTCGAGCAGCAGCACCGAAGGCTCGTGGACCAGTGCGGATGCCATCTTCACGCGCTGGCGCATGCCCTTGCTGTACGTCGAGATCTTGCGGTCCTGCGCATGCTCCATCTCAACCGTGGCCAGCGCCTTGTGCGCCGCCGCATCGCCGAGCCCATGCAGTTCCGCATTGGCCACGACGAACTCTCGGCCGGTCAGGAAGTCGTACATGCCTTCCCGTTCCGGCACGATGCCGATCTCCTTGTAGACCGCCTCGTTGCGCCAGATCGCCTGTCCGTCGACCGTGACCTTGCCCGTCGACGGCTCGAGGAATCCGGCCATCAGGTTGATCAGCGTGGACTTGCCTGCGCCGTTGGGGCCCAGCAGCCCCGTGACGCCAGGCCCCACGGTCATGCTCACGTCGTTGACTGCGACCACGTTGCCGAACCAGCGCGAGGTGTGGTCGATCTCGATGGTGGTCACAGTCCGACCCTCCGGTAGCGGCGCATCAGTACGGCGTAACAGCCCGCGACGAGCGCGAGAACAACGATCAGGTAGACCACTCCGGCCCCGCGCCCGGGCCGACCTCACCGGGGAAGCTGGAGGAGGCGCCGAGGAACGCGGTCTGCACGCCATCGATCAGCGTGATGGGGAGAAGAGCCCCATCCAGGTGATCGCGCCCATGGAATCCGTCTGGTAGGCGATCATCTGGACCGTGGAAACCGCACCGTAGGAAATGGTCAGTACGGCGATCACGGCAGCGACCCCGAAGCCACGACGCGGCGTCAGCGCGGCCATTACGAGCCCGATCCCGGCGAACAGCACGGAGAGCAGCGCCACCGACACCAGTCCCTGCCCGAATCCCTTGGTCTGAACCACGAAGTCGAACTCGGCGAGCAGCGAGCCCAAGTAGAGGATGACCAGAGGCGCCGCGGTCAGGATGAACATGGCCGATGCCATGGCCGCCAGCTTGGCGATCACATAGTCGGCGCGTTCGATGGGACGGGAGAAATACAGTGGCACGCTCTTGAAACGGAGGTCCCTGGACACGGACTGCGGTGCCTGAGAGGCGATGAAGAGCCCGATCGCGGCCTGCAGGAAGATCGCGAACTCTGTGTACTCCAGGGGTAGTTTCGTCATGTCGGGCACCATGATGGCAACTGCGACGATGATCAGCGCCACCATGCACATCACCCCGCACAGCAGCATCGGAAGCACCTTGGACTTCGCGGAACGCCCCAGCCCGAACGAGCCCCGCAGGACTGGGAGTAGAGCGAACGGCGGGTATAGGCCCGGCCCAGGCGGATCCCGTCGTACGAGCGGTACCCGATGTTGTGGATCCGGGAGGAGTCGCTCCCGGTCGCGGTCTCAGTACTCATCACGACCGCTCCCTTCCTGCTGTACGGCCCCGGCGGATACGGTCACGGGCGCGGCCTTCGCCGTGACGGCGCTCTGCGGCGCCTCCTCGCTGCGGAAGACCTCGGCGATCTGGTGGCGGCGCTGTTCCATCCGTACGAGACCGAGTCCGAGCCCGGCCACGCTGTCGCGGACGATGTCGTACGTCTCCTCGCCGCTCGCCTCGACCAGCAGAATGTGGCCCGCGCCCGGCAGCCCTCCGCGTCGAGACCGCCGAGGCCGATGAGCTTGACCCCGGCCCCGGCGAGAGCCTGACGCAGGGCGTCGGTGCCATCGGGGTGGGTGTCGCTGTCGGTGACTTCGACAGCCAGGGTCGTGGTCGTCTGGGTGAAGTCACTGGTGGAGCTCGAACGCAGCAGGGCACCGCCGTCGATGACCACTACATGGTCACAGGTGCGCTCCAGCTCCCCAGGAGGTGGGAGGTGACCAGGACCGAGATACCGAAGTCGGTGTGGACGCGGCGGATCAGGCCCAGCATCTCGTCGCGGCCGACCGGGTCCAGGCCGTTGGTCGGCTCGTCCAGGAGAACCAGTCGAGGATCGTGGACCAGTGCCTGGGCCAGCTTCACCCGCTGCTTCATACCGGTCGAGTAGCCGCCGATGGGGCGGTACCGCTCCTCGTACAGACCGACGTGGCGCAGCGTGTCGGCCGTGCGTTCCCGCGCAGCCGTCGGCGGCAGGCCCGACATTCGGGCCATGTGCACGACAAATTCGGTCGCCGACACATCGGGCGGCAGACAGTCGTGCTCAGGCATGTATCCGACCAGTTCCCGGATGGCGGCGCCCTTGGTGGCGACGTCCAGTCCGAGCACTGCGGCCCGGCCTTCGGTGGCGGGGACAGACCCAGCAGGATCTTGATCAATGTGGACTTGCCGGCTCCATTGGCGCCCACCAGGCCGGTTACGCCGGGCCCGATGTCCAGGAGAGCCGGTCAAGCGCGGTCACCCGGGGAACCGCTTGCTCAGGCTTTCGGTCACGATCACAGTCACGTCTTCGAACGTAGTGGCCCCGGCCACAGGAGTCGTCAGACCAGACGGTTGCATACAGGCCAGACTCCGGTAGTACAGACCCTTAGGGGCCCCTCACTGAGATGTATGTCCCGCCCCGGCGGGAGGCCATTCAGGACCGCTCCAGGACGGCTCCCGGACTACTTCAGGACCACTTCAGGACCGCTCTTGGAAACGTCACTTGTCCACAGGGACATTGTCCACAGGCACTGCACACCCCTGACGCCGCCGCCAGGCATTGTCACATTCATCAGTGTCAGGTTACGGATGGGTGGCCGAGGACAAGGTGACGGCGTGAATCTGCGGGAAGCGCGGGAGCGCTGGGTTCGTACGGGCGGAATCGAGCTGTGTGTCGCCGAGCTGGGCGATCCGGCACAGCCGACGGTCGTCCTGGTCCATGGGTATCCGGACAGCAAGGAAGTCTGGTCGGATGTCGCCGGGCAGCTCGCCCGGCAGTGGCATGTGGTGCTGTACGACGTCCGTGGCCACGGCAGGTCCACGGCGCCCACACCACTGCGCGGCGGCTTCACGCTGGAGAAGCTCACCGACGATTTCCTGGCCGTCGTGGATGCGGTGAGCCCGAACCGGCCGGTGCATGTGGTCGGTCACGACTGGGGTTCGGTCCAGTCGTGGGAGTTCGCCACGGTCAGCCGCACCGAGGGCCGGATCGCCTCCTTCACCTCGATGTCCGGCCCTTCCCTGGACCATTTCGGGCACTGGATAAAACAGCGCATGTCGCGCCCCACACCTCGCGGCGTCGGCCAGTTGCTCGGCCAGGGGCCAAGTCCTGGTACGTGTACATGCTGCACACGCCCGTACTTCCCGAGCTCGCCTGGCGCGGCCCGCTGGGCAAGCAGTGGCCACGCATCCTCCAACGGATGGAGAAGATCCCCGCGGGCGACTATCCGACGTCCTCCCTGCCGCGGGACGCCGCGCACGGGGCCTGGCTCTACCGTGACAACATCCGGGCGCGGTTGCGCAGGCCGCGCTCCGATGCCTACGCGCATGTGCCGGTCCAGCTGATCACTCCCACCGGGGATGCCTTCCTCTCGACATCGCTCTACGACCGGATCGAACAGTGGGCACCGCACCTGGTACGGCGGACGCTGCCTGCCAAGCACTGGGTACCACGCACCAGGCCCGACCAGCTGTCGGCCTGGATCAGCGAGTTCGTCACCGCCAACGAGCAGCCCCGGCAGGCCGGTCCGCCCGGCCGGAACGCGGCGGCAACCGGGCTCGACGCACTGGCGACCGGGGCGTACGCCGACCGCTTCGGCGGGCAGCTCGTACTGGTGACGGGCGCCGCCGGGGCATCGGACGGGCCACCGCCTTCGCGTTCGCCGAGGCGGGCGCACGGGTGGTCGCTGTGGACCGGGATGCCGAGGGGCCGCCCGGACGGCGGAGCAGGCGCGGCTGATCGGCTCTCCGGCAGCCTGGGGCGAAGCGGTCGACGTCAGCGACGAGCAGTCGATGGAGAAGCTCGCTGTGAAGGTCGCCGCGGAGTACGGCATCGTCGACGTGCTGGTCAACAACGCCGGTATCGGACTCTCCGGGGCCTTCCTCGACACCACCAGCGAGGACTGGAAGAGCGTCCTCGACGTCAATCTCTGGGGCGTCATCCATGGCTGCCGGATCTTCGGCAAGCAGATGGCCGACCGCGGCCAGGGCGGCCATATCGTCAACACCGCCTCGGCGGCGGCCTACCAGCCGTCACGCGTCCTTCCCGCCTACAGCACCTCCAAGGCCGCGGTGCTGATGCTCAGCCAGTGCCTGCGAGCCGAGCTGGCCGAGAAGTCGATCGGGGTGAGCGCGATATGTCCGGGCATCGTCAACACCGGTATCACTGCGAGCGCTCGTTTCGCCGGGGCCGACGCGGCTCAGGAACAGCGGCTCAGAAAGCGGACCGGCCGGCTCTACGGCCTGCGCAACTACCCGCCGGAGAAGGTCGCCGCCGCGATCCTCAAGGCCGTGGCGCGTAACCAGGCAGTGGTCCCTGTGACCCCGGAGGCCCGTGGCTCGCGGTTGCTGTCCCGGATAAGCCCCGGGCCCTGCGCGGGATCGCGCGGCTGAAGCCGCCGCTGTGAGCGGGCCCACATCACCGCCCGAGTACCGGATCGAGGATCTGGCCCATGCGAGCGGCGCCACTGTGCGCACGATCCGCGCGTACCAGGACCGCGGCCTGCTGCCCACCCGGAGCGGCGCGGCCGGGCCAATGTCTACACGGACGCGCATCTGGCCCGGCTCGGGCAGATCGCCGGACTGCTGGACCGCGGCTACACCCTGACCAGCATCAAGGAGCTGCTGGCGGCATGGGACTCGGGGCGGGGCTCGGCGGGGTGCTGGGCCTGGTCACCGAGGTGCACGGACCGTGGACCGACGAGGAGGCCGGCCGGATCACCCGCGCCGAGCTGAACAGGAGGTTCGGCGGGTCACCGGACAGCACGGCAGTCGAGGAAGCCGTCGCCCTCGGCGTGCTCGAGCGCATACCGGGCAGCAGTGAGGAATTCCTGGTACCGAGTCCACAAGAGCTGGCGGTAGCAGTCGAGTTGCACGCGGCGGGTGTGCCGCTCCCCGCAATATCAGCTCACCTCAGGGAACTTCGCGGACAGGTGGAGCACATCGCCGCACGCTTCCTGGAGTTCACCACGGAGCATGTGTTCGCGCGCCACCTGGGACATCTGCCGCGATCGGATGCCGGTGCGGCCGAGGCCGCTTCGATGGTGCGTCGGCTCCACCCGCTCGCCCAGCAGACCGTGGACGCCGAACTCGCGCGGGCGATGCGGACGTTCGCTGCACAGCACCTGAGCCATCACCTCGGCTCGGTGGAGCCTTTCGCGGGTACGGTCGAGCCCCGCTCGGTCCTTCTGCCCGTTGAGACAATTCGGGCCGTAGGCAGGGTTGTTGGCGCACAGGGCGTCTCCGCCTTCGTCACCGCCGCAGCCGAACGTGAGCTTCAGGCACGCACATTGGACACATTGGTCTCATCTCACCAAATATCACCTGACGTTGACCAATAGCCGCGAATCATCCCGCGGTTGTCCACAGAATCGTCAATTTACCTGTGGATAACCGCAGTTGGCTGTGGATCAAACCTGGGGACAAGAATCACTGTCGCGAACTCTGTGCAAAATCAGGATGCGCCCGCAAGTGCACTGCGCCACTCTGGCGGAGATGAGCGAACAACGCACCGTGAAGGTGTCCAAATACCTCTCCCGGCATCTGAGGCACCAGCCGGACCGGATCGGCATCACTCTCGACGCCAACGGCTGGGTGCCCCTGGACGAGTTCCTGCGGGCCGCGGCCCGGCACGGGTTCTCCGTCAGCCGTGCTGAGCTCGAACATGCCGTCGCCGCCAACGACAAGCAGCGCTTCACCGTGGAAGGTGACCGCATCCGCGCGAACCAGGGCCACACCGTCCCGGTGGACCTCGGGCTGCCTCCCGCCGAGCCACCCGCGTACCTCTTCCACGGCACGGTCGCCCGGGTGCTGGATGCCATCCGCGTCCAGGGGCTGCATCCCATGACCCGCCACCACGTGCATCTCTCACCCGACCGCGAGACGGCGACCCGCGTCGGCGCCCGTCGCGGCCGGCCCGTCGTCCTGTCGGTGGACGCGACCGCGATGCACCGGGCAGGACACATCTTCTACGTCAGCGCCAACGGCGTCTGGCTCACGGACGCCGTACCACCGCGGTTTCTGCGGTTCCATGACTGAGACAGCGGCCGGATACGCGCGGCGGGACAACGACCCGGGACAACGCGGGAAGAGTGCGGCGGAGAACGAAGTCCCCGGCCCGAGTGAATGACGTCACCGTAAGGTCTTCGGCATGACTTCCTCCCGCCGCCTGAGCACTGTGATCCTCCCCATCCACCGCTGGCACGACGGCGGCCGGGCGCGATGGGCCCGCGCCGAGGAGCTGGGTTTCCACGCGGCCTACACCTACGACCACCTGGCCTGGCGAACCTTCCGCGACGGACCGTGGTTCGGTGCGGTCCCCACCCTGACCGCCGCGGCCGGTGCCACCGAGCGGCTGCGGCTTGGCACCCTCGTCACCTCACCCAACTTCCGGCACCCGGTGACGCTCGCCAAGGACCTCATCACGCTGGACGATGTCTCCGGCGGACGGGTCACCCTGGGAATCGGCGCGGGCGGCAACGGCTTCGACGCCACGACGCTGCGCAGGAGCGATGAGGAGCCCTGGACCCCGCGCGAGCGTGCCGACCACTTCGACGAGTTCGTGCCGCTGCTCGACCAGTTGCTCCGAAAGCCCTCGGTGACGCACGAGGGCCGGTTCTACGCGGCGAACGAGGCCAGGAACATCCCCGGCTGCGTCCAGCACCCCGGCTCCCCTTCGCCATCGCCGCCACCGGGCCACGCGGGCTGAAGCTCGCCGCCCAGCACGGTCAGGCCTGGGTGACCACGGGTGATCCGAAGCTGTACGAGTCGGGTACCCTGAGCAGTCCGTCGCCGCCATCCGCGGGCAGATCGGCAAGCTCGGCGCGGCCTGCGACACGGTCGGGAGAGATGTGGCGGAGCTGGACAAGATCCTGCTCACGGGCTTCACCCGGAACATCCGCTGCAGTCCTTCGACGCCTTCGTGGACTTCGCGGGCACCCACTTCGAGCTGGGCTTCACGGAGATCGTCGTCCACTGGCCGGTCCCGGACTCCGGTTTCGCCGTGGACGACAAGGTATTCGAGCGGATCGCCACCGAGGCCCTGGCCCAGCTCGGCTGACCTCAAGGCTTCAGGCATATTCGCCTGTCATGTTCTGCAGCTCAGGGGCGCCCATTCTCAGATGTGCGCCCTCTGCACGCCCGTGCGTCTTCGTACGGGAGAATGGCCATGTGACCTCAGCTACCGACTCGCCTCTGCCTGCCGTAACCCGGCTGATCGCCACCGACCTGGACGGCACTCTGCTGCGTGACGACAAGACCCTGTCCGACCGAACGATCGCCGCTCTCGCGGCAGCCGAGGAAGCCGGCATCGAGGTCTCTTCGTCACGGGCCGGCCGGCCCGGTGGATGGATGTCGTCAGCGACCATGTCCATGGCCACGGCATGGCCATCTGTGCTAACGGCGCCGCGGTCGCCGATCTGCACGCCGACGGCAGGCTCATCGAGGTCCATCCGTTGGCTCGCGACGTCGCGCTCGCCATGGTCCACGCCCTGCGGGCGGCTGCCCCGGCACCTCCTTCGCCGTGGAACTGACCACGGGCATCCACTACGAGCCGGCCTACCCGCCCTTCCATCTGGACCCGGGCGCCACCGTCGCGATCGCCGAGAAGCTGCTCAGCGAAGACCCGCCGGGTTCCGGCGCCCGGTGCTGAAGGTCCTCGCCCACCACCCCGAGCTGGCTCCGGACGAATTCCTCTCGCTGGCCCGCACGATCGCCGGCGATCGTGCCTCCTTCACCCGGTCGAGTCCCTCCGCCCTGCTGGAGATCAGCGGCCCGGGGTCTCCAAGGCAAGCACACTGGCCACCTGCTGTGCGGAGCGCGGCGTCTCCGCCGCCGAGGTGGTCGCCTTCGGCGACATGCCCAATGACGTGGAGATGCTGAGCTGGGCCGGTGCCTCGTATGCGATGGGCAACGCCCACCCGGCCGCTCTGGCTGCCGCGTCGGGTGTGACCGCCACCAACAACGAGGACGGTGTCGCGGCCGTCATCGAGCGGATCCTCGCCACCCGCTGACATCTCAACGCCCTCGCCCCTTGCACACACCCCGAATCAGAGCCTCACTCCGTGCTCACCGAGCCAGCGCACCGGATCGACAGCCGATCCAGCCGGTCGCGCCGCCAGCTGCCAGTCCTTCCCGTACTGCGGAAGCAGCGACACAGTGCAGCGGAACGCATCCCCGGATCGTCACCCCGGGCCGCCACGATTCCCGGGACCCCGGGTGTCGTACCGCCAACCGGCCCACTCCGGGCCCGGCAGCGTGCGCCGGCCGACGCTTCTGGAGCCTTCAGAGGGGAACCTCCCACACCACCGTGGTACCGGCTCCGTTGTCCCCGATCCGGGCCCGAACCAGCTGGCTCCCCAGTGACTCCGCGCGGCGGGCCAGGTTGCGCAGTCCGCTGCGTCTCCCGCCCTCCGGAATCCCCACCCCGTCGTCGGCGACCGACAGGCGCACCGCGTCCCTCCCGTCCGGCAGCCTGGCCGTCGCATCGACGACCACGTCGATCACCGACGCACCCGAGTGCCGAAACGCGTTGGACAACGCCTCGCGCAGGGCCGCGATGAGGTTCTTGCCTGCGAGTTCACCGACAAGTGAGTCGACGGGGCCGAGGAAGCGGTGGGCCGGTTTGAAGCCCAGCGGCACCGCCGCCATGTTGATCTCCCGCAGGACACGGGTCCGCAGCCCCGACGGGGCCTCGGCCGGTTCCTGCTGCAGTGCGAAGATGGCGGTACGGATCTCCTGGATGGTGACGTCGAGTTCGTCGACCGCCCGCCCGACGCCCGTCTGTACCTCGGGAACAACCGACCTGCGCTGAGCGCTCTCCAGCATCATCCCGGCGGCGAACAGCCGTTGGATGACCAGATCGTGCAGGTCCCGGGCGATCCTGTCGCGGTCCTCGTACACAGCCAGCTGTTCACGGTCCCGCTGGGCCTCCGCCATCATCAGGGCCAGCGCGGCCTGCGAGGCGAACTGGGCGGCCAGGGTCCGCTCCGTCTGCGTGAACGAACGGCCGCCCGGGCCCGTGGCGTGGCCAGCACCCCGAGCACCCTGCCTCCGCTCTGCAGCGGAAGAAGCATGTTCGGACCGTACTGGCCGGTCAGTCTGTTGATCACGCGATGGCAGGTGGCCGAGTAGTCGACGAAGACAGCCTCGCCGCCGAGCAGCTTTGCCACCGTGGGACTGTCCGGCGGGATGATCATCCCGAGAAAGGCGGACGGATCGTCGGCGGAGACGGCGACGACCTCCAGCCCGCCCTCCTCGGCCGGCAGCAGTACGAACCCGGCGGCGGAGTCGGCGAGATGACGGGCCTGTTCCGCGACGACGGCCAGTGCGTCATCGGCGTCCCCGCCGGAGAAGTGCCGTGGTGACGGCTACGGAACCGTCGATCCACCGCTCACGCTGCCGTGCTGCCTCGTACAGCCGGGCGTTGCCAATGGCGATCCCGGCCTCGGTGGCGAGTACCCGCAGCATGTGCAGGTCGTAGTCGTCGAATTCGGCCCCCGTGCTTCTCCGCCATATAGAGGTTGCCGAAGATCTCTCCTGCACACGGACCGGTACCCCGAGGAAGGTGCGCATGCTGGGGTGACCCGGCGGGAAGCCGGCGGAACGCGGGTCGGCCGTGAGGTCCTTCAGCCGGATGGGGCCGGATCGCGGATCAGCGTGCCCAGGAGCCCCGGCGCCCGTCGGGACGGCGCCCGATCGCACGGGCGGTCTCCTCCGAGACCCCGTAGAAGACGAAGTCGGAGAGTCCCCGCCGCTCTCGTCGACAACGCCGATGGCCGCATAGCGGGCGCCTGCGAGATCGGCCGCGGTCTCGCAGATGCGCTCGAGTGTGGCGGACAGCTCCAGGCCTGTGCCGATGTAGCGCATGGCTTCGAGCAGCTGGGGACGCGGGCGCTCAGCTCCGCTGGAAGGCCCGTCAGATCACGGGCCGCCCGGGTTGCGGCTTCGAGTGGGTCCTTCGGGTCCTGCTCCGGCATGAGCCGAGCCTAATTAGTCCTATTTCACAAGGAAAGTCGGATTTTGTGCCCGGAAGGCTGTTCGCGCCTCCGGATCATCGGCCGTCCCGCTGCGGACCGGCTTCATACCGATGACCGTACGGGCACCCCAACCAGTCGCTCGGTTGCCTGTTCCCGTTCCAGCATCCGGCGCAGGGCCCGTCCTGTGTGGCCAGCGCGGCGTACGTGCCCTGCTGCACCACCCTGCCCCCGTCCAGCACCAACACCTCGTCGACCGCGTCGAGTCCCGCCAGCCGGTGCGTGATCAGCACGGTGGTACGTCCCCTCGTCGCCGCCAGCAGGTCTGCCGTCAGCGCGTCCGCCGTGGCCAGGTCGAGATGCTCGGCGGGCTCGTCGAGGACGAGCACGGGGAAGTCGGCGAGAGCGCCCGAGCCAGTGCGAGCCGCTGCCGCTGGCCGCCCGAGAGCCTTGCTCCGTGTTCACCCACCAGGGTGTCGAGGCCGTCGGGAAGCGATTCGGCCCAGTCCAGCAGCCGGGCCCGTGCGAGGGCGTCGCGCAGTTCGCCGTCCGTGGCGTCGGTACGGGCGAGGCGCAGGTTCTCGCGGATGGAGCTGTCGAAGACATGAGCGTCCTGGGCACAGAGCCCGACGAAAGTACGAACGGTGTCCCCGTCCAGCGCGGACGCCTCGACTCCGCCGAGCCGGTACGTACCCGCGTGTGTGTCCAGGAAGCGGAGCAGGACCTGCGCGAGCGTCGTCTTTCCCGAGCCCGAAGGCCCTACGACGGCGATGCGCCGCCCCGGAACCAGAGTCATATCGACGGAGTCCAGAGCGTTGTGCCGCGCCCCTCGTACCGTGCGGAGAGTCCGCGCACTTCGAGCGGGAAGGGCGATGCGGGCGTCCCGGCGGGCGTGGCAGGTTCCTGTACCGGCACGGGGCGTCCAGTACCTCGTACACCCGCTCCGCGCTCCGCTTGATCCGCTGGCGGTACTGCACCGCGAGCGGCAGCCCGGTCACGGCCTCGAAGGCGGCGAGCGGGGTGAGCACGACGACCGCGAGCTCGACGCCGGCCAGCCGTCCCGCGTACACGGCGGGAGGGCGACGCATGCGACTCCGACGACCGTGAGTCCGCAGACCAGGGCGGATAGCCCGCCGCCGAGCGCGGTCGCGGTCGCGGCCCGGCCGGCGATCCGGGTGAGGACACCGTCGGCGTCGCGCACCCGCTCCTGGCGGGCAGGCAGGGCTCCGGCGACGGTCAGCTCGGCCGTCCCGCCGAGGAGGTCGGTGACATGGGTGGACAGCATGGCCCGTGCCGGAGCCAGCTGACGTTCGGCCAGCCGCGCACAGGCACCGCTCACCAGCGGCACTCCCACCCCTGCGACGAGCAGTCCGGCGGCGAGTACGGCGCCCGCCTCGGGAAGCAGCCAGCCGGTGAAACCGGTGGCGGCGGCGCCGACGGCCAGCGCGGTGCCCGCGGGCAGCAGCCAGCGCAGCCAGTAGTCCTGCAACGCGTCCACATCGGCGACGAGGCGCGAGAGCAGATCGCCACGTCGTGCGGTGCGCAGGCCGGCCGGCGCGATGCGCTCCAGACCTCGGTATACGGCGACCCTCAGCTCGGCGAGCATTCTGAGTACCGCGTCGTGCGAGACGAGTCGTTCGGCATAGCGGAAGACGGCCCGACCGAGGCCGAAGGCCCGGGTCGCGGTGACAGCGACCATCAGATAGAGCACCGGGGGCTGTTCGGAGGCGCGCGAGATCAGCCATCCCGAGACGGCCATGAGGCCGACGGACGAGCCCACAGCGAGGCCACCGAGCAACAGGGCCAGAGCCAGCTTCCCGTGCTGCGCGCCGGCTGCCGCCCTGACCCGGGCGAACACCCGGCCCGGTCCGGCGGCGGTCTCCCTCAGCACCCGGGATCCCTCGCGCCTTCCGCACCGCGGCCAGCGGCAGGAGCCGACGGTCCTTCGAGTCGCGGCTCAGCTGTGCGCGCGGCGCCGGGGCCTCTGCCGCGGTGGCCCGCGGCTCCAGTGTCACCACCCGGTCGGCGACCGACAGCAGCGCCGGACGGTGCACGACCAGCAGCACGGTCCGCCCGCCGCCAGCCTGCGTACGGCATCGACGATGCCCGACTCCGTCTCGCCGTCCAGGCTCGCCGTCGGCTCGTCGAGCAGCAGCAGGGCCGGTCCGCGAGGAAGCGCGGGCCAGCGCCAGACGCTGCCGCTGGCCCGCGGAGAGTCCGGCGCCGTCCTCCCCAGCATCGTCTGCTCGCCGTCCGGCAGATCCGCGACGAAGTCGTGAGCCCCGCGTTCATCAGCGCCGCCGTGACCGCGTCGTCGTCGGCGTCCGGCCGGGCCAGCCGGATGTTCTCGGCGATCGTTCCGGCGAAGAGATGAGGGCGCTGTGGAACCCAGGCGATCCGTTCGCGCCAGCGTCGGGGAGAGCGTGCGGAGGTCGCTGCCGCCGACCCGTATCCGGCCCTCGTCGGGCACGGCGAACCCCAGCACCACATTCAGAAGCGTGGACTTGCCGACCCCGCTGGGCCCGGTCAGAGCGACGGTCTCGCCGGGCTCGACCACGAGGCTCACGCCGTCCAGGGACGGTTCGCTACGCCCCCGGTGGCGGACCGTCACCTCGTCGAGCTCCAGCCGCAGCGATGCCGGGACCTCGTGCGTACCTGCGGCCCTGGGCTCGGTCTCCAGGACGGAGAAGATCTCTTCCGCGGCCGACAGGCCTTCCGCCGCCGCGTGGTACTGCGCCCCTACCTGCCGGATCGGCAGATACGCCTCGGGAGCCAGGATCAGAACCACGAGACCGGTGTAGAGATCGAGTTCGCCGTGGACAAGCCGCATACCGATGGTCACCGCGACCAGGGCCACCGAGAGGGTCGCCAGTAGCTCCAGCGCGAAGGACGACAGGAATGCGATCCGCAGCGTGCGCAGGGTGGCCCGGCGGTACTGCGAGGTGATGGTGCGGATCGATTCGGCCTGGGCCTTGGCCCGTCCGAAGACCTTCAGCGTCGGCAGTCCCGCAACCACATCGAGGAAATGCCCGGAGAGCTGCGAGAGAAGGCGCCACTGCCGGTCCATCCGGGACTGGGTGGCCCAGCCGATAAGGATCATGAAGAGCGGGATGAGCGGAAGCGTGACCACGATGATCGCGGCCGAGATCCAGTCCTCGGTGACGATCCTGGCCAGGACCGCCACGGGGACCACCACCGCGAGTCCGAGCTGCGGCAGATAGCGCGAGAAATAGTCGTCGAGTGCGTCGATGCCCCGGGTGGCGAGAGCCACCAGTGAGCCGGTGCGCTGCCCGCTCAGCCAGTCGGGTCCGAGCTGCGCGGCCCGCTCCATGAGCCGGCCCCGCAGCTCCGACTTGACCGCTGCGCTCGCCCGGTACGCAGCCAGTTCGGTGAGCCAGGCGACCAGCGCCCGGCCGAGTGCCACCGCGGCGAGCAGGAGCAGCGGTGTACGGAGCTCGGAGACGGTCAGCCCGTCCTCGAACCCGCCCACCACCACCTCGGCCATGAGCATGGCCTGGGCGATCACCAGGGCCGCTCCGATCAGTCCGAGTGCCACCACGGCCGCCAGGAAGAAGCGGGTGGCGCGGGCGTACCGGAGCAGGCGCGGGTCGATCGGTTTCACGTGAAACAGCTCCCCAGTGAGCTCATGGCGTTCGGTTTGCGCATGGCGTTCGGTCGCTCAGTGCGATTCGGCGATGTGGTGTGTACCGATGCGCTTGCGGAACACCCAGTACGTCCAGCCCTGGTACAGCAGGACCACCGGGGTGGCGATACCCGCACACCAGGTCATGATCTTCAACGTGTACGGACTGGACGAGGCGTTGGTGACCGTGAGGTTCCAGGCATCGTCCAGCGAGGACGGCATGACGTTCGGAAAGAGCGTCAGGAAGAGCATCGCGACCGTCGCCGTGATGGCGAGGCCGGACAGAGCGAACGACCAGCCCTCACGTCCCGCCGCGATGGCCCCGATCGCGGCGACCAGCGACACCACTGCGATGGCCACCGCGATCAGGCTCCACCGGTCGCCGTTCTCGGCCTGGGTCAGGACCAGGAAGACCAGTCCGAGTACCGCGGTGACCGGACCGAGCTTGAGCGCCAGACTTCGCGCCCGCTGCCGGATGTCTCCGACCGTCTTGAGCGCGGCGAAGACCGTGCCGTGGAACGTGAAGAGGAACAGCGTGACCAGCCCGCCGAGCAGCGCGTACGGGTTGAGGAGGTCCCAGAGATTGCCGACGTACTCCATGTCTGCGTCGATCTTCACACCGCGCACGATGTTCCCGAAGGCCACGCCCCAGAGCAGGGCCGGAATCAGCGAGGTCCAGAAGATCGCGTGTTCCCAGTTGGTCTGCCACCTCTCCTCTGGCCGCTTCGCCCGGTACTCGAACGCGACACCGCGCACGATCAGGCAGAGCAGAATGACCAGCAGCGGCAGGTAGAAGCCGGAGAACAGGGTGGCGTACCACTCGGGGAAGGCTGCGAAGGTCGCACCGCCGGCGCTGAGCAGCCACACCTCGTTCCCGTCCCAGACGGGCCCGATCGTGTTGATCAGGACCCGCCGTTCCTTGCGGTCCCTGGCAAGCAGCTTGGTGAGGACCCCGATACCGAAGTCGAATCCCTCCAGGAAGAAGTAGCCGGTCCACAGGACCGCGATGAGCACGAACCAGACGTCGTGGAGTTCCATCTCTCAGCTCCTCTGCTCAGTACGAGAAGGCCATCGGCCGGTCGGCGTCCTGATCGTCGCCGCCGATCCTGGTGGGAGGATTGAGGTCGGCCTCCGTGAGCTCCGGTGGTCCGGCCTTGACGTACTTGATGAGCAGCCTGACCTCGATCACTGCAAGCACCGCGTAGAGCGCGGTGAAGACGATCATCGAGGTGAGGACCTCGCCCTGGGAGACACCGGGGAGACCGCGTCACGGGTCTGGAACACGCCGTAGACGACCCAGGGCTGACGGCCCATCTCGGTGAAGATCCAGCCCCAGGAGTTGGCGATCAGCGGGAAGAGCATGGCCCAGAGGGCAACGAGCCAGTAGAGCTTGGTGAGCTTCGGGCTCAGCGCCTTGTTCCTGAAGAGGACCAGATTCGGTACTTGGTCCTCCCCGGTGCGCAGCGCAGGTGGCAGCAGGAACTTTCGCCGCGTCAGCCACAGGCCCAGCAGCCCGAGCCCGAAGGACGCCATGCCGAATCCGATCATCCAGCGGAAGCTCCAGAAGGCGACCGGGATGTTGGGCCGGTAGTCACCCGGACCGTAGGTCTCCTGCAGCTCCTTGTTGATGTCGTTGATGCCGGGAACGTACGAGGTCAAGGTGTTGTCCGCGAGGAAGGACAGGACCCCGGGGACCGAGACCTCCACGGTGTTGTGCCCCTCGGCGACGTCACCGACCGCGAAGAGCGAGAAGGGGCACCCTCCTCGCCCTCCCACAGGGCCTCGGCAGCCGCCATCTTCATCGGCTGCTGCTTGAACATCACCTTGCCGAGGGTGTCGCCGCTGACCGCGGTGAGCATCCCGGCGGCCACCACGGTGACGAGCCCGACACGCAGCGAGGTCCGCATCACCGGAATGTGCCTCTTGCGTGCCAGATGGAAGGCGGAGATGCCGACCATGAACGCACCACCGACGAGGAAGGCCGCGGTGATCGTGTGGAAGAACTGGGTGAGCGCGGTGTCCTGGGTGAGCACCTTCCAGAAGTCGGTGAGCTCGGCCCGGCCGCGTTCCTCGTTGATGCGGTAGCCGACCGGGTGCTGCATCCAGGAGTTGGCCGCCAGGATGAAGAACGTGGAGAGGACGGTTCCGATGGAGACCATCCAGATACAGGCGAGATGGATCTTCTTGGGCAGCTTGTCCCAGCCGAAGATCCATAGCCCGATGAAGGTGGACTCGAAGAAGAACGCGATCAGGGCCTCGAAGGCGAGGGGCGCCGAAGACGTCCCCGACGAAACGCGAGTAGTCCGACCAGTTCATACCGAACTGGAACTCCTGCACGATTCCGGTGACCACGCCCATGGCGATGTTGATCAGGAAGAGCTTGCCCCAGAATTTGGTGGCCCTGAGGTACTTCTCATTGTCTGTGCGCACCCAGGCGGTCTGCAGCCCGGCCGTGAGTGCGGCGAGAAGATCGTCAGTGGGACAAACAGGAAGTGGTAGACGGTGGTGATGCCGAACTGCCATCGCGCCAGGGTCTCTGGCGCCAGAGCTAGGTTCACGTCCTTCTCCTTGCGTCGCCGCGATCACAGCTGCAGCTCGCCCCTTTAATCCACCCGATCAAGGGAGGAAGGGGCTCGCTTGTGAACGCGTTCACATTCACAAGCAATTATGGCGCACACACTTTCGGAGCCATCGAGTGGGGTCCCGTCAATGGACGGCAGACCCGAGGACCCCTGAAACCGGACATCGCACCCGGACCGCACAGTGGCCCCGGACCTCGGCAATCGAGGTCCGGGGCCACCGGCACACAGTCGGAAGGCGGCTTCCGCCGCAGCGGCGTCAGCGCTCCCTGCGGTACGACTCCGTGACCTTCAGGAACACGTCGTTGGCCTCGGTCTCCCCGATCGTGACCCGCACACCCTCACCGGCGAACGGCCGGACCACCACACCGGCCCGCTCACAGACCGCGGCGAAATCGAGCGCACGCTCCCCAGCCGCAGCCACACGAAGTTCGCCTGCGACTCGGGCACGTTCCAGCCCTGCCGCACCAGCTCCTCGTACACCCGGTTGCGCTCGCAGACCAGCGAACCGACGCGCCCCATCAGCTCGTCCTCGGCGCGCAGCGAGGCGACCGCCGCGTCCTGGGCGACCTGGCTGACCCCGAAGGGCACGGCCGTCTTGCGCAGCGCCGCCGCCACCGGCTCATGCGCCACCGCGAAGCCGATCCGCAGCCCGGCCAGTCCGTACGCCTTGGAGAAGGTTCGCAGTACTGCCACATTGGGGCGATCCCGGTAGATCTCGATGCCGTCAGGCACCTCGGCATCCCGGATGAACTCCTTGTACGCCTCATCGAGCACCACCAGCACATCGCCCGGCACCCGGTCCAGGAAACGCTCGAGCTCGGCCCGGCGCACCACCGTGCCGGTCGGATTGTTCGGGTTGCAGATGAAGATCATCCGGGTCCGGTCGGTGATCGCGTCCGCCATCGCGTCCAGATCGTGCACCTCGCCGGCGGTCAGCGGCACCTTCACCGAGGTGGCGCCACTGACCTGGGTGATGATCGGGTACGCCTCGAAGGAACGCCAGGCGTAGATGACCTCGTCCCCGGGCCCGAAGTCGCCTGCAGCAGCTGCTGCGCCACACCGACCGATCCGGTACCGGTGGCCAGGTGCGAGACGGGGACACCGAACCGGTCCGACAGCTCGTTCATCAGTCCGGTACAGGCCATGTCCGGGTAACGGTTGAAGCTCCCGGCCGCGGCCAGCGCCGACTCCATCACTCCCGGCAACGGCGGGTACGGGTTCTCGTTGGAGGACAGCTTGAACGCGACCGGTCCGTCGGCAGCGGCCGGCTTGCCCGGCACATACACCGGCACGCCGTCCAGCTCGGCTCGCAGCTTGGGGCTCGTCTCGCTCACCGCAGGTCCTCCTCGCCATCTGAACACATCAATACTGCTCACCTTATGAGGATTCGACGCCGCTGCGAACGGCAGGCCCTCGAAACCCTCCACGGTGACGGGAAGAGCCGGGAATGGGCGTGCCCAGGTCGGCTCCGGCGGGGAGCGTCGGCCATTTCGATGCGCGCCGGTGGCTCACTCCGTGGTGCGCGTCCCCGAAGAGGTGAGTTGAGACCTGTTCGAAACATCGCCCATTTGGCAGGCTCATCCGCATCGATGCATGACACATCGGGTCTCAACCCATCAACAACCTTGCTTTGCAAGGCATTTGGCATCACATAACCTTGCAGAAACGTGCCTGCCAACGGGTGCATATGCGACCGGCCCAACCACCCGCCAGAGCCCTACTATCGGCTCGCCATGACAGCAGCAGGAAAGCACCAGGTGAGCCGGACAGAGACGCCCCGGCGAAACGGCCGGCCGGGCCGGGCGGGTATCCGTGACGTGGCCGCCGCGGCCGGCGTCTCCATCACAACCGTCTCCGACGCGCTCAACGGCAAGGGCAGGCTCCCGGACGCCACCCGCCGCCATGTCCGCGAGGTCGCCGAGCGGCTGGGCTACCGCCCGTCCGCCGCGGCCCGAACCCTCCGTACCGGCAAGTCGGGGCTGATCGGCCTGACCGTGACCACGTACGGGGATGAACCTTTCACCTTCACCGAATTCGCGTACTTCGCAGAGATGGCGAGAGCCGCCACCTCAGCGGCGCTCGCCCGCGGGTACGCCCTCGTCATCCTCCCCGCCACCTCCCGCCACGACGTCTGGTCGAACGTCGCTCTCGACGGCACCGTCGTCATCGACCCGTCCGACCAGGACCCCGTGGTAACCGAACTCGTACGCCAGGGCCTGCCCGTCGTCTCGGACGGCCGTCCGGCCGGGACGCTGCCCGTCACCGCCTGGGTGGACAACGACCACAGGGCCGCCGTGCTCGACCTCCTCGACCACCTCGCCGCCGCCGGAGCCCGTCGTATCGGCCTGCTCACCGGCACCACCACCGACACATACACACGTCTGTCCACCACCGCATATCTCCACTGGTGCGAGCGGGTGGGCCAGGACCCGGTCTACGAGTCCTATCCGGCCCACGATCCCTGCGCGGGCGCCGTCGCCGCAGACCGTCTCCTTGCCCGTCCGGACCGCCCGGACGCCGTCTACGGGCTCTTCGACCCGAACGGGACCGATCTCCTCGCCGCCGCCCGCCGCTACGGCCTGCGGGTTCCCGAGGACCTGCTGCTCGTCTGCTGCAGCGAATCCACGGTGTACGCGTCCACCGAGCCGCCCATCACGACCCTCTCGCTCAAACCACGCAGAATCGGCACGGCCGTCGTCCAACTCCTCATCGACGCCATCGAGGGCGTGGAGTACGACGGCACCGTGGAGCAGGTCATACCGACGGAACTCGTGATCCGGACATCTTCGCAACGCCGTCCGCCACGCACTACAGTCAGCGCACCACGCTCCCCGCCGGGGATTGATCGGATTAATCCGGACCAAACGGTCGGTGAACCCGGAGTGCACTCGGATTCACCACCCTGGTGCGTCACACAGCACGATCCGCATTCCTATGATGGACGCACGACACCGCGGACCACCTCTACCAGGCAAGGCCCGTCAGGTGTACGGCGGCGCGACGGTGGTGGAGGGTCGATGACTCAGGGGCCGGTCAGGAACCTGTGGTGCGGACGGCGACGTTGCGTGACTTCCGGGTACCGCCGTATGCGCAGAGGCCCGTGCCCCGCCGCATCCCGGCCGGGCCGGGCTGCCCGACGGGCTGCCCGACGGCTACACGCCCACGGCGCGCGATCTTCCGGTGATCAGGCGTGAGGACACCACCAAGGTGATGGCTGTCCCCGACCCGGGGCCGGCTTCCGATACCGAGGGCGGTCCGCTGTACGTCGTCGGCGACGTACACGGCTATCTCGATGAGCTCCTGGCGGCCCTGGCCGAGCAGGAGCTCATCGATGCCGAGGACACTGGGCCGCGGGCAACACCCGGCTGTGGTTCCTCGGCGACTTCACGGACCGCGGTCCGGACGGCATCGGTGTCATCGACCTCGTGATGCGGCTCTCCGCCGAGGCAGCGGCGGCAGGCGGCTACTGCAAGGCCCTCATGGGCAATCACGAACTGCTGCTCATCGGCGCGAAACGGTTCGGCGACACCCCGGTCAACTCGGGTGCGGGCACCGCCACTTTCCAGGCGGCCTGGCTGCTCAACGGCGGCCAGAAGACCGATATGGAGCGCCTCCAGGACGTCCATCTCCAGTGGATGTCCCGGCTGGACGCGGTCGTCGAGGAGGACGGGCATCTGCTGATGCACTCCGACACGACGGCCTACCTCGACTACGGCTCCACCATCGAGGACGTCAACGACACGGTGCACGCCATTCTCACGCGGAGCGACGCCGACGAGTGCTGGGACCTCTTCAGGAAGCTGACCAAGCGGTTCGCCTTCCGGGACGAGGGGTGCCGACGCCGTCCGCGAGCTGATGTCCACCTACGGCGGACAGCGCGTCGTCCATGGTCACAGCCCCATTCCCTACCTGCTCGGCGAGGTCGGACCGGAAGAGGGCGAGGACGGTGCCCGTCCTGCCGTGGACGGTCCGCACGTGTACGCGGACGGGCTCGCCATCGCCATGGACGGCGGAGTGACCATGGCCGGAAAACTACTGGTCGTCCAACTTCCTCTGCATAACTGACAATCGACGGGGAAGACGCACCGACGACCTGACCATGCCGACCACTGGGCCTAATTGCGGAAACCCCTGTCACGCCGTGCCGTGGGCGCTCTACCATCGGCCTGTCAGTAGCAGGCTCTCCTCCGTTTTCGCTCGACTGCCCGGTCCAAGCGGTCAGTCAGGCCCTACGGAGCATCGGGGATGCAGATGAAAAGCGCTCCGCACCTGCTGGCCGAGGACCGACCCGAGTATGAGCGGATCCTCGGCGACGCGCTGCGTCACGCTCATGAACGCCCGGATCTTGACGGAGTCGGGGACCAGCTCAATCCGGAACAGCTGCGCACGATGGCACTGAACGCCACCGCGCTGATCACCACAGCGGCCGCGACCGAGTACGAGCACTATGTGAAGGTCCGCGGTGAGCTGCGCGGACCGGAAGACTCACCGGTCTCCTCGTCCGTACTCGGGCCCGCCATGGCCGAAGCAGGCCAGTCGGGCGCCGGATTCGGCGCTGTCATCACCGCCCTGGCCCCGGTCCTCGCGGGTACCGCCGCCCTGATATTCCTGCTGGTCGGCTATCTGCTCAAGGCGCTCAGCCCGGCCCTCGCGTTCGCCGGCACCATGGTCACCGCCGGATGGTTCTTCGCCGCCGTCGCCGCCGCCGCGATCCTGGCCGCCGTCGTCGGACTGCTCATCACGGCGCTGCGCAACAGTTCGACGTCACTGCCCGCCGAGGACACCGAGGAGGAGTTGCCGAGGACGTCGCGCGAGCCAGAGAGGCCTGGCGCCATGCCCTGCTGGAACGCGGCATCCTGCCGTTCCTGCGGGACGCCCTCGCGGACCCGACCGCGGGCCCCGCTGCCCGGATGCCGCACCACTCCATGAACCGCATCCCGAAGATGGGTTACAGCAGACCGGACTTCTCGGGTCCGGAGGACGGCACCGCCGGGCCGCGTCCGACCTTCACCAGCCCGGATTTCACCAGTCCGGACTTCGGCGGACCTGAGCACCAGCCGGAGTGACGGGCCGGGACAGCCGACTGCTGCGCCCGGCCCGTACGGGGCAGTGCTCCGGTCCTGCAGGTACCCTGCCGTCGGTCCGGCCGTCAGTCCGCGATCGGCAGGGCAGACCCGGTTACCGCCGGCCGCGAACCGTCACCGCATCTACAGCGCCGCGAGGTTGCCGACCAGGTCATCGAGCCCGAAGGAGCCCTGGGAGAGCGCCTTCATGTGCCAGGCCTTGAGATCGAAGGCCGCGCCTTGGCGGCGCTTCGCTTCCGCGCGGCCCTGGAGCCAGGCGCGTTCGCCGAGCTTGTAGCCGATGGCCTGGCCGGGCCAGCCGAGGTAGCGGTCGATCTCTCCGTTGCGGCGGGCAGCCGGGCTTCCGTTGTAGGTGGCCATGAACTCCGTGGCGAGCTCAGCGGTCCAGCGCTCGCCGGGGTGGAAGCCCGAGTCGGCGGGGATGGCGAGTTCGAGGTGCATACCGATGTCGATGATCACCCGGATGGTGCGCAGCATCTGCCCATCCAGGAAGCCGAGGCGGCGCTCGGGTTCGGCGAAGAAGCCCAGTTCGTCCATGAAGCGCTCGGCATACAGGGCCCAGCCCTCGATGTTGGCGCTGACCATGCCCTCGGTGACCTGGTAACGGCTGAGCCGGTCGGCGACCGTGGCCCACTGGGCGAGCTGGAGATGATGGCCGGGGACGCCCTCGTGGTACCAGATGCTGACAAGCTGCCAGGTCGGAAAGGAGTCTTGGCCGAGCGTGGGCAGGTAGGTGCGTCCGGGGCGGCTGAAGTCGAGGCTCGGGCCCTGGTAGTAGGGCCCGGAGGCGCTGCCCCGGGGCAATCCGGGCCTCGACCTCGCGGATCGGGCCGGAGAGGTCGAAGTGACGGCCGTCGAGGGCGCTGATCGCCTCGTCCATCAGCTGCTGCAACCAGTCGCGGACGGCCTCCTCGCCCTTGACCGCGTGGCCGTGCCCGTCCAGGTGGTGCATGACCTCAGGAGGGGAGCCGGGCAGGACGCGCTCGGCTTCGACGCGCATCTCGGCGAGCGTCCGGTGGAACTCGTCCCAGGCCCAGGCGTAGGCCTCGTCCAGATCGAGCTCGGCACCCGTGTTGTAGCGGGCGGCGTGCAGGTAGCGCTCTCGGCCGACAGCGTCCGGGGTGTCCGCCGTGGCGGGAGGTAGGTGTCGCGCAGCCAGTCGCGGAACTCGGAGACGGCGGTGGTGGCCTGGCGCGCGGCGGCGTCCAGCTCGGGGCGCAGCCGGTCGGTGCCGTCCGCGACGAAGTCGGCGAACCAGCCCGCGCCGCTGCCCGGGTGCTGCCCGGCGGCCTCCCGGTCCAGTCGGCGAGCTGGCCGATCACTCCGGCAGCCTGTCGGGGAGCGGTGAGCAGGCCACGGGAGATCCCTCGGTGAGGGTGGCCCGATAGCCGTCCAGCGCGCCGGGGAGGTTGCGCAGCCGTCCGGCCACCGCCGCCCAGTCCTCGTCGGTGGTGGTGGGCATGAGGGTGAATATCGTCCGTACCTGGTCCACGTGCGCGCCCACAGTGCGCAGTTGTCGGAAGTTCTCACCGGTGTCGTGCATCGCGAGCTCGGCGGTGAGGCGTTCCCGCAGCAGCCGGGCACAGGCCTGTTCAGCGGGTCGTCCGTGGCAGGGGCGGCGTCGAGTGCGGCGAGACTGCGGCGGGCGAACTCGGCGTGGGCCGCGAAGCCATCCGGCGAGAGGTCCGGTTGCCTGTCGTCGCCCCGGTTCAGGCCCAGCCATTCGGAGGTCATCGGGTTGTGTGCGGCCACCTGGTCGAGGTAGCTGTCGGCGATCCTGCGCGGGGTGATCGATTCTTCTGCCATATGGACATCCTGACGTGTCGTCGGACCCGGCTCTCATGACGGCCGGGCCTTCGCCCCGCACCTTGCCCGCTGCCGCGGCCACCCTCAAGGGCCTTACGTCGAAGCGCTGTTCCGGTTGGCTCTTTCCACCCACCCGGAACAGCGCTTGTGCGTGCAGGTGTCATTCCGCCAGCGGGAGATACACCCGATTACCCCGGGCAGCGAACTCCTTGGACTTCTCCGCCATGCCGGCCAGCGCCTCCGCGTCGAACTCGGTGTCGACGGCCGTGGCCCCGTCGCCGTGCTCGTCACGGATCTTCTGGGAGATCTTCATCGAGCAGAATTTCGGCCCACACATCGAGCAGAAGTGCGCCGTCTTGGCGAGCTCCGCCGGCAGCGTCTCGTCGTGGAACTCCCGTGCCGTGTCCGGGTCGAGAGCCAGATTGAACTGGTCCTCCCACCGGAACTCGAACCGGGCGTCCGACAGGGCGTCGTCCCATTCCTGTGCCCCAGGGTGCCCCTTCGCGAGATCCGCCGCATGGGCCGCGATCTTGTAGGTGATGACGCCGGTCTTCACATCGTCCCGGTTGGGCAGCCCCAGGTGCTCCTTCGGAGTCACGTAGCAGAGCATCGCCGTCCCCACCAGGCGATCATCGCCGCACCGATACCCGAGGTGATGTGGTCGTACGCGGGCGCGACATCGGTGGTCAGCGGGCCGAGCGTATAGAACGGCGCCTCCTCGCAGATCTCCTGCTGGAGGTCGATGTTCTCCTTGATCCTGTGCATGGGTACATGGCCCGGGCCCTCGATCATCGTCTGGACCCCGAACCGCTTCGCGACCGTGTTCAGCTCACCGAGCGTGCGCAGCTCCGCGAACTGGGCCTCGTCGTTGGCGTCGGCGATCGAGCCGGGGCGAAGGCCGTCACCGAGGGAGTACGTCACGTCGTACGCCGCGAGGATCTCGCAGAGCTCCTCGAAGTTCTCGTACAGGAACGACTCCTTGTGGTGCGCGAGACACCAGGCCGCCATGATCGCCCCGCCGCGGGAGACGATGCCGGTTTTGCGCCGGGCCGTGAGCGGGACGTACGGCAGCCGCACTCCGGCGTGCACCGTCATGTAGTCGACGCCCTGCTCCGCCTGCTCGATCACCGTGTCCTTGTAGACCTCCCAGGTCAGCTCCTCGGCACGGCCGTCGACCTTCTCGAGCGCCTGGTACAGCGGCACGGTGCCGATCGGCACCGGTGCATTGCGCAGGATCCACTCACGCGTGGTGTGGATGTTGCGGCCGGTGGACAGGTCCATGACCGTGTCGGCGCCCCATTTGGTCGCCCAGGTCATCTTGTCCACCTCCTCCTCGATGGAGGAAGTGACCGCGGAGTTGCCGATGTTGGCGTTGACCTTCACCAGGAACCGTTTGCCGATGATCATCGGCTCGATCTCCGGGTGGTTGACGTTCGCCGGCAGGACTGCCCGACCGGCCGCGATCTCCTCGCGTACGACCTCGGGCTCGACGTTCTCCCGGATCGCGACGTACTCCATCTCCGGAGTGATCTCGCCCCTGCGGGCGTAGGCGAGCTGCGTCACCGGTTCTCCACCACGGCTGCGTCGCGGCTGGCGTGGGCGGCCGGGAAGACCGCATCGAGGTTGCGCAGCCCGCCGCGCGGTGAGGTGTGCTTGAGCCCGTCGTCCTCGGGCGTGCCGGACGGCCGGCGTACTCCTCCGTGTCGCCGCGGACTATGATCCAGTTCTCCCGCAGTGGCGCGAGCCCGCGTCGGACATCGGTTTCGGTGCTGGGGTCCGTGTACGGCCCGGACGTGTCGTACAGCGTCACGTCCTTGCCGTTGGTGAGGTGCACCTGACGGACCGGCACCCGGAGATCCGGGCGCGAGCCCTGGACATACCCCTTGTGCCAGCCGATGGACTTCCCGGCCTCGTTGCCCGTGTTCTGGGCATTCTGCATCGAGGCAGGCGTGCGTGCGTCCGCTGTGGTCATGAGACCTACTCCCTACGCCGGCATTACCCGGTAACAGGTTCGTCGGTCGGCGCAGCATGTCCCGTACGTGCGTACGGAGGTCAGCGCCCTCTCAGCCCGGTGCTCCGAGCTCCCGCGTGTGCAAAGGTGCCACCACGCTAGCGTCCTTCCTGGCGTGCTGGCCAGAGGGCCCCTGCCGACCTTGCGATGATCGCCCTGTGACGTCCCCGAAGCGACCCCGAAACACAGGGCCAACCGCACGGCCACTCGCACAGCCATGGCCCTGCCGCGCCCGTCTCAAAACACCTGCGCAAGGTCATCGCGGCGGTGCTGATTCCGTTCGCCGCCGCCGTCCTTGTAGGCCTCGTGGCGTTCTGGCCCGGCGACGCCCCTCCCACGAACGCACCGGCGTCGGCTTCGACCGTCAGACCCAGCAGGGCCAGGTGGTGAAGGTCGACGACATCGACTGCAAGGACGTGAACGCCGCCCAGGTGCCACCGACCGGTGACACCTCGACACCTTCGGGGCGCGAGGCCGTCAACGAGCAGTCAGGGCTGTGCAAAAGGTCACGGTCGAAGTGACCAGCGGCAAGGACAAGGGGCGCACCTTCGCCGAGATCGTCCAGCCCGACGCCCCTCGACAACTGCGGGACGGGCAGGACGTGGTCGTGGCGTACGCGCCCGACGCGCCCCGCGATCTGCAGTACTCGGTGACGGATGTGAACCGCAAGCTCCCGCTGGCTCTGCTGGCCGGAATCTTCGCACTGGCAGTGGTCGTGGTGGGAAGGCTGCGCGGGCTGATGGCGCTGATCGCGCTCGCCGTCTCGTTCGCCTTGCTGACCCTGTTCATCCTGCCGGCGATTCTGCAGGGCTCGAACCCGCTGGTCGTCGCAGTGATTGAGCCAGCGCGATCATGCTGATCGCGCTCTACGCCTGCCACGGGCTGACGGCCCGTACATCCGTGGCTGTTATCGGCACACTCATCTCCTTGCTGCTGATCGGGCTGCTGGGCTCGCTCTTCATCGGCTGGGCGGGGCTGACCGGCAACACCGACGACAACACAGGGCTGATCCACGGCCTGTACCCGGACATCGATATGAGCGGCCTGCTGCTTGCCGGTGTGATCATCGGCTCACTCGGTGTGCTCGATGACGTGACGGTCACCCAGACATCGGCGGTCTGGGAGCTGCACCAGGCGGACCCGACGATGGGTGCGCGAGGCCTCTACCGAGCAGGTATCAGAATCGGGCGTGACCACATCGCCTCGGTCGTCAATACGCTGGTACTCGCCTACGCGGGCGCCGCGCTGCCCCTGCTGCTGCTCTTCTCGATCGCCCAGAGCAGCGTGGGGACCGTGGCCAACAGCGAACTGATCGCGGAAGAGATCGTCCGGACCCTGATCGGATCGATCGGGCTGGTCGCCTCGGTGCCGGTGACGACGGTGCTCGCGGCCCTGGTGGTCTCCGCGGACCGCACGGGGCCCGGCGCGGAAGCCGTAGCTCCTGCACCCGTACGGACCGGAAGAGGCCGTCGCCGCAAGGCTTGACGACGAAACGTCCGGCATGCTCCTCGTCAGCCGGCGTTCTGCTCCTTGGCCAGGATCCGGCCAAGTGCCTCTTCCAGATTTCCGTCGAAGTCACCCAGCGTGTGCTCCTGCCCCAATGGCACCAGCTTGTCCGTCCGGTCGAGAAACGCCACAAGGGGAGCGGTCCCGGCACGGAAGAGCGCACGATCCGTCCCGACCTGCAGGCGGATGTGCACGTCCGAGAGCCCTTCGGGCTCGGTCGGGCCGATGTGTACATCGCCGTCCCCACTGGGGCTGTTGAGACCGTCGAGCAACAGCTCCCGGCCGAATGCCCAGGTGACGGGGGCGTCTCCGGGCAGGTGGAAGGTCATTCGGATCGCGTACGGATCACCGACCTCGTACCGGAGCTCCACCGGAATACGGAATGAAAGCTCCTCCGAAACGAGGAAGCTCATCATGACCTCTGCTTGAACCGACTCGCGCATCGTTCAACCCCGCAGTAGATGAAACTGGCCAGGAATGATCCCCATGGCCCTATTGACGCCATCGTGGTGCACGCGATAGCAGATCACAAGGAGTGATTTTTCAGATACTGATAGAGAACACGAACGAGCGCAACAGGCTCGTCACTTCACAGCGTAGCTGTTCGACTGCAGGGAGCAACCGTTCTTCCTGGTCCAGGGGTAGAGAAATGGCCATCGCGGCCACAGCGGAACCCACAGTGATCGGGATGGCCGCGCAGATCGTCCCCAGCACGTACTCCTGCCGCTCGACGACAGGTTCCATGCGCCGCATCGACCTCAGCCGGTCAAGAAGCGCCTGCCGGTCCCGTACGGAGTAACGGGTCAACGGCCGGACCGGGTGCCGGTCCAGGTGATCCTCGCGGGCCTTCTCGTCGAGCTGGGCCAGCAGACACTGACCGATCGCATGGGCGTGCCCGGTCTCCCTGAAGGAAGCCCACTCATCGACTGCGGGGCGGCGGGGTGTCCACGACGGTGACGAGTTCGATCTCACCGTCCCGGTAGACGGCGCAGTACACAGGAGCGCCGATCGCGCCGCACAGACGTTCGAGTGCGTCCGTGATCCGGCTGCGCCTGTGCATCACGGCCGGGCCGACGGCCAGCCGTTCGGTGGCCGCGCCCATGAGAAAGACGCCGTTCTTCTACGGAGATAGCCCTCATGAGTAAGGGTGCGCAGCAGGTGGTAGGCGGTCGGCAGGGGAAGTCCCGCTTCCCGTGCAAGCTGTTTCGCAGGCGCCCCGTCCCGATGGGTGCCCACAGCCTCCAGCAGTCTCAGAGCCCGCTGAACCGAACCGATCAACGTCGGGACAGCGGTACTCGTCGCCGTGGTCAAAGGTCACCCCAGGCATGGTGACGGGCGGTCAGCCCTCCCGTGAGGGCCGCCCCACGGGCCCGCCGCAAGCCAGGGTCCGGAGACCGGACAGTCGCACAATCCACGGGTGGTGGGGTGGTGACAGACGGTCGTTCCTAGTGGCGGCAGCGTCATGTCACTGTATCGGCGCTGTCCGTACAGGGTGAGGTTTCGTCCGGGACTTAGCTCTGCTGGGCTAATCGTCGCGGCCACGGCCTGGTCAGGCCGTTGGCTCCTACCAGTCGCCGCGCGAGGACGAGGACGACATGAACTTCCGTACGACGAAGACGAGACCGCCGACCACGACGACGAACATCAGCACCTTGAAGAGCACGCCGATCACGAATCCGACGATGCTGGCGATCAGTCCGCCGAACACCAGGATCACGATGACGGGCACCGCGATCCACTTCACCCACCAGGGCATCCCCGCGAAAATCTCCCGCACCGCCATCGCCACTACCTCGTCTCTGTGAGTACCTGCCTCGATGCTAAAGGCGAACGGGTGGCCGACGGGGCCCCGGAGCCCTTGAAGTCCCCTGATCGATCCCCTAGGGATCCCCGGGGCGTGGCTCAGCTCTCCGGCGGAGAAGACCACCATCACCCGCAGGTCCTCGGTGATGTGGTGGAACTTGTGTGCCGCCCCAGCCGGTACGTATACGACGCTGCCCCGGCCCACCTGTGTGGTTTCCATGCCGACGGTAATCGACGCGCGGCCGCTCACGACGAGATAGACCTCGTCCTGGCTGTGCGGCTGCTGGGGTCGAGCGCCCCGGCGTCCAGCGCGTACAGGCCGACGGACATGTTGCGCTCCCGAACGAACTGCAGATACGCGCCCTCGTTGGCGGCCCGTTCCGCCTCCAGCTCATCCAGCCTGAATGCCTTCATCGCCTGTCCGCCCCTTGCATCCACTCCGCCGGTGTCCGCCACCGATCGTGTCTGCCACGATCAGACACATGAAGAATTTCGTAGTCAAGACGATCGCGAACGCAGGTGCGCTGGCCGTAGCCATCTGGCTGCTCAAGGACATCACGCTGACGGGTGACGACACCGGGCGCAAGGTGCTCGCGCTGATCGTGGTCGCTCTGCTCTTCGGCCTGGTGAACTTCATCGTCAAGCCGGTGGTGCAGCTGCTCACGCTCCCGCTGTTCATCCTGACCCTCGGACTGATCACGCTGGTGATCAACGCCCTGATGCTGATGCTGACCTCATGGCTGGCCGGCCAGTTCGATGTGAGCTTCCACGTCGAGGGCTTCTGGACCGCCGTCCTCGGTGGACTGATCATCTCGGTGGTGTCCTGGGCGCTCAACGTGGTGCTCCCGGACGAGGACTGAATTACGGCTCCTCCTGAAACAGTGCAGGCCGGCAGGGCGCCGGGGAGAGAAACGAGGAAGCAGTATGAGCACCATGGGCGACGGGACCCGGGCCGTGCGGGCCGGGCTGCCCGAACCGGAGCAGTTCGGACCCACGCTGCCCGGTCCGGTATTTGCCGCGCACTTCCATCTGTCCGGCGAGCCTGTCGGCCCTTACACCTACGGCCGGGAGACGAACCCGACGTGGACCCATCTGGAGCGGGCCATCGGTGAGCTGGAGGCGCCGGGGAGGCTGTCGAGACCACGGTGTTCGGCTCCGGAATGGCGGCCGTCTCGGCCGTACTGCTGTCCCAGGTGCGGACCGGAGACATCGTGGTACTGCCGGACGACGGCTATCAGGCGCTGCCGCTGGTGCGGGAGCAGCTGACGGCGTACGGCGTCCAGGTGCGGACCGCACCGACCGCGGGCGACGCGCAGCTGGCTGCCCTGGACGGAGCTGCGCTGCTCTGGATCGAGACCCCTTCCAACCCCGGGCTGGACGTCTGTGACATACGGCGCCTCGTCGAGGCCGCCCACGCCGCGGGCGCTCTGGTCGCCGTGGACAACACGCTGGCCACCCGCTCGGCCAGCGCCCCTGGAGCTGGGCGCCGACTTCTCGGTGGCCAGTGACACCAAGGGCATGACCGGTCACGGTGACATCCTGCTCGGCCATGTGTCCTGCCTGGACCCCGAGCTGTCGGCAGGTGTACGGCGCTGGCGCAAGGTCGTGGGGCGATCCCCGGCCCCATGGAGGCCTGGCTCGCACACCGCTCGCTGGCCACGCTGCAGCTGCGGGTCGACCGGCAGTGCACAACCGCCCTCGCGCTCGCCGAGGCCCTGAGCACGCGCGCCGAGGTCACCGGTCTTCGATACCCGGGCTGCCCACCGACCCCTCGTACCCGAACGCCGTGCGGCAGATGCGGCGCTTCGGCTCCGTGGTCTCGTTCGTGCTGGCAGACCGGGCGACGGCAGAACGCTTCCTGGCCGGGCTGAGGCTGGTCGACGATGCGACGAGCTTCGGCGGCTTGCGCTCAACCGCCGAGCGCCGCGCCCGATGGGTGGAGACGCCGTACCGGAGAGCTTCATCCGGTTCTCGGTCGGGGCCGAGGACCCGGCTGACCTGCTGGCCGATGTGGAAAGCGCACTCGACGCGGCGACCCGCTAGGACGCTCGGTCCGGCAGGGCCGGTCCGGCAGGGCCGGTCCGGCGGACAGGCGTCCTGTCCGCCGGACCGGCCCTGCTGCGGACGGATGCTCCGAGCCTCCCCTCATGGCTCGGACCACCCCGGTTCCTTGCGCGAAGAACCGCCTGACCAAGGCTAGTTGACTCTGCGTCAGTGTCCAATCACCGAAGTGACAGCGGCCTATCGACATATTTATAGTTGTCCGCTCAAGACGTCTCAAGGGTGGGAGGGTACGGACATGGATCTGGCACTGCTGCGCACATTCGTCACGGTGCACCGGGCCGGATCCTTCACCCGGGCAGCTGCCCTCCTGGGGTTGTCGCAGCCCGCCGTCACTTCACAGATACGCACCCTGGAGCGGCAGCTGGGCCGCCCGCTCTTCCTGCGCAGGGCCCGCGGCGTGACGCCGACCAGCATCGGGGACGAGCTGGCCCACCGGGCGGCACCACATCTGGATGCGCTGGTGGAGATCGCCGAGGCCGGTCTCGACGACGAGGAGGCAGGCGTACGGACCCTGCATCTGGCGGGGCCCCGGAGTTCACCTCCATACGTGCGCTGCCGGCGCTCACTCCGCTGATCTCGCAGGGCTTCTCCTGCGCAGCACGTTCAACGGGAACGCGGACGAAACGTTGGAAGGACTGGCAGCCGGACACCACGATCTGGCCATCACCACAGCCCGCCCGCGCGGTGGGCTGCTGACCTCGGCGACACTCTGCGACGAGGAGCACGTCCTGGTGGCGGCGCCACGCTGGGCCGGCCGTCTCGGGCCCGGGACCTTGCGGCACAGAGGCTCCGTGGTGCTGGAACAGCTCCCAGTGGTCGAAGTGCACGAGAGTCTGCCCCTGGTCTCCCGGTACTGGGCCGCCGTTTTCGACAGCCGGCCCGCGGCGTCCGCGACCGTCATCGCACCGGACCTTCGGGCCGTGCTTCAATGCGCGGCGGCTGGGGCCGGCCTCGCGGTACTGCCGCGGTATCTCTGCGAAGAGGCGCTCGAGCGGGGCGAGGTCGTAGCACTGTTCGATCCTCCGGTACCGCCACTGCGGACGTATTTCCTGGCCGTACGGACCGGCACGCTCGCGCTGCCTCACATTGCGCGAGCGCACGAATGGCTGGTGCGTGCTGCTGCCGACTGGTGACCTGACGGCTTGCAGGAGTTTCGGAGCAGGTTTCCTGGGCCACTCTCTTGCCATGACCGAACGTCCTGTGGTCAAGCGCACCGCACGCGCCATTCTGCTCGACGGCGACGATCTCATCCTCATCAAGCGCACGAAACCGGGGTGGATCCGTACTGGATCACCCCGGTGGCGGGTCGAACAGACGGACACCACCGTGGTCGATGCCCTGCACCGTGAGGTCGACGAAGAGCTCGGCGCCAAGATCATCGGCGTCGTGCCCTGCTTCGTCGACACCGTGGAGCACATTGCGGGCGGCGGTGTGAAGGGCGTGAAGGTGCAGCACTTCTTCGTCTGCCGACTGGAGTCGATGGACCCGTCCCTGCGGCACGGCCCCGAGATCGATGACCCCTGTGGGAAATACGACATCGTGCGGGTGCCCTTCAGCCGGATCGGGATCGCGGCCGTTCACCTCGTACCGCTGTCGCTGCGGCATTACTTGGACGGCAATATTGAGGGCGTAAGGGCCATGCACGCTCCCGACCTGGGCTGAGAGGACGTGTGCCGTCGTCCGGTGGGGCGCATGACGCCTTTCGTACTCCGGCGCCGGTACCCGCGGATATTTCCGCTGTGGGACGACCGATCGCCAGGCGATTGGCACCGTGTTTCACGTGAAACTACTCAACCGCCCCGTTCGCCGAAGCCTGCTCGTCGCCCATATCGCCGTGTCGGTCGGCTGACTGGGACTGACTGTCGGCCTGCTGACCCTCGGCGTCACCGCGTTCTTCACCGGGGACACCGCGACGGTGCAGGCGGCCACCCGTGCCATGAAGATCTTCGGCGACTGGCTGGTTGTACCGATCGCACTGCTCTCGCTCCTCAGCGGCCTGGTGGTTGCCCTCGACAGCCCGTGGGGTCTGGTCAGACACCGCTGGGTCTGGACAAAGTTCTGGCTGACTCTGATCACAGCGGGCCTGTCGATCTTCCTGCTCCGCCCCGGCATCAATGAGGCCGCGGCCAAGGGCGTCGTGGACATCGACCTCGTCATCGCCCCTCCGTGGCCACCGCGACCTACCTCTTCATCGTCGCGGTCTCGGTGCTGAAGCCATGGGGCTCACCCGCCGCGGCCGGCGCCTGTCGCCCTCCCGAAGGGCTCAGGGGCCCGGCCAAGGGCTCCGCAGCGGCCGTGAGGTGGGTCAGCGGCGGGCCACACCGCCGACCGCGACCGGTTCGGCGGCATGGCCGGCGACCGTACGACCACGGAGCGCCGTACGGCGCTCCAGCGAGCTGGAGACGAAGGCCAGGACCAGCGCGGAGGCGGCGAGGGCGGCGCCGGCCCAGTTGGGAGCGGTGTAGCCGAATCCGGCCGCGATCACCATGCCGCCGAGCCAGGCCGACAGCGCGTTGCCGAGGTTGAAGGCTCCGATATTGACGGCGGAGGCCAGCGTGGGTGCGCCTGCCGCCTGGTCCAGGACGCGCTTCTGGAGCGGCGGCACGGTCGCGAAGCCCAGCCCTCCGATCAGGACGATCGTGACCGCTGCAGCGATCTTGTTGTGGGCGGTCACGGTGAACAGAGCCAGGACGACGGCGAGCGCGCCGAGTGACACGTACAGCATGGGCATCAAGTGACGATCGGCGAACTTCCCGCCGAGCAGATTGCCACCGACCATGCCGAGGCCGAAGAGGACAAGCAGCCAGGTGACGGAGGAGGGCGCGTATCCGGCGACTTCGGTCATCATCGGCGTGATGTAGGTGATCGCCGCGAAGACACCGCCGAAGCCCAGGACGGTCATCGCCATCGCGAGCAGCACCTGCACATTACGGAAGGCGGCCAGCTCATGGCGGAGCCGTACGCCTTCGGGCCTCGGCTGCTCGGGGACGAGCTTCGCCACGCCGAGAAGCCCGAGGACACCGAGTCCGGCGACGGCGAAGAAGGTGGTCCGCCAGCCGACACTCTGCCCGATGAACGTACCGAGCGGAACGCCCACCACGTTGGCGAGAGTGAGACCGGTGAACATCATGGCGATCGCACCGGCCTTCTTCTCCGGAGCGACCAGTTCGGCAGCGACAACCGATCCGATGCCGAAGAAGGCTCCGTGAGCGAGCGAGGCGATGACGCGCCCGGCGAGCATCACACCGAACACAGGAGCGAGCGCTGAAACCACATTGCCGACGATGAACAGCACCATCAGGAGCATCAGTGCACGTTTACGGGTGACCCTGGTCCCCAGCACCGTCATCAGCGGAGCTCCTAGGACGACACCGAGCGCATAGCCGGTGACGAGGAAGCCTGCGGTGGGGATGGAGACCTGGAAGTCCGCAGCGACCTCGGGCAGCAACCCCATGATCACGAACTCGGTCGTTCCGATCCCGAATGCCCCAATGGCGAGGGCCAGGAGCGCGAGCGGCATGGGTTTCACCTTCCGAAGATTGCGCCTGCGTCTTACGGGCGTTCACAATAATTGCAGACGCTGGTTAATTGCAAGCGCAGGCTATTGCATGCGTGCCCTATCCTGGGTTCAAGCGGCTCCCGCACAGAGGAGAGACACATGACAGCGAGCGACCCGCACTGACCGCCCTCTCCCAGGGCTGGTGCGCCCTCTCCCTGCTCCACGGGAAGATCGAGGCCCATATCGAGCGGGCCCTGCAGTCCCGCCACGACCTGAGCGTGCGGGAGTACTCACTGCTCGACGTGCTGAGCCGCCAGCACAGCGGTACCGGCGGCCACCTGCAGATGAAACAGGTCGCTGACGCCGTGGTGCTGAGCCAGAGCGCGACCACCCGCCTGGTCACCCGCCTCGAGGATCGCGGCCTGTTGACCCGCTACCTCTGCGACACGGACCGGCGCGGCATCTACACCGACGTCACCGAGGCCGGCCTCGCCCTGCTGGATGAGGCCAGGCCGACCAATGACACGGCGCTGCGTGCCGCACTCGACGAAGCCGCCAAGAACCCGGAACTCGCCCCGCTGGTCAGGACGGTCGAAGGGCTCAAGGTCCCTGCGTAGTCCTGGCGGGCTGCGTAGGCTGCCGATCATGAGCGATCTCGAAATACGCCCTGCCGCCCTCGTCGACGTCCCCGCCGTCGTGGCCATGCTCGCCGACGATCCGCTCGGCGCGCAGCGCGAGTCGCCGGACGATCTCACCCCGTACCACGCAGCGTTCCGGCGTGTGGCCGAAGACCCGAACCAGCACCTGGTGGTCGCCGTGCGCGGGATCGCGTCGTGGGGACCCTCCAGCTCACCGTGGTCCCCGGGCTCTCCCGGCGCGGTTCGACGCGCTCGGTCATTGAAGGCGTCCGCGTCCATGGAGATGAGCGCGGCAGCGGCCTGGGCACACAGCTGATCCAGTGGGCCGTAGATGAATCACGGCGCCAGGACTGCCAGTTGGTTCAGCTCACCTCGGATGCCAGCCGCACGGACGCACATCGCTTCTATGAGCGGCTCGGCTTCACAGCCAGCCATGTGGGCTTCAAGCTCGCGCTCTGAATTTCTCGGAAGACTGCTTACCGTCGGCTTCCTGAGCGGTTGCGCCGGCTGCGGTTCGCGTTTCACGTGAAACGCGAACCGTAACGCTCAGACGCCGAGTCCCCGCCAGCCGCCTTCGTCCACACCACCCGGAACTGCCGTTGCGGAGTCGTACGGCTCGCGTGTGAAGACGAACGATCCCAGGTCGAGGTGGTCCACAGTCCCGTCGTCGCGCCGCACAACACGGAGTGACTCCCCGGCGTAGTAGCTGTCGAGACCGGTCCACGTGCCGTCCGGGCACGCACGAAAGCGTGCGCCGCGACCGTTGCCTGTCCACGCCAGGGCTCCAGGCCCCGGTCCGCGGTCAACTTCAGGATGTAGGTGTGGGTGCCCCAGTACCAGGTGCCGGTCAGGGCAAGCAGTTCGTCATCGAACTCGGGCAGCGGGCGCCAGGGCTCCGGGATACGGGGCTCCGCTTCGGCCACGATCAGCAGGAGCTCGGCCGCGACCACACCGGTCATCGGCCCGGAGGTGGCGTTGGCGAGAGCGACAGCGGCCACGTCCTCTTCGACGCTGAACCACAGGGCCGCTACGAAGCCCGGAAGCGACCCGCCATGGCCGAAGAGTGTGCGCCCGCCCGCTCGCACGATCTGGAGACCGAGACCATAACTGCCCGTCCACTCACCGGTCTCGGGCGGCGCCGACGGAACACGCATCTCTCGCACGGAGGAGGGGCTCAGCACCCGGGCATCCCCATCCGCAAGGAAGGAGGCGAAGCGCAGCAGATCCGCCGTGGTCGACCAGAGCTGACCGGCCGGTGCCATCAGCCCCAGGTCCTCGGCCGGCTCGGGCAGCATGACATCTGCCCACGGGTGGACAGCCCACCCACCCGCGTGCGGCGCCTCCGGCTGCGGACTCGTCCGGTGCATGCCCAGCGGTTCGAGGATCTCCCGGCGCAGGACCTCGGCCCAGGGAGCGCCCGCAGTGCCTCAATGAGTGAACCGAGGAGGGTGTAGCCAGGGTTGGAGTAATGGTGGGTGCGACCGGCCGGATGCATCTGCGGCTGCTCACCGAGAACGTCAGCAAGGTCCGGACGAGTCGTCCCGGGCGTCCGCTCCCACCAGGGCGCCGGAGTCTCGGCTCCCAGGCCGGCGCTGTGCCCGAGAGCTGAAACACTGTCACAGCCCCTACCCCAGTACTGGGCAGGTGCTTCTCCAGCGGATCATCCAGATCGAGCAGGCCCTCGTCGCGCAGCCGCAGCAACAGCACCGCGGTGAACGTCTTGGTGATGGACCCGATCCTGAACTGCGTATCGTCATCGGGGCATGGCTCTCGACACAACTGCGCGAGCCGCTCCAGGCGATCTGCCCCTCCCGCTGTACGGCAGCCACGAGTGCGGGTGCGCGGCCTTCGGTCTGTGCGGTGGCAATGCGGTGCAGCAGGGCACGCCGGGTGCTGGGAAGCAACGCTTCGTTCAGTGGGGTCATGGTCAAGAACTACCTGCGCGGCACCATCCTGGCGAGCCCTTTTCGCGGCGCGCGGAAGGGCTCGCCGTCCCGCTTCCTCGATCAGGCGCAAAACAGCCGGCAGCCTCTCAGCCCTGGTCCGCCTCCTCCGTTCCGTGGGGAAGCAGAGGGAACAGCCGGGTGATGAGAGCCACCGGTAGAGCTCCGTCGGGCCTGGCCAGGGGCGTTGTTCGCGGTCTTGGTAGGGCGCGAGCGACCGTCGGATCACGTCCGCGACCCGGCGCATCTCCTCAGGTGTCAGATAGGCGACGGCACTGAAGGCCTCGTCGTGGCGCCAGAGGGACGGCGCCTCATCTCGCTGGGTCAGCCATCGTTGCCAGCTCTCGTCCTCCAGCCCTCGGGCCAAGTCACCGAACTGGTCCTCCGTGGTCCCGTCGGCAGCGGAGTCGTGCTGCTTCAGCCGCCATGGGCGCGCGCGGCCCTCCGTGGGGGCTTCTTCGATGTATCCGTGGCGTGCGAGCTGCCGCAGGTGAAACGAGCAGAGACCGGAGCTGTAGCCCAGCCGGGAGGCAGCTTCGGTCGCCGTGACGGCGCCGACTTCGGCGAGCAGGCCCAGCAGGGCTGTACGGACCTCGTGCTCGCGCAGTCCTCCGCCCATGCTGCTGCGTGTCTGACCGTTCGGAATGTTGACGTCATCTTCAGTCACTTTGCAAAGTCTGCTACTTTGCAAAGAACTTGGCAAGCAGTCCTTACGCAGAGAGGAAGACAGCTATGGCTGTTCGTCACGAGCGGTCCCGTCCTGTCGACCGGCGGGTCCGTCTGCAAGGCCGGCCGGTCGACTCTTTTCCGGCTCTGCCGCCGGAGACGGAACGGGGTTCGGTGCGACGGGTCACAGTGGTGGGTGAAGAGATCCTGAGCCGTTCATGCCAGGAAGTGACCGAGTTCGGCTCCCCGAGTTGTCGACGCTGATCGACGACATGTTCCTGACGATGCATGTGGCCGACGGTGCCGGTCTGGCTGCCAACCAGGTAGACGTCGACCTGCGGCTCTTCGTGTACGACTGCCCGGACGACGACGGGATCCGGCATGTCGGCCACATCATCAACCCGGTTCTGGATCTGCTCGATCCGGGCAGTCGCCGGCTCGTTGACGATCTCGAGGGCTGCCTGTCCGTGCCCGGCGCGGGCATGGCGGTAGCCCGCACCGATCGTGCCGTCGCCCGCGGGCTCGACAAGGACGGCAACGCCGTCGTCATCGAAGGAACGGGCTACTTCGCCCGGTGCCTGCAACACGAGACCGATCACCTCTTCGGACACACGTATCTCGACCGGCTCTCCAAGCGGGATCGCGAAGACGCGCTGCGGCAGATGGCAGACCGCCGTGAAGACGTCTTCGCCCAACGCGCCATCAAGGCCGCCGGCCTGGGCCGGTGAGAAAGCGGTGAACTCACTGCCAGGCCTCTTCTGTCTGTGGGGACGAGTCGGATGGCCTCGGCACTGGCGCTGAAGGCTTCGGCGACACTGGTGCTGAAGGCTTCGGCGCCGCCGGTCACCAGGACGCTGCCTGGGTGAAAGTCCTTGTGCACGGCGTCGTGCCCGGCCGACCGAGCGGCCAACGTACGAGGTGGTCGATCTTCGCGAAGCGACGGACGCCGACGACCGGCTCCTGCAGTCAGTTCTGCTGCCGGACGTGGCCGCGGTGCCGGCTTCAGCTGTCGTGCCCGGCGGTTCGGCGTTGCTCGGCACGGTGGGCGAGCGCACCGATGATGCTTTGCCATGCCGGTGATGCCTCGGAGATCCGCGAAGTGACCAGCTTCAGGTAGTTCCCGGCCCGATTGCCGTCTCGTTCATGTTTGATCTCCCATACGTCAAGGTCGTCGATGAGCCGGCCCAGGCGTGGATCGTGCGGATCCCAGTCGACTGATTGATCACAGGCGAGATACAGGCGCGTCGTCTCGGGGTCGTCGAAGCCGGCGTTCTTGTCCCGTATCCGCTGCGGCATGACGTGCGGATCCAGTGCCTGCATCAGGATCCACGAGTCGCGCTCGAGTCGTACCCTCCGCTCACTGACCCCGAGGCCGCGCATCCGGTTAAGTATGGCGACCACCTCGGCAGGCAGTACAAGCCTTTCGCCGCTTGCCAGTTCGGCGATCCGGCGGCGGTACTCGGTGAGCTGTTCGATCTTGCGCTGCAGCTCGACGTCGATTCCGGTGATGGCCGAGGCGAATTCGGTCGGCTGTGCGTGCAGCAGCGCATCGACACGGGCCAGCGGAACGCCGGCATCGGCGAGGGTCCTGATCCGGATGAGATCTACCGCCGCTTGCGCGCTGTACCGGCGGTAGCCGGAGGCATCGCGCTCCGGCTCGGACAACAGGCCGACGTGGTGGTAGTGGCGAACAGTGCGCACGGTCACCCCGGCGGTTGCCGCGAGCTGGCTGATCGTGAGCACCGTCCTCCTCGGATCTTCGTGCGACGTCGTCGTGCCGAGTCTAGGGGCGGGCTCGGTCGACGACGTCGCGGATCGCCTGGACCACGGCATCGGGGCGGTCGAAGCAGAGCCGGTGGTGGGCGGTGTTGGAGATGATGCGTTGCTCCCCGTGCGAGACCGCGTTCACCAGAGCCGCGTCCATTTTCGTCTTGCCGTCATTCATCTCCTGCAACGTCCGATCCGGTGCCAGCGCCTGCTGGCCGGGGTCGATGCCCACCACGGTGAGAGCAACCACCGGTACGTCGGGAACGCGCGGCCCAGCCTGCAGTTCGGTGGCGAGTTCGGCCAACTTGGTGCGCTCGGCGACACCGGCATGGATCCACTCGCCACTCTCATGGGCATCGATCAACGGTTGCCGCACGTCCTGCGGGTAGTCCGCGAGCAGCTCGTCACGCATCTCGCGCAGCGCCGGGCGCATCTGTTCGAGCTGCTCCCGATCGGGTGCCATCTGCTCGACCGCGGCCAGACCCGCCGGCGGCGGCATGAAGTCGTCCCAGTCGCGGTGGAAGGCATCCAGCCAGACCAGCCCTGCCACGTCCCTCGGGTACAGCTGCGCGAACCGATGCGCGTAGAAGCCGCCGAGGAGTGCGCCACCAGAACGTAGGGGCGGCGATGTTCTCAGCGCGCAGCAGCTCGCGCAGTTCCGTGGCGACCGCGGTGGCGGTGCGCGGCAGCGGGAGGACATCGCTGTAGCCCGTGCCGCCGCGGTCGTACACCACAGCGGTGGTGAACTGCGAAACCTCTTGCTGGACACCGAAATAGTCCAGGCCGACCGCGCTGGCACCCGGCAGGAACACGACGGCCGGTCCGCCGCCGCCCGACCGATGCACGAAAATGCGGTGGCCGTCGATCTCCTGGAACCCTCCGATCGGCGGAGCGAGCCTTCCCGTGGGAGTGATGTTGTTCGTCATGCGACAAGGGTCCAACCCTGACGCAGGGGCAAGGTCAACCTCCTCCAACGGAACGGTCATCATCCGACCACAGGTGGCTCGGGCCAGGTAGCGGATCGCCCAAACGGGTGAGCGGTCCGAGCTGCCAGTCTTCGAACGCCAGCCACTCTGCCGGCACTTGGCTATCCGTCTTGAGATTGGCCACGAGATCCGAGGCCCTGGGCACTGGAGGTTCTCAGGCCCTCTGCCATGTGACGGTGCTGTGACCTGCGAATATTCTGGTTGTCTCAGGTCGTGCCGCCGAGGCCCCACATCCGCGCTGTTTCTGCTGATCGGGCACCTCGCGCTCCCGGCCGGCGCCGGCCGCCGGCCCGCGGTCCTGGTCGGGCCCGAGGGACGGGGCTGAACGACTTCCAGCGCCGCCGGGCAGACATCCTCGCTGAGCTGGGGTACGTGGCGCTGGCCTTCGACCTCCACGGTGGGCGCTGGTTCACCGACCCGGAGGAGATGCCGACGCGAGTTACCCCACTGCTCGCCGACTCCGGCCGGATGCCGGGTATCGGCCTTGCGGCACTCGATGTACTGCGCAGCGAACCGCGCACCGACCCCGACCGGATCGCCGCAATCGGCTACGGCACCGGGGGCGCGATCGCGTTGGACCTCGGGCGCGACGGCGTCAGCCTGCGGGCGATCGGGACGGTCAACGCGGCTGACCACGGGCCGCCCGGCGAGGCCGCGCGCATCTGCTGTCCCGTTCGGGCCGGGGTCGGATCGGAAGACCCGGTCATGCCCGCTGAGCAACGGGCCGCCTTCGCCGCCGAGATGCAGGCCGCAGGCGTCGACTGGCGCCTCGTGGTCTACGGCGGAGCACTGCATGCCTTCCATCACCCGCCGGTCGGCCAGACCGTGCTCCCCGGCGTCGGCCACCACCCGCAGCACGCGCAGCGAGCCTGGCGCGACGTCGTCGGCCTGCTCACCGAGTGCATGCCCGTAGCGGAATGAGCTCGGCCCTGTCCGGCGGCTCATGACCGGGGTCGGGATGCCTGGCACGCACACATCGCCGCATTGTCGGAATTGTCTTCATGTGCCCCGTACCAGGACGATCCTCCGCCTTGCGATCGCAGGCACCGGTCGCAGCCATCCCGGCCGAACGACAGCACCTTGCCGGAAACGCTCTACTGACGGGGCGATGTGCCGGCTTGAACCAGGACTCGTGCCAGGTCAGCGCTCTCCGGAAGGCAGTCGAGCGAGAGGGGCTGTGTGGCGACAGCACCCTCGTGCAGTACGAGGAGCTGGGTGGCGAGGGTGGCCGGGCGCGAGCAGCCCGCCGTGGCGGCGAGTTCCTTGAACAGGTTCAGCAGCCAGAGCTTCTGGTTCGCGGCGATGCGGTACGCAGGATGTGAGGGTCAGGGAGTTCGGCCAGCGCGTTGATGAAGGCGCATCCGCGGGTGTTGGTCTCGCTCCAGGTCCGCAGTGCCTCGAAGGGGCGGTGACGGCCTTGGCGGAGTGCCACTGGCGTCAACGGCGGCATGGACAAGCGCCCGCCAGCGCTGGTCGCGTTCCGTGAGATAGGTCGCCACGAGGTGGTCTTTCGAACCGAACTGGTTGTACAGGGTTCGCTTGGTTACACCTGAGTGCTCAGCAAGGAGATCCACGCCGACCGCCGTGATTCCGCGGTTGTAGAACAACTCGTCCGCGGCCGCCACGATGCGGCGGCCGGCTGGTGTCATAGGCCGCGCTTCCTGCATGACAGACCCTTCACTGATCGGTGTACGGTGGGAGACGTTCACAGATCAGTATACCTCAGGGAGGTTCAAGCGATGAGTGTGTCCGATTCCATGCGAGCGGTGCGCATCACCAGGCACGGAGGACCGGAGGTCCTTGAGCTGACGGAGGTCGCCGTCCCCGCCCTTCAGGCAGGGAGGCGCTGGTCCAGGTCAGCGCGGTAGCGCTGAACAACACCGACCTGTGGACCCGGGAGGGCGCCTACGGCCGTCCGGACAACCCGAAGGCGCTGTCGGGCTGGCGAGGCCCGATCGACTTCCCGCGCATCCAGGGCGCCGACGTGGCCGGCCGGGTCCTGGCCGTCGGGACCGGAGTGGAGGGAGCCTCGTCGGACGCCGAGTGGTCGTCGACCCGCGATCTACGACACCGAAGGGCCGGACGCCAACCCGGTGGGCCTGATGGGGAGCGAACGCGACGGCGGATACGCCGAGTACGTGACAGCGCCGGTGCAGCGTGTGCACGACGTGACGGAATCTCCGCTCACGGACGACCAGCTCGCGACGTTGCCGACCGCCTACGGCACGGCACTGGGCATGGTCGAGCGAGGCCGGCTGCAGAACGGAGAGACCGCCCTGGTCTCGGGAGCGTCCGGCGGCGTCGGCGTCGCGCTGGTGCAGATCGCCAGCGCGCGGCGCAAGAGTGATCGCCATCAGTAGCGGGCCCAAGATCGACGCGGTGCGCGAAGCGGGCGCACACGAAGTCATCGACCGCGCAGGAGACATCGCCGAGCAAATCCGCGCCGCTGCCCCGGAGGGCATCGACGTCGCACTCGACGTCGTGGCCGGCGAGCTGGTGAGTGAGGGCTGCCGCTGCTGCGCGAAGGGGCCGGTGGGTCATCGCCGGCGCACTCGGTGGATACGGCGTGACCTTTGATGTGCGCCGCCTCTACCTGCACAACGCCCAGGTCATCGGCTCCGCGATGCACACGCCCACGCACTTCGACCTCCTCATGGACCTGGCTCGTCGGGCAGAGGTCCAGCCCGTCATCGCCGCGGCCTTCTCACTCGGCCAGGCCGCTCAGGCGCAGGAAGAACTCTCCCGCAGGGGGCATGTGGGAAAGATCGTCATGCACCCCTGAGTTCCATCCGACAGGGGCGCAGGATCGGCACAGCAATAGAGAGCCCGCTGGCCATAGCCGGCCAGGGTCATGTCGGTGATCGTCTGGGGTTGGAGTCGGCTCGCGTGCGCGATGGCCGCCGCCTCCTGCTCGCTGAGCGCGATCACTGTAGGCCCTCGCCGCTCGTGGCCTGGAGCAGTGCTCTGAACAGCGGGCTTCTGAGCTGTCTCAGCTCCTGTCCGCGTGCCGGAGTCTCAATTCCAAGGAATTTCCTCAGGAACCCATCCGCTCTGACCACTCGCGCTGGGTCACGGATTGACCGATGCGGCTGACGATGTCCTTCTTGGACGCCGTGTCCAAGGTCTCCGGGATCTTGTCGAAGGTGTCGGGAAGGATGTCGAGCAGACCCCAGGTCTGTTCACCGGTCCTGACTGTCAGCAGTTGCTGGCACCTCCGCTGCAGGGGCACCTCGGGACGGTGCCCGAGGTGCCGCACGAGCGTAGGAAACAGGTAGTGCGTGGCCTCTGTGGCGAGGTGCTCCTGGAGCCAGTCGACTGGGAGCCGCTGGCTGAAGCCGTGCATGGCTGCCTCCTGGGCCAGGTTTAGGAGGCAGAGCGGTGTCGACGGCTCGGACGGTGCGAGGAAGGGGCGGGGGCATGTCGAGAAGATGCCACTAGCTCCGCGGGGCCGAGCGGTCAGCGGACCGGGATGCGATCTGCCGACGGGCAGAACCCCAGGCTTCTTCGAACTCCTCGGAGGTGAGTTGTTCGGGGTCGTGGCCTTCCCATTCCGAGACGGGCGGCTCGGCTGTGATCCCGAACCTGCTGTCGTACTCATCGAGGCGGCCTGCCTCGTAGGCCCGCTGCCACTCGGCGAGGGAGGCAGCTGCGATCGGGGTCAGCTCAGGCCCTTCGAGCTCGACCTGCCGGATCACCCAGCCTCCGGCGTCCACCTCGAAGTAGAACCAGGTGTCTTCCTCGCCCCAGTAGCAGCGCATCCATGTAGTCACCGGTCAATGATGACGGCGGTGACTGCTGCCATAGCGGACTCGCCGCTGTGACCTGGTGCTTTCCGGCTCTCACGGCTTGGCCGAGCTGTTCACACCACACCCGACCCACGGGCAACAGCCCGTGTAGCCAGGAGGTCAGCGCCGCATCGTCGGGCGGAATGCTCCAGAGCCTCCGTCACCCGAAAGGTGTCGCGACCAGCAGATCTCACAGAGGCGGCATAAGTGCCGCCGATGCGTCATCGGAGCTGAGATCGTGGCGCGAAATTCGAGAGCCTAAAAATCACTGTAGGGTCTCGCGGCTCGTGTCGGACATCGGTCCCGCAAGCAGCGGGTCTGTCCGCTGTCTCACGTCGTGTCGGACGTTCGGTGTCTCGGCTTCGTATCGTTTCCTCGGCGGCCCTTGTGGCCACCACCGCGCCATAGGCCAATAACGAGTTCGAGCAGTTCTCGTCGCTTACCGCGGCCGCGGCCCATCGGAACCAGGGTGACCGCTTACAGACGGGCAGGTGACCTTCCACGCCGCCTCGATCATTTGGAAGATCTCGTCCAAGGCGGCCTGCGGGTCGGCCGCTTCGCGGGCCAGCGAGTAGGCGTCGATCACGAACCTCGCGATGGTGCGGGCGGCGGTTTCGCTCCGGGTTAGGTCAGGATCGGCGGCGATGACCGTGGCCAGGGCGTCCGCGTGGCGTAGGCGGAGCGACTCGTCGTACTTCCGCAGGGCGGGAGACGCGTCGATCATGCGCCAGATCGGGGCGGCGCTGTCCGCGGTGCAGTGCCGCACCAGCGCCAGGATCTCGCGGCGCAGCACGGGGATGAGCGGCTCGTGCGGCGCCCGGCCGGTGACCGCCTGCGTGAGGCGCTGCTCGAAGTCCTCGTCCTGCTCGAACACCAGGGCCTCTTTCGAGGCGAAGTGGGAGAAGAGCGTGGTGACGGCCACGTCGGCCTCGGCGGCCACGTCACGGATGCCCACCGCGTCGTAACCGCTTTTCAGGAAGAGCCGCAGCGCGGTGTCGGCGATCTTCTGGCGGGTCGCGGCCTTCTTGCGCTCACGGCGTCCGGACTGCACGGTCATGCCCGTAGGCTAGCAGATACGAAAGAGTAACTGTTATGAAAAGCTACCCGTTAGTGCTACGTTCGGCGGCATGAAGAAAGTGAGCTTCGCCAAGTTCGGCGGTCCGGACGTTCTGCAACTCGTTGATGCCGAGGAGCCCCACGCGGGCTCCGGCCGGATACGCATCGCCGTGCGGGCGGCGGGCGTGAATCCCGTCGACTGGAGGATTCGTGAAGGCCAGGTCCTGGGGCCCATCCGATCGAGTTGCCCTCCGGGGTCGGGCTGGACGCCGCCGGGGTGGTGGACGAGGTAGGCGAGGGATCCGTAGGGGTCGAGGTCGGTGATCGGGTGTTCGGCGAGGGCTCCAGCACCTACGCCGAGTTCGCCGTACTGTCCGCCTGGGCCCGGATGCCCGAGGGGCTGACGTACGAGGAGGCGGCCGGGTACCCTCCGTGGTGGAGACCGCGCTGCGCGTCATCCACGAGGTCGGTGTGCGGCCCGGGCAGACACTCCTGGTCAGCGGCGCGTCCGGGGAGTCGGATCGGCGGTGCTGCAGATCGCCCGCGACCGCGGCATCACGGTGATCGGCACGGCCGGTGCCGCGAACCAGGAGTATCTGCGCAGCCTCGGTGCCGTCGCCACGACGTACGGCGAGGGCTGGGGCGAGCGGGTTCGGCGGCTCGGCGACGTCGACGCGGCTCTCGATCTGGCTGGTTCGGGCGTGATCCGCGAGCTGGTCGAGCTGACCGGGAGTCCGGAGAAGGTCGTCTCCATCGCCGATCTCGGTGCGCCGGAGTTCGGTGTCCGGTTCTCCGGCGCGGCCGGAAGCGTGTCGGCGGCGCTCGCCGAGGCCGTCGACCTGATCTCGCGGGCCGGCTCCACATCCCGGTCGAGAAGTCGTACTCGCTAGCCGAGGCCGCGGCGGCCCACATCGACAGCCACGCCGGTCACACGCGCGGGCGCCGAGTCTTGGTCATCTGAGCCGCTTCCGGCGCCGTCACACGGCACGGCAAGTCGAATTCTTGCAGCACTTCTGTCGCGGTCCACCTGGAAGCTGCGCACCACACAAGGACCCCATGTCGGCCTACGAATCTCACGACGGATGTCGGCTCCGCCCCAGATCCGACATCGGCCGTGAGATTTCGACACGAAATTTGAGACCCTACAATCACCGGGCTCAGGTCTGGGCCATGTCGACGAAGCGCGAGTAGTGGCCCTGGAAGGCCACCGTGATCGTCGCCGTCGGGCCGTTACGGTGCTTGGCCACGATCAGGTCGGCCTCACCGGCCCGCGGTGACTCCTTCTCGTACGCGTCCTCACGGTGCAGCAGGATCACCATGTCGGCGTCCTGCTCGATCGAACCGGACTCACGCAGGTCGGAGACCATCGGCTTCTTGTCCGTACGCTGCTCAGGACCACGGTTCAGCTGAGAGAGCGCGATGACCGGCAGCTCCAGCTCCTTGGCCAGGAGCTTGAGGTTTCGGGACATGTCCGAGACCTCCTGCTGGCGGCTCTCCGCGCGCTTGGAGCCACCGGACTGCATCAGCTGCAGATAGTCGATGACCACCAGCTTGAGACCGTTGCGCTGCTTGAGACGTCGGCACTTCGCCCGGATCTCCATCATGGAGAGGTTCGGCGAGTCGTCGATATAGAGCGGGGCGGCCGATACATCCGGCATCCGCCGGGCCAGCCTGGTCCAGTCCTCGTCGGTCATGGTGCCGGATCGCATGTGGTGCAGCGCCACTCGGGCCTCCGCGGACAGCAGACGCATCGCGATCTCGTTGCGCCCCATTTCCAGGGAGAAGATCACACTGGGCAGATTGCTCTTGATCGAGCACGCCCGTGCGAAGTCCAGGGCCAGCGTGGACTTACCCATGGCGGGACGGGCGGCGATGACGATCATCTGACCGGGGTGCAGACCGTTCGTGAGGGAGTCGAGGTCAGTGAAACCGGTCGGTACACCGGTCATCTCGCCGCTGCGGGAACCGATCGCCTCGATCTCGTCGAGAGCGCCCTCCATGATGTCGCCCAGCGGAAGGTAGTCCTCGCTGGTGCGCTGCTCGGTGACAGCGTAGATCTCGGCCTGCGCGGAGTTGACGATCTCGTCGACATCCCCGTCGGCCGCATATCCCATCTGCGTGATCTTCGTGCCGGCCTCGACGAGGCGCCGGAGCACGGCCCGCTCGTGAACGATCTCCGCGTAGTAGGAAGCGTTGGCCGCTGTCGGAACGGACTGGACCAGGGTGTGCAGATACGGAGCCCCGCCGACCTTGGTGATCTCACCACGCTTGACCAGCTCGGCCCCACGGTGATCGGGTCGGCCGGCTCGCCCTTCGCGTACAGGTCGAGGATCGCCGTGTAGACGGTCTCATGAGCTGGTCGGTAGAAGTCGTGGCCCTTGATGATCTCGACAACGTCGGCGATGGCGTCCTTGGACAGAAGCATCCCGCCGAGCACGGACTGCTCCGCGTCGAGATCCTGCGGAGGCACCCGTTCGAACCCTGAGGCACCCGGGTCCCACTCGCTGTCCCGGCCGCGGTCGGGCTGTTGGTCACGCCCTTGCCCTCTCCGCGACGCTGACGGGAAACGGGCAGACGGTCGCTGGGACCGGCATCGGCCCAGGGTCGTCCAAAGGCTCGGGAATGCTCACCGGGCCACTCCTCCCGTCCGCTTCGCGGACCTAGCCATGCCAGTCTTTCTTACGGCACGGCACCGACAAACAAGACGCCCGACTCCGGTTCCGACGCATCAAGTTCTGCGGGGTTCCATGGCCGGAATGGAGTGCGGGCGCGGCACCACGGTAGGCCTGTCCGCAGCGTCAACCAATCCAGTTATCCACAGGGCATGTGGATAACGGACCAGATGTTGTGGAGAACCCCGTCGATCCTGTGTATGGACCGGGGACAGCGCTGTGGACAAACTCATACCGGCCCCGCCATTACCGTCTTGACCTGCAGGTTCTCGGTCCATCAACCGTGGGGAGAAAAACTTTGCCCTAAGCTCAAGATCGCGACAAACAGCACACAGTCCGGTGCCGAGCGAAAACGAAAGTAAGGACTCCAGATACATTGCGTCTCTTACCTGTGGAAGATTAGATTAGCCTCCATGACCCAGGCCCCGAGACTCCGCCGCCCGGCCGCCGACGGCACGATCGCGAGATCATCGCACTCGCCGTCCCGGCCTTCGGCGCGCTCGTCGCCGAGCCCCTCTTCGTGATGGTCGACAGCGCAATCGTCGGTCATCTCGGCACCCCACAGCTAGCCGGCCTGGGCGTCGCCGCAGCACTGCTGATGACCGCGGTGAGCGTCTTCGTCTTCCTCGCCTACGCCACCACGGCTGCCGTCGCACGACGCGTCGGCGCGGGCGATTTGCCCGCAGCGATCCGCCAGGGCATGGACGGTATCTGGCTCGCACTGCTGCTCGGCGCCGTCGTCGTGGCTCTTACGCTGCCATCGGCACCCTGGCTCGTCGATATTTTCGGCGCCTCCGACACCGCGGCCCCTACGCCGTCACGTATCTGAGAATCTCCAGCCTCGGCATCCCCGCCATGCTCATCGTGCTCGCCGCGACCGGTGTCCTGCGTGGCCTTCAGGACACACGGACACCGCTGTATGTCGCTGTCGGCGGGTTCGCGGCCAACGGCGTTCTCAACGCAGTGCTCGTCTACGGCGCCGGCTTCGGGATCGCGGGATCCGCCTGGGGAACCGTGATCGCACAGGTCGGGATGGCCACCGCGTATCTGATCGTGGTGGTACGGGGAGCTCGACGCCACGGGGCCTCGCTGCGTCCCGACGCCGCAGGAATCAGGGCCTGCGCCCAGGCGGGTGTCCCCTGCTGGTCCGTACGCTGTCGCTGCGCTCCGTTCTGATGATCGCCACCGCTGTCGCCGCCCGCCTCGGCGATACGGATATCGCCGCACACCAGGTAGTTCTCTCGCTCTGGAGCCTGACAGCCTTCGCCCTCGACGCCATTGCCATCGCGGGCCAGGCCATCATCGGGCGCTATCTGGGCGCGGACGATGCCAAGGGCGCACGCGAGGCATGCCGCCGGATGGTGCAGTGGGGATCGCCTCCGGCATCGTTCTCGGAGTGCTGATCGTGCTGGCCAGGCCGCTGTTCATCCCGATCTTCACCAGTGACCCTCCGTGCAGGACACGCTGCTCCCGGCTCTGCTGGTGGTGGCGCTCTCCCAGCCGATCGCCGGGGTGGTCTTCGTCCTGGATGGAGTACTGATGGGAGCCGGGGACGGCCGCTATCTCGCCTGGGCCATGCTCCTGACCCTGGCCGTCTTCGCTCCGGTCGCTCTGCTCGTCCCCAGCTTCGGCGGCGGGCTCACCGCACTCTGGTGTGCGATGACGCTGATGATGACCGTTCGGCTGGTAACGCTATGGCTCCGTATGCGTTCGGGCCGGTGGATCGTCACAGGAGCGACCCGCTGAGCGGCTGGAAGGCCGGCGGACTGCAGAGTTGAGGACCGGTCCGTTTCACGTGAAACGGCACCAGCAGGAACGCAGAAGGGCCGCACCATGGGTGCGGCCCTTCTCAGCTCTGCTGAGCTGTGCCCTTAGGCTGCGATGACCTCGATACCGAGCTTCGCGGCGACCTCGGGGTGCAGACGCACGGACACCTGGTGTCCGCCGAGCGTCTTGATCGGCGAGCCGAGCTCCACGCGACGCTTGTCGACGTCGGGACCACCGGCGGCCTTGATCGCCGAAGCGATGTCGGCCGGGGTGACGGAGCCGAAGAGACGGCCGGCGTCGCCGGAGCGAACAGCCAGACGGACCTTCACGCCCTCGAGCTTGGCCTTGATCTCATTGGCCTGCTCGATCGTCGCGATCTCGTGGATCTTGCGGGCGCGGCGGATCTGCGCCACGTCCTTCTCGCCACCCTTGGTCCAGCGGATGGCAAAGCCACGCGGAACCAGGTAGTTACGGGCGTACCCGTCCTTGACGTCCACGACGTCACCTGCGGCACCGAGGCCGGAGACCTCGTGGGTGAGGATGATCTTCATGATTCGGTCACCCTTCCCTTATCGCGCGGTGGACGTGTAGGGCAGCAGCGCCATCTCACGGCTGTTCTTGACTGCCGTGGCGACGTCACGCTGATGCTGCGTGCAGTTGCCGGTGACGCGGCGGGCACGGATCTTGCCACGGTCGGAAATGAACTTCCGCAGCATGTTCGTGTCCTTGTAGTCCACGTACTGGGTCTTGTCCTTGCAGAATGCGCAGACCTTTTTCTTAGGCTTGCGCACAGGCGGCTTCGCCATTGTGTTTCTCCTGTGTGATCAAGAAGTGGGATGCGAGCTGCCCTAGAAGGGCGGCTCGTCCGAGTAGCCGCCGCCGGAAGAACCACCAGTGGTGCCGCCGGAACCGCCGGAGCTTCCGCCCCAGCCGCCCCGCCACCCTGCTGGCCCCGCTCTGCTGGCCGCCGGCCGGCGGGCTGGTGGCCCAGGGATCGTCGGCGGGAGCACCGCCGCCACCCTGCTGGCCGCCGCCACCGGAACCGCCGCCACTGGGACCGCCGCCCCAGTTGCCGCCGCCCTGCTGGCCACCGCCCTGCTGGCCACCGCCGTATCCACCCTGGCCACCGCCCTGGCCACCGCGACCGGTGGTCTTGGTGACCTTGGCCGTGGCGGTCTTGAGACTGGGGCCGACTTCCTCGACATCCAGCTCGTAGACCGTGCGCTTGACGCCCTCACGGTCCTCGTACGACCGCTGCTTCAGCCGGCCCTGCACGACAACGCGCATGCCTCGCGTGAGCGACTCCGCGACGTTCTCCGCCGCCTGACGCCAGACCGAGCAGGTGAGGAACAGGCCTTCGCCGTCCTTCCACTCATTGGTCTGCCGGTCGAAAATGCGGGGAGTGGACGCGACACGGAACTTCGCGACCGCCGCACCGGACGGGGTGAAGCGCAGCTCGGGGTCGTCGACGAGATTGCCGACGACCGTGATGACGGTCTCGCCTGCCATGGGTGAACCTCTCGGCGGGGATTGCTTCTGGCTGCTTGCTGCTACTCGGACCCGAGTGCCGCTGAGCTAGATGCTCAGTGGATCTCGGGGCGGAGGACCTTGGTCCGGAGGACCGACTCGTTCAGGTTCATCTGTCGGTCGAGCTCCTTGACGACTGCGGGCTCGGCCTGCAGGTCGATGACCGAGTAGATGCCCTCGGGCTTCTTCTTGATCTCGTAAGAGAGACGACGACGGCCCCAGGTGTCGACCTTTCAACCTTTCCGCTGCCCTCACGGACAACGGAGAGGAAGTTCTCGATCAACGGGGAGACTGCTCGCTCCTCGAGATCGGGGTCGAGGATGACCATCACTTCGTAGTGACGCATGTGGAACCCACCTCCTTTGGACTCAGCGGCCACGGTCGTTCCGTGGCAGGAGGGTCGTGATGCGTTGGCACCAGTGTCTCCGAGTAAAACAGCCACCACTGACAAGTCCCTCCGTAGGAGGGAAGCAGGGCGGCCGGGGCAGACACCGGTGCAGACCGTCCAGAGTACCTGCCGACAGGCTTCCGGTTGAAATCCGGTGCCGGGGGACGCAATCTGTACACAGCGGTTGTACGCGGCGCTGTCGTGCGCCGCCTTCCTGCCAGGAGGTACTCCATGGCACAGACAATGCAGACCCGGCCTCGCGTCTCCCTCTTCGCCACCGACGGCAAGCCCCATCCGCTCCAGGACACCCTGATGGCGGTAACCCTTGTCCTCGGAGCTCTCGCCTTCGTGACGGCGATGTTCCACCACCTGCATCTGCTCAGCTCATGGGCCGGACTGGCCGGGATCCTGACAGGTGCCTACGGGCAGTACATCTCCGTGACCACCCGGGAGAGGTTCGCGTTGGTTCTGGGCCTCGGCGCATCCGGCATCGGGTTCTTCCTCGGCATGGCCCACGGTGGCCTCTTCGGCGGCTTGATCAGCTGAGAAGGCCCTGATTCCCCGCCGGTCGATGGCCCGGCGGGGAACGGCCAGACGTGGCGCTCCTCGGTCGCAGTAGGCTTCGGCGCGAGAGCCGGAGCCCCTGACCGATGGGGACACACCTGCCGAGGAGCACCCCGCATGAGCCTGACCCTGAGGACCATCAGCCGAGAGCAGCATCTGGCGTATATCCAGAATCTGCCCTCTGCCAGCCACTGCCAGGTCCCGGCGTGGGCGGATGTGAAGACCGAATGGCGCTCGGAGAACCTGGGCTGGTTCGACAAGAACGGCGCGATGGTGGGTGCCGGCCTGGTGCTGTACCGCCAGCTGCCCAAGATCAAGCGGTACCTCGCCTACCTTCCCGAGGGCCCGGTCATCAACTGGTACGCCCCAACCTGGACGACTGGCTCCAGCCGATGCTCGCCCATCTCAAGCAGCAGGGCGCCTTCTCCGTGAAGATGGGCCCGCCGGTCGTGATCCGGCGCTGGGACTCGGCCGCCATCAAGTCCGGCATCCAGGACCCGGACGTCAAGCGGCTGCGCGACGTCGAAGCCACCCATATCGAGCCGCGCGCCTTCGAGGTCTCGGACCGTCTGCGGAAGATGGGCTGGCAGCAGGGCGAGGACGGCGGTGCCGGTTTCGGTGACGTACAGCCCCGCTACGTCTTCCAGGTGCCGCTGGCCAACCGCTCGCTGGAGGATGTCCTCAAGGGCTTCAACCAGCTGTGGCGGCGCAACATCAAGAAGGCCGACAAAGCCGGCGTGGAGGTCGTCCAGGGCGGTTACGAGGACCTCGCCGAATGGCAGCGGCTGTACGAGATCACTGCGGCGCGGGACCACTTCAGGCCGCGCCCGCTCTCGTACTTCCAGCGCATGTGGACGGTGCTCAACTCCGAGGACCCCAACCGCATGCGGCTGTATTTCGCACGGCACAACGGGGTCAACCTCTCCGCGGCGACGATGCTCGTCGTCGGGGCATGTCTGGTACTCGTACGGCGCGTCCGACAACATCGGCCGCGAGGTCAGGCCCTCGAACGCGATGCAGTGGCGGATGCTGCGCGACTCGTACGCCATGGGCGCGACCGTCTACGACCTGCGGGGCATCAGCGATTCGCTGGACGAGACCGATCATCTCTTCGGCCTGATCCAGTTCAAGGTCGGCACCGGCGGCGAGGCCGTCGAGTACGTCGGCGAGTGGGACTTCCCGCTCAACAAGCTGCTGCACAAGGCGCTCGATATGTACATGTCCCGGCGCTGACAACGCTCGGAAGCACTTCAATAAGCTCCGTACACCTCGACACACCGCAGCCACCAGAAAGGTTCCGGGCCGGCCATGGCGCTCTCCCTCTACGTCGACACCGCGCGCTGGCGGGCGCACCAGAAGTCTGTGCTCGACCAGTTCCCCGGTCTCGTACCGGTCTGCAAGGGCAACGGATACGGCTTCGGCCACGAACGGCTCGCCGACGAGGCGATCCGCTTCGGTTCCGAGACGCTCGCCGTCGGAACCACCTACGAGGCTGCCCGCATCAAGGACTGGTTCAGCGGCGATCTGCTCGTCCTCACGCCTTTCCGGCGCGGTGAGGAGCCGGTGCCGCTGCCCGACCGTGTCATCCGGTCCGTCTCCTCCGTGGACGGCGTACACGCCCTGGTGGGCGCACGCGTCGTCATCGAATGCATGAGTTCGATGAAGCGCCATGGCGTGAAGGAGGAGGAGCTGGGGCAACTGCACGCCGCCATCGAGGACGTACGTCTCGAAGGCTTCGCCCTGCATCTGCCGCTGGACCGCACGGACGGATCCGACGCCGTGGAAGAGGTCATCGGCTGGATGGACCGGCTGCGCGCGGCCCGGCTGCCGCTGCACACCATGTTCGTCAGCCATCTGCGGGCCGAGGAACTGGCGCGGCTGCAGCAGCAGTTCCCGCAGACCCGCTTCCGCGCCCGCATCGGTACCCGGCTCTGGCTGGGCGACCACGAGGCGACGGAGTACCGGGGCGCCGTCCTCGACGTCACGCCGGTCACCAAGGGGACAGGTTCGGCTACCGCCAGCAGAAGGCCGCATCCGACGGCTGGCTGGTGGTGGTCGCGGGGGTACGTCACACGGTGTCGGCCTGGAGGCCCCGAAGGCCCTGCACGGCATGATGCCGCGGGCCAAGGGTGTCGCCCGCGCCGGACTGGCGACGGTCAACCGCAATCTGTCGCCGTTCGTCTGGGCGGGCAAGCAGCGCTGGTTCGCCGAGCCGCCGCACATGCAGGTGTCGATCCTGTTCGTGCCGTCGGATGCGGAGGAACCGAGGGTCGGCGACGAACTGGTGGCTCATCTGCGCCACACGACCACCCAGTTCGACCGCCTGGTGGACCGGTGATCCGGCGGACGGCTCTCTGAGGGCTCCGCCTCAGCCGTCCTTCGGCCCGGGTGCCGTGCCCCATTCCACCCGCGGCCCTTCGACCGCGGGTGCCGTCTGCCGGGCCGGGTGCTCCGTCTGCCCGAGCACGACCACGTCCCGGCTCCGTCGAGCACCCGCCCGAGGGATCGTCCGCGCCCTCGCGCCGTACGACATCCCGCTCCGGCATCAGGATGTCCCGTACGACGACGGCGCAGAAGTACAGCGTCCCCAGCAGATGCAGGGCGACCGTGACCTGGTAGCCCTCCTGCGGCAGCCCCTGGTGCTTGTCGCCGCTTGTCGTGTACGCGAGGTACAGCCAGATCCCCAGGAAATACATGACCTCGCAGGCCTGCCAGATCAGGAAGTCGCGCCAGCTCGGCCTGGCCAGCGCGGCAAGCGGGATCAGCCAGAGGACGTACTGCGGTGAGTAGACCTTGTTCGTCAGGATGAATGCGGCCACCACCAGGAACACGAGCTGCGCGAACCTGGGCCTGCGCCTGGCCGTCAGTGCCAGCCCCGCGATACCCGCGCAGATCAGGATCATCAGCAGCACCGAGGCCGTGTTCGCGGTCTCGACATCGATGGGCTTGCCGGTGCGCTGCGTGATGACCAGCCAGAACGAGCCGTAATCGATCTGCCGCTCCTGGCTGAATGTGTAGAACTTCTTCCAGCCCTCGGGTGCGTACAGCATCACCGGGAGGTTGACGACGAGCCAGGCGGCTGCCGCGCCGAAGGTCGCCGCCCAGAACTCCCGCCACTTCCCGCCCGCCAGCACAGCACGAAGAGCGGCCCGAGAAGCAGTACGGGATAGAGCTTGGCGGCCGTCGCCAGGCCGATGAGGACGCCGAACGCCAGCGGCCGCCCCGGGACCACATGAGCATGGCCGCGGCCGTCAGAGCGACAGCCAGCAGGTCCCAGTTGATCGTCGCGGTGAGCGCGAAGGCCGGCGCGAGAGCCACCAGCAGCGCGTCCCAGGGGCGCCGCCGGTGTGTACGCGCGACGCACACCGCGATGATCACGGCGCAGACCATCAGCATGCCGGCGTTGACCATCCAGTACATCTGTTCGCGCTGCTGGATGGCTTCGGAGGACGGCGTCAGCGTCAGCCAGGAGGCGATCTGCATGAAGAGCCCGGTCAGTACGGGGTACTCGAGGTACTCCATATCGCCGCTGAGCCGGTCGAAGTACGGCACGAGTCCGTCGGCGAAGCCGCGCCCGGGTAGAGATGCGGAATGTCGGAGTAACAGGCGTGCGTGTACTGCGAGCTGGTTCCCCTGAACCAGGCCCAGTCGTAGCAGGGAACCTTCTGCACCATGCCGAGCACGAACATCCCGATCGCCACCAGGGCGATGACGCGAACGGGTGTGAGCGGGCCGTCGCCGAGCCGCGCCCAGCGTCCCACCCGCCCGCCGATCAGCTCACTCCCCGCCGCGGCGATCTCGTCCTCCTGCGTGGGCCGCACGACGGGCCGCTCCTGGTGCACGCTCGTTTCCTCTGCGCTTGGCATGCCGCACATCCTGCCGTACGGGACCGTGGGTACGGCAGGAGCGGCTCACCGGATGCCGAGGGCCGCCGGCACCTGTGGTGCGGGCGGCCCTCGTCATGTCCGTGCGGCGGATCCGGGCGATCGCCGGGTGCGGTGGAGTTACCCGCCGCCCCCGATGAAGCCGCCACCGCCCGATTCGGCGCCGTTCGGGTCCCCGCTGCCGCCTTCGATGGCCCCGGCGTTTTCCCCGCCCTCATCGGTCCTGGGGTGCCGGTCCCGCCTTCGGTGGTCCCGGTGTTGTCCCCGCCTTCGTCGGCCCCGGCATTGGCGCCGCCGTTGTTGCACTCCCATTCCCACTGGTGCAGGAGTCGCTCGGCGCGGGGTCGTCGGAGCGGGGTCGTGGCTTCGTAGTGTGCGGCGGCTCGCTCGACTTCGACGCGGAAGGCGACGGCTTCGGCGAGGGCTGGGGCTGGACGCGCCGCCGCCGTAGAGCATGTCGCCGACAGGCTGCGGCTTGGGAAGCTCAGGGCCTTCGTCCCCTTCAGCGCTCCGGTCATGTAATCGTGCCAGATCTGCGCGGGGAAGGAGTTACCGTGAATCTTCTCCTCACCGCCGGTGCCGAACATCTCCTCGAACTTGCGGTCCTTGGTGTTCTCGTCGTCGTCCAGCCGGAACATACTCACGGCGGTCGACAACTGCGGGTGTAGCCGATGAACCAGGCCGACTTGTTGCCGTCCGTCGTACCGGTCTTGCCTGCCGCATCACGGCCGGAAAGCCTTGCGGGCTTGCCCGTTCCGTTTTCGACGACGTTCTGCAGCACATCGGTGACGTTGTCGGCGATGACGCTCGAGAAGGCGCTCTTGGTCACCGTCTTGTGCTGGTAGACGAGATCACCCTCGTGCTTGACCTCGGTGACCGAGAAGGGGTCTCGCTGCTTTCCGCTGGTGGCGAAGGTGGCGTACGCACCGGCCATCCGGATCGCGCTCGGCGAGGACGTACCGATGGAGTACGAAGGGACGCTCGAGTCCGCCATGTACATGTCGTCGCGCAGCCCCGCGGCCACGGCCACGTCCTTCACCTTGCCGGTGCCGACATCCATACCGAGCTGTACGTACGGGGAGTTGGCGGACTGCTCCATGGCGTACCTGAGATTGATGTCGCCGTAGGGTGGTCTCCGTCGTTCCTCTGGAACCAGGGGTTGTCGTCCTTGTCCTGCCAGACCTCACCGTTGTACTTCTTGATCTTCAGCTTGTTGTCGCCGTTGTAGATGCTCTTGGGCGAGACAGGCTTCCGGTCGGAGTCACTCTGGTCCTCGCCGAGCTCGGGGTCCCGCTTCCCGTACTGCATCGCGGCTGCCAGCACGAACGGCTTGAAGGTCGAGCCGACCTGCGCACCGGTGGCATCCGCGTTGTTGGTGTAGTGCTTCGTCGCGTCCTCACCACCGTAGGTGGCGAGGATGGCCCCGTCTTCGTGTCCACCGAGGCGCCACCGAACTGGACGTGGGAGTCCTTGTCCGGCCGCTTCTTCGGGTCGATCTTCTCCTCGTGCACCTTCTTGATCGTCTTCTCGAGGAGGGCGACCTTGTCCTTCTCGAACGTCGTGTGGATCTCGTAGCCGCCCTGGGAGAGGGCCTGCTCGGTGACGTTCTCCTTGTTGTTCGCGAGGAAGTAGTCCGTGGCGAGGTCGACCAGGTAGCCGGTCTGGCCGCCCAGCTTGGCGTCCTTCCTCAGCTTGCTCGGCTCGGGGAACTCCGTGTACTTGGCGCGCTCGGCCTTGGTCAGCCGGCCGTCCTTGACCTCCTCGTCAAGGATCCACTTCCAGCGCCTCTCGGCCCGTTCGCGGTTCTTCTCCGGGGTGGCGTTCGTGGGGTCGATCTCGATGGCACCCGCCGGGTCGTAGTAGCTCGCACCCTTGAGCAGAGTGGCCAGGAAGGCACACTGGCTCGCGTCCAGGTCCTCGGCGTCCTTGCCGTAGTACGTGCGTGCCGCGGCCTGGATCCCTGATGCGCCCCGGCCGTAGTACGACACGTTCAGGTAGCCCTCCATGACGTCTCGCTTGCTCATGCCCTCGCCGACCTTGAGCGTGATGAAGAGTTCCTTGACCTTGCGGCTCAGGGTCTGGTCCTGAGAGAGCCGCGAGTTCTTCACGTACTGCTGCGTGATCGTGGAGCCACCCTGGGTGTCACCCCTGTGGCCATGTTGAACAGCGCGCGCCCCATGCCTATCGGGTCGATGCCCCTGTCGCTTTCGAACGACTTGTTCTCGGCCGAGATGACGGCGTTCCGCATCTCCGGGGATCTGCGCATAGCTGATCGTCTGACGGTTCACGGACTCATTGCCGGTGGCGACCATCTGGCTGCCGTCGGCCCAGTAGTACACGTTGTTCTGTGCACTGGCCGAGGTCTTCATCGTGGGCAGCGACACCTGCGAGTAGATCAGGAGGCCACGCCCATCATCAGGCCGAGGAAGGTCAGGGTGAGGCCCGACACCAGCCGCCACGAGGGCACCCAGCGTCGTACGCCACGCTTCCCGGCCCTCGGGTAGTCGATGAAGCGCTTCTTGCCGGGGTGGCTCTCGGAGCGCCCCGGCCCTCCTCGCCACCACCGCGGCGCCTGCCCTCCGCCGCGCTGGGCGGCGCGGCGGGCCTCGGCGCGGCCGCTGGGCGAGGATTCCTCGCCGTGCGCGTCCGATGGTGACCGCGCCGTCGCCCTGCGTGACGAATCGCTTCGGCGTCCGGCGGGCTGTTGGGCGGCTCGTCTGGCCGCGGCACGTCCGCCACCTTGCGGTTGCGGCGTTTTGCGACGGTGCTCGCTCATGGAACGACTACTCCTCGGGCAGGCGAGAGCGCCTGGAAGCGGCAGTGGTGATCCGGTCCCCCGAATTACGGACAAGCCCTGCGGAAGGCCCATCCGCATGGCATCCGGCAGTCCGCGATAACTGACGCTTCGCGGCGTCGCACGGTTCCCGGTGGTCTGCATGCCGCACAGACTACGCACGCTCAAAACCTCTCTTGCACCGAACTTCACCCCAAATTACGCAAGTCGCTCCCTATGAATTGCCGATGTGACGCCGCTCACGAAGGTTCCCCTTGTCCAGCACGACGCGCCGATCTATCGTGCTGATGTATCGAGTCGATACATCGGCGCGGCATAAAGTCAGTACACAGGCTCCACGGGAGCACTCGGAGACGGAGGGGACGAAGGTGAGCAGACGCTCCGGAATCCTCGAGTTCGCCGTCCTGGGCCTGCTCCGCGAGTCCCCGATGCACGGGTACGAGCTGCGCAAACGCCTCAACACATCGCTGGGGATCTTCCGGGCCTTCAGCTACGGCACCCTCTACCCCTGTCTCAAGACGCTGGTCGCGAACGGCTGGTTGATCGAGGAGGGAGTGGTCCTGCGGACATCCCGCCTGCCGCGAACCGTGGGCCGCCCCGCGTCCTCGCTGACGGGGCGCCGCGCCAAGATCGTCTACCGGCTGACGGCGGAAGGTAAGGAGCACTTCGAGGCTCCTCTCGCACACCGGTCCCGATTCCTGGGAGGACGAGCACTTCGCGGCTCGTTTCGCCTTCTTCGGACAGACGGAGCGCGAGGTCCGGATGCGCGTCCTCGAAGGCCGCCGCAGCAGGCTGGAAGAGCGCCTGGAGAAGATGCGCGTCTCGCTCGCACGCACCCGCGAACGACTCGACGACTACACCCTTGAGCTGCAGCGCCACGGAATGGAGTCCGTGGAGCGCGAAGTGCGCTGGCTGAACGAGCTCATCGAGAGCGAGCGGTCGGGACGGGATCAGCGACGATCCTCGCCCGAGGACTCTGCTCAGCAGGACACATCAGGAGAGACGGGCGGCCTGCCCCGGCACCGGGATAACTCCCGCCGGATCCGTCCGACGACATCACCAAGTGAAGTCCCCGCAGATCCGCAAGGTTTCACCGGGGAACACACCGAGTACACACAGGGAGCAATCGGCATGGGTTCGGTTCGCGTAGCCATCGTTGGCGTGGGCAACTGCGCCGCCTCGCTGGTACAGGGCGTCGAGTACTACAAGGACGCCGATCCGGCCGGCAAGGTGCCCGGTCTGATGCACGTCCAGTTCGGCGAGTACCACGTGAGCGACGTCGAGTTCGTCGCCGCCTTCGACGTCGACGCGAAGAAGGTCGGCCTCGACCTCGCAGACGCCATCGGTGCCAGTGAGAACAACACCATCAAGATCGCCGATGTGCCGAACACCGGTGTGCCCGTTCAGCGCGGCCACACCCACGACGGTCTGGGCAAGTACTACCGCGAGACAATCGAGGAGTCCGGCGAGTCCCCGGTCGACATCGTCCAGATCCTCAAGGACAAGCAGGTCGACGTCCTCGTCTGCTACCTCCCCGTCGGCTCCGAGGTCGCTGCGAAGTTCTATGCGCAGTGCGCCATCGACGCCAAGGTCGCGTTCGTCAACGCCCTCCCGGTCTTCATCGCCGGCACCAAGGAGTGGGCGGACAAGTTCACCGAGGCCGGTGTCCCGATCATCGGCGACGACATCAAGTCTCAGGTCGGCGCCACCATCACGCACCGTGTGATGGCGAAGCTGTTCGAGGACCGGGGCGTCGTCCTGGACCGCACGATGCAGCTCAACGTCGGCGGCAACATGGACTTCAAGAACATGCTCGAGCGTGAGCGCCTGGAGTCCAAGAAGATCTCCAAGACGCAGGCCGTCACCTCGCAGATCCGCGACCGTGACCTCGGTGCGGACAACGTCCACATCGGCCCGTCGGACTACGTGGCCTGGCTGGACGACCGCAAGTGGGCGTACGTGCGCCTCGAGGGCCGCGCCTTCGGTGATGTTCCGCTGAACCTGGAGTACAAGCTCGAGGTCTGGGACTCCCCGAACTCCGCCGGTGTCATCATCGACGCCGTGCGCGCAGCGAAGATCGCCAAGGACCGCGGTATCGGCGGCCCGATCCTCTCCGCGTCCTCGTACTTCATGAAGTCCCCGCCGGTGCAGTACTTCGACGACGAGGCTCGCGAGAACGTCGAGAAGTTCATCAACAACACCGAGAGCTGATCCGGCCGAACACGGCTTCAGCCTCACCAGGGCGATGAGCGGCAACGCTCCTCCCCTACGTCGAGGGTCCCCGGGCAATCCGCCCGGGGACCCTCGACGTGTGACGCTTGCGCACATGCCTGTCGTGCGTGATCTGCACATACTCCTGCGCCTTCGGAATTTCCGTCGCCTGCTTGCCGTGCGGCTTCTGTCCCAGGCGGCCGATGGTGTCTACCAGGTCGCGCTGGCCACGTACGTCGTCTTCTCGCCGGAGAACCAGGCATCGCCCGCGGCCATCGCCTCCGCGATGGCAGTCCTGCTGCTCCCGTACTCACTGGTCGGCCCTTTCGCAGGCGTACTGCTGGACCGCTGGCCCCGGCGCCAGGTGTTCCTCTACGGAAATCTGCTGCGAGCCGTCCTCGCCTGCTGCACAGCACTGCTGATCCTGGGCTCCGCGCCCGACTGGCTCTTCTACGCCTCGGCCCTCTGCGTCACCGCGGTCAACCGCTTCGTGCTGGCCGGGCTTTCCGCTGCCCTGCCACGCGTCGTCGACACAGACCGGCTCGTACTGGCCAACTCCCTCTCCGACCGCCGGCACTCTGGCAGCCACCGCGGGTGGTGGCCTCGCCTTCGCCGTACGACTGCTGGCGGACGGTTCCGACGCGGCTGTGGTGCTGCTGGGCGCGATGCTCTACCTCATGTCGGCGCTGGCTGCCCTGAGCCTGCCCAGGGGCTCTCGGCCCGGACCGGGACGGAAGCCGTGTGCAGCTGAAGGAAGCTCTGGCGGTTACCGCTCGCGGACTCGTCACCGGGTTGCGCCATCTGGCCGAACGTAAGGAAGCAGCCCGCGCGCTGGCCGCCATGACGGTGATCCGCTTCTGTTACGGAGCGCTGACCGTGATGGTGCTGATGCTGTGCCGGTACGCCTGGTCCGATAACGAGTCCGGTGGGCTGGCCCTGCTCGGCCTGGCCGTGGAGCCTCCGGCGCCGGATTCTTCTTGGCTGCCGTGCTGACGCCCTGGGCGGTCAGTCTCTTCGGGCGGTACGGCTGGATGACAGTGTGCGCGGGGCCGCGGCCGTACTGGAACCGGCGCTGGGCCTGTTGTTCGAACCCGCACCGATGCTGGTCGCAGCGTTCGTCCTCGGCCTGGTGACACAGGGGTCGAAGATCGCGACGGACACAGTGGTGCAGACCTCGGTGGACGACTCCTTCCGCGGCAGGATCTTCTCGCTCTACGACGTGCTGTTCAACGTCGCATTCGTAGCTGCTGCAGGAATGTCCGCGCTGGCGCTGCCCGCTGACGGGCGGTCTGCCGTCGTGGTGATCGGCGTTGCCGTTCTCTACGGGGCGTTGCTGTGGTGATGCTCCGGTGGCGGCGGGCCGGCTAGTGTTGCGCTGACGCGCACTGTTTCACGTGAAACAGCCGGGTCGGTTGAGGCGGGTGCCGGTTCTTGTTTCACGTGAAACAAGAACCGGCACCCGCCTCAAACCCGCCTCAGTCCTGGGCGGCCCACCACTCCTTGAGCGCCGCAACCGCCGCCTCCCGCTCCAGCGGACCGTTCTCCAGTCGCAACTCCAGCAGGAACGCGTACGCCTTGCCGATCACCGGGCCGGGACGGACACCGAGGATCTCCATGATCTCGTTGCCGTCCAGGTCCGGCCGGATCGAATCCAGCTCCTCCTGGCCCTGCAGCTGCGCGATGCGCCCCGAGCCCGTCATAGGTTCGCGAGAGCGCACTCGCCTTGCGCTTGTTCCGCGTCGTGCAGTCGGACCGGGTCAGCTTGTGCAGCCGGTCCAGCAACGGCCCCGCATCGCGCACATACCTGCGGACCGCGGAGTCAGTCCACTCGCCGTCGCCGTAGCCATGGAAGCGCAGGTGCAATTCCACGAGCTTCGAGACGTCCCTGACCATGTCGTTGGAGTACTTGAGCTCAGTCATCCGCTTCTTGGCCATCTTGGCCCCCACCACTTCATGGTGATGGAACGAGACGCCGCCGTCCTTCTCGAAGCGTCGCGTCCTGGGCTTGCCGATGTCGTGAAGGAGCGCGGCGAGCCGCAGCACGAGGTCGGGCCCGTCCTCCTCCAGGTCGATGGCCTGCTCCAGGACCGTCAGAGAGTGTTCATAGACATCCTTGTGGCGGTGATGCTCGTCACTTTCCAGCCGCAGCGCGGGCAGCTCGGGCAGGATCCGGTCCGCCAGGCCGGTCTCCACCAGCAGTCCAAGACCCTTACGGGGATGGGTGGAAAGAATCAGCTTGTTGAGCTCGTCACGGACCCGCTCGGCCGAGACGATCTCGATACGTCCAGCCATGTCCGTCATCGCGTTGACGACATCGGGGGCGACTTCGAAGTCGAGCTGAGCCGCGAAACGTGCGGCGCGCAGCATGCGAAGCGGATCGTCCGAGAAGGACTCCTCGGGCGTTCCGGGAGTGCGCAGCACACGCTCCGCCAGATCTCCGAGACCGCCGTGGGGTCGATGAACTCTTTCTGCGGCAGCGCGACGGCCATCGCGTTGACCGTGAAGTCACGACGCACGAGGTCGTCCTCGATGGAGTCGCCGTAGGAGACCTCCGGCTTGCGCGAGGTCCTGTCGTAAGCCTCCGACCGGTACGTCGTGACTTCGATCTGGTAGCCGTCCTTCTGCACTCCGACGGTGCCGAAGGCGATCCCGACCTCCCACACCGAGTCGGCCCATGGCCGGACGATCTTGAGCACGTCCTCCGGACGGGCATCGGTGGTGAAGTCCAGGTCGTTTCCGAGCCGGCCGAGCAGCGCATCGCGGACCGACCCTCCGACCAGCGCGAGGCTGAATCCTGCCTCCTGGAATCGGCGGGCGAGGTCGTCGGCTACCGGGGACACCCGCAGCAGTTCGCTCACCGCGCGGTGCTGCACCTGACTCAGTGCAATGGGGCTGTCTTCATTGGCGTTCGGCACAACAGAAAGGGTACGTGCACCTACCGGCGCGGGCCTCATCGTTTGTTGCTGTCTGCAAGGCGCTCCCGATCATGTGGCGCACTCCCCGGCACTCAGCACCTGCGCACATCGTTACCATGCGGGGACGCAGAACCGACAACGATCAACAGCACCTGACGACAACGAGGAACGGGTAGGCGCGTGGCCGAGGCGGCAGACTTTCAGGGGAGACGTCTCTCCCCGCCCGCCGGTGGATCCGGCGCACAGCCTCCTTGATCGTCGGGGTGCCTCTGCTCGCGGGTCTCCTGGCCATTCCAGCGCCCGCAGCTCAGGCCGGAGTGCTGGCCAAGCGCCCACCGGCTCGCACACCGTCGATGTGTCTCTGGACACTCTCCCCTGCTGCACCGGTGGAGGGGACACACTCACCGTTTCCGGCACCCTGACCAACAAGGGCAAGGAGACGGTCACCGACGGCGAGATCGATCTGCGTGTCGGACCGACGCTGTCCGGAAGGTCGGCGATCGACCAGGCGGCCGAGCGCACCGGGTATCTGCCCGACGCGGACCCGGCCAAGCTGGGCGGCGATTACACGCTGAAGGTCCCGAAGCTCCGCTCCGGCATCAGCCAGGAGTTCACGCTCGCCGTACCCGTAAGCAAGCTGGGGCTCGGAGCGGATGGCGTCTATCGTCTCGGTGTCTCCCTCACGGGCAGACCCCTGGTGTCCCGTATCCCCAGGTACTCGGTATTGAGCGCACCTTCCTTCCCTGGCAGCCCGAGGACAGCGACAGCAAGACCGGGCTGACATTCCTCTGGCCGCTGATTGCCTCGGCGCATGTCACAGCCGAAACAGGCTCGGACGAACAGCAGACACCAGTCTTCGCAAACGACGATCTGGCTCTCGATCTCGCCCCGGTGGCCGGCTCGAGCAGATGGTGTCGCTCGGCCGTCAACTCCCCGTGACCTGGGTGATCGACCCTGATCTGCTGGCCAGCGCCGAAGCGATGACGAAGAACTACCGCGTCAAGACCGGCGACACCACCGTCCCCGGGACGAATCAGGCGATCGCCAAGCAGTGGCTCACCGCGGTCGAGGCGGCGGTCAAGGACGGCACGGTGGTTGCCCTGCCCTTCGCCGATCCCGACCTGGCCTCCATCGCGCACCGCGGCAAGAACGTCTCGGGCACCCTCAGCCACTTGCAGACCGCGACCGAGGTCGCGGAAATAACGGTGGAGACGATCCTCCATGTGAAACCGTCCACCGACTTCGCCTGGCCGGTGGACGGCGCGATCGATCCTCTATCGTCGACGTGGCCACCTCGGCCGGCGCCCACAAAGTGATCGCGCGCAGCGACAGCCTCAAGGAAACCAGCGGCCTGCCGTACACGCCGACGGCTGCCCGGCCCATCGGTGGCGGGACCACCGCGGTGGTGGCGGATTACCGGCTCTCCACCGCGTTCAGCGGCGATATGGCCAAGGCCGGTGCGTCGACCCTCGCCGTGCAGAAGTTCCTCGCCCAGACGCTGGCGCTGACCGAGCAGGACCCGGAAAGGGCGCGACATCGTCGTAGCCCCGCAACGGACTCCCACCGCGGCGCAGGCCCAGACGATGGCCCGAGCCCTGCAGGCCCTCGCCGACGAACACTGGACGACCCCGTCGACCTGGTCGCGGCGGCCGAGGCGAAGCCCGACGCACAGGCCACCACCAAGGTGCCCAGGTCCTCCGCGTATCCGAAGAGGCTGCGCAGCCAGGAACTGCCCACCCAGGCGTTCCAGGACATCAGGACCACCCAGGACTCGCTCAACAGCTTCGAGGTCATCCTCACCCAGCCCGACCGGGTGGTGACCCCTTCGGCAATGCCATAAACCGGTCCATGTCGACGTCGTGGCGCGGAAAGCCGCTGGAGGCACAGCAGTACCGCGACGGTGTACGCACCTATCTGCAGAGCCTCACGACCGAAGTGCAGCTCATCGCCAAGTCGGATGTGACTCTGTCCGGCCGCAGTGCGACGATCCCTGTGACGGTGCAGAACAAGCTGCTGCAGGGCGTCGACCACCTGGTTCTCCGGCTGACGTCGGACAACGCGGCACGGCTGAAGCTCAACGACGGCGGAGCTGTCGCGGAGCAGCCGGTCGAGATCGCGGGCGGCCACAGCCAGTCCGTGAAGTTCGACGCCTCGGCCAACGCCAACGGGCAGGCGCAGGTGACGGCAAGGCTCTTCACCGAGGACGGGACGCCCTACGGCGAGGAGATGACCTTCACGGTCAAGGTCTCCGAAGTGACGCCGACCGTGCTGCTGGTGATCGCCGGAGGCCTTCTGCTGCTTGTTCTGGCGGGCATCAGGATGTACACCCATCGCAAGCGCACGGTCGCGGGCGGCACGGTGGACGACGGCACAGTGGACGGCGACGGCAACGGCGGCGAACCCGAGCAGCCGAGTGACCCGACCCGGACACCGGTCCGGAAAGCGGGGCCCGTCGGGAACGGGTGAGAAAGTGGACCGTTGAGCGATGGCTGTCGCGGCCGGCCGGCCGGAGACGATGAGGTGGGGTTTTCGATGAACGCGCCGTACGACGGTGACCGCGGCCATGGGGCGGGCGGGGCCGGTTCTTCCGGTGGCCGACCGGTGCCCTCGGGCACCGGTCAGGACGGCCCGACGCCGCCCGACCCGTACTTCCAGCATGCGTATGACGACGACCCCTACCGGTCCCAGGATCTCTCCGCGCAGGATCCGGTGGCCGAGGCGCTCTACGACCGCGCCTCGCACCCGCCGCCTCCTCCCGGCACCTACCAGGAGCCACAGCCGCTCTACCAGCAGCCTCCCGCGGCCCAGTACCCCCGGACCCCCGCCTCTGGGCGCAGGCGCCGCCTCCCGAGCCCGCAGGCCCCTCCCGCCACCTTCCCTACGGCGACGACGCGGCGACCACTCAGTTCGTGGGCGTGGACGACCTGGTCACACAAGCTTCCGGTCACCGCGAGGAACCGGACGCCTTCGCCCACCTCTTCCGTGACCAGGAGGGCTCGGGCCATCCGCCGGAGCCGCCCCAGCCGGAGGCGGCCCCAGCCCTGCCCGCAGAATTCCGGCGGCGGCCGGGCCTCCAGCCTGCTGAAGTCCAGCGCCCTGATGGCAGCCGGCACCCTGGTCTCCAGGCTCACCGGCTTCGTACGCAGCCTGGTGATCACCGGCGCGCTCGGTGCGGCACTCCTCGGCGACAGCTTCACCATCGCCTACACACTGCCGACGATGATCTACATCCTCACCGTCGGCGGCGGGCTGAACTCGGTCTTCGTCCCGCAGCTCGTCCGTTCCATGAAGGCCGACGAAGACGGCGGCGAGGCCTATGCCAATCGCCTGCTGACCCTCGTCATGGTCGCCCTGGGGTGATCGTGGCGATCGCGGTGTTCGCCGCACCGTTGCTGGTCCGCATGATGTCGCCGACCATCGCGAACGACGCGGCGGCCAACAGCGTCGCCGTCACCTTCGCCCGGTACTGCGTGCCGACCATCTTCTTCATGGGCGTGCACGTGGTGATGGGGCAGATCCTCAACGCACGCGGGAAGTTCGGCGCGATGATGTGGACTCCGGTCCTCAACAACATCGTCATGATCATTACGTTCGGCATGTTCATCTGGGTGTACGGGACCTCGGGCGAGTCCCAGATGGGTGTGGAGACCATCCCGCCGGAGGGCATCCGGCTGCTGGGCATCGGAACGCTGCTCGGGTTGATCGTCCAGGCCCTGGCCATGATCCCGTATCTGCGCGAGGCAGGCTTCCGCTTCCGGCCGCGCTTCGACTGGAAGGGCCACGGGCTCGGCAAGACGATCAAGCTCGCCAAGTGGACCGTCCTGTTCGTCCTGGCCAACCAGGCGGGCGTGATTGTCGTCACCCAGCTCGCCACCTCGGCCGGCAAGATCTCGGGCAAGGACGGCGCCGGCTTCCTGGCCTACTCCAACGCGCAGCTCATCTGGGGCATGCCACAGGCCATCATCACCGTCTCCGTCATGGCGGCCCTGCTACCCGCATCTCGCGTGCCGCCAACGACAACGACCCTGGTGCGGTACGCGACGACATCTCGCAGGGACTGCGTAACTCCGCGGTCGCGATCGTGCCGGTCGCCTTCACCTTCCTGGCGCTCGGCCTGCCGATGTGCACCCTGCTGTACGCCTCCGCCGGCAACGAGGCCGCGCGGTCCATGGGCTTCATCCTGATGGCCTTCGGCCTCGGACTGATCCCCTACTCCGTGCAGTACGTCGTCCTGCGTGGCTTCTACGCGTACGAGGACACCCGCACCCCTTCTACAACACGGTCATCGTCGCAGCGGTCAACGCAGCCGTCTCCGCTCTCTGCTACGTAGTCCTGCCGGCCCAGTGGGCGGTCGTCGGTATGGCAGCCTCCTACGGTCTCGCCTACGCCGTCGGTGTGGGCATCGCCTGGCGCCGGCTGAGCAACCGGCTGGGCGGCGACCTGGACGGCGCTCGCGTCGTGCGCACGTACGCTCGACTCTGTCTGGCTGCGGTCCCCGCGGCCGTCGTCGGCGGAGCCGTGGGCTTCGCCATCCTGCACGCCCTCGGCCAGGGAGCCGGTGGTTCTCTCCTCGCCCTGGTCTGCGGAGGCGCCGTCCTGCTGGGTGTCTTCTTCGTCGCGGCGAAGAAGATGCGGATCGAGGAGCTCAACGGCATGGTCGGCATGGTCCGTGGACGGCTCGGACGTTAAAACCAGCACAGGGCCGCACAACCATCGCTGGACACTGCGTGTCGTGCATAGCACCGGAGTGTGGGCACAATTGGCGTGACTGTGCAGAGCTGGCTGGCATCGCGCAACGGATGGGGAGGCAGGAACGACGGTGGCGGAACGTAGCACGGCTGCCGTCGACGTGGCCGACAACAGCGGCGACAAGCCGCTGACCGCCAAGGCGGACCAGGCCACGACCGACGGGACGGCGGAAGCCAAGGACACGACCCACGCAGACCCAAAGGACGCGGAGCGCGAGCAGAGCGGCTCGGATGCCATCCCGCCGGCGCCCGATCTGCACAGCGGTCACAAGCTCGCCAGACGCTACCGACTCGAAGAGTGCGTCACCCGTCTGGACGGATTCAGCAGCTGGCGTGCTGTCGACGAGAAGCTGCGCCGGGCAGTAGGCGTTCATCTCCTGCCCGCCGACCATCCACGCGCCCGCCCGGTGCTGGCCGCGGCCCGGTCCTCCGCACTTCTCGGGGACCCACGCTTCGTTCAGGTACTGGACGCGGTGGAGGAGGACGACCTCGTCTACGTCGTCCATGAGTGGCTCCCGGACGCCACCGAGCTCACCCGCTGCTGGCGGCGGGACCGCTGGACGCCCACGACGCCTACCAGCTCGTCAGCCAGGTCTCCCAGGCCATGGCAGCCGCACACCGAGAGGGCCTGGCCCATCTGAGGCTCACTCCGGGAGCCGTGCTGCGCAGCTCGACCGGGCAGTACCGCATCCGGGGCTCGCCGTGAACGCGGCGCTGCGGGCATTACCGCCGAACGCCCGCTGCGCACTGACACCGAGGCCATCGGCGCGCTCCTCTATGCCGCGCTGACCCGGCGCTGGCCCTACGAGAACGATGCCTACGGGCTCTCCGGGCTCCCCAAGGGCGTCGGGCTCATCCCGCCCGACCAGGTACGGGCCGGTGTTCACCGAGGCCTCTCAGAGCTCGCCATGCGTGCCCTCGCCAACGACGGCGCCACCGCTTCCCGGCAGGAGCCGCCGTGCACCACGCCGGATGAGCTCGCCAAGGCCGTGGCGGCCATGCCGCGCGTGCTCCCGCCGGAGCCGACGTTCACGGCACCGCCCGAGTACCAGCGCACGACCTACCAGCAGGGCACCTACGGGCGCCAGCCGGCCCGCCCCTCTCGCCCACGCAGCCCGTGATGGCCGTGCCTCCGCCCCGCTCCAGAGCCGCACCGGAAAGGCCCTCAAGTGGGCCGTGTCCGCACTGCTCATCGCGGCGCTGGGCCTCGGCAGCTGGCAGCTGGCCGAGACCCTCCTGAACCGGGGCAACAACTCCGGGGAGCCGTCCACCACCCAGCCGACGGAGGACGCGGAAGGGGCCGACGACAAGGGGCCGAGTCCGGCAAGCCTGTCGCCATCGCCAGGGCCGAGGACTACGATCCACTGAGTTCGGACGGATCCGAAAAGCCCGCGTCGATAAAGAACGCCCACGACGACGACCCCAGCAGCTACTGGTCCACCGACGGCTACTACAGCGCAGACTTCGGCAAGCTCAAGGAGGGCGTCGGCGTCGTACTCGACCTCGGCAAGGTCCAGCAGGTCGGCACCGTCGACGTCTCCTTCCTCGGCGGCTCCACCTCGGTGGACCTCCGCACCACGGACGCCTCATCCATTCCCGGCCTTCCCGGCGGATTCACCAAGGTAGCCAGCGGATCGGGAACGAAGGTGGCGCTCAAGCCTGACGAGCCGGTGCAGGCGCGGTACGTTCTGGTCTGGCTGACCGAGTTGCCGCTGGGAGACGACGGCAATTACAGAGGCAAGGTCGCGGACATCAAGATCAGCAGCTGACGGCACCAGGGAGGGGCTCACCGTTGGACGACGCCATATTCGCCGACACGAACGACCAGGATCTCCTGGCCCAGCACGTCGCAGGCGAACCGGACGCCTTCGGTGAGCTCGTGCGCCGCCACCGCGACCGGCTCTGGGCTGTGGCGCTGCGCACGCTCGGTGACCGCGAGGAAGCAGCTGATGCCGTCCAGGACGCCCTGGTATCCGCCTTCAGGGCTGCCCACACCTTCCGCGGCCAGTCCGCAGTCACCACTTGGCTTCATCGCATCACGGTCAACGCCTGCCTCGACCGCGCCCGCAAATCAGCCTCCCGTAAAACAGCACCGGTCGACGACACTGAGCGTCTCGACCAGCTGCTGGAGCCTCACGAGTCCGCCGAGGCTCCCGCCGAGCGCCGGGATCTGCACCGCGAACTCCTTGCAGCACTGTCCACACTGCCCGCCGAGCAGCGGGCCGCACTCGTGCTCGTCGATATGCAGGCCTACCCCGTGGCGGAGGCAGCCCGCATCCTCGGCGTACCGACCGGCACCATAAAGAGCCGATGCGCACGTGGCCGCGCCAGACTCCTCCCCTGCTCACACATCTGCGTGGTGACAGTGGTGACCGGAGGGACGGCGGCAGCACCGCTATGGAAAGGAACCGGACGCCAGGGGCATCCGTCCCATCGGCGTCGGGACCAAGGAACGCGGGAGCAAGTGATCCCGCTGCTGTGAAGGGCGGAGGTGGGCGCACGTGACTGCCACAGCCGACACGAATCAGCACCCGGACATCTCGGAGATCTCCGACCTCACCGAAGGGCTGCTGTCCCCTCACGCACGACGGACGTCCGCCACCATCTCGACAGCTGCGCGCACTGCAGCGACACCCACGCTTCCCTGGAAGAGATTCGCGCACTGCTCGGCGCGGTGCCGGGCCAACAACAGATGCCCGCTGACGTAGTCGGCCGAATCGACGCCGCACTGGCTGCTGAGGTCCTGCCCGAAGCCATGACGTCGCTCGAAGCGCGTTCTGTTTCACGTGAAACAGAACGCGCACCGAAGACCACACACGTGGACCGGCCCTCGGGCCGCCCGCGGGGCAACCGGCCCCGGCCGCGGTCCGGCTCGGCGTCGTCGCCGTACGGCGATCCTCGGTGCAGCCTTCGGGGCAGCGGTGGTCGGCATGAGTGTCCTCCTCCTGCAGTCGGTCCAGACCTCCCAGAATTCGGCGAGCAAGGTAGCGGACCGGCAATTCGGAGCAGCCGAGGACAGCGAACGGACCTTCTCGGAAGACACCCTCGGGGCCGGGTCGATGCCCTACTGAGCGCGGCGGCCGATCGTTCCCAGGACACCGAAGCGACAGAGCCATCCGTCGACACGAAATCGAGCCCGGACAGCCTCCCACCCGGTAACGAGTCACCCAGAACTCCGTTGCGCGCCTCCGTCGTACCAGTGCCCCTTGCGTACAACAGGGCACCGGCAGGAGACCCCTGCCATCGCCCTGGAGGAAGGCCGCTACCAGGGCATGGACGCCTTCCTCGTCGTGCTGCCCCATGCCACGGACTCCAGCCGCGTCCAGGCATATGTGGTCGATGCCTCGTGTGTCGGTGCCGCTCCCGAGTCCAAGGGCCGGCTGCTTCTCGCCCAGGACTACAACCGTTCCTGAGCATTGCGCCAGGGCCGCTCCGCCACTTCGGGAATGCATGCCCCGTAGGATCCGTTGGGTGGGGTGAGAGTCGTAGAACCGGCCCCGGTAGGTAGCAGGCAGTCTGCAGAGACGAGGAAGAAACCCGTGAGCGACGTCCGTAATGTGATCATCATCGGTTCCGGGCCGGCCGGGTACACCGCCGCCCTGTATACCGCTCGCGCGTCGCTGAAGCCGCTGGTGTTCGAGGGTGCCGTCACCGCAGGCGGTGCGCTGATGAACACCACCGACGTGGAGAACTTCCCCGGCTTCCAGGACGGGATCATCGGGCCCGAGCTCATGGACAACATGCGGGCCCAGGCCGAGCGCTTCGGTGCAGAGCTCATCCCCGACGACGCGGTCTCGGTCGACCTCACCGGCGACATCAAGACCGTCACTGACACCGCCGGCACGGTCCACCGCGCCCATGCGGTGATCGTCACGACCGGTTCGCAGCACCGCAAGCTCGGCCTGCCCAACGAGGACGCGCTCTCGGGACGCGGTGTGTCCTGGTGCGCCACCTGCGATGGCTTCTTCTTCAAGGACCACGACATCGCCGTGATCGGCGGCGGCGACACCGCGATGGAGGAGGCAACCTTCCTCTCCCGGTTCGCCAAGTCCGTCACGATCGTTCACCGTCGTGACTCTCTGCGTGCGTCGAAGGCCATGCAGGACCGTGCATTCGCCGACCCGAAGATCAAGTTCGCCTGGGACAGCGAGGTCGCGGCAATCCATGGTGAGCAGAAGCTCTCCGGTCTGACCCTGCGCAGTACCAAGACCGGAGAGACCTCCGAGCTCCCCGTGACCGGCCTCTTCATCGCTGTCGGCCACGACCCGCGCACCGAGCTCTTCAAGGGCCAGCTCGACCTTGACGACGAGGGCTATCTCAAGGTCGAAGCCCCTCGACGCGCACCAACCTGACAGGCGTCTTCGGCGCCGGAGACGTCGTCGACCACACCTACCGGCAGGCCATCACCGCTGCCGGGACCGGCTGCTCCGCTGCTCTCGACGCCGAGCGCTTCCTGGCTGCGCTCGCCGACAAGAAGCTCGCCGAGCCGGAGAAGACCCCGCGGTCTGACCGCGCAATCCCAGCCCACACTCCGAGAACTTAAGGAGGCCGCCGTGGCCGGCGCCCTGAAGAACGTGACAGACGACTCCTTCGACGAAGATGTCCTGAACAACAAGAAGCCGGTACTGGTGGACTTCTGGGCTGCCTGGTGCGGCCCTGCCGCCAGATCGCCCCTTCGCTGGAGGCGATCGCGGCCGAGCACGGCGACCAGATCGAGATCGTCAAGCTCAACATCGACGAGAACCCGGCCACCGCAGCCAAGTACGGCGTGATGTCCATCCCCACGCTCAATGTCTACCAGGGCGGCGAGGTCGCCAAGACCATCGTCGGCGCCAAGCCGAAGGCCGCGATCCTCCGCGACCTCGAAGCCTTCATCGGCGAGTAGTACTGCTGCCTCTGTTTCACGTGAAACGGGCTCACCCTTCGGGTGGGCCCGTTTACATGAGCGGCCTGAGCGAGGGCTCCTTCTGGACGGCACCCAGCAGCCTGTCCAGCGCCAGCTCGACATCCTCTTTCCAGGAGAGTGTCGTACGCAGTTCCAGTCTCAGCCGCGGATACATCGGATGCGGTCGCACCGTCTTGAAGCCGACCGCGAGCAGATGGTCCGCCGGGAGCACACAGGCAGGCTCCTTCCACCGGGCATCGCCAAAGGCCTCGATCGCCTTGAACCCCGCCGCAGCAAGTCCTTGGCCACCGTCTGCACCATCACACGGCCCAGCCCCTGCCCTGATACTCCGGCCTGATCAACGCAGTCATCAGCTGCACGGCATCGGGGAGACAGGGCTCGTGGGAAAGCTGTCGACCGCGGCACATACGCGGGCGGTGCATAGAGAACGAAACCGACCGGCACATCATCGACGTACACGACCCGCCCACAGGGCCCCACTCCAGCAGAACAGCGGAGATCCAGGCTTCCTTCTCAACCTCAGGTCTGCCTGCCTTTACCGCAGCTTCTCCGCTGACCGGATCAAGCTCCCAGAAGACGCACGAGTGACAACGCCTGGGGAGATCCTGAAGGTTGTCCAGTGTGAGCGGTACGAGCCGACGTCCCATGAAGGCGGTTCCTCCCTTCCCTCACCCGCCGCATCACGTGCGGCTGCCAGCGCGCCCGTTCACGGAAAAGACTGCCGACAAACCCCCGACAGCACCAAGCCCCAACCCGACTGTCACCAGCTGGCTGCGATTCACAGATCGCACGGAACCTGCCTCCTCTGAGGTGGATCACAGTGGATGATGGATACGCCATACCAGAACGCATCGTATCCACCCAGAGGTAATGCCGACACCGAGGGAAAGCAAAGACGGGCTGCAATCCGGTTCTCACCGGATTACAGCCCGCCCTTGACCCGAACAGCGGTACTCAGCTTTCGTCGTCCTCGGCGGGTTCCTCGGAAAGGCCCGCTCCAGCACTCGTCCCTCACCCGGCGCAAGGCTGCCGAGAATGCGGTCCAGATCCTCCATCGAAGCGAACTCGACGACGATCTTCCCCTTCTCCTTGCCGAGGTCGACCTTCACTCTCGTCTCGAAACGGTCCGAGAGCCGCGACGCCAGATCTGTCAGAGCCGGCGACCGCCTGCGCCCAGCCCTGGGCCCTTCGGCTTCACCGAGCTCGTCGGCTCGGAGCCCATGAGGGTCACGATCTCCTCGACCGCCCGAACCGAGAGCCCTTCGGCCACGATCCGGTGAGCCAGCCGGTCCTGTTCATCGGAATCATCCACCGACAGCAGAGCGCGCGCATGACCGGCCGACAGCACTCCAGCCGCCACCCTGCGCTGCACCGGCAGCGAGAGCCGCAGCAGGCGCAGCGTGTTGGATACCTGCGGGCGGGAGCGCCCGATCCGGTCCGCCAACTGGTCGTGGGTGCACTTGAAGTCCTTCAGCAGCTGGTCGTACGCCGCTGCTTCCTCCAGCGGGTTCAGCTGAGCCCGGTGAAGGTTCTCCAGGAGGGCATCAAGAAGCAGCTTCTCGTCGTCCGTCGCCCGGACGATCGCCGGAATCCGGTCCAGACCGGCCTCGTGACAGGCGCGCCAGCGCCGCTCGCCCATGATGAGCTCGTAACGGTCCGGGCCCACCTGCCGCACGACGACGGGCTGGAGGAGACCCACCTCCTTGATGGAGGTGACCAGCTCGGCAAGCGCGTCCTCGTCGAACACCTCACGCGGCTGCTTGGGGTTCGGCGTGATCGATTCGTAAGGAACCTCGGCGAAGTACGCACTAGCGGATTCCGCCGGCTCCACGACCGTCTCCCGCTCCGCGACAGGAGTGCTCGGCTCCGGCACCAATGGACCGGCCGGGAGCGCGGTCACCTTGGCAGCGGCCACACCCGCTCGGCCGTCAGTACCGGCCCCGTTCCGGCCGAAGACGCACCGCCGGGCCCCGGCGACACCTGCTTCTCCTGCGGAGCCGCGGGGATCAGTGCACTGAGCCCACGCCCCAACCCTCTACGACGCTCACTCACTGGATGGCCTCCGAATTGCTCTGCTGGCTGTTCTGACCACTCGGGTGGGCGTGCTGAGCCTGGGCCTCATAGTGCATCCCGACGCCCCTCAGGGCGATCTCACGGGCCGCTTCGAGATAGGACAGCGACCCGCTGGATCCCGGGTCATAGGTCAACACGGTCTGCCCATAGCTCGGCGCCTCCGAGATGCGCACCGATCGCGGAATGCTCGTGCGCAGCACCTCCTTGCCGAAGTGACTGCGCACCTCCTCCGCGACCTGCGACGCCAGCCTGGTCCGGCCGTCGTACATGGTGAGGAGGATCGTCGACACATGCAGATCAGGGTTGAGGTGTCCCCGCACCAGATCAACGTTCCGCAGTAGCTGTCCCAGCCCCTCCAGCGCGTAGTACTCACACTGAATAGGGATCAGTACCTCGGCTCCGGCAACAAGGGCGTTGACCGTCAACAGACCGAGTGATGGCGGGCAGTCGATAAGGATGTAGTCGAGCGGCTGTTCATACGCCTGGATCGCACGCTGCAGCCGGCTCTCACGCGCCACCAGCGAGACCAGCTCGATCTCCGCTCCGGCGAGATCGATGGTGGCGGGGCACAGAAGAGACCTTCTACGTCCGGGACCGGCTGGACCACCTCGGAGAGCGGCCTGCCCTCCACCAGGACGTCATAGATAGAGGGACCTCGGCATGGTGGTCGATCCCCAGGGCCGTGGAGGCATTGCCCTGGGGATCGAGGTCGACCACCAGAACACGCGCGCCATGAAGCGCCAGCGATGCGGCAAGGTTGACCGTCGAGGTCGTCTTGCCCACTCCGCCCTTCTGGTTGGCGACCACCATGACGCGTGTCTGATCAGGGCGGGCAGACCCTCGCCGGCGCGGCCAAGGGCCTCAACCGCCAGCTGGGCCGCACGACCGATGGGTGTGTCGTCCATCGGGGTGGTGTTTCACGTGAAACACCCTCCCCGCGGACTCGGTACGGGGACCGGGGACCGGGTCGGCCATCGGTCCTGCGGTGTTGGCGTCGGACCGCAAGGATTCACTCTCCTCGACTTCAAGCTCGCAATGAACAGAGCCTGCCATGCTTTCGGGGTCGTGAACCAGCGAGGCCCGCTCTTCTGTGGATGAATCCACTTCTGTGGACAACTCGGTAGCCCGTACGGACTTCCGGTCGCGCGGTGTGGCAGCCGCACGACCGCGGCCGATGATTCCCTGCAGCAGAGAGCGACGTTTCACGTGAAACACGATGCATGCGCCACTCCGCCAAGGGTCCTCGACACTCCGCACGTGGTGCATATAGCTGCTTGCGTGGAGCATTGATTACGAAAACTACGAACCACGACTATTGCCACAAACTCAACAGCTCGATCATGGCGCCTGTACGGCTCACCGACGACGCCGCGTACGGCTCACCCTCGCAGCCTTGGCCCTTTTGCGGCGAACCTCACACCGCCAGGGCTCTCCCCGACCACCACACGCACCACGGTGGCCGTCGGATCAACCACGCCCTCACCCACGTGCAGCACCTCGGTCTCCACCACCCCGAGCTTGCTCAGAGCCGCACGGGCCCCTGGATCTCCTCCGCCGCCGCGTCGCCCTTGAGCGCCAGCATCTCCGTACGGACGCAGGAGCGGTACGCCCCAGCCCGCCAACCGGTCGAGCGGAGCCACCGCGCGGGCCGTCACCACATGAACCGGCTGAAGTGTTCCGAGTACCTCTTCGGCCCGGCCACGGACGACCGTCACATGGTCGAGGCCCAGCAGCTCGACAACCTCCTGGAGAAAATTCGTCCGCCTCAGCAGCGGTTCCAGCAAGGTGATCTTCAGATCCGGACGCACCAACGCCAGCGGGATACCGGGAAGGCCCGCACCCGAACCCACATCGCACACCGTGACGCCCTGAGGAACCACTTCGGAGAGCACTGCACAGTTCAGCAAGTGCCGCTCCCAGAGCCGTGGCACTTCACGAGGGCCGATCAGCCCTCGCTTCACTCCGGCATCCGCGAGCAGTTCCGCGTATCGGACAGCTTCTGGGAAAAGCTCACCGAATACCACCTGCGCCTCCTCGGGCGCCTGGGGAGCTCCGCTGCTGCCTCCGTCACGGGGACCGTCCTTCCGTACCGCACTAGCGCACTGTGGGTGGCTGACTATCGGGCTGACAAAGATCGGCCCCGCCTGCGAACAGACGGGGCCGACAGTACAAGGATCCGGTCAGGCCGGAAGCACGACGACGAAGCGCTGCGGCTCCTCGCCCTCCGACTCGCTGCGCAGACCTGCTGCCGCGATCGCATCGTGCACGACCTTGCGCTCGAACGGCGTCATCGGATCCAGCTTCACCGGCTCACCGGTGCTCTTGACCTCATCCGCGGCCTTGCCACCAAGCTCGGCAAGAACCTCGCGCTTCTTGGCGCGGAATCCCGCGATGTCCAGCATCAGACGGCTGCGATCACCGGTTTCCCGGTGGACAGCCAAACGCGTCAACTCCTGAAGCGCCTCCAGCACCTCACCGTCGCGGCCCACAAGCTTCTGCAGGTCACTTCCCGAGTCACTGATGATCGAGACCGCGGCTCGGTCCGCCTCGACGTCCATGTCGATGTCGCCGTCGAGATCGGCGATGTCGAGCAGACCTTCGAGATAGTCGGCCGCGATCTCCCCTTCCTGCTCGAGGCGGGTCAGAGTGTCGCTGCCCTCAGCGGCCGTGGTGGTGGTGCCTTCCGTCACGGATGGACTCCTTCTTACTTCTTGGACGGGTGCTTGGGCCGCTGCGGGCCCTTGCGCTGTCCGGGCTTGGCTTGGCGTGAGGAACCGGACGCGGACTTGCTCGCCGGCTTCGTCTTGTCGTCCTGCGGTGCGTCCTGCTTCTTCAGCGAGGTCTTGGAGCCTGATTCCTGAGTATCGGATTCCTTGGCCGCACCCGGCTGAGAGGCGGCGGCCTGCCGCTTCGCCTTGGGCTGACGCTGGGCTGCTGGCGTTTCGGTACCGCACCGCCCTCGGCCTCGGCGACAGCGGCTTCACTCTTCGCCACGCTGCCGTCCTCCTGAGCCGCGAAACCCAGCTTGGCCAGACCGGTGATGAACTTGCGCTCGATGTCGTTGCGCTCGGAACCCTTGGAAACGATCCGCTTGACGGTGTTGCGCCTGGTCCTGCCGCGCACCTCGCCGTGAGTGGTCACACTCTTCAACAGACGTCCCAGGTACTGTTCCTGCGCCTTGCTGCCCGGTGTCGGGTTCTGGTTGATCACATACATCTGCTGACCCATGGTCCAGACGTTGGTGGTCAGCCAGTACACGAGGACACCGACGGGGAAGTTGATGCCCATGACCGCGAAGATCAGCGGGAAGATGTACATCATCATCTTCTGCTGCTGCATGTACGGGGTCTTCACCGTCAGGTCGACGTTCTTCGTCATCAGCTGGCGCTGTGTGAAGAACTGCGAGGCAGACATCATCACGATCATGATCGCGGTGACGACCCGGACGTCGGTCAGCGAAGCACCGAGATCCTGGACCTTGCTCTCGGCGTCCATGAACTTCGCAGCAAGCGGGGCACCGAAGATGTGTGCCTGCCGTGCGCTGTCGAGCAGCGGCTGGTCGATGACACCGATCGTCTTGCCCGAGGCAATGGCGGAGAGCACGTGATACAGGGCAAAGAAGAACGGGGACTGCGCCAGGATGGGAAGGCACGAGGAGAGCGGGTTGGTACCCGTCTCCTTGTACAGCTTCATCATCTCTTCGGACTGACGCTGCTTGTCGTTCTTGTAGCGCTCCTGGATCGCCTTCATCTTCGGCTGGAGAACCTGCATGTTCCGGGTGGACTTGATCTGCTTAACAAAAGCGGGATCAGACAGATCCGGATCAGGACCACCAGGGACACGATGGACAGGCCCCAGGCCCAGCCGGTGTCGTCGCCGAAGATCGCACCGTACAGCTTGTGGAACTGGACGATGACCCACGAGACAGGTGTAGTGATAAAGCTGAACAGACTGGCAATCGTGTCCACTAATCAGGCTCCTTGAGCATTGGGCGAGGTCTCTGTGACCGGGCTCAGGGTTCGGAGACCGACCCCGGAAGGCACATCGGCGGCTGAGTCCCCGCCCTTGCCGCCACGCACATAACTGCGCAGAAGCTGATGCCAACGCGGACGTTTGCGGGACGGAACGTGATCCACTCCGCCGGGTGACCACGGATTGCATCGCAGGATGCGCCATGCGGTCAGCGCAGTCCCTTTGATCGCACCGTGCCGGTCGATCGCCGTATATCCATAGTGGGAACACGACGGGTAGTAGCGGCAGACTGGCCCGAGGAGTGGGCTGATCGTCCACTGGTACAGCTTGATGAGAGCCAGCAGCGGGTACTTCATCGCGCGCCCTCCCAGTAGCCGTTCGAGGGCGGCATCCAGGTCTCGGGCCAGCTGTGCATGGTCGACGTCGCCCGATCCGGGCAGCGCTCGTACGACAACAAGGCTACCGGGGGCAGCTGAGCCAGCCGTTCGCGGACCAGATGACGAAGCTTCCGCTTCACCGCGGTGCGAACGACTGCCCCACCCACAGCTTTGCTGACACGAAACCCGCACGCGGCGGGGAGCAGTCTCCCCAGTCGCGTGCGGGTCCGTTGCGCCGCTGCGTAGATGTACGACGAGTAGCGGGCGTCCGGCCCGGCGTCCCCGGCGTACTGCGATCGCGAAGTCCTCGCGCCGCCTCAGCCGATTCTCGGTAGGCAGCACGTCATGACCTGGCCGCGATCAGGCGGACAGGTTGGTGCGGCCCTTGCCGCGGCGGTTCGCGAGAATCGCGCGGCCGGCACGGGTGCGCATGCGCAGCCGGAAGCCGTGGGTCTTGGCGCGACGACGATTGTTCGGCTGGAAGGTGCGCTTGCTCACTCGGGGCTCCAGAAATGATTCGTGTGTTGGCGGGACATCGCCTGGCTGTCACCGTGCGCCCACGAGGAACTCACGTAAACGCCTTAGTGCACCGCTTCACGATCACAGATCGTGACCTTTGCCCATCGGAGGCAGGCGGCAGCAGCCATCGACAACTCGACCTGTTCACGGTACGCGCGGCTGCGCCATCCGGTCAAACCCGCTCCGCGCGACCCCATTCTGTACACAGCCTGTGGACAACGACTTGAACCGCGCGGGTCGGCCTGACTACCGTGGCTGAACTCCGGTTCTTTTCCTTCCCACCTGCCGGGCCTCACCCGAACCGACCCATCCCGTCCCGAGAACCACACATTCGTGGGACCTGCGAGAGCGTGCCCTGTGGCTGACGTACCTGCCGATCTTGCCGCAGTGTGGCCACGAGTGCTGGAGCAACTCCTCGGGGAGGGCCAGCAGGGAATCGAGCCCAAGGACAAACAGTGGATCGAGCGCTGCCAGCCGCTGGCGCTCGTCGCCGACACCGCGCTGCTGGCCGTCCCCAATGAATGGGGCAAGCGCGTCCTGGAGGGCCGGCTCGCTCCCTCATCAGCGAAACGCTGACCCGTGAGTGCGGCCGTCCGATCCGTATCGCGATCACCGTCGACGACTCCGCGGGCGAACCGCCCTCTCCGCTCGGGCCCCCATGCACCAGTCGCACCAGGGCCAGCAGAACCATCGCTACCAGGGCCGCAGCGCGACGACCCACAACGACGGATACGACGGCTACGGCCACCGCCCTCGGACGACGGCATGCCGACCGCCCGGCCCGCCTACCCGGACTACCAGCAGCAGCGGCCCGAGCCCGGCGCCTGGCCCCGCACCCAGGAGGACCTCTCCTGGCAGCAGCCCGGCACGGCGGATATCAGGACCGCGACCCGTACGCGAACACGCGTCCGCAGCAGCCGCAGCACGACTACCGGCAGCAGCCGCCCGAGCGCAGGGGCTACGAACAGCAGCGCCAGGACCACGATCACCGTGATCTGCAGGAGCCGCAGCAGCCCCAGCACCGCCAGGGCGGCATGGGTCCTGGCGCACCGGCGGCCCCGGCCCGATGGGCGCTCAGCCGGCCCCTGCATCAGGCCCCGGGAGCCGCAGGCCAGGCTGAATCCGAAGTACCTCTTCGACACGTTCGTCATCGGCGCGTCCAACCGGTTCGCGCACGCGTGGCCGTCGCGGTCGCCGAGGCTCCCGCGAAGGCGTACAACCCCTGTTCATCTACGGGGAGTCCGGGCTGGGCAAGACCCACCTGCTCCATGCCATCGGGCACTACGCCCGGAGCCTCTACCCGGGCACCCGGGTGCGGTACGTGAGCTCCGAGGAGTTCACCAACGAGTTCATCAACTCGATCCGCGACGGCAAGGGCGACACCTTCCGCAAGCGCTACCGCGACGTGGACATCCTGTTGGTCGACGACATCCAGTTCCTGGCGAGCAAGGAGTCGACACAGGAGGAGTTCTTCCACACCTTCAATACGCTCCACAACGCCAACAAGCAGATCGTGCTGTCATCGGACCGGCCGCCGAAGCAACTGGTGACGCTCGAGGACCGGCTGCGCAACCGTTTCGAGTGGGGCCTCACCACCGATGTCCAGCCGCCCGAACTGGAGACGCGCATCGCGATCCTCCGGAAGAAGGCGGTGCAGGAGCAGCTCAACGCCCCGCCCGAGGTCCTCGAGTTCATCGCTTCCCGCATCTCGCGCAACATCCGCGAGCTGGAGGGCGCGCTCATCCGGGTGACGGCCTTCGCCAGCCTCAACCGGCAGCCGGTGGACCTGGGCCTGACCGAGATCGTGCTGAAGGACCTGATCCCCGGCGGCGAGGATGCCGCGCCCGAGATCACCGCTCCGGCCATCATGGCGGCCACCGCCGACTACTTCGGGCTGACGGTGGAGGACCTCTGCGGATCCTCGCGCAGCCGCGTGCTGGTGACGGCGCGCCAGATCGCCATGTATCTCTGCCGTGAGCTGACGGACCTCTCGCTGCCGAAGATCGGTGCGCAGTTCGGCGGGCGCGACCACACGACAGTCATGCACGCAGACAGGAAGATCCGCGCGCTGATGGCGGAGCGGCGCTCGATCTACAACCAGGTCACCGAGCTCACGAACCGCATCAAGAACGGCTGACGCTGTGGGAGGGCCGCTCGTCGGCAGCCCTCCCCACAGCCTCCCAAGCCTCAAGGGCGCCTCGGACGGACTCTCCACGGTCCTCCGGGCGCCTTTCTTCGTCGTCAGCGACGTCGGCAGCGTCGCGATGAAGCCCGCGACGCACACCCGGTGTTCGAATACGAGCCGCCGAGTCCGGCTTCTCCACAGATTTGCCGGAAATTCGGCGTCCACAGCCTGGGGACCAAATAGTTGTCCAGATTGCGTCCACAGGCGCCGCTGCCGATACTCCATCAGACCAGGTCAGGTGCCTGGGGATTTGTGGTCAACTTTAATCCACAGGCTGTGGACAAAGATTTCGCCCACAGGGCACCACCGGCGTTGTCCACCGGCGGCCCACAGGCTGGACCATGTTGTCCCCAGCTTCTCCACACCCCTGTCCACTGTTCGGCAACGCGACACCCGCTTTCACCGTCGAGAGTGAAAGGCGTCACACCGGGGCAGTCGGTTGCCCTGTGGGGAACCTGGGTAAAGCTGGGGACAGCCCTGGGGAGAAGTCACCCCGCCCTGTGCATCGGGTGTGCAGAACTTTCCTGCGTCCACAGAAACGTCTGGTTGTCCACTGGTTCCGCCCACAGGGCCGGTGGACAAAACAGGTGCTGACCTGCACAAACGACGTTATCCACGGTTTCCACAAGGCCTACTACTACTGCCACTCATAGTTAGCCAGGGATCAGCTTCGAAGTGGGGCCTGTGCACAACTTGGGCCGAGAGCTCAGCGAACCTCTTGGCGTGACTTGACCCCGAGCAGCACCGAGTGTCGGTGCGGTAGGTCAGACTGGACCCCGGCGTCCTCCCCAGCCCATCGGCAGGGAGCCGCCCAACAGTCCACGAAGGCCAGCAGGGCGAGCGAGAAACAGCAGGAGGCGGTTCCGGTGAAGATCCGGGTGGAGCGCGATGTACTCGCGGAGGCGGTGGCCTGGGTGGCCCGCAGCCTTCCGGCCCGTCCGCCGGCCCCGTTCTTGCGGGCCTTCTGCTGAAGGCCGAGGACGGTGCCCTCAGCTTCTCGAGCTTCGACTACGAGGTCTCGGCCAAGGTCTCGGTGGATGCCGAGGTCGACGAGGACGGCACGGTGCTCGTCTCCGGCCGCCTGCTCGCCGACATCTGCCGCGCCCTGCCCAACCGGCCGGTGGAGATCTCCACCGACGGCGTGCGGGCCACCGTGGTCTGCGGCTCCTCGCGATTCACACTCCACACACTGCCTGTGGAGGAGTACCCGGCGCTGCCGCAGATGCCGACCGCGACCGGCACCGTCCCGGGTGAGGTCTTCGCCTCCGCCGCGGCTCAGGTGGCCATCGCTGCCGGCCGTGACGACACGCTGCCCGTCCTCACCGGTGTCCGTATCGAGATCGAGGGCGAGACCGTCACCCTGGCCTCGACCGACCGCTACCGCTTCGCGGTCCGTGAGTTCCAGTGGAAGCCGGAGGACCCCGAGGCCTCTGCGGTCGCGCTGGTGCCCGCCAAGACGCTCCTGGACACTGCCAAGGCGCTGACCAGCGGTGACACTGTGACGCTCGCGCTGTCCGGCTCGGGTGCCGGCGAGGGTCTGATCGGGTTCGAGGGCGCGGGCCGGCGTACGACCACGCGGCTGCTCGAAGGCGACCTGCCGAAGTACCGGACGCTCTTCCCGACCGAGTTCAACTCGGTCGCGGTCATCGAGACCGCCCGTTCGTCGAGGCCGTCAAGCGTGTGTCTCTCGTCGCCGAGCGGAACACCCCGGTCCGGCTCAGCTTCGAGCAGGGTGTGCTGATCCTGGAAGCGGGTTCCAGCGACGACGCACAGGCTGTGGAGCGTGTGGACGCCGTGCTCGAGGGCGACGACATCTCGATCGCCTTCAACCCGACCTTCCTGCTGGACGGGCTCAGCGCGATCGATTCGCCGGTCGCGCAGCTGTCCTTCACGACGTCCACGAAGCCTGCTCTGCTCAGCGGCCGCCCGGCCGTCGACGCGGAGGCGGACGACGCGTACAAGTACCTGATCATGCCGGTCCGCCTCTCCGGCTGATCCGGTGATCGTTCCTGTAACGGCAGCTTCCGGCGGGCAGGCTCAGCGCTGAGCATGCCCGCCGAGCTGTCCCCGGCCGGGCGTAGGCTCGGTTGTGGGTACGAATCGGCACAACGCTTAAGGAATCTCTGATGGAGCTCGGTCTCGTCGGCCTCGGCAAGATGGGCGGCAACATGCGCGAGCGCATCCGCCGCGCAGGCCACACCGTCATCGGTTACGACCGCAACCCGGATGTCGCCGATGTCCACAGCCTCGAAGAGCTTGTGGGCAAGCTCAAGGGCCGCGAGTCGTATGGGTGATGGTCCCGGCCGGTGCCGCGACCCAGTCCACCGTCGACGAGCTGGCCGAGCTGCTCTCGCCGGGCGACATCGTCGTGGACGGCGGAATTCCCGCTGGACCGACGACGAGAAGCACGCGGTCGAGCTGGGCATCAAGGGCATCGGATTCGTCGACTGCGGCGTCTCCGGTGGCGTCTGGGGCCTGGAGAACGGCTACGCGCTGATGTACGGCGGCGACGCCGCGGACGTGGCCAAGGTCCAGCCGGTCTTCGACGCGCTCAAGCCCGAGGGCGAGTTCGGCTCGGTCCACGCGGGCAAGGTCGGCGCCGGCCACTTCGCGAAGATGGTCCACAACGGCATCGAGTACGCCATGATGCAGGCCTACGCCGAGGGCTGGGAGCTGCTGGAGAAGGTCGACTCCGTCACGGACGTGCGTGAGGTCTTCCGCTCCTGGCAGGAGGGCACGGTCATCCGTTCCTGGCTGCTCGACCTGGCGGTCAACGCACTGGACGACGACGAGCACCTCGACCAGCTCCGCGGCTTCGCCGCCGACTCCGGTGAGGGCCGCTGGACGGTCGAGGCAGCCATCGACAACTCGGTGCCGCTGCCCGCGATCACCGCTTCCCTCTTCGCCCGGTTCGCCTCGAGGCAGGACGACTCCCCGCAGATGAAGATGATCGCCGCGCTGCGCAATCAGTTCGGCGGGCACGCGGTCGAGAACAAGAAGTAGCAAGCAGCAAGCAGTACGGCGAGTAGCACCAGAGCAGCAGGTCCGGGAAGAGTCGGGGAGGTAGGTGGACATGCACGTCACCCATCTCTCGCTTGCCGACTTCCGCTCGTACGCCCGGGTCGAGGTCCCGCTCGATCCGGGCGTGAGTGTGTTCGTCGGGGCCAACGGCCAGGGCAAGACCAATCTGGTCGAGGCGGTCGGTTATCTCGCGTCGCTCGGCAGCCATCGCGTCTCCTCCGACGCGCCGCTGGTGCGGATGGGCGCGGAGCGTGCCGTGATCCGGGCCGCGGTCACCCAGGGCGAGCGGTCGCAGCTCGTCGAGCTCGAGCTCAATCCGGGCCGGGCCAACCGGGCCAGGATCAATAGATCGTCGCAGGTCAGACCGCGTGACGTGCTGGGGATAGTACGGACCGTGCTGTTTGCTCCCGAGGACCTGGCCCTGGTGAAGGGCGACCCGGGTGAGCGCCGGCGTTTCCTCGATGAGCTGGTGACCGCGCGTTCGCCGCGGATGGCGGCTGTCCGGTCCGACTACGAGCGGGTGCTGAAGCAGCGCAATACCTTGCTGAAGTCCGCGGCGATGGCCCGTAGACACGGTGGCAGGTCGATGGACCTGTCCACGCTGGATGTGTGGATCAGCATCTGGGCCAGGTGGGCGCGGAGCTTCTCGCGCAGCGGCTGGACCTGATCGCGACGCTGCAGCCGCTGGCGGACAAGGCGTATGCGGATGTGGCGCCGGGTGGCGGTCCGGTGGTCTTGGAGTATCGCAGCTCGGTGGGCGCCGATGTGGAGTCCGCGAGCACGCGTGAGGAGTTGTACGAGCGGTTGACCGCGGCGCTCGCGGAGGTCCGTAAACAGGAGATCGAGCGTGGGGTCACCCTGGTCGGCCCGCACCGTGACGATCTGGTCCTGGGACTGCGGGGATGCCGGCGAAGGGTATGCGAGCCACGGTGAGTCCTGGTCGTACGCGCTGGCGCTCCGGCTGGCTTCGTACGAGCTGCTGCGAAGCGAGGGCAACGAGCCGGTGCTGGTCCTGGACGATGTGTTCGCGGAGCTGGATGTGCGGCGTCGTGAGCGGCTGGCGGAGCTGGTGGCTCACGGTGAGCAGGTGCTGGTGACGGCCGCGGTGGACGACGACGTGCCGGGTGTTCTCGCCGGTACGCGGTACGGGGTGTCCGCGGGCGGGTGGAGCGGTTGTGAACGGCCGGCCGGACCGGTCGGAGCCGTCGCTGGATTCGGTGCGCGAGCCCGTGGCGAAGCCGCCCGCGGGGCAGCAGCCCGAGGTCTCGGGTGTCGATCTGGCCAGGGTTGCACTGCGCGCGGCGAAGGAGCAGGCCCGTGCCCGGGTGCTGCGGCGCAGCAGAAGAAACAGGCCAGAAGAGGCGGCGGGCTGCGGTCCGGGGCACGGTCGGACGGCCGTGATCCGCTGCCGCTGGGCTCGGCGATCAATCGGCTGATCACCGAGCGCGGCTGGGAGAGCCCTGCGGCGGTGGGCGGTGTGATGGGCCGGTGGCCGCAGATCGTGGGGGCGATCTGGCGAATCACTGTGTGCCGTTGCGGTACGACGAGGATCCGGCCGAGCGGGTGTTGACGGTGCAGTGCGATTCGACGGCGTGGGCGACGCAGCTGCGGTTGCTGGCGCCGCAGCTGGTGGCCCGGCTGAATACGGATCTGGGGCATGGCACGGTGAAGTTGATCAAGGTGTTGGGGCCGGGTGGTCCGGAGCGCAAGTACGGCGCGCTGCGGGCGCCGGGCAGCGTCGGGCCCGGGGACACATACGGCTGAGCAGGTCTTTTCCCGTTCCGCTCGCGCCCTGCTGGGACCTCGGCCGGGGTGGACCGCGCCGCCGGATGATCAACTTCACGCCCGGTCGCGGCGCCGTCCGGGGCTTCCGATATGAGGGTTATCCGACGCTTTGGGCCGGGCGTCGCGGATGAGGTGTCCCTCACCGTAGCGGGAGGTTGACAGCCCGAAGCGCTCAACGCCCTTGTGAGCCTCTTAGGGGCCCTTCCTGAATATGGGGAGTCGTTAGCCGCTCATCCAGGGCGGCACATGCGGACTCAGGTACCGGCAAACCCCATTCATGTCGGCGCTACCGGTAGACTGGTGCAGAATCCCGCTCCCGTGCGGGAGTCGTCGATACAAGCCGAACGACGCAGCCGCTCCCGCCTGCCGGAGAACGGCCTGTGCTGTGCCAGAAAGGGCGCTTCGTGGCCGATTCCGGCAACCCCAACGAGAACATTCCGTCCACAGTCGGTGAGCACGGCGAGGTTGTCGCCTCGTACGACGCCAGTGCGATCACGGTCCTTGAGGGCCTGGACGCGGTCCGTAAGCGGCCTGGCATGTACATCGGGTCGACCGGTGAACGTGGACTCCATCACCTTGTGCAGGAGGTCGTCGACAACTCGGTCGACGAAGCCCTGGCCGGACACGCGGACACGATCGACGTCACGGTCCTGGCCGACGGCGGCGTGCGTGTGGTCGACAACGGCCGCGGTATCCCCGTGGGCATCGTGCCGTCCGAAGGCAAGCCGGCCGTCGAGGTCGTCCTGACGGTGCTGCACGCGGGCGGCAAGTTCGGCGGTGGCGGCTACGCCGTCTCCGGCGGTCTGCACGGCGTCGGTGTATCCGTCGTCAACGCCCTGTCGGCGCGGCTCGCTGTCGAGGTCAAGGCGGACGGCTACCGCTGGACCCAGGACTACAAGCTCGGCGTGCCGACGGCGCCGCTGGCCCGTAACGAGGCCACGGACGAGTCCGGCACGACGGTCACCTTCTGGGCCGACGAGGACATCTTCGAGACGACCGAGTACTCCTTCGAGACGCTGGCACGGCGTTTCCAGGAGATGGCGTTCCTCAACAAGGGCCTGACCATCAAGCTCACGGACGAGCGGGAGTCGGCGAAGGCGACCGCGGGTGCGGAGGTGGCCGACGTGGCCGAGGCTCCCGACGAGGAGCCGGTCCGCACGGTCACGTACCACTACGAGGGCGGCATCGTCGACTTCGTGAAGTACCTGAACTCCCGCAAGGGCGACGTCATTCACCAGTCGGTGATCGACATCGAGGCCGAGGACAAGGAGCGACTCCTCTCGGCCGAGATCGCGATGCAGTGGAACACGCAGTACAGCGAGGGGTCTACTCCTTCGCGAACACGATCCACACGCATGAGGGCGGTACGCACGAGGAGGGCTTCCGTGCGGCCATGACCACGCTGGTCAACCGGTACGCGCGGGAGAAGCTGCTGCGCGAGAAGGACGACAACCTCACCGGTGAGGACGTCCGCGAGGGTCTGACGGCGATCATCTCGGTGAAGCTGGGCGAGCCGCAGTTCGAGGGTCAGACGAAGACCAAGCTGGGCAACACGGAGGCCAAGACCTTCGTCCAGAAGGTGGTCCACGAGCAGCTGACGGACTGGTTCGACCGTAATCCGAACGAGGCCGCCGACATCATCCGGAAGGGCATCGCGGCGTCCACGGCACGTGTCGCGGCCCGTAAGGCGCGTGACCTGACCCGTCGCAAGGGGCTTCTGGAGAGCGCCTCGCTGCCGGGCAAGCTGAGCGACTGCCAGTCCAACGACCCGACGAAGTGCGAGATCTTCATCGTCGAGGGTGACTCCGCCGGTGGTTCGGCGAAGTCCGGCCGTAACCCGATGTACCAGGCCATCCTGCCGATCCGGGGCAAGATCCTGAACGTCGAGAAGGCCCGGATCGACAAGATCCTGCAGAACACCGAGGTCCAGGCGCTGATCTCGGCCTTCGGTACCGGGGTCCACGAGGACTTCGACATCGAGAAGCTCCGCTATCACAAGATCATTCTGATGGCGGACGCCGACGTCGACGGTCAGCACATCAACACCCTCCTGCTGACGTTCCTGTTCCGGTTCATGCGGCCACTGGTCGAGTCCGGGCACGTGTATCTCTCCGTCCGCCGCTCTACAAGATCAAGTGGGGCCGCGACGACTTCGAGTACGCGTATTCGGACCGTGAGCGCGACGCCCTGGTGGCGCTCGGCAAGCAGAACGGCAAGCGGATCAGGGAAGACTCGATCCAGCGCTTCAAGGGTCTCGGCGAGATGAACGCCGAGGAGCTGCGCATCACGACGATGGACCAGGATCACCGCGTTCTCGGCCAGGTCACGCTGGACGACGCGGCGCAGGCCGACGACTTGTTCTCGGTGCTCATGGGCGAGGACGTCGAGGCGCGGCGCTCGTTCATCCAGCGCAACGCCAAGGACGTCCGCTTCCTCGACATCTGAGTCGGCCGTACAAGCAAGCCGCAGCGCGAAAGGACTTTGACCAGCAATGGCCGACGAGAACACCCTGTGATGCCCGAAGAGGAGCCCACCGTTCCGGGCGTAGGCATGCGTGTCGAGCCCGTGGGGCTCGAGACGGAGATGCAGCGCTCCTACCTCGATTACGCGATGTCCGTCATCGTGTCGCGTGCGCTGCCCGACGTGCGGGACGGTCTGAAGCCCGTTCACCGCCGGGTGCTGTACGCGATGTACGACGGTGGTTACCGGCCCGAGAAGGGCTTCTACAAGTGTGCGCGTGTCGTCGGTGACGTCATGGGCACCTACCACCCGCACGGCGACTCCTCGATCTACGACGCGCTCGTGCGGCTCGCGCAGCACTGGTCGATGCGCATGCCGCTGGTGGACTCAACGGCAACTTCGGTTCCCGGGCAACGACCCGGCCGCTGCGATGCGGTACACCGAGTGCAAGATGATGCCGCTGTCCATGGAGATGGTCCGGGACATCGACGAGGACACCGTCGATTTCAAGGACAACTACGACGGCCGTAACCAGGAGCCGGTGGTTCTGCCGGCGCGTTTCCCGAACCTTCTGATCAACGGTTCGGCGGGCATCGCGGTCGGTATGGCCACCAACATCCCGCCGCACAACCTGCGCGAGGTCGCGTCCGGTGCGCAGTGGTATCTGGAGCACCCGGAGGCTTCGCACGAGGAGCTCCTGGACGCGCTGCTCGAGCGGATCAAGGGCCCCGACTTCCCGACGGGCGCGCTTGTCGTGGGCCGTAAGGGCATCGAGGAGGCATACCGCACGGGGCGTGGTTCCATCACGATGCGCGCGGTCGTGGCGGTCGAGGAGATCCAGGGCCGCCAGTGCCTGGTGGTCACGGAGCTTCCTTACCAGACGAACCCCGACAACCTGGCGCAGAAGATCGCCGACCTGGTGAAGGACGGCAGGGTCGGCGGGATCGCCGACGTCCGTGACGAGACGTCCTCGCGTACCGGCCAGCGGCTGGTTGTCGTGCTGAAGCGTGACGCGGTCGCCAAGGTCGTGCTGAACAACCTGTACAAGCACACCGATCTGCAGACGAACTTCGGCGCGAACATGCTGGCGCTGGTGGACGGCGTGCCGCGCACGCTGTCGATCGACGCGTTCATCCGGCACTGGGTGACGCATCAGATCGAGGTCATCGTCCGGCGTACGAAGTTCCGGCTGCGCAAGGCGGAGGAGCGGGCGCACATTCTGCGTGGCCTGCTCAAGGCCCTGGATGCGATCGATGAGGTCATCGCACTCATCCGGCGCAGCAACACCGTGGAGATCGCGCGTGAGGGCCTGATGGGCCTGCTGGAGATCGACGAGATCCAGGCGAACGCGATCCTGGAGATGCAGCTGCGCCGGCTGGCCGCGCTGGAGCACCAGAAGATCACGGCGGAGCACGACGAGCTCCAGGCGAAGATCAACGAGTACAACGCGATCCTGGTCTCGCCGGAGCGGCAGCGGCAGATCGTCAGCGAGGAGCTGGCGGCGATCGTCGAGAAGTTCGGCGACGACCGGCGCTCAAGCTGGTTCCCTTCGACGGTGACATGTCCATCGAGGACCTGATCGCCGAGGAGGACATCGTCGTCACGATCTCCCGCGGCGGCTATGTGAAGCGCACCAAGACGGACGACTACCGCTCGCAGAAGCGCGGCGGCAAGGGCGTGCGCGGTACGAAGCTCAAGGAAGACGACATCGTCGACCACTTCTTCGTGTCGACGACGCACCACTGGCTGCTGTTCTTCACGAACAAGGGCCGGGTGTACCGGGCGAAGGCGTACGAGCTGCCGGATGCCGGCCGCGACGCGCGTGGCCAGCACGTCGCCAACCTGCTGGCCTTTCAGCCGGACGAACAGATCGCTCAGATCCTGGCGATCCGTGACTACAACGCGGCGCCCTATCTGATCCTGGCGACCAAGGGCGGTCTGGTGAAGAAGACCTCCCTGAAGGACTACGACTCGCCGCGTTCCGGCGGTGTCATCGCGATCAACCTCCGTGAGACGGAGAGTGGCACGGACGACGAGCTGATCGGCGCGGAGCTGGTGTCGTCCGACGACGACCTGCTGCTCATCAGTAAGAAGGCCCAGTCGATCAGGTTCACCGCGACGGACGATGCGCTCCGTCCGATGGGCCGTGCCACTTCGGGCGTCAAGGGCATGAGTTTCCGCGAAGGCGACGAACTGCTCTCGATGAATGTTGTCCGGCCCGGTACGTTCGTGTTCACTGCCACTGACGGTGGTTACGCGAAGCGGACCGCGGTCGACGAGTACCGGGTCCAGGGTCGTGGCGGGCTGGGCATCAAGGCCGCCAAGATCGTGGAGGACCGGGGCCTGCTCGTGGGGGCGCTGGTGGTGGAGGAGACGGACGAGATTCTCGCCATCACGCTCGGCGGTGGTGTGATTCGTACGCGAGTCAATGAAGTCAGGGAGACGGGCCGTGACACCATGGGCGTTCAACTGATCAATCTGGGCAAGCGCGATGCCGTCGTCGGCATCGCGCGTAACGCCGAGGCCGGTCGTGAGGCCGAAGAGGTCGACGGGACCAACGAGGCCGAAGGCGACATGGTCGAGGGCACTGTCGAGGGCATGGAGCCTTCGACCGGGGAGCACGAGGAGTAGAGCGTGAGTGGAGCCACGGGCGCCGGTTCGGCCGCTTCCGGAACTGGAGCGAGCGGTGCCCGTGGCCCTGCCACGGACTCCCAAGGGGCACAGTGACGGACACTCGGGGACCTCAGCCCCAGTACGAGGGCTACGCGACCGGGCCGTTGCCCGGGGAGCGGGAGCCCACGCCGGGCCAGACGGGCCCGTACCACCCGCCGCAGGCGTATCCGTCCCTGCGGGCGGCGGTACGCACGGCGGGCAGCAGAGCGGAAAACAGGGCGGAACACAGGGCGGAACACAGGGCGGGCAGCACGGTGCGGTCGGTGCGCAGGCGACGCGTCGGCCGCGGACGGGGCGCGGACCACTCCGCGTACCCGTAAAGCGCGTCTGCGGGTGTCGAAGGCCGATCCGTGGTCGGTGATGAAGGTCAGCTTCCTGCTGTCCATCGCGCTGGGCATCTGCACCGTGGTCGCCGCCGCCGTCCTGTGGATGGTGATGGATGCGATGGGCGTCTTCGAGACCGTGGGCGGCACGATCAGTGAGGCCACCGGCTCGACCGAGAGCAGCGGCTTCGATCTGCAGCAGTTCCTGTCCCTGCCGCGCGTCCTCATTTTCACCTCGGTCATCGCGGTGATCGATGTGGTGCTGGCCACTGCGCTGGCGACGCTGGGCTCCTTCATCTACAACTTGTCGGCCGGCTTCGTGGGCGGTGTCGAGCTCACGCTGGCCGAGGACGAGTAGGACGCCGGGTATCGATTTTGGGACTGGCCCCGACGTGCGCTAATCTTCTGAAGTCAGCGCACAGCGCGGCGGGGCTATAGCTCAGTTGGTTAGAGCGCATCCCTGATAAGGATGAGGCCACAGGTTCAAATCCTGTTAGCCCCACCAGTACAAAGGCCCCAGCCGATTTCGGTTGGGGGCCTTTGACATCTCCGGACATCTCCGGCTGACATCAGCCCGCCACGGATCTTTTTCAGCAGCCCGGCGAGCGGCGTCACGGCTTCCCGCTCTGCGTCGCCCACCACATGGGTGCGGACGTCCATGGTCACGCACGCTGATCCGGCTGCCGGAGGAGATCGCCCGGGCCACCTCGGGATGGACCTTCAGCACCTCCGGGAACCGCGTGCGAGGGCTCGGTCCCGGGGCCTTGAGGACCGGTGAACCGAGAGCCGGACTCGGACAGCTCAAGCGATTTCCGCTCGGGTGTCACGGGCAGGCCCGGGCTGCCGAGTCGCCGTGCGTACGAGAGGCTCCCGTACGCACGGAAAAGGCCCCTGTCCGGAGTGACCGGATCTGGAGGCCCTGTGTGCGGCTGACGCGCTCTCAGGGTGGCAGTGGGGACGAGTCGCCGGCCTGGGCGCCGTGGGTGGAGCGGGTGTCGTTGGCCGGGTCCGTGACGTCCGTGGTGTCGGTGGACAGGCTCCTGGCGGACGGTGAGGAGCCGTGGGCCTCGGCGTGGATGCGCTGCTTCATCGTGGGTGGCAGTGCCCTGTCACGCGGAAGGGTCCATCGCACCGACGGGGTGTTCGCGGTTGCGGCCGTTGCGACCGTGTGCTTCTGGGGCGTGGCCGCCGACTTCGTGGCCGCTGCCGGGGTGCTCGCGAGCCCCAGCGCTGCCAGGAGTGCGAAGAAGACGGTGATGAAGGCGGTCCAGATGCTCTTGACCCTGAAGGTGCTCATGGCCCCTCGCTTTCAGGTGGTCCGGGTTGCTTACCTTCCCGATGATGTGGATGCGAAGGGCGATTTCCGGGACCGACGCCCTCGATGCGCTGATCTTCAGATGAACACCACTCTTATGGTTCAACCGGTCCGAAGAAGGTGCTTTCAGGGTGCCGGACTGTCCGGACGAAGCTCGGGCGATCGCTCCGATCCGGGCGCCGGCCGGGTCCCGGCAGGTCACCGATCGGTATCGGCCGGTGTGTATAGTCGGGCGGCAGCAGTCCCTTACGCCAAGGAAAGACGAGGTCGCGCGGTGAAGAAGCTTCTCCTGGTCGCACTGGCCGCCATCGGCGGGCTCTCGTGTACCGCCAGATCCAGGCGGATCGCGCCGAGCAGGATCTGTGGACGGAGGCGACCGACTCCGTGCCCGCAGGTTCGGGTGTGTGAGACGGAACAGTCCGTTGCGGGCCCCGGTCGCTGAGCGGCCGGGGCTTCGTGCTGTCCGGGCTCCTGTTGCGGGACCGTGACACCTGTGCACTTGAGTTCACCTGAGCAAATCACTAGGTTGCGAGAGCAAAGTAGCTGATTCGGCCGAGGGGCTTGGGTGAGGGCACGAGTGAGTACCGGGGCGGGACGCATGGGCAACGCCATGCTGTGGCAGCGGGGCGATGATCGGCGCGGTGCTGTTCGTCCTGATGGCGGGAGTGCTGCCGGCGTCGGCATCCGTATCCGCGGTGCCACAGAAGAACGGTGCGCAGGATCCGTCCGGCAGCGGCGGCCTGGTCATGGTGCTCGACTCCTCCGGCTCCATGGGGACGGCGACGGAGCGGGCCGCACCCGGATGGACGCCGCGCGTACTGCCGTGGGCACGGTGGTGGACGCGCTGCCCGACGGCCATCCGACCGGCCTGCGGGTGTACGGGGCGGACCGTCCCGAGGGCTGCACGGACACCCGGCTCGTACGGCCGGTGGAAGAGCTCGACCGAGCCGCCATGAATGGCGGGCGTGCGGCCCAAGGGGACACTCCCATCGGGCTGTCCCTGCAGAAAGCCGCCGCGGACCTCCCGGAGCCCGCGGCCGGTGCCGTCGCGACGCGGACGATCCTGCTGATCTCCGACGGTGAGGACAACTGCGGTACGCCGTCCCCTGTGAGGTGGCCGGACAGCTGGGCAGGGACGGCACCGGGCTGCGGATCGACACCGTGGGCTTCCAGGTGAAGGGTGCGGCCAGGGAGCAGCTCGAGTGCATCGCGGACGCGGGCAACGGGCGCTACTACGACGCACCGGACGCCGAGGCGCTGGCCAGACAGTTGCAGCGGGCGGCGCAACTGTCCGCGGACGGCTACCGGTTGAAGGGTGATCGGGTCGAGGGCGCGGCAAGCAGCTCCCGGGCGCCCGCGATCGTGCCCGGCCAGTATCTGGACACCATCGGCCCCGGCGAGAAGCGGTACTACGCGGTCGATCTCGACGCCGTGTCCACAGCGAACTTCGCGGCGACGGCAGTCCCGCAGCCCGGTGCTGCGGTCGACGGCGTCGACGCCCTGCGTACCGGTCTCGAATACGGCACCCACGCCGGCTCCTGCGGGACGGACACCGAACGCTTCGGCCAGGAGGAGGGCGCGACGCCGCTGACCGCCGCCGTCTCCCGTATCCGGTCCGAGGACGGCAGCCGCAGCTGTGACGAGGCGGGCCGCTACTGGATGGTGGTGGAGCGGGAGAGCAAGAAGGGTTCCGATTCCGCCCGTTGGCCGCTGGAGCTGTTGTACGGCGTCGAGGCGCCGCTGGCCGGAGGCGTCACGCCCGCCCAGTCGCGGCCCGAGTACGGCGGGGCGGCAGGGACGCCGTGCTGCCGTCGGGAGATCCGCGCGACATACGGGGCGGTACCGGCTTCAACGATGCGAGGCAGCTCGGCCGGGGTGTGTGGCGGGACCGGATCCTGCCCTCGCAGACCCTCTGGTACCGGATTCCGGCCGGCTGGGGCCAGCAGGTCCGCTACGACGTGGAGTTCGCGAACGAGCCGACGGTACGGCGTGCCGTCTCCACATCCTCGTACGGCGGGACGCAGCTGTTCACTCCGGCCCGCTTCCCGGTGGACGGCGGTGGTGAGTTCTCCTCCACGACGTCCTACAGCGGCCGGCCTGCGGCGATCGCGATGGGGTCGGTCCCGGTCGCCTGGACCAATCGCTACGAGTACCGTTCAGCGGTCCAGCCGGTGCGCGCCGGGGCGATTTCTACATCGCGGTGACCCTGGGGCCGAGACTGCCGAGATCGCGGAGAATCCGCAGATCGGTGTGGTGCTCCGGGTGGCGGTCCTCGGTGACGAGCTGGCCGGTCCGCAGCACGGCGCCCTGCGGCAGCGGGGAACGGGGCGGTGGCGCAGCCAAGAAGAATGACAAACAGGGCAATGCGGATGTGGCCGCAGACAGCAGTGGTGCGGGCGGGGCAGGATGGACCGGCATCGCGGCCGCTGCCGGAGCGGGCGCCGTGGTGGCTGTGATCGCGGGGCTCGTTTTCGTACGCAGCCGTCGCAGGGCGGCCGCACAGACGACGAGGGGAAGTGCGTGAACAGGCAGCGCAACAGAGGCCGGGCGATGCTGGCGGCCGTCGCGGCGATGTGCGCGATGGCGGCGCTGCCCGGCCAGGCGCACGCGGCCGACGGCGCCGCTTCGTACACCTTCGACCCCGCGGCGAAGTCGGTCCGGGGCACGGAGACGAATGCCGAGGCCACGGCCCTGACGTCCGGGTCGGTCTACAAGAGCTCGATCAAGAAGGGGCAGAAGCTCTACTACCGGCTGAACCTCGACGACAAGACCAATGCGTACGTCTCCGCGGTCGTCGTGCCCAGGACGGGCGGAAAGGTCGCCTACGGGGACGGCATCACGATCAGCGTCAGGGACCGGGACGACACCCGGTGCAGCTCCGAGGACGCGGATTTTGAATCCGCGGAGTTCCCGCGTCCGATCGCCGCGTACGCGCACCGGATCGTGGAGAAGGACAGCGTCACCTGCGAGGCGGCCGGGGCGTACGACGTCCTGATCGAGCGGGAGAGCAAGGCCACCTCGGACCCCGGCGAATGGGATCTGGAGCTGCGGTACGAGTCGGAGCCGGGCCTGAAGGACGGTAAGGCGCAGCCGAGCGAGGCGCCGGAGAGCTGGTCGTCCGCCTCGCCGGCACCGGAGCCCGGATTCCGGAAGCGTTCCGGCGGCAGCAGCTACTACGACGCCACGGGCCTGGAGACCGGCGAGTGGAAGGACACCATCGCGCCGGGGCAGACACGCTTCTACCGGGTGCCGGTGGACTGGGGCAGCAGATCTTCGCCACTGCAGCGCTCAGCAACAGCACCAAGTCGACCGAGTACCTGGGCAGCGCCCTGGCGCTGGCGCTGGACAATCCGGTGCTTGGCCATGTCGACGACACCACGCTGGCGTACGCCGGTGTGCCGGTGTCCGAGGCGCTGGACCCGCTGCCCCCGGTGGCGTACGAGAACCGCTTCGACGCCGGTTCCGACATCAGCGCCATGCGGTTCGCCGGCTGGTACTACCTGTCGGCGACGCTCAGCCCGGAGGTCGCGGAGCACTACGGGAACAAGCCCATCGAGCTGACTCTCACGGTGAACGTCCGCAACAAGGCGAAGCCGGCGCCGTACGAGGGGACGCCGGGATCTTCGGTGTCACCCAGAAGGACAAGGACATGGCCAGGAGCGGGCAGAGCGCGCCCGAGGCCGAGAAGAGCAGCACGATGACGCTGGTCGCGGCGGGCGGGATCGGTGCGGGTTCCGTGCTGGTGCTCGGGCTCGGCGTCTGGACGCTGCTGGGCAGGCGCAGGTCGGCGGTTGCCGCCGCGGTGCCGCCGGGCGGCGGGCAGTCGCCGTACGGCGGGCCGCCCCAGGCCTGGTAACCGGCGCTCCGACGGTGGCGTCCGCGGGCCGTCAGCCGGCGGTCCGGGGCCGCCGTCAGGCCTGGGTCAGCGCCCAGATGCCCACTGCGAAGCAGATCAGTGCCACCAGCAGTACCGGGATCGCCACCTTCGGGGCGGTCCCGGACGCTTTGCGCAGGGACGCGGGCGGGCCGGGTGCGTTGACCGCCGCGCCGGGATGGGGAGCCGGCGCGGACTGGCCGGTGTACGCCCGCGTGGGGCCCGGCTCGTGCTGTACCGCTGCGGTGGGGGTCTGGGCGAGGTCGGGTGCCGCTGCGTGGAAGGCGGAGGACGCGTTGTACGCCGGGAGCGGGGTTTGTGGCGGGTAGGGCTGGGCCTGACCGGGCAGCGGCACGGGCCGCTGAGGAGGCTGCGGGGCGGTGCCAGATGGAAGCTGCCCGTCTCCGACATCGAGACCGGAGGCTGTGTGTACGGCCGCTCCCTGTGGGCCGGGGCGCCTGCGCGTGCTGCTGGGCGGGCTGGGCGTCGGCGGAAGGCTGTGCGGGTGCGGGCTCCGGCCGGCTCTGGCGGGGCCGTCGGGGCCGAACCCGGGGCAGCGGCCCGATCTGGTCGAAGACCTCCACCGGCTCGTCGTCCGGGCCCGGTTCCGGCAGCATCTCGACCGCCGCGGTCAGGGCCTTGCGGGCGCCGGTGGCCGTCCGGAAGCGGGCCTGGGGTCGGGTTGCAGCAACCCGGCCAGGACCTGCCAGAGGGGCTCCGGAACACCCTGCGGTGCGCCCGGGGTCCCGTGCGTGGCGAAGTGCTCGACGAGCGCCTGGGAGTCCGGCTTGCGGCCCTCCAGCAGGTACAGCGCCACGAGGCCGACAGCGAAAAGGTCCGCGGGGAAATCGGGCTCCGCCCCATCATCTGCTCGGGCGCGAAGTAACCGGGCGTGCCGACCACGTAGTTGGTCTCGGTGAGCCGCGGCTCGCCCTTGCGCATCGAGATGCCGAAGTCGGAGAGCCGCAGATGGGGACGGCCGGTTCCGGTGGCCTCCATCAGGATATTGGCGGGCTTGATGTCGCGGTGCACCACTCCTTCGGCGTGCACCGTCGACAGCCCGGACAGCAGCTGGTCCAGCAGCAGACAGACGAAGCGCGGCGGCAGCGGGCCGTAGTCGCCGATGACGTGCGCCAGCGAACCGCCGCTGACCAGGTTCATGGTGAACAGGACCTTGTCGTCGTCGGCGGCCCAGCTGGCGGGAGCGAGCACATGCGGGTGCTCGATCCGCAGAGCCTGCTCACGGACGAAGCGCAGCAGCGTGTGCGCGTCGCTCTGCTGCAGCACCTTGGCCGCTACATACCTGCGGCGGCGGTGATCCCAGGCGCGCCAGACGGCACCGACCCCACCGCGCCCGATCGGATCGATCAGCTCGTACCGACCGGCGAAGACTTCACCCATTGCGCTGCGCCCGCTCCCAGTTCCAGTTCCATCGTCGGCTGTACCCGGCTGCCGGGGTACTGCCCGGCCAGGGGCCTGTCGGAAGGGTCCTCAGCCCTGGTGCCCTTCATAGTGCGCGACCGCGTCCGCGGTGCGCCCTGCGCCGTACACCCGGAGGAACTCTGCCAGTTCGGGGTGGGTGGGGGCGAGGGAGTCCGCAGCATCGATGATGTCGCCGGCCGCGGCGACCGAGCGCATCAGCGACTGGATCTCGCGGACCACTCGCCGGACGGTGGGGCTCCGCCGGTGGCCGAGGTGTGACCGGTGCTGGTCAGGACCGAACCGCCCTGGGACTTCTTGATCTCTTCCATCCGGTCGGTGGCCTCTCCCGCACTCACACTGCCGTCCGCTACCTGGCTGGCCAGCTCCTGCAGAGCCTGGACGCGCTGTACGACCGCGGGGTTGCCGATCTTGGCCCGCTGGCCGCTCATGAGCTGGGAGAGCATGGGCGCGGACAGCCCGAGCACGGCGGCGAGCCTGGCCTGGTTCAGGCCGAGATCATCGATCAGCCGACGGAAGAGCGCCCCCAGCGGCTCTCCGTACCAGCTGCGCTGGAGCTCCCGGCCCTTGCCGTTGCCTCTGCTGCGCTGCGTCCATGGCGTCTCCCCTTCGCTGCGGCTTCGCTGCCGCGAACCTCGTCGTGCATCTTACGGAGAGGGTTGCCGACCGGGAGACCCAATCCTTTACAAGATTCCGGGGCACCCGGTACTCTGTTCTGCGACGGCCGGTGCGACACGGATGTGTCCTGTGCTGTCCCCTTTCGGGGCCTTAGCTCAGTTGGTAGAGCGCTGCCTTTGCAAGGCAGATGTCAGGAGTTCGAATCTCCTAGGCTCCACATCTCCCAAGCCCTCTGACCTGCGGAAACGCGAGTCAGAGGGGCTTTCTCTTCCGCTGGTGGGCACATGGTGGGCACATCGAGTCGTTTGCGGTCGTTTCTTGGCCTGCATCGAAACCAAGGAGCGCAGGGGCGGAGACCCACGTTCGTCGTCCGCTGGCGCACAGCCGGCGCCCGGACCGGCAAGCGGGAGTCGGAGTCGTTCGACGACATCACGTCCGCTGAAAGTTCCGCGACCTCCCGAAGGCGCACGGGGAGCACTGGCCGCCCGGGTGGACCCGAGGTCACGGTTTCGTTGCAGGCCGGCGCCGCAAGGAGGCGATGTTCGAGCCCTTCGCGCTCGCCTACGTCGACCGGCTCACCGGCATTCAGGGCGACACCCGCAGCAAGTACAAAACTCGGATACGTGCCAACATGACGCCGCGGTTCGGTCCCTGCTCCGTGGCGGACGGTGAGGGCGCCATTCTCCGAGAGATCCTCAGGACCCAGTGTCTCGTGTGTCCAACATCAGGGTCAAGGACCACCTCCCGGACCTTGACCAACGGGCCGCCATTACCCAATCACCCCGGCCGGGACGGAAGCTCTTCAGCCGGCAGGCGACGGGGCAACCGCCTTGGTGGTGCGATGGTGTTCGGCGTTGATGCGCTGGGCTTCTTCGAGTTGGTCTTCGAGGATGACGATGCGGCAGGCGGCCTCGATGGGGTGCCCTGGTCGACGAGTTCCCGGGCGCGGGCGGCGATGCGCAGCTGGTAGCGGGAGTAGCGGCGGTGGCCGCCTGCGGAACGCAGCGGGGTGATCAGGCGGGCTTCGCCGATGGCGCGGAGGAATCCTGGGTCGTGCCGAGCAACTCGGCGGCCCGGCCCATCGTGTAGGCGGGGTAGTCGTCGTCATCGAGACGGCCGAACGAATCGTCTGCTGTCACTTGCACCTCTCTACGTAACGCGTGGAGGGCCCTGGTGCCAATGGCACCAGGGCCCCGAAGGAACTGCTACACCATCTGCCGGCTTCGATACTGCGCCGACTGTCTGTTTCCGCCGACCCGACCTGAACTCTGTCGGGAACGCGTGGATCGCGGTTGCTTGACCGGAGACCACCCCACTATCGATGTCCTGCGGTACCCGGGCCCAGTCATTCCGCCCGGGCGATCCTGATGGCGCTCGGCTCCTCCGTTTCTTCCCTCTGGGATCAACTACTTACCTACTGCTGATACTGCTCTCCTGCGTACTGCTCTGTGGCCTGGATGAACGCCACTCTTCGGCAGCCAGCCCCGTCGCCCATCCTGCATCTGCTCTGGCTTGGAACCCCACTGCCGAACTTCCCGGTGCGCGCGCCCGCAGTCGACGCCTTCACCGAGGTACCGCTCTCCTCAACTTCACTGCTGGGTCCTGCTCGCGGTGGCCCCTGATCACTGCGGGCCACCCGGTGCAGTCGTCAGTCCCGTCGCCGTCCTGCAACAACCCTGGCTTCGAAACTCCACCACCGCACCGCCCTGCGTACTGCTCTGTGGCCTGGATGAACGCCACTCTTCGGCAGCCAGCCCCGTCGCCTATCCTGCGTCTGCTCTGGCTTGGAACCCCACTGCCGAACTTCCCGGTGCGCGCGCCCGCAGTCGACGCCTTCACCGAGGTACCGCTCTCCTCAACTTCACTGCTGGGTCCTGCTCGCGGTGGCCCCTGATCACTGCGGGCCACCCGGTGCAGTCGTCAGTCCCGTCGCCGTCCTGCAACAACCCTGGCTTCGAAACTCCACCACCGCACCGCCCTGCGTACTGCTCTGTGGCCTGGATGAACGCCACTCTTCGGCAGCCAGCCCCGTCGCCTATCCTGCGTCTGCTCTGGCTTGGAACCCCACTGCCGAACTTCCCGGTGCGCGCGCCCGCAGTCGACGCCTTCACCGAGGTACCGCTCTCCTCAACTTCACTGCTGGGTCCTGCTCGCGGTGGCCCCTGATCACTGCGGGCCACCCGGTGCAGTCGTCAGTCCCGTCGCCGTCCTGCAACAACCCTGGCTTCGAAACTCCACCACCGCACCGCCCTGCGTACTGCTCTGTGGCCTGGATGAACGCCACTCTTCGGCAGCCAGCCCCGTCGCCTATCCTGCGTCTGCTCTGGCTTGGAACCCCACTGCCGAACTTCCCGGTGCGCGCGCCCGCAGTCGACGCCTTCACCGAGGTACCGCTCTCCTCAACTTCACTGCTGGGTCCTGCTCGCGGTGGCCCCTGATCACTGCGGGCCACCCGGTGCAGTCGTCAGTCCCGTCGCCGTCCTGCAACAACCCTGGCTTCGAAACTCCACCACCGCACCGCCCTGCGCACTACAACTGCTGGTACCACTGCCCGCCAGTTCGTCTCTGCCGGGCCTTGCTGATCTCGGCTACGAGGGAAAACCTAGACCACACCACCGCCCAATGTCTACTACGGCCAATGGAGATTTCCATGTGTTCGAGAGTGAAGTAGTCGCTCCCGAAGACAGCGCTGGAGGGCGGAAGCAAGATGGCCGTCATCGGATTGCCGGGCCGCAAGCCGGGGCAAAAGCCGGGCAGGCAGTACCAAGCCTTGACGATCAAAAGACCAGGGGACCTGATGGACACGAGAGCGTAAACGTCGCAACCGTCCCCTCGACGGGATCCATCGCGGGCGCACGCGAACGCGCCCAGGTACCAGGTCGACTGGGCGGGCAGGGCGCCGGGGTCGGTGGTGGCCACGACCAGGCGAACGTTCCCGTCGGGCCCCACCAGCCGAGTCGGGCCCCGGGCTCGGTGGTGCCGCCACCGGGCCCGCCCTCCGGGTGGACGTGGAGGTAGCCCAGGTCGCCGACCCGCAGTGCCACCAGGTGTCCGTACGCGGTCAGATAGGGCTGCAGGTCGGACGGGCCGGCCGTTCCGGCTGACGGTGTACTCGTCGGCCTGCGCGGTCCGGGTGGCCTCGGGAAGCGGCCGCGGGTCGTACTGCCCGGCGACCGCGATGTCGATCCCCAGCGTCATGGCCCCGTCGTGGCCGGCCGGGTGGATGTCGGCGAAGAACCGCCAGTCCCCGGTTCCAGGGCCAGCTCGACGCTCCAGATGCCCTCTCGTCCATCACCGGTTGCACATGCTGGTACCCGGCCGTGTCCCGTCGGACGGCGATGAGGTGCAGTTCCTTCTCATGCTCGGGCGTGTACTCGGTCACCGCCTGTCCGTCGGGGCCGGGCACCCGGAAGCTGACCGGCTGGACCCCGCCGGTGAGGATCGTCGAGTCGAGTTCGAGAGCCGGAGTGATTAGTCATGGCGTCTCCATCGGTGCGATGTGCCTTCTGGCGTTGTCCGGTGCCGGCGCAGTGAACACATACCCCAGGGGTACCCGAGGGAGTGGGGCGCCTTGCTGGATGAGAACCTGCGAAGGGCTTGCCGAGATGGATCCACCGTCGGACCTCGGCGGGAAGAGATCTTGCCGGGCTCGCGTGGGCGGTGTTAGGTTTCCGCCGAGCCCCGTATGGGCCTACGCGTGGAGGTAGCGGCTACTCAGCCATTGCAGAGATCGGCATATTCCGACTCTCGCAGCTTGTCAACTCCTGATTCCGGGGTTGCTGCGCCCACTTTCACTGCGTAGGTATGCGGGGTATTTCTGTGTCGATTTCCTTTGGCGTCGCCCTCTCCGTCGTACGGAAACGACACCGAAAGGCAGCCCATGAGCAAGGAACAGGCCCAGGCCTGGGGACTTCGACGTCAATGCGTTCCAGCGCAGGGTCATCGAAGAGTTCCGTGAGAACAACGGGACGATGAGCGGGATGTTCGAGGGCTGGACGCTGACTGTTCTGACGACCGTCGGCGCCAGGAGTGGTCTGCGCCGGGAGAGCATCCTGGGGTATCTCGAATTCGACGGGAACGGCATTGTCATCGCCTCCGCGAATGGCGCCGACAAGCACCCGACTGGTACCACAACATCCTCAAGAACCCGATCGTGACGGTCGAGACCGGGACCGGCACCTATCAGGCGATCGCCGCGGTCCCGCCCGGCGAGCAGCGCGACAGACTCTTCGACCGCGTCGTCGTCGAGGCTCCCGGGTACGCCGGCCACCAGGCCAGGACGACCAGGAGATCCCCGTCATCGTGCTGCACCGCATCGGCCCCAAGCCCGGCGAGGAACGCGTCAAGGGCATGGGCGACTGGATCGTCGAGGTGCATGACTGGCTGCGCGGCGAGCTGGAGACGCTCCGGCAGCAGGCGGAGCGGATGATCGAGGGCGGCGCCGGCTCCATCGAGCGGACGGCGCCGGACCTCGCCCAGCAGATGCGCACCCACTGCCTCAGCTTCTGCGGGGCGCTGAGCAAGCACCACGGTGGCGAGACCATGGCCATGTTTCCGCAGCTGGCCGGGGAGTTCCCCGCACTCGCCCCGGCCCTCGCGCAACTCGGCGAGGAGCACAAGGTGGTGGCAGCGCTGCAGGACGCCATCCAGGAACTCGTCGACGGCTTCGTCCCCGGCGAGTCCGACCCCGTGTTCCTCCGGTCCGAGCTGGAGCGGCTGGCAGGCCTGTTGGAGTCCCACTTCACGTATGAGGAAGAGACGATCGTGACGGCGCTGAACGCCACGGCGCCGGCACCCGGCTTCGGCTGACCGCACCGATGGCTGTCGCCGTCCGCCGGGGCGTCCTTCGAGGCCGGTCGCCCTCCAGGATTCGATACGGGCCGGGCCCTCGGCGTCGTGCGGAACTTCCTGCTCGCAGGCCCGTCCGTGATCCCGGCCGCGGTCAGCCGGAACTGTCCACCAGCCCTGTCCGGTACGCGAGGATCACGGCCTGGGCGCGGTCGTTCAGCCGAAGCTTGGTGAAGATGCGGTTGATGTGGGTCTTCACGGTGTGGTCGCTGATCACCAGGTGGCGGGCGATGTCGGTATTGGACAGCCCACGAGCGATGAGCACCAGCACTTCGGTCTCCCGGGCGGTCAGCTCGCTCAGGTCGTTGTGCGTCCGGGTGGGCGGCCGGTGACGGGCGAATTCCGAGATGAGGCGCTTGGTCACTTCCGGCGCCAGCAACGCGTTGCCGGCCGCTACCACCCGGACGGCGTGGAGGAGTTCGGGGAAGGTGGCGTCCTTGAGCAGGAACCCGCTGGCACCCGCCGACAATGCGTCGTAGACGTACTCGTCGATATCGAAGGTCGTCAGCATCAGGGCCTTGGTCGCGTTCCCGGGCCGGGCGAGGATGGTGCGGGCGGCCTCGATGCCGTTCATTACGGGCATACGGATGTCGAGCAGCGCGACATCCGGGTGTTTCTCGGCAGCGATCCGCACTGCCTCCGTGCCGTCCTGTGCCTCGCCGACGACCTCGATGCCGTCCTGGGTGGACAGCAGGCTGGAGATGGCGGTGCGGACGATCGCCTGGTCGTCGGCGATGAGTACGCGTATCACTGTGCTGCCCCGCCCGCTGTTCCGGTGCGGCGGGCCAGGGCAGCTGGGCCGATACCCGGAAGCCGCCTTCGGGGCGGGGCCCGCGTCGAGCCGCCCGCCGAGCAGTGCGGCGCGCTCGTGCATTCCGGCCAGCCCATGACCGGGCGTGGTGCCGGTGGCGGGTGCGGCCCCGTTGCCGTCGTCATCAATGCGCACGGTCAGCCGGTCGGGACCGCGGTCCAGGTGAACGACCGCGTGGGCGCCGGGGCGTGACGGCGGACGTTCGTGAGGGCTTCCTGCACTATTCGATAGGCCGTCAGTTCGAGTGTTCTCGGCAGGCCGTCGTGGTCCCGGCGGGGCGCAGGAAACGCTTCCGCCGACACTGCGGTGCTGGTCGATGAGGTGTTCCAGGTCCGCGAGAGTGGGCTGCGGAGCGAGCTCGGCCCCTGGGAGCCGGGCGGGCCCGAGCGCAGCAGGCCCATCAGTTGCCGCAGATCGGTCAGCGAGGACCGGGCCGAGGCCGCGATCTGCTGGAAGCCGTCGTGCGCCTGCGGGGACAGGCCGGGGTGGTGTAGGTGGCGCTCTCCGCCTGCAGTGCGATGACCGACACCGAGTGGGCGACCACGTCGTGCAGTTCACGGGCGATGACCGCACGTTCTTCGGCTACGGCCCGGTGGCGTACTTCCTCGATCAGCCGGATCTGAGCGGCCTCCCGTACCCGGCGGGTCTCCTCCTGCTGCGCAGCGCGTCGCCGAGGCTGATGGTGGCCACGATGGCCACGGCGATGACGAGACCTTCGACGAAGTGCGCGGGGTCGAGCTCCCTCGATCCGTAGTAGCCGCGCTGCAGCCGGAGCCAGTTGACGAGTATCGCCGCGCCCGCCCGCCCACGGCCAGGACGAACGGGTTGGCCACTCGGCGCCGGGCGAGGGTGAAGAATCCGAGCGATCCGGCGACCAATGCGGTTGCCCACAACTGTTCCCAGACCAGCCAGCTCAGCAAGGAGCCGCCGGCCGATGCGTACGCGACGACTGGGTGCGAGCGTCGCCAGATCAACGGCAGGGTGGCCGCGAAGGTGGAGGCCAGGATGACCGGGGACATGGCGTCCATCCGCCGTACCTCGGGCACGACGAGAAACGTCAGCAGTCCGCCGGTGACCCATGGGAAAGCCGGGGAGGCGAACAACGCGCGCGGTGAAACCCTCATAGCGCCCATCCTGGCTGGTGAGCGGGCCCGGTGGCGTCGCCGTCCGGGATGAGCCACCGGCGTGACGTAGTACCAGGGTGTGACAGCCGGAGCAGAGCCTGCTCCGATGCCCCGGGCCGTACCCGCTCCTAGCGTTCGGGGCATGCCATCGGCTCTCCCGGCTCCTCCCGCATTTCCCGCTTCTTCCGCCCCTTCCATTCTTTCCGCTCTTCCCGCACAGCGATATGGCTGGGCACTGTGCGCGGTGGCAGCCCTGCTGATGGGCGCTGCCACCAGCCACACCCCGCACCGGGTCTGGGGTTTCACCGCGGCTGCCGGGTACGTGGCCGCTGCCCTCCTGGCCGGCCGGCCACGTCACGCCCGGGCGTTGTCCCCGCGGCCCTCGCGGTGGCCGGCGCCGTGCTGCTGCCGCTCGTCGTGCTTGCCGCCACGGGCCGGGCGCAGTCGGAGGTGGCGGTGGTCGAACGCTCCGCGCGCCTGCTCCTGGACACCGGCAGCCCCTATCTTCCGGATCCGGCAGGTGTCGACGAGTACAACCCGTATCTGCCGGGCATGTCCGTCTTCGGCCTGCCGGACGCCCTGCTGGGGCAGGGGCCGTGGACCGACGCACGGTGGTGCTTCGCCGGCGTCTTCGTGCTCACCATGGCGGCGGCCCTGCGGATCGCCCGGCATCCTGTGCGCCGCCCGTTGCTACTGCTCTCCGCCTGCCCGCTGGCGGCACTTCCCTGGCCACCGGCGGTATCGACCTGCCGGTGGTGGGGCTCCTCTGCCTCGGTCCGGCCTTCGCCGGACGTGGTGACGGCGGGCGTGCGGGCTTGGTACTGGGCGTTGCCGCGGCGCTGAAATGGACCGCGTGGCCGGCCCTGCCCGTGGTGCTCGCCCTGCTGGTCATACGGTGCCGGCCGGGTGCGGCCCTGCGCTGCGCCGGCGCCTGCGTCGCGGTCCTGGCCGCGACCGTGGCACCCGTCGCGCTCAGCGGGCACGGCGCGCTGGTCACCAACGCCGTCGCCTTTCCGCTCGGCCTGACCGACGCCGTCTCTCCCGCGGCCAGCCCGCTGCCCGGCTACCTGCTTGCCACCTGTCTGCCCGGCGGCGCCCTCGTCGCCGTCATGGCGCTGGGCTGCGCGGCGGTGTTCATGGCCGGCTCACTGGCCGTTTCACCGCCGCTGTCCACCCGAGCCGCGGCCGACCGGCTGGCGACAGGGCTCGGGCTGGCCCTCTGCCTGCTCCCGGCGACCCGGTTCGGCTATCTCCTGTACCCTTCGTCCTCTCCGCCTGGCTGCGGCTCGCGCGGCCTGCCCCGTACACAGGAAAGGCCTTCGCCCATGCCTCGCACGCTCATCATCACCAATGACTTCCCGCCCCGGCAGGTGGCATCGAGACCTTCGTCCACGCCATGGCCGCCCGTTTCCCGCCCCGCGAGGTCATCGTCTACGCCTCCAACGAGCCCGGCAGCGCGGCCTTCGACGCCCGGCAGGACTTCCCCATCACCCGCGATCGCTCACGCACGCTGCTGCCGACCCCGGGTGACGCGCAGAGCAGTCGCGCTGGCGCGGAAGTTCGAGTGCGACAGCGTGTGGTTCGGGGCCGCCGCTCCCTCGGGCTCATGGCCGGACGGCTGCGCCGGGAAACAGACGTGCAGCGGATCGTCGCCACCACGCATGGGCACGAAGTGTGGTGGGCCCGTACTCCCGGCGCGCGTACGGCACTTCGCCGCGTGGCGAGGAACACGGACACTCTCACCTACCTGAGCCACGCCACCCGCGGTCCCGTCGCCGCTGCCATCGGCCCGCAGGCGGCGATACGGATGGTGCGTCTGACCCCGGGAGTGGACACCTCGGCCTTCCGCCCCGGAGGCGGCGGACGCTATGGGAGTCCCGTCATCCTCTGCGCTGCCCGCCTCATCCCGCGTAAGGGACAGGACACCCTCATCCGGGCCTTGCCACTGGTCCACCGTGCCGTGCCGGGAGCCGTGCTGCGCCTGGTCGGCGACGGCCCGTATGCCGAGGGCCTGCGGGAGCTCGCCGCGGCCGAGGGCGTCGCCGGCGCCGTACTCATCGAGGGCGGCCGGGCGCACGCGGACATGGCCGCCGTCTACGCCGACGCCGACGTGTTCGCCATGCCCTGCCGTACGCGGCATCTCGGCCTGGAAGTCGAGGGGCTCGGCATCGTCTTCCTGGAGGCGGCAGCGGCCGGCCTTCCGGTCATCGCGGGAGACTCGGGGTGCGCCCGATGCCGTACGGGACGGCGAGAGCGGATACGTCGTGGACGGACGCAGCCCCGGGCCGTTGCACAGCGGCTGATCCAGCTTCTCCGCGATCCGGGCACCGCCCGTGAGATGGTGCCGACGGCCGCGCATGGGTGCGGTCCGAGTGGAGCTGGGAACGCACGTATCAGCAGCTTTCGACGATGCTCGGCCGTGCGGACGAGGGTGGCCAACGCCCTGAGCGGGCTGGCAGCAAGCAGCACCCTCGCGTGTGTGCGTGGGTGCTGCTTGCGTGGGTGCTGCGGGCTGGTGCCCCGCCGGGTCAGGGACGGTCCTTGCGATCGGGACCGTCCGTCGTGTCCGACTCGGCGTCGTCCTGCTTGGTCCGTACATCAGGGTCGAGGAGGGTCTGGCCGCTGCCGTCGACCGAGGTCAGGGGCGCGGGCGTCCGCCACCTCAGTGGGTGCGGGCGGCTCGACCAGCCAGTCGGGGTTGGCCTGCTTGTCCCACCACTTCCAGGCGGCGAAGGCACCGCCGGCCAGAACGCCCAGCACGGCGATTCCCTTGACCATCCGGCCGGCCTTGGCCCGCCGCTCGTGCTTTCTGACCAGCCGCTGGATCTCCTTGGCGGTGACCTGTCCACGTAGAGCCGCCAGGGCGGCGGTGCTGCGTGCGGTCGCCTGCTCGGCCATGGGCTGGGCGGCGGCCACCGCGTACTCGACGCGGGGACGGTGTAGTCGGCTGCGCTCCGGGCTGCCCGACGGGTCCGGTCCGCTGCGCGGTGCGCGGCATCGTCGACCTTCGGGGCACATGGTTCAGCGCCTGTTCGATGTGTGGTGCCAGGCGCGAGTCGTACTGGACGCGGGCCTGCTTGGCTGCCTTCGACACCTTCGGCGCGAGCCGGGTGCGAGCCTCGTACGCATAGTGCGCGGCCTGGTCCTTGGCCGTGTCGGCGTAAGGCGCCACCACTTCCGCGGCGTGCCGCGCACTGTCCTTCGCCGAGTAGGTAGCGGCGCGCACGCTGTCGATGCGGGTCACGGGATCCTCCTCCTTGGTGGCGGGTTGGTACTCCGCCTGTCCACCCATTCCGAGATCATGCCTGCCGCAGCCGGGAGCAGCATCGCAGGACGGGCATCCGGGTCATGGGCGGCATTCTCCGGGCAATGTGGTGCAAGGCGAATGTGCGGACGACAATGCCACGGTTCGGGCCGGAGTGCGCTGCGCCGTCGCGGAGTCGGCCGCGTTCGTCCCGAAGAAAGTGCAGGAAGTGCAGGAAAAGGGTGGGTAAGAGGGCAAGGCGGTAAGCATGTGTCCGTCCTCCGGTCGATCGGCCGGCGCGGCGAACGCTGCGTGCGAGGATCGCTGGACGTCAGTGCAGGCATAGGGAAGGCAGACCGTGGCTGAGCAGCTTTACGCCACCTTGAGGACCAGTCAGGGCGATATCGGGATCCGGCTCCTGCCGGACCACGCGCCCAAGACGGTCAGGAACTTCGTCGAACTAGCCAAGGGCGAGCGGGAGTGGACCAACCCGCGACGGGCAGGAAATCCACGGACAAGCTGTACGACGGCACTGTCTTCCACCGTGTCATCAGCGGGTTCATGATCCAGGGCGGTGACCCGCTGGGCAACGGCACGGGTGGGCCCGGGTACGAGTTCGGTGACGAGTTCCATCCGGACCTCGGCTTCGACAAGCCGTACCTGCTGGCCATGGCCAACGCCGGTCCGGGTACGAATGGCTCGCAGTTCTTCCTGACGGTGTCGCCGACCACGTGGCTGACCGGCAAGCACACCATCTTCGGTGAGGTCGCCGACGAGGCCGGCAGGCAGACCGTGGAGGCGATCGCGGCTGCCCCGACCAACGCCCGGACCGAGCGCCCGCTGCAGGATGTCGTGATCGAGTCGGTCGTCATCGAGACCCGCTGACCGTCGGTCCCGTCCGCCGACCCCGACTGGCCGGCCCCGACTGGCCGGCCCCGACCGCCGGTCCGCGCCGGGAACCAACCGTGCTGTTCGTCCGTACTGCTACATAGCGGACGATCGGGGCGGTGGCGGGTGCGCCAGTCGTCAGGACGAGGAGCGAGGGGCAAGGACCGATGGACCAGCAGCCGCCCGAAGGCCAGGACCGGGACCGCTCCGAGGCCGCGGACGGCCCGCTCACGTGTTACCGGCACCCGGGCAAGGAGACGGGGATCCGGTGTGTGCGCTGCGAACGCCCGATCTGTACCGACTGCATGATCGACGCCTCTGTCGGTTTCCAGTGCCCGGAATGTGTGCGTGGGGGCACCGGCACGGGACACCATCCGGCTGCGAGCGTGCCACGCACTCTGGCGGGCGGCACCGTCGCTTCGGACCCGCGGCTGGTCACGAAGATCCTGCTGGGGCTCAATCTCGCGGTCTTCGTCGCGGTGTGGGTGACCGGCAGATCCAGTTCCTGGTTGCTGGACGATCTGCTGTTGTTCGGCCGCGCGTATACCGGTGACCCGGCGGCCGGCCTCGAAGGCGTGGCCGAGGGCAGTGGTACCGGCTGGTGACGTCCATGTTCCTGCACCAGGAGGTGTGGCACATCGCCTTCAACATGCTGGGGCTGTGGTGGCTGGGCGGCCCGCTGGAGGCGGCGCTCGGCCGTGCCCGCTATCTGGCGCTCTATCTGCTGTCCGGGCTCGCGGGCAGTGCCCTGACCTTCTGGATCGCAGACCCCGCGCAGGGCTCGCTCGGTGCGTCCGGCGCCGTTTTCGGTCTGCTGGGTGCCACCGCAGTGCTGATGCGCCGGATGAACTACGACATGCGGCCGGTGATCGCGCTCCTCGTGGTGAACCTGATCTTCACCTTCAACCCGTGGGGCAGGATCGCCTGGCAGGCGCACCTCGGGGCTGATCGCGGGCACGCTGATCGCGATCGCCATGGTGCACGCACCCCGTGATCGCCGGAACCTCGTGCAGTACGGCACCTGTGCGCTCGTCCTGGTGGTGGTCCTCGGGATCGTCCTCTTCAGGACCGCCGCGCTCACCTGAGCGGACTGTGGCGTCCCGGCCCCGAAGTTGTCCACAGCGTGAGCCGGATCTTGTGTATGACGTACGAACAGGTGTGTTAGACGTCGCTCGTTAGGGTTTTCCCGGCCAGACAGGGCGCACCCTCCCACGATGCGGGAGGGTGCGGTCACACTGGCGTCAACTTCGACGAAAGTTATCCACAGATCGTCTGACCTTTTCCCCGACTGTGGATAACTCTGTGGGTAACTTCAGGGCACAGCTTGACGCGAGTGAGCTACTTCCACTGGGTGGAGACGCCGAAGCCGCCGGCGATGAAGCCGAAGCCCACGACGATGTTCCAGTTGCCCAGGGCGCTGACCGGAAGGTCACCCTCGGTCACGTAGAAAATCACGATCCAGGCCAGACCGATCAGGAAGAGCGCCAGCATCACAGGCGCGACCCAGCTACGGTTGGTCAGTTTTATGTTGGTCGACTGCTTCGCCGGTGGCGGCGTGAAGTCGGCCTTCTTGCGGATACGTGACTTCGGCACGAGGGGCTCTCCTGTCGATGCGCTGCGTGACCGCGCAGGGATCTGTGGCTGGCGCCGGGGCGAGGCGCGAGGGGAATGCTGCCTCCCGGGCGTCCGTTAGCGTAGTGCTTCCGTGGCGCCTAAGGAGATAAGGGTACGTTGAGCAATTCTGCCGACTCTCCCGGAGGGCCGGTCCGGCATCCGTCCCGATGGCCGGTCCGAGGCCTCACCGCTGCCGTTTTCGCGCTGGCCGGACTGATCTTCGTCACCAGCGCCAATGCGGCCAAGGGCACCGACATCCGTACCGACTCCTCCCTGCTGAAGCTCTCCGATCTCATCCAGCAGCGCAGCGACAAGAACGCCGAACTGGACGAATCGACCGCTTCCGTCCGCAAGGACATCGACACCCTCGCCCAGCGCGACGACGGGAGCACCAGGGCGCAGGACGCCAAGCTCAAGGCGCTGGAGCGGGTCGCTGGTACTACGGAGATCACCGGCAAGGCCGTCGGGGTCACGCTCAACGACGCCCCTCCCGACGCCACCGCCAACCCCGGCTACCCCGAACCGCAACCCAATGACCTGGTCATTCACCAGCAGGATCTGCAGGCCGTCGTCAACGCGCTGTGGGAGGGCGGGGCCCGTGGCATCAAGGTGATGGACCAGCGGCTCATCTCCACCAGCGCGGTGCGCTGTGTCGGTAACACGCTGATCCTGCAGGGCCGGGTCTACTCACCCCGTACAAGGTGACCGCGGTGGGGATCCGGGGAAGCTCAAGCAGGCGCTCAACGACTCCACGGCGATCCAGAACTACCAGCTGTACGTGAAGGCGTACGGGCTCGGCTGGAAAGTCGAGGAGGACAACAGGGTGACTCTTCCCGGCTACTCGGGCACAGTGGATCTCCACTACGCACAGCCTGTGGAGTAGCCCCGGGAGGCCGGCCGGTGTCGGTGCGACTGATCGTCAGAACCTTCAGCGAACTGTGCGTCACCATTGGCGCCTTGATCCTCCTCTTCGTGGTGTATGTGCTCCTCTGGACCGGAGTGAAGGCCGCCGGTGCGACGGAGGGGCAGATCGCCACCCTGCAGGAACGCTGGGCGCAGGAGGCGGTCACGGTCCCCGGGCGACGACTCCCCACCCCGGATCGCCCGGGACTCCCCACCCCGGATCGCCCGGGACTCCCGACGATTCCGAAGAGGCCGGCGCGTATAGCGACGGGAAGCCGTTCGCGATGATGTACATCCCCGTTTCGGCAAGGGCTGGGAATGGCCCGTACTGGAGAACACCGAGGTCAGGACGCTCCAGAAGGGTCTCGGCCACTACAGCGGGAGTATTCGCGCCGGTGAGCGGGGAAACTTCGCGGTGGCCGGCCACCGGCGCACCTACGGTGATCCGTTCAGGACTTCCCGGAGCTGCGCCCGGGGACGCGGTCGTGCTCACGGACGGGACGACGTGGTTCACGTACCGCATTGAGAAGAAGCCGTACCGGACCGTGCCCGGTGACACCGCCGTACTCGATCCCGTTCCCAGGAAGTCCGGGTTCGACGGACCCGGCCGTTATCTCACGCTGACCACGTGCGAACCGGAGTGGGGCAGCAGCCACCGGCTGATCGCCTGGGCCTACCTGGATGCCACACAGCCTGTGACGGACGGTAAGCCCGCGGCTTTCCACAGCTGACCCACACCTGGGCCCGAGCCCTCTAGTCTGGTGCTGTAGCGAAATGGAGGCGACAGCATGTACGGCTGGATCTGGCGGCATCTGCCGGGCAACGTATGGGTGCGGGGCGTCATTGCCCTCGTGCTGGTCCTGGCCGTTGTCTACGCGCTCTTCCAGTACGTCTTCCCTGGGCGGAGCCGCTGCTTCCGTTCGGTGACGTGACGGTGGACGGCGAAGGCACCAGCGGAGCGGGGACCGGTCAGTGAGCGCACGCATTCTCGTCGTCGACAACTACGACAGCTTTGTCTTCAACCTCGTTCAGTACCTCTACCAGCTCGGCGCCGAGTGCGAAGTCCTGCGCAACGACGAGGTGACCACGGCGCACGCCCAGGACGGTTTCGACGGTGTCCTGCTGTCCCCGGGCCCGGCACGCCCGAGCACGCGGGGTCTGCGTAGACATGGTGCGTCACTGCGCGGCCACCGGTGTTCCGGTCTTCGGCGTCTGCCTGGGCATGCAGTCGATGGCGGTCGCCTACGGCGGGTGGTGGGCCGGGCACCGGAGCTGCTGCACGGCAAGACATCCGCTGTGACCCATGGAGGCGCGGGGTCTTCGCAGGCCTTCCGTCTCCCTTCACGGCGACGCGGTACCACTCCTCGCCGCCGAACCGGACAAGGTCCCGGCCGAGCTGGAGGTCACCGCGCGTACGGCGGACGGCATCATCATGGGCCTGCGCCACCGTGAACTGGCGGTGGAGGGAGTGCAGTTCCACCCGAGTCGGTGCTCACCGAGCACGGTCACCTGATGCTCGCCAACTGGCTGGAGCAGTGCGGCGATACGGGGCCGTCGCGAGATCGGCGGGGCTCGCGCCGGTGGTGGGCAAGGCCGCCGCGTGACCGCACTCCGCCCCGAACCCGATGCCGGGCAGGAGGGCCCGTACGTCCAGGGGCGTACGGAGCCGACGGCACGTTCGAGGCGGCGGTCGAGCAGCTCGCGGATCCGCTGAACGATCCGCTGCCGGGGCAGCACGCCTCGCCCTGGTTCAGGGCGGACGGCATCCCGGGCGAATCGGGCGGCACGGGCGAACCGGCGGGGCAGGGGCAGCAGGCGCCCTGGGCCGGGGCGCAGCACGCACCTCCGCAGGCCCAGGAGGCCCAGGAGGCCCAGAGCGAGTGGTACGACCCGGAGGGGTATCAGCGGGACTGGTACGGGCAGCAGGGGCCGGAGCAGTCCCTCAGCCGGTTCCCGGGCCGCCCCGCCCGCGCGGACCGCTCCCGCCGCTCCCTGAACGACGAGACCATCGGGCTGCGGACAGCCCGGGCGCCGGCCCAGGCGCAGCACGTGCCCATGGCCGACGAGCCCGAATCGGTGCCTGATCCGGTGCCTGTTCCCGTGGGCTCGGCTGTGCCCCCGCGACCGGCGGCAGGGCCGAGCGCCGACGGGCGGCGAAGGGGCGCGGGAAGCAGCGTGGGGCGGAGCCGGGCACGACGGACCCGGAGGCGGCGGAGCCGGCGGCCCCGCTGTCACGTCTCGAGGCGCGGCGAGCGGCCCGTGCGGCCAAGGACAGCCCTGCCGTGGTAGCCAGCCGGGTCATCGGCGAGGTGTTCATCTCGCTCGGCGTGCTCATGCTGCTGTTCGTCACCTATCAGCTGTGGTGGACCAACATCCGTGCCGACCAGATCGCCGGCCGGGAGACCAACAAGATCCAGGACGGCTGGGCGAACGGGGAGCGTAAACCAGGCGCCTTCGAGCCCGGCCAGGGCTTCGCCATCATGCACATTCCCAAGCTGGACGTGGTCGCGCCGATCGCCGAGGGCATCAGCAAGGACAAGGTCCTGGACCGGGGCATGGTCGGTCACTACGGCGAGGGCAAGCTGAAGACCGCGATGCCGTCCGCGAAGCAGGGCAACTTCTCGGTGGCGGGCCACCGCAACACCCACGGCGAACCGTTCCGTTACATCAACAAGCTGAAGCCCGGTGACCCGATCGTGGTCGAGACGCAGGACGCGTACTACACGTACGAAATGGCGAGCATCCTTCCCCAGACCGCACCGTCCAATGTCGCGGTGATCAGCCCGGTGCCGCCCGGGTCCGGTTTCACCGAGCCGGGCAGATACCTCACGCTGACGACGTGTACGCCGGAATTCACGAGTACGTACCGTCTGATCGTCTGGGGCAAGATGGTCGATGAACGGCCGCGCAGCCAGGGCAAGCCCGACGCGCTCGTGGGCTGAACATCATCACGACAGGGGACGGTGCGGTGGCAGCGAGGACCGAGCACGAGGAGCGCGCCGACGAGACCGCACCCCGGTGCGGCGCAGGGGCGCCATCCCGTAGCGACGGCGGTGAGCGTCTTCGGCGAGCTACTGATCACCGCGGGGCTGGTGCTGGGGCTCTTCGTCGCCTATTCGCTGTGGTGGACCAATGTGCTCGCCGACCGCGAGGCCGGCAAGCAGGGCAACACCGTCCGCGACCGCTGGGCGGGCGGCCCCGGTGCGCTGGACACGAAGGACGGCGTCGGCTTCCTGCACGTACCCGCCATGAAGAACGGTGAGGTGCTCGTCACGAAGGGCACCGACACCAAGAGCCTCAACAACGGCATCGCCGGCTACTACACGGATCCGGTGAAGTCCGCTCTTCCCTGGGACGAGAAGGGCAACTTCACGCTTGCCGCGCACCGGGACGGGCACGGCGCGAAGTTCCACAACATCGACAAGGTGAACAAGGGCGACGCGGTCGTCTTTGAGACCAAGGACACCTGGTACATCTACAAGGTCTACGAAGAGCTCCCGGAGACGTCGAAGTTCAACGTCGACGCGATCCAGCCGGTGCCGAAGGAGTCGGGCGTGACGAAGCCCGGCCGCTACATCACCCTGACGACCTGCACCCCGGTCTACACCTCGAAGTACCGCTACATCGTCTGGGGCGAGCTGGTGCGCACGGAGAAGGTCGACAAGGACCGGACCGAGCCGGCGGAGCTGCGCTGACGCCACCGAGCCACTCGAAGCAACTCGGTCGCTCACGATGAGCTGGGCCCGATCCGCAACTTTCCTTGCGGCTTCGGGCCCTTCCCCGTCTGCGGATCAGCGAAGTCCCCGCAGCGTCGCGCCCGCGCTCCGGGCTTCCAGCAGGCAGTCCGGCGATGTGCTGCTCGAACTCACGCCAGTTCATGGCGTCCATCGATGCCATGACCCCTGCGCGACGAGGTCTTGACCTTGTCGATGACGTGAGTCCGGTCCACCACTTCGTTGTGCAACGTCCTCGACTCCGGTAGCGCGGTGCGCGGGCGGCAAAAGCCCCGTCACCGTGAGGTGACGGGGCCCTGCTGAGCGGTGGGCGGTCAGTTGATGAAGCCGGCGGGGCCGCCGATGATGCCGCCGCCTCCGCCCTCCATGGTGATGAGGGTGACCGTGCCGCCCTTGTCCACCGGAGTGTTCGGAGCGGGGTGCTGCCCATCACCCTGGCGTCCGGCTTGTCGACCGAGCCGGGGCGAGCGCGACCACCAGGCCCATGCTCTCGAGCTGGCCCTTCGCGTCCTGGTAGCTCTTGCCGACGAGGTCGCCGGGGATGGTGACCTGTTCGGGCTCTGCCGGGCCCTTGGAGACCTTCAGGACGATCTGGACGTCCTTGGCCTCCTTGCTGTTGGCTGCCGGAGTCTGCTCGATCACGGTGTCGGCCGGCTGATCCGAGTCGACATCGGTCCTGGAGACGTTGGTGAAGCCCACGCCGTTCAGCTGTGCCTGGGCGTCGGTGAATGATCTGCCCACCACACCCGGCACGTTCTGCGTGGCCTCCTTGGCCACCGTGATCGTGACCTCGGAATCCTTCTCGGCCTCCGTGCCGCCCTCGGGCTTCTGCGTCACGACCGTGTTCGGCGGCTGCTCCGATTCGACCGCCGTGACGTTCACCGTGAAGCCCTCTTCCTCAAGGACCTTGCGGGCGTTGTCCTCCGACTTCTCCAGGACGTCCGGGACCTCGACCTTCGGTGCGCCGGTGGAGACGACGACCGTGACGGTCTCGCCCGCCTCCATTTTGCCCTTGTCCGGGCTCTGACTGCAGATCTTGCCCTTCTCCTGGGTCTCGCAGGGCTCCTTCGCGCCGACCTTGAGCTCGACTTCCGCGCGGTCCGCCCGTTTCTGGGCGTCAGCGACTTTCGAGCCGACCAGGTGCGGCACGTCGATGGGGCCGTTGCCGTTGGCGTCGTTGGTGAAGATCTCCCGGCCGATGAGGATCGCGCCGATCAGCACCAGGATGCCCGCGACGATCAGCAGGATCGTCGAGGTGTTGCTCTTCTTCTGGCGCCGGCGGCCGGGGCGGTCGTCGTAGCCGTAGCCGCCGTCGTCCGGGTTGACCGGCGGCAGCATTGAGGTCTGGGGGTCGGTCTGGCGCAGCGCCGTGGTGGGCTGGTCATTGCCGTAGCCGTCGTAGCTCCGTAGCCGGCCGCACCCATCGCGGCCGTGGCGGCGACCGGCTGGCCGTCGAGGCAGGCCTCGATGTCGGCGCGCATCTCGTCGGCCGACTGGTAGCGGTAGTCGGGATCCTTGGTGAGCGCCTTCAGCACGATCGCGTCCATCTCGGGCGTGATCTCGGGGTCGAAGTTGCTGGGCGGCTGGGGCTCTTCCCGTACGTGCTGATACGCGACCGCGACCGGTGAGTCCCCGACGAACGGAGGTCTGACGGCCAGCAGTTCGTACAGCAGACAGCCGGTGGAGTAGAGGTCGGACCGCGCGTCGACCTGCTCGCCCTTGGCCTGCTCCGGGGAGAGGTACTGTGCGGTGCCGATGACGGCCGCGGTCTGGGTCATCGTCATGCCGGAGTCGCCCATGGCGCGGGCGATGCCGAAGTCCATGACCTTGACCTGGCCGGTGCGCGTCAGCATGACGTTCGCCGGCTTGATGTCGCGGTGGACGATCTGGGCGCGGTGCGAGTACTCCAGTGCCTGGAGGATCCCGACCGTCATTTCGAGGGTGCGCTCGGGCAGCAGTCTGCGGCCCGAGTGCAGAAGCTCGCAGCGTGGACCCGTCGACGTACTCCATCACGATGTACGGGATGGAGACACTGTCGACATAGTCCTCGCCGGTGTCGTAGACGGCGACGATCGCGGGTGGTTGAGCGAGGCGGCAGACTGGGCCTCACGGCGGAACCGGGCCTGAAAGGACGGATCGCGGGCTAGATCGGCCCGCAGCGTCTTCACAGCGACGGTGCGGCCGAGCCGGGTGTCGTGCGCGAGGTATACCTCGGCCATGCCACCACGGCCGAGCACCGAGCCCAGCTCGTACCGGCCGCCGAGGCGACGCGGCTCTTCCATACTGTTCCAGCCCTCTCCGTCAGTCCCGACCGCACCCGTGTGTGGTCCGGCGGTGCGCTGTTCGCGCTTACGGTACCGGGCACGCCTTGCGTGATCGGCCCACACCGTCAGCTGATACCTGACCGGTATCCCAATGTGCTGGTATGACGTCTGCTGTGACGGGCCTCACTTCTTCCCGTCTAGAACCGCCTTCATCACATTCTTGGCAATAGGGGCAGCCAGGCCACCGCCGGAAATGTCGTCCCGGTTGGCGTTGCCGTCCTCGACGACCACGGCGACAGCGACCGGGGAGCCGCTGTCGGTCTTGGCGTACGAGATGAACCAGGCGTAAGGCTTCTCGCTGTTGTTCAGGCCGTGCTGGGCAGTACCCGTCTTGCCGCCAACAGTGACGCCATCGATCTGGGCATTGGTTCCCGTGCCGGTCTTGACCACGGTCTCCATCATCTGCTGTACCTTCTGGGCGTTCTCCCCGAGAGCGGCTGGCTGAGCTGCTCCTTCTCGTGGGTGTAGATCACGTCCAGGTTGGGTGCCTGCCGCTGGGCGACCATATACGGCTGCATCAGCTTGCCGTCATTGGCGATCGCGGAGGCCACCATGGCCATCTGGAGCGGTGTGGTGCGGTTGGACGCCTGGCCGATGCCCGCCATGGCGTTCTGCGGCGGGTTGTCCTTCGGGTAGATGCTCGCGTCTGCGCGGACCGGAGTGAAGATCTCCTTGTTGAAGCCGAACTTGTCGGTCTGCTCGATCATCTTCTCGTTGCCGATGTCGTCGCTCATCTTGCCGAAGACCGTGTTGCAGGACCAGCGGAGCGCTTCCGGAGCGAGGCGTCCTCACACGGGATGCTGCCCTCGTTCTGCAGCTGAGTGGTCGACTGCGGGAGCGTCCACGGCAGCGGGGAGTCCGTCTTGGCGTCGATGTCGGTGTAGAGACCGTTCTCGAGAGCTGCCGACGCGGTGACGACCTTGAACGTCGAGCCGGGCGGGTAGGTCTCCCGCAGGGCCCGGTTGAGCATCGGCTTGTCCTTGTCGTTCAGGAGCTTCTGCCGGGCGTCCGAGTCCTTGAGCGAGTTGCCTGCGAAGACCGAGGGGTCGTACGAGGGTGCTGGCCAGCGCCAGGATGGCGCCGGTCTGCGGGTCGAGCGCGGCGACGGCGCCCTTCTTGCCGCCGAGGCCCTTGAAGGCGGCCTCCTGGGCGGCGCCGTTCAGAGTGGTGACGATGTTCCCGCCGCTCTCCTTCTCACCGGTGAACATCGAGAGCGTCCGGTCGAAGAACAGGTCGTCACTGTTGCCGGTGAGGATGCCGTCCTCGATGTTCTCCAGCTGCGAGGCATCGAAGGCCTGCGAGGAGTAGCCGGTGACGGGCGACCACATGGGGCCGTTCTTCCAGACCCGCTTGTACTTGAAGTCGCTGTCCTGCGTCTCGACGGAACCGGTGACCGGTTCGCCGTCGACGATGATGTCGCCGCGCTCGTGCGCGTAACGCTCGATCTGGACACGGCGGTTGTGCTCGTTGGAGTTCAGCTCGTCGGCGCGGACGTACTGCACGTAGTTGGTGCGGATGAGCAGGGCCAGGACCAGGATGCCGCAGAACATGGCGATCCGGCGGAGCGGCTTGTTCACGGCCGGACCACCTGCGTCATCTCGGCGTCCGTGGACGGCGCGGGCGCCGGGCGGGGCGGCGGGCGGTATCGCTGATTCTGATCAGGATCCCGATCAGCGCCCAGTTGGCGATGACGGAGGAACCACCGGCCGCGAGGAACGGCATGGTCATACCGGTCAGCGGGATGAGACCCATGACACCGCCGGCGACGACGAAGACCTGGATGGCGAAGGAGCCGGAGAGGCCGATCGCCAGCAGCTTGCCGAAGGGGTCACGGGCTGCCAGCGCCGTGCGGACGCCGCGTTCGACGATCAGGCCGTAGACGAGCAGGATCGCCATCATTCCGGCGAGGCCGAGCTCCTCGCCGACGGTGGCGAGGATGAAGTCGGAGTTGGCGGCGAAACCGATCAGGTCGGAGTTGCCCTGGCCGAGGCCGGTGCCGAGGGTGCCGCCGGAGCCGAACGCCATCAGGGACTTGGCCATCTGCTCGCTGGCCGGCTCCACGCCCCAGCCCGCGAACGGGTCCAGCCAGGCAGTGACGCGGTCCTGGACATGCTTCTCGAAGGTGGCGACTCCGACGGCACCCGCTCCAGACATCAGCAGGCCGAAGACGATCCAGCTGGTGCGCTCGGTCGCGACGTACAGCATGACGACGAACATGCCGAAGAACAGCAGCGAGGAGCCGAGGTCGGTCTCGAAGACCAGAATCAGGATCGAGAAGGCCCAGACCATGAGGATCGGTCCGAGGTCGCGGCCTCGGGGCAGATAGAGACCCATGAAACGGCGGCTGGCCAGGGCCAGCGCATCACGCTTGACCATGAGGTAGCCGGCGAAGAACACCGCGATGATGATCTTGGCGAACTCCCGGGCTGGATCGTTCCGACACCGGGGATCTTGATCCAGATCTTGGCGCCGTTTACCGCGGGGAAGAACATCGGAAGGATCAGGAGGAACAGCGCCAGGAGCATGGAGATGTAGGTGTAGCGCTGCAGTATGCGGTGGTCCTTGAGGGCGACCAGGACGCCGACGAGCAGAGCTACGCCGACAGCGGAGAACACCAGCTGCTTGGAGGCCGCGGGCACGAACGTTTTGAGTGCTTGGAATCGTTCCGACTGGTCCAGACGCCAGATGAGCGCCAGACCCAGCCCGTTCAGCAGGGTCGCCAGCGGCAGCAGCAGCGGGTCGGAGTACGGGGCGAATCTACGGACGGCGAGATGGGCGACGCCGCCGAGCAGGGCGAGGCCGAGCCCGTATCCGAGCATGCCGGAGGGCAGTTCGCCGTTGAGGGCGAGTCCCACGTTGGCGTAGGCGAACACCGAGATCAGGACGGCGAAGACGACCAGCGCCAACTCGGTGTTGCGGCGGCTCGGCGCGTCGATCGCGCCGATGGTGGTGGTGTTGGTGACAACGCTCATGGTGCTGAAGGCCCCTACGGCTTTACTGCTTACCGCACTGCGGGACCAGCTTCTTCTCTTCCTCCGAGAGGCTGGGGCCGGGAGTGGGAGTCGCGGTCGGCTTGGTCTCGTTGACGGAGGACGTGGCGGAAGTCCTGGCGACAGGGGCACCGGCGGTGCCGCCTGCTTCACCCTCGCCGGTGCGGGCATTGCTTTCCGCCTCGGCGGCGCGGCGCTGCGCGTCCTTCTTGCATGCGGTGGCCTGCGCTTCGAGCTCGCCGACCTTCTTGCGGGCATCGGTGAGGTTGCCCTCGGCGATGGTCGCCTCGACCTGCTTGCGCTGGTAGGGCGGGAGGTACTTCAACTCGATCTCGGTGTTCTCCTCGACCTTGGAGAGCGAGACCCAGGCGAGGTCCTGGCTGATGCCGCGGAAGAGTGCGACGTTCTCGTCCTTGGCACCCACGTAGAACTGGGTCTGGGTCCAGCGGTAGCCGCCGTACAGACCGCCGCCGATGACGGCCAGCGCCAGCACGATGAAGACGGACCGCTTCAGCCACTTACGGCCGCCGCGGGGCTTGACGAAATCGTCGTCGCTGTACGAGCCGAAGGAGCCGTCCGGAGCGGAGCCGTATTCCACGTCGTCGCCACTGCCGGGAGGGCCGAAGCCTCCGGCCGGCGGCGGGACGGGCGGCCGAGGCCTGCCGCGCGTCCTGCGGGGTCTCCATGGCACCGCCGTCGTTCAGCTGGGCGGCCTGGTTCTCGGCGACGGCTCCGACGATGACCGGGGTGTCGTTGAGCTGCCCGGCCAGGGTGTCGTTGCTGTCGGCGTCCAGGACGTCGGCGACGATGCAGGTGATGTTGTCGGGGCCGCCACCGCGCAGAGCGAGCTGGATGAGGTCCTGGATGGTCTCCTGAGGGCCCTGGTAGCTGGCCAGGGTCTCCTCCATCGTCTGATGCGAGACGACGCCCGAGAGCCCGTCCGAACAGATCAGATAGCGGTCGCCGGCCCGGACCTCACGGATGGAGAGGTCGGGCTCGACGTGGTCGCCGCTGCCCAGGGCCCGCATCAGCAAGGAGCGCTGAGGGTGGGTGGTGGCCTCTTCCTCCGTGATCCTTCCCTCGTCCACGAGGCGCTGCACCCAGGTGTGGTCCTGGGTGATCTGTGTCAGCACGCCGTCGCGCAGCAGGTAGGCACGGGAGTCGCCGACATGGACGAGCCCCAGGCGCTGACCGGTCCAGAGAAGGGCGGTGAGCGTGGTGCCCATGCCCTCCAGCTGGGGTCCTCCTCGACCATGACGCGCAGCTGGTCGTTGGCCCGCTGCACCGCCGTACCGAGCGAGGTGAGGATGTCGGAGCCGGGTACGTCGTCGTCGAGCTGGACGAGGGTGGAGATCACCTCGGAGCTGGCGACCTCGCCGGCCGCCTGGCCGCCCATGCCGTCGGCGATGGCGAGAAGGCGGGGACCGGCGTAACCGGAGTCCTCGTTGCCTTCTCGGATCATGCCCTTGTGCGATCCGGCGGCGAAGCGCAGGGACAAGCTCATGCGCACCTCGCCCGTCGGTTCGGGGTACAGCCGGTCTCGAGCCACACTGCCCACCCTCCGGTCGGGAGCCGGGCCGGGTCCGTGGTCCGGACCGCTGCGGCTCGCTCGCTCCGCTCACTCATTTTCGTACTACTTCCGCAGCTCGATGACGGTCTTGCCGATGCGGATCGGCGCGCCCAGCGGAACTGGTGTCGGGGTGGTGAGCCGGGTCCGTTCCAGATACGTGCCGTTGGTGGACCCGAGATCCTCGACAATCCACTGGCCGTCACGGTCCGGATAGATCCTGGCATGCCTGCTGGACGCGTAGTCGTCGTCCAGCACGATTGTTGAGTCGTGCGCCCGGCCCAGGGTGATGGTCTGGCCCTGGAGCGCCACTGTGGTGCCGGTGAGTGTGCCTTCGGAGACGACCAGCTTTGTGGGTGCCCGCGGCGCTGGCGCCCGGCTGCTGGCGCTGCTGAGGCGGCGCTGCTGGTTGTTGGCGGGCCTGCTGCGGGCGCGCGTCGGCTGCAGTGCGGCGTGAGCCGCGCTGCGTGACGCGCGTTCCGAACAGGTCGCTGCGAATGACCTGGACGGCCACGATTACGAATAGCCACAGAACAGCTAGGAAACCTAGCCGCATGACCGTCAGGGTCAGCTCTGACATTGCCCCCGCTTCACCCTTCGGCTTGCCGGTAAACGATGGTGGTGCTGCCCACGACGATCCGCGAGCCGTCGCGGAGCGTAGCGCGGGTTGTGTGCTGCCCGTCTACCACGATGCCGTTGGTGGACCCAAGATCCTGGATCGTCGAGGGCGTTCCGGTCCGGATCTCACAGTGCCGGCGCGATACGCCGGGGTCGTCGATCCGCACGTCGGCGTCGGTACTTCGTCCCATCACCAACGTCGGGCGGGAGATCTGATGGCGGGTGCCGTTGATCTCGATCCAGCGCCGTACCTGCGTGTCCGGCAGAGGGCCGGAGGCGGCAGGCGGGCGCGGGCCTGCAGGGTTCCCCGGCGGGCGGCGGGGACGCAGGCATGGGAGGGGCGGAGGCCGGCGGGTAGCCGTATCCGCCAGGGTTCTGCGGGCGGCAGGCCGCCCGGCCCGGGCCTGCTGGGTGGTGTGTACGGGGCAGGGCCGCTGGGCTGACTCTGCTCCGCGGGCTGTGACGAACTCGATGCCAGGGTCCGGCTGCGTACGCGGTAGAGCCCCGTGTCGAGGTCGTCGGCCTTCTCGAGATGGACCTTGATGGAGCCCATGAAGGTGTATCGCTGCTGCTTGGCGTAGTCCCGGACGAGGCCGGAGAGCTCGTCGCCGAGCTGGCCCGAGTACGGACTGAGCCGCTCGAAGTCCGGGGTGCTGAGCTCGACGATGAAGTCGTTGGGCACGACAGTCCGCTCGCGGTTCCAGATCGTCGCGTTGTTGTCGCACTCGCGCTGGAGGGCACCCGCGATCTCGACCGGCTGTACCTCGGACTTGAAAACCTTGGCGAAGGTGCCATTGACCAGACCTTCGAGACGTTGCTCGAAACGCTTCATGACTCCCATGGGGCACCTCCTCCGGTGTCGTCGTCCCTGTACTGCTTACTGATCGTATCCACGCGTAGGGAAATCAGCTGGTTCCCCTTGTCTGCCCTGTGGATGAGTGTCACCCCTCACACGGATCGTAGAGGTGCCCTCCTCATAGTGTCCCGCACTCGGGGTGTACTCAGGAGGAGTGGGGGCGGGCCTCCGCGTTCCCGCTTCCCTCGTGGATTCGGCGAAACAACGGATGTGAATCCACCCTGTCCAGCGTGCTAATCTTCCGGAAGTCGCCAGGGGCTCGCACCACACCAGGTGAGAGAGATTCTGGAAGTACCACTCTTGCGCGAGTGGCGGAACGGCAGACGCGCTGGCTTCAGGTGCCAGTGTCCTTAGGGACGTGGGGTTCAAATCCCCTCGCGCACAACGGGCAGTTGCTTGCAGCTGCTGGGTTGGTTCAACAGAACCCCGCTTCGGAGAGATCCGGAGCGGGGTTTTGTCGCGCCGTGGTGGCTGCGATGGCCGGGGTGTCGGGTTTCACGTGAAACACCCGTTGTGGGGTCGCGGGCCCTGTCTGTTGATCTTGCGGCTCTGCCGGCCGGAAGTGTCCTGTCTCTCAGGCTGCGATACGGGCGGCGAGGATTTGGCCTTCGCCACGGCTTCGGTGAAGGCCTGGGCGCGAAGGTGTCGGCGAGCGGGATGAACTCGGCCATCGAGGGCTTCGAGTGGGCCGGTGTCGGCTCGGGGACGATGAAGTCGACCTCGGCCCCAGCATGCCCGTCAGTACCTTCTTCAGGTAGTTCTGGACGAACTCGAAGCTCGCGGGGTGCCGGGCGCGTATGAGCCGGCGACGACGGTGATGGGGGTGGGGTGGGGTGGGGTTGCCGGGCTGTCCGGGCCCGCATTGCGCCCGACGACGATCACGTGGTCCTCGCACCGATCAGCACGGCGTCGGCCGCGGCCAGTTCGGTGGCGAGTTCCTGCGCAGCGCGTCGTCGGCGCCGGTGGTAGCGGCCCCGGTGGTCAGGTGGGGCCGTGGATCAGCAGCGAGGTCGCGGTGGACGACCCGGCCGTCGCAGTATTTGAATTCCCGAGCGTACCTATTGATGACATGGCTACTTACGTTTCGTAAGCTCCTCGCGGTGGCGCAGTAGTCTGTGAGGCATGGCGGATCACAGCGAGCAGGCCTGTCAGCGGGTCGACGGAGGCATCAGCCGTGTCTTCAACCTGTTCGGCAAGCGCTGGACGGGCCCGATCGTCTCCGTGCTTCTGCAGCAGCCGGTGCACTTCGCGGATCTGCGGCGGGCGATTCCCGGCATCAGCGAGCGCATGCTCTCGGACCGGCTCTCCGAGCTGGGCGGCGCCGGGCTGGTGGTGCGCCAGGTTGACGAAGGGCCCCGCTGCGCGTCTCGTACCGCCTGACCGAGGCCGGTATCGCGATGGGTCCCGCTCTCGAAGAGTTGGGCAAGTGGGCCGACACCTACCTGGCGGATGAACCCGGCGGCTGTTGAACAGCGCGCGCCGCAGCCGGCCGGCCGGCTGCGGGACCGAGGCGGAGCAGCCGAGTTATCCACAGGGGCGGACGGCTTTTGTGGGACAGCGGTACCGTCATCCGCAGTTGATGTTGGACTGAACTGCTGGGCAAGGGCGGGGAGGCGGCTGTCATGAGCGATGTCGGTGTGGCGGTGCCGGGACAACGGGCGGTGGCGGAAGGCCCGCGAATCCCGGTCGTGCCCGGTTTCGCACGACGGGCGGCCGAAGGGTCGCCGAAGGCGGCGGGCAGGCGCTGCGCGCGAAGGTGCCGCGCTCTCGCACGGAACCCTGGTCCTTCCGGCCGGGCGACCCGATGCGGTACAGGCGGTCGAGGAGTCGAACCGGGGCAGGGTCCCGGGCCTGACGCCGATCCGGGTGGGGCGGATGGCAGCCAATCCGTTCGCCTTCATGCGCGGTTCGGCAGGCCTGATGGCCCACGATCTGATGGGCACCCGGTCACCGGAGTCGGTGCTCAGCTCTGCGGGGATGCGCATGCGGCCAATTTCGGTCTGTACGGCGATGCCCGCGGCACGCTCGTCATCGATCTCAACGATTTCGACGAGACCGTTTTCGGCCCGTGGGAGTGGGACCTCAAGCGCCTGGCCACCTCGCTCGTGCTCGCGGGCCGGGTGGCCGGCGCGGACGAGGACACCTGCAGGAAGGGTGCCTACGACACGGTGGGCGCCTACCGGCGGACGATGCGGCTGCTCGCCGGGCTGCCCGCACTCGACGCGTGGAACGCGATCGCGGACGAGGAGCTCGTCTCGCACGCGGATGCTCGGGACCTGCTCGGGACGCTGGAGCGGGTCTCGGCGAAAGCCCGTAACAATACGAGCGCCCGTTTCGCGGCCAAGTCCACCGAGGCGGCCGGGGACACAGGACGCCGGTTCGTAGACACCCGCCCGTGCTGCGCCGGGTGCCGGACGCGGAGGCCGCCGCGGTGGCGGCCGGGCTCGGCGGCTACCTGGACACCATTTCGCAGGACCGGATTCCGCTGCTGGCCCGGTATTCCATCCAGGATGTGGCGTTCCGGGTGGTCGGTACGGGAAGCGTGGGGACGCGGTCGTACGTGGTGCTGCTGCTCGACCACCGCGGTGAGCCGCTGGTTCTGCAGGTGAAGGAGGCCCGTCCGTCCGCGCTCGCGCCCTATCTGCCCCGGGTCGGCTTTGATGTGCCGTCCGTGGCTCACGAGGGCCGCAGGGTGGTGCTGGGGCAGAAGCGTATGCAGGTGGTCAGCGACATACTCCTCGGCTGGGCGGAGGTCGACGGCAGGCCGTTCCAGGTGCGGCAGTTCAGGAATCGCAAGGGCAGCGTCGACCCGGCCGCGCTCGCGGCGGACGAGGTCGACGACTACGGGCGGATGACCGGGGCGCTGCTGGCCCGCGCGCACGCGCACAGCGCGGATCCGCGGCTGCTTGCGGGTACTGCGGGAAGGGCGCCGAGCTGGACGAGGCGGTGGCCTACTTCGCCGTGACGTACGCGGACCGCACGGAGGCGGACCATGCCGAGCTCGTGCGGGCCGTCGGGGCGGGCGGATAGCCGCCGAACTCGGCGTATGAGGGCCACCGCGGTGACCGTGTGTCCGCGCGGTGGGGCCGTGGCCATACGCTGGACGGGTGACCCACGAAGCCGCCGGGGTGCCGACCACCCGGAACGACGATGACCGGCAGGACGAGCTGCACCACGCGCAGGACGCGCCGCAGGACGGCAGGCAGGGCGAGGCGCGGCCCGAGGACCGGCTCGCCAGGGCCGTACGGGTGGCCGAGCAGGCATTGATCGAGTTCGAGATCGCGGTGGAGACCTTCCGGGTCGAGGTGGAGAACTTCTCCCGGCTCCACCATCAGAGGCTCGGTCCGATGTACGCGCGCCTCGACGAGCTGGACGCGCAGATCGCGGAAGCGCGGGCGGCCAGGACCGGTGATCCGGAAGATCTGCGCAAGGCCCAGGAGGCTCGGGCGATCGTCATGCCGATGCCGGGCGTCGAGGAGCTGTTCCACGACTGGATGGACTCCGACGGGCTCTCGCCCGAGGCCGCGGCCATGCTCACCGAGCAGCCCGTCAGGCCGCCGAAGCGGGTCAGGCCGAGCGAGGAGGCGCGCAGGCTCTACCGCGAGCTGGCCCGCAAGGCTCACCCCGACCTGGCACCGGACGAGAAGGAGCGTGAGCGCCGGGACGAGTTCATCACCCGGGTCAACGCCGCTTACGGCCGCGGGGACGAGGCGTTGCTGCGGGAGCTGGTCGAGGAGTGGGCGGCAGGGCCGGTCACACCGCAGATGCAGCTCAGCGAGAGCGAGAGCTCTACGCACGGCTGGAGTGGCTCAGCAGGCGCAAGGAACTGCTGACGGTGCTCGCTCAGGAGCTGGAGCAGAGCGCGATCGGCTCGATGCTGCGGATGGCGCCCGACGAACCCGACAAGCTTCTCGACGACATCGGCGAGAAGCTGCTGGCGATGTGTCTCGGCGTGAGGCCGAGCTGGCGAACCTGGTGGAGTAGCGTTCCGGATGATTTCCGGTGCGTACGTACGAGAGAAGGCCTGACCCATGAATTTCGCTCCGCTGCCCTCGGTCGATGTCGCGGCGGTGCCGTCCGACGGCTTCGTGCTGGATGTCCGGGAGAACGACGAGTGGGCTGCCGGACATGTCGGCGGCGCCCTGCACATTTCCATGAGCGACTTCGTGGGCCGTTTCGGTGAGCTGACCGAGGCGGCCGACGACGGCCGGCGCGTGCATGTGATGTGCCGGGTCGGCGGCAGGTCCGCCCAGGTGACCCAGTACCTGGTGCAGCAGGGCATCGACGCTGTGAACGTCGACGGCGGGATGCTCGCCTGGGACGGTGCCGGGCGTCCGATGGTCACGGACAACGGGAACCCGGCCTTCGTTCTCTGAACCTGCCGGGCCGGGGCCGGACCTCAGCCGAGGGGATGGGCGGCCAAGAGGTCACCCAGCGCCTCTTCGTGTGCTGCTGCCGGTCCGAGCGAGAGTTCTATCTGCTTCGCCCAGGCATGGAAACGGTGCAGCGGGTAGTCGGTGTCGGCGCCGAAGCCGCCGTGCAGATGCTGCGCTGTCTGGACGACACGGCGGACCCCTCGGACGCCCAGATCTTTGCCACGGCGATGTCTCCGGCGGCGGGCAGTGCACCGCCGGCTCCGGTGGATACCCGCCAGGCCGCCTGCCAGAGGGTTACCTCCATGGCCCGGAGATCGATGTACCGGTCGGCGGCCTGTATGGCGACGGACTGGAACGTGGCGACCGGGAAGCCGAACTGCTCGCGCTTGCCCGTGTATTGGCTGGTCATGGAGAGCACGCTCGCCCAGGCCCAGTGCCTGTGCGCAGGTGCCCGTGGTGAGCAGGGCGCGCAGCTCGTCCCAGGCGTCCGGTGTGGTGATCATCTCCCGGCCGTCGATCCGGACCGCGTCCAGCCGGACCTCGGCGAGAGCTCACCGCTGGTGGACACCTGGTCGGCGAGCGTGACGCCGTCCTGGGTGCGGTGCACCAGAGCGAGAACGGTCCGCCCCTCGCCCGTGTGGGCGGGTACGGCGATCCAGTCCGCTGCCTGGGCCCAGGGAACGGCCGTCTGCACTCCGTCCAGCACCCATCCGCCCTCGTCGCCGGCCGTGGTGCCCGGAGCGACGCGGTGGGCGGTGACGGCGCTCTCCGCCGGGTCGTGGCCGGTGCGGCCGTTGGCGCAGGCTGTGAGGATCAGTTCCCCGGCCGAACCGGGGCAGCAGGTCCGCCGCGAGTGCGGGGTCCCCGTGGTGCTGGAGCGTCATCGCGACCGAGCAGCTCTCCAGCAGGGGCACTCGCGCCAGCACCTTCGCCGACTCGCGCAGCACCAGGCAGAGCGCGATCAGGTCGAGCCCGGAGCCTCCGTGTTCCGGGGCAGGGTGAGGCTCAGCAGATCGGCCTGAGCCATTGCGGCCCACAGCGGCCGGTCGATGTCATCGGCCACCGCGCCCGGCGTCAGGGCCGGGCTGGGCACTGTGTCGGGTGCGACGCCGGAGAAGACCGCCTTCGCTGCCTCGGTAGCTGCCCGCTGTTCCTCGGTGAAGGTGAAGTCCACTGTCCTGGCCTCCCACGAACCGTAGCGTCCCTGAACCGGTCTTCCCGGCCCTCCCGTTGCGCTCCAGCTGGAACTGACGGGCCGTCAAGATAGAACAGGTTCTATGAGAAGGGAACACCGGAAGGGCGTCCGCCGGGGAACGGCGGCAGCGAGCGCGGAGAGGACGGCGGGACGGATTCAGCGGTCGAAGTCGAGCTCCACCTCCGGGGTGACCGGATGCGACTGGCAGGCCAGCACGAACCCGCCCCGGTCTCCTCCGGTTCCAGGGCGAAGTTACGGTCCATTCGTACTTCGCCGGAGACCAGGAAGGCCCGGCAGGTCCCGCACACCCGCCCTTGCACGCGTAGGGAGCATCGGCGCGGCTTCGCAGCACCGTCTCCAGCAGGGATTCGCCGCCCTCCACCGGCCAGCGGCCCGAGCGCCCGTCGAGGGTCGCGGTGAGCATGCTGTCCGCAGGAGCGGTGGCCCGGACCGCCATGGGCATGGCCGATCCCTCGTCGACGTGGAAGATCTCCTGATGGATGCGGGAACGCTCGACTCCGAGCGACCGCAGCGCGCCTTCCGCACCCCGGACCAGGCCGAGCGGCCCGCACAGATACCAGCCGTCCACCTCGGGTACGCCGAGGAGTGTGGGCAGCAGCCCGGTGAGCCGCTCGCCATCCAGCCGTCCCGACGACAGCCCGGCCGCCTGCTCCTCCCGTGACAGCGCTGTCACCAGCTGGAACCGGTCCGGATAGCGGTCCTTGAGATCCGCGACCTCGTCGAGGAACATCGTCGAGGCGGCGGTCCGGTCGCTGCGGATCAGACAGAACCGCGCTTCCGGCTCGCGAGCCAGCAGCGTGGCGGCGATCGACAGCACCGGCGTGATGCCGCTGCCGCCGACGATCGCCGCGAAGCTGCCGGGCCGGGGCGAGCACGAAGCGGCCCATCGGGGCCATCGCCTCCACCTCGTCGCCGACGGCCAGTTCCTTGAGTGCGTAGGTGGAGAAGGCGCCGCCGTCGACCATGCGGATGCCCACCCGCAGCACCGGATCGGCCGGCTTCTCGGTGGCCGGTGCGCAGATCGAGTACGACCTGCGGACCTCCTCGCCGTCCACCGCGTAGCGCACATTCAGGTGCTGGCCGGGCGCGTGGCGGAAGGTCTCGCGCAGTTCGGGCGGCACGGCGAGGGTGACGGCCACCGCATCGTCAGTGATCCGTTCGATCGCGCTGACCCGGAGCGGATGGAACATCTACAACTCCTTGAAGTGGTCGAACGGTTCGCGGCAGGTCACGCAACGGCGCAGCGCCTTGCAGGCGGTGGAGGAGAACCGGCTCAGCAGCTCCGTGTCGGTCGAGCCGCAGTGCGGGCAGCGCACGGACAGGGTCAGCGGCACCGGCCCGCCCTGGGGCCCTGGGCGCGTGGCGGCGCGATGCCGAACTCCGCGAGCTTGCGCCGGCCCTCCTCGCTGATGTCGTCCGTCGACCAGGCCGGGGCGAGGACGGTTACCACCGATACATGTGCCATGCCGTGGTCGTGCAGCACCCGCTCGATATCGGCGGACATCGCCTCGATCGCCGGGCAGCCCGTGTAGGTAGGGTGAGCCGTACGGTGACGCGGTCCGGGCCCTGCACCTGTACGCCGCGGAGCACACCGAGCTCTTCCAGCGTCAGTACCGGAAGCTCGGGGTCGGGCACGGACCCGGCGATCCGGTGGAGTTCCGTCTCCAGCGGCGTTTCGGTCACCATGACGCCCCGGGTGGCTGCGGTGCAGATGCTGCATCTCGGCGAGCATTCGCCCGAACGGCTCGGTGTGCAGCCCCTGCCGCCCTGCCCCCGCCGTCCAGGCCCCGGACCGCGGGCCGGTCGGAAGGACCAGCGTGGCCCGCTCCACCACGTCGGTCGTGGCCGAGAGCCAGCCGCCCTCCAGCGCCTGCCAGTCGATGTCCAGGCCCTCGACAGGCTGGAACAGCTCGCCGGTGAACCGCCACAGCACATCCAGGCCGCGCTGCATCCGCTGATGGCTCTCCGCGGTGCCGTCGCCGAGCCGCAGGGTCCAGTGCTCGGCGTGGTCCCGGTGGTAGGCGACCTCTTTGACCGCCTTCGCAGCGAGGCCGGTGAACTCGCTCGCCTCGGACGCCAGCTGCTCGTACAGCAGGTGCTGGTAGACGGAGAAGTAGAGCTGGCGGGCGATGGTGTGGGCGAAGTCGCCGTTCGGCTGCTCGACCAGCTGAAGATTGCGGAAGGCCCGCTCCTCGCGGAGGTATGCCAGCTCGTCCTCGTCCCCACGAGGGAGAGCAGCAGCCTGGCCTGGCCCAGCAGATCCAGGGCGATGTTCGCCAGAGCCACTTCCTCCTCCAGCACGGGGCATGGCCCGCCCACTCACCCAGCCGGTGCGAGAGCACCAGTGTGTCGTCGCCCAGGGCGAGGGCCGCGGTCACAGGTGCTTCACCCCTCCGGGATTTCGTAGAAGGTCGGGTGCCGGTAGGGCTTGTCCCCGGCGGGCTCGAAGAACGAGTCCTTCTCGTCCGGTGAGGAGGCGGTGATCTCCGTGGAAGGAATCACCCAGATCGAGATGCCCTCCGAGCGGCGGGTGTACAGGTCGCGCGCGTTGCGAAGCGCCATCTCGGCGTCGGGGGCGTGCAGGCTGCCTGCGTGGGTGTGGGACAGCCCGCGCCGTGAACGCACGAACACCTCCCACAGCGGCCAGTCGGTCGAGCTGCTCATGCCGTTGCCTCCCGGGCCGTGCGGTCGCCCCGGTGTCTCCGGGCTCTGCGGGTCGTGCCGAGTGTTTTGCGGCGTAAGCGGTGGCCGCGTCCCGGACCCAGGCTCCTTCTTCGTGAGCTGTGCGCCGTCGGTCGAGCCGCTCCTCGTTGCAGGGGCCGTTGCCCTTGAGGACCTCCTGGAACTCCGCCCAGTCGATCTCCCCGTAGTCGTGCTGCCCGAGCTGCTCGTTCCACCGGATATCGGGGTCGGGGAGCGTGAGCCCCAGCGCGGCCGCCTGCGGGACGCAGATGTCGACGAAGCGCCGGCGAAGCTCGTCGTTGGAGTGGCGCTTGATCTTCCAGGCCATCGACTGAGCCGAGTGGGCAGATGCGTCATCGGGAGGGCCGAACATCATCAGGGACGGCCACCACCAGCGGTTCACCGCGTCCTGGGCCATCTCGTGCTGGGCCGGGGTGCCGCGGCTGAGGGCGAGCAGCAGCTCGTACCCTGGCGCTGGTGGAAGGACTCCTCCTTGCAGATCCGGACCATCGCCCGCGCATACGGCCCGTACGAACAACGGCAGAGCGGTACCTGGTTGGTGATGGCGGCGCCGTCCACCAGCCAGCCGATCGCGCCTACGTCTGCCCAGGTCAGCGTCGGATAGTTGAAAATCGAGGAGTAGCGCTGCCGGCCGGCGTGGAGCTTGTCGAGCAGCTCCTCGCGGCTGGTCCCCAGTGTCTCGGCGGCGCTGTACAGATACAGCCCGTGGCCCGCCTCGTCCTGCACCTTGGCGATCAGGATCGCTTTGCGGCGCAGCGAGGGCGCGCGCGTGATCCAGTTGGCCTCGGGCTGCATGCCGATGATCTCCGAGTGGGCATGCTGGGCCATCTGGCGGACCAGCGAGGCCCGGTAGGCGTCCGGCATCCAGTCGCGCGGTTCGATGCGGTCGTCCGCGGCCACCGCGGCGTCGAATGCCGCGACCCGGGCCGTGTCGATCGCGTATGCCGTGTCCGTAGCGCCTGCCGTCCTCTGCGTCTTCTGGTCCGCAGCTACTGCCGCCATCCGGGCTCCCTACCGACCGATCGTTCGGTCCACTGACTTCAATGGTGGGTCGGCTGCCCGTAGGGTGTCAACCCTGTGGATAACTGATCGGTGATCGATGGTGATCGGGGCGGGATGGATTCGGACCACGGTGGGTACGCCGAGAGCGAGAAAAGATCGCTTGGCCGGAAGCAGCGAGTCACCAGGACGCCCAGGACGCCCCGCCCGATGCGGGTCAGGACGGTGCCGCACGAGACGCCGGACCGGACGGCGTGGCGGCTGTGGCAGCGGGTGCGGGGTACCGCAACCGGCCCCGAGCGGGTCAGCGGCGGGGAAGGCGGCGGCATAGCCGCTCTCGCTGCCGTACCGGATCACCGCTGCTCTCGCGCTGTCGATCATCGGCCTCCTCGCCTGCGGGCAGCTGGCGATGGTCTTTCTGTACATCGCACCGTCCAACACCCTCACGAAGCAGCACGGCGAAGCGATCGACGACTGGGTATACCCGGAGTTCGAGCAGAACTGGAAGCTGTTCGCCCCAACCCGCTTCAGCAGAACGTCTCCGTACACGTGCGGGCCGAGCTGTCCGGTGCGGACAGCCAGCGCACCACCACTCGCTGGATGAGCCTGTCCAGTGAGGACGGCGAGGCGATACGTGGCAATCCTTTCCCCAGCCATGTCCATCAGAACGAGCTCCGCCGCGGCTGGGATTTCTACGTCAACTCCCACGACAGCAAGAACCGCGCCATCGGGCTGCGCGGCGAGCTCTCCGAGCGCTACGTCCGCCGCATCGTGATGCTGCGTCTGAGCGGGCACGATTACGGAGGCACGATCGAGCGCGTCCAGGTGCGCTCCGCCGTACAGTCCGTCGGGGCTCCGCCGTGGAGCGACGAGAAAGTCAGCACCGAGCCGGGCTACCGGGTCCTCCCGTGGTGGAACGTGACGAGTGCCGATCTCCCCGAGAACGCGCGGGCGGCGCAGGCCTCGCACGCCGAGGGGCGGACAAGTGAGCTCATCCGTACCTGCCCGGAACCTCGGAAGCACCATTGCCCGCGCCGTCCAGCGCATCACCGTTTCGCCCCTCGGCCGGTATCAGAGTGCCGTCATCCGGATGGGTTTCTCCGCGACGTATCTGGCGTTCCTGCTGCGCGAGCTGCCGAACCGGCATGAGCTCTACGGCCCAGAGAGCCCGTGGCAGTGGGACATGGCCCGGCAGCTCATAGCGAACAACGAAGCCTTCACCGTCCTCATGTGGTCGGACAGCACGGCCTGGTTCGAGGCCGTGTACGCGATCACCCTGGTCTCCGCCGCTCTGCTGCTGGTCGGTTGGCGCACCCGCACCATGTCCGTCATCTTCATGGCCGGCGTGCTCTCCTGCAGAACCGCAGCATCTTCATGGGTGACGGCGGTGACAACGTCATCCACCTGATGGCGATCTATCTGGTGCCGACGCGCTGCGGACGGGTCTGGTCCCTGGACGCACGCCGGGCAGCGCGTAATGCGGCCCGTGTCGCGGACGGTCGTCCTCCGGTGCGGGATGTGGCGGGCCCGCTTCTCTGGGCCGTACTGGGTCCGGTTCTCCTGGTCGCCACACTGATGGGCGGCCTCGGCGGTACCTGGTGGCTGCCGGTGCTCCTGTGGGTGGTGTGGCTGGGGACCGGGGCCTGGTGGGCTGCGAACCGCTACGCACCGGACCGTGAGCCGCGCCTCCTGCTCGACGTCCTGGCCAACCTCGCCCACAACGCCGCGCTCGCCGTGATCATGGCCGAGGTCTGCCTGATCTACGCGACCGCCGGCTGGTACAAGATCCAGGGTTCTCGCTGGCAGGACGGCACCGCGCTCTACTATCCGCTGAAACTCGACTACTTCGCACCGTGGCCGGAGCTCTCCGGCCTTCTTGTCTCCAGCGGCCTGATGATCATGGTGCTGACGTACGGCACGGTCATAGTGCAGGTCGCCTTCCCCTTCACCCTGTTCAACCGGCGGGTCAAGAACGTGCTGCTGGTGGCCATGATCTGTGAGCACGCCGGGATCGCCGTGCTGCTCGGGCTGCCGTTCTTCTCCATGGCGATGATCGCGGCCGATGCGGTGTTCCTGCCGACGGCCTTCCTCTTGTGGCTGGGTGGCCGGGTGACGCTCGGGCGGGTTCGGCTGTTCTCCCGTCTGCCGGGCAGGTCTGCCCGGGTACCGGGCCAGCGGCAGGCGAGCGAGGAGGACGGGAGGAGGCCCGCAGCACGCCGGCGACGGTGGCCATACTCTCGTCGGGTGAGCAGCGAGACCGGCAGAACAGAAGAGCCCCGGCAACGGCGGCACCGAACCGTCCGCGGAACCGGCGCAACCGGCGGAACCGGTTCAGTACGACGACGGGTACGGGACGGAGATCGGTGTCGGACCGCACCCGTTGCCCTGGCCCGAGGCGGAGCGGTACGACCCCGAACTGCTCGCCAACGGCGACCGGCGAAATGTCGCGGACGGCTACCGGTACTGGACGCGGGAGGCGATCGTCGCCGACCTCGATCTGAGGCGGCACGACTTCCATGTGGCGGTGGAGAACTGGGGCCACGACTTCAACATCGGGTCGGTGGTGCGCACCGCCAACGCCTTCCTCGCCAAGGAGATCCACATCGTGGGACGGCGCCGCTGGAACCGGCGCGGGGCGATGGTCACCGACCGCTACCAGCACGTGCGCCACCACCCCGACACGGCGGACCTGACAGCCTGGGCCGCGGCGGAGGGATTGCGATCATCGGTATCGACAATCTTCCCGGCGCGGTGCCGCTGGAGCGGACGGTGCTGCCGCGCCGGTGTGTCCTGCTCTTCGGCCAGGAGGGGCCGGGACTGACGGAGGAGGCGCGGAAGCACGCTTCGATGGTCTGCTCGATCGCGCAGTTCGGCTCGACGCGCTCCATCAATGCCGGTGCGGCCGCCGCCATCGCGATGCATGCGTGGGTGCAGCGGTACGCGGACGTCCCGGACCCCAGGGACTGAGATCGGTGCACTCCGGCCCCGGCCCCGTGGAGGGACGGGGCCGGAGGCAGGAGTCCAGGGGCTACGCCTGGCGGCGGACCTCCACCACCCGGAAGCGGTTCGATACGAAAGCGCCGTCGCACAGTGCGGCGTTCGCCGCGGGTTGCCGCCCGAACCGTGGAAGTCGGAGAACGCGGCGGTCTGGTTGACGTAGACCCCGCCGGTCAGATTCAGCGAGAGCTGTGCCGATTCCTCGAAGCAGACGTCCTCCACCGCGCGCTCCACATCAGGAGATGTCGTGTACGCACCGACGGTCATGGCGCCCTTGTCCCGGATCGTGCGCCGCAGCAGCTCCACCGCGTCGGCGGTCGAGTCGACGGCGACCGCGAACGACACCGGCCCGAAGCACTCCGAGAGACAGGCCGCTGCGTCGTCCGTCCTGGCACCGTCCAGCTTGACGATGACCGGTGTACGGACCACTGCCTCGGGGAAGTCGGGGTTGGCTACCGTGCGCGAGGGCAGGGCGACGTCTCCCAGCTCCGAAGCCGCCTCCAGACGGGCCTTCACATCAGGGTTGACCAGCGCGCCGAGCAGCGCATTGGCCCGGGAATCGTCACCGAGAAGGCCGTTGACGGCGGCCGCGACATCCGCGACGACGTCCTCGTACGACTTGTCCCCGGCGTCCGTCGAGATGCCGTCCCGGGGATCAGCAGGTTCTGCGGGGTGGTGCACATCTGGCCGCTGTAGAGGGAGAGCGAGAAGGCCAGGTTGGCGAGCATGCCCCGGTAGTCGTCGGTGGAGTCCACGACGATCGTGTTGACGCCGGCCTTTTCCGTGTAGACCTGCGCCTGCCGGGCGTTGGCCTCCAGCCAGTCACCGAAGACGGTGGACCCGGTGTAGTCGATGATCCGGACCTCGGGCCGTACCGCCAGGGTCTTGGCGATTCCCTCGCCCGGTCGCTCGGCGGCCAGCGCGATCAGGTTGGGGTCGAATCCGGCCTCGGCCAGTACCTCGCGCGCCAGTTGCACGGTGAGCGCCAGCGGAAGCACCGCGCGCGGGTGCGGCTTGACCAGGACCGGATTGCCGGTGGCGAGGGAGGCGAAGAGGCCCGGGTAGCCGTTCCAGGTGGGGAACGTGTTGCAGCCGATCAGCAGCGAGATGCCGCGGCCCGCCGCGGTGTACGACTTGTGCAGCTGAAGGGGTCGCGCTTGCCCTGGGGCTTGGACCAGTCGGCTGTCTGCGGCGTACGCATCTGCTCCTCGTACGCATACGCCACCGCCTCCAGGCCGCGGTCCTGGGCGTGCGGGCCGCCTGCCTGGAAGGCCATCAGGAACGCCTGCCCGCTTGTGTGCATCACCGCGTGCGCAAACTCATGGGTGCGGGCGTTGATCCTGGCCAGGATCTCCAGGCAGACCAGGGCCCTGGTCTCCGGCCCGGCCGCACGCCAGGCTCCCATCCCCGCTCGCATCGCCGGGAGCAGAACATCCAGGTCGGCGTGTGGATACTCGACACCGAGCTCCGGGCCGTAGGAGAGACCTCCCGCCCGTCCAGCCGTCGGTGCCCGGCTGGCCGAGATCGAGCCTGGTCCGGAGCACGGCGTCGAACGCCGCTCTGCCCTCGGCCGCACCCAGGCTGCCGGGGCGCCGCCCTCGCCGTATGCCTTCGGGTGCTCGGGGTGCGGGGACCAGTAGGCGCGCGTATGGATCGCGTCGAGGGCTTGGTCGAGCGTCGGGCGGTGGGTCTTGGACAGCTGCTGGGGAGAGCTCGGCGGCCATGACGGACCAACTCCTCATCGAGCTGGGCAGGGAAGTGCGGACGGAGTTAGAGTAACCGAACGATCGGTCGGGACAAGGGGCCCGGAAACCTGTGGACAACTCATGGGGAGGATCGCGGTCATGACCACGGCCAAGCGGGACACGTACACCCCGGAGACTCTGCTCACCGTCGCCGTCCGTGTATTCAACGAGCGCGGCTACGACGGCACGTCCATGGAGCATCTCTCCAAGGCGGCCGGGATCTCCAAGTCGTCCATCTACCACCATGTCGCGGGCAAGGAAGAACTGCTGCGCCGGGCGGTGAGCCGGGCACTGGACGGGCTGTTCGGGATCCTCGACGAGCCGGGCGCGAAGCGGGGCGGGCGATCGGGCGGGTCGAATACGTCACCCGCCGTACCGTCGAGGTGCTGATGTCCGAGCTGCCGTACGTCACGCTGTTGCTGCGCGTACGCGGCAACACGAAGACCGAGCGCTGGGCGCTGGAGCGGCGGCGGGAGTTCGACCTGCGGGTCTCGGAGCTGCTCAAGGCCGCGGTGGCGGACGGTGATCTCCGTGCCGATGTGGACATACGCATGGCTACCCGGCTGCTCTTCGGGATGGTGAACTCCCTGGTGGAGTGGTATCGCCCGCAGCCCGGCGGATCCGCGGAGGGAGCAGCTGGCCGATACGGTCGTCCAGCTGGCCTTCGAAGGCATGCGGGCGGCCCAGCCGGCCCGGCCTTCCGCCTGAGCCGGACGAAAGGCCCTACGTGAGCTCGGTGGGGCGCTCCGGGCCAGGACTCAGATCCGTCTCCTCGAACACGAGCAGTGTGCGGGTGGAGAGCACCTCGGGTATGGACTGGATCCTGGTCAGCACCAGCTCGCGCAGAGCGCGGTTGTCCGGGGTGTGAACCAGCAGCAGGACATCGAAGTCACCGCTGACCAGGGCGATGTGCGTGGCCCCAGGCAGCGCCTGGAGCTGTTCGCGCACGGTGCGCCAGGGATTCTGCACGATCTTGAGCGTGATGTAGGCGGATGCGCCCTGTCCCGCCCGCTCGTGGTTCACACGTGCGCTGAAGCCGCGGATGACGCGGTCCTCGACGAGCCGGTTGATCCGGGCGTATGCGTTGGCCGGGAAACATGGACCCGTTCGGCCACCGCCCGTATCGAGGCCCGGCCGTCCGTCTGCAGGATGCGGAGAATGTCGCGGTCGATGGCGTCCAGCGGCCGCGCTGGCGGAACCTGGCCGGGATCCTCGCCCCGGTCGGCCATTTGTTCAGCTGCCATCCGCCCCTGCCTCCCTGTTGTGGACGACCTGTCTCTATCCCAGGCTGTGGAGAACCGTTTGTCCACAGGCTGGCGGTGCCTGTAGCCAAAATGCCCTCACGACCGAACAATCGGTAGGTGAGGCACACCACAACCGTGCCCCGCCCGCCCCTCGACATTCCCGCAGATTTCGACACCCCTCGTATATCTCGATATCTCGATGCCAGGAGGTGCTTGTCATGACGGTCCAAGAGCTGCCCGGCGCAGCCTCTACCGGCCCACGCCGCCCCGGCCTGGAAGCCGCTCACCGATCCCGCGCCGCTGCTCCGGACCCCGAGCCGTACCGCGTGCTCGGTACGGACGTCGCGGCCGGTGCTGACCCGGAGCTGCTGCTGCGGCTCTACGCCGAGCTGGTGCGTGGCCGTCGGTACAACGCGCAGGCCACCGCCCTGACCAAGCAGGGCAGGCTCGCCGTCTATCCGTCGAGCACGGGGCAGGAAGCCTGTGAGATCGCGGCCGCGCTCGTGCTGGAGGAGCGTGACTGGCTCTTTCCCAGCTATCGCGACACTCTTGCCGCCGTGGTGCGTGGCCTCGACCCGGTCCAGGCGCTGACGCTGTTGCGGGGCGACAGGCACACGGGATACGACCCGCGGGAGCATCGCATCGCCCGCTGTGCACCCGCTGGCCACCCAGTTGCCGCATGCCGTGGGCCTGGCACACGCGGCTCGGCTCAAGGGCGACGACGTGGTCGCACTGGCCATGGTCGGCGACGGTGGTACCAGCGAAGGGGATTTCCACGAGGCGCTGAACTTCGCGGCCGTGTGGCGCGCTCCGGTCGTCTTCCTCGTGCAGAACAACGGCTTCGCGATCTCCGTGCCGCTGGCCAAGCAGACCGCGGCGCCCTCCCTCGCCCACAAGGCCGTCGGGTACGGAATGCCGGGCCGGCTGGTCGACGGCAACGACGCGGCCGCTATGCACCAGGTGCTGGGGAGGCGGTGGCCCGAGCCAGGCGGGGCGAGGGGCCGACGCTGGTCGAGGCTGTCACGTATCGCATGGACGCCCACACGAATGCGGATGACGCCACCCGCTACCGCGGTGACAGCGAGATGGAGGCGTGGCGTGCACACGATCCGATCCGGCTCCTCGAGCGGGAGCTGACCGGACGCGGGCTGCTGGACAAGGACGGCATCGAGCAGGTGCGGGAGGCGGCGGAGCGGATGGCGGCGGGACTGCGTGAACAGATGAACGCCGATCCGGTGCTCGACCCGATGGACCTGTTCTCCCATGTCTACGCGGAGCAGACAGGCCAGCTGCGGGAACAGGCCGCCAGGCTGCAGGTCGAGCTGGACGCGGAGCACGACGACCACGGTGCGGAGGGCGGGCGATGACCACCGCGGCGATGACAGCCGGCGAACGGACCGGCAAGGTCAAGCCGGCCACCATGGCGCAGGCGCTGCGCCGTGCGCTGCGCGACTCGATGGCCGAGGACCCGGCGGTGCATGTCCTCGGGGAGGACGTCGGCACGCTCGGAGGCGTCTTCCGTGTCACCGACGGCCTGGCGAAGGAGTTCGGCGACGACCGTTGTACGGACACTCCACTGGCCGAGGCCGGGATCCTCGGCGCGGCGGTCGGCATGGCGATGTACGGGCTGCGGCCGGTGGTGGAGATGCAGTTCGACGCCTTCGCGTATCCGTCGTTCGAGCAGTTGATCAGCCACGTCGCGAAGATGCGCAACCGCACCCGCGGAGCGATGCCGCTGCCGATTACGGTCCGGGTGCCCTACGGCGGGGGTATCGGCGGGGTCGAGCATCACAGCGACTCCTCGGAGGCGTACTACATGGCTACACCGGGGCTGCATGTCGTCATGCCGGCCACGGTCGACGACGCGTACGGGCTGCTGAGGGCGTCGATCGCCTCCGACGACCCGGTGGTCTTCCTGGAGCCGAAGCGGCTGTACTGGTCGAAGGCGGCCTGGTCGCCCGACGCGCCCGCCGATGTCGAGCCGATCGGGCGGGCCGTCGTCCGCCGCCCCGGACGCAGCGCGACGCTGATCACGTACGGGCCTTCCTGCCGGTCTGTCTGGAAGCCGCGGAAGCGGCCGTGGCGGAGGGCTGGGACCTCGAGGTCGTCGATCTGCGCTCGCTGGTGCCGTTCGACGATGAGACCGTGGCCGCTTCGGTCCGCCGCACGGGCCGCGCGGTGGTCGTCCATGAGTCCTCCGGTTTCGGCGGACCGGGTGGCGAGATCGCGGCCAGGATCACCGAGCGGTGCTTCCACCACCTGGAGGCTCCGGTGCTGCGGGTGGCGGGTTTTGACATTCCGTACCCGCCGCCGATGCAGGAGCGGCACCATTTGCCGGGAGTGGACCGGGTGCTGGACGCGGTGGCCCGTCTGCAGTGGGAGGCGGAGGCCTGATGCCGCATGTGCTCGAATTCAAGCTGCCGGATCTCGGCGAGGGCCTGACCGAGGCCGAGATCGTGCGCTGGCTGGTGGAGATCGGCGATGTCGTCACCATCGACCAGCCGGTCGTCGAGGTCGAGACGGCCAAGGCGATGGTGGAGGTGCCCTGTCCCTACGGGGAGTGGTGACCGCGCGGTTCGGCGAGGAGGGTACGGAGCTTCCGGTCGGGGCCCCGCTGATCACGGTGGCGGTCGGATCAGAGGCCCCGTCCGCAGGCTCGGTTTCCGGCTCCGGCTCCGGCTCCGGCTCCGGCTCCGGCTCCGGCTCCGGCTCCGGCTCTGGATCGGGTTCGGGTTCGGGTTCGGGTTCGGAATCTGATGCCGGACCGGGTTCAGGGCGTGCGGCCGAGGCCGGTACGTCGGGCAACGTGCTGGTGGGATACGGGACAGGGGCACCAGCGGCGCGTCGTCGCCGGGTCAGGCCCGAGCGGCTCCCGGCCGAGCCCACTGTCGTGGAAGAGCCTGCTGTCGCCGAAGAGCCGCACGGGCCGGTCCCGGTCATCTCGCCGCTGGTACGCAAGCTGGCGCGGCAACACGGGTCGATCTCCGGCAGTTGGCAGGGTCGGGGCGGGACGGACTGATCCTGCGCAGCGATGTCGAGGCGGTCATCACAGCCGCCGATGAGCAGACGTCTGTCGCTGCCGCCCCGGCGGAGAGCGGCTGCCGTGACGGCCCCGGCGCCGCGGCCGTCTTCGCGCCCGGCAGGTGAGCGGATTCCCCTGCGCGGGGTCCGGGGTGCGGTCGCGGACAAGCTGACGCGCAGCCGGCATGAGATTCCCGATGCCACATGCTGGGTCGACGCCGATGCCACCGAGCTGATGGCGGCACGGGCCGCGATGAATACCGCCGGTGGTCCGGACACGCCCAAGGTCTCGGTGCTCGCTCTGCTGGCCCGTATCTGTACTGCTGCTCTGGCCCGGTTCCCCGAACTGAACTCCACCGTGGACCCGGTGGCCCGGGAGATCGTACGGCTTCCCGAAGTCCATCTCGGTTTCGCGGCACAGACGGAGCGGGGTCTGGTCGTGCCGGTGGTACGTCACGCGCATTCGCGGAACGTGGAGTCGATCGGCGCCGAGATCACCCGGCTCACCGAGGTGGCCAGGACAGGGAGGCTGACGCCGGCACAGCTGACCGGCGGCACCTTCACGCTGAACAACTACGGGGTGTTCGGGGTCGACGGTTCGACGCCGATCATCAACCACCCCGAAGCGGCGATGCTGGGGGTCGGGCGGATCATTCCCAAGCCGTGGGTCCACCAGGGCGAGCTGGCCGTGCGGCAGGTGGTCCAGCTCTCGCTCACTTTGACCACCGGGTCTGCGACGGCGGCACGGCAGGCGGCTTCCTGCGGTACGTGGCCGACTGTGTGGAACAGCCGGCGGTGCTCCTGCGCACCCTGTAGTCCGAGCGGCAACGGTGCACTCGCGTGCCGGTCGGCGGGCCGGTGCCCGCCGGTTCAGGGCACCGGGGACAGCGGGCGGCGGGCGCCCCGCATACTCAGGGCATGACCGCGTATGACGCCATCGTTCTCGCAGGAGGGGCCGCGAAGCGGCTCGGGGAGCCGACAAGCCCGGGTGCTCGTCGGCGGCCGCGCCCTGCTGGACCGGGTCCTCGCGGCCTGTACCGGTGCGGGAGCCACCGTGGTGGTCGGCGGACGCAGACCGACCACGAGGCCTGTCACCTGGGCCCGCGAAGCCCCGGTGGGCGGCGGGCCGTTGGCAGCGCTCGATGCGGGGTGCGGCACACGACGGCGGAGAGCGTTCTCGTACTCTCCGCCGATCTCCCGTTCCTGGGGAAGACGACTGTCACGTCCCTGCTCGCCGCTGCCGGCGCAGGGACCTGTGAAGGGCGCTCTGCACCGACCCGGACGGCCGTGACCAGCCCCTGGTCGCCGTCTACCGCGCCGAGCCGCTACGCCGTGAGCTCGCGCTCCTCGCCACCGAGCACGGCGGACTCGCCGGGCTGCCCTGCGGTTGCTGACGGCCGAACTGGACCTTGCCCGGGTCGAGGCCGGTCCGCTCGCCTCGTTCGACTGCGACACCTGGGAAGACATCGCCGCGGCCCGGGTGCGGATCAGGGAGCATGGGACCGTGCTGGACGAATGGATCACCGCAGTCAGGAACGAACTGGGCATCGAGCTGGACGTCGACACCGACCTCCTGCTCGATCTCGCCCGTGACGCCGCGCACGGTGTTGCCCGGCCTGCCGCACCTCTCACCACCTTCCTGGTGGGGTATGCGGCGGCGAAGGCGAGCAGCGGCGACGGCCCCGAAGCGGCAGCCGAGGCGGTGGCGGAGGCCGTCCGCAAGGCCACCGCGCTCGCCCTCCGTTGGGAGGACGAGGCGGGAGCCGGGACCGGGGCCGGCACGCCATGAGTGCGCAGGACCGGGGCGTGCCCAGGATCCCGCCGCCGGTGCTGAGCGGAGTCGTGACCGGGGCCGGCCCCGGCCGGGGACCCGAAGCCGGACGCGGCGATGACAGCCGAGGAAGAGCGGGCCGCCGAGGAAGAGCGGGCCGTCGAGCAGGCTCTTGCTCTCGTCGGGGCCAGTCGCAGGCCTCGCGCCGCCCATCGGACGGAGCCGGCCCGCTGGACCGCTCCCACCCATCCAGGCAGCCCCGGCGCCGCATCCGCGTCGCCGCACCCGTCGTCCCCGAGCGGGTCCTCCCCGGTTCCCGGGCGCGCTCCTACGACCGGGCCCGGACTCCCGCGCATACCGGCCGCGCCCGAGCCGCGCCCTGGGCCGACGCACGGGCCCTGGCCGCGCGCCTCGGCCGGGCCGCCCCGTTCCCGCGCTCCGGCTCTCGCTGGGCCGGGCTCTTGGGCATGTTCTGGCGGAGCCGCTCGCCGCGCTCACTGATCTGCCCTCCTTCGACACGTCCGCCATGGACGGCTGGGCTGTCGCCGGGCCGGGTCCGTGGACCGCCAGGCAAGGGAAGGGCTCCTCGCCGGGCGGCTCGACCCCGGCAGCCTCTCCGATGGTGAGGCGGTACGGATCGCCACCGGCGCCCGTCTCCCCTCGGACGCCACCGCTGTCATCCGCAGCGAGCACGCACAGATCGACGAGGCGAGGAGCCTGCTCTACGCAGAGCGCGAAGTCGTTACCGGCCAGGACATCAGGCCTCGCGGCCAGGAGTGCCGATCCGGCGATCAACTCCTGCCTGTCGGAACACTGGTGACCCCGGCCGTGCTCGGGCTGGCAGCCGCTGCCGGTTATGACGCACTGGTCGCCGTACCCCGGCCCCGGGTCGACGTCCTGGTACTCGGTGACGAGCTCCTGAACACCGGCCTTCCGCACGACGGGCTGATCCGCGACGCTCTGGGCCCCATGCTCGGCCCCTGGATCCGGGCGCTGGGCGCCGAGGCGGCCGAGCCCCGCCGCCTCGGCGACGACGCGGCGGCGCTCCGTCATGCCCTCACCACATCCGACGCCGACCTGATCGTGACCACCGGAGGGACTGCCGCAGGTCCGGTCGATCATGTCCACCCGGTCCTGGCGGAGATCGGGGCCGAGCTGCTGGTCGACGGAGTCGCCGTGCGCCCCGGCCATCCGATGCTCCTGGCCCGGCTGGCCGGCTCGGGTCCCTATCTGGTCGGTCTGCCGGGCAATCCGCTGGCCGCCGTTTCTGGTCTGCTTACGCTCGCCGAACCCCTGCTCCAGGGGATCGCGGGCCGGGCCGCGCAGGACCCGTACTGGGCGGTTGTTCACGACGAGGTCCATGGGCATCCGCACGACACCCGGCTGGTCCCCGTCGTCCACCGCGCGGACAGTGTGAGTGGTACGGACCGCGTCGTTCCCCTGCACTACAACGGCCCCGCCATGCTGCGCAGCATCGCCGCCGCGGACGGGCTGGCCGTTGTGCCGCCGGGCGGGTACGGTCCGGCACCGAGGTGGAGATCCTTGAACTACCGTGGGCCTCGGCGATGCCGTGGACGGAAGGGTGTTTCACGTGAAACTTCCCGGCCACGACGCGATGGCCAGGCGCGCCGACGAGTACGTAGTCCCGACCCGGGTGCTGTTGCCCCGGCGGGTCGTCGACCGGCCGCTTCGTCAGGTCGCCAAGCGGCTGGCGATGGCCTTGACAGTGCTGGCCGCGACGGTGTTCATCGTCTGGGCGGACCGCGACGGGTATCACGACAACGCCGACGGGAAGGTCGACTTCCTCGACGCCGTCTACTACGCGACGGTGACTCTCTCGACCACCGGCTACGGCGATATCGTCCCGTACAGCGACACGGCCAGGCTGGTCAACGTCGTGCTCGTGACACCGCTGCGTGTGCTCTTCCTGATCATCCTGGTCGGCACCACCCTCGAGGTCCTGACGGAACGGACTCGGGAGGATTTCCGGCTGAACCGTTGGAGAACCAACTTGCGTGAACACACAGTTGTCGTCGGTTTCGGCACGAAGGGCCGGTCGGCGATCCAGACGCTCTGCTCCACGGGCCTGAAGAAGGACCAGATCGTCATCGTGGATCCGGCCTCCAAGGTGATCGAGGCGGCCAACGCCGAGGGTTCGTGGGGTGCTGGGTGATGCGACCCGCAGTGACGTACTGCTGCGGGCCGAGCTCCAGAAGGCGCGTCAGATCATCATCGCCACCCAGCGCGACGACACCGCCGTGCTCGTGGCGCTGACCGCACGCCAGCTCAACCGGGGTGCGAAGATCGTCGCCGCTGTCCGCGAGGAGGAGAACGCACCGCTGCTGCGCCAGTCGGGCGCGGATGCGGTCATCACCAGCGCCAGCGCGGCCGGCCGGCTGCTCGGCCTGTCCGTACTCAGCCCCAGCGCGGGCACGGTGATGGAGGACCTGATCCAGCAGGGCAGCGGTCTCGATCTCGTCGAACGGCCGGTGATAAAGGCAGAGGTGGGCAAGAGCGTCCGGGAGACCGACGACCTGGTGGTCAGTGTGCTGCGTGGCCACCGGCTGATGGGTTACGACGACCCGGCGGCCAGCCCGCTGCAGCTGACGGACCGGGTGATCACGATTGTGCGCGCCTCCCCATCCACCACTCGACCGCGAATCACTCGCAGCAGAACATGCGTCGTCCGTAAGCGGCCACAGGGCCGTGGGGCGGGCGCCGCCGCGGCGGGTCCGGACGGGAACGCCGGAGAGGCCTGATCGCTGCCGAGCGCCCCACGGAGTAGCCTCGCGGCCATGCATGCGATCACGATCCCCGAACCAGGTGGCCCCGAGGCGCTCGTATGGGCCGAGGTCCCCGATCCCGTGCCCGGCGAGGGAGAGGTCCTCGTCGAGGTCGTGGCCGGCGCGGTCAACCGCGCCGATGTGCTTCAGCGGCAGGGTTTCTACAACCCGCCACCCGGCGCCTCCCCTACCCGGGCCTGGAGTGTGCGGGCCGTATCGCCGCCCTCGGGCCGGGCGCCACCGGATGGGCGGTCGGCGACGAAGTGTGCGCTCTGCTGTCGGGCGGCGGGTATGCCGAGAAGGCTGCCGTTCCCGTCGGTCAGTTGCTGCCCGTACCAGAGGGTGTTGCCCTGGCGGAGGCCGCCGCGCTGCCCGAGGTGACGGCAACGGTCTGGTCCAACGTCTTTATGGTGGCCCATCTGCGCCCCGGCGAGACTCTGCTGGTGCACGGCGGGTCCAGCGGGATCGGCACGATGGCGATCCAGCTCGCCAAGGCCGTCGGCGCACGCGTCGCAGTGACCGCGGGCGGGCCGGAGAAGCTGGCACGCTGCAAGGAGCTCGGTGCCGACATTCTCATCGACTACCGCGAGCAGGACTTCGTCGAGGAACTGCACAAGGCCACGGACGGCGCCGGTGCGGACGTCATCCTCGACATCGTCGGGGCGAAGTACCTGGACCGGAACGTGCAGGCCCTCGCCGTGAACGGCCGGCTCGCGATCATCGGGCTGCAGGGCGGAGCGAAGGGCGAGTTGAACCTGGGCGCGCTGCTGAAGAAGCGCGCCGCAGTCACCGCCACCTCCTGCGCGGGCGTCCCCGGCCGAGAAGTCGGCGATCGTCGCAGCGGTACGCGAACACGTCTGGCCGCTGATCGGTGGTGGCGTCGTCCGGCCGGTCGTGGACAGGGCCCTGCCGATGGCCGAGGCGGCCGAGGCCCACCGAGTGCTGGAGTCCAGCACCCACATCGGCAAGGTGCTGCTGCTCACACCGGAGTCCTGACACACCCACCCGCATATGCGACGGGGCCCGGCACACAGCGAAGTGCTTGGGTTCCAGTGGTCGTTGCAACACCGCCTGGTTTAGGTGGTGAGTAGATCACGTAGACGCTCGGCTGGGGTATCCCAGTCGAGCGTCTTGCGTGGGCGGCCGTTGAGTTCCTGGGCGACGTGTTCGAGGTCTTCTGGGCCGTGGAGGCTCAGGTCTGTGCCTTTGGGGAAGTACTGGCGGAGCAGGCCGTTGGTGTTTTCGTTGGAGCCGCGTTGCCAGGGTGAGGCGGGGTCGCAGAAGTAGACGGGCATGCCGGTGGCCAGAGTGAACTGCTGGTGGCGTGCCATCTCGCTGCCCTGGTCCCAGGTGAGGGAGCCGCGCAGGTGCGTGGGCAGGGTCTGGATGGTTCGGACGAGGCCGTCGCGGACGGTTTCGGCGTCGTGGGCTCCGCCGGGCAGGTGGACCAGCATGGTGTAGCGGGTGCTCCGCTCGACCAGAGTGGCGATCGCAGAGCGGCTGTTCGCGCCGATGATCAGGTCGCCTTCCCAGTGTCCGGGCACCGCCCGGTCCTCGATGGCGGCGGGCGGTCACTGATCATCACCATCGGGTCGGTGAACCGTGGGTGCGCCGGTCCGGGTCGCGGCGTGCTTTGCGGCGGGTGCGACCGGAGCGGATTGCTGCCTGCACTTCCCGCTTCAGGCCGCCACGGGCCTGGAAATACAGTGCCTGATAGATCGTTTCCACGCTCACCCGCATGCTCTGGTCGTCGGGATGCCCCTTGAGCAGAGCGTGGCAGATCTGCTCGGGTGACCACCGCTTGCGCAGTCCGTCCTGGACGAAGTAGCGCAACCGGCCTTGGCGCAGCAGCTTGCGGTCTTTGGGCCGGGGCCTGCGCGCCGCCGCTGCCCGGTGGGCCGCATATGGCTGGTAGTCCTCGGTGCCCGAATTGGCGTCGATCTCTCGCTTGACCGTGCTGGCGGGCCGGCCCAGGGTGCGTCCGATCGCCCGCAGCGACTGCCCCAGAGTGTGGAGGTCCCGGATCCGTTCGCGCTCGGTCAGCGTCAGGAACCTCGGATGGAGCTGCTTGTCCAGGGCCGTCAGGCCCACTGGTGCTGTGGTCACACCGTTCATCGTGACGGTCCCCGCCGTGTAGTCGACACGGCGGCCATCGGCATAGGTGCGCGTCATGGCACTCTTCCTGACGCCCTGATCCCAGTCCCTGGCCGTGCGCTCGTTCACCCCGACGCTCCTGGCCGCCATGGCCTGTGCGACACCCTTGGCCCTCAACCGCTCGTACTCGTCCCGCCGCGGATGCCGCCGCGGCAAGCGCACCGACCCACGGCCGGCCCTCCGAGCCCAACCGAACGCCGTATTCGGGTTCACATCCAGCTCACGCGCCGCCACCGTCACGTTCCCCACGACATCCAGCCGTGCAAGGAAACGCTCCTCAACCCCGCAAGATCAACCCGCTCAACGCCCACGGTCCTCGCAACTCCCACAGATCGCGGGTGTTGCGAGGACCGTTAGAACCAAGGTGTGTGCCGGGCCCCGTCGCATATGCGGGTGGGCGGTGGCCTGATCGACGAAAGGCCCTGGACGAAAGGCCTAGAGGTACGGGCCCGAGCGGAGCGGCCCGTGCGGGTCCACGCCGCCTTCTTCGTCCTCGTGGACCGAACCCGGCGGAAGAGCGCGGCGCATCTGCTCCAGCTGGGCGCGCGCTGCCATCTGCTGGGCGAACAGCGCGGTCTGGATGCCGTGGAAAAGACCCTCCAGCCAGCCCACCAACTGGGCCTGCGCAATCCTGAGCTCCGCTTCGGAGGGACCGACTCCTCGGTGAACGGCAGCGAAAGCCGTTCCAGCTCCTCCACCAGCTCCGGCGCCAGTCCGTCCTCGAGCTCCTTCACGGAGCTCGCGTGGATCTCCTGAGCCGGACCCGGCTCGCCTCATCGAGAGGAGCCGCCCTGACCTCCTCGAGGAGCTGCTTGATCATGCTGCCGATGCGCATGACCTTCGCGGGCTGTTCGACCATTTCCGTCACCGGGACCTCGCGCGACTCGTCGTCACTGCTGCCGCCGCCGATAGCCATTCCGTCCTGTCCCACTACGAGGACCTGGGGTGCTCCTGCGACCGGTCATTCCTCGGCATTTCCATGCCGCCATTGTCTCGCACACCTGCGGTACCTCATGTTGGTGCCCCGGAAACGGATGATCCACCGTCTCCGGGGCACCGGAACACTCATCGGCCGGGCGGACCCGGTTCAGTGCGGCCGGTTCACCCTGCCCGCCGGGCCAGGGTCAGCCGCGACCGGGTGAACGCGGCGGCCAGCAGGCCTGCCAGCACGGGCACCACCACGGCGAGCAGTCCGATGGTCTCCCAGGGCACCACGATCGGTGTGTACGCCGAGGACATGGGCTCCTGCTGCATGGTCTTCATCGCCTCGCGCAGATCGATCAGACGCAGCGCCACCGCGGGCACAATCCCGCGGCCGTGCCGAGCAGCACACCGGTGAGCGCCACCACCACGCACTGGAATCCGGAGAGCGTGCGCCGCACGCCGGGCGCGCCCACCGCGCTGAGCGTGGTGAGATCGGCTTCGGCGTCCGCTTTGGCGAGACCGGTCGTGATCGCCGCGGCACCCAGGGTCACCACCCCGCGAACAGGGCGAGGATCAGCAGGATCGCGTCCTCCTCGCTGGACTCGGGGCCGTGGTAGTAGGTGATGTCGACGCCGCCGCCGGCCTGTGCCATCGCGGCCTCGGCCGCCTGGTCCTCGGCGTCCGTCGGCGGGCGGGAGAAGGCGTAGACGCTGCCGTAGTCCCGCGTGTGCAGACCGAGTCGTTCTGCGGTCTTCAGCGGAACGATCATGCGGATGCCGGGGTGGCGGCGTACTTCCGGGTGCCACGTACACCTTGAGCCGGTCCGTGGTGGTCGCGGCCTTGCCGGGGTGCAGCTTCCGGTTCTTCTTGTCGCGGTCGTTGTACTTGTGGACGGCTTTGACCGTGACCTGGCCGTTCTTCGCGTACGCCGGGTTGAGCAGCACGGGTGTGCCGGCTTCCAGCGCCTTGGCTGCCGCGGGGTCGTCGAGCTTCACGTACGAGGTGAGCAGTGCCGCGTCCCCTGTGACGATCTTGCTCTCGTCCGTGTAGAGGGCTGATATGTCGTTGTACTCGTCGGAGCAGGCGGGCGAGCTCATCAGTTTCTTGTGGGCGTCGCCGGAGAGCCCTTGGCGAGCTTTGCGGCGCCCGCTCCCTGGAGCGGGCAGCTGTGGCCCTTACCGGTGGGCTTGACCAGCTCGACCGTGCCGCAGCCGTTCTCCTCCTCGTAGTACACGTAGCAGTCGGAGCCCGCCCAGGCCCGTCCGAAGTCGGCCCGGCTGCCTGTGACGGCCAGGTTCCGCTGGGCGGCGGACCGGGCCAGGGGAGCTGATCGACATCGGACGGCTCGGCGGCCATCAGCACGGCGGTGTCCTTCGTGAGCGCCGGTTTGAAGTCGTACTCGTGCTGGGCCATCGTGCTCGTCGTGTACGTGGCGATGGCTACGGTGCCCGCGACCGCTGCCATGACCGCGGCTACCGCCGGTGCGGTACGTCCGCGGTTGCGGGCAGCGTCACGCAAGGCCATCCGGGCGAGAGCGGCAGCCTGCGACCGAGCCGGCCCAGGAGTCCGACGATCACCGGGATGCAGGCGAGCACGCCCAGCTCGGCGAGGACCGATCCCCGGCGACCAGCGTCGTGTCGCCGCTGACGCCGCCGTACACAGCGACCGCGACGCCGCATGCGATGGCCACGCAGCCCAGCACCGGCAGGAGGCGTGAGCTGCGGCGTGTCCCCGGCGGCCGGTCAGCGACTCCAGTACCGACTGCCGGCCGGCCACGATGGCGGGCGCCAGCGCGGCCAGGATGCCGGTGACCAGGCCGATCGCGGTGATCGCCAGCAGCTCCCAGGGGCGGATGGTGAGTTCGCCGAAGCGGTTTCCGGTCCAGCCCTCGATCAGCGGGCGGAACAGCACGGTCAGTCCGAGACCGGCGGCGACGCCGGTCACGGCACCGACTCCGCCGAGCACCACACCACCGGCCAGCACCACGGCCCGGACCTGGCTCCGGTTGCCGCCGCAGGTGCCGAGGAGACCGAGCTGCCTGCGTGAGCGGCGCGCGCCGACCGCGAAGGCCGGGCCTGCCAGCAGTACGATCTCCAGGACCGTCATGGCGACGAGGGTCACCGCGGCCGTGCTCAGCTCCGAGGAGCTCTCGTAGCTCTGGTCCATCTGCGCGGCCATCGGGATCTCGGAGTTGGGCGGCGGGTCCAGAACGACCTGGCGGGACATCACCAGGACACCCTTCTTGTTGGCCGCGAGGACGTCGGACCAGGGGATTCCGGTCCCGGACGCGCCCTGTACCAGCCACTTCGTCTCGCCGGGATTGGGTGCGACGATCTTGTCGTCCCGGCCGGCCGCGGCCTTCCACGGGTCCACGACAGTGCCCGGTCGGCGTACAGCGCCTTCCTGCCGATGTTGTCGGGCAGCTCGACGCTGCCGGTGATCGTGTACGTCTGCTCGGGGCCGCGAATCGTCGTGCGCTCACCGATGTGCAGCCCGGCCGATGCCAGGAAGCTCTCGGTGGCGACGATCTCGTCCTTGCCGTGCGGGTAGGCGCCCTCCACCAGATCGACCTTGCCGCGGACCAGCTGGTCGGAGGTGCGCAGCTCCACGATCTCGGTGTTGGCGATGCCGTGCCGGGTGGTGACGGTGGCGGGCAGGGACTGTTCGGTGAGGTGCCGCGAGCCCTTCGGGAAGGCGCTCGGTACGTCGACCGGCTTCTCCTTCCGGGGTCCTGCACCGCCCTCGAATCCTCCGGAGAGCCCCAGGCGCTGAGGTCGGGCAGCTGCTCGATGGGGCCGAAGTTCATGTCCGGGGAGCTGAACAGGGCGTCCGCCGAGCCCATCTCGGCCGTCAGCTGCTCCGTCTCCGTGGGCGTGGCACTGCGGTAGGTCACGTCGGCGGCGGTCACCCCGAGAACCGGCAGGGCGATCATCGCGACGACGAGTGAGCTGCGGCCCTTGGCCCTCAGGGCATCGCGCCGGGCAATGCGGAGGGCGGCGCGCCACCCTGGAAGAAGCTCACTTGGCAGCCTCGGTGGTGAGCAGCGAGTCGGCTCCGGTGGCCAGCGTCTGGTCGACGACCGAACCGTCCCTGAGGAACACGACCCGGTCGGCCCAGGCCGCGTAACGGGGCTCGTGCGTCACCATCACACTGGCGGCGCCCTGGTCGCAGCGGCGGCGCAGCAGGGCGAGCACCGCTTCGCCGGTCTCGGAGTCGAGCGCCCCGGTCGGTTCGTCGGCGAGCACCAGTCGGCGGTCCCCACCAGGGCGCGGGCGATGGCGATGCGCTGCTGCTGGCCGCCGGACATCTCGTCCGGGAAGCGGTCCGCGATCTCGGCGAGGTTCATCTCCTCCAGCGCGGCGAGGGCTTCCTTGCGCGCCTTGCGCAGGACAGGCCGTCCAGCTCGCGGGGCAGAGCGATGTTCTCGGCGGCGGTGAGGGCAGGGATCAGGTTGTAGTCCTGGAAGACGTAGCCGACGCTGCGGCGGCGCAGGGCGGCCACGCCTTTGCGGCCGAGTGCCGCGATGTCCTGGCCCTCGATGATGACCTGGCCGCTGCTCGCGGTGTCGAGGCCGCCGGCCAGGGTCAGCAGGGTGGACTTGCCGGAGCCGGAGGGGCCCATCACGGCGACGAACTCGCCTGTGTGCACGGAGAGGTTGATGCCACGCAGTGCGTGTACTTCGGCTATGCCGGAGCCATGAGTACGGGTCAGCGCCCGCAGTTCGAGGACCGGTGCGGCGGCCGGGCCGCCGGACGGGGACAGGACGGGTGAGGACATGGTCGGAGTTCCCCTGGGAGCGAACAGTGTGCAGAAATGGGCGGGGCCTGCTGTCGAGAGCGAGGCAGCGGGGCAGCGAGGCAGCGAAACAGTGGGGCGGCGGAGGTGACGGGCGGTGTCAGCGCCGCAGACGCAGGCGTGCGCCCCGGCGCCGGACGTCCTTGCCGTCGTACTCGGACCGGGGCCGGCCTCGGGCTCGGTAGCGGCGGCCTCGGCGAGGCGCACCAGGCGGGACTCGCAGTGGTCCAGCCACCGGGCCTCGGCCTCCGCCTGGAAGATCAGCTGCTCCACCACGAGGAGCCAGGCGACCTCGTCGCGGTTGGCCGGGACGTCGGCGAGGGCCTGGGCCTTGAGCCGGGTGTAGTCCTGCATCGCCTTCAGCGTGTGGCTGCGCTGGGACTGGATGACCGCCCGGATGTCGACCCGGGAGCGCCGACCGCCATCGCCAGCTTGATGGCCAGCTCGTCGCGTGGCGGACTGGTGCGGTCGACGGGGGTCTGGAACCAGCTGCTCAGCTCCGTGCGGCCGTCGTCGGTGATGGAGTAGAGGGCGTGGCCCGCGTCGTCCTCACCGTCCTGGAGGACCATGCCGTCGCGTTCGAGTCTGCTGAGGGTCGTGTAGACCTGGCCCACGTTCAGCGGCCAGGTGGAGCCGGTGCGGGACTCGAATTCGGTGCGGAGCTGGGAGCCGTAGCGAGGCCCTCGCTCAAGGAGGGCCAGCAGCCCGTGGCGGATCGACATACTGAGTATGTATACCGAGTATGTACCTCAATGCAAGCCTATCCGGGCCGTCGTCGCCGGACCCGAGCCCCCGCCTGCCGTCAGTTCGTGCGGCGCAAGCGCAGCCCCAGAAAGCCCAGACCCAGCCCGACCAGGGAAATTCCGACCCCCAGCGATACCTGCCGTACCTGCCGCACCGCGGGTTCGTCCAGCGCCAGCCGGGCCGTCGGCTCCGGCTTCGGGAACGCTCCGGGCGGAGGCGTGTTCGCGGGCAGCTCGCCGGTGCCGGCATCCGTATCCGCCGCGTCCTGGCGCTCATCCCTCTCGAGGGCGGCCTCGGAGTCCGCGAGCTCCAGCGGCGACAGCGTCCGGCCGGGCGCGTCCGGCCCTCGCCTGCCTGTCGGCCGGCGAGGGGGACTCCTCGTCGGAAGGGCTCGCAGACGGTCCTGCGGTCCTGCCCGGCGCGCTCCCGGAAGGGGACGGTCCGCGCGAGGGTGCGAGCGGCCCGCTGCCGGGCGGGCGGGTCACGGGTGGGGGACGGGTGTACCGCAGGGTGGCCGACGGCCCGGCAGCGGAAGCCGCGTGGGCGACGCCGAGGCGGTGCCGGACGGTCCGGCCGGTGGCGTCGGCGTGCGGGCGGCAGGTGTTCCGCCGGCCGCCGGCAGCTGGATCTCCTGGTGCGGTGTCGGTGTGGGTTCGGCCGTCCGCCCGTGCGCGTGCGCCCGCAGACGGCCGGCCCCAGTGCGACTCCGGCTGCCATCAGCAGTCCGGCCACGAGACGTGGCGACCGCGGAGGGAGAGTTGCTGGAACCATGAGACCAGGTTCACATGAGCTGATTTTCCGGGCATCCGGGACGTGGCGGCCGGGGAACGCCGTCGTGTCCTGCATCACCGGAGACCGGAGACCGGAGACCGGAGACCGGAGACTGGTGAAAGGTGAAAGGTGAAAGGTGAAAGGTGAAAGGTGAAAGGCGAAAGGCGAAAGGCCGGGGCGGCCCGGCCGGGGCGTCAGGCCGGGTCGCCGGTGGAGATCCTCAGCTCGAAGTGGGCGCTCCGCTCGGCGACAGCCGTACCGGAGGACGGGAACTGGTCGACGACCTGGCCCTCGGCGTACGTGTTGCCCGGCTCCTTGATCTCCTTGATCGTCCAGCCTGCGGCCAGGGCGCATGCCTTCGCGGAGAGGATGTCCTGTAGAGGAAGCTCGGCGCCTCGACCTTCTGCGGGTCGTTGCTGTCCTCGCTCGCGTCGCTGCAGTCTTCCTCGTCCATCGTCCGGTTCCGCTCCGGGGCTTGTGCTCGCCGGCCACGGTCGGCTCGTTCGTACCCGGGTCGCCGCCGGTGCCGTTGTTCTTCTTGCCGTCGTCCATGGACAGGACGGTGACCAGGCCGCCGACGGCGAGCAGGGCGACAACGATCGAGCCCACGATGACCGGCATGTTCCGCTTGGAGCCGCCGCCCGTCGCAGCCAGGGCCTGCGGGGAGGTCGTGTACGGCGCCGGTGTCTGCTGCGCCGGCGATACGGAGGACTGGTAGGCCGAAGGCTGGTAGGCCTGCTGCGGGTAGCCGTAGCCGGGCGTGGGCGCGGGAGTCGGTGCGCTGTAAGGGCCCGGCTGCGGGTGCGGCTGGTAGGGCGTCTGCATGCTCTGCGGGGCAGGCGTGCCCTGGGCCACCGGCGGAAGACCGCTGAGCCGACGCCCGACCCGCTGTTCGAGGGTATGACGCCACCGATGATCAACGGGGCGCCCGTCCGACCGCCCGCGTTCAGTACCCGCGTGACCTCGTCCTGCATCGCCGCAGCGCTCGGGAAGCGCTCGTTCGGGTTCTTCTTCAGCGCGCGTGCGACCAGCGCGTCCATCGCGGGAGTGATGGACCGGTTGACGCTCGACGGCGCGACCGGCTCCTCCTGGACGTGTGCGTAGGCGATGGCGAGCGGCGAGTCGGCGTCGAACGGAATCCGCCCGGTGAGCAGCTGGAACAGCATGATGCCGACGGAGTACAGGTCGGACCGGCGTCCACGCCGCGGCCCAGGGCCTGCTCGGGGAGAGGTACTGCGGCGTACCGACGACCATGCCGGTCTGGGTCATCGAGGTGACGCCCGACTGCATGGCGCGGGCGATGCCGAAGTCCATGACCTTCACTATGCCGCGCTTGGTCATCATCACGTTGCCGGGCTTGATGTCGCGGTGGACCAGGCCCATCTCATGGCTGGTCTCCAGCGCGGCGAGCACATCCGCCGTCACCTTGAGCGCCTTGTCGGCCGGCATCGCGCCGTGACTCCGGATGTCCGCCTGGAGGACGGAGCCGAGCGGCTCCCCTCGACGTACTCCATGACGATGTACGGCATCAGCGCACCGCCGAGCTCGTCCTCGCCGGTGTCGAAAACGGAGACGATGTTGGTGTGCTGGAGCTTGGCCACCGCCTGGGCCTCGCGCCGGAACCGCTCACGGAAGGACTGTTCGCGGCCCAGCTCGGTGTGCAGGGTCTTGATCGCGACCTGGCGGTCGAGGGCGGAGTCGTACGCCAGATATACGGACGCCATCCCGCCTTCGCCGAGCAGGTCACGCAGCTGGTAGCGGCCGCCGGCGACGGAACCGCCCGCGTAGCGACCCTGTGCGCCGTGTGCGCCGTCCTGGCTCATGACATGTCCCCTCGGCGCGCGCCTAGACGCGAAGATCCCGTATTACGGGCCAAGTCTGCCCGAGGGGTACGACACGTCAAGCCAGGTGCCCGTTCCGTGACGCTACGCACAACAAGCGTCTCGGAAGCGTTACAGGAACAGCATGGAATTTGCCTGCGCGGCACGCGGGCGGTTGGATGACCGGTTCTCTCCGGGTCGGCGTGTCCGACAGAGGCTGTAGCGTGACGTGGCAATGCAGCAAGACACCGTGAGAACCCGCGGACGCGCGGACAGAAACGACGGCGAGGACTGATGGCACCCGATTCCGAAGCAAACGGCGGCGGAGTTTCGGATGGCACCGACGCCTGGGGCGCCGGCGGAGTCGTCGGTGACGGCCGCTACCGGATGACGCACCGGCTCGGCCGAGGCGGCATGGCAGAGGTCTCGCGGCCGAGGACGTCCGTCTGGGACGTACGGTCGCGGTGAAGCTGCTGCGTTCCGATCTCGCCGAGGACCCGGTCTCCAAGGCCCGGTTCACGCGTGAGGCGCAGTCGGTCGCCGGCCTCAACCACCATGCGGTCGTGGCGGTGTACGACTCCGGTGAGGACGTCGTGGGCGGCCAGGTCGTGCCGTACATCGTGATGGAGCTGGTCGAGGGCCACACCATCCGCGATCTCCTGCTCAACGCCGAGGCGCCGCCGCCCGAGCAGGCACTGATCATCGTCTCCGGCGTACTGGAAGCCCTGGCGTACTCGCACCAGCACGGCATCGTGCACCGCGACATCAAGCCCGCCAACGTGATCATCACGCACTCCGGTGCGGTCAAGGTGATGGACTTCGGCATCGCCCGTGCCCTGCACGGCGCCCAGTCGACGATGACCCAGACCGGCATGGTCATGGGCACCCCGCAGTACCTCTCCCCGAGCAGGCGCTCGGCAAGGCGGTCGACCACCGCTCCGACCTGTACGCCACCGGCTGCCTCCTCTACGAACTGCTCGCCCTGCGGCCCCGTTCACGGGTGAGACGCCGCTCTCCGTCGTGTACCAGCACGTTCAGGACATTCCGGTCCCGCCGTCCGAGGTCTCGGACGCGGTGCCGCCGGAGCTGGACGGTCTTACGATGCGCTCGCTCGCGAAGGACCCGGACGACCGGTTCCAGAGCGCCGAGGAGATGCGGGCCTGGTCCAGTACAGCCTGCAGATGCTCCAGGTGCAGGGCGGTCACACGGGGACCTGGAACACCGGCCCGGTCGTGATGCACGAGGCGGCCACACCCGGCCATGGGCATCGGGGCGGTACGGCCGCGATGGGGCACCGATGCACGGGGACACCTCGCAGGGCCCGATCCTGCCGCCGATGAACCCGGACGACGGTGGCTACGACGGCGCCGGCAGACGGTCCGGCGGTGGCCGCGGCAAGATGTGGCTCTTCGCACTGCTCGCGCTGATCGCGATCGGTGCGGGTGTCGCCTTCGCCGTCAACGCGGCGAACGGCAACGACAACGACCAGAAGAAGACGCCGGCGACGCCCTCCGTCACCGACTCCCCGTCCCCGAGCAAGTCCTCGGTGGAGCCGACCGACGAGGAGTCCGAGGATTCCGAGGCGCCGGACACGTCCACGGGAGGCCAGACGCAGCCGACCTGGGAGCCCAGCTGGACGCCGTCGGACCCCCGACCGAGCCCACCCGGAGCGCGACCAGTGATCCGACCTCACCCGAGACGGGGACGACCGGCGGCAATACGAACGAGGGCGGCGGGAACGGCGGGAGACCACCGATCCGACTGACCCCGCCACGGACCCGGGCACCCGGGCGGCGGCGGGAGGACGACGGGGAGCGGAGACCAGCGGCGGCGCCGTCGGCGACCTCACAGCCGGTGCCACCACCCCGTAGCCGCGCGGCCCTCACCCCGTTCACCCCGTGAAGGCCTCGCACACCGCCTCGTACTCGCGCGTCCACCACACCGCCAGGGCCGACACCGCAGGAAACTGCGGGTCGGCCCTGCGGTCGTGCAGGCGGTAGCGCCAGCGCAGTATCCAGAAATCGTTGAGCCGTTCCCACCACACCCGGTGTACGGCGGCGGCCAGCTCTCCCGCCCCCACTCCGGCAGTGCGCCGGTAGGCCCCGGCGTACGCCCGTACCTTCTCCAGCTCCAGCTCCCCGGCCGGCTGGACGAAGAAGATCGCGGCGGCACGCACCGCTTCCTCCGCGCGAGGCCGCACCCCAGCCGGTCCCAGTCCACGATCGCGACCGGGTCAGCACCCCGGTAGAGCAGATTCAGCGGATGGAAGTCGCCGTGCACCCACCCGGTGGCCGGCCCTTCCGGGGTCGGCGGCCGGCGGTGGGCGTGCCGTTCCAGCAGGGCGCGGCGCTCGACGAGGCGGTGTACGGCAAGCTCGTCGAAGGCGTCCCGGGGCCCGGACCACGGGCCGCGCCGAGCAGTTCGTCGATCAGCGCGAAGGTGTCGGCGGGGTCGGGGCTCCGTTCCCGTACCTGAGGGGCGGGTCGGCCTCCATGACCTGCTCCAGGCCGGTGTGTACGGCTCCCAGGAGCGCCCCGAGCCGACGCGACTGGGTGGTCGTCAGCTGGGCGCCGTCGCGGTGGAGGCCGTCCACCCAGGGATGCAGGGCGTAGCGCCGGCCGTCGATCACGGTGACGGTGTCGCCCTCCGTGTCCGCGAGTGGTGGGGCTACTGGCACACCGAGCGAATGTAGCTGCTGGGTGGCGCGGTGCTGGCGGACGATCGTGGCGTGGTCGCCGGAGGGGTCGTCGAGGTGGTGCTTGTCCAGGTGGTGTTTCAGGAAGTACGAGCCGCGTGTGGTGGAGACGCGGTAGCCGTGGTTGAGGAGGCCTTGGTGAGCCGCTCGCAGGCGAGCGGCTCACCGGCATCGGGATAGCGGAGCAATACCTCGCCGACCGGAGGAACAGGCGGGAGGGTTACAGATGAGCGCGGCACTCACCAAATGTTAGGTCACGCTGTGTGGCTGATTGACTGACTTGCGTTGAAGTCCAGAGTGTGCACAGTCACGAAGTGTGGCTGGAGGTGGAGGTAGACCGGATCGAAGGGTTCGCCGTTCACCTCGAAGGGCCTGCGCCGAACAGTTCCCGCTGCTCGGGGCAGGGTGCACGATCTCGGCGGGGCCGGTGAACTGCACCGACCAGAGGTCTCTGCCCTCGTCCCCAGGGACGCGGTGTTGAAATTGTCCGCCCCGTACGCGATGACGCTGCCGTCGCACGACTCGTGGTAGCCGAGGCCGCTGTGCATCCGCAGGACGACACGGTCGCCGAGCACGATATGACGGGCCACGGCCAGGAAGGGCAGGGCCCGCATGCTCGTGGCGAGCCGGCCGTAGGGGACGCGGCCGAGCAGTTCGATCGCCTGGAGTTCCTCGGAGGGCATGCGGTCCACTGTCCGCTACCGGTAGGGTGGCGTAGGGCGGCGGCCCGCACGGGCCGGGACCAAGGTCCCGGGCCGGCGGTTGCCTCAGCGCCTCTCGGCCTGGAGCCGGGCCACGTACGCGGCGGCCTGCGAGCGGCGTTCCATGCCGAGCTTGGAGAGCAGGCTGGAGACGTAGTTCTTGATGGTCTTCTCGGCGAGGTGGAGCCGCTCGCCGATCACCCGGTTCGTCAGTCCTCGCCGATCAGATCCAGGATCTTGCGCTCCTGGTCGGTGAGCCCGGCGAGCTTGTCGTCGCCCCTGCCGCCCTTGCCGTCGCGCAGCCGCTCCAGCACCCGCGCGGTCGCGGCCGGGTCCAGCAGCGACTTTCCGGCGGCCACGTCCCGTACCGCGTTCAGCAGCTCGTTGCCGCGGATCGCTTTCAGTACGTAACCGGAGGCGCCCGCCATGATCGCGTCGAAGAGGGCCTCGTCATCGGCGTACGAGGTGAGCATCAGGCATTTGATGTTCTCGTCCGGGAGCGGACCTCGCGGCACACCTCGACCCCGCTGCCGTCCGGCAGCCGCACGTCCAGGACAGCCACATCCGGGCGGGTCGCCGGGATCCGGCTCAGTGCGTCCGCGGCCGTGCCGGCCTCGCCCACGACCTCGATGTCGTCCTCGGCGGCGAGCAGCTCATGGACTCCGCGTCGTACGACCTCGTGATCGTCGAGCAGAAATACAGTGATTTTTCCTTCTACAGGCACAAATGAAGTCTCACATACTCGCTTCAGCTCCGCCCTTCCCTGGCGCTGTCGGCCGGGATAACGTGCCGTTGTTCCGGTGGCCTGCAAGGCTGTTACCAGTGCTGTGACCAGCAAGGCTTCGCGATTTTTCGATTTGCCTGGAAATCCAAGCAAAATCGCAGGTCAAATGGTGTTTCGCAGTTATGCGATGCACTGGGTAACGTGCTTGTGGCAGGCCGCTTGCCGGGGCACCTGTCACGCCTGTTTCCCGGCTGAGCGGCACCCACCCGTGCACGGGTCCGGACACAGGCGAGCCGCACTGGTTCCCGGCCACCCGGGGCCGGACCGACGGAGGAGCACGCACGTGACCGTGGAGAGCACTGCCGCGCGCAAGCCGCGACGCAGCAGCAAGCGGACCAGCGCCGCGAAGACGCCACAGGCTTCCGAGCCCCAGCTCGTACAACTGCTGACGCCCGAGGGCGAGCGCGTGGAGCATCCCGACTTCGAGATCGATCTGACCGCGGACGAGCTGCGCGGTCTGTACCGGGACATGGTCCTGACCCGCCGCTTCGACGCCGAGGCCACCGCACTGCAGCGCCAGGGCGAGCTGGGCCTGTGGGCCTCGCTGCTGGGCCAGGAGGCAGCGCAGATCGGCTCGGGCCGGGCGCTGCGGGATGACGACTACGTCTTCCCGACCTACCGGGAGCACGGTGTCGCCTGGTGTCGGGGGTCGACCCGACCAATCTGCTCGGAATGTTCCGCGGCGTGAACCACGGCGGCTGGGATCCGAACACCAACAACTTCCACCTGTACACGATCGTCATCGGCTCGCAGACCCTGCACGCCACCGGCTACGCCATGGGCGTGGCCAAGGACGGCGCGGACTCGGCGGTGATCGCCTATTTCGGTGACGGCGCCTCCAGCCAGGGCGATGTCGCGGAGGCGTTCACCTTCTCCGCCGTCTACAACGCGCCCGTCGTGTTCTTCTGCCAGAACAACCAGTGGGCGATCTCCGAACCCACCGAGAAGCAGACCCGGGTGCCGCTCTACCAGCGTGCGCAGGGCTTCGGCTTCCCCGGCGTCCGGGTCGACGGCAACGACGTCCTGGCCTGTCTGGCCGTGACCAGGTCGGCGCTGGAGCGGGCCCGCAGGGGCGAGGGCCCCACTCTCGTCGAGGCGTTCACCTACCGGATGGGCGCCCACACCACCTCCGACGACCCGACGAAGTACCGGGCGGACGAGGAGCGGGCGGCGTGGGAGGCCAGGGACCCGATCATGCGGCTGCGTACGTATCTGGAGAAGCAGGACCTCGCCGACGCGGCGTACTTCACCGCGCTGGACGAGGAGAGCGAGGCGCTCGGCAAGCGGGTGCGCGAAGCTGTACGGGCCATGCCCGACCCGGACCGGCTGGCACTCTTCGACCACGCCTACGCCGACGGCAGCCCGCTCGTCGACGAGGAGCGCGCCGAGTTCGCCGCCTACCAGGCATCGTTCGCCGAGGAGGGCAACTAGCCATGGCCGCCCAGAAGATGTCCATCGCGAAGGCGCTCAACGAGTCGCTGCGCAAGGCGCTGGAAACCGACCCCAAGGTCCTCATCATGGGTGAGGACGTCGGCAAGCTCGGCGGAGTCTTCCGCATTACCGACGGCCTGCAGAAGGACTTCGGCGAGGACCGGGTCATCGACACCCCGCTGGCCGAGTCCGGCATCGTCGGTACGGCGATCGGGCTGGCCCTGCGCGGCTACCGCCCGATCGTCGAGATCCAGTTCGACGGCTTCGTCTTCCCCGCGTACGACCAGATCGTCACGCAGCTCGCGAAGATGCACGCCCGCGCGCTCGGCAAGATCAAGATGCCGGTCGTCGTCCGGATTCCGTACGGCGGCGGCATCGGCGCTGTCGAGCACCACAGCGAGTCGCCCGAAGCCCTGTTCGCGCACGTCGCGGGCCTGAAGGTGGTCTCGCCGTCCAATGCGAGCGATGCCTACTGGATGATGCAGCAGGCCGTCCAGAGCGACGACCCGATCATTTTCTTCGAGCCGAAGCGGCGCTACTGGGACAAGGGCGAGCTCGACATCGAGTCCATCCCCGGCCCGCTGCACAAGGCGGCCGTGGCCCGCGCGGGAGCGACCTCACGCTCGTCGCGTACGGCCCGATGGTGAAGGTCTGCCTGGAAGCCGCCGCGGCGGCAGGAGGAGGGCAAGTCGATCGAGGTCCTGGACCTGCGGTCGATGTCCCCGATCGACTTCGACGCCGTTCAGACCTCGGTCGAGAAGACCGGCCGGCTCGTGGTGGTCCACGAGGCGCCGGTGTTCTACGGCTCCGGGCCGAGATCGCAGCCCGGATCACCGAGCGCTGCTTCTACCATCTCGAAGCTCCGGTACTGAGGGTCGGCGGCTACCACGTCCCCTACCCGCCGGCGCGGCTCGAGGACGAGTACCTGCCGGGGCTCGACCGGGTGCTCGACGCCGTCGACCGCTCGCTGGCGTACTGAGGAGAGGGTTCGTGACGACGATGACCGAAACGTCTGCTCGCTTCCGTGAGTTCAAGATGCCCGATGTGGGCGAAGGACTGACCGAGGCGGAAATCCTCAAGTGGTTCGTCCAGCCCGGCGACACCGTCACCGACGGCCAGGTGGTCTGCGAGGTCGAGACGGCCAAGGCCGCCGTGGAGCTGCCGATTCCGTTCGACGGGGTGGTGCACGAGCTGCGCTTTCCCGAGGGCACGACCGTCGATGTCGGCGAGGTGATCATCTCGGTGGACGTGGCGCCGGGCAGCGGGACGCGGCCCCGGCCGCCGCTGAGCCCGTGGCGGACACCGAGCCGGAGCCCGAGGCGCCAAGGGCCGCCAGCCGGTGCTGGTCGGTTACGGCGTGGCCGAGTCCTCCACGAAGCGGCGCCCGCGCAAGGAGCCGAAGCACCCGCCCGGCCGCCGCGGCGATACAGGGCGAACTCAACGGCCACGGCACGGCCGCTCCGGAGAGCCGCCCGCTGGCCAAGCCGCCGGTGCGCAAGCTCGCCAAGGACCTGGGCGTCGACCTCGCCGGGGTCACCCCGACGGGCGAGGGCGGCATCATCACCCGCGAGGACGTCCACGCGGCGGCCGCCCCGCACAGGCGCCCGCCGCCCCGCGCAGACAGCTCCCGCGCAGACAGCTCCCGCGCAGGCAGCTCCCGCGCAGGCTGCGGCAGCCGCGGCAGCCGCCGTTCCGGGCGCCAGGGAGACCCGTATCCCGGTCAAGGGCGTACGGAAGGCCATCGCGCAGGCCATGGTCAGCAGCGCCTTCACGGCGCCGCACGTCACCGAGTTCGTCACGGTCGACGTGACGCGCACGATGAAGCTGGTGGCGGAGCTCAAGGAAGACAAGGACATGGCGGGAGTCCGGGTCAACCCGCTCCTGATCATCGCCAAGGCGCTCCTGGTGGCGATCAGGCGCAACCCGGAGGTCAACGCCGCCTGGGACGAGGCCGCCCAGGAGATCGTGCTCAAGCACTACGTCAACCTGGGCATCGCGGCAGCCACCCCGCGCGGTCTGATCGTGCCGAACATCAGGACGCGCACGACAAGACCCTGCCCGAACTGGCCGGGGCGCTGGGCGAGCTGGTCTCCACGGCGCGCGAGGGCAGAACGTCTCCCGCGGCGATGGCGGACGGCACGGTGACTATCACCAACGTCGGCGTCTTCGGCGTCGACACGGGTACGCCGATCCTGAACCCGGGCGAGTCCGCGATCCTCGCGGTCGGGACCATCAAGCTCCAGCCCTGGGTCCACAAGGGCAAGGTCAAGCCCCGCCAGGTCACCACGCTGGCACTGTCGTTCGACCACCGGCTGGTCGACGGCGAGCTCGGCTCCAAGGTGCTCGCGGACGTCGCCGCGATCCTGGAACAGCCGAAGCGCCTGATCACCTGGGCGTAGGTGGCGATGGGCCCGCGTGAATGCGCGGGCCCATCGGCATGTCCGGGGAGCTGAAAGGAGTTGATCAGCCACGGGCCGTCCCGTCGGCCGTCTGATCTGCGGACACCCGCGCTGCCCGGCGCAGCCACCCGAGGAGTCCCCTGTGCCATCGAGTCGTGACCCCGGCCCGGGCTGGTCCGGTCGGGCCGGGCTGCGCCGGGCACGAAGGCAGGGCAGGGGTCATCCTCTGGCCACTCGCCGTCCCGTCCCGTCCCGGCGTGCTTGTAACAGCCATGTATTAGCCGGTGGCCGGGTGGAACGGCTGAGCCCTTCTGGCCACTCCTGTTGATCAGAAGCGCTCGCTGGTACCGACCCGTACCGAGTGGGCCGGTACTGACCAACCGATCTGAGGACGCAAACATGCGCGCTCGCAAGCTCACCTTCGTAGCCCTGGCCGTTGCCGCGGGCCTCTCGCTCACGGCCTGCCAGAACGACGACGACGCGGTGGGACAGGCCGACCCGTCGTCCGGATCGTCCGCATCCGCGTCCGCCGCGTCCTCCTCCGGCGGGGCTCGGACTCGGGTGGTTCGGAGCAGGACGGCGCCAAGGACTCCGCCGGATCGGGCTCCACCGGCTCGGACTCCGGTGGGTCGGCCTCCGGCGGCAGCGGCTCCGGTGCCGAGCAGGGCAACTGCACCACCGACGGGCTGGAGGTCGCGGCGAAGAACGACTTCATCGAGGGCGACCCCGAAGGATCCGTCGTGGTGCAGCTGACGAACGGCAGCGGTGCGGACTGTGTGATCTCCGGGTTCGCGGGCATCGACCTCAAGACCGACGCGGGGACGATCTCCGCCACGCGTAAGGGCGAGCCCGGAGACCCGTACACCCTCAAGAACGGGAAGGAAATCGACTTCTACGTCAGCTACCCGCTCAATGAGACGGGCGGCTCCGGCGTCCGCATCACGGGGCTGGTGGTGACCCCGCCGAACGAGACGAAGTCGGTCACTCTGGCCTGGCCTGGCAACGGTTCGCTGCCTGTCTCGGACAGTGCAAACGGTGACCAGGTGCTGGTGGGCCCGATCGGAAGCGCCGGCCAGGGCGGCTGATCCGCTCGCCCAAGGAGTTCGGGGCGTTGCCGGAGACGGAAGAAGGGGTCCCGCGGTGTGCGGGGCCCTCCTTCGTCGTGCCGGACCCGGCTACTTCTTGAACCCGTAGTCCATGAGCTTCTTCGCGTCCGCCGTGCGGTTCGCCTCCGAGGTGGAGGTCAGGACCGTACCGATGACCGTCTTGCCCTTGCGGGTCGCGGCGAAGACCAGGCAGTACTTGGCCGAGGGGCCGGAGCCGGTCTTCACACCGATCGCTCCGCTGTAACCGCCCAGCAGTTTGTTGGTGTTGGACCACGACATGTAGCGGTGTCCGCCGGTCTTCGTGGTGACCTTCTGCTTCGTCGACTTCGTCTTCACGATCGTGCGGAACGTGGCGTTCTTCATCGCGCTACTGGCGATCTTCGTCAGGTCGCGCGGTGTCGAGTAGTTCGAGCCGCTGCCGATGCCGTCGAACGAGTCGAAGTGGGTGTTCTTCAGGCCGAGGCCCTTGGCCGTGGTGTTCATCTTGCCGACGAAGGACTTCACCCGTGCCGCCCGGCTGGAGCCGGAGCCGAATTTGTCCGCGAGCGCGTACGCGGCGTCGCAGCCGGACGGAAGCATCAGCCCGTACAGGAGCTGGCGGACCGTGACCTTGTCGCCGACGATCAGCCGGGCCGACGAGGCGTTCTTGGAGACGATGTAGTCGCTGTACGCCATCTGGACCGTGACCTTGGCGTCCAGGTTCACGTTCTTCTGCGCGAGAACCACCGCGGCCGTCATGATCTTGGTGGTGGAGCCGGTGGCGCGGCGGGTGTCCGCGGACTTGCTGTAGAGCGTCTTGGCGGTGCCGTTGTTCATCACGAAGCCGCCCTTGGCGGCGATCGTGGGCTTCGGCGGCGCCGCTGCCTGCGCCTGTGAGGCGAACGCGCTGCCCGCGAGGACGGCTCCTGCGGTGAGAGCCACGGTGGCGGCAACGGTTGCGCGGGTTGTGCCCTGAGACCGGTATTCAAATCGAGTGCTCCATATGCTCCTGAAATACGGCCGAATGGGAAGCCGCTCGGTGGTGAGACGCACGACAGGGGTGGATGGATGCGCGCTCGCAGGGTGATTCCGGGTGCCGGCAGTGGGGAATGTCCCGCATCCTGGACCGGCTCCCTCATGAGTGCATGTTGTATCTATGCTGTGTGCATGCCTGCCGCATCCTCTGCCCCCGCACAGCCACCCACCGCGAAGACCTCGCTCAAGCAGCCCCGGCCGCCGAGCGCGTCTACATCCACATCAAGGAGGCGGTCCTCGACCGTCGCTACGAAGGTGGCACCCTCCTCACCGAAGGTGACCTGGCGGAGGCTGTCGGCGTCTCCCGCACTCCCGTACGGGAGGCTCTGCTGCGGCTGGAGGCCGAGGGGCTGATCAAGCTCTACCCCAAGAAGGGCGCCCTGGTGCTCGCCGTCTCCGCGCAGGAGATCGCGGATGTGGTGGAGACGAGACTGCTCGTCGAGGAGTTCGCCGCACGCAAGGCGGTCCCGGCCTCGGCGCGGCTGATCGCCAGGCTCGAAGGGGTCCTGGAGGAACAGCGGCAGCTGGCCGAGGCCGGGGACCTGGCCGCCGTGTCCGTCAAGGACCGCTGCTTCCACGCCGAGATCGTGAGGAACGCGGGCAACGAGATCCTCTCGCGCCTCTACGACCAGCTGCGCGACCGTCAGCTGCGGATGGGCGTCGCCGTGATGGAGGCGCACCCGGACAGGATCGCCGCCAACATCACCGAACACGGTGAGCTGCTCGAAGCCATCAGAGCCGGTGACGCGGACGGCGCCGCGCAGGTCGTACGACGCCATGTCAGCCGGGTCAAGGTGCTGGTCAGGGTGAGGACCGGTGAGCTCCGCCGCCCCGACCCTCCCGCTGCCCGGTGATCCGCCCGGAGGCCGCCGTGCCGCCTGGGTCTGGGGCATCGGCGTCGCCGTCTACTTCGTCGCCATCATCTTCCGTACCAGCCTGGGCGTCGCCGGACTCGACGCCGCCGACCGGTTCGACGTCAACGCCTCGGCGCTGTCGACGTTCTCCATCCTGCAGCTGCTGGTCTACGCGGGGATGCAGATACCCGTAGGCCTGATGGTCGACCGGCTCGGCACCAAGAGGGTCCTCGCCATCGGGGCCGTGCTGTTCACCCTCGGACAGCTCGGCTTCGCGCTCTCCCCTCGTACGGCACCGCGCTCGCCTCCCGCGTGCTGCTTGGCTGCGGTGACGCGATGACGTTCATCAGCGTGCTGCGCCTCGGCAGCCGCTGGTTCCCGGCCCGCCGCGGGCCGCTGATCGCGCAGGTCGCCGCGCTGTTCGGGATGGCGGGCAACCTCGTCTCGACCCTCGTCATCGCGCGGTCGCTGCACAACCTCGGCTGGACCGCGACGTTCGCGGGCAGTTCAGCCGCGGGTGTGCTGGTGCTGGTGCTGCTGCTGGTGTTCCTGAAGGACCACCCGGAGGGCACGAGCCACCGCCCGCGGAGCATGCCGGTGCCGCCTACGTCCGTAAGCAGCTGGCCGCCGCCTGGCGGGAGCCAGGGACCCGGCTGGGTATGTGGGTGCACTTCACCACCCAGTTCCCCGCCATGGTGTTCCTCCTGCTGTGGGGCATGCCGTTCCTCGTGGAGGCACAGGGGCTGAGCAGAGGGACCGCCGGTGAGCTGCTCACCCTGGTGGTGCTCGCCAATATGGCGGCAGGGCTCGTCTTCGGGCAGGTCATCGCCAGGCACCAGGCCGCGCGCGCTCCGCTCGCCCTGGGGACGGTCGCGGCGACCGCGCTGCTCTGGGCGTCCACGATCTTCTACCCCGGTGACCACGCGCCGATGTGGCTGCTCATCATCCTGTGCGCGGTGCTCGGCCTCTGCGGCCCCGCCTCGATGATCGGCTTCGACTTCGCGCGGCCCGCCAACCCGCCGGATCGCCAGGGCACCGCGTCGGGAGTCGTCAACATGGGCGGCTTCGTGGCTTCGATGACGACACTGTTCGCGGTCGGAGTGCTGCTGGACGCGACGGGTGACGACTACAGCGTCGCGTTCGCCTCGGTCTTCGTCCTCGAGGCGTTCGGGATCGCACAGATCCTGCGGCTGTACTCCAGGGCCACGCTCAGGGAACGCGACCGCCATGTGGTCAGCCGGGTGGAAGCGGTGCACGTACCGGCGTGACCCGCCGCGGCGCGCCCGTCTCGGTCCTCCAGGACGGGCGCCGCCGACGGGCACTACTGCTTCACGGCACCGGGCATCACGGCGTCACGGCGAAGTGCTGCAGGATCGCCGCCGCCAGCTCCTGATCGCCGTCGATCTTGATCCGGTCCGCGACCGTGTGCGCCGCACCCGGCCACAGGCCAGGCGGTAGTACGTCTCCCAGTCCATCGTCAGCGTCGCCGCGGGACCCAGCGACGGCGAGCCGTCCACCGAGCCGCGTCCGTCTGCGTCGACCCGGACGGTGCGCAGGAACTCCATGGGGCCGTGCACATCGAGGACCACCGCCGAATGGGCGGCGCTCCCGCGTCCTTGGCGACCACCTTCGGCAGTGCGGCGAGCAGCGTGTCCCGGGCGACCAGCGCACCGGGGAGTCCAGGCCGCCCGGCTGACCCAGCGTCGTACGCAGGTCCTGCTCGTGCACCCAGACGTCGAAGGCCCTCATGTGCAGCGCGAGTTCCAGGGTCTGCTCGGCTCCGAGGGAGCCCGCACCATGGTCTCGGGCGCGCGCGCTCGTTGCGCAGCTGACGCATGCGCCGGATGAGCGTGTACTCGAGCTCGGAGGTCATTTCCGGTGCCGTGTGGTGGCGCCGTACGTCGACCTGCATCTCCACGTAGCGCTGCTGGTCGTTCTGTACGTGGTAGAGGTCGCGCGGCAGTGTGTGGATCGGACGCGGATCGCCGAGCTGCTCGCACTCCATGCCGATGATGTGCGAGACGATGTCGCGCACCGACCATCCCGGGCAGGGCGTACGGCGGTTCCACTCCCCTCGACGAGCGGCGTGACCAGCTCGGCTATCGACTCGATGGAGTGGGTCCAGGCGTCGGCGTAGGTCTGGAGGCTGGGATGGACGGTCACGTGACCCCTCGTGCGGTTCTGCGGTGTATGGGCTGGAGAGCAGGGAGTACTGGCGCTGGCCGGCACTGACGGCGCTGTCTGCGGGCTGCGTGCGAGGTTCGCTCACTGGAGGACTCCAGTTACGCTGCGGGCAGGCACCCCGGCAGTGCTTTCGTGTGACGATCGTAGGCCCGTGTTGACGGCTCGAATGCCAGGACGGTGGTAGTGTGCGCGCCTCCCTCATCCAGATCGCAGTAGACCCGGACGAATCCATCAACTCCCGCAGGGAACGAGCGGCTTCGCTGGTGGTGTCCCAGCGGGGTGCGGATCTGGTGGTCCTGCCCGAGCTCTGGCCGGTCGGAGCCTTCGAGTACACCGCCTTCGCCGACGAGGCGGAACCGCTCCAGGGGCCCACGCACGATGTGATGGCTGGGGCCGCCGCGCAGGCCGGACTCTGGCTGCACGCCGGTTCCTTCGTCGAACGGGCCGCGGACGGGACCCTCTACAACACCTCGCTGGTCTTCTCGCCCGAGGGCGAGAGGGCAGCGGTGTACCGCAAGATCCATCGCTTCGGCTTCGACAAGGGCGAGGCGGTGATGATGGGCGCCGGGCAGGAGCTCGTCACCGTGGCTCTGCCGCAGACCACGCTCGGTCTCTCCACCTGCTACGACCTGCGCTTCCCCGAGATGTTCCGCGGGCTCGTCGACGCCGGCGCCGAGACGCTGGTCGTCGCCGCGGGCTGGCCGGAGCGCCGCCGCTCGCACTGGACGCTGCTTGCGCAGGCCCGTGCGGTCGAGAACCAGGCATACGTCCTGGCTGTGGGTACCGCCGGTACCCATGCCGGGATCCAGCAGGCCGGGCACAGTATCGCGGTCGACCCGTGGGGCGAGGTGCTCGCCGAGGCGGGCCCGGACGAAGAGGTGCTGACCGTGGAGTTCGACCCGTCGAGGGTCGCCGCCACCCGCGAGCAGTTCCCCGCGCTCAAGGACCGCAGGCTGGGGCTCGCCCCGCCGCACTGACCGCTTGTGGCCGGCCGGTTTCACGTGAAACCGGCCCCGCGTCCGGTGCCCGGATCAGTCCTCCTCGCGCTCCTTGTCGGCGAGCACGATCACGCACATCGAAACGGCGATGAGCAGCGCCGTGTCCGCGTCCTCCCGCACGACGTCGATCCCGTACGAGTCGCGGATGGTGAGCCACCGCCGGGAGATCTGGGCGAGCAGTTCGCCGTCGTAGTCGATGGCGAACTCGCGGTCCAGGATCTTGCCGCTGACATCGAGCTCGGTGCCGTCCAGCAGGGAGACCCGGTAGTGATTGCGCAGCAGCGAGAGCCGCTTGCGCTTGACCTTGGCGAGCTCCTCGCCGTCGCGCTCGATGATCATCGTGTCGCGCAGGCTGATCAGCTTCTGGCGGATCTCCACGAGCACCCGGCCGTCCGAGTCCTTCAGCTCGAAGGTGTCGCGGAGCCGCATGGCCTTGCCGTCGACGAGGAACACCTTGTGCCCGTCCTCGTCCGTGATCCAGTAGTCGTCACCGACGGCGAACATACGCTCACGTACCAGAAGTCTCATGGGTCACAGGTTCCCCGATGACCCGCAGGAATGCGCGCAGGCAGTGGTGATGTTGACTGTTGTCATGGCTACACGTGCACGCGTCCGCGCCCCGAACTGGTCGGCAGGGGCGGCTGGCTCAATACGGGCGACCGGCAGTACACCCTCGCTGAGCTGCGAGGACGCATTGTGATCCTGGATTTCTGGACCTTCTGCTGTGTGAACTGTCTGCACGTCCTCGATGAGCTGCGCGAGCTGGAGGAGAAGCACCGGGACACGGTGGTGATCATCGGTGTCCACTCGCCGAAGTTCGTGCACGAGGCCGAGCACCGGGCCGTCGTCGACGCCGTCGAGCGCTACGAGGTGCACCACCCCGTACTCGACGATCCCGAGCTCGCCACCTGGAAGCAGTACGCCGTGCGGGCCTGGCCGACGCTCGTCGTCGTGGATCCCGAGGGTTACGTCGTCGCCCAGCACGCGGGCGAGGGCCACGCACACGCCATCGAGAAGCTCGTCCAGGAGCTGGAGACCGAGCACACCGCGAAGGGCACGCTGCGCCGCGGCGACGGCCCCTACGTCGCGCCCGAGCCGGTCGCCACGCATCTGCGCTTCCCGGGCAAGGCGCTCCTGCTGCCCGACGGGGCTTCCTGGTCTCCGACACCACCCGCCACCGCCTCGTGGAGCTGGACGCCGACGGCGAGACCGTGCGCAGGCACTTCGGCGCCGGGGAGCGAGGGTTCGCGGACGGCCCTCCCGACGGGGCCCGGTTCAGTGAGCCGCAGGGACTGGCCATGCTCCCCGACGGCCGCGTCGCCGTCGCCGACACGGTCAACCACGCGATCAGGGCCCTGGACCTGGCCACAGGCGGGACGACCACCCTGGCCGGTACCGGACGCCAGTGGTGGCAGGGCTCTGCGACCAGCGGGCCGGCCGCGGACGTGGACCTCTCCTCGCCTTGGGACCTCGCATGGTTCGGTGACCGGCTGTGGATCGCCATGGCGGGTGTGCACCAGCTGTGGGCGTACGACCCGCGGAGCCTGACCGTGGCGGTCGCGGCGGGTACGACGAACGAAGGGCTGGTGGACGGAGACTGCGCGCAGGCATGGTTCGCCCAGCCGTCCGGGCTCGCGGCCTCGGCCGACGGTGAGCGGCTGTGGGTCGCCGACTCGGAGACCTCCGCGCTGCGTTACGTGGACGGCGAGGGCGCCGTGCACACCGCGGTCGGCACCGGGCTCTTCGACTTCGGACACCGCGACGGCCCGGCCGGACAGGCCCTGCTCCAGCACCCTTGGGCGTGACCGCTCTGCCGGACGGCTCCGTCGCCGTCAGCGACACGTACAACCACGCACTGCGGCGGTACGACCCGGTGAGCGGCGAGGTCACCACCCTGGCCACGGATCTGCGCGAGCCCAGCGGCGCCGTGCTGGCCGACGGCGACCTGGTCGTCGTCGAGTCCGCCCGCCACCGGCTGACCCGGCTGCGCCTCCCGGAGGAGGCCGTGCGCGTGGCGGACCGGGCGCACCGTACCCAGCGGGCGGCCACCGGGATCGCGCCGGGGACGCTCAGGCTCGATGTCGTCTTCCAGGCGCCCGCCGGTCAGAAGCTGGACACCCGGTACGGCCCCTCGACGCGGCTGCTGGTCTCGTCGACCCCGCCCGAGCTGCTGGCCGAGGGGCGGGCCCCGGTACGGACCTGAGCCGCGACCTGGTCCTGGCGGGCGGTGTCAGCGAGGGCGTCCTGCATGTGTCCGCGATGGCCGCGTCCTGCGACGACGACCCTGCGAACGAGTACCCGGCCTGCCATGTGCACCAGCAGGACTGGGGCGTCCCCGTCCGCGTCACCACCGACGGAGCCTCCAGGCTCCCACTGGTGCTGGCAGGGCTGGACGAGCAGGGCTGACGGCTCGGAAGCCGTCGGCGCCGCTGCGCGGCTCGTACGTCAGCACTCGGCCCAGCGGATGTGTGCGGTCGAAGTGGCTGCCCGGGCAGGATGCACCCGGGGCCCGGACCGGGTCCCGGAATGCCGGTGCCGCCGGCCCGGCCGAAGCCACTAGTAGGGCTTGGTCAGATGTACGCACTGGTGGCGTGTCTTGGTGTCTGTGGGCGCGTTGATGGTGTGTGACACCTGAGGAGATGGATCAGGTCCGGGAGGACCTGGAGACGTTCACGGCGGAGATGTTCGATGCGTTCACGCGCGCGGACCAGTATCGGTGGGGCAGGCGTATGTGCGTGGACTGCTGCTGGACGGACGGCGCAAATCGGTGGAACCGATGGCCGCTCGGCTGGGCGAGGATGGCAACCGGCAAGCGCTGGCGCATTTCGTCACCTCCAGTCCGTGGAGTTGGGCCCAGGTGCGGGCCCGGCTGGCTTGGCGGATGCACGAGGCAATCGCCCCGACGGCGTTGATCGTCGACGACACCGGGTTCTTGAAGGATGGCGACGCTTCGGCGTGTGTGTCGCGGCAGTACACCGGCACCGCAGGAAGGTCACCAACTGCCAGGTCGGGGTCTCGGTGCACCTGGCCCGCGACCACGCCTCGACGCCGGTGAACTGGCGGTTGTTCCTGCCCAAGTCCTGGGACCCGGCTTCACCGCAGGCCGTCCCGCTCAAGGTGGCCCGCCGCGAGCGGTGCGGCATTCCCGCCGACCTGGGCCACGTGGAGAAGTGGCAACTCGCGCTGGACATGATTGACGAGACCCGGTCCTGGGACATCGATGTCCCGCTGGTGCTGGCAGACGCCGGCTACGGCGACGCGGCGGCCTTCCGTCTGGGTTTGAACCAGCGCGGTCTGCACTACGTGGTCGGCATCTCCACCACGCCCACCGCCCACCCGGCCGCCACCAGTCCGTTCACCCCGCCCTACAGCGGCATCGGACGGCGGCCGGTGCCCAGGTATCCGGACCCGGCCCGCAGCGTGAAGTCGCTGGTCATCGAGGCGGGTCGTGGTTCGGCTAAGCCGGTCTCATGGCGTGAGGGCTCACGCCCGGGCAAGGGCCGCACCGGCTTGAAGCGTATGTACTCGCGCTTCGTGGCCCTGCGGATCCGCCCGGCAGGACGCGAGATCCGTGACGCCACCGAAGGCGTTGAACTGGCCGAGTGCTGGCTACTGGCCGAGTGGCCCGCCAAAGAGGCCGAGCCGATCCAGTTCTGGCTCTCCGACCTGCCCGCCGACACCCCGCTGACCACCCTGGTCCGCCTGGCCAAGCTCCGCTGGCGCATCGAGCACGACTACCGCGAGATGAAACAGGCCCTGGGACTTGCCCACTTCGAAGGCCGCACCTTCAACGGCTGGCACCACCACGTCACCCTCGCCTCCCTCGCCCATGCCTTCTGCACCCTGCGGAGGCTGGCCCACGCCCAAAGACACGGCACCGGCCTGAGCCTCTACCAGATCGTCCGCGAGCTGCAATCACTCCTCGCCACCTGGGCCGGTGCATGCCCCACCTGCCACCGCGACATACCCACACGCACACCAACCTGACCAAGCCCTACTAGTGCCGTGACCGGCAATGTTTGCCCGTCAAGGAGCGTCGTCCGGTGCGTGCGATCGCAAGGCGGCCGGAAGTCCTTGTAGCGGAGCTACCAGGGCTTTGGCCAACGCGGCGAGCGTGCGTGCCGGGCGGCGCGGCAGGGCAAAGCTTGCCGGGAGGGGCACTAGAGCATGCGCCGGTCGTCGTCCGGGACGACTGTGGTGGTGGGTGGAACGACCATCCGGCGGCGGCGCATGATGCTCGCGTAGGCGAAGACGCCGATGATTCCGACGATCATCATGATCCAGCCGACCAGGTCGACGTTGACGCTGTCCATCTCCCAGTCGGTGGCGAACGCGAGTACCGCGCCCGCACCGATGAGGATGATGCATCCTCCGAGTCCCATGAATCCCGCCTCCTCGACGGCCCAGTGGATCCGGGCCGTGTACGAGTCGTGTACCCGGCCCGGCAACGGCCATGTCCGGGGTGCCGGTTGGAGGCGTCGGCCGGAGACGGGGTGTCAGCCCGCGAGGAACGCCGCCAGTGCGTTCGCCAGCAGGTACGGATCGTCGGCGCCGCACAGTTCACGGGCGCTGTGCATCGACAGGATCGCGACGCCGACGTCGACGGTCTGAATGCCGTGCCGGGCGGCGGTGATCGGGCCGATCGTGGTGCCGCAGGGCATCGAGTTGTTGGAGACGAACGTCTGCATCGGCACGCCCGCCTTCTCGCACGCCGCCGCGAACACGGCCCGGCCGCTGCCGTCGGTCGCGTACCGCATATTGACGTTGACCTTCAGGATCGGCCCGCCGTTGGCCACCGGATGGTGGGTCGGGTCGTGGCGCTCACCGTAGTTGGGGTGGACCGCGTGGCCGGTGTCGGAGGACAGACAGATGGTCCCGGCGAGGGCCCTGGCGCGGTCCTCGTAGGAGCCGCCGCGGGCGAACACCGAGCGCTCCAGGACCGTACCGAGCAGCGGGCCGTCCGCACCGGTGTCGGACTGCGAGCCGCTCTCCTCGTGGTCGAAGGCCGCCAGCACGGGATGTGCGGGATCTCGGCGTCGGGCTGTTCGGCCACAGCAGCCAGGGCGGCCGTCGCCGCGTGCACCGAGAGCAGGTTGTCCATCCGCGGCCCGGCCAGCAGCTCGCGGTCCCGGCCCAGGTAGGAGGGCGGCTCGATGGCGTGCGGCATCAGGTCCCAGCCGGTCACGTCCTCGGCTTCGACGCCTGCCTCATCGGCGACGAAGTGGATCAGATCGCCCTCCTCGACCTTGCCGAGCCCCCAGATCGGCTGCATGTGCTTCTGGCGGTCGAGCTTGAGGCCGTCGGGGTTGGCGGACCGGTCCAGATGCACGGCCAGCTGCGGTACGCGCAGCAGCGCCCGGTCGATGTTGACCAGCCGGTGCGTACCGTCGCGCAGCGAGATCCGGCCCGCGAGGCCGAGGTCCCGGTCGAGCCAGGTGTTGAGGAGCGTCCCGCCGTAGACCTCGACGGCGATCTGCCGCCAGCCGTACGAGCCGGTGTCGGGCTGCGGCTTCACCCGCAGGTTCGGCGAGTCCGTGTGCGCCCCGCGATCCGGAACGGGGTGTGCGGCAGCGCCCTCCGGCACGTACCAGGCAACGATCGCGCCACCGCGCAGGACGTACTTCCCGCCCGTGGAGCCGTCCCAGGCGGCGGTCTCCTCGACCTGCCGGAAACCGGTCTTCTCCAGCGCGCGGCGGCGGTGGCCACAGCGTGGTAGGGCGAGGGCCGGCCATCAGGAAGGACATCAGGTCGTCGGTGTGGCCGCGGTCGAAGCGGATGGGAGAACTCATGTTCTTCACTGTATCGACGGTGCGCCGGGGATTCACCGCGCTCCGGACCGGCTCCTGCGTGTTGTCCGGAGCGTGGCGGTTGGTTCCGCGCCTGCCGGTGCCGACCGTCCGGCCCGTCCGGGTCGCGGCCGGCTCTCCCTCTCGGGAACGCAGGTACGGCCCGCCCGGCGGGCGAGCCGTACCTGTTTCCGCGCGGAGAGCGTGCGGACAGCGGACTAGAACGCGGCCTCGTCCAGCTCCATCAGCGAGTTGTCCACGGCCTCGGCGAGCGCGCGCTCGGCCGAGACGCCCGGCAGGACGTTCGCGGCGAAGAACTTCGCGGCGGCGATCTTGCCCTGGTAGAAGGCGGTGTCCTTGGCGCCGGCGGACGGCAGCTTCTCGGCCGCCACGGCCGCACCCCTGAGCAGCAGGTAACCGACGACGACATCGCCGGAGGCAGCAGCAGGCGGGTGGTGTTGAGGCCCACCTTGTAGATGTTCTTGACGTCCTCGCCGGTCGAGGTGAGGTCGGTGATCATCGTGCCGACGATCGCCTCCAGGTCCACGGCCGCCTTCGCGAGCGAGTCCAGCGAGCCGCCCAGCTCCTCGTTGCCCTGGTTCTCGGCGAGGAACTTCTTGATCTCCTCGGAGAGCGTGTTCAGCGAGGCACCCTGGTCGCGGACGATCTTCCGGAAGAAGAAGTCCTGGCCCTGGATCGCCGTCGTGCCCTCGTAGAGGGTGTCGATCTTGGCGTCGCGGATGTACTGCTCGACCGGGTACTCCTGGAGGTAGCCGGAGCCGCCGAAGGTCTGGAGCGACTGGGCCAGCTGCTCGTAGGACTTCTCGGAGCCGTAGCCCTTCACGATCGGGAGCAGCAGGTCGTTGAGACCGTTGAGGGCCTTGGCGTCCTCGCCGGCGGCTTCCTTCTGCTGGATCGCGTCCTGGACGGACGCGGTGTACAGCACGAGGGAGCGCATGCCCTCCGCGTACGCCTTCTGCGTCATGAGTGAGCGGCGCACGTCGGGGTGGTGCGTGATGGTGACCTTGGGGGCCGTCTTGTCCATGAACTGCGACAGGTCGGTGCCCTGGACACGCTCCTTGGCGTACTCCAGCGCGTTGAGGTAGCCCGTCGACAGGGCCGCGATCGCCTTCGTGCCGACCATCATGCGGGCGAACTCGATGATGCGGAACATCTGGCGGATGCCGTCGTGCTTGTCGCCGATCAGCCAGCCCTGGGCCGGGTGCTGGTCGCCGAACGTCATCTCGCAGGTGTTGGACGCCTTGAGGCCCATCTTGTGCTCGACGTTCGTCGCATACACGCCGTTGCGCTCGCCGAGCTCACCGGTGGTCCAGTCGAAGTGGAACTTCGGGACCAGGAAGAGGGAGAGTCCCTTGGTGCCCGGACCCGCACCCTCGGGGCGGGCCAGTACGTAGTGGAGGATGTTCTCGGACATGTCGTGCTCGCCCGAGGTGATGAAGCGCTTCACACCCTCGATGTGCCAGGAACCGTCCGCCTGCTCGACCGCCTTGGTGCGGCCGGCGCCGACGTCGGAACCGGCGTCCGGCTCGGTCAGCACCATCGTCGAGCCCACTGCTTCTCGACTGCGATCTCCGCGATCTTCTTCTGCGCCTCGTTGCCCTCGTCGAAGAGGATGCCGGCGAACGCGGGGCCGGAGGAGTACATCCAGACCGCCGGGTTGGCGCCGAGCAGCAGCTCCGCGTAGCCCCAGATCAGGGAGCGCGGCGAAGTGGTGCCGCCGATCTCCTCGGGCAGGCCCAGGCGCCAGTACTCGGAGTCCATGAAGGCCTGGTAGGACTTCTTGAACGTGTCCGGGACCGGTGCGGTACTGGTCTCCGGGTCGAAGACCGGCGGGTTGCGGTCGGCGTCGGCATACGAGTCGGCCAGCTCGTTCTCCGCGAGGCGGGTGAGCTCGTCGAGGATGGTCTTCGCGGTGTCGACGTCCATCTCCGCGAACGCGCCGGTGCCGTACACCTTGTCGCGCCCGAGGACCTCGAAGAGGTTGAACTCGATGTCGCGGAGATTCGACTTGTAGTGCCCCATGGGAAGGCTCCGTAATCAATAGCAGTGGCGCGCAGCTCCGTGGAAGAGTGAGGATCGGGCGACGGCCGGCTGGCGGTGTGTATATCAGCTGACTCCCACGATGATGCTACCCGTCAGTAATAAGACGCAACCCCTCAAGGCATAGATGTGTCCGATTACTCTTTGCGGCATGTATGGCTACGACCAGAACCAGGGCGCACAGCAGCAGATGGGTGGCGGCTACGGCGAGCAGCCGCTGTACCCCGAGCCTTCGCCGCCTTCCCTGGCTGACGCGGTACGGGCCTTCACGACCGGATCGCTGTCCGCGGAGGACTTCCAGCAGATCTTCGCGACGTCGAAGGTCTACTGCCCGCGCGGCGACAATCCCGGCTTCCTGGCGCTCCACAACACCCAGCAGCCGGTGATTCCGATGTTCACCACGCTGAAGGAGCTGCGGCGGTACGCGGGCAAGGAGTCCAAGTACTTCGTGATCACCGGCGCCGAGGTGATCGATCTGCTGCCGACCGGCTACGGCTTCGTCCTGGACATGGAAGGTGACCACCGCATGGTCTTCGACGCCAAGGCCGTGGAGCAGATGGTCGACTTCGCCATGCGCCGCATGTACGGCTAGTGCCCCTCCCGGCAAGCTCCGCCCTGCCGCGCCGCCCAGCACGCACGCTCGCCGCGTTGGCCAAAAGCCCTGGTAGCTCCGCTGCAAGGACTTCCGGCCGCCTTGCGATCGCACGCACTGGACGACGCTCCTTCCGGGGCAAACATTGCCGGTCCCGGCACTAGCCAGGCCGCGGGAGGCTGGGCGCAGGTTCTCGCCGAAGGGTCCGTACCGATCGGTGATCGGGTACGGACCCCTTCGGCGCTGTTCAGGCCGTGCGGGAATGAATGCCGCCTTGCTGAATGTTCACCATTCAACTAAATTGATGCAGAACACTCCCGGAGGTGGCTCCCATGCCCGCAGTAACCGTCGAAAACCCGCTGACCCTGCCCAAGGTCGCTGCCTCTGGTGAGGCCACGGCCCGCCCGTACTGGCTGTGACGACCGCGCCGAGCGGTTTCGAGGGCGAGGATTCCCGGTGCGCCGTGCCTTCGCCGGGATCAACTACAAGCACCTCGATCCGTTCATCATGATGGACCAGATGGGTGAGGTGGAGTACGCCGCGGGAGAGCCGAAGGGGACCCCTGGCACCCGCACCGCGGATTCGAGACCGTCACGTACCTGATCGACGGAACCTTCGTCCACCAGGACAGCAACGGTGGCGGCGGCACCATCGGCAACGGCGACACCCAGTGGATGACCGCCGGCTCGGGCCTCCTCCACATCGAGGCGCCGCCGGAGTCCCTCGTCATGTCGGGCGGTCTCTTCCACGGGCTCCAGCTCTGGGTGAACCTGCCCAAGGCGGACAAGATGATGGCGCCCCGCTACCAGGACATCCGCAGCGGCCAGGTCCAGCTCCTCGCCTCCCCGGACGGCGGCGCGCTGCTCCGTGTCATCGCCGGTGAACTCGACGGCCATGAGGGTCCCGGAATCACCCACACCCCGATCACCATGGTCCACGCCACCGTCCGGCCGGGCGCCGAGGTGACGCTGCCGTGGCGCGAGGACTTCAACGGCCTCGCATACGTGCTCGCCGGGCGCGGTACGGCCGGCGGAGCGCCGCCCGGTGCGGATGGGACAGACGGCGGTCTTCGGCGCGGGTTCCTCGCTGACCGTCCGCGCGGACGAGTCCCAGGACGGCAACACCCCGACCTGGAGGTCGTCCTGCTCGGCGGCCGTCCGATCCGGGAGCCGATGGCGCACTACGGGCCGTTCGTGATGAACAGCCAGGCCGAGCTCAAGCAGGCCTTCGAGGACTTCCAGGCGGGCCGCCTCGGCACGGTGCCCGCGGTCCACGGAATGTGACAGCACGCCGGTACGGGTGACGGCCCGTCACCCGTACGCGCGTGCGGGCGGGCCACCGCATCCGCCGCGTGATCGGGTGGGGTGTGACTGACCAGAAGCCCCTCCTGCCCACAGTGTGCGGCGGACAGCCGCCTGGTGCGGCTTCCTGCTCCTGGCCGCGGGCGTCGCCGCAGTGGCCATCTGGCTGCTGGTCGCGCTCAAGACCGCGGTTATCCCGGTCCTGCTCGCGCTGCTCGGTACGGCGCTGCTCAGGCCCGTGCACCGCTGGCTGAGCGCCCACAAGGTGAACAGGTCGCTGGCGGCCGGGCTCACCTGCGTGACGCTCGTCGTGGTGGTGGGCGGCGCCGGCTACATCGTCGTCACCGCGCTCATCGATTCCGGCGCCCAGATCGTCGCCTCGCTGAAGCACGCCGCGCAGTGGGCCATCGACCACTTCGATATCGCGGGCGCCACCAACGTGGACGACCTCGCCGACAACGCCAAGAATCTTGTCGGGAAGTTCGGTGCGAGCGCCGCGGGCGGACTGCTGACCGGGATCAGCCTGATCGGCTCGCTCATCGCCACCAGCGTCCTGGCCCTGCTGCTGACCTTCTTCTTCCTCCGCGATTCCGACCGGGTCGTGGGTCTGGCCACTCCCTGGCCCCGCGCGGCGCCGCTGACCTCGTGGAGGCCATGGGCCGCCGGGCCTTCGAGGCGGTCGAGGGCTTCATGCGCGGCACCACGCTCATCGCACTGATCGATGCGCTGTGCATCACCGTGGGCCTGCTGGTGCTGGGGTGCCCGGAGCCGTGGGGCTGGGGGCGCTGGTCTTCGTGGGCGCCTACATCCCGTTTCTGGGGGCTTTGATCTCCGGGACCGTCGCCGTCCTGGTGGCGCTCGCCGACCGTGGCTTCGTGATCGCGCTCTGGGCGCTGGGGGTGGTGCTCGCGGTCCAGGCGCTGGAGGGCACGTCCTGCAGCCGGCGATCCAGAGCCGTACGGTTCAGATGCATCCGGCCACGATCATGATCGCCCTGACCGCGGGGGCGGGCATCGCGGGGCTGCTGGGCATGCTGCTCGCGGTGCCGGTGTGCGCGGCGGGGTTCGGTGTGATCAGCGAATTGCGCAAGGACCTCGGCACGCCACAGGACCTCGGCACCCAGGAGGAGCCAGGCGCCGCTGTCCCACCGGGAGAATGAGGCGGGAGCGGGCGGCTCAGGCGCCCAGCTCCGCCGGCTCCGCCGACTCGTACAGCTCGAAGTAGATCGACTTCCCCTCTCCCGGGGTCCACCCCACACATCGGCCAGCATCTCCATCAGCATCAGCCCCCGTCCGCTGGACGCCATCTCGCCGGGCCGCCGCTTGTGCGGGAGCTCGTCGCTGGTGTCGGCCACCTCGACCCGCAGCCGCCGCTCGCCCGGTTCCCTCTCACCTCCGCGACCAGCAGTGCGTCCCCGTCCGTGTGGACCAGGACGTTCGTGGCCATCTCCGAGACCATCAGCACCGCCGAGTCGACCTGCTCCGGGTCCGCCCAGTCGTGCAGCAGCTCGCGAAGCTGCTGGCGGGCGGCGGCGATCCGTTCGGGCTCCGCCTGGGCCACCGTCATCACCGACCGGCGCAGGGGTACCTGGCGCGTCATCTCGATCTCGCGGCGGAGCACCAGGACCGCGATGTCGTCCTCGCGGCGATCGGCGAGCGGTCCGGTCGTGTAGTGCGAGGTCGGGCCGTGCACAGTCCGTACGAGGGCGTCGGCGAGCTCCTCCAGGTCCTCGGCCGGCTCTTCCAGGACCGGCCGGAGCCTGGCCCAGCCGGTTGCCATGTCGTGGCCGCCGGTCTCGATGAGCCCGTCCGTGCACAGCATGATTGTTTCGCCCGGTCCCAGGACCACCCGGGTCGTCGGGTAGTCCGCGTCCGTCTCGATGCCCAGCGGCAGCCCGCCGGCCGTCTGCCGGATCACCGCGGTGCCGTCCACACTGATCACCACCGGGTCGGGGTGTCCCGCCCGCGCGATGTCGAGCGTGCCGGTGCCCGGGTCGGCCTCCGCGTACAGACACGTGGCGAAGCGGGCGGCCGCCGGCTCTTCGTCGCCCTCCGCGTGTTCGTACGCGTCGGTGAGCCCGGACAGGAAGCGTGAGGCCGGGAGAGCACGGCACCCGGACGGTGCCCTCGGAGGCGTACGCGCGCAGAGCGATCCGCAGCTGGCCCATCAGCCCGGCCGCCCGCACGTCGTGTCCCTGCACGTCGCCGATGACGAGTGCGATACAGCCATTGGGAAGCGGGATCATGTCGTACCAGTCGCCGCCGACCTGGAGCCCGCCACCGGTCGGGACGTAGCGGGCTGCCACCTGCATGCCCGGGACCTGGGGCCCCAGGGAGGGCTTCATCAGGCGCTGGAGCCCCAGTGACAGTTCGCGTTCTGACTCGGCGACGCTCGCCCGGTCCAGTGCCTGGGCCAGCATCCTGGCCACTGTCGCCAGCACCGACCGCTCGCCGGGGAGAACGCTACGGGCTGCCGGAAGCCCGCCATCCAGGCGCCCATGGTGCGGCCCGACACGATCAGCGGCAGGAACGCCCAGGAATGGCGGCCGGAGTCGCGTGCGAACGGCCAGGTGGCGGGGTAGCGGCGTTGGTACTCCTGGGGCGAGGCGACGTAGACGGCCTTTCCTGTCCGCACGGCCTCGGCGGCCGGATAGTCGGTCTCCAGAGGCATTTCGGTGAAGGGCTTCTTGTACCCGCGGTGGCCGATGACCGTCAGGAGTCCGCCCGAAACGCCGAAGAGTGCCAGCCCGTCCGGCGAGAACCCGGGCATCGAGAGCGAGGCGGCGACTCGCAGCACCTCCTGGGTGGATCCGGCCTCGGCCAGTGCCCGACCCGCGTCGAGCAGGAAGGCCTCCGGGACCGGCGCCAGTCGCCGGTGACCAGGTGCTGCTCGGTAGTGGAGTCCGGCGCCGGTTCGGCGACCTCCTGGAGCATGCCCGTCAGCATGTATGCACCCGGGTGGGCGGCATCGTTGGTGAAGGTGGCTTTCGACCGACTGCGCACGGTGCGGACCATCCGGCCCTGATCGTCCATGATCCGCAGCAGGGTCTCTGCCATGGTGTCCTCGGAGATCGCGTAATCGATGACTCCGCTGACCTCGTTCCAGTCGGCCGGGTGCAAATGGGAGCGCACCACGGACGAGCCGAGGACGGAGGGCTCGGCGGGCAGCCCGAGCAGCCGGGCCGACTCCGCGTCGAGCGTGACCGTCCCGGCCGAGCTGTCCCAGCTCCACAGACCGGTCGCGATCGCAGCCAGGATCTCCTCGGTGCGCATTGCCCCACTTTATGAAGGTGTGCTCCCTCCACGCCACCGAAGGGCCGAGGCGCGCGCACCGTCCGTGGAACGCTCCGGCACGGCCCGGGGACCGCACCGGGGATCTTGAAGCGTCAATGTCAACGAAGTGGTGCGGGCGCGGGCGGTAGCCTGGGGTGTCAATCCACCCCGAACCGCGAAGACTGGATGATCGACGATGCATCGGTACAGGTCCCACACCTGCGGCGAGCTCCGCGCCTCTGACGTCGGCACCGACGTCCGGCTGAGCGGCTGGCTGCACAATCGCCGAGACCTGGGTGGCATCCTCTTCATCGATCTGCGCGACCACTACGGTCTGGTGCAGCTCGTCGCCCGCCCCGGCACCCCGGCAACGACGCCCTGGCGAAGCTGACCAAGGAGACCGTCGTACGGATCGACGGCAAGGTCTCCGCGCGCGGCGCCGACAACGTCAACCCGGAGCTCCCCACCGGTGACATCGAGATCGAGGTCACCGAGGTCGAGGTGCTGGGCGAGGCGGCCCCGCTGCCCTTCACGATCAACGCCGAGGACGGGGTCAACGAGGAGCGGCGCCTGGAGTACCGCTTCCTCGACCTGCGCCGGGAGCGCATGCACCGCAACATCATGCTGCGCACCGCTGTCATCTCCGCCATCCGGCACAAGATGACCGCCCTCGGCTTCAACGAGATGGCGACCCCGATCCTGACCGCGACGTCCCCGAGGGCGCCCGCGACTTCGTGGTCCCCTCCCGGCTGAACCCGGGCAAGTTCTACGCGCTCCCCAGGCGCCGCAGCAGTTCAAGCAGCTGCTGATGATCTCCGGCTTCGACCGTTACTTCCAGATCGCGCCCTGCTTCCGCGACGAGGACGCCCGCGCCGACCGTTCGCCGGGCGAGTTCTACCAGCTCGACGTCGAGATGTCGTTCGTCGAGCAGGAGGACATCTTCCGGCCGATCGAGAAGCTGATGACCGAGCTCTTCGAGGAGTTCGGCAACGGCCGCCATGTCACCTCGCCGTTCCCGCGCATCCCGTTCCGCGAGGCGATGCTGAAGTACGGCAACGACAAGCCGGACCTGCGGGCCCAGCTGGAGCTCGTCGACATCTCCGACGTGTTCGCGGACTCCGGATTCAAGGCGTTCGCCGGCAAGCACGTCCGCGCGCTGCCGGTGCCGGACACGGCCGGCCAGTCCCGCAAGTTCTTCGACGGACTGGGCGCGTACGCCGTCGAGCACGGTGCCAAGGGCCTTGCCTGGGTCCGCGTCGGCGAGGACGGCACCCTGGCGGGGCCGATCGCCAAGTTCCTCACCGAGACGGACGTCAAGTCGCTCACGGAGCGGCTCTCCCTCGCCCCGGCCACGCGGTCTTCTTCGGCGCGGGTGAGTTCGACGAGGTCTCCAAGATCATGTCGGCCGTCCGGGTCGAGGCAGCCAAGCGCGCCGGGCACTTCGAGGAGGGCGTCTTCCGGTTCTGCTGGGTCGTCGACTTCCCGATGTACGAGAAGGACGAGGAGACCGGCAAGATCGACTTCTCGCACAACCCTTCTCGATGCCTCAGGGCGGCCTGGAGGACCTGGAGACGAAGGACCCGCTGGACATTCTCGCCTGGCAGTACGACATCGTCTGCAACGGCATCGAGCTGTCCTCCGGCGCCATCCGTAACCACGAGCCCGACCTGATGCTCAAGGCCTTCGAGATCGCCGGATACGACAACGAGACCGTCGAGCACGAGTTCGCCGGCATGCTCCGCGCCTTCCGCCTCGGCGCCCCGCCGCACGGTGGCATCGCCCCGGGCGTCGACCGCATCGTGATGCTGCTCGCCGACGAGCCCAACATCCGCGAGACGATCGCCTTCCCGCTCAACGGCAACGCCCAGGACCTGATGATGGGTGCGCCGACGGTGCTGGACGAGACCCGGCTGCGCGAGCTGAACATCCAGCTCCGCAAGCCGGCCGCGACGGCGAAGGACAAGAGCGAGTCGAAGGACAAGAGCGAGTCGAAGGACAAGAGCGAGAAGTAGGACAAGAGCGAGAACCAGGCGTTCGGTCGCTTCCCGGCACCCTCGCCCGGTTCCGCTGGTTCCACGTGAAACAGCTCCCGGCCTCCCGTACGCGGCCGGGAGCTGTTCCATGCGGGCGCCCGCCCCGCGCCGCCCGGTGCACAGCGATTCACAGCAACGCACAGCCCACGCCCATGTACCTGCCAGCTTTGCTGCTTACCCTCTCCCGCCATGACTGAGAACCAGGGACCCGTACACAAGAAGGACCTGACCCGTCGTCGGATGATCGCCGCCGGTGGTGCGGCCCTCGCGGCGGCCGGGATCGGAGCCGGTGCGGTCGCGACCGCCTCGGCCGGTGAGAGCGGCGGCAGCGGCAAGAAGGCCACTGGGCACCGCGAGGAGTGTTACCGGCTGACGTCGGAGACCACCGAGGGGCCGTACTACATCGATGCCGACAAGATCCGCAAGGACATCACCGAGGACCGGGAGGGCATACCCATGACCCTCCGCCTCAAGGTGATCGACTCCGACACCTGCAAGCCCCTGAAGCGGGCGGCCGTCGACATCTGGCACTGCGACGCCCTGGGTATCTACTCCGGGTACGAGAGCACGAGCGGTGGCGGCCCCGGTGGCGGAGGCCCGCCGCCGACCGGCGCCCCGACGGACGCGCCGACCGGCACACCCACCGGAGCGCCGCCGTCAGGTGGCCCGGAGCTCCCGGCGGCGGGCACAGCGAGCCCACCGACGACGAGCGCTATCTGCGCGGCACCCAGCTCACGGACAAGCACGGGTATGTGGAGTTCCGGACCGTCTTCCCTGGCTGGTACCGGGGCGTGCCGTGCATATCCACACCAAGGTGCACGTCGGCGGGAAGATGACGGATGCCGGATACGAGGGCGGACACGCCTGCCACACCGGCCAGTTCTTCTTCGCCGAGTCCGCGGTTCTCGACTCGGCGAAGGTGGAGCCGTACTCGACGAGCACCACTACGCGCACGACCCTGACCGAGGACACCATCTACGACCGGAGCGGCGTCACGGGCGGGCTGCTGAAGCTCTCGTACCGCAAGGGCCGTATGGCGAGCGGTGTCATCGGCTCGATCACCATGGGCGTCGACCCGGACGAGACCAACGAAGGCACCGGTATCTGAGAGCTCCGGCTCTTCGGAGGAGGCGGCCCGGAACCCGGCGGGGTTCCGGGCTCCTTCGTGTGCGCGGGTGTCCGTGCGGCACTCCTCGGGCCGCCGGTACAGCCGGATGGCCCCGGTTCCGATTCGACGCTGCCGGGCCAGGCAAAGACTGCCACCTGAGACACCGACAGCCGGAACCCCGAGGAGCCTTGCCCGTGTCCGTCCTGTGCCGCCGCCCGTACATCCTGCTCGCAGCGATGCTCGCCGCCCTGTTTCTGCTGGTCACCGGCTGTACGACCAAGGCGGGCCAGTCCTCCGCGCCCCTGGCGCGGCCGGCCGGAATCCACCTTGTCGGCCGCCCGGACCGCGTCTTCCCTCCCCGCACCCACCCCGCCCAGGGAGATCCCGGCGCTGGGCCGGAAACCCGGGCGCAGTTCCCGGCCACCGCCAGGCAGGCCTTGGTGGTCACCGGCGAGACCCCCGACTCCAACCGGTCCACAGCCGTCCTGTACACCCTGGACGACCCTGCCGAGGGCTGGAGACCGGCGGCCGGTCCCTGGCCCGCACACAACGGCCTGCAGGGCTGGACGGACCACCATGTGGCGAGCGATCTGAAGTCACCCATCGGTGTCTTCGGGCTCACGGACGCGGGAGGCAGGCTGGCCGATCCGGGCGCACTGCTCCCGTACGACGAACAGTCACGTTTCGCGGTGAGCGGTGACGGCTTCTTCGGGGAGCCGCTCGAGGGCTCGTTCGACTACGTCGTCGCCATCAATTACAACCGAGAAGCCGGTACGACCCGCTCGACCGCGCCCGCCCACTAGGCGAGGCAAGGGGCGGCGGCATCTGGATCCATGTGGATCACGGCGGCCCGACGCAGGGCTGTGTCTCGCTCCCCGAGGAGCAGATGAGGGAGCTCCTGCGCATGCTGGATCCGGCGAAGGGCCCGGTGATCGTGATGGGGACGCGGCGGCGCTGGGCCGGTGACCGGGCGCTCGCACACGTACGAGGGCCCGGGACCGTTGAAGAACAAGCGGCTTGGGTTCCAGTGGTCGTTGCAACACCGCCTGGTTTAGGTGGTGAGTAGATCACGTAGACGCTCGGCTGGGGTATCCCAGTCGAGCGTCTTGCGTGGGCGGCCGTTGAGTTCCTGGGCGACGTGTTCGAGGTCTTCTGGGCCGTGGAGGCTCAGGTCTGTGCCTTTGGGGAAGTACTGGCGGAGCAGGCCGTTGGTGTTTTCGTTGGAGCCGCGTTGCCAGGGTGAGGCGGGGTCGCAGAAGTAGACGGGCATGCCGGTGGCCAGAGTGAACTGCTGGTGGCGTGCCATCTCGCTGCCCTGGTCCCAGGTGAGGGAGCCGCGCAGGTGCGTGGGCAGGGTCTGGATGGTTCGGACGAGGCCGTCGCGGACGGTTTCGGCGTCGTGGGCTCCGCCGGGCAGGTGGACCAGCATGGTGTAGCGGGTGCTCCGCTCGACCAGAGTGGCGATCGCAGAGCGGCTGTTCGCGCCGATGATCAGGTCGCCTTCCCAGTGTCCGGGCACCGCCCGGTCCTCGATGGCGGCGGGGCGGTCACTGATCATCACCATCGGGTCGGTGAACCGTGGGGTGCGCCGGTCCGGGTCGCGGCGTGCTTTGCGGCGGGTGCGACCGGAGCGGATTGCTGCCTGCACTTCCCGCTTCAGGCCGCCACGGGCCTGGAAATACAGTGCCTGATAGATCGTTTCCACGCTCACCCGCATGCTCTGGTCGTCGGGATGCCCCTTGAGCAGAGCGTGGCAGATCTGCTCGGGTGACCACCGCTTGCGCAGTCCGTCCTGGACGAAGTAGCGCAACCGGCCTTGGCGCAGCAGCTTGCGGTCTTTGGGCCGGGGCCTGCGCGCCGCCGCTGCCCGGTGGGCCGCATATGGCTGGTAGTCCTCGGTGCCCGAATTGGCGTCGATCTCTCGCTTGACCGTGCTGGCGGGCCGGCCCAGGGTGCGTCCGATCGCCCGCAGCGACTGCCCCAGAGTGTGGAGGTCCCGGATCCGTTCGCGCTCGGTCAGCGTCAGGAACCTCGGATGGAGCTGCTTGTCCAGGGCCGTCAGGCCCACTGGTGCTGTGGTCACACCGTTCATCGTGACGGTCCCCGCCGTGTAGTCGACACGGCGGCCATCGGCATAGGTGCGCGTCATGGCACTCTTCCTGACGCCCTGATCCCAGTCCCTGGCCGTGCGCTCGTTCACCCCGACGCTCCTGGCCGCCATGGCCTGTGCGACACCCTTGGCCCTCAACCGCTCGTACTCGTCCCGCCGCGGATGCCGCCGCGGCAAGCGCACCGACCCACGGCCGGCCCTCCGAGCCCAACCGAACGCCGTATTCGGGTTCACATCCAGCTCACGCGCCGCCACCGTCACGTTCCCCACGACATCCAGCCGTGCAAGGAAACGCTCCTCAACCCCGCAAGATCAACCCGCTCAACGCCCACGGTCCTCGCAACTCCCACAGATCGCGGGTGTTGCGAGGACCGTTAGAACCAAGCGGTCCGGGCCCTTGTGTTGCGTACGGATGGTTACGCGGGCTTCTCCTCCAGGCGCGGGAACAGCACCGCGCCCTTTGTCACCGTGGCCCCACAGACAGCTGACCCCAGCGGCCCGCGTCCTGCACCCGCTGCTCCGGCAGCGCGCCCAGAGCTGCTTCGGCGCCCAGGGACTCCCACAGCCTCTGCGAGGTCTCGGGCATCACCGGGTTCAGCAGGACGGCGACCCCGCGCAGCGCCTCGGCCGCCGTGTACAGGATCGTCGCGAGACGGGCCTGTCCCTCCGGCGAGGCGTCCTGGCGACCTTCCAGGGCTCCTGCTGGGTGATGTAGCCGTTGACCTGCTTCACGAAGTCGAAGATCGCCAGGATGCCGGCCTGGAAGTCCAGCTCCTCACCGATCTCCCGGTCGGCCGTGGTCACGGCCTTCGCCAGGCCGTCCTGGACCGCCTGCTCGGCCTCACCGGCGGCCGTGGCCTCCGGGAGCGCGCCGCCGAAGTACTTGCCGACCATGGCGGCGAGGCGCGAGGCCAGGTTGCCGTAGTCATTGGCGAGCTCGGAGGTGTAGCGGGCCGAGAAGTCCTCCCAGGAGAACGAGCCGTCGCTGCCGAACGCGATAGCGCGCAGGAAGTACCAGCGGTAGGCGTCCACGCCGAAGTGCGAGGTCAGGTCCTGCGGCTTGATGCCCGTCAGGTTCGACTTCGACATCTTCTCGCCGCCGACCATCAGCCAGCCGTTGGCCACGACCCGGCCGGGCAGCGGCAGCCCTGCGCCATCAGCATCGCGGGCCAGATCACCGCGTGGAAGCGCAGGATGTCCTTGCCGACCAGATGCACGTCGGCCGGGAACGTACCGTCGAACTTCTCCTGGTCGGCGCCGTAGCCGACGGCTGTCGCGTAGTTGAGCAGCGCGTCGATCCACACGTAGATGACGTGCTTCTCGTCCCATGGCACCGGGACGCCCCAGTCGAAGGTCGAGCGGGAGATCGACAGGTCCTGCAGGCCCTGCGTAACGAAGTTCACGACCTCGTTGCGGGCGGACTCGGGCTGGATGAAGCCGGGGTTGGCCGCGTAGAACTCCAGCAGCTTCGGCCCGTATTCGCTCAGCTTGAAGAAGTAGTTCTCCTCCTTGAGGATCTCCACCGGCTTCTTGTGGATCGGGCACAGCTTGGTGCCGTCCTCGGACTCGATCAGGTCGCCGGGGAGCTTGTACTCCTCGCAGCCCACGCAGTACGGGCCTTCGTACCCGCCCTTGTAGATCTCGTCCTTGTCGAACAGGTCCTGTACGAACTCCTGCACACGGTCCGTGTGCCGCTTCTCCGTCGTCCGGATGAAGTCGTCGTGTCCAATGTTGAGGTGTTCCCAGAGGGGCTTCCAGGACTCCTCGACGAGCTTGTCGCACCAGGCCTGCGGGGTGACGTTGTTCGCCTCGGCCGTGCGCATGATCTTCTGACCGTGCTCGTCCGTGCCGGTGAGATACCACACCTTCTCACCACGCTGGCGATGCCAGCGGGTCAGCACGTCGCCCGCGACCGTCGTATAGGCGTGCCCCAGGTGAGGAGCGTCGTTGACGTAGTAAATGGGGTCGATACGTAGAAATTCTTCACGCCGTCGCCCCCTGCTTCTCGGATCCAGTGGCCGCCATGGTCGAAATCCTAACGGTCCGTGGGCGATCCACTCACATCGATATACGGGGCCGGCTCCGCGGAGAGCTTTGCGAAACATCCTTTCCCGTACCAAAGACGCATCCTGGGAGGAGTGGGCGCGCATGCACGAGGCAGGGGACAACACGATGCGGGTACTGGTCGCCGAGGACGAGGAAATCCTGGCGGAGCTCGTCGCCACCGGACTGCGGCGGGCGGGTTTCGCCGTCGACACCGTCTACAGCGGGGATGCGGCGCTGGCCTATCTGGGGCTGCACGACTACGACGTCGTGGTCCTGGACCGTGATCTGCCCCGGGTGCACGGCGACGAGGTGGCCCGCAAGCTGGTCGCCACCGGCTCCCGGACCAGGATTCTGATGCTCACCGCCTCCGGGACCACGGAGGACCGGGTGGAGGACTCGACCTCGGCGCCGACGACTACGTGAGCAAGCCCTTCGAGTTCCCCGAGCTGGTGTCCCGGGTGCGTGCCCTGCGGCGGCGCAGCGCCCGGCCCGTACCGCCGCAGCTGGAAAGACACGGGATACGGCTCGACACCGTACGGCGGGCCGCGAGCCGGGAGGGGCGGGATCTCGACCTGTCGCCGAAGGAGTTCACGGTGCTCCAGCTGCTGCTGGAGGCCGACGGGGACCGTCAGCGCGGAGGAACTGCTGGAGCGGGCCTGGGACGCCAACGCCGACCCTTCACCGGCGCCGTCCGCGTCTGCATGAGCAAGCTGCGCGCCAAGCTGGGCGAGCCCACGGTGATCCGCACCGTGCAGGGTGTGGGTACGCCCTGTGAAGCGGCTGCTGCGGATGGCGGGTGCCGGGATGCCGCAGGTGCAGCACTCGACGATCCGGACCCGGATCGCCCTGGTGTACGGGGAGTGTTCCTGGTACTCGGGACCGGCCTGCTGGCAACGGTCAACCTGGCCTCCCGGGCCGGTACGGACTCGCAGGCGAAGGAGATCGCCTCGTCGGCGGCGGTCGCCCAGCCGGGCTTCTCGGTCAACGGGCCCCTGCATTCGCGGGGGCGGCTGGACCCGCCACCGTCTACGACCTCACCGACGACGTGAGCAACGCCGCGGGCCAGGAGCTCATGTACTGGTCGGTCGCCGCGCTGTTCGTCATGACGGCGTGCGCGATCGGTGTCGGCTGGTGGACCGCGGGCCGGGTGCTGAGGCCCGTCCACGCGATGACCGCCAAGGCGCGCAGGCTCTCCGCGCAGACGCTGCACGAGCGGATCGCGTCCAGTGGCCCCGACGACGAGCTGAAGGAGCTGGGCGAGACGCTGGACGCGCTGCTGGCGCGGCTGGAGAAGGCGTTCGAGAGCCAGCGGCGTTTCATCGCCAACGCCTCGCACGAGCTGCGGACGCCGCTGGCCACCCAGCGGGCCGCTATCCAGATCGGTCTGGACGATCCCTTGCCGGACGAACTCGCCAGGACCCGGCAGACGCTCCTGGACAACAACCGGCGCAGTGAACGCCTCATAGAGGGCCTGCTGGTGCTGGCGCGCAGCGAGCGCGGCCTGGTGGAGGGCGAGAGCGAGGAGGTCGATCTCGCCCGGGTGGTGACCGAGGAGGCGGCGCGGCCGCCGGGGCCGGGGACAGGTCCGGGCTGCGGCCGGCGGTGACGGTCGGGGCCGAACCCTGTGCGGTACTGGGGAACCGGCAGCTGCTCGCGCAGCTCGTGGCGAATCTGCTGTCGAATGCCATGACGTACAACGTGCCCGGCGGTTCCGTGCGGGTGTCGCTGACCTCGGCGGGTGTTCTGGCGGTCCGTAACACCGGTCCTGTGGTGGCCGAGGAGGACATCGCCGAGCTGTTCGAGCCGTTCCGGCGGGGCGAGGGCCGGGACCGGATGGGCCCGAGGTCGGGGCTGGGTCTATCGATCGTACGTTCTATTACGGTGGCTCATGGCGGTACGATCACGGCGCTGCCGGGCCCCGAGGGCGGGCTCGCCGTGACCGTACGCCTGCCGGTGGATCAGCCTGCGGCCACTGTCCTGCGGGCGGCGTCCCAGGCCGGGAACGCGGCGAGGACCTCCCGGTAGAACGTGGCGTCCGGCACCTCGCGCGGCACCGGGCCCGCGTGGAAGAACGCGGCGTTGGGGGCATCCAGCTTGCGCAGGAAGTCGAAGCCCTTCGCGTCCTCGCCCCGAAAGCGACGAACTGGAAGAACAGCGGCAGCCGCTCGGCCTCGGCCAGCGCCTGCTTGGCGGGCTGCTTGGCGTCCGGAGCGCCGTCCGTCTGGAAGATCACCAGTGCGGGCCCGGTGGCCTTCGACTTCTCGTAGTGCGCGACGATCTCCTCGACGGCACGGTGGTAGCTGGTGCGTCCCAGCCGCCCCAGGCCCGCGTGCAGCTCGTCGATCCGGCCCTCGTGGGCGGCGAGATCGATCGTCCCGGTGCCGTCGATGTCGGTCGAGAAGAAGACGACGGGCACGGTGGCGCTCTCGTCCAGGTGCGCGGCGAGGGCCACGGTGCGGTCGCCCAGGTGCTGGGCGCTGCCGTCCTTGTAGAACGGCCGCATTGATCCGGAGCGGTCGAGCACCAGATACACGGTGGCCCGGAGCCCGGTCAGCCCGTGCGCCTCGATGCCGGCCTGCGCGGCCCGGTAGGAGTCGACGAGCTGGGGAGCGGCTGCCTCGACCCGGTCGATGGCGACGGCGGACGCACCGGCTTCCCTGTCATCGGCGGCGGCCACGGCCTCCGGCGCGACAGCGGCCTCCTTGGCCTCGGCGGCCGGGGCCTGCGCGACCGGCACGGTCTCGGCAACCGGGGCGGCGGGTGCGTCCGGCTTGTCCTCGGAGGCCGGAGCGGCGTCGGCCTCGGCGGCCGGTTCGGCGGCGGGAGCGGCCTCGGTGGCGGTCTCGGTGTCCGCGACCGGTTCGGTCTTCGTGACTGGTTCGGTCTTCGCGACCGGCGGGGCGGGCGCCTCCGGCTCGGCCGCAGCCTCCGGCTCGGTGGCCTCAACGGCTTCCGGAGCAGCGGGAGCCGCCGGCTCGACTGCCGATTCGGCGGTGGCCGCCTCGGTCTGTACGGCGGCCGGGGTCTCGGTGACCGGCTCGGTCTTCGCCGTCGCCTCCGGCTCTGCGGGAGCCTCCGGCTCGGCCGCCGGGGCAGTCGCGGCGACCGGCTCGGTGTCCGGCTTGGTGTCCGGCTCCGGGGCAGCTGCCTCCGGCTCCGGGTCGATGTCGATCGTGATCGGCTCCGGGGCCGCCTGCTCGGCGACCGCTTCCGGCTCGGCGGCAGCCGGCTTCGCCTCGGGCCGGGAGCCCTGGGCCGGCACCGTGGGCTTGGGCCCGGAGGCGGTGGGTGCAGGGGTGGCGGTGGACGCGGCAGCCGTCTTGTCGAAGGCCGCAGCCACGAGATCCGTCGCCAGTCCGCCCTCGGGCTCGGCGGACCGGGCGGAGGCGGAGGCCGAGGCGGAAACCGAGGCCTTCGCGGTGGTCGCGGGCTCGGCCGCCGAAGTGGTGGTCTCCGGCTCCGGCTCCTTGGGCTGGGTGCGCTCGGCCTGGGGCGGGACGGTGGCCGTGGTCGGCTCGTCCTGCTCCGTGCGGCCGAACACCTTGCGCAGCAAGCTCCGAATGCCCATGGGCGAGGCCTTTCGCATGAGTTGGGTGCGGTAAATGTCCGTACTGCGGGAACTGATCCCTGACCAGGGCGGATACGTAAGGTTAGCGGCCGGATCCGGCCATTCGACTGCGCGGCCCGCCCCTGAGCCAACCGAGCTCCAACCGAGTTGTAACCGAGCCCTGAATGGCACCGCCGGCGGGACTTCACCTTCTTGTTCAGCGGCAGCCCATCAGGCCTGTGCCCAGGGTGCGGGCCCGATGGGCGGCCTTCGAATATGTGCGCATGGTGTCGGTGCGTCTTGTTGGCGTGTTCGCCGAAATTGCTGATGTGCAGTCAAGGAACGCACAGTCAACAAGGAGGAGCACAGTGGGGAAACCATTTCGTAGGACTCGCTTCGCGGCGTGCGCCGTGGCTGTCGGGGCGATGCCCGCCGCATTTCGTTCCGGCCGTCGGGATCACATGATCCTCGGTGAGTACAGCAACACCAATCCGCCGGAGGACACCAGCCCCGGCCGCGTCGGTACGTATCCGATGACCGCCCTGACGGCCGCGGTCGAGAGCGCGGGCGGCTGCTCCGACCACCCCAAGCCGGTCGACGGCACACGCAGCTAGATCATCGGCGACTTCGGCTCCTGATCCGCTGGCGTGGTGACCGGGTGCCGGCGGGCGGGCGGCGAGACGGTCCTTCCGGCGCCCGGCCGCGGTCGTTAGAGTCGGGTGCATGGTTTCCGGTGAGGCACCGCAGGCGGAGGGAAGCGTCCGGGTCGATGTCTGGATCTGGTCGGTCCGGCTGACGAAGACCCGTGCACAGGCTGCCGCCGCCTGCCGCGCAGGGCATGTCAGGGTCAATGCCGAGCGGGCCAAACCCGCCCAGGCGCTGCACGCGGGCGACGAGGTACGGCTGCGGCACGCGGGCCGGGACCGGATCGTCGTCGTCTCGAAGATCGTGCGGAAGCGGGTCGGCCCGTCGGTCGCGGCCGAGTGCTTCGTCGACAACAGCCCGCCCCGCCGCCGCGCGAGGCGACCATCCAGGTCCCGGTCCGCGACCGCGGGCGGGCCGCCCGACCAAGCGCGACCGGCGTGAGATGGAGCGGCTGCAGGGACGGGGCCGGGGCCGGACGCCGCGGGCTGAGGCGGGCGATCCTGGCATCCGGGCGGTCCTGGCGTCCGGGCGATCCGGGCTGTCCTGGCAGTTCCGGAACGGTCAACTCCGGTTCAGCGTGCGAAGACGGTCTTGCTTCGTGGCCAGGCCGTCCTCATCGGGACGCCGCACAGCGCTGGGATACACCCACCGGCGACATCGCAGTCGCCCTGAACCGATACCTCAGTAGTCGCTGAGCTTCACGCGGCGTTGTCCAGACCGACGAACACCGTCGCGATACGCCACTCGCCTTCGGCGTGCTCCAGAGTGAAGGTGTAGAAGCCGGTCGCGATCACGGTCGCGCTCCCCGCGTTCGACGTCAGCATCAGGTAGGCCCACACCACTGCTGTGTCGGCGTCCGCACGGCGGAAGACCAGGTTGGTCAGGTTGTGCCTCCGCTGCTCGGTTTGTTTTCCGTTGCATCTCGCACCAGGTCGAGAATCGCCGCGCGCCCGACGAAGGGCCCTGCTCGGCCTCGCCGGCGATGCCGGCCGTCCAGGTGGCGTCTTCGGTCAGCACCCTTGCCAACGCCGCCAGATCTCCGTGGTCCAGGGCGAAGGCGTAGCGTGCCAGCGTCTGTTGGACGGCGAGCCACTCTGCCGGGTCGAGATCCACGTCTCCCGCCGGCATCGTGCTGAGGTGGCTGCTTCCCCAGCCGAAAGCCGCAGTTGTCGCCGTATCAAGCCTCGCTCATGCTCGGTTGTCGGGTGAAGGGTCGGTCAGCGAGCATCGCGACCGCCTGGGCACCGGACGCGCCCAAGCTCTCCGCATCGGCGTCGCTATGGCCGCCGGTGCCCCGCGGGCGAACGCCGGACGCGTGGGTGAAGCGGCTCGTTCCTAAGCGACCGTGAGTACGATCTTTCCCTGGATGTGCCCCTGGGCGGCGCGTTCGTGCGCTGCTTGGGCGTCCGCGAGCTTGAACGTGCTGTCGATCGCGACGCGGACCGTGCCCGTGTCGAGCAGGCGTCCCAGTTCAGCGAGCTGTGCGCCGTTCGAGCGGACCTGGGTGCCGGTGACGGTGACGCCCAGCTTCGCGGTCTCTTCTTCGTCGAATTCGCCGAAGAACACGGGGAACTGGGAGCCGCCACGCTTGAGTGTGCGTAGGAAACGGCTGCTGTGAGGGCCACCGACGGCGTCGAGAACGACGTCGACGTCGCGTACCAGTTCCTCAGGACGACTTTTGGTGTAGTCGATGAACTCGTCGGCGCCGAGCCCGCTCAGGAACGATTCATGCGCGCCCGATGCCACTGCGATGACACGTGCGCCCTTCCATTTCGCCAGCTGTAGCGCCAGTGCCCCACGCCGCCCGCGGCGCCGTTGATGAGCACCGTCGTGTCGGCGTCGAGTGGCACCGGACGATGCTTCGCCGCCTGGAAGGGCGACGGGTGATCGTGTCCGAGCTCGATCAGGAACTGCCACGCGGTGAGCCCGGCCATGGGTGCCCCGGCAGCGTGCACGTGATCGATGCCGGCCGGCTTGAGTGCGAGGTCCGATGCGGGCGCGGCCACGTACTCGGCATATGTGCTGCCGTCGAAGCTGGGAAGCGAAGGAGACCGAAGACCTCATCGCCGACGGAGAAGCCGTCCACATCCGCGGCGACGGCCTCGACGACGCCCGACAGGTCCGTCCCCGGAATCACGGCCAGGTCGAACTTCGGCCTGGTCTCCGGAGGCAGGTTGGACATCCCGTCGCGCAGGTACCAGTCGGGGATTGATGCCGACAGCGTGAACGCGAACGAGTACCTCACCCGGCCCCGGCTCAGGAATCGGTACCTCGTCGTACGACAGAACCTCAGGGCCGCCGTGCTCATGGAGCCGGACTGCCCTCATCGTGTTTGTCGGCATCGTCTTCTCCTGCCCGCGCTGCGGGATAGACTTATTCGGATCAGTGATCCATATAAGTGGACCACTGATCCAAATATATGGACCACTGATCCGAATAGTCAAGAGGGACAGATGCGGGCCGACGCCAGGAAGAACCGCGACCACCTGCTAGCCGTAGCGGGCACCGCCATCGCCGAGCAAGGCGTCGAGGTGTCGCTGCGCGACATCTCGCGCAGGGCCGATGTCGGGCTCGCCACGCTGCTGCGTCACTTCCCGACACGCGAGGCGCTGCTCGATGCCCTGCTCCGTACGAGTTTCGACGAGATGACGGCACTGGCAGCCGAACTCGAAACGTCGAGCTCGCCCGAAGACGCCCTCGTTTCGTGGCTGAGCGACTGCGTCGCGTGGACAACCGAGTATCGGGGCGTGACCGTGCTGATGGCAGCCGCCATCGAGGACACCGAATCCGCACTCCACGCTTCGTGTGTCACCCTGCGCGCGGCCGGTGCGCGGCTCCTCACCCGCGCCCAGGCCGCGGGCACGGCGCGGAGCGATATCGACGGCGCCGACTTGTTTGCGCTGGTGGCCATGCTCGCCTGGCTCGGCGATCAACCCGCGCTCGCACCACGTGCCGGTCACCTCTTCGATGTTGTCGCGGGGCGATCCTGACGAGCGCAGGGAGCAGTGAGGCCTGAAGGGAAGCCGGCCTCGGGCCCGTAGCCGAATCGTCGCGCACGCGGACCAGCGAACTCGGCCGCGCGCCGGCCGAGCGGTTCGACGCCGAGGGAGGCACTTCCGGGCCGCGCACGCCGATGGGAAGCGGGGCCCGCTCACGCCCCGCGCACGCCGGGCCAGTACGAAGCGCCATACGACCCCGCCGACCAGCAGAACCGCCCCCACCGCCATCACGGTCCACACGGTCGTCCGCAGCGACGAGGTCAGCGCGTCGTACACCGACGCCGCGGCGTCCCGGTCGCTGTCCGGCACCTCGTCCAGCACCCGGCCCCGGCCGACCGCGACGAGGATCCGCAGCACGACGGCACCCAGCACGAACCCGCCGCCCACCACGGCGGTCGCAAGCGCCCCGCCCTCGTCCCGCCCCGTACGAAGGTCAGGCCCACCCCAGGACGAGAAGCACCGCGGTCCCGACGGCCGGCCAGACACTGCAATACCTCAGCCACTGGAACGAGCTCCGCAGATCGTCCGCCCGGTCGGCCGACAGCAGGGTGATCGAGGTCTCATGGACCGGAATCTGATCGGCGAACGGCACCCGCTGCTCACCAGCTCCCGCTTGACCTGTTCGATCACCGGTGCCAGATCGATGGTCACGGCCTGCCCGCTGTCACCGTGCAGAGAGGCGGTCACGGCCTTGTGCGCCGTCCGGTTCGCGGTGTCCCAGGCCCGCTGGAAGGCCTCGGTCGTGGAGAACGACCGCACGCTCTCGTGCAGGAAATCCGCCACGGTGTCCTGGAGCGGACCGACATCGATCTTCTTCATCGCCTCGTTGGTGACCAGTGTGGCGATGGTGTTCTGCACATCGGAGTCGGAGGCCAGCGGGGAGACGGCGGCGATATACCGGTCGGTGTCGTCGATCTCCAGGTCGACCCAGGCGGAGAGCGCGCTCACCGGCACCAGGACAGCGAGCAGCACGAGCAGTACTGCCGATATGGCCGTTGAGAGATAGGTCCGCACTTCCCAGGAATCCCGTACCGGGCCGGGGCGCTCCGGGCCGTACGCCATTCGAGTTGCCGGGCGGTGCGGCCGGGTGTGCTCTGGAGGGACGGGGACGAGGGAAGGAGCTGTCCGCCATGGCCACACACGCAACGATGCCGACACGTGGAGGTGCCCATGTCCGCACCCGGGCGCGGCGGCACCACACTCCGCTGGCATGGGCGCTGCCCGTCGTGCTGGGCGTGATTTTCGGTTTCTACGCGGCCTTCATGCGGCGCGACGGCGGCCCGATCACCGGGGGCAGGTGCTGCTCGGTCTGTTCTCCGGGGTGGCTCTGGCCGTTCTCTGTTTCGTGCTGGGACGCATCCAGCACGCCCTGCCGCGCGAACTGCGCGCAGCGGCGTACGGCGGGCTCACCGCCAGTGCGATCGGATTCCTGGTCAGCCTTGACGGCAGCAGCGTGCTGCGGTCCAGCGCGATCGGACTGGCGGTCGGGGCCGGCGTTCTCCTCAGCTCGTACTACCTCTTCTACACGCGGGAGGAATGAGCGGACCCGTCCTTCCGGACACCGGGCACGGCCGCCAGCTGGACGGCGCGGGCAGCAGCGGCCGGGAGCGGGGGCCGGCCGTCCGTACGGGGCCGCCCGCTCGCAGTGCTCCGGCCGGCTCAGTCGCGTACGACCGTGACCGGGCAGGGGCGTGCTGGGTGACATGGAGGCTGACCGAGCCGAGCAGCGTCGCCTTGAAGCCGCTGTACCCGCGTGCGCCGACGACCAGCAGCTGGGCGCCCTTGGCCCGTTCGAGCAGGGTCTGCGCCGGGTTGCCGATCACGACGATCTTGGTGATCGCGGCCGCGCCCTCGGCGCCGAGGGATTCCTCGAGCGCCTCGTTGAGCGCCACGGTCGCCACGGCCTGCGGATCGAAGTCCTCCGGCATGCCCGGCATCATGGACGCCCAGCTGGTCGCGGGTACTCCCAGCTGTTGACCGCCTCGACATCGTCACCGGTCAGCTCGGCCTGGCGTACGGCCCACCGCAGCGCCTTGATCGACGCATCGGAGCCGTCCACGCCCACGACGATCCTGCCCATTTCTGCCTCCAGCTCATTCGGCACGGTATTGCATATGCACTCACGGTGCGTCTATCCGGAATAACTCTAATCAAACCGGACACCACGGGTCGCGTGAGCCACACAGGCCCCGGGTGCCCGCAGGCCCCGCTCAGGCCGTCCGTACTGCGGCGAGCTGCTGCTCGAACGGCACGACGCCGTCCTCACCGTCGTCGATCCGGGCGCCCGAGACGCCCGGAGGCGGTCCGCCCCATGACCGCGGACGCGAGCTCGCCGCCCGCACGCCGGATCCGGGACGGCAGCCCGTCGGTGTACTCGTCGCCGGACGAACCCCAGTCCTCCGATGCCGCGTACACGGACGTCGGCAGGGTCACGGCCCGCAGGTAGGCGAAGAGTGGCCGCATCGCGTGCTCCAGGACCAGCGAGTGCCGCGCGGTCCCGCCGGTTGCCGCGATGACGACGGGCTTGCCGGTCAGTGCCGTGTTGTCGATCAGGTCGAAGAACGACTTGAACAGTCCGCTGTAGGAGGCGGTGAAGACCGGTGTCACGGCGATCAGACCGTCAGCCTCCGTCACCGCGTCGATCGCTGCCTTCAGCGCGCTCGGCGGAAAGCCGGTGACCAGGTGGTTGGCGATATCGACGGCCAGGTCGCGCACCTCGATGACCTGCACATCGACCCTGCGGTCCTGGCTGTCGTCCAGCCGTTCCCGGGTGGCCGCCGCCAGCCGGTCGGCAAGCAGCCGGGTGGACGAGGGGCTGCTCAGCCCGGCCGATACGGCCACGATCCTGACGGGTGTGGTGGCGAACATCCTGCTCAGACCTCCTGTGCGGCGGTGCGGGCGGCGGTGACCGCCGGGTGGACGGGGCGTCCGGCACACCGGCCGGGCGCAGCGCGGCGAACTCCTTGCGCAGCACGGGTACGACCTCCTCGCCGAGGATGTCGAGCTGCTCCAGGACCGTCTTCAGGGGCAGGCCCGCGTGGTCCATCAGGAACAGCTGGCGCTGGTAGTCGCCGACGGAGTCCCGGAAGGAAAGCGTCCGGTCGATGACCTCCTGCGGGGAGCCGACGGTCAGTGGGGTCTGCTCGGTGAAGTCCTCCATCGAGGGCCCGTTTCCGTAGACCGGTGCGTTGTCGAAGTACGGCCTGAACTCCCGTACCGCGTCCTGCGAGTTCTTCCGCATGAACACCTGGCCGCCGAGGCCGACGATGGCCTGCTCGGCGGTGCCGTGGCCGTAGTGGGCGTACCGCCTGCGGTAGAGGTCCACCATTTTCCTGGTGTGTTCCATGGGCCAGAAGATGTTGTTGTGGAAGAAGCCGTCGCCGTAGTACGCGGCCTGCTCGGCGATCTCCGGGGAGCGGATGGAGCCGTGCCAGACGAACGGCGGCACACCGTCCAGCGGGCGCGGGGTCGCGGTGAAGGACTGCAGCGGCGTACGGAACTTGCCTTCCCAGTCGACGACCTCGTCGCGCCACAGCTTGTGCAGCAGGGCGTAGCCCTCGATCGCCATCGGGATGCCCTGGCGGATGTCCTTGCCGAACCAGGGGTAGACGGGGCCGGTGTTGCCGCGCCCCATCATCAGGTCGACGCGGCCGTCCGCGAGGTGCTGGAGCGTGGCGTAGTCCTCCGCGATCTTCACCGGGTCGTTGGTGGTGATCAGCGTGGTGGAGGTGGACAGGATCAGCTTCTCGGTGCGGGCGGCGATGTAGCCGAGGGTCGTCGTCGGGGAGGACGGCACGAACGGCGGGTTGTGGTGCTCACCGGTGGCGAAGACGTCCAGCCCGACCTCCTCGGCCTTGAGCGCGATGGCGATGGTCGCCTTGATCCGCTCGTGCTCGGTCGGTGTCGTGCCGGTTGTCGGGTCGGTGGTGACGTCCCCGACGGTGAAGATCCCGAACTGCATGGCGCCCGCCTCCAAGGTAGTTAGTTGAATGTTGAACTATAGCCTACAACGAGACACCCCTCCTCCTCTATTCCACCCCGCCCCGAGGGGCCTGCCCTGCTGGAATCCCTGATCAGCTCAGGTGTACGAGACCCCGTCGTGGGACTCTCCCGGTGCGTATTGTGGAAACGGCCGTTCCGGCCGCAGCGAGGGCGAGGAGTCGGGCTCATGGCCGAGAGCGAGAGCTGGAAGGAGCGCGGTGTCGCCCTGCGCGTCTTCGTCTACGTCTTCGCGACACACGTCTTCGCCGGGTTCGTCATGCTGCTCTTCTACGTGGGCGGGCACGCGGACAAGTAACGGCGCCGGGGCTTGAATCTCCCGTAGGGGAGGCGTGAGGGTGGGGGCATGGACGACGAGGTGCTCTGCTCGATCGGTGGCCTGGCCCGGCGGACCGGGCTGACGGTCAAGGCCATCCGGTACTACTCCGATCGCGGGATCGTGTCGCCGGCCGGCCGCCGGCCGACCGCCCACCGCCGCTACGGCCACGACGCAGTCGCCCGCCCCGCACGCCCCGTACCGGGAACTGCCCACCCGCCGGCTGAAGGCCCTGCGGGCCGCCCGCGCCCTCGCCGGTGCGTGGCACAGCCGGGAACCGCAGCCGGTTGGCCGGTACACTGGCTCCATGACCTCCGTACTGTGCCGGAACTGGTGGCGCTCCTCCTAGGGGCGGCCACCTCATCTGCACGGAACCAGGGCCGTTCGATATGGACGGCCCTTTCTGCTGCCCTCGGGCGGTGCGGATTTACGGGTCCGGCGGGCCGTCCTCCACGCGTACATCATCAGCGAGGAGAGCTCCATGACCACTGCCACCGAGACCACCGGCACCGAGACCACTGCCACCGACACCACTGACACCGGCCTGACCGTAGGCCCGGCCCGGCGCCGCAGCGCCGAGCTGGAGAAACAGCTCCAGGAATCCCCGGCCGCTTCCGCGTCCTCACCGGGGACCGGCCCACCGGGGCCCTGCATCTGGGGCACTACTTCGGCACGCTGCACAACCGGGTCCGCCTCCAGGACCTCGGTGTGGAGGTGTTCGTACTCGTCGCCGACTACCAGGTGCTCACCGACCGGGACCTCGCCGAGCGGCTCACCGAGTACGTGGAAGGACTGCTGCTCGACTATCTGGCCATCGGCATCGACCCCGCGCGGACCACGGTCTTCAACCACAGCGCGGTACCTGCCCTCAACCAGCTCCTGCTGCCCTTCCTGAGCCTCGTCTCCGTCGCCGAGCTGGGCCGTAACCCCACCGTCAAGGACGAGATCGCGCACTCGCGGCAGTCTGCCGTCAGCGGGCTCATGTACACCTACCCGGTGCACCAGGCCGCCGACATCCTCTTCTGCAAGGGCAACGTGGTCCCGGTCGGCCAGGACCAGCTGCCCCACCTCGAAGTGACGCGAACCGTCGCCAGGCGTTTCAACGAGCGGTACGGGAAGGTGTTCCCCGAGCCGGACGCGCTGCTCTCCGCCGCGCCGCTGCTGCTCGGCACCGACGGCACCAAGATGAGCAAGAGCCGGGCCAACTCCATCGCGCTCGGCGCCGATGCCGACGAGACGGCGCGGCTGATCAGGGTGCGAAGACGGACGCCGAGCGGCACATCAGCTACGACCCCGATGGCCGGCCCGGGGTGTCGAGTCTCGTGCTGCTCGCCGCGCTCTGCCTGGACCGGGACCCGCACGCTGTCGCCGAGGAGATCGGCAACGGCGGCGCCGCCGCACTCAAGCGGACGGTGACGGACGCGGTCAACGCACGGATGGCACCGATCCGGGCCCGGCGGGCCGAGTACGCGCAGGACATGGGGTACGTACGGTCGGTGCTGCGCGCGGGCAACGAGCGGGCGAACGAGATCGCCGAGGCGACGCTGGACGAGGTGCGCGAGGCTATGGGCACGCCCGCTGAGGAGTCCGACGACGCGGCCCGGCGTCCGCGAAGGCCCGGGCCGGGCTGTGGCCCGGCCGGGCTCACCGGTTCGGTGAATCCGGTGATCGAGCAGGAGCAGGAGCAGGAGCAGGTCCGGAGCAGGAGCAGGAGCAGGTCCGGAGCGCTGTCAGCGGTGGGTCATCGAGCGTTGCCTGCGCAGCAGTTCTGCCAGCCCTCGACGTGTCGCCGCGATCACCACCCGGTCCTCCGGGCGCAGCACGTAGTCCGGGCGCAGGTTCCAGAGCAGCCCGGCGGGCTGGTCGGTGCCGTTCGGGGGTACGGGGGACCGCGGCCAGGTCCGGGACGCGGTCGGCCGGCGGGGTGCCGTCCAGGGCCAGGATCCGCCAGTAGCCGGGCTGGAAGGCCTGCTCGACGGTCCGGCCCTCCAGCTGCGGGTGACCCGCCACTTCCAGGGCGGCGAACAGCATGACCTTGCGTTCCACCGGCACCGCGCCCAGGATCTGCCGGCCCATCATGGCGACCGCGAACGACGGGGCGGCCAGGTGGGAGACGGAGCGGGAGCGGGTCAGGGCATGGGGTGGGCGGTGCGCAGGGTGCGGTAGACGGCGGTGGCGAACTCGTCGTCGTACAGCCGCAGCGCCACCCGGAGGTTCGGCTTCAGTGAGCGTGCGTGCAGCGCGGCTTCCAGGTTCGTGGTGTCCACGCTGGTCAGGGCCAGCAGGGCGCGGGCACGGCGGATCTTGGCCGCCTCCAGGACACCCTCCTGGGTGACATCGCCGATGACCGTCGGCACGTGCATGCTGCGGGCCAGCGGGATGCCGCGCGCCTCCGGGTCCTCCTCGACGACGACCACCGGGATGTCCAGCTCGCGGAGCCGGACCAGGACCCTCGTGCCAATCTTGCCGAGGCCCAGCAGGACCACATGCCCGGACAGGCCGCGCGGTGGGCGGCGCAGTGTGGAGGCGTTCCGCAGCGAGCCGAACGCCTCCAGCACGGCGGCGACCAGCAGGGCAGCAGCAGCAGCCCGGCCGTTCCGGACAGCAGCTGGATGACCAGACGGGACATCGGGGCCTCCGCCTCGTCCGCCGGGTCACCCATCGCGAGCAGGTCGAGCAGGGTGAGGTAGACGGCGTGCACCACCCCGTCGCCGGTCATCACGGCCGATGTCACGGCAAGGGCCACGACCGCCGCGGCGACGCCCGCCGCCGACCAGCGCAGCCGGCGCGAGAACACCTGGCTGAGCGGTGCGCCCCTGCCTCCCATCCGGATGGGAGGGCTGTCCGGCCGCCCCTGGGTGATGGCTTCCAGCACCACGCTGCCGCGCCCGGTGGCCGCGGCCACCGTCGCCGGGTCGGGCAGCAGCCGGGGTCCTTCGTCGCCGCTGCTGTCGGAGCCCTCGGCGCCCGCAGGGTCGTTGGTGGTGGAGGAGAGCAGGGCCAGGGTGCACAGGCCCGGGTCGGCGAGCTGGCCCTGCCTGGGCGGGGTGCGTTCGACGGCGCGCAGGAGCAGGCCCTCGGCCTGGATGACCTTGCTGCTGCCGGTCAGCGCGGTGGCGGCCAGAGCGGGGCCGCGGTGTCGGCGTCCGACAGGACGGTGGTGGACGCGTCCAGTGCCGTCGCGTCGAGGCCGGGCATGGCGACGGCCGCGGCCTGGTCGAGGAGCGTCTCCAGGTGCTGGCCGAGCTTGCGGTTGTAGAGCCGGATGACCAGCCGCAGTCGCGGGTTGAGGCGACGGGCCGTCAGGGCGGCGCGGATGTTGCGCTCGTCGTCGTCGTAGACCAGCGCGAGGGCGGCGGCCCGGTCGACGCCCGCCTCTTCGAGTGCCTCGTCGGAGGGCTCGGACGCCTCCATGATGCGTACGGATTCGACCCCGGCGTTGGTGTCGTTGTCGTCGGTGCCGTTCGCGCCGCCGTTGCGGTTCATCGCCGCCGACATCCGCCCGAACAGGGCTGCCGCACGGGCGCGTTGGGTCAGTGGCTGCTCCGGGCGGTTCTGCTCGCGCCCGGTGGGAGCAGCAGGGTGACCCGCTCCCCGTAGACGTAGCGCAGCTCGACGGCGAGCCGCCGGGCCAGTGTGTCGTCGCCGCAGACCACCATGTGGCCGCTGCTTGCCGGATGTTGGGGCTGCTGAGGAAGTGTTGACACGGGACCCAGCATGCCTTGCTCCTTCGGGTCAGTCGCTTGGGTCAGTGATCATTGCGTGGCGGGGCGTGGGCCCGCCAGCAGATGGCGAGGATCCGCCGCCCGTCCGATCGCGGTTTCGACCGCTGCGATCCGGTCGGCGAGCAGTCCGAGGGCGGCTACCGCACGGGTCATCGGATCGCCGTCCGGGCCGCCGAGCGCCTGGGTGCGGACGTAACCGGCGGTGATGGCGGCCCAACGGGCGGCCTGCTCCCCGGTGAGGGCGGAGCGCAGGGCGGCCAGCTTCAGCAGGTTGGACTCGGCGCCCGTGGTGAGGGTCTGGGCCTCGCCGGCGTAGTGGTCGTCGATGACGGCGGCGAGCTCGGCGTCGTTCATCACCGGCACGATCCGTTCGGCGATCTTGTTCATGTTGCGGTACGAGCCCTGCAGCCGGAACGGCGGCTCGGTGCGCGTCGTGTCCGTCTGCCCCGCCGATGCGATGTACGCCGAGTTCACCGCGAGGACGGTCTGCCTGGCGGTGAGCAGATGGCGCAGGACGGAGACGATCGCGTCCAGTTCCGCCGGTGCGTACGGGTGCTCCAGCCGGTCCGCGCGGGCCGAGGAGTCGCCGGAGGCGAGGCGTACGAGCAGTGCGAGGTCGTCGCGGGAGCGGGCGGCGAGCGGTGCGAGCACCGGGTTGGCGGTCAGGGCGTTCTCCACGAAGCTCAGCGCGAAGACGTCCTCACGGCCGCTCAGCACCTCGCCGAGATTCCATACGTCGGCCCGGTTGGCGAGCATGTCCGGAATCCGGAACTGCGCCCCGGACTCGGTGTAGGGATTGCCCGCCATGACCACTGCGAACCGCTTACCCCGCAGGTCGTAGCTGCGCGGCTGCCCTCCTTCACACCCTCGACGCGGCGCGTCGCATCGCAGAGCGGAATGAACTTCTGGAGCAGCTCGGGCGAGGTGTGCTGGATGTCGTCGAGATAGAGAAGGGTGTTGTTGCCAGCTTCCAGTGCGAAGTTGATCTTCTCGATCTCCTGCCGGGCGGTCGCGCTGCGCGCCTGGGCCGGATCGAGGGAGGTCACATCGTGGCCGAGGTTCGGGCCGCTGACCTTGACGAGGACCATGCCGAGCCGGTCCGCGACGTACTCCATGAGCGTCGTCTTGCCGTAGCCGGGCGGCGACACGAGCAGCAGCAGACCCTGCGAGTCGGTGCGCCGGCCGGCGTCGGCCGTGCCGAGCTGTTTGGCCAGGCTGTCTCCGATGAGCGGCAGGTACACCTCGTCCAGCAGCCGGTTGCGTACGAACGCCGACATCACCCGCGGCCGGTGGTCGTCCAGCCGCAGCCGGGTGCGCTCCGCCGCGACCAGGGTGGTGCGCAGGCGCTGGTACGCGCGGAAGCCGGGCACCGCGTGGGCGCGGAACCGCGCGGTACGGTCCAGGACTTCGTCCAGCCGTACGGACAGCCTCCCCGGTCGATACGGGGATGGTCGCCCAGCAGCCCCTCGACCTGCTCGGTGAGCGGCGCATCGCACTCGTACCGCTCAAGCCCGGAGCAGAGCTCCACCGCGACGGCCTCCGCCAGGTCCCCTTCATCGGTCCCGGACCCGCTCGCGGTGGCGTACGGGGCGAGCCACCCTCGACGAGCTGGCGCCGCGCCGGGAGGTCGTCGCCGAGCGCCTCCAGATCCTGGTCGTACGCCGAAGTGCCGGTGCTCCCGCGGAACTTGTCCAGGAAGGTGCGGATGCCCGCACCGGTCACGAACCCGGCAGGACCACTCGTCAGCTCCTCGAAGAGGTACGCGGCGACGGCGGCGGGTCCGCGTCCCCGGGCCCGATCGCGAGCGCCCACTCCTCCTGGATCCCGGCGATCGCCGGGCGAGCCCGAACGTGGCACGGGCGCGGGCCAGCGACACCGCCCGGCGCGCCCACGACGTACGCAGCGCGTCGTCGGCCCCGTACACCAGAACAGCTGCGCCGCCGCCCGCACCCGGGCGGGAATCGCAGCAGACCGGCCCCGGCGTGCAGTCGCAGCAGGGCGGCCAGGACGGCGGTGGCGTCCGCGTCATGGACGCCGCGCTGATAGCCCTCGTCGTAGGAGGCCGCCGCCGTTTCCCGTACGAGAGCGGCGAGGTCCGGCACGTTGCCCAGGGCATCCGCCCCGTGCTCGGTCAGCAGCCGTGCCGCCAGATGCTCGCCGCGGTAGACGTCCGGTGATTCGGAGGGCAGCAGCTGGTCCCAGTACGGGCGGGTCGCCGCGAACGCCGGATCGGTGACCGGAGCCCGGTAGTCCGTGCCGGTCAGTGCGAAGGCGAGCCGGTTGCCGCTGGGGACCAGCGTCAGGTCGAACGGCTGGGTGTTCACCGCGAAGCGGTGACGCCCCAGCCTGATCACCGCGCCGCCGTCCGCGTACAGCTCGCTGCGGTCCCGCAGCGCCCGCCCGCCTCCTGCCGGGCCGCCTTCAGCCGGCCGTCGAGCTCCTCGGCGCGCACCGGGTCGCCGAGCTCCCGCAGCTCATCGGCGGTGCGGCGGACCTTGGTGACCATCGGGTCGGAGGCGAAATAGGTGTGGACGGCGTCCAGGTCCGCGAGCGTGGCCAGCCGCCGGGCGACGGTCTCCAGTACCCGGGCCGCCGAGTCCGCGAGCCGCTCCGCCCGCCGGGCACGGGCGTCCTGCAGGGTCTGCTTACGGGCAGAGAACGCCTCGTACACCTCCGTGCGCCGCTCGGCCAGCCCGGTCAGGAAGTCGTCGGACTCCGCGAACCGGGACTCCAGGTTCTCCAGCTGGAGCAGCAGCCGCGCCAGCTGCTCGTCACAGCTCTCGGGGAGTCCGCGGCGGCCAGCGCCCGGTGACCGCCTGCCCCAGCAGCGCGAACTCGGCGGCGAACTCGGCCCTCCCTCCCGGGAGAGCAGCTCCCTGCGGCGGGCGTCGAGGGTGGCCCTGGCCCGGTTCGCACCACCGAGGACCTCGGCGATCCGCTCCAGGATCGACGTACGCACGGTCGCGTCGCCGATGTCGAGCCCGGCCACCACGTCTGTGACGGTGGCCAGGCCCTCGGTGATCCCGGTCAGCCTGTCCCCGACGGCCGAGGCGGCGGCGACGGTGCTGAGCGCGTCCGCTTCCTCGATGAGGCCGGCGATGTCCTGGTGGTAGCCGGTGAAGGCGTCCTCGCGGGCCAGGAAGGCGACGGCCCGCTGGGCGGCCGAGGTCAGGTCGTGCCCGGTCTCCTCGGAGAGTGCGGCGATACGGTCCGTGTCCGCGTACCGCATCTCGGCAAGGGTCACCAGTGGCCGTGCGCGCGGCGCAGTTCGGTGAGCTGGTTCACCCAGGCGGCGGCGGTGCGCGGTGCCTCGCCGCGGATGCGCCGGACCAGCGCGGTGAGCCGGGCGGCGGTCTCCGTGAGGGCGCCGGCGGCCTGCCGGGTCAGCTCCTGCACCGTCTCGAATTCGGCCAGGACCTGGCCCGCGGTGTCCCCGATCTCCGCCAGTGGCTCGCCGAGCGCACCCAGTTCGGGGTCGTCCAGCCAGTGGTAGCGGTCGCCGGCCCGGGCGCAGTCGGTGACGAGCTGCCCGTACACGGCGGCGGTCGGTGTCATGTCCCGTACGCCCTGCGCCAGGGCGAGACAGTCGGAGATCGCGCGCACCAGATCCGCGTTCCCGGTCCGGGCGAGCGCACCCGTCCCGGCCGGACGGGAGGCCGCGTAGGTGTCGCAGACGTACGGGCTCTGCCAGCGCTGCAGCGCGTGCACCCGCCCTGCCCGTCCTCGCCGCCCTTGAGGACGATCAGGGTGCCGTCGTCGAGGCGCGTGGGCGCGGCCCGTCAGCGGGTGGCGACCTCCTGCCGGATCAGGTTGTAGGGCAGGAGCAGGCTGCGGCTCTCGTCCCGGAACGGAACACGTACAGCACGTCCTCGCCGTTGGGCGAGCGGACCGCGCCCTCGAAGACCGGGTCGTCGAGCTCCTCGGCGGTGTCGAAGGTCTTGGCGGTTCCGGTGGTGAGGTAGTAGCCGCCGGGGAAGATGATCCCCTGGTCCTCGGGCAGCCGGTGACAGGACGGCCCGATCGCGTCGAGCCGCCGGACGTCGGCGAGCAGCGTGTTGAAGACCAGGTATCGCCAGGCCTCCTCCTTGTACGGACGCACCCGCAGCAGGACCAGCGGCCCGGCCTCGGCGTACTCGACATCGGCGTCCGCGAGGGACTGCAACGGCTCGTCGACGGGCTCCTGGTAGATCCCGTCGGGGAGTCGGTGTCGTCGACGGTCTTGATGGTGAGGGTGCCGTTGAGCGTGTCGACGAAGAGAGCGCCGCCGCCGACGGCGATGTGCGGATGCCGCCCGGAACGTGCGCATCGCGCCCGCCGGGATCCACTCGAAATCGTGCGAGGACGGAAACACGTGGTCACGGTCGCCCCGCGCATCCAGGAACGCCCCGGCGAACCGTCCGGGCCCAGCGCCCAGCGCAGTACGCGGATGTCCTCGGCGGTCTCACCGGTACGGAACACGGCGAGCAGCCTGCCGTTGACCCGGCGCAGCCGCAGCAGCCTGGCATCGCGGTAGTAGCGGTGCAGGCCGGCGAACTCCCGTACGAACGCCGCGTCGGCGAGCAGCCCTCGCCCGCCTCCTCCAGGCCCGGCTCCCGCAGGACGAGTACGTCGCCGACGCCCACGTCACCGCGCGCCCGGGCCCCGCTCGAACCCGAACAGCAGACGCCCGCCCACGGCGACGAGATCCCGGGGCACGGACGGCTGCTCCGTACGCACCTGCTCGGTGGCCAGCAGCCGGAGCCCGGTCGAGCCGAACTCCTCGGTGCGCCGGACGTTGAGCTCCTCCGCCCGCCGCACCAGCTCGGCGGCCTGCGCCCCGAGCCGCCGCCGCAGCACCTCATAGGCACCGGCATCCACGTCGCCGACGCCGGCCGGGGGCGCGGTGGTGAGTGTGGTGTCGCTGTCCATGCGTATGGCTCCCTACGAGGTGTGAAATTCCAATGGCGTGGCGGACCACACGGCCGGGCTGCCCCGCCCCGCCCTCCGTTACGCGACCGGCGTCCCGTTACGCGACGGCGCGACCACCGGCACGGAATCCGAGCCCGAGCCGCCCGCACCCGGGCCGCCCGCACCCGAGCCGCCCGCACCCGAGCCGCCCGAGCCCGAGCCGCCCGCGAGCGAGGACACCGTCATCCCCGCCAGCCCCAGCTCCTCCGCCGCGGCCAGCAGCTGCTGAACCTGCCCCGAGGCCGCCCCCGAAGAGCTCCGCATCAGCTGCATCAGCAGCGCCGACACCGTCAGGTTCTGCACATCGCCCGTGGACACCGACCCCAGCACCCGGGTCACGTCGTCCGTGAACGAGGAGCTGCCGTCCAGCCACGGCCCGGCCAGCGACTGCGCGGTCCGCGAGTTCTCCATGAACCCGTCGATGCTCTTGCCGAGCGAGACCGAGGACACCAGCCGGTCGAAGAACACCGAGTCACCACCGACGATGTCGATGTCCGCGTTCTCCAGACCCGTGGCCAGGATCGTCGCCTGGGCCTCCGCGACCTGCCGCTGTACATCGAAGCCGGCCAGCCGGATCTCCTTCTCCGCGGCGAGCCGCAGCCGGTACTCCTCGTGCCCGCGCGACGCGTCGTCCAGCGCCGCCATCGCGGCCGCCTTCTCCGTGAGCCCCGCCGCCTCGGCCTTCAGCTTCTCGCCGATCACCGCCGCGTCCGCGGTGGCCTGGGCCTGCGTACCCTCCGCGACCGCCAGCGCCTTGAGGCGCGAACCCTCCGCCTCCGCCCTGAACCTGGCCGCCGTGGCCTGCGCCTCGGCGAGACCCGCCTTCTCCGTCACATCGGCCTCGGCGTCCCGGACCTGGACCGCGGCAAGACCGGCCGCGGCGGACTCGGCCTGGACGCCCTTTGCGAGCGTCAGCTTGGCCTGCGAGTCGAGGTCGGCGGTCTTCAGCCGGGCCTCGGCAAGCGTCAGCTGCTCGGCAGCCAGGTGCGTGGACGCCACCTCCGCCGCCTCAGCGGCCTTGATGTCCTTGACCAGCTTCTCCTGCGCCTCTGCCTCGGCCGCGATGATCACCGACTTGCGGGTGCGCTCCGACTCCTCGACGGCGCGCAGGGTCAGGATCGACTCCTCCTGCTCGGCGACCGTACGGTCCACCGCGATCCGCTCCCGGATCACATCCGCGACCTCGCGGCGCTCGGACTCGACCTCCTTCGTCGCGGCGATCCGGTTCAGCTCGGTCTCGCGCTCACGCCCGATGACCTCCAGCATCCGGTCCTTCTCGATGCGCTCGTTCTCCACCGCGATGACCCGCTCGCGGTTCTTCTGCGCGACCGTGATCTCCCGGGCCTGGTTCTCCCGCTGGATGCCGAGCTGCTCCTCGGTACGGATGAACGCACTCTGCGAACCGAGCCGCTCCTCCTCCTGCACCCGGGCGGTGACGGACTCCTCGCGGGCCCGCAGCGTCTCGACCTCGCGGCGCTGCTTGATCTCGGCCTCGGACTGCCTGCGCTCCAGCTCCAGAATGGTCTCGCGGGCGTCGACGTCCTGCCGGGTGATCTCCTTCTGCTCGGTGCGCTGGAACTCGTTGGTGCGCACATGCTCGATCGCCGTCAGCTCGGTGATCTTCCGGATGCCCTGCGCGTCCAGGATGTTCGCGCTGTCGAGCTGCGCCATCGGCGTCTGCTCCAGGAAGTCGATCGCGGCATCGTCGAGGTGGTAGCCGTTCAGGTCGGTGCCGATGACGCGGATGATCCGGTCCCGGAACTCCTCGCGCTTGGTGTACAGATCCACGAAGTCGAGCTGCTTGCCCACGGTCTTGAGCGCCTCGGAGAACTTCGCGGCGAAGAACTCCTGGATCGCGACCTTGTCGCTCGCCCGCTCGGTGCCGATGGCCTGTGCGACCTTGATGACGTCCTCGATGGTCTTGTTGACCCGGACGAAGAACGTGATGTGGATATCGGCGCGGATGTTGTCCTGGCAGATCAGGCCCTCGCGCCCGGTCCGGCGGATCTCGATGGTCTTCACCGAGATGTCCATGGTCTCGGCCTTGTGCAGCACCGGCAGGACAACCGCACCGGTGAAGGTGACGTCGACCTTCTTGGTCTTGGAGATGATCAGCGCCTTGCCCTGCTCGACCTTGCGGAACAAGCGGGTGACGACGAAGAGGAGAGCGACGGTGATGAGCAGGACAACGGCGATGATCACGCCGATGCCCAAGGAGATGGCTTCCATGTCAGTCCTTGACGGCTGGTGAGGAGCAGAGAAAGAGGAAGAGGAAGGAGCGCGCGCCGCGTCACGGCATGCGGAACCGGGGCCCGGCCGGCTTTCGGTCCGGAAGGGCAGATGGGCGGCGGGTCAGCCGGCCGCGCGTGGCAGCGGTCGTGGAGCGAGCGCCGCGTCGTACGGCGAGACCCAGAAGAACTCGCCCTCGGCGTCGTACGCGTAGAGGAGTCCCGCACTGCCCGCGGTGAGCACATCGCCGGCCGCGTCCTGCGGCGGCTGCTGCGGACTCAGCTGCCGGACCTGGACGATCGCGGTGGAACCGTCCGTCGCGGCGACCTCGGCCTGCCCGAAGTCGGAACTGACGGAACCGGTACGGATCGTGCAGACCTGCCCGACGAAGTCCTGGCGGGATGGAGGAGGTTCCGCCGGGAAGTACCGGCGGAAACGGCGTACGAGCACGCGGACTGCCCCCAGGCGATCAGTAGCGCCCCGGCCAGTACGGCGCAGGAGACCGCGGCCCTGAGGCCGCCGGTGGCACCGGTGCGGTGTACCAGGACCGAGCCGGTCAGACTGGTGAACCAGGCAACGACGACGAACAGGGACACCGACATGGTGACCGGCACTCCGCCGAAGCCGACGGCGTCGGTGTCGAGATCGCTGTCGAAGGAGTCGTGGCCAACGGTCCCTGCCAGGACGAGCAGCCAGAAGCAGACGACCACTACCAGAGCCGCGCCGAAGAGAACGGCGGGAAAACCGAGTGCTGCGGAAAGAAATTCGCCCATCGGTCCCACCCCTGAGGCTCTGCGTGCCCTGTACGGATCGGGGCTCGGCGGAGGGCAGGGCCGGGACCGGGCTGCTGCGGCACCGCGAACGGCCTCGCAGCAACCCGGATCTTCCCCGTGTCCCCGTGCTTCCCCGTTGATCCCCGTTGTGTTGCTGAACGGATCATGTCAGTTCGGGGTGTTCCATCGCATTGCCGGATTCCGGCAATCTTTATGTGCGTGTCATGCCGGGCACCGGCACCGGCCCGCGTGCGTTGGGGAAGTGTCGGTCCAACCCGGAACTGGAGGAGTGCGCGTGGCGGAGCCCGAGATCCCCGAGAGATTCGTGGAGGACTATGTCCGCATTCTGGGCGAGGTCTCGGCCACCGGCCGCCGGCTCACCCGGGATGAGCTGGAGATCCGCCGTGCCCTGGGACGCGAGGCCGCGGAGGCCGGGCACCAGCTGCGGGCGCTGGTGAGTCTGCATCTGTCGATGACCCGCGCCGACTGGCCGCTCACCGCGGCAGGGTCGACCGCTGCCGCCACCGATTCGGTGCTGGCCGCGGTGGAACAGGGCATCGATGCCTTCGCCGAGGGCTTCGAGCGGGCCCAGCGGCTCACCGTGCGGCGTGAGGAGGCGGCGCGGCGGGAGTTCATCGACGACCTGCTGTACGGGCGCAGCGATATGGGCCGGCTCGCCGAGCGTGCCACCCGGTTCGGGCTGCGCCTCTCGCGCGCTCATGCGGTCGCGGTGGCGGCCGGCCCCGAGGCGTACACCGAGACGGACGCCGTGCCCCGCGCCGTGGAGTCGACGCTCCTCGCCCGCTTCGGCGGCCGGAAGATCCTGCTCACCACGAAGGACGGGCGGCTGGTGTGCATCGCCCCGGCAGCCAGCCGGACGTCCTGCGGTATTTCGCCAAGCAGGCCCACGCGGCGACGGACGGCGGCCAGGTCGCGGTGGGCCGCCCGCACCGGGGACCCGGCGGCGTCGTCCACTCGTACGACGAGGCGCTGGAAGCCCTCGACATGGCGCAGCGGATGGGCATGGACGATCCGGTGCTGTACGCCGCCGACCTGCTGGTCTATCCGGTGCTGACCCGGGACCGGCAGGCGATGGCCGATCTGGTGCGCAGCGAGCTCGGCCCGCTGCAGGAGGCCAGGGGCGGCGCGGAACCGCTGCTGAAGACCTTGTCCGTGTACTTCGACGCGGGCTGTGTCGCGGCCGAGACGGCCCGCCGGCTGGCGTTGAGCGTGCGCGCGCTGACCTACCGGCTGGAGCGCATCCACCAGCTCACCGGATCGGACCCTCGGACCCGATGCACCGCTACACACTGCAGACCGCGGTGATCGGCGCCCGGCTGCTGGACTGGCCGGCGAACGAGCTCTGATCCGGCTCACCGCGATCGCGGAACGGCCCGCCCACAGCAGGGGCGAGCCGTCCACGACGCACGCGTACACACTGGGCCGGGCGTATCCGCTCAGTCGGCGGGCCGGGCGGGCTCGGGCGCGAGGTCGTCATGCGTAGGCACCGGGCCTGCGGAAGCGACGGACCCGTCGCTCCTCGCGTCCTTTCCGTCATCCTTCCCGCGACGGCCGTCCCGGATGGCCTGGATCTTGGCCACGGCGGGCTGCGTCCAGCGGGCGGTGAGCGGTCCGGCGATCACCATGATCAGTACGTACGCGGTGGCGATGGGGCCGATCCGCGGCTCGGTGGCCACGGCCAGACCCGCGATGACGATGGAGAACTCGCCGCGTGCGACGAGCGTGCCGCCGGCCCGCCAGCGCCCGCGTGAACCGATTCCGGCCCGCCGGGCCGCGTACCACCCGGTGAAGATCTTGGTGAACACGGTCACGATGGCCAGCAGCGCCGCAGGAAGCAGCACGGGCGGGATCTCCGCCGGGTTGGTCGACAGACCGAAGAACACGAAGAAGACGGCGGCGAACAGATCGCGCAGCGGCGTCAGCAGCTTGCGCGCACCCTCCGCGACCTCCCGACAGGGCGATACCCACCAGGAACGCACCGACGGCGGCCGACACCTGCAGCTGCTGCGCCACACCGGCCACCAGGACGGTGAGCCCGAGGACGACGAGCAGCAGCATCTCCGGATTGTCTGAGGACACCGCGCGGCTGATCAGCCGCCCGTGCCGCAGCGCCAGATACAGGACGAACCCGACGGCCCCGAGCGCGATCAGCAGCGCGATGCTGCCACCGGCCAGACCGACCCCGGCCACCAGCGCGGTGAGCAACGGCAGATAGACGGCCATCGCGAGGTCCTCGATGACGAGGACGCCGAGGATGACGGGGTCTCACGGTTACCGAGCCGCCCCAGATCGGTCATCACCTTGGCGATCACACCGGACGACGAGATCCAGGTGACCCCGGCGAGCGCGACGGCCCCGGCGGGCCCCATCCGAGCAGCAGCGCGGCGACCGCGCCGGGGTGGCGTTGAGTACGAAGTCGACGGCCCCGGACGGATACTGCGTCTTGAGGCTCGTGACGAGCTCGGACGCGCTGTACTCGAGCCCGAGCAGAAGCAGCAGCAGGATGACGCCGATCTCGGCGCCGACGGCGGTGAACTCCTCACTGGCTCCGAGCGGCAGCAGCCCACCCTGTCCGAACGCCAGCCCGGCCAGCAGATACAGCGGAATCGGCGAGAGCCCTATCCGCCCGGCGAACCGTCCGACGATCCCGAGCCCGAGAATGATGGAGCCGAGCTCCACCAGCAGTGCGGTCATGTCGTGCACGGTCAGCCCTCCGCAATGATCTCGGAGAGCGTGTCCACGCCCTCCCGTGTACCCACGACAACGAGCGTGTCGCCAATGGCCAGCCGGAAATCCGGTCCGGGCGACGGATGCGCACTGTGCGTCCGCAACACCGCCACGATGGACGCCCCGGTCCGGGTCCGCGCCCGGGTGTCCCCGAGCAGCCGCCCGCCGTACGGGGAGCGCGTCCCGAGCGGGATGTGCTCGGTGACGAGATCGATGCCGTCGGTCCGTACGGCGTCGATCGGCGCGGCATCAATGAGGTGCGCGAGCCCGGTGGCTTCAGTGGTGGTCAAAGGTACGGAGAGCAGGCACGAATCAGGGTCGTCCTTCTCGTAGAACCCGAGGAATCGCCGGCCGTCGTGATGAACGACCACGGAGATGCGCTGTCCGGACTCGGTGGTGTAGTCGTACTGGACGCCGACTCCGGGCAGTGATGTGCGGTGGCTTCCCATGACGTCCTCCTGAACAGCACGGCGATGTGGCAACGGTGCTTTTGATGATCTCTTTAGTCACCCATTACCATATCGGGGCGCTTTCGATGCCTCTCAGGTGAGGGAAGCGGGACGAGCTTCCGGCGGGCGCGGGGTGTGATGGGATGCGGGCAGGTGCTCCGCTGCAAGGCGAAACAGGCGGTTTATTCGGTATGTCGAATTCAGTGAAAGTGCACGAAACCAGCCCCTGACGCGATAAACCCCCAGGTCGCGCAGTCTGCTCCCCGCGCATGCGGGATGGCCCCGACCACGAGGACCGCTGCGATGGCCTTGGTGACTGCTCCCCGCGCATGCGGGATGGCCCCGACAGCTCGGTGACCCATCCGTCCGCGTCCAGCTGCTCCCCGCGCATGCGGGATGGCCCCATCGGCCAGGGTGGCCCTGCCCCGGGGTCTGCTCCCCGCGCATGCGGGATGGCCCCAGCGCACCCACCATCAGGCCCCACCACACAGACTGCTCCCCGCGCATGCGGGATGGCCCCATCACCATGTCGGCCACGGCCCTGTCCCGGTCCTGCTCCCCGCGCATGCGGGATGGCCCCGGCAGCCCGGACACGGTGAACCTTCAAGAAGGCTGCTCCCCGCGCATGCGGGATGGCCCCAGACCACGGTGCCGTCCGGCGCGCACCCAGCCTGCTCCCCGCGCATGCGGGATGGCCCACGTAACCGGTCACGAACCGGTGGTCCTGGCCTGCTCCCGCGCATGCGGGATGGCCCCACCACCTCTACGCGGCCACTGATCGAGATCTGCTCCCCGCGCATGCGGGATGGCCCCGACAAGCCCATGTCGATCAGCGCGATGTACGACTGCTCCCCGCGCATGCGGGATGGCCCCGCGACGGACACGCCGTCGCAGGCCTCCGTGCCCTGCTCCCCGCGCATGCGGGATGGCCCTTCGCCCTCCGTTGGTGTGTACAGGCCGCTGACTGCTCCCCGCGCATGCGGGATGACCCCGTGACCACGTGGGAGGGCACCCAGGACCCGACCTGCTCCCCGCGCATGCGGGATGACCCGTGCGGTCCCAGGCCCGCGAACCCGAGGAACTGCTGCTCCCCGCGCATTGCGGGATGACCCCGCCAAGATCATTGACGGCGTCGCCGAGGAGGCCTGCTCCCCGCGCATGCGGGATGACCCGCTGCCCAGTAGCGACCCGGTGCAGGGTGGTCTGCTCCCCGCGCATGCGGGATGACCGTCGACCCTGACGGCGGCCCAGCGATTCCATGGTGGCCCCAGCAGAGGAGACGGCTGAATCTCCGGCTGGCCTCTTCGGTCGCCCGGTCTGGCTCGGCAGAGCTGAGGCTCCGCCGGAGCAGGCGCCTCAGGTCTTCATGTGGTGAGCCTCAGTAGGAGATCACCATGCGCGCGGACGGCTTCTCGATGACGTAGCCATCGGTGAGTTCGTAGTCCGGGGTTCCTGCCGGGTACAGGCTGATCACGGGTTCCGCCGTCCGGTCACCGCTCCAGGCCGTGATCTGGGTGCACAGCCGCTCCGCGAGCCCATGCCCGTGCGGGCCGTAGCCGGCCGCGCCGAGCCGGAAGCGGGCTTCGGCGCCTTCCTCGACCGGCAAGCGTTCCAGAGTGAGGTAGGCGATCGAGTCCCCGTCGACGAGAGCGGGGCTGAGCGCGGGCGCCGCAGGGCGTCGGAGCCCTGCCTGGATGGCGGCGGGCTTCACCGTGATGCGGCAGGTGGTGGGCTCGGTGGCCGACAGGCGCAGCCAGATTCCGTCGAATGATTCGACAGGCCCGACGCTCGCCTCGGTCCAGGCCACCGTTCCCGGCTGGGAAACGGCCGCCTTCAGCGCCGGCGGGTCGATTGCCTGGTCGTCGTCCCAGAACAGGCGGATCAGGTGTTCGCCGTCGACGTAGCCGGCGTGTTCGCCGTCCTGGCCGATCATCGGCAGGAAACCGCACATCTTCACGGAGTCGGACAGGAGGCGTTGCGGCTGTCGCGCGAATGCGACGCTGCGGGTCAGTCCTCGCCACCGCAGAGGCAGGACGAGCCGGCCGCCGGGCGTGAGCTGGTTCTGCATGGCGGGGAGGGTCCCAGACCCCGACCGTCGCGATGATTCGGTCGAACGGGGCGAGTTCCTCCGCACCCAGCACCCCGTCCCGGGTGATCACCTCGACGTCGCGGAACCCGGTCGCGTCGAGCGTCTTTCGGGCGTACGCGGTGACGTCGCCGTCGATGTCCCCGTGACGACGAGACCGGAGGAGCCGACCAGGCGCCGCATATAGGCGGCATTCACGCCCGTGCCCGCGCCGATCTCGAACACCCGGTGGCCGGCTTCGAGCTGGAGCTGGACGAGCATGAAGAACACCACGTCGGGCTTGGACGCGCAGCTGAACGGCAGCGCGTCCTCGGCGGGATTGTCCTTGATGGACACGGACTCATTCGCGTACGCGGTCTCGACACTTACGGCCGGGAGGAACTCGTGCCGCGGCACCGTCCGCATGGCTTCCTCGACCCGCGGGTCGTAGAGCCCGGCGACCCGTTCCTCCACGATCTTGTCGAGCAGCCGGTTACGCAGGACTTCGGTCGAGGAGTGGGCGGTGGTGTTCAAGGGCGTTCCTTCTACGACGTGCCCAGCGGTGACGAGGGGCACGAGCCTAGTGGTGCGATGTCGGTGTGCTGGGGCGTTGCGCGCGGGTCACCCGTCCAGGAGCAGGCAGGCGTCCCAGCGAGGTATCGGTGCGGTGTTGACGTCCGCGTCGAGTTGCGTGAGATGGACGCCGTCGGCGCCTTCCATCAGGCCGGAAGGGGCGGCCCCGACTGCTCGAGGTAGTCGCGCATCCGGGTGTGCAGCCTGGGCAGGGCCGCCCCAGGCCGCTGTTCGGACCTGCGTCCGTGGCTGCTCGCTGTACGGCGCGTACGAGGCCGGCCCAGCCGTGGCAGAGCGAGGCGTCGGTGAGTTGGGCGAGTTGCCGTTCATCGGTGACGCAGGCGGCGAGCGCCATCTCGGCGCGGTGCTGCAGCAGGGCATCGCCGAGGGCCAGCGCGGCGAGCTGCCGGGCGCGGGCGATGCCTGGAGTTCCGTAGCACCAGGAGGGCCGGCCGGGGCCGTGCCGACGGGGAATCCGGGTCCTCCACTCGTCTCGGGAGAGCAACTCGGGCCACCAGAGCCGTTCTCCGGTGCCGAGGCACCACTGATCGAGCGTGGTGCAGATGGAGCGGATCGCTCTGGCTTGACCGGGGACTGCGAGCCCCGCCGCATGCAGATCGCCATGAAGGCGAGCGGACCGCAGATACCGTGTGCCATACCGAGGTTGCCGTGGCCCCGGCCATCGAGGGCTGGGTCGGAGTTCGGGCCCGTCGCCGGTCCACCAGCCTGGCAGGAGGTCAGGATCGGCTGTGACCGGTTCCGTCAGTTTTACGAGGTAGCGCAGGACCCCGAGCAGCAGTGTGTCGTGACCGCCACGGGTGAGGAGGTACACACCGAGCCCGGTCAGGCCGCTCATGAGGTCGTATTCGCAAAGACGCGGCAGCTCGTCCCGATCGATTCTTTCGTGGGCTGCCCGTAGCCGGAGATGCGTCATGGTGGCGATGTGGTGGTCAAGCGTCTGAAGGGTGGGGGCGTATGACGGCCGGTTCGCGAGATGGAGGGCGTAGGCAATGGCGGGCGCCCCTCGAAGAGGCCGCACGCGCCGGGGCAGCATTCACCGGATGCCGGACCATGGCGGTCACCCATGCGTGGACGGTCTCCCATTCCCCTCGGCCCGCCTGTGCGTCAACGATGTGGCGAAGGGCGATTCCGGGGAGCCGGAGTAGAGGACTGTTCCCGCTGCATCGACGCCGCGGTCATCGGTTGGCCTGCCACGCGCGAGCCGCCTGCCGTGCCACGCGGCGGCAGATGCCTTCTCCTGGCCGGTCGAGGCCGAGCATCCGGTTGTGATGCATGTGGAACAGCGATTCGAGAGTCTCGCCGAGGCTCGTGTCGTCGGGGAGGCGAAGGCGGTAGCGGGACAAAGCCGCGGCGCGGTCCTGCCAGGCGTCGGTGACCTCCCGTTCCAGCCGGGCAGGTCGAGAGGCGTCTGAAGCCGGGCGAGGCGTACTGCCTGCTCGGAAACAGCGCGGTCTGTGGCAGTGGGGCGGCGGGCCGGTCGGCGAGCCACTCAATCCCTGCCTCATGGCCGAGGAAGCCGCGCGCGATGTCCACCATGCCTACCGCGACGAGCGCCGTCGGGTGCAGGAGGGGCCGTGAACGTGGCGCAGGGTGCTGGCGACCGCGCGGGAATCGGCCGCGAACACGGCCTCCGCTGCTGCCAGCGCCTCGCCTTGCCCGTATCTGCCGATCTCGGGGCTGTACGTCTCCAGCACGAGCCGGCCAGCCAGAGACCGACTGCGGAGCTGGGTGGCCCACTGTCCTACTGCTGCGGCGAACGTTGCGTACCGGTCTGCGCTCGGCACACGGAGGCGCAGCCGCAGGTGCGGGATTCGTGCGGGCTGCGGTAGCGCAGGAACCACCACTCGGCCTCGCCGGGCAGTGCTTCGAGGAGCCGGGGAGATGCGCTGTGATGATCTCGTTCATCTGCTCGGGGTGGGTGTGGATCTTCGCGTGCAGCCATCGGGTATCTGGCGAGCCGGGCATGTGGCCCAGCGAGCTGTTGAGCAGCGTAGGCAGCCGGCCGGACAGGGCCGAAGGGGCCGGTGGGCGGGTAGCGACAAGAGGTACGGCGACCTCGTGGGCATGGTCGCCGATCCAGCCGAAGGCGCCGATGGGGGCGGCTTCGGTCAGGATCGCCTCGTCGTGACGGTCGAGATGGGCGCGCAGGATCGCCGCGTGCAGAGGCTCGCTCAGAGTCAGGCGCAGCGTGCGGTCGTCGTCCCGCAGATCCACTGTCCCGGGCAGTGCCAGCGCTGCCGCCACAGGGCGAGGGCCTCCGTCCCCGCGGCGGGCAGATCGGCACTCGTGAGACGCCACCGCGCCGGGGACAGGACCGTACGCCGATAGCGGACCCTTGGCAGGTAGGCGAGCTGGACAGCGTCAGGCCCCAGTCGAAGCCGGTCCACGAAGCCGTGAAGGCGCGCGGCACATGGGCGAGGAACCGGGCCAGGGGCGGTGGTTGCTTCTCGAGCGCCATCGCGTGAAAGACCTGGGGCTCGATGATCCGGCGGCGGGAGATGCTCACCAGATGCAGGCGGTTGTGCGTCGCGGTGAGGGCAAGGTCGTCGAGAGGGATCGTGGTCACGTTCTCCTCCGACCCGCGGTGCTCGCCCAGAGAGATGAGGTGCGGCAGGTAGGCGGGGATGCGACAGACGTTCTCCGTGTGGGGTACAGCGGCGGGAACGACAGTTGAGCGGGCAGGGCGCCTGCGACACCCGGGGATGGTTCGGTAGACCTCCTCCAGACCGGATCCGCCGGCGGCCGGGGTGAAGCGGGAAGTGAGCGTGCCCGCAGAGCGCGCGGGCGTGACAGTGAGGGTGAAGTCGCCCCGGTCCAGGGCCGCGATGTCCTCGGCGTGGATCCGGGCGCACATTTCGACGTGCGGCGGGCCGGCAGCGGGCCCGTTCCCGGCGACCGCGTCGATCACGTCGATCACGTCGTCGGTGAGGACGATTTCGCGGCTGCCGTCGACCATGGCCTGCCAGGCGAGCGCGAGCAGCCGTCCGTCTCGTTCGGAGGCCGGCGTCGCAGGGCGGACATCACGCTGCCCGGGTACTCGGCGGGGAGTCCGAGTCCGGCAGCCGGATCCAGGACCTCGCTCAACGGGACGAGCGTGCCCGTGCCGTACCGCTCCCAGAACGCGGTCTGGAAGTCGTGCCAGATCGCGTGTCCGGTGGGTCGGCGGGTCAGGCGCAACAGGGCACCGGCCGCGGCCTCCATTTCATGCACGACGCTGAGCGGGACCTGTACGGCCGCGTCGAGCAGCAGATCGACAGCAAGCGGTGCCCGGCCGGCCTCCGACATGCTGCGCAGCTCCCGGACCAACGCTTCCCGCACCCGCGTCTGCCCCGCACCGGGAGTGCGGTTGTGGTGGTGCAGAGCGGCCGCCACACCCTCAAGCCCGTGCAGGATCGGGGCCACGGTTTCGATCGCGTGGGCCTCGACCCTTGCAGACGCTCAAGGAGATGGCCGAGCGGGTCGGTCACCGTGAGCGGAGCTCGCAGACTCGTGACGAGGAACCCCTGCCGGACGAGATCGATGAGCATGCTGCGGATCTGCGCCGGATCGGCTCCGGGGAACGCCTCCGCAAGGCCGTCGAGCACGGCGCTGAACCGGGCCGGCGCAGACGCGCAGGCCTCAAGCGCTCGCACCGCGCTCGTGTACTTGATGCTGGCACCGTGGGGCCGCCGTGCGGAACCTGGAGGCGCCCGCCTCGGCGGGCGGCAAGATTGTTCAGTACGACGTCCAGGCGCTCGAGCAGCTCCTGGCAGTTCTCCAGGCGTTCGATGACACTGCTGAGCCACATCGTGTCGATGCGGGCAACCGCCCGGTGGCCGCCTCCCCAGCGCACTTCGGCCGTCGCCCCAAGCGTGGCCGGGGCTACACCGGCGAAGAAGCCGAAGGGGTGGGCCGTCCGGTGGCGCGCAAGAGATAGCGCGCTGTCGACAGTGCCGCCCGCCGTACCTTCTTGCTGGTGACTGTCTGCTTGCCGCGCATGGCGTCGACGCTGAGCGCGAGTTCGCGGGTCGCCTGCCGGATCGGCCCGGCCAGATTGTGGCGGGACCAGACGTGGTCCAGCCATTTCATGCACGCGTCGCTGTCCGTCGGATCGGGCCACCAGCCCGGTAACTGATGTCGCGGTGCGGCAGCGGCCCGTAGGAGAGCCGTGCCCGTGTGCTCGTACAGAAACTTGCTGGACTTGCTGCTCATGCGCGACAACTCCTTCGCCGTGCAGACGGATGCGGAGGCCGGGGCCAGGCCCCGGCCCTCCTGAAGCGGTGTCAGACCGCGCTTGCGCAGGACGAAGCGCAGGATGCGGCGCAGCCGTCACCGGTGCCACATGCGGCCGGCATGCCGAGGCCGCCGAGATCCGTGGTCACGCTCAGATCCAGTGCGAACGGGTCGTCGGCGGTGTCGGCGGCGGCCTTCGGCGGGCGGTCTGCTCGGGCATGACAGCAGTCATGGAAATGCTCCTTCAGTCGGATCGCTGGACGTGCTCTTGTGCACCTCGCTGCTGGGGCTGATGCGACCCGCAACGAGGGTTGTGCCCGTGCTCACCGGCGCCGCAGGGCGGAACCGTGGGTGAGTACGGAGTCGGTGGTGGGCTCGAGCTCGGAGTCCTCAGACGGAGGGCCGTAGGCGAGGGGAGCGGTCTGTCCGGGAAGCTCGGCCAGGTCCCGCTGCAACTCGCTCACGGTGAGGACGCGGAACCTGGCCAGGCGGCGGACGAGCTGTGAGCCAAGGAGCGTAGGGAGGTTCGGGTGCCCGTAGGGAGGGGCTCCCTTGGCTTCGCCACGACCTCGACCCTGCCGTCGACCAGGCCGTACATCGTGCCCAGGACTCCGTACACGGGCGCGCTCGTGGCCAGGAACACGACGGGGTCCTCCCCGAGGTGCGGGCAGAGGGCGGCGGCGGTTGTGACATGCCGTGCGCACACGGGGGCTGGTTGGTCAGGAGCGGCGCTTCGTGGCTCTCGTAGTCCGCAGGGCCGGCGAGGAAGATGCTCCCCAGAGGAGTCGCCGCAGAGGCGGTGCAGATCTGGCAGCGCATTCCTTCCATCGTGACCCGCTGCCGGAAGGGTGCATGAGCTTCCACTCGGGCCGGCCGGTGGGGCGTCGGCGCTCGTCGTACGGTGTGAACGACACCCGGGCCCACAGAACCTGCCGGAGGTCGCGGTCGAGGCTCGTCTCCTCGTCCGCGTAGAACAGGCGGTAGCTCCCGCGGCCGCGACTGCCTCTCGACGGCAGCAGGACCAGGTTGTCCGGCGCTGCCTCTTCGCCCACTCGCTGCGTGATGTAGGGGACGACGGCCGGGCGAATGGTGGGGCACACAGGGCGGTTCGTCTCTCTCGTCTGCGTCTCGGCGAGGGTTCGGGGTGCGTACTCATGCCGCGTCCAGGTTCGTGAGCTGCCTGGTCGCCAGCAGTCGCTCGAGGAGTTCGTTGACGGTCCAGGCCATGCGACGGAGGTGACCGACCGCTCTGTGCGGATCTCCTGGCATGTCCTTGGAACGAACCTCACGGGCGTGCTCGATCAGGGTGAGCGCGGTCGCGTCCTTGACGTCGGCGTCGCCACCGATCGCGATGTCGACGAGCCGCATGAGGTGCCCACGGAGACGCTCCGCGAGCTCCTCCTGGTACTCCTCGCCAGGTGGTACGTCATCGAGCGCCGTCCCGACGTCGTCGAGCAGGGCGTCCGCGTCGAACGGCTCCCACGCGCGCATCTTCTGCAGGACGCGTCGTAACTCCGTGGGGTCGAGCGGCGGGAGCCACGCGTCCGCTGCCTCCCCGCCCGAGAGGGCGCGTGCCCGCAGCAGGGAACGGGCGTGCGGGACCAGCTGGGTGTCTGCGATCACGGTTGCTCCTCCGGGACGCTCAGACAGCACCAGGTGCATGTGCCGTCCTCGGTGACGCCCCACGATTCGGCGATGACGTCGACAAGGGCGAGGCCGCGGCCGCTCTCCTCGTCGGAGCCGGCAACGCTGAGGACGGGCATGGCGGGTGAGCCGTCGGTCACCTCGATGCAGAGGCTTGGGGAGAGGTACGGGGAATGCAGAGGTCCATGCCTTGGCCGACGGTGCCGAGACGTCGAACAGGTGATGTGCTGCTGAGGCGCTGCTGCGCTGTGGCTGCACTGCTGGTCGCGGTCGCGGTCATACCTGGTCCTTCCGCAGGTCGTGGGCGCCGTCGCGTGTTCCCGCATGTGCCGGACAAGGCCTGCCGTGCGGTCACCACTCCTATGCGTTCGGTGATGGCGATCAGCGTGATCGGTGACCGGGTGTCACCGCCATGTCCTGGAGGGCCGCATCTGGCGCTCTTTCAGGTGAGCGAGACCTCGCCCGGGTAGCGTCGAAGTGTCGCCTGCTCGTGAGGCGTTGCAAGGTGCGTCGCCGGCGGTATCCCCTTGCTGTGAGGGAGCGGCGGACAGACACGCTGCTGTATCCGTCGAGCTCGACGCCGAGGAGGACAACATGGGTGAGACCCCAGGACGGTGCTCAAGGGCCTGGTCGAGCAGCGGCGCTGGACGTACCGGGACTTCCGCGAGAACTTCGAAACCGCTGGTCAGCGGATCGGAGTCAAGAACCTGACGGTCTCCGAAGCGCAGTTCCGACGCTGGACCTCCGGCAAGATCCAGGGGCTGCCCGCCGCTGAAGCGTGCCGCGTGCTTGAGGACATGTTCGGCGTCGACGCCGAGTACCTGTTCCAGGCTCCCTCGCCTGACGCACCCGCACCCGCGTACAACTTGGAAGCCGAGATCGACATGACCGCACGCGACGCCCAGAACGAGGCAGGCGCAGCCGCCTCCGCCTGCATCTCCGACACCGCCGTGGAACAACTGCGCGATGATGTGCACCGGCTGGCCCGTCGATACGCTGTGCTACCGCCGTTCGACGTGTTCCGTGCTGCTCGCTCCCTCCGTGAGGAGATCGAGCAGCATCGCGACCGAACCCAGGTCCCGATCCAGCAGCAGGAACTCCTTGTCCTTGCCGGCCAGGCGTGCGCCATTCTCGCCACGGCGGCGTTCGACCTGGGATCGTTCGACAGCGCCACACGCCTCGCACGTTCGGCTGCCCTGTACGGAGAGACCGCACGGTTCGAGCCGCTACGCGCCTACGCCGGTGGCACGCTTGCCTACATCGCCTACTTCTCCGGTCGACCAGCGGAGGCAGCGCAGTACGCCCGCCGGGCGGCCATGCTGCCCGGACTCGGCGACATCGCCCGCCGTCGACTCGCGGCCATCGAGGCACGCGCCTACGGCCACCTCGGGGACACGGCCTCGGCACAACGTGCTCTGACCATCTCCACCGAAGTATGCGACGGCACGCTGGACGATCTGCACGACGGGGTGGGCGGTGAGTTCGGATTCAGCGAGGAACGCCTGGCCATGTCGAATGGTTCCACCTGCCTGCTCCTCGGCGACGGGCAACAGGCGGAGGCCGCGGCCCAGAGGGCCCTCGAGCTGGTGAGCTCCCGGCCGCCGGCCACCCGTTCTCTGCCCGTGGTGGGCGGTGCGGCCGCCGACCTGGCGACAGCCCGGCTGATGCGCGGCGACCTCGACGGGGCCGCCCAGGCCCTGACCCATGTCTGGGAAGTGCCGATCGAGCAACGGGCGACGGGCCTCTTGGCCCGGGCCAAGCAGGTCCGCCGTTCGCTGACGGATTCACGCTTCCGTGAGGCAGCGCTCGCCACCGAGGTCGGCGAGCGGCTGGAGCACTTCACCCGAAGCGCGCAGCACCAGCTCGGCAATGGCTCTGTGGCCGTGCTGGAGAGCTGATCAGGCAAGGGTGGCGAGGATCTTCGCTTCCTTGTCGGGGTCGACCCCGTGCTCTGCCCAGCGCGGGTGGTGCACGGGCGGCCGTCGGCCTGGAGCCATGCCCAGGTGTCCGAGATCGTCTCGACGAGCGGGCGGCATCGCAGCCCGTTACCCACGGCGCGGGTCGGGTCCACGGCCCAGACTCCCTTGTGCGTGCGCCACAGGGGCAGTTCGGTCCATTGCTTCACAGTCTGCTCGGCGAGCAGGATGGGCTCCGCCCAGACCGGGCGGCCGGGGCCATGGGTGACTGCGAAGCACGTGTCGAGGAAACCCTGGAAGGTGAGGCCCTCGGGGTGGGTGATGTTGTAGGCGCCGGTGGTGGTGGCAGCGGCTTGGTCGACTGCGAAGCGTGCGACATCGCGGACGTCGACGGGCTGGATGTGCCGGTCGGCCGGAGCCGGTGCAAGGACCCGGCCGCCCTCGCCGTGCGGGTCAGCCACCACGGGAGCCGTCCGACGTACTCTTCCGGACCGAGGATGACGCCCGGGCGCAGGAAGACGGAGCTGTCCCCGAAGGCCTCCTCCACAGCCCGTTCCGCCCCTGCCTTCTGGAATCCGTATGCGGTGGGCGAACCGTCCGCTCCTGTGTAGCCGAACGATGCGTCGGCGTCAGGCGGGCAATCCAGAACGGGCGAGGCCTCGGTGATCGGCTGGTGCGGCCATCCTTCGTAGACGGACACCGTGGAGACGTGCACCCAGCGGTCGGCCATCTCCCGCAGCGCGCACGGCGTGGAGTACGTCCCGCGGCGGCATGTCCGAGCTCGACGTATCCACCACTGCGTCCCACGGTCCCGAGGCGGCGAGGCGGGACAGGTCGCCGGCCACGGTGCGGTCACCCCGGACGGCCTGAGCCCCGGGGCATCTGCCCCGGAACGGCCGCGGTTGAACGTCGTCACATCCCAGCCCCGGGCCAAAGCCTGTTGCACGATCTGCTTGCCCAGGAACCATGTTCCGCCCATGACCAGAATCCTCATGCGGGGAATCTTGCCGTGCCGCTGCTCCAGCGGAAAGCGCAACGATGTCGGACATCGCCGAGGTGAGCGGTGGCCGGCGCGCGACCGGAGGCCGACCTTCCAGGCGTGGATCGCGACTGCGATGGGGCGGATGCTTGCCACGTCCAGCCATCCGAGGATCGACGCGTTCCGTGAGGCTTGGCAGCAGCTGCCACCGTCCACGCTCTCGGAGAGACCTGGCCGATTCGCTTCTCCGTACGGCAGGCTGGGGAGGCTGGCGCTTTGGTGGAGGCCGCTGCTGTGCCACCCGCTTCGCGGGGCCGATCTTGCCGCTCTGCGGGGTAGCAAGGGCGGCAGCCGGTCACGCGGCGCTCTCGGTGACCTTGCCGATAACGAAGAGTCAGTCGGCTGCATACTCCAAGTCCGTTCGCGCAGCGGCTGTTGCTCCACGCCCGCGAGTCGCCGCATCGTCCCCGGCGTCTGCACGATCCCATCGTCGAGAGCGGTGGTATGACCCGCCAGGCACGTTCAATGCTCAGGCGTCGGGCGAGGGCGGTTTGGATTACATGACTGGAAGGTGTGTTTTGTCGGAGTCGGTGAAAGTGGTGCGGAATGGCTATCGCGGATGACAAGAGTGCTCCTCGCACATGCGGGATGGCCCCGTCCACGTCCTGAAGGACTGGGGCGCAGTCGGGTGCTCCCGCACCCGCGGGATGGCCCCACGGTGACCGGGGAGACGGTGCCGGTGCCGCTGTGCTCCCCGCACCCGCGGGATGGCCCCGACGAGGGGACCGGGCGCGACCTCTGGTGCGGGTGCTCCCCGCACCTGCGGGATGACCCCGGCAAGCCGACGCTGTCCAGCGGGATCGGGCTCCGCTTCCCGCGCATGCGAGCCTTGCCGCTTATACAGCGAGCGATGCGATTCTGCTGCTCTTTCATGAAAGTGCCATTAAAGGAACACGATTTCTATTCAATAGGTCCATGGCGCACGAGCACATACAACGAGGCAGTCTTGGCAGCCTGCTGGGCAGGACCGCCACACGTGCCGTATGGGCCAAGCATGACCGGGCAACTGACGGTTGGCTGCCGCTCTGGCAGCACATGGCCGATAGCGCAGCCGTTGCCGGGCTGCTGTGGGAGCACTGGATTCCGCGCCGGATACGGCAGCTGGTAGCCGATGCGCTCCCCGGTGGTTTGGAGGACGCCCGATGTCTGGCCGTATGGCTGGCGGGGACTCACGACATCGGAAAGGCAACTCCGGCGTTCGCCTGCCAAGTCGACCCGCTCGCTGATCGGATGCGTGCTGTCGGGTTGATCATGCCGCAGCAGAAGCAATTCGGCGACGACCGGAGCATGGCGCCGCACGGCCTCGCGGGTCAGGCTCTGCTGCAGGAGTGGCTGTTCGAACGGCACGGGTGGTCGGGACGGGTAGCGGCGCAGTTCGCCGTGGTGGCGGGTGGGCACCACGGCGTGCCGCCCGGCACTCGCAGATCCGCGACCTCAATCTGCACCCCGAGCTTCTGCGGACGCCAGGGCCGAGTGAAGCGCTTTGGCGCAGTGTGCAGTTCGAGCTGCTTGATGCCTGTGCGCAGGCGTTCGGCGTGCAGCAGCGGTTGGCCGACTGGCAACAGGTGAAGCTGCCGCAGACCGTCCAGGCGCTGCTGACCGCTCTCGTCATCGTCGCGGACTGGACGGCCAGCAACCCAGACCTCTTCCCGTACTTTCCCGAGGACGTGCCACGCACCCCGACGAGCGGGTCCGTGCTGCCTGGCAGGGGCTGGATCTTCCCGGGCCGTGGGAGCCGGAGGACCCGGAAGGGACCGTCGACGAGCTGTTCGCGAGCCGGTTCGATCTCCCTCCGGGGCGAACGTACGACCGGTCCAGGAGGCGGCAGTACGGCTTGCTCGGGCGATGCCTGATCCGGGTCTCATGGTGATCGAGGCGCCCATGGGGAGGGCAAGACCGAGGCGGCTCTGGCGGTAGCCGAGATCTTCGCCGCTCGAAGTGGGGCTGGTGGCTGCTTCGTCGCGTTGCCGACGAGCGCCACGGGCAATGCGATGTTCCCGCGGCTGTTGGAGTGGCTGGACCACCTGCCTGGCGACGGTCGGCATTCCGTCTTTCTGGCGCATGCCAAGGCAGCCCTCAGCGACGAGTACGCCGGCCTGATGCGCGCCGGAGCCCAGACGGTTGCCGCTGTCGACCTCGATGGTCCGCAGAGCGCGCGGCGTGCGTCGCGCGACTCCAGGCCGGGTCTGCCGAGGTGATTGCTCACCAATGGCTGCGTGGGCGTAAGAAGGGCATGCTCTCTTCCTTTGCCGTGGGCACGATCGACCAGGTGCTTTTCGCGGGCTGAAGAGTCGGCATCTCGCCCTGCGCCACCTGGCACTTGCCGGCAAAGTCGTCATCATCGATGAAGTCCATGCGTACGACGCCTACATGAACGTCTACCTGGAGCGGGTTCTGTCGTGGCTGGGTGCCTATCGAGTGCCCGTGGTCATGCTCTCCGCGACTCTGCCGACCGCCGCCCGACGCTCGCTGGTCCAGGCGTACGCGGGTGTGAACGTCTCGGAGCAAGGGGATGCCGAGCCGGGTCAGCCCCAGGGGTATCCCTTGCTCACGACGGTGGTCCCCGGAGCGGCACCGGTCTTCGACTGTCCGTCGGCCGCGTCGGACCGTGGCACGGACATCGAGCTGGAACAGCTCGATGACGACCCGTCCCTGCTCGGCGACATCCTCGCCGACGCGCTCCGCGACGGCGGCTGCGCCCTCGTCGTACGGAACACCGTGGACCGAGTGCTGGAGACGGCCGAGCGGCTCCGCGACCGTTTCGGCGCAGAAAATGTCACCGTCGCGCACTCCCGTTTCATGGACCTGGACCGGGCAGCCCTGGACGCGGACCTGCTGAGACGTTTCGGACCGGGCGGTGACCGGCCCGCCGGTCGTGTCCCGCACATAGTCGTGGCCAGCCAGGTCGCCGAGCAGTCCCTGGATGTCGATTTCGACCTGCTGGTGACCGATCTCTGCCCGGTGGACCTCATGCTGCAGCGGATGGGCCGCTTGCACCGGCACCAGCGGGGATCGGGGCAGGACCACCGGCCCGCCCGGGTGCGGCGGGGTCGATGCCTGGTTACGGGGTCGACTGGCAGACCACACCACCTGAGCCGGTCCGAGGCTCGCAGCGGGTGTACGGCCTGCACACCCTGTTGCGGTCAGCCGCCGTTCTCGGGGCGCATCTGACAGTGGGAGCCCAGCCGTTGCGCCTTCCGCAGGAGATCAAAGACCTGGTGCAGACGGCGTACGGAGACGGTCCGGTCGGCCCGGCCAGCTGGTCGGAGACGATGGCAGCAGCCGACCTGGAGCACCGGATGCACCACGCGGAGCAACGTGCCCGCGCCGAGGTCTACCGGCTGGACCAGGTCCGCAAACCGGGGCGCGCCCTGATCGGGTGGATCGACGCGGGGTGGGTGACGCCGACGACTCGCGGGCAGGCCGGGCACAGGTGCGCGACAGCGCCGAGAGCCTTGAGGTGCTGGTCGTCCAGCGGTTGCCGGATGGTTCCCTCGCGACCGTGCCCTGGCTGGGCCGAGGCCGTGGGGGCTGCCGTTGCCGACCGACACGATTCCTCCGCACCGCGCCGCGAAGGCACTGGCGGAGAGCTCGATGCGACTGCCGTTCCACTTCTCGAAGCCGTGGGTACTCGACCGGGCCATCGACGAGTTGGAGGAATTGTTGATTCCGGCCTGGCAGGCAAAGGAGAGCCCTTGGCTGGCAGGTGAGCTGATTCTTGAGCTCGATGAGGATTGTCAGACCCAGCTGGCAGGCTACGAGATCGAGTACAGCCGCGCTGACGGTCTCAAGGTGACGCGCCCCGGCGCCCGCGATGTAAGGCTGGTGGAAAACGTGCCGTCGTTCGACTTGGTGTCGCGCCCTTGGCTGCCGGTCCAGAGGACGGACGGCACGATGGCCGAGCTGTCGTTGCGTGAGGTATTCGCCGAGGCCGGGAGCCTTCGCAGGCTGGTCGGAGATGTGCCGACACAGGAATTCGCCCTGGTCAGACTGCTATTGGCGATCCTTCATGATGCGGTGGAAGGGCCGGAGGACCTCGATGACTGGGAGGTGCTCTGGCAGCGTGAAGGTTCCTTCGATGCCGTGCTGCCCTATCTGGAGCGGCATCGCGGCCGTTTCGATCTGCTGCACCCGGAGAAGCCCTTTTCCAGGTCGCCGGATTGCGTACAGGAAAGGGCGAAGTCTCCTCCCTGAACCGGATCGTGGCCGACGTTCCCAACGGAGACCCTTTCTTCAGCATGCGTATGCCCGCGGTGGACCGTCTGGACTTCGCGGAGGCCGCCCGTTGGTGGTACATGCCCATGCGTTCGACACCTCGGGCATCAAGTCCGGCATGGAGGGCGACGAGCGGGAGAAGGGCGGCAAGGTCTATCCGCAGGGTGTCGGCTGGACGGGAAACCTGGGCGGCGTGATGGTCGAAGGGCGCAACCTGCGCGAGACCCTTCTCCTCAACCTTGTTGCCGCCGATACGGGAACGCTGCACTTCAAGGAGGACGACTGCCCTGCCTGGCGGCGTGAGCAGTCCGGGCCGGGAACGGACGATCCCCTGAGCCTGGCCTCCCGGCCGTACGGCCCCCGCGATCTGTACACCTGGCAGTCGAGAAGGCTGCGCCTGCACCACGACGGCTCGGCGGTGCACGGTGTCGTGCTCGGCTACGGTGACCCGCTCGTGTCGAGGAACAAACACACGGTGGAACCCATGTCCGGCTGGCGCCGCAGCGAGGCGCAGGAGAAGAAGCATGGGCTGCCCCAGGTCTACATGCCGCGCGAACACGACCCTGCCCGGGCGGCGTGGCGAGGCCTGGCCGGCCTGCTCCAGGACATTCCGGGAAAGGGCGGAGCTCAGAGTGCGGATCCGGCGGCTTTCCTCCGGCCGCGCGTTCTGGACTGGATGGCGCAGCTCGTCAACGAGGGCATCCTCCCGCAGAGCTACCTGGTCCGGACGCGCATTGTGGGGCGCAGTACGGCACCCAGCAGTCCGTGATCGACGAGCTGATCGACGACGGCGTCGCGATGCCTGTCGTGCTGCTGCACTCCCACGATCTGCGCTACGGGCAGGCGGCTGTGCTCGCGGTGGGGACGCGGACGCTGCGGTGCGCGCCCTCGGCGATCTCGCGGGTGACATCGCCCGGGCGCTCGGCTCCAATCCTGAGAATCACCGTGATGGCGCGCGTGACCGGGGCTACGGCGAGTTGGACGGCCCGTACCGCCTCTGGCTGCACGGCCTGGGCAGGAGCACGGACCCCGACCGTGAGCGGGCGCAGTGGCAGCGCCGGGCGCATCGGATCATCCAAGGCCTCGGCAGGGAGCTCCTGGATGCCACGACGGCCGCGGCGTGGGAGGGCAGGGTCGTGGACCTGGGCAAGGGCCCCAGTGGTTCGACGACACGAGCGCCGACCGGTGGTTCCGGATCCGGCTGAGCAAGGCTCTGCCGCGTGCGTTCGAGGGTTCAGGGTCTCGGACGGTACGCCGCACGAGCCAGTCGTCGGCGGCAACAGTGAATCGGTGGAGGGGACGCGTGAGCGTAGTTGAGCAGGATGGCAGCCCGCAGGGCCCTGCCGGAGGAAGCGACAGAGTCGCTGTCCGGCACGGAGACGATCCGTAAGACGGTCGATAGCCGTATCGGCGGTCTGCAGCGGGGCTACCGGGCCGACCATCCCGGCGCCGTCTCCGCGATCGCGCGCATCCGGCGCGGGGCCGGCAGGCCGGCCGGAGTGATCCCGGACCTGTGGGGCTGATCGGTGCCGAGGCCTTGTACGAGCGCCACTGGCGGGAGAGCGATGCCGAGCAGGCGGAGAACGCCGTGCACCTTGCCGTGACTCTGTGGGCCCTGCACCAGCAGGGCCACCGGGACGCGGACATGCACGTCAAGGACGGTCACGGTCTTGGCCGGGCCGTGCGGCGACTGATGCCGGATCCAGCCATCGACGAGCCCATCCGGAAGCGCTTCGTCCGCGCGGCGACCGCGTCCTCCTTCGATGCGCTGGCGGGCGGCTGCGTGAGCTCGTGCTTCTGATGAGGGGCGCGGACATCGCACTGGACTACGGGCAGCTCGCGGGCCAGCTCTACCAGTGGCAGCGGCCGGGTGGCCGAGCCGAAGTGCACCGGGTGTGGGGCGCAGCTTCCACGCGTACAGGGCACCCGAGTCCGACGGGAAGACCGCTCGGAACAACCCGAGTGCCTGAGTCCATCCCCTCGGCACCATTCGAACGCGCCTTACCCGATGAGGCTTTCGTACCGACCGAAAAGGAATCTTCGTGAGCCGGACCATCCTCGATGTGCACATCCTCCAGACCGTCCCGCCGAGCAATCTGAACCGCGACGACACCGGATCGCCGAAGACCGCCGTCTACGGGGCGTACGGCGTTCGCGTGTCTCCAGCCAGGCGTGGAAGCGAGCGACCCGGAAGGCTTTCGCGGGCCTCGTCGACCCCGATGAGCTGGGCGTACGCACCCGGAAGGTCGCCGAGGCGCTGGCGGAGCGGGTCTATGCCCAGGACGAGTCGCTGAAGAACCAGGAGGAGAAGATCCTCGCCTTTGCCGCGGAGACGATCTTCACTGCGACCGGCGCGAAGATCGAAGTGACCAAGCGCAAAGAGGCTGCGGCGAAGGCCGCCGCCAAGGAGGGACGGCCGGCCCCGCACCCGCACCCGCACCCGAGTCCTCGTACCTCATGTTCCTCAGCGCCCGCCAGCTCGACGGGCTGGCCGAACTCGTGGTCGACGGGTGCGGTCCGGGCAGGGCGCCAAGGACTACTACAAGGAGAAGCTCAAGAAGGCGCAGGCCAAGGCCGTCGCGAACAGACATCATTCCGTGGACATTTCACTTTTCGGCCGTATGGTCGCTGATACCGCCGACATCAATGTGGACGCCGCCGCCCAGGTAGCTCACGCGCTCGGTGTGCATGCCGTGGAGACCGAGTCGGACTACTACACGGCCGTCGACGACAAGAACGCCGCCGATGAGTCCGGCGCCGGGATGATCGGGACGGTCGACTTCAACTCGAGCACCCTCTACCGCTACGCGGCGCTCGACGTGGACCGCCTGCGCGACAACCTCGGCATGGGGCTCAACGAGGAGAAGCCCGGCACCGACCCCGTACGACGGGCCGTCGAGGCCTTTCTGGAAGGCTTCGTCACCTCCCTCCCGACCGGAAAGATCAATACCTTCGGCAATCACACGCTCCCCGACGCTGTCGTCGTGAAGCTGCGTACATCCGGCCGATCAGCTTCGTCGGCGCCTTCGAGACGCCGGTCGTCGCTGATGGGACGAGTGGTCATGTGGAGGGCGCGTGCAAGGCACTTGCGTCATACGTCCCTGCTGTAGAGGGTGCGTACGGTGCTGAGAAGGACACCAGTACCTGGGTGGTACGCGTGGGCCCGGCCACCGACCCGCTGTCCGGCCTGGGTACCGAGGTGACGCTCCCCAACTGGTCGAGTCCGTAGGGGCGGCTGTCGAGGAACGTCTGGGCGGCGTGTGAATGAGCGTCCTCACACTTCAGCTCGCCGGTCCGCTCCAGGCTTGGGCGCCTCGGCCCGCTTTGCCCGACGGACCACCGAGTCCGCACCGACCAAGAGCGGAGTGCTCGGCCTGCTGGCCGCCGCGCTCGGCGGACCCGTGACGCGGACCTGTCCGACCTGGCCGCGTTGCGCTTCGGCGTGCGCATCGACCAGCCCGGCACTCGCGTACGGGACTACCAGACCGCGCAGCACGCGGACAGCGGCAGATCCATGCCGGTGTCCGAACGCTTCTACCTGGCGGACGCAGTGTTCGTGGCCGCGTTGGAGGGCGACCGGGAGTTCCTCGAACAGCTGCTGGCCGCATTGCGCGCCCCGGTGTTCCTGCCCTTCCTCGGGCGGAGGTCCTGCCCGCCCAGCCGCCGCATCGACCTGGACCTGCACGAGGAAGTCGCTCTCGCCGAGGTACTGGGATCGGTGGAATGGCGGGCGTCCGACTGGTACCAGAAGCGGCGTCGCAGGGATGGGACGGTCGAGCTGACCACGCTGCTGGAGACGGGCCCAGGTGCTGAGCCCGGTGACGGACCGGTCGACGCGATGCGGGACCAGCCGGTCAGTTTTGATCCACGGCACCGTCAGTACGGGCTGCGCGGCGTGGTGGCGCAGTCGGTAACCCTCCCGAACCCGCAAGCCGGCCTCAGAGGCGGCAGTCGGACACCGGCTCCGCCGCACGACCCGACGATCCATCTCACTCCGTTGCACAAGGACGGTGCTTGACATGTACCTCACGCGTTTCCGCTTCAACGCCGCGAGGACCGGAGCACGGCGACTGCTGACGTCACCGCAGATGCTCCACGCTGCCGTGATGTCCTCCTTCCCCGAGCCGCCCGCCACGCCTGACGGCAGCAGCCCACGCGTGCTCTGGCGGCTCGACCACAACTCGGCAGCGGAAGTCCTCCTGTACATCACCGGCCCGGTCCGACCGGACCTGACTCATCTTGTGGAGCAGGCAGGCTGGCCGGACGCCGCACCGAAGGGCTGGACGACATACGACTACACGACGTTCCTCGCAGGCCTGGCCACCGACAGTTCCTGGGCGTTCAGACTCACCGCGAACCCGGTACACAGCATCCGGCGGAAGGAGGGCGAACCGACGAAAAGGACAGCCCACCGGACACCGGCCCACCAGGTCCAGTGGCTGCTGAAACAGCAGGAGAGGGCGGCTTTGTGGTTGCGGAGAAACCGCCGGAACGTCGGTTGCTGGAACGAGGGGACGAACACGAGCTGATCGTCGGCGGGGCCAAGGGCCTGGCTTTCACCAAGAGCGCCGCCAGGCCCCAGGAAAGCCAGCCGCTCAGGATCGCCACCGTCACCTACCAGGGCAGGCTGCGGGTGACCGACGCCGAAGCTTTCCGCCGCACGCTCGTCTCCGGCCTGGGCAAGGCCAAGGCGTACGGCTGCGGACTGATGACCCTCGCCCCCGTCGTGTAGAGGAGGCACCATGACAACCCCTCACTGGGCGCGCGGAACCTCTCCACTCCGCGTGAGCTCACGCGAGTCGGAGACCGCCTGTCCTTCGTGTACTTGGAACGATGCGTCGTCCACCGTGATGCCCACGCCATCACCGCGGAGGACGCGGAGGGCACCAGGCACATACCGTCGGCCACCATCGGGACACTCCTCCTCGGCCCCGGCACCCGGATCACCCACCAGGCGATGAGCGTCCTGGGCGAATGCGGAGCGGGCGTGATCTGGGTCGGCGAGCACGGTGTCCGCTTCTACGCGGGCGGCCGAGCCCTGACCCGCTCCTCCGCCATCGTCGAAGCTCAGGCGACCGCCTGGGCGAACCGTAGAACCCGACTCGCGGTGGCCCGCGAGATGTACCGCCTGCGCTTCCCCGACGAAGATCCGTCGGCTCTGACCCGCCATGAACTCCTCGGCCACGAAGGCACCCGCGTCAAAGCCTGCTACCGCCGAGAATCGGCGCGCACGGGTGTCCCATGGCACGGCCGGCAGTACACGCCCGGCGACTTCACCGCAGGCGACGCCCCCAACCAGGCGATCACAGCAGCCGCCCAGTGCATGTACGGCATCGCCCACGCCGTCGTGGCAGCGCTCGGCTGCGCCCCTGGCCTGGGTTTCGTCCACTCCGGCCACGAGCTGTCCTTCGTACTGGACATAGCCGACCTCTACAAGACGGAGATAGGCATCCCGATTGCTTTCGACGCCGCGAGCGAGGGCCCCGAGGACATCGGCGCCCGCACCCGACGCACGTTGCGGGACGCGGTCAACCGAACAGACCTGCTGGACCGCTGTGTGAACGACATCAAGCAACTCCTGAGGGCCGGAAGCGGCGTGAGCGCAGGCGAGGACTCGGGAGACCGGGTGACATTGCAGTCGGACCGAGGGGCGGAGGTCAGCGCCGGGCGGAACTACGCGGAGGGAGTCATCTGGTGACGGTCATCGTCCTCACCAACTGCCCCGTGGCCTTACGAGGCTTCCTCACCCGCTGGCTGCTTGAGATCTCCCGGGCGTCTTCATCGGCGGCCCGTCCACCCGTATCCGGCAGGTGCTGTGGGCGGAGGTCAGGACGTACTCCGGCCAGGGACGGGCGCTGCTCGCGTACAGCGACGACAGCGAGCAGGGGTACTCCTTCGAGACCCATGACCACAAGTGGCATCCGGTGGACCACGAAGGCCTGACGCTGATCCTTCGCCCCAAGGACAGACCGTCGGCTTCGGCACTGCCGGCCAAGGGTGGAGCAAGGCTGCGAAGCGGCGGCGGTTCGGAAGGTGATGAGGAATGGGTGAAATGACCGATTCAATGAAAGTGCTCGAATACGGTGCGGCAGGGAGATAAACCCGCAGGTCGCGCACTCTGCTCCCGCGCACGCGGGATGACCCTCACGCAGGATCCGCATCCGGCTGCCGATATCCTGCTCCCGCGCACGCGGGATGACCCCATGAGTGGTCCCTCCGGTTGGGTTGGTGGAGCCTGCTCCCCGCGCACGCGGGGATGACCCCGACGCGGCCGGGTGCGGTGTGGTGTGCTCGGTCCTGCTCCCGCGCACGCGGGATGACCCTCACGAACCGTCAGCCATTCAGGCATCTCGGCTGCTCCCCGCGCACGCGGGATGACCCAGGACCATGTCCTCGGCCGTCTTGTCCTTCCGCTGCTCCCCGCGCACGCGGGATGACCCGGACGGCACCGTGAGGCAACGTGAGGCACCGTCTGCTCCCCGCGCACGCGGGATGACCCACCACCATGTTCGGCATCCTCCTGGTCCTGGGCTGCTCCCGCGCACGCGGGATGACCCCGCGGCTCTGGAGGCGGGGACTGCCTCCGAATCTGCTCCCCGCGCACGCGGGATGACCCCGGCCCTGCCCATCCACCGTCTCCGTGACCTCCCTGCTCCCCGCGCATGCGGGATGACCCCGCCTACCCGATCTACGACTGGCGCACCGAAGACTGCTCCCCGCGCAGGACCGTGCTCTGCTCCCCGCGCATGCGGGATGACCCAGGGCTGTTGTAACGCCTTTTGATCTTGGATGAGTGCAGGTCAGGGGACCGACCGTGGCGAACGAGCGCGCACCGGTCAGCACCGCCGAGCAGACCACGAGCAGCACGCTCACGAACGGGTGACGCTTCGCGCCGATCCTGCCCACGGACGCCTGGAGACCCGCGTCGTTCGCGCCGGGACCGTCACCGACCTCGGAGTCGACTTCCCCACGCGGTCCAGGTCGCGAAGATCGTGAGGCACCGCACCCAGCGCTGCCCGTTCTCAGCGGCGGTCCCGGAAGGTCCGGCGCAGGTCGTCCGTCCAGGCGGCGGGGCTTCCCACGGGATGAAGTGGCCGCCTTCGTCGTGGGCGGTGAGGTTGACGTGGTTGTACCAGTCGGCGCGGTCGCCGGCGAGCCAGTGGTCGACCCGCTGCTGCGGGTGGTGACGCCGGGCGGGTTCTCGTAGCCGACGAACGTGATGCCGGTGGGGGCTTCGACGGCCGGGGTACGGAATGGGCGGGGCCCACGGGTAGCGGTTGGCGTTGGCGTAGTAGCGGATGGAGGTGCCGATGGCGTTGTTGGCCCAGAAGATCGTGGCGTGTGTGAGGAGGTCGTCCTTGGTGAAGACGGACTCGATGTCGCCGTGGTTGTCGCTCCAGCCGGCCCAGCGTTCCAGGATCCAGGCGAGCAGGCCGACGGGTGAGTCGCTCAGCCCGTACGCGAGCGTGCTGGGGTCGAGGACGTGGGTGGCCAGATGGGCGGCGAAGCGGCGTTCGAAGGTGACGATCCCGTCGTGCACGTCGTCGGGAAGCCCGTCCGGGATGGGAAGGCCGCCGCTGAGGTCCCAGGCGCGGTCACCGTTGAAGAAGGTGAGCTTCTGGCCGGAGCCGATGTGGATGCCGTGGAGCTCGTCCGCGTACTTGTGGCCGAGCTGACCGGTGACCAGGGCGCCGATGTCGCAGCCGGCCGCGGCGTACCGGGTGTGGCCGAGGGTCTCGGTCATGAGGGTGTGCCAGACGTCGGCGACCTTGGAGAAGTTCATGTCCGGGTGGTCCGGCAGCGGGGTGGAGAAGCCGAAGCCGGGCAGGAGGGACGATGACGTCGAACGCGTCGGCGGGGTCGCCGCCGAAGGCCGCGGGTCGGCGAGCGGGTCGATGACCTGGACCAGTGCCAGAAGGTCCAGGGCCAGCCGTGGGTGAGGATGAGCGGGACGGGGCGGGGCCGGCCCCGGGCTTGCGCATGAAGTGGACCGGTACGCCGTCCACGCGCACCTGGTAGTGCTCGTAGGCGTTGATGGCGGCTTCGGCCCTGCGCCAGTCGTAGTCGTGGAGCCAGTAGTGGGCCAGTTCCTGGAGGTAGGAGCGGCCGACGCCGTAGAACCAGTCGCTGTTGCCGACGTCGTCGGGCCAGCGGGTGAGCTGCAGCCGCGCCCTGAGGTCGTCCAGCACGGCGTCGGGTACGTGGACGGGCGTCGGGTCCAGCGGGAAGCGCGGTGTCTGTGCCACGGTGGACTGCTTCCTGTACGGGAGGTGCGGCACCGCCGGGTGTCAGACCTGGTCGTCCATGAGCGCGGCCATGCGGGCCAGCGCGGGAAGGGCGGCGGCGATGGAGTGCCTTTCCTCGGGGTGAGTTGGCCGGCCAGTTCTGACAGGCGGCGGATGCGTTCCTGGCTGCGGCCGTGGATGATCTGCGCGCCGGCGTCCGTCACCCGGACCAGGACGGCGCGGCGGTCGTCCGGGTCGGGGCGCCGTTCCACCAGCCCCTCGCGTTCGAGGCGGGTGACGAGCTGGGTGATGGCCGGCTGGGTGATCTGCTCGGTCGCCGCCAGCGCGGTCATCCGCAGCGGGCCCTTGTGGATCAGGGTGTGCAGGACGGACAGCGTGGTGAAGCTGTGCTTGTCCCTGGCCGGGAGCCGGATGTTGCTACGGGTGAACGCGCCGATGGACGAGGCGAGTTCGGCGGCGTCCAGGTCCGGGTGGGGGTGTCCTGCCATGGCCCGAATGTATCACCAGCTTATGTAAATTGCTTATGGATTGGCTGCGGGAGCCAGGGGCGCCCGCTGAACAGCCGTGCCCGGCAGCGATCGCTCGCTGCCGGGCACGTGGGGACGGGGCTGTCAGTCGGTGATGGCGATCTTGCCGTTGTCGGACTTCTCCGCGGGCTGCGCCGGCACGTCCGCCGTGGCGGCGTCCGAACCGGTGCTCACCCGGCCCTTCAGGTTCTGCAGGAGGCCCGCGATGTCGACACCCGTGGTCGAGGTGAGCAGCTCCATGCCCTGGGCCACGTTGTCGGTGACCGTGCGGGACAGCTGGCTCGCGCCGTCCGTCGAGATGACCGTCAGCTTGTCGATGGCGCTGAGCGGCTCGGCCGCCTTGGCGACGACCTGCGGGAGCACCTCGACCATCATCTGGAGCACGGCCGCGTCGCCGTACCGGTCGAACGCGTCGGCCTTCTTGTGCATGGCCTCGGCCTCGGCCGAACCCTTGGCGGCGATAGCGGCGGCCTCCGCCTCGCCCTCGATGCGTACGGCGTCGGCGAGGGCCGAGCGGTGCAGCTTCTCACCCTGACCGGTCAGGCGGGAGCGCTCGGCGTCGGCTTCGGCTTCCTTGACCTGGGCGATACGGCGGGCTTCCGCCTCCTGCTCGGCCTGGTAGCGGGCGGCGTCGGCGGGCTTACGGACCTTGGTGTCCAGCTCGCGGTCGGTCAGCGCTGCCTGGCGCTGGGCCACCTTCTCCTGCTCGGTCAGGACCTCCTGCTGGCGGGCGGCGTCGGCGAGCGGGCCTGCCGCGTTGGCCTTGGCGGCCGCCGCTTCCGTCTCGGCCTTGATCTCGGCCTGCTTGAGGTAGAAGGTCCGCTCGGCGATGGCGATCTCCTCGGCCGCCTTCAGCCGGGCCTGCTCCGAGGCGCGCCGGGCGATGGCCTCGGCGATGTCGGCCTCCTGCTTGGCGCGGGCGGCCTCGGGGCGGCCGAGGTCCTCCAGGTAGGAGCCCTCGGTGGTGATGTCCTGGATCTGGAAGGCGTCCAGGATCAGGCCCTGGCCGGAGAGGCTGGCCTCGGCCTCCTCCGCGACCTGGCCCGCGAACGCGGCCCGGTCACGGATGATGTCCTCGACCGACATCCGGCCGACGATCGCGCGCAGTGCGCCGGAGAGCACTTCCTGGGTGAAGCCGACGATGCCGTCCTGCTGCTGGAGGAAGCGCTGGGCGGCGGCGCGGATCGCATCCTCGCTGCCGCCGACCTTGACGATCGCGACGCCTTCGAGGTTGGACTTCACACCGCGCAGGGTGACGGCTCCGCGTACGGCGATCGGGATGTGCCGGCTGGAGAGGTCCAGGGTGAACTTCTGCTGGACGAACGGCACCACGAAGACGCCGCCGCCGACGACGACCTTCTGGCCGCTGTTGTCGATGCTGGAGAGGCCGGTCACCGGGTCGGTCGACTTCTTGCCGCGGCGGCCGGTGATGATGTACGCCTCGCTGGGCCCCGCCACCTTGTAGCGGGTGATCACTACAAGGCCGAGGAGTACGAGAAGTACGACGATTCCGATGACGGCGATCACTACTGGACTCATAAGAGGGTGTCCCCTGCCTCCCGATGGGGACGGCAGATCGATTGCAGACTGATTTCGGGCAGACGGCGGCGGCGGGGTGGTCAGTGCTCGACGGGCCGGACCGTGACCGAGGTGGTCGACAGCGCGGCCTCCACCCAGATCTCGGTGCCTCGTGAGACGGGCGCCGCGCTCTTGGCCGAGTACTTCACGGTCTGGCCCGCGAGGCGCAGCAGAACTTCGCCATAGCCATCGGCCGGGATGGGCGTAACGACGGACCCGGAGGTACCGAGGAGGTCCTCGCCGCGCGGGGTGGCGGTGGTCTGGTCCCGCATGAGCGCCTGGCTGAACTTCCAGGTCAGCCAGGCTGCGACCAGGCCCGCGAGGGTTCCTGCGATGGTCGCGACGACCGTGCTCGCACCGGTGGTGCCGAGCACGATCGCGCCGCCGAAGCCGAGCATCGAGAGGAATCCGGCGATGACGGGCAGCGAGAGGAGGCCGTCGAAAATGCCGTCCAGTATGCCGCCCAGAAGGCCTTCGAGAATTCCGTCGAAGACCAAGGAGAGAGTGAGAAGGACGATTCCCGCAATGCCGAGACCGAGAAAAAGGTCACGTGATCACTCCCTCGGCTTTCGTTCCCCGTTGTTTTTCCGTCGAACTGACTGCATGATCCCATACACCACTGGTCCGGGATACTGCCGGGTTCCGGCAGTCTTTACGCGGATTTGATGCCGGAAAGGTGTTCGGTAAGCGTGCTGAGTGACTGGAATGTGGCACCGAGCAGGGCGACGTGTTTCCAGCGCAGCACGCCGTCGGGGCCGACGAGGAAGACGGCCCGCCGTACCCCGATGCCGGGCGCGGTGACCCCGTACGTCCGGGCGATCTCCCGCCCCGTGTCCGCGAGGAGCGGCATTCGCAGTCCATGGGTGCGGGCGAACGCCTCATGGCTGTCCACACTCTGTGGGCTGATTCCCCAGACCTCGGCGTCCAGCCCGGTGAAGCTCTCCAGGCCCGAGGAGTAGGAACAGAGCTGCTTGGTGCATACGGCCGTGTTGTCGCCCGGATAGAAGGCGAGGACGAGGGACCGGCCGCGGGCGGCGGAGAGAGTGTAGTCGCCGCGCTGTGAGGCGCCGTCGGTCAGTACTGCGCCGGGGAGTGTGAAGTCCTGGACGGCTTCGCCGAGTTGTGGTCCTGATGCCATGACGGTGGCTCCCTTGTCTCCGGTACGCGGACGGGCGTCCGTGCCCTGACAGTGAACTCCACTTCGGGCTCATCGGGGTGTGCCGCCCGGGGCGTAGTGGCCCAGGAACATGTCGACGCCGCCGGTGATCAGCCGGTCCGTGGCGTCGTCGTCGATCGAGGTGCCGTACGAGCCGAAGACCAGGTTGGGGAAGACGAGCAGTGCGTAGAGCTGGATGATCGCCGTCTTCAGCTCGGGGCCGGGGATGTCCAGCCGGCCCCGGTCGGCGAGGGTGCGCAGGGCGTCGGCGACGGCCGGGATCGCGGCGGGCGGGGACAGCGCGGGCGATATGGCCGCCGGGGCGTTCTCGGATGCGTTCACCGTGTGCGCCGTCGCCGCGGCGGCGAGTGCGGTGGTGGCGCTGTGGCTCGTACCGCAGGGTAAACCGCGGCTGACCGGCGGCCCGCACGTGCACTGACGGGCAGGCCGGTCGCGCCGTGCCCGGATGCGGGCCGGGGACCTCGGCCGACGATGAGAGCCCGGGCGGACGGGCGGCCCTTCGGCGCCCGGCGGTTCCCGGCCCGAAGCTCGCCCAGGAGGCTCCCTTGCAGCCCGAAGAGGACACCGGCTCTCCGCCGCCGTTCGACGCCGCGACGCTGGGCGCGCTGGTCGGCGGCAGCAAGGCGGGGTGGCGGTACTCGACCCCGGGCTGCGCTTCCTCTATGTCAACCCGGCCCTCGAACGGCTCAACGGGATCCCGTCCGCCGCGCATCTGGGCCGGACCGTCACCGAAGTGCTGCCGGAGCTCGACGCCCGCCTGGACGTGCTGCGGGCGGTCCTGGCGGACGGCCGTGCCCGCGAGGCCACGTCCAGCGGGCAGACCTGGGCGCCGTCCGCTCTGGAGCGGCGGTACTGGCACGGGCGTACCACCGCATCGAGGACGACGGTCAGGTGCGGGGGTCGTCGCGCTGGTGATCGAGGTCAGTGCCGCCCAGCACCGCAAGGAGGAGCTGGAACGGGCCAGGAACCAGCTGACGCTCCTGGACACCGCGGGCGTCAGCATCGGTACGACTCTGGACATGGACACCACCTGCCAGGAGCTCGCGGACTTCGTCGTGCCCGCCCTCGCCGATATGGCCGCGGTCGAGATCTGCCCGCCGGAGGTGGGCCACGAGTGCGCAAGCCGCCCGAGGGCGTGCTGCGGCTGCGGCGTGCCGCGCTGGCCGCGGCTCCCGGGCTCCGGGACTCGGCAGACCAGTTCGGGGCTCCGGGTGAGTACATCGACTACCGGGCGGACTCCGCCGTAGCGCGCTGCATGGAGACCAACCAGCCGGTGACCCAGAACTTCTGGAGCGACGACCAGCTCAGCCGGAACGCACCCACCCCGGGCAGGCCGCCGCCGCCCGGGCCGCGGGTCTGCACTCGGCGGTCATCGTCCCCTCACGGTGCGCGGGCGTCCGCTGGGCGTACTGAGCCTCGTACGGGGAGGGGTCGCCCTCGTTCGCGGAGGGCCAGGACGCCGTCATCGCGAGGGAACTGGCGGGCCGAGCCGCCGTCGATCTGGACCACGCGCGCCGCTACGCGCACGAGCAGACCATCGCCAGGGAGCTCCAGCACTCACTGCTCTCGGAACCCAGGGCCGCAGGCGCACGTCGAGGTCGCGACCCGCTACCTGCCCGCCGACCAGGCCGCGCTGGTGGGCGGTGACTGGTTCGACGTGATTCCGCTGCGGGGCGGACGCCATCTGAAGGCGATGGGCGATGTGATGGGGCACGGCGTGGAGGCGGCCGTCGCCATGAGCCAGTACCGCTCGCTGCTGCGGCTCATGGCCGAGGACCAGGAGCCGCCGCACCGCATTCTCGAGCGGCTCGACCTTGCGGTGGAACGCTCCGGAATCGACCGGGCCGCGACCTGTCTGCTCGCCGTCGTCGACCGGTTCAAGGGTGTGCCAGGTCGCCAGCGCCGGTCATCTGCCGCCCGTGTTCATCGACCCGGGGACGGCCGGAGCCCGGGTGGCCAGGCTGCCGGTGGGGCCGCCGCTGGGCATGGGCTTCGGCGGATACCGGACGGTTACGGTGCCCTGCCCTCCGGGGACGGTGCTGTTCATGTACACCGACGGCCTGGTGGAACGCCGGGTGAGGACATCGACGTGTCCGTCGGGCGGCTCGCGGGCCTCACCATGCCGGCGAGCGGACAGCTGGATGACCTGCTGGACGATGTGATCGACCGGTTCGGGGACAGGGCGGAGGACGACATCGCGGTCCTGGCCTCGCGGACACGTAACGGCGCGGTGGGGCGGCACGCCTGACGCGCAGTCGTTTGTCAGTGGCTCCTGCGAGGATCACGGGATGGAACCTCTGCTCCTCGCCGACCTCGAAGCCGCCATCCGCAGCAGCTGGGACGCCGACACGACCACGCCCGCCCACCGGCCCGACTGGAATCCTGACAATCCGGCCCGGGACCAGTGCGGGGTCACCGCTCTGGTGGTCAATGACCTGATGGGCGGTGTGCTGATACGCGGAGAGGTGGAGGTCGACGGAGTGCGCGTCGACTACCACTGGTGGAACCGGCTGGGGATGGGCATCGAGATCGACCTCACCCGTGAGCAGTTCGGGCCCCAGGAGACAGTCACGGGCGGTACGGCGATCGAGCGGCCGGCCGAGATCGTACGCCTCCGCGAGGAGTACGAGCTGTTGCGGGCCGGGTACTGGAGCGGCTCCGGGGCCGGGTGCGGGTGCGGTGGTGAGCGCTGCGGCGGCGGTCCGGCAGGGAAGCGGCCGGACCGCAACGGCTCAGACGAGCAGGAAGCAGCCCGCTGTCGCGGCCCCAGCGAGGCGCCCGCAACGGTCTGCGCGACCGAGTGGTACCGCAGCGCCACCCGCGACCAGCACACGGCGACGGCCGGTGCGCAGCCCAGCAGCCACCAGGGCGAATGCACCACGCAGAGCAGAGCGACGACGGCGGAAGCCACCGCGGAGTCCACCGAGATCTTCCAGACGGTGTTGACCGCGAGGAGCACGGACGTCATCGCCCACAGGGAGAGCATCGCGAGCAGAATGCCCCTGGGGGCGTGGCCCAGGACCATGATCAGTGAGCCGGTACCGATCGAACCCAGGATCACGAGGAAGACCGGCGCCCGCTTCGTACGGTCGACCACATGCCGGTCGCCCCAGGTGCCCCGTCGGCGCTCCCACTCGATGTACCCGGCCGGGATGAGCCCCGCGCAGAGGGCGCCGAGGAAACCCAGGGGAGTCCGGTCCAGTCGCCCGCCGCTGCCAGGCCGATGGCGAGCATGCCGACCAGCAGGACGTTGCGCGGCTGAAGGATGTCGGTGACCGTGCGGGCCGCCGCGATGGTGCCGCTCATACTGCGCGTCTTCCCCGCCCGGGCCCCGTAATGAACTTGCGCAAACACTCTCCGTCACTGTTAACTCAAAAATAGGGACAAGGGGCCACGCGGGGAGTCCCTTGCCCGGTATCTGCGCTGCTCAGACATGCTGCGGCGGAGATGTGCCACGGGATGTAGCCCTTCACGACGGGGATGCGTGAAGGGCTACGCAAGCATTATGACCGCTCGTCAGGCAGCCGACAACTGACCGGCTGGTCAGTCGTTTTCGGTTTCCCTTCGGCCGGCGGTCCCCGGCGCCCGCCCGGATGCCCTCGCGCTCCCGGTGCCCGGGGCGGCTCGCATGCGCAGAGGTGCGCGACGATCCGAGGAAATCTACCCTGGCTGTAATAGACATGACCTTCTCGTACGCCTAGGTTTTCTTGTGTAGCCAGTCCAAATCTGTGGTCCGGTGCGCAGCGGAAGAGGTGTAGATGCCCCGGAAACCCCTCGCACATCGATCGTCTCGACGATGACGACTACCCCGCGTACACCATGGGGCGGGCCGCGGAGATGATCGGTGCGACACCGGGTTTCTCAGGGCGATCGGCGAGGCCCGCCTGATCACCCGCTCCGGTCGGAGGGCGGCCATCGCCGGTACTCCCGCTACCAGCTGCGTATCGCCGCCCGCGCCCGCGAGCTGGTGGACGGTGGCACGCCGATCGAGGCCGCCTGCCGCATCGTGATCCTCGAGGACCAGCTCGAAGAGGCCCTGCGCCTCAACGCCGAGCTCACGCGGCCGGCGGTGGGCCGGAGCGGGCAGTCGATTCCTGACCGGCGCGCCGGTGAATATCTGTTTTCGTCAGCATAGAAATGTGCTTAATGGATGATGAAGGTTTATTCCGGGCCGGGCCGAGTTGTGGCCCGCGTTGCGGCGGAGTCGCGGCGGCGGGTGCCCGCCGACGGCAGAGTGATATGGCCTACAGCCCCTGACCGGCCAAATCGTGCTACTGTTGATCTCAGTTGCAGTTGTGGTTCCCAAAACTTCAAGTGCTCTCACCGGTTCGTGCCGGAGAGTGCGCTTTGTATTTCCGGTTATGTTCCGGACGGGGTAATCATTGCGGCGATGTGGGGTCCGCACAGTGTGGGCCCCGGGCACTGCCCCGAAGGAGATATGACATGGCTACTGGCACCGTGAAGTGGTTCAACGCGGAAAAGGGTTTCGGTTTCATCGAGCAGGAGGGTGGCGGCGCTGACGTCTTCGCCCACTACTCGAACATCGCCGCCCAGGGCTTCCGCGAGCTGCAGGAAGGCCAGAAGGTGAACTTCGACGTCACGCAGGGCCAGAAGGGCCCGCAGGCGGAGAACATCACCCCGCCTGATCACCTCAGGCGTATGGCGCAGCTGGGGCCCGCACCTGGGGTGCGGGCCCCAGCTCGTTGTCTTTCCGGGTTACGGCAGGCGCGGGCCTCGCGGCGCACGCTCCCGTACCCCTCATCCACACTCATGACCGACACAACGTTCGACGCACCGCAGTGAATTCACGGTGTACGTCGGCCATGTCGAAGCAGTCATTTAGAAGTGCCGGACACGTTTTTCCAACGGCCGGGCTTCGATTCGTATTTCATCGGCTCGTTCTTGCGATTCTTGGCGCCACCTATGGCTGCTGCCGCCCAGAAAGAATCCCTCGATACGTGCCATTCGAGGAAAGGTTCTGCATTGAACCGCGATCGCACAGCTCGCACGAACGACCGATTCTCCCGGACCCGCTCAGGCGGATCCCCTCCGGCAACCGCACGGCCAACGGTTTCCGCTCGGCGGCGCCGAGTCGTCAGGGCGGTGGCTACCAGGGCCGCTCCGGCGGCGGAGCGAAGCGCTCCGGTAGCGGCTACGGGCGCAGGCCCGCCGCACTCCAGGGCGAGTTCGCCCTTCCGGTGACCATCACCCCGGCCCTGCCCCCGTGGAAACTTTCGGTGAACTCGACATGCCCGCGCCCCTGTTGGCCGCGCTCGAGGCCGAAGGCATGTCGGTGCCGTTCCCCATTCAGGGCGCCACCCTGCCGAACTCGCTCGCCGGACGCGATGTCCTGGGCCGCGGCCGTACCGGATCGGGCAAGACGCTCGCCTTCGGTCTGGCCCTGCTGGCCCGCACCGCAGGCAACCGCGCCGACGCCCGCCGTCCGCTGGCCCTGGTCCTCGTACCCACCCGGGAACTTGCCCAGCAGGTCACCGACGCGCTCACCCCGTACGCCCGCTCGCTCAAGCTGCGGCTCGCCACGGTCGTCGGCGGTATGTCGATCGGCCGGCAGGCCAGCGCGCTGCGCGGCGGTGCTGAAGTCGTCGTCGCCACCCCGGGCCGGCTCAAGGACCTCATCGAGCGCGGCGACTGCCGTCTCGACCGCGTCGCCATCACCGTCCTCGACGAGGCCGACCAGATGGCCGACATGGGCTTCATGCCCCAGGTCACCGAGCTGCTCGACCAGGTCGGCCCCGACGGTCAGCGGATGCTGTTCTCGGCCACGCTCGACCGCAACGTCGACCTCCTGGTCCGTCGCTACCTGAACGACCCGGTCGTCCACTCCGTCGACCCCGCCGCCGGTGCGGTGACGACGATGGAGCACCACGTGCTGTACGTCCAGGGCGCCGACAAGTACGCCACGACCACGGAGATCGCGGCCCGCGAAGGCCGTGTGCTCATGTTCCTGGACACCAAGCACGCCGTGGACAAGCTCACCGACCACCTGCTGCACAGCGGTGTACGGGCGGCAGCCCTGCACGGCGGCAAGTCGCAGCCGCAGCGCACCCGCACCCTGGACCGGTTCAAGACCGGCCATGTCACGGTGCTGGTCGCCACCAATGTCGCGGCCCGCGGGATCCACGTCGACAATCTCGACCTGGTCGTCAACGTCGACCCGCCCAGCGACCACAAGGACTACCTGCACCGCGGCGGCCGTACGGCACGTGCCGGTGAGTCGGGCAGTGTCGTTACGCTGGTGCTGCCGGGCCAGCGCCGTGAGATGACCCGGCTGATGGCCGATGCCGGAATCAGTCCGCAGATCGCCCAGGTCCGCTCCGGCGAGGCCGAGCTCAGCCGCATCACCGGAGCCCAGGCGCCTTCGGGTGTTCCCGTTGTCATCACCGCACCGCTGACCGAGCGTGGCAAGGGCGGCTCCGCCTCCCGTCGGCGTGGCAGCCGTCCCCGCAGGGGCGCCGTTCCAACGCCAACACCGCCACACCGGAGGCTCGCACCGCCGCCACGCAGCGCCGGTCCAACCGGGCCGCGTAGCAGCGGACCGGCTTCCGGCAGTCCCTTTCGGTTTTCTTCGACCCTGTTGAGGCACTATGCGCTGTGTCATCGCCCGCTTCCCCTTCGATCTGTTCAAGAACGAGGTAGAGGATTCGATGAAGGGCATCAAGCCCGAACCCGTCACCGGTGATGCGGTGGTCATCAGCCGCCGCGTCTACCCCGTCAAGCAGGTCGGGGAGGTCATCACCCGGCAGGACCGCCGCGACTTCAGCGCCGCCGAGGTGACCAGGGCACTGTCCCGCCTCGGATTCACCTGCCGCACGGCGGAGGTGCCCGCCCGGCGGTGCCCCTCACCCGCTGGAGAACGCTTCGGCGATGCTGGGCACGCCCGGTAACGGCTGACAGCAGCAGCACCGCACCCCTGCGCCCTCTTCGGGCCCAGGGGTGCGTTGCGTGATGGGTCAGGGTTTCTTCGCCGCCCAGTCCAGCCGTGGCTCCACGACATGGCGGAACACCCAGCGGACGGGTGCGGTGCACAGCAGTGTGACCATCGCCGCGGCGGCCAGCGTCAGGCCGATCCTGCCCAGCGGGGTGGCGAGCACAGGCTCGTCGTAAAGGCCCTGGTAGGAGGCGGTTCGCACGACGAAACCGTGCAGGAGGTAGCCGTAGAGGGTGGCGGCTCCCAGTGAGGTGATCCACAGCTTGCGTCCGGGAACCCAGGCGAGGAAGCACGCACCCAGTACGACGCTGCAGGCGAACAGGGCCAGGGTCATGACCGGGCCCTGCCAGGCCGACGCGGCGAGGTCCTGTGTGCTGGAATCCCGGTAGAACCAGCGCGTTGTCATCCGCGGGACGGCCCAGTACGCCGTGACCAGGGCCAGGGCGAAGACCGGCAGGGCCACGATGCGTACGGACGTCCGGCGCAGCAGTTCGAAGTGGTGCGGACGCAGCTGCAGGCCCAGTACGTAGAACGGCAGGAACTGCAGGACACGCTGGATCTCCATGCCCTCGTCGATGCCGTCGGTCATCGAGGCCAGCGCCGCGATCACCAGGGACACCGCGAGTGGCGCGCGGACCGTCTGCCAGAACGGGGTGGTGAGGCGCCAGACGAACAGGGCGGGAAGGAACCACAGCAGCCAGTACGGGGCAAGGAGGGACAGCGGGTAGTCCGGGTCCTGCAGGGCGCGCTGGAAGAGCGTGTAGAGGACTTCGAAGACGAGATACGGGACCAGGATTCCGTGACGAGCTTCCACATGCGCTCACGTCGCAGGTCGAAGCTACGGGAGAGATAGCCCGCGAGGAGGATGAAGACCGGCATGTGGAACGTGTACACGAAGGTGTACAGCGTCTCGACCACCCGCCCGCTCCCGGGCAGTGGCTCCCATGCGTGGCCCATCGCGACGAGGACGATGGCCAGGTACTTCGCATTGTCGAAATACGGGTCGCGCCGGTGGGGGCGGGAGTCGGCGGTGGTCGGTGCTCCGGCCGACGCCGGCCTTGGGTGTGGGAGGTCAAGGAAGGCACCCGGCCCACCCTAATGTCCGGACGCCGGAAGCGGACCGTATCGGGGCCCCTGTGGTGCTACCCCACCCTCTGTGTAAGGCCTGCCGTATGGGCAACAGGCGTCCTCCCAACAACCCTTTTTCCATGGAGACTTGCACCAGAAACACCGTCCTCTTCGCGCTCGCCGCCGCGGTCGTCGCCTCGACCCTGACCGCTGCCACCGCCCAGGCCGCGGGTGCGGCCACCGCTCCGCCCGCTCTCGCCTGGCACCAGTGCGAGGGGCCGACGAGCCCCGGGCGAGAGTGCGCCGAGCTGTCCGTGCCGCTCGACTACCGGAACCCGGGCGGACCGCAGCTCTCCCTCGCCGTGGCGCGGCTGCGCGGTGAGGGCCCGCGCCACGGCGAGGGACGCTTATGGCGCTCCCGGTGGCCCCGGCGGCTCCGGGTGCAGCGGCTGACGCAGAAGGGGAGGCCCTGCGGGAGAGGACCGAGGGGCAGTACGACATCGTCGGCTTCGATCCCCGGGGGTGGGAGGCAGTACGCGCGCGGGCTGCGGGCTCGCGGAGGAGGACCGGCAGCTGGTGACCCTGCGGCCCTGGCCCGCACCGGACGGCGGGATCGGTGAGAACGTGGAGCGTTCGCGCCGGGTCGCCGAGGCCTGCGCCCGCAACGGGGGCGCGGTGCTGCAGCTTCTCCACCGCCAACCAGGTGCGTGACCTGGACCGGCTGCGGCAGGCGCTGGGCGAGGAGAAGATCTCGGCGTGGGCGACCTCGTACGGTGCCTATGTGGGAGCCGTGTACGCACAGGAGTACCCGGAGCGCACCGACCGCTGGGTGCTGGACAGCAGCGGTGACCCGGACCCGGACCGGGTCGGGCACGGCTGGCTGGTGAACATGGGGCAGGGAACGGACGACCGGTTCCCCGATTTCGCGGCCTGGGCGGCCGACCCGCCGCCCGAGCACCGGGAACTCCGACTGGCCGAACGGGCGAAGGACGTACGCCCCTGGTCCTGGAGCTGGCCGCAGAGCTGGACCGTGAGCCGATGGCCTCGAATGTCCCGGGGTGCCGCTGACCGGTAACCGGCTGCGCCAGGCGCTGCAGAACGCCCTGTACAGCGACGATTCCTTCGCTTCCCTGGCCGGACTGATCAAGGCCGCCCGGAACCCGGACGGCGGCCCGCCTGTGCTGCCGGGCGACCTCGCTGGGCCCATCCCCGACGAGGACGCCTCGCTGATGCTGGCGGTCCTCTGCAACGACGTCCGGTGGCCGGCGTCCGACTCCCACTACCGGCGCGCGGTGGCCGCCGACCGGGTCGCGCACCCGCTGACGGCCGGGATGCCGTCCAACATCTCGCCCTGTGTGTTCTGGAAGGACGCCCCGCCGACGAGCCCACCCGAATCACGGATGACGGCCCGTCGGACATCCTGATGATCCAGGGCCTCCGGGACCCGGCCACCCCGTACGCGGGCGCCCTGAAGATGCGCAGCGCCCTGGGCGACCGTGCCCGGATGGTCACGGTCGACCGGGGCGGGCACAGCATGTACCTGGGCAACGGCAACGCGTGCGGCGACCGGGCGGTCACCGAGTTCCTCCGCGACGGCCGTCGTCCGGACAGGGATGTGTACTGCGCCGGCTGAGCCCGCGGCGGCATCGGGGTCTCAGGGGCGCCCGGTGCCGCGACGGCCTGGCCAATCGCCCCGGCCCCTGACAGCGGACGGGCGACAGTCTCCGGAAGGTGCTGCCGTGGGGTCAGATGATGAAGGTGGGCTGCTCCTCGAAGCCAAGGAGGCTGCGGCCGCATCACGGTCTCAGGGGCGCAGGACCACTTTGCCGACCGTCCGGCGCGCCAGCAGGTCCTCGTGGGCGCGCCGGGCCTCGGCGAGCGGGTAGCTGCCCCGGTGACCGGTTTGAGCCGGCCCCGGGCGGTCAGGGAGAAGAGCTCCTTGAGCGGGCCACCGACCGCGCCCGGGGCCGCCAGGACGGGGCGCAGCCAGAACCCGGTCACCGAGGCGTTCATCCGGCCGAGCCGGCCCGGTCGACCGGCGTGAATCCGGTGCGTGCGGCATTGCCGTAGGTGACCAGCCGGCCGAAGGACGCCAGGGAGTCCAGTGCCTGGTCGAACAGCTCCCCGCCGACGGCGTCCAGGATGACGTCGGCCTTCTCCTGGAGGGGTAGGTGATCACCGCGTCCGCCCCGAGATCCAGGACGAGCCGTTCCTTGGCCGGAGTGGAGACCTGGGCCAGCACCCGGCCGGCACCGAACTCTCTGGCCAGCTGGATCGCGAGGCTGCCCACGCCGCCCGCCGCGGAGTGGACGACGACGCTCTCGCCGTCGCGCAGACGGGCGGATGACCGGAGCAGGTGCCAGGCGGTCAGGCCCTGCAGCATCAGGGCGAGCGCCTCGGCGGCGCCGAGCTCTCGGGGATGTCCAGGACGGCCGATTCCTTGGCCACCACCTGTTCCGCGTAGCCCGAGGACACCCGTGCCAGTACCCGCCTGCCGTCCGGGGTGCGGCCCACGACCTCGCTCCCGGGGACGTACGGCAGTGCGTCGGCGCTCAGATAGGAACCGTCGGTCTGGTGGGTGTCCGCGAAGTTCACCCCGGCCGCTTCGACGGTGATGAGTAACTCACCGGGGCCGGGGCGGGGTGGCCAGTTCAACGGGCCGGAGGACTTCGGGACCACCGAAATGGTCGAACTGGATAGCGAGCATGCCGCACCGTATCGCGAGGAGTGTCCGGTACGGCTGCTCGCAGTCACCCGAAGCGGTGAAATAAAACAATATATCCGGTTTGTCTACTGCGCCGGAGAACGGCCGGGCACAGCTGCCGAGTACGCCTGCGGGGATGGTCCGGCCGGGACGCGCCTGCCAGACTGCGCGCATGAGCGATCTTCTCTTCGGCAAAGTCGTCCTCATCACCGGGGCGAGCAGCGGTATTGGTGCGGCGGCGGCAAGGGTGTTCTCCCGGGAGGGCGCGACGGTGGTGCTCGCGGCCAGGAGGCAGGAGCGGCTGGCCGCACTGGTCGATGAACTCAGGGGTGAGGGGCGCAGGCGGACTATGTGGTCAGCGATGTCACCGTGGCCAAGGACGCGGCTCGCGCGGTGGACTTCGCGGTGGAGACGTACGGGCGGCTCGACTCGGCGTTCAACAACGCGGGGCTCGGCGGTGACCGGACTCCGCTGCACCTGATGGGGACGAGGTGTACGACGCCGTCATGGACACGAACGTGCGAGGCGTGTGGAACTGCCTCCGGTACGAGATAACGGCGATGCTGGCCAACGGCTCGGGTTCCATCGTCAACAACAGCAGTGTCGGCGGTCTCGTGGCCATTCCCGCCGCCGCTCCGTACATAGCGGCCAAGCACGCCGTTGTCGGTCTCACCAGGGCGGCGGCGGACGAGTACGCCCAGCAGGGCATCAGGGTGAACGCGGTGGCCCCGGGCACCACTCGCAGTGAGATCACCGCCGACTGGTTCGGGCGCAATCCCGGGCTGGAGGACATGGTCAACAGCCGTACGCCGCAAGGCCGTACGGCGGACCCGGAGGAGATCGCGGCGGCTGCGGCCTGGATGCTCAGCGACCGCTGCCCGTTCCTCACCGGCACGGTGATGCCGGTGGACGGCGGGTTCATCAACCAGTAGTGGGTTCATCAGCCAGCGGTGGGTGCGTGGCTGGTGGGGATCACCCCATCAGCCGCGCGGACCGCTCAGCTCACTTCTGAACACGGTCCGTCCGTCCTGTGTGCCGGTCACGAGCACCGCGAAGAGGCCGGCGCCGGGCGCCGGAAGCGACTGGGCCCGGATCCAGCAGGGCCGGTCGAATTCGACGTACCGCTCGAAACCGCTGGTGACGGCGGTGGGCTCGAAGGGTTCGGGCCACAGCGTGGCATGTGCGGCCTGGTGGGCGGCTTCCATCAGGACGAGCCCGGGGACATGGTCGACCGGATGGTCGTAGAGCAAGACGTTGTCGGTGTCGTTGCGCAGTTGCCAGTGGTGCGGCTGTCCGCCGGGGACCGGTGCGAGGACCACATCGGTCGCTGCGGACCGGCCCACGGAACGGGGAGTTACCGGCTCGGGAAGCGGCCATTGGTCCCATTCGGCGCAGAGATGCTCGCCGCGCAGCCTTCGGTAGGCGGCCGGCGATATCCAGCCGAACTCGGAATCCGCTCTGGCCACCATGGTGTTGTCCTGGAGGACGCGGACATCCATTCCGAGGGAGCCGACGGTCCTGCCCGCTTCTTCGGTTCCGAGACCGTGATCTCGATATCGAGCGCGGACGGCCGGCCGGAGGAAACGCGGAATCCCGGAGAGACAACGAAGTCGAAATGATGCAGAAGTGTTTGATAGGAGAGCGGAACACCGTATTCGGCATGGGCTATGACCAAGCCGCTCTGTCTGATGGTCTGGGTCAGCACTCGCGGGTCGTACGGCAGGACGCCGGGTGCGGGCCACTGGGCCGTGAGAGAACTCGCCGTCCTCCCGGCGGCTCCAGCCGGTGACGAACAGCGCCTCTTCGTGCTTGAGATGGACATATTCCTTCAGAATCCCAGCCCCTTCACCTCGGTCGGTATGTGGCTGATTAAGGAAAACAGGAGCTTCGGGCATGGCCCCCGGACTTTGCGCCGTATAGGAAGCTTGGCGCTGATATAATACCGGGCCATCGGTTTTTGAAGGCTCATCAGCAGGGTCAAAGGGAGCGCGAGTTGGCAATACAGCAGCGGGCGATCCGGACACGCAGGATCTTCCTGGAAGCAGCCGCCGAAGTCTTCGACGAGCACGGTTACGACGCGGCCACCATCGCCACGATCCTCGAACGCGCCGGTCTGACCAGAGGTGCGCTGTACTTCCACTTCACTTCGAAGGAGGAGCTGGCCCGCGGTGTACTGAAGGAAGCGGTGACCGTGGACGGTCTCACGCCGCAGGCCTTCAAGCTCCAGGAGTGGGTGGACATAGCGCTCCTGCTCGCCTACCGCCTGCCCAGGGAACCGCTGCTCAGTGCCTCGATCCGGCTGTCCGTCGACCCCGGGCCCGCAGTCTGTTCGGGACCCGCTGGCCCGACTGGATCGCCATGGGCGCCGAGATCCTGACCGAGGCCAAGGCGCGCGGCGAGCTCCTTCCGCACGTCGACCCGATCGCCACGTCCCGGCTGCTGGTCGGCGCCTGGACCGGGTGCAGCTGGTGGCCGAATCCCTGCCGGAGCCGCTGGACCTGGTCTCCGAGGTCTCGTCGCTCTTCGAGCTCATCCTTCCCAACAACGCCGTACCCGGCGTGCTGGCCCGGATCGACATCTCGCCGCACCGTGCCGAACGCCTTCTTCGGGAGAGCAGGGCGACCGCCGCCTCCTGACGTCACCCGATTGGCGCGCTCGGCTGCGAAGTGGCTGGTCAGGGCGCAGGGTGGCTCTATGTGGCTTCGTCGAACGGCTCTGGCCGCTGTGGTCGTGCCGCTGGCGGTCCTGGTGCTCGGGGACACGCCGGTGCGGCTCGTCGCGCCCCAGCCGGCCGCGGCCAAGCCGGAGGCTCCCGGCGGGCGCCTCGGCCCACGATCGTCAGCCGGGCGCACTGGCACGCGGACGAAGGCCTGGTCAGGGAGGACGCGCAGTACGCGGGTGCGGTGAACGCGGTCCTCGTCCATCACACCGGGCACCCCAACGGGTACGACTGCGCCGATGTTCCGGAGATGCTGCGGGGATGGAGGAGGACCACGTCACGGGCGAGGGTGGGACGACATCGGCTACAACTTCGTCGTCGACCGCTGCGGGACCATTTACGAGGGCAGAGCGGGCGGCATCGGCCGGCCGGTGCGCGGAGCGCACTCAAGGGTTCAACGCCCACAGCGTCGGTATCGCGGCACTGGGCAACTACGCGCAGGGGTGCCGGTGCCGAAGGCGCTGATCGAGGGATCGCCAAGGTGGGCGCGTGGAAGCTGCGGCGCGGAATCGACCCCGGAGCAAGGTACGGATGGTCTCGACCAGCGACGAGAGCCTGTACCGGCAGGGCGAGGTGGTCCACCTCCATGCGGTGTCGGGGCACCGCGACACGTTCCAGACCGGCTGTCCGGGCGACGCGCTGTACGCCGGACTCCCGCGATCCGCGAGGCGATGGCCCGGCTGCGGAAGCCGAAGCCGTAACGACCCCGGCTCCCCGAGCGCTTCTTGGACCGGACCTCAGCTCAGCGCGCGACGAACTGCGTCAGGATGGCCTGCACCTCGTAGATGTCGACGCCCTTGGTGAACGTCTTCTGGATGGGCGCGGCGGTACCGGAGATCCAGATCTTGAGCTCCGCGTCGAGGTCGAAGGTGCCTGCCGTCTCCACCGCGAAGTGCGTGATGCTCCGGTACGGGACCGAGTGGTACTCCACCTTCTTGCCGGTGATCCCCTGTTTGTCGACGAGGAGGAGCCTGCGGTCGGTGAAGATTATGGTGTCGCGGATCAGCAGGTACGCGGCGTGCACCTGCTCGCCCTGGCCCAGCAGCCTGGCGTAGTCCTGCTGTGCCGCCGCGGGATCGACGGTGTGTGCGTTGCCGAACAGCGCCATGAGAAGGCCCCACCCTGTGATGTGTGTGAATTCCGCACTATATCGGGGCCGGGCACCTCCACCCGGGTGAATGTGCGAACGACAGACGCGTCAAAGCCGACCGAAAAGCATATCGGCGGCTTATCTATACCTGCCCTTGCACACCTTTCGGAGCACAGCGGAGGAATACCGTCATGCCGGCATCACCCCTCGCCAAGCGGCCCGTCGAAGCGGCGCTCGCACTCCTGCTTATCCTCCTGAGCGTGCTGGGCCTGTCCGGCCGCAGCGCTGCGGCCACCCCGCGCAGGTGGCTCCCGCGCAGACCTTCACCGCGCAGACGGTCTCCGCGCAGGCCGTCACCGCGCCGACTGTCACCGCACTGACAGTCACCGCGCCGACCGTCACCGCGGGCACCGACTGGGACCGCATCGCCCAGTGTGAGAGCAGCGGTCGCTGGAACATCAACACCGGCAACGGCTACCACGGTGGACTGCAGTTCGCGCCCTCGACCTGGCAGGCCTACGGCGGCGGGCAGTACGCACCCGCGCCGACCTCGCCACCCGCTCCGAGCAGATCGCGGTCGGCGAGCGCGTCGCCCGCTCGCAAGGTATGGGCGCGTGGCCCAACTGCGGGCGCCTCGGTGCAGGCGGCCCGGCTTCGGGTCCCCGGGCCGACAGCACTCCTCAGCCCAGTGACACCGCACAGGCCGCACCCGAGCGGCAGCCGAGCGAGAGTCCGAGCAGCTCGCAGAGCGCCGACGAAGGCAGCGAAGCATCCGGGTCCGCCGAAGCATCCGGGTCCGCCGAAGCATCCGAGTCCGCCGAAGCGTCCGGCTCCTCCGACCTCGCCGGTGCACGGACCTACGTCGTCCAGCCGGGCGACTGCCTCTCCGTGATCGCCGATCGAGCCGACGTCCCCGGTGGCACCGATGCGCTCTACGAGCTGAACCGCGAACTCCTCGACGAGGGCCCCGACCTCATCTACCCGGGCAGCGCCTGCGCCTCACCGCCTGATCCTGCGATCCACGGCAGCCTCTTCCTCCGCTTCCGTCACATGTCTCTCGCAGCCGGGATTCCGGCACGGGCCCGGACCCCAGACGGGGACGAAGATCCCAAGGGTCTTGTGCCGCTGCAGCGTGGTCGAGACGGGGTTCTTGCAGGCCGGACACGCGTACTCCGCCTGCCGTTCGTGCTGACGCTCGGTTCTGGCCATAGTTTTACGGTAGCTCGACAAGGGACAAGTCGGAACTTTTCCCTCTTTTACCTCATGGCTTCTGCGGGGACGAAGACACCAGAACACCGATCTTGTCGATGCGGTGCTCCGGATTGCCCTTGTCGTCGCGCCAGAAGTTCCCGGCGGCGTCGTCCTCCGGCGTCGCACAGGTGGAGACGGTGATCATCGCCCTGACCGGTTTCTCGCCCGGTGAGCCCGGGACCTCGGCCCGCTGCTCGGCCAGGGAGCGCTCGGAACGGAAGGAGGTCTGTCTGGTCCCGGTGATCCGGTACTCGAACACCGTGCCGCCCGCCGTGACGAAGACGGAGTCGCCCTTGTCGACGGACGGAAGGCCACGCGGGGTCCGCCTGCGGAGATCCGGTGAGCCGTCACCAGGTAGTTGCCCGTCTCCCCGGGGCCGACTCCACCGTGTTCGCCGTACGGGCCGGCGGCCATGCCCCGGTCCTGTATCCGGGTACCGGCCGCGTCGTCCGTCGTCCCTCGTACGGGACCACGCGCAGGTCATCGAGGCCCATCGAAGGGATGGCGAGCATGGCACTCCCGGTCCGCGGGTCGGTCCTGTCGGCCGGGGCCTGCCCAGCCGCGGCCGGAGCCGCCGCGGCGACCGAGGCGGCCACGGGCGGGCGGGCGGTTGTGCCGCTGCCGCGCCCGCGCAGCCGGCCAGTGCGATGACGGCCGCGCCCGCGAGCGCGGAAGGGATGGTTCGGAGACTGCGCATGAGAATCCGGATCGGTAGCCGGCCGGGCCGGGCGGACCGCACGTACGCGGACCGCCTCAGCCGCTGCGACAACGGGGCCGGGCGAATCGCTGCCCGGTCAGGAGGCGGGGACGTGCTGGGCATCTCGCCCTCGGCCCTGCTGGGGTCGAGCACGGAGAGCGTCGCCCCTGGGGGTCGATCAGTGCGGCGAACCGCCCGAAGGGGTGTCCATCGGGCCGAACAGCAGTGCCCCGCCGCGCTCGGTCGCCTTGGCCACCGCCGTGTCGCAGTCCTCGACCGTGAAGTACACATTCATGTACGAAGGCGCCTCCGGAGGAACTCCTCGCCCATCGCCATCCGCCCCAGCACCGTCTCGCTGCCGACGTCGAAGAGTTTGAAGTCCATACTGGCGTCGTCCAATTTCCGTACGGTGTACGGGAAGACGGCGGGGAAGAACGCATCCGACTTCGCCGGCTCCCGGGTGAAGATCTCGGCCCAGCAGTACGCGCCGGGCACGGCGGTCGCCTCGAACCCCTCATGGGTGCCCGCCTGCCACACACCGAAGACGACACCGCCTGGGTCGCGGGCCAGGACCATCGTGCCGAAGTCGGCGACCTGCATCGGCTCCACCAGCACCTCGCCCCCGTGGTCACGGATCTTCGCCGCGGTGGCGGCGGCGTCCGGCGCGGCGAGATACAGGCACCAGGCGGACTGGTCTTCCGCTCCGGGCATCGGCGGCGAAATGGCGGCCACCGCCCGGCCGTTGGCGTATGCCTGGGTGTAGTTGCCGAACTCCGCCGCCGACTCACCGAACGTCCAGCCCAGCACGTCACCGTAGAAGCTCTTCGCCCCTCGATGTCGGTGAACGTCGCGTCGGCCCAGCAGGGTGTGCCCTCAGGTCTTACAGCCATGATTCCCACTCCCGCTCTTGTGTCTGCCCCGGTTTGTCACGCTAGCCAGTCGTACGCCTTCGCGCGATCCGAGTACGTGGTGGAGACGGGCGTGTGACCGGCGCGCGGGCAGCCGGCTCATTGCCCCGGCGGGAGATAGGCCCAGTAGGGCGTGGTGCCGGGGTGTGCGACAGGGGACGGACCGCCAGTCGCCGGCATGGCGGGGCGGTTCGTTGCGGCCGGAGACGATCACGGCCGTGGGCATGCGGAGGGCGGCCGCCCGGAGCCTCGGGGTGATACTCGCGTCGTGGCCGGTGACCTGGCGTGAGGCGCAGCCCGCGTAGTACCCGATCGGGACGGCGTGATCACCGCTGAGTACGCAGGGCGGGCCGACCCCGAGACGGTTCAGCGCAGCGGCGATCGCCGCGTAGTTCGCACTCGTGGAGTGGCTGCTCGCCGACACCTGGCTGAGGACCTGGAACTGCACCGTGAGGTGGCCGGCCAGGACGAGGGCGAGTGCGGTGGCACCCACCGGCCGCAGGCGGGTGAACAGGTGGATCACGCACTCGGCCACCGGCACGGCCAGCAGCGCGTAGGCGGGGAGGAGGAAGCGGGGCGCGGCGTACCCGACCAGAAACAGATACGGCAACGCCAGCGACACCGCGGTCGTCGCCGCGATCAGGGCGGCGAAGCCGCGGTTCGCGCGGCGCGCGAGGACGAGGCCGCCGATGGTGAGCACGGGCAGCGCGGCCCACCATGCGGCAGTGGCCGGACGCTTCCACGGAACCTCGCACGGTCGGCACAGAGTGCTGCCGGCCAGGGCCCTGGCGTGGTCGTCGATGGCGATGTTCCATCCCAGCCCGCCCTGGATCTCGCCGGCGCGGTGCAGCCGGGCGTTCAGGCCTCCGTAGTGCGCGTACGCCTCGAAGACCCAGGGCGCACAGCCGGCCAGCAGTCCGGCCACGAGCATGGCGAACACCGCCCGCCGGTGGCGGCCGGGCACCAGCAGCACCGCGAGGGCCAGGGGCAGGGCGAGCCAGAATCCGTCGGCGGGGCGCATCAGGGCGACCAGAGCCACAGCGGCACCCGCACCGGACGGCCCCGCGCGGCCGTCCGTACCGCGCACCGCACGCAGGACCCAGCCGACCGCGGCCAGGGATCCCAGGGCGCACCACAGGTTCGGCATGGCGGCGGGCCCGTAGAACACGGTGGGCCACAGCCCGGCGAACAACGCCCCGCGCAGGCGAGGACGGGGTGGGGAGCACCTTCCGCCAGACCCACAGAGCGAGGAACAGGCCTGCGGCGGACAGCAGTACGAGGTAGATCCGCAGCACGGTCGTGGAAGCGGTCAGCGCTGCGGCCGGAGCGACCAGGTAGGAGATGCCGCGGGCGCGGGGCGCTGAAGAACGCCGGGGCGCGTTGCCGCCGGCCTGGCTCACGTAGACCGTCTCGTCCCAGGCCAGCCCCGACCCCGGTACGACGACGGCCAGTTGGACGATCGCGAAGGCCACCGCGACCGCCGACAACCATGGCAGCGGGCCGTTGATCCGGCGCAGCGGCTGGACGGAGGCGACCACCGGCGACGGGCGCAGTTGCCGGCTTTCGTACATGGCCGCTCCTCACGGGGCCGGATGACCTGAGTGTGACGGCGGTCACGCTGTCGGCTGCCGACGGCATTATGGCGTCCTGCGGCGGGATCCCGTGCCGCGCCGCGCGGAAGAATCCTGCGATTCCTCCCTTCCCACCGGTACTACGCCCGTCGCAACGATTCCTGACCCGGCGGGCACACCCGGCGACGGGTCGCGGCCCCGGGTTCGGTTTTCCGAACCGTGGTTCAGGGGCTGCTCCATCGACCGTGTGACCTGCTGATTCCTAACGTGGAGGGATGCCGGAAAACAGTGATGACATGTGTTCGACGGACCAGTGGGCGCTCGCCATGCGCGGTGTCGTACGTCGGCACGGCCGGGGTTCCGCAGCAGTCCACGCGCTTCGAGGGGTCGATGTCGAGCTGCCGCGTGGCAGCTTCACGGCCGTGATGGGGCCCTCAGGTTCCGGCAAGAGCACGATGCTGCAGTGTGCGGCCGGACTGGACCGGCCCACCGCCGGCAGCGTACGGCTGGGTGGGCAGGAGATCGGGAGGATGGGGAGCGTCGGCTGACCGGGCTGCGGCGGACCCGGGTGGGATTCGTCTTCCAGTCGTTCAATCTGCTGCCGGCCCTGACGGCCGAACAGAACGTCATGCTCCCGCTGCGGCTGGCCGGGGAGGCCGGGACAGGGGCAGGCCCGGCGGATGCTGGCCCGGTCGGCCTGGCCGACCGGGCCCGCAGCCGGCCCGGTCAGCTGTCCGGAGGGCAGCAGCAGCGTGTCGCCATCGCCCGCGCGCTGATCACCGCGCCCGAGATGGTGTGCGCGGACGAGCCGACCGGCGCGCTGGACCCGGTCTCGGCCGACGAGGTGCTCGGCCTGTTGCGGAGCGCCGTGTCGGAGCTGGGCACCACGCTGCTGATGGTCACCCACGACCCGACGGCCGCTGCGTGGGCGGACCGCGTGCTTTTCCTGAAGGACGGCCTGCTCGTGGACGAGCTGAGGCCGGACGAGGCGGGCGCCGGAGCAATTGCCGCCAGAATGCGCGCACTTGGGGCAGGCACTCCGCTCCGCCGGGGCGGTGGCCCAGTGACCGCAGGACTCGCCCGTGCCTCCGTACGCGCCCGCCCCTGCGCCTTCGGCGGTGTGTTCGCGGTGCTCGTGCTGTCGGCGACGATCGTGACCGCGTCCGTCGCCCTGCTCGTGACGGTGTCGGACGCACCGCCCTCGCCGGAGCGGGAGACCCTGGCCACGATGGGCGCCGCATTCACGATCGTGACCGTCTATCTGTCGATCTTCGTCATCGGTCAGGTCATGGCACTGGCCGTTACCCAGCACTCCCGCGAGAACGCGTTGCTGCGGGCAGTCGGGGCACTTCCCTGGCAACTGCGACGCATGGTGGCTGCGGAAGCGCTGTTGACGGCCCTGCCCGCGATCCCGGCCGGGTACGGACTCGGGCACGTGCTGGCAGGGGTGTGGTTCGACGGCATGGCCGCGCATGATCTGGTCCCGGCCGGGCTGCGGCTGACGGTGGGATGGGTGCCGGCCGCCGCCGCGGGTGTGCTCGTGGTGACCAGCCAGCTCGGTGGACTGCTGGCTTCCCACCGGGCGGCGAGGTCCCGCCCGTCGTCCGCGCTCGGGGAAGCGGCCGTGGCGCGCCGCGGGATGACACCGCTGCGGGTCATCGCCATCGTGATGGCGCTGGCCGGGGCCGTCACACTGACGCTGGTGGCCGCCGCGGCTCCGCCCGACGACACGGCGGAGCTGCTGCCGCTGGTGCTGCTCGTCCACCTGGTGGTGGTCGCCATGGCGGGCCCGGCGATCGGGCTCCTGGTGACGGCCTTGGCGTCGGTGCCCTGCGGGTTCTCGGCGACGCGGCGGTGGGCGAGCTGGCGGTGGTCAACAGCCGTGCCCGAGCCCGCCGACTGTCGTCCGCCGTTACGCCGGTGGCGCTGGTGGTGGCGTTCTCGCTGGTGAAGTTCGCGGCGCTGGTGACGACCGACACCCCGTCATGGATCGACGTCTTCGGTACGGCCCTGTACGCGAGCTTCGCGGCTCTGGTCGCGGCCAACACCATGGTGATGCTGACCGCCGAGCGACGGCGGGAGATCGCGCTGCTGCGTGCGGTCGGTGCGACAGCGGGCAGGTGGTGCGCATGGTGCTGCTGGAAGGGCTGATTGTCGCGGCAGCGGGTTTCGGCGCGGGTGCGGCTGTCGCCTGCACGGTGACACTGCCGCTGGGCGCCGCAGCGGAGCGCCGCTGGCGGAGCTTCCCGTGACGGCGTGGTCGGGCACCGGCGCGGCGGTCGTACTGCTGGTCCTGGTCTCGTCGACGGTGCCGTTGGTCCGTCATCTGAGCAGGCGGCCGAGCGAGGCGCTCGCGTGATCCGGCCGCGCCCCGAACCGGACCCGTCGATGCCGACCCGTCAGTGCCGACCTGCGCCGTCCCGCCCTGCCCGGCCGGACCTGCGAGGATGCCAAGTCGTATGACGTACACCGAGATCGGACCGCCGCAGTCCCGGCCGCAGGTCGCGGGCCGCACCGGAGCCGAGCGGTGCGCGTACTCGACGCGCTCGGTGTTTTCGCGTCCCGTACGGCCCGGCGGACCCTCGTGCACGCTGTTCTCGGGCTGGTGCCCGGACTGCTCGGACTTCTGCTGGTCCCTCTCCTCGCGTACGGCGGCCTGCTGTGCGTCACACGCCTCGGCCCGCCCGTTGTCTCCGCCGTTCTCACGGTCGCCCGTGGCCTCACGAACCTGCACCGCGTCCTGCTCCGCACGCTGCTCGCCGAGGACATCGCGGCCTCGCCCAGGACACCCGGACCCGTCACCGACGTCAACGCCTGGCGCGGCGCGGCCTTCGCGATTGCCGCGGCGCCCGTCGCCGCGCTCGCGTTCCTCGTCCAGATCCCCGTCCGGCTGTACGGGGTCGCCGCACTCAGCTATCCCCTCTGGTTCCAGGCCGTCCGCCAGGACGGACACGACGGACTGGGTCTCCCGGGGGCATTCCTCTGGACACCCTGCCCCGCGCCCTGGCCGTCGCAGCCGCGGGCGTCCTCGTACTGGCGGCATCCGGCTTGGCCGGGCGACAGCTCGGCCGGCTCTTCGTGCTGCTGGGCCGGGCCCTGCTCGGGCCCGGACGCCTCACCGGGCGGATCCGCGATCTGGAGGAGACCCGAGCCGTCGCGGTACGCGACTCCGCGGCCACGTTGCGCCGCATCGAACGGGACCTTCACGACGGTGCGCAGGCCCGGCTCATCGCGGTCGCGATGTCCCTCACACGGGCGCGCGACGCGCTCGCACCCGAGCGTACGGACGCGGCCAAGGCGCGTGAACTGGTCGACCACTCCTCGCCAACGCCCGCACCGCACTGGGGAGTTGCGGGATCTCGTGCGCGGAATCCATCCGCCGGTACTCGACAACGGCCTCGATTCCGCCCTCGCTTCGCTCGCCTCCGACATCGATTCCCCGACGACGCAGGTCCGAGTGCGGGCGGACCTGTCCGCCCGGCTCCCCGACGCCGTGGAGACCATCGCCTACTTCTGTGTCGCCGAGCTCCTCACGAACGCCTCCCGGCACGCCTCGGCCACCACCATCGACGTCTGCGCCGAACTCGTCGCCCAGGCGCTGCTCCTGCACGTGCGGGACAACGGCACCGGGGCGCCGGCCTCACCCCGGCGGGTCCGGCCTCACCGGCCTCGCCGAGCGCGTACGTACCATCGACGGCACGCTGTCCATCGACAGCCCGCCCGGTGGGCCGACCACCGTGACCATCCGGCTGCCCGTACCGTAAGAGCCGGAGGGAACCCCATGCGCATCGTGATCGCCGAGGACGCCGCGATCGTCCGCGAGGGACTCGTCCAGCTCCTCGGCGAGCGCGACCTGGACGTCGTGGCAGCCGTGGGGCACCCGACGAGCTGCTCGCCGCCGTCGACGAGCACCGGCCGGATGTCGTCGTCGCCGACATCCGCATGCCGCCCACCCACCGGGACGAGGGCTGCGCGCCGCCGTCGAGCTGCGCCGCCGCATGCCCGGACTCGGAGTGCTGCTGTTCTCCCAGTACATCGAGACCCGTTACATCGACGACCTCCTCGCCGACGGTCCGTCCGGCATCGGCTATCTGCTCAAGGACCGAGTGCTGGACCTGGACGACTTCGTGAGCGCGCTGCGCCGTGTCGCGGCCGGCGGCACCGCGCTCGACCCGGACGTCGTCAGCCGTCTGCTCGCCGTGCGGTCCACCCACGAGGGCCTCGGCTCGCTCAGTGTGCGCGAGCGGCAGGCACTGGAGCACATGGCCGCAGGTCTGACGAATCCGGCCATCGCGCGCCGTATAGACATCTCCCAGCGGGCCGTCGAGAAACATGTCGCCGCGATCTTCGACAAGCTCGGGCTGGCCCGCGGCGAGGACGAACACCGCAGGGTGCTGGCCGTCCTGCGCTACCTCGGTCGCTGAAGGGTGTCCGCGCCCACCGGATTCCTGATGCAAGTGGTTGCCTCCGGTGCGGCGGTCCCACGCTGATCCCAGCCGGGCTGGGCTTCATAGCCGAACTGCGCGGCGACGCGCCGACCGCGCTCACCCCTGCATCGCGACGGCCTGGCCACGGCCCGGCGCCCCTGCCCGCGGCCGAACGCGGCGATGTCGACCGGATCAGGGAAGCGATCGGCGGGGCCCGGCCGGACGGGCGTGGTCCGGCGGGGGCGGGAGAGGCGCCTGTGCCGTGAGCGGCCCGGCGTCCGTACCTGCGGCCGTCAGACGGTTCCCCGTACGGGGGCAGGGGCAGGGGCAGGGGCAGGGTCAGCGAAGCTTGATCGCTCCGCCGTCCGCCATCAGCGTCTGGCCGGTGATGTACTGCGCGTCATCGCTCGCCAGGAACGCGACGACCGGCGCCACGTCCTTCATCGGGTCGCCGAAGCGGCCGAGCGGGACCTTGGCGGCGGAGAGCTTGTACTGCTCCGGGTTGGCCTCTGCCCACTGGGCGACGCCCGCGGTCTTCGCCATCGGGGACACCACGTTGACCCGGATCTGGTCGGCGGCCCACTCGTTGGCGACGACCCGGCTGAGGCCGCGGATGGCTTCCTTGGCCGCCGCGTACGACGCCTGGTTCGGCTGGCCGTCGATGCCCGCGCCCGAGGCGAAGTTGACGACCGCGCCCTGGGCCTTCTTCAGCTCCGGGTAGGCGGCGATCATGAAGTTGCGGGTGGCGAACAGGCCGGTGTCCATCGCGAGCTTCCAGTCGTCCTCGGTCTGCTCGACGAACGGCCGCACCCGGGAGGCGCTGGCGTTGTTCACCAGAATGTCGAGCTTGCCGAAGCGTTCCACGGCCGTGGCGACGGCGCGGTCGGCGATCGAACGGTCGGAGACGTCTCCTGGATGAACGCCACCGCCTCGCCGAGCTCGGCGAGGATGGCATCGCCTGCCGCCTGCTGCAGATCGATGACGACGACCTGTGCGCCCGCTCGACGAACAGCCGGGTGACGGCTTCGCCGATGCCGGACGCACCGCCGGTGACGATCGCGACCTTGTTCTCCAGTGTCATTGCGCTGTTCCTTTATTCGTTCATTCGTTCGATTTCGGCGTTCCAGGCCCCTGAACGACGTTCCCTCCTTCACCGTACTCCCGATGTGCATCATGCATAATGTGGGGCGGGTCCTGAGGCGGGAGGCCCTACGGCGCAGCGAGTCGGCCGTTCGTGAAGTCCCCGCTCGGTACCCGGGTCGAGAGGGCCCTGCGCGAGCAGTTGGGCGGCCAGTGGGTCTGGTCGCCGGCCCAGGTCGTTGACCGGGATCCGGCGGAACCCGGTCGCTTCGGGTCCTTCACACCGGCTGAGAGACGCTGTCGTGCAGCTTTCGAGCGGTTGTTCACTCGGGTCACCCAGTGGTCGATGCCAAAGCTGTCGTCACCGGTGAGCGCACGCCGCAGGAGTACGCGATTGTGGATCTCCAGCCGGCCGGCGGCCTGCTCCTACCAGGGAAGGTGGCGCTGAGCTCGGTGACTACCGCCGGATCGGTGAGGTCGTCGGTGTTCCAGAGCCGGATCTGCGGCACCGTCGGGTTGAACCGGATCTTGAACATGTAGCGGCGTGTACCGGTCTCGTTGCGGCGGCCGCCGTGCACAGGCCGTGTGCAGCAGGACGGTCTCCGTGTCGAACTCGTACCCACGAGCGTGCCCGGCGCTCTCCCGCAGGTCGTCCGGCCGGCCGTCGGACTCCCCGCGCAGCTCCACCACGTCCCCGTCGGCAGTGCGGCGATGGCCGTAGCAGCTCGTCCCGTCCGACGAGAACGCCACCGAACAATGTGTTCCGTCCACCGTCGACCAGGACAGCTCCTCCGGCACGAGGCCCCGCCGTCACTCACCTCTGCCAGGAGCCGCGCTCCCGAAACCCACTCGGTGCAGTTCTCCGCACGCCACCACATCCGATACACGAACATAAATCCCTCATCACTGAACATATGTGACTCTGTCGATCGCTACGGCACTTGCCGGAGGTGCCCATGAAGAATGAAGCTAACAATTCGGATCGATCTCCCAGGAGTGGGCACCGGGTCTCGGGCGGTGACAACTTGGTTTGATGCGATCGGCCGCTTTTCGAACAGGACAGGAGGGTTCGATGCGAGCGATCCTGCCTGAACCCGCTCGTCGAGAATTGAATCGGGGTCCCTTGTCCAGCCGACCCGCATCCGGCGCAAATTCTGAAAGGGCCGCGCGATCGTCCGGGTCATTCCCCGGACTCACGAATTTCCCCGCGTCCCGTGGCGCCGGATGGACGGACAGGGGTCCGGATCCGTCATGGCGCCGCTCCTCGCTTTCGGTGAGCAGCACTTCGCCGTGGACTGTGCCGGATGACCTCCGGGCACGGATGGAACCGCTGCCGTCGTGCAAGGGAAAGTCTGCTCGCATTCTCCTCGATGGCTGACTCGGTTTGCCGAGAGCACCGTTGAAGCCAGTAGGTAACTATTGAATGTCGCAGTATTTCGCTACGCTTTCCGCGTTCGCCCGGCGGTGTGGGAGGATTCTTTTCTGTTCTCCCGGAGTGAGTCGAACGGGAACTGGGTGATCGTTTTCGTGGTAGGATTCAATGAATTCATGGGCGCCGAGAAAAGGGGAATGGCGTGAACACCGAGAAGGTTACGGCTCGACGTCTTACGGTCGAAGAGATTTCGAAGTTGGGTATCCAGGACGAAATCTTTGTCTCGGCAGAGATGGATGGCCTTCCTCTCGACTGCTATGCCCCGGCTTTCCTTACGGAGCCGGGTAAGGATTTCGAGGGAGGGTCCTTCACCGCGAGGACGATCTTCGGTCGGGAAATCCATGTCCTCCCGGACGATGCCGAAGAGCGCGGGATCTGGGTTGCCGAGAAGGCAGGGGAAAAATTGAGGTTCTTCAGAGTGCAGGCGTCCTCCTGAATCTCGCCCTCTTCGTGCCGAACGGGAACAAGGAATCCCTGGACTCGCTCTACTCCGCCGCCAGGGACGCCTTCGGTGCGGGGATCGTTCAGCGCTGGAGCGAGGAAGTCGCCGCGGTGCCGGATGTCAAGGTCGACCTGTTCGAGGAGCCGGCCCGGGGCGGAAGAACACGAGCGGTCAGAACCGTGACCGCCGTGCCTTGGACATCTACCCGACCCGAGTGCGATTCCTGGAGCCCAGCGAAGGCTGGAAGTTCGTTGTCGAACCGCACAAGGAGGTTGTCGATGACACACCGACGATCTGACCTGACGACAGGTTAGCCACGATCTTCCGAAGGAGCCCGTCAGCCTGCTGACGGGCTCCTTCTTCCGTGACGTGTGGGCAGGCCGCCGGCTGGACCCGCACGACAACCACCCCGATGCGCGGTCACTTGTGCGCGGTCGTCATGACCGCAGGTCGAGCAGCATGACGTCATAGAGGTCCGGGCCGTCCCACGGGTGCGCCTCGCCGACCTTGCGGTAACCCCACGCCCGGTAGGCGGCCGACGCCGCCTTGCTGTCCGGGTGGACGTTCAGCAGCACCCGTTCGGCCTCGATGCAGCCGAGCAGTGTCTCGTGCAGGCGCCGCGCGACACCCTGCCCGCGCCAGGGTCCGCGTACCGCAAGTTCCATCAGGCCGAAGGTGCGGTGCCCGTCCTCGCGCCGCATGCCGTCGGGCACGGGCTCGGTCAGTTCGTCCCACCACCCTGTGTCAGGCGCGACTGAGCAGCCGTATGCCATGCCGGCCGGCTCACCCTCCTCGGCGCGGGCCAGGGCGGCGCGAAAGGTGCGCTTGCGGGTCTGGGAGCGAAAATGCCGGAAGGTGGCTGCGACGTCGTCAGCGGTCTCGTTGTACGGCGGCTCCGCGAACACATCGGCATAGACCAGCCTGTACGCGTCCTCAGCCCGTGCTGCGGCCGAGCCGTCCTGGTCCTGCACCGTGATGGCTTCCTGTGGCGTCATGTGGTGCCCCCGGACTGTTCTCCTGGATGCAGTTTCTCAGCCCGCTGCACGTAGCGGCGCCGCCGGGCGCGGCCCTCCTGCGTTTGTCGCCGGCTCCCTGCGGATTCGTACGCGATCGGTAACAGGGGATCTTGTGAGGGCGTTCGTATGTCTTGATGGGGACACGGCATCGGGGCAGGCAGCAAAGGGTGGGCGGACATGGCGAGGCACAAGGGACGGGGATGGCACAGCAGGCTTCTCGCAGCGGCGCTCGGGGTGACAGCGGTAGCCGCTGCCACCTCGGTGTGGACCGCGCAGGCCGACTCCACCGGTGGGCGGCAGCCGCAAGCGCGTGTCTCAGCGCCCGACGCCCGGCCAGTGGCGGCGGGCATCGTGCACGCCTCGGACCGCGGCACGCGGGCGTCAACATCACCATCGACGACGGACCGGACCCGGCCTGGACGCCGCAGGTGTTGCAACTGCTGAAGGACAGCGGTGTGAAGGCCACGTTCTGCATGGTGGGCACGCAGGCCCAGGCGCACCCCGACCTGGTCAAGGCGGTCGTGGCGGACGGGCACCGACTGTGCAACCACACCGTCTCGCACGACACCACCATGGACACCCGGTCCGAGGCCTACCAGTCCCAGCAGATCCTGGATGCCGAACGCATGATCACCAAGGCGTCCGGGGCGTCCGGCCGCAGTATTACCGGGCCCCGGGCGGCGCTTTCACCCCGTACAGCCGAAAGCTCGCCGCGTCCCGGGCATGCGGCCGTTGGGCTGGAACGTCGACTCCAGGACTTCGAGCGTCCCGGTGCGGACACCATGGTCGCCACCGTCAAGAGGGAGATCTCCAACGGGCCGACCGTCCTCTTCCACGACGCGGGAGGGATCGTTCCCAGACCCTGGCCGCTCTGCGCGAGATCCTGCCCTGGCTGAGGCAGCAGGGTTACTCCGCAGGCTTCCCCGTGCGGTGAGTGAGGCTCGCCCGCACTGACATCCGGAACCTGACCCGGGCCGGGGCCGGGCCGGAGAACCGTGCAGGGGCTGGGCCGGAGAACCGTGCCGGGTCCACCCTGCGTCCCCAACAGGAACGCAGGACCGGATCCGGAACGTACAGAAGGCTCGCCCCATGACGCGCATCACGCAGCACGACCGCACGGTGCTACCGACGGGCGGGAGTCCGCAACGCTGCGTCACCGACACCACATTCGCCGTGCTGCGGCGGCATCGAGGCACTCTGGGGTGCGACGACGCGCGTCGTCGGCCTGTCCGGACTGGCCGCACTCCTGATGACGACCGCGATATTCGCGCTCGCCTGGCCCGTCTTCACCCGTATGCGGAACCAACGCATCTGGTACCACCAGGTCGAGGACCCCTACCTGCACGACCACACCGACCTGGCACTGGTCGCCCTCTGCACGCTCCCGCTCTTCCTGCTCCTCCTCGGCACCGGCAGCGCGGCCCTGCAGTCCGTGTGCTCGCGGGCGGTTGCAGCGGGATCTCCCGAGCCCTCGCAGGGGACTGGTCACGTGCTGCGGTCACCGCGCGGCTGCGACCGGTGCTCGCCGTGTACACGCTGCGCAGCCTGATCGTATGGCCCCTGCCGCTCCTCGTCGCAGCCGTGGCGAACAGTCTCACCGGCCTCCATCTCGACACCGACGAGCAGCTTCTGGAACGCGGATCGTGGCCCTACGCACTTGTCGCGGCCTCCCTGTGGCTGCCGTGTTCGCCGCCGTGCTGCTGCGCTCGCCCTCACTCTCGCCCCAGCCGCCGCGGCCGATGGCCTCGGCCCCGAGCGGCGCTGCGCCGTTCCTGGTCGCTGACCTGGACGCGTGCCGGAGCGGCCCGTGTCCTCGCTCTCGCGCTGCCGCTGGCCGCGCTCACCGCCGGTATGGTCCGGCTGGTGGTGCAGCTCGCCCTGCCGCTGCGCCCCTGGTACGAGCCCTCCTCGAACAGGCGACGGGCAACTTCTTCGCCGCGTATTACGCCGGCATCCTCGCCCCGTCATCGTCGGCATCCTGGTCACCGCGGCCGTGATCTGCCCCTCACCTGCACGGCCTTCGCGGTCCTCCACGACCGGCTGCGGACGCCGGGTGAACTACCGCTGAAGCGGCCCTTCCGGGTGCGGATCTCTGACCGGTGCTGCCGGCACCACCGGGGTCGCCTCATCTCGGAGGACGACCCGTACCTGGGCACATCGCACCCGGTGGGCCTGCGGGCTCCCGTCCACCCGGACAGGAGGACCCGGCCGGTCGGACCGGAAGCATGGCCGGTCGGACCGGAAGCATGGCCGGTCGGCCGACGCGGAGCCGGAAGAACGCGGGCTAGCGTCCTTCTCAGCAGCTAACACCACGGAAAGGAAGGCCCGATGGATCAGCGAACTTCCGACCACGACGCCGGCGCGACCACCGAGTTCGAGAGTGACGTCGTCAAGCTGTTGCTGGAGACGATGAGCAATGTGGCCAAGCAGGAACGCGACGACGTCGGTACGGAAAGTGTGCTCGCCGCGCTCGTATCGGGTGACTCGGCCGCGGGTTCCGCCATCGCCCCGGGATGAAGGCCTCCGGCTCACTCGGCGGTTCGATCGGGGCCCGTGGGACATCCGTGTGGGTCAGCGGCGACACCGGTGACGGCGCAGCGGAGCCCCGGACGACGAGCGGGAGATCGACTCCGTCTGGCGGGAGGTCCAGCAGGACTGGGCCAAGAGGCTGCGCTGGAAGAATCGGAAGAAGGAGGAGGCGGAGCAGGAAAGCGCCGAACTCCCGCCGATGACCGGCGCGTTGCGGACCTGCCTGCGCAAGGCACTTGAGACCGCACGGGCGGAGGGCACCACTTCGGTGTGCGTCCGCCATGTGGCGCACGCACTGGTCGAGCTGCCCGGTACACGTGCCCGCGAGGCCATGGTCGTGGAGAAGCTGGACGTCTCCGCCGCATCGGCCGTGCTCGACGCGTTGCAGGAGCGACACAACGCCGGAGCCCGGCTCGGTACTGATGCTGCGCAAGTCGGGGACATGGGAGAAGCGCGGCAATCCGCTGACCCGGAAGTTCAACGCCTGGATATTCGGGGGCGGCGCGGGGTTCGGTTCCGCGGTCGTGAGCGCGGTGCGCGCGGAGGCGCTGCGGGGGCGGTGCGGCGCGGGGCGTCGGAGCAGGAGCCCGTCGATGTACTGCTGGGCATCCTGGCGCTGGAGCGGTCGTTGACCGTCGCGGGACGTGAGCTGCCCGAGAAGCTGACAGGAGCGAACCAGGGGCGGAGCTGCTGCGCCGATACGGCGCACGGCAGGATGCCGTCGCCCGAGTGCTGTCCTCTTCCACCGAGGTCGTGGAAGAGAAGCCCCGGTGGTCGACGGCGCCGCCGACCACGACCGACGGCTCCTGCACGTAACGCAGTTCACCGCTTCCGCCCAGGACTCGCCCACGGTCGGTACGACCCACCTGCTGGCCGCCCTGCTGGACGAGGCCGGGACGAACGCGGAGTCCGCGGCGGAGATCGAGCGCGTACTGACCGAGAGCGGGTGGACGTCGCCGCGCTGCGGGCGGAGCCGGAGCTCCGGGTCCCAGGAGGAGCGGAGCGAGCTGCCTGAGGCCGCAGCGGTTCGCCAACGCGTATGACGAGAACAGCCGGCCAGGACGGCCCCACATGGAGGAAACCATGAGCCCGGCAGCGCGACCGTGGAGGCGGATGTGCGGCGAGGCCGCCGCGATCCGGGATGCGGTCCGCGCCATGTCCCGGCGGACCGTTGTCACGGAGTCCGTACTCGCCGGTCTGGTCCTGCTGTGCGCGCTGGCGCCGATTGCGCTGATACCGCCGGCCCACCCGGTCACGGCGGTCCTCGTGGGGTGTTGGCGGCGTTGCTCGTGCCCGCGCGGCGGTGTGGCCGGCCCTCGCGGTGCTGTGCTGCGTGCCGGTGGTCGCCGGGGACAACGTGTGGGCGGTGGTGGTGGTGCCGTTCGTCGTGTGGTCCGCCGTGCGCCGCATCGATCCCGTACGGCGCGCCTGGGGTGGCTGGGGCGAGCGCCGCCGGCTCCGTGCTCGCGTCGATGGCCGCCCAGTCCCTCAGCGGACTCCCGAAGATGCCGTACCTGGCTGCCGACGCCGGCGTGAGCGCGCTGTTCATCCTGCTGCCCGCACTGTCCGGCCTGATGCCGGGGCGTCGCCGTCCGCTGACCGGGCTGCTGCGGGAACGCAACGCCTACCTCGAACAGGCCCGCCTCCTCACCGACGAGGCGGCCCGCATGGAGGAACGTACTCGCATCGCCGCCGAGATGAACGATCTGCTCGGCCACCGCATCGGCCTCATCTCGATGCACGCCGGAGCCCTCCAGCTCGCCGCCGAACGACAGGCGCCCCCGCTGGCCACCCAGGCCGAACTCCTGCACACCACCGCTGGAACTGCCATGGAGGAACTGCGCGGCATCCTCGGTGTCCTCCGTCACCGGTCCGGCGAGGAGACCGGCGAGCGGGGACCCGCGAGGGTCTCGGCCCTGGTCGCGGATTCCCGGAGCGCGGGGCCGACGCCGAACTGCACTGGAACGCGACCGGGCCGGCGGACGTGGACGCCCGCACCCGGCAGGCCGTCCACCGTGTCACCCGCGAAGGACTCGCCAACGCGTTGAGGCACGCGTCCGGCGCGCCTGTCCGGGTGACGTTCCACGACGAAGGGGACACGGTGGTGGTCGCCGTCGTCAACGATGCCCCGCCGGTTCCACGCCCGCCCGGGGACGGGAACCGCAGCGGACTCGTCGGTCTCCAGGAAAGGATCGGCCTGCTCGGTGGCACCCTCAACGCCGGACCGCGTCCGCAGGGCGGCTTCATCCTCTCCGCCCGTGTACCCGTCCGGCCTGATGTGCCAAGCGTGTACGCCACTTCGCCCGAGCCGGTGTCCGGCGGGCGGGCTCCTGGCCCCGCTGCCCACGGAGGTCCTCACCTGGCGCCGCCTCCTGGGCGGGGCTGCGCGGCGACGCTGGTGTTGCTGCCGACGCTGGGCGGCACCCTCGCCCTGCTGATCATGGAGGTTCTACACTGAACGGATGATCCGAGTGCTGATCGCGGACGACGAGGCGCTGATGCGCGCCGGGATCCGGCTGATCCTGGAGAACGACGACGAGATCCGTATCGTGGCCGAGGCGCAGGACGCCGGTGAGGCCGTCGAAGCCTGCCGCGCCCACCCCGTCGACGTCGCTCTCCTCGACATCCGCATGCCCGGCGACGGCATCACCGGCGCCGCCGAGATCGCCCGCCACTCGCCCCGCACCCGGGTGGTGATGCTGACGGCCTTCGGTGAGGAACCGAGCGTCACCCGCGCCCTGCGCGCCGGAGCCCACGGCTACCTCCTCAGGACACCGGCCCCGCGACCTCATCGACGCCGTACGCCGCGCCGCTGCCGGAGAACCCGTCTTCGCCCCGCAGGTCACCCGCCAACTCGTCGACTTCCGGACCCGGTCGGGCCACAACAGCGACGCCGCGTCACGTCGGATCGCGGTCCTGACGCCGGCCGAACGGGACGTCCTCCGGCTGCTGGGCACCGGCCTCTCCAACGCCGGGATCGCCGCACAGCTCCACCTGAGCTCCGGCACGGTCAAGGCTCACATCAGCAGCATCCTCACCCGCACCGACTGCACCAACCGCGTACAGGCGGCGGTGCTGGCGCAGGAGGCGGGTTGCACGGCTGACGCCCGGCAGGCCGCCCGGATGAACAGCGAAATCGATCCTGTTCGGCAGAGCGGTACGCGGACGGGTCTCGATGGCGGTACGTGGGCGACGGCAGTGGAGACGTACCGCAACCGGTATTCCTTCATCGCGGTCGCAGGAGTGGTCCGCCGAGCTTGCGACCGGGCCGACGCAGGCGCTGTGGCAGGACCGGGCCGGGGCCGCTGTCCCTCGGTGACACGAGGTCTGCGGTGCGGTACCGCTGCTCGCTCGTCATCCGCCCGGACGCGCGGACATCCCGCTCGGACGATGAGCCATGGTCGCGGACCACCGGCGCGGCCAGGCTTGCCGCATGACACAGACGGACGTGACACGTACGGACACGATGGGCACCGGGAACACAGTCCTGGTGATCGGCGCCACCGGCAAGACCGGCCGCGGGCTCGCCGCCCATCCGCTACGAGGAACTCGCCCCGGCCGCCTACCGGTCCGAACTCCCGCCGGGGCCGGCCGGGGCCGGCCGGGGCCGGCCGGGGCCGCCGCTGATGCGATCGGCGCCATGCTCGCCCTGCACCGGGCGGGCCACACGGCCGAGGTGACCGACGATGTCCGCCGGGCACTGGGCCGCGAGCCCGCCGACCTGAAGCCGTGGGCACGCATCAAGCGGGAGCTGTCCGGGCCCGGGTCGGGCGGGCGGGCGGTCGGATCAGCGCAGTCCGGCGAAGAGATCGTTCTCGGGTACGGCCGCGCCGGTGGCGTCCTTGACGCGTACGAAGGTCTCCATGCCCATGAACTCGCCGAACCTCTCCTTGCCCATCTTGAGGAAGAAGATGTTCTCGCCCTGACTGGCGTGCGCGGCCAGCGCGTCGAACTTCTGGCCGCTGAATGCGGTGGTGTCCACCCATGTGGTGATTTCGTCGTCAGGAGGCCGATCTCGGCCATCGCGGCGGCCTCGGCAGGATCCGGCTCCGGCATGTCCTCATGAAACTCGCGCATGGTCTCCCCGAACCGCTGCATCATCGAGCGGGGCATCGTGGTCCAGTACACCTTGGGTGTCAGCTCGGTCATCTCCAGCGCCGCCGTCGTGATGCGGTTGGCCTGGATGTGGTCGGGGTGGCCGTAGAAGCCGTTCTCGTCGTAGGTGATGACCACATCGGGCCGGTAGTGCCGCATGAGTTCCGCAAGCCGGGCGGCGCCTTCCTCCACCGGGGTCTGCCAGAACGATCCGGGGCGTCGTTGCTCGGCCAGCCAGTCATTCCGGAGTCGGCATAGTCCAGCATCTCCAGATCGCTGATCTTCAGGACGTCACAGCTCGCCTCGAGTTCCTGGCGGCGCATCAAGGCGACGGCCGCCGGATCGTGCCGGGGTCGCCCGGCTTGACACCCCGGTCCGTCACCGCACCCGCCGTCGGTACACGTCACGAGAACCGTGCGGATGCCTTCCGCCGCGTATCGCGCGAGGACCCTCCGGTTCCGGTGGCCTCGTCGTCGGGTGGGCGTGCACTGCCATGAGCGTCAAAGGCCGGTCAGTCATGAAAAACAGTCCTCCTGCAGAACTACGTCTTGGTCCGAGTGCGCGGCGGGCGTACCGCGATCCTGGGGCCGGGGCCCGGCGGGCGGACGGCCTTGAGGCCTCCGTGTTCCCCGCCCGTGCGACACCGGTCCCTCGGTTGCAACCGTGCCGGCCGGACCGGCTGTTCCCGGTACGGCCGATTGGTCTTCCAGGCATCGGCGTCTCGACGCGAACGAGGCCCGGGCGCGACCTGCACGTCTCAGCGCTACGTCGATCCGGCTTCCATCGGGCACCAGCCGTGCTGGGGCGGACAGGAACGTCCACGAAGAAGGAGCGCGCGGTTGTCCGTCGCGGCGGGCAGGTCGTAGTCCGTCATTCCCCGCCGTTGACCGTGGCCTTCTCCGCGAGCGGCCGGAGCGGCCCGGAGGAGATCGGTCAGCACCAGCCCGCCGGCCAGGAAGTGATCAGCACACCGTTGTCCGGTCCCGCATCCGCCGCCGGTCGGGGCCTCGCAGGGCGGGCGTCCCGTACGCCGGGATGGTGAAGGGCGTGCTCATGGCTCCGAGCCATGAGCACGCCCCTCAGTCAGCGGAGGTGTGCCGGGAGGAGACCCGGCATGCCCCGATGGACGTGCAGCCCGCACTCCGAAGTGTCGTTCGGAGCCCGGTCCTAGTCGCGGAGCTGGTTGTAGGTGCCGTAGGCCATCGCGTACTGGCCCCACCTGTTCGGGTGCGCCGGTGCGAGCTTCGTGTCGATGGGCTCGATCCACCGGTCTGTCTCGTTCTGGCACATGTCATGGCCGGTGGTCATCGTGTACGTGTCGGCATACTCCGCGCCGGCGCTCTTGGCCCGGTCGGCGAGGGCCTGGTTGAGCTTCTTGTTCACATCGCGGAGGTAGGGCACGTCGCCGTCCGCGAACGGGACGCCGGGACGGCAGGCCTTGCCGTCGTCGGGCACGAGCGACGGATATCCGACCACCAGGACCCGGGCCTTGGGTGCGAGGGCGCGTATGTACTGCAGGTTGACCGTGAGCTTTGCCGCCGTGGAGTTGATGCGAGTGGTGATGGCGTCGCTGCCGGACGCGTTGTAATGCGCCTTGCAGGGGCTGCCGGTCGGATCGCTGAAGCTGCCGACGACGCACTGGGTGACGATCTCGGTGAACCCGATGTCATTGCCACCGATGGTCAGCGTGACCAGATCGGTGTCGGCCGACAGTGCGCTGAACTGGGCCGGGTTGTTGCCCTGAGCCTTGGACATCTCCGCCGTGGTGGCACCACTGCAGGTGAGGTTCTTGAAGGACTTCGCCTTCACCGCACCGGCAATTACCACGGGGTAATCTCTCTGGTGCGATCGCAGTTGGCGTCATCCACCAAGCTGAGACCCGCACCGGAGGCGTACGAGTCGCCGAGCGCGACGTAGTTGTCGTAGGTCGGCTGGACCGACTCGGCGGCAGATGCGGCCGGGGCCATGAAGCCACCGATGAGCCCGGCAGTGGTGCCGAGCGCCGCCACGGCCAGTGACGCGGTGCGGGCAGTACTACGGAAAGTGCGTGCGAGTTGAGTCATTGTGCCTTCAGGGAGAGGAGTTGCCGGTTTACGGCAACGACTATGAAGGGATTCGGATGTCCCGGGTTCCCTGCCTGACGCACCAGTTCCACTCAGTCTCAGTTCGTCTCGGCCAGTGGACAGCGGGCCGTCGTCAGCGTTCGACGGAGACCGGAAAGACCAGGCTGTGATGCCATATGCCGACCGTCCGGCAAGAGCCGACACAGAGCTGCTTGACCAGCGAACGGCACTCCTGCGAGCAGGGGTGGACCCCACCGGCGCCGCCCCGTACGGGCTGGATTCGCTCGGCAGTTGAGCGGCCAACACGCCTCTGAACTGCGGTGACGCCCTCGACCTGGTTGCCGGCGTCGAGGGCCTCTGTTGACCGCTGCCTCACCGTCCTGAACGGCACGCAGTGGCACGGAGCCACCGGGTGTCACAGGGGCGGGTCTGCCGCTGAGCCGTCCGTACGCTCCGGTGATGCCAGGCCGCTACGTCACGCTCGGAACGGGACGGGCTGCCTCATATCATGATGCAGCCGTTCCGCAGGTCGTTCCTTGGGGATGCCGTTGCGACACCCGTCATCGTCCCTGCTACCAAAACGGTCAAGCAAACGAGGGTGGTGACCGCCAGGAGTTTGCGCACGTGCGAGTTTCCTTCCGGGTTGATCATGGAGCCGGAAGGTTATCAGAATATCGAACAAGCGGCACATTGGCATATGTCAGTTCGACATTCCGACCTATTCGTCGCACGCTACGTAATGGGCGTCCGGTTCGTTTTCAAATGCGCGTTCGATTTCGGTCAGGCGGCGCCCGATTCTACGCGCATCAACATGGTCTCGATGGCTCGCCAATTCGAATGCTTGACGCAATGTCATGCGTGCTTCATCGACATCCCCGCTGAGAGCCGGACCTCCGCCAGGAGTGTCCGCGCAGCGGTCTCCTCGTCGACGTCATGCGTGCGGGCGGCGACAGCCGCCGCTGCTCGCAGCCGGTCCGTCGCGACGGTCAGGCGGCCTTCGGCGAAGTCCGCACGCCCGAGGCGGCGCAGGGCCTGGACCTCGTGGTGGGCCGCTCCTATGTCCTGCGCGATCTTCAGTGCTTCGAGGAGATGCCGACCGGATTCCTCGGTGTTCCCCAGTCGCCAGTACGCCTCGCCGATCCCGACCAGGGCCTCGGCCTGGCTCTTCCGGTCGCCGAGAGCCGGAATTCCGAAAGTGTTTCAGTGAACAGGATGAGAGCCTTTGTCGAATCGCCCGACTCCGTGAGGACTTCGGCCAGGTTTCTGCGTACGGTCGCACGGTCGTATCGGCTTCCGTTGACTTTCAGGAAAGATAGGGATTCCTCGAACGAGTGGCGGGCCGAAGGAAACTCCCCACCTGCATCTGCAATTCTCCGATATTGTTGAGCGTCTGGGCGGCTGCAGTCCGATCGGACGCCTCTCGAAAGCCTTCCAGGGCGCTGCGGAAATGCGTGAGAGCCCGTCCGCGTTCCCCGAGGAACAGCATCGTCACCGCTATATTGTTTCGGCTGCGCGCTTTGTCCCAGATGTCGCCCGACAGTGACTTGATTGCAAAACATTTCTGGAGCAGTACGAGGGCCTTGCGATTCTCGCCGAGATGCCAGTTCAGTGTGCCGAGCACGCGTAGCGCCTCGGCCTCGGCGGGTCCGTCGCCCAGTGCACGCGCGAGCTCCAGCGCGCGCTCCCCGCCGCCGCAGCCTCTGAGTAGTCCCCGATGCTTGCGTCCGCCGCGCAGAGGTCGATCAGGGCCCGGCAGAGCGCCGACGCGTTGTCGTTCATTCGGTCCCAGTGGGCGACGGCATGCCGCAGAAGCTTTTGGCGTCCTGCCAGTAGCACTCCGATTGCAGGAACCCCGCCATGGCGCAGGCGAGTTGGGAGGCCATCTCCGGGCGCCGTTGCGCCGGGCATGGTCTTCGACAGCCAGGAGGTTGCCGTGTTCCGCGGCCAGCCAGGAGGCGCGGCGGCGGAGTCCGGCAAAGGCGGCGGAGGCGTCGGCGGCAGCGGCGTCGGTGAGTCCGGCCGTACGCGCCGGGGTACGCCATCCGATCTGCGAGGTCGGCCGTCGTGACGTAGAAACCCGTAAGGCGGCCGACGGCCTGACGACGTTCCTGCTCAAAGTCCTCCGGAGTGGACAGGCCGTAGGCGTATTCACGAAGCAGATCGTGGTAGCGATAGCGGTTCGGTACCGGCTCCCTGAGCAGGTGACACGCCAGCAGGCCTTCGAGCAGTCGCTCCGTCGTGTCCTGCGACAGCCCCAGCAGGGCGGCTGCCGCTTCGGCGGTGAATTCGGGTCCGGATGCAGTCCAAGACAGCGAAACGCGGTCCGTTGCTGCGCGGTGAGAGTCCGATATGAGAGAGCGAACGCCCGCGCCATCTCCTGTTTCTGATCCGCGCTACGAATCTCCGTCAGCCGTTCGGGACTTCGGGCGAGACGCTCGGCGAGGAGAGTCAGCGTCCAGGACGGGCGTGCGCGGAACCGATGCGCTACCAATTCGATTGCAAGGGGAGGTACCCGCACAGCCCCACGATCCGCGCGGTCTCCGCGATGTCGCGGGTGCGTTCCTCCCCGCGAAGCCGCGGAAGAGCGAGATGGCGTCCTCCTCCGGCAGGGCGTCGAGGGGACCGACAGCGCTTGCGGGATGCCGGTCAGATGCCGACGGCTGGCGATGATCGTCAGGGACGGTGACCCGCTCGGCAGCAGCGGGCCGACTTGTTCGGGTCCGGTCGCGTCGTCCAGGACGATGACCACTCGGCGCTCGGCCAGCATGGTCTGCCATAGGGCCGTACGCCCTTCCAGCTCCGCCGGAATGGAGAAGGCCGGCGCACCGAGCAGCCTCAGGAGCGTCGCCAGCGCCGCCCTCGCGCTCAGTGGATTCTGGGTGGGTGAATGGCCGTGCAAATCTATATACAGCTGACCATCCGGGTACCTCTCGGCGAGCAGGTGGGCAGTGGCGACGACCAGGGCCGTCTTGCCGACACCAGCCATGCCGGTGACTGCCTCCACCACGGTGACCGATCGGCCGTGCGCCCCTTTCAGCGATCACCGAGGTCAGGGCCTGTAGCTCCGACCGGCGCCCGACGAGCGACGGTTGCGGGGCAGATTTCGGGGTGGCGGCACCTCGGGCGGGAGCCGGGCAGGCTCGGGTCTCACGGGCGGGGCCTTCGGGGAGTGCCGACAACCGTCGGGAGTGGAGCGGCCGTTCGCCCCGAGCCGCCGCCGTGCACCAGTTCAGGTGCTGGTATGCGGGCCAGTACGCCCTGGTGGATCAGGTTCAACTCGACGCCGGGGAGGGCTCCGTACTCTGCCATCAGTGACTGTCGGGCACGCTGGTGGACCCGGAGCGCGTCCGCGTACCGTCCGCTGCCGTAGTACGCGAGCATCAACTGACCCAGCAGAGTCTCGTCACCGGGGTATCGCTCGACCAACGCGCAAAGTTCGCTCACCTGTTCGGCGAAACGGCCCATCCTGAGACCGGCTGCGATGCGTGATGCGCCGGCGCTCAGCCGTGACTCCGCGAGCGTCCGGCGCACGGTCGCCGCCCAGATCCCGGGCAGACCCGCCAGTGCCTCGCCCTGCCACAATTCCTCTGCCCGGGAGAGTAATTCGACCGTCCGCGCGTCATCTTCACTGGCGAGCGCCGCATCGACGAAGTGCTGGAAGCGCTGTCGGTCCACCGTGTCACGCCTGGTCCGCAGGGTGTAGGTGTGCGCCCTCCCGATGATGGTGGGCGCGTCCGGCCCGTACCAGCCGCCCGTAGCCGTCGGCGGATACGCGAGATATAGGTGTGCGCGTTCTCGCGGGCGCGTGCGGGAGGGTCGCCGTCCCAGAGCCGTTCCATCAGCTCACTGATCGCGACAGGACGGCCGTCGTCAAGAGCGAGCGCGGCCAGCAACACCCGTTCCTTGTCGGATCCGAGCGTCAGCCAGTGCCCGTTCAGCCGCAGCCCCACCGGTCCGAGAATCTGGAATTCCACCAGCGCCCCGCTGGTCCGTCGGATGGCTGACGAGCATGACATCAGGCGGCCAATTCCGCCATACACCGATGCTGTACTTGGCGCGATCCATCTCATTCCTGACGGTCACTTCAAGTCGTGCCGGGGTAGAAAACGAAAGTGTTCGGGTAATTGGCAATCGATCTCCAGGGCGGATGGATGAGTGACTCGAGTACGGCCTCACAAGGGCCTCATGGTAATGAGATCAGTGGCGAGGCGAGACTGTACGGTCCCACCGTCCAGGCCCGTGAGGTGCACGGCGGCATTCATTTCCACCCTCACCGGCGGCGCCCACGGTCCGCGCCACCGCGCCAACTGCTGCCGGTTCCGGCGAACTTCACCAATCGGCACCGTGATCTGGAGTCGCTGAACGATCTGCGTGCCACCGGATTGCAGTTGATCGTTGTGAGTGGTCCGGCCGGAATCGGCAAGACGACCCTGGTGTCCAAATGGCTGCGTTCGCTGAGCACCGAGTTTCCCGACGGGCAGCTGTACGCGGACCTGCGTGGGCACTCGGCCGGTGAGCCGGTGAGGCCTGCGGAGATCCATGGCCAGTTCCTCCGGGCACTGGGCGCCGGGCCGCCACCCACGGACGCGGTCGAACTTGCCTCCTTGTGGCGGTCCCTCACCGCCGACCGTCGGATCGCGATCATGCTGGACAACTCGTTCACGGCCGCCCAGATCCGGCCGTTGCTGCTCAGCGGGCCGGACGGCCTCGTGGTCGTCACCAGTCGCCGCAGGCTGACCGGCCTGCGTATGCAGGGGCGGGCTTTCACCAGCTCGACGCGCTCGGCCCGGCCGCCGGTGTCGAACTGCTCACTCGTGGGATCGGTGCGGACCGGGTCGCGGGGAGCTCTCGGCGGTCCACCGCCTGGTGGCGCTCTGCGCGGGACTCCCGCTAGCGGTCTGCCTGGCGTCTGCACGGCTCGCGACACGGCCGAGGCAGTCGGTCGGTGCGCTTGCCGACGCCCTCGCACGGAACGTGGGCAGCGGCCGGCTGGCCGCGCTCGAAGTGGAGGGGAGACTTCAGTGCGCAAGGCCCTGGATGCGTCGTATGCGGTGCTGAGCAGCGGGACCGCGCGTCTGTACAGGACGCTCGGCCTGCTCCCGGTGCGTACCTTCGACACGATGATCGCCGCGGCGTCCTGCGGTGAGTCGCTGGATTGGGCGGAGCGACGACTGGACGAGCTGGTCGAGGCGAATCTCGTGGAGGACGTCGGTCCGGAGAGCTGCCGCTTCCACGACCTCTTACGGATCCACGCGCATGAGCGCGCCATGGAAGACGACACGAGCGCCGCCCGGGAGGAGGCGTTGCGGCGATTCTGCGACTGGTGCCTGTACACCGCGACGGCAGCACAGGAGCGGCTGACGCCCGTGCAGTTCACGCTGCCCAGGAGCTACGCTCACCGGCCGGATCTTCCGCTGCCGTTCGCCGACGACGTCGCGGCGCTCGGCTGGCTCGACTCCCATCGGGCGCAACTGCAAGATGCTGTAAGGCTCGCGGCGAGCAATGGCTGGTACGACACGAGCTGGATGCTCGTGGACGCCCTGTGGCCCTCTTCCTGCGATTGCGCCATTATGCCGAGTGGATCGAGGCTCACGAGATCGGCCTGGAGGCTGCCCGACGGGCAGGAAACAGGGCGGCCGAGCGTCAGATGCTCAACTCCGGGGCCATCGGCCTGGGTGCCGCCGGCCGCACCGAGGAGGCCGCCGCCTGGTATCGGGACTCCTGCAGGCAGCGCGCGAAGCAGGTGACCTACGGGACGAGGGCCAGGCGCTGCTGGGCCTCGGCGCGTGCCACCGCGAGGCGGGCGGTCCACCGATGCCGTGACTTACCTGAACCGGGCGATCTCTGTGTGGGAGGGCTGCGGTTACCCGCGAGGCGCGGCCCTCGCCCGTACCACTCTCGGCGAGATCGCGCTCGCGACGGGTGCCCCGGACGAGGCGGTCGACTGCTTCACCCGGGCGCATTGCGCGTTGATGGCGGTGAACGACCCCACGACGCCGCGCGGGCCCTCGCCTTCCTGGGACGTGCCGGTGTCCGGGCGGGGCGTATGCGCAAGGGATGGCGAGGATGAACGAGGCTCTGGCGGTCTTCACCGGGTCCGGAGCGGCATTCTGGCAGGCACGCACCCTGGAGATGCTGGGTGAAAGCGCCGCGGAGTATGGGGACGCAGCGGGCGCGGAGGATTTCCTCGTGCGGGCCCTCGCTCTGTTCGAGACCACGAGCCCTGCCGATGCCCGTCGGCTCGGCGGGGCGTGGATCCGGCACGGGGCCGAGCCGGATTCGCCGGCCCGGTCCCCGTGTGTGAGGGGCTTGCGCGGTTCAGCCGGCCGTTGCGTCGAGGGCGTACGGCCATTCCCGCAGCGAGCGCCCTGCCACCAGCCAGGCGTGCAGGCACGAGGGCAGCAACGACTGGTCCGCGGAGTCCTCATACAGCTGGTAGGGGCCGGACGGTACGAGGACCACTGACCGGTCGGGGCCGCCGGTCAGGGCCCAGCCGCTCGCGCCTTCGGCACCGGCCAGGGCACCGCAGCGATGCCGCAAGCCGGGTGGGCCGAGGTGAGATCGGCCAGTCGGTGCAGTGCGGCGGCGGCCGAGTACGCCCGGCTCCCCTGGAGTACGTCCGCGCAGTCGAGCAGGGAGCCGTCCCGGCAGGCGTCCACCCTATGACCAGGTGCTCGTCGATGACCGATGTCCTGTGGACACGGTCCACGGGCTCAGCCGCACACTGAACGACGCATTGGCGCAACGGGCGTGCAATACGTTCGGAAAGGGACTCGCCTCGACCACGACGAAGCGCTTCACGCCGACGCCTCCCGTGCCCCGGTGCCCACGCGGCCAGCGGCAGTGGCTCCGGCAGCGGGATGGTCACTGGCTCGTGCGCGGGCTGCCCTATCCCCAGAAGCTCGTACATCAGCCTGCGCATGTTCCGGTTGAACCGGCCGGGTTCCGACGTGATGCGCGACCGGATGGGCGCATACCCTCGTGCCGGTACTCCCCTGCCGCGTAGGCGAGTTGGTCCATCAGCGGGTGGGTGGGAGACAGCGTCGGTGCGCGGGCGGCCAGAGTCGCGGCCGGCGACGAGGATTGATCTCCGGCTCCGGCGAAGCGGCCAGCAGGATCGGTGCTCCGGTGAGTGTCCCGTAGAGAGTGACCGAGCCGTGATCACCGATGATCCAGTCGGCCGCGATAAGAGTGCTGCGCCAGTCCGCTTCAGGCGGCATGATCCCGATTCCCAGCTGACCGCACCGCGCCAGCCACGACCGGACTTGATAGGCGCCGTGTCCGGCCCACATTGGGGTGGAGGAGCAGTGCCGTACGGTAGCGCGCCGCCGGCAGCTCGCCGATCAGCCGCGGCAGCAGCGCATCGAACCGGCCGAAGGAGGAGTGGGCTCCCAAGTCGAGACCGCGACGACGAGTTTCTGTCCTTCGGTGAGCCCGAGAGCGCGGCGGTACGCGGCGCGCAGCGGCAGACTCGCGGTGATCCGGTCGTGTACGGGATCGCCGATCACGTGTGCCAGCGGGAGTGCCTCCGGGCAGTTGTGCGCCAGCTCGCGCAGCTCGGCGTGGTGCGGCACACCCACGGCGGCCGGCAGCCGCCCACCGGGCAGGAGATCCTGTCTGCGCAGCCCTGCCACGCCCGCGTTCGCTCCGCCGATCACCCGCTTCAGGTAATTGGCCCCGTGCGGCAGTGTGATCAGCGGGGCGTCTATGTACTGGACGCCGCGCGGCCCGGCGGCGAGGGCGAGGTCGAACGTCATGCGGGTCGCCTGGGCCCATGGCAGCACCGCGCTTCCCAGCCTCGCGAGGAAGGCGGGCACGTCGTCGCCGAAGGCGTGTGGCGGTACCGTGAAGACGACCTGGAGCCTGAAGTCGGCTTCCAGCAGGAAAGAACATCGAGCAGTCGTTTCCCGTACGTCACTGTGTGGATCACCGCGAGTACCTTCTTGCGCCCCACCAGAGTCAGCCACTGCCGTGACTCAGCCACGTTTGCCCCGATGGCACCCGTGTCGAACCTGCTCGGCTCGGTCGTACTCGGTCCGGTCGCACTTAACGCCGTCATGGCGTCCCCTGTTGGCTTCTCTCGGAGTGTCACGAGCTGCTTCTGTCGACGGGATGCCCGGCGGGGATGGAAGACTCGACGGACCCTTGCGAGAACCTTGCAGAGCTCTGCCGGGCAGCCGACGGTGGTGCGGTTCCAGTTGATGAGCCCGGTCCCTTATGGGAGCCGCCACCGCAGGCAACGCCCTCGGGACAGCTCCTGGCTGGACGGTAACTGCGGCCACCTGGATCACTGACCGGTCCGGCCTTGTGGGAGGTGTAGCCACGCTGCTGGTTGTGGTCGGCACCCCGACTGTGCCGAAGCCGCAGGCTCTGGGCGGCGATCCGGGCGAAACGCAGGAGTGGTGCGGGCCGGCGCCAACAGTGCTGGGCCTTGAGCGTGCCAGGTACGCAGGGTCGGGCCGGGCACTCGGTGGTGGCAGCTGGCTGAGGTTCCTCCGCCCGCCGGCCGGGGGCGGAGCCGCGAGGCCGAGGCGGCAGCGCGTGGCGAGACCAGGGCCGTCGCGTGCATAACTGCTCGGTATTCGAGACTGCTCGATGCGGCCCGGCTTCCGGAATACAGCCCGTGATCAATCCAATTGATAGGACAATTAGGGCGAGTGAATGGCACGGAAGTCCGGAAAGGTCTAGAAAATAGGAAACCCCAGGTTCCTGACCTGGGGCTTTTCCGTGGAGCGGATGACGAGAACCGAACTCGCGCTCCGAGCTTGGGAATCACCCGGTGCCTGGCCTCAGATATGGCCTCTGAGCTGCGGATACGCGCGCGGATGGCGCCCTCCTGGCCACTTCGTGAGCCCCTTGGCGACTGCTGTTTACCGCCCCTGCCGGCACGTTGCGGTACGGCTGTGCGTGTCGCGTCAGGTGAGAGGTCGGCCGGCGTGCCGCCACTCACGGCTCCGTACCAAGGGCCTGGAGGTCGTCTTGCCGCAAGCACCCTCATCTGGCCCGGCACGTGATCGACGAGACGCCCCTAGGGTGCACGGGGCGACTGCGCCGTCGGGCGCCATGGTGCAGAGCGCGACGGCGGCGGTGTCGGTCCGGTTCGTCAGGTTCGTCAGGCGATCGTGGGGACGGCCTCGGCGCTGCTGGTGGCCCAGTTGGTGACGATGGGCTTGTCGACGGTGGCGGTGTCGGGGAGCTGGAGCTCGGCGGGGTCGGCATCGTCGTTGGTGACGGCGATGATGACCTTCTCGAATTCCTTGCCGCCATCGCTGTTGGTGGTCTTGGGGCTGATACCGGTGTATGCGACGGCGGATCCGGTGAGTTTGATGGGGTCTTCGCCGCCCTGTCCGACAGGGGAGGCGAGGCCGTCGGCGCCGGAGCCGAAGGACACGCTGGGGTGTTGATGTCCAGGTAGCAGGTGATACCGGACTTGGCCTTCGCGGTGACGAGGTAGTAGCCGCCGGCCTGGGACTCCGAGGCGACCGTGAAGTCCAGGTCGTTGGTGCCGCAGGCCTGCCCGTAGCCGCTCTTCTCGCCGTCGCTGGAGTCGGGGGTCTTGGCATTGGAGCCGCTGGAACCGGAGTCGCTGGTGGGCGGGTTGTCGCTGCCGTCGCCGCCGGCGTCCGGAGCGGCGGAGCTGGTGGTGGAGGGTTGTCGCTCCCGTCGGCGGACGGAGCCGAGGAGCTACTGGTGTCCGAGACGTCCTCGGGGCCACAGGCGGTGGTGGTGGCGGCGAGGGCCGTCACGGCCGCGGCGGCGAGGGCGAAACGGGCGGAACGGGCGGCGAGACGCGAACGCATCATGATCTCCAGCGGCTTTCGGTTGCGGTGCTTCCTGCTTGCATCGATGACTCTAGGGCTGAGTCGATCCTGAAATGATCCTGCGCGTGTCCGGGTTCTGTCCCAGCGGCATCCGTCCCGTAGAACGGTTGGTACGCAGCATTTCCGGCTCATGGGCAAGGCCCGGACCAACCGTCAGAGCAGCGATACCGCGAGATCAAACGGCTTCGCGGTCACGGCACCCGCGTCCAGCGGACGTGCCGGGCGACGACTGAGCTGAGACCTGGGACAGAGGCGGAGATCAAGCCGTGAGCGCCGGCCGGTCAACAGTGAGCAAGTCCCTGGTCGTCGACCAGGGCCTTCATCATGGAGCGGGTGACGAGAATCGAACCCGCGCTCCGAGCTCGGGAATCACTCGGCGCTTCGGGGCTGAGGCGGCCCCTGGCCTGCGAAATGATGCTGCCTCACGCTGCTTCCCGGCGGCCCGGGGACGTGAAGACCTTGAAGCGCCATCGGGCGGTCGGACGGGCGAGCGGCGCGGTCCCCACGGAGCACCGCCTCGATCTCGGCCAACTCCGCCTGCTGCCCGCTGAAGTCGCCGAGCGCCGGAGGCAGCATCCGGGCGATGGCGGCGTTCCGGCGTCCCCGTTCCTCGGTCGCGATCTCCGGGTCCAGCGCAGGATCCTCGCCGAGGACGGCCTGGTGCAGGTCCCGCAACTTCTGTCCGGGCTCCATGCCGGTCTCCTCGCCCAGGACATCACGCACCTGGAGATAGGCCAGCAGCGCGTCCGCCCGCCGCCCACAGCGATACAGCGTGAGCATGAACTGGGCCCACATCCGCTCGCGGAACAGCCGGAGCCTGTCCGATTGCGCCTGCTTGCGGGACGTACTCATTGTCGACGGCCAGGCACGCCTGCAGCAATTACTCGAAAGCGCCCTGTAGGAGGGTAGTTGCTCCCACGGCGAATGAGCGCCAGCATCACGGGGTGAGCTGCTCGATAGGTCAGCTATTGCTGTGACCGCATAGGTTCGGTTCGCTGGTTCGGATGCCCTACAGGTTGTTCGCATAGAAGCTGGTGAGTCGCTCGACGGCAGCGTCGACGTATCCGGCTCGTCGTACATCTCGTAGTGGCCGGCGCCGTCGATCACCATGAGGTCGACGGGGTTGGGGCCAGCTTCCACAGCTGCATGCCGGTGTCGTAGGAGCCGGTGTTGCCGATGCGTCCGGCGAGGATGACCTGTAGTGGCTGGGTCATGAGCTGATCGGCCAAGTGGAACGCGTCATAGCCCAGCAGGAGGAGTCGCTGCGCGAGAGGCGCCGGTTCGTGGAGTGTTCGTTGCTGCCGCGCCGGTGCGGTAGTAGGTGATGGCCTGAGTGGTGTCGATGTCGGTCAGGCCCGCTGTCGTGGCGTCCTCGAGGGTGTCGGGCAGCCAGTTCACCCGGGTCGTCTCGCCGGAGCGGGCCTCTTCGGTACGTGCGTCCGCGAGGGCGTTGAGTGCGGCGGCCGGGCCGTCGGGCTGGAAGCTGCGGAACGAGGTGCCCATGTTGCTGGGGACGACGGTGCCGACCGCCTTGATGCGGTGGTCCGTGCGGGCGGTGTGCACGGCGTAGCCCCGCCGGCGCAGATGCCGAGGACGCCGATGCGCTGCGGGTCGATGCCGGGGTCGTCGTGAGCATGTCGATGGCGTAGGAGATGTCCTCGCCTCGGCGGTAGGGGTCTTCGAGGTCGCGGGGCTCGCCTCCGCTCCGGCCCTGATGGGCGGGGTCGAAGACGAGTGCGGCGATGCCTCGGGCGGCGAGACGGGAGGCGTAGTTGGCGCCGATCTGCTCCTTCACGCTGCTGCCTGGGGTGGAGAGCACCACGGCGCGCAGCGGTGCGCTGCTGTCGGCGTTGTCGGGCAGGTGGAGGTCGGCGGCGAGGTCGATGGGGCCGCGCGGGATTGTGAGGTGCTGAAGCATGCGTGGTTTCCTTCGGGAGGTCGTTGTTCCATAGGAGTCCAGTACAAAACAGCAACTGGTACAATATGAAACTAATACGAAACAATACCATCTGGACGGAGGCTCGCATGTCAGTCGACGGGGCGCAGTTGTGGACGCTGAACCAGCGGCTGCTGGGCGTCGTGATGGATGCCTGCACGCGGGAGCTGGCCGAGCTCGGGTTGGAGACGAAGGAGTTCTTCGTCCTGGCCGAGGTGGAGGCATCGCCGTACCCGGCCGAGATCGCGACTGCGCTGCTGCTGCCCAAGGCGAGCGTGACGGTCTACGTTCGCAACCTCGTCGCCAAGGGCTTCGTCCGCCGCGAGATCGACGAGGCGGACCTGCGGCGTCATCGGCTCGTACTGACCGCTGAGGGCACGCAAGCACGCGATCGAGCACTTGCGGCCCTCGCGGCGGAGTACGACCGCAGGTTGGCGAAGGTCACCCCCAGGACCGCGTCGAGCTGCAACGCATCCTCAAGGCGATGCTCGCCTCGCCCGCGTCGGGCCGTATGCGCGAGTGATTCGTCTGTCCGGTGCCCTGCTGCACGTTGGGGCTGCGACCGCATGGATTCGTCAGATCGTTCAGGTTGCGACGGCAAGGGACGTCCGCCCTGGAGGATGCGCCGAGTTGGCCTCGGGCCGCCTCGCGAGGGCGGCCTGAGGCGCAGCTGCTCGAAGTGGGCTGGTGGGTCAGAGGGGATGATGCGGGCCCGGCTGCCGCAGATCTTGATCATCTCGTCGCAGTCGGACGTCAGCAGGGCGACCGGTTTCGGCTGGCGCAGCGCGACCTCGGCCATCGTGGCGTCGATGGCGTACTTGTGCCCGTGCAGTCCGGCGCCTTTGAACTGCATGCCCCGAGGCGGAAGGCAACCGTTTCTACGGCGCCTCCAACTGGCGCGTGGCAGGGAGGGACGGCGGGGAACAGATCCACGGACTGATGGCCTGCAACCACTGGCCGATCGGCGGTCCGGCGCCGGATTCGCAGGCCGTCTTCCGTGCCGAGGAACTGCGGGCCATTCTCGATGGCGACTTCAGCGACGATGTCGCGCTGCAGGACGAGATAGCGCGGAACGGCGGCAGACTCCCCGCCCGGTCGCGGCGCACCTCACACCGGAGGCACGCGAGGCCCTCGTCCTGTTGAACCTGACGACCGCGCGCCGCTGGTACGCCTGCACCGTTCGGTGGGCGGCCGAGACGGCGGCCGGCTTTCACGGCATCGAGCTGGTCATCCTGTTCGAGGACGACGCCGAGACGTATTCCCCGAGCTCAGGTCACGACCCGGGCCGCCCTGTGGAACAGAAGACCCTCTACCGAAGGGGCAGCCAGTACCTCGCCGCACGGCGCCTCGAGGGCATGGGACCGGACGAGGCGGTCCGCCGGATCGAGGGCGTCCTCCGGGTTTTGCCGGGCGCCGAGCAGCCCAGCGCGCCCGTCACCGAGGACCAGCCCGACGCCCTGTCGAAGAGACGAGCCCGGCCGGCCGGCCGGCGAACTCATGCAGGGCCGGGCGGGCCCGGTACGGTGCCGGATAAACGTCCCGCCGGCCAGCATCTGCCGCCCCCAAGCCTCGATTTCGCACGGCACACGCCGAATCGGGCGGGATCGGAGCTAGAGTCGGAGCCGGGCCTTGGCCTTGAGCCGCAGGCGGCACCGTCCCCACCACCGGACGTACCCACTGTGCGCCCGACGAGGCCCCGGCCCGCTTCCGCCCAGGTCCACCGGCCGATGGTGGCGCGCTGATCGACAGCCTCGACGCCGATCCGGGCGGACCAACACACTCACCGATGGCCGGCGCAGCGGTTTCCGAACAAGAACGATGCCGAGGAGCACTGACGATGACCAGCACGACAGCACGATCCCGGCGCATACCGGGACGGGTGCCGACAGACGCTCAGCCCGGTGGAGAACGGTTTGTCGTCGGCACCGTCCGCATGGGTGCGCTGTGACCGCCCGGGGCACGGACGGAGACGACGCGGTGCAACCAGAAACGCCCGGTCGCACCGGTCCTCTCACGCGCCGGGCCGTCGGCGGGCTGGGGGCGGAAGCCGGGGCCGTCGCTCCGGCCGCGGCCAGGCAGCGGATTCCGCGCCGACGGGGAACGGCCGGACGGGCGTCAGACGGACGCCGCGCCGGTGGACACGTCCGCGTCCGCCTCCTCCGACCACGCACAGACGCGGGTGGGGCACGAGGGTGCGGCGGAGAGTTCGGACGAGGAACCAAAGCGCTGCGCGAACGGCTGAAGAGCCTACGCAAGCAGCGGGACGCCCTGGGGCAGGCGCAGACCGATGAGCGGGAGAGGCCGGCCACCGGTGCCACCGGTGCCACCGGGGCCACCGCGGTGACCCCGGTGGCCGGCCCGGACCATCCGGATCACCTGGACGCCCCGGCCCGGCAGGACGGCGACGGGCCGCAGGAACCGTCGGATGACCGTCGCTCACGCGGCCGCCGGACGAAGGTGCTGTCGGCCGTTGTGGGCGTTGTGGCGGTGGCCTTGATCGTCCTTCCATTCCTGAGTCACGGCAAGGGATCGACGGACGAAGCGAGCAAGGTCGCGGCTGCCGACTCGACCACATCGCCGGAGGCGAGGAGCAGCCTTGCCGACGTGCCAGGAGGGCTGGAAACCGCATCGTCGACGCCTAAGAAGCCCGCCGGCAAGGGCAAGAGCCGCGTGCCCTCCGGGCTTCCCCAGCGCAGGGCCACTTCCCCAGCGCAGGGACCACGACGCACACCTCACCGACGGGGCAGGCGACCGGCCGGGCCGAGACCCGGAACACGTCGCGAACGACGGCCCTACGACGACCCCGGCGCCCGTCGTAATCAAACCGGTCGCGAAGCTGCACGCCGCCACGTCCTGGAAGTCCGACCGGCTGCAGCTGGGCATGCAGGCCGACGGCAACCTCGTGCTCTACGACCGGCAGGAAAAGCGGGTGATGTGGGCTGCCGGCACCTCCGGCAAGGACAACATGGCGGCCTTCCAGGATGACGGCAATCTCGTCATCCGCACCGCAGCCGGTCGAGCGATATGGGCCTCGAACCCCGCCGGCTTCACGAACGCCACCCTGGTCATCCAGCCCGACGGAAACGTCGTCATCAGGGCCGGTGGGAAGCAGGTGTGGGCCACGAACACGCACATCTGACGGTCCGCAGCGAGGCAGGCCCCGGATCCCAGGACGACGGTCGCTGAGTGGCTCTGCGGTTCTGTCTCGGGGTCTGTCTCGGGGCCGGGCTGCGCGGCCTCGATCTCCACCAGACGATGCGGGTGCAGGTCCTCCTGTACCGCCAGGATGGAGAGCATGGCCGGCCAAGCCCCACGATGGCCAAGTGCTACCGGCTCTTGGAGCCGATCATGGAGACCGCGTGCCAGTGGGCTGAGGCCGTCCAAGATCTCTTGCGCGTAGAGAGTGTTCGGGCGCAGGACGGCAGCCCAGATCTCCGCGAGCTGATCGAGGGCCGGCGCCCGGCACGAGCCCGATCCTCAGCCTTTGCCGAAATGCTCTGCGGGGAAGGCGCCCGCTGCCCTGAGGGTTCTGGTGAAGCCGCCGGCCAGTTCGGTGAGTGGGCACGGGCCGGGGCGCGCGGTGGGACCGCGGTGCGCCCCGCCCGGGCTTGCCCTCAGTGTGTTCCCAAGCCGTCGTCGGAGGGCGACACGACTCCCGATTCGTACGCTGCGATCACCAGCTGGGCTCGGTCGCGGGCGGCCAGTTTGGACAGCAGGCGGCCGATGTGGGTCTTCACCGTGCCCATGCTCAGGTGCAGGTGCGCCATGATTTCGTCGTTCGACAGGCCCCGTGCGATCAACCCCAGTACCTGGAGCTCCCGTTCCGTCACCCCGGTCAGCGCGGCGGAGGCGTGGCGGTGGCCGGAGGCCGGGTCGGGACGGCGGGTGAACTCCTGGATGAGGCGACGGGTCACGGAGGGGCCAGCAGGGAGTCGCCCGTGGCGACGACCCGGAGGGCGGCCAGCACCTCCGCGGGCGGGGAGTCCTTGAGCAGGAAACCCGCGGCACCGGCCCGCAGGGCGGCGTAGACGTATTCGTCGAGGTCGAACGTGGTCAGGATCAGCACCCGTACGCCAGCGGTCTCGGGGAGCCGCAGATCCGCCGGGTCGCCTCGATCCCGTCCATGACCGGCATCCGGACGTCCATCAGGACCACGTCCGGATGGTGGAGATGGGCGAGCTCGACGGCCTCCGCCCGTCGCCCGCCTCTCCGACGGCGGTGAGGCCGGGTTCGTTCTCGACGAGGATCCGGAAGGAGCCGCGCAACAACACCTGATCGTCGACCACGAGCACCCGGGTCACGTCCGACACGCCGTCCTCCCTGCCCCTCTTTCATCTTTCACACCGTCGTCCCGGTGCCGTCCTGCGGCAGGCGGACGGAGACCGCGAAACCCTTCGCAGCGCGGGCCGCGCTGAACGTCCCGTCGTGCATCAGCGCCCGCTCCCGCATGCCGATCAGCCCGTGACCTGCCGTCCGTTCGAGGCCGACACCTCGCACGCCGTCGTCCGTGACGTCGATGCGTACCTCGCGCAGGTCGGCCTCGACCGTCACCCGGCAGCGTGCGGGGCCGCGTGCTTCACCGCGTTGGTGAGGGACTCCTGAACGATCCGGTGGACGGCCAGGGCCATGCCCGCGGGCAGACCGCCGTTCGGCAACCGAACGTCAAGTCGACGTCCACGCCTGCCCGTCGCGCCTGGTCGGCCAGTCCGCCGAGCGCGTCGACGCCGGGCGCCGGGCCCAGCGGCGCCGAAGGCGAGCCGGCGCGGAGCACGCCCAGGGTGCGGCGCATCTCGGTCATGGCGGCCCGACCAGTCTGTTCGATGACGCGCAGAGCGTCCTCCGCCTCCTCCGGGCGGCGCTGGGTCACGTGCCCGGCGACCCCGCCTTCACCACGATCAGGCTGAGACTGTGCGAAACGATGTCGTGCAACTCTCGAGCGATGCGCAGCCGTTCCTCGACGACGGCGCGTTCGGCGCGGTGCGCGGTGTGATCGGCCTCCCTGGCCCGCCGGGTCCGTACGGCGAAGCCTGCCGCCCAGCCGCAGCCCAGGACCAGCCAGACCATGGCGGCGACGCCGGCCGCCCCACTCCAGGTCTCGGCCGGGGTGACGACGGCCTCCCCGGCGAGGACCGCGGCCGCCGCGAGGGCGAGCGAGACTGCGAGCACCGGCACCGAGCGCCTCGGGGCGCGGTGAGAGCGACTGCGTAAAGGGTGAGGCCGACCGCGGCCCACGGCTCGCGCGTGATGTCCAGGAGGCTGGCGGCAGAGGCACCGACGAGGGCCGTCGCCGCGGCTGGTACGGGCCACGGCCGGCGGGCCGCGACCGGGAGAGCGACCGCCACGGCCACGAGCACGCCCGCCCATGCCGGTCCGGAGTAGGCGGGCTGCACGCCGTCGCCCGGCATCCGGGTGAAACCGACGTACACGACGGCGATCAGCAGTGCGGTCGCCAGGTCGAGCGTGAGCAGATGGATGTCGTGCAGCCGCCGGGGACACGCATGGTCCGACCGTACATCGTCAACCAGCCTGCCCGACCAGGGTCATGAGAGCCAGTACGGCAGCGACCGTCAGGGTCCAGCGCAGGACCGTGGCCCGGCCGGGCGCCGGGCCGTCGCGCAGCACGGTGACGCCCAGCGGGACGAGCGCGAGACAGAGACCTGCGACGGCCGCCACCGACAGCGGCGTGGTGCCCTTGAGCACGCCGAGCGGCAGCGCGGCAGTGGCCGCCAGGGCCGACGCCCGGACGGGACCCAGCACACGCGCCCGCCAGGCTCCTGCAGCGAGGAGCAGCCAGCCTCCCATGATCGCGACATTGAGGGCGCTGAAGATGTGGAAGGCGCCGTACGTCTCCCCGACGAACCGGGCGGCGGCCTCCGCCCTGTCGGTCGGCGAACTGGAAGGCGAGGTGGTCCACGCCGGCGTGGAACGTCCGGGCGAAGAGCCCCAGCACGGCGAGGACCCCGCCCCACAGAGCGATTCCGGGACTGCGCCGGCCGATCCGTACCGCCAGCACGGCGAGGCCCGGCCACAGCAGGACTGTCCCCGCCGCGAAGGCGCCGTAGGAGACCGCGACCAGTCCGGGGTGCTCGACGCGGGCGGCGAGCTGTTCCGGGAAGAAGAAGTGGAAAGGCAGTCGCAGCAGGACTCCTGCCCCAGCAGCGGGGCGCCGCCACCAGCGAGACCCCGGCCACCCACCGCCCGGGAAGGGCGCGTCGCCGTCCCACGCCACGGGCAGAAGCCGGGCCTTGGCCGGAGAGACGGCGCCATGTACGGCGGATGTGCTCCGTGTCGTTGTCGTCATGCCGTGAACGATCCCGGCCGGACGGCACCCTTGGCATCGGAGCACGGTCCGATCCTCCCGCCGCTCCCGCATCGGACCGTGGTCCGACCATCGGGACAACAACGAAGCCCCAGGCCACTGGCCTGGGGCTTTCCATGGAGCGGGTGACGAGAGTCGAACTCGCGCTCCGGGCTTGGGAATCACCGGCTCTTGCGGTGGTCGAATGTGCTCTGACCTGGTGGTTCGCCGCTCTGGAGGCATTCTTGGCGTGGTCTTTCGGTGCCCTTGTTGACTGCTGTTGACCGTTCGGCTGGGCACGGATCGGGCACGAGCGGCGGAGGCGCTGTGGTCGTCTGCCAAGGTTGTACGCCAGGGGTATCCCGATGAGGGAGCGCCGAGGCGCATCTTCTCGAATGGGCCTGGCGAGGCGCCGAGTCGAGCTGGACGGTCCTCCGGGGAAGCTGGGCTGATCCATCAGAGCGCGGAGCTCGGGAGACAGCAGGAGCTGCTGGCGATGGGCCCGTGGGCGTCGTCCGCCGAACACCAGATCGCAACAAATGCCAGGTCGGCGCCTCGCCAACGCTCTGGGGCCTCGCTGGCGGCAGAGCTACGCCGGAGGACTCGGACCTGGACGAGATCGCTGGCGTGCCGCTGCCCACCGCTCGGGGCCTCCCCATGCGGGCAGGCGGTCGATTTGCGATGTCGATCCGGGGAGGCCACCCGCCATGCCAACCGTCACCGGTGCCTTGACGCTACCGGTTGAGGAGGGCGCATACGGTCTTGCCACCGGCCGGCCGGTGGGTCACTGCCGTAGTGAGGGCGAGGCGGTTGACCATGGGCCAGCCAAAGCCTCCGGTGCCGTCGTTCAGGTCCGGGTGCGCATGCGCGGCACCTGTGGACTGCCGTCATGTACGGCCACCTCGATGCTTTCCGGGTTCGCGGTCAGGTCCAGGATGCAGGTGCCGCCGCCGTGGCGCAGGGCGTTGGTGACCAGCTCCGAGACGACCAGGACCACTGTGTCGGCAGCCTCGGCTGCGATCGCGGGCTGTGCGAGCCCTTCGAGGAAACCCGTGCGCTCTCGCGTACGCCGGCGACGGATTTCGCGGAGCGGACAGTTGCGACGTTGACGCTCATCGTGTTCATCAGGCCACCCCGGTCTCTGGATCATCAATGCCCGGTTCTGTCTGCCCGGTGCTTGTGCCCTGGCTGGGGCGCGTGAACCGTACGAAACCTCGGCCGTGGAGTGTGTGCGACCGATCATCCACGCAGTCAGACGGGGAGGCCGCGCTGTTCGCGGCATCGAAGCTGGCGTAACGGCGCAGGTCGGAGGGGTGTCCTCGGCCGGAATGGTCTGCCCGCGCCGCTTCGGCGGTCGAGGTCGACCATCTCTCCGCCTCGCACATGGAAATCTATGGCGGCCGTAGTAGACATTGGGTGGTGTGGTGGTTATGGTTTCTCTCGTAGCCGAGATCGAGCAAGGCCCGGCAGAGATGAACTGCCGGGCAGCAATACACGCAGTTGCAGTGCGCAGGACGGTGCGGTGGTGGAGTTCTGAAGCCAGGTTTGTTGCAGGACGGCGACGGGACTGACGACCGGACCGGGTGGCCCGCAGTGATCAGGGGCTGCCATGAGCAGGACCGCAGTTCACGCTGTAGCAGTTCGGTAAGTGCAGTTCGGTAAGTGCAGTTCGCAGTACCAGCAGTGCGTTTGTCAGTGGTTCCTCGGTGAAGGCGTCGGCTGCGGGCGCGCGTGCCGGGAGGTTCGGCAGTGGGGTTCCAAGCCAGAGCTGGTGCAGGACGGGCGACGGGGCTGGCTGCCGGAGAGTGGCGCTGTTTCGAGGCCACGAGCAGTTCGTAATAGACAGGAGCACGTAGTTCCTGTTCGCTAAGCAGTTGATCAAGAGGGAAGAACGGAGGGCGCGCCATCAGGATCGCCCGGGCGGAATGACTGGGCCCGGGTACCGCAGGACATCGATAGTGAGGTGGTCTCCGGTCAAGCAACCGCGATCCCCGTACCCCGACAGTCTTCAGGTCGGGTCTGCGGAACAGAGCGCCGGCGCATTATCAGGGCCGGCAGATGGTGTAGCAGTTCCTTCGGGGCCCTGGTGCCAATGGCACCAGGGCCCTCCACGCGTTACGTGAGAGGTGCAAGTGACAGCAGACGATTCGTTCGGCCGTCTCGATGACGACGACTACCCCGCGTACACCATGGGGCGGGCTGCCGAGTTGCTCGGCACCACCCAGGATTCCTCCGCGCCATCGGCGAAGCCCGCCTGATCACCCGCTGCGTTCCGCAGGTGGCCACCGCCGCTACTCCCGCTACCAGCTGCGCATCGCCGCCCGCGCCCGGGAACTCGTTGACGAGGGGACCCCATCGAGGCTGCCTGCCGCATCGTCATCCTCGAAGACCAGCTCGAAGAAGCCCAGCGCATCAACGCCGAACACCGCCGCACCGCCGAAGCGGTGAAGTCACCGTCTGCCGAGTGAAGTGGTGTGTGCCTGCCGGGTTCTGGCAGATGCACACACCCGTCCGGGGATGAGTGGCGTATGGCTCGTTCCCTCTCGTATCAGGGGTGCGGGCGTGTGGCGTCAGTGTCACCTGCCATGGTTCGGAAGCCCCTTCGTCCTCGTCTGCGGCCTGGGCGATGCGAGACGACCTCGCGCCGCCATTCTTGGCGCGCCCCGAGAATTCCTGCGGGCCAGTCCTCCACGGAGACTCAGGGCAAACCGAGGGCGCCACACCCTTGAGAGGTCCCGACAGCAAAGAAGCCCCGGCCGCTGGCCTGGGGCTCTTTCATGGAGCGGGTGACGAGAATCGAACTCGCGCTCTGAGCTTGGGAATCAACGGTTCTTACGTTGTTGGAGGGGCTCTGACCTGCGATTTCGGAACGGGCAGGTGGATGGCTCCCGGTCTCTGGGAGCCGTATCTGACCGCTGTTGTCCGCTCTGTTGGGCACGGATGGGGCACGAGGGCTGACAGTGCGACGGAACCCGCCGAAGTGCGCGCTCCGGGCGGGCCGGCTGGTCAGAGGGGACGATGCGGACTTGGTTGCCGCAGAGTTTGGTCATGTCGTGGCTGTCGGAGGTCAGGAGGGCGACGGGTTTCGGCTGGCGGAGCGCGACCTCGGCGACTGTGGCGTCGATGGCGTACTTGTGCCCGTGCAGCCCGGTGCCTTTGAGGAGCTCAGCCGCCGCTTTCGCCGCCTGCTCGGTGACGGGCTCCACCTTGACACGGGACAGGGCCCAGTTGAGGCGGGGCATGTTGGTGCGGGAGTGGGTGACTTCCACGATGGTGTTGGCCCCGATCACGAGGTCGGTTCCCATGTCGTGGAAGACCTGCAGCATGGCGAGGAGCTTGCGGTCCTGCGCGACCCAGGCGGAGAGTCCTTCCGAGTCCAGGACGACGGTTTCGATGCGCTCGCTCACGCGGCGTCCGCGTCCTTGGAGGAGCCGATGGCACCGAAGATCTTCGAACGGGCCTCGGCGAGTTCCTCGTCGCTGAAGTGTCCGTGCTCTTCCTCGTGGCGGCGGAGGTCGTCGCCCAGAAGCTGGTGCCTGATCTGGCGGGCCACGGCTTCCGCCACGTAGCCGGAGACGTTGTCTGTGAGCTTGCGGAGCTCCGCCACCTGGTCGCTGGGGAGCGTGACGGTGATGCGAGTCGTTGAGGACATAAGTCAAAGCATACTGGAGTATGCACATGCTGGCTCGGGTCTCAGGACCCCAGCCTTGACGCCCGCGGTCGCATGCTCCGGGTGGAGACATGGGTGCGGTCGCTCTCCGGCCGTCCGTAGCGATTGAGGCTCCGGGCCGGTGCCGCTGGACGTCAAGCAAAGGCCCCAGTCATTGACCAGGGCCTTAATCAAAGAGCGGGTGACGAGAATCGAACTCGCGCTCTGAGCTGGGAATCAGCGGTTCTTGGGCCGCAGGAGAGGCCCTGAACTGCGCTTTTGTGTCGGTCGGGATGGTTGGCTGCGGTCCCTGGGAGCCGTACCTGACCGCTGTTGTCCGCTCTGTTGGGCACGGATGGGGCACGTGGGCCGACAGCGCAACGGGTCCAGCCAAGGCGAGTGCTCCGGATGGGCCGACGGGTCAAAGGGGATGATGCGGACCTGGTTGCCGCAGAGTTTGGTCATGTCGTGGCTGTCGGAGGTCAGGAGGGCGACGGGTTTCGGCTGGCGGAGCGCGACCTCGGCGACTGTGGCGTCGATGGCGTACTTGTGCCCGTGCAGCCCGGTGCCTTTGAGGAGCTCAGCCGCCGCTTTCGCCGCCTGCTCGGTGACGGGCTCCACCTTGACACGGGACAGGGCCCAGTTGAGGCGGGGCATGTTGGTGCGGGAGTGGGTGACTTCCACGATGGTGTTGGCCCCGATCACGAGGTCGGTTCCCATGTCGTGGAAGACCTGCAGCATGGCGAAGAGCTTGCGGTCCTGCGCGACCCAGGCGGACAGTCCTTCCGAGTCCAGGACGACGGTCTCGATGCGCTCGCTCACGCGGCGTCCGCGCTCTTAGCGGAGCCATCGCCGCCGAAGATCTTCGAGCGGGCCTCGGCGAGCTCTCGGAGCTGAAGGGCCGTGCTCCTCTTCATGGCGGCGGAGGTCGTCGCCCAGGATCTGGTGTCGAATCTGGCGGGCTACGGCTTCCGCCACGTAGCCGGAGACGTTGTCCGTAAGCTTGCGGAGCTCCGTCACCTGGTCGCTGGGGAGCGTGACGGTGATGCGAGTCGTGGATGACACACTCGGAGCATACCGGAGTATGCGCGAGATCGTCCGTGATTGGCGCCCGAGCTCCGACTGGGCGCCCGTGGTGGCGGAACGTTGCTCTGTTGTGTGCCAAAGATGTCCGCCTCACTGGACCAGGGTGCGCAGGGTCGATGCCCCGGCGTCGGTCAACCCGGCTAGCGTGGCGTCGGCCGAGCGGGCACCCGACAGAAGGTGAGTGCACCGACGGTCGCGCCGAGCGCCAGTTATTTATGCCCTACGGCACTGACCAGTTTCGTTAGCGACGTGCCGTGCAGACGCTGGAGCAGGAATCTTTTGATCTTTGCAACTGGCAGTGCGCCAACCTGCTCTGCAGGATCAGGTCATCCAGATGGTACGACTCCTCGACGAGCTTCGAATCAAGTTCGCCGTCGTCGCAATCATCTTTTCGCGAGGCGTCCGAAGTGGCGTTCCTTGGTTTCGAGACGTTCCTTCATCCACCCTAGCCCGAGCATCGAATATTTGATGCCTACGGTGGAGCGACTCGTGTAGTGGTATAGGTGCGATTGGAGCCTGCAGTTGTAAAGCTCTTCCCAGACGGGAGAAAGGATCCTGAGAGCTACCGAAGATATCCCCTTTCTCGGATGTTCGCCAAATGGTCAGCGATTTCGTCCAGGGCGCACTGCAGCCTCTGGAATTCTGGCTCCTCAAGGAGGATTTCCAATGATTTTCTGCCGTAGAGGCTTGCCCTGAGCCTGTAGTGATCACTTTCGAACCCGAATTCCGGAGACCATGCGCGTCCCGACTCCCCGCCCCGGAGGCAACGTCAAGGTAGGCAGAACGATACGCATCGATGTTCTTGTGTACCTCTTGTAGTGCGACGTCCAACTTAGAGAGCTTGGCAAGGAGTTCGGCAAGCATGCGGTTCGCATCCTTTGCCGCCTCGTCCCGCGCCCTGATCCTGTCGATCAAATTTCCGCTTCGAGTGAATGCGAAGACTCCGACAGTCAGGACTAGGATCGGCACCCATGTCCTCTGGTCTGCGATTCGGGGAATTTCATCTGCAATGATCTGGAGATCACCCTAGTTCTCCCGGGCGCTCATACTGATACACCGCTGCGCCCGATGCGAGGAGAACCAAGGATCGCCGAGAAGTAAAATTGACGACCCTCTTCGGTATCCGCGACAACTGCTCTAGAGTGTTCCTCCTCTTTGTCATCCTTTCGAGCTTCTTCGTAGGGACTTGCCTGACAAGGCGACGTGCTATCGAATAGCGAAGGAGCCAAGCCGGGCTCCTTCGCCCCAGATTGGCCCACGAGCGCGGTAGATTATTTCGCCAGCCGGGATTCCCCACGCGAGCACCGATCTCACTGGCAGATTCCAGGACGTCTGAATACCAAATCCGCCGCTCGACGCGTACGCTCACTATCGCCCAGAATCTGATGGCAAAGAACCGGGCGACTGTGAGTGCGCCGAGCAGAATGACGGCAACGACAGCGACCTTCAGGGGAATGGCAAGCCAAGGCTGTGTCACGCCGGCCTCAATGGGCTCAAAAGATTTATACAGAAATTCCATTGACTCTTCCCGGGGCTCCATGACTGGGGGCGCAATTATCCGGGAGTGGTGCGGGGTCTACATGAATTTGAGGACAGTTTGAGCTTCGCCTTGGGCGAAGCTACTTTGCCCACCACCTATCCCGGCTCCCATCCCGTGCGCCGTCGACCCCACACGCATGTGGAGAGGATGCGGACCTGGACCAGATCACCGCGCCCCGCGCGTACCGAGCGCTTGGCGCTGACAGGGGCAGCCACGACCGTTGCCAAGCCCTACCGGCTCCTCAAAGCCGTCATGGAGACCGCGGTCGACGATGAACTCATCCGCCGCAACCCCTGCCGCATCCGGGGTGCTGGAGAGGAGGTGCGGTGGAACGACGGATCGCCACCGTCGCCCAGGTCGATATCCTCGCCGATGCGCTGGGGCCGCGCTGGCGACTGATGCTCTTCCTCGGGGCGTACGGTCCATTCCGGCCGGAGGAACAAGCAGGCTGCGCCGCAAGGACGTGGACCTCGACGAGCTGACCATTCGCGTCCGCATGGCTGCTCCGGAGTTCGCAACAGGCCGTCGCACCCACGGCGACACCAAGTCGGACGCCGGGAAGCGGATCGTGGTCCTCCCTGGGTCCTTGCAGAGGGACCTGGAACGTCACCTCGACTGGTACGCCGAGAGGGGCAGGACGGGTTGTTGTTCATGGGGAGCGGTGCAAGTGGCGCAAGGCCCGTGCTGCGGTGGCATTGCTGGTGGGGTTCCGATTCTACGATCTCCGGCACACCGGGCAAAGCCTGGCGACCCGCTTCGGGGCCACCCTCAAGGACACGATGGTGCGGGCTGGCCAGTCGTCCGAGAAGGCGGCGTTGATCCACCAGCACTCCGACCTTGGGCGTCAGTAGGAGGCCGCGAGTGGGCCGGCCGATCTTGTGCGGGCCACGCGCGAGAGGTCGCACGGACAGTGGGCAAGCCTTCTGGTGCGGATCCGGTGCAAGGCGCTTGGAGAGGTCGAGACAACAACAAAGCCCCAGACCGCTGGCCTGGGGCTTTTCATGGAGCGGGTGACGAGAATCGAACTCGCGCTCTGAGCTTGGGAAGCTCATGTTCTACCATTAAACTACACCCGCGAAGCGTGCCGATGATCGGCAGTGCATCGCCGCACACTCTACCCCATGTCAGGCCCCCGGTTGGTTCGCCGCGGGTCTCCGTGTTGTTCCGGGGTGGATGTGATTGTGGCGGGCGGGAGTTGGGGGCGTAGCGTGGGTGGTCGGAGTGCCGTGTGCGGTCGCGTCCTGTTCATCCCCTAATGTGGCTTTCTCGTTCGAGGCTTGGTTGGGGAAGGGACTTGATGGAGTCGATGGAGCGCACCGTCGTCCGCTGTGCCGAAGGGCACGTCTTTGCTACCTCGTCGTTCCCGATGCAGCAGCTCGGGTCCGACCGGATCGGTCCTGGGCGGCTTCTTCGCTGTCCGCGTTGCGCGCGGTTGCGGCAGGCCGTTCCTGTGGTGTTTGAGGAGCAGTAGAGGTCGGCAGGGAGTGGTGAGGCAGACGCGCGGGTGGTCCGGTTGGGGCAGGCCCGCGCGTTCTGCGTATCCTCGGGACGTGCTTCTCTCAGATAAGGACCTCCGGGCCGAGATCGACGCCGGACGGGTTCGCATCGACCCGTTCGATGATTCGATGGTGCAGCCCTCAAGCATCGATGTGCGGCTCGACCGCTACTTCCGGGTGTTCGAGAACCACCGCTATCCGCATATCGATCCCGCCGTTGAACAGGTGGACCTCACCCGTACCGTCGAACCGGACGGCGACGAGGCGTTCATCCTGCACCCCGGTGAGTTCGTCCTCGCATCGACGTACGAGGTCATCTCGCTGCCCGACGATCTTGCGTCGCGGCTGGAGGGAAGAGCTCGCTGGGACGGCTGGGGCTGGTGACGCACTCGACGGCCGGGTTCATCGATCCCGGTTCTCCGGGCATGTGACCCTGGAGCTGTCGAATCTGGCGACCCTGCCGATCAAGCTCTGGCCGGGGATGAAGATCGGGCAGCTGTGCATGTTCCGGCTGACTTCGCCGTCGGAGTTCCCTTACGGATCCGAGCGGTACGGGTCGCGTTACCAGGGGCAGCGGGGCCGACGGCTTCGCGCTCGTACATGAACTTCCATCGGACCCAGGTCTGATGCGGCATGGCGGCTGAAGTGCGGGAGAACCTGACGTACGACGGTTTCGGGATTGCTGTGCGCGAGCTCGCCCAGGCCGTGGCCGATGACGGCTATGAGCCCGATATCGTGCTGAGTATCGCGCGCGGCGGGGTGTTCGTGGCGGGCGGTCTGGCGTATGCGCTGGACTGCAAGAACCTTCACCTGGTCAACGTCGAGTTCTATACCGGCGTGGGTACGACGTTGGAGATGCCGGTCATGCTGGCGCCCGTTCCGAACGTCGTCGACTTCTCGCGGAAGAAGGTCCTGATCGCCGATGATGTGGCCGACACCGGCAAGACGCTCAAGCTGGTGCGGGACTTCTGTATCGATCATGTGGCCGAGGTGCGCAGCGCGGTCGTCTACGAGAAGTCGCATTCGCTCGTGAAGTGCGAGTACGTGTGGCAGAAGACCGATCGGTGGATCAACTTCCCGTGGAGTGTGCAGCCGCCCGTGGTGCGCCGTGGCGGGCAGGTCCTCGACGCCTAGCTAGGCACACACATGTGGGGAGGGCCCGGCGCTTCTTGGGTTCCAGTGGTCGTTGCAACACCGCCTGGTTTAGGTGGTGAGTAGATCACGTAGACGCTCGGCTGGGGTATCCCAGTCGAGCGTCTTGCGTGGGCGGCCGTTGAGTTCCTGGGCGACGTGTTCGAGGTCTTCTGGGCCGTGGAGGCTCAGGTCTGTGCCTTTGGGGAAGTACTGGCGGAGCAGGCCGTTGGTGTTTTCGTTGGAGCCGCGTTGCCAGGGTGAGGCGGGGTCGCAGAAGTAGACGGGCATGCCGGTGGCCAGAGTGAACTGCTGGTGGCGTGCCATCTCGCTGCCCTGGTCCCAGGTGAGGGAGCCGCGCAGGTGCGTGGGCAGGGTCTGGATGGTTCGGACGAGGCCGTCGCGGACGGTTTCGGCGTCGTGGGCTCCGCCGGGCAGGTGGACCAGCATGGTGTAGCGGGTGCTCCGCTCGACCAGAGTGGCGATCGCAGAGCGGCTGTTCGCGCCGATGATCAGGTCGCCTTCCCAGTGTCCGGGCACCGCCCGGTCCTCGATGGCGGCGGGCGGTCACTGATCATCACCATCGGGTCGGTGAACCGTGGGGTGCGCCGGTCCGGGTCGCGGCGTGCTTTGCGGCGGGTGCGACCGGAGCGGATTGCTGCCTGCACTTCCCGCTTCAGGCCGCCACGGGCCTGGAAATACAGTGCCTGATAGATCGTTTCCACGCTCACCCGCATGCTCTGGTCGTCGGGATGCCCCTTGAGCAGAGCGTGGCAGATCTGCTCGGTGACCACCGCTTGCGCAGTCCGTCCTGGACGAAGTAGCGCAACCGGCCTTGGCGCAGCAGCTTGCGGTCTTTGGGCCGGGGCCTGCGCGCCGCCGCTGCCCGGTGGGCCGCATATGGCTGGTAGTCCTCGGTGCCCGAATTGGCGTCGATCTCTCGCTTGACCGTGCTGGCGGGCCGGCCCAGGGTGCGTCCGATCGCCCGCAGCGACTGCCCCAGAGTGTGGAGGTCCCGGATCCGTTCGCGCTCGGTCAGCGTCAGGAACCTCGGATGGAGCTGCTTGTCCAGGGCCGTCAGGCCCACTGGTGCTGTGGTCACACCGTTCATCGTGACGGTCCCCGCCGTGTAGTCGACACGGCGGCCATCGGCATAGGTGCGCGTCATGGCACTCTTCCTGACGCCCTGATCCCAGTCCCTGGCCGTGCGCTCGTTCACCCCGACGCTCCTGGCCGCCATGGCCTGTGCGACACCCTTGGCCCTCAACCGCTCGTACTCGTCCCGCCGCGGATGCCGCCGCGGCAAGCGCACCGACCCACGGCCGGCCCTCCGAGCCCAACCGAACGCCGTATTCGGGTTCACATCCAGCTCACGCGCCGCCACCGTCACGTTCCCCACGACATCCAGCCGTGCAAGGAAACGCTCCCTCAACCCCGCAAGATCAACCCGCTCAACGCCCACGGTCCTCGCAACTCCCACAGATCGCGGGTGTTGCGAGGACCGTTAGAACCAGCTTTCGCGCCGGGCCCTCCCACATGTGTGCGCACGGTCAGATCGTGCCCAGCTTGATGATCGACAGCAGTGCGATGAGCTGGATCGCCGATGCGCCCAGCGCCTTCGGCCACGGCAGGTCGTGCGACTTGCTCACCATGGAGGTGAACAGCGCTCCGGCTGCCAGCCAGGTGATCCAGCCGACGATCTGGACCAGGGAGTTCTCGCCGCCCAGGAACAGGGCGAAGAGCAGGCGGGGAGCGTCCGTGATCGACATGATCAGCATGGACAGGCCCACGGTCGGCTGCCAGGAGCCGGTGCCGCCGATCTGGCGGGCCAGGGTGTGGGTGACCGCGCCGAGTACCAGGCCGCCGATGACGAAGCCGATGCCGGTGATCACGACGTACGGGACGGCCGTGGAGACCTCCGCGTGGATCGCCTCGTCGCGGGCCTGGTCGAAGCCGAAGAGCGCGAGCAGGCCGTAGACGAACGTGACGACCAGCGCGGAGCCCCAGACGGGGTAGTCGCGCATCTGCCAGAACGTCGGGCCGGGGCGCAGCACGATGCCGCTCAGCAGCTGCTTCCAGTGCAGGCGCGGGCCTGCCGGGTGTGCGGGGCCTGGCCGGCCTGGTAGGTGTTCCCGTCGCCGTACGGGTCCTCGTTGATGCTGAAGGCCTGGGTGTGCCCGGGGCGTTGGCGGCGTACGGGTCCTGGTGTGGGGTTGGTTGTACGGGTCGCCGAAGTACTCCGGCTCACCGTGCCCACCCCGGCCTCATGTCTGTTGCCGCTGTGCCCGCCGCTGTACGGTGCGCCGTTGCCCCTGCCGGGGCCACGCCTGCTGGCCGTACGGCGGCGGTGGTGCCTGCGTGCCGTACGGCTGTTGCTGCTGCGGGTGCTGCTGCGGTGTGCGGTTGTCCCGGCCGCGTCCGATCCTGAATCCAGCCACGTACCGAACGTACCTGGTCCATGTGGGTGCGGTGTGAGAGCCGGGGAACAAGGGTGCCTTTGCGGCCGAGCTGTGACATCCCCTAGGGGAACCCGGGGGTCTGCCGGAGCCGAACTCACGGGCGGTCAGGGCAGGAAGAGCGCCGTGGAGAACGTGATCCTGGCGCGGTCCGGGGTGGCGGCCGGGTACAGGGCGATCAGGTCCGTCGTCTCGCCCGGTACGTGCGGACGACGGTGTCCGCGTCCTTGTCGCCGTCGTAGTCCGCGTAACCGAGCAGGGCAGTGTCCGTGGGGGCGCGGAGGGGCCGTGGGGATGCCGTTCGCCGGGGCCTTGAAGCGGTACGCGCCGCCGGTGCGGGCCGGACCGTTGCGGGTGCCCAGCAGCAGCTTCCCTTGGCGGCCTCACCGGGCCGGTGGGGCTTGGTGGCGTGGACGAGGTCGTCGTAGCCGTCGCCGTTCGTGTCGGCCTTCGGGGCGGGTGCCGAGAGATAGGGGCCGCCGCCGGGCAGGGACTCGGCGCCGCGGGGGCTCCGGAGCGGGTGAACGGGCCGCGCAGGAAGCTGATCCGGCCTTCGCCCGTCGTGACGACGAGGTCGGTGCGGCCGTCCCCGTTGAAGTCGCCGCACACCGGGTGGTCGGGCCATTCGTTGCCGACTCTGGCCTTGTCCGGGATGCGGAGTGTGACGGCCTTGCCGGTCAGGCCTCCGGGGAGCCGAAGAGGACCTGCAGCGGCACGGGCGGGCGGCCGATGCCGTTGTACGGGGTCCGTGGCCACGACCAGGTCGGTGAAGCTGTCCCGGTCGAGGTCGCAGGAGGCCTGTGAGTCGAAGGCGGCGGGGAGGGTGTCGCCGGATTTGGCGGCGTTGGCGCGGGCGCTCAGAAGCTGCCGGGTGCCGGGTTCCAGGCCGCGGGTGGCGGAGCCGTACACGATGCCTATGCCCGCGTCGTCGCCGTGGCTGTTGTCGGGGCCTTCACCAGGTCGTCGATGACGAGGTCCCGGTGGCCGTCCCCGTTGAAGTCGTCGGGCGTTGTGCTGCCCTTGCCGCGCGGGACGGGGAGCAGCGGGTGTCCGAGCGGCCCGCGAGGGCCTCGGGCGGGTGTCACCGTTCTTGCCGGCGCCGGCGCCGGCGCCGGACGACGGTGCGTGCGCGGAGGGGAGCCGCCGCAGGCTGTGAGCAGGAGCAGGCCGGCGCAGCCCGCGGCGATCGTCACGGCGATCGGTCTCGTCGTCGCTGTCTTAGCCGCCGTCGCTCTTGCGATCCGTATCCGCACCCGGCACACCCTCTGTCTCGGGCGTCCAGGACGCCTCTTACGTTCGACACACATGATGCTTCAGATGCGCCGCGGCGTACATGAACGTGAGGAACATCAGAAGCGGCCGGTCCTGCCCCGAGGCAGGTCCGGCCGCTTCTCCGCGGGCGGCGTGGGTTACTTCACCGGCTCGGGTTCCGGTGTGTCCGCCGGCTCCGGGTCGCCCGCCGGGTCGGCCGGTGTGCGCACCGACTCCAGGAGCAGCTGAGAGACATCGACCACCTGGATCGATTCCTTGGCCTGGCCGTCGTTCTTCTTGCCGTTGACCGAGTCGGTCAGCATGACGAGGCAGAACGGGCAGGCGGTGGAGACGATGTCCGGGTTGAGGGAGAGGGCTTCGTCGACGCGCTCGTTGTTGATGCGCTTGCCGATCCGCTCCTCCATCCACATCCGGGCACCACCGGCGCCGCAGCAGAAGCCGCGCCCTTGTGGCGGTGCATCTCCTCGTTCCGAAGGCCCGGGACCTTCGCGATGATCTCGCGCGGGGCGAGTAGATCTTGTTGTGACGGCCCAGGTAGCAGGGGTCGTGGTACGTGATCAGACCCTCGACCGGCGTCACCGGGACCAGCTTGCCCTCGTCCACCAGGTGCTGGAGCAGCTGTGTGTGGTGGATGACCTCGTACTCGCCGCCGAGCTGCGGGTACTCGTTGGCGATGGTGTTGAAGCAGTGCGGGCAGGTCGCGACGATCTTCTTCGACGACTTGGGCTTCTTCGTCCCGGGCTCGTCCTCTTCCTCGCCCGGGGCGGACTCGCCGTACGCCATGTTCAGCATGGCCACGTTCTCCTGGCCGAGCTGCTGGAACAGCGGCTCGTTGCCGAGGCGGCGGGCCGAGTCACCGGTGCACTTCTCGTCGCCGCCCATGATCGCGAACTTGACGCCCGCGATGTGCAGGAGCTCCGCGAAGGCCTTCGTCGTCTTCTTGGCCCGGTCCTCCAGGGCGCCCGCGCAGCCGACCCAGTACAGGTACTCGACCTCGGTGAGGTCCTCGATGTCCTTGCCGACGATCGGGACCTCGAAGTCGACCTCCTTGGTCCACTCGACGCGCTGCTTCTTGGCGAGCCCCAGGGTTGCCCTTCTTCTCCAGGTTCTTGAGCATCGTGCCCGCCTCGGACGGGAACGAGGACTCGATCATCACCTGGTAGCGGCGCATGTCGACGATGTGGTCGATGTGCTCGATGTCGACCGGGCACTGCTCCACGCACGCACCGCAGGTGGTGCAGGACCAGAGCACGTCCGGGTCGATGACGCCGTTCTCCTCGGCGGTGCCGATGAGGGCGCTCGGCCTCCGCGAGAGCGGCGGCGGGGACGTCCTTGAGCTGCTCGGCCGTGGCCGTCTCGTTGCCCTCCATGTCCTTGCCGCCGCCGGCCAGCAGGTACGGGGCCTTGGCGTGCGCGTGGTCGCGCAGCGACATGATCAGGAGCTTGGGGAGAGGGGCTTGCCCGTGTTCCAGGCGGGGCACTGCGACTGGCAGCGTCCGCACTCGGTGCACGTGGAGAAGTCGAGGATGCCCTTCCAGGAGAACTGCTCGACCTGGGAGACACCGAAGACGTCGTCCTCGCCCGGGTCCTCGAAGTCGATCTCCTTGCCGCCCGAGGTCATCGGCAGGAGTGCGCCGAGCGCGACCGCGCCGTCGGCGTTCCGCTTGAACCAGATGTTCGGGAAGCCGAGGAAGCGGTGCCAGGCGACGCCCATGTTGGTGTTGAGCGAGACCGTGATCATCCAGATGAAGGACGTGGCGATCTTGAGAGCCGCGACGGCGTAGGTGATGTGCTGGAGCGTGCCGAGGCTCAGCCCGTCGAAGGCGGCGACCAGCGGGTAGGAGGCGAAGAAGCCGGGTTCCCAGCTGGTCACGTGGTGCTGGGCACCCTCCAGGCCGCGCAGCGTCATGATGCAGACGCCGACGATGAGGATGACGGCCTCGACGAAGTACGCCTGGCCGGTCTTCGATCCCGCGAAGCGGGACTTGCGGCCCGCGTTACCCGGCCTGCTCAGCTGCCGGATCACGATCAGGGTCACGATGCCGAGGACCGTCATCAGACCGAGGAACTCGATGAAGATCTCGTACGGCAGCCAGTCGCCGATGACCGGGATCAGCCAGTCGGCCTGGAAGAGCTGGCCGAAGGCGTTGACGATAGTGAGCAGCAGCGAGAAGAAGCCCACCGCCACGAACCAGTGCGCGAAGCCGACGATGCCCCAGCGGTTCATACGGGTGTGGCCGAGGAACTCCTTGGCCAGCGTGATGGTGCGCTGCGTGGGGTCACCAGTGCGGGTGCCCGCGGGCACGGGCTGACCGAGTCGCACGTAACGGTAGATCTGCGCGATGGCGCGGCCGAAAAGTGCGACGGCCACCACCGTGATGACCAGCGACACGATGATCGCGGCGAGTTGCATTTTGGGGCTCCTCGGGCCTGCGAGGGTGGGATACTAAGCGGTAACTTAATAAGTCTCTGCTGACACTATCCAGTTATTCCGCAGTGCTGTAGCCGGGCAGGCGGTGATTTGTGTCGCTCAGGTGAGCCTTGCTCCGCCGGGTGAGCCTGCGCAGTGCCGTGCGCAGCGGGATGCGTACGGACTGCGCAAGGATCATCAGGTCGAGTCCCGTCCCATGATGCTCGGCGTAGTGCGCGTCCAGGAGGGCGGGTTCGTCCCAGGGCATTTTGAGCGGGCGCGCACCTGGGCCAGCCCGTCAGCCCCGGCCGCAGCTCCTGCCGCCGGTTGCGGCATCCCTGCCCTTCGGCTGCCGGGTCGCCGGGGCGAGGGTGCGGGGCCGACCAGGGAGAGTTCGCCCCGTACGACGTGGGGCAGCCTGGACAGCAGATCGAGCCTGAGTCTGCGGGTGCGCAGCGAGCGCAGCTGGAACGGCCGGCCACCGAGGCCGACCCGGGTCTCCCGGCTCAGTACGCCGCCCGGCCTGCGGCCGGCCCGCAGAGCGAGGGCGGCGGCGCCGATGGTGAGTGCGGGGGCGGCCAGGGCCAGGAGGGCCGTCCCCAGTACGAGGTCCATGGTCCGCTTGAGCGTGAGGTGCGCCGTCAGATGGTCGACGGCGTGTGCCACCGCTGCGGATGCGGCGGATAGAGCGGTTGCCGCAGCCTGCTTGGCGTTCTGCATCGCGCCTGCCCGGGGTCGATGACGTGCCGGGTTTGACCGGCTCGCTGTATTTTGTGACAGAACGATCCCACGATGCGATGGTGGGATGGCGCCCTGTGGTGCGTGGGGCTGCGGGTGTCGCGCCTCGAACGGGTGGGAGCGCCGGGGAATCCCCTGGTGGAAGCAGTGGTGAGCACTTTAGTTGAGCCGACCCCACTCAGGTCCTTTGACACTGTGGCGGGTGTCATGCATCCTTGAGTCAGATCCACTCAAGTAGTCAGTAGGAGGAATCGAAATGGCACGTGCGGTCGGCATCGACCTGGGCACGACTAACTCCGTCGTCAGCGTTCTCGAAGGCGGCGAGCCCACCGTCATCACCAACGCCGAAGGCGCAGGACCACGCCGTCCGTCGTCGCCTTCGCCAAGAACGGCGAGGTGCTCGTCGGCGAGGTCGCCAAGCGCCAGGCAGTCACCAACGTCGACAGGACGATCCGTTCGGTCAAGCGCCACATGGGCACTGACTGGAAGATCGAGATCGACGGCAAGGGCTTCAACCCGCAGCAGATGAGCGCCTTCATCCTGCAGAAGCTCAAGCGTGACGCCGAGTCCTACCTGGGCGAGAAGGTGGCCGACGCGGTCATCACCGTCCCGGCGTACTTCAACGACTCCGAGCGTCAGGCGACCAAGGAGGCCGGTGAGATCGCGGGGCTGAACGTCCTGCGCATCGTCAACGAGCCGACGGCCGCCGCTCTGGCGTACGGGCTCGACAAGGACGACCAGACGATCCTCGTCTTCGACCTCGGTGGCGGCACCTTCGACGTGTCCCTCCTGGAGATCGGTGACGGCGTCGTCGAGGTGAAGGCCACCAACGGTGACAACCACCTCGGTGGTGACGACTGGGACCAGCGCGTCGTCGACTACCTGGTGAAGCAGTTCGCCAACGGTCACGGCGTGGACCTGTCCAAGGACAAGATGGCTCTCCAGCGTCTCCGCGAGGCCGCGGAGAAGGCGAAGATCGAGCTCTCGTCCTCGACCGAGACCACGATCAACCTGCCGTACATCACGGCGTCGGCCGAGGGCCCGCTGCACCTGGACGAGAAGCTCACGCGCTCGCAGTTCCAGCAGCTCACCGCCGATCTGCTGGACCGCTGCAAGAACCCGTTCAACAACGTCATCAAGGACGCGGGCATCCAGCTCTCCGAGATCGACCACGTCGTTCTCGTCGGTGGCTCCACCCGTATGCCGGCCGTCGCCGAGCTCGTCAAGGAGCTCACGGGCGGCCAGGACGCCAACAAGGGTGTGAACCCGGACGAGGTCGTCGCCATCGGCGCCTCGCTCCAGGCCGGTGTCCTCAAGGGTGAGGTCAAGGACGTCCTGCTCCTCGACGTCACGCCGCTGTCCCTCGGTATCGAGACCAAGGGAGGGATCATGACCAAGCTCATCGAGCGGAACACCACGATCCCGACCAAGCGTTCCGAGATCTTCACGACGGCCGAGGACAACCAGCCGTCCGTGCAGATCCAGGTCTACCAGGGCGAGCGCGAGATCGCGGCGTACAACAAGAAGCTCGGAATGTTCGAGCTCACCGGTCTGCCGCCGGCCCGCGTGGTGTGCCGCAGATCGAGGTCGCCTTCGACATCGACGCCAACGGCATCATGCACGTCGCTGCCAAGGACCTCGGCACCGGCAAGGAGCAGAAGATGACCGTCACCGGTGGCTCCTCGCTGCCGAAGGACGAGGTCAACCGGATGCGCGAAGAGGCCGAGCAGTACGCGGACGAGGACCACCGCCGCCGCGAGGCCGCCGAGTCGCGCAACCAGGGCGAGCAGCTCGTCTACCAGACGGAGAAGTTCCTCAAGGACAACGAGGACAAGGTCCCCGGTGACGTGAAGACGGAGGTGGAGACCGCGCTCGAGGAGCTGAAGGAGAAGCTCAAGGGCGAGGACACCGCCGAGATCCGTACCGCCACCGAGAAGGTCGCTGCCGTCTCCCAGAAGCTGGGCCAGGCGATGTACGCCAACGCGCAGCCCGATGGTGCGGCGCCGGGTGCCGAGGGTGCTCCGGGTGACGGTCAGGCCAAGGCCGCCGACGACGACGTGGTCGACGCCGAGATCGTCGACGACGAGAAGGACACCAAGGGTGGTGCGGCGTGACCGAGGAGACTCCGGGCTTCGACGAAGCCCGACGTCCCTCCGGCGCCACCGAAGACGCCGAGCCGACGGCCGCCACCCTCCGAGGAGGAGGCGGCGGCCCCGGCCGGGGACGCACAGCAGACAGCAGGCCTTAACGCACAGCTGGACCAGGTCCGCACCGCGCTCAGTGAGCGCACCGCAGACCTCCAGCGGCTCCAGGCCGAGTACCAGAACTACCGCCGCCGCGTCGAGCGGGACCGGGTCATGGTCAAGGAGGTCGCAGCCGCGAACATCCTGTCCGAGCTCCTGCCCGTGCTCGACGACGTCGGCCGCGCAAGGGAGCACGGCGAGGTCGTCGGCGGCTTCAAGTCGGTCGCCGAATCGCTGGAGGGAAGCTCGCGAAGCTGGGCCTGCAGCAGTTCGGCAAGGAGGGCGAGCCCTTCGACCCGACGATTCACGAGGCCCTGATGCACAGCTACGCACCGGACGTCACCGAGACGACCTGCGTGGCGATCCTGCAGCCGGGGTACCGAATCGGGGAGCGCACCATCCGCCCGGCGCGGGTGGCCGTGGCGGAGCCGCAGCCGGGTGCCACGCCCGGGGCGGCGAAGGAAGACAAGGCAGACGACGAGGAGAGCGGTGGCACCGAAGAGGTCTGACTTCCAGTCCGACCGATTCGCTGCACACCGACGGGCCTGCGGCCGGCCATCCGGCCGGCCGCACGGCCGATCGTCCGAAAGGAGGGACGTCGATGAGTACGAAGGACTTCGTCGAGAAGGACTACTACAAGGTTCTCGGCGTCCCCAAGGACGCCACCGACGCCGAGGTCAAGAAGGCGTACCGGAAGCTCGCCCGCGAGTTCCACCCGGACGCCAACAAGGGTGACGCCAAGGCGGAGGAGCGCTTCAAGGAGATCTCCGAGGCGAACGACATCCTCGGCGACCCGAAGAAGCGCAAGGAGTACGACGAGGCGCGCGCCCTCTTCGGCAGCGGAGGCTTCCGGGCAGGCCCCGGTGGCGGCGGCGGTGGCGGAAACTTCAACTTCGACCTGGGTGACCTCTTCGGAGGCCCGCAGGGCGCGGGCCAGCCCGGTGGCGCCGGTGGGTTCGGCGGTGGCGGCGGTCTGGGCGATGTCTTCGGCGGACTGTTCAACCGCGGCGGTACGGGCACCCGGTGCAGCCGCGCCGTGGCCAGGACATCGAGTCCGAGGTGACGCTCAGCTTCACCGAGGCGGTCGACGGGTCGACGGTCCCGCTGCGGATGTCCAGCCAGTCACCCTGCAAGGCCTGTTCGGGCACCGGCGACAAGAACGGCACCCCAGGGTCTGTCCGACCTGTGTCGGCACCGGTCAGGTCTCGCGCGGCACCGGCGGCGGATTCTCGCTCACCGATCCCTGTGTGGACTGCAAGGGCCGGGGCCTCATCGCCCAGGACCCCTGTGAGGTCTGCAAGGGCAGTGGCCGGGCGAAGTCCTCGCGGACCATGCAGGTGAGGATTCCGGCGGGCGTCTCCGACGGCCAGCGGATCCGGCTGCGCGGCAAGGGCAGTCCGGGCGAGCGCGGCGGTCCGGCCGGCGATCTCTACGTCGTCGTCCATGTCGACGCCCACCCGGTCTTCGGCCGCAAGGGCGACAACCTCACGGTCACCGTGCCCGTCTCCTTCCCGGAGGTGGCGCTCGGCGGCGAGGTGAAGGTCCCCACCCTGGGCGGACCGCCGGTCACCCTGAAGCTTCCGGCCGGCACACCCAACGGGCGTACGATGCGCGCCCGGGGCAAGGGCGCGGTACGCAGGACGGCACCGGGGCGACCTCCTGGTCACCGTCGAGGTGGCGGTTCCCAGGAGCTCGACGCGGAAGCCCGGGACGCGCTGGAGGCCTACCGGAAGGTGACCGCGGGTCAGGACCCGCGGGAGGAGCTGTTCCAGGCTGCGAAGGGAGCTTGAGATGGACGGCCGTCGGCGGAATCCGTATCAGCTGACCGAGGAATCGCCGGTGTACGTGATCTCGATCGCGGCCCAGCTCTCGGGTCTGCACCCGCAGACGCTGCGTCAGTACGACCGCCTCGGCCTGGTCTCGCCGGACCGTACGGCCGGGCGCGGCCGGCGCTACTCGGCCCGCGACATCGAGCTGTTGCGTACGGTGCAGCAGCTCTCGCAGGACGAGGGCATCAACCTGGCCGGGATCAAGCGCATCATCGAGCTGGAGAATCAGGTCGCAGCCCTTCAGCAGCGTGTCGCCGAGCTCTCGTCAGCGGTGGACGGTGCTGCGGTGGCCATGCAGCAGCGCGAGGCCCAGGTGCACGCCTCCTACCGGCGCGATCTGGTCCCGTACCAGGATGTGCAGCAGACCAGCGCGCTCGTGGTCTGGCGGCCCAAGAGGCCGATGGACTGAGCTTGTTCCGTCCGGGCCCGCCCTTCGGTCTCCACGACCGGGGCGGGCCTTGCGGTGCCTCCGGTGCCTCCGGTGCCTCCGGCGCCTCCGGCGTTTGCGCTGTCACGGCCTTCGTGCTGAGCGTTGTGTGTTCCTTGGCCGGATCACATGCTCAGCCGAAGACCGCCTGCGTGTACCGCAGTTACCAGTCCGAGTGATCAAGTACGAAGAACCGTTCGGATCCCGAGGTTAGAGATCGAGTTGGCCGGTGCGAGAGTGTGGGCCTGTCGGGAGAACGGGGAATTCCCTTGGTGGAACCCGGGCTTGGCTGCGTTTTCGCCCTTGTGCAGCCGTGCCTGTCGGCGCGGGCGGGGCGATGGGCGGCCAGTCAGGAATCCCTTTCCAGGATTCCTGACTGTGCTATCAGGTAACCGAGTTGGGCACGGCTGTTGCTGCCGAGTGCGGCGGCGAGTTTCGCGACATGTGCCCGGCACGTGCGGACGTTCATTCCGAGACGGCGGGCGATCGAGTCGTCGACGTGCCCTTCGATCAGGAGTTGGGCAATAGAGCGCTGAACACCACTGATGCCGAGGGGAGTCGGGTTGTACCTGACCTCCTCCAGGAGTGGGGCGGCCCGGGTCCAGAGCTGTTCGAAGACCTTCACCAGGTACTCCACCAGCCCCGGATGGCGCAGTTCCAGAGCGACTTGGCGGTCGTCCTGGGCCGGATGAAGGCGACCGTACGGTCGAAGATGATCAGCCGCTCTATGAGCTCCTCGAGAGTGCGGATCTGCACATGGTCATCCGTCATGCGCTCCGCGTACGCCAGGGTGCTGGGGCTGTGGCGCACGGTGTGCTGATAGAGAGTCCGGATACTGACGCCGCGGTCCACTACCGAAAGCCCCCGTTCCAGGGCTTCACTGAGGCGGTCCTCGCTCCGGCCGCCGCCGGGCTGGACGGTGAGGACCTCGGTCCTGCACTCTGTCGTGGCAAGGTCCAGGGCCGCGTTGATCCGGTTCACGCCGTCCAGCACGGTGATGGCATGGGTGGTCGGCGGATCCTGCGCGCTGATGTCCATGAAAGGCTCGAAGGATTCGGCAAGCTTGACCGAGTGCCGCCGGTGTTCCTGGATTTCGCGTTCTATGGGGTGCAGATGCTTCGCCAGCGCGGCGGACGGCGGTACGGGGCGGAGCCACTCGATGTCGTCGGGGTCCGGGTGCAGCAGAGCGAAGTCGATCAGGCACGGAGCCGACTGCACCTCCGTGTGGGCGATGCGCCCGGAGCGCAGTGCGCTTGCGTAGAGGCGGCCTCCCTCTTCACATAGTTCGGTAATCCCGTGAGGATGTGTCTGCTTTGTGCTTCTTGTGGTCATATCTCCACCCCAGGTTCCTGAACATTCAGGAACATGATGCATCGACTCAGTGGTGTTCGCGTGCCTGGATGAGACATCGTCTTAAGTGCGGGGAGAAGAATCCACAAGTGAGGACGAAGCCGACTATGTATAAGCGAATGCTTCGCTCGGCGCTTGCCGCCTCGTTCGTCGCGGCCCTGGGTTTCGGTCTGGCGGGCGGTGGCGACATCGCCTGGGGTGTTGAGGCCGCGTCCGGTGACATTGCCTGGGGCGTCGAGGCCGCATCTGCGTCCGGTGACATCGCCTGGGGTGCGGAGACCGCGTCCGCGTCCGGTGACATCGCCTGGGGCGTCGAGGCCGCATCTGCGTCCGGTGACATCGCCTGGGGTGCGGAGACCGCGTCCGCGTCCGGTGATATCGCCTGGGGTGCCGAGGCCGGTACGGGTGCATGACCGTGCCCCTGACGACCGCACCTTCCGGCGGGAGATGGCAACGGCCTACCGGTCAGGGTGGCATTTCATCGATCTGCTCACGGCACTCCCCGCCGAGGCGACTCGTTGATGGTCACCCTGTTCGGTGAGCCGATCGTGGTGGTGATGGAAACGGATGACGACGTCCGCGCCTATCGCTGTCTGCGCCGGCCCCGTGGGGCACCGCAACCGGTTCGCTGTGCCGTCAGGTACGGCATGATCTTCGTCAATCTCGATCAGCGGGACCATGAGCTGTTCGACCAGGAAACCATCTCTGCCACCCCCGCAGCGCCTGAACGATTCCCCGTTGTTTCATATCGTTCGGGCGCTTCCCACAGCGGCGCCATCGTGACCTGACACGGTGGCGCCGTTGTGCTGTCCCGGAGCCGGTCAGCCCCTGCCGAGTGCCCGGTCCACGGCGATCTCGATGACGACCCGGTCCGGGTTGTGCGACGGAGTGCGCTCGTACCGCTCCGCGTAGCGGCGTACGGCATCCGCCACCTCCTGCGCCCCCGTGCGGATCCTCGCCCGCCCTCGAGGGTCGCCCAGCGGCGTCCTTGCATCTGGCAGACCGCGACCCGTGCCCCGTCCGGGCCCGCGGCCAGGACGTTGGCGACCTTTCGGGTGCTCTTGCTGGTGATGACGCGGGCCAGTCCGGTCTCGGGTCGTACGTCACGCCCACCGGTACGACGTGCGGGGTGCCGTCCGGGCGGAGTGTGGTCAAGGTGCAGACATGGCGCTCACGCCAGAAGCTGAGGTAATCGGGACCGGGGTTGCGTACGTCGGGCATGAGGTAAGCGTATGCAGCCGGGAGTGGCGCGCCGCGAATGGTGTGCCGCCTGCGGTGCGGATCCTGGCTTGAGTGGAATAGACTCAACTTTGTATCCGTTGGCCGAGTCAGGATTCGTCGTGTTTCCGTCTCGCCGGCCGCGGCAGGGAAGTATCCGGACGAGAAGCACCAGCCCGAGGAGGAGAGGGAACCTGTGGACGCCGAGCTGACCAACAAGAGCCGGGACGCCCTCAACGCGGCCACCAGCAGGGCCGTGAAGGACGGACACCCCGATCTGACCCCGGGCATCTGCTGATCGCGCTGCTCGCGGGCGAGGACAACGCGAACATCATCGATCTGCTGGCTGCCGTGGACGCCGACCAGGTGGCCGTGCGCTCGGAGACCGAACGGCTCCTCGGCGCACAGCCCAGCGTCACCGGTTCCACCGTCGCGCCGCCCCAGCCCAACCGCGACCTGCTCGCCGTCATCACCGACGCCTCGCAGCGGGCGCGGGAGCTCGGCGACGAATACCTCTCCACCGAGCACCTGCTGATCGGCATCGCGGCCAAGGGCGGCCGCGCGGGCGAGATCCTCACCCAGCAGGGGCCGGTGCGAAGAAGCTGCTGGACGCATTCGAGAAGAGCAGGGGAGGGCGACGGGTGACCACACCGACCCGGAGGGCCAGTACAAGGCCCTGGAGAAGTTCGGTACCGACTTCACGGCCGCCGCGCGTGAGGGCAAGCTCGACCCCGTCATCGGACGGGACCAGGAGATCCGCCGCGTCGTCCAGGTGCTCTCGCGCCGCACGAAGAACAACCCGTGCTCATCGGGGAGCCCGGCGTCGGCAAGACGGCCGTCGTCGAAGGGCTCGCCCAGCGCATCATCAAGGGTGACGTCCCCGAGTCGCTGAAGAACAAGCGGCTGGTCTCCCTCGACCTCGGTGCGATGGTCGCGGGCGCCAAGTACCGCGGTGAGTTCGAGGAACGGCTCAAGACCGTCCTGTCCGAGATCAAGGAGAGCGACGGCCAGGTCATCACCTTCATCGATGAACTGCACACCGTCGTCGGTGCGGGCGCGGGCGGCGACTCCTCGATGGATGCCGGGAACATGCTCAAGCCGATGCTCGCCCGCGGTGAGCTCCGGATGGTCGGCGCGACCACGCTGGACGAGTACCGCGAGCGCATCGAGAAGGACCCGCACTGGAACGCCGCTTCCAGCAGGTCCTGGTGGCCGAGCCGTCCGTCGAGGACACCATCGCGATCCTGCGTGGCCTCAAGGGCCGCTACGAGGCCCACCACAAGGTCCAGATCGCAGACTCCTCACTGGTGGCCGCAGCGACGCTCTCCGACCGCTACATCACCTCCCGCTTCCTCCCCGACAAGGCCATCGACCTGGTCGACGAGGCGGCGTCCCGGCTCCGAATGGAGATCGACTCCTCGCCGCTGGAGATCGACGAGCTCCAGCGTGCCGTCGACCGGCTGCGCATGGAGGAGCTCGCGCTCAAGAACGAGACCGACGAGGGCTCCAAGCAGCGCCTGGACAAGATCCGCCGCGACCTCGCCGACAAGGAGGAGGAGCTGCGCGGCCTCACCGCCCGCTGGGAGAAGGAGAAGCAGGGCCTCAACCGCGTCGGTGAGCTCAAGGAGCGCCTCGACGAACTGCGCGGCCAGGCCGAACGGGCCCAGCGCGACGGCGACTTCGACACCGCGTCCAAGCTGCTCTACGGGGAGATCCCGGGCCTGGAGCGCGAGCTGGCCGAAGCGGCCGAGGCCGAGCAGGAGGCCGCCAAGGACACCATGGTCAGGAGGAGGTGGGCCCGGACGACATCGCCGATGTCGTCGGCGCCTGGACCGGCATCCCGGCCGGACGCCTCCTGGAGGGCGAGACCCAGAAGCTGCTGCGCATGGAGGACGAGCTCGGCCGCCGGCTCATCGGCCAGACCGAGGCCGTACGGTCCGTCTCGGACGCGGTACGCCGCACCCGCGCCGGAATCGCCGACCCGGACCGTCCCACCGGCTCCTTCCTCTTCCTCGGCCCGACCGGCGTGGGCAAGACCGAGCTGGCCAAGGCGCTGGCGGACTTCCTCTTCGACGACGAACGCGCCATGATCCGCATCGATATGAGCGAGTACGGCGAGAAGCACAGCGTCGCCCGTCTCGTCGGCGCCCCGCCCGGCTATGTCGGGTACGAGGAGGGCGGTCAGCTCACGGAGGCGGTCCGCCGGCGCCCGTACAGCGTGGTCCTGCTGGACGAGGTCGAGAAGGCCCACCCCGAGGTCTTCGACATCCTGCTCCAGGTGCTCGACGACGGCAGGCTCACCGACGGGCAGGGCCGGACGGTGGACTTCCGCAACACCATTCTGGTCCTGACGTCGAACCTCGGCAGCCAGTTCCTGGTCGATCCGCTGACCGAGCCGGAGGTGAAGAAGGAGCAGGTCATGGAGGTCGTACGGGCCTCGTTCAAGCCGGAGTTCCTCAACCGGCTCGACGACCTGGTGGTCTTCTCCGCCCTGTCCGGTGAGGAGCTCGCGCATATCGCCGGGCTCCAGGTCGGACGGCTCGCGGGCCGTCTGGCCGAGCGCCGGATCACGCTCGACGTCACCCCGGACGCCCTGGCCTGGCTGGCCCGGGAGGGCAATGATCCGGCGTACGGAGCCAGGCCGCTGCGGCGGCTGATCCAGACCGCGATCGGTGACCGGCTCGCCAGGGAGATCCTCGCGGGCGAGGTCACGGACGGCGACACGGTGCGGGTGGACCGGGGCGAGGACGGCCTGACCGTCGGCCCCGCGTCGTCGGGGAAGACCCTGTAGTCCCGGCACCGGGCACCGCGGAGCAATTGAAGAAGAATTGCGGCGGGTCCGGGCGGACGGGAAACCGATCGGCATCATCGGTGTTCAGTTGCTCAGCATCGATATTGAGCCGAACTTCCCGCATGCGCCCGCCCGCTGCTCCAGTGCTGTCCCCGTCGGGTGCAGTGCTGTCTCCGTCGGGTGCAGGATTTCCATCGAGAGCACGGGTCCATATCACCCCCTCTGTCCCGGGTCGCACCAACTGACCCGCACGGCGGGCGGTAGGCGGTGTATATCGGCTTCTGCTCAATATCAGGACACTCCCGAGCGCCTTTCACGATCTGCACACAAGCAGGAACGGATGGGGAATTAGGCAGCCGGTATGGTGCACCGCATGGCCGCCCGGATACGTGATGAGATAAGTCCGCAACCCAAAGATCGCGGACGTGACAATCTCATTTACCTAAGCGAATTTCGTACTCTATGGACCGCTTATGCCCAGTCGGTCCTGGGCGACCAGCTGGCACGAGTGGCGCTGTCGTTGCTGGTTTTCGAACGTACGCAGTCGGCCGGCTGGACCGCGGCCACGTATGCCCTGACGACTTTGCCCGCCCTGCTGTCCGGCGTGCTCCTTTCCGGCCTGGCGGACCGGTTCCCCGGCGTACCGTCATGATCGGATGCGACCTGGTACGGGCCGTGCTGGTCGGGCTGATGGCCCTGCCCGGGACGCCGTTGCCGCTGCTGGCCGGGCTGCTGGTGCTTGCGCAGCTGGCCGAGGCGCCCTTCGGCGCCGCGCAGGGCGCCATGCTGCCGACCGTGCTCGGCGAGCGGAGATACGAGCGGGGCCAGCGGGTCATGCTGATCACCCACCAGGCCGGGCAGCTTGTCGGCTTCGCCGGTGGGGGCGTGGTGGTCGTATGGCTGGGCAGTCACCTCTCCCTCGGGCTGAACGCGGTGACGTTCCTGCTGTCCGCCGCGTTGATCAGGTTCGGTGTGAAGGCCCGCCCCACCGCCGGGGGCGGAGCGCAAGGCGGGGCTCGGCAGACAGGTGGGGAATGCGGCCGCGCTGATCTGGTCGGACCGCAGACTGCGCTCGCTCATCGCGCTGGGGTGGCTCGCCGGGTTCGTCATCCTGCCGGAGGGGCTGGCTGCTCCGTTCGCGGACGAGGCAGGTGGCGGCGACGCCTCGGTGGGGATCCTGCTGGCCGCGCATCCGGCGGGCATGGTGCTGGGGCGGCGCTCCTGGGCAGACCGCGAGTCGGGGACGAGTGGCGCCGGCGCCTGCTCGGACCATTGGCGATCGCGGCGAACGTGCCGCTTCTGGGCTACTGGTTCGGCCCGGGAGTCGGCGCGGCCGCACTGCTTCTCCTGGTGTCCGGGGTGTGTTCCGCCTATCAGATCACCGCCGGAGCCACCTTCGTGCTGCTCACTCCGGCCGGCCGGCGTGGCCAGGCGCTCGGCCTCGCCAGGTCGGGGCTGATCGCCATGCAGGGGATCGGTGTCGCGGCGGGCGGTCTGGCGGCGGAGCTGTCCGGATCGTCGGCGGACACCATCGGGGCGGCGGGATTCATCGGGGTGCTGTGTGCGGTCCCGGCCGCTCTTGCCTGGTCGCGGGCGCGCGGAGCGGACGTGGGCACGATTGCCCGGAGTGCGTAGGACTACTGGCCGCTGATGGGGGCTAGGGTCGAAGGCAGGCAACCACGTGCGATCCACAGGAGTACCCAGCGATGTCTATCGATCCGTCCTCGATTCCTAACTTCGGGGCCAGCCCGAGCCGCAGGCGGCAGGACCCGAGGGCCCCGTTGTACCTGACCAGGACCTCGTCAAGCAGCTTCTCGACCAGATGGAGCTGAAGTACGTCGTCGATGACGAGGGCGACCTCGCAGCGCCGTGGGAAGACTTCCGTACGTACTTCATGTTCCGCGGCGAGGACGAGCAGCAGGTCTTCTCCGTCCGTACGTTCTACGACCGCCCCACGACGTGGATCAGCGTGCCGTCCTGCTGGACGCGATCGACGACTGGAACCGCCGCACCCTGTGGCCCAAGGTCTACACGCACTCCCACGCGGCCGAGGAGGGCGAGGCGGAGTCCGTCCGGCTGATCGGTGAGGCGCAGATGCTCATCGGTACTGGCGTCAGCCTGGAGCACTTCGTCTCCTCGACGGTCAGCTGGGTGCGGGCCTCGATCGAGTTCGACAAGTGGCTCGTGGAGCGTCTCGGCCTGGAGCCCGCGGAGAAGGCGGCCGACGGCGAGGAGCCGACGGAGGTCTGATCCGGCAGCCCGGCCCGGGCGGTGGTCATCGCGACCGCTGCCCCGGGCCGGGCTTTCGCGTGTCCGGGTCTCAGGGGCGAGGGCCTTCAGGCGGGAGACCGCCTCGGACAGCACCTCGGTGCGCTTGCAGAAGGCGAAGCGGACGAAGGGCGCGCCCTGTTCCCGGTGGTCGTAGAAGACGGCGTTCGGGATGGCGACGACCCGCACCGCCCGGGCAGCGCGCGGCAGAACGCGAATCCGTCGGCCTCACCTCCCAGCGGGCGGATGTCGGTGGTGACGAAGTACGTGCCGGCGGGCCGGTACACCTCGAATCCCGCTTCGGCGAGCCCCTTGCTCAGCAGGTCGCGCTTGGTGCGCAGATCCGCGCGCAGCTCGTCGAAGTAGCGGTCCGGCAGGCTCAGTGCCTCGGCGACCGCGTACTGGAAGGGCCGGCGGAGACGTACGTCAGGAACTGCTTGGCGGAGCGGACCGCGGCGACCAGCGCCGGGCTCGCGGTGATCCAGCCGACCTTCCAGCCGGTGAAGGAGAAGGTCTTTCCCGCGCTGCTGATGGTGACCGTGCGCTCGCGCATTCCGGGAAGGAGGCGAGCGGGATGTGCTTGCCCTCGAAGACCAGGTGTTCGTACACCTCGTCCGTGATGACGAGGAGATCGCGTTCGCAGGCGAGTTCCGCCACGGCGGCCAGCTCTTCGCGGGTCAGGACGGTGCCGGTGGGGTTGTGCGGGGTGTTGAGGAGGATCAGCCGGGTGCGTGGGGTGACGGCGGCGCGGAGCTCGTCCAGGTCGAGCCGGTAGACGCCGTTGTCGGGGCGCAGGGTGACGGGGACGCGGGTGCCGCCCGCCATGGCGATGCAGGCGGCGTAGGAGTCGTAGTACGGCTCCAGGGCGATGACCTCGTCGCCGGGCTCCAGCAGCGCCAGCAGAGCGGCGGCGATGGCCTCGGTGGCGCCCGCGGTGACCAGGACCTCGGTATCGGGGTCGTAGGCCAGCCCGTGGAAGCGCTGCTGGTGCCCGGCGATCGCGGAGCGCAGCTCGGGGATGCCGGGGCCCGGTGGGTACTGGTTGCCGTGTCCGGCGCGCAGGGCCCTGACCGCGGCCTCCCGGATCTCTTCGGGGCCGTCGGTGTCGGGGAAGCCCTGGCCGAGGTTGATGGAGCCGGTCCGTACGGCCAGCGCCGACATCTCCGCGAAGATCGTCGTGCCGAACTCGGCGAGGCGGCGGTTGAGCAGCGGTCGTCCCTGTGTCATGGACGTCATCCTGTGCCGAAGCTCTGGAGTTGCTCAAGTCTGCTTTGCCTCCGGCAGGCCAGGGAATTTCATGTACATGCAAGAAGCGGGGACCTCGCTTCGGGGATGGAAGGACGTGAGGTCGGTGGGGACATTCTTTACGGGACTGGCCGTGGTTCTGGTGGTCCTGGCGCTGCTGGCGTTGCGCGACCGCGACAGGAAGCGTGTGCCGGGACGTGGCAGGCGCCGTAGCGTCGGTGGCGCGGGCGACGCCTGGTGGGCGGGCAGCTCCGACGGGAGCGGTCACTCGGGCAGTCACTCGGGCGGCCACTCGGGCGGTCACTCGTGCGGCAGCAGTCACCGTGCAGTGGCGGCGGTTCGTCGTGCGGCGGTGGCGGTGGCGGTGGCGGGGCGGCGGCTGCGGAGGCGGCGGAGGAGGCGGCTGACACGGGGCGGCCGGCCCGGCGACGGGCCTGTGACCGCGAGGTGCCCGACGGGTTAACTCCCGTTGGGCACCTTTTGTTGGGCTCTTTCATGGGGCGCGCACAGAGTTTCGTTTGAACAGGTGAACTGTGCAGCCCCGGGGATGGAAACCGCTTCAAGTTGGGTAAAACACTGCGAGTGCGGCGTACTTCGTGATTCCCTCGTTTCCAGAGAACATTCAGCCCTCGGACCCCAGTTGGACCTGAGTGGGCGTTTCCACCCCCATGCGCATCTTCCGGGGCGCCCCTGTCCATGTGTCCATGTGTGTTTGCGGAGCCCGCCCATGCTCACGACCATCCAGACTGCCTACTCCGATACCCGCGCCGACGATCTGGCGTGGGCGCTGGGCGGGAGCCGCTCCCGGCACTCGCCGTACTCGACCTCGATCTAGCGGGCGCCAAGCTGCAGTTGAGACTGCTCGGCGCTCTCATCAGGTCCTCCTGGAGGAGGACCGCGGCACCTGTTCCGAGACCGTCGCCTGCATTCCGGGCAGCAGCACGCCCCTGCCCTCGGTGTCGCCAAGCGGCTCGGGGACTGGGAGTACGAATTCGCGGCGCGCGTCGAGAATCTTTCCGCGGGTTCGTTCGCGGGCGTGCGCAGGAGTTGCTCGCCCTGGTGTCCGATCACCCGCACGGTCTCGCCGGTACGTTCCCTGGCAGTCCGCACGCCTTCACCGCGATGCTGGCGCAGCGGACCGAGGGCCAGGTGAGGTGGCGGACCTGGCATGCGTACCCGCAGGAGGGGCAGTTGGTGGTGACCAGGACCAGGGTCGGCGTCCGGATGCCGGCGCCGGTTCCCTGAGTGTGCGGCGGCCCGCCGGTGCGCCGCCGAATGCGTCGCTCCCACCCTTGTGGGTGACAAGCAGCGACGGTGGTGTGACGTAGCGTTCGCATCATGATCGACCAGCAGATGTCGCTGCGAGGGGCGCGGCGCGGCTTCCCGTACGGCCGAGGACCGGCCGCTTCCTCGTGCTGGGCGTTGTCTTCGTCTGCGCCGCTTGCGGTCTGGTGTACGAGCTCGAACTGGTCGCGCTCGCCTCCTATTTGATCGGCGACTCGGTCACCCAGGCATCCGTCGTGCTCTCCGTGATGGTGTTCGCGATGGGCATCGGGTCCCTTCTCGCGAAACGTTTGCGCTGCCGTGCCGCGGTCGGATTCGGGCTGATCGAAGCGGCTCTCGCGCTGGTCGGCGGCTCCTCCGCGCTCGTGCTGTACGCGTCGTTCGCCTGGCTCGGGAGTCGCGCCACGCGCTGGTCGGTTTCTCGCTCGCGATCGGCATCCTGATCGGCGCGGAGATCCCGCTGCTGATGACACTGATCCAGCGGGTCGACCGGCAGGACGCGGGCGGCGCTGTCGCGGACCTGTTCGCCGCGGACTACGTGGGTGCCCTGGTCGGCGGCCTGGCCTTCCCTTTCTGCTGCTGCCGATGCTGGGCCAGCTGACCGGCGCGCTGCTCACGGGCGCGGTCAACGCGGCGGCGGGCGGGGCGCTGGTGCTGTGGGTGTTCCGGCGGGATCTCAGCCCCAGGGCCCGGTGGCTGCTGATCGTCGTCAACGCCGCGGTGATCGCGGTGCTGGCCACGGCCACGGTGCTGGTGGACGACTTCGAGCACGCCGCGCGGCGTGCGGTGTACGGGGACCAGGTGCGGGTCGCCGTACAGACGGGTGTGCAGGAGATCGTCCTCACCGGGGCGGGGGCGGTTCTCTCGACCTCTATCTGGACGGCAGGCTGCGGGTCAGCGCCCGCGACGAGTACCGCTACCACGAGGCTCTGGTGCACCCGGCGATGAAGGGCCGGCACGAGCGGGTGCTGATCCTGGGCGGTGGTGACGGTCTGGCCGCCCGTGAGGTGCTGCGGTATCCGGATGTGAAGTCCGTCCTGGTGGTCGAGCTCGACCCCGCTGTCACCCGGTTGGCCCGTACGGACCCGGCGCTTCGTGAGCTGAACGGGCATGCGCACCGGGATCCGCGGCTGACGGTGGCCGACGGGGACGCGTTCAACTGGCTGCGGGTGGCGCACGGCCGTTACGACGTGGTGATCTCGGATCTGCCCGACCCCGGATCACGGCCGGCACCAAGCTCTACTCGACGGAGTTCTACGGTCTGGTCGCGGAGGTTCTTGAGCCGGGCGGGCGGCTGGTGGTGCATGCGGGGCCGCTGGGGTGCGGCCGCAGACGTTCTGGACGGTGGACGCTTCGATGCGGGCGGGAGGCCTGGCGGCCAGGCCCTACCGGATCACGGGCAGGCTCACCGGTTTCGCCGCAGGCCCGAACCGGGTCACGGGCGGATCGGAGGCGTGGAGCGACTGGGGGTTCCTGCTGGGCGCGCGGCAACCGGTGGGGCCGCTGGGACTGGCCCCGAAGGCGCCGGAGCTGCGCTCGCTGGGGAGCGGGATCTGCGGGCGGCCGGGCACTCGGCCGAGGCCGTACGCCTGAGCGGGGCGCAGCCGTCGACGCTGATGCATCCGCGGTACTGGGAGGGCCGGTGATCCGGGGTATGTCCGGGGCAGTCGGGCGCCCGTCCGGGGTCAGCCGGGCTCCCGGACGATGTGCGGGTGCGGAAGCGCTGACGTGACGGCCGCGGCTGAGTAGGCTCGGCCGGTATGGAGCATGAGGTGTTCGTTCCGGTTCCGGTCGCGTCCCTTCGGCGGTCGCTGGGTGATCCTGCCTGTGTCGCGCGCTGCGTACCGGGAATCCAGCAGGACGCGGACGGTGCGGCGGGCCCGTTGGCCGGGCGGCTGAAGATCCGGGTCGACGGCCACACGATTACCTACCGGGGTGCGCTGCGGGTCGACGACCGGGGCGACGACACGTTCTCGGTGACCGGGGAGGGCGTGGAGGCCAGGGTACGGGCTCGGCGAAGCTGGCCCTGGCCATCGGCCTCACACGGACGGACGACGGCACGAGGATCGGATACACGGGCACGGTGAGTGGCGACGGCCGGATCGTCGAGCTGGACGATGCGGCGGCGCTCGCGGCGGCCCACCGGCTGCTGGACCGCTTTACGCGGCAGCTGGTGACGGAATCGCTGGCCTCGCACCCCAGGGACGAGCCGGACCCCGGCGGCTCCGGCCCGGGTGGGACGGATTCCGGCGAGGAGTCCTCCGGAGAGCCGTCGTCCGAGAAGGGATCCGTGTTCGACGCGCCGGTGCCGCCGCCGTCGCTGGACCCGGTCCCGGAGGTGGAATTCACCGTCCCCGACAGCCCGCCGGCCGAGGCCGCGCATGCCCGGCGCACCATGATCGGGCGGAGCACGGAGGAGGTCGACCACGCCCCGCCGCGCGGTCGGTACGCGCCCGTGCCGTCGCAGGACGCACTGACTTCGGGTGCCGCCCTGCGCTGGGTCGCCTGCCGCCGCCCTCGCGATCGCGTCGGCCGTGGTGGTGGGCCGGGCGCTGCGACGCCGGAGGTAGCCGCGCCAGTAGTGTCGTGGCGTGAGCAGAGCTGCGAAGAACGTCCGGCTGACCGTCGGCGACACCGAGTTGACCGTTGACCCCGTCCATGGCTGCCGGATCAGCAGTCTGCGGATCGGTGGCACCGAACTGCTGCGTCAGGGGAGCGGTACGGCTGCTTCCCCATGGTGCCGTGGTGCGGGCGTACCGGGAACGGGTTGTTCCGCGATGGCGGCGAGCTGCACCAGCTGCCCCTGAACTCCCCGCCGCACGCCATTCACGGCACCGGCCGTGACACCGCCTGGCAGACCGCCCGCCAGGAGGACACGGAGGCGGCCTTCTACTACGACCTGGCCGACCCATGGCCGTACAAGGGGCGGGTGACGCAGTCCGTCGAGCTGACCGAGGACTCGCTGACGCTCCGCCTCGGCATCGAGACGTACGGGGACTCCTTCCCGGCCCAGGCCGGCTGGCACCCGTGGTTCCTGCGCAACACGGGCGGGGGCAGCCAGGACGTGCGGCTCGACTTCGACGCCGCCTGGCAGGAGGAGCGGGCGAGGACCATCTGCCGACCGGCCGCCGTATCGATCCCTCCCCGGCCCGTGGGACGACTGCTTCAGGATGCCCGACGGCGTCGATGTGAAGCTCACCTGGCCGCAGCAGCTGGAGCTGACGGTGAAGAGCCGTGAGGAGTGGGTGGTCATCTACGACGAGCAGGCCGAAGCGGTGTGCGTGGAGCCGCAGTCCGGTCCGCCGAACGGGCTGAACACCGCACCGCGTCTGGTCACCCAGATCGAGCCGCTGGAGATCGCGACGACCTGGAGCTGGGTGCGGCTCTGACCGGCGGCGCCGACGTGCTGTCTGCCAGCGCTTACCCTCATTGCCATGACTGACGTACGCGCTGAACTGCTCCAGCAGATCAAGGACAAGGCCGTGGTGCACGGCAAGGTGACCCTCTCCTCGGGTCTGGAAGCCGACTGGTACATCGACCTGCGCCGGATCACGCTGGACGGCGAGGCCGCTCCGCTGGTCGGCCGGGTGATGCTCGATGCCACCGCCGAGCTGGACTACGACTGCGTCGGAGGTCTGACGCTGGGCGCCGACCCGGTCGCCCTGTCGATGCTGCATGCGTCCGCGGCACGGGGCAGAGCCTGGACGCGTTCGTCGTCCGCAAGGCGCAGAAGGCGCACGGTATGCAGCGCCGGATCGAGGGCACGGAGGTCAGGGCCGCCGCTGCCTCGTGGTCGAGGACACCTCGACCACCGGTGGCTCCCGCTGACCGCGGTGGAGGCGGTGCGCGAGGCCGGCGGTGAGGTCGTCGCCGTCGCCGTGATCGTGGAGCGGGTGCTGCTCCGGCGATTGCCGAGGCCGGCCTGCCGTACGTCAAGGTCTACTCGGTGGCGGACCTCGACCTGGCCTGACCAGCACTTTCCCACAGGGCGGCCGGTTTCACGTGAAACCGGCCGCCCTTCGCGCGGGCCTGCGAAACATGTTCGGGACACGGGCAGGGTGGAGCCGGGTCGAGAGTCTGGGAAGATGGGGGCGACGATGACGTCGCCCCAGGTCAGGACCAGCACTGCACACCCGCACATCCCAAGGAGCGGACAGATGCCCATCGCAACCCCGAGGTCTACGCCGAGATGCTCGACCGGGCGAAGGCAGGCAAGTTCGCCTACCCGGCCATCAATGTGACGTCGACTCAGACCCTGCATGCTGCACTGCGCGGCTTCGCGGAGGCGGAGAGTGACGGCATCGTCCAGATCTCCACCGGTGGTGCGGAGTTCCTCGGCGGTCAGTACAACAAGGACATGGTGACGGGTGCGGTAGCCCTGGCCGAGTTCGCGCACATCGTCGCCGCCAAGTACGACGTCACGGTCGCTCTGCACACCGACCACTGCCCCAAGGACAAGCTGGACACGTATGTGCGTCCGCTGATCGAGGTGTCCGCCGAGCGCGTCGCCAAGGGCCTGAACCCGCTGTTCCAGTCCCATATGTGGGACGGTTCGGCCGAGACCCTCGCCGACAACCTCTCCATCGGCCAGGAGCTGCTCGCCAAGGCCGCCGCCGCCAAGATCATCCTTGAGGTCGAGATCACCCCGACCGGTGGCGAGGAGGACGGCGTCACGCACGAGATCAACGACGAGCTGTACACGACCGTCGACGACGCGCTGCGTACCGCCGAGGCGCTCGGCCTGGGCGAGAAGGGCCGCTACCTGCTGGCCGCGTCCTTCGGTAACGTCCACGGTGTCTACAAGCCGGGCAACGTCGTGCTGCGTCCGGAGCTCCTCAAGGACCTCCAGCAGGGTGTGGCCGGCAAGTACGGCCAGGCCGCGGGCGCCCAGCCGTTCGACTTCGTCTTCCACGGCGGCTCGGGCTCCACCGCCGAGGAGATCGCCACCGCGCTGGAGAACGGCGTCGTGAAGATGAACCTCGACACGGACACGCAGTACGCCTTCACCCGGCCGATCGTGGACCACGTGTTCCGTAACTACGACGGCGTACTGAAGGTCGACGGCGAGGTAGGCAACAAGAAGGTCTACGACCCGCGCAGCTGGGGCAAGTCCGCCGAGGGCGGCATGGCCAAGCGCGTCACCGAGGCCTGTGCGAACCTGCGGTCCACGGGTACGAAGCTGAAGTAGGTACCCCGGTACGAATGTCCTGGGCCCGGCTCCCCTTGGGGATGCTGGGCCCGTGGCGTGTCCCGGTCCGGGCTGCGGGGTCCTCAGGACGGCGCCGGGTGGGGCGGGTCCCGATGGCTCATCGGGGGCTGAGCCGCGATGCTGCTTCTATGACTGATGCGTCCGACGGCGATATCCGGGTTGCCTCGCCCGCGGGGCGCTGGGTCGTCCTGACCACCGTCCTCGGGTCGAGCATGGCCATGCTCGACTCCACGGTCATCAACGTCGCCCTCCCCGCATCGGCGAGGACCTCGACACCGATCTGGCCGCACTCCAGTGGACCGTCAACGCCTACATGCTGACGCTCGCCGGGCTGATCCTGCTCGGCGGCGCGCTCGGTGACCGGTACGGCAGGCGGCGGGTGTTCGTCGTCGGCGTCGTCTGGTTCGCCGCGGCCTCGCTGCTCTGCGGGTGGCGCCCGACGCACCGGTTCTGATCGCCGCCCGGGCGCTCCAGGGCGTCGGCGGGCGCTGCTCACCCCGGTTCGCTGGCCCTCATCCAGGCGAGCTTCCACCCGGACGACCGGGCCCGCGCCGTCGGCCTCTGGTCGGGGTTCGGCGGGATCGGGGCCGCGATCGGGCCGTTCGTGGGGGCTGGCTGGTGGACGGGCCGGGCTGGCGGTGGGTGTTCCTGCTGAACCTTCCGCTCGCCGCCGTCTGTGTACCGGTCGCGCTGCGCCACGTACCGGAGTCCCGGAACCCGCAGGCCCACGGGCGCTTCGACATCCTCGGGGCCGCGCTGGGAGCGCTCGCGCTGGCCCTGGTGACCTACGCGCTGATCGAGGTACCGGGCGGGGCACGTCGCCCCTGGTCATCGGTGCGGCGCTCGGCGGCGTACTCCTGGGCATCGCGTTCGTGCAGGTGGAGCGGCGGCGGGCCGAGCCGATGGTGCCTCCGTCGATCTTCGCGTCGAGGCAGTTCACCGCCGTCAACATCGTCACCTTCTGTGTGTACGCGGCCCTCGGCGGCTTCTTCTTCCTCGCCGCGATCCAGCTCCAGGTCGTCGCCGGTTACTCGGCACTGGGCGCGGGCACCGCACTGTTGCCGACCACCGTGCTCATGCTGCTGTTCTCCGCGTCGGCCGGTGACCTCGGCCGGCGTATCGGCCCCGCATCCCGCTGACCGTCGGCCCGCTGCTGGCGGCCGGGGATGCTGCTGATGCTGCGGGTCGGTCCCGGCGCCTCGTTCTCCTCGTACGTACGCGAGGTCCTGCCCGCGGTCCTGGTGCTGGGCCTGGGCCTGGTGACCCTGGTGGCGCCGCTCACCGCGACGGTCCTGGCCGCGGTGGACGCCGGGCGGGCGGGGCTCGCCAGCGGGATCAACAACGCCTCGGCCCGCGCCGCCGGGCTGATCGCCGTGGCGGCGCTGCCGCTGCTGGCCGGAATGGGCCCGGAGGCGTACCGCGACGCCGGGGAGTTCGCCTCGACGTTCCGGCGGGCGATGCCGATGTGTGCGGGTCTGCTGGTGCTGGGCTCGGCGATCGCCTGGTGGACCGTGCGGACACCGTTGGCGCGGACGGATGAGTCCCGGCCGGAGTGCACGACGCACTGCGGGGTCACGTCTCCTCCGCTGGAACCGGCACACGAGGCCGCCGCCAGGCCGGACGGCCCCTGAGGACTGTACGGACCACCGGATGCCCTGTCCGGCTCCGGAGCCAGGCACACTTGACCCCATGTCCATCCACGAGAACCTGCTCGGGGCCCCGCCCCGACCCATCTGCCCGACGACCCGGAGCCACGCGAGCTGCTGGCAGGCGGCACCGCGCCCGCCGATGTCGCAGCGAAGTACCCACTTCCTCGCTGGCCTGGGCGCAGCTCGCCGATGAGGCGTACGACGCCGGCCGTGTCATCGAGTCGTACGCGTACGCCCGCACCGGCTACCACCGAGGCCTGGACTCCCTGCGCCGCGCGGGCTGGAAGGGCCATGGCCCGGTCCCGTTCGAGCACGAGCCGAACCGCGGTTTCCTGCGCGCCCTGCACGCCCTCGCGCGCGCCGCCCAGTCGATCGGCGAGCAGGAGGAGTACGAGCGCTGCTCGTCCTTCCTGCGAGACTCGTCGCAGACCGCCGCGGACACCCTGGGCTGAGCCGGCCCTCCCGCCCCGTCCCACCGCTGTTCCACCGGCCCCGCAGGCCGCGCTTTCGCCTGCGGGGCCGTGCGCTGCCCGAGGTGTGCGTACGTGCCTACTCGTGGGCAGGGCGGAAATCGGCAGTTGTACAGTCGCACCACGTGATCAGCCGCTGGAACCCGAGGCACCCCACACCGTCTCTCCCCGCACCCAGCCGGAGCAGGGGAGACATCTGCGGTGACCAGCGCAATACCGGGAATGCCCCGATGCGGCCGAGCAGTGCTGACATGGCTCTGCGCGGCCGTACTGGCACTGGGCAGCTGCGCCGCCTACGTCTCCCGGGACAGTCCGTCGTTCGCCTCCGCACCCCTGGACGACGGCGTACCCGAGTCCGGTCTGGGCCTCTTCACCACCGCGGAGGTGTCCGGCGCCCCGGTCGGCTCTGGCCCGCTGCACCGCTACAAGGTCGAGGTCGAGAACGGCTCCGGTCTCTCGGCGGGCCTGGCCGCCACCGAGATCCAGGCAGCCCTGGCCGATCCGCGCGGCTGGGCTGCGCACGGCCGGGGTGCGTTCCAGCTGGTCCACGGCGTGATCCAGGTCGACTTCGTGATCCGGATCGCCACCCCAACACGGCCGACCGGCTCTGCCGCGCCCGCGGCATGAAGACCCACGCCGAGCTGAACTGTGAGACGGGGACGGGGTCGTGGTGAATCTGCGGCGCTGGCTGCGGGGTTCCCCGAACTTCGCGGGCCCCCGGCCGAGTACCGCAACCTGATCATCAACCACGAGGTCGGCCATGCCATCGGCCTGCGCAGCCACCTCGGCTGCCCGGTGCGGGCCGGCCCGCACCCGTGATGATGCAGCAGATCAAGGGGCTCGACGGCTGCCATTCCAACGCTTTTCCGTACGCCGCCGACGGCACCTACCTCGACGGGCCCGCACGCTGACGGGCCCGCACATCGACGGCCCGCACGCTGACGGCCCCGCACATCGACGGCCCCGCACGCCGACGGCCCCGCACGCCGACGGGCCCGGCGCCGGCCGCGGCTCCGGTTTAGGATGCCGACAGGGGACCGGAGCTCCACCACCTCAGAGGAAGGGGCGGACCGCTACCCGGAAGCTCGTGTCGAGGAGACAGAAATGTCGACGAACAACCCCGGCCCCGAAGCCACCGGTGCGGACGCTCCGCACCTGGACTTCGCGGGAACGACTCCGTACGAGGACTACGTCCAGGCGGATGTACTGACCCACCTCCAGCACCTGCGCTCCGACGACCCCGGAGAGATGGTCTTCCTGGTCACCACCCAGGTCATGGAGCTGTGGTTCACCGTCATCGTCCATGAGTGGGAGACGGCGGCGCACGCCCTGCGCCAGGACCGCGTTCCGGCCGCACGCGACGCGCTGAAGCGCTCGCTGCGCGAGCTGGAGGCGCTGAACGCCTCCTGGAAGCCGCTCGCCGCGCTCACCCCGCCCAGTTCAACTCCTACCGCAGCGCACTCGGCGAGGGCTCCGGTTTCCAGTCGGCCATGTACCGCCGGATGGAATTCCTGCTCGGCGACAAGTCCGCGTCCATGCTGGTGCCGCACCGGGGCGCCCCCGGGTCCACGCCGAGCTGGAGAAGGCGCTCGGTGAGCCGAGCCTGTACGACGAGACGCTCGCCCTGCTCGCCCGGCGCGGCTACGCCGTGCCGCAGGCCGTGCTGGGCCGTGACCTCTCGCAGAAGTACGAGCCGTCCGGCGAGGTCGAGGCCGTCTGGGCGGAGATCTACGCCAACCCGGACCAGCACGACGAGCTGGTGCGGCTCGGTGAGGTGCTGACCGATGTCGGCGAGCTGGTGTGGCGCTGGCGCAACGACCACCTGGTCGCCACCCGTCGTGCGATGGGCTCCAAGACGGGCACCGGCGGTTCGGCCGGCGTCGCCTGGCTGGAGAAGCGTGCCACCAAGAACGTCTTCCCCGAGCTGTGGTCGGCGCGCAGCCATGTCTGACCTCCAGGAGCGCGCAGAGGCGCTCGACGCGGCCGACGGACTGGCCGCACACCGCGAGCTGTTCAGCCTCGACGACACCGTCTACCTCGACGGCAACTCGCTGGGCGCCCTGCCCCGCCACGTCCCCGCGCGCATGCAGGACGTCATCGCCCGTGAGTGGGGCGCTCTGCGCATCCGTTCCTGGGACGAGAGCGGCTGGTGGACCGCGCCCGAGCGGATCGGCGACCGGATCGCCCCGCTGGTCGGGGCCGCTGCGGGCCAGGTGGTGGTGGGTGACTCGACGAGTGTGAACGTCTTCAAGGCGGTCGTCGCCGCGAGCCGCCTCGCCGCAGGCGGACGCGACGAGATCCTGGTCGACGCGACGACGTTCCCCACGGACGGGTACATCGCCGAGTCGGCGGCCAGGATGACCGGCCACCGTCTCGTGCCGGTCGCCCCGGCCGACGTACGGTCCGCCCTGGGCCCGCGTACGGCAGCGGTCCTGCTCAACCATGTCGACTACCGCACGGGCAGGCTCCACGACCTGCCGGGCCTCACCGCCGCCGTCCACGGGGCGGGCGCCCTCGCCGTCTGGGACCTGTGCCACAGCGCGGGCGCGCTGCCCGTCGGCCTCGACGCGCACGGGGTGGACCTGGCCATCGGGTGTACGTACAAGTACCTGAACGGCGGCCCCGGTTCGCCCGCCTACCTGTACGTCGCCGAGCGCCACCAGGCCGCCTTCGACTCGCCCCTGCCCGGCTGGACCTCGCACGCCGACCCGTTCGGGATGACCCCGAGTACACCCCGGCGGAGGGTGCCGTCCGGGGCCGGGTCGGCACCCGGACATCCTCTCCATGCTGGCGCTCGAAGCGGCGCTGGACGTGTGGGAGGGGTCACCGTGGAGTCGGTCCGGGCCAAGTCCCTGGCGCTCACGGACTTCTTCCTGGAGTGCGTCGACGCGTACGCCCCGGGGCCGGGTCGTCTCGGTCACCCCGGCGGCGCACGCGGAGCGCGGCAGCCAGGTCTCACTGCGCTGCGAGGACGCGGTCCGCGTCTCAAGCGCCCTCACGGAGCGGGGAGTTATCGGCGACCTGCGCCGACCGGACATCCTCCGCTTCGGCTTCACCCGCTGTACGTCCGCTTCGCGGACGCGGAACAAGCAGCCCGGACCCTGGCCCAGCTGCTGTCCCACTGACCGAAAGACCCGACTTGGGAGTGCTTCCTGTGCTTGTGGCCAGGAAGGCGCAACCTGTTGTGCGAGTAAGCACTCCCAAGTCGGTCCGGCGCGTGGACTGGTAGCGTCAGCGCAGGTCAAGTTCGTTGAACGGTGGTTGGAGCAGCATGTCGGATTCTGCCGCGCGTGACCGTGACGCTGCCGAGACCGAGTCGGCGTTCGCGCATCCGGAGGTCGCCGCGGACCGGTCCGTGGCCTACGGCAGCCACCCCGACCAGGTGATCGACTTCTACGCTCCGCGTGACGGCCGGGCGGGTGCGCCGCTCGTGGTGCTGCTGCACGGCGGAGCCTGGCGTGCCTCGTACGGCAGGCGCCATGTGTCACCGTTCGCGGACTTCCTGGCCCGGCGCGGTTTCGCGGTGGCGAACGTCGGGTACCGGCGCGGTGGTGAGATCCCGCAGCAGGGCGGGGCCGGGCCGGTTGCGGGCCGCTGGCCCGAGACGTTCGACGATGTGGCCGCCGCGCTGGACGCCCTGCCGACGCTGGCCGCCAGGGAGCTGCCGCAGGCCGATGTGCGGCGGATCGTGGTCACCGGGCACTCGGCGGGCGGGCACCTCGCGCTGTGGCCGCCGCCCGGCACGTACTGCCCGAGGGTCGCCGTGGCGGCTGCCTTCCCGCCGCCGCTGCGCGGGTGGTCGCGCTGGCGCCGATCGGCGACCTCACGACCGCTGTCGAGCTTGATGTCTGCTCCGACGCCGTGCACCAACTCCTGGGCGGTAAGCAGAACTTCACAGACCGGATCTCGTTCGCCGATCCGGCCGCGCTGCTTCCCACCGGTATCGCGACTGCGGTGGTGCAGGGCACGGACGACCTCACCGTCCCGCGGGCGGTCGCGGAGGCGTTCGTCGACGCGGCGGCGAAGGAGGGGAGATGGTGGGGCTGACGCTGCTGGACGAGGTCGGCCACTTCCCGCTGATCGATCCGTCTGCCGACGCGTGCGCGGTGGTGGCCGAGGAGATCGCCCAGCTGGCCTGGTAGTACGCCTCGGGCGCCCGGTAGTACTTGCGACGGACGGCGCAGGATCCATATCACTGCTGACGACCGTGACCCCGGTGACGCCTACCTTGGAAGCGTGACCGAGACCAAGACCGAAGCCCCTGAGTTCAAGCTGGCCGCACTGGCGATAACCGGTCTGCGGGAGGACCTTCTCGATGATGTTCTTGCCTATCGTCCGCTGAAGCCGATGAGTTCCGACGGGCCGGTGATGCGGCGGCTGCCGGGGCTGATCCGGGTCCGGGCCGTCTGGGCCCGCACGCGGTCGTGGCTGGGATGGCACTGATCCTGTTGTTCGCCGGCCTCACCAGCACCGTCAGTGACCAGCTGTTCGGTATCGGGATCTTCATCTCGGTCCTTCCGGCGGTGCCCGTCCTGGTCACGCTGGTCAGGCCGTCGGCGGCGTTCTGGATGTCCGTGGCGCTCACCCCGTTCATGGTGGTCATGGGCAACGGCTACGACCTGCCGTGGGGCCGGACATGTTCGCCTGCCATCTCACGGTGCTGATCGTCGTCGCGGCCAGGACCCGGCCACGCACCGCCGCCTGGATGTGGGTCATCACGCTGGTTCTCGGCGGCTTCGTGGGCAAGTTGGGGCCATGACCACACCACTCTCGGTATGGCCCTCACCTCCGCGTTCGCGCTGCTCATCGTGACGATGGTGCAGGTACGCAGGAGGCCAAGCGCGAGGTGACCGTGCAGCGCACCGTCACCGCCGTGGAGCGCGACCGGCGCACGCTGCTCGAGGAGCGCACCACCATCGCCCGCGAGCTGCACGATGTCGTCGCCCACCACATGTCGGTCGTCGCGATCCAGGCGGAGGCCGCCCCGTACCGGGTGGAGAACCCGCCTCCCGAGCTGGAGCAGGCCTTCATCACGATCCGGGAGAACGCCGTCGCCGCGCTCACCGAGCTGCGCCGGGTCCTGGGTGTCGTACGCGCCGATGACTACGAGGTGCCGGACACCCGCAGCCCACCCTCGCCGAGATGGACCGGCTGCTGGCCAATGTGCGGGAAGCGGGACTGGAGACGGAGAAGACGGTCACCGGCGCGGTACGGGAACTGCCGCAGGGCGTCGAGCTGTCGGCGTACCGGATCGTGCAGGAGGCGCTGAGCAATACGCTCCGGCATGCGCCCGGAGCGTCCGCGAAGGTCGAGATCGGTTACGTGCTCGGGGGCTCGGCCTGCGTATCGTCAACGGGCCGGCGACCGGGCTGGTCAAGCCGTCGCCCGGGCCGGGCACGGAATCACGGGGATGCGGGAGCGGGTCGCGATGCTGAACGGCGAGATGACGGCCCGTACGACACAGGACGGTGGATACGAGATCACCGTGTTCCTTCCCGTGCCGGCGGCGCAGGACCACACGGAGCAGGGCGATACCGCATGAACGACACCATCCGAGTGCTGATCGTCGACGACCAGATGATGGTCCGCGAGGGTTTCTCCGTACTGCTCAACGCGATGCCGGGGATCGAGGTGGTCGGCGAGGCCGTCGACGGACGGCAGGCCGTCTCACAGGTCGCCGCCCTGCGGCCGGACGTGGTGCTGATGGACATCCGGATGCCGGAGCTCAACGGCATCGAGGCGACCCGGGAGATCGTCGCCGCCGACGCGAACGCCAAGGTGCTGGTCCTGACCACGTTCGACCTCGACGAGTACGTGTACCAGGCCCTGCGTGCGGGAGCCTCCGGCTTCCTGCTGAAGGACGCGTCCGCCCGCCAGCTCGCCGACGGAGTACGGGTGGTGGCCTCCGGTGAGCGCTGCTCGCGCCGGCCGTGACCCGCCGGCTGATCACCGAGTTCTCCAAGCTCGCGGAGGCTCCCAGGCCGCCGGCCATGGCCCGGATCGGGGACCTCACCGAACGCGAGACGGAGGTGCTGGTGCTGATCGCCCAGGGGCTGTCGAACCTGGAGATCGCCTCGCATCTGGTCGTTGCCGAGTCCACCATCAAGACGCACGTCAGCCGCATCCTGGTGAAGCTGGGGCTGCGGGACAGGACACAGGCCGCGGTGTTCGCGTACGAGGCGAGGCTGGTCACACCCGGATAGCGTCGGGTCCATGCACGTGTCATTCGACCCCTGGTCGCCCGCGTTCGTCGCCGATCCGTATCCCGCCTACGCCGCGCTGCGCGCCACCGGCAGGGCGCACTACTTCGAGCCGACCCGGCAGTGGCTGATCCCGCACTACTCCGATGTGTCGGCGCTGCTGCGCGACCGGCGCCTGGGCCGGACGTATCTGCACCGCTTCAGCCATGACGAGTTCGGTCTCGCGGCCCGCCCGCCGCCCATGAGCCGTTCCACACGCTCAACGGGCAGGGGATCCTCGATCTGGAGGCCCCGACCACACCCGGATCCGGCGGCTGGTCGCCAAGGCGTTCACTGCGCGCAGGGTCGAGCTGCTCGCGCCTGCCGTGGAGCGGCTGGCCACCGGGCTGGTCGGGGAGCTCGTCGAGGCGGGCGGCGGCGATCTGCTCACGGCGGTGGCCGAGCCGCTGCCCGTCGCCGTCATCGCCGAGATGCTCGGGATCCCGGAGGCCGACCGGGGCTGCTGCGCCCTGGTCGGCGGCGATCTGCGGGATGTTCGAGCTGAATCCGCCGCAGGAGACCGCGTCGGCCGCGGTGCGTGCGTCGGTGGAGTTCTCCGCGTATCTGCGCGAGCTGATCACCGAGCGGCGCGGGGACCCCGGTACGGATCTGATCACCGCGCTGATCGCTGCCCACGACGAGGAGGACCGGCTCACCGAGCAGGAGATCATCTCCACCTGCGTGCTGCTGCTGAACGCCGGCCACGAGGCGACGGTCAACGCCACCGTCAACGGCTGGTGGACGCTCTTCCAGCACCCGGAAAAGCTGGCGGCCCTGCGCGCGGATCACGGTCTGCTGCCCACGGCGGTGGAGGAACTGCTGCGGTACGACACTCCGGTGCCCATGTTCGCGCGCTGGGTCCTGGACGACATCGAGATCGACGGCACGGTCATCCCGCGCGGCTCGCAGGTCGCCCTGCTCTTCGGCTCGGCCAACCGGGACCCGGAGCGCTTCGCCGACGCCGGCACGCTGGATCTGGCGCGTGAGGACAACCCGCACATCTCGTTCGGGCGGGCATCCACTACTGTCTGGGCGCACCGCTGGCCCGGCTCGAACTGGCCGCCTCGTTCGGCGAGTTGCTGCGCCGGGCGCCGGGGATGCGGCTGACCGCGGAGCCGGAGTGGAATCCGGGGTACGTGATCCGGGGCTGCGGGAGCTACGGGTGGAGCTCTGAGGGAGCGGAAGGCCGGGGCGGGAGGCGCAGGCCGCGGCGACCCGCGCCTCCCGCCCGTGCGCATCCCGCACCTACTTGGTCTCCAGGTCGCGCCGGCGGAAGCCTTCCAGGCCGAGCAGGAGCAGCCCGGCCGCGATCAGGGTGAGGACCACCATCGGCGTCCAGCTCATCCCGGCCGCGGGAAGCTGCGGCACATGTCCGAACGGGGACACGTTGTTCAGCCAGTGTCTGACCCAGGTCAGCATGGTCGGCCGCGAACGCGAGCCGGGTTCCCGCCGCGACCGCTACCGACTGCGCGACGAGGTCTGGTACGACACCTTCACCAGCCGCGACCGGCTCCTGACGCGCTGGGAGCGCACGCTCAGGGACGGCGCCCGGTCCCTGGGCGAGGACACCCCGGCCGGAGTGCAGATCGCCCAGAGCGCGCAGTTCCTGGAGTTCATGCAGGCGGAACTGATGACTCTGATGGAGAAGTGGCACGAGAGCCGCGGGCCGTAGGCCCTGTCCGCGGGCCCGTGCCCCGGGCGGTCGCCCTGCGGGAGCCCTGATCACGGCTCGGCCATCCGCGGGAGCATCAGCCCCATGCTCCCGCGAGCACCGTCCATGTCCTCGTCCGGACCGGGCCGGCGACCTGTATGTCCGCGCGGTAGCGAAGTCGGCGCCGGAGACCGTGACCGCCTTGGCCTGCACGGTCACCGTCTCGCCCGACGCGGTCCGGATCACCACGTCCGCGAGGCCGCCGTCGCCCTGCGAGGTCACCGAGACGGCCTCGACCGGCCGGTCCAGGTCGTTCAGCAGCACCCCGTCCGCCTCGACCCGCAGCCGGCAGGACCGGGGCGGGGCCGACTCGGCGGGCGGGGAAGGTCGCACCAGGGCTGCCATCAGGGTCCGGCAGGTGTCCCAGACCGCGGTGACGCCCGTGTGCGGAGCTCCCGGGTCCGCAGGGGTGAGGGCGGCCGGTGAGGGGATCCACAGGTCGCCCAGGACGACGCCGTCGCTGTCGTCGACCAGCAGGTCCAGCCGGCGGGCCGCCCCGTCGAGCGCGGTGCGGGCCGCTGCCACCGCGCCCCGGGCACGCCGAGCGCGTACGCCAGCTCCAGGGCGTGCGCGGCGCCGACCGGGATGAGGGAGAGCGTGCCCTCGGCGAGCTCCCGTTCCCGGTGGAGCTGGGCCACCGCACGCAGCAGCGAGTGGTCGTCACCGACGACCACGGCCCGTCTGCCGCCCCGGCGGGACAGGGCCCGCGCGAACTCCTCCGGAGTGTCCGGGAGGCAGATTTTGGCGTGCGAGCCTGCGCTCAGCACGTCCTTCGCGATACGGACGGACTCGCCGTCGGTCCGGCGGGCAACCGGGTCGATGAGCACCAGTAGCTGGTGGTCGCCGTCGCCGGGGGCTCTGCAGCCGACACCTCGGTCCTTCCTCGGGTAGCATCTTTGTGCAAGAGCCCTTGCGCTATTGCGCCAGGGGCTTGGTCTATTCCGGGGCACCCGGTTCGACGGCTCAGGCTTTGCCGTACAAAGTCGTACGGCAGGTACGACTTTACGTACGCTCCCTGGCCTTGGACATGCCCCGCCCGGAAGGGTGTACGCCTGTGCCCGCACTTGTGCTGCTCGGTGCTCAGTGGGGTGACGAGGGCAAGGGAAGGCCACCGACCTCCTCGGTGGATCCGTTGACTATGTGGTGCGTTACCAGGGCGGCAACAACGCCGGCCACACGGTCGTCGTCGGCGACCAGAAGTACGCACTGCATCTCCTCCCTCCGGAATCCTGTCGCCGGGGTGTACCCCGGTCATCGGTAACGGTGTCGTGATCGACCCGGCGGTCCTGCTCTCCGAGCTGAGCGGCCTGAACGAGCGTGGCGTCGACACGTCCAAGCTTCTGATCAGCGGCAATGCTCATCTGATCACCTCGTACCACACCACGGTCGACAAGGTGACGGAGCGCTTCCTCGGCTCCCGCAAGATCGGCACCACCGGTCGCGGAATCGGACCGACCTACGCGGACAAGATCAACCGCGTCGGCATCCGGGTCCAGGACCTCTACGACGAGTCGATCCTCGTCCAGAAGGTCGAAGCGGCTCTCGACTTCAAGAACCAGATCCTCGCCAAGCTCTACAACCGGCGCGCGATCGAATCCGGCAAGATCGTGGAGGAGCTGCTCCAGTACGCGGAGCAGCTCAAGCCGTACGTCGCGGACACGACGCTGCTGCTGAACGACGCCATCGACGAGGGCAAGGTCGTCCTCTTCGAGGGCGGCCAGGGTACTCTGCTGGACGTCGATCACGGCACGTACCCTTCGTCACCTCGTCGAACCCGACCGCGGGCGGCGCCTGCACCGGTTCCGGCGTGGGCCCGACGAAGATCAGCCGGGTCATCGGCATCCTCAAGGCATACACCACGCGTGTCGGCGCCGGTCCGTTCCCGACGGAGCTTCTTGACGAGGACGGCGAGGCGCTGCGCCGGATCGGCGGCGAGCGCGGTGTCACCACCGGCCGTGACCGTCGCTGCGGCTGGTTCGACGCCCCGATCGCGCGGTACGCGACCCGGGTCAACGGGCTCACCGACTTCTTCCTCACCAAGCTGGACGTGCTGACCGGCTGGGAGCAGATCCCGGTGTGCGTGGCGTACGAGATCGACGGCAAGCGCGTCGATGAACTCCCGTACAGCCAGAGCGACTTCCACCACGCGAAGCCGATCTACGAGATGCTGCCCGGCTGGTCCGAGGACATCACGAAGGCCAAGACCTTCGACGACCTGCCGAAGAACGCGCAGGACTACGTGAAGGCGCTGGAGGAGATGTCGGGCGCTCCGATCTCCGCGATCGGGGTCGGCCCCGGCCGGACCGAGACGATCGAGATCAACTCCTTCATCTAGGAGTCCAGGCGCAAGCCATCACAGCGGCGGCCGACCTGCCAGGCAGGTCGGCCGCCGCTGTACCCGGCGCCCGCTCAGGGAGCTGCCGGATGAACGCCATCACGAACAGCGCTCCGGCCAACGAGCACAGGAGCACCACCGGCAGCGCCAGCCGGGCCTGCGCTCCGAGCGCAGGGGAGCGGTCACCCGCTGCTGCAGCAGGGCGATGCCGGCCAGCGCGGCCAGTGCGGCCAGGCAGCTCGGCAGGGCGACGGCGAAGTGGGCGAGCCAGGCCCCGGCCTTGCCCGGACCGCCCCACGAGGTGTCGTAGGGCCCCTGGTCCACGAGCCCGTAGAAGGGTCCCCTGGCCACGGCCAGGACGAACACCGCGGCCAGGACGAGGGACAGCGTGCCCAGCAGTGCGGTGAACACGGCATGGACCACCACCCGCACCGCCGCCGGCCGCGGCGCGTGGGTTCCGGGCCGCACGCAGCAGCGAGCACGCGGACTCGCTGCGCCCCACGGTGGCAGCGGCGAGGGCCGCGATCCCGAGGGGCATCAGGGTGACCGCCGCCGCTGCGCGGCGTACGAACCGGCGTCCGGCGCCCGGCCGCGTACCGGCCGACGGGGGCGATGACAGGGGTGTCCGTGGCGTGTTCATGGGACGCGACGCTAGGAGCGGGCCACCGTGCCCGCTACACACCACGGTGCCAGGCCGACCCCTACCGCAGTAGGGGCGGACGCGGCTGGTCTAGACCTTGACAGGTCCGGACCAAGGGGTTTGGGTGGGCCCACGCCGAGAAGGGGTGAGCAGCACTGAACCGCACCAAGAGACTTCTGACCCTATTGAGCGCCGTCGTCGCGACGGCCGCATTCGTCCCCGGGGTCGCGGCTTCCGCGACAGGCCCCGGATCCGGATCCGGATCCGCCGACGGGTCTGCCGCCCGTGCCGCGTCCGCGCAGTGCGCGCCACTGTGGGACGGGTCGACCGCCTACCGGGCCGGCGGCACCGTTTCCCATCACGGGCGCAACTGGACGGCGAAGTGGTGGACGCAGCGCGAGAATCCGGGGCCGCCACCGTCTGGGCCGACGGGGTGCCTGCGCCGGTGGTGTCTCGGACTTCGCGGTCAGCGAGGCGGAGTTCGACGAGATCTTCCCGGGCGGGACTCCTTCTACACGTATCGGGGCCTGATCGACGCCCTGCACGCCTATCCGCGCTTCGCGAACACCGGTGACGACACGATGAAGCGCCGGGAGGCCGCCGCCTTCCTGACGCACGCGGACTTCGAATCGGTCGGGCTGCAGTATGTGAAGGAGATCAACGAGGCCAACTACTGGCGTAAATGCGACTACAGCCAGCCCTTCGGCTGTCCGGCCGGCCAGGCCGCGTACTACGGCCGCGGTCCGATCATGTTCAGCTGGAACTTCAACTACAAGGCCGCCGGCGACGCCCTCGGCCTGGATCTGCTGAACGATCCGTGGCTGGTCGAGCGGGACCCGTCGGTCGCGTGGCAGACCGCGCTCTGGTACTGGAACACCCAGAACGGCCCCGGCACCATGACCTCGCACGAGGCCATGGCCGGCGGTGCGGGCTTCGGTGAGACGATCCGTTCGCTCAACGGCAGCCTGGAGTGCGACGGGGCAACCCCGCTTCCGTGCGGGCCCGGTCGCCGGATACGAGCGGATCGTGGCGATCGTGGGGCGAGCCCCGGCTCCGGGCTCACCTGCTGAGGTATCGGCGTCGATGTTCCGCATGCTGGACGGGCTCGGAGGTTTCTTCCTCCGGGCCCGTCCTTCGCCCTGGGCCGGTTTGGGCAACCACGGTCGCCATTAAGCCTGTTGAGGCGGGTGGCGCTCGGTTGGGCGCGCTATGAACGCGCCGGACGGTCGGGGAGGGAATTTACTGGCTTGGTCTAGACCTTGACAGGTACAGACCATCGACGGTTGGGTGACGGACACCCCATGGCGGCGCCCGTCCTCCTCGCGCCGCACCGAAGGAGTGATCACGTGATCAAACGTGTGCTGAGCCTGCTGACCGCCCTGAGCGCGGTAGTGGCCACCCTCATCATTCTTCCCGCAGCCACGGCATCGGCCGCCGAATGCGCCCGGCCTGGGCCTCCTCGTCCGTCTACGTCGGCGGCGGGGCGGCTTCCCACAACGGGCACAACTGGTCCGCGAAGTGGTGGACCCAGAACGAGGCCCCGGGCACCTCCGACGTCTGGGCCGACCAGGGCAGCTGCGGCTCCGGCGGTACGGACCCCGGTGAGCCGGCCCCGACCGGATTCCCCGTCAGCGAGACACAGTTCAACCAGATGTTCCCGGGCCGGAACTCCTTCTACACCTACAGCGGCCTGACCGACGCGCTCAGTGCCTACCGGGCTTCGCCAACACCGGCAGCGACACGGTCAAGAAGCAGGAGGCCGCGGCGTTCCTCGCCAACGTCAGCCACGAGACCGGCGGTCTGGTGCACGTGGTCGAGCAGAACACCGACAACTACCCGCACTACTGCGACACCAGCCAGTCCTACGGCTGCCCGGCCGGCCAGGCCGCGTACTACGGCCGCGGTCCGATCCAGCTCAGCTGGAACTTCAACTACAAGGCCGCCGGTGACGCGCTCGGCATCGACCTGCTCGGCAACCCCTGGCAGGTGGAGCAGAACGCCTCCGTCGCCTGGAAGACCGGCCTCTGGTACTGGAACACCCAGAACGGCCCCGGCACCATGACCCCCACAACGCCATGGTCAACGGCGCCGGCTTCGGTGAGACCATCCGCTCGATCAACGGCAGCATCGAGTGCAACGGCGGCAACCCCGCCCAGGTCCAGAGCCGCATCGACAAGTACCAGGCCTTCGTGCAGATCCTCGGCACCACCCCGGCTCGAACCTGGGCTGCTGAGGCCTGATCAACCCACCCGGACGGGGTGTGCCCGGCTGCCGGCCGGGTACGCCCCCGCTTCGGCGTCCGGGCAGGGGTGTTGGCAGAGGGATCACGCACCATGACCTCTGACACCGGCACACCGCCCGTGAGCACCGAAGCGAGGCCGGCCCTGATCGACAGGGTCATCGCCATGCCCTTTCCGGTGGGAGAGGAGGGTGAGGACAGTGGGGCACGCAGCAGCGGACCCGGACATCATCTGCTCATCCTGCGGGCCACCCGGGACTTCTGGGACGACCGGGCCACCGAGCTCGTCGAGCCGGCCGAGCAGGAGATCGACGACGAATTCTGCATGGTGGCCCTGGCGTTGACGCAGCAGTGGGGCGAACCGGAGACCGTCGACCTATGGCCGTATCTGGAGGAAATCACCGAGGACCCGGAAGCCGGCGGCGGCTCCGCCCGGAACCGATGGGGCAGTTGTGCAACTGGCGGGCAGCGTGCAGGTCTGGCGCATCCCCGGGGCGAGCGCTGGCTCGGGCCGGCCGTGGGCCAGGCGAATCCGGAATTCCCCAGCTGGCTGCTCGCCGCCGTCGGCGAGGTGGCGGCGCTACCGCTCGGATGAGACGCCGCTGCTTGCTCGGAGGCGACAGGATGTCAGAGCAGCGGCGGCTTCACCGACATCAGCAGGTGCTGGTGCTCGTGCCGGTGTATGTCCTGTTCCTGGTCCGGGGCCCGCTCGGCCGTGATCATGGCCCGCTGCCCGGGGCCCATCAGACGCATCCGGACCACCGGCTCCTCGAACGAGGTCAGTGCGCCACGCTCGATGCGGAATTCCATGGCAGGGGCCTTCCTCGTCCGGCACACGGCCTGTCACCTGACACGGCCAGGAGGAAACGCTATGCGGCACCACTGACAATCGCCGGAAGAAGAAGCGGCGACAGCGACCACCCCGTGAGCCGCTGCCGCCGTGTGTTCGGACTCTAGGACGACCCGGTGCCCACGGGGAGATTCAATTCGCACTGTGTGGGCTCCCGGGGGTATCAGATCGCACAGTCGGACCGGTACTCTGCACTCCGGTTTTCGGTGGGAGCGGAGGGATGAGTGCGCGCGGGGAACGAGCCGACGATGTACTGCGGATGTACCGGCTGGCGCGCACGGGCGGATCGCTCGAACTGCTGAGCTGGCTGGCGCGGCGCGCCGAGGGCTGGGCCGGGCTGCTCGACGGTGACGGCACCGTGCTCCAGGCCGCGGCCGGGAGCACCTCCCGGAAGTGGCCGCGGAGACACTCCGGGGCAGGGACGCTCCGTGGGTGGTGGCCGATGGGGCGCCCGGGACACGTCGGACCAGGCGCAACGGGGCGCGGTCCTCGGCGCCGGGAGCACGGGCCGGGAGGCCGCCGGGCTGGCGGCCGAGGGCGCCAGGGAGCTGAAGGCCCGGGTGCCCGCGCCTACGCCGTCGACCGGGCGCGCACACCGCGCTGCTGCTTCCCTCGACGGCCCGCAGGGAGCCATGCTCCGGTCCTCGCCGTCGTCGCCCGCGTCCACTGCCCGCCCGGCTGTCCACACTGCTGGCGGACGCGGTGATGCCCTGACCATGTCCTGGGCGGCCGAGTCCGTCGAGCGCAAGCGGCGCAGGGTCGACCTCGCCGAGTCCCGGAGCAGGGAAGCGGTGCTGCATCTGCTCATGACGGGCCAGCTGTCCATCGCGCATCAGGTGGCGGGAGCCCTGCGGCCGAAGCTGCCCGACCCCGTGCGGGTGTACGTGGTCGAGTGCTCGGGCGGGCGGCGGGACGCGGTGGCGCGGATCTGCGCGGATGTCTCGGGCGGGCGGTCGTGGATCGTGCGGTGCCCGGTGTACGCACGTCATCTCATCCTCGTCACACCGGTGGAGCCGGAGCCTTCACCGGGGCGGGCCCGGTGGCGGACCGGGACACCATCGGGCCGGCCATCGCCGCCCGGGTGGACGACTGCGTTGTGGGCGTCAGCGAAGGAGTGCCGCTGTCCGGCACCGCGACTGGCTACCGGCAGGCCTTCCACGCACTGGCCGTGGCCCGCGGACTGCCCGGCCGCCAGGCCGGGTTCGGATCTCGCCGGAACCCGCCATGGTCGTCGGGAGCGCGGGGCGCAATGGGCGGATGCCCTGCTCGCCCCTGCTGACGTACCTGCCGCGCCGCTCGCAGGACCCTGGAAGCCAGGAGCTCGCGGCGACCGCCGCGTCCTGGCTCGCCTTCTCCTCCCACGCCACCCAGCACCTGAAGATCCACCGCAACACTCTGGCCGCCCGGCTGAGACTGATCGGTGAGCTGCTCGGCCTGGACCTGAGCCGGGTCGCCGATCAGGCCACTCTCGACCTGGCCCTCAGTATCAGGGCCACGCCGGCCCTGTTCCGGCCCGCGGAATCCGGCCTGACCGCCGCCGCCGGCGACCTGGACGAGATCCTGGCCCGCCCCGCCATCCGCGAATGGGCCTCCCAGCAGCTGCGACCGCTCGACGCAGGGCGGGCGGAGCCGCGGCCGAGGAGACGCTGCGCACCTGGCTGCGCTGCGAGGCCCAGCTCGGCCCGGCCGCCGCCCGGCTCGGCATCTCCGTGCCGGGCGCCCGCAAGCGCCTCACCCGGCTGGAGGCCGTGTTCCAGCGCTCGCTGCTCCAGACGCCGAGTGCCCGCTACGACCTGTGGCTGGCCTTCAGGGCGGTTGACCTCGCGTTCTGAGCAGCTCTGCTCATGCCCAGGAACTGCGACGGCGGCAGTGCGACGGGTACGTCGCACTGCCGCCGTCCGGTCCCGCGAGGCTGGCGCCGCTCCCGGTGGCCTCGGCCCTGCCGTGGCGTCAGGCCTGGGTGGGGATGTAGTCGAAGTTCGGCGTGAGCGTCCCGAACAGGCTGCCGACGCGGGGCGCCTGAGCACCCGTCACCGAGGTGAACAGGTCGGCCGCCTCCTGGGTCAGGTAGAAGGGGCCTGCTTGATGCGGAAACCGGTGATGCTGGGGCGGGCTCCGGCCATCACCTCGGTGTAGGTGGACTCGGCGATCGAGACCTCGTCGGAGAGCGGCGTTCCGTCGACCGATACGCCCGCCGAGTAGGCCGGGGTCGGCATCACGCGGATGAAGGTGGACTGGAGCTTGATGATCCTGCCGGAGGCCGGGTGGTGGAAGCGCAGCCCGCCGGGGTAGAAGATCCGGCCCTTCGAGTCGAGACCGTCACCGGCCGTCGAGCCGATCGGCATGGAGAAGCCACGGCCGTCCGCGTCCATCCGGAACGGGCTGATCGCTTCGAGCGTGATGCCTTCGCGCTGCATCCATGCGAGCGCCTCGTCACCCAGGGCCACCTGCGCGTCTCCCCACGGGGAGATGTAGGCGCCCGGAAGGGGCGGCGACAGCGGCCGTGGGGCGGCTGCCAACTGCTGGGGGCGGACGCCCCGGCGGCGGTCATGCCGAGCGGCACGGTGAGTGCGGCCACGGCGGCAAGGACGGTGAGACGGCGCAGTACGCGCATACGTGTGAGCTCTCTCTGCTACTGAGGTGAAGCGCGGCCTGTGATCCGGGCGCGCCGGAACCCAACAGAGCTGTGCGCTAGCTGAGTTCGTCCGCGGTCGGCGTGGCGGACGGAGGCACGACTCCGAGCTGGGTATGTCCATCAATGCATAGATCTGCGCGTGATTAATCACCCGTTAGCCCGAAAGGCGGAAAAGTCCGCACGAACCGGTGGTGCTGAGAGCGCTTTGGTCAACTGAAGATCAACTGCGCCTCACTCTGGTGCAACTCCCCACACAGCACAGGAGAACGTCATGCCCGAAACGGCAAGCACTCCCGGATCCGGCCGAATCGCCGGTCGGGTTCCGGGACCCCGCACCAGAGGACCGGTCTCACCCGCCGGAAGCTCGGGGCACTCGCCGCAGCCACTGTCGCCCTGACCGCCGCATCGGTGGCGGGTCCGCTCACCGGGGTCGGTGAGGCGGGCGGCCACGTCGACGCACCCTCCTCGCTGCGGGACACCGCGACGGACATCACGGACGTCTACGCCTTCACCAGCCCCGAGGACACCGAATCGGTCACCCTCATCGCGAACGTACGGCCCTTCCAGGTGCCCGGGACCGCGGCCAACGCGCTGGTGGACCACCCGTTCGCGACAGGTGCGCGGTACGAGATCCACACGGACGCCGACGGCGACGGAGCGCCCGACGCGACCTACCGCTGGACCTTCCGCAACGACGACCGGCGTCCGTTCGGCACCGGCCCGAAGGTCGGTCCGCTGCCCGTGAATTCCCTGGACGACCGGTCCCTGGGCGTCCGGCAGAAGTACACCCTGGAGAAGGTCACCGCGGACGGCTCCGTCACGACGCTGCTGCGCGATGCCATTGCCGCACCCACCCATACGGGCGCACCCTGATGCCGGACTACGGCAAGCTGCGCGCCCAGGCGGTACGGAACCTGCCGGGCGGTGGCCGTACGGTCGCCGCGCAGTCCGCGGAATCGTTCAAGGCGGACACCCAGGTGTTCGGCCTGTTCGTCGCCGGGACCGCGGGCCGGTGCCCGGCTGGCTGCCCGACGCCCAGCCGCTGTCCGCCCTCAACGTGAACAGCCTGGTGCTCCAAGTACCCAAGAGCGAGGTGGCGCTGGGCGGAGATGCGCAGCGCAACCCGGTCGTCGGCGTCTGGTCGTCCGTCTCGCGCCAGGGCGCGGACCTCGGACGCAGCCTGGCCGGGCAGGCCCCCGCCTACCAGCAGGTCTCCCGGAACGGCACCCCGCACGTCGCCTTCGCCGTCCACGGCTCCACGGTCGGGCTCGCGAAGCCGGGCGGGCCGAGGACCGCTTCCAGGCACGCGCCCCGAAGGACGACCACCTGGATGCCGACTTCCTGGCGGCGACGCTCGATCCGGTACCGCCGGGCCGCATCGAGCGGGCGCAGGGCCGCAAGGCTCCGGCGACTCCGCGTCGCGATATCCAGGCCCTGTTCATGAAGGGCATCGGGAAGTCCAACGGGTCGCTGTTCGGCTTCGACCTCAACACCCACACCATGAACGCCGACGCCGACCCGTCGCGCATCGTGCTCGCCGAGCAGCTGCGGCTCAACCTCAATACCCCGGTGACCGCGGCCCCGAAGGCACACGGCGTGCTCGACGGCGACCTCCAGGGCTTCCCCAACGGGCGGCGGCTCAACGACAACATCGACGGACCGCTGATCAGGATGCTGGAGGGCGAGCCCGCGGGCCCGTCCGCCCGGGACCTGCTGCCCGATCCCGTCGTGCGCCTCGAACCCGCAGACGCACAGGCGACGTTCCCCTACCTCAACCTCCCGCACGCGGGCCCGTGAGGTGTCTGATCACCGCGGTGGGCGGAGCGGTGGCCGTGGCCGGCTGTGCGGCGGGACTCCTGTATCTGGGGCCCGCCGACGAGAGCCCCGCGGCCACCGCCCGGCCGCCGCCGCGCCCGTCCCGGGGTGCCCCGGGACGGTTGCGCTCGATACCGCCAGGAAGCGTACGAAGGCCTACCCGCGGGACCCCGTGGGATGGGCCTCGCTCGCCCGCGCCGAGATCGAACAGGCCAGGACCACCCTGGACGCGGCCCGGCTGGAGGCCGCCGACCGCGCCCTGCGCCGCTCCCTGGCCCTGGACAGCACCCGCAACTACGCCGCCCTGGTCGCGCAGGGGCAGCTGGCCAACGCCCGGCACCTGTTCGTCCAGGGCCGCGAGCAAGGGCTGCGCGCCACCCGCATGGCGCCGGACAGGCCCGACGGGTACGCGGTCCTGGCCGACGCGGAGATCCAGCTCGGCCACTACCCGGCGGCGCGCGCCGCCGCCCAGCGCCTGCTCGATCTGGCCCCGGCTCGGCGGCGTACAGCAGAGCGGCTTACGACCTGGAGACGAACGGCAGGCCGGCGGATGCCGCCATTGCCCTGAAGCGGGCGGTGGACAGTGCCTCGACGTCCGGCGAACGCGCCTTCGCGCAGACGCGGCTGGGCGACCTGGCCTGGTCGCAGGGGATCTCGACCGGGCGGCGGAGCAATACCGGCACGCCCTGGACACCGAGGCGGAGTATCCGTACGCGGCGGCGGGGACGGCTAGGGTGCTCGCGGCGCGGGTGAGCCTGGCAAGGCGCTGAAGGCGTACGAACGGCTGACGGCACGGACTCCGCTGCCGCAGTTCCTGCTGGAGGCGGTGGAGCTGCGAGCGTCGATGTCCCGGCCGGGCGGTTCGACACCGGGCGATCCGCCTTCGGGTGATCCGTCTTCGGGCGATTCACCTCCGGGCGGAGCCGAGGCCGCGCTGGCCGCCCAGGTGCGGCTGCTGCGCGCGGACGGCGGCCCCGTCGACCCGCAGCTGGCGCTGTTCGCCGCCGACCACGGCGATCCGGCGGTCGCGGTGGAGCTGATGCGCGGGGAGTGGAAACACACCCGCAGCGTGATCGCGGCCGATGCCCTGGCGTGGGCGCTGCACCGGGACGGGCGGGACACCGAGGCCCTGGAGTACGCGCGGCGGGCGGCCGCGACCGGCTGGAACAACGCACTGTTCCGCTACCACCGAGGTGTGATCGAAGAGGTCCTCGGCTGCCCGGGGCCCGGCACCATCTGCGCGAGGCGCTGGCGGCCAACCCGCACTTTTCTCCCTACCATGCCGCGCACGCGCAGGAGTTGACCCGGAAATGAGGCACGTTCGCCGGACGGCCGCCGCCGTGACCGCTGCGATCGCACTGGCGCTTGCGGCAGCACCGCCCGCTCACGCACACCCCTGGGCAACTTCAGCGTCAACCACCACGACGGTCTGCGACTGGCCGCAGACCGGATCCAGGACACGGCGGTCGTCGACAGTGCGGAGATCCCCACCGCGCAGGACCGGAGCGCCACGGACACCGACCGCGACGGGACGGTCTCGGCCGTGGAGGCGGACCGCCGGGCGGCGGAGGCTGCGCGGAGCTGGCCGGCCGGACCGGGGCAACGGTGGACGGACGAGCGCTCGACTTTCGTGCGCGCAGGGCGACGCTGACGTACGTCACGGGTGCGGCCGGACTGCCTGTCGCCCGGCTGACCTGTGCGCTGACGGCGGACGCGGATCTGACCGGGCCCGCCGACGTCACGTTCGCCTCGGGGCGGACACGGCGCGGACCGGGTGGAAGGAGATCACAGCGGTCGCGGTCGCCGGGGCCGGGTGAGGCTGGCCCGCTCCTCGGTGCCGGTGACGAGCCCGAGCGGGTGCTGCGGCGCTACCCGGTGAACGGCGGCGAACAGCCACTGGCCGTGACGGCTGCGACGCTGCGGACGCAGCCGGGCGACGCCGGACACGGCGGGCGCCCGGCGCGCGCGACACCAGGGCCGTGGCGAAGGAGGCGGTGCTCTTCCCCGCCCTGGAGGAGCGGCTCACCGACCTCACGGCGGGCCGCGATCTCACCCTGCCGGTGGGGCTGTTCGCGGTCCTGCTCACCCTGTTGCTCGGAGCCGGTCACGCGGCGCTCCCCGGGCACGCCAAGCTGGCGGTGGCGGCCTGTCTGGCCCGCAGGAAGGGCGGCGTGCGCGCTGCCGTGGCGGTCGGCGCGACAGTGACCGCCACGCATACGGCGGGGTGCTCGTAGTGGGCCTGGTGCTCACCGCGAGCGGCGGGCTGCTGGGGAGCGGCTGCTGGGGCGCTGGGAGCGGTGAGCGGGGCGGTGATCGCGGGGCTGGGAGCGGTGCTCGCGGTATCGGCGGTACGGGGGTGAGGACGAGCACCACGCACGGTCACACGCACGCGCACGATCACCCGCACGGCCACGGCCACCCGCACGATCACGGCCACACGCACGATCACGGCCACACGCACCCGGATGGTCACCATCACCACGGGAAGGCCGGCCGCACAGGACTCCCGCTCTCCTCGGCGTCGGGCTCGCGGGCGGCCTGGTACCCAGCCCTCCGCGCTCGTCGTCCTGCTGGGCGCGATCGCCTTGAGCCGTACGTACTTCGGCGTGCTGCTCGTCGTCAGCTACGGCCTCGGCATGGCGCTCACCCTGACCTCCGCCGGACTGCTGCTCGCCGGTGGCGGGAGCAGGCTCGCGAAGCTGGGCGAGCGGCGGCTGCCGGCCCTGCGCCGTTACACCCCGTACGGGCGGTCCTGACCGCGTTCGCCGTTCTCGCGGTGGGGATCGGGCTGACGGTACGCAGCCTGCTGTGAGGCTCAGTCCGTTTTCGTGTACGTCAGGCTCTCCCCGGTGTCCGGGATCTCGCGGCGCAGGGTGCCGTCGGGGAGCAGGGTCAGCACGGTGGGTTTGCCCGGGTGCACGAGGTCATCGGCTCGCCGGCGCTGACCGTGGACGGGCCGATGCTGACCGGGGAGCCGTCGGAGGGCCGCGCGTCCAGGGGCGCCCGGAAGACACAGTGGTACGTGCCCCGGTGTCCAGTGGGCCCTCCGCAGTGAGGGACAGCACCGTGTCGCCCACCTCGCCCTGCTGTACGACGAGTTGGCGGGTGGATGGGCCCGACGCGTTGTCGATGGTGCCGGACCAGGTGCCGAGGTAGCCGGTGGGGACGGCGCCTTCGTCGCTCTTCCCGTCGGGTGACGCGCCGTCCTCGGCCGGGGATGCGGACGGTGCGGCTGAGGAATTCGTGGACGGGGAGGCCTGCTCGGCCTGGGAGCCCTTGGTGTCCTTGCCGTCTCCCTGCATGAAGGCGAAGACCGAGCCGCCCGCCCCGATCGCGACGAGCAGGGCGACGGCGACGAGCCCGACGGTGGAGCGGCGGCCGGCGGGTTCGGGCACCGGCTGAGGTGGCATCAACGGGGCCGGCCCGTACGGGGAGTGGGCCCGTAGTCGTCGCTGTAGCCGGGGCGGGTGCGGCCGGCCGGGCGGCTGCGGATAGCCGTAGGAGGGGCGGGCGGTGTGGCGGGCGGGCCGGCCGGGGTGGTGAACGTGGAGGCGACAGCGGGCGGCGGCTGCTGCTGCTGTTGCTGAGGTGGACCGGACGGGGCCTCAGGGGCGGGCGGGGCCACGGGACCGGACGGGGCCTCAGGGGCGGGCGGGGCCTCAGGACCGGACGGGGCCTCAGGGGCGGGCGGCGTCTGTGGGTCCTCGGAGTCCAGCAGCTCCACCGCGTGTCTGCCGAGCTGGGCTATCAGCGCGCCGGGCAGCCAGGGTTCCGGGGACTCGGTCTCGCCCAGCCGCTCCAGGACCACGTCCGTCGACGGCCGTGCGGCCGGGTCCTTGGCGAGGCAGTCCCCGATCACCTCGACCAGGTCCACCGGGACACCGGTGAGATCGGGTTCCTCCTGCGCGATCCGGAACATCAGCGCATGTACCCCGCTGTCGGCGGAGCCGAGGAAGCCGGCCCGTCGCCGCGTACACGAGGACGGAGCCGAGACAGAAGACGTCGCACGCCGTGGTCACCCGCTCGCCCCGCACCTGCTCGGGGACATGAATCCGGGCGAGCCGATCAGCGCCCCGGTGCGGGTGAGGCCCCTTCGGTGACGGTCTCCAGCGCTCTGGCTATGCCGAAGTCGATGACCCGCGGCCCGTCGATCGTCATCAGGACGTTGGAGGGTTTCAGGTCGCGGTGGATGAGCCCGGCACGGTGGATGTCCTGGAGGGCGTTGGTGAGGCCCGCGCCCAGTACGCGGACGGAACGCTCGGGAAGCGGACCGTAGGCCCCGGACGCCGATACCGGGGTGCCCGCTCGGCCGGACATGATGTGCTGGAGCGTGGGTCCGGCGACGTACCCGGTGGCCACCCAGGGCACCGGGGCGTCGATGTCGGCGTCGAGCACCGGCGCGGTCCAGTTGCCGCCGACGCGGCGGGCGGCCTGCACCTCCTGCCGGAAGCGGTCGCGGAACTCCTGCTGTTCGGCGAGGTCGGGGCGGACCAGCTTGATGGCCACGGTGCGGCCACGGTCGGAGCGGGCCAGGAAGACCTGTCCCATGCCACCCGCCCCGAGACGCCCCAACAGCCGGTAGGCGCCGATGCGTTGCGGATCGGCAGAGCCGAGCTTCTCCATGCTGCGCTTCCTCCCGGTACGGCCCCGGCGGGCCGGGCTCGACAATAGCGCCGAGTCCCGCCACACCCCTCAGCACCCGCACCGGGAACGAAGACAGCTGCCGGGGCCCGTGGTTCCCCGCGCACCACCCGGTGCGGTGGCCTCGGCCGGCCCGGCCGGCGCCGGCCGCGCGACCCGACACCCTGCCGAACGCGACGCCCCATGCCATACAGAGTGGCCATGGAGTACGGCTCCCACCGCGGCCTAGGCTCGCCGTATGACCACTCCTGCCTCTCACGTCCCGTATGTCGACTCCGCGGCCGGTGCGGCCGTGAAGGCCGCGGACCGCGCGCACGTGTTCCACTCCTGGTCCGCCCAGGGCCTGATCGACCCCTCGCCGTCGCCGGTGCGGAGGGTGCGTACTTCTGGGACTACGACGGCAACCGCTATCTGGACTTCAGCAGCGGCCTAGTTTTCACCAACATCGGCTACCAGCACCCCACGGTCGTGGCCGCGATCCAGGAGCAGGCGGGCAAACTCGCCACCTTCGCCCCCGCGTTCGCCGTCGAGGCGCGGTCCGAGGCGGCGCGGCTCGTCGCCGAGCGCACCCCGGGCGACCTGGACAAGATTTCTTCACCAACGGCGGCGCCGAGGCCGTCGAGAACGCGGTCCGCATGGCCCGGGTGCACACCGGGCGCACCAAGGTGCTCTCCGCCTACCGCTCCTACCACGGCGCCACCTCCACCGCGATCAACCTCACCGGCGACCCGCGCCGCTGGGCCTCCGACAGCGGTTCGGCAGGTGTCGTCCGGTTCTGGGCGCCCTTCCTCTACCGCTCCCCGTTCTACGCGCAGACCGAGGCCGAGGAGTGCGCCCGCGCCCTGCAGCACCTGGAGGACACCCTCGCCTACGAAGGGCCGGCCACCGTCGCGGCGCTCATCCTGGAGACGATCCCCGGCACGGCGGGCATCATGACGCCGCCCCCGGCTATCTCGCCGGCGTACGCGAGATCTGCGACCGGTACGGCATCGTCTTCGTGCTCGACGAGGTCATGGCCGGCTTCGGCCGCACCGGGAAGTGGTTCGCGGCCGACCACTACGACGTCGTGCCGGACCTGATGACATTCGCGAAGGGCGTCAACTCCGGTTATGTGCCGCTCGGTGGCGTCGCCATCAGCGCCGAGATCGCCGCCACCTTCGAGACCCGCCCCTACCCCGGTGGACTCACCTACTCCGGTCACCCGCTGGCCTGCGCCGCCGCCGTCGCCACGATCAAGGTGATGGAGGACGAGCAGATCATCGAGAAGGCCGCCCGCACCGGTGCGGACGTGCTCGGCCCCGGCCTGCGCGAGCTCGCCGAGCGCCACCCTCGGTCGGCGAGGTTCGCGGCCTCGGCGCGTTCTGGGCGCTGGAGCTGGTCCGTGACAGGCAGACCCGTGAGCCGCTGGTCCCGTACAACGCGACGGGCGAGGCCAACGCGCCGATGGCGGCCTTCGGTGCCGCCTGCAAGAAGAACGGCCTGTGGCCCTTCATCAACATGAACCGGGTCCACGCCGTCCCCGCCTGCAACATCACCGAGGCCGAGGCGAAGGAAGGCCTCGCGATTCTGGACGAGGCGCTGTCGGTCGCCGACGAGCACACCAGGTAACGGCTCGCGCACCGTGTGTGCATGTGACGCCGCTGACCGTCATGCCCGGATCCGGGCATGACGGGCTCTGTTCGCCGGTCGGTCTAAAGTGACGGAAAACGGAGTCGGGGAGGGGCGTCATGTGTGCGAGCGGAGGTGTGACCCGCAGTACGTTGCGGCAGCAGATCGCCGACGCACTTCGTGACGAAGTGCTCGCGGGACGTTTGCAGCCGCGGGTGGAGTTCACCGTCAAGCAGATCGCCGAGCAGTACGGGGTCTCCGCGACGCCCGTACGCGAGGCGCTCTTCGATCTTTCCGCGCAGGGGCTGCTCGAATCCGACCAGCACCGCGGCTTCCGGGTACGTGAGTTCACGATCGCCGACTACCGGGCGATGGTCGATGCGCGCACCCTGGTCATCGACGGGTGTTCCGCGGAATCTTCGACGGGCCGGACGCCGCCCCGTCGTCCTGATCGGCCGGCACCGCAATGCGCTGGTCTCCGTACGCCGCAGGGCCGAGGAGGCCGCACGGGCGGCGCTGCGGCGACCTGGACATCCTCATCGGGTACGACCTGCGGTTCTGGCGCGAGCTCGGCGCCGTCATCGGCAACAGCCACATCACCGACTTCCTGCACCGGCTGCGCATCCAGGCCTGGGTGTTCGCCGTCCCCTACCTGCGGGCGACACGGATGTCAGCGACTGGCTCTGGAACGGCCACCGGGAACTGGTCGCGGCGATCACGGCCGCCGACGGCGATGCCGTACGCGCGGTACTGGACGGCTATCACAAGCACGGCGTGAACTGGGCGGACCGGCTGGCCGCCGGCGACCCCGCACCCGGGCCACGGCAGTAACTGACCCGCGCACAGACTGTGCGCCGCGTTGCGGTCGCATTACGCTGTTGCGACCATCGCACGAACCCGTTGGAGAGCGAGACTTCGTGGCCTGTGACCTGTGGCTGGTCCCCTCGTCGATGTGCTGTGTCACAGCCCCGACAATCCGTTCGCCGAAGAGATCGCCGTCTACGACAAGGCGCTGAGCGACGCGGGCTGCCACCCGTCCCCGTCTACGCCTACATGCCAGGGCTCACCGGGGACGTCGCCCCGGTCGCCGGCTTCGACTACGACGCCCTGCACTTCCTGCGCCGTGCCTACCTGCTGCAGCTCAGCGGGCTCGCCGTCACCCCGTCGATGCGCTGGGCGGGGACTACGAGCAGCTGCTGGAGATGTTCGAGCAGAGTGCCCAGCAGTCGCACCTGGTCTGGCACTACGACCACGCCGGGGCGTACGTCCCGGTGGACTTCCCTGCCCCGCTGTCCGACGACCAACTCCTCGACGGTGGCGGCCCGCTGGGCTCTCGCACGGGCTGCTGCGGGAGCTGGAGTCCGTCGGCCCCTCGATCGGTATCGACCCCGCCAACCCGCCGCCCACCCCGCTCCCGCCCGATCGGCCGACTTCGCTGGAGGAACCGGCCGGTCCGATCCCGTACGACGAGAGCCCGTTCGCCCGTGAGCGGCACGTATGGCTGGGCCTGCACGCGGCGGCCACCCGCAGCCTCGCGCAGGGATCAATGATCATATTCAGCTGACGACCTGACGACCTGACGAAGTGACCGACAAGTCTTTCCGGAGCCGCTCCGGCCGCCCGCGCATCACCCGGCTACCGGGGCGGCTCCGGCGGTCGCTGCCTGGGCATGTTCGGCCGGGTCACCGAGGGCATCGAGAACCGTCCGGGTGCGCTTGCTCCGGACGCGAGGCGCCCGCGCCCGAGACCAGCGACTGCATCCCCATGGGCGCGGGTCCTGCCCGGAACTCCACCATCCAGTCGGCGGTCTCCGACCGTACGAGCTCCGTGATGTCCTCCGAGAACCTCCGCAGCACCCCGAGGCACCGCTCGGCGGCCTCGCTGGCCGTGCCGTCGGTCGGCCCGAGCATCTCCCGTACACACTCGGAAGCCCAGTCGAACTGCAGCACCTGAAGGCGCCGCTGCACGGCCTGTGCCGTCGCGAGATTCCTCATCCAGCCGGCGGTCAGGCCGAAGTAGCGGTCGTATGCCATGCATGCGGCGCCCAGCAGCAGCGACAGATAGCCCCAGCCGGCCGAGCCGGTCAGCGCGCCCGTCAGATCGAGCAGCGGGAGTGCCGCGCCGACGATCGCCCCGCCCGCGGTGCCGAGCCGGAGCAGCCGGGCCCCGCGCCGTTTCCAGACCCGGTCGCTCAGATACCAGTCGGCGGTGTTCAGAGCACCGGACTCGACCCAGCGGTAGAGCTCGTCGAGCCGTTCCGCGGGTTCGCCCCAGTCGCCGAGCGGGAAGGCGCGCGCGGTCAGGTCCCGGCTCCCGCACCGTAGCGCGAACCGGACTGATCAGTTCCGGTATCCCCACCGGATCCCGCGCCTGACTCCTTGCGGGGCGGCCCTCGGGCTGCATCTCCGGCTGACTCACCGGGGCACTCCTCTGCACTCTGCGGTTGGCGCGTATCGACACGAATCGGCACGGGTTCCTTGGACACGGGCGGATTCCGGCCTCACCGGCGCTCCCCACCCCACGTAACACTGCGTTACCAGCGAGGTGCTTGTGCGTGCTGATACGCGTGCCCTTCCTACCGCCGAATGGTGGGCCATGGGGTAGAAATCGCGGGATTCCCGCCTGCACATGGCCTCTGGTCAGGTATAGGAGCCCAAGAGTGGCTTTCGGAATCTCACCCGAAAGGGTTGGTCCCAAGCGGGTGGGGCGAGGTTCCCGGCGACCACGTAGTCTCGGCCGTACCGAAACATTTGTCGTCGAAATGCCTGGAGTGACCGTGATTCCCGGTGGTGGCCAGCCCAATATGCAGCAGCTGCTTCAGCAGGCCCAGAAGATGCAGCAGGATCTTGCCGAGGCCCAGGAAGAACTGGCCAGGACCGAGATCGAAGGACAGTCGGGCGGTGGCCTGGTGAAGGCGACCGTGACCGGCTCCGGCGAGCTCCGTGGCCTGGTGATCGACCCCAAGGCCGTGGACCCCGAGGACACCGAGACCCTCGCGGATCTCGTCGTGGCAGCGGTGCAGGCGGCGAACGAGAACGCCCAGCAGCTCCAGCAGGAGAAGCTGGGCCCGCTGGCCGAGGGCATGGGCGGCATGCCTGGCCTGCCCTTCTGAGGTCCGGTACCGACACCTACTGATACCCGGGCGTACCAACTACGGTACGGATACGGAGCAGAGCGACACCGCAGTGGAAAGGCGTTCCGTTGTACGAAGGCGTGGTTCAGGAGCTCATCGACGAACTGGGCAGGCTGCCCGGCGTCGGTCCCAAGAGCGCTCAGCGGATCGCCTTCCACATCCTGCAGGCCGAGCCCACCGACGTACGCCGTCTCGCCCATGCCCTCCTCGAGGTCAAGGACAAGGTCCGGTTCTGCGCGGTGTGCGGCAACGTGGCCCAGCAGGAGCTGTGCGGGATCTGCCGGGACGAGCGCCGCGACCGGACGGTGATCTGTGTGGTCGAGGAGCCCAAGGACGTCGTCGCGGTCGAGCGGACCCGTGAGTTCCGGGGCCGCTATCACGTGCTGGGCGGCGCGATCAGTCCGATCGAGGGCGTCGGACCGGACGATCTGCGCATCCGCGAGCTGCTGGCCCGGCTCGCGGACGGTTCCATCACCGAGTTGATCCTGGCGACGGACCCCAACCTGGAGGGCGAGGCCACCGCGACGTACCTGGCGCGGATGGTCAAGCCGATGGGCCTGAGGGTGACGCGGCTGGCCAGCGGACTGCCGGTGGGCGGCGACCTGGAGTACGCGGACGAGGTCACCCTCGGCCGCGCCTTCGAGGGAGGCGGCTGCTCGATGTCTAGACCGACCGGCAGACGGGGGCGGTACCGAGCCACCGTTCGGCCCCGGTTGCAGCATCTGACGACGGCTTTACGGTCGGCGGCGCTATGTTCGTCTCACCGTTCGCGACCGTGCCCACGGGAGGTCCCTCGATGTCTGACGCCACGCTGAACTCCGTCACGCAGGACCCGGACGACTTCGCCGTCCAGATCGCGGACCAGATCAAGACGTTCGTCGTCGCGGTCTCGGAGGTGTCCAAGGTCGAGGAGCCCGAGGAGGCCGTCCCCGTCCTGCTCCTCCAGGTCTCCCAGCTCCTGCTGGCGGGAGGCAGGCTCGGCGCGTACGAGGACATCCTCCCGGACGAGCGCTACGAGCCGGACCTGGGCACCGAACCGGACGCGGACGGCCTGCGCGAGCGCTTCGCGGTCCTCCTTGAGCCGATCGACGTCTACTCCGAGGTCTTCGACCCGTACGAGCCCCGTACACCCCGGTCCCGCACCGCATCTCGGACGATCTGGCCGACCTGGTCACGGACCTGAGCCACGGGCTGGCCCACTACGAGGCGGACCGCTCGGCCGAGGCGCTGTGGTGGTGGCAGTTCTCGTACTTCTCCAACTGGGGCTCCACCGCCTCCGCCACCCTGCGCGCCCTTCAGTCCCTGATCGCCCACATCCGGCTGAACCAGCCCCTCCAGGAGCTCGACGGGCTGGACATCGACCAGGACCCGGGCGAGGACGATCTGGCCGAGGAGGCGGGCCGGGTGATGGCGGAGGAGATCGCGGGCCGCTGGGCCTGCGGCCGGTCAAGTAGCCGAGGTGCCCGCATGCCGGCGGTGTGCGGGCCGGGTGCCCATTCGTGTGTCCTGGAACACAAACAGGCGTGCGCGGCTGATCCAGGGCAGCAGCCCGGTACGAGCAGTTCGGACGACACGCCGTACCAAGTGCTGAGCGGGACATCTCATCATCTGGTAATGGCGGGTCGATTCCGGACTGCTCGTTAAACTGAGCCGACACTAATTATTGAGCGAGAGCGCACGTGGGCCTTGTCGTGCAGAAGTACGGAGGCTCCTCCGTAGCCGATGCCGAAGGCATCAAGCGCGTCGCCAAGCGAATCGTCGATGCCAAGAAGAGCGGCAACCAGGTGGTTGTCGTGGTGTCAGCGATGGGCGACACGACGGACGAGTTGATCGATCTCGCCGAGCAGGTATCTCCGATGCCGGCCGGGCGAGAGTTCGACATGCTGCTGACCGCCGGAGAGCGGATCGCCATGGCCCTGCTGGCGATGGCGATCAAGAACCTGGGCCACGAGGCCCAGTCGTTCACGGGCAGCCAGGCTGGTGTGATCACCGACTCGGTCCACAACAAAGCGCGCATCATCGATGTCACGCCGGGCCGCATCCGGACCTCGATCGACGAGGGCAACATCGCCATCGTCGCCGGGTTCCAGGGGTGAGCCAGGAGGGCAAGAACATCACCACCCTCGGCCGGGCGGTTCCGACACCACCGCGGTGGCGCTCGCGGCTGCGCTGGACGCCGAGGTCTGTGAGATCTACACCGATGTGGACGGTGTCTTCACCGCCGACCCGCGGGTCGTGAAGAAGGCCCAGAAGATCGACTGGATCTCTTTCGAGGACATGCTGGAGCTGGCCGCGTCCGGCTCCAAGGTGCTCCTGCACCGCTGCGTCGAGTACGCACGCCGTTACAACATCCCGATCCATGTCCGCTCGTCCTTCTCCGGACTGCGCGGCACCTGGGTCAGCAACGAGCCGCAAGGGGACCAGCAGGTGGAGCACGCCATCATCTCCGGAGTCGCCCACGACGTCTCCGAGGCCAAGGTCACGGTCGTCGGCGTGCCCGACAAGCCGGGCGAGGCCGCCGCGATCTTCCGCACGATCGCGAACGCCGAGATCAACATGGACATGGTGGTCCAGAACGTCTCCGCCGCGTCGACCGGACTGACCGACATCACGTTCACGCTCCCCAAGGCGGAGGGCCGCAAGGCCATCGACGCCCTGGAGCGCAACCGGGCGGGCATCGGCTACGAGTCGCTGCGCTACGACGACCAGATCGCCAAGATCTCCCTGGTCGGTGCGGGCATGAAGACCAACCCGGGGTCACCGCGAGCTTCTTCGAGGCGCTGTCCGACGTCGGCGTGAACATCGAGCTGATCTCGACATCCGAGATCCGCATCTCGGTCGTCACCCGCGCCGACGACGTCAACGAGGCCGTGCGCGCCGTGCACACCGCCTTCGGTCTCGACAGCGAATCCGACGAGGCCGTCGTGTACGGGGCACTGGGCGATGACACAGCGCCGCCCATCGCTCGCGGTCGTCGGAGCGACCGGGGCGATCGGCGGCGTCATGCTCCAGATCCTCTCGGAGCACGCGGATGTCTGGGGCGAGGTGAAGCTGATCGCCTCACCCCGTGCGGTCGGCCGCAAGCTGGTCGTACGCGGCGAGGAGACCGAGGTCGTCGCGCTCGGCGAGGACGTGTTCGACGGGGTCGACGTTGCCCTGTTCCTGGTGCCGGACGAGGTGTCCGCGCAGTGGGTCCGGTCGCCGCCGCCAAGGGCGCCGTGGTCATCGACGACTCGGCGGCCTTCCGGCTGGACGACGACGTTCCGCTGGTCGTCCCCGAGATCAATCCCATGCCGCGCGGCTCAGGCCGCGCGGCATTGTCGCGTCCCCGAACTGCACCACGCTGTCGCTGATCGTCGTGGTGGCGCGCTGCACGCCGAATTCGGGCTGCGCGAGCTGATCGTCTCGTCCTACCAGGCGGTGAGCGGAGCGGGCCGGGACGGTGTCGCCACCCTGCGCGAGCAGATGTCGCTGGTGGCCGGCACGGAGCTGGGCACCCGCCCGGAGACGTACGGCGGGCCGTGGGGACGGGGAGAAGAGCCCTTCGCCGCTCCGGTGGCGTTGAACGTCGTGCCGTGGGCCGGGACGGACGCGGGGACGGCTGGTCGTCCGAGGAGCTGGCGATCCGCGACGAGTGCCGCAAGATCCTGGACCTGCCCGGTCTGCGGGTCGCGGCGACCTGTGTGTACGTGCCCGTGATCACCACGCACTCGATGTCCGTCCACGCGCGCTTCGAGAACGATGTCGCGGTGGACCGCGCCCACGAGATCCTGGCGACCGCGCCCGGGTGGTGCTCTTCGACAGTCCGGCGGCCGGTGACTTCCCACGCCGTCCGATGTCGTCGGCACGGACCCGACGTGGGTCGGGCGGGTGCGGCAGTCGATGGACGACCCAAGAGCCATCGAAATGTTCCTTTGCGGAGATAATCTCCGAAAAGGGCAGCTCTGAACGTGGCACAGATCGCCGAATCGGTGGCCGCCGAATTCCCGCAGGTCTGATCGAACCTATTTTGTAGGATCTGTGTGGGAGCTGTGAGTAAATATCTGGTCTGAACCTCTTGAGCTGGGGCGTTGTCATATCCGACGATGATCTCCCGGCCTTTGCAACCATTGGCCGGACGGGGCGCGTCTACGTCGTCACTTCTTGCGCGGCCAGGGGTGTTAATGGGGCATTTGGGGAAGAGCGGGTACGAATGAGGGCATGTCGCACAGCGCCGAACGCGGTGGCGTTCGCGTACAACCCTGGCGGGGGCAGCGTGTCCAACTGGCGTGGCAGAGGTTCTCGATATCTCAGTGGTGGGCCCATTGCGCGGCGCTTCGGTGCGTCCGCTCCGGCGGCCCGCGCAGCCGGCGGTATGCCGGTGATTGCGCCGATGCCGGCCGCGCGGCCGGCCGGACTGCCGTCGCAGCGCGAGGGCGCTGACGACACGGTGGCAGCAGGGACCACGGTCGACCACCTCACCGAGACTTACCGCGCTCACTACCGTTCGCTGCTCGGCCTCGCGGCCCTGCTGCTGGACGACACCGCGTCCTGCGAGGACGTGGTGCAGGAGGCGTTCATCCGCGTGCACTCGGCGCGTAACCGGGTGCGCGATCCGGAGAAGACCCTCGCGTATCTCCGCCAGACCGTGGTCAACCTGTCCCGCTCCGCACTGCGCCGCCGCATCCTCGGGCTGAAGCTGCTCTCCAAGCCCATGCCGGACATGGCGAGCGCCGAGGAGGGGCGTACGACCAGCTGGAGCGGGATGCGCTGATCAAAGCGATGAAGGGGCTGCAACGGCGACAGCGAGAGGTGCTCGTGCTGCGCTACTTCTCGGACATGACCGAGGTCCAGGTCGCCGCGGCACTGGGGATATCGCTGGGCTCGGTCAAGGCTTACGGTTCCCGGGCATTGCGGCACTGCGCGTCGTGATGGAGGCGCAGGCATGAGCGGGCCCGAGCACAGGCACGAAGATGACCGGACTGGAAAAGCGATTGTGAACCACGGGCCGGAGAACACCCGGGCGCCGGGCAGGACCAGCAGTGGGACGCGCTCACCGCGGCCCCGGGTGACGGTGCGGCCGAGGCAGGGCCGGGTGACGCCGACGGGCGGCGGACGACAGCGCGGACCCGGCCGGTAGCGCCGGTACGGGCGGCACCCTGACCGACCTCTTCGGGGCGGGGCGGCCCCTCGGTGGCGACCTGCCGTCGTCCCGGTTCTCGTCCGCATCCGCATCCGTGGACGCATCCGTGGACGCGGACACGGGCACGGGCACGGACACGGATCTGAATGAGGTCGCCCTGCGCCGTATGCTGCACGGCGCCGTCGGGGCCTGGAGCCCTCCGAGGGCACGCTCGCCCAGTTGCACCGTGCGGTGCCCGCCCGACGCGCCAGACGTCGGCAGGCCGTCGTGGGCGCAGCCGCGGCGGCGCTGTTGATCGGCACCGCCGTCCCCGCCTTCGTCCATGTGGCGGGCTCGGAGGGTTCGTCCACCGACAACCCGGCCATCGCGGGCACGGAGCGCAGGCCCAGGGCGGCAGCGGCACCGAGACGGGCGCGGAGGCCGAGAGTGAACAGTCCGTGGATCCCGCCGAGGAGCAGAACGAGGGCAGCGGCGAACCCTCCGGCTCCGCCGCCCGTCACGGGCCGGCGGTCCGGACGCGGAGGGCGGAGGAACCGGCGGAACCGTCGACTCACCCGTCTCCGAGGCGGCCGTGATGCCGGTGTGCGATCCGAGCCAGCTCGGTGTCGCATCGGCTCAGTCGGGTTCGGCCGGTGCCGACGGCACCGTGTACGGCAGCTTCAGGATCGCCAATGTGTCCGGCAAGAGCTGTTCGGTGACGAGCAACGGCACGGTCGGCTTCCAGGCGGCCGGTGCGGCGGACCCGCTCCGGATCGACGTTGTCCAGCACACCGCGGGCGATGCGGCTCCGGGCTGCCCGATCCCGCGCTGGAGCCGGTGACGGTGCGGCTGAAGCCGACGATGACCTACGAGGTGCGGTTCGCCTGGGTGCCGGCGGACACCTGCCCGACCGGTGGCGGCGGTTCGCCGAGCCCGAGCCCGACGGATGCGGGTGGTGGCGGTGGTGGCGGTTCCTCCGGCGCCGGTGCGGAGGCGGACGGCTCCGGCGTGCAGTTCGGCAGTGCGGACGAGGGGCCGGCGGACGGAAGTATCGCTGTGACGCACACCCCGGAGGCGGGGCGCCGACAGCGGAGACGAAGATCTCCAACGCCTGCGCGGGCACGATCTACCGGACCGGCGTACTCGACGCGTCGTAGCCGGGGTCGGGGCCGTAGCTGCAGCCGGGCCACAGCCCGTGCGGCACCGGGCCTCGGCTCAGTCGGCGTCGGCCGCGAGTCCCAGTTCCACGTCGCGCGCGGCCTCGGCCTCGCGCCGCACCAGCCGGAACCACATGAAGAGAACGAAGCCGCCGAAGACGAACCACTCGCCGGTGTAGCCGAGATTCTGGAACGCCTTCAGATCGAGCCCGCTGCCCTGCGGCGCCGAGGCAGGGACGGGCTTCATCCCGCCGCCGGCCCCGGCCCGTCCGCCGGGAGGGTCACCCAGGCGTCGTACACGTCGTACGGGACGAGGTTGACCAGCGTCGCGGCGCTGATCATGCCCAGCTGGCCCTCGGGGAGTCCGCCCGGGAGTCGGCGCCGTCGCTGCCGGTGTTCTCGGAGGCCTGGAGGCTGCCGGTCACGCTGACCCGGCCGGCCGGTGCGGCGGGCACCTCGGTCCGCTCTGCGGTGCCGGGCAGCCAGCCGCGTACGACGGGAAGAGCCCGGCCGCCCTCGGTGCGCAGCATGCTCAGCACGTAGAAGCCGTCACGGTCGTCCAACTCGCGGCCGGGGACCAGGAACTGATCGGCGTACGTCCCGGTCGCCGTGGCATGGCGGCCAGAGGTCTCCTGGTCGACCGGCAGCAGTTCGGCGAGCGGCGGTGGCCCGGGTGCCGGGGTCGGGCTGGTTCTCGGCCTGTTCGTGCGACTGCACGCGGTCCTCGAACCGGCCGAGCTGCCAGGTGCCCATGAACACGCAGAACGGAATGGCCAGCACGACGAAAAGGGTGATTCCCCACCATCGCGGGGTCAGCAGGAACCGGTACACCCCTCCAGGTACGGTCCCCGCCCCGGCCGCCCGGAGCGGGTGCGCCATTTGGAGCGAACCGCCCCTACACCTGTCCCAGGTGCCGCCGCGCGAAGTCGAGCTCGAGGCGGACCTGTTTGATCCGCTCCTCGACGACGAGCGAACCGTGTCCCGCGTCGTACCGGTACACCTCGTGCACGGCGTCGCGCGCCTTGAGGCGGTCCACGTAGTTCTCGACCTGGCGGATCGGGCAACGGGGTCGTTGACACCGGCCGAGATGTAGACGGGGACGCGCACCGCGTCGACGTACGTCAGTGGGGAAGATGCCTCGAACCGCTCGGGCACCTCCTGCGGTGTACCGCCCAGCAGTGTGCGGTCCATCGCCTTGAGCGCCTCCATCTCGTCGTGGTAAGCGGTGACGTAGTCGGCGACCGGGACCGCGGCCAGGCCCAGGGCCCAGGAATCCGGCTGCGTACCGAGACCGAGCAGGGTCAGATAGCCGCCCCATGAGCCGCCTGCCAGAACCAGCCGCGCGGGGTCCGCGATCCCCGACTCCACCGCCCAGTCCCGGACCGCCGCGATGTCCTCCAGCTCGATCAGACCGACCCGGTGCTTGAGCGCGTCCGTCCAGGCGCGGCCGTAACCGGTCGACCCGCGGTAGTTGACCCGCACGACGGCGAAGCCGTGGTCGACCAGGCGGCGGGACCGGACGCGAAGGCGTCGCTGTCGTGCCAGGTCGGGCCGCCGTGGATCTCGAAAACGGTGGGGAAGCGGCCGTCACCGGTGGCGGGCTGCTGCACGAGCGCGTGGATACGGCCGCCGGGGCCTTCCACCCAGGCGTCCCGCACCGGCACGGACGCCGGGGCCTTCGCACCGGGCGGGTCGAGGACCACGGCGCCGGTCGTGGACCGTACGGCGGGCGGCTGCGCGGCCGAGGACCAGAGGTACTCCACGGTCCCGTCGGGCGGGCCGTGGCGCCCGACACCGTACCGGCGGGGTCTCCACCCGCACCGGCTCCTTCGCCCGGGGTCGTACCGCCACAGCTCGCTGCGGGCCTCGAAGCTGTGCTCGATCAGCAGCGCGGAGCCGTCCGGATACCACTCGGCACCCACATCGCCGGGCAGCTCGATGGGCAGGTCCGTCTCGGTCCCCGCGACCGGGTCCCAGATCATCGGCTCCCAGCGGCCCCGGCGCTGGTGCCCCACCAGCAGCCTGGTGTCCCCGGACACGGGCGGGAAGCCCAGCACCGCGAGCCCCAGCTCCTTGGTGCCGCCCTCGGTGTCGTCCAGCTCGGCGACTGTGGAGCCGTCCGGGCGCACCACCCGCAGCGCGGAGTGCATCGCGTCGCCGTGCTCGGTGTGCTCCAGGGCGATCAGCGATCCGTCGTGGGACATGTCGCCGACACCGGCGGACTCCCGGTGCCGGTAGATCTCTGCGGGCCGGCTCCGGGGCGTATGACGTGGACGGTCGTGCCGTCCTCGTCCGTCGACCTGCCGACCACCGAGGTCCCGTCGCGCCCGATCGCGAGGCCGGCCGGGTAGGAAGGCGCCAGACCGGGGCCGCGGGCTCGTCGTCGCCGCCGCCGAAGGGCTGTCGCATCCACACACCGAACTCGTCGCCATCGGTGTCGTTGAACCACCAGACGGCCTCGCCGTCAGGCGTCAGCACCCGTCGGTCGTCCCATTCGGCCGGTCGGTGACCTGGCGCTGCTCACCAGTGCTCCGGTCCCAGGCGTACAACTCGTACGTGCCGGTGGCGTTGGACACGAACAGTGAGCGGTCCGGGCGTCATCGGCCCAGTCGGGCAGGGACACCCGGGGCGCGGAAGCGCTGCTCCCACTCGGGCACGGGCGCGGCGTTCTCTGTTTCGCTCATGGCACCCATCCAACCCGATCGGGCGCCACGTCCGCACGGCCTGTGGATAACTTCCCGCATTCACCCCAGCCTGTGGATAACGAGGACGCGGCGGCCACCTCCGGGCCGGAACCGGGTGTGGCCGCCGCACCGATGAAGCTGCCGGCGGGTGTTGTTACGCCACCGAGCGGAAGGCCGGCAGGTAACCGTTCGACTGCCCGATCGCCTTGGGGTGGTAGGAGTTGATGATCGGGACGGACACGCTGTGGATCCAGGCGTCACCGGAGCAGAGCTCGTGCCCGGTGAACTCGTCCACGACGCTGGAGAAGGTGAATCCGGCGTTGGCCGCCCGCTTGGCGAGCACGTCGTTCAGTACGTCCGAGGCGTTGTTGATCGCCCCGCGCTCGGTCTCGGTGAGCCCGGCGATGCAGCTGCCCGAGAGCTGGTAGAAGCGCGGGTACCCGAGCACCACCACCTGGGCCTGCGGTGCCCGTGAACTCACCTGGCCGTACAGCGAGTCGAGGGCGCCGGGCAGCGAGCTCTCCATCTGGGAGACCGCCGTGTCCACGCGGCTCACGCAGTTGGCTTCGCTCTGCAGGACACAGGTCTGCATGACATCGGCGAATCCGACGTCATTGCCGCCCGCCGTGAGGCTGACCAGCGTCGTCGAGGAACTCAACGCACCCAGCTGGCCGCTGGAGACGGAGCCGTCGTGGCGCCCGAGCAGGCGACGAAGGCGAATGAGGACGGAGCGTTTTCGGCGGCCCAGAGGGAGGGTAGGCCTTGGTGCTTCGCTTGCAGTCGCCGCTGTCGGAGAGGTAGCTCCCGCGCCGACGCCGGACGAGTAGGAGTCGCCGAGAGCGACATAGTTGTCGCCGGCGGCCGATGCCGGCTGCGCTACGCCCAGAGCCGCGACAGCGGCGAGCGTGAGCGTGGACAGGGAGGCCCAGATCCTTCGTACTGACATGGCTGCCAGCCCTTCGAAGTGTGGGGGACAGGTGGGGGTTCATGGAGCGAGCCTGTTTCTAGCAGCTCGCAGTACCCGCCGGTAATGGCTCCGCAGAAAGTCGTCTGATATGCCCGAATGATCGTTCGGCCGCCGGAGCTCCGCGCGTAGATAAACCCGTAACTGCACTCCGGATGAGTGAAGTTAAGGGTGACGGCAGACTACGCGAAGCACGGCTGCGGCCGCCCGAAACGCCGGGCGGCCGCAGCCGTGCTCGATGTGGAGGCGCGGGGAGACCCGCAGAAGGTGCGGTCCTACAGTGTCCGCTCCAGCCGGTCGGCCATCAGCCGGCTGAACCGCGACGGGTCGCTCAGCTCACCGCCGTCCGACAACACGGCGAGCGCGTAGACGAGTTCGGCCGTCTCGCCGAGCTCCGTACCGGCGTCCTTCTCGGTGCTCCGCTCGGCGTGCGCCTTGCGCAGCCCGCCGACCAGCGAGTGCGAGGGGTTGAGTTCGAGGATGCGCTTGATCTGCGGCACCTCCTGGCCCATGGCGCGGTACATGTTCTCCAGGGCCGGGGTGACGTCGTGCGTGTCCGAGACGATGCAGGCGGGGAGACGGTGAGCCGGGACGAGACGTACTTCCTTCACGCTCTCGCCGAGCTGCTCGGTCATCCAGGTCAGCAGGCCGGCGTAGTCCTGCTGCTGCTTCTCGCGCTCGGCCTCGACCTCCTTGCGCTCCTCATCGGTATCGAGGTCGACCTCGCCCTTGGCGATGGACTGCAGCGGCTTGCCGTCGAACTCCGGAACGGACTGGACCCACACCTCGTCGACCGGGTCCGTGAGGAGCAGTACCTCGTACCCTTGGCACGGAAGGCCTCCATATGGGGCGAGCTCTCCATGGAGGCGCGTGATTCGCCCGTCATGAAGTAGATCTGCTGCTGCCCTCCTTCATGCGCTCCACGTACCCGCGCAGGGTGGTCAGCCCTCCTCGTCGTGCGTCGAGGCGAACGAGCAGACCTCCAGGATCGCGTCGCGGTTCTCGAAGTCGTCGAGCAGTCCCTCCTTGAGGACGCGGCCGAACTCCTTCCAGAACGTGCGGTAGTTCTCTGGTCCGGCGGACATCATGTCCTTCACCGTCGAGAGGACCTTCTTGACCAGCCGGCGCCGCATCAACTCGATCTGGCGGTCCTGCTGCAGGATCTCGCGGGACACGTTGAGCGACAGGTCCTGCGCGTCGACGACGCCCTTCACGAAGCGGAGATAGGAGGGCATGAGCGCTTCGCAGTCGTCCATGATGAACACGCGCTTTACGTAGAGCTGAACTCCGCGCTTGTGCCCCTGCATGAACAGGTCCTGCGGCGCGTGGGCCGGCAGGAAGAGCAGTGCCTGATATTCGAAAGTTCCCTCCGCCTGCATGCGGATGGTTTCGAGCGGATCGGTCCAGTCATGGCTGATGTGCTTGTAGAGCTCGCTGTATTCTTCGGCGGTCACCGAGTCCTGGACCGCGCCCACAGCGCCTTCATCGAGTTGATCGTCTCGGTCTCGGGCTCGGCCCCTCGTCGTCACCCGAGGCCTCCGCGGTCATGCGAATGGGCCAGGTAATGAAGTCCGAGTAGCGCTTGATGATTTCCCGGAGCTTCCACGACGAGGTGTAGTCGAAGAGCTTGTCCTCGGCGTCCTCGGGCTTGAGCCGCAGAGTGACCGAGGTGACCTGCGGGCATCGTCGACCGATTCGACGGTATACGTCCCTCGCCGTTGGACTGCCACCGCGTGCCCTGGCTCTCGCCCGCCCGCCGGGTCAGCAGCGTGACCTCGTCGGCCACCATGAAGCTGGCGTAGAAGCCGACACCGAACTGGCCGATGAGTTCCTGTGACTCGGTTGAGTCCTTGGCTTCCTTCAATTCCTGCAGAAACTTCGCAGTGCCCGAGTTCGCGATCGTCCCGATCAGCTGCACGACCTCGTCGTGCGACATTCCGATTCCGTTGTCGCGCACGGAAAGGGTGCGCTGCTCCTTGTCGGCCTCGATGGCGATATGGAGATCGGATACATCGGCATCGAGTTCGTCATTGCGGAGTGTTTCCAGTCGCAGCTTGTCCAGTGCGTCGGAGGAATTGAGATCAGCTCACGCAGAAAGACGTCCTTGTTCGAATAAATCGAGTGGATCATCATCTGCAGAAGCTGGCGCGCTTCCACCTGGAACTCAAAAGTCTCGGCCGACATGTGTTCTTGTCCCCTCATAGCAAATTCTTCAGTGTTGCGCGATGGCCTGCGTCATATCGTATCCAGCCGTACCGGGGCGCGGGCGCCGGATCCCGATGCCGGCCGATACACCCGTCGTGGGCCCATGCCCCACCGGCGCGACACGGCCGGCCCCTGACCCGGCAGACTGGGACGCATGGGTGAAACGCGAAAGACGGCACAGGACATGAGCGGCTCTGGCGCACCGGTGATCCTGAGCAACAAGCCCGGAAGCTTCGCCCGGAGCGTCCTGGACGAGCGCCATCCAGCACTGATCCAGCAGGTGCGCGAAGCGTTTCCGTACGGTCCTCGGCAGCACCGGGCCCTCGATGCCCTGCTGAGCGAGATCACCCACGGCGCCGTCGAACCGCTCGACGCCACGAGCAGTGACCACGGCCGATGGCAGGCCTGGGGGCGTGAGCACTTCGGGCGGTCGTGGTTGGACGCCCCGTTCCTCTGGGCCGAGAGCTACTTCTACCGCAGGCTCCTCGCCGCCGTCGGGTACTTCGACGAGGGGCCGTGGCGGGAGTCGACCCTTCGCCCCTTCAAGCAGGCGGAACTGCACGGCACCGCCGTCGGCGAGGAACTCCGTTCGCTGGACGAGCTCGCCGACGCGCCCGCCGCCGAGCGGGCCACTGCCCTGCTGCACGCCTCGCTCTGGGGCAATCGCGCCGATCTGGGCTTCCGGGTGGCGGCGGACGAAGCGGAACCCGCGGCCACCGAACCCGGCCTGGTGGCGGACGACAGTGCCCTGCTCTGGTCGCTGCTGCCCGTGGGAGCCCCGCCACCGTCTCCGTGGTGGCTGACAACGCGGGCCGGGAGCTGATCCCCGACCTGATCCTGATCGACCACCTGCTGGAAAGCGGCCATGCGGAGCGAGTCGTACTCCACGTGAAGCCGTACCCGTACTACGTCTCCGACGCGATGACGTCCGACGTCATCGACTGCCTGCGCCGCCTCGTCCGGGCGCCCGGTGCGGCGGGCGGGATCGGCAGGCGTCTCTGGGCAGCGATGGGCGCGGGACATCTGGAAGTACGCACCCACCCGTTCTTCTGCGCCCCGCTCCCGTACGAGGAGATGCCCGAAGACCTGCGGAAGGAGCTGGCGGCGGCCACGCTGACGATCCTGAAGGGCGACCTCAACTACCGCCGCCTGGTGGGCGACCGGCTTTGGGACCCGACGACGCCCTTCGCGGACCGTACGGCGTACTTTCCCGGCCCCGTCGCCGCACTGCGTACGCTGAAGTCCGACGTCGTCACCGGTCTTCGGCCGCAGATGCTGCGCACGCTCGAGGAGTCCGGCAGGGCGTGGCGAACCAGCGGTACCCACGCGATGATCCAGGCCCGGCCGTAGCCCTCGGGCCGCCGCACTCCACCGTCATGGTGCGAGAGCCTCAGCAGGCGCTTCGCAGCTGGATGCCGTGCGTGCTGACCTGGCCCGCCGTGGGCGTATCGGAGCCGGCTCGGCAGTCCCGGCAGATGCCGGGTTCCGCTGCCCGGAAGGGGCGCTCGCATTCGCCGCCGCAGGTCTGCCAGGGCAGAGCGGCCGGGCGAGCGCGGTCGGACGTAGCGGCGGGTACGACGGGCCGGTCGGGAATGGCTGCGGGGAGGTCGTCCAGCCGGTAGGCCAGGATGCGGGCGGGCCGTGCCCGGAAGCGGTCCGGGAGGTCGGCGACGAGCACCTCGATGATCTCTTCGGGCCCGGTCCCGCGCCCCAGCCAGGCGGTGACACGGGGAGCGAGCGCGGCCACCTCGCGGTCGGACAGGATCAGCCGGCGGTCGCGGATGCGCAGCGAGGCGAGGACGGCGACGGCCTGCGGGTCGGACTCGGCGGCCGACGGGGAAGCGGGCGTTGTGTCCGGGGCGTCTGCGAGGGTTCCGGTACGGGGTCGCAGACCGGCGTACGCATGGGTTCCGGCACGGGCGCGGGCTTGTGTGCGGCGGCCTCGGGAGCCTGCTCGGGCTGCTTGCGGGGTGCGGCAGCAGGAGGCGTTCTCTGTTGCCCGGTACGCCGTAGAAGAACGTCCGGGTGCGGATCACGCCGGTCGCCTGGCGTTCGCGCCGCCGTTCCAGGTAGCCCGCTGACTCCAGCTCACGCAGCGCCCGCGAGATCAGGATCTCGCCCTCGGTGAAGTGTTCGCACAGGGCCGCGATGGTCACGGGAGCGCCGTCCGGCAGCGAGAGGATGTACGTCGCGACGCCGATGGTGACCGCGCTTCCGCGCCGCTGCGCAAGGGCGTTGGCGATCACGGTGAAGTCGGCGGTGAGGCGGGTGCGGATGTGGATTACACCGGAGGCCGGGAGCCGGCGTCGGCGCGCAGGGCGCGTTAGGCTGCGTTTCAGCCATGGGGAAGGTTCGACTTCCTGAGTGGTCAGGCCCTCGGATCAGGATTGCTGTCCTGGCCGGGGCCGTCTTCGACTGTGGTGGTTGCGCTGAACGTAACCGCCCATATCTCGCAGCTGCAAGCCGGTCACCCTTGTGGGTGATGCGGGAGGGAGAGTGGGCAGGTGGTTCTTTCCCCGGGTTCTTTCCCCGGGTTCTTTGGGAGGCGTGGGTCACCGGACCTTGGTGGGCGAGGATCCGGTGGGCCGGGGCATCGGCGTCGACCGGTTACCGGTTTACCCGGTCAGGCACGGTGTCTTGCCTTCAACTAGTTGGTGAATGCCGTCCAGTGGGCCACCGGGGAACCCGTCCGCCGCTTCGGCGCGGTTGTCTCCTGCCCGGACAGCCGCGAAGTGGTGGCCGACTCCCCGCAGACAGCCACGCGGTGGCCGGTCGGCCGCAGTTGAGGCACTGAGAGTCTCAAGTTCAAGTGGATCGGCCCGGATATCACTCATTCGGGTGCAGGTCGGTCGGTGAATCGTTTCTGCTCTGCGGGCGTGATCAAGATGGTTCCACGTCGGGTTGGGGCCGAACGGTCGAGGACGGAAGCTGTGCCGTGTCGGTGGCGCGGGTGGGTGGAACACGTACTGACTGCACCCGGACTGCCGATGGCGCATAGCAAGGCCCCAGCACGCCGACCCCAGGACACAAGTCCCGGGCGCGAGCGAACGCAGGGGAGTGGCTGTGCACCTGACTCCGCATGAGCAGGAACGCCTGATGATTCACGTGGCGGCTGATGTCGCCGAGAAGCGGCGGGCCCGGGGTACAGCTCAACTACCCGGAGACGATGGCGCTGTTGATCGTGCATGTTCTCGAGGGCGCCCGGGACGGCCGCACCGTCGCGGACCTGATGTCCTCCGGGCGCAAGCTGCTGTCCCGGGAAGAGGTGATGGAGGGCGTCCCGGAGATGATCGAGATGGTGCAGGTGGAGGCTACGTTCCCCGACGGTACGAAGCTGGTCACCATCCACGATCCCTTCCCCGAAGTGGGCAAGGACGAAGAGCCGGTCATCTGGCCGGGGAAGACGGACTTCTCCACGCAGGAGGGGACGAGGTCGTGGTCTTCAACGAACGCCAGAGGCGGCTGGGCCAGGTCACGAAGCTGACGGTCAGGAACCCGACCGACCGCCCCGTCCAGGTGGGTTCCCACTACCACTTCGCCGAGGCCAACGACGGGCTGGACTTCCCCGCACGGAAGCGTGGGGCAAGCGGCTGAACGTCCCCGCAGGCAGCTCCGTACGTTTCGAGCCCGGCATCACCGAAGAGGTCGAGCTCGTACGCATCGAGGGCGAGCGCCTGGTCCACGGTCTGCGCGGCAAGGTCGAGGGCTGCCCGAGAAGATCAACGGCTCGCTCGACAACACCAAGGGTTCGTCCGACAAGGAGCAGGTGTGAATTCCATGGCCGAGTGCCCCGACTGCACCTGCTGCCAGGGGCCCCGAAGCCTTCCGACCCGCTGACCCGCGCCGCTTACGCGGACCGGTTCGGCCCGACGACCCGCGACCGAATCCGTCTCGCCGACACGGCGCTGCAGATCAGGATCGAGGACGACTGGTCGGGCGGTCCCGGACGCAGTGGCAACGAGATGGTGTTCGGCGGCGGCAAGGTGATCCGTGAGTCGATGGGGCAGTCCATCGCACCGCGCGATCCCGGCACTACCGCCGGGGCCGCCGGTAGCCGTGTCGAGCCCCCGACACCGTCATCACCGGTGTTGTCGTCCTGGACCACTGGGGCATCGTCAAGGCCGATATCGCCATCCGTGACGGGAGGATCACCGCGCTCGGCAAGGCGTACAACCCCGAGACCATGGACCCTCTGCACAACGATCCGGTCAGCCACAACGGTATCGGTCCGAAGCCCACCGACTTCGTCATCGGCCCCGACACCGAGGTCATCGCGGGCAACGGCAGCATCCTCACCGCCGGCGGGGTCGACACACACGTCCACTTCATCTGTCCCGATCAGATCGATGAGGCGCTGGCCGCGGGTGTCACCACACTCATCGGTGGCGGCACGGGTCCCGCAGAGGGCAGCAAGGCGACCACGGTGACGCCCGGGTCCTGGCATATCGATCGTCTGTTTGAGGCGCTGGACGGTTTCCCGGTCAACATCGGTCTGCTCGGCAACGGCGCCACGATGTCCGAGAAGTCCATGCTCGACCAGGTGGACGCCGGCGTCATCGGGTTCAAGGTCCATGAGGACTGGGGTGCCACCCCGCCGTCATCGACAAGTGCCTGGAGGTGTGCGCGGACACGGGCGTTCAGCTCGCGCTGCACGCCGACTCGCTGAACGAGGCCGGTTTCGTCCAGGACACCATCGGCGCCATCAAGGAGCGTTCCATCCACGTCTTCCACGTGGAGGGCGCCGGGGCGGCCACGCCCCGACATGATCAAGATGGTGAGCGAGCCGAATGTGCTGCCCGCCTCCACCAATCCCACCCGGCCACTGACCGTCAACACGGTCAAGGAGCACTTCGACATGGTGATGGTCTGCCATCACCTCAATCCGAAGGTCGAGGAGGATCTGGCCTTCGCGGACTCCCGGATCCGGCCCTCCACGATGGCCGCCGAGGACATCCTGCACGACCTCGGTGCCATCTCGATCATGTCGTCGGATGCCCAGGCCATGGGCCGCATCGGCGAGATGATCATGCGCACCTGGCAGACCGCGCACGTCATGAAGCAACGCCGCGGCTTCCTGGAGGAAGACCGGCCGTCGGACGGGCCGAAGGACAAGCAGGCGAAGGACAAGCAGGCGAAGGGCCGGGCGCCGGTGGCTGAGGTGCCGCCGGCCGACAACAGGCGCGCCCGCCGGTACGTCGCGAAGTACACCATCAACCCGGCCCTCGCCCAGGGCATCGACGCCGTCGTCGGGTCGGTGGAGACCGGCAAGCTGGCCGACCTGGTGCTGTGGGAGCCGAGGTTCTTCGGGGTCAAGCCGGACCTGGTCATCAAGGGCGGACAGATCGCGTACGCGCAGGTGGGCGATGCCAACGCCTCCATCCCCACTCCGCAGCCTGTCCTGCCGCGCCCGATGTGGGGAGCCACCGGCCTGGCACCTGGCTCCATCTCCTACAACTTCGTCACCCAACGGGCCATCACCAATTTCGATGCCCAGGAGTCCGCCGCCGACGGCCGGACCGAACGGCGCAAGCTGAACAAGCAGTTCAAGGCCATCAAGAGCACGCGCAATGTCATGAAGGCCGACATGAAGGAGAACCACGCCACCCCGACGTCCGTATCGACGCCGACTCCTACGACGTCATCATCGGCGGAGCCAAGGTGACGGATGTGACGACATTCGTCGAAGACCGGATCGTCGACCGTGCCTACGTATCCGAACTTCCAATGGCTCAGAGGTACTTCCTCTTCTGAGCCTCGACGGGAGCACTCTTCGTCGACGCAGAGGGCGAGTCGTGAACAAGAGGAATGAAAGGGACCCGCCCATATGAACCGTGCCGCGCTGTTCGTCCTGGCCGACGGCCGGTTCCCCGCCGGAGGGCATGCGCACTCCGGCGGAGCCGAACCGGCGTGGCCGCGGGCCGTATCAGGGATGCGGACTCGCTGGAGGGATTCTGCCGGGGAAGGCTGCATACCGCGGGCCTGGTCGCGGCGGCGCTGGCTGCCGCGGCTGCCGCGGGCCACGATCCGCTGGAGCTGGACGAGGCCGCCGACGCCCGCACGCCGGTGCAGGCCCTTCGGACCACCGCCCGCAAACTCGGACGGCAGATGATGCGGGCTGCTCGCGCCACCTGGCCGTCGGACGAGCTCGACCGACTGGCCGCGGCCCGCCGCGGGCGCCCACCAGCCGGTGGTGCTGGGCCTGGCCGCGCGGTCGGCCGGGCTGACCCACTGGATGCCGCGTACGCCGTGGCGTACGAGACGGTCAGCGGTCCGGCCACGGCAACGGTCCGGCTGCTCAGCCTGGACCCGTTCGACGCCACCGCTGTCCTCGCCCGCCTGGCGCCGGAGCTCGACCGGATCGCCGCCGCCGCCGCAGACGCCGCCCGGCGCATCCCCGAGGAGGGAATCGGCGCGCTGCCTGCCGCCTCGGCCCCGCTGCTGGACATCAGCGCGCAGCAGCACGCCGCCTGGGCGGTAAGGCTGTTCGCCTCCTGACCGCCTACGCCTCCTGGCTACCCACGCCTCCTGACCGCCCACGCCTCCTGACCACCCACGCCACGAGACCACGCACAACACGGGAGTTCGTATGCACCTCGATCACGATCTCGACCAGAAGTTTCCGGGCCGGCATACCTACAACGCCGCCGCCTCTGACCACTCCGACGGCACCCGGCGCGCTCTGCGTATCGGCCTGGGCGGTCCGGTCGGCTCGGGCAAGACCGCCACGGTCGCCGCCCTGTGCCGGGCGCTGCGTACCGAGATGTCCATCGCGGTGGTCACCAACGACATCTACACCCGTGAGGACGCCGATTTCCTGCTGCGTGAAGCCGTCCTGCCGCCCGAGCGCATCAAGGCCGTCGAAACGGGTGCCTGCCCGCACACCGCCATCCGTGACGACATCTCCGCCAACATCGAAGCTGTCGAGGACCTGGAGGCGGAAGCCGGCCCGCTCGACCTCGTCCTGGTGGAGTCCGGCGGCGACAATCTCACCGCGACCTTCTCCAAGGGGCTCGTGGACGCCCAGATCTTCGTCATCGACGTGGCCGGCGGCGACGACATCCCACGCAAGGGCGGCCCCGGCGTCACCACCGCGGACCTCCTCGTCGTCAACAAGACCGACCTCGCCCCGTACGTCGGATCCGACCTGGAGGGCATGGCCCGCGACGCCAAGGCACAGCGCGGCGACCTCCCCGTCGCCTTCACCTCACTCAAGGAGGAGGGCGGGGTCAAACCGGTCGCCGACTGGGTTCGCGAACGCCTCACCCACTGGACCGCAGGCCCCGCATGACCCTCACAGCCGAAGAAGCTGTGCGGGCAGCCGGCGCAGGCGTACGGGCCACCGCCCGCATCACGGCAGCCACCAGGGGCGGCACCACCACTCTGCCCGTCCTCGACGGCGACGGCCCCTTCGAATTCCGGCGGCTGCGCTCACGCGGCACCGAGGCACGCGTGTGCGTCGTCGGTGCCATGTGCGCCCCTCGGCGGCGACCGGCTGCGCATCGAAGCCACCGCCCGGCAGGGCGCGGCGCTGCACATCACGTCCGCCACCGCGACCCTCGCCCTGCGAGGTCCGACTCCCGAACCTGCCACCTATGACGTGCACTTGACCGTGGCAGAGCACGCGGAGCTCCGCTGGCTGCCCAAACCGTTGATCTGTGCGGCCGGCAGCAATCTGCGGCAGACATGGACCGTCGACCTCGCCCCCACCGCACGGCTCGTGCTCCGCGAGGAACAGGTGCTCGGACGTATCGGCGAACCGCCCGGCCATGTGGCCACACGACTCACAGTGCGACGCGGCGGGCACGTTCTCCTCGACCAGGAAGCCGAATACGGTCCCGGTGCACCCGGCTGGGACGGCCCGGCCGTCCTCGCCGGCCACCGAGCGACCGGGCAGATCCTCTTCGTCGACCCGGCCTTCGAGAGCAAGCCTCCCGAGGTTCAACTCCTCGGCGCCGCACCGGAAGACGGCCAGGCCATCCTGACACCACTCGCGGGGCCCGCCGCGCTCGTCACCGCCGTCGCCCCGGACGGTCTCCGGCTGCGCCACCTCCTGGACGCTGCACAGACCGTCTTTCGCCGCCCGTCCCGCCCGGTACCGGTACCGGCCCGGGCACTGATCTTCCCCTGCCGGCTGCGGGGCGAAGGCTCGGGGCGGTCCTCGCCCGTCAAGGGGACTGCCTCTACGGTGGATTGACGGCTGCCCCGGTCCGTTCCCTGGCTATAGTGGCGGGGCTTTCGAGAATCGGGGACCTCCAGTGTCGCAAGAAGAGTCTCGGGCCCAGGCGGTGAAGACCGCCTGGCAGATCCATGCTTCGCTCCACGAGTCGACCCGCACGGTGGATGCCAAGGCGTCCTTCGCCCTGGCCATGGAATCCGCCGTCCTCGCCGGAATCGCCGCGCTGTCCGGCAGCGGCAGCCGGCTGGACCAGGTGACCGGCCCGGCCGAGGTCGTCCTCTGGCTGGGAGTAGCCCTCGTCGGGCTCTCCGCGATCCTCGCCGTTCTCGTCGTCCTGCCACGCCACAACGGTCAGGGCCGCTCGCCCAACCCCGCCAGGGACGAGTTCCTCTTCTACGGCCACCTGCGCCACTGGGCACCTGACGAACTCGCGCGCCAGCTCGGCCGCGCCGATCCACTGCCCACCCTCAGTCGCCAGCTCGTCGTCATGAGTGCGATCGCCTGGACGAAGCACAAGCGCGTCCAGCAGTCGCTGCTCCTCGCCGTCACCGGCAGTCTGCTGGTCGCCGCCGTCCTTGCCCTCTTCTGAGGCGGGCCCGTGGACAGCGCACCGCACTACCGCCCGCGCCGGATGCCCTTCTGGTCACTGCTCGACGACGACGCCAGGGCCCAACTGCTCGCAATGGGAAGCATGGTGACCTTTCTGCCCAAGGACACCATGCTGCGTCAGTACGACCTCACCGACCATCTGCTCGTCATCCGGCGCGGCTGCGCCAGGTGGCCGCCGGCTCCGCCGGCGGCTATCAGGCCGTGCTCGCCATCCGCAGGGCCGGGGAGCTGCTGGGCGAGCAGGCCGCCCTGGACGGCGGACCGCGCTCCGCCACGCTCAGCGCGCTGACCCGGGTCGAGGCACTGATGATCCCTCGTCCCCGTTCCGCGCCGTCGCCCGTTCCACGCCCGTCCTGGCGCTCGCCCTTCAGCAGGTGCTCTCCGAGCGGCTGCGGGAGGCTGACGGCCACCGCGCCGCTGCCGGATCCGATGCCGTACAGGCCAGGCTCGCCGCCCTGTTGCTGGAACTGGGCGCGGAGTACGGGCGGCCGGACCGCAACGGATCCGTTCTCATAGGACTGCCGCTGTCCCAGGACGATTTCGCCGGCCTCGTCCTCAGCTCGCGGCGCACCGTCAGCCGTGTCTTTGAGCAGTGGCGCGGTCGTGGGTGGGTGACGACCGGGCGCAACAGGCTGACCATCGACCGGCCGGACGAACTGAAACGGCTCAGCAGCACCGGGCATTAGGAGTGCCGACTGCCCGGGCCCCGTACCGTACGCCGGAAAGGGCGGGACGCCCTCACACCTTGTCCCAGGTCATCGTGGTCAGCCCGTGCTCCCTGGCCATCGGATTCCAGGCGGAGACGAAATCCTTCTTCGCGTCCGTGGCCCGTGTGCTGGCCCCGGACGCGTCCTGCCAGTGCGACGAGGCCGTCACGGCCTTGGGTGTACAGCCGCTCATCACCTCCCCGGCCAGTTGCGCGTACGCACGGTCGGCGTCGGCCGAGGCCTGCCAGCCGGATTCGAGATCCTCCGTCATGGAGGCGGGCAGCAGATCCAGCTCCAGGGCCCGCAGATCCTGCACGAGTTCGTCCCGCTCGGTCGCCGCGTCGTCGAACACGGACTCGGCGTCCTGGAGCCCGGAGCGCCCGGGGCAGGTGATCATGCTCCTGACCGCTTCGCCGACCCCGCTGCGGTTGCCCTCGTTGCGTTCCAGCAGGCCGTGCAGGGCGTTTGCCTGGCTCTCCTCGGAGCTCTCCTCGGACGAGTCGGAGCTGTCGGAGCTGTCCGGGCTGTCGGGCGTGTAGCCCTGGCCCGACCGGGCGGAGCCGGTGGACCCGTCCTCGCTGTTCTCGAAGAGACCGGGACCGAAGACGAAGGCCAGAATGACCAGCACGATACCGACGAACCACCGGCCGGCATTGGACGTGCCCTGCGATGCCGGCGTGGGGCGTGGCGGGTAGGGCGCCTGGGGCGCCGTGCCCCACGGCCCGGTGGCTGTGGCGGCAGTCCGCCGGTGTGCGGCGCCGACTGCATGCCCACGGTGGGCCCCGTCGGTGCGGCCTGTGGAAGTGTCGCGGGCGCTGTGATGACCGCGCCGGCCAGTGCGCCCAGCCACTCCTCGAGCGCCGGGCGCCCGGCGGAGTCGGTGGACAGGCTCCGCTCGGCGAGCTGCCCCACGGCCGGGTCGGCGGCGCGCAGAACCGTCAGGTCGTGGCCGTCCTGCTCCCCGCGAACAGGCGTGCGGCGAGCAGCCCGAACTTGTAGGCGTCACCTGCCGGGCCGCCCATCAGCTCGCCCTGCGGCAGACCCCAGCCGGGGTCTCCACGGCCGTGAGTGCCCACTTGCCGTGCAGCGCCATCGCGTCACAGTCGATGAGGAAGCAGCTCGGTGTCCGTTCGAGGAGAAGAGCACGTTGTTCGGCGACACGTCCCCACGACGACACCGAGGGAGTGCAGTCGCGCCAGCGTTTGGGCGAAGTCCAGGAGCAGCCCGAACCGCTGGCCGGGTGTGATGCTGAGCCCCGCCCTCTGGAGGTATGACGGAGGGTTCAGCAGGTACTGAAAGCCCGCGGGCCGTGACACGTCGGGTTCGAAGGCCAGCCGGCAGAAGAACTGCTGGGGATCTGACGCATCAGGAAGCCGCTCGGCCCGGCGGAGTCCGTCACCAGCACGGCCGGCCAGGCGGTGTGCTCGGCGAGCCACTGACCGGTGGCGCGGGGCAGTGACGGTATGAAGTCGACCATCCCGGAGAGGACTTCGGGCTTGAGCTCAAGGCGGATCTGCGGGTGGTATTCCTGTACGCCACCGGCCAGGACCCGTTGATGGTCCGGTCCTTGACCGCCCACACCGAGCCCTGCCCGCCGGAGTTGAACTTCTGCTCCTTCACGACCCGGGCGGAGTCCATGGCTCCCGGGAATGCCCCGCTCATCCCGACGCCCCGCCCGCACGTGCCCCGGGCCGCCACTCTCGTCGAGACGATGACGTGGCCACACCGCGAGCAGCGTCCTGTCGTCGTCGAACGTCTCGCGGGAGAAGTCGAGCAGCTGGGCGATGGCCTGCGGTTCGCGGGGCGGGCGGCCCAGCTCGTACGCCATCACCGAACCGATCCTTCCCCGCCGTCACCCAGCGGATCGCCGAACCCGTCCGTCCCGATCAACAGCACCCGTCCTCGGGGACCGTGTACCAGGTCCCTCGATCTGCTGCGGCACCCAGGGCAGCGCCGACACGGCGGAGGAGAAGATCCCGTCCGCACCCTCCCCTTGCTGCCCAGCAGTGGATGGAAGCGCTTCTCGTGGAGCATCCAGGCACCGCTGTCCCCGACGTGCACCAGGTTGACTTCCAGCTGTCCGCCCGCGGTGAGCCGGACGACGCCCGTCACCAGGGTCGTGGCCAGCAGGTCCTGGGCTTCCCGCATCTGCTCCCGGGTCGGCTCCGCACCGCGGGACACCCGCATGAACAGTTGGTACGCGGCCGCCGTCACGACCCGCTTCCAGTCGACCTGCCGTTCCTCATCGAGCTGCCGCAGCACATCGGCGACGGCGGTACGGCAGGCCAGCGCCGCGCCCACATGCGACTGAGGCGCCGCCGAGACACCGTCCGCCACCGCGAACACCACCGCATCGGTCGGCTCGTGCGCCGCCACCACGATGTCGTCCTGGCGCGGCTGCCCGCCGAAGCGGTGCGCGTCACCGCGTACGGAGGCCAGCCGGACGGTGAGCCCCGGTGTGGACCAGCCGTCAAACAGGGTGTCGGGGCGGTAGGGGTCCGAAGCCGGTGGCTTCGGCTCGAACCGGGCGGTCGGCCGGCCGAACAGAAGACGGGCCCAGGACGGCGTATGCGCCCCGGGGAGCCGGGGCTCTCGCGTCTCCTGGGCGGGCACCAGGGCACTGCGGCCGGAGGACGGTCCACGCCCGGCGCAGGCGCTTGCCGGGCAGGCAACCGGCCGCCGGCCGGGGCTGCGGGAGGGCGGCAGGCCGTACCCGGGTGCTGCCGGTGCCCGGCCGTCCGGCGTGCGGTCCGGCGCGGAGGACTCGGGCGGCTCTTCCGCGTCATCGTGCCTGTGACCCAGGAAACGTGCCACGCTCACACCTCGTCAATCGCGAGCCGGAAGCCTTCCGGCCGCTCGACCACCAGCTCCGGTCGGCCCGATGCCATGGCGTTGCCGGACTCCACCACGCTTCTGGTCAGCGCGGTGAAGAACCGGGCGATGGACTCGCCCAGCTGGGCACCGGGCACCGAGATGAAGGCGAAGTCGGACTGGGTGGCGACGCTGAGCATCGTCTCGGCCTCGGCTGCGCCGATACCGCAGGCGATGATGTTGGGCGCAGCCTTCGTCACCGAACGGTCGGTGAGCTCCCGGTGTCTGTTCTGCCATCCCGCACCGGAGTTGGGCTGGCCGTCGCTGAGGAAGAACACTGCGGGCCGGTGGACCCGGTAGCCCTGGCTCTTGAGCGTGTCCACATCCTGCGGGATGCGTCTCAGCAGCGCGTCGAAGGCGGCCTCGTAGTTGGTGCCGCCGCTCGCGGTGAGAGGGGCAGTTCGTTCTCGGCCCGCAGATCGGCGAGCACCATCCGCTCGGTCACCGTGTTGGCGAACCCCAGGACCGAGAAGCGGACCTTCGCCGCGGCCATCGGTTCGCCGAGCAGGGACCGGTGCAGCGACGCGAGCCCCGCATTGAGATCACCGATGTATGGATGCATGGAGCCGGACTCGTCCGCCAGTACGTATACCGGCAGCAACTGCCCTTGGTTTTCGGCCATTGCTTCCGTCTCTCTACTCGATGTCTTCGATGGGTCGCAGTCCCTGCGGGCGTTCCAGCCGCAGCTCGGAGGAGCCGGCTACCGCGCTTCGCCCCAGGTGGAGCACGGTGTTCTGGAGGAGCATCGAGAACTGCGTCGCCGACTCCGCGAGGCCGGCCCGCGGGTCCGCCGCGACAGCGAACTCGGCGGGGCTGGCCATCCGCGCGACTGTCCGCCGGTCGATCGCACCGATGCCGCAGGCGACGACGTTCGGCCGGTACTGGTGCCGCATCAGCTCCTGGTACCCGTCCTGCCACTGGCCGCCGTCCTGCGGGTCGTCCGCCGTGAGGAGGAAGACGGTGGGGCGGTTCACGCGCGCCGCCTGCTGTTTGAGCCGTTCGGTCTCCAGAGGTACGAGCTCCAGCAGGCGGCGGAAGACGGGTTCGTACCGGCAGCCGTTCCCGGTCTGGAGGTCGGGGACACCGGTCTGCCACGACACCTGGGTGAGAGGCATCCGGACCTCGGCCGTGTCGGAGAAGGTCAGTACGGACAGCCGTACGGCCGAGGTCACATCCGGACTGTTGGCGAGCAGGGTCTGTAAGGACCGCAGTGCGTCGCGGAGTTCGGTGATGCATTCGGCCGTGGCCGGGGAGGTGTCCAGAACGACGTAGACCGGTGCGAGACCGACCGACGTCGGTCGGTCGTCCGGCGGCGGACGGACGGAGAGCCACCGGAGGGCGGCGCTCCGTCCGGACGGGTCCCACCCATGGCGGGGTCGCCGGGGGCGTGGGGGCGGGCGCCGGAGGTGGTGGCGAGGGCTGTGGCGCGGCCGGCAGTGCCTGAGCGGCAGCGGGCGCCGTGTGCGCGGGCGGCACCCGTTTCCCGGGGCAGCATCCCGCCGAAGACGCTCGACGACGGCCCGAGTACGCCGTCGCGCAGACCGGGCAGATCCACCTCCCGCACGATTCCCTGGTCGATCATGTACCGGACCATCTCGACCTGCCGCTGCTCCTGGTCCAGGGCTCGCGCCTGGCGGGCCTCCTCCCAGCGCATCAGCAGATCCATGGACTTCTCGGTGTCGCCCGGGTGCTTCGCCAGGTGTTCGAGGACGAGGCCGCGGAAGTCGAGCTGTACGGAAGCGAGGGCGGCACGCTCCCGCTTCTCCCGCTCGATCCGGCCGTCCTGTTCGATGCCCTTGATCGTTTGCTGGTGGCGGGTGTTGCCGACGACCGCGTTGTGCTTCATGCGGCCCATCTCCGAGTCGCGGCCTGCCGCGGTGCGGCTCCGGACGAACTCCCGTGCAGCCTGGTCGGGTTCGAGCTGTACGTGGCAGTAGTAGAGCGTCATGCCCTCGGGCAGCGGTATGGGCAGGGTCAGCGACCCGTTGATCCGGGCCTGTGCCTCGAACGCCTCATCGATCGCGAACTGCGCCGCGTGCGGCCGGATCCGGCTGATCAGATGCGGATAGATGGCGGTGAGGACATCGGGAAGATTGCTCTGCACCACCGCCACCGGATCGTGCACCCGGAACCCGACATCGATCGTCGCCTCGAACCGGTGCGCCTGGTCCTTGCAGGTCAGCGGGGTCCTGGTGAGCTTGGCCGTGCGCCGGTGGTCGCCCAGGTCCACGACGTAGCAGAGCTTGTTCATGTACAGCAGCCGCTTGGCCATCGTCCGGTGGCTGGGTGTTTCGACCTCCCATCCGCCTTGTTTCAAGGGATAGACGACCGCGAAGTTCGGCGGAAGGCTGGGCAGGGTGTCGAGTCGGCCACGGTGCACCGGACGGTTGTTGAGGATCAGTGGGACTGACATGTCACACCCCTTCCAGGTCGAGCTGGGTACGGACGACGGCGGCGGTCAGGGGCAGTGGTGCGAGCTCGTCCGGTCGACCCAGTCGGCGGCACACCGCCGCAGAATCCGGCCGGTCCGCGCGTCCTGGTACGCGATCGCGCCCACCATCAGCTGGAACATGTCGCGCAGGGCCCGGTCGCGTTCGGCGAGTGCGGCCCAGTTGCGCAGCACCTGCTGCGCCTCCTCGCCGAAAGCCGCTTGGTTGAGCGACTCGCGCCACAGGGCGATGAACGGCGCGCGCAACTCCTCGCGGTAGTGCGCCAGATAGAGGAGGGCCGGCCACCGTTCCATTTCGCTGCCGGCCCCACCGACTGCCAACTGGGACGCGACGATCAAGAACGAGAGCACCGCTGCCGGCCGCCTCTGATGGTCGGCAGACCGCTCGTGGAGGGCTCGGAGCACCAGCCCCGGGTCCGCGCTCCGGGCGCGCGAGCCGTTCGTGCTGGGGTCGACGGTCACGGCCATGAGCGCCGGGTCGATGCCCTGGGCGAGCAGGTCGGTCAGGCTGCGGCCGATGGCCACGGCCACCGCCGCCCGGTCGACGGCCGCCAGGCGGACCAGCGCCGAGACGGCGGCCTCCGGGTTCGTGCTCAGGCCATGCACCCGTGCCGCTGTCGCCTGCGCGAAGGGGCTGCTCCGGTCGGCGAACCAGCCCTCCACCAGGATGTCCGTCCGCTCCCCGATCCAGGGCTCGCGCGCGGCGACCTGGAGGGCATAGGCCACGGCGTCGCGATGCATCCAGTCATCGCTCTGCGCCCACCCGTGGAAGAGCTGGTCGCAGAGGTAGGTGTACGACTCGGCGGCGATTGCCCCGAGCGCCACGGCGGCGTAGATCCGGACCTCTTCGGCCGGGTCGACGACCAGATCGGACAGCCAGTCGAGCAGCTCGCCCTGGATCTCGTACTGGTTCCATGCATGCCGGATGACCCGTGCCGGATAGGAGGGTCCTTGTATTCCAGCGCGCGTCCCGGCTCGTTGTCCTTCTTGCCGATGTCACGGGCACGCAGCCGGGTCAGCTGCGTGCGGCGCGGGATGGCGAAGGGTCCTTGAACCGGGGCGGTTCACCGTCCGGACCGGCCATCAGTACTTGCGTCCCGGCGCCCTCGAGCCGCTCCCGCAGGGTACGGGCGGCGGTGGCGATGTACTCCTGCGGCAGGCCGTTGAGTACGGCGAGGGCGATCGCGAGACTCCGGAGGCCGGGTTTGCGCAGGCTCTCGACCCAGATGTCGAAGTCCTCGTCGGCGTGGCGGGCACGGCGCTTCTTGACGTTGTCGAAGTCCGGACTGGCGGTCTCCGACTCCACGATGATGTCCGTCGCCAGATCGGCTGCCTGCCTGCAGGCGGGGTCACCGTCGCGCAGTTCGTCCAGCAGCCTCCCGATCCTCTCGTCGGCGAGGAGCTGGTCGCGGGCCGCGTCACCCAGCTGCCAGCGCAGATGCGAGGAGACGATGCCGCGCTGGTCCGGCGCCTCGGTGACGTCGACGACCGCAGTCAGGAGTTCGCTGTCGGCGACCTCGGTGCTGGAGACCGTCATCACCAGCCACGCGCCCGCGAGGGCGAGTGCACCCTGCACCTTCTCGTACACCTCGCCGCGCAGCCGGGAGATCGCGGACGGCTGATCGAGCAGAAAGGCGGCACCGGGCTCGATGGAGTCCGTGCCGCGCTCCAGGAGGTCGACGAGGGAGGCGAAGTCGACGTCACTGTCCAGGTGGTACTTGGCAGTGGACCCCATCCCCTGGAGCAGGCGGATGGCCATGGCCGTCTTCCCGTAGCCGGGGGCACCGCGCAGGATCAGCAGATGCCGGCCGGCCAGCGCCTCCCGGGCATCCGACAGGCCGGGAGGCTCCTGGTACGCGAAGCGCACCGGCTCGTCCAGGAGCGGGGAGATAGCCCGCAGCCGCTGCTGGGCACCGCCCAGGAGCAGGACGTATTTGTCGCCGCCGACGACATCGCCATCGACGTTGGCGAAGGCGCTGCGCACCCGGTCGTGGCGCAGGGATCCCTCGCCCGTCCGGCCGGTGGCGTCGAAGGACTCGGCTCCTGGGCCGGAGCGTGGTGACTCGCCCGGGTGCCGCCGCCCTCGCCGCCGCCGGGCGCCCCGCCGGGCCGTCAGCCGGCGGAGCCTGACCGGCCGGCGGTGCCGGGCCGGGCGGGCGGCGGTGTTACCCGCTGCCCCGCCCGGCCGCCCCGTACCGGCTGCCGGGGCCGCCCCGCAGCCGGCGCTCCCCGTCGGTGTGGTCATGGCCGGATCGGACCGGTCGTCTTGATGGTGACGGTCTTGTCGCCCTGGAACACGTCACCGTGGACGGTATTGACGCTGATTCCGGCTCCGGGCGGCGGTCTCCTCCGCCAGGGCCGGCCGGCGTACCGGCTCGGCTGTCCGGGGCCGCGTCCTGTCCGCCCGGGTCCGGCCGCCCGGTCTGCCCGGTCTGCCCGGATGATCCGGTGCCGTCACGGCCAGACCGGGCGGGGCCGGAGAACCAGGCACCGTCACCCAGCTCTCGATCAGCTCGCCGTGTTTGGTCCGGAACGTCATCGGCAGATACGCGGCCGGGTCGATGGAACGGTGCCCGTGCCGGACGACCGCCCGGTATATCTCCCCGGACACGACGAAGACCATCCGCGACGACACCGCCGTGGCCAGGACCTCGCGCAACGGCCCCGCGTCGACCAGCCGGCAGGCGGTGTTGACGGCGTCCCCGACCAGCCCTCACCGTCTCGCGCGGCGAGCCCTGGTGCAGGGCGACCCGGAACCGCATCGAGTGGACGGGACCGTAGACGGCCGCCTTCTGCCTCAGCTCGTCGTCGAGGGCGCGCACGAACGATCCGGCCAGGACGATCGGTGAGACCGTCGCAGGAACGATCATCAGGACCCCGTCGCCGCGGTCCTCCATGACGATGCCGTCGGCCGGCAGCCCGCCCTGTACGAGCGCTTCACGGAGCACCTCGTACATTCCGGTTCGCAGGGAACGCTGAATCGGATCGGGCCGGGAGCTGAAGTTCTCTATGTCCAGCACCACGACCCAGCAGTGCGTGGCCTCAGCAGACATGGCGATCTCCCGGGGGCTTCAAACGGCAACTACTCGGTCAGTCGCCACAGTTGTATGACACGGAAGTCCTGCGGGTCTACGCCATTTGACACACAGGGGAAACTGCGGTGCTGCGGCCCAACGGGGAAGCGGGGGTCGTATCGGCCATGAAAGCTGGTCAGCGGCCGATGGCGAGCGGTACCAGGCCGCGCGGTGATACTTCGACGCCCTTGCTCCGAGGCCGTACGCCAGATGACGCCCGTACGCCGCCGACCTGCTCGTCCGGCTGGTCCTGCTGGTCCTGCTGGTCCTGCCGGTCCTGCTCGTCCTGTTCGGAGGGGCGGCCTGCCGTCGACGCGCCGCCGAGAGGTTCTACGGCCGGGCTGTGCCGATGCGCCCTGCTCCCGGTCGTCGGCGGCCGGTGTCCCGAGTCATGTTTACGACGTGCTGTCAGCGCCGGGAGTGGGCCGGCTGCGGGGCGAAGGCGCGCCGCACGGTCAGCGCGAGTGCCTCGCGACGCCGGTTGTGCGCGGCCTCGGGTTCGTCCTCGTAGGCCGTGTACATGGCGCTGGCGGGGACCAGGTCATGGACATGGCTGTGACGATGGACAGCACCTCGGCCGGCGGGATGGAGGGTTCCACGATGCCCTTCGCCTGTGCGTCGGCGATCGACCGGAGCTTTGGGCGTCGTGGTCCGGCATGGTGTGGAACAGGTCGCCGGTGGAGACGCGCTCCAGCCGTTGCCAGGTGGCCAGACGCACCAGCTCGGGGTGGACGAGGTAGGCGTCGTAGAGCCGGACGGCATACCCGGGAGGTCCTCGCCGGTCACGGGGACCGTCTCCACGATCATGTCGAGGTGTTCGGCGACGACGGCGTCGAACAGCTCGTCCTTGCTGCGGTAGTACTTGTAGATCTGCGCTTTGTTCACCTGAGCGCTGGCGGAGATCCGGTCGATACGCGCGCCGGCGATGCCGTACGCGGCGAACTCGGCCGTCGCGGCATCGAGCAGGCGACGCCGCGACGCCTGCCCCGCGCTGGTGATCTGCCCTGTCTGCATGGTTCGAGGATAACTAACCAGTTCGTTTGCTATGTCAGGACTGGGCTGCCATGTCCAGGACGAAGCGATAGCGGACGTCATTGCGGTCGAGGCGGTCCAGGGCCTCGTTCACCTGGTCCGGGCGCATGATCTCGACATCTGCCACGATGCCGTGCTCCGCGCAGAAGTCGAGCATCTCCTGCGTCTCGACGGTGCCACCACTGCCTGCGCCCGCGAGCGTCTTCGCGCCCTGGATCAGGCTGAGCGGGCTGACCTCGATGTCGCCCACAGGGATGCCCACGATGCACAGCGTGCCGTCCATGGCGAGCGCCGACATGTAGGGCTCGATGGAGTGCGGTGCGCCCACCGTGTCGAGGATGAGGTCGAAGGTGCTCTCCTGGGCGGCCATCTGCTCTTCGTCGGTGGACAGGACCACCTCGTCCGCGCCCAGTGCGCGTGCCTGGTCCGCCTTGTCCGGTGTACGGGTGAACTGGACGACCTCCGCCCCGAGATGGTGGGCGATCTTCAGCGCGAGGTGGCCGAGCCCGCCCATCCCCACGATGCCGACCCTCTTGCCGGGACCCGCTCCCCAGCGCTTGAGCGGCACATACGTCGTGACGCCGGCGCACATCAGGGGCGCGACAGCGGCAGGGGTGAGGCCTTCGGGGAGGTGGTAGGTGAACTTCTCGGGCAGGACGTACTCCGAGGAGTACCCGCCACGCGTGGGCATGCCGTCCTTCCGGTCCGTATTGCCGTAGGTGAGGGTCGGGAACGAGCGGCACCAGTTCTCCCGGCCCGCCCGGCAGGCCGGGCAACTGCCACAGGAGTCGATGATGTTGCCCACGGCGACCTTGTCGCCGACCGCGAACCTGGTCACGGCGGTGCCGATCGCGGAGATCTCGCCGACCAGCTCGTGACCCGGTACGAGCGGGAAGGCGCTGCCGTGGCGGATCGCGGAGATATCGCTGGAGCAGACGCCGCAGTACTCGACCCGTACGGCGACGTCGTCCCGGAGCAGGTCCCGACGCGTGAAGTCCCAGGGCTCCAGGGGGCGCCCTGCCGGTGTGCGGCCCATCCGCTGACGTTCCTCATGAGGTGGTCCCCTTCGCCGGTCCGTGAGCATAAACAAACTTGTTGGTTATCTGGGGAATCTAGTGGCGCGCACAGGTGAAGTCAAACGAACTAGTTTGTTTATGGGTGAGGTGAGGTGAGGTGAGGTGCGGTGAGGTGGGGTGAGGTGCGGTGAGGTGAGGGCAGACGCTTCACGGGAACGGCAGCATCATGTTGCGATGCGTGTTCTCCTCGCCGGTGATCAGGTTGTCCACCGCGGAGAACTGCCCGGTGGCTGAGATCGCGGGTCGCTGGCCGTTGTGGTCAAGCCACAGAGCTTGTGGCCGGGCCGGCTCAGTCGGTTTCACCTCCGGGAACAAGCCGAGGGAGATCAGCTCGGTCCGCGCCGACATGGTCGGGACACCCGCTGACGCAAGCCGTGGACCGGTGATCACCCGTCTCGCGACGGCCCCGCCCAGGGCGGGTGGCCACGGACCCAGCGGCTGACCGCTGTCTCCCGCTCGATGTGCGACAGCTTCTCGGGGTTGCGCACGGCGTAGAGCCCGGTGATCAGGCCCTCGTCGATGCGCATCGCCACGACGGTGTCGATCTCGCCGTTGAGCCGGACAAGCAGCGCCGGGTCGCCATTGACCTGTGCCGTCTGCAGCGACATCGCGGCGGCGATCCTGCCCAGTACCTCGGCCACCGGACCGGCCCCATGACGGGTTCCAGCGCGGCCCGCACGACTCCGCCACCGTCGGTCAGCAGGACGACGTCCGGTGCGAGGATGTCGAGCAGGCGTTGCAGGTCGCCCGTCTCGACCGCCCGTTGGAACGCCTCGACCGTGCGGCGGTTCTCGGCAGCGGAAACGGCCCTCTCGGTCGGCGCGCGGCGACATGGGCCCGTGCCCGGTGGGCGATCTGGCGGACCGTGGCCGGGCTCTTGCCGACGGCTTCGGCGACCTCGCCGTAGGCCAGATCGAACACCTCCCGCAGCACGAACACCGCCCGCTCGGTCGGCGTGAGGGTCTCCAGCACCAGCAGCATTGCCATCGAGACGCTGTCGGCCAACTCGACGTCCTCGGCCACGTCGGGCGTGGTCAGCAGCGGCTCGGGAAGCCAGGGGCCGACGTAGGACTCCTTGCGCCGGCCGAGAGTGCGCAGGTGGCTCAGCGCTTGGCGCGTGGCGATCCGGACCAGGTAGGCACGCTGATCCCGCACGGTGTCGAGGTCGACGCCCACCCACCGCAGCCAGGTCTCCTGCAGAACGTCCTCCGCGTCGGCGGCCGAGCCGAGCATCTCGTAGGCGACGGTGAACAGCAGGTTGCGGTGGCCGACGAACGCCTCGGTGACGCCGTCCGTGCGGTCGCCATGGGCGAGTGGCTCAGGGGTGTCACTTGTTCGGTCGTTCATCACCGGCTCCTGCCCGTTCGCTCTCGACTGCGTCGTACACGAGACGCCGGGACCCACCGTTCTGTGACACCCCGGCCGGTGGCGCACGTCACATCGTCGCGCTGTCACAGGGGCCGCCCGTCGGCATCTTGTGTTCGTTCGCTCAGTGCAGCACCAGGCAACTCAACGAGTGAGGACGCAGTCATGGAACCTCGTTTCAACTTGTTCGAGAGTCCGACCGCCGCGAAGGTCGCCAAGCGGTTCTACAACACCTCGCTGGCCCTGGAACAGTCGACGCTGCCGAAGTCCCTGCGGGAACTGGTGGAGCTGCGGGTCGGCCAGATCAACGGCTGCGGCTTCTGTGTCGACGCCCACACCAAGGAGGCCGCGGCAGCCGGTGAAACCGCGCTCCGGCTCAACCTGGTCGCCGTCTGGCGTCACAGCACCGTGTTCACCGAGGCCGAGCGGGCGGCGCTGGCGCTCGCCGAGGAGGGCACCCGGCTCGGCGACCACGGAGTGTCCGACGAGACCTGGACCCAGGTGCGTAAGCACTACGACGACGACCAGGTCGGAGCGCTGGTCTGCCTGGTCGCGCTGATCAATGCGGCCACCCGGATGAACGTGATCGTGCACAACCCGGGGTTCGTACGAGCCGGGCATGTTCGCCAGCATGTCGAGCTGACCGGCAGACGAACTGCGGCCCGGCCCGGGACCGTTCGGTCCGGGCCGGGCTCGCCCCTGAGGGCCGGGGTGGTGGCGTGGTGGCTGTTCTCCGGTCCGCCGTTCACGGGGTTCGGGGTCAGCCCATGTGCACCGGGGCCGCGCCGCCCTCGGTGTGGTTGCCGGCGTTGACGGCGAACGCGGTGACGGCCAGGCCTGCCTGTGGGGGCGGAACCGGCTGGAAGTCCTGCCGTACCAGGGCTTTGCCGTTCTGCAACGGATACTCGCAGCGGTCCAGGGCGGGGAATCCTGCATTCGACATCGCTGAGGCGAGCAGCTCGGACTCGATGTCCGATGACACCGAGGCGAGAGCGTCGAACGACGTCGAATGGTCCGTCGAGCTGACGAAGCCTGCCGCGTCGTTGCGCTGGATCACGCATGACAGCACGCCGATGGATCCGGCGTTGGCGGCCGCGAAGGCGACGAACTCCTCGGTGCCCACGTACTCGATGATGAGGTTGGCGACGAGGAGGTCGACGCGCTCGATCCTCACGGAGCGGTCGATGCTGGTCTCGATCAGATGGAGGCGATCGCCGAGGGAGTCGCGATACCGAGCCTCGCACGCGTCGAGGTAGTCGGGGTTGATGTCGTACCCGTAGACGGCCTCCGTGGTCTCCGGGTCGAGGAGGTCGAGTCCGTTGCCTCCCGCGACTCCCAGCACCCCGAGGGTGCGGAACGGGTACACCGCGAGCTGTTCCCCGGTGATATCGCGCAGTCCCTGGAGCTGCCCGACCTGCGGGTCGCCCATGTGCTCTCGTACACGTCCAGGTCGATCCTCGGTTTGCTCCGCAGATGGCGTGGAGAAGTGAAACACAGAGGCGAACGTGCAGGTCATACAGTCCTGGCAGTGCTGGATGACGGACGTTTCCGGCCGGCCGAAGGAGTGGAGAGCCGAATGCCGCACACGACGACGCCTCACGGGGTTCGTATCGCCCATCAGGTCCAGGGCGAGGGGCGCCACTGGTTCTGTTGGCAGGTCAGGCGAACAACCATCACTGGTGGGGCGGGGTGCGCGACGACTTCCACGCCGCCCGTAGCACCATCACGCTCGACTACCGCGGTACGGGGAGAGCGATAAGCCCGACGAGCCGTACAGCACTGAGGTCTTCGCTCAGGACGTGATCACGGTGCTCGATGACCTCGGTGTCGACCGGGCCGACGTCTACGGCACGTCCATGGGCGGACGTGTGGCCCAGCAGCTCGCGGCCCGCCATCCGCACCGGGTGCGCGCCCTGGTGCTCGGCTGTACGTCACCCGGTGGCCCGCACGGCATCGAACGCGGCAACGACGTACGCAAGTCGCTGGCGCAGACGGAACCGGGTGCGGCACGGCAGGCGTTGCTCGAGCTGATGTACACCCCGGCCTGGCTGGCGACCCACCCGGGCCCCTACCGGACACTCGGCGACCCGGGCATGCCCGCCCACGCCCGACGCCGCCACCTGGCGGCCAGCAACCAGCACGACGCGTGGCAGCTCCTGCCCGGCATCGGCGCACCCACTCTGGTCGTGCACGGCAGCGACGACCTGCTCAACCCGCCGCCAACGCCCCTTGCTTGCGAGCCGAATTCCCGGCGCCCGGCTTCATACGATCCCCGGGCGCGGCACGCCTATTTCGAGGAGTTCCGCACCGTCGCAAGCACGCTCGTCCTGGACTTCCTCAGTGCAGTGCCGCAGCGGTGAGGAGAAGCTGCTCACCAACGCGCATTCTGCTCTCCTTGTAAAGGTAGGTGTAGGGCTGTTCTTCTCGTGCCGTAGATCGACTGGCGTGATGTGGTGCGAGAAATGGTGGTGCGGGTGCGATCAGCTGAGAATGCTGACGCCGAGGAAGAAGTTGGTGTGCTTGACCGAGTGGGCGGCGAGGCCCAGCTGCAGCAGGGCGGCGTTCTCCAGCGCCCGCGCCATTGGCAGCTGCCCGGTGTCCATCGGGCGCAGTCCCAGGCTTTCGATGAACGCCGACACGCGTGCCTTTGCCTGCGCGTCGTCGCCGGCGACGAACACGTCCAGCAGGCGACCCTCGGCTGGGCCGGCCGCCAGGACATTGGAGAACAGGGTGTTGAACGCCTTGACGACATGCGCGCCGGCGGGGATGGCCTTGGCGATCTCCTGCGCGCCGGAACTGCCGTCGGGGTGACAAAGCCCTTGAAATCAGAGGAAATTGGGTTGGTGATGTCGATGATGACCTTGCCGTCCAGCGCGTCCCCGTACTCGCTGACCACCGCCGCCGCGCTGGCGTACGGCACGGCGAGGATAACGATGTCCCCGGCTGGGGCGGCGCCGGGCGTCCCGACAGTGGCGCCGCCGAGCGCGGCGGCCAATTCCGTGGTTTTGGCCGGGTCGCGGCCGATGATCTCGACTGCGTTGCCGCCGGCGAGCGCCCGGTCGGCCAAGGCCTTGGCCATGTTCCCAGGCCGATAATGCTGATGCTGCTCATTGGTGTGCCCGCTTTCTGGAGCTGGATGGGACACCATGCCCATTCCGTCGTCGTTAACGGTTGTGTCGTCGATGCCGTCGAATGACGCGATGGGCCTGGCTGAATTCGGGATGTGCTCATTCTGGTTCTGAGCCCTGCTGTCAATCCCCGATGTCGAACTCTTATGCCGAATTTGCTCCGGCCCCATCGGGTACGTATTTAGAATGCCGTTGGCCGGAGTGCGTGTCAAGACTTCTTTCAGCCGGTGCGATACCCTGGAGGTATCGCCGGACGGGAGGCTCCATGGATCTGGACCTGCGCAAGTTGCGCTACTTCGTCGCCGTCGCCGGCACGTTGCACTTCGGCCGCGCCGCCGATGAGCTGCACATCGCGCAGCCGGTGCTCAGTCGGCAGATCCGCGCGCTGGAAAAGGATCTCGGCACCCGCTGCTTACAAGGGACAGCCACGGCGTGGCGCTGACCGACGCCGGCAGGCAGCTGCTGACCGACGCCGGCCCGCTGCTGGCCTCCGTGCACGCGGTTCGCCACCGGGTGACCGTGGCAGCGCGGGGCAGTCGGCGGATAATGGTCGGCTTCCGGGCGGGAATCGCGGTCGCTCCGGCGGTAGAGCTGTTCGCCGCCCGGCACCCGGACGTTCTGGTGGACGTGCAGCGGATCGAATGGGACGACCAGGCCCCGATGCTGCTCGACGGCCGCATCGATGTCGGCTATGTGCGGCTGCCCATGGACGAGGCCGGCCTGCGCGTCACCCCGCTGTACACCGAGCCGCGGGTGGCGGTGCTGCCCGTCGGCCACCGATTGGCCGGCCGGAAGCAGATCACCGAAGCCGACCTGGCCGGCGAGCCGCTGGTCTGGCATGCCGACACGAGCACGCAGCCCACCAGGCGACCGCACCCCAACGCCGGGTACCTGGTGCGCGGGTGGACGAGACGCTCGAGCATGTCGCGGCCGGCCGGGGCATCTCGTTCCTGGCCCGTTCGGCGACCGTGTTCTACTCACATCCGAACATCAGCTACGTGCCTGTCCGGACCTGGCGTCCGACCAGGTTTGCCTCGCGGTGGCGGCATCGCACACCTCGCCAGTGGTCGACGACTTCTTCACCGCGGCCCAGGCGGCGGCCGAGATCACGGCAGAATGTGGGAACTACGAAATGTGGCAGCTTGTCGGCGTGCCGTTTCAAAGCACGGTTGAGCAGTTCGACTGAGTGACGGGCGCCGGGTCGCGAACCTACTGTGTTCCTGGTGTTCCTGGGCCTTACGTCAGTGCGGACGGTGGCCCTTGTGAGGGCTGGGTTTCCGGCTTCAAGTGGGACGACGTGGCACGACTGTGATGGCGCCGGGCAACTTGCCATGGATTGTGGGCCAGTTCGCCAATAAACGGCACACACCCTGCCGCCGTAATCAGTTCATGAGTTCCAGGCCGCGGACGTGGCCGGTGGCGACTTGGCCCCGGTCGTCAGCGGTCGTTGTCCCGTGTCATGTTGAAGGTGATGCTGGAGAAGTCCCTGCCCTGGAGTACAGGGCCGTTCTGGGTTCCTCCGCTGATGCTGTTGTGTACTTCACTGCCCGAGCCGGTCTGGGCATGCTGCCACCACTCTTCGAGAAGCGCGCGGAACTCCCCGTCCAGGGCGGCCCGTACGCCCAGCGCCGTCGCCAGCGCCTGGGCGCGCAACGGGTCAGCAGGATTGTTCTCCAAGTCCGCGATCTCCAGCTCGCCCGAGCTGGCTCCAGGCGATCCGTCCGGCTCCGAGTCCTGTGCTGCGCCGCGCTGGAAGGGACGCCTCACGAGCGCGGTAAGTCCTTGCCACGCCTGGCGGCCGGCTTCTCCGCCCACGCTTCCGGCAAGTGCCGCCAGTGCCGCTGCAGTGATCGGGTCCATGCCAGGCTCCCCAGGTCGGTGTCTGATCGTCACACCCTAGGTCCGTGGCACGGAGGGATGCAGATTTTCCTCTGTATCCGGAGCCTTCGCGTTCCACGTCCGGACCCGCCCGGTTGTGGCTGCCTCGCCCTCATCTCGCCGATGAAGCAATACTGTTGACGCATGGCCGACGAGACGCGCAACAGCCTGGACGGACGTGCGGAGGTGGTCGTTCAGGCCGGACGCATCGGAGAGTTGCATCAGCACCTGCACGGCGTTGATCTTTCGGCCATGCCGGTTCCGTTCCAACTTCCTCCGTCACGAGTGCGGTTCGAGAACAGGCATATTGAGCAGGAGTGCATCACGAGCGCAGTTGAGGCGCACGTGGCACATGCAGGGCCGCTCGTCGTCGCACTGACGGGGATGGGCGGGATCGGCAAGACGGCTTTGGGTTTCACGTGGCCCGCCGTTTCGGGGATCGATACCCGACGGGGTCCTCTACGTCGACCTGGACGACCTGCGCCGGGACGGTGCCGTGGAGATCTCGGATGCAGTCGGGGAGCTCTTGACCGGCCTGGGCGTACTGCCGGAGATGCTGGAGAGATCCCTCGCCGGCCGTACGAAGCAGCTCTGGACCAGAACCCGGGACAAGCGGCTGATCGTGGTGATCGACAACGCGCGGTTCGGAAGCGAGGTGACACCGCTTCTCCCGGCTTCGGACAACAGCCTGGCGATCATCAGCAGTCAAGGTGTCCTGTACGACCTCGACGGCACTGCTGTGGTCGAAGTTCCTGTGGGTCCGTTGGCGGTGGACGACGCGGTGCGGCTGCTGGGATGCCTCGTGGACGATCCGAGGCTGTCGGCAGAGCCGGGTGCGCTGGTCGATTTGGCGCGTAGGTGTGGTGGCCTGCCGGCCGCGCTTCAGGTGGCCGGCCAGTGGGTACGCAAGTACCGCAGGCGAAACCTGTCCCGGCTCGTCGCCGAGCTGACGGCGGAACTGCACGCGAAGGGCATTCCCATGGTCGAAGCCGTGTGGGACGCCGCGTACTCAGGACTGGGCCCTGAGGCCGCGCGACTGTACCGGCTGCTCCCACAACTTCCGGGGCCCGTGGTCGAGGAGTCGACCGCCGCCGTTCTCCTCAGTTGTGATCCGTGTCGGGCGGGAGACGCCCTGGAGGAGCTTGAGTCGGCGGGGCTACTGGACGGCAGGACCGACCACTGGCGTATGCACTCCTCCTGCGGGGCCACGCTGAGCGACGTGTGCAGCAGGAGGACCTGGACGGGCATGAGCGAGCGCGAGCCCGCCGCTCGCTGAGTTCCTGGTACAGGCGTCAAGCCGCTCGCGCGGATCTCCTGGCTGCCGGCCCGCGGATGACCTTCGCGAGGTTGCCCGAACCTGTGGGGCCCGATCCGCGCGATGTCGATTTTCCGGGCAAGGCGGAAGCACTGCGGTGGCTGGAGTCGCACCGACTCGCTCTGTACGGATGCGTCCGGCTCGCCTTCGAGACGGGGCTCTATGAGGACGCCTGGGCGCTGTGCGAGCCGTTGTGGACGCACTTCCTCGATCACCCGCACTATGCCGACATCACGGATGCCTTCCGTATGGGCGTGGCTGCCGCAGACCGGGCGGAGTTCCTCCCGGCAATGGTCCGGATGAGGTGTCAGCTGGCCCGTCCGCTATGGGAGCAGGGGCTGTACGACGAAGCGGCTGAGCAACTGGGGCAGGCGCTCAACGCCTCCGAAGCGCTGGGAGAGTCAGTTCCGGAGCGCAAGTTGAGGGCATCGGCAGTGGAATTCCGGGGCCTGCTCAAGTCCGAGCTCGGAGACTGGCCCGGTGCCGCCGCGGATTTCGAAGCGGCGAAGGAGGCCCACGCGGAGATGGGGAACGCGTACGGCGTGCTGCTCCAGACCTACCTGCTGGGCCGGACCGCCTTGCGACGGGGAGTGCCAGGAGGCGGTCAGGCTACTGGAAGTTGCCCACGCGATGGCACGGCAGCAGGAGCGCGAGCGCATGGTCGCTCGAACTGGGTTCGAACTGGGCCGCGCACTAAGGCTGGTGGACAGGGCAGGCGAGGCACACGCGTTGGTGAGCGCGGCTCTCGACGCCGCCCGCGCTCGGGGCTCGGTCGCGGACGAGGTACGTATTCTGGAGGAACTGGCGACTCTGGCGGAAGACCGCGGTGATGCCGACGCCGCCGAGCTGCACCGGGTGGCTGCGAGGCAAGTCACGCTTCAGGCCGGGGCATCCCTTCCGACGGTCAGAGCTCGTAGTCGAGGTCGTCCGCGTCAGCGGGACTAAGTCGTACGCGGACGGCCGTCGGTCCGGTGTCGCACAGGAGCGACACGGGTAGTGACCAGTTCGTGTTGGCGCTGAGCCAGGCGTGTACCGCGGACACTACGGCCGTCGGATCGGTATGAGACACACGGCCCCTGTCCCGGTGAGGTTCTATGCGGAGGCTGATCAGCCCGGCCGTGCGGTGTCTGAGAAGGCTGCGCCGGGGTGACAGGATCGCGGCTGCGGTCCTGCAGCCGGGCGCCCTCCAGGACATGGGCCGTCCAGCCCGCCGCGGTCCAGGCCGTGTGCTGCACGGCGGGTCGACGGCTGGGGCGCGGCACCAGAGCACGGCGGCGCTCTGTATCTGGCGTGGCCCCGCCGTGGGTATTCGGCGGCCAGATGGTGTACGGCCTCCTGCGTGTGCGCGGGGAAGCGTTTGATAGCCACCTGGTGGCCCGACACCTCAGCTCGTACCGCGAAGACCGGGGGCTGATGGGTCGGCGTGGACGGCCGGGGAACGCCGGCGTATCCAGTGGGCTCGACGGGGGTTGTAGCCCGAGCATCTGGTAGAGCTGCTGCCGCAGCAGCTGGAGTGCCTGGCCCTGCTGGGCGAAGGCGCCGGCGGCCTGGCCGCGGGTGTCGATGGTTCGGGATTCCCGGAGAGCCTCCTCCAGGCCCGAGGCCGTCGACATTCTGGGCGCGGAATCCAGCAACCGTGCCATCGGACTGCCGGGGATGAGTTCGCGACCACCGTCGTAGGCTCCGATGACCGGCTGGCCGAGGGCTGCCGCGTAGAGAGCCGTGGAGCCGTGGTCGGTGACGACGGCATCGGCAGCGACGAGGAGTGCGGCCCATTCCTCGTAGGGATGGGAGAGGACCAGTCCCGCCGTGAGAGCAGGGGCGAGCCAGCGGGACAGATCGAAGAGGCCGGTCTTGCTGTACTCGTTGGGATGCACGATCAGGGCGACCTGAAAGGCGTCGTGGGACAGGAGCCCGGTGAGTTCGGCCGGCAAGCCGGGCCGACGGGCAAGCAGTGAGTCCGGTCCCCATGTGGAGGTGAGAACGATGAGCTGCCGAGGCCCCGTTCCCAGGGCCGCGCGGTAGTCCTGACGGTGGGGACCGATACAAGGAGACGGTCCAGGGTGGGATCTCCACGACGGTGGCCCGGCCGGCGGCCGGTGGGCAGTGGTGCGCCAAGCGAGCTACTTGCTCTTCGTGGGCCAAGGCGTGGAGGTCGGCCCAGGGCTCGCCGTCCACCAACAGGTAGTGGGGTCCAGGCCGGAGGGGACGTCGGGCGAACCGTCATTGTTGATGGATTTGTTGAAGCCGGCTCCATGCGGCAGCAGCGCCCGAGGCCCGGACAGTTCGTGGAGTTCACCCTTCGGGCTCGCAGTCAGGACCAAGTCGTGTCTGACGCGGCGAGCTTCGTCCCAGGGCAAAGGCGGCCACCAAGCGGGCTAGAGGCGCGAGAGCGTCGACGTCGAAGTGTGATCCGGGGAGCAGCGTGAACCGGATGGTGACGCGCGTGTCGCCATCGAAGACGGGCAACACGTCGAGGAGCCGATGCAATGCCCCTGCGGAACGTACGGCGACGAGCACTTCTGCTGCCCTGCTGCCCTGCTGCCCTGCTGCCCTGCTGCCCTGCTGCCCTGCTGCCCTGCTGCCCTGCTGCCCTGCTGCCCTGCAAATTGTCAATTCTAGCGGTCGGCAGTAGCCATTGGGGTGAATTGACCCGAAAGGTCATGGTCATCGGCTGGGGCCTGGCGCGGCATGGCCCTGATGCTACCGGCGGCGGAACATTCCGCCTCCTCGTCCTCTGCATTCACCGTCCAACCCCTTGCCTGCTTCTCTGGCCGGAGTCGGACACGCAACGCGTGGTGGTGAGGGAGCCGAATGACGTGTCGGATGGAGCGCTGGAAGACCTGCTGGGTGGGCTGGGCGGCCTGGGTGCCATTGTCGCCGTCGGCCATGACAGTGAGGGCGGGCACCGCCCGCTGATGTCCTTCGCGGCTGTCTGGCCGTCGAGCCTGCGCGTCGACCTCGTCCGCGGCTCCCTGGGAGTCGGATCCTGGGATCGGCTCCCGAGCGGCTTCCAAGACGACCCCACAAACCACTCAGGGGCCCGACCCACTAAGTGGATCAGGCCCCTGACCTGGTGTTTCAGCTGTCGGGGTGGCGGGATTTGAACCCACGACCTCTTCGTCCCGAATGAGGGTCGGTTATTGATCTAGCCAGTGCGGATGGCGTTTGCCCTGGTCAGAGGTGTGGTCCCGATTGGTCTCGCGTGGTGTCGCAGGGGCTTGGCGAGCGGGTTGGCTCCCAAACGGCTCCCAGGGCAGGGGTGGCCTGCGGGGCTGCATCCTGTTCCAAGGGGCGACTCTCACTGCGGTGCCGGAGCATATGCTCCGGCACCGTGCTTCCTTCTTGAGCAGCCTGAGTAGAGCGTCATTGGCATGAAGGCGCGCCTTTAGCGGGTGATCCGTGGCGGGCCCGCCCGCTTGCCACCAGCGCGAACTTCGGCTTCCACGTTATCTGCGCTCCGCCTGGAGTGCGGCAACCCTTCCCGTGTGTGGGCACTGAGAGTGAGCAGTTGGATGAAGCTTCTGGGAGATGGACCAAGCGTGCCCTGCTCAAACTGACCAGCGCGAGCGTCAATGTCAGCAGGACAATGGCAGCGAGTGGCCCTCCGGGAGCTTTCGCCCACGCAGGTGCAGTGGAGCTGAGGGGCCGCTGGAGGCCAGCGCTGGGAGACAGGCAAGGAGTCCTGCGCCGCCAACCCAGGCTCGCCGCACCCGGTAGCCAGAGCCTGTCGCGGCAGCGAGGACGGCGAGGATGAAGGCAGCGAGCATGGGCGCGCCAGGTGAGCGGACGTTCCAAGCTGGCTGTAGCCCTGACAGCATGGTCAACCCCAGGGCTCCGAAGAAGGAGACCACGGCGCCAATCGCCAACGCCAGGGTTGCAGCCGTCCTGTGCTGGGGAACCACGATCGTGACTGATGGTGTTGGCTGAGGTTCACCTCGCAGTTCGGCGTCGAGCATCGCAACAAGTTCCCGGTGGCTTCTCCGTCCCTGCCAAGTGAATGCGGCGCTGAGTAACACTGTCGCCGCCGCCAGCGCGTGCCAGCTCCCGATGACCGCCTCGACGAGGGTCGCTCCGTGCGCCATGCGGGGAGTCAGGAGCCTGCCGCCACCCACAGCATGAGAACTCCTTGGAAGCAGCGCCGTCGATCATGCTGCTTCCGCAGGGCTCGTTCGTATCGGGCCACGGTCTCTGCCCACCGGCCCGCGCCTAAGCTTTGGTGAGTTGAGGACTCGACGTCAGCAAGCAGTTGGGCTGCCAGGTGGCGTGTGAGTAGTCCATCGTCGTCGAAGTACCTCGTGTGATCGCCGAGCGGATGGCCGAGTACCGGCGTGGCCTCCTGCTCCACACCGCGTGGAAGTGTGGGCAACAGCATCCTGCCCACCATGTCGTGCTGGCTGCTGTACTCCTCCCACTCCAGTTGCTGCGGGCCGTTGGACGGTGGCAGGGCAAAGAGCGTCTCCGCCTTGGGGCGGATACGGAACCTGATGGTCAGCCCACACGCGAGCGTTAGCACCGCACTCACCGCAATCGCCGCCCACCGTTCCCAGGGCATGTCACCCAGAAAGAGAAGGCCGAACTGAACTTGTTTCATCGATTCAGCCACGCTGTCCAGCATCGCTGACGTGAACTCGGGGACTGTGCGCCCAGCGGCACTACCAGGGCAGGCATCGTCGCCTCCAAGTACATCAGCATGCCCGCTGCGATCTCGGAACTGCTCGGCTCGATAAGCGGCGAAGCCCCCATGCCAGGCATAGGGACGCGGTGGGCAGCATCCATGCCACTGCCCAAACAAGCGGGCGCCGGAGCTGCTGGAGGAGCCGGATGGGCTTGAGGCCCGATCCGACTCCCACCAGCCGCATCACCTTTGACTGGTTGCGGCCCCGTCGCGAGTCATGAGCTGGTGGGCCAGGAAGCCTCCCTGCGAGTGAGCGACAATCACAATCTCGTCGCAATGCGCCTGCATCCACCGCAGCCGTTCTTCCAGGAAGTCGAGCAGTTTCTCTCGCTCCTGGCTCCGTGCAGCAGCCATGATCACGTGGTCTGCGACATTCAGCCGCGTACACAGGAGGCCGATCAGAACGGCAGCACAGCCGACGGTCCACCGGGGTGTTCCGTGAGCAGCTCTTTGAATGCGGCCAGGAGTACAAGCAAAGTCAGGAACCGCCAACCCATGCGGGCGACGTGGCGAAAGTCCGGACTGACGAGGAAGGCGCCTGGCCGCAGTCCGTCGCTGAGGGATCTCAGGAAGGTCCGCCTACACGAGGCCCCAGTGGACTCCCAGATGCTGCGGTCGCGGCGGTCCGGACCTACCAGTAGAAGCACTGCGGGCAGGCTCAACACCACGTAACCCACAGTCAGTAGCCACCGCAGGTACCACGGCGGGCGACGGAAGCGGTCGGCCCACACTGCTTCCGCGATAAGCACCGTTTTAGTCTTCTGGCCGAGAGCGGTGATACGAACAGCAGCGTGGGCAGGGTGCCCAACGGCCATTCGGCAGTACTTCCTCTGTTCTCTGGTGTCTCGGTCCATGTAACCGATGACGAGCCATGAGCCTTGGCGATTGGGTCCACGATGCCCCGACCCATGTGGTGCAGGACGGAACGTCCCGAGCCGATACCCGGTGCTGGTTGCCGACTCCGTGGACAACGAGATAGCCGACGCGGGCGCACTGTTGTTCCGGCTGGGCGCCATGAGACCTGGGGCGGCCTTGTCGCTCACCCCTGTGTCCCCTCTTGCTTGCCCGATTTCGGCCATGCCGCTGCCGCGACCGCTTCACTCCGGCTCCTCTCCGTTTGTGGCGCACGGGAGCGATCATGCCGCCTGTCGAGCACTTAAAGCATCCGTACGGATACTCAAAGTGACTGCCTGGGTTTGTCTGGCGGGAGGGTTCAGTGGGGCCGAGTGGAGCGACCGCACGTCCGAACATGATGGCGTCCAACAAGGGGACTGGTGCCTAGTGGCTTTGGTGTCCCTGCTCCTGAGTTGGAGTCGGCCACAGCCTCGTTCCAGGACGGAACGGTGGAATTCAAGCGGGACAGTCAAGGGGTAGCCAACTACGAAAAAGATCAAAAGGGTCTACCAAGCCCGGTTGCGTGGGTATGCACTGGGCTAGTGATCGGCCACATTCGGTAGGGCCGACACGGAGGGGAGTCGATGGCGATCACGGTGCTGCCGGTGTCCGGTGAGCAAACCGATCTGCTTGGCGCGGTTGTGGCCCTGGGGACCGATACACCAAGTGGCTGGGGCTGCTCACGCCACCCGCCTATCGAGCGGCTGCCGAGGATGGCGGTCTTCTCGTTGCTGTGGAAGGGAACGAGGTCGTCGGGTATGCACTGTTCGGGCTGCCGAAGCGCAGCACCCATGTGCGCCTTGCGCATCTCTGCGTGCCCGAGGAACACCGAAGCAAGGGCATCGCCCGCTCACTGATTCAGACCCTCTGCGAGCGGCACCCGGAGCGGCTGGGGATCAGGGCCAGGTGCCGGCGTGACTACGAACTCAGCGGGATGTGGACCAGCCTGGGCTTTGTACCCCTTGGCGAGGGCTGGGGCGCGGCAGAGACCAGGAGACCCTGGACACTTGGTGGCTTGACTTGGGGCACCAGGACTTGTTCGCGGACGTCCAGAGCGACGCCCTGGCGGTGGTGACTGTAGACCACAGCGTTTTGCCGGCCTTCGAGGTAGTGGCACCGCGTCCGATATCGAGGAATCACGTGCTCTTGAAGCCGGATGGCTTGCCGATCTGATTGAGCTCGCGTTCACACCACAGTTGCTTCACGACGTGCGAGATGTCACCGATCGAACCGCGCGGCAACATCAGCGCGCTGGTTTGCCAGGTCTGCGGCAGATCACCCCGTTACGGAGGCCGTGGCTGCTCGCCACAAGGAACTTCTGGAAGCGGTCGAGAAGGATCTGCCAGAACTACCGATTGACGCAAAGATGCAGAGCAGGCTGAAATACGTGGCCGAGACGTCCTGCGCCGGGCTTCAGATTCTGGTGACCCGCGACCCGGTGCTGGCTCGGCTGTCCGACACCGCCTGGGCCGTTGCTGGCGTCAAGGTAGTCGTTCCCTCCGTGGTGACTCTCCACGTAGATGAGCTGCGTCAGGCGCAGCTCTACCGGCCCAAGGACCTCTTGGGCACACCGTTCTCGGCAGGCGAGGTGACGCCGGGCGGAGAGGGAGAACTGGTCGCCTTCTTCGACCAGGCGGACAGTGACAACGGATCGGCCTTCGAAGCGCGGCTCAAGGGCTTTGTCAACGATCAGATCCTTTGGCGGCGGGAACTGCTGAGGGATGGCGAGGGCACCCGGTCGCCCTGTACGTCTGGGCCTTGGACGGGCGAACCCTGAACGTCTCGTTGCTTCGCACCGCGACGCATTCGCTTGAGGAGTCCCTCGCCCGGCAACTGCTCCTGATGCTCAAACGCTTGGGGCGTGATCGCAGGGCTCAGGTCATCCGGATCACGGATCCCTTCTCTCGCCCGTAGCTCGGGCAGCGGCCGGTGCGGACGGTTTCACCGATCAATCAGGCGACCTCATCGCACTGCTCGTGGATGTCTGTGGGTCTGCCGCTGACGTGTCTGGTGCAGCAATCGGGATCGGGGAGCGCTTGGGGCTTGCCGCACCCGAGCTACATGCTGGACTCCCCGCTGAAGTAGCAAGCATTGCTGAGCGGGCCTGGTGGCCTGCGAAGATCATCGACTCCGAGCTGCCGTCGTTCAGCGTGCCCATTGAGCCACGATGGTCCGCCGACCTGTTCGATTTTCCGACCATGCTGATGCCACGCGACGAGGTGCTCGGCATCAGCCGCGAGCATGTCTACTACCGCTCGCCAGGCCACCGGAGCGAAAGAGTCCCTGCCCGCCTTCTCTGGTACGTGAGCAGGGGCGAGCCGGGGCAGCAGGGGCAGATGGCTATCGGGTGTTCGCGCCTGGACGAGGTGGTGATCGACGAGCCGGACACCCTCTTCTCGCGATTCGAACATCTGGGCGTATATGGTCGTGAGCAAGTCCGCGCGGTGGCCGAACCCTATGGCAAAGCAATGGCGTTGAGATTCTCGGACACGGAACTCTTCCCGGCTCCTGTGTCGCTCGAACGTTTCAAGGCGTTGGCAACGGGTCTAGGGCTACCGTTGCCGCTGTACTCGCTATCCAAGATCAGCAACGCGCTTTTCCAGGCGGTCTACGAAGAGGGCATCGAAAGACGTGAGCGATCCGGGCGTGCAATGCTGCTGTCCGTCCACCCTCGGTTCGCTTCGGCGATCCTGGCCGGCAGCAAGACGGTGGAGGTGCGGCGGCAGCGCGTCGCGGCACCCCGGCACCCGCGTGCTCCTCTACGCGACAGCGCCGACGATGGCCATCGTGGGAATGGCCAGCATTGCCTCGGTGCAGGTCGCTTCGCCTCGAGATGTGTGGTCGGCCAGTCGTACCCGCGCTGGCATCAGCAGGCGCGAGTACGACACCTACATGAGCGGTGCGGCACAGGCCAGCGGTCTCACTCTGGAGGGCCCTGTGACGTTCCAAGAACCGGTGCCGTTGAGCGCCCTCAGGGCCGCTGGCCCTTTCCACCCGCCGCAGAGTTACCGGTACCTGAAGCGGGACGATCTGCGGCAGTTGGCCGAAGCGGCGCAGACCGGTGACGATGAGGTCCTGCGCAGTGTGCTGAGCGATGTCGTTTCGGCCTGAGGGTTGCAACGCTTACCACACTGTCCGGCGCTCGGAGACGGACCGCGCGGCGCTAGGCCAGGTCCTCTACCAGCAGGTCGAGGGTGGCCTCCTCATGAAGCGCGACTCCGAGGGCATTCATGGCAGGAGCGAGGCCCGGTCCCAGTCCGCATCTACCGGGCTCCCGCCGAGAGTAGTTGAGGGACCCCTCCGCCTGGCTGGCTGCGGCGAGGCGTTCGTAGTCCTCGGCGCCCAGGCGCCACGGCAGCGCTTCGTAGCGGCGGATGATCCGGTTGGCCAGCGTGATGCCTGGCCAGTCGAAGTCGCCGTGGTAGGCGAAACGGCAACCGGAGGCAGCCAGGGCGTCGAGGAGTGTAATGACCACCGTGGCGGCGCTGCCGGAGGTGCAGACCAGAGGCTTGGCGCAGGCCGCGTCGGCTGCGGCTTCCACCACGCGCGGATTCTCGCAGATGTGAACGACGGTTCCGGCGGTCAGCTGGAGCTGCATGTCGAGCAGATCGCGCGGTGTCAGGTGGGTCTCGGCGTTATGGGCGGCCCGCTCTCGCAGTGACCTCGCACGCCAGCTCTCGCCGAGGGGCGTAGGCCGTAGGTCAGCACCGTGCTGGAGACCTCGTCCGGTGTGACGGAGACCAGCCGCCACAATGCGCGTCGGCCGGCTGCGTTGCCAGGGAGTTCTGTGTCATGGGCCAGCGCGATGCCGCGTTGGACGAGGCGGGCGAGCCAGGTGCCGTCGTCCAGGCCGTGCGCCGAACCGGTCGCCGTCGCGGCGAGCTCGCCTCGGCCTCGCGTACCGGTGCGCTTCGGATCGAACAACACAGTGAGTACTTGGACCGCCTGCTGAAGCGTCCGCACTGTCGCTTCGGGCGTCACCCTCTCGGAACGCCAGTGCGGCGCAGCACATCGGACCACTGCCGAGTCCAAGCCTGCCCGGCGAGCGGAGAGGCGTCGAGGACGAGGTGAGCGACGACCACACGTGCCGGCGCTGTGCCGCGCCGTCCTCGCGAGCCGCGCGGCGGTCGGTGAGCGGAGGGCCGAGTTCCTGGAGAACCTCCCTGAGCCCGAGCCCCGCGGCCGAGGTGCGCAGGCGTTCGTCGAGCGCGTCGAGCCGCACGGTCACGGCTGTGCCCGTGAGCGGTTTGCCTAGCAGGAGTGACAGGTCGTTCCGTTCCTGGGCGCTCACCGCGGTCAGCCGGACGGAGCCGGTGGACTGCACGCCGTTGCCTTCCAGACGTTTGCGTACCGCACCCCAGAGCCGGGCGAGACCTGGCCCAGCCAGCCAGTCGCGTGTGGCGGCCAGGAGCCCGCTCATACCGATGCCAGACGCCGGTGCCGCCCGTTCCAGGTGTAGTGCAACGTGGCCACCCCGCGCACGTGGGGTCGCGGAGGCACTCGTAGATGTGCAAGGACGGGACCTCAGTCCAGTTGCCCATCAGACGTTCACTCGTGAGGACGAAGTCGAGATCGAGGTCGACCAGGATGCGGCCCAGCCGCCCATGGGTGGGTTCGTCGACTTTGGCGAAGGCATCGTCCAAGAGAATCAGCCGAGGCGCGTGCGGGGCCGATTCGGCGAGGCTGGTGAAGTGCGCGGCAGCGGCTGCGAAGAGCACGAGGTACGAGAGCACGCGCTGCTCTCCTGACTCAAGCCAGTGCGGCCGGTCAGTTTCCTTCTGCGCCCTGGAGCCGCGTCCTCGACCACGAAGGTGTGGAAACGGAACCATGCGCGGTAGTCCAGCGCGGTCCGCAGGTGGGCTGTGTAGCCGGCCGATGGGTCGGCAAGGCGGGCGTCCTCGATACGGCGTTGCAGCACCTCGCGCAGCTGCTCGGTCTGCTCGCGCGTCCGGAGGCTCGATGGGCTGCGCAGCAGCTCCACGGCCGCCCGCACGTCAGCGTCCACGTCCTCGTCGAGCTTCCATAGGAGCTCCACGCCGAGACCGTGCGAGGTCCGTACGGTCTTCAGGGTGTCGTTGAGAGCCGCGACCAGATTGGCTGCGGTGATGACCTGCTCGGAGAGGTGATCGCCGAGCTCGCCGGTCAGGAACCGCTGGAACACCTCGCTCTCGCGCTCGGTGAGCCGCCCCTCGCCTCTGCGGACTGTACGGCCATCCGCTCGCCCACCACCGCGACATCGTGCGAACCGTGGTCGTCGAGCAGGCGGCACACCTTGATGCCGTCGCGCTCCTCAAGCTGTGCGTCGTATCCGCCCGCCAGATGGTCGCGCAGCTCGGTGTGCCGGTTGAGCAGGGTGTTGTCCGACACCTCTCCCTCGAACGGCCGAGGGCCTGCTCCACCGCGTCGGCCAGTGAACGCAGCGCGCGCAGGCGGTCGCGGGCGTCTGAACCGGGGTTGTCCGAGACGTGGTCGGGCAGAGAGGACCGTTCCAGCCCGCTCCGTTGATGACCTCCGGACGGTCGAGAGCCTCGCGGAGGGCGCGGCCGGTGTCGATGACGGTCGTCTCTTGGTCCGCCAGGTCCTCGCGCAGGCGCTTCTCCTCCTCTTCCGCGCGCACGCGCAAATCGCGGAGTTCGCTGTGTGTGCGCTCTGCCGCCGGGATGGCGTTGGCGGTGTTCGCGATGCGTTGCTTGGAGTCCTGCTCGCGGGCGAGGATCTCCTCCTCGGATGATCCGACGGCCGCCTCGCGGGTCCGCAGATCCTGTTGTGCGGTGCGCAGTTGGTGGAGGCGAAGCCGGTAGTTCCCTCCGCCTCCAGGCGGCCTTCTCGGCGCGTTCGTACCGCCCATCGTCCGCCTGGCTTCCGCCGAGCCGCCCGACCGTGCCGGTGACTGCTCTGCGCAAGTGACCGATACCGCTGAGCAGGGCCGCCAGTGCAGTGCGTACGCGGTCCAGGGCGGTGGCGTCGGTAGGAAGGTCATGGGCGGTCGCGGTGGCGTCCGCCTCGGTGCGTGCCGACACCGCGAGAGCGCGGGCGTCTTCGGCCAGCCGTGCCGCACGGGTTGCCTTGGCGGTCAGGTCCCGCAGCGCCCTTTCGTCCGAAGCGGTCCTGCTCCAGGCGTCGGAGAGCTGCTGAGCTCGGGGAAGTCCCGTTCCGTGCGGGTGAGGGCCCGCCGCATGGAATCGGCTGCCGCCAGTTCGGTACGGGCGTCGGTCAGCCGCTGTTCCGTCTGCGTGAGCCGGTCCATTAGCTCGGCGAGGGCCCGCCGTCGGGTTTCGGCGCGTACGGCGGCCCCACGTACTCGGCGACACTCTTGTGGTGTCGGCCGCGCAGGCCCCCAGCCGCCAGCTTCCGTCGAAGTGGACCGCGCTGGCAGCGGCACTCTCCGAGGCGGGTACGAGCGCGATGGCGGCCAGCAAGCGCTCCACGTGCTCGGACGTGATGCCGCACTCTGGCTGCGGAACCGAGCGTAGGGCCGACGCGAGTTTGTGCTCCCAGCAGCTCAGGGCCGGGCTGGAGGAGCGTGTCCCGGGTGAGGGGTCGAGAAGAGCCCCGTCCGCGCTGACCCAGGCGTCGAGGATGCCGCTCGCCTCCAGAGCCGCCTCCAGACCGGCCCGGTCGGCGGAGGTCACGTGCTCCGTGAAGTCCACCAACCGGTAGAAGGGCGCTCCACCGGTCGGATTCCTTTCGGCGGTGCGGTGGTACGGGGCCGGAGGCTCGGGGTCCGGACGCCGCTCCCATTCCTGCCTCTCCTTCCTCAGGCGGTCGATCTCCTCATTGAGCCGGCCGACGCCGAGCGCCAGAGCATCGCGGTGCCGGTTGAGGTCATCGGCGTATGGTTCCAGGGCCGCATGAGCCGTCTGCCGCGCGCGGCTGTCAATGTCGGGCGGCAGCGTGCGCTCCGCGAACGGCGCGTCGGAGGAGGTCTCACTGACGACTTCGGCGAGGACGGCATCCAGCGGCGGACAGGCGGGCCCCGTCGCGGCCCGCGTGCGCTCTACCCACGAGGCGACCTCGCCGGCGTACCCACGGCTCTCCTCGGCGACCTTCTCGCGGCCCTCTTCGAGACGGCCGGCGGCCTCCTCCGCCTCTCCCTCCAGCCGCTCCCGCTCTGTGTCGGCCTGCGCTGCCTTGGTCCGAGCCTCGTCGGCTTGCGAGGAGAGACGGGTCACTTCCTGGACAGTCCGTGTCCGGTTCCGTACGACCGCTTCGGCATTCTCCAGTTGTCCCTGCCAGGATCCCAGCCCTGCCTCTGTCGTGACCGTGTCCACGTGAACCACCAGCCGGTGTCGTACGGTCTGCGGTTCCCCGTCCGGGCTGGTCAGCTCCGTCTGCGTCGCCTGGGAGCGGTCCGTGCGCGGCAGAGCCACCGCGTCGCCGAGATGTCCGGCGGGGAGCCCTGCCTTCTCCGCCTGGGACAGCAGCTCCCGATGTTCGGTGCCCAGTTCGGTGAGCCGACTTCCCAGGTCTTCGACACCCTCGGCCATTCGTTCCGCCGCACCTTCTTCCGCCTCGTGCGTGTTACGCAGGGCGGTGAAGGCGGTCGTGGCCGTGGTGTGCAGGGCTTCCACCGTGGCGCGGCGTTCCGACAGTTCGCGCAGGCTGCGGTAGGCATGGCTGGCGTGCAAAGCCGCAAGTTCTGTCCGGGCGGTCTGTTCTTCCTCGCGGAGAGTTTCCAGCCCGCTTCCGACTCCTCCTCCCGCATCTTCAGGTCGCCCGTTCGCTGAGCTGCGTCTCCGGCCGTTCGGCGTCGCTGGGATAGGACGTCCAGTTCCCTGCTCACGTCCCGGGCCGATGCGCGCAGGACTCCGGCGAGGTAGCGGCGGTAGTCGGCGAGGAACGTGCGTAGTGCCGTGTCGGTACGTTCCAGGCGGCCGAGTTCGTCCCGTACGGCGTCCAAGTCGTGAAGGTTGCGTGCCACCTTCTCGACCACTTCCTCGTCGAGCCCCGGCAGGGTCTCGCTCAGCAGAACGGCCAGGCCCCGTGCTCAATGCGGTCCCCGACCGTGGGACGTCGCAGCCGGTGGAGGAGCTGGGTCAGATTTCGGTAGCGCGTCGTGTCAGTGATTCCGAAGAGGTCCCGGCCACGCGAGCACGGTGGCCGACCGCGCGGTCGGTCGCGTTGTCGGAACCGACGATCTCTTTGAGCTGGTCGACGGGAAGCGGCTTGCCCGCTTCGACCAGGCGCAGGTCCTCACCTACCCGCAGGGGTGATGAAGAAGGTCGCCACCGCCTTCTGCGTCGACTTCGAGGCACGGACGGCGGCACCGAGCGTCAGATAGCGGTGGTCGCCGCCCTCGTCCGTACCTCGGAACTCCACCCACAGATAGCCGAGGCGGTTGGTCTGCTCGAACCCGTCCAGCATCAGCCAGGCGAGCGTCGTCCGCCCGGTACCGGTCGCGTCCAGCGCTCGGGAGTCGCCGTCCAGCAGGTACGGGAGCAGCATCTCCAGGGCCTTGGACTTCCCGCGCCGTTCTTGCCGCGCAGCAGCAGCCGCCCGTCACCGAAGGCGAACTCCTGCTCGTCGTACTGCCAGACGTTCTGGATACCCGCGCGGTGCAGCCGGAAGCGGGTACCTGCTGTCGTCGTCGACGAGCGAGATCGGGGCAGCGGGATGAGGCCCTGTGCGCTGGTGGTCATAGCGGCAACTCCTGCTGCACATCGGTAACTTGAAGGCCGATCCGGCCGGGCTGGCCGGGCGCACGGTGACGCGGGTGGCATAGCGGGCCGCCGCGGCGAGCAGTACCCAGCCCTCGCCAGCGGGCCGGGCTCCGCGGACGTCGGTCACCTGGCGGCCTTCCGGCAGCTCTTCGGCGTACCCTCCGGCAGCCCGTCCCCTCGGCCCGCAGCGGACCGACAGGGGTCAGCAGCCGCATGCGGGACAGCAGGTCCAGCACGGCTTCCCGCAGAGCGTGGAGATCTTCCAGGTAGCCGCGCTGCCAGTTGCTACGGCTTCCGTACTCGGCGACCAGCTCAACCAGCAGCTCATTCACCAGACCGTCCGGAACGGCAACTCCGACGACCAGGACGCCGCCGGTCGCCGGATGTCCGGGATCGGATGGGCGGAGGCGTTCAGCGAGCCGTTCCACCAGCAGCAATGCGGCCTGGGCGACGGTACCCGTGCCGGGAAGATGGAGATCGGTCAGCTCTTCTTCTGGGTCGACCAGCGCCACGCCCTCGGCGCGGATCTCAGTTTCCAGACCGAGGAGTTCGATGAACGCCTGTGCTTCCCGGCGCTGGCGGGTGCGAAGCCAGTCCCGCTCGGCGTCGGTCAGTTCGTCGAGATGGACGACGGGTGTCTCGACGAGCATCCGGCGCACGTAGGTACGAGGTCCTCGAAGCCAGGGTCCGCCGCTCGCCGGACCAGGTCGGCGCCGTCCGGGATTGGGCGAGCGGTCCGGCCACGACGACGCGTGCGAGCTCACGGTCCACCGTGATCAAAGCCTCCCCGCCGGCTTCCTGTGTGATGGCAGCTACGTGGCCCTCCGTCTCGATGAGTACACCCCACTCGACCAGCTGGCGCAGAGCCGCGGCCAGGGTCCGTTTTCCGGCTGCCCGGCCCGTCTCCTCCAGCTCGACGTCCGCATCGGCCGCGGCGGCCCGGATGTCGGCGACCAGCTGAGACAGCAGCATCTGTTCGGGCGCGGTTACCAGCACGGACAGAGCCAGCGCGAGGCAGGAGTACGTGTGTGGGTGAAGGGAGTGCCGGTGGACCGCACAAGCCGATGTCCCGCCCGTGCTCCCAGCCCGGCCTTGAATAGTCGGGCGTAGGAGCTGTCGACCAGAAGGCGGTAGCCGAGTACCTGTTGGAACCGCTTGCCCAGCCAGTCGGCGTGTCTGCGTACCAGCGGGAAGAGATCGGCGTGCGGGCCGTCCGATGTGACCAGCGGATGGGCAAGCAGCAATCGAGCAGCGGTGCGGCGTTCGGCTGCCAGGTCCACGTCGTGGGCGGAGGGAGGGTCATGACACGTTCACCTCCGCCTCATCGTCGGCGGTGGCCGAGGTCCGGCCGATGACCAGCTCCAGGTCGTCCAGGAGCAGGTCCCCGTCGGCCGAGTGGAGGAGCGTCCGGGCGCCCGCGGTCCGGTGCACGGTGAGCCAGATGGCCAGATCGGCGTCCTCGCTCCATGCCGCGTCCAGGCCGAACCACGATGCCCGCTCCCCGGCCGCACTGGCGCGCCGTTTGAGCTGAGCGTTCCCGAGCGCCGTGGCCAGCAGCTCCAGGAGCAGGTTCAGCGCCGCTGAGGTGAGCCGTACGTCATCGAAACGGCCCGAGGCGCTGCGCAGTTCGTCCGCCGCCGCCTTCCGGCCTGCCGCCCGCTCACGCGCTGCCACCCGGAGGCGCTCTTTCTGCGCGGAGTGGTCCTCCACCGAGGACGTCCGGCCTCGCTGCGCGCGGCTGCCCTCTCGCGCAGCGCGACCGGGACCTCGACCACCGGACCGGTCCACCAGCTGGTGTAGGCAGGCACCACCTCATCGGTGGAGGGCGGAATCCCCAGGTGGCGGGCACCGTACAGCCCGAAGGCGGCGACGGCGATGTCGTGCGCATCCTGCGGTGCGGCCTCGTCGAACCACCGGGCCAGCCGCAGCAGGTCCCGGCGCCGCGACATCTCCCCGGTGGCCGAGCGCAGCATTCGCTTGGCGTTGGCCAGCAGCGACTGGAGCGCCCGCAGGGTGGCGTCCCGCAGTTGATCGACCTGGCTGCCCTGGCCGGCGGTGTCACTGAACCAGCCGCGCAGCCCCTCCCAGTCCGCGAGCTCGCGCCCCGGCTGCGCTGTACTCGATTCTCCGAGTGGCCTTCGCCCTGCGGGTAAGCCCGGCGAGGCCCTGGGCGTGGGCGTCCAGTCGTTCCAACAGGGGCGGAAGATGTGGCCATAGCGTGTCCAGTGCCGCCGAGATCCGGGGCGCTCGGAAGGCCACGTCTTCCGTGATCGCCTCGACGTAGTCCAGGAGCAGTTCCTGAAGCCCTGGTACTCGGCGCTGTTCAGGTCGTACCGGGCGAGCACCTGGCCGAGGTAGGCGTAGAAGTCCCGGATGGACTCAGCGAACTCGGCGAACTGCACGAACAGCGTGCTGACCCGCTCCAGCCCGTCCTGTGGGGCGATACCGCCCGGCTCGGACACCAGCTCGGCGAGCTCCCGGAGCCCGCGCTCGACCAGGGCCAGCAGCTCATTGCTCACTTCACGGGCGGCGTCGGCCTCGGCCACCACCCCGTCGGCGTCCCGCTGGATGCGTTCGCCGAGCCTCGACAGCTGGTAGCGCGCACGTGAACGCTGGTACTCGGTGATGCTGGACGCCTTCACCGTGTGGCTGCCGCGCAGCAGGTTGCCCCACTTCTCCAGCTGTTCGAGCCGGGCCGTGAGGGTGTCGGCGTCGAGCCGCGCACCTGGTCCGCTGGACTCGCGCAGCTTCGCCATGACGTCGGGGCCGGCCAGGTCCGCCAGGAGCGTCCCGCAAAGACCCGCATAATCGCGATGTGCTCCAGCCGCTCTGGCGCGCTCAGGTAGGCGTACGCGTCCAGCCGCCTGCGCGTCTCGTCGTCGCCGGGTTCCGGCGGTGCTCCGGGTGCGGGTGCCTCCATGTCTGCGAGGCTACGTGGAGCATTCGACTGCCGTTGGGACATAGCTCGAAATGCTCCCCGTACATGCGGAGGTGACGACCCTGACCCCGATCGCCAACGCTTCAGCGCGAAATGCGGAGGCAGGCGAGACCTGCACCCTTCACTCGGCCTTGGGCGACGTCAACCATGTCTCGAAGTTGCCCAGAAGCTCACCCATGGCACCGAGCGAGGCTGGCGACGACTCGTACTGGACCGACAGGTTGACCTCGTACAGCTTGTAGGCAGGCTCGGCTTCCCGTGCTGCAGCGCACGCGGCTGCCAGCGCCCGGACCGCGCGCTCGCGGGCGCCGGATTCCACTGCCTCCACGAGGTCGGGCCACAGCGTGTCACCGATGTAGTCGATGAGTTCCATGACATGAGCCCCGGCTCGGCCAGCCCTGTCCTTGATTGCTTCCTGCTCGGCATCGGCGTGGTCCTCAGCCCGTTGGGAGTCCCGTTCGTCCAGTCCCTCCCAAGAGTGGTCACCCCAGATCTCTTCCCACCGCTGATCCGCCCGTGCCAGCGCGGCCTTGAACGCGCGGTCTAGGTCCTCCTGCGTGAGCCGAGGATGATCCCAGCAATCATCCTCGTCGAACGATGACAGGGGCAGGCTGAGATCGGGTATGGGCTCGTCGTCGCGCAGGGCGGTGAGGAGCAGTACGGCGTCTATCGCCGGAAGGACTGTTTCGACGTCCACCAGCCGTGCCACGGACGCGACGGACTGCTCGACGGCCATGTAGTCGTACTCGGCGATCTGGTTGTCAAGATCGCCATGGAGGTCGAGGAGCTCAGTACCGATGGCCTCGATCTCTTCCATGCGGGTAGCGATCTCGGTGTCGAGTCGTTCCACGATCTTTCGCAGCTCGCGGACGGCCTCGACCTTTTCCTCAAGTTCCGCCACGGCTTTGGCCAGATTGCCCATTTCGTCTCCCCGTTCCGGCTGCCATGATCTGTCTTCGCGAGCACACTAACTACGAAGGTCGCGCGGTCCATCGTCATTCGGTCACGGAGGCGGTTGCCCCGGTGCCGCTGCGTCGGCCCCTCCCGTATACCGCGACACATGCGTGGGGCAGGGGATCTTGCTGGTCTGCGCCCGTATCACTTTGCGCCCGTGGTCGTATGGGGTGGGATGGTGGAGCCGGGATGGGCTTAGTGCGTTGACGACGTTAACACAACAATGATTGTTTACGCTGTGATTCTCGTGTACGGTCCCCTGTGGGTGTTCCCGTCTGTCACGATGAGCACGCCCGCCGCATGGGAAACCGCGTGCCCTCGGCGGGGCCGCACGGGAGGCAGCAGCATGAGTGAAGGTTCAGAGACGGTCGCAGGGCGGTTCCGCCTGCTGAGTTACGTCGACTCGGGAAACATGGGTGAGGTTCACCGTGCCGAGGACCTGGATGAGGCTGAGGACTCTCCTGGCCGCGTCGTCGCCCTCAAGCTCATCCGCCGCCGCCGCTCGGGCACGCTGGTGGAGACCCGCACCGACCCGCAGGCGGTGGAGCGGTTCGCGCGCGAGGTGCGCATCATGCATCTGCTGAGCCACCCCAACCTGCCCCGCACGATCGACGGCGGGGTGGACGAGACCAACGGCGACCTTCCCTTCCTGGTCATGGAATTCCTGGACGGGCATCCACTCGCCGATCTCGTGTCGGAGGAAGGGCAGCTTCCGGTGCCCTGGGTCGCCGCCATCGGTGCACAGATGGCCGACGCTCTGGCCGCCGCTCACGCTGCCGGCGTGGTCCATCGGGACCTCAAGCCCCGCAACGTGATGCTCACCCGCGGTGGCGCCGTCAAAGTCCTCGACTTCGGTATCGGCCGGATTGTCGACGACCCCGACGGCACCAAGCTGACCAGCACGGGAGTGACGGTCGGCACTGCCCGCTACATGGCGCCGGAACAGTTCGAGGGCAGCCTCGTCACCCAGGCCGCCGATCTGTACGCCCTTGGGTGCATGCTGCACGAGATGCTCCTGGGGAACCCGCCCTTCATGGGCAACACCGCCTTCGATTTCCGCGACAAGCACGTCAATCAGGAGCCGACGCCGGTGCGTCTGCTCCGTTCGGATGTGTCGGAGGCGCTGGCCCGCCTTGTAGACCGCCTCCTTGCGAAGAACCCCGCCGATCGCCCGGCCGACGCGGTCGCCGTCCGGGATGCGCTGCTTCCTCTTGTGGCGGAGGGCAGCGCTCTTCCTGTCTGGCAGGACTTCGACCCGGTGAAGTGGCTGCTGCGGCCTGCCAACGAGGCCGCCTCGGTCACCGAGCCGCGGCTTTACGAGCCGACGGCACCGGAGCCCGCGAAGCGTTCCTGACTGGCTCCGGCATGGACGTCTTCGGTGTGCACGAGCAGCTCATCAAGGACTACCGCTCGTTCACCGAGGGCGGCACCGTGATTCGCGACGAGCGCATCAAGGACTTCGTGAAGAAGGACCTCGACGACAAGTCGCAGTGGCCCAACCCTGGCTGTCGCTCAACCCTTCTTCGCCTCCGCCGGAACGGTCGCGGAACTCGCCGCGCAGAAGGTCCTGCACGACGAGTGCGCGAAGATCTTCCAGGCGGGGAAGTCCGAACACTCCACCGTGTGCGACGGCCGCTCCCTCACCCTGCACCGTCACCAGCGCGCGGCGATCGACGCGGCTGCAGCCGGCGTCTCCTACGTCCTGACCACCGGCACGGGCTCCGGCAAGTCCCTCGCCTACATGGTCCCGATTGTCGACCGGGTGCTCAAGGAGCGGCAGCAGGCCGGGCCCGACGCACCAAGCGGGTGCGGGCCATCATCGTCTACCCGATGAACGCCCTCGCCAACAGCCAGCTCAAGGAGCTGGAGAAGTATCTTCGCAACGGTTATGGCGTGGGCAACGAGCCGGTCACCTTCGCCCGTTACACGGGCCAGGAGGACGACGAGACCCGCAGGAAGATCCGCAAGAATCCGCCAGACATCCTGCTCACCAACTACGTGATGCTGGAACTGATGCTCACCCGGCCCGACGACCGCGACAGCCTCGTGGCCATGGCCGAGGGCCTGCGCTTCCTCGTCTTCGACGAACTGCACACCTACCGCGGCCGGCAGGGTGCGGACGTGGCGCTGCTAATTCGCCGGGTGCGCGACGCCTGTCGCGCCGACGACGTGCAGTGCATCGGCACCTCCGCGACGATGTCCACCGAAGGCAGCCTGGAAAGGCAGAAGACCGTGGTGGCCGACATGGCGACCAAGCTCTTCGGCACGAAGGTCGGGCCCGAGCACATCATCGGCGAGACGCTGGTTCGCGCCACCGGCGAGACTCCGACCGTGGTCCCCGCCGAGCGACTTACAGGAACCGTTGCCCCGAGCGCCTACGCCGACCTCGTCACTGACCCTCTCGCGCGCTGGATCGAGACGTACTTCGGCCTCGGCACCGACGATGCCACGGGGCAGTTGGTGCGCCAGAAGCCGCGGAAGATCGAGGAGGCCGCCGCCGAACTCGCAGGGCAGAGCGGGTGGCGGAGGACCGGTGCGCGGACGCCCTCCGGGACACGCTGGAAGCGGGCTCGCAGGCGTACCACCCTGTCACCGAACGTCCTCTGTTCGCCTTCCGGCTGCATCAGTTCCTGTCCAAGGGCGACACCGTCTACGTAACCCTGGAGAGCAAGGCCGACCGCTACCCCACCCGCGACTATCAGCGGGTCCGGCCCGGACCGACGGGCACGTCCTGATGCCGCTCGCCTTCTGTCGCGAGTGCGGTCAGGAGTACTTGACCGTGTGGCGTACGGAGAAGGACGGTGAGATCCGCTACGAACCGCGCCGCGACACTGCCGCTACCGGGGCCGCGCCGGCGACGGCTACCTCTACGTCGACACGGACCGCTACCCGCACACCAACCCTTGGCCCCGCACCCCAGAAGAGGCCATCGCGGACCGGAGGCTGCCGGAGTCCTGGTTGGAGATCGACGACAGGGAGCAGGAGGTCGTCAAGAAGTCCTACCGGGACCGGATGCCGCGGGCGATTACCGTTGATCCGTACGGCAACGAGTCCAAGGGCGAGCTGCACGCGGCGTTCATCCCCGCCCGTTCCTCTTCTGCCTGCACTGCTCCGTCTCTTACGAGCAGACCCGCGGCAAGGATTTCGCCAAGCTGGCTACCCTGGACCAGGAAGGCCGCTCCTCCGCGACCTCGCTGATCTCCGCCTCCGTCGTTCGTTCGCTGGACAGCGTGCCGGAAGCGGCGCTTCCCAAGGCGGCACGCAAGCTCCTTACGTTCGTCGACAACCGGCAGGACGCCTCTCTCAAGCCGGCCACTTCAACGACTTCGTCCAGGTCACCGAATTGCGCGGCGCGCTGTATCGGGCCGCAGTGGACGCAGGCCCGGAAGGCATTCAGCACGAGGACCTGACTTCCCGGGTCGCCAATGCTCTTGCCCTGGACCCCTTCGTGTACACGGGCGAGGACGACCTGCCCCGCGTCTGGCCGCTGCTGCGGCCAGGACCCTGCGGGACGTGATCGCCTTTCGCCTCTATCTCGACCTGGAGCGCGGCTGGCGCGTCACCATGCCGAACCTGGAGCAGACAGGACTGCTGGAGATCGATTACGCCGACCTCCAGTGGGTCGCCGAGCGCCAGGATCGCTGGGAGCAGGTGCATCCGTCGCTGCGCGAGGCCGACGCCTCTCTGCGTGCCGAGATCATGAAAGCGCTGCTCGACGAGATGCGCCGGTCGCTCGCCATCGACGTGCAGTACTTTCGTGACGATTTCGACTCGCTCCAAAGCGCCAGCGAGGAGCGGCTCGTGGACCCCTGGAGGCTCTCCAAGAGCGATAGCCCCAAGGTGGCCACCGCCTACCCCAGCCGTCCAGGCCCGGGATGGACCGCGCGGGACTGTTCCTGTCCGCGCGTGGCAAATACGGGAAATATCTGCGTCGCACGCACCGTGGGTTCGACAAGAAGATGGACCCCGCCGATCTCCAGACGGTCATCGAGGATCTGCTGAAGGTCCTCAGAAACGCCGGCCTCGTGACCGAAGTGTCCGTGGCCCGCAGGGGCCGGGCGCTTCCGCAAGCCGTCGACGACCGCCACCGGCTACCGGGTGTCGGCCGCCTCCATCATCTGGCGGGCCGGCACGGGCGAAACCGGTGCCCATGATCCCCTCACCCGTACGTACGCCAGTGGCGACGGCCCGCGCGTCAACGCCTTCTTCCGTCAGCTCTACCGTGAGACGGCCGACGGCCTGTCCGGCCTGTTCGCCCGCGAGCACACCGCCCAGGTCGACCCCGAGGATCGACAGAAGCGCGAGGAAGCCTTCAGTAAGGCCGAACTCAAGCTGCTCTACTGCTCCCCGACGATGGAGCTCGGCGTTGACATCTCCTCGCTCAACGCCGTCATGATGCGCAACGTCCCTCCCACTCCGGCCAACTACGCCCAGCGCAGCGGCCGTGCCGGCGCAGCGGCCAGCCCGCCCTCGTCACTACGTACTGTGCCACCGGCAACAGCCACGACCAGTACTACTTCCGCCGCTCGGACCGCATGGTCGCTGGCGCCGTCGCTCCGCCGCGCCTGGACCTGGCCAACGAGGACCTGGTCCGCTCACACCTCCAGGGCATCTGGCTCGCCGAGGCCGGGCTCACGCTGGGCCGGGCGATTCCTCAGGTCCTCGACATCGCCAACGGCGAGAACTCCGGCAGCCCGGCTCCTGGGCTCGCTCTGCTCGACGTGATCCGGGACGCCTCCCACGAGCCCAGCGCGCAGACCCGCACGGTGGACGCCGCCCGGCGCATCCTCGGCCCGCTGCTGCCCCAGTTCGGGGCGACCACCTGGTGGGACGAGCGGTGGATCGAGGATGCCGTGCGCAAGGCGCCGCGCAATTTCGATCGGGCCTTCGATCGCTGGCGCGACCTGTACCGGTCGGCCCTCGTCGACCAGTACGTCCAGAACAAGCGGGTCCTTGACCACACCCTGACCGAGGGAGACCGCCGACAGGCGTTCCGCCGCCGCACGCAGGCCGAGACCCAGCTCAACCTGCTCAAGAACGAGAGCCCGGACAACCGCTCCGTCCTGTCCGACTTCAACCCCTACCGCTACCTGGCGTCCGAGGGCTTCCTGCCCGGCTACTCCTTCCCTCGGCTGCCGCTCGCCGCCTTCATTCCCACCCGGGCGGACGTCACGGCGACGGCGACTACCTCCAGCGGCCCCGCTTCCTCGCGATCCGCGAGTTCGGCCCCGGCGCGCTCATCTACCACGAGGGCGCCCGCTACCAGGTGACCCGCATCCAGCTGCCGCCCGACTCCTCCGGAGACATCTCTACCAGCGAGGCCCGCCGCTGCGCCACTGCGGCTACCTCGACGAACCCGAGCAGCGCCGGGACAAGTGCGAGATGTGCGATAAGCCGCTGGGCGCGCCCACCTACGGTCTGCTCCACCTGCACACCGTCTACACCCAGCGCCGGGAGCGCATCTCCTCGGACGAGGAGGAGCGCCGCCGGGCCGGCTACCGGCTGGAGACGTCCTACCGCTTCCGGCGGCACGGTACGCGCCAGGGGCGGCAGGACGCCCGAGTCGCGGACTCCACCGGTCCGCTCGCCACGCTCACCTACGGTGACTCCGCCACCGTCCGCATCACCAACGTCGGCAGGCTGCGCGCCAGGACAACGAGCCGCCCGGCTACTGGCTCGACCCCGCCGACGGGCGATGGATGAACGAGCGGGATGCTTCCGACGCCTCCGGCGACTCCAGCGAGATGCCCGTCGTCGACGCGGACGGCAAGGACAAGCGCCGCAAGAAACGAGTCATCCCCTTCGTTGAAGACCGCCGCAACATTCTCGTCGTCACCCTCGACGAGCCGCTGCCGGAACCGGTCGCCCTGACGCTCATGTACGCCCTGGAACGCGGCATCGAGACGGCCTTCGAGCTGGAGGACTCCGAACTGACCAGCGAGCTGCTGCCGCCAGCCGACGGCCCGCGGGACCGGCTGCTGTTCACCGAGGCCGCCGAGGGCGGTGCGGGCGTCCTGCGCCGCCTCCAGGCCGAACCGGGGCGCTGGCCAAGGCTGCCCTGCAGGCGCTGGCCATCTGCCATTTCGACGAGCACGGCGGGGACGACAAGGGTCCGCACCCCGATCGGCCGTGTGCCCGTGGCTGCTACGAGTGCCTGCTGACCTACGGCAACCAGCTCCACCACGGCGTGATCAACCGCCACGATGTCACCGACGTGCTGCTGCGGCTCGCCTCCGCCGAGGCGACGAGCGAGAAGCGCGGCGAGACCACCACGGAACAGCACCTGAGGCTCATGGCAGCGTCCACACCCGTCTCCGCCCCGTCTATACTCCCGCCTCCGGCACCGGTGAGACCAGTCCGGTCACATCGGTCGAGGCGGAGTTCCTGAACTGGCTCAGGGAGCGCGGCCTCCGACTGCCCGACGAGGCGGGGATCACGGTTTCCGAGGCCGACGCCCGACCCGACTTCGTCTACCGGATGCCCGGGGTCAACCTCGCCGTCTTCGTGGGCGGCGAGGACGACGCGGGCGGGACGAGGACGCCGAGGACCGGCTGTTTCTCGCCCGGTGGGACGTCATCCGTTTCCCGGAGGGCGGCGACTGGGAAGCCATCGCCGCCGAGCACGCCCCTACTTCGGCTTCGGCCCGTCCTCATGACGGCACGCCCGAACTGTCCGCCCCGTCCGGCCGTGGAACCGGCTGACACCGTTACGAGGAAGCTCCGATGACGCGCACCTACACCCCGGCTCCCTGGTCACCGCCCGTGGCCGGGAGTGGGTCGTCCTCCCCGACAGCGACCCCGATCTGCTGGTGCTGCGTCCCCTGGGTGGCTCGGACGACGACATTTCCGCCGTCTTCCCCGCGTTCGAGCAGGTACAGGACGCGCAGTTCGCACCCCGTCCCCGGCTGACCTCGGCGATCAGCGGGCGGCCGGGCTGCTGCGCTCCGCCCTGAGGATCGGTTTCCGCTCCGGCGCGGGCCCCTTCCGTTCCCTCGCGGGCATCGCCGTGGAGCCCCGCGCGTACCAGCTCGTGCCACTCCTAATGGCGCTGCGGCAGCAGACCGTACGGATGCTGATCTCCGACGACGTCGGCATCGGCAAGACCGTCGAGGCGGGCCTGATCGCGAAGGAACTCCTGGCCCAGGGTGAGGCCAAGGGTCTGGCCGTACTCTGTTCGCCCGCCTTGGCCGAGCAGTGGCAGGAGGAGCTGCGCACCAAGTTCGGCATCGACGCAGAGCTCGTTCTTGCCTCCACGGTCTCCCGCCTGGAACGCGGCCTGGACCTCGGCCAGTCCCTGTTCGACCGGTACCCGCACGTCATCATCTCCACGGACTACATCAAGTCCACCCGGCACCGAGACGACTTCGTAGACCACTGCCCCGACCTCGTCATCGTCGACGAGGCCCACACCTGCGTCGCCGCCGACGACACCGTCTCGACCCAGAACCAGCTCCGCTACGAGCTGCTGCGGCGCATCGCGAAGGATACCGAGCGGCATCTGCTGCTGGTCACCGCGACCCGCACAGCGGCAAGGAGTCCGGTTTCCGGAACCTGCTGGGCCTGGTCCGTCCTGAACTGGCTGACGTGGACCTGGAGACGGACCGTGGACGACGGCTCCTCGCCCAGCACTTCGTGCAGCGCAAGCGCGGCGACGTACGCCAATACCTCACCAAGGAGAGCGGACTCGCCGACGACAGTCTGGCCGAGAAGACCGCGTTCCCTCCGACCGTAAGTCCAAAGACGAGAAGTACAAGCTGTCGCCCGCCTACCGGGCGCTGCTCGACGACGCCATCGCCTACGCGAGCGAACGTGTCCAGGCGGCCGGTGAGCAGGGCGGCGCGAGGCGCGCATCGCCTGGTGGTCCGCGATCGCCCTGTTGCGTTCCCTGGTCTCCTCGCCCAGGGCCGCCGCCCAGACCCTCTCAACCCGTTCGGCCGCGGCCGTCGCCGCCAGTGCCGAGGAGGCCGACCGGCTCGCCGCCCCGCTGACCCGCGACTTCGCCGACAGCGACGCCCTAGAGGGTCTGGACGCGGCTCCGGGTGCGGAGACCGAGGGCGCCGGCGCCCGGCTGGCCGACCTCGCCGAGCGGGCCGCCGCTCTGGAGGGCCCGGAGGAGGACCTGAAACTCGCGGCTCTCGTCCGGCACCTCAAGGCGCTGTTGAAGGACGGCTATCACCCGATTGTCTTCTGCCGGTACATCCCGACCGCCGAATACGTCGCCGAGCACTTGAGAAGAAGCTCGGCTCCAGGACGGTCGTCAAGGCCGTCACTGGAACCCTCTCCCGCAGCAGCGGCTCACCCGCATCGAGGAGCTGGCGACGCTCGCGGGAGACGACCCGGCCGCCCGCCGCGTTCTCGTCGCCACCGACTGTCTCTCCGAGGGCGTCAACCTCCAGCACCACTTCGATGCCGTCGTCCACTACGACCTGGCCTGGAACCCCACCCGCCACGACCAGCGCGAAGGCCGTGTGGACCGGTACGGACAGAAGCGCGACGAGGTCCGCGTCATCACTCTGTACGGCATCGACAACGGCATCGACGGCAAGGTCCTCGAAGTCCTCATCGCCAAGCACCGGCAGATCCGCAAGGACCTCGGCATCTCGGTCTCCGTGCCCGACGAGGCGTCTTCCGGCGTCACCGACGCGATCGTCGAATGGCTCCTCATGCGCGGCCATCAGCCCCAGCAGGAGGGCCTGTTCGGCGTCGAGGCCCTGGAGACCGTGGACGCGAGGGCCGCCGCGCTGGAGAGCGAGTGGAACTCCGCTGCGGAACGCGAGACGACCTCCCGCTCCCGCTTCGCCCAGCGCGCCATCCACCCCGAGGAAGTTGCCCGCGAGGTCGCCGCCATCCGCGACACTTTGGGCCGTGCGGACGAGGTGAGCGGCTTCGTCCGCCACGCACTGGCAGCCCTCGAGGCACACGTCGTCGAAGCCGGCGACGGCTCGGGCGACTTCACCGCCGAGGTCAGTGGAGCCCCGCCGGACTGCGCGACGCCCTCGCACCCGTCGCGGGCGCAGAGGCGGTCGAGTCTGGGCGGCCCATCCCGTTCCGCACGACGGCGGCCGTGGCCCGGGGCGAAGCCGCCCTCGTTCGTACCGACCCAGTCGTCGGAGCGGTCGCGGCCCACGTCCTCAACGCAGCCCTTGACGCCGAGGCGGCGGGCCGTCGCCCGGCCCGCCGCTGCGGGTGGTCTCCACGGAAGCCGTGACTGTCCCCACGACTCTGCTCCTGGTCCGCTACCGCTTCCACCTCACCCTGCCCTCCCGGCAGGAAAACAGAGGATCGTCGCCGAGGACGCCCGCCTTCTCGCCTACCAGGGCTCAGCGAAGAACGCGGTCTGGCTCCCCGAGGAACAGGCCCTGGACCTGCTGTCCGCTGAGGCCGCGGAGAATACGGACGACTACTTCCAGGAACGTACGATGCGCCGCACCCTCGGTCAACTGGAATCAGTACAGGCCCACATGATGGCTTACGGCGACGAACTCGCCACAGAACTGCACGAGTCCCACCGGCGGGTCAGGCGCGCATCCGACGAAATCGTGCAGGGCCTGAAGGTGACCGCCCAGCAGCCCGCCGACATCCTTGGCGTCTACGTCTACCTGCCCCCGATCACCGCAGACGGAGAGGACGCCTGATGTCCGCCACCACCCGCAACCAGGTCTTCTCCGCCGTCCACACCGTCGGCGGCCTGCTCCCGCCGACATGCTCGTCCGCATCTCGGAGAGCAAGGAGGGCAAGGACGTCCCAGGTTCTGGCCCCGCCGACTACCACGTGATCGGCCCCGGCGGTCGGTCCGCGACGAGGCCGAGCGCCACTGGGACTACCTCAAGGCCATCTGGCGCGAACTCCGCGAGAAGCTGCCGGTCAGCGCCGAGGCCGACCTGCCCGCCGACCCGACCGGCCTCGCCGTCGACCAGTGGCTCGCACCGCTCTTCAACGAGCTGGGCTTCGGCCGGCTCACCACGGTCGCAGCCGGCGAGTACCGCGCCGACAGTGACCCGGAACGCGTCTTCCCCATCAGCCACCGCTCGCACCACGTGCCCGTCCACATGGCCGCCTGGAACGCCCTGCTCGACAAGCGGCCCGGCGGTGTGGGCACCGTACCCCGCACTCCCTCCTCCAGGAGTGCCTGAACCGGCGGGAAGCCCACCTGTGGGGCGTCCTCACCAACGGCCGGCAGCTGCGCCTACTGCGCGACTCGAACGCCCTGGCCACCGCCTCGTACGTCGAGTTCGACCTCGAAGCCATCTTTGACGGTGAGTTGTTCAGCGAGTTCATCCTGCTCTACCGGCTGCTGCACGTCTCCCGCTTCGAGACCGGAGAAGCGGGGTGCCGTCCGCATGCTGGCTGGAGCGGTGGCGTACGGAGGCGATCGCCTCGGGCACCCGGGCGCTCGACCACCACCGCGACGGCGTCCAGCGGGCCATCACCACCCTGGGCACGGGCTTCCTGCGCCACCCGGCCAACACGGACCTGCGGGAGAACCTGGACGCTGACCGCTTCCACGCAGCGCTGCTACGCCTCGCCTACAGGATGATTTTCCTCTTCGTCGCCGAGGACCGCGACGCCCTCCACCACCCGACACGAGCGACGACGCCCGCAAACGGTACGCCAAGTACTTCAGCTCCGCCCGTCTGCGCCGCCACGCCCTGCGCCGCCAGGGCACCGCGCACGCCGACCAGTATGCCGCGCTGCGGATCGTCCTGGACGCCCTGGGCCGTGAGGACGGCCGGCCCGAGCTGGCCTGCCCGGCCTCGGCGGCCTCTTCGACGACATCGGCGCCGACGCCCCTCTGCGGGAGTGCTCCTATCGAACGCCTCCCTGTTGGAGGCGGTGCGCCACCTCTCCCGCGTACGCGACGAGAAGACCGCGCGCTGGCGACCGGTGGACTACCGCAACATGGGCTCGGAGGAGCTCGGATCCATCTACGAGTCCCTGCTGGAGCTGGTCCCTAAGCACAGCGCCACCGAGCGCTCCTTCGAACTGGTCAACCGGCTCGGCAACGACCGCAAGAAGACCGGCTCCTATTACACCCCGCCTCGCTCATCGAGACCCTGCTCGACTCCACCCTCGACCCGGTGATAGACGACGCCCAGAAGCGCGGCGAGCAGGCCGCCACGGCGGCGGGGAGCCGGACCCGTCGGAAGCGATCGTGCGCGAGCTGCTGTCGTTGACGGTCTGCGACCCGGCCTGCGGATCGGGTCACTTCCTCGTCGCGGCGGCCCGCCGCATCGCCAAGCGGGTGGCGGCGGTTCGGGAGAGCAACCCGGAGCCGCCCCCGTCGCCGTACGCACCGCCCTGCACGAGGTCGTCGCCCGCTGCGTCTACGGTGTGGACCTCAACCCGATGGCGGTCGAATTGGCCAAGGTTTCGCTGTGGTTGGAGGCCCTGGAGCCGGGGAAGGCGCTGGGCTTTCTGGACGCGCACATCAAGCACGGGAACGGCCTGGTGGGCACAACCCCACGCTGATGCTCGACGGCATCCCGAACAAGGCGTTCAAGGCGGTCGAGGGCGACGACGAGAAGTACGCCAGGTTCCTGGAGAAGCAGAACGACCAGGAGCGGAAGGGCCAGAGCGGACTCTTCGAGGTGGTCGTTGAGACGAAGGTCTCCAACACCGCCTTCGCCTTGAGCCTCCGCCGGATCATCACGGCCCCGTCCGGCAGCCTGCGGGAGGTGCACGCTCAGCAGGCGGCGTACGAGGACTGGCTAAAGAAGAAGGAGTACGTCCACGCCCGACACATCGCCGACGCCTGGTGCGCCGCGTTCATGTGGCGTAAGACGAAGGACGCCCCGGCCCCCGTCACCCAGGAGGTATTCCAGGCCCTGCGGGACCCCGAGGCCCGATCGGCTTCGAAGGCGACCCACGACGAGATCAGCGAGCTGCGCGACCTCTACCACTTTTCCACTGGCACCTGGAGTTCCCGGAGGTCTTCACGGTCTCGGAGCAGGCCGAGGCCGGAGACGCTGTGGACCCGGCCACGGGGTGGGCGGGCGGCTTCTCGTGTCGTGGGCAACCCCGTGGGACAAGGTCGACTTCAAAGACCAGGAGCACTTCAGCGTAGTCGAGCCTTCGATCGCCAAGCTCTCTGGTGTGGCTCGACGCACGAGAATTGCACAGTGGGCTGGAGAGAACCCAGAGGAAGGTGGGCGCTATCGCATGGCGCGACGACGGGTGAAATCGTCGTTTCTATTCCTGGGACAGTCGGGGGCGTATCCGCTGTGTGGCAGAGGGCTAGCGGTCAAGGGCGTCAATTCGCTCCAAATTGATCATCTGTTTATGGAGAGGTTCGCTTCTATCTCGGCACCCGAGGGGCGCTTCGGTGCTATCCTTCCGACCGCCGTGGCTACAGGGCGGGCGCGCAATTCCTCTTCCAGGATATGACCCGGCGGGGCGCTGTAAAGCATCTGTACGACTTTGAGAATCGAAAGCCGATTTTCATCGGCGTGCACGCCAGTTATGAATTCTGCCTGCTCTCCTTGGCGGGGCGCAATATTCGCGAATCGGTCGCCAGATTCGCCTTCTCTCTTCTGATCCTGCGGAACTCGATGACGCGGACCGAGTCTTCTCTCTAGTCCAGAGGAGATCGCTCTGATCAACCCGAACACGGGAACACTGCCTGTCTTTCGGAGCCGACGGAACGCCGACCTCGCGGTGTCGGTCTATCGTCGAATTCCGGTGCTATGGAATGAGGCTGTTGAGCAGGGCAACCCTGGGGTCTGACTTCCAAACGCCTCTTTGATATGACCGATGACTCCGACCTATTTCGTACGAGGGAGGAGCTGGAAGCGGAAGGGTGGGGCTCCAAGGGAGCGTTTTCACCGGGACGGGAAGCGAATGCTTCCGGTGTATGAAGGTAAGATGGCCCACCTCTTCGACCACCGCTGGAATCGTTACTATGGTACGGGAAACACCGACTATGAGGCGGTTCCTATTTCCGTGAAGGAGGATCCAGAAGGGCAGCCATCCCACGCTACTGGATTGCGGAAGATGGATTCATCAGTGTCCGCAGAAAGAACAAAAATGTTGAGGTGCCTGGGGTGGACCTGCGCCTCCAGGAGGTGCACTGGAAACACGGATGGCTCCTCGGATGGCGCCGTATTGGTCGCGCGACGGATGAACGCACCGCTATCCCTGCCTTCCTCCCCGCGTGGCCGTCGGAAACACGTACCCGTTGATGCTCCCAAGTGTCTCGCCGCCCCTCACTGCGGCCCTCACAGCCGCCCAGAGCTCCCTTGTCTTCGACTTTGTGGGCCGCCAGAGTGGTGGCGCTGACATGGCACTCATGACTTGGAAGCAGCTCCCCGTTCCCCATCCTGACGCTCTGGCCCTCCATACCCCTTTCCTGACCCCTCGTGTCCTCGAACTGGTCTGCACCACCCGCGACATGACCCCCTTGCTCGCGACCTCGGTGACACCGGAGCCCCTTCCAGTGGGACGAGGCCCGCCGGACTCAGATCCGCGCCGAGCTGGACGCGTACTTCTTCCACCTCTACGAGATCAGTCGCAACGATGCGGACTACATTCTGGAAACTTTCCAGACTGAGCCTAAGGGCGGGCTCAAGCACAACGAGATCGCTAAGTACGGCCACTACCGCACCAAGGATCTCGTCCTCGCCGAGTACGACCTCATGGCCGCAGCCGGCGTAAGCCCGACCATGCCCCTCGTAGACGGCGAGAATTACATCTCCACGCTCACCCCGCCGCCCGGCCGTGGCCCGCGTCACCCCGCCGAGCCTGAGGCAGTTTGACGAATGGTCCGGGCTGGCAGGTTCCACCGCTGCCCGCCGGTCCGGACTCCTACAGCAGGTGATCGGCCGGCCTTGGCGCTTTGGATCATGTTCGCAGGGCCTCGCCGGTGTCCGTGAGGTACGCCGCCTCTTGCCCTGCCACCGCGACTTGCGTTGTTATCGGCGGCGGTGCCGACGCGGAAGTAGTTGGAGCTCTTCGCACAGAAGGGCTCTTTCCGCGTGATGTCGAGCATGGCGTTGCCGCCTGTGCGTGCACCTGGGCCACGCTCGTACACGTCCCGCGAATTCCTTCGGGGCCGGACACTATCCGTGAGCGAGTGGCCTGACACCATACAGCCGTTCCGCCGCCGCCCTCGATGTCGTGGTGCCCGCACGAGCCTCCGGGTGCCGGTCGGTCGAAATGCGGCGGCCGACGGGATCAGCTTTGTCCCGCCGCCGTTCGTCCGCACACGCGAGCCACAGCACATAGGAGTGCCGCAGCTCGGTGAGAGCTTCCTCGTTCAGTGCCGGGTCGGAGACCGAGACGTTGGCCAGGCGCATGACGATCTCCGTCATATGTTCGGTGACGACGGCTGAGCGGCGGGCGTGCGCGGCGGCGCGCTGGGCGGCGATCCTCTCCCGGGCGGCCATCATGTCGGTCAACGTGCCGTAGCCGGGCTGTTCGGCGTCGTACAGGAGGGCACCCGAGGCAGCCCGGCTGCTGTGAGCGTGGGTACGGGATCGCGGTCGTCCGCCGGCGTCCGCTCGACCCCTGCTCCAGCGTCCTCCATGCCCAGGATGCGCAGGACGACCTGCCGCTCAGCCTCGGAAACGGCCACCTTGGACGCCAGGGTGTCGAGTTCGTCGAGGATGCCGGGCACGGCACCGGTGTCCCCTCGGTGAGGTGGTCTTCGAGTTCCCGCGCGAGGGCGTGAGCACGCTCGGAGGCCGCGTCGAGCAGTGAGTTGCATGCGTCGATCTCGGCGAAGGCGCGCTGGGCTGCCTGTAAGGCCATGTCGAGGACGTCGCCGGGCTCGCCCGTCAGCATGCGGGTGTGGTGGAGCAGGGCGCGTACGTGTGTACGCGCCGTCTCCAGCGGATCGTGCTCCAGCTCTTCCTGCATCCCCTGCCATTCATCGGCCATGAGTTCTTCGGTCCCGTTCGGTCGGGTGGGCTGCACTTGTTGACCCTTCTCGTACTTCGGTTCAAACGGGTTGCATTCGCGGGTTCCGGGCGAGTGGACCGCCTACGTGGCCACGCCGGGATCCATGCCGTACACGTTTTCGAGTTTCCGAACATGGCGAAGTCTGTTGACATCGCCAACGTGCACCGTGGAAGATCGAGGAGTGAACAGCGCGGCGGTCCCGTCGTGCTCTCCGCCTGATCGTGCAAGGAGCACCGCCATGACCGACGACACCCTCTGCGTCAGCTGCTCGACGACCGCCTCACTGCGGGCCTCGCCGCGTCCGAACTGGCCCCGGAGGCGGCCGACCTGCTGCGCGGGATGCTTCCCGAGCCGACGCCGGAGAGGACCGGACGCGCCGGGCCCGTGTACCTGCGCTCCATCACGGCGGCGGGCTGGCGGGGTCGGTCCCGAGACCACGCTCGACCTTCCGCCCGGACCCGGGCTGACCGTCGTCGCGGGTCGCAACGGCACCGGCAAGTCGAGCTTCGCCGAAGCCGCCGAGATGGCGCTGACGGGCTTCAACGCCCGCTGGGACGGGAGCAACGGCAAGGCTCGTACGGCGGTGTGGAAGGAAGGGTGGCGCAACCTGCACGACTCCACGGTCCCGACCGTCTCCGTACGGCTTACCCTGGACGACACCGGCGACCCGGTCACCGTGCGCCGCACGTGGTACGGGGCGAAGGTGGACGAGGCGCGCACGACGGTGGAGCGGGCGGACGGCACGGAGCAGAAGCTGGAGGAGAGCCTCGACGCCTCGACGCTTTCCCTCTACCGCCCGTTCCTGCCCTACAGCGAGCTGGGCTCGATGGTCGACGGGACGCTCAGCGCCCTGCACAACACCTTGGCCCGGTTCATCGGGCTCGGCCAGCTCGGCGACATCGATGACCGGCTCGCGGCCCGCATCAAGGCGTGTAAGGACGTCGAGAAGCGGCCCGGCGCCCTGAAGACCGCGGCCGTCGACGCCCTGACCGGACTCGACGACCAGCGTGCCGTCGGAGCTGCTCGGGCACTCGGCGGACGTACCCCGATGCGGACGCCGTCCGCGCCCTGCTCGACCGGGACGCGGTCACCGACTCGGGTGCGGACGGCCGCCTCCGGGCACTCGCTACCCTGACCGGCCCCGACCAGCAGGAGGTCGCCGGGGCGCTGGCCCGGCTGCGGGAGGCGGCTGCCGCAGCCGAGGACGTACGGCACTCCGACGCCGAGGACGCGCGGCGGCTCGCCGGGCTGCTGGAGAGTGCCCTCGAACACCGTCGCCGCTCCCAGAACGCAGACTGCCCCGTCTGTGGCACCGCGGACCGTCTGGACCCGGCCTGGGCGGACGGCGCGCGAGCGGAGATCGAGCGGCTCCAGTCGGAGGCGGCGGGCCGAAACGGCCCGCCGGGCGCTCGGCGCCGCGCGGCGTGCCGTCCACGACCTGGTGCAGCCGGTCCCCGACCTGCTGCGGGCGGAGGAGTCGGAATTGGCGGGTCTCTGGCGCGAATGGGCCCTGTGCCGGAGCCTGACCGACCCCGCCGAGCTGGCGAACCGCGTCGAACGCGTGGCCCCGACGCTGGGCGCGGCATGCCGGCAGACCAGCGAGGAGGCCGCCCGCAGGCTCACCGACCGCAACACCGCCTGGCGGCCCGCGGCCGTGCGGCTCGCCGAGTGGCTCGACGCTACGGAGAAGGCCGCGGAGGCGAAGGACCAGCGCAAGGAGGCCGAAGCGGCTCGCTTCTGGCTCAGGACGCAGACGGACGACCTGAGAAAGTACGGATGGCGAAGTTCGAGAAGCAGTCGCAGGATGTGTGGAACAAGCTCTGCGAGAGCAGCAGCGTGTCGCTCGGGAACATCGAGCTGAAGGGCACGGCCCGGCAGGGAGTGTGCAGCTCGGCGTCTCCGTGGACGCCCACGAGGCGCCCGCGTACAGCGTGATGAGCCAGGGTGAATTGCACTCGCTCGCCCTGTCGCTGTTCATTCCGCGCGCGACGCACGACGACAGCCCGTTCGGCTTCCTCGTCATCGACGACCCGGTGCAGTCGATGGACACGCAGAAGGTGGAAGGGCTGGCCACCGTCCTGAGTGACTGCGCCCGCCACCGGCAGGTGGTCGTCTTCACCCACGACACCCGGCTGGAGCAGGCCATCTCCCACCTGGGCATCGAGGCGACGATCCTCCACATCTCCCGCGAGAGCGACTCCGTCGTCACCGTCGAGAAGAGGAGCGATCCCGTCAAGCAGGCGTTCCAGGAGGCCCGCGACCTCTCCTACGACCAGCATCTTCCCCAGAGCGTCGCCGACCGGGTGATTCCGGCGATGTGCCGGCACGCACTGGAAGTCGCCTGCATGGAGACCGCGCGCCGTACCCTGCGGGACGACCACGGCCTCGGCCTTGCGGAAATCGATGAGCGTATCTCCCCGCTGGTGCGCACCAAGGAGCATGTGGCCCTCGCCCTGCTCGGTGACTCTTCCGGGAAGCCGCAGACGGTGGTCGAGAGCCTGTACACCGGGGATGGGCGCTGATCAACGAGCTCAACGAAGGCTCTCACCCGGGCTGCCGACCCTGGACGACCGCAAGCAGCTCGTGACGCGTACGGAGAGGCTGGCCGGGGCGATCCGGCGTGGCCGGGGAACGGCCGTGTCGCAGGGCGGTCCCCGATGACGGACAACGCCCGCGAACTCGTCTCCGCGGCCGAGGCCCTCCTGCGGCCTCCGGCGGGTACGCCGGGACCGCTCGGCCCCGGCGTACGGGCCCGCGCCGCCGCCGTGCTGCTGCGCCTCGCCCTCGACCAGCGGCTGGACGACTTCTGGCACAGGGTGGCCCCTGCCATGACGCGCAACGCCAAGCACCGCATGCTGTGCCTGGAGGCGTACACGGACCGGGGACCGCCCGGCGCTGGCGCCTCACCTGGTCCGCGCTCAGCGGTGTCTGCCACCACCGCGTGCCCGAACTGCCTCCCATGCCCGCCGAGATCCAGGCGCGTCTGCTGGAGGTGAACGCCCTGCTCGACGCACTCGACGGGCGCCCACCGCCACACCTGCCGTGGTCATCCCGGCTCCGGTCCCCCGACCGGCCGAACCACGACCCTGGCCGCGACTCCCGCCGTGCCCCGGCGGGGACCTGCTGGCGGGCCACTCCGTACCGAAGCCCTGCCCGCCGCCGGGACGGCGGGTCGCACCTCCGGTCGTCGGCGGTCCGTGAACGTACTGGGAGCCGTCCGCGTCGTCTGCGGTTACGACCGGACGAGATCCGGCAGCCAGCCGATGTGGCGCAGTGTCGGCGCGACCCGACTGAGCAGGAAGAACACGACCGGCGTCTCGTCATCGTCCTGCGGGAAGAAGAGAGCGTGCTGAACGGAATCCGTGTCCTGCGGCTCGTCCAGGTCGATGAGCAGCGGGTCCGGCCGCTCGAAGGCCCCGTCGAGCACCACCCCGGGCGATCGGTCAGCTCACGCAGATCGTCGAGACCACACAGGTCGGCAAAGTCGGCAGTGGTGAACGTCTTCTTGAAGCTTGGGCGGTCGCCGGGGACGGCGACCCAGCCCATGATCCGCAGTTCCTCGTCGTATAGCTCGGACTCCTGGATACCGGCACGCCTCCGGTTGTGCAGGTTGGACAGCGGAGCAGGCATCTCCGGCACGACGGCGGGCTGGTACAGGACGAGATCACGCTCCCCGTTCTCCCACCGCGTGTCGTGGATCGTCAGACCGGGCCGGCCGGCCAACTGCACCCGCCACACCCCACCACGCCCCTGGACTGCACACCGGAACACGTGGCCGCGTAGTCCTTCGGCGTCGTGCCGTCCCGTCGCAATGTGAGCTGATCCATGATGGTCACGGCGACTGTGTCCCTCCACCCGTGGGGTGACACACACTGTGCTCCCTGGCGGGAGATTATGCGCTTAACTACGCCAAAAATAGGGTTGTTGGGAAAGGCGGCAATGCCTGTGCCGCCCGGAACGGGGAGCGGACATGACCGAGACCGAAGACGGGACTCCCGGCTCGGGGAGCCGCCGCAGTTCCTGCTGCGACTGCCGGGGCGAGCGGGGTCGATCGGGCGCGCGGGTGCTGCTGGATGAGGTGGGGACCAACGGGAGCCGGAAGTTCCGCATCCTGGCGGGCTCGCCCGCCCGAGACCGGGAGATGCCGTCCTTCTCCAAGCACTTCTCCGCTACGACCAAAGTGCGCGAGCTGATGAAGAAGACGGACGTGTTGCGCCCGTCCACCCGGTGGCCCGGATGGCTGGAGCTGGCCCAAGACGTCGACTGCGGCTCTCCGTCCTTCGCCGCGGGCGTGCTGGTCGGCGCACCACGCAACGGCTGGGTCGACTGGAAGACGGAAGCGGGGCGCCGCTCTCGGACTTCATGGAGGGGTCTGGTCGGGCCCCGCCAGGCCTGGCTCGTCCGGGGCTCCAACGTATCCGGGGCCGATCTCGTCCAGAAGCTGTGGCTTCCCGAGGAGCGGGTTTTCTCGCCGCCCCTCGCCTGCGCCAGGGATCGGCCAGGGGACGAGCAAGGAGCGCCTGCGCGCGGTCGTCGAGGAGGACTGGGGCGCTACGGCCACGTACAACCAGAAGCTGGAACTCGTCGAGGAGCTGCACGCGTTCCTATCCCGGATGAAGCCCGGAGACACCGTGTGCACACTCTCGGGTGGACGGTTCTACGTCGGTGAGATCACCGGCCCTGCCGAGCAGACCGCCTCCGACAACGGCAGGTCCAATCTGCGGCGGCCCGTCGAGTGGCAGAGCACCGGCCACCCGTACGACGTACTGCCCGAGGAGATCCAGCAGCGGCTTTCCGTCCAGCACGACGTCGTGGACCTCACCGCGGTCCAGCCGCTCATCGAAGGGCTCGGCCTCTCCGATGAGGAACTGGCCGACGAGGCGGAGGCGATAGAGCGTGACCCCAGCGGCACGACACCCGCCCTCACCGCCCGACGTGAGCTGGAACTACCCGTGCCGGAACAGCGCCTCGCCGACGAACTGCTGGTGCACGACGTGGCCTGGCTGCGGGAGATCCGCGACCTGCTGTGGGACGAACGGCAGCTGATCCTCTATGGCCCGCCCGGAACCGGCAAGACGTACACGGCCCTCAAGCTGGCCGAATACCTCGGCGGCGGGCCCGAGCAGGTGAAGCTCGTGCAGTTCCACCCTCTTACGCCTACGAGGACTTCTTTGAGGGGTTCCGCCCTCGCGAGGACCCGGATACAAGGGAAGTCGCCTTCCGCCTCACTGCCGGCCCCTTGCGTGAGCTTGCCGACCTGGCGTCCCGCGAGGGCAACCGGCACATCCCGCACTTCCTGATCATCGACGAGATCAACCGGGCCAACCTGGCCAAGGTTTTCGGCGAGCTGTACTTCCTCCTGGAGTACCGCAACAAGTCGGTACGGCTCACGTACTCCGGCGACGACTTCGCACTCCCGCCGAACCTCTTCGTCATCGGCACGATGAACACCGCCGACCGGTCGATCGCCCTGGTGGACGCGGCGATGCGACGGCGCTTCGCATTCGTCGAGCTGTCACCCGCACCGAGCCCACCAGCGGCCTGCTACGGCGCTGGCTCGACCGGGAGGGCTCGACATCCGGGCCGCGGACCTGCTGGACGCGCTCAACTCCCGTATCGAGGAAGCGGAATTCCGTATCGGTCCCTCCTACCTGATGAAGAAGGGGCCCATCGGCAGGGCGGTCTGGAGCGCACCTGGCGGACCAAGATCCTGCCGCTGCTGGAGGAGCATCATTACGGGGAGTCCTTCGACATCGAGAAGCGCTATGGTCTCGACGCCTTGGCCCGGTCCATCGGCGACGGTGAATCGTACGAGCCCTCGCTGTGACGACTGTCGAGTTGACCGAGTACGGCCCGCCCGTCACCGTTCCTCTCGCGGACGAAGTCGGGCGCTCGCTCGCTGCCTCCAGGATCGTCGAGGCTGCCCCGATCCCTACCGGTCGGGCTGCTGGCGGCTGCGCGCCGGCGGCAAGGTCGGCGCGGTGGCCCTGAGGTCACCGGGGCACAGTCCTGTCACCCTCCGCATCGCCCCCAAGGTGCCGGTAGCGCGGCTGTTCTTCCTCATCGGCTACGCATCCAACCCCACATCCACCGGGACGGGAGGTGAGCGTTGCCGAGCAGGACGAGCTGCTTCCCGCGCTGGCGCAGGGATTCGAGAGGTCCTCGAACGTGCCCTGCGGCAGGGAGTGCTCCAGGGATACCGGCACACGGAAGAGGCCGCACCGGTCGTCCGAGGACGTATTAGGGAGGCGGATCAGGTCCGGCGGCACCATGGGCGGGCGTTCCCGGTGGAGGTCGCCTACGACGACTACGGGACCGACATCGCGGAGAACCGGCTGCTGCGCGCTGCCGCGGAGCGGCTGCTGACCCTGCCCAGGGCGCCCGACAGGGTACGCCGTCGGCTGCGCCACCACCGTGGCCGGTTGCTGGACGCACAGCCGCTGATCCCCGGCAGTCGTGATCTGCCGCTGTGGAGGGCGAGTCGACTCAACCTCCGCTACCAGCCCGCGCTACGGCTGGCCGAGATGGTGCTGCGCGGCTTGTCCGTCGAGCACTTGAGCGGTCGGATCACTATCGACGGATACCTCTTCGACACGCACAAGATCTTCGAGGACTTCGTATGTACCGCACTGCGCGAGGCGCTGGCGCAATACGGGGCGCAGCGCACTTCAGGCGCGGGGCGTACACCTCGATGAGGCCGAGGCTGTTCGGATGCGTCCGGACCTGGTCTGGTACGGCAACCATGGCCTCCCACAAGCTGTCGCGGACGCAAAATACAAAGCGGAGAAGCCCGAAGGATTTCCGGACGCCGACCTTTATCAGATGCTCGCCTACTGCACGGCGCTCGGCCTCTCCGACGGCCACCTCGTCTATGCGAGGGGCTACGAGCCGGGCACGACGCACCGGGTGCGGCACGCGGGAATCCGCATCCACCAGCACGCCTTGGCTTTGGAGCAATCGCCCGATGAACTGCTCGCCTCGATCGCGTCCATCGCCCGTTTGATGGCCGAAGGCGCGGTCACGACGCGGGCAGCTGAGGAACCTGTCAGGCGCCGTCCTCGGGAGGCATAAGTGCCCCGCTGGTGAGGCCGTCACGGGCAGAGTGCTGGCTTGCTCTGCAAGCCGGGTCACTTCGCCGATGTGCTCCTCGAATTCTTTGAGCGCGCGGAAGGCGGCACCGTAACGGCGCTGTTCCTCCACGGGCATCTGCGGGATGCGCGCCCCTTGACGTCGAGGCGATAGGAGCCGCTGCTACTCGTTGAACGGCGGTTGTTGGAGGCGCTGCGCAGGAACCCCGTAGATACTCGGTGTCCAACTGTGCGCTGTTAGAAGTTGGTTCAGCATCGGCGAGGTCGACGAGCCCGGCGCGGGAGAGCTCGGCCAGACTGATCGTCGCGCTGTCCATCGTCCCCGGCCCTTCGCCCGCTGTGAGGGCGGGCAGCAATGCGGTCAACCGATTGAGCCGCTCCTCGATGCCTCGTTGCAAGGCGCGGTACTCAGCAGGGAAGTCCTGTCGGGAAGCGTCCACGTGCGCGCTCGGCGTGAGGTCGACAGAGTCGTTCAGGAGGTCGATCAGCGGTACGTCGGCGACCTGCTCGGCTGTCGGCTCCATGGGGCCGTCGGGCGCGCTGGCGGTGAGGTCAACCATCCGAACCGAAGTCACGCTGCCGGAGACGTCATCCGGGCGGTGCAGCATCCACAGATGTACGGGTTGAGCGTGTGATGCCACCATGCCGGGCGGAAGTGCGACGACATCCGTCAGGATGCCGCGGCGGACGATCTCGGCCCGGATGCGTCTGCCCGCCTTGCGGTAGGCCACGGAAGCGGGCATGACTACCAGTGCCCGGCCGCCGGGAGCAGTATGGGCGTAGCAGTGTTGGAGCCAGGCCAGATCCCCTCCGCCTTGGAAGGTGTGCCCAGTTCCCAACGGGCGTCGAGCAGCAGCTCCTCCCGGCCCCAGTCCGGACCGGCGGCAGGGGGTCGCACAGGACGAGGTCGGCCCGCAGGTCAGGCCAGCGGTCCTCGCGGAGGGAGTCCCCGGTCTCGATGGCGGTGTCCTGCGATCCGGCGAGCTCGGCTCGCGCCTGGGCTAGTTCCCCAGCCGCTGGATCGATCTCCTGACCCCGACGTATCGGCCCTTCGGCCGGTCCGATGGAGAGGAGGAGCGTCCCGATGCCACAGGCCGGATCGAAGATCACGGAGTCGTCGGGTACTGGCCCCGCGAAGTGGCTTACGGCCTTGACGAGCCGCGACGACGTGACTTGGTCGGAGCCGGCACGTCGCGAGGAGTCCAGGAAACGCTCGACCAGCTGGTCGATGGCGTGGGCTGCTGATTCCTTCGCCTCTAGCCTCGCAACCAGCTCAGTCAGGTTGTCGTCCAGCGCGGAAGCGTCATCGCGTGCGAGGAAGCGGGCAACGCCCGCGATGCCTGCAACTATGTCGTCGCCAAAGGCGCCCGCAGTGCCTGCCACAGACGGACATCGTCCGAAAAGTCTTTACCCTTCTGCTGCTTTGCCAGCCAGGAACGGACCTCGGCCAGCGAGAAGAGGGCGTGCTCGCTCCGCCGTCGGCGGGTGTCGGAAGTCGCCGTACCGCCGTCTCCAGTTGGAGACAGCGGCGCGCGTCACCCCGCCAGCCTGGCAATCTCTGCACCGGTGATCAGTGGTTCGGAAGCCTGGGGAGTCGATTCGTTCATATCTCCACCGTACACGCAATTGCGATTGAATCCGATAGCGCTTGCGTTGGCGACGTCAACAAGACTGTCGCGCGCGCGGTTGCTCGAGCGCTCGGGTCCTCATGACCGCAGGGGCGCCCTTCAGGGAGCCGCCTCGGATCAGGACCGTCAGGGCGATCCCGAGAAACAGAATGAGGTAGATCCTCAGAGGTATCCGGAATCCGTGGCTTGTTCGGGTCCGCGCAGCTCTTGGCGTGCTTGGGCGAGTGCCCTACGCAGCGGACCGGGTTGTGTCAGTGACCTGGGCCCGCGTGGGAAGACGTGCCAGTGCAGCCCAGGCGGCTCCGTGGCTCTGGATGGCGGAACGACGACGTGGCACTTCTGCCCCAGCGGTACCGTTCCCGGTTCCTCCCAGCCGTCGGCCGTACCGGGCGGCACCAGGAAGTACAGGCGGGGCTCCGGACCTCCAGGATCAAGGACGACCGGGCCGACTGGTACACCGCCGTCGTGGAGGAGCTCGATCGCGCGTCGGCCGATGATTTCAACGGCGCGTACTGCGTCCCACCACTGACCCGCTGAGCACAGCTCGGGCCCCTCGCCTATGGGCATCCAACGAGGCGGCAGGGCAGGAAAACGTGGGCTGGCATCGGACATGAGAACGGCCTCCTCGTAACCATCGGTGAGGAGACCATTCCATTCAGTCGGCGCCCGCGAGCGGACAGATTGTCCGCGGGTTCCCTTCGCGAACACCCTTGACGCCGTCTCAGCTTGTGATAACTCCCGCCCAACTGGCGAAAGCGGAAAGCTCGTTGGAGGGTGGGTGCCCGCACGCAGGAGCGCGGCCGTCGTCTCGCGGGCGGACGGGTGGAACCTTGTGTGATTCGGAGCGACCTTCCGCGCGCGGCGAAGGTCCGCGAACGCACCTGTCCTGTCCGCCATCGCCAGTTTCGCGGATGCGACATCGATGAAGTGGTGGCTCGACCTCTCACCCACGGTTGCCGCCGGGGCATCCATTCCTGGCCCGGCGCGTCGGACCACTCCGTGAGGCGCGCCAGGGCCTGCTCCGTGTCTCCCGTGTCGATCATGGCGTGCACTTCGTGGATACGAATGTTGGTTGGCCCGAAGGACATCTCGTAGGCGAGGGAGTCACGGTTGCCGGCCATCGCGGCCACGGCCTCAGCCTCGCGCAGATAGTCGTCTGCCCGGTCCGGGTTGTTCTCCCTGGATTCCAGGACAGCGAGCTTTAGCAGTAGCGCGCCGTCGACCGCGAGGGCGTCGTTGGTGAAAGAGCGCTCGGGCTGGAGTCGTTCCAGTTCCTGGCGCAGGCCGTGGAGCTTGCGGCGTGCCGAAGCGTAGGCGCCCTGGCGGAGCATTGCGCCGGCGACCAGGTAGCCCGCGGTGAAGTTCATCAGCGGATCACCCGACCGCTCCGCGGCCCAACGCACGCGTTCCAAAGCGGTGTTGGACAGATCGTGGTGCCCCATCTTGTGGGCCAGTGAGTTAACAGCTCGGTAGGCGCGCGCGAGATGCCAGAACGCCTGTGCCTGGTCACCATTGCGGCCACCGAGGGCGAGATGCGTCAGTTCCGTGATGATCGACGGAAGGAGCGGTCCCATGGGTGCGTAGCGCGCATCCCGGCGTAGAGCTGCGATCTGGTCGACCTCGGAGGCAAGTACGGGCAGTGCTCGCGGGGCGATCTCAAGTTCGTCCGGGAGGTCGTAACACAGCATGATCCTGCGGAGTTCGGGCACGACGGCGTGCACTCCGTCCTCGGCCTCCGGCTCACCGTAGTACGGCTGGCCGGTCAGAACCTCCGGGCCGAAATGGAGCGCTTTGGCGAGCGCCAGAGCCAGCGATGGAGAAGCCTTGCGGGCGCCGGACTCGAGCTTCTGGACGTAGCTGGGCGATATCGCGACCTTTGCGCCAGTTGGGCGGCAGACAGCTTCCGTGTCCGGCGGGCTATACGGAGGCGGTCTCCCAGCGTCAGGTTTTCACTCATCGGTGGATCGATCCCTTCGCGACGGAGCACTCAGTTCAGCGTACGGACAATGTCCAGCCTCGCGGATGCGCTCGCCAACTGTTAACGGCCTCGCCGCCAGCAGGTGAGGGTCGGACATCAAGCTGCCCGAGTCGCCAAAAGTGTTGAGACCGCCATAAAGCCGCTTTTGCGTCTACTCGGCAGGGCTGCATACGGGGTCGGCTCATTACCAATGCGCATGCGACTGGTCAAGGCTTATGCGTGAGAAAGCCAGGACAGTCTGTCCGCTCCTGGTCCTCCTCGCTGCGATTGTTCGTACACAACGCACGCTGCTCGGAGCCCAGTTCCGCAAATAGCCACCCCGCTCCTGCTTGCGCGACGACCAGGAAGTCGTTCGGGAGTGGATGCCCGCTCGGCCAGAAAGTTCGGATCCGCACAGGATCGCCGTCCTACTGATGGAGCTCTGACATGCGCTGTCCGCCGACGAACACTGACCTGGCGACGAGTGGGCTCTCGCCCGGCACCGGAGCAGCATGCGACGCCGTGTCCGACGCTTACCCGCCCTGGGCCCCGGCAGTGGTGGAATCGCGTCCGACGGCCGTGATTCTTGATCTCTTCGGCACGCTCGTCTCGGCCCCTGACTCGTCAGAACGGAGCGCTGCGTCAGCCCAGTTGGCCTGGGCCATGCGCTTGCCAATGGCGATCGCGGAGGCTGCTCTGTGCGGTAGCTGGCAACCGCGACACGACGGTCAGCTGCGTTCCAGTACCGCCGTCGCAACGCACCTCATTGAACGCTGTGGTGCTTCCGCAGCCTGCACGAACGAAGTTGAAGCGGTCCTGGCTCGGCTGGCACGCCAACGGTTGCAGGCCGACAGGACTCTCCTGCAGGCCCTCAAAGAGCTCCGTCAGGGAGGGATCAGGCTCGCCGTCCTCAGCGATGCCTCTCCTGACATTGCCGAGGCGTGGGACCGCAGCGAGCTCGCATCGCATTTCGACGCGGTCGAATTCAGTTGCCGGGCCGGTGCCGTGAAGCCTGATCGTCGCCTCTTCCAGGGGATGCTCGGGAAGCTTGCTGCCGAATCCGGTCAGGTCCTGTACTGCGGAGACGGCGGCGGTGACGAGCTGGCCGGCGCGGAACGAGCCGGGATGCGAGCGTTACGCGTGGCGCGCCGGGGCGGACCGGCCGGTCTGGCGTTCGGCGAGGCTCACTGGTCCGGCAGGACGATTCCCGCCGTGGAGCTCCTCCCTCATTGCTCGGCGGGTGGGGGCGCGATGAGCGACACGTACGCGTGGGCTGTCGAGAAGGGCTCCCTCCGGAAGTTACCCACCCTGACGTCAGGTCTCCCGCCTGCGGCACGACGATCATTGAGACCCGTTACGCCGGGCTGTGCGGGAGCGACGTCGCGAAGCTCAACCACCCGTGGCCGGGACCGTTACCCGAACCCTGGTACCCCGGGCACGAGATCGTCGGGATCGATACGGAGACCGGGAACTGGGCCGCGGTCGACCCGCTGGTGCCCTGCTCTCGTGCCAATACTGCGATCGGGGCCATGCCCACCTCTGCCCGGGGCTTCGGCGTATCGGATGGGATCTTCCGGGTGGCCTCGCGGACACCGTGAGAGTGCCGCGCGACAGTGTTGTCCCGCTTCCCCATCTACACGACCCCGCGCACGGAGTCCTCGCCGACCCGATGGCGGTGGCTGTCCACGGAGTCCGATGCGGGCTTCGTACGCCCGTGGGGCGGCTTGGCGTCATCGGGGGCGGCGTCGTTGGCGTGTGCACGGCCATCTGTGCGGCCGAGGCGGGTGGGACGTCCACATGATGGTGAGGGAGCCCTCGCGGGCGTATCACCTGCGGCACACTCTCGACCCGCGCATAACCCTCCATACCGCCGGCCTCCCGCAGTGCGACGCCGTCGTGGACGCCGCGTCCGGCCACAGCGACTCCCCAATACGGCAGGCACTGAACGCCGTCCGTAACGGCGGGACGATTCTCGTACAGAACGCGTACGCCCCACGCGTCGTTCTCTCCGTCCCCTTCGGGACGTCTTGCGTCACTCGATCACCCTTCGCGGCTCTTTCTCGTACTGCCGCGCGGACGGCCGCGACGACTTCAGGGACGCCATCGACGTCATCGCCAAGGGCGGCGACTGGGCTGCCTTGCTGACCCGGGACCGGTACCCCTCGGTGAACTGCCCCAGGGGCTTGCGGCCCTGCGAGATGGATCGCGCCATCGCCCCTTCAAGGTCCTGCTCACATCCGGATTCTGATGAAAGGAGCCCACGCCGTGGCGGTCACAGCGCCCTTGCTGGCCCACAAGATCAACTCACCGGCCGATATCGCACCCCAGGACGTCCACGAGGGATCACCCGCATCCTCGCGTTACCGGAAGGCCCGACGCGCGACGTGATGCTGGGAAGCGTCCTGACGGGGCTGCTCCTGCGGGGCCGCGCCTGGAGGAGGTGGAGGCCGCGATCAGGGCCGCGACAGACCTGGACCGGAAGGGATGGGACTTTCACCGTCCGCCGTCCGGCGTGCGGTTCGTCGGCTACACCGGCAGCGGAAAGAAGACCTTCAAGACGATCAACCTCAGTACCGCCGCCGCACTGGTGGCGGCTGCCGGCGGAGCACACATCGCGAAACTCGGATCTCGCAGTGCGTCGTCGAAGACTGGGTCGCGCGACTTCATCGACCAGATCGGTGCGACGAGTGACACGGTGTCGCACCGGGAGATGGTCGACATCACGGCGGAGATCGGCTTCGGGTTCTTCTCCATCGAGAACCGTGTACCCGAGTTCGACCGCCGCTACGGAGGCAGGTTCCAGGCGGTACACGCCCTGAGTCTGGCGTTTCCCGCGCTCCTCAGTCCGGTTACCTGTCCCGCCTACGCGTACGGCCTCTCGCACCCTGCGGTGGGTGCCTCCGCCCGGTTGCTCTCCAAGCTTGGATTGCCCGACGTGACGGTCATGAACTCCAGTCTCGGTAGGGCGGCCCAGGTCGACGAACTGCTCCCTGGGAGCCAGGTGCGGGCCTGTCGGATCAACTCCGGCCAAGAGGACCTGATGTTCAACGACGACGTGCGCAGAGGCGCTGCCTCGATGCCGCAGGACCTGACGTCCGTCGCCCAGTACGACGACCCACGGGAGAACGTCGCCGCTGCCATACGCGTCCTGGCCGGGCAGGACAGAAGCCAGGCGCGCAACGCGGTCGCCCTCAATGCGGCACTGCTTTTGGTGATGTCCGAGGCGGCCCCACCATCCAGTCCGGCATCGACAGGGCCCTCGACCTCATCGACGCCGGCGCGGGACTGGACACGCTTCGGCAGTTCGTACGTCTCACGGGCGGCGCTCCGCACAGGCTGCGTGCACTCATGCACTTGGCCGCTCCGGCCGCTGTCCTGGTCAGCCCGGGAAGAGGGAGAAGGCTCCATGCTGACGCACGGCGAGCTCGCGATCATCCACCTGGTTCTCAACACCGACTGCAACGCCTGGGACCTTGAACCGACGAGTGCCTCACCGGGCGTGTGCAGATTCTGCTATCGCGAGCGCAACCGGGTCAGGACCGACGAGGACACCGTCCGCCGCGTTATCGAGCGAGTCCGTTCCGAGTCCGAGGCCCATCGGTGTGTGTTCACCGGCGGTGACCCCGTGATGCCGTACGACAACCACCTGGAGGTCGCCCTCCAGCACGCCCAGGAGGTCGGCTTCGAGACGAACCTCCACACCAATGGGCTGCTCCTGGGCGACCGCTACGCCGGTGTTCGTGACCACGTGACCGTCTACTCCCTGGCGGTCGACGGTCCGGACCCGGAGACGGCCGACTGGTTCCGCGGGAAGGGCTACTTCGAGCGGTTCCAGTCCAATGTCGAGTTCCTCACCGCCGACCAGCGCCGACTCGCGTTCAACACCTTCACCACGGCCGGCTCGATCCAGGAACTGCCCCGCCTCGCGCAGCTCATCGCCAGGGTGGCCCACCGGACTGAGGTCGAGTACTGGCTCATCTCCCAGTACCGCCCCATTGGCCGCGCCAGCACACGCAAGGCGGAGGTCTATGGCTACGAGCGAGACGACTTCGTTCGGGCTGTGGAGGGCGTGCGTGACGTCGTCGAAGGCGTGACGATCTACGCCCAGCCGACGCGAGCTCCGCTGGACCCCTACCCATTCCGAGTCTGGGTCCTCGCGGACGGAACGGTCACAGCGGACCTCGGCAGCGTGTCGGCGCCGCGCAACGCGGCGCTCGGAAACCTCCTGGTCGATGGCTTCGAGCCCTTGGTCCGTCGGGCCTTCGACCTCCGGGAGCAATCACAGTTGGAAGGGATCGCATGAAGTTCGACGCCGCGTACTACGAGAACGTCATCGACCAGCACCACTACGAACGGCTGGGCCTCGGAGCCATCGACTTCCCTCTCGCAGGGATGAGCCCTGACGACCTGCAGACGAAATGGGTGTGCCACACCGGAGCGCGCCAGTTCGCTGAGGCGGTCGCGGCCGACCAGCCCGCCATCGTCACCACCGGGATCGGACTTGGGGACCGCCCCACGCCGGCACCCTCTTCCAGCTGTTGCGCGCGGTCAAACTGCAGCAGTGCGGCCTCGACGTACAGATCGTGCTGGGGATCTCGACTCCTTCAACGCGCGACGCAAGCCAATGGACTCGGTGCGGCGACTCGCCGACCAGTACGAGGAGTTCGTCCTGCGCCTCGGGTTCGATGCCGGGCGCGGTGTTCTCCGCAGGCAGGAGGGCGAGACCGACGTCCTGGCGACCGCCTTCCTGCTGTCGCGCTATCTGGAGGACGACGACTTCCACTGGGCGGAGGAGGACCTCGCAGGGCTCTACCGCAACCACGGTGTCTTCGATGACCTCAACTACGGCATGAAGCAGGCCACGCTGCTCATGGCCGCGGATTTCGTGCAGCTTCTCCGCGATGGGCGCCACGTCCTGGTCTCCCTCGGCGTCGACGAGCACAAGTACGTGGCCCTCGCCCGGCGTGGGCGGAGCGCTGGGGCTTCCCGCAGAACGGCTGTCCGGCATCTACACCAAGATGATCCCCGGCCTCGGCGGCCTCCCGAAGATGAGCAAAAGCATCCCCGGATCCGGAATCGACGCCTCTATGTATGTCGAGGACATCCGGGCACTGCTCGAGGCGGACACCGACGGCGCGCCCACCGACGACGGCTCGGCGCTGCTCCAGATGTACGCCTGTCTGCCCGAGGTCGACGGACGGGCCTACGACAGTGCCTCAACCGCGCGCCGCTCCGGAGGCACCGAGTGGCACGCCGTGCGCGAGCAGCTCGTCGAGCGGATGCTCCACCTGTTCTCCCACTGGCCCAAGTAAGCAAGGAGCCTTCCCATGCACGCTGACACGGCGATCTCCCGCCAGCCCCTCGGGGCGCTGATTCCTTCTTCATCCGAGGTGGCTACCGCAGTCGGAACCAGGTGGAGTACTTCCTGGACGAGGCGGACGACGCTATTACCTGGCAGCCCGACGTCTACCCTACGCCGCCGCCCGGACGAAGGAACTCGGCCGCGACGTTCTGATCGACATCGGCTGCGGGAGGGCGGGAAAGCTGGCGTCGTTAGCCGGTGAGTACCCGGCATGGACCTTCATCGGAGTGGACTTCGGAGACAACCTCCTCTGGTGCCGCGACAACCACTCCTTCGGGCAGTGGGTCGAGGCGGACCTAGAGTCGACCGAGGGGCTGCCCATCGCCCCTCACTCGTACGCCGATCCCTAGTGGTCTGCTCCGACGTGGTCGAGCATCTGGTGAATCCGATGCCCGCTCTGTCTTTGATCCGTGGCCTGCTGCACGAAGGCAGCGCCGAAGCCGTACTGTCCACGCCGGCTCGCGAGTGCCGTAGCGGTTATGACACTCCCGGCCCGCCCCGTAACCCCAGCCATGTGCGCGAGTGGGCGAGCGACGAGTTCCAGGCGCTGCTTCGCGCGTCGGGTTCGCGATCCGTCACTCCGGCCTTACCAGAAGCGACGACTTCTCCAACGGGCTGTCCACCCAGCTGCTCCTCGTCGGCGCGGAAGGAGCAGAGGGGACGACCGTGATGGCACCTCCCGACGCAAGGGCATGCGAGTGGTGCACCTGCCGGCCCGGACCCCATATGCGTGGAAGCTGCGGAGTCGGGACTTCCACATCCTGAACGAGACGGAGATTCGGGGAGGTGAGACGGTGCCGGCAGCAGTCGGTGCCCAGTGGCTCCTCGAACACCGCCCTCTTAACTGGCTCGATGTCCTGCATCTGCACCACATCGATTTCGAAGACGTCACCACTCTGGAACGCCTGCTCGACGCGTGCCTGGAGGAGGGAGTCAACGTCGTCTGCACGGCCCACGACACGAGTCCCATGGTCGGTAGCGCCGGCGACTTCGTGGACCGGCTGCGGACGCTTCACTCGGCCGAGGTCGGTTGGGTGTGCCTGACAGAGGGCTCCGTCACGAAGCTGACGGAGCTGATTGGTGAGCGTCCGGAGGCGGCTGTTATCCCGCACGGGTACGTCGCAGCGCCTGAGTCGCTGGTTGACCTGGAACGGGAGCCGTCCAGCTCGGCAGGCCGGTATCTCATGTTCGGAGCCTCACGAGCCAGCCGCGACCAGCTGTCCACCATGGCGAACTGGAGCCTCGGGACAACTGACCCGCGCGGCACGCTCCAGCTCTTGCTCCGCGCCTTCAGCCCCGCCGACTTCGCCGAGGGCGGCCGTGCCCCGCTACTCCTGGAGACTGCCCGGCGCGATCCTCGAATCCGGCTGACCATGCGTCCCTACCCCACAGACGAGGAGGTGGCCCAAGCCGGGCTGGCGTCGGACGCCCTCCTTCTTCCGTACCTCTGGGGAGCCATTCCGGGCAGCTGGAGCTGGCCTTCGACCTGAACCTGCTTCCGGTCTGTTCCCTCACAGGGCACCTGCCCGAGCAGTACGAGCGGCACAAGGGCATGGTTGAGGAACCTGAATGGTTCGACTGGTCGCACGGACACCCGAACCTGTTCGGCGAGAAATTTCTGACTGCCCTGGAAAACGCGACTGCTCGTCTCAGCCGCGGCCCACGACTTCTCGACCGTGACTTCCTGGAGTACCGAGCTCACGAGCACAAGACGATCCTGGACGACTACGCCCTTGTGTACGGGAGCGGCTTGTGAACTCCTGCCACGTATTTCGTGCGTGATCTTGTGCCACAATTACGGCAGGTATCTCGACCAGGCCATAACCAGCTGCCTGGAACAGGAGCCCGGGCGATACATCCTTCACGAAGTCATCGTCATCGACGACGGCTCTACCGATGAGACCCAAGAGTGTGCCGTCGCCGAAAAGGCGACATTGAAGTAATCCGGAGAAGTCGACAAGGCTTCGGGCGAACCCTGACCGACGCCGCTCTCCTCAGTAGCGGCGACTGGGTGGCTCCGCTCGACGCCGACGACTGGTTCCACCCGGCGAAGCTGCGCACGTGCGCGGAGGCGATGGCATCGGCGAGGGAAGCACTGTTCATCGAGCACTGGGAGAACGTCGTCGACTCCCTCGGCCACCCGAAGCTGAAAGACCCGCATCCGGGCGGCAACACGAGCACTCTCCTTGTGCACCGAGAAGCGGCCCTCAGCCTCTTGCCGGTGAGCAACGAGATCTTCTTCCATGCCTTGCGCGAGGCCGGCCGAGGTCTCGTCCTCCAGGACCCAGTGACCTTCTACAGGGTCCACCCGCGCAGCATGACTGACCGGAGCACGCCAGGGTCTCACAGGACTATCGGGCTGAGGTGTGCTTCGCGCTTGCGGACCGGCTCCGTGCGATGCGTGGAAATCCTCCCCATGGGCTAATGGCCGCCGGCTCGGAAGAATCTCGCGGCATTTTCGAGCACTCGCTTCAAGGCACGGAGTGGAATCCTCGTTGCAGCGAGAGGAACGACTTTCCGCCCTGTTTCTGATCCCAGGGATGCTCAAGGACACCATCTGGGCACGGGACCCATTAGCTCCGTGGTTCCGGTCGCTTTCCAGTGCCATCGTGGGACGGCCGCAGGTTCAGCTCACGACGGGCCAAGGGAGTCGGGGCATTCTTGATCATTTCAGCCGCACGCCCAGAGCAGCGGTGATAAAATCGCCGCTTCCCATCCCTACTGGCCAGGCCAGTTGTCCGACGCAGGAGCGTATACGCGCCATGAGCCGTTTGAGTGAGTCCGTCACCAGTGTCATGCACATCCTCGATGGAGCGGACCTGGGCGCGGACTATACGGTCTCGCAGCTGCTCGACGAGACAACAGCCCGGCGCTCCTGGACCTCTCCGACCTCTCCCCAGGAGCAGGCCGCGCTGGTCGAGGGCGCGCCATCAACCTCATTCCGTCGGCGGCGGTACTCGCCGAGAAGATCGAGGCCGCGCGGTCGGAGGGACGTCAGTTCGTCATCAAGTACGGCATCGACCCGACCTCACCCGATGTCCACCTCGGCCACGCGGTGCCGATCATCATCGCCAGCCGGTTGCAGCGCATGGGCCACCACGTCGTCTTCATCATCGGCGACGTGACGGCGAAGATCGGTGACCCTCGGGACGCTCCTCGGAACGCCCGGCTCTCACCGATGAGGACATTGCCCGCAACCTGAGCACGTACCAGCAGCAGGTCACGCCGTTCATCGACTTCGATCGTGCCGACCTGCGCTTCAACGGTGAGTGGCTCAACAAGGTCAGCCTGCCGCAGCTCGTCGAGATCCTCGCCCGAGTACCCGTCTCCATGTCGCTTCAGCGTGAGGACTTCCGCACCCGGCTCGCAGAGGGACAGGGGCTGTCCATCGCCGAGTTCGTCTACTCCGTCGTGATGGCGATGGACTCGGTGGCCATCACAGCTGACGTCGAACTGGGCGGAGTCGACCAGCTGCTGAACCTCCAGATGTGTCGCAAGGTCATGGAGATCTCGGAGCAGACGCCCGAGGTCGTCATCACCACCCCGCTCATCGAGGGGACCGATGGCACAGGCTCCAAAATGAGCAAGAGCAAGGGCAACTACGTAGGTCTGACGGCAACGCCTGATGATGTCTACGGTCGGCTGATGTCCATCCCCGACCACCTGACCGAGCCGTACCTCCAGCTCCTCACCGAATGGACGGACGACGAGATCCGCGTGGTGACCAAGCGCCTGGAGGAGGGAACCGCGCATCCGATGGCCGTCAAGCGGATCCTCGCCGGTGAGGTCGTGGCCGCTCTCCACGGCCCGCATGTCGCTGCCGCCGCCCGCGCGGAGTTCACGGCCCGCTTCTCCAAGCGGTCCTTCGGGGACACCCAGAACCTCCCCGTCGTATCCATGAAGGAGCACTCCGAGGACACCCTCGGGGCCCTGATCAGCCGCACGCTGGACTTCGCCCCCAGCATCTCCGCTGTGCGTCGTGTCGCTCAGCAGAAGGGCCTGCGCCTTATCCGTGAGGCAGACGGAGAGCAGCAGACCACTCAGCTCACGGAGGCGTCCGTCCAGCAGGCGCTCGGCGCAGTGGTGAGCGAGGTCGGGGCACTCGACGGCGCCGATCTGTACCTCAAGGTGGGTCGCAAGGTAGCCCGCATCGACGCCTGAGAGAATTCGGCGCCGGCCCACATTGGTGGGTCGGCGCCGTCCTGTTTGTTCTCTGTTCGACACGGTGAGGCCGAGCTGTGCGCGTGCGCGACCACTCCAGCGCGGGCCTGCCGCCCTATGGCGACCTCGTTCATGGAGTCCCACCGCGTTTGTACCCGACCCACAACCGACCGCCGGCTTGCTCCAGCACTTCGTCCGCGGCTGCCACGAGGGACTCAATCCGCCCCTCCAATACTTCATGCAGGCCATCGTGCAGCCGCATGCTGAGGCCCGGCACCGTGGTCTCAAGACGGCGTGCCAGCCATTTTCCGCCTCCGTTCCAGGATCCGCCGACAGCCAGCGCCAACTCGCCGGTTCGCCTGACCAGTTCGGTGGCAATGAACAGCCGTTCGCTCTGGTCGGTGCTCCCTGCGAGGTCGTCGAGGAGGTCGGTGATCGCGTAGCGGCAGTCGTCGATCTCTTCAGCCGACGCCGTGGGCGGTCCCGCGACAGTCAGCTTGCGGGCCTCCGCTGCGAGGTGCGTCCCGACACCATCGGCGTCGAAGAGCAGCAGTCCGTCGGCACACATCCAGAGCAGCGGGGACCGGCGATTGCGTACTTCCCGCTCGACGAACGCGTGCCACGTCGTTTCGGTGTGCACGAACATCTCCACCGGCCACTCACCGCGCCGGAGGCTTGCCCGATACGGGGCCGGGGATCCGTGGAGGAGCACCACGATGTCGAGGTCCGACATCGCCGTGCGGCGGCCCGTCAAGACGCTGCCTCCCAGGAACGCAGCCCGAGCGCCAGGGTGGTGTTCCTCTACAACGGCACGCGCAGCGTCGATCGCATCCATGCAGCAACTATTCAGCCCTCTGCTTGTCGTGCGCACGGGGTTTCTTCGGTGATCCGGCAAGGCTGGCCCCGGGGTCGGCTGCCGCTGCATTTGGCATGCCCTAGGTCGGAGGGCATGTGCCTGCGGCCGAGAAGGCGGCGAGTGGTCTCAGGTCGTGGCCATGCCTCGGTCGGCGGTGACATTTGACGCGGCTCACGTTGCTGCCTCACCGAGGGGCGTGGCTGGTGTTGACGGCTTCTATGCGGCGCTTTGGGCGACGTAGGAGCGTCGCGCGCGTCCCAGTTCGCCGGGGCAGACAAGAAGGAGTCGCGAAAGACTGGCCAACGGGTGCAGAGGGATGCCAACGTAGATGACCTTCCAGAAGCCCAGGTCAGAGAGATGGTCGGCGTGCCCACGGCTCCCACTAGCCGCGGTTGCTCCGCTCGTCTGTCTGGCTGAGAGCGAGATGCCGCCAGCTGGCTCGGGCGCCTGCCGCTCGAGGTAGCCGTAGCTCTGAACCGCAGGCTCCCGTCCGCTGCCGCGCAGCCCTCGCCGCGTGGCTGGCGGAACGTACACCCGCACCCAGCCCTTGGAGGCGCTCCTGTATCCCGACCCTCTGCTTGACCCGTCGACCCCGAAACGGGGTGCCCTGCCTGCGTACTGGGTCGGCCCCGGCACCTGGCCGGCGATGACGGACGTCTTTACGATGCTGTCGCTGACACGCTCGCCGGCCTCGGCTGGACAAGCCTCGTGATCGTCCGCGGAAGGCAGGAGCCGAACGAGGCACCGGAGGACCGCCAGGTTGTGCGCAGCACGGTCCTCCATATCAGCCCCGACACCCTCCGATGGGCCCAATGGGTGCTGCCGGATGAGCCATTTCACCTGGGTGAACTGCCGATCGCGTGGCAGATTTCCGCCCGGGGTGCCCAGATAGCCCGCTTGCGAGCTGGTCGGCCTACTTCACCACCGGCATCCCTGGTGAGGTCCTCTCCGACTTTCTCCTCGCGCTCGACGCCGACGAACAGCCCACTACGGCGCTCATGGATCCCGAGCTCGTTATGGACGTTGTCGCGGAGCACGGCTGGCTCCGTGACGCGGACCAGCCCGACTCGGTGGCGATGCACCCCACCTTCACTTCCCGTCTCAGCTTCGGTGAGGTCCCACCGCTCATTCAGGACACCGATCCCCGCGCCCTTAGCGTCAAGGCGGAAGAACCAGGTGCAACAGGTTGGCAGGCATGGGCTGAACTCGGTGTGCACGCCGGATATTTGTGGGCCGCATCGTTCAGTGCCAGCGTGCCCCACAGCCTTGCTGCCGCGTTCGCCTCCTCGCTCAGCTCCACCGCACCGGTTCTCCGCCGGGTGCTGCCGGAGAGCACGCGGGACCGGCTCTTGGTGCCCCGGCTAGTTGAGCAGTACTCCACGCTATGAAGCAGGGCCTCCCGGTCGGTAGGTCCTGCTCCGCGCTGGTCGATGTCCACCTCGGGAAGGCAGTGGCGACGGCTCGTGTGACTACTTGAGTTCGTAGATGCGCAGGCCCGGCCGGTGTTTCCGGCCGGGCCTGCGGGCATGTGCGGGGCCAGGGTTCACGTAGATTGACGGGTGGACCTGCGGGCTGTGCGACGGACGGAGCCCTGAAGCGCCGCCCGTTGGCGTGTAGCCGGTCAGTCCTGTTCGTGTCCGGCGCGGTCTTCGAAGGCATCGTCGGCCTTGAAGATCTCGACCAGGCGCTCGAACTCCGCGTAGTCCTCGTCAGTCATCAGGTCGTAGACGCTGCCCGAGAAGCCATCGGGGACTTGGTATGCGTACTTCATGTACAGGCCGATGAGGGCCTTTTGTACCGTCTGGGGTTCACTCATCCAGTCGCCCATCGACCGCATGTACGCGACTGCGATGTCCATCTCCGCCGGGGTGCAGGTGGTGATCAGATCGCATTCGGCAGTGGTGAACGGGCGCCCATCGTGATGGAAAAGCCGATCGGGCTCGTCGCCGCGGGAGACGTCTAGGTCGGTGATGAGAACGATTACGCGGGGTCGGATGTCGGTCTGGGCCATGCAGGGGTCCTTCCGGAGAGGGGTTGAGGCATCAACTCTCCGGACGATCGCCGGTTTGGCTAACCGGCGATCGTCGGCTATGTTGCCCCGCTTGTCGGTCAGCGCCGCCGATCCGGTGACCGCTGCGGGGAGGGGTTGCGGCCGGCGAACGGGCTGGGACACCGGAGCGTTGTGTGGCGCTGCGGGCCCTGGCCGCCTGGGCGCGGGGCTGGGTGTGTGGCGCTGGCTGAGGCGGCGTATGCGCCAGGTCAGTGCTCGGGCGGGGTTGTGGGCGTCCTCCAGGGTGCGCTGGCTCCGTGCCTGGCTGAGGATGGTGGCCGCGTTGTGTCCCGTTGTTTCTGCTTCGGCCAGGACGGTGGCGAGCGCGTCCCAGGCGGGGTCGTTGAGGATGCGCTCGGCGTACTCCGGTACTGCCTGCTGGAGGTGGTGGGCGAGGCGGTGTTTCGTCTGCTGTGCGGGGCGCGTCGCGCGAGGCCGGCCAGGACTGGCTCGGCGACCTGTTCGTAGGCGGCCCGCAGGTGCAGGAGGGCCCGCTCGGCGGCCTCTGCTTGCTGGGCGTGTTGGCGAGTGCGGTGCCAGTGGGCGGCGAAGGCCACCGCGGTGAATGCGGCGTCCAGGAGCATGGCGAAACCGGAGCCGTCTTTGTCCTGGGGGCGGTCGCGCCAGATCGCCTGGATGCTGCGGCGAAGGACCCGGGTGCTGTCGAGGTCGGCGGTGATGCGGGAGCGGGTGGCGCGCTCGAAGAGGGCCGCGGCCTGCTGTAGTTCGGCCCTGGCTGCGGTCGGTGCGGTAATGGGCAACAGGTCGAGTGCCGCACCGAGAGCCACCAGCTGGCCTTGGGCGGCGTGGTCGTCGTCGGCGGAGAGGTAGTGGGGAATGCGTTCGGTGGCGGAGGTGGCTTGGTGCCACAGGTTGCGCGGCCGGACGGTGACCGGCTCGGGGCTGGTGGTGGTGAGACGTTCGCGGATCCGGGGCAGGGAGAGGTCGGGGACAGGGTGGATCCTGCGAACCAGACGGGTTCGCCGTTCTCGTTGGTGTTGCCGGGCAGCGCGAAGTTGCAGCCGAGTGCGTCGCCGGACGGGGCACGATTGAGGCGCACGGTCACGCCAGTCGCCTCCAGCAGCGTGAAGAACTCTGCCTCGTCACCTGCGGCGGCGACCGCCCTGCGCACACGTATGCGGAGGACTTCGCGGGCCGTGGTGTCCTGGCCCAGGCGCTTGGCCTTGAAGTGTTCCTTGCTGGTCGGCCGCTTGGCGGCGGTTCCATCGCCGGCTTTCAACCGCCTTAGCCCGTAGTCGACTTCTATCTGTCGGGCTTCCTTCTGCACAGCGCGTTTGTCATGGTCGCGCCGGGGCGGCGACCGTCCTGGCGCACCAGAGTGGCAGCGATGTGGATGTGGTCGTCCGCGTGACGCACGGCCACCCACCGGCATGCGTTCTCGTCGCCGCTGGGGCGATACCGGCGGCGGCCACGATCCTGCGGGCGATGTCTGCCCATTGAGCGTCGGTGAGGATCGGGTCCTCGGGGCGGCGCGGACGGGGCAGTGCCAAAAGTGGTTTGCGGTGCGCGTTCGCCCAGCATTCGCACGGGCTGGTCGAGCTGGGTGGCGAGCTGCTTCTCCACCTCTTTGGGGTCGCGGTGCGGGCTGCTGCCGGGGTCGGGGGCGAAGTCGTTCCAGGATGCCACCAGGTGTGGATCGACGTGCTCGTTCGCCTGCCCCTTGCCGAAGAGGTAGCGGATCAGTCCGCGGGTGCCGCCCTGACCGAGGATGATCTTGGGTATCACCGGCTCACCGCCCTCCATCACCCGGGCGACGGCACCATCCAGCGCTTGTACGGATGCCTCGACGCGGTGGAGGATCCGCAGGACGGTGTCGGCTGCGGGCATGTCACCGTCCTTGTTCAGGTGTCCGGTGAGCTGGTTGAGGTTGTTGCCGACCTGGCCGAGCTGCCCGTTGGCGGCGAGCAGCGCCTTTACGGTGGCGCGGTAGTCGGCCACGGCCGCAGTGGGGTCGTCGGCGCGTGCGGCGGCCAGCGAGCTCTCGGCGACGTAGCCGCCGGGTGCCATCTGGCTGACGGCGGCAGCGCGCTGGACGAGGTCGAACTCGTGGTCGTTGTAGCGAGGGTGGACGCGGCGCTTGCGCAGCTGTCGATCACGCAGTCGACGGCGCGGCGCGGGCTTGTGCGGGACGAGCGGCGACGTGGCGCTGGTCCCTACCTCGGTCGGCACCCCGGGCCGCCCGATTCCGGTGCCGCCTCGGCGCCGGAAGCCTCCGCCTCCTCTGGGCGGAGGCCGGGTAGGACTCCTTACCCGACAACTTGCTGCGCTTTGGGCTGGCGTGGCTCGGTTCACGTTCTGATGCTCTGGGCTGTTGGTGCACGAATCCTGCATGGAGAGCAGCTCCTGGTTGAGGGGAGGGCAGCGGACCAGGTCGACGTACGGGCAGCAGCCCCGACTCCCGCTGGTTCGAGCGGTGAGTCGCGGGGAGGGCCGTGCGTGCCTGGTCAAGCGGCGCGAATGGGGCGGGGCCGTGGACCAGCCGGGGTTGCTGGTCCACAGGCCCCGTGCGGCGTTCAGGGCTGACCGGATATCCGGTCAGCCCGTGGGGACGACGGTCTCGGCACCCTGCTCTGCGGCCAGGAGGGCCTTGAGTTCGGTGAGCCGGTCCTCGGAGATGGGGAGTTCGGCCCTGCGGATGGCGTTCCGTAGCACGGCGCGGGTGGCTGTTCCGTGCATGGCGATGGCCGCGCGGCCGATCGCGAGCAGTTCGTCCATTTCGGCACCGGGAGGACGTCCGTAGCGTTGCGTCGCGGGGACGTCGTCCTCGTGGGACGGCTCGGTGGTCTCGCGGGTGGGGACCGAATCGTGCAGGGAAGTTGGCTCTGCACGGATCGAGGAGGCAGGGACTCAAGACGGAGGTTGGAGTCGGCGTGTTCCGTGGCTTCCTCGCTCGTCAAGGCGAAACCTGCACCCGATCGGCTGCGCGGGGAGTCGTCTCGACATGGCGCAGGGTGCCTTCGTTCGAGGTGAAGGCGGTCCAAGGCGATGGCAGTTCGATCGTGGCCAGCGCTGTCGCGTGACGGCGGACGGCAAGCTGGTGCAGCAGCACTTCGCGCTGGCGCTGGTCGATTCCCACAGAGGCTTGGGCGACGGCGCGGGAAAGCCGTCGCGCGGTTCGCCGGCCTCGCCAGTCGGCGCGCTGCTTCGGGGTTCGCTCCGCAAGGTGCGCGGCCAGGGCGACGGCCCTGCGGGTGGCACGGTCGCGGCTGATCTGCGCGGCGTCACGATCGTGTTCGGCGACCCCAAGGCGCGAGAGGCCGCGTTCGCGTGCTTCGCGACCTATCCGGGCGAGGAGGCTGTGGGAGGCCGCCTCGGGCGTGCGGATGCGCAGTTCGATGCCCATGGCCTGATGCCAGAGCAGTGCGGCCATGACCGGTCCCACGAAGGCCCGCACCGTGCCGCCGACCACACCCGACTCGGCGTACGCGGGGATCACCTGTACAGCAGTGATCACCCAGGTCAGGACGCCGGGCAGGCCGGGTGCTTGCTTGGGGCCGTGCAGGTTCTGCCGCGCCAGCAGGGCCGTTGCGAAGAGGGCGAGTTCCGCAGCGGCGAACATCGCGGTGCGCTCGGTGGTGCCGCTCATGTCGAGGTAGTCGGCGGCGAACCGCCAGCTGGTGTCGGCGCTATAGGCGGTACATCCGACCGCGGCCAGTGCGGCGACCCTGACCGCAGGTGTTCCGGGCTGTCGCTTGGCGTGGTTTCGGGGAGCGCGTCGGTAGATCAGCCAGGTGACCAGCAGTACTGTGCAGGCGGCCAGGAGAGCGGCGAGCGCGATAGGTATCGCGTTCCAGTACCCGAGTGCGGGCATGGCAAGTTCCGTCATGCAGGGGTCTCAAAGGCCCGCCGCGCCGTGTGGGCAGGCGTGGGCGCGGGCGGGTGGTGTGGTGAAGGTGAGCTGGTGCGGGGCGGCGCCGTGCGGTCAGGCGGAGAGCTGGCGTCTGCGGTCGGCGCCGGTGAGGACGACGGTGGTGGTCATCTCGGCGAGACGGGAGGCAACGCGGTCACCGACGGCGTCGCGGAGCGCGGCGGTCGGCAGATTCGTCGTGAGGAGGGTGGGGAGCAGGTCGGTGTAGCGGCGGTTGATCAGCCGGTACGTGATCTCCTCGGTCCACTCCGACTGCTTGGCTGCGCCGAGGTCGTCCAGGATCAGCAGCGGACAGCTGCTGAGAGTGGCGAGGTCGCGCTCGCCGTCGTGGCCGGGACGTGGGCGCAAGCGGGCGTACAGGTCGGCCGTGGTGGCCGCCTCCCACCGCAGCCGTACCCCGGCGGTCAGCAGCGAGCGCACCGCGCCGTACGCCTGGTGCGTCTTGCCGGTGCCGGTGGGCCCGGCGATCAGCAGGGACGGTCCGAGTGCGATGCCCCGGGTGCCGCTCGGTCCGGGCCGTGCGGCGAGGGCTACCTCGTCGACCCAGGCGGCAACCTGCTGGTGGCCGGCGAGGGCGTGGCGGTAACGGGGCGGGATGCGAGCCTCGGCCAGGTCCAGCGCGGTCACCCGTTCCGAAGGGGCCTCGGCAGGTGACGTAGTTGGATCGATGCCCCGTTCGGCGAGGATCGTGCCGAGGCGGGCGGCTAGGGCGTTCATGCGCTGCGGCTCCCGGCTGGTGGTGGCTGTGGTCACAGCTGACCTCCGTAGGCTGCCTCGACGTCAGCGGGCGCCGGATTGGTCCATGCCCGGTGGGGGCGGCAGCTGCCCGTGGGGCGTTCATGGCCTCGTCGACCAGGCTCGGCAGCAGCCCAGCGGACAGCCCCTTGGTACGCATGCGGTCCATCCCGGCCCTGATGTGGTCGGGGACAATCCCTCGCCGAGCAGTTTGCTGACCACCTTGCCGAGGCGGCCGAGGACGTCGCTGGGCGGGCGGTGTTGGCATGCGGCGACGTGCTCGGCGACCAGGTCCTGGCCGAGACCGAACCCGAGACGGCAGGGGCGTGGGGGCGCTTGCGCTCCCACCGGAGGTGATCCTAGATCCAGGATCCTAGGTCCTAGATCCGGACCCTGAGTCCTCACCGCAGTCTCCCAGCGTTGTGGTGAGGTCTCACTGAAATTGCCCTGACCGGCGGTTTCCCGGTTCACGGAGGGCTCGCTGCGTCCGCGTGACGCATCAGGGCCTCCACCGTGAGGGCTCACGGCCTGTTCATGGAGGACTCCGTGAACAGGCGAGGCCGCCTCGTCCGACCGGCTGCCCTGGTGGCGCGGGCAGGCCGGGCAGCGGCTGCCGCTGGGCCGGTTGATCTTCTGGTGGCGGGCCCAGGTGACGATGTGCAGGTACCGCTTGCCGTCGTCGCCCTCGTACCGGCAGATCAGACCCGCACTGTCGAGCTGCGTGAGGTCGTCCTCGACCTCCAGCGGGCCGTGCTCGGGGCGCAGGGACCAGAGGGCACCGGCGATGACGGCGGCCTGGTCGCGGAAGCGACCGTGGTCGTCCGCCTGCGTAAGTAGGCCGAAGAAGGTCCGCTCGGCATGGACGCTCACCGCGGCGAGCGACTCGGAGATGAAGGCTTCCGGCTTGATGGTGCGTATCCGCGCCATGTCTATCGCCCGCCTTCGTGGGCCGAGCAGGCGAGTTCGGCGACGGGGATGCGACTACGGCCACGAAGGCAGTAGCTTGTTGGGGCATGCACAGTTCCTCACCCGGTGGCGTTATGACCGCCACCGTCTTGATCGTTCAGGTACGGGCGATATCGGTAGGGACTTCTTGGCCCCGGCGTTGAGCCGCCGGGGCTTCTTCATGTGCTCGGCGCCGCAGGGTTCCGGGCGCATGGCCAAGACAGCCACATCTTCCCCGCACAAGTCCAGCATTCCGCCGGGAAAGTAAACAGCTCTCGGCGAACGTGTCGTGCGCGACTTCCTTAAAACGGTAGACCCGAATCGCCGGTTGACCAAGAAGTTGCATAAATCGGGCAGTTGGAAAGGGAATCCGTGGACGGCGCTGGTGAGCGCGCGATGCAAGATGCCCACGTCGAGCACCACGTAGGTGCTACCAGCATGAGGGCACCAGGTGATTTGGTCATCCGCCAATTCCGGTCTATGTTGCGCCGCTCGCAAGGAGCCTGGGGACCAGATCTGACAAAAGATGCGAAACATAGCAGCACATCGCCGGTTACCCAAACCGGCAATGCAGAGCTACAACTGACCCATGCCTGAAAGCCCCTTGGGAATTGGTCCGGCCGGCGTGCTGACCGCCCGCGCCATTACCCGTGCCCGCACAGCGCGCGGATTCGCCCAGCGCCAGCTGGCCGAACGGGTCACCGCGCTCGGCCGACCCATGACCATCACGATGCTGTCCCGCATCGAATGCAGACAGCGCCGCTGCGATGTCGACGACCTCGTCGCCATCGCAGCCGCTCTCGGCTCTCACCGCTCGCCCTGCTCGCCGAGACGAGTTAGCGGAACGAGCCCCAACAGCGCTCCCCGGGTGGGCCAACACCCGGCAGCCGCTACGCGCATCACCCGCCCGTACCTGAACCACCAAGACCGGCGTATCCGTCTCCGCACGGCCGCGCCAGAGAAGGAACCTCCTTGCGCCGAGAGGCCATTCCCCTGCTCTGTTGCCGTTCCGCCTCCGTACCGCGAAGGAGGCGATCTCGCATGGCTGATCAGCCAGGCATTGCCGTAGCGCCGTCCCGCCTCTACTTCCCCGAGGACATCGCTGCTGTTCTCGGCTGCTCTGCCTGGTGGGTCAGGACAGGGCCCGCCGGCGGCTGATCCCCTTCACCCGGGTCGGCCGCGCGTACCGCTTCACCGCAGAACACCTCGCAGAGATCATCCGCCTCCACGAGGAACGGCCCGCACGGGCACACCAGCCCGTCACAGCTCGGACTGTCGCCAAGGCCGACGCCCAGCAGACGGACGCGCCCCAGCGTGCCGCGCCCACAACGCGTCTGCGGGCGCGGCCTCCGGTCCGCGCGAGGCAGAGCCAGTTCAGCACCGTCGCCTGACAACCGCGTATCAAGAGAGGAGGAGCGTGGGTTTCGCGGAGAAGCGCGCGAACTACTGGCGCGGCCGGTACAAGACCGCACCGGGGAAGCACCTCACGGTCGTCGACGAGAGCGGCAAGGCGATCAAGTTCGCCACCAAGGGCGAGGCTCAGCGCGCCGCGAGCGAGGCCGAGAACAAGTACCGGCGCGGCGACTGGCGTAACCCGGCCCTCGGCCAGGAGACCTTCGGCGAGTACGCGAGCCGCTGGTACGACACCCAGGACCTGGCCGCATCGACGATGCAGAACTACAAGCGCCACATCGAGGAACACCTGCTTCCCGACTTCGGGGACCAAGCACTCGCCGGCATCCTGCGCTCGGACGTCGACCGGTGGGAGAAGAAGGAAAGGGCCCTGTACGCGGCCTCCAGCGTCAAGACTTGGCGCTCGACGTTCCACCTGATCTACGAGGACGCGATCGACGAAGGGCTGATCACGTCGAACCCGGCGACCAGGCGGCGTGGACGGGCAAGCGCGCGGGCCGCTCCCGTGACCGAGGCCCGGAGAAGGTCGTCACCGATCCGCTCGGCATCCTGTTGATCGCCGAACGAGCAGCACTGCTGTCCGGCCGAGATGACGAGTTCGTCGCCGTCGTCCTCAAGGGATACACGGGCATGCGCTGGGGCGAAATAGTCGGCTTGGAGACCGAGTTCGCTCGACCTGGCTCCGTCCGTGTCGAGTGGCAGTTGTACGAACTCGACTCGGGCGAGATGGTGCGCTGCCCGCCCAAGGACGACAGCTATCGCACCCTCGACTCGATGGACTGGCTGTCCGCCCTGGTCGCCAATCACGTCGCCCGCACGAAGCCGACGCCCTGCCCCTGCCACGGTAGGACCTACGTCTTCCGCGGGCAGGGCACGGCTCGTACGGGCGGCCACCACGGTGCGAAACTTGTCGACGTCGCACGCCGCGCCGAAGTCTCCACGGGGACGGTGTCCAACGTCCTCAACCACCCCGATCGCGTTGCTGAGGCGACGCGAATGCGGGTGGAGGAGGCCATCACGGACCTTGGGTTCGTACGAGGCGGCGCGGTGGTGGAGCCTGCGGCCCATTGGCGCAGGAACGGTTTCGCAACGTGGCTGTTCACTCCAGCGGTATCGGGCTGGTATCCGAAGAAGGCCCGCAGGAGGCACGACCCGTGCCGCTTCTCGGTGAACCCTGGCCAGGAGTCCCCGCGCGAGGGCGCGGCGCCGGCCAACGAGCTGACGCCTGCTGGCTCCCGATTGCCAAGGGCCTCACCCCTCACGGACTGCGCCACACCCATAGGACCGTGATGGAGGACCTCGGCACCGAGAAGGTCCTCATGGACCAGCGCATGGGACACATCGACGGCTCCGTCTCGGCGCGCTATGCCCACGTCACCCTGGTATGCGCAAGCGCCTCATGATCGGCCTGACCGAGCAGTGGGAAGCAGCCCTCGCTGCCCGCCTGGCGATGCGCCCTACCTCGCCCGTGCACGTGCTCGACGCCCTCCTGCGTGCACGCAGGTAGCACAGGCCGAGGCGAAGCCTGGGGGTGAGAGGCACCCGGACTTCGCTGTTCGCAGGGTGGCGCCGGTCCGGAGCGCCTGGCTTGCTGGAAGAGGCTTCTCGGATCATATGAATCACTCTTCGGTCTCGCATGAGGACAAGGGTGCGCAACCACGGACATACGGGCCTAATATGAGGACCGCCTCGGCCGTCCGAGACTCGCTTGGCCGCCTGTCTCGGACGGCCGAGCGCGTTTCCGTACGGGCCCGGCCGAGGATAAAGCGGCTCGCCGGGGAGGCACCCGGCTGCCATACGATTGCGACGGCTTGCAGAGCCGACCTCACTACGCGTGACTCGGTTGAGCGACCTGAGCGGTCGAACCTGCTGCACCCTCCCGACCTGGGCCCGCCGTGGCACTGTCACCGGCGCCGTATGAAATGGAGCATCCAAGGATGGCTCGACACCTGGTAACCAGCGCGCTTCCCTACATCAACGGGATCAAGCACCTGGGCAACATGGTCGGGTCGATGCTTCCGGCGGATGTGTACTCCCGGTACCTCCGCCAGCGCGGTCACGACGTCCTGTACATCTGCGCCACCGACGAGCACGGGACACCGGCCGAGCTGGCGGCCAAGGCGGCCGGACTGTCGGTGGCGGAGTTCTGCGCGCAGGCCCACGACGCACAGAAGGCCGTGTACGACGGCTTCCAGCTGGCCTTCGACTACTTCGGACGCAGCTCTTCGCAACAGAACGTCGAGATTACGCAGCACTTCGCGCGCCAGCTGCACAAGAACGGCTTCATCGAGGAACGTGCGATCCGCCAGGTGTACTCGCCGGTCGACGGCCGCTTCCTGCCGGACCGGTACGTCGAGGGCACCTGCCCGCACTGCGGCTACGACAAGGCCCGCGGCGACCAGTGCGAGAACTGCACCCGCGTCCTCGACCCGACCGACCTGCTGAACCCTCGTTCGGCGATCAGCGGCTCCACGGAGCTGGAGGTCCGCGAGACCAAGCACCTGTTCCTGCTCCAGTCCAAGCTTCAGCATGAGGTCGAGGCGTGGGTCGCGCGGCACGAGGAGCAGTGGCCGCAGCTGTCCTCGTCCATCGCCCGCAAGTGGCTGACCGAGGGTCTCCACGACCGCGCCATCACCCGCGACCTCGACTGGGGCGTTCCGGTTCCGGCCGATACCTGGCCGGAGCTCGCGGCCGAAGGCAAGGTCTTCTACGTCTGGTTCGACGCCCCGATCGAGTACATCGGCGCGACGAAGGAGTGGTCGGACGCCGGCCCGGATGGCGAGACGCGCGACTGGAAGTCGTGGTGGTACGAGGCCGACGACACCGTGCGCTACACCCAGTTCATGGCCAAGGACAACGTCCCGTTCCACACGGTGATGTTCCCGGCCACGGAGCTCGGCGTCCGCGAGCCGTGGAAGAAGGTCGACGTCGTCAAGGGCTTCAACTGGCTGACGTACTACGGCGGAAAGTTCTCCACCTCCCAGAAGCGGGGCGTCTTCACCGACGCCGCGCTGGAGATGCTGCCGGCTGACTACTGGCGCTACTTCCTGATCGCCAACGCCCCGAGTCCGACGACTCCTCTTTCACCTGGGAGCACTTCGCCGCCACGGTCAATAAGGACCTGGCCGACACTCTGGGCAACTTCGTCAACCGGGTGCTGTCCTTCTCCCGCAAGCGCTTCGGGGACGACGTCCCTGCGGGCAATGCGGCCGGCGAGGCGGAGGCACGGCTGGGCGAGGAGATCGCGCGGCTGCTGGCTGAGTACGAGGAGCACATGGAGGCTCTCCAGTACCGCAAGGCCGGGGCGGCGTTGCGGGCCCTGTGGTCGGCGGGCAACTCCTACCTGGAGGAGAAGGCCCCTGGCTGGAGATCAAGAACGACCCGGAGGGTGCGGCCTTGACCCTGCGTACGGCGATGAACCTCATCCACCTCTACGCGATCGTCTCCGAGCCGTTCATCCCAGCCTCGGCCGCCGCCATGCGCGGTGCCTTCGCCCTGGAGGGCGACGCCGCGACCTGGGTGACCGCCGAGCAGGCCAAGTCCCTGGACGCCGTCCCGGCCGGTACAGCCTTCACCGTGCCGCCGGTGCTCTTCGCGAAGATCTCGGAGGAGGACCTGGAGTCCTATCGTGCGCGCTTCGGCGGAGCCGACGTCTGACGGGCCCCTAATGTGCTCGTACCGATCCCGGCTTCATCGGGCGCTACGGGCGCGGAGGCGCCCGTACGGTTCATGGGGCGCCGAGTTGCCGAACTGATCCGATGGTTGCCCTCGTTGAACTCGGCCTACGGCACGTTTCCGAAGCCGGGCATTCGCTCGAAGCCGAAGTGAACCGGCGCCAGCCCTGACCGACGGGTCGGCGCCGTCCTCTTCCGCCGGAAGCAGTTGAGCCTGCGGCCCACCTTGGTGCTGTGCTGCGCATGTGCTGCAATGGCCCATGCTCAGGCCACGGCCGGACTGGCCCCATGGCGTTCGTAGAGCCGTTTCGCCTGTTTGATCCAGAACTCGAACTTCTCGTCCGAGGAGGCACTCATGGGCAGAAGCTGCAGGTCCTTGGCCAACTGATAGAAACCGGGTCCAGCGTCGTTGGCACCCAGGTAATTCACCAGTGCCGAGAGCATGACAGGAGGGTCGGAGGGGCGATCTCCCGATCGTGGCCCACGATCCGTCCCAGCAGATGCCCCATGGCCGCCCGCTCATCAGCACGCTCGAAGTCGAATGCACGGCAGCCGGTTCGCCTGGCCAGAGTGACGCTGAGCTCTGTGTATGAGGTGAGCTTGCCAAGTTTCGCGCGTTCGACGAGGAATCCCCGCCCGGCCTCCACCAGCATGTCCCACTCGCTGTCTGCGCGGCCGTACCCAGGCATCCCGCCCCTCCGAGCCAAACCGATCTGTACGCGGAAACGTACAGTGACGCCGCGACTACCACAATCGCTCATGTGGTGGGGAACGGCCGCGCTCGCACGGCAGGGATGCCCCGGCCAGCCGGGGCCGGGCCAGGGGACAATCGCCAGTTGGGCATGTCGTCCCAGCCCCTGAAGCCTCAAACACTGTCTAGTTCGATGGCCGATGGCTCCCGCTCAGAGGTGAGGTCGTACTCGGAGAACTCCCAGGCGATGATTTTCGCGTCCTCCGGGACCCGGTAGACGAATAGCATTTCATCCTTGAAGCCCGGCTGGAGCTGTTCGTTGCACTCGGGGTTGCCCGCGACTTCGTACAGGTCATCGATGGTGTCGTAGCGCCGGTCTTGCTCGTCGAGCAGGTTGTTCACGATGGGCAGCGAACAGGTGAGGTCCATGCTGGCCTTGGTGTCGTTGAACACCACGGTCTCCAGGATCACGTACTTGGCGCCGCCTCCTGCCTTCTTCACCGCGCCGGCCACGTTGATCGACTCGGTCTCCCGGACCTTGGCGACCGTGACGACGGCGCCGCCGTTGCGGGCCTCGTCACCGATCTTGAAGTCGGCCGGTCGACTCGGGGCGGGGATGTCGTCGCGACGGGTGTGGTGTCAGCGCGGGGGCGGTCGTCCTGCCAGATCGAGGGCGATGGATCGGCTGAGGCGTGGGGAGTACCTCCTCGGCCTTCGGCAGCGGTATAGACGAGCGCGGCAGCAGTCACCGTCAGCGCGCCAGGCAGAACGTGGCGGTCTTCCACTGGTTCCTGACGTCCTTGCTGGGACCTGGAAGTCGTTCAGGCATCGGGGTATTTGGCTGCTCACTGCAGTCCTCTCATGGATGGCCGGGCTCGCCAGGAGGGCCGATCTGTATGACGGCACCGGCCGCGCGGAATCCACAGGGCCCATCCGGAAGGACTCGGGCTCGCCAGTGGCGCTGACGATAGCAACGCCACAAGGGAAGAGGTGTCATTCGCGCCGAACGCAGGCACACCTCGCCTTCCGGACTGACCGTGGCGCTGTTCTTCCAGCCTGTCGGCGAGTGAATGTGAACTACGGGCAACCCTCGCGCCCAACTGGCCTTGGGAGTAGGCCGAGTTTGCAGGCACCGCCGGAGGACGGGTGAGCAGCGCGGGCCCCGGTTTTGAGTTTCGAGTAGGGCCTGCTGCCAGTACTTGGCGCCTTCACCACCCTCGCCGACCCACAGCCTAAGGATGTCCCTCGCACCCTCCACGGACCTCGCCGGACGCGTATTCTGCTTCATGATGTTCCTCCCCAGAAGGCTCGTCGGTGCTAACTAGCGCTTCCAGCCTGGGGTTGCACCTGTCACCGCAAAGACCCGGCGAATCTGGCCGAGGCCACGGAGGAAGCTACAAGATTTCCTCGTCCAGCGGCGCAGACTCATGGCCGCGTTCACCCGGGACTGCTCCCAAGCACTCTGATACCGAGGCGACGACATGACTCTCTCTGCTTACGAACTACGCGAGTGGGGCCGGCTCCAGGAGCGAAAGGCAGCTGCTCTCAGCAAGCGGGCGAGGACCTTCCTCCCGCCGCAGGCCCGGGAACGCCTCGCTTCGCTGGGAGAGAAGGCTAGAGCGCCCGGGCGCCGACAAAGTGGCTGCCGCCTACGGCGGAGCCGCAAAGGCTCGGCAAGGCCGTGGGAGGCACCGCGAGCCGGACAGTGAGCGAAAGCGTGTCGTTGGGCAGTATCGACGTGCCGGACACGACATCGCCGGGTTGGACGAGATTCGTGAGCTCGATTTGCGGGTCCTCGACGAAGTCGCAAGACACAACTTGGTTCGGTACGGCCACGCCCTCTCCGCAGCGGCTACAGGGCTTGGGTCGGCGGCAGTCGTGACAGGGGAGAGGTGCTCGCCAGCGCCGGAACAATCGCGGGCGCGGGCGCGGGCGCCGCACCTGGAATCGGAACCGTAGCTGGGGCGATGGTTGCCGACACTGCGATGATGCTCGGCCTTGCCACTCGAACGGTCGCCGCCACAGCTCTCTACTACGGCTACCACCCGAACGATCCCGAAGAAGAACTCTTCGTGATGTCCGTGATTGCTCTAGGAATGTCCACGGGTACATCGGCGAAGACGGCCGCCTACGCCGAACTGTCGCAACTCACCCAGTTGCTTGTCAGGAATGCTCCTTGGGCCAAGTTGAACGAGAAGGTCCTCACCAAGATCGCCCAGACCTTCGCGGCGAAGTTCTCGCAGCAGCTGCCGAAGAGGAAGCTCGGACAGTTCGTGCCCATCGCGGGCATGGCTGTCGGCGCAGGGCTGAGCTACATGCTCATTGATCGGATCGCTGTTTCGGCGCGCGACGCGTATCGCGAGCGCTTGTTGATCGAGAAGTCAGACGGCGACCTGACCGATGGTCCGAACTACGGCGACGCCGACCTTGCGCAGGATGATGACGCGATCGGCGTGATGGAGCTGCTCCGGGGAGGATGTTCTGCCGACGCCTACCCCGTCCGACTTCGAGGAGCAGCCGGACAACTGAGCGCGCGGTGAATACCGCAGCAGCCGCACGGCACTGCCAGTGGTCACCACAGGGCCAGGTAGGGCGCCCTGGTTGGTCGGAGAGAGCCGCAGCCCTTCGTCGGTCAGCCCGGAGGGCGGAATTGACGCTACTGCTTGGTAACCATCAAGAGGTGGGCCGCTCTGCCCCTCACCCGCCCGGCGGCATAAGTCGAAGGACGTGTCCGATCGGAGTAGGGCTCCGCGGTTGGCCTCCAACGGCCCAGCAGGGAGCCGTTTGGGAGCCGCCTCCCGGACTCGGCTCCCAAACGGCTCCCAAGACGGCCCGGAAACCACTCAGGGCCTGATCCACTTAGTGGATCAGGCCCCTGACCTGGTGTTTCAGCTGTCGGGGTGGCGGGATTTGAACCCACGACCTCTTCGTCCCGAACGAAGCGCGCTGCCAAGCTGCGCTACACCCCGATGTCCACCGTTTGTCGCGGCGACAACGATTACTTTAGCCCACCGGCGGCCCGAGGCGAAATCCGGTATTTGTCCCGGGCCGGCGGGGAGATCGTGATCGTATGGTCACCGTCAGTCGCGGGGTGTCAGGGTCAGCAGCGTCGCCTCGGGCGGGCAGGCGAAGCGGACCGGGGTGTAGCGGTTGGTGCCGCAGCCTGCCGAGACGTGGAGGTAGGAGCGCCGGTCGCCGGCCGTGTGGCGGGAGAGGCCCTTCACCCGGTCCGTGTCCAGGTCGCAGTTGGTGACCAGCGCCCCGTAGAAGGGGATGCACAGCTGGCCGCCGTGGGTGTGGCCCGCCAGGATCAGGGGTAGCCGTCTGCGGTGAAGGCGTCCAGGGAGCGCAGGTAGGGGCGTGGACCACGCCGATCGACAGGTCGGCGCCCGTTTCGGGGCCGCCTGCCACCTCTGCGTAACGGTCGCGCTTGATGTGCGGGTCGTCCAGGCCCGTGAACGCGATCTCGAGGCCGTCCACCTTGAGCCGGCCGCGCGTGTTGGACAGGCCCAGCCAGCCCGCGGAGTCGAAGGCGTCCCGCATCGGCTCCCACGGGTTGTGGAGGGCGCCGACCACCGGTGCGTTCCCGTTCAGGCCGTGATTGCCCCGAACTTCTCCAGGAGGTACAGGGCCGGGTTGCGAAGCTTGGGGCCGTAGTAGTCGTTGGAGCCGAAAACGTAGACGCCGGGGAGCTCCATCAGCGGGCCCAGCGCGTCGAGCAGCTCCGGCACGGCTTCCGGATCGGAGAGGTTGTCGCCGGTGTTCACGACGAAGTCAGGGCGCAGCCCTGCCAGCGACTGCAGCCAGGCCCGCTTCTTGCGCTGGCCGCTCACCATGTGGATGTCGGAGACCTGGAGCACGCGCAACGGGCGCGCCCCGTGCGGGAGTACGGGAATGGTGATCCGTCGCAGACGGAACGAGCGGGCTTCGAATCCGGCGGCGTAGGCGAGGCCGGCAGCGCCGACCGCTGCGCCGACTGCCGTGACTTTCAGGGGTACTCCGTAGCGTGCGCGCATGCGTCCATCGTCGCAGACACGGTACGAAGAGAAGAAACCGGCGGGCGGCAGGTGCCCGGTACCTGTCACAATCGCCGCATGACCACGCTCAAGTCCAAGCTCAAGGAAGACCTCACCACGGCCATCAGGGCACGCGACGAGCTGACCTCGTCCACGCTCCGGCTGACGCTCACCGCGATCACCAAGGAGGAGGTCAGCGGCAAGACGGCGCGTGAGCTCTCCGACGACGAGGTGCAGAAGGTGATCGCCAAGGAGGCGAAGAAGCGTCGTGAGGCAGCCGAGGCCTTCGCCCAGGGCGGCCGGACCGAGCAGGCCGCACGGGAGAAGGTGGAGGGCGAGCTGCTCGACGCGTACCTGCCAAGCAGCTCTCCGACGACGAGCTGGACGCGATCGTCGCCCAGGCCGTCGCGGACGCGAGGCCTCCGGCGCCGAGGGCCCGAGGGCCATGGGCGCCGTCATGAAGATCGTCAACCCGAAGGTGGCCGGGCTCGCGGAGGGTGGCCGGGTGGCCGGTGCGGTGAAGAAGCGCCTCGCGGGCTGAGGGCCGGCGGACCGTACGCGAAGGAGGGCGCTCCCTGTCCGGGAGCGCCCCTCCTTCATGCCTTCATACCGTCGTCAGGTGATCCGGACGGTCAGGGACCGTTGCCGCCGCCACCGTGCGCACCGCCGTCGTTCCCGCCGATCACGCCCGGGGAGGCTGATGCCGGGGAAGGGGTCCTCGTCGCCGGGCTTGTTGTCGTCCCGGTCCCTGTCTTTGCCCTTGCCCTTGCTCTTGTCTTCCTTGGGCTTGGCCCGGGGACCTTGATCGGGTTGAACGCGGGAGTCTCGGTTGCGTTCAGCGCACCGGTCATCGCGGTCTTCCAGATCGGACCAGGCAGACAGCCACCGCAGACCTTGTCGTAGAACTGGCCGCCGATGGTGATGTCGTACATCGACGCCTTCTCACCGATGTCGTCGCCGACCCACACCGCCGTGGACAGGTTCGGGGTGTAGCCGACGAACCAGGCGTCCTTGCGGTCGTTGGTCGTACCGGTCTTACCCGCGTTGTCGCGATCGTCGAGACCGGCCTTGGCGCCGGTGCCGTCCTCGACCACGCCCTTGAGCATCTGGTTGATCGAGTCCGCGGTCGTCTCGCTCATCGCCCGTGAACACGAGGTCTTGGGGACCGGGAGCTTCTTGCCGTTGGGGTCGATGATCGACTCGATGGTGACCGGTGTGCAGAATGTGCCGCGGTTGGCGAACGTGGCGTACGCGGCGGCCATCGCGAGCGGGGTGCTCTCCTCGCCGCCGAGAGTGATCGACGGGTTCTCGCCGATCTTCTTGCCGTCGCCCCGCTCGTAGCCCATCTTCCTGGCCATGCCGACCGTGTTGCACAGCCCGGTCTTCTGCTCCAGCTTCGCGAAGTAGGTGTTGATGGACTTGCCGAGCGCGCCGGTCATGTCGAAGGCGCCCTTCTCGTCGTCCGTCTCGTTCTGCAGATCCCAGTTGCCGCCCCCGGCACTGCTGCCCGCACAGTTGGTGAAGGAGCTCATCGGCAGCGAGATCTTCCACGGGTGTTGTAGCTCTGGGCCGGGCTGATGCCCTTCTCCAGCGCAGCGGCAGCCGTGATCGGCTTGAAGGTCGAGCCGACCTGGAAGCCGTAGGTCGTGCCGCCCATCTTGTTGGTGACGGCGAGGTTGAGCATCGTTTCGTTCTGCTTCGGGTCCAGACCGTACGGGCGCGACTGCCCCATGGAGAGGATCTTGCCGCTGCCGGGCTGGACCTGCACCACCGAGGCCGCGACCTTGTCGTCCTTGTTGACCCTGGACGTGGCCGCCTCGTTGGCAGCCTGCTGGGCGCGGGGTCGAGTGTGGTCTTGATGGTCAGACCGCCCAGGTTCCAGAGCTTGGAACGCTCCTCCTCGGTCTTGCCGAAGGCCGGGTCGGTCAGGATGGTCTTGCGCACGTAGTCGCAGAAGAACCCGGAACCGCTGACTGCCGTGATGCAGCCGTTGTTCGGCTTGCTCACCTTCAGTGTGATCGGGGCGGCCATGGCGGCGTCCGCCTCGGGCCGCGAGATGTCGCCTACGGCGGCCATACGCGTCAGCACGGTGTTGCGACGCTTGGTCGCCTCCTCCGTGTCATTGACCGGGTCGTAGCGGGTCGGCGACTGGACGAGGCCGGCCAGCAGGGCGGCCTCCTCCAGTTTCAGGTCCTTCGCGTGCTTGGAGAAGTAACGCTGGGAAGCGGCTTCGACGCCGTATGACTGCTGCCCGAAGAACGTGATGTTGAGGTAGTTCTCCAGGATCTTCTTCTTGCCGAGCTCTTCCTCGACCTGGATCGCGTACTTGAGTTCACGGACCTTGCGGCCCAGGGTCTGCTGAGTGGCCTGCGCGACCTTGTCCGGGTCGTCGCCCGCCTCCTCGACGAAGACGTTCTTCACGTACTGCTGGGTCAGAGTCGACGCGCCCTGCGAGGCCCCGCCCGCCTGCACGTTGCGGTTCATCGCCCGCAGGATGCCCTTGAGGTCGACCGCCCGTGCTCGTAGAAGCGCGAGTCCTCGATCGCGATGATCGCGTCCTGCATGTACGGGGAGATGTCCTGAGGGGACGACGGTGCGGTCGCGCGAGTAGACGGTGGCGAGCGAGCCGCCGGTGCTGTCCAGGATGGTGGTCCGCTGACTGAGCGGCGGGGTCTTGAGGTTGGAGGGATCTCGTCGAATCCCTCGACCGTCCCCTTGGCGGCGAGCCCCAGTGCTCCGGCGGCCGGCAGCGCGATGCCCGCCAGCACAGCTCCGGAGAGCGCGGCGACACCGAGGAACTTGGCGGCCTGCTGGGTCGTGGTGAGACCCCGCCCGAGCGCTTTTGGCATGGGGGCAGCCTAATCCGTAAATAGGGATGTTCCGATGGAGCAGCTGTTCCTCGGGATGTTCGGGTACCAAGCCGTGACATCTGAGAGGTCACTGAGCGTTTCCTGTGCGCGGCCCGGCGGCGCCCGGCACCCTGATGTGGCGACGTTCCCAATCGCCGGACACAGGGCAGGCCTTGGCCTAAGCTGCTCTCAACTGTCACAGCAGTCCAGTTCTGTGCCAACCCCTTACACGCTCAATGCAGCTCGACGTTGTTCAACCACGGACTCAGGTGCTCCCGAATTCACCCCGTGCGTTACTGAATGTCCGTTGTCGATTGGGTGTACTGTCCCGATATTGTCGAGATAGTCCCGCATGTCCATGCCTCACTCCCTGGGTGATCTGCCGCGTACGCATAGTCCGTTCGGGCCATTCAAGATTGGGCCCGAAGGGTGTTGTGCTGCGCCTGCCTTCCGTAACGTCCTCAACTGGCAGCGGTGAATATGCCGTTGCCGCCGTGGGGAGCCTCGATTCGGGAGAGGACGGCGCCGGCATGGGCTGGGTAACCGACTGGAGTGCGCAGGCAGCCTGCCGCACTACCGATCCGGATGAATTGTTCGTACAAGGGGCAGCGCAGAACAGGGCCAGGCGGTGTGCACCGGATGCCCGGTGCGGACCGAGTGCCTGGCCGATGCGCTGGACAATCGCGTCGAGTTCGGCGTGTGGGGCGGAATGACGGAGCGGGAGCGCCGCGCACTGCTGCGTCGCCGGCCGACCGTCACGTCCTGGCGCCGCCTGCTGGAGACCGCGCGCAGTGAATACGAGCGGTCCACGGGCATTCTGCCCGCAGTGGTGGGTCTGGAGGACGAGGCACTGCACGAGACGTACGCCGCCGCGGGGTAGCCGCGGGTGGGTCGCGGAGCCCCGGGGAGCCCGGGAGTCCCGATGGTGGTCCTACGCGGCTCCGGCCGGAGCAGAAGCGGAACCGGTCGCGAGTCGTTCCCCGATGGCCCGGAGACCCGACAGGTCGTGCACATCGCCGGGCAGCGCGGATACCTCGGTCATAGGGACTTCGGGGTGGAGTGTGGTGAAGCGGTCGCGTGTGTGCTGCTCGCGGGCGACGACATGCATCCGCTCGGCGTGCAATCTCAACAGGCCTGCCGTCAGCTGATCGACGGAAACAGGGGAGCAGCGGGGCGGGGTAGAAGCGGGCTTGGGGCTGGATGCGGGCTCGGATGCGGAGTCCGTGGTGTCTTCTCCTGTGTGTGTGGGGATCGGAGGCTTCGGGAGAGGTGACTACCGCCGGGTCACAAAGGCCATCATTCCCGGCCGTCTGATCCACAATGCAGGCTTCATCAAGATTTTCTGCGGCGGCCAGAGCCCGCTCGGCGGAGAGCCGCGCGGCCTCGCTGCCATGCACCCGGTTGAGGACCAGACCGGCCAGTGGCATCTCCTCGGCGGCGAGCCGTTCCACGAAGTAGGCGGCCTCCCGCAGCGCGTCCTCTCCGGGGTCGCGACGACCAGGAATGCCGTGCCGGGAGCCTGAAGCAACTTGTACGTGGCATCGGCCCGGGTGCGGAATCCGCCGAACATCGAGTCCATCGCCGCGACGAAAGTCTGTACGTCACGCAGGAACTGACCACCGAGCAGCTTGCCGAGCGTCCCCGTCATCATCGACATACCGACATTGAGGAACTTCATCCCGGCCCGGCCGCCGATCTTCGCCGGGGCCATCAGCATCCGGATGAACTTGCCGTCGAGGAAAGACCCCAGGCGCTTAGGAGCATCCAGGAAATCCAGCGCGGAGCGCGAGGGCGGGTGTCGACGATGATCAGGTCCCACTCGTCGCGCGCCCGCAGCTGCCCGAGCTTCTCCATCGCCATGTACTCCTGCGTTCCGGCGAAACCGGCCGACAGGGACTGGTAGAACGGGTTCTCCAGGATCGCGCGGGCCCGCTCGGCATCCGTGTGCGCCTCGACGGTCTCGTCGAAGGTCCGCTTCATGTCGAGCATCATGGCGTGCAGTTCGCCGTCGCCCGCGATGTCCTCGACCCGGCGCGGGATGTTGTCCAGCTGGTCGATGCCCATGGACTGGGCGAGCCGGCGGGCCGGGTCGATGGTCAGGACGACGACCTTGCGGCCGCGCTCCGCAGCCCGTACACCGAGAGCCGCCGCCGTCGTGGTCTTGCCGACCCCGCCCGAGCCGCAGCACACCACGATCCGGATGCCCGGTCGTCGACAAGCGCGTCGGTGTCCAGCCCCGGTGCGATATCCGTGCCCAGCGTCATGACCCCGCCCTCGTCCCGATCCGCGTCGCGAGCCGCCCCGGGCCCTGTCCGGCGGCGTCAGCCGCCTCGTCGCCCACACCCTGCTTGCGGATCCCGGCCGCCAGGTCGTACAGCGCGGACAGGTCCACGCCCTCGCCCATCAGCGGAAGCTCGGCCGTGGGCAGCCCCAGCCCGGCCAGTACCGCACGCTGCTCTCGTTCGAGACCGACCCGCTGCGCATGCTCCGTGGCCTGTTCGACCAGTGGCCGTACGAGCGAGGCGGATCCGGTCACTCCGGCGCGGGTCAGCGCCTTCGCGATCTCCTTGCGGCGCCCGCCGGACGCGGTCCGCAGCGCCTCCTCGTCCAGCAGATGAGGACGCACCATGTTCACGAAGACCCGCCCCACGGGCAGTTCGGCCGCCCGCAGCTCCGCGATACCGTCCGCGGTCTCCTGGACCGGCATCTCCTCCAGCAGCGTCACCAGGTGCACCGCGGTTTCGGGAGACTTCAGGACCCTCATCACGGCCTGCGCCTGATTGTGTATCGGGCCTATCCGAGCCAGTCCCGCCACCTCGTCGTTCACATTGAGGAAGCGGGTGATGCGGCCCGTGGGCGGCGCGTCCATGATCACGTAGTCGTAGACGAACCTGCCCTGCTTGTCCTTGCGGCGTACGGCCTCACAGGCCTTGCCGGTCAGCAGGACGTCCCGCACCCCGGGCGCGATGGTGGTGGCGAAGTCGATCGCGCCGAGCTTCTGAGCGCCCGGCCCGCGCTGCCCAGTTTGTAGAACATCTGGAGATAGTCCAGGAGGGCCCGCTCGGCGTCGATCGCCAGCGCATGGACCTCCCGCCGCCGGGCGCCACGGCGATTTTGCGCTCCTCGTACGGAAGGGCTTCCGACTCGAAGAGCTGGGCGATGCCCTGTCTGCCCTCGACCTCGACGAGGAGGTGCGCCTGCCCTCGGTCGCGAGGGCGAGCGCGAGGGCGGCGGCGACCGTGGTCTTACCGGTACCGCCCTTGCCGCTGACGACCTGGAACCTGCTCACGCCTTCGAGCCTAACCAGTTGGGCCGCGGGCTACGCGCGGGGCTGCATGTGCCAGGCATTACAGTCGGGCTCATGACCAAGTGGGAATACGCGACCGTGCCCCTTCTCGTGCACGCGACCAAGCAGATTCTGGACACCTGGGGCGAGGACGGCTGGGAGCTGGTCCAGGTCGTTCCCGGCCCGAACAACCCCGAGCAGCTCGTGGCCTACCTGAAGCGGGAGAAGTCGTAATGGCGGGCGCCGTAGAGGCGCAGCTCGCCGAGCTCGGCCTGACCCTGCCGGCTGTCGTGCCTCCGCTGGCCTCGTACCAGCCGGCCGTACAGAGCGGGTGTACGTGTACACCTCCGGCCAGCTGCCGATGGTGGACGGCAAGCTCGCGGTGACCGGAAAGGTCGGCGCGGAGGTGACGCCGGACGAGGCCAAGGAGCTGGCGAAGACCTGCGCGCTCAACGCCCTGGCGGCGGTCAAGTCGGTCGCCGGTGACCTGGACCGGATCGCCCGTGTCGTGAAGGTCGTGGGCTTCGTCGCCTCGGCCTCCGATTTCACGGGCCAGCCGGCCGTGGTCAACGGTGCGAGCGAGCTGCTGGGCGCTGTCCTGGGCGACAAGGGTGTGCACGCGCGCAGCGCCGTGGGCGTCGCGGTGCTGCCGCTGGATGCGCCGGTGGAGATCGAGGTACAGGTCGAGCTGACCGAGGCCTGAGCCACGGTCCGTGCTCCGAGCATGGCCGCCGGGCATCCGGGCGGTATCCGGTCGATGCACGTGAACGATTTCGCGGTCCCGTCCGGTCCCTGTGACCGGGCGGGACCGTGTGTACGGGGCATGTACAGATCTGGGGAGTCTCTCGAACATCGGCGCGGTTCCGGATAGCCTCCGGCCATGTCCAATGGTCAGTGGTACCCACCGGAATGGCCCGCCCGGATCAGGGCCCTCGCCAGCGGCGAGCTGACGGCTGTGACGCCCAGGCGGGCCGCCACCGTGATGCTGCTGCGGGACCGAGCCGATGGACCTGCGGGTGGACCTGCGGGTGGTGCTGCCGGTGGTCCTGCCGGTGGTCCTGCCGTCCATATGCTGCGCCGGCGCACCTCCATGGCTTTGCCGGAGGTGCGTACGCCTATCCGGGTGGCGGGTCGACCCGCGCGACGACGACCACCTGGTGGGCTGGGCCGGGCCGTCGCTGGAGAGCTGGGCACAGCGGCTCGGCGTCGCCTCGGTCACCGAGGCGCAGGCCATCGTCTGTGCGGCTGTCCGCGAGACGTACGAGGAGGCGGGTGTGCTCCTGGCGGGGCCTGCCGCGGACACCGTCGTCAGCGAGACCACGGGCGCTGACTGGGAGGCCGACCGTGAGGCGCTGGTCGCCCGCGAGCTGTCCTTCGCCCGGTTCCTGGACCGGCGTGGCCTGGTGCTCCGATCCGATCTGCTGGGCGCGTGGGCGCGCTGGATCACGCCGGCGTTCGAACCGCGCCGTTACGACACCTGGTTCTTCGTCGCCGCGCTCCCCGAGGGCCAGCGCACCCGTAACGCCTCCACCGAGGCCGACCGGACGGTGTGGATCCGGCCGGCGGACGCAGTCGACGGGTACGACCGGGGCGAGCTCCTGATGATGCCGCCGACCGTTTCGACCCTGCGGGCGCTCAGGCCCTGCAGGACGGCTGCGGAGGCTTTGAAGGTGGCAGGTTCCCAGGACCTGTCTCCGGTGCTCGCACAGGCTCGTGTGGACGGTGATGTGCTGGTGCTGAGCTGGCCGGGGCATGACGAGTTCACCAAACACATCCCGGTCGGGGCGCGGACGGCCGCCCCGGCCGCACGGACGGAGGCGCCGCATGAGCGACGCTGCAGCGCTCCCCGGGCAGCCCGCGGTGGGGTCCTGTCCGGCCCCGCCACCACCCGTACGGTCAACGTCCTCGCCCCGAACGCCTCGGCGATGACGCTGGACGGCACCAACACCTGGATCGTCGCCGAGCCGGGCTCCGAACTCGCTGTCGTCATCGATCCCGGTCCGCTCGACGACGTACATCTGCGGGCCGTCATCGACACCGCGGCGAGGGCCGGGCGGCGCATCGGCCTCACGCTCCTGACCCATGGCCACCCCGACCACGCGGAGGGTGCGGCCCGCTTCGCCGAGCTGACGCGGACGAAGGTGCGTGCCCTGGACGCCGCGCTGCGGCTCGGTGACGAGGGCTGGGGCGGGTGACGTGATCACCACGGGAGGGCTCGAACTGCGGGTCGTCCCCACCCCGGGCACACCGGGGACTCGCTCTCCTTCCACCTGCCCGCGGACCGGGCGGTGCTGACGGGCGACACGATCCTCGGGCGCGGTACGACGCTCGTCGCGCATCCGGACGGTCGGCTCGGCGACTATCTGGACACGTTGCGGCGGCTGCGTTCGCTGACGGTCGACGACGGGGTGCACACGGTGCTCCCGGCCACGGCCCGGTGCTGGAGGACGCGCAGGGGCGGTCGAGTTCTACCTCGCCCATCGTGCGAACCGGCTCGCGCAGGTGGAGACGGCCGTGGAGGCCGGGCACCGGACGGCCCCGGAGGTGGTGGCGACGGTGTACGCGGATGTGGACCGGTCCCTGTGGCCGGCGGCGGAGCTGTCGGTACGGGCGCAGCTGGAATACCTGGGCGAGCGCGGGCTGATCCAGGGCTTTCCGTCCGGGGCCGGCTGAGCAGCTGAGAAGCGGCCCCGGACGGCCGGCCCCGTCCTGAGTACCGCTGGCGGACAGGTGAAGGGCCCAGCCAGGAGGCGGGGCCCTTCACCTGTCGTACGTACGCGGGTCAGCGCGAGCGCTTCGCCAGCCGTTCCACGTCCAGCAGGATCACGGCCCGTGCCTCGAGCCGCAGCCAGCCACGGCCCGCGAAGTCCGCGAGTGCCTTGTTGACCGTCTCGCGGGAGGCGCCGACCAGCTGGGCCAGCTCTTCCTGGGTCAGGTCGTGGACGACGTGGATGCCCTCCTCCGACTGGACGCCGAAGCGGCGCGACAGGTCCAGGAGCGCGCGGGCGACACGGCCCGGAACGTCGGAGAAGACCAGGTCGGACATCTGGTCGTTGGTCTTGCGCAGCCGGCGGGCGACGGCGCGCAGTAGCGCGGTCGCGACCTCGGGGCGCACATTCAGCCAGGGCTGCAGGTCGCCGTGGCCGAGGCCGAGGAGCTTGACCTCGGTGAGTGCGCTCGCCGTGGCGGTGCGTGGGCCCGGTCGAACAGCGACAGCTCGCCGATCAGCTCGCCGGGACCGAGGACGGCGAGCATGTTCTCGCGCCCGTCGGGGAGGTGCGGTGGAGCTTCACCTTGCCCTCGGTGACCACGTACAGGCGGTCACCTGGGTCGCCCTCGTGGAACAACGCGTCGCCGCGTGCGAGGGTCACCTCACTCATCGAGGCGCGGAGCTCCGCGGCCTGCTCATCATCGAGCGCCGCGAAAAGCGGGCGCGCCGCAGAACGTCGTCCACGAGTTCTCTCCTTGTCGGCCTGTTCAGGGAACCGTGGTCCCCATGATGCCGGACGGTAAAACAGTGCGATCAATCACAAACCAGTTTGACGCACATGCGTGCCGGACCCTACGGCAGGGGCCGATTGGGCGTGGATAAGCAGTGACCGGCGCGGATGTCGGTCCCTGGCTCTAGGCTGACCGGGTGTCCCGAACGCCGGTGACAGCGCAGGCCAAGGGGCTGATGGGGTGTCGGAAGAACAGAATTCCGCTGTGGGCGAACAGCCTGCACACCACTCGAAAAGCCGTAAAACGCCCATCGGGTATGCCGTTCGGGGAGCCCGCGGAGAAGATGGTCAAAGCGGCGAAGGCGGCAAAGGCCGCGAAACCGCGAAGAAGGCCAAGGCTGCGGAGTCGGCGCAGGCCGTGACGGCCAGGGTGGCGTCGGTGAACAAGAAGGCCCGGCCGGAATCGCACCTCGCGATGGTCCGCCGCGCCCGCCGGATCAACCGGGAGCTCGCCGAGATCTATCCGTACGCGCACCCCGAGCTCGACTTCCGTAACCCGTTCGAGCTCCTGGTCGCCACGGTGCTCTCCGCCCAGACCACCGATCTGAGGGTCAACCAGACCACTCCCGCGCTCTTCGCCGCCTACCCCACCCCGAGGACATGGCGGCGGCCGTCCCGGAGGAACTGGAACAGATCATTCGGCCGACCGGCTTCTTCCGGGCCAAGTCCCGCTCGCTGCTGGGCCTGTCCGCGGCGATCAGGGACAACTTCGGCGGTGAGGTCCCGGACGGCTCGCGGATCTCGTCACACTGCCAGGGTGGGCCGCAAGACGGCGAACGTCGTGCTCGGCAACGCGTTCGGCGTACCGGGCATCACGGTGGACACCCACTTCGGCCGGCTCGTGCGCCGCTGGAAGTGGACGGATCAGGAGGACCCGGAGAAGGTCGAGGCCGACATCGCCGCCATCTTCCCGAAGAGCGAGTGGACCATGCTCTCGCACCGGGTGGTCTTCCACGGCCGCCGTATCTGTCACTCCCGCAAGCCGGCCTGCGGGGCCTGCCCGATCGCCGCGCTCTGTCCGGCGTACGGGGAGGGCGAGACGGACCCGGAGAAGGCCAGGAAGCTCCTGAAGTACGAGATGGGTGGCTACCCGGGCCAGCGCCTGAGCCCGCCCGCCGACTACCCGGGCAAACCCGCGCCGCCCCTGGGAGCCGAATGAGGCAGCGGCAGCCCCGGCCCGCGACGGGCAGGGGCGGCCCTGCCCGTCGCGGGCCGGGTCCGGACCCGGTGGTGAGCCGTGCAGTGAGCCCGGGGCGGGAGTGTCCCGGAACGAAAACGCCGATGGCAGGCGTTGAGAACGACGGGGTCCTATGACGCACACACCGAGCAGCACGCGTACCGCGCATGACGCGGACACGACCGGGAGCGACGTGGCACACGACAGCGCGATCGCCGTCACCACAGACGGTCTGCCCGGCTGGCTCGATCCCGTCGCCCGCGCCGCGCGGAGTATCGAGCCCCACCAGCTCAGCCGTTTCCTGCCACCCGAGAGCGGTGCGGGCCGGCAGTCGGCCGTACTGGTTCTCTTCGGTGAAGGTGAGCACGGCCCGGAGCTGCTCCTGATGGAGCGCTCCGGATCGCTGCGCTCGCATGCCGGGCAGCCGTCCTTTCCCGGCGGGCACTGGACCCCGGGGACGGCGATCAGGCGACCACCGGGCCGCTCAGAGCGGCACTGCGGGAGGCCGAGGAGGAGACCGGGCTCGACCCTGCGGGCGTCCAGCTCTTCGGCGTACTGCCCCGGCTGTACATCCCGGTGAGCGGCTTCGTCGTGACCCCGTCCTCGGCTGGTGGCGGGTGCCGAGCCCGGTCGGTGTGGTGGACCCGCAGAGACCGCCCGGTCTTCACCGTGCCCGTGGCGGATCTCACGGATCCGGCCAACCGTGCGACGGCTGCGCACCCGAGCGGCCACAAAGGCCCGGCATTTCTGGTCGAATCCGCCCTGGTCTGGGGCTTCACAGCCGGCGTGATCGACCGGATCCTGCACTACGCGGGTGGGAACGTCCTGGGACCGGGCCAAGCAGGTGCCGCTCGACTGGCGCGCATGACAGGCTGACTCCCCTGCTGCGCTGTTCCGGCCTGGCCCGGACCCCGTCGAACCGGACGGGCCAGGTGACGAATCTGCGAGGCTATAGACGGTGAACGTGCTGGACATCCTGCTGCTGGTCGCCGCCGTGTGGTTCGCGGTCATCGGCTACCGCCAGGGTTTCGTCGTCGGCATCCTGTCCGTGATCGGCTTCCTGGGCGGCGGTCTCGTCGCCGTCTATCTGCTGCCGGTCATCTGGAAGCAGGCGACCGAGGGGTCCCAGGTCTCCTCCACCGCCTCCATCGTCGCGGTCGTCATCGTGATCGTGTGCGCCTCGGTCGGCCAGGCATTCACGACCCACCTGGGCAACAAACTCCGCCGGTACATCACGTGGTCGCCCGCGCGCGCCCTGACGCCACCGGCGGCTCCCTGGTGAACGTGGTGGCCATGCTCCTGGTCGCCTGGCTGATCGGTTCCCTGCTGGCGCAGGCGTCAATGCCGACAGTGAGCAAGGAGGTCCGCAGCTCCTCGGTCCTGCTCGGTGTCTCCCGGGTGCTGCCCGACAGCGCGTCGAACTGGTTCACCGACTTTTCATCGGTCCTCGCGCAGAACGGCTTCCCGCAGGTCTTCAGTCCCTTCGCCAACGAGCCCATCACCGAGGTCAAGGCCCCGGACCCGGCGTTGGAGGGCAGCCCCGTCGCCGCTCGCGCCAAGAAATCCATCGTCAAGGTCGTCGGCATGGCGCCGAGCTGCGGCAAGGTTCTCGAAGGCACCGGCTTCGTCTTCTCCGACCGCCGGGTGATGACCAACGCGCATGTGGTCGGTGGAGTCGACGAACCCACCGTCCAGATCGGCGGCGAGGGACGGCTGTACGACGCGAAGGTCGTCCTCTACGACTGGCGGCGCGATATCGCCGTACTCGACGTACCGGACCTCGAAGCCAAGCCGCTGCGCTTCACGGACGCCGACAGCGACGCCGGCAGTGGTGACAGCGCCATCGTCGCCGGCTTCCCGGAGAACGGCGCCTACGACGTACGGTCCGCACGCGTGCGCGGCCGGATCGACGCCGACGGCCCCGACATCTACCACCGGGGTACCGTCCGCCGGGATGTGTACTCACTCTTCGCGACGGTGCGCCAGGGCAACTCCGGTGGCCCGCTGCTCACTCCGGACGGCAAGGTGTACGGAGTGGTGTTCGCCAAGTCGCTCGACGACCCGGACACCGGCTATGCGCTGACCGCCGATGAGATCCGCCAGGACATCGAGCTCGGCCGGGCCGCCAACCAGCAGGTCGACAGCCAGGGCTGCGCGCTCTAGCCGCTGAACAGATATCGGACCGGGCCTCTGAACGGGGCCCGCGCATCATGCCGGGTGTCGGATCCGCCGGTCAGGTGATGGCGCGTCATCCACGGGGATGCCGCAGTCTCGCCGAGACCCAGCGGGCCCGGCGATGGAGAATGCGCGGAATGCCGAGCGGAAGATCATGAAATTCACGTACATCGTGCACCCGGCCCTGGGGCCGTCTCCCTCATGCTTGCCCGGACCAGCGGGAGCGGTCGAGCGGTGGTTGCGTGCTGCGTCATTGAAGTCGCGCGTCCAGCCCATACCCCGACGTCTGCCCGTGACCCAAGGTCGGTAATCGCGTGTGAGTCAGCCAATTGGCTTATGCGGCGGGCAATTGGCTGTTCGTAGCACAAGTGTGCCCGTCAGCTGTCGGGAGTTACCGGTCGGGCTCGGGGTCCTTGAGCCAGTTGATGAGTTCGGTCGAGAACCCGACCGGATCCTCCTCGTGGGGAAGTGCCCCAGACCGTCGAAAAGTCGCCAACGGTAGGGCGCTTCGACGTACTCGCCGGACCCCGCGGAACTACGCGTACGGACCGCCGGATCGAGTGAACCGTGCAGATGCAGCGTCGGTACGCGCACCGGGCGCTTCATCCTGCGGTTGAACTGGATGCCGTCGGGACGGGCTATCGAGCGCACCATCCAGCGGTACGGCTCGACCGCGCAGTGAGCCGTGGAAGGGATGCACATCGCGCGCCGGTAGACGTCCACCGCTTCGTCACCGGGGAAGTCCGAGGTGCGCGGACCCGCCCACTCCCGGATCAGCCGGCCCACCAACGCGGCGTCGTCCGCCACGAGCTGGCGCTCAGGCACCCAGGGCCGCTGGAAACCCCAGATGTACGAACCCGCCCGGGACTGGGAGAGGTCGGAGAGCATCGAGGAGCGCCAGCGGCGCGGATGAGGCATTGAGGACACCACGAGCCGGCGCACCAGCTTCGGCCGCATCACCGCGGCCGTCCAGGCGAGGTACCCGCCCATGTCGTGGCCGACCAGCGCGGCGTCCGGCTCGCCGAGTGAACGGATCACGCCGGTGACGTCGAGCGCCAGGTTGGCGGGTCGTAGCCCCGGGCGTACGGTCGCTGCCGCCCACCCGCGCAGGTCCATCGCCACCGCGCGGAAACCGGCGTCGGCGAGTGCGGTCAGCTGGTGGCGCCAGGTCCACCAGAACTGCGGAAAGCCGTGCAGCAGCAGCACCAACGGCCCGTCACCCAGCTCCGCGATATGGAAGCGTGCACCGTTGGCCGCCACGTCGCGGTGGGTCCAGGGACCTTCGAGACGTACGGGACTGCCGGCACCGGCCGGGCCCATGGGGCCGGCCGGACCGAATGCACTGAAATCGGGGTCCGTCATGTGGTCGAGCGTGTCACAGCGGCAGCCTTGTCCTGGACCGGACGGTTCTCGATGGCCTTGTCGGCCACAGTGCTGCCTGAGCCGAGCGTCTTGGTCCCACCAACCGTCACAGCGGCGCGGGGTGCGGCTTGACGCTCTGCAGGACCGCCGCGGACTGCTTGGCCGAGGCGATGGACTTCTCCGGCGGCTTGACCTTCTTGATCTTCGCCCAGCCGAAGGCCGCCAGCAGCAGCCCCAGCAGAATGAAGGCACCGCCGACGATCAGGAACGACCAGGCGAGCCCGAGGCCCAGATTGTGGATCCCGTAAGCCGCAGCGAAGCTGAGCACCGGGATCGCGAACAGAATCAGCACACCTGTGACGATGAATGCCACGCTGCCGATCACGCCGCGTTTGACGTCCTGGCGTACCTCGGCCTTGGCCAGGGCGATCTCGTCGTGCACCAGCGCCGACATCTCGGCCGTCGCCGAGGCGACCAGCTGTCCGAGACTGCGGTCGGCGCCGCCCGCGTAATTGCCGGGGTCGCTCATCCCTGACTCCTCTCCTCTTCAACACATCCGATGTCAGATCATGCCGGACTGTCCGGCTTACTGCTCGCCGCCCCGCCAGTTGGGCAAGGCGGCGGTGCTCGGCCGCCTTCTTCTCGTGTATCGCGGCCATCCGCAGGTGGTACTCCGGGTCGTCCTGCTCGTAGACGTCGGGGATGCCGGACGAGTCGTCGTCCCGCTCCTCCGCCTCGTACATCTCCTGTACCTGCGTACCCGCAGTTTCAGCAGTACACCGGAGAGTACGGCGGCAATCAGGGAACCGAGCAGAACCGCGGCCTTGACCTCGTTGATCATGTCCTCGTCGCCCGCGAACGCGAGCTCGCCGATGAGCAGCGAAACGGTGAAGCCGATACCGGCGAGCGTGGCGACGGCGAAGACATCCGCCCAGGCCAGCTCCTTGTTCAGCTCCGCTCTGGTGAAGCGGGTGGCCAGCCAGGTGCCGCCGAAGATGCCGACCGTCTTGCCGAGGACCAGGCCGAGGACCACGCCGAGCGTTTCGGGCCGGGTGAAAACGCCGGCCAGCGCATCGCCCTGAGAGTGACGCCGGCCGAGAAGAGCGCGAACAGCGGCACGGCGAGACCGGCCGACAGCGGGCGGACCAGATGCTCGATGTGCTCACCGGGAGAGTGCGGCTCGCCCTCGCGCTTGGTGCAGCGGAGCATGAGGCCCATGGCGACACCGGCGATGGTGGCGTGGACACCGCTGTTGTACATCAGACCCCAGATGACCAGGGCGAGCGGTACGTAGATGTACCAGCCCGGACGCCGGTGCGCACCAGCACATAGAAGACGGCCAGGCCTGCGAAGGCTCCGCCGAGCGCCAGGAAGTCGATGCTGTCGGTGAAGAAGACCGCGATGATCAGGATCGCGAAGAGGTCGTCGACGACGGCGAGGGTGAGCAGGAAGGCGCGCAGTGCCGACGGCAACGAGGTGCCGATGACGGCCAGGACGGCGAGCGCGAAGGCGATATCGGTCGCGGTCGGGACGGCCCAGCCGGCCCGGAACCGCCGCCCGTGAGGGCGGTGATGGTGTAGACGATCGCGGGCACAGCCATGCCGGACAGTGCGGCGATGACCGGGAGTGCGGCAGCCTTGGGTCACGGAGCTCGCCCGCGACCAGTTCACGTTTGAGTTCGACGCCCGCTACGAAGAAGAAGACGGCGAGCAGCCCGTCGGCGGCCCAGTGGGCCACGGAAAGATTCAGACCCAGGGCCTCGGGGCCGAAGTGGAAATCGCTGACAGTGGCGTAGCTGGACCCGAAGACGTTCGCCCAGATCAGCGCCGCGACAGCTGCGGCCAGGAGGAGGACACCGCCGACCGTCTCGGTGCGCAGCGCCTCCGCGAGGTAATTCCGCTCGGGCAGGGAGAGACGGCCGAGGAAAGTGCCTCGGGAGGGCGGGGCGTGGGAGTTGGCGCGGCCACGAGTGGAGACCTCCAGGTCGGTACGGCAGCGATGGCATGGCAGATGCACTTGCCGACCAGACTTCCCGGCGCCCTATGGAGATTTGCTTGTGGAGTTGTTGACTCACCCTGTTGAGCTGCGGCGTTGTTGCGCCGACCGCTGCACTGGCGAAGCCATCACTGTACCTGGGGTGCCTGGAGCCGTATCCAGTGATCGTTACCCCAAAGCCCGAGGGGCATCCGGCGCGAAGCCGGATGCCCCTCGGGATGTACGCGAGCAGCTGTGGCCTTGTGGCTGTGGCCTTGCCGGGTCAGTCCTCGGAGGAGGTTTCCGGCAGCTGGGTCTGGATGAGGGCCATCACCGAGGAGTCGGTGAGGGTGGTGACATCGCCCAGCTCGCGGTTCTCGGCGACATCGCGCAGCAGCCGCCGCATGATCTTGCCGGAGCGCGTCTTCGGCAGCTCGGCGACCGGCAGGACCCGCTTGGGCTTGGCGATCGGGCCGAGTGTGGTGCCCACGTGGTTGCGCAGGTCGGCGACCAGCTGCTCGGAGGCAGTGGCCGTACCGCGCAGGATCACGAACGCGACGATGGCCTGACCGGTGGTCTCGTCGGCGGCACCGACCACGGCGGCCTCGGCGACCGACGGGTGCGACACCAGCGCCGACTCGACCTCGGTCGTCGAGATGTTGTGCCCGGAAACGAGCATCACGTCGTCGACCCGGCCGAGCAGCCAGATGTCGCCGTCCTCGTCCTTCTTGGCGCCGTCGCCCGCGAAGTACTTGCCCTCGAAGCGGGACCAGTAGGTGTCGAGGAAGCGCTGGTCGTCGCCCCAGATGGTGCGGAGCATCGCGGGCCACGGCTCGGTGAGGACGAGATAGCCGCCCCGCCGTCCGGTACCTCGCGGGCCTCGTCGTCGACGACGGTGGCCGAGATCCCCGGCAGGGCGCGCTGCGCGGAGCCGGGCTTGGCCGCCGTGACTCCGGGAAGCGGCGAGATCATCATCGCGCCGGTCTCGGTCTGCCACCAGGTGTCCACGACCGGGCAGGCATCGGCGCCGATGTGCTTGCGGTACCACATCCATGCCTCGGGGTTGATCGGCTCACCGACCGATCCGAGGACACGGAGCGACGACAGATCGAACTTGGCGGGGATGTCGTCCCCACTTCATGAACGTGCGGATCGCGGTCGGCGCGGTGTAGAGGATCGTGACGCCGTACTTCTGAACGATCTCCCAGAAGCGCCCCTGGTGCGGGGTGTCGGGCGTGCCCTCGTACATGACCTGGGTGGCGCCGTTGGCCAGCGGGCCATAGACGATGTACGAGTGTCCGGTCACCCAGCCGATGTCGGCAGTGCACCAGTAGACGTCGCTCTCGGGCTTGAGGTCGAAGACCGCGTGGTGTGTGTACGCCGTCTGGGTGAGATAGCCGCCAGAGGTGTGCAGGATGCCCTTCGGCTTTCCTGTGGTGCCCGAGGTGTACAGGATGAAGAGCGGCTGCTCCGCGTCGAATGCCTCGGGGTGTGCTCGGCGGACTGACGGCCGGTGATCTCGTGCCACCAGACGTCCCGGCCCTCGGTCCAGGCGGTGTCCTGACCGGTGCGGCGGACCACGATGACATGTTCGACGCTGTCGATACGGGAGACGGCGTCGTCAACGGCGGGCTTGAGCGCTGACGGCTTGCCGCGGCGGTAGCCGCCGTCGGCGGTGATGACGACCTTGGCGTCCGCGTCATTGATGCGGGTGGCGATGGCGTCGGCGGAGAAGCCGCCGAAAACGACCGAGTGCGCGGCGCCGATGCGGGCACAGGCCAGCATCGCGATGGCGGCCTCGGGGATCATCGGCAGATAGACGGCGACCCGGTCGCCCTGTCCGACACCGAGTTCGGTGAGGGCGTTGGCGGCGCGGGAGACCTCGTCCTTCAGCTCCGCGTAGGTGATGGCACGGCTGTCACCGGGCTCGCCTTCGAAATGGATGGCGATCCGGTCGCCATTGCCCGCTTCGACGTGGCGGTCCACGCAGTTGTACGCGACGTTGAGCTTGCCGTCCGCGAACCACTTCGCGAAAGGCGGGTTGCTCCAGTCGAGCGTCTCGGTCGGCTCCGAGGCCCAGGTCAGGCGGCGGGCCTGCTCGGCCCAGAAGCCCAGCCGGTCCGCGTCGGCCTGTTCGTACGCCTGTGCTGTGACGTTGGCGTTCGCGGCCAGATCGGCAGGCGGTGCGAACCGCCGCTCCTCCTTGAGCAGATTGGCCAGGCTTTCGTTGCTCACGACATCTCCCATTCCCAGGGTGTCCGTTGTGTCCCGGGGCATAGCTCATCAGTCCGCAGGCCGGGTGACAAGTGTCTGCCGGAAATTGGTTTAGACCTGTGTTCTCGTGTATAGGGTACGTATCCCGCTCTCGCAGGCATGGTGGTGCGGTGCGAAAGCGGGACCACAAGGTCTCACGGACTGGCTGCCTGCGTGGTTCAGGCCTCGGCGACCGCGTCGGGGAGGTCGCCAAGGCGGTGCCGTTGTGCGTGGCGAGAACGGTGCCGGGACGCCCGGCGGAGCGGGCCGCACGGCCGGCTGCGGGTTCGACAGGGTCGGCTGCGGGGCGACCCGGTCGAAGACCTCGTCCGGGTGGTGCCCGAACTTGCCTCCGCAGTCAGCAGGTAGGCCTGTGCCTCACCGACATGGAAGTACATGCCGTGCAGAAACAGCGTGCCGTCTGCGAGCCGGCGCGCCACCGAATCGTGCGCCCGCAGATGGTCCAACTGTTGGACCACATTGGTGAGGCAGAGCTGCTCCACCGCATCCGTTGGCAGCCGACCGGAGATCCGCGCCCAGGAATGGTGGCGAGAACGCATCCGGTTCAGACTCGGCAGGCCGTGCCGCAGCCACCGCCACAGGGGCGTCCTCGGCATATCGCGCTCCGCGTGCTCCGCGCCGAGCAACGCCTGCATCGCTCCGCATCCCGAGTGCCCGCAGACGGTGATGGACCCCACCTTCAGCACATCCACCGCGTACTCGATCGCAGCGGCCACCGAATCGTCGCTGCTCTCCATGGTCCTGGTGTCCGGTGGCGGTACCAGATTGCCCACGTTCCGTACGGTGAACAGGTCACCCGGACCGCTTGCGGTGATCATGCTGGTGACGAGACGGGAATCGGCGCAGGTGATGAAGAGCTGGGAGGGCCGCTGGCCTTCGGCGGCCAACCGGGCCAGCTCCTCGCGCACCAGCGGGGCGGTGGTGCGCTGGAACGAGCTCAGGCCGCTGAGCAGCAGGGAGGGGCTGTGCGTGTCGGCGGCCCCGGCAACGGCCTCATCGTGGCCGCCGGCTGAGGCGGCAGCGGTGGTGGCCGCATTCGTGGCAGCGTGTGCGGACCGGTCATGGCAATGGTGATTTCGCCAGGGAGTCCAGGGACGACAGCAGGAGTGGGCCGCCGACGCGGGCTCGGCGATCCGGCCGCCCGATCTGTCGGTGAAGACGATCCGGCCGCCCTGCGCGGCCTGGGAGTGGCTCCAGTCCTGGATTGTCTCGTATGCCGCATGGTCCATGAACGAACCGTCCAACTCGAGGACCGCATCCACACCTTGCGGCAGTCGGGCCAACGAGCGGCTGAGCCGGGGCACGGCCAGAAACGTCAGTTGCCCGTGAACAGTCACCAGATGACGGCCGTCCCGCTCCGACGACGTGATCCGGGTGCGGGCCAGCCGGTGCAGGGCAACGACCACCGCAACTGCGATACCGATCGCCACACCGCTCAGTACCCCGAACAGGACGACACCGGTGATCGTCGCCCCGTACACCGGGAACTCGCGGTGCCTGTGGACGTTGCGGAGGTGGGCGAAGCTCACCATCTTGATACCGACCACCATCACCAGGGCAGCGAGCGCGGCCAGCGGGATCCACTCGAGGACCGTCACCAGCAGCCCGGCTGCGAGAGCACCAGATCCCTTGCAGCACGGTGGCGGTACGGCCGGTCGCCGCGGCTCGCACATTCGCCGATCCGAGCACCGCACTGCCTGACACCGGAAGCCCGCCAAGCAGGCCGGCCAGTGCGTTGGCGATTCCCTGCCCGCGCAACTCGCGATCGAGACCGGACCGCTCGACGTTCGCGACTGCTGCCGGCCGGTGCGGAGCTCCGTCAGCAGCCGGTCTGTTCCGGTCCGCAGCCAGTTTGTCCACGGCGACCGCGGCGAGCAGGGATTCGATGCTGGCCACCAGCATGACTGTGAACGCTGCGGCGGCCAGGGCCAGGACGGGCCCTTGCGGGAGCCCGGCAGGGCGTGCAAGCGCCAGGACGGCAGATCGACCCGGCGACCGAGGGCACTGCCACCGCGGCGACCACTGTGGCGATCACCACGGAGGCGAGGGCGGCCGGAATTCTTCGTGCGGCCCGACCGGAACGGCCCGGAAGTCGTGGCCAGGTGATCAGGACAGCGATGGTCAGTGCGCCGATCAGTGGCCCGGCCAGGCTGAGCCGCCCCAACTGCGAGGGAAGCGCGAGGGCGTTGTCGATGACGGAGCTCTGCGGTGTGCCACCGAGCATGATGTGCAGCTGAGCGAGTGCGACGGCCACGCCGATACCGGCGAGCGTGCCGTGCACAACGGCGGGGCTGAGGGCGAGCGCACTGCGGGCCGCTCTCAGCGAGCCCAGCAGAATTTGCAGGAGTCCGGCGCCGATGGTGATGGCGCATGTCGTGCGCCAGCCGTAGATCTGGATCAACTCGGCTGTTACCACCGTCAGTCCTGCGGACGGGCCGGTGACTTGGAGAGGTGTGCCCCGAGCAGACCGGCGACGATGCCGCCGATTGTTGCGGAGACCAGTCCGGCCTCGAGCGGGGCGCCCGTGGCGAGTGCAAGGCCGAGTGACATGGGAATGGCGATGAGGAAGACGGTGATCGATGCGGACAGATCGCCGCTTGTGATCCGGAATCGGCGCCCGGGGGCGGTGGCGGGCTGTGTGGTCGTTTGATTCCCGAGGCGCGGGAGGGCGCGAACTGCGGGAGGTGCGGTCGTTGCGAATGGGGGCGCAGGCAGGCATTTTCCCGACTCCTCCGGGGCGGCGCGGTCGCGGAATGCGATGGGCGCGGCCGTGGGTCACGGCGTGCAGCGGCGGGGTTGTCTTAACTCTCGGTAAACGAATCGTAATGGAGAGTAAAGAACCGTGTCCATACTTTCGAGCAAATAGCTTACTGGGTCATCCATTCAAGTGAATAAGCATCTTGTCATCCGGCTTGTCGCATTTATTTCATGTGACTGCATGCGACGTTGACCGCGCTGTGTCGGCACTTCAACGCATGTTTCCCGCAAGGAAGAGGGTGGACGGATGATGGCCGCCACGAAGAGGGTCGCCCTGGGCGTCATGGCCACGGCCCTGGTTGCCGGTCTGGCCGGCTGTGCCGGCTCCAGTACCGGATCCGGCGCCTCGGGGCGGACGTCGCGAAGAAGGCGGCCGCTGAAAGGGACTCTCCGGCAGCCGCGCCAAGAGCGCTGTCACGCTGATCGGCGACGGTTCCACCGCCTTTACCGGCGCTCAGCCGAAGCTCCCGCACCGAAGCGTCTGGCGCCGGGGCAGAAGCCGCCGCAGTTCGTGGTGTTCTCCTGGGACGGTGCGGGCGAGGACAGCCAGAAGCTCTTCTCGCACTTCCGCGGGGTCGCAAAGAAGTACAACGCGAACATGACGTACTTCCTCAGCGGCGTGTACCTGCTGCCGGAGGAGAAGAAGGAGCTCTACAACCCGCCCAAGCACTCGGTGGGCCGCTCCGACATCGGCTTCAACGACACCGAGGGAATCCGCGACACTCTCACCGAACTGCGGGCTGCGTGGCAGGACGGCAACGAGATCGGTACCCACTTCAACGGCCACTTCTGCGGCGCCGACGGCGGCGTCGGGACCTGGTCCGTCGAGGAGTGGAAGAGCGAAATCCGTCAGGCCAAGTCCTTCGTGAAGAGCTGGAAGACCAATGCCCCGGCCCTCAAGGCCGATGCACCCTGCCCTTCGACTACGACAAGGAGCTCATCGGCGGCCGCACCCTGCCTGGAAGGGCAGAAGAACATGGTGGCCGCGGCTCGGACCATGGGCTTCCGCTATGACTCCAGCGGCATCGGCAATCAGGTCTGGCCGGACAAGAAGGGCGGTATCTGGGACCTTCCGCTCCAACTGGTGCCGGTTCCCGGCCGCGACTTCGAGACCCTCTCGATGGACTACAACTTCATGTTCAACCAGTCCGGCACGACACAGGGGACCCGGACCAGCACGAGTACTGGGGCAATCAGATGCGTGACGGTCTGATCCAGGCATTCGACCGCTCGTACGAGGGAACCGTGCCCCGCTGATCATCGGCAACCACTTCGAGTCATGGAACGGTGGCACTTACATGAGTGCCGTCGAGGAGACGGTCAAGACGGTCTGCACCCAGCAGGAGGTGCGCTGCGTCTCCTTCCGGCAGCTCGCCGACTGGCTGGACGCGCAGGATCCGGCGACGCTGGCCAAGCTCGGCACGCTCGAAGTCGGTCAGCAGCCCAGGAGGGCTGGGCGGCCTTCCTCGCCGCCCAGACCGCTCCCGGCAAGCCGGCCGGCAGCGCCGCACCCGCGAAGCCGGCCGAACTGCCCGCAGGTAAGGGAGCGGGCACGCCTGCCGCGTAGTCCGGCAGGCGGCATGGCCCGTCAGGCGGACTGGGTGGCGGCTGCCTGTGAGCACTGCTCGTCGAGTACGAAGGCGGGGTCGACCTGAGCAGCCAGGTCGGCGCCTGTCTTCTCGTTGCCCCAGCTCTCCGCGTTCTTCAGATGGAAGTGCACCATCTGCCGCGTGTAACGCTCCCAGTCACGCTGTTCGTAGGAATCCTCCGCAGCGTTCTGCAGGGCCTGCAGTGCCATCCGGTTGTCCGCCTCGAGCAGCTCGAACCGGGACGGCCTGCCCTTCTCCATCGAGCGCACCCAGTTGGAGTGGCCGACCCCGACCAGCAGGTCGTCCCCGACCTCCGCACGCAGGAAGTCCAGGTCGTCCTGGCTCTGCACCTTGTTGCCGATCACCTTCAGTGCGACACCGAAGTCCCGTGCGTATTCCTTGTACTGGCGGTAGACCGAGACGCCCTTCCGGGTCGGCTCCGCGACCAGGAACGTCATGTCGAAACGCGTGAACATTCCGGACGCGAATGAATCCGACCCGGCGGTCATGTCGACCACCACATACTCGTCGGCGCCGTCGACCAAGTGGTTGAGGCACAGCTCGACCGCGCCGACCTTGGAGTGGTAGCAGGCCACCCCAGGTCGGATTCGGTGAATGGACCCGTGACCATCAGCCGGATCTCCCCGTCGTCGAGCCGGACCGTACGCGCGCAGGCGTCGTAGACCGGATTGTCCTCGCGGACCCGCAGCAGGCGTGAGCCCTCGCCGGGGGCGTTGTCTTGATCATTGTTTCGGCGGACGCGATGCGGGGTTGCTGCCGCGCAGGTAGTCCTTGATGAGGGCAGGTGTGCTCCCATGGCCGGCAGCGCGGCGGCTTCCTCCTCGTCGAGGCCGAGCGCGGCCCCGAGGTGTTGGTTGATGTCGGCGTCCACCGCGACGACGTGGGCTTCATTGGCAGCGAGATGGCGGATGAAGAGCGAGGACAGCGTGGTCTTGCCGCTGCCGCCCTTCCCTACGAAAGCGATCTTCATGTTCACCTAGGGTAGTGGTGCGATCGCCCAGCGCAGTCGACTTCGTGAAGAAGGCCACTCCCGGGCGGCGGGAGCGCAGGGGCGCGTAGCCTCGATACCTATGAGTACGACTGCCTCAGACCCGCTTGCCGCCCTGGGTGCCCTGTCAGGGTTCCCGACGCGGTGGACTCCGTACGCAAGGCTGTGGACCGGGTTTACGGCCACCGAGTCATGCGGCGTCGTAGTAACGAGGTCACCGCGGAAGCGGCGCTGCGAGGGCTCGAGGCTCCGCCGCCCTTTCCGGTGCCGACTGGAATCTGGAGGAGGTGCGTCGGCGTACCGACTTCAGTGTCGAGGAGGAGGGCGCACGATCGGTGCAGCCCTTCGGCTGACTGCGGAAGCCGGGCAACTGCTCTCCATCTGGCGGCAGTCGCCGCTGCGGGTCCTTGCGCGACTGCATCTAGTGGCGGCCGGTGGGGCGGCTCCCGACGACGCCGTGGGCCGGCCGCGACTGGCGGGCGAGCCCGTCGATGAGCCGTTGATCGAGGCGCCGGTGCCGGATGCCAGTGAGGTGGCCGGGCGGCTGGAAGGGCTGTCGCAGCTGATCATTGCCGGAAGTGATGCACCCGCCCTGGTCACGGCCTCGATTGTGCATGGCGAGCTGCTGGCGCTGCGCCCCTTCGGCTCACACAACGGGCTGGTGGCCCGAACCGCGGAGCGGATCGTGCTGATCGGCAGCGGCCTCGACCCGAAGTCGATCTGCCCGGCGGAAGTGGGCCATGCGGAGCAGGGGCGGGCGGCGTATGTCGCGGCGTTCGAGGGCTATTTGTCGGGGAAGCCGGAGGGTATGGGCGCCTGGATCGGGCACTGCGCACGCTCGGTGGAGCTGGGTGTCAGGGAGTCCACGGCGGTCTGTGAGGCTCTGCAGCGAGGTGCGGCTTAGGAGCGGCCTGGCCCCATCCCGGCCGGCATGGGCCAGGAAGGTTGCGGCGGCACCGTAGTCGGTGCCGCCGCTGGCATGTCCGCCCAGTTACCAAGCGTCCTCGGTGTATGCCCATCAGGTCAGGTGCTTTGCCCGTTACCTGGTGCGGCTGGCCCGTATTCGACGGGTCGACGTCGCGTGGGTGCTCGGCTTCCATGCTTCGGTCCGTGGGGCCATCTCTGCGTTGGAAGGTGATCCTCTCGGATGTCCTTGGTCTCGCGGGCCGTTGAATCCTTTGTACTCCAGGTCCAGTGCAAGCGGAAGCCCTGGGCACACTTCTTTACTTTTAGGTTCAAATGCGGGCGAGTCGGGTGGCTGATCGGCGCGCTCGGTCTATTGCGTGGGCCCGCACCGACCCGAGCTCATCCGGCGAGGGTCGTGGCACGCCGACGGCTCGTGTACCAGACCAGTCCTGCGGTCGCGACGGCTGCGCCGACTGCCGCGGCTGCCACGAGCGCGGGGCGTGGCGGCATGGAGAAGACGGGCAGGCGTTGCTTGAGTCTGACTGGGCGATCGAAGACGAGAATCGGCCACTCCCGGATGGCCGCCTCGCGTCGCAGAGCCCGGTCCGGGTTGACTGCATGTGGATGCCCGACGGACTCCAGCATCGGCACGTCGGTCGCGGAGTCGCTGTAGGCGTAACAGCGCGAAAGGTCGTACCCCTCCGATTCGGCGAGTGCCCTTACCGCTTCGGCCTTGGTTGGACCGTATGCGTAGTACTCGACCTCACCTGTGAAGCAGCCGTCGCCGCCAACGACCATGCGGGTGGCGACGACGCGGTCGGCCCGAGCAGCTCTCCGATGGGCTCGACGACCTCGGCGCCCGACGTGGACACGATGACTACATCGCGTCCCGCGGTGTGATGTTCCTCGATGAGGGTCGCGGCCTCGTCGTAGATGATCGGGTCGATCAGGTCATGCAGGGTTTCGGCGACGATCTCCTTGACCTGCTGTACGTTCCATCCCTTGCAGAGCGCGGAGAGGTATTCGCGCATCCGCTCCATCTGATCGTGGTCGGCACCTCCGGCGAGAACACGAACTGTGCGTACGCTGTGCGCAGTACGGCGCGGCGGTTGATCAATCCGCCTTGATAGAAGGACTTGCTGAAGGTCAGCGTCGATGACTTCGCAATGACCGTCTTGTCCAGGTCAAAGAACGCTGCTGTACGCGGCGAGAAGCAGTTTTCCACAAAGGTGAGCATAGGGGCCCGCCATTCGGCGTAAACCCTGGCGTGCGGGTTTGCCTGAGAAGGCTCTCGGGTACACCATGGAAGTCACGGATCGTTCGCGACCGTGCTAACCCCGGTCCGGCTCCTCCCCGAGTCGGCCCGTGGGGACGACCCCGCTCTCCCCGGCGGGTCGTCGCATGTCCGGACGCATTTCTGGCGCCCGGAATCAGCCTTCCCTTCCTCGTCGGATCCTCCTCGGCCTGCGGCGGCCCATCTCTTCGCTGTCCTTCTCCAGCTTGACTCGTCACCTTGAGTAACGGAATGGATGCGCTCCGAAAGTCACTGGTACGAGCTACGGAGATATTCACAACTCCCGAGTTGTCCACAGTTTTCGAGCAAGATCCACACGTTTTTCCGGAGCGGTGCATGTTGATTTCACCCGCGAAGTCCGCGGGTTCCGGAATCGCGCATCTCGGAACGCTCCGAGATCGCCGCGAACCGCGCTGAAGGGCAGTGAGAAGGGCGGAGATCGTGGCTGGATCCCTTGCACGAGAAGGTCTGCCGATCGCCGAAGGGCGGCGGGCGGACCCTGATCGTGACCGAAGATGCGGAGTTGCTGGACGATCTGTTGCGCCTCTGCGCAGCTGCCGGAGCCGAACCGGAAGTGCATCACGGGCCGCCCGAGCGCAGGGGCGGCTGGGAGCGGGCGCCGTTGGTTCTGGTGGGCGACGACGCGGCCAGGAGGTGCTTCGGGGCTGCCCGCAGGCGGGGGTGATGCTCGTCGGACGGGATCAGGACGACCCCGATGTCTGGCGGCGGGCGGTAGAGATCGGGGCCGAATATGTGCTGAGGCTGCCCGACAGCGAGGGCTGGCTCGTCGACCAGATCGCCAATGCGGCGGAGGGTGTGGGGCGTCCCGCACTCACCGTCGGAGTGATGGGGACGGGCGGCTCCGGCGCATCCACGCTGGCCTGTGCGCTGGCTGTGACCGCGGCCAGGTCCGGCCGGCGGGCCATGCTGATCGACGGTGACCCGTTGGGCGGCGGCATCGATGTGATGCTCGGAGGTGAGGGTGCCGACGGGATGAGGTGGCCGGATTTCGCCCGTTCCAAAGGCCGGGTGGGCGGCAACGCACTCGAGGAATCCTTGCCCGCTTTGCATGGGTTGCGGGTGCTGAGCTGGGGACGGGACGACGAGGTGGCCATTCCGCCGCAGGCCATGCAGGCGGTGCTCGCCGCGGCTCGCCGGCTGGGCGGAGTGGTTGTCGTGGATCTGCCGCGCAGGGTCGACGAGAGTGTCGCCGAAGCGCTGGCCCAGCTGGATGTCGGGCTGCTGGTGGTTCCGGGGAGCTGCGAGCGGTCGCGGCGGCCAGGAGGGTGGCGTCGATGGCCGGAATGGTCCTCGAAGATCTGCGAGTCGTGGCGAGGGCCCGTTCTCGGCGGGGCTGGACGAGCGATGGATCGCCCAGGCTCTGGGGCTTCCACTCGTCGGCGAACTGCCCCTTGAGGCAGGGCTCACGGCGGCCCAGGACGGCGGTTCGCCGCCGGGCGGCAGCTCGCGTGGACCACTGGCCAGGTTCTGTGCGGCGTTCTGGGACGGAGTGGACGCGGCGGGCGGCAAAGACTTCGCGACGGGGCTGCCCGGGGAGGCCTGTCATGACGGACGCCCTCCTTGATGCTGTGAGGCAACGGCTGGCCCGCAGCGGAGCAGCGCCGACCCCAGCGGGGTGGCTGCGGCATTGCGGGCGCAGGGGCGGTTGCTGGGTGATGCGGAAGTGCTTGGGGCCGCGCAGGAGTTACGTGGTGAGCTGGTCGGTACGGGTGTGCTCGAGCCGCTTCTCGCCGATCCGGCAGTCACCGATGTTCTTGTGTCCGCGCCGGACCGGGTGTGGGTGGACCGGGGCAGCGGGCTGGAGCTCACAGCCGTGACCTTCGCGGACACCACGGCAGTGCGGAGGCTGGCCCAGCGGCTCGCCGCGGTGGCGGGGCGCAGGCTGGACGATGCCAGGCCATGGGTGGACGCGCGGCTGCCCGACGGGACCCGGATGCATGCGGTGCTGCCACCGGTCTCCGTCGGTTCCACGTGCCTGTCGCTGCGAGTGGTGCGGCCTCGGGCCTTCGCACTGGCGGAGTTGGTCACAGCAGGGACGGTGCCACCAGAAGGAGACCGGGTTCTGCGGGCGCTGGTCGAGGCCCGGTCTCCTACCTGATCAGCGGGGGACAGGCGTGGGCAAGACGACGCTGCTGTCGAGTCTGCTGGGGGCTGTCGGTGAGCGGGAGCGCATCGTGCTTGCCGAGGATTCGGCGGAATTGCGGCCCGACCACCCGCATGTGGTGCGCCTGGAATCGCGGCCTGCCAACCAGGAGGGAGCGGGCCGGGTGACCCTTCAGGATCTGGTGCGGCAGGCCTTGCGTATGCGGCCCGACCGGCTGGTGGTCGGAGAAGTGCGGGGCGGGGAGGTCACAGAGCTGCTGGCCGCCCTGAACACCGGCCACGAGGGAGGATGCGGCATGTTAACCGAACTAACTCGCCCATATTCGCAGGTCAGTTGGGGTATCTGCTAGCTTCCCGCCATGCCTGGTGAACAACGTCCCGGAAGGGATCTGAAGAATTTCGTCCTACCCGAAATCGGCCAGCTAGTGGAGACGGCGGACCCCTGGGAGCCGTACCAGCTGCTGGACCCGTTGGGAAGGTCAGTCGAGCCCGCCGCGGTGTACCTCAAAGACCTGATGGCCATGGACAGCTCGCCGTTGACACCACGTTCATATGGCATGGATTTGTTGCGCTGGTGGCGCTACTTGTGGGCCTTCGAAATCGATTGGGACCGTGCTGTTCGCGAGGATGCCGGGACTTCATGCTGTGGATGAAGCTGGCGGACAAGCCCGTGCGCGTTCATTGGCGCAACCGCGGCAAAGACTTTTCTGAGATACCCCGGATCCCCTTTCCGATAGGCCGGCACGAGGGATGCCGAACAAAGTCACGGGTAAGCCGAGCGTCGGAAAGAAATACGCCCCCAGCACTCGGGCGCACTGCGAGACGGTGCTGCGGTCGTTCTACGATTTCCACCTGGAGCGCAACACTGGATCGCTACTGGTCAACCCTTTCCTCTCGTCCGCAACCGGCGATCGGCACGGGCCAACGCCCACCACAACCCCGAGAAGGAATACAACAAGCAGCGCACTGGCCTTTACCGTCCAAAATTCCGAAGCGGATCCCGCGGCGCATCCCTGATGAGAAGTACACCGAGGTCTTTGCGGGCCTCCGTTCTCATCGAGATCGTGCCCTGCTGGCCTTCTGGGTTGCGACCGGCGCCCGTGCCGACGAACTGCTCACGTGTAAGCAGAGCTCTGCAAGTGTTGGCGAGCAGACGATCGGTGTGATTCGTAAGGGCACACGCGAGTACCAAGAACTGCCTGCGACGCGAGACGCATTCGTCTGGCTGCGGCTTTACCAAGAAGAAGCCTGGAAGAAGGGCGTCCCTCGTGGCCGCAATCAACGGTTGTGGTGGACTCTGCGCCTTCCGTGGCGGCCATTGGGGTATGACGCGGCACGCATGATGTTCAACCGTGCCAACGAGCTACTAGGCGCCAACTGGACCCTCCACGACCTTCGGCATACGGCGACGTTCTTGATGCTCGACGATCCGAATATGCCACCCGTCTACGTGCAACACATCCTTGGGCACAGGTACCTGTCGACGCTGGATATTTACAATCGCCCTACCCGCGATGACGTCATCAACGCAGGTCTCGCGCACCACGCTCGCCAACAAAAGCGTCGTGAGAATCCACCACCAGCCCCACCTGCTCCGGGGTACAACACCGAGTCTCTCGCCAACTTGTTCGGAGAACATTCATCATGACCAGCCTCATCGACAGTTCAGTCAAACTTTCTCTGCGCAGACTCCGTGGGAGGAGTCTGCGTCACTTCTGCTGGCCTTCCCACCGCGCAGTCCGGCGGTGTCGTGGGAAGGAACGACAGAAACCTTCGATGAAGTACTCAGGCGCGTGGCGCAACTCCGAACTGCGAAGAAGTCCACGGAAGCTCAACGAGCAGGCGGAGCCCGCCTGCTATTGGAGTGGTTGGAGACTCTTCAGGGAGATACCTGGCAGCATCGCTGGGATGCCAGTCCCGCCTCGACCTCCTACGACGACTGGTCACGCCATGTCGTGGCACATGCGGCCGCATCCGGCCGAACCCGAGCCAAGCAGCGCTATCCGCCGGCATGTTGGCCCTGATATGCGCAGATGCAATCCGCCCCAGTCTGCGATGGCTCGCTGGGAATCGATCGAGACACTTTCGCCCCGCTGTGACTGCGGCCCGAGATCCTGAGGGATTTGCCCACTTGGAATCGGAGATCCTCGAAGACGAAAGAGCGAGCCGCAGCGGATCGGAAGCGATGAAGTATCTTGCGATGGTCGTTGCTGCCCATGGAGGAGGAGTTGGCGAAATTGTTGTGGGCGATCTACTCGCACATCCCAGGCTGAAGGCAAGCAACAGTCAGTCGGTGGGGTGCGTCTCGCCTATACGTGGCTCCGTAATCGTGGCCAGTTTCCTTCTGATGCCCCGGCCACACTAAATCACTTCAGCGTTCGAACTGGCCAGCTCAGCCCTGGCGATCTGATCGACCGCTATCAGTTGCGTTGCAAACCGATACGTGAACTCTTGATCGCGTATCTAACAGAACGGCAACCTTCCCTCGATTACGGAAGTCTGAGACAGCTCGCCTCTCATTTGGGCGATCTGTTTTGGTTGGATCTGGAACGCCATAATCCCGGAATTGAAACTCTTAGACTGCCGACCGACATCAGTGACGCATGGAAGTCACGTATCGCGACGAAGACTCTTCATCGACGCCGAATCGACGGCACTATCGAAACCATCACGGAGCCTCGCAAAAGTGCGTCGTCGGTGAAGATGTCCGTGAGGGCCTTCTATCTCGATATCGCCCAGTGGGCACTCGACGAGCCGGAGCGGTGGGGACTGTGGGCGGCACCCAGCCCCGTAAAGGAATCCGATTACAACACCAAAAGGCGGGCCGACAACAGAAGACAAGGTCAGATCAGCGCACACGTGAGCGCCTCCCCGTTCTGCCAGCACTCGTTCGAACTGCGGAACGCCGCCTAAGGGAGGCAAGAGTACGGCTCGAAGCCGTCGAATTTGCTTCTCTGGGGTCTACCGTCACGGTCTTGGGCGAGGCTTTTATCTTGCCAAAGGAGAGAGGACGAACGAGTGGTGGAACCTCGGGAATAGTGCGGGATGTCCATGGGCATCGCCGGAACCTGCGGACGGAAGAGAAGGGCGCCTTCTTCGCTTGGTCAACTATCGAGATCCTGCGGCACACCGGAATCAGGATCGAAGAACTTCGCGAAATATCTCACCACAGCATCGTCCGATATAAACTGCCCAGCACTTCCGAAGTGGTTCCTCTTCTTCAAATCGCTCCCTCTAAGACGGACAAGGAGCGACTGCTGCTTATCAGTCCTGAGCTGGCAGATGTGCTTAGCGCAGTGGTAAGCCGTCTCCGACAGGCCGACGGGGCGATTCCCTCAATACCGACCTACGATCTGCATGAGAGGGTTTGGAATGCGCCCATGCCAGTCCTTTATCAATGGTCAGTCAGTGGAGAGAATCGTGGCATCTCGGAATCTACCATTCGCAGGGCGCTCAACGAGACGCTTGAGGCGTCTGGACTTCTAGATAAATCTGGAAAGCCGCTCAAGTTCCAGCCTCACGACTTTCGGCGAATTTTTATTACTGATGCGATCCTTAATGGCCTACCTCCGCATATCGCTCAGGTGATTGCGGGACATGACAGTCTCAATACAACGATGGGCTATGCCGCCATCTATCCTGTAGATGCCATCGAAGCACACCGTTCCTTCATCGCTCGTCGCCGCCAGAGTAGACCAGTCGAAGAATATCGGGCCGTTACTGTCGAGGAATGGGATGAGTTTCTTGGGCACTTCGAGAGAAGGAAGCTGGCTCTAGGAGAATGCGGCCGCGCTTTCGGTACCGACTGTGCACACGAACATGCCTGCGTTCGTTGCCCCGTTCTCATTACTCACCCCAATGATCTGCGCAGACTTGAGGAGATTCGGGACAACCTAGGAGCGAGAATCTCTGAAGCGGAACGTGAGGGATGGCTTGGCGAGGTGGAAGGTCTTTCTGTCAGTCTGGCGGCAGCTGAGGAAAAATATCTCAGCTCGCAGTCAGGCAGGAGCGCATGAATTCGGCAACCTTCCTTGAATTCCTCAAATCAATCAATCGGCTGGCCGGGAGATTGATGGATGAGTGGGGTCAGGATGGTGGAATGGTCGTGAAATGGCTCGCGGGCATTCCTTTGCGGGTGATGATTTCATGCGCAGATTGATGCAGGGCTAGAACGGAATCACTCTCCGGTCTTGCTGAGTGCCCCGACCTTCGACAAGATCTCCCTCGCGTCGCCGGAAGTCCCGATGTCCGGCTCTGACGAGTCTGCGTTCATCCGAGAAGAGATTAGGCGGTTCGTTAGTTCAACCGTGGCCAGGAACCACCAGAAGAACCAATCCAGGAACGCTTCATCGTAGTCACCCTGTTGCCGTGCATCGCGGTGTCGCAAGGTGAATTCATTCATGATTTGAAACAGTGCGCCTTCATCCTTCCTGACCAAGGCGTCTTTGAGTAGTGGGCGACGCTCTTCGAGAATTCCAGCGAGGATTACGATGGCGGATCGCTTCATTTCGATAGAGGCGGTCCGTCCTCGAAAAATAGTGATCGCGTTCTCGGTTCGTTCTTTTATATTTGACTGCGGGGCGCTCAGAGACTGATGGATGAGTATGGCTCGGGCGTCGTCGGTCACGGCAACCAAACGCCCTAGATCCGCACCTTCATCAGAAAGCTCATAATCGATGCCGGACGAGCGCAGCATTTTATCTATCTTCCAGCGGTACAGGATCTTTGCTGGACTTGAATTGAATTCGTAGTGATGCCACTCGGAGCCGTAGGAATGCCATGATCGCCTTCGTGGCCGGCTGACGAGGTCATGGAAAACTTCCACGAGTCCATAGAAAGTATCTTCGTCCCAAGTTTCAGGTTTCAGCGGCCACAGATGAGGTATACCGAGTCGCCTCTCGATTACCTCTGCGGCATCGGGGAGATCGTCAGCCTCGTCAACGCACGTTTCTCCAAATACTTCAGATAGATATCCATTATCGAAGAACTCCCCAATGATTCGAACGAAAGCGCGGTGCGTGTTCCGTGATTCGCTTCCGGCGGTTGAAGGTTCGCGCCCTCGGCGCTGTGGCCAATAGGGGCGGGAGCGAACTCTTTCCTCAGCTCTTCAGCCCTGCTGATCAACTCGGTGAACCATTCACGCTGAGTCATCACTTGTTGCGGCGCATGATCAGACCATGGATCGTCGACCGTAGTGCTTTGAGCGGGAAGTTCCTCAAAGTCTGTTACGGCAGTTGTCCCTACCAGAGCCTCTGTCAGTAGCCAGATGACCTTGTCGTTCCAAAACCTGCTGTTGCTGTGGGCAAGTTGATGCCCTTCAGAGGAGAACAGCGCGGTCGGCCAACGGAGTTCGTAGTTGTTCAAGTACACCGTCACGGGGCTCATCATGACGCACCGCACCGACAAGGTCACAGTCCATTGACACCCGTTGGACGCCGTAGTTCGGAGAAGGCACGGTCCATGCCAATGCGGCCGAGCACGTTCCCGCCCGGCTGGAGGCGTTGGGGACGGCCGCGGGCTCGACCGGGCTGCCCTGCACAGCCAGCTGGCCGCCGCGCTGTCGGTGGTGGTCCATCTCGTACGGGACCGGAGCGGCCAGCGGCGGCTTGCCGAGGTGGACGTGCTGGAGCGGGATTCGGCGGGGCTGGTGGTGACTGTGCCCGCGCTGCGCTGGGGACCCGGCGGGTTCGTCCGGGACCGGGGCTGGGAGCGACTGGCATCGATGATCGGGGTGCGCTGTGAGCGGCGCGGTCTCGGCGCACGGCGCGCAGGCCATGACGCTGGCGGTATGCGTTGGGCTGGTGGGATTTCTGCTGGCGCTGCGGGATCCAGGGGCGCGGCGAGCACGCGTGCTGTTCGTGGACGGTGAGAAGACAGCGCCGTGGCGATGTGATCAATGGCTCAGGGCGCGGAAGTCATTGCGGGGCGGTACGAATGGCTGTGTGCGCCTGTGGCGGTGTTTCTGGCCCTGCTGGGTGAGTCGGTGCTGCCTTTGGCCGCAGGGGCCGTGGCGGTGCCACTGGTGCGGCGATGGCTGTGCAGGCGGGCGCTGCGGCGGAGGGGAGAGCGCGGCGGACGCGGTGATGGCGTTGTGCGGGGCGGTGGTGGGGAGCTGCGGGCAGGGCGTGAGCCCGGTCAGGCCCTGTTTGCCGCGGCCCGCGATTCCGGGGCGTTGGGCACGGCGGAGGCCGCAGTGCTTGCGGCCGCCCGATTCGGTGGTGATGTGGCCGGAGCGCTGCGACAGGCAGCGAGCGGAACTGGGCTCGGCGGCCTCGCAGGAATGGCGGCCTGCTGGCGAGTGGCGGCGGACGGTGGGGCCGGCCTCGCATCAGGCCTGGACCGGCTCGAGGGCGCGCTACGGGCTGAGCGACGCCGACGGGATGAGCTGCGGGCACAGCTGGCGGGTGCGTGGTCGACGGTGGTGGTGCTCGCGTTGCTTCCGGCGGTGGGTCTGGGGCTGGGCGCGGCACTTGGTGCTGATCCGCTGGGGTGCTGCTGCACAGTCCGGGTGGGCTGGTCTGCCTGGTGGTGGGCGGGTTGCTGGAGACGGCCGGGTTGTTGTGGGCCGTGCGGATCGTGAGGGCCGGGGAGGCGGAGTGAGCGCATTGGCGGGGTGGCGGCGGAGGGCGGGGTGATCGGGGAATTGTCCACAGGCTGTGGGCGGTGGGGGCGGTTCTGGGCTTGGCCGTGCATCTGGCTTCTGCGTTTGCCGGACAGCGACGGGAGCGGGCGATGCGCGAGCGGGTGCGCGGATGCTGGCGGCCGGTTCCGGCCAACGGCAGCCGCGGTGGCGTCGGTTGGAGGCTGCGGGCGGTCGGGCCGGGCGGTGGGCGGCGCCGATAGGCGGCTGGGTGATCGGCTGGATCCTCATCGGGGGCTGCTGGGCTGTGCGACCGGTTTGGCGGCGGCGTACTGCGCCTGGCACTGGCAGCGGTCCCGGCAGGCCGGATCGAAGATCCTCCCGAGTGGAGAGGCTGCCGCTGTGCGCCGGCAACTGCCACTTGCGGCAGATTTGTTGGCCGCCTGCATTTCGGCCGGGGCCGGGCCGCGGGAGGCGGCCGAGGCTGTGGGGAGTCCATGGGCGGCCCGGTCGGAGACTGCCTGTCCCGGGCAGCGGCAGAGATCCGGCTCGGTGGTGAACCGGTCCGGGCGTGGGGACGGTTCGGAGAGATACCTGGTGCCGGCCCCTGGCGCGCTGTCTGGAGCGTGCCGGGTCGACCGGGGCTCCGGCGGCGGAGCCGGTCTCCAGGCTGGCCGACGAGATGCGTGCCGAACGGTCGAGCGCGGCTGTGGCACGTGCGCAACGAGCAGGCGTGCTGATCACGGCACCGGTCGGTCTCTGCTTCCTGCCCGCCTTCCTGGCGGTAGGGTGGCGCCGGTGGTGATCGGACTGGCGACCGGACTGCTGAACGCCAACTGACAGAAGGGCCCCGGCATTCCGCCCGGATGCCTGCCCACTACATCGATAGCAACGGGGTTGAGAGATGGCAAAGAAGAACGTCATGGGACGGCTGACGGGTGCGGTGCGCCGCGCATGGGCGGCCAGGTTTGTGCGGTCCGGTCGGCTGGACCGCGGAATGACGACATCCGAATACGCCGTGGGGACCATCGCGGCCTGTGCGTTTGCCGCCGTTCTCTACAAAGTGGTCACCAGCGGCCCTGTGCAGTCGGCACTGCAGTCGCTGATCAAGGATGCGCTCGATGCGAAGTTCTGAAGCCGGGCGTGAGCGCCGCGGGTGGGCCGGGCCCGGGGTCAGGTGCGGTTCCAGGACCGGGGAGCGGTGACGGCGGAGGCTGCCATGGTCGTTCCCGTGCTGGTGGCGTTCGCCCTGGCGCTGGTTTGGGCGCTGGTGGCTGCCTCGGCACAGATCCGTTGTGTGGACGCGGCCAGGGCAGGGGCACGGGCGGCGGCGCGTTCGGAACCGGAGGACGCAGTGCTGGCCGCAGCCCGTGCCGCTGCACCTGATCGGGCCCGGGTCGGCGTGGAGCGGGCGGGGAGATATGGCGGGTTCGGGTGGAGGCGCCGACGCCGGGGCCGGGACCACTCACCCTGACGCTGAGCGCCGAAGCAGCCGCGCTGGCGGAGGACACAGTGGGGCCGGAGACCTCGTGAGGAGGCCAACGAGTGGATCCGCTCCCGGCGACCGAGGCCTGGCGACAGTGTGGGTGGCGATCACCACGGCCACGCTGTGTGCGTTGTTCGCGGTGGTGCTCGCACTGGGCCAGGCCGTGGCCGCCCGCCATCGGGCCGGGGCGCGGCTGACCTGGCGGCCCTGGCCGCGGCCGACCGGGCGCTCCGGGGAGGCGGCCGCGTGCGGGCAGCGGTGCGGGTGGCCGGAGTCCAGGGCGCGGAGATGGTGCGGTGCGCTGTCCGGGGAGGTTGCGGATGTGACGGTCCGGGCGGGCTTCGGCCCGTATGCACCGGAGGTCAGGTCCCGGGCAGGCCCTCCTGAGGTGGCAGCGCTGCCGACGGCGACGGCGACGGGGTCTGAGGGATGACTGTTGCCCCTCTCCGGTCCGGGGCCTTGCGTCCGTGTCCGCATCGGCGGCCCGGAGCCCCGGTGGCCCGGATTCAGCCTCGGCCCAGGTTCCGGCTGGCCCTCTACGTCTCTTCAGGGCCAGCGGCGCGGTCCTGAGCAACTCGGTGAGAAGGCGTACGGCGCCGCGCTTGTGAAGTGGTTCGTTGCCGTTGCCGCACTTGGGGACTGGATGCACGAGGGCAGCCAGCGTCGCAATCGCAGGATGCGATGGCCTGACGGGTCGCTGCCAGCCAGGTGCGTGCCGTGTAGAAGGCGCGCTCCGCGAATCCGGCACCGCCGGGTGGCCGTCGTAGACGAAGACCGTCGGGAGCAGCGTGTCGGGGTGGAGCGGCACGGAGACGCCCCGATGTCCCAGCGGTCGCAGGTGGCGAAGAGCGGCAGCATGCCGATCGAGGCGTGTTCGGCGGCGTGCAGGGCGCCGCCGAGGATCTCCGGATTGATCCGGGCGGTGTCGAGCTGTTCCTCAGTGACGGTCCACCACACGGCACGGGTACGCAGGGTGCGGGGCGGCAGATCGAGCTTGGTCTCGCCCAGTACCTCCCCGGTGATCAGCCTGCGGCGAAGGAAGGAGACGACCTGGTTGGTGACTTCCACGGAGCCGAAGCAGAGCCGCCCCGTACCCCACGCGATCTCGGTGTCGGTCTCCAGGACGGAGATGGCGGTGGTGTCTCGTGCCGTGGTCGAGTAAGGCGGGACGGCTTCCTCGACCAGGGCGACCGAGTCCTTCAGGTCGAGCTTCCGGACCAGGTAGGTCCTGCCCTGGTGGAGGTGGACGGCACCCTCATGGACAGCGGTGTGGGCGGCCGAATCATCGACCGTGCCCAACAGCCGGCCGGTGCCTTCCTCGACGATCTGGACCGGGCGGCCGCCCCGCCGCGGATGTCGGTGAGATCCGCGGCCCGCTCACGGCGGGTCCAGTGCCAGCCTGTCGCCCGTTTGCGCAGCAGCTTGGCGGCTTCCAGCTGCGGCAGCAACTCCGGTACGCCGGGCCCGAAGAGAGCGATGTCGGATTCGGTGAGCGGGAGCTCGGCGGCCGCGGCGCACAGGTGCGGGCGAGTACGTACGGGTTGTCCGGGTCGAGGACGGTCGACTCCACCGGCTGCTGGAACAGCGCCTCGGGGTGGTGGACGAGGAAGGTGTCCAGCGGGTCGTCCCGGGCCACCAGGATGGCCAGGGCTCCCTGGCCGGACCGTCCTGCGCGGCCGGCCTGCTGCCACAAGGACGCCCGGGTGCCCGGATAGCCGGAGATGACGACGGCGTCCAGGCCCGAGACGTCGATGCCGAGCTCCAGGGCGGTGGTGGCGGCCAGGCCGAGGAGTTCGCCGGAGTGCAGGGAGCGTTCCAGGGCGCGGCGTTCCTCGGGGAGGTAGCCCCGCGGTAGGCAGCGACCCGTTCCGGCAGGGAGCGGTCTACCTCGGCCAGTCGCTCCTTGGCGATGACGGAGATGAGCTCGGCGCCGCGCCGGGAGCGTACGAAGGCGACCGAGCGGACGCCCTGGAGCGTCAGATCGGTGAGCAGGTCAGCGGTCTCGGCCGTGGCGGTACGGCGTACTGGAGCGCCCTTCTCGCCGTGCAGCTCGGTCAGCGGGGCTCCCAGAGAGCGAAGACCATCTCGCCGCGGGGCGAGGCGTCATCGGATACCTCCCGGACAGACAGTCCGGTGAGGCGGCCTGCGGCCACCGAGGGCTGGGCCGCGGTGGCGGAGGCGAGGAGGAAGACCGGATCAGCGCCGTAGCGCGCGCACAGGCGGCGCAGACGGCGAAGCACTGGGCGACGTGAGAGCCGAAGACGCCCCGGTAGGTGTGGCACTCGTCGATCACGACGAATCGCAGGGCACGCAGGAAGGAGGCCCAACGGGGGTGGGACGGGAGTATCCCGCGGTGCAGCATGTCGGGATTGGTCAGGACGTAGTTCGCGTACTGACGCACCCATTCGCGTTCCTCCACGGGCGTGTCCCCGTCGTACACCGCGGGTCTGACGGCCTTGCCGAGCGGCGCAGCCAGTTCCTTCACGGAGCGCCGCTGGTCGGCTGCCAGAGCTTTGGTGGGGGCGAGGTAGAGGGCGGTCGTGCCCCGGCCGTTCGGCGCCTGCGAGCCGTCCAGGAGGGTGCTGAGGACCGGTGCCAGGTAGGCGAGGGACTTGCCGGACGCCGTTCCCGTGGCGATCACGACGGACTCGCCGTTCAGCGCATGCTCGGCGGCGACCGCCTGGTGTGTCCACGGATGGTCGATCCCGGCTCCCCGGATGGCCGCAATCACTTCTGGACGGATGCGATCCGGCCAGATGGCATGGGTTCCCGTGCGCGGGGCAGGTGCTCCGTATGAGTGATGCGCGCGGCCCGGCCCGGCCCTGCGGAGAGCCGGGCGAGGACCATGGCGGGAGGGGCGCGAGCCCTCGCTCTCGGGTGGTCGACTGGGGCGGTGATTCGTGGCCATCGGTACCGAGTCTGTCACTGGCATGACTGACAATGGTCCCAAGGCGTCGTGCATGGCTACTGGTAAGTGATTGAATGCCATCGCGGCTGGCGATCCGTCCCCTGGCCTCCGCTGGGGAGACTGAGGGGCGACCGCTCGATAGCAAGGTGCTGGAGGATCCGTGGACCTGTCCCTGTCGACTCGCAATGTGTCCGGCCCTGGTGGCGACCGTACGGTCGTCGAGGTCGGTGGCGAGATTGATGTGTATACCGCGCCCAAGCTGCGCGAGCAGTTGGTCGAGTTGGTGAATGACGGCAGCTACCACTTGGTTGTCGACATGGAAGGCGTCGACTTCCTCGACTCCACCGGCCTCGGCGTGCTCGTTGGTGGCCTGAAGCGTGTCCGGGCCCATGAGGGCTCGCTGCGCCTGGTCTGCAACCAGGAGCGCATTCTCAAGATCTTCCGGATCACAGGTCTGACCAAGGTGTTTCCCATTCACACCACGGTCGACGAGGCTGTCGCGGCCACCGACTGACATCGGCGCAGGCCGGCCTTCCTGGTCGGCAGGCAGGGCAGCGACAGACCGACGACGGCAGCAGACAGGCCGTCATGAGCGGGTGGCCGGCCTTTGGTCGGCTGCCGGCTTCGTCGGCTTCCGGAAGAACAGAGCAGAGGTGCCGGGCGCCACGCCCGGGCCTCTGAGGTGCACGCCCGAAACGTTCGAGGGGATCGCATGGCAACCGTTGAACTCCGCTTCAGCGCTCAGCCCGAACACGTCAGGACGGCTCGCCTCGTGGCAGCCGCCGTGGCACGCCGGGCAGGCGTGGACGAGGCGGTGCTCGACGAGGTGAGACTCGCCGTCGGTGAGGCGTGCAGCCGCGCTGTCGGGCTGCACCGCAGCCATGGCATCACCGCTCCGGTCACGGTCGTGCTGACCGAGGAGGAGAAGGCGTTCTCCATCGAGGTCGGCGATGAAGTGCCCGGCCCGGAAGTGGCAACGCAGGGCCCGGTGCGCGCGGCGCGACGTCCGGCGGACTCGACGAGCCGGAGACCGACGCCGAGGGTGAGGACGAGATGGGCCTCGCGGTCATCAGCGGCCTTGTCGACGATGTGGAAGTCAGATCCGGCGTGGGCGGCGGAGTGATCCGGATGAGCTGGCCCAAGACACCGGTACCCGTGCTTCCTGAAACGCGGCGCTCCTTCGTGGTGCCCCGGCACCATGTCGGAGCGCACACGTGATCCGTACTTCCTGGCCCTGCTGAGCAGGGCCTTTTGTTTCCGCTTGATCGCTGATCTCCAGAAAACCAGCCGGAAGTCATGCCGAAATCGCTGTCTGCGGTACGCATGGCATGGGTCTGCCCCATTACTGCATTCGGGCGGAATCCCGGACGAGATCATTTGTCAATGGGTGGAGGAAGGTCAAATTCCTTAACCGTCCACTGTTTTGATCAGCTTCCGCTCCCTACAATCCGTCCACGTCTTGAGCGCTGAGCGTCAAGGAGGACGTATGGCGGGTTCTTCAACACACCACTGGCAGAACTGACGCACGTTTCGGCACCTTCCGACCAATCCACCTCACTCGCAGCAGCGGTACTCACCGATGGCAACCGGCTGATCGTCATCGCTATCGCGGTCGTAGCCATCGCCGCACTGGTCGTCGCCCAGCTGCTGGTCCGCCAGGTTCTGGCGGCCGGCGAAGGAACCGATCGGATGAAGGAGATCGCGGCCGCCGTCCAGGAAGGCGCGAACGCCTATCTGGCCCGACAGCTACGCACCGTGGGCCTCTTTGCAGTTGTCGTGTTCTTCCTGCTCCTGCTGTTACCGGCCGACAACTGGTCGCAGCGTGCCGGGCGGTCGTTGTTCTTCCTGGTCGGCGCGCTTTTCTCGGCAGCCACCGGATATATCGGTATGCGTTTGGCCGTACGCAGCAATGTGCGGGTGGCAGCTGCCGCACGTGAGGCGACTCCGGCGGAAGGGGAACCGGAAAAGGATCTCACCACCGTTTCGCACAAAGCGATGAAGATCGCTTTTCGTACGGGGGCGTGGTCGGCATGATCACGGTGGGCCTCGGCCTGCTCGGCGCCTCGTGCGTGGTCCTCGTCTACGCCGGCGACGCGCCGAAGGTCCTGGAGGGTTCGGCCTCGGCGCCGCGTTGATCGCCATGTTCATGAGGGTGGGCGGTGGCATCTTCACCAAGGCCGCCGACGTGGGCGCCGACCTGGTGGGCAAGGTGGAGCAGGGTATTCCGGAGGACGATCCGCGTAATGCCGCCACCATCGCCGACAACGTGGGCGACAACGTGGGCGACTGCGCGGGCATGGCTGCCGACCTCTTCGAGTCGTACGCCGTGACCCTGGTTGCCGCACTCATCCTCGGCAAGGCCGCCTTCGGGGACGCCGGACTGGCCTTTCCGCTGATCGTTCCGGCAATCGGCGTGGTGACCGCGATGATCGGGATCTTCGCGGTCGCCCTCGGCGTGCGGACCGCAGCGGGATGACGGCCATCAACCGGGGTTCTTCATCTCCGCTGTGATCTCGCTGGTCCTGGTGGCGGTGGCGGTCTTCGTCTATCTGCCGTCCTCGTACGCCGATTTGAACGGTGTCACCGAAGCCGACATCACCTCGCACGGCGGTGACCCGCGGATCTTCGCCCTGGTCGCCGTCGCCATCGGGATCGTGCTGGCCGCGCTGATCCAGCAGCTCACCGGCTACTTCACCGAGACCAATCGCCGCCCTGTCCAGGACATCGGTAAGTCCTCGCTGACCGGTCCGGCGACGGTGGTGCTCGCCGGCATCTCCATCGGGCTGGAGTCGGCGGTCTACACCGCGCTCCTGATCGGTCTCGGCGTCTATGGGGCATTCCTGCTCGGCGGTACGTCGATCATGCTGGCGCTCTTCGCCGTGGCCCTGGCCGGGACAGGTCTCCTCACCACCGTCGGGGTCATCGTCGCGATGGACACCTTCGGCCCGGTCTCCGACAACGCACAGGGCATCGCGGAGATGTCCGGTGATGTCACGGGCGCCGGAGCCCAGGTCCTCACCGACCTGGACGCCGTCGGCAACACCACCAAGGCCATCACGAAGGGCATCGCCATCGCGACCGCGGTCCTGGCCGCGGCGGCTCTCTTCGGTTCCTACCGCGACGCCATCGCCACCGCGGTCGACGATGTCGGAGCCGGGGCCGGGGAGATGGGGCTGAGCCTGGACATCTCCCAGCCCAACAACCTCGTCGGGCTGATCCTCGGTGCCGCGGTCGTCTTCCTCTTCTCCGGCCTGGCGATCAACGCGGTCTCCCGGTCCGCCGGGGCGGTCGTCTACGAGGTGCGGCGGCAGTTCCGCGAACACCCGGGATCATGGACTACACCGAGAAGCCGGAGTACGGGCGCGTCGTCGACATCTGCACCAAGGACGCGCTGCGTGAACTGGCCACACCCGGGCTGCTCGCGGTGCTGGCGCCGATTGCGGTCGGGTTCAGTCTCGGCGTCGGCGCGCTCGGCTCGTATCTCGCGGGCGCGATCGCGACCGGCACCCTGATGGCCGTCTTCCTCGCCAACTCCGGCGGGGCGTGGGACAACGCCAAGAAGCTCGTCGAGGACGGACACTACGGTGGCAAGGGCAGCGAAGCCCATGCCGCGACCGTCATCGGCGACACGGTCGGGGACCCGTTCAGGACACGGCGGGTCCCGCGATCAACCCGCTGCTCAAGGTGATGAACCTGGTGGCGTTGCTCATCGCTCCGGCGGTGGTGCAGTTCAGTTACGGCGATGACGCGAGCGCCGGGGTGCGTGCCGTGGTGGCCGTCCTGTCCCTCGTGGTCATCATCGGCGCGGTCTACGTCTCCAAGCGGCGCGGGATCGCGATGGGCGACGAGGACGGCTCCGGGGCGGTGACGGCGGCGGTCGGCCCGCAAGGTCACCCGATCCGGCCGCTGTGCCGTGACCGGAGCGGGCGGGCGTTCCCCTTGAGGGAGTAACGCCTGATCAGGAGCTGGGCGGACAGCGCATTCTGATGTGCTGTCCGCCCGGCGCCCGCTCGTCCGTTCGCCGTCGGCCCGTCGGCCGTCAGAAAAGGTGCGAGTTTTCATTCCTTCAGGGAGTGCCCGCATGAGTGCCCGAATCTCTTGGTGAGTTGTATCTCCCTCATTCGGCTTGGTGCAAATGGCTGCAAAAGCACGTACATCGGATGTTCGCCGCCTGGATGTCGCCCACTTGGCGTGTAAGTTCCGGGGCCGAGAGCCTTGGAAGGGACCCAATCCGGTGAACAAGAAGCTTGCAGCCGCACTGTCCGGCGGTGCGGTACTCGTACTGACGCTGTCGGGCTGCAGCGACGACAGCGACGACAAGGTGAACGACTGGGCCAAGAAGGTCTGCGACCAGGTCCAGCCCCAGCTGCAGAAGATCGCCAACGCCAATGCCGCCATCCAGCAGCAGACGGCGGACAACAGCAAGCCGGCCGAGGTCCAGGAGACCGACTCGGCCGCCTTCCAGCAGATCTCGCAGGCCTACAAGGCGCTGGGCGCGGCTGTGGACTCGGCGGGCGCTCCGCCCGTCGACGACGGCGAAACCACGCAGAAGGAGGCTGTGAAGGAGCTCAACGCCTCCTCCGTCGCGTACGCGAACCTGAAGACGAAGGTCGACGCCCTCAACACGAAGGACCAGGCGAAGTTCGCCGATGGTCTGAAGGGCATCGCCGACGAGCTGAACAAGATCAGCACCAGCGGCGACCAGGCTCTGAAGAAGCTCCAGTCCGGCGACGTCGGCTCCGCGATGGCCAAGCAGAAGGGCTGCCAGAAGCCGTCGGCCTCGGCCTCACCGGCCGCCGCTCCCCGGCATCGAAGACCGATTCACCGTCGGCACCGGCCGACAAGTCCGTTCTCCGTCGGCCGCGGAGAGCGAAAGCCGTAACCACGGCCCGTCCACAGCGGCCCGGTTGCCCTCGATGGGTGCCGGGCCGCTGCCGTTGTCAGTGGGAGCGGACACAATGGGCGGGTGAGTACGACCAGCCTCCCGCATCCGACCGCACACCACGGCTCCGCGAAGCCCTGATTGCCGCCGCCTTCACCGCCGACGGGCTCCTGGAGCGGCTCGGTGCGTCCGCCTACGCAGCGCTCGCCCGCAGCGAGACGGTCCCGGCGCTGCGGGCGACCAGAGGATTCTCCGCTCGACACGCTCGTGCGGCTGTTTCTTCTGCAGTGCCCGGTCCCGGCCGGGCGCGCCGGCCGCGCTGCCGCTGGAGGAGTGCGTCCAGGACGGCTGGGTGGTCCGTGACGGCGACCAGGTCACGGCGACCGTCGACATCCGGCCGTACGGCGGGCCCGAGGGCAGGACTGGTTCATCGCCTCCGACCTCGGGTGCGCGGTCGGCGGCGCGGGCGGCATCGGGTCGCACGAGGAGGGCGTCGTCCTGGGCGTCGGCGGGGCGTCCACCACGCTCGCCGGAATCACCGTCCGTAAGCCGGTCGCCGCAGCCCTCGACCTCGGTACGGGATCCGGAATCCAGGCACTGCACGCGTCCCAGCACGCCACCCGGGTCACGGCCACCGACGTCAACCCGCGCGCCTTGGACTTCACCCGGCTCACCCTCGCGCTGTCCGGCGCCGCCCCGGCCGATCTGCGCGAGGGCTCCTCTTCGACCCGGTCGGCAGCGAGACGTACGACTTGATCGTGTCCAACCCGCCCTTCGTCATCTCGCCCGGCGCCCGGCTGACGTACCGGGACGGTGGCATGGGCGGTGACGACCTGTGCCGGACGCTGGTGCAGCAGGCGGGCGCCCGGCTGACCGATGGTGGCTACGCGCAGTTCCTCGCCAACTGGCAGCACGTGGAGGGTGAGGAGTGGCAGGACCGGCTGCGCTCCTGGGTGCCGGACGGCTGTGACGCCTGGATCGTGCAGCGCGACGTGCAGGACATCACGCAGTACGCGGAGCTGTGGCTGCGCGACAGCGGGGACCACCGCATGGACCCGGCCGCCTATGCCGAGCGGTACGAGGCCTGGCTGGACGAGTTCGACGCGCGGGGCACCAGGGCCATCGGATTCGGCTGGATCACGCTCAGGAGGTCCGGTGCGGCCGGGGCCGGGAATGCGTCGGTCGTGATCGAGGAGTGGCCGCATCCGGTGGAGCAGCCCCTCGGTCCGGTCGTCGAGGCCCACTTCGCACGGCAGGACTATCTGCGTGAGCAGGACGACGCGGCACTCCTGGCCGCTCACTTCACTCTCGCCGCCGAGGTCGTCCAGGAGCAGGTCGGCCTGCCGGGAGCGGAGGACCCGGAGCATGTGGTGCTCCGTCAGCACCGTGGGATGCGACGGGCGACGAAGGTCGACGCGGTGGGAGCCGGTTTCGCGGGAGTGTGCGACGGATCGCTGCCGGCGGGCCGGATCCTGGACGCCATCGCCCAGCTGATGGCCGAGGATCCGGTCATGCTGCGCGACCGCACCCGCAGGCGATCCGGCTGCTGGTGGAGGAGGGATTCCTGGAGCCGCGGCCCGACCTGGCGGCGCGCAAGCCGTAGCGGCGATACCTCGTGCCCCACCGGGTTCGTCGCCTGCACGGCTATGCGTCCTCGGCGTTGCCGAGGCGCGCTCCGCTCCCGCTCGGACGGGCTTTCTGCATGCCCGTCGGCGCCCACTCCCACCTGTGCCTTCGTACCGGTCGCCGCGCTTGCTCCCGCTCGGCGAACGGATTCCGGTCGGAGCCCGTCCAGGCACTCGACCGGAGTCCTTCAAGGCACCGCGTCCGGGTACCTCCGGGCGCTGTGGGCGCGGTGTTCACCTGTGGTTCGCGTCGGAGACGTCCCGGGTGGCAGCCTCCTGCCAGGCACCGGTGCGATACCGGTGTGATGAACGCGAGGGGTACGGATATGGAGAGCGTCAGCGCGGTCTTCGCAGGGACGGCATTCGCACTGTTCGGCGCAGCCCTCCTGGTCTGGACAGGGGCGCGCATCATTCAGCGTGCGCCGGTGGCGCACGGTGTGAGCCCCGTCGCCTCCACCACACTCGCCACACTCTTCGGCGTACTTTTCCTGGTCCTCGGCCTGTGGTGTTTCGGCCGGCTCTGAACCCGTGCCAGTAGGGCCGGATCCCCGGCGGGCGCCTTCCTTCACGCCTTCCGCGAGCATCTCGAACCCACCTCGAAACGCGCAGGCGACAGCCGTGTGAAGCGCGGTCCGGGCGGTCCGGGCGGCAGGAAAGGCGGAAGTCGGGTTACCGTTCGAGTGGCCGTTGCGGGCTTTTACCGTTTGACACGGGGGCGGGTTGTACCGTCACACTCCGCAGCGACAGCACCGCGCGCAGCGTCATTTGCGCTGCCCGGATGCCCATCTTGAGCCGACCGGAGAGAAGAGCGAAGTTGTCCCCGACCAGCGAGACCGCACAGGGCGGCCGCCGACTCGTCATCGTCGAGTCGCCTGCCAAGGCGAAGACGATCAAGGGCTACCTCGGCCCCGGTTACGTCGTCGAGGCGAGCGTCGGGCACATCCGCGACCTCCCGAACGGCGCGGCCGAGGTGCCGGACGAGTACACCGGCGAAGTGCGACGCCTCGGCGTGGACGTCAACAACGACTTCCAGCCCATCTACGTCGTCAACGCGGATAAGAAGGCCCAGGTCAGAAAGCTCAAGCAGCTCCTGGCCGAGTCCGACGAACTCTTCCTCGCCACCGATGAGGACCGCGAGGGCGAAGCCATCGCGTGGCACCTGCAGGAAGTGCTCAAGCCCAAGGTCCCGGTCCACCGGATGGTCTTCCACGAGATCACCAAGGAAGCGATCCAGGCCGCCGTCGCCAACCCGCGTGAGCTCAACCAGCGGATGGTCGACGCCCAGGAAACCCGCCGTATCCTCGACCGCCTCTACGGCTACGAGGTCTCGCCGGTCCTGTGGAAGAAGGTCATGCCGCGGCTTTCGGCGGGCCGTGTGCAGTCCGTCGCGACCCGTCTCGTCGTCGAGCGGGAGCGGGAGCGCATCGCCTTCCGTTCTGCCGAGTACTGGGACCTGACCGGTACGTTCGGCACCGGCCGCACCGGTGACGCATCCGACCCTTCGACGCTCACCGCCCGCCTCAGCGCGGTCGACGGGCGCCGCATCGCCCAGGGCCGCGACTTCGGTTCGGACGGCTTGCTGAAGGCCGCCTCCGCCCAGACGCTGCACCTGGACGAGACGAACGCCCGCGCCCTGGCCGCCGCGCTCGCCGATTCGACGTTCGCGGTTCGCTCGGTCGAGTCGAAGCCGTACCGCCGCTCCCCGTACGCTCCGTTCCGTACGACGACGCTCCAGCAGGAGGCGAGCCGCAAGCTCGGCTTCGGGGCCAAGTCCACGATGCAGGTCGCGCAGAAGCTGTACGAGAACGGCTTCATCACCTACATGCGTACGGACTCCACGACTCTCTCCGACACCGCGATCTCCGCGGCGCGGGCGCAGGTCACGCAGCTGTACGGCGCGAATTACCTGCCGGAGAAGCCGCGCACCTACGCCACGAAGGTCAAGAACGCGCAGGAGGCGCACGAGGCGATCCGCCCCTCCGGCGATCGTTTCCGCACGCCTGCGGAGACCGGGCTCACCGGCGACCAGTTCCGGCTGTACGAGCTGATCTGGAAGCGGACCGTCGCCTCCCAGATGAAGGACGCCGTCGGTAACTCCGTAACCGTCAAGATCGGCGGCCGGGCGAGCGACGGCCGGGACGCCGAGTTCTCCGCGTCCGGCAAGACGATCACCTTCCACGGCTTCATGAAGGCGTACGTCGAAGGCGCCGACGACCCGAACGCCGAGCTGGACGACCGTGAGCGGCGCCTGCCGCAGGTCGCCGAGGGTGACGCGCTGTCCGCCGGGGAGATCTCGGTCGACGGCCACGCGACCAAGCCGCCGGCCCGCTACACCGAAGCCTCGCTGGTCAAGGAGCTCGAAGAGCGCGAGATCGGCCGCCCGTCGACGTACGCCTCGATCATCGGGACCATCCTGGACCGCGGATACGTCTTCAAGAAGGGCACGGCGCTCGTCCCGTCCTTCCTCTCCTTCGCCGTGGTCAACCTGCTGGAGAAGCACTTCGGCCGGCTCGTCGACTACGACTTCACCGCCCGTATGGAGGACGACCTCGACCGCATCGCGCGGGGCGAGGCCCAGTCCGTGCCGTGGCTGCGCCGCTTCTACTTCGGTGCGGGAGCGGGCGACACGGCCGGCGCGGGTGCGGCCTCCGACGCCGGCAACGGCGACGGCGACCACCTCGGTGGCCTTAAGGAGCTCGTCACCGACCTCGGCGCGATCGACGCCCGGGAGATCTCCTCTTTCCCCATCGGCAACGACATCAAGCTCAGGGTCGGCCGGTACGGCCCGTACATCGAGCGCGGTGAGAAGGACTCCGAGAACCACCAGCGCGCGGACGTGCCGGAGGAGATGGCACCCGACGAGCTGTCCGTGGAGTACGCGGAGGAGCTGCTGGCCAAGCCGAGCGGCGACTTCGAGCTCGGCGCGGACCCCGTCAGCGGAAACCAGATCATCGCGAAGGACGGGCGCTACGGCCCGTACGTCACCGAGGTGCTGCCGAGGACACCCGAAGACCGGCAAGAACGCGGTGAAGCCGCGGACCGCCTCGCTCTTCAAGTCCATGTCCCTGGACACGGTGACGCTGGCCGATGCGCTCAAGCTGATGTCGCTGCCGCGCGTCGTCGGCGAGGACGCCGAGGGCGTGGAGATCACCGCGCAGAACGGCCGCTACGGCCCGTACCTGAAGAAGGGGACGGACTCGCGCTCGCTGACCTCCGAGGACCAGCTCTTCGACATCACCCTCGATGAGGCCCTGGCGATCTACGCCCAGCCGAAGCAGCGCGGGCGGGCAGCAGCCAAGCCGCCGCTGAAGGAGCTGGGCACGGACCCGGTCAGCGGGGCGCCGGTGGTCGTGAAGGACGGCCGCTTCGGCGCGTACGTCACGGACGGCGAGACCAACGCGACGCTGCGCAGCGACGACAGCGTCGAGGAGATCACGCCCGAGCGCGGCTACGAGCTGCTCGCCGAGAAGCGCGCCAAGGGACCTGCCAAGAAGAAGACGGCGAAGAAGGCCCCGGCCAAGAAGGCGCCCGCGAAGAAGGCGACGGCGGCGAAGAAGACAGCCACGAAGACGACGGCGAAGAAGACGACGGCGAAGAAGACCGCGGCCAAGAAGGCTCCGGCCAAGAAGGCCGCCTCCGCTTCGCCCACGGAGGACTGACCTCCGCTGTGTTCCGCGTGCCGAAGGGGCTGGACATTCCAGCCCCTTCCGCATGTGGGACGCCGGTCCGGGCGGAGACCCGCCACCGCCGGGCGACCGTATGTTCGGACGCGGCCCCGGGCACCGCACCGGTCCGGATAGGCTGGGCGGATGACGCGAGCCGAGCAGCCACCGGTCGTGAGCCCCACCTCCGACACACTTGCCGCAGACTCACGCGAGCGCGCCGTACGAGCCCTGTTGCGCCTTCCTCCGCTGAAGCGGTTGTGGAGCGCCCAGCTCGTCGGCAGTATCGGCGATGCACTCGCCCTTCTTGTGCTTGTGCTGTTGTCGCTGCAGGCGGCGGTCCTCGAGGGCTCCTTCGGGGCCGGATACCGTGGGGCGGCCTTTGCCGTCGCCGCCGTGTTCGGCGCCCGGATTATTTCCACTGTGCTCTTCGGAGCCGTACTTCTGGGTCCTTTGACGGCGCTCACAGCGCCGGGCGGTCCCATCGACCGCCGATGGCTGATGATCGGAGCGGACGGGCTACGGCTCGCGCTCCTGGTCGTCGCGCCGCTGTGGATCGACTGGATGCCGGACAAGGCACTCATGATGATCCTGATCACCGTCTTCGTGACCGGTGTCGGCGAACGACTGTGGGCGGTGGCCAGGAGAGTGCGGCCCCGCACTGCTGCCGGCCCCACCCCGAGGGCGCCGTCGTGCGCCCCTGCCCGACCATCTCGACGCACTGCGCCGACTCTCTCTGCGTACGAACTTCCTCGCGATCCCGCGGCTGCGGCCGTCCTGCTGGCCGCCACGCTGGTCGGCGGTCTGCTCGGTACCGGGCTCGAGTGGTTCTCCTTCCACCAGGCAGCCCTGGGCTCGTACATCGCAGCCGGCTTCTTCTCGGCCTCGATCTCGATCCTGTACTTCCTCGAACTGCCGGGTACGCCGACGCCGCGTCCACGCTCGCCCCTTGAGGGCCTGCGTCGGTCGGCCACCGGATCCGGCCCCGACAAGGGCCGTACCGGAAGGCTCCCGCTGATCGTCGGTGTCTGCGCGGTCATCGCCGGGGCCATCGCGGCCGCCGCCGGTGTCTCGGTGCTGCACGCCGCCGACCTGGGCGGCGGACCCACCACATTCGCCCTGCTGATCCTCGTCCTGACCGGCGGTACCGCGCTCGGTATCCGTACCGCTCAGCAGGTACTGCCCACACTGTCGAGGCGCAGGCTGCTGGCCCTCGCCACGGCCGTCACCGGGGTGGCGCTCCTCGCGCTCGGCCTGGTGCCGGACACGGCGACCGGGCTGCTGATCGCACTGCTCGCCGGCTACACGGCGGGTGTCGCCGCCCGCACCGGGCATACGCTCGTCGATCAGGAGGCCGAGGAGGCCCGCAGGGCCAGGACCACCGAGCACCTCCAGGCCGTCGTCCGGGTGCTGGTCGCGCTCGGCGCGGTCGCGGGTCCCCTGCTCGCCGCCGCCATAGGCAGGCACCGTCTGGGCTCGGGTGACTTCGTCTTCGCCCACGGCGGAGCGGCCTACACACTGATGCTCATCGGCGCACTGCTGCTGCCCGTCGCCGCGATCGTCCTCGCCAAGACGGACGACCGTGCCGGAGTGCCGCTGCGGCGTGATCTGCGCGAGGCGCTGCGCGGTGGCGACCCGGCCGTAGCACCGGCCGCGACCGGCTTCTTCCTCGCCCTGGAGGGCGGCGACGGGGCCGGCAAGTCCACCCAGGCCGAGGCGCTCGCCGAGTGGATCCGGGCCAAGGGCCACGAGGTCGTCGTGACCCGTGAGCCGGGAGCCACACCGGTCGGCAAGCGGCTGCGCTCGATCCTGCTCGACGTCTCGTCGGCCGGGATCTCCAACCGGGCCGAGGCTCTCCTCTACGCCGCCGACCGGGCCGAACATGTCGACTCCGTCGTACGGCCGGCGCTGGAGCGCGGCGCCATCGTTATCTCCGACCGGTACATCGACTCGTCCGTCGCCTACCAGGGCGCAGGGCGCGACCTCGCCCGACCGAGATCGCCCGGATCTCACGGTGGGCGACCAGCGGTCTGGTTCCGCATCTGACGGTGCTGCTCGACGTCGATCCGGAGACCGCGCGCGAACGCTTCACGGAGGCGCCGGACCGGCTTGAGTCCGAGCCGCCCGAGTTCCACACCCGGGTGCGGTCCGGTTTCCTCACTCTCGCGGCGGCAGACCCGTCGCGCTATCTGGTGGTGGACGCCGGGCAGGAACCGGAATCGATCACCACGGTTGTACGTCACCGGCTCGACCAGCTCCTTCCGCTCTCCGAGGCCGAGATCAGGGCCCAGGAGGAGGCGCGCAAGGCAGCGGAGGAAGAGGCAAGGCGCAGGGCCGAGGAAGAGGCCGCCCGCAAGGCGGAGGAGGAGCGGCTGGAGCGCGAGCGTCAGGAGCAGCTCGCAAGGCTCCGTGCCGAGGAGGAGGAGCGCAAGCGCCGCGAGGAAGAGGAAGCGCGGCAGCGTGAGGCCGAACGGCAGGCGGAGGAGGCCGGCAACGGCCGAGGACGCCCGCCGCTGCGGAGGAGGAGCGGGCCGGCTCGAGGCCGAGGAGCGGGTGCGCGAGGCCGAGCAGGCCAGGCTCCGCAAGCAGGCCGAGGAAGAGGCCGGCTTCGCCAGGAGGCGGAGGAACGGCGCCTGGAGAAGCAGCGCAAGGCGGAAGAGGCGCTGGTACGTGCCGAGGAGGCGCGGCGCCGGGCGGAGGCCGAAGCCGCAGCGCGGGCCGAGGAGGCGGCGGCTGCTGCTGCCGCGGCTGAGCGGTCCTCGCAGTCGGCTCAGCAGGCTCCGTCCGGGAAGTCCGGGCCGTCCGTGCCGGACAACGAGCTCACGGTACCGACACCAGTGGTCAACCCGAACGAGGTGACGCAGCCGGTGCCGGTGGCGAAGCCGTCGGACCGCTCGCCTTCGGACGAGGCGGAGACGACGATGCTGCCGAAGGCCACGGACCCGTCCGAACGGTCACGGCCCCAACGGTCACGGCCCCGGTCCGGTCCGGCCCGGGACGCCGATGAGACGGCGGTCCTGCCGCCGGTGCGCGATGAGCGTCCCTCCGACCGGGTGCCGCCGGGCATTTTCCGCGACGAGCGCCCGGCTGGGAGCGCCTCGGAGAGTGAGAGCGAGCGCACCCGCGAACTGCCGCAGGTCGGCGAGGTTGACGCGCAGGCCGCTCCCGATCGCCGTAGCCGCCCCGGCCCGACTGGGCCGAGGAGACTCCGCTGGACGATCTGCCGACCCTGGCCGATGAGCTGCTGGGTGACCAGGACGAGGACCCCGGGGCATCGGGCCGGGGCCGTCGCCCGCGTCGCTGATCCGTCGGCGGCCAGGCCGCCTCGTACCCCGTGCGCCGGGAGGGCTCGACTTCGGAGCCTCCCGCGCGCGGGGTACGGACGGTTTCGCCCCGCTTGCAGCGGACTTGCAGCGGTCACACGTAACCGCTGCCCGGCCGTCCCGGCCGGAAAGCCGGGATTGTCAGACCCTTCCCGCACAATGGGAATCCGCAGCACCAGACAGCTGACCGCAGCACCAGATCACACCGGAAGGACGGGGACCGCATGGCCGTATGGGACGACCTGGTCGGACAGGACCGAGTGCAGAAGCAGCTCGGCGCCGCCGCCAGGGACGCCGATACGCTGGTCACCGCCATCTCCGAGGGCGAGCCCGTCCCGCCGGGCTCGAAGATGACCCATGCCTGGCTGTTCACCGGCCCGCCGGGTTCCGGGCGGTCCACCGTCGCCCGTGCCTTCGCGGCCGCACTGCAGTGCACCAGCCCGGACCGGGCCCTGGGCGGCGCGCCGGGCTGCGGATTCTGCGACGGCTGCCACACCGCGCTGATCGGTACGCATGCCGACGTCCAGGTGATCCGCACCGATCTGCTCTCCATCGGTGTCAAGGAGACCCGTGAGCTGGTCCGCCGTGCTCAGCTCTCCCCGGCCGTGGGCCGCTGGCAGGTCATCGTCATGGAGGACGCCGACCGTCTCACGGAGGGCGCGGGAAACGTCCTGCTGAAGGCGGTGGAGGAGCCCGCGCCCGCACGGTGTGGCTGCTCTGCGCACCCTCGCTCGAAGACGTGCTGCCCACGATCCGCTCCCGCTGCCGTCATCTCACGCTCCGTACGCCGTCGGTGGAGGCCGTGGCCGATGTGCTGATCCGGCGTGACGGCATCGATCCCGAGCGGGCGATGTCCGCGGCCAGGGCGACGCAGGGCCATATCGGCCGTGCGCGCCGCCTCGCCACGGACGAGCGGGCCCGGACCCGCCGCGCCGCGGTGCTCAAGCTCCCGCTCCGGGTCCATGACGTCGGGGTTGCCTCAAGGCCGCGCAGGAGCTGATCGATACGGCCGGCGACGATGCGAAGGAAGTCGCCGAGGGCGCCGACGTCAAGGAGACCGAGGACATGAAGGCGGCGCTCGGCGCGAGCGCCGGCGGCCGGATGCCTCGCGGTACGGCCGGTGTGATGAAGGAGCTGGAGGACAAGCAGAAGCGTCGCAGGACCCGGACCCAGCGTGACAGTCTCGACCTGGCGCTCACCGAGCTCACTGGTTTCTACCGCGACGTGCTGGCGCTCCAGCTCGGCTCGCACATCGCCCTCGCCAATGTGGATGTGCGCGATGCCCTCGACCGGATCGCCGAGTCCTCGACCGCCGAGCGCACTCTGCGCCGGATCGAAGCGGTGATCGCCTGCCGCCGGGCGCTGGACCGTAACGTGGCTCCGCTGCTTGCGGTGGAGGCGATGACGATGGCGCTCAGAGCCGGCTGATCCGCTGTTCGTACAGCGGCGTGCGTATTCACCCGTATGAGCAGGAAATCGGTTGAGCCGTCACCCGGCGGCTACGCTCCGGAGATGGACACCAGGCGCCTGCTCCGCACCTTCGCCATCGCGCTCGGCACTGCCGGCCTTCTCGTCTCCGGCTGCAGCAGTGGCAGTTCGGGGCCACCTGGGTCGGCGACGGGATCCGCGGTTTCCGAGGATCTCAAGAAGTACTACGGCCAGAAGCTGCGTTGGCGGGACTGCGGTGCGGAAGGCTTCCAGTGCACCACGATGAAGGCGCCGCTGGACTACGAGAAGCCGGGCGACGGGGACATCGAGCTGGCCGTCTCCCGTAAGGCGGCCACCGGACCGGGCAAGCGGATCGGCTCGCTCCTGGTGAACCCGGGCGGCCCCGGCGGATCGGCCATCGGCTATCTCCAGGGTATGCGGCCATCGGTTACCCCGCTCAGGTCCGGGCCCGGTACGACATGGTGGCGATCGACCCCAGAGGTGTGGCCCGCAGCGAGCCGGTGGAGTGCCTGACCGGCAAGGAGATGGACGCCTACACCCAGGTGGACCAGACCCCGACGACGACGCTGAGATCGGGAAGCTGACCGATGCCTTCGACACCTTCGCGAACGGCTGCGGGAAGCGGTCCGGAGAGATCCTCCCGCATGTCTCCACTGTGGAGACGGCCCGCGACATGGACGTCCTGCGCGATCTGCTGGGCGACGAGAAGCTGCACTACGTCGGGGCGTCGTACGGCACCTTCCTCGGCGCGACGTACGCCGAGCTGTTCCCCTCGCGTCGGCCGTCTGGTCCTCGACGGCGCGATGGACCCGTCGCTGCCCGCGATCGACATCAACCGTGATCAGACCGCGGGCTTCGAGGCAGCGTTCCAGTCCTTCGCGTCCGACTGCGTGAAGCAGTCGGACTGCCCCTCGGCGACACGGACACCGCCGATGCGGCGATCGCCCTGAAGAAGCTCTTCACGGACCTCGACGCCAAGCCGGTCCCGACCGGCGAGAGCCGTAAGCTGGGCGAGTCGCTGGCGACCACCGGTGTGATCGCCGCGATGTACGACGAGGGGCCTGGCCCCAGCTCCGCGAGGCCGTCGCCGCCGCCCAGCACGACGACGGCTCGGGGCTTCTCCCTGGCCGACAGCTACTACGAGCGCGATCCGAGCGGCAAGTTCGCGAATCTGATGTTCGCCAACGCCGCCGTGAACTGCCTCGATCTGAGCCCCGCCTTCTCCGGTCCCGGCGACGTGGAGAACGCTCTCCTCAGCTTCGAGAGGCTTCCCCGGTCTTCGGCAGGGGCTTCGCCTGGGCCGCCCTGAACTGCGGATCCTGGCCGGTCGACCCCACGGGCACCCCGAACGCACCGAGGCGAAGGGCGCCGCCCCGATTGTCGTGGTCGGCACCACCCGCGACCCGGCCACGCCCTACAAGTGGGCCGAGTCCCTCGCGGACCAGCTCTCCTCCGGCACCCTCCTCACCTACGAGGGGACGGCCACACGGCGTTCGGCCGGGGCAGCGACTGCGTTGACACGGCGATCAACACGTATCTGCTCGAAGGAACCCCGCCCAAGGACGGCAAGAAGTGCACCTGACCTGCGGATAAGGTCCGGAGCGGCCGGTACGGAGCACTCCCGGAAACTGTGTAGACTTGGCGTCGCTGCTGACCGCACCATGGTGCGACAGAGCGTGCCGCCTTAGCTCAGTTGGCCAGAGCAACGCACTCGTAATGCGTAGGTCTCGGGTTCGAATCCGAAGGCGGCTCTGAGGAACCCCAGGACTCACTCGCCGTGACCTGGGGTTTCTTTTCTTGACCTGGGTTCTATGCATATCGGGCACTGCCGGTCTGCGCATCGTAATGCGTGGGCCGGAGGTGTGGTTTCTGTGATGAAATCGATGGTCCAGGCCTCTGGCCTGGTCTTTGCTCGCTTGCGAGGCATGGATCAGGCTTGCGTAAAGGGCCGGGTGGACAATCGGTGGACAGCCGTGCGTGACACTCCATCAGGAGCCCATTGCTGCCCCTGGGGCGACGGGTGAGATGCGCCGGTCTCAGATGGGACGATCGGCGTTGTCAGGACTGTCCGGTGCGGACAGATCTCACGTCCGGCTCGGGTTCTGGCGATGATTGGCCGTGAGTGCGTGCCGCAGCTGATCGGGGCAAGGACATCGAAGGAGCGGCTGCGTCGGTGCATGCTGGAGTGCCGTCCCATTTCAGAGCGAGATCGCTCTTCAGGTTCGGTGCTCTGTACGCGCTGGATCCCAGGGCAACGAGCCACTGTTGGCTTGCGAAGGGAAGGTGCCTGGCAGTTTGCCGCTCGAATCCCGCCCGGTCCGTGAAGCCCCGACGATCACCTTGGAGATGTCGAGGGCGAGGCGTGAGGTGAAGGGCGGCGGAGTGTCCGTCACCTGGGCGCCCGTTCAGAGGTCACCCGACAGGGCTCCGAGGCCTCGGCCCGCACAGCGGGCCGTCCCGTCGTGTGCCACGAGCGGCACATCGTCGCGGCCATGGCGAGGCGGTCACCGGTGGGTGGGACCCGACCGGGTTTCCCCACCCACCGGGCACTGTTCAGCAGCCCGGTGGCGGGCCGGTGGGAGCTCGGGAGCACTCGTACAGATACTCCGGCGGGGCACCGGGGGCAGTGGATGTGGTGGTCGAGCGGGCCTCGTCGCACCTGACGTCGCAGGTGAGAGGCGTCCACCAGGGTTTACCTCGCTGAGTGCGGGTAGCCGCAGCCCGCACCACCCTGTCCGGGCGCGGACGCCCTTCGGGCAGCCCGCGCGGATGGCACGGCAGCATTTCAAGACCCGGCTGCCAGGACACATATGCGCCCGCCCGGGGCGCTGCTATGGCCACGTGCCGCGCGCCCGCATGTCCCACACCACCAAGGGACTCAGCGGCGCTATGTCTCTTTCGCCGGGTCTCGGCTCGACGCGAAAGGTCCACGTGACCAGGCTGACAACAGAACACCTATGCAGGTACGGGCCGGTCGGTCCGAGCAGCGGGATACCGGTGACGAGGGCCGGTGCCGGTATCGCGGACACCGGTGCGACGAAGGCGGAGAGCCGTGATTAGACTCGAAATAGGGAACGGCGTCAACAGTGTCGTCGAGTCGCTGGAAGCTCAGCTGCCCTGGCTTTTCGACTCCCTGCACTCCGCCGGCCAAGGCTTGTACAACGGTGTGTACTTCGTCCTGTCGGGCCCCGACGCACTGGTGATGGGGGCGATCTTCGCGCTGATCGCCTGGTGGCTGCGGGCGTGGTGACGGCTGCCCTCGCTGCCGCGGGTTTCTTCCTGGTCAACTCGATCGAGTTGTGGGAACAGGCGATGCAGACGCTGTCACTCCTCATCGTGGCGGCCGCGATCACCATGGTGATCGCCATCCCCTCGGCGTCTGGGCGGCCCGTAACAAGTCGGTGAGTTCGGCCCTCCGGCCGATCCTCGACTTCATGCAGACGATGCCGGCCTTCGTGTACCTGGTTCCCGGGATCACCTTCTTCGGAGTGGGCGTGGTGCCCGGCATCGTCGCCACCATCATCTTCGCGATGCCCCGGGCGTACGGATGACCGAACTCGGCATCCGGCAGGTGGACGAGGAACTGGTCGAGGCCGCGGAGGCGTTCGGGGCGGCCCGCGTGCCATTCTGCTGCGCGTACAGCTGCCACTGGCCCTGCCGACCATCATGGCCGGTATCAACCAGATCATCATGCTCGCCCTGTCCATGGTGGTCATCGCGGGCATGGTCGGCGCCGACGGCCTGGGCACCGTCGTCTTCCAGGCCATCAGCGCGGTGGACATCGGCCTCGGCTTCGAGGCGGGCCTCGCGGTGGTCATCCTCGCCATGTATCTCGACCGCATGACCGGTGCGCTCAATCAGCGCATCTCGCCTCTCGGCCGCCGTGCGCTGGCTAAGGCGGCCTCCCTCAGGGCGGGAAAGATCCTGCAGTGGAGGCCCAACACGGCGTTCGCGGGCATTGGTGTGCTGGTCCTCGCGCTTCTCGCCGGCGGCCTGCAGGTCGCCTCCGGCCCGGACGATGACGGCCCCGAGGTGAAGAAGAAGGAGCTGGGGAAGGACGCCGGTGCGGCTCCCAGCATCGGTTACTTCCGTGGGACGAGGACGTGGCCGTCACCTACCTGTGGAAGAACGTTCTGGAGCGGCGCGGATACAAGCCCGACATCCACCAGTACGACGTCGGCTCGATGTTCACCGCGATGGCCGGCGGTCAGGTGGATGTGGAGTTCGATGCCTGGCTTCCGAACGCTCAGAAGCAGTACTGGGACAAGTACAAGGACGACCTGGTCGATATCGGTCCGTGGTACGACGAGACCACGCTGGAAGTGACGGTGCCCAGCTACGTCAAGGGCATCGACTCGATGGCGGACCTCAAGGGCCGGTCGAAGGAGTTCGGCGGCAGGATCATCGGCATCGAGCCCGGCACCGGCCAGATGAACCTGCTCAAGAACGAGGTGCTGCCCGGTTACGGGCTCGACAAGGAGTACAAGGTCACGGACGGCAGCTCACCCAGCATGATCCTTGAGCTTCAGCGTTCGCTGCGTAAGCGCGAACCGGTGGCGGTCGTCCTGTGGTCGCCGCACTGGGCGTACGCGAAGTACGAGTTGACCAAGCTCAAGGACCCCAAGAAGCTTTGGGGCGAAGTGAATGAGATCCGCTCGCTCGGACACAAGTCGTTCCCGGACAAGTTCCCCGAGTTCTATGACTGGCTCAAGGACTGGCATATGTCGGAGGAGCAGCTCGCGGACCTGGAGGCAGCGATCCAGGACGAGGGCACCGGCAACGAGGAAGAGGCCGTGGAGAAGTGGATAGCCAAGAATCCGGGCATAGTCGGCAAGATGGCGCCGCTCTCCCCGTGACCCGGGGCGTTCGGTAGCGAATCGGAGCCTGCCGTCCGGCCGTTGCATCCCGGGTGGCGGGCCGCCCCGGGGCCGGGTCGGCCGGCTGCCCCGGGATGCCGGTCGCTCAGAAGGGCGGTCTCCCGCGATGGCGACCCGCTCGGCGACCCGCCGGTGTGAGGCGTAGTCGTTCACGGCGTAGTGCTGGGTCGCCCGGTTGTCCCAGAAGGCGATGTCGCCCGCCTGCCAGCGGAAGCGGACCTGGTACTCGGGTACATGCGCCTGCTGGAACAGGAAGCTCAGCAGACGGTCGCTCTCCGCCCGGTCGAGGCCGACGATCCGGGTCGTGAACGAGGCGTTGACGAACAGCATCCGCCGCCCTGATTCCGGGTGCGTGCGCACGACCGGATGTACGACCGGCGGGAACGCTTCCTGGTGGGGAGCGAGTTGCTCGGGCCGGTAGAAGCGTTCGAAACCGGGGATGAAGTCGTGTACGGCGCTCGTCCCGTCGATGCGGTCCTTCACCTCCTGCGGCAGGTTGTCGTACGCGGCGGCCATGTCGGCCCACATAGTGTCTCCCCAGCGGAGGTACCTCGCGCAGTTGCAGGACGGCACCGAGAGCCGGGCGTTCACGGAAGGTGACGTCCGTGTGCCAGATGTTCTCGAACGTTTTCGGTGACCCGGCTGCCTTGTCGAAGCGCACGACGTCTTCGCTGTCTCCCCTGGCCAGCAACGGATTGACCTCCAGTTCGCCCCAGTGGCGCGCGAAGTCGCGCTGGGCGGCCGAGGTGAGGTTCTGCCCTCGGAAGAAGAGCACCTTCCACTCCAGCAGCGCACGGTTCAACTCCTCGCGCAGTGCGGGCTCCAGCGGCCGGGAGAGGTCCAGGCCGTTGATCTCGGCACCGATCGTGCGGGCCTGAGGAACGACGTCGAAGAGGGCGTACGGGCGCGCCGTCGTGCCGGCCGGCAGCCGTTCCAGGACTCGGTGGCCCTCGTACAGGCCGTCCCGCGGGATGCGTGCCTCACGCAGGACAGGCGGGGTGGCGGTGGGCCGGCCGGTGGTCGTGGCGGCACCCGGTGCGGTGGTCACACGGGCGGAAGCGGTGGTGGTCATACGGTTCCTCCTTGCGGGAGAGCGAGCCGCCGTGGGCTCCGGCGGACGGGTCCAGGTGGGGACCCGTGACAGCGCCGAGAGCTTGGCGGTGCGGGGAGGGCGGCGAGCGAAGAGGCGGGTCATTTCAGGTGCGCGCCGAGTGCCTGCCGGGCAGGTGCGGGGCAAGGTGGGTGGTCCCACTGATCGTGAGAGGCGGCCGGGGAGAGACAACACCGACGCTTCCGGTCTCGGCTTCGTCCGGGGAAGGAGCCGAGTGGTTGACGATCGTTCAGCGCGAGTGAACACCCTCGTGGGCCGGCGGCGAGCCGATACGGCCGCGGCGGCGCAAACAGGTGGTGGACCGCGGAGCGCACTCGCCGCAAGGACTCGTCATCCGCAGGGCGACGGTGGTCAGCGAGTACAGGGTCATGCCCGCATTGTGGGTCGCCCCAGCCGACGCGGTCAAGCCCGCCCCAGGTCCCGGCACCACCGCCCCGCCGCCGGTCAGGCGGAGGCGTCCCCGAGGGCCGCACCAGCGGTCCGCGCTCCATGGCCACGATCACGGCGTGGGTGAGGTCCCCGACGTCGAGCCTGGCGAACACCCGGAGCAGATGGGTCTTGACCGTCGCCTCGCCGATGACGAGGCGCTCGCCGTTCTCGGGGTTGGACAGGCCGTCGGCGTCTCCCTCAGCCCGCCAGCTCCGCGACCAGCTCCGCCGCCTCGTCGAGCACCACCGTCTCCCGCGCGGTGAGCCGGGGTCGGCCGCCCGGCGGGCTCTGGCCCCGGCCAGGGCGGTGTGGGGACACCTCCGTCGTCGCCGAGCCGGGCCAGCATCGTCGCCAGCAGGCCCCGGACGCCCGCACCTTCGGGGAACGAGGGGTCCAGCGCGACCTGGGCCAGGATCAGGGACGACATGGCCCGGTCGAGACCCGGCGGCCCCTCCGCAGCAGTGGTCCAGTCGATCACCACGGGCCCCTGCCGCGTCAGCATCACATTCTCCGGGTGCAGATCCAGATGGAGGATCCGGTCCGCGGGGTCCTGGGAGAGCCTCGGTGGGATCGTGTGCAGCTCGTTCAGGAGCCGGGCCAGCATCTCGCCCCCTCCGTCATGGTGAGCGTGCCCGCCAGCAGGGCCTCGGCCATCGTCGGGCCCGTCAGCCGCTGCATCACCAGCTCCGAACGCAGCGCGGGATCGGCGGGCAGGCCGATCCGCGGGACCGGGAATCCGGAGGCCGACAGGTAGGACATGACGGCCATCTCGTGGGTGGTGTCGGTGCCGTCGCGGTAGCGGCGCAGGACCCAGGACTCGCCGAACTCGTACACGTCGGCGGTGCGTCCCGAACCCAGCAGTTGGCCTATGTGCATGGAGGGAAACCTACTAGGCAAGTGTCGTCGAACTGCCGTCGTCCGGCCGAAGGCCGGGCCGCGTGGCGTCCGATGCGTGCTGTCGCAAGGCGCGGGATCGCCCTCGTACTGGACGTACTTGGACGAGTCGGATGAGTCGGACGACGTGGCGAGAGTGCCAGGAGCCCTGCGGCGGAGGGCAGTTCGACGACACAGCCTGGTCGGGCGCTGTCCCGGACAGGGTGTTTCACCAGCGCATATGGACGTCCTCGGCCCAGCCCAGGAGCTGCTCGACGGCGATCTCGGTGCCGTCGTCGGTGCGGATGCGGCCGTTGTAGTGGCCGAAACACTGGTCGGTGCGGTTGGCGATCAGACCGACATCCGTGCGTGTGGACCTGTTGTGGAACGGGGTGAACGTCAGGTCCAGCTGACCGGACGCCGGGGCGCGCACGGTCCATGGGGCCAGGAAGTCCGTGGTGGACCAGTGCCAGTCCAGCTCCTCGCCGATCTTGGTGAGCCGGCCGTCCACGCAGAGCCCGTTCTCCGTGGAGCCGGTGCCCGCCGTCCACCGGCCGCCGAGCTGGAGCCCCACCGTGTGCCCGTCCGTGCGGCCGGAGGCGGCGCCCCAGTTCCACTCGACCGCGCGCGGCCAGCGTCCGCGGCCGTGATCGAGCACGGCCCAGGTGTTGCTGTCCCCGCTCCGGCCGGTCCCGAAGTCCAGGATCTCGGTGCCGATCCTGACCCGGCCGGCGGCGGGGAGCGCGGTGTGCTTGAGGTGTACTGGAAGCGCTGCTCGCTCCACGGCACCACCACGGACATCGATTCGTGCCCGGCCGGCCGGGACACCAGGATGTCGACCTCCAGCGGAAGCCGCTCCGGGGTCAGGCAACGGGCCCGCAGCCGGGTGCCGTTGTCCTCGTCGAGGATGCCGATTCGCACCTTGCCGCCGCTGGGCCGGGCGGGTCCGACCACCACGTCGTCGGCGCCGGGCATGCCCGCGACGGTGTCGGGAGATGGACGCCGAGCCCGGCGGGGACCATCGACGTGCACTCGATCTCACGGCCGTTGGGGCCGTATTCCAGTACGTAGACCGTGTTCAGCGCCAGGAAGTCGAGATCGCTCACGGTCAGTGCCACGAGATGGGTGGGTGTGGTCACACACCAGTACTCCCATCGTTTGGTCCGGCCCCAGCCCCGCAGATTGGCCCGGTGCAGCGGCCGGCGGGACCAGCCCACGGCCGCCGGATCGAGCCTGCCGTCGGGCAGACAGAGGTCGACGGGCTCGGTGATCTCGTGTTCGTGCGTCGCCATGCCGCGGAGCCTATCGGGGCTTCCGGCCGCGCTCCGGTACGCAGGGGCGCGGCCCGGCGTGCCCATAACGCGAAGTGAGGGGCGAACGGGATCTCCTCGGCCGCCGGCCGCGCGGCTACGGTTTCGGAAATCCCCACCCTGAGCCCGCACCCAGGGCTCAACACCCTGAAGCCAAGGAGAGTTACGTGGAGAGCACCATGCTCCGCAGACGCGCGCTCGCCGCGGGTACCGCCGCCGTGGCGGTGGGCGCGCTCGCCCTCGCAGGTCTGACCGGTGTCGCGACGGCCGGACCCGCGGCCAGTGCCACCCGGCCGCCGCCGCCGACCGGGTCTCGCCCGGTCTGATCGAAGCCATGCAGCGCGACCTCGGGCTCGGCGCCGACGAGGCGAAGAGCAGGATAGCCAACGAGTACCGGGCCGCGGCCACAGCCGCGGGACTGGAGAAGTCCCTCGGCGGACACTTCGCCGGAGCCGCGGTGAGCGGCGACGAAGCGGTGCTCACCGTCGCCACCACCGAGAGCGCCGACGTCGCACGGATCACCGGGGCGGGCGCCCGCGCCGAGGTCGTCGGCCACAGCCTGGACCGGCTCGAAGCCGTCAAGGCCGCCCTGGACGAGGTGGCGCTGGACAAGGCACCGAAGGGCGTGCCCTCCTGGTACGTGGATGTGCGCACCAACCGGGTCGTCGTCAACGCCGCCCGCACGGCGGCAGCGGACAGCTTCCTGGCCGCCGCCGGTGTCTCCCGCGATCTGGTGAAGGTCCACCGCTCGGCCGAGCGGCCCGCACCTACGCGGACCTGCGCGGCGGTGACGCGTATTACATGAACGGCTCGGGCCGCTGCTCCATCGGCTTCCCGGTGAAGCGCGGCACCCAGAACGGCTTCGTCACCGCGGGGCACTGCGGTACCCCGGCGTGACCACCACCGGTGTCAACCAGCAGGCGCAGGGCTCCTTCCAGGGCTCCACCTTCCCCGGCCGTGACTACGCCTGGGTCGCCACCAACGCCAACTGGACGCCCAAGGCGCTGGTGAACGGATACGGCAACGGCGATGTGACCGTGGCCGGCTCCACCCAGGCCGTGGTGGGCTCCTCGGTCTGCCGCTCCGGCTCCACGACGGGCTGGCACTGCGGCACGATCCAGCAGCACGGCACCAGCGTCACCTACCCGCAGGGCACCATCTCCGGCGTGACCCGCACCACCGTCTGTGCCGAACCCGGCGACTCCGGCGGCTCGTTCATCTCCGGCAGCCAGGCACAGGGCGTCACCTCCGGCGGCTCGGGCAACTGCTCCCAGGGCGGTACGACGTACTACCAGCCGGTCAACCCCGCGCTCCAGGCGTACGGACTCGACCTGGTCACCAGCGGTACACCGACCGACCCGCCCACGGATCCGACGGACCCGCCGACCGAGCCGGGCGGCACCTGGGCGGCCGGCACGTCCTACCAGGCCGGCGCCACGGTGACGTACGGCGGTGCGACCTACCGCTGCCTGCAGGGCCACCTGGCCCAGGCCGGCTGGCAGCCCGCGACCACACCCGCGCTCTGGCAGCGGGTCTGACCTCGCGTCCGGTCCAGGCCGTACGGCATCCGCGGCCCCGCCCTCCCTTCCCCGTTCCGAGCCCGTTCCGAGGAATCTGCGAGGAATCAGCCATGACTCCACAAGCCCCTGATGACACGCCCGACGCCCGCCGGATCAGCCGCAAGAGTTTCCTGAAGGCGGCCGTCGCCACGGGCGCCGCCCCTGATCGCGGGCGGCGGTGTGGCGCTGGCCCGTGACACCGGCTCCGCCGGTCGTCCGTTGGCCCCCACCCCGCCTGCGACGACGGGGACGGGCCGACCCACGAGCAGATGGAGGGCCCGTACTTCAAGCCCAACTCACCGCTGCGCACCGGCCTGGTGACGCCGGGCACCCCGGTACCCCGCTCACCGTGAGCGGTTACGTCTTCGGCCGGGCCTGCAAGCCGATCGCGGGAGTGCTCCTCGACTTCTGGCAGGCCGACACCAACGGTGCGTACGACATGAGCGGATTCGCCTTCCGCGGACACCAGTTCACCGGTACGGACGGTTCCTTCACGCTCGGCACGATCGTGGCGGGCCTGTATCCGGGGCGCACCCGGCACATCCATGTGAAGGCCCAGGCGCCGGGGCAGCCCGTACTGACCACTCAGCTGTACTTCCCGGGTGAGCCGCGCAACAACACCGACAGCCTCTTCGACCCGGCGCTGCTGATGAACATCCGCACCGTCGGGTCCGGGCAGCAGGGCACCTTCGATTTCGTTCTCGACGTCGCCCAGCAGCCGGATCCCACCGACCCGACCGACCCGACCGACCCGACCGACCCGCCGGGCGGCACCTGGGCGTCGGGCACTTCGTACAGCGCGGGAGACCGCGTCACCTACGGCGCGGTCGCCTACCGCTGTCTGCAGGGGCACTCGGCCGTCACGGGCTGGGAACCGCCCAACGTCCCCGCGTTGTGGGAACGCGGCTAGGGCGTGTTTCGAAAGTCCCGCCTGCCCGGCGACGCCTGGCACGCACGCTCGCCGCGTTGTCGGGGTCGCCCCGATACACCCAGTATCGGGGCGCCCTCCGCCTTGCGATCGCACGCACCAGACGCCGCCGGGCCGCCCTTCGGGCGGACGGCGCTACTTTCGAAACACGCCCTAGACGCGCGGCAGCGGCGGCGGACCACCGCTCGCGGGCCTCGTCCACGCAGCTGGGTGCGTGGACGGGGCCCTTCCTGGCGTCCTTCCGCGTGGCGCGTCCTACTTCGCGTCGGAGTACCGCTCGACGACCGCCGTCGTGAACGGGAACCGCACCGGTGTCCGCCCGAAGGCGGTCCGGCCGGCCAGCTCCCCGGCCGCGCTGATGGCCGCCACCACCGCGTCGGCCTCCTCGGCCGGGCAGTGCACGATCACCTCGTCGTGCTGGAAGAACACCAGCTCGGCCCGTAGCTGCCCGGCGGACAGGGCGCGCCGCAGGGCGGCCAGCAGGAGCAGGGCCCAGTCGGCGGCGCTGCCCTGGACCACGAAGTTACGTGTGAAGCGCCCGCGCGCGGGCGTTCGAGGACGCGTAGCCCGGTGTGAACCCGGTTCCCGGGGCCTCTCCGGCCGGTGACACCTCGCTCTCCTGCGGGATGCCAGCCTCCTCGTACTCGCCCGCGCCCACGGCGGGCGGGCTCGTGCGGCCCAGCCAGGTCCGTACCAGACGGCCTTCCTCGCCGGCCTTCGCCGCATCGTCGACGTAGGCGACCGCGTGCGGGAATCTTCGCCGCAGCGCTGCCAGGTTCTTCAGGCCGTCGCCGGACGTCTGGCCGTAGATGGCGCCCAGCAGCGCGAGCTTGGCGTGGTCCCGGTCGCCGTGGAACGCCCGGTCGGACAGTGCTTTGTAGAGGTCGCCCTCGTGGCCGGCCACCTCCATCAGGCCCCGGTCCCTGGAGATCGCGGCCAGCACTCGTGGCTCCATCTGATCGGCGTCCGCCACGACCAGCCGCCAGCCGGGGTCGGCGACCACGGCCTGCCGTATCACTTTGGGGATCTGAAGCGCCCCGCCGCCATTGGTCGTCCAGCGGCCGCTGACCGTGCCGCCCGGCTGGTACTCGGGCCGGAAGCGGCCGTCGCGTACCCAGTCCTGGAGCCAGCTCCAGCCGTGTGCCGTCCAGATCCGGTACAGCTTCTTGTACTGGATGAGCGGGTCCACCGCCGGGTGGTCCAGCTCCGCCAGCTCCCAGCGCCGGGTCGACTTCACCTTGATCCCGGCCTGTGCGAACGCCTTCAGCACGTCGGCGGGCAGGTCGGGACGCACCCTGCGGCCGAACGCCGCCGACACCTCGTCCGCCAGCTCGGCCAGCTTGCGGGGCTCGCCACCGCCCGAATACCGGTCGCCCAGCAGCTCATGGAGCACGTCCTGGTGGACGTCGGCCCGCCAGGGAGGCCGGAGCCGTACATCTCGGCGGCGACCAGCATTCCGGCCGACTCGGCGGCCGTGAGCAGCCGCATCCGGTCCGGATGCGCTGCCGCGTCGTGCCGGCGCAGCTGCTCCGCGTAGACCTGGAGCAGCGCGTCGAACGGTACGTCCGTGCCCGGCCGCGGCTCGAACAGGGAGGACTGGGAACCGGGTTCCGCGGAGCGCGGCGGCGGATCGGGCGGCACGGGGCGTCGCGCAGCCGGGCCCAGGCGGCCGCGGCGGACCTGGGTTCGCCGAGCCGCCCTTCGTGCCCGAGCAGCAGGAGCTCGGCGCACTCCACGTCGTAGCACCGCTCGACCCGGACGCCCGCGGCGACCAGGCGCGGATAGATCTCGGCGGTCGACCGCCAGACCCAGCGCACCACATCGGGGCGGCAGCGGACGGACTCGACGAGGTCGGGCTCGGACAGGACGGGGCCGGCGGGCAGCCGTCGTGGCCCAGCGGCACGAGGAGTGCGCCGCCGGCCTCTGCTGTGGCCAGAGCCCAACGTTCGGTCATGAGCCCGAGTCTGGCACCCGGGACTGACAGCGGCCCGGTGCCGCGCACGGGCCGCGGCGGTCCCTCGCCGAGCTGCCGCGGGACCGCGTGCGTCGTGCGCGGATCGGCCGCCCCGGCCCCGCCGCCTACCCTGACCTCATGGAACCGGTGATCGACCAGGCATTCGCAGCCGCTCTCTACTCGGACGGCGATGCCGGTCTCGACACCGGAGCCTCTCCTGGCCGCCGACCCGTCGGCCGACGATGAGCTCCACCGGCGCGGCGAGGAGTTCGTCCGCCGCGCCTGGGACAGGGGCTGGCAGCCCGCCGATGTCATCCGGCTCGTACGGCGCGACCTCGACGGGACCGGGGCGGCGCTCGTCACCGCTCTGATCGTCGCGGAGACCGGCCGGTACGGGCAGCTGCCGCCCGCTGGGCGGGCCAGCTCGCCGAGCTGCCTGCCCCGGCGCCGCGGAACCGGCCGGACCGCTTCACCTACGCCACGGCCCTGCTGGAGCTGTACCGCCTGCTCCTGCGGCTGCCCGTGATCGAGCCCGCAGGACCGCGGCCCGGCACCGCTGCCGACCACCTCCACCGGCCGCCCGCCCACCACGAGCCCCGCATGCTCACCAGGATCAGGGCCCTGCTGGCCAAGGCGGAGGCAACCGGGTTCCCCAGGAGGCGGAGGCGCTCACCACCAAGGCGCAGGAGCTGATGGCCCGGCACAGCATCGACGGGGCCCTGCTCGCCGCCCGTACCCACAGCTCCGAGACCGGGTGCGTGCCGGATCGGGATCGATGCGCCGTACGAGACGGCGAAGGCGATCCTGCTCGACACCGTGGCCTCGGCGAACCGCTGCCGGGCCGTGTGGGACAGCGGCCTCGGTTTCACCACCGTTGTGGGGTTCGAAGCGGATCTGGAGGCCGTTGAGCTGCTCTTCACCTCCTGCTGGTGCAGGGGACGGCGGCGATGACCAAGGCGGAAGCGGGCCAGCGGGCCGGCGGCCGTAAGCGGACCAAGACGTTCCGGCAGTCGTTCCTGATGGCGTACGCCCAGCGCCTCGGCAGCCGCCTCGCCGCCGACACCGCGCGGATCACCGCGGCGGCGGATGCGGGCGGCGGCCCCGAAGGCCCGGCGGGCTGCTGCCGGTGCTGGCGGCCAGGGACGTCGCGGTCACGGACACCGCGGAGCGGATGTTCCCGCGGACCACCACCGCCCGGGTGCGCGGCGCCACGGACGTCGACGGCTGGATGCACGGCACGGCCGCCGCGGACCGGGCCCAGGTGGGCGGAGCGGCCGCCGGACCCGGACCGGATCCGGAAATCACCCGTTGACTCCCGCTGCACGGCTTAAGTCAGCCTTGGGGTGTTTGCGGCTAGGCTCGCTCCATGAGCTGGCTCCGGGCCCTGAAGGAGACCGCCCGCTCAGGGCTGACGGTCGAGAGGCAGCGCCTCGAACCGCTCATCGCAGTGCGCGGGGCCGTAGGCCTCGCCATCGTCCTCGGGGCGAGCCTCAGTCTGTTCGGGCCCGCGATCGCGGCCAGCTCCGCGTTCGGCGCGTACCAGGCGGCCATCGCCACCTTCCAGCGCAGCTGGCGCCCCGGCCCGTCCTGGCCCTGGTGTCCGGGGCGAGCCTCGCCGTATCGACATTCCTCGGCTATCTCACCGGTCCCCGCATCGTCCTGTTCATGGCTGTGCTGATGATCTGGACGTTCATCGCCGGAATGGCCTGGGCGGCGGGGCCGACGGGCGGTCTGCTCGCGAGTTCCAACGTCGCGATCATGCTGGTCACAGTCACCCTGCCCACCTCTGTCGCCGACGCGGCCACGCACGCCGGGATGATCGCGTTCGGCGGGGTCGTCCAGGCGACGCTGATCGTGCTGTTCCCGGTCCGAAGATGGGGGCCCAGCGCGACGCCCTCGCCGATGCCCTGGCCGCCGAGGCCGACTACGCCCGCCGGCTGCGCCACGACCCGGTCGCGCCCTTCGACCCCGTACCGCTGATGACCGCGCGCAGCGCCGCAGCGGTCACCCCGGCAGGCGCGCCGCCGCCCGCCGAGCTGCACGGCGCCCGCGGGTCGCCGAGCGGCTGCGGCCGGTGCTGGCCTCACTGGCGGACCCGGGGCTCGGGGTGCCCGCCGAAGGCCTTGAGCGGGCCTGGGTGCGCGAGCTGCTCGGCGCCGCCGGAGCCGTGCTGGACGCGGCGGCCCGCGCCGTCCGGCACGGTGAGCCCGTCCACCTCGCCGCGACCGACCTGGGCGTCCTGAGGACACCCGACAACGAGGTGATCCTCGCCGGCCCGCCGCGCCGCGCCGCCGACCGGCTCGAAGCGCTGCTGGCCGATGTCATCGAGATCGCCGAGGGCACCGGTACCCGTGAGCCGCCGCGGCTCGCCCGGACACCGGCGCCGCCCCACTCTGCTGCGGCTGGTCCCGGTGGTACTGAAGTCGATGCGCCGGGAGATGCACCACGGCTCGCCGATCCTGCGCCATGCCATCCGGGTCTCGGTGGTGGCAGCGGCCGGCTATCTCCTGGGTAACGTGCTGCCGTTCGGGCACGGCTACTGGGCGCCGATGGCGGCCGTCATGGTGATGCGCCCGGAGTTCTCGCAGACCTACTCCCGGTCCGTGGCCCGGTTCGGTGGCACGGTGATCGGTGTCGCACTCGCCACCGGCGTCGTGCAGGCCGCCCATCCGGGGTCACGCTGGCGGCCGTCCTCGCGGTGATCTGTGCCTGGCTGATGTACCTGCTGATGCGCACCGGGTACGCGGTCAGCCAGATCTGCGTTTCGGGATACGTCGTCTTCCTGCTCGGCATGGCGGGCGACGACTGGTCGCAGACCGTACTCGAACGGGTGGTCCTCGCGCTCGTCGGCGGACTCCTCGCGATGGTCTCGTACGCCATCTACCCGGCCTGGGAGACTCCGCGTCTGCGTAACCGGCTCGCCGACTGGCTGATCTCGGACGGGCGGTACGCGGCCACGGTCGTCGACCAGTACGCGGACCCGGCGTCCAAGAGCAACGAGGACGTGCGGACCGCCCTGCTCGCCACCCGTGAGGCCCGCGTCGCCTGGCAGGAGGCGCTGGCGACCGCCCAGCACGAGCCCGTACGCCACCGTGGCATCTCCCGCGCGGCCGCCGACGACACCCAGCACGCGCTGGCCCAGCTCGGGCGGGTCGCGATGCTGCTGGAGGCCCACCTGCCGGCCGGCTCGGCCGAACCCGTACCTGGCGCGTCCGAACTGGCCGCCGCGCTGCGCCGGTCCACCGAGCAGGGGCGAAGGCGGTGCGGGAGCGCCGGGTGCCGGACTGGGAGCAGGTACGCCGGGCGCTGGCGCACTGGGACGATCCGGACGTCGCGCGCGATCCCGTCGTACGCGAGGGTGCGGTCATGCTGCTCGACGCCCTGGAGGAGTTCTCACGGGGTCTGGACACCGGTGGCAGGGGTGGCGACAGAAGCACGGACGGGCCGCGGGACGACCCGTCCGGCTGACCGGGACCGTCAGGGGTGGGCAGGCCCGGCAGGTCGGTCGGCATCGTGCCGGCGTCGGTCTTGGCCAGGGTGTCCTGGGCCCCGGCGCCCCACGAAACGACGATCGTCTTGCCGTCGTTGGACTTGACGGCTCCCATCGTGCGGTCGGTGTTGCCGTCGGCGCACTTCAGGGCCAGCGTCACCTTGCCGGTGTCCTTCACCTCGCCCTGGCAGACGTGCTGATCGGCGACGAGCGCCGCCTTGCCGGCGGCGACGGACAGCGCGACGGCCTTGCCGTCGGACAGCCCGGCCCAGGTGCCGTCCAGCGAAGCGGCCTTGCCGCCCTCCATCTCGGGAGCCGGGCTCTCCTCCTGCTGCTGCGCACCGGAGCCCGCCGCGGCGTCCTTGTCCGAGTTGTCCTTGCCTTCATCGCTGCCGCAAGCGGTCAGTGCGAGCGTCGCGATGAGTCCGGCTGCGAGAGCCGCGCCGCTGCGTACGAACCTGTTCATGTGGAGTCCCCTTGATGATTCACCGTCAAAGACCGCGCCAAGCTACCAGGGCCGTTGAGAACAATTCCGGGAAGCGGGAGCCGAATTGGCGTGCCGTTCGTCTCTCCTGTATGGGCCGGAAAGATGCGGCAGAAAGCTGTAACCGCTTGCACACCCGTGTGCACGTGCATCTGCTCATGCATTGGCATATGAACACGGCTATGATCCGAGGTAGTTGACACCTGCACCTCGCAACTCTGGGAGCGTCCTGTGCACCACGTGTACAACGGCATGGCGGCCACAGAGCTTGGCGGAGTCGTCTGGCAGAAGAGCAGACACAGCAACTCCCAGGGCTCCTGCGTGGAGTTCGCGAAACTGCCCGGGGAATGTGGCGATGCGCAACTCGCGCCACCCCGACGGGCCCGCCCTGGTCTATACGCCGGCCGAGATAGAGGCGCTCCTGCTGGGCGTCAAGGACGGGGAGTTCGACCACCTGGCGGCGGGCGGCTGACCGCACGCCCAGCCGCCGGTCCGGCTACGCACGGCTGTCGTGGAACGCGTCGGCGGACCGGGCTTCGTCGCACGGTGCGTCGTCGCACAGCGCGTTGCTCGAAGAGTCCTTGTCCGACAGCCGGAACAGCGCCCAGACGACCTTTCCGCACGGCATCCGGGAAAACGGCTTCTCGACTGTGAGCGCGGGGAGGGTGCCAGCCCCAGCAGTCGCTGAAGGACTCGACCAGAAACAGCCCGCGGCCGGACTCGGCCGAGTCCGGTGCCTCGCCCGCCACCGGGCCGGCCCGGCTGGGGTCGCGCACCGCGCACACCAGCCGCGAGGTCCAGCGCATCAGATGCAGCCGTACGGGAGGGTCCTGCGGATCGCGGAGGGTGTCGGAAGGCAGTGCGTGCCGCAGTGCGTTGGTGACCAGCTCGGAGACGACCAGGGCGACATCGTCGAAACGGTCGCTCAGCTCCCACCCGGCGAGCGTCGTACGGGTGAACTTTCTCGCCCCGCCCACCGCTTCGTAGTGAGCAGGCAACGAACAGGAGGCCGAACCCGCGACCGCCGAGGGGTCGGTGGGTGGAAGCCCTGCCGTAACGGCTCGAGCATCGTCGATCCATTCGTCCCCATGCGAGGCACTCCGGGATTCGCGGCTGTAGCGGCACTGCAGGTAGCGGTACTGCGGGGTACAGCGGCACAACACGAACGAGCACGCAGGTGCGCGGGAACCATGGTTCCGAATGCGCAGGGCAGATGCAAGGGCAGATGCACGTGCACGCGCCGGACCTGCCCGAAAGCGTGCCGGTTCTTGCTCATTTCTTCCCGTACACATTTTGAGGCTATCTGGAAGTCTTGCCATTTCCGTAACTGAATGAGTACGGGCTGAAGCGTTTTGGTGGCAGAATCCGCAATCGGGGTACGGGGCCCCGGTGCCAGGAAGCGATGGGGAGGGCTGGACCAGTGCCGGCAGGCGAGTCGAGTGGATCTGTGGTGCGGCGCATCCTTCTGGGCTCACAGCTCAGGCGTCTGCGCGAGTCGCGCGGCATCACCCGTGAGGCGGCCGGCTACTCCATCCGCGCCTCCGAATCGAAGATCAGCCGCATGGAGTTGGGACGGGTGAGCTTCAAGGCCAGGGACGTCGAGGATCTGCTCACGCTCTACGGTGTCGAGGACGAGGCGGAGCGGGCTCCTCCTCGGGCTGGCCCGTGAGGCCAACGTGGCAGGCTGGTGGCACAGTTACGGTGATGTGCTCCCCGGCTGGTTCCAGACGTATATCGGTCTGGAGGGGCGGCCTCGCTCATCCGGATCTACGAAGTCCAGTTCGTGCACGGCCTGTTGCAGACCGAGGCGTACGCACACGCGGTCGTGGCCCGGGGCATGCGCGGGGCTCCCGAGGCCGAGATCGACCGCCGGGTCGCGCTACGGCTCGCACGCCAGAAGGCGCTCGTGTCCGAGCGCGCCCCGCGCTTCCATGCCGTGCTCGACGAGGCGGCGCTGCGCCGCCCTACGGCGGACGCGAAGTGATGCGTGCCCAATTGCGGCATCTGATCGAAATGTCGGAGCAGCCGAACATCACTCTTCAAGTGACGCCCTTCAGTCTCGGCGGTCATGCGGGGAGAGTGGTGCATTTACGATGCTGCGATTCCCGGAATCCGATCTGTCGGATATTGTCTATTTGGAGCAGCTGACAAGTGCGCTCTATCTGGACAAGGTGGAGGAAGTCGCCCAGTACGAAAAGGCGATGGTCCGCCTCCACGAGGACAGTCCGGGTCCCGAAGAGAGCCGCGATCTCCTCCGGGTCTCCTTCAACTCACTTGATTCCTCGGTACGATGGCCTCTCTTCAGGAGTCTGCGCCTGCAGTAAGGGATTGCATGTCCTTCTTCAATGAACTGGCCCGCCAGTACATCGACGGCGAGTGGCTGACCGGCAGCGGCTCGTGGGACATCATCGATATCAATCCCTATAACGGTGAGAAACTCTGCTCGATCACCGTTGCGACCGTGCTGGAGGTCGACCGGGCCTTTCCGCGGCCGAGCGCGCCCAGCGGCAGTGGGCCACCACGAATCCGTACGAGCGTCGCGCCGTTCTCGAAAAGGCGTCACGTCTCATCGGGGAACGCTCCGGGGACATCGTCGAGGCGATCATCGACGAGCTCGGCGGTACCCGCCTCAAGGCTGAGTACGAGGTCCGTATCAGTCAGGAATTCCTGCGCGAGGCGAGCCGGCAGGCGCTGCGCCCCGTGGGCCGGCTGCTGTCCTCGGTCGCGGACGGCAAGGAGAACCGGGTGTACCGGCTGCCCGTCGGTGTCGTAGGCGTGATCAGCGCCTTCAACTTCCCTTTCCTGGTGACGATGAAGTCCGTCGCGCCCGCGCTGGCCCTGGGCAACGCGGTCGTCGTCAAACCCCATCAGCACGCACCCGTGGCCGGTGGCGCACTGGTGGCCAGGATCTTCGAGGACGCCGGGCTGCCGGCCGGACTGCTCAACGTCGTGATCACCGACAGTGCGGAGATCGGTGACGCGTTCATCGAGCACCCGGTTCCCAAGGTGATCTCCTTCACCGGCTCGGACCGGGTGGGCCGTCATGTCGCGGCCACGGCCGGCGGCCTCTTCAAGCGGACCATCCTCGAACTCAGCGGCAACAGCGCCCTGGTGGTGCTGGACGACGCGGACATCGAGCACGCGGTGCAGGCGGCCGTCTTCAGCCGCTTCCTGTACCAGGGGCAGGTCAGCATGGCTGCCAACCGCATTCTGCTGGACCGGTCCGTGGAGAGGAGTTCACCGAGCGGTTCACCGCCGAGGTGGGCCTGCTGAGGACCGGGGACCCACGCGACCCGGAGACCCGGATCGGCCCGGTCATCAGTGCCTTCCAGGCCGACGCCCTGACAGCTCTGGTCGATCGTGCGATAGCGGACGGGGCGAGCGCGCTCGTGCGGGGCCGCACCCGCGGCAATCTCGTCGAGCCGACCGTGCTCTGCGGGCTGCCCGAGGGCTCACCGCTGCTGTCCCAGGAGATCTTCGGCCCGGTGGCGCTGCTGATGCCGTTCGACGGCGAGGGGAGGCGGTACGTATCGTCAACGACAGCCCCTACGGACTGAGCGGAGCCGTGCACACGGCGGACACCGAGCGCGGGTGCGCTTCGCGCAGCGCATCGTCAGCGGGATGTTCCATGTCAACGGCTCCACCGTCCAGGACGACCCGCTGGTCGCCTTCGGCGGCGAGAAGATGTCCGGCATCGGGCGGCTGAACGGTGAGGCGGCCGTGGAAGCCTTCACCACTCAGAAATGGGTCTCGGTCCAGCACGGGCGATCAGTCTTCCCACTCTGACTTCCCGGGTGCTGGATCCGCGTTGAGGACAGCAACTGACCGCAACGGACCGTAGTTTGATCGGTGCAAGGCAAACCGGCACCGAGTCCTGAAGGCGGACCCCATGGTCACTCACGTTCCCGCGGAGACCCCGGCGACGAGCGCGGTGCTCTCCTCGCCTTCGTCGAGGCGCAGCGCGGCGCGATCCGGCGCTCCTTGCTCGGGCTCACCGAGGAGCAGGCGGCGAGCCGCCCCAGCGTCAGTGAGCTCACCCTCCGGACTGCTCAAGCACGTCACCGAGACCGAGCTGAACTGGCTCCGGATGGCTCAGCAGCAGCCGAACGAGAGACAGCGCACCGAGAAGGACTGGGCCGACAGCTTCCGGCTGGTCGGCGACGAGACCATCCCGCAGGTGCTCGAGCTCTGGGCGAAGGTGGCCGCGGAGACCGAAGCGTTCATCCACGGTGTCGGCAGTATGGACGAGACCTTCCCGCTGCCCGAGGCGCCCTGGTTCCCGCAGGACGAGCGGTGTTCCATGCGCTGGCTGCTGATCCACCTCGTCGAGGAGCTGGCCAGGCATGCCGGGCACGCCGACATCATCCGTGAGTCGCTGGACGGCAGGACCGCCTTCGAGCTGATCGCGGCGGAGGCGGAGGCGGTCTGACCGGCGGCCGGCCTGCGGGCTAACCTAGTCAAAGTTGAATAGGGAGGTGGGTGGTATGTCCGCGATCCGGCTGCTGGTCCTCGGAGCCGTGCGCCAGCACGGCCGTGCGCATGGCTACCAGGTCCGCAACGACCTGGAGTACTGGGGCGCGCACGAGTGGTCCAACGCCAAGCCGGGGTCGGTCTATCACGCACTGAAGCAGATGGCGAAGCAGGGGCTGCTGATCGCTCATGAGATCGCCCCGTCCACGGCCGGCGGCCCGCCCCGCACCGAGTACGAAATCACCGAACAGGGCACCGCGGAGTACCACTGCCTGCTGCGCGAGGCCCTGACCTCGTACGACCAGAAGATGGATGTGCTCTCGGCCGGCATCGGGTTCATCGTCGACCTGGAGCGGTCCGAGGTGGTGGGGCTGCTCCGTGAGCGGATCGCCGCCATCGAGGCCTGGCGGGCCTCGGTCACGGAGTACTACACGCCCGAGGCCGGCCCGGAGTCGCTCGGGCACATCGGCGAGATCATGAACCTCTGGGTCCACACGGCGGATACCGGGGCCGAGTGGACCCGCGGTCTGATCGCACGGATCGAGGCCGGGGCGTACAGCTTCGCGGGCGAGGGCGATCCCTTTGTCGGGGTTCTCGCGGAGGGTGCGGAGAATCCCTTCGCGACAGGGATCCCGGATCCTGGGGACGATCACTAATCAAGTTTGACGAATGACCTGGGGCCGGTTACCTTCGACCCGGTAGTCAGCTTGACTACCGGGTCGAAGGGGCTGGTGGGGATTTTGACCGACGCGGTCGTCGTCGAAGGCGTTCACAAGCGATACGGGGCGAAGCGCGCCCTGGACGGACTGGACCTCACGGTCCGCAAGGGCACGGTGCACGGAGTGCTCGGCCCCAACGGGTCGGGCAAGACCACCGCGGTACGCATCCTGTCGACCCTGCTCCGGCACGACGAGGGCCGGGCCGAAGTGGCGGGGTTCGACGTACGCACCGGGGCCGCCGAGGTCCGGCGGCGGATCGGCCTGCTCGGCCAGCATGCGGCGGTCGACGAGGAGCTGGGCGGCCGGCAGAACCTGGAGATGTTCGGCCGGCTGTACCACCTGGGCGCACGCCGGGCGGGCGTACGGGCGGATGAGCTGCTGGAGCGGTTCGGGCTCCAGGACACCGGCCGCAAGGCCGTCAAGCAGTACAGCGGGGCATGCGGCGTCGGCTCGACCTGGCCGCGTCCCTGATCACCGACCCGGAGGTGCTCTTCCTCGACGAGCCCACGACCGGACTGGACCCGCGCGGCAGGGCCGAGGTGTGGAGCGCCGTCCGCTCCCTGGTCGGCGGCGGCACCACCGTGCTGCTGACCACGCAGTACCTGGAGGAGGCGGACCAGCTGGCCGACCGGATCTCGCTGATCGACACCGGCCGGGTCATCGCGGACGGCACGGCCGACGAGCTCAAGGCGATGGTCGGCGGCGACCGCGTCGACGTGGTCATCCACCGGGCGGACCGGCTGACCGAAGCGGCGCGGCTGCTCGGCCGGGGCGTCCGGGGCGTCCGGGTGTCCAGGGCGTCCAGGGCGTCCGGGCGTCCGGGGTGTCCTGGTGGACGCGGACCGCCGGCTGCTCAGCGCCCCGCCCGGACCGGATGGCGACGCTGACCCGGACCGTACGGGCGCTGGAGGACGCCGGCATCGAGGCGGAGGACATCGCGGTGCGCCGCCCCACGCTGGACGAGGTGTTCCTGGCCCTCACCGGGACGGACGGAGCGGCGAGCGCGGCGGCTGACACGGCAACGGACACGGCGGCGACGGTATGAGCACGGTGACGACGAACCCCGGACGGATCGGCTGGGCACTGGCCGACTCCTGGACGATGACCCGGCGCGAGCTCGCGCACTGGGCGCGGCAGCCGGTGCAGATGGTCGTCGGTCTGGTCTTCCCGGTGATGCTGCTCCTGATGTTCAACTACCTGGTCGGCGGCGGCCAGGGCGTCAACGGTGACAACACCGAGTTCCTGGTGCCCGGCATGCTCGCGCTCACGATGGCCTTCGGCCTGGAGGGCACGATGATCGCCGTCACCCAGGACCTCAACAAGGGTGTGGTCGACCGGTTCCGCTCCATGCCGATGGTCTCGGGCACGGTCCTGGTCGGGCGGAGCATCGCGGACATGCTCCAGTCGGTGGCCGCGCTCGCCGTGATGATCGGCGTCGGCTACGGGATCGGCTGGCGCCGGCACAACGGACTGGCCGCCGCACTGGGCGCGGTGGGGCTGCTGCTCCTGCTGCGGTTCGCGATGCTCTGGATCGGCATCCTGCTGGCGATGGTGGCGGGCAAGCCGGAGATGGTGCAGGCGGTGCAGATCCTGGTCTGGCCGGTCGGATTCCTTTCCAGCGCCTTCGCCTCGCCGGAGTCGATGCCGGGCTGGCTCGGCGGGGTCGTCGAGTGGAACCCGATGTCGGCCACGGCCGCGGCGGTACGCGAGCTGTTCGGCAACCCGGGTGCCTCCGGGGCTCCTGGGCCGCCGAGCACGCCCAACTGCTGGCGGTGGTCTGGCCGGTGGTGCTGGTGGCGGTGTTCTTCCCGCTGGCGGCACGGAGGTTCGCCCGGCTCAGCCGCTGAGCGGATGGATCCGGGGCCGGCCGCTCAGTGGTGGAAGGAGGTCGCGGCGTTCTTGTCATGGGCCAGCGGGTGCGACTGGCCGCGCAGTTCGGGCAGCAGCAGCCGGAGATCCTCCAGCAGCAGCTCCGCCAGGTCCGAGGAGAAGCCGTTGCGGCAGACCACCCGCAGCACCGACAGATCCTCGCGATTGGCGGGGAAGGTGTACGCGGGCACCAGCCAGCCGCGCTCGCGCAGCCGCCGGGACACGTCGAAGACGTCGTACGCCGTCACCTCCGGCCCGGTCGTCAGCGCGAAGACCGGCAGCTGGTCGCCGCGGGTGAGCAGGCGGAAGTCGCCCAGCTCCTCGATCTTGTCCGCCAGCCCGCGTGCCACGTCCGGGACGCCTGCTGGACGGCCCGGTAGCCCTCCGGCCCAGCCGCAGGAACGTGTAGTACTGCGCCACCACCTGTGCGCCGGGCCGGGAGAAGTTGAGCGCGAAGGTCGGCATGTCGCCGCCCAGGTAGTTGACCCGGAAGACCAGCTCCTCCGGCAGCTCGGCGGCCGAGCGCCACAGCGCCCAGCCCACGCCCGGGTAGACCAGGCCGTATTTGTGCCCGGATGTGTTGATGGAGGAGACCCGGGAAGCCGGAAGTCCCACACCAGGTCCTCGTCCAGGAACGGGGCCACCATCGCGCCGGACGCACCGTCCACATGGACGGGGATGTCGAGGCCGGTGCGCTCCTGCAGGGCGTCCAGGGCCGCGCAGAGCTCTGCGACGGGTTCGTACGAGCCGTCGAAGGTCGAGCCGAGGATGGCGACGACGCCGATGGTGTTCTCGTCGCAGAGATCGGCGGCGGCCTGCGGATCCAGGTGGAAGCGGTCGCCCTCCATCGGGACCAGGCGCGGCTCGACCTCCCAGAACGTACAGAACTTGTCCCAGCAGACCTGCGCGTTGATGCCCATGACCAGATTGGGCCGGGCGGTCGCCGGGTAGCGGTCGGCGTTCCTGGCCGCCCAGCGGCGCTTGAGGGCGAGGGCGGCGAGCATGCAGGCCTCGCTGGAGCCGGTCGTCGAACAGCCGACCGCGGCCGAGGGTCGGGGCATGCCAGAGATCGGCGAGCATCGCGACGCAGCGCCGTTCCAGCTCGGCCGTACGCGGGTACTCGTCCTTGTCGATCATGTTCTTGTCCTGGCACTCACCCATCAGCACACCCGCCTGGGGTTCCATCCAGGTGGTGACGAAGGTGGCGAGGTTGAGCCGGGAATTGCCGTCGAGCATCAGCTCGTCATGGACCAGGCCGTACGCGGTCGCGGGTGGCAGCGGTCCGTCGGGCAGCCGGTGCCGGGGCGGTGCCGACTCCATCCCGGCCGTCGGGTCGGCCTCTCCGAAGAAGGGTTGAGGGCGAGCCGCCGCTGCTGGTCGGTGGGGGCTTACCGGAGTGTGAACCTTTGTGGAGTGCCATCGGGGAGGCCCGGCCTTTCTCGGTTCGCGGCGGACGAGACCATACGAAGCCGACAATACGTACATACTTCGCAACCGGCGCGGCGGCCGCGCGCCGCGCCGCCCGGACCGCGCAGCCGCCCGTCGCCGCAGCGCTCAGGCCTTGCTGATCACGGCCGCCGTGCCGTAAGCGCAGACCTCCGTGCCCGCGTCGGCCGCCTCGCTCACGTCGAAGCGCATCATCAGCACCGCGTCGGCGCCGCGGGCCGCGGCCTGCTCGACGAGCCGCTCCATCGCCTGGTTGCGGGTCTCGACCAGGGTCTTGGTCAGCCCTTCAGCTCGCCGCCGATCACCGACTTCAGTCCGGCGCCGATCTGGCTGCCGAGGTGACGGGACCGTACGGTCAGGCCGAACACCTCGCCGATCACCTTCGCCACCCGGTATCCGGGTACGTCGTTGGTGGTGACGATCAGTACGTCGGGCTGAGCCGTCTGTCCGCCGCCGTAGTCCTCAATGCTCATGTCGGACCTCCAGCGGACAGCTTTGCCCCGGTTCGGCCCGTGCGCATTCCCGTGTACTGCGCTGGAACCCGGAGGCGTTCCGCTGCGTTGATAGCTTGGGGCGGTACGGCCATGCAGCCGCCAACGATCGATCCTGGAGCCCGGACCCTTGAATACGCTTGCGCTCGGCCCGAGCTGGCTGGACCCGGACTATCTGATCAACACCTTCGGACTTCCCGGCGTCCTCCTCATCGTCTTCGCCGAGTCCGGACTGCTGATCGGGTTCTTCCTGCCCGGCGACTCCCTCTTGTTCACCACCGGTCTGCTGGTGACCACGGGCAAGCTGGACTCGCCGCTCTGGCTGGTCTGCACCCTGGTGGCGCTGGCCGCGATCGTCGGCGACCAGGTCGGCTATCTCTTCGGCCGCAAGGTGGGACCATCCTCTTCAAGCGCCCGGACTCCCGCCTCTTCAAGCAGGAGAACGTCGAGAAGGCGCACGAGTTCTTCGAGAAGTACGGCCCGAAGTCGCTGGTGCTGGCGCGCTTCGTGCCCATCGTCCGGACCTTCACGCCGATCATCGCCGGTGTGAGCCGGATGAACTACCGCGCGTTCATCACGTACAACATCATCGGCGGCGTGCTCTGGGGTGTCGGGTCACGGTGCTCGGCGCCATGCTCGGCAAGATCGCCTTCGTGCATGAGCACATCGAGATGATCCTCATCCTGATCGTGCTGATCTCCGTGGTGCCGATCGCGATCGAGTTCCTGCGCGCCCGGAGCAGGTCGAAGAAGGAGGCCGTCGCGGAGCGGCAGCAGGACCAGGGCCCTCGGACGGCGGCCCTGCCGCAGGCCCGTACGGCGGTCCCTCCGGCGGTCCGTACGGCGGCTCCTACGACGGTCCGCCCGAGACCCCTACGGCGGTCCGCAGGCGGGCCCGTACGACGGCCCCCGGCAGGTCCGTACAGCGGTCCGTCCGACGGTTCCCCGCCGGCCGGCCCGAACAACGGCACGGGCGGTTCTCCCGGCCGCGGACGTCACGCCAAGCGCTGACCCCAGGTCGCACCCGGCGCCCCGGTCCCCGCACGGGAGTAGGGCGCCGTTCGCGTATCAGAAGCCTCGTGTCCGCTTGGCCGCCCGGCGGTTCGCCCGCCGATCGCGCCGGGCACCCGCATGAAGAGCCGGGAGATCTCGCTCCCGAGGTTGACCCCGATCGCGATGGCCAGGGCGGTCGCCACCGCGGTGGAGAGCGAGGCGAGTCCCGTGTCCAGCTCTTCCTGGGCGACACCCAGCAGACCGAAGTACGTCGCGGAACCTGGCAGCAGCGGACCGATCGCCGCCGTGATGAACGGCAGCGACGAGGTGTAGCGGTAACGCGAGAACAACTGTCCGAACAGCCCACGAGCCCGGCGGCCACCGCCGTGGCCGCCACCGGCGAGATCCCGCCGGTGCGGGTCATCGCGCCGAAGACGATCCAGGCGACGCCACCGTTGAGGGTCACCGCGAGCACGGTGGAGCGCTCCTGCTGCAGCAGGATGGCGAAGGCCAGACTGAGGGACATCGAGGCCAGGATCTGCCGCACCGGCCGGTCGACGGCGACGAACCGTGCCTCCGGATTCAGCTCGGCACCGAGCTGGACGCCCAGATAGAGCATCATCAGCACCCCGGCGACGATGCCGATGAAGAAGTACATGACTTCCAGGAGCCGGGCCCCGCGGTGAGGTAGTAGCCGGTCAGACCGTCCTGCACGCCCGCCACCAGGGCTCGCCCCGGCAGCAGGGCGAACAGCCCACCGGTGATCACCGCGGACGGGCGCACATCGGTCGAATGGGTGAGGGTCAGCGCGATGCCCATCGCGGCAGGCGGCATGGCGGCGGCGGTGAACTGGTAGAACTCGGGCAGTCCGCGCCCGGCACAGAGCCAGGCCAGCCGGTCACCGAGCATCGCGCCGGCTGCCGCCACTATGAAGACCAGTACCCCACCGCCGACCAGCACCGATGCGGAACCGGCGAGCAGGCCGGCCGCGGCCGTCAGTAGCCAGCCCGGGTAGGGTGCCGGTTACGGCGGATCTCGGCCAGCCGCCGGTAGGCCTCCTCCAGCGAGACCTCGACGTGTTCAGCGGTCGTGATGTCGTCGATCAGCCGGAACACTGCGGCCAGCCGGGTGTAGTCGGCGGCCCGGCGGCGCACCGTGCGGCTCGCCGTCACCGGGTCGTCGACCAGCGACGGCTGGTGCGAGATGGACAGCAGAGTGAAGGTCACCGTCGGCTCGGACCGGTCCAGACCGTACGAGCGAGTCACCGCGAACATCGCCGCCTCGACGTCCTCGGCGCCCTCGCCGCCGGCGAGCAGCAGCTCCCCGATACGCAGCGTCAGGTCCAGGACACGCGGCACCGCCGGTCCCGCGTCGTCGGTCTTCTGCACGCTTTCGGGGCCGGGCGTTCGGTCACCGGCATCCGCAGCATCGTGCGCATCCGGTCCTGCCAGGGGCTTCCTTGGTCAGCCGGATCATCGGCATGCCGTGCGCCGGGGTGAAAGCGGGCTGCGACTGCTGTGCGTTGTACGTACTGGGCGGGACGAAAGCCGAACTCAGCGTTTCGGACCCCGAACCGCCGGGTCCGGCGCCGCTGCCGCCGCCGAGGGCTCGGGGTACAGACCCGGCGGAAGGGCGAATTCCGATGTCGGGTGGTCGTCCTCGGACGGAGCTGCGGAATGCTCCGTACCGGCAGGCGGGACGAAGGCGCTGCGTGCCTCGTCGGACTGGGGCTTCTGGTCCTCGGGGCCGCCCTGTTCCGCCACTGCTCGACCTCGCTCTTCATTGGCTGCGCGACCTCGGCTGCGCTCCTGCCCAGTATGGCCACGAACATGGGCCGCCACGAGCGACGGGCGGCACACCGGTGAAGGTGTGCCGCCCGTCGCGAGGCTGGGAGCGTCAGTGCGCGCCGCCCTGCGCCTCAAGGCGCTTGTAGGAGGCCTCGATCTCGGCCTCGGCCTCGGTACGGCCGACCCAGTCGGCGCCCTCGACGGACTTGCCGGGCTCCAGGTCCTTGTAGACCTCGAAGAAGTGCTGGATCTCCAGGCGGTCGAACTCCGACACGTGGTGGATGTCGCGCAGGTGCTCCACCCGGGGTCGGAAGCCGGAACGCAGAGCAGCTTGTCGTCGCCGCCTGCTTCGTCCGTCATCCGGAACATGCCGATCGCGCGGCACTTGATGAGGCAGCCCGGGAACGTCGGCTCGTCAAGAATGACGAGTGCGTCCAGCGGGTCGCCGTCCTCGCCGAGGGTGTTCTCGACGAAACCGTAGTCGGCCGGGTAACTGGTAGAGGTGAAGAGTCGACGGTCCAGACGGATCCGACCGGTCTCGTGGTCCACCTCGTACTTGTTCCGCGAACCCTTCGGGATCTCGATGGTGACGTCGAACTCCACGGGTGGCTCCTCCATGATCAACACATACGACTGGTGGTTAAGTGTCCCCACGCAGATGTGTGCTCGCGAAAGGGCTGGTCAACGGTGGCCGAGCCGGTGGGAAGACCGTCTTTCAGACCGTTGGACCAGTGGGGCAAGTGGAAAGAATCGAAATACATGAAGCGAGGGAACGGGGCGAAACGGCCAAAACGACCGAAGAGTCTTCAGGTCGTCGCAGGCTCCGCGGTGCTCGGCCTGGTGGTCGCTGCCGGCGCCGTCTTCGCCGCCGGTCCCTGGGACTCGGGTCAGCGTAAGGCCGAGCGGAGCCGAGCTGTCGCCGGGGACCATACAGGTGTCGTAGATCACGGACACACCGTGCCGGAGTCCGCACCCAGCGCACCGGCCGTGCTGAGCGCTCTGGGCGCCGGGACGGAGCTGAAGCCCGCGAGCGGGACGGCCGGCCTCGGGCGGGTCCTCGCACCCTGATGAAGGCGCCGGCTCTCGGCACCCTGCGTACCGCCGCTGTCGTCGACACGGCCACCGGCAAACAGCTGTACGGCCAGGGCGCCGCCACCCCGATGACCCCGGCCTCCACCGTGAAGATCGCCACCGCGGCCGCCGCGCTCTCCGCCCTCGGCCCCGGCCACCGAATCGCCACGACGGTCCGGGCATCCGCGGACTCCCGCACGGTCACCCTCGTCGGCGGCGGTGACCCGACCCTCGACAAGGCGGCCCTGGGCCGGCTGGCCGCCGCCACCGCGCACGCCCTGCGCGACAGCGGCGTCACCACCGTCGAGCTGAGGTACGACACCTCCCGCTACTCCGGACCCGCGCTGCACCCGATCGGCCCCAACGAGAACATCGCGCCGGTCAGTGCGCTCATGGTCGACGAGGGCAGGCTCGACAGCAGCCACAGCGGCCCTGCCCCGCACCGAGGACCCTGCCGGTGATGCCGCCGGTGCCTTCGCCGGGCTGCTCGGCGATGCAGGCATCACCACCGGTTCCGCGCCTTCCGAGGGCAGGCCGGCGGCGAAGTCCAGGACCGTCGCCACCCATTACTCAAGCCGGTGTCGGCCCTGGTCGAACGGGCCCTGACCAACAGTGACAACGACATCGCCGAGGCTCTCGCCCGGCAGACCGCGCTGAAGGCGGGCGAACCCGCCTCCTTCGCCGGCGGAAGACGCGCTGTCACCGCGGCGCTGAAGAAGCTGGACCTGCCGACGGCCGGCGCACGCCTCGCCGACGGCAGTGGCCTCGACCGCAAGGACAGGGTGAGCGCCGGACTGCTCGCCGCGCTGCTGGCCCGCGCCGCCGACCCGGGCCGTCCCGGACTCCGCCCGCTTCTCACCGGTCTGCCGGTGGCCGGCTTCAGCGGCACCCTGAGCGGCCGGTACCCGGCCACCTCACCGGCCGCCGGGCTGGTCCGGGCCAAGACCGGCACGCTCACCGGGGTGAACGCCCTGGCCGGAACCGCCGTCGACGCACAGGGGCGGCTGCTCGCCTTCGCGTTCCTGGCCTCGGGCACCACCTCCCCGCAGGAGGCGGAGTCCTCCCTGGACGTGCTGGCGGTGGCACTCGCCAAGAACACCCGATGAGCCCTCAGGCGGCGGTCACCTTCGCGAGGAAGGCGTCGAGGTTCCGCAGCGTGCGGGCTATCTGCTCCTCCAGGGTCAGCGTCTCCTCCAGCCGTCTGGCCAGTGCCGTCGGCTTCTTGCCGCGGACGTAGAGCGAGCAGGCGAGGTCGGCGCACATGTACAGGGCCACCGTGTTGCCCTGTCGCCCCGCCGCTCCCGCCAGCGGCGCCGCCAGCAGGTCCACCCGCCACCCGAATGCGCGGTCACGCAGACCGAGCACAGGCTGCTGCGCAGAAGGTTCCGCCGCGCGCCGGCGCGATCCGCATCGAGATCCCGAGCGGCTCCGCGCCCGGCGCGGCGCCCGGCCGCACCAGGTAGGCGCGGGCGGGCGCGCCCGGTCACGCCAGCCCAGAAAGTCCAGGTCACCCCATGGCAGCTCACTCAGATCGCGAGGCAGCCCGATCCGCTTCGCCTCGCCCTTCGAGCAGTTGACGAACGAGTTGCGGATCTGTGTATCACCAAGGGGTCCATGGACGTGAAGCTAACAGTGCGTCCCCGGGGCGGCACAGCTTTTCCGCAGGCCGGAGCAGCGCCGACCTGGCACGGGCGTCGAGATCCCGGCTCCGCCCAAGCGGTGGAGCCCGTGATTCCGAGGCCTTGCCGACGGGCTTCGGCAGCGGTCCCGCGCGGCTCCCGCCCCAGGCGGAATGACCGGACGGCCCTGACAGCTCACCACCGGGCGACCCCTCACGTACGGTTGACGCATGACGAGCATCGGTGGTGCGGAGATGGTCGACTGGAATCTCGCGGTTGCGACCGCGACCAGACTGGTGCGGCCGGGTCCCGACATCAGCCGCGAAGAGGCCCGCGCGGTCGTCGCGGAGCTGCGCAGGCATGCCAAGGCCTCGGAGGAGCACGTCCGTTCGTTCACCCGGATGATTCCGGACGGACACGAACCTGAGGACACCCCGGTCCTGGTCGTCGACCGGGCCGGCTGGATCAAGGCAAACGTCGCCGGCTTCCGTGAGCTGCTGCGTCCCCTGCTGGGAAAGATGCAGGACCGGCGGCCCGGCGGTCCCGGCGGAGCGGTGCTCGGCGCCGTCGGCGGCAAGGTGACCGGTGTCGAACTGGGCATGCTGCTGTCGTTCCTCGCCTCCCGGGTGCTCGGGCAGTACGAGACGTTCGCCCCGCCACCAGGGAGCTGCCCGCCTCCGCCAAGGGTGGCGGCAGGCTGCTGCTGGTCGCCCCAACATCGTCCACGTCGAGCGTGAACTCGATGTCGACCCGCACGACTTCAGGCTCTGGGTCGCGCTGCACGAGGAAACCCACCGCACCCAGTTCACCGGCGTTCCCTGGCTCCGCGACCATCTGCAGGGCGAAATCCAGTCGTTCCTCGAAGAGACCGACGTCGACCCGATGACCGTCCTGGAGCGCCTCCGCGAGGCCGCGCAGTCCCTCGCCGGGAGCAGCCGCCCCGAGGGCGAGGAGGGCGAGGACAGCGGACGTGGCCTCGTGGAGATCGTCCAGACGCCCGCCCAGCGCGAGATCCTCGGCCGCCTCACCGCCGTGATGTCCCTGCTCGAAGGTCATGCCGACTTCGTGATGGACGGGGTGGGCCCGGATGTGGTGGCCTCCGTCGGCGAGATCCGGGAGAAGTTCCAGCAGCGCAGGGCGCGTGGCGCGAGCCGCCTGGACCTGGCTCTGCGCAAGCTGCTGGGCCTCGACGCCAAGCTGCGGCAGTACCGCGACGGCGAAGTTCGTGCGGTCTGTCGTGGATGAGGTCGGTATGGACGGCTTCAACCGGGTCTGGACCTCGCCGAACACCCTCCCGACCAAGGCGGAGATCGCTAAACCGGCGGACTGGGTCGCGCGGGTGCACCGTAAGGCAGAGTCGTGATCACGGCTCGCCCGATGGCGGAAGAATGCCCTTCCAATCACCCATCCGAGGGACCATAGGGGCATGGGAAGCCGTGCAATGCTCGATGAACAGCTTGGCTCTGTCACCATCGACGCACTCTGAGTGACGGGGACGCACTCGTCCCGGCACTCCGAGGCACCTTCCCGAACTCCACGAAGGGCACCGGACATGGGTCCCCATCCTGCGGTCGCGGCGATACGCCTGGCGGTCCGCCGCGTACTCCACGACGTACTCACCGAACACAACCGACACACCGAAAACAGCGCGTACACAGAGTTCGCCGAAGCCGGGGCGCGAACCGCGGCCGGAGCGGCGGACGCGGCGCCGCACTCCCGAACGGCCCGACACCCCACTGGTGCTCGTCGCCTGCTCCGGAGGCGCCGATTCAATGGCGCTCGCCTCCGCCCTCGCCTTCGAGTCCCGCAAGCTCCCCGTCCGGGCCGGCGGCATCACCATCGACCACAACCTTCAGCCAGGCTCCGGCCTGCGCGCCACAGAGGTCGTCTCGCGCCTCACGGCGATGGACCTCGCTCCGGCCGAAGCAGTCGCCGTGCAGGTAGGCCGGGACGGCGGACCGGAGGCCGCCGCACGGAAGCCCGCTACGCCGCCCTGGACGCCGCCGCCGAGCGCCACGGCGCCGCCGCCGTCCTGCTCGGCCACACCCGCGACGATCAGGCGGAAACAGTCCTGCTTGGCCTCGCCCGCGGCTCCGGGATCCGCTCGCTCTCCGGCATGGCCGCCGCCTCGGTCCCGCCGGCCGCTACCGCCGCCCTTCCTCCAGCTCGACCGGCAGACCGCCCGCAAGGCCTGCCTGGTCCAGTCGCTGCCGGTCTGGGACGACCCGCACAACATCGACCCGGCCTACACCCGCTCCCGGCTCCGGCACGAGGGCCTGCCCGCTCTGGAGAAGGCGTTGGGCAAAGGCGTCGTCGGAGCCCTCGCCCGTACGGCCCAGCTCTCCCGCGACGATGCCGACGCGCTCGATACCTGGGCCGCCGAGGCCGGCCGCTCCGTCCGCGACGACGCGGGACTGCTGGAGTGCGCCAAGCTCGACACCCTGCCGCCCGCGGTGCGCCGCAGGGTGCTGCGCCGGGCCGTGATCGACGCGGGGCACCGGCGGGTTCGCTCTTCGCCCGGCACATCGAGGAAGTCGACCGGCTGATCACCGGCTGGCGCGGCCAGGGAGCCATCAACCTGCCGGGCCGCGTCGAAGCGCGGCGGCAGGGTGGCAGACTGGTGATTCGGCAGAGCTGAAGCGCAAGCGGCTGAAGTGCAGGCGAAACGGCCGGCCCGGCCCGGGAAGCACCTGGGTCCGGCAGGCAGAGAAAGAGACGCGGGTGAACGAGAAGGACATGGGTACCGACCTTGAGTCGGTACTCCTCACCAAGGAAGAGATCGACGCGAAACTCGTCGGACTGGCCGCCGAGATCGACGCGGAGTACGCGGGCAAGGACCTGCTCCTCGTCGGTGTCCTCAAGGGCGCGGTCATGGTCATGGCGGACCTCGCACGTGCGCTGTCCACCCCGTCACCATGGACTGGATGGCCGTCTCTTCGTACGGAGCGGGCACCCAGTCCTCCGGCGTCGTCCGGATCCTCAAGGACCTCGACACCGACATCAAGGGCAAGCACGTCCTGATCGTCGAGGACATCATCGACTCGGGCCTGACGCTGTCCTGGCTGCTGTCCAACCTGGGCTCGCGCGAGCCCGCCAGCCTTGAGGTCTGCACCCTGCTGCGCAAGCCGGATGCCGCGAAGGTGGCGATCGATGTGAAGTGGATCGGCTTCGACATCCCCAACGAGTTCGTCGTCGGCTACGGGCTGGACTACGCGGAGAAGTACCGCAACCTGCCCTTCGTCGGTACCCTCGCACCGCACGTCTACGGCGGCTGACGTTCCACGGGTCCCCTTCGGGGCCGTGGCGGAGTCCGCCCGAACCCGGCGGGACTCCCGGAACCCTCGCTGTCCGCCCGCCGTTGGAGCCTTCGAAGGCGGGTTTGTCAGACGTCACCGGCGGTCGCGGGTGACAATGCTGGGGTACCGTCCGAAGAACAGTCTTTTCTCACAGCAGCATTTACCTACGGGCAGGAGGGACGGGGCGACTTCGCTCCGTATGGATGGACGTGAAGCGATACTTCCGTGGGCCGGTCATGTGGATCGTGCTGGCCGTCCTCGCCGTGGTCGTGTTGATGCAGGTCGTCGGCTCGTCCGGCGGCTACAAGACGGTGGACACCGGCAAGGTGATCCAGGCGATCAGCAAGGACCAGGTGGAGCAGGCCAAGCTGACCACCGGTGACGAACAGATTCTCAAGATTGAGCTGAAGGACGACGTAAAGCTCGAGGGCGAGTCCGGCAGCAAGTTCCAGGCGAGCTATATCGGCAACCAAGGCGTCGAGCTCGCCGACACGCTGCAGAAGAAGTTCGAGAGCGGTGACATCGAGAAGGGTTACACCGTCTCGCCGTCGAAGCAGTCCCCGTTCGTCTCGATCCTCCTCTCGCTGCTGCCCTTCGTCCTGATCGTGGTCGTGTTCCTGTTTCTGATGAATCAGATGCAGGGCGGCGGCTCCAAGGTCATGCAGTTCGGCAAGTCCAAGGCCAAGCTGATCACCAAGGACACGCCCAAGACGACGTTCGCCGATGTGGCGGGGTCGGACGAGGCCGTCGAAGAGCTGTACGAGATCAAGGAATTCCTCCAGGAGCCGGCGAAGTTCCAGGCCGTCGGCGCAAAGATCCCCAAGGGCGTCCTGCTCTACGGGCCGCCCGGTACGGGTAAGACGCTGCTCGCTCGCGCCGTCGCAGGCGAAGCGGGCGTGCCGTTCTACTCGATCTCCGGTTCCGACTTCGTCGAGATGTTCGTCGGTGTCGGTGCCTCCCGTGTCCGTGACCTCTTCGAGCAGGCCAAGGCGAACGCTCCGGCGATCGTCTTCGTCGATGAGATCGACGCTGTCGGCCGGCACCGCGGTGCCGGTATGGGCGGCGGTCACGACGAGCGCGAGCAGACGCTCAACCAGCTGCTCGTCGAGATGGACGGCTTCGACGTGAAGGGCGGCGTCATCCTGATCGCCGCCACCAACCGGCCGGACATCCTCGACCCGGCGCTGCTGCGCCGGGACGGTTCGACCGGCAGATCGCGGTCGACCGCCCGGACATGCTGGGCCGTCTCGCGATCCTCAAGGTGCACCAGAAGGGCAAGCCGGTCGCGGAGGGCGTCGATCTCAACGCCGTCGCCCGTCGTACCCTGGCTTCACCGGTGCCGATCTGGCGAACGTGCTGAACGAAGCGGCGCTCCTCACGGCGCGCAGCAATCTGAAGCTGATCGACAACGACATGCTCGACGAGGCCATCGACCGAGTCGTGGCGGGACCGCAGAAGCGGACCCGGATCATGTCCGAGAAGGAAAGAAGATCACCGCGTACCACGAGGGCGGACACGCCCTGGTCGCGGCGGCTTCTCCCAGTCGGACCCGGTCCACAAGATCACGATTCTCTCCCGCGGCCGTGCCCTCGGTTACACGATGGTGCTCCCGGAAGAGGACAAGTACTCCACGACCCGCAACGAGATGCTCGACCAGCTGGCGTACATGCTGGGCGGGCGCGCGGCCGAGGAGCTGGTCTTCCACGACCCGACCACAGGCGCTGCGAACGACATCGAGAAGGCCACAGCCACGGCCCGCGCGATGGTCACGCAGTACGGCATGACGGAGCGGCTCGGCGCGATCAAGTTCGGCGGAGACAACACCGAACCCTTCGTGGGCCGGGAGATGGGCCACCAGCGCGACTACTCGGAAGAGGTCGCGGCGCTCGTCGACGAAGAGGTCAAGAAGCTCATCGAGACCGCGCACAACGACGCGTGGGAGATCCTCGTAGAGAATCGCGACATTCTCGACGCCCTGGTTCTCGAGCTTCGAGAAGGAGACGCTGGGCAAGGAGCAGATCGCCCAGATCTTCGCCCCGATCGTGCGGCGTCCGGCCCGTCCGGCGTGGACCGGCTCCGTCCGGCGCACACCGTCGACGCGGCCGCCGGTGCTCTCTCCGAAGGAGCTGGCTCTCACCAACGGCGCCACTACGGCCAATGGTTCGGCCACCCGCCGGAGATCGCCCCGAAGGGCAGCACGCCGACGGACCTCGGCAAGTCCACGGAAGCGGCCCCGGAAGATCGTCCCGAGTTAGACCCGTACCGACCCCGGTGTGTCCGCTTTCACAGGCGGCCTGCCGGGCCGGAATGGAAGCCGCGTCCCCAGGTTTAGCCTGTTGGGGCGCGGCTTTCCGTATGCCTGCGACGTCTGGGCGAGCATGCGCAGTGACAGCACAAGGAACGAGGCACAGATGACCGACCCGGTGACGCTGGACAGCCAGGGTTCGATCGGCGAGTTCGACGAGAAGCGGGCCGAGGCCGCCGTTCGGGAGCTTCTCATCGCGGTCGGGGAGAATCCGGACCGCGAAGGGCTGCGTGAGACTCCGGGCGCGTGGCGCGGGCGTACATGGAGATATTCGCGGGCCTGTACCAGGAGCCCGAGGACGTCCTGACGACCACGTTCGACCTGGGCCACGACGAGATGGTGCTGGTCAAGGACATCGAGGTGTTCTCGACCTGTGAGCACCACCTGGTGCCCTTCCGGGTGTCGCGCACGTCGGATACATCCCGGCGATCAGCGGTAAGATCACCGGCCTGTCGAAGCTGGCCCGGCTGGTCGACGTCTACGCCCGCCGTCCCCAGGTCCAGGAACGGCTGACCACACAGGTCGCCGAGTCGCTGATGGCGATCCTGGAGCCGCGTGGAGTCATCGTGGTCGTCGAGTGCGAGCACATGTGCATGTCGATGCGCGGGATCCGCAAGCCCGGTGCCAAAACGATCACCTCAGCCGTACGCGGTCAGCTCCGCGACCCGGCGACGCGCGCCGAGGCCATGAGCCTCATCATGGCGCGCTGAGCGCCGCGTCGCCGATGAGTCCGGCCCTGGGGAGAGCCGACAGCGGGGTGGGACGGGACGGGGATCCAGTGGCGGCGTAACGCGGCGGGCGTTCGAAGGGCCGAAGGCAGCCCTCAAGCGGCGGCGGCGCCCGCGCCCTTGTCGTTCTCCCCGTCCTCCGGGAGCCTGCAGACACGCTCCAGGAAGATGGCGGCGGCGATGACCGCGATGCCCGCCAGGACGGCGAGGCCCGCGTAGATCGCCTGATCGCGCCGGGGCGGGATGTCCAGGGAGCCGAGCAGGAAGACGCCCGTACCGCCGTACATTCCGGCTACCAGCGCGGCGACGAGTGCGCTTGCCTGGCCGAAGACGACCGCGCGGGCCGCCATCAGGAGCTCGACGCCCTTCGCTCCGGGCCGGCGCTCCCGCTGGGCGCGCAGACGTGCGCGGATCGAGAGCGCTGTGGCGAGCAGGATCACGGCGATCACCGCGAGTACGACGGGTGCGGCGAGAGGCACGCTCGGCAGGGTCCCCAGAGAATCCCAGAGGCGGGCGCCGCCCCAGGACAGCACGCCGGCTCCGGCGAAGAGTCCGGCCAGTACCCCGAGCCGTAGTTGCTTCACCGAGAGTGCCGCCCTTCGCCGCCTGCCGCGCGTGCCTGTTGCCCGTGCTGTGTGCGTTGAGCCTAACGACTACTCGGGCAGGCGAAGTTCCAGATCGGCCCTGGGCAGCACGCCGTCGGTGACGAGGCCTGCCAGCAGGCCGGCGACCGGACCGGCGCCGGGCAGCTGGGCCTCGGGGTCCACATCGTGCCAGGGGCGAGGACGAAGGCGCGCTCGTGGGCGTGCGGGTGGGGAAGGGTGAGCAGCGGGTCGTCGGAGACCACATCCGCGTAGGCCACGATGTCGACGTCGATGGTGCGCGGTCCCCAGCGCTCCTCGCGGACCCGGTCGAAGGCCTCCTCGATGGCCTGGCCGCGCTCCAGGAGCGAGGAAGGGGCAGCGTCGTCTTCACGATGATCACCGCGTTGAAGTACGAGGGCTGGGAGCCGGGGTCGACGCCCCAGGGCTCCGTCTCGTACACCGGGGAGACCGCTTTGACCCGCAGGCCCGGCGTGTCCTCCAGGGCGTCGATGGCGCCCTGGAGGGTCTCCAGGCGGTTGCCGAGATTGGAGCCCAGGGACAGGACGGCCATTTTGGGGTTGGACAGAGTGGTGTCCGCGGCATCCACCTGTTTGACGACGGCGGCGGGAACCGGCTGTACGGTCGGGTCGCTCTGCCCCTCGGTGGAAAACGCAGTCATACTCGGCTCCGGGTGATGGTGATGGTCACGTCGTCGAAGGGGACGGTGATCGGCGCGTCCGGCTTGTGGACGACGACTTCGACCTCCTCGACCCCTTCGTGCTTGAGGCACTGCTGCGCGATGCGTTCCGCGAGGGTCTCGATCAGATCGACCGGTTCACCCTTGACGACGTCCACGACCTCTTCCGCGACCACGCCGTAGTGCACGGTCTTCGTCAGGTCGTCGGCGGCTGCCGCGGGCGGGTGTCGAGACCGAGCACCAGGTCCACGATGAAGGTCTGGCCCTCCGCTCTTTCCCGGGGAAGACACCGTGGTGCCCACGGGCCTTGAGGCCGCGCAGCGCGACACGATCCACGCGAATCACTCCTGCTGTCGTTGGTCGTAGCGGCACCTGGCTGCGTGCGGGCAGCGAGGTGCCTTCATTCGAATCTACCTGCGAGCACCGACAGTGCCCGACCGCGGGGCCGTGGTCGGGACCGCACGGGGCAGGTAGCCGCGTATACCCCGTGATGGGGAGCCCAATCCCCGCGGGACGTCCGCCCGCTCAGGAAGGCGTTTCTTCGTCCGCTTCCTCGCCGGTTTCGGCCAGTACGGGTGACCCGTGGTGGGACCAGAGCTTCCAGCCGTCCGGTGTGCGGCGGAACACATTGGTGGCGACGACGAGCTGGCCGACGAGCGGGCCGAGCGCGTTGCCCTCCTCCGCCGGGCCACCGCTGAGGATGTTCTCGGTACAGGTCACCAGCGCGGTGTCACCGGTCATGGAGACTCCGACGTCGGTCAGGAAGAACTGGATGTATTCGGTGTTCGCCATGATCAGCGCGTAGCTGCGGAGCACCTCGCCGCGGCCGGTGAGCACCGGCCAGCCCGGGTGTACGCAGGAGAGCGTGAGGTCCTCGCCCGGCAGCCAGAGGCTGGAGAGGGCGTCGAAATCGCCGCGCTCCATGGCCTCGTAGAAGGCGGTGTTGGCCTCCTCGACCGCCGCGATGTCCGAGGCTGCTTCCTCGTGCTCGTCGCGGGGGTGTTCATGCGGCTCCTTCGACGGCTCGGGCGACCCGTACCGCATCGGCCGTCGCCCCTACCTCGTGTACCCGGACGGCCCAGGCGCCCGCGCGGGCGGACAGGGCGGAGATCGCGGCGGTGGCGGCGTCGCGCTCGCGGGCGGGCGGGGTGCGGCGCCCGTGCGGGCCAGGACGTGGCCGAGGAACCGCTTGCGGGAGGCTGCGACGAGCAGCGGGCGGCCGAGCCCGCGCAGCTCGGCGAGGTGGGCGACGAGAGAGGTCATGGGCGGCGTCCTTGGCGAAGCCGAGCCCCGGTCGATCACGAGCCGTTCCGGGGACACCACCGGCGATCACGGCGTCCATGCGGGTCCGCAGCTCCGCCACGACCTCGGCGACGACATCCTCGTACACGGCCCGGCCGTTCATCGACTCGCTGAAGCCGCGCCAGTGCATGACGACGAACGGCACCCGGCCGCGGCGACGACCGGGATCATGTCCGGGTCCGCGAGACCTCCGCTCACATCGTTGACGAGCACGGCGCCGGCGGTCACCGCCCGCTCGGCGACCCGGGCCCGCATCGTGTCCACGGAGACGGTGACACCCTCCGATGCCAGTCCCTCCACGACGGGGATCACGCGCCGCAGCTCCTCCGACTCGTCCACCCGGCTGGCGCCGGGCGGGTCGATTCACCGCCGACATCGACGAGATCGGCGCCCTCGGCGACCAGATCGAGCCCGTGCTTGATCGCGGCCGTGGTGTCGAACCAGCGGCCTCCGTCGGAGAAGGAATCGGGCGTCACATTGACGACCCCATGACTCCACATCGGTCCCACTCCGGCAGGCCCTGCACCGTGCCCCGCAACGTACTCATACGACCAGCCTAGGCCCGTCGGCAGTTCCGCTACGCCGCACGAACCTCTCGCTGCTCCTGCCGGTGGCCGCAGGGACGGGAGTGGGGGTCCGGAAGGGCGGGAAGGGTGAGGTTTACGAAACCCTCCGCCTGCATGGCGGCGAAGCCGATCCTGGGCAGGTCGCGGCCGGTGCGGAAGACGACGAAGCGGGGCTCCCAGCGTGGCCGGAACTTGGCGTTGAACCTGTACAGCGACTCGATCTGGAACCAGCGCGACAGGAAGATCAACAGGCCCCGCCAGCAGCGCAGCACCGGGCCCGCACCCAGCCGCTCGCCCCGGCGAGGGCGGAGCGGAACATCGCGAAGTTCAGCGAGACGCGAGTGACCGACAGCCGGGATGCGGCCTGCAGGGAGGCGACGATCAGCAGCTCGTTCATGCCGGGATCGGCAGAGCGGTCGCGGCGCATCAGCTCCAGCGACAGGCCGTCCGTACCCCAGGGGACGAAGTGGAGCACGGCCTTCAGATCGCCGTACGGGCAATCCACCGTGCCGGACTGCGCCAGGTGGGCGGTGGCGATGACGCAGTCGCCGTCGGCCCGGTCGCCCATCCTGCCCAGGGCCATGGAGAAACCGCGCTCGGTGTCGGTGCCGCGCCAGTCGGCGGCGGCCCTGCGGATGTGCTCCAGTTCGGTGTCGCTGATGTCGTGTACGCGCCGGACGCGGGTCTCGTAGCCGTTACGTTCGATGCGCTTGACCATCTGGCGCACGTTCCGCATGGCACGTCCGGCGAGTGAGAAATCCGCGACATCCACCACCGCCTCGTCACCGAGTTCGAGTGCGGTGAGTCCGGTCTCGCGGGTCCAGACCTCGCCGCCGGTCTCGCTGCAGCCCATCACCGCCGGGGTCCAGGAGTGAGCCACGGCCTCGTCCATGAAGCGTTCGATGGCGCCGGGCCAGGCCTCCACATCCCCGATCGGGTCGCCGCTCGCGAGCATCACCCCGGACACGACGCGATAGCAGACGGCGGCCTTGCCGCTGGGGAGAACACGGTGCTCTTGTCGCGGCGGAGCGCGAAGTGGCCGAGCGAGTCGCGGCTGCCGTGCTTGTCGAGCAGGACCCTCAGCCGCGCCTCGTCGTCCCCGGTGAGGCTGGCGGCGGGTGTTCGGGGCGGAAGGCGAGGTAGATGGTGGTGACGGCGGTCAGCAGCCCGAGCGCACCCAGCGAGTACGCCACCGTCCAGGAGGTCACTCCCGTGTAGTGGACGGGGCCCTCGAAACCGGCCAGACCGTACAGCACGTGCTGGAGCCGGTCGGCGATGGAGGGTTCCCGACGACCCGGCCGGGGTGGACGCTGACGACGACCAGACCGAGGGTGAGCGAACCGGCACCGACCAGGACGAAGTTGGCCAGCGCCCGCCATCGGCTCCGCGGGTCGGGCAGTGCGGCGAACTCCTTGCGGTGGCACAGCAGCAGGCCGCAGAGCACCACCGAGACGAGGACGCCGAGCAGCGAGTGCCGGTAGACGAACTGGGCCACGGCTCCCGCGGGCAGCAGGATCACGGCGGCACGCCAGGCCGCCGCTTGCGCCGCTTGATTCCATGGGCGAGCAGGAGCAGCAGGACGCCGGTACTGAGCGAGAGCGCGGCCGCGAACGGTCCCAGCGCACCGGGGAGCACTTCGGCCAGGGTGTGCATCCTGCTGTGCCGGAAGCGTGGAAAGACGCCTGCCGCGACATCGATCAGGCCGACGGCCGTGCAGGCGCTGCCGACCAGCGTCGGCACGGATTCGGGCGCGGTCCGGTGATGAACCTGCGCGCCCCTTTCGGAACCAATCCTGATTTATCCGCATCGAGCAAGACAGACATCGTTTCCCGTGGCTTTGCGAGAGATTTCCTGAGTCCGCCGGCCGAGGCCTCTACGGACGATGTGCGCCCTCTAGGACGAGGCATCCGCGGACTGGGTTCATCCCCTTTCCGGAAATTTCCCCAACAGAAAGCCCAACTCCACTCATGGGTCTCACCAGCAACGTCGTTGTGGCGCTGGCGGCATCACTGGCCGTCGCGCTGTTCACCGCCACGATCTGTCTCTGGCCACGGCTGGCCCGTCGTGGGCCCGCAGCGGTGTCGGGCCGGATCGGTCTGCTGCTGGCGACCCAGTTGGCGGTCTTCGCCACGGCCGGCCTGCTGGCCAACCATTCGTTCCTCTTCTACGGTTCCTGGGCCGATCTGTTCGGGCAGAAGCAGGACTTGGCGTGGTCACCGACCATGCGGCCGGCGCGTCCCGGCACGGGAACGTCGTCAGGGTCGGGGTCTGCAGCCGGAGGTGCCGGGCGGTGGCCGGCCCGCGGTGGCCGGACGCATCGACAGAACCGTTGTCTCCGGTCCGCTGTCGGGGATCGAGAGCCAGGCGTACGTCTATCTGCCGCCGGAGTACTTCCAGCCGGCCTTCGCCCGGCGGACGTTTCCTGCCGTCGTCGTGCTGACCGGCTACCCGGGCACGGCCGAGAACCTGTTCAAGGGGCTGCGGTATCCGCAGACGGCGCTCGAACGGGTGAGGGCGGGCAAGGCCCAGCCGATGATCCTGGTCATGCTCAGGCCGACCGTGGCTCCGCCGCGGGACACCGAGTGCGTGGACATCAAGGGGCCCGCAGACGGAGACTTTTCTCGCCAGGATCTGCCGCGGGCGGTTTCGGAGTCGTACCGGGTCGGCAAGCGGGCGCGCAACTGGGGCATCATGGGCAATTCGACCGGTGGGTACTGTGCGCTGAAGGCCGGGCTGCACCATCCGGACCGGTTCGCGGCGAGCGCCGGACTCTCGGCGTACTACAAGGCGGCCGAGGACCCGACGACCGGTGACCTCTTCCACGGCGACCGGGCCGCCCGCAACCGCGCCGATCTGCTGTGGAGCCTCGCCCGGCGCCCGGCGGCGGCGGGCTCGTCCTTCCTGGTCACGACGTCCCTGCGGGGTGAGGACAACCTCAGGGACACCCGGAAGTTCATTGACCGGGTGAGGGCCTCCCCGCCAGGGTGTCCTCGATCGTGCTCGACAGCGGGGGCACAACTTCAACACGTGGCGGCGTGAGATCCCGCCGGCCCTGGAGTGGATGAGCGGCAGGCTCAGCGGGAACTGACCCGGCGCTCCACGTGAAGCGGCCGGTTCCGGTGCACCCGCGCTCACCGCGCAGCGACCGTCGCCACGGTCTCGACCGCGACCTCGGCGCGCGGGACCGCCTGGGCGTCCGCGTCGATCGAGCGGCGCAGGGCCTCATGGAGGCGGGCCGGGGTGAGGACGCCGAGGAAGCGGCCGGTGCTCTCCTTGTCGATGACGGCGATCCAGCCGGCGTCGTGCTGGAGCATGGTGGCGAACGCCTGCTTCAGCGGGGCGCCGAGTGGAAGCCAGGCCTCCATGCGGCGGGCGTGCTCGCGGACCGTGCCCTTGAGGACGGACGACGTGGCGCTGTCGGCCGGGATCCAGCCGTGCAGATTGTCCTGGCCGTCCAGGACAACGGCCCAGCGCGCCTTCGGCCCGCAGCCGCTCGGTCGCCTTCGCCAGTGGATCGTCGAGGTGGACGACCGGCGGCTGGTCCAGGTCGCTCTCCTCGATCGGGGTGACGGAGAGCCGCTTGAGGCCGCGGTCGGCGCCGACGAAGTCCGCGACGTACCCGGTCGCGGGGCGCCGAGCACGGTCGCGGGGAGTCGAACTGCTCGATCCGGCCCTGCCCGTACACGGCGATCCGGTCACCGAGCCGGACGGCTTCCTCGATGTCGTGCGTGACGAAGAGCACAGTCTTGCGGACCTGTGCCTGCAGCTTCAGGAACTCGTTCTGCAGCCGCTCGCGTACGACGGGGTCGACCGCGCCGAAGGGTTCGTCCATCAGCAGCACCGGTGGGTCGGCCGCCAGCGCGCGGGCCACGCCGACCGCTGGCGCTGGCCGCCGGAGAGCTGATCGGGATAGCGGTCGCCATAAACGGAAGGGTCGAGTCCTACGAGATCGAGGAGTTCGGCGGCGCGGTCCCGTCCCTTTCGGGCCTTCCAGCCGAGCAGATGGGGAACGGTCGCGGTGTTCTCCAGGACCGTCTTGTGCGGGAAAAGCCCGACCTGCTGGATGACATAGCCGATCCGGCGCCGGAGCCGGACGGGATCGATGGCGGATATGTCGTCCCCGTCGAGGAATATCCGGCCCTCGCTCGGTTCGATCAGACGGTTCACCATCTTCATGGTCGTCGTCTTGCCGCAGCCGGAAGGTCCGACGAGCGTGACCAGTTCACCCTCGGCGACCTCGAAGGAAAGGCCGTCGACGGCGGTGGTGCCGTCCTCGTACCGCTTGGTGACGTGCTCGAAACGGATCATGATTCCCCATTGTGAGGCGCGTTCTGTGAAGGACATGTTGCTGGAATGCGACAGCCTCCGCGATTGTCAGTGGTCGAGGATAGGGTCGCCAGACATGCGTTCGGTGTGCGATCGCGGCGGAACACAGGGGTGGGGACGGATGGCCGAGCAGAGCTGCCTGGTGGCGAACGACTGGATCTGCGGAGAGTATCTGCGCTCCCGCAGCCAGGAGTTGACCGATGCGACGGTCCAGCACATCTGGATCACCGTGGTATCCGTGCTGATCGGGCTGGCCGTCGCATTTCCGCTGGCGCTGCTCGCCCGTCGGGGCCGGCACTTCGCGGGACCGGTGCTGGGGCTGACGACCGTTCTCTACACCGTGCCGTCGCTGGCGATGTTCTCACTGCTGCTGCCGCTCTTCGGGCTCTCCGCGGCGCTGGTCGTCACCGGTCTCGTGCTCTATTCGCTGACCATTTTCGTACGGAACATTCTGGCGGGTCTCGAAGCGGTGCCACAGGAAGCGAAGGAAGCGGCGAAAGGAATGGGATACGGTCCTGCCCGGCTGCTCTGGGAGGTGGAGCTCCGCTCGCGCTGCCCGCGCTCATGGCCGGCCTGCGAATTGCCACCGTGTCGACGGTCGCGCTGACGACGGTGGGTTCACTCGTGGGCAAGGGCGGGCTCGGCAATCTCATCGAGGACGCGCTGCCCAGCTTCTTCAAGGCCCAGGTGCTGACCGCGTCCGTGCTCTGTGTGCTGCTCGCCGTGACCGCGGATCTGCTGTTGCTCGGTCTGCAGCGCCTGCTCACACCCTGGACCCGAATACGGACGACCGGCGGCCCTCGGACACGCGGGCGGTCGCCAAGGTGGAGGCGGGCTGACCCGTGGGAGTCATCGGCGACGCCTGGACCTGGCTGACCACCGGGGCCAACTGGGCGGGGAGAGCGGGGCCACGCACCGGCTCGGCGAGCACCTGTACGTCAGCGGGGTGGCCCTGGCGGTGGCCTGCGCCATCGCGCTGCCGCTCGCGCTGTATCTGGGTCACATCGGCAGGGGCGGCGCCCTCGCGGTCAACATCTCCAACGTGGGCCGGGCCATCCCGGTCTTCGCGGTGCTTGCCCTGTTCATGATGACGCCGTTGCGTAACTCCGGCTATCTGCCCACGATCATCGCGCTGGTGCTGTTCGCAGTGCCGCCCCTGCTGACCAACGCCTATGTCGGGATGACGGAAGTGGACCGGTCCGTGCTGGAAGCCGCCCGGGGCATGGGCATGTCCGGCGGGCAGCTCTTCGTGCGGGTCGAGCTCCCGCTCGCCTACCCGATGATCATGACCGGGCTGAGGTCGGCCGCGGTCCAGGTGGTGGCCACCGCCTCGATCGCGGCGATGGTGGGCCTCGGCGGGCTGGGCCGGATCATCACCGCCGGATTCAACACCTATGACACGGCGCAGGTCTTCGCGGGCGCGGTGCTGGTCGCCCTGCTGGCCCTGTTGGTGGAAGGGGTGCTCGTGGCGCTGGACCGGCTGCTGTCACCGCTGCGCCGCCGCCGGCCGGCGTGAACGAAGTCTCAGTATTCTTCTTGCCCTCAAGCCCTTGCAGCCTCTTTTGTCGTGGACGGAGAACATCATGAGCAGGACCTCGCGGATAGCGGGTGCGGTCATCGCAATGGCCGCGCTGGCCGGGTCGCTCGCCGCCTGCGGCGGCGACAGCCTGGAGAAGGAGAAGAGCGGCTCGGACACCGGGTCGGGCTCGGCGTCCAAGAAGGGCTCGCTCGTCGTGGGCTCCGCCGCGTTCACCGAGTCCAAGGTGCTTGCCGAGCTGTACGCACAGATCCTCGGCGACGCCGGATACGACACCTCGGTCACCACGGTGAAGAACCGCGAGCTCTATGAGCCCTCGCTGGAGAAGGGCGAGATCGATATCGTCCCGGAATACGCGGCCACCATCGCGGAATTTCTCAACGCCAAGGTGAACGGGGCGAAGGAGGCCGAGAAGAAGCCGGTCGCCTCCTCCGACGCCGCGGCCACCGTCGCCGCCCTGGAGAAGCTCGCCACCCCGCTCGGCCTGAAGGCACTTCCGGTCGGACAGGCTGTTGACCAGAACGCCTTCGCGGTGTCCAAGGAATTCGCCGAGAAGAACAGCCTCGAGACCCTTTCCGATCTTGGCAGGTCGAAGCTGAAGGTGAAGATCGCGGCGGGCGACGAGTGCGAGGTGCGGCCGTTCTGCGCACCGGGTCTGAAGAAGACGTACGGCATCGACGTCACCGGTATCGACCCCAAGGGCGTCGGCACACCGCAGGCCAAGCAGGCGGTCAAGGACGGAAAGGACCAGCTGGTCCTCACGACCACCACGGACGCCGTGATGGACGGGCTGGTGTTCCTGGAAGACGACAAGAAGCTGCAGAACGCCGACAATGTGCTGCCGGTGCTCAATGCCAAGGACGCGGGTCGCCGGAGATCGCCGAAGTGCTGGGCAGGCTCACGGACGCGCTCACCACACAGGACCTCGCCGAACTGAACCGCAAAGTCGATGCGGAGCGCGCCAAGCCCGCCGATGCGGCCAAGGAGTATCTGCAGTCGAAGGATCTGATCAAGAAGTAGAACAGCCCGCGGAACGGGCACTTGAGGGGCCGCGAGGTAACCGGCGGGGAACAGATTGCCGGGCGGCCTCCCAAGTAACCCGCGTACACGGTAAATTTCGAGCCATGCCACGTGGACGTCACCGCCATTCGCCACCCCTCCACAGAATCCTGCCGCCTTCGGTGGTGGCCGGAGTGTCGGTCGTCTGTGCCGCGGGCGCCTGGCTGCTCGCGGAGCCCTCGCCCTGCGCGGCCTGGTGGCCGCGGTGGCGGCCGCATCCTCACCGGCGCTTATCTGATGCGCAGCTGGGACCGGGCCGCCGGACTGCGGGTCGCGGAGCTGACGCGTGCCCGCGCCGGCGACGAGTGGAAGTCCGAGGAGCGCATAGCCGAGCTCGAGGCCGACATCGAGGAATCACGGGAGCTGCGCACCCGGCTTGAGACGAAGCTGCGCCGAAAGCGCGTGGAGCTGGCCGGCCTGCGCGGTGAACACGCCGCACTTCTGCGCAGGTACGCGAACGCCGAGACCGAGCGGGCCAGTGCGCTGGAGGGCCGCAGGCAGCTCGCCATCGAAGCGGCCACACCACGCGCGCTGCCCCGGCCCGGTCCACGCCCACCGGGCGCGTATCTGCGCGCCGCCCAGGCGCTGCAGGACCTCACGCGCAACGCCGCGCTGCAGGAGGCCCGCCGCACGGCCGAGCAGGCCAGGCAGCGCTATCTCGCGGAACGGGCCGCACACCGGGACCCGGAGGGCCCGGGCCCGCAGGACCGGGGCCCGCAGGGGAAGCACGCGGCGGTCGCAGGGCCGGACGACCACCAGCACCGTCGCCCGCCCGCAGCCCTTCCCGCAGCCCTTCCCGCAGCCCTTCCCGCACCTCGGTCTTCGTCCGCGTCCGCGCCCGTGCACGTGTCCCGCGCCGCCGCGACCGCCTCGGCCGTCGTCCCGTACGCCACCGCGCGCAAGCATCTCGTCCCGCAGGAAGCTTCGACTTCTTCGGTACGCAGAAGGCGAACGCCGCGATCGAGTCCGTACAGAACGAGGACCTCGCGGACGTGGTGGGCGAGGAAGCGCTGGCCGCCCATCGCACGGGCGCTGCCGACAACCGCGCTGTCGGCAAGGTCATCGACCTGACCGCGCACGACGAGACCGAGCAGCTGGACGTCGCCGGACTGCGCAGGGCGATCTCCTCCTGACGCGGAGCCGCCCGGCGCCGGAGCCGCGCTACTTGTCGATGTCCCCGACGACGAAGAAGAGCGAGCCGAGAATCGCCACCATGTCGGCGACCTGGGTGCCAGGCAGCAGCTCGGTGAGCGCCTGGATGTTGTTGTACGACGCGGAGCGCAGCTTCAGCCGGTAGGGGTCTTCGCCCCTGGACACCAGGTAGTAGCCGTTGATGCCGAGCGGATTCTCGGTCCACGCGTAGGTGTGGCCCTCCGGCGCCTTGAGGACCTTGGGCAGCCGCTGGTTGATGGGCCCCGGGCGAGGTCGGCCATCCGGTCCAGGCAGGCGTCCGCCAGGTCCAGTGCGTTGTACGTCTGCTCCAGCAGGCACTCGAAGCGGGCCAGGCAGTCGCCCTCGGTCCTGGTGACGACCTTCAGGGTGTCCTGCAGCTCCCCGTAGGCGAGATACGGCTCGTCGCGCCGCAGATCGAAGTCGACGCCGGAGGCGCGGGCGATCGGCCGGACACCCGTAGGCGTGCACGGCCTGCGAGGACAGCACGCCCACACCGCGGGTGCGGCCCCGGAAGATCTCGTTGCCCAGCACCAGCCGGTCGTAGACGTCCATCCGGGAGCGGATGGAGGCGACCGTGTCCCTGGCCCGGCCGAGCCAGCCGGCGGGCAGGTCCTCCTGAGGCCGCCGACCCGGTTGAACATGTAGTGCATCCGGCCGCCGGAGACCTCCTCCATCACGGCCTGGAGCTCTCGCGCTCCCGGAAGGCGTAGAACACCGGGGTGATCCCGCCGAGTTCGAGGGGTACGAACCGAGGAACATCAGATGGTTCAGCACTCGGTTCAGCTCGGCCAGCAGCGTCCTGGTCCAGACGGCGCGCTCCGGGACCTCCATGCCGAGCATGCGCTCGACGGCCATGACGACACCGAGCTCGTTGGAGAACGCGGACAGCCAGTCGTGCCGGTTGGCGAGCATGATGATCTGCCGGTAGTCACGGGCCTCGAAGAGCTTCTCCGCGCCGCGGTGCATATAGCCGATGACCGGCTCGGCCTGCTGGATCCGTTCGCCGTCCAGAACGAGCCGCAGTCGGAGCACGCCGTGCGTGGAGGGATGCTGCGGGCCGATGTTGAGCACCATGTCGGTGCTCTCTGCCGCGCCGCCGATGCCGACCGTCGTCTCCGTCATGCGGGACAGTATCCCCTTCCCGCGCCGGGAGATCAGCCCCGGCGACCCCGTTCACCGGACGCGGGACTCGTTGCAGCAGCCAGCCGAAGTCGCCCAGTCCGCCCGGGCGGTGAGCTCCGCAGCCTCGCCCGCGGAGCCGAGCGCACGCACATACCGTGCCGGATCGGCCGACGCCATGGCGAGCGGTGGCCGCTCACCGCTGATCCCCAGCCCCGCAGCGCCGTCCGCTGGTCGGTCAGCTCGGTCTCCGCACCGGTCCCGGCACCGGCCCGCGCACAAGCGTCCAGCGCCACATGGGACGTCAGATCGCAGCTTCCGTCGGGCACCGGCGGCACCTCGCGCCCGCTCGGAAGCCGGTCAGGGTGCCGAACGGCGGCCTCGCTCCCCGTACATGCGCGTAGTCGACGGCCACCGCGAGCCCACCGGCCAGCGAGGCGACAGCCCCGGTCCAGGCCTCGTCGCGGGCCGGCCGATCTCGGCACGCTCGCCCGGCACGCTCAGCGGCCACCATCGCCGCAGCCACTCCGCATCCGGTCCGGTCACCGGATCGCCCAGCCGCTGGGCACCGTCCCGCCGCCGCACCAGGACGTAGCGGGCCACCCTCCGCGTCGGCCTCCGCGACCTGGGTGGGGACGTTGTCCAGCCATTCGTTGGCGAACAGCAGCCCGGCGCTCCCCTGCGGGGTCCGGCGCACCATTCGATGCGGTGGTCCAGGCCCGGCGGACGTTCTGCGATCTCCACGGCGTACGCCCGTACGACCGGCGCAGGGCCGAGCGCTCCGGCGTCCAGCGCTGTCAGGACCCCGGCAAGCAGCTCGCCCCGGCCCGCGCCCACATCCACCAGATCCACCGCGTCGGCGCCGAGCTCATGCGCCGTCGCGACCAGCAGCCGGGCAACCGCGACCGCGAACAGGCCGGACGCGTGCACCGAAGTGCGGAAATGGCCGACCGGTCCTTCCGGGCGGCGGTAGAAACCCCGTCCCCGTACAAAGCGGTCTCAGCCGCCTCCTGCCATCCGCACCACTCATCCATCACGTAGGCAAGTCTCCACCTTGGGGAGTACGGTCCCAGGACCTGGATCGGCCCTTCGGCTGACCGGGCACCGATCCGCTGTCCCTACGCTGGGTTACGTGCAGCGCCTCTACGATTTCCTCCGCAGACACCCGACGGGCGTCGACAGCTTCTGGGCTGTCGTCCTCCTCGGGTTCTCCGGTATGACCATCGTGGCCGACCAGGCCGGCGAGGGCCGGGAGCGCGTTGCCGCACTGCCGATCGCGATCGGTCTGTGCGTCGTTGTCGCGCTGCGCCGCCGCGCGACGGAGAAGATGCTGCTGCTCGCCATCGTGATGGGGCCGCACAGCTGCTGCTCGGGGTCAGACCCGACGTCGCGGACTTCGCCCTGCTGGTGATCACCTACACCGTGGCGACCGTGGGAGAGCGCTGGGCCTCCTGGCTCGCGCTGGCCTGCAGCCTGAGCGCCGCCGGTCTCTCGCAGCTGCGCTGGCCGCAGAACACGTCGAACGGCTGGGGCGAGTCGGTCTTCACCGGCATAGTCCTGACGGTGCCGTTCGTGCTGGCCTGGGTGCTCGGCGACTCACTGCGGACCAGGCGGGCCTATTTCGACCAGCTGGAGGAGCGTGCCGCCCGACTCGAGCGGGAGCGCGAGGCCCAGTCGAAGGTGGCGGTGGCCGCCGAACGGGCCCGTATCGCCCGCGAACTGCACGATGTCGTCGCGCACAACGTCTCGGTGATGGTGGTGCAGGCAGACGGTGCGGCCTATGTCATGGACGCCACCCCGACCAGGCCCGGCAGGCCCTGGAGACCATTTCGAGCACCGGACGCCAGGCCCTCGCAGAGATGCGCCGGCTGCTCGGTGCTGCGCACCGGCGATACCCGGAGAGCGGGGAGTACGTGCCGCAGCCCGACGTCGGGCAGATCGAGGACCTGGTCGACAAGGTCAGGCAGGCCGGTCTCACCGTGGACTTCAAGATCGAGGGCACTGCGCGCCCGCTGCCGAGCGGGGTCGAGCTGACCGCGTACCGCATCGTGCAGGAGGCCCTCACCAACACCCGCAAGCACGGCGGCCCCAACGCCGGGGCCAGCGTGCGGCTGGTCTACTTCGACGACGGGCTCGGGCTGCTGGTCGAGGACGACGGCCGGGGCGCGGCGCACGAACTGTACGAGGACGGCGGAGCCGACGGCGCCGGGCACGGAATGATCGGCATGCGGGAACGGGTCGGAATGGTCGGCGGCACACTGGACGCGGGCCCGCGGCCCGGCGGCGGCTTCCGGATCAGTGCGCTGCTCCCCTCAAGCCCGCCCACCAGTGACAGAAGGAACAGGACACCTCATGGCGATCCGCGTAATGCTCGTTGACGACCAGGCGCTGCTGCGCACCGGCTTCCGGATGGTGCTCGCCGCCCAGCCGGACATGGAGGTCGTGGCCGAGGCGGGCGACGGCGCGGAGGCGATCGAGGTGCTGCGGGCCTCAGCCGTGGACGTGGTGCTGATGGACGTACGGATGCCGAGGCTGGACGGTGTCGAGGCGACCCGGCAGATCTGTGCGCGGGCCGATCCGCCCAAGGTGCTCATCCTGACCACGTTCGACCTGGACGAGTACGCGTTCTCGGGACTGAAGGCGGGCGCCAGCGGATTCCTGCTCAGGACGTGCCGCCCGCCGACCTGCTCTCCGCCATCCGCTCCGTGCACAGCGGTGACGCGGTCGTCGCCCGTCCACCACACGCCGGCTGCTCGACCGGTTCTCCCCGATGCTGCCCAGCAGCAGCAAGGAGCCGCAGCACAAGCACGTCGAGAAGCTCACCGAGCGCGAGCGCGAAGTGATGATGCTGGTCGCCCAGGGCCTGTCGAACGGCGAGATCGCGAGCCGTCTCGTGCTGTCGGAGGCGACCGTGAAGACCCATGTCGGCCGGATCCTCACCAAGCTCCGCCTGCGCGACCGGGTACAGGTCGTCGTCCTCGCGTACGAGACCGGCCTGGTCAGGGCCGGCGGCGGCACGGGCGGCTGACCCGTCCCCGGGGCGGCAATTGCGGCCCGCACCGGATGCTGCCGCCCGGTCTGCGCGAGGACGGGCACACCGTGCACCACCTCGCGCTGCTCGCGGTGCGCGATACGGGTCCTGCGCCGGACCTGGACGGGGATCAGGCACATCCGGTTCGACTGGGAGCTAGCGCAGTACGCCTTCCAGGAAGTCGCTGCCGATCCGGGCCACCACGGTCAGGTCAAGCTGGTGCAGTACGTAGCGGCCGCGCCTGCGCGTGGTGATCAGGCCGGCCTTCTTGAGCACCGCCAGGTGGCGGAGACCTCGGGTGGTGTGATGTCGTGCGAGTCGGCGAGCTCCCCGGTGGTGTACGCGGAACGGGCCAGGTTGCGGCACAGGCGCATCCGCATCGGATGGGCCAGGGCCCCATCCGCAGCTGGAGCAGCTCGACGGAGGCGGGGAGGGCAGCTCGAGCTGGTGCACCGGGTAGTGGATCACCGGCCGCCAGCCCGGGGCGTGCAGCACCATCAGATGGGGCCAGCCGAAGCTCGTCGGAATGAGAGTGAGCCCGGCGCCGACGGCCGGGTCGACGGCAGTGATCCTGCCCTCGGCCAGCTTGTCGATGCTGATCATGCTCGCGTCCTCGTCGAGGGAGACAGCGGTGGACACCGCGCTCATCGCCTCGTCGAGGCCCTTGCGCTGCAGCAGTTCCGTCTTGTGCCTGGCGTCGGCGACCAGCTGGACCTGGATACGCCGCCAGGTGTCCGCGAAGAACGCCTCGTCGCAGTCCTCGAAGAGACGCCGGATCCAGCCGCGGACGGCGGCGGGTCGGCGAGCAGCCGCTGGGTGAACTCGGACTGCTTGGGCCCTCTGGCTGCCGCCATGTCCAGCGCCCGGGACCGCATCGCGGCGTCGGTGAGCGGGAGGGTGCCCCGGTCCAGTACCGACTGGCGCAGGTGAACTCCAGGGCGGCTGCGACGAACCGCTCGTCGTCCAGCTTGTCGAGGATGTCCAGGTCAGCGGCGAGGGTCGGGCCGGTCCTGCCGTCGCCGCCGCGGACTCCGGCGAACGGCAGGAAGACGTCGGAGAAGGTGTTGCGCCACAGGAACTCGGCTTCGTGCAGCCGGTCCGCGAGGTCCGGCCGCAGAGCGGCGGCGGTCGCGGTCGCCCAGCCGTGCAGGCCCGGATGGTGTCCGGGCTCGGAGAGCGCATGGAGAGCCACCCCAGCTCGGCGAGGGCGAGGTCTCGAAAACGATGCGGCCGGCAGGCAGGCCCGCGATGTCGATGTTCACACTCACCACCCCATAGTGGGGTGCGTGGACGGCCGTCCCGTGGATTGACGGTGGTCGTCAATCCACGGGACGGCCGGCCCGACCGGGAGGTGTTCCGCGGTCCGGGCGGCGCCTGCGGTCCGGGGCGGCGCCTGCGTACCGGGGCGGCGCCTGCGTACCGGGCGGCGCCTGCGTACCGGGCCGCCGTGGGAGCCCTGCCTAAGCCACCCGCTTGACGAACTCCCCACCGCCTCGCGCACATCGTCCGCCGTCCACTCAAGTCCGGGAGCAGCCACGGTGACCTCGGTGAACGAGACCCGGGCGGCCCCGCAGGACCGGCGTACCACCGGCGGAACAGCGTCACGCCGGTCTCCTCCGCCTGCCGCACCGAAGCCTCGTTCAGCACGTCCTGGCCATAGGGCAGCCACACCTGGAACTGGTGCGTGTGCGGCGGCTCCGGATGCACCGGGCCCAGGGCAGCGGGAGTCCGCGAGGCCCTGGGCCAGCGCTGCGGCCACCACCTTCGCGTGCGCCACGTACTCGGGCAGCCGTGGCAGCTCCCGCTCCAGGCCGAGCAGCGCGGACAGTGCGGCCGGGTACTGCTGGAAGACCTGCCCGCCGTACCGGTGGCGCCAGGTACGCGCCTCGTCCACCAGCGAATCGGAGCCGGCCAGCACCGCTCCGGACAGCCCGTCCAGGGACTTGTAGAACGAGACGTACACGCTGTCCGCGAGCCCCGCGATCTCCGGCAGCCCGTGGCCGAAGTGCGGGACGCACTCCCACAGCCGCGCCCCGTCCAGATGCACCACCGCGTCCCGTTCGCGTGCCGCGGCCACGACGGCCTCCAGCTCCTGCCAGCTGGGCAGCACGAATCCGGCGTCCCGCAGCGGAAGCTCCAGCATCAGCGTGCCGAACGGCTCGGGGAAGTCGCGGATCTCCTGGGCCGTGGGCAGCCGTGGGCCGGACGTCGGGTGCACCGTGCGCAGCCCGCTCACCGATCCGATCGCACCTCGCTCGTGCACCTCCGGATGGGACAGCGGATGCAGCGCCACGGCCGCGTTGCCGGTACGCCCCGCCCAGCACCGCAGCGCGACCTGCTGGGCCATCGTCCCGGTGGGAAGAAGGCTGCCGCCTCCGTCCCCAGCAGGCCGGCCGTCCGCCGCTCCACCTCGGCGACGACCCCGTCGCCGTACACATCAGTCCACTCGTCCAGGTCGTGCACCGTCCCGGCGTCGGCCGCCAGGGCGGTCAGCCGTTCGCGCAGGGTGTGGTCCGCGGACATCCGCGCCAGGATCCTCGTGGACCGTTGCCATGCGGTCAGCGTGCGCTCGCGCTGTTCCTGCTCATCGGTGTCTGCCATGGGACGATCATCGCCCTGACCGTCGGCACTTCCCACCCCTTTCCTTCCGGGTTCTCCTCCGGCAGGCCCTCTGCCGCCCAGAGTTACCCACAGGCTGTGGACAGTCGGTCGGTGTCGGGAAACGCTGGCGTAGCATTCAGAGAAGTCGTCCGGTACCCCCGCGGACTGGAACGGAAGGCCATCGCCGCGTGAACGCAACAGCTCCGAAAGACCCCTCGACGCGAGGGACCGCCCCGCCCGCCTCACCGTCGGCGTCGTCGGCGCGGGCAGAGTGGGCCCGCCCTCGCCGCCTCGCTGCAGCTCGCCGGGCACCGCCCGGTCGCCGTGTCGGGCGTCTCCGACACATCCGTGCGCAGGGCAGCGGCCCTGCTCCCGACGTACCGCTGGTAACGCCCGCGGAAGTCCTGGCACGCGCCGAGCTCGTGCTCCTGACCGTCCCGGACGACGCACTTCCGAGCTTGGTCGAAGGGCTCGCCGAGACCGGTGCGGTGCGGCCGGGCCAGCTGATCGTCCACACCTCCGGGCGGTACGGCACAGGGTGCTCGACCCAGCCCTGCGGGCCGGCGCGCTGCCGCTGGCCCTGCACCCGGCGATGACGTTCACCGGCAGTTCCGTCGATGTCCAGCGGCTGGCCGGCTGCTCCTTCGGGGTCACCGCCCCGAGGAGCTGAGGCTCGCAGCCGAAGCCCTCGTCATCGAGATGGGCGGCGAGCCCGAATGGATCGCCGAAGAGTCCCGCCCGCTCTACCACGCGGCGCTCGCACTGGGGCGAACCACCTGGTCACCCTGGTCGCCCAGTCGATGGAGCTGCTGCAGAAGGCCGGCGTCGCCGCCCCCGACCGGATGCTCGGCCCACTGCTCGGTGCCGCGCTGGACAATGCCCTGCGCTCCGGCGACTCGGCGCTGACCGGGCCCGTCGCCCGGGGCGACGCGGGCACGGTCGCGGCGCACATCGGCGAGCTGCGCAAGCACGCACCGCAGGCGGTGGCCGGATACCTGGCGATGGCCCGCACCACTGCCGACCGTGCGCTGGCCCACGGTCTGCTGAAGCCGGAGTTCGCCGAGGATCTGCTCGACGTCCTGTCCGACAGCACCAACGGCACTACAGGCTCGCCGGGCACGGACGGGACCGGACCGGGGAGACCCGATGACCACCGCACCAGCCACCCTCCTGCGCACCATCGCGGAGATCGACGCCTTCGCCCGGCCGGCCGGTGCGCGGCGGGCCGTCGTCATGACGATGGGGCCCTCCACGACGGCCACGCCACCCTGATCCGTACCGCACGCGCCGCCGCGGGCCGGACGGCCAGGTCGTCGTCACCGTATTCGTGAACCCGCTCCAGTTCGGTGAGGCCACCGACCTCGACCGTTACCCCGCACGCTGGACGCCGACCTGGTGATCGCCGCTGCCGCCGGCGCGGACGCGGTCTTCGCGCCCGCCGTCGACGAGGTCTACCCGATGGCGAACCCCAGGTCCGGATCACCGCGGGCACCATGGGCGAGCGGCTCGAAGGCGCCTCGCGCCCCGGACATTTCGACGGCATGCTCACCGTCGTCGCCAAGCTGCTCCATCTCACCCGCCCCGATGCCGCGTTCTTCGGCCAGAAGGACGCCCAGCAGCTGGCGCTGGTCCGCCGGATGGTGCGCGACCTCGACTTCGGCATCGACATCGTCGCCGTTCCCACCGTCCGGGACCGGACGGCCTCGCTCTCCAGCCGCAACCGCTTCCTCTCCCCGGAGGAGCGGCACACCGCCCTCGCACTGCCCCGGGCTCTTTTCGCGGCACGGGACAGGCTCGGCGAGGCCCGTGCGGCAGCCGACACCGGGCGGTGGCGTCGGCCGGGCCGAGCGCCGGCCCCGCCGCGGTACGGGCGACCGCGCGCGCGGTCGTGGAGGAGGCGGCCGGGGAACCGACACCGCTCACCCTGGACTATCTGGCGCTCGTGGACCCGGCGGACTTCACCGAGATCCCCGACGACCGGGAAAGGGCGAGGCGCTCCTCGTCGTCGCGGCCCGGGTGGGCGCCACCCGCCTCATCGACAATATTCCGCTGACCCTCGGAGCCCTCACATGACCGGAATACGGCTGACCGCCCCGCCCCGGCTGGGCCATCGACGCGGACGTCGTCGTGGTCGGCTCCGGCGTGGCCGGTCTCACCACCGCGCTGCGCTGCGCCGCCGCCGGCCTCGCCACAGTGGTCGTGACCAAGGCACGCCTCGACGACGGCTCCACCCGGTGGGCACAGGGCGGCATCGCGGCCGCGCTCGGCGAGGGCGACACCCCGAGCAGCACCTCGCCGACACCCTCGTCGCGGGCGTCGGCCTGTGCGACGAGACGGCGGTACGGGCCCTGGTCACCGAGGGCCCCGACGCCGTACGCAGGCTGATGGATACCGGCGCGCACTTCGACACCACCGACACCGGTGACATCGCCCTGACCCGCGAGGGCGGCCACCACCGCCGCCGTATCGCACACGCGGGCGGCGACGCGACAGGCGCCGAGATCTCCCGTGCCCTGGTCGAAGCGGTCCGTGCGGCAGCCCTGCACACGGTGGAGAACGCGCTGGTCCTGGACCTGCTGACGGACGCCGATGGCCGTACTGCCGGCGTCACCCTGCACGTCATGGGCGAGGGCCAGCACGACGGCGTCGGCGCGGTCCGGGCGCCCGCGGTGGTCCTCGCCACCGGCGGCATGGGCCAGGTCTTCTCGGCCACCACCAACCCTTCGGTCTCCACCGGGGACGGGTGGCCCTCGCGCTGCGGGCGGGCGCGGAGGTCTCCGACCTCGAATTCGTCCAGTTCCACCCGACCGTCCTGTTCCTCGGCGCTGACGCCGAGGGCCAGCAGCCCTCGTGTCCGAAGCGGTACGGGGCGAGGGCGCCCACCTCGTCGATGGTTCCGGTACCCGCTTCATGCTGGGGCAGCACGAGCTGGCGGAGCTCGCCCCGCGCGACATCGTCGCCAAGGCGATCACCCGTCGGATGCAGCTCCACGGCACGGAGCACGTGTATCTCGACGCACGGCATTTCGGCGCGCAGATGTGGGAGCAGCGCTTCCCACGATCCTGGCGGCCTGCCGTACCCACGGCATCGACCCCGTCACCGAGCCGATCCCCGTCGCCCCGCCGCGCACTACGCGTCCGGCGGCGTCCGCACCGACCTGAGGGGCCGTACGACGGTCCGGGCCTGTACGCCTGCGGCGAGGTCGCCTGCACCGGAGTGCACGGGGCGAACCGGCTGGCGTCGAACTCCTGCTGGAGGGGCTCGTCTTCGCCGAGCGCATCGCCGCGGACATCGTGGCGGACGGCACGCGGGACGGCACGCGGGACGGCGGCGCGGACAGGCGGCTCGGCACCGCGGCGGTCGATTCCGCCGGCGGACGGCCCGCCCGAAGCCCGCCCGGAAGCCCGCCCGCTGCTGGCCGCCGAGTCGAGGACCACGATCCAGCGGATCATGACCAGGGGCGCCGGAGTGATCCGCTCCGCCGCCAGCCTGGCCACCGCGGCCCAGGAGCTGGACGACCTTCAGCACAGCGCGGTCGCCGAGGCAGCGGCCACCGCTGTGTCCGAGGACGCCGAACCGAAGGACGCGGTGCCCGGTGTCGAGGCCTGGGAAGCCACGAACCTGCTCCTGGTCTCACGGGTCCTGGTCGCCGCGGCCGGGCAGCGCGAGGAGACCCGCGGCTGCCACTGGCGCGAGGACCGGCCCGACCGCGACGACGAGACCTGGCGCCGTCACCTGGTCGTCCGCATCGCCGAGGACCGGCAGCTTGTCGTCCGTCATACGGAAACCGCCGCATTCCCGCCCGTCCGCCCGGGGATTGAGCAGACTGCTCAGCAGCACAAGGCCGTCCGGCACATCCGCACCATCAGTACCCCGAACCACTCGCAGACGTCCCCGAGGAGCCGTAACCGTGAGCACGCCCGAAGAGAATCCGCGCCCCACACCCGTGGACGTACCGCTGATCCAGATCGGCGCGCCCGCACCCTCCGCGGGTGGCTGTGGCGACGACTGCGGCTGCGGTGACGGGTACGACCCGGACGGCCTGGAGTGCGGTCTGGACCCCGCTCTGGCCCAGCTCCTCGCCGACGCCGGCCTGGACCCGGTGCAGGTCGAGGACGTCGCCCATGTCGCGATCGAGGAGGACCTCGACGGCGGTGTGGACGTCACGACCGTGGCGACCGTCCCCGAGGAGGCTGTCACCACGGGTGACTTCATCGCCCGCGAGGCCGGTGTCGTCGCAGGTCTGCGCGTTGCCGAAGCCGTCCTGTCCATCGTCTGCACGGACGAGTTCGAGGTCGAGCGCCATGTCGAGGACGGCGACCGCGTGGTGCCCGGCCAGAAGCTGCTGACCGTCACCACGCGCACCCGCGACCTGCTCACCGGTGAGCGCAGCGCGCTCAACCTGCTCTGCAGGCTCTCCGGCATCGCGACCGCGACCCGCGCCTGGGCCGATGTGCTCGAAGGCACGAAGGCCAAGGTCCGCGACACCCGCAAGACGACCCCGGCTGCGCGCGCTGGAGAAGTACGCGGTGCGTTGCGGCGGCGGAGTCAACCACCGTATGTCGCTGTACGACGCGGCCCTGGTCAGGACAACCACGTGATCGCGGCGGGCGGGGTCGCGGAGGCCTTCAAACGGGTGCGGCAGGCGTTCCCCGAGGTGCCGATCGAGGTGGAGGTCGACACCATGGAGCAGGTCGGCGAAGTGCTCGACGCGGGTGCCGACCTGATCCTGCTGGACAACTTCACCCCGTCCGCGACCGCGCAGGCGGTCGCCCTCGTCGGCGGCCGCGCAGCTCGGAGTCCTCGGGCAGGCTCGCGCTCGGCTCCGCACGCGCCTACGCGGACGCGGGCGTCGACTACCTGGCCGTGGGTGCGCTCACCCATTCCTCGCCGATCCTCGACATCGGCCTGGACTTCCGTGACGCCGAAGCGTCCGTCGACAAGGCCGGCGCCTGATGCTGCTCACCATCGACGTCGGCAACACCCACACCGTCCTCGGCCTGTTCGACGGCGAGGAGATCGTCGAGCACTGGCGGATCTCCACCGACGCCCGGCGCACCGCCGACGAGCTCGCCGTACTGCTCCAGGGCCTGATGGGTATGCACCCACTGCTCGGAGTCGAGCTGGGGACGGCATCGAGGGCATCGCGATCTGCGCCACCGTTCCATCGGTGCTGCACGAGCTGCGGGAGGTGACGCGCCGCTATTACGGCGATGTGCCCGCGGTGCTCGTGGAGCCGGGATCAAGACGGGCGTCCCGATCCTGATGGACAACCCCAAGGAGGTCGGCGCGGACCGCATCATCAACGCGGTCGCGGCCGTCGAGCTCTACGGCGGCCCGGCGATCGTGGTCGACTTCGGCACCGCCACCACCTTCGACGCGATCTCCGCCCGTGGTGAGTACACGGGCGGTGTCATCGCGCCCGGTATCGAGATCTCGGTGGAGGCACTCGGCGTGAAGGGGCCCAGCTCCGCAAGATCGAGCTGGCCAGGCCGCGCAGTGTGATCGGCAAGAACACCGTCGAGGCGATGCAGTCCGGCATCATCTACGGCTTCGCGGGCCAGGTCGACGGTGTCGTCGCCCGGATGAAGAAGGAGCTGGCTGCCGACCCGAGGACGTCACCGTCATCGCGACCGGTGGCCTTGCTCCGATGGTGTTGGGGAGTCCTCCGTCATCGACGAGCACGAGCCCTGGCTGACGCTCATTGGTCTGCGTCTGGTGTACGAGCGCAACCTCGCGCGGATGTAGACGCGCCTGCGGTCACCTGCGGGAACGGCTGGGCGGCGGGTCGGAGGACGCCGCGCCGCCCAGCGGCCAGTTAAACGGATTTAGTCTATTTAGCACGTATTGTCGCGTCATGCCCACGCCCTACGGATCACGTGGCGGGATGGCGTTCAGCGCGGACGAGCTGCGTGTGCTCCGACGTGCCCTCGCCACCGCCCTCCATCCCACGCCCCTGCCGGAAGAGGATGTCCAGGACTGCCTGCGACTCGCAGGCGCTGTGGACGAGGCGGTGAGTGAGGCGGGCCGGCTGCGCTCGTTCCTCCTCGCCGATCTGGCCCGCTACCGCGACGCTCTCCCCGGCTCGCTCACCGGCTATCTGGAGCTACTCCAGGACGCACTGGCCGCCGGTTACGACCCACGCCCCGACGATCTCGCGGCTCTGCGTGCGCTGCGTGCGGGGCCGGTCGCCGCGGCACTCCTGGAGCGCTGTCAGGTGCTCGCCGAACGCTCGGTACGGGCGCGGCTGGCGGGGCGCGTGGCCTCGGTCACGACGCCGGCGCCGCGCAGCCGACTGCTCGCCCTGCCCGGTGGCCGCGCAGCCGCCAGGAGGCGGAGCGCCCCAAGGCCCTCCGGTGCCGGCCCGCCCGGCAGCTCCGGGCGTGCGCCCGCGCCCAAGCCGTCCGAAGTCTTCCCGCCCCGCCGTCCGGTGCCCACGCCCGCCCCTCGCCGGCGCCCGAGGGCGTGCCGTCTCGTAGGAGGGGCCGGGAGGCGTCTCGCGGCGCCGGGCTCGCTACTCTGGACGGCATGGACTACGTATCCGCGCTTGTGCCCCGTGGTGATGGCCGCCTTCTTCATCGGTCTTGTCGTAACGATCGTCAAGAGCCAGGGCGGACCGAACAAGGCCAAGGAGGATGCGGCCGTGGACGCGGCGATCGCCCGCACGGAATCGGTGCGGCAGGCTCCGCGAGCCGAAGGCGTCTGAGCCGCAGTAACCGAGTCACCCGTACAGCACCGAGGGCGTACGGCTCATCAGGAGCCGTGCGCCCTTTGCTGCATAAATAATGTCCCATTCCAGACATATAGCACTAAGGTGGCGCTGTGCCCCGCCAATTGGGAGAGCTGGAAGACGCCGTGATGACACGGGTCTGGCAATGGAACCGTCCGGTCACTGTGCGGGAAGTTCTTGAGAACCTGCAGCAGGAACGGTCGATCGCATACACGACCGTCATGACGGTAATGGACAATCTCCATCAGAAGGGCTGGGTGCGCAGGGAAGTAGACGGCCGTGCATATCGATATACGGCTGTCTCCACCCGAGCCGCGTATGCGGCCGCACTGATGAACGAAGCCTGGTCCCAGAGCGACAACCCGGCGGCCGCCCTTGTCGCCTTCTTCGGCATGATGTCCGCTGAGCAGCGAGAGGCCCTCCAGGACGCGATGCGCATGGTTCTGCCCACGTTCCCGGAACCGTCCGGAACCCCGCCGATGAAGCGGCACCTGCCGATGAAGCGCCGGGCGAGGCCGGGCGATAGCGTCGGGGCATGTCCTCAGAGCAGCCGCAAACCGCCCCGTATACAGCAGCGCAAACCGAGCCGGATACCGAAGTCCGTACCGACCCGTCGGTAAAGTCCCGCCATCACCGTCCGACGTGCCAGGACGAGTGATGTGGCTTCGGTCCGCGCTCTGCTTGACGGGTACGTGGCTCAACGCATCCTGCTCGACAAAGCGACCGTGACACTTTACGAGGCCATCCAGGAGTTCTGGGTCGCAGAACGGGACGAGGACGCCCGGGTCATCGGCTGCGGCGCACTCCACGTGATGTGGGAAGACCTCGCCGAAGTGCGTACTCTCGCCGTCGATCCCGAGGTCAAGGGCAGCGGCGTCGGGCACCAGGTGCTGGACAAGCTCTTGCGGACCGCGCGCTGGCTCGGTGTGCGCCGCGTTTTCTGTCTCACCTTCGAAGTCGACTTCTTCGCGAAGCACGGCTTCGTCGAGATCGGAGAGACGCCGGTCGACGGAGATGTCTACAGTGAGCTGCTGCGTTCCTATGACGAGGGCGTTGCCGAGTTCCTCGGTCTCGAACGAGTGAAGCCGAACACCTTGGGCAACAGCCGGATGCTGCTGCACCTGTGATCGCCGGAAGTTGCCGGAGCCCTATGTCCGAATCGCGCATGTTTCCCGCGTTCTTGTACTCCTGAACCTCTGCCAAGGGTTTGTGTTTTCCGGGGAAAAGCGGTTTCCTTTCCGCGTACTGCATTTTCGATGAAAGGAAATCCCGTGGCACAGAAGGTTCAGGTCCTTCTTGTCGATGACCTCGACGGTGGCGAGGCGGACGAGACAGTGACGTTCGCTCTGGATGGCAAGACGTACGAGATCGACCTCACGACTGGCAACGCGGACAAGCTCCGTGGGCTTCTTGAGCCGTACACCAAGGGTGGACGTCGCACCGGTGGCCGTGCCGCGAGCGGCCGTGGCAAGGGCCGCGCTGTTACGGGTGGCAACAAGGACACTGCGGAGATCCGTAAGTGGGCGCGCGAAAACGGTCACAATGTGAATGACCGCGGTCGCGTTCCTGCGGAGATCCGTGAGGCTTACGAGAAGGCCAACGGCTGAGCTGTCGGCCGATCGGTCAGCAGTTGAGTCCGGGCGTGTTTCAGCCGGGCCCGGTGGCATTCCGTCGCTGCCACGTCCACGAGCCGTACGAGATCAGGGGAACCCACACCCTGTTCCCGAGGTCGGTGAGGGCCGGGAGCATCGGCTCCACCTCTTGCCGCGGTTCGGGGCCGCAGCCAGAACGCGGCCCCGGCAAACCCGTCGGCCGGCCGGGTGGTGCCGGAGCGGTGATGCGCCCACCGACGCCGATGACGGCCAGATCGAGGGCGATGCCGCCCCACTCCAGCCAATCGAGCAGTCCCGGCAGCTCATCGGCGACGCCCGCGGCCACCAGCAGCCGCATCCGCTTGCCCGCCACCACCACCGGGCCGGTGCGCCCCAGCCGTCGAAGTGCCGCGTGCCCGGCGACGGCAGGCAGTTCCAGCACGTCGAAGCGCAGGCCTGTGAGCAGTCGCACCGGCGATGTCCCCGCGGTGGCCCAGTCGAGCTCGCGTTCGTACCACTGCGCGCAGTCGGCGTGGTCGGGCGACGAGCGCGGAGGCGGAACGAGGGGAACCATGCCCCATGAACCGGCGAACCTGCCCCGGAGTTACGCAGAGGTCATGATCGACTGCGTGTTGTGTCCGGGATGGGGGCGTACGGGAGCATTCGGTGGCGCGAAGTTGTTCGCCCGTAGCGGAGTAAACCGGGGCACGCCGCATGGACTGTCAGTAGTTACGGGTAGGACATCCCTAGTGGGAAGGGGCGACACGCAGGCCGAGAACGTCTCACGTTCGCCATCGGCGTACTGGCGAAAGGGCTATCTGCCTGGCCTGCGGGAACATCGTCTCGCACCATCGGGTTGGAGCAGTTGTCGGCGTTCGGGGCAGGAGGCCTTCGTGGTGTCGGCAGTTGAAATGAGCGGTCCCCGCTTGCGGGACTAAGCTGCGGAAGGACAGGGAGGGACCGACCCCTTACTGCCTGACCGCTCTGAGGAGCGATTAACGATGTTCGAGAGGTTCACCGACCGCGCGCGGCGGGTTGTCGTCCTGGCTCAGGAAGAAGCCCGGATGCTCAACCACAACTACATCGGCACCGAGCACATCCTCCTGGGCCTGATCCACGAGGGTGAGGGTGTCGCCGCTAAGGCCCTGGAGAGCCTCGGGATTTCGCTCGAGGCGGTCCGCCAGCAGGTGGAGGAGATCATCGGTCAGGGCCAGCAGGCCCCGTCCGGCCACATCCCCTTCACGCCCCGGGCCAAGAAGGTCCTGGAGCTGTCGCTCCGCGAGGCTCTTCAGCTCGGCCACAACTACATCGGCACCGAGCACATCCTGCTCGGCCTGATCCGCGAGGGCGAGGGCGTTGCCGCCCAGGTCCTCGTGAAGCTGGGCGCCGACCTGAACCGGGTGCGGCAGCAGGTCATCCAGCTGCTCTCCGGATACTCGGGAGGCAAGGAGGCGGCCACCGCAGGTGGCCCCGCGGAGGGCACGCCCTCCACGTCCCTGGTGCTCGACCAGTTCGGCCGGAATCTCACCCAGGCCGCTCGTGAATCCAAGCTCGACCCGGTCATCGGGCGCGAGAAGGAGATCGAGCGGGTCATGCAGGTGCTGTCCCGCCGTACCAAGAACAACCCGGTTCTCATCGGCGAGCCCGGCGTCGGCAAGACGGCGGTCGTCGAGGCCTGGCCCAGGCCATCGTCAAGGGCGAGGTGCCCGAGACCCTCAGGACAAGCACCTCTACACCCTCGACCTCGGTGCACTGGTCGCGGGTTCCCGCTACCGCGGTGACTTCGAGGAGCGCCTGAAGAAGGTGCTCAAGGAGATCCGCACCCGCGGCGACATCATCCTGTTCATCGACGAGCTCCACACCCTTGTGGGTGCGGGCGCCGCCGAGGGCGCGATCGACGCGGCCAGCATCCTCAAGCCCATGCTGGCGCGAGGCGAGCTCCAGACCATCGGTGCCACGACGCTCGATGAGTACCGCAAGCACCTGGAGAAGGACGCCGCGCTCGAGCGCCGCTTCCAGCCCATCCAGGTCGCGGAGCCGACGCTGCCGCACACCATCGAGATCCTCAAGGGTCTGCGTGACCGTTACGAGGCCCATCACCGGGTCTCCATCACGGACGAGGCGCTGGTGCAGGCCGCGACCCTGGCCGACCGGTACGTCTCGGACCGCTTCCTGCCGGACAAGGCGATCGACCTGATCGACGAGGCCGGCTCCAGGATGCGCATCCGCCGGATGACCGCGCCGCCGGACCTCCGCGAGTTCGACGAGAAGATCGCGGGCGTCCGTCGCGACAAGGAGTCGGCCATCGACTCCCAGGACTTCGAGAAGGCGGCATCTCTCCGCGACAAGGAGAAGCAGCTGCTGGCGGCGAAGGCCAAGCGGGAGAAGGAGTGGAAGGCCGGCGACATGGATGTTGTCGCCGAGGTCGACGGTGAGCTCATCGCCGAAGTCCTTGCCGCCTCCACCGGTATTCCGGTCTTCAAGATGACGGAGGAGGAGTCCTCCCGTCTGCTGCGTATGGAGGACGAGCTCCACAAGCGCGTCATCGGCCAGAAGGACGCCATCAAGGCCCTTTCGCAGGCGATCCGCCGTACGCGAGCCGGCCTGAAGGACCCGAAGCGCCCCGGTGGCTCGTTCATCTTCGCCGGCCCGTCCGGCGTCGGTAAGACGGAGCTCTCCAAGACTCTCGCCGAATTCCTCTTCGGCGACGAGGACGCGTTGATCGCCCTCGACATGTCGGAGTTCAGCGAGAAGCACACGGTTTCCCGCCTCTTCGGCTCTCCCCGGTTATGTGGGATACGAGGAGGGCGGCCAGCTCACGGAGAAGGTGCGCCGTAAGCCGTTCTCCGTCGTCCTCTTCGACGAGGTCGAGAAGGCCCACCCCGATATCTTCAATTCCCTGCTCCAGATTCTGGAAGACGGTCGCCTGACCGACTCCCAGGGCCGGGTCGTGGACTTCAAGAACACGGTCATCATCATGACGACCAACCTCGGGACCCGGGACATCTCGAAGGGCTTCAACCTGGGCTTCGCCGCCCAGGGCGATGTGAAGACGAACTACGAGCGCATGAAGAACAAGGTCAACGAAGAGCTCAAGCAGCACTTCCGGCCCGAGTTCCTCAACCGTGTCGATGACACGGTCGTCTTCCACCAGCTCACCGAGGAAGACATCATCCAGATCGTCGACCTCATGGTCGCCAAGGTGGACGAGCGTCTCAAGGACCGCGACATGGGTCTGGAGCTCAGCCCGGCCGCCAAGTCCCTCCTGGCGAAGAAGGGTTACGACCCCGTGATGGGCGCCCGGCCGCTGCGCCGGACGATCCAGCGCGAGATCGAGGACATTCTCTCCGAGAAGATCCTCTTCGGTGAGCTGCGCGCGGGTCACATCGTGGTCGTGGACACCGAGGGTGAGGGGACGAGAAGAAGTTCTCGTTCCGCGGCGAGGAGAAGTCGGCACTGCCCGACGTCCCGCCGATCGAGCAGGCGGCAGGCGGCGCCGGCCCGAACCTGACGAAGGAAGCGTAGGGCGCTCCGCGCCTGAAGCGTTACAGGGCTGCCCGGACCGAATCGGTCCGGGGCAGCCCTGTGCCCTGGTCCGGGGTGCGGGCCTTGCGCTTGCTGACCCTGGTCCGGGGTGCGGGTTCCGTCCTCAATCGCCGGACGGGCTTGGTTTTGGTCCCCGGGTCCGGGGTTGGCCGTGGTGGGTGGCCCGGGGCCCTCCGGAGTGTCTCCTCAGACGACGAACGTGCGGGGTTCACGCGGTTGACCCCGTAATCCGTTCGTCGTCCTGCGGGACCCTCCTGCACGCCCCGGACCGGCCGTCTTCTCCCCGCGGCTCCACCGGTCCGCGGGTGTGGACGAGACGTGGGGTGGGGCCGTGCAGGAGAGTCCCCGCAGGGAATGGCGTACGTGAGGGTCCCCGCGTGTCCGGGTGCACACGCCAGTCCCGAGGAGACGCTCCGGAGGGCCCCGCCCCAGCCACCCACCGGCAACCACTGCCCCGGGGACCAAAACCAAGCCCGTCCGGCGATTGAGGACAAACCCCGCACCCGGACCCGGCTGCAGACCGCCGCCGAAGGTCCCGAAACGGACGTGCTTTGGTCCCACCGGCGGTGACAAGGCGCACAGCCCATTTGAGGCCTACTACGCACGGTAGGAGTAACGGCTGTGATCGCCTCCGGGACCTTCGTCCTTCGACGAGGAGGGACCTTCGGCATATTGGGGCGATATGACCATATAGCCGTCTTGTGTCCGATTGGGCAGGGTTCGAGCTGGGACTAAACCCGTTCCGGGACTTTGTTCCGTCGAGGCCGGAGGGTCGGTTCGCAGGGTCTTCCGCGGTTAATTCCCCAGAGGGTGACTACGGCTTTTGTTCGTAGATGGGGGATTGAGCCTGGGTGGGGATGCGGGTTACCAATGTGGAGCAAGCCCGGTCCGAGTACCGGGATCCAGTTACCCGGAGGTTCTCCCGTATGTCGAAGCGCGTTACGTTCCTGCACTCCCGCCGCCCGTCCATGTCCCGCGCCAGTGGCGTCGTCGTGGCCGCAGGCCTGGGTGCGTCGATGGTGTTCGGTGCGGGCGCGGCGTTCGCAGCGTCCGACACGGCCGACTCCGTCTCCAAGCAGGCATCGGTCCAGGGCAAGGCTGCCGACACCGCCAAGAAGGACGCGGCCGACAAGGCTGCGAAGGCCAAGAAGAAGGCCGCCGCCTGGGAGGCCCCGGTCGACCACTACAAGCTGAGCGCGAGCTACGGCACCGGCGGCGACCGCTGGGCCAGCAAGCACTCCGGCCAGGACTTCGCCGTGCCGATCGGCACCAAGGTCGAGGCCGCGCACACCGGTACCGTCGTCAAGACGGGCCCGAACGGCGGCGGCGACGGCCCGCGTACGGCAACGCCGTCGTGATCAAGCACTCCAACGGCAAGTACACGCAGTACGCGCACCTGTCGAAGATCAGCGTGAACGTCGGTGACAAGGTGAAGACGGGCGAGAAGATCGCACTTTCCGGCAACACCGGAAACTCCAGCGGCCCGCACCTGCACTTCGAGATCCGGAACACCCCGGACTACGGTTCCGCGATCAACCCGGTCTCCTACCTGAAGACCGTGCACGTCTCCATCTGATCCACCTGACGCGGTAGCGCCCTATGCGGCGGGACCCCGTCATGTGCTCGGGTGACCAGCTCGACGGCGACCTCGAGAGCGGCCTTGCGCTTCTCCTCGGGGTCGCCGTTGGCGTCTTTGAGGGCGATCATGCCGGCGTGCATCGTGAAGAGCGCGCTGAAGCAGCGCACCTGGTCGGTGAGCGGGGCGTCCGGATCCTTGATCAGGTCCACCAGGGCGATGACCCGGTTCTTGATGGTGTGGCCGATGCTGAGATCGCGCACGGTCGCCTGGTTCTCCTGCATGAAGCGGAAGAGCGGGGTCGCCGCGGCGAGCGCATTGCTGTACCGGACCAGGATCTCCTTCTTCGTCTCCAGGGTTCGCGGCTGCTCCTTGCCCCAGGCGATCAGCTCCTCGATGGGCTGGTTCAGGTCCTCGAAGATGCTGTTGAGGATGTCTTCCTTGGTCTTGAAGTGGTAGTACAGCGCGGCCTTCGTGACCTGCAGATGTTCCGCGATCTCGCGGAGCGAGGTCTTCTCGTATCCCTGCTGGGCGAAGAGTTCGAGGGCGACGTCCTGAATGCGCTGGCGGGTGTTGCCCCGGCGCGGCTGCGGCGTGCTGCCCATGTTGCTCTCCCAAGAACTTACTTGACGCCCGGCTAGTTACGGGTCTACTTTCCCCAGTGTAGTCAACTAGCCGGGCGGCAAGTAAGTGCCGGTTCAGTGGGCGGTAGGAACCACCGGGGAAAACAGGGGAGCAAGGACATGGCAGACCTCAAGAAGGCGGCGGCCGGGAAACCGGAGCCACAGGTGCGCAGCGTGAGGGTGGTGGTGCTCGCCCTCATGATCGCGATGCTGCTGGCCATGCTGGACAACCTGATCGTCGGCACCGCGATGCCGACGATCGTCGGCGACCTGGGCGGTATGGAGCACCTGTCCTGGGTGGTCACCGCGTACACCCTGGCCACCGCGGCCTCGACCCCCATCTGGGGCAAGCTCGGCGACATGTACGGGCGCAAGGGCATCTTCCTGCTCTCCATCGTGATCTTCCTGATCGGCTCGGTGCTGAGCGGAATGGCTCAGGACATGAGCCAGCTGATCGGCTTCCGGGCGGTCCAGGGCCTCGGCGCCGGTGGTCTGATGGTCGGCGTCATGGCGATCATCGGCGATCTGGTGCCGCCCGCGAGCGGGTAAGTACCAGGGCATGATGGCCGGCGTCATGGCGATCGCGATGATCGGCGGACCGCTGGTCGGCGGCACCATCACCGACCACCTGGGCTGGCGCTGGAGCTTCTACATCAACCTGCCGCTCGGCGCCGTCGCGCTGGCCATGGTCACCGCGGTGCTGCATCTGCCGAAGAAGGAGCGGACGAAGGTAAAGGTCGACTATCTCGGCGCCGGACTGCTCACCGTCGGCATCACCGCGATCGTGCTGGTCACCACCTGGGGCGGTACGGAGTACCCCTGGGGCTCGGCCGTGATCATGGAGCTCATCGCTCTGGGCGTGGCCTCCCTCGTGGGCTTCGTCTTCGTCGAGGCCAGGGCCGCTGAGCCGATCGTGCCGCTGCACATCTTCCGCAACCGCAACTTCACGCTGATGTCGATCGTCGGCTTCATGGCCGGCTTCGTGATGTTCGGTGCGGTGCTCTTCCTGCCGCTGTTCCAGCAGTCGGTGCAGGGTGCGTCCGCGACCAACTCCGGGCTGCTGCTCCTGCCGATGCTGCTCGCGATGATGATCGTCTCGCTGGTTGCGGGCCGGATCACCACCAGCACCGGCAAGTACAAGATCTTCCCCATCGTAGGCAGCGTTCTGATGGTGACGGGACTGTTCCTGCTCGCCACGATGGACACCGGGACCTCGCGCTTCACTTCCGGCATCTACATGGCGGTGCTGGGCGCGGGCATGGGCTTCCTGATGCAGATCACGATGCTCGTCGCGCAGAACAGCGTCGAGCTCAAGGACATGGGCGTCGCCTCGTCCACGACCACCCTCTTCCGTACCCTCGGCAGCTCCTTCGGCGTCGCGATCATGGGCGCTCTGTTCACCGGCCGGGTGCAGGACGAGATGGCCGCCCGCGGTGGCGGGGTGCCACCGCGAGCTCCGCACAGCTGGACGCGGACCACCTGGCGAAGCTGCCGGACCGGATGCGTGAGGCGTACGAGTTCGCAGTGGCGTCCGGAACGCACATCGCCTTCCTGCTGGGCGGATCGGTCGCGGTGGTGGCCCTGGTGGCTGCGCTGTTCGTCAAGGAGGTGCCGCTGCGGGCTCCGCGGGCCCTTCGGACGACGACGGGACGGCACCCTCAGCGCCCGCGAGGGAGCCGCAGACCGTCTGAGCACGGTGACACGAGCGGGCCCCGGAAGCAGCTGCCTCCGGGGCCCGCTCCCATGCACGGTGTCAGTCCTGCGGAAGCTGCGGGACCTGGAAGCTGCCGGTGTTGGTCGGCGCGTGTTCCGGCAGCCACAGCACGGCGATCGCGCCGCCGGTGCCCTCCGAAGCACCGGGCAGTCCCGCGTTGCGGAAGGTCAGCCGGGCGCCGAGGACCCGCGCCTGGCCGGCCGCGATCGTCAGCCCCAGGCCGTGTCCGTGGCCGGCCCGGTCGGTGCTTCCGGTACGGAACCGGCTCGGCCCGTCCCGCAGCAGTGCCTCCGGGAATCCGGGCCCGTGGTCGCGGACCCGGACGACCCGGCCCTCGACCGTGACCTCCACGGGTCCGGCCCCGTGCTTGGCCGCGTTCCCCAGCAGATTGCCCAGGATGCGTTCCAGTCGGCGCGGATCCGTGGACACCCAGGACTCGTGCACCACCCGCACCGCCACGTCCGGGCCGAGCAGCGCGATCCGGCGGCTGACGAACTCGCCCAGCGGCAGCTCCTGCAGCTCGGCCCGCTCCGAGGCGCTGTCCAGCCGGGCCACCTCCAGCACGTCCTCGACCAGCGTCCGCATCGCCTGCGCCCGGTCCCGTACCAGCTCGGTGGGGCGTCCCGGCGGCAGCAGCTCGGCCGCCGTGAGCAGCCCGGTCACGGGAGTGCGCAGCTCATGGGCGATATCCGCGGTGACCCGGCGTTCCGCCTCGATCCGCTCGTTCAGCGCGTCGGTGAGCGCGTCCACGGCACCGGCCAGCTCGTCGGTCTCGTCGCGTACGACTCCGCCGACGGCGTCCCGCACCCGTACGTCCGTATTGCCCTGCGCGACGCGGCCGGCGGCAGCCGCGGCCTTGCGCAGCCTGCGTGAAAGCTGGCCGCCGATCAGTACGCCCAGTGCGCTGCCACCGAGCACGACCGAGACGGAGCCGATGATCAGCGCCCGGTCCAGGTCGCTCATGATCGTGGCGCTGCGGTCGGCGAAGCGGGTGTGCAGCGAGAGGACGTTCCCGCTGGCCAGAGGCACCGCGGCCCAGACATCGGGCACCCCGTTGGCGTACTCGTCGACATGTGTGGCTCGCCGGTTGCCGCGGATCTCCTTGCGCAGGCTCGGTGGCATGGCCGGATCGTTGAGCTTGGCGCCGAATTTGGGCGAGGGCTTCTGGCTCCCGGACGCCTCGTACAGCCGCTGGGCGAACAGCAGCCGCTCCAGCTGCACCTCACGGGCGTTCTCGATCATGGAGACACGGGCGGCATTGTGGACGACGAGACTCAGTGCCACCGCGATGAGCGCACCGACCGCGGCGATCGCGATGCTGATCTTCCAGCGGACACCCGTCCGCAGAGCGAGCCGCCTCATGGCCTGAGCTTGTAGCCGAAGCCGCGGACCGTCTCGATCCGGTCCTGCCCGATCTTGGTACGCAGCCGCTGCACATGGACGTCCACGACCCGGGTGTCACCGCCCCAGCCGTAGTCCCAGACGCGCTCCAGGAGCTTGTCGCGCGAGAGCACCGTGCCGGGGCGGACGAGAACTCCAGCAGCAGCCGCATCTCGGTCGGGGTCAGAGCCACCTGCTCGCCCCTCGGAGCACCTCCATGCCTTCGGTGTCGATCTCGACATCGCCGAAGACCAGCACCCCGGCCGCCCCGTAGGGCGGCTCCGCGCCGTGCCGCCGGGCTGCCCGCCGGGCCCCGACGCATGGCCGAAACGGCGCAGCACAGCGCGGATCCGGGCCACCAGCACCGCTCCGTCGAACGGCTTGGTGACGTAGTCGTCCGCCCGGCCTCCAGGCCGAGCACCACATCGATCGAGTCGGCCCGCGCCGACAGCATGATGACGGGCACGGTCGACTCGTCCCGGATACGGCGGCACAGGCTGACCCCGTCCAGGCCCGGAACCATCACATCGAGCAGCGCGATGTCCGGCCGGTCCGCCCGGAAGGCCTCCAGGCCCAGGAGACCGTCGGGCATCGCGGTGACCGCGAAACCGACCCGCTCCAGCGCGAGCTGGTGGCCTCGCGGATGACGTCGTCGTCCTCGACGAACAGGACGTGGGTCTCGGCCATGCGGACTGCACTCAGCTCTCGGTCGGTTCTTCTCTCGGTCAGTTCTCCGGCGTGGACTCAGTCGGCTGGGAAGGCCCCTTCGCCGCTGCTGACGGCCCGGTTGAAGTCGTTGTGCACCCGGTCGTGCTCGGTGAACCGGGTGCTCGCCCAGCGGTACGTGATCACTTCCTCGCCCGAGGGTAGGAGACCGAGTCCTTCGACCCGTACACCTGGGTCGTCACGATCAGATCGCCGCGGTCGATGGTGCCGTAGACCGCGGGAATCTCCGCGGCGAAGACGTTCTGGTACGAGCCGTCCTCCCGCTGGCGGTAGACATACGTCCCGATGCCCACCGAATCGCCGCAGGTCATCAGGTTGACCACGACATCGGACGCGGGCTGGTCGGTCAGCGATCCGTAGGAGGAGTCGACCGGGTACTCGTCACCGATGCACGGCTTCAGATCGTGCTTGATCCGCTCGTTCACCTTGGGGTCCTGCTTGAGGAGCTGCACCGCGCTGACCCGCTCGGCGGGCTTCGCCGTCCCGGTGGGCGCGGTGTCCGACGGCGTGACCCGGGCTACCGGCTGGGTGGCCGCCGGTCCCTCGTCACGGGTGCCCGTACCGCCGGTGGAGCAGCCGGCGCAGAACAGCCCGATGACGGCGAGCCCGGCCAGAGCCGTACCGCTCGCCGCCGGACCGGCCCGGAGCGCAGGCCTCCGGCCGGCCGTGGCCCGGCCGCCGGCTTTCCGCCGGCGCCGCTGCCTGTCAGGCCGCGCACCGCTCCCGCCCCGCTCCTCGTGACGCCCGTCCCGCTGCGCCGGCATCCGTGCCGGTGCCCTTCGGCCTCGCGCCGACGGGCCTCACGGCTCATCTCTTCGCGGCTCTCCAGCTCCTGGCGCAGTCGCGCCAGCGCCCGGTGCAGCGTGCTCTTCACCGTACCGGCAGACATGCCGAGGGCCGTAGCCGTCTCTTCCGTGCTCATCTGCTCCCAGTGTCGCAGTACGACGACGCTGCGCTGTTTCGGAGCCAGCACGCCAAGGACGTCCATCAGCAGGGCACGGTCCGCGCGCTGCTCGGTGCCGTCGTCGATGCTCGCGTCGGGGAGCTGCTCGGTGGGGACCTCGTCCAGCTTGCGGGCCCGCCACCACTCCGTACGCGTATTGATCATGACGCGGCGCAGGTAGGCGTCGGCGAGGGACTTGTCGGCGATACCGTCCCAGCGGCCGAAGGTACGTGCGAGCGCGGTCTGCAGCAGGTCCTGCGCGTCCACCGGGTCGGGGACCAGACGACGTGCACTGCGCAGCAGGGCCTCCTGCCGGGTGCGTACGTACTCCTCGAATCCGAGCACCTCGCCCTGCGCCATTACAACCGCCTCCGTCCCCGTGAAACCCGTAGCACCGCTGTCAGCCGGTGGTCCCGCTGCTGACTTCGTTGACGCTACGGAGGGGTTGTCACGAGGGTGTGCGGAGCAGCCGTACGCGGACGCACGGCTGCCCATCGGTTGTGTAACAGCCTGCCTGACCCGGGTCCGGCGAGACCGGCTCTCAGGTCAGCGGCAGCCGGTACTGGCCGTTCGCCAGAGGCTCGACCAGGCCGTCCGCCACCAGCCCGTCCAGGGCGCGAGCCCGCTGCACGGGCTCCTCCCAGACCGCGTCCAGCGCGGACTGCGGTACCGGGACCACGGCCTCGCGCAGCACGGCGAGCAGCCGGCCCCGCACCTGGCGGTCCGTACCGGCGTAGGTCTGGCCGCGGCGGGCGGCCCCTGGTGGGCGGGCTTTCCGGCCAGCCGCCAGGCGCACTGCCCGGCGATCGGGCAGCGGGTGCAGTCCTCGCCCTTCGCCGTGCACACCAGTGCGCCGAGCTCCATGGTCGCGGCCGCCCAGCGGGCCGCGCGTTCGTCCTCCTCGGGCAGCAGCGCACGGGCGAGTTTGCGCTCGGCGGCGGTGGTCGCGTTCGGCGGGTACTGGATCCCGGACGCGGCGCGGGCGAACACCCGGCGGACGTTCGTATCGAGCACCGCATGGCGTTGTCCGTACGCGAACGAGGCCACGGCTGCCGCCGTGTACTCGCCGATTCCGGGCAGTGCCAGCAGCTGGTTGTGCTCGCTCGGTACGTCGCCGCCGTGCCGTTCAGCTATCGCCTGGGCGGCCCCGTGCAGGCGCAGTGCCCGCCGGGGTAGCCGAGCCGGCCCCAGGCGCGCACCGCTTCACCGGGCGCGTCTGCGGCCAGGTCGGCGGGCGTGGCCAGCGGGCCAGCCACTGCTCGTACACCGGGAGGACCCGGCTCACCGGGGTCTGCTGCAGCATGAACTCGCTCACCATCACACCCCAGGCGCCCGCTTCGGGCGGCGCCAGGGCAGATCGCGGGCATGCTGCTCGAACCACCCGATGACGGGGTGTGGAGGGAGGCGGGGGCGTGTGTGTCGAAGTCGTGGCAGTCATCGCACGCACGATCCTGGCACGGAAGGCGGGGTAATGGTCGCGGTCGCGGTGGTGTCGGCCCTCCGGAGGGCCCACGGGGTGATAACGCCACCCGTTCTGTCCCCTCGGGAACGTCCCGGAGCCCCGGGCGAGTCCTGGAGCGTTCCGCGCTCGCAGGCTCGGGCCGGCTGCGGGCAGGCAGCGGGCCGGCTGCCGACCGGCGCAAAGTGGCCGGAAATGGCTGGGAACCGCCGTGCCGTGATGATGATCCGGAAAACTTGAGGGTCATAGCGGCGGGTGGGGCGGGAGTTGGCCCGGAACTCTCGTACAGTTTGCGCCGTGGGATCTATGCGCAATCCGGTCGGGCCGCTTCCTCCAGCATCTACTGGCGTCGGAGGGCAGTAGCGGCGATGGTGATCGGGCTGCTCGCGGCGCTGATCGCATGGGCCGTCACCTCCGGTGGCGGCAGCGGAAGAGAGACGACTCGAAGTCCGGCGGGTCGAACCCCGCCCCTCCATCACCCCGGCCCTTCGAGCTCCGGACCGACCGTCGGCCAACCGCCGGGTGGCCGCGACGAGTCCGGCGACTCCGGTGATTCGGGCGGTGGCGGTGACTCGGACGGCGGCAACGGCGGCTCCGCGGACGCGGGTTCCGACGGGGACGACGGCGACACCGGCACAGGCGGCCCGGCATCGGCCGGAGGCGGATCCGGAGGCGGATCCGGTGGCGGGACCTCGGGTTCAGAGGTACCGGCCGGCTCACCGCTCGCCAACTGTGCGGCGGCGGCACTCGAGTTGAGCCTGCGCACCGAGAACAGCTACGGCCCCGACGACAAGCCGAAGTTCCGGCTGATCGCCAAGAACACCTCGGCCACCGACTGCAAGACCGACTTCGGGCCGAAGAACGTGGTGTTCACGATCACCGAGGCCGGTGACGACGACGAGCGGGTGTGGTCGTCCAAGGACTGCCCGGTCAAAGCGGGCCGCCTGTTCCTGAAGGTACCGGCCGGTGCCACCGTGAACCACACCGTGGAGTGGGACCGCAGGACGAGCTCCGCGCAGTGCGCGACTCCGTCCACGGAGAAGGCCGGCCCCGGTACGTATCTGCTGGAGGCGAAGGCCCCGGGCGAGTCCCTGCAGCGCGCATCCTTCGTCCTCGCCAAGGACTGACCGCAGGGTCCGCCACCGGAGCGGACGGACCGCACGGCCTCGGGACGCCCGCACGGACTCAGCTCTTACGGCCGCGCCCGCGACAGCGCTTGCGGCGGGCGCGGCCGTCAGACGTACCGCTCGAGGATCGAGGACTCCGCCAGCCGCGGAGTCCTTCCCGCACGCTCCGCGCCCGCGCCTCGCCGACACCGTCCACCGTCTGGAGGTCGTCCACGCTGGCAGCGAGCAACTTCTGCAGACCGCCGAAGTGCTCCACCAGCCGATCGATGATCGCGCCCGGCAGCCGCGGCACCTTCGCCAGCAGCCGGAAGCCCCGCGGGACACCGCGGAGTCCAGCGTCTCCGGCGAGCCGCTGTATCCCAGAGCCCTTGCCACCACGGCAAGTTCGAGTAGCTCGGTGTGCGAGAGCGCGTCCAGCTCGGTCAGCGCCTCCGCGACCGTACGGGACCGCTTCGCGGTCGGTTCGGGCACATAGTCGCGTACGACGAGCTCCCGCTCGGGCTCCACGCCCGCGATCAACTCGTCCAGCTGGAGTGAGAGAAGCCGGCCGTCGGTGCCCAGCTCCACCACGTACTCGGCGATCTCGGTGGCGATCCGGCGCACCATCTCCAGGCGCTGGGCAACGGCCGTCACGTCCCGGACCGTCACCAGGTCCTCGATCTCCAGCGCGGACAGCGTCCCGGCGACCTCGTCCAGCCGGAGCTTGTACCGCTCCAGTGTGGCCAGCGCCTGATTGGCCCGGGACAGGATCGCGGAGGACTCCTCCAGGACCCTGCGTTCCCCGTCCACGTACAGCGCGATCAGATGCATCGACTGGGAGACCGAGACGACCGGGTAGACACACGCCTTGGACACCCGGTCCGCCGTGCGGTGGCGGGTACCCGTCTCCTCGGTGTGAATCGCGGCGTCGGGGACCAGCTGCACGCCGGCCCGCAGAATCTTGGTCATGTCTTTGTCGAGGATCAGCGCGCCGTCCAGCTTGCACAGCTCACGCAGGCGCGTCGAGGTGAACTCCACGTCCAGCACGAATCCACCGGTACACATTGATTCGACGGTTTTGTCCATGCCGAGGACGATCAGCCCGCCGGTGTTGCCACGGAGAATGCGCTCCAGGCCGTCCCGCAGGGCCATTCCGGCGCGACCGCGCTCAACGAGGCGCGCATCAGCGCCTCGTTCCCCGTGCCTTGGCCGGACTTTCCGGGCGATGCTGCCCGGTCGTTGGCTGCCACTGCACTCCTCCGGTCACAGGTTTGCGGTGCCCTTTTTGTCTCACGTGCCGTTCGTACGGACAGGCGAGACCAGGGCAAAGTCTACCGGCGTGCGCCGTCCTCCTGTTGTCCCTCCGGACGAGACCGGCGCGGGAGGACTCTCAGGGCGTCACCCATGTCGGCGACTTCCGTGACCTTCATACCGGAAGGGACTTGTCCCGGGTCCCTCGGAACCAGGGCGTGCTTGAACCCGAGACGGTACGCCTCGGCCAGCCTGCGCTGAACCCCGTAACCCTTCTCACCTCGCCCGCGAGGCCCACTTCGCCGATCGCGACCAGGTTTTCGGGAGCGGGGTATCGCTGGCCGCACTGGCCAGGGCCAGGGCGATCGAGAGGTCCGCGGCGGGCTCGGTGAGCTTCACGCCGCCGACCGTCGCGCTGTAGATGTCCCGCTTGCCGAGCGCGCTGATCCGGCCTCGCTGCTCCAGTACGGCCAGCATCATCGATACCGGGAGGTCTCCAGGCCCGAGGTCGTGCGCCGGGGTGAAGGGATCTGCGAATCGACCGTCAGCGCCTGTACCTCGGCGACCAGGGGCGCTTGCCCTCCAGAGTGACCGTCAGGCAGGTGCCGGGAACCGGCTCGTCGCGGCGGGTGAGGAAGAGGCCGGAGGGGTCGGCGAGGCCGGTGATCCCTTCGTCGTGCAACTCGAAGCAGCCGACCTCGTCGGTGGCCCCGTACCTGTTCTTGACGCCCCGGACGAGGCGGAGGCGGGCATGACGGTCGCCCTCGAAGGACAGGACCACATCGACGAGGTGCTCCAGCAGCCGCGGTCCCGCGATCGCGCCGTCCTTGGTGACATGGCCGACCAGGATCGTCGCCATGCCGCGCTCCTTGGAGGCCCGGATGAGCGCTCCCGCGACCTCGCGTACCTGGGCCATGCCGCCGGGGGCGCCGTCGATCTCGGGCGACGCGACGGTCTGTACGGAGTCCAGTACGAGGAGGGACGGCTTGACCGCGTCCAGATGGCCGAGCACCGCGGACAGATCGGTCTCGGCCGCCAGATACAGATGGTCGTTGATCGCCCGGATCCGGTCGGCACGCATCCGCACCTGGCTGGCGGACTCCTCGGCGGTGACATAGAGAGTGCGGTGCTCGCCGTTGGCGGCCTTGGCCGCCACGTCCAGCAGCAGCGTCGACTTGCCGACGCCGGGCTCGCCCGCGAGCAGTACGACGGCGCCCGGCACCAGCCCTCCGCCCAGGACGCGGTCCAGCTCACCGACCCCGGTCGATCGTGCGGTGGCCTGGCGGCTGTCGACCTGCCCGATGGGCACGGCAGCGGTGGAAACACGGCCGGCCGCGGTGGTGCGCACGGCCGGTGCACCGCCGAATTCCTCGACCGTCCCCATGCCTGGCACTCGGGGCAGCGGCCGAGCCACTTGGCGGTCGTCCAGCCGCATTCGGTGCAGCGGTAGGACGGCCGGTCCTTCGCGGATTTCGTACGGGCAGCCATGGCGTCACCGTATAGGTGGCCACTGACACCACCGACCGTGGGCACGGAAGGGGAACGCCTGTCCGATGCCACTGATCCGGTGGAATCCGCGATTCCTGTCCCCTTTGAGGGATACGTTCACCCATAAGGATTAAATGCATTGAAGTGGTGGCAAGGGCACCTGCTCCTCTGCTTACGGTCGCCCAGTGACGAGCAGCAGGCTGGAGACCCCCGTACACACGACCGGCGCACACCGGGCGCTGCGTCGAGCGCCCACCCGACGCAGCGATCGCCCGCCGGTTATGAGCCGTACCTCGACGGCCTGTTCACCTACTGCCTCTCCGTGCTGTGCGACCACGAAGCGGCCACCGACGCCCTCGGCTCGGTCCTCGCGGTCGCGCAACGGCAGGACGGCCGGTGCCCCGAGGGCGAGGAGGAACGTAAATCCTGGCTGTACGCGCTGGCCAGGTGGACGTGCCTGCGCGCGCTGACCGAGCAGAAGCGGGGCCGCCAGGCCACCGGCGGCAGGCCACCGCGCCTACGCCGGCCGGTCCGGGCAGCCCGGCCGCTGCGGAGGCTTCGGCCACCCAGGACGAAGCGGTTCCCCGGATTCCGCCGAGTCCCCGGCAGCGGAGGCGCGCAGGCGTGAGCTCGCCCAGCTGGCCTGGCCCGAGGCCGCGGGCACCACCCCGAGCAGCGCGAGGCGCTGGAGCTGGCCGTACGCCACGGGCTCACCCGCGCGCCGTCGCCGCCGTCCTGGGCCTGGCGGCGGTTGCCGCCCGTGAGCTCCTGGCCGCCGCGGCCTGCGAGGTGGAACGCACCCGCGCCGCCCTCGCCGTCGTCGAGACGGGAAACTGCCGCACTGTCGCCCGGCTGACCGGCGGCCGCCAGGTGCTGCTCTCCGTGGCCCTGCGCCGCGAGCTCGTCCGGCACGTCGACGACTGCCCCGCTGCCGCCGCGCCGCGAACGGGCCGGCGCCACCGGCCCGTGGCCCGGCGCCACCGTCACACCCGCCGCCGCACTGCCGGTCGTCGAGGCGCCACGGCCCTCGGTGTACGTAGCGACGGTCCACGCCCGCCGGACCCGGTCGGGCACCCGCGCTTCGACCGCGCGGGCTTTCCGCTGGACCCGAAGGACCATGCCGCCCGACGGGACCGGATGCGCGCGCGGGTCGTGACGACGACGGTGGTCGCGACGGTGGTCGCCGCCCCGTGATCGCCCTGTGGGCGGCCTACCGGGCGCACCGCTGACCGGCGAGGGCCACGACGGCTCCTCGGTCACCGCGACGGAGGTGGACCAGGAGGCCGGGGCCGAAGACGATCCGTACGGCCACTACGAGAACGCGGGCAACGCCCGCCCCGACGGGAACGGCCGTTTCACCGACGGGCCCTTGCATCCGGACGTCTCGGCCGAGGTCATCAGCGCCGGGAGCGGTGAGCAGGGGCCGGAACCTCACGGTCGCCGCCCGCCCGGTAGACGGCGGCACGTTGGTCACCCTGACCGCGGGCGGCAGCGAACGAGTCTCCTGGTCGGCCCGGGCGGACGCGCCGTGGCTCCACCTCAGCCGCACCTCGGGCACGCTGGCCCCGGCCGGAGCGTCACGATCCACGTTTCGGTGAACCGGGCGGCCGAACCGGACGGGCTGTGGAGCGCACGCGTGCTGCTCGCCCCGTCGGGGTCCGTGGTCGTGATCGGGGGTACGGGAGCACACGCCCGGCGCCCGGCAGGCCGGGTTCACCGTCCGCACCGGACCCGGTGCCCTCTCCCACGGATCCGGCACCGGAGCCGACCGGACCCACGCCGGATCCGACGGACCCCACCGACCCGGGTACGACGCCGTCTCCCACGCCCACACCGGACCCGACCGGCCCGGCCCCGTCCCCTCGCCGACCGGCGGGACAACGGAGCCGGGCACCCCGGCTCTGACAAGCTGAGGCAGGCCTTCCCGGTGCGCAGTGGACAAACGTTCCGCCACGCGCCGGGCGCGCCGCAGCTCCTCAGGCGGGGTCGGCCGGATGCGGCGCCATCGGCAGCAGCGACGACAGCCGCTCCTCGCAGAGTCCGACCAGCCGGCCGTATGCCTCCTTGCCCATCAGTTCGGTGAGCTCGGGCCGGTAGGACACATAGACCGGATCCCCGGCCCCGTGCGCGGACGTCGCCGATGTGCACCACCAGTGCAGATCGTGGCCGCCGGGGCCCCAGCCCTGCGGTCGTACTCCCGATCGTGATCTGGAGCACACGCGTATCGTCCGGCCGGTCGATCCAGTCGTACGTACGCCGCACCGGAAGCTGCCAGCACACATCCGGTTTGGTCTCCAGCGGCTCCTTGCCCTCGCGCAGCGCCAGGATGTGCAGCGAGCAGCCGGCACCCGCTGCGAACCCCGGCCGGTTCTGGAAGATGCAGGAGCCCTCCCAGCGCCGGGTCTGGCGCTCGCCGTCGTCATCGACACCGACCCAGCCCGTTTCGGTACCCACGTCGTGGAACTGCCACACCTCCGGCGTGAGCCGTTCGACGTGGCCGGCCACCCGCTTCTCGTCGTCCTCGTCCGAGAAGTGCGCGCCCAGCGTGCAGCACCCGTCGTCCGCGCGGCCCGCCTCGATGCCCTGGCAGCCGCTGCCGAAGATGCACGTCCACCGGGACGTCAGCCACGTCAGATCGCAGCGGAAGACCTGCTCGTCGTCGGTGGGGTCCGGGAATTCGACCCAGGCACGAGCGAAGTCGAGCCCTTCTCATCGGGCCCGTCCGGCCCCTGTCCCTCCGGCTGCGGCATCCCCTGCTTCGTCTTCTGCTTCTTCGTGGCTTTGTCCGGCTTCGCCTTTTCGTCTTTGGCACGCGCCCAGAGTAAGACCGAGCAGGCCCGGCCGTCGCAGTAGCGTTCCGGGTATGAGACTCGGAGTCCTCGACGTGGGGTCGAACACGGTTCATCTGCTGGTGGTCGACGCGCACCCCGGCGCCCGCCCGCTGCCCGCACACTCGCACAAGGCGGAGCTGCGGCTGGCCGAGCTCCTCGACCCGGACGGGGCGGTCGGCCCGGTGGGCGTGGACAGGCTCGTGGCGACTGTCACCGCCGCGCTCCAGGCTGCCGAGGACAAGGGCTGCGAGGACGTGCTCGCGTTCGCCACCTCCGCGGTACGCGAGGCGTGCAACGCCGATCAGGTACTGGCCCGGGTGCGGGACGAGACGGGTGTCGAGCTCGTGGTCCTCAGCGGCGAGGAGGAGGCCAGGCTCACGTTCCTGGCCGCCCGGCGCTGGTTCGGCTGGTCGGCCGGGAAGCTGCTGGTCCTGGACATCGGCGGCGGCTCGCTGGAGATCGGATACGGGATGGACGAGGCCCGACACCGCCGTCTCACTGCCGCTGGGGCCGGACGGCTCACCGCGGGCTGGCTGCCGGGCGATCCTCCGGATCCGGCCGCGATACGGATGCTGCGCCGCCACGTCCGCGCGGGCATCGCCCGTACGGTCGGTGAGTTCACCCGGTTGGGGCCGCCCGACCATGTCGTGGGCACCTCCAAGACCTTCAAGCAGCTCGCCAGGATCACGGGCGCGCCACGCTCCGCCCAGGGGCTCTACGTACAGCGCGCCCTCAGCCGCAAGGCACTGGAGGAGTGGGTGCCGAAGCTGGCTGAGATGACCGTCGAGCAGCGGGGAATCTGCCGGGGTCGCCGAGGGGCGCGCCGGGCAGCTGCTGGCCGGCGCCCTGGTCGCCGAGGGGCGATGGATCTGCTCGGGATCGACGAGCTGGAGATCTGCCCGTGGGCGCTGCGCGAGGGCGTCATACTGCGCCGCCTGGACCGGCTTCCCGCAGGCCAGGCGGCCCTGCCTGACCCTCGGCCGCCGTCGGTCCGCGGCCCGGCCGGCGCATGGTCCTTCTCACTTTCCGTCGCGGTCCCTCGGCGACATGAACCACTGCCCGTACCCTGGCCGGGTGGCAGAACCAGTGGTGCGCATCCCGGATGCGAAGGTCGCCCTGTCGACGGCTTCCGTCTATCCGGAGTCGACGGCGACGGCCTTCGAGATCGCCGCGCGTCTGGGCTACGACGGGGTCGAGGTCATGGTCTGGACCGACCCGGTCAGCCAGGACATCGACGCGCTGAGGCGGCTCTCGGACTATCACCAGGTGCCGATCCTCGCTATCCACGCGCCGTGCCTGCTGATCACGCAGCGCGTGTGGTCCACCGACCCGTGGGTGAAGCTCCAGCGGGCCAGGGCGGCGGCGGAGAAGCTCGGCGCGTCGGCCGTGGTCGTCCACCCGCCGTTTCGTTGGCAGCGCAACTACGCGCGTGACTTCGTCAGCGGGATCTGGCGCATGGCGGACGAGACCGATGTGCGTTTCGCCGTCGAGAACATGTACCCGTGGCGCTACCGGGATCGCGAGATGCTCGCGTACGCCCCCGACTGGGACGTCACCAACGACGACTACCGCCACTTCACGGTGGACCTCTCACACACCGCGACCGCCCGCACCGACGGCCTGGCCATGGCGGAGCGGATGGGCGACCGGCTCGCTCACGTCCACCTCGCCGACGGCAAGGGCTCCAACAAGGACGAGCACCTGGTCCCCGGCCGGGGCGACCAGCCGTGCGCCGAGCTGCTGGAGCGGCTGGCCGGTATGGGCTTCGACGGCCATGTCGTCATCGAGGTCAACACCCGACGCGCCATGTCATCCGCCGAACGTGAGGCCGATCTGTCCGAGGCCCTCGCCTTCACCCGGCTCCATCTGGCCTCCTCTGCGCAGGCGCCCGCTCATGACGGCGGGTGCGGCCGACTCGACCCCCGTCGCCGGGGCCGTCCGTCCCGCACGGCCGGGGCCGCCGGCCCCGATGCCAGAACGCGGATCCTGGAAGCGGCCCGTAAGCAGTTCGCCGAGCATGGCTACGACAAGACGTCGATCCGGTCCATCGCGAAGACGGCGGACGTGGACGCCGCGCTGGTCCATCACTACTTCGGTACGAAGGACGAGGTCTTCGCGGCCGCCATCGAGGTCTCCTTCGAGCCCGCACTCGTCATTCCCGCGCTTCTCGGTGGTTCCCGGACGATCTGGGGAGCGGCTGGCCCGTTACTTCATCGGCGTCTGGGAGAACCCGGTGTCCAGGGCGCCGCTGCTGGCCATCATCCGGTCCGCGCTCACGCACGAGGCGGCGGCGAATGTGCTGCGGGGCTTCGTGCTGAGCCGGCTGCTGGAGCGGATCGCGGCGGAACTCGACGTACCGGACCCGACCTTCCGCGCCGAACTGGCCGCCTCCCATCTGATCGGCATGGCGATCCTGCGCTACGTGATCCGGGCGGAACCGCTGGCTTCGGCGGACCCGGAAAAGATCATCGCCATGGTGGCCCCACCCTCCAGCGCTATCTGTCGGAGCAGGACGCCGGCTAGGGCGATGAGCCCACCACAGGCCCCGTACTGCCTCACTCCGTGAGCACCACATCCCGGATTCCGGACACATTGTCCAGATCCTGGAGCGGGGCGTACGCTCGGAAGCAGTCTTTTCTGTCGAAGGAGCGAGCGACGATGCCGCAGCTGAGGTCCCGCACTGTCACCCACGGCCGCAACATGGCGGGCGCCCGCGCCCTATGCGGGCGTCCGGCGTAGCGAGCGAGGACATCGGCAAGCCGATCATCGCGGTGGCCAACTCGTTCACCGAGTTCGTCCCCGGCCACACCCACCTCGCCCCGTCGGCCGGATCGTCTCCGATGCGATCAAGGCGGCGGGCGCGGTGCCCCGCGAGTTCAACACCATCGCCGTCGACGACGGCATCGCGATGGGCCACGCCGGGATGCTCTACAGCCTGCCCTCCCGCGAGCTCATCGCGGACAGCGTCGAGTACATGGTCGAGGCCCACTGCGCCGACGCCCTGATCTGCATCTCCAACTGCGACAAGATCACCCCGGCATGCTGATGGCCGCGATGCGCCTCAACATCCCGACGGTCTTCGTCTCCGGCGGCCCGATGGAGGCAGGCAGGGCCACCCTCGTCGACGGCACGGTCCGCAAGCTCGACCTGGTCAACGCGATCAGCGACGCCGTCGACGAAAGCGTCTCCGACGAGGACATGCTCCGTATCGAGGAGAACGCCTGCCCCACCTGCGGCAGCTGTTCCGGCATGTTCACAGCCAACTCGATGAACTGCCTGACCGAGGCCCTCGGCCTCTCCTCCCCGGCAACGGATCAGTGCTGGCCACCCACACCGCCCGCAAGGCGCTGTACGAGAACGCTGGCCGCACGGTCGTCGAGATCACCGAGCGCTACTACGAGCAGGACGACGAGACGGTCCTGCCGCGAGCCATTGGCAGCCGCGCCGCGTTCGGCAACGCCATGGCACTCGACATCGCGATGGGCGGCTCCACCAACACGATCCTGCACCTGCTCGCCGCGGCGCAGGAGGCCGAGCTCGACTACAACCTCGAAGACATGAACGAGGTCTCGCGCCGCGTCCCCTGCCTGTCCAAGCTCGCACCCAATGTGGCCCCGGCGGTGCGTACTACATGGAGGACGTCCACCGGGCCGGCGGCATCCCGCCATCCTCGGCGAGCTCCACCGCGCGGGTCTGCTCAACGAGGACGTGCGCTCGGTCCACTCCGAAACGCTCATCGAGTGGCTCAAGACCTGGGACGTCCGGGGCGGCTCGCCCTCCGAGGAGGCCGTCGAGCTCTGGCACGCGGCACCCGGCTGCGTCCGCTCCGCGACCGCCTTCTCGCAGTCCGAGCGCTGGGACACCCTCGACCTGGACGCGGCGGGCGGCTGCGTCCGCGACGTGGAGCACGCGTACTCAAGGACGGCGGCCTCGCGGTCCTCAAGGGCAACCTCGCCGTGGACGGCTGTGTCGTGAAGACGGCGGGCGTCGACGAGTCGATCTGGACCTTCGAGGGCCCGCGGTCGTCTGCGAGTCGCAGGACGAAGCCGTGGAGAAGATCCTGAGCAAGGTGATCAAGGATGGCGACGTCGTCCTCATCCGTTACGAGGGCCGCGCGGCGGCCCGGCATGCAGGAGATGCTCTACCCGACGTCGTTCCTGAAGGGCCTGGGCCTCGGCAAGACCTGCGCCCTCGTCACCGACGGCCGTTTCTCCGGCGGTACCTCGGGCCTGTCCATCGGTCACGCCTCACCGGAGGCCGCGTCCGGTGGCACGATCGCGCTGGTCGAGGAGGGCGACCGGATCAGGATCGACATCCCGAACCGCACCATCGAGCTGCTCGTCCCCGACGCCGAGCTGGCCACCCGCCGCGAGGCCCTGAACGGGTGTACGCACCGAAGAACCGCGACCGCAGGTTTCGGCAGCCCTGCGGGCGTACGCGGCGATGGCGACGAGCGCGGACCGCGGTGCGGTCCGCGACGTCTCCCTGCTCGGCTGACAGGCCCGGCCGGACCCGCTCGGCCGGACCCGCCCGCTGTCACCAGCGGGCGGGGTCCCGTCCGTCCAGCGCGAATACGGAACCGTCGGGAGCGGTTGCGAACACGCTCCTGCCGACAGCCACGGGAGCCGGCAGGAACGAGGCATGACCGAGCTTCCGGCCCGCAGCCGCGGACGCGTCTGCCCCAGCAGAGTGCCGTGCTCGGTGTCCACGGCCAGCAGCCGTCCGTCCGCCGCGGAGAAGAACAACCGGTCCCCACCTGCGAGTACGGGTGCGGAGGTCAGCCCGACGGCCGTCTCCAGACGCCACCGCTCGGCTTCCCGGCCGGCCGGGCGGGTATCGACAGCCAGCAGTGTCCCGCCGCGCGCCAGCAGATACGCGGTGTCCCCGCCGAGCACGACTTCCGGTTCGTTCATCCGGAACGGCAGCGCCACGCGCTCCACGTCCTGTCGCGCCGGGTCGTATCGCACCAGCGCCGAGGTCTGGGCGCGCTCGTCCATGGACGTCAGGACGAGTGAGCCCTTCGAGACACCCACCGGCGTGAGCATCCCGTCCAGCCGGTGCTGCCAGGCGGTGCGCCCGTCTTCGCCGCGACCGCCGTGATGAGTGTGGTGGCCCCGTCGGCCGAGTTCTCGAAGACGTACGCGAGCCCGGCCCCGCTGTCGTACAGCCCGAAGTCCGGCCGCTGGTGCCCCGGTACGGTGTGCCGCCAGCGGGACGCGCCGGTCCCGGCGTCGAGCCCCTGCGCCGTGCCGCCCTCCGTGACCACCAGCAGGGTGTCGCCCGCCGGGAACGGCACACCGACGTACGTGTCCAGGTCCGTTTCCCAGCCCCGGGTGCCCCGGCCGGGTCGTAGCCGCGGAGCTTCCCGCCGGGCTCGGCGGTGTGCACGAGCCCGCCGGATCCGGTGCCCAGCCACGGTGTCTCCCGGTCGGCGGCCCGGTTCGACCAGATCACCCGGCCGTCCGAAGGATCCAGCCGCGCCGTGCCGAAACCGGCGGCCACGCAGTACAGCGCGCCGTCCGTACCGGCCCCGGCCGGTGAACAGGACGGAGTGGCGCTGCCCGGCGCCCGCAATGCTGTCCGCCACGGTACGAACGCTTCCGCGGGCCCGGCCTTCTCCGTCGAGCCGCCCGGCTCGTCCCACAGCCGGCGGCCAGCGCCCCGCCGCCGGCCAGGACGAGCACCGCCGATGCGAGGGCTGCCCACCGCCACACACGGCGCCGTGTCCTCGTGCGCGACGCGGACGGCAGCCCGTCCGCCGCCCGCACATGCGTCGTCGTTTCCGGCGCGGCCGGGGACGAGGAGGAAGCCGGGGACGCGGGAATCCCGGTGGCAGGCTGCCGCTGTGACGGAATGAAGGCTGCGGCCTCGTACGACGGAGGACGCAGCGCGGCCATGATCTCGTCCGGGTGGGCCGCTGCCCGGGTCCTGGCCAGGCACCGTGCGACCAGCGGAGCCAGATCCGCAGGCACCCCGGCCAGATCGGCCTCGTCGTGGACCACCTGGTAGGCCACGATGTACGGGCTGTCGGAGTCGAAGGGACCCTGCCGGTGGCCGCGTGGACCAGTACCGCCCCGAGCGCGAACACGTCGGCCGCGGGGCCGACTTCACGAGGACGCTGGAACTGCTCGGGAGCCATGTACGGCGGCGAGCCGATCAGCTTGCCCGTCTCGGTGCGCAGATCGCTGTCGTACGGCCGGGAGATCCCGAAGTCGATGACCTTGGGCCCGGAGTCGGGGAGCAGCACGTTGCTCGGCTTCAGATCGCGGTGAATGACACCGGCCCGGTGGATGTCGCGCAGCGCCTCCGCGAGCCCGGCGGTCAGCCTGCGCAGTGCGGCGGGGCTCATCGGGCCGCTCCGCTTCACCTGCGCGGCGAGGGTCGGCCCCGGCACGTACAGGGTCGCCATCCAGGGCAGTACGGCCGTCGGATCGGCGTCGACGACCGGCGCGGTGAACGCACCGCTGACCCGCCGGGCCGCCGCGACCTCCTGCACGAACCGAGCCCTGAACTCGGGGTCGGCCGCATGCTGGCGGTGCACCACCTTGACGGCGAGCTGCAGCCCGGAGGCGGAGCGCGCCAGGTGCACCACACCCATGCCGCCAGCGCCGAGGCATGCCTCGAGACGGTACTGCCCGGCATACTCAGGATCTTCCGCTTCCGGATACGGTCCGGCCCCTCGCAGCGGCGGCATCGCCCACCCCGTGTGTTCGTCCGCAAGCGCGACGCACGGAGCCTAGTCGATGGTGCGTGCGATGACGGTGGGGCTTGTTAGCCTGCGCGTCACATTCATCGTTTCAACGGGGAGGCGCTCATGAGCGTTGAAGAGAACACCGACAGCACGGTCGTCGGCGAAGGGGACGCGGCACTGCTCGCCGCGGCCGATGTCGCCAGGTACCCCATCGCCCCGGGCTACCGGGTCAACGTGCGCAGGGGCCGGGCACCAAGTACGGGATCGTCAGGACGCTTCCGTACGGGATGAGCGTCCCGGTCTACTGTCAGAAGCCGGGGAGCGGGTCTCGGGCCCGTACGGCACCTCGAACGTCTGGGACAACATCGCCAGCGGCCAGTTCGTGTCGGACGCCTATGTCCACACGGGCAGTGACGGGTACATCGCACCGCGCTGCGACTGACGAGCACGGTGGCCGGCCGGGGATAATCGATTCCGTGAGCGAGAACAGCGAAGCACCCGGTACACCCTCGGGGACCACCTCCCGGGGACCATGACCTCCGGCTCCACCACGCCCGGCCCGCAGCCCGAGCCCATCCGTTTCTTCGGCACGACCTGGGTCGGCCACGACGGGGCTACGGGCTGCGGCGCGCCGGGCCGCCGTCGGATCGCTCGCCGCGACCGTCGCCTCCTGCTTCGTCCTGCGCTTCGCCTACCAGGGCCTCGAGATCGCGGAGGTCGGCAGCCTGGTCGGCATGCTGGTCGTCCTCATGTTCGCGATCTGCAGTGCCATCGCGTTCCGTAAGACCTGGGAGGGCTTCAGCCGCCGTGCCGCCGACCCGTCCCGCGAGGACAGCCTGCGCGGCCTGAAGTCGATCGGCTTCATCGGCTCGCTGCTCGCCTACTTCTTCCGCTCGCTGCGGGAGGCACCGGGCGAAGCTGCGGCGCACGGAGTACGAGAGCGCGCTGGCCGCCTTCGAGAAGCGCCGCTCGGCCCGCACCGGCGACCCGTCGGCGCGGAAGAGGGCCAAGGGCAAGCGCCCCAAGCGCAAGTAGTGGCGCTACTTGGCGGACCCGAGCGTGGCGGCCGGCCGGCCGGAGCCGGAATCCGGCCGGGGCCCGCGTCCACGCTCTTCGCCTGCCGTGCCGCATGTGCCTGCGCCCATCCCTCCAGTGCGGCCGCACAGGCGTGATCGGTGTGCCGTAGCCCGCTCAGGTCCAGCTCCACCACCCGGTCGTGCGGCAGCGCGTCCAGTGCGTCCAGCAGCTGGGCAACCGGAGGAACGTCGCGTTGCCCGCGACCCGCGCCAGCAGCGCACCACCGCCGGTCTCCTCCACCTCCACATGCACATGGCTGATGTCCCACGCGGTCTTGGCGACGGCCAGCAGCAGCCCGATCAGCACCCCTTCGAACAGACTCGTCGCCACGATCGTCCCGGCCGTAACCCCAGCACCACCGCCTCACCGCGATGCTCCCGCCACAGCGGTACCAGCGCCCGTACGGGGATGAGCTTGTACCCGCATGCACCAGCACCCTGCCAGCGCCGCCACCGGGATCACTCCGAGTGCCATCGGCAGGGCAGCCGCGAAGAGGAGCAGCCACACGCCGTGCATGACACGGGACGCCTTCGTACGGGCACCCGCCTGCATTGGCCGCGCTGCGCACGATCACGGCGGTCATCGGCAGCGCACCGAGCGCCCGCACACGGCGTTGCCCGCCCCTGCGCCAGCAGCTCCTTGTCGTAGTCGGTCCGCTTCCCGTCGTGCAGCCGGTCCACCGCGGCCGCGCTGAACAGTGACTCGGCCGAAGCGATCAGTCCGAACGCCAGCACCGTGCCGAGGACCCCGGCCTCCAGGAGCCGCGCCCAGTCCCCGGTCCCGGGCGGCTGTACGGCATCGAGCAGACCGTTCACCTCGACCCGGTCCACCGGCAGGCCGAACAGCGCCGCGGCCCCGGCCGCGAGCCCCACCGCCACCAGCGGCGCAGGTACCACACGCGCCGCCCGTCGCCACTTCGGCCACAGCGTCAGCACCACTACCGTCCCGATCCCCAGGACCACAGCCGAACCGGTCACCCCGCACCGAGCACCAGACCGGGCAGCCCGGCGATCTTCTGGCCCATGGAGCCGGGAGCCGTCGCGTCGGCCAGGACGTAGAGCTGACCGGAGATCAGGACCAGCCCGATGCCGGCGAGCATTCCCTGCACCACGGAGACCGAGACGGCCCGGAACCAACGCCCGAGCCGCAGCATCCCGAGAGCCATCTGCAGCACTCCCGAGGCCAGCACCAGCACCCCGAGGACACCGATCCCGTAGGTCGCCACGGCTTCGTACACGAGCACGGTCAGCCCGGCCGCAGGGCCGCTGACCTGCAAGCTGCTGCCCGGGAGCAGTCCGGCGACGAGTCCGCCGACGATCCCGGTGATCAGCCCGAGCTCGGCCGGTACACCGGAGGCGACGGCGACGCCCACACACAGCGGCAGGGCGACGAGGAAGACGACGAGCGAAGCGGTGAAGTCGGCACGGGAGAGCGCGAATCCAGGCACGGGAAGGGGCCTCCATCAGCAGTGGGCGGTGAAAACCATTGTTCTGTAAGGGGTTGGCCAACAGGGCGCGAAACGCTGCCGATCGGTGCATACCTGGGCGCGTAGAGGTGAAAGGGACGATTGCGCTCACGCCCTCGACCGCCTGCGCCGCAGGCGACACCGATCCCTTGACGAGGGGCTGTCGGAGGCTCAAAATTCATCACATGATGAATTCTTCGGGCGCTGCGGAACCTGTGGCCGTCGAGGCTCACGGCCTCACCGTGGTGCGCGGCGACCGCACCGTCCTGCGAGGCCTCGACTTCACCGTCGGACCAGGCAGGATCACCGGTCTGCTCGGTCCCTCCGGCTGCGGGAAATCCACCCTGATGCGCGCGGTCGCAGGCACCCAGGCCAAGGCCGCCGGCACACTCGATGTCCTCGGCATCCCCGCGGGCCGGCCGGAGCTCCGCCCCGCATCGGCTACGTGACCCAGGCCGCCTCCGTCTACACCGACCTCACCGTCCGGCAGAACCTGGACTACTTCGCGGCTGTCCTCCGGCCGGGCCGCAACCAACGGAGCACCCGCCGGAAACGGTGGACCGGGCCATCCACGACGTCGACCTCACCAGCCACGCCGATGCCCTCGCCGGAAACCTCTCCGGCGGCCAGCGCAGCCGCGTCTCCTCGCGGTCGCCCTGCTCGGCACGCCCGAACTCCTGGTCCTCGACGAACCGACCGTGGGCCTGGACCCGGTGCTCCGCCGGGACCTCTGGAACCTCTTCCACACCCTCGCCGCCGACCGGGGCACCACGATCCTGGTCTCCTCCCACGTCATGGACGAGGCCGAGCGCTGCCACCGTCTGCTCCTGATGCGCGAGGGCGAGATCCTCGCCGAGGACACCCCGGCGCCCTGCGCACCCGCACCGGCTCCGACACCGTCGAGGAGGCCTTCCTCCACTTGGTGGACCAGGCCGCGACCGCAACCGCCACCGGCCGGGAGACGCACCGATGAACACCACAGCCACCACCGCGCCGCTCAGCCCGGCCCGCACCCGGGCCACCGCGGCCGGGTCCTGCGCCAGCTCGGTCACGACCCCGCACCATCGCGCTGCTGCTGATCGTCCCGGTCCTGATGATCACGCTGCTGCGCTACGTATTCGACGGCAGCCCACAGACCTTCGACTCCGTCGGAGCCTCGCTGCTCGGCATCTTCCCGCTGATCACGATGTTTCTGGTGACCTCCATCGCCACCCTCCGCGAACGCACATCGGGCACCCTGGAACGCCTGCTCGCCATGCCACTGGGCAAGGGCGACCTCATCGCCGGCTACGCCCTCGCCTTCGGCACCTTCGCGGTCGCCCAGTCCGTCCTGGCCACCGCACTGTCCATCTGGGTGCTCGGCCTGGATGTCGTCGGCTCCCCTGGCTGCTGCTCCTGGTCGCCCTGCTCGACGCACTCCTCGGCACGGCGCTGGGCCTGTTCGTCTCGGCCTTCGCCGCATCCGAGTTCCAGGCCGTCCAGTTCATGCCGGCCGTGATCTTCCCGCAGCTCCTGTTGTGTGGGCTGTTCACCCGCGCGACCGGATGCACCCGATGCTCGAAGCGGTCTCGGACGTCCTGCCCATGTCGTACGCGGTCGACGGCATGAACCAGGTCCTCACCCACCCGGACATCACCGCGGACTTCGTCCGCGACATCCTGATCGTCGCGGGCTGCGCGCTCCTGGTCCTCAGCCTCGGTGCGGCCACCCTCCGCCGCCGCACCCCTGAAGGCCCGATGCGAGGATGAGGAGAAAGACGACCGCCCGGAGGGTGAACCGCATGACCCAGACAGTCGCAGTCCTCGGCACCGGAAAGATCGGCGAGGCCCTGCTCAGCGGCATGATCCGGGCGGGCTGGCGCCCCGCGGACCTCTTGGTGACCACCCGCAGCCCCGAGCGCGCCGAAGAGCTCCGCACCCGCTACGGCGTCCAGTCCGTCAGCAACGCCGATGCCGCCAAGGGCGCCGACATCCTGATCCTCGCGGTCAAGCCCCAGGACATGGGCAAGCTCCTGGACGAGCTCGGCCCGCACTTCACCTCCGACCGGCTGGTCATCAGCGCCGCGGCCGGCATCACGACCACGTTCATCGAGGACCGCCTCACCGCGGGCACCCCGGTCGTACGCGTCATGCCGAACACCCCGTCCTGGTGGACGAGGGCATGTCCGTCATCTCCGCGGGCAGCCACGCCACCGCCGAACACCTCGCCCACGCCGAGGGATCTTCGGCAGCGTCGGCAAGACCCTGCGCGTCCCGGAGTCCCAGCAGGACGCGGCCACCGCACTCTCCGGCTCGGGCCCCGCGTACTTCTACTTCCTCGTCGAGGCGATGACCGACGCCGGCATCCTGCTCGGGCTGCCCCGCGCCCAGGCCCACGACCTGATCGTCCAGGCCGCCATCGGCGCCTCGATCATGCTTCGGGACAGCGGCGAACACCCGGTCAAGCTCCGTGAGGCCGTCACCAGCCCGGCCGGCACCACCATCAGCGCCATCCGCGAGCTGGAGAACCACGGCGTGCGTGCCGCGCTCATCGCCGCACTCGAAGCAGCCCGCGACCGCAGCCGCGAACTGGCCTCCGGCAACGGCTGACCTCTACTTCACCGCCGCAACCAGTTCCGCGCTGTTCACCACCATCGCGAAGCCACCGCCGTGCAACGTCACAGCGGTGGCACGCGCAGCTCCGGCGCGCTCAGCGACCACCCCACGGCCCGCTCCCTTCCCGCGCCGTTCCCGCACGTATTGCTTGAACTCATTTCCCGGCTGCCCCACCCGCAGTGGCGAATCCGGCTCGGACGAGTCGTGCCGTACGAATACCGGCGGGCGCCCGCTGTCCTGCCAGGCATCGATCAGGGCGGCGATGTTCCGGTCGGCATCCGGATTGTTCCGCGGTCCCCAGTAGCCCGTCTGCTCGAAGCCCTGCTTACGGCCCCTTCCGTACCGGAACACAGGCCCGGTTCATCGAGCACCCCACGCCGCACACCGATCGCGACGCAGACACTCTCGCCTCGGTACGCGCTCATGTTCTGACCCGTCTGGCCGAGCCACACACGGTGGCCGCGCTCGCCGCGCGGGCCGGGATGTCCCTCCGCTCCTTCGTCCGCCACTTCCGGGCGAGCACCGGCACCACCCCTGCGCCGCGTTCATCACTCAGCGTGTCGCCGCAGCTCGGAGGCTGCTGGAGTGCACGGACCTGCCCCTGCCGGAGGTGGCCCGCCGCACGGGCCTCGGGAGCGAGATCACGATGCGCCGGCACGTCGCGACCCAGCTCTCCACGAGCCCGCGCGACTACCGCCGGGCCTTCCACGACGCAGGCACCAGGGCGGGGTTGACACGGCCGGTGGTGATCCGTAATGTCCTGCGGGTTGTCCGACGTGAGCGCCGACCCCGGTCGGTCCCGGACAGCCATTCCGCAGTAACCACAACAAGCGAGCGACAGCTGTCGCAGTGCTTTCTGTGTGCACGTACGGAATGAGGAATCCACGTTCGAAGGAGCGAGGACCCCGATTAGCGTCGAGGCCCAGGATTCCGCTAATGTCTCACTCGTCGGAACGGCCCAACAGCCGGGAAGGTAAGCCCCACTGACTGGGAATCAGGCCCGAAAGGATCTGATAGAGTCGGACTCGCCGGAAAGGGAAACGCGAAAGCGAAGAACTGGAAAGCGGCCCCGCTTCGACCGGGAATCGGACACGAAAGAGTCTGATAGAGTCGGAAACGCAAGAACGAAGGGAAGCGCCCGGAGGGCCCCGGTGAAACGGGACCGAAGGAAGCGTCCGTTCCTTGAGAACTCAACAGCGTGCCAAAAGTCAACGCCAAATATGTTGATACCCCGGCCTGCTTCGGCAGGTTGGTGGTTCCTTTGAAAGTCCTATTCGGTGCCTTCGGGTTCCGGTAGGCAATTACACAGCGAGGACGCAGTGAACGGTCGGTCTTATTCCGACTTGATCGTTCCGCTTCGTGTGTGTGTTCCCGATTACGGGAAAACATTCACGGAGAGTTTGATCCTGGCTCAGGACGAACGCTGGCGGCGTGCTTAACACATGCAAGTCGAACGATGAAGCCTTTCGGGGTGGATTAGTGGCGAACGGGTGAGTAACACGTGGGCAATCTGCCCTTCACTCTGGGACAAGCCCTGGAAACGGGGTCTAATACCGGATAACACTCTGTCCTGCATGGGACGGGGTTAAAAGCTCCGGCGGTGAAGGATGAGCCCGCGGCCTATCAGCTTGTTGGTGGGGTAATGGCCTACCAAGGCGACGACGGGTAGCCGGCCTGAGAGGGCGACCGGCCACACTGGGACTGAGACACGGCCCAGACTCCTACGGGAGGCAGCAGTGGGGAATATTGCACAATGGGCGAAAGCCTGATGCAGCGACGCCGCGTGAGGGATGACGGCCTTCGGGTTGTAAACCTCTTTCAGCAGGGAAGAAGCGCAAGTGACGGTACCTGCAGAAGAAGCACCGGCTAACTACGTGCCAGCAGCCGCGGTAATACGTAGGGTGCGAGCGTTGTCCGGAATTATTGGGCGTAAAGAGCTCGTAGGCGGCTTGTCACGTCGGATGTGAAAGCCCGGGCTTAACCCCGGTCTGCATTCGATACGGGCTAGCTAGAGTGTGGTAGGGAGATCGGAATTCCTGGTGTAGCGGTGAAATGCGCAGATATCAGGAGGAACACCGGTGGCGAAGGCGGATCTCTGGGCCATTACTGACGCTGAGGAGCGAAAGCGTGGGGAGCGAACAGGATTAGATACCCTGGTAGTCCACGCCGTAAACGTTGGGAACTAGGTGTTGGCGACATTCCACGTCGTCGGTGCCGCAGCTAACGCATTAAGTTCCCCGCCTGGGGAGTACGGCCGCAAGGCTAAAACTCAAAGGAATTGACGGGGCCCGCACAAGCAGCGGAGCATGTGGCTTAATTCGACGCAACGCGAAGAACCTTACCAAGGCTTGACATATACCGGAAAGCATCAGAGATGGTGCCCCCTTGTGGTCGGTATACAGGTGGTGCATGGCTGTCGTCAGCTCGTGTCGTGAGATGTTGGGTTAAGTCCCGCAACGAGCGCAACCCTTGTTCTGTGTTGCCAGCATGCCCTTCGGGGTGATGGGGACTCACAGGAGACTGCCGGGGTCAACTCGGAGGAAGGTGGGGACGACGTCAAGTCATCATGCCCTTATGTCTTGGGCTGCACACGTGCTACAATGGCCGGTACAATGAGCTGCGATGCCGCGAGGCGGAGCGAATCTCAAAAGCCGGTCTCAGTTCGGATTGGGGTCTGCAACTCGACCCCATGAAGTCGGAGTTGCTAGTAATCGCAGATCAGCATTGCTGCGGTGAATACGTTCCCGGGCCTTGTACACACCGCCCGTCACGTCACGAAAGTCGGTAACACCCGAAGCCGGTGGCCCAACCCCTTGTGGGAGGGAGCTGTCGAAGGTGGGACTGGCGATTGGGACGAAGTCGTAACAAGGTAGCCGTACCGGAAGGTGCGGCTGGATCACTCCTTTCTAAGGAGCATCTAGGTTTCCTTCGGGGAATCCAGAGACCATTTCGTCGGCAAATGTTCGACGGTGGTTGCTCAAGGGTGGAACGTTGACTATTCGGCACGGTTGGCTGGTTTTCGTAAGTACTGCTTCGGCGTGGAAAACGGAAAAGAGTTGATCGGGTCGGGCACGCTGTTGGGTATCTGAAGGTACGGGCATTTTTGTCTGTTCCTTTGGTTGCCGGCCCCAGTGAACTCGCCTGTTAGGGCGGGGTGATGGGTGGCTGGTCGTTGTTTGAGAACTGCACAGTGGACGCGAGCATCTGTGGCCAAGTTTTAAGGGCGCACGGTGGATGCCTTGGCACCAGGAACCGATGAAGGACGTGGGAGGCCACGATAGTCCCCGGGAGCTGTCAACCAAGCTTTGATCCGGGGTTTCCGAATGGGGAAACCCGGCAGCCGTCATGGGCTGTCACCCACTGCTGAACACATAGGCAGTGTGGAGGGAACGAGGGGAAGTGAAACATCTCAGTACCCTCAGGAAGAGAAACAACCGTGATTCCGGGAGTAGTGGCGAGCGAAACTGGATCAGGCCAAACCGTATGCGTGTGATACCCGGCAGGGGTTGCGCATGCGGGGTTGTGGGATCTCTTTTCATGGTCTGCCGACTGTGAGACGAGTCAGAAACCGTTGATGTAGGCGAAGGACATGCGAAAGGTCCGGCGTAGAGGGTAAGACCCCGTAGCTGAAACATCAACGGCTCGTTTAAGAGACACCCAAGTAGCACGGGGCCCGAGAATCCCGTGTGAATCTGGCGGGACCACCCGCTAAGCCTAAATATTCCCTGGTGACCGATAGCGGATAGTACCGTGAGGGAATGGTGAAAAGTACCGCGGGAGCGGAGTGAAATAGTACCTGAAACCGTGTGCCTACAAGCCGTGGGAGCGTCGCTGTTGTTCTTCGGAACAGCAGTCGTGACTGCGTGCCTTTTGAAGAATGAGCCTGCGAGTTTGCGGTGTGTTGCGAGGTTAACCCGTGTGGGAAGCCGTAGCGAAAGCGAGTCCGAATAGGGCGATTTAGTAGCGCGCTCAAGACCCGAAGCGGAGTGATCTAGCCATGGGCAGGTTGAAGCGGAGGTAAGACTTCGTGGAGGACCGAACCCACCAGGGTTGAAAACCTGGGGATGACCTGTGGTTAGGGGTGAAAGGCCAATCAAACTCCGTGATAGCTGGTTCTCCCCGAAATGCATTTAGGTGCAGCGTCGTGTGTTTCTTGCCGGAGGTAGAGCACTGGATAGGCGATGGGCCCTACCGGGTTACTGACCTTAGCCAAACTCCGAATGCCGGTAAGTGAGAGCACGGCAGTGAGACTGTGGGGATAAGCTCCATGGTCGAGAGGAAACAGCCCAGAGCATCGACTAAGGCCCCTAAGCGTACGCTAAGTGGGAAAGGATGTGGAGTCGCAGAGACAACCAGGAGGTTGGCTTAGAAGCAGCCACCCTTGAAAGAGTGCGTAATAGCTCACTGGTCAAGTGATTCCGCGCCGACAATGTAGCGGGGCTCAAGCGTACCGCCGAAGTCGTGTCATTCATACACATAGGGCCAACGCCTGTATGGATGGGTAGGGGAGCGTCGTGTGCCGAGTGAAGCAGCCGCGGAAGCGAGTTGTGGACGGTTCACGAGTGAGAATGCAGGCATGAGTAGCGATACACACGTGAGAAACGTGTGCGCCGATTGACTAAGGGTTCCTGGGTCAAGCTGATCTGCCCAGGGTAAGTCGGGACCTAAGGCGAGGCCGACAGGCGTAGTCGATGGACAACCGGTTGATATTCCGGTACCCGCTTTGAAACGCCCAGTACTGAATCAGGCGATGCTAAGTCCGTGAAGCCGGCCTGATCTCTTCGGAGTTGAGGGTAGTGGTGGAGCCGATGAACCAGACTTGTAGTAGGTAAGCGATGGGGTGACGCAGGAAGGTAGTCCAACCCGGGCGATGGTTGTTCCCGGGTAAGGGTGTAGGCCGTGTGATAGGCAAATCCGTCACACATTAAGGCTGAGACCTGATGCCGAGCCGATTGTGGTGAAGTGGATGATCCTATGCTGTCAAGAAAAGCCTCTAGCGAGTTTCATGGCGGCCCGTACCCTAAACCGACTCAGGTAGTCAGGTAGAGAATACCGAGGCGTTCGGGTGAACTATGGTTAAGGAACTCGGCAAAATGCCCCGTAACTTCGGGAGAAGGGGCCATCACTGGTGATTGGATTTACTCCATGAGCTGGGGTGGCCGCAGAGACCAGCGAGAAGCGACTGTTTACTAAAACACAGGTCCGTGCGAAGCCGTAAGGCGATGTATACGGACTGACGCCTGCCCGGTGCTGGAACGTTAAGGGGACCGGTTAGTGCACTTTCGGGTGTGCGAAGCTGAGAACTTAAGCGCCAGTAAACGGCGGTGGTAACTATAACCATCCTAAGGTAGCGAAATTCCTTGTCGGGTAAGTTCCGACCTGCACGAATGGCGTAACGACTTCTCGACTGTCTCAACCATAGGCCCGGTGAAATTGCACTACGAGTAAAGATGCTCGTTTCGCGCAGCAGGACGGAAAGACCCCGGACCTTTACTATAGTTTGATATTGGTGTTCGGTTCGGCTTGTGTAGGATAGGTGGGAGACTTTGAAGCGGCCACGCCAGTGGTTGTGGAGTCGTCGTTGAAATACCACTCTGGTCGTGCTGGATGTCTAACCTGGGTCCGTGATCCGGATCAGGGACAGTGTCTGATGGGTAGTTTAACTGGGGCGGTTGCCTCCTAAAGAGTAACGGAGGCGCCCAAAGGTTCCCTCAGCCTGGTTGGCAATCAGGTGTTGAGTGTAAGTGCACAAGGGAGCTTGACTGTGAGACCGACGGGTCGAGCAGGGACGAAAGTCGGGACTAGTGATCCGGCAGTGGCTTGTGGAAGCGCTGTCGCTCAACGGATAAAAGGTACCCCGGGGATAACAGGCTGATCTTCCCCAAGAGTCCATATCGACGGGATGGTTTGGCACCTCGATGTCGGCTCGTCGCATCCTGGGGCTGGAGTCGGTCCCAAGGGTTGGGCTGTTCGCCCATTAAAGCGGTACGCGAGCTGGGTTTAGAACGTCGTGAGACAGTTCGGTCCCTATCCGCTGCGCGCGCAGGAATATTGAGAAGGGCTGTCCCTAGTACGAGAGGACCGGGACGGACGAACCTCTGGTGTGCCAGTTGTCCTGCCAAGGGCATGGCTGGTTGGCTACGTTCGGAAAGGATAACCGCTGAAAGCATCTAAGCGGGAAGCCTGCTTCGAGATGAGTATTCCCACCCCTTTGAGGGGTTAAGGCTCCCAGTAGACGACTGGGTTGATAGGCCAGATGTGGAAGCCCGGCAACGGGTGGAGCTGACTGGTACTAATAGGCCGAGGGCTTGTCCTCAGTTGCTCGCGTCCACTGTGTTAGTTCTGGAAATAACGAACGGCCGTGTTTTTCCGGTGTTGGTTAATTTCATAGTGTTTCGGTGGTCATTGCGTTAGGGAAACGCCCGGTTACATTCCGAACCCGGAAGCTAAGCCTTTCAGCGCCGATGGTACTGCAGGGGGACCCTGTGGGAGAGTAGGACGCCGCCGAACAATTATTCTGGAAAGCCCCGTGCCCTTGTGGCACGGGGCTTTCTGCGTTCTGAGCGTCTAGGGTCGAACCATGCGCTACGAACTGGTCATCTTCGACAACGATGGTGTGCTCGTCGACAGTGAGCCGATCTCCAACACCATCCTCGCTGCCTACCTCACCGAGCTGGGTCACCCCACCTCGTACGAGGAGTCGCTCCATGACTACATGGGAGCCGCCGTCCACCGGGTGCACGATCTCGTGGAGGAACGAACCGGCCGGAAGCTGCCCGAGAACTTCGACGAGATGCTGCATGAGCGCATCTTCGCCGCGTTCCAGCAGCAGCTGGCGGCGGTCGACGGCGTCCCGGAGCTGCTGGGAAGCTCGTCGCCGACGGGTGGCGTACTGCGTCGCGTCCTCGGGAAGCCACGAAAAGATCCGGGTCGCGCACCTGAAGGCGGGCCTGGACCAGTGGTTCGAAGACGAATGGATCTTCAGCGCGGAGGACGTGGGCCAGGGCAAGCCGTCCCCGACCTGTTCCTCCACGCCGCCGAACGGATGGGCGTCGCCCCGAGCGGTGCGTCGTGATCGAGGACAGCCCGCTCGGGGTCGAGGCCGCCCGTGCCGCCGGCATGGATGTGTACGGGTTCACCTCGATGCTGCCGGCGGACCGGTTCACCGGAGCGACCGGGACCTTCTCCGATATGGCGCAGCTCCCGGAATTGCTTGCCTGATCGATCTACCCATGGGTAGATCCTGGCTCTACGCTCGCGGCCATGACAGATGCGCGATTGCGGCACGGCAGAGCCTCCTGGCGTTCAGCTTCTTCGTGCAGGAGTGACCTTTGCGCTGCTCGTGACGCGTATCCCGGCCATTCAGGAGCGGTACGGGATATCCGACGGGTTGCTGCCCGCCTTTCTGGCGGCTGTGCCGGTCCTGGCCGGGATCGCCAGTGTGGCCACGGAGAAGGTGGTCGCGCGGGTGCGGCCCGGATCGTGCTCAGGTGGGCGCAGCCCGTCGTGCTGCTCGCGCTGCTCGGTGTGGGTGCGGGCAGCGAGCTGTGGCAGGTGGCACTCGCGCTCGGCGCCTTCGGGCTCGCGGTCGGGGCGCTGGATGCGTCCATGAACATGATGGGCGTCAGTCTCCAGCGGGCGTACGGGCGCAGCATCATGCTCGGGTTCCACGCGGCGTACAGCCTGGGCGGTATCGCCGGGGCCTCGATGGCGTGGGCCGGTGCGCACTGGGATCTGTCGTTGCTCGTGTCCTATCTGCCGGCCGTGGTCGTCCTGCTGCCCGCCGCTCTTGTCGGGAGCCGGTGGTACACGGCGGGCGGGGAGCGAGGAAGGTGCGCAGGCGGGCGCGGGAGCCGGACAGGGCAAGTCCGTTCCGTTCAGGCTGCTGATGCCGCTCTGCCTGGTGATGGCGTTCGCGTACATCGGGGACTCGACCGTCTCCAACTGGAGCGCCAAGTATCTGCAGGACGTGCTGGGCAGCTCGGAGCAGACGGCGACCGTTCCGTACAACGTCTACATGGTGACGACACTGCTGGGGAGGGCTGTCGGGGACCTCGGGTGCGGCGGTTCGGGGCGGTGGCCGTGGTGCGGTGCGGGAGTGTGCTGGCGGCCGCCGGGTTCGGTGTGGTGGCTGTGGCTCCGGGGCGTGGGCCGGGATGCTCGGGTTCACGATGCTGGGTCTCGGGCTGTGTGTGATCGTGCCGCAGACCTCGCCGCCGCGGGACGGATGTTCCCCGGGGCCAGTGATGTGGCTGTGGCCAGGCTGAATGTCTTCAACTACGTGGGGTTCCTGGTCGGGTCGCCGCTGGTGGGGGCGCTCGGGGACGCATGGAGCTATCGGGGCGCGATGCTCGTACCGATGGTGCTGGTGCTCGCGATGCTGGTGTACGCCCGGTCGTTCGGCCCGGAACCTGCCCGATACGGTGGCGGGCATGAGCGGCCGCGCACAGCTGATGTGGGATGAAGCAGTAACGGGATACGACTTCGGGGACAGCCATCCCATGGACCCGGTCAGACTTGCGCTGACGATGGGGCTGGTGCGGGCGTACGGGCTCGACGGCCTGGTCGATGTCCGCTCGGCCGGGGCGGCAGGCAACTCCACGCTGCGGCTGGTGCACCGCGAGGACTATGTGGCGGCCGTACGGGCCGCATCCGCGGATCCGGGGCGGCCGATCAGGCGTACGGGCTCGGGACCGTGGACGATCCGGCCTTTGCCGGGATGCATGAGGTGTCCGCGCTCATCGCCGGACTGTCGGTGGGCGCCGCGGAGTCGGTGTGGCGTGGGCAGTCGGCGCATGCCGTGAACTTCACCGGTGGGCTGCACCACGCCATGCCGGGCGCGGCTGCCGGGTTCTGCGTCTACAACGATCCGGCGCTCGCCATTTCCAGGCTGCTGGAGCTGGGGGCGGAGCGGGTCGCGTATGTCGATGTGGATGTTCACCACGGGGACGGGGTCCAGGCGGCTTTCTGGGAGGACCCGCGGGTGCTGACCGTCTCGCTGCACGAGCATCCGCGGACGCTGTTCCCGCAGACGGGGTGGCCGGAGGAGACCGGGGCCGGTGCGGGCGAGGGAGCGCGGTGAATGTGGCGCTGCCCGCGGGCACCGGGGACGCGGGTGGCTGCGGGCGTTCCACTCGGTGGTTCCCGAGCTGCTGGCGGACTTCCGGCCGCAGGTGCTGGTGACCCAGCACGGGGCCGATACGCACTTCGAGGATCCGCTGGCTCATCTGGCGGTGTCACTGGACGCCCAGCGGGCGGTCATGGAGTCCCGCCATGAGCTCGCTCATGAGTACACGGAGGGCGGGCGCTGGGTGGCGCTCGGCGGGGCGGGTACGCGGTGGTCGATGTGGTGCCGCGGTCCTGGACCCATCTGGTGGGGATCGCCGCGCATGCGCCGGTGGACCCGGAGTCGGTCATTCCGGCTTCGTGGCGGCAGGAGGTCTATGCCCGGACCCGGCAGTTGGGGCCGACCCGGATGACGGACGGCCGTACGCCGTCCTGGCAGTCGTGGGAAGCGGGTACGACCCTGCGGACCGGTTGGACCAGGCGGTGCTGGCGACCCGGCGGTCGGTGTTTCCGCTGCGGGGCTGCTGACCTGAGGGACGGAGTTCGCGCGGCGGTTACGCCAACTGTGCGGCGTAACCAGGGTTTTGCTCCGTATGCCGACCCGGTGCGGGAGCATCGGGAGGGTGTTGAGCACCGGGCGCTGCGCGCTCATCTGCTGGCGGCCAGGCTGGCCGGCCCCGTGGCCACTCCGCGGGAGAACAGCCTGCGTAGCTATCGGCTCTTCGCGGCGAGGGATCCGCGGGTGACGCTGGGGCTGGACCCGGAATGGGTCTGGGGAGAGCGTGATCTGCTGCGGCTGATGGCGGACAAGTGCGGAGTGTCGGATGATCCTGATCATGTTTCGGGTCTTGATGTGATCGATCCGGAGCGGACGCTGGCGGCTCTGGACGCGTTCGCCGAAAGGCTGGCCTGGCGGCTCGGCGCCGGGCGCCGGTGTTGTTCGGGACCGGTCATCCGCACAGGCTGCTCGGGTTCTACGCGGGGCTGGCAGACGCGTTGTCGGCGGTGGGGTGCCAGGTGCTCACCCCGCGCAGGGGCGATGTGTCGACATAACGACCCGGTTCGGTGTACGCACGTGCAGTCTGGAGTACGTACGAGGAGTCGCGATGGTGCGCGAACCCGGCGTGCGGGCTCCCGGTGGTGAGCCCGGCGTACACACCCATTCCCCGCTGCCGGTCCGGGTCGTGCTGGAGAGTGCGGCGGAGGCCGGCGGGCCTTGCCCGAGCTGGTCGTGGGGACCACGGATGGGTCTGCGGTGCAGGTCAGCTGGGCATTGAGGCCATCGGTCTGGCCGATACGGATGATCCCGCGCTGTTCGTGGGTGAGGCCGAGGGCGGGTGTCGGTCGCCGTCCCGCTCGATGACGCCGTGCGGTCCGATTACTACCGGCCGCTTACTCGGTATGTGCTCAATCGGGCATGTCTGTCACAGTAGGCGGCCGAACGTCTCACCTCTTCCCCACTCGCATCATCCGCACCTAATCTGGGGAGTGAGCGCACTATGACGAAGAGTCACCGGAGGGAAGCCGGTGCGCGTCTCGTGCGGAAGGTACAGGTGGGTCATGGCTGCTGGCAGCGAGAGGCCTCTCAACGAGGTCAAGTTTCTGACCGTGGCGGAAGTCGCCTCGGTCATGCGAGTGTCGAAGATGACCGTGTACCGCTTGGTGCACAGCGGTCATCTGCCTGCGATCCGGGTGGGCAGGTCCTTCCGGGTCCCGGAGCAAGCGGTTCACGAGTATCTCCGCGAGTCCTTCGTGGGGGTGGAGTCGGCCTGAGGTTGCCTCGGATTACGTCCCTCACCCGGTGGCGGGTAGGCTGTGCCGACGTAGGTCGTGTGGCCCAGACGCCCCGCACCAGTGAAGAGAAGTGAGCGAGGGTAGTCGTGGGCTCTGTCATTAGAAGCGGCGCAAGCGGATGGCCAGAAGAAGCACCGCAAGCTGCTCAAGCGCACGCGCGTTCAGCGTCGCAACAAGAAGTAGTCGAACGCTGTACGTGCATCCGCAGCCCTCCCGCCGATCCGGCGGGGGCTGCGGTGTTTCCGCACGGTGCTTCCGTGTTCGGTCGCGCCGAGGTGATTTTTCGGCCATGGCTTGAACAAAGCCCGTCATGGGGTCATCACAGGAAAGATCCAGCGGCTACGGTGACGGCCAGGGGAAATCCCGATTCCCGCTGTGCGGGGACCCGTTTCACCGATCGACGGAAGGCGCTGATCTTGGGCAAGGTCGTGCTCGTCACAGGAGCGGCCCGGCAGCTGGGAGGCCGCTTCGTGCGGCGTGTCCAGCAGGATCCCGGAGTGGACCGGGTGATCGCGGTCGACGCGGTCGCTCCCGGGGTGAGCTGGGTGACGCGGAGTTCGTGATGGCGGACATCCGGCAGCCCGCGATCGCCAGGGTCCTTGCCCAGCACTCCGTGGACACGGTCGTCCATCTGGACGTCTCCGGGAAGGCGCTCGGCTCGGGCGGCCGGACGGCGGTCAAGGAAACCAATGTCATCGGCACCATGCAGCTGCTCGGCGCCTGCCAGAAGTCGCCTACCGTCCGCCGGCTCGTGATCAAGTCCAGTACGAGTGTGTACGGCTCGGCTCCCCGCGATCCCGCGGTCTTCACCGAGACGACCCGCCCAGTCGCTGCCCAGCGGTGGCTTCGCCAAGGACGCGGTCGAGGTCGAGGGTACGTACGGGGCTTCGCCCGCCGCAGGCCGGACGTCGCTGTGTGCGTGCTGCGGTTCGCGAACATCCTGGGGCCGGAGCCGGACTCACCGCTCGCCGACTATCTGGCGCTGCCGGTGCTGCCCACGGTCTTCGGGTACGACCCCAGGCTGCAGTTCGTCCATGAGGACGATGTCATCGAGGTCCTGGGGATCGCCGCGCGCGAACCGCGGCGCGGGACGCTGAACAGCGGCACGTTCAACATCGCGGGCGACGGCGTGCTGCTGCTCTCGCAGTGCTCGCGGCGGCTCGGGCGGCCGACCGTGCCGGTCCTGCTGCCCGCTGTAACCTGGGTCGGCTCGGCACTCCGTACGATCGGTATGACGGACTTCTCGCCGGAACAGATCAGGCTGCTCACGCATGGCAGGGTGGTCTCCACCGTCCAGATGCGTGAAACGCTGGGGTTTTGCCCCGAGTTCACCACCGCGGAGACTTTCGCGGAGTTCGCGCTCAGCCGGCGGCCGGGCTGCTGCCGCCGGAGATGATGAGCCGGGCGGTCACCCGGGTGGCCGCAATGCCTGTGGCGGGCGGGCCGGTCCGGCACGTTCGACTGATGGCGCCAGGTAGAGGAGCGCACCGACGATGGCGGATGCGAAGGTCATTCCGTTCGACGACGACCGCTCGCGGTCCGGTGGCGCGCAGCGTGCGGCGCGGCGCAGGACCGGGCGGGCGGCGGCAGCCGAGGCCCTGCTGAGGCCGGAGCGGCGCCTGTGAGCGCCCTGCCGGGCGGACAGGTGCCGGACGGGGCAGAAGACGGTGCGGGCGGTGACGCACCGGCCGGCGGGCCCTCAGGAGGCACAGGTGGATACGGAGGACAGCAGTTGGGAACGGCGGATCGCGGGCGGGCTCGCGTTCCTGCGGCGGCGGGTCACCGGCGACTACGACGTCGATGAGTTCGGGTACGACAAGGAGTTGACCGACCAGGTCCTCATGTCGATGCTGCGGCCGATCGCGGACAAGTACTTCCGGGTCGAGGTGAAGGGCATCGAGAACATCCCGTCGGACGGCGGGGCGCTCATCGTGGCCAACCACTCGGGGACGCTGCCGCTGGACGGGCTGATGCTCCAGGTCGCGGTGCACGACCACCATCCGGCCGAACGGCATCTGCGGCTGCTCGCCGCCGATCTGGTCTTCATGCTGCCGGTGGTCAACGAGCTGGCCAGGAAGGCCGGTCATACGCTGGCCTGTGCGCAGGACGCGGAGCGGCTGCTGCAGCGCGGCGAGGTGGTCGGGGTGATGCCGGAAGGCTTCAAGGGCATCGGCAAGCCGTTCGGCGAGCGGTACAAGCTGCAGCGGTTCGGGCGGGGCGGCTTCGTGTCGACGGCGCTGCAGGCCGGGGTGCCGATCGTGCCGTGCTCGATCGTGGGGGCGGAGGAGATCTATCCGATGATCGGCAATTCCAAGACGCTGGCGCGGGTCCTGGGGATTCCGTACTTCCCGATCACGCCGACGTTCCCGTGGCTGGGCCCGCTGGGTGCGGTGCCCCTGCCGACGAAGTGGACGATTCAGTTCGGCGAGCCGATCGAGACGGACGGGTACCCGCCGGAGGCGGCGGAGGATCCGATGCTGATGTTCAACCTGACGGACCAGGTGCGGGAGCAGATCCAGCACACGCTGTACAAGCTGCTGGTGCAGCGCAGGTCGGTCTTCTTCTGACGGACCCTGACGGACCCTGACGGATCTGCAAACGGGAGGGTGGCAGCCGGATCGCGGCTGCCGCCCCTCCCGCTGTTGCGTCTCGGCTACGGCCTGAGGTCCTCGCCGTCGAGGCCCAGACCGGGGAGCAGACCGGGGAGCAGTGGCGGCAGGGTTACGTCCGGAGCGGGACGGGTGCCGCTCTCTTCGTCGGGGGCGTCGGGGTGGCACCGTTCGTCGGGAGGTCGTCGAGCAGGCCGTCCGTACTGCCGCCGAGCAGCCCCTCGGTAGGGCTGCTGCCGGAGCCGGAGGGCTTCGGTGTACTGCTGCTGTTCTCCGGTCCGCTGCCCGGGGCCGCGGAGGACGAGGGCGAAGGCCGGTCTGTACCGGAGGGGCCGGGGCCGGTGGCGGCCGAGTCGGACATTGTCGACTGCTTGCTCGTGCCCGGTGTACGGGGAGCAGGGACTGCAGCGGTGCGACTTCCTGGTCCATGGCTTCGAAGACGGAGTTGACCTCGTCGCCGATGTCGTTCAGCTGGACGGGCAGCCGGTCGCGGAGGGCGGTCCAGCTCGCGGTGCGAGCGGGAGAAGGAGTCCAGGGTCTGGATCGGACCGATGGCGCCGCCCTGCTCGTAGGCGGAGCGGAGCAGCCGGTGGCCCGCGGTGGCGTCGTGCGACATGCCGTTGAGCGTGTGCCTGACCTCTCCGAGTGATTCATGGTTCAGGTCGCCCGCGCGGGCTCGTTCCATGAGGCGGCGTGCTTCGCTCAGCCGGGTGGAAGCCTGGTCGAGGTAGGCCTCGCCGCGGTCGGCATCGCCGTTGGCCATGCCGAGGCTGATGTCTTCCATGCCGCGTTTCAGTCCGTACAGGGAATCACCCGGCAGGGCGTCGGAACTGGCAGCGGCTACTCCGCCGAAGGCTCCGCTGCCACCCCGACGGTGAGTCCGCCGGCGGTGAGGCCCTTCGCCCATCTGGAGCGGGGCGCAATTTCCGGAGCGGGAGGCCCGGTGGGCCCCTTGCCCCGTTGTTCGGGCACAGTAGGGCCCGTGGACGCGCTGCCTTCGGCGAACATGGTCTCCATGGCGGCGACGAGCTGGGCTCGCTGCACCATTTTGACCTCGGGATCCAATTCCGGCTTCGGTAGCTCACCGAGGCCGTTCGCCAGGGCCAACAGCTTTCCGCGGTCGGCCTGTTCGGCCGGTTCCTCGGGCTGTACGGCCGCCGCACCCTGGAGCGACTGTTCCTCCAGGGCCTGGGCGAAGGCGTTCGCCCGCCGGTGTGCCGAAACGTTTGCGATCACTGGCGGCACCTCCTCTCGTCATGACGGTCGACTCCCTGAGGGGCCGGAAGGTTGCACACTTGGACGTTTCCACACGATCGAGCGAGTGGAAACGGCTGGGATGTGACGACAGGGGCCTGCATCCGGCACAACGAGCGGCGCGGCACTTGGGTTACGGACGAAAGATGATCGGACCAGTGCGTTATGTACGGATCACTGTTGGTTATTTTGGTGGTGGATTCAGCGGGCATCGTCCGGCAGGAGTCGGGCCAATGTGCGAACGGCGCGGTACTGCAGGGTTTTGATCGCACCCTCGTTCTTTCCCATCACCCGGGCGGTCTCGGCGACCGACAGGCCCTGCAGGAACCTGAGGGTGACGCACTCCTGCTGTTGTGGATTGAGTCGCCGCACGGCTTGCAGCAGCGCGGCGTTGGACAGGGCCTCCAGTACGGAGTCCTCCGGACTTCGCGCCACCTCGTTGGCGTCGAGCATTTCGCCTGTGGTCACTTCCAACCGGAAACGGCTGGATTTGAAGTGGTCGGCGACCAGGTTGCGAGCGATTGTGACCAGCCAGGCGCCGAAGTCTCGGCCCTGCCAGGTGAAGGTTGAGATGCGGCGGAGAGCACGCAGGAAGGTCTCGCTGGTGAGGTCCTCCGCTGTCGCCTTTCCGCCCACGCGGTAGTAGATGTACCGGTACACGGTGTCGCTGTACTGGTCGTACAGGCGGCCGAAGGCGTCTGCCTCACCGGCCTGTGCGCGCTCGACGAGATCCATCATGCGCGCGCTGTCGCTGTCGGCTGTCGGCCGACGAATGGTTGAAGTGGTCGTAGCGCCGCGGTTGCTGCGTCTTCCGACCGCCGCACTACGCTCGGCCAGCGCATAGCAAGGGCCGACAGGTGCAGGGTGGCAAATGCGGGGACGGCGTACGCGGTGGGGACGAAGCCGCGCAAGCGGTCGACGACCGATGCGCGCAGCGTAGCCAGGCCCGAGGTGTCAACCCCGACGTGTGGGTACACGGGACTCCCAGAGGCAGAGCTTCCATCACGTGCAGTTCGAACTCGGTCACTCGTCGTGGTGAGTGACGGGCTCCTTGTGCGTCTGAGGAGAATAACGCTTCGTGTAGGTGGTGCTACACCCAGTTGCTCAAATCGCCGGTTCCGTCGCTTCCGTAACCTCTAAGTGACGACCCTGGCAGCACATTGTGACCGCTTATTGATCGAATGGCTTCGTGATCTGTCTGCGGGCGCGACGGGTTGTGGTCGGTCGAGGACAATCCGACTGGCCGGAGGCGTGGGAGGCCGCGATCCGTCGGGACCTCGTCCGGCCGTACGTCCCCGGGCGTGGCCCGGCGGGTGCGGCGGGTGCGGGGTTGCCGGGGGCCGTGGGGTCAGCGGCGGCGGCGGTGCAGGGCGACCGCCGCGGCGGTGCCGCCCGCGAGGGCGCCCACACCCGCTGCCGCCGGGATGCCGACCTTGCCGCCTTGCGGCCGGTGCGGTAGTCGCGCAGCCGCCAGTCCAGGGCGCGGGCGTGCTTGCGGAGCTTGTTGTCCGGGTTGATCGCGTACGGGTGGCCCACCAGCGAGAGCATCGGGATGTCGTTGTGGGAGTCGCTGTACGCCGCGCAGCGTTCGAGGTCCAGGCCCTCGGCCGCCGCCAGGGCGCGGACGGCCTCGGCCTGGCCGGGCCGTGCAGCGGCTCACCGACCAGGCGGCCGGTGTACACGCCGTCCACCGATTCGGCGACGGTGCCCAGTGCCCCGGTCAGCCCGAGCCGGCGGGCGATGATCGTGGCGGTCTCCACCGGCGCGGCCGTGACGAGCCAGACCTTCTGCCCGGCATCGAGGTGCGCCTGGGCGAGGGCGCGGGTGCCGGGCCAGATGCGGTCGGCCATGTACTCGTCGTAGATCTCCTCGCCGATGGACATCAGTTCGGCGACGCGGTGACCCTTGACGATGGACAGCGCGCTGTCGCGCGCGTCCTGCATGTGCTCCGGGTCCTCGACGCCGGCCAGCCTGAACCAGGCCTGCTGCCAGGCGAACCGGGTGAGCTCGCGGCGCTCGAAGAACTTCCGCTTGTACAGTCCGCGGCCGAAGTGGAAGATCGCCGCACCCTGCATCACGGTGTTGTCGAGGTCGAAGAAGGCTGCCGCGCGGTCGTCGCCGGCTACCGGGAAGGCCGGCTCCCGGATTCCCCGGCCCCGGCCTGCAGGTCCGTGGTGTCGCCGGGAAGCGGCGACTCCTCGGTGGAAAGTGTGGACTTCCGTGCCGCCTCGGCTGCGGCCTCGCCTGCCAGCACGCTCCGTGCTGTTGCGGAGCGCTTACGGGTGTGAGCCATCCAAAAGCGGCCATGCCGTGAGCATAGCCATTCCGTTCGGCCCTTCCTGACCTGCCGGGATGCGGCGGCGTGAACTCTTGCGGACCGGAGCTTTAAACGGGTGACGCGATGAGCGCAGAATGGATACATGAGTGCCCTGCTGCGCCGTACGAAGAAGAAGCCCGCCGACCGGGTGGTGACCCTGGTGGGAAAGCCCGGGTGCCACCTCTGTGACGATGCGAGGCTGGTGGTGCGCACTGTCTGCGACGAGGCGGGTGCCTCCTGGGTGGAGAGGGATATCACTCAGGACGAGGAGCTGTACAAGGAGTACTGGGAGCAGATCCCGGTGGTCCTGATCGACGGCGAACAGCACACGTTCTGGCGGGTGGACCCTTCGAGGCTGCGCGCTGCGCTCGGTGCCTGAGGGCTGTGCCGTAATGCCTGGTGGATCAGCGCACGGCGGCTGACGCGTTGCATCGCAGGGCGCAGGGATAACCGCATCACATCGGGTACCTCCGGGCGGAGCCCCGGGGAGTATTCGGGTGTTCCGGCAGCGCGGCGGGTGCCGTAGCTGACGCCGAGAGCCCGCCAGGATTATGGGACAGCTCTTGGCGGGGTACTCCTGAACGAAACCCGGTTAACATCATGGGCGTTTTGAGTGGTCCCGGGGCGGAGATGTGAGGAGTGTGTACCGCTTTGCCCTCTTCGGGCCCGCAACGGGCTGATGCTGTCCCGGGTTCCGGGACCGCGCGAGGAATATGCGTGACCCCGGTCACTTTGACCGGACAAAACGGACACTATCTTTGTGCACGCGTTCACAAAGACATAGCCTGCTTTCGACGGGCGGTCTTTGCACGTACGGCCGCCTGCAGCCCCGCTCATCCCGCAGGAGCACCGTGGCAACTGGCCGAACTCACCGACCGGCGACCCGTAGCCGAGGAATTCCCGAGGCCACCGTCGCCCGACTTCCGCTGTACCTCCGCGCACTGACAGCGCTCTCCGAGCGCTCGGTCCCCACGGTGTCCTCCGAGGAACTCGCGGCAGCGGCGGAGTCAACTCCGCCAAGCTCCGCAAGGACTTCAGTTACCTGGGCTCCTACGGCACGCGTGGTGTCGGGTACGACGTCGAGTATCTCGTCTACCAGATCTCCCGTGAACTCGGGCTCACCCAGGACTGGCCGGTGGCCATCGTCGGCATCGGAAACCTCGGAGCCGCGCTCGCCAACTACGGCGGCTTCGCCTCCCGTGGGTTCCGCGTCGCCGCCCTGATCGACGCGGACCCGGCCATGGCCGGTACACCCGTCGCCGGGATCGCCGTCCAGCACACCGATGACCTGGACCGGATCATCAGCGACAACGGTGTGTCCATCGGCGTCATCACCACCCGCCCGGCGCGGCCCAGCAGGTCTGTGACCGGCTCGTCGCAGCGGGTGTGACCTCCATCCTGAATTTCGCACCGACCGTCCTCTCGGTTCCCGACGGCGTCGATGTGCGCAAGGTCGACCTCTCCATCGAGCTGCAGATCCTCGCCTTCCACGAGCAGCGCAAGGCCGGCGAGGAAGCCGCGGCCGAAGGCAACACCGTGGTGGACGAGGACGACGCACCGCCCATGCGTGCCACTCCCACGAGCCGGAAGGGACCCGACGGGGACATGCCCGCCGTGATGCCGGCATGAGTCTCCTCGTCGTGGGGCTGAGCCACCGCAGCGCACCCGTCTCCGTGCTGGAGGCGGCCTCGCTGGCTGCCGACGCCCAGGTCAAGCTGTTGCAGGACACCCTCGCCGCGGAACCCGCGACCGAGGCCGCAGTGCTTGCCACCTGCAACCGCATCGAGCTGTACGCGGACGTGGACAAGTTCCACGCGGGTGTCGCCGAGCTGTCCACGCTGCTCGCACAGCACAGCGGGGTCGGTCTCGACGAGCTCACTCCCTATCTCTACGTGCACTACGAGGACAGGGCCGTCCACCATCTCTTCTCGGTGGCCTGCGGACTGGACTCGATGGTCGTCGGCGAGGGCAGATCCTCGGTCAGATCAAGGACGCGCTCGCGCTGGGGCAGGAGCTCCACACCGCGGGCCGGCTGCTGAACGACCTCTTCCAGCAGGCCCTGCGGGTCGGTAAGCGTGCGCACAGCGAGACCGGGATCGACCGGGCCGGGCAGTCGCTGGTCACGTTCGGCCTGGAGCAGCTCGCCGACGGCGCCGATGTCACCGGCTGGGCCGCGGACAAGCGCGCCCTGGTGATCGGCGCGGGCTCGATGTCCTCGCTCGCCGCCGCCACCCTCGTACGGGCCGGTGTCGCCGAGATCGTCGTCGCCAACCGGACCCCGGGCCGCGCCGACCGGCTCGTTGAGATCCTCGGCCAGGCTGGTGCCACCGCCCGAGCCGTGCCCATGGGCGCGGTCCCGGTCGAGCTGACACGTGCCGATGTCGTCGTGTCCTGTACCGGTGCCACCGGGCTTGTCCTGACCGCCGAGGCCGTCGCCGACGCGCTCGGCGTGGCCTTCGACACGGCAGCTCAGGTGCCCGAGGCACCCGCCGTGGCTGCCCCCGACGAGCTGGACCAGCACGCCGCCTGGGTGGAGAACGGCTCCGCCACCGCGGCCGCGCAGGACCGGGCCGCCCGCCGGACCGTCGTGCCCGCCGAGGCCGTCGGCCCTGTCCGGCTGGCCCTGCTCGACCTGGCCATGCCGCGTGACATCGACGGAGCGGCCCACCGCGTCGACGGTGTGCGCCTCGTCGACATCGAGTCGCTCGCCGAGGCGTCCGCGGACGCCCCGATGGCCGCCGATGTGGACCAGGTGCGCACGATCGTCGCGGACGAGGTCGCCGCCTTCGGTGCCGCTCAGCGTGCCGCCCACATCACCCCGACCGTCGTTGCCCTGCGCACCATGGCCGCCGATGTGGTGGCCGGCGAGATCGCGCGGCTCGACGGACGGCTCCCCGACCTGGACGAGAAGCAGCGCGCCGAGATCACTCAGACCGTGCGCCGCGTCGTCGACAAGCTCCTGCACGCGCCCACCGTGCGGGTCAAGCAGCTCGCCAGTGAGCCCGGCGGCGCCGGGTACGCCGATGCGCTGCGTGAACTCTTCGACCTCGACCCGCAGACGGTGGCCGCCGTCTCCCGGGCAGACCTGAACGACCCGAATAGAGGGCGGTCATGACCGACAACTCACCCTGGGTGGGAGACCAATACGCCGCTCCGGCTCGGCACCAGGCGCAGCAAGCTCGCCATGGCGCAGTCCGGCATGGTTGCTGATGCGGTCCGAGAGGTGACCGGGCGCGCCGTCGAGCTCGTCGAGATCACCACCTACGGAGACACTTCCAGGGAGCAGCTCTCGCAGATCGGCGGGACCGGCGTGTTCGTCGCCGCCCTGCGCGAGGCGGTGCTGAGCGGTGAGGTGGACTTCGCCGTCCACTCGCTCAAGGACCTGCCGACGGCGCAGCCGGATGGCCTCGTCCTGGCCGCCGTACCGGAGCGCGAGGATCCGCGTGACGTACTGGTGGCGCGGGACGGGCTGACCTTCGCGCAGCTGCCGGCCGGTGCCCGTATCGGCACTGGTTCGGCGCGCCGGATGGCGCAGCTCAACGCGTACGCGCGGTCCCATCGCCTCGGTATCGAGACGGTGCCGATCCGTGGCAACGTCGATACGCGTATCGGATTTGTACGAAGCGGGGAGCTGGATGCGGTCGTACTTGCCGCAGCCGGGCTCAGCCGCCTCGGACGGAGCGGTGAGGTGACCGACTTCCTGCCGGTCGACACCGTTCTGCCCGCTCCCGGCCAGGGAGCACTGGCGATCGAATGCGCTGAAAGCAGCGTGGACCTCGCCGCAGCACTCGCCGAGCTCGACGACCCGTACACCCGGGTCGCCGTGACCGCCGAGCGCGCCCTGCTCGCGGCTCTGGAGGCCGGCTGCTCCGCACCTGTGGGTGCGCTGGCCGATCTCCTGGCCGAAGGCCAATCTGTCAACGAACTGCGCCTGCGCGGTGTCGTCGGTTCGACCGACGGCACTTCCCTGGTACAGCTGTCCATCACCGGTCCCGTCCCCACGTCGCACGACGACGCGGCGGCCCTCGGTCGCGAACTCGCGGCCGAGATGCTTGCCAAGGGTGCGGCCGGTCTTATGGGGAGCGAGCACTTTGAGCCCCACCGGCCCCGTCGTATCCGACTTCCCTGTCCTGTCCGCAGGACACGTCACCTTCCTCGGCGCCGGTCCCGGCGACCGGGACTGCTGACTCTGCGCGCTGTGGAAGCGCTCGCGAGCGCGGACGTCCTTGTAGCCGAACCGGACGTTCTCGACGTCGTTCGCTGCCATGCGCGGGCAGGCGTAAGCACCCTGAGCTGACCGTTGTTGACGTGCCGTCAACAACCGCCGGTGTACCCGTTCTCAGGGATGCGGCCAATCTTGTCATGGAGGCAGCGAAGGGCGGCAGGCGGGTGGTCCGCGCTGTTACCGGGGACCCGGCCTGGACGGCAACACGGGCGTCGAGATGCTCGCCTGTGCCGCCGCGGGCGTTCCCTTCGAGGTCGTGCCGGGTATCGCCCACGCCGTTGGCGTGTCCGCGTACGCCGGTGTGCCGCTGCGCGACGCGCAGGGCACCGACGTCCGTTTCATCGACGCGCGTACCGCGTCGGACCGCTGCTGGAACGAGGTCGGCGCGAGCGATGCGACGGCCGTCGTGTCCACGGCGCTCGACTCGGTGGCCGCGGCCGCCGGCGAGCTGGTCTCGGCGGGCCGCAAGCCCGACACCCCGATGACCGTCACGGTCGCCGGTACGACGACCCGTCAGCGCACCTGGACGGCGACTCTCGGGACGATCGCCCAGGTCCTGAAGCAGGCGAAGGTCCTGCCTTCGCCGGAGGGCCACCAGCCCGTCATAGCCGTGGTCGGGGAGCGCAGCTCTGCCGCCCAGCGTGACCAGCTGTCGTGGTTCGAGTCCAAGCCGCTGTTCGGCTGGAAGGTGCTCGTCCCGCGTACGAAGGAGCAGGCGGCTTCGCTCTCCGACCAGTTGCGTTCGTACGGTGCGGTGTCGCACGAGGTCCCGACGATCGCCGTCGAGCCGCCGCGTACGCCCCAGCAGATGGAGCGCGCGGTCAAGGGCCTGGTCACCGGCCGCTACGAGTGGATCGCCTTCACCTCGGTCAACGCGGTCAAGGCGGTCCGGGAGAAGTTCGAGGAGTACGGGCTCGACGCCCGCGCCTTCGCCGGGATCAAGGTCGCGGCCGTGGGGACCAGACCGCCGGCGCGCTGATCGACTTCGGTGTGAAGCCCGATCTGGTGCCGTCCGGTGAGCAGTCCGCCGCCGGTCTGCTGGAGGACTGGCCGCCGTACGACCCGGTCTTCGACCCGATCGACCGGGTGTTCCTGCCGCGTGCGGACATCGCCACCGAGACGCTGGTGGCCGGTCTCATCGAGCTGGGCTGGGAGGTCGACGACGTCACGGCGTACCGCACGGTCCGTGCTTCGCCGCCGCCCGCCGACACCCGTGAGGCCATCAAGGGCGGCGGTTTCGACGCGGTGCTCTTCACCTCGTCCTCGACCGTCCGCAACCTCGTGGGCATCGCGGGCAAGCCGCACAACGTGACCGTGATCGCGTGTATCGGCCCGGCCACGGCGAAGACCGCCGAGGAGCACGGTCTGCGGGTCGATGTGCTCTCCCGGAGCCTTCGGTGCACAAGCTGGCACAGGCGCTCGCGGACTTCGGTGCGCAGCGCAGGGACACGGCCAAGGGGCCGGTGACCCGGTGACGCGTCCGAGCGAGCGGCGTCCGGGTTCGCGGCGTCGTCGGACGACGACCTGACCGGTCCGGTAGTACGTGAGGGGCCCGGCTGCTTCGGCGGCCGGGCCCGTCCGTTTCCCGGCACGGGTGTCGGCAAGAGGGCGGGCGGGCGGGGCTAACCTCGAAGGATGACTGTGTACGGAAACTTCCCCGGCTCCCGGCCCCGGCGGCTGCGGACGACGCCCGTCATGCGACGGATGGTCGCCGAGACACGGCTCGACCCGGCGAATCTGATCCTTCCCGCGTTCGTGCGCGAGGGCGTAGACGCGCCCGTCGCCATCTCGGCCATGCCCGGAGTGCAGCAGCACACCCTGGACACCCTGCGGAAGGCCGCCGTCGAAGCGGTGGCCGCCGGTGTTTCCGGATCATGCTCTTCGGCGTACCGACGGACGAGAAGAAGGACGCCCTGGGCACGGCGGGCACCGACCCGGACGGCATCCTCCAGGTCGCGCTGCGTGCCGTGCGGGAAGAGGTCGGCGACGGCCTCGTCGTCATGTCCGACCTGTGCCTGGACGAGTACACCGACCACGGGCACTGCGGTGTCCTGACCGATGACGGCCGGGTCGACAACGACGCCACGCTGGAGCGGTACGCCGAGATGGCCCAGGTCCAGGCCGACGCGGGCGCCCATGTGGTGGGTCCCAGCGGCATGATGGACGGTCAGGTCGGGGTGGTCCGCGACGCGCTGGACCAGGCCGGGCACGAGGAGGTGGCGATCCTCGCCTACACGGCGAAGTACTCCTCGGCGTTCTACGGTCCCTTCCGCGAGGCGGTGGGCTCTCGCTGAAGGGTGACCGCAAGACGTATCAGCAGGACCCGGCGAACGCCCGGGAGTCCCTGCGCGAGCTGGCGCTCGACCTCGAGGAGGGTGCCGACATGGTGATGGTCAAGCCGGCCGGACCGTATCTGGACATCCTGGCCAAGGTCGCCGACGCGGTGGACGTGCCGGTGGCCGCGTACCAGATCAGTGGTGAGTACTCGATGATCGAGGCCGCCGCCGAGAAGGGCTGGATCGACCGGGACGCGGCGATCCTGGAGAGCCTGACCGGGATCCGGCGGGCAGGCGCGCAGATGATCCTGACGTACTGGGCGACGGAGGTCGCGCAGCGGCTCGGGCGCTGACCCGCCGCCGGGCCCGGGCCTCGTCGAGCGCGGCAGTGGGTCAGTCGACGAGGCCCAGGAACGCCACGAAGGCGATGAACACGACGGCAGGCGCGAGGGCCGCGAGAAACATGCGGGTCGCGGCCTGCCGTTGACGCCAGGGCAGGAACCAGCTCACCACCAGCACGGCGAACGACAGCAGCAGACCTGTGGTCAGGACCGCCCAGGCGGTGTCGAAGCTGCGGGTGAAACCGTCCGCCTCCGCGCCGTTGCAGGAGTCGCAGGCCATGGCCGAGAGCCCGCCGATGAACAACGCGACGAGAATCAGCGGGAGCGTGACGAGCGTGGAGACCAGCGGGCGATCCAGGCGCGCGGGTACGTGGGTTGAGCAGATCTTCGGCCATGCGTGCGATTCAATACGGCCCCGGCCACCGCACATGAGCGCGCGTACTCAGTCCCACCAGAAGGACCAGATCCTCTGGTCGAGCACGGCCGCCTCCGCGTAGAGGTCCAGGGTGTTCAGCGTGCTCTGGTTGATGTTGTCCGGGCAGAACGCGAGGTGTTCTTCGGCCACCGCCAGTGCCTCCTCGGCTGTCCTGGGCGGTCGGGCGACCGAGACGACCAGGGTGTCGAAGCCGAGCACCACGACCCGTATACCGAAGCGGTCCTCCCAGGACCGGAGCACCGCGCAGAGCCTGGCGACGTCGTTCTGGTGGTTCAGCGGGCCGGTCCAGCCGATCGCCGCCGGGATGTCGGCGCTGCGCCGGGCGGGCACGAGCGCGGCGCGCAGGCCTGCCAGCGGGCTGCCGATGCCCGTGAACCCGTCGGCGATGTCGGACACCAGCTCGTCCGGGTCCTCGTCGGTGTCGCTCGCGGCCGGTGCCGGAGCCGGCCCCGGCCACTCGGCTTCCGTGCCGTCGGGTTCTTCGGGGCGGAGCCTGCCCAGAGCTCGCTGAGCACGTCCTGTGCGTCGTGGTCCCCGGGGTACGAGGTGTTCTGCGGATCGAGGTCCCAGTCCTGGGGCCACTGATCGCGCATCCCGCCGTCGACCAGCACGGGCAGGAGCCCGACGGCACGGCCGGAGGCGCGCAGACCGCCCCAGGTGCCGGGAGCCGCGGACTCGTCGGCGTACCAGAGGAGCGGCTCGGGCCAGGGGCCGTCCACCGTGGTGGTCACCAGGGTGCCGGGAGGGAGGTCCAGGCCCGAAGTGGCCAGGGACGGGAGCGGGTTCGGGAGCGTCGCCATGCCGGAGACCCTACGGGCCACCACTGACAGCCGGCCGGGTCAGGAGTTGGACCAGGCGCGGGTGCACAGGACGAGACGGTAGCCGTCGGGGTCCTCGATGGTGACGCCCCAGGTGTTCCAGTACGGATTGGGGACCGGACGCGCTTGCCGCCGTGTTCCTGGAGCCGTGCCACCAGCCCGTCCGGAACCGGGCCGTCCAGGTAGATGACGAGCAGGTCCTCCTCGGTGGGGCGGGGCTCGACGGGGTGGACGGGGTCCCGGGTGAGTTCGAGGTGCCAGGGGCGTCGGCCAGGCCCACCATGAGCAGCTCGTGGGCGTCCGGTGGGCCGGCTCCGTCGGTGCGGAACACCACGCTCATCCCGAGTCCGCGGGTCCAGAACCGTTCGGCTGCGGCGATGTCACCGGTGGGGCGGGCGATGCGGATGTGGCTCTGGGCGGTGAACATGCGGTCAGGCTAGGCGTTGGTTCCGGGGAGCGGATCGGGCTGGGGCCCAGTTCCCAACGGTCGTTGGACCTAAGGCCGCGATCCCCGGCGAGCCACAACGATCAGTTGCGCACGCCTAGGCCCGGACTTCGCGGGTCGTTGATTCGTCTGGTGTGACCGGTCCGGGGTGTCCTCGGGCCGGGGTGTGGCGTTGGGTGGGGTGTGGCGTTGGGTGGGGCGTGTCGAAGACTTCCCGGTCCCCGCGGCCACGGTCCCGGCGTCAGCGCTTTGAAGTAGCGGTGACGTCCGTGGTGGAGAAACGTCTGGGCGCTCTGCCTGTCGTTTCCGAGTTCACTCGTCGGCTGGATCTGGCCGGGATCGTCGACGCAGTCTGCCCTGGTGGCCAACCGGCTGACCGCGCCCGCACCGCTGGTGCGAGTCGGGGACTGGGCCCGGACCTGGGCGGTGGAAGAGGTCTTCGGAATTGACGCCGGCCTGCTCAACGACGACCGGCTCGCCCGGGCTCTGGACGCGATCGCCCCGCACCTGGAGCACATTGCCGGGACGGTCGGAGCGAGGGCGATCGCCGAGTTCGGTATCGATGTATCCCGCCTGCACTGGGACATGACCAGTATGTCCGTCCACGGGGACCACCCGGCCGAAGGCCAGGACGAGGACTTCCCGGTCATCAACTACGGGCACCCCAAAGACCGGCGGGCGGACCTGAAACAGGTCCAGGCCGGACTCGCGGTGTCCGCCGACGGCGGGATCCCGGTGCATGCGCGGGTCTTCGGCGGCCCGGCGGCCGAGGTCTCCCAGGTCGTCGGCGCGATGAAGGACCTGCGCACGATGGCCGGGCCCCGCGACTTCCTGCTGGTCGCCGACTCCAGGCTGGTGTCCTATGCCAACGTCTCCGCGCTGCTGGTGGCCGGGGTGCACTTCGTCGCCCCGGTGCCCGCCGCGCAGATCAAGGACGAGGTCCATGCCACTCTGGATCTGGAAGGGGGCACGGTTGGTTCTGCCTCATCGAACGGCAGGTCAGACGGGCCCTGGGCCCCGAGCAGACCATGACCGGGCTCTACCCCGACAACCGCCGGGTCCGCCCCACCGGCCGCATGATCTTCTACCATCTCGGCGGACTCACCCGGCGGATCGGCCACATCACCGATCCACCCACCGTCCAGATCACCCGTGGCGTTCAACTCCACCTCCTCGATCTCCTCGATACCGACATCGGACAAGCCCGCTGGCCACAGACCTGAAACGGTGACCCGTGAAGTCCGGGCCTAGAGTGCCGCCATGCCTCCATCTGATGTTCTAAGGAAAATCTCGCTCAGGGAAGAGATCTCGTTGATGCGGCAGCGGCAGCAGCGTCGACGGCGCTCGCGTCAGCGTCGGTTTGCCACGGCTGCCGCAGCCGGCCTCGCCGTGATCGCCGGAGGCTTATGGCCGCTCCTGGGCACCGGGCCGCAGCCGGGCGACCATGCGCCCATGGCCATATGCGCCGTCGACAGCACCACCCTGCGCGCCGACGTGGACGCGGATGGGCACCTGGACGAGATCCTCTACCAGAAGGGCGAAGGCGCCGGCTCGGTGGTCTTCCGGGAGGCGATCACCGCACCACTGTCAGTGTGGGCGATGCCCGCGGGTTCTGGCAGAAGCTGCGAGGCGTGCCGAAGGAGGACATGGCGACGCGGGGAACCTTCGGCGACTTCGACGGTGACGGGTACCTCGATCTGGCGCTCTTCTACAGTCAGCGCGACGAGGGCGATATGCCGCGGGACAGCATGCTGGCGCATGAGGTGCACTACGGGCCTCTTGCCCGCGACCTGACCAGTGACCGGACCGGCACCATCCGTATGGGTAGCCCGGCGTTCGTGTTCGGGGTGTGGGTCACCGACACCGACCGCGACGGCCGCGTCGAGCTCCAGGTCCTCCAGTCGAGCGGGGACGGCGTGGCTGTCCGCCATGTCGGTCGTCAGAGTGACAGCGGGATCTCTGTGAGCGGCGAGGAGGCCGACTCCTACGCAGGGGCGGACTGGCCCGAGACGGAGCTTGCGCAGGCCGACTTCCGTGCCTGCGCGGCTCACTAGCGCGAGGACCCGCTGGGCCAGGTGCGCAGGGTGAGCTGCGGTCCAGGTCCGGCCGAGAGGTCAGACGGTGTCGACGTCGCCGCGTTTGATGCCCGCCACGAAGGAGGAGAAGGCGCCGGCGGGGAGCGTCAGGACCGGGCCGGCCGGGTTCTTGGAGTCGCGTACGGGGACGATGCCGCGCGGGGCGACGAGGTTGGTGGCGACCTCGATGCACGCGCCGCCGTTGTTGCTGTACGAGGAGGTGTACCAGCGGGGATTCGGTCGTCACTGGGCGCCCTTTCTCAACTGCTCGATCATGGCCACCGATACAGACTGTGACAGCGCCTCGGCCTGTAGCTGATGGTAGGCCGTAAGCAGCGGCAGGCCGAACGTGCTTTCCCGTTCCAGATGGCCCTGTTGGGTCGAATCGGCGTACGAAATCAGCGAGCGGTCCGGCAGTGTCAGCAGGTAGACGGGCAGGTCGAACGGGCGGCGAACCCCATGGTGGACGGGGTGATCTGCAGCACCGTGGTCGGCAGTTCGGCGAACTCCAGCAGGCGCGCCAACTGTGCGTCCACGGCGGCCGGATCGCCGATGGGACGGCGGATACGGCTCTCGTCGAGCACGACCAGCACCAAGGGTGTGGGCGTGCGGATCAGTGACGCCTGTCGCTGTGCGACGAGGTCCACTCGCTCAGTGGCCTGGTCGGGCGTGATCGCCCCACGCTTTACGGCGCTCTCGGCGAGGGCTGTCGCGTACTCCGGGGTCTGAAGCAGGCCGGGCATGACGCCCACCTCGTAGAGCCGGATCTCCGCCGCTCGGGCCTCATGGCCTACGTACTCCGGGAACCCTTCCAGCAAGGCCGGGTGGCGTGCGGCCCGCCCCTGCCGCTCGAACTGATCACCGGTTCCGAACGCCTTGTTGACGCTATTCGAAAACGGGAGTTGGGGACCGCCGCCCGGTTTCGACGGCGGAGATATGAGTCCCGGAGTACCCCGTCCGCTCTGCTAGTTCGTCCTGTGTCCAGCCGCGCTCGTCACGTAACGTGCGAAGACGATCTCCGAAGGCTGCGACCGGGGAACTTTCGGGGTTCAGCTCTTTGCGGTTCAACAGTGTCTCGCCCAACTCTCCCTATGGCTGACGCAAGTTGAAGACAGTCCGGGCCTAGGGTGAACCGGTGGACACCGGTCCCGGCCGGCTGCCGGCAGCAGCCTCCACCGGCGCCCGGTGAGTCCTGTCCAGTCACCGGTACACCAGGAAGGACCGCGGCATGTCCAGCGACCGTTTCATGCGCATCCAGAGCCCCGAGTTCCGGGCCATGTCCGAGAGGGTCCTGCGGGTCACCGAGCTCACCTCCCGCCTGAACGTCCTGCCCTTCGACGACGAAGCGGGCAAGGCGGAAATATTCGAGCGGATCCTCGGCGGGCCGCTGCCGGAACGAGTCACGATCTATCCGCCCTTCTACACGGACCACGGCCTTCAACTGGATCTAGGAGAGCGGGTGTTCATCAACCAGAACTGCACGTTCCTGGATTACGCGGGCATCCGGCTGGGCGAGCGCGTGCTGGTCGGACCGAAGGTCACGTTCATCACCGTCGGTCACCCGGTGGATCCCGAGGAGCGGCGGGGTGGCTGAGTGGCGGGCCCATCGATGTGGCGGAGAACGTGTGGATCGGCGCCGGTGCCACGATCCTTCCCGGCGTCAGCATCGGCCGTGACGCGGTGGTCGCCGCCGGCGCGGTGGTGTCCGATGACGTTCCGCCGGCCAGCCTGGTGACGGGCAGCAAGGCGACTGTGCACCGGCAGTGGTGACGGCTCTCCGGGGCCGCAGCGGGCCCGGGCCACGGGCCTGCCTTCGTCCGGCGCCCTCAGGACACCAGGCCCTGGCGGTAGGCGTAGACGACCGCCTGGACGCGGTCGCGGAGTCCGAGCTTGGTGAGGATGCGTGAGACGAAGGTCTTGACGGTTTCCCGGCTGATCACGAGGGACGCGGCGATCTCGTTGTTGGAGAGACCGTCCGCGATGAGGCGCAGGACCTCCAGTTCGCGTGGGGTCAGCGGGATGTCGGGTCCGTTGTCCTCGGTGGGGCGGATACGGGCGGCGTACCGGCCCACCAGCTGGCGTGTCACCTCGGGGTCCAGCAGGGCCGCGCCCGCCGACACGGTCCGGATGCCCTGCAGCAGCTGGGACGGCGGTGCGTCCTTGAGCAGGAACCCGCTGGCGCCCGCGCGCAGCGCCTCGTAGACGTACTCGTCCAGGTTGAACGTCGTCACCACCAGCACCTTTACGGGCGCGGCACCCCGGCACCGGCCAGCAGGCGGGTGGCTGCGATGCCGTCGAGCACCGGCATGCGTATGTCCATCACCACGACGTCCGGGCGCAGCTTCTCCGCGAGGTCGACGGCGCTCTGCCCGTCCCGCATTCGCCCGCCACCTCCAGGTCGGGCTGAGAACCGATGATCGTCGCCAGCCCGGTGCGGATCAGCACCTGGTCGTCGCAGACCAGGACCCGGATCGGATCGGTCACGACGGGCGCTTGGCGGGTATACGGCCCCGGACGACGAAGCCGCCGTGCGGTTGGCGGCCTGCGCTGAATTCGCCGCCGAGCACTTCGACACGCTCGCGGAGACCGGCCAGGCCCCGCCCGCTTCCGCCGGTGAGTGCGGCCTTCGAGCCGGGGCCGTCCGTGCTGACCTCCACGGTGATCTCCCTTTCGCAATGGTGCACCTGGACCGAAGTGCGGTCTCCATGAGCGTACTTGAGGGCGTTGGTCAGGATTCCTGCACCACCCGGTAGGCCACGAGGTCGGCGCTGCCGGTCGACTCGGCGGGCGTGCCCTCCTCCGTGAACTCCACCGGTTGCCCGGCCCGCCGGGTCTGTTCGACGAGTGTGAGGAGTCTGCCGACGGGCGGTGGTGTGGCCTCGGTGCCGTGGTCGGGGTTGAGCAGGTTGAGCAGGTGCCGCAGGTCGGTGATGGCCCGCCGGCCGGTGTCCGTGATGGCGGTGAGGCTCTGGTCGAGGCGATCGGGTGCGGCGGTCAGGTAGCGTGCCGCCTCGGCCTGTACGACCATCGCCGTCACATGGTGGGTCACCACGTCGTGGAGTTCGCGGGCGATGCGGGCGCGTTCGGCGGTCCGGGTGTCCTCGGCGACGCGGCGGCGGCGCTCGGCTTCGGCGGCCCGGGTGGTGCGGAGCCAGGATCCGACGCCCCATGCGAGTGTCAGAGCCAGGAAGAACATCACGTACTCGCTCGGCGGTTCGCCCGGACCGATCGCGTTGAGTGCGAACGCCAGCGGAACGTACGCCGCGGAGAAGGCGAGCGCGGTGGCGCGCCGGTGGTGTTCCAGCTTGGACGCCACGCCGATCAGCGCGATGGGCAGCGGTGCCCGCGAGCGAGTGGTAGCCGCGGAGCTGGTCGAGGGCGAAGCCGAGCGAGACCAGGGTGAAACAGATGACCGGCCACCGCCGGCGTCCGGCGAGCGGGAAGCACTGGAGGGCGATGGCCGCGACGGCCAGGGCGTCGTAGGGGCGGGTCGGCAGGCCGCCGACATCCGTTCCGTTGCTGTGGTAGACCAACGACATGGCGAACAGCGCCAGGGCGAGCGGGACATACCAGACTGTGGTGCCTGACCGGCGCCACAGTTCCTGGATCCGCGCAAGTCCGGTCATCGGGAAAGTGTAGTGGTGGCGGCGGCGACGCGGTCGGCGCGACGGCGGGGACCAGGTTGCCGCGCTTGCGGGCCAGCCACAGGAACCCGATCGTCACGAGTACGCCGAACAGCACCGCGTACACGCTTCCTTCGGGTCCGAAGTCGCCGCCGGTGACCCAGGTCGGGCCGGACGTCACGCTGTCCAGCAGGCCCTTCGGGTGTTGTTGCCGGAGACCTCGGTGCTGAAGATGCCGGCCGCGGCGAAGTTCCAGCCGAAGTGCAGGCCGATCGGCACCCACAGGTTGCGGGTCGCGGCGTAGGCGGCGGCGAGCATGCCACCGGCCTCGATCGTGATGGCGATGGCGCCCCACAGGCTGGCGTTGGGGTTGAGCAGGTGCGAGGCGCCGAACAGCGCACTGGTCAGCGTCAGCGCGATCCAGGTTCCGGTGTACTCCTCGATGATTCGGAACAGGACGCCACGGAACATCAGTTCCTCGGTCACGGCAGCGGCGGCCATGAAGCCGATCAGGCCGATCGCGCCGGCCGGGGAGCCCAGGCCGTTGATCTCGTAGTGGGCGTTGAAGAAGATGTTGGTTATGACGGCGCCGAACAACGCGACGCCGATCAGCATCCCCGGCCGATCGCGGACTCGGCCCCTTGCGGGCCACTTCGATGGACGGGCGGTGCTCGGTCTTGCGTACCACCCATCCGTATACGAGCACCGCGAGCACGGCTGTCAGCAGTCCCAGAACGAGCTCGAGCCATGGGTTGTCCTGCACGGCGCCGACGACCTGACCGCCGATCATGGCTACCAGCACGACGGCCAGCAGTTGCCAGACGATCCTCATGAACGCTCCTTCTCCGGGCCCGCGGCCGGGTGCTGCGGCGCCTCGAACGCTACGGATCCGGCGGCTTCGAATCGTCACCTCACGGTGGACACCTGCGTGTGGCTCGCATGGGGACAGGCCCTGCGGGAGACCCTGCCGTCCCCGGCGGGAAGCTCACGGACTTGGCTCACGGACTTCGTGTCCGGCGGCGGCCCGACGCCCGACGCCCGACGCCCGGCGCTCAGGACCCGGGCCCCGAGCGGGCCCCTCCGGGCCGGGGAGGCGGAGTGGGCGCGGCCTCGGCCCTTCCCTCAGCTCCACCTGACCAGCTCGGACACGAAGTCGTCGTACGAACTCGGTACGTCCGCACGAATACGGTAATGGTTCGGCAAGTGCCGGACAGGAGGCCCTGGGCGCGCAGTGCCGGGACCGGTCGCCTCACTCGTTCGAGGGAGCGTGGCGGGGGCTCGGGCCCGATGCTTGAGCGTCGGGATCCGGGGCCGGGATGCGGGCTCCGGGATTCGAGCGCCTTCTTGTATCCGGTAGGAAAAGAAGGGTTGGGGAAGGACCTTCCCGCCCTCCCTGACCCGTCACGACCGGCAAGTATGACTAATTGTGATCAACTTGCCGCGGAGAGTGGTGACTGTTTACGGTGCCGGAAACGAGCGACCCCGACGAGGCGCAGAAACGCCAGGCCGGGGTCTCACCGCAAGATCGACGTTAAGGACCCGATCCCGTGGCTATCGAGCACCCTAGCTCTGCCCTGCGCGCACCCGCATTCTCGCGCCCGTACCCGATGGCCAGTCCCGGTTACGGCAAGCGATCGGCCCCTGACCAACAGCCGCGCGCTAGCGCCGACTTCACGTTGCTGCCGCCGCGTGAGCGCAGCATCGCCGGATTCATCGACCAGCTGCCCGAGGGTGCCGCCATGGACGTCAAGGGCCTGGCCAGGCAACTGCCGCTCTACGGCCAGCAGGCCGTCGGCTCGGCCCTGAGGGCCCTTTCGGTCGCCGGATATCTGCGCCGTGTGCGGTGCCCGGTCGGCGGTGAGGGTGGTCAGGTGCGCTGGGTGTTCCGCACGTTCTGGTCCCGTACCGCACGGGACAACGAGTGGTGGGCCGCGCTCGTCGCAGGTGCGGTCGAGGGCGGGGTCGAGCAGGCGGTTGTGCAGCCTGCGGCGGCCCCGTCGTACCGCGGCAGCGAACAGGGGAACGGCACCCGCCGTCGCTGCGGCTTCCGCCCCGGCTTCCGCCCCGGCTGGCGAGGGACCCTCACCCGCGTACCTGGCGTTGGCCCAACTCGGCCGTGTGGACGCGCGGCTGGCGCTTTCCGGTGCCGACTGCGAGGTCCTGGAGCAGCTGGCCGCCGAGTGGTTCGCGCGCGGTGTCGACGCCGCGTACCTCACCCAGGCGCTCACCGCCGGGCTCCCCGCCCAGGTCGACTCACCGGTCGGCTTCGTCCGCCGCCGCCTCCGGGACAAGATCCCGCCCCGCGTGCCGGCCGCTCCCGTGTCGCCGGCTCCCGGCACACCCGTGCGGCGGGCGATGATGGAGTGCACCAGTGCGGGGTACCGGGCGCCCCGAGGTCCTTCCGGACGGGCTCTGCCGCCCCTGTCGGCTGCCTGGTCAGGAGGCGCGGGACGTCTCCGTCGAACTGCCCGCCGAACGGGATGTGCGTACCTACGTCGCCGGGCTCCGCGACCTGCTCAAGGCTCCCTGACGTCGGCACCGGCTCGGGGCGTCAGATCCGTTCCGTGAGGGGCCTGAGTTTCGCGAGGTCGGCCGACACCGCGGCCTCGTCCCGCCTGAACTCCTCGGTGTTCATGCCCGGCCGCAACGGTCAGCGGTAGTACCCTCGACCGCGGCCCGCACCTCGTCGAGCAGCTCGGGGCCGTCCTGCGGCACCGGCGGTTGGCCGCTGCCCGGCCTGATGTCCAGGAGCTGCTCGTTGGACAGGGCAAACACCACCCGCCGCAGTCCGGCCCGTTGGATGACGGCCTCGCACATCCCGCACGGCTGGCAGCTGGTGTACATCGTGGTGCCCGCCGCCGTGTCCGCGTCGAGCTCCCGCGCGGCCCACCTCGCCAGCTTCAGTTCCGGGTGCGCGGTGACGTCGTTGTCGGTGAGGGTCGTGTTGTGTTCCTCGGCCAGTATCGTTCCGTCCGGTCCTGACAGCAGCGATCCGAACGGCGGGTTGCCGCTCGCGCGTGCCTTCACCGCGAGCGCGATGGCCCGCCGGAGGAGGTGTGGTCTTCGGGTGTGGTCATGACTGCTCCGTTGTGCTGCGGGGTGGGGTGCGGGGCGCATGGAAGTGCGCGGCCACCGTGGCGAGTGCCTGCCAGGCCGCCTGCGGGTGGCATGTCTCGTCAGGGTTGCCGTGGTAGGTGTCGAGGACGACGGATTCGGCGCCCAGCAGCCTCAGTTGGCCGAGGTCGTCCATGATCTGGTCGATGGTGCCCTCACCTGCGAGCCGGTCCGGTCCGACAACCGGTGCCTTGGTGAGCTTGAGGGCGATCCGGGGTGCAAGGGCGGGCAGGGGAGGTGTTGCCCATCCGCGTACGCCTCCAGCCTGGCTGCGGCTTCGCGCAGCCACGGCAGGGTGGGGCGCAGCGGATGCCATGCATCTCCGAGTCGTACGGCCCGGCGCAGTCCCGCGTCGCTGTTGCCGCCGACCCATACCGGGATCTGGCGGTCTCCGTAGGAGGCGGTGTCCGCCCAGGCCGCCCGGATGTCCCGTAGGTGGTCGTCGGTCAGCCGACCGCGCTGTGCGAATGGGATGCCGAGGGCTGCGAACTCCTCTCGCGCCCAGCCCACTCCCACGCCGAGGACTAGTCGGCCGCCGCTCAGCTCGTCCAGGTTGGCCGCCATCCGGGCGGTGAGCAGCGGGTGTCGGTAGGGCGCGATGAGGACTGTCGTGCCGAGCCGGATACGGGTGGTGAGGCCGGCCAGCCAGGACAAGGTGGTGAAGGGCTCGTAGAAGGGGCGGGGTAGCGCTCGGCGACGTCGGGCGTGATGGCTATGTGGTCCGAGATCATCAGTAGGTCGAAGCCAAGGCCCTCCACGGTCTGGGCCCAGCTGCGCAGGACTCCGGGGTCGGTGCCGGGGCCGAAATTGAGGACGTTGACTCCGATCTTCATAAGCCCAACCCTAGGCAGGACACATGGGTCTCCAGAAGGGATTCCCGCCCGTTCAGGGGCCGTTCGGCCGTGGATACGACGGTAAAATGGGTGGATGACCGAGACCCCTGATGCGACGGACTGGGCGATCCTGGCGGAAGTCCAACGGGACGGCCGGATCGCGTTCACGGAACTGGCACGGCGGGTGAACCTGAGCGCGTCGGCGACCAAGGAGCGGGTGCGGCGGCTCGAAGAGGCCGAGGTGATCACCGGGTACCGGGCGGAGGTGAACCTGGAGCGGACCGGGTACCCGGTGATGGCGATGGTCCGGCTCAAGTACCCGGGGCCTGGGACCCGCCACGAGCCGCTGCGCCGACTGCTCGGGGAGCGCCCGGAGATCCTGGAGTGCCTGCGCACCACCGGAGACGACTGCTACGTCATGAAGGTGGCGACCACGTCGATGGCCCACCTGGAGGAAATCGTCGACGAGCTGGCCGAATTCGGGAGCACGACCACCAACCTCGTCCTCAGCCGTACACTCCCGTTCCGCGGCCCGGGAGCCCCTCGGGCGAATACCGTCAGGTGAGCACCCATGTGGCGCGAACGATCACCTGAACGGCGATGCCACCACACCTGTTGCGCTTGCTGAGGTCACCCAAAACCACGCCGAGCTGCGCAATGTTGATCTGACTCGCCTCGCGCCACAGCGGCTTCCCAGAGGATGAGGGCCCGCCGGCACGGGATATGCACGGTACTCAGGCGGTGTATCGGTTCGGAGGTCATCTCCAGGAAGGTTCGGGGCCCGCCGCAATGTGGAACCGATCGGCCCTTGTGAGGCTGAACGGATCCTGGACAAGCTCCTGACCGGCCGGGGCCGTGCAGTGCTTGAGCATCCGACGGGGCGCTGGCGCAGGCCCTGCGCACGACGGACGCCGTGTGCACCGACTGGGTGCCGGACGCGCCGGTCCGGCTGTACTGGCGGCGGAGGACGAGCAGGCCGTCACCGCCAACACTGAGCACTGCCGGGCGGCTCTGTACGAGAACGGCGTGGACGCCCCGGTCGTCGATCTCGGCGCGGTCGACTACCGGGGTCACGTCACCTGGGGTCCAACGCCGCGGCCACGTCTGCGATCGTCCGCTGGTTCGGGGCCCTGCGAGGACGCTGACCCAGCGGTCGCTACGCCCGCCTGGGGAGGCTCAGGAGTCAGCCCTGGGCGGCGTACGCGGCGAAGGCCGACCAGATGGTGGGGGCGACGGTGAAGGTGGGGCCTTCGGGGTTCTTGGAGTCGCGGACGTGGATGGCGGAGGGTGCGCGGCGACCTCGATGCACTCGCCGCCGTCACTCCCGCTGTAGCTGGACTTGCGCCAGTCGTAGGCGACTTCGAGACAGGCACCGCCCTCGTCGCCGCTGTAGCTCGACTTGAACCACTCAAGTGCGGTGCTCATAACTCTCCTAGCAGCCGGTCCAGCAGGCCTTTCGTCTCTTCGATGTTCAGAGCCTGCGTTCGCAGCATCGCATATTTCTGCGCCAGGATGCTGACCTCGTCTGGGTCGGCGACGAGCTGGCTACCGCGCTGGGTTTCTGTATAGGCAAGGTGTTGGTAGTCAGGTGTTTCCACCAGGATGAAGGGGCCGTTGAGTCCGGCGTGTGTCCGGATTCCGAGTGGCATGACTTGCAGCGTGATGCCAGGGACATCTGCGTATGTGCGGAGGTGGTGGAGCATCTCCGAGTACACATCGTCGCCGCCGAGGCGGTCTCGAAGGACGGCTTCCGAAACGACGAAGCTCGTGGTGGGCGGCACTGGCCGGTGCAAGATGTCCTGGCGTGCCAGGCGTGCCGACACCTGGACATTGATCTCTTCCAGGCTCAGCACCGGAACCTTGCTGCGGAACACCGCCCGTGCATAGCTCTCCGTCTGGAGCAGCCCCGGCAGCACCTGGTTCTCGAACCACGACAGCGACAGCGCCTCCCGCTCCAGGTCCATGTACTGCTCCGCCCACACCGGGATCAGGTCCACCTCCGGGAGGTTGTCCACCGCCGTCTCCAGTGCGCCCTTCGTGTGCAGGAGCTGGTCCAGGCGGCGGGCCAGGTCGGGCAGGAGGGAGCGGCGGCCCTGTTCGATGGAGGCGATCGTCTCCAGCTGGACGGCGGCCCGGTCCGCGAGCTGGGCCTGGGTCAGGTCCGCTGCGACGCGGAAGAGGCCGACCAGCTTGCCGACGAGCTTCATGGCGGACGCGTTCTTGCGCTGCTGCTTCTTGGGGTGCATATGGTCGGAACTCCCCGCCCTCGTACGTACTTCACGCATGCGCGACCCGTACACGAGATCTGTACGTGCTCACGTACTGCTGAAGAATACGCACGGAGGGTGACATTCGTCTCATGAACGAGACGATGCAACTCTCCCTGGTGCGAGAGCGGTTCTGCCGACGCGAGCGCCGGTCCGTCCCCGCCGTACGGGAGTTCGTGGGGACCGCCGTGACCGACTGGGGTTCGGGGCCCGGCTGGACGATGTGCTGCTGTGCGTGAGCGAGCTGGCAACCACGCCCGTGCGCCATGAGGCGCTCTGTTGTATCCCCGGTTCAGCCGGGAGGAACTGAAGGGAGGTTCTTGGGCCTGATGACTTACCTGGACTCGAAAGGGAAGGGGACCGCAGCATGTCAGGAAATCAGCGATCGTGTTCAAGTGTGGAAGCGATGCGCTGAGGGGCCCGTGCGATATGGCGAAAGCTGGATTGCCTGAACCCCAATCTCCAAAGGATGAAATGTGTTGCATCCGCCGGAAATCTGCACTTGCCACCGGCGCCGCATCCTGCGGTGGAGTGAATGCGTATCCACCGCACCCTTCGGATAGCGGGATGATTCCCAATGAGGGAATTCAAGGAGATGAGTGGGGCGCCTAAGTCGCGCTAGATACGTACAACAGAGACGAACATGGGATCACCTAAAGGATGCGAGTCCCAAGGTGACGGAGGCCCCGTAGTAGTCGCAGGAGTAACGACCTGCCAAGGAGGACGGGAAAGCCGTCCACAGGGCGAAGGGGTCAGGTGATCCGGACATCACGATGCTGGGAGGTATGCGTAATGCAGAGCGCCGAAGCGGTACTTGATGTCCTGCGTGAACGCGGCAGGCGCGGCCTGCCGTGCGATGAGCTGTATCGACAGCTGTTCAACCCGAACCTGTATCTGCTGGCCTATGGGCGCATCTACGCCAACCATGGCGCGATGACCCTGGGGCCTGCGGGGAAACCGCAGACGGCATGTCCGAAGCCAAGATCGGGCACATCACCGAAGCCATGCGCCACGAGCGCTACCGCTTCCGCCCGGTACGGCGCGTCCACATTCAAAATCCAACGGAAAGACGCGTCCCCTTGGCCTGCCGTCCTGGTCGGACAAACTTGTCGGTGAGGTAATGCGTCTCCTGCTGGAGGCATATTACGAGCCGCGGTTTTCCGGTCGCTCCCACGGTTTCCGTCCCGGTCGAGGATGCCACACGGCATTGTCCGAGGTGGCACACAAATGGACCGGGACAACCTGGTTCATCGAGGGAGACATCTCCGACTGCTTCGGCTCGCTCGACCACGAGGTCCTGCTGGCCATCCTGTCGGAGAAGATCCGCGACAACCGGTTCCTTCGCCTCATCCAACAGATGCTCAAGGCGGGATACATGGAGGACTGGAAATGGCACGCCACCCTGTCGGGTTCCCCGCAGGGAGGCGTCCTCTCCACCCTGTCCAACATCTATATGGACCGGCTGGACACCTTCGTCGAAACAGTACTCATCCCGGAATACACCCGAGGAAGTACCCGAAAGAAGAACCCGGAGTACCAGAAGCTGGAAAACGCGATCTGGAACACCCGGCAGCGGCTCGCCAAGAGAAAGGAGCACACCGAGTCCGCTCAAGTCCGCCAGTGGCGCAAGCAGTTACGCCGTCATCCCGTCGGGGATCCGCATGATCCCGGCTACCGGCGGCTGCGCTACATCCGCTACGCGGACGATCACCTCCTCGGGTTCACCGGACCCAAGGCCGAAGCCGAGACGATCAAACAACGCCTGGCCACGTTCCTGCGTGACGACCTCAAGCTGGAGCTCAACCAGGGCAAGACGCTGATCACCCACGGCCGCACCCAAGCGGCCCGTTTCCTCGGCTACGACATCACCGTCCAGCACGCCGACGCCAAGGTCTCCGGGGCGGCCGCGTCAACCGCGGCCTGCGCTCCATTAACGGGAAGGTCTCGCTCCGCGTGCCCAAGGACGTGATCAAGGCCAAATGCGCCCCGTTCCTCAAGCGCGGCAAACCCGCGCACCTGGACCCGCTGACTGGATGCACACCCTTCGACATCATCAGCCTCTACGGAGCCCAGTACCGGGGCATCGTCCAGTACTACCTGCTGGCCGGCGACGTCTGGAAGCTCGACCGGCTCAAGGGGTCATGCTGACCTCCCTGCTCAAGACCCTGGCCGCCAAGCACCGGTCAAGGGTGACCGCGATGGCCAACCGCTACAAGACGACCATCAAGACACCCCAGGGACCGCGCAGGTGCTTCGAAGCCAGAGTCGAACGAGAGGGCAGGAAACCACTGGTCGCACGGTTCGGTGGCATTCCCTCACCCGGAAACGGACGGCCGTCCTCGACGACCTTCCGTCCACCATGTTCACCCGCGCAGCCGCCCGCGCGGCAGCCAGCTCATCGATCGGCTCCAACGCGGACGGTGTGAACTCTGCGAGAGGCGAACTGAGGTGCAAGTACACCAAGTTCGCTCCCTGGCGGAGTTACGCGGCCCGGGAGAACAGCCCGCCTGGGCGCTACTGATGCTCAAGAAGCGGCGCAGAACGCTTGTGGTCTGCCCGCCTTGTCACGGAGGCGTCCATGCGTGACCCGGGTGACGAACACGCAGTAATCACTGGAGAGCCCGCTGCACCGAAAGGGTGCACGGCGGGTTCGGGCCGGAGGCCACTGGAGAAGGACCCGCACAGCGGAAACCTCGCCAGTGGCCTACCGGTACTGCTGCACGGGTGCCGCCGGGGCGGGGTATCTGGTGCGGCTGAAGCTGGCGGAGCGGGGACGGGTGCTGGCCGTGGAGGTCCATGACAGCGGGGGCGGTGTGCCCGCCGTTCAGGAGCCCGATGGGGAGTCGGGCCGTGGGCTGCTGCTCGTGGGGGCGCTTGCGGACCGTTGGGGTGTGGGGAGCGGGGCCCGGGAAGGTCGTGTGGTGTTCCTTCTCGAAGTCCGGTCCTATGTGAGGTTGTCGCCGCATGCCCACGCTGCCCGACGGTCGTACCGTCCCGCCTCCGCACGCCGGTGAACGCCCCATGCTGGAGAGCTGGCTGGACTTTCACCGGGAGACACTCGCGCTGAAGTGTGAGGGCCTCGACGACCGTCAGTCACGGCTCGCCTCGGCGGCGCCTTCGGAGATGACCTTGCTGGGGCTCGTGCAGCACTCGGCCGAGGTGGAGCGCAACTGGTTCCGGCGGGTGTTCGGTGGGGAGGATGTGTCGCCCGTGTACGAGGGGAGGGCGTGAGGACGGCTTCGCGCTCTCCCGCATCGTGGGCTCGACGAGGCGCTGGCCGTCTGGCGGGCGGAGATCGCCCGGAGCCGTGAGGTGGTCGCTGCGGCGGCGTCGCTCGACGACTCGGGGAGTCTGTCGGACGCGGAGGCGGCGCTGGTCGGGGCCGCGGGCTGTCGTTGCGCTGGATCCTGGTGCACATGATCGAGGAGTACGCCCGCCACAACGGCCACGCCGACCTGCTGCGGGAGCGTATCGACGGGGTGGTTGGCCCCTGATCCTGTCCTTGATTTCGGTGGGGTCTCGTCTACTCAGGGGATAGCCTGCGGCATCATGACGCGCGCGTGGATATTGCCGATGCTGTTTGTGCTCTGCGGATCAGTCGTTGCGGCTGGGCTGTTCTTCCGGGGAGCACTGGTGACGCCACGGCACTCCTGGTGGCGTTCCTGTTTCTCGCAGGCGTGAACTCGCCTCTGGTCTTCCCGAGGTCCATCGGTGCGCTGGAGGCACAACGCCGCAGCGCGGTCGACGGTAAGCCGATCGTTTTCTGGCGGTCGGGCTGCAAGTACTGTCTGCGGCTGCGTATCCGGTTGGGCCGTAGCGCCCACCAGCTGTACTGGGTCGACATCTGGCGTGACCCGGCCGGCGCGGCAGCGGTGAGAGAAGCCAACAACGGCAACGAGACCGTGCCGACCGTCTTCGTGGCGGGCCGGCCGCACGTCAACCCTGGTCACGCATGGGTGCGCGAACAGCTGTCCTCTTCCGGCGGTCGAGCAGCAGGACTGTGACTCGGCTCCCTTGGGCCGGGACTCGGCAGATAGCCTCCGGCTCCATGGATGATGTGAAGATCGTTGTTGAGCGGCAGTACGCCCCGGGCGCGGTCGACTACGAGCGCCTCGTCTCGCTGGTCGAGTCCACCGGCGAACGCGTCGTGCTCATTGAGGCCAAGGTGCCGGTGAGCGTGCTGTTCCCGGCGGGGTGGTGGCCGAGCGGGAGCACTGGGCCCGCGCCGCCTACCCGCACCGGCACCGATACCGCGGGACGAGGGCGAGGAAGAGGAAGACGAGAGCGAGACGAGGTGGGGCGTCGGCCGACTGCGGGCCGAGCCGTTGGCCCGCCCGCAGGAGTACGGCCCCTACACCCGGTACGTGCGCGCCGATGGCATGCGCGTGAGCTTCGCCCGGGCGGGATGGTGGTGGCCGTGCAGCTGACCGCAGATGAGGCGGCGTGGCTTGAGGAGAAGGCCATGCATGCGCGCCAGGGATACATGAGCCCCGAGCAGGCCGCGGCATTCCAGGAGTTCCTGGACCGGCAGCCCGCGGTCGGCGAGCAATGACCCACCGCGTGATCAAACGGCCAAAACGCTCGGGCGTGACACCGATCCTCGGTGCCACGCCCGATGCGCGGTGTCAGCGGATGAACCTCAGTACATGAGGGCGTCATCCATCTCGGTCTGCCAGAACGTGACGGCCAGCGTGCTGTCGACGTAGACGTCCTTGCTCAGCGGCACGTTCACCATCTGGCCGGCCGAGCCCGAGTTCACGTCCTGGAAGCCGACGGCCAGGTCCGTGGTGGAGTAGCCGCCCGTGCCGCTGCCGTCGGCGGACGAGGTCAGGATGCCGGCGTAGGCGGACTGGCCGGGGTTGAGGCTGACGACGGCCTGCGGCTGGCTCTCCTCGATGACCGGGGACGGACTGCGCCTCGCCGAACTTCAGCGACGGGTAGTAGTAGGCGTCGCAGGACGTCGAGCCGGTATTGGTCACGGTGAGCAGCATGTGGTTGACGGGGCTCTTGACGCTCGAGATCGTGAGCTTGGTGTTCGCGTCGGTGCAGGCGGTCCGGGACTTGCCGCTGTCCTGCTTCTGCTTCGCTACGGGCTCCGAGGCGCTGGAAACGGAATCCTTGGCGGTGCTCGGAACGGAAGCGGAGGTGCCGGAGTCGCCGGCCGTCGTCTTGTCCGTGCTCTTGTCCGCTGCGGGGCCGCCGAGGTGCTGTCGGACGGCTTCTGGGCCGCCGAACCGGCGGCGTTGTCCGCGGATTCCGGGTGCTGCTCTGGCAGGCCGTGAGGGACAGGGCGGCGACCAGTGCGGCGGTGCCCAGGACGGAGGTGCGGGCGGCGCGGCGGAAGCGAAGGTTACGCATGAGGTGGTTCTCCCGTTTGAAGGTGGTTGGTGCCCGTGGCGCTGTTTGGCGCACTGAGGTGTGGGCGGGTGTACTGGGTACTGACGTGTGTTCAGAGGCGCTATAGGAGTGCGATGACGACTGTGATGCAGACGATCAGCACTCCCGTGGCGATCGCGTCGGTCAGGCTGAGTTCAGGTCGAGTACGCACGGCGACTCCCGGGGACAGGCAAGGGTGGGATGTACGAGTCGCGGAGAGCGCCGCGGTGTGTCCACAGCTTGTCCGGGCCCGGATCCGGCCGCAATGGTTGCCGTGGCATACGGGACGCTGGAACGCTTGTATGTACTCTGACCTGCGCGAACATCACTGCCCTGGGACGCCGTTCCGGGAAGGAGCGGAAGGGAACGGTCGGGGTGGACACAGAAATCCAGGACTTCGCGGCGTTGCTCAGGGGCTGAAGGCGCGGTCCGGGCTGAGCTACGGAGCGCTCGCCCAGAAGCTGCACCTGAGCACGTCCACGGTTCACCGGTACTGCAACGGTGACGCGGTTCCGCATGACTACGCGCCGGTCGAACGCTTCGCGCGGGTATGCCGTGCGTCGTCGGAAGAACTGGTGGCCCTGCACCGGCAGTGGATCCTGGCCGATGAGGCGAAACGGCGCGGGGCACGAAAGGCTGAAGCGGGCGGGGCGGCTCAGGCTCCGGTGACCGAGCCGGTTGCCGGACCGGCCGGTGTACCGGGCCCGCTCCGGAACCGGAACCGGAACCGGAACCGGAACCGGAACCGGAACCGGAACCAGGTCCGGCCGGCGAAACGGAATCGGAACCCATGGCCGAGGACGTGACGCCGGATGCGCGGGCGCTGTCGTCGCGCCGGCGTCCGGCCGGCTGTCCGGCAAGCGGCTGCGTGTCCTGCTCGCCGCCGCCACGGTCGTGGCGCTCACCGTGCCCACTGCCCTGGTGATCAGTAACTTCACGGGTGACGACCGGCCCCGCGAAGGGAGTGCGAACGTGGCCCACAGCGACTCACCGGCCGCCCCCAGCAAGAGCGGCACAGAGTCTTCGGGACCGAGCCCGAGTCCGTCGAAGGCCTCACCGTCCGCAGCCGGAACCTCCGTCAAGCCGTCGGCCGGGGCCGGAAGTCCACCGCCCCAAGGCGCCGGACGGGAAGGGAACGGGGAACGGGCCCGGGTTGTGCCGGTGACCGCCACCATCAGCTCCTACAACTGGGAGTCACCCTGCGGGCAGTACTACCTGCTCGACGAGGAATCAAGGATGTGCCGCCGCCGCCGACGACGACTCAGGACAGGCGTAGCTGGGCGGCGGCGCTGGGCGGGTGGACGCCGGCGACATGATGCTGGAGCTCACCCTCCAGGGAGCCTCGCAGGAAGCGGTCGTGCTGCATGGGCTGCATGTGCGGGTGCTGTCGCAGGAGGCGGCGCTCGACCGGCCCGCGTACTCGATGGGGAAGGCTGTGGGGCGGCATCACGCCGCAGTCCTTCGATATCGACCTGGACGACAGCCGGCCGCGCTCGAAGCCCGTCGCAGGGTCGGACGGCGGCAAGGTCGTTCCGGCGAAGGACTTCCCTACCGGGTGAGCTCCAGCGACGTGCAGGTGTTCAACATCGACGCGCACGTGGAAGACCACGATGTGACCTGGTATCTGGAGCTCGAATGGTCCAGCGGGGACCGGAGCGGGACGGTGCGCATCGACGACAACGGCAAGCCGTTCCATACGAGCGCCATCACGGACAGGCCCCAGTACATCTACCGGTTCGATACGGCCGAGTGGGTGGAGAGGGACACGACGTTGGAGGACGGGGAATGATGTCCAGCAGTACAAGCGAGAGCGAGAGACCGGACGACACCCTCTACGCGGAGCGCGCCCTGCGGCTGCGGCGGAGGCTGGAGCGGCTGATCGGCATCGCGGCGACCGAGGGTAACGCGCTCGTTCCGCTCCGCAACGGTGACGAGATCTTTCCCGCGATGCTGGGCGCCATCCGCGGCGCCGAACACACCGTGGACATGATGACGTTCGTGTACTGGCGCGGCGATATCGCCCGCGAGTTCGCCGAGGCGCTGTCGGAGCGGGCCCGCGCCGGGGTGCGGGTCAGGCTGCTGCTGGACGGTTTCGGCAGTCGGCTGATCGAGAAGGACCAGCTGGCGATGATGGACGACGCCGGTGTCGAGGTGGCCTGGTTCCGCAAGCCGCTGTATCTCTCGCCCTGAAGCAGAACCACCGCTGCCACCGCAAGGTGCTCGTCGTCGACGAGGACACGGCGTTCACCGGGGTGTCGGCATCGCCGAGGAGTGGTGCGGCGACGCCCGTAACGAGCACGAGTGGCGCGACACCCACGTACGGCTCCGCGGCCCGGCGGTGGACGGTCTGGCCGCAGCTTTCGCCCAGAACTGGGCCGAGTGCCACGACGAGCTGTTCACCGACCGCGACCGGTTCATCGAGCTCACGGCGCACGGCGACGCGGTCGTACAGGTGGTGCGCGGCTCGGCGGGCTTCGGCTGGCAGGACATGGAGACGCTGATCAGGGTCGTACTGGAGTCGGCCGAGGAACGGGTCCGGCTCACCACCGCGTACTTCGCGCCCGACGCGTACTTCATCGAGCTGCTCTGTGCCACGGCCCGGCGGGGTGTCGCCGTGGAGATCCTGCTGCCCGGACCGCACACGGACAAGCGGGTCTGTCAGCTGGCCGGCCAGCACTACTACGAAGACCTGACCGCCTGCGGCGTGAAGATCTACCAGTACCAGCCGACGATGATGCACACCAAGGCGCTGACCGTCGACGGCATCGCCTCGCTGATCGGCTCGACCAACTTCAACCGGCGCTCGATGGACCACGACGAAGAGGTGATGCTCGCCGTCCTGGACCGGAGCTTCACCGCGACGCTGGACGATCACTTCGAGCAGGACGTGGCGAAGAGCGAACTGATCCGGGCGGCCGGTGGAAGCGGCGCTCACTGGTGCAGCGGGCGCGGGAGACCGCGGTCATCCCGATCCGCCGGTATCTGTGAGCCCCGGGCGCAGGGGCGCGGGCGCAGCGACGCGGCTGCGCCCGCGAGCCCCGCCTCGTAGGGTCTTGATTCTTACTGTGGGTATCTGTACCATCAGCTGGGCAAGGTCCCATGTATTCGAGTGAGGATACTCAGGGATCTTGCTTCGTGGGCCCCCGGTTTGTCCGGGGTTTCTGCGTTTTCAGACGTCTTCGCTGGTAGCCATCCACACGACTCCCTCATTGCCGTGACCGGGCAGTCAGTGGCTCGACAGCCGGCGGTAGGCCTTGGACATCGCCCCCAGTGGCTGCACTCTGGGCCATACCTCGGGATGCTGCAGCACGAGGTGGTGGAAGGCTGCGTAGCCAACGATGTCTGCTGCCTGAATGAACTGGCTGTACTTGCTGTCCTGCATGATCGGGTCCTCCAGCACCCGCCTCGAGGCCAGTGGCAGGCCGCGGTGGGTGTCACGATAGGGCTTGGCATTGCGGACAGCCTGGGTCCACAGCTCTCGAGCCTCAGTGGGCGTCAGCGCTGTGGTGTCCTCGGGGCCCGCCAGCCCGTCGTACATGATGAGAACCCGAGTGTCGTGGCCCAGAGCCCAGGCTTCCAAGCGGTTCACGAAGCCCTGATAGATGCTTGCGATCTGTGCGGTGCGGCCGGCCACGGTAAGCACGCGCAGACTGTCGCAGCGTGTGAGATGCCTGACCATCATGTCGTGAGCGGCTACACGAGCCTTCCGGCTGAAGCGTTCATTCTGTTCCCTGGTGGCACATGGCCTGCCTCTTCCTTTGACCAGCTGATTTGCATGGAGCTCGGTGTTCTTGGCGATACCCCACTCCGATTCGAGGGCCCTGCGGCCTTCGAGCCAGTGATGCAGCAAGTCGTTCCACCCTTCCTCGGGCACGAGTAGCCCAGTCAGGGTTCGGCCTTGATCGGCCCCAGAATCATCGGCGTAGCAGAAGTACACGGTCGGAATATATGTGCCCGGCGTCACTCACGTGGTCGAACAGCAGCAATCGCCACAGTCCTGGCGTGCGGATACGGGGCGGGCGACGTGCGTGTCGCCCGCCCCGGCCGTCGCGCGGTCAGAGGCGCTCGGGGTCCTGATGCCGAGCAGCTTCATGCCCTGGTGCAGGGTGCGGGCGGTGAGCTCGACGAGGAACAGCCGGTTCTCGACGACCTCGGGCGCGTTGTCCGGGCTGAGCACCTGGCACTGGTCGTAGAACGTGGTCAGGTGCGAGGCCAGCTGATAGAGGTACGCGGCCAGCTTGTGCGGCTCGTACCCTTCGGCGACCTCGGACAGGACCTCGCCGAACTGGTCCAGGTGCAGGCCCAGCGCACGCTCCGCCGGGGCCAGCTCCAGCTCCGGGTGCGCGGCGGGCTTCGCCTCGCCCGCCTTGCGCAGGATGGAGCGGATCCGGGCGTACGCGTACTGGAGGTAGACCGACGTGTCGCCGTGCAGCGCCACCATCTGGTCCAGGTCGAACTTGTAGTCCCGCACGGCGGAGGTCGACAGGTCCGCGTACTTCACGGCGCCGACGCCGACGTACCGGCCGTTCTCGACGATCTCGTCCTCGGACAGGCCCACCTTCTCGGCCTTCTCCCGGACCACGGCGGTGGCCCGCTCGACGGCCTCGTCGAGGAGGTCCTCCAGCCGGACGGTGGTGCCCTCACGGGTCTTGAACGGCTTGCCGTCCTTGCCGAGGACCGTGCCGAAGGCCAACTGGTGCGCCTTGACGTCCTCGTTCAGCCAGCCGGCGCGGCGGGCCGTCTCGAAGACCATCTTGAAGTGCAGGGACTGCCGGGCGTCCACGACGTAGAGGAGGGTGTCGGCCTTGAGGTTCTGGACGCGGTCCCGGATCGCGGAGAGGTCGGTCGCCGCGTAGCCGTAGCCGCCGTTCGTCTTCTTGACGATGAGCGGCACCGGGTTGCCGTCCGGACCCTTCACGTCGTCGAAGAACACGCACAGCGCGCCCTCGGAGCGGACCGCGACGCCCGTCTCCTCCAGGATCCGGCAGGTCTCCTCGAGCATGTCGTTGTAGCCGGACTCGCCGACGATGTCGGGGTCGTTGATCTGCATGTCGAGCTTGTCGAAGACGGAGTAGAAGTAGACCTTCGACTCGTCGACGAAGCCCTGCCAGACCGACATCGTCTCGGGGTCACCGGCCTGGAGGGCCACCACCCGGTCCCGGAGCGGGCCTTGAACTCCTCGTCGGAGTCGAAAAGGACCCGCGAGGCCTTGTAGACGCGGTTCAGCAAGGACATCGCCGCCTCGCCGTCCGCCTCGTCGCCCTCGTGCTTCAGCGCGCCCGGGTGCTCGAAGAGGTACTGGATGAGCATGCCGAACTGGTGCCCCAGTCGCCGATGTGGTGGCGCCGTACGACGTTCTCGCCGGTGAACTCCAGGATCCGGACCATCGCGTCACCGATGACCGCCGACCGCAGGTGGCCGACGTGCATCTCCTTGGCCACATTCGGCTGGGCGTAGTCGATGACGGTGGTGCCCGCGGCGGACTTCGGCGGGACACCGAGCCGGTCGCCGTCGGCGGCCCGCTCGGCGAGCGTCCGGATGATCGCCCCGTCGGTGAGCGTGATGTTCAGGAAGCCGGGGCCTGACACCTCGATGTCCTTGATCAGGTCACCCGCCACAAGGGCCGCGGTGACCTGGGCGGCCAGCTCGCGCGGGTTTCCCTTGAGCTTCTTCGCCAGCGCCAGGATCCCGTTGGCCTGGAAGTCGGCCCGGTCGCTTCGGCGCAGCAGCGGGTCCGCGGTGCCGGCATCCGGCAGAGCTGCCGTGAGGGCGTCCGCCAGCTGCTGCTGGAGCGTGGAAGCGAGGGAATTGACCGAGGCCATGAGCCGGCTGCCGTTTCCGTAGAGGGTGGGGACCGGCCTGTATGCCGGTCGGTCCGAGTGATCTCCCAAGTATCCCATGCGGTGCAAAGCCGTTTTCGCGCTGTGGGCGGTACCTGGGAGAATGGTGCCTGCCCCATGAGTCCTACACGAGAGAAGGACGTGCCGACCGTGGCTCAGAGTCAGAGCAGCACCGAGACCGACTGGGTCTCCGCTTCGCGGACGATGTCATCGCCGAATCGGAGCGACGTGCGCCTGGCAAACCTGTCGTAGTCGCGTCCGGCCTCTCCCCGTCGGGCCCGATCCACCTGGGCAACCTCCGCGAGGTCATGACCCCGCACCTCGTCGCCGACGAGATCCGCCGCCGCGGCCACACCGTGCGCCACCTGATCTCCTGGGACGACTTCGACCGGTACCGCAAGGTTCCGAACGGTGTCGCGGGCGTCGACGAGTCCTGGGCCGAGCACATCGGCAAGCCGCTGACCTCGGTGCCCGCCCGGCCGGGTCCGCGTACCCGAACTGGGCCGAGCACTTCAAGGCCGCCATGACCCGGGCGCTGGACGAGCTCGGTGTCGAGTACGACGGAATCAGCCAGACCGAGCAGTACCTGGCAGGCACCTACCGCGAGCAGATCCTGCACTCGATGAGGCACCGCGCCGACATCAACGCCGTCCTGGACCGCTACCGGACCAAGAAGGACGGGCCGCGGGCGGCAAGAAGCCGCAGCAGAAGAAGGTCGACGAGGCCGAGCTGGAGGCCGCCGAGGGCTCCGGCGCCGCGGACGAGGACGACGGCGGCGGCAACACCGCCGGCTACTTCCCGTACAAGCCCTACTGCGGCAACTGCGAGAAGGACCTCACCGTCGTCACCTCCTACGACGACGATTCCACCGAGCTGAACTACACCTGCTCGGCGTGCGGCTTCGCCGAGACGGTCCGGCTGAAGGAGTTCAACCGGGGCAAGCTGGTCTGGAAGGTCGACTGGCCGATGCGCTGGGCCTACGAAGGCGTGATCTTCGAGCCCAGCGGCGTGGACCACTCCTCGCCGGGCTCTCGTTCGTCGTCGGCGGCCAGATCGTGCGGGAGATCTTCGACGGTGTCCAGCCGATCGGCCCCATGTACGCGTTCGTCGGCATCTCCGGCATGGCGAAGATGTCCTCCAGCAAGGGAGGCGTGCCGACCCCGGCCGACGCGCTGAAGATCATGGAGGCGCCGCTGCTGCGCTGGCTGTACGCGCGCCGCAAGCCCAACCAGTCCTTCAAGATCGCCTTCGACCAGGAGATCCAGCGGCTCTACGACGAGTGGGACTCGCTGGGCCGCAAGGTCGCCGACGGCTCGGTGCTGCCTGCCGACGCCGCCGCCTACGCACGGGCCATCGGCACAGCGGCCGGTGAGCTGCCCAGCACGCCCCGCCCGCTGCCCTACCGCACGCTCGCCTCGGTCGCCGACATCACCGCAGGCGCCGAGGACCAGACCCTGCGCATCCTCACCGAGCTGGACCCCAAAACCCGCTGACCTCGCTGGACGAGGCCCGCCCCCGGCTCGACCGCGCCGAGAACTGGATCACCACCCAGGTCCCGGCCGAGGCCCGCACGATCGTCCGTGACGAGCCGGACAAGGAGCTGCTCGGCTCCCTGGACGAGCGGGGCCGCGAGTCCCTGCGGCTGCTGCTGGAAGGGCTCGGCTCGCACTGGTCGCTGGACGGGCTGACCACGCTCGTCTACGGCGTACCGAAGGTGCTGGAGGGTGTGGAGCCGGACGCCAAGCCGACGCCCGAGCTGAAGGTGGCCCAGCGCTCGTTCTTCGCGCTGCTCTACCGGCTGCTGGTCGGCCGGGACACGGGCCCGCGGCTGCCCACGCTGCTGCTCGCGGTGGGGCGGACCGGGTGCGCAGGCTGCTGGGCGCTTAGGGCGTGTTTCTGCTGCCGGGTGGGCCGTTCCGCGGCCCGCCCGGCTTTTACGCGATGTGGTTCGCGGCCTCGTCCATGTTGAAGCGCTGCTTGAAGCCGGGCAGCAGCCGGCGCAGCAGTGCCGCGCTGCGCGGGTGCCTGACGTTGTGGCCGTCCGACAGGTGTATGTCGAGGGCCTCGGCGCTCGGGTAGTCCTGGTGCTGATGCGTGTACGCGGCGAACACGTCGTACGCGATGTCGCTGAACTCGACCTCGGCCTCGGCCCACTCCGACGGGTCGGGTTCCTGTTGCTCGTCCTGGGGCCGCTGCTTGCGCAACAGGCTGTCGGGCTGCGGTTCCGCTTCGCGGGCGTGCGGGACGGCGCCGATCGTGCCCACGTCGCCGAGCGGGCGCGTCCGGCCGGGGCCCGAGGGGATCATCACCGGCGTGTGGTCCAGGCCCTCGGCGTACGCCGGGTCGTAGGCACCCTCGTAGGTGTCCTCCTGGGCGTGCTGCGATGCGAACCACGGACTGTCGTGGGAGCCGGGGCCCGGTCCTCCTGGGGCCAGTCCTCCTGGTCCGCCTCGACGGGGTGGGGGCGCTGCTGGTTGTGCCGCGGCTCGGCGTACTGCTGCCCGTGCTGCGGTTCCTGCTGGTTGTGCTGCGGGGCGTAAGGCAGCTCGGCATGCTGCCGGTCCGTGTCGACGGCCGCCTGGGCCGGCGGCAGCAGGGCGGGTTCGATGCCTGCGGCGGCGAGGCCGGCCGGGGCGGTTTCGGCGAGCGGAACGCCGTACTTCGCCAGGCGCAGCGGCATCAGGGACTCGATGGGGCCTTGCGGCGCCAGCTGCGGCCGAACCCGGCCTGCAGCCGGGCCTGGTAGATCAGCCGGTCCTGTTCGAGCTTGATGACCTGCTCGTAACTGCGCAGCTCCCACAGCTTCATCCGGCGCCACAGCTTGAACGTGGGTATGGGGAGAGCACCCAGCGGGTGAGGCGCACGCCCTCCATGTGCTTGTCGGCCGTGATGTCCGCGATCCGGCCCACCGCGTGGCGTGCGGCCTCGATGGAGACGACGAACAGGATCGGGATCGCCGCGTGCATGCCGGTGCCCAGCGGGTCGGGCCAGGCGGTGGCGCCGTTGAAGGCGATGGTCGCCGCGGTCAGCAGCCAGGCCGTCTGGCGCAGCAGCGGGAACGGGATGCGCATCCAGGTCAGCAGCAGATCCAGCGCCAGCAGGACGCAGATGCCCGCGTCGATACCGATCGGGAACACTATGGAGAAATGGCCGAAGCCCTTCTCCTCCGCGAGATCGCGCACGGCGGAGTACGAGCCGACGAACCCGATCGCGGCAATGAGTACCGCGCCGGTGACGACGACCCCGATGAGTATTCGGTGCGTGCGTGTCAGCTGCATCGCGGCCACGCGCGATCCCTCCCCGACTTCGGTCTCTCCGCCCGGCTTCTGTGCACGGCGCGGGCACAGCCTGGCACATGTGTGCGAGTCGCGTTGCGCTGGAGGTGAAGCCCGGCCCCACTGGGTGGGCCGGGCTTCGTGAACAGGCCTCTGGTCAGGGTGTTCGGCCGCCCGCCGGGCCGGATCACGCCTTGCTGTCGGCCTTGCTGTCGTCCTTGGCGGAGGACTTGTCCGTGGGCTTCCCGGACGGCTCGGCCGGGGTCTTCCCGTCACCCGCGCCGGCTGTGGCGACCGAGGCCACGGCCTCCTTGGCCGCCTTCTCGGCGCCTTCGAGGATGTCGGAGGCGGACGGCGTCTTGGCACCCGCGTAGCCCGCACCGTTGTAGGTGAGGGTGACGACGACATTGCCGGTACGGGCCACGATCGTCGCGTACTTGAAGTCCTCACTCGTCTTGCTGAGGTCGTACGCGATGGCGGTGGCCTGCTCGCCGATGCCGGACACGGGCTTGGCCGCGAGCTTCTCGGCATCCTCGGTCGCCTCGACCTTGGCGATCTGCTTCGTGTAGTGGTCCGTCGCGCGCTTCGCGCCGCTGCCCAGGGCCTGGTCGGAGTCGAAGCGGCTGAAGCCGACGTCGAGCCAGCGGTACTGCGAGCCCTTGACCCCGTTGTCGTCCAGGCCGTTCCAGGAGCAGCTGCCGCGAGCCGCGACATCACTGGACGTGCCCTGGGTGCCGGCCTTGTTCTGGGCCTTGGGCACCAGTGACTTGGTCGTCTTCTCGGAGATCGAATTGCACGGCTCGGGCAGCGTGGCGAACTTCGCGGGCTCGACGCTCGGCTCCGACTTCTCCGCGCTCGGTGAGGCGGAGGCTTCCGCGTCCTTCTTGTCGTCGGAGTCCGACGAGCAGCCGGCGACGACGAGCATCACCGGGACGGCGGCGCAGGCGAGTATGCGGGACAGTCGCGGGCTGATCGGTGCATGGTTCCTTCACTCGGATGGCACGGCGGGCTCGGTCGTGCGGGCGTGCGGCGGTCGGTGGGGACGTCGGGGCCGGGACAGGGTGTGCGGGTGTTGCGGAAGGGCCACGGTACGACGGACGGCGTCGGGATGCCGCCTTGGCCACAGTCCGCGGGACGCGGTGGGCGGCCGGGGCGGGCCGTCGGTCCGGGGCTACTCGCTGAGTGTCTCGGCCAGGTTCCGGGCCAGCGCCTGGGCCTTCTCCTGCAGTTCCTTGCCGTCGGGGACCTCGGTGATGAGGGCGGGCTGCTCGGCGTACTGGACGGTCACGATCACATTCGATGTGCGGAATACCACGCTGACGATGCGCTGCTTCGCGGTGGAACCTGCCCGGGTGAGCGCATCGTCCAGGAATGCCGTATCCGCCAGGTCTTCGAGGACGCGCGGCTGGAGTTCCACATCGGGGTCGCTGCCGGTGCCGGTGGGCGTGCCCGCCGGGGTGCCTGCGGACTTTCCGGTGGACGGGGCCGCGGGGTTTCTGCCGGTCCCGGTGTCGTTTCTGCGGCCGATGCCGTCGGCGAGGGCGGCTTCTCCCGGAGTCGGCGGCCGGCAGCACGTCGGCGGCGTTCTCCTTCTTCGTGTACACCTCGCGGGCCCGGTCGTCGTCGCTCACCGCCGCGTCGTACGACACGACACGTTCGAAGCCGACGCTCAGGCTCCGAGAGGAATCCGGGAGTCGGCCTTCCAGCTGCAGCCGACCTTGCGGTCGGTGTCATAGGTGACGGCGGCCGTGCCCTCGTACACCTTCTCCTGCTGGTCCTCGGACAGTTCGGCGGTGCCCGGCAGGAGGTCCGCCAGGGTGGAACGCGGCACGGCGCGGCAGGGCCGGGCAGCGTCCGGTACTTGCCGGGTGCCGCGGGCGAGACCGTCGGGCTGCCGGGCTTGCTGTCGGCGCCGGAATCGTCGGTGCCGGAGCCGGCGCTGCAGCCGGCGACGAGCGCGGCCAGGAGCGCGACGCCGGGTACGTACGCCATGTGTCGCACGGTTCCAGGCTCCCTTCGGTACGGAAAACGGGTTGCCGCCCGATGGCGGCCGATGGACACAATGTGTATCGCACGCGCCGCTGTGAATGCCGGTCGGCCGACTTATTTGCCGACCTTGGTACCGGTTTTGCGCTATCAATCTTTATCGGGGAATCGAGGAGCTATGTCGTATGTAGAGGTACCGGGTGCGAAGGTCCCCATCCGTATGTGGGCCGATCCGGCGTCGGTCGAGGACGCAGCGATGCAGCAGTTGCGGAATGTGTCCACGCTGCCCTGGATCAAGGGCCTCGCGGTCATGCCGGACGTTCACTTCGGCAAGGGTGCGACGGTCGGTTCGGTGATCGCGATGCACGGGGCGGTCTGTCCGGCGGCGGTGGGCGTGGACATCGGCTGCGGGATGTCCGCGGTGAAGACGTCCCTGACCGCGAACGACCTGCCGGGTGATCTGTCCAGGCTCCGGTCGAAGATCGAGCAGGCCATTCCGGTGGGGCGCGGCATGCACGACGCCGTCGTGGACCCCGGAAAGCTGGACGGTTTCACGGCCGCGGGCTGGGACGACTTCTGGTCCCGGTTCGACGGGATCGCGGAAGCGGTCAAATTCCGTCAGGAACGTGCCACGAAGCAGATGGGAACGCTCGGATCGGGTAATCATTTCATCGAGTTCTGTCTCGATGAAAGTGGAGTGGTCTGGCTGATGCTGCACTCCGGGTCCCGGAACATCGGCAAGGAGCTTGCCGACTTCCACATCGGGCAGGCCCAGCAGCTCCCGCACAACCAGGACCTCATCGATCGTGATCTGGCGGTATTCATCGCGGACACCCCGCAGATGGGGCATACCGGAATGACCTGTTCTGGGCGCAGGAGTACGCGAAGCGCAATCGCGCGATCATGATGGCCCTTTCCAGGACGTGGTCCGGAAGGAATTCAAGAAGGCCAAGGTCACCTTCGCTCCGGTCATTTCCTGCCATCACAACTACGTGGCGGAGGAGCGGTACGACGGCATGGATCTGCTGGTCACCCGCAAGGGCGCTATTCGCGCCGGATCCGGTGACTTCGGGATCATTCCGGGCTCCATGGGCACCGGTTCCTACATCGTCAAGGGCCTCGGAAACGCCAAGTCCTTCAACTCGGCTTCGCACGGGGCCGGCCGTCGTATGAGCCGCAACGCGGCCAAGCGGCGCTTCTCGACCCAGGACCTGGAGGACCAGACGCGGGCGTGGAGTGCCGGAAGGACTCCGGTGTCGTGGACGAGATCCCGGCCGCGTACAAGCCGATCGAGCAGGTCATCGAGCAGCAGCGGGACCTGGTCGAGGTGGTCGCGAAGCTGAAGCAGGTTGTCTGCGTGAAGGGCTGAGGACGGACTGCCGGACGGGGAGGAGCCTCGGACCGCACCCGGTCCGAGGCTCCTTCGCTGTCGCCGGTCTCAGAGCGTGCGGTGGACCTTGGTGTTGGAGGCCTGGGCGCGGGGCGCACGACGAGGAGGTCGATGTTGACGTGGCTGGGGCGGGTGACGGCCCAGCTGATCGTCTCGGCCACGTCGTCGGCGGTGAGCGGGGCGTCGACGCCCGCGTAGACCTTTGCCGCCTTCTCGGTGTCGCCGCGGAAGCGGGTGGTGGCGAACTCCTCCGTCTTGACCATGCCGGGGCCACTTCGATGACGCGTACCGGAGTGCCGACGATCTCCAGGCGGAGGGTCTCGGCCAGGACGTGCTCGCCGTGCTTGGCGGCGACGTAGCCGCCGCCGCCCTCGTACGAGGAGAGACCCGCGGTCGAGGAGAGGATGACGACCGTGCCGTCGCCGCTCGCGGTGAGGGCGGGGAGCAGGGCCTGGGTGACGTTGAGTGTGCCGATGACGTTGGTCTCGTACATCTGGCGCCAGTCGGCGGGTCGCCGGTGGCGACCGGGTCGGCTCCGAGCGCGCCGCCCGCGTTGTTGACGAGGACGGCGAGGGAGCGGAACGCGGTCGCGAAGGTGTCGACGGCCTCGCGGTCGGTGACGTCCAGGACGTATGCCGTCGCCTCGTGGCCCGCCTCGGTGATCTCGGCGGCGAGCGCCTCGATGCGGTCCTTGCGGCGGGCGGTGAGTACGACGCGGTATCCGGCAGCGGCCAGCTGCCGGGCGGTCGCGGCGCCGATGCCGCTGCTGGCGCCGGTGATGACGGCGATGGGGATGGTGGCCATGGCGATCTCCTCGGGCAGCTGATCAGTACGCGCCAAGGATAGGCAGGACGGCCGGGACCGGGTTCAGCGGCTGCGTGGTGCGTACATGATCAACGCCATGCCGGCCAGGCAGACCAGCGCGCCGATCACGTCCCAGCGGTCCGGGCGGTATCCGTCGGCGACCATGCCCCAGGCGATCGAACCGGCAACGAACACGCCTCCGTAGGCGGCGAGGATGCGGCCGAACTCCCCGTCGGGCTGGAGCGTGGCCACGAAGCCGTACGCGCCGAGGGCGATGACTCCGGCGCCGATCCAGATCCACCCGCGGTGCTCGCGCACCCCTGCCAGACGAGCCAGGCACCGCCGATCTCGAAGAGCGCGGCAACGACGAAGAGGGCGATGGAACGGACCACGAGCATGGGCCGAGCGTTTCACGCCGGGCAGCGCGGGTGGGCCGGGCGGGTGCGGGTGCGTGGCGAACCGGTTCTTGGACAGGGATGATCCGGCCCGGTCGGTAGGTTCGGCGCATGGTAGCGACGAGGCGCAGAGCTGTGCTGATGGTGTCCGCGGCAACGATGACGGTGGCGCTGGGGGCGGCAGGGCAGTCGGCCGTGGCCGAGCCGGTGAACCGGGCGACCACCATCGCTCCGGAGGCGGATGTGTCCCACCACGGACACGTCTCGCTCTCCGGCGATCGGCTCGGGATCTGGCTGCGCAGTACGAACCGGGGCCGTCGAGCCTGGCCAACACGACCGTACGGCTGCGCTTCTCGGCGCCGGTGGCCGCGGGCAGGAGCTGCCGGGCGGCTGCACCCGGGTGCCGAGCGTGCGGTGCTCTGCGAGACGGGTGCGCTGGGTGTGGACGGCGAGATCCGTCGCACCGAGCTCGCCCTGCGGATCAAGGGGCGGCCTGCCGAGGTGGTCGTGCGGGTGGACACCGTATGGAACGGCGGGGCGAGCGACCGGAATCAGGAGAACAACACGCACCAGGTACGGGCCACGGCCACCGGCGACGCGTACGTGTTCTGACGGCTCACGCCCTAGAAGCCCTGGCCCTGGCGGTCCAGCCCGCCGAATTCGCTCATCGCGTGCGCCACGATGGCCTCCAGATGGGCGTGGTGGGCGCCGCGCCAGTACACCCGCCGGCACTGTGTGCACTGTGCGAACACGTCGTACGCGCGCTCAGTGCCGTGCTCCAGATGGGCGCTCACCGAACCCTTGTCGGCCGGTGCGAGCTCGCCGTTGCAGGCGGTGCAGCGGGTCCACGGCGCGAGGCCGGGGGCGAACCGTCCCAGCACGTCACGCAGCTGTTCCTGCGGGCGGTCGCTGTAGACGTACGCCCCGCCCAGATCTCCGCCGTCGCAGCAGCCCCGGTCCGGGAGAGCAGCACCCGTCGCTCCGTCGCCGAGCGGGTGGCCAGGGCCGGGTCGCCGATGTCCGTGCTCTCGTACGCCGCGTCCACGCCGAGCAGCCGCAACCGGCGCGCGAGCGTGCCGAGATGAACGTCGAGCAGGAAGCGCAGGGTGCGCCCGGGATGTGCTGGGGCGGTTCACCGCCCGGACCTGGACCAGCTCTCCGGCGCCGGGGATGTGCGATACGGGGACGGGCGGCCGTTGACGAGGAGCTGTCCGGCCTCGGTGAGCGGGACGCCGAGTGACTCCACGACGTGTCCGAGTGTCGACGATCCGTCGGTGGTGACGCTGGTACGTCCCTGGCGGCGCTCGTGGGCGACGAAGAGCCGGAGCTCCGGGGCTACTTCGAGGTCGATCTCCGGTCCGTTCACCTGGTCAGGATGCCATTGGGCGGGTGCGGCAGCGAGAGGATTCCGGGACCGGAGGGGCGCAGGGAGGGAGTGCGGGCCCCGGCGCTGCTACGGGAGGACCCGGAAGTGGGTCGTGATCCGGCCGCCCGCGCCCCGGTCGCCCTCGTCCAGGACGTGGAAGGCGACTGCGGGCGGTGCCGTCCTGTCGGTCACGCTGTCGCCACTCTCCCAGGGCAGCCGCAGTGTCGAGGTCACTCCGGGCGCCACGAGCAGTGGCCGCCCGGCGAACGTGGCCGCCATGGCGGTGTGCGCGTGTCCGGTCAGGATCGCCGGGACCTGGTCGATGGTCCGCTCGGCCAGCAGCTCGGCGAACCGTGCTGCGTTGGTGAGGTTCATCGAGTCCAGGTAGGGTGGTGGACCGTGGCCGGCGGGTGATGGAACGCGACGAGCGCGGGGTGCCGTCCAGGCCGTCGAGCGTGCGGGTCAGCCAGCGCAGGGTCTCGTCGTCGAACAGTCCCGCGTCCTCGCCGGGGACCGTCGAGTCGCAGAGCAGCAGGGCGTAACCGGCGATGCGGTGCAGCTGGTTGACGGGGCCGGTGCCGTTACCCGCCTCGCCGTCCAGCAGCACCTTGCGGTAGGCGGCACGGTCGTCGTGGTTGCCGGGGCAGTGGAGGGCCGGTGCGGTCAGCCCGGCCAGGAGCCGGGCCGCTTCGGTGTACTCCTCGGGGTTCCGTGGTCGGTGATATCGCCGGTGACCAGGACCGCGTCGGGCTGTCTCGTCAGGGAGTTGAGGTAGGCGATCGTGCGTGCGGTCCGGTCCGTGGACCTTTCGCTCCCGTCGAGGTGCAGGTCGCTGATGTGTGCCAGCAGCATCGAATCCCCTGGTGCCCGGTTGGTGATTAATGGTTGTTGCATCATGAGCCATTAGATACGGCGTCGGGGCCGCGGGCAGGGCCGGCCGTCGGCCCGTGAGCAGCTCCTGCGCCCCGGGCCGTCGAGGCGCCCGTCGGACGGCGGGCATCAGCGGGTGCGAACGCCGTCGGCGGGGCACCCACCGTCGCCGTGAAGTCCCTGACCAGGTGCGCCTGATCGCTGTAGCCGAGATCGGCGGCGAGTCCCGCCCAGTCCACTTCCGGGTCGGTCTCGGCGCGCTGCAGCGCCTCGTGGACGCGGTGGCGGAGGATGACCCACTGGGCCCGACGCCCACGTACGTGGAGAACAGCCGCTGGAGCGAGCGTGCCGAGAGGCCCTCGGCACGGGCTATCCGGTCGACCCGCAGCAGCGAGCGGTCCGTACGTACCTGTTCGGCCAGCGCCATCGCGCGTGCGGCCTGCGGATCCGGCCGGGGGCGAGCGCCAGCAGGTGCGCGTCGAGTGCCGCGACCGGGCGTCCTCCTCGGCCGGATCCAGCACGGTCGCAGCGGCCGGGACCGCGAGCACCTGGTCCGCCGGGACGCGCAGCCCGGTCCACGCCGAAACCGGCCGGTGCGGTGCGAACGGCCGGAATCCGCCGGGCCGGAACTTCACGCCGCATACCCGCCCCGGCCCTCCAGCCGCTGGCTGAACAGCCCCGGGTAGATGCCGCAGATCTCGGCGAAACCGGCCCGTTCGGCCGCGTTGCCGGACTCCTGCCGCTGGAAGACCAGGTGGACCGACGGATGCGGCACCACGTGCGAGGTGTACGGCTGGGACAGGTCCCAGTCGATCAGCCAGTAGTGCTCCAGATACGGCCGCAGCCCGACGGCCGGTTCGCGGACGCGGAAACGCACGTGTGGAGCAGGCCGGCGGCATCGACAATGCCCGGGTATCGCGTCGAGGTCCGGCCATGAGCCGATCCTAGGAGATGTGTGTGTCATGGCCGTTGTGCCCGCGCTGTCGCGTTTCTTCAAGACGGGAGTCCGGCCCGGGAGGCACAGTCGCGGACATGAAGAAACTCAGTGAACTGCTGGACGCGGCTGCCGTCGGGGCCCGTCCCGTCGTACGGGGAATCGGCGACGCACATCTGACGGACCCCACGCCGTGCAGCGAGTACGACGTACGGGCCCTGCTGAACCATCTCCTTCTCGTGGTCGTCAACTTCCAGGCCCTGGCGGCGAGGGAGCAGGTGGACTTCCGCGAGCCGCCGGACGCCGTCCGGGCGACTGGCGCGGCAGGTTCGACGAGGAGACGGCACGGCTGGTGAAGGCGTGGGATGCGCCGGGCGTCGAGGACGGTGTGGTCGGTGCGATGGGGCTGCCGGCCAGAACGGTGGGGCTCATGGTGCTGGGGGATCTGACCGTGCACGCCTGGGACCTGGCGCTGGCGACGGGCCAGGACTTCGTGCCCGACCCGGCGGTACTGGAGGAGCTGGGTCCTGGCCTGGCCGAGATGGCCCCGCAGGCCCGGAAGATGAAGGTGTTCGGTGAGCCGTTCCCCGTATCCGAAGGAGCTACCGCTTTCGAACAGGTGCTGGCTGTGACCGGCCGGGATCCGGGCTGGACCCCGGCCCGGAGGTGACGGGCACGGTCGTGGCCGACCTGGCTGGATCCTGTGTGCCCGGTGTGTCGTAGAAGCGGCCGAGGGCGGCGTACACCTGGGTGACGGTGCCCTCGGCGCCGGCCAGCGCTTCGCGTGCGGCGAGACGGGCGGCTTGCTGTGTGTACGGGGACGGCGGCGCCGGGTGCCGGCGCTGCCACCAGCAGCTGCAGGCCGTACAGAGCCCGCTGACGAGGACCGGTACGGGGATGGCCAGGGTCAGCAGGGTGTTGCCCATTGCCAAGCCCTCCGTGTGCCGATGCTCTTTGCATCGGCACACGGGAGGGCGGGCTGAAGATTATTCTTCGGCCGAATGAATGGCTGAATCAGGGCGTCTGCCGCGGTCTGCCGGTGACGCCCGTGCCGGCGGCGAGCGGCTGGGAGAAGGCGCGGATGCGCGCGGTTTCGTGGCTCCGGTGCCACACGAGGCCGGGGAACGAGTCCGCCGGCCCGGTGGGCCCGGTGAGGGGCACGAACGTCACCGCCCGGCGGCCGTAGTGGTCGGCCGTGGGGTGGCGGAGGAGCATGGCGGGCGGATCGCTTCTCGTCGCGGGCACTCAGGGCCACACCAGGCAGTAGGCCTGGTGTCCCGCGTCATGCAGCCGGTGGGAGAAGTCCTGCCACTCGTGGAGCAGCTGGTAGACGTTGAACGCGTCGCGTGGGCCGCCGCGGTCCGGGACCGTGGACCAGATGAAGGCCGCCGCGCCGACCGTCTCCTCGCCGACGCCGCGCAGCGGGTCGACGACGGTCATCGGGAGTTTGACCACCGCGTAGTCGGGGTGCAGCACGACCAGTTCCAGCGGGGACCTTGTTCAGGGTATTCCTGTATGCCGGTGAGGACCATGGCAGCCACGGTCTCCGGCTTGATCTTGCTGAACATGCCGCCCATGCCGAGCTCGTCGCCGCCGAGCTCTTCGGGGCGCATCGAAATGGGCACACGTGCGGCGGTGGCCCCGTCGGGGCACCGAAGTATTTGTAGGTCACCCCACCCGTCCACTGCTCCTGCTCCCGGGGTCCCCGAGGTCCCCTGCCCGGTCGTCACGTGCCCGGTCGTCACGTGCCCGCTCGGCCTCGCGCCGGTGCCGCCCTCGCCGGGCAGGCTCGGGCCCCAGGCCGTCGGTCCCTTCGCCCACTCCGCCACCGCGATGCATATCTCATCCACCCGACTACTTCTTAGGAGACACAGCCCCGGCCGCGCAACCCGATCATCGTGTCAGTGACCTCCCCGCGAACGTGCGGTGAAACACCTGTCCGCAAAGACTGTGCATGCCTCTGACACCATGGCATGTGTGAGCTGTCCCTGTGACGCCCCAGTTTCGCAGACGCGAGTGGGCTGAAGCCCTTTCGTTGTACGAGCGTCACACGGGCACAGTGCGCTCCCTGCTCACCGGTGGCCGAGAATTTCGGCGCGGCCTCCCGACACCTCGAATCGCAGATCAGGACCAAAGTGGCGTATTCATACGAAGCCCCAGTTTCGCAGACGCTTTTCGACCGTGCGTCCCTCGTGACGCCCGGTGGCGTGAACTCTCCCGTGCGTGCCTTCCGGGCCGTGGGCGGTACGCCCAGGTTCATGGTGTCCGGTGCCGGTCCGTACCTCACCGATGCCGACGGCCGCGAGTACGTCGACCTCGTGTGCTCGTGGGGCCGATGATCCTCGGCCACTCGCACCCCGAGGTCATCGCCGCCGTCCAGGAGGCGGTCGCCCGGGTACCTCCTTCGGTACGCCCGGTGAGGAGAGGTCGCGCTCGCCGAGGAGATCGTGGCCCGGATCGAGCCCGTCGAGCAGGTGCGGCTGGTGTCGTCCGGCACCGAGGCGACCATGTCCGCGATCCGCCTCGCCCGCGGGTTCACCGGACGCGCCAAGATCGTGAAGTTCGCCGGGTGCTACCACGGGCACGTCGACGCGCTGCTGGCCGCCGCCGGCTCCGGTGTCGCTACCTTCGGCCTCCCCGACACTCCCGGGGTCACGGGCGCCCAGGCCGGTGACACGATCGTGGTGCCGTACAACGACCTGGAGGCCGTGCGGGCCGTGTTCGCCGCGCAGCCGGGCGAGATCGCCTGTGTGATCACCGAGGCGTCGCCGGGCAACATGGGCGTCGTGCCGCCCTGGACGGCTTCAACGCCGGGCTCAAGGAGATCTGCGCCGCCGATGGCGCCCTGTACATCTCCGACGAGGTCATGACCGGGTTCCGTACCTCGAAGGCCGGCTGGTACGGCATCGACGGGTGCGGCCAGACCTGATGACCTTCGGCAAGGTCATGGGCGGCGGCTTCCCGGCCGCGGCCTTCGGCGGCCGTGCCGATGTGATGGCCCACCTCGCTCCGGCCGGCCCCGTCTACCAGGCGGGCACCCTCTCCGGGAACCCGGTGGCCACCGCCGCCGGCCTCGCTCAGCTGCGGCTGCTCGACGACGCGGCGTACGCGAAGATCGACGCGGTCTCCGCCCGGCTGCGCTCGCTGGTGAGTGAGGCGTTCACCAGGAGGGCGTCGCCCACACCGTGTCGGCGGCGAGCAACATGTTCTCCGTCTTCTTCACCGACGGACCCGTACGCGACTACGAGGACGCGAAGAAGCAGGAAGCTTTCCGCTTCACCGCCTTCTTCCACTCGATGCTGGAGCAGGGCGTGTACCTGCCGCCGTCCGCGTTCGAGTCCTGGTTCGTCTCGACCGCCCACGACGAGCGGGCGGTCGAGCGGATCGCCGCCGCCCTGCCCGCCGCCGCCCGTGCCGCATCGGAGGCCACCGAATGAGCGAGACCCAGGAGAACGACGCGAACCGCAAGGACATCACCGTTGTCCATCTGATGCGCCACGGAGAGGTGCACAACCCGGAAGGCGTGCTCTACGGGCGTCGGCCCGGGTACAGCCTGTCCGAGCTCGGCCGCCGGATGGCCGACCGGGTTGCCGAGCATCTGGAGAGCCGCGACATCACCCATGTCGTGGCCTCCCGCTGGAGCGTGCGCAGGAGACGGCGACGCCGATCGCCAAGTCGCACAGTGTGGACCTGGCCACCGACGAGCGTCTCATCGAGGCCGCGAACGTCTTCGAGGGCAAGACCTTCGGGGTCGGCGACGGTGCGCTGCGCAAGCCGGACAACTGGAAGCACCTCACCAATCCGTTCAAGCCGTCCTGGGGCGAGCCGTACGTCGAGCAGGTCGTACGGATGATGAGCGCACTGGACGCGGCGCGCGACGCGGCTCGTGGGCACGAGGCTGTCTGCGTCAGCCATCAGCTGCCGATCTGGATCGTGCGCAGCTTCGTGGAGCGGCGGCGGCTGTGGCACGACCCGCGCAAGCGGCAGTGCACGCTGGCCTCGTTGACCAGCTTCACCTATCAGGGCGACAAGATCGTGTCCGTCGGGTACACGGAGCCGGCCAGGGACCTGGTGCCTTCGCATCTGCTCGCCGGTGCGAAGCCGGTCAAGGGAAGTCGAAGGCGTTCGGCGCGTAGTCGCGTAGTCGCGTAGTCGCGTAGTCGCACAGCCGTGCGGTCGCATAGGTGGCGCGGGCGCCGTCCGTATTGTGCGAACACACCCGGACAGCACTCGGGAGTCCAGATGTGTAGGGGCTGTAAGGGTCTTACTGCGTAACGAAAATTATGATAATCCGAGGAACCGCCGTGTTGCTTCGTTCATCTAAGCCCTCGCCAGTTTGTATGGGCTTGAGATGAAACGACCGCAGATGGGGACGGCATGCGCGAGATCAACCGAAGGGGTCTGCTCGGAGCCGGGCTGGGAGCCGCAGCCGCGATCGGACTGGCCGGTTGCGGCTCGACGGACAGTGGCAGTCCGAAGAGTTCCGGTGGCACCAAGGGCGACAAGGGTGCCGCGAACGGCAGCGGAACCTCGAAGAAGGACATCCGGCTGATCGGTGACGGTTCCACCGCGGATACCGGAAAGCAGCCGAACCAGCCCGCCGCCCCGTCCCGCTCGAACCCGGTCAGAAGCCGCCGCAGTTCGTGATCTTTTCCTGGGACGGGGCGGGCGAGGTCGGCAACGGTCTCTTCCCGCGTTTTCTCGAACTCGCCAAGGAACACGACGCGGCGATGACCTTCTTCCTTTCCGGGCTGTATCTGCTGCCCGAGTCGAAGAAGTCCCTGTACCGCCCGCCGAACAACCCCAGGGGTGCCTCCGACATCGGCTACCTCACCGACGAACACGTCAAGGAGACGCTGACCCACGTCGGTCAGGCCTGGCGTGACGGCCACGAGATCGGCACCCACTTCAACGGGCATTTCTGCGCCGGTTCGGGAACCGTCGGCGACTGGACCTCCGCCCAGTGGCAGAGCGAGATCAATCAGGCGGTCTCCTTCGTCACGGAATGGCGTACCAACACCGGCTGGGAAAACCTCGATCCACTGCCGTTCGACTACCGAAAGGAACTGATCGGCGGCCGTACGCCCTGTCTGCTCGGTCAGGAAAACCTCCTGCCGACGGCGAAGAAGCTGGGCTGGCGCTACGACGCCAGCTCGCCCGGCGGCCGGCAGATGTGGCCCGACAAGCGCCAGGGATCTGGGATCTTCCGCTGCAGGGCATGCCGTTCCCGGCCACACCTTCGAAGTGCTCTCGATGGACTACAACATCCTCGCCAACCAGTCGAAGAATTCGACCAAGGGCATGACATCGCGCTATCCGGGCTGGCGTACCCAGGCCACCGGTGCTTATCTCGCCGGTTTCCAGCGCGCTTATGACACGAACCGTGCGCCCTTCTACATCGGTAACCACTTCGAGGAGTGGAACGGCGGTATCTATATGGATGCCGTGGAGGAAGTGATCAAAACGGTGGCCGGTAAACCGGATGTGCGCCTCGTCTCATTCCGGCAGTTCGTCGACTGGCTCGACGTACAGGATCCCGCGGTGCTCGCGAAGCTCCGTACGCTCGAGGTCGGTCAGTCTCCCGCGGGCGGCTGGAACGGCTTCTTTAAACAGGCCTGACAAGGGGCTTTACGGGCATCGAGGGGCGGGAAGATCCCCGGAACTGCCATGCGAAACTTTTCACATGAGCTTTGGACGTGCGTCCCGACGCCGCTTCGCCCGTCGTCGTTTCACCCTGCTCGCCGCCACCGCCGTGGCAGGTGCCCTGGCCCTGTCCGCGTGCAGCGGTGACGGCAGCAAGGCGGGTGGTGGCGGCAACACGAACTTCATCACCGGCAGTGGCGGCATCGCCAGGGTGGCGAAGGCGGACCGCGAGAACGCCCCGAAGCTCGACGGCACGACCCTGAACGACAAGCAGCTGGACGTCTCCGACTACAAGGGCAAGGTCGTCGTCCTGAACGCCTGGGGCTCGTGGTGCGGACCCTGCCGGGCCGAGGCCAAGCACTTCGCGAAGGTGGCCAAGGACACCCAGGACGAGGGAGTCCAGTTCATCGGGCTCAACACCCGCGACCCCAGAAGTCCGTCGCGTTGAGCTTCGAGAAGGACTACGGCGTCACCTACCCGAGCTTCTACGACCCGACCGGCAAGCTCATTCTCCGCTTCCCCAAGGGCACCCTGAACCCGCAGACCATCCCGTCGACCGTCGTCATAGACCGGGACGGCAAGCTCGCCGCCCGCTCGCTGGCCGCGCTCGACGAGACGAAGCTCCGCGAGATGATCGACCCGCTGATCGCGGAGAAGTGACCCCGGTGTTGCAGCTGGCCGCCGCCGGGCACAACGAGACCGTCTTCAGCGGGGCCCTGCTGGTGGCGCTGCCGATCGCGCTGCTCGGCGGACTCGTCTCGTTCTTCTCGCCGTGCGTCCTGCCGCTCGTGCCCGGCTACCTCAGTTACGTCACCGGGGTCAGCGGCACCGACCTGGCCGACGCCCGCAAGGGCAGGACCCTCGCGGGTGCCTCCCTGTTCGTGCTCGGCTTCACCGCCGTGTTCGTCTCCGGCGGCGCGCTCTTCGGCTACTTCGGCGACACCCTCCAGGAGTACAGCGGAACGCTCTCCAAGGTGCTCGGCGTGCTGATGATCCTGATGGGGATCTTCTTCATGGGCCTGATGCCCTGGATGACGCAGCGTGAGTTCCGCATCCACAAGCGGCCGGTGACCGGACTCGCGGGCGCTCCGCTGCTCGGCGCACTCTTCGGGGTCGGCTGGACGCCCTGCCTGGGTCCGACGCTCTCCGCCGTCAACATGCTCGCCATCGACCAGGGGACCGCCGGGCGCGGGGCGGTTTTGTCCGTGGCGTACTGTCTCGGACTTGGTGTCCCGTTCGTCCTGGCCGCGGTCGCCTTCCGTAAGGCGCTCGGTGCGTTCGGCTGGGTCAAGCGCCACTACGTATGGGTCATGCGCATCGGCGGCGGCATGATGATCCTGACCGGAATCCTCCTGCTGACAGGGGCGTGGGACGCGCTCATGCAGGAGATGCAGGTCTGGTCCAACGGCTTCACTGTGGGGATCTGAGTTCCAATGAGCAACCTGAACACCACGGACGACCGCGGCCTCGGCGAGGCAGGAGCCCAGCTCTCCACCGCCCCGCTCGAAGAGTCCGCATCCTCCGTGCCCGCCATGGGCGCCATCGCCTGGGCCCGCTGGTTCTGGCGCCAGCTCACCTCGATGCGGGTCGCTCTGATCCTGCTCTTCCTGCTGTCGCTCGGCGCCATCCCCGGCTCGCTGATCCCGCAGAACAGCGTGGACGAGCTGAAGGTGGAGACCTTCAAGGCGGCCCACACCACGGTCACCCGCTCTACGAGACGCTCCAGCTCTTCGACGTCTACAGCTCGGTGTGGTTCTCCGCGATCTACATCCTGCTGTTCGTCTCCCTCATCGGCTGCATCATCCCGCGCACCGGCCAGTTCGTCGGCCAGCTGCGCGCCGCCCGCCCGGCGCCCCGAAGAAGCTGACCCGGCTGCCCGCGTACACCACCTGGCGCACCGAAGCCGCACCCGAGGAGGTCCGCGAGGCCGCGCTCGGTGTGCTGGGCAAGCGGCGCTTCCGTGTCCACCAGGTGGGTGACGCGGTCGCCGCGGAGAAGGGTATCTGCGCGAGGCCGGGAACCTCATGTTCCACATCGCGCTGATCGTGATGCTGGTGGCCTTCGGCGCAGGCCAGCTCTTCAAGTCCGAGGGCGGCAAGCTGGTCCTGGAGGGCGACGGCTTCGCCAACACCCAGACCCAGTACGACGACTTCAAGTCCGGCTCGCTCTTCGACAACGACGAGCTGACCCCGTTCAGCTTCTCCCTCGACGACTTCATCGGTACGTACGAGCGCAACGGCCCCAGCGCGGGACGCCCAAGACCTACGAAGCCCATGTCACCTACGCCGAGGGCGCGGACGGCAAACCGAAGAAGACCGTCATCGAGGTCAACAAACCCCTCGTCGTCGACGGCACCAAGGTCTACCTCAACGCGCACGGCTACGCCCCGGTCGTCTCCGTGAAGGACGCCAGCGGCAAGGAGGTCTACAAGGCCGCCGTGCCCCTGCTGCCCTCGACAGCAACGTCACCTCATCCGGTGCGGTCAAGGTGATGGACGGATACCGCGACAAGAACGGCAAGAAGACCCAGCTGGGCTTCCAGGCCTTCTTCGTCCCGACGTTCGCGGGCGCCGGCAAGGGCACGATGTTCTCGCAGTACCCGGAGCCGACTACCCGGTCCTCGCGCTCAACGGCTTCTACGGGAGCCTCGGCGTCGACTCCGGGCTGCCGCAGAACGTGTACCAGCTGGACAAGTCCAAGATGACGGAGTTCAAGGACAGCAACGGGAAGCAGCTCAAGCAGCGCATGCGCCCCGGCGAGACGATGAAGCTGCCCGACGGCGCCGGCTCGATCACCTTCGAGAGCGTCGAGGAATGGGCCAGCTTCCAGATCACGCGGCAGCCCGCCAGCGGCTGGGCGCTCACCGGAGCGATCGGCGCCATCGCGGGCCTCATCGGGTCCCTGTTCATCCAGCGCCGCCGGGTATGGGTGCGGGCCGTTCGGGGAACGGACGGCGTCACCGTCGTCGAGATGGCCGGTCTGGGCCGCAGCGAGTCCGCGAAGCTTCCCGAGGAACTGGGCGGCCTCGCGGCCGAGCTCAGCACCGTGGCGCCCATCGCGCCGCCACCCGAGACCGATCCGCAAGCACCTGCCGAAGCACCTACCGAAGCACCTACCGAAGAACCTGCCGAAGGGGCTGAGAAGTGAATCTCGCCGCCGCAACCAACGAGAATCTGGCGGACATCAGCAATGTGCTGATCTATTCGTCGATGGCCGTGTACATGCTGGCTTTCTTCGCGCACATCGCGGAGTGGGTGTTCGGCAGCCGCAGCAAGGTCGGCCGCACCGCCGCGGCGCTGACCGACAGCGGTGGCGAGGCCGCCGGTTCCGCTGCGAAGGCCCAGATCGCCGGGGAGAGCAACGGCGGCACCGCCGTGCTGGACCGCCCGCAGGTCGTCACCCGCTCCGCGACCGGCACCCGGGACGTCCCGGACGGCCCCGGCGCGGCGGGCGGCACGTTCAAGGGCGACCTGTGGGGCGTATCGCGGTCTCGCTGACCGTGCTCGCCTTCCTCGTCGAGGCGGGCGGCGTCATCACCCGCGCGATGTCGGTGCAGCGTGCCCCTGGGGCAACATGTACGAGTTCTCGATCACCTTCTCCACGGTGGCGGTCGGCGCGTACCTCGTACTGCTCGCACTGAAGAAGAACGTCCGCTGGATGGGGCTGCTGCTGGTCACCTCGGTCGTGCTGGACCTGGGGATCGCCACCACCTGGCTCTACACCGACAGCGCCCAGCTGGTGCCCGCACTGCACTCCTACTGGCTGTGGATCCACGTCTCCACCGCCATCATCTGCGGTGCGGTCTTCTACCTCGGTGCGGTCGCCACCCTGCTCTACCTGTTCCGCGACAGCTACGAGAACAAGCTGGCGAACGGAGGGAACCCCGGCTCCTTCGCCAGGTCGGTCCTGGAGCGGCTGCCCGCCGCCTCGACGCTCGACAAGTTCTCGTACCGCATCAACGCGGCCGTCTTCCCGCTGTGGACGTTCACGATCATCGCGGGCGCGATCTGGGCGGGCGACGCCTGGGGCCGGTACTGGGGCTGGGACCCCAAGGAGGTCTGGTCCTTCATCACCTGGGTCGCGTACGCCTGCTACCTGCACGCCCGTGCCACGGCCGGCTGGAAGGGCCGCAAGGCTGCCTACCTGGCGCTGGCCGCCTTCGGCTGCTGGCTGTTCAACTACTACGGAGTGAACATCTTCGTCACCGGCAAGCACTCCTACGCGGGAGTCTGAACCACCGGTCCCCGATGGCTGTCCGCACCCGAGCAGGGGCGCGGACAGCCATCGGGCGTTACGGGCGGATGCCGACGGCGGCAGACAGCGGGCGTCCGGCGCCTTGCCCCGGGCCAGGCGGTCTTCACGAACCGCTGCTCACCGGTCGGCGTCAGCTCCACCACCGGGACGGCCTTGTTGTAGGGATTGCCGTGGTTGTCCAGACAGATCCAGCCGCTCGCGCCCGACACCTTCAGCGATCCCTTCAGCAGCGACCACTGCCCGCCGACGTCGGCCGGCTCCGGGAGGTTGCGGCCCTCGGCCGTCGCCTGACGGATGCCGTGTACGGCCATGGTCATGGCGTCGTACGCGATGATCAGCTGGCCGTCGTCCAGGTCCTTCGGGCCGAGCCGGTCGATCGGCGAGGCGGGCTTCGAGGCCGCTTGGTCCAGCAGCGTCACGAGCCGCTGGTAGTCCTCGGCGGAGCCACCGGTCTTCGGCACCCCGGCGCCCTCATCCGCCGCCCACGCTCCGGGTGGGCCAGCGAGGTGTAGCGCACCGTCAGCTTCGCCTTCAGCGCGTTCAGGTCGAGCTTCCTGTCGCCACCGAGGTAGGAGCCCTCGTCGCCGGTCAGCACAGTGACGGCGCGGTCCCGGCAGCCGCGGTTGCCCAGGGCGTTGATGAACTGCCGCAGCTGGGTGTGGCGTCCGGCGAAGAACACCGTCTCCGCGTCGGTGTCGCAGATCAGATGGGTGATCTGGCGGAAGGTGTTCGACGTGGTCCCCTCGTCGGTCGGGACCTCGGGTGAAGTGAACAGCTGCGGTTCGTACCTGGCGTCCTTGAGGAGAGTCTGGAATGCCTCCCGGAGACTGTCCGTGTAGTTGTCGCCGACCCGGGTGTTCGCCACCAGCACCGCTCTGTCCGACTCCGCTCCGCCGAACTGGGCCAGCGCGTGCGCCTCGTCGCTGTTGGTGGGGAGACCCGCGCCAGGCCGGGGAAGGGTAGCCGTCCGGCCCGTTGGCGATGTCATCGGCGGTGATCGTGGTTCCGACCACCGGGATGCCCGCACCGGTCAGCGCCCTGATCGCGTCCTTGACGACGGAACTGCTGGTGCCGACGCCCGACACGACGCGCAGATTGTCCGGGGCCCTGGTCATCTTCTTCAGCCGGCTCACCGCGTTACGCCAGAAGGCGTCCCCTCACCGGTGTTGGCCAGCACCAGACGGATCTTGGGCACCTCGTCGTTCGATGCGTGGTTGGCACGGTACTGCGCGACGAAAGCGCCCTGGACCTCGCGCAGCACCTTGGTGCGGATGCTCGCCTCGGTCGAGGTCAGCGGAAGCAGGAGCGCGACCGTGGCGAAGCTGCCCGCCCGCAGCCCGGCGTTCTCCAGACTGATGGCCCTGGCGACCGGCCCCAGCTGCGGCATCCCGAAGTCGTAGCCGGATCCGGAGACGCCGATGCACTCACGACTGCCCGGAGGGCGGGCGACGCCCTCCGAACAGGACCGGTCCTCGGGGTGTTGAGCCGGTCGAAGGCATAGCTCCCCGAGGCGATCACCAGCGCGAGGGCGATCACGGTCGTGACGATCCGTTGCCGAACGGTGTACCAGACCCGGTAGCGCAGCGGATTACGCATCCGGATCACCGGCCCGGGCGGCGGCACCGGCGTGGCCGGGTCCGGCTGCGGTGCGCCCGGTGGCATTGACAGTGGCCGCCACGCACGGATGTCCGGGGCCAGTGCGTCGCCGCGTCCCACAGCACGCTGTTACCCGTCAGGTGCAGGCCCGACAGCTGCCTGAGCTCGTGCGTCATCTTGTCGATCACCTCGTCGTCCGGCAGGGCCAGCGGATCGGACAGCAGCCATACGGCGTGGAGCAGACGGCGCAGCTGCAGCTGGAGACCGGCCGCCGTCTCGTCCAGACCCGCGAGACCGGTCTCCGTATCGGGCAGTGACTCGGCGGCCAGGTCCTGGCCGAGCGCGACCGCGCGCCGTGGATCGGGGCCGGCCGCGATGCGTTCGCGCGGATACGGCGCCGAGGCGATGAACCGCAGCTCGCCCAGCCAGCCGAGCACGTCGGGTCCCCGAACCGCGACCGCAGATGGGTCACGGCCGTGCCCGCGTCGCCCAGTACCAGCTCCTGGCGCAGCTCGTGCGGGTGCTTGCCAGCGGCCCCGTGCGATAGAGATCGCGCAGTGATTCGTGCACCGCGCGCCAGACCGCGTAGTACGGATGGTCGTCGTCCTGGAACCGCAACCGGTGCAGGAGCAGCGCGCGCAGCAACGGGTCGGCGACGAAGTGCTCCGGGCCGACCTGCCAGCCCTCGGTCCGCAGCATGTCGCGCATGCGCAACGCCACATCGCCGTCCAGCGATTCGCCGCGCAGCCGGGTCCAGGCCAGCTGCCGGGCCGTCTCCTCGCCGTGCGACGCGGTCAGCACGCTCAGCAGGTCCAGGCGATGGCCGGGCAGCATCTGCCGCAGCAGCTCGTCGGCGACCCGTACCGGCTCCTGGTCCTCGCGCAGATCCACCGTGCAGTCCAGCAGCGCACCCGGCAGCAGCGCACACGGCTGCGCGGACTCGCCTGCCGCCTGCGCGAGCAGCGACACGGCCAGCGGGCGCCCGCCCGACAGCCGGTGCACACCGCGGGCCAGGCCGTCCGGCGCGCCGGCCGCCGGATCATGGTGCTCGAAAGCGGCCTGGACGTGAGCCGCGCTCAACGCGGTGAGCTCCACCGTGAGGATCCCGGAGGTCACCTCCGCGGTGCGCTCCCAGTGCGAGGCATGGGCCACCTCCGGCAGCCGGTGGTGGGCGGCGTGGCGCAGCCCTTCGTAGTCGTGGGAGCGGGAGGTGGCGAAGAGGACCGTCCGGTCGTGCCTGTCCGCGGCCCGCTGCCGCAGCACGGGCTCTATCAGCTGGCGGCCGAGCTCGGTGTGCGCGTTGTCCAGGAGGATCACGGGACGTCCCCGGCGGGTCCCGGACGACGGCCCCGGTAGGCCCGGTACAGATCCTCGACCAGGGCGCCGACCAGGTGGCCCTCGGCACGTCTGCGCAGGTCGCCGCCGCGTTCGAAGTCGATGGCGAGCTGGCGCAGGCCGACGGTGCCCCGGCCGCCGGCGTGCGGATAGTCGCCGTACCACTGGGCGGAGCGCCGCTGGCGCCGCTGAACGTCTCCTCCAGGACGGATTCGACGGTGGCTTCGGCGGCCACACCGGCCATCGGCGCCATCGCGTCGAGTGCTGTCGACGCGAGCTTCGACAGCACCTTGGTGACCCAGCCCTGCGCCGCGCTCGCCCGGGGACGACGGTCGCCAGGACAGGACCGAGTGCCAGCAGGTCGTCCTGTGCCTGCATTCCCCGTCCTCATGGCTCCAGGAGGTGGAGGCCACCGCCACCAGGCCGAGAACGAGCCGCGGGAACTGGACACCCTTGGCCGCACGTACCTTCCGGGCGAGCTGGACGGCGAGTGCTGGAAGCGCCCCGGTGACGGGTGTCCAGCCGGGGCCGGAGTTCTCCGGCGGCGCGACGGCCTCGCAGTCGATCAGGGCGACGGGGTGATCTCCTGGTAGGCGTTCCGCAGCTGCTTCAGGGCTGCCGTCTTGCCCATGCCCCGGCCGCCGGTGAGGACCACGACGGGCAGGTCCTCACGATGCTCGAACGCCGCTTTGGCCGAGCCGTACGGAGTGATTCCCGTCAGACGCGCTGCGAGCCCGTCGTCGGCGAAAATCGCCTCGCGTCCGTACAGCTCTCTGTCCACAGCACCCCAGCGCCCGCCTGCCGTCCGATCTGTAACAGCGTCAACAACAGCATATAGACGGGGACTTGAAGGAAAATAAAGATTTTCGAACAATCGTCGCACTCAACGCGACAAAGGGTGCGACCGCACGCATGCGGTCGCACCCTTTGTTCGTACTCAGGCCAGCGGGTGTCCAGGACCGCCTTGCGGTGGCTGAACGTCTCCAGCGAGTACCGGCCGTGGTAGTTGCCCATGCCGCTCTCGCCGACCCCGCCGAACGGCAGGTCCGAGACGGTCAGCTGGGCCAGCGGCAGGCCGACGCCCACCCCGCCCGACGAGGTCTCGGCCAGCAGCCGGTCGCGTACGGCGGGCGACCCGGTGAACACGTACAGGGCCAGCGGCTTGTCCCGGTCGTTGATGAAACCGATCGCCTCGTCCAGGCCGCCGACCGTCACGATCGGCAGCACCGGCCCGAAGATCTCCTCCCGCATCACAGGAGAGTCCGGGGCGACTTCGGCCAGCACCGTGGGGGCGATGTACTTCTGGTCACGGTCATGGGCGCCGCCCGTCACCGTGACACCGGAGTCCAGCAGGCCCACCAGCCGGTCGAAATGGCGCTCGTTCACGATCCGCCCGTACTCCGGATGCGCGGAGGCATCCGGACCGAACAGCCCTGCGACCGCGGCGGCGAGGGCGTCCGCGAGCGCGGGAGCCGTCTGCGGATCGGTCAGGACGTAGTCGGGGCGACACACGTCTGGCCCGCGTTGAGGAACTTCCCGAGGCCAGCCGGGCGGCCACGGTCTTCAGATCCGTGTCACGGTCGACGAAGGCCGGCGACTTGCCGCCCAGTTCGAGCGTCACCGGCGTGAGATGCCTGGCCGCGGCGGCCATCACGATCCGGCCCACCGTGCCGTTGCCGGTGTAGAAGATGTGGTCGAAGCGCTCGGCGAGCAGCGCCGTGGTCTCCGGACCGCGCCCTCCACCACGGCGACCGCTTCCGTGTCCAGATAGCGCGGCAGCAGCCGCGCACGGCGGCGGAGGTGGCGGGCGCCAGCTCACTCGGCTTGACCACCACGGCGTTGCCCGCCGCCAGCGCGCCGACGAGCGGTGCGAGCAGCAACTGCACCGGGTAGTTCCAGGGCGCGATGATCAGGACGACGCCGAGCGGGTCCTGCACGGTGTGGGCGGTGGCCCCGGCCAGGACGGCGGGTACGGGGGCCGGCTCGGGCCGCAGCCAGTCCGCCAGGCGTTCCAGAGTGTGGTCGATCTCGCGGACCGTGAAGTCGATCTCGGTGCGGTAGGCCTCCTTGCGGCTCTTGCCGAGGTCGGCGCGGAGCGCGTCGGCGAGTTCGTCACCGCACTCGGTGAGCAGGGCGCGCAGCTGCCTCAGCTGCGCGGTGCGCCAGTCGAGGCTCCTGGTCCGGCCGGTACGGAAGGCGGCACGGAGCCGGGTGACGACATCCGCCGGCGATTCGGCGGCACTCACAGAGCCGCCACGATCTCGCGCGCCAGCCGCTCGGATGAGGCCGGGTTCTGACCGGTGTGCAGGTTGCGGTCGGTGATGGTGTACGGGGCGTAGGGATCGCCGGAGGTGTACTGGGCACCGAGCTCGACGAGCCGGTCCTCCAACAGCCAGGGTGCCTTCCCGGCCAGCCCGGCGAGGTTCTCCTCGGCGTTGCTGAAGCCGGTCAGCCGGTAGCCGGCGAACGGCCAGCTGCCGTCCTCGCGGCGGGCGGCGAGCAGGGCGGCCGGGCCGTGGCACACGATGCCCAGGCGGGTGCTGGAGTCGAGGGCGGCGGTGAGCAGCTGCCCGGAGGCCTCGTTGACGGCCAGGTCCTCCATGGGGCCGTGGCCGCCGGGGTAGAAGACCACGTCGTACGAGGTGGGGACGGTGTCCTCCAGCCGGGCGGGGATACGCAGCGTTTCGTCGATCGACGCGAGGTAGGCGGCCACGTCGTCGGCCTGCTCCTGGCCGCCGTTGGCATCGGCGGCCAGGCTGGCCGTGTCCACGGTGGGGCCACACCGCCGGGAGTGGCGAAGGCGATGTCGAATCCGGCCTGGCTGAAGACACGATGCGGGGCGGTCAGCTCCTCGGCCCAGAAGCCGGTGGGGTGGCTGGTGCCGTCGTTGAGGGTCCAGTGGTCGGCACCGGTGAGGACGAACAGTACTGAGGGCATGGTGGGGTGCTCCCTACGAGACGCGGGACTCGGAATGCCCGGAAGCCGGGCATGTCAAATGGATGCGGGTGAGTGGCGGCGCCGTTCCGGGCCTCCGGACCACGCCTGCCCGATCGAAGGATGACCGAATCATGGCGAAGGAACGCGTACCCGCGCCGTCCCTACTCCGGACAGCCCTTAGCCTGGCACGCACGCTCGCCGCGTTGTCGGGGTCGCCCCGATACACCCGGTATCGGGGCGACCCTCCGCCTTGCGATCGCACGCACCGGACGCCGCCGGGCCCGCCCTGCGGGCGGACGGCGCTACTTTCGAAACACGCCCCAGCCCCCACAGCCGGCGCACGGGGCCAGCCCTTCAGGACGTGGCGGGCGGAGCCGAGTCGTCGGGGTCCGTGCCGCGCTCGTCCTTCTTCTCGTCCCTGAGCGACTTCAGGAACTCCGGGTTGTCGTCCGGAGCCACCCACCGGGGCGGGGCCGCGGCCCCACGCCGAGGGGAACGGCCGCCGGCGGCAGCCGCGCTGCTTGCCCGCGACGATCCAGACGATCGGTCCCACGATCCAGAACAGCAGGATGATGATGACCCAGGCCACCTTCGGCAGGTGCTTGACCTCTTTCTCCGGCGTGTTCAGGCAGTCGATGAACGCGTAGATCGTCAGCGCCAGCGGCAGAAGGTAGATCAAGACCCTGAGCATGGTGGAGGAGTCCTCCGAGACGAGGTGAAGGGGCGCACTGTCCCGCCCCGGTGATGGGTCAAGGGTAGCCGGTGGCCGATACTGGACCGCATGGCTTACGACGATCTTCGCTCCCTGCTCCGGGCTCTGGAGCGCGATGGCGATCTCACGCGCATCAAGGCCGAGGTCGACCCGTATCTGGAGGTCGGCGAGATCGTCGACCGGGTGAACAAGGCGGGCGGGCCCGCGTTGCTCTTCGAGAACGTCAAGGGTCGTCCATGCCCCTGGCGATGAACGTCTTCGGGACGGACCGGCGGCTGCTCAAGGCGCTCGGGCTGAAGTCCTACTCGGACATCAGCGACAAGATCGGCGGGCTGCTCAAGCCCGAGCTGCCGCAGGGCTTCGTCGGGGTCCGTGAGGCGTTCGGGAAGCTCGGCTCGATGGTGCACGTGCCGCCGAAGAAGGTGAAGTCCGACAGCGCTCCCGTCCAGGAGGTCGTGCTGACCGGCGACGACGTGGACCTGGACCAGCTGCCCGCGCTCTTCACCTGGCCCGAGGACGGTGGCTCGTTCTTCAACCTGGGCCTCACGCACACCAAGCATCCCGAGACGGGCATCCGCAATCTCGGGCTCTACCGGCTGCAGCGCCACGACAAACGCACCGTCGGGATGCACTGGCAGATCCACAAGGACAGCCGCAACCACTACCAGGTGGCGGCCAAGCGCGGTGAGCGGCTGCCCGTCGCCATCGCGTTCGGCGCGCCGCCCGCGGTGACGTACGCCTCCACCGCGCCGCTGCCCGGGGACATCGACGAGTACCTCTTCGCCGGCTTCATCCAGGGCAAGCGGATCGAGATGGTCGACTGCAAGACCGTCCCGCTGCAGGTCCCGGCGCAGGCGGAGGTCGTCATCGAGGGTGGCTGGAGCCCGGCGAGATGCTGCCCGAGGGCCCTTCGGCGACCACACCGGCTTCTACACCCGCAGGAGCCCTTCCCGCGCTGACCATCGACTGCGTGACGATGCGTAAGCGTCCGCTGCTCCAGTCGATCGTGGTCGGCAGACCGCCGACGGAGGACGGGCCGCTGGGGCGGGCCACCGAGCGGTTCTTCCTGCCGCTCCTCAAGATCATCGTGCCGGACATCGTGGACTACCACCTTCCCGAGTCGGGCGGCTTCCACAACTGCGCGATCGTCTCGATCGACAAGAAGTACCCGAAGCACGCCCAGAAGGTGATGAGTGCCGTCTGGGGCGCGCACATGATGTCGCTGACGAAGCTGATCGTCGTCGTGGACGCCGACTGCGATGTGCACGATCTGCACGAGGTCTCCTGGCGGGCGCTCGGCAACACCGACTACTCCCGCGACCTCACCATCACCGAAGGGCCGGTCGACCATCTCGATCACGCTTCCTACCAGCAGTTCTGGGGAGGCAAGGCGGGAATCGACGCGACCCGGAAATGGCCCGAGGAGGGCTACACCCGCGACGGCGGCTGGCCTGCGATGGTCGAGTCGGACCCGGAGACCGCGGCCCGGGTCACGCGCCGCTGGAAGGAGTACGGCCTGTGAGCACCTCCGCCGCCGCCCTGCCGCAGCCGCAGCCGCAGCCGCGCAGCAGGATCCGCGCGTTCCTGCGGGTCGTGATGATCGAGCACTCGGTCTTCGCGCTGCCCTTCGCGTACATCGCCGCGCTCACCGCGATGTTCCGGCTGGACGGCGAGATCCACTGGGGCACGCTGCTGCTCGTCACGATCGCGATGGTCGGTCTGCGGACCTTCGCGATGGCGGTCAACCGGATCATCGACCGGGAGATCGACGCCCGTAACCCGCGCACGGCCGGCCGCGAGCTGGTCACCGGCGCGGTGTCGGTGAAGTCGGCCTGGACGGGGCGCTCGTCGCCCTCGTCGTCTTCCTCGGTGCGGCTGCCCTGCTGAATCCGCTCTGTCTGGCACTGGCGCCGCTCGCGGTCGTGCCGATGATCTCCTACCCGTACGGCAAGCGGTTCACGAACTTCCCGCACGCCATCCTCGGCCTCGCGCAGGCCATCGGACCGATCGGCGCCTGGCTCGCGGTGACCGGCAGCTGGTCGTGGGACGCGGTGATCCTCGGCCTCGCCGTCGGGATCTGGATCGGCGGCTTCGACCTGATCTTCGCCTGCCAGGACGTGAAGGCCGACCGCGCGCACGGGTGCTCTCGTTCCCCGCGCGCTTCGGGATTCCGGCCTCGCTGTGGGGCTCGCGGGTCTGCCATGTGGTGACGACGGGCATGCTGGTCTGGTTCGGCCTGGCCACGGACGCGGAGCTCTTCTACTGGATCGGCATGGCGGTCGTCGCGGTGGCGTTCGTGTACGAGCACCGGGTGGTGCGGCCGCACGATCTGTCCCGGCTGAACCGTGCGTTCTTCTCGGTCAACGGGTTCATCGGGATCGCGCTGTTCGCCTGTGCACTGCTCGACCTGCTGGTGCGTGGCCTCACACCGTGACGGTGCTGTCCCCATGGCGGGGCGGCGGAAGGCGAACGCCGCCGCCACCCGCCTGCCAGCCCGAAGAGGTGTCCTTGCCAGCTGATGCCGGAGTCGGTCGGCAGCACGCCCCAGAGCAGCGAGCCGTAGACCACCGCGATGATCACGCCGATCACGATGTCGAGCGGGCGGCGGTCCACGAAACCGCGGACCAGGAGATAGCCGAAGAGGCCGAAGACGACACCGGACGCACCGAGGGTGACGGTGTACGCGGGCGCGGTGAGCCAGACGCCCAGGCCGCCGATCACGATGACGGTGAGCACGACCGCGGCGAATCTGCGGATCCCGCCGAGCGCGGCTATGAAGCCGAGGACCAGCAGCGGCACGCTGTTGGAAGCGACATGGCCCCAGCCGCTGTGCAGGAACGCGGACGGCACGATGTCGAGCAGTTCGCCGGGCTCGCGCGGGGTGATGCCGTAGGGATCGAGGGCGTGACCGCTCGCGGTGTCGATGCCTTCAAGCACCCACAGCAGCCCCACCCAGACCAGCATGACCACGCCGGCCGTGACGGCACGTGCGGTGGCACCGGTGCGCATATCGGGCATGGTCACCCCTGTGTATGGCCCTTCCCTCACCTGTCGCAACGTACGGAGCCCTGGCTCGGTTCCTGATGGGGGTGCCGGATAGGCTCGGCGGTGTGAATTCCGGACTTCAGTGAGTCAGCAGCAGCGTCGGCCTTGGATTGTCGGGGTGTCGGGGGCATCGGGGACGCCGTTCGCCGCCTCGGTCCTGCGGGGCCTGCTGGCCGCGGGGAGAGCGTCGATCTGGTGGTGAGCCGCGCCTCGCGGCTGACGCTGCTGGACGAGACGGGCATCGCTTTCCGCGACGCGCACTGGCAGGAGGACCTGCACAGCTGGCTGGCGCGGGGGCGGACGGAAAACCGGACACCTTCGCCGTGGACGGGCGGACATCGCCCGCGTACGGCACTGGGCGGCCGGTGACCTGGCGGCGGGCCGTCCTCGGGGTCCTATCCGGCCAAGGGGATGCTGATCGTGCCGGCATCGACGGCCTGTGTGGCCGGTGTGGCGCTCGGTCTCTCGAAGGATCTGCTGCAGCGGGCCGCGAGCGTGACGCTCAAGGAGCGGCGCAAGCTGGTTGTCGCGGTGCGCGAGACCCCGTTGAGCGGCTCGACGCTGAAGCAGATGGTCGCGCTCGACGAGGCGGGCGCCGTGGTGCTGCCCGCCTCTCCGGCGTTCTACGCGGGGCGACGCACATCCAGGATCTGGTGGATTTCGTCGCCGGGCGGGTGCTGGACGCGGCAGGGTGCCGCACAAGCTGTACCGCCGTTGGGAGGGAGAGCTCGGTGGCTCCACGACAGGCCGTAGCCGGCCTGTGTCCGTGCTTGTGCGGTCAGTGCTTCTTGTGCGCGCGCGGGTGCGGGTCTTGGCAGCGCGCGCGCGGCGGCGGCGGGCTGATGGGCACGCGAGCGGTTGGCCAGGTCCTGCAGCTCGCGCATCCGGGCGTAGGCCATCTCGATCGTGTACACGGTGAAGTTCACTCCTGAAGATTCGAAAGCATTTCTTGGATACTCGGGAAGATTTACAGGGTGTGGACCCTGTAAGCCTTAGATTCTACACGTAGTATCGCGATACTGCTGAACAATGGAAGGTTTCAGTCATATGGACGCGGTGGACAGGCAGCTCATCCAGGCCCTCAGAGAGAACGGCAGGGCCTCGTATGCCGAGCTGGGAAGGCTCGTAGGGCTCTCCGGGCCCAGCGTCACCGACCGCATCAACCGGCTGGAAAGCGCGGGTGTCATCACCGGCTACCGCGCCACCGTCGACGCCGCCTCGCTCGGGCTCGGGGTGACGGCGCTGATCGGCATCTCGCTCTCCGACGCCGCCGACCACGAGGACGTCGCACACCGGCTGAAGGACCTGGCCGAGATCGAGGACGCCTGGTTCATCGCGGGCGAGGACTCGTACATGCTCAAGGTGCGGGTCGGTGACGTGGACGGCCTGGAGAAGACGATCCGCAGGCTCAGCGGTACCACGGGGTATCGCGGACCAGGACCACGATCGTGCTCTCCACCAAGTGGGAGAACAGGGTCGGGGAGCTTCCCGAGGAAGGCTGACGCGGAGCGCCGGGCGGGTGCCCCGGCCGGAGGGCGGGGAGTACCGTTGCCCCGTCCGTTGTACAGAGATATGGGAGGCGCCCTAGTGGACGCGGGACTCAAGCGCGAGCTGGAGCAGAAGGTCCGGGCCGGCGAGCGGCTGACCCGCGAGGACGGGATCGCTCTCTACGAGTCCGACGACCTGGCGTGGCTCGGCGGGCTGGCTCATGAGGTGCGTACGCGCAAGAACGGCGACGTCGTCTACTTCAACGTCAACCGTCACCTCAACATGACGAACGTGTGCACCGCGTCGTGCGCCTACTGCTCGTTCCAGCGCAAGCCGGGCGAGAAGGACGCGTACACGATGCGTATCGAGGAGGCCGTCCGGCTCGCGCAGGCGATGCGGGCGAGAACCTCACCGAGCTGCACATCGTCAACGGGCTGCACCCACCCTTCCGTGGCGCTACTACCCGCGCTCGCTGAGCGCGCTGAAGGAAGCCCTGCCGGAGGTGGCGCTGAAGGCGTTCACCGCGACCGAGATCCACCACTTCGAGACCATCTCTGGGCTGTCGGCCTCGGAGATCCTCGACGAGCTGATCGAGGCCGGTCTGGAGTCGCTGACCGGTGGCGGTGCGGAGATCTTCGACTGGGAGGTCCGCCAGCACATCGTCGACCACAACACCCACTGGGAGGACTGGTCGCGCATCCACCGTCTCGCGCACGAGAAGGGGCTCAAGACCCCGGTGACGATGCTGTACGGGCACATCGAGGAGCCCCGTCACCGCGTCGACCACGTGCTGCGGCTGCGGGAGATGCAGGACGAGACCGACGGTTTCCAGGTCTTCATCCCGCTGCGCTACCAGCACGACTTCGTGGACATGAAGGACGGCAAGGTCCGCAACACGCTCCAGGCGCGGACGTCGATGGCGACCGGTGCCGAGGCGCTGAAGACCTTCGCGGTCTCGCGGCTGCTCTTCGACAACGTGCCGCACGTCAAGGTGTTCTGGCCGATGCACGGAGTGCAGACCGCCCAGCTCGCGCTGCAGCACGGCGCCGACGACATGGACGGCTCGGTCGTCGAGTACAAGATCACGCATGACGCGGACGACTACGGCACGCCGAACAAGCTCGGCCGCGAGGACCTGACGGAGCTGATCCGGGACGCGGGCTTCCAGCCCGTCGAGCGCAACACCCGCTACGAGATCATCCGTGAGTACCCGGGCCCGGAGGCGGGCCGCCGGGAGTCGCCGCAGCCGATGCGCGTCTGACGCCGCAGGCTGTACGCACACCTTCCTGAACGAGAGCCCCGGCCCGCCGTCCCCGGCCGGGGCTTTCTGCGTGATGGACGCCGGTTGAGGGCAATCATCAGTAATGGCTAGTCTTTGGGTATGACGCTTACATTTGAGGTGGATCCCGCGTTCGACCCGGCCCTGCAGGAAGGCATCACCGCTCTCTGGGCCGATGTCAGCAACGCGGGCGGCGCGGTCGGCTTCGTGCCGCCCGTCAGCGTCGAGCAGGTCCGGCCCGAACTGCTGAAGCACCTGGTCGCCATCGCCGAGGGCCGCACCCGGCTGGTCGTCGGTTACGACGAGGACGGCACCGTGGCCGCCACCGCCTTCCTCTCGCACAACACCCACCGGCTGATGAAGCACTGGGTCTGGCTCTACACCGTGATGGTCCACCCCGCCATCAGGGCAGGGGCGCGGGCCGGGAGTTGATGGCGGCCGCGGCCGGAGCGGCCCGCGGGCGGAAGGCATCGAGGCCATCCGTCTCACCTGCCGCGGCGGCACCGGAGCCGACCGTTTCTACACGTCCTGCGGCTACAAGGAGGTCGGCCGGGTCCCCGGTGCGATCCGGGTCGCCGACGGTGACGACCGCGACGACGTCATCATGCTGCTCCCCTGAACTGATCGAATTCGGGTCATGCTTCACTGGTCGGGCAGGATTATGAATTGCCGTACGTAGAGAGGGCCAGCCGTGTCCGCTGCCAAGCCGAGCGCGATGATCCGGTACACCGCGATGCGTCTGACCATCTTCGTCGGCTGCTTCGCCGCCGTCGCCGTCGCCGTCCACTTCGGCGTGCTGCCCGCCGGCCTCGGTGGCGCCAACATCATCTGGGTCATTCTGCTGGCCCTGGTCATCTCCGCCCCGCTCAGCTACGCCCTCCTGCGCAAGCAGCGTGACGCGATGTCCGAGCAGATCATCGGCAAGGTCGACCGCACGAAGGCCCGCCTGGAAGCCAACCGCACCCAGGAGGACGGCCTCGTCCCGTAGGCGCACGTCCAGTAAGCGCCTCGTAAGCTTCGTCACAATCGCGCCCGCGCGCACTGAACCCAGGCCGGAGCAGCCCACTCCAGCGCTGGGGTTTTGGCGTTCCAGGTGTCTTCCCGCATGTCGCGAGGGCTCCCGGGGTACGTCTGCCCAAAGAAGAGCTTTGAGTTTCCCAAAGTACGAGTGTTAACGTAACTGACATGAAGACAGCAGTGCGCCCCCACCACGCTTTGAGCGTGCCGCTCGTGGCGCGCCTGCATGTCGATCTCTGCCGCTGTATGTCCGCGGTCTGTTGCCGCAACGTCTGATATCGGCATCATGCAGCGGCGCCGCCCTGACGCGGGCGCCGCACCCCGTCCCCGTTCGATCGCACGGCGATACGTCAGCCCTCGTACGTCTCGATGCGTCCCATCTGGAGTGTGCCCGTGTCCGCGAATTCCGCGCCCCCGCGACCGACGCCGGAAAGCCGTCCGGCTCCGGTTCCGGCTTCCGCATACCCAAGGTCCCGTTCTGGATCCAGATAGTCGCCGGTCTGGTCCTTGGCGTCCTGCTCGGCTGGCTCACCCGCAGCCAGGACATCGCCTGGCTCTACACCACGCTCGACCAGGTCGGCCACATCTTCGTCCAGTTGCTGAAGCTGGCGGTCGCACCCTCGTCTTCTTCGCGATCCTGGTCTCGATCACCAACCTGCGCAAGGTCAACAACGCCGCCAGGCTGGCCACCCGCACGCTGCTCTGGTTCATGATCACGTCGCTGATCGCGGTGGCCATCGGCCTCACCATCGGCCTGCTCACCAACCCGGGCTCCGGCACCGGCCTCACCCCGAAGGACGGCGCCAAGCCGGAGGACGCGGGCTCCTGGCTCGACTTCCTCACCGGCATCATCCCGACGGACGTCATCACGCCGTTCACGGAGCTGAACGTCCTGCAGATCGTCTTCATGGCCGCCGTCGCCGGTATCGCCGCACTCCAGCTCGGCGAGAAGGCCCAGCCCATCCTCACGCTCAGCGAGTCGATCCTGGAGCTCCTCCAGAAGGCCCTGTGGTGGGTCATCCGCCTCGCCCCGATCGGCACCATCGGCCTCATCGGCTACGCGATCGCCGACTACGGCTGGGACCTGATCGGCAAGTACGCGACGTTCACCGCCGATGTCTACATCGGATGCGCCCTGGTGATGTTCGGCGTCTACCCGCTGCTCCTGGCCACGGTCGCCAAGGTCAGCCCGCTGCAGTTCTTCAAGGGCGCCTGGCCCGCCATCCAGCTGGGCTTCGTCTCCCGCTCCTCGGTCGGCACGATGCCGGTCACCCAGCAGGTCACCGAGCGCCTCGGCGTTCCGAAGGAGTACGCCTCCTTCGCGGTGCCGTTCGGTGCCACCACGAAGATGGACGGCTGCGCCGCGATCTACCCGGCGCTGGCGGCGATCTTCATCGCGCAGATCTTCGACGTCCAGCTGGGCATCGGTGACTACATCCTGATCGCGTTCGTCTCGGTGATCGGCTCGGCGGCCACCGCCGGTCTCACCGGTGCGACGGTCATGCTGACCCTCACCCTGTCGACGCTGGGCCTCCCGCTGGAGGGCGTGGGTCTGCTGCTGGCCATCGACCCGATCCTGGACATGATGCGCACCGCCACGAACGTGGCGGGACAGGCGATGGTCCCGGTGATCGTCGCGGCCCGCGAGAACATCCTGGACCACGACGCGTACAACTCGGCCTCGGCGTCCCCGCTCGACAAGGCCGAGGCGGACGACCCGAGCCGGCCCGCGTTCCCGTTACCGCGTAACCACTCGACGTACCGCACAGCAGGGCGCCCCGGCCGGCACGATATGGCCGGGGCGTCCTGCTGCGTGCGGTACCCGGTCAGGGCGCTGGAAGGTGACTTCTGGGTTGTCCGGAGTCGGGCCGTCCAGGAGCGGCTGTGCGCGGCCGCGCAGATGCAGGTCGAGGAAGGCCGCGACGTATCCCCTGGTGATCTGTACGGAACGGTCACCGGAGAGCAGGGCCGTCGGGTCCTCCACACCCAGCTGTTCGGCGAGCTCGGGGAAGTCGGTGAAGGTGAAGTGGCCCGAGTCCGCGACGGTCAGCCAGCGCTTCCAGCCGTCCAGCCGCTGGAAGCCGTCGTCCCAGGACGTGTCGGCGCTGCCGGGTGATGATCCGCGGCCGTGCCCAGCATCATAAACGGGCGGCCGTCGAGGCCGGAGGCCGGCACCGGGTCGAAGAAGGTGCCGTCCATGTTGATCCCGGCGTCCACGCGAGAGTCGGTCCTCATCGTGGACGCCGCCGCGTTGCCGCCGATGGAATGGCCGGCCGCTGCGACCCGGCGCGGATCGATCAGTCCGGCGTGGCGCCAGGCCGGGTGCCGGCCGGTCAGCCGGTCCAGTACGAAGGAGAGGTCGGCGGCCCGTCCGGTGGAGACGGTGGCCAGGAGCTCCCTGGCTTCCTCCTCGTCCTTCGCCGCCTCGACCTGTTCGCAGGCCGCGCAGGTGAGGAGCCGTCCGTCGGGGAAGGCGGTGCCGGTCGACTCGTAGGCGTGATCGACGCTCGCCACGACATAGCCGCGGCTGGCCAGGTCCTCGGCGAGGCCGGTCAGGGTCGCACGGGGAGTGCCGAATCCGGGCGAGAGCAGCACCAGCGGGAACCGGCCCCGGGCGGGCCGGGCATCGGTGCGGGCGTGGGTGCGGGTGGCGCTGACCGTGGTGGCGGGGATGACACCGTCCAGGCCCCGTTGCACCAGCATCAGCCGGGCTTCCTCGGTGGTCAGGTAGGGGCGGCGCTGCCGCCGGCCGCGCGGGCCGGGTAGTGCATCGACACCAGCAACTCCCGTGCTCCCGCCTCGGGGACCCAGGGGTCGGGGCGATCGCGGTCGGTCAGGTGCAGGACGTCGCGCCCGACCGGGTACGGGCCGGCCGGGCGGGAGAGCTCCGGCGGGGTGGCGGAGGGTCGGCGGTCGCCGGGGCGCTTGTGGCGGGGATAAGGAGGTGGCTGCGACGGCCGGTGTGGCGAGCAGGACGGTCGTGGCGAGGGCCGCGGCCGTGGCGGTCACCCGGCCGCGGAGTCTGGTCTTCATGCATGGAGACGCTAGGCGCGCGGGCCCGGTGCCCGCATCATGCCCCGGTGTGATCCGGGATGGGACCATGGTCTGACGGCGGTCCGGTGACAACAGGCATCCAGTGGGGCAATGCCCGTTCCGTACGACGTCGAGCGGCCCGCGCGTAGGCTCTGTCGAGGAGCGGGGCAGTGGGTGGGAGGAAGTCGGACGTGAGTGCTGCGAAGAGCAAACGTATGCCGCGCGCCGTGCGTGAGCAGCAGATGATGGATGCCGCGGTGCGCACCTTCGGGCAGCGCGGTTACCGTGCCGCGTCGATGGACGAGATCGCGGAGCTGGCCGGTGTGTCCAAGCCGCTGGTCTATCTGTATCTGAATTCCAGGAGGAGCTCTTCTCCGCCTGTATCCGCCGGGAGGCGAGAGCGCTGGTGGCGGCGGTGCGTTCGGAGGTGGAGCCGGGGCTGTCGGCCGACCGCCAACTGTGGTCTGGGCTGCGGGCGTTCTTCACTCACACCGCGGAGAATCCGGACGGCTGGGCGGTGCTGCATCGGCACGCGCCCTCGCACGGGGAGCCGTTCGTCACCGAGGTCGGTGTGATGCGGGACGAGATCGTTGCGTTCGTGACGGGTCTGATCGGCGCGGCGGCGCGTGAGGCTCACCATGATCCCGCGCTGCCCGACCGTGATGTGTCGGGGCTGGCGCAGGCGCTCGTGGGGCCGCGGAGGCGCTCGCGGGTGGGCGAACGACACCCGGGCGTCTCGGCGAAGGAGGCGGCGGCCACCTTGATGAACTTCTCCTGGGCGGGTCTGGGCAACCTCATGGACGGTCAGCCCTGGCAGCCCGGGTGCACAGCGCCTGACACCCGGGCGCTCATCGCTACCGGGTCACCGTCCCGGTGAGATGGACGCGGTCGCCGCCGCGGACCTGGAAGGCGGAGCCCGCGCTGTCCGCCGCGTACGTCACGGTGGCGGGCAGCAGGACCGGGGCCCTGAAGTCGGCCCGTACGTGACGGATCCGGCCCGGTCCGGCGGCCTCCGCTTCGGCCAGGCAGCGGGCGACGGTCCACATGCCGTGCGCGATGGCCCGGGGAAGCCGAACAGCCGCGCGGTCAGCGGGTACAGATGGATGGGGTTGCGGTCGCCCGACGCGGCTCCGTAGCGCCGGCCGAGGTCGCCGGGCAGCCGCCATTCGGCCACGGCGGGAGCTCCCCGGGGTGGCAGCGGCGGCGGGGCCGTCCGTGTCCGTGGCGTGCCGGGACAGATATCCGCTGCGTGACTCCCACACCAGATCGCCCGCGAGCCGCGCCTCGGTCACCATCGTGACCTCGGTGCCCCGCCGGTGCGGGGTCAACTCATCGGCGTACACCGTGAGTTCGAGCAGGTTCGTGGGGTGCAGGGTGTGGTGGCCGGTGATCTCGATCCAGGTATGGACCAGTCCCAGCACCGGCAGCGGGAAGGCCCGGCCCGTCATGAGCCGCACGGCCAGTGGGAAGCCCAGGACATGGGGGTACGTCAGGGGCAGGGTGTCCGGTTCGGCGAAGCCGCAGATCCGGGCGTACGCGGCGAGGGGCCGGGTGCGATGCGTACGGCCGGGAGGGTCGGCCGGTCGGTGGGCAGCGTGGCGCCGGGGTGCCCGGCCCTGCCCGCCCGCTTGAAGGGTGAGGTGACTGCTCCGCGTACCAGGGAGACGCTCAGGCCGGTCATCGGTTCAGGCCCCAGCAGGCTCTGGCCACAGACCCGTACGACCTGGCCGTTGACGGCGCTGGAGGCGGGCTGGGCGAACCAGGCGGTCGTCTCGGCGACATCGACCGGGAGGCCGCCCTGGGAGAGGAGTTCATCCGGCGTCCGGCCTGCCGGATGAACAGTGGGACGGCCGCGGTCATCCTGGTCTCGATGAAGCCGGGCGCGACCGCGTTGACCGTGACGCCGTGGTCGGCGGCGGCGCGTGGGGCGAGCGAGCGGACGAGGCCGATGATGCCGGCCTTGCTGGCGGCGTAGTTGGTCTGGCCGTTGTTGCCCGCGATGCCGGCGATGGAGGCGGTGGCGATGATCCGGCCGCCGCGGTTGACGGTGCCGGCCTCGAGGAGGGCGTCCGTGGTGCGCAGCACGCTGTCCAGGTTGACCTCGATGACCGAGGCCCAGCGGTCGGCAGGCATGTTGGCGAGCCGGCGGTCGCGGGTGATGCCCGCGTTGTGGACGAGGATGTCGAGGCCGTCGGGGCGGCTGCCGCGATCCGGTCGGCGGCGTCGGCCGCGGTGATGTCCAGCGGCAGGGGTGGCGCCGAGCCGGGCCGCGGTGCGGACCAGCTCGTCCTGTGCCTGCGGGATGTCCAGGCAGATCACCTGGGCGCCGTCGCGGGCCAGTACGGAGGCGACCGATGCGCCGATGCCGCGGGCGGCGCCGGTGACCAGGGCGGTGCGGCCGGCGAGGGTGCGGCCCAGTCGGTGACGGGGTCGGGGGCGGTGGCGGTGAGCTCGATGACCTGGCCGCTGATGTACGCGGAGCGGGGAGAGCAGGAAGCGGAGGGTGGAGTCCGCACAGGCCGCGGCGCCGGGGCGATCCGCAGGAGCTGCACGGTGGCGCCCTTGCCGATTTCCTTGCCGAGTGAGCGTACGAACCCTTCGAGTGCCTGCTGGGCCGCTGCCTGGTGGTGGTCCTCGGGCGAGGGCGGTGTGCCCAGGACGATCACGCGGCCGCCGGGTGCGAGGGAGCGTACGACGGGATGGAGCGCGGCGTGCAGCGTCGACAGTCCGGCGGGGCCGGTGACTGCGGTGATTCCGGTCGCATCCACGACGATGCCAACGGGGCGTTGCGCCCGGTCGGTGACGTCGAGGCCGGTCGCGGCCAGGAGTGCGCCGATCTCGTCCGTGATGGCCGATGTCCCTGCCGTGAGGTGCAGCAACGGGCCTTCGAGGGCGGGCGTCCCCAATGACCACCGGCGCAGCGGGCGGGCTGTGGCAGGCCGAGCCTGCGGGTCAGAAAGCGGCCGGGTGCTGTGCCGGTGAAGTGCAGATAGCGGTCGGCCATTGTCCAGACTCCTGCTCATCGTAGATTTACTCTTGAGTAAGGTTACTCAAGAGTCAGGAGTTGGTCGAGATGAGCTGGTCGAGTTGATTCCCCTCGGACTTCCGCAGCCCCGCCGCGTCGCGGTCATCGGTGGCAGCCGTATACCGTTCGCGCGCTCCGACGGCCCGTACGCGCAGGCCTCCAACCAGGAGATGCTCACCGCCGCGCTCAACGGCCTCGTCGAGCGGTTCTGCCTTCAGGGGCAGCAGGTCGGCGAGTTCGCCGCCGGTGCTGTCCTCAAACACAGCCGGGACTTCAACCTGGCCCGCGAGACCGTCCTGGGCTCCGCCTCGATCCGCGTACGCCCGCGTACGACATCCAGCAGGCCTGCGGCACCGGCCTTCAGGCCGTCATCGCAGCCGCCAACAAGATCACGCTCGGCGCGATCGACTCGGCGATCGCGGGCGGCGCCGACACCACGAGCGACGCACCCTCGGCGTCAACGACCAGCTGCGCAGGCTGCTGCTGACGGCCCGCCGCGCCAAGTCGACGGGCGGCCGGATCAAGGCGCTGGCCGGGGTGCGCCCCGCCATCTCGTCCCGGACATCCCGCGCAACGCCGAACCCCGCACCGGCCTTTCGATGGGCGACCACGCGGCAGTCACCGCCCGTAAGTGGGGCATCGCCCGCGAGGACCAGGACCTGCTGGCGGCCACCAGCCACCAGCGGCTCGCCGCCGCGTACGAACGGGGCTTCCTGCACGACCTCGTCGTCCCGTATCTGGGCGTGGCCCGCGACCAGAACCTGCGGCCCGGCTCCACGGTGGAGAAACTCGCCGCGCTGAAGCCGGTGTTCGGGGCGGACCATCCCGGCGCGACGATGACCGCGGGCAATTCGACCCCGCTCACCGACGGCGCGGCCACCGTGCTGCTGGCGAGCGAGGTGGGCCCGGGACCACGACCTGGAGCCGCTGGCCTATCTCTCGCTGTACGAGACGGCCGCCGTCGACTACGTGAACGGTGCGGACGGGCTGCTGATGGCGCCCGCGTACGCCGTACCGCGGATGCTGGAACGCGCCGGGCTCACCGTCGAGGACTTCGACCTCTTCGAGGTCCACGAAGCCTTCGCGTCCCAGGTGCTCGCCACCCTCGCGGCCTGGGAGCAGCAGGGCCTGGCGCCCATCGACCGGGACAAGCTCAACGTGGCGGGGTCATCCCTGGCCACCGGGCACCCTTCGCCGCGACAGGTGCGAGGATCGTCGCCACCCTGGCCAAGCTCCTGTCCGAGCGCGACGCACCGGGACGGGGCCTGATCTCGATCTGCGCGGCGGGCGGCCAGGGAGTCACAGCCATCCTGGAACGGCACTGAGAACCGAGACGACCGTCCGGTGACCAGGACGGAACCGAGCGCCGGACGCAACCGGCGTACTGCCCGACCACCCTGTTGAGGAGCCGCCCGTGTCCACGCCAGCTTCCGCCACCGCACGCACCGCACCCGCTGCGGCGCCCACCCTCCCGTCCTGGTCGAGCCCACGAAGACCAGGGCGGCCGACGGCACCGTGCGCCAGGTCTCCGTACCGGCATTCGCACCCGCCGTCCGGCGCGGCTCACTCGCCGAGATCCCTTCGACAACGCCGACCAGGCCCCGTCCGAGGCGGTCCTCAGCCGCAAACAACCCGACAACACCTGGCAGGACGTGACGGCGGCCGAGTTCGCCGCCGAGGTACTGGCCGTCGCCAAGGGCCTGATAGCGGAGGGCCTGGAGCCCGGCGACCGGCTCGCGATCATGGCCCGTACGACCTACGAATGGACGCTGCTCGACTTCGCGTCCTGGGCCGCCGGACTGGTCACCGTCCCGATCTACCCCACCTCGTCCGCCTTCCAGACCCGCTGGATCCTGCAGGACTCCGGCGCCGTCGGCTGCGCCGTGGAGACCAAGGAGCAGGGCAGGCTGGTCAGCCTGGAACGCAAGCAGCTCGGCGACCTCGCGCATCTGTGGCAGTTCGACTCCGGGGCGGTGGGCCGGCTCAAGTCACTCGGCAGGAAGATCCCCGACGAAGCCGTCGCCGACCGCCGCGCCACCCTGGATCCGGGCAGCCCGCCACCCTCATCTACACCTCGGGCACCACCGGCCGCCCCAGGGCTGCGTCCTCACCCACGGCAACTTCTTCGCCGAGGTCGACAACGCCATCGAGCTGCTCCACCCGGTCTTCAAGTCCGTCTCCAGATACCCCGCTTCCACCCTCCTCTTCCTCCCCTCTCGCACGTCTTCGGCCGCATGGTCGCGATCGGCTGCATGCGTGCCGGGTCCGGCTCGGCCATGCCCCTCCATCCAGACCGACGACCTCCTGGCCGACCTGGCGGGCTTCAAGCCGTCGTTCCTGCTGGCCATCCCGTACGTCCTGGAGAAGGTCTACAACACGGGCCGGGCCACCGCCGAGAAGATGGGCCGAGCCTCGTCCTTCGACCGCGCGGCCCGAATCGCCCAGCGCTACGGCGAGGCGGTCGAGGCCGCCGAACACGGCACGGGCCCGGGTCCCGGCCTCGGTCTGCGCGTCGCCCGCGCGCTCTACGACCCGCTGGTCTACCGCCGGATCAGGGCCGCGCTCGGCGGCCACGTCCGGTACGCGATCTGCGGCGGTTCCCCGCTGGGGCACCGGCTCGCCGCGTTCTACGCGGGCGCCGGCATCGAGATCTTCGAGGGTACGGCCTGACGGAGACCACCGCCGCCGCCACCGTCACCCCGCCCTGAAACCCCGCCTCGGCACCGTCGGCTGGCCGCTCCCGGGCACCGCCGTGCGGATCGCCGACGACGGGGAGGTCCTGCTCAGCGGCGGCCAGATATTCCAGGGCTACTGGGACAACGAAAGGGGCGAGGCGGTCCCGTACCTCCAGGACGACTGGTTCGCCACCGGCGACCTGGGCGCACTGGACGAGGGCGGCTACCTCACCATCACCGGCCGCAAGAAGGACATCATCATCACCTCCGGCGGCAAGAACGTCACCCCGGCCCCGCTGGAGGACTGGCTGCGCGCCCACCCGCTGGTCGGCCAGTGCCTCGTCGTGGGCGACAACCGCTCGTTCATCACCGCCCTGATCACCCTGGAGCCGGACGGGATCGCGCACTGGCGCCGGATGCGCAAGAAGGAGAAAATCCCGATGCGCGAACTCGTCAACGACGAGGAGCTGCGCACGGCACTGCAACGTGCCGTGGACGAGGCCAACCGGCTGGTCTCGCGCGCCGAGTCGATCCGCAAATTCACGGTCCTGCCGGTCGACTTCACGGAGGCGGGCGGACATCTGACGCCGTCGCTGAAGCTGAAGCGGGACGCGATCATCCGGGACTTCGATGCGGAGATCGAGGAGCTCTACCGCAAGTAGCCAAGGCCAACACAGCTGAGGGCGGCGGTAGTTGATGCTGCCCTCAGCCGCCGTATCGCATTCACGCGTGGGTCTACTGGTGGAGCGGAATCTCCGGCACTCTTAAGTCCGTTCAACGCGGATTGATGCCCGAACCAGCACCCGTACTCCCCACCGCACGCGCCCCGGATCCCACTCGGAGGAAGAATGCGCTCGATACGTATCGCACTGCTCGCCCTGGTCGCCCTGGCCGCCGGTCTGCTCACCGCGACCCCGCGGCAGCGGCCCCGAACTTCAAGGCCCCGTTCCCCTGCGGCCAGCAATGGACCTACAGCCACCACTCGGCCGAGGTCAGACAGGCGCTCGACTTCGTACGCACCGACGGAGGTTCCACGGCGGGTTCGCCCGTCCTGGCCTCCTCGGGCGGCACGGCCTACCGTTACTCGCAGCCGAGCGGCGCAGGCAACTACATCGCCATCGACCACGGCGGTGGCTGGCAGACCTACTACTTCCACCTGGCCTCGTACTCGGTGGCCAACGGCTCCCCGGTCTCCCAGGGCCAGCAGATCGGCGTGACCGGCTCCACCGGCAACAGCTCCGGCGCCCACATCCACTACGAGCAGCTGTACAACGGCGTCGGCCAGTCCATCGCGATCAACGGGCAGTCACTGGCGCCGTACCCCGGCTCGTACTACAGCAAGTACCTGACCAGCGACAACGGCTGCGGCGGGTCCACCGGAAAGTACTGGGTCGACACCTTCGCCGACGCGACGGGCTACGCGGCTCCCGATACGGCCGACGCCCAGGGCGTGCTCAACGCGGGCACCAACTACGTGTACTGCAAGGCCTGGGGTGCCCAGGTCGGCTCGGGCAGCAGCTACAACCACTGGTGGCTGAAGACGGACCTGGACACGGTGTACGCGGGCAAGAACGGGCGCGGCGCGTACGTATCGGCGTACTACCTCTCCGCTGGGGCAACGACGAGGCGCGTGACAACAACGGCGCGGTGATCCCGGACTGCTGACCGACCGCTGACCGGGGCGGATCCGCCGGCCCCGCCCGGGCCGGCGGGATGGCGGGCCGGGGCGGCAGGGCACCGCTAGTCACCCGTTGCCCCGTCCGTCCGCTCCCGCAGGAAGTCGGCGTGGCCGTTGTGGCGGGCGTACTCCTGGATCATCAGCACGTAGACCCAACGCAGGCTCAGGGTGATGTCGTGCGCGGACGTGAACGTCTCGTCGAGGCTGCGCCCGGCCGCCGCCGCGTCACACGCTGCGACTTCGGCCCAAAACAGCCCGAAGTCCCGTGCTGTGTAGGCGGCTTGAACTCCTTCGAGTCCCTCATCACCGTCCGAGGGACCGGTGAAGACATCGCCGACAGCCTCACCCGCGAACGACCGCCGGAACCACCAGCGCTCGATCTCCGCCATATGGCGGACCAGGCCGAGGAGGGTGAGGCCGGACGGCTCCACGGTCGTCCGCGCAAGCTGGCCCGCAACCAGACCGGTGCACTTGGCCAGCAACGTCTCACGATGCCAGCTCAGCCAGCCCTCCAGCATCTGCCGCTCGTCCACGGTCCCAAGGCGGTCGAGCCGTGCCGTTCGCTCTACTTCCGGTGCAACCCATGTCATGCACCTCATCCTCAGCCACCGCCTCACCGGCATCCGGCAGGCGCACCACATATGCCGCGCTCCGTGCCGGGCGGGCCCGGCTGTGCCACGGCCCGGCTGTGCCACGGGCCGCCGTGCCACGGGCCCACCCGTGCTACTCAGCGATGAGGCCGCGCATCTGAGTACTGCGGCGGTGCCGGCCGCCCGGCGGGCTCCGTAGCGTCCGTTGCATGAAGGACACCGCCGCCGCTTCCGATTCCGCCGACCCCGACCTGGAGCTGCTCCGCTCCCCGTACTTGAGCACGATCGCCGACTGGGCCTGGCGCGTCTTTCTCGCGGTCGGGGTGTTGATCATCGGCCTCGTCGCGGCGACGCTCGGACCGCTGTTCGCCGTCGCGTGCGACACCTGCCAGGACGGCGTCCACGGCGAACTGCGCTTCAAGGCGCGTTCTTCGCCGTCGCCCGGTACGGGATGCCACTCACCGCTGTGGCGACGGCGGTCGCCGTCTTCTTCCCCGGGCGGCACCCGGGCAGCCCTGATCGGCATCGGTGTCATGGCGTTGCTGCTGCTCGTGCTGATGGCCCTCGGCGAGTACGGGGCCTGACATGGGCCTTGCCCCGCGGTAATCGCCACGTTCGGTAATCGCTGGGTCACCGAACGGCGTCACTCCCTGGTGGCAGCGAATTCGTCGGGCTCCGCGCCCCGGGCAGGGGCTCCCTATACTTGCGGCATGGATCAGGAGCTTGAGCGAGCCGCGCTCGTCGCACTACTGCGGCGCGGTGATCGTTCCTGGTCGGAGGTCACGGATCAGGTCGAGGCGGTCGGCAGTGCGCGCGACGTCCTGGATGGTGCGATCGACGGGTCGGGCCAGGTGGCGCTGTTCGACACCGGTCCTGTGGCCGACCTCGAAGCCGTAGCTGCGGAGATCGCCGGCTGGGAGCGGGAAGGCATGCGGCTGGTCACCATCCTCGACGAGGACTACCCGCTCAATCTGCGCTTGGTGCATCAAAGGCCTCCGTTCCTCTTTATGCGCGGAACAACCGTGGAGGACGACCTGAGAGTGGCTGTGGTCGGAACCCGTGAACCCACTCCGGAGGGTGTGGGACACGCGCAGGCCATCGCAGGAGGTCTTGCGGAGCGCGGGTCACCGTGGTCAGCGGCCTGGCATCCGGGATCGATACGGCGGCACACGGCAGCGCACTCGCGGTCGGAGGGCGGACGGTCGCGGTCGTCGGGACTGGCCTGCGACGTACGTATCCGGCGCAGAACGCACGGTTGCAGCAGGAGATCTCCGAGCGCGGACTCGTGCTCTCTCAGTTCTGGCCCGATGCGGCACCGTCCAAGACGTCGTTTCCCATGCGTAACGCGGTCATGAGCGGATTCAGTCTTGCCACGGTCGTCGTGGAGGCCGCCTACCGCAGCGGGGCGCGGATGCAGGCGCGGCTCGCTCTTGAGCACGGACGGCGCGTCTTCCTGATGCGGTCCCTGATGGTCCACGAGTGGGCCGGGAGTACGCGGCCCGCCCCAACACATCCGTCGTCAACGGCCCGGACGACATCTTCCGGGAACTCGATGCGCTCGTCCCCACTGCGGGCGAGCTCACCTGGGCGTAGGGCAGGAGCGGGTGGCTACTGTTGCCGAGGTTGCGGCCCGGTACGCCAACTTTCTCGTGCATCCGCACCCGCCCGGCCCCGGCATCTGTCAGGTCTGCCATGGGCCGGCGAACCCTGGCTATCCCACGTGCCTGCGCTGCGGCCAGGCCGGCAGGAACCTTGGAAGCGGTGTTGCCGATGCGGTGGTCCCCATCAGCCTCTCCCTCAAGACCGAGCAGTACGCGAACGAGTTATGGCGATACAAGAACGCCCAGGGGCCCCAGGAGAGTACTTCCGTATGGGGCTGGCTGCCGTACTGTGGCAGTTCCTCGTCGGGCACGAAGCGTGCATCGCCAGACACTGTGCAGTGCCCCGATTCGACACGGTCACGATGGTGCCGAGTACGAGCGGTCGCGCAAACCATCCTTTACGGACCATGGTGGCCGAGACCGTGGGAGTCACGCGGGACCGGTTCCGTGACCTGCTGACCCCGATGCCGAGCGCAGCCGACCTGGCGCGTGAGGCCTCCATTTCGCGCTACACCTCAGCTGCGTTGAGGAGTGGTGAAGCTGTGCTTCTCATTGACGACACGTGGACCACTGGCGGTCATGCCCAGTCCGCTGCCGCTGCTCTGAAGCGGGCAGGCGCGAGCTGTGTGGCTGTAGTTGTGCTGGGCCGGCACATCAATGGATCGTGGCGGGACAGCGCCTCGTACGTCGAGCAGGCACGGCTTCGGCGCTTCAGCTGGAAGGTCTGTGCGCTGCAGAACTGGCATCACGGCTGAAGCTCGACTTCTGGAGGCCGATCCGGGCTTGGCCGGCGGATCGCCGGCTGAGCGGCGCTGCGGTCGGCGAGGCCTATTCGGCCCCGGGCGGGAGTGGCGTGGCCTGGTGGTAGTACATCCGCCAGGCCGCGTCGTCGTCCTGCCGACGCCACAGTGAACTCCGGTGCACCCGACGGCCGTCACGCAGCGTCTCGTATGTGAGGTGCACCAGTCCCGGAGCCAGCAGGACGCCCGTGATGCCGGAAGGTTCGTAGCGCGGGCCGTCCTGCGCCGAGCCCTGCATCGCGGGAAGTGCGGCGATCATCTCCTCGTACGACCACTTCGTGCCCGAAGCGCCGACCTCCTGGAACTCGGGGTCCAGCAGCTGCCGGGCCTGCTCCCGGAAGCGCGCACGCTCGGCTCCATCAGGCTCAACTCGCCTGCGATCGCGGCCTGTACTGCGTCCGTTTCGATACTCATGGCGGCATTCTTCACCTGCGGCCGGATCCACTCGCAAGCGAATTGTCGAAGGTCAGTTCGCGTGGCGGGCGGTGAAAATCATGCGGTACGGTAACCGCGTCGATACGCTCCGTGTACATGTCTGGCACAGGGGCGGCCCTCGGCGGTGCACCAACACCGGGATCCGAGGGCCTTCATCACCAGTGGAAGAAGCCACTAGCAATGCTCCGTCATGTTATCTCTCCGTCTGCGTACTACACCAAGGCCTCCAACGGTGTTGTCCGTCATCCTCGGCTGAGCAGCGACGCGAAGATCCTCGTTCTGTACGTCCAGGGACTTCCCGGCGAACGCACCTTCAAGCCACTGAGCGAGCTCGCCCAGAAGCTGGAGATCAAGGGGCGCGCGTACCAGAAGGCCAAGCAGCAGCTCGTCGCGAACGGCTATGTGCACGAGTGGCGGGTGCAGGGCGACGGCGGTCGCTGGGTCACCCAGCAGGTGATCTCGAACGAGCCGCTGACCGCAGCGCAGGCCAGAGCTCTGAGGGATGACTTTCCCACCCCGCAGCCGAGTGGGCGGTTCCCGGCGGCCGGTGTGCCGACCGGCCGGGTGGCCGGTGGCTATACACCAGTAGAAGACCACAGTGAGAAGAACACTCCCAACCCTCCCTCCGAAGCGATGCCGAGCGTGGAGCCGGTGGGGAGCCAGTGGGGAGTCGGAGAAGGTGGCTCAGGCCGCCCCATCCGGTCAACTCGGCTGTGCGGAGCGGCTGCTGCTTTCCCTGCGGCACTCTCGCCGTGAGCTGCATCTGGGTGTGGGCGAGGCGCGTGCGCTCGCCCTGGAAGCCGTCAAGTGGCTGGAGGGTGGGCTGAGCGAGTCCGATCTGCGGCAGGCGCTGCTGGCCGAGCGGCCCGAGGGCGGGGTGCGGTCGGCCGTCGGATTCCTGCGCTACCGGCTCGTACAGAAGCTGCCCGTTGGTCCGCTGCCGGTACCGGTGCCCGATCCGCAGCCGGTAGCCGTACGTGAGTTGGTGGCCTGCGAGGGGCACGGCGATGAACACCTCTTCCGGCCGCTGGGTGATGAGACCCGGTGCGCCGAGTGCTGCCGGGCAGACGCCTGGGAGCGGTGGAGGACCCGGAAGCGCCCGCGTTCCCCGACGGCGCCAACTGGCGTGAGCGCTTCGCCATCGTCCAGGGCGAGGCCTCGCCCTCGGCCCTGTGCGGTGCTGATGAGCCGTATTTCCCTCGTTGGGTTCTTTCCCTGCCCCATGGCAGTGCGAAAGTCCATGATGGGTACATGGATATTGGCATCGCGCTGCCCCAGTACGGCAGCCACGCACGGGCCGACCTCGTCGCGGGATTCGCGCGGGACGCGGAGGCGGCAGGGTTCGCCACCCTGTGGGCGGGCGACCGGTCTCTCACGCCTGTCGAACCGAGTGACTTCTATCCCGGCCACGACGCGGATCATCCGTACCCGACGCAATACACCACCTTCCTCGACCCGATGACCGTCCTCACCGTCGCGGCCACGGCGACCGACCGGGTGCGGCTGAACACCAGCACCCTCAACGCACCCTGGTATCCGCCCCTGCTGCTCGCCCGTACGCTCACCTCGTTGGACCAGGTCAGCAACGGCCGGCTCGACGTGGGGTTCGGGATCGGCTGGCTGCGCGACGAGTACACCGCCGTCAACGCCGAGTGGTCGAAGCGTGGCGCCCGGCTGGACGAGATCCTCGACATCCTGCACGGCATCTGGACCGAGAACCCGTTCGGCCACGACGGCGCACACTGGCGCATCCCGCGCGCGCACGTCGGCCTGCGCCCGGTGCAGCCGGGCGGGCCGCCGGTCCATCTGGGCGGCTACACCCCTGTCGCGATGCGCCGGATCGGCCGCCGAGCAGCGGGCTGGGCAGGCGTGGACATGCCCGCTGCCCGGCACACTGCCCTGTGGGACATGGCGCGGCGGGCCGCCGAGGAAGCGGGCCGCGATCCCGGCGCACTGCGGCAGCAGATCCGTATCAACCCGAAGCCGGACGCCACAGCCGATGACCTGGCCACCACGCTGGCGGGCCAGCGCGACCGGGGCGTCGACGGCTGCTTCCTCGACCTGCAGCAGATCGTGTCCGAGCCCGCCGAGGCGTTGGACCTGGCGACAAAGGCACTGGAGCTCGTGCGGGCGGGCTGAACCGGGCGGGCTGAACCGGGTGGTCTACACCGGGAGGGAGAAGCCCTCGGGCGGCGCGCCCTCGACGAACAGCATGCCCACCCGGGCCTTGCCCTCACGTATCTCCCGGCCCGCCGGTACTCGGGGAGTCGTACCACTCCCGGATCCGGTCCATGTCGGGAAATTCGATGACCACGAACCGGGAGGAGTCCCAGGTGCCTTCGACGGGCTTGGGCGTGGAGCCCGCGACCAGGTAATGACCGCCGTAGCTGAGGATGGACTTCTGGGCGATGGATGCGTAGGCCAGACCGGCCTCCTCATCGAACACATCGACGTTGACGATGACATAAGCGGGCATGGAATTCTCCGTCCCTCGGATACGGCGTGCGCCGATATCAAGGTACGGGCTACTGACCACCGTTGCCCTGCTCGACGGCGCGGCCACTGTCGCCCGGGAGCCTGTTTCAATCCCCAACTGCCGCGAAATCGCCTGGATACGACATCCCGATATCGAGGCCGGTCCCCGGCGGCGACGGGTGTGCGAGGATCCGGTGGTGGACAACTTCGCTAACCCACTTGTCGGCATGAACACCTTGGTGATCGGGGAGGTGGCCAAGGCATCGGGCACGCGATCTCGCGGGCATTCGCTGCGGCCGGTGCAGCTGTAGCCATCGCGGACATCGATCCGGACCGAGCGCATGATGCGGCTCATGAGCTGACGCAGGCCGGTGCTCGCGCCATTGCGCTGGTCGGTGATGTCCGTTCCCGGCAGGACGTCGACGGTTTCGTTGCCAACGCCGCCGCCGAGTTCGGGAGGCTCGACACCCTCGTGACCGTTGTCGGAGGGCAGGTTGCGTTTGTGCCCGCCGTGCGGCTGCACGAGATGAGTGACGACGACTGGGACCTGGTCTACGAGATGAACCTTCGGTATGTGGCGCGTGCCGCCCGTGCTGCCATCCGTACGTTTCTGGCCCAGGGAGCGGTGGATCCATCGTCAGCGCTCGGTCACCGGAGCGATGGCCGCACCCATGCAGGCAGGCTACGGGCTGCCAAAGCCGGACTCGCGAGCCTCGCCAGGACCGTCGCCGCGGAGTATGCCGGCGACGCCATTCGCATGAACGTCGTTGCGTGCGGGGCGATCGCGACCCCGGTGGCGAACTCCGCGGGGACGCCGGGGAGTGCCTGAGATTCCGATGGGCCGGTTCGGCGTCCCCGACGACGCGGCTGCTGCGGTCGTCTACCTGGCCTCGCCACTCTCGTCCTATGTGACGGGCCAGAGTCTGGTGGTCGATGGAGGCGTCACGGTACGCGGCCCGTTCCCGGATTAGGGTGCCTGGTTGATCGTGGGGGCAGTTTCCGGAGCGCGCTCCGCGCGGCCGGACGCGCCGGTGTCCGGCCCACCGCCCACCCGGGGATCAGGAGCAGGTTCTGGGGCTACGGCCGTTCATGCCCCACCCGTTGGCCCCGGGTGTGACGGTGGTGGCTCCCTTCGGGTAGTGGCGGCGCAGGTTGGCGGCGAGGATGCGGTCGAGCGTACGGTCGGAAAGCACCCGGCCCAGGCGCATGATCAGGGCGGCATCGCGGCCGGCGGTGTAGCGGGTGCGCGGTCTGCGGGTCGTCACGGCCTTCGCGATGACCGGGCGGCGGCGTCGGCGGTCAGGCCCGATGCGGTGCCCGAGGCCATCAGCTGGTTGTTCGCCCGGACCAGGCTGCCGTAGCGCTCGTTCTGGTCCGGTGTCATCCGGGCGGCCAGGTCGTTCGCCGTGGCGATCCCGCGCGCGGCCATCTCCGTGCGGACGCCGCCGGGCTCGATCACGACCACCTGTACGCCCAGCGGCTCGACCTCCCGGCGGAGCGAGTCGCTCACCGCCTCCAGAGCGAACTTCGCCCCTGCGTAGGCACCGTATGTGGCCATGGCGTACTTGCCGCCGATCGAGCTGATGTTGATCACACGGCCCCGCTGTGCAGCAGCGCGGGCAGGAGCGCCTGAGTGACGGCGATATGGCCGAACAGGTTGACCTCGAACACCTGCCGCCACTGTGCCATCGGCAGGGCTTCGACCGGGGCGTTCACCTGGACGCCTGCGTTGTTGACGAGCGCGTGCAGCGCGCGCGGGTCGTCGGCGATCCGCGCGGCGAGTGCCGCCACCTGCTCGGACTTGGTGATGTCGAGGATGACCGGCTCGATGCCGGTCGACCGGATGGCGTCGGCGTCACGGTCGCGTCGCACGCCGGCCAGGACGTGGAATCCCTGGCGAGCCAGTTGGCGGGCGACTGAGGCGCCCATGCCCGTGGAGGCTCCGGTTACGACGATCAGCTTCTGGGTTTCAGATGACGTTGTCACCCGAGTGACGGTACCAGTTCGGATGACACCGTCAACTGTATGATGGGTGTCATGGTCACCCGAGCGGAGTCCGCCGCCCTCACCCGCCGCGCTCTGCTCGACGCGGCCGCCGAGCTCCTCGATCAAGGTGGCCCCGAAGCGGTCACCTTGCGCGAGGTCAGCGCGTGGGCAGGCGTGAGCCGGGGGCGCCGTACCGGCACTTCGCGGGCAAGGACAGCCTGCTGGCCGCCGTCGTGACCGAGAGCTGGGAACGGATTGGCGGCCAGGTGCACGCCCTGCGGACCGCCCCGGCCTGTCGGCCTCCGGGAAGCTGTGCGGCGCTCTCCGCGTCCTCGTCGGCGTGGGCCGGGATCAGCCGCACCTGTACCAGCTGCTGTTCAGGCGGCGCGGACACGGTCCTGGAGACCGCGGTGATGGGTTCGATCGCGTTCGGCGTCAGCTGTGCGGACCGGAGGGCGACCCGGCGGCAGCCGTCCGCGCGGCCGGACGCTTCCAGGATGAGTTCCTGGCCGTCGTCGCCGCCCTCGTGGGGAGCGGAACGCGCGGCACTACGGCGCCCTGCTGCTGAGCAGCGCCCACGGCATCGCGGGCATGGAGCTCAGCGGCAACCTGGCAGCAGACAAATGGCACACCACTGCGGACGAACTCGTCGATACCCTCGTCCGTTTGGTCGCCGATGCGGGCCAGGACGAGCCCCGGCCGCCGGTCGGTAGTGAGGTAACCCGCACTTCTCCGATCGTCGGCGCTGAGCTGCGCTTTCGGCCGTTGGGTGAGGGATCCGCCGCGTCGAGTGCCGTCGGGCCGCGGCCTGGGAGTGGCAGAAGGCCATCGAGGCGCCCGTGTTCCCCGAAGGTGCCAACGGGTGTGAGCGCTTCGCCCGCGCCCAGGGCAAGACTTCGCCCTCGGCCCCTTGTCTGATGCGCCATCAGGTACGACGATGGCCCGCTCGTTATATGACGAGCCGTCAGATCAGCTACAGGGGAGGAGGGCCGTTCGGTGCCGATACTGCCCGCCGGACAGCTGTCGTACGGGATGCAGCTCCCGATCCAGTCGCAGAGCACCATCTACGCCGAGCCGTGGGAGGCCGCGGCCACCCGCGGATCTCGCCGAGATCGCCCGTACCGCCGACGGCGCAGGGTTCGCCTACCTCGCCAGCTGCGATCATGTCGCTATCCCGCGGCGGCTCGCAGGGGCCATGAGTACCGTCTGGTACGACCCGGTGGCGACCCTCGCGTATCTCGCCGGGGTCACCTCGCGGGTCCTGCTGATGAGTCATGTCGCCGTCGTCGGGCTGCGGCACCCGCTCGCCACCGCCAAGCAGTACGCCACCCTCGACCACCTTTCCGGCGGCCGGCTGATCCTCGGGGTCGGGGCCGGTCATGTGCAGGAGGAGTTCGACGCCCTCGGGGCGGACTTCGCCGGGCGCGGGGCCGTGCTCGATGAGACCGTCGATGCGCTGAAGGCGGCGCTCGGGCCGGAGGAGTACCCGGAGTTCGCCGGGGAGCGGTTCTCCTTCAGCGGGCTCGGGCAGTTGCCCAGGCCGGCTCAGGAGCGGGTGCCGATCTGGGTCGGCGGGTCGTCCCCGCCGCCGTGCGCAGGGCCGCCGTGCGCGGGGACGGGTGGCTGCCGCAGGGGATTCGCGGGAGAAGCTGCCCGCGAAGATCGCCCGTGTGCTGACCCTGCGGGAGGAGGCGGGGTGGGGCGGCCGATCGTCATCGGGGCCATTACCGAGCCGCTGTACGTCGGTGAGCCGGACTGGTCCGTGGGCCGGCGCACGCTCAGCGGGAAGCCGGAGGTCCTCGCCGATTCGCTGCGGGAGTACGGGGCCATGGGCGTCCACCAGATACAGGTGCGGTTCCGCAGCCGTAGCCGCAGTGAACTGACCGACCAGATGGCCGCGTTCGCGGCCGACGTCGCACCTCACCTCGAACGGTAGGAGTCGGGCCATGGGCAAGCTGGACGGACGCGTCGCTCTCATCAGCGGAGCGGCGCGCGGGCAGGGCGAGCAGGAGGCGCGGCTGTTCGTCGCGGAGGGGCGCGGGTGGTGATCGCCGATGTGCTCGACGAGCAGGGGAGGCGCTGGCCAAGGAGCTGCGGGAGGAGTCGGGCCAGGACGTCGCACGGTTCGTGCATCTGGATGTGGGCCGGGAGGAGGAGTGGCAGGCGGCCGTCGTCGCCGCCAAGGACGCCTTCGGGAAGATCGACGCGCTGGTCAACAACGCGGGGATCCTCCGGTTCAACGAGCTGGTGACCACGCCGCTGGAGGAGTTCCAGCAGGTGGTGCAGGTCAACCAGGTGGGTGCGTTTCTCGGGATCAGGAACGTTGCCCCGGAGATCGAGGCGGCCGGTGGCGGGACCATCGTCAATACCTCTTCGTACACGGGGCTGACCGGAATGGCGTTCGTCGGCGCGTACGCCGCTACGAAGCATGCGGTGCTCGGGCTGACCAAGGTCGCCGCCCTGGAGCTCGCGGCGAAGGGCATCCGGGTCAATGCCGTCTGCCCGGGGCCGTGGACACCCCGATGAGCAATCCGGCGGGGCTGGACCCCGGCGCGGATCCGGAGGAGTCCAGGGCCGCGGTGGCCGGGCTCTACCAGAAGCTCGTACCGATGGGCCGGATCGGGCGGCCCGAGGAGGTGGCGGCCCTCGCACTCTTCCTGACCTCCGAGGACTCCTCGTACATCACCGGGCAGCCCTTCGTCATCGACGGCGGCTGGCTGGCCGGAGTAAGCCTGTTCTGACGGAGCGTCAGCTATTGACGGGCCGGTCGGCTGATGGAACAGTCTGGAACATCGAATCTGACGGATCGTCAGAAAATACTGAGGACGGTGAACCTCCGTGGAATTCGGGCTCTTTGTACAGGGTACGTGCCCGCCGCGCGTGCCGCGGTGGACCCGAGGCAGAGCACAAGGCGTTGATCGAGGAGACCGAGTACGTCATCCAGGCGGACAAGTCCGGCTTCAAGTACGCCTGGGCCTCCGAGCACCACTTCCTGGAGGAGTACTCGCACCTCTCCGCCAACGACGTCTTCCTGGGATACCTCGCGCACGCCACTGATCGCATCCACCTCGGGTCGGGCATCTTCAACCCCTCGCGCCCGTCAACCACCCGGTGAAGGTGGCCGAGAAGGTCGCCATGCTCGACCACCTGTCCGGGGGCGCTTCGAATTCGGAACGGGCCGCGGGGCCGGCAGCCACGAGATCCTGGGCTTCATGCCGGGCATCACCGACATGAACCACACCAAGGAACTCTGGGAAGAGACGATCGCCGAGTTCCCCAAGATGTGGCTCCAGGACGAGTACGTCGGCTTCCAGGGCAAACACTGGTCGCTGCCCCGCGCAAGATCCTGCCCAAGCCGTACGGGAAGTCGCACCCGGCCATGTGGTACGCGGCAGGCTCGCCGTCCTCGTACGAGATGGCGGGCAGGAAGGGCTCGGGGTACTGGGCTTCAGTGTGCAGAAGGTCTCCGACATGGAGTGGGTCGTCGAGTCCTACAAGAACGCGGTCAAGGACGCCGACCCCGTAGGGACTTCGTCAATGACAACGTCATGGTCACCTCCACGGCGATCTGTGCCGAGACCCATGCCAAGGCTGTCGAGATCGCGGTGGGAGGCGGGCTGAACTACCTGCAGTCGCTGCTCTTCCGCTACCACGACACCTTCCCCGGCCCGAAGGCGTTCCCGAGTGGCCGGAGCTGCTGCCGGAGTACAGCGAGGAGATCATCGAGCTGCTGATCGCGGAGGAGCTGATGATCTGCGGCGATCCGGACGAGGTGCTGCGGCAGTGCAAGCGGTGGGAGCAGGCGGGGCGGACCAGCTGACCTTCGGGCTGCCGGTCGGGCTCAGCCCCGAGGACACCATCAACTCGATCAAGCTGATCGGTGAGCACGTGATTCCGAAGATCGACACGGATCCGGTGCACCGGACGTCGCGGTTCCGGGCGGCGGCGGGCGGGTAGCGGCGCGGGGCCCCGACACGCGGAGCGCCAACTCGCGGAGCGCCAACTCGCGGGTCCCCACCCTCGATCCCTCCAGAGGCCCGGTTCTGGACCGGGCGACGTCTTCCGGACCGTCGCCCCGCATGCCGGGTGCGCACGGCGGCCGTACGCACCCCGGCTGCACACCACCGCAGAAGGGACCCGTCATGTTCGACCACCTCATCCGCGCAGCGACCGTCGTGGACGGCACCGGCGGACCCCGTACACCGCCGACGTCGGCATCCGTGACGGCCGTATCGCCGCCATCGCGGAGCCGGGCGTCCTCACCGAGGGAGCCGTGACCGCCGAGGACGCCAACGGCCTCGTCCTCGCCCCCGGCTTCGTCGACCCGCACACCCACTACGACGCCCAGCTCTTCTGGGACCCGTACGCCACCCCGTCCATGAACCACGGCGTCACCACCGTCGCGGGCGGCAACTGCGGCTTCACCCTCGCCCCGCTGCATCCCGCGCGCCCGAGGACGCCGACTACACCCGCCGCATGATGTCCCGGGTGGAGGGCATGGCACTCGCCGCGCTGGAGGAGGGTGTCGAGTGGACCTGGTCCACCTTCCGCGAGTACCTGGACGCCCTCGACGGGCGGATCGCGGTCAACGCCGGATTCATGGTCGGCCACTGCGCCCTGCGCCGCCATGTCATGGGCACCGACGCGGTCGGCGGACAGCCCACCCCGCGCAGCTCGCCGAGATGCTCGCCCTCTTCCACGACGCGATGGAGGCCGGGGCCTGGGGACTGTCCACCACCCAGTCCTCCACCCACGCCGACGGCGACGGGCAGCCGGTCGCCTCCCGGCACGCGCTGCCCGAGGAGCTGCTCGCCCTGTCCCGTGCGGTGGGTGAACACGAGGGCACCCAGCTCGAAGCGATAGTCGCGGGCTGCCTCGACCAGTTCTCCGACGAGGAGATCGACCTGCTCGTCGACATGAGCGCCGCCGCCGGACGCCCGCTGAACTGGAACGTCCTGACCATCGACGCCGCCGTCCCCGAACGCGTACCCCGCCAGCTCATACCCAGCGAACGGCCCGCCGCGCGGGCGGCCGGATCGTCGCGCTCACGATGCCGATCCTGACCCCGATGAACATGTCGCTGGGCACGTTCTGCGCCCTCAACCTCATCCCCGGCTGGGGCGACATCCTCTCCTGCCCGTCCCCGAGCGCATCGACAGGCTCCGCGACGAGGCCACCCGCACCGAGATGCTCCGCCACGCCAACAGCAAGGAGGCGGGCGTCTTCCGCCGGCTCGCGGACTTCGGGCGGTACGTCATCGGCGACACCTACAGCACCGCCAACGAGGGGCTCAGCGGCCGCGTCGTCAACGACATCGCCGCCGAACGCGGTCAGGACCCTTCCACTGCCTCGTCGAGATCTGCGCCAACGACCAGCTGCGTACGGTCCTGTGGCCGATGCCCACCGACAACGACCCGGCCTCCTGGGCGCTGCGGCAGCAGGCCTGGGAGCACGAGGACGTCATGCTCGGCGGCTCCGACGCGGGCGCCCATCTGGACCGGATGTGCGGCGCCCGTACACCACCCGCTTCATCGGCGACTGCCTGCGCGGCCGCAAGCTCGTCGGCCTGCCCAGGGCGGTGCAGATGCTCACCGACGATCCGGCCAGGCTGTTCGGTCTGCGCGACCGGGGCCGGATCGAGGAGGGTTCCACGCCGACCTCGTCCTCTTCGACCCGGAGCGCATCGACGCGGGGCCCGCCACTCTCGTACACGATCTGCCCGGCGACAGCCCCGTCTGGACTCCAAGGCCCTCGGCATCGTCTCCGTCCGCGTCAACGGCGTGGAGACGCTGCGCGATGACAAGGTCACCGGCGCGGTGCCCGGCACGGTGCTCCGCTCCGGCCGTGACACCCGGACGGTGAGCACCCAGTGACGACCTCACCCCAGCGCCTCTTCATCGGCGGCCGGTGGACCGAACCTGCCAACGGCCACTACGAGGTGATCAACCCGGCCACCGAAGAGGTCGTCGGCCTCGCCCCGAAGCGAGCCGGGCGCAGGTGTACGAGGCGGCCGTCGCGGCCCGCGAGGCCTTCGCCACCTGGTCCCGCACCCGCCCCGAGGAGCGGGCCGAGATCCTCGACCGCGCGGCCGGCCTCATGCAGCGCGACGCCGGGGACAGCGCCGTGCTCGCCCAGGCGGAGAGCGGCGCCACCACGGGTACGGCCCGCGCCATGCAGGTCGCCGTCGGCGCCGCCCGCTTCCGGCGGTACGCGAAGGGGCCCTGGAACCGGTGGAGGAGGCCGTCCCTCCGCAGATCAACGAGGCCGGGCCGATGGGGCGGGCGGGGATCTTCGGCGCGCTCGCGGTGCGCCAGCCCGTGGGCGTCGTCACCTGCATCACCTCGTACAACAACCCCTGGGCCAACCCGGCAGGCAAGATCGCCCCGCGCTCGCGATGGGCAACACGGTCGTGGTGAAACCCGCCCGCAGGACCCGCTCTCCGTCTACCGGATGGCGGCGGCACTGGAGGAGGCGGGCGTGCCGGCGGGCGTGGTCAACGTCGTCACGGGCTCGGGGCCGGAGGCGGGCGAGGCGGCCGTCGACTCACCGGACGTCGACATGGTCAGCTTCACCGGCTCCACGGCCGTGGGCCGGAGCATCGCCGAGGTGTGCGGGCGGGGCATGAAGCGGCAGCTGATGGAGCTCGGCGGCAAGGGCGCGGCGGTCGTGTTCGACGACGCCGACCTGGACTCCGCGGTGGCGGGCATCGGCACGACGTACTCCTTCTACAGCGGCCAGATCTGCACCGCCCCACCCGCGTCCTGGCCCAACGTGCCGTGTACGAGGAGCTGGTCGGGAAGCTGACCGCGTACGCAGGCCACCTCCCGGTCGGCGATCCCACCGCCAGGGGCACGGTCGTCGGCCCGGTCATCTCCGCCGCTCACCGCGACCGTATCGAGTCGTACGTCGAGCTGGGCCGGAAGGAAGGCGCCAGGCTCGTCACCGGCGGCGAGCGGCCGGCCGGTCAGGAGCGCGGTTTCTACGTCGCGCCGACCCTGCTGGCCGACTGCACCAACGACATGCGCGTCGTCCGGGAGGAGATCTTCGGCCCGGTCGTCGTGGTCGTGCCCTTCGACGACGAGGAGGAGGGCATCGCGCTCGCCAACGACAGCGACTACGGACTGATCGACTACGTCTGGTCGCGCGACGTGGCCCGCGCCTTCCGGGCCGCGCGACGACTGCGCGCCGGCGGGGTCGGTGTGAACACGATCGGCCGGAACATGGAGGCTCCGTTCGGCGGGTTCAAGCAGAGCGGTGTGGGGCGGGACGTCGGCTCGTACGCCCTGCACGCGTACAGCGAGACGCAGGCGATCGTCTGGCCGGGCTGAGTGGTGATCCGGCCCAGCAACTGTTCGGCGAACCCGACTGCCTCCTGCGCGTGGCCACCGCAGACCTGGCCGCCTTCCAGCAGCTCTACGACCAGCAGCCGGCCAGACTGCCGGGTGTCCGACGCCTGAATTCCACCCTGGTCATGGAGCACGTCGTCGACGACCGCCCGCTGCCCGAGTGGTTCCGGGTGCTGAGGTGGGCCCGCTCGCGTCCCCGAGCGGGCCCACCTGCCTGCGCCGTCAGGCCGGAACGGGGCCGGTGCTGTGCGGGTGACGGGGTCCGCCCGAATCAACGCCCGGTCGGACCCTGGCCGTTCACCCCGGGAGGCGGCCTCCCGAATCAGCGGCTCGAACTCCCGCTGCACATAGGTGTCGAACGGCGCTGTCAGGGCGCCGTCGATCACCCGCCGCACCCGGTGCCGCGCCGCGAACTCCTTCATCGCTGCGCGCGAGTCCGGCTCCACACCCCGCCAATGATCAGCACCCCGAACTCCTCGGCTGCCAACAGCTTCCGGGCCTCCTCGTCGGTGCTCACTCCTCCGCGTCAAAGCCGTCCGCGCGCAGCGTGGCCAGCACCTCCGTCACCCTGGCGGGTGTCCTTCCCAGTACCAGCGTCCTCATGGCCGTTCCTCCCGGGTACGTCGACAGCTGCGCACCCGAACCTAGAAGCTCGACCCGAGTTGAGGTCAACCCCGGCCTCCGCCCGGCCCCGGCAGCCGCGTGATCCGCCGGACAGGATCTAACGCCCCAGGAACACGGGTTGGTGAGGGCCGCGAGCGCCCGGCAGCCCCGGTACCGCCGCCGGGTGCCGGACCTCGGCCCGTACATACGCGGCGTACGCCGGGTGGTCGTCCACTCCAACGTGCCCGCCCCGACCCGGGCAGCGCCTGCGTGAACAGCGTGCCCTGGTCGGTCACGAAGTGCGCCGTGCACCCGGAGCGCCGGTGACCTCCAGCCGTACGGTGACGGGGCGTCTGCATCGGCCCGCAGCCGTTCGCCGATCCCCGCGTGGAGGCCGCGCCCGCCGGACAGACCGAAGGCGAGCGTGAGCGCCGACGACTCGGCGATGTACGAGTGCCCGGCCCGGATGCCCGCGGTGATCGCCTCCCGCGACAGCTCCTCGGCCAGGACGACGGTCTGCGGCAGCCCCACCTTGTCCGGCTCGCGGTGCGCGTCGCTGTTGCCCATGGCCGCGATCCAGGGCTTCGACGCGCGTACGGAGGCGACGAGGGAGTTGTCCCACTCGGCGAGGGAGATCTCGTCCTCCGGGGTGTAAGGGCCGTTCCACACCTCCACCGCGTCCGCCTCGCCGAAGCCGAACTTCCAGTGGCAGCCGATGCAGGTGGCGTGCGGGTGCGCGGGCACGACCAGGCCGCCGGCCCGGCGTACGGCCTTCGCGTAGTGCCCGAAGCGGTTGTCGCGGGCCCGGTAGCGCCAGTCGACGAAGGTGCCCGGGTCGGTGGCCAGCGCGACGACGTGCCCGTTACGGGTGGTGATCTCCTGGCCCGTCAGGATCAGCAGGTCATCGCCCCACAGCCCTTGCCAGGCGCTGTGTGCGGAGTAGGTGTTGTGCTCGCTGCTGTTGATGAAGTCCAGCCCGGCCGCCGCGCGGCGGCGGCGATCTCGGCCGGGTGCGCCTGCCGTCGGAGTGGACGGAGTGCAGATGGCAGTCGCCCCGGTACCAGGCCGGCCGCGCCCCTTCGCACGCTCGGGCGGGTACACCGGCTCGGGAGTGTCACCGGCCGGCCCGAAGTCCAGGGTGATGGTCACCTCGTACGGGAGGCCCTCGGGGGCGACGGTGTAGGACCCAGGGCGATATGCCAGGTCCCGGCCCCGACCGGCCCCGCGATGTAGCCGGGCGTCGCCTCGTCGGCCCGGACGAAGAAGGCGGTGCGCGCCCGCCGGACCAGCCGCGGAAACCGCGACCGCCGAGGTCCGTGCCGCGCTGGTCGAAGATGCCGATGTCCAGGGCGTTGCCCTGGGTGCCGGCCGGGACCGAGGGCTTCTCGTACGCGTACGAGACGGCTATCTCCCGTACCCGCGCGGCACTTCGACGGGAAGGTAGACGTAGTCGGGCGACCGGGCGGCAGCGTGCCGCGCACGGTACGGGCCGTGCGGGACCCGTCCCCGACGGTGTGGCACTGGCGAAGCTCACAGGGCCCAACGTCAGAGCGGCGGCAGCGCTCCCGACGAGAAGGCCGCGCCTGGCGATCGGGGGTGCGAGGAGGGTGGTGATCCGGTCATACGAATGGCTCCCCAGGTGTCGTGAGGGACGAGGGTGACGTACGTACGCGCACCCTGCTAGGAGGCCGTGAACCCCGGGCAAACGCAAGGGAAGTTACGGCCGAAGACGGATGCCGCGCATTCCCGGCCCCACCGAAGCTCGGCTTTGCGCGCCGTACGGATTACGTTTGAGGCGTCACCGGACGACGACGGAGGTGCCTTTCCCATGCGGATCGCCACAACGATCTTCCTCACCGATGAGACGATCACGCCGGTACGGCTCGCTCGCGAGCTGGAGCAGCGGGGATTCGACGGGCTGTATCTGCCCGAGCACACCCACATCCCGGTGAACAGGGAGACCCCTACCCGGCGGGCGGCGAGCTCCCGCCCGAGTACGGGCGCACCCTTTCCCCTTCGTCGCCCTCGGCCAGGCCGCGGCGGTGACCGAGCGGCTGGCCCTCGGCACCGGCGTCACGCTGATCGCCCAGCACGACCCGATCGACCTGTCGAAGCAGATCGCCACGCTCGACCACGTCTCCGGCGGCCGGTTCACGCTCGGGATCGGCTTCGGCTGGAATGTGGAGGAGGCCGCGGACCACGGGGTGAGCTGGTCCACGCGGCGGGAGCTGGGGCGCGACCGGATGGCGCTGATGCGGGCCCTGTGGTCGGAGGAACCCACCGCGTACGAGGGCGAGTTCGGATCGGTCCTGGCGAGCTGGGCGTACCCGAAGCCGGTCCAGGAGGCCCGCGGCCCGGTGAACGGCCCGCGCACCCTGATCGGCGGCGCGGCGGGCCCGAAGCTGTTCGCGCACATCGCGCAGTACGCGGACGGCTGGCTGCCGATCGGCGGCCGGGGCCTGACGGAGTCCGTACCGAAGCTGCGTGCGGTCTGGGAGGCGGCGGGCCGGGACCCGCGGCAGCTGCAGATCGTCCCGTACGCCGTCCTCCCGAACCCGGGGAAGCTGACGCACTACGCGGACCTGGGCGTCGACGAGGTCGTCCTGCAGCTGCCGCCGGCGGGTGAGGCCGAAGTGCTTCGGGTGCTGGACGGGTACGCTTCGTACCTGTAGGGGAGAGCGGCTGGGACCGGCCCGCAGGGCCCCGGTGCAACCACGAACGCTGAAATCGCATCTTCCACTTCTGGACATCAATTTTTTGCGGCAGGCGTCCGTACGGCTGCTGGGGAGCGGGAGCGCGATGAACAGGCCGTTGCGGCACATAGCCATTTTCTGCGGGCTGCTGGTGCTGGCCCTGCTGATTCGGGCCAACTGGATCCAGTACGCACAGAGCGAGGAGCTGGCCGGCCACGAGCACAACCGGCGGGTCAAGATCACGCAGTTCGCGACCCCGCGCGGCGACATCATCGTGGGCGGCAAGGCGATCACGGGCTCGAAGGCGGTCGAGGGTACGGACTTCAAGTACCAGCGAACCTTCAAGAACGGCCCGATGTACGCCCCGGTCACCGGCTACGCCTCCCAGGCGCAGGGCATGTCGCTCCTGGAGAAGACGTACGACGAGATCCTCAGCGGCCAGCACGAGAGCTTCGCCTTCCGGCACGCCAAGGACATCCTGACGGGCGAGGAGCGGCGCGGTGGCGACGTCATAACGACGATCGACCCGAAGGCGCAGGAGGCCGGGTACAAGGGTCTGACCGACCTTGGCGCACGTGGTGCGGTCGTCGCCCTCGACCCGGCCACGGGCAAGGTGCTCGCCCTGGTCTCCACGCCCTCCTACGACCCGTCGGTCTTCGCGGGGAACTCCTTCAGGAGGGCGACAAATTCCAGTCGCTCGTCGACGACAAGGGCAAGCCGCTGGCCAACCGCCCGCTGCGCGAGACGTTCCCGCCCGGCTCCACGTTCAAGATCCTACGGCCGCCGCCGCGCTGGAGCACGGCGTCGTCACGGATATCGACGCCTCGTCCGGCGCGGTCTCCCCGTACCCGCTGCCGCAGTCCTCCAGCAAGATCGGCAGCGAGGCGGGCGACGCGGTGTGCAACAAGGCCTCGCTGAAGACGGCCATGCAGCACTCCTGCAACAACGTCTTCCTCGACGCCGCGTCCAAGCTGGGCGACGACAAGATGCGCGAGACGGCCGAGAAGTTCGGCTTCAACGCCGACGTCTACTCCGAGGACTTCGGCGACATGCTCGCCACGAAGAGCCTCTACCCGGCCGACCTGGACAAGCCGGGCACGGCGCTGACGGGCATGGGCCAGGGCAGCCTGACCAGCACCCCGATGCAGATGGCCATGGTGACCGCGGCCCTGGCCAACGACGGCAAGCTGATGCAGCCCTACATCGTGGACCAGCTGCGCGGCCCGGACCTGACCCCATGGACGAGCGCGGACCGAAGCTCAGAGCCAGGCCGTCTCCGAGGAGACGGCGAAGAAGGTCCAGCAGATGATGGAGTTCACCGCCACCGACGGCAGCGCCAAGCGCGCGCTGATCGACGGCGTGACGGTGGGCGGCAAGACCGGTACGGCGCAGCGCGGTGACGATGTGAGCAAGGAAGTGCCGTACGGCTGGTTCGTCTCGTACGGCAAGAAGTCCGACGGCCAGTCGGTGGCGGTGGCGGTCTTCATCGACCCGACGTCGATGGATATCTCCCGCGAGGACATCTCCGGTGGTGGCCTCGGCGGGCCGATCGCCAGGGAAGTAATGAAGGCGGCACTGGGCAAGTAGGGGCCGTGCCCTGCTTGGGAGTGCTTCCTACGCTTTCCGGCACGGAGGACAAGGCGCGGAAGCGTAGGAAGCACTCCCAAGCAGGCCTCCGCGTTAGAGCTCCTTCGGGTGCGGCGCGTGGGGCGGGCGGCCGTCATTCGGCGGGCCAGCTCGACGACGTGACGACGTGGGGTCGAGCCGTCCGCGTCCGGGCCCAGGATCAGCCGGGTGAGCTGCGGGAAGGCTGAGGGCAGGACCGCGATTGCGAGGAGCGCGAGGAAGGTGCTCGCGGCCCGGCTGTCGGGTGCGGTGCCCATGGTCCTGGCGAGTGTCCCCACCATTTCCCCGTAGCGGGCGGCTCGCTGCTCCTGGGCGGGCAGGCTGCCCGACTCGTAGTGCAGGGCCTCCCACATCATCAGGCGCAGCAGCTGCGGGTTCTGCTGGTGCAGATCGTAGATCCGCCCGGCGTACTCGCCCGGCTCGCCCGCGGGCGGCCCGAGCAGGGCGGCGTGCTCGTCGAGGGCCTCGGCCACAACGGCGGCGAAGAGCTTCTCCTTGCTGCCGAAGTAGCCGTAGATGCGCTCCTTGTTGGCGCCTGCCTGCTCCGCGATACGGCCGACGCGCGCCCTCCCATGCCGTGGGCGGCGAACTCCTCGCGTGCTGCGGCCAGGAGACGATTGCGGGTTCCTGCTACCTGATCACTGCGGGACATGGCACTACTCTACTCGTAGCCAACCATCTGGTTGGTTGGCTACGGTCTGATCATGCCGACGAGCGGCTGCAAGCCGGTGATGTGACGTGTATCTAGTGTCGACAGGGAAGGTGAGTGGGGCTCATGACTGGTGCAGGGGTGTGGGTGACCGGCCTCGGAGCGACGACGCCGCTGGGCGGCGACCTCGAGTCGACCTGGTCCGCCATGCTGGCCGGGGAGAGCGGGATCGGTGTCCTGGGCGACGACTGGGCCACCGGGCTGCCGGTCCGGCTGGCGGCGCGGATGCGGGTCGACCCGGCGACGGCTCTGAAGCGGACGCAGGCCCGACGGCTGGACCGGTGCGAGCAGGCGGCGCTGGTGAGCGCGCGCGAGGCGTGGGCCGACGCGGGCGCCCCGACGCAGCCCCGGAGCGGGTGGCCGTGGTGATCGGCACCGGCGTCGGTGGCGTCCTGTCCCTGCTCGGCCAGGACGACATCCTGGAGGCGTCCGGCCCGCGCAAGGTCTCCCCGCACACCGTGCCGATGCTGATGGCCAACGGGCCGGCGGCCTGGGTGAGCATCGACCTGGGAGCCAAGGGCGGCGCCCACACCCCGGTGAGCGCCTGCGCGTCGGGAGCCGAAGCCATCGCTTACGGGCTGGACCTGATCCGGCTCGGCCGTGCCGATGTCGTCGTGGCCGGAGGGCGGAGGCGTGCCTGCACGGGCTGCCGCTGGCGGGCTTCGCGCAGATGATGGCACTGTCCACGGCGAACGACGATCCGGAGGGCGCGTCCCGCCCTTCGACGCGGAACGTAACGGCTTCGTCCTCGGCGAGGGCGCCGCCGTCCTGGTCCTGGAACGCGCGGAGTTCGCCCGCTCACGCGGCGCCCGCCCCCATGGCGCTCTGGTGGGCGCCGGTGCGACCTCCAGTGCCCAGCACATCACCGCCTCGGACGTCGCCGGCCAGGTACGGGCCATGCGCATGGCATGCGAATCGGGCGGCCTGTCACCCCAGGACATCGGCCTCGTACACGCACACGCCACGTCCACGCCGCAGGAGACCTCGCGGAGGCCAATGCCGTGGCCGAGGCGTTGGGGAGCATCCGGCAGTCACCGCCACCAAGTCGATGACCGGCCATCTCCTGGGTGCCTCAGGCGCTTTGGGAGCCGCGGTGACGCTGCTCGCACTGCGGGACGGGATCGTCCCGGCCACCAGGAACCTCGACAAGCTCGACCCTGGGATCGGCCTCGACGTCGTCTCGGCGGAGCCCGCCGGGGAACTGGGAGGCAGGGCTGGCCAATTCCTTCGGGTTCGGCGGTCACAACGTCTCGCTGGCTTTCGCGGGGCGGTCTGACTCTGCCGACTGACCCGCGCGGGGCGCGACGAAAGCCTTGCTGGGAGTACGACATCGCCTCTGCCTGCGTGTTTCGCAGAGTGAGACGTTGAACTCACCCTTGACTGCGAAGACTTCGCCGACGATGCGGGCGGCGCGTACGGTTCGCGTCTCAAGCTGATCGAACTGCCCGCCTGTGCGGCAATCGCCGAGCAGGGCAGCGCCTCCTGCTCGGCGGCGCCAAGCCGGTCCGCTTCGAGAACAACACCGCCGACCAGACTCTGACCACGTGCCGCCATTCGGTGCCTACCGTGTGCCGTTCGCACTGCTGCTCCTCGTGGTGGCACTTCAGCGACTGGAGGCAGCGGGCGGGGAGGGCGACGCGGTGCTCAGAGGCCCGAGTGTTGGTGGGCAACGCGGTGAGTCCGGAGCCGCGTTCCGTCGGCTCGGTTGCCCTGCGGGACAGCCCGCGGGCGGTCCCGCAGGGACATGGCGGAGCTCGCGCGAGTTGCGGGTCACCGCTTGATTACCTCCCGGTGGGGAATGCCGCGCGTCGGGCGAAGCCGACCGTGATGAGCGAGATGAGTGCGAGAGCGATCATCGCGGTCGGCAGAACCCGTGCGCCGACGCCGTCGACGACCACGGCTCCTGCGGCTCCGCCGGCGAAGATCGCCAGGTTGAAGATGGTCGTCAGCATCGAGTACCCCGCATCGGCGTTCTCGCCCGCGGCCTCGCCCATGGCCGTCTGCAGCTGCGTCGCCGAGCCGCCGAACGCGAGGCCCCACAGGATGATTCCGAGCAGTGCGAGCACGGTTGACTGCTGTGCGGCGACAAGGAACGTGCCGGCGACGATGAACAGGGCCACGCTAGCCAGGGTGAGCCCGCGCAGTGTGCGGTCGATGAACACGCCGGTGACCCAGATCCCCGAGTGCGGCGACGCCGAAGACGAGGAGCGCGATGGCGGGCCGGAGCGGCAGATGCATCTGGCGCAGGAAGGGGCGATGTAGGTGTAGAGCAGGTTGTGGGCGAGCATCCAGATGAATACGACGGCGAGGATGGTCGCCACGCCGGGGATGCGCAGTACTCGGCCGAGTGGAGCCTGCGTCTGGGCGGACTGCCCGGGGCGTCGGGCACGAGGAACTTCGCGAAGATCATGACGATGATGCTGAGCAGTGACATCGCGACGAAGGACCAGCGCCATCCGACCGTCGAGCCCAGCCAGGAGCCAAGAGGTGTCCCGATGGCGAGCGCGACCGGGGTTCCGGTCATCGCGATGGCGAGGGCGCGGCCGGCGCGTTCGGGGCGACGATGCGCCGGGCGTACCCGGCGAGCATGCCCACAGTAGGCCGGAGAAGGCTCCCGCGATGAACCGGGCGGCCAGTGCGACGGCGAACGACGGGGATACCGCGGTGATGGAGTTCGCGACGAGGAACCCGAGCAGACCGATGAGGAGGAGCGGCTTCCGCCGTGCCCCGCGCGTCAGCATGATCGCGGGATGGCCGCCAGGACCGTTCCGATTGCGTAGGCGCTCACGAGCTGACCGGCGCCGCCTTCGGAGACGTCGAGTCCGGCGGCGAGCTGCGGGAGAAGTCCCGCCGGCAGCGTCTCCGTCATGATCACGATGAATCCGGTACACGCCATCACCACCAGTGCCGGGACGGGGAACGAGTCGGGCGCTCGCTCGCGGCTCGGCGTGGGGCTGGTTGTGGTCATCGGACGGACCCCTGTCAGTTCTGGATTGATTGATCCGATATTGATCGAGGTGCCGACGGGTGTCAAACTGGATCGGTCAGCCCGCAATAGAGGAGGTTCGCCGTGTCCCCTGCCGGCCGTCCCCGTACCTTCGACCTGGAGGCCGTCCTGGAGGCCGCGATGCTGCTGTTCTGGGAACAGGGCTACGAAGCGACGTCGCTGACCCAGCTCCGCGAGGCCACGGGTCTGTCCTCAGCCAGCCTTTACGGCGCCTTCGGCTCGAAGGAGGGGCTGTTCGAGAAGGCTGTCGAGCACTACATCGCCGGACCGGGCAGCGTCACCGATGTCGTGGCGGACGAGGCGGCGAGCCCCGGGAGGCCATTGCCCGGCTGCTGCACGGGTCGATCGACATGCAGACCGACGCGTCCCACCCTCGTGGATGTCTCGTCGCCCTCTCGGGGACGGTGCGGGCGCCGGGGAGGGGAAGGGTGCACAAGGTCGTAGCGGCGCGCCGTGCGGCGGACCGGGTGCGCATCCGGGAGTGCGTCGTACGGGGCATGGCCTCGGGGAGCTCGCCGAAGACGTAGATGTGGACGGGGTCACGTCCATGATCCACGGCTTCCTGCTCGGTGTTTCGGTGCAGGTGTGTGACGGCACGCCGGCCCGGGACCTGCACGCCGGGGCCGACGTCGTGCTCGCGAACTGGAACGGGCGGGGACGGACTCCCCGTCAAGGACACCGGGGCGTCCGGCCCTCTGCCGCGACCCGGGCGACGGGCAGCGGCGAGGCAAGGCTGGAGCGCTAGCTAGCTAGCTAGCTAGCCGTGCCGGGTGAAGACTTCGCGGACGCCGAGCAGGTCCGCTTCCTTCGCCTTCTCGTCCTCGTACCGACCGCCTTCGTCCCGGATCGCCACGACGGTCTCCGGGTGAAGTCCTGGCCGAAGCGGTAGACGCCCAGGCAGTAGTCGAAGCCGGACTCGCCGAAGAGGTCCGCTTCCTCGCGGCGGCAGTACCCTGCCAGGCCGTCGGACACGTGCCAGCGCGTGCCGTCGTACCAGAAGACACCGCCAGCGTAGTGAATCGCCCGGCCTGTCGCGGAGTCCGTGAGGTTCAGCGACTCGTAGTTCTCGGGACGGTCGCGGACCAGGGCGACGAGGGAATCGGGGACGCCCTCGTAGAAGGACTCCTGAAGGGCGAAATCCTCCTCGGCGTAGAGATTCAGCTCCGACTCGTGGTCGAACGTCAGCAGCAGCGCGCGGCCGTCCTCGGCGAAGTACCAGACCGCGGACTGGCCGCCGCGGTCGTTCCAGGCCAGACGGTGTGCGCCGGTCACCGTCACCGGCTCGACCTCGGCGAGGCCGTCCATGACGGCCGCTCGGCGCCGCACTTCCGGGAGGGTGTCACTGCCAGGGCATCCCATATCGCGTTACTCATCCCCGCAGGGTATCCACCGCCTACGACAAGGCCGTCACCTCCAGTTCCAACTCCCAGGAGACATCCCCGTTCCACTGCCGCAGCACCGTCTACGCCGACACCGGCCGGAAGGGGACAGGGTAGGGATCGCGGGCCGATCAGTGGTTCAGGCGGCTTGCGCCGGCCGCTGGTGGCAGCTGCCGCCGCGTGCGCCTCGGCCCGCAGGGCTTCGGCGTCGGTCTGCTCGCTCGCCCAGGCGACGTGGCCGTCGGGGCGGATGAGCGCGGCGCGCACGGTGGACCAGGCGGGGCGCGGGTCCGGCCGGGGCGCGGTGTGCGTGATGACGTGGGGGTGGAAGACGTTGCCGGGCGCCGGTGAAGTGCAGGAGCACGTGGCGGCCGGTCCGGAGCAGGGTGAAGAGGTCCGTGTCGTCGGAGAGTTGGAGGTTGGGTGCGCGGTGGCCGGTCAGGGGTGGTGGGGTGCCGGGGCCGGATAGGTGACGGCCAGCGCGGAGAGGCGTTCGGCCAGGCTTCGGGAGAACTCGGGCACTGTGGCGATGAGTTGACTGAGCAGCGCGCGCAGGTCCTGGCCCTCGGCCGAGTAGGCGTTCATCAGTGCCGTCTGGGCGCGGGTGCTGCGCAGCAGGTCGGCGCCGACCGGGTGGCGTTCGGTGTGGTAGCTGTCCAGGAGGCCGGCGGGAGCGGTGCCCGCCACCGCCGCGGCCAGTTTCCAGCCGAGGTTCGTGGCGTCCTGGACGCCGACGTTGAGGCCCACGCCTCCGGCCGGGTAGTGCATGTGTGCGGCGTCGCCCGCGAGCAGGATGCGGCCCTTGCGGTACTCGGCGGCCTGGCGGGTGGCGTTGCCGAACCGGGAGAGCCAGCTCGGGTCGCGCATGCCGAAGTCGGTGCCGGTGATCCGGGTCACCTTGGCGCGCAGCCCGTCGAGGGTGAGCTCGCCGGGGTAGCCGGTGCCGGTGCTGTCCGGGTCGCCGCCGACGATCCGGTGGATGCCGCCCGGCATCGGAACCATCATGACGCCGCCTGCCGGGCTCGAGACTGCGGACACCGCTCCCTGCGGGGTTGTCCAGGACGACGTCCCCAGGAAGCCCCAGGTCGTGGAGTCGTTGCCGGGGAAGTCGATGCCGGCCGCCTCGCGCACGGTGCTTCGGGTGCCGTCGCAGCCGACGATGTAGGCGGCGCGCAGTGTGTAGGGGCCGTCGGGGCCGGTCGCCTCGACGCTCACGCCGCCCGCGTCCTGGGCGAGGCCGGTCACCCGGTGCCCGCGACGGATCTCGGCTCCGGCCGCGACCGCGTGTTCCTCCAGCAGCTCCTCGGTGCGGGCCTGCGGCAGGGCGAGTGTGAAGGGGAACGGGTGTCCAGGGCCCCGAAGTCCATCCGGTCGTCAAGGCCGCCGAAGTGGCCGCTGGGGATGCGCCGACCCTCCGCGAGGAAGGGCTCCAGCGCACCCCGGAAGGCGAGGACCTCCAGCGTGCGCGGGTGGATGGTGAGGGCCTTGAGTGGGGATCCCGCTCGTGGCGGGCTTCCAGGACGGTGACGGGTACCCCGCCGAGACGCAGTTCGGCGGCGAGCCACAGTCCGGTGGGTCCGCCTCCCGCGATGACTACCTGCTCGTGCTCCATGTCAGCTCCTCGAAGAATTCTTGGTCAGTGACCAAGACGCGATGCGCCCAGTAGACTAGGTCGGTGACCAAGAAGCAAGCGGCGGATCCCGCCCGACCCGGCTCGACCCCGGCACGGTGGTGCGGGCGGCCCTGGAACTGCTGGACGAGAAAGGCGCGGACGGCCTCTCGATCCGCGGCATCGCGGACCGGCTCGGCGTCCGGATGAACACGGTGCTCTGGCACGCGAAGACCACCGCGCGGCTGCTGGAGCTGATGGCGGACGCGATCGTGTCCGAGGCGTCGGTGGACGGGCTGCCCGAGCCCTGGGAGCCGCGCGTCCGTGAGCTGTTCCACCGCTACCGCCGCGCCCTGCTGGCCCACCGGGACGGGGCCAGGATCGTGGCCGGGACGTACGCGGCAGAACCCGCCACACTCCGGTTCGCCGACCTGATGACCGAGGCGCTGCTGGCCGGCGGGCTGGCGGAACGCGAGGCGGTCTGGACCGGCTGGAGCCTCGTCTACTTCACCCTGGGTCTGGCGCAGGAGGAGCAGGCCCTTCCGGGCGCGATGGGCCCGGCGTTCGCGCGCCGGCTGGACTCGGGCGACTACCCCGCACTGTCCCGGGCCGCCGCGCACTTCGAGGACACCTCCTTCGACGAGCGCTTCGACTACGGGCTCTCCCGCATCCTGGGAGCGTGAGGGGGCTCCCGGAGTCACGTACGTCTCTCTGTCCGGCGTCAGCCTCTGCGAACGGTCTGTCCGCGAGGCCGTCCGCACGGACGGGAGAGAACCGCGCATGAGCGAGGAACCGGGCGCCGGGAACGGCGACGCCCTACTGCCTTACCTGCCGCTCCCGCCCGGTGCGCGCGGGCCGTTGGACCCGCCGTCACTGGGCATCGCGGGTCGCTGGTAGTGCAGTACACCTTGGACAACACCACCGGCTCCGAGTCGGCGCTGCACTTCATCGGCTACTGCGACTGGCTGAAGTACGCGGAAGTCGCGGATGGCCCTGTGACGAGTGCCGCGAGCCGGACCGTCACATGGACAGAGCGCATCCCGGGAAGAGCCAGTGAACGCCGCACCTCCGGAAGGGCGGAGCAGGCTGGCGGCCACTGCGCTTGCGCCGAGCGCGGTCATGGTGATGTCACTGGCTGCTGGGTGTTCGCAGGACTCGGGCCGGTGCGGTGCCGCTCCGGCCGAGGAGGTTTTCCGGAGCGACCTGTACGGGAGCTACTCGGGCCGTGACCCGTTCGCCGTTCACTGGCGCTCCCATATGGGCAGGCCGCACGCCCTAGCGATCTGCGCAGCCACCGAAGTCGAGCCAGCCGAGCTCGGATTCGGGCCAGTCCGACACCCCTGGGAGTCGGCCTCCTCATGGCTTACGGAGACCCCGTCGCCGTCCTGTCGGCCGATATGGCGGGAAACGCCACCATCCCCGACTGACTGCAAGACCTGGAGCTCGGCGCGGCCGTCGTGATCGGTGTCGGTGGCCCGCACCCCGTACACGAACGCCGAGTTGCCTATACGGATGGTTGCGGTCCGGTCGCTGCTCAGGTCACGGGCGAGAGGCCCGTAGCGCACCTCATGCACCACCATGTTGTCCTGCGAGATATCGCCCTCGTCGTTCTGACTGTAGAAGAGGGCCAGGTCGGGGTACCCGTCGCCGTCGAAGTCGCCGAAGGTTCCCCGTGTCTCCATGTCCTTCTTCGGTGCGCCTCGGAGCTTCTGCCAGAACCCGCGGGCATCGCCAACGCTGACAGTGTTGCGGTGATCGTCTCTCTGGAAGGCCACTGAGCTGGTGCCATCGCCGTCCTGGTCGTGGATCTCGTCCAGTTGTCCGTCTGCGTCCACGTCGGCGCGCAGGGTCCTGCTGTCGACGGCGCATATGGCCATGGGCGCATGGTCGCCCGGTTTTGGCCCGGTGCCCATCAGGAGCCAGATGCCGACGATCGCGACGAGACCGGCTCCGGCAGCCGCGGCCAGCCGCCGCCGACGTCTGCGCTGTCGCGGCAGCGACGAGAACACGGCCCCAGACGTGGATTGCTTCGAGCGGCAGAGAAAGGCATGGCGGAACTCTAAGGCTGCACTGTGTCCGAGTCGCCATGAGGCAGATGGCCCGTCCCCGTTGTCTGCGGCAACCGGGGTTCAGTGTGATGCACGGCTCAATGCCCTCAACTGGTGAGGCGGCAACTTGAGTTCACCCAGAACACGCGGGTCGAACCCTTCCCGAAGGCTGAATACCCGTCAGTTTCCGACGAGCAACCCTCAGCTTCGCTGAGCCGACGGGACTTGAACTCGCACTACTTCCAGCCGGTTGCCCGGAGACTCCCAGCCGGCCGGTGATCTGCTGCCATGGCTCGCCGCTGTGCCGGGCAGGGGTCATGGCCGTTATGGTCTTCCGTCCGGAGGTCATGCGGCGCGTTCAGGGTGACCAGGGGCCGCTATTGGACCAGGGTGAAGATCTGGCTCAGCAGGTCGTCCATCGCGTCGCGGACGGGCACCAGCCGGCTACCGCGCTATCCGTGCTGCGGCTGCGACAGCCGCCGGGTGATCCGGTCGAACACCTCCGTCAGCGGCTCGCCGAGGTCCCGGCCGAACTCGGTCAGCCCGTAGGTGACCTGAGGCGGCGTCGTCGGTTCGACTTCCCGCCAGACCAGGCCGTCCTGGACCAGTGACCGCAGGGTCTGGGCGAGCATCTTCTCGCTGATGCCCCGGATGCTCTCGCGCAGCTCGTAGAACCGGAGGCTGTTACTCCGCAAGGAGATCAGCACCCAGATGCCCCACTTGCTGGTCACGTGGTCGACCACATCGCGTGCGGGGCAGTCGGTGTGAAACACGTCATACCGCTGACCTGCCTCGGCCTCTCTGTGCTGCACGCTTCCAGTCATGTCATGAGCTTACCTCGGGGTATGTCCTTACCAAAGTTAGCCCTGACTCTAGCGTCAAGGCCACAGAGAACATCCAGCAAGGAGCAGATCATGATCGTAGTGACCGGGGCTACCGGGAACATTGGCCGACCGTTGACGCAGGCGCTGGCAGAGGCGGGCCAGCAGGTGACGGCTGTTTCACGGAACACGGCGGCGGTGCCGAACGGCGTCCGCCACGTGGTGGCCGACCTGGCCGAGCCGGCCGGCCTCAAGCCCGCGCTGGACGGGGCGAAGTCGCTGTTCCTGCTGCTCTCCGGCGACCTGCACGCCGCTGGAGCCAACCCGCCGACGTCATCAGCGAAGCTGCGGCCAGCGGGGTCCGCCGGGTCGTCCTGCTCTCCACGCTGGGCGTGGTGACCAGGCCCTCCGGCCAGACGCGGATCGCGATGCGCGAACTGGAGGACACGCTGCGGGAGTCCGGCCTGGAGTGGGCCATCCTGAGGCCGGGCGGCTTCGCCTCCAACGCCCTGTGGTGGGCCGAGTCCGTCCGCACGCAGCAGGTCGTCGCCGCGCCCTTCGGTGACATCGGGGTGCCGATCATCGACCCGGCGGACATCGCCGCGGTCGCGGCAGCCTGCCTGCTGGATGACCGGCACATCGGCGGCGTCTACGAGCTGACCGGCCCTGAGGTGATCACTCCGCGCCGGCAGGCGGAGGCCATCGCCGCCGCGCTGGACTCGCCGGTGAGGTTCCACGAGCTCACCCGCGCCGAGGCCGAGGCCGCCATGACCCAGAGCATGCCGGCGGAGCTTGCCAACGACACCCTGGACATCCTCGGCTCCCCGAGCCCGGCCGAGCTGCGCGTCAGCCCGGACATCCAGCAGGTCCTCGGCCGCGCCCCGCGCCCTTCGCCGACTGGGCCGCCCGCAATGTCGCCGCGTTCCGCTGAGGCTGGTCAGCGCCGCCGGAACTGCTCTCGTACTGGGCTGTCCACTGCGGGCAGTCGAGGAACCTGAGCCGAAGTCGGCGCTGACACGGCCCCGGCCGGGCGGAACCGATGCCGCAGCCGCAGCGAACCGACGTGCAGCCAACCCGCGCCCGTCGGCGAACGATTCGTTTGCCGACGAGCGCGGCGGGCGTTCAGTGAACAGCCGGGCATCTGGTTCCGTCGCACTGGCGCAGGTCCCACGTGTGGCCGGGGCCGTGGTCGCCGGGCGCCCTCACCTCCAGCTCGGCGCGGGGTCGGGGGTGAGCATGACGTGGGCTGATACGGCAGCTGGGCCCGGGAGTTGACTAGGGTCGTCTCGCGGTGTGCTGCCGGGGAATCTGTTGCCGGCGCCGCAGTTGCTGAGGGAACCCATGGGGTCGATGTCGGATGGCGCGTTCACGTTTCGTATGTGGCGGCGCGCGTCGGGCTCCGGAGAGTGGATGCCGGAGTCGCGGTTGATGGTGCATGTGGGCGACGGTGGGGTGCCGGCGCAGCTGTTCTGGGGAACAGAGGACGGCGCGCAGTCCTCGGTGGGCTTCTCGCCGGATATGGCGAGCTGTTATGGCCATTGCCGTACGGCCGGCGGTGATGTGGTGGAGATGCGCGGTGAACTCGACAGCCGGGCGGGGCACCCGGACGGGACCGGCAGCGCTCGCGGGTATGAGTTCGACACTGAGGTCCGGGATGCTGAAGGCCTGCATCCGGCGGGACGGCTGTGGGTGCTGATCGACGATGGCGGCGAGGCCCCGTGCGGTGGGTGGCCTGGAGCGATCAGTCGGGTAACTCCTGTTCGCTCACGCTGCGTTCGGCGAGCCCGTCCGGTCGCGCGGACGTCAGTGACCTGGTGAGCGTCGTGTGGGCCAGTGCCGAGCACCGTGACGCGGGCGAGGTGGCTGCGAACCTGGTGGACGCGTCGGCCGGTAAATGGTTCGCAGGGCACAACCGTGCGTCCCTGGAGTTCGAGCTGGCCCAGCCGGTCGCGGTGGACCGGTACGTTCTCACCTCCGCCGACGACGCACCTGATCGCGACCCTGCCGCCTGGACCCTGCGCGGCTCGGCGGACGGGCACTTGTGGCGAACCCTCGACATCCGCTCCGGTCAGTCGTTCGCCGAGCGGCACCGGTCCAGGACGTACCGGATCGCCGAGCCGGGTGCTACGGCCATTATCGGCTCGACATCACGGGCAGTAACGGCTCCCCACACCTGCAACTCGAAGCCGTCCGGTTCCTGGCCGACGAGAGCGCCGGTTTCGTCGGCTACCGCCGGCGTGCGGGCCAGGACCCGGTCGCCTACCAGGGCACACGCGTTGGGCAGGCGTCGCCGGATGTGACGCCGGCGGATCCGCTGTCCGGGAGGCGTCAGCACCTTCGGAAGCGAGGCCACTCATATCAACGCCCGGGATTGCGTCCGCACCCGGAGCCGGCGGGGCCGGCCGTCCGAGGGAGAGGGCTGGCAGCCGGGTGGTCCGTGGTTGCCGTTGGGCGGCACCCTGTCGATGGAGTCCTTGACCTCGCCGTCGGGACGGTTCACGGTGCTGCATTCGGTGTACGAGCCGTCACTGGCGGTGCGGGACAACGTCACGCAGGAGCGGGTGTGGGTCAGCGACTCGCCGGGATCAACTCTGGTGTGCCTGGGGCCCGATGGGGACCTGGTGGCCTGGGACCACAACGGCAACCGGGTGTGGAGCACGGGCACGGGGTGGCTGGGCGTGCGGCGGCTGGTGATGCGCGACAGCGGTGAGCTGGCCCTGACCGGCGCGGACGGGGCGGTGGTGTGGAGTTCGGGGATCCCTCAGGTGCCTGCGGCAGCGGGGCCGGTCACCGGACGTCGGCCCGGGATCGACGATGCGCCGGGGCGAGAGTCTGTATGGACAGTCGCTGACCAGCCCTGATATGTCGACCGTGCTGTTCCACAACGGTCGCTCGGTGGGAAGCATTTTGAACGGACACACCTCGCACTGGGACGAGTTCTACGATCAGGAGGTCGTCCTGGTGCTCGACGACGACGGGTTCCTGCGCTCGCGGGCCCTGGACGGCGCTGTGCTGGAACAGATCGCGGGCCGGGCACCGAGCTCGTCGTCGTGCGCGGCAGGGCGGAGCTCCGTGACGACGCGGGAGCCGTCGTATGGGCGTCCGCCTGTCACGAGCTGCCGGACCCGGTGCGGGAGCCGGCCATGCCACTGAACGAAAACCTGGCCGCCTGGTTCGGTGCCCTGGCCGGGGAGGGCCGGGGCTACTGCGTCGCGGTGGTGAAGGAGAGCACCCGCAGGAGGTCCTCCGGCGAACCGGTCTCACGCAGGGCTCTCAGGTGCGCGGTACATGGCGCGAGCTCCAACGGCTCCGGGACGCCGCACATCCGGATGAGGGGCATGTGGTGGCGGCGATCGCGGTGGGGCCGGACGTTCTGCTCATCAGTGACGACTCCGCCCTGCCGGTGGCGGCGCTGGCACCCTCGACGTCGGTGGTGTCCCTGCACCAACCGTGCGGGAGGGCAGCTTCGGGGTCGTTCGGCGTTCATCAGGACGGCAGACTCGTGACCGAATTCCGGACGACCCGCGACGCCGCAAGGGGCGAAGGTGGCGGAGGTCGCCGCCGCACTCGACGACCTCGTGCACGAGTCGCACCGCCACGAGCTGGTGTTCCGGACCTCTGGGGTGGTTCCCAGCGCCGCCGGGCTCGGCGGACCGTTGCTCGGCGGTGTCCTGGCACCGGCGCGATCACCGTCCGCACCGTCCGCGGCGCCCGCGGCGTCCGCGGCCTCGCCGGCCGAGCCGCCGCCGGCGATCGAGGAGTACGACGACTTCGACCCGCTGGTGATTCGTACCGACTTCACCGACCAGGACGCCTGGGACCGGGTGGTCGAGGAACTGCGGGTGCCATGGGCCGACAACCAGGTGGACCCACACCTGATCTCCGACCCCAGGTACGCCGGAGTCCCCACCGAGCGGGTGCTCCAGGACGTCCTCGCAGCCCTGGCCGGCCGTGACCTGCCGGGGTGGTCTTCATCGCCGACAGCACCACCATGCACGGGACGAAACATCCGCTGCTGGCCGTGTCGACCGATTGGGACGGTGAACCCTTCGAGGAGGACGAGGAGGAATTCGAGACGCAGTTCCGCCTGCTGCCCAACGCGGCCGTGGAGGTAGCCACGAATCTCGGTCTCTGCAACATGGACTTCGAAGACTTCGCCGGCGACGGGCTGCACGAGCGCATGGTGTGGTGACTGACCTCGCCCTGCGAACGGGCCGGGCTTCCCACCGCTGGTGGGGAGCCCGGCCCGGCTTCGCGGGAGACCCGGAGCGGCTGTACCGGTGTCAGCACCGGGTCAGCGCTTGATCTCCTTGATCCGGAGCATCCGCGTGATGACCTTGTCGAGCTCGTCGTCCTTGAAGACGTTCTTCCAGTCGTCGCGCACGATCGACTGGGATCCGGTCTGGGCTCTGCTCCGGGCGGCCCCTGGCCGGCTCGGGTGAGTGGATGACCTGTCACCGGCGCGAGGGGCCGTCCTCAGGCGCCGGCCGGGCCGGCCGGGTCGCCGTCCACGTGCGATGCGTCCGACGGGGCACCGGCCGTGACCGACGAGGCGTCGGGGCTGGACGGGACGAGGGACAGACCCGCGGGCGTCGGCCGGAGACCGCGGGGCGGGTGGATCGGTCAGCAGGGCCGACAGCTCCGTCAGCGAGTCGATGCGCCAGTCCGCCGTCTCCACCACGTCCGGATGGTCCGCCCACCAGTGCCCGTACGCACCGCGGCGGATGTGAGCCGCCCGCAGGCCGCAGGACTTGGCGGGGAACAGGTCGTTGGCCGGGTGGTCGCCCACGTACAGCGTGGCGTGCGGCTCCGCCTGCGAGACCTCCAGTACCCGCTCGAAGAACTCCGGGTCGGGCTTGGCCACGCCCCACTCCTGCGAGGTGACCACCAGATCCGCGGGCAGGTCCAGCGCCCGCAGCAGCTCCCCGGCCCGAGCCGTCTGGTTCCCCGCGATCACGACCCGGATGCCCAGCGCGCGCAGCTCGCCAGCGCGGGGCGGACGTCGGGGTAGAGGTCGCGCTCGCCGAGGTGCTCGCCGCGCCCGGCCGCCGCGCGGGCCAGGGACGCTTCGTTGACGTCTATGTCGGGGCGCAGGATGCGCAGCGCGTCGGCGCAGTCGCGGCCCTGGATGACGGCGGCGCCGACGAGTGCGCTGACGGTGTGCGGCGGAACTCCGAGCCAGTTGGCCCATGAAGACCAGTAGCGGTCGTCGCGGATGAGTGTTTCGCCGATGTCGAAGACGATCGTTTCCATCACCGGACCGAGCCTACGGGGCAAGCGCGACATAACGGCCAAGGCGCCAGGGCGGTCCGGGTGGCCGCGTGCTGCGGAGGCCCTGGTCCGGGCTGGGGCCTCGCTCGTATGCTCGGTTCATGACCGATCCTCAGCATGGACGCCCCACCACCAACGCCATGCGGCGCGCCCTTCGGCGAGCCCGTGACGGCGTAGCTCTCGATGTGGCCGAGGCTGCCGTTCTGCTCCAGGCGCGGGGCGATGATCTGACCGATCTTGCCGGTTCCGCTGCCCGGGTGCGGGACGCGGGCTTGAGGCCGCCGGCCGGCCGGGGTGATCACTTACTCCCGCAAGGTCTTCATCCCGCTGACCCGGCTCTGCCGTGACAAATGCCACTACTGCACCTTCGTGACCGTGCCCGGCAAGCTCCGACGCGAGGGTCACGGGATGTTCCTGTCGCCGGACGAGGTCCTCGACATCGCCCGCAAGGGTGCGGAAATGGGCTGCAAGGAAGCGCTGTTCACGCTCGGCGACCGTCCCGAGGAACGGTGGCCCGAGGCGCGGGAGTGGCTGGAGGCCGAGGGATACGACGACACCCTGGCCTACGTACGGGCCATGGCGATCCGGGTGCTCGAGGAGACGGGCCTGCTGCCCCACCTCAACCCGGGGTCATGACCTGGACCGACCTGCAGCGGCTGAAGCCCGTCGCCCCTTCCATGGGCATGATGCTGGAGACGACGGCGACCCGGCTGTGGTCGGAGCCGGGCGGGCCGCACCACGGCTCCCCGGACAAGGAGCCGGCGGTCAGGCTGCGGGTGCTCGAGGACGCCGGGCGGTCCAACGTCCCGTTCACCACCGGCATCCTGATCGGGATCGGAGAGTCGTACGAGGAGCGCGCCGACTCCCTGTTCGAGCTGCGCAGGACGGCCCGCGCCTACCACGGCATCCAGGAAGTCATCATCCAGAACTTCCGTGCCAAGCCGGATACGGCGATGCGCGGGATGCCGGACGCCGAACTGGAGGAGCTGGCCGCCGCGATCGCCGTCGCCCGGCACATCCTGGGCCCGTCCGCCCGCATCCAGGCGCCGCCGAACCTGGTCGACGCCGAGTACGCGCTGCTGATCGGCGCGGGCATCGACGACTGGGGCGGCGTCTCGCCGCTGACCCCGGACCATGTGAACCCCGAGCGGCCCTGGCCGCACATCGAGAACTGGCCGCCCGCACCGCCGAGTCCGGCTTCGCGCTGCGTGAACGGCTCACCATCTACCCGGAGTTCATCCAGCGCGGCGAGCCCTGGCTGGACCCGCGGCTGGTCCCGCACGTCCGGGCCCTCGCCGACCCCGAGACCGGTATGGCGAAGGAGGGTGTCATCCCCGTCGGGCTGCCCTGGCAGGAGCCCGACGAGGGCTTCAGCTCCTCCGGCCGCACCGACCTGCACCGCACCATCGACACCGAGGGCCGCACCGGCGACCGGCGCGACGACTTCGACGAGGTGTACGGGGACTGGGAGGCGCTCCGGGAGGCCGCCGCCCCGGCATGGTGCCGTCCAGGATCGACGGCGATGTGCGCCAGGCCCTGAGCCAGGCCGCCGACGACCCGACGAAGCTCACCGACGACCAGGCCCTCGCGCTGTTCCACGCGGACGGGGCGGCGCTGGACGAGCTGTGCCGAATCGCGGACGCGCTGCGCCGCGATGTGGTCGGTGACGACGTCACCTACATCGTCACCAGGAACATCAACTTCACCAACGTCTGCTACACCGGCTGCCGTTTCTGCGCCTTCGCACAGCGGCGTACGGACGCGGACGCGTACACCCTCTCGCTGGACCAGGTCGCCGACCGTGCCGCGCAGGCCTGGGACCTCGGGGCCGTCGAGGTCTGCATGCAGGGCGGCATCCACCCGGACCTGCCGGGCACCGCGTACTTCGACATCGCGAGCGCCGTGCGCGAACGCGTCCCCGGCATGCATGTGCACGCCTTCTCGCCGATGGAGGTCGTCAACGGCGCGACCCGCACCGGCATGTCCATCCGCGACTGGCTGATCGCCGCGAAGGAGGCCGGGCTCGGCTCGATCCCCGGCACCGCCGCCGAGATCCTCGACGACGAGGTCCGCTGGATCCTCACCAAGGGCAAGCTGCCGACCGCGACCTGGCTGGAAGTCATCAGGACCGCCCACGAGGTGGGGCTGCGCCCTCGTCGACCATGATGTACGGGCATGTCGACCAGCCCCGCCACTGGCTCGGCCATCTGCGGACGCTGGCCGACCTGCAGCAGGAGACGGGCGGTTTCACCGAGTTCGTGACGCTGCCGTTCATCCACACCAACGCCCCGGTCTATCTGGCCGGAATCGCCCGGCCGGGGCCCACCGACCGGGACAACAGGGCCGTCACCGCCATGGCCCGGCTGCTGTTGCACCCGCACATCACGAACATCCAGACCAGCTGGGTGAAGCTGGGCGCGGAAGGCGCGGCCGAGATGCTCCGCTCGGGCGCCAACGACCTCGGTGGCACCCTCATGGAGGAGACCATTTCGCGGATGGCGGGCTCCAGCTACGGCTCGTACCGCTCCATCCAGGACCTGGTTGCCATCGCCGACCTGGCGGGCCGGCCGGCGAAGCCGCGTACGACGCTGTACGGAGAGGTGCCGCAGGAGCGCGTCACGGCCGCCGCCGCGTCGGACGGACATCTGCCGGAGCTGCTGCCGGTGCTGGAGGGCTGAGGCTCTCCCGGTCGGCATAGGGGCCCGTCACCGATATCCCGTCGCGTCGGCCGGCTTGCCGGCGTCGTCGACCTCGGCCAAGTAACGCCAGCAGTCGGGGCGGGAACCGTCGAGGTCGGCGAAGCCGTACTCCTGGGCGAGTTGCCCGCTGGACAATGACTGACCGTTCCAGCGCGCGAGGTCGGTGTCACCGGCCAGAGCGGTGACCGCGCGCCCGACGTACGAAGGGCTCTCCGAAATGCAGAAGTGCGGCACCTCGGTCAGCGCATCGCGCCAGTTCTCCTCAGCCACGCCGAAGGCGTCGAGCATCATCTCCGAGCGTAGCCAGCCCGGGGTGAGCGCCACCGCTGTTCCGCCATGCGGCTTCAACTCGTGTGCGAGCACGAACGCCATGCGCAGCACGCTGTTCTTGACCAGGTCGTAGAAGTATGAGTTGCGATAGTTCGCACCGTTGTACGCGGATGTCCCGTCGGTCATCTCGACCACAAGGCCGCCCGGTCGCCGCACCAGCAGTGGCAGCACGAAGTGGCTGGTGATCGCGTGCGTCTCCACGCCCAGCCGAAGCAGCCGCAGTCCGTCGTCGAGGTCGTGTTCCCATACCGGTTTGTCGAACGCGAACAGCCGCTCGCCGCCCCAGATATCGTTGACGAGCACGTCGAGCCGCTTTTGCTCTGCATCGATGCGCTCGGCCAGCGCACGGACCTGCTCGGGCACCAGGTGATCGGTCGGCACGGCGATGCCGGTTCCGCCCGCGGCGGTGACGAGCTCGGCGGTCTCCTCGATCGTCTCGGGCCTGTCGTACTCCGAGCGCCGTTCCGGGTTGTGCGGCCGGTGACGTAAACGGTCGCACCCGCAGCACCGAACTGGACCGCGATGCCGCGCCCGGCGCCCGGGTGGCTCCTGCGACCAGGGCGATCTTTCCGTGGAGTGCGGGTGTCGAAGTAGCCGAAGTGGTTGAAGCGTCGGGCATGAGTCCCCTTGAGGTCCTGATCTGTCGGTACGCACGACCCGGTCCATGTATGTCATCGAGGACGGCCGGTGGAACCATGCTCGACGCGAAACCCGACACGTTGTGTCGTATTTCTTTACCGATTCGCGGCCGAGTATCAGGAGGGAGGAAGAGTGCCGGGTCGTTCGCCTGCGGAGATGAAACGGATCGCCTGGTGGTACACAAGCTGTACTATCGACGTATGGCTCTCAAGCGGACAAATGTATACGCGGACGACGAGGACCTTGCTCTGATCAAGGAGGCGGCGGCCCGGGTCGGCGTGTCCGAAGCGGAATTGATCCGTGAAGGCATCCACCGCATAGCTCTTGCCCGGCGGATCTGGGATCAGCCGTTCGTGGAGGACGGGGAGACCTTCGACCTCGGCGGGCCACTCGCCCGGGAGGCTGTCCGCGAGGCCGTGACCGAGGGATTCGACGAGCGCGAGACCCGTAATCGGGGGCACGCGGCTTGATCGCCATTGTCGACACATCCGGGCTTCTGGTCCTGTACAACCGCGCCGACCCCGACCACCACGCCGCACGTAAGGCCGCCGACCAGTGCGGCCTCCTCGTGGCCAGTCCTCTCGCGCTCACCGAAGTGCACCAGGTGGCCACAAGCCGGGCCGGACGCCGTGCCGCCGACGGTATTCTCCGCTCGCTATCAGCCCGCATCAGAGAACTGCGGCTGGTGCTGGCGTCCCCGACCCCGGACATTCTCGACGCGGCGCTAGCCGTACGGGCGCGATACAGCTCGCTGAACCTGGATCTCGTGGACGCGGTGAACGTGGCGCTGGCAGCGGAGTACGACACTGACGTCGTCCTCACGAGACCTTCGGGACTTCCGTGCCCTGCGTCCGCTTGCTGGACGATACGCCCGCTTCCGGATCCTGCCCGATGATCTCTGAGCGGTGCCCCTTCGGCCATCTGGGGCATCAGCCCTGCGACGACGAACTCGCTGGTCACCATGGCGGAAATGCCCAGGGCCGGCACGTAGAGGAGGACGGCGTTGTCGCCCACGGTGAGCGCCTCCTGGCCGCCGGAGCCGACATGATCGCTGGGCCGCGCCTTCCTCGCCAACCCCGGCCTCGTCCGCCGGATGCGCACGGGCGCGCCCGGTGAACCAGGTCCGGGACGCGTACGTGATGTACGTGGGTGGGGAGACGGGCTACACCGACTACCCCACCCTGCCCGCCCAGAAGTGAACCGGCCCGGCTCAGCGCCCGGCCGCGTAGGCGATGAAGTCAGCCCAGGCGGACGACGTCATGACGATGGCGGGGGCGGCGGGGTCTTGCTGTCGCGGACGGGGACGAGGCCGGGGAAGCCGTCGGCGACTTCGAGGCAGTTGTTCGCCCCACCGTCGCTGTAGCTGGACTTGCGCCACACGGCAGTTCTGAGGTTGGGGATACGGCTCATGCTCTGTGTTCCTCCAGGACGCCCCTGATGAACCCGATGGACTCCGGCGGGGCAGCGCCGGTCCCGGAGCCGATCGTAGGACAACCGGTAGCGCGTCACCGCTGCCGGATCCTCGATCAGCTCGGCGCATCCGTTTGCCCTCCGTATAGGCAATCGCGCTGCCGTCCCCTGCCAGAGCAGCGACAGTGAGCCGTCCATGAGGTGGTGGGCGCCCGCCGCGAACGGCAGGACCTGGAGGACGATCGACGGCAGTTCGGCCGTGTCGACGAGATGGGTCAACTGCTCCCTCCACATCTTGGCGTCCGGCACGGGCGTCGCAGCGCGGACTCGTCCATGATGATCCGGACCGAGGGCGTCGGATTGCGGTGCAGAAGCTGCTGGCGTCCCATCCGCGCTATCACCTGCTCCCCACCAACTCGGCCTCGCTCTCCGTTTCCTGAGCACCGGACAACGACTCGCGCGCGAGGTCCTCGGTCTGCAGTAGCCCGGAACCCCGAGGGTGTACAGGTGCATGATCCGCGCCGTCGGCTCCAGCCGCATGAACTCCTTGTACTTGTCCTGAACACCTCCCGGCGGGCGGCCTTCCACAGCTGCACCAGCAGACCATCCGACTCGTAATGCCGGTCCAGGTCCTCCATCTCCGCCGGCTTGGACAGCCGCTGGCCTACTTCCAGCCGGTACAGATAGCTCTTGTCGTACCGTGTCTCCCCGGCGAGCTGGCCCAGGGACTTCCCCGACCGCTCCCGGAGATATCGCAGGGCCCGCCCCAGGGCCGCGCGCCCCGACTCCTCGTCCACGTCACGGGACATGCCCCGCATTTCGCATATAGGTGCGCCGGGTTGACGGTTGCGGTTGGATGGGCATCGCGGCCCGCCGTTAGCCGACATCCGCCGCTCTGCGTCTGCAGGTGAGCGGAACAGGGCATGTCGGGAATGATGCGGGCATCTCGATAGCGGCCCCACAGGGCTGCGGGGCAGGGGCGTGGCGTGGGAGTGTTAGAGGCCTTGGAGCCGGAGGACCCGCGGCAGGTTGGACGCTACAAAATCGTGGCACGGCTGGGCGCCGGCGGCATGGGTCAGGTGTACTTGGCGCGTTCGCCCGGCGGGCGTCCGGTCGCGGTGAAAGTGGTACGCCCGGAGCTGGCCCGAGACGGCGAGTTCCGGCGCCGCTTCGCCCGCGAGGCGGTCGCGGCCGCCCGGTCAACGGAGCCTTCACCGCCGGCGTGGTCGACGCCGACCCGGACGGCTCCCCAGCCTGGCTGGCCACCGTCTACGTACCAGGTGTCTCCCTGGGCGAGGCGATCGCAGGGCACGGCCCCTGGCCGACACAATCGGTACTCGCCCTGGGTGCCGGCTTGGCGGAGGCCCTGGAGGCGATCCACGCCGCCGGAGTCGTCCACCGCGACCTCAAACCCTCCAACGTGCTCCTCGCCGTCGACGGACCGAGAGTGATCGACTTCGGCATTTCGGTGGCCAGCGAGGCCAGCGCGCTGACCGGTACCGGCATGGCGATCGGCACCCCGGCTTCATGTCTCCCGAGCAACTCACCGACAGCCCTGTCGGACCGGCCAGCGACGTCTTCGCCTTCGGCGCGCTACTGACCTACACCGCCACCGGAGTCGGCCCATTCGGCACCGGCGCCTCACACGCGCTCCACTTCCGCACCGTCTACGAACAGCCCAACCTGGAACTCCTATCGCCCGAACTGCGCCCTGTGGTGGCCGCTTGCCTGGCTAAGCAGCCCGACCAGCGCCCCACCGTGGCCACTCTGCTCGACAGGCTGACAACCGCAGGCGGCAGCGAAGGCGGGGATACGGTCGCCGCCACACTGCTGCTCACCGAACCCGGCTGGATGCCCGCCCCGGTCGCCCAGCTCGTCCGGGAGCACACCTCCACCTCCATGCCACACGCCCCAACCACGCCGGTGTCACTGCCGGAGACGCCTCCGCCTGCAACAACCCTGACTGCCCCGGCATCCGGCGCCCCGTGGTCCATCAAGTGAATAACGAGGGAAGCGTCGCCCCGACTTCGATTTCGCAGTTCGCAGGGCAGCCCGCACCGCAGACCACAGAACCGGCGGGCCCCGTTGTCCCCGACCAGGACCTGGTCAAGCGGCTCCTCGACGATATGGAGCTGAATTACGCCGTCGATGACGAGGGTGACCTCACGGCGCCGTGGGAGGAGTTCCGTACCTACTTCATGTTTCGCGGCGAGGATGACCAGCAGGTCTTCTCGGTGCGCACGTTCTACGACCGCTCGCACAGGATCGACGAGAGCCCCAGCTTCTCGAGACGATCGCTGACTGGAACCGCCGCACGCTGTGGCCGAAGGTGTACAGCCAAACCTTCGACGACGGCTCCGTCCGCCTCGTCGGAGAGACACAGATGCTGATCAGCACTGGAGTGAGCCTTGAGCACTTCGTGTCGTCCACGGCCAGCTGGATCCGAGCTGCGATCGAATTCGACGATTGGCTCGTGGAGCAACTCGGGCTCGCGTAGGCCGGGAGGACGGCCGCCAGGGCGCGAAGGGCCCTGGTGAGAGGCAGGCCTCCGACGTGGTGACGGGGCTTCCCCTGAAACCGGACAGGGCACGCGGCCCTCGCCGCTGCTCGGTGCCGTCCACACGCCCGGGTGGCGCGTCCACGCCCGGGCGAACAGCGAGCCACGCCCCGATGGTGCTCTCCCGCCAGGCGGGCGAGCGGCCGAACTCCACCGTGCCGCGCCGGCCGCTGACCGGCGGTCCGCTTCCCCGTGTCCGTGCTGCCGTCTCCGCGTTGCTGTTTCTGGACCGGTCCGCTCGATGTCACACCCGCGAGGCTGTTCCGTCCAAGAGGCATAAGCACAGCAACGGCGTAGGAGCTCACCATGGAAGCCCGACTGAACCTGTTCGGCAATCGGCGCGTAGCCACGTTCCTGAAGCACATCAACTCGGCGGGCAAGACCGTCACGGACTCGACGCTGCCGGCCGCGACGCAGGAGCTGGTGAAGATCCGTGCCAGCCAGATCAACGGCTGCGGGTTCTGCGTAGACATGCACACCAAGGACGCCACACAGGCCGGTGAGACCTCACTGCGCCTCAACCTGGTCGCGGCCTGGCGGGAGGCGAATGTGTTCACCGACGCCGAGCGCGCCGCCCTGGAGCTGGCGGAGGAGGGCACCCGTATCGCGGATGCGGCCGGTGGCGTCACTGACGAGGTGTGGGCGAATGCGGCCAAGCACTACGACGAGGACCAGCTCGTCGCACTGGTTTCCCTCATCGCCCTCATCAACACCTACAACCGCATGAACGTCATCGTCCGGCAGCCCGCAGGTGACTACCAGCCCGGCCAGTTCGGATAACGCGGAATACTCGGCCGGGGTGGCCGGGGTGGCCGGGTGGCCGGGGTGGCCGGGTGGCCGGGGCGGCCGGGCGGGCGGCCCGTCCCGGCCAGGAAAACCGTGAGGAATGCTCTTCAAAAGCGCTTTCGAGAGCTACGCCGTACATACCGTTCCGGGACTGAATCAGCCCTTCCCGTTCGATTACAGTGCTTGCGCAGTCGCACGCCGGTGAACGAACGGAAGGGGCACGGTGAGCGCAGGGACCACGGCTGTCTGGGGCCGTGCCGAACAGCAGGACTTCCGCAGCCGGGTACGCGGAGCACTGCTGGGCGGCGCCATCGGGGACGCACTCGGCGCGGGTGTCACCGGGCTCACCCTGGAGGAGATCCGCGCGGCCCACGGTGTCGAGGCCGTCACCGACTTCGTACCCGTGCACGGCAGACGCGGCGCCGTCACCGCTGTCACCCAGCTCACCCTCTTCACCGTCGACGGGCTGATCCGCGCCCAGGTCCGCCGCGACACCGGCGCCTGGCACCCGCCCACCGATGTGTACCGCGCCCATCTGCGCTGGGCCGCGACACAGAGCAACTGGGGCCCGGACGAACGCCGTAAGGACAACGGCTGGCTGGCCAGGGAGGAGTGGCTGTACACCCGCCGCGCCCCACCCGGGAGTGCCTCGTCGGCTTCGGTGACGCTGCCATGGGCACCCTCGCCGTCCCCAAGAACCCCTCGGCACGCGACTCGGCCGCGCTCACCCGCTCCGCGCCGTTCGGGCTGCTGGTGGGCTGGGAGCCGCAGCTCGTCCTCCAGTTGGCCGTCGAGTGCGCAGCCCAGACCCACGGCCACGCCAGCGCCCAGCTCTCCGCCGGGGTGCTGGCCGTCCTGGTGCACGGGCTGGCCCGCGGTGAGAGCCTGGACGGCTCCGTCCAGCAAGCCCTCGCCCTGCTCGCCGAGCGCCCCGGCCACGAACCGGTCAGCGAGGCGCTGCGGCAGGCGCTCGGCTCCGTACGCCAGGGGATACCGGGCCCCGCCCTCATCGAGGCGCTGGGCGCGACGGACTCCGCCGAAGAGGTGCTCGCCGTGGCGTTGTACTGCGCGCTGGTGAGCGAGGACGTCAGGCACGGGCTGCGTCTGGCCGTGAACCATTCGGGGCCGTCCGCGGCCACCGGGGCCGTCTGCGGGCCCTGCTCGGGGCGCTGCACGGTGAGACGGCCCTGCCGCCGGCCTGGCTGGCCGAGCTGGAGGGCGCGCCACCCTGCTCCAGCTCGCCGACGACTTCGCGATGGAGATGACCCAGGGGCCGGCCCTGCACGGCCCCACCGCCGCTGCCCGGGCTGGCTGAGCCGCTACCCGCGGGACTGAACCGAACAGCGGTGGGCGGACGCCGCGGCGCCCGCCCACCACTCGTCGTGCTTCTGCGCGAAGGTCAGTCCTTCGAACCCTCGGCGATCGTCCTGCCCTCCGGACCCGGCTGCGCCGGAATGACCGCCGCGGCCTGCGGACCGTCGTCGTCCGAGTTGATCCGGGCGATGATGGCGTCGCGCTCCGGTGTGTCCTCCGGCTTGATGAAGCCGATGACGATGTAGAGCACCAGCGAGATCGCCAGTGGCAGTGCCACCTGGTACTGCAACGCGACGTCCGTCTTCACCGAGCCGTCGAAGTTGTAGTTGGTGAGGTAGAACGCCAGCAGTCCGGCGCCCCAGCTGGTGAGCGCCGCCGTCGGTCCCGACCTGCGGAACGGGCGCAGCAGGCCCAGCATGAACGGGATCGCGATCGGGCCCATCAGGCCGGCCACCCACTTGATGACGACCGAGATGATGTCCTTGAACGCCGGCGAGTTGATCTGGGTCGCCAGCGCCATCGACAGGGCGAGGAAGGCCAGCGTGGACAGCCGGGCGGCCAGCAGGCCGCTGCGGTTGTTCCAGGAGCGGGCCGCCTTGGAGAAGACAGGCGCGATGTCCCGGGTGAAGACGGCCGCGATGGCGTTGGCGTCGGAGGAGCACATGGCCATGGTGTGCGAGAAGAACCCGACGACCACCAGGCCGAGCAGACCGTGCGGCAGCAGCTGCTCGGTCATCAGGGCGTAACTGTCCGAGGCGTCGGGCTTCTTCGCGTCGACGAGCAGCGGGGCCGCCCACATCGGGAAGAAGAGCACGACCGGCCAGACCAGCCACAGGATCGCGGAGAGGCGGGCCGAACGGGTCGCGGAGCGTGCGGAGTCCGTGGCCATGTAGCGCTGGGCCTGGTTCCACATGCCGCCGTTGTACTCGAAGGTCTTGATGAAGAGGTAGGCCAGCAGGAAGGTCGTGGTGTAGGGGCCGGCCGTCGGGTCCGAGTGGCCCTCGGGCAGCTTGTCCCAGACCGTCCACAGCGAGCTGAAGCCGCCCAGTTCCTTCAGGACGATGACCAGCATCGCGATACCCGCGAAGAGCTGGATGATGAACTGGCCCAGCTCCGTGAGGGCGTCCGCCCACAGGCCGCCGACCGTGCAGTAGACGGCCGTGATGGCGCCGGTGATGAAGATGCCCTGGGTGAGGGATATGCCCGTGAAGACGGAGAGCAGAGTGGCGATGGCCGCCCATTTCGCGCCGACATCCACGATTTTCAGCAGCAGCCCGGACCAGGCCAGGGCCTGCTGGGTCGGGACGTTGTAGCGGTCCTTCAGGTATTCGAGCGGCGATGCGACGTGCAGCCGCGAGCGCAGCCGGTTGAGCCGGGGAGCGAAGAGTTTGGCGCCGATCCCGATGCCGATGGCGATCGGCAGCGACCAGGTCACGAAGGACGTGACGCCGTACTGGTACGCGATACCGGCGTAGCCGGTGAACATCACCGCGCTGTAGCCGGACATGTGGTGCGAGATGCCCGACAGCCACCAGGGCATCTTGCCGCCGGCTGTGAAGAAGTCGCTGACATTGTCCACGCGCTTGTGCGACCAGAGTCCGATCGCGACCATCACGCCGAAGTAGCCGATGAGCACGGCCCAGTCGAGACTGTTCATGTGCCCCTCCAGGGGTCCGCCTTGTGAACGGGTGTGCACTTCGTCAGTACGGCCGTTCAGCGGCGTCCCCGTGCGGGAGCGGGGACTTGGGGATTGAACAGCGTGTTCGGGCTCTCGGTCAAGGTTTTCGTGATCAGGAATGTGAACACTAATCAGCAAGTCGAACGATTTTGCTTTCTCTTGACCTTGTGGGGCGTTGTCGGGAACGTGACTGCGGACACACGATGGGCGGGCACTTCGTCAGGCTGTGCAGAGAGCGCAACACGAGAAGGCAGCACGAGAACGCAACACGAGAACGCAACACGGGAAAGCGGCACGAGAACGCAACACGAGAACGGAACGACGCAGGAATGCCGAGAGCACACAGAACGACCGCGCGGGATGCGGGTCCCGTGCGGCCGAAGAGGGAGGAAAGCTGGACTACTGCCGTGCCGGACGTCAGCGCATCAGCTCGCCCGCGTTGACCAGCAGTGACTGCCCGGTGATCGCACGGGCCCGGTCGGAGGCCAGGAACGCCGTGGCCTCCGCGACATCTCCGTCCGTGGCCAGCTCGGGCAGCGCCATCCGCTCCGTGAGCCTCCCCAGCACCTCCGCCTCGGGCACGCCCTCGGTGTGCGCGGTGAACTGGACGTACGCCTGCACGGGCGGCCCCACATCCACCCGGGGAGCACCGTGTTCACCCGGATCCGGTGCGGTCCCAGTTCGCGCGCCATGGAGTACATCGCCGAGGTGAGTGCGCCCTTCGAAGCCCCGTACGCCGCCTGCCACACCTGGGACGGGGCGGCCACCGAGGACTGGGTGCCGATGATGACCACGGAGCCGCCGCGCTCCTTCAGGGCGGGCAGGCATGAGCGTGTCATCCGCAGCGTCCCGAGCAGATTTACATCGATCACCGAAAGCCAGGTGGTGAAGTCGGCGTCCTGGAGGCCGCCGAAATAACTGTCCCAGGCCGCCACGTGGACCACCGCGTCGATCCCTCCGAACCGCTCCACCGCCAGTGCGGCGAGCGCCTCGCACTGTGCCTCATCGGTGATGTCGGTCGCCAGATGGGCTGTGTGCAGGCCCTCCGGATCGATCTCGGCCGCCGATTTGGCGAGATTCGCGGCCGTGCGCGCCCGAGGACCGCGTTGCCCCGTCCCGTACGACGGTCGCCGCGACCTGATGCCCGAGCCCGGCGCCGACGCCGGACACGATGACGGTCTTGCCTGCGAGCAACATCGCGGCCTCCCGGGCCCTGGCAGTTTGTCTGACGGGGCGTCAGAGTAGGTGCCCATGGCGAAGTGCGGAAGGGGAACGGCATGAGCGAGGAGACCCGCAGTGATGTGTACGCCGAACTGGCGGCGCTGGGGCCGTACGGAGTGCACCCGGGCACTCCCTGATCACCATGGTCGAACCGCATCCGGGCCATGAGTACGCGTACAACCGCTGGTACGAGGACGACCACTTCTACGGCGGCGCGATGGCGATGCCCTGGATGTTCGCCGGCCGCCGCTGGGTGGCGACCAAGGAGCTGCAGGAGCTGCGCTACCCGGAGAAGTCGGCGGTCGCTCAGCCGGTGGGCGCGGGTGCTATCTGTCGACGTACTGGGTGACGGAGGGGCGCTACGACGACCATATGAAGTGGACCGTCGGCATCAACAAGCGGCTCAACCGGGACGGCCGGGTCTACCAGGACCGCACCCATGTGTTCACGGCCTTCCAGGACCACGAGGTGACGGTCTACCGCGACGGGGCCGCGGGCCCACGGGACTTCCACGCCCTCGACCACCCGTACCAGGGGCTGGTGCTCCAGGTTATCGACGCCGAGGGGCCCGGCGGGAGGGCGGAACTGCTGGAGTGGCTGCGCTCACGCCACCTGCCGAAGCGCCTCGGCGGCTCACCTGCGGCGATGGTCACGGTCTTCAGGCCCACCCCGCTGCCCGGTGACCGGATGACGTACGTGAAGCAGGTCGAGGGGTCGATACGAGGCTGACGCTGCTCTGGTTCCTCCAGGAGGACCCGCGCACCTGCTGGGCCGAGCACTTCACCGGGCTGGACGCGGCGGTGGCCGAGTCGGGCCTGGGGCGGGTCGAGCTGGTGGCACCGTTCATTCCCACGGTGCCGGGGAGCGACCTGTACGTCGGGCAGTTGCGCTGAACGCGGTGTACGGAAGCCGAGCCCCTCGGCCAGGGCGGCGAACCAGTCGAGAGGGCCCCTGTCAGTGATGCACGTACAGCGTCCGACGAAACACATCGGTCAGGTGCTGATGACATCCTCTGCGACCTCGCGCACGAAGGCGTTCCACGCGCCGGGCACGAAGGTGATCGACGGACCCTCCGGAGCCTTTGAATCGCGGACCGCAATGGCCTGCGTAATGGGGACTTGACCTCGACACACGCGCCGTTCCCGCCGGAATACGACGACTTCGTCCACGTTTCCGTAGCACCCTGAAGAATAGCCATTTTCACTCCGGTTCAGAGAGTTGTGTGAGTGGCGCCAACATCGACTCCGTTGGCGTGATCGACGCTACTCGCCAACATCGCCTCATGAAGGGTCGTTCACTCGACCGGATGGCATATACCAGGTGAGTCTTCCGCTGCGGGGTGGTGACGGTGTACTCTCCGCCCCACCCCGCCGACACCATTTCATTTCTCGTAAAGCAGATATTTCGGGTGTCTGGTTTCAGCGGGTGTAACTCTTGGCGATCTCTTCGATGAAGTGCCGGGTCTGTTCCACATTCAGTGCCTGTGCCCGCAGATGCTCGTACATGACGCTGTATCGCTGCACATCATTGGCTTTTCCAGGTAGAGATCGCTGGTAACACCCTCGATGTAGACCACGCTGGAATCCGCGGCATCCGGGAACTCGAGGATCGCGTACTGGCCGTTGATACCGGGGTGCGCGCCCATCTCGAACGGCAGGACCTGCACGGTCACATGCGGCAGGTGCGACTGCTCGATGAGGTGCTCGAGCTGTTCGATCATCGCCTGCTTTCCGCCGACCAGCCGGCGCAGCGCGGACTCGTCGATCACTGCCCACAGGCGCAGCGGTTGTTCGGGGGCGTTGATCCGGTCCTGGCGGCGGGCCCGGACGCTGACGCGCTTCTCGATGTCGGACGGCGGGGCCTCCGGCAGCGCCCGTTGATCAGCGCCTCGGCGTACTGCCGGGTCTGCAGCAGGCCCGGTACGACCTGGGGCTCGTACACCCGCAGTGACTCGGCGTCGGTTTCCAGCCCGATGTAGACGCTGTACGGGATATCGCCGAAGGCATGCCACCAGCCCTGCTGACGGGAGTCCTTGGCCATCTGCATGAGCGAGTCGACGACCCGGTGGTCCTCTACCTCGTACACCCCGCAGAGGTCGCGGACGTCACGTTGACTGATGGAACGGCGGCCGTTCTCAAGGCGGCTGATCTTCGACTGGGAGACGAGCAGGCGTTCCGCCACCTCCTCGGCCGTCATGCCCTTGATCTCGCGCAGGCGGCGCAACTCCTGGCCCAACCGACGTCGTCTGACGGTGGGATTGACATTGGGCGGCACGGAAACGGCACCTCCGGCTATGTAGCTGTGCGTATCTACTTCTCAGCAGATTGCCACCCATGGCTATGGGTGCGCTGGGAAATGGCCACTAGCGCGCGGGGCAGCCGGTGGATCCGGCTGCCCCGCGCGTGGTGCGGCTCCCGAACCGGGTCCTGGGGACGTCGGTGCGGCGGTATATCGGTTCTCCGCGCAACTGTCCGCGCGGTCGTGCGGTTAGTGCACGGAGGTGGGTGCCATGCTGCCGCGACGCGCTTGCGCTTGCGGCTGCAACGGCACGCCTGCCGTCTGCTGATTGCGGCGTGGCTGTACGGCCACCCGTTCTGGACGTCCATCACGGCATGCGCCACGAGTCCGCCCATGGGGTCGTGTCTGATCAGGTCCCGGAGCCGGGAGCGCGAAGAGCGCCCTCGTTCCCGGGGTACAGGTGCTTGCCGAGTCCGACCGCGTGGGCCAGCGCAGCGAGCGCCGCGGTCCGCGGGTCCGGCGGTACGCCGGTGCGGATCGCACTGTCCAGCCGGTTCTTGATGTCCCGGCTGATTGCCGTGTCCGTCGCTTGGTAGCGAGTCGTCGGCAGCACTCCGCACATCTGTCCCGCCACGGCATGCACCATGCCGCACCGCTCCAGATGAGCGAGGTAGATCTGGCGGAGCCCCAGTCGGGGCCCGCCAATCCAGTGGACTGCGCGGACCGGGCTGCCGCGACGGCGCAGCAGTTCCAGTGCGGAGTCCAGAGTCGGATCTCCTGTCGGCCGTGGCATCACCACGGCGATACGATCCCCGTCAGGGCTATCCGTCCTGCCAGGGCCAGCTCTACTAGCTGTGCCCCGGCCAGGCCGAGGTCGAGCGACTGCGGCTGCGCTGTGGTACCCGTGGTCGGGTCCAGAGCGAGCAAGAAGCTCTTCCGGAATTGTTCTGCGGCTCCTGCCCATCCATGCCTCCCCGCGTGGATGAGTGACAGGGTGACCCTCTCACATTGGTCTGTCGAGGGTGCCTGGGTGCTTTGCGAGGGAACCGTTAGGTATGTCGTTCTCGTCTGGCAGCCCAGCCAATGGTTCACACAGGACACTGGTAGATGGTTCGGACAGTGCGGGCATGTCCCCGCAGCGCATGAAGGAGGCATCGGTGGCGGGCGAGTCCCCGACAGGTCGGAGCAGCGGAAGTCCTCGGGGACGGCTCCGGAGGAACGCGACCCGCGTCTGGCCGTGTTCCGCGAACCGGGCTCCTCGGCGAGTTCCGGGAGCACGACAGGCACCACGAGCACGAAGGCGGACACGGCTACGGCAGTGTTCCGCTCGCCGCTCGCGGCCGATGCCGATGCGGATGCCGATGCGGATGCGGATGCCGCTGAGGCTCCGGACACGGAAGGCGACGTGGCGGCCCACGCTCAGGAGGCCGCCTCCGGCTCCGGGAGTGCGCAGGGCGCCAAGGAGGTCCGAGAGGACGCCACGGGGCGCGAGGGGGCGCAGGGGCCGTGAAGGCGTCTCCCGGCCCGTCATGAGCACACTGACAGCGAGGAAACGGCTGTGGCGGACGAGCCCGAGGTACCTGAGGCCCGGTCGGAGGTCGGCGCGAGCGCTGAGTCCGGGGCCGGGTTGGAGTCCGAGTCCGAGTCCGAGTCCGGGGCAGCGAGGAGTCCGCGAGTACGTCCGGGCGGAGCCAAGTCCGAGTCGGGGACCGGCGAGAAGCCCGATGCTGGGGCCGACGGGGACGCGGCTCCTGAGCCGACTGATGCGCGGCTGCGTGCCGTCGTGGCGGCGTGGGTTGCGACCGGGGATGACCCGGACGCGGATGCCCCGGACGCGGACGGCGAGGACGCGGACGGCGCCGACCTGACGGACGAAACCGCTGTTGACAGCTCCGGGAGTGCATCCGTACCCACCGGGATCGGCGCCTCGGACGATGCGTCGGACGACGCTCCGGACGAGGCCGTCCGGGACGAGGGGATGCCTCGAAGCGCCCCGCGTACCGAAGAGCCGCGAGGAGGCCGGCGGTCCCGAGCCGAAAGCCGCGGCGCCCGCGAAGACCGAAGCCGAGAAGGACGAGAACGCCGAGGCCGAGCACGCTGAGAAGCCTGCGGCGGACGGGAAGCCTGCGGCGGACGGGAAGCCCGAGGCGGACGAGAAGCCCGAGGCGGCGTCGGATGCGGAGTCCGGCGGGGACGAGCGGGGAATCGACCAGCCGACGGCCGTCTTCAAGACTGCCCGGCCTGCCCGGATCGACCAGCCGACGACAGCGCTGAAGATCCTTCCGGAGCGGACCTCGAAGCCCGAGACCCCGCCGAGCGGACCAGTAGGTTCGTACCCCTGCGGTCGGACGACGTACGTCCGGCCCCGGTGGTCGGCCCCACGGTCACCCCGGCGATCATCCCGGCTCCGGAGCCGGATTCGCGCACCGCCCCGGGCTTCGCAAGCACCGTGCCCGGACAGCCCGAGGCCGAGCGCACCAGGCAGCAGCCCCTGCCGCCGAGGCCGCCGCTCGACCTGCTGGCCGAGTTGACGAACACCCCGCCGCCCAGGGAGACCCCGGCGCACGGCGGTCCGGCGGGTCAAGATCTGGACCCGCTGCTGGCGCTCGCGTTGATCATCTTTGCGATCGTGCAGGCGGCGCGCCCGCTGGCGGAACCCGTTCTCGAACTGACCGCGAAGCCGACGTACGCCTTCGAGGGCAGCAAGCCCACGCTGCCGTGGCCGGATGAGGGCCAGGGCTACATGGCGGCCACCGGCCTCGGCACGGTCGACTCGTTCGGCGAGCAGAAGGCCGTGCCGATCGGCAGTGTCGCCAAGGCGATGACCGCGTACATCGTGCTCAGGGACCATCCGCTGAAGAAGGGTGCGGACGGGCCCGGCATCAAGGTCGACGCCAAGGCGGAGGCCGACGGCAAGCTGGATTCCGAGGGCGAGTCGACGATAAACACGGTGAAGGCCGGTGACACGCTCACGGAGCAGCAGGCCATCGCCGCCATCATGATCCCTCCGCGAACAACATCGCGAGGCTGCTGGCGCGCTGGGACGCCGGTTCCGAGGAGGCGTTCGTCAAGAAGATGAACGACACCGCCAAGGGACTCGGCATGAAGGACACCACGTACACCGACCCTCCGGGCTCAACGCGTCCACGGTGAGTTCGGCTGAGGACCAGGTGAAGCTGGGCCAGAAGCTGGTCGAGATCCCGGCGCTGATGGAGATCACCAGGCAGCCGTCCTGGACGGACCCGTCGGGCAAGAGCTGGCGGAACTACAACACCCTCGTGCCGTACGACGGCGCACTCGGGATCAAGACCGGCTCCACCACCAAGGCCGGCGGCAACCTGCTCTTCGCCGCACACAAGATGGTCGGCGGCACCGACCAGCTGATCGTCGGCGCGGTGCTCGGGCAGCACAAGCCGCCGATCATCGACACGGTCAACGGGGCGAGCCGGGAGGTCATGGTGGCCACGCAGGACCTGCTGGAGAGCCGCACGATCGTGAAGAAGGGCAGGTCGTCGGCACTGTGGACGACGGCTACGGCGGCACGACCGAGGTGGTCGCGGCCAAGGACGTGAAGGCGGTCGGCTGGCCCGGTCTCACGGTCAAGCTCGAACTGACCGACGACGGCAAGACGATCTCGAACTCGGCGGCCGCAGGCACCCGGTCGGCACCATGACGGTCGGCGAAGGCGCCAGCCAGGTGAAGGTCCCGGTCACCCTCGGCACCGCCCTGACCGAGCCGACCTTCGGCGAGAAGCTGACGCGGATCGGCTGACCGGCCCGCTCCGCCTCCCACCCCACCCGGGGTGCGGGAGGCGAGCAGGCTCCGGTGGCCACGGGCGGGAAAAGTCCGCATGCTAGCGTCCCGGAGTCAACGTGTGGACGCCGGGACGCGTCCCTCCGAGTACATGAGGCCCGTGCAGCACATCGTCGGTTCGGCAAGGCTCGGGCGAGGACGGGGAGAGTCGAAGTGACCACCGCTGAGCCGACGCGGGCGAACGAGAGCAGTGCTCCCGCAACAGCGTCCGGCAGGATGCCGACACAACGTAACGGGAATCAGGACATGCCGGACCGGTCCGAGGCGTCCATCCGGCATTGGGCCATGCGCCACCCGGTCCTTCTGACCGCTGTGATCGCGGCGGCCGTACACCTGATCTGGTTCTTCTTCTTCGCCAACACCGGCGGTGACATCGCAGCGCAGGACGCCTGGGCGGAATTCGTCGGCCGGCATCCCGGCACCGCGTACAACCTCGCCTGGTACGGCGGCATGCACCCGGTCTCGTACAGCGTGGTCTCGCCGTACGTGATGTCGGTGCTCGGCGTCCGTACGACGATGATGATCGCCGGCACGGTGTCGGCGGCGCTGACCGCGCTGATCCTCCACCGGGTGCGGCCCGTCCGTAACCCTCTCGCCTGCTCGCTCGCCGGAGTCTTCGCGTACCTGTGCAACGCGATGTCCGGGCGGGTGACGTTCGGGCTCGGCATGATGTTCGCGCTGGGCGCCGTCGCCGCGGTCTTCTGCTGGCCGCACCGGTGGCGGAACAAGCGGTGGGCGAAGGCGGCCGTCGCCGCGCCGCTCGCCGGGCTCGCGACCGCGGGCAGCCCGGTGGCCGGGCTCTTCCTCGGTGTGGTCGCCGCCGCGCTCTTCCTGAACAAACGGCGCCCCGGGCGTATGCGCTGGGCCTGGCCCCGGTCGTGGTGGTGGTGCTCTCCGCCTGGCTGTTCCCCTTCTCTGGTACACAGCCGATGTCGCTGGGAGGGTGTCGCTGCCGTTCATCTACGCGGTCTTCGTCTTCTTCCTGGTGCCGGCGGACTGGCGCACGGTACGGACAGCGGCAGCCGTGTACGGAATCGGGACGCTGCTCACCTACGTGATCGACTCGCAGATCGGCTCGAACGTGTCGCGCATGGCGATGCTGTTCGCCGGCGTCGTGCTGCTCGCCGCGCTGCCGTACACCGTCCCCGCAGCCGCCGTTGGTACGCCCTGGTCCTGGCCTTCGCCGGGCTGAACTTCTGGATCGGCTTCAAGAGCGTCGACGACATCGTCCGCACCGCCCCCACCGCCTCCTGGAGCCGTGAGCTGGCCCCCTGGTCAACCAGCTCCAGAAGGTGGGAGCGGAGAGGGCAGGGTCGAAGTGGTGCCCGCGAGCAGCCACCGGGAGGCGTCGGCGCTCGCGCCCTACGTCAATCTGGCGCGCGGCTGGAACCGTCAGGCCGACATGAAGCGCAACCCGCTCTTCTACGACGACACGCTTGACGCCATGAACTACCGCGAGTGGCTGGACCGCTGGGCCGTGCACTACGTGGTGCTGCCCAAGGGGAGCCGGACTTCACCGGCGCCACGCAGGAGACGGAGCTCGTCGAGAAGGGGCAGCCGTACCTCAAGAGGGTCTGGCGCGATGCCAACTGGCAGCTCTTCCGCGTCCTGGACCCGGTGCCGCTGGCCGATCCGCCGGCGACGGTGGAGCGGGCGGAAGCCGATGAGCTGACCATCGACGTGCAGTCGGCCGGCCGGGTACTGATCCGGATCCCGTACTCGCGCTGGCTTGCCCTCGTGGACGACGAGGGCAAGAGTGTGGAGCGTCCGCAGGAGACCGACGAGTCCAAGAAGCGCTCGGAGGAGAACAGCGAGGCGCCGAAGAGCTACACCAACGGCCACGGGTGTCTGATCAAGGTGGACGAGGGCCCTGACGGCGACGAGTGGACGGAGCTGCTCGCCCCCGGCCGGGGTCTACCGGCTGGCCGCGCCGTACCAGCTGAAGCCCGGCACGCCCTGCCCGGAGGAGCTGCGCTGACAGCCCGGCGGTCGCACGTACTGCCGGACTGCGGATGGTCGGCCCTCCCCGATGAGTTTTCGGCGCGGAGGCGGTCTAAACGGTAGTAAGAGACCCAACGCGCCCTGGAGGCGACCATGGCCACCACCGATGAACTGACCACCTGCCTGTGGTTCGACGGGCAGGCCGAAGAGGCAGTCGACCACTACACCTCGATCTTCAAGAACTCCGAGCGCGGGGACGTGGGCCGCGTCACCGAGGCGGGACCGGGCCCGGCCGGCTCGGTGCTGGCTGCAGAGTTCGAGCTCAACGGCCAGAAATTCGTGGCGCTGAACGGCGGACCGGAGTTCAAGTTCAACGAGTCCGTCTCCTTCCAGATCCGCTGCAGCGACCAGGCGGAGGTGGACTACTACTGGAACAAGCTCACCGAGGGCGGCAAAGAGGGCCCTGCGGCTGGCTGAAGGACAAGTTCGGCGTGTCCTGGCAGGTCTTCCCCGCCGTGCTCATCCAGTGGATCGGCGACCCGGACCAGGAGAAGGCGGCCCGCACGACCAAGGCCATGATGGCGATGAAGAAGTTCGATGTCGCCGCACTCCGCAAGGCCCACGACGGCGCGTAGCCTCGCCCGGACGGCAGCCCCGGGTGAGGGTGGTTTCGGCACTGTTGACCACGCACCCGGAGGCCTGACCATGCAGCACACCCGCGCCCGACGCACCGCTCTCGGTGCGCTCGCCACGCTCTGCCTCGTCCCGCTCGTGGCCTGCGGCCAGGGCGACTCCTCGGACTCCTCGAACCCGTCGTCCCCGTCGGCGGGAACGACGGCGGCCGTGAAGCCGTTCGCAGGCAAGCTGAAGAAGCTGGAGCGCAAGTTCGACGCGCGGCTCGGCGTCTACGCGGTCGATACCGGCACCGGCCGCGAGGTGGCGTACAACGACGGCGAACGGTTCGCCTTCGCTTCCACGTTCAAGGCACTGGCCGCCGGCGCCGTGCTGCGGAAGTACTCGCTGAGCGGGATGGGCCGGGTGATCAGGTACTCGGCGGACGATCTGGTGGCCAACTCTCCCGTGACCGAAAAGCATGTGGAGACCGGGATGACGCTGGGCGAGTTGTGTGACGCGACCGTCCGCTACAGCGACAACACCGCTGCCAACCTGCTCTTCGGCCAACTGGGCGGGCCCAAGGGCCTGCAGGCCGTAGTCCGCGGGCTGGGCGACGACGTCACCCGGATGGACCGCCGTGAGCCGGAGCTGAGCGAGTGGGCCCCGGGCGAGAAGCGCGACACGACGACGCCCCGGGCGCTGGCCAGGGACCTGCGTGCGTACGTTCTCGGGGACGTCCTCGCCGAGGCCGAACGCGACCGGCTCACCAAGTGGCTCAGGACCAACACCACCGGGGACGAGGTCATCAGGGCCGGGATGCCCAAGGACTGGGTGGTCGGCGACAAGACCGGATCCGGCACCGGCTACGGCGTCCGTAACGACATCGCCGTGGTGTGGCCGCCCGACTCCGCCCCCATCGTCCTGGCGATCCTGACGAACCGGGACAAGGAGAACGACGACTACGACAACCGGCTGATCGCGGATGCGGCGTCCGTTGTCGCCGACACGCTTTCGTAGACGTCGTTCCCGGCCGGGCAGTGGCGGCGGCCCTGGGCACGACGTTCCTGCCCGGGGACGGCCGGCCTTGACGAAGTTGCTCAGGAAATCGCAGGGCACGAAGAGGGCGGGCAACAGCTCCGTGGCTACGCCTGCGACGACGGCGAGGACACGCATGCGGCCGGTGGGGCGGAGTATATGTACGGCACGGGGCAGACAGATGTGCGGGCGACCGGTCTCGGGGTCTGGCGGTGGTCGGGGTCAGCGGCGTACACCGCGGCTCCCACGGCATCCGCATCGGCTATCACGAGGGCCGGCACGCCCGGGGACCGGGGTGCCGGCCTCAGTGCGCGGCGGCTTGATCCGGGTACACGTCCGGGCCGAGCGCCTCGCCCCGCTGGAACTCCGCGGCGTAGTGCGCGTCCCCAGGACCGCACAGGCCTTGGCGGAGACACGGTCGACGTCATCCCGTTCGCCGGCGGGCAGTGGAGTGCCCACCGACTGGCGGGCGGAGGCGGCCGCCCCGAGCAACCTGGCCGCGAGGCCGGCATCGCCCGCCAGCAGCCGGGCCCCTGCCAGCCCCTCCAGCGCCAGTGCGAGTGCCCGGGGATCGCCGGTGGCCCGCGCGGTGGCCAGCCCTTCTGCTGGAGGTCGACGGCGGTCCGTGCCTCCCCGCAACTCGGCGAGGAACCCGAGCTCGGCGAGAATCAGCGTGGGTACGCCCGGCTCGTACGCCATCTGCCGTTGCAGATCGAGGACGTTGTCGAAGTGCCTCTCGGCGGCGTCCAGCCGTCCCTCCCTGCGGGCCCCCATCCCGAGCCCGATCTCGGCGAACTGCTCACCGAACCTGTCCGACTGCTCGGCAGCGAGCCGCCGCGCCCGCTCATGGAACTCCCGGGCCCGCGGGTAGTCCCTGGTCAGCAGGGCGATCCGGCCGAGCCCCGAGAGCTGAAAGGAGGCGTCGGCCCAGAGCCCGAGGTCCTCGGCCATCCGCAGCCCGTCCCGGTAGAGCCGTCGGGCGTGCTCGTAGTCGCCGATGGCCTCCGCCACGGTCTGGAGCGGCACCATGGCCTGGAGCTGCCCCCACTGGTCGCCCAGCTCGCGGAAGAGAGCCAGGCTCCGCTCGCCGTCCTCCCGCAGCGCGCCGAAGTCCCCGCGCCGTTGCGCCTGGAAGGTGAGGCTGCCGAGTGCGGCGGCGGTGCCCCAGGTATCGCCGAGTGAACGGAACGTGTCCAGCGCCCGGCTGACCAGCTCGATGCCCGATGACAGGTCGCTGATCCCGTACAGACGCGAGCCGAGGAACCACTCCGCGTGCGCCCGCCCGGCCGGATCGTGGACCTTCGCGAACGGCTCCAGCGCCGTGCGGTACTCCGCGACCGGGTCGGTGCCACTCCCGTTCAGCAGGCGGATGCCCCGAGCCAGGCTGTGGCGCGGGCGACCAGCGCGGGATCCCGTGGGCCGGTGAGCGACAGAGCCAGCGAGAGGAGCGCTCGGCCTCGCCGGTCCGGCCGCGCAGCCGCCAGTACCAGGCGAGCGCGTTCACCAGCCGGAGCGCCGGGTCCGCTTCGTTCGCCTGCAGCGCGGTGTCGAGCGCGGCACGCATGTTCGCCGTATCGGCGTCCAGACGGCGCAGCCAGGTGCGCTGGCCCCGGGCGCGCAGATGCGGCTCGGCCTGTTCGGCCAGAGCGGTGTAGTGGGCGAGGTGGCGCAGCCGGAGCCCGTCGAGCTCACCCCTTTCACGGAGGCGTTCGTGGCAGTAGGCGGTGACGGATTCGAGCAGTCGGTACCGGGGCCCGTCGGGAGTGTCCGCCATGACGACCAGCGAGGCGTTGATCAGCCGGGCCAGCAGATCGAGTACGTCGCCGGGGCCACCTCCTCGGTGGCGCAGAACGCCTCGGCCACGTCGAGTGCGCACCCGTCCACGTGCACGGCGAGACGCCTGAGCACCACCCGCTCCTGCTCGCCGAGGAGCCCCCAGCTCCAGTCGATGACCGCCCGCAGGGTGCGGTGCCGGGCCGGTGCGGAGCGCTGCCCGTGGGCCAGCAGGTGGAATCTGTCGTCGAGGCGTGCCGCCAGTTCCCTCACGCCCAGCGCCCGGACACGGGTCGCGGCCATCTCCAGGGCGAGGGGATCCCGTCGAGACGCCGGCAAACGGCGGCGACCGCTTCGGCACCGGCCTCGTCGAGCACGAAGTGGGGAGCGGCGGCGCTCGCGCGCGCGACGAACAGCTCCACTGCCTCGGGCTGTTCCAGCGGAGCCACTTCCTGGAGCTGCTCGCCCGGGACGCCCAGGGGCATCTGGCTCGTCGCGAGGACCGTGAGCGCGGGGACCGCATCGAGGAGCTGCTCGGCCAGTTCGCCGGCCGGCCCGATGACATGCTCACAATTGTCGAGGACGAGGAGGGTGTACCGGCTGCCCAGCGCGCGTACGACACGGTCGGCCAACGGGACCGGCCGGCCCGAAGTGTCATCGCGTACCCCAGGACCGCGCCGACCGCTTCGTACACCGCCGCTGTCGTCGCCGAGGCATCGAGGGCGGCGAGCTCGGCCAGCCGCACCCGCCGGGAACTCCCCGGCCGCCCGCCCCGCCACCGCCCGCGCCAGCCGTGTCTTGCCGACCCTCCCGCGCCGGTGAGTGTCACCAGCCTGCTGGCGGCCAGATGGGCTCGGAGTGCGCCAATCGCTTCGGTACGGCCTACGAGGGTGGTGAGGCCGGCCGGTACAGGGGTTGGGCGGGTGTGGGTGTGGGTGTGGTTGCTGGCGCTGGGGTGAGCGCCGGGTCCTGGTGAGGATCGCCCGGTGCAGGGCGGTGAGTTCGGGACCTGGATCCAGGCCCAGTTCGTCGGCGAGACGGTCGCGCAGACCGGCGTAGTTGGCGAGCGCCGCGCTCGGGCGGCCCGCGAGGCTGAGGGCGCGGATGTGCGCGGTGCGCAGCCGTTCCCGTAGCGGATTGTGGATGACGAGGTCGCCCAGCTCCTCGGCGGCCAGGGCGTGTTCGCCGAGTAGGAGGCGGGCCTCGGCCCGCTCCTCGAACGCGGACAGCCGCCTTTCCTCCAGACCGGCCGCAGCGGCGCGGGTGAACTCGGCGTCCGCGAAGTCCGCGAACGCGGGACCGCGCCACAGCGCCAGCGCGTCAGTCAACAGGGCGGTGCGCACCGCGGGATCGCCCGCTGCCCGTGCGCGCATCGTCAGCCCGGTGAATCGGTCCACATCCAACGCGTCCGGTGCCAGCGCCAGTTGGTAGCCGGGCGGGCGGGACGCCACGAGCAGACGGCCGTCGGGCTCGGCGGCTTCGAGCGCCCGCCGCAGCTGCCAGACCTTGTTCTGGAGCGCGCCTGCGGGATGTCTGGGCAACGTGTCGCCCCACAGGTCGTCGATGAGCCGGTCCGAGGACACCGGCCGCTCCCGGTGAACCACGAGCGCGGCCAGCAGGGCCGGACCTTGACCTCGGGGACCGTCACCGGCAGCCCGTCAGCCGTCCACACCCCAGTGGGCCCAGCACCCCGAAACGCATGTGATCACGCTAACCGACCAGGCCCTCGGGCGGGCGGACCGAGAGCGGACCGAGAGCGGACCGAGAGGGAACCGGGAGCCCTCCCGTACACGCTGCTGGTCCCGAGCCACCCCGGAAGGAGACACCCCATGTCGACGCACTCCCACGCCGGCCCGACCGCCGTGGCCAGGAGGGCCGGCCGCAGGGAATGGACCGGGCTCGCGGTGCTGGCCCTGCCCACCCTGCTGCTCTCCCTCGACCAGAGCGTGCTGTTCCTGGCGCTTCCGCCCCTTGCCGAAGACCTGCGGCCGACCGGCACCCAATCCCTGTGGATCATGGACGTCTACGGCTTCATGATGGCCGGATTCCTGGTCACCATGGGCACGCTCGGCGACCGGATCGGCCGCCGGAAGCTGCTGATGGCCGGCGCCGTTGCCGTCGGCGTGACCTCCCTGCTCACCGCCTACTCCACCAGCGCCGAGATGCTTATCGCGAGCCGTGCCCTGCTCGGGATCGCGGCGGCGACGCTGATGCCGTCGACGCTGGCCCTGATCGGCAACATGTTCCAGGACCCGCAGGAGCGCGGCCGGGCCTTCGCACTGTGGGCCAGCTGTTTCATGGCGGGTACCGCCCTCGGCCCGGTGATCGGCGGGGTGCTGCTGGAGTACTTCTGGTGGGGATCGGTGTTCCTGATCGGTGTGCCCGTCATGCTGATCCTGCTGATCGCGGCGCCGCTCCTGCTGCCGGAGTACCGCGATGCCGAGGGCGGCAGACTCGATCTGTTCAGCGCGGCTCTCTCACTGGCCGCGATCCTGCCGGTCATTTACGGCCTCAAGGAGATCAGCAAGCACGGCTTGAGCACTGTGCCCGTCCTGACGGCAGCGGCCGGTGCGGCCATTGGCGCGGTGTTCGTGCTGCGTCAGCGGAAGCTGGCGCACCCGGTGCTGGACGTAAGCCTGTTCCGCAACCTCGCATTCACTGTCTCCTCCTGATCACCACACTCCTCATGGTCGGCGTGGCCGGAAGCTACCTCCTCATCACCGGCTTCCTGCAGATGGTCGAGGGCCTGTCCCCGGTGAAGGCCGGTCTGTGGATGGTGCCTTCGGCGGTCGCGTCCATCGTCTCCGCGATGATGGCGCCGACGATGGCGAAGCGCTTCTCCATGGCGTCCGTCATCGCGGCGGGACTCGTCGTCGCGGCCGGCGGGTACGCGCTGATGGCCTTCGTCGATCCGGTCGGCGGCCTGCCGGTCCTGGTCGTCGGCTTCGTGGTCTGCTTCTTCGGTACGGGGCCCGTCGGGGCGCTGGGTACCAACCTGGTCGTGAGTTCCGCCCCACCGGAGAAGAGCGGCTCGGCCGCCTCGCTCCAGGAGACCAGCAGCCACTTGGGGTGGCGATCGGCATCGCCACACTGGGCAGCCTGGGTTCCTTCGTCTACCGGTACGGGATCACCCTGCCGGCGGCTGTCCCCGCGGATGCGGCCGAGGCCACCCGGGCAGCCTCGAAGGCGCACTGGCGGCAACTCGGGACCTTCCGGCGGGTGTTGCGCGCGAGACGCTGGCCGCCGCGAGGGAGGCGTACACCAACGGGCTGACCACGGTCGCCGTCGTGTGCGGTGTTCGCGGCCGCCACGGCGCTCATCGCGGCGACAGCGTTGCGCCGGTGGGCGCGCCCGCTGAGAGCGGTGAGCGGTGAGCGGTCAGCGGTGAGCGGTGAGCGGGAAGCATCGAGCAGGAAGCATCGAGCAGGAAACGGAGGCAGCAGCGCGCATCCGCGGCGCCCCAGGGATGTCAGGTCCTCCGAACGCTTGAGCCGCGGAGACGTGAGTGACGGGGAAGGTCAGTCAGAGAGGTTCATCCCCAGAAAGAGCGCGCCAGGCTCCTCGGCGAGTTGCTCGAAGCCCAGGTGGCGATAGAACCCGATCGCATTGGTATTCGCCTTCCCCACTCCAAGGTGGACGCCGCGAACGCCGTGCAGGCGGAGCGTACCGAGCAGGGTATGGATCAGACGGGAACCATTGCCCCTCCCTGCGCCTCGGGTAGAAGATCAATATGCAGGTGGGCGGGGTACGCGCCCGCTATTTCGGGCGGGGCGGTGTGGGGATGGGTGATCCACTCCCAGGCCCGGGCGTCCGCCGTGCCCTCACGGATCGCTTCCCCGTCGTGCCGATCTCGTACTGCGGGCCACCACTCCCGTTCGAGGGTCTGCTCGAACGGGATCGTGTCGGCGACGCCGAGGACGTACCCGGAGGCAGGCTGGTCCGCCCGGGCGAGAACCCACGCGAGCTCGGGTGCATACCGTAGGTAGGGTCCGACGAAGATCTCGCCCAGCAGACGGGGTCCTCGAACATGGCTGTCCCGTCCTCCCCTGCCGCTGACGTGCGCACGCAGATTTCGTAGAGCCGGTCGATTTCTGCCGCGTCATCCGAGTTGACGGCGCGGACTTCGAACTCTGTCATTGGCTGCGGACGATCGATCACAGGCACCTCTCAGGAGGGATCGGTTGAGCCGTCGTGGGCGGGATGACGCGGCCGATCCCACGAGGCGGGAGTACGGCGCCTGTGACGTCCTGCGCGTTGAAGGCCAGCATGGCACTCGGGATCCGTGCGGTGCCCTGGCGGGGCGGAGATGCCGGACGGTGGCGTGATCTTCGCGGGTGCCGTCCGACGCCGATCGCTCCACGCGGAGAGCCGGGGAACGGCGTCCCCGGTGAGATCGCGGCGAGCCCGCCATAAAACTAACCAATTAGCAGGTTTCGCGGCGGGGTAAATCGACCAACTGGTAAGTTCCACTGAACGTCGCCCGGGGCGTCCTGTGGGGGCCGCCTCGGGCGGCGGCCCGGCGGCAGCCATCCGGGTCACCGGCCTGAGGCGGCACAAAGATCAGGCGGGAAGGGGAAGCCCGGCGGCATGGAACAGCCGGTCCCTGGAGGCTGCGGCCTCGTCCAGGATCGCGCCGCCTGCCTTGAGTGTTCCGTCCGACTTCAGCACCTGACCGGCAATGACGACCAGATCGACGTTGCCGGCATGGCCGCCCGCGACGATCGAGGCCGCGACGTTCGTGGCCGGGAGGAGATTGGCATGGTCGAGGCGGATCATGATCAGGTCGGCCTCCTTGCCCGGCGTCAGGCTGCCGGTACGGTCGTCGATGCCGCAGGCGCGCGCGCCCTCGATGGTCGCGAAGGCGATGAGGTCGGCGGCGTCGAAGGTGGGCAGGCCTGGGGCGCGGTCCATGGGACCGGCGGCTCCGGCGATGATCAGCTGCTGGTAGGCGAGCGCCGCCCGCATGACGCCGAACATGTCACCGCTGACGATGGTTTCGGTGTCGACGCTCAGGCTTGGACGCACGCCCGCCGCGAGCAGGCGGTTCGTCGCCGGCTGTCCGAGACCGGGCATGAAGACCTCGATGGCGGAGGCCACGGAGGCAGTCGCCCCGTGGGCAGCCAGCATCCTGAGCTCCTCGTCGGTCGACGTGCAGCAGTGGATGAACGTCATGTCCGAGTCGAGCAGTTCGGACTCCGAGAGCCGGCGGATGGCCTGCTGCTCGGCTCCCCACTCGCCGAGCCCGACGTGCATGCTGATGCGCAGGCCGAGTTCCCGCGCGAGGCGGATGTCCACCGCTGCCACATCAGGGGTGGAGAGCTCCGGGCCGCGGAGCATCGCGTTGAGCGTCACGCGGGCCGAGTCGTCGGACAGCACCTCGTTGCGAATGCGCCTGATGTCGTCGGGTGTGCACGTGCGCTGCCGAACTGCCACTCCTCGGCTTCCGTCGACGGCCAGCCGTGGTCGAACACGGCGCGGATCCCTGATTCCCAGTGAGCCGTGATCGCCGCGTCCGAGTGTTCCGGGCTGTTGCTGATGTGCGACTCGTCGCGCACCGTCGTCACACCGGCGTCGATGGACATCAGATCCGCGGCCAGGTTGCCGATGTGGACGTCGTTCGGTGCGAAGTGCTGGCCGAGGCCGATCTGGACCTGGCTGCGGTACTCCTCGTATGTCCAGGCGGGCCCGAGGTTGCGCAGTGCTCCCTGCCAGTTGTGCCGATGAGTGTCGATGAAACCGGGGAGGACGGCGTTTGCCGGTGCCGTCGATGACGCGGGCCCGGTCGTCCTCGATCTCCCGGCCGATCTCCTTGATCCTTCCGTCGGCGACGAGAACGTCACCCACGAAGTTCCCGAGCTTGTCGTCCTGGGTCATCAGGTACGCGCCCTTGATCAGGATGCGGTCCTTGTCCAGCAGCTTGTCGTGGCTCACTGTGTCTTCCGACGTCCGCGACGAACACCTCAGGGCCCGGCCCATCAAGAAGTACGACATCCAGCTGCTGCTCCCGGCCGGTCATCCGCTGGCCGGGCGGTCGGCTGTTCGGCTGCGCGATATCGCGGACGAAACCTTCGTCGAGATGCCGGTGGGATTCGGCCAGCGAGAGGTGGTCGACGATGCCTTCACCAGAGCGGAACTGACGCGACGCGTCCTGATCGAGGTATCCGACATCACCACGATCCCGGACTACGTGGCCCACGGTCTCGGTGTGGCTTTCCTGCCCTCCGAGTTCGCGAAATCGTCCTGACCGGAGTTGCGTGCAGTGCCGTTGGCGGATGCCGAACTGTCTTGGACGCTCAACGTGGTCACGTCGGCGAAGCGCTCACCCACGCGCGCGCTGCACGCGTTTTGGACCTCATCCCGCATCACATCCGACGCGATCGAGTGTTCTGATTCCCGTGCCCTGCCCTGCCGTGCACTGCCACTGGTCGCGGCCGGTCACGCCGTAGGACTGCCGAGCCCGCACCCCAGTCACATCGAAGGCAGGTGCGAGCAGGGTGGTTGCGATCGCGTCATGGCCCCTTGGCACCAAGGCGCTGACCGGAGTCGAGGGAACACCGAGACGGGAACAGCGGTTCATCGAGCTGTGCGAGGAGATCGGCCTCCCGCCGATTCGGCGCCACGACCTCCGACACGGTGCCGAGACCCTGGCTCACGCGGCAGGTGCCGGCCCTGTATCGGGCAGTCCGCTCACGCGCTGCTGGCTGCTGAGCAGTGCGTGGGTCAGATCTGGCCGAGGTCGATCTCCACAGGGAAGGGGCCGCTACCTTGAGGACGCCGGCGAACACGTCTCCGTCCCGGTAGGTCTTCGTCGCGGGGTCGAGAACGTAGGTGTACACGAGAGGAACGCCGGTCGCGGCCTGCTCGATCCGCCAGTAGAAGCCGATACTCGCCTTGGCGTATTGGTCGACCTTCACGATCCGGTCGGTGGTCTCCGAGCCTGGCGACACCACCTCCGCGACCAGTAGTACGTGCTCGGGGCGGGTGGGGTGATGTCGATCGTGTCTGCGCGGTACACGACGACGTCCGGGCGGCGATTTGTGAGCGGGACGTCCTGAAGCCGGACGTCGAAGTCGGTGTCGGCGTTCCACTCCGGGCCCGCGGCGGCATCCAGGGCGTTCGCCAGAATCCTGGCCAGCCGGTTGTGCCGCTTGGACGCACTCGGACTCACGACGACCATCCCGTCCATGATCTCAATACCGGCGCACTGCTCCTGGGACCAGGACTCGTACTCCTCCACCGTGATCTGCTCATGCATCCACGCCGGAGCCATCATCTCGGCCGTCATGAAGCACCTCCCGGACACTGTGCCGCGGGCTCGATCCCGCTGGAATCAGCTTACTGTCCGCCGTCCGTCCGGCACGCTGATCTCGCTCACCCCTCGTCGTCGGTAGGCGTCCGACCAGCGAGTCCCCGACAAGTGGGGAACCGGCACGGTGGACTCGCCGTCAGGGATCGGATCCGGCTGGCGGCACCACTGACCCGGTGGCCCACCCGGAGAGCGCGGCAGCGGCCGGCCCGGCGAGTCCCAGTGCCGGGTCTTGCGCGCGCCAGTGCGTGCACGCAGGAGGTTCGGGCCACCCTTCACCATGCACCATCGCCTGTCCCGCCTGGTGGGTGGTGAGGATATCGGCTTCTTCTGGCTCACCGGCGTGTCTCCCCGGCCTGCCTGACTGCCAGCCAGGCAGCCCCTCACACCTTCCTCGCAAGTACCAGTTCCAGCGCCGCTTCAGGGCAACACCGGACGGGCAGGTCGCGATCGGCCCGCGCCTGACTGCGGAGCAGGCGACGAGTTGACCGCTCGGAGCGCCTTCGCCATACGGCATCAGGACCTTCGTTGGGCCTCTTCTTGTCAAATGGACAGTAAGGGAAGTACTGTAAGTCACATGGAAGTTGACGTGTGGTCACCCGTGCCTGTGCTGCTGACGGTCGACCTCGTGATCCTGACGTTGCGTGAGGGGCGACTGTGTGTCCTGCTCGTGGAGCGAGGCGAAGACCCTTTCAAGGCAGGCAGGCTCTGCCTGGCGGATTTCTCAATCACGCTGGTGAGGAAATCCTGGACGCCGCCCACCGTGAGTTGAGTGAGGAGACCGCTCTGGTTGCCGGGTCGGTGCATCTTGAACAGTTGGCCACCTATGGGCACGCAGGCCGTGATCCACGGGGCGAGTCGTTTCCGTGGCCCACTTGGCGATCGCGCCGGGACTCCCCGAACCGGTCGCCGGAACGGATGCCATGGATGCTGCGTGGGTGCCCGTGGAAGCCGTACTGTCCGGCGAGGTGGAACTGGCCTTCGATCACCGCCGGATCGTGACTGACGGAATCGAAAGTGCGCGTACCAAGATCGAATTCTCGGCGTTGGCCACAGCATTCTGCGTGGAACTCTTCACCATAGCCGAGCTGCAGCAGGTGTACGAGGCGGTTTGGGGCACCGAACTCGACACCCGGAATTTCTACCGGAAAGTCCAGGCGGTAAAGGGATTCATTATCCCCGCCGGCTCGGGACGCAGGAGCACGGGAGGACGGCCCGCGCGGCTGTACCGGGCCGGGCCGAAGACGGTGTTGTCCCCACCACTGATCCGGCCCGTGCCGTCCAAGACGGAAGAGGACACGAGAGGGAAGGGGAATAGATGTCGGAAGACCTGGTGGTGATTCTCACCGCCCTCAATCTGGAGTACGAGGCCGTGCGCCGGAAACTGGTCGATCCACAAGTGCACCGTCACGAGCGTGGGACGCGGTTCGAGGTCGGAACCGTGCAGGGCACCTCATGTCGTGTCGCGCTCGGTCTGACGAACAAAGGGAATCATTCCGCCGCGGTGATCGCGGAGCGTGCGATACAGGAGTTTTCGCCGGTGGCCGTGTTGTTCGTCGGCGTCGCCGGTGCCCTGTGGGACACCGCCAGGCTGGGTGACGTGGTGATGGCGACGCACGTGTACGCCTACCACGGCGGGACCAGCGAGGACGACGGACTCAAGGCCCGTCCCCGGGTGTGGGAGGCGGCGCACAGTATCAGCCAGCTTGGCTCACATCTGGCTCGCGTGAACGACTGGGCCGACGACACGCCCGGTCATGGGCGCGCCGCAGGTGCGCTTCGGTGCGATCGCCGCAGGCGAAGTGGTACAGAACTCCAAGATCTCGGCCGAGGCGCGGTGGATCCGGCAGCACTACAACGACGCGCTCGCGATCGAGATGGAGGCCGCCGGTGTGGCGCAGGCCGGTCATCTCAACGGAGCACCGGTGGCCATCATCCGGGGAATCAGCGACCGGGCGGACGGTACGAAAAGCAGCACGAAGGACCGCAATTGGCAACCGCGGGCCGCGGCGAACGCGGCGGCATTCGCCACACGGTTGGCCGTGGAACTGGCGAGAGAACAGGAGCAGATTGCAATGTCCCGGGCAGACAGGGCTCATGCGGCCGACAGACCCAAAGGGGACGTCAGCAACACCGCCCATAACAGCACCGTTGGCATCATGGCCGGCTCGGTCAAGGAAAGCAGTGTCTACTTGTACGCGGCCCCGAAGGTGACCAGTCCAGCGGACCTGGTCGCGGAACTGGACGGCGTCCGTGAGCACCTGAAGCGTCACCACGCCGAGGGCATCCTCGACAACGACACCCACCGAGAGGCACTGGCCGAGTTGGGCTCTGCCCGCCGAGCGGCAAGGGAGGACACTCCCGAGTCATTCAAGACGGCGACCATGGCACTCAAGAGGTTACGTGGTCTGATCGCGGAGTTTCCCGAGCTGGTGGCCATGCTGGCGCCACTGGTCGTTGCGGCGGGTGAATTGTCATGAACGACGGCAGCAGTGTCACGCAAAATTCGGCCGCATACGGCTCCACCGTCGGAATCCAGGCCGAGACCGTACACAACTCCAACGTCTACTTCGTCCATCCGGACGCATCGCCTCAGGAAAAGTACGAGGTCGGTGTGCGGTTCCTGGAGGACGGAGTCCCCAGCCGTGCTCGCGACATGATCAGTGACGCGATCGCCCACGGACACGATAACGCGGAGGTTCGTTTTCACTGGGTGCTTTCCATGCTCAGCGCGCGTGCCTACCACGACCTCAGCGCCGAAGAGCTCCAACGGCTGCACCATGCCTCCGGGCTCGTACGGACCTACGCCGAGGGAGAGTGGAAGGACGCTCTGCGTATCGCTTTCGAACTGCTGGCGATGCTCAGCACTGCGGACGGCGAAGCAGAACGCGTACTGGAGCGGTTGCGAGCCCTGTCACCTCGCCGGCGGGACGGGATCCTCCACCACTTTGACCTTGTACTCAGCGGAGGGCTGAAGGACAGCCTGTGGGCCGGGAACCGCGAGCGGGCCTTGGCAGCTCGCTTCAGCAACGACCGGGTCCAACGGGTCTGGGCCTATTTCGAACCCGATCCCATCGGGCCGCGGGCTCTGCCGCCCCGTCTGAGTACCGCTGCTGCCGCCCAGGCAGCCCTCCCAGCCCGAGCCGGCCTGTTCTTTGTCGTCACGGCATTCCTCTGGATCCTGGCGCTGGTCGCGGATCCGGCTGCGGCAGCCATCGAGTTACTGATACTGCTCGGGGCGGGCCTGACCGCGGCCCACTTCGGCCGCGAATGGTGGTATCAGGAACATCAGCTGAAGGCCGAGAACGGCGAGCACGGCATCCCGCACGCGCGTGATTCTGACTCCACGGGGACGGGTTCACCAACCGCGTCCGTCATTCGTTCGACCACTACTTCAGTATCCGCGTGCCCTACGGATTCGCTCCGCACGAATGGCTCGGTCATACCGCCCACATCCGCAACAACCTCGTCGCAGAGATCGCGCTCCTCTACCGTGAGAGCCGAATCAGCGTGGACCGGGTCAACTGGCTGATCCGCCATCTTGCTGAGGATGCCCGCGACCGCCACAACAGAGGCACCTTGCTCGATCACCGTCGCCAGAACCAGACGTCGGCGGTGGCGAAGGCGCTGTGCGTGGCCGCCCTCATCATTCTCGGCCTCACGACTCTGGCCCTGCTCGGAACGGCGGCATCAGCTGCTGACGCGTCTCAGGTGCTGCTGGCCGTGCCGGCCGTAGCCGGCGCGTTCTGGTCCGGACGCGCGGCTGCGTCCTTCTGGCTGGAGGCCCGGGGCGAAGAGCGCCGACTGGCCCAGGAAACCCAGGAATACCAAGAGCGGCTGACCGCGCGGCAAGTCGCGTACCAGAAATGGAAGTCGTTCCTGGACACCACACGACCCAGCGAGCCGGAAATGGAAACCTGGCTCACCTGCGACAAGTCGCTGTTCGTCGACGAAGCACTCCGCCACTACCAGCTCACATGGCGCGATCTGATCACCCACACCATTCTGGTAACCCCGCACGTCCCTACAAGCGAGGGCGTGTGAAGGGCGGTCCTTGGCGATACTCGCGCTACAGCTTCCGTCTCTTCCTGGTCACACAGGATGGCGTTCGCGAAATCAGCACGGAGTTCGATTTCGCCGACGCGAAACGTGGGAGCGAGCAGCGAAGCAACTACCGGTTCGACGCGTTGTCCTCCGTGCAGGTCACGGAAAGTAAGCATGTCGGCTACGACCTGGAGCTCGTCCTCACCAACGGGCCGGCCAGGAACATTCGTGTCAAGGACGCCGACACCCACCAACTGGCACCGGAAGAAGACGCCCAGGAGATCGCTGAAATCAACCTCAATGCGGCTGGTTTCATCCACACCTTCCGCCTCCTGGAAGGAATCGCAGCGGACGGAAAGGGGTGGATCGAACGAAACAACCCCAACAACCTGCCCTTCTTCTGCGCTGCCGACTGAGCTTTCCGGGCCTTCCGGGCCTTCCGGTCGGCGCCCCGCCCGCCCGCTCATCAGTCAAGCCGGTACCCAAGGTTAGGAATGGCCATGGACGCCACAGATGACGTCACCGAGAGCAGACTGCTGCTGGCCGAGTACGACCGCATCAAGGAGGAGCAGAAGACCCGGATAGGATTCCGTGACAACCTGCTCTACTTCAGCCTCGCCGCGTCCAGCGCAGTCCTGGCGATCACCGTTCAGAGTCGGCAGACTCAACTGCTGCTCACCGTCCCCGTGATCTGCCTGGTCATGGGCTGGACCTACCTGGTCAACGACGAGAAGATTACGGCGGTCGGCTGCTATATCCGCGACCAGCTGGGGCCGCGGCTGGCGGAGCTCATCGGTGCCCACGGCGTGGTGTTCGGCTGGGAGATCTATCACCGCAGCGATGCGAGCCGTGCGTCGCGCAAGCGACTGCAGACCGTCGTCGATCTGTTCACTTACGTGGTCTTGCCGGTGATTTGTATGACCGCGTTCTGGTGCTCTCCCGCCGTCAGGCCCTTGCTCCTGATCGTCTCCCTCGCACAGGCACTCGCCCTGGCCGTACTGGGCTGGCAGTTCCTTCGCTATGCGGAGCGGTAGGGCTGCTCCGTCGGCTTCAGGCCGGGTCCGCATCAGCGACTCAAGTCGGTCGACCAGCTTCTCGTACCGGCGACGGGCCAGCCCGTCCTTCGCGGGCATGTCGCACAGCTCCCCACTGTTGCTCGCGGCGGGGTTGTGCCGTATGCGTGGTGCAGTACGAAGGCCCTCCCGCCCGTAGGGCGGAAGGGCCTCTGACCAGGCGTTTTGCTGTGCCCCGGCAGGATTCGAACCTGCGACACCCGCTTTAGGAGAGCGGTGCTCTATCCCCTGAGCTACGAAGGCGGGGCGGGCCTGCGGCGAGCCGACCTGGGATCAGTGTGACGATCTTCGGTACGGCTAGACAAACGCCCTGGTCACGCGGACTGTGAGTGGCTCCCTGGAGTTCTCCTCGCGAAGGTGGCCCATGGGGTGCCGCTTGTTGTCTGTGTGACCAACGACAGGGTACCGGATCGGGATGCCCGCAGTCCTGGAGATGGGCCTCGCGCCTCCGTAGGCATGAGAGCGGGCCGGTGGAGGGTAGGGGCTTGTCGGGTTCCGGCGTCCCGGGTGTCGTCCCTCTGCGGTGGCCCTGTGCGCTGGGTGGCTTCCGCAGCAGAGAGTGGCTGCTTCCAGGCCAGGGCCGGCCCGGATGGGTACGTAAACGAGTTGACGCCCGGCATCCGCCCCGGTTTGCATCCACTGGATGCATACCAACGAGGTGGACACCGACGTATCGCTCGTGCGACGGCTACTGGCCGCCCAGTTCCCCGGGTGGGCAGATCTCTCCGTCGAGCCGGTGATCTCCCACGGCACGGTCAACGACATCTACCGGCTGGGCCAGGATCTGGCTGTGCGCCTGCCCCGTGTCGAGGGCGGCGCCAACGACGTGGACGCGGAACACCGCTGGCTCCCGCGGCTGGCCCCGCATCTGCCCTTCCCGTACCGGCACCGGTCGCCAAGGGTGCGCCCGGTGAAGGCTATCCCTGGCCCTGGTCCGTCTGCCGCTGGCTCGATGGCGAGAATCCGGGCACTGTCGGCAGCGCCGGTTCCACTGCTCTCGCAGCGGACCTGGCGGAGTTCGTCACGGCCCTCCAGCGGATCGACACCGAGGGCGGCCCGCCCGCCTACCGCAGCGAGCCGCTTGCGACGCGGGACGCGGCCACGCGCGGCGCCCTGGCCGCGCTGCACGGAGTCATCGACACCACCACGGCGGCCGCGGCCTGGGCCGAGGCTCTGGATGCGCCTGCCCGTTCCGGTCCTGCGGTATGGGTCCACGGGGACCTCCAGCCCGGCAATGTGCTCGTGGCGGGAGGCAGGCTCGGCGCCGTCATCGACTTCGGCTGCATGGGCGTGGCCGATCCAGCCGTCGACCTGATCGCAGGCTGGTATCTGTTGTCCGCCGATGCGAGGCGTACCTTCCGCGTCGCGCTGGGCACGGATGACGCCACCTGGGCGCGGGGACGGGGATGGGCGCTGTCGATCGCACTCATGGAGCTCTCGTACTACCGCACCACGAATCCGGTGATGGCCGCGCACGCACGGCGCGTGATCGGCGGAGTCCTTGCAGACCATGGGGAGGGCGGACATTGATGCCGGCTGAGCAGTTCGGTCCTGCAGAGGGCCTCTGAGAGCTGTCGTACGAGAGGGGCGAGGCCGGCCGTATCGTTCGACAGCTGGTTCCGGAGGGGAATTGGCTTATGAAACAGCCTCCAGCTGTGCTGATCTTACGGTCCGGGTGGCAGGCGGAGCTGTGGGCGAGTTTCTCGGGAGGCTCTGAACCTCTTCGGCCCGCCGAGCAGGAACGGTGCGGGTGTTCTGGCGACCGGTGTGATGGCCGTTTTCGGTGCAGCAGCGGGGTTCGGGTTCTGCGCGCCGTCGTGCAGTTGACGTCAACTCGGCTCGGGTGGTGGGGCGGTGGAGCCCCGGGCGAGCGGGCAAGTGTCGGCCGGCCACCCGGCTGTGCTCGCGGTGCGGGCGTGGTGAGCCTCGGCCTGGACGTCGGAGGCCCGCTTCTCGACTCCACATGTGATGTGGATCACAGGAACTGCGTCTCGTGGGCGGACAAGTCAGGAGGTGAACTACTCGATGCATGCCCGCATCCGCGCAGGGGATCCGGAGGCCTTCCGGGAGTTGTTCCGCGACCATGCCCAGCTGGTTTACCGGCATGCGGTGCGGACGACCGGAGACTGGGACGCGGCCGAGGACATCGTGTCGCTGACCTTCCTGGAGGCCTGGCGACTGCGCGAGAAGCTGCGGGACGAAGGTGACAGCCCACGGCCCTGGCTGATGGGGATCGCGGTCAACGTGCTGCGCAACACCGGCCGTGCGGCCCGGCGGCACGAGAGGGCGCTGGTCCGGCTGCCGTTGCGGGATGTGCTGCCCGACTTCGCCGACGAGCTGGTCGGGCGGATCACGGACTCGGAGGAACTCTCGGCGGCGAAGGCCGCGTTGGGGCAGTTGCGCAGGGGTGACCGTGAGGTGTTCGCGCTGTGTGTGTGGTCCGGGCTCGGATACGCGGAGGCGGCCGAGGCGCTGGGGTGCCGGTCGGGACGGTGCGCTCCCGGCTCGCGGGCGAGAGCGCGGTTGCGCAAGCTGACCGACGGCGAGTTGCGCCGCCGCAGGAAAAGGCGGAACCGGGTGGGGTGAGCGGACAAGTACAGGGTGGCCGCGTCGTTGCGGTCCGGCCGATCGAGGAGAAGAACCGATGAATCGCACACCCTGGCGGCGGTGCGGAGAGCCGCTCGACCATGCGGAGCCGGCCGTGCTGCTGCCGGCGCCGGGCGATCCGGTGCTGTCCCACGGCCGCCTGACCATGCTTGAGGAGCACCTCATGAACGAGATTCAGCGGGCCCGGTCCGCTTCGGCCTCCCGGCCTCCCCGGCCTCCCAGCGTCGCCTCCGGAGCCGCCGAGCCGCCCGGGCGCCGGTTGGCGCTGATCGGGGCGGCCGTGGCCGTCGCCGTGCTGGCCGGAGCGGCCGGGGTCGCGGGTTCGCCGGGCAGGAATCCGCGCGAGTGGCCGGTCCACCGGAAGGATCCGTACCTGCGCCTGTCGTGCAGGTGGCGCAGGGCACGACGGAGGGCTGGGCAGCACCGTTGCCCGGATCTCGGGGCAGCAGAGCGTGATGTCATGCCCGAGCCTCTGCCGGGACAGTTCATCTACATCAAGAGCCAGGTCTCCTGGCTGGCGATCTCGGAAAACGTGGACACCGGCAAGAGCGAGACCTATGTGCAGAAGCCGCATTCCCGTCAGGTCTGGCTGTCGCCCGACGGGCACAAAGGCTGGCTGATCGAGCCGGGTAACGGCACCACGTCGAAGGACGGGATGACTCTGGACGACGAGGGACCCGCCCTGGAGCCGGGCATCGGCTCGCCCAGTTACGACTACCTCAAGACGCTGACCACCGATCCCGACGAGCTGCTGAAGAAGATCTACAAGGAGACGGAGGGACAGGGCAACGGCCCCGACCAGCAGGCCTTCACCACCATCGGTGACCTGGTGATGGAGCAGGCGATGCCTTCGGAGCTGACGTCCGCGCTGTACCGGGCGGCCGCGAAGATCCCGGGGTCGTAGTGGTGGACGACACGACCGATGCGGTGGGCCGGCGCGGAATCGCGATAGCCCGGACCGACGAGACCTATGGCGACCGCACTGAATGGATCTTCGACCCGAAGACCTTCAGCTTCCTGGGGAGCGCACGGTGCAGACGCGTGACGCGGAAGGGATCAAAGCCGGCACGGTGACGGGGCATACGGCCATCACGGAGCGAGCGGTCGTCGACGAGATGAAGGAGATCCCGGGGCTGCCAAGGGCAGGACCTGATCCCGGAGCCACGGCAGGGGCTGTTGGGGCAGGGCAGGGCAGAGGAGGGGCAGGAACAGGAACAGGAACGCGGTCGGGCTGGAGCTTCTGGGCAGGCACTTCTTGACGGGGCGGGGTGCGGGCATAGCGTCGCCGGGTTGCTGAGCCAGCGCCTGGAGAGGTCGTACGTGCCGCATACCGACCCCGTTCCTACTCCTTTCGAACCCATCCGGCTCGAAGCTTCAGCTCCCGAACTCGCCCGTATCGAGGCGTCGCTGACTGCCCGGGTGCCCCTTCGCTGTGGTGCGTGCCGAGCATGGTCCGCTGGTCTACGAGCACGGGCCGCGCACGCTGCGCGAGTTCGTGGAGACCACCTGGGCGTTCGGGGACCGGCCGTTCCTGATCGCCGGCGAGCGCACCTACTCGTACGCGGAGTTCTTCGCCGCAGCCTCGGCTCTGGCCTGCCGGCTGACCGGCGAGTACGGGCTCCGCCCCGGCGACCGTGCGGTTGTCGCGATGCGGAATCACCCGGAGTGGCAGGTCGCTTTCTGGGCGGTGCAGTTGGCCGGTCTGGTTGCCGTACCACTCAACGTGTGGTGGACGGAGGACGAGTTCGCATACGCCCTCGACGACTGCGAGCCCAGGGCGCTGCTGGTCGACGGGGAGCGGCTTGTGAAAGTAGCGGCCTGGGCGGAGAGGACAGGGGCGCGTGTTGTCGTCTTCCACGGGCAGGACGGTGAGGGTGCTGGGGAGCCGGCGGGTGGGCTGCCGGAGCGCGTCGAGCGGTACGAGGACTTTCCGACGCCCGATCCGCTGGCCGCACCGCCCGAGGTAGACATCAGGCCGGAGGACGACGCCACGATCATCTACACCTCGGGCACCACCGGCCGGCCCAAGGGTGCCGTCGCCACCCACCTCGCGCAGGCCGGTGCAGCCCTCAACCCGCGCTTCCACGCGGCGGTTTCCGCACTGGCCCGGGAGTCATCCCGGGCAGGGCCCGCGCCGGTCTCGCTGATGACGTTTCCGTTCTTCCACGTTGCCGCGTTCACCGCCTTCTACGGGGCGATGGTGGCGGGCGGCACACTCGTCCTGATGCGGAAGTGGGATGCCGACGAGGCGCTACGGCTGATCCGCGCCCACGAGGTCACGCACTGCACAGGGGCCGGCCACCGCATTCCAGTTGCTCGCAGCCGCCGACCGTGCGGGTGACGGGCTGGAGAGTCTGCGGATGCTGAACACCGGCGGTGCGGCGGCCCCGCCCGACCTGGTCGCCCGGCTCACGGCCCGGCACGGCGAGTGGATCGAGCCGCGTAGCGGTTATGGCCTCACCGAGACCGGCGGTGGCGTGCTGGTGACTTTCGGTGCCGACTACCGCGCCCACCCGGGCGGCATTGGGCGTCCTACGCCAACGACCGAGGTGCGGATCGCGGGGCCGGCGGGTGAGGCTCCTGCGGAGGGTGAGGCCGGTGAGCTGTGGCTGCGAGGCCAGGCCCTGGCCCGCGGGTACTGGCGGGACGAGGCTGCGACGGCCGAGGCGTTCGACGGCGGCTGGTTCCGTACGGGTGACCTCGCGGTGGTCAGCGACGGGCGGATCGCTGTCGTCGACCGGATCAAGGACATGGTGATCCGCGGCGGCGAGAACGTCTACTGCGTGGAGGTCGAGGCCGCACTGCACGCCCACCCCGATGTCGAGGACGCCGCAGTGCTCGGCGTTCCGCATCCGGTGCTGGGCGAGGAGGTCGCGGCCGTCGTCCGGCTGTGTCCGGGCGCCACGGTCACTGCCGATGAACTCCGGGCACAGGTCGGCCGGAGCCTGGCCGCGTTCAAGGTCCCGGCCTATGTGCTCGTACGGGACGAGCCGCTGCCCCGGAATCCGACCGGGGAAATTCTCAAGCGTGAGCTGCGCGGCCCGGTCCGGGATCAGCTGCGGGCGGCTGACCGTGGTCGTCAGGGGCGGGTGATCCGTACCCGGTAGTTGCCGTCGGCGTCCTTCTCGAGCACGGATATCCGTATGCCGTTGGCCCGGTCGGTGAACGTCTCGCCGGGTTCGAAGGTGGCGTCGGAGAGTTCGGCGTGAACATTGGGCCGCCGGGTGCAGCCACCGCTGTCCTCGGTGCTGTCGACGACAGAGACAGGTCCCTGGCCGGTGTCGACATCGGAGCTCACCTTGTAGATGAGCACACCTGGTCTGCAGACCGCCTCGTCGTTGCCCTCCGGGGTCCGGACCTCCACCGCGTAGCCGGACCGGTCGCTCAGGGGCGCGAACGCCAGCTTGGTGCCGCCCTTCGTAGCCAGGGGCCGAGGGTGTGCTCGCTGGTGCCGGGCTTGGAGGAGCAGCTGATCTGGTCGCTGTCGAGCCAGCCGAGCTTCCACTTGTGCCAGCCGAGGAAGTCGTTGTTGGCCCCCAGTCCTCGGACATGATGTCCCAGTGCCCGACAACGCCCCGCCCTCCATCGTGTAGAGGTCGGGCAGGCCGAACACATGGCCGTTCTCGTGCGGCAGGACGCGGTAGCCGGTTTCGGCGTAGGACCCCGAGCCGTCGTCCTGGCGGCTGTAGACGAAGGAGGCGTTGGCCAGGGGCACGCCGTCGGCAAACGGGGCGTCGTCGTTGCCGGAGAAGGTCACCGACAGGACTGTGTCCAGCGCCGAAGGGCCTGCGTTCGGGGTGACGAGCACGTTGACCAGGTCGTATGCGGAGAAGTCCACCTTCGGGTCCGCGGTCGCGACAAGGTCCTTCACGAGCTTGCGGTAGCCCGGTTCGTACGGTGAGCCGCGTTCTATCCCGTACTCCGAGAACGGCAGCGGCATTCGCAGCCAGTCCGTCACCGGGGCCTCGGGTGTGTAGGTGAGCCGGCCGTAGGAGCTGGTCCGGAACCAGTCGGCAGTCTGCGGGAAGAACTCCGCGAGCCGGTCGGTGGCCGGCTCGGTCCCATGCGCGTCCGGGAAATCGATCATCAGGTTGAGTGCCCGCACCTCGCCCGTCGAGCGTGTGTATCCGGCCGGTGTCGGCATGCCCTCCGACATCTGTACCCCATGGTGGCGGCGATCCGGCACGGCGCGAGGCCGGTTCCCTGGGGGCGGCCACCGGTCCCGCGGAGGCGCGGCTGGGGACGGGAGGGTCGAGCTGGCTGATGCCATGGTCGCGATGACCAGAGCGGTTGCCCCGATGAGCGCGACCGGGCGGCTGTGCTTGCGTATCCGGTGGCGGAGCTGCTGCATAGAGGCGCCTTCGGGGTCCGCGGCAGTCGGCCGACCCGGACTGCGCTCTGGCGATCAGCCTGTGCCGGGCAGTGCGGGGCCGCTCGCTGGGTGCGCTGATCGGAGGGTTTTCTGCGATGAATGATGTGACCCAGGTCACATCGGGGTGGAAATAACCGGGGATGCTTTCCCCGTTTGCACCTGTGCCCCGCGAAACGGGGAAGTGGTCCCCGGTTATGTCGAGGGTCGCCCGCGTACGAGAGGAAGAGCCGCTGTCGTGAAGGCCGCCACCGAGACCGACCCCTGTGCCACGCCTTGCCGAAAGCCCCGGCCGCGGGCCGACGCACTGCGCAACCGGGAACGGATCGTTGCGGCCGCCCGTGAGATGTTCGTCGAGTTCGGACCGGATGTGCCACTCGACGAGGTCGCGCGGCGGGCCGGCGTCGGCAACGCCACTCTCTACCGGAACTTCCCGACCGTGCGGCTCTGATCCATGAGGTCGTGCTCGCGGTCACCTCCCGCACCATCGAGCGTGCGGAGGAGGCCATGGCGGAGGAATCCGATCCCTTCGCAGCGCTCAGCCGCTTCGTACATGCGGCGGCGCGTGAACGGATCGGTGCCCTGTGCCCGATGCTGTCCGGCGGCTTCGACAGTGATCACTCCGAGCTGCTCGCCGAGCGCCGTCGCCTCGAAGAGGCTGTCACGGCGCTCGTGGAGCACGCCATGTCCGCAGGGCGGCTGCGCACCGACATCGCCGTCGGTGACGTGCTGGTCGCCCTCTCACAGCTCACCCGGCCGCTGCCAGGCATCGCCTGTCTGGACATCGACCGATTCGCCCACCGCCATCTGCAGCTCTTCCTGGACGGTCTGGAATCTCCGGCCCGATCCGTGCTGCCGGGATCGGCGGCGACTTTGAGGATCTGCGCAGCGGGCATCCCTGACGCCCGTAACGCACCGAAGACCTACCGAACCGGACCGATCCACGAGAAGCAGGCCAGGCGCTGACCAACAGGCCGGTCCGTAGGCCGACCACGCCTTTTCCGCCGGCAGCTTCGCCGACTTCACGACTTCGACTTCACGACTTCGACCGCACGACTTCGACAGCACGACTTCGACTTCGACTTCGAGCTCGACTTCAACGCACGACGTCGAGTTCACGACTCTTCGCGTCCACTCGAGTCCTTAGGTGGCTACTCCCATGTCCAAAACAGCCGATACCCGGCTTCCCGATCCACGTCGCTGGAAGGCCTTGGCGTTCATCGCCCTTGCCCAGCTGATGGTCGTGCTCGACGCGACCATCGTGAACATTGCACTGCCGTCCGCCCAGGCAGACCTTGGGATCTCCGAGGGCAACAAGCAGTGGGTCATCACCGCTTATGCCCTCGCTTTCGGTGGACTCCTGCTCTTCGGCGGGCGCATCTCCGACATCTGGGGCCGCAAGCGGACCTTTGTGGTGGGCCTGGCGGGCTTCGCCGCGGCCTCCGCGCTCGGTGGCGCCGCCAACGGTGAAGCGATGATGTTCGGCTCGCGAGCGCTGCAGGGCGCCTTCGGCGCACTGCTCGCACCGGCCGCCCTCTCACTGCTCGCGGTGATGTTCACCGACGCCAAGGCGCGCCAAGGCCTTCGGTATCTACGGTGCGATCGCCGGTGGTGGTGGCGCGGTGGGCCTGATCCTCGGTGGCTTCCTCACCGAGTACCTGAACTGGCGCTGGACGTTCTTCGTCAACATCCCGTTCGCGATCGTCGCCGCCGTGGGTGCGTACTTCGTCATCCGCGAGCCGGCCGGCGGCCGTAACCGCTCGCCGCTGGACATCCCCGGCGTCGTCCTGTCCACGCTTGGCCTGGTCGCGCTCGTGTACGGCTTCACCCGCGCCGAGTCGGCCGGCTGGTCGGACGCGCTGACCGTCGGCATGTTCATCGCTGCCGCCGTGCTGCTCCTGGCCTTCGTGGTGACCGAGTCGCGCGTGAAGTCGCCGCTGCTGCCGCTGCGCGTCCTGACCGAGCGCAACCGTGGCGGTGTCTACCTCTCGCTGGGCCTCGCCATCATCGCGATGTTCGGTCTCTTCCTCTTCCTGACCTACTACCTCCAGGTCGCGAAGGGCTACTCGCCGGTCAAGACCGGCTTCGCGTTCCTGCCGATGATCGCGGGTATGGTCACCGGTTCCACGCAGATCGGCGCCCGGCTGATGACCCGGGTCCCGCCGCGGCTGCTGATGGGCCCCGGATTCCTGGTCGCGGCGATCGGCATGCTGCTGCTGACCCAGCTGGCGGTCGACACCTCGTACGCGAGTGTCATCCTGCCGGGGCAGCTGCTGCTCGGCCTGGGTATGGGTACGGCGTTCATGCCGGCCATGTCCCTGGCCACGCACGGCATCGAACCGCGTGACGCGGGTGTGGCCTCCGCGATGGTGAACACCTCGCAGCAGGTCGGCGGCGCCATCGGTACGGCGCTGCTGAACACCATTGCGGCGGGCGCCACCACCGCGTACATCGCCGACCACGCCGCCGGTGCCACCGACCCGAAGCTGCTGGAGCTCCAGGCCATGGTCAGCGGCTTCGCCAGCGCCATCTGGTGGGCGGTCGGCATCCTCGCAGCCGCCTCCGTGATCGCTGTGACGCTGATCAACACCGGCCGTCCCGGCACCGGATCGGCGGGCCCGGCCGATGGGTCCGGGGACGGTACCGGTGCTGACGGCATCGAGGAAGAAATCAGGATCCCGGTCGTCGCACACTGACCCGGTCCTGACAGCGGCCGGTACCCGGACGGCCGGTGAACCGGTATCTGCCCTGGCTCCGCTCAGCGGAGCCAGGGCAGATCTGCGTCCGTACCCTCCGGCTGAAGCCCCGTGGCGACCACCTGCATGATCTCGCCGAGGCTGCGCAGCTGCTCGGCGGTGAGCCGGTCGAACATCGCCTGGCGCACGGCCTCGACATGGCCCGGAGCGGACCGGTGGAGCATTTCGTAGCCGTCTTCGGTGAGAACCGCGTTCTGCCCGCGCTTGTCGGACCGGCACTCCTCGCGCCGTACCCAGCCGTTCTTCTCCAGCCGGGCGACGGCGTGCGAGAGGCGGGAGCGGGTGATCTTGGCGTCCTTGGCCAGCTCCGTCATCCGCTTCTGGTGCCGGGGTGCCTGGGAGAGCTGGACGAGCAGTCCGTAGTAGATGTGCGGCATTCCCGCATCGCGCTGCAGCTGGCGGTCGAGGTGATCCTCCAGCAGCGTGGTGGCGTGCAGATAGGCGCGCCAGACGCTCTGCTCATCGTCGGTGAGCCATCGGGGCCCGCCGGTGGATGCCATGGTCATGTACTCCATTGTACGACCTTTTCTTGAAAGTTTAACTAGATAGGGCTAAGGTCTCTGAAGGTAGGAACTTGAAGTTTCAATGAACTGCCCGATGGGGTAACCCTGGAGCATTCGTGAAGCGATCATGTTGTCTGTAGATAACACACATACCTTGACCGGCAGAGGAATGGGAGTGCCATGACTGTCACCACCGAACGCATGCCCGCCCTCTACCTCTCGCATGGCGCCCGCCGCTCGCCGACGACCCGGTCTGGCCCGCCGAGCTGGCCGCATGGTCCGCCGGGCTGCCCCGCCCCACGGCGATCCTGATGGTCTCCGCGCACTGGAGGAGGCTCCGCTCGCCCTCGGTGCCACCGAGACCGTGCCGCTGGTCCATGACTTCTGGGGCTTTCCCGAGCACTACTACCAGGTGCGGTACGCGGCCCCGGCGCCCCGCAGCTCGCGGACAACGTGCGCAAACTGCTGCGCGGGGCCGGTATGCCCGTTCAGGACATCCCCGACCGCGGGCTCGACCACGGGGCGTACGTGCCGCTGGTGGAGATGTTCCCGGGCGCCGACATCCCCGTGCTCCAGATCTCGATGCCGACCCTGGATCCGCAGAAGCTGATGGACATCGGACACAGGCTCGCCCGCTGCGCGACGAGGGCGTGCTGATCGTCGGCAGCGGCTTCTTCACCCATAACCTGGCCGCTCTGCGGCATCCGGGCGGCGGCACTCCCGCATGGTCCACGGAGTTCGACGACTGGGGCACCGGGCGCTGATGGCGCAGGACGTCGACGCCCTGCTGGACTTCGAGCACAAGTCCCCGGCCGGCCGGCTGGCCCACCCGCGCACCGAGCACTTCGCCCCGCTGTTCGTGACGCTGGGGCCTCGCAGGACGACCTCGGCCAGGGGCGCAGCGTCATCGACGGGTTCTGGATGGGGCTGGCGAAGCGCTCGCTTCAGTTCGGCTGAGCCGGGCGACGCGGGTCAGAGAGCCGGCGGATTCAGTTCGATCGAGCGCAGCGCGGCTGCCAGCGCGGTCGCGTCGCCGACGTCCAGCGCCGTGTCGGTGAACTTGATCGTATGGTCGTCGCCGTGCGCCGCGGCCCGCTCGAAGAGCTCCTCGGCGGTGGCGGTCGTGGGTATGTACGGGCGGGACCGGCAGGCGCATAGGCGGCGGTGACCGCGGCGCTCGCCGCCCAGGCCGCGCCCAGGCTCGGTGTCCACAGTTCGCGGGGAGTGCGGGCAGGGTGCGCAGCACGGCGTTCGGCGCGGTGGCCGCGTGGACCAGCATGACCGGCTCTCCGTGTCCGTGGGTCGCGTACCTGTGGGTCGCCGCCCGGACCAGCTCTCCCAGGGCCGCGCGGGCCGCGTCGGGGTCGTCCGGTGTGCGCAGAGGCCAGGAGGGAAGGCGGTGAGCTGCGCAAACCGGTCTGCTATCCCGCCGGTCTGCACGGATACCCGCGGTACGGCGTCCAGTGCGGCCGAGGCGTCCGGCGCCGGGCCGCTGCCGCCGATGGTGCCCAGTGGCGGCAGCGGCTGATGGCACGCGGCCCAGTAGCCGAGGCCGTGGGCGAGCTCCCTGGTCCGCGGGCGGTCGCCTCGCCCTCCAGGAGGGTGCGAACGGCGTGGCCGACCCGGATCACGGAGTGGGTGGCGCTCGCGGCGATGCCGGGGAGCAGCCGTAGCCACCACTGGGCCAGGACGTCCCGCCAGGCCCGCTCGGCGATCTCGCGCTCGAAGTGCAGCGTCCAGTCGGCCACGCGGCGCGGGTCGCCGAGCGCCTCTCGCCAGTTGTCCGCCGTCACCGGTGTGCCGGTGTCCGGCATGTCCTCCAGCCTGTCCCGGTAGTGGTCGAGCCAGCCGTGCACGGCCGGGGACCTGCCGTTGCGTACGAGTGCCTCCACCGCCATCGGGCCGTGGTTGCTAAGCCGGCCGTTGTGCTCGGGGCCCGAGAGGTGGAGCCGCTCCAGCGCCTCGTCGAGAACGCCTGTCGTGTCCGTCATGCCACACCACGCTAGGCGGGCGGCGGCCGCCCGGTAACGGGCTGGAGAATGAGAACGGCGGCCCGGCGGACCTAGGACTCCGGGCCGGTGCGGCGCGCCGGACCGGTCAGCTGCTTCTCGTACCAGGCCACGTCCCAGTACCGGCCGAACTTGCGGCCCACTTGCGTGTACGTACCGATGTGGCGGAAGCCGAAGGTGTCGTGCAGCCGGACGGAGGGCTCGTTGGGCTGGGCGATGCCCGCGTACGCGCGGTGGATGTCCTCGTCGGCCAGGGCCTCGAACAGGGCCTTGTAGAGAAGAGTGCCCAGCCCCGGCCCGTGGCGTCCGGAGCGCAGTAGACGCTCACCTCGACGGAGGTGCTGTACGCCGACTTGGGGCGGAAAGGGCTGCTGGCGGCATAAGCGAGTACCCCGTCGGTGTTGTTCGCAGTACGGACATCCTGAGCAACCAGAAGACGGTGAGGCCCGTCTTCAGGGTGGGAGCGCAGCCAGGGCAGGCGCTGCTCGGCGGTGAAGGGGACCGTGTCAAATGTGAGAGCGGTCTCACGGACGTAATGGTTGTAAATGTCCGTGAGTGACTTCAGATCCGCCTCCCGACCGGGCCTGACCTGCATTTCTGTGGGTATCTGTGTCATACCGCCTCCCGCCGCGGCCGACAGGGTACTGCATGATCGCGAAAATGAATGCGTGCCGTGGGAATTCTGTCCGGATTCCAGTCGTTGATTACATCGGATGCAGGGCACCCGAAAAGGTGTCGCGACCTACTCAGTAAGGGAGCTCGCATGGCAACCCGTGCCGTCGCCCGAAGTTCGTCCGCCACCGGCGGGCCAACCGGGCAAGCAGTGTTCGCGCCGTGGGCGGGAGATCGCCGATCGCGACCTGGTCGGCATGTACCTGGACGAGATAGCCCGCACGCCGCTGCTCGACGCCGCCAAGGAAGTCGAGCTCTCGCAGATCATCGAGGCGGGCGTCTTCGCCCAGCGGATCCTCGACGGCGAGGTGGAGAGCAAGGCGGGCGGAGCCGAGCGCGAAGAGCTGGAGTCGCTCGTCGACGCGGGCGAGCGTGCCAAGGACGTGTTCATCCGGTCCAACCTCCGGCTCGTCGTCGCCGTGGCCAGGCGCTACCCGCGGGCGGGTCTTCCCCTGCTCGACCTGATTCAGGAGGGCAACGCGGGCCTGGTGCGCGCGGTCGAGAAGTTCGACTACGCCAAGGGCTTCAAGTTCTCCACCTATGCGACGTGGTGGATCCGCCAGGCCATTACGCGCTCCATAGCGGACCAGTCCCGTACGATCCGGCTCCCTGTCCACCTCGTGGAGGAGCTCGGCAGGATCCGCCGGGTGCAGCGTGAGTTCAACCGTGAGAACGGGCGTGACCCGGAGCATGCGGAGATCGCAGCCGAGCTCGATTCCAATCCGGAGCGTGTTGGCAACGTACTGGACTGGGCCCGTGACCCGGTCAGCCTCAACATGGCTGTGGACGATGCGGGAGACACACAGTTCGGGGATCTGCTGGAGGACACCTCGGCGGTGTCGCCCGAGCAGTCCGTGATGACACTGCTGCGCAGCGAGGAGCTCGAAGAGCTCGTCGGCAAGCTCGACAACCGGACGGCTTCGATCATCCGAATGCGGTACGGGATAGAGGACGGCCGCGAGCGGACCCTCACCGAAGTGGGCAAGCAGCACGGTCTGACCCGGGAGCGGATCCGCCAGATCGAGAAGCACGCACTGCTCGAATTGAAGCGAATGGCTCACGACACGGGTTTTGACGCTGCGGCGTGAGCCAATAACCCGTAACCTCCCAATCAAGCCGGTTCGCACCGGCTGGACGACCGGTCTCGTGCCGGTCCCATGAGCTGAGTCCCGGCGCCCACCCCCGGCGCCGGGGCTCATTCATTTCTGTGGGGCCGCGGGGCAGGTGGCGCAGGTGCCGGGGCGACGACGCACGGGTCAGCCGGGCACCCAGATCGTGCAGATACTCCACCAGCTGCGGTGGCTCGTGCGCGGTGAACTCGCAGTCGACAAGTGCCAGCCGCAGTGCGAGCCACTCCAGCGAGTCCTGGAGACAGCGCGCAGCCGGCAGCTGTGCGCACCGGTCGGCTCCGGCGCACCGAGCGTCGCGGGCAGCCGGGCTGTCACGAAGTCCGCCGGGGCCCGGAAGCTCACGTCGATGCTCAGCTCCGGCTGCATCCGCGACATCGACCGGGTGAGGAACTTCGCCGCGTCGCCGTCCTCGGCGGGCAGCTCGCGAGGGTGAAGCGGGCTCCGGTGGCGGACGGCTCACTCACCCGGTCCACCCGGAACGTGCGCCAGGCGTCACGGTCCACGTCATAGGCGACGAGATACCAGCGGTACCCCGTGCTGACCAGCCGATACGGTTCGACCTGCCGCCTCGACTCCGTACCGTCGCCTGCGCGGTACGCGAAGCGCAGCCGCTCCCGCCCGGTGGCCGCCGAGGCGATCGTGGTCAGGGTCTGCGGATCGATGGTGGAGCCGTCGCCGCGGGCGAGCGGAATCGTTGCGTTCTGCAAGGACGAGACCCGGTGCCGGAGCCGGGAGGGCAGCACCTGCTCCAGCTTGGCCAGAGCCCGTACGGACGCCTCGTCGACGCCTTCGATGGCATGCCCTGCCCCGCCCGCAGTCCCACCGCGATGGCCACTGCCTCCCCGTCGTCCAGGAGGAGCGGCGGCATGGCGGTGCCCGCGACCAGCCGGTAGCCGCCGACCGAGCCGCGCGATGCCTCGACCGGATAGCCGAGATCGCGAAGCCGGTCGATGTCGCGGCGGATGGTGCGCGCGCTCACGTCGAGCCGGTCGGCCAGCTCGCTTCCCGGCCACTCGCGCGGCGTCTGGAGGAGCGACAACAGATGCAGCAGTCGTGCCGGGTGTCGGTCATAGGATCCAGCATGCCCGTCCATCAGGTCATGAACTGACCTGATTGGCGGTTAGCTTCTTCCTATGACATCTTCCGAATCTCCACCGTCCACGACGGCCGCCACGGCGGCGGGCCAGGACTGCCGCTTCCCGGGCCCCGGCCGACCGGCGCCGCTGGTTCGCGCTCGCGATCGTGATGACCGCGGCCTTCATGGACCTGGTCGACGTCACGATCGTCAACGTCGCCATCCCCAGCATCACGCAGGACACCGGAGCCTCGTTCTCCGCGATCCAGTGGATCACCGCTGGATATGCCCTGGCCTTCGCTGCCGGGCTGATCACCGGCGGACGCCTCGGCGACATCTACGGCCGCAAGCGGCTCTTCCTCATAGGCATCGGCGGCTTCACCCTCGCCTCCGCGCTCTGCGGCTTCGCCGCGAACCCGGAGATGCTGGTCTCCTCCCGCATCCTGCAGGGCGGCATGGCTGCGCTGATGGTCCCGCAGGTGCTGTCGATCGTGCACGCCACCTTCCCGGCGCATGAACGAGGCAAGGTCTTCGGCCTCTTCGGCGCGATCGTCGGGCTCGGCGCGGTCTCCGGCCCGCTGCTGGGCGCACTGCTCACCGAGTGGAACCTCTTCGGCCTGGAGTGGCGGCCGATCTTCCTGATCAACCTGCCGGTCGGCATCGCCGGCCTGATCCTGGGATACCGGTTCATCAGCGAGTCCAAGGCGCCCAGGGCGCTCCGCCTCGACCTGGCGGGTGTGGTCATCGTGACGCTGGGCCTGCTCATGCTGCTCTACCCGCTGACCCGTGGACGCGAGCTGGACTGGCCGGTGTGGGGCCATGTTTCGATGGCCTGCAGCATCCCGGTGTTCGCAGGGCTCGTGGTGTTCGAGCGACAGAAGGCACGCAGGGGAGGCTCACCGCTCATCGAGCTGTCGCTGTTCCAGGTCAAGAGCTTCGCCGCGGGCATCGCCGTGCAGCTGACCTTCGGGCTGGGGCTCGGCATCTTCTTCCTGGTCTGGACGCTCTACATGCAGATGGGTCTCGGCTGGAGCGCGCTGCGGGCCGGCACGACGGGGATCCCGTTCTCGATCGCCGTATCCGTCGCAGCCGGTATCTCCGTGCAGAAACTGGTGCCCCGCTTCGGCCGCAAGGTCCTCCAGTGCGGTGCGCTGATGATGATCGCCGGACTTCTGCTCTACATCTGGGAGGCCGGGCGGTACGGCATGGACATCACGTCCTGGCAGATGGCCCTGCCGCTCACGGTCATGGGGGTGGGGATGGGGCTGATCGTGGCCCCGCTGGCGGACGCGGTTCTCTCCGAGGTGCCGAAGGAGCACTCCGGATCGGCATCCGGACTGTTCAACACGGTGCAGCAGATGGGTACGGCGCTGGGACTCGGTCTCGTCTCGGTCGTCTTCTTCGGGGCGATCGGCGACCGGATGGCGCCGCCGGAGGCCGTGGGGCCGGCCTTTGTGGACGCGTTCCAGCAGTCGCTCTGGTGGGTGACGGGGGTGCTCGCGGTGATCTTCCTGTTGTTGTTCGCCCTGCCGGCCAGGCCCCGCGTACATGTCGAGGGAGGCGAGGACCCGAGTGGTGACGCTGCCGGGCTGCCGGACGGTGCGATCGGGATCGGGATCACGGAGAAGGTGCCCTCGCTGTCGCACTGATGTGCCGGCACGGCCTGCCCGCTTCGCCCCGGCCGGGTGAAGCGGGCAGGCCGTGTTCAGCAGGTCTGGGTGCGGCTCTCCATGGCCTGGCGTGCGGCATGCTCGTCGCGGTACACCTCGCACATATGGCGGCCGTCCGGGTCGCCGTGTGCTCGACCTCCACAGGCTCGTCTCGCTGCCGTCCAGGAGCAGGAACGCGTGCTCGTAGAGCGTGAACCCGGCGTCCCTGCCGTCCACGCGGCACTGGCGTCCGAAGATCTGCGTGATGTGATGGGCGAAGGCCGCCCGCAGGAGCCGCGCTGTCGCAGCGTCAGGCCGGTCGCTGTTCTCCGCACGGCGCAGGACGCGGCGCGCGTGGTCGGCCGAATTGTCCGGGGCGTACGTGCGGGGCATCGGGGCCGGGGAGCGACCATCAGCAGCGAAAGGACCTCCAGGTCCGCCTGCGGGCTCCCGTCGGTGAAGGCTGTGGTCTCGGAGAAGCCTCCGACCAGCCGGGCTGCGGCGACCTTTGCCTCGGCCTCGTCCTCGTACAGCTCGTGCCGGTGCGGGACCGCTATGTCCCGGTCGCCGCCGTGCACCAGCTCCCACAGGGTGACCGGAGTGCCGTCGGAGAGCAGATAGGTGTGCCGGTAGGTCTCGCGGTGCAGTACGGAACTGTGGTGGGACGAGTGCAGTGAGCTGCTGTGCGCCAGGGCCGTCCCCAGCCGTTCGACCGTGCTGTCGGACAGGTCGAAGGAGTTGAGGGCGCGTCGCAGGAGTCGATCGAGGTGCTGCTCGGTTGTCTCGTACGGATCGCTCAAGGTGCTGTCTCCAGGCCGTCGCCGCGCGTTACTTGATGCGTGCATAACGTAGTCCCTGGGTCTGACATCGTGACCGGGGTTCGGAAAAACGTACGGCGCACGCAGAAAGTTCCCGGAGCTGTCAGGGCCGTTTGTAGAGATCGCTGTACGAGGAAACGTGCCCCGGGCCTTCGACGCCCTGTGCCGCCCGTACGCCCTTCACGATGGCCCGGGCCAGGGTGTCGGCGCCCGCAGCCAGGATGGCGTTCAGCTCGTTCAGTGCGGACGTGGGCTCCGGCGGCAGTGGCGACCGGTCCGTCGACAGGGCGAATACGGTGTCTCCGTCGGTGAGCAGATGAACAGGCCGGACGGCGCGCGCCAGCCGTCGTGCGCCGTGCCCGCAAGCTTCTGCGCCTGGGCGCGGGTGAGGCGCGCGTCCGTGGCGACAACCGCGATCGTGGTATTGAAGGGCGGCGCTCCTGGGCGTCCCGGGCCTGCGCGAGCCGTCGCAGTGCCTCGTCGTGGACCTCGGGCGCGGGTGGTGCGACGGGCTCCGGGATGCCGTACTCCCCGTAGAGCATCCCGGTCCGGGGTCGAGCACGCTGCCCGCGGCGTTCACGACGGCGAGCGCCGCCACCGTGGTGCCGGAGGGCAGTCGCATGCTCGCGGTGCCGACACCGCCCTTCAGCTGCCCGGCGACGGCACCCGTGCCGGCACCCACCGTGCCCTCCGGGACCGGCGCCCCGGCTCCGAGGCCGCCGCGGCCGCTACTGCCGCGCGGCCGGTCGATGCATCGGGGCGGGCCCGCCAGTCACCGCCCTGCCCAGGTCGAAGAGGCAGGCGGCGGGGACGACCGGCACCACCTGAGCCGGATCGGCTCCCACCCTGACCCCCGCCCCGCTTCCTCCAGCCAGGCCATCACGCCGGACGCCGCATCCAGTCCGTACGCGCTGCCTCCCGTGAGGACGACCGCGTCGATCCGCTGCACCAGATTGCGGGGTCCAGCGCATCCGTCTCCCGGGTGCCGGGCCCGCCGCCGCGCACATCGACGGCGGCGACAGCCCCGCCCTCGGGTGCCAGGACGACGGTAGTGCCGCTCAGTGCGCCCTCGCCCGGCACCTCGGCGTGGCCGACGCTGATCCCGGGCACATCCGTCAGGGCGTCCAGTGGATCCGGCAGGTTGGGGTGCCTGTCCTCAGGGTCATTTCCGAAGGCTCCTCGGGTCTGATGGCGGGTGGTTTCCGGTGAACGTACAGGCGACGCGGGCATGTTCTGCCCTGCGGTGAGCCGGATATGCCCGGCTCAGGTCCCGGCCGTCCACGCGACGCGCTCACCCCATAAGGGCTAAAACGGTGTCAAATGCTCCATTCGGTCCTACCGTGGCCAGGTGACCGAGCCCTCAGAAGCCTCCGCAGCCGAGCAGCCCGATTCCGGTGCCTCTCCCGTAACGGCTCTCCCGGCGGGAAGGGAGCGGCCACCCTCCCCGCTCCTCCATCGCCGCGCGAGCGCCAGGGCCGCCCACGGTCCGTCACCGGACGCGCGACCGCGGCCGGAGTCCTCGTCTCCGTCCTGCTGATCCTCGCCATCGTGCTGGGCAGCCGCATGCTGTACAACTTCGATTCGGCACTCCTCCCGTACGCGGTGGCCACCGTCTTCCTCGCCTTCGGTATCGCCTACCGCTACACGGTCTGGATCTCCGCTCCCGGCGCCAGACGCCTCTTCACACAGGGCTGGCGCAGCCTGTTCTCGGCGGAGAACTTCCGCCGGGCCCCACCGCCCTGCCGAGGATGGCAGCCACCTATCTCGGCTTCCAGAAGTTCCTCGGAGCCCGGTCGCACCCCGCTGGGCCGCCCACCAGCTGATCTTCTGGGGTGCATCCTCGCCTCGCTGATCACCTTCCCGCTGACCTGGGGCTGGTTCACCTTCACCTCCGACAGCGGCCCGGGGCCCGGCTACGAGATGCGCATCTGGGGCTTCAAGATCCTCGGGTTCGACTCGCTCGACTTCATCGGCTGGCTGATGTTTCACGGCCTGGACATCGCCGCTGTGCTCGTCATCCCCGGCGCCTCCTACTTCCTCTGGCGCAGGATGAAGGACCGCGGCGCCATCACCGGCCAGCGCTTCGCCTACGACATGGTGCCGCTGCTCGCCCTGATCGTCATCTCGGTGACCGGTCTGCTGCTCACCTTCTCCTCGGGTTCCTGCACGGGGCGGATACCAATTCCTGGCGATCCTCCACATGGTGTCGGTGGTCTTCACCCTCATCTACATCCCGTTCGGCAAGTTCTTCCACATCGTGCAGCGCCCGGCGGCCGTCGGCATGCAGCTCTTCAAATACACCGGCCGGCAGGACGAAGAGGTCTTCGTCTGCCGCCGGTGCGAGGAGCCCATCGACACCGGGCCGTATGTCGAGAACCTGCGCGGCACCATGCGCGATCTCCGGCTCGACTTCGACGAATGGGCCGAATACTGCCCGCGTTGTAAACGGGTGCTGCGTGGCAGCGCCTACCTCGCCCAGGTGAAGAAAGGCTTCGCGACCGCGGATCCACGAGCTGCCGACCGCCGTACGGCCGTCCCCTGGACCCTCCCTCGCGCCACCGGGCACCCGGGGCTTCCGGGACGCGGGAGGCATCCCGGCCGACCAGTGGCACGCCGACCAGAACGGCGAAACGCTGGTCCCCACCCACTGCTGCTTCTGCGGGATCCAGTGCGGGATGTATCTGCGCGTCGACCGCGGCGGCAAGGTGTTCGGCGTGGAACCCCGTAACCACGACATCAACCGGATGCGGCTCTGCCCGAAGGGAATCAACGCCTACCAGCAGGTCAACCACCCCGACCGGCTCACCGCCCCGCTTGTGCGCCGCTCCCGCGACGAGCCCTTCCGCGAGGCATCCTGGGACGAGGCGCTCGACTTCACGGTCTCCGAGATCAAACGCATCCAGGCGCAGTACGGAAATGATGCGTTCGGGCTCCTCGGCGGTGCCAGCCTCTTCTCCGAGAAGACCTATCTGGTCGGCAAATTCGCCCGGGTCGCACTGAAGACCCGGCACGTCGACTACAACGGCCGCCTCTGCATGGTCAGCGCCGCGGGGCCAACAAGCTCGCCTTCGGCATCGACCGGGCCGGCAACCCATTCTCCGACATCCTGCTCACCGACTGCCTGCTGATCGCCGGCTCCAACATCGGTGAATGCTTCCCCGTGCTGACCCAGTACGTCTGGGGAGCCGGGACCGGGGCGCCAGTCTCATCGTGATCGACCCGCGCGAGACCGCTGTCGCGCGAACCGCCGACATCCATGTCGCACTCAAGCCCGGCACCGATTCGGCCTTCTTCAACTCCCTGCTCAGCGTCATCATCGAGGAGGGCCTCACCAACGAGGACTACCTCGCCGCCCACGCCACCGGCTGGCGGAGGTACGGGCCAAGGCCCTGGAGTACCCCCGCCCAGGGCCGCCGACATCTGCGGGGTCCCCGCGGAGCAGATCGTCCAGGTCGCCCGTACCTTCGCCCGCGCTCCCAAGGCCATGGCCTGGCATGCCCGGGGATCGAGCACCACTCGCAGGGTGTCGAGAACTGCCTCTCGGTCATCAACCTCTGCGCGGCCACCGGACACATCGGCAAGCCCGGAGCCGGCTACGGCACTCTCACCGGTCAGGGCAACGGGCAGGGCGGCCGTGAGCACGGTCAGAAGGCTGACCTGCTGCCCGGCGGCCGTTCGATCCTGAACGAAGAGCACCGCCGGCAGATCTGCGAGGTCTGGGGTATCGAGGAGCCGGATCTCCCGCAGGCAGGCACCTCGATGATGGAAATGGTCTGGCAGATGCAACGCGGCGAGATCCGCGGGCTGATGGGCATCTGCAACAACCCCATGATTTCCCTGCCCAACTACCGCGTGGTCAAGGAGGGCTACGACGCCACCGAGTTCCATGCCCAATTCGACTTCTTCCTCTCCGAGACCGCTGCCAACGCACCGTCGTCTTCCCCGTCACCACGTGGGCCGAGGACGAAGGGGTGATGGCGAACGCCGAGGCCGGGTCGTCAAGCACAACAAGGCCCAGGACCCCGCCCGGTGTGCGGACCGATACCTGGGTGATGTGCGAACTGGCCCGGCGCCTGGGCGCGGGCGACAAATTCGACTTCGCAGGCTCCCGCGAAGTCTTCGACGAACTGCGCGTGGCATCCGCAGGCACCGTTATCGACTACTCGGGCATCACCTACGAGCGGCTCGAAGAGACCGGCGGAATCGCCTGGCCCTGTCCCTCCACCGACCATCCGGGCACGCCCCGGCTCTTCGAGGACGGCAGGACCTACCACCCCGACGGCAAGATCCATATGCAGGTCGTCGAATGGCACCCGCCGATGGACCCGTACAACGACGAGTTCCCCATGACGCTCACGACCGGACGCACCGTCGCCCACTTCCTCTCCGGCAACCAGACCCGTCGTCTGGGTGCCCTCGTCGAACAGACCCCGCGACCCTGGGTGGAGGTCCACCCCTCACACGGTTTCCGCAATGGCCAGCCGGTCCGCGTCGTCAGCCGGCGCGGCAGCACGGTCTACCCGCGCTGGTCACCGAGGCGATCCGCCCCGACACCGTCTTCATCCCGTACCACTGGCCCGCACCCACCTCGGCCAACGTGCTCACCATCGACGCCCTCGACCCCCGTTCCAAGATTCCCGAGTACAAGGTGTGCGCCTGCCGCATCGAGCACGCCGACGAGATCGACGAGGTGCCCGCACCTCCTGTCGCACCCGGCCATGTCGCCTACCCGGAGACGCAGGTATCCCGTACCGACCCGCTGCCACCCACGTCCCCACAGGGCCGTGGCACCTCGGAGAGGGGCTGACTCCCGCATGATGGGAAAAACGATCTTTATCGACCCGGGGCGGTGCATCGGCTGCCAGGCCTGTGTATCGGCCTGCAGGGAATGCGACTCGCACCGCGGAAAGTCGATGATCCACCTCGACTACACCGACGAGGGCCAGTCCGTGGCCTCCCTCCCCACGGTCTGTATGCACTGCGAGGACCCGGTGGCCCCTGTGCCGAGGTCTGCCCCGCCGACGCGATCCTGGTCACCGCGGACGGTGTGGTGCAGCAGGCCGACACCACCCGATGCATCGGGTGCGCCAACTGCGTCAACGCCTGCCCTTCGGTGTGCCGAAGATCGACCTCCAGGCGAAGCTGCAGATGAAATGCAACCTCTGCTACGACCGCACCGCCTACGGCCTGGCCCCCATGTGCGCCACCGTCTGCCCGACCGGAGCGCTCTTCTACGGAACCCTCGAGGGCTCCAGGCCGAACGCCCTGGTGTCCAGGTCGCCGACACCTTCGTATTCGGAGAGACCGAGGTCCGCACCGGTGTGGCCATGGTCGTCCCCGCGGAAAAGGTCCAGTGGCCGGTGCCCGGAGGTCTTCCCGTCGTCGAGATCAACGGTAAGGACGTCCGCCGATGAGCGTCACCGAACAGCAGCCGGGCGGAGACCGGAGCTCCGACGGTGACCCGCGTGAGGCCCTGCACGACAGGATCGCCGCCGACTCGCTCACCACCCGGCGCGACTACCTCCGGGTGGTCGTCACGGTCTCCGGCGGCCTGGCAGTGGGTGGCCTCGCAGTGGCCGCCGGTATTCTGCACCGGCATGGGGACGAGGCGGACGGCAAGGCGCCCGAGCCGAAGAGAATCGCCACGCAACTGCTGCCCGGCCAATCGCTCGCCTTCCGCTACCCCGAGGACGAGGACCGGGCGGTCGCCGTGCGGCTCGACGACGGCACTCTCGTCGGCTACTCCGCGATCTGCACCCATCTCGCCTGCGCCGTGCTCTGGCGCCAGGACCGGGGCATCGAGGGCGAACTCTACTGCCCCTGCCACGAGGGGTCTTCGATCCCAGGACCGGCGAGGTAACCGCTGGTCCGCCGCCTCGCGGACTGCCCAAGGTGGTACTCACCGAGGAGACCGACGGCAGCATCTGGGCCGTGGGCACCACCCGCCCGGCGAAAGCATCGAGCAGGGGCTGTGCCGTCAGATCGGCGATGACAACCCGGACCTCGCCGCCCGTATCGGCTGCCCCGGAGCCGAGGGCGGCGCGGAGGCCCGCATGCGCCGGCACCACCTCCGACGGCCTCGCCAGGATCCGGAGCACCGGGCAGCGGGCCGTCCGGAACCGGGGCCACCGAAGCCGGAACCCCGGGCAGGCACACATGAGCGGGTCTCAGGAGTCACCCGGGCCCCAGTACCCGGAGTACCACCCGGGCAGCGCCCGCCCCGAGCTGAACCGGCCCGTCCATGAGCGGTATCCGCAGATCCGCCCCACCAGCGGTTACGGCGACCCCGCGTCCGGCACACCGGGCCGGGTCCCGGGCAGGCACGGACCAGGACCCCGAGCGCTCCTCGAAGCTGACCGCCCGGCTGACCCTTGCCATGACCGTGGTCATCGGGCAGCTCTGGGGCCTGACCGTTGTCATCGACGAGTGGATGGAGGGCAACACCGCTACGGCCTGGTGGGGAGCCGGCTTTCTCTGCCTCTCGTTCCTCGTCGTCCTGGGCCTCTGGGCGCTCGACCCGAAGGACCGCTGAGCATCGCCGTACCCTTGAGGTATGAGTACCGCCCCGCCTCCGGACCGCGAGATTCGAAGCCGCTGCATCCGCAGCAGGAGCCGAAGCCCAAACCGGCACTGGTCTTCGACGATCCACTGGACCAGCAGTCCGCGGACGATACGGACCGCGGGTGGGGTGAGCGGGCTCCGGCCGGCGGCAGTGCGGCCGATCTGGCACGCTTCCTCGACGAGAAGCCGCCCCACCACGTCTGAGCAGGTACTGCCGGCAGTCTCGCCGACAGGGGCCGTCGCCCCGCTACTGGTCGTTCCCCGGGCGGGGCTCCCGCCCGGACTCCCGCCGAGGCTGCCGCTCGATCCGCCACCGCGCTGTGCGACAAGCGCGTCGCGGATCTCCTTCAGCACCTCCAGCTCGCTGACCTCCAGCGTCTCCTGCACGCCTTCCTTCGCGGCCTGCATGGCCGCCCGCCTGGCGAGGTACTTCGCCATCGGCAGCACCATCAGGAAGTAGACGACGGCAGCGGTGATCAGGAAGGTGAGGGCGGCGCTGAGCACCGAACCCCACAGGATCTCGATGCCGTCCATCTTCCCGGTCTTCGCGTCCACGGCGCAGGGGCCGCGAAGGCACGAGGTGTAGCGGTCCAGGTCCTGCGTGCCGAACGCACCGACCAGGGGATTGATGATGCCCTTGACGACCGCATTCACGACGTTGGTGAACGCGGCGCCGATGACGACGGCCACAGCCAGATCGATGACATTGCCGCGCGTCAGGAAGGCTTTGAAGCCATCCAGCAGACTGACCCTCTTCTCGCTCACGAGTGAGCCTTCCTGTGCCTGTACGACGGGGAGCGAACTGCCCCGCAACTTAAGGCGGCGGAAGGCAACACTGTCCAATTGGGCACTTCTAACGAGTGACTTGACACGCTGTCAATGCTCATGTGAAACCGCCACCGCGAGTCGGCCGGACACTCCGGCACCGGCCAGCGCCGCGGCTGTGTCCCGCGCCACGGACAGGACGACCAGAGCCCGCTCCCCGCGCCCGTACCGCCGTCCGGTGCCGGGAGTGCGAGATCCTCGCCGTCGGTGCCACGCGGCACTTCTTTCACGCGCACGTCCTTCGCCACCACGTGGGCGTCCGACCGGTGCCTTCCGCGGCGATCACATCGACGCGGTCTCCGGGCGCAGCAGCCGGACCGTCGCGGCATCCGCGATCCGGACCGGTGCGGACACCAGCCGCTCCGCCCGCTCCTGCCGCTCTTTGGGCGGGCCGTGCACGGAAGGAGCTGTGCCCTCCTCACCGCTCAGCCCGGAAGCGGCCAGCGCGGCAGCTGTCAGCGCCAACCCGGCCGCGATCGCGAGCCGCTGCCTCCGTATCGCCCGCCGCAGCCGGTGCGCACCGCTGCCGCGCACCCGCACGGGTCCGAAGGGCGGCACCCGCAAGGCGCTGGAGGCGCGGAGGGGCTGGAGGGACTGGAAGGCCTGGAAGACCTGGAAGGGATGGAAGGGCCCGGCGTACATCGGGTACGGACGGGAGCATGGCCAACACCACCTGCCGTGAAGGGAGTCCGCGGGATGCCCCGGCGAACTCCCTCACGATCCCCTGGCCACGGGATTCCTGTCAGGGCCTGTGGACGGCCCGCGCATTGTGAACAACTCCGGCACCCGTAGGAGGGACGGCGTTACGGCAGTGTGATCCCTGTGTCGATGCCGTCCAGCGCATGCACGCATGTGCAGTCGCGATCCGAGGTCGCAGGCAGCCCGCCCACGGCGTCGAAGAGCACGGACCGCAGCCGCTCCACATTGGCCCCGAACACCTTCAGTACGTCCCCGTGGTTGACGCCCTCGCCGGCCTCGGCCCCGCGTCGAGGTCCGTCACCAGCGTCAGCGTCGTGTAGCAGAGGCCGAGCTCACGGGCGAGCACGGCTTCCGGGTGCCCGGTCATCCCGACCACCGACCAGCCCATGGCGGCGTGCCAGCGCGATTCCGCTCTGGTCGAGAAGCGCGGCCCCTCGACCACCACCAGCGTTCCGCCGTCCACCGGCTCCCAGTCGCGCCCGCGTGCGGCCGCGAGCGCGGCCTTTCGGCCCTCGGGGCAGTACGGGTCGCCGAAGCCGAGATGCACCACATTCGGCTGAGCGCCGTCCGCACGCCGCTCGCCGTCGTAGTACGTCTGGGTGCGGGCCTTCGTGCGGTCCACCAGCTGGTCCGGTACGAGCAGGGTCCCGGCCCGTACTCCGGCCGCAGCCCGCCGACCGCGCACGGGCCCAGCACCTGACGCACGCCGACCGAGCGCAATGCCCACAGATTGGCCCGGTAGTTGATGCGGTGCGGCGGTACATGGTGGCCGCGCCCGTGACGGGGAAGGAAGGCGACCCGGCGCCCCGCGAGCTCACCGAGGAAGAGGGAGTCGCTCGGCGCCCCGTACGGAGTGTCCACGACGACCTCGGTCACATCCTCCAGGAAGGAGTAGAAGCCCGAGCCGCCGATGACACCGATCTCCGCCGTACCTGTTTCTGCGTTCGCCATGCGATCACATTAGTCGGGCGCATCGGCCGGGGACATGCGACGGTACCCGCCGGGTCGATCGGCGGGGTACCGGTGAAGCATGTCTGCGTACGAGGGCTCAGGCGGCCGACGTACCACTCGATGAGGACGTCGAGGATGACGACGACGAGGACGACGAAGATGAAGACGACGCCGAGGCGGTCGACTTCGAGTCCGATCCTGTGGACGACGAAGAGGACGAGGACGAGTCCGAGGAACCGGACGCCTTCGCCGCCGCCGAAACGGGGTGCTGCTCGACGAGGAGCCGCGGCTGTCGTTGCGGTAGAAACCGGAACCCTTGAAAACGATGCCGACCGCCGAGAACACCTTCTTCAGGCGTCCCTCGCAGCTCGGGCACACAGTCAGGGCGTCATCCGTGAACTTCTGCACCGCCTCGAGGCCCTCGCCGCACTCGGTGCACTGGTACTGGTAGGTCGGCACGTGTCTTCCTCCTGGCACTCCCACTCGATGAGTGCTAACAATCATCCATAGTAACTGCTGTCAGCAGGTGCTCGGAGTAACATCCGTCACCTGCTCGGACGACAGCTCTACGCGAATCGTCACTTTCCGGCCGCGACAGGGTCGCGGAACTATCCCCGCGCGGCCGTGATGGCCGCCCGGGACGGTGTGAGTGTGACCGCAGCGCCAGCAGCGTTGCCAGCGCCAGTGCGGTTCCCACCAGGGGCACTACGAACCCGGTGCTCGCGCCGTGGGCGTCCGCGAGCTGCCCGGCCACCGTTACGGCAGCCGCCTGGCCGAGCGCCACCGCACCGGTCAGCCAGGTGAAGGCCTCGGTCCGCGCGGAAGCCGGTACCAGTGCGTCGATCAGCGTGTAACCGCTGATCAGTGCGGGTGCGATGGAGAGTCCGACCAGAAGGCCGAGCCCGGCGAGCAGCGGCACGGAGTGCACGGCCCACAGTCCGGACGCCGTCAGCGTCAGGGCCGTGTAGCCGAGGATCAGCCGACGCCGGGGACTGCTCTTCCAGGCGATGGCGCCGCAGGCGATCCCGGCCAGCATGTTGCCGGCCGCGAAGACTCCGTACAGCAGACCGTTCGCCCCGGGCGGCCGATCTCCTCGGAGAACGCGGTCAGCGATACCTGCATTCCCCGAAGACGGCACCGATCCCGAGAAAGGTGATCGCAAGCACCCGGACGCCCGGGATCGAGAGTGCGGAGGTGTGCGGCCGACCGGCTGCCGCCGCGCTTCGCGGGGCCGGCTGGGTGGAGCGCCGGGCCGCGAACAGGAGCCCGCCGATCAGCGTCAGAGCTGCCTCGGCGATCAGGCCGGCCGCCGGGTGCACGCCGGTGCACAGCGCGGTCGCGAGTACCGGTCCGATGACGAAGGTGAATTCGTCCGTCACGGACTCGAAGGCGGCGGCCGTAGCCATCAGGGGAGATGCCGGGCGCCCGGGCGGCCCCAGCTCCGCTGCCCAGCGCGCCCGGACCATCGGCCCGATCTGCGGAATGGAGGCACCCGCGGGCACTGCTGCCACGAACAGCACCCACAGGGGCGCGTCCGCCAGCGCGAGCGCTGTGAGCGCTGCGACGGACGCGGAGTGCACGAGGACGCCAGGCAGCAGTACCGCGTGCTGTCCGAAACGGTCGGCAAGCTTGCCGCTCTGCGGTGCGAACAAAGCCATGGAGACACCGGAGACGGCGGCGACAGCGCCTGCGCTGCCGTACGAACCGGTGGTGTGCTGGACCAGGAGCACGATGCTGAGTGTCAGCATCCGAAGGGCTGCCGTGCGGCGAAGCCCGGCAGGAGGAAGGCCCATGCCCTGGGGTACGCAGCAACTGCCCGTAACCGGGCGGTCGGAGACCGTGGTTGCCACGGTCCTTGCCTTTCTGCCGCCTGGTGGCCGTGCTTCCGGTACGGCCCGGCACGCGGGTGCCGGGTTTCGCATGCCGGCACCAAGGGTGCGGGGCAGGTGCGGGAGCTGCCGAGAGCTGTCCTCTTCGCGCGGAACTGCGGTAGATGCCGGGCGGCCCGCTTCAGAGGTGAAAGGACGCCACGACCGCCATACGGTCGCGCCAGCTCTGCTTCAGGCAGAGTTGGTGGATCGAATCAGGTCGACCAGGTCGATCAAGTAGATCAAGTCGGTTCGATCAGATCGATTGGATCGGTCGAACTTCCTTCATCATACAGACATTGTGCCCTGTATGCCTGCGATTGCATACAGGGCACGCTTCGCTGCCTGCGTTCAGTGGTGTGACTTGTTGCCCGGCCGGTCATCGCTGCCCATGCCCAGCTTCTTCGCCAGCTTCACCACCTGAGGCACTGCCGTGCTGCCTCTCTGTGCGCCGCCGCCGGGGGCCGGTGCCACCGGGACCGGCACCGCCGGTACCCAGCCACCCGCCAGCTTGCCGCCCTCGGCGACAGCCCGCAGCCGTGCCTCCGTGGCGTCGCGGACCGGATTCGTCGCCACGACCAGCAGCTCGTCCCCGCGTCGGAGCACGGTGGACGGGCGGGCACGAAGCTCTTGTCCTCCCGTACGACGAGGGTGACCGCGGCCCCGGCCGGCAGCCGTAGCTCGCCGACCTCGACACCGTGCATCTTCGACTTCGAGGGGATCACGATCGACAGAAGGTGTCCGCGAAGCCGCTCCAGCGGCGCCGACTCGACGCCCAGATCGGCGGTCTCGGACGGATCGTCGGAGATCTTCAGGGCCCTGGCGAGCCAGGGCAGGGTCGGTCCCTGGATCAGTGTGTAGACGATGACGAGCACGAAGACGATGTTGAAGACCTTGGTGCTTCCCTCGATCCCGGACACCATCGGAATGGTCGCCAGGACGATGGGTACGGCCCCGCGCAGCCCAGCCCACGACATCAGGGCCTTCTCCCGCCGTGGCAGCCGGAACGGCGCCAGGCTGAGGAAGACGGAGAGCGGCCTGGCCACCACGGTCAGCACCAGCCCCACGATGATCGCCGCCCAGAAGTCTTCGACCAGGTCGTGCGGTGCGACCAGCAGTCCGAGCAGTACGAACATGCCGATCTGGGCCAGCCAGCCCAGTCCGTCGGCGAAACCGCGGGTGGCGGGCCAGTGCGGCAGCTTGGAGTTGCCCAGGACCATCGCGGCCAGGTACACAGCGAGGAATCCACTGCCGTGTGCCATGGCGCCCGCCGCGTACGCGGAGACGGCAATGGCCATGACAGCGATCGGATAGAGGCCCGAGGCGGGCAGGGCCACATGCCGCAGGCCCAGGGAGCCGAGCCAGCCCACCGTGAGGCCGATGGCCGCTCCGATGGCCAGCTCCAGGGCTATCTCGCCGACCAGCACGTACCAGTGCTCCACGGGGCCGACCGCGGAGAACGCCACGACCAGGATGACCACCGGGGCATCGTTGAAGCCGGACTCGGCCTCAAGCACACCCGTGATCCGGGAGGGCAGCGGCACTTTGCGCAGTACGGAGAAGACGGCGGCCGCGTCGGTGGACGAGACGACCGCACCGATGATCAGCGCCTGGCGCCAGTCGAGGCCGACCAGATAGTGCGCGGCGGTCGCGGTGACGCCCACGCTGATGCCCACGCCGACGGTCGACAGCATGGCGGCTGCGGGCAGCGCGGGTTTGATCTCTTTCCACTTGGTGCCGAGCCCGCCCTCGGCCAGGATGACGACCAGTGCGGCGTAGCCGATGACCTGGGTCAGCTCGGCGTTGTCGAACTTGACGTCGAAGATGCCGTCCTGGCCCATGGCGATACCGATGCCGAGGTACAGGAGCAGGCTGGGGAGCCCGCTGCGCGACGAGATGCGTACGGCCGCGACGGCCACGAGCAGGACGAGTGAGCAGACGAGCAGGAGTTCGTTGAGCGCGTGGACAGTCAGTGGCCGTTCCTTCCCTGCGTACGCCTTCCGGATCGTCCTCCGGCGGCCGGTACTTCGTTACCTTACCTAATCTTTAACGCTTCCTTGACGCGTTCGAGTGTTCGTACGAGAGATGCGCAGATGGATGCATCGCCATACCGCGTCCGAGTGGCTTCGCCGGGGCGCCTATGGTTGCTCCTGCACTCCCAGGACCACCCTGCCCTCGAAGGACAGCGATGCCCGCCAATACAACCGCCTCTTCCGGCTCTTCCGATACGAAGAAGCCTGGCAGGAAGAAGGGGCGACGCGCCCGCCTGCTTGTGATCGTGCTGGTGCTGGCGCTTGTCGCAGGTGTCGGATATGGCGCGTTCTGGTCCGTTTCGACGGTTCGGGCCTCGTACCCGCAGACGACCGGATCGATCGAGCTCAAGGGCCTTTCCGGCAACGTCGACGTCAAACGCGACGACTACGGGATTCCGCAGATCTATGCGGACACCGACAGCGACCTCTTCCGCGCCCAGGGCTTCGTCCAGGCCCAGGACCGCTTCTGGGAGATGGACGTCCGCCGTCACATGACGTCCGGGCGGCTCTCCGAGATGTTCGGCTCCGGACAGGTGGAGACGGATTCCTTCCTGCGCACGCTGGGCTGGCGGGAAGTGGCGCAGAAGGAGTACGACACCGTCCTGGACGAGGAGACGAAGAAGAACCTCCAGTCCTACGCGGACGGCGTGAACTCCTATCTCGAGGGACGCGACGGCGCGGACATCTCCGTCGAGTACGCGGCGCTCGGCCTCACCAACGACTACAAGCCCACCAAGTGGGACCCGGTCGACTCGGTCGCATGGCTGAAGGCGATGGCCTGGGACCTGCGCGGCAACATGCAGGACGAGATCGACCGCTCGCTGATGACCAGCAGGCTCAGCGAGAAGCAGATCGAGGACCTCTACCCGGACTACCCGTACAAGAAGCACGAGCCGATCGTCGACCGGGGTGCGATCTCCCCGGCCACCGGCACGTTCGACCCGGCGGCAGAGCCGTCGGACAGCATCGGCACGCAGACCGCGGCGGGCGCCACCGAAGGCCTGAACACCCAGCTCTCGGCGCTCTCGGACACCCTTGACGAGATCCCGGCGCTGCTCGGTCCGAACGGCAACGGCATCGGCTCGAACTCCTGGGTCGTATCCGGCGAGCACACCACGACGGACAAACCGCTGCTGGCCAACGATCCGCACCTGGCGCCGCAGCTTCCCTCCCTCTGGTACCAGATGGGACTGCACTGCCGTGCGCTTTCGGAGGCCTGTCAGTACGACACCGCCGGCTACACCTTCTCCGGGATGCCCGGTGTGATCATCGGCCACAATCGGGACGTGGCCTGGGGCTTCACCAACCTCGGTGCGGACGTCACCGACCTCTTCCTGGAGAAGGTCTCGGGCGAGGGCTACCAGTACGACGGCAAGGTGCGGCCGTTCAAGGCCCGCAAGGAGACCATCAAGGTCGCGGGTGGCAAGGACCGGCAGATCACGGTGCGCGAGACCAACAACGGCCCGTTGGTCTCCGACCGCAACAGTGAGCTGGAGAAGGTCGGCCAGAAGGCTCCGGTGACCAATTCGGCCCCGACCGCGCCGACGGATACGCGGTCGCCCTGAAGTGGACGGCGCTGCAGCCCGGCAAGTCCATGGACGCCGTCTTCGAGCTCAACCGCGCCAAGGACTTCAAGACCTTCCGGGCCGCTGCCGAGCACTTCGAGGTCCCCTCGCAGAACCTCATCTACGCGGACACCGAGGGCAACATCGGCTACCAGGCCCCGGGCACGATTCCGGTCCGGGTCGAGGGCGACGGCACCATGCCGAGCCCCGGCTGGACCTCGGAGTACGGCTGGAAGAAGGACCCGGTCCCCTTCGACGAGCTCCCGTACGAGTACAACCCGGAGCGCGGCTACATCGTCACCGCCAACCAGGCGGTCATCGACGAGAAGTACCCCACCTGCTCACCAAGGACTGGGGCTACGGCACTCGCAGCCAGCGGATCAACGACCTCATCGAGTCGAAGATCAAGGGCGGCGAGAAGATCTCGACCGATGACATGCAGAAGATGCAGATGGACAACACCAGCGAGATCGCGGCCGTGCTGGTGCCCAAGCTCCTGAAGATCGGTATCGACGACAAGAGCGTCCGTGAGGCGCAGAAGCTGCTGGAGGGCTGGGACTACACCCAGGAGCCCGACTCGGCCGCTGCCGCGTACTTCAACGGGGTCTGGCGCAACATCCTGATGCTGGCCTTCGGCAACAAGCTGCCCAAGGAGCTGCGGGTCGAGGGCGACTGCCTCAACGTGCCGCCCGCGGCCGGCAGCGGCCCGGTGGACGAGCAGGACAGGCTCGTACGCGAGTGCGGCCAGCGGGACGGGGACTCGGCCCAGCCCGATGGCGGTGACCGTTGGTACCAGGTGGTCGAGAACATCCTCGACGACCCGGACAACGAGTGGTGGAAGGTCCCGGCCAAGGGCAGGGAAGAGGCGATCGACAGCCGTGACGAGCTCTTCGCCCGCGCCATGGAGGACGCCCGCTGGGAGCTGACGGCCGAGCTCGGCAAGGACATCAGCACCTGGAGCTGGGGACGGCTGCACCAGCTGACCCTGGAGAACCAGACGCTCGGCAAGGAGGGCCCCGGCGTCCTGCGGCGCGCCCTCAACCGAGGCCCGTGGAACCTCGGCGGCGGCGAGGCCGCCGTCAACGCCACCGGCTGGAACGCGGCCGGCGGCTACGAGGTCATCTGGGTCCCGTCGATGCGGATGGTCGTCAACGTGGGGACTGGGACAAGTCCCGCTGGATCAACCTCACCGGCGCCTCGGGGCACGCGTTCAGTGCGAACTACACCGATCAGACCGGCAAGTGGGTCGACGGCGAACTGCTCGACTGGTCCTTCGGTACGAATGCCGTCGGCCAGTCCACAGTCGACACCCTGACGCTCAGAAGCCGTAGGGCGGGGCGTCAGGCAGTAGTGAAGCGCCGCGCTCCGGCCGGCGTCACGACGGCATCCACGGGGTGGTCGTGCGGTTCCTCCGGGACCCGTGCGACCACCTCGTTGTCGTAGAGCAGGACGACAAGTGCCGGATGAGCACCGGCGGCCGACAGCCTGGCCAGCACCCGGTCGTAACTCCCCGCCGCGGCCCAGCCGCATCCCGCGCCCGTCCACCGCGAGTCCGGGCAGCAGCACCGCATCCGCATCCAGGACGGCGGCCGGCCCAAGACGCGCCCCGTCGGGTTCCAGCAGCCCGCGCCCCGCAGGCTGCAGATGCTCCGCTCCGGTGTACTGCGCCCAGTCCAGGTCGTTGTCCGCCATGAGCACGGGCAGCAACACCCGTACGCCCGCGTGCGCAGCGCGTCCAGGAGCGTATGGGTGCCGGGTTCGCGGCCTACGGACACATATGCGGCGACGGTCGCCGCTCCGGCCAGCTCCGGGAGACCCAGTGCGGCCGCGGCGAGAACCGAACCGGCGTTTCTGGCGTCTTCCAGGTCAGGAGCCGTCGCGCGGCGAGCAGTTCGCGTCGTAGGGACATCTTTCGTGACATTTCATTGTTCAATGGGTGCTCACATGGTTCCCGTATTGGCATATTTGAGTACGAAGTTAACCGGACGCTCACCTTCCGCCCAGACGCAGCCGTTAGAGTTCCGCACATGACTCAGTCGCGCCCCAGGATCAGCAAAGCTGTCATTCCAGCTGCAGGTCTCGGTACCCGTTTCCTGCCGGCCACCAAGGCCACTCCCAAAGAGATGCTGCCTGTCGTCGACAAGCCGGCGATCCAGTATGTCGTCGAGGAGGCCGTCGCAGCCGGCCTCTCCGATGTACTCATGATCACCGGCCGCAACAAGCGTCCCCTGGAAGACCACTTCGACCGCAACTACGAGCTCGAGTCCGCGCTCACCCGTAAGGGAGATGCCGAGCGGCTCTCCAAGGTCCAGGAGCCCAGCGACCTGGCCACCATGCACTACGTCCGCCAGGGCGACCCGCGGGCCTCGGCCACGCGGTCCTCTGCGCCGCGCCGCACGTCGGCGACCAGCCCTTCGCGGTGCTCCTCGGCGACGACCTGATCGACCCCGCGACCCGCTGCTCGCCCGGATGGTGGAGGTCCAGGAGCGTGAGGGCGGCAGCGTCATCGCGCTGATGGAGGTCGACCCGGCGCAGATCCACATGTACGGCTCCGCAGCCGTGGAGAACACCGCCGAGGACGGCGTCGTACGGGTCACGGGTCTGGTCGAGAAGCCCGACCCCGCCGACGCGCCCAGCAACCTGGCCATCATCGGCCGCTACGTCCTGGACCCCGCGGTCTTCGACATACTGCGTCAGACCGGTCCCGGCCGCGGCGGCGAGATCCAGCTCACCGACGCGCTCCAGCTGCTGGCCGAGGACGAGAAGATCGGCGGCCCCGTGCACGGCGTCGTCTTCAAGGGCCGCCGCTATGACACCGGTGACCGTGGCGACTACCTGCGTGCCATTGTCAGACTCGCGTGCGAGCGTGAAGACCTGGGGCCGGACTTCCGGACCTGGCTCCGCAAATACGTCACCGAGGAGATGTAGCAGCTTGAGCAGCACGATCTGGTCGGTGGACGAGCACTTGGACGACATCCTGGCCGCGGTGAAGCCGCTCGAACCCATCGAGCTGCAGCTGCCCGACGCGCAGGGCTGCGTCCTGGTCGAGGACGTGATGGTGCAGGTCGCACTGCCGCCCTTCGACAACAGCTCGATGGACGGCTACGCGGTCAGGATCGCGGATGTGGAGGGCGCGAGCGAGAGTTCCCCGCTGTGCTCACCGTCATCGGTGATGTCGCGGCGGGGAGCGGCGGGCTGAAGGACGGTCAGTCCGTGGGGCCGGGCCAGACTGCCCGCATCATGACCGGAGCCCGCTGCCCGCGGGTGCCGAGGCCGTCATTCCGGTGGAGTGGACCGACGGCGGTACCGGCGGCGGGCCGGCCACCACCATGCTCGCGCACAGCGACGCCCCCAGGGGCCCGCGGCGAGGTCCGGATCCACCGTTCCGTCGAGGCCCGTGCCCATGTCAGGGCCCGGGGCAGCGACGTACGGCCGGGGACCTGGCGCTGCGCGCCGGCTCGGTCGTCGGACCGCCGCAGATCGGACTGCTCGCCGCGATCGGCCGCTCGACCGTGAAGGTGCGTCCCCGCCCGCGCGTCGTCGTGCTCTCGACCGGCAGTGAGCTGGTGCAGCCCGGCGAGGAGCTGGCGGAGGGCAGATCTACGACTCCAACAGCTTCGCGCTGACGGCCGCCGCCCGGATGCCGGAGCCATCGCCTACCGGGTCGCCGCGGTCGCCGACGACGCGGAGACGCTGCGCGCCACGATCGAGGACCAGCTGATCCGGGCCGACATCGTCGTGACCAGCGGGGCGTCAGCGTCGGTGCGTACGACGTCGTGAAGGAGGCGCTGTCCTCGGTGGGCGACGAGGACGAGCCGGGCAGCGGCATCGACTTCCGGAAGCTGGCCATGCAGCCGGGCAAGCCGCAGGGCTTCGGCTCCATCGGCCCCGACCACACCCGCTGCTGGCACTGCCGGGCAATCCGGTCTCCTCGTACGTCTCCTTCGAGCTCTTCGTACGTCCGGCTATCCGGGCGCTGATGGGTCTCAAGGACGTCCACCGGCCCACCGCAAGGGCCACTCTGAGCATGGACAAGGCGCTCTCATCGCCGTCCGGCAAGCGACAGTTCCTGCGGGGACATACGACGCGGAGGCAGGCACCGTCACCCCCGTCGGCAGTTCCGGATCGCATCTGATCGCCGCCCTCGCACAGGCCGACGCGCTGATCGTGCTGCCCGAGGACGTCACCTCCGCCGAGCCCGGCGCGCAGACCGAGGTGATCCTCCTCCGCTGACTCGCGCCCGGTGGCGGTACGGTATCTGCCGCTGTGCCTTACCCGGGAGATCCCGGGCCCCGGTCCGCACACGAGCGCGGACCGAGTGGGCAACCGGCGCCCTACCGCTAGGCGGAGTTAGTTGAGTACGCAGAACAGGCTGACGCACATCGATGAGGCGGGCGCGGCCCGCATGGTCGACGTGTCTCAGAAGGACGTCACCGTGCGCGTCGCCCGTGCCAGCGGCCGGGTCCTCGTCTCGCCGCGCGTCATCGAACTGCTGCGGGGCGAGGGCGTTCCCAGGGCGACGCCCTCGCGACCGCCAGGATCGCCGGAATCATGGGTGCCAAGCGCACCCTGACCTGATCCCGCTCTGCCACCCGCTCGCCGTCTCCGGCGTGAAGGTCGATCTGAGCGTCGCCGACGACGCGGTCGAGATCCTCGCCACAGTGAAGACCACGGACCGCACCGGAGTCGAGATGGAAGCCCTGACCGCGGTCTCCGTCGCCGCGCTCACCGTGATCGACATGATCAAGGCGGTCGACAAGAGCGCGGTGATCACGGACATCCGGGTCGAGGCGAAGTCGGGCGGCAAGTCCGGCGACTACCGGCGCCCGGCGCCGGAGGGGACCAGCTCATGACTGCCCCGGCCCGGATCCGTCACCCGCCCGCACGCAGGAGGGATCCACTCCCGCCGAGTACCGCGCGCTGGTGGTCACCGCGTCGAATCGGGCCTCCGCAGGCGTCTACGCGGACAAGGGCGGTCCGATCCTCGCCGAGGGGCTCACCGGCCTAGGCTTCCGGGTCGACGGACCGCTGGTCGTCCCCGACGGCGACCCCGTGGAAGCAGCGCTGCGGGCCGGCATCGCGGCCGGGTACGACGTGATCCTCACCACCGGTGGTACGGGCATCTCGCCCACCGACCGCACCCCGACGTCACCCGCCGCGTCCTGGACCACGAGGTCCCCGGCATTCCCGAGGCGATCCGGCCGAGGGCCGGGACAAGGTCCCCACCGCCGCGCTCTCCCGCGGCCTCGCAGGCATCGCGGCCCGCACCCTCATCGTGAACCTGCCGGGCTCCAGCGGTGGTGTCCGCGACGGGCTCGCCGTCCTCAACCGGCTTCTGGTGCACGCCGTCGACCAGTTGCGCGGCGGCGATCACCCCGACCGGGGAGCCCGAGCTGAACGTGCTGACCTGGCCGGTGGTCCTCCACGACGGTCAGGTCACCCTCCGCCCGATAAAGCTGCGGGACCAGCGCATGTGGCGCGAGGTCAACCGGCGTAACCGTGACTGGCTGCGCCCCTGGGAGGCGACGGTCCCGCCGCCCGCTCCGGGCGGGCCGGTGGCACGCCGCCCGACCTACCGTCAGATGATCCGCCATCTGCGCTCCGAAGCACATGCCGGCCGGATGCTGCCCTTCGCCATCGAGTACGAGGGGCGCCTCGTAGGCCAGCTGACGGTCGCGGGAATCACCTGGGGTTCGATGTGCTCGGGTCATGTCGGCTACTGGGTCGACCAGGGTGTGGCCGGCCGCGGGTGATGCCGGCCGCGGTCGCGCTCGCCGTGGACCACTGCTTCCGCACGGTCGGACTTCATCGCATCGAGGTATGCATTCGCCCTGAGAACGGGCCCAGCCGAAGAGTTGTCGAAAAGCTGGGATTCCGTGAGGAAGGGCTGCGTCCACGCTATCTTCACATCGACGGCGCGTGGCGGGACCATCTCATCTTCGCTCTGACCGCGGACGAAGTGCCCGATGGGCTGCTCCGGCGTTGGCGCAGGGCGCGACCGGGGTCTCCACGCCCGCCGCAGGAAATGAAATAAGTGTTCGATATTGATCACTGATTGAACGTTAGTGAGTCTGTAAGCAGCGCCTCCTGACTCGAACATTCACAAAAAGTCCGTGATATCAGCCGGATCGTGCGACACACCGGGCCAATTGGCGGATGTCTCCGTGCAAACCCTCTACGGTGTGAGCGTGAGCAGCAGCGGCCTCATCTACGCAGTCATCGTCGGGGCATGGGCCGCCTACTTGGTACCGATGTGGCTCCGCAGGCAGGACGAGCTCAACGAAGCCCGTCCGACGGAACGCTTCAGCACCGCCATCCGGCTGCTGTCCGGACGGGCGTCCATGGAGCGCCGATACGCCAAGGAGCTGCGGGAGCGCAACGCCGAGGAGGCGGTGCCCGACGCGGACCCGGATGCCGTCACGGATCGATTGATTCCGTCGACGTCCGGGCTTTGCCGCGCCTCCGGCGCATACGGAGGCCCGGGTGCACGACCCGGCGCGCACTCCGGATCGTCCAGCGCGCGAGCGTCAGGCCCCGAGTCACCGGAGTACGAGCACCCAGCACCCGGCCGCGCGGCCGGAAGCGCAGGAGCGCCCGGCACCGGGCGCGCACCCGAGCAGCGTCGCCCACGCACGCCCGAGGCCGAGGCCGAGCGGGTCCGCCGGGCCCAGCGCTCCCAGGTCCTGGCCCGGCGCAGGCGCACCACATCCGTCCTCTTCCTGGCTTTCACGCTCGGCGCGGTCGTCTCGGCGGTGGGCGGGCTCCGCTTCCTGTGGGCGCCCGCTGTGCCGGCCATGCTGCTCAGTACGTACATCGTGCATCTGCGCGGCAAGGAGCGACGCCGGTTCTCCTTCACGATGGACCAGCGCCGGGCCGAGGTCGCCGCGCAGCGGTTGCGCGAGAACCGTCCCCGCAGGCACCAGCCGGCCTCGACGGCTCCCGCCGAGCCCGACGAGGAGTCCGAAGCGCACCACGCCCAGTCCGCACCCACCCCACGGTCTCCCCGCAGGAGGCCGGCCGCCGCGCTCTCGTCGAGCAGACGGACCACGCGGAGTGGATCGACCAGCAGCGTGAGCGCGGGCGTACCCAGGGCGACAGCTGGGAGCCGGTCCCGGTCCCTCTTCCGACCTACGTCACCGCTCCCGTCGCCCCGCGCGCCACGGGAGGGGTGGAGGTCGGTGACCCGGAGACCTGGAGCGCGGCCCGCTCAAGCACCGCCGAGCCCACCCGGACGGGCACGTCCCATCCCACCGACCCCCGGCGGAGCCGCGCCGCGCCGCCGCACCGGCCAGTCACGCCGTACCCGCGACAGTGGCCGGACCCCGCTCTTCGACCAGTACGACGACGAGGACAGGCCTCGCGCCGCCAACGAGTGAGACCCGCCGGATTCCGGCTCGGCTGACCAGCGGAGTATGGATTTCCGAGCACCCCGCCCGGGTGCTAAAGTTTCACTCGTTGCAAGGGCCTGTGGCGCAGTCTGGTAGCGCACCTCGTTCGCATCGAGGGGTCTGGGGTTCAAATCCCCACAGGTCCACCGCACAGCGAGATCCCGTCCGATCGAAAGATCGGGCGGGATTTCGCGTTTCTGTGGCAGTGGGCTGTTCTATCGGCTCGGGAAAGTGGACCGGTTCCAGAGCCCCTCCTCGGTAACTCCATCCACTCGGGGTCATGACGCTCGCGGGTGAGCGCTGGGGCGAGCTGTCGGCCGAGCGCTGCGAGGGGTCCTGGGTGTCCGGTGGGGAGCCACTAGAATACGGTCGGGCGTTGAGCAGGTAGCTGCGGCCGTCGTTGTAGTGGTGGGGATGCGCCGAGAGGCGGGAGAGTGCCCGCCCATCGCCAAGCAGAGACGCTACTGGCTTTCGTGCTCCCGTCCGCGCCCTGCCACGTCGATCCTTCCTGGAGGTCTCCCGGTGACGTCAGCCGAGCGGCCGTCCGCTCCAAAGCCCGGCCCCTACGCGCAGGGAGCGGTGGTTCCAGCCGCGTCGTTCCGGGTTTGAGTGGGAGCAGGAGGGCCTGGACCACGTGCGGGAGTTGATTCCGAAGGTTGAGCCGCACCGGGCGTGGGCGACGTTCCAGTTCACCGGCGCCTCTGGACGGGTCAACGAATGCGACTTGCTGATCGCTGTGCCGGGCGGTCTGTACCTGCTGGAGCTGAAGGGCCACCCGGGCAGGGTCGTGAATCATGGTGACACCTGGCAGTTCCACGACGAGCGGGTCCGCACGCTCAAGAACCCGCTGCACCTCACCGACCTCAAGGCCAAGGAACTCAAGGAACAGCTCACTCGTGCGGCGCGTGCCCTCAACGAGGACCCGAGGCATGTTCCTTTCGTTAAGCCGGCAGTTTTCTTGCATGACCCCGATCTGGTGAGCGAGCTCGACGAGTTTCAGCGCACCGCCGTCTATGGGCGTAACGACGGCGCCAGCGGGCTGCCGAAGATCTGGGATGAACTGCTGGGTCTGCCACCTGAGCGCGAGAGCTGGCGGGTCACCCGCGGACTGGTCTGCTGCTCGAAGAGCTGATGAAACACATCGGCGTCAGCCATTCCATGGCACACCTACGGTTCGGCAGCGACTGGAGTTTGGAGCCGCATGCCCTGGACGCCGGCCCCGGCTGGAGGATCGCCTCGCGACACGCGACGACGGGCTGGTGAAGGAGAGCGGCCGGGTCAGGATCTACCTTGCCGGTCAGGCGGCCTCGACGCATCAGCGTGATGCGGTGGACCGGGCGGCTCGGCGCGAGTATCAGGTGCTGCAGGGCATCAACCACCGCGGCATCGTGCAGGCCGCACAGATCCGGGAGCATGCAGGCGGCCCGGCGATCCTGTTCCGCCACCGCTCCTCGGACTTGCGCCTTGACGCCTACCTTGACGCTTACGGCGGCCGGTTGACAGCCAAGGACCGACTGGACATGGTGCGCCAGCTTGCCGAGGCGGTGCGCTACGCACACAACCGGTCCCTGTACCACCGTGCTCTCTCGGCCCGTTCGGTGTACGTCTCGGCCGGTGAAGACGGCAGTGATCCGGTGATCAGGGTCGCGGACTGGCAGACGGCGGCGCGTGACTTCAGGACGACACTGCACCGTTCCTGGGGACAGCCCGCTGGACTCCGGGCTGATCGCGGATGTCGCGCAGGTCTACCTCGCCCCGAGTCCGGCCAGGAGTTCGCCGACCCGGTAGATCTCGATGTGTTCGGTCTGGGCAGCCTGGCGTATCTGCTGTTGACCGGCCGCCCGCCCGCCGAGCGCCGCAGTGCGCTGGTGGACCGGCTCGCAGGCGAGGGAGGGCTGCACCCGTACGCGGTCGCCGACGGGGTGACCACAGCTCTTGATGATCTGATCTTCCACGCCACCGCGGCGGACGTACGCCACCGGCCGGTGTCGGCCGACGAGTTCCTGCGGCTGCTGGACGAGGCTGAGGCGGATGCGGTGACCCCGAACCGGCGGGCGCGCCGGCCGCGGACCCGTTGACGGTGCAGCCCGGCCAGCCGTTGGACGACACCTGGACGGTCACCCGGGTGCTCGGTACCGGTGCCACGGCTCGCGCGCTGCTTGTGCGCCGGGCCGGGGACGGCTCCGAAGGGCAGGCGGACTCCCGCGGGTCTTCAAGGTCGCCCTCGACCACGAGAAGGACGCCCGACTGTACGCGGAGGCCGCTGCCCTCAAAGAGGTCGGAGGTGGTCAGATCGTCAAGTTGCTGGCTGACCCCGTGAGCTCGGCAGCCGCACGGTGCTGGAGATCGAGTACGCGGGGATTCCGCCCGCCCGTCGACCGGAACCCGGTCAGTCTCGGTTCGCGTCTGCGCGGCGAGGGACAGCTGGGCTACGACCAGTTGGAGCGTTTCGGCAACGATCTCTTCGCGGCCCTGGACGCGCTGGCCGCCGGGCGTGCGCCACCGCGACATCAAACCGGACAACCTCGGGCTGTTCCGGCGCAGTGACGGCTCCTGGCAACTGATGCTGTTCGACTTCTCGCTGGCCGACGTTCCGGACAGGGACGTCCAGGCGGGCACGCGCGGCTATCTCGACCCTTCCTCGGCGGAAGCCGTCGTGCCCGCTACGACGACCACGCCGAGTGGTACGCCGCCGCAGTCACGTTGCATGAGATGGCGTCCGGCGAACGCCCGGTGTGGGTGACGGCACGGTCGATCCGCTGACGGTCACGAAAGCCAAGCTGTATGTCGCCTCCGAGTTGTTCGACCAGGCATTGAGCCAGGGCTGACCGAGTTCTTCGAGCGGGCGCTGCACCGTGACGCAGAGCAGCGTTACGACAGCCTGCGCGACCTGCAGGAGGCATGGCGTCGGCTGTTCCGTACGGCCGACTCGGCGCGTCCGGCGACCACGCCTGCCACGGTCGGCATGACCACCGAGGACATCGAGGACGCCCGTGAGCAGGCTGCGGCGGTCGCCGACCTGAGAACGCCACTGGACGCGGCGGGCTGTCGCCGCGCGCCGTGTCCGTGGCCGCTTCTCTCGGCGCCTCGACGGTCGGGGCGCTGCTCGATATCCAGCCGCACACGATCTCCCGTGCGCGCGGTGCCGGGAACGCGATCCGCAAGGAGCTCAACCGCCGCCACCGCCAGTGGTCGCACGACCTGCGCAAGCGCCCCGAGCCACGCAAACCGGTGACGATCGCTCTGGACGCCCCGGAGGAGGCGCTGGAGTCGGTGGAGACGTTGGCCGCGCGGCTCATGCCTCCGGAGAGCCAGGGGCGTCGTACGAAGCCGCGTCCCGACGTCGTACGCGCTACCCTCCAGCTGCCGGGTGGCGCCGACCTGGGGACTGGCCGGTGCAGACTGCCATCGCCAAGGCGCTCGACATCAGCCAGAACACGGTTTCCGCACACCAGCTCGCCGCGGTGGAGCGGTGGGCGGCCTGCCATGGATGGACCGGATCCGGGACGAGTTGGCCGCGATACTGTCCGAGCAGGGCAGAGTGATGACAGCCGTGGAGCTGGCGGACGAGCTGCGAGTCCGGCACGGGCGGGTGACGGCGATGCCGCCGATACGCCGGCCCGGGCGCTGGCCGTCGTCCGTGCGGCAGTGGACACGGAGGCCCGCAAGCGGGACGAGGACGCCGGCTCGGAGGCTCCGGCACGGCTGGCTATGCTGCGGCGCGACGGCCGCGTGCTGCTGGCGTTGGAGGATCAGCCCGGTGCGGACGAGCCGACCCCGCAGAACTAGCCGATTACGCGGCGGCACTCGGCGTCGTGGCTGCCGACGTGGCTGTTCGCGATCCGCTGCCGGGCCGGGTGACGGTGCTGCGGGAACTCCGCGCGCTCGGTGCGCCCGAAGGCATGCTGCCGCCGGCCGACACCCGGCTCGTCGATCTGGCCGCCGCCATGGCCCTGGGCGTCGGTGTCTCCCCGCGCCTGGAGCTCTATCCGCTGGACCTGCACCTGGACCAGGCGCTGCGGATCTCGCAGGCCGCCGCAGGGTACGGCCGGAGACCGGGATCGGCACCGAAGACCTGCTGGCCCGGGTCCGCGCCCGCTTCCCCGCCCTGGCGGTGCTTGCCGACGCCACCTATGTGGAGCTGGAGGAGGCCCTGGACCAGGCCGGCTTCCCGCTCGCCTACGACCATGAGCGCAAACGCTTCCTGCCACGCGCCCGGGAAGCCGTTGCCTGGCACACCGAGCAGACGGTGTCCGCCCTGGCCAGCACTCGGACGATGATCGAGGAGGCGCAGAGCGAGCTGGCGCTCGGCCGTGACCCGCGACGGATCACGGCCGCCCGTCTCCAGGCGGCCCGTCGACGAGGCGGTTTCGTCGCTCTCACGATCAAGGGGCCGGAACTGCCCGGTGTGGCACAGCAGTTGGCGGAGCGCTTCGACGTGACGCCGCTCGCCCTGGACGAGCTTCTCCTCGCGACACTGCGGGAGCTGGCCCAGGAACAGCGGGCCCCTGGCAGGCGCTGCTGAAAGCGGATGCCGCGTACGCCGCCTCGGGAAGCATCGGGGCGGGCCTTGCCTCCTACGCACGGCTGGCGCTGGAACGGGTCGTGGCGCGTGTCGCGGAGCAGGCTGCGGCTTCAGGCCCACGCACGGTGCTCCTGGCTTACCGGGCCGGGCTGGTCGCCCGCTACTGGGAGGTGGGGGCAGGGAGTTGCTGGTCGCGCTGCAGAACGCCGCCGGACACCCGCCGTCGCCCCGCACGGCCTGTGGCTGCTCGTCCCTATGGAGGACTCTGAGGCCTCGACCGCCTTGGACGGCCGCACGGTGGATGTGGTGGACCGGGAGACCCAGCGAGTGGAGCTCAAGGGGTTGTTCCTGAAGGAACTGAAGTCGGGGGCGTGGAGAAGACGGGCTGACAGGGCCCCTGGCTGGGTCTGGTCAGAGGGCGCGGGCTCAGTCGCCAACCCCTTGCGGGAATGGTGGGAGGCGTTGGCGTCCAGACCGGTCGCTCGGCCGCGGGCACCGCACACGGTATGAACACAGCCGTTCGTAGACCAATGCCGAGTGCCACAAGCTGAATTACCGGACGGCCACGGGATTTGACTCGTCGTTTCGTAGTGGCGGCATCAGACAGCCATATCCGGAATGTGGAGTGCGGCTGCCCGGCTTGCGTGCGATGCGAGGACCCTGTCGCCTTCGCGGACGCGGGCGGCTCAACATAAGTCACAAGCATTTCGGATCAGGCGCATGGCTGATCTCGAAGTACCTTTAGCTGACACTCATTCCGTGCTCAGGCCACTGCGACGTCTCTTCGTAAAGAGCATTAATCTTGCGTGATGCTTTCAGGAATGCGTAATCGATTTCTCCGTCAACCGGTCGAGACCTGCGGCTTTTCGTGTCCATCAGGAGTCGATGAGGAGGGTCGTTCGTGTCAAACCCGAAGACATATTCGACCACCTCGGTCGATTCGGAAATCTTGCGGAAGTATACCAGCGAGGCCATTACCATTCACCTTCCAAGTCTTCCCGCTTGAACAGCGGGATATGCTGTTCCCAGTTATGGTCTTCGTTCGCGAATCGGTGAGCTTCCTGGTAGGTCGATCCAGGATTATCTCGTAGATATCCGAGCTCAGCTATCTCATGTTCGAGGAGTACATAGTCTTCGGGTAGTGCGTTACCGGATCTGAGTCGAATCCATGCATCCGCGATCTCCGCATCGGCGTCGAACTTTCGTATCGCAACCCTACCTGTTTCTGGGTCGACGATCGGATGCTCAGTATCGAAGACGTGCTTCTTGACCGACGCAATTTCTTCGTGCGAAAATCCTGTGGAGTCATTGCCTCGTTGTGCGTCACGAGAGTGTTCGGCGATGTTGTCCACATCGCGAGAATCCCTCAGAAAGCTGGCGTATGCATCCTCCGCCCACCTGGTTTGGGCTGGATCGTCTAGAAGATCTCTTGGACGCCGCCGGGCCCCGTCATCCATTCATCTGGCAGCTTGCCAGATCCTATTCTGCGCATACCGGCCCGCAGGCCGCCCTTGATCAGGCCGCCGCCCTTGGTGCCGAGCAGCTCGGGGACGAGTCGGCCCAGGAATTCGGAGGGTCGCCCTTGGCTGCGTCCCAGGCGTTCTTGAGGGCACGGTCGGGGTTGGTGACGGTGGTGACGAGGCCGGCGAGCGTCATGTTGACGCCCTTGTAGTACTCGGCCGGGTGCGTCAGGTTGTACGGGTCGATCGGGTTGACCGAGCGGACAAAGTTCACCAGGCCCGCGGTGCCCTTGACGACACCACCACCGAAGTGAGCCAGCTCGACACCCTGGGCCATACCGTGGTCGAGGAACTCCTGCGTGGCCCGGTCCAGGCCGGTGGGCTCCTTCGGAGCGTGCGCCATCGCCGTAGTGATCGCGCCCTTGGCGGCTTCGGCGGCGTCATTGCGTGCCTGCCGGGCGCGCTGAAGGATCTCCTGGGCGTGCTGGCGCTTGGCCGCGCCCGGGTCGGAGAACGCCCCGGATGCGGGAGCGGATGATCAGTGTTGCGGACCGCGTTGTACGCCTCAGCCTTCTCCTTGAACGCAGCCGCCGCTGTTTCGTAGTCCTGCTTGCCCTCCTTGTGGAGAGCGATCGCCTCGCCGGCCTTGGCCTGCGCGCTGGTGACCGCCCCGGCAAACGCCTCCAGCGCCTTGGCCGCATCCTCGAACGCATCCGCCGCACGCAGCCAGTCCGTGGGCAGCGTCTCGAACTTGGTCCGGAAGGCGTCGGCGGCCTCACCCTTCCAGTGACCGGAGTCGAGCTTCTTCATCCCGCCACCGACGAGATCGAACGCGCGTCGGAAGTCACGGAGGTTCTTCACCGCCGCACTGATCTTCTCCGGCCTGCCATGGATCAGCTCGTCGGCTTCCTCGCTCTGCCCGAGCTGCTGCTCCCCGACCTCCGCACCCAGCGACGACGCGGTCTCATCGCCCCAGTCCTCAACCGCATCGGCCCACTCATCAGCGCCGACCTTCTCCAGACCGGAGCCGAGTACATCTGTGCCCTTGTCGATCCCCGCGCCGACAACTTCCTTGCCCTTGTCGACCAGATCGCCGGCACCGTCGTACAGGTCACCGACGAACTTTCCCAAGTCCCCATCAGTCGCCCTGCCCCATCGCGGTTGCTCAGCCTGCTCGACGATCCCTTGTGAAGGATCGAGCGTGTCCTTCAGCGTTTCGTCCACCTCGGCGCGCCGCTCCGGAGAGATGAACCCGGCGTTCTCCCACGAGTCGAGCAGCGCGTCCTCCCCGTCGTACAACGTGTCCCGCCAGGTCTGTCCCACCTCGTCGTTGGCCTCGGTCATCGAGTCCCAGCTCCAGTCCGCGCCGTCGTACGGAGTCTGCCGGCTGACCGAGTCCCAGCTCATCTTCTTGACCTCGTCCTCGGAGGCGTGCGGATTCCCGTTCAGGAGTTCACACCGACCTTGATCGAGTCCTTGACGTACTGCTCCTGCTCCGCGTAGGAACCGGCTGACAGGCCGACACCGAGGGCGAAACCGTTGCCCTTCTGCGTCAGGGCCCGCACACCCCACTCCCAGCGGTTGCAGAACGTCTCGAACTCCGACGTCAGCCCGCCATGCCCCAACTCCAGTCCCGACAGCGCAAGGTCGGAGAAGCCCCGGCCCGTCGAGGCCTGGCCGATGAACCCGAGCTCCTTCAGCTCCGCGTGCGCCAGATCGATCCCCTTCGCGATCTCGGACAGTGCCTCCGGAGGCACCTCGAGATCAGAACCTTCTCCGCTCACTGCGTCCCCCGAGATCCACCGCAACCGCGTCCGGCACGATGCCCGCCACCGGCGGGAACAACATCCCGCCGTCCACACTGCCTGCATCCAGCGCCACCCCTGAAGGGCCCGGCAGCAAAGGCACCATCACATCCAGCAACCGCGCACCGAGCACGGTTTGGTACGCCCACTCCCGCCCGGCCTCACCGCGAGCCAGCGCGAACCGGGCCAACGTCTCCTCATCCGAGAACGCACAGATCCAGCGAACACCACCCTGGTCGGCCGACCACAGATCCCCGTTCACATCCAGCGGAACCAGCACCGCCGTACGTCTGAACTCGCCCAGCAGCACCGCGAACTCACGTCGAGCCGCTGCCGCCGGGTCGTCCTCAGGCGTCGTGGCAGGGCCGGCCCCGGCGCCTCGCGCGGTGCCTGCGGCGCATCGGGCGCAGGCCAGTCGGCCAAGTCGGAGATCTTTGAACGCGGGGCCGGCGCCCCGGCTATGTCATCGGTGTCATCCCCGTTGTCGACCACCCGTCGAATATTGGCATCTTGCGTATCCAGGGGCAACGAACAGAGAGGGCAGCCGGTCGCTGTCCGGACCTGAGTCCGCCCCACGCGTACGGGCCCCGCCGCGGGCAGCCCCTCAACGGCGCCCCTGCAGGACACCCAGGGGCCTCCTGTCCCGATTGCCCTTCCGCTCCGCGAAGATCGGCCTACGATCTGACCTGTGCCGGAACCCACCCAGCAACAACACTTCGCCTCGGCTGCCTCGCGGCACTTCCACGACGGCGACTACCTCCGTAAGGGCAGCCGTCTGCCCTCAGCCGATCACCTCTACGGTTTTGCTGCCGAGTGCGCTGTCAAGAGCCTGCTGCTGCACTTCACCGATGTGCAGATGGAACCTCTGGAGGGTGAGGAGAAGCCGTCCGCCAAGCCGCGTGCCAGGCACCCGGAGGACGCCGAGCGGATCATCGAGTTCGGTCATGTCAATGAACTCGTCCGTGAGATCAAGCTGTTCGCGAGCGGTCGGTCCGGTGCACCGCTGCACGCCCTGCTCGACAGCGATCTGAGGGCGTTCAGAAGGTGGAGCGTTGCGCACCGTTACCGGGACGGCGGTTGGCTGCAAGCGGATGTGGTGGACAAACGACGGGAAGCCGCGCACCGCATACTTACCCTGCATGAAACAGCCCTGATCAACAGAAGGCTTCCGTGAACTCCCCTCCTTCCCCGTGTACTTCGACGAGGCCCGTGAGCGCGCCTTCACGATCGCCCGGACGGCAGCGGAGGCGGGCTTCCCGTCCTCCTGGTCCGGGACGTGCTCGGATGCTTCACCCTCATCGTCGACGACACCGACCGCGCGGAGGCGGCGGCAGGCTGCCGGGAGCAGTGGGAGGCGGAGTTCGAGGAGCGCATCGGTCGTTACGGCTCCGACCGGGTGGTCCTGCTCGCCTCGGAGATGTTCTCGGCGGGCGCGTTGCTGAACTCCCCGCGTGCGGTGGCCGATCCTGAGGGCCCGACGGCTGCGGGCTCGGTCCACTTCCTCGACAACACGGTCGTCGGCGAGGACTGGGCCAGGGTGAGCACACCGGCCCCGGAGCCAGGGAGCCCCGCACCCATCGCACGGTGCTGTACGGCTTCAAGGGCGGAGTCGGCCGTTCCACGGCCACGGCGATGCTCGCCCGCCACCTCGCGGACCGTGGTCATGCCGTCCTGGTGGTCGATCTGGACCTGGAGTCGCCGGGTGCAGGACCGCTGCTGATGGGCAGGAACTGCCCCGGCACGGCCTCGTCGACTACCTGGTGGAGGCTGCGGTCGGCAACGCGGAGGGCATGGAGTTCGTGACCCGCTCGCCCTACGCGCCGCGTCGCTCGGGTGAGATCATCGGCGAGGTGTGGGTGGCCCCGGCGCGGGGCGCGACCCGGAATCAGGGGAATTCCGTACGCGTACGTCGACAAGCTGAACCGCGTCTACGCCGACACTCCCGACGCCTCCTTCGCGACCCGGCTGGAGCGGGCGGTCCACGCCTGCGAGGACGCGATGGCACGCGACGGCGATTCCGAGCGGCGCCCTGATGTGGTCCTGCTGGACAGCAGGGCCGGTATCCATGACATCGCCGCCGTCGCCATCTCACGCCTCTGCGATCTGGCTTTGCTGTTCGGCACGGACAACGCCCAGACGTGGAGCGGTTACGGAGACCTGTTCGCCGCCTGGCAGTCCTCGGGACAGGCTCCGCGCATCCGCGAGAAGCTGGGCATGGTCGCCTCGATGGTGCCCGACTCCGTGCACTACCCCATGGAGTCCTACCTGGAGCGGTTCCGCGCACACGCGCACGAACGCTTCGAGGTGCTGTACGACGCGGTCGGGGCCGATGAAGTGCAGGACGGCGCACTGCACGAGCAGTCCGCTCCGCACTGGGCCGTCCCGATCCTGTTCGAACCGGGCCTGGTGGGCATGGACGCGGCCGACGCCCCGGGCTGGCAGGACCGCCGCTTCGTGACAGCCGCGTACGGTGAGTTCCTGGAGACCACCACCCGTCGCATCGAGGCCGAGCTGCGGGGCGCCCGGACCAGGAAGGACCCCGATGACGGCCGAGGCTCCGATCACCGCCGCCGAGTACCGGGAGCTGCTGTCGACGGCGCTGGAGGAAGCCCGTACGCCGACACCCGGGCGCCGTCCGCACACACCCTGTTCATGCCGGACTCGCACCGCACCGCCCTGTACGTCGACACTACAGTGGTGCCGGGCGGCCGGGGCGTCGGCAAGACCTTCTGGTACCGCTCGCTGCTCGACGAGGGCCTGCGTGACCTCGCCTCCGCCGAGTACCGCATCAGCCGGCTGCGCCGCGTGATCGTCTCGCCCGGGCACGGTCTGGCGATGCGGTCCGAGTCCTACCCGAGCCCGCAGGTCCTGCGGGCCCTGCTGGCGTCCGGGGACACGTACGACATCTGGTACGCGGTGCTGCTGAACGCCCTGGGCGAGCCGGAGCTGCGCGCCCTGCCCAACTGGTCGGACAAGGTGGCCTGGGTGCGGGTCAACCCGGAGCCTGCCCAGCGCACGATCGAGCGCGCGGACCGGGAGGCGTACGACAAGAACCTCGTGCACCTGCTGCTCTTCGACGCCCTGGAGCACCTGCACAACGACCGTGAGCAGGCGGACCGGCTGGTCGGCGGCATCCTGCGGCTGGCTCTGCAGATGCGCTTCGGCACCCGGAACATCCGGCTCAAGGTGTTCATCCGCCCGGACATGTTCGACTCGGCCCGCCGGCACTTCCCGGATGCCTCGAAGCTGTCGGGTTACGCGGCCGAGCTGACCTGGACGCAGACCGATCTGTACGGGCTGCTCTTCCACTGCCTGGGCAACGAGGACAGCGAGACGGCCCGGCGCTTCCGGCGGATCACCGGCTGGGACTCCGACGCCGGGGCACCGGCACGTCCCGCCGTTGCTGCTGCGCAACGACGAGGACTCGCAGACCCTGCTGTTCGAGCAGATCGCCGACCCCTTCATGGGCAGCAACTTCCGCAGGGGAGGCCGTACACCTGGCTGCCCAACCATCTGATGGACGGGAACGGGGGATCAGTCCGCGCAGCTTCCTCCAGGCGCTTTGACGGCTGCCAGGAACACGCACACCGCTTACCGAGGTCATGACCGGGCCCTGCACCAGGAGGCGATCCGCACCGGGGTGCAGAAGGCCTCGCAGCGGCGGGTCGACGAGGTCAGCGAGGACACGCCGTGGGTGGAGCTGGCGATACGGCCGCTCGCGGGCTGCCAGGTGCCCATCGAGAAGCAGACGGTGCTGAAGATGTGGGCGGAGGGCAACCTGCCGGCCGAGCTGGCGAAGGACTCCGCCCGGTACGCACAGGCCGACGAACCCCGCCTTGTACGGACCGGCCCCGGCACCCGGACGATCTGCCCCGGCTGATCGAAGAGCTGATGGCCCTCGGCGTCATGACCCCGCCCGCCGTGACGGGCGCCTGGACCTGCCCGATGTGTACCGGATCGCGTTCGGGCTGGGACGTCGGGGCGGGTACCGCGACCCACCTGAGCTTGGCTGAACAGCCCGGGTAGTTGCTTCTGTGAGTTTTCTACGGGTGCTGTTTAGACTGGTCGCTGAGCGCGTGGGCGAGACGCGGGGACGCTCATGTCTACTGCTGACGCCCGGACTTGGGTGCACATGCCGTACGACGGACACGGGGACATTGATGGCTTGGGACGAGTGGGAACAGCTCAAGGCCGAAGCCGCGGCTCGGCATGCAGGCCGTATGCAACTGAACGGCACGGACGGTCTCGCAGGGTCGGCGGACCTCAAGACCAACGCGCAAGGCAAACAGGGAGCGATCAAGGCGCTGGCGGAACACATACGCCCGGGCCTCGGTAAAGCCGGTGTGCATGCCGACGAGGATTCCGATGCGGCGGAGCGCGAGTTCAAGGGCTGGGCAACCGGTGCCGGTCTGGAGGACGCACACAAGGAGTGGGCCCTGCAGGTGAAGAGCCTCAAAGCGCGCTTGGAGCAGGACCAGACGGCTTTGAGCCAGGCGAACAGAGATTTCCGGTATGTCAACCATGATGTGCGGAGCTCCTTGGTACGGATCGACGTACCGGCACCGGACCCCGGTCGGGGCGACTGACCGCGATCGTCCCCGCCTCACCACGGGCACGGAGCGTCCAGCACACCCTGCAGACTGAAGGAGATGCCTTGCTCACCTACCAGGAAGTCGTCACCATCCGGCTGAGCCCGCTCACCACCGCGGCTGTCTCGTGGGACAGGATGGCCGACGGCTTCGATGATCTCGGCGAAGCCTACGGAAGCCAGGTTCAAGGCGTCGCGACTGACGGCAAGTGGGTCGGCGTGAGCGCGGACGCCGCTGACTCCCGTTCACGGCGTCGCGAAAGCAGTTCGATGCCGGGGCGGTGGAGGCGCGGGCCATCGCGTCGATTCTGCGTGACATCCATGCGCAGTTCGTCGAACGCATACGAGCGGTGACGGATCTGGTGGAGTCGGCCAGGAAGGCCGACATGCACATTGATGCCAAGGGGCAGGCTCACCTTGACACAAGCAAGGCCAAAGGCGCAGAGGGCGGCATTTTCGACGCAACGGCACGTGCCGTTCAAGAGGCCAGTTGGACTGCTGCGGTGGCTACGGCTGTACAGGCGGTGGACGACGCGGACGAGGGAGCCAGGCTCGCACTCCGGGATGCGGCAGGCATCAAGGATTTCTTCGAGGAGTTCATCGACAACGTCGGCGGAGGCGGGCACGACTTCAACTCGGCGGCTGTCGGGGACATAGAAGTGGTCGAGGCACGCGAGGCCAAAAATACGCGGATCAGATACTGGCGGGTGAGAAACCCGACGACCCGGCGGAGTGGGAGCGCGTGATGCGCGACAACGCCGGTGACAAGGGCTTCAGCCAGACGGTACTCAACCACCTCGGTCCCGAGGGCACCATCAAGGTGACCAACCAGCTCAACACCTTCGCCTACGACTCGGACACGGGCAACAAGCAGCACTATCTCGGAGCCGAACGAGGACTGGCCAACGTGCTTGCCACTGCGACTCAAGATCCGAAGTCGCAGGCGTACAAGGACTTTCATGCCGGCCTCAAGGAGTCCGGTATGAAGCGGTACGAGTGGCAAGGGGAGAAAGTCCGCGGGTACCAGTCCCTCGTCACTCTGATGCAACAGGGTGAGGGCTACTCGGACCAGTTCATGCACGACCTGGGTGACGATCTCATCGCCGCCGAGAAGGCGGACAAGGGCAACGACAACTGGGATCTTCCCAAAATTTCGTCACCTCACGGGACGAATGGTTCGCCAACGATCCTCTCGACGGCCTGCTCGGCGTCATGAGTAAGGACCCCGAGGCAGCGGCGACCTTCCTTGATCCTGAGTCGGCATCGAACACGGACGGTGGCAGGGAGCAGGACAACGACAGGCTGGAGTACCTGACGCGTGAACGGGACTGGGACGTCGTCGACGGGCATCCGTACATGCGCAACCCGCACGACCCCGACAGCATGTGGGGCGACCCGCTCCGCAGTTCCGACATCGAGGACGCACAGGGCAGGGCCGGGTTCGGGGCGGCATTGGTGGCGGGGACGACCGGCATCGACCCGAACAATTCGGGTGGTGGCTATGTCGAGCATTCCGAAGCCAACAACCGGGTCTTCGAAGGTGCTTTGAAACACCTCTCTGTCGAGGGTGACGAATTCCTCCGAGCCTCCGTACGCCTATGGCGACGGTCATGGGCAATTACGGGGACGAGGTGCATGCCACGGCAAGTGCGCAACTCGATGCGCGCAGCCCCTGGACCGTCAAGAGGTCCTGGAGGTATCGAAGCAGATCTCACGCGACCGATTCGCCTACTTCACGCTGCAGGATTCCATCAACCGGGAAATTGTGCACGACATCAACACGGGGTAGGCGGGCCCGAAGAGACCTGGAGAAAAGCGGGACATACGGTCGGATTCCTGGAAGAGGCCCGCTACCAAGGGCTGGCAGTGGATGCCGACAACGCGAAGAGCAAAGCCGCCTGGGACGCCAAGATGGACTACCACACCTGGGGTGGCGTGGCGAACTTCATCCCGTACGGAGGGACGCGGCGCAGCGGGGTGTCGATGTCTTGACGTCGAAGTGGCTCGAGGGGAGACGGCGAGGATCGACGACGGGCTGGCAACGGACAACACGCGTTCCTACCGCGACCGGGAATACAGAGTCGCGGCCCTGGCTGATATCTGGATGCAGGCAAACCCTGATGAAGATGTATCCCGGACGCTATGGCATCCAGAATCAATGGGACGGCGAATGACGGAAACCGCACTGCTCGCGGATTGCCAGGTGGCGGATCATGATGCGTAAGCACATCTATGTGGCGCTGGGTGCCTCCGCTGTCCTCCTTTCGGCGTGCTCAGGCGGCGAGCAGGAGTATGGGTACGCGGTTCCGTCGAAGGTCTGCGGCGTCAGGGTCGACGACGGTGAGATCAAGCAGATCCTTCGAACAGGGGATCCATCGAATTGCGTGGCGATAAAGTCGAGGGGCTGACGGGCGCCGCAAATGTCGAGTGCTCGTGGATGACAAGGCGTCTCTGCGGGTATCGATTTCGCGCGATGTCGCAGAGGAAGACGTTATTCAAGTACGGAACGAGGAATGGACGGACTTCAAAAGATTTTCGCCGGGTGGTGGCGTTACCAGCGCGGGAGTCGCCAGTAATGGAGGCATTGCATGGATGAAATGCCAACCGAAGACCGGTCAGCCAAAATCTTCGACAACCGGACGCCCGTACACGCATCTGGTGCTGAGGTTCTACATCGACAGCGTGGCAGTGGGATCCGAGAACGCGGAGCGCCGTGCCGACCTTGAACGCTTCATGCGAGCTTACTCTCCGGAGCTGGTCACAGTGTGGTGTAGATGACTGACTTGATCAGCGGTCGGAAGGAGAGTGGAAGCCTGCGAATGTCCGTTTACGGGATAGATGATTCCGCCAGCAATGGAAATGCCACCAGGCGCCTCCTGGGGTGTCTTGGGAAATGAAACATCGGTTTGGTTTCCTTTGCTGGGCGCTTCAGTGTTTTTCTTTACCGGTTGCTCGGCTGATGACCCTGGATACGAGTACGCTGTTCCAGGTAGCATTTGTGATGTCGAGGTGGCTCCATCGAATCTGAAACCGCTGCTGCCCCTGGGGAAAAGTTAGGGAACGTTCCAGTGACGGCGTATTTGGGCCTGGGGCTGGTCGCGGCTGTAGCGTGGTGGTTGACAAAAGACCCGACCTGACCGTTTCCATCTCTCGGCAAGGCGGAACGCTTGATATTGCGCGCGAGGCGTCCGATAAGTATCTCGACTTGAGGCGAGTCTCACTCGGTGAGGGTGTCACCAGTGCGGCGGTGGGCGAGGACGGAGCCGTTGCCTGGATGGCTTGTGTGCCCAGCCGGGCCAGCCCCAGTATGAGTCGCTGGAGACCAAGACAGGGCGATATAGCCACTTGTCTTTGGAGGTCCTCATCGGGGATGACGTCGAGAGATCTGAACCGGTAAAAGAATGGCGTACGCATATAGAGAACCTCCTGCGGGCCTATGTTCCGGGGCTGGTGGGCAACTGGTGTGCGTGAGACGGGGAGGCGAAATGCGTTACTGGAGCCCAGTCGATAATCGACGACCGGTGAATGGGTCATGAAACTCAGCTGCCTTTATGGGGCACTCTGCGCCGTCACTCTCCTCCTTTCTGCGTGCGCGAGTGGTAGGCAGGGGTACGGGTACGCAGTTCCGTCGAAGGTCTGTGACGTCAGGGTCGACGAGGGTGAGATCAAGCCGATCCTTCCGGCAGGGGAATCCATCGATTTGCGTGACGATGAAGGCGAAGGATCCGCTTGGCGCCGCACCTGTGTAGTGACTGTCGACGGGAAGGCGGCTCTGCGAGTATCGATTGGGCGCGATGTCGCAGAGGAAGACGTTGTGCAAGTGTGGAACGAAGAATGGACGGACTTCAGGAGATTTTCGCCGGGTGGTGACGTTACCAGCGCGGGAGTCGCCAGTAATGGAGGCATTGCATGGATGAAATGTCAGCCGAAGACCGGTCAGTCAAAATCTTCGACAACCGGACGTCCGTACACGCATCTGGTGCTGAGGGTCTACATCGACAGCGTGGCAGTGGGATCCGAGAACGCGGAGCGACGTGCCGATCTTGAAAGCTTCTTGCGAGCCTACATTCCGGAGCTGGTTACAGTGTCGTGTAGATGAACGTCTTGATCAGAGGTCGGACTTGAAACCTCTGGAGCAGGCCGGCCAGGCCCATGGTGCCGACGGCCTGCACTACGCGGCGAGTGGATGGTGTGTTGGTTCCTCCGGTGGGCGCGTGGGCGTAGTCGGCTCTGTCTGCGCCCATTGGTGACGGACGGCGCCCGGGAGGCGCAGGCCGACGAACTCCGCCTCGTCCGCACGGGCCACGGCATCCCGAGGATCTGCCCCAGCGGATCGACGAGCTGATGGTCTCGACGTCGTGACATCGCCGCGGTGTGTCGGGTGCCTGGACCGGCCCGATGTGCACCGGATCGCGCTCGGGCTCGGGCACCAGGGCGGTGTGCCGCGTCCGAAGGGTAGCCCCGGCGGCTGGCTGCCGGACGGGGCCGCCGGGCTGGCAGGATGGGCGGACCAATGCCGTGACCGCGCGGCAGGCTTGTCGGGGATGGGAAGAGGTTCCACCGGTGTCGTCTGAGGAAACCCGCACGACGACGGGTGCGTCGCAGGGCCGTAAGGCGATGTTCGATGACCTGCTCAAGGAGTTGCAGAAGCAGGTCGCGCTGCTGGAGGTGGATCTCCGGGAGCGGGCGCGGGAAGAGCCGTTCAACGGGTCGTTGTGGGCGGAGTACGAGCGGGCGGTCTCCTCGCAGCGGACGGCCACGGACTACGGACCCTGGTTGGATGAACGCCTGGTGCAGATCGCCGCAGCCTGGGTCCTGGGCTGCGTCTTCGTCCGGTTCAGCGAGGACAACAGGCTGATCCCCGAAGCCTGGCTGTCCGGCCCCGGCGAGCGTCTGCTGGAGGCCCAGGACCGGCACGAGGAGCACTTCCGACTGCACCCGGACCAGAACGACCGTGATTGGCTGAAGGCCTCCTTCGACGCCTTCGCCGACGCGCACCCCACGGCGGCGGCCCTCTTCGACGAGCGCCACAACCCGATGGGCGAGGTCACGCCGTCCTACGAGGCGGCGGCCCGGCTGCTCGCCTTCTGGCGCGAACGGGGTGTCGACAACGAGGTCCGCTACGACTTCACCGACCCGGAGCTGAACACCCGCTTCCTCGGCGACCTCTACCAGGACCTCTCCGAGCACGCCCGCAAGACGTACGCGCTGCTCCAGACCCCGGACTTCGTGGAGAAGTTCATCCTCGACCTGACGCTGGAACCGGCCGTCGAGGAATTCGGTCTGGATCCGGTGTGGAAGCACAAGCCGGTCGACTGGCGGGGCGAGCTGGACGAGGACGACCAGGTACGCGGCCTGCGCTGCATCGACCCCGCGTGCGGCTCGGGCCACTTCCTGCTCGGCCTGTTCGAGCGGATCCTCGCGAAGTGGCGCGAGCTGGAGCCGGGCACGGACCGGTGGCTGCTCATCCGCCGCGCCCTGGAGTCCGTGCACGGCGCGGACAAGAACCCGTACGCGGCCTCCATCGCCCGCTTCCGGCTGCTGGTCGCGGCGCTGAAGGCAGGCGATGTACGCGAGCTTCGGCGTGCCCCAAGCTGCCGATCCGGATCGCGGTGGGGACTCGCTGCTGCATGGTCGGGAGGCCGGCCAGGAGGCCGGGCAGACCTTCGACGACGTTGCTGGGCAGGAGGTCTTCACGTACCGGTCGGAGGACGTCAAGGAGTACGTCGAGAGCGCGGATCTGCTGGGGCGCAGCTCGTACCACGTGGTGGTGGCGAACCCCGTACATCACGGTCAAGGACAAGCAGGAGAACCAGAACTACCGGGATGTGTACTGGGCCTGCTCGGGCAAGTACGCGTTGTCGGTGCCGTTCGCTCAGCGCATTTTCGAGCTGGCGATTCGGTCGGGTGGTGACCAGCGGAACGGTGGCTTCACCGGGCAGATCACCTCGAATTCCTTCATGAAGAGGGAATTTGGGAAGGTGCTCATCGAGTCGTACTTCCACGGCGGGCCGTACAAGGACCCGAAGAGTCGGCGGAAGCGCCACTTCGGGGTGTGGAGCTGTCACATATCATCGACACTTCAGTGGCCTATATTCCGGGGCATGGCACGCCAACGGTAATTCTGGTGGGACGGAATCAGATGGCGCGGCAGGCGGACCCGATTCGGGCTGTGCTCGGTGTGCGAGGGGAAGCCGCTGTCCCGGAGAAGGGCACGGTCGGGCCGGTGTGGGAGGCGATCACCGAGCAGGTGCGGAGGTTGGGTGCCGAGTCCGAGTGGGTGAGTGGTGAGGACGTGAAGCGGGGACTTTCGCCAAGTTTCCGTGGAGCCTGGCTGGCGGTGGCGCCTCGCAGCTTATGGCCGCTCTTGGACAGGCCCCGGACTCTCTCAAGGCGCGACTCGAACGCCCCATTGGCTTCGCCAGCTTCCCAGGGCAAGACGAGGTCTTCTTTTGTCCAGGGCTTGGTTTCGTCAACGGCCTGACGCACGTCGGTTGCAGCGATCGCTGATTACCGGGGAGGTAGTCCGAGATTGGGACGTGCGAGGGCAAGACCCTGCTCTTGTCCCGTATGGCCCAGACCATGAGCCGGTGGATTACCAAGCGGATAGCAGCTGGGGCAAGCATCTCTGGTCGATGCGGACCCAGCTAGGCTCGACCACTAGTTTTGGTGGCGAGACTCGGGCTGACTCCGAGGGGCCATGGTGGACGTGGTATCGCTGGGTAAAAGAGCGGTATGCGACGCCGCTGTCCATGACGTTTGCCTTTGTGGCCACTCATAACCACTTCGTGCTGGACCGGGGCGGGAAGGTCTTCAAGCAGTCTGCACCGGTGATCAAGCTGCCGGAGAGGGCTACCGAGGAGCAGCATCTTGAGTTGATGGGGGTGCTGAATTCTTCGACGGCTTGCTTCTGGCTGAAGCAGGTGAGTCAAGCTAAGGGTGGGGGTGACAATTCAAGCGGAGGTGGTAACCGATGGGCTCCAGAAGAGTGGGAGCGATTTTTGAGTTTACTGGGACAAAACTTCAAGAATTCCCGCTCCCGTCAGCGCTCCCACTCGCCCTCGCCCGCGAACTTGACACGCTCGCTCATGAATTGGCCGAGCACGAGCCCTCGGCCCTCGCTGAATCCGCCGCTCCCACCCCTGCTGCCCTGCTCGACGCCTCCAGGGCGCAGAAGAGAACCCGGTCCGGCATGATTCTGATGCAGGAGGAGCTGGACTGGGCTGTGTATGGGGCCTATGGACTGCTCACGCCGAAGGAAGTCGAGCGCACCACACTTCTGGGGATCCTGCGGAGTTGGGTGGCTCCGAAGCGCTGCAACTCCGTCTTGGTGAGAGGGCCTTCGAGATCGCCCTCAAGCGCAAGGTTGATGCCGACGAGGCCGAGACCGCCTGGTTCGAGCGGCATGACTCCGCGGAGACGACCACCGCCGAAATTCCGGCCGACTGGCCAGAGGAATACCGCAAGGTCGTCCAAGCGCGCCTCGACCTCATCGAGTCGAACAAGGACATCCAGCTGTTGGAGCGTCCCGAGTACAAGCGGCGCTGGTCCGTCGAGTCCTGGAAGAAGCGCGAGGCGGCTGCCCTTCGGGCCTGGTTGCTCAATGCCGCTGAGCGCAAGGATCTGTGGTTCGAGGAGCGCAACGACTACATCGCGCCCCGCACGCTCTCCGTGTTCCAGCTCGCCGACGCGCTGCGCCACGATGAGGACGTCCAGGCCGTCGCCGCGCTCTATGCCGCCGACCACCTCGACAACCGTGACGCCTCGCTCGCCACGGTGCTCGCTGCCATCATCGAGGCCGAGCACGTCCCGTACGTCGCTGCCCTCCGCTACAAGGAGACCGGCCTGCGCAAGCGCGAGCAGTGGGAGCACGTGTGGGAGAAGCAGCGTGAGGAAGACGAGACCGGGGAACGGCTCGACATCAAGGTGCCGCCGAAGTACACCGGCGCCGACTTCCTCAAGCACTCCTACTGGTCGAACCGAGGCAAGCTCGACGTGCCCAAGGAGCGCTTCGTCTCCTATCCCGGTGCCTCCACGGACAACGACCCGTCCCTACTCCTCGGCTGGGCCGGCTGGAATCATCGTGACCAGGCAGAGGCGCTGGTGAACCTGCTCATGGACCGTTCCTCGGTGGACGGTTGGAGTACGGACGATCCGCGCTTCGTGCCGCTGCTCGCAGGGCTGCACGAGATTATGCCGTGGGTCCGCCAGTGGTACGACGCGGACGACGAGGAGTGGGGTGCCAACCCGCCCAGGAGTTCCAGACCGCGCTGAACCGTGGCTCGGTGGACCGCAATCTGTCACAGGACGACCTCCGTGCCTGGCGCCCGGAGAAGAAGCGGGCCGGTCGGAAGAAGGCCGCTGAGTAGCGGCGAGGTGGCAGAGGAGCAATCGCCTGGCGGTCACCCGTTCCCAGCCAGCGGCTGTCAGGCGGAGGCGCCGTCCTTGGTGGGCGGCTGTTTCACGACGAACGAGCCCTTGCCGCGCACGGTGATGATGAGCCCTCGCTCGCGGAGTTCCTTGGCGGCGCGTCGGGCAGTGAGCCGTGCAACGCCGTACTCGTCGGCGAGGTGGTTCTCCGAGGGGATCGGCCTGTCTGGTGCCAGCTCCCCAGAATCGATTTTGGCTGCGACGGTGTCGGCCAACTGCATGTAGAGCGGTTTCGCGCTCATCGGGTCCAGGGCTGTCTCCACGCCGTCCGCATCGCTCATGTGTCCAACGTAGAGAGCAGTCATCCTGCCCGCTCGGGTGAATCCCTCTGTACTTGTATGTAGAGGGATGTATCTGGCTGTAGCCTTGCTGGGGACGCAAAGACCCCGGCGAGGTGATCTAGACCTCCGGGGCACGGCCAACGCTTACAAGGAGCGTCGACATGTATGACCTTATCCGCCGGATCTCCGCATGGTTGCAGAGCCTGATCCTCGGCCCCGTACCGGCCGCCACCGCGCCGGTGCCACCCTGCGCATCCCGTAACCGCCCTCACCCGGTCCGGCAAGGGCGCGCCCCGCCTCCCCGCCCTTCGGTCTCCCTACGGCCTGGACCACGCGCTCGACGGCAGGGCAAGTGCGCTCGTGCGCCCGTACCTCCTCGCGGTGGACCAGGAACACACCCAGCACCGCCGACGGCTCGCCCTCGTACTCGCCGCCGACTTCGGGCTGGATCTCGACCTGCACCTGATCGGCGCGCAGGGGTGGCTGCCTGATGGACGCCCTGCCGAACGCCGCCCTGCCGAACGCCGCAGCTCAGCCCACTCTGCTGCCCGCGCCCGCCGCCCCGCCCGCCTGCTCCCTGGCCGGCGCCTGGGGCAAGCCGTGCTTCCTCGTCTCCGACGACGGGAGCAGCCATCTCTCCCGGCTGGCCGACGAGATGGAGGCCGTGCAGCTGGAGATGGGGACCGAGATCCTCGACCACGCCCGCGCTGTGCTGGGGACACCATGTCCCCGTACAGCGAGGTGCGGTACGCCGGGATCAGGCTCGCCGAGTGCCTCAGCGATGCCCTACGGGTCGCCGAGTCACGCGGGATGCGCCTGCCGTACGTACCTGAGGAGGACGAGGAGCAGGACGAGTACGAGGAGGACGAGGACACCGAGGAGGAGGGTCCGAACCGGCCTTGCTGACTTCCGGGGACGCACCCCACGGCGGGTAGCTCCTCCGCGCGCACCCGAGCACCCGTTCCGGCCATGCTCCCTGTTCCCGGGCGTACGGCCGGAACGGGTGCGTCTGCCTCTTCTGCCGGATCGTCCTGGGTTGTCGTACCGAGCTGGCAGGATGGAGACGCGGTGAAACGGGCCCCGGTGATCGGGTGGCCCGGACCGTCGAGTGGCCGGCCGGCAGGGCCGGGCGGACGCGGTGGGAGCGGGAGCAGCTGATGGCCAGGACCAGCAATGTCGTGCTGAGGGACGTCCTCGACATCAAGGAGGACGCCCACGCCGGCGACTTCAAGGTCGCTCTGACCGATGGCTTCGGCGATGCCCAGGCCGGTTCGGTGGCCGATTACGTGGTCACCGAGCAGCTGGCGAAGGAGTTCGACACCGCGCTGCGGCTGGTCCGGGGCGCCGTGCGGAAGAACACCTCATACGCCGCCTATCTGCACGGCTCCTTCGGCTCCGGTAAGAGCCACTTCCTGACCGTGCTGCACGCCGTGCTCAACGGCGACCCGGCGGCCAGGGCCAAGCCCAGGCTGCGCGAGGTGGTGGGGAGCACAACGACTGGCTGCCCGGCAAGAAGTTCCTGATGGTGCCGTACCACCTGGTCGGAGCCGCCAATCTGGACGCCGCGCTGCTCGGTGGATACGTCAAGACCGTGCGCGACGAGCATCCGGAGGCGTCGACCCCGCCGGTGTACAAGTCGGACGGGCTGCTGGCCGACGCCCGGTCCATGCGGAAGTCACTCGGCGACGAGGCGTTCGCGACGCTGCTGCCCACCACCGGCACCGCCGCACCCGTCGCGGCCGCCGCACCCGTCGCGGCCGGTGCACCCGGCGCCGACGACGGTCTGGCCCCATCGGATCGGGCTCGGCCGAGGGTGGGCTGGCTCCCATCGGTTCCGTCTCCGCGACCCGGTGGACCAGTGCCGAGCTCGATGCCGCCTTTGCCGCACCCCAGGACGACGAGGGCCGTAAGCGCCTGGTGTCCGCCCTCCTCAGCGGCCCCATGAAGTCGTACGCCTCCGGGAAGGCCGACGACGTGCGTGCGTTCGTGCCGCTGGACGACGGACTCAGCGAGATCAGCAAGCACGCCCGTTCGCTCGGCTACGACGGGGTGGTGCTCTTCCTCGACGAGCTGATCCTCTGGCTCCAGGCCCGGATGCGGGAGCGCACCTGGGTCAACGAGGAGATCCAGAAGCTCGTCAAGCTGATCGAATCCGGCAATGCTGACCGGCCGGTGCCGATCGTCTCCTTCATCTCCCGGCAGCGCGACCTCTCCCAGCTCGTCGGCAAGGACATCCTCGGCTCTGACGTCCAGAACATGGAGCAGGCGCTCGAATATCTGAAGGAGCGCTTCACCGTCATCAACCTGGAGGACCGCAACCTCCCGGAGATCATCAAAGAGCGGGTGCTGAAGGCGAAGCCCGGCCAGGAAGAGGTCCTGGAAGGCGCCTTCGCGGGCATCGACCGGTCGAACCAGCAGGTCAAGGACATCCTGCTGGACGACCAGGGCGCCACCAGCGCGAACTGGGACGACTTCCGTGCCGTCTACCCGCTCTCCCCGGCCCTGCTGAACGTGCTCGTCGCCCTCTCCGGCGCCCTCCAGCGCGAGCGCAGCGGACTGAAGCTGGTCCAGCAGCTCCTGGAGAAGAACGCCGACGCCCCGCTCGGGCAGCTCATCCCGCTCGGCGACCTGTGGGACATCCTGGTCGACGGCACGGGCGCGGCCTTCACCGAGCAGCTCAAGCACGAGTCCGACATCGCTGAGAAGTTCCACGCCAGGCGCAGCAGCACCTGCTGGGTCAGTACGGGCGGGCGGACCACCCCGACTTCGTCGCGGACGACCGGTTCGTCAAGACGCTGCTGCTCGCGGCGCTCGCCCCCGACGTCCCGGCGCTGCGCAGGCTCACCGGCGCACGGCTGGCAGCCCTCAACCACGGCTCCGTCCGGTCGCGGACCGTTCCGCTCGGCGACAAGGTCGCCGACAGGATGCAGGCGCTGCGCAGCACCTTCCACAGTGAGCTGATCGCCGAGGGCCAGAAGGACCCGGTGTTCTCCCTGAACCTGTCCGACCTGGACATCGAACCGCTGCTCAACGCCGTAGCCGGTGAGGACAGGGCCGGCGTGCGCCGGGTCTGGGTGCGCGATCAGATGTGGGAGCTGTTCGGCGTCCAGGACAGCCTGATCGTCGAGAAGGAGATCGTCTGGCGGGGACCCGGCGCACAGTGGAGTTCGTGTTCGGCAACGTGGGTGACCCGCGCGAGGTGGCCGACGAGCACTTCACGCCCTCCGACAAGGCGAATGTCCGCTTCGTTGTCGACTACCCCTGGGACGACGAAGACCGCTTCCCCAGTTACGACTACCAGCGCGTGATGGGGCTGAAGAAGAACGGGCTGTCCGCCGCCACCCTGGTCTGGCTGCCCGACTTCTTCTCCGAGCAGCGCAAGGCGCAGCTCGGCCAGCTGATGCGGATCAATTTCCTGCTGGAGCGCAACCGGCTGGACGAGTACACACGTACCTACGCGCCGGACGACCGGGTCAAGGCCAGGCGCCAGCTCGAGATCGGCCGCGACACCCTGACCGACACCCTGGTCGCCTCGCTCGGCGAGGTGTACGGCATCTCGGCGCCCAGGGAGGGCACCAAGGCGGTCGAGGTGGTCGACGGGCGTCATGTCCTGTCCCTCCTGCCGCAGTTGCCGCGCCCCGAGCTGGAGGGCGGCAAGCGGTTCGCGGACAACGTGGCCCACCTCGCCGACGGGATGTTCGGCGCGCTGCACCCAAGCACCCGGACTTCGGCCCCGACCGCCACGGTCAGCGCAAGGCGGTCACCCCGGCCGAGCTGCGGACCACCCTGGAGTGGATCACCCGGGCCATGGACGACGGAGGGCGCGTTGAGGTCGACCGGAACCACGTGGCGACCGTCAAACGCATCGTCGAACCGCTGGAGCTCGGCACGGTCCACGACGGGCCGCTCGTCCTGCGCGCCGACTGGCGGGCCCGCATCAACCAGGCCGCCGCCCAGAACCAGGAGCGCGACGACCTCTCCGTCGAGGACATCCGCCGCTGGATCACCGAGGAACCCCTCGGCTACTCCGGTCTCGACAAGCAGACCACCAACCTGCTGATCGCCGCCTACGCGCTGCTCGACGACCGCGCCTGGGTCCTCCATTCCGGTGCCGAGAGCACGGGCCCCGACCTCCTGTCGATCGGACCTCCCTGGAGGCTGCGCGCCCAGCCGCTGCCCGACGAGGAGGAGTACGAGAAGGCCAGGGACCGTGCCGCGCACCTCTTCGGTGTGCCGGCCAAGCCGCAGCCGTACGCGCGCAACGTCAACCAGCTGGCCGCCGACGTACGCGCCAAGGCGGAGAAGTCCGAGAAGGACGTGGCGGGTGTGCGCAGTGCACTGGACCGGCACGCGGAGCTGACCGGCCTCGACGCCGGTGCCGCCGTGCCCCGCACCGCGATGCTGCGGGACGCCGCGGGCGTGCTGGCCAGGCTCGGGCGGCACAGCAGTGACGCGACCGCGCTGGTCAAGGAACTCGCAGCGGTCACCCACCAGACCCCGCCCGGGAACTGGCCCACACCATGGAGAGCGCCGGGGCCGTCCTCGCCGCCCTGGACGGCACCGACTGGCCCCTGCTCAAGCGCGTGCACAGCCTCCGGGGCCGGGACGACAGCGTCGGCGACCGGGCCGGCCGGCTCCTCGACCACATCGCCGAGACCGTCCGTGCGTCGGAGTTCGAGCGACCGCTGGCGCCCGTGCTCCGCGAGGTGCGGTCGACCGCGATGGGCATCTTCGACGCGGCGCTCCAGCTGGAACAGACGGCGCCGCTGCCGCCCGCCCCGTACCGGGCCCCGAGGCGATCTCCCTCACCGAGCACGGAAGCCCGGCGGTGTCCTCGCACCAGGAGCCGTCGGCCGGCCCTTCGGCGGACTCCCCGCAGCCCGATTTCCTGTGGCCCGCACCAGGGTCCACGCCCGGTTCAGGAGCCGGAGAGGCGACCGGGGAATGCTGCCGGGCCCCGTGCCGCTCGGCGGATCGTCCAGGCCGGAGCGAGCGGCCTGGAGACGCTGCTCGCCGGTGAACTGGCAGCCGTACGGCAGGAGATCGAGGACTTCCGTGCCGGGAACCCCGATACACCGGTGGAGATCATCTGGCGGGCGGTCGACCCCGGTGGGCAGAGCGGCGGTGCGGCTGCACCCGGCTTCCCGGGCGGTCCCGGTACAGGACCTGGTCCCGCCGACGGTTCCGGCAGCCTCGGAGCAGGCACGGAAGGGCACCGCTGATGGGCACCCGCCCAGCCGTGGGCCGACGCGCCATCGAGATCCTGCTGGAAACGGAACTCCCGGACGCCGGCGGCCGGCGGCTCGTCCTCGTCGACGCCACTTACGAAGGCCCCGGGCAGGACACCGAGTTCACCCTGCGCGTCGCGGACACGAGCCGCCGGGTCCGCATCAGTGACCAGGACTCCCCGCTCGGCATCGCCGACGCCTGGCAGCGCCACAGCACCGAGGACGACCCGGACGGCGACAGCGTCCTCGTCATCACCGGAGCCGTCCCCGCCGACCAGCTCGGCTGGGACCTGCGGGCCCACGCCGTCCGCCACCGGCCGCTGGCCGTCGACCGCGCCGAGATCGTCAAGCAGCTCTTCGGTGCCACCGACGCCGACCCCGGATGGCCGACGAGCGCTGGCTCCTGGACGCCCTGCTGGAAGCCGAGCCTGCCGACGGCTGGCCGCGTGCCGGAGCCGTCCTCACCCGCGACCGGGCCGTACGCATCCTCATCGCCGCACGGCTGGGACTCGGTGACACCACCGCCGACACCCTCGACCTCGACGCGGACACACTGTTCGCCTGGACCCGTACGCCTACCGGCCCGCCCGCTACGCCGCTCTGTCCGTCGCCGAACGCGACGGGCTCAGCGACTGGCTCGCCCGGACCGTCGGACCGGCCGCACCCACCTTTCGCCCTCGTCGCCGACGGACGCGGCACGGACGCCCTGCCGCTCGGCGCACTCGCATCCGCCGCTCTGGCCTCCACCACACCCGAAGCCACCGGCTTCGCACTCGGACTCTCTTCGGCCCCGCACTCGCTTCCTTCGACGCGCTGCGCCCGTACGCGGACGCCGTCACCGGGGTCCTCACCCGGTGGATCGCCGAGGCCGAAGGCCACGGGCTGCACCGTACCGAGGCCCGCGACCGCGCACTCGACATCCTCGACCGCGCCGACCGGCTCGCCGACGACGCCCGCCTCTCCACCCTGACCGGCACCGATCGGCTGCTCCCTCCGGCTACCGGACCCGCCTGCGCCACCTCGCAGGCGTCCTGCACGGCTCCACGAGCGAGGCCCAGGCCGCCCTGCGCGACCTCGCCGGGCACCACCTCGCCGCGCTGTACGCCGACTCCACCGACAACGCCCGCACAGCGGTGCGTCTGGTCCGCTGGCTCCAGGAGCCCCTGCAGCCGGTGAAATCGGTGGCCCACGGCGTCCACAGTCATCTGGCGTCCTCGGGTTGGGCCGACCTCGCGGTCGGGATCCTCGCCGAGGGCGACGCCTCGCGGGATCCGGCCGTCGCGGACGCCTACCAGCGGCTGATAGGAGCCGTACGGGCACGACGGGCCACCCTCGACGAGCAGTTCGCCCAGCGGCTCGCACTCTGGAGCGAAAGTGCCTCCCGGCAGGCGCCCGGGGCGCGCTGCTCATCGAGGACGTGTTGGCCGAGGCGGTCGTACCCTGGCCAGGACGATTGAACGCGAAGGGGTGCGGCAGCCGGCCGTGAGCGAGGCAGGCCGCTGATCCTCGTACTCGACGGCATGAGCGCCGACGTCGCCGTGCAGCTCGCCGGTTCGCTCGACCGGCGGGCTTGGACCGAAGTGGTTCCCAAGCCGCGTCCCGGCGAGGATGCTGCCCGCCGGGCCGCTGTGTCGATGCTGCCCTCTGTGACGACCCTCAGCAGGGCCTCCTTGCTGTGCGGTCAGCCGACGGAGGGCGGGCAGAGCACCGAACGTGCCGGGTTCGCCGCGTTCTGGAAGAAGCGCCACCGCACCGCCCAGCTCTTCCACAAGGGTGGATACGAAGGGCCGCCCGGTCACCGGCTGGCTCCCGAAGTGCTGCAGGCCCTCGCCTCCGACGACATCGTCGGGGTCGTCCTGAACACCGTCGACGACGCGCTCGCCGACGGGCGGGAAGGCGCCGGGGCCAGTGGGCGCCCGAGGACATCGGCAGACTCCCCGACCTGCTGAAAGAGGCACGCAACTACGGCCGGCCGGTCGTCCTCGTGTCCGATCACGGCCACATCATCGACCGCACTCCACGCGGCCATGGGCAGCAGCCCCTGGTGGACAAGGCCGAGGGAGCCCGCTGGCGCACCGGGAACGCGGCGGACGGCGAGATCGAGGTATCCGGCCCCGGGTGCGCGGCCGGGTCACCCTGGCCTGGCGCGAGGACCTGCGCTATACCGCCAGGCAGGCCGGCTACCACGGCGGTGCCTCCCTCGCCGAGGTCACGGTGCCCGTGATCACCCTGGTGCCGTCCGCGGACCTGGTCCCCGAAGGGTGGACACTGCTGCCGGCCGAACGCATCGCCCCGAGCTGGTGGTACGACGAGGAGAGTCCTGCCGCCGAGCCCGATGCCGAGCTTGCCCCGGGCGCAGCCGGCCCGGTCCCGGACACCGACACGATGGTCTTGGGCAGGAAGCCGGTCCTCCGGCGCCGGGAGGCACAGGCCGCCCCGGCCGCCCCGGCTGCCTCCGGTGAGGAAAGCCCCGGCGCCCGTACCGTACGGTCCGCGTCCTACAGGTCCCAGCGCGAGTTCGTCCGTGGCGCACCCCTGACAAGGCCGTCGCGGCCGTGCTCGACGCACTCCTCGTGGCAGGAGGGAAGCTGTCGCCCGGAGCGGTGAGCGCCGCAGCCCAGGCAGCCACGGGCCGCTCGCAGCGCAACCCGGAACGCTTCGCCACCGTCCTGGAGCGCCTCCTCAACATCGACGGCTACTCCGTGCTCCAGCTCGTCGAGTCCGGACGCACCGTCCAGCTCGACAGAGCACTGCTGGAGCAGCAGTTCCTCGGAGAGACAGCATGAGCACACCCGCATCCGACGTCAGCGTGGTGCGGCGGCGCGACGTGGTCGACGCACTGCGGCGCGGCACTGTGCCGCAGGCAGGCCTCGGGCTTTTCGCCGTCGGTCTGGAACGCTTCGAAGCGACCCTCGACGACGACCTGGCCACCGCCGCCCGAGGGGTTCCGCGTTCCACGCCCTGCGGGCGAGTACGGCTCCGGCAAAACGTTCTTCGCCCGCTGGCTCGCCGAGCGTGCCAAGCGGCGTGGACTCGCGGTGAGCGAGGTGCAGATCTCCGAGACCGAGACCCCGTTGCACCGCCTGGAGACCGTCTACCGCCGACTCGTGGAACGGCTCACCACGGCCACCCACCAGCCCTCCGCCCTGAGGGCCGTTGTCGACTCCTGGTTCTACGCCCTGAGGAGGAGGTCCTCGCCGGTGGCGAGGTCGCCGACGACGACGAGGAGGCGCTGGCACAGGCCGTGGACGAGCTGCTGGAACGCCGGCTCGCCGATGTCGCCCGCACCACTCCTGCCTTTTCCGCGGCCCTGCGTGGTTACCGCCGGGCGGTGGCCGCCGGCGACGGCGCCAAGCCGAAGCCCTGATCGCCTGGCTGGGTGGCCAGAAGTCGGTGGCAGCCTCCGCCAAACGTGCCGCGGGCATCCGCGGCGACCTCGACCACTTCGGCGCCCTCGGCTTCCTCCAGGGCCTGTTGACCGTCCTGCGGGACTGCGGACATCCGGGACTGCTCCTGGTCCTCGACGAGGTGGAGACCCTGCAACGCGTGCGCGGGGACGTACGGGAGAAGTCCTCAACGCCCTGCGCCAGCTCCTCGACGAGATCGACGCCGGACGATTCCCCGGCCTCTTCCTCGTCATCACCGGCACCCCTGCCTTCTACGACGGACAACAGGGCGTCCAGCGCCTGGCGCCGCTGGCCCAGCGGCTGGCCACCGACTTCACCACCGACCCCGCTTCGACTCCCCGCGTGCGGTCCAACTACGACTGGCCGGATTCGATCTGGACTCGCTCGGCGCACTCGGGCGCAAGGTTCGGGACCTGTACGCGGGAGCGGCCCGTCACCCGCGGCGGCTCGTGGACCGGGTGGACGACGCCTACCTCGACGAGCTGGCCCGTGCTGTCACCGGGTCGCTCGGCGGCAAGGTCGGCATCGCCCCCGCCTGTACCTGCGCAAGCTCGTCGCCGATGTCCTCGACCGGGTCGACGAGTTCGACGACTTCGATCCCCGTGTGCACTACGCCCTCACACTTAACAGCTCCGAGCTCAACGAGACCGAGCGAAGCGCGACCACCGGTGCGGGAGACATCGAACTGGACATGCCATGACGGCGCCGACCGATGCCTTCGACCTTCTCGATCCCGTCCTCGGCCACCACATCGTCAACTCCCTTGGCTGGCGCACCTTGCGCGCCCTGCAGGAAGAGGCGATCGAGCCGCTCGTCACCGGCGAGGACGCGGTACTGCTGGCACCCACCGCCGGCGGAAAGACCGAAGCGGCCGCCTTCCCCTGCTGACCCGTATGAACCGGCGTGGCTGGAAGGGCACCAGCGTGCTCTACGTGTGCCCGCTCAAAGCCCTGCTCAATAACCTGCACCCCAGACTGGAGACCTACGCCGGTTGGCTGGGACGCACGATCGAGCTCTGGCACGGCGACGTCACCACGGCCAAGCGGCGCCGCATCCTCGCGCAGCGTCCGGACATCCTCCTCACCACTCCTGAGTCGTTGGAGTCGATGCTGGTCAGCACGCACGTCGATCACCGTGCCTTCTTCTCCGGGCTGAACGCCGTCGTGGTCGACGAGGTGCACGCTTTCGCGGGTGACGACCGGGGCTGGCATCTGCTGGCTGTACTGGAGCGCCTCAGCCGCGTCGTCGGTCATCCCTCCAGCGGGTGGGTCTGTCCGCCACGGTAGGCAACCCCGACGAACTATTGGCCTGGCTGCAGGGCTCCGGACACGGTCGCCGCCCCGCCCGCGTCGTCGCACCCCACCTGAGAAAGGAAGCGGAGAGCGGAGCGGCACACGCAGTCCAGCCCCCGGCGACATCGAACTCGACTACGTCGGATCCGTCACAAACGCGGCCACCGTCATCGCAGCTCTGCACCGCGGCGAGAAGCGGCTGGTGTTCTGCGAGAGCCGCCGCACCGTCGAGGAGCTGGGCGAGCAGTTGCGCCTGAAGGGCGTGACGGCCTTCCTGTCTCACGCCTCGCTCTCCGTGGACGAGCGACGGCGGGCCGAAACCGCGTTCACCGATTCACGCGACTGCGTGATCGTTTCCACCAGCACGCTGGAACTGGGCATCGACGTCGGGGACCTGGACCGCGTCATCCAGCTCGACGCGCCGTCGACCGTCGCCTCTTTCCTCCAACGTCTGGGGCGTACCGGCCGCCGCCCCGGCACCACACGCAACTGCCTCTTCCTCGCGCTCGACGCGGAAGGCCTGCTCTCCGCGGCAGCGCTCCTTCTGCAGTGGTCCCGCGGCTGGGTGGAAACCGTCGTCCCTCCTCCCGAACCACGCCATCTGGTCGCCCAGCAGCTACTGGCACTGTGCCTGCAGGAGCACCGGGTGGGCGAGAACCTGTGGCAGGAGTGGTGGGTGGCATCGGGCCCTTCGGCCCGGGAGCGGCACCGTCGTACGCCACCTCGTGGAACAGGGGTACCTGGACCAGGACGGCGGGCTGCTCTTCGTCGGACCGGAGGCCGAACGCCGTTACGGGCACCGCCACTTCATGAACCTGACGGCGGTCTTCACCGCCCCGCCCGAGTTCACCGTACTCAACGGCCGCACCGAGATCGGCCGCACGGACCCCGACCTGCTCACGGAAGAGATCCAGGGCCCTCGCAAACTACTGCTCGCAGGCCGCAACTGGCTGGTGACGTACATCGACTGGGGCCGCAAGCGCTGCTTCGTGGAAACCGCCGACGAAGGAGGGCGCGCCCGTTGGAACGGGTTCGGCGCCAACCGCATCCGGTCGTTCACTCTCACGCGGGCCGCTCGGGACGTCCTCCTCGGCGAGGACCCGCCGGTGCGCCTGACCAAGAGGGCCACGGCTCAGCTCATCGAGGCGCGAGACACATACCTGCACAGCGTGCATCCGGGGAACGGTGATCACGCGGCGCACCGACGGCGATATCCGCTGGTGGACCTGGGCCGGCCACCGTGCCAATGCCACCCTGGCCGCCTCGATGGTTTCTGTCGTGGCCCCGGCCGGCGTGTCAACGATCAGTGGATCAGGCTCCGCGACGGCCTCACCCGGGAGAGTTGGCGGGTCGCCCTCGCTGATACCGGGACGGGCCTGTGCCTGCCCGACGTAGACGGCCGTGCGGTCCGTGGCCTCAAGTTCGGCGAGGCTCTTCCGCCCCGTTTGGCCGAAGCCACTCTGGCTGCGCGCTCTGCGGACAATGAGGGCGCCCTGAAGGTTCTCGCCGAGTCTGCACGCTTCGTCACGCTCAGTAATGATTAGTGCGTCACCGGGGTCTCTGGTCTTCCGGTGTGCCTGCGCGGCGCAGTAGTTCACTCTCGATGGCAAGCGGACGTGCAGCGCGCTGCGACGGCCAGCGTTGCATGTTCATGCATGGTGAGGCATACTCTTCCTATGTCTAAGGTTCTCACCTCCTTCCCACCGGCGAGCGCGTCGGCATCGCATTCTCCGGCGGACTCGACACCTCCGTCGCTGTCGCGTGGATGCGCGACAAGGGTGCAGTCCCGTGCACCTTCACCGCTGACATCGGCCAGTACGACGAGCCCGATATCGCGTCGGTGCCCGGCCGTGCGAAGGCGTACGGTGCCGAGATCGCGCGGCTGGTCGACTGCCGTGCGGCGCTGGTCGAGGAGGGCTGGCCGCGCTCACGAGCGGTGCGTTCCATATCCGCTCGGGCGGGCGTCCCTACTTCAACACGACGCCGCTCGGCCGTGCCGTCACCGGCACCCTGCTGGTCCGGGCGATGCTCGAGGACGGCGTGCAGATCTGGGGCGACGGGTCGACGTTCAAGGGTAATGACATCGAGCGGTTCTACCGCTACGGCCTGCTCGCCAACCCGCACCTGCGCATCTACAAGCCGTGGCTCGACGCGAATTTCGTCCACGAGCTCGGTGGCCGCAAGGAGATGTCGGAGTGGCTGCTCGCCCACGACCTCCCCTACCGCGACAGCACCGAGAAGGCTTACTCCACCGACGCCAACATCTGGGGCGCCACCCACGAGGCCAAGACCCTGGAGCACCTCGACACCGGTGTCGAGACCGTCGACCCGATCATGGGCGTGCGGTTCTGGGACCCCGAGGTCGAGATCGCCACCGAGGATGTGACGATCGGCTTCGATCAGGGCCGTCCGGTGACGATCAACGGCAAGGAGTTCGCCTCCTCGGTCGACCTGGTGATGGAGGCGAACGCCGTCGGCGGCCGCCACGGCCTGGGCATGTCCGACCAGATCGAGAACCGGGTGATCGAGGCCAAGAGTCGCGGCATCTACGAGGCCCCGGGCATGGCGCTGCTGCACATCGTGTACGAGCGCCTGGTCAACGCGATCCACAACGAGGACACCGTCGCGCAGTACCACAACGAGGGTCGGCGCCTCGGCCGTCTGATGTACGAGGGCCGCTGGCTCGACCCGCAGGCGCTGATGATCCGCGAGTCGCTGCAGCGCTGGGTGGGCACCGCGGTCACCGGAGAGGTGACACTGCGGCTGCGGCGCGGTGAGGACTACTCGATCATGAACACCTCCGGGCCGGCGTTCAGCTACCACCCGGACAAGCTGTCCATGGAGCGCACCGTGGACTCGGCGTTCGGCCCGGTGGACCGGATCGGTCAGCTCACCATGCGTAACCTCGACATCGCCGACTCCCGCGCCAAGCTGGAGCAGTACGCCGGTCTCGGCATCGTCGGCAATACGAACACGACGCTGCTCGGTGCCGCCCAGGCCGCATCGACGGGCTGATCGGCGCGATGCCGCAAGGCGGCGCCGAGGTCATCGCCTCCCGCGGCCAGGTCGATGGCGACGACGAGCGGATGCTCGACCGCGCCGCGATGGAGTTCGGCACCGACTGACTCCGTCCACGACGGCTCGGAGCCCTGCAGGGCCTTGGCCGGCAGGGGCTCCGTGGCGTCGTAGGGCAGCAGGCCCCGGCGCCCGGTCAGAATCGCACCGACCGGTCCCGGGTGACGGTCGGGACGGAGAGTACGGCGTCGAAGGCCTCGGGGACCGGGGTGCTCATGACGGCGCTCTGGGTGCGGATCGAGTTGAGTTCCGGCGGCCCCTGGGGCGTGCGCTGAACGGCGAAGGCCGGTCAGGGTGATCTCGTCGCCGAGTCCGGCGTCGGTGAGCGCGGCCTCGACGCTGCCGGGCGCGGGGATCGAGGCGGGCCTCGGCCAGCGTGAAGCCGACCGGGCTGCTCCGGTCGGGATACATCTCCGGCACATGGGCCGCGGTGTGGGTGAGGGCCACCGAGCGGTAGTCCCGGCCGAGTGTGCGGTGCAGGTGCTGGCCCATCGGCAGTCCGGTGAGCGTGCCGTCGAAGTACACCGCGGTCTTCTGGATGTGGTTGTTGTGGGCCGCGAGTACGATCCTGGCCCCGGGCTCGGTGTGATCGAGGTGCCAGCGCACGGATTCGGCCATGTAGATCTCGCGCACCGACAAGGCGGTAGCCGCGGCCCGGCCGTTCATCAGGCCGTTCATCGCCTGGAACATGTGGTCGGTGTGGCAGGCCCCTTCGACCTGGCGCAGGGCGATATCGAAGCGGTTCTGACCGGTGCGGGGCACGTAGAGCGGTTCGGCGGCCCTGAACCGCAGCAGCAGCCGTGCGAGTGCGGCGGTCAGCGCGTCCTGCTCGGCGGTGTCCAGGGCTGCCCAGGCGGGCGCTGCCGCAGCGCCGGAGCCGGCGCCGTCGAGGAACCGGTCGCTGATCTCCAGGGCCGTTTCGAGTACGGGCAGCAGCTCCGGGTCGGCCTCGCTCAGGTAGACGGCGACCGGATCCAGCGCGGGCCGTAGTGCCCCGCCGGCTTCGGGGATGTCGATGGCGGCGAAATCGAGGGATGGCCGCTCGTACGGTTGTGGCGGCGCAGCCAGTGCATGAGGTCCGCGGAACCCCACTCGGCGGCGGCCTTGCTCGCCTTCGCCAGACAGTCGTCCTCTCCCTCGCCGTGCAGCCAACGGTCGAGCGGGAAGGCCTCGCCGAAGCCCAGCTCAAGGGCGAAGACGGTGAACCCGCAACGCTCGGCGAGGAAGCGCAGCAGCCGTTGGCGTGCGCTGGAGAACTCCTCGACGAAGTGGGCGTTCTCGCCCACGGCGACCACGCGGGCGCTGCCGATGACGTCCCGGAGCGGTTCGAGGTCGTCAAGGGGCAGGCTCGGATCGAGGGTCGTCAGCCTGGTGGTGTGCCCGCGGAACCAATCGGCCGACGCGGCGGGGACAGAAGGCTGGTGAGGCATAACGGGAGCTCATTTCTCGGCACGGGGCGAGCGGGTTCCGGGCGTCGGCGCAGTGGACGCACCAACACAATGACGTCTGCGCAGGGGACATGGGAGCGAATAAACCGGCGTTGCGGCCGATGGGAGTGGCGGCGGCGGTGACGGCGGGTGACCCGCTTGTGGGCTCGCCTACGCTGTGTCCCGGCCGCCTGCCCATCCGGTGGCTTCGAATATTCGTACGGAGGAGCGATCTGTGACGGCCGGTATACCCAGCTTTGGATCGACACCAGCAAGCCTCATCCGGCACGTGTCTACGACTGGCTCCTGGGTGGCAAGGACAACTACCCCGTCGATCAGGCTGTCGGTGAGAAGCTGCCTGCCGAGGCGCGGGCCAACGCGGCGCGGAACCGGGCCTTCATGCACCGCGCTTCCGGCTGGCTGGCGCGGCAGGGCATCGATCAGTTCCTCGATATCGGCACCGGCATCCCGACCTCGCCGAATCTGCATCAGATAGTCCAGGCGATCAGGCCGCGGGCCCGCGTCGTCTACGCGGACAACGACCCCATCGTGCTGCGTCACGCGGAAGCGCTCCTGGTCAGCGGCCCGGAGGGCGGCACCGACTACATTCATGCGGATGTGCGCGAGCCCGCGGCGATCCTCGAACGCGCCGGTGGCTTCCTGGACTTGGACCGGCCGGTGGCTCTGTCGCTCATCGCGCTCATGCATTTCCTGCCCGATGACCAGGACCCGTACGGCATCACGCGCACGCTGGTGGACGCGCTGGCGCCGGGGAGCTTCCTGGTGCTCTCGCACGGCACGGCCGACCAGCATCCGGAGCTCCGGCAGGAGACCGAGTCGGCGTACAAGAAGGGTGCGATCGCGTTGCGGATGCGCACCCGGGCCGAGGTGGAGCCGTTCTTCGCGGGCTGGAGCTCGTCGAGCCGGGGCTGGTGCCGGCGGCCGAGTGGTACCGCGACGAGCCCGCGCCGGCGAACGAACGGAGCGGGTTCTACGTGGGTGTCGCACGCGTGCGCTGAGCGCCCGTGCGCGGGTCAGGGCTGCTGGAGCGGCTTGGCCATGCAGATGCTGCTCCCGTACGTGCGGTAGTGCCCGAACTTCAAGCAGGGCGTGTAGCCGCTGGAGGCGTACAGCGCGATCGCCTCCTGCTGCTTGTCGCCGGTCTCCAGGACCATCCGGGTCCGACCGGCGGCCCGTGCGTCGGCCTCCAGGAGGGCGAAGGCGGCGGGCCAGGCCCAGGCCCCGGCCCTCGGGTATGACGAACATCCTCTTGATCTCGGCGTCGCCGTCCGAGTAGCCCTCGTCGTTGCGCTGCTGGGAGCGCCAGCCGCCGGTGGCCACGGGCTTGCTCTCCTCGTCGTAGGCGAGGAGGTACAGGCCGCGTGGCGGGTCGAACATGGTGGCGTCGAGGGTGTGATGTCGCCCTCGTCCCCGTAGCGCGCGGCGTATTCGAGCTGCACCTGGTCGTTGAGTTTGACGGCATCGGGGTGGTCGAAGGGCTGCGGTTGGATATTCATGCGAGTTATGGTACATGTATGCGCTGATTGGTGTCGGTAGTGTGCCGGAATGCTCACTGTGACCTCTGTGAATGTAAACGGACTCCGCGCCGCTCTCAAGAAGGGCTTCGTTCCATGGCTGGCGGAGACCGGCGCCGATGTGATCTGCCTCCAGGAGGTCCGCGCCGAGGCGCATCGGCTGCCGGACGACGCGCGGGAGCCCGAGGGCTGGCACACCGTGTACGCGCCCGCCGCCGCCAAGGGCCGGGCCGGGGTCGCCCTCTATCTGCGGCAGGCGCCGGAGCGGGTGCAGATCGGGTTCGGCGGTTTCGGGGTCGCGGGGAGCGAGGAGTTCGACGACAGCGGCCGGTACGCCGAGGTGGACCTGCCCGGTGTCACGGTGGCCAGCCTCTATCTGCCCTCGGGGAGGTCGGCACGGAGCGGCAGGAGGAGAAGGAGCGCTTCATGGCGGCTTTCCTGCCCTATCTGGAGGGGCTGAAGGCACGGGCCGCCGCCGAGGGCCGTGAGGTGGTGGTCTGCGGCGACTGGAACATCGCCCACCAGGAGGCCGATCTGAAGAACTGGAAGGCCAACAGGAAGAGCTCCGGGTTCCTCCCCGAGGAGCGCGAGTGGCTGACCAGGGTCTTCGATGAGGCCGCGTACGTGGATGTGGTCCGTGCGCTGCATCCGGACCAGGAGGGGCCGTACTCCTGGTGGTCCTACCGGGGCCGGGCCTTCGACAACGACGCGGGCTGGCGCATCGACTACCAGGTGGCGACGCCCGGTCTCGCCGGGCGCGCGGTGAAGGCCTGGGTGGAGCGGGCCGCCACGCATGGTGAGCGGTGGAGCGATCACGCGCCGGTGACGGTCACGTACGGGGAGCGGCAGCGCTAGACCGTGTCCGTTGCCCCGGTGTCTCCGGGCCTCGCGGCGCAGCCTGCGGTCCAGGGCCATGGAGAGTTCCGCGTCCATCACCGCGCGGGCCAGCGGGCGCAGTTGGGCTGGTTCCGGCTCGGTGGAGTGGGTGCGCAGGGCCCGTACGAACAGATCTGCCAGGGCGTCCGCGTGGTCGCGGACCAGCCGGCCCGACGCGAGGACCGTGGCCAGTGGCATGCCGTCCCGTACGAGCTCCGCCGACACCTCAAGCAGGCGGCGGCTGATGTGTACGATCTCGTCGCCGTCGGTGGCCAGGTAGCCCAGGTCGAGGGCGGCCGCGAGATTCTCCGGGTGGCCTCGCCCTCGAAGTAGTCGGCGAGCTGCTCGGGGTGAGCCGGACCGGGGTCTCCTCCGTGGGTTCGCCCAGGCCGAGCACCTCGGCCACATCGCGGCCGCTGTCGAAGGTGGTGGCGAGGTCGGCGATGCCGTTGAGGGTGTGGCCGCGTTCCAGCAGGCCGGTGATGGTGCGCAGCCGGGCCAGGTGGTGATCGTCGTACCAGGCGATGCGGCCCTCGCGGCGAGGTGGCTGGATCAGCCCGCGCTCGCGGTAGAAGCGCAGAGTTCGCACCGGGATGCCGGCCTGCTCGGCCAGCTCCTCCATGCGGTATTCGCGGTGCTCGCGTCCTTCGGCCACAGGGGCACCCTATGTTCTACCGCCGGTAACTTTCCTTCTCCCGCCCCTACCCATCAGTACGGAGCTGCTCTACTCTCCCAACAATGCCAGTGATTGCTGGCAGAGTCGTGTGACGTACCGCGGGAGGCGGCAGCATGGCCCAGCACGAGCATGTACGAGTGGCGGTGATCGGATCCGGATTCGGGGTCTGGGGCCGCGGTCCGGCTGCGCCGCGAAGGCATCACCGATTTCCTGGTCCTGGAGCGGGCCGGTTCCGTCGGTGGCACATGGCGCGACAACAGCTATCCGGGCTGCGCCTGTGACGTGCCTTCCCACCTCTACTCCTTCTCCTTCGCCCCCAACCCGGACTGGCCGCGCGCCTTTTCCGGCCAGGAGCACATACGTGCCTACCTCGAGCACGTCACCGACACCTTCGGGCTGCGCCCGCACCTCAGGCTGAACCACGAAGTCCGGATGATGCGTTGGGACAACGACGAGCTCCGCTGGGAGATCGAGAGCGTCAACGGCACCACGATCACCGCGGACGTCGTCATCTCCGCGACCGGTCCGCTCTCCGACCCGAAGCTGCCCGACATCCCGGGCTCGCCGACTTCCCCGGCGAGGTCTTCCACTCCGCCCGCTGGGACCACGACTACGACCTGACCGGTAAGCGCGTCGCCGTGATCGGCACCGGCGCCTCCGCCATTCAGATCGTGCCGGCGATCCAGCCGAAGGCCGGCCGGCTGACGCTGTTCCAGCGCACACCGCCGTGGGTGATGCCGCGGATGGACCGCGCCATCAGCGGCGCCGAGAAATGGCTCCACCGCACGCTCCCTTCACCGGCACCGCCCGCCGCGGACTGCTGTGGGGCATACGGGAGTTGCAGGTCGGCGCCTTCACCAAGCACCCCGACCAGCTCGGCCTGGTGGAGAAGATAGCCAAGGCCAACATGGCGCGGGCCATCAAGGACCCGGAGCTGCGGGCCAGGCTGACTCCCTCGTACCGCATCGGGTGCAAGCGCATCCTGCTCTCCAGCAGCTACTACCCGGCGCTCGCGCAGCCGAATGTGGATGTGGTCGCATCCGGTCTGGCCGAGGTACGCGGCTCCACGGTCGTGGCGTCGGACGGGACCGAGACCGAGGCCGATGTGATCATCCTCGGCACCGGCTTCCATGTGACGGACATGCCGATCGCCGACCGTGTCGTCGGTGCGGACGGCATCACGCTCGCCGAGTCCTGGAAGGACGGCATGCAGTCGCTGCGCGGGGCGACCGCGGCGGGCTTTCCCAACTGGATGACGGTCATCGGGCCCAATACGGGGCTCGGTAACTCGTCCATGATCCTGATGATCGAGTCCCAGTTGAACTACATGGCGGACTATCTGCGTCAGCTGGACGTCCTGGGCGGGCGCGCCGCGCTCGGTGCGCGGGCGTCGGCCGTCGGGGCCTGGAACCGGCGGGTCCAGGAACGGATGAAGCGGACCGTGTGGAACACCGGCGGCTGCACCAGCTGGTATCTGGACGCAAACGGGCGCAACACGACGGTCTGGCCGGGGACGACCTCGGAGTTCCGCCGGGCGACGCGCACGGTTGATCTGGGGAGTACGAGGTCATCCGGCCGCCCGCGCCCGACCGGACGGGCAAGGCCGTGGCCGAGGAGGTCGCACGATGAGCCGGCCGCGGCGCCGTCAGGACGCGCCGCCCGTGCCTGTACGTGAACTGACCGCCCTGTCCGCGGACGGCGCGCGCATCCATGTGGAGCTCCACGGCCCCGAGGGCGCCCCGTGGTGGTGCTCGCCCACGGCTGGACCTGTGCCATCGGCTTCTGGGCCGCGCAGGTCCGGGACCTGGCGGTGGACCACCGGGTGGTCGTCTACGACCAGCGCGGGCACGGGAGTTCGCCGGAGGCGGGCCGGCCGGATACAGCACGAAGGCTCTCGCCGACGACCTCGAAGCGGTGCTGGCGGCGACACTCGAACCGGGTGAGAAGGTGGTGCTCGCCGGGCATTCCATGGGAGGCATGGCGATCATGTCGGCGGCGTCCAGGCCCGGCGTGCGTGAGCACGCGGTGGCCGCGCTGCTGTGCAGCACCGGCAGTTCGCGGCTGATCGCCGAGGCTCTGGTGGTGCCGATACGGGCCGGGTCCATCCGCACCCGGGTGACCCGTGCGGTCCTCGGGGCGCGGGCTCCGCTCGGCCCGGTCACTCCGGTTTCGAAAATGATACTCAAGTACGGCACGATGGGAGCCGGTTCGGCCCCGGAGCGGGTCGAGGCCTGCGCTCGGATCGTGCACGCGTGTCCGCGCAGGGCGCGGGTCGCCTGGGGCAAGTGCTCGCGGACCTCGATCTCGACGCGGGAGTACGGGAGTTGCGGATGCCGACCGCGGTCATCGCGGGCAGGGAGGACCGGCTGACGCCGCCGGTACAGGCGCGGGCCATCGCTGCGGCACTGCCGCAGTCCGTGGGGCTCACCGAGCTGACGGGCATCGGCCATATGACGCCGGTGGAGGCGCCCGGGATGGTCACGGCGAAGATCCGTGAGCTGGTCGGCACGTACCTCGTGGTCAGTGGTGCGGACGGTGCGGACAACGTGGATGGTGTGAACGGTGTGGATGGTGCGGCGTCGGCCGCCAGTAAGGAGGAAGTCGCATGAGTGGCGGGCGGAGTCTTGAGGGTCAGGTCGTCGTGGTCACCGGCGCGGCGCGGGGTGTGGGCGAGCTGCTGGCCCGCAAGCTTTCGGCGCGCGGTGCCAAGCTGGCGCTGGTGGGGCTGGAGCCGGACGAGCTGAAGAAGGTGGCCGAGCGGCTGCACTCGGAGAGCGGCCACTGGTACGCGGACGTCACGGACCATGTCGCGATGGCCGAGGTCGCCCGTGAGGTGAAGGAACGCTTCGGCAAGGTCGACATCGTCGTCGCCAACGCGGGCGTCGCCTCGGGTGGTCCGTTCGTCGACTCCGATCCGGAGGCGTGGCGCCGGGTCATCGAGGTCAACCTGATAGGCGGCGCGGTGACCGGGCGGGCCTTCCTGCCGGTGCTCATGGAGAGCCGCGGGTACTTCCTCCAGATAGCGTCGCTGGCCGCGATCACTCCGGCGCCGATGATGAGCGCGTACTGCGCGTCCAAGTCGGGTGTGGAGGCCTTCGCGCACAGTCTGCGGGCGGAGGTCGGCTACCGGGGCGTCCGGGTCGGGGTCGGCTATCTGTCCTGGACGGATACGGACATGGTGCGGGGCGCCGACGAGGACGAGGTGATGCGCGAGCTGCGGCAGCGGCTGCCGTGGCCGACGAACCGCACGTATCCGCTGGGTCCGGCGGTCGACCGGATCGTGGCGGGGATCGAGCGGCGCTCCGCGCATGTGTACGCCCAGTGGTGGCTGCGCGGGATGCAGTCCGTACGGGGTATCTGCCGATGCTGATCGGGGCCGTGGGGCAGCGCGAGATGAGGCGGTTCGGGCCGCGGCTGGAGGGGGTCGGTAAGGGGCTCGTGGGGGCCGGAGGAGCGGCTGACCAGGACGAACGGGCGTCGCGACTGCCGTCGGGTACGCAGCGTAAGTGATCGAAATGCGTTGGATGTCCTACCGTGTCAGTCTGGTCGAGGCCCCACGGGGCCTCTTCTCCCACGCATCCCCACATAGGAGTGAACAGCATGGGCATCGCCGACCAGTTCAAGGACAAGGCGCAGGAGCTCGCCGACCAGGCCAAGCAGAAGAAGGCGGCCGGCAAGCAGGACGGGGCGCGGGAGCGTTCGTCCGACGCTGCGGACAAGGCTTCGGGTAAGGGTTCGGGCAAGGGGTCCGGGCAGTCCGGGATGAAGGACAGGGCGCAGGACGCTGCGGACCAGGCGCGCGAGCGCTTCGACCGCTGACGTCGGCGCCCGGCGCCTTGCGCGTCTGCGGGTAGGCAGTGGTGAGGGTGCGTCCGGGACCGGGCGCACCCTTTCGCGTGCTGCGCGCTGCGTGCCTTCGCGTGCTGCGTGCTGTGTACTGCGCCGGGGCGTGCCGGGGCGTGCCCGGGCGGGCGGGGTCGCTGCGCGGGGCTTGCCCTTGCCCGCCCATCCCGCAACCGGGCCTCCCGCGGGTCAGCCTCCCGCGGGGTTACCTCGGCGGCAGCGGGGCCGGCGCAGGTTCGGGGCCGTCGCGTAGGCCGGGGAGTTGCCGCCGGGTGGCCGGCCAGGAGGTCCAGTGCTACCCGGACCGCGTCGTCCAGGACGGCGTGGCGGCCCTCCGCCCAGTCGAGCGGGTGCGCAGTGCGTGAATATCCGGTTCGACCCCGTAGTTCTCGACCGACCAGCCGTACGTGTCGAACCAGGCCGCGTTCATCGGCACCGTGATCACCGTGCCGTCGCCGAGGCGGTGGCGTCCGGTCATGCCGACCACGCCGCCCCAGGTGCGCTGGCCCACCACCGGTCCCAGTTTCAGCAGCCGGAAGGCGGCCGTGATCATGTCGCCGTCGGAGGAGGTCGCTTCGTCGGCCAGGGCCACGACCGGCCCGCGGTGCGTTCGACGCGTACGACACCGCCTGGGCGTTGCGGGTCAGGTCCCAGCCCAGGATGGTGCGGGTGAGCTTTTCGACGACCAGCTCGCTGATGTGGCCGCCCGCGTTGCCGCGTACGTCCACGATCAGGGCCGGGCGCGAGACCTCCAGTCGCAGATCGCGGTTGAACTGGGCCCAGCCCGAGCCGCCCATGTCCGGGATGTGCAGGTACCCGCACTTGCCGCCGCTCAACTCCCGTACCACTTCACGTCGCTTTGCCACCCAGTCCTGGTAGCGCAGCGGCCGTTCGTCGACCAGCGGGACGATGGCGATGCGCCGCGATCTGCCCCTCGCGGCCGGCCGGGTCGAAGGTCAGCTCCACCGTGGTGCCGCCGGCCGCCGTCAGCAGCGGGTACGGGCCGGCCACCGGGTCGACCGGGCGGCCGTCCACGTGAGTGAGGACCGCGCCTTCCCTGATTCCCGTACCGGCAAGCGGGGAACGCGCCTTGGAGTCGGAGGAGTCGCCGGGCAGGACGCGCTGGACCGTCCAGTCGCCCTCCCTGCACACCAGGTTCGCGCCGAGCAGCCCGATCGCACGCTGGTAGTGCGGCGGGCCCTCGTTGCGGCGGGCGGGGGCGACATACGCGTGGGAGGTGCCCAGTTCGCCCAGGACCTCGCGCAGCAGATCCGTGAACTCGTCGGGAGACGCCACCCGTTCGACCAGCGGGCGGTACTGGTCGAGTACGCCGTCCCAGTCGATGCCGCACATGTCCGGTTCCCAGAAGTAGGCGCGGATGATGCGCCCGGCCTCTCCGTACGCCTGACGCCATTCCGCGGCCGGGTCGACGTCGTGCAGGATGCGGCGCAGGTCGAGGAAGACGGTCGAGTCGTTGTCGCCGGGCTCGTTGGCCGGTACCGCGCGCAGCTCGCCGTCGTCCATGACGACCAGCCTGCTGCCATCCCGCTGACCGCGAACCAGTCCAGGTGGCCGACGAGTTCGGTACGCCTGGCCCTGGTGACGTTGAAGTGCTCCAGGGTCGGCCGGCCCGACATGTCCGCCGGGTTGGCGAACGTCTCGCCCAGCGCGCCGGAGATCGGCCAGCGCAGCCAGACCAGGCCGCCGCCGCTGACCGGGTACAGCGCCGAGTACTTCGACGCGGACACCGGGAACGGGGTCACCCGGCTCTCCAGGCCCTCGAACTCGACGATGACGGTGGACGGCCCCTCGACGGTGTCGGTCTCGGGTACGTCCACCGGGTCAGGCCGCCGGCCGCCGGGCGGCCGTCGGGCAGCAGCGCGAACGGCGACGGGGTGGCCGAGGAGAGCGGGACCAGATACGGGCGGCAGCCCAGCGGGAAGGAGAGGTCGCCGGTGTGCACGTCGTACACCGGGTCGAAACCGCGCCAGGAGAGGAACGCGAGGTAGCGGCCGTCGCCGGTGAAGACGGGGTTCTCGTCCTCGAAGCGGCCATTGGTGACATCGACTATCACCGGACCGTCCGGGCCCGTGATCCGGGCCAGCTTGATCTGCCGGAGCGACCTGCCGACCCCTGGATGCGACCAGGTCAGCCATGCGCCGTCGGGTGAGAACGCCAGATCGCGAACGGGGCCGTTGACGGAACGGATCAGCTCGGTGACCTGCTGCTCGGCGGAGGCGGGTGCCGGCGGGGTGTGGGGGCGCCGGTACGGGCTCCCGGGGTCGGCCGGGTCCGGGCGTCCGTGCCGCCCCGGCGGCCGGCCCCGGAAGACCTCTGCCCTGGTCGTGCCCCGGGTCCGGTCCGCCGGGCGGTGGCAGCGCTCTGCGGGGCGTGTCGGCCGGCTCGCCGGTGGCGGACGGCGGCTCCTCGTCCTGCGCCGTATCCAGGAGCAGCAGGCGCCCGTCGTTCGATGCGATGGCCAGGCGCTCGCCCGCCGGGTCGGAGGTCATCTCGTGGACCCGGCCCAGCATCCCGGAGGCGAGGCGGCGTGGCTCGCGTGGGCCGCTGGCGCGGGGAGATAGGCGATCTCGATCGCGTCGTCGCCGTCGGCGTCCGTGACGTACGCGACCTGGCCGCTACTGCCGAGCATCTCGGGCATCCGGACCCGCACCCCGGGGTGTCGGTGATGGTGCGGGCGGGGCCGTCGCGGTGGGTGAGCCAGTAGAGGCTGCCGCGCACGGCGACGGCGCTCGCCCGGCCGGTCTCGTCGATGGAGAGGAGTCGACATGGGCGGCGGCCGGAACCTGGTACGTGCGCCGGCCTGTCCGGGGCCGCCGAGGCGGACCTGGAGCTTCCGCGGCACGGCGTCCGGTGATTCCAGGTCCTCGACCAGCCACACCTCGCCCGCGCACTGGTATACGACCCGGTGTCCGTCGCTGGAGGCGTGCCGGGCGTAGAAGGCGTCGTGGTCCGTGTGACGGCGCAGATCGGTGCCGTCCATCAGGCAGGAGTAGAGGTTGCCGACACCCTCGTGGTCGGAGAGGAACGCGATCCGCCGTCCGACGAACATCGGCGCGTCCAGATGGCCGCCGATGTCGGGCAGCAGCCGCTCGCCGTGCAGCCACAGCCGTCCGGTCGCCCCGCCGCGATACCGCTTCCAGGCCGCGGGCTCGTGCGGTGGCCTGCCGGTGAGCAGCAGGGTGCGCCGCTCGCCGTCGATGTCCGCCACGGCGATGTCGGACACCGGGCCCCAGGGAGTTTGCCGCCGGGGCTGCCGTCGGTGGGGACGCTGTAGGGCCAGGAGAAGTACGAGAACGGCTGGTTGTGCGAGGACACCGCGAGGATCTGGGACGCGTCGCCGGCATCGGGGCTCCAGCCGCAGACCCGGCGTCGGTAGAGCCCCAGTAGGTGAGCCGGCGGGCGGGCCCGCCGTCCACCGGGGCCAGATGGATCTCGGGATCGAGTGTGCGCCAGGTCGTATAGGCGATGCGGCTGCCGTCCGGCGAGAAGCGCGGGTGGCTGACCCTGGTCCGGTCGACGGTCACCCGCCACGCGCGGCCGGGCTGCTGCCCGCCGCGACGAGGGAGCGACCAGAGGTCGTCCTCGGCCGCGAAGCAGAGCAAGTCCTTGTGGAGGTGCGGGAAACGGAGATACGCGACGTCGTCACTCACCCCAATGCTTTCCGCGTCGGGAGTCCCTGGCAACTTGTGGTGCAGCCCACCATCGAAACTATTTCGTTTCGCTTGGGCGTAGGAGTAACGTTCTGCGTGTACGAAACAGTTTCGTCTCGCTGATCCGCCCGGACTGCGGGACCGCGGGGCGACGGGACAACGACAGGGGCAGGAGGTCGGCACATGGCACGCACGCGGCTGACCCCGAGCGTGAGAGCGAGCTCTACGGGGCCGTGCTCGACCTGCTCCGTGAGGTGGGCTACGACGCCCTCACGATGGACGCCGTCGCCGCCCGCACCCATTCCAGCAAGGCCACCCTCTACCGCCAGTGGGGAGCAAGCCCGAGCTGGTCGTCAAGGCGCTGCGACACAACAAGCCCGTGACCACCGCCGAGATAGACACCGGCTCGCTGCGCGGTGACTTCCTTGCCGCGCTGAGCCACACAGATGACTGTCAGATGGAGAAGGACTCCGCGCTGATGCGGGGTCTGAGCCATGCCGTCCATGCGAACCCCGATCTGCTGCAGGCCCTGCGCGAACTGCTGATCGAGCCGGAGAAGACCGGCCTCGACGTGCTGCTGCGCCGGGCGATAGACCGGGGTGAGGTGCGTCCGGACAATCCGGCGCTCGGATATCTCCCGCACATGATGATCGGTGCGCTCGCCGCTCGCCAGCTGATCGAGGACCGGCCTGTCGACCAGGCGTTCCTCATAGATTACTTCGACGCCGTGATTCTCCCCGCCCTCGTCGCCTGAAGTCCGAAGTCCCCGTACGGCCCTCTCCGAAGCCTCACCTGACACGCCGCTCTCGTCGTCGGGTGGTTCCTCACACCCATTTCCACTCAACGACCCGACCGGGAGTACGCCCCGTGGCCACGTTCCTTTACAAGCTCGGACGGCTTGCCTTCCGGCGCCGCCGCTATGTCGCCCTTGTCTGGGTGGCTCTGCTGGCGCTCGCCGGATTCGGCGCCGCCTCCGCGTCCACCGCCACCTCGAGTTCCTTCTCGATCCCTGGTACGGAGGCCCAGCAGGCCTTCGACCTGCTGGAAGAGCGCTTCCCCGGGGCAGCGCCGACGGCGCGACGGCCCGGGTCGTCTTCAAGGCCCCGATGACCAGAAGGTGACCGACGCGGCCAACAAGGCCGAGGTCACCGACATCGTCGGCGAGCTGAAGGCCGGTTCGGAGCAGATCGCGTCGGTCGCCGACCCGTTCAAGACGAACGCGGTCAGCCAGGACGGCACGACGGCCTACATCTCGGTCTCCTACGACGTCAGCTCGATGGAGCTCACCGAGGGACCCGTGAGTCGCTGGAGGAAGCGGGCGAGTCCGCGCAGAGCAGCGGGATGACCGTGGAGATCGGCGGTGACGCTCTCATGGTGATGCCGGAGACCGGAGTCACCGAGATCATCGGTATCGCCATCGCCGCTGTGGTACTGGTCATCACCTTCGGTTCACTGATCGCCGCCGGTCTGCCGCTGCTCACCGCCCTCATCGGCGTCGGCATCGGGGTCTCGCTGATCACGGCCCTGGCGAACGTGCTCGACCTGGGTTCCACCACCTCCACGCTCGCGATGATGATCGGCCTGGCGGTCGGTATCGACTACGCGCTCTTCATCGTCTCCCGCTACCGAGCCGAACTGGCCGAGGGCAGAGAGCGCGAGGAAGCCGCCGGAAGGGCCGTCGGTACGGCCGGTTCCGCGGTGGTCTTCGCCGGCCTGACCGTGGTCATCGCGCTGGCCGGCCTGGCCGTCGTCAACATCCCGATGCTGTCGAAGATGGGCTTCGCCGCCGCGGGTACGGTCGCCATCGCCGTCCTCATCGCGCTCACCCTCGTCCCGGCCCTGCTGGGCTTCGCGGGCAAGCGGGTCATGGGCCGCAAGGCCCGTAAGGCCGCCGAGGCCGACGACTCCACCGGGCGGAAGCCGAACATGGGCACCCGCTGGGCGTGGTTCGTGCTGCGCAAGCCGGTGTGGGTGCTGCTCGCCGGGGTCATCGGCCTCGGAGCCATCGCGATCCCGGCCGCCTCGCTCGAGATGGGTCTGCCGGACGACGGCTCCCAGCCGAAGAGCACCACGCAGCGCCAGGCCTACGACCTGCTGTCCGACGGCTTCGGGCCCGGGTTCAACGGCCCGCTGATGGTCGTCGTCGACACGAAGAACAGCTCCGACGGCAAGACGGCTGTCGACCAGGTCTCCCAGGAGATCGAGGGCATCGGCCATGTCGCAGCCGTCACCCCGGCCCAGTTCAACAAGGCCGGTGACGCCGCGACGATCACGGTCATCCCGAAGGACAGGCCCAGCTCCACCGAGACCGAGCAGGTCGTCCACTCGATCCGCGACGCCGGTGCGGACATCAAGGGCGACACCGGCGCCGAGGTGCTGGTCACCGGTGCCACGGCGATGAACATCGACTTCTCGGAGAAGATGAACGATGCGCTGATTCCCTACCTGGCGCTCGTGGTCGGACTCGCCTTCCTGCTGCTGATGCTGGTCTTCCGGTCGCTGCTGGTGCCGCTGAAGGCGGCCCTCGGCTTCCTGCTCTCGGTCGTCGCGGCCCTGGGCGCGGTCGTCGCGGTCTTCCAGTGGGGCTGGCTCAGCTCGTTCTTCGGGGTCGAACAGACCGGTCCGATCATGAGCATGATGCCGATCTTCATGGTGGGTGTCGTCTTCGGTCTCGCGATGGACTACGAGGTCTTCCTTGTGACCCGGATGCGTGAGGCGTACGTCCACGGGGAGTCGCCGGACGAGGCGATCGTCACCGGCTTCAAGCACGGTGCCCGGGTGGTCTCGGCCGCCGCCGTGATCATGATGGCGGTCTTCGCCGGCTTCATCGGCTCCAGCGAGTCGATGATCAAGATGATCGGCTTCTCGCTGGCCATCGCCGTCTTCTTCGACGCCTTCGTGGTCCGCATGGCCATCGTGCCCGCGGTGCTGACCCTGCTCGGCAAGCGTGCCTGGTGGCTGCCGCGCTGGCTGGACCGTGCGCTTCCCAACGTGGACGTCGAGGGCGAGGACTGCGTACGCAGCTCGCCGACGACGGTGCCTCGACGGGCGGGGACCCGGGCGGGGAGCGCGAGCTGACCCGCGTCTGAGTCCCGCGAACTCCGGGGCCCGCGCCTGAGCGGAGCGGGGCCCCGGTGCGCCGGTTACCTGTGGGGACGGGGCCGGGGCGAAGGAAGCCCCGTGCGAGCGGCACGGGGCTTCCTTCATGCGCGGGCGGCGGTACGTAGGTGGGGAGCGTCAGCCCCGTCCTGCCACCGTGGCAGCAGGGGCGCGGAGGCGGCCGGCGGTGCGGGTTCCTCGTGCGTGCGGCGCAGGAAGCGGATCAGCGGTGCGACGTCGAACTGGAACACCTGCACCCCGTTCGCCGAGTGCAGCTCCACGACCAGCTGGGCCCGTCCGCACGGCCAGACCCGGATGGCGCCACGCTCGACCGGGGACCGGAGCCCGCTCTCCAGCAGATCGCGGCCCACGGTCCACTCGGCGCTGCCGGGGAAGACCACATGGACGATTCTCCGATCGTCCGATGTGTCGTAGCGCAGGTCCACGGGGATGCGGCGGGGTCGGGGCCATCGATGATGAGCCGGGCTCGCGCATGTTCTGTGATCACGGGGACATGGGCCGGCTCCTCCTGTTTGTTGGTCTATGCACTCTAATGTCCCATGTTTTGGGCCGTTAGCGCGGTGAGACGTTGGCACTGATGCGCTCTTGCGAATCGTTCGCAACAAGGCGGTATTATTAGCAGGCTCCCGACCTCCCCAGGAACGCCTGATGAACGCCTGAAAGCGGAGTCTCCCCATGCATGTACCCGACGGATTCATCGATGCACCTGTCTCCGCGGTCGCGGGGTCGTTGCCGCTGGTGCGGTCGCGGTCAGCCTCCGTGGTGCGCGACGGGAGCTGGACGAACGCACGGCCCCGCTGGCCGGCCTCGTCGCCGCTTTCATCTTCGCCGTGCAGATGCTGAACTTCCCGGTCGCCGCAGGTACCAGCGGCCACCTCCTGGGCGGGCGCTGGCGGCGATCCTGGTCGGGCCGTACACCGGAGTGCTCTGCCTCTCCGTCGTCCTGCTGATGCAGGGGATCCTCTTCGCCGACGGCGGTCTCACCGCGCTCGGTGTGAACATCACCGTCATGGGTGTCGTCACCACCGTCGTCGCGTACGTGCTCTTCCGCGGCCTGACCGGCATCCTGCCGCGCACCCGCCGCTCGACCACCGCGGCGGCCTTCGTGGCCGCGCTGGTCTCCGTACCCACCGCCGCTGCCACCTTCACCCTGATCTACGCGATCGGCGGGACCACCGACATCCCCATCGGCAAGGTGCTCACCGCGATGGTCGGCGTCCACGTCCTGATCGGCATCGGCGAGGCCGTGATCACCGCGCTGACCGTCGGCGCCGTCCTCGCCGTACGCCCCGACCTGGTGCACGGCGCCCGCGGCCTCGCCGCCCCGCTCAAGCTCCGAATCGACGGCGAACTCGTGGACGCCCCGGCCGCCGCGCCCGCCCCGTCCCAGCCCGCTCCACCCGCAGGGTCTGGGCCGCCGGCCTGATCACCGCACTCGTCCTCGCGGGCTTCGCCTCCTTCTACGCGTCGGCCGACCCCGACGGCCTGGAGAAGGTCGCCGCCGACAAGGGCATCGACGAGAAGGTCAAGGAACACGGCGCGGCGGACTCACCGCTCGCCGACTACGGCGTCAGGGACATCAGCAACGCCCGGATCTCCGGCGGCCTCGCCGGAGCGATCGGGGTCGGTGCCACCGTCGTCGTCGGCAGCGGAGTGTTCTGGGCGGTGCGCAGGCGTCGTGCCCAGGAGGCCCAGGAGGCTCAGGAGGCCCAGGAGACCTCCGAGACCCACGAGGCCCCTGACACCCGCGGCCCCGGGGCCCACTGACATGGGCGCCGGCCACGCGCACAAGCTCTACCGGCACGGGCACTCCCCGGTCCATGACCTGCCGCCGCACTGCAAGCTCGCCGCCGTCTTCTGCTTCGTCCTGGTCGTCGTCACCACACCGCGCGAGTCGATGTGGGCCTTCGCCCTGTACGCCCTGCTGCTCGCGGCCGTCGCCGCGATGGCCCGCATCCCGGTCGGGTTCCTGCTGAAGCGGCTGGTCATCGAGGTGCCGTTCGTCGCGTTCGCGGTTCTCATGCCGTTCGTCGTACCCGGTGAGCAGACCGAGATCCTCTCCGTCTCCGTCAGCGTCCCCGGCCTCTGGGGCGCCTGGAACGTCCTGGCCAAGGGCACCCTCGGGTGGCCGCCTCGGTGATCCTCGCCTCCACCACCGAGCTGCGCTCCTGCTGCTCGGCCTCCAGCGGCTCAGGATGCCGCCGCTGCTCGTCCAGATCGCGTCCTTCATGCTCCGGTACGGCGACGTGATCACCGACGAACTGCGCCGGATGTCGATCGCCCGCCGTTCCCGCGGTTTCGAAGCGAGCGGGTACGGCACTGGGGCGTCCTCGCAAAACGGCCGGCGCGCTGTTCATCAGGTCCTACGAACGCGGCGAACGCGTGCATCTCGCGATGGTCAGCCGCGGCTACACAGGCACCATGCCGGTCATCGACGAGGTGACCGCCTCCCGCACCCAGTGGGCGTACGCTTCGGCGCTTCCACTGCTCGCCCTCGCTGTCTGTCTGCTGGGATGGACCCTGTGAACCTGCCTGTCGCCCCCACGTCCTCCTCGGCGCCGTCCCTCGAGGTCAGTGGCCTCGCGTACGCCTATCCCGACGGCCACCAGGCCCTCTTCGGTGTCGACCTGACCGTCGGCCGCGGCGAACGGGTCGCGCTGCTCGGACCCAACGGGCGGGCAAGACCACCCTCGTGCTCCACCTCAACGGCATCCTCGACGCGGGCGCGGGCACCGTCCGGGTCGCCGGAACCCCGTGGAGAAACGCCATCTCGCCGAGATCCGCCGCCGCGTCGGCATCGTCTTCCAGGACCCCGACGACCAGCTCTTCATGCCGACCGTCCGCGAGGACGTCGCCTTCGGTCCCGCCGCCGGGGCTGCGCGGCCGGAGCTGGAGGAGCGGGTCACCGTGGCGCTCAAGCAGGTCGGTATGGAGGAGTACGCGAACCGGCCGCCCCACCACCTCTCCTTCGGCCAGCGCCGTCGTGTCTCCGTCGCCACCGTCCTCGCCATGGAGCCGAGATCCTCGTCCTGGACGAGCCCTCCTCCAACCTCGACCCGGCATCGCGCCGCGAACTCGCCGACATCCTGCGCTCCTTGGACGTAACGGTGCTGATGGTCACCCATGACCTCCCGTACGCCCTGGAGCTCTGCCCGCGCGCCGTCGTGCTCAGCGAAGGCGTCATCGTCGCCGACGGGCGTACCCAGAATCTGCTCTGCGACGAGAAGCTGATGCGGGCACACCGCCTGGAGCTGCCCTTCGGGTTCGATCCGCGTTCCGTTTCCGTGCACAGTGGGTAACCCGCCCGCGTCCGGCCCGCACCGCGATGCACCATGGGGTAATGATCGGGAGCGCAGGAGCAGACGTGGACGTACGGGGAACGGTTGCGCCCGGATTCGAGCCGGTTGGGGACGCTTTCGTCCGCAACTTCGAACAGCGCGGTGAACGCGGCGCGGCTGTCACCGTCTACCGGCACGGGCACAAGGTCGTGGACCTGTGGGCAGGTACGAGGGATGTCGACGGGGTCGAGCCCTGGGCCGTCGACACCGTCCAGATCGTCCGCTCCGCGGGCAAGGGCATCGCCGCCGCCGTACCGCTGCTGCTGCACCAGCGCGGGCAGGTCGACCTGGACGCCCCGGTCGGGACCTACTGGCCGGAGTTCAAGGCGAACGGCAAGGAACGCGTCCTCGTACGCCACCTGCTCGCCCACCGCACCGGGATCCCGGCGCTGGACCGCCCGCTGACCCCGCGGAGGCGGCCGACGGGATCTCCGGCCCGCGGGCCGTCGCCGCCCAGCGCCCCCAGTGGGATCCGGGCACCGATCACGGTTACCACGCCCAGACCTACAGCTGGCTCATCGGCGAACTGGTGCGCAGGGTCACCGGACGTACCATCGGCCGCTGGATCGCCGAGGAGATCGCCCGTCCGCTCGGCCTGGACTTCTGGTTCGGACTCCCGGTGGACGAAGCGCACCGCATAGGCCGTATCGGCCCCGTCGAACCACCTGTCCTGGAAGGCAACGACGGCGCCCTGCGGATGCGCCCCAAGCGCTCCGTCATCGAGGCATACCGCGACCCCGACTCGCTCACCAGCCGTGCTTTCGGGCGATCGACCCCTTTCCCGACGAGAACGACGCGGGCTACCGGGCGGCCGAACTCCCGCCTCCAACGGCATCGCCACCGCCCGCGGGCTCGCCCGCTGCTACGCCGCGATGATCGGCGCGGTCGACGGCCACCGGCTGTTCGCCCGGCCACCCTCACGCTGGCCCGCACCGAGGAATCCGCGGGCCCCGACCGGGTCCTGGTCGTCAGCACCCGCTTCGGCCTCGGCTACATGCTCCACGGCCCGGCCGCCCGCTCCTTTCCGCCGGCTCCTTCGGTCACCCCGGACGCGGCGGTTCCCTCGGCTTCGCCGACCCCGAATCGGGCATCGCGTTCGGCTATGTGACGAACGGTCTGCAGAAGGAGTCACCGCGGATTCCCGTGCGCAGGCACTGGTCAGGGCAGTACGGTCGGCGCTATGACAGAGACTCCCACCGCACGTTTCGCGGGATACGCGGTACTCATCACCGGTGCCGGCCAGGGCATCGGCGCAGCCACGGCGCACCGGCTGGCCTCCGAGGGCGCTGCCGTCCTCGTCACCGATCTGGACGCCGGCCGGGCCGAGCACACGGCTGCGGAGATACGCGAAGCGGGCGGCACGGCCGAGTCCCTGCCCTGTGACGTGGGCGACCGGGCAGCGGTCGAGGCGGCGGTGGCCCACGCGGTCGCCGCCTTCGGCCGCCTCGACGTCCTGGTCAACAACGCCTCCGCGAACACCCCGGCACCCCGCTCTTCGAGGACGAGGACGACGAGTCCTGGCACCACATCCTCGACATCACGCTGACCGGCCCCTACCGCTGCTCGCGCGCCGCACTGCCGCATCTGGTGGCCTCCGGCCGCGGCGCGATCGTCAACATCGGCTCGATCAACGGTGAACAGGACTTCGGCGGCCACGCCTACAGTGCGGGCAAGGCGGGCCTGGCCAGCCTGACCCGGACGCTGGCAGGCCACGCGGGCCCGCGCGGCGTCCGCGTCAACCTCATCGCCCCGGCACGATCCGCACCGACGTCTGGACGGGCCGGGAAGCCGACCTGGGCCGGGCGAGCGCGCTCTACCCGCTGGGCAGGATCGGCGAACCCGACGACATCGCCTCCGCCGTCGCCTACCTGGCGTCGAGCGACGCGGGCTGGGTCACGGGGACGACACTGCGCGTGGACGGCGGCCTGCTCGCCGTCAACACGGGCTTCCTGAAGGCGATGTCGGGCGAGACGGAAACCAGGTAGCGGGCGGGCGCCCGCCTACTCGGCGCCGTCCTGCGCGGTTTCCCAGTCTTCGGGGACCAGATGTCCGAACGGCGCAGGGACGCCGGGCAGTGACGGTAGATCTCGTCGATCTCCACGATGATGGCGAGCTTCGGGCGCTGGTTCTTGACCGTCAGGGCGTCGAAGAACGGGGCGTCCGTGACGATGCGCGCCCGGCCGTTGATGCGCAGCACCTCCATGGCGCCGGGTATGAGGTAGAGCAGGCCGACATGGGGTTGGCCAGAATGTTCAGGAAGCTGTCGCCGCGCCGGTTGCCGGGACGGTCGGGGAAGGCGAGGGTGCCCTCGTCCAGTACGTGGGTGAAGCCGGTCGCATCACCGCGCGGGGACACATCGCAGTTGCCGTCCGCGTCCGAGGTGGACAGGGCGCAGAAGCGGGCGCGGCCCAGCAGATCGAGATCCTGCTCGGTCAGCCGGTCGTGGACCTTGTCGATGACGATGGGGTGCGGGATCCCGAGGATCTCCCGCAGCTCATCGGCCGACCGCAGCGGTACGGCCTGCGCGAGGACGTCCCCGACGTTTCCGACGTTCCCGACGTTCCCGACTGACGAGGAGCCGCCGAGGGGTGGACCGGCGCGGTGACCGCGGGCGCGGCATTCGACAAGGGGCTCTCCGTACCTCGTGGGTGCTGCAGCGATTGGCTGAACAGTCACTGTTAGGGTTACCTTACTTTGGCGTATGGCGCCGGGGTGGCCCGGGTCGACGAGCAAGGGTGAAATCAGTGCGCAACCACATACCGGCCGCACCGGTGACAGGGCCGTGAGCGGCCCGGCCGTCCTGGGCGCGGAGCGGAGAAGAGCGGCGAGCAGCCGGCGACCCGCCGCGCACGCAGCCGCCCCGTCCTCGCGCTGGGGCTGGTGGCGACCGCGGTCGTGCTGCTGCTGACGGTCGCCGCGAGTCTCGCGATCGGCTCGGGAGACGTGGCGTACGGCGATGTGCTGCACGGTGTGTTCGACCCGGATCTCGACGTCAAGGGCCAGCTGATCGTGCAGGAGGTCCGGATCCCGCGCACCGCCGCCGGACTGCTGGCGGGTGTGGCGCTCGGCCTGGCCGGCACGGTGATGCAGGGCGTCGCCCGTAACCCGCTCGCCGACCCGCAGTTGCTCGGCATCAACGCGGGTGCCTCGGTGGCCGTGGTGAGCGCGATCAGCTTCTTCGGCTTCACCGTGGCAACGCAGTACATCTGGTTCGGCTTCCTCGGCGCGCTGCTGGCGGCTCTCCTCGTGTACGGGGTGGGCTCGATGGGCCGCGAGGGCGCGACACCGGTGAAGCTGGCGCTGGCGGGCACGGCGACCGCCGCCGTGCTCACCTCGCTGACCAGCGCCATCCTGCTGAAGGACCGGGGAGCTACGACCAGTTCCGCTTCTGGCAGCTGGGCGCCCTCAACAACAGGGACGCCGAAGTGCTGTGGCAGGCCGCGCCGTTCATCGCGGCCGGTGTGGTGGTCGCGCTGCTGCTCGGACCGCAGCTCAACGCGCTGTCCCTCGGCGACGATCTGGCACGCGGTCTCGGCCAGCGGGTCGGCCTGATCCGGCTGGCGTCCGCACTCGCCGTGGTGCTGCTGTGCGGGGCCGCGACGGTGGTCGCGGGTCCGATCGGCTTCGTCGGGCTGGCCGTTCCCCATGCGGCACGGCTGATCACCGGGCCCGACTACCGGTGGGTGCTGCCGTACAGCATGCTGCTCGCCCCGGTGATGCTGCTGGTCTCGGACATCATCGGCCGGGTCATCGCCCGCCCCGGTGAGGTACAGGTCGGCGTGATCACGGCCGCGATCGGCTGCGTACCGTTCATCTGGCTGGTGCGCCGCAGGAAGCTGGTGGAGCTGTGACCGGGCCGGCCATCGAGGAAGACGCGCGCGCCTCCGACGCACGGCTGCCGGACGCCGTACGGACGCTCGGCCGGGCACACGCACGCGCACAGGCGCTCCGCGCTGGTGGGCACGGTGCTGGTGGTCTGCCTGGCAGTCGTGTTCGCACTCGCACTCAGCGTCGGCGACATGGTGCTGCCGGTGGGTGACGTCGTGGCCACGCTGTTCGGGGGCGGCGACGGCGGTTCGCGGTTCGTGGTGCTTGAGCTGCGGCTGCCACGCGCGCTGCTCGCACTGCTGGTGGGCGCCGCGTTCGGGCTCTCCGGAGCCGTCTTCCAGAGTGTGCTGCGCAATCCGCTGGCCAGCCCGGACATCATCGGCATCAGCGCCGGTGCGAGCGCCGTGGCCGTCACTGCGGCCTTGCTCTTCCAGGTCAGCGGCCTGGGCCTGGCCGCGAGCGCCCTGGTCGGCGCCGTCGGTGCCGGTGCGGCGATCTATCTGCTCGCCTGGCGGCACGGGGCCTCGGGGCAGCGGCTGGTCCTGATCGGTATCGGCTTCGGTACGGGATTGCAGAGCGTGGTCTGGTACGTGATGAGCCGCGCGGAGGTGGCCGATGCCCACGAAGCGTTCCTCTGGCTGACCGGCAGCCTCAACGGCCGTTCCTGGGGCCAGGTGTGGCCCACCCTCGGCGCCCTCGCCGTCCTCCTGCCGCTGACCGTGCTCGCCGCCCATGCGTTGCGTCCCCTTCAGCTGGGGACGACGCCGCGGCCGGTCTGGGTACGAAGGTGGAGCGCAGCCGGCTGGCCCTGCTCGGCTGTGCGACGGCGCTGGCGGGGTGGCGACAGCGGCGGCCGGCCCGGTCGGGTTCGTGGCGTTCGTATCGGCGCCGATCGCCCGGCGGCTGGTGCCCGGCCGGGGCGCGGCACTTGTGCACGCGGCCCTGACCGGGGCGCTGCTGGTCCTGGCCGCGGACTTCGCCGCGCAGCATCTGCTGCCCTCGGTCCAGCTGCCCGTGGGTGTGGTGACCAGCGTCATCGGCGCCCCGTATCTGCTCCTCCTGCTGGCCCGCGCCAACCGCGTGGGCAGCGGGGTTGAGATGACGACGTACAAGAAGGAAGGCAGTGGCACAGCCGTGGCCGATCACACTCTTCAAGCCAAGGACGTCCGGCTCGGCTACGGCGACCGGGAGATCGTCCACAGTCTGAGCGTGACGGTCCCACCGGAACGGATCACCGTGATCGTGGGCCCCAACGCCTGTGGAAAATCGACCCTGTTGCGGGCGATGGCACGGCTGCTCGCGCCCTCGTCGGGGCGGTGCTGCTGGACGGCCGGTCCATCCAGGAGATGCCGACGAAGGAGGTCGCCTCGGTGCTCGGGATTCTGCCCCAGAGCCCGTCGGCGCCGGCGGGCATCACGGTGGCCGATCTGGTCGGGCGGGGCCGGTATCCGCACCAGGGCTGGTTCCGGCGCTGGACGGCCGAGGACGACGAGGCGGTGGCGCAGGCGCTGCTGTCGGCGGATGTGCTCGAGCTGGCGGACCGGCCGGTGGACGAACTGTCGGGCGGTCAGCGTCAGCGGGTGTGGATCGCCATGGCGCTGTCGCAGCGCACGGACATCCTGCTGCTGGACGAGCCGACGACCTTCCTGGACGCCGGCTACCAGCTGGACGTACTGGACCTGCTCACCGACCTCAACCGGGAGCGCGGCGTCACCATGGTGGCCGTGCTGCACGATCTCAACCTCGCCTGCAGGTACGCGGACCACATGATCGCGATGCGGGACGGACGGATCGTCGCCGAGGGCAGGCCCGCCGATATCGTGACGCGGGAGCTGGTCGGCGAGGTGTTCCAGATGCGCTGCTCGGTGATCGAGGACCCGGCCTCCGGGAGCCCGATGGTGGTACCGATGGGCCGTCACCATGTGCGGGCCCCGGAGACGGCCTGAGGCGCGGCGAGGCCGACCGGCCCCGCCGACACCGTCATCATTAGGTGAGGCTAACCTAATCGCATGAACGTTTCAGCTACCCGCACCCGCGCACGCGACGCCCCGCCGCAGCCCTGTCCTGCTGTCCGCGGCCGTCGCCGCCCTGCTGGTCGGCCTGGCCGGCTGCGGAGCGTCCGACGACTCCGAGGAGTCGGCCGCACCTGCGGCGGGCACGGCCGAGAAGGGTGCCTTCCCGCCCAGGTCGCGACGAAGTTCGGCGACATCACCGTTGACGAGCAGCCCAAGCGTGTGGTCGCACTCGGCTGGGGCGACGCCGAAGCGGTCCTCGCCCTGGGCGGTCAGCCGGTGGGCGCAAGCGACTGGCTGCCGTTCGGCGGCGACGGGGTCGGCCCGTGGGCCAAGGGCATGTACGACAAGAGCCCCAGCTCATCGGCACGATGGAGCCCGAGTACGAGAAGATCGCGGCCCTGCAGCCGGACCTGATCCTGGACACCAAGTCCAGCGGGGACCAGACGCGGTACGACACCCTCAGCAAGATCGCCCCGACCGTGGGCGTGCCCAAGGGCGGCGACCAGTACAAGATCTCGTGGAAGCAGCAGACCGAGATGATCGCCGCCGCTCTCGGTGTTCCTGACGAGGGCAAGAAGCTGATCGGCGAGACCGAGCAGAAGTTCGCGGCTGCGGTGAAGGCGAACCCCGAGTTCAAGGGCAGCACCATCACGCTCGGCTCGCGCACCTCGGAGGGATACGGCGCCTACGTCCACGGCACCGGACGGGTCGACTTCGTCGAGCGCCTCGGGTTCACGAACAACCCGGCCATCGAGGCCAAGGCGGGCGAGGCGTTCTCCGTGACGGTGTCCAAGGAGAACCTCGATCTCCTCGACGCGGACCTGACGGTGATGACTCCGATCGGGGTCCAGGCCTCCTCCATCACCGACGACCCGCTGTACAAGGCCGTGCCGTCGGTGAAGGCCGGTCGCTCCCTGGTCTTCGACGACAAGAACATCAGCCAGGCGTTCGCCACGGACTCGATCCTGTCCGTGTCCTACGCACTGGACCACGTGGTTCCGCTCCTGGCGGCAAAGCTGAAGTAGGCGGTGCGCTGCGCGACTGCGGCGGTGGCCCGCCGCAGTCGCAGTCGTGGGCGCCACGCAGCGAACGTGCTGCATACGCTCACGCCCCTGGGAGCATCGCCGCTCGGCTCCAGCAGAAACGGATCCGCTCGCTGATCCTCCGGGTGGGCGGCACGTGCCGAGCAGGACCGCCCGCCGCTTGCGCCGGTCGGGACCCGGCGCAAGCGGCGGGCTCGGGAGGTCAGCGGTCGTCGCGCCGGTGGGAGTCCGCGTCCAGTGCCGTGGCGAAGTGCCAGCGACCCGAGGTGGTGGCGTACACCGCACTGTCCCCTTCATTCCTCAGCCACTTCGCGCAGCGCGGGGCCGTGACACTGGCGGCAGAGTTGCCGAACAGCGGCACATGTACGGTCGCCGTGCTGTTGGGCGGCACCGTGACCTTCAGGTCGAACCGGTGCGCGGTCCTGGACCATGACGTCGCCACGGTGCCGCGTACCGTGTCGATGGACGCGGACACATGACGCAAGCCGTCCGGGACCTGCGGGTCCACCTCCACGGTCCGGTAGCCGGCGCCGGTGGGCTCGATGCCGCCCAGCTCGGTGTAGAGGGAGGCGTTGATCCCGGCGAACATCGCGTGGTCGTGGGTTTCCATGCTGGAGCTGTACAGCCACTGCTCCCACGAACTCGTCGCACCGTGGCTGATCTGGAACCCGAATCCGGGATAGGTCTTCTGGTTCAGGACCGTCATCGCGACATCGATGCGGCCGATGCGGGACAGGGCGTCCATCAGGTGGCGCGTGCCGAAGATCCCCGTATCAAGATGGCCTCCGTCCTTCTTCAGGATCGTGTCGACGAGCCGGTCGCCGACTGCCGTGAGGTTCTTCGCCGGCACCATCCCGAAGGCCAGCGGGAGGACACTTGTCGTTTGCCGGCCGTCACCGTAGGTGCCGGTCTCGCTGTTGAGGAAGTGTGCGTTGAAGTCCTCTTTGATGCTGTTGGCCAGCTGAACATAATGGGCCGCGTCACTCCGGTGGCCCAGTGCCTTCGCGGCTTTGGAAGTGTCCAGGGCCTGCACGTACGACAGCGCCGTGTTGACCAGGGACACCTCGCTGGTGCAGTCCCCGGCGTTCGGGCCGCCGCGGCCGTCGTTGGCGTCGGGGCCGTGGTCGGGCGGGCACCAGTCGCCGAAGCCGAAATCGTCCGGCCAGATGTGTCCAGGGACGCTCGCGGCGTTCCTGTCGACGAACTTCTTCATCGTCGGGTAGGTGGCGGCGAGGGTGGCCCGGTCGCCGTACTGCTCGTAGAGCGTCCACGCGAGCGAGACCTGATTGCCGCCCATATCGGGCAGCTGGGCCTTGGCGGCGTCGTTCGGCAGTGCGGTCCCGGGCGGCATGTCCAGGAGGTATTTGGTGTAGAAGGCGTTCATGCCGAACTCGCGGGTGGACGCGTCCTGGTATGCCTGCACGTCCATACCGGGGGCGTCCGCTCGTCGCGGACCGGCGTGTCGGTGGGAAGACTCATCGAGTTGTTCAGCACGCTCCAGCGATTGTTGCGCCAGATCCGGTTCAGCAGGGCGTTGGAGGATGTGAACGTGCCCGTCGATGCCAGGTCCGCGTGCACCACACGACCATCGAGGCTGCTCAGCGTGGGTGTGCCCGGGAACCCGGTGACCTCGACATAGCGGAAGCCGTGGTAGACGAAGCGCGGTTCATACGTCTCCGTCGTGCCGGAACCCGCCAGGGTGTACGTATCGGTGGAGGCGGCGGCCCTGTTCGTGGCCGTGTCCAGCATCCCGTCCTTGCCGAGCTCCTCGGCGGTCCGCATCCGCACGGTTGCGCCCGCCGGCCCCGCACCCGCAGACGTTGCCAGCCGGCGATGTTCTGCCCCAGGTCGTAGAGGAAGACACCGGGCCGGGGCTCGGTGAGCTTCACCGGCTTCAGCGTCCCAGCCACCCGGACCGGCGGCGCGGTATCCGCCACGAGCTTCGCGGAGGGCGGGGCACGGACCGTACGGGCTCCCAGCCCGCGTTGTCGAATCGGGGACGGTCCCAACCACGCTGCTCCAAGCGGGCGTCGTAGGTCTCGCCGTCGTAGAGGTCATTGGCGACGATCGCGCCCGACGCCCATTCCCACCGGTCGTCGGTCGTGATGTCCTCGTGGGTGCCGTCGGTGTAGGAGACCGCGATCCGCATGATGGTCTGCTTCGGGCCCGACCAGCGGAAGCCGTACTTACTGAAACGCGGGCCGTATCCGTTCCCCAGCCACACACCCACGGTGTTGGGCCCTTGTCCGAGATGGCTGGTGACGTCGTACGTGGCGTACAGATTTCGCTGATCGTACGGCGTACTCGCCGGTGCCAGGACGCGGTCTGTGGCCTTCTTCCCGTTGAGGTGCATCTCGTAGAAGCCAAGACCGTAGACGTAGGCGCGGGCCTTCGCCACCTTCTTGTGCAGGGTGAAGGTGCGGCGGAGCATCGGGGCGTCCGGTTCGGTGTTCAGCAGGGTCGGGTCGCCCCGGGCCGGAGCTGTCCGTCCGCGATCGGCACTCCGGGGAACAGCGGGTCCGGTGCGGTGGAGAAGTCGTCGGCGAACAGATCGGCTCCGTCCGGTCCGCGCACCTTGACGTTGTCATAGAGGGCATCCTCGGTCACACCGGCGCTGGTGGAGGAACGGAAGCCCAGGGTGCCCGCGGCCAGAACGCCGTTCGTGCGCCGGTCGACCTGCTGCCCGTCGATCCAGGTGGTGATGTCGGCGCCGTCGGCTTCGATCCTCAAGCGGTGCGGTGTCTTCGCTTCGGCCTCGGTGATCACTGGCGCGAGGTCGATCTCATCGAGAGTGGTGAAGCGGCCCTCCGCCCGGACGTGGGGCCGCAGGACGACCTTGCCCGGTGCGGCCACTGTGTTGATCTGCCACATGTAGTAATTGTCCGCGTCCTCGGCGCGGAACAGCACGCTCGCCGCTCCGGCCTTGATGGTGAAGTCCACGTCGAGGGTGAAGTCCGACCAGGACCTGTCGTCCTTCCGCCGGGGCTGATCCAATCGGCGCCCTTCCAGTCGGCACTGGTCAGTAGCCCCATCTCCCACCACGAGGCCGGGCTCCATTCCGATGGGGCGTCGTGCGCGTCCCACACCCGCACCTTCCAGTAATAGCGGTGCGTGGACCGCAGGTCGGGGCCGTCGTAGGGCACGCCGACCGAGTCGTCCGACGCGACCTTGCCGCTGTCCCAGATATCCGCGTCCCGCGAGTTCAGACGTTTGGGGCTGCTGGCCACGATCACGCGATAGGCGCTCTGCCGCGCCCCGTTGGCCGACGCGCGGAGCTTCCAGCTCAGGCCGGGGTCGGGATTGTCGATACCAAGGGGATGCACGGCGTTGTCGACCCGCAGTTCCCTACAGAGACGCCGGCGGACACCGCGGCGGCTGTCCGCACAGGCGACAGGGGCAGACTTCCCAACGCCAGCGCGGCTACCAGTACAGCGACGAAAGCCCATTTCGGGGACGCCCCACCGTGACGGCTGAACATCGCACTCCGATCAGGTCGACGGCGTGGACAGACAGTGCGCTGACCGCGCTCACGCGATAATTGAAACGTTTCACTACCGCTGCTCAGTTTAGTGATCCGAATGCCTGCAGGGATACCCTGTGCGAGAGCCGCCCGGAATCGCTGCCGGCACAGGGGTGTTGGCCCGACTCGCTCCTGCACACCGAGCCGGCAGTGGCTCACAACCCCACCGCGGTCACATCGGATCGCGGTGGGGCCGGGCGGGGAGCTTACGCGGGCCGCAGCCGGTAGGCGTACGTATAGGTGCGCCCCGAGTGCAGCAGGTACTCCTCAAGGGGCGGCGCACCCACGAGTCATTGCCGCCGACTCCCATCTGCCGGTGGTTGATCCCGAGGATCGTCTCGCCGCGCCTCTTCAGCTCGTATGGATGCTTCGGCCCATCCAGGTCGAACGGCGAGTAGTGCAGCGCACTTGTCTCCAGCATCGGCTCGCCCTCGCCGGGGTCCGCCAGCACAGTGAGTCCGTCTCCGGACCGGTCCGTCAGGGAGAACCGGCGTACGTCGGTCATATTGCCCATCTGCTCGGGCCGGACGTACGGAGCCGCCTGCTGGTCGACCGTGGACCGGTAGCGGCCGACGAACGCGCCGGTGTTGCGGTCCCAGTAGTTCTCCTGGGGCCGCGCCCGTACCAGTCGATGTGCTCGAAGCCTTCGGGCACCGTCAGCAGGGCGCCGATCACGGGGAGATCGGGGAGCCCGCCGGCCGCCTCCAGGGTGTGCCTGACGCGGATCTCCGAGTCGCCACGGACAGCGAAGACGGTGGTCCAGACGGAGGTCGCCGGGGAGGTGGGAAGCGTGCAGGCCACCGTGATGGTGATCTCGCCCCGCGACGGCTGCTCGGTCTTGACGGATGTCACCTCGCGGTCTGTGCCCGCGCCCCGCCAGGTGCGCAGCGAGTCCTGGGCACCGCGTCCGATGTCGTTGTCGGTCGGCCCGCGCCAGAAGTTCGGCACCGGGCCGCCGGCCAGCAGCAGCCGCCCTTCACCTTGTACGACTCCAGCGTTCCCGTCGTCTTGGAGAGGACCACTTCGACGTCCCGCCCGCGGATCCGGACGCTTGTGCCGGTCTCCTTCAAGGTGAGAGCGGGCAGGGTGCCGGGACCCGGATCCGTGGGGGTGGGGCGTGCCAGTTCAGGGCGAGTTGTTCAGCGGCCACGGTGTGCCCGGTTTCGGCCCAGCGGGTATCCGACTTCAGTACGAAGGACACATTCAGCCAGTACTCCGCGCCCGGCTCGGGCGGCTCCGGCTTACGCAACGGGATGCGCACCGTTTCCTCGGTGCCCGGTGCGGTTTCGGGTGCGGCGAGGGTCCCGTGCTGCACGCGGTGGCCGTCGCGGGTCACGGTCCACCGCAGCTCGTAGGCGTCGAGCCCGCTGAACAGATGCTTGTTGCGCACCTTCACCGTCCCGGCGGCGAGGTCGGCGGCGCTGACCTCGACCGGCTGGTAGACCTTCTTGAGCTCCAGCAGGCCGGGATGCGGTGTGCGGTCCGCTGCCACCAGGCCGTTGCAGCAGAAGTTGGCGTCGGTGGGTATCCGGGTGCCAGTCGCCGCCGTACGACAGGTAGGTGTGCTTGGCGTCGCCCGGCACCGGGAGCCGGATCGCCTGGTCCACCCAGTCCCATACGAAGGCGCCGTGCAGATTGGGATAGCGGTCGAAGACGTCCCAGTACTCCTTGAGGTTGCCGCTGCTGTTGCCCATGGCGTGGGCGTACTCGCACAGCATGAACGGCGTCGTCCTGTCCGACTTGCCGTACGCCTCCACGTCCGCCGGCTTGGTGTACATCTCGCTGTGCAGATCGGCGACCGCGTTCATCCCTCGTAGTGCACGGGGCGTGAGGCATCCCGCGCGTGCACCCAGTCGGCCATGGCCTGGAAGTTGGACCCTTCGCCGGCTTCGTTGCCGAGCGACCAGACGATGACGCTCGGATGGTTCTTGTCGCGCTCGACCATCGAACGGAGCCGGTCCACGCAGGCGTCGGTCCACTCCGGCAGCGATGCGGGCAGCTTGTCGCGGATGCCGTGCGACTCCACGTTGGCCTCGTCGATGGCGTACAGGCCGTACTCGTCGCACAGTTCGAGCCAGCGCGGATGGTTGGGATAGTGCGAGGTGCGCACGGCGTTGATGTTGTGCTGCTTCATCAGCCGGACGTCCTCGACCATCCGGGCCTCGGGGACCGCCTGGCCGTGGTCGGGGTCGGACTCATGGCGGTTGGTGCCACGCAACATGACCGGCTTGCCGTTCACGGTGAACCTGCCGGGTCCGCAGTCGATTTCGCGAAAGCCCATCCTGGTCCGCTGGACGTCCACCGTCCTGCCGGACTTGTCGGTGAGGGTCACGACCAGGGTGTAGAGGCTGGGATCCTCCGCCGACCACAGCGCGGGTGCGGAGACGTCGGCCTTGAGCGTCACCTTCGCGTCCGCGGAACCAGGGTGACATCGCCCCTGAGGGGTGGGCGAGAACCCGGTGCCCCTCGGCATCGAACAGCACCGCCTCGATCCGATGGCGGGCGGCCCCGGCGTCACCCGGTTGCGTACGGTGGCCGTCACCGTCAGGACGGCGTCACGGTACGCGGCGTCCAGTTCCGTGCCCACGAACAGGTCCTGCACGTGTACGGGCGAGATGGCGTACACGTAGACATCGCGGAAGATCCCGGACAGATCGATCATGTCCTGGTCCTCCAGCCAGCTGCCGTCGGACCAGCGGTACACCTCGACGGCCAGGCTGTTGTCGCCCGCGCGCACATACTGGGTGATGTCGAACTCGGCGGGTGTGTAGCTGTCCTCGCTGTATCCGACCCGCTTGCCGTTGACCCAGACGAAGAAAGCGGACTTCACCCCTGGAACGAGATCAGGGTGCGCCGGCCCGACCAGTCGCGAGGTACGGTGAAGGTACGGCGGTAGGACCCGACCGGGTTGAACTCATGGGGACGGCGGGCGGTTCCGGTGTCTCGTAACCAACCCACGGATAGCGGATGTTGAGGTAGATCGGTTCCTGATAGCCCTCGATCTCCCAGTTCGAAGGCACCTTGATGTGGTCCCAGCCGCTGTCGTCGTAGTCGGGCGCCTCGAATCCGGTGGGCCGCGACTGGGGTTTCTGGACCAGTGGAAGCGCCAGCTTCCGTTCAGGAACGGAAGTAGGGCGACTTCTCCATGTTCCGCGCAGGGCGTCGGAAGCGTTTGCGTACGGTACGAGCCGGGCTCTCGCCGCGTCCCTGTTCACCTGGAAGACCTGCGGCTTGGCGTCCCAGTCCGGGTTCCCCGCGGCGAAGGCCTGCTTCTGCGCCGAGAAGACGGCCCAGCCCGCGAGACCCGCACCGGTGGTGAGAACTGAACGGCGACTCGGTCGGTATGCGCACATCGAGCAGCTCCGAACGTAAGCGAACAAGAACCATCAGCATCAGACGGAAAACCTCACCGCGCAAGACTCGTGCGTCGCCTGGCGGGGAATCGCCGTCAGGTCCTCCGGGGATACATCACAACGTCCAGGGGGCTATCCCCAGGTTCTGTCGACCGGGTGGCCCGGTGTTCCCGGGCCACCCGGCCCTAGCGTCGTGCGGGTACCTCCCACCCGATCCGAGGAGCACGATGCGTGTCGTCCGTCTGGTCACCGCTGGTCTTGGCCTGACCTGCTTACTCGCGGGCGGCATGCCCGCGTCCGCCTCACCCGGCCCGTCCGCCTCACCCGCCCGTCCTCCGCCACCGCCGAGTCGGCCCGCCACCCTCTCGTCTGGAGCTCCTGCTCACCGCAGCAGAAGGAGTTGCGCGCCGCGGGCGCACGCTGCACGAAGGTGACCGTGCCGCTCGACCACACCAGCCCCGACGGCCCGACGATCGAGATCGCCGTCTCACGGATCGCCGCGACGGGCGCGCACGGGAAGCGCCGGGGCATCCTGCTGTCCAATCCGGGCGGCCCCGGCGGCACGGGCCTGGCCAACACGCTGTACCTGCGGTCTGCGTTGAAGGGCGCGGCGGACCGCTATGACCTGATCGGATTCGATCCGCGTTTCCTGGGCGAGTCCACGCCCGCCACCTGTGCTCCCGCGGCCCCGGCACCCACTCCCGGCCCCACCACGACCCGCCGTGAGGACTTCGACCGGTCGGTGCACGACGCCGGGACACCGCGCATCGCTGCCGGGAGTACGGGGACAACGCCCGGCTCCTGCCGCACGCCACGTCCAGGAACGTCGCCCGCGACATGGACGCGATCCGCGCGGCGCTGGGCGAGTCCAAGCTTTCTTACTACGGCGTCTCGTACGGCGCCGACCTGGGCGCCGTCTACTCGCAGATGTTCCCCGCCGCGCCGACCGGATCGTCCTTGACTCGTCCACGGATCCCGCCGCCACCCAGTACCAGCTGTTCCAGCGGGCGGGCCGGCCCCTGGAAGAGGCACTGGACGCCTGGGCCGGATGGGCCGCCCGGAACGACGGAACCTACCGGCTCGGCAGCACGCCCGCCCGCGTCCGCGCGCACGTCCAGGAATTGCTCGACGGGGCCGAGCGGCGCCCGGTCGTCGTCTCCGGCATTCGCCTCGACGCACCGTTGCTGCGGCTGGTGCTGAGGCAGCTCATCCAGCAAGAGGAGTACGACCCGGCGCTCGCCTCCACTGTGCGCGACCTGGTCGACGCCGCCGCGGGCCGGCCGGTCGAGCCCGGTCCGGAACTCGCCGCCATGCTGGAACTCCTGGCCTCTCCCGAACTGGCGGACAGCATGCTGGGCGGGGCGCTCTTCATGTGTGGCGACCGCGGCTGGCCCGCCGGGGCTGGCCGAAGGACCCGGAAACGTACTGGCGGAATATGGAACGCAGTCGCGTGAGCCAGCCCGTGTTCGGCCCGCTCGTCAATGGCATGACCGCGCCCTGCGCGTTCTGGACGAGCACATCCCGCGAGCCCGCGACGGTGATCGGGAACGACGTGCCCGTGCTGATGCTCCAGGCCCGGCGCGACAACAACGTCCCGTACGAGGGGCTCTGGCCCTGCACCGCCGCCTGACCGGTTCACGCCTGGTGACGGCAGACATCCGGGCGCACGGGGTTTCGGGCGCGGGCTGGACGGCCTCACCCCGTCCCCTGCGCCGACCGAGCCGTCGTCCACTACCTGCGGGACGGCACGCTCCCCGCCGCAGACCTGACCTGCAGCCGTAGTGAGGGGCCCGGTGATCAGCCGGCGCAGGGGCCTTACGACCGCGGCCGCGACCCTGCTCACCGGGGTGTCCGCCGCGACAGCGACGGCCACTGCATCCCCTCCGTCCCACCGGACGGCACGAGGACACCGGATCACGCGCTCGCCTCCAGCGCGATGTGGACGCGATCCTGGCCACTGGCGCCACTGGTGTGCTGGCCGAGGTGCAGACCGCCGACAGCCGGACGACGGCCGGGCGGGCCGCGCCGATCGGTCTGACCCGCGGCGCCAGGTCCCCTGGAACGCGTATTACCGGATCGGCAGCGACACCAAGACCTTCACGGCCGTGCTCGTCCTCCAACTGGCCGGCGAGGGGCGGCTCAGGCTCACCGACACCATTGAGCGCTGGCTGCCCGGCGCGGTGTGGGGCGACGGAACGACGGCCGCAGGATCACGGTTGCCAACCTCCTGCGGCAGACCAGCGGCCTGAACGACTATCTCGCCGTCTCCCCGACGCCGCCGACGCGTTCACCCCGGCCGGGTATCGTCGCTCGCGCTTCCGGAGCACTGCCCCGAGGATCAACTGAAGGCTGCCGTGACCCGCCCGCCGCTCTGGCTGCCGAATGCCGAACACCCCGAACGGGAACGACGTTGGGGTTACTCCAACACCAATTACGTGGTGGCCGGCCTGATCGTCGAACGGGCGACAGGCCATTCCTGGGCGCAGGAGATCCATGACCGGATCATCGAACCGCTGGGCCTGCGCCACACACTCACCCGGGCACCTCACCGTACGTCCCGGCGCCCACGGCAGCCGCGTACACCTGGTTCCCGGACATCGGCCGGCCGACCGACACGACGCTGGCCTCCGGCGGTGGGGCGGACGGCTCCTCATCAGCACCACCCATGACCACGGCGTCTTCCTGCGCGCGCTGATGAGTGGCCGGCTACTGCGCCCGGCCCAGTTCGCCGAGATGAAGGAGACGGTGGCGGCCGACGGCTGGATCACGGCCCCGGGGTCCGTTACGGCCTGGGTATCGCCTGGCGGCCGGTGGCCGGGAGCCGCGACGGGATCTGGTTCCACGGCGGCACTCATATGGGGACCGTCTCGGAGAGCGGGTGACGCCGGACGGTACACGGTCCGCGACCAGTGCGACCTTCAGCCTACGGATGGGCGACCCGGTGCAGGACGCGCAGGACGCCGCCGGGCGGCGGCTGATCGACCTGGCGCTGACGGGCCGGTGATCCGCGGGGCGGTGGAACTCCGCGTCCAGGTCCGGGCCGAGGAACAGACCTATGCCGGAGATATCGATGACGGTGCCGGCCATGCGCGATGCCCCTCTTCGGTCGTGCGCATTCGCATCGTCCCGGCCGTCCCAGCGGCACCACACGTCGGCCATCACGTTACGCAGACATCCCACCGTCAGCAGTCCGGCGTTGCACCGGACCAGGCAGTCGTCAGGCCCTCATCAGCGGTCAAGCGGTGCCCCGAAGCCCGGCGGCAACACCCCCAGGTCATCGACTTCGACAGGGGCACACAGCCATACCGGACCCGGGGCCAGGCGCCCCATTGCGGGGCCACCAAAAGGTAACTGTGAGAGTTCTCCTGCGGCCCGGGATGGGGTGCTGCCAGGCTCGGCGCCGACGATCCGGCATGACTCGAAAGACAAGCGGCTTGACGCGATATAGCAGCCTCGGGGGCGAGCTGGAGTCCAGTGGGGTGCGAGCTGCAACCGGGCCGCGCCGCCTCGCGTACGAGTTCATGCCCCGAGAAGGCGGGTTTGCGGCCGAAGAGGTCGGCGAGACGGCCGCCGAGCAGGAGCAGCGAGGCGAAGGCCGGCGCGTAGGCGGTGATGATCCACTGCCGGTTGCCGATGACGGGTGGCCTTCTCTGGGAGCCTGCGAGCAGGCGTGATCGGGTGTCGGGCCGCATGGGTGCGGCGTGAACTCAGGGCGACGGGCCGCCCATGTGGTCCTGGTTGCCCGGACAGTGAGGTCCTCGCGCCGCAGGACGCTGTGGGGTCCGTCATCGCCGATGAGTGCGTCGAGCGCGGCCAGGTCGTCGGCGGGCAGTTGCTCGTCGAGGTGGCGGCGCAGTCTCCGCAGACACACCTGGGCGTAGCGGGCGGTGGCGGCCAGGCACGGGTGCGGCCACCGTTGATCATCGTGAGCTGTGTGGACTTACGAAGAGACGGTGGCCGCAGGGGCCTTGACCCCTGAGGGCGATCACCTGACGGGTCACCTGACGACGCGGGATCCGATCAGGCGATGTGCGCGGTTGACGTCCGTGCCATGCGGAACGATCCGAAGACCCGCCGAGGGTCGCCGTAATGCCGATGGCCTTGACGGTGAGGGAAGATCCAGGACGAACCACAGGGTGATTACTGCGAGCAGGCCGAGGCCCATGAACATGTAGTGCTTCCGGCGGATGAGGGCCTCGCGTCTTCTCTCTGCCGTGCCGGGCAGCGCGGCCTCGACCTTCTGGAGCTCGGGTTCCACCTGTTCGCGGAAGGCTCACGCACTGCGGTTGCTCCGTCAAGGCGTCCGAGCTCCACACAGTTGCTGTCTGCCCCGCTATAGCTGGACTTGAGCCACTGGATACTGAGGGTGGAAGCAGCGATGAAAGACTTCATCGCCGCGAACGGCGATTGGCTGACGGTGGCCCATTTCCCGCGTACGCGCCCGGCTCCGACGAGTTCGGCTACTCCAAGGCACCCACCCTCCGCGCCAGCTCTCTCAGTTCTGGAGACGCAGCAGCTCCGGAACCCGGACCAACGCCTCGATGGCGTCACGGACCGCAGTGTGGTTACGGATGATTTCAGGTACGAGTTCTTCTGCGCGCAGCAGGCAGTCGGTGGCGTCGCCGGTGTGGCGCCGCTGCGCGTGGGCTCGTCCCAGGTCCATCAGCAGCCTCCCCGACGCTCGGGAGACAGCGCATCAGCCTCGATGGTTCTGCCGAGATCAATAGCCTCACCCGCGTCCCCAAGGTCCACAGCCGTCGCGACAGCGTTGACTGCTACGTTCGTCGGCCCGAACTCGAGGTTGTAGTCGTTCCGACCCTCCCCGATCTGTTCGGCCACCCGCTGCGCCCTCGCGATCTCTTCCCGGGCCTCAGGGCGCTGACCACACCGGGCGTGCACCAGAGCCTTCGCTAGGTGCAGCGACCCGAGAACTGACAGGCCCTCCGGTGTCAGATCGGCCCTCTGGCTGAGCGAGTCGACCGCGGCCGTGACCGCGTGCTCCGCCTCGGCCTTGTTTCCCAGCCGGACGAAGGCGTGCACCATCCGGTAGATGCTGGCGCAGACCAGCAGCACGTCACCGGACTGCTCAGCAGCCGCGATTGCCCGGTCGGCGGAGACCCATGAAGCGCTCGCATAGTTCTGCCGGGAGAACGCCGAGGACAGCGCCTGGTAGGCGCGCGCCAGCAGCCCGTACGCCCGGGGCCGCTCCTCCAGGTCGACAGTGCGCACCGCGTACTCGAGGGCGGGCACGAGTTGGGTGACCATCACGCTGACCTCTGCATGGGCCGCCTGATGCGTCAGCGCCCAGATTTCCTCAACCTGCTCTGCCAGTTCATCCAGAGCAACGGGGATCGAGCCGGCCGTTTCTGTGCCCAGCAGGAGACCCAAGGCAGGATGCCCCGCGATGATGAGACGGGCACCGTCCAGGTCGTTGGTCGCAGCCTCGGGGCGCCCGGCTGGGGACGGGTGCTGGTGCGTTCGGGTCCAGAGCCTGCGTGGAGACACCAAGGGCGTTGGCTAGGTCCTGCAGGACATCTATGCGGCGCACCGGTTGGACGCCGCGCTCGACCTGGGACATCCAGCTCGCCGTGCGCCCGTTCAGGAGTGAGGCGAGGTGCGCCTGAGTCATGTCTCGTGACTTGCGCAGATCGGCGACACGCTTACCGAACGCCCGGTCCCGCAGGTCGACGTCTTTTCCGGTCAGCTTCCTCATGTCCCTCCCCGGCTGGCCGCTTGCCGGTCAGCTCGTTCAGGAACTCGACCTCGGTGCTGCTCAGGTACTGCTCCCGTTTGCTCAGCATGTGCTTGGTGTGCGCCTCGGACTCGTGAGCCTGGAAGGCGGCGTAGTCCGTGTACAGCTCGTAGAAGACCCTCACGAGCGGCTCGTCCTCGGGGACGTGCACGACGTAGACGAGGGTTCCGGGTTCCTGGCGGATGCCCTCCAACGTGCGGGCCACGAGTGCGTCGAACTGTGCTGCTGCTTCGGCGTCGCGGGTGGTGAACCGCACGACGAGTGCGTATCCGCTGTTCATGCTTCCTCCTTCAACAGTCATGGGCACAGTCTCACACTGGGGAGAAAGTGCTAGACGCACGAATACTGTTGACCCGCACGAAAAGTGCGAGTAGCTTCACTCGTGTCGCCGCTACGGCGGCAGCAAAGGGCCTGGCGTGCGACCGCCAGGCCCTGGATGCAGACCCACCCACCTGCGCTTTCAGGAGGTTGATCCGCGTGAACCAGCCTAACCGCCTCACCGGACACACCGCACTCACCACCGCCAACGACGCCGAAGAGGCTTTGCTCCGTGTCCAGGGCCGTCCGGCGCCGACGACCAAGCCCCAGACCTTCGCGGCGGTGGCGGCATGACATCTCGCCTGCTTACCAGCGTTGACACGCCCGCAGCGCTCCTGACCCACCTCGGTGGAGGCAGCCCCGCATCGGGCAGACCGGTATCCGCATCACGATCGACCCGGTCCCTATGCATACCCCGGACGCGTACAAGCAGTGCCACAGCGTCGACATCACCGACGCCGGGCTCGCCCACGTCATCGCCGCCCTCGCCGCAGCTGGCCCCAGTACGGAACGGAGGCCGCGTGATGGCTCTCACCCTCAGCCCGCAGACCGCCGCCCGCTTCAGCCTCCGGGCCGAGAACGGTGAGCACCTCGGCGACATCCCCTCTCCCCGGGCCGTCGAAGTTGTCGCGGACGCGGTCGGCACCGTCGGCGACTACGCCGAAGCAATGCCCGAGGGCTTCGCGAACGGTGGCCAGCGGCTGTTCATCGTGGCGTGCAGCGCGCGATCTTGACCAGAACAGCAAAGACCCCGCGACCGCTGAAGCGGCCCGGGGCATGGCCAACGCTTTGAAGGAGCGTCGACATGTTGAACTTTATCGCCCGGCTCTTCGAACCAGTAGTTCGAGTCTTAGGAATCCAGCCCAGGGGTACCTGGGCCGAAAGTCGGGTACGGCCCCGGCTCCTTCTCTCGTTGTAGCTCGCAAGCGCCGCCTGCTGGTGTGCCGTTCCGCGTTGCTGATCAGGGCAGCTCCCGCCCCACGGATGGCCCCTACTCGCAGGCGGCGTACGAGCGGTGGGAGCGTGCCGAGCATCGGTTGAGGTTGGAGCGGCGGGAGGCGCTGTGGATGGCGCTGCACGACGCCGACACCGGACCGTGTCTCATCCATGGCGTGGTGGTGCGCTGATGGGCGACGAAGACGTAGTGGTTCGGCGCTGGAGCCGTCATCCTCGTTGTGTCGGGCAGGCGCGTAGTGAGCTGCGGACCGCCTTGGACAGTTGGGGTCTGGCCCGCTGGCGGACGCGGCGGAACTGGTCCTCTCGGAGCTGATGACCAATGCCGGTCAGCATGCCCGGGTGTCACCTGGACGGGAGATCGAAACCCGCTTCCTCGTGGTGAACGACAACCTGCGCATCGAGGTGCATGACGCCTCTTCGGTGCCACCTCGGGAGTGCAAGCCGGACCTGGAGGCATGTGGTGCCAGGGATTGATGCTTGTGGCCGCCGTGGCCGACACATGGGTACGGCGCCCGACTCGGGCCGGGGAAGGTCGTCTGGGCGGAACTGGGCTCGGGTGCTGCGGCTGCCAGTGGGGTATGTCATGGCTGACGTCAAGAAGTGCGCCGTACTGGTGCGTTGTGGCGACCGGGTCGGCGTTCGTGGACAGTGGCTTGAGGTCACAGGCGCGAAAGTGGACCGTTTCGCGACGGGCGGCGCGGTCGTGGTTCTCAGTTTCGAGGCGGCGCGCCCGTTGCGGGTGCCCGCTTTCACGCAGCTGCTGCTGCGTTCGGTCGCCCGGCAGAGCCCGCCGCAGCGGTTCGGCAGGTGGCTTGGGTGCTGAGCAAGGACGCATCCGGCTCCCCGCCGATCTTCGAGGTGGAGTGCACGACGTGTCACGTGGCGTGTGGGGCGTCCAATGATCCTGAATCGGCGGACCGTGTCCGGTGGTGCATCGAACACGCACAGGAGACCGGGCACACCGGGTTCAGGGAGATTCGTACCGGATTCCTGCGGGCTTCGCCGTTGCCTATTGAAGGAGGGGTGTTCGATGGGGTGGCATAAACGCCTGGTTCTCGTGCTCCTGTGCTCGACGCGGGGCGTTGGTGGGCGGCTGGCTCCGCGCGCGACTGCGGCGATGGCCCGCCATAGGCAGGGTGGCGGGCCGCCCGCGTGGTCCTGGTTGCCCGGGCCGTGAGGCCCTCGCGCCGCCGGGAGTCGCCGAAGTGGCTACGATCTGTGCATGGTCGATCACGAGGCGGCGTTTCAGTCCCTGGACGGTACCGCGCTGTTCGGCACGGTCTCTTCGGCGGAGACGTCGGCCGGGATGGCGGTGCTGGTTCACGGGTCGGGGTGACCCGGGAGGAGGGCGGCTTCTTCACGCGCCTGGCCGCTGGTCTCGCCGTCGCGGGGTGACCAGTCTGCGGTTTGACCTGCGGGCGCACGGGGCCAGTGCTGGCCGCGAGTCGGAGCTGACGATCGCCTCGGTGGCCAACGACATCCGTGCGGCCGGCAACCACCTGCGTGAGTACACCGGCCGGCTGGGTCCGCTCCACGTGATCGCCGCCTCGTTCTCCGGCGGCGCCGCCGCGCTGCACGCCGCCCACCGGCCCGAGGAGGTCGGGAAGCTGGTGCTGCTCAACCCGCGGCTGGACTACAAGGAGCGGTACGTCACTTCCCGGCCGGGCTGGTCGGACGACTACCTGTCCAGGGACATGGCCGCCCGGCTGGACGAGCAGGGGTTCACCGAGAAGTCGCCTTTGAGCTGAACCGGGCCTTGCTGAACGAGGTGTTCTACTTGGACACCCCGATGATCCTCGCCGCGGTGCGGGCGCCGGTGCTGATAGTGCATGGCACCGCAGACACTTTCGTGCCCGTCGAGTCGTCCCGTCGGCACAAGTCGATGTTCGGCGGGCCGGTGGAGCTGGTGGAGCTCGACGGCGCCCAGCACGGCTTCGCCGTCCGCGATGACCCACGTACGTGGATCCGCAGTCGCAGGCATGGCAGCACGAAGTGATCGAGAAGGTGAGCGCCTTCCTGGCCGGCTAAGCCACTGCCAGCTCGCCCAGCTGCTGCCGGAACTCGCGTACGGCCGGACGCTGGGCGTACGGCGCGAGATGATCGGCGGCGCGGTGCAACTCGGCGATGGCCTGCCCGAAGCGGGCACCGGCGGCGAGCGCCAGGGACTCCATCGCGGCGGAGGCGGCCTCGTCCGGTTCGCCGGCCGCCACCAGGGCGCCGGAGTACTGGGCGGTGAAGAACGCGCGGTCGCGCGGCGCGAAGACCCGGTGGCCAGGTGCTGCCGGAACAGGCTGACGGCCCGTTCGCTCTGGCCGGCCTCGCGGTAGCAGATGGCACTCTGCACCATCAGCCGCTCGCTGGTGTAGCCGTCGCCGAGCGGGTTCCGCCAACCTGAAGCCGTAGTGCAGCCTTCCCGCGATCACGCACATGCGGGGTGGCTCCGGACGCTGTAGTGCCCGATTGATCTTCGTTCGATGGCAGCCAATGCGCTCAGCTGCTGCTTCAGGCGTACTCCCCACCTGCTCTCGAAGGTCAACCAGCAAGCGGCAAGGCGGCGGCGACGAACTGTCGGGCGTGCTCCGGCCATAACTACCCCTCGATTGGATCCACATGGACAACGCGGACCGCGCCCGGTGGTGCATCGAAGTCCTTGCGCTCCTGGTGCTCGACGCGGGGTGTTGGTGGGCGGCTGACTCCGCGCGCGATCGTTCGCGGGCTTTGCTCGGCGTAGTTGATGAGCGCTGGTACGGGTTCATCAATGTGCGTTGTGTCTGCTCGGCCCAAGTGGCCGGAGCCGGAGCCCACGGCCCGGACCGGGGAGCGCGACAGGGCGGAGATCGAATGGGCTTCCCTGGTGGCCAGGCTGTGTGCTGACAACGGCGGATGCGGCACGCCTTCCCCGTAGGCCTCACGCCCGGTCGCTCACAACCATCCGCTGCGCTGTGCCTGCAAGGCCATCTGGAAGCGGTTGGCGGCGCCCAGCCGGGCCATCATGATCTGCAGGCGGCGGTACAGCGTGCGGCGGCTGATTCCCAGCTCGCGGGCGATCACGTCATCGCTCGCACCGCCCGCGAGGAGCCACAGCAGACGGCGGTCGGCGGGTGGCGGACCGCCGGGGAGGGTGGTGCGGCCGTGGAAGGGCAGGGCGTTGTGCCAGGACTGCTCGAACAGTGCCATGAGCGCGGAGAGCAGGCCGCACGGCTGTACCACCAGCATGGTGTTGTGTACGTCGGCCTCTTTGATCGACAACGACACGAGTGCGTAGGCCTCATCGATGATCACGAGCTTGACCGGCACCGACGGCACCACCCTGGCCTGCTCGCCGGCGTTGATGCACGGTTCGATGGCGTCCTTGAGGTGGCCCGGATACTTCAGTGACTCCTGGGAGTACACGACTCGTTGCGTCACACCGCGGGCGAGCGTGGCCAGCGCGTCGTCCGTGGCGCCGGACAAGGGAAGTACGGCGGCGACTCGAACTGCCGGATCTGATCGCGGGCGCTCGCCCAGGCGTGACGAATCCTGGGGCCGATGGCGTCACCGGTGACGACCTCGACGAGATCGTCGTTGTACGCGGCCAGCCGCTGGCGCCGGAACGACTCGAACGCGCCCCCGACGGCGATGCGCGACTCCTCCACCTCGGCCGCCCGGTGCCGGGCGGGATCTCCAGGCCCGCGGTCGGCGGGACCGGGGCCACCACGTCACCGTCCGTCCCGGCGGCACTGGCCAGACCGGCGTCGACCAGTGCGTCGTACGCCGCGGTGAGTTCCGCACCGCTCAGACCGGCCGTGGATCCGATCGCCGTCAGCGGGGCAGGGGCCAGATCGAGCATGGCCAGATAGACCTGGCAGGCCGCATGGTCCATTCCCAGAAGCCGGAGGGCCTCGCCGAGTTTCGCGTTCGTCATACGCCGCATTATCGACGAATCCCTTCGGCTTTGGCTGATCTGTGCCACTGGCGCAGACCGGCACCAAACGCGCGCGGAGGGCGGTACCGTCCGGGAGCCGCCGACGACCCGGCGGCAGCGAGGGCGCCCGGACCGTACCGGGAGGGAACCCGGCCCGTTCGGCTCCCGCCGCCCCTCGCCGCTGAGCAACCCACCCAGAAGAAGGTGTACGACGTGGCGAAAGTCCGGAAGAACGGTCTCTACCCGGCCATCTCCGAGGAACTGTCCGCTCTGATGCGCACGGGTGGGCGGACACCGAGCGGCACGATCTGCGACTCGGCGAGCAGGCTCCGTACGCCCGTCGCCGCCGTGCGGCACTCTCCGCGCGTTTCCCGGGCGAACGCCTCGTGATCCCCTCGGGGAACCTCAAGGTGCGTTCGAACGACGACACCTACCCGTTCCGCCCCTACACGGGCTATGTGCACATGGCCGGAGACCAGGCCCGGACGGTGCTCTTGTCCTCGAACCCCGTGCGGACGGCGGCCATGACGCCTACTGCTACCAGCTGCCGCGGGACAGCAGGGACAACGACGAATTCTGGACCGGCCCCACCGCGGAGCTGTGGATGGGCCGGCGCCGCCCTCGCCGAGGCGGAACTCGTGCTCGGCCTGCCCTGCCGCGACGTCCGCACGGCCGCCGGTGACCTGGCCGCCGCCTCCGGCACGCCGACCCGGATCGTCCGGGGTGTCGACCCTTCGCTGGAGGCCGCCGTCACCACCGAGCAGGAGCGTGACGACGAGCTGGAAGAGGCGCTCAGCGACCTCCGCCTCGTCAAGGACGAATGGGAGCTTGCCGAGCTCGGCAAGGCCGTGGACTCCACCGTGCGCGGATTCACCGATGCGATCGGTGAGCTCTCCAAGGCGGTCGCGACGTCCGAGCGATGGATCGAGGGCACGTTCTTCCGCCGTGCACGCCTTGAGGGCAACGCCGTCGGCTACGGCTCGATCTGCGCCGCCGGCGAGCACGCCACGATCATGCACTGGACGGACAACGACGGGCCGGTGCGCCCCGGTGACCTGCTCCTGCTCGACGCCGGCGTGGAGACGCGCACTCTCTACACCGCCGACGTCACGCGCACCCTTCCGATCAGCGGGACCTTCACGCCCGTGCAGCGCAAGGTCTACGACGCGGTCTACGAGGCCCAGGAGGCCGGTATGGCCGCCGTCAGGCCGGGCGCCGCGTACCGCGACTTCCACGAGGCGGCCCAGCGTCACCTCGCGGTCCGGCTGGTCGAGTGGGGCTTCATCGAAGGCCCGCCGAGCGCGCGTACGAACTCGGCCTCCAGCGCCGCTTCACCATGGCCGGCACCGGTCACATGCTCGGTCTGGACGTCCATGACTGCGCGCAGGCACGGAGCGAGGAGTACGTCGGCGGAGCGTTGGAGCCCGGCATGGTGCTCACCGTCGAGCCCGGTCTCTACTTCCAGCCGGACGATCTCACCGTGCCCGAGGAGTGGCGCGGCATCGGCGTCCGGATCGAGGACGACCTGGTCGTCACCGACGACGGTCACGAGAACCTGTCGGCCGGCCTGCCGCGGTCCGCGGACGACGTCGAGGCGTGGATGGCCCGGTTCGCGGGCTGAGCACATCGAGGACGGGGCCGGGCGGCACCGGTGACGGCACGGTCGAACCGTGCCGGTGCGGTCCGGCGAGCTCCCACGGAGCGATGAAGCAGGCCGTCGGCCGGGCCGGCGCTCCCACCGCTCAACTCGTGTGCAGCATCAGTCCGATGCCGATGACCATCAGCCCGGCTGCCGCGATCCGGGGCAGACCGAACCGCTCCTTGAAGAACACCGCCCCGATGGCGGCGCCCACTATGATCGACGACTCGCGCAACGCGGCGATCGGGGCCAGCGGGGCCCTGGTCTGCGCCCACAGGACCAGCCCGTAGGCAGCCACCGACATCGCCGCGCCGGCCAGGCCGCGTGCCGCGTACGGCTTCAGCTGGGCGGTGAGCGCGCCCGGCGCCGGCAGAGGGCGTACACGGGGATGCTGATGCCCTCCAGGAGCATCAGCCAGGCGGTGTACCCGAGCGCGGATCCGGACGCCCGTACCCCACGCCGTCGACGACCGTGTACCCGGCGATCGCCAGGCCCGTCGCGAGGGCGGCGGCCACGGCAGGCCAGTGCGGGCGCTTGCCCGAACCCCGGATGCCCCACAGCGCGAGGCCGACCAGGCCGGCGGAGGCGACCGCGACACCGGCGGTCGCCCAGCCGTCCGGGCGCTCGCCGACGAAGACCGCAGCCAGGACGGTCACGACGAGAGGCGCCGTACCGCGGGCGATCGGATACATCTGACCGAAGTCGCCCAGCGTGAACGAGCGCATGAGCAGCACCATGTACATGACGTGCAGCGCCGCCGAGACCAGCAGAAAGGGCCATGCGCCCGTCGCCGGGAGCGGGCGAAGCAGGCCAGGACCGCCCCGATCAGCGCCCCGCCGCCGGAGATCAGGGTGAAGGACAGCAGCTGGTCGCGAATGCCGTGGGCGATGGCGTTCCAGCTCGCGTGCGTGATCGCGGCAACCAGGACCGCGACGGCGACCAGCGGTGTCACTTGGTCCGCTCGCGCACATCCACCAGTGTGCCGCCCGCATGTCCGATCAGGGTCTTCGGATCGAGCGGGAAGACGGTGTGCGGGTGCCCGCGGCGGCCCACACCACGGCGTGGTCGAGCAGCCCGCGGTCGGCCAGTACCCGGGTCTTCGTACGGTGACCGAAGGGCGGTACGCCGCCGATCGCGTACCCGTGGTCTCCCGGACCAGGTCGGCCCGGGGCGGGTGACCGACGCGCAGCCCAGCGCCTGCCGTACGAGCTCGACGTCCACCCGGGAGGAGCCGTCCACCAGGACCAGCACCGGTACGCCGTCCGCCTCGAAGATCAGTGACTTGACGATCTCGCTCAGCTCGCAGCCGACGGCAGCGGCGGCCTCGGCGGCGGTCCTGGTCGCGTCGGGGAAGGCGCGTACCTTGACCTCCAGGCCCAGCTCGCGCAGGGCTTCGGCGAACCGGGGATGTGCCTCGGCGGCGGAGGCGACGGGAGTGGTTTCGGGTGTGCTCATGCCTGCACGCTACTGACCGGGCGGCAGGCGCACCAGCACGGGTCGCGCGGCTGCGGGCGTCGGTGCCACGCGCCACGCCTTCCGGGCGTACGGCGGGACTTCACGGACACGGGCCCGCGGGGCGAGGGCCGCGGGCCCTCGCCCCGGGCTGGGGCGCGTACAGCGGATTGGTCAGGAGCCCGCGCGCAGCACCGCCGCGACCACCGGGCCCGCCGCGTCGCCGCCGTGGCCGCCTGCCTGGACGACCGCCGCGGCCGCGAGGTCGTCGCTGAAGCCGGTGAACCAGCTGTTGGACGTGGACTGGCCATCGACCTCGGACGAGCCCGTCTTGGCGCCCTTGTCGCCGCCGACCGACTTCATGGCGTCCTGGCCGGTGCCCCAGGAGGCCGTCGCGCGCATCATGCTGTTCAGCTGCTGGGTGACGGGCTGGGGCAACGAGCGGGATGCCGAGGCCAGTTGCCGGTCGTCCAGGGACTGCGGAACGATGATCGGCTGGCGGAAGGTGCCGGTGCGGGCGGTGGCGGTGATCGACGCCACGTTGAGGGCGTTCATCTGGACCGTGCCCTGGCCTATGTACTGCGCCGCCGCCTCACCGCCGGTCTCCTCGGGCACGCTGCCGTCGAAGGAGCTGATGCCGGTCTTCCAGTCCAGGCCGATCCCGAAGACGTCCGGGCCTCCTTGGCGAGCGCGGAGTCGTCGTCCACATCGTCGATCAGCTTGATGAAGGCCGTGTTGCAGGAGCGGGCGAAGCTGGTGGCGAACGGATCGGTGTCCGGGAGCGCGAAGTTGTCCAGGTTGTGGAAGGAACGGCCCTGGTACAGCACGTCCTTCGGGCACTCGGTCGGACGGTCCGCCGCGGCCTTGCCCTTCTCGATCAGCATCGCGGCCGTCATGATCTTCAGCGTGGAGCCGGGCGCCTGCTTGCCCATCATCGCCACGTTGAACTCGGTGACCGGGTTGTTGGCGATGGCGCGGATCGCACCCGTCGAGGGTTTGACGGCGACCACGGAGGCCTCGGTGAACTTCTTGACCGCCGTCTCGGCCGCCGCCTGTTCGTCCGCGTCCAGGGTCGTCCGCAGCTTGCCTGGCTTGCCCTTGGCCAGCGTCAGCAGGGTGGTGTCCGGCAGCTGCTCGTCGGCGGGCTCGATCCAGGTCTCGATGCCGGGCGAGCCGCCCGCGGCGTCGCCGTACTTCTTGCGCAGGGTGTCCAGGACCGGCCCGAGCGACGGGTACGTCTCCTTGTCCAGCACCTTGCCGTCGTGGTCGACGGCCTCGATCGCCGCCGTTGAGGACTCACCCGTCCTGAGCGTCGCGCCCGACGTCATCTTCGGGTGGATCACGGCCGGGTCCCAGTCGACGAGTGCCTTGCCGGTGGTCCGGCCGCGCACCACGGTCAACTCCGAGGAGTACGACCAGGGTTTCGTCTTCCCCTCGTACGACACGGTCGCCTTCACCGTGTACGGCACCTTCGTGCCGACGGCCGGGCCCGGAGTGATCACTGCCTTTGTGACATGGGCACCCTTGGCGTAGCCGGTCAGCAGCGGTGCGGCGTCCGTCTCGTTGTTGGTGAGCTGGGACGCGGTCGCCGCGTCACCCGACGCCCACGCCTTGAGGAAACCCTGCGAGGTCTCCTCGATCTCCGACTTGTCCGGCGGCCCCGTCTTCGCCTGTGACGAAGCGGTCGTGGTGTCCGTACCGCCGTCGCTGTCGCCGCCGACCACGCTGTACGCGCCGTAGCCGATTCCGCCGGCCACGAGCACGAATACGCCGCCGATGATGGCGACCTTTGCTCCACTGCGCATCTGTGCAGTCCCTCCCCGGAGCCCCTCGAACGGGTGCAGGGGTGCGCCAGCAACTTTACGTGACGGTAGTGGCGCAGGAGGAGGTCGTTATCGGACCGCGATGCTCACTGCTGGAGCGCTCCTGGCTACACCCAGGTGTCCAGCCACATCCGGTCCCGCCACGCGTCCTCGGGAATGGACGTGCCGGTGTACAGCGGCCAGAAGTAGATGAAGTTCCAGACGATCAGCAGCACCAGCACCCCTGCCACGATCGCCCCCACCGTCCGGCGTCGTTCGCCGGTCGGATCGCCCGTGGACAGGCCCAGTTGCTCCTTCGTGCCGGAACCCGCCGCCGGGCCCAGGATCGCGCCGATCATCATCGTCACCGCCAGGCACAGGAACGGTACGAACACGACCGCGTAGAACAGGAAGATCGTGCGCTCCTGGTAGAAGAACCAGGGCACCCAGCCCGCGGCCACCCCGCAGGCGATCGCGCCCGCCCGCCAGTCGCGGCGGAAGAACCAGCGCCACAGGACGTAGAGCAGTGCCAGGCAACCGGCCCACCACAGCAGCGGGTGCCCAGCGCCAGCACCTCGCGGGCGCACTTGCCGGTCTCCGACGCGGTGCAGCCCGACTGCTCCTCGTAGAAGTACGAGACGGGCGGCCCAGCACGATCCAGCTCCACGGGTTGGACTCGTACGTGTGGCCAGAGGTCAGCCCGACGTGGAAGTCGTACACCTGGTTCTCGTAGTGCCACAGGCTCCGCAGCCAGTCCGGCAGCCAGGTCCAGCTGCCGCCCCTGCCGTCGGTCGCCGCCCAGCTGCGGTAGTACCCCTTGTCCGTGAGGATCCAGCCGGTCCACGAGACGATGTACGTGCCGATCGCCACCGGCACCGTCGAGACGAAGGCGGGCAGCAGGTCCCGCAGCGCCACCGCCCGGTAGGGCTGCACCGCTCCGGCCGTGCGCCGGGCGCCCACGTCCCACAGCACCGCCATCACTCCGAACGCGGCCAGGATGTAGAGGCCGTTCCACTTGGTGGCGAAGGCGAGGCCGAGCATCAGACCCGCGGCGATCCGCCACGGGCGCCACCCAGGCGGAGGTTCTCGGCGATCTGGTCGTCCGGGCGCAGCACACCGTCCTCGTCGACCGGCAGCGCGGCGGCCAGTCTGCGGCGGGACCCGTCACGGTCGATCAACAGGCATCCGAAGGCCGCCAGCACGAAGAACATCAGCACCAGGTCGAGCAGCGCGGTGCGGCTCATCACGAAGTGCAGTCCGTCCACGGCCAGCAGAGTGCCCGCCAGACAGCCGAGGAAGGTGGAGCGGAACAGCCGCCGGCCGATGCGGCAGAGCATGAGCACGGAGACGGTGCCGAGCAGCGCCACCATGAAGCGCCAGCCGAACGGGGTGAAGCCGAACAGCTGCTCACCGATCCCGATGATCCACTTGCCGACCGGCGGATGTACGACGTAGCCCGGCTCCACCGGGATGTCCACCGCGGACGGGTTGGAGAGAATCAGCTTGTCGACGTCCTTGGGCCACGCACCCTCGTACCCCTGGTTGATCAGCGCCCAGGCGTCCTTCGCGTAGTACGTCTCATCGAATATCAACGACTTCGGGCTGCCCAGGTTCCAGAACCTCAGGACCCCGGCGACCAGTGCCACCAGCAGCGGCCCGCCCCAGGCGGACCAGCGCACCAGGTGGCCGGCGAGGGCCGGCGGCACCGCGAGCACCTCCCAGAGCCGGTGTCCCGGCCGGGCGTACGGCGGATCGAGCCGCTCGCGCAGTCCGGTCTCCGGCCTGGGCGAATGGCCGAAGCGGCGCAGTCGCCGCTGCCAGGAAGGCGGCTGGTCCCCGGCGTCTTGGCCCTGCTGGGCTTCGGGCGCAGTACTCGTCACCGCGCCATCGTAGGGAACACATCCGTGCAAGGGCGCCGCCCTTGCTGGGAGGATGGCCGATGTGACTGGAACGACTGGAACGCTGGTACTCGCAGGGACCCCTATCGGTGACGTGGCGGACGCCCCGCCACGGCTCGCCGCCGAACTGGAGGGAGCCGATGTCGTCGCCGCCGAGGACACCCGGCGGCTGCGCCGGCTCACTCAGGCGCTGGGCATTCGTACGACGGGGCGTGTCGTCTCCTATTTCGAGGGCAACGAGTCGGCGCGCACACCCGAACTCGTCGAGGCGCTGACGGGCGGTGCGCGTGTCCTGCTGGTCACCGACGCCGGGATGCCGTCCGTCTCCGACCCCGGCTACCGGCTCGTCGCCGCGGCCGTGGAGAAGAACATCAAGGTCACCGCCGTGCCGGGACCGTCCGCCGTACTGACCGCGCTCGCCCTGTCCGGGCTGCCCGTGGACCGTTTCTGCTTCGAGGGCTTCCTGCCGCGCAAGGCGGGCGAGCGGCTGGGCAAGCTGCGAGAGGTCGCCGCCGAGCAGCGCACGATGGTCTTCTTCGAGGCCCCGCACCGCCTGGACGACACCCTGGCCGCGATGGCCGAGGTGTTCGGAGCCGACCGCAGGGCCGCCGTGTGCCGGGAGCTGACCAAGACGTACGAGGAAGTGAAGCGCGGTCCGCTCGGCGAACTGGCGCTCTGGGCGGCCGAGGGAGTGCGCGGCGAGATCACCGTCGTCGTGGAGGGCGCCACGGACACCGGGAACGAGGGGCTCGACCCCGCTGAACTGGTGCGCAGGGTGCAGGTGCGCGAGGAGGCGGGAGAGCGGCGCAAGGAGGCGATCGCCGCGGTGGCGACAGCTGCCGGTCTTCCCAAGCGCGAGGTCTTCGACGCGGTGGTGGCAGCGAAGAACGCGGCCTCGACCGGCTCATCGGACGGTAAAGGACTAATCTGAATAGGTAAAGGCAGAGCCGCGTGCCGGGGCCTTTGTCCACGGTTGGGCCAAGACCGGTCCATTACTTCACAGGCTCGGTGCGCTCCCGCCGGAAAGGCGTCCACTGGTGAGTGGGACGCATTGAACCGGAGTGCTTGTCCGGCGGACAAGAGGAGCAGGCATGAGCGAGATCGCAGCAGACACCGCACATGAGGCGTACGCCTTCGCTTGTATGAGGTGCGGGTACGGCTGGGAACAGGCCTACGAGATAGAGCACCATGTGGACGGTTCGGGCAACGCGTTCGTGGTCTACCGGGCCGACGGGGAGCGGGTGCCCTCGCCACTGTCCACTCCCACCTGCACCAACTGCGGCGGACATGTGGTCCGGATCATGCGGGCGGGGCGGGTCTCGACCGTGCAGCAGCTGTTCCGCGAGCCGAAGGCCGAGCAGCCCGTGAACGGGTGGAAGCGGCGGCCGTGCCCGCGGCGGGGCAGCCGACGGGGCACCGATGGCATCTGTCCGACCTCCTGCACCCTTTCAGCGCCACTGAGGTCCCGCCGGCCGCCGGGGTGAGGCGCACGCCCTCGTAGAGTCGTGGGCATGAGCCGTACACAAGCCCGCCGCTGCCCGACCCCTGCGGGTTCCGGTCGCCGATTCGCACACCCACCTGGACATGCAGGACGGAACCGTCGAGGAGGGCCTGGCCAGGGCCGCGGCGGTCAACGTGACCACGGTCGTGCAGGTGGGCTGCGACGTGGCGGGCTCGCGCTGGGCCGCCGAGACCGCGGCGGTGCACCCGTCGGTGCACGCGTCCGTTGCCCTGCACCCAACGAGGCCCCGCGCATCGTGCACGGGGACTTGGAGGGAGCATCCACCCGGCAGGGTCCTCGCGAGCCGGGCGGGAAGGCCGCACTCGATGAGGCGCTCGCCGATATCGACGCACTCGCCGCGCTCGCACACGTGCGGGGCGTCGGTGAGACCGGGCTCGACTATTTCCGTACCGGCCCCGAGGGTATGGCAGCTCAGGAGGAATCCTTCCGGGCGCATATCGAGATCGCGAAACGGCACGGCAAGGCCCTGGTCATTCACGATCGTGATGCGCACGCGGATGTGCTGAGAATTCTCGCCGATGCGGGCGCCCCGAGCGGACTGTTTTCCACTGCTATTCCGGTGACGCCGAAATGGCCCGGATCTGTGCGGCCGCCGGGTATTTCATGTCCTTCGCGGGCAACGTCACGTTCAAGAACGCCCAGCCGCTGCGGGACGCGCTCCAGGTCGCGCCGATGGAGCTCGTCCTGGTCGAGACCGACGCCCCTTCCTCACCCCGCCCGTACCGCGGGCGGCCCAACGCGCCGTATCTCATTCCGGTGACGCTCCGTGCGATGGCCGAGGTGAAGGGCGCCGACGAGGACACCCTGGCCGCAGCCATCGCCGACAACACCGCACGGGCCTTCGATTACTGAGCCGTTTCATGACTCTCTGTGCCCGCATGGCTTTGTGGAGTGACGGGAGGTCCGCTATCGTCCCGGCGTCGTGAGTAACTCGCAGGAAGCCAGGGAAGCCAGGAAGTCACCGCGCGGCGCGGCGTGGTCGGCGTACGCCGATGGCTCCGCCCGTTCCCTCGCAGGGCCCGCGCGCTCCGTCCACGACCAGCTGACGATCGTGGCGGCCGTCCGGCCCGGCGCCGCGGCTGTGCACGACCCCACGGTGCTCGACTCGGTCCTCGCGGCGCAGGCGCCCCGGGTGCCGCGGCAGTCGGCCGGTGGCGGCGGGGTGAGCCGGGCGGGGCCGGACGGCACCGGAAACCCGTCGCCACCGGCTCCGGGCGGCTGAGCCGGCTCGTCCAGCAGACGCTGGTCGTCGCGTTCCTGGCGGGCGGCACCGCGGCGTTCCTGGCCCACGACAAGGCCGTCACGCTCAGCGTCGACGGGACGCCCGCACCCTGCACACGTTCGCCGACGACGTCGGTGAGCTGCTCGACGCCGAGGATGTGACGGTCGGCGGCCGGGATTACGTCGCGCCGGCCCCGGCACCGAACTCGGCCACGGGGACGAGGTCGTCGTACGCAGGTTCGCGCAGTGGGGGCGCCACCGTGGCCGCGGAGCGGCCGTACGCTTGACGGGTGAGCACCACAGAGCCCGACGCCCTTCTGGGCCCCGCAGACATTCGCGAGCTGGCCGCCGCACTGGGCGTACGTCCCACCAAGCAGCGCGGCCAGAACTTCGTCATCGACGCCAACACGGTCCGCAGGATCGTCCGTACCGCCGAAGTGCGGCCCGACGACGTCGTGGTCGAGGTCGGCCCCGGCCTGGGCTCACTGACCCTGGCGCTGCTGGAGGCGGCGGACCGGGTCGTCGCGGTCGAGATCGACGATGTGCTGGCCGGTGCGCTGCCGGCCACGGTCGGCGCCCGCATGCCGGGGCGCGCGGACCGGTTCACCCTGGTCCACTCCGACGCGATGCTGGTCCGTGAGCTGCCGGGGCCCGCCCCGACCGCGCTGGTCGCCAACCTTCCGTACAACGTCGCGGTGCCGGTGCTGCTCACGATGCTGGAGCGCTTCCCCACGATCGAGCGGACCCTGGTCATGGTGCAGGCCGAGGTCGCCGACCGGCTGGCCGCCAGGCCGGGCAACAAGGTCTACGGGTGCCGTCGGTCAAGGCCAACTGGTACGCCGACGTCAAGCGGGCCGGGTCCATCGGCCGTACCGTCTTCTGGCCCGCGCCGAACGTCGACTCGGGACTGGTGTCCCTGGTGCGGCGCACCGAACCGGTGCGGACCACGGCGAGCAGGACCGAGGTGTTCGCCGTCGTGGACGCAGCCTTCGCCCAGCGCCGCAAGACACTGCGCGCGGCCCTGTCGGGCTGGGCGGGCTCGGCGCCCGCCGCCGAGGCCGCCCTGGTGGCGGCCGGAGTCTCGCCACAGGCTCGCGGCGAGGCGATCACGGTCGAGGAGTTCGCCGCCATCGCCGAGAACAAGCCGGAGCTGTCCGCATGAGCCGGAGTGTCACGGTCCGCGTTCCCGCCAAGGTCAATGTGCAGCTCGCGGTGGGCGCCCAGCGCCCGGACGGCTTCCACGACCTGGCCAATGTCTTCCTCGCCGTCGGTCTGTACGACGAGGTCACCGTCACCACCGCCGACGAGCTTCGGGTCACCTGCTCCGGGCCGGATGCGGCCCAGGTGCCGCTGGACGCCACGAACCTCGCCGCCCGCGCCGCGATCGCCCTGGCCGGGCGCTACGGCATCGCACCCGATGTGCACATCCACATCGACAAGGACATCCCCGTCGCGGGAGGCATGGCGGGCGGCAGCGCCGACGGCGCCGCCGCGCTCCTGGCCTGCGACGCCCTGTGGTCCACCGGCGCCACCCGCGACGAGCTGCTCGCCCTCTGCGCCGAGCTGGGCAGCGACGTCCCGTTCAGCCTGGCCGGCGGAGCCGCACTCGGGTCGGGCGCGGTGAGCAGCTGACGCCGATCGAGGTCGGCTCCACCTTCCACTGGGTCTTCGCGGTCGCCGACGGAGGGCTCTCCACCCCGGCGGTGTACGGCGAGTTCGACCGCCTCACGGCCGGGACGCGGGTGCCGGCGCCGACCGCCTCCGACGCCCTGCTCGACGCGCTGCGCAAGGGGACGCCGCCGCGCTCGCCCGGTCCCTGAGCAACGACCTCCAGGCCGCCGCCCTCTCCCTGCGCCCCTCGCTGGCCGCCACCCTGGCCGCGGGAACCGCCGCCGGCGCCCTGGCAGCACTGGTCTCGGGATCCGGGCCGACCACGGCGTTCCTGGCGGCGGACGAGGAGTCGGCGCGCAAGGTCGCCGAAGCGCTGCTGGCGTCGGGTACCTGCCGCACTGCCAGGACCACGGTGTCCCCGGCGCCGGGAGCGACTGTTCAGCGGCCGTAGTGGCAGCGGCAGGCCGCGGGCCCGAGCCGCCCAGGTGTGCCACGACAGGCCCTCGGCGCCATGATCGAACCGCCCACGCAATCGCACCTCCCGTGGCGACTACCCTGGGATATCGATCGATCCCCGACGCAGGGATCCCCGAGACAGGAGTGAAATGGCCGTCAATCTGGTCAATGTCGAGCAGGTCACCAAGGTGTACGGCACCCGTGCTCTGCTCGACGGTGTATCCCTCGGGGTGTCCGAGGGCGACCGGATCGGTGTAGTCGGCCGCAATGGCGACGGCAAGACGACGCTCATCCGGATGCTGGCGAAGCTGGAGGACGCCGATACCGGCCGGGTCACCCACAACGGCGGGCTGCGCCTCGGTGTCCTGACCCAGCACGACTCCCTCGACCCCGAAGCCACCATCAGGCACGAGGTCATCGGCGATCTCGCCGACCACGAGTGGGCGGGCAGCGCCAAGATCCGTGACGTGCTCACCGGCCTCTTCGGCGGGCTCGCCCTGCCCGGCTTCGAGCACGGCCTGGACACCGTCATCGCCCGCTCTCCGGCGGCGAGCGGCGCCGGATCGCCCTGGCCAAGCTGCTCATCGACGACCAGGACCTGGTCGTCCTGGACGAGCCCACCAACCACCTGGACGTCGAGGGCATCTCCTGGCTGGCCGGCCATCTGCGGGCCCGGCGCTCCGCACTGGTCTGCGTCACCCACGACCGGTGGTTCCTCGACCAGGTCTGTACGAGCATGTGGGACGTCCAGCGCGGTTCGGTCCACGAGTACGAGGGCGGCTACAGCGACTACGTGTTCGCACGGGCCGAGCGGGAGCGGATCGCCGCGACCGAGGAGTCCAAGCGGCAGAACCTGATGCGCAAGGAGCTGGCCTGGCTGCGGCGCGGCGCCCCCGCCCGTACGTCCAGCCGCGCTACCGCATCGAGGCGGCCAATGAGCTGATCGCCGATGTGCCGCCGCCCCGTGACACCAGTGAGCTGCGGAAGTTCGCCAACGCCCGGCTCGGCAAGACCGTCTTCGACCTGGAGGACGTGACCATCCAGGCCGGCCCCAAGACGCTGCTCACCCACCTCACCTGGCAGCTCGGCCCCGGCGACCGGATCGGCCTGGTCGGGGTGAACGGCGCGGGCAAGACCTCGCTGCTGCGGGCGCTGGCCGAGGCGTGCCGTACCCAGGGCGAGGCGCAGCCCGCCGACGGGAAGATCATCGTCGGCAGGACCGTCAAGCTCGCCTACCTCTCCCAGGAGGTCACGGAGCTCAAGCCGACCCTGCGTGTCATCGAGGCCGTGTCGCAGGTGCGCGACCGGGTCGACCTGGGCAAGGGCCGGGAGATGACCGCCGGCCAGCTCTGTGAGCAGTTCGGTTTCACGAAGGAGAAGCAGTGGACGCCGGTCGGTGACCTGTCCGGTGGCGAGCGGCGGCGGCTGCAGATCCTGCGGCTGCTGATGGACGAGCCCAACGTCCTCTTCCTCGATGAGCCCACCAACGACCTGGACATCGAGACCCTGACCCAGCTGGAGGACCTCCTCGACAGCTGGCCCGGGTCGCTGATCGTGATCTCCCACGACCGGTTCTTCATCGAGCGGACCACGGACCGGGTGATGGCACTCCTGGGCGACAAGTCGCTGCGGATGCTGCCGCGTGGGATCGACGAGTACCTGGAGCGCAGGCAGCGGCTGCTCGAGCTGACCGCACCGGCTTCCGCGGCCGCCGCGCCCGGGCTGCCGCGGAAGCCGCCGAGGCGGTATCGCCGCAGGCGGCGCGTGCCGCGAAGAAGGAGCTGCAGAAGGTGGAGCGGCAGCTCGACAAGATGTCGACCAGGGAGACGTCGCTGCACAAGGAGATCGCCGACAACGCGACCGACTTCGAGAAGGTGGCGAAGCTGGACGCGGAGCTGCGTGAACTGGTCACGGAGCGGGACGTGCTGGAGATGCGCTGGCTGGAGCTGGCCGAGGAGGCCTGACGCCCGGCAGTCGCGGCGGCCCCGGTGGGGCGTCAGGGGCGGGTGGTGCCGTCGAAGGTCGCTTCGGCACCGGGTTCGCCCGGCGATAACGCCCATAGCGGAACAGTTCGGTGGAAGCGGATATGGGGCGGGCGAAAGCCCTGGTTACGGGATGAGTTGGTGTGCGCTCGTACCCAATGGCCCGCGAGCCCGCACCGAATCCGTAACGGCGGCATCACGGGGCGGTTCTCCCTTGGGAACAGGGGTGGACCGACCCGTTGTGCGATGTCGTGCGAGTGGTACAAAGAAGCCCCGCTCGACTGTCGTAACGCCGCGGAAGCCATGCCCGATTCGCTCCTTTCCGAGGGAATTCAGCCCAGCGGAATCGCGGGGAGACCGGATTGGGCAATGGGGACCGCACGAAGGGGACGTGCTGATGACCCAGCCGCCCAGCAAGCAACCGCCGCAGGGAGGCTTCGGCGCTCCCAGGAGCAGCCGCAGGGAACTCCTCAGCCGCCCCAGGACCAGCCGCCCCAGCCGCAGGCGCCGCCGCCCGCGCAGCCGCCGCAGATGCCGCCCGCACCTCCGCAGGCACCGCCGGCCGAGCCGGGTTACGGCTACCCGCAGGCGCCGCCGGCTGAGCCCGGTTACGGCTACCCGCAGGCACCCGGACAGCCGCCGGGCCCCTACGGCCAGCAGCCCGGTCCGTATGCCCAGCAGTCCGGTCCGTACGGCCAGCAGTCGGGCCCCTATGCCCAGCAGCCCGGCCCCTACGGTCAGCCGACGCAGCCCGGTTACGGCTATCCGCAGCAGCAGTACCCCGGTCCGCCTGCCCCGGTGGCGCCGGCGGCGGCAACCCTTCAAGGGCAAGCCCGCGATGATCATCGGCGCGGCGGTCGCCGTGCTCCTCGTCGTAGGCGGTGGCGTCGTCTTCGCCACGAGCGGTGGCGACGACGACGAGAGAAGCCCGTCGCCAAGGCGAGCGAGGACGCCAAGCAGCCGAGCGCCTCCCGACGGTCGACGAGGGTGACGGCACCGGTGGCGGCCGGGAGGTGGACGACGACCTCAACGCCGGGCGCAAGGAGGGCGAGGCGAAGGTCCTCTGGCTGCAGAAGAACGACGTCGATCTGCCGCGCAGCGGCGCGGACGTGCACGGCCCGTGGATCGTCGGCGACACCGTGGTCAAGGGCATGTACCGCTCGGTCTCCGGTTACTCGGTGGTGGACGGCAAGCAGAAGTGGACGCTGCCGCTGCCGGCCGACCTGTGCGCGGCGGCCAACCAGCCCACCGCCGACGGCAAGATCGTCATCGGCGTGAAGAACGGCACCACGGACAAGGCCACCTGCGCCGACCTGCAGATGATCGACCTCAACACCGGCAAGGCGGGCTGGAAGAAGTCGGTCAAGAAGAACGGCACCTGGGACATCATGTCCGACATCGGCCTCGCGATCAGCGGGGACACGGTGACCGTCGGGCGGACCAGCAACTCCAACGGCTACCGGGTCAGCGACGGCAAGGAGCTGTTCGGCAAGCCCGACGGCAACTGCCAGCCCTTCGCCTTCGCCGGCGGTGCCAAGCTGATCGCCGCCGCCAGCTGCCGCACCGACGACGTGGACAACCCCAGCACCAGATCCAGGAGGTCGACCCCACCACGGGGAAGCCGAAGTGGACGTACCAGCCCAAGCGCGGCTGGGAGATCGACAAGGTCTACTCGGTGAGCCCCTGGTCGTCTCGCTCCAGCAGCGCGAGGAGAAGAAGTGGACCGTCCTCGCGCTCAAGGAGAACGGCACACTCCGTTCGCAGTTGGTCAGCGACAAGGGCGACAAGCTCTCGGTCGACTGCGGCGGCGGCTTCTCGATCTTCGGTGACGTCCTGGAAGGCTGCAGCGGTATCGCAGCCGATGCCAACACCTTCTACATGGCGACCAGTGCCGACTCCAGCGGGAGCAGCCGTACCAACAAGGTCGTCGCCTTCGACCTGAACACCGGCAAGTCCAAGTGGAAGGCCGCGGCCCCGGCCGAGCGGATGATGAAGCCGCTGGGCATGGAGGGTGGCGAAGTGCTGCTCTCTGTGGAGGCTTCGTACGACAAGGGCGGAGCCATCGCCACGCTTCCGGCGGCCGGTGGCACACCCAAGATCGTCCTGCAGCACCCCGAGTCGACGAGCACCATCGAGCGCGGGTTCTACTCCATGAAGATCCTTTACGCGGGCGGTCGTTCCTTCATCGCGAGCGGGCGCATCAGCGCAAGCAACGACGAAGCGGAGATGGAGACGTCGACCATGATGGCCTTCGGCAAGTGACGGTTCACGACGGCACCCGACGCAACCAGGTCGAAGGCAGCCTCCGCTCCCGACTCCGCACACCCAGTCCCCAGAGGTACGTACGCCATGAGCCAGCCACCCCAGCAGCCGCCCAACAACCCACCCCAGGGCGGATTCGGCGCCCGCAGGACCCGCCCGCCGGCGGGTTCGGTGCGCCGACGCCGCCGCCGTCCGACGGCTTCTCCAAGCAGCCGCCGCCGGCCCGCCGACCCGCCCGCGGGTGGCTACGGCACCCGCCGCCTCCGCCCGCCGGCGGTTACGGCACCCGCCGCCTCCGCCCGGTCAGCCGCCGCAGAACCCGCGTACGGCTACCCGCAGGCGCCCCGCCGGGACAGCCCCGGGGCAGCCCGGGTACGGATTCCCGCAGGGACCACCGCCCGGACAGCCCGGCATGCCCCGCAGCAGGGATACGGCTACCCGACCGCCCCGATGCAGCCGCAGCACATGGCACCGCAGCCGGGCGGGAACGGCGGCAACAAGTTCAACACCCAGATGAAGATCATCGTGGCCGCGGTGGTAGCCGTCGCGCTGATCGTCGGCGGCGGAGTCATCTACGCCACCACCGGGGACGACGGCGGCAAGGGGCCCGCTGAGGCGTCCTCGGCCGGCTCCACCGGCGGTAAGGACGACGAGGGCAAGGGCGGCGCGAAGGGCAGCGGACTGGCGGGCGGCAAGGAGAAGGCACCGGCCGGCACCAAGTCCAAGGTCGGCTTCCAGATTCCGCAGCCCGAGGTCACCGACATCGTCCATGTCGCCGGTTCCTGGGTCACCGACAAGGCGTTCGTCAAGCCCGGTGTGAACGAGATCGGCGGATACGACATCGACAAGGGGACCAAGCTCTGGTCGGTCCCGCTGACCGGCCAGATCTGCGCCTCTTCCCGGCACATGAGCAAGGACTACAAGACGGCCGTCGTCTTCGAGGACGCCAAGCCGAGCAAGGCGGACAAGTACCCGTCGTGCAACCGGGTCGGCGTGATCGACATGAACACGGGCAAGATGCTGTGGACCAAGTCGATCACCGCTTCCACGAACGGTGACAAGCCGCTCACCTTCACCGAGGTCACGATCAGCGGCACCACGGTCGCCGTGGGCGGCATGAGTGGTGGCGCCGCGTTCAAGCTCGACACCGGAGCTGAGCTGTGGAAGCCGAAGGTCGAGGCCGACGGATGCGAAGACCTGGGATACGGCGGCGGTGACGCCCTCGTCGCCGTTCGCAAGTGCGGTTCGTACGACGCCCGGAAGCTCTCCATCCAGCCGCTGAACCCGGACACGGGTGCCCCGATCTCCTCGTACGCGATGCCTGCGGGCGTCGATTTCGCGTCGGTCGTCTCCACCAAGCCGCTCGTCGTCGCAGCCAATGTCGGCGACACCGCCGATGACGCCAGCGGCATCTCGGACTACTTCTCGATCGACGCGGCCACCGGCAAGCTGATCGTCCGGATCTCCGCCGACGCGGACAAGTACGGCGGCGACTGCGATTCCACCGAGGTCGAGCAGTGCACGGATCTGGCGGTCGGCAACAACCGGCTCTACGTGCCGACCGAGGCACACGAGGGCACCAGCGAGTCCGGCGACACCAACGAGGTCCTCGCCTTCGACCTGACAACCGGCAAGCTTGTCGGCGCCAAGGCGGACGCCGGCGAACGCTACACGCTGGTCCCGCTGCGCATGGATGGCACCAACATCATCGCGTACAAGGTGCCCCTACGACAAGGGCGGCCAGATCGTCTCCATCAACGGTTCCACCCTCGAGCAGACCTTGCTGATGGAGAACCCGAGCGACGAGGCGGTGCGTGACGCGGAAGAACTACTCCGCGGTCTACGGCACCTCCCTCTATGCGGACGGCCGGATGTTCATGTCCCCACGGGGCTCCACAAGCCCAGCACTGTCGTGGACGACAAGGAATACCTGGTCATCTCCTTCACCACCAACTGATCCGTTTCGCGCGTGCACGACGGCCCTGCCGGTTGATCACTCGACCGGCAGGGCCGATCGTTCCGCCTGCCAAGTAGCTCTGAACCACTCAGAATTCGGCATTCCGGGAGACTTCTCGCACATAGGCCGCGCAGAGCATCGAACAAGCGTGTAGCTTGCCGGGTCAGAGGTCCGGGGGCCTGTTGCAGGGCTACACAGCCAGTACATGGGGCTATCTCGATGAGCGTGCGGCTCATGGTGGTCGACGACCACCGACTGCTACCGAGGCACTCGCCTCGGCGCTGAAATTACGCGGGCACCGGGTGCTGGCCGCGGCGGCGCCGACGTCCGGCGCCGCGGAGCTCGTCGTCAGCAGGGCGCCGGAGGTCTGCCTCTTCGGGACGGCGTCGCCCGCCGAACCAGGGTGTTCGACCCGATCGCGCGGATCGGGCGGGAGCGCCCGCAGGTGGCGGTCGTGGTGCTCGGGCCGGTGCCGAGCCCGCGCGGGATCGCAGCGGCGTTCGCCGCCGGAGCGGCCGGATACGTCCGCCACGACGAACGCATCGAGGGTGTCGAACGGGCGATGGCCAAGGCCCGTGCGGGGAGGCGGCGGTCTCTCCGCAACTGCTGCAGGGCGCGTTCAACGAGCTGCTCAACCCGGCGGTCCAGCCGGACGACGAGGGCAGCGGCTGTTGCGGATGCTCACCCGCGCGAGGTCGAGGTGCTGATGCGGGTCGCCGAGGGCGAGGACACCCGGCTGGTCGCGGCCGGGATGGGGATCGCGCCGAGCACCGCGCGTACGCATGTGCAGCGGGTGCTGATGAAGCTGGGGTCGGCTCCCGGCTGGAGGCCGCGGCGCTCGCCGCCCGTACCGGGCTGCTGGACCGGGCGGCGGTGGCGGGCGGCGGTGCCAGGACGCGGCAGGGGCCACAGGCCTCGGGTGAACGAGTGCTCCGTGGCCCCTGCGGGAATCGCGTGGCTCGGCCGGCCCGCGAATCGTGTGGTCCGGTCAGTCCTGTGTCTGTGACGGACCGGCTTCCTCGGCCGGTCCGTCGGCGGGCACCTGGGCCGGCCGGAGCTTCATCCAGATCAGGAAGAAGAGCCCGAGGGCCAGCATGGCCAGTCCCGTCCACAGGTTGATGTAGACGCCCTCGGCCTTTTCAGGTCCGCGTCGGACGGGCTGATTCCAGCGATGGTGACGATCACTCCGTAGACCACGAAGAGGCCGCCGATGATCCGCCGGATATCGAAGAGCCGGGCCGCGGTGGCGGACTTGCGCTCCAGTTCGGAGACTTCCTTGTGCAGGTCGGACATGGTGAGTGCCTCCGATCAGAGCGAGTAGGGCAGGTAGCAGAGGGCGGCGAGGACGATGGCGCCCCAGCCGAGCAGGGCGGGCCTGCGGTACCAGGCGTCGTCGCCCTCCTCCGGTGCCTCGTCCTCGCCGGGGACTCCGTTCCGTACACCAGGCCGGCCAGTTCGGCTTCGGGCCTGGGAGCGGTGAAGAGGGTGACGACGACCATGACCACCGCGCCGGCCACGAATCCGACGATCGCGGAGACGAAGTTGGCCCCTGGTCGGTCGGGATGCCGATGATGCCCTGCTTGTAGATGACGAAGTAGTTGACCATCGCGGCGGTGGTGCCCGCGATCAGCCCCCAGACGCCGGACTTCATCGAGGCCCGTTTCCAGAACATACCGATGATGAAGACCACGAACATCGGGACGTTGAAGAACGAGAACAGGGTCTGCAGGTAGGTCATGATGTTGGAGAAGCTGGCGGCGATGAACGCCGTGCCGATGGACGCCATGACCCCGACGGCTGTGATGATCCGGCCGAAGCGCAGGTAGTACGCGTCCGGCTTGTCCTTCTTCACATACCGTGCCCAGATGTCGGTCGTGAACACCGTGTTGAACGAGGACACGTTGGCGGCCATACCGGCCATGAACGCGGCCAGCAGACCGGTCACCGCGATGCCGAGCACCCCGTTGGGCAGGAGCTCCTGCATCAGCAGCGGGATGGCGTCGTTGTAGGTGAGGTCCGAACCCGGCGTGCCGATCTGCGGTACGACGACGGCGGCGACCAGGCCGGGGATCATCACGGCGAAGACGATGAATATCTTCGGGAAGGCGGCGATCAGCGGGGTGCGCTTGGCTGCCGAGAGGTTCTTCGCGGACAGGGCCCGCTGCACCTCGGCGAAGTTGGTGGTCCAGTAGCCGAAGGAGAGCACGAAGCCCAGGCCGAGGATGATCGTCAGCCAGTTGGCGCCGAGCGGGTTGGCGTCACCGATGCCCGTACCGCCCCAGGCGGAGAGGAAGTCCTCGCCGTGGCTCTTCTCCAGTGATCCGGTCAGTCCGTCCCAGCCGCCCACGCGCTTGAGGCCGAGCAGGGTGATCGGGATCAGCGCGGCGAGGATGACGAAGAACTGGAGCACCTCGTTGTAGATCGCCGAGGAGAGACCGCCGATGGTGATGTAGATCAGGACGAAGAAGCCCGCGACGACGATCGCGACCCACTGGGGCCAGCCCAGCAGCGCCTCCACGACGATCGACAGGGCGTAGAGGTTCACGCCCGCGATCAGGATCGCCGCGAAGGCGAAGAGTATGGAGCTCAGCAGGTGCGCCGACCTGTCGAACCGCTGGAGCAGGAACTCCGGTACTGAGCGGACCTTGGACCGGTAGTAGAACGGCATCATCACCAGGCCGAGGAAGACCATGGCGGGGATGGCGCCGATCCAGTACCAGTGGACGACGGCGACGCCGTACTGCGCGCCGGTCGCTGCCATGCCGAGGATCTCGGTGGCACCGAGATTCGCCGCGACGAAGGCCAGACCGGTCACCCAGGCGGGGAGCGAACGTCCGGAGAGGAAGAAGTCGAGGCTCGTCTTCACACTGGCGCGGGCGGCGAAGCCGATGCCGAGCACCACGACGAAGTAGATCGCCAGGATCGTGTAATCGAGCCAGTTGGTGGGGAGCCGGAGCCCTTCGGCCAGGTATTGCATGGGGGTACTCGCTTCGTTGCGCGAACTGAACCCGTCGGAACCTACGCCTTTGTGTTTAGAAAATGAACAGCAGTGATGGCGTTCTTTGTTTGATTGTGATCGAGTGAGGTCAATTGTCCTGATCTGGGCACCTTCTGGCGCCGGCGGCTTCACGGACTGTTCACCGTTGACGCACGTGTTGGCTTGTGATTAATTATGTGCGGTTATGTTTGGAGGGTGGTTACATTGAGGAGCCTGGTGAAGAAGACGGTTACGACCCTCGCCGACGGCCGTGAGCTGATCTATTACGACTCCGCGGATGACACCGTCCGCGATGCCGTCGACGAGAGGCCGCTGGACCCCGTCTCGACGTCCTCGGAGATCCGCCGCGATCCGCTGCTCGGTGACTCGGTGGCCATCGCCTCGCACCGCCAGGGGCGTACGTACCACCCACCGGCCGACCAGTGCCCGCTCTGCCCGTCGCGTGCGGGCAGGCTGAGCGAGATCCCCGACGATCACTACGACGTCGCCGTCTTCGAGAACCGCTTCCCTCCCTCGCCGGTGACTCCGGCCGCTGCGAGGTGGTCTGCTTCACCTCCGACCACGATGTGTCCTTCGCCGGCCTCACCGAGGACCAGGCCGCCCTGGTCCTGGACGCATGGACCGACCGCACCGCCGAGCTCGCCGAGCTGCCGCAGGTCACCCAGGTGTTCTGCTTCGAGAACCGCGGCGCGGAGATCGGGGTCACCCTCGGCCACCCGCACGGTCAGATCTACGGCTATCCCTTCGTCACCCCCGCACCGAGCTGATGATGCGCTCGGTGGAGAGCCACCGGGCCGAGACCGGGCGCAACCTCTTCGACGACATCGTCGCCCGCGAGCTGTCCGACGGCTCCCGCGTCGTCCTGGAGGGCGAGCACTGGGTGGCCTTCGTGCCGTACGCCGCGCACTGGCCCTACGAGGTCCACCTCCACCCGCGCCGCCGCGTCCCCGACCTGCGGGAGCTCGACGAAGGCGCACGCACGGAGTTCCCACAGGTTTATCTGGAACTGTTGAGGCGATTCGACCGGATCTTCGGCCCCGGTGAGCCGCCCACCCCGTACATCTCGGCCTGGCACCAGGCACCGTTCGGGGTCCGGGGCGTGAGGAGTTCGCGCTGCACCTTGAGCTTTTCACTATCCGGCGTACCTCCGGCAAGCTGAAGTTCCTCGCGGGGTCCGAGTCCGGCATGAGTGTGTTCATCAACGACGTGCCGCCGGAGTCCGCGGCCCAGCGACTGCGAGAGGTAGCGAGCCAGTGAGCGACAACGCGAAGAAGTACCTGGTAACAGGGGGCGCGGGATATGTCGGCAGTGTGGTCGCCGCACATCTGCTGGAGGCCGGCCATGCGGTGACCGTCCTCGATGACCTGTCGACCGGATTCCGGGAGGAGTCCCGCGGGGGCCGAGTTCATCGAGGGCCGCATCCAGGACGCCGCCAAGTGGCTGGACGCCTCCTACGACGGGGTGCTGCACTTCGCCGCGTACTCCCAGGTCGGTGAGTCCGTCGTCGACCCGGAGAAGTACTGGGTGAACAACGTCGGCGGGACCACCGCCCTGCTGGCCGCGATGCGCGACGCCGGGGTGCGGACGCTGGTCTTCTCCTCCACCGCCGCGACCTACGGGGAGCCGGTCTCCAGCCCCATCACCGAGTCCGACCCGACCGCTCCCACCAGCCCGTACGGCGCCTCCAAGCTCGCCGTCGACCACATGATCACCGGTGAGGCCACCGCGCACGGCCTGGCCGCGGTCTCGCTGCGCTACTTCAACGTGGCGGGCGCTTACGGCAGTTGCGGCGAACGCCACAGCCCCGAGTCGCACCTGATCCCGCTGGTCCTCCAGGTCGCGCTCGGGCAGCGCGATTCGATCTCCGTGTACGGGGACGACTACCCGACCCCGGACGGCACCTGCGTACGCGACTACATCCATGTCGCCGACCTCGCCGACGCGCACCTGCTGGCCCTGGACGCGGCCACCGCGGGCGAGCACCTGATCTGCAACCTCGGCAACGGCAACGGCTTCTCCGTGCGCGAGGTCATCGAGACCGTCCGCCAGGTCACCGGCCACCCGTGCCCGAGACGGCCGCCCGCGCCGCGGCGGCGACCCGCCGTCCTGGTCGCGTCCGCCGCCACCGCCAGGGAGCGGCTCGGCTGGCAGCCCGCGCGCGCCGACCTGGCCGCGATCGTGGCCGACGCCTGGACGTTCGCCCGCCGAGGAGCCCACCGCCCCATGACCGAGACCGAGATCGAGCCCCTGAGCGACTCCGCGACCAGCGCCGACGAGCTGGCCGCCGCCTTCACCGCGCTGTACGGGAGCACGCCCGAAGGGGTCTGGGCCGCACCGGGGCGGGTGAACCTGATCGGTGAGTACACCGACTTCAACGACGGCTTCGTCATGCCGCTGGCCCTCCCGCACACCGCACGCGCCGCCGTCGCCCGCCGCACCGACGGACAACTGCGCCTGCACTCCACCGATGTCCCGGGTGGTGTCGTCGCCCTCCGCGTGGACGAGCTGACCCCGCACTCCGGCCACGGCTGGGCGGCCTACCCGGCCGGTGTCGTCTGGGCGCTGCGTGAGGCGGGGCACCCGGTCACCGGCGCGGACATCCAGCTGGCCTCCACCGTTCCGGTCGGTGCCGGACTCTCCTCGTCGGCCGCCCTCGAAGTGGTCACCGCGCTCGCCCTGAACGACCTGTTCGGGCTGGGGCTGAGCGCCTCGGAGCTCGCGGTACTCGGCCAGCGCGCCGAGAACGCGTTCGTCGGCGTGCCCTGCGGGATCATGGACCAGATGGCCTCGGCCTGCTGCACCGAGGGCCACGCGCTGTACCTCGACACCCGTGACCTCACTAAGCGCCAGGTGCCCTTCGACCTGGCCGCGCAGGGTCTGCGGCTGCTGGTCGTCGACACCCGCGTCAAGCACGCGCTGGGCGACGGCGCGTACGCGCAACGGCGGGCCGGCTGCGAGGCGGGGCCGGGGCCCTGGGCATAGGAACCCTGCGTGACCTTCCGTACGACGGTCTCGGCCCCGCGCTCGACGCCCTGGCGGCAGCGGGCGAGGACGAGTCCGTCGTGCGCTACGTGCGTCATGTGGTGGGAGACAACCGCCGGGTCGAGCAGGTCATCGGGCTGCTCGACGCGGGCGATGTGCGCGCGGTGGGCCCGGTGCTCACCGAGGGCCATCTCGCTCCGCGATGATCTGCGGGTCTCCTGCCCTGAGCTGGACCTGGTGGTCTCGACGGCGAACGCGGCCGGAGCGCTCGGGGCCCGGATGACCGGAGGCGGTTTCGGCGGCTCCGCGATCGTGCTGGTGGACCGGGACGCAGTCGACACGGTCACCAAGTCCGTGCTGGAGGCGTTCACCTCGGCCGGTTACGCAGCGCCCGGGTCTTCCCCGCCGTTCCTTCCGCGGGTGCCCGCCGGCTCGGACGAGCTGCTTGACCAGGATGAACTCGCTCACGCCGGGCGGGTAGTCGGGCACCTCGCCGATCACCTCGTATCCCTGCTTGCGGTAGAACGCGGGGCCTGGAAGTCCCAGGTCTCCAGCCGGGAGCGGGTGCAGGACCGGTCCGTGCGCGCCTTGCCCTCGGCCTCCGCGAGCAGGCGCGCACCGAGGCCGAGGCCGCGGTGGCGGGGTCGATCCAGAGCAGATCCACATGGAGCCAGTACGCCCAGGTGCGCCCGGTCAGACCACCGGCGAGCGCCCGTCCTCGTCCAGCAGCCACACCTCCAGCGGAACTTCGTGCTCGGCGGGCGTGGAGAGCAGTGCCCGCAGCTCCGGCGACCGGGCGGTGTTGTCGTCGTGCAGCCGGCCGCCCAGCAGAATGCGACGTTTTTGTCTACTTCTGTCTCAAGACGGAACATGGGCCACACCCTAAACACCTCGGTCCGCCAGTTCCGTGAAATTCCTTCCAGCATCTGCTGTCGCCCGTACGCTGATGTACAGCACCGGTGGGGCCGGTGCTGATTCAGGGACGAGACAGTCGGATACGACGCCCGGGGCGGGTGGCAGTCGGCACACGGCGGCGGCCGTGGTACTGCGGTTCACCCGGCCCCGGGCGTCGTATCCGCACCGGTCCGTCCTCGTCGGGGGCCGGCTGCCACGGGTGCGCCCCAGGGTAATGCAGCAGGGGTGTCTGTGGGTCGTATCCGGGTCCTGGTGGTCGATGACCACCGCATCTTTGCCGAGTCGCTCGCGGCGGCCCTCGCGGCCGAACCGGACGTCGATGTGACCGCGGCGGGCAGTGGCCCTGCCGCGCTGCGGTGCCTGGACAGGGCAGCGGGCGAAGGGCGCAAGTACGACGTGATGCTGGTCGATGCCGAGCTGGGCATCCTGTCGGACGGCCTCCGGGCGGTTCCCGCATCCGGTAACGGGGAGAGCGGGCCGGTCGACGGCATATCGCTGGTGGCGGAGGTCAGCAGGGGCCGGCCTTCGGTGCGTACGGTGGTGCTCGCCGAGAAGGACGACCCGCACCGGGCCGCTCTCGCGCTGCAGGCCGGGGCGTCAGGCTGGGTCGCGAAGGACTGTTCGCTGCAGCGGCTGCTCGCGGTCATCCGGGGTGCTGCGCGACGAGACGCATCTGCCCGCCGCGCTGCTGACCGGTGTCCTGCGGGAGATGACCACGGCGCGCAGGCATCGCACGGAGAGCGAACAGCTCGTCGAGTCGCTGACCCCGCGCGAGACCGAGGTGCTGCGCTGCATGGTGGCGGGGCTGGGCCGCAAGGCGGTCGCCGAGCGGCTCTTCCTGTCCCCGCACACCGTCCGCACCCATATGCAGAACGTGCTGGGAAGCTGGGCGTGCACTCGACGCTGGCCGCGGTGGCTCTGGCCCGGCGGGCCGGGGTGGGCCCGGTGCAGCTGGTGCCATGACCGGGGCCCGTGGCGGCTCAGGGGACGTTGTCGAAGGGGCGGTCAACTGGCGCAGTAGGTCCGCCAGTTCGCCGCGCTGGTGACGGGACAGCTCGGCCAGGATGGCGCGCTCCTGGGTGAGCAGTCCGGCCAGTGACTGGTCGGCCTTGTCGCGCCCTCGGCGGTCAGCCTGACCAGGACCCCGCGCCGGTCGCTCGGGTCGGGCAGGCGCTCGACGAGGTTCTTCTTGGTCAGCCGGTCGATGCGATTGGTCATCGTGCCCGAGGTGACCAGGGTCTGGGTCAGGAGCTGGCCGGGGAGAGCTGGTACGGGTCGCCCGCGCGGCGCAGCGACGTCAGGACGTCGAACTCCCACGGCTCCAGATGATGCTCGGAGAAGGCGATCCGGCGGGCCCGGTCGAGATGGCGGGCCAGGCGCGAGACGCGGCTCAGCACCTCAAGTGGTTCCACGTCGAGGTCGGGGCGCTCTCGGCGCCATGCAGCAACCAGCCGGTCGACCTCATCCTCCATGTCGATCAGTGTAGAGGGTCTGTCGACATGAAGTCTCTTGAATTCAAGTGTCTTGACATCAAGAGACTTATTCGGTGATCCTGGCCCCCATGACCGCACCCACCTGGGATCCGCAGCAGTACCTGCGCCACGCGGACCACCGAACCCGCCCCTTCCGCGACCTCCTGGCCCGCATCGGCGATCTCCCCGGCCTCCCCGCCGCCCGGATCGCCGACCTGGGCTGCGGAGCCGGCAATGTCACCGCCCTCCTCGCCGAGCGCTGGCCACAGGCCCACATCACCGGCTACGACAACTCCCCGCAGATGCTGGAGCGGGCCCGCGCCCACGCGGGCCCCGGCTGGACTTCGCCGAGGCCGACGCCGCGACCTGGACGCCGGCCAGGACCTACGGCCTGATCATCTCCAACGCCCTGCTCCAGTGGGTCCCCGGCCACGACAGTCGCTTCCCCACTGGCTGGACGCCATCGCCCCGGGCGGCACCCTCGCCTTCCAGGTCCCCGGCAACTTCGACGCCCCGAGCCACACCCTCTTGCGGGAACTCACCGCCACCCCACGCTGGCGCACCCGCCTGGACGGCCTGCTGCGCCACCAGGACGCCGTGCTCAGCCCCGCCGCCTACCTGGAACGGCTCACCGCGCCCGGCTGCACCGCGGACGTCTGGGAGACCACCTACCTCCACCTGCTGCCCGGCCGGGACCGGTCCTGGACTGGGTGAAGGGCACCGGCCTGCGCCCGTCCTGACCGCCCTGGCCGACGACCCGGAAGCCCGCGACGCGTTCCTGGCCGAATACCGCGACCTGCTGCGCACCGCCTACCCGGCGGGCCCGCACGGCACGGTCTTCCCGTTCCGCCGCATCTTCGCCGTGGCCCGCAAGGAGAAGCGATGATCACAGCCATCGACCACATCCAGCTCGCCGCTCCCGAAGGCCGCGAGGATGCGCTGCGCACCTACTACGTGAACACCCTCGGCATGACGGAGCTCCCCAAGCCCTCCGCCCCGGCGGCCCGTGGCGGTTGCTGGTTCCGGTCCGGGCAGGTGCAGCTCCACCTGGGCATCGAGAAGGGCTTCCACCCGGCGGGGAGAGCCCACCCGGCCTGCGCGTCACGGGCATCGACACCTACGCGGCCCGGCTGACGGAACACGGCGCCCAGGTGGAATGGGACCAAACCTCCCGGGCCACCGCCGCTTACTCCTGGGACCCGGTGGGCAACCGGCTGGAATTCCTGGAACCGGACGCCCTCTGAGCGTCACAGCTCATCGAGCGCGGCCGGTGTGATGTCGATGTCGACAGAGAACGGGACACCCGTCTTGAGCCGGTCGTGATGGATCCCCGTCAGCGCGTACGCCTTGGACACCGGATCCAGTTCGTAGACCCGTACCACCGGGTGCTGGTCGCTTCCGGTCATCTCGACCAGCCAGAAATTCGGAATACCGGCCGCCGCGTACTTCTGGGGCTTGGTGTCCCGGTCCCGGGCCTCGGAGTCGGGGAGACCATCTCGACGGCGAGGACGACATCGGCGGCCCGATAGCTTGTGACATCGCGTCCGGTGACGGCTTCGGCACGGATGACCGATACGTCTGGCTCGGGACCGTTGCGCCGGTCGAGAATCACCGTCATCTCCCGGCGCACCTTCAGCTCGGGCGGAGCGCTGCGCCTCAGCCCGACCATCAGAAGATCGATCATCGTGGTGTGGAAATCTCGCTGCGGACTCACAAAACCAGGCTCCCGTCGAGCAATTCCGTGTGTGGCGGGAGATCGGGCAAGGTGAACAGATCGTCCACCGTGTATCCGTCCTGGGGCGGCACAGGCCAGCGACTGCTGTGCCCGGCGATCGGCTCGGCGGTCATGATTCCTCCCATGGACGGGATTCTGGCCATGCACGACCACAGTAGGGGTTGATTCGAGATTCCGTCATCACAATGAGTGATGCATACGGGGCGCGCGGTCAGCTCTTGCGGTGGCCTATCAGCCGCGGCTTGGCCTCCAGGTTCTCCAAGCCGTGCCAGCACAGATTCACCAGATGGGCCGCGACCTCCGCCTTCTTCGGCTTGCGCACGTCCAGCCACCACTGACCGGTCAGCGCGACCATGCCGACCAGCGCCTGCGCGTACAGCGGAGCCAGCTTCGGATCGAAGCCCCGGGCCTTGAACTCCAGGCCCAGGATGTCCTCCACCTGGGTGGCGATATCGCTGATCAGCGATGCGAACGTACCCGTGGACTGCGCGACCGGGGAGTCGCGCACCAGGATCCGGAAGCCATCGGTGTACGACTCGATGTAGTCGAGCAGCGCGAACGCCGCCTGCTCCAGCAGCTCCCGCGGATGACCCGCGGTGAGCGCACCGTTCACCATCTCCAGGAGCCGGCGCATCTCGCGGTCGACCACGACGGCGTACAGGCCCTCCTTGCCGCCGAAGTGCTCGTAGACCACCGGCTTGAAACCCCGGCGCGCGCCGCGATCTCCTCCACCGACGTGCCCTCGAAACCCTTGTCGGCGAACAGGGCGCGGCCGATGTCCAGCAGCTGCTCCGGCGCTCCTTGCCGGTCATCCGGACCCGGCGTGCCCGGCGAGTGGGGAAGGCCTGCTCTTCTCGCTGCTTGTGCTTCCGTCGGTCGCCACGTCGTCAATCATGCCGCGTCGGCGGGCACGGGCTTGCGGCGGGACTCGATACGGGAGGCGTCCGGCCAACGCACGTCGTGGGCCCAGCCGAGCTGCTCGAACCAGCGGATCAGCCGGGCACTGGAGTCGATCTGGCCCTTCATCACTCCGTGCCGGGCACTCGTGGGGTCGGCATGGTGCAGGTTGTGCCAGGACTCGCCGCACGAAAGCACCGCGAGCCACCACACATTCCCGGACCTGTCGCGGGACTTGAAGGGCCGCTTGCCGACCGCGTGGCAGATCGAGTTGATCGACCAGGTGACATGGTGCAGCAGCGCGACCCGCACCAGCGAACCCCAGAAGAACGCGGTGAACGCACCCCACCAGGACATCGTCACCAGACCGCCGACCAGCGGCGGGATCGCCAGCGACACGATGGTGAAGGTGAGGAAGTGGCGTGAGATACCCCGTATGGCCGGATCGCTGATGAGATCGGGAGCGTACTTCTGCTGCGGAGTCTGCTCCTCGTCGAACATCCAGCCGATGTGGGCCCACCACAGGCCCTTCATCAGCGCCGGGAAGGTCTCACCGAAACGCCACGGCGAATGCGGATCGCCCTCGGCGTCGGAGAACCGGTGGTGCTTGCGGTGGTCGGCCACCCAGCGCACCAGCGGACCCTCCACCGCCATGGACCCGGCGACCGCGAGGGCGATACGGAGCGGACGCTTCGCCTTGAAGGAGCCATGGGTGAAGTAGCGGTGGAAACCGATCGTGATGCCATGACAGCCGAGGTAGTACATACCGACCGTCAGGCCGAGGTCGAGCCAGCTGACACCGCGGCCCCAGGCCAGCGGTACCGCGGCCACCAGGGCCGCGAAGGGCACCACGATGAACACGAGCAGAGCGAGCTGCTCGATCGAACGCTTGTTGTCGCCGCCGAGCGTGGCGGAGGGGAGCACGTCCTTGCCGGCCGGCTGAGGCAGGCCGTCGTCGATCACATCGGGGCTGGTGGGCATGGGGGTCCCCTGTTGAGTGAGGAAATGCGATGGAATGAGCGGGCTACGCACACGTAACCTACGGCGACGTAAGTATGGCAGCGACAGGGCCCGCGACACGAGAGCGCCGCCGCCCCGACCCGTACGGCACACGGCCCCGTCACCCCGCCACCACCCTCCGCAGGGCAGGGAGCACGCCGGACACACGGACACCTATCCTGGGAGGGTCGGACAGCGCGGTCCGCACTCTGCTTTCCCGGGTGGCGTCAGCACCGCTGCAGCCGCGGACCCCGGCCCCCAGACGTGCTCAACCACTGCAAGGAGCCGCACACTGTGAGCAGTGCCGACCAGACCCTGCCGCAAGCCCCGAACTGCGGGCCGACATCCGCCGCCTAGGCGACCTGCTGGGCGAGACCCTCGTACGGCAGGAAGGCCAGGACCTCCTCGACCTCGTCGAACGCGTCCGCGCCCTGACCCGCACCGACGGCGAGGCGGCAGCACAGCTCCTCGGCGACACGGACCTGGAGACCGCCGCACAGCTCGTGCGCGCCTTCTCCACCTACTTCCACCTCGCCAACGTCACCGAGCAGGTCCACCGCGCCCACGAGATGCGCGACCGCCGCGCCGCCGAAGGCGGGCTGCTGGCCCGCACCGCCGACCGGCTGAAGGACGCGGACCCCGAGCACCTGCGCGAGACCGTCAAGAACCTCAACGTACGGCCGGTCTTCACCGCGCACCCCACCGAGGCAGCGCGCCGCTCCGTACTGAACAAGCTCCGCCGCATCGCCGCACTCCTCGAAACCCCGGTCATCGAGGCCGACCGGCGCCGCCACGACCTGCGCCTCGCCGAGAACATCGACCTCATCTGGCAGACCGACGAACTGCGCGTGGTCAGGCCCGAACCGGCCGACGAAGCCCGCAACGCCATCTACTACCTCGACGAGCTGCACGCCAACGCCGTCGGCGACGTCCTGGAAGACCTCGCCGCCGAGCTGGAGCGCGTCGGCGTCGAGCTGCCCGCAGGCACCCGGCCGCTCACCTTCGGCACCTGGATCGGCGGCGACCGCGACGGCAACCCCAACGTGACACCCGCCGTCACCTGGGAAGTACTGATCCTCCAGCACGAGCACGGCATCACCGACGCCCTGGAGCTCATCGACTACCTGCGCGGCCTGCTCTCCAACTCCATCCGCTACACCGGCGCCACCGACGAGCTGCTGACCTCGCTCCAGACCGACCTGGAACGGCTGCCCGAGATCAGCCCCGCTACAAGCGGCTGAACGCCGAAGAGCCCTACCGGCTCAAGGCCACCTGCATCCGGCAGAAGCTCGTCAACACCCGTGAGCGCCTCGCCACCGGCACCCCGCACCGCCCCGGCTGCGACTACCTCGGCACCGCCCAGCTCATCGCCGACCTCGCACTCATCCAGACCTCGCTGCGCGAACACAAGGGCGGACTCTTCGCCGACGGCCGGATGGACCGCACCATCCGCACGCTGTCCGCGTTCGGCCTGCAGCTCGCCACCATGGACGTACGCGAACACGCCGACGCCCACCACCACGCCCTCGGCCAGCTCTTCGACCGGCTCGGCGAGGAATCCTGGCGCTACGCCGACATGCCCCGCGAGTACCGGCAGAAGCTCCTCGCCAGGAACTCCGCTCCCGCCGCCCGCTCGCCCCGACCCCGGCCCCGCTGGACGCCGCCGGCGAAGACCCTCGGCGTCTTCCACACCATCAGCCAGGCCTTCGAGCGCTTCGGCCCCGAAGTCATCGAGTCCTACATCATCTCGATGTGCCAGGGCGCCGACGACGTCTTCGCCGTCGCCGTCCTCGCCCGCGAGGCCGGACTCCTCGACCTGCACGGCGGCTGGGCCAAGATCGGCATCGTCCCGCTCCTGGAGACCACCGACGAGCTGCGCGCCGCCGACGTCATCCTCGACGAGATGCTCGCCGACCCTCCTACCGCCGGCTCGTCTCACTCCGCGGCGACGTACAGGAGGTCATGCTCGGCTACTCCGACTCCTCCAAGTTCGGCGGCATCACCACCTCCCAGTGGAAATCCACCGTGCCCAGCGCCGGCTCCGCGACGTCGCCCACCGCTACGGCGTACGGCTGCGCCTCTTCCACGGCCGCGGCGGCACCGTCGGCCGCGGCGGCGGCCCTCGCACGACGCGATCCTCGCCCAGCCCTGGGGCACGCTCGAAGGCGAGATCAAGGTCACCGAACAGGGCGAGGTCATCTCCGACAAGTACCTCATCCCCGCACTCGCCCGGGAGAACCTGGAACTGACCGTCGCGGCCACCCTCCAGGCCTCCGCCCTGCACACCGCACCCCGCCAGTCCGACGAAGCGCTGGCACGCTGGGACGCGGCCATGGACACCGTCTCCAACGCCGCCCACGCCGCGTACCGCAAGCTGGTCGAGGACCCCGACCTGCCCGCGTACTTCCTCGCCTCCACCCCGGTGGACCAGCTCGCCGACCTGCACCTGGGCTCCCGGCCCTCCCGCCGCCCCGGCTCGGGCGTCTCGCTCGACGGCCTGCGGGCCATCCCGTGGGTCTTCGGCTGGACCCAGTCCCGGCAGATCGTCCCCGGCTGGTTCGGCGTCGGCTCCGGCCTCAAGGCCCTGCGCGAAGCAGGCCTGGACACCGTGCTGTCGGAGATGCACGAGCAGTGGCACTTCTTCCAGAACTTCCTCTCCAACGTCGAGATGACCCTGGCCAAGACCGACCTGCGCATCGCCAGGCACTACGTCGACACCCTCGTCCCCGACGAGCTCAAGCACGTCTTCGCCGACATCGAGGCCGAGCACGCACTGACGGTCAGCGAAGTCCTCAAGGTCACCGGCGGCAGCGAACTGCTCGGCACCAGCCCGGTGCTCCAGCAGACCTTCGCCATCCGCGACGCCTACCTGGACCCGATCTCCTACCTCCAGGTATCGCTCCTGGCCCGCCAGCGCCAGGCCGCCGAACGCGGCGAAGCACCGGACCCGCTGCTCGACAGGGCCCTGCTGCTCACCGTCAACGGCGTCGCCGCGGGCCTGCGTAACACCGGCTGACCTACCTACCTACCTACCTACCTACCTACCTACGTGCAAGCAGATGGTGCCTCTGTCCATCCCGGGCAGGGGCACCATCTGCGTTGTGCCAGGGCAGGGCGGTTGGCGTGCTGCTCGCCGGCCGGCGCGGTCGGCTCGGGGCCGTCCGTATCCGGGCTGCGGGATTGATCCGACAACCCCTGGGTCAGCGGGGCCAGGGGCGGCCGGTGAGGCGTTCGATGTCCTTGTTGAACTGCCGGAGGTCGGCGACGAAACGGTCGAGACGGTCGGGCGCCCAGTCGGCGATCACTTCGGACAGCCCGTTGACGACCAGGTCGCGGTCGGCCTTCAGCCTCCCGGCCCTCCTGGGTGATGCGGAACTTGCGGGCGATTCCGCCGCAGGGATCGAGGATGGGCTCGACGAGCCCGTCCTTCAGGAGGGCGGCCGTCTGCCGGTTGAAGGTGGACGGGGCCAGGCCGAAGGCGTCGACGAGGTCGGCCACCGACATGGGGCCCTGCACCTCGATACGGCTGAGGAGCACGTAGGCACTGCGGTCGAGGGCCTCGGCGCCACCCAGTCGGCGAGGCGATGCCATTTCACGATGGCGCGTGAGGATCAACAGCTCCCGCTCGATCCCTTCCCCTGCCTGCTGAGCATCCATCTCGACCGCCTCTGGCTCCTGCGTCTGCATACCCGCAGGATACGCCCGGTCATATGCACCCTGCTCATGAAGGGCATCATGCAACCTTTGTGCATGATGCTCGTCATGCGTATCATGCAATATCGTGAACGCTTCCCTGCTCACGTCGCGAACCGGGACGACAGCCGCTTCACCGCGTCACGGCCACGAGTGCGGGACGGTGCTGCCGGACGCTGAGCAGTATCCGCCGTACGACCGGCCGCCACCGCCGAAGCGGATCCTGGCGGGAGCCGGGACCCTCGCGCGCACATCTGCGAACCGGGGAACAACCCGCCTCGCTGGAGGCCGAGTTCATACCGGGCGACGCGGCAGCACCCGTCGCCGACGAAAAGCCCCGTCTCTCCGAGGAGATGCCACATGAGCCAGAGCCAGGAGTCCGTGCGCTATCCGCTGCCCTACGAAGGAGCCCTGGAAGCACCCCGAGTGGCAGCGACTGCGCTCGCAGTGCCCGGTGGCCGCGATCGAACTGCCCAGCGGTGACCGGGCGACACTACTCACCCGTCACGAGCACGTCAAGGGCATGCTGTCCGACGCACGCTTCGCCCGCCCGACCGCCCAGGACGACGCGGCCCGGCTCGCACCCGGGAGTGCGGCGCCGCCGCCACCAACAGCTCGGACGAGCTCACCCATCCTTCCAAGGGGAGCCGCACCGGCAGTGGCGGCGGCAGGTGAGCAAATGGTTCACCGCCAAACGCATGACGGCCCTGCGGCCAGGCATGACCGCCACCGCCGAGCGGCTCGTCGACGAGATGACCGCCCACGGCCGGCCCGCCAATCTCAAGGCGCACCTGGGCTTCCTCCTGCCGGTCCATGTCATCTGCGACATGCTCGGCGTACCCGCCGACGACCACAACCGCTTCTCCCACTGGTCCGACGCGTTCCTCAGCATCACGCGCTTCACCAAGGAGGAGACCGACAAGGCCCAGGCCGAGTTCGTCCAGTACATGTCCGGGCACATCGCCGCCAAACGCGCGAACCCGTCCGACGACCTCCTCAGCCTGCTCATCCAGGACTCCGAGAGCGACGGCGGAGGGCTTGCCGACTCGGAGCTCCTGGCGACGTCCATGGGCCTCCTGGTCGCCGGGCACGAAACCACCGCGAACATGATCGGCAAGATGATCGCCATGCTGCTGGCCGACCGCAGCCGGTGGGAACAGCTGATCGCCGACCCTCCCTGGTACGCACCGCCGTCGAGGAAGCCCTCCGCTTCGACACCAACCTGGGATTCGGCCTCAGGCGCTACATCACCGAGGACACCGAGATCGGCGGAGAAGCACTGCCGAGCGGCACCACCGTGATCTGCAGCATGCCCGCCGCCAACCGGGACGAGGAGGTCTTCGGCAACGCGGAAGAGATGGACCTGGGCCGCAGCCCCAATCCCCATCTCGTCTTCGGCGCCGGCCCCCACTCCTGCCTGGGGCAGGCACTCGCCCGCACCGAACTCCAGGTCGTGCTGGAAGTCCTGCTGCGCAAACTGCCCACCCTCGAACTGGCCGTGCCCACAGACGACCTGGAAAGGCTGGAAGGGCTGCTCGTCGGCGGCCTGTTGGAAGTCCCCGTCCGCTGGTAACCCACCAGGACCGGCCCACCGGCCGCCCAGCGGCCCGCTCGCCCCGCTTCCACCACCAAGGAGAAGGAAGCCCCGTATGAACGTCACCATCGACGAGGACAAATGCTGCGGCGCGGGACAGTGCGTACTGATCGCTCCGGAAGTGTTCGACCAACGCGACGACGACGGCGTCGTCGTCCTGCTGGACGCACAGCCACCGCGGGAACAGCACGCCGCCGCCCGCGAAGCCGCCGCGGTCTGCCCCGCCTCCGCCATTGACCTCACCGACGGCGCCTGAGCAACACCGCCCGCGGACAGGACGGCCGGCCGGGACCCGTCACCGGGCCGGCTCGTCCCACAGGGCACAGGTCGCAGGGATACAGGTCACAGGGCGAAGAACGTCGCAACCAGCAGCACCGCACCCGCGATCCCGGCACCCCAGGCCGTCCGGGTCAGCCGCAGCCCGCCTGCTATCACCGGCGCGGACAGCAGCAGCGCACCACCGAACGGCATCCACGCATGCAGGAACCCGGGTGTGCCCGTGCGTATGACATCCCGTGTACCCGGCTTCACGACGACGGGGAAACGGTCACCCTTCTTCGCCGCGACGGACTTCACCACCGTCACACCCGCCCGGTCCGGACCGTCCCCGTCCGGCACGTACGACCCGGTGCACACATCCTCACCGCACCCCGTGACCACCATCGTCCCGTGCTCACGGCCCTTGCCCAGCACAATGTGGTGCGCGGCGTCCCAGGACGCCCACACGCCCGCGACCAGCACCAACAGGACAAGACAGCCCGCGGCGAACGTACGCGCGTGGGCCAGCACCGGGGAGGGAGCTCCGCTTCATGGGGCCAGATCCTGGGCAGTGCGGCACCCTCGGTCAACCTGTGGCCGAAATTGGACCAGGAACCAGCGGGAATGTCAGGAGTTGTACGCCGACTGCGCCCGATCGAGCCCCTCCGCCAGCAGACACTCCACCGAGTCCGCAGCCCGGTCCACCAGGTAGGACAGTTCCTTGCGCTCGACCGAGGAGAAATCCTTCAGCACGAAGTCCGCGACCTGCATCCGCCCCGGCGGGCGGCCGATCCCGAACCGCACCCGGTGATAGTCGGGACCCATCGACTTCGTCATCGACTTCAGCCCGTTGTGCCCGTTGTCCCCACCACCCAGCTTCAACCGCAACATGCCGTAATCGATGTCCAGTTCGTCATGGATCGCCACGATGTGATCGATGGGCACCTTGTAGAAGTCACGCAACGCCGTCACCGGACCGCCCGAAAGATTCATGTACGACATCGGCTTCGCCAGGATCACCCGACGGCTCGCCGGACCGGGCGGACCCATCCGCCCTCCACGACCTGCGCCTGCGCCTTCTGCGCCCGCTTGAACTTCCCGCGGATCCGTTCGGCCAGCAGATCGGCCACCAGGAAGCCGACGTTGTGCCGGTTCGCCGCGTACTCGGGGCCGGGATTCCCCAGGCCCACGATCAGCCAGGGGTCGGTGACGTCGGACATCTGCGCTGGGTCTCCTCGCGTACGTACGGGTGTGACGGCGGTACCGGTACAGGCAAAACGGGCGGCGGAACCCCGGAAGGGAACCGCCACCCCGTCAGTGAAGCAGGTGGGGCGAGGCTCAGGCCTCGGAGCCCTCGGCCGTGGCGTCGGCAGCCTCTTCGACCTGGGCCGCGACAACGGCGAGCACGACGTTGTCCGGGTCCTCGGCCAGCACGGAACCGGCGGGCAGCGGGATGTCCTTGGAGAAGATCGAGGCACCGGCGTCGAGACCGGCGATCGAGACGGTGACGGACGTCGGGATGTTGGTGGCCTCGGCCTCGATGCGCAGGGTGTTCTGCACGTACTCGAGGAGGTTCCCGCCCGGGCCAGCTCGCCCTCGACGTGCACGGCGACCTCGACGTCGACCTTCTCGCCACGCTTGACGGTCAGGAGGTCGACGTGCTCGATGTTGCCCTTGATCGCGTTACGCTGCACGGCCTTCGGGATGACGAGGGCGTTCTTGCCGTCGATCTCCAGGTTGATCAGGACGTTCGCGGTACGCAGCGCCAGCAGCAGCTGGTGGCCCGGCAGGTTGATGTGGACCGGCTCGGCCATGTGGCCGTAGACGACCGCGGGGACCAGGTTGGCGCGACGGGTGCGGCGGGCAGCGCCCTTGCCGAACTCGGTACGAACCTCGGCGGCCAGCTTGATCTCAGCCATGATGCACTCCTCGTAAGGTGACAGAAGTCGGATGGTCACCCGGCCCACGACAGGCCTGCTACGAAGAGCGCGTCGATAACGGACCGCCGTACCAGCAGGTACGGCCTCCCTCGCCGAGCAACTCCATGAGTCTACCCGGCGCGGAGGCCGCACCCAAAGTGGATCATTCGCAGGATGTCAGCCCTGCTCCTCGAAGAGGCTCGTGACCGAACCGTCCTCGAAGACCTCCCGCACCGCACGCGCGATGGTCGGGGCGATCGAGAGCACCGTGATCTTGTCGATCTCCAGCTCACCCGGCGTCGGCAGGGAATCGGTGAAGACGAACTCACTGACCTTGGAGTTCTTCAGACGATCCGCGGCAGGGCCCGAGAGCACACCGTGCGTGGCCGTCACTATGACGTCCTCGGCGCCATGCGCGAACAGCGCGTCCGCGGCGGCACAGATCGTGCCACCCGTGTCGATCATGTCGTCGACCAGGACACAGACCCGGCCCTTCACATTGCCGACCACCTCGTGGACGCTGACCTGGTTGGGCACGTCCTTGTCGCGGCGCTTGTGCACGATCGCCAGCGGGGCGTCCAGACGATCGCACCAGCGGTCGGCCACCCGCACCCGGCCGGCGTCCGGGGAGACGATCGTCAGCTTCGAGCGGTCGACCTTGGCACCGACATAGTCGGCCAGGATCGGCAGCGCGAACAGATGATCGACCGGGCCGTCGAAGAAGCCCTGGATCTGATCGGTGTGCAGATCGACGGTGAGAATGCGGTCGGCACCCGCCGTCTTCATCAGGTCCGCGACCAGACGCGCCGAGATCGGCTCACGGCCGCGGTGCTTCTTGTCCTGACGGGCGTAACCGTAGAACGGCACGATCACCGTGATGGAACGGGCGGACGCGCGCTTCAGCGCGTCCAGCATGATCAGCTGCTCCATGATCCACTTGTTGATCGGAGCAGTGTGGCTCTGGATCAGGAAGCAGTCGGCGCCGCGGGCGGACTCCTGGAAACGTACGTAGATCTCGCCGTTGGCGAAGTCGAAGGCCTTCGTCGGCACGAGGCCCACACCAACTGGTGTGCGACCTCCTCGGCCAGCTCGGGGTGGGCGCGGCCGGAGAAGAACATCAGTTTCTTCTCGCCGGTCGTCTTGATCCCGGTCACAGCACAGTCTCCTCAGACATGTTTCTGGCACCGCATACGCATATGTGTCCCGATGTGCAACGAGCCAGCCGAAATGGGGTGAGCATCTATCACGGTACGCCGCCTGGGGCGCGACTGTTTCCGGTCAGCTTTCGCTGCCGGCCTCCTGAGCAGCGGCCTGAGCGGCCTGCGCCGCAGCGCTGCCTGGACGCTTTCTGGCCACCCAGCCCTCGATATTCCTTTGCTGGCCCCGCGCGACGGCCAGCGAACCGGACGGCACGTCCTTGGTGATGACCGAGCCGGCCGCGGTGTAGACGCCGTCCCCGACCGTGACAGGCGCCACAAACATATTGTCGGCACCGGTCCGGCAGTGGGATCCGATCGTCGTGTGGTGCTTGGCCACACCGTCGTAGTTCACGAAGACGCTGGCGGCACCGATGTTGGTGTGATCGCCGATCGTCGCGTCCCCGACATAGCTCAGGTGCGGCACCTTGGTGCCCTCGCCGATCGTGGTGTTCTTCAACTCCACATACGCACCGGCCTTGGCCTTCGCCCCGAGCCTGGTCCCCGGCCGCAGATACGCGAACGGTCCGACCGTCGCCCCGGGCCCACCTCGGCCCCGTCGGCGACCGTGTTGTCCACCCGCGCACCGGCATGGACGACGGTGTCCTTCAGCCGCGAGTTCGGGCCGACCTCGGCGTCCTCGCCCAGGTGCGTCGCGCCGAGCAGCTGCGTCCGGGATACACGATCGCGTCACGCTCGTACGTCACCGTCGCGTCGATCAGCGTGGACGCCGGGTCCACGATCGTCACACCGGCCAGCATGGCCCGCTCCAGCAGCCGCTCGTTGAGCAGCCGCCGGGCCTCGGCCAGCTGGAGCCGGTTGTTGATGCCGAGGATCTCCCGGTGGTCACCGGCCACCGAGGCGCCGACCCGGTGGCCGGCCTCGCGCAGGATCGACAGCACGTCGGTGAGGTACTCCTCGCCCTGACTGTTGTCGGTGCGGACCTTGCCGAGCGCGTCGGCGAGCAGCCGGCCGTCGAACGCGAACACCCGGAGTTGATCTCCCGGATCGCCCGCTGGGCCTCGGTCGCGTCCTTGTGCTCGACGATCTCGGTGACCGCACCGGTGGCCGCGTCGCGGACGATCCGGCCGTAACCGGTGGAGTCCGGGACCTCGGCGCTCAGCACCGTGACGGCGTTGGAGTCCGCCGCATGCGTCGCGGCGAGGGCGGTGAGGGTCTCGCCGGAGAGCAGCGGAGTGTCACCGCAGACGACGATCACGGTGCCGTCCACGGCGGCGCCGAGCTCATCGAGCCCCATCCGGACGGCATGTCCGGTGCCCTTCCGCTCGGCCTGGTAGGCGGTGCGTACTGGGGTGTCCGACGCGGAGAGGTGGGCGGTGACCTGCTCACTGGCATGGCCGACCACCACGACGAGGTGCTGGGGGTCGAGCTCACGGGAGGCGGCGACGACATGTCCGACGAGCGAGCGTCCGGAGATCTCGTGCAGGACCTTGGGGTCTTCGACTTCATGCGGGTGCCCTCACCCGCTGCGAGGACGACGACTACTGCCGGGAGGCTGGCGCTCACGGATATGCCCTTCGGCTTCGGGTGATGGACATCCGCAGGATACCGGGGTGTTTCCGGCCGAATGAGTGCGGGCCCCGACCGTGAGGTCGGGGCCCGGACGTGAGGCTCCCCACCAGGACTTGAACCCGGACAAATAGCACCAAAAGCTACTGTGCTGCCAATTACACCATGGGGAACGGGGTGGATGAATACGGACAAAGTGTCAATCCACCGGATCGGCACCCAACACTATGCCGTACCAAGCGCCTTCTACGCGACGATACAGCTCGGCGCTCTTGGTGACGTAGATCGTCAGGCACCCCGGTATGCCTCGCCAGTGTTCTTTCGGACGGTCCTGGGGTCGTGCCTCTTCAGGTCGCAGCCGAGCTCGACCTGGATCTGGTCGAGTGTCGTGCCTTGCAGCCTCAGCTCCCGTGCCACGGTTCACCGGATCGTGGGATCTGCGTACTATTCGCGGCCCGTCCGGTGCCTTCGTGTGCTTGCGGAGTCGCCCGAAAATGAGATGCGCCCGCCCGTAGGCTGGATGCCATGACCGCAACGGGGCAGACCTGGAAGCCGCGGGAGTGACCACCCGCGGCTACTGGTGGTGGGAAAGGCGACGCAGCGTCGCCCTGGACGTGGGACTGGCGCTGGTTTCGGCGCTGGAATGCGCATTGGAGGGTGGAGTTCGCCCGGGACACCGGGCTGCCGGTGCCGTTCGGAGTGCTCTTCGGACTGCTGGCCGGATCGGTTCTGCTGGTGCGGCGCCGCTGGCCGATCGCCGTGGTGCTGGTGTCGATCGCGACGACGCCCGCGGAGATGGGCTTCCTGATGGGCCTCGTCGGCCTGTACACGCTGGCCGCGTCCGAGGTGCCGCGCAGGATCACCGTCGTACTGACGGGGATGATGCTGGTCGGGACGTTCATCGTCACCTATGTACGGCTGCGCCAGAGCCTGACCGACAATGCCGATTTCGGACCGGGCGACTGGTACGTACCGCTGGTGTCCGTCTTCATGTCGCTCGGGCTGACGGCGCCGGCGCTGCTGTTCGGCCTCTACATAGGGCCAGGCGACGGCTCATGGAGAGCCTGCGGGAGCGGGCGGACTCACTCGAAAGAGAGCTTTCGCTGCTGGCCGACCGGGCCGAGGAGCGGGCCGAGTGGGCGCGTACGGAGGAGCGGCACAGGATCGCCCGGGAGATGCACGACGTGGTCGCGCACCGGGTCAGCCTGATGGTGGTGCATGCGGCTGCCCTGCAGGCGGTAGCCCCGAAGGACCCGCCAAGGCCGTGCGCAACGCGGCGCTGGTGGGCGATATGGGGCGCCAGGCGCTGACGGAGCTCCGCGAGATGCTGGGTGTTCTGCGCACCGGGGATGCGCTCGTCACCTCGCCCGAGGGCCGGATGCCGCTCGCCTCGGTGCGCATGGCTGCGGCCGTGGCCGCCTCGGTGGCCACGGAGGACGGGCCCCGGCTGCACGAGGTGGAGGCGCTGGTGGCGCAGTCCCGGGAGACGGGGATGACGGTCGAGCTGTCGGTGGACGGCGAGCTCCGTCCGTACGCCCCGGAGGTCGAGCAGACCGCGTACCGGGTGGTCCAGGAGGCCCTGACAAACGTGCACAAGCACGCGGCGGGTGCGAAGACCTGGGTACGGCTGGCGCACCGGGGTGAGGAGGTCGCGATGCAGGTGGAGAACGGCCCCACGGATGGTGCGACCGCCGACGCGGGCCTGCCGAGCGGCGGTAACGGCCTGGTGGGGATGCGGGAGCGGGTGCTCGCTCTGGGGGTGTCTTCGTCTCGGGTGCGACGGATGCGGGTGGTTTCAGGGTGTCGGCGGTCCTGCCGGACAAGTCCGCCGAGCGGGCCGGGGAAGTGGCGTAGTCCGCCGGGCCGTACTGCCTGCCCGGTGCGCGGCAGGGCCGTACGCCGGGCGGGCCCGGGTTCACCCGGAAGTGAGCCGGGCGGGCTGGATTCCTGTCACCAGTGTCGCCAGTGCCTGGTCGATGTCGGGCCCGAGGTACCAGTCGCCGGTGTGGTCGATGCTGTAGACGCGTCCTTCGCTGTCGATGGCGAGCACGGCCTGTCCGTCGCCCTCCTCGCCGAGCGGGCTGACCTCGGTGGCCAGTGCGCGTCCGAGGTCTCCCAGGGTCCGTGCCAGGTGCAGCCCGCTCAGCGGGTCGATGCGTACCGCTGCGGGTGCGATCTGCCTGCCGGGTGCGGATGCGGTGATGCGCAGTCCGCCGAATTCGGCCCAGGCTTCGACGGCGGCGGGGAAGACGGCGTGCTGGTGTCCGGCCGGTGAGGCGTGTGAGCGCAGTGCGTCGGCCCACTCCTCGGCCTGCCTGATGTCCCAGCGTCCCGGCTGCCAGCCGGCGTCTCGCAGGGCGACGTCGACGGCGACGGAGAAGCGGGTGGTGGCGTGGCGGTCGGACTGTGCTGGGAATTCGGGTCTTGTCGGCATCGGCTAATGGTCAGCCCTTCTCGGCGGTGGTCGCCGCACCGGTTGTGGTGAGGTCGACGGGACGTACGCCGAAGTGGGCGAGCATCGCCGTGCAGGAGCGGCAGGGTGGTGCGTAGCTGCCATGGAACGGGTCGCCGTCCTCGCGGATGTGGCGGGCGGTGAGCCGCGAGTGTTTCAGTGCGCGGCGGGCCTCCGAGCTGGTCAGGGGCTTGCGCTGGGCTCGCTTGGAGCGTCCGTTGTCGGCTGCGGTGAGCTGTCGGCTCAGCAGTATCGCCTCGGGGCAGCGGCCGGTGAAGCGCTCGCGCTGGCCGCTGGTGAGGGTGTCGAGGAAGTCCTGTAGGAGTGGGTGGAGCACGGGCGGCCGGTCTCCTTTGCCGGCCGTGCAGGTGAGCGTCTCTCCGCGTACGGACAGCGCTGCGGCCACGGCCGGCAGGATGCCGTCGCGGCGGTGCTGCAGTTGGGGCGCCCGACTGGTTTCGGTGCTGCTCCAGCTGAGCCGTGGATCCCCTGATGTGACTGATTGTGCAGTGTGCATGGTGCGGATCCCTCCCGTGCCCGCAGCGGCTGCTGCCGGTGTGCACGCCCCGAGTTGCGGGGACAGCCTGCCAAATGTGCAGGGTGCTGGGGAAGCTGGGTCGCTGAAACGTGTCTGCGTGTCGCGTCTCAGTGGCCTATCCGTCGTATGTCCGTCACTCTTCCGTGACGCTCCGTGAGTGAAGCGGAGGGCGGGACCTCGTATTGCCCCACGGCATAGGCTGTGCGCAACACCGGACGCAGCAGGGGCAACCGCCATGACGACAGGTCGGCTCGGGCAGCAAGCCGCGCCACCGAACGCGGCCTATGCCGGGCAGCTCGTGCACTTCCCGGACCCGGTCCGGGCGTCGCGCCATCCGAGGGTGTGCGCATGGATGCGAGCGGCTGTCCGGAACTCTCGCCGTATGCGCGTGCCGCTGCCGAGATCGCTGATCCCCGGAGGGTTCGGCATCGATGAATTGCGGCTCACGGACTATGTGTCGGCGAACGCGGCGATGGCGGCGAGCGGCCATGAGCTGTGGGACACGATTCCGGCGGTGGCAACTCCGCACGGCTGGACCTGGCACCACGTGCCGGGCGGTCGGCGGATGGAGCTCGTCCCGGTGGAGGTGAAGGCGCTGTTGCGTCATCACAGCGGCCTGGCGACGGCTCCGGTCGATCAGAACCGGCGGGTACGCGTCCGCTCCAGGAGACCAGACCTGCGCATTTCCGGTTGCCCAAGGGGCTGTCGCGGTGGGTGAGCAGCAGATCCTGGGCATCGAGGAGGATCTCGGCTACCGGCTGCCGGGTGCCTACCGTTCGTTCCTGAAGGCGGCGGGTGGTTCGGCTCCGGTGGGTGCGGCGCTCGACGCGGAGCTGGGTCTGCTGGTCGATCAGCCGTTCTTCACGGTGCGTGAGGAGGCGGCGGTGAACGATCTGCTGTACGTCAACAAGTGCTTGCGGGACCACTTCACGAAGGACTATCTGGGCGTGGGTTTTGTCCAGGGCGGCATCCTCGCGGTGAAGGTGCGGGGCAGCGGTACCGGTTCGGTCTGGTTCTGTGCCTATGACGATGCCAGGGACCAGGACGGCTGGAGCGTGCAGGATCGCGTGGACCGGCTGCTGTTGCCCTGCGGTACGGACTTCGACGTCTTCCTTCAGCGTCTTGCGGGTAATCCGCCTGAGCTGGAGACCGTGGCGAATCTGATGGTGGACGGCGGCTTCGCGCGGGCCGTCCCGGTGGAAGGGTGAGCGCGATGGTGACCTTCGCGCAGGCGCAGGAGCGGGCGGACGAGTGGGTCAACGGTGATGTGCCCGGGTATCAGCACCGTGAGGTGCGGGTGCGTGAGTTCGAGCTGGGCTTCGTGGTGTGGGCCGAGGACCGTGCGGAGGGCCCGGTCTCGGACGGGGCCGTCAGCGGCTGGTGATCGCCCGTGACAGTGGTGAGGCCACGTTGTGGCCGGGGCTGCCGGTGGGTGAGGTGATCCGGCGGTACGAGGAGGAGTACGGCGTGTCCGCGGGGCGCCGGCCGCTGCGGAGCCGCCGCAGCGTATTGACCTGAATCAGACGTCGTTCCTGTTGAGCCCGCCGGAGTGGCTCCAGGAGGCGGCGGACAAGCTGGGAATCCCGGACCGGCGGTCGGACGCCGCGCCGGAGGCGCCCGCCGCCCGGCTCCGCTCCCGGCCCCGGCTTCCGCATCTGCTCCCGATCCTGCCGCCGATTCGGGGTGACGCCGTGGCCGGCTGCGCCCGCCGTCCCGGAGGGTTATGAGCCGACGGCTTCCGACGGGTGCCTGCCGGGCCACTCCGTGGGCGGGTACGGATACGAACGGGGACTCCGATGAGGGTGGGGTGCCGCTGCCCGAGACGGTGTTCGCACCGGCGCTCTCGGGGTCGGACGACGACGAGCTTCCGCCGCCGGTCGTGTCGGCGGAGGCGCCCACCGCGCTGATGTCCGGGGGCAGCGGTCTGCCGAGGACGACGGTCGGTAACCGGATGGAGCCGCAGGGCGGCCCGGTGCGCCCGCACCGGGTACGCCGCCGGGTATGCCGGGTGCGCCCGCACCGGCGGCCGGTGATATCGCGGACGCGGCCACCAGCAAGGCCGTCGTGCCGCCGCGTGGCGCGCGTGGCGGCGGGTGTCGACTCCGCCGCCTCCCGGTGCGCCTGGTACTCCGGGCGCACGGCCGGGGCGACGGCGCCGCCTTCGGGGCCGGGTGCGCCCGGTGCTCCGGCGGGTGGTTATCTGCCGACGCAGCTCGTACCGCAGTCCGGTCCGCCCGGAGCTCCTGGTGCTCAGCAGCCGCCCGGTCCGCCCGGCCCTCCTGGTGCCGCACCGCCTCCGGGTGGTGGGTTGCACCATGCCGCGACGATGTTCGCCGATGCGAGTATCGGTGGGCCGAACGCGCTCAGGCCGCCGGGGCCGCCCGGAGCTCCTGGTGCTCAGCAGCCGCCCGGTCCGCCCGGTCCGCCTGGTGCCGCGCCGCCTCCGGGTGGTGGGTTGCACCATGCCGCGACGATGTTCGCCGATGCGAGTATCGGTGGGCCGAACGCGCTCAGGCCGCCGGGGCCGCCCGGAGCCCCGGTGCCCCGCAGCCTCCCGGTCCGCCCGGAGCCCCGGTGCCCCGCAGCCTCCCGGTCCGCCCGGAGCCCCGGTGCCCCGCAGCCTCCCGGTCCGCCCGGCGTCCCCGGAGCTCCGCAGCCTCCCGGTCCGCCCGGTGCGCCCGGTGGTGGGATGCAGCATGCCGCGACGATGTTCGCCGATGCGAGTATCGGTGGGCCGAACGCGCTCAGGCCGCCGGGGCCGCCCGGAGCCCCGGTGCCCCGCAGCCTCCCGGTCCGCCGGGGATGCCGCAGGGCGGTGCCCCGGCCCCGTACCGCGGAATCCCGCGTACGGCTATCCGCAGCAGCCGACCGGTCAGCCGACCGTCGGGCCCGGATATCAGGCCGTGCTGCGCTTCCGTGCGCCCGATGGCAGCGAGCAGCAGCTGATCCGCCGCTCGGCGCCCGGTACCCGCACCCCGAGTGGCAGATGCTGCATGAGCTGCGTGCCATGAACGTGCCGCCGCAGCAGGTGATCGAGCTGCACACGGAGCTGGAGTCGTGCGAGCTGCCGGGCGGTTACTGCGCGCGGATGATCAGGGAGACCTGGCCGCAGGTGCGGATCACGAGTGTGGCCCCGTACGGTGCCGATCACGCGAGCCGCCAGCAGGGCATGCAGCATCTACTGACCCACCAGGGCGAGCTGCACCAGGTCGCCGACGGTCCGGCCAGGCCGGCTCCGTTGCGGGCTCCGCTGCCGCAGATGCCGCCTGCCATGCCCGTACCGCCGGAGGCGCTGGCGGAGGAGCTGGTGCAGGTCTTCGGCCCGCAGGGGTGCTGCGCTTCGATCAGCGGGCGGTGTCCCGTCAGGGTGTGCCCGAGGTCGTGGGGCAGACGCTGGTGTGGGCGGGGCTGCCTGCCGACTTCGGGCCGTTCTTCTGGGCGCAGCCGGGGCAGCCTGTGGTGCCGACGCTGGCCGAGCTGGCCACGCAGCGTCAGGTGCAGCCGGCCTCGGACGCGGGCTCGTACCTGGTGATGGGTTCGGACTTCGGCCGGGCGATCTGTGGCAGTACGGCACGGCGAACATTGTCGCGGTGCCGGTGGAGGCGGGTCCCGGTGGGCAGCCGGTGCCGCCGCAGTTCGTGAACACCGGGCTGCCGGAGTTCGTGCGTTCGATGGCTTTGCTCGGTCGGATGTGGCGGCTGCGCTTCGGGCTCAATCCGGAGCAGGCGGGTCGCTGGACGGTCGATTTCCAGGCGCAGTTGGTGGCTCTGGACCCGGCGGCGCTGGCGTCGCCGGAGAGCTGGTGGTCGGTTCTGCTGGAGCAGATGTGGGATGGACTGCTCTGAGCTGTCCTGTTGTGCGAGTGGCGTCCGGACCTGCGGGCCGGACGCCACTGGTGTTTTCGCTCTGTGATGCCTGTCGCTTCCGTCCGGAAAGCATCTGATCGATTCCGACTTCTGGCACCAATTACCGCATCCTTGACGTATTGCTTGGTTGTCGGGGAGTCGGAGCGTTTGAAAGAAGGCCTCAGGGATGAGTAGTGGTGCACCGGTGTCCGCGTACGGCTTTGTCGGCGTACGGGGTCGTGGCTATCGCCCGGAGCAGGTGGACCGCATGGTGGACGGTCTGTCGGCGGAGCGGGACGAGGCGCTGGAGCGACTGTCCCGGCTGACCGCCCTGGCCGAGGAGCTGACGGCGGAGTCTGCCCGGCTCGGCGAGGCGGTGGCGTCGCTGGCCCCGCAGACGTACGCCTCTCGGGGAGCGTGCGCAGCAGATCCTCGCGCTTGCGGAGGAGGAGGCGCAGGAGGGGCGGGCGGACGCGCGGGAGGAGGCGCAGTCGCTGAGTGACGCGGCCGGTGCTGCGGGCGGGCGGCGCGCGATGCGGCTCGGGAGTACTCCGAGGGTGTGCGGGCCGCTGCCGAGGCGCAGGCGCAGGAGACGCTTTCCGCGGCGCAGGAGAGCGGCGACGGGATTGTTCGGGCGGCGCTCGACGAGGCGGGTGAGGTCCGGGTGCTGCTGAGGCTGCGATGGAGCAGACGCGGGTCAGGACCGCGAGTGTGCTGGCCCATCAGGAGCAGGAGCAGGCCGAACGTCACCGGGCCGCGGACGGTGAGATCGCCGCTGCCGAGGCGGCGGCGGCAGCGTACGAGGAGGAGCTGACCGTGCGTGCGCAGGCGGTGCTCGCGGAGGCGAAGCGGAGCTGGCGGAGGCCGAGGAGGCTGCCAGGCACAGCCAGGAGGACGCGGAGGTGCAGGCCGCGGGTTTGCTCTCGGCCGCCGGGGCCCGTGAGGAGCGGGTGGTGCGGGAGACGGAGCGGATCCTGCGGGAGCACGAGGAGGGCCGCGAGGAGGTGCAGGCGCATATGACGCATGTACGTAACTCGCTGGCGGCGCTGACGGGGCGCGTGTCGTCGGGCCAGAAGCCGGCTGGGGACTGAGCTGGCCGCGCTGGGGCCCTGGGCGAAGGGAATGTGAGGCGCGGGGCGCTCGAAGAAAGCTGGCCGTCACGGCCAGGTGTTCTCGATGCAGTCGTGTCGGATCGCATAAGCGGCGGGGCCGCCCTTTCGACCGCCCGGTAGACGGCAGAGCGGTGGGTGTCCAGGCGTTGCACCATCTCGGTACTGCGCAGCTGCTGGTTATCGAGGTAGAAGAGCACGGCCGAGTGGTCAAGGACGGGCTGAATCTCCCTGTCGCGCGTCTTGATGCGGCCGTCTTTGGTCAGCGGGACCCAGAAACGGTCGAGTCCATGGGCGATCCACTCCTCGTCGGGGATGTGCTGTCCGTCCTCGGGATAAACGTCCGCGATGCGATGGACGACCCAGCCCCGTGACCGTAGCTCTTCCGCTACGCGACGCCCGAAATTCCGATCCAGGAAGAACTCAGGCTGCAAGGCGCACCACTGCTTCGCAGAGCGCGCCCACCTGTTCCGGAGTCATGTCGAAGTCATAGGCGATGTCCTCGACGGTCTCACCGGCCTCCCACAGGTCGGTGATGGCTTTCACGGAGACACGATTTGCCGCGACGACGGGCAGACCGCGCCCGAACCGGGGTCGATCATGACGGGGCCTTCTCCCCGTACTGCCTGAGCTGCAGGCTCGACGGGAAATCGTCGTCCGCTTCCCACGTGAGGTAGCGGAGGTACTCGGCCACGACCTCTTGGATGGGTGCCTGGCCGTCCCTGGCCCTGCGCAGGTCACCCAGACCGTGCTCGACGAAGATGTCCACGCCGTCCGTGGCAATGCGCTTCGAGACCAGGCCGTACGGGGTGTCGAAGGCCTCCCGTACGGCTGCTGCCGCTTCTCTGATCTCGGTCATCCGTAGTCCGAGAATGCGCAGGGACCGCAGAACGTGCGCTTCGGCCACCGCGATGAACGGTACGGAGGGCTGGCCTTTGCGTACGGGCTCCACCGCGTGCACCAGAGGGCACCGGCCGCCTTGCCCTTCAGCCAGGTGGTGAGAGTCGAATGTGGGATCTCCAGGTACGAGGACGTCTCCGTGGGCGTCAGAAATCCGTCCGTGAATCTGTCGACCATGATCCACCTCCCGTGGTGTCGGCTCGAATCGTTGCATACCACCTCACCCACTGTTCGCAGGCGGCGCGTATGGATGCCGACTCCGACTACCGGCCGGTGTGGGTTCTCTTCAACTCGCCTATGAATGAGGTCCATGCGTCGGCGGGGAAGGCCAGCGTCGGGCCGAGGACATTTTGCTGTCACGGACGGGGACGACTCGGGGAATCCGTCTGCCGTCTCTACGCAGTTGCCCCTCCTGATTGCTGTAGCTGCTTCTGCGCCAGGCTGCGTCGGTCGGATCGGGACGGGACAGTCGCTTCACGGTGGTTGTCCTCCATCGCGGATCGGATCATGTCGAGTGACATGCGAGGGGCAGCGCGGCTGCCCGGAGCTGATCGTAGGTCACCGCGAAGTTTCTGACCTCCTGCGGATCCTCGATCAACTGGCCGTAATGGGCGCCTTCCGTGTAGCTGACCTCGGTGCCGTCCGGCAGGCCAAGGACGGTCAGCGAGCCGCCCAGGGCATCGTGCTCGCCCTGGGTGAACGGCAGGACTTGCACGGTGATGTGGGGATCCTCGGCAGTGGCCAGCAGCCGGGCCAGTTGGGCTCGCATGACTGCCGGGCCGCCCACCGGGCGTCGGAGAACGGCCTCGTCGAGAACCACCCACAGCTCGGGGCGATCGGCAGTCCGCAGGCGCTCCTGGCGTTCCAGTCGTGCCGACAGCCGTTCTTCCAGGTGTTCTTCGCTCTTGAGCGTGCGCCCGACACCCAGCAGTGCCCGCGCGTAGGCCTCGGTCTGCAGCAGGCCCGGCACTACGTGAGCGGCGTACTCGCTGATTGCCACCGCCCGCGCGGCGTGGGTCATGAACGCCTGCGCCCAGTCGGGGAACGACTCCCGGTAGACGTAAGGCCACAGGTCGACCAGCAGGTTGTCCGCCACCAGCGCGGTGTCCAGGGCGCGTGCCAGCTCCTGGGAGGGCTTGGCCCCGGAGGACCGCTCGATCTGGGTGATCCGAGTGCTCACGACGTGCGTCATCCTGCCCAGCTCGGCCTGGGTCAGCCCGGCCGCCGTGCGGAGTTTGCGTACGCGTGAACCGAACAGCGCGGCCATCGAGTCCTGGGGGTCGATCGCTTTGGCCATGGCGGCACTTCCTCTGCTTACGGCCGGGAGGGTAATGCTTCGTCACCTTCCGAGCCTAGGCATACCGGCCGACTCTTGACTACGGAACGTAGCGAATTCCGCACTCTGTGGGATGCGCGAGGAATGACAGGACGGGATGGGCCGCACGATGCTCAAGGCAGTGACTGTGCCGGACGACGGGTCGGGGCGAGAGCCCGACGGTGCTCCGGGTCGGACCGACCGGACGCGGCGACGCCTCCGGAACGGCGTTTCTTCTCGATGCAGTTCACGTCCACCGCTCGCGGCGCCCGGCTGGCCCGGCGGACGGCTGTGAGCTACCTCGAACAGTGGGGTTTCCCGCCGGAATCGGATGTCTGCTGCACGGTGGCCCTGGTGGTGGCCGAGCTCGCAGCGAACGCCGTGCGTCATGGCAGGGTTCCCGGCCGTAACTTCCTGCTGAGTGTGGTGTACGAGGTGGGAGCCCGGCGGATCCGCGTCGAGGTTTCCGATGCCTGCCCGGAGCTCCCGCCGGCCGATCCCTCCATGCCGGGCGGCACGGAGGAGTCCGGCGCGGCCTGGTGCTCGTCGGGGTGCTCGCTGACCGGTGGGGCGGTTCCCCGTTCCCCGGCCGGGAAGACGGTGTGGGCCGAGTGCCTCGCGGACCCGGCCGGCCCTCGGTAGTGCCTTGGTTGTCGGACGGCTCTGTCGTGCCGGCCGACGGATTCCGGCCGGCGGTCCGTTGCCGGGGCCTCGATGCGTGTGGGCGAGGCCCCGGCGACGGGTCCGTGCGGCTACTTGACGCCGAGGATCTGTTCCAGCGGGTCGATGGCGAAGTAGGCGAGGAAGAGCGCTGCGGTGCCCCAGAGCAGCCAGTGGACTTCGCGGGCCTTGCCCAGGCAGGCCTTGATGATCACGTAGGAGATGAAGCCGGCGCCGATGCCGTTGCTGATGGAGTAGGTGAACGGCATGACGACGATGGTGAGGAAGGCCGGGATGGCGACTTCGTAGCGGTCCCAGTCGATGTGCTTGACCTGGGTCATCATCAGGAATCCGACCACCACGAGCGCGGGGACGCGGCCTGCATGGGCACGATGGTCAGGACCGGGGTGAAGAAGAGGGCGAGGGCGAACAGGCCGCCGGTGATGAGGTTGGCGAAGCCGGTACGGGCGCCTTCGCCGACACCCGCGGCGGACTCGATGTAGGCGGTGGCGGACGACGAGGACGAGGCGCCACCGGCGACGGCGGCTGCGCCGTCGATGAGCAGGACGCGGCCCAGGCCGGGGACCTGGCCCCGTTCGTCGAGGAGTCCGGCTTCGGCGGTGACGCCGACGACGGTGCCCATCGTGTCGAAGAAGTCGGACAGGATGAGGGTGAAGACGAGCATGACGACGGTCAGGACGCTGACCTGTCCGAACGAGCCGAGCAGGTCGAACTGGCCCAGGAGCCCGAAGTCGGGGAGGCGACGGGCTGGTCGGGCATGGCGGGCGCGGTCAGACCCCAGGACTTGACCTCGGCGACCTCGTTGATGACGAGGGCGAGAACGGTCATCAGGACGATGCTGATGAGGATGGCGCCCTTGACCTTCCGGGCGAGCAGGACGACCGTCAGGAGCACACCGAGGCAGAAGACGAGCATGGGCCAGCCGGCGAGATGGCCGGTGCCGAGCTGGACGGGCACGGTGGAGTTCGCGGCATCCGGGATACGGCTGACGAATCCCGCGTCCACGAAGCCGATGAAGGCGATGAACAGGCCGATGCCGACGCTGATGGCCTGTTTCAGGGTTGCGGGATGGCCTGCATGATCGCCCCGCGCAGACCGGTCATGACCAGTACGCAGATCAGCAGCCCTTCGAGCACGATGAGGCCCATCGCGTCGTCCCAGCCCATCAGGGGGCGACCTGGAAGGCGACGACGGCGTTGATACCCAGGCCGGCGGCCAGGGCGAGCGGTAGGTTGCCGCCCACGCCCATGATCAAGGTCATCACCGCGGCCACCAGGGCTGTGGCGGTGACCAGTTGGACGGTGTCCAGCTGCTCGCCGAACTTGTCCTTGGCGCTGCCGAGGATGATCGGGTTGAGCACGAGGATGTACGCCATGGTGAAGAAGGTGGCGAACCCGCCGCGTATCTCCCGGCCGTAGGTCGAGCCGCGTTCGCTGATGCGGAAGAAGCGGTCGACAGGGCTGCCGGACTTGGTGGGTGGCACGTCGGCCGGGCTGGTCGTACTGGGGTGCATGACTGCGTCTCCTGGGCCTGCAGATGAGTGGGGAGGGTGAGCGGTGCCGCCTGAAGCGGGTGACAGACAGTTGTGCGAACACATGTATGGCACCGTGCGAGCGGATCATACGCGGCAAGCTGTGGTACGCAATTCCTTTGCAGCAAGCGGTAGTTGACTACTCAATTGCCCTCTGTCGGTTCCTACGGAATCGCCGACGACCTATCGCTCCAAAACGTGATGCAGGCGACAGTGGCCATGGATTCGGGGTGATAACTCCTTACGCTCTGTGCGTGCACCCACCACTCCTTCAACGCACGCGCTGCCCGCGTCCTGCGCGAAAAGCTCGGGATGGCCCCGGCCACGTCGCCTATGGCATGCGCGCCTCGTTCGGCATGACTCACATCACCCCGACCACGTCACCGCATGGGAACGCGGCACCGTCCTGCCCAGTTCGAGCGAACTAACCGCTCTGGCAGGGGCGTTGTGGTGCAATCCCAGTGAACTCATGGGCAGTCCACGCACCTTGCGTGAGCACCGGATCGCCCGTGGCATCCCCGCCGAGGATGTCGCCCGCGGCACCGGCCTGAACCTCGACGCCTACCACCACATGGAAGAAACCGGTCAATGGACCGGCGACCGACGGCAGTCCGCCAAGCTGGGCAGCCTCCTCAGCCTCCCCACGCGACTTCGTCGCCATCACCGGTCTGGAGGACGAGCTCGCACGCCTGCTGGCCGAGGCCGTGTCCACCCGCTGGCAGGCGCACATCCGCCCCATCGCCAAGCTCGTCTCGATGGAACGCCGCGACCTGCAGGACCCCTGAGCGCCATGCAGCACGAGTATCAGGCCCTCATGGCTGCCACCCTCAGCCGAGCCGGCGGCACCACCGCATCCGGCGAGGACGGGCGACACTACATCGAGGACATCGTCAACCACTTCTGGGCCCGGATCCCGGAGAACTAGTGCCTCTCGTCCCGGAGTCACGTATCAGAACGGACGTCGCGGGTCAGTACACCTATCCCCGGCTTCGCGGGAGCGTCCTCGTGTTCGGCCAGTACCGGAAAGCGGCGCGGGGCGAGGACGACGAGTACCAGCAGGGCGAGTGCGGCGGCCCCGGCCGCGCCGAGGAAGACATGGTCGACCGCGGCATCGACGGCCCGGCGCAGATAGTCCGTAGCGGCGGCGGAGAGTGCCCCGGATCCTCCAGGGCGTGCGATATGCCGTCGAGGTCGCTGGGCAGCCCCGGACGGGGCCACGGACAGCCGGGAGGCGAGAACCCGTTGGCGACGGCGCCGAAGAGCGCGGCGCCCACGCTCTGGCCGACCTGGCGGCAGAACAGGACGGAGGCCGTCGTGGTGCCGCGTTCGGACCAGCCGACCGTCGACTGGACCCCGACGATCAGGGCAGTTGGAACAGCCCGAGCGCAGCGCCCAGCAGCAGCATGATCAGGGCGGGCTGCCAGGGTGCGCCGCGGTACGGCAGCAGCGGGAAGGCGAGCAGGACCAGCAGGGCGCCGCTGATACCGGTGATCGCGGTGAGCCGGAAGCCGATGCGGTTGTAGACCCGGTCGGAGAGCGCGGCGGACACCGGCCAGCTCAGCGTCATGACGGAGAGTACGAAACCGGCGGCTATCGGGCCGAGTCCGAGGACCGACTGGGCGTACGTCGGCAGGAAGACGGTCGGCGCGATCATCAGCAGCCCCATCGCGCCGAGGGCCAGATTGACCGAGGCGATGGTGCGCCGCCGCCAGACCCAGCCGGGTATGACCGGTTCGGCCGCGCGCCGCTCGATCGCGACGGTCAGCGCGGCCAGGGCGGCGCTCGCGCCGAGCAGGCCGAGCGAGGGCGCGGAGAGCCAGGGCCAGGCGACGCCGCCCTGGACCAGCGCGGTCAGCAGGAGTGCGCCGGTTGCGAAGATGCCGAGTGCGCCCGCCCAGTCGACACGGGGCGGGTGGCGGGCGTGGCCGGGCGGGTTCGTGGAGATGGCGGATGATCAGCCGCAGGGCGAACGCGCCGATCGGCAGGTTGATCAGGAAGATCCAGCGCCAGTCGGCGTACGCGGCGAGCAGCCCGCCGACCGCGGGCCCGCGACGGCCGAAGTGGCCCAGACCGTGGACAGCCTGGCCTGTATCTTCGGCCGCTCCTTGAGCGGGTAGAGGTCGGCGGCGATGGTCTGCACCGTGCCCTGGAGAGCGCCGCCGCCGAGGCCCTGGACCACGCGGAAGGCGATCAGGGCGGCCATGTTCCAGGCGAAGGCGCAGAGCAGTGAGCCGATCAGGAAGAGGATGATGCCCGCGATCAGGACCGGTTTGCGGCCGAAGGTGTCGGAGAGCTTTCCGTACACGGGCAGGGTGACGGTCACGGCCAGCAGGTAGCCGGAGAAGAGCCAGGAGAAGACGGCGAAGCCGCCGAGATCCCCGACGATCTGGGGACGGCGGTGGCGACGATGGTGCCGTCGATGGCGGACAGGGCCATGCAGAGCATCAGCGCCGCGACGACCGGTCGTCGGCTGCGGGTGTCGCGGGTGTGGGTGCGGGTGTGGGTGCGGGTGTGGGTGCGGGTGTGGGTGCGGAGGCGGCACCCGGCCCGGACGCACCGTCCGCCGTGCCCAAGGCCTTGGCGTGACCGCCGGCGTCGCCCGCGCTCCCGGTGCCGCCCGCACTCCCGCCGTCGCCCGCACTCCCGGTGCCGCCCGCGCCGCATGTGCTGCCGCCCACAGGATTCCTTCCCTATGCATGTATTTCCGGGGACACTGTCTCACCGCTGACGGCCCGCGGGAGCGGTCCGCCGGGGATGAGATCCCCTACCCGGGTCTCCTCCTGAGGGCCCAGACCCCTAGGGGAAGCTCCGTACATCTGCCCGGGGACGGGTCGTCCCGCTGGAGGACGTGAGGCGGGGCCCTGGTCCTTAGCGTGTTCTTACACCGCGATTGCGGCTGACCGCAGGGGCGGGGTGGGGAAACCCCGGCGAAGACTGCGATGGGCACCAGCGCGCCCGACCCCTGCGCGCACCAGACTCGACACGTACCCAGAGACGTCTCGGCATCGGCTGACACAAGGAGAATTACCGTGACAACGGCTGTAACCATTCCCAGGCACGGGGCACTGGAGGGCGTACGGCCGTCGCGGCGCGAGCGCGGCAGGTCGTGAAGGCGTACGGGGCGGGGAGACCCGGGTCGTCGCGCTCGATCATGTCGATGTGGACATCGCCCGCGGGCAGTTCACGGCGATCATGGGCCCGTCGGGTTCCGGCAAGTCGACCCTGATGCACTGCCTGGCCGGCCTGGACACCGTGAGCTCGGGCGAGATCCACCTCGCCGACACCGAGATCACGAAGCTCAAGGACAAGAAGCTCACCCAGCTCCGCAGGGACCGGATCGGCTTCATCTTCCAGGCGTTCAACCTGCTCCCGACGCTCAACGCGCTGGAGAACATCACGCTGCCGATGGACATCGCGGGCCGCAAGCCCGATGCGGCCTGGCTGCAACAGGTCGTGGAGACCGTCGGTCTCAGCGAGCGGCTGAAGCACCGGCCGACCCAGCTCTCCGGCGGCCAGCAGCAGCGCGTGGCGGTGGCCGGGCGCTGGCCGCCCGCCCGAGATCATCTTCGGCGACGAGCCGACCGGGAACCTGGACTCGCGGGCCGGCGCCGAGGTGCTGTCCTTCCTGCGCCGGTCGGTCGACGAGCTGGGCCAGACGATCGTCATGGTCACCCACGACCCGGTGGCCGCCTCCTACGCGGACCGGGTGCTGTATCTCGCGGACGGTTCCATCGTCGACGAGATGCACGACCCGACGGCCGAGCAGGTCCTGGACCGGATGAAGCACTTCGATGCCCGCGGGCGGACGTCATGACTGTGTGGAAGACCTCGATGCGCAACTTCCTTGCGCACAAGGGGCGGATGGTGCTCTCCGCCGTCGCCGTCATGCTGTCGGTGGCGTTCGTGTGCGGCACGCTCGTGTTCACCGACACGATGAACACCACCTTCGACAAGCTCTTCGCGGCCTCATCGGCCGATGTCACCGTGAGCCCCAGGACGGCCGGCGGTCCCGAGGACCAGCCGGAGAACGGCCGGCCCGAATCGCTGCCCGCCTCCGTCCTGGCGAAGGTGGAGAAGGCCGACGGGTGAAGGGCGCCGAGGGCGCCGTGTCCAGCATGTCCGTCACGGTCGTCGACAGCCACAACAAGAACATGGGCTCCGAATCCGGCGCCCCGACGATCGCGGGCAACTGGACGCACAACGACCTGCGTTCGATGGAGATCACCTCCGGTCACGCACCGCGCGGCCCGACCGAGGTGATGGTCGACGCCGACACCGCGGACAAGCATCACCTGAAGATCGGTGACGAGCTGCGCACCATCGCGGCCACCGGCGACACCAAGGCGAAGATCAGCGGCATCGCCGCCTTCACCGTCACCAACCCGGGTGCGGCCGTCGTCTTCCTCGACACCGCGACCGCCCAGGAGAAGCTGCTCGGCAAGCCGGGCCTCTTCACCCACATCTCCGTCGTCGCCGCACCCGGCGTGGATGACGCACAGCTGAAGAAGAACGTCGCCGCGGCCCTGGGCGACCCGGGTGCGTACAAGCTGCAGACCCAGGACGAGGCCGCGGAGGCCAACAAGGACTCCATGGGGTCCTTCCTCGGCGTCATGAAGTACGCGATGCTCGGCTTCGCCGGGATCGCCCTGCTCGTCGGGATCTTCCTGATCGTCAACACCTTCTCGATGCTGGTCGCCCAGCGGACCCGCGAGATCGGTCTGATGCGGGCCATCGGCTCCAGCCGCAAGCAGGTCAACAGGTCCGTGCTGGTGGAAGCGGTACTCCTCGGCATCGTCGGATCGGCCCTGGGGTCGGCGCCGGGGTCGGACTCGCCGTCGGACTGATGCAGCTCATGGGCACGATGGGCATGGAGCTGTCCACCGGGGACCTCACCATCGTCTGGACGACCCCGCCATCGGGCTCGTGCTCGGTGTCGTGGTGACCGTCCTGGCCGCCTACATCCCGGCCCGCAGGGCCGGCAAGGTCTCCCGATGGCCGCACTGCGCGACGCCGGGACCCCGGCGGACGCCAGGTCGAGCCGGCTCCGGGCCGCGGTGGGCCTGGTCCTCACCGGCGGCGGTGGCGCCGCACTCTGGGCGACGACGCAGGCCGACAAGGCGAGCGACGGTTCGCTCTTCCTGGCCCTGGGGGTGGTGCTGACCCTGATCGGCTTCATCGTGATCGGCCCGCTGCTGGCCGCCGTGGTGGTGCGGGGCTCGGCGTGGTCGTGCTGCGGCTGTTCGGCCCGGTCGGCCGGCTGGCGGAGCGCAACGCGCTGCGCAATCCGCGGCGTACCGGAGCGACCGGTGCGGCGCTGATGATCGGCCTGGCGCTGGTGGCCTGCCTCTCGGTCGTCGGTTCCTCGATGGTCGCATCGGCCACCGAGGAGCTCGACAAGTCGGTCGGCGCGGACTTCATCGTCCAGTCCTCCACCGGCCAGCGGATCGTGCCGCAGGCCGCGAAGGCCATGGAGAACGCTTCCGGCCTCGAACACATCACGAACTACAAGGCCATCAGCGCGAAGATCACGGCCCCGGACGGTTCGACCGAGGACGAGGGCATCGTCGCCGCCGACCCGGCCTACCGGGAGGACCTGCGGCGTGAGACGGTCGCCGGTGATCTGGCCAAGGCCTACGCCAAGGACGCCATGTCGGTCGGCGACGACTACGCCACCCGGCACGGCATCGAGGTCGGGGACGAGCTCACGGTCGCGTTCAAGGCGGGTGACGCGGCGAAGCTGAAGGTCGCCGCGATCACCTCCGACGACACGAACGTCGACAAGGGGCGATGTACACCAACATCACCACCGCCGAGTCCTACGTCCCCGCGGACAGCATGCCGAAGAACTTGATCATGTTCGCCAAGGCGCAGGACGGCAAGGAGAAGGAGGCCTACGCCGCCCTCAAGAGCTCGCTCGCCGAGTACCCGCAGTACAAGGTGCAGAACCAGACCGACTTCAAGCAGGACCTGAAGGACCAGATCGGTCAGCTGCTGAACATCGTGTACGGCCTGCTGGCCCTGGCGATCATCGTCTCGGTGCTCGGAGTGGTGAACACCCTCGCCCTGTCGGTGGTGGAGCGGACCCGTGAGATCGGTCTGATGCGGGCGATCGGTCTCTCCCGCCGCCAGCTGCGCCGCATGATCCGGCTGGAATCGGTGGTCATCGCCCTGTTCGGCGCCCTGCTGGGGCTCGGCCTGGGCATGGGCTGGGGCACCTCCGCCCAGAAACTGCTGGCCCTCGAGGGGCTCGGAGTCCTGGAGATCCCATGGCCGACGATCCTCTCGGTCTTCGCCGCCTCGGCGTTCGTCGGACTGTTCGCGGCCCTGGTGCCGGCCTTCCGGGCGGGCCGGATGAACGTACTGAACGCGATCGCCACCGACGGGTGACAGGTCGGTCGGCATAGCGTGAGGACCAGGTCCCGGGCGTTCCTCCAAACGCTCCGGGGCCTTTTCCGTTGCTACAGCTTGTTGCACGAAGCTGTCGTGACCCGTGCAACAAGCTGTCACCGACGGGCAGTTCCCGGCCCGTTCCCCGCTGGCATCGTCAGCTGTGCCGGGACAACCCGGCAGGACGCAAAGCCGAAGGGGAAACGTGTTCAGGTCTTCGTTTTCGCACCAGCAGCGCGACTTCGCCCGCGTCGCCGCAGGCTCCACCACGCGGGCTCCGCCCGCGCGGGCGTCGTCACCGGACTTGCTCTCGCCTCGTTCGCACTCTGTACCGGCACCGCGTCGGCCACCGCTCCCGGCGGCCCGCGGTGACGGAACCCTGCCGGGCAGGCCGCCCAGGGGCTCTGTGCGCATACGCAGGACGGCCCGGACCGGCTTCCCTCGCAGCCGGGGCCCGTTCAGGCGTGCCGGCTGGTCAACGGCTGGGACTAGGGCGCCGCCATGATGCGGTTTCAGGTTCTCGGGCCGCTCACTCTCGCGGACGGTCCCGACGCTGTCGTACTCCAGCCGTCGAAGCCCACGATTCTGCTGGCCGCACTGCTCCTGCGCGCCAACACCGTCGTATCCGCGGAGTACCTCCAGCGGGCGGTGTGGGCGAGGAGCAGCCCGCCACCGCCAGGGCCGCACTCCAGACGTGCGTACTGCGGCTGCGCAGGCTCTTCACCAAGCACGGCGTGAACGACACCTCCATCGAGGCGGTGCCCGGCGGCTACCGCATCAACGCGGGCCGCACTCCCTGGATCTCCTCGGCTTCCGTGACCAGGTCCGCCGGGCCGCGGCACTGTCCCAGGATCCGGAGGCGGAGCTGTTCACGCTGAAGGACGCGCTGTCGCTCTGGCAGGGCTCGCTGCTGGCCAATGTGCGCTCCGACGTTCTGCACAGGGACGAGGTGCCGCGGCTGGCCGAGGAGCGGCTGCGGAGTGTGGAGCGGGTCTGCGATCTGCTGCTGGGGATGGGCCGTTGCGGGGAAGCACTCGTCGAGCTTTGGTCCGCTACGCGCGTATACCCGGGCCACGAACGGTTCCATGAGCAGCTGATCGAGGCTCTCTACCGGACCGGCCGGCAGTCCCAGGCCCTTGCCGAGTACCGCCGGGTCAAGGGATTCCTGCTGGACGAGCTGGGTGTCGACCCGTCACCGGGGCTGCGCCGGCTGGAGCTGGCGATCCTGCGGGGCGAGGAGCTGGGAGCGGCGGACGGCGACGGCCGGACCCGCCGCGCGCGGACATCCAGGTCATCGAGGGCGAGCTCGTCGAGAGGACGGCCGGGACGGGTGCAGGCATCGGGCCCGTGCCCGCGGTGCCGAGCTTCACGGGCCGCGAGGCGGGCACGGCCGCGCTGGCCGCCCGGCTCACCGCGGCGGCCGAAGAGGGTACGCAGGACCGGGGCCGCTCACCGTGGTGGTGTCCGGGGCGCCGGGCATCGGCAAGTCGGCGCTCGCCCACCATGTCGCCCACCTCGTGCGGGACAGTTTTCCGGCCGGCCGGCTGGTCGTACGGATGACGAGGTCGGACGGCGAACCGCGCGGCGCCGGGGAGGTCGGCGCGGAGGTCGCTGCCGCTCTGCGCGGAGTACGGGAGGGAGCGGGCCCTGCTCGTACTGGACGATGTGGTCCACGCCGATCAGGTGCGCTCGCTGCTGCCCGCGGGTGCCAGGTCCCCGGGGCCGTCATGGTCACCAGCCGGATGGGGCTCGCCGGCCTCATCGCCACCCATGGCGGGTGGGTGCACCGGCTGTCCGTCTTCACCGAGGCGGAGTCCCACGCGCTGCTGCTGGCCGTACTGGGCACCGAGAGGGTCGGCGCCGAGCCCGCCGCGGCCCGCCAACTGGCCGCGCTCTGCGGGAATTCACCGCTCGCGCTGCGCATTCTGACCGCCCGCCTGCTGACCCGCCCGCGCTGCGGCTCGACGATGCCGTCGGCTGGCTCGGCGATGACCCGCTGGCCCGGCTCACCCTGACGGACTCGCCGGGCATGTCCGTGACCCGGCTGTTCGACAGTGCGCTCGGCCGGCTCGATCCCCGGCTGTCCGAAGCGTTCCTGCAGGCCGGGTCCGCCTCGCCCGGCACCTTCAGGGCCGAGGACACCCCGCCCTGTCCGAAGCGGTACTGGAACAGCTGGCCGACGCCGGATTCCTGGAGGACGGCCCGCCGGGCCCGTACCGCGTCCACGAACTGCTCCGCGCCTACGCACGAAGAACCACCCGCGACCGCATCCGCCGCACAGAGAAGGTGTGACCCCATGGCCGAGAGTGCCGCAAGCGCCGAAGAAGCAGTGACCGGGACGACGTTCGATTCGCTCGCCGGGACCCGGCCGCGGATCCGCAGGGACGTGCTGTTCACCGAGACGCCCGGCGGGTGCTCTTCCACAACGCCGACGGCGGGTTCCACCTGACCGGCCGCACCGCCTACCGTTTCGCCTCGCTCGTCGTCCCGCATCTGAGCGGCCACCACCGGCTCGCCGACCTCTGCGAAGGCTTCGGCCCGGGGCAGCGGGCGATGGCGGCCGAGCTCGTCAAGACGCTGTACGAGCGCGGGTTCGCCCGTGACATACCGGAGGCCGGGACACACCCGGCGATGCGCCGGATCCCGCGGTGGCCGAGAGGTTCGCCGCGCAGATCGCCTACGTCGACCACTACGCCGACGGCGCACCGGCCCGCTTCGCCCGCTTCCGCGCCACCCGGGTCGCCGTACTCGGCGGGGACGAGGTCGCGCACTGGTGCGCGCTGAGCCTGCTGCGCAACGGGTGCGCGAGCATCGCCACCACCGCTGAGTCCGCCGAGGTGGACCGGGAAGCGACGCAGGCCGGGGCCCGCGTCGGCCGTGTCGGCGGCGGGCGGAGCCCGGCTGGGCGGACCTCGGCGACTACGACGTCGTCGTGGTGAGCGGTGCGGGCGCCGGGCGCGTACCCACCGGCTGCTGGCCGCCGGGGTGCCCGAGGGCCGGACCCTGATCCCCGCCTGGATGTTCGGCGAGCGCCTGGTCGTCGGCCCGCTCTCCACCACCCTGTCCACCGGCTGCTTCTCCTGTGCGGTCCTGCGTCTGGCGGGCAACGTCGCGTCGGGCCCCGCCGCCGAGATCTGGAGCGAGGCCGCGGGCGCCGCCCGCACACCGGCCGACGACCTGTCAGGACCGGTCGCCGCGATGGTGGGCAACCTGCTCGGCTACGAGATCTTCCGCATCGCCACCGGAGTGCTGCCCGCCGAGACCGCCGGCCAGGTACTGGTGCAGGATCTGGCCTCGCTCGACGTGATGGCCGAACCGGTCCAGCCGCACCCGCGCTGCCGTCGCTGCGCCGCGCTGGACGCCCGTGAGCCCATGGCCGCGCTGCCGGAGGGGCTCGGGCTGCCGGTCACCCGACCGTGCAGACCGCGGGCGAGGCGGAGGCGATGGTCGAGGACCTGAACCGGATCAGCAGCGCGCTGGTACGCCCGTACACCGGGATCTTCCGCGGCTACGAGGACGAGCGGCTCACCCAGACCCCGCTGAAGATCAGCCGGGTCGAGGTGGCGCTCGGCGCCGGGTGCGGCGCCGGATCGCCGCGTTCGACGTGCACCATCTCGCGGGCGCGCGGATGCGTGCGCTGTACGCGGCGGCGGAGGTGTACGTCGAGCATGTGGTGCCGCTCGAAGTGGCCGACGGGGATGCGCCGGGCGTCCCTCGTGCGGGCCGGAAAGGCTGACCACCGGGGCGGCACCGGTGTTCTGCCCGGTGCGTGGACCACCGCGACCTCGTTGACCGGCAAGGACCCGGTCCGGGTGCCGGCCGCGGCCGTGCGGACCTTCGGGGCGTACAACAGGGACCGGCTCCATCTCGCGACCGCCGCGGGCTCGGGGCGGGCAGCAGCCCGCAGGAGGCCGCCGGGCGCGGTCTGCTGTCGGCGCTCGCGCACGACGCGCTGGTACGGACCTGCGGGCACGACCGTCGTGAGCCCGGTCGCCTCCGACGGCACGGACCCGGAGCTGGTGTTCCTGCTGAAGTCCGCGGTCAATCTGGACACGGCGGTGGAGCTGCTGGATCTGGGCGAGGGGAGCGCACCACGGCCCGGTGGTGCTCGCCCGCGAGGCGAACGGCGCGGGGACACAGGGGCGTTGGGCGGTGGGTGCCGGTCTTCGCTCCGTGCGGCTGCCTGTGACGCGCTGCGGGATCTGCTGGGGCAGGTGCAGCTGGCCGCCGAGGACCCGGGTGCGGAGGTGGACCTCGGCGACCCGATCGTCGGAGACCTCGCCGCCGGGACCGTCCTGGTGAGCGGCGCTCCGGTGCTCGCCGACGGGGCCGGGACCACGTTCGACGCGGTGCTGGACCGGCTCAGGGACACGGGCCGCGACGCCCTGTACGTGCCCACCACCCCGGCCGACCTGCCGGCGGGCGGTATCAGCACGGCTCGGGTGCTCCTCACCCTGAACAGCGGGACGCCGGACGGCGAGGGCGGTCCCGATGCCCGTTGAGACGGCCGCCCCTGGCGGACTCCACCCGAGCGCTCACGGCGCTGCTCCACGAGGCGCTGGCCTCCCACGGTGTCGCGCCCCGGCTCGACGTGGCACCGCTGGGAGTCCGTGACGTATTCACGGCCGGGGTGAGGAGACAGCGACGCCGTGCCCGTCCGCTTCTACGGCAGGCACGCCGTCGTCGGCCCCTTCCCGCCGCGGAGGACGGCGGTGAGCGGCGTCCCTGCGCCCGCTGCCTGGACCGGCGCTGGCAGGCCGTCCGTTCGGTGGCGATGCGCGAGGCGCTGGAGCTCGGCTCCGGCACCCGGGCGGCGGGGAGTCCCCTACGTCACCCCGTTCGGAGCCCAGGCGCTCGCCGGTGTCGTCGCCGCCAGGCTCGGCGGCACCGGACCGGTGACCGGCGCCTTCCCCGCCGTACACCTGGTGGACCTGCAGACCCTGCTGGTCCGCGCCTACCCGCTGGTCCCCGATCCGGAGTGCCAGCGCTGCGGACGCACCGAGCCGGACACCGCGCAGGCCGCGACGCTCACCCTGCGGCCCGCACCGAAGCGGGCGCCCGGCAGCTTCCGGGTCAGGGACATCGACGACTACGAACTGCCCATCGAGCCCTACGCCAACCCCGTGTGCGGGCGCTCGGCCCTCCGTAGTCCAGGACGTCTCCTCGGCCACCACCTCGGCCACCATCGGCTGCTTCTCCATGCGTTCGGGGAGTACCTGCGTGAGACCTTCTGGGGCGGTCACGCCGACACCTTCGCCGAGAGCGTGCGCATCGGTGTGCTGGAGGGTCTCGAGCGGTACGCGGGCATGCGGTCCCGGGCCAAGAAGGCCCAGGTGCGGGGCTCCCTGAACGCCCTGCACGCCCGTGGTGAGCAGGCGCTGGACCCACGGGTCTGCGGGCTGTACTCGGACGCCTTCCACCGGGCCAACCCCGGGTCGCGCCGTTCGCCCCGGACCGGGAGATCCCTGGGTGCACGGCTACTCGCTGAGAGACGAGCGGCCGGTACTGGTCCCCGAGGTCCTCACGTACTACCACGCACCGGGCCTGGAGAACCGGTTCGTGCAGGAGAGCTCCAACGGCTGTGCCTCCGGGGCTGTCTGGAGGAGGCCGTCTACTTCGGGCTGATGGAGGTCATCGAACGCGACGCGTTCCTGCTGTCCTGGTACGGGCAGGCCGCGCTGCCGAGATCGATCCGCACACCAGCACCAGCGCGGCCAGCCGCCGGATGGTGGACCGGCTGGAGATGTACGGCTACGAGGCCCGCTTCTTCGACACCCGCATCTCCTTCCCGGTCCCCGTGATCACGGGCGTCGCCGTGCGGCCCGACGGGGCGATGGGACGGATGTGCTTCGGCGCGGGCGCCGGACTCGACCCCGAGGCGGCACTGGCGGGCGCGCTCTGCGAGATCGCCACCGACGCGGTGAACCTGCGCGGGCGCACCGAACGCGACGAGACGCGGCTGCGCGCCATGGCGAAGGACTTCCACAAGGTCGAGGCGCTGCACGACCATCCGCTGGCGTACGGCATCCCGGAGATGGGCGACCACGCGCACTTCCTGCTGGGCGAACCGGGAGCGCCCCGCCCGCCCAGGCGTTCCTTCGGCGAGCTGTACGGGGACGGGTCGGTGCTGCCCGTCTCCGACGATCTGCGCGAGGACCTGACCCGGTGCGTGGACGCCATGACCGCGGCGGGATTCGACGTGATCGTCGTCGACCAGACCATGCCGCAGCAGCGTGGTCTGGGCCTGACGACCGTCGGCGTCATCGTGCCCGGTCTGCTGCCCATCGACTTCGGCTGGACCAGGCAGCGGGCGCTGGGCATGCCCCGGCTGCGCACCGCCCTGCGCGAGGCCGGGCTGCGTGATCGCGATCTGACCGACGCCGACCTCAACCCGCCCCGCACCCCTTCCCGTGAGTGCCGACGAGCAGGGATACGGACCTGTGACCAAGGAGCCAGCCATGGGGTACGCCCATGAATACGCAGCCGCGATCATGCAGCGCGGCCGGGTCCCGATGGACCCGGCAGACTATGTGCCGAACTGGCGGGACGGGCCGCGCAAGGCCAGTTCTATCCGGGCACCGACAGCATGCCGCTGCCGGTGTCCGGCTACCCCGCCGATGCCGCACTCGACCGCGGACTGGCCCAGGACCGGGCGCCGGAGGGCGAGTTCGACCTGGTCTCGCTCTCCGGGATGCTCCGTGACTCCTACGGGCTCACCGGCCGCCGCCTCGGGTGCAGGCCAACACCGATCTGAGCGCCCTGCCCTTCTACCCGCTGGCCAACTGGTCGCGCGGGTCCGCGTCGGGGCGGGCTCTACCCCGTGAGCGTCCACTGGGTCTGCGGGCCGAGCGGCCCGGTGCCGCCCGGGTGCACTACTACTCCACCCGGCACCACTCCACGCAGCGGCTGCTGACCGGTGATGTGTCGGGGCAGGTGCGCTCCGCGCTGGGGAGGGGCGCCGGGGCCGGACACCGATCAGTACCTGGTCCTGGGGATCAAGTACTGGCAGAACTCCTTCAAGTACAACAGCTTCTCCTTCCACGCCGTGTCCATGGACCTCGGTGCGTGTGTGCAGACCTGGCGGATGTGGGCGGGTGCCCGCGGTCTGGCCGTCGAGCCCGCTCTCTGGTTCGACGAGGAGCGCATCGCCGGGCTGCTGGGCGTAGACCCGCGCCAGGAGGGCATCTTCGCCGTGGTCCCGCTGAAGTGGGCCGGCGGCGAGGGCCGTCCGGCCACCGCGCCCGCGCCCGTGTCCGTACGGCACCGGGACATCGAGCGCTCCCGCATGGTCCTTGACTTCGACTCGCTGCTGGCCATGCAGGAGGCGACCAGCGCCGACGCCACCGCCCGCCCGCCCCGGCGCGCTCGCCCCGGCCGCTGCGCACCGGGCCGACCCCGGTCTGCCGCGGGTGGTGCTGGAGCCCGCGCAGCCGATGGACACCGATGTACGCACCGCTCTGCGCGCCCGCCGCAGCAGCTTCGGCCGCTTCGACGCCACCCGGCCGGTGACCGGGGCGCAGCTGGCGGCGTGCCTCGCCGCCGCTTCGGCCGGCTCCCGGATCGGTGGCGACACCGGCGGTGAGCGGCTGGTGAAGCTGTACGCGTTCATCAACCACGTGGACGGGATCGAACCGGGAAGTTACGCCTACGACCCCGAGGCCCACAGCCTGCTCCGGGTCAAGGAGGGCCGACCGGGGAGTTCCTGCAGAAGAACTACTTCCTCGCCAACTACAACCTGGAACAGGCCGGTGCGGTCCTGGTGCCCACGATCCGTACCACCGCCGTGCTCGACGCGGTCGGTGACCGTGGCTACCGCCTGGTCAACGCCGCCATCGGCGCCGTCGCGCAGAGCCTCTACACCGCCGCCTCGGCGGTGCGGCTCGGCTGCGGGTCGCGCTCGGCTTCGACAACATCTCCTACATCGAGGAGCTCGGCCTCCAGGAGACGGGCGAAGCGCCCTGCTGATCATGATGATCGGCAACGAGCGGCCCGCTCCGGCCGACTTCCGCTACGAGATCGCCTGATCGGGGTGCAGGCGATGAGCAACGACATCACAGGGCCCGCGTTCATGCTGCGGGTCGCCGGGCTCCCGTTCGAATGCGTCCAGGAGCTGCGCTGCCCCAGGAGCCGCCGCTGGGCCGACGAAGTCCTGGACGCCACCGAGCGGTTGAGCCACAGCGCGCAGAGGGCCGCCGACCAGCTGCACGACCTGATCGGCGGCAGCGACGACGAGCCGCTGCGCCGGACCCTGCTCGGGCTGCGCCGGGACGTCTTCAACAACCGGCTGCCGGGGCCGACGCCGCCGGCCGGGGCCTGGCCCTGGTCACCGGGCTCGACCCGGCGGCCGGCGAGACGCTCGCCGGCTGGCTGACCGGCCGGCGTGCCCTGGACGAGCTCCGGGCGCGGGCGCCGGGCTGCTCGCCGAGGAGACCGGCCGCAGCCGTACCGGGCTGCGCGCCCTGGCGGGCCAGGACCGGCTGCGCAAGGGGCTGTTGCTGGCCTCACCGACGCTGGACACCCGGCTCGACACGTATCTGCGCGCCGGGACGGCCCGCCCGACAAGAGGCAGCGCAAGATCGAGCGTTCGCTGCTCTCGTACCTCTACCGGACGGTCTGCAAGACCAGCCCGTTCTCCACCTTCACCGGGGTCGCGCCCGGCTTCCTGAGCGGGGACGGTGCGCTGCGCATCGAGGTCGACGACGCCTGGGCGGGGCAGGTGCGGCTCAACGTCGTCGCGCTGGGCAGACTTGTCGAAGCGGTGATCGCGGACCCGGTGCGCCGGGCCGACCTGCCGGTCTCCCTGGCCTCCGGCTGGGGCCTCGACGACGACCGGGTGCGTTATGTGCGGCGCTGGATCACGGAGGGCGACGACGACACCGCCGTCACCTTCGACGCGGTGAAGGACCGGCTGTTCTTCCTGCGCCGCAGCGGCACCCTGGAGCGGCTGCTCGGCCTGTTCGAGGAGCGCCCGCGCTGCGTCACGGCGAACTCGCCGACTGGCTCGCCCGGGACAGTGGGGCCACCGAGGAGGAGTGCGCGCACTATCTGCGGGCGCTGTTCGACCTCGGCATGGTGCAGGTGCCGGGCCTGCGGACCGAGGTGCACGACACCGACCCGCTGCGCGCCTTCCAGGGCTCGCTGCGGGCCTGAGGGCCCGTGGGCCGACCGGCTCGCGGACCGGCTGGAGGCTCCCGTCTCCTGCGTCGACTCCTTCGCGGACGCCTCCCCGAAGGAGCGCAGGGAGCTGCTGGCACAGCTGCGCACCGGGCTGCGGGCCGTCCAGGAGGAAGAGCTCGGCGCCGTCCGCGCGAAGGTCCCGCAGACCCTGCTGTACGAGGACACCGCGGCGGGACCCGGTGTCCGGCTGGATCCGGCGGCCTGGCAGGAGCTGGCGGCGGGGCCGCTCGCCTCGGTGGAACGGATCCTGCCCGCCTTCGACCTGACCTTGCCGCAGCGGATCACGTTCCAGGGTTCTTCCTCGCCAGATACGGGCAGGGCGGGCGCTGCGACGACTTGCTCAAGCTCGTGCACGACTTCCACGAGGACTTCTTCGACCAGTACATGACGTTCACCGCGGGTCACAAGTCCTTCGACGCCGAGGGACGCTACGTACCGGAGATCAACTGGCTGGGGCTGCCCCAGCTGAAGGCCCTGGACACCGCCCGGCAGACCTTCGTGGAGCGGATGCGGGCCCTGTGGCAGGCCACGGAGCCCACCGCCGCCGAGGTGACGGTCGATGACGCCTTCGTCGCCGAGGTGGCCGGTGAACTGGACAGCCTGGCGCCCGGCTTCGCACCCATGAGCCACCATGTCCAGCTCGCCGACCGGCCCGGGGACCCGCTGGTCGTGCTCAACCGCTCGTACGGCGGGGTGTCCTTCCCGTTCAGCAGGTTCACCCAGCTCTTCGACGGGCTCGGCGAGCGGCTGCTGGCCGGGGCCGGTGTCATGGCGCCCGAGGGGCGGTGCTCGCCGAGGTCACCGGCGGTCCTGTCACCAGCAATCTCAATCTGCACGACAGGCTCACCGAGTACGAGATCGTCTGCCCCGGCGAGAGCGGAACCCTGCCCGAGGAGTTCCGGATCTCCCTCGACGACCTCCACCTGGTGCACGAGGCGGAGCAGGACCGGCTCGTGCTGCGCTCCACCCGGCTGGGGTGCGAGGTCATACCCGTCTACCTCGGCTACCTCGTGCCGCTGGCCCTGCCCGAGCTGCCCCGCACCCTGCTGATGCTCTCCCCGACGTCGATGGCCCCGCTCAACGTCTGGGGCGGCGTCCCGGAGAGCGAACCGACCGGCGGGGTGAGCGGCAGGCCCAGGGTGCGCCACGGCAGTGTCGTGCTCAGCCGGCGCAGCTGGAGCGCGCCCGCCACCGTGCTGCCGCTGTACAAGCCGGGGGCGCGGACGACAGTTGGTTCCTGGCCTGGCATGCGTTCCGGCGCACCCACGGGCTGCCCGACCGGGTCTTCGCGACCGTCTCGGACAGCGGGGCGCGAGGGCCACCGGCGCGAAGCCGCAGTACCTCGACTTCGACAGCCCCTCTCGCTGTCGGCGTTCGAGGCGATCGTCAAGTCCCCGGAGGCACGCGTGGTGTTCCGGGAGATGCTGCCCGACGAGGACGGCCTGCACACCGTCTCCGCGCGGGGCCACCACGTCGCTGAGCTGGCCATGGAGACGGCCGGCTCCGTCCGAAGGAGGAACACCCCGTGACGACCGATACGGCCGCGAACGCCGCCCCGCCCCCGCCGGCACTTCCGGGGCAGCCTCCTGGCAGGCGACCCACGTCTTCTACGCCGCCAACCCCGCCCCTGCTCATCCAGTGCATCCGCCCGCTCATCGACGAGCTGGAGTCCGAGGGCCTGATCGAGAGCTACTTCTTCATCAACTACTGGCTGGAGGGCCCGCACGTCCGGCTGCGCGTCAAACCCTCGGGCCCGGCGGCACGGGAGGAGGTCAGGCGCCGCACCGACCGGGCCGTGGACACCTTCCTGGCCGAGCGGCCCGCGCTGTACGAGGTGGACTCCGGCTTCCTGAACGACTTCTACAACACGCTCTTCGACATCGAGTTCCCGGGCAGCGAGCGGGCCGGTACATGGATGACGAGGGCCGGATGAATCTGCGGCCGAACAACTCCCACAGCGTCGAGCCCTACGAGCCGGAGTACGGGAAATACGGCGGCCCGGCCGGGATCGAGCTGGCCGAATGGCACTTCCGGCACTCCAGCGACCTGGTCATCGACGCCTTCCGGTCCAAGAACCTCCATCTGCGGACCGTGCTGCTCGGCACCTCGGCCCAGCTGATGATGGTCATCTCGGCGGCCTTCTTGCCGGGCGCCAGGAGCTGGCGGACTACCTCTCCAGTTATTACGAGTTCTGGCACAGCGCCTTCCCCGGCACCGGCTTCATCGGCAGCCAGGAGTACGACCGCAACTACGCGGCGATGGCCCCGGGCTCGCAGCCCGCTTCACCCACATCCGCGCCGCCACCGCCGAGGGCGCCGGCGACCGGGAGACGGACACCGGCAGGCTGCCCGGATTCCTGAGCGGCTGGGCCGAACACTGCGCCGAACTCCGTGACCGGGCACGGAAACTGACCGCGGACGGCGACCTCGTCTTCCGTTCCTGGGACGGCGAGCGCGACGAACAGGTCACCGACCCGGCGGTCTCGCTGCCGCTGCTGCTGTCCCCGTACATGCATATGACCAACAACCGGCTGCATGTGACGATCAGGGACGAGGCCTATCTTCGCACATCCTCGGCCGGGCCCTCGGGAGTCCCAATGACCGCCCGGCCACCGGCGCGGCCGGGCGTTCGCGGAGTACCGCCCCGAGCTGCGGGACCGGGTGCTGCTCACCGGCGCGCTGCTGCACGGCGCCGGCACCGTGCACCTGGTCAAGGACACCGACAGCGGCAACTCCTTCAAGGTCGGCGCCAAGGAGTACTTCCTCATCGCGCGGATGGACGGGGAGCGCAGCCTGCGGGAGATCAGCGAGGAGTACGCGCAGGAGTACGGGCGCAGGCTGGCGGACACCAACTGGCAGCAGATCCTGCGGATGCTGGGCACCCGCGGTCTGCTGACCGGTACGACTGCGGCTGCCGCCGCACCTGCCGCACCCGCACCTGCCGCACCCGCACCTCCCGCACCCGCACCTCCCGCACCCGCATCCGCCGTACCCGCCGCCTCCGCCTCCGCCGAAAAGCCGCAGCCCGACCGGACCCTGCTGCGCGGCAGCATCCGCCTGGTGGCCGACGCGGATGCCACGGCCGCGCGGCTGCACCGGGCGACCGGCTTCCTGCTGTCCCCGGGATGGCTGGTGCCCCTGCTGGCCCTGGTAGTCGCCATGGAGGGCGTTATCGCCCTGCGGGCTGGTGAACTCCTGCGGGCTACCGCCGAGTTGTTCACCAACCCGGTGCTGCTCACCGCGACCGCCACCCTGCTCTGGCTGAGCACCGCCCTGCACGAGCTGGCACACGGGGTGGTGGCCAGGCATTACGGGGCAGCGTTGCGGAGATCGGGCTGCGCTGGCGGCTGCCTGTTGTCATCATGTACTGCACGGTGGACAACTATCTGTATCTCGGTACCCGTTGGCGGAAGATCGCCACAGCGGTAGCGGGCGCCGTGATGAATCTTCTGTTCCTGCTGCCGTTCGGTGCCCTGTGGCTGTTCGCCCCGCTCGACGACGCCACCCACGACGCGCTCGCGGCACTGCTGTTCCTGGGCAGTGTGCAGGCGTTCGCCATGCTGGTGCCGTTCCCGCCGCTGGACGGCTACAAGATCGTGAGCCAGGCGCTGGGCGCCACCGGCCTGGCCGCTTCGAGCGGAGAGTACCTCCGCCTCGTCACCCGCCGTGATCCGGCGGCGGCCCTATCCGCGCCGCGCCCGGATCGTCTACACCGCCTACGGACTCGGCTCACTGCTCGTCCTGTGCGCAACTCTCGCCGCGCTCGCGGCGGGCGCCCACCACCTGCTCAACGCCTGACGCCGCGCTGCCTCGCAACCAAGGAGAGTCCATGCCCCCACCCCGGCCCCGCCGTCGTCATCGACGACGTGCACAAGCGCTACGGCGACACCAAGGCCGTCGACGGGTGTCCTCACGGTCGCCCGCGGCGAGTTCTTCGGCCTGCTCGGCCCCAACGGCGCGGGCAAGACGACGCTGATCGAGATCATGGAGGGGCAGCGCAGGGCGGACTCCGGCACCGTGACGGTCCTGGACACCAGCCCCTGGCCGCGCAATGTCGCACTGCTGCCCAGGCTCGGGGTGCAGACCCAGGCCTCGGCGTTCTTCGTCCGGCTGACGGCCCGCGAACATCTGCGCACCATGGCCGCCCTCTACCGGGCGGACAGCGAGGCGGCCGAACGCGCACTGGCATCCGTGGGCCTCACCGAACAGGGCGATACGCGGGTCGACGACCTCTCCGGCGGCCAGCGGCAGCGGCTCGCCATCGCCTCCGCCCTGGTCCACGACCCGGAGCTGATCTTCCTCGACGAGCCGACCGCCGCCCTCGACCCGCAGGCCCGGCGTGCGCTGTGGCAGGTGCTCCGCGACCTCAAGGGCGCCGGCCGCACCATCGTCTACACCACGCACCACCTCGACGAGGCCGAGGCGCTCTGCGACCGCGTCGCCATCATGATCGACGGCAAGGTCGCCGCCCTGGACAGCCCCGGCCGGCTGATCGCGGCGGGCAGCCCCACCACCCGGCTGCTGGTCCCGGCGGGCCGGCTGACACTGGCCGCCGCGCAGGCCATCCCGGGCGTCGACCGGGCGACGGAGGAGGCCGACGCGATCGTGCTGGAGACCCTGGAATCCGGCCGGGTGCTGGCCGCCGTCGACGAGATCGCCGGCCTCCAGGGCGTACGCACCCGCACCGCGAGCCTCGAAGACGTCTACCTGGCACTGACCGGCGCACCGTAACCCCAGCCTTCCCCTTTGATTTACGGAGACCCCGATGAGCGCATACGCCGCGCTGAGCCAGGCCGGATACCGGGCCTACACCCGCGACAAGACCACCCTCTTCTTCACCTTCGCCTTCCCACTGATCTTCCTGGTGGTCTTCGGGCTGATCTTCCACGGCCAGACGGTCGAGGAGAGCGGCAAGCCCTACATCAACTACATCGCCCCGGTGTGCTGTCCTGGGGCGTCGGCAACGCGGCCGTCTTCGGCGTCGGCTTCGTCCTCATGCAGTGGCGGCGCGACGACATCCTGCGGCTGATCCGGATGACACCCACCCCGGTCTCCTCGATCCTCGCCTCCCGCTACGTGCTGGCCCTGGCCATCGGAGGCGTCCAGGCCGTGATGTTCGTCGCCGTGGCGCTGCTGCCCTCCTTCGGCCTCGAACTGGACGGCCGCTGGCCCCTCGCGCTGCCCGTACTGGTGCTTGGCATCACCGCGTTCCTCGCGATGGGCGTCATCGTCGGCTCGTACGCGAAGACGCCCGAGGCGGTCGCCGCGGTCGCCAACTGCCTGATGATCCCGATGGCGTTCCTGTCCGGCTCCTTCTTCCCGCTGGACGCCATGCCGGGGTGGATGCAGAACGTCTCCGGGTGCTGCCGCTGCGCTACCTCAACGACGGGGTCTCCGGCGCGCTCACCGGTGACGGCTCGATCGCCGAAATCGGGGTGGCGTGCGGGTGCTCGCGGGATTCGCCCTCGTCATCGGTGTGATCGCGCTCAAGACGTTCCGCTGGAGCGACAAGTCATGACGACAACAGCGGTGGTCCGGGACGGGAGCACCCGCTGGAGCGGGGCCGCATCCGTCTGCAGGAGGAACTCGCCGACCGGCACGTCCGGTTGTCACCGGGGCAGGCCGCCGGGCTGCCCGCCCCGCTGGTCGTCCCCTCGGGGCGGCCGACACCCTCGGCTTCGGGCGCCGGGACCCGTACGCCACCCGGCGCCCCGATGCCAACGTCCAGCTCACCTCCCGGGCGGTACTGATCGGCCCCTGGGGCGGCGGCGACGGGCGGGCACCGCATGCGGCCAGTGCCTCGCCATGCGCTGGCAGCGGCTGCGCAGCCGCTCGGAGCGTGAGGCGCTGGAGCTCGGCCACGAGCCGCGGGCGCCGTCCACTGGCCGGTGCTGACCGACTACGCGGTGGACGCGGTCTGGGCCGCCTACCGCGCGGTCCTGCCGGGCCTTCGCACCGCCCCGGAGCCACCCTGCCGACCGGGCCCTGCCCCAGGTCACCCGTATCGACCTCGGCACGCTCGCCACGGCGACATTCCCGCTGCTGCCCGAACCCCTGTGCCCCGTCTGCGTGCACGAGGTGCCCGACACCGCCGAGGCCGCCCGGATGGAGCTCGGCCCCAGCCCCAAACCGGACCCCGACGGCTACCGGCTGCGCGCCCTGGACTCGTACCCGCTGCCGACCGCCGCGCTCGCCAATCCCGTCTGCGGCGCACTCGGCTCCGACACCTGGCTCAACCCCACCTCCACGACCACCGCCCCGGTCGCCGGAACCCACTTCGTACGCGGCTACGCCGGGCTCAACGACGTGACCTGGAGCGGTCAGGCCAACCGCTACTCCACCAGCCGCTCGCTGGCGTTCCTGGAAGGCCTGGAGCGTTACGCGGGCACCCACCGCCGGCGGGGTACCTCACCGGTCGTGGACTCGTACACGAACCTCGCCGACCGGGCGCTGAACCCGGCCGACTGCGGTTTCTACGACCCGCGACCTACGCGTCCGACCCGCTGGTCAGCCCCTTCGACCCGGACCGGGCGATCCCTGGATCTGGGGCCACTCGCTGCGCGAGGACCGGCCCGTCCTGGTGCCCGCCCGTCTCGCCCACTACAGCGCGGGCACGGACGCCGACAACTTCGTCTTCGAGTGCTCCAACGGCTGCGCAACCGGCGCGAGCCTTCCGGAGGCCATCCTCTTCGGGCTCCTCGAACTCGTCGAACGGGACGCCTTCCTCCTCGCCTGGTACACCCGGGCCGCCCTCGCCGCGATCGATCTGCGCTCCTGCCGGTCCCCGGCGGTGCGCTCCATGCTCGACCGGGCCGCACTGCACGGCTACGACGTGCACGCCTTCGATACGCGGATGGACATGGCGGTACCGGTGGTGACCGCGCTCGCGGTGCGCAGGGACGGCGGGCTCGGCACGCTCTCGTTCAGCGCGGCGGCCGGCTTCGACCCGGAGGGAACCGTCGAAGCGGCACTGTCGGAGGTGCTCACCTACATACCGCACCTGCCCTACCAGGTCGCCGAGCGCCGCACCGAACTGGAGGCAATGGAACGGGACTTCACCAAGGTGCTGCACCTCAAGGACCACGCCCAGCTCTACGGGCTGCCCTCGATGGCCGGGCACGCACGCGAGTACCTGGAACCCACCGGCCTACGCCCGGTCGAAGACACGTTCGCCGACTGGTCGGCACTCCGGCCCCGCACCGGGGACCTGCTGGACGACCTGCGGCTGCTGACCGGGCGGCTGACGGCTGCGGGACACGACGTCATCGCCGTCGACCAGACCACCCCGAACAGCGCCGGATGGGACTGCACACGGTGTCCACCACCGTTCCGGGCCTGCTGCCGCTCGATTTCGGCTGGACCAGACAGCGGGCGCTGCTGATGCCCAGGCTGCGGACCGGACTACGGGCCTCGGGCAGGGCCGCCGGCGACCTGCCGGCGGCGGACATCAAGGCCGTCCCGCACCCGTTCCCATGACGCCGGAGGCGGCCCACGAGGACAGCCCCTCCATGCGGAGGGGCCGGCCGGCAGGTCTCGCGACCAGTGGATCAGGCGCTGCAGGAAGTGGTGCTGGTCGTGCTGGAGCAGGTCGACGTCGAGGAGCAGGACGTCGAACCGGCGAGGACGACCTCGGACGCGTCCGAGTAGTCCGAGATCTCGAAGGTCTCCGACTCGAGCTCCAGGATCTCGTCGGCGAGGGTGGCGAGCTCAGTCTTGGGGCCATGGTGTTCTCCCTGGTCTCACGGGGACCTGCCGGCTGTTCCGGCGCTGTTCCCCTGCGCTGGATCCATTGCAGGGGCGGCACTGTCAGATCGGCCCGGATTTCGCTGTCACCCCACTGGCACCTGGTGACAGCGGAACGACGCGGCGCTGACGGCCCGGCGGCGCAGGCTCGCAGAGCGGCCGGGCAATCCGCAGGCCGGCCAGGAAACCCGCAGGCAGGCAAGGAAGGAGACGAAGTGGAGGGAGATCCGTATCCGCGGCCAACGCGTTCGGTATCCCGCAGGCGGCCCTGCGCTCCGCCCTGGGGCTCTACCTCGACCTGCACGCCCACCCCGAGCTCTCCGGGGCCGAGCACCGCACCGCGGACCGTTTGGCCTCCTGGTTACAGGACCACGGCTGTACGGTCACCCGTTCCGTCGGCGGCGGCCACGGCCTCGTCGGCGTCCTGCGCAACGGTCCGGGCCCCACCGTCATGCTCCGCGCCGAACTCGACGCGCTGCCCGTCACCGAGGCCACCGGTCTCGCGTACGCGAGCACCGTCCCCGGTGTGATGCACGCCTGCGGCCATGATCTGCACCTGGCCGCAGTCGCGGGCGCGGTCGCCGGACTCGTAGGGCAGCGCGACGCGTGGTCCGGCACGGTCCTGGTGGTGGGGCAGCCGGCCGAGGAGACCCTTCAGGGCGCGCGGGCCATGCTCGCGGACGGCCTGTACGAGCGGTTCGGTACCCCGGACGCGGTTCTCGCCCAGCATGCGTCGCCGCTCCCCGCGGGCACCGTCGCGCATGCCGCGGGCCCCGGCACCCGCTGATGGCGGGCAGCGTCTCGGCGGACGTCACCCTGTACGGCCGCGGCGGTCATGCCGGGACCCCGCAGCTGACCGTGGACCCGGTGCTGACGGCCGCCGCGACCGTGCTGCGGCTCCACTGCGTCGTCTCGCGGGAGACGGCCCCGGACGAGCAGGCCGTCCTGACCGTCGGCTCGATGCGGGCGGGCGAGCGCGGCAACGTCATCCCCGAAACGGCCGAACTGAGCCTGTGTATAAGGGCGTTCTCCGACCCGGTGCTCGACCGGGTGGTGGCCGCCGCCGAACGTGTCGTACGGGGAGAGCGCGGTCTCGGCCTGCCCCGGGACCCGGACTTCACGGTGACCGCGCGCTCGCCCGCGCTCGTCACCGACCCGGCCCTCACCGCGGCTGTCCGCCGGGGCCACGAGGAGCTGCTCGGCGCGGAGCGGGTGCTGGACTGCCTGCCCACCACCGCCACCGAGGACTTCCCCGGTTCGGCACGCAGGGGGTACCGACGGCGTACTGGATGCTCGGAGTGACCGGGGTCCGTCAGTGGCGCACGGCCCGTGCGGGCGGCGAGCCGGTGCCGTCCAACCACGCGCCGGGCTTCGCACCGGACGTCCGCACCGCGCTGCCCACCGGCATCGCGGCCATGACATCAGCGGCGCTGCGGGTGCTCGGAGCGCCGGCTCCCGGGCCGGGGCCGCGTCATGACGGCCGGCTATGTCGACGTCGTCGCGGTGCGCCACGACAGCACCGCCCCGGCCGGGCAGACCACCGTCGTAAGGCTGCTCGGACTGCTGCCCGCCCAGTGGTCCTGCGCCCCGAGGCGGGCCCCGACCGGATCACGCTGCGGGTCGCGCTGGCCGGGGCGACGGACAGCGACACGGTGCACCGGGCCGTCACCCGGGTGCTGGCGGACGCGGCGCTGCGCGGCTGGACGCGGGAGCGCTGACGGCCTCACCCGCTCGTCGTCGCGGCGCTGTCGCGGGTGAGGCCGTGATGCCGCCTCCCGGGCGCCCGGGAGGCTATATCCAGCCCGTTCCCGGGCCAGCAGAGCCGCCTGCGCCCGGCCGGCCGCGCCGAGCATCTGCATCAGATCGGCGATATGCCGCCGGTAGGTCCGTACCGACATCCCCAGTTCGCGCGCGCCCGTCTCGTCCTTGCCGCCCGTACACATCGACACCAGGACGCGCTGCTCCGTCTCGGAGAGCCCGCTGTCCGCCGTACCCTCGCGCCTGCCGCCGGCCTGTGAGATCTTCGGCCTGGTCCCAGATCTTCTCGAAGAGGGCGATGATGTTGGAGACCAGACCACTGCGATGGGCGAGCAGCGCGCCGCGTGAGGTGTCGCGCGTGTCCAGGGGCACGAGGGCGGCTCTGCGGTCGTACACCAGGATCCGTTCCGTGGTGTCTGCCGTCACCCTGATCGACGCACCGTTGGCGGCCAGCTCCCGCAGATAGCTCGCGGTCGGGGGTCCTGGAGCGCGGCATGGACGACGACGTTCCTGATGTGCACACCGCGGCGCAGACAGCGCAGGTCCAGCGGCCGGGAGCGGGCGATGTTCTCCGGCGACAGCTTCGTGTACGGCTCGACGGAGAGGATCTCGTCCCGGGCGAAGAAGGCGAGGTCGTCGATCCGGTTACGGATCTGGGTGAGCCCTCCAACTGCTCGATGCCCTGCGGGCGGCGTCCGCGCCCCTGCTCCGCGCGTAGACCATCGATGACGTGGCGTGAACGGGTGACGCGCTGGAGCTCCTGATGGAGGGAGTGCAGACGTAAGTCGACCAGCCGGGCCAGGGCGACCTCCGGATCCGTCGGGAAGATCTTCTGATCGTCGTCGTCGGGCTGGAGCAGCCCGAGCTCCCGGAGCCGGCCGATACGGCAGCCGGCGGCCTCCGGCTCGATGTGGAGCAGGAGATGGAGGTCGTCGGCAGCGGTGCCGGGATTGCGCAGGAAATGCCGGTAGATCTCTTCCTCGGCCTCCGAGACCCCGAATACGGACATCTCGTTCTCGCCCACGTATGCCCCCGCTGGCTGGTCCCTGCACGGCCTCGCACCGCCGGGGTCCCCTGCGGTGCCGGCCACGGTTGCGTCACCGCCTGCCCGCGCTGCCACCGCCCGTGCAACGGTTTGTGTAATGGTCGCGCAAAGACTAGACGCTGGGATCACATCTGTGACGGTCCTGAACACAACTGTGTGAGAGACGGAGATGAACGGTGTGCGATGGACGACGAACGGCAGCTGACGCTCTGCGGACGCGGCTGTCACACAGGGGTCGTACGCTGAAACCCCGGCCCCTCGCCACGAGGTGTCGGGCCCTTGCGTTGCCCCTGGCAGCAGCCGGCTGTCAGCACACCCCTCATTACCCCGGACGGAAGCCCTTCATGAGCCTGCACGGTCTGCTGGATGTCGTCGTACGTGACCCGGCACTCGCCGAAGCGGTGAAGGCCGCCTCCGACGGCCACCGGATGCACCTCGACCTGGTCGGGCCGCCAGGTGCCCGCCCTTCGCGGTGGCCGCGCTGGCCCGCGAGGCGGGGCGCACCGTGCTGGCCGTCACCGCGACCGGCCGGGAGGCCGAGGACCTGGCCGCGGCGCTGCGCACCCTGCTGCCACCGGACACCGTGGCGGAGTTCCCGTCCTGGGAGACCCTGCCCCACGAACGGCTCTCACCCCGCTCCGACACCGTGGGCCGCCGCCTCGCCGTACTGCGGCGCCTCGCCCACCGAGGGCGGACGACCCGGAGACCGGCCCGGTCAGCGTGGTCGTCGCACCAGTGCGTTCCGTGCTCCAGCCGCAGGTCAAGGGGCTGGGCGAGCTGGAGCCCGTGGCGCTGGCCGGTGGGCAGAGCGCCGATCTGGGCGAGGTCGTGGACGCGCTCGCCGCAGCCGCCTACTCCCGGGTCGAACTGGTCGAGAAGCGCGGCGAGTTCGCCGTGCGCGGTGGCATTCTGGACGTCTTCCCGCCGACCGAGGAACACCCCTTCGAGTGGAGTTCTGGGGCGACGAGGTCGAGGAGATCCGTTACTTCAAGATCGCCGACCAGCGGTCGCTGGAGGTCGCCCAGCACGGGCTGTGGGCGCCGCCCTGCCGTGAGCTGCTGCTCACCGAAGACGTCCGCCGGCGGGCCGCGGCCCTGGCCGAGGCCCACCCGAGCTGGGCGAGCTGCTCGGCAAGATCGCTGAGGGGATCGCCGTCGAGGGCATGGAGTCGCTGGCCCCGGTGCTCGTCGACGAGATGGAGCTGCTGCTCGACGTACTGCCCAAGGGCTCCATGGCCCTGGTCTGCGACCCGGAGCGGGTGCGCACCAGGGCCGCCGATCTGGTCGCCACCAGCCAGGAGTTCCTGCAGGCGTCCTGGGCGGCCACCGCGGGCGGCGGCGAGGCCCCGATCGATGTCGGCGCGGCCTCCTGCGAGGCATCGCCGAGGTCCGGGACCGGGCCCGCGCGCTGGACATGATGTGGTGGTCGGTCTCCCCGTTCGCCGCGGACGACGAGCTGACGGGGACATCGGCCGCTGCCGCGGCGGGCGACACCCTGAAGCTGGGGATGCACGCCCGGACGCGTACCGCGGCGACACCGCCCGTGCGCTCGCCGACACCAAGGGCTGGCTCGCCGACGGCTGGCGCACGGTGTACGTCACCGAGGGCAGGGGCCCGCCTCCCGTACCGTCGAGGTGCTCGGCGGCGAGGGCATCGCGGCCCGGCTCGACGGGGACCTCGCGGAGATCTCACCCGCCCTCGTCCATGTCTCCTGCGGCGCCATCGACTACGGGTTCATCGACCCGGACCTCAAGCTCGCGGTGCTCACCGAGACGGATCTGACCGGGCAGCGCACGGCAGCCAAGGACCTGGGCCGGATGCCGGCCCGCCGCCGCAAGACGATCGACCCGCTGACCCTGCAGTCGGGCGACTACATCGTCCACGAGCAGCACGGCGTCGGCCGCTACATCGAGATGGTGCAGCGCACGGTGCAGAACGCGACCCGCGAGTACCTCCTCGTCGAGTACGCCCCCGCCAAGCGCGGCCAGCCCGGCGACCGCCTCTACATCCCCACCGACCAGCTGGAGCAGGTCACCAAGTACGTCGGCGGCGAGGCACCCACCCTGCACCGGCTCGGCGGCGCCGACTGGACGAAGACGAAGCAGCGCGCCAAGAAGGCGGTCAAGGAGATCGCCGCCGACCTGATCAAGCTGTACTCCGCGCGGATGGCCGCCCCGGGCACGCCTTCGCCCCGGACACCCCGTGGCAGCGCGAGCTGGAGGACGCCTTCCCGTACACCGAGACCCCGGACCAGCTCTCCACGATCGCCGAGGTCAAGGAGGACATGGAGAAGTCGGTCCCGATGGACCGGCTGATCTGCGGCGACGTCGGCTACGGCAAGACGGAGATCGCCGTACGCGCAGCCTTCAAGGCGGTCCAGGACGGCAAGCAGGTCGCCGTCCTCGTACCGACCACCCTGCTCGTGCAGCAGCACTTCGGTACGTTCACCGAGCGGTACGCCCAGTTCCCCGTCAACGTGCGGGCGCTGAGCCGCTTCCAGTCCGACACCGAGTCGAAGGCGACACTGGAGGGTCTGCGCGAGGGCTCCGTCGATCTGGTCATCGGCACCCACCGGCTCTTCTCCGCCGAGACGAAGTTCAAGGACCTGGGCCTGGTCATCGTCGACGAGGAGCAGCGCTTCGGCGTCGAGCACAAGGAGCAGCTGAAGAAGCTCCGGGCCAACGTCGACGTCCTCACCATGTCGGCGACGCCCATCCCCGTACGCTCGAAATGGCAGTCACCGGCATCCGCGAGATGTCCACGATCACCACGCCCCGGAGGAGCGGCACCCCGTCCTCACCTTCGTCGGACCGTACGAGCAGAAGCAGATCGGTGCGGCCGTCCGGCGTGAACTGCTGCGCGAGGGCCAGGTCTTCTACATCCACAACCGGGTCGAGTCCATCGACCGGGCAGCGGCCCGGCTGCGCGAGATCGTGCCGGAGGCGCGGATCGCGACGGCGCACGGGCAGATGGGCGAAGCGCGCTGGAGCAGGTCGTCGTCGACTTCTGGGAGAAGAAGTTCGACGTGCTCGTCTCCACGACGATCGTCGAGTCCGGCATCGACATCTCCAACGCCAACACCCTGATCGTCGAGCGCGGCGACAACTTCGGCCTCTCCCAGCTGCACCAGCTGCGCGGCCGGGTCGGCCGTGGCCGGGACCGGGGCTACTCCTACTTCCTGTACCCGCCGGAGAAGCCCCTCACCGAGACCGCGCACGAGCGCCTGGCGACCATCGCCCAGCACACCGAAATGGGCGCGGGCATGTACGTGGCGATGAAGGACCTGGAGATCCGTGGCGCCGGAAATCTGCTCGGCGGCGAGCAGTCCGGCCATATCGCGGGGTCGGCTTCGACCTGTACATCCGGATGGTCGGCGAGGCAGTGGCCGACTACCGGGCCGCCGTCGACGGCACGGTCCAGGAGGAGCCGCCGCTGGAGGTCAAGATCGAGCTCCCGGTCGACGCGCACGTCCCGCACGACTACGCCCCGCCGAGCGGCTGCGCCTCCAGGCCTACCGTTCCATCGCGTCCGCCAACACGGAGGACGACATCAGGGGTCCGCGAGAGCTCACCGACCGTTACGGCAAGCTCCCCGAGCCCGTCGAGAACCTCCTGCTGGTGGCGGGCCTGCGCATGCTGGCCCGCGCCTGCGGAGTCGGCGAGATCGTGCTCCAGGGGCCGAACATCCGCTTCGCCCCGGTGGAGCTGCGCGAATCGCAGGAGCTGCGGCTGAAGCGGCTGCACCCCAAGGCGCTGATCAAGCCGACCGCCCACCAGATCCTGGTCCCGCGCCCGACAGCGGGCAGGATCGGCGGCAAGCCGGTGGTGGGACGAGAACTGCTTTCGTGGACAGGGAGTTCCTCACGACGATCCTGGGGTCGTAGGTCCTGTGGTGCGGGAGGGCCGGGTCATCGGTGGCTCAGCACGTTGATCACCCGGCCATTGGGGTCACGGACGAAGAACCGGCGCACTCCCCACTCCTCGTCCTGCAAGGGATGCACCACCTCCGCGCCGCTCTTCGCACCGCTGCGTGGACCGCGTCCACGTCGTCCACCTCAACGCTCATGTCGGGCACGAGCGGCGCGGTCCTGTCGTGGCTCATGAAGGTGACCTGTGCCGTGGGGTTGGAAGGAGAGGCGAGCGTCATGACCCAGCCATGGTTCATGACCTCCTCGAACCCGAGGAGGCCGTAGAAGTCCCGGCTCTCCTCCATGGCCTCTGATCGGATATCGGGCACGATTCGGCGGATGGTCATGGGTGACTCCTGCTGAGGTGAGAGTGAACGTGCCCCGGATTCTCTCCGGGGCGCTGCGAGGCACCCTGGCAACACGCACTTTCGCAACAGGGCTCAGCGCCGCCTGGTCCGCTGCCTGGTCCGCCGCCTGGTCCGCTGCCTGGTCCGCCGCCCGTGCCCGGTCGGGTCAGAGGGTGCGCAGGTCCACGGCTGCGGCCATCACCTTGTACCCGGCGTCATTCGGGTGCAGATGGTCGCCCGAGTCGTAGGCCGGAACCATGCGGTCAGGGTCGGCCGGGTCGGCCACGGCGCGGTCCAGGTCGACCACCCGTCGTACTCACCCGAGGTGCGGATCCAGTCGTTGAACGCATCGCGCTTGGCCTCGTTGGCCTCGTTGAAGTAGCCCGAGCCCTTGATGGGCGTCAGGGTCGCGCCGATCGCCTTGATCCCCTTGGCGTGCGCCTGGCTGATCAACGAGCGGTGTCCCTCGATCAGTTCCTCCACGGACACGTCCGAGGTGGGCGCGCCCACCGCACCGAATCCGCTCGATCCGATGTCGTTGATGCCCTCCAGCACGATGACCGTGCCCACGTCGGGCTCACTGAGCACGTCCTTCCGGAAGCGGGCCACGCCCTTCTCTCCGGCCCAGTCGACGTCGTTGGTGACCTGGTTGCCGCCGATCCCGTGGTTGAGAACGCTGCGCGGCTTCCCGGTGGCCGCGAATCGCTCCGCCAGCTCGTCCGGGTAGCGGTTGTTCGTGTCCAGGGTGGATCCGGCGCCGTCGGTGATGGAGTCGCCGAAGGCCACCACCCCGTTCCTGCGAGGAGCCTTGGATCCGGTGACCTCGACACCGCTGAGGTAGTACCAGGAGTCGTTGGTCTCCGTGAACGCCGTGCCGGCGCTGTCGGACCGGTGGTCGCCCTGCGCCCGGTAGCTCGTGGCCGCGGAGAACATGTGGAAGGTGGCAGGACCGGTCGGCTCGGCCAGATACAGGGTGACAGTCAGCGACTCCAGGGCCTTGACCTTGAAGGTCACCCCGTCGCTCGTTGCCGTGCCGCCCGCCGGGATCGTCACCGACCGCTCACCCGGAAGGACAGCTTCCGCACCGAATCCGCCTCGACCGAGGCTCCTGGGCGGTACGGGCCACTGTCGCGCCGGCGATCTGCAGCGGGTGCTCCCGTAGCGGTTGGACAGCTCGATACGGGCCTTGGTGCCGCCGTTGGTGATCCGGACAACCTGCCGGACCGTGTGGTTCGCGAAGCCCTGCTGCGACCAGTTCGGTGTGAACGGGGCGGCAGGCATCTGCGGCGAGGCCGCCCAGCCACCCTGCCATGCCCCGTTGCCCTGCCCCGACGTGTCACCGTGCCCAACGGCCACGGCGCCCGCGCCCCGGACAGCCCGTCCGCGCCGATGACCGGTAACGCCAACAGTGCCGCCGCCGAGAACAGTGCGATCCCCGCACGCCGTACCGAGCTCTTGGATCTCATGTGTCCCACTCCTGGTCCGTTTCGAATTCCATGCCGTCGCTCACATGAACGCAACACGCCCAAGCCGCAATCGACTTCAGGTATTCCCGGCGGGCGGGGCAGCAGCTGCGGCAGACTTGAAAATCACCCACACGGTCTTGCCCACGACGTGATCAGTGACATCGAACTCGTCGGCAAGCTCGTTCACAATGCGTAAACCGCGGCCCGAACACGCGCTCTCGTCGTGCAGCTGGATCGTGGGCCGTCCGGGACCGCTGTCGCGGACTTCGAGCCGCACCAGCTCGCTGGTCGCGCTGAGCCGGACACAGAACTCCCGTCCGGCAGGCACGCCGTGGAGCACCGCATTGGTGGCGAGTTCTGAGACACACAGCATCAGATCTTCTATCGGATGAGTGGCCCCCACTCAGTGAGGGTGCGTGCGACGAAGTCGCGTGAGGCAGCGACTGAGGTACGTCGTCGGCTGAAACGCCGTTGCTGCGCCAGGGGCACGGTGGGCCACCGCCTTGTTATGGACTGTAACGTAGAGTCACCATACTGCTATTCGCGAAAAGCGGCAAGGTTGATATTGGTGAGAGAGTCGCCTAACGTGTAAGCGGCAGGAGTGGAAGCGCGGACGGGTGCCGGCTGCGAAGGGTGGGCCATGGGCGACAGCGAATCGATCAGTTCCTCCGCGCCCTATCTGGCGCCGGGGCCGGGAGACGTGTGGGCCGCACAGACCGCGGCCGAGGGGCGGCGGGGCAGCCAACGCATCGTTCAGGCGGGGAGGTGATGCCGTCGCAGACGGTGGCGGCACTGCTTGGCGTATCCGAGGGCAGGAAGTCGTGGTGCGGCGCCGAATCATGTACCTCGACGACGAGCCGTGCGAGTTGACGGACACTTACTACCCGTCGGCCATCGCACGGGACACCCGTTGGCCGCGACGGCCCGGATCCGAGGCGGTGCGGTCTCGCTGCTCGCTCGGCTCGGCTACGTCGGTGTCCGCGTCAGCGAGGATGTGAGTGCCCGTATGCCGACCGGGAGCGAGCGAGAAGCCTGAGGATGGCCCCGGGGAACCGGTACTACAGCTGACGCGGCTGACCCGAGACAGTGCGGACCGGCCCATCCAGGTGGATGTGATGGCAATGGCTCCCGGACGCCAGCAGTTGCGCTACGAGCTCAGGATCGGATGACCGTGCCACACCCTGAAGGCGATGCCACCGACCGCCGCTCCTTGCACGAGCGGATCGCGGCCGATCTGCGCGACGAGATCATGAGTGGAGACCTGGCCCCGGGGCCAGTCTGCCATCGACAGTGCAGCTCAAGTCCAGGTTCAGCGCGTCGAGCGCCACCGTGCAGAAGGCGCTGCAACTCCTCAAGGGCGAGCAGCTGCTGGTCGGCAGGGCCGGCGCCTCGGTCACCGTGCGCGAGCATCGCCAGCGGACCCTGCGCCCGGCCTCGTACATGGCTCCGGCGGCTGCGGGCGATCCCTACCGGTGGTTGACCGAGGCTGTGAAGCACGGCACCTCCAGCGCGCACAGCACGCTCATCGACGTCTCGGAGTGCGAGCCTCCGGCGGATGTCGCACAGGCGCTCCGCCTCCCGGAGCGTGGCGCGGTGCTGCGCCGCAGCCAGCTGCTTCTGATCGACGAGGAGCCCGCTGAGCTGGTGCAGTCGTACTACCCGCTGGAGATCGCCCGCGGTACCGCGATAGCGGAGTCCCGCAGGATCTCCGGTGGCACGCCGACCTTGCTCGCCGAACTGGGTTATCCGCCGCGGCTCAGCATGGACCGGGTCAGCGCCCGGGTTCCCACGCAGCAACAGGCCGAAGCGCTGCGTCTCCCCGGCGGCCTGCCGGTGCTGAGGACCTTGCGCGTTGTCTTCAGCGATGAGGAGCGGCCCATCGAAGCCACGGTCATGGTCAAGGCGGGGCACCTGTACGAGCTGCAGTACGAGTTCACGCCGCAGTAGGTGCGCTGATCGACGCCGGGCTGTTCAGGCCTCGTCCCGGCGGGGCCTGAACAGCAGCCCCGTGAGCGTGCGGAAGACCTCTTCCGGGTCCCTCTCACCAACCGGCCCCTCCAGATTGCCGCTGAGCAGCAGGGCGGCGAAACCGTGGGCCAGGGACCAGGCGGCCACGCCCGCGAGCCGGGCGTCGTCGCCGTGGGCCCCGGCGGGCAGTTCGCCGACCCCGGCGCTCAGGGACTCGGTGGCGCGGGCCTTCGCGGCGAGCAGTTCCGGGTCGTCGGCGCGGTAGAGCTCCGGCCGGAACATCACCTGGAAGTGCGCGGGATGCCGGGCCGCGAACCGTACGTAGCGCACGCCCTGCTCCGACAGGTCCGGCGCGTCGGCGAACAGTGTGTACCCCTCGGCGGCGACTGCGGTGAGCAGGCCCGTCCGGTCCTGAAGTGGTGGGCGGGGCGGCATGCGAGACGCCGGCCCGGCGGGCCAGGTCGCGCAGGCTCAGTGCTGCGGGGCCGTCCGTCGTGATCACGTCGAGGGCGGCGGACAGGACGGCGCGGCGCAGGTCGCCGTGGTGGTAGGTGCGCTCGCTGGTCATGGTCAGCACAGTACGCTGAATCTAGTCATTGACAAGTTTGGCGGGCGAGGGCAGGCTTGGGATCTAGTCATCGGCTAGATAAGTTCTCGGAAGGCGGAGAGATGTCCGACGAGCTGGGGCGCGTACGCCAGATGTGGCACCTGCTGGAGCCGCTGCACGCCGTTGTGTACTACGCGCCGGAGTCCTTCGACGAGGCCGCAGGGCTCGGCCATGCCACCGATGAGCGCTGGCCGAGCTATTTCGCCTGGCGCGCGGCGCCGCTCGGGGCGGCCGGCGCGGACCGGGTCACCAGCACCTTCCACAGCTTCAGCCCGGCCATGATCCGGAAGTACGTCCCGGCCGGCTGGTCCTTCGCGGCACCCGAGGCGGTGCTCGCCGCCAGGTCGAGGGCGGTGGGCCGCGCGTACCGGGCGCTGTTCGGGGAACGGGTCGACGGCCCGGAGTTCGCCGAGGCCGCCGCGCTGGCGCGCCGGGCGGCGCAGGCCGCCGATGTCACCGGCCGTCCGCTCGCCGCGGCCAATGCGGCCCTGCCCTGGCCGGACGCACCGCACCTGGTGCTCTGGCAGGCGGCGACGATCCTGCGCGAGCACCGCGGGGACGGGCACCTCGCGGCGCTGGCCGCCGCGGGCCTGGACCCGGTCGAATCGCTGGTCTCGTTCGCGGGCATCGGTGCGGCGCCCGCGGAGGTGTTCGCGAGCCGGGGCTGGAGCGACGAGGAGTGGGCGGCGGGACGACGGCGGCTGCTGGAGCGCGGGCTGCTGGAGCCGGACGGGACGGCCACGGAGGCCGGCCGGGCGCTGCGCGCGGAAGTGGAGCGGCGTACGGACGAGCAGGCGGCCGGGCCGTGGGACGCACTCGACGATGGGGAGCGGGCGCGGCTGGTGGAGCTGCTGGGGCCGCTGTGGGTGGAGGTGCTCGGCTCGGGGCTGCTGCCGTCCGAGACGACGCTGGGGATCGGGAAGGTGTGAAGCAGGCCGGGCACCCGGTGTTGCGAGCCTCCCGGATGATGCTGCCCGAGCCCGAGCCCGAGCCCGAGCCCCGCACAGCCGCGCAACTCCCGCTCCAGGTCAGGTGTGCCAGGCGCCCAGCAGGTCGGAGGAGCTGAGCGTCAGATCCGGGCGTACGCCGTCTGCCGGGCGGCCCGCAGCTCGTCGAGAAGGGCGTCCGTAGGATGCTTGCGTCGGCTTTCTCCCTGCTTTCTTCCCGCCGGGGCGGTTTCGAGTGATAACCACCAGTATGCGCAGTGTCGTTCTGCCCGCATTGAGTGCATTGGCTGTCCTGTCCTTGGCTGGGTGCGACCCCGAATTGCCGTCCGGTGGCAGCTCCGCCAGTCAGGACAGCAACGACCGGCCGGTGCAGGGGTTCGGCGTCAGCCCGCTGGACAACCCCGATGGCACGGAGCCGGGCCTGGCCCCGCTCACCACCGAGGCGGACAGGGCGGCGGCCCGGAAGATCATCGACAAGGTGGCCACCAAGGGGCGCGGACCGAGGACCGGGTACGAGCGGGACAAGTTCGGGTACGCCTGGAAGGACTCCGTGGACGGGATACCCCTGTCGAGGAATGGCTGCGATACGCGGAACGACTTGCTGGCCAGAGACGGCAAGGACATAGCCCACCGGTCGGGTTCGGACTGCGTGGTCATCTCGATGACGCTGAAGGACCCGTACACCGGCTCGACCATCGAGTGGCGGAAACAGAAGGCCACCGAGGTCCAGATCGACCATGTCATGCCGCTGTCCTACGACTGGCAGATGGGTGCGGCGCGCTGGAGCGAGGCGAAGCGGCAGCAGATCGCCAATGACCCGCTCAATCTCATTCCGGTGGACGGCCCGGCCAACAACGCCAAGCGCGACTCGGGCCCGGCCTCCTGGCTGCCCCCGTACAAGCAGATCCGCTGTTCGTACGCGGTGCGGTTCGCGCAGGTCTCGCTGAAGTACGAACTCCCCGTCACCGCCGCCGACAAGACGGTCATGCAGGAACAGTGCGGCGGCTGAGGGAGTAGTGGGCAGCGGGCGCCAGGTATGCCTGAGGCCGCCCGCGCATACGGAAAGGGCGCCGACCGGTGTTCGCGCCGTCGGCTGGCAAGCTTTATGTAGTTGCATGCGTGGCGGTGCCTGGCGTGTGTCCGGGCTCCCCACCAGCACGAATCGCCCTTGGCGGCCCTGCCGATCAGTAAACTGCGCGGCCTTGGTTATTTTGCCCTGCTCACCGTGCCTACTTCAATGTGAAGTCGGGTGTTTCGGGCAGGCCCGCGTTGCCCTTGCACTCGAGTTCCTTCACCACGACAAGGGCCGCTGTGTGGAGTATCTCCAGGTTGGCCTCGCGAGTTCCGCGGGTACCAGGCGCGTCGCTCTCCCTCTTGTGAAGCTTCCATAGAGGCGCAGCGGGTCCACATTCGACCCCTTCAACTGTGTGCTGGCGCACTCCAGGTAAAGTGACGCGCTCCTATTTCTTGCCTCGGATTTCTTCCCCATGGTGTATGACACAGTGTCGGGCGACTCTGGAGGGTTCTCCACATCTTGCGGTTCGTACATGAAGAAACTGATAGATGCCTCGTTGTCCAACCCTCCTCTCTCGCCCCTCAGCTTGCACAGGTCTTCCACTCCGCCCCCACCGCGCTCGGATGCGTGGTCCCGCTTCAGTGCCTCAACGACCTCTTCCAGGCTCTGGGTCTTGCTTCCTGGAGAGAACACTGTGTCTCCAGTAACCGACTCGACCTTCTTCGCCAACGGGCCGGAAAACAAACCGCCGCAGACCTCTTCCGCATCTGTGGACGTCCACCTTTCCTCCTCGACCTTCTCTCCTCGCTGCAGGCCACTATCCCAGCCCCCATGGTCAGAATTAGCCCTGCAGCGACGGCCGAACGCCTTGCCGACGCTGCTCTCATAGAGGGCACCTCATTCCCTGTTCCTGTATCACTAGTCGCCGGTTTCCGCATCGTTGCCCTGTTGTTTCGCGCGATCATTGCCCGCCGCATAACCGGCCCACATAGCCTGCTGCAGATCCACTCCAAAATCTGAAGTCTTAGCGATTCCATGCCGGGCTCTGAACTCTTCCATCGGGGCTTCAGCCATAAGTTCCCCGCGGAGTAGATCGCGGTTTTGTTCTCTCGGATTTCTTCATCTGTCATCTCCTTGTGATCTTCCGTGGAGCTGTCAGATATGTCACCGATCACTTGGCCGATAGATTGCTCGACGACCCCGATGCCGGTGTCGGTCGCCAGTGGAATGAGCACTGCGGCCGCGCCGACGGCGGCCACTGGAGGCAGGAAGGCGACACCGGCCGCGACTCCCGTCGTAGCGCCGAACTCGATCCAGCCCGCGCGCTTGGCAACCGCCTTCTCGTAGTCGTCGTGGGCCTTCAGGCTCGTCGCCTCGGCCTGGCCGGCACGGGATTCGTCAAGCATGCCCTGCACTTGCGCACCGACTTGCAGGGCCGACCTGGCTGCTCCCTCGTTGATCGTCCCGTCGGGGCCCACCTGCCCCTCGATCATGCTCCGGGTGTAGACCTGCTCTGCAACGGACAGGGTGGCGTAGGCGTCCGGGTGCTGACCGAGGGCGCTGAGGAATTGGCGGGCAGACCTACGGCCCTCGGTCTGATCTTCAAAACTTATGCGACCATCGGAATCCGCTCCACGAGTGAAGAGACTTTCTGGGTCAGGCTTGTCCACCGCCCAGTTGATGTCGTCGATGTACCCGGCACCCATGATGCCGAGGCTGTCCGCCATCGCTTCCTGCTTCTTGAGAAGGCCTGCATCCCCGTACTTATCCATAACCTTCTGCATGATGGACGCGTTTTCCTCGCCACGCTCCACCCCTGCATCCGGGTGACCCGCCGGGTAACCGAGTGTGGCCGCTTCCAGTGCGCGCCCCAGGGCATCCGGCATGTAGCCGCGCGACTCCTCGACCTTGTCCGGCGACTCGAAATCGAGGGCGGACTTCCACTTCTCGTTCCCGAAGAAGTCGAGATAGGTTTCGATCTTCTCGCCGTCCTCCTTTCCGAGGTCGGCTTTACCTACTTCGCCCTTCGTGCCGTCCTCGTTGTACGCGGTTGGAGTATCGGAGAAGAAGTGTTTGGCCGCATCCGGGCTGTTCCCCAACGCTTCGAGCATGGAAACGACTGGATCGCGCCCGGCGCCGGTGACGCCAGAGGGTTGAATGAGCCCTTGAGCTGGTTTCCCGCCGCCGATTTGTCGGCGAACATGCCCGGTCCTTCTGGTGCAGCTGCGCCACGTGTTCGGCGATCGGATTCAGGAACTTCGCGTCGTAGTTCCCGAAGCGCATGATGCCGCCGAGCAACTGGTAACCGTACGGCCCGCCATGGTCGTTTCTGGCCAGCGGAATATGCTCCGTGCCGAGCCTTCTGAGCTCTGGGCCCCACTTCGCGGTGAAATCGTTGCTCTCGGAGGCCTTGGCCAGGGTGAGGCCCATATTCTTCTGAAGGGCCTGCACGTCTTTGAGTCGCTGCTTGTCGAGTTCGCCGGACTGGTAGGTGCTTGTGGCGAGCTGTCCGAAGAAGGTGAGTGACTTGTCGGGGCCGAGCTTCTCGTAGAAGGCCTTCGCGAAATCAGGCGACTTGTTGTTGCTGTTGTCGTGCAACAGCTCGTTGAGCGCCTGGAGTTCGGTATGCGTGATGTCCCGGCCCTTGGCCGCGTATGCGTACGCGCGGGCGGCCTCCTCCTGGTCCATCTTCGTGTACTTCGGGGCGCTGAAGTCCTTACGGTCGGTGACGTTGACCTCGAGGGAGTTCTTGAACGAGACATCGGTGTCGTTGCAGTTGTCGACGATGAGGTCGATCTTCGCCTGCCAGGCCTTGATCGCCGCCTTCTGTTTTGCACATACTCCGGGTACTCGGGGTCGTAGTAGCGCTGTTCGTAGGAGAAGTCCTCCGCCGGATGGCGGGCGGAGACGTTGCCCCGGGCGTCGACGTGGAAATCGGCAGCGGGCGCGTCGTGGTCCCGGATGTCGATCAGGGCGTCCTGGGCCTTCTTGAAGGCAGCATGGGCCTCAGCGAGGAGGAGCTTCAGGCCTTTGGCCTCTGCCGCGGCGTCCTTGAACTCCTTGGCCGTCTTGGTGATGAACCCCTTGGTGACACCTGCGTTGAGGCCCTCCCACTCGGCTTTGTCCGCCTTGGCCTTCATGCTGTCGCCGGCGTCGTCGGCAAGTTGGTCCAGCTTGGTCACCATCTCCGCCCAGTCATCGGCCGCCGCCTTCAACTTCGCCAGGGGCGCGTTGACTACGTCCTCGTACTTCAGCATTCCTGCACTCCCCGGGAACTACTTCAGGTACTCGCTGAGCTTGAGATGGGCGCCAGATCGCCAACGATCTTCAGTTCGTCCTTGGAATGGACGGACTTGGTGTAATCCAGGTGATTCGAAATATGCGCACAGGAGTCGAGCAGCGTCTTCATATGTGTGTTCCAGCGATCATGCACCTTGAGCAGTGCGGAACCGCTGGCGAAATCCCCGTTGGTGAGCGCGATCGCCGCATCGAAAGTCGAAGGGCGGGCGTGGTCCCCACCCTGGAGAGCCTGACCCGTAGCGCATAGGCATCGTTTCCGACAGCGCCGAGGTCGTCCTGATTGACTACCAGGTCAGGCGTACCGGAGGCCCTCCCGCCCCCTCGGCCGGAACGCTGTTAATCTGCATGGCACTCCGCTGTTCTGCCGCCGAACGCAGCTCAGCCCATTCCTCGTCGAACGTCATGAATTCCCCTCCATAGCCGCACCCTCTGGTCGTCGCAGCGGACGGCACCACTGGCACCGAGTCGCTCACCGTGATGTCCGTGCCTTTCACGGTACCGAGCGGTCAGCGAAACAGGGTCTCCTGCTTCGCTGCAAAGCCGGATCCGCACTGGAACTCGAGCCCGAGAAAGCCTCGTTCATCCGGTCTGCAGCGGGTATTGCTGATCCATTTCTCCGCGAATCAGGGCGATTTTAGAGTCTGGCTGATGTTGTAGGGGCAGGACGCGGCGGTGTGATGATGTTTGGCCGGATCGCGATGCACGCAAAGGACGGTTCGTTGGGCAGATGGCGGGTCAACTTCCGAAGGCGCCTGCACTTGGCAGCGCTTCGGCGTGTGGCAGGCCTGTCGCCGTTTGGTTGTTCCGAGGGGCGTCAGGGGCAGGGCATTTCGGGCCTGATGCCGGCAGCGATGCCAGGGAATGCGGGCCGACTCGGTTTCGGCGAGGTCGTCGCTCCGGTGTGCCTGCGCGCCGAGCGCACGGATCCTGGGCGCCGATGGCGGAGTGCGCCCGGCGCACCAGGGGAGGCCGGGCTGCCGTGCGACCCTTGGTTGCGCGTCCAGTCGCGGGCAGGCGGCGTCATCGAGGCGGTGGCCCCGGCGTCGATGACGGTGAGCGGGTCGCTCGCCCAGTGGCGGGACTGGACGGGGCTGCACTTCGGTGCGGACGGTCCGGTGGGGTGCCGGGGTGCCGGCGCCGGTGCACTGCTCGGCCGCGCGCGGTGCGCGGTGTGTGTGGAGCCGAACGTGTGGGTGCGTCACCGGGTGTGAACACCCGTCGGCTCGCCCCGTATGCGTATCTGTGCTTACGGGGGCTTGCCGGGCGGGGTGGTCAGAGCTTGAGCTCCCACTGGCTCGCGTCCCACTCGATGCCGGGGCTGACCTCGATGGTCAGGTGCTTGGCGTCCGCCGGGGCGTCGAAGGCGAACTGCACCGTGGCCTTCTTGCCCGGCAGGATCGCGGCCTTGAAGTCTTTGCCGATCTTGCCGTCGAAGATCTGCTCGGCGATCTCCCCGTCCTCCCCGACGAGGGCGTCGACCGTGGCGAGCGCGGTGCTGAGCTTCTTCTTGCCCTTGTTCTCGATGACGACGGAGACCTTGTGGGCGTGGTTGCCCTCGGTGTGGCCTACGGCCCACTCGTCGGGGTGTACGTGTCCGCGGCGCTGACCGTGACCTCGATGCCGTCGTCGTACACGGCGGAGTCGCCCGCCTGGAGGGTTTCGCTCTTCGCGGCGTCCCCGGCGTCCCCGGCGTCCCCGGCGTCCCCGGCGTCCCCGGCGTCGCTCTTCGCGTCGCCCCGGCCGGGCCCGGCTTCACCGAGGCCGAACTGCCCGACACCGACTTGTTGATGTCATCCACCACGTCGTCCACCGCCTTGAACAGCAGGACCGCGCCGACCACCGACAGGACCAGCGAGACCAGGCCGAGCGCGGCGCCGAAGGTGGCCATGCGCTTGTTGGTGGCCTCTCCGCGCTTGGCGCGGCCCCGTCCTACCAGGCCCAGGACCAGCGCGATGACGCCGAGGACGCCGGCCAGCCAGAAGAGCAGCGGGATCAGCCCCGAGACGGCGCCGATGATGCCGAGCACCAGAGCGGAGACGCCCAGCCCGTTGCGGGCGGGAGACATGCCCGGCACCGGAGCGGGAGCGTACGGCTGTTGGGGCGGCGGCGGCTGCGTGAACTGGGACATGGGTGTGCCCTTCGACGGAAGAACGGGGATGAATGTGATCGGTTCGGTGCGCTACGTGACGTAGTAACGGGTCAATAAGAGCAGAGCTTGTGAACCGGGTCAACACAATCTCCATACGATGGTCACATTCTCGCTGTGAATCGATGTCTTCGTGACCGCTCGGTATGCTCGCGGACACACACACGCGCGGACGGACGAGATTCGGGGAGACCCAGTGCCGGAGAACTCGACAGAGGTGACCGCAGCCGGTATCGCGCGGCTCGCGGGCGTGGGGCGCGCGGCCGTCAGTAACTGGCGGCGGCGGCACGCCGACTTTCCCAAGCCGGTCGGCGGCAGCGAGACCAGCCCCTCCTTCGCACTGTCCGAGGTCGAGGGTGGCTTCGCGACCAGGGAAAGCTCGCCGAAGTCCCGCTCCGGGAAAGGCTCTGGCAGCAGTTGTCCGGACACCCGGCAGGTGTTGCCACCGCCCTGGTCCACACCGGCTGCGCCCTGTTGCTCGTCCGGGACAGGCCCACCGCCTGGCTGGAGCTCACCGCCGTCTCGGACGAGCGCATGGCCGGAGTCCTGCCCGGCGCGCTGGAGGACGTACTCACCGCGCGCTTCGGGCCGGACGGGGACCGGGTGGTTCACACCCCACCACATCCGACCTGCTGCCCTCCGTTCCGCTGCTGCGTGCCGCGGCCGAACTCGCCGCCGAGACGGGCACCCCGAAAGCCTTCGATTTCCTCTTCGGCAGGCAGCTCGATGCCAACCCCGCCAGTACACGCTCACTCCGCCCGGTCTCGCCGAGCTGATGGCCGGTCTCGCCGAGGTGGAGCGGCGGGCCGGCCGGCGGAGCGGAAGGCGAGCGGCGCACACGGTCCTGGACCCTGCCGCGGGCACCGGCGCTCTCCTGCGCATGGCAGGCCGGGCCACGGCCCTGTACGCGCAGGAGGCCGACCCCGGCCTCGCGGCCCTCACCGCACTCCGCCTCGCGCTCCACGCGGAGGGAGCGGCCGGTGCGCAGAGCGCCACTCTCGCAGTCCGCACCGGTGACACCCTGCGCGCGGACGCCTTCCCGCAGCTCACCGTGGACACCGTGCTCTGCCACCCGCCGTTCAACGAGCGCAACTGGGGTCACGAGGAGCTGGCGTACGACCCGCGCTGGGAGTACGGCTTCCCGGCCCGCACCGAGTCCGAACTCGCCTGGATCCAGCACGCCCTCGCCCACCTCCGGGAGGGCGGCACCGCTGTCGTGCTGATGCCTCCGGCCGCCGCCTCCCGCCGTTCGGGCCGCCGGATCCGCGCCGACCTCCTGCGTCGCGGCGCGCTCCGCGCCGTCATCGCGCTCCCGGCCGGCGCCGCGCCCCGTACGGAGTCCCGCTCCACCTCTGGGTGCTGCGCAAACCGGGAGCAGACCACCGCCCTCACCCGAACTCCTGCTCGTCGACACCATGGAGCCCGCCGAAGCGGCCTCCATGGCGGGCGCCCGGCGGCCGGTGGCAGGGAGCGTACCGACTGGCCGGCCGTGCGCAGCGCTGTCCTCGATGCCTGGCACGCCTTCGCCGGCACCGACGGTCCTGAGCGGACCGCACGAGGCGGCGCGCAGGGACCGGGCCCCGGTCCGTCCGGCCTGCCGGGGGCAGCCGTGCGGTCCCCGTCATCGAACTCCTCGACGACGACGTGGACCTGGCTCCCGCCCGGCATCTGCCGTCCCCGGCCGCCGGTGGCGGAGCGGCCGAGCTGGACGAGGTACGGGAGCGGCTGTCCGACACCCTGCGGCTGACCGCCCGCCTCACCCGAAGCCGGCCGGCCCTCCGAGCCGGCCCGCCGGACTCTGACCACGGTCGGTGAACTCGTCCGCGCCGGAGCTCTGCAGCTGCGGACCGGCGGCTCCGGCAGCGGTACGGCGCCCGTCCTGACCGAACACGATGTCCTCACGGGCGCGGCCCCGAGCGGCACCCCACCGGCGCGGCCGAGAGCGAGGACGGAGTGCTCCTGCTCGAACCCGGCGATGTCGTCCTGCCGGTGCTCGGCGGCGGCTCGGTCACCCGGGTCGTGGACGAGGCCACTGCGGGCTCCGCACTCGGCCGCAACCTCCAGCTGCTGCGCCCCGACCCGGCAGCTCTGGACTCCTGGTTCCTGGCCGGGTTCCTGCGCGGCACCGCGAACAACCGGCAGGCCAGCAGCTACGCCTCGACCGCGACCCGGCTCGATGCCCGCCGCCTTCAACTGCCGCGGATGCCGCTGGCCGAGCAGCGCAGATACGGGGAGCGGTTCCACACCCTCGCCGCGTTCGAGGACGCGCTGCGTACGGCCGGGCAGCTCGGGGCCGGCTGCTGCAGGGGATGTACGACGGACTCACCGACGGCAGGGTCGCCCCGTGACGAGCCGCCCCTGGACGAGAGGTGCGAACACAATCTGCGGACCCGACCGGGACCGTCTGTTTGCTTGACGTGTATACCCTCAAGGCACACGTCCGACATACGTATTCCAGGAGCAACTCATGCATGGCTACGGCTATCCACCGGGGCAGCCGCCGAAGGGCGTCCGTCCCCGACAACGCGGGTCGTGCTGCGCGTGACCTTTGTGGCGATGACCCTGCTGAGCTGTGGGCTTCTCGCCTGGGCGTCGACGCTGCGGCTGGCAATCGTTACGCGCGAGAGGCGCGACTGGAGCGTGTTCGCCCTCGTGCTCGTGCTCAACCTGGGTTTCTTCGTGTTCATGGGGTACCTGCCCGAGGACCCTGAACTGGTCACGCCCGCACAGACCACAGTCGCGGTCATCTGGCTGTTGGCCGTCCCTCTCGGGGCAAGCGTCTACTACCTGATCGCGGACATAAACCACTTCGGCCCGAACGGGCCGTCCGTAGCCCGCGCTTCGGCAGCCCGCCTGCTGAGCCGGCACCCGCCCAGTACGACGGGTACGCGTCGCCGCAGGCCCGGTCCGCCGCACCCACCCTGCCGTCCCCGGTCGTGGCTACCCGCCCGCCGCACCGCAGACCGCCACCGCGCCCAGCGCCGCACCGGCTCCCGGCCCCGGCTCGCACCGGCGCCCACCCCGAAGCCCCAGCGCCTCGACCAGGTGCGCGCCGAGCTCGACGAGCTGAGTGACTACCTCCGCAAGGAGGGCGGGAGCCAGTGACCCGTCGCGTGATCGCCGGGCGGTACGAGCTGGCCACCGTTCTCGGACAGGGCGGCATGGGCCAGGTCTGGACGGCGTACGACCAGCGGCTGGACCGCAGGGTCGCGGTGAAGCTCCTGCACCCCGACCGGGTCACCGGTCTGGCCGGCAGCGACGCCGCCGAAGAGCTGCGCCGCAGGTTCGTCCGCGAGTGCCGGGTCACCGCCCAGGTCGACCACCCGGGCCTGGTCACCGTCCATGACGCGGGCAGCGACGACGACGACCTCTATCTCGTCATGCAGTACGTCGAGGGCGCCGACCTCGCCGATCACCTGGCCGAACACGATCCCTACCCTGGCCCTGGGCGGTCGCGGTCGCGGCCCAACTGTGCGCGGTGCTCTCGGCGGTGCACGCGGTGCCGATCGTCCACCGCGACCTCAAGCCGCGCAACACGATGATCCGGCCGGACGGCACCGTCAGTGTGCTCGACCTGGGCGTGGCCTCCGTCCTGGACAGCGACACCACCCGGCTGACCCACACCGGGTCACCGATCGGCTCCCCGGCCTATATGGCCCCGAGCAGGCGATGGGCGGCGCCGTCGGCCCGTACACCGATCTGTACGCGCTCGGCGTGGTCCTCCATGAACTCCTCAGTGGCGATGTGCCGTTCGCCGGCTCCACCGCCCTCGGTGTGCTGCACCGCCACCTCTACGACCCGCCGACCCCGGTGCGACAGTTCAGGCGCGAGGTGCCCGAGCCGCTCGAATCGCTCGTCCTGAGGCTGCTCGCCAAGGATCCGCAGCACCGCCCCGCCTCCGCCCAGGAGGTGTACGAGTCGCTCCGCCCGCTGCTGCCCGCCGGGGCTCACCGTCCGGTCCGCTCGACCCGACCCGTCCCTTCCTGCGCCCGCACGCACCCTGGCCGGACCGTGCGGCGACTCCCGCGCCCGTTCCGCGCCGGTCCCCGTCCAGCAGTCCCCGCGCCCGCCCGCCCGGACGTCGCGAGGGCCGTCGAGGAGGTGAAGCAGCTGCTCGGTGAGGGCCGGATCACCCAGGCTGTGGACATCCTCGGCAGCATCCTCCCGGCCGCGGCGGCCGAACACGGGAGCACTCACCGGTCGTACGGATCCTGCGCAAGCAGTACGCGGCGACGCTGATGGACGACGGGCAGTACCGCCGCGCCCTGCCGGAACTGCGCCGCCTCGCCGAGGACCGCACCGCTCGGGCCGGCCCGGCCGACACCCAGACTCTGCAGTTCCGCTACGACGCGGCGCAGTGTCTGGAGCAGTTGAGCGAGCCTGCCGCGGCGCTCGCCGAGTACCGGTCGGTCCTCCCTACTACGAGAACGTGTACGGGGCGGTCACGTCCGACCCCGGCCGCGCCTTCGACATCCGGCACCGCATCGGCCACCTGCTGCTCGCCGTGGGTGATCATGCCGCGGGACGCGGGCAGTTGCAGGGCTGCTGTACGACGCGGAGCGGACCTACGGGCCGCACCATCCGCTCCCGGTGGAGCTGCGCCGGCAGCTGACGCATCAACGGGACGTCCGGAGCGGCTGATTCCGGGCCATCGGGCCTGCCCCGAACGGAAGTCCTGCGGAATCGTTGGTCGAATCAGTGGCCCGAATCACCTCCACTGCCTAACATCGATCATCGCAAGGCTTTGTGCACTGATGCACAAACTCTCCACGGAGGCTCCTTTGCACCGCCGTCGTCGCACCGCGCTCGCCGTCTCCGCCGCAGTTCTTCTCGCGGCGCCGCTCTCTCCGCCTGCGGGAACCAGGCCCATCCAGGCTCCGCGGCGGTGGTCGGCGGGGACCGGATCGCGGTGTCCGCGGTCCAGGCTCAGGCGGCGGACGTACGCAGTGCGCAGCAGGGCTCCAGGGAATCCGAGCAGTTGGTGAAGAAGTCCGGGCAGCTCACCCGGGCCAAGCTGCACGGGATGATCTTCGAGAAGATCCTGGACCGGGCCGCGAAGGACGCCGGAGTGGGCGTCAGTCGCAAGGAGATCCAGGACGTCCGGTCGGCGGCCGCCGCCCAGTCCGGCGGCGACGAGGGCCTGCGGACCGTGATGCTCCAGCAGCGCTGGGTCGCCCGGACCAGATCGAGAACGATCTGCGCAAGGAGGTCCAGCTGCCGAAGCTGGCGCAGGCGCTCGGCGCCGACCTGCAGACGCCCGACGGCCAGAAGACCGTCGGTGAGGCGCTCACCAAGGCGTCGAAGGCCCTGCACATCGACGTCAACCCGCGCTTCGGCAGCTGGGACGACAAGCAGGTCCAGCTCAGCACCTACAAGGCTCCGTGGATCACGCAGGTCACCGAGTTCGAGCAGCCGCAGACCCCGGCGGGCGCCTGACCGTACCGGGTCCGGGCCGGGTAGGTTCGGAGCGTGAACGCTGAAGCCTCCGGCCGTATCGTCCTGCTCACCGCCAGCCACCGGGTCGCGCCGGGGCTGCTGTCCTGGCCCGCCTGGCAGACGTTGCGCGCCGCGGACCGCGTGCTCTGCGCCGAGCGGGACCACCCGCAACTGCCGTACCTGCGTGAGGCAGGCGTCGTCGTCGAACAGGCCTCGCCCCGGGCCGAGGAGCTCGTGGACGACTGCGCGGGCGACCGGACGGTGGTCGTGCTGGTGGGCGGTGAGGGCAATCAGCCGCTCACCGACGGTCTGGCCAGGCTCGGCGGCTCGGGGCGGGTGCAGATGCCGGACCTGGAGCTGCTGCCCGGTTCGTACGATCTGCCGGGTGCGCGGCTGCTGGACCTGGTCCAGGTCATGGACCGGATCAGGCGCGAGTGTCCGTGGACCTCCCACAAGACGCACAAGGGTCTTGCCAAGTACGCCATCGAGGAGGCGTACGAGCTGGTCGAGGCGATCGAGGACGGCGACCGCGAGGAGCTGCGCGAGGAGCTCGGGGACGTACTGCTCCAGGTCGTCTTCCACGCCCGGATCGCGCAGGAGGACCCGGACGAGCCGTTCGCCGTCGACGATGTCGCGGCCACGATCGTGGAGAAGCTGATCCACCGGCACCCCATGTCTTCGGCGACGAGAGCGCCGAGACGCCCCAGGACGTACACGAGCACTGGCTGCGGACCAAGGCGATCGAGAAGCAGCGCGATTCGGCCACCGACGGGTGCCGCTGGGCCAGCCCGGTCTGGCGCTGGCCGCCAAGCTCGGCAGCCGGGCCCGTCATGCCGGACTCGATGTGCCCCTGCCTGCCGGTGACTCCATCGGTTACGAGCTGCTCGCCCTGGCCGTACGCGCCGAGCGGGACGGCACCGACCGGAGACCGCGCTGCGCGCAGCCGCCCGCACCTACCGGGACGCCATCCGGGCGGCGGAGGGGCTCGGGGAGGCTGCGGATAACGTCGGGGTGAACGACTGCCCCACGCCGGCGAGATCCCGCGCCCGGCGAAGCGCCCGACGATGTGTCCGACGAAGCTCCCGACCTCTTCACCTGGGAGTTCGCCACCGATCCGTACCCCGCCTACGCCTGGCTGCGCGAGCACAGCCCGTACACAGGACCACGCTCCCCAGCGGTGTCGAGGCGTGGCTGGTGACCCGGTACGCGGACGCCAAACAGGCCCTCGCCGACAGCCGGCTCTCCAAGAACCCGGCGAACCACGCCGGCTCGGCGCATGCCAAGGGGAAGACGGGCATCCCGGGGAGCGCAACGCGGAGCTGATGACGCACCTGCTGAACATCGACCCGCCGGACCACACCCGGCTGCGCCGCCTGGTCTCCAAGGCGTTCACCCCGCGCCGGATCGCCGAGTTCGCGCCCCGGGTGCAGGAGCTGACGGACCAGCTCATCGACAGCTTCATCGAGGAGGGCAAGGCCGACCTCATCCATGACTTCGCCTTCCCGCTCCCCATCTATGTGATCTGCGATCTGCTGGGTGTGCCGCGCGAGGACCAGGACGACTTCCGTGACTGGGCCGGGATGATGATCCGGCACGGTGGCGGCCCGCGCGGCGGGTGGCCAGGTCGGTCAAGAAGATGCGCGGCTACCTCGCCGAACTGATCCACCGCAAGAGGGAGAACCCCGGCGACGACCTCATCTCGGGGCTGATCCGGGCGAGCGACGACGGCGAGCACCTCACCGAGAACGAGGCCGCCGCGATGGCCTTCATCCTGCTGTTCGCCGGTTTCGAGACGACGGTCAACCTCATCGGCAACGGTACGTACGCCCTGCTGCGCAACCGGAGCAGCGCGAGCGGCTGGAGCGCTCGCTGGCGGCGGGGAGAGCGGACTGCTGGCGACGGGTATCGAGGAACTGCTGCGGTACGACGGGCCGGTGGAGCTTGCCACCTGGCGGTACGCCACCGAACCGATGGCGCTCGGCGGGCGGGACATCGCGGCCGGGGACCCCGTACTCGTGGTGCTGGCCGCCGCCGACCGTGACCGGACAGGTTCCGTGACGCGGACACACTGGACCTCGCACGGAGTGACAATCAGCACCTCGGATACGGCCACGGCATCCACTACTGCCTGGGAGCGCCACTGGCCCGGCTGGAGGGACAGGCGGCGCTGGCCACGCTGCTGAGACGCCTCCCTGACCTGCGACTTGCTGTGGAACCGACCGATTTGCGCTGGAGGGCGGGCTCATCATGCGCGGATTGCGCACTCTGCCCGTCGAGTTCGATCCCGGACATCGCGGCGAGAATAGTGACACTCTGTCAACTCTGTGACTTTCGCGTGATCTCCGCTGCATCGACTTGTGACAAACGTTCGACTCCCGCTAGGTTCACGGTTCGAAGCTCCAGCCGCACTTGTCAGTCACACGGAAGGCAATCCCATGGGCTCCGCGAACGGCAGACACCGCCGCCCTCGCCAGGCACCCGCCATCTTCGTCGCCGCAGGTGTGACGGGATCGGCCATCGCCATTCCGCTTCTTGGTGCGACCGGTGCGCAAGCCGCCGACGCCTCGACCTGGGACCGGGTCGCCGAATGCGAGAGCGGCGGCATGTGGAGCGCCGATCTCGGTAACGGCTACTACGGCGGCCTGCAGCTCTCCCGGACACCTGGGCGGCGTACGGCGGCAAGGACTACGCGCCCGCGCCGACCTCGCCAGCCGCTCGCAGCAGATCGCCGTCGCCGAGAAGGTCCTCGACGACCAGGGCCTGAAGGCGTGGTCCAGCTGCGCGGTCATCTCCGGGCTCGCGGTGGACGAAGGTCTGCCGGGCATCGATCCGGGCAGCACTCCTTCCGCCGGGCCCTCGGACACCGAGACGCCGGCTGACGACGCGTCCGCAAGCCCTTCGCCCGTCACGCCGGATGAAGAGGGCAAGGACGGCGGCGGCGAGGTGACCGAGGGCCCACCGGCTCCGAGACGCCCGACTCGTCCGCCTCACCCTCCGTCACTCCGTCCCCGAGACCTCCGAAACCCCGGGACGCCTGACGCCTCGAAGGATGCGGACGACAAGGGCGGCAAGCACCGCGGCACCCCGCCCCGAGGCCACGGCCCCGGAGGTGGACCGGGAGGCGGACCAGGGCGACGGACGCGAGTCCGGCCGGCACGCCTCGCGCGGCGAGGGCGAGGCCCGGGGTGGCGGCGGCACGGAGAGCTCCGAGGGGCCTACACGGTCCACCAGGGCGACAACCTCTGGGCCATCGCCGACGCGCAGGGGCTGACCGGCGGATGGACCGAGCTCTACGAGGCCAACAAGGATGAGATCGGCTCCGACCCGGACCTGATCCTGCCCGGCCTGGACCTCGACCTGGGCCTCCAGAAGGACTCCGTCGGGAAGTGATCCACTCGGGAAAACGCCCCAAAACCCGGGGTAGTTCAGAGGCCTATGTCCGCTTATGTATAAGTGAGACATGGGTCTCTTTGCGTCAACCGGCGCGCCTCGCCCGAACGGTCCAGCCGCATCACCTCCGACCTGCGTAAATATCCTTCCGGCGTCGGCGCTGAAGGGCTGATTGCCCGTTATGCCCAGCTTTGAATGTGCGGGCTGCTGTGTTTACGGTCGGAACCGCTCGCACCGCGGGCACCTTCGACCGTCACGCCGAATCCTGCCGTCGGCCGAAGGGAACGACGCGTAAAGCGCCGTAGGCAGGAGCGGGGACCCAGGTAGCGCCGGGCCGGGCACGTCGAGAGACGCACCGGGACCGGCTAGGGTGAAGTCGTGTGCCAGTACACACGGCCGGGCAACTCACTAAGCCCGAACCCGACAGCTCACCTCGTAGGCGTCGGTGAGGAGAAGTTCCATGCTGCTTTCCAGCAAGGGCAAGCACCGTCGCCCGTCCAAGGCCGTCCGTGTCGCCACCCTGGCCGGCGTTGCCGGTGCCGTCGTCGCCGTACCGCTGATGGGCGCCACCGGCGCCTCCGCGGCCTCCGTCTCCACGTGGGACGCCGTCGCCGAGTGTGAGTCCGGTGGCAACTGGTCCATCAACACCGGCAACGGCTACTACGGCGGACTGCAGTTCTCGGAGTCCAGCTGGGCGGCCGCCGGCGGTACGCAGTTCGCCGCCCGTGCCGACCTCGCGTCCAAGTCCCAGCAGATAACCGCCGCCGAGAAGCTTCTCGACCTGCAGGGCCCGGGTGCCTGGGCCTGCGCCGGTGCCGGCGGTCTGACCAACGACGGTGTGGACCCGGGTGTCGACACCGGCTCCAGCGACGGTGACGACACCGCGGCCGAGCCGAAGCAGGAGGCCCAGCCGGAGCGCCAGGCCGAGCAGCCCGCCTCGCGCAGCGAGCAGCGCACCGAGCCGAAGGCCGAGGCGCCGAAGACCGTCACCACCCGACCGGCGGCAAGGTCCAGAAGGGTGACGGCGAGTACAAGGTGGAGACCGGCGACACCCTGAGCAAGATCGCCGAGGCGCAGGACGTCAAGGGCGGCTGGGAGAAGGTCTTCGAGCTGAACGACGACATCGTCAAGGACGCCGACCTGATCTTCCCGGGTCAGCAGCTTCACCTGAAGTAGTCCGGGCCTCTCCTCTCCCGGCAGGTGTCCGGCGGCACCCGTACTCCCCGGCCCGGCGCGCTCTCCCCGTGCGCGCCGGGCCGGGCTTTCTGCCGTCCCGAGCCGGTGCCGCGCCGCCCCGCGCGAGCCCGGGGCGGTAATCGTTCAACTGTTGTCGTTACTTGTTGGTAGATCGCTGGAGCTTCGCCCGTAATGCGGGCCCTTGGTCCTTTTCGTCCCAGGGGACGGGCGGTCGGCCAACGGCGGCGGCCCGGCCGGTTAGGCTCGTGTCGCAAAGCCGCAGTGACCATGCACAACCAGTGTCATATCTCAGAAGGAGATGCCTCGTGCCGTCCATCGACGTCGTCGTAGCCAGGGAAATCCTCGACTCCCGTGGCAACCCCACGGTCGAGGTCGAGGTCGGCCTCGACGACGGCAGCACGGGACGTGCTGCTGTTCCGTCCGGTGCCTCCACCGGTGCGTTCGAAGCCATCGAGCTTCGCGACGGTGACCCAACCGCTACCAGGGCAAGGGCGTCGAGAAGGCCGTCCTCGCCGTGATCGAGCAGATCGGCCCGGAGCTCGTCGGGTACGACGCCACCGAGCAGCGCCTCATCGACCAGGCGATGTTCGACCTCGACGCCACCGAGAACAAGGGCTCGCTCGGCGCCAACGCCATCCTCGGCGTTTCGCTGGCCGTGGCCCACGCCGCGTCCGAGGCGTCCGACCTGCCGCTCTTCCGCTACCTCGGCGGCCCGAACGCGCACCTGCTGCCCGTTCCGATGATGAACATCCTGAACGGCGGCTCGCACGCCGACTCCAACGTGGACATCCAGGAGTTCATGATCGCGCCGATCGGCGCCGAGTCCTTCTCCGAGGCCCTTCGCTGGGGCGCGGAGATCTACCACACGCTGAAGAAGGTCCTGAAGACCAAGGGCCTGTCCACCGGTCTCGGTGACGAGGGCGGCTTCGCCCCGAACCTGGAGTCCAACCGCGCCGCCCTCGACCTCATCATCGAGGCCATCAAGGAGGCCGGTTACGTCCCCGGCCGCGACATCGGTCTCGCGCTCGACGTCGCCGCGTCCGAGTTCTACAAGGACGGCAAGTACGAGTTCGAGGGCAAGTCCCGCTCGGCCGCCGAGATGACCGAGTACTACGAGGAGCTCGTCTCCGCGTACCCGCTGGTCTCCATCGAGGACCCGCTGTACGAGGACGACTGGGCCGGCTGGAAGGTCATCACCGACAAGCTCGGTGCCAAGGTTCAGATCGTCGGTGACGACCTGTTCGTCACCAACCCCGAGCGCATCGCCCGTGGCATCGAGGAGGGCTCGGCCAACGCCCTGCTCGTCAAGGTCAACCAGATCGGTTCGCTCACCGAGACCCTGGACGCCGTCGAGCTCGCCCAGCGCAACGGCTTCAAGTGCATGATGTCGCACCGTTCCGGTGAGACCGAGGACGTCACCATCGCCGACCTCGCCGTCGCCGTGAACTGCGGTCAGATCAAGACCGGCGCCCCGGCCCGCTCGGACCGCGTCGCCAGTACAACCAGCTGCTGCGCATCGAGGAGATCCTCGACGACGCCGCCGTGTACGCGGGCCGTTCGGCGTTCCCGCGGTTCCGCTTCGAGAACTGACAGACGCACAGCAAGGGCTCAGGGCACCAGCCTCCGTCCGTCCCCGCACTCGGTCCCGTACCGTGTGCGGGGACGGACGTGCGTAACGGGGAGGCGGGAGACATGGCCGGGAAGGACCGCGACCGGTTCTCCACCGCGACCAGGCTGCGGCTGCTCGGGGAGCAGACCGCGGCCCGTGTCTACCGGTCCCAGAACCGCCGTCAGGCCCGCCGCTCCGGCTCACCGGCCGGGCCGCGTTCCTGGCCCTGATCGTCTGCTCGCTGGTGGTCGCGCTCGCGTATCCGATGCGGCAGTACATCTCCCAGCGGGACGAGATCGCCGACCAGGAGCGGCTGTCGCGCGAGGCGCACCAGCGGACCGAGCAGCTGCGCGACGAGAAGGCGCGGCTCAAGGACGACGCGTACGTCCGGCGGCTGGCCCGCGAGCACCTCCATTACGTACTGCCCGGGAGACCGGCTACATCGTGGTCGACCCGGATGCGGCCCAGGACCGCCGCGGGGAGCCTGGAGCGGCCGGCCGGCCCTGGCACTCCAACCTCTGGGAGAGCGTCGACGAGGCCGACCGGGGCTGAGTCCGTACCCTGTACTTCTCTTCCGTCACACCTCTCTTCCGCACCGCCCGAATTCCTCATACCGTCCGAACAGATCCAAGGCAGGCATGGACACGCCCCTCCGCAGACCGAATCCACCACGCCCACCGACGCGGACATCGTCGCGTTCCAGCAGCAGCTCGGCCGGCCGCCGCGCCTGCGGGCCATCGCGCACCGCTGCCCGTGCGGGAACCCGGACGTGGTCGAGACGCAGCCCGCCTTCCGGACGGCACGCCGTTCCCGACGACGTACTACCTGACCTGTCCGCGCGCCGCTTCCGCGATCGGCACGCTGGAGGCCAACGGGGTCATGAGGGAGATGACCGAGCGCCTCACGACGGACCCGGAGCTGGCTGCCGCGTACCGGGCGGCGCACGAGGACTACCTGGCGCGCCGCGACGCCATCGAGGTCCTGGAGGGCTTCCCAGTGCGGGCGGTATGCCGGACCGGGTGAAGTGCCTGCACGTGCTGGTCGGCCACTCGCTGGCGGCGGGGCCCGGGTGAACCCGCTGGGGACGAGGCGATCGCGATGCTGCCCGAGTGGTGGGCGAAGGGCCCGTGCGTATCGCCGTGCGGCGAGGCGCCCGCGTCCTGACCCACAGGTAACCGGGGCGCCGCCCGGGCCCCGGCGGCCGGACAGGCCGGGAAGATGCCGTCGAACGCCGGGCGGGCCGGATTTCGCTCCCGCACGATCAAGCCCCTCGGGAGTCCGGCCCGGACCCGGCACACACACCACAGGAGCGCCATGACCCGCGTTGCCGCCATCGACTGCGGTACCAACTCCATCCGGCTGCTCGTGGCCGACGTGGACCCGGCCACCGGCCGCTTCGTCGAGCTCGACCGCCGGATGCAGATCGTCCGCCTCGGCCAGGGCGTCGACCGGACCGGCCGGCTGGCCCCGAGGCGCTGGAGCGGACATTCGCAGCGTGTCGCGAGTACGCCGCCGCGATCGAGGAGCTGGGGCGGAGAAGATCCGTTTCGTCGCCACCTCCGCCTCGCGCGACGCGGAGAACAGCGACGAGTTCGTCCGCGGTGTGGTGGACATCCTGGGCGTCGGGCCCGAGGTCATCAGCGGTGACGAGGAGGCTCAGCTCTCCTTCGACGGCGCCACCAAGGAACTGGCCGGCAGCGACCAGGTGGCCAGGCCCTACCTCGTCGTCGACATCGGCGGCGGTTCCACGGAGTTCGTCGTCGGCGACGATGAGGTCCGCGCGGCCCGGTCCGTGGACATGGGCTGCGTCCGTATGACCGAGCGCCACCTGGTCGCGGAAGGCGTCGTTGTGGACCCGCCGACGCTCGGCCGGATCACCGCGATCCGCGCGGACATCGACGCCGCACTCGACCTCGCCGAGCAGACCGTCCCCTCACGGAGGCGGCCACCCTCGTCGGTCTGGCCGGCACCGTCACCACGGTCGCCGCGATCGCACTGGAACTGCGCGAGTACGACTCCGAGGCGATCCACCACTCGAGGGTCTCCCTCGAACAGGTCCAGGAGATCACCGGGCGGCTGCTCGCATCGACGCACGAGGCGCGCGGCGATCCCCGCGATGCACCCCGGACGGGTCGATGTGATCACCGCGGGGCCCTTGTTCTGCTCGCCGTGATGAAGCGGGCGGGGCGCACGAGGTCGTCGTCAGTGAACACGACATTCTCGACGGAATCGCCTGGTCGGCAGCGTAGCCGCGGGCCGCCCGAACAGGCGCGGCAGCAGCAGCCGACCGCCTGCTCGAACGCGTCTTGGCCTGCACTTTGAGCCGCGGCAGGCCCTTTGGGTGGGCCCGGAGAGTCCTTCGGCGGGGCGCCGCGACGAACTTCGTGAACTTCTTCACAAGGAATAGGCCCCTGCTGGGCGAAGTTCTTGCGGGAAGGAGCGCCGAACGCCTCCGCGGGCCGGTGGCGAGGTGCTGCGGGATGTTCCGGGGTGTTGCGCGAGGGTGAACCGGGGTGGTGGTTCAGTCGGCTCCGAGGCACAAGGGCCAGCTCACAGGGGTGGACAACGTTCGCCGCCACGCCGTGGTTCCCCTTCGGTGCCATGACCTCGGTCACGTGGGCGGCGAAGTGTAGCAGAGCCTGGGGATACCTTGTGAAGGGGCTCACGAGCGTGCCCGTCGAGGGGGTGGATACTCGATGGCATGAGCACCACGGAGCGTCCCAGGATCCTCGTTGTAGGCGGTGGGTACGTAGGCCTGTACGCAGCTCGTCGCATTCTGAAGAAGATGCGCTACGGGGAGGCGACCGTCACGGTCGTCGACCCTCGCTCGTACATGACGTACCAGCCCTTCCTCCCCGAAGCTGCTGCCGGCAGCATCTCGCCTCGGCATGTCGTCGTCCCGCTGCGACGCGTGCTGCCCAAGGCCGAGGTCCTCACCGGCCGTGTCACGACCATCGATCAGGACCGCAAGGTCGCCACGATCTCTCCGCTCGTCGGCGAGGCCTATGAGCTGCCCTTCGACTACCTGGTCATCGCGATGGGCGCGATCTCCCGTACCTTCCCGATCCCCGGCCTCGCCGAGCAGGGCATAGGCATGAAGGGCATCGAGGAGTCGATCGGTCTGCGCAACCACGTCCTCGAGCAGCTGGACAAGGCTGACTCGACGACCGATGAGGACGTCCGCCGCAAGGCGCTCACGTTCGTCTTCGTGGGCGGTGGCTTCGCCGGTGCGGAGACCATCGGTGAGGTCGAGGACATGGCGCGCGATGCGTCGAAGTACTACACGAGCGTGAAGCGCGAGGACATGCGCTTCGTCCTCGTCGACGCCGCCGACAAGATCCTTCCCGAGGTCGGCCCGAAGCTGGGCGCGTACGGCAAGGAGCACCTCGAGAGCCGCGGCGTGGAGATCTACCTCTCCACCTCCATGGACTCCTGTGTGGACGGTCATGTGGTGCTGAAGAACGGCCTGGAGGTCGACTCCAACACGATCGTGTGGACGGCCGGCGTGAAGCCGAACCCGGCGCTGGCCCGCTTCGGCCTGCCGCTCGGTCCGCGTGGTCATGTCGACACCTCGGAGAAGCTCCAGGTGCAGGGCACCGACTACATCTGGGCCGCGGGCGACAACGCCCAGGTTCCGGACCTGGTCGGCCGCAAGGCCGGCAACCCTAACGCCTGGTGCCCGCCCAACGCCCAGCACGCGCTGCGTCAGGCCAAGGTCCTCGGTGACAACGTCATCTCCGGCATGCGGGCTTCCCGCAGCAGGAGTACAGCCACGCCAACAAGGGTGCGGTCGCCGGTCTGGGGCTGCACAAGGGCGTTGCGATGATCGTCGTGGGCAAGGTGAAGATCAAGGTCAAGGGCCGTCTCGCCTGGTACATGCACCGTGGTTACCACGGTATGGCGATGCCTACCTGGAACCGCAAGATCCGGATCTTCGCGGACTGGACCCTCGCGATGTTCCTCAAGCGCGAGGTGGTCTCGCTCGGCGCCATGGAGACGCCGCGCGAGGAGTTCTACGAGGCAGCGAAGCCCGCTCCCGTCCCGGCCGCCAAGGCCGAGGGCGAGAAGGCCAAGGCTTCCTAGGGCCCGTACGCAACCGAAGGGCCGTCCGCCATCCGTGGTGCGGGCGGCCTTCGGCGTGCCGGACGCACGCCGCCAAGTCCATGGCCTATACAGGTATTTTACCGATTCATTGCGCGTGAACGGGATGGCGCAGGGCCGGGACGGTGTTCACCGAGATGTACCTGACCGTCACTCCGAGGTGTCGCGGCGCGGTTCAGGCATGTTTATGCAAATTTAGGCATGTTGGGAAACACCACCACGGAGGTGTGCCATGGCAGATGCCGCATCGCGGCTGACCGCTCTCGCCGAAGAGTTGCTCTCGGAACCCCTACCGGTCCGCATCCGGGCCTGGGACGGCAGTGAATCCGGACCGCCGGGCGCCCCGTCCTGGTCCTGCGCCACCGCCGCGCAGTGCGCCGGCTGCTGTGGAAGCCGGGCGAACTCGGCCTGGCCCGCGCCTGGGTGGCCGGCGAGATCGACATCGAAGGCGATCTCTACGAGGCCCTGAGCCACCTGGCGGGGCTGCTCTGGCACCGCGGCGCCGACGCCAAGGACTCCGTCCGCCCGTCCGCAACCCGAAGGTCCGGGCCTTCGCCCGCGGCCTCGTCGAGCTGGCCGGTCCCTGGCCCCCGCCGCCCCCGCCCGCCGAGGAGATCCGCCGCCGCTCCGGTCCGCTGCACACCAAGCACCGCGACAAGGAAGCCATCAGCCACCACTACGACGTGGGCAATGACTTCTACGAACTGGTCCTGGGCCCGTCCATGGTCTACTCCTGCGCCTACTGGGACGCGGGCGGAACTCTTGAGGACGCCCAGCGCGACAAGCTGGACCTGGTCTGCCGCAAGCTCGCGCTGAAAGAGGGCGACCGGCTCCTGGACGTCGGCTGCGGCTGGGGTTCCATGGCCATACACGCCGCCCGTGAATACGGGGCGCACGTCACCGGGGTGACCCTCTCCACCGAACAGGCCGCCTACGCCCGCAAGCGCATCGCGGACGAGGGCCTCACCGACCGGATCGAGATCCGGGTCCAGGACTACCGTGACGTCAGGGACGGTCCGTACGACGCGATCTCCTCGATCGGCATGGCCGAACACGTCGGATCGGTCCGCTACCGCGAATACGCCGACGACCTCTTCGCGCTCCTCAGGCCCGGCGGCCGGCTGCTCAACCACCAGATCGCCCGCAGGCCCGAGAAGGACGAGTCCGCCTACCACGTGGACGAGTTCATCGACGCGTACGTCTTCCCGGACGGCGAGCTCGCTCCGGTGGGCCGGACCGTCGCCACCCTCGAAGAGGCCGGGTTCGAGGCCCGCGACGTCGAGTCGATCCGCGAGCACTACGCGCTCACCCTGCGCCAGTGGGTCGCCAATCTGGAGCAGCACTGGAAGCAGGCGGTACAGACCACCTCGCCCGGACGGGCCAGGGTCTGGCGTCTCTACATGGCCGCCTCCGCGCTCTCCTTCGAGCACAACAAGATCGGCGTGAACCAGATCCTCGCGGTCCGCCCGGCCGAGGAGGGGCCGCCCGGATGCCGCTGCGCGCCCGCACCTGGACGGCATCCGCGACCGACTGACGCACCTGTGTGCCGCCCGGGCACGCGGGACACCGAGGGCCGGTATCCGCCGCACTGCGGATACCGGCCCTCGACGTGTCCCCGCCGCGGCTACTCGGTCTTGATCGCGGTCAGCATGTTCAGCTTCGCGCCGTTACGGGCCGGCCAGAGCGAGGCCAGCACACCGACCAGCCCTGCCAGCGCCAGGAACAGCGCGATCCGGCCCCACGGGATGACCAGGGCGTACTCCGGGACGGCGGAGGACATGGACTGGCCGATCGCCCAGCCCAGGAACGTACCGAGGCCGACACCGACCACCGCGCCGAAGAGCGAGATGACCACTGCCTCAAGCCGGATCATGCGCTTGACCCTGCGCCGGTCCAGGCCGATCGCCCGCAGCATGCCGATCTCCTGCTGGCGTTCGAAGACCGACATGGCCAGAGTGTTGACGACGCCGAGAACCGCGATGACCAGAGCCATTGCCAGCAGCCCGTACATGATGTTCATGATCAGGTTGATGGTGCCGCCGAACATGTCCCGGATGCCCTGCCGGTCGACGATGCTCATCGCGGGGTTGTCGCCCAGCGCGTCCACCACGGCCTGCTCGTTGGCCGTCGTCTGGCCGCCGTCCATGGTCAGCCAGACCTCGCGGATGTCGGCGACCGGCTCGTGCGGGTCCGCGACGCTCTTCGGGATCAGGACCGGCGAGAGGAACTCGTTGCCCTTGTAGAGCGCGCCGACCTTCAGCGTCTCCTTCTTGTCGTCATCGAACGTCACCGGCACACTGTCGCCGGTCTTCCAGCCGTTCGACTTCGCGGTCTTCTCGTCGACCGCGATCTCGCCGTCGGCCAGCGACTTCAGCGAGCCGGAGACCGTCTTCAGCGCGAAGACCTTCTCCACATCGCCGGGAGTGACTCCGGAGGCCGATATTTCCTCGCCGCCCGTGTCCAGCCAGACCGACTGCTGGGGCGAGACCGCAGCCACACCGTCGGCCTTCTCCAGAGCGGTGAGCGCCGACGAGTCGAGCGAGCCACCGTCCGCCATCGAGACCATGTAGTCGGCATGGATGTGGTCCGTCGTCATCTTGTCCACGGCCTGGCCGAGCGTGACACCGACCACCGAGATGCCCGTGACCAGGGTGAGCCCGATCGCCAGCGCGGAGGCGGTGGCCCCGGTACGCCGCGGGTTACGGACGGCGTTCTGCGCGGCCAGCTTGCCGGAGACCCCGAAGAGCTTCCCCAGCATCGGGCGCACCAGCGCGATCACGGGCCTGGAAAGCAGCGGGATCAGCACGATGACGCCGATCAGCGCCAGGAAGGCGCCGCCCGCGATGAGGTACTTGCCGTCGGAACCGGCCGCGGCGCCGGCGAGGATCCCCGCAGCACCGAGCAGGGTGATCACCGCGCCGATCGAGTTCCGCACGACCAGCGACTTGGTGGTGGCCGCCGCGTGCACGCTGCTCATCGCCGCCACCGGCGCGATCTTCGCGGCCCTGCGGGCAGGCAGCCAGGCAGCCAGCACGGTGACCAGCACACCGACGCCGAACGCCGTGGCGATCGCGGTGGGGAGACGATCAGCGGGCCGGCCGGAATCCTTCCGCCGAGCAGGCCCATCGCGGAGCGCAGTCCGATGGCGAGTCCGAGGCCGAGCAGGAAGCCGACCACCGAGGCGAGGGCCCCGACGACAAGCGCTTCGATCAGTACGGAACGCTTGACCTGGCGGCGGGAGGCACCGACGGCGCGCATCAGCGCCAGCTCCCTGGTGCGCTGGGCGACCAGCATGGTGAAGGTGTTGGCGATCAGGAAGGTGCCGACGAACAGTGCGATGCCCGCGAAGGCGAGCAGCATCAGGTTGATGGTCTCGAGACTGGACTCGATCTCCTTGGCCTGCTTGTCGGCGAGTGCCGCGCCGGTCTCGACAATGGCGTCCTCGGGCAGCAGCGGCATCATGGCGTCCAGCAGTTGCTGGTCGGAGGTGCCGGCCGCGGCGGTCACGGTGACTTCCTGGAACTCACCGGGATTGAGGTAGAGCTGCTGGGCGACCTTGGTGTCGAACAGGACCAGGCTGCCGCCGGCGTTGACCGCGCCGTCCTGGGTGGTGAAGATGCCGGCGAGGGTGTACTCCTTCACCGGCCCGTTCGTGGCGACCCGGACCTTCTCGCCGACCTCGTACTCGCCCTTGGCGGCGCTGTCCTTGTCGAGGGCGATCTGGTCGTCCTTCGCCGGGCCCGTGCCGTCGGTGAAGGTGTGCTGCGCGTCCTTGCCGTTGTCGTCGGGGAAGAAGTTGGTGCCGACGTTGGTCCAGCCGTTGCCGATGAGCTTGCCGTCCGGGTCGGCGACCCCGGCGAAGCCGGAGACCCGTCCGGTGGCCGACGCCACGCCGTCCAGCTGCTGGATCTTCTTCAGGGTGGCGGCGTCGACGGGCGCCGAATCCTCGTCGCCGCGCTCGGCGTAGGTGCTGACGGCAACGGCGATGTTGTCGTAGCTCTTGGCGGACTGGTTACGCATGGCGTTGCCGAGGGTGTCGGTGAAGACCAGGGTGCCGGATACGAAGGCGACGCCGAGCATGACGGCGAGCACGGTCATCAGCAGCCTGGCCTTGTGCGCGAGCACATTGCGCAAGGCGGTACGGAGCATGTTGTTGTGTCCTGGGATGAGGGGAGGAGCGGGACAGGGCGGCGGTTACCCGCGTGTCAGCTGGTGCGGCCCTTCGCGTCGAACGCCTTCATCCGGTCCAGGACCCCGTCCGCGGTGGGATGCATCATCTGGTCGACGACCGCGCCGTCGGCCAGGAAGATCACACGGTCCGCGTAGGAGGCGGCCATCGGGTCGTGGGTCACCATCACCACGGTCTGCCGCAGCTCGCGCACCGAGTTCCGGAGGAAGCCGAGCACCTCGGAGCCGGAGCGGGAGTCCAGGTTTCCGGTCGGCTCGTCACCGAAGATGATCTCCGGCTGGGAGGCCAGGGCGCGGGCCACCGCGACGCGCTGCTGCTGGCCGCCGGAGAGCTCGGTCGGCCGGTGCTTGAGCCGGTCGGAGAGGCCCACCATGTCGATGACCTTCTGCAGCCACGCGGCATCCGGCTTACGGCCGGCGATGTCCATCGGCAGGGTGATGTTCTCCAGCGCGGTCAGGGTGGGCAGCAGGTTGAACGCCTGGAAGATGAAGCCGATCTTGTCCCGGCGCAGCTGGGTGAGCTGCTTGTCCTTGAGGGACCCCAGCTCCGTGTCACCGATGCGCACGGAGCCGCTGCTGAAGCTGTCGAGACCGGCCACGCAGTGCATCAGCGTGGACTTGCCGGAGCCCGACGGGCCCATGATCGCGGTGAACTCGCCCTGCGGAAGTCCACGGTCACCCGGTCCAGGGCGACCACCTGGGTCTCACCCTGGCCGTAGACCTTCGACAGCTCTGTGGCGCGGGCAGCCACTGCGGTGGCGCGGTGGGCGGGCGGGGTGATGGTGGTCAAGGGAGCTCCTGGGTCGGGTGCTTCGCGGCTCTTCGGGGACTTCTTCATCGTCTCTGACGTGTCCGCGCCCGGCGTCAGTCCCCGTGCCCGTTCCGGGGCCGTCTTGAGTCGCACCGGCAGAGTCCGTACGTCCTCCTGGGGTATGACACCGACCCTGATGCCGTACTCCGTCAGCGGGGTGGCGCGGTCGATCCGCGCGGGACGAGCAGGGCCGCGGCCGCCGAGTCCGGCAACGACCTGCACCAGACCGAACCGGACCATTTCGTCGCCTGCGCCGGGCTCCCCGAAGGTGGAAGGACCCACATGACCCTTCGTCACCTGCCCCTGCACGAAGGCTGGACGCTCCACGCCGACGGCCCCACGCCCCTCGGGCTCCCCGCCTACGCCACCCTGCGCCGCGCCGTCAGCGGACCGCTCGCCGCCGATGCCCCACCGGTCGCCCACCACCAGAAGGCCGAGGACGGCGCCGCCGAGCTGCTGCGCGGTCCGGGCGACCGCCTCCCGCAGCCGGCCGGCTCCTCCTTCGGCCACCGGCACTGGCTCACCCAGTTGAACCAGGCCCGCGCCGTCGCCTTCGGCATCCGATCAAACGACTCGGCCGAGCCCTGGGCGGGCACGCTGCGGCTGACCAGGCACGCGCTGGGCGGTCGAGTTCTAAGAGGAGGACACGCGTCTCGCGCTGGAGCCGGCCCGGTACGACGCGAAGGTCACTCACAGTGATGGCGCGGGTACCGGATATCGGATCGCCGTGACCGCGCGGACGCTGCTGCGGGACCTCGCGCTCTTCCCCGGCCGGCTGGACCCGGCGGCCGAGGTGGACGACACGCTCGTCACTCTGCTGCCCGGCGGGAGCGCTGTGTTCCATGTCACCGGCGTGTCGCCGGCGGACCCCGGTGCCGTGGGGTCCGGCCGGTTCTCCGCTGCGTCAACGACGCGATTGCCTGGCGGGTGGCTGCCCCTGGCGAACGGTGGCGCGGCGGTGGCGTTCGAGGCGGTGAGTTTCCGTCAATCCCATTTGCCGGACTTCACGCCCGCCAACCCGCCCAGGCGTGTGCCGTTAGCCTCTCCGGGGACTGACGGACCCTCAAACAGCCAGTAAAATAGGACAACATCGAGCCACTGACCCGCGGATCGGCAGGCGCTCCCGGATAGGGTCATGTGCCAACGCGGAGCCGCGCGCCACGCCCGGGTGGTGGAACGCAGACACGGCGAGCTTAAACCTCGCTGCCTCCTCGGGGCGTGCCGGTTCGAGTCCGGCTCCGGGCACCACTGCATCGGTCGGTGGGGCCCGGTCGGCCAAGCGCTGCTTGATCAATCAACTTCTTCAAAGATCCTCCTCTGGCACTAGGGTGATTGTTTTGCCTACCCATTACTCTTAACGCAAGGCCACGCAGTGTGGCCATGGAGGAGTGAAATGAGGAGCAGCAACCCGGTCTTCTCGCGTCGGGGTTCAGCCGCGACAACGGCTACGCGGGCTTCAATGCGGCGCCGCAGGCCGGGGCCCCGCAGCGGGCGCCAACCCGTATGCGCAGGGCACCGCCGCCAACCCGTACGCCACCAACCCCTACGCCCAGCAGGACACCCAGTACGGCGCCCGCAGGCGCCGGCGCGCTCCGGCGCGATGACGATCGACGACGTCGTCACGCGCACGGCGATGACGCTGGGCACCGTGATCGTCGGAGCCACGCTGGCCTGGTGGCTCGTGCCGATCGACGAGTCGAACATCGGCAAGTCCTACGGCATCGCTATCGGCGCGGCGATCATCGGCCTCGTGCTGTCGCTCGTCAACTCGTTCAAGCGCAAGCCGTCGCCCCCGCTGATTCTGACGTACGCGGCCTTCGAGGGAATCTTCCTCGGTGTCGTCAGCAACATCGTCAGCACCTACGTCGCCCCGGGCGCCGCGATGCAGGCGGTGCTCGGCACCATGGCGGTCTTCGCCGGAGTGCTGATCGCGTACAAGACCGGCCTCATCCGGGTCACGCGCCGTTTCTACGGCTTCGTGATGGCCGCCACCATCGGCTTCATGCTCCTGATGATGGTCAACCTGCTGTTCGCCGTGATCGGCGGCGGTGACGGTCTCGGTTTCCGCAGCGGCGCGCTCGGCGTCGTCTTCGGTCTGGTGGCCATCGTCATCGGTGCCTGCATCCTCGCCCTCAACTTCAAGCAGGTCGAGGACGGCATCGCGTACGGCGCTCCGCGCGAGGAGGCATGGCTGGCCGCTTTCGGCCTCACCGTGACCCTGGTGTGGATCTACATCGAGATGCTCCGACTGGTCGCGATTCTCAGCGGCGACGACTAAACCCGTCTCCAGCACCACCGGAACGGCCCGCAGGCACCGCCTGCGGGCCGTTCCGTTCTGTGGGTACGGGGGATCAGCGGAGCTTGCGGGCGGCCCGCCTCAGGTCGTATTCGTGAATGATCGCTTTGGCGTGGCCGTAGGCGAGGTCGTGTTCGCTCCGCAGCCAGCTGACCTTCTCCTCGAAGCGGAAGAGAGGGGCCTTCGTCGACGGTGCGAAGCCAGTCGGTGATCGCACGACCGGTGCAATGAGGGATCCGGGAGAGCAGGTTGCGATGGGTTTCTTCGGAGAAGACATGGGACATCGGCGCCTCCGACGCAGTACGCGTTGCTGGTCCTTCCCGACACCGTGCCCGAGCATCGACCCATTGGCAACCATCCGGGGAGGGCGCGTAGGGTCGCGGCGTGCTCGATACGACTGTGCTGATCACCGCCGTTGACCGATTCGCCGACCGGCTGCGGGCCGCCCGCAGAGCCGGCTGCAGCGCGGCGCGGCCGCCGAAGCGCTGGCCACGGCCAGGGAGCTGTCCGTCAGGGCTCAGCGCATAGAGGCGCCGGGACGGGAGCCGCACGCGATGCCGGACGCCGGGATATTCGCGGTCGGCGACCAGCTCGCCGTAGCCGGACGTGATCTTGCCGTGGCACTGGAAACGGCCCCGTCCGTGGAGCTGGACGAGGCCGTGCGGTGCGTCGAGGAAGCTGCGGCGCGGACGTTCGCGTAGCGCCGCGCCCTTCCGGGCTGACCCGGGGCGGGGCGGCCACCGCACTCAGAACGAGGCGATGACCCGGTCGGCCAGGATGTAGACACTCTCCTCGCCGCACGAGAACGTCAGCGCGTACGCACCGGAGATGCCGGAACCACCCAGCAGCACGGGCTGCTCACCGGCCTGCAGCGAGTCGGCGAGCCGCTCGGCGGTCTCGTGGTGACCAGGGGTCATACAGAGCGTGGAGCCGTCTGCGAAGACATAGACATCCAGCGTGCCCAGCGGGCCGGGGCGCACATCGGTGAGCTCGGTAGCCGTGGCGGCGAGCTCCTCCAGGCGTCCCACCGTGCGCTCGTGGTCGGTGATCACGGGTGTCTGCACGGGGACGAAGTCGGGGTGCGAGGGTGGCGGCGGCGGGCGGCGGCCAGCTCGGGGAGTCCCCGGCGAACTCCGCGATGTCGGGAAGATCGGTGATATCGGCGAGCTCACGCTCGGCCAGTCCTCGCTCGCTGAGCTCGACCAGTTCCTCCAGGGCCTCGGCGGCTTCGAGGTCCAACGACTCGAGACCGGCGAAGTCGGCCTGGCGGGGCATGAAGAACGGTGCGTCGTCACCGAGACCGGACAGCGGGCCCAGCAGGGACGGGGCGTCGGCGGCGTCGCGCGCTTCCTGGGCGGCCCAGAAGGCACGGGCCTCGGCGAGCTCGCGCTCGCGCTCCTCGGCAAGTGCTTCGGCGACCGCCGTACGTATCTCCGCGACGGGGTGTCGGTACCGCGACTCTGCTGAGCGGGCACCGAGGCGTGCTGGGCACGCCCTCTGCCAGCTCCGTACGCAGGGCCGCGACCTGCTTGCGCAGCCCGTGAGAGGCGTGCAGGGCAGCGGCGCCGGCAGCCGTGGCAGCGGCGGTGGTCAGCAACAGGGCAAATGACATGGCGCTCACTGACGTACTCCCGATTTCAATCGATACCCCGACTTCCTACATCAGCTTGGCCTGTACTCGTGCCCACCGTCAGTGCATTACGTCATGAAAAGGACAGGTCTTTGGGCCCGGGTTTACCCCTGTGGTGCGTGTGACCTGCGAGAACGACTCCCCTGGGGTGCACATCACATCCTGGCGGAGATTCGGTCACGGTCCGAGCTCGGACGGGTTCAAAACACCCAAAACACGGGAGGGGCCGCGCCTCCGCTGCGGGTAGGGCCGCGCCTCCGCTGCGGGCAGGTGCCGCCTTCGTGCCTCAGGCGACCCTACCCTCCGCTGCGGCTCAGCTCAGCCGTGCGCGTTGTCGGTCGCGTTCGCTTCGCCTCCGCTGCGGGCAGGTGCCGCCTTCGTGCCTCAGGCGACCCCTACCCTCCGCTGCGGCTCAGCTCAGCCGCTCGATGACCATGGCCATGCCCTGGCCGCCGCCCACGCACATGGTCTCCAGGCCGAACTGCTTGTCGTGGAACTGCAGGCTGTTGATCAGCGTGCCGGTGATCCGGGCGCCGGTCATGCCGAAGGGGTGGCCGACGGCGATGGCGCCACCGTTGACGTTTACCTTCTCCAGCGGCAGGCCGAGGTCCCGGTAGGACGGGATGACCTGCGCGGCGAACGCCTCGTTGATCTCGGCCAGGTCGATGTCGCCGATGCCCAGTCCGGCGCGCTTCAGCGCCTGCTTGCTGGCCTCGACCGGTCCGTAGCCCATGATCTCGGGGACAGGCCGGAGACGCCGGTCGAGACGATCCGGGCCAGCGGGGTCAGGCCCAGCTCGCGCGCCTTGGTGTCGGACATGATCACCAGGGCGGCGGCGCCGTCGTTGAGCGGGCAGCAGTTCGCGGCGGTGACCAGGCCGTCGGGCCGGAAGACGGGCTTGAGGCCCTGTACGCCCTCCAGCGTGACGCCCGCACGCGGACCGTCGTCCTTCGCGACGACCGTGCCGTCCGGCGTCGTCACCGGAGTGATCTCGCGCTCCCAGAAGCCGTTCTTCAGGGCTTCCTCGGCGAGGTTCTGTGACCGTACGCCGAACTCGTCCATGTCCTGACGGGTGACGCCCTTGACCCGGGCCAGGTTCTCCGCCGTCTGCCCCATGGAGATGTACGCGTCGGGCACGAGCCCGTCCGCACGCGGGTCGGTCCAGCTCGCGCCCTCCTGCTCGGCGCGGGCGGCGGTACGGGCCTCGGCGTCGGCGAACAGCGGGTTGTGCGTGTCCGGCAGGCTGTCGGAGTTGCCCTTCACGAAGCGCGACACCATCTCGACACCGGCCGAGATGAAGACGTCGCCCTCGCCGGCCTTGATGGCGTGCAGCGCCATGCGGCTGGTCTGCAGCGAGGACGAGCAGTAGCGGGTGACCGTACAGCCGGGAAGGTGGTCCATCCCCATCTGCACGGCGATGATGCGGCCCAGGTTGTTGCCCTGCTCGCCGCCGGGGAGGCCGCAGCCGAGCATCAGGTCGTCGATGTCCTTCGGGTCCAGCTCCGGGACCTTGGCCAGCGCGGTCTGAATGATGGTGGCGGTCAGATCATCGGCACGCAGATCCTTCAGGGACCCCTTGAAGGCCCGGCCGATCGGCGAACGGGCAGCAGAGACGATCACGGCTTCGGGCATCACGCGGCTCCATGAGGGCTGGAAGGCAGGACTGCCTTGGAAGTTACCCGTACGTATGCCCGGGGTCACCCAACGGGCCGTGTGATGCGGGCCTCTTTTCTAAGCAACCGCTCAGTCCGCCGCTGCCACTGACCGGCACCCCTCAGGCCCCGGTGCGTCGGCCCGCATCCCGCTCCGCCTCCCGGTGCGCCACCGGCTCCGTATGCGCGGGCAGGCGCCGCCGCCTGCGGTGCTTCAGCAGCGCCCAGGAGCCCGCGCCCCGGTCACCTCCGTACCCGCCTCCCGGGCCGCCTGGGACGCCGCCTGGGCCACCGGCAGGATGTCCTCGCGCCGCGCCCCGTCGAGACGGTCGGACTCCGGCCACAGCCCCAGCACCGCGCACAGCGTCGGCAGCATCGCCATCGCCGCAGTCGCATACCCCTCCGCCGACGGGTGGTAGTTGTCAGGACCGAACAGCTCCCGCGGATTCGCCTCGAACTCGGGCCCCAGCAGATCGCCCAGCGAAACCGTCCGCCCGCCCTGCTCCACCGCGCCGATCGTCTGGGCCGCCGCCAGCTGCCGGCTCACCCGACGGGCCAGCCAGCGCAACGGCTGGTTGACCGGCTCGATCGTGCCCAGATCGGGGCACGTGCCCACCACGACCTCCGCCCCGCCGTACGCAGCCTGCGCACAGCGGTGCTCAGACACCGCACCGACTGCGTCGCGGGCAGCCGGTGCGTCACGTCGTTCGCCCCGATCATGATCACGCAGACGTCCGGCACCCCGAACGGATCCGCGAGCACCTGCGACACCTGCCGGTCCAGATCGTCCGACCTGGCTCCCGGCAACGCCACATTGCGCAGGTCCACCGGCCGCTCGGCCACCGCCGCGAGACCCGAGGCCAGCAGCGCCCCGGGTGTGTCCCGCCCGGCGCACCCCTGACCGGCCGCCGTCGAATCCCCAGCATCACGAACCGCAGAGGATCCGCCGGGCCGGCGAACGCCACCCGTACCGCCCGTTCGCACTGGGGAACCGGCGCGGTCCCCGCCCACCCGCCGCTTCGCCAGCTGCACCTCGGCCAGCACCACCCCACCGTCGCCGCGCCGATCAGCCCGACGCTGCCGCCGCCATAGGCAGCGCCCGCTGCGATCCGCCGTGCCACCCTCGCCCTCGACACAGTCCGGTCCACCTCCTCGTCGCCGTACAGCCGTACACACAGCTACCTGCCCGCAAGGCGTCGTCCAATCGCTTCACCCAATGTCGTGCCCATACGCATACTCTTGCCGGACCATCACGGAGACCCGGAGTACACGGTGCAATTCCACGATTCGATGATCAGTCTTGTCGGCAACACCCGCTGGTGAGGCTGCGCAATGTATCGGCAGGCATTCAGGCGACGGTCCTGGCCAAGGTCGAATACTTCAACCCCGGCGGATCGGTGAAGGACCGCATCGCGCTGCGCATGATCGAGGCGGCCGAACAGAGCGGCGAGCTCCAGCCCGGCGGCACGATCATCGAGCCGACCAGTGGCAACACTGGCGTCGGCCTCGCCATCGTCGCCCAGCAGAAGGGCTACAAGTGCATTTTCGTCTGCCCGGACAAGGTGTCCACGGACAAGATCAACGTCCTGCGCGCGTACGGCGCGGAGGTCGTCGTCTGCCCTCGGCCGTTGACCCGGATCACCCGGACTCGTACTACAACGTCTCCGACCGCCTGGTGCGCGAGACCGCCGGTGCCTGGAAGCCCGACCAGTACTCGAACCCGAACAACCCGCGCTCGCACTACGAGACCACCGGCCCCGAGCTCTGGGAGCAGACGGACGGCAGGATCACCCACTTCGTCACGGGCGTCGGCACCGGCGGCACGATCACCGGCACCGGTCGCTACCTCAAGGAGGTCAGCGACAACGCCGTGAAGGTCATCGGCGCGGACCCGGAGGGTTCGGTCTACTCGGGCGGCTCCGGACGGCCGTACCTGGTCGAGGGCGTCGGCGAGGACTTCTGGCCGAGCGCCTACGACCGCAGGGTCACGGACGAGATCGTCGCAGTCTCCGACAAGGACTCGTTCCAGATGACCCGCCGCCTCGCCAAGGAGGAGGGTCTGCTCGTCGGTGGCTCCTGCGGCATGGCGGTCGTCGCGGCCCTGGAGGTCGCCAAGGGCCTGGGCCCCGACGACGTCGTGGTCGTCCTGCTCCCGGACAGCGGACGCGGCTACATGAGCAAGATCTTCAACGACGAGTGGATGGCGGACTACGGCTTCCTGGAGGCCACCGGCACATCCGCGCAGGTTGCCGCCGTCCTCGACTACAAGGACGGCCCGCTGCCGACGCTCGTCCACATGCACCCGGAGGAGACGGTCGGCGAGGCGATCGAGGTACTGCGCGAGTACGGCGTCTCCCAGATGCCGATCGTGAAGCCCGGCGCTGGGCACCCGGACGTCATGGCCGCCGAGGTCATCGGATCCGTCGTCGAACGCCAGCTCCTGGACGCCCTGTTCACTCAGCGGGCCTCGCTCGACGACCCGCTGGAGAAGCACATGTCGCCCCGCTGCCGCAGGTCGGCTCCGGTGAACCGGTCGAGGACCTGATGGCGGTGCTCGGCGGCGTGAACGCTGCCGACGCGGCGATCGTGCTGGTGGAGGGCAAGCCGAAGGGCGTGGTGAGCAGGCAGGACCTGCTGGCGTTCCTGGCAAAGGACGCAACCCCAGCCGTAGCCGCGGCCCGCCCTGCGGACTTCGTGCAACTGGTACGAGCACGACACGTCCGCGCAGCACCGGCTTAACACGGCTCCGGCACAGTAGCGGGTGTCGGCAGGGAAACCCGCCGGCACCCGATACGGCGACACGGACTACGGAGCGGCTCCCGGACCTCCACCGTCGCCAGGACGCGAGCATCCGGACCTGACTCGGACCGCGTCCATCGCGGGGACCGTCGTCGTCCCGCCCTCGGCTACCGGGGTGCGACGGTCCCCGCGACATATCCCGGCGGACCGACCGCCTTCCCCGTTCGAGACCCACCGGCGCCGGCCGGACCGGGCCGAGGAAGCCCGCGTTCCGGGGCAGGACGACCGGCCACGGCCGGTCCGAACCGCACCCGGCTCACCCCATTCGGTCCTGGTCCCGGTCCCGGTCCGGAACCTTGCGCGGCCACGAGCGCCGCCATGCACCGCGTTCACCAGGACGATCCCGCCCCAGGCCACGACGAGCCCATCGATCCCGGCGTTCGCGACGCCGATCGCCGACAGCGGGATGGCCAGGACCAGCGACACGATCCCGAAGCCGAACCGCTCCGCGAAATTCCCGCCGGGCCCGCTCGGTCCGCCGGGCCGGGCCGGCTGCGAACCGCCCCGGGCGACAACGATCTGCTGCTCGGCGAAGTGCCGCCGGACATGCCGGTCGAGGGTTCCGTCGAGTCGCTGATCGACCTTCTCCAGGAACGAGTCGACGAGCGCGGACTCGTACTCGGGCCCCAGCTCGACGCGGGCCTGCAGGGTGGCATCGAGCTCGCGTTTGAGCTCAGGGTCACGGGCTTCCATACGCTTACGGTACGAACCGGATCGCCCGGGGCAGTGGGGTTAACCCCTGTTTCCGCGCACACCGCCACAGGCGTGCCTCGCCCGGCCGGCGTAGCGTTGGCCGAGGGAGACGGGAGTTGCAGCCATGCCCACCACCCCAAGCCCGACCCTCCGCGCCCTCCGCGCGCACCATTCCCGCACGCCCGCATGGCGGGCTCACGAGGTCAACGACGCGGAACTCCGCGCCACACTGTGTGCCTTCCGTGAGCTGTCCGACGAGGACTGGCAGCGTCCGACGGTCTGCACGGGCTGGACGGTCCGCGACATGCTCGCCCACGTTGTCGGCCAGTACGAGGAACTGCCCGCCCTGGCTCGCCCTGCGCCGGGTCCGCCGAGCCCGGCGGACCCACCCGGCCTCGGCCCGCTGGCCGGCCACAACGAGTGCCAGATCGAGGACCGGCGGGCCATCCCCGGTCAGGAACTGATCGGCGCCCTCGCCGACTACGCCCCCAGGGGCTGCGTGCCCTGCGGCGCATGCCGGCACCGCTCCGCCGGGTCGTCCGCCCGAGCCTGCTCTACCCCGAGGCCAAGGCCCTGCCCGACGACTCGATGGACTACCTCAACAGCGTTCTGGTCGCCCGCGACACCTGGATGCACCGAGTCGACCTCAGCGATGCCACCGGATCCGAGCTCGTCCTGGACGCGCACGACCGGGAGATCGTGAACCAGGTGGTGCTCGACCTCGCCCTGGCCTGGACGGGCCCCGCAGTCGAACTCAACCTCCAGGGCACCGCGGGAAGCAGCCGCCTCCTGGGCCTCGGCGTCCCCGCGGCCACCCTCCACGCGGACGCGATCGCCTTCACCCGCCACCTCTCCGGCCGCCCCCACGGACCCCCTGACCCTGGAAGGCACCCCGAAGCCCAGGCAGCCCTAACGGCAGCCCGAGTCGTCTTCTGAACCGACTTGGCACTTCCAAGTCGTTGGTGTCGGAAGGCCTCGGACGAGTGCGGCGGCCTCGTCCGGTCATTGAGGCTCTCCTGTGATTCCGGTCGTGTGGGCTCCGCCGGACATCGCTTTACCGAGCCATGCGCACAGGCGATGGTTTGGCATCGGAGCCATGCGTTCTGCGCATGGCTGTCCTCCAGGAGGTGATCGGGATACTCCTGGCCGCACACAGCGCTTGCCTGTATATGGACATTCAGTCTGGTTGCTGGCTGAATAGTTGTGTCGGCGCCGATGCGGTGCGACGGATCTCTGGAGGGGACAGCATGAGCGGGAGCAGCCCGGCCGCGCGGTTGCAGATGCTCTTCGAGGGCATCGGCTCACACCCACTCAGCGGCGGATCGCGCACTCCATGGTGCGGCGGGCCGCCGATGCTCCGTTTCTGTCCAGTGTGGAGCTGGCCGAGCTTGCCGGGGTGAGCCAGCCTTCCGTCACCCGGTTTGCCGTGGCGCTCGGGTTCGACGGGTATCCCGCCCTGCGTAAGCACCTGAGAGAGGTCGCCCCGCTGAAGGGGTACGGGCCCGGGCGAGGAGACGCACAACGAGTATCAGCAGGCCGTACTGGCAGAGATCGAGAATCTGCGGCATCTGGCCGCGCTGCTGGCCGATCAGGGGCCGGTGGAGCGGGCGGGGCGGTTGTTGGCCGGGTCGCGGCCGTTGCTCGTGCTCGGGTTGCGGGCCGCTTCCTCGCAGGCCCGGGGTTCGGGTACTTCGCCGCCAAGGTCCATCCCGATGTCCGGGTGCTCGACGAGGGCGGCAGCATGCTGCACGACCGGATCGATGCCGCCAGACGGGCGGGGCCACTGCGCTGATCTGTTTCGCGCTGCCACGGCATCCGCGGGAGGTCGTGGATGCGCTGGCGTACGCGCAGGAGCAGGGCTGACCGTCATCAGCGTTGCCGATTCGGCCTTCGCTCCGGTTGCCACCCACAGCGATCTGCTGATTCCGGCCGCCGTGGGGACCGGCCTCGCCTTCGATACCGCGTGTGCGCCGATGCTGCTGGGGCGGGTGTTGCTGGAGGCGATGTGCGACGGGCTGCCCCAGGCGCAGGCCCGGCTGGAGGAGTTCGACGCGAGGGCGGCGGCGCGCGGGCTGTTCGTCGAGTAGCTGAGGCTTGCAGGAGATCAACATGTTGATCACCTGCAAGCCCTCAGCCCTCAGCCCTACGCTCTCAGCGCTCGACGCCCGCGACGTCGAGCAGTTGGTGCATGAGCTCGGCGGGCAGCGCGGGGTTGAGGGTGGCATTTCGTGGCATCCCGTCTGCACCGAGCAGTTCGATGAGCCTGGGAGGGGAAGACGAGGGTCTTTCGCTGCAAGGCCGCGCACCATGTCCTGCGCATCGTGGGAGAGCCGTTCGATGAGTTCCGGTTCGGCCCGCGGGTCGAAGACGGCCGCGTACCGCAGCCGGTAGTTCGGGTCGTCGGCGAACCGGGCCAGGCCGGGGCGGGCGAAGTTGCGGTGGTGGGCCAGCATGCCCCAGCTCAGCCCGTTCCAGTCGGCGAACATTTCCACGAGCAGCTCGTGCGGGGCGCCGTCGTTCTCGCAGAGCATCAGCCTGACGTAGTAGTCGTCATCGGCTGCCAGCCGCTCGATCACATCGGCGGGCAGTGCCGGTGCGCACGTGACACCCCGGCGCAGTATGACGTGGCTGGAGGCCGCGATCTCCCGTAGCGCGTCGGGGTCGCCGAAGCGTTCCGCCACCCAGGCCGGCACCGGGTGGCGGCCCGGCGGCACGGTGTAGTCGATCGCCGCCCGCTGTTTCTCGGTCACATCCTGGCGAAGGGACACGGCGAGACGGACGGAGGGCTCGGGGTCGGCGGCCAGCGCGAGGGCGAGCGTCTTGGGGACGCAGGGGTTGCGGGCGGCCCCGTGCCGCAGCGAACTGTCCTCGTGGCTCACGAGGCGCGGCCAGGGCCGCGTCGACGGGCGCGGTGAACGCGGCGTCACGGCGGCGGCGTTCGTCCGGCTCGGCGAGGAAGGCCTCGACCGTCGTCGGCAGGGGTACGTCGACGTGAGTGGCGCGTTCGACCGCCTCGCGCACCCGGGATCGGGGTCGGCCTCGGTCGCGGCCCGGACCTCCGGGCGCAGCCTGGGCCAGCTCCAGGAGCCGATGGCGGCGGCCCGGACGCGGGGTCGAGGTCCTCGGCCAGCGCGAGCAGCGTCTCGTCCGGCAGACCGGGCAGCCCGATGGCCGAGTGCCGCAGCCGGGCTTCCGGGCCGGTGGCGAGGCGCACTGTCAGCTCTGTCGGCAGTTCGACGCCGTACTCAGCCGCCATCATCACCGCGACCCGTCGCACTCCGGGGTCCGGATCCTCGGCCAGCACAGCGCGTGCAGCAGGCGGCAGGTTCGGATTCTCAGCGAGGATTGCACGGACCCGCGGATCAGGATGCGTGACGGCGGCCCTCGCAGCCCCGGGGACAACCGGCAGTAGGCGAGCCAGTACCGGGCGTCGGGCAGCGGGTTGACCGTGAACACGCGCCGCAGCACCCGTCCGGGGCCGCGCTGTTCATGGCGAGCCCCTCGACCCACTGCGCGTGCAGGGTGGTGTCGGCTTCGAGCAGCCGCAGGGCAGCGGCGCGAGCCGCGCCCGTCGCCTCCGACACCCCGAACGCGACCCGTGTCAGCTGATCATCCTGGTGCGCCATGGAGTGATCTTCTCAAGGCCTCACCTCCGGCGAACTCCGGATGAGCGACTCGGTTCGAGACGCCGGGTGATGGCGGCCCGGGTGATCGGGTCCTGGAGGGTTGGATGACGACACCGGTCTCACCGGCTGCCGTTCGGTGCCGGTGCCGGTGCCGGCACCGGTGTCGGCAGCGGTGTTGGTGCCGGTTGCGCGCAGAGCGTCGAGTGCCGAGGCCTCGTGCGTGCCGGCCGCGGCGGAGTAGACGATCAGCGACTGGTCGGTGTCCGGCAGCAGCAGCGTGTCGCAGTCCAGGACGAGACGCCCGACGTCCGGGTGGTCGATCGTCTTGTGCATCGACCGCCGCACCGTCGAGCGCCCTCCTCCCACATGCTCCAGAACCGCTCGCTGCCGGCGATCAGTTCCTCGATCAGCGCACGTAGGTCAAGGTCGTCCGGGTAGCGCGAGAGCGCGGTGCGCAGCATCCCGACCGACTGCTGCGCCGACGCCTCGTCCTCTTGTGGGGCGAGCGCCACGCGACCGACCCCGGTGCCGAGGAACCGCTGCCAGATGATGTTGCGACGACCCTCGGGCCAGCGGCTCAGGTCACCGAGGAGCGCGCCTGCCATCGGGTTCTGCCCCAGCAGATCGCCCTTGGCCGACAGCACCAGCGCGGGCAGGTCGGTCAGCCGTTGGAGCAGCCGCAGCACGCTCGGCCGGATCGACATCTCGACCCGCCGGCGAGCGGCGGTGCGCTGCCGGCGAGGCGGAATACCTGGTCGCGTTCGTGGTGTTCGAGCCGGAGCGCCTGGGTCAGCGCGGTGAGCACCTGGGTGGACGGCCGCGGTCCGCGGCCCTGCTCGAGGCGGACCACGTACTCGACGCTCAGCCCGGCGAGCTGGGCCACCTCCTCGCGGCGCAGCCCGGCGACCCGCCGCCGGGGCCGGTCATGAGGCCGACCTCCTCGGGTGCGATGCGTGTCCGGGCGGCTTTGAGGACGTGGGCGAGCTCGAGGCGGTCCATGCGCCCAGTCTCCTCCTGTTGGTGCCGGACATCCTGGTACGGCCGCTCCCAGTCTCAGGCGTGCCTGGATGGCGTCCCGCCGTCGAGGCACCGTCGAGGTGTGAGCGAAACCCGAACCACCTCAAGCACCGCGACCACCGTCCTCATCACCGGCGCCAACAAGGGCCTGGGCTACGAGACGGCGCGCCGTCTCGGCGAGCTCGGCTGGCGCGTCCTGCTCGGCGCACGTGACGAGGCTCTCGGCCGCCGGGCCGCCCAGCGGCTGGCGGCCGGCGGCGCGGATGTGACGTTCGTGCCGCTGGACGTCACGTCCGACGACTCGGTCACCACCGCCGTCCGGACTGTCCGCGAGAGCGCCGGCAAGCTCGACGTCCTGATCAACAACGCCGGGATCACCGGTGAGTTCATCGGCCCCGAGGAGACCCTGCCGCAGCACCTCATCCCCGTTTTCCGGGTCAACGTGATCGGCCCGGTGCGCGTCACTCACGCGTTCCTGCCGCTGCTGCGTGCCGGAGACGACCCACGGGTCGTGATGGTCTCCAGCGGCGCCGGGTCGATCACGATCACGACCGATCCCCAGCGGAAGGAGTCGACCTTCCCCACCTGATGTACCCGTCGTCCAAGGCTGCTCTCAACATGATCACCACCCAGTACGCCAAAGCCATCCCGGGATCCGGTTCAACCTGGCCGACCCCGGTTTCACCGCCACCGACCTCAATGGACACAAGGGCACCCAGACGGTCACCGAGGGCACCGACGCCATCATCGAGCTGGCCACCACCTCGCCCGGACAGACCGGGCAGTACCGCGACCGCGACGGTGCCCTCCCCTGGTGACGGTGAGGGGACCGGGTGCGGACGGAGTGGGTGCCGGTGACGCCGCGCCCGGTGGGGACGGTGCCACCGGCGGTGGGTCAGACCTCGAGCTCGGCTTCGATCTTCTTCAGCTGATGGCGGGCCATCGCCAGGTTGGCGCGGCCCGAGTCCAGCACCAGGTAGAGGAACAGGCCGTTGTTGCCACGGGTCTTGAGCAGCCGGATCAGGTGGTACTGGGTGCCGAGCGTGATCAGGATGTCCTCGATCTCGTCGTTGATGCCCAGGTGTTCCATCGTGCGGAGCTTGGCGCGTACGACATCGGTGTTGCCTGCGGCGGCGACCTCGAGGTTGAACTCCTTGGAGCCGCCGAGGGTGCCCAGGGCCATGCCGCTGGTGTAGTCGACGAGTGCGACACCGAGGGCCCCTCGATCGACGCCATCGCTTCCTTCAGTGACGCTTCGGTGTTGGACATGAGTGCTCGCTCCTCTGGGTGATGTGTGCCGGTCCTGCAAGTGGTCACGTGGTCAAGGGGTCAGCCGGTGGTGTCGGGGGCGGGGCGGCGTGGCAGGGCGCGATCCTGCGGAGGGATGGCGGGTGCGGCCGGGCGGCCGGTGCCCGTCTCCGCGGCGTCGACCAGTTCGCCGATGCGTGCGCCGGCCCGGCGGCCCTCCAGGTGCAGGCGTCCGACGTTGATGCGGTCCTCGGCCAGCAGCGTGAGGACGGCCGGGAGCCCGCCGCGTACGTGGCGATGTAGCCGCCTCGCCCCGGACCAGGAGCTCGCGGAAGCCGCCGCGCCCGGTGGCGTCGGCCATCCGGATTGCCACGCCGAGTGCGGCGGCGGTGAGGGCGGCGATGCCTTCGGCCTCGAAGCCGGGGTGTCCTGGGCCAGCACCAGGCCGTCGGTACTGGCGGCCAGTGCGCCCGACAGGAGGGGCACCCGGCCCGTAACCGCTGGAGCTCGTCGAGGACATCCTGCACTTCGGCCTCGGGCACCATCAGTTGTCTCCTCCCGGCACGTTGTCTGAGCGCGCGAATCACAGGGCCTCCAATGCGTCTCGGAGCCGGCGCAGCAGGGCGACGTCGGGGTCGGCTGTGACCTCGGGCAGTGTGAGGCGGCCGATTGCGCAGTTGGACGGGGCGCGGTCTGCCGGGCCGCTTCGACCAGTCCGGCGGCGGCGAGGCGTCGCAGGTCGACCAGGACGTGGAAGGCGGAGCGGCCCAGTTCCTGGGCGATGTCCGTGGCTGTGCGTACGCCGTTCACCAGGTCCAGGACGCGGCGCTGGCGCGGGGACCGGTGCGTCGACGGGATGCGCGGTGGGGTGAGCGGGGCCGCGCCGGTCAGTGCGTCGGGCCAGATCCGGTCCAGCAGCTCCCGGCGCCGGAGGGTTTCGCGTTGCACGGCATCGACGGGGACGGGGCGTAGGGGCCGATCCAGTGGGAGACCCCGTAGCGGAAACGGGCCGGGGTCCTGGTGGGGGCCAGGGCGAAGAACGCGGCGTCGTACAGCGCGCCCAGATGGCACAGCTCCAGTGCGCCGCCCGGTATGTGTCCGCTGTCCACGAGGTGGCGGCCGACCCGCTGCCGGGCGCCCGCCTGGGCGACCGCATCCCACCAGCCCTCGGTGCGCAGTGCTCCGCCGGTGGTGAGCAGGACGTCGATGCCGGGGTGGCGGGGCTTTCGGCGTGTACGACCTGGCCGTCGGCGAGATAGAGGTGCCGCGGTCCCGCATCAGTGCGCCGGTGGCACGCTCGGCTGCGAGCCGCTGGAGCATGGGGACGGGGTGAGAGCTGTGCTCATGCCAGGACCAGGCGATCGGCTATTTCGCCGAGCCGTATTCGGGCGAGGGCGAGGTTGCCTTCCGCCCGGTCCAGCCAGAGGTGCAGGAAGACGCTGCTGTCGAAGGCCGTCTCGATGAACCGGAGGATGTGGTAGCCGGTGCGGGTGGTGACGATCACGTCCTCGACCGGGGGCCGGGGCGGCGGAGTCAGGGTCCGGGACAACGGCCGGGTCGGGGCCGGGTCAGGACCCGGCAGGAGTGCGAAGACCGGTTGTTCGGCCGCCATCCTCGCCAGTTCGGCCGTCTCCGCGGCTGTGGCCTCGTGGTCGCCGCTGGGCGAGTCACCGATGGTGCCCAGGGCGAGACCGCTCGTCCAGTCCACCAACGCGGCGCCGTGGGCGCCGGGCAGCCTCATGACTTCGAGCAGGCACTCGTCGATTCCGGGCACGCGAAATTCCCTCCCGACGTGGCGTACGGCTGTGACCCAAAGGCTACGCAACGTGCGCACGGCTAGTGGGAGTTCTGGCATTTTCCATTGGTACATGCGGGAAGCCGTGTAAGGGCTCGTGCCGATGGGGAGGGGCACCGGCGGGCGGTGTCAGGCGTGCTCCCGGGCCGTCACCAGTTTGTTCACCACCCAGAGGCCGATGCCGATCAGCAGCAGGATTCCCGCCCGGACATAGACGTCGGTGTCACGGTCGGCGAGCGGACTGGCCAGGATCAGGGAGGTGATCGCACCCAGGACGGGAAGTGCCGTCGGCGTACGGAAGTGGTGGTGGTCCACCCGGTCCTTGCGCAGGACGAGGACAGCGATGTTGACCACGGCGAAGACGCACAGCAGGAGGAAGGAGGTCGTGTCGCCGAGGCCTTCGATCTCACCGGTGGAGACCAGCCCGACGGCGAGTACGCAGACGAAGACGATGCCTGCCCAGGGGTGCGGCGCTTGGCCAGGACCCTTCCCATGGCACGCGGCAGGATGCGTTCGTTGGCCATGCCGTAGCAGAGGCGTGAGGCCATCATGATGTTGATCAGCGCGGAGTTGGTGACAGCGAACAGCGCGATCAGGGCGAAGAGCTTGGGCGGGAAGTCGACGCCGCCCGCCTTCACCACTTCGAGCAGCGGTCCGCTGGACTGCTCCAGGGTGTGGCTGTCGACCAGCAGGGACGAGATCATGGCGACCAGGACGTAGATCGTGCCCGTCACCGCGACGCCGATGAAGATGGCGCGCGGGAAGGTGCGGGACGGGTTCTGGGTCTCCTCGGCCATGTTCACCGAGTCCTCGAAGCCGACGAAGGCGAAGAAGCCGAGCGCGGTCGCGCCGAGGACGCCGGTGATCAGCGCGTATCCCGTACCGCCCGTCTCGATGTCGGTCAGCCGGGACGGCTGGCCGTCGCCGGCCAGGACCGCGTACGCGCCGATGGAGAGGATCACCAGCAGGCCGCTGAGCTCGACGAACGTCAGGACGACGTTGGCCTTCACCGATTCGGCGACGCCGCGCAGATTGATGGCGGCGAGGGCGACGATGAAGAGGATGGCGACCAGGGTGGGCGGTACGGCGTCGGTGAACTCGCCGAGGTAGTCGCCGCTGAACGCGCGGGCCGCCGCGCTCGCGGAGGACAGGCCGGAGCACACCACCATGAAGGCGACCACGAAGGTCAGGAACGGGACCTTGAACGCCTTCTGGGTGTAGAGCGCGGCGCCGGCCGCCTTGGGGTACTTGCCGACGAGCTCCACGTACGAGGCCGCCGTCAGGATCGCCACGACGAAGCCGATCAGGAACGGCAGCCAGAGCGCCCCGCCCACCTTGCCCGCGACCTTGCCGGTGGTGGCGTAGATGCCGGTGCCGAGGATGTCGCCGATGACGAACAGGATCATCAGCTTGGGGCCGATCGCCCTCTTGAGCGCGGGTTCGTCCGTCCTCGTCGCCGGCTCGGGCGTGTCTGGTCTGGTCACGGGTGCCTCCGGGGCGTGGGGTGACAGAGCCTTCCCGGACGGGACGTCGGGTTCACCTGTTGACTAGGAGTATTCAGTCCATCAGGATATGAATAGAAAAGTTACGGTCGCAGTCGCGAGGAGGCATTGCCATGTCAGGACCCCGCCCCGTAAGGGCATCGCGCGGTACGGAGCTGAGCACCCTGGGATGGCAGCAGGAGGCTGCCCTCCGCATGCTGCAGAACAACCTCGACCCCGAGGTCGCCGAACACCCCGACAAGCTCGTCGTCTACGGCGGTACGGGCAAGGCGGCCCGCGACTGGCGCTCGTTCGACGCCATGGTCCGTACGCTGCGCACGCTCAAGCAGGACGAGACGATGCTCGTCCAGTCCGGGCGGCCGGTCGGCGTCATGCAGACCCACGAATGGGCGCCCCGCGTCCTCATCGCCAACTCCAACCTGGTGGGCGACTGGGCGAACTGGGAGGAGTTCCGCCGTCTGGAGGCGCTCGGGCTCACCATGTACGGGCAGATGACCGCAGGGTCCTGGATCTACATCGGCACGCAGGGCATCCTCCAGGGCACCTACGAGACGTTCGCGGCCGTCGCCGCGAAGAGGTTCGGCGGCACGCTGGCGGGAACCATCACGCTGACGGCCGGACTCGGCGGCATGGGCGGTGCGCAGCCGCTCGCCGTGACGATGAACGACGGCGTCGCGATCTGCATCGACTGCGACCCGCGCGCCATCGAGCGCCGTATCGAGCACCGCTTCCTGGATGTGAAGGCCGACAGCCTGGAGCAGGCGCTGCAGCTGGCCGTCGAGGCGCGCGACGCTCGGCGCCCGCTGTCCATCGGACTCCTGGGCAACGCGGCGGAGCTGCTGCCCCGCATGCTCGCCGAGGGCGCGCCGGTCGACATCGTCACCGACCAGACCAGCGCGCACGACCCGCTCGCCTATCTGCCGGTCGGCGTCGACATCGACGACATGGCCTCGTACGCCGCGGAGAAGCCCGCCGACTTCACGCAGCGGGCCCGTGAGTCCATGGCTGCGCATGTCGAGGCGATGGTCGGCTTCATGGATGCCGGTGCCGAGGTGTTCGACTACGGCAACTCGATCCGCGGCGAGGCCCAACTGGCTGGATATGCGCGGTCGTTCGACTTCCCGGGATTTGTGCCCGCGTACATCAGACCGCTCTTCTGCGAAGGCAAGGGCCGTTCCGGTGGGCGGCGCTGTCGGGGAGGCGTCCGACATCCACAAGACGGACAAGGCGATGCTCGAACTCTTCCCGGAGAACGAGTCGCTGCACCGCTGGATCAAGATGGCCGGCGAGCGGGTCCAGTTCCAGGGGCTGCCGGCCCGGATCTGCTGGCTCGGCTACGGCGAGCGCGACAAGGCGGGCGAGCGGTTCAACGACATGGTGGCCAGCGGTGAGCTGGCGGCCCCGCTCGCCATCGGGCGCGACCATCTGGACTGCGGGTCCGTCGCCTCTCCGTACCGCGAGACGGAGGCCATGCTCGACGGCTCCGACGCGATCGCGGACTGGCCGCTGCTGAATGCCATGGTCAACGTGGCTTCGGGGCCTCTTGGGTGTCCATCCATCAGGGCGGCGGTGTCGGCATGGGGCGCTCCATCCACGCGGGCAGGTGACGGTCGCCGACGGTACGAAGCTGGCGGGCGAGAAGGTCCGGCGGGTGCTCACCAACGACCCGGGATGGGGTCATCCGGCATGTCGACGCCGGGTACGACATCGCGGAGTCCGTTGCCTCGGACAAGGGCGTGCGGGTGCCGATGAACGAGGGGAGCAGCCGTGACGCTGCCGGGTCCCGGTGTGCCCGGAGGCGTGCCCGAGGATGTGCGAGGCGATGGTGCCCCGACGGCCCGCGGAACAGCGGCCTGCGGGACGGCGGCCTGCAGGGCCGTCCTTCCAGGCCATGTGGCGTGATCTTGCGCCGGTCGGGCGGAATCCGGGAAGCGGTGGGTACCGGCGGTTCGCCTGGAGCGGTGCCGACCTGGAATGCCGGGCCTGGTTCCGCGAGCAGGCAGAGGCGCGGGGCTCTCCTGCGAAGTGGACCGCAACGGGAACCAGTGGGCATGGCTCGGTGATCCGATGGCCGGTGACGCCGTCGTCACCGGGTCGCATCTCGACTCCGTGCCGGACGGGGCGCCTTCGACGGGCCTCTCGGCGTGGTCTCCTCCTTCGCCGCGCTCGATGAACTCCGACGACGAGGCGTGCGCTTCAGCAAGCCGGTGGCCATCACCAACTTCGGTGACGAGGAAGGCGCCCGCTTCGGGCTCGCCTGTGTCGGGTCCCGGCTGGCCGCCGGACAGCTGACGGTCGAGAAGGCGCATCTGCTCCGGGACGGTGACGGGACGTCGCTGCCGCAGGCCATGGAGGCCGCCGGATACGACCCGCCGCCATCGGGCCCGACCCCGGACGGCTGGCCCGTATCGGTGCGTTCGTCGAGCTCCATGTGGAGCAGGGGCGCGCCCTGGACCTGAGCGGTGACCCGGTCGGTGTCGCCTCCGCCATCTGGCCGCACGGGCGCTGGCGGTTCGACTTCCGGGGCGAGGCCAACCACGCGGGCACCACCCGCCTCGCCGACCGGCGGGACCCGATGCTCACGTACGCCGAGACCGTGCTGGCCGCACGGCGCGAGGCGGAGGCAGCCGGGGTCTCGCCACCTTCGGCAAGATCGCTGTCGAGCCCAACGGGGTCAACGCCATCCCTCCCTCGTACGCGGCTGGCTCGACTCCCGCGCCGCCGACCAGGACACCCTGGACGCCGTCGTCACCGGGATCGAGCGGGCGGCCAGGGACCATGCCGAGCGGGCGGGGATCGACCTCGATGTCGTACGGGAGTCCTTCACGCCCGTCGTGGAGTTCCAGCACGCCCTGCGCGACGAGCTCTGCCGGGTGCTGGGGAAGCACGGCGCCGCCGACGCGGGCGGACCGTCCCCGTGCTCGGCACGGGCGCGGGCCACGATGCGGGTATTTTGTCCGCTTCGGTGCCTACCGCCATGCTGTTCGTACGGAACCCCACCGGGATCTCGCACTCGCCGGCCGAGCACGCCGCCGAGGACGACTGCGTGGCCGGGGTGATGGCACTCGCCGATGTACTGGAAGGTCTCGCGTGCAGCTGACAACGCAACCCACGGGCCGGCAGGTCACCGCCACGTACTGGCTGTTCCATGCCTGGCTCGGCACCCATGTCGAGCCGGGCGTCACCCTGGAGGTGGCCGACGGGCGGATCGCCGGTGTCCGCACGGGCACCGACGCGCCACCGCCCGGCGCCACGGTGCTGCACGGTCTCACCCTCCCGGGCTTGCCAACACCCACTCGCACGCCTTCCACCGGGCCCTGCGCTCCGCCGTCCAGGTGGGCTCCGGCACCTTCTGGACCTGGCGCGAAACGATGTACCGGGCGGCCTCGCGGCTCACCCCCGACACCTACTTCGAGCTGGCCCGTGCCACGTACGCCGAAATGGCGCTGGCCGGCATCACCTCCGTCGGTGAATTCCACTATCTGCACCACGCGCCGGGCGGCACGCCCTACGACAACCCGAACGCGATGGGTGAGGCACTCATCGCGGCGGCAGCCGAGGCGGGCATCCGGATCACCCTGCTGGACACCGCCTATCTCGCCGCCGGATTCGGCGAGAAGCCCAACCGGCATCAGCTCCGCTTCTCCGACACCACCGCCGACGCCTGGGCGGAGCGCGCCTCGCTCCTGAAGGGCGACGACAACACCCTGATCGGCGCCGCGATCCATTCCGTACGGGCCGTCCCGGCCGGGCAGCTGGCCACCGTAGTGAAGTGGGCCCAGGAGCGGGAGGCACCGCTCCATGTCCATCTCTCCGAGCAGACGGCGGAGAACGACGCCTGCCGTGCCGCCCATGGCCGCACCCCGGCACAACTGCTCGCCGATCACGGGGTCCTGGGCCCGCGCACCACCGGCATCCACAACACACATCTCACGGCGCAGGACATCGAGCTGCTCGGGACGTCCACCACTGGCACCTGTATGTGCCCCACCACGGAGCGGGACCTCGCCGACGGAATCGGCCCCGCCGCAGCCCTCCAGCGGGCGGGCTCGCCGCTCTCCCTGGGCAGCGACAGCCACGCCGTGATCGACCTCTTCGAAGAGGCACGCGCGATGGAGCTCAACGAGCGTCTGCGCACCCATGTCCGAGGCCACTGGACGGCGGCGGCGCTGCTGCGGGCCGCATCCGCCGACGGGCACGCGGCGCTCGGCCGGCCCGACGCGGGCACGATCGAACCCGGTGCGCCCGCCGATCTCACCACGGTCGCCCTGGACTCCGTCAGAACAGCGGGACCGGTGCCCCGGCTGGCAGCCGAAACAGCCGTATTCGCCGCCTCCGCCGCTGATGTGCGGCACACCGTGGTGGCAGGCCGGCACATTGTCCGGGACGGTCGGCACGCCCTGGTCCAGGACGTGCCCGGAGCACTTGCCTCAGCCATCGCCGCCCTGCACAGCTGACCCGTGCACAGCTGCCCGGGCACAGCTGACCCCAGTACAGCTGCCCCGGCACAGCTGCTGCCCGACGAACCAAAGGAGTGCTGTCGCCACATGACGACCACCGCCGTCACCAACATCGCCAGCCTGGTCACCAATGACCCTCCCTCGGAAACGGATCCCCTGGGCCTGATCCGGGACGCGGCCGTCGTCATCGACGGTGACCGCATCGTCTGGACCGGTGAATCAAGCAAAGCACCCGCCACTGACAACGCCGTCGACGCGGGCGGCCGGGCCGTGATCCCCGGTTTCGTGGACTCCCACTCGCACCTGTTGTTCGCGGGCGACCGCACCCAGGAGTTCAACGCCCGGATGTCCGGCCGCCCCTACACGGCGGGAGGCATCAGGACCACGGTGGCCGCGACCCGCGCCGCCACCGACGAGGAACTCTCCGCCAACGTCACCCACCACCTCACCGAGGCGCTGCGGCAGGGCACCACCACCTTCGAGACCAAGTCGGGCTACGGCCTCACGGTCCACGACGAGGCCCGCGCCCTGGCGATCGCCGCCCGGCACACCGACGAAGTCACCTACCTCGGCGCTCACATCGTCCCGCCGGAGTACGCCGACGATCCCGCCGGCTACGTCGATCTGGTCACCGGGCCGATGCTGGACGCCTGCGCCCCGCACGCCCGCTGGATCGACGTCTTCTGCGAGAAGGGCGCCTTCGACGGCGACCAGGCCAGCGCCATCCTGACCGCGGGCATCGCCAGGGCCTGCACCCCGCATCCACGCCAACCAGCTCGGCCACGGCCCCGGAGTCCGCATCGCCGTCGAGTTCGACGCCGCGTCCGCCGACCACTGCACCCATCTCACCGACGAGGACGTCGACGCGCTGGGACAGGGCAACACCGTCGCCACGCTGCTTCCGGGCGCGGAGTTCTCCACCGGGCCGCCTGGCCCGATGCCCGCCGTCTCCTCGGCGCCGGCGCCACCGTCGCCCTGTCCACCGACTGCAATCCCGGCTCCTCCTTCACCTCGTCCATGCCGTTCTGCATCGCACTGGCGGTACGGGACATGGGAATGACCCCGACGAAGCGCTCTGGTCCGCCACCGCCGGCGGCGCCGCCGCACTGCGCCGTACGGACATCGGCCGCATCACCCCGGCGCCCGCGCCGACCTCGTCCTCCTCGACGCTCCGAGCCATGTCCACCTCGCCTACCGGCCGGGGTGCCGCTGGCCGCAGCCGTCTGGCAGCGCGGAGAGCGGGCCCTCTGACCGCGTATCGGGCCGTATGACCACGGAACTGCGGATTCCACCGGTCGGTCACAAGATGTCGTGGCCGCCTACCGCGGAGTGACGCCGCCGGGTACCGTTCTCGGCAGCGTGGCTCAGGGGTAGACCGGGGGTCGAGTTGAGCAGTCGGCGCATTCGTGTGGTCAGGCCCGGAGATCTGGGCGCGGGGACATCGAGAGCTGGCGGGAGCTGCGGGCGAAGTCCGGGGCGCCGGCGAACGCGTTCATGGAGCCGGAGTTCACCCTGCCGTCGGCCGGGTCCGGCCGCACGCCCGGGTGGCAGTGATCGGTGAGGACACGAGGTACGGCGCCGGGCCCTCAGCGGAAGGACCATCAGCTGGAGGCCCATCAGCTGGAGGCCCATCAGCAGGAGGCCCGCCGCGAGAAGCGCCGGCCGGCTTCTTCGCCTTCGAGCGTGGGCCGCTGGGTCAGGGAAGAGCGATCGGCTTCGGGGTCTGCGACCTCCAGGGGCCGTGCTGCGCCCGGCCTCTCCCTGGACGCCAGGGAGTTGTTACGGGCCTGCTCCCTCTCGGCCTGGGAGTTCGACAACCTCGAAGGGGACGAGGCGCAAAGCCTCTTCCGCACGCCTGCCGCCCGCCCTTCCCTCGTACGTCATCGACGTCGGCGACGGCTACCGGGCGTACGAGGCGGAGCTGCGGAAGCAGTCGCCGAAATTCCTCAGGACCACCCTGGCCAAGGAGCGCAGGCTCGGCCGGCAGGCCGGCGAGGTGCGGTTCGTCCTGGACGAGCGGGACCCGCGGTGCTGCGGACGCTGATGGAGTGGAAGTCCGCGCAGTACCGCAGGACGGGCCGTCGCGACCGATTCGCCAAGCCCTGGATCCGCGACCTGGCGGAGTTCCTGTTCCACACCCGGGCGCCCGGGTGCTCCGGGCTGCTCTCGGTCCTGTACGCGGGCGAGAAGCCCGTCGCCGCCCACTTCGGGCTGCGTTCCCGGACGGTGCTCTCGTGCTGGTTCCCGGCCTACGATCCCGGGTTCGCGAAGTACTCGCCCGGCTTGATCCTCCATCTGCGGATGGCGCGGGCGGCGGCGGAGGACGGCATCGGGATGCTGGACATGGGCCGGGCGCCGCCGAGTACAAGGAAGCGCTGAAGACGGGCGAACTGACGGTGTACGAGGGCGCGTCCGTCAGGCCCGGTACGGGCGCGGCGCTGCAATGGCTCGGCCGCGAGCCGTCGCGCCGGGCACGAGGCTTCGTGACGAGCAGGCCGCGGCTGGCAGGCCTGGCGCAGCGCGGCCTCGAACGGGCGGGCGGCTGCGCGGCGAGTAGCGCGGGCGATGTGATGGGCAGGGCGGGACAGGCACGTCATGACGGGGGACCGGATGCCGTACGGACCACTGCTGCGACCACGACCACGACCACAGCGGGCAAAGGGCTGCCGCGGTTACCCGACCTCGGCCGGCTCACCGATACGGCCGTTGCCGAGCTGGAGCTCGACGCTCCGGACGGTTCGGGCATCCGGATCGGTCCGGTGCCCGGCGGCCCGCCGCTCGGTCCAGCGGTCACCGGGCTCGATGACCGGCAGGTCTTTGCCCTCGTACGGCTGCGGGGCGCCCGGTCGGTACGGTCATCGGCCGGGTGCGGGCGGGCGACGACCGGCCGCGGTCCTCGCCAGGCAGGCGGCGGACGAGATCGATCTGCCGGCGATGACGGACACGGACAGTGACAGGGACACGGACAGTGACAGTGACAGTGACAGAGACACGGACGCTGCCGCGATCGCAGGCGCCCCGCGCACCTGCGTAGTCGTGGCCACCAGGGAGCGGCCGGAGCAGTTGGCCCGCGCCCTGGACTCGCTGCTCGCCCAGGACCACCCGGACTTCGAGATCGTCGTCGTCGACAACGCCCCGGCCGGAGCGGCCACCCGCGACCTCGTCGCCGCGCGCTACGCGGACCTCGGTGTCCGCTACGCCCTGGAGCCCGTGCCCGGTCTCGCCGCCGCACACAACCGGGGCATCGCCGTCGCGGAGGCGGACGTCCTCGCCTTCACCGACGACGACGTCATCGCCGATCCGCACTGGCTCACCGCGCTCACCGCACCGTTCGGCGCCGATCCGCGCCTGGGCTGTGTCACCGGGCTGATCCTGCCCGCCCGGCTCGGCACCCCGGCGCAGATCCTGCTGGAGAGCCACGGCGGCTTCGCCAGGGCTTCGCCCGCGCCGCTACGATCCGGCGCACCCGCCCGCGGACGAGCCGCTCTTCCCGTTCACCGCCGGACGATTCGGTTCCGGCGCCAACATGGCCTTCCGGGCCGGACCGCTGAGGGCCATCGGCGGTTTCGACCCCGCCACCGGCACCGGCACCCTGCCAGGGCGGCGACGACCTCTACGCGTTCGCGATGATCCTCGCCGCCGGTCATCCGCTGCTCTACGCGCCCGACGCGATCGTCTGGCACCACCACCGGGAGCGGTGGGATGACCTGTGCGGGCAGGCGTACGGATACGGGGCCGGCCTCACCGCGTACCTCACCGCGCTCCTGGTCCGCCGCCCCGGCCTGCTGCCCGCCCTGCTCGCCCGGGTCCCGCGCGGGCTCGCGCATGCCCGCACGATGACGGAGTCCCGTGCCACGGGTGCGGGAGGCCGGGCGGTTCCCGGTTCGCACGGCTCGTACACCTACCCGTGGCCGCGCCATCTGTCCCGGCTGGAGCGGCGCGGCATGCTGTACGGCCCGATCGGATACGTGCGCGCACGCATCCGGTACCTGCGCGATGCCGCCCGGTGCGCGGCGGCCCGCGGCCCCGGAGGGAGATGACCGCTCACAGACAGGACGGAGCAGGGCAGGCCCGGATACCCGTGCTGCTGTACCACGCGGTGATGGAGGAACCACCGGACTGGATCGCCGAGTTCACCGTCTCGCCGGACATGTTCGCCGCCCAGCTGGACGCGATCGCCGACAGCGGGCGCACCCCGGTGGGCATCAGCGCACTCGTGGAGCATCTCGCGGGCGCGGGTGTTGCCGGAGCGCCCTGTCGTCCTCACCTTCGACGACGGGTTCGCCGATCTGCCGGGGCCGACGGCCGAGGCGCTCGCCGGGCGTTCGATGCCGGCCACCGCGTACCTGACCACCGGGCGCTCGGGGCGGGCGGCAGCCGCTGCCGCCCGCCCCGATGATGAGTCTGGAGCAGGCTCCGCTGCTGGAGCAGTACGGCATGGAGGTGGGCGGGCACACGGTCACCCACCCTCAGCTGGACACGCTGTCCGGTGACGGTCTGCGCAGCGAGCTGGCCGACTCCAAGAAGGCTCTGGAGGACGTGCTGGGGCACGAGGTGACACATCTTGCCTATCCGCACGGCTACAACAGCAGGGCCGTGCGCCGTGCGGCCCGTGCGGCCGGGTACGACAGCGCGGTGGCCGTCCGGCACGCGCTGAGCTCCGAGCGGGACGAGCCGTACCGGATCGCGCGGCTGATCCTGCGCCGCGGGCACACCGTGCGGGATGTCCAGGAGTGGATGTCGGGTCGCGGTGCGCAGGTGGCGCCCTTCCCGGACTCGCTGCCGACGGTGTGCTGGCGGCTGTACCGGCGGGCGCGGGCCGCGGCGAGGGGCCGCTGTTCGCGGGTGACCGGGGCCGGCGCACCGTCATCGGGCTGCTCCGTAACCCCACCCGAAAACGCAGCACATTCCTATACTTCGCTTAAGGGGACAGCGGCGTGACGGCCGTGACCACATTCGTGGGGAGTCGCACTGTGCCGCACCATGTGCCTGCGCCGGCCGCAGGGAGGCCGGGCAGAGCAGCCCGGCAGCGGCGCCCGAGCCGAGACGGGAACGCGGACAGAAGCCCGTACGGAGAAGGCGCCCGGGAGGCACCGTTGCCCGGCGCCTCTCCGGCGCACTGAGGCCCCAACCACTGTTCACCTGGCTGCCGTTACTCCTGGCAGCCGCCCTCTGGATCTACGCCCTGCCCCACATCGGTTTCCGCTCCATGGGGAGTACGGGCTCCTGGACCGGCTGCCCGCCGCCTACTACCTCTCCCTGCTCGCCCTGACCGCCGGTTTCGTGGTCGCTCTGCGCCGTGCCGGTACGGCACCCTGGTGGCCCGGCCTCTACTGCGCCGGGCTGCTGATGGCGCTCAGGGCGTGCCCGCCGTGCTGTACGACTCGGAGCGCTACCCCTGGGCGTCCAAGCACGACGCCGTCATCGACCACCTGCTCGCCAACGGCGAACTCCGGCCGAACGAAGGCCTGTCCGGCAATATGTCGGCATACGACCAGTGGCCCGGCTTCTTCACTCTCAACGGCGGACTCGTCCGCGCCTCCGGCGTCGACAGCGCGGCCGTCTACCTCAACTGGGCGCCCATCGTCCTCGGCCTGCTGATGATGCCGGTCCTGGTCCTCATCTACCGCACCTTCACCGAGGACTGGCGGCTGGTGTGGACCGCCGTGTGGATCTTCCAGCTCGCCAACTGGGTGGGCCAGGACTATCTCGCTCCGCAGGCTCGCCTTCCTGCTCCACCTCGCCGTGTTCGCCGTTGTCGTACGGCACTTCGTGCGCCCCGGATCGGCCGGCAGACTGCGTTCACGCACCTGGCTGGACCCGGCCGCCGCGGCCGTGCCACCACCCACCGGGACCGCGCAGCGGGCGGTCTGCGTGGTGATCCTCGCCCCGATGATCCTGGCCATCAACGCGGTGCACCAGCTGACCCCGGTGATGCTCTGCGCCACCCTGCTCGCCCTCAACCTCACCCGCCGCTACCGCAACACCGGGCTGCTCGTCGTCGCCGGGCTGCTGATGCTGGCCTGGGACCTCACCATGGGCCGCCCGCTGTTCATCGAGACGCTGGGCACCCTGCGCGATTCGCTGGGCGAGCTGACCCAGAACTCCCGGGCCGGATACGCGGGCCGGCTCACCGGGGCCGGGCTGGAGCTGGCCGGGCGGGCCGGCATTCTGATGGTGCTGGCCGTCGCGGCGCTCGCCGGGACGGCCCTGCTGCTGCGCCGCAGGCTCGCTCACAGTGCGCTGCCGCTGCTGCTGGCCTCGCTGGCCCCGGTGCCGCTGTTCGTGGTCAACGACTACGGCGGCGAAATGCTCTTCCGGGTCTACCTGTTCGCGCTGCCGGGCGGCGCGTTCTTCGCCGCCGCCGCACTCGTCCCCGCGGCCGGGGCAGCGGAGTGCACCGGGTCCGGCCCGCCGTACGGAGGATCTGCGCGATCGCCCTGCCCGTCTCGCTGGTCGCGCTGCTGGTGGGCTTCATGCCTGCGTACTACGGCAAGGAGCAGATGAACTACACCCCGCCCGCCGAGACCGCTCTTGTCACCCGGGCGATCGACCGGCCCCGGACGGGCGCTGATCCTGGCCACCACGGGTTCGTTCCCACAGGCGCTGCACCGCTACGACCAGTTGGAACACTGGTTCTTCGCCGAGCAGGAGCTGCCGCAGAACGTCCTGATGCTCAGGATCCGGCCCGCTATCTGTCGACCCGAATGCCACCGGGCGCCACTGCCTTCGTCATCCTCACCCAGACCCAGGACACCTACGCCGCCGGTGAGGGGCTGCTGCCGCCCGGCGGCTTCGCCTCGCTGACCAGGGATCTGACGGCCTCGCCGCTCTTCCGTGTCATCGAGCGCACGGAGTACGGCCTGGTCCTGCGGTACGTCCCGCCCGCCTGACGGACCCGACACCCGCCCGACCAGGAGGTTCGCCACCGTGTCCGAGAACCGGAAACAGAAAACGCCGGCCCCGCAGACGTGGACGAGAGCCGCCGTCGCACTCTCCGGGTGGGTGGCGCTCGCCGCGACCGCACTGCCCGGCGGTTCCCCTGCGCTGGATCCCCGTGCTCCTCTTCGTCTGCGCCGGCCCCGGCTTCGCCCTGCTGTACCCACAGCCCGGCATGCTCCGGCCCGCGGCCCGGCTCGAAGCGCTGGCACTGGCCGCGCCGGCCGGTCTCGGTGGCCGTTCTCGTGGCTACGTCGCTGTTCCTGGCGGAGGCGTTCTCGGCGAGGGCGTTCCTGGTGTCGCTCGCCGCCTTCACCACGGTCGCCGCCGTGTTCCCCGGCCTTCCGCTGCCCGCTGCCACCCGGGCGCCGCCGGAGGAGCCGGGCCGAAGCGGTGAAGCGCCGATGACCGCACGCCAGGGGCCGGGCCGCGCTCCGCGTCGGGGCCGCGCCGGCCCCGTACGCATCTGACGCTCGCCCTGGTCTCCGTCGTGGCGCTGCTGACCGGCCTCATCGCCTGGTTCGCGGTGCCCCTCCGCAGACGGTGACGTACCGTCGGCGAACGAACTGCCCTCCGATGCCGCGACCGGAGAGGTGACCGGTGGGAGGTGCGCCCCGTCCGACACTCTCGTACCGCCGTGCGGTGCCTGGTGGGTGCCTACGTCCCGTACGCCGACAATGGATCGCTCAAGGACGCGGTGTACGCGTTCGAGAAGAAGATCGGCCGCAGGCTCGACCTCCTCTACACGTACCACGACATGTCCGGCAACCAGCTCGACGGGCAGCTCCTCACCCCGACGAGCAGATCCTGGGCCGGGACAGGATGCTGATGCTGGCCTGGGAGTCCACGGTGTGGCGCGAACCCCATCACGCGAACTACACCGAGGACCAGCTGGGCTGGGCCGAGGTCGCGTCCGGGACGTACGACCGCGAGATCATCGACCCGCAAGCCCGCCGTATCAAGGCGTACGGCAAGCGGGTCTTCTTCTCCTTCGACCAGGAGGTCGACGCCAGGGTCGGGGACGCGGGCACGCCACAGGAGTACGTCGCCGCCTACCGGCACATCCACGACCGGTTCGAACAGCTCGGCGTCGACAACGTGGTGTGGGTGTGGACGGTCTCCGGCTATCTGAAGGCCGGGGAGCTCTTCGAGCAGCTCTACCCGGGCGACGAGTACGTCGACTGGATCGGCATGGACCAGTACAACTACTTCACCTGTCACCGGACCACGGACTGGAAGGAGTTCGATCGCAGCCAGCGGCCGACGTACGACTGGCTGCGCGCCAACATCAGCGCCGCGAAGCCGGTGATGTTCGCCGAGTTCGCCACCGTCCCCGACCCGGCCGACCCGGACCGCCAGCGTGACTGGTACACGGGGATCCCCGAGTCCGTACGCACCATGGACCGGGCCAGGGCGCTGGTGCACTGGAACCGGGAGGTGCCGGGCGAGGGCTGCGACCTCACGGTCAACGAGGGGCCGGGCCTGGAGGGTTACCGGGAAGCGGGCAGGGACCCGTACTTCAGGCAGCCGGTCCCCGGGCGCTGACCCGGCGGCGCATCGTCCACCGCGTCCCGTACGCCGCCGCCGTGGCCGCGAACAGCCCCAGGAACACGGGCAGTCCGGCCGCGGCGAAGGCGTCCTGCGCCACCCACCCGCACACCCCGAGCACCCACACCACGGCGGCCGTGGCCCGCCAGTGCGTACCCAGGGTCCGCAGCAGCACGGCAGCCAGGGCCAGGCACATCAGCTGGAGCGCGAGCGGCAGGGCGCGGAGCACTCCGGCCGGCGAGTCCAGTGCGGCGGCCGTGGCCAGGAAGCCGGCGAGCGCTCCGTGCCAGTCGGCCGAGGCGGCGGCGGGCCGGATGCCCAGGAACAGCGGGCGGTGTGCAGCGCCGCCACCGTCACCAGCAGCCCCGAGCCGATCAGGGCGAACCGTGGCCGGTACAGCGCGACCGCCGCGCTGTAGAGGACGATCAGCAGTAATCCGGCGGTGACGGTCAGCGGCGGCAGGGCGTCCAGGAGACCGGTGCCGGTCAGCCGGTGACCGCGGGCCGGGGCCAGGCGGATCAGCGGCACCCAGAACAGTCCGGCCGCGAGACCCAGCAGCAGCCACAGTGCGCGGGCGGGCAGCGTCTCGTTTCCGGAGTCCGGCCGGCGGGCGTGGTGCGCGGGCGTGCGCTCGCGTATGTGGACGGGGACGCCGAAAGCGGGTGTCACCGTGTCATGGACGGCCCGCAGCTGCACCGTGTCCGGCGTCCGGTCCTGCCCGTGCTCCCCGGTCCGCCGCTCCCGGCCGCGCTCCGCCGCCTGCCGGGCCCAGCTCGTCCCGAACTCCTCGCTCCGCGGGACCGCCGACGCGGCCCGGGGAACGTCCGCCCGGTGAGGGCCGCGCGCAGCCCCAGCGCCGAGGCGGTCGCCACCGCCACCATGCTGAGCAGCATCGCCCACCCCGCGCCCGCGATGCCGAGCGGGCCCAGCAGCAGGGCCGCGCTCCCCAGCACGAAGGTGCACATGACGCCCTGGAGGACGGCCAGCGCACCGGTGCGGCCCTGTACTCGCAGGACCCCGATGTACAGCTCGACCAGGACCCGGGGCAGCGCCGCCGCCGCCAGCAGGCGCAGCACGAGGGCGCCGTGCTCGGCGTAGTCGTGGCCGAACGGGGCGAGGATCTGCGGGGCGAAGACCACCAGGACGAGGACGACGGGGACCAGCAGCACCGTCATGCGGCGCAGCGCCCGCGTACGCCTTCGGCCAGCCGGCCCGGACTGTGCGAGGCGTGGGCGGTGAGGAGGAGGCCATGTTGATGGCCATGAACTCCATGGTGCCGCCGACGGTGTAAGCGATGTAGAAGAAGCCGTTGTGCGCGGCGTCGAAGCGGACCGCGACCATCACCGGCAGCAGGTTGATCATGGCGAGGCTGAAGAGGGCGCCGACGGAGTCCCGGCCAGGAATCTGCCGATCTCGGCCGGCCGCGGCGGGTCGCGGTCCCGGTCGGTGGCGGCCTGGCGCGGGATCAGTCTTCGAAAGATCAGCCAGCTCAGCGGCAGTACGGACAGGAGATGGCGGCGGCCCAGGAGACGAAGACGCCGAGTACGGGCAGCGCGGTGGCGAAGGCGGCGAGCAGCAGCAGCTTGCCGATGGAGAACACGGCGTTGCCGACGGGCACCCAGACGGCTTTACGAAGCCCGGTCAGCACCCCGTCCTGGAGGGTGAGGACGGCCCAGGCGACGCAGGAGCCGGTGAAGACGAGCCCGGCGGACAGGGTGCCGAGCGGGGCGTAGGAATCACCCCACAGGTCGAGTGTGAGCAGGAAGACCACGCAGGCCAGGGTGACGACGACGGAGCTGATGAGGTAGGCGCGGGCGACGAGGGACGCGGTGGCGCGTCCGGCCCGCGGCACAGCGCACCACCGCGCCGATCATCGTCGTCGCGGTGATCGAGGCGAGCAGGCGCATCGCCGCGATCGCGGCGGAGCCCTGGCCGACGGACTCCTCGCTGTAGTAGCGGGCGGCGACCAGCCAGAAGCCGAGGCCCAGGGCGGCGGAGACGCCGGTGGAGAGCATCAGGGCGTAGGCGTTGCGGAACATCGAGGCGCCGTTGGCCCCGTCCTGCTGCTCGGACGACGAGGGCACGGCAGCCTGCGCCGCAGGGGCCGCGTCCACGAGGGGCCGGGTGCCGCCGGATGACGGGCCGTCGGTCCGAGTGCGGCTCACCGCGGCTGCCCGCTCGCCGGCTCGGTGCCTGCGGCGGTGAGGATGGCGATGATCTGTCCGGCGCGGAGCGGGTCGACGGGCAGGGCGTGCCGGGCGAACCAGGCGGCGTTGGCGGGGCCGCGGACGGTTCGGTGAACGGCTCGCCCGCGTAGGTGTCCAGCGGCGGATCGTAGAGGTAGCCGACCGTGATCCGGTGGCGGGCGAGGGCGGCGATCGCCGCGTCCCGGTCCTGGACCAGCAGTGGCACGCGGAACAGCGGTTGCGCCGGGTGTCGGCGCTGCCCGGCGCGGCCCAGCGGGTGGCGAGCAGGCGCCGGGTGCCGGAGCGGTGTGCGGCGAGACGTCCGTCGAGGCGGGCGAGCAGTCGTTCGATGCGCCGCAGCCGTAATCGGCCTGGAGCGGTCCGGTAGTCGTGCATGTCTACGCGGACCCAGGAGTGGAAGGGGCCGAGCGAGGGCGTGGTGGTGAGAGCGGACGCCAGCTCGGTGAGCGCAGCGGCATCCGGATCTCCGCGCGCTCCTGGAGCCCGAGGAGCCGCAGGGCGGACCGGGCGGCCGGGGCAAGGCGCAGCCCGCGTACGGCCGCTTCGGCGTACGGCCTTGTGACGTAGGCGAGTTCGGCCCGGAATCTGACCGGGTCCAGGAGCGCGTCGCGTGCCTGCTCCAGCGGGCGCGCAGCTGCGGGTCGGCGAGGGCGAGGAAGCCGCCGGCCTTGGCGCCGACGTGTTTGGAGAGGCTGAAGACGGCCGCGTCACCGAAGCCGCCGACGGGGTTCCGGCCGTCTCGCTGCCGATGGCGTGTGCGGCGTCCTCGATCAGCGGGATGCCGAGCCGGTCGCAGTGCTTGCGCAACAGCCCTGCGGGGTCGGGGTTTCCGTACAGATTGGTGGTGAGGACGGCGCAGAGTCCGGCCCATACGGAATCGGGGACGGCGGCCGGGTCGATGGATCCGTCCGTCGCGCACAGCGGCGCCTGTACGGGCGCAGGCCCGCGGCCAGTACGACGAAGAGGATGACGTCGTCGTTGACGGGTGACATCAGGACCTTGCCGCCGGGCTCGCACCAGTGGCGGAGCGCCAGATAGAGCCCGAGCCGGCATGACGGCACGTACAGGCACTCCTGCCGAGGCGGGCACTCATCGCCGACTCCAGCGCGGAGTGGGCGGTCGGACCGCTCTGACCATGAGCCATGTGTTCCCCAGAACCATGCTCAATGTGGCCCGGACCGTGGCACTTCGTCAACAATGCGGAAGGACCCGCCCGTTACCGGGACAGGTCCTTCCGCAATGACGTAACCGTGGTGCCCGCGACGCCGGGTACTACTCCTCCAGCGTCAGGCCCTTCCTGAGCTTGACCAGCGTCCGGGAGAGCAGCCGTGACACGTGCATCTGCGAGATGCCGAGCTCTTCGCCGATCTCCGACTGCGTCATGTTCGCGACGAACCTGAGCGAGAGGATCGTGCGGTCGCGCATCGGGAGGCAGGCGATGAGCGGCTTCAGGGACTCGACGTACTCGATGCCTTCGAGCCCGTGGTCCTCGTAGCCGATACGGTCCGCGAGCGCGGCCTCGTTGTCGTCCTCCTCGGGCTTGGCGTCCAGCGAGCTCGCGGTGTACGCGTTGCTCGCGGCCATGCCCTCGACGACCTCGTCGTTGGTGATGCCGAGGCGCTCGGCCAGCTCACCCACGGTGGGCGAGCGGTCCAGCTGCTGGGCGAGCTCGTCGCCGGCCTTCGCCAGGTCGAGCCGCAGCTCCTGCAGTCGGCGCGGGACGCGCACGGACCAGCTGGTGTCGCGGAAGAAGCGCTTGATCTCACCGACGATGGTCGGCATCGCGAAGGTCGGGAACTCGACCCCGCGGCTGAGCTCGAAGCGGTCGATCGCCTTGATCAGACCGATCGTGCCGACCTGGACGATGTCCTCCATCGGTTCACTGCGTGAGCGGAACCGGGAGGCGGCGAACTTGACCAGTGCCAGGTTGAGTTCGACGAGGGTGTTGCGGACGTACGCGTACTCGTGGGTGCCCTCTTCGAGGGATTCGAGCCGTGCGAAGAGGGTCTTGGACAGCGCCCTGGCGTCCAGTGCTCCGACTTCCGCGTAGGGCGGGATCTCGGGGAGTTCCAGGCCCTCGCTCAGTTCGTCGCCGAAACCTTCTGTGTGCTCGGTGGTGCGGGTGGGGCTTTCGGTGGTGCCGGTGGTGCTGGCGCGCGGGCCGGGAACGGCCGCGGCGGGGAGTCGGAATCGGTCGGTCCCTGAGGACATGCCGACGTCGCGTTGTGGGTACGCGATTCGTCGAGCCGGGGTGACATGGTTCTCCTCCATCGTTCTCGGCATATGGCTGCCGATGCCCATACGGGTTCCTGCGGTGAAGCGGCGCCTCCAAAGCCGATCGGTTTCCTGGATTCGGTGTCCCTTCTACCCATACCCGGTTCCGACCAGCAGTTACAAGCGCCAAATGCTCGCATATGTCTGGTTTATGGAGTTCTCCGACTACCGTGTGGCGAGCGAAACGCGTACTGTTTTACAAACGTCGGCAGCAGCTGCGGAGATAGCCGCGCACGTAGTAAACGTAGTGACGCGGACAGTGACGGACTGGCGAAGAGGAACAACGGCATGGACCGCGGGACGGTCGGCAGTGCGAACCGGGGTCGGCTTCATGTCGAGGCCCGGACCGAGGGGCTCAGTGAAGTCGTGACGCCGGTGGGTGAGCTCGATCACCACACCGCGGACCTGCTGCGGGAGCCCTTGGAGAGCGCGGTCGAGCAGGGGCGGGTGCGCCTGGTGGTGGACTGCTCGCGCCTCGAATTCTGTGATTCCACCGGGCTCAATGTGCTGCTCGGTGCCCGCCTCAAGGCTGAGGCGGCCGGCGGCGGGTCCATTTGGCCGGAATGCTGCCTGTGGTGGCGCGGGTCTTCGCGATTACCGGGGCTGAGGCGGTATTCACCGTCCACGCCTCGCTCGAAGAGGCCCTGGACACCTGACCACGGCGCGTTCGCCGGATCCGGGCACTGTGAGTGTTGTCCGTGTCACGTGATCCGCGTAGGCGAAGTGGGTGTTGTCACGATCTCGCCGGGCAGGAGAGTCCCCGACGGAGTCGATAAGGCCCGCAGACTCTTTTATCTGATCAGTATCTGTTCGATGGCGACTGGCGAATCGGTGAGGTGAAGCGCTGATGAGCACCACCCGGCAGCATCCGCCGGGCGACCTCGGCCGCGAGCGGGACGGCACGGGCTCAGCCTCGGCCGTGCCTGCCGAGCGGCAGTGGCGCACGCTCTCACTGGGGCATGCCAGCGGCATTGTGCCGATGGCCCGTGACTTCGCCAGGCAGGCGCTGCACGACTGGGGCTGGCTCCCGGCGACGGGCGCCGACCGGCGGGCCGCCGCGGAGGACGTTCTGCTGGTCGTCTCCGAGCTCGTCACCAATGCCTGCCTGCATGCGGAGGGCCCCGAGGAGCTTCGCATCGGCTGCTCGCCGAAGGTGCTGCGGGTCGAGGTGGTCGACCGTGGTGCCGGACAGCCCTCGCCGCGCACTCCGCACCGTGCGGGCGTCCCGGGGCACGGCATGTTTATCGTGCAGCGGCTCTGCCTGGACTGGGGTGTCATGCGCACCCCGGACGAACCGGGCAAGACCGTCTGGGCCGAGCTGGCCGCGCCCGCGTAGCTTCCGCTCCCCGCTTCCGCGCCCCTTGTCCTGACCCTGTTGCACCGCCTCTGAGAGCGCGCCGGATCGGCGCGCTCTTTGTCTTCCCTCTGTAGGGCCCCGGGCGTACCTTGAGCGCCAAATCTGATGTGTCGTCAGTAAAAGTGCCTGTGGAACACGGCGCGCGGCGACTCCGGCATGAGGGGAACTCGAGGTGTCGAACCAGAAGCGGACAGCTCTCGCGCTGGCTACCGCGGTAGCGGGCTCAATGGTGCTGATGGCCGCGCCTGCCGCCCACGCCGAGGTGGTGGACGTCAATTACCAGTGTCAGACGCCGATCGGACCGAAGGGCGCGGTGTCGCCCATCGATATCAAGGGCGTCAAGGACGGCAGCGGCTACAAGCTCACCATGTCCTTCCAGAAGGGAGTCTCATCCAGCCCGGTCGAGCTGGGCAAGGGAGCGATGAACCCCAGTGCCGAGATCAAGCTGGGCGGGGCCGAACAGGGCACGGTCAAGGTCTCCGGACCGCCGAACGCGGAGGCGATACCGGCCAACAGCCCCATCAAGATAAGTGACTTGTCGGGGACGTACACCCCGAAGAAGAGCGGCAAGGTCACCTTTACGGCAGGCGTGCTCACCATCAAGGCACTCGGTACGAACACGACCTGCACCCCCAAGAACAGTCCCGGGCCTTCGCTCGAACTCGACGTCAAGGGCTCGGGGGATCATCCGGCGGCGGTTCCTCGGACGGCGGCTCGTCCACGGGCGGCTCCTCCGGCGGCTCCCAGTCGGCTTCGTCCGGCGGCGGGGAACTGCCCAGGACCGGCCCGCTCGACTCGGCGGCCGCGCTGGGCACGCTCGGCGGCACCGTGCTGCTGACCGGCGCCGTCGGGGTGCTCTGGCTGACCAGGCGCGGACAACGGGCCGCGGGCTGAGCCCAGTGTCGCTATGGAGGGTCCACACCGTCCGGGCGGTGCTCGCCGTGCTGCTGTGTGCTGTCGCCGTGACCCGGCGGCGGCCGACAGCCCTTCGGCGGCGTCCGGCTGGACGGCGCGGCCGGCGGCCGGCGGGTCGGGGTGAGCGATGAGGGCAGGCCCCGAATCTATCTGGAAGGAGCTCCCGGCACCGTACTGGAGGACAGGATCTCGGTGGCCAACCCTGCCGGGACCCCCTCACCGTGCGGCTGCGGGGCGAGGGCGCGTACAAGAGCTCCGCGAAGTCCGGCAGTTGGCTGCGGCTCGCTGCCGCGACGGTGACGGTGCCCGCCCGCACCCGCGCCGATGTGCCGTTCGCCGTCACCGTGCCGTCGGCGACGCCGCCGGGGAGCACCCGGCGCGATCGTCGCCGAGAGCGGGGCCGCGAGGTGCCGGTACGGGTGCATCTGCGGGTCAGCGGGCCGACCCTGGCCGCGCTCACCGTCGAGGACGTCAGCGTGTCCGGGCGGACCATCCACTACACGCTCGTCAACCGGGGCAATACGACCCTGGTGCCGCGCCTGAGCGTAGGCGTCGACGGGATGTTCACCACCCTGCTGAGCCGCGCGGAACGCACCCTGGAGCTGGAGCTGAAGCCCGGCGCACGGGCGGAGCTCACCGAACCCTGGTCCGAGGCCCCGCCTTTGACTCGGTCACCGTCCGGCTGCGGGTCGCGGCCGGGGCGGTGTCCATGGCGAGGCATCGGCATCGGCTGTGTACGTCCCCTGGGGCGCGTTGGCCGGCGGTGCGCTGCTGCTGGTCCTGGCCGCGTTCGCCGCAGGCGCGTACCGACTGGGAAGCGGGCATCGCGGGCCGCCCGAACAGCATGACCCTCCCCGGCAACAGACGGGCAGTGAACGGTACTTGGTGAAGACGGGAGCGGACACGTGACTGGACAGGCCGGACCGGCATCCCCGGAAACGGCAGTGGTGGCGGCATCGGCGCCGGCAGCGGCGGGGACCGCCGGCGCTGGGCCGGCGCACTCGTCGTGGCGCTGCTGATCGCGCTGCTGCCCGCCCTGCCGCTGCTGCCCGCGTCCCCGCTCGTGCGGCGGACGGCGAACCCGCCGTGGTCCTCTCCAGGGAACAGGCGGGCAAAGGCGGCGAGATCACCGTGAAGGGCAGCGGCTGGCGCCCCGAAGCCCTGCTGATGATGCTGATCTGCGGCCGGTCCACGCCGGAACGCGGCGTGATCGGCTCCACCAACTCCTGTGCCAATTCCGAGGGCCGTGCTGTCACCACTGACAAGAAGGGCGCCTTCAGCAAGCGGATGCCGGTCGCCGAGCCGCCCGAGCCCTGCCCGTGTGTGGTGCATGTCGCCACGGTCACCGGGGAAGCGGCCCTGGCCGACGCGGAGTTCGTGGTTGCCGGGCATCCGACCGCACCGCTGCCCAAGCAGACCGACGGCGGAAAGCTCGCGGTGCTGACCACCACCCGGCTGGAGGGTGACAGCGGGCTGCTGACCTGGTTCGGGGCCCCGCATCCAGGCGGCTGGTGCTCACCGTCGGCAACCCCGGCACGGCTCCGGTCAAGGATCCCGTCTTCGAACTGGGCAGCGCCCATGGAGTCTTCGCCCCGCAGTGGGAGGAGCACCAGTGGGACGGCACCATCGCGCCCGGCGGCAAGGCACAGATCAAGCTGCCGGTGGAGCTCGCGGCGGGAGCGCACGGCGACTACCAGATCTCGCTGCGGTACGGGACGAAAGTGCTGGCCGAGCAGCCGTGGGAGTGGGCCGCCCTGGGGAGTCACGCTCTTCTGGATCCTGCTCTGCCTCGTCGTACCCGCCGCGGTCTTCCGCATCGGCATGGCGGTCGTGGACAAGGTGCGGCCCCGGACCTCGAAGGGACCGAGGCGCCGCCGCCGCCCGCAGCCGGCCACGCCCATGCCCGCAGTCACGACCACGGCCGCACTGCCGTGGTTCGCACCCGATTCCGCACCGTCAGAGAACAGACCCACGACGAAAGGACATTCGTGAGTACGCAACGGAGGATGAGCGCGGCGGGAGTCGCGCTGATGCTCGGCGGCGCGGGGATTCTGCTCGCCGCAGGCCCTGCAACGGCCGCCGAGATCAGTTTCAAGACGGAGTGCATTCCACCGGCCATCTCCGGACTGCCACCCGTGCACGGCACCACGAAGGTGCAACTGACCGCGCCCGCCGAGGCGAAGGTCGGCGACGAGGTCGAGGTCATCTGGAAGACGGTCGAGGGCGCTTCCAAGAACCCCGACATCCTCGACCTGGACGAGGACACGCTCAAGCCGACCGGGACCATCAAGGTGGGCGGCGCGGCCGAGGTGAGCTGAAGCTCGAAGGGCCGCGGACGAACCCGCCCATCCCCAAGGGCAGCGCCATGACGGTGTCCGACATGAAGGGCACGCTGAAGCTGGAGAAGGCCGGCGACATCACGCTGACGCCGGACGCGTACAACATCAACGTGTCCAAGCCGATCTCCACGGACACCAAGTGCACCCGGAGGAGGCGGTCCAGCCGGGCGCCACGATCAAGGTGACCGAGGGCGGCGGCGGCACGACAGGTGGTACGGACACCGGTGGTACGGACACCGGCGGTACCGACACCGGCGGTACGGACACCGGGGCACCGACACCGGGGCACCGACACCGGCGGTACGGACGCCGGAGCGACCACCGGAGGTTCGGGCGAGGGCAAGACCGACTTCCCCGGCAAGGAGGTCGCGGTGAACTTCGCCTGCAAGTCGCCCGGGCCCGCCGAGATCGTGTCCAAGGTCACGATCAACGCCAAGAAGAAGGGTGGCGACTACGACCTCACGGTCAAGACCGCCAAGGGCGTGATGGACAGCCCGCAGCGCTCCCCGCCGGTGCGATGAAACCGTCGATGAACGTCGTCATCGGCGGATCCGACAAGGGCTCCGTGGCCGTCACGGGACCCGCCAACGCGAAACCGCTGGAACAGGGCAAGCCGGTCGACCTGTCCGACATGACCGGTACCTACAAGCCGGGCGCCTCCGGCACCTCCACGCTCAGCCCGGGAACGCTGACGATCGACGTCAACCTGGGCGGGCAGAAGATCGTCATCCCGTGCGAGGTGAAGGAGCGGTGGACGCATCCCTGGAGCTCGACACCTCGGCCCAGCCGGGCGGCGCCTCGGGTGGTGGCGCCGACGCTGCCGGCGGCGCGGCGGCCTCGGGCGGCGGCACGGACTCCGGTGGCGGCCTCGCCGACACCGGGGCCGAGGGCAACGGCGCTGCGCGCACTCGGCCTGGTCGCCGGTACGGCGATCCTGCTGGGCGGCGCGGTGTTCACGTTCACCCGTGGCGCAAGCTGCGCGGTCAGTCGCTGGGCCACTGAGCCACTGAGCCACTGACGAACGGGCCACTGAGTCACTGAGAGGGCGCCGCACCTGCCTGCCAGGTGCGGCGCCCTGCTCGGCTACGGGGAAGTCAGCGGACTTCGCCCATGTGCTCCTTGACCTTCTTGCGGTACATGTAGACCGCGAATCCAGCCAGGACTGCGAGGGTCGCCTGGACGGCCACCGCACTCGACCCGTTGAGGTCGACGCCGAAGACGGCCGGGTTCGAGAGCAGACCCGTGACGGAGTCGCCCGCGGTGACCGCGAGGAACCACACACCCATCATCTGGGAGGCGTACTTCGCCGGGGCCATCTTCGTGGTGACCGACAGGCCGACGGGGAGATGCACAGCTCGCCCACCGTCTGGATCAGATAGATACCGACGAGCCACATCGGGCTGACCAGCGCGCCGTCCGAGGACATGCCGAGCGGCAGCAGGAAGAAGAAGAACGAGACGCCGACGAAGAACAGACCCGCGGCGAACTTCGCCACCGTGGACGGCTCGCTGCCCTTGCGGTTCAGCCAGAGCCAGATCCAGGCGAAGACCGGGGCCAGCGCCATGACGAAGACGGGGTTCAGCGACTGGTACCAGGACGAGGGGAACTCGAAGCCGAGCAGCGAACCCGACGCCTTCGTCTCACCGAACGCCTGGACGGTCGAACCGCCCTGGTCGTAGATCATCCAGAAGACGGCGGCGGCTACGAAGAACCAGATGTAGCCGGTCATCTTCGACTGCTCGCCGGCCGACAGTTCCTTGTCCCGCTTGATGCGGATCAGTACACCGGTCGGGATGATCAGACCGATCACGGTGAGCGGGATCATCGCCCAGTTCAGGGTGAAGTGACCGCTCAGGCCGACGATGCCGTAGAAGACCACCGTGACGGCCAGCCAGGTCAGCCCTTGCGCAGCCAGGTGGCCCGCTCCTCGGCCGCGAGCGGCTTCGGGGTCTCGCTGCTCTGCGGGCTGAGGTTGCGGGTGCCCATCAGGAAGATGACCAGGCCCAGTGCCATGCCCACCGCAGCGAGCGCGAAGCCGAGGTGCCAGTTCACCGTCTGGCCGACGGTGCCGATGATCAGCGGGGCGAAGAAGGCACCGACGTTGATGCCCATGTAGAAGATCGTGAAGCCACCGTCACGGCGCGGGTCGTTCGGGCCGTCGTAGAGATGGCCCACCATCGTCGAGATGTTGGCCTTCAGCAGACCCGAACCGAGCGCCACCAGGGCGAGGCCGACGAAGAACGTCGGCTGGCCGGGCAGGGCGAGGACCAGGTGGCCTGCCATGATCGTCACGGCTGCGATCGTGACGGTCTTGCGGGGACCCCAGACACGGTCACCGAGCCACCCGCCGGGCATGGCGAGCAGGTAGACCATGGACATGTAGACGGAGTAGATGGCCGTGGTCGTGGCCAGGTCCATCCCCAGTCCGCCACCGAGGCTGCCCTCCTTGGCGTCCGGGCCTCCGGAGAGCAGATAGACGACGAGCAGAGCCCGCATGCCGTAGAAGCTGAAACGCTCCCACATCTCGGTCATGAAGAGAGTGGCCAGGCCGCGGGGTGGCCGAAGAAGGTCTTTCCGCCGGTCGCGCTGGGCGAGTCCTTCGTCAGGCTGGACGCCATGGGTTGATCCTTGCTGGTCGGGACGCGCGCTACCGCATGAGCGTTGCGCGCCCGGTGGGGTGGCCGGCACCGGCACGGCGTGCCCACCCCGACGCCTCAGGGATTTCGATCCGGCTGCCCGCTCCGTACGGAGTCGGGTGCCGGAGTCGGGGACCGACCGCACCGGGATCCACACCCGGTGCGCGTCCTCGCGCTCCGGCCCGGCCCACAGGTCATTCACTGATTCGGGCCGGCGGGGACCGGCCAGCACATAAAGGGACCCTTGGCGTCGAACGCTGCCTAAAGGTCCCTCTGCAGTGCAACAGGCGTCGAACGACTATACGACACGACACTGAGGGATATGGAAGGACTTGAGACATGAATCACGGGTGGCGATGGAATGAGGCTCATACATTCCAAGGTGGATTACCGATTCGTGTCGCTGACCCGCAGGGCTCTGCGGTCACCGCACCCGGGCGGCCCGTGCGGACTACCATCACCCCTATGACCCGTGTACTGCTCGCCGAGGACGACGCATCCATCTCGGAGCCACTGGCCCGTGCCCTGCGTCGTGAGGGTTACGAGGTCGAGGTCCGCCAGGACGGTCCGACCGCGCTCGACGCAGGCCTCCAGGGGGCATAGACCTGGTCGTGCTCGACTTGGGCCTGCCCGGGATGGACGGCCTCGAAGTCGCCCGCCGGCTGCGCGCCGACGGCCACGCCGTGCCGATCCTCGTGCTGACCGCCCGCGCCGACGAGGTCGACACGGTGGTCGGTCTGGACGCCGGAGCCGACGATTACGTCACCAAGCCGTTCCGCCTCGCCGAACTCCTCGCCAGAGTCCGCGCACTGCTGCGCCGCGGCGCCACCGAGCCCGCTCCGCAACCCGCCACCCACGGCGTCAGGATCGACGTCGAATCGCACCGGGCCTGGATGGGTGAGGAAGAACTCCAGCTCACCGCCAAGGAGTTCGACCTGCTCCGGGTCCTGGTCCGGGACGCCGGCCGGGTCGTCACCCGTGACCAGCTGATGCGTGAGGTCTGGGACACCACCTGGTGGTCCTCCACCAAGACACTGGACATGCACATCTCCTGGCTCCGCAAAGCTCGGCGACGACGCCGCCAACCCCGTTACATCGCCACCGTCCGGGGCGTCGGTTTCCGGTTCGAGAAGAGCTGACGTACAGAAGCACTCATGCGCCGTCGACTGATCAATTCCACCCTTGCCGTGGTGCTCGTGGTGATCGCCGTCTTCGGCGTCTCCCTCGTCCTCGTCGAGACCCGCACCATCAGCGCCGCGGCCCAGGAGAGTGTCGACTCCGAGGCGCTGCGGCTGATCAGCGTCGTCGAGAGCCGCCTGCTCGGCGAGGAGCGGATCACCCCTCCGTGCTGTCCGAACAGGTCGACCCCAGCCGCTACGCCGTTGTCGAGATCCCCGGCCGGCACTCCATCGAAGTCGGCGAGCGCCCCACCGACAGCGTCATCCGCAGTACGAAGGAGGGGACCGGGGCGAAAAGGTCACCGTCGAGGAGTCCAGCTCCGCTGTCACCCGCGAGGTCGGCCGGACCCTGCTGATCATCGGCGCGGTGGCCCTGCTCGCCATCGTCTCGGCCGTGCTCCTTGCCGTACGCCAGGCCAACAGGCTGACCCTGCCGCTCACCGACCTCGCGGAGACCGCAGAGCGCCTCGGCTCCGGCGACCCGCGTCCCCGCCACAAGCGGTACGGGGTGGCCGAGCTGGACCGGGTCGCCGATGTCCTGGACTCCTCCGCCGAGCGGATCGCCAGGATGCTGACCGCGGAACGGCGACTGGCCGCCGACGCCTCGCACCAGCTCCGTACACCGCTGACCGCGCTCTCCATGCGGATCGAGGAAATCTCCGTCACGGACGACCCGGACACGGTGAAGGAGGAGGCGAGCATCGCGCTCACCCAGGTCGAGCGGCTGACCGATGTGGTGGAGCGGCTGCTGACCAACGCCCGGGACGCGCGCACCGGATCCGCCGTCGTCTTCGACCTCGACGAGGTCATCAAGCAGCAGCTGGAGGAGTGGCGTCCGGCCTACCGCAGTGCGGGCCGTGCCGTCGTCCGCTCGGGCAAGCAGAATGTGCAGGCCGTCGCCACCCCGGTGCGGTCGCACAGGTACTGGCCGCGCTCATCGAGAACTCGCTGATGCACGGTGGCGGTACGGTCGCGCTGCGCACTCGGGTCACCGGCAACCAGGTGGTCATCGAGGTGACGGACGAGGGCCCCGGAGTCCCCGCCGACCTCGGTGCGCGGATCTTCGAGCGGGCCATCAGTGGCCGGAACTCCACCGGGATCGGCCTCGCCGTCGCCCGGGACCTCGCGGAGGCCGACGGCGGCCGGCTCGAACTGCTCCAGCAGCAGCCGCCGGTCTTCGCGCTCTTCCTCAGCCGGGTGGCACGGGAGCGCAACGAACAGGAACGCCCGGTGCGTTGAGGACGCGGGGCCTCAGCGGCGTACGGGATCCGGCTCTACCGGCCCGGTGGGTCGTCGCTGCTCCAGAAATCGCTCCGCGCTGAGCACGGCCTCCTTGGCGGGCAGGGCCTTGAACACCCAGGTGCGGTACGACCAGAAGCGGAACAGGGTGGCGATCCCGATGCCGAGGACCTTGAAGACATTGCTCTGGACCGGGCTGTTCCACCCGAACCAGTACGTCGCCGCGTACAGCACACCGTTCTCGATCACCGCGCCCGCGGCGCTGAACAGCAGGAAGAGCGTCAGCTCCCGGGTCCGGCCGCTCTTGTCGCGGTCCCGGTAGGTCCAGTAGCGGAAGCCGACGTAGTTGCAGAGGATGGCGACGAATGTCGCGAGGAGACTGGCCCGGACCACCTGAAGATCGGTGGTGTGCCGCACCAGGTTGAAGACCACGACATTGACCAGCAGGCCGACCGCGCCGACCGCGCCGAACTGGCGACCTCCGGGACAGCAGTTCAAGCCGGGTCCGCAGTGCGCCCCGTTCGCTCATGGTGTTCGCTCAGCCCCGTCCGTTCGGTTTCGTCAACCAGGCCATGCTAACCAGCCCTCCCGTGTGATGGCTGTGAGCCGCAGGTGAGGTGGGGCGAGGCTGTGACGTGGACCGTCCGGAAACGGCGGCCGGAGGCGCCGTTCGGGCGCTTCCCGGACGGCGGATACTCTGGACGAGTGACGTTCCCGGTAGTCGGTATGGTCGGCGGCGGTCAGCTCGCCCGCATGACCCACGAGGCAGGCATCCCCTCGGCCTCAGATTCAAGCTCCTCAGTGACACTCCTCAGGACTCGGCAGCCCAGGTGGTGAGCGAGGTCGTCGTCGGCGACTTTTCCGACCTGGAGACGCTGCGCGCCTTCGCTCGCGGCTGCGATGTGATCACCTTCGATCACGAGCAAGTGCCGACCGAGCATCTGCGCGCCCTGGAGGCGGACGGCATTCCCGTCCGCCCGGTCCTGATGCCCTGGTGCACGCCCAGGACAAGGGGTGATGCGCGCCAGGCTCACCGAGATCGGTGTGCCCTGCCCCGCCACCGCATCGTGAAGGACCCGGCCGACGCCGCGGCCTTCGCCGAGGAGGCCGGCGGCTTCCCCGTCATCCTCAAGACGGTCCGCGGCGGCTACGACGGCAAGGGCGTCTGGGTGGTCCGTTGCGAGGCGGACGCCGTCGAGCCCTTCCGGGCGGGCGTCGCCGTCCTGGCCGAGGAGAAGGTCGACTTCGTACGGGAGCTGGCGGCCAATATCGTCCGCTCGCCGCACGGCCAGGCCGTCGCCTACCCGGTCGTCGAGTCGGTCCAGGTCGACGGCGTCTGCGACACGGTCATCGCCCCGGCCCCGGTCTGGACGAGCGGCTGGCCGGTGAGGCCCAGCAGCTCGCCCTGCGGATCGCAGCCGAGCTCGGCGTGATCGGCCACCTCGCGGTCGAGCTGTTCGAGACCCGCGACGGTCGTATTCTGGTCAACGAGCTGGCGATGCGCCCGCACAACTCCGGGCACTGGACCCAGGACGGTGCGATCACCTCGCAGTTCGCCAACCATGTGCGGGCCGTCCTGGACCTCCCGCTCGGCGACCCGCGCCCGCGCGCCACCTGGACGGTCATGTGCAACGTCCTGGGCGGCGACTACCCGGACATGTACCAGGCGTACCTGCACTGCATGGCCCGCGATCCGCAGCTCAAGATCCACATGTACGGCAAGGACGTGAAGCCCGGCCGCAAGGTCGGGCACGTCAACACCTACGGCGACGACTTGGCGGACGTGCGGGAGCGCGCCCGTCACGCGGCCGACTACCTGCGAGGAACGATCACCGAATGACCTCACCCGGTACCGCCCCCGTCATCGGCATCGTCATGGGCTCGGACTCCGACTGGCCCGTCATGGAAGCGGCCGCCAAGGCGCTCGACGAGTTCGAGATCCCGTACGAGGTCGGCGTCGTCTCGGCCCACCGCATGCCGCGCGAGATGATCTCGTACGGCGAGGAGGCGGCCGGCCGCGGTCTCAAGGCGATCATCGCGGGCGCGGGCGGTGCGGCGCACCTGCCCGGCATGCTCGCCTCCGTGACCCCGCTGCCCGTCATCGGTGTCCCCGTCCCGCTGAAGTACCTGGACGGCATGGACAGCCTGCTCTCCATCGTCCAGATGCCGGCCGGAGTCCCCGTCGCGACCGTCTCGGTCGGCGGCGCGCGCAACGCCGGGCTGCTCGCCGCCCGCATCCTCGCCGCCCACGACAGCGAGCTGCAGGCACGGATGAACGACTTCCTGCAGGAGCTGAACGACCAGGCGACGGAGAAGGGCAAACGGCTCCGGGCCAAGGTCGGGGGCGCGGACTCCTTCGGCTTCGGAAAGTAGGGGAAGCGATGAGCAGCCAGCACCATCTGGACCTCGCCCGGCAGCTCCTGGCCGACCACCCCGTCGTCGACGGCCACAACGACCTGCCCTGGGCACTGCGCGAACAGGTCGGCTACGACCTGGACGCCCGCGACATCGCCACCGACCAGACCGGCGTCCTGCACACCGACATCCCGCGTCTGCGGGCCGGCGGCGTCGGCGCACAGTTCTGGTCCGTGTACGTCTCGACCCGTCTGACCGGCGACGACGCGGTCAGCGCCACGCTGGAACAGATCGACGTGGTCGCCGAGCTGCTCGCACGCCACCCGCGGACCTGCGGCGCGCCCTGACCGCGGACGACATGGAGCAGGCCCGCGCCGAAGGCCGTATCGCCTCCCTGATGGGCGCCGAGGGCGGCCACTCCATCAACAACTCGCTGGGCACCCTGCGGGCCCTGCACACCCTCGGCGTCCGCTATCTGACGCTGACCCACAACGACAACACCGACTGGGCGGACTCGGCGACCGACTCGGCGCGCACCGGCGGCCTGTCCCCGTTCGGCCACGAGGTCGTACGGGAGATGAACCGCATCGGCATGCTGGTCGACCTCTCCCATGTCGCGGCCACCACCATGCGTGACGCGCTGGCAACATCCACCGCACCGGTGATCTTCTCGCACTCCTCGGCGCGAGCGGTCTGCGACCACCCGCGCAACATCCCCGACGACGTGCTGCGGATGCTCGCCGCCAACGGCGGCGTGGCTATGGCGACCTTCGTACCGAAGTTCGTCCTGCCGGCAGCCGTCGACTGGACCCTGGCCGCCGACCGGAACATGCGCGAGCACGGTCTGCACCACCTGGACACGACCCAGGTGGCGATGCGGATCCACGCGGACTTCGAGGCGTCCAACCCGCGCCCGATGGCCACGGTGTCGACGATCGCCGACCATCTGGACCACATGCGCGAGATCGCCGGGATCGACCACATCGGCATCGGCGGCGACTACGACGGCACGGCGTTCCTGCCACTCCAGCTGGAGGACGTCTCGGGCTACCCGAACCTGATCGCGGAGCTCCTCAGCCGCGGCTGGTCACAGGCCGACCTTGCCCAACTGACCTGGCGCAACGCGGTACGGGTACTGCGTGAGGCGGAAGCGGTATCCCGGCAGCTGAGCGCCCAGCGGGGCCCGTCACACGCCACGATCGAGCAGCTGGACGGGCCGGCGGTCTGAGCCGCGGGGCAGCGGATCCCCGCTGCCCCGCCGCTTTCGTCAGCCCGCGCACAGACAGAACGGGTGCCCCGCCGGGTCCGCGTACACGCGCCAGCCCGTGCCCGGTCCGCCGCGTCCAGTACGGTCGCGCCCAGCGCGAGCACCTTTCGCTCCGCCGCGTCCAGATCCGCCACGGACAGATCCAGGTGGAACTGCTGCGAGCTGTCCGGGCGCGGCCAGTGCGGCGGTACGTGAGCGGGCGCCGCCTGGAAGGCGAGTGCCGTCCCCGGTCGCCCTTCAGATCGACCCAGCCCTCGCCGTCGTCCTCGATCTTCCCGCCGAGCACTTCGGCGTAGAAACCGGCCAGTGCGACGGGGTCGGGGCAGTCCAGAACGACGGAACCCAGTGTGGCGACAGCCATGACGTTTCCTCCATGCAGCAGGACTGGCTAACGGGCATGGTTACCCCTAAAGCTCATCAACAGGTAACCGTTACTGCATGCTCCCGCATAGGAAGTAACATCGCAACCATGAATGAGAGGGCAGCCGCCCCGGTGGACTCGCGCTGATCGAGGACCTGGTCAACACCCTGGACGTCGAGACCGGTGCGGACGCCCTCGGCACACCGGAAGGGCTCGCGGCCTTCGGCCTGGCCGAGAAGGACGTGCCGGACGCCCGGACCCTGCGCGAGGCACTGCGAACCGCCTGCCTCGCACACGCGGGACACCAGCCGCCCGAAGGCTCACCGGCGCCTCCGCTCGACCGGCTTCTGGCAGACGCGCCCCTGCGCGTCACCGTGGACACCGCAGGGTCGCCGCACTGCGCCCCGCCACCGAGCCCGCAGGGCTGTCCGCCCGTGTCGCGGCGGCCATCGCCGAAGCCGCGACGGACGGCACCTGGGTACGGCTCAAGGCGTGCGAGGCCGAGGACTGCCGCTGGGCCTACTACGACCGCAGCCCGGCCGGGCGGCGCCGCTGGTGCTCCATGTCGGTGTGCGGGGCCCGCGCCAAGATGCGCACGTACCGCGCGAAGCGCGCTAGGCACGCGGCTACGCGGAGCGGACACCTGGGGCCTACGCCTTCGGGCGCCCCATGGCCCGGTAGGTCCACCCGGCCGCACGCCACAGCGCAGGGTCCAGTGCGTTGCGCCCGTCCAGAATGATCCGCCGCGAGGCCACCTCGCCCAGCGCCGCCACATCCAGCTCGCGGAACTCGCGCCACTCCGTCAGGTGCAGCACCACATCCGCCCCGCGCACCGCGTCCAGCGCGGAGTCCGCGTAGCCGAGGGTCGGGAAGAGCCGACGGGCGTTGTCCATGCCCTTCGGGTCGAAGACGGTGACCTGGCCGCCCTGCAGATGGATCTGACCGGCCACGTTCAGGGCCGGCGAATCGCGTACGTCGTCCGAGTCCGGCTTGAACGACGCCCCGAGCACCGCCACCCGCGTGCCCAGGAACGAATCGCCGCCCACGGCTTCACGGGCCAGCTCGACCATGTGCCCGCGACGCCGCATGTTGATCGAGTCGACCTCGCGCAGGAACGTGAGCGCCTGGTCCGCGCCGAGCTCACCGGCGCGCGCCATGAACGCACGGATGTCCTTGGGCAGGCAGCCGCCGCCGAACCCGATCCCGGCCCGCAGGAACTTCTTCCCGATCCGCTCGTCGTGCCCGATGGCCTCGGCCAGCTTCACGACGTCGCCGTCGGCGGCCTCACAGACCTCGGCCATCGCGTTGATGAACGAGATCTTGGTGGCCAGGAAGGAGTTCGCCGAGGTCTTCACCAGTTCGGCGGTCGGGAAGTCGGTCACGACGAACGGCGACCCTTCCCCGACCGGCCCCGCGTACACCTCGCGCAGCAGCTTCTCGGCCCGCTCGCTCTCCACCCCGACGACGATCCGGTCCGGGTGCAGGGTGTCGTTGACCGCGAAACCCTCACGCAGGAACTCGGGGTTCCAGGCCAGCTCCGCGTCCGTACCCACCGGGGACAGCTCGGCCAGCCGTGCCGCGAGCCGGGCGGCGGAGCCCACCGGTACCGTCGACTTCCCGACCACCAGGGCGGGCCGTGTCAGCTGCGGGGCCAGTGACTCGAAGGCGCTGTCCACGTAACTCATGTCGCAGGCGTACTCGCCGTGCTTCTGCGGAGTGTTCACGCAGACGAAGTGCACATCGCCGAACGCGCCGATCTCTTCCCAGGACGTGGTGAACCGCAGCCGCCCGCTGGACCCCTCGATGCCGACGACATGTTTCTTCAGGATCTCCTCGAGCCCCGGCTCGTACATCGGCACCCTGCCCGCCGAGAGCATCTCGATCTTCTCGGGGACGACGTCGAGCCCGAGGACTTCGAAGCCCAGCTCCGCCATGGCCGCGGCATGGGTGGCGCCGAGGTAGCCGGTACCGATCACAGTGATCCTGAGGGCCATGTGGTGCTCCTGAACGATGCGGACATATGTGCGGAGCCGAGCATAGTCCGGCTTGCGGGACACCTGTTTTCCGCTGTCGTGAAGCTCACGTACCGCCCACGTATGCCATTGCGAGGGCGGGCCCCTAAAATTAGGTTACTTAACAGTAGTTAGCATATTTGGGGAGTGAGCGTCTTGGCGGGTTCGACCGACTTCGACCTGTACCGTCCGGCCGAAGAGCACGACATGCTCCGCGAGACGATCCGCGCGCTCGCCGAAGCGAAGATCGCCCCGTTCGCCGCCGCGGTGGACGAGGAGGGCCGCTTCCCGCAGGAGGCACTCGACGCTCTGGTCGCCTCCGACCTGCACGCGGTCCACGTCCCGGAGGAGTACGGCGGCGCGGGCGCCGACGCGCTCGCCACGGTCATCGTGATCGAGGAGGTGGCCCGCGCCTGCGCCTCCTCCTCCCTCATCCCGGCCGTGAACAAGCTGGGCTCGCTCCCGGTGATCCTCTCCGGCTCCGAGGACCTGAAGAAGAAGTACCTGGGCCCGCTCGCCAAGGGCGACGCGATGTTCTCGTACGCCCTCTCCGAGCCGGACGCCGGCTCGGACGCGGCGGGCATGAAGACCAAGGCCGTCCGCGACGGCGACTTCTGGGTCCTCAACGGCGTGAAGCGCTGGATCACCAACGCGGGCGTCTCCGAGTACTACACGGTGATGGCCGTCACCGACCCGACGAAGCGCTCCAAGGGCATCTCGGCGTTCGTCGTCGAGAAGTCGGACGAGGGCGTCTCCTTCGGCGCCCGGAGCGCAAGCTCGGCATCAAGGGCTCCCCGACGCGCGAGGTCTACCTCGACAACGTACGTATCCCCGCCGACCGCATGATCGGCGACGAGGGCACCGGCTTCGGCACGGCGATGAAGACCCTGGACCACACCCGCATCACGATCGCGGCCCAGGCACTCGGCATCGCCCAGGGCGCCCTCGACTACGCCAAGGGCTACGTCCAGGAGCGCAAGCAGTTCGGCAAGCCGATCGGCGACTTCCAGGGCATCCAGTTCATGCTCGCCGACATGGCGATGAAGCTGGAAGCGGCCCGCCAGCTCACCTACGCGGCGGCGGCCAAGTCCGAGCGCCTCGACGGCGACCTGACCTTCTTCGGCGCCGCGGCAAGTGCTTCGCCTCCGACGTCGCGATGGAGGTCACCACGGACGCGGTCCAGCTGCTCGGCGGCTACGGCTACACCCGGACTACCCGGTGGAGCGGATGATGCGCGACGCGAAGATCACCCAGATCTACGAGGGCACGAACCAGGTCCAGCGGATCGTCATGGCCCGCAACCTGCCGTAACGGCGGCCACGCGGATCAGTACACAACCGGCCCTCCGGCGTCGTCACGCCGGGGCCGGACGTGCGCGGCGGCGCCCACCGGCGCGGGTCGGGCCCGAACTCCGCAGTCAGCCCCTTACGATTCCGGTGCGACAAAGGGATCGGATGCTGACATACGGGAATTCGAGTGCCGAATCAGTCGCCCTCGACATCACCAAAATTCGTGAAGAGGCCCGGAAGAACATCACCAAAGGCCCGGTCACCCCGTGAACACCGCCGATCTGGAACGTCTCATCGGTCGTGAAGGTCTGAGCGAGCTCATCGACACAGTCAATGACCACATGCGGCGAGAGCACTGATGAGATCTGCGGAGCGCGTTGACGGGCTGCGACTCGTCGCCAATGACGGGCTGTTCACCGCCGGCTCCGGGCCACTCGTGCCTGGTACCACCTTGGCCTTGGTGATGGCCATGACCGGGCGCGCGAGGTTCTGCGACAACCTTGAAGGCGATGGTGTCGAGGTCCTCCGCAGCCGCTGCGGGGCTGGGTGAGCGTGATCCCCTCATGGCAAATCCGGTCGGGGAGCCGCGCCGCTTCGGCCGCCGAGCAGGGCCTGGTGATCGTCGCCGTGGATTCGGCCTGTACCTCGTTGTGGGGGCAGCACTGGCAGGAACCGCTGACCACTCCCAGCCGTGAAATGTCCCGTCATGATGCCGCCGGCGTCGCGATCGGGCGACGCGCCTCGGACATCCGGTCCGATTGGGGTATCCCGTGCTCGAACGGAGTTGAGAGCTTGGGGAGGACGGCACCGCCCCTGCATGACCAGCATGATCGTGTCGGGCACGGGCACGGGCATCGGACCGTCCAGGCCGCACCAGGTGCACGAGGGCGTGCGGGAACCCGCCCACCCACCGCGGACCACGCCCCTGGAAGCGTGCAGCCGAACGGGACGCGAAAGCGGGAACCCAGCGCATCCAACACCGCTCGGGATGCGCCCAGAACACATGAGTGGGTCCAGAGCCCACTCATGCGCACTGGCCGGCAACGGTTACTGCTCGACGAAGATCCCGTCGGCGGAGGTGGCTGTGGCGGCACGGTTGAGCCACTGGTTCAGGAGTTGGAGGTCGCGGCAGCCGTTGATCTTGTCGCGGGTCTCGTCGGTGACGTTGATGCCGCGTGCGGTGAGTACCAGCAGCAGGCTCTTGGCCTGGCCCTTGGCCTCGCCTTCGGCTCGGCCTTCGTCTCGGCCTTCGTCTCGGATCTCTTCCGAGAGGGGCGATGTGTAGAAAGAGAGGTCCACGGCCACCAGGTTCCTCCATTGTTGTGCGGCCGGGCGGTTGCCCAGGCCTTGTGCGGTGAGCTCGACGATGGGTTCGGCGATTGATTCCGGTGCGTCCCGTAGCGCGGCGGACAGCGATTTCAGTATGGCACCGACGTCCGGATTGTCGGCGTGTGTGATGGCGGCGAGAGTGGCGAGTGCGAGGTCTTTCGGGCCTCGGCCACGTCCGTGATCACGGGCATGTTGTGGGGTCCCGCGACGAGCGGGTGCAGGGTGAGTACGGGCCATTGGGGTGCCCCGAGACGGACGGGGCGGGCGGCCCATTCGGCGGTGGCACGGTCCTGGCAGACGACCAGGAGTGTGGTGGGTAGCCGGTACTTGGTGAGCAGGTAGGAGAAGTAGTAGGCCCAGCTCGCGGGCTTGTCGGGGTCTCTTTGCCTTGGGCTTCGACGGCGAGGAGGAAGGGCCCGTCACCCTCGGTCTCGATGCGCAGGAGGGTGTCCACGCGGCGTTCGAGCGGGCGGGCTTCGGTGAGGTCGGTGGGCATGAGTGCGGCTGCGGTGGGCGCCGGGAAGGTGACTCCGAGGACTTCGGAGAGGCGGGAGAAGAGGCCTGGGTATTCCTGGAAGATGCGGTGCATTGCTTCGTGGGGTGAGCTGACCATGGAGGTCCGTTCGGGTTGTGGGTGGTGTTCCCGGCGGTCAGGCGGCTGTCGCCGTCTGTAGGTCGGTGTGGCAGTCGCGGCAGTCGCGGCAGTCGCGGCGGAGGTGGCGGAGCGGTAGGCGCGGTCGCAGCCGTCGCAGTTCTGGAGGGGATGGTCAGGACGGTGCGGGATGGGGTGCGAGGTCCTGCGCGCCGGGCAGCGGGGTGGCAGAAGTGTGGTGAGGCGGTGCCGGAGGAGCTCGCCGGGTGCTTCAGGGGACGGGGAGGTCGGTGGTGAGGGTGTGGCGGATGGTGTCGGGGTGGGCGTCGCGTTCGAGCCAGCTGGCAACGCCGGGGTGAGCGTGCGGATGTCGTGTTCGGAGAGGGTGAGTTGGGGTGTGTGGCGACGCAGGTCGGCGAGGAGTGCGGTGGCCGTCCGGTGGAGTTCCGGGCCGGCGGACTGGGGTTGGGAGCGGCGGGGCCGGTGCCTTGCGTGCGGTGCGTGCGGTGGGTGCGGGTGTGAGGGCGGGTGTGGGGCCGACTGCCGGTTGCGCACGGGCGCAGGACCTCGGCCTCCGGCTCGGGAGTGCTTCCTACGGGTTCGGCCCGGAGGGCTGGGGCCGGGTGCGTAGGAAGCCCTCCCGAGTCGGGGTGCCTCTGGTGGTGCCTGGCTGGTTGCAGGAGAGCGTGCGGGTTGCGATACGGCCGTTGGGGAGGCGTACGCGGCTGCGGTGGAGGTAGCCGGTGGCTTCGAGCTCGCGCAGGGCGGTGGCGATGCGGGTCTCGCTCTCGGGGAAGCGTTCGGCGAGGGCCTTGATGCCGATCCTGGCTCCGGCGGGCAGCGACTGGATGTGTACGGCGAGGCCGATCGCGGTGAGGGAGAGGCCGCGGTGCTGGGCGAGGTGGTTGCCGATGACCGTGAAGGCTGCGGCATGCCGGGAGTTGACGTGGATGACACCGGAAGTCGGTGTGACGTCCCCGGTTACGGGGGCGGGCGCACGGGGCCCGGTAACCTGCTGGGTATCCATCGGGAAGCCCTAACTTCCTTGGCGGTCAGGCCCTGATCGGGATCGCGAGTCCTGGTCGGGGCCGTCGCGTTTCTGTCGTTGTCGCGGCGAGCATAGGCTCACCAACCCATCCAAAATCCAGCCCAGTTGGCATATGTCACCCATGTGAGTGACGAGGCCCGGGTGGGGTCGGGTTTGGGTGGGGAGGGTAATTTTCCTGGTTCTTTAAAGCTTTTACGTCGTGCGTTGTCGCGTCGTGGGTCACCGGTCGCGGCCCTCCGCGACCCGGTGAAGTGGTCATGGTGCGAAGGTGAGTTCGGCCCAGACAGTCTTGCGAGGACGGGCCCGGCGTCGGCGCCCCAGCGGTCGGCGAGCGCCTCGACGATCAGCAGCCCGCGCCCGGATTCCGCGTCGTCGGCGGGGCGGTCGTGGTGCCGGGCGGCGGAGGCAGCCGGTCGCCACGGGTGTCGGTCACCTCGATCCGCAGGAGTGCGTCCCGGTGGACGGTGAGGCGCAGTTGGAAGTCCCGGCCCGTTACGCGGCCGTGGACCGTGGCGTTCGTGGCCAGTTCGGCGACGATCTGTGCGGCCGACTCCGTGGGGAGCCCCAGTCGCCCAGATGCGCTGTGGTGAGCAGGCGTGCGAGCCGCGCGCCCGGCGGGTGGGGAGAGCAGCACGGTGAACTGCCGGGTGGGAGCGGAATGTTCGGTTCGGGTGATTTCTTGGGTCACGTCACTCAGCGTGGCCATCTCTGCGTACCGTGAATAGTGACGAGCCGACTACGTACGGTGACTGTCCCGTGCTTGTCCAGCGCTGTCCCGGCTGTCCGGGGTGACGTGCTGGGGACACCAGGGGTTACGCAAGAACGGCATGCACGTCGGAAGTGGGGCACGAATGAGCGTCGATGAGGGCGGTACGGGACACAGGGACGGCGGAGCGGACGAGCCCGGCTGGGACGTCGATCCGGACGACGAGTCCGGGGCGGCGGTGGTCGCTGCGGTGGGCCGTCAGATCAAGGCGTGGCGGGAGTCGACGGGGATGCGGGCCGGCGAGTTCGGTGCCGCGATCGGGTACGGCGAGGACCTCGTCTACAAGGTGGAGGGCGGACGGCGCATCCCCAGGCCGGAGTTCCTGGACCGGGCGGATGAGGTGCTGGGGGCGGGCGGGAAGCTTGCCGCGATGAAGCGGGATGTTGTGGAGGCCCGGTACCCGAAGAAGGTGCGGGATCTGGCGAAGCTGGAGGCGCAGGCCGTTGAGCTTTCTGCGTACGGAGACCACAACCTGCATGGGCTGCTTCAGACAGCGGAATATGCACGGGCTCTGTTCGAGATGCGACTGCCTCCGTACGGGCCTGATGAGATTGAACAGGGGTGTCGGCTCGTATGGCAAGGCAGGAGATCTTCGATCGAGTTCCCGCTCCCGCGCTCAGCTTTGTGCAGGAGGAAGCCACGCTGAGGCGCCCACTTGGGGCACAATGGTTCTACGTCGACAGCTCGAACACCTGTTGTCGGTAGGTCAGTTGCGGAACGTCTCTATCCAGGTCATGCCGATCGCCCGCGAGGAGCATGCCGGAATGCAAGGGAGACGCAGGTGCTGAAGTTCAAGGACGGCACGGCCATGGGGCGCTCGGAAGGGGCGTTCAACGGGCGCGCGGTCTCCGATCCGAAGCAGCTCCGAATCCTTGAGCTGCGGTATGGCATGATCCGGGCCCAGGCTCTCACCCCTCGGGAGTCGCTGGCCTTCATCGAGCAATTGCTGGGAGAAACATGATCCGTAAGCTCTCCGCCGAGGGCGGCCATGAGCTGGAGTGGTTCAAGAGCAGCTACAGCAGCAACAGTAGCGAGGCCGACTGCGTGGAGGTGGCGACCGTCTCCGCCGGGGTGCACGTCCGTGACTCGAAGAACCTGCCGGGGCCACAGCTCGCCTTTGGCGCCGGTGCGTGGGCGGGCTTCGTCTCGCACACCTCCGAGAGCTGACCGCAAGCCATGGGATCCGCTGGACGAGACATGTTCCGCAAGCCCGCTGCCGGGGAGGCTTCCGAGCCGGAGTGGTTCAAGAGCAGCTACAGCTACAGCAGTAGCGGGAACAACTGCGTCGAGGTCGCGAACGCCGTCACCGCAGTGCGCGTGCGCGACTCAAGAATCTGCCGGGCCCGCAGCTCGGCTTCGCGCCCGACGCGTGGGCGAGCTTCGTCGCGTACTCCTCCGGCAGCTGACCGCAGAGACGAAGGTGCCCGGACGGCATGCCGTCCGGGCACCTTCGTCATGGGTGTTGATCAGTTACCGGTGACGGTGACCTTCTCGTCGTTGTTCAGCTGCTCCACGAGCTGCTTGACCTTTTCCTTGTCCCAGACGAGGTTGCCGCCGGTGCTTCCCGAGATCGGGATGTTCATCGACTTGCCCTCGCCGCCGGTGACGCCCTTCATCGCGAAGAACATCTGGCTCAGGGACCACAGCGACATGTCCTTGTCGACGATCAGTGTGTCCAGGCCCGCGCCCATCGTCGGGTAGAGCTTGAACGGGTTGATGATCGTGGACGGCGTCGCCGTCTGGCCGGCCAGCGCCGCGAGGAACTTCTGCTGGTTCTTCGTACGGTCCAGGTCGCTGCCCGCGAAGGCGTACCGGGTGCGGACGAAGGCGAGGGACTGCTCGCCGTTCAGGGTCTGCTTGCCGGCCTGGAAGTCGGCCCCGAGTTCTTGTCCTTGAAGGCCTTGGGGATGTCCAGCTCCACCCCGCCGATCGCGTCCACGATCTTCGCGAAGCCGCCGAAGCCGATCTCGACGTAATGGTTGATGTGCAGCCCGGTGTTGTGCTCGACGGTACGGACCAGCAGCTCGGGGCCGTCCTCGGCGTACGCGGCGTTCAGCTTCGTCGTGCGGCCCGTGCCCGCGAACTTCTTGCCGGATTCGGAGCCGACGAACGAGGGATCTCGACGTTCGAGTCACGGGGCAGGGAGACCAGCGTCGGGCCGTTGGAGCCGTCGTGCAGGATCATCATCGAGTCGGTCCGCTTGCCCTCGGCGGAACCGGTGTGGAGCTTCTTCTTGTCCTCGGCCGTCATGCCTTCGCGGCTGTCGGAGCCGACGATCAGGTAGTTCGTGCCGTCGCCCTCGCCGGGGCGCTCGATGACCTTGGAGAGGTCGACCTCGCGCTTGAGCTTGGAGTCGGCCCAGAAGTACGTGCCGATGGAGACGGCGAGCACGACGACCACGAGGGTAAGTGCGCCGAGCTTGATCCGGCGGCCCCAGTCGGGGCGGGCGGCCCTGTACGTAGCCGCTGTCGCCGCCGCCCTGTCCGCCGCCACCGCCGTGGCCGCCGCCCTGTCCGGAGTCGCCCCCGCCGCCGTAGACCTGGCCCGTGTTGTAACCGCTGTCGAATCCGGGGCCGCCCTGGCCGTGGCTGCCCTGACCCTGCGGCGGGACACGGCGCGGGGACTGCGGCGGGCGGAGGGCGCCGGACCTGCGGCATCGCTCTGGCGCCCTCGGGACGGGGTTCGCGCTGCCCTGTCCGTAGCGATCGCTCGGTCCGCCGGTCCGCCCTTCGGGCCAATCGTTCATGCGCACCAGTGTGCCGTCCCGGCCCGTGGCTATTACAGGGTGTATCGGAAATCGGACCACGGCTGTTGCGAAGCTGATGCAAAGCGGCACGGTGACCTGGGTGCGCAAGTCCCCGCATAAGGTGGAGGGCATGACAGATCAGGCCCAGCGCTCGGAGGACGAGATCCCGGGCAAGCCGACGGCGGCTTCCCGGACCACTCTCAGCCACATCATGACCGGCAGCGACACCAACCTCCTGGGTACGGTGCACGGCGGCGTGATCATGAAACTGGTCGACGACGCGGCGGGCGCCGTGGCAGGACGGCACTCCGGCGGCCCCGCGGTGACGGCCTCGATGGACGAGATGGTCTTCCTGGAGCCGGTCCGCGTCGGTGACCTTGTTCACGTCCGTGCGCAGGTGAACTGGACCGGCCGCTCCTCCATGGAGGTCGGCGTGCGGGTCATGGCCGAGCGGTGGAACGAATCGACCCCGGCCCAGCAGGTCGGCAGCGCGTATCTGGTGTTCGCCGCCGTCGACGAGGCCGGCAAGCCGCGCACCGTACCGCAGGTGGTCCCCGAGACGGAGCGCGACAAGCGGCGCTACCAGGAGGCGCAGATCCGGCGTACGCACCGGCTGGCCCGGCGCCGCGCGATCAGGAACTGCGCGAGAGGCGCGTCGCCGACGGCATCGAGGACTGAGCGGCCGGGGTGCTGAGCGGCTGGGGCACTGCGCGGCCGGGGCAGGGATGCCCGGCTGCTCAGCTCGGGCAGACCGCCACCTGGTCGCCCGTCACCGTGTCGAACTCGCCCTGCTGCGTGTCCTGCGCCTTCACCCGCTGCACCTCGGTGAAGTCGGCACCCGCGGTCACCTCCATCGTCGCGCCCTGCCCCTTGACCTCCCGCAGCTCGCTGCCCGGCAGCGCCTCGGCCAGGGACTTCGCCGACCGGTCCCAGCGTGGGTCGTACGTCACCAGCGTCCGCTTCACATCGCGTGTGTCGGCGTTGAGCGGGGCGCGCGTGGTGTTGAAGCCGGTGCCGTGCAGCGCCGTGTCCACCTCCTGGCCGAGCCCTCCTCCGGGGTCCCGTTGTAGACCTGCACCCGGACCTGCTGCGGTGCCACGTCCACGGGCTTCGTACCGGGCTGCTCGGGCCGCTGCGGGGTGAGCGGCTTGTCCTCGCGCAGGGACGCGAACAGCTTCTTCGACTTCGCCGCGTCCCACTTCACCGTCGAGCCGATGCCCTTGACCGGGAAGGCCTCGGCCTCCAGGGGACGGAGGTGAACTCCGACGAGGCGGGGTGAGGCCGCGCATGGCCTTGCCGAGCGACAGCATCTGATCCGTACCGAACCCCTTGTCGGCCCGGACCGAATCAAGCATCGACGACGTGACCTGCTGGAACTTCAGCGGGTTCAGCAGCACACCGCTGCTGGTCGTCTGGTTGATCAGCGAGGCCATGAACTTCTGCTGGCGCTGCATCCTGCCCAGATCGGCGGCCGCGTCGATATGCCGGGAGCGCACGTACTGCAGGGCCTCGCCGCCGTCCAGCCTGTGCTTGCCCGGGGCCAGATCCAGACCCGTGTTGGGGTCCTTGAGCGCCTCGGGGTGCAGATCTCCACGCCGCCCAGGGTGTCGACCGTCTCCATGAAGCCGGTGAAGTCGATCTCCAGATAGTGGTTGATCTTGATGTCGGTCATATGTTCGACGGTTCGTACGGTCAGCTGCGGCCCACCCTCCGCATAGGCGGCGTTCAGCTTCACCGGGTGGGGAGAGTGCTGCTTGCCGGTGGTCCGGTCCTTGTGCTCGGGGACTTCGGCGTAACTGTCGCGCGGCAGGCTGACGACGCTGGCCCGCTGCCCGTCGGCCGAGAGGTGCACGAGCATGAGGGTGTCGGTGCAGTGGCAGGGCGCACCGCCCAGCCGGTACTTCTTCCGCTCCGCCTCGGTGATCGCGTCGCGTCCGTCGGTGCCGACGAGCAGCAGGTTCAGGCCGTGACCGCCCTGCGGGCGGTTCTTCATGTCCTTGAACGGGTCGACGCGGCCGATGCCCGTCTCCAGGCTGTTCACCACGGCGTGGCCGATCCCGCCGGCGCCGAGCACCAGCACGGAGAGCCCGGTCACCACTCGCATGCCCCATCGGGGCCGCTCGTCCTGGGTGCGGACCCGGGCGGGCTTGCTGCGGTCTCCGTTCCCGCGCTGCCGCGGTGGTCTGCGCCGGGGTGGGGCCATACGGGCGTGCGGGGCGTTGCGGGGGCGCGGTGGGCGGGGCGGTCGGGGCGGCGTGGGCACGGGGACACCTCCGCGGTGCGAGGGGACCGTTCGTACGGTAGGCCCATACGATCTGCGGCCCGGGACGAGACGCACCGCCGCGCGCCGGTGTCCCCATTCGCGGTAACGTGGCGGCCGAGTAACGATGCCTCCCGGGTGCGGAACCCTGGCGCCCCGAGGACCCCTGAGGACCACATGTCTGCCGCGCAGCCCCCGCCGTCTCCGTGATCATGCCGGTACTCAATGAGGAACGCCATCTCAGGAGCTCGGTCCGGCACATCCTGGAGCAGGAGTACGCCGGTGAGATGGAGGTCGTCATCGCGCTCGGCCCCTCCACGGACCGTACCGACGAGATAGCCGCCGAGCTGGTACGGGAGGACCCCAGGGTCCACACCGTCCCCAACCCCACCGGCCGCACCCCGGCCGCGCTCAACGCCGCGATCAAGGCTTCGCGTCACCCGGTCGTGGTCCGGGTGGACGGTCACGGCATGCTCTCGCCGAACTACATCGCGACGGCGGTCCGCCTCCTGGAGGAGACCGGTGCGCAGAACGTCGGCGGTGTCATGCAGGCCGAGGGCGAGAACGCCTGGGAGGACGCTGTCGCCGCCGCGATGACGTCGAAGATAGGTGTCGGCAACGCGGCCTTCCACACCGGTGGCGAGGCGGGCCCGGCCGAGACCGTGTTTCTCGGAGTCTTCCGCCGTGAGGCGCTGGAGCAGGCGGACGGCTACAACGTGGAGTTCATCCGCGCCCAGGACTGGGAGCTGAACTTCCGGATCCGTGAGGCCGGCGGTCTGATCTGGTTCTCGCCGGAGCTGAGGGTCCAGTACCGCCCACGCCCCAGCGTCCGCGCGCTCGCCAAGCAGTACAAGGACTACGGGCGCTGGCGCCATGTGGTCGCCCGCTACCACTCCGGCTCGATCAACCTGCGCTACCTGGCCCCGCCGGTCGCGGTCTGTGCGATAGCCGCGGGCATCGTGGCCGGAGCGGCTCTCACCCGTGGGCGTTCGTCGTCCCGGCCGGATACGTCGCTGCCATCGTCGCCGGGTCGGTGCCCGCGGGCAAGGGCCTGCCGCTGAAGGCACGGGCGCAGATCCCGGTGGCCCTGGCCACCATGCACATGTCGTGGGGCTTCGGGTTCCTGACCAGCCCACGGTCGCTGGCGAAGAAGGTCATCGCGAGCCGCCGACCGGCGGTGCAGCAGCAGACGGTCTGACCCACCGCGGCACGCACAGATGTGAGGAGGGCCTGCCGACACCGGCAGGCCCTCCTCACATCTGTGCGTGCCGGCCGGTCACTCGGTCCAGGTGTAGTTCGGGTTGACCTTCATGCAGGCCTCCTTCTCACCGTTGAGCGCGTTCGCCGAGTCCGGGGTCTTCTCCTCGGTTTTGGTGGCGGGGTAGGCCCGTCCTCGCGCCAGTCGGCTCCCACCGCCAGGCTGATCCCCGACACCGCGGTCGCCTTCTTCACCTGGGACACCGGGATACCGAGCGCCTTGGCGACGGACTGGGCGTCGCCTTCCATATCGGCGCTGGGATAGAGGACCGATGTCCGGGCCGCCGCTTCGACGTTCTGCGAGTCGACCGCGGCCTTGGCGAAGCCGGCCTCAGTCAGCAGCTCCTGTACGGTGCCGGCGCGCCCCGACGCCGGGCCCAGGCTGTCCGTCCGGGTCCCGTTGTGCACCGTGACCGCGATTTCCGCCACCGGCGCGGACGGGTCCTTGACGACGGGGCCTTGCGCTTGGACGCCTTGCCGTCGAGCGGGATGTCCTCGCGGATCATCCGGAACAGCTGCTCGGCGTCACCGGGCTTGGGGAGCACCCGGCCGTTGAGCGCGCCGGTTCCGTACACGTTCGGCATGGTCGTCATCGTGATGCGCTTGGTCGGGACCTTCTTGAGCTCCTCAGCCAGGTCGTACAGCTTCTTGACCGTGTCCAGGCCCTTGTCGACCGTGAGCGCGGTGGTGGCCGCCTCGGCGAGGCCCATCAGCTTTCCGGGTCGGTGAGCTTGGTGCCCTTGCGCAGCTCGCGCACCATCGAGTTCATGTACTGGTGCTGGGCCTCGGCGCGGTCGAGGTCGGTGTTGCCGCCGAAGCCGTACCGGGTGCGCAGCCACTGGAGGGCCTGCTCGCCCTTGACGGATGTGGTGCCCTCCTCCAGCTTCAGCCCCGAGCCCTTGCCGTCCGCGCCGCGTGAATGGACGTTGGCGTCGACGCAGACCGGGACGCCGCCTATCGCGTCCGCCATGGAGACGACACCGGCGAAGTCGATCATCATGAAGTGGTCGATGGTGATGCCGGTGAGCTCGTACCAGGTGGCCACCGTGCACCCGGGCCGCCGCGGCCGAGGCTCTCGTTGGTGATGACGTCGCTCGTACTCGCCGGGTACACCTTGTCCGTCTCGGGGTCGGTGCACTGGGCATCTTCAGCATCGTGTCGCGCGGCATGCTGATCGCCGACAGGTTGCTGCGGTCGGCGGAGAGGTGCAGCAGCATCTGCACATCGGCCAGCGGCAGAGCCCGAAGGTGTCCTTCGCGCCGCCCAGCTTCTGGTTGGCCTTGGAGTCCCGGGCGTCGGAGCCGATGAGCAGGATGTTCAGCGGGGTCTGGCCTGCGGCGTTGGCCTTGTGGTCGGCCATCGGCTTGTCGCCGAGCGTCAGGTCCTTCTTCTGGATGTTGCCGTTGAGGTGTTCGTAATAGAGGTAGCCGGCCCCACCGGCGCCGAGTATCAGCAGGGCGAGAACGGACGAGACCCAGCGAAGTACGCGCCGTTTGCCGCCTTTGGCGGCCCGTCTGGAGCCGCGGCTGGATTTACCGCTCCGGTGCCCGCTCTCCGGCGGGGCGGATCGTCCACGACGGCTGCGGCCCTGCCGTCCGCCGGGGCCGTCGGTTTGCTCCCCGCCGCCGCCCTCGTCACTGTCTTCCTCGTGCCGGGCGCGTGGCCGCGTCCCTCCCGCGCGTGCTGCTCCGTCCCACCGGGACCCCTGTTCAGACTTCTGCTGTGGTGCGGTGACCGGTCGTCACTTCGCGCACTCCGCCTTGTCGGCGCTTGCCCTCTGTATGTCCTCCGGTGCCTTTGCCGGACCGGTGAGCGATACCCCGCGCTCTTGAAGTCCCCTCCCAGCGTCAGCACCATCGCCTGGAGCTCTTCTGCGTCGGCCGTGCCCTGTTTCAGCGCCGTGGCGGGCAGCCCCATCATCTCGGCGAGTGCACGGGCCTGGTCCGCCTGGTTCGGCGCGTACGCCAGCGTCGTCTTGTCGATCTTCGCCGGGGCGTTGGCCTTGTTCGTGGACTTCGGCACGCCCTTCTGCGTCTGCAGCCAGGTGACGGTCGAGCCCGCGGCCCCGAGACGGTGCCGCCGTTGAGGACATCGACGCGTACGTCGGCGGCGTCCGCCTTCGGCCCCTTGAGCAGCGCTTCCTGCTTGCCCCTGGCCTTGCTCCTGGCGGCGCTCTCCTTCTTCTTCACCTCGGTCAGGGAGGTGTCGGAGGTCATCATCGAGAACAGCTGCTGCGACTTCTGCGGTTCCACGACCACCGTGACCGGTGTCGGCTCGGCCGGATTGTCGATCACCGGCATCGTGACGAAGGTGATGTTCTTGGGTCGACCCTGGCCAGCTCCTTGGCCAGGGACGTCAGCTCTTGATCGATCCGATGCCGGAGTCGACCGTGAGCGCTTTGGTCGCGGCGTCCGCGAGGTCGTAGAGCTTGGTCGGATCGGTCAGCGTGTCGTCCGACTTCATCTGCCGGATCATCGAGCCGAGGAACTGCTGCTGCACCTTGATCCGGTCGAGGTCGCTCTGATTGCCGAAGCTGTGCCGGGTCCGTACGAAGGCCAGCGCCTGCTCGTCCTGATGACGGACACCCCGGCCGGCAGATCGAGGTGCGAGTCGGGGTCCTTGACCGGCTTGGCGAGACAGACCTCGACGCCGCCGACGGCGGTGGAGAGCTCCTTGACGGCGTTGAAGTCGACCATCATGAAGTGGTCCACCGACAGCCCGGTTATCTCCTTGACCGTGCGCATCGTGCAGCCGGGGTCGCGCCCCTCCTGGCCGAGGCTGGTGTTGAAGCGGACGTTCTGGGAGCCCGGTATGAGCTTCTCCTCGCCGTCGGCCTGTTTGGTGGCGCAGTCGGGTACGTCCGTCATCAGGTCCCGGGGATGCTCATCGCCGTCGCGTTGGTTCGGTCCTCGGAGACGTGGAAGAGGATGTTCGTATCGGCGTGGCCGGTACTGCCCTTGTCGCCGTAGCCCTCGTTGCCGTCGCCGGTGCGCTTGTCGGTGCCGATGACCAGGATGTTGAGGGGACCGTCGGCGGCGACGTTCTTGCTGCCCGCGTCACCGATGTCGACGGTGTCGAGGTTGCCGTTGAACTTCTGGTAGAGCGCATAGGCCCCGGCGGAACAGGCGATGATCACGAACGCCAGCACCCGCCCGTCCACAGCAGCGCCTTCCTCCTGCGGGACTTCTGGGACTTGCGCTTACGGCGGCCGGAGGTGTCCTTGGCCCGGTCGTCGCCCGCCGGACGGCGGCCACGCTGGCACGCACCTCACGGCGCGGGCCGGAGGGCCGGCCGGCCCCGTCGCGGGCGGCGGCGTCCCGGTGTCCGGAACTCTCCTGGCGTGCGCCCGCGCGGGTCGCCTCTGCGGCCGGAGGGGCGGTGGTTCGCGGTGTGCTGTGGGTGGGCCGACTCTGCTCCGGAGTGGTCCAGTCGCAGTTCGTAGTTGCCGGTCTGCGGGTTGAGTATCCACTGGTCGGCGGGGTCTATACCGTCCGCCCGGCCTCCGTTATGCGCATCCACGGTCGCCTGAATCCTCCGTCGGTGCCACGCGAGGCGTCTCCCCGTCGAGACGCTCGTTCTTTCACTTTCGCCCCGGCAGGACGTGGCCTGGTGGCCGTGAGCGCCGGATCGCGTCACACTATCCGGCCGTTTCGGCGACGGACGACGTGCGTGAGATATTCCACCGTCCTTACAACCGGGCATTCTTCGTATTCCGTTCTGATTGCCGCCCAGGACTTGGGAATTGTTTTACTGCTTGCACAGTTCGTCCGCGGCATTCGATCCTGAATAGGTGGGATCCGGGGCCGGACTGCTGTCCGTGTCGCCGGTGTTCGAGCCGGTCGGCTCCCCTTCCGGGCTGTGAGTTTCCTGTGGATCCTCCGGCTTCATCTCGTCGGAGGGGACGACGGCGACGGGCACGTCCTCGCGCAGTTGCTTGAACAGCCTGTCCGCCTCGGGCTGCACCAGCTCGTCCCGGTTCGGGTTCGCGCGGTACGGCTGCCGGGGCACGGTGAGAACTGAACCTTGTCGGTCGGTACGTTGCGCATACCGCGTACCAGGTCGTACAGATCCCGGAGGAGTTCAGCCCCGGGTCCGTGGTGAGGATTTGGTCGCCGCGTCCAGAACCGGATACAGCCGGGTCGGATTGAGCAGGACGCCGTTGCTCTGCATCTTGTTCACCAGCGCCCCCAGGAACCTCTGCTGGCGGTCCATCCGCTCGGTGTCGCTGCCGTCGCCGATCGACTTGCGTGCCCGTACGTACCCGAGGGCCTCCTCGCCGTCGAGCTTCTGCCGCCCGGCGGGAGCTTGAGGTGCGCGTCGTCGTCGTCGACCGGCTTGTTGAGGCAGACCTCGACACCGTCCACGGCGTCGACCATGTCCTTGAAGCCGTTGAAGTCGATGACCATGTGGTGGTTGACCCGTACACCGGTCATCCGCTCGACGGTACGGATCGTGCAGGCCGTGCCGCCGAGCTCGAAGGCCCAGTTGAACTGGGCGAATTGCTTCTTGGCTGCCTTTCCGTCGGCCTTGTGACAACCGGGGATCTCCACCATCAGATCGCGCGGGACGGACACCGCGGTCGCACTCCTGCGGTCCGCCGCGAGGTGCAGCAGGATCGTGGTGTCGGAACGCTGGCTGCCGCCGTCGTCGCGGCCGTACTTCCGGTTGTCCCCGGCCCTGCTGTCGGAGCCGATGAGCAGGATGTTCTGCGCGTCCCGGGCGATCGGGGCGGGGCGCTCCTTCTCGTACGCCTTGAGCTCGGCTGCCACATCGATGTCGGTGGTGATGTTGCTGTCGAGCTTTTGTACAGCCACCAGCCGGTGCCCGCGGCCACCAGCACGACGAACGAGGCGCCGAGGGCGGTCCAGCGGAGCCAGCGCCGCTTGGGCCGGTCGGAGGGGCCCGCCCTCGGTCCGGTCGGCCCAGGCCGGTAGCCCGCCGGCCGTGTCCTTGTCCCGGCCGCCCTGCGAGCCGTCGCTGGGGCGGCGGTCTCGTCCTGGGCGGCCCGTCCTGCGCGGCGGTGTCCCCGGCAGGTGGGTCCATGGCGGGCGAGCCGTCCCGCGAAGCGGCCCGTCCTGCGCGGCGGTGTCCCCGGCAGGTGGGTCCATGGCGGGCGAGCCGTCCCGCGAAGCGGCCCGTCCTTGTCCTGCGACCCTTCGTGCGGCTCGTCTCCGGCGGAGTGGTGCGGGTCGGCCGGAGTGCCAGCGCTGTCGGTCACGTCTGCGTCCATCCTTCACGTTCGGCGGCGCGATGGGCCGCCGGTCGCAGGAGTAGACGGCTGAACCTCACGCTTGGTTGTGTATCTCAGCAGAGTGGTCTGTGTCGCCGATCATGTACCGCAGTCGAGGCTCAGTCCCGGGGCTCGGCCCGCCATGGGCCGGACGAGTGGTCCTCAGAGCGCTTGTCATACCGCGGTATTGGTGACGCGCTCGCTCTTGACGCGCTTGGCGAGACCGTCCGCGTCCAGCTGCCCGAGGTGACGGCACAGGACCACTGAGCCCCGCCGGCCAGTGGCGCGAAGAGCCCGCGGAGAGTCCCTCCCAGGTGTCGTACGTACGCCCCGTCAGCAGTCGCGCTCCGGGGCGAGCCCCAGCTCATCGGCGTCCGCGCGGGCCCGCTCGACCAGCTGGGCCGCCGTCAGCTCGACGCCGCCCACGGCCAGCGCGGGCGCGTCCGGGTCCACCGGGGCGAACGGTGCGAAACGGTCGCCCTGGGCCGGCGCCTCCACTGCGTAGTCCGCGAAACCCTCGGGCGGCTGGGGAAGCGGCCGCCCATCGGGCGCAGGGCGAGCGCGACCCGCTCACCCCGGCAGGCGCGCGCACGGTCCAGCGTGTCGGGGCCGCTGACGACCAGGTCGGCGGAGGCGGGGTCGCCCTGGACGTCGGCGACGACCCCGACCGAGGAGCAGGCGAGCAGCCAGACCGCGGACTGCCAGTGCGCGGGGAGCAGCAGAGCGAGCCGGTCGCCCGGCTCCGCGGCGAGGTCTCCCTGAAGCAGATTCGCGGTCTTGGCCACCAATTGGCGAAGGTGGCCACCGACAATTCGACGCGTTCTCCGGTTGCGTCGTCGTAGAAGGTGACCAGAGGGCGGGCCGGGTCCGCGGCGAGCGCGGATCGCAGCAGGTCGGCAGGGGTGCGGTCGCTGGCGTTCATCCGCGCAAGGGTACGCGGCGGCCGTCGGCGGGGAAGGGTGCCGCGGGTACCTCGTACACCGGTTCGGCAGACGGTGCGTCAAGTGGAGTCATATCTCCTCCAGTAGCCGGACTTATTGAAGTCTGTCCAGGATCAGAAGTATGCGTGCACTTCTCGTAACTTCCATCGGCGTCACCTGCGCGGCGGCACTCACCATCCCGCTCGCCGCACCCGCCGCCCCTGCCCCTGTCCCGACTGCCCGCCCGCCGGCTGTCGAAGCTGCCGCTGCCGGTGCAGCCGCCACTGCTGCCACCGAGGCCGAACCGCCCGGATCGACACAGTCCCTGCCTCTGTCGCCGCTCGCCGGCGAGTCCACCGCACCACCGGCGAACCGCCGGGAAGCTCCTCCCGCGCCGCAGCCGGCCAGGGGCTGCGGCAGCGCGAATCCAGCGCTTCTCGCTTGTCGGCGTGGTCTGGGACGACGCCGAGGCCGAACTGCACGGGACGGTCCAGGTCCGTACCCGTTCCACCGAAACCGGGAAGTGGACCGGCTGGCAGGACCTGGAGACACACAACGCCGAACACGCGGCCGACCTCGGCAGCGCCGAAGGCAAGGGAGCCAAGGTCCACGGCTCGACGGCCCCGCTCTGGGTCGGCGACTCCAACGGCGTGGAGGTGCGGGTACATCCCGAAGCCGACGGTCCGCAGGGCCGGGCCGACGCCGCCGCACCGCTCCCCGAGGGCCTGCGGGCGGAGCTCGTGGACCCCGGTGACGAGCCGCAGCAGCCCCCAACGCAAGCGCCACCACAGCCACCACCGTCACAGCGACCACGCCCACCACTGAGACCACGCCCACCACCGAGAACACACCGGCCACCGAGACCACACCGTCGACCGAGATCGACACCAGGCCCGCCGCTGCCCAGCCGGGCGCGCTCCCCGACACCGCAGCCCTGGCCGCTGAGGCCGCCACCGCCAGCTCCGCGGTCAACGCCGACCTGGCCCCGCTGGGCGCCATGGAGATCCCCGCCCTGAGCAAGGCCGAGTCCGAGGAGCAGGCCGGTGTCGCGGCAGGCGCCAAGCCGTTCATCGGTCCCCGTCCGGGCATCGTCACCCGCAAGGGCTGGGGTGCGGACGAGTCGCTTCGAGAGCGCAACTTCGCCTACACCAAGACCGTGAAGGCCGCGTTCGTCCACCACAGCGCCACCGGCAACAACTACACCTGCGCCCAGGCCCCTCCGTCCTGCGAGGTATCTACCGCTACCACGTCAAGAGCAGTGGCTGGCGGGACTTCGGCTACAACTTCGCCGTCGACAAGTGCGGGAAAATCTACGAAGGCCGCGCCGGGGTGTGACGAGGGCCGTACTGGGGCGCACACCCTCGGTTTCAACAGCAACAGCATGGGCATCGCGGTACTCGGCACCTTCACCTCGGTGAACCCGCCCGCCGCCGCGGTGACGGCGATCGCGAAGCTCACCGCCTGGAAGCTCGGTCTGTTCGGCGCGAACCCGAAGGGCAAGGTCACCCTCGTATCCGGCGGAAGCAACAAGTACGCGAAGGGCAGGAAGGTCAAACTCAACGTCATCTCCGGTCACCGGGACGGTTTTGCAACCGAATGCCCTGGAGCGCGTCTCTACAAGAAGCTCGGCACGGCGCGGACCAGCTCGGCCGGCCTCCAGGGGCGCTGACAAGGGCGCTCCGGCCGATCTGCCTACACTGGCCAGCCGAAACGAGGCCCGGCCCCAGCAGGAAGCAGAGACAGTGCTGTGACAGAGGCAAAGAAGCGATCCTCCTGGTCGGGGGCAAGGGAACCCGGCTGCGTCCGCTGACGGTGCACACTCCGAAGCCCATGGTTCCGGCAGCGGGCGTCCCGTTCCTCACGCACCAGCTGGCGCGTGCGCGGGCGGCCGGGGTGGAGCACATCGTGCTCGCGACGTCCTACCTCGCGGAGGTCTTCGAGCCGCACTTCGGTGACGGCTCCTCGCTCGGCCTCCATATCGAGTACGTCACCGAGCACGAACCCTCGGTACCGGCGGGGCCATCCGCAACGTGTCCGGGAAGCTCACCTCGGGGCCGGACGAGCCTGTCCTCATCTTCAACGGGGACATACTCACCGGCCTCGATATCCGGGCGCTGGTCACCGAGCACGCCACATCCGGAGCGGATGTCTCGCTGCACCTGACCAGGGTGGAGGACCCGCGCGCCTTCGGCCTCGTACCGACGGACGACAGCGGCAGGGTCACCGCGTTCCTGGAGAAGCCGCAGACACCTCAGGAGATTGTCACCGACCAGATCAACGCCGGGGCGTACATCTTCCGCCGGTCGGTCATCGACACCATCCCGGCCGGTCGCCCGGTCTCGGTGGAACGCGAGACCTTCCCGGGCTGCTCGCCTCCGGTGCTCATCTCCAGGGCATGGTCGACTCCACGTACTGGCTGGACCTCGGCACTCCCCAGGCGTTCGTACGCGGCTCCGCCGACCTGGTCCTCGGCCGGGCACCGTCCCCGCGGTCCCCGGCCGCTGCGGCGACCGGCTCGTCCTGCCCACGGCGTCCGTCGCCGCCGATGCCAAGCTCACCGGCGGTACGGTCATCGGCGAAGGTGCGCTGATCGGTGCGGGAGCCAGGATCTCCGGCTCCGCGGTGCTGGCCGGCGCGGTCGTGGAACCGGGCGCGGTCATCACGGATTCCCTGGTCGGATCCGGCGCCAGAATCGGCAGCCGTACGGTGCTCGTGGGCGCCGTGATCGGCGACGGGGCCCAGGTGGGCGCCGACAACGAACTGCGCGACGGAGTCCGCATCTGGTGCGGGCGGTGATCCCTGACGCGGCGGTCCGCTTCTCGTCCGACCAGTGAAGGCCTCCGTCGGCCGTACCCTCGACAGGGACTCCCGACGACCGAGGACCTCACCCGTGGCAGGACGCTTCGTACCCCGCACCGCCCGAGCGGCCGTTCCGCACCGGACGGCGGCCCGGCCGCGACGGCGTCGCCCGCTCCCCGAGGTCAGGCCGCGGCGCCGGCGAGCGCCGGAGCCGCCGGACCTGGACCCCGCCGTTCCCGCTCGACCTGCGGCTCGTCATGAGCCCCTGCGGCGCGGGCCCGCCGACCCCACCTACCGCGCCCTGCCCGACGGCTCGTTCTGGCGGACCGCCCGCACACCTGCCGGTCCCGGCACCCTGCGCCTCCTGGCCCGTGACGGCCGGATCGAGGCGGCGGCCTGGGGCTCCGGCGCCGACTGGTTCCTGGACCGGCTGCCGGACCTCCTCGGCGCGACGGACGACCCGGGCGCCTTCAGCCCCGCCACCGGCTGGTCGCCACCGCCCGGCACCGCAGGCCCGGACTGAGGCTGCTGCGCACCGGACTGGTCATGGAATCCCTGATCCCGTCGGTCCTGGAGCAGAAGGTCACCACCGACGAGGCCTACCGGGCCTGGCGCCTGCTGGTGCGCACCTACGGCGAACCGGCGCCCGGCCCCACGGACGCAGCGTTCGGGACGTACGGCCTGTACGTCATGCCAGCCGCCCGGACCTGGTCCCTGATCCCGTCCTGGGAATGGCATCGCGCCGGGGTCGACGCCAAGCGCTCGGAGACGATCCTGCGTGCGGTACGGGTGGCCCCGCGGCTGGAGCAGGCGACCGCGATGGAGCTGCCCGAGGCCATGGCCCGACTGCAGCTCATCCCGGGATCGGCCCCTGGACGGCGACCGAGACCCTCCAGCGCTCGAACGGCGCCGCCGACGCGGTCACGGTCGGCGACCTCCACCTGCCCGGCATCGTCGGCCACGCCCTCGCGGGCGACCGGACCGCCGACGACGCGCGGATGCTGGAACTCCTGGCGCCGTACGAGGGGCAGCGCCACCGCGCGACGAGGCTGATCATGCCTCGGGTCACACCCGCCCCGCCGGGCCCCACGCATGTACAAGAACGACATCGCCGCCCTCTGACACGGCGCAGTGCTCACCTCACCGCGATAAAGCTCTCCGCGTCCCGTGCCGCCCGCTCGCCCGGCGGGCGCGCCGCGTCCCCACTGCGACCGCACCCAGCGGATCCCACCCGTCCGGCAGGTCCAGAACCTCGCGCACCACATCCCGGCAGAACATCGTCGATGACACCCACGCCGAGCCGAGCCGCTCACCCGCCAGCGCCACCAGGAAGTTCTGGACACCCGCGCCCGCCGCGACCACGAACATCTCGCGCTCCGCCGCGTCCCGGCGCTCGTCCCCGTACGTGTGCGAGCCGTCCATCACCAGGCACGGCACCGCCAGATACGGCGCGTTGCGCAGCACGTCGCCACGCCGCACCCGCTTGGCGACCGACTCCTCGCTCCTGCCGTCACGGCGCAGATCAGCGATCCACGCATCCCGCATGGCATCGAGCAGCCGGGTCCGCGAGTCCGCCGACTCCAGCAGTACGAACCGCCACGGCGTCGTGTGATGCGGCGCCGGAGCCGTCACCGCCGCGGCCACCGCTCGCCGAACCGCACCCGGGTCCACTGGTTCGTCAGTGAACTCCCGCACGGTGCGCCGCAGGTTCAGCGCTTCCCGTACCGCCTCGGACGTCCCCAGCCGGAACATGTCGTCGGCCGCGATCCGCACCATCGCCCGCGCGCCGCCGTCGGAGCCGTCCGCTGCCGGGGCAACCACATGGGACAGTCCCCGGACCACGGCGATGGGCAGCCCGTCGGCCTTGCCCTTGACCAGGTCGCCCGCCGAGGCCAGTTCGTCGGCGGTGGCGACCACGGTCGCACTCAGCGGGTTGCCGTGCGCGTCCGTACCGCCCCGCAGGTCGTCGAGGACCAGGACCCCGCCGCGCCGATCGCGACATCGGTCAGCCCGTTGCGCCAGGGGCGCCCGAAGGTGTCCGTGACGATGACACCGACCTCGACACCGAGTGTGTCCCGCAGCCCGTCCCGGATCGCGCGGGCCGAGGCATCCGGGTCCTCGGGCAGCAGCAGGACCGTCCCGGCAGGAGTGTTGGAGGCGTCGACCCCGGCGGCGGCCATGACGAGCCCTGCCGGTTCTCCACGATGCGCAGCGTCCCGCGCCGCGCGACCACCCGGACCGTCTCGGCATCGATCGCCGCCTCGCGGTCGGCCGCCTCGACGATCCGGCCCTCCGCCTTGGAGACGATCTTCGAGGTGACGAGCAGGACATCGCCGTCCACCAGACCCGGCTCCACGGCGGCGATCAGCTTCGCGATGTTGTCGCCCGTACGGACCTCGGGCATCCGGGCAGGGCCCACACCCGGTAGGAGGGAGCCCCGGCAGCCTCCCGGTTCATGGCCGTACCTCCTCGGCCAGCGTCAGGGCCTGCCGCGCCATCTCGGCGGTCGCGTCCACATCCGTCATCATCAGCGGAACGGCCCGGCAGCGGATCCCCGCCGTCTCCACCTCGCCGACGACGCCCGCGTCCACGGTGTCGACGAGCCAGCCGTCCAGCAGCCCCGAACCGTAGTGCTGGGCCACCGCAGCCGCCGTCGACTCGACGCCCACCGCGGCCAGTACCTTGTCCGCCATGCCCGCACGGGCGCGTCGCCGACGATGGGGAGAGCCCGACGACGGGCACTCCGGCCTCCGCGATCGCCTCCCGGATGCCGGGCACGGCGAGGATCGTCCCCACCGACACGACAGGGTTCGAGGGCGGGAAGATGATGACATCGGCCTCGGCGATGGCTTCCAGGACGCCCGGCGCGGGCTTGGCCTGCTCCGCCCCGACCGGAACGATCGCCTGCGCCTGGACGGAGGCGCGCAGTTTGACCCAGTACTCCTGGAAGTGGATGGCCCTGCTCTCGCCGTCGACGTCGACGGCGACGTGCGTCTCGACCCGGTCGTCGGACATCGGGATCAGCCGGACCCCGGCTTCCAGCGCGCACAGAGCGCCTCGGTGACCGCGCTCAGCGGATAGCCCGCGCCGAGCATCTGCGTACGGACGATATGGGTCGCGAAGTCGCGGTCGCCGAGCCCGAACCACTCGGGTCCCACGCCATACGCCGCGAGTTCCTCCTTGACCTGGAAGCTCTCGTCGGTACGCCCCAGCCCTGCTCCTCGTTGATGCCACCGCCGAGGGTGTACATCACGGTGTCCAGGTCGGGGCAGACCTTCAGCCCGAACAGATGGATGTCGTCACCGGTGTTGCCGATTACCGTGATGTCGGCGTCCGGGGCGGCCTGTTTGAGACCACGCAGGAAACGAGCACCACCGATACCGCCGGCCAGAACCACAATGCGCATACAGACAGTCTGTCAGGCGAAGCCTGATCCTTGTTGGGGCGGTGGCGGGCGACGGGTGGGGCTGTCAGGCGAAGCCTGATCCTTGTTGGGGTGGTGGTGGGCGACGGGTGGGGCTGTCGGGCGAAGCCTGATCCTTGTTGGGGTGGTGGCGGGCGACGGGTGGGGCTGTCGGTCAGGCGGGTACGGCGTCTGCGGCTGCCGGGGCGCATTGCGCCGTGTGCATCGGCATAGCGGTCAGGCCGGGGAAGTAGATGTGCAGGCTGACGGCCGGTTCCAGGGAATCGTTGACGACCTCGTGGACGTAGCCGGGGGCGAAGACGCGCTGTGTGCCCGGGGCCAGTGTCTGTGCGCCGCGTTCCGACTGCTCTGTCAATTCGCCTGTCAGGACCGTGAGTACGCCACTGGACAGGCCGTGGTCGTGGCGCCCGCTGCCCTGGCCGGGGACCCAGCTGAGCAGCCACACCTCGTAGCCGAGAGCTTGGGGAGCGGTCTCCAGCCGGTGGTACCAGCGTGTGGTCGCGTCGTACCGGACAAGCGTGGCCCACCGGTCGCGGTCTTCGGCGATGGAACGGGCCAGGCCGACGAACTCGGCCACGGTGGAGGGTGTGCGGGCGCGGGGCGCAGGAGGTGCTGTACCTCCAGGATGTCGCCGGCGATCGAGAGGTCGCTGTCGCTGTTCATGGGTGCGGTGGTCCTCGGCTGGGCCGGAAGGGATGTGCCGCACGTTGGGAGGTGCGGCGCGATGAGGCTGGAGGAGCAGAGCTGGAGCGCGAGGGCATCAACAGCTGTGACAGCTGGAACAGCAACAGCGGGCCTGGACAGCGGTACGGAACCCACGGATGTGGGTGGTGTACATCGCTGCGGTCGCTGGCATGAAATCAAGGAGACCGGCTCGCCCCTCTCTGTCAACCCATTGCCCGATTTGGTGGCAATGTTTCACCTCATCCGGTTACGTAAGGCGAAGAAATGTTTGTGCGGCGGCGACGGCGGCAATGTGGCGCATTAGCCGCGCCTATAAACGTTACCGAGGTCCCGTGACCCGACTGTGATCTTGATCGCCTCGGTGATCGAATCGAAACACTGCGGCCCGCCCGGTCGTCTCGAGGGGTGGGAAGTGCGGGCGAGGTGAGGCTCATGGCATATGTCAGGTTTTGGTGATTTGAACACTTTCCGCATACGCTTGGTTCCGCAGAGTGAATCCGGGGCCAATAGCAGATCTTCGCTTGACTGCCCCAGAGCTACACACTTGTAATTTCACTCGTGTCGTTCGGCCGAATCAGTAACGGCTGCATCACGGGGACGCAAGAGACAGACGAGGGCGCACATGACCGAGCTGTTCCAGCAACTGCTGGTCGAGGACGCGGACGACGAGCTCGGCTGGCAGGAGCGCGCACTGTGCGCGCAGACCGATCCCGAGTCCTTCTTTCCCGAGAAGGGCGGATCCACCCGCGAGGCCAAGAAGGTCTGCCTCGCCTGTGAAGTCCGTTCCGAATGCCTTGAATACGCCCTCGCCAATGACGAACGGTTCGGTATCTGGGGCGGCCTCTCCGAGCGTGAGCGACGGCGCCTCAAGAAAGCCGCCATCTGAGCCACCCCTGCCACCGCCACCCACCCACAGTCATGCCGATGGCCCGGTAGCCGGACCCTGCTCGTTACGTCCTCAGGGTCCGGCTACCGGGCCATCGGCATGTCCGCCCTCCCGCCGGCAGCCCTCCCGCGGGCCCTGTTCAGCCGCTCGGCACCGCTCCGGTTATCCGTACCGTTAGTGTGGGGCCCCGTCCGAGATGCGCCAACGCCCGCCGGGCGCGCGTGTACACCGATGCAGCCCCGGGGACACCCCGGACCCGGCCGGAGGGCCCGTACCTCGATGTCCGTGCACAGCCACTCGGCGGCGCCGAACGCGGCCGCCGCCGCCCCAGAGTTCCCCGGCACGTCGTCACCGCCGTGCTCGTTTCCCATGACGGCGCACGCTGGCTGCCCGATGTGCTCGACGGCCTGCTCGGGCAGCAACGCCCGTACAGAACGTCGTCGCCGCCGACACCGGCAGCGCCGACGACTCCGCACGGCTGGTCACCGAGGCGCTCGGCGGTGAACGCGTCCTGCACCTCGCACGCCGTACGAGCTTCGGTACGGCCGTCGACGAGGCCGCCCGCACGGCGGGTGTCCTGACCCCGACGACCTGCCCTACCTGAAGCGGCCCAGCGGCTGGGACCCGGTCAGCCGGACCTGGCGCGACGACGCCTACGACCTGCCGGAACTCCCGCACGGCGAACCGGTCCAGTGGCTCTGGCTGCTGCACGACGACAGCACCGAGCCGACACCGGGATGCTGCGCGTCGTCGACAACGACAAGCACGCCGCGATCGTCGGACCCAAGCTGCGCGGCTGGTACGACCGCAAGCAACTGCTCGAAGTCGGCGTCTCCATCGCCAACAGCGGACGCCGCTGGACCGGACTCGACCGCCGCGAACAGGATCAGGGCCAGCACGACCAGGTCCGTACCGTGCTCTCAGTCTCCTCCGCGGGCATGCTGATCCGCCGCGACGTCTGGGAGGAGCTCGGCGGCTTCGACCGCAGGCTCCCGCTGATGCGTGACGACGTCGACCTCTGCTGGCGCGCACACATGGCGGGACACCGGGTGCTCGTCGCCCCGACGCCGTCCTGCGGCATGCCGAGGCCTCCGCCAGGGAACGCCGCCCATCGACTGCGCCGGACGCTCCGTCTCCAGCCCGCACCGCGTGGACAAGGCGGGCGCCGTCTACACGCTGCTCGTCAACGCCCGCGGCAAGCTGCTGCTCTGGGCACTGCTGCGACTCGTACTCGGCACCCTGGTCCGTACTCTCGCCTACCTCGTCGGCAAGGTGCCCGGTCAGGCGCTCGACGAGGTCGCCGGACTCTTCGGCACCCTGCTGCGGCCCGGGCGGATCATCGCCGCACGCCGCAAACGCGGCAAGGGAGAGGTCGACGCCGCCGAACTGCGCGCGCTCTTCCCGCCGCCCGGTGCCACCGTCCGCGCCACCTTCGAGCAGGTCGTGGGTAACTTCGGCAACCGCTCCGAGACCGAATCCGGCGGCTCACGGCACGGGGCCGTCGAATCGGGTCCCGGCGGTGACGACGCCGACTTCATGGAGATCGAGCAGTTCGCACGGCTGAAGCGGATGGGCCGCAAACCCGGCCCGGTGCTCTTCGCGCTCCTGCTCCTCGTCTCGCTCGTCGCCTGCCGCAGCCTCCTCACCGGCGGCTCGCTGGCCGGCGGAGTACTGCTGCCCGCGCCCGCCGACGTCTCCGACCTCTGGCGCGCTACGCGGACGGCTGGCACCCGGTCGGTACCGGAGGTACCCAGACCGCACCGCCCTACCTCGCCGTGATCGCCGCCCTGTCGGCCCTGTTCCTCGGATCCACCGGCTTCGCCCTCACACTGCTCCTCGTCTGCTCGGTCCCGCTCGCCGGACTCACCGCATACTTCGCCTCCCGGTCGCTGATCCCTCTCGGCTGCTGCGGGCCTGGGCGAGCGTCGCGTACGCCTTCCTGCCCGCCGCGACCGGAGCACTGGCCACCGGCCGCCTCGGTACCGCGGTGCTGGCCGTCCTGCTCCCGCTGATCGCCCGCGCGGCCGTCGCCGCACACGGAATGCGCGGCGACGGGGCACGGCACGCGGCAGCTGGCGCGCCACCTGGGCGTACACCCTGCTGCTCACCCTCGCGATGGCCTTCACCCCGTCGTCTGGCCGCTCGCGGTCGTGTTCGGCATCGGGGTGCTGGTCCTGCGCAGGCACGAGATAGCCGCGTACGGATTCCGTTTCCTGGCCGTGACCGGCACGCCGCTGCTCGTCCTCGCGCCCTGGTCGCTCACCCTGCTGACCAGCCCGTCGGACTTCCTGACTGAAGCCGGACTGGACGGCGGCACGGGTGCCGCATCCGCGCTCGACCTGCTCGGGATGAGCCCCGGCGGCCCCAAGGCCGTGGGCGGTGTCCTGCTCCTGGGCATCGTGCTGGCGGCGCTGGCGGCGCTGCTGCGCGGGAGCGGCAGTTCGCTGTCCGTACCGCCTGGGCCGCCGCGCTCGTCGGCCTGCTCTTCGCGGGCATCACCAACGGCTCCACCTGGGCGGGCCCCGCCACCCTCGTCTACGGCATCGCGCTGATCGCCGCCGCCCTGCTGGGCGCGGACGGCGCCAGGTGCGCGTCGCCGCTCTCAGCTTCGGCTGGCGCCAGCCGGTCGCCGCACTGATCGCGCTGGCCGCCGGGCTGGCTCCGGTGCTGGCCGCCGCCGGCTGGATGATCGGCGGGGCCGCCGGGCCGCTGGAGCGCCGGGACCCGGTGCAGGTACCCGCGTTCGTCGCGGAGGAGAGCATCACCCAGGACCAGCCCGCACCCTGATCCTCGGCGGCACGTCACCGGGCTCCGTCGGCTACAGCCTGGTCCGGGGCTCGGGTGCACGCCTCGGCGACGCCGAGCTGACCGAGTCGGGCGGCGGCAACGCCCACCTCGACAAGGTCGTAGCCAACCTCGTCGCGGGATCCGGCGCCGACCAGGGCAGCGAGCTGACCGGCTTCGCGGTCCGCTACGTACTCGTACGGGACGGGGCGCCACGGCAGATGAGCCGGGTGCTCGATTCGACCCGGGCCTGAGCAGGCTCAGCCAGCTGGACGGCAGCGCGCTGTGGCGCGTCGACCGGCAGGTCGCCCGCGTCATGATCGTCCCGCCGGCGGGCGAGGGCGGCGCGAGCGCCGAGCAGATCCCTGTCGCCTCGCTCCCCGTCGATGCGCACGCCAAGATTCCGTCCGGCGCCGCCGGCGGGTGCTGCGTGTCGCCGACGCCGCCGACCCCGGCTGGCAGGCCACGCTGGACGGCCGGGCGCTGAAGCCGAAGACCGTCGACGGCTGGGCCCAGGGCTTCGAGCTTCCCGCCGACGGCGGCACGCTGGACCTCACCTACGAGGCCCCGCTCACGCACACCGCGTGGATCTGGGCGCAGATGGCGCTCGCCGTCGTCCTGGTGGTCATGGCGCTGCCGGGCCGGCGCCGTGAGATCGACGACGACCTGCCCGAGGAGACCGTCGCCGTACCGGCGGAGCCGGTAGCGGGGAGGGCGCCGGGCACGCAGGCTGCGTGCGGCGGCCCAGGCGGAGACAGCGGCGGCCGGGCAGGAGGGCGAGGACCTCCCGTACGGCCAGGACCTCCCTACGGCCAGGACGGGCGCCGGGTCCGGACGCTCCGGCGTACCCGGGCGTACCCGGTGCACCGGACGCTCCGGAGCCGCTGGACGCGCCGGGGAGTACATCCCCGCGCAGCAGGCCGACGCGCAGCAGGCCGACGATCCGTACGCCGCCCAGGGCGATACCGGCACCTACGCGCCGGTGCCTCAGCAGCAGTACGCCGATTGGGACGCGCAGCAGTACCAGCAGAGCCCCGACTACTCCCAGTACCAGGGCGAGCAGCAGCAGGGCGAGCAGCAGGGCGGGTACAACACCGGCCAGTACGACGCCGGCCAGTACGACGCAGGCCAGTACGACGCCGGCCAGTACGGAACCGGCCAGTACGGCACAGGTCAGTACGGCGGCGAGCAGTACCAGGCCGCCCCGTACCAGCAGAACGGCGCCTACGACCCGTACGGCTACCCGCAGCAACAGGAGCAGCAGCCCTATGTGGCGGGCACCGGCGAAGCCGGCCCGTACGAGCAGCAGCACCACGCCCAGAACGACGAGCACGACGAAGGCACGGCCCAGGGCCCCGGCCCGACCGGTAACGCATCGCGAGGCGATTCCGAGTGAAGTCCACCCCCTTTCCCTCATCGCGGGCACCGTCGCCCTCGCCGCAGTCACCGGATTCGCCGCGCTCTCCGCGCCGGGCGACGGGGCACGACGGAGCAGAAGGCGGCCACCCGGCTCCCGGTGGAGCGCTCCAGCCTGCTCTGTCCGGCGCCCGGCGGCTCCGGCCTCGCGGACACCACGTACACGTCGTTCTCCCCGGCCGGGAAGAGCGGTGCCGAGGCCGGTGCCGCCGAGCTGAAGCCGGTCGTCGCCCTCCCGGCGGACGAGGACGAGGAGTCCGCGCCGGAGAAGCAGACCAAGAAGGAGAAGGCGGCCGAGCCGAAGAAGAAGGCGGCGGCCGAGAAGCCGGTCCTCACCGTCAAGGAGCCCGGCAAGCCGGTCTCCGCCGACACCTCGGCCGCCGACGCCCCGCGCTCGTCGGTACGGCCACCGGCCGGCTGGCACCCGGCTGGGCAGCGCAGCAGACCACCAAGAGCATCGGGGCGGCTCCCGGGGCTGCTCGGTGTCAGCTGCACGGCGCCGGACACCGAGCACTGGTTCCCGGGCGCGAGCACCGCGGCTTCGCATCAGGACTACGTCCATCTCACCAACCCGGACGACACCGCGGCCGTCGCCGACATCGAGCTGTACGGACCCGATGGCGCCATCGAGTCCGATGTGGGCGAGGGCATCACGGTGCCGGCCAGGTCCAGCGTCCCGATGCTCATCTCCACCCTGACCAGCAAGGCCGTCGACAATCTGACCGTCCATGTCACCACCCGTACGGGACGTGTCGGCGCGGTCGTCAGAGCCGCGGACGACAAGGCGGGCAGCGACTGGCTGGCCTCCTCCACCGACCCGGCCGGCACCCTCGTGCTGCCCGGGATTCCGGCCGACGCCACCTCCGTACAGCTGGTGGCCTTCGCACCCGGGAGGACGACGCCGATGTGAAGGTGCAGCTGCTCGGCAAGAACGCGGCGTTCGCACCGGCCGGCCACGACACCCTGCACATCAAGTCTCGGATGACCGCGAGCGTCGACTTGAAGGACGTCACCCGCGGGGAGCCGGGCTCGCTCAAGCTGTCACCCGCCGAGAGCGGCAGTACGACTCCGATCGTGGCCGCGCTGCGTGTGGTGCGCGGTACCGGCGCCGGCAAGGAGATCGCCTACATCCCGGCCACCGCGCCGGTGGGCGACCGGGCGAGCGTGAGCGACAACCGGGCCAAGGGTTCGGTCCTCTCCCTGACCGCACCGGGCGCGACCGCCGAGGTGAAGGTGACCGCCTCCGCGGGCAGCGGGGCGGTGAACAGAGCGTCAAGAAGTACACGGTCAAGGGCGGTACGACGCTGCCGGTGAACCCGCCGGTGCCGTCCGGCCTCAAGGGCAGCTACGCGCTGACGGTCGAGACGGAGTCCGGCGGCCCGGTCCATGCCGCTCGCACGCTCACCCTCGTGGAGGACGGCATCAAGATGTTCACCATCCAGACGCTGCCGGACGACGAGGGAACGGTCGTGGTGCCGGCGACGGAACAGGACCTCTCGGTTCTGGACGACTGAGACGCGGGGACCGGGAGGTGTCCGGACAGCCGGCCGGACGCCTCCCGGTCCTGCCCGTGCACCTGGTCCTGCCCGTGCTTCTGGGCGTGTTTCGAAAGTTCCGCCTGCCCGGCGACGCCTGGCACGCACGCTCGCCGCGTTGTCGGGGTCGCCCCGATACACCAGTATCGGGGCGACCCTCCGCCTGCGATCGCACGCACCAGACGCCGCCGGGCCTGCCCTTCGGGCGGACGGCGCTACTTTCGAAACACGCCCTAGTCCTGCCCGTACCGGGGTCGACGGACTCGGGCGCCAGGCCGAGAAGCTCGGCGACCTGTTCGACCACGACCTCGTGCACCAGCAGGGCGCGCTCGTCGCGGCTCTTGGTGCGGATCTCCACCGGCCGCCGGTAGATGACGATCTGCGCCGGGCGGCTCTTCTCCGCGGACACCGAGGTTCCCAGCGGTACGGCCTCGTCCGGCACCGCCGGCACGTCGAGGACCAGGAAGTCGACGTCGGTCAGCTGCGGCCAGCGCCGCTCCAGCCGCTCCACCGAGTCCTGGACGAGGTCGCGGAAGGTCTCGCCCTGCTGGCCGACAGCGGCACCTGGGGCGGGGCGACCGGCCCGCGCATGCCGCGGCCGTGGCGGTCGCGGCGCCGGGGCGCGGCTCGGACGGGAAAGGCGGTACGGGACTGTCCATCACTGACGCAGCGTAGCCCTCCAGGAGCCGGACGGAGTGCGGTCCTGCCGGACGCCGGGCACGGTCCTGCCGACTGTCCATCCATGAACATTCCGGCCAGGAATGCGTTCGGATCAAGCCCCGAATCCGACCGCGGGACCCCGCAGGATGACCGCTTGTGCAGTCGCGACGACTGCTCCGGTGCTGTTCCGGACGCCGGTTGCCGACTGCCCGGCAGGTCGGAACGCGTGTACGGGAGCCGGTCGTACCGACCGGCTCGGTGCGACACGGGCGTATGACCTGAGGGAGAGTCGTCGCAGCCCGTTCAAGAGTGCGGTACCGTCCAACATCGTGAGCCCTGTACGTCGCTGTTCGCGAACCGCGTGCGGCCGTCCCGCCGTCGCGACACTGACGTACGTCTATGCCGACTCGACCGCGGTCCTCGGCCCGCTCGCCACCTACGCCGAGCCCCACTGCTACGACCTCTGCGCCGAGCACGGGAGCGGCTTACCGCGCCACGCGGGTGGGAGGTCGTCCGGCTCACCGATCCCTCGGCGCCCACCCGTCCCAGCGGGGATGACCTCGAAGCGCTCGCCAACGCGGTACGGGAAGCGGCACGGCCGCACGACCGTGGGCCGCAGGGCGTCGGCCGCGGTCAGCGCACGGCAGATCCTGTGGAGGTCGCGCGCCGGGGCCATCTGAGGGTGCTGCGCTCTCCGGATCCCTGAGGCTCGTGGGGTTTCTGGGGTTCCTGAGGTTTCTGGTTCGCAGTTCAAGTTTTCTTGTACGGGTCATTGACTGAGACTTGTCGAGGACACGACTATTTCCCCATCCGTGAGAGATCGCTTCCGCATCACGGAATCCGGGAGGCCTGCGTGTTTGTCCAGCAACTCGAACCCTAGCCGATTCGCTCGCCCTGTCCGCTCTCGTCGCCGCGTTGCCACTGGTCACCGTGCTCGTACTGCTGGGCGCCGTCCGGATGAAGGCCCACCTGGCCGGACTCATCGGCCTCGCCGTTGCCGTGCTGGTCGGCTGGCTCGCGTACGGCATGCCCTTCGGACAGACCCTGTCCGCCGGGCCCAGGGCGCCCTCTTCGGGCTCTTTCCCATCATGTGGATCGTCGTCAACGCGCTCTGGGTGTACCGGATGACAGTCCGGACCCAGCACTTCGACATCCTGCGGCGATCCTTCGGCAGGCTCTCCGACGACCCCGGATCCAGGCCCTCGTCATCGCCTTCTGCTTCGGGGCCCTCCTGGAGGCGCTGGCCGGCTTCGGCGCCCCCGTGGCCATCTGCTCGGTGATGCTGGTCGCACTCGGCTTCGACCCGGTGAAGGCCGCCGTCGTCGCGCTCGTCGCCAACACCGCCCCGTGGCCTTCGGGGCCATGGGCACCCCGTCGTGACGCTCGCACAGGTCACCGGACTGCCGCTGGACGACGTCGCCACCGTCGTCGGCCGCCAGACCCCGCTGCTCGCCCTCGTCGTACCCCTGATCCTGATCTTCCTCGTGGACGGCAAACGGGGCCTGCGCGAGACCTGGTGCCCGCGCTCGCCTGCGGAGTGGCCTTCGCCGCCGCCCAGTTCGTCGCTTCCAACTACATCTCCGCCCAGCTCGCCGACATCGCGGCCGCCCTGGTGGGCGCCGGCGCACTGATGGCGGTCCTGGCGCACGCAAGCCCGCCGCCGAGCCGGTACGCACGGCGGTGCTGACCGGCGTACGGAGCCAGGACCTGGACCAGGACGATCCGCGCCGCGAAGTGCTGCGCGCCTACGCCCCGTACGCCCTCATCGTCCTCGTCTTCTCCTCGCCCAGATCCCGCCCGTCAAACGGCTGCTGGCCGAGGCGACCCGTGTCTTCGACTGGCCGTTCCTCGATGTCGCGGGTCCCGACGGCGAACCGGTCGGTGCCAACGTCTTCAGCCTCCCCTCGTCGCCACCGGCGGCACCTAGTCCTGCTCGCGGGCTTCATCACCGCCTTCGTGCTCCGGGTACGGGTGCGCGACGCGCTGCGCGAGTGGGCGGCCACTCTGCACGAACTGCGGTACGCGATCCTCACGGTGGTCTCCGTGCTCGCCCTCGCCTACGTGATGAACCTTTCCGGGCAGGCCGCCACCATCGGCCAGTCCGTGGCCGCGGCAGGCGCCGGCCTGGCCTTCCTGTCACCGGTACTCGGCTGGTTCGGCGTCGCCGTATCCGGCTCCGACACCTCCGCCAACGCGCTGTTCGGCGCCCTCCAGGTATCGGCGGCCCGCGAATCCGGCCTCTCGCCCGAACTGCTCGCCGCCGCCAACAGCTCCGGCGGAGTGCTCGGCAAGATGATCTCCCCGCAGAATCTGACGATCGCCTGCGCGGCCGTCGGGCTCGCCGGACGCGAGGGCGATCTGCTGCGCAAGGTCCTGCCCTGGAGCCTCGGGCTCCTCCTGGTGATGTGCCTGATCGTGATGGCCCAGAGCACAGTGCTCCTGGGCTGGATGCTCCCCTGAAGGAGGCCGCGGCCCTGCCGGGTAGGTTGGGCGCTCCGCAAAGATCCCCAGGAGGACCGGCCGTGGTTGCTGATCTGTCGCAGCTCGTGAAGGCGTACGACGTGCGCGGAGTGGTGCCCGATCAGTGGGACGAGCCGTTGGCCGAACTGTTCGGAGCGGCCTTCGTACAGGTCACCGACGCGGGCGCGATCGTGATCGGCCACGACATGCGGCCCTCGTCACCGGGCCTGGCCGCGGCCTTCGCCCGCGGCGCTACGGCACGCGGCGCCGACGTCACCCTGATCGGCCTCTGCTCGACCGATCAGCTGTACTACGCGTCCGGGGCCCTGGACCTGCCGGGAGCGATGTTCACGGCCTCGCACAACCCGGCGCGGTACAACGGCATCAAGATGTGCCGGGCCGGTGCCGCACCGGTGGGCCAGGACACCGGCCTGAGCGAGATCCGCACCCTGGTCGAACAGTGGTCGGAACACGGCGCCCGGCCGGAACCGCCACCACCCAGGGCACGGTCACGGAGCGCGACACCCTCGCCGCCTACGCCGCGCACCTGCTGGGCCTGGTCGACCTCACCGCGGTCCGCCCGCTCAAGGTCGTCGTGGACGCGGGCAACGGCATGGGCGGTCACACCGTCCCGACCGTCTTCGCCGGCCTCCCGTTCGACCTCGTGCCGATGTACTTCGAGCTGGACGGCACCTTCCCGAACCACGAGGCCAATCCCTCGACCCGAAGAACATCGTCGACCTCCAGGCCCGGGTGCTGGCCGAGGGTGCCGACCTCGGCCTCGCCTTCGACGGTGATGCGGACCGCTGCTTCGTCGTCGACGAGCGGGGCAGGGCGTCTCCCCGTCCGCGGTCACGGCCCTGGTCGCGGCCCGCGAGCTCGCACGCAACGGCGGCAAGGGCACCGTCATCCACAACCTGATCACCTCCTGGTCGGTCCCCGAAGTCGTCCGCGAGAACGGCGGAACTCCCGTCCGCACCCGGGTGGGCCACTCCTTCATCAAGGCCGAGATGGCCGAGCACGGCGCGATCTTCGGCGGCGAGCATTCCGCGCACTACTACTTCCGCGACTTCTGGAACGCCGATACGGGCATGCTCGCCGCCCTGCACATACTGGCCGCGCTCGGCGGTCAGGAGCGCCCGCTCTCCGCGCTGCTCGACCAGTACGACCGTTACGCGGGCTCCGGCGAGATCAACTCCACCGTCGAGGACCAGGACGGACGGCTGACCGCGATCAAGGCGGCGTACGGGAACCGCGACGACGTGACCTTCGACGAGCTGGACGGTCTCACGGCGACCTCCGCCGACTGGTGGTTCAACCTCCGCGCCTCCAACACGGAGCCGCTGCTGCGTCTGAACGTCGAGGCACGCGACGAGAAGACGATGACGGCGGTACGTGACGAGGTCCTGGCCCTGGTCCGCGCCTAGGGAACTGCGTGCCGGGACCGGCCCGCAGTTCACCCGCAGTCCTGGCGGGCCAGCCGGGCCAGCCGGGCCGCGTCCGAGTCGGCCCGGCGGTAGGCTGACGTCGCCCCAGCAGCCCGACCCGAACCACTTCACCTCATCCGAACCGCATGTCCGAAGGGACGCACCTCATGCCGCTCGAAGCCGGCCTCCTGGAGATCCTCGCCTGCCCGGCCTGCCACTCCCCGCTCGACGACAAGTCGGCAGCAGACAGCCCCGAGCTGGTGTGCACCGGCCGGGACTGCGCCCTCGCCTACCCGGTACGGGACGGCATTCCGGTACTCCTCGTCGACGAAGCCCGCCGCCCCGCGTAGTCCGCACCCTGATCAGCACGGTGATCGGAGACCCACCGCCATGCTCGACGAGTCGTTGCTCGACGCCCCGGAAGCCCTGGCCCGAGCCGACCGCCGCGGTCTGCTTCACGGCGCCGCCGAGGCCGGAGCCAGGGTCCGTACCGCCGCACGGCATGCAGCCGAGGCGGGAATCGGCGAACTGACCCCGACGGCAGGCCTCGCGCGATCCTCGTCGCCCGCCCCGGCACCGCGGCGTCCGGTGTCGCCGACCTGATCGGCGCACTCGCGGGCGCCGCCGCACCGTCGCCCGGATCCACCCCACCGGCGTCGCGGCCGCGGCCGGCGCGATGCGATGGGCGCTGCCCGGCTGGGCCGGATCCTTGGACCTGCTGCTCGTAGCGACGGCTGATGGATCGGAACCCGGCCTCGCCTTGCTCGCCGAGCAGGCCTACCGCCGCGGCTGCACGGTCGTCGCCGTCGCCCCCGTCCGGTCACCCCTGCGCGAGGCGGTGGACGGCGTCCACGGCCTCGTCGTACCGATGGCGTCCGCCCCACACGGCGAGTACGACGCGGAGATCTCGGCCGCAGGCCCCGGAACGCTGTGGGCCCTGCTCACGCCGCTGCTCGCGCTGCTGGACCGGGTGGGCCTGGTCGACGCCTCCCCGGAGACGCTGCAGAGCGTCGCCGACCGCCTCGACCGCACAGCCGAACGCTGTGGCCCGGCCATCGCCACGTACGGCAACCCGGCCAAGACCCTCGCCGCCGAGCTCGCCGACAGCCTGCCCCTCATCTGGACGCAGGGCGACGCGGCAGGCCCCGTCGGCCGACGGTTCGCCGCTGTGCTGGCCGAGCTCGCCGGCCGTCCCGCGCTCGCCGCCGAGCTCCCCGAAGCACTGCCCTCCCACGGTGCGCTGCTCGCCGGAGCCTTCGCCGCCGCAGCCGACCCGGAGGCCTTCTTCCGGGACCGGGTGGAGGAGCCCGAAGCCATGCGGGCCAGGGTCGTCCTGCTCAGGGACCGGCCCACCGGCGGCCTGAGCGCCGCACCGGCAGCCCGTGAGCTGGCCCTCGGTCACGACACGGCCATCAGCGAGCTCGAACCCGAGGAGGGCAGCGACCTCGAAAGGCTCGCCGAGCTCCTCGCGGTCACCGACTTCGCCGCTGTCTATCTGGCCCTGGCCTCCTCCAACCTGGCCTGACGGCTCCGCCGCACTCGCCGACGCCTTCCTCGACGCCTTCCTCGACGCCTTACCCGTCCGGCCTTCGTATCCGGCACCACCCGCGCATTCCTTAGGACGAACTCCATGGACCGGCTCTCCAACACCGTGCGCCCCTACGCCTGGGGCTCCACCACGGCCATCCCCGAACTGCTGGGCACCGCACCCACCGGCGAGCCCCAGGCAGAGATGTGGATGGGAGCCCACCCGGGAGCCCCTCCCGCCTCACCCGTCCCACCGGACCCGCCGGGACGGGCAGCGAGCAGTCCCTCACCGAGGTGATCGCTGCCGACCCCGGACGCGAACTGGGCCCGGCTGTCGTCCGTACGTTCGGCCCCCGCCTGCCCTTCCTGCTGAAGCTGCTCGCCGCGGGCGCCCGCTCTCCCTCCAGGTCCACCCCGACCTCGCGCAGGCGCAGCAGGGGTACGCCGACGAGGAGAGCCGGGGCGTGCCGGCCGACGCACCCCACCGCACGTACAAGGACGCCAACCACAAGCCCGAGCTGGTCTGCGCACTCACCCCTTCGACGGGCTGTGCGGATTCCGCAGGCCTGCCGAGGCGGCCGACGCGCTGGAGGCCCTCGGAGTCGACTCGCTCAAGCCGTACGTGGATCTCCTGCGTGCCAGGCCCGAGGACGCGGCCCTGCGCGAGGTCCTCACCGCCGTCCTCACCGCCGACCCCGCGGAGATGGCGCACACGGTCACCGAAGCGGCGGAAGCGGCCGAACGGCTGGGCGGAGCCCACGCCCCGTACGCCCAGATCGCACGCCACTATCCGGGCGATCCCGGCGTCATCGCGGCCATGCTGCTGAACTACGTACAACTGCAGCCCGGCGAAGCCCTGTTCCTCGGCGCCGGGGTACCGCACGCCTACCTCGGCGGGCTCGCCGTCGAGATCATGGCCAACTCCGACAACGTGCTGCGCTGCGGACTGACCCCAAGCACGTGGACGTTCCCGAACTGCTGAGCATTGTCCGCTTCGAGGCCACCGACCCGGGCGTACTGCGCCCCGAGGCATCGTCCACGGGCGAGGAGCTGTACGAGACGCCCGTCGACGAATTCCGGCTGTCGCGCTTCGTCCTGCCGGCCGGCGGAGCCCCGTCGGGCTCACGGCCGCCACCGCACAGATCCTGCTCTGCACCGCCGGTGCCCCGAAGGTCGGTCACCTTGGCCTCACGCCCGGCGAATCCGTCTTCGTACCGGCGGACGAAAGGTCGAAGCGGAAGGTTCCGGAACACTCTTCCGTGCCACCGTGGTGGTCTGACGTACCGTCCGCACCAGCGGCTGCAACAATGTCCGGCCGTACCGCGGCGCTCGTGCCGCAGCACCGAGGAAGGGACACCAGGCACCCATGAGCGCGTCAGGCGGAACCAAGGCGATCGTGGCGGCACTCGCCGCCAACCTCGCGATCGCAGTGGCCAAATTCGTGGCGTTCCTCTTCAGTGGCTCGTCGTCGATGCTCGCGGAGAGCGTCCACTCGCTCGCGGACTCGGGCAACCAGGGTCTCCTGCTGCTCGGCGGCAAGAAGGCCCAGCGGGAGGCAACCCGGAGCACCCTTCGGGTACGGGCGCGAGCGCTACATCTACGCCTTCCTCGTCTCGATCGTGCTGTTCTCGGTCGGTGGCATGTTCGCGATCTACGAGGGCTACGAGAAGATCAAGCACCCGCACGAGATCGAGGCCTGGTGGTGGCCGGTCGGCGTGCTGATCTTCGCGATCATCGCCGAGGGGTTCTCCTTCCGTACGGCCATCAGGGAGTCCAACCAGACCCGCGGCCAGCTCTCCTGGACACAGTTCGTCCGACGCGCCAAGGCCCCGAGCTCCCGGTCGTCCTCCTCGAGGACCTCGGCGCGCTGATCGGCCTGATCCTGGCGCTCGCGGGTGTGGGTCTGGCCCTCGGTACCGGCGACGGCATCTGGGACGGCATCGGCACCCTCTGCATCGGCATCCTGCTGATCATCATCGCGATCGTGCTCGCCGCGGAGACGAAGTCCCTGCTGCTCGGTGAGTCCGCCGGTGTCGAGGACGTCGAGAAGATCAAGGCCGCGGTGGTCGACGGGGACAAGGTCACCGGCATCATCCACATGCGTACGCTCCACCTGGGCCCTGAGGAGCTGCTGGTCGCAGCCAAGATCGCGGTCCAGCACGACGAGACCGCAGCCGAGGTCGCCCACGCCATCAACGCCGCGGAGAACCGGATCCGTGCCGCCGTCCCCATCGCCCGGGTCATCTACCTCGAGCCCGACATCTACAGCGAAGAAGCAGCCGCGGCCGGCACCAACCCGGGCAAGACCCCGCGGAACCGGGCGGATCCGGTCAATGATCCGCTGAAGACCGGCCCCGACGGCCCCGTGACGAAGCTCGATGCCGGAACGGGCTGGGGCTCACGGGGCCGTTCGGTGTAGATTCGTATGAAGTACCAGACGTCGCTGCTGATGGCGGTCGATCGGTCCGCAGCTGCGGACCGGCCGAGGGAGAGGGCCTCCGACGGACTGCACTGCGAATACCCGGGCATTCGTGTGCCCGCGGTCGCCGCGGAGTCAGCCCAGTCCCACTCTCGACGCATTACGAGGAGCAGCCCGTTATGACGACGGACGCCAACCGCCAGGACTTCAAGGTCGCCGACCTTTCCCTCGCCCCTTCGGGCGCAAGGAGATCAACCTCGCCGAGCACGAGATGCCCGGCCTGATGTCGATCCGCAAGGAGTACGCCGCCGCGCAGCCGCTGGCCGGCTCCAGGATCACCGGTTCGCTGCACATGACGGTGCAGACCGCGGTGCTCATCGAGACCCTCGTCGCCCTCGGCGCCGATGTCCGCTGGGCCTCCTGCAACATCTTCTCCACCCAGGACCACGCCGCCGCCGCCATCGCCGTCGGCCCGAACGGCACCCCGGACGCCCCGGCCGGCGTCCCGGTCTTCGCCTGGAAGGGCGAGAGCCTGGAGGAGTACTGGTGGTGCACGGAGCAGGCGCTGACCTGGCCGAACACCCCCACCGGCGGCCCGAACATGATCCTCGACGACGGTGGTGACGCCACTCTCCTCGTCCACAAGGGCGTCGAGTTCGAGAGGCCGGCGCGGCCCCGGACCCGTCGACCGCGGACAGTGAGGAGTACGCCTACATCCTCACCCTGCTGAACCGCACCCTCGGTGAGACCCGCAGAAGTGGACCCAGCTGGCGTCCGAGATCCGCGGTGTCACCGAGGAGACCACGACCGGTGTGCACCGGTTGTACGAGATGCACCGCGACGGCACCCTCCTGTTCCCGGCGATCAACGTCAACGACGCGGTCACCAAGTCGAAGTTCGACAACAAGTACGGCTGCCGCCACTCGCTGATCGACGGCATCAACCGCGCCACCGACGTCCTGATCGGCGGCAAGACCGCCGTCGTCTGCGGTTACGGCGACGTGGGCAAGGGCTGCGCGGAGTCCCTGCGCGGCCAGGGTGCCCGGGTGATCATCACTGAGATCGACCCGATCTGCGCCCTGCAGGCGGCGATGGACGGCTACCAGGTCGCCACCCTCGATGACGTCGTCGCCCAGGGTGACATCTTCATCACCACGACCGGCAACAAGGACATCATCATGGCCGCCGACATGGCCAAGATGAAGCACCAGGCCATCGTCGGGAACATCGGCCACTTCGACAACGAGCTCGACATGGCCGGCCTGGCGAAGATCGACGGCATCGTCAAGGACGAGGTGAAGCCGCAGGTCCACACCTGGACGCACCCCGACGGCAAGGTCCTGATCGTGCTGTCCGAAGGCCGCCTGCTGAACCTGGGCAACGCCACCGGTCACCCCTCGTTCGTCATGTCCAACTCCTTCGCGGACCAGACCCTGGCCCAGATCGAGTTGTTCACCAAGCCCCAGGAGTACCCGACCGACGTCTACGTGCTGCCCAAGCACCTGGACGAGAAGGTCGCACGCCTGCACCTGGACGCCCTCGGCGTGAGGCTGACGACCCTGAGCCCCGAGCAGGCCGCGTACATCGGTGTCGAGGTCGAGGGCCCGTACAAGTCCGACCACTACCGCTACTGACGCCGCCTGTCAGTGACCACATACGTCACCAGAGGCCACTGACAGACGGATCAGCATCGGCAGCATGCTGTGGAACACGCTGTGGAGCAGGCCCCGCACCCCGTGCCGGGGCCTGCTCTGTGCGGCACCGCAGCTACACAGTCCGAGAGATCCGAAGGACCCCATGCCCCGCGGCCGTTATTCGCTCCACGATCTTCATGATCACTCCCCGCTCGGTGAAGAACACTTCCACTGCGCACCCGGTCCCTCAGGCTGGCGTTACGTGTCCCGGACCACGGCCCCTCCGGTGACGATCTCGGCTCCGTCGACCTCGCCCTCGACGAACTGGGCCGCCCCATCCGCCTCCAACTGCAGGCCGCGGCCTGGCAGATCCGTGGCGCCGCCATCGACGGCGTCACCTGGGTCCGTACAGACCCGACCGGCATCCATGCCACCGAAGGCAATGTCCGCGCACACACCTTCTCCGGCACTTCTCCCGCCTTTCTCATCGCCACCGCCCGGCTCCTGCGCCTCACCCCGATTCCCCACGACCCGCGTCCGTCTGGTCACCTTCACGGACCCGGTTCTCGCGCCCCGCACTGCCGACCAGTCCTGGGCTCTGATGAAGAGTGAAGCGCACGCCACTGACAACGGGCCCCTGACGGTGGATGAGTACCAGGTCAGCGCGCTGGATACCGGTGAGCGGCACACCGTTCACATCGCCGGCGACGTGGTGCTCGCGGCTCCGGGCATCGAGCTGGAGGACCTGGAATCACCGCCTTCGCCCGCGTCCCAGTAGTCAGAAGGGCGGAGCGAAGCCGGTAGAGGGCGGCTGCTCGGCCTGCTTCACCGGGCACGACGCGGGGAAGCCGCCGCATCGGCCGCGGCTGCCGTGGGCGCGAAGGGGCCGGGCAGAGGAGCATCCGCCGGGCAGGCCCGGCTTCTGGCAGGACTCCGCCCACCGGCGATGCTCCCTGTGCCCGTGCCGGGCTGCTGCGAACGCCCGCCGCACATCGCGTGCCTGCCGCTCGTTGACCACCGCGGCCAAGTAGGCGGCCGCCGGTACGTCCTGCGGCGCCGGTACTCCCGTGCGCGCCGCCAGATCTCCGGACAACCGCTCGGCGATGGACCGGCCCACCGTGGTGTCGAGCTGGTGCATCCGGGTCAGGTACTGCCGTATCGCCAGCCAGAGACCGTCCGGCACGGCCGACAGATCCAGCTGGGAGAACCGCCCGACGAGCCAGGGCGGTGGCGGCGGTACGGCGGCAGTCCGCCCGGCCGGCACCCGCTCCCGTACGACGAGCGTTCCCGCGAACACATCGCCGAGCCGCCGTCCTCGCGCAGAGACCAGCGACGCGGTACACGCGACGACCCCGAACGTTCCCAGGAGCTCGACCACCCCATCGCGCCGCGTACAAGAGCGTGCCGGAACCGGATAGGCCCGCCGTCGTCCCGCACCACACGCAGGCCGCAGGCGAGCTTGCCCAGCGAACGGCCCTGACTGAGCGTCTCCACCGCGATCGGGCCTCCCACCAGCACCAGCAGAAATGTCGCGACCGCGATCGCCGCACTCGCCGCCTCGTCCAGCGTGGCCGTCGCTATGGCCAGCCCAACCGATATCAATACGAAAGCGGTCAGAACCACCGCAAGATCAATAGCGATTGCCAGCGCCCGGCTCGGCAGCCTCGCCGGCCGCAACCCCAGAACGACCGCATCACCAGTCACGAGCTCACTCATCGCGCCCACCCTTCGCCGACGATCCCTGCCCTCGCAACCTCAGTCTGCCAAGCTGGCCGGCAACACGCCGCAGTAGTACGGACCCGTGCACACCCATGCCTGGAGCAGCAGCCGACCATGGACCTCGACGTCTTCGTGAACGCCCACCGCACCGACTGGGACCGTCTGGAGCATCTCCTGCACCGCGGGCGGTCTCTGACCGGCACGGAGGCGGACGAGCTCGTCACCCTCTATCAGCGCACGGCCACCCATCTCTCGCTGATCCAGTCGAGCGCCCCGGATCCCCTTCTCACCGCACGGCTGACCCAGCTCGTGGCCCGTGCGCGTTCCACGGTGACCGGTACCCGCCGAGCCTCCTGGCGCGATGCGGCGCGCTTCCTCACCGCCGGTTTTCCCGCAGCTGTCTACCGGTCCCGGCACTGGTGGATCCCGACGGCGGTCCTCTCCACTCTGCTTGCCGCTCTCATCGGCTGGTGGATCGGCACCCATCCGGAAGTCCAGTCGGCGATCGCCGCACCGGACGACCTCCGACGCCTGACCAGTCCGGGCGGCGAGTACGAGACGTACTACTCCAGCCACCCGGCAGCGTCGTTCGCCGCTCAGGTGTGGACGAACAACGCCCAGGCCGCGGCGATGTGCCTGGTCCTCGGAGCATTCCTGTGCGTACCTGTCATCTGGATCCTCTTCGTCAACGTGCTGAACCTCGCGGTGGGCATCGGCCTGATGTCCTCGGCAGGCCGACTGGACACGTTCCTGGGCCTCGTCCTCCCGCACGGGCTGCTCGAACTCACGGCCGTCTTTGTCGCGGCGGGTACGGGTCTCCGGCTCGGCTGGGCCGTCATCGATCCCGGCCCCGCACCAGGCGCTCAGCCCTGGCCCAGCAGGGCCGCGCCGCGATGGGCATGGCGATAGGCCTGGCCCTGGTCCTGTTCATCTCCGGTGTCATCGAGGGATTCGTGACCCCGTCGGGCCTCCCCACCTGGGCTCGCATCACGATCGGTATCGCGGCTGAACTGGCTTTTCTCGCCTACGTCTACATCCTCGGAGGGCGAGCGGCACGGGCCGGTGACACCGGCGACCTCGACCCCGCCGAGCGCAGTGCGGAACTCCCGTCCGCGGCATGACAAGCCGATGTGCACCCACCGCTCCTGACCTGCTAGTCTCCTAGTCGCCCACAAAACTGTTGACACAGTTGGCGTGGGAGGTAAATTTAACGGTTGCTTCGGATTGGACAAGTCCGAAGCCAGTCAGTTAGTGTTCATCTCGCTCGTAACCGGAAATCGATTTTCCGCAGAGCCGATCGATTCCCTCATTAGAGACAACAGCCGATTAGCTTCGGCCGAATCGCTTCTGATAAAGTCGAATCAGCCGAAAGGCAAGGCCACTCCGCAGGCCGCTGGAATCAAATTCGGACTGGAAACGGAACGGAAAAGAATCTGGTAAAGTCGGACTCGCCGGAAAGGGAAACGCGAAAGCGAAGAACTGGAAAGCGGCCCCGCTTCGACCGGGAATCGGACACGAAAGAGTCTGATAGAGTCGGAAACGCAAGAACGAAGGGAAGCGCCCGGAGGGCCCCGGTGAAACGGGACCGAAGGAAGCGTCCGTTCCTGAGAACTCAACAGCGTGCCAAAAGTCAACGCCAAATATGTTGATACCCCGGCCTGCTTCGGCAGGTTGGTGGTTCCTTTGAAAGTCCTATTCGGTGCCTTCGGGTTCCGGTAGGCAATTACACAGCGAGGACGCAGTGAACGGTCGGTCTTATTCCGACTTGATCGTTCCGCTTCGTGTGTGTGTTCCCGATTACGGGAAAACATTCACGGAGAGTTTGATCCTGGCTCAGGACGAACGCTGGCGGCGTGCTTAACACATGCAAGTCGAACGATGAAGCCTTTCGGGGTGGATTAGTGGCGAACGGGTGAGTAACACGTGGGCAATCTGCCCTTCACTCTGGGACAAGCCCTGGAAACGGGGTCTAATACCGGATAACACTCTGTCCTGCATGGGACGGGGTTAAAAGCTCCGGCGGTGAAGGATGAGCCCGCGGCCTATCAGCTTGTTGGTGGGGTAATGGCCTACCAAGGCGACGACGGGTAGCCGGCCTGAGAGGGCGACCGGCCACACTGGGACTGAGACACGGCCCAGACTCCTACGGGAGGCAGCAGTGGGGAATATTGCACAATGGGCGAAAGCCTGATGCAGCGACGCCGCGTGAGGGATGACGGCCTTCGGGTTGTAAACCTCTTTCAGCAGGGAAGAAGCGCAAGTGACGGTACCTGCAGAAGAAGCACCGGCTAACTACGTGCCAGCAGCCGCGGTAATACGTAGGGTGCGAGCGTTGTCCGGAATTATTGGGCGTAAAGAGCTCGTAGGCGGCTTGTCACGTCGGATGTGAAAGCCCGGGCTTAACCCGGGTCTGCATTCGATACGGGCTAGCTAGAGTGTGGTAGGGGAGATCGGAATTCCTGGTGTAGCGGTGAAATGCGCAGATATCAGGAGGAACACCGGTGGCGAAGGCGGATCTCTGGGCCATTACTGACGCTGAGGAGCGAAAGCGTGGGGAGCGAACAGGATTAGATACCCTGGTAGTCCACGCCGTAAACGTTGGGAACTAGGTGTTGGCGACATTCCACGTCGTCGGTGCCGCAGCTAACGCATTAAGTTCCCCGCCTGGGGAGTACGGCCGCAAGGCTAAAACTCAAAGGAATTGACGGGGCCCGCACAAGCAGCGGAGCATGTGGCTTAATTCGACGCAACGCGAAGAACCTTACCAAGGCTTGACATATACCGGAAAGCATCAGAGATGGTGCCCCCTTGTGGTCGGTATACAGGTGGTGCATGGCTGTCGTCAGCTCGTGTCGTGAGATGTTGGGTTAAGTCCCGCAACGAGCGCAACCCTTGTTCTGTGTTGCCAGCATGCCCTTCGGGGTGATGGGGACTCACAGGAGACTGCCGGGGTCAACTCGGAGGAAGGTGGGGACGACGTCAAGTCATCATGCCCCTTATGTCTTGGGCTGCACACGTGCTACAATGGCCGGTACAATGAGCTGCGATGCCGCGAGGCGGAGCGAATCTCAAAAGCCGGTCTCAGTTCGGATTGGGGTCTGCAACTCGACCCCATGAAGTCGGAGTTGCTAGTAATCGCAGATCAGCATTGCTGCGGTGAATACGTTCCCGGGCCTTGTACACACCGCCCGTCACGTCACGAAAGTCGGTAACACCCGAAGCCGGTGGCCCAACCCCTTGTGGGAGGGAGCTGTCGAAGGTGGGACTGGCGATTGGGACGAAGTCGTAACAAGGTAGCCGTACCGGAAGGTGCGGCTGGATCACCTCCTTTCTAAGGAGCATCTAGGTTTCCTTCGGGGAATCCAGAGACCATTTCGTCGGCAAATGTTCGACGGTGGTTGCTCAAGGGTGGAACGTTGACTATTCGGCACGGTTGGCTGGTTTTCGTAAGTACTGCTTCGGCGTGGAAAACGGAAAAGAGTTGATCGGGTCGGGCACGCTGTTGGGTATCTGAAGGTACGGGCATTTTTGTCTGTTCCTTTGGTTGCCGGCCCCAGTGAACTCGCCTGTTAGGGCGGGGTGATGGGTGGCTGGTCGTTGTTTGAGAACTGCACAGTGGACGCGAGCATCTGTGGCCAAGTTTTAAGGGCGCACGGTGGATGCCTTGGCACCAGGAACCGATGAAGGACGTGGGAGGCCACGATAGTCCCCGGGAGCTGTCAACCAAGCTTTGATCCGGGGTTTCCGAATGGGGAAACCCGGCAGCCGTCATGGGCTGTCACCCACTGCTGAACACATAGGCAGTGTGGAGGAACGAGGGAAGTGAAACATCTCAGTACCCTCAGGAAGAGAAAACAACCGTGATTCCGGGAGTAGTGGCGAGCGAAACTGGATCAGGCCAAACCGTATGCGTGTGATACCCGGCAGGGGTTGCGCATGCGGGGTTGTGGATCTCTTTTCATGGTCTGCCGACTGTGAGACGAGTCAGAAACCGTTGATGTAGGCGAAGGACATGCGAAAGGTCCGGCGTAGAGGGTAAGACCCCGTAGCTGAAACATCAACGGCTCGTTTAAGAGACACCAAGTAGCACGGGGCCCGAGAAATCCCGTGTGAATCTGGCGGGACCACCCGCTAAGCCTAAATATTCCCTGGTGACCGATAGCGGATAGTACCGTGAGGGAATGGTGAAAAGTACCGCGGGAGCGGAGTGAAATAGTACCTGAAACCGTGTGCCTACAAGCCGTGGGAGCGTCGCTGTTGTTCTTCGGAACAGCAGTCGTGACTGCGTGCCTTTGAAGAATGAGCCTGCGAGTTTGCGGTGTGTTGCGAGGTTAACCCGTGTGGGAAGCCGTAGCGAAAGCGAGTCCGAATAGGGCGATTTAGTAGCGCGCTCAAGACCCGAAGCGGAGTGATCTAGCCATGGGCAGGTTGAAGCGGAGGTAAGACTTCGTGGAGGACCGAACCCACCAGGGTTGAAAACCTGGGGATGACCTGTGGTTAGGGGTGAAAGGCCAATCAAACTCCGTGATAGCTGGTTCTCCCGAAATGCATTTAGGTGCAGCGTCGTGTGTTTCTTGCCGGAGGTAGAGCACTGGATAGGCGATGGGCCCTACCGGGTTACTGACCTTAGCCAAACTCCGAATGCCGGTAAGTGAGAGCACGGCAGTGAGACTGTGGGGATAAGCTCCATGGTCGAGAGGAAACAGCCCAGAGCATCGACTAAGGCCCCTAAGCGTACGCTAAGTGGGAAAGGATGTGGAGTCGCAGAGACAACCAGGAGGTTGGCTTAGAAGCAGCCACCCTTGAAAGAGTGCGTAATAGCTCACTGGTCAAGTGATTCCGCGCCGACAATGTAGCGGGGCTCAAGCGTACCGCCGAAGTCGTGTCATTCATACACATAGGGCCAACGCCTGTATGGATGGGTAGGGGAGCGTCGTGTGCCGAGTGAAGCAGCCGCGGAAGCGAGTTGTGGACGGTTCACGAGTGAGAATGCAGGCATGAGTAGCGATACACACGTGAGAAACGTGTGCGCCGATTGACTAAGGGTTCCTGGGTCAAGCTGATCTGCCCAGGGTAAGTCGGGACCTAAGGCGAGGCCGACAGGCGTAGTCGATGGACAACCGGTTGATATTCCGGTACCCGCTTTGAAACGCCCAGTACTGAATCAGGCGATGCTAAGTCCGTGAAGCCGGCCTGATCTCTTCGGAGTTGAGGGTAGTGGTGGAGCCGATGAACCAGACTTGTAGTAGGTAAGCGATGGGGTGACGCAGGAAGGTAGTCCAACCCGGGCGATGGTTGTTCCCGGGTAAGGGTGTAGGCCGTGTGATAGGCAAATCCGTCACACATTAAGGCTGAGACCTGATGCCGAGCCGATTGTGGTGAAGTGGATGATCCTATGCTGTCAAGAAAAGCCTCTAGCGAGTTTCATGGCGGCCCGTACCCTAAACCGACTCAGGTAGTCAGGTAGAGAATACCGAGGCGTTCGGGTGAACTATGGTTAAGGAACTCGGCAAAATGCCCCGTAACTTCGGGAGAAGGGGGCCATCACTGGTGATTGGATTTACTCCATGAGCTGGGGTGGCCGCAGAGACCAGCGAGAAGCGACTGTTTACTAAAACACAGGTCCGTGCGAAGCCGTAAGGCGATGTATACGGACTGACGCCTGCCCGGTGCTGGAACGTTAAGGGGACCGGTTAGTGCACTTTCGGGTGTGCGAAGCTGAGAACTTAAGCGCCAGTAAACGGCGGTGGTAACTATAACCATCCTAAGGTAGCGAAATTCCTTGTCGGGTAAGTTCCGACCTGCACGAATGGCGTAACGACTTCTCGACTGTCTCAACCATAGGCCCGGTGAAATTGCACTACGAGTAAAGATGCTCGTTTCGCGCAGCAGGACGGAAAGACCCGGACCTTTACTATAGTTTGATATTGGTGTTCGGTTCGGCTTGTGTAGGATAGGTGGGAGACTTTGAAGCGGCCACGCCAGTGGTTGTGGAGTCGTCGTTGAAATACCACTCTGGTCGTGCTGGATGTCTAACCTGGGTCCGTGATCCGGATCAGGGACAGTGTCTGATGGGTAGTTTAACTGGGGCGGTTGCCTCCTAAAGAGTAACGGAGGCGCCCAAAGGTTCCCTCAGCCTGGTTGGCAATCAGGTGTTGAGTGTAAGTGCACAAGGGAGCTTGACTGTGAGACCGACGGGTCGAGCAGGGACGAAAGTCGGGACTAGTGATCCGGCAGTGGCTTGTGGAAGCGCTGTCGCTCAACGGATAAAAGGTACCCCGGGGATAACAGGCTGATCTTCCCCAAGAGTCCATATCGACGGGATGGTTTGGCACCTCGATGTCGGCTCGTCGCATCCTGGGGCTGGAGTCGGTCCCAAGGGTTGGGCTGTTCGCCCATTAAAGCGGTACGCGAGCTGGGTTTAGAACGTCGTGAGACAGTTCGGTCCCTATCCGCTGCGCGCGCAGGAATATTGAGAAGGGCTGTCCCTAGTACGAGAGGACCGGGACGGACGAACCTCTGGTGTGCCAGTTGTCCTGCCAAGGGCATGGCTGGTTGGCTACGTTCGGAAAGGATAACCGCTGAAAGCATCTAAGCGGGAAGCCTGCTTCGAGATGAGTATTCCCACCCCTTTGAGGGGTTAAGGCTCCCAGTAGACGACTGGGTTGATAGGCCAGATGTGGAAGCCCGGCAACGGGTGGAGCTGACTGGTACTAATAGGCCGAGGGCTTGTCCTCAGTTGCTCGCGTCCACTGTGTTAGTTCTGAAATAACGAACGGCCGTGTTTTTCCGGTGTTGGTTAATTTCATAGTGTTTCGGTGGTCATTGCGTTAGGGAAACGCCCGGTTACATTCCGAACCCGGAAGCTAAGCCTTTCAGCGCCGATGGTACTGCAGGGGACCCTGTGGGAGAGTAGGACGCCGCCGAACAATTATTCGGGAAAGCCCCGTGCCCTTGTGGCACGGGCTTTCTGCGTTCACGACCCGTCGGGCCATCCCGTTGAGGAAGTGCGAGCCCTTTCGTTCGTATCGGACATTGAGGCGGTGGTAGCCGAAGAGCCGAGCGATCGACCGTTCAATCTTCCAGCGGTGCCGACCGAGGCGTTCGCCGGACTCGATGCAGGGCCGCGCGATGCGCGCGACGAGCCCGCGCTCGCGCAGCCAGGCCAGGTGTTCGGCGGAGAAGTACGTCTTGTCTGCGCAGCCGACGCCACAGGCCGGCCTCGGTCCATACCTGAAGCGGCGATCCGCGGTGGCGGGCGACGTTCCGAACCTCGGCGGCAGATGCCGCCAGGCACAGCCGCTGGTCAGCGCGTACACCACTGCTGTGAACACGGCCCGCTCGTCACATGGAGCGGTCCCACCACCTTGCGGACGAGCAGCGGACGACGACAGCAACGGGGCGGCCAGCTCACAGAGTTCATCAGGAACCAGACGCTTCGATGGATCAGCGCTCACGACCGGAATCATGCGCACGAACATCAAGTCACGTGAGACAACCTCTAACGACCTTGGGGGCAATTGAGTTGAGGGCTGGATGGTAGCTACCTATCGAGGCGTTCGGCCGGCTGGCGCAGGATGGTCTTCAGCTTTCGGGGCGGTCTTGCGGGGGTCGCTGAGGTAGATCTCGTGATGCAGGCCCGATGGCCGCAGGCCGTTGGCAGCGAGGTAGGTGTGGTGGAGTTCGTGCAGTAGGGGTGCCTCGTCGTCGTAGGAGCCGATGTGCAGCACCTGGGCGCTGGGGCCTTCGTGCAGGGTGAAGTGTCGGAGCTGGGAGATCGTGGGGAGCTTCTTCTTGGACAGGGCGGTCTGTTTGGCGTCCTCGATCATCTCTTTGGTGATCCAGGGGGCATGTTGATGAGCATGGTCCAGTTCCAGGTGTCCTTGGCTCCGCTGGTGAAGGCTTCGGGCCGATCCGCCCACCACAGCCCTTCCAGCGGAGCAACGACGAAATCGCCGCCCGCCGTGCGCTTGCTGGCGAACTTGAGGGTGTAGGCAACCGCGTAGAGGGCCTCGACCGTGCTGGCGTAGGCGACCGCCGTGTTGGGGTTTCCCGTACCGTCGATGGCGATGTACTGATGTTCGGGAACGTCCACGATGGCCCATGCCGTGTTCTTGGGCGCGTAGAACTCTTTCCGCTCTCGCTTGACGTCGTACGGCGCCATGCGTACCTCACTTCCTGGAAGATGTGCAGCGCCCAGCGATGCCCACTTACGACCTTGGGTACTTGAGCAAGGCTGATGGGATGTCAGGGCCGGGCAGCACGATCGGGAGACGTGACTCGTGCCTTGATTCGTGCCACCCTGTCCCATCCCGCCTTCACGGGCGTGACATGCCACCACTTTGCCGAGCTCGTCTTCGAGCTGGCGCCGCGCGGGAGGCCGCCCGGGAGTCCGACCGTGCCGAGCGCCGCGGAGGAAAACGCCACAGGGCGGCCGGAGCCGGGCGCAAGCCGAAACTGGTGTTCAGCGACCGGCTGTTGCTCCCCTGGCCTGCCTGCGCCATCAACTGCCCCACGCGGCGTTGGCCGAGCTGTACTCGGTGGACCGTTCCACCGTCTCCACCGCCGTGCGGGAGATACGGGCATTGCTCGCCGAGCGCGGGTTCGCCGTCCCCGGCCGACCCGGGCTGCGGCTCCATACCCTGGAGGACCTGTTCGCCTACGCCGAAGCTGAGGGCGTCGTCCTGCGGATCGACGGGACCGAGGTCCAAGTCCGCCGCCCCGAAGCACACCGGCCCGGCCGGAAGGCGTTCGTGTCAGGGAAGAAGAAGCAGAACACGATCAAGACGACCAGCTTCAGCGACCACCAGGGCCGCACTCTGTTGTCCGGAATCGTGCGGCCGGGCCGGATGCACGACCAGACCTGTGTGCGCAGCGAGGGCATCGCCGAGCAGTTCCGTCAGCATCCCGGAGTGAAAGCCGAGGTCGACGACGGCTACCGGGGTCTTGCGAACGAGTTCCCCGATCAGGTCTCCGCCCTGCCGAAGAAGCTCGCCGACGACGCCTGCGACGGCGAGAAGCGGGCCTGGCGCGAGGCGAAACAGTGGCAGTCCTCGGCCCGGATCTGCATCGAGCACACCAACGCCGAGCTGAAGAAATGGCGGCCGCTCCAAGGCTTCACCGGACGCCGTGACACCTACGCCGAAACCCAAGCAGCGATCGCAGGCCTCGTCTCCGACCGCCCCGGCAAGCGACCGACCCGGCAACGCACCAGCACCGCCCTGGTGCCCGTCCGCACGGCGGCCTGCTGAATCACCCACCAGCCGAACCCTCAGGCAGCCTGCCCTGAGCTTAATTGCCCCAAGCTCGTAAGCCTTGATTGGTGCGGCCGACCTGGCGGCCTGCTCGATCTTCGCGCAGTAGGCGGCACGGGCTTCCTCGTCGATCGGCTTCTCGTGTTCGGCGCGCAACCCGGTCCGGCCGTCGAGGCCCTCGCGCAGGATGTCGGCGTGACCGGCATGCCGGATGGACTCGCCGAGGACATGGACCATGACGGCGAACAGGTTCGTGTTGGTATGGGGCTCCGGCCACCACGGCACGTGGCCGGGGCGTCGAGGGAAGCTCGTTGATCGTCGCGTCCGAGTGTTCCCACGAGCGCCGGTAGAACCCGATGATCTGATCGCGGGTCTCGTCCTCGGGCGCCCACAGATCGTTGCCGTTGGAGTCCTGCCACCGAGGCAGCGGTTCCGGGAAGGGCGGTCGAAGACCGCGCCGAAGTACCTGGCCTCGACGATGGCCACGTGTTTGACCAGGCCGAGGAGGTTGGTCCCGGTCGCTGTCAAAGGTCGGCGGGCGTCGTATTCGGACAAGCCGTCGAGTTTCCAGAGCAGCGCCTTGCGGTCCCGCCGCAGTCTCCCGTGCAGGTTGTCTTTCGCGAATTCATCGATCATGCGGCATGAGCCTGCCATGGGCTGCTCGTGGTCTCAAGATCCCGTACGTGGTCCGCAAATGACTGGCAGAGCCGGGGCCTGGCTATGCCCGCCACCCTGACCTGATACAAGAAGCTCGCGAAACTTGCCACGGGAGACACCCCTTAGAGCCGGCCCCCAGCTTTGAGTGCCAGATAGGCATCGGCCAGAGCGGGCGCGAGGTTGTCCGGAGTGGCATCGACGACCACGACGCCGTGACGCCTCAGCTGATCCGCGGTACGGCGACGCTGAGCCTGCGTCTGAGTGCCTGCTGCGGCGTCGTACACCGCGTCCACTGTGCCCCGGGACCGGGCCATCGCCTCGATCCGAGGGTCCGCGACCGCCGCCACCAGCACCGTGTGGCGCTGGGTGAGCAGAGGGAGGACCGGGAGCAGGCCCTCCTCGATCGGAGCTGCGTCCAGGCCGGTGAGCAGCACGATCAGGGATCGCCGTGGAGCACTGGCCAGGGCTGCCTTGCTGAGGCCTCGGGCGTCTGTCTCCACAAGCTCCGGCTCGAGTGGTGTCAGAGCGTCGGCCAGCGTGGAGAGGATGTCTCCCGCAGACGTCCCGCCCCGGACCTGAGCGCGGATGCGGCGGTCGTAGGCGAGGAGGTTCACGCGGTCTCCCGCACGGGTCGCCAGTGCGGTGAGGAGCAGTGTCGCGTCCATGGCCGCGTCGAGACGGGGAACGTCGCCCACGCGGCCCGCTGACGTGCGGCCGGTATCGAGCACGATGAGGATGTGGCGGTCCCGTTCGGGACGCCAGGTGCAGACCGCGACCGCCGACTGGCGTGCGGTGGCGCGCCAGTCGATGGAGCGGGTGTCGTCACCGGGCACATAGGCGCGCAGGCTGTCGAACTCGGTGCCTTCGCCACGGGTGAGCACGCTGGTGCGGCCGTCGAGTTCGCGAAGCCTGGCGAGCCGCGAAGGCAGGTGCTTGCGGCTCGTTAAGGGCGGCAATACCCGGACGGTCCAAGGGACATGGTGTTTTCCCTGGCGCGCTGCGAGGCCCAACGGCCCGATCGAGCGGACAGTGATGTGGTCCGCTCTGCGGTCACCACGTCGGGTCGGGCGCAGGAACGTCGTCAGACGGCGTCGCTCCGTCGCAGGGACTGTGACGATGTGGCGGGACGCGGCCTGGTCGGTGCCGGCGGGCCAACTGCTGGGGCCAGGCGTCACGCAGTTGGGCGCGGAGGCGTCGGCGCGATGTATTGGTTACATTCAGTTGCACTTCAGCGGCGTCACCGAGTCGAACGGATGTATCACCGGATCGGGTGAACTGGAGCGTTCGCACTGGCGCGGCCAGGGCGTAGTCGCACAGAATCGCTAGAGACAACGGGGCGTTGACCGCGAGCATGCCTGCCCAGCTCGGAGCCAGAATGCCTACGGGGAGTGACCCCAAGGCGGCCAGGAGCGCTGTTCGTCCGGTGAGGGCCATGGTCACCGCCTCATCGGGGACGGGCACGTGGGCGAGGACTGCGGTGATGACGGAGTCCGCGGTGACTCCGTCCATCTCCGCTTCCGGCCGAAGCTGGATGCGATGGCGGAGCGTGGGAAGAGCGAGGGCCTTCACATCGTCGGGGATGACGTAGTCCCTGCCGGTGAGCCAGGCCCAGGCGCGGGCGGTGGAGAGCAGCGCGGTGGCGCCGCGGGGAGACACCGAGGAGAGCGAGGGGATTCGCGCGTGGCACGGCAGATATCTACGACATAGCCGGCGATTTCCGGGGAGACAGTGGTCCTGGCTACGGCAGCTCGGGCCGCGTCCAGATCAGCGGGACCCGCGACGGGGCGTATGCCGGCTGACCTGAGGTCGCGCGGGTTGAATCCGTTGGCATGCCGGGTGAGGACGTTGATCTCGTCGTCGCGGGAGGGAGAGGCACCGTCAGCTTGAGTAGGAAGCGGTCCAGTTGGGCCTCGGGCAGAGGGTAGGTGCCTTCGTACTCGACGGGGTTCTGGGTGGCGGCGACCAGGAAGGGATCGGGCAGGGGCCGAGGGGTTCCGTCGACGGTGACCTGGCGTTCCTCCATGGCTTCAAGGAGGGAGGACTGGGTTTTGGGAGGGGTGCGGTTGATCTCGTCGGCAAGCAGGAGGTTGGTGAACACGGGGCCGGGCTGAAATGAGAACTCGGCTGTGCGGGCGTCGTAGACGAGGGAGCCCGTGACATCGCTGGGCATCAGATCGGGGTGAACTGAACTCGTTTTGTGTCGAGTTCGAGGGAGGCGGCAAGGGCTCGTACCAGAAGGGTCTTGGCTACGCCGGGGACACCTTCCAGCAGAACGTGGCCGCGGCACAGGAGCGCAACGACGAGCCCGGTGACTGCCGGGTCCTGACCGACCACTGCCTTGGCGATCTCGGAGCGCAGGGCTTCCAGGGATGCGCGGGCACTGTCGGAGATCACGGGGGCCGTTGGGGTCCCAGTGGCCGTCGCGGAGTCGGCCGGCTCCGGGGTCGGGGCGCTCATGAAGTGCGTACCTCTCTTTCGAGGGCGTCGAGTTGGTCGGTCAATAGGACGAGGGCGGCGTCATCGGCCGGGGCCGGGCCGAAGAGCAGGGTGGTGAGGTCGCCGTCCGCGGTGGTCAGGCGGGCAGCGACGGCGGGGAGGAGCACGTCGGGGAGTGCGCCTCGCGGGAGGACAGCCCGAGGAGGGGGCGATGCGGGTACGGGTGGCGGAGCGCAGCGAGGCACCGGCACGGTCGCGGGCGTTCGCCTTGCGGTAGAGGCGGGCGCGGCCCTCGGCGGATTCGGAGGCCCGGACGGCCACCGGCAGCCTCTCTGTGACCAGTGCCCCGAGGCGGCGGGCGCGCCAGATGGCGGCAAGTACGGCGGCGAGGGCCAGTTGGAGGGTGCCCCAGAGCCAGCCGGAGGGAATGAGATCGGTGAACCCGCTCTCGCCGGCTGTGCCGTCGTCGCTGTTCCCTCTCCGCTTCCGCCGCCCGGGTCGCCTTCGGAGGCGGAGGGTCATCGAGCGAAGGGAGGTACCAGACGAGATGCGAGCGGGAGCCGAGGAGCTGAAGGGCGAGCGAGGCGTTGCCCTGCTGGTCGAGGCGTTCGTTGTGGAGGAGGTCGGGGAGCCGAGCAGGACGGTGTCGCCGGTCCCCTTCCCTTGGAGGATGAGGAGGGTGGGAAGTCCGTTGCTCGGGTAGCAGGCGACGGTGTCGGTTGCCTCGGCGGCGTAGCGGAGCCCGCCCATCTCCGCTGTACCCGCGCTGAGGGCGGCGGGGAGTGGGCAGCGTGGTGCACGGCCGGTCACCGGCCGAGGGGAGTGCGCGCGTACTCCGGGGCCAGCCCGGACAGGGACGGGGAGCCGGGGGCGACGAGCACGGTGCGGCCGGCGGAGTCCATGGCGGCCGTCCGGAGTTCGCTCTGCTGGTGAGCGGTCAGCAGATTGGGGGCAGTGACGAGGAGGGTGGTGTCGGGTCCTGCCGCGGTGGTGGCTTCGTCGAGGGTGGTGACGACGCGGAGGGAGACACCCTGGTCCTGAGGAGTTCGGCGGTGGCCCGGCTGCCGTGCGGATCGGCGGAGCGTGGGTCGAGGCGGCCGTGGTGGTCGCCGGAGCGTATGGCGGCGAGAGTGATGCCGGCGACGACGAGGATGAGGAGGGCGAGCAGCAGTCCCCGTGCACGATTCCAGACCTGGCCGGGGTGCGGGATTCCGAGGTGACGGGAATGGGGGCGGCCTCGGTCATCCGGTGGCTCCTGGGACCGTGGCGGTCAGCAGGGGCTTGGCGTCCTCGAGTTCTAGATCCAGGGTGCGCAGAGTCAGGTATGTCTGCTGGTCCGCGGTGCGGCCGCCGTATGTGACGTCGTCGAAGACGCGGGCAGCGGCCTGGAGCCGGGTGGCGTGTCCCGGCAGGGGCGGCCCGCTTCCGCGGCGGCCTCGTCCGCTGTGCGGCCGGGCCGCGGGTCGAGTACCGCACGTTCTTCCAGGGATCGGACTACGGCGCGCATGCGTTCCTGGACTGCTTCGGTCCAGCGGTGGGCCTCGGCGTGCGCCTCGGCTGCGGCGCGGTGCCCGGTAGCGCTGCGGGTGCTGCTGGCGAAGAGAGCCTCCGCGGACCGGACGGTCTGCTGGGTGTGCCCAGCCGCCACCAGAGGGCGGTGGCCAGACCGATGACGATGAGGACGAGCACGACGAGTCCGAGCGGCCCGCCGGGTGCGGCGCCGGATGCGCCGTCGAAGAGGTCGCCGACCCAGTCCCAGAAGCGGTTGAGGGCCTGCTGGAGCGGGTTCGGGTCGTTCTCGTGGTACATCGACTTGGACAGTTCGTCCTGGGCCGCCTCGCGGGCAGGGACGCGCGGAAGTTCCACGGGTATGTCGTCGCCTGCCCGGGCGGGCCTCGGAGTTCCTGTGGTGGCCCCGCCCCCGTCACCGCATCAGCCCCTGGGTGCGTCGTAGCCGGGCAGGCCTGCGGCGCGTGCGAGGTCGAGGTCGAGCGCCTCGCGGCGGATGCGCTGGTCGACGTAGAGCAGCGCCATCACTCCCGCCGTGAAGGGGTAGGTGAGCGTCGTGATGATCACTTGGCCGATGCCCGAGATGATGAGGAAGGGCCAGCCGAAGTCGGTGGAGCTGCTGTTGAGGAATTCGCTCAGACCGTCGCTGTCCACGCTGATGGCGATGATGCCGAACGGAATGGTGATGATCAGCGTTACGACGAGGACCAGGAGATAGGTGAGCGCCAGAATGCCGAAGATCCGCCACCAGGTACCGCGCACGAGCTTCGCGGACCGGCGGAGCGAGGCGAGTACGGGCTGCCGTTCCAGCATCAGAGCCGGTGCGGCGAGCGTGAAGCGGACCATCAGCCAGAGGACGACGGCACACGCGGCGACGAAGCCGAGGACGGTCAGGGCCATGCCGGCGGCGTTACCCAGGAGGAGACCGGGCAGCATGCCCGCTGCCATGATCGCGGCGCTCATCAGGCTCAGCAGCAGCGTCAGTCCGAGCAGTTGAAGGAGCCGGGGGCGGGCCTCGGTCCAGGCATCGGAGAGTGTTACCCGCGGCCCAGCACGGAACGGCTGATCACCACGGTGAGCACTGCTGTGGTGAAGAGCGTGGCGATCATCGTGATGAGGGTGGCCGGCGCGTTGGCGATCAGGGTGGACTGTGCCGAGTCGGCGGCCTGGCGCAGGGCTTCGGTGCCGATGGCGTTCGGGTCGACCGATTCCGGCTGCGGCAGGAGGTAGCGCTGGACGAGGATGACCGCGATCTCGGCGATCACGGAGACGGCGAGGCTGATTCCCAGGACCGTGCGCCAGTGGCTGCGCATGGTGGAGACGGCGCCGTCGAGGATCTCGCCGACGCCGAGTGGGCGCAGTGGGATGACTCCGGGCTTCGCGGCCATGGGAGGCCGGCCCCATCCGGGGCCGCCCTGTGGCATGCCTCCCCAGCCCGGGGCAGGCGGGGTGCGCCCGGACCGTTGCCGGAGCTGCTCGGTGGGGACCACTGCCCGGGGCGGCTGCGCAGGGGACCACTGGCCTGCGGGGCCGCTTCCGTCCACGGGTTCGGAAGGTCGGGGAATGCCCGCTTCCTGGCCGTCGGAGGGGCAGATCCGGGCGAAGCCCAGCCCGGAGTGTCGTTCATTCTCGCTCCTTCACGGTCCTGTCCGCTCATCGCGGCGGCAGGTTGTCAGCCATCGTGCCACGCGATGCTCCCGTGCGGGCCGGGCGCTCCATCTCCTTCTCGCCTTCATTTGTGGGCCGCTCACCGGGCAGACTGGGCAGATGGCTGATCAGGACGCGCAATCGCCGGTGGGCATCGAGCCTGCCGCGCTTCCCGTACTCCGCTGGGACGAACCTCCGGAAGGCCCCGTACTGGTGCTCCTCGACCAGACGCGGCTGCCCGCCGAGGAAGTCGAGCTGGTGTGCACCGATGTCCCCGCGCTGGTGCGGTCGATCCGGAGTCTGGCTGTGCGCGGAGCTCCGCTCCTGGGTATTGCCGGGGCTACGGGTGGCGCTGGCCGCTGTCCGTGGTGACGACGTGGCGAAGGCCGCTGAACAGTTGGAACAGGCGCGGCCCACCGCTGTGAACCTCGGGTACGGGGTGCGGCGTGCGGCGGGAGCGTACTGGGCGGCGATGGAGAAGGGCGCGGGCCCGGAGGGGCTGCCGGGGCGGCGCTCGCGGAGGCCCGTGCACTGCACCGGGAGGATGCCGCGGCCAGTGGGCACATGGCGCGCCACGGGTGGCGCTCCTGGAGGAGCTTCTGCCGGGTGATGGGCATCAGCTGCTGACCCACTGCAATACGGGGGCGCTCGTTTCGGGGGCGAGGGTACGGCCTTCGCAGTGGCGCTAGGGGTGCACCGGGCGGGCCGGCTGCGTCGGCTGTGGGTCGATGAGACTCGTCCGCTGCTTCAGGGCGCCCGGCTGACCGCGTACGAAGCGGCACGGAACGGAATGGCGTACAGCTTGCTCACGGACAATGCGGCGGGTTCGCTGTTTGCCGCAGGGGAGGTGGATGCCGTACTCATCGGGGCGGACCGTATTGCCGCTGACGGCTCGGTGGCCAACAAGGTGGGGAGCTATCCGCTTGCGGTGCTCGCCAAGTACCACCATGTGCCGTTCATCGTTGTTGCGCCGACCACGACCATCGATCTGGAGGCTGTGGACGGCACATCGATCGTCGTCGAGCAGCGTTCCGGGCGAGAAGTGACGGAGATCACATTTTCGCGGAGCGTGTCATCCGGTGGCGAAGGGGAGCGCTGGTTGTGGCACCCCGGGAACCCCGGCGTACAACCCGCATTCGACATCACGCCGCCGGAACTGGTCACGGCGATCGTCACGGAGGAGGAGTGATTTCCCCGGTAACGGGGTCGGACTGGCAGAGCTGTGTGCCAGGTCATCGCAGGTAACGATTAGCTAATGGGATGATGTCGTTTATGAAGGGACGCGTCCTTGTCGTCGACGACGACACCGCACTGGCCGAGATGCTCGGCATTGTGTTGCGGGAGAAGGTTTCGAGCCGTCGTTCGTAGCGGACGGCGACAAGGCACTGGCTGCATTTCGTGAGGCCAAGCCGGACCTGGTTCTGCTGGATCTCATGCTGCCCGGACGGGACGGCATCGAGGTCTGCAGGCTGATCAGGGCCGAGTCGGGCGTACCGATTGTCATGCTCACTGCCAAGAGTGACACCGTGGATGTGGTGGTGGGCCTGGAATCCGGGGCCGACGACTACATCGTCAAGCCGTTCAAACCGAAGGAGTTGGTCGCCCGGATCAGGGCGCGTTTGAGGAGGTCCGAAGAACCCGCGCCCGAGCAGCTGGCGATCGGTGACCTGGTCATCGATGTGGCAGGTCACTCGGTGAAGCGGGAGGGCAGTCCATTGCCCTCACCCCGCTGGAGTTCGACCTGCTGGTCGCGCTCGCCCGTAAGCCGTGGCAGGTCTTCACCCGTGAGGTGCTGCTCGAGCAGGTATGGGGCTACCGGCATGCCGCTGACACCCGTCTGGTCAACGTCCATGTCCAGCGGCTCCGGTCCAAGGTCGAGAAGGATCCGGAGCGGCCGGAGATCGTGGTGACCGTGCGCGGCGTCGGGTATAAGGCCGGACCGAGCTGACATGACCCTGGGCAGCGCTGCTCCGAAGCCCGGAGGGACCGGAGGGACGGGAGTCCGTGCGGAGCGGGCTGCCGGCCGGGCACGCAGGTTCTCCTGGGCCGGCCGGTTCGTGCGGGCGGCCGGATGTTCCGGGACCGGGCGCCCGGCGGTCCCGTGCCGCGCTTGCTGATGCGCTGGGTGCGGCGGCCGCTGCTGCCCGCGGTGCGGCTTTGGCGGCGCAACCTTCAGCTGCGTGTCGTAGCGGGCACGCTGCTGATGTCCATGGGTGTGGTGCTGCTGCTCGGCTTCGTCGTGATCGGGCAGGTCCGCAACGGCCTGCTCGACGCGAAGGCAACGGCAGCCCAGACCCAGGCGGCCGGTGGATTCGCCGCGGCCCAGGCGAACGCGAACGCCCCTGGCCCGGGCAGCGGCCGGGGAGGACCAGGCGGACGGCATGACGGCCAGCACGTCCTGGCGTACCGAGCTGGTCGACCAGCTCGCCAGTGGTGGCACGAATGCCTTCAACGTGGTGGCGCTGAGCGCCGACTTCGTCGAGGAGGGTGCGACCAGCCGTGCGCCGCGCGGCTCGGGGAGCGTGGCGGCCTCCAGCGTCCCGCAGAGCTTGCGGGAAGCCGTGGACAAGGGGCCGGGTGCGTTCCAGACGTACTCCGAGATCGAGTATTCGCACAAGAAGGATTCGCAGCCCGGACTGGTCGTGGGCAAGCGGCTCTACGACATCGACCACAATCCGTACGAGCTGTACTACCTCTTCCCGCTGTCGCAGGAGGAGAAATCCCTGGCCCTGGTCAAGACGACGCTGGCCACCGCCGGTCTGTTCGTCGTCGTGCTGCTGGGGCCATTGCCTGGTTCGTGGTCCGCCAGGTCGTCACACCGGTACGGATGGCGGCAGGGATCGCCGAGCGGCTCTCCGCCGGCCGGCTCCAGGAGCGGATGAAGGTCACCGGCGAGGACGATATCGCCCGGCTCGGTGAGGCCTTCAACAAGATGGCGCAGAATCTGCAGCTGAAGATCCAGCAGCTGGAGGAGCTCTCCCGGATGCAGCGGCGCTTCGTCTCGGATGTCTCCCACGAACTCAGGACCCCGCTGACCACCGTGCGGATGGCCGCCGACGTCATTCACGAGGCACGCGCCGACTTCGACCCGGTGACCTCGCGCTCCGCCGAACTGCTCGGTGACCAGCTCGACCGGTTCGAGTCGCTCCTTTCCGATCTGCTGGAGATCAGCCGGTTCGACGCGGGAGCCGCGGCGCTGGAAGCCGAACCAATAGATCTCCGTCAGGTCGTACGGCGGGTGATCGGCGGCGCCGAGCCGCTCGCCGAGCGGAAGGGGACCCGCATCCGGGTCGTCGGTGACGAGCAGCCGGTCGTCGCCGAAGCCGATGCGCGACGGGTCGAACGCGTGCTGCGCAACCTCGTGGTCAATGCCGTGGAGCACGGTGAGGGCCGGGACGTCGTGGTGCGGATGGGCGTCGCGCAGGGGCCGTCGCCGTCGCGGTCCGGGACTACGGTGTGGGGCTCAAGCCCGGTGAGGCGACTCGAGTCTTCAACCGCTTCTGGCGGGCCGACCCGGCGCGCGCCCGGACGACCGGGGCACCGGTCTCGGACTGTCGATCGCTGTGGAGGACGCCCGGCTGCACGGTGGCTGGCTGCAGGCATGGGGCGAGCCCGGTGGAGGTTCGCAGTTCCGGATGACTCTGCCGCGAACGGCGGACGAGCCGCTGCGCGGGTCACCGATACCTCTGGAGCCGGAGGATTCGCGGCGCAACCGGGAGAACCGGGAGCGGGCGGAGGCGGCTCCGGTGATGCCGGCGGACCACCAGCTGATGTCCGGACCGGACCGGACCGGCTCCACGGCACGGCCGCTGGCCGTACCGTCGCGTGCCTCGGCGTCACGCGGCACACCGGCGTCGGTCGATCCGGCTGCGCTGCCGGGCAGCGGAGCGCGCGTGGTGTCACGACCGGCCGGTCCCCGTCCCGGCGGTGGTACCGCCCCGAGGTGCAGGATCCGGACCAGGAGGACACGACACGTGGACACTGACCGTCGACGCGGCGGCCATGGCAGGGCCGTACGCATGTCCGCACTGCTCGGCTGCACCGTCGTGGTGCTCGCAGGGTGCGGATCGATGCCGGTCACCGGGGAGATCAAGGCGGTCGAGGCCTCGCAGCCCGGTGACTCCCAGGTGCAGGTGTATGCCGTGGCCCCAGGGAGGACGCGGCACCCTCGAAGTCGTCGACGGTTTCCTGGAGTCGATGACGAGTGACGACCCGGATTTCGGGACGACCCGCCTGTACTTGACCAAGGAGGCGGCCCGTACCTGGAAGCCGAGCGAGGGCACCACCGTGCTCGCCAAGGCGCCCAACCGGAACGGCCCCTCGTTCCACGACAACAACAGCAAGAGCGCCGAGACCTCCTACACCCTGACCGGTGAGAAGGTGGCGGCGGTCGACGCGCAGAGTTCGTACCGGCCGCTCGCGCCCACCAACTACTCCGAGGCCATCCACCTCGTGCAGGAGAAGAGGGCGGACGGCAAGCTGGAGTGGCGTATCGACGTCGTGCCGGACGGTCTGGTGCTCGGGCAGTCCGACTTCAAGCGGCTCTACCGGTCCGTGAACAAGTACTACTTCGCCGCAGGGCGGACGAAGGGCAGTCCACGCTGGTCGCCGACCCCGTCTACGTACGGAACCGGACGGATCCCGTCACCCGGATGGACACCGCGACGCAGACGGTCCGCACGCTCCTCGAAGGGCCCACGGACTGGCTGCGGCCGGTGGTGGATTCGCGTTTCCCTGCCGGTACGACGCTGGAAAAGACCGTGATCTCGCTGGCACCCGACGACAAGAACGTCCTGAAGGTGCAGCTCAACAAGAAGGCCGACAGCGCCGGCCAGGACGCCTGCCGGATGATGGCCGCGCAGGTGTTCTTCACCCTGCGGGACCTGACATCCGCGCGGGTGGAGAAGGTGGACCTGCAGGGCGGCCGGGGAATCTGTGTTCCCTGGGGGCCGATGAGGCGGCGGAGTTCGCCTCGGACGACGGGTCCGGTGCACCGGACAGCCAGTATTTCGTCGACGCCGAGGGGCATGTGCAGCGGATCCCCGGCAACACCAAGGGCAGCGGCGACCCGGAGCCGGTGACCGGCCCGCTGGGTGCAGGCCCGGCCGCGATGAGTGCGGTAGGGGTGGCCCGCGACGAACAGCAGGCAGCGGCGGTCTCGAAGGATCAGCGCGATCTGTTCGTGTCCTCACTCACCGCTGAGGACGAATTGGCCCCGCCCGCGGTCACCAGCAAGGCGAAGAAGGCCGGGGACCGGCTGTCGGCGCCGAGCTGGGACGGTCTGGGCGATCTGTGGGTCGCCGACCGGGATCCGGGGCGCGCCAGGCTGCTGCGGCTCGTCGACGGTGAAGGCGAACCGCAGGAAGTCGCGGTGCCCGGTCTGGGCGGCGGCCGGATCGAGGAGCTGCGGATGTCTGCCGACGGCGTGCGGATCGCGCTGCTGGTGGTGGCGGACGGGCACACGACGCTGAAGATCGGCCGGGTCGAGCGCCAGGGATCCGGGCAGGAGCAACAGGTCGCCGTCGAGGATCTCCGGCAGGCCGCTCCGCAGCTCACCGATGTGACCGCGATTTCCTGGTCGGGCCGCAGTCGGCTCGTGGTGGTCGGCAAGGAGAAGGGCGGAGTGCAGCAGGTGCGCTATGTCCAGGCCGACGGCTCGACGTCCGCCTCGGGAGTTCTCCCGGGGTGAACCAGGTGATGGCGGTCGCGGCCGCGGACGACGAGCAGCTGCCTCTGATGGCGGAAACCGAGGGGACGGCATAGTGAAGCTGTCGCCCGGCGACAACTGGCAGACCGTGCTGGAGGAGGGTTCCTCGCTGGTCTATCCGGGCTGAGCCGATGCCGGGCAGCGAGTTGTCCACAGGGTGGTCCGGTGCCCGCCGCCCGGGCAGAGTTGGACCGTACAGAGCTGAGCCGTACGGGGTGGGGGCATGCGGGGTGGTGGCGGGAAATCACCGGGCTGGTTCTGCCTGCGGCCTGCGGTGGCTGCGGCAGGCCGCGTACCCAGCTCTGCGAGGATGTGCCGCAGCGCTGGGCGGCGTGGTGCCCAGCCGGGTGCGGCCCGCCCCTGAACCGGTGGGGCTGCCGGTGGTGCATGCGGCCGCTCCGTACGAGAACGCGGTACGCGCCGTGCTGCTGGCCCACAAGGAGCGTGGCGCACTCGGGCTCGCGGGGCGCTTGGCGGAGCGCTGGCAGGGGCCGTGAGGGCCGGAGCGGGGCCACTGGACGATGCGGGACCGCTGCTGCTCGTCCCTGTGCCGTCGGCGCGGCGTTCCACGGCGGCGCGCGGGCATGATCCGGCCCGCCGGATCGCGCTCGCGGCCGCCGGTGAGCTGCGGCGTACGGGGACCGGGGCCAGGGTGCTCGCGGTGCTGCGGCAGCGGCGTGCGGTTGCCGATCAGGCGGGGCTCGGGCGCGGCAGCGGCTGGTGAATCTGGCGGGTGCCCTGGAGGTGGTGCCAGGTGGCCGGCGGCTGCTCACTGGTGGCCGTGTGGTCCTGGTGGATGACCTGCTGACGACGGGGGCGACGCTCGCCGAGGCGGCACGGGCGGTCAGCGCCCTGATGACGCCGTGGATGCCGTGCGGGCCGCGGTTGTCTCAGCTTCTCCGTCTGCTTTTCAAATAAACCGGAACTGACAAAGAACTTTCATCGTTGCAGGTAGTGAGCGGGTAAAGAAGCCCGATCGGAGGTACGCGCCAGTAGCGGGTGCCGACAAGGTGGTGAGCAGGCTATGTTCGGTTGTGAGGAATGGTGAATGCCAGACCTCGACGAATGCATCGCCAGGTTTCGGGCAGGCAACTCACCAGAGTCCATGAGCACGAAAGTCAGTGGGGTGGATACCTCCCCGGCGGGAGGGGAGGTGAAAGTCACCGAGTCCGAGGTTCCGGCAATCACCGGAGCCTGGTGCAAAGGGAGATGCTCCGCCGCTGAGCGGAGCGATCCGGGAACGGAGTTCTGCGTGGACATCGTCGTCAAGGGCCGCAAGACCGAGGTGCCCGAGCGGTTCCGCAAGCACGTGGCCGAGAAGCTGAAGCTGGACAAGATCCAGAAGTTCGACGGCAAGGTGATCAGCCTCGACGTCGAGGTGTCCAAGGAGCCGAATCCCCGTCAGGCCGACCGTTCCGACAGGGTGGAGATCACGCTCCGCTCGCGCGGTCCGGTCATCCGGGCGGAAGCAGCGGCAGGCGACCCTTACGCAGCGCTGGACCTGGCCACCGGCAAGCTGGAGGCGCGACTGCGCAAGCAGCACGACAAGCGCTTCAGCCGCCGTGGTAGTGGCCGGCTGTCCGCTGCCGAGGTAGCCGAGAACGTGCCGGAGGCCGCGTCATTCAACGGGGACGGCGAGCTGCTGGCCGACGAGGAGACACCGCCGCCCGTACCCACCACCAGGGTCGGCTCGCTCGAGGTACAGGGCGAAGGCCCGCTGGTGATGCGTGAGAAGACGCACGTCGCAGCACCGATGACGCTCGATCAGGCGCTCTACGAGATGGAACTGGTCGGGCACGACTTCTACCTGTTCGTCGACGCGGAGACCAAGGAGCCCAGTGTCGTCTACCGGCGACACGCCTACGACTACGGTGTCATCCACCTGAGGACGGACCCGCTCGCCTCCGATGCGGCAGGCGGCGCGGGCGGCGCGCTCGGCGGCTGACGCCGACCATTTATGGTGCCCTGGAGCGTCTGTGCGCTTCCAGGGGCACCCGTGTGCGGTCAGTGGGATCACCGCTCCGGCGTCCGGGCATGGAATCATGAGGTCCCAGGCCAATCGGTGCTCTGTGAGCTGCCGTTGGCGGACAGCCTGTGACTTCAGGCCGTGGCCTTCAGGGGAGGAACGATGGCGGACACCTTCGGGCCCGTGCGAGATGCGAACCATGCCGAACGCGCTGCCGGTGCCTATGCCGGTGCGGACGCGGACGGTGATTCCCACAAGGAGCCCATCCGGGTCCTTGTGGTCGATGACCATGCACTCTTCCGCAGGGGCTGGAGATTGTCCTCGCGCAGGAGGAGGACATCCAGGTCGTGGGTGAGGCCGGTGACGGGGCGGAGGCGGTCGACAAGGCGGCGGATCTGCTGCCCGACATCGTGCTGATGGATGTCCGGATGCCCAAACGCGGCGGTATCGAGGCATGCACCTCCATCAAGGAGGTGGCACCCAGTGCCAAAATCATCATGCTGACGATCAGCGATGAGGAGGCCGACCTCTACGAAGCGATCAAGGCAGGTGCCACCGGCTATCTCCTCAAGGAGATCTCCACCGACGAGGTTGCCACGGCAATTCGCGCGGTGGCCGACGGGCAGTCCCAGATCAGCCCGTCGATGGCATCCAAACTGCTCACCGAGTTCAAGTCGATGATTCAGCGCACCGACGAGCGCAGACTCGTCCCGGCGCCCCGGCTCACCGAGCGTGAGCTCGAAGTGCTCAAACTCGTGGCGACGGGTATGAACAACCGCGATATTGCCAAGCAGCTGTTCATTTCCGAGAACACGGTGAAAACCACGTCCGCAATATTCTGGAGAAATTGCAGTTGCACTCCCGGATGGAAGCCGTGGTCTACGCCATGCGGGAGAAGATCCTGGAGATCAGATAAGGGGCGGCCGTTGGGCGGGCCGCAGCTGAATGCCGCTCACGCGAGAGCGCGGGCGATCTCCGCCGCGAGCGGCTCGCGAAGCTCCGCGGCATCGACCCGCTCCAGCCGGACATCCGTACAACCGACCCAGGACGCCGCTTCCACCAGGGCCGCGGCCATCGGTGCCACGGCCTTCCGGCCCGCAAGTGAGACCTGCCGGGCCACCAGCGTGGTGCCTTCGCGGGCCGGGTCGACGCGGCCCTGCAGCCTGCCGCCGGCCAGCAGCGGCATCGCGAAGTAGCCGTGAATCCTCTTGGGCTTGGGCACGTACGCCTCCAGGCGGTGGGTGAACCCGAAGATCCGCTCCGTGCGCGCCCGCTCCCAGATCAGGGAGTCGAAAGGGGACAGGAGCGTTGTCCGGTGGCGTCCGCGCGGCTCCGAGGCCAGAGCCTCGGGATCCGCCCAGGCCGGCTTCGCCCAGCCCTCCACCGACACCGGAACCAGGCCGGAGTCCGCTACCACCGCGTCGAACTGTTCGCCCTTGAGCCGGTGGTAGTCGGCGATGTCGGCCCGGGTGCCCACCCCAGGGACCGGCCCGCCAGCGCGACCAGGCGGCGGTGGCACTCGGTGTCGTCCAGATCGTCGTGCAGCACGGCGTCCGGGATGGCGCGCTCGGCCAGGTCGTAGACCCGCTTCCAGCTGCGCCGCTCGGTGCAGACGACCTCGCCGTACATCAGGGCCCGCTCGACAGCGATCTTCGAGGCCGACCAGTCCCACCACTCGCCGCCGTTCTTCGCGCCGCCCAGCTCCGTCGCCGTCAGCGGGCCCTCGGTCCGCAGCTGTTTGATCACCGTGTCGTACGCTCCGTCGGGCAGGTCGTGGCCCCAGTGCGGGCGGGAGCGGTAGGCGCGGCGGCGGAAGGCGAAGTGCGGCCATTCCTCGACCGGCAGGATGCAGGCGGCATGCGACCAGTACTCGAAGGCGCGGCCTCCCGACCAGTACGCCTCGTCGACGGTGGCGCGGCCGACGGCGCCGAGCCTGGCGTACGGAACGAGCTCGTGCGAACGGGCCAGGACCGAGATCGTGTCGAGCTGGACGGCCCCGAGATGCCGCAGCACCCCGGCACCCGCCCCGGCGGTCCGGAGCCCCAGGAAGCCCTGGGCACGCAGGGCGATCCGGCGGGCCTGGTCGGCGGAGAGCTCGAGAGCGGGTGGCACAGGTGTCATGCGCAAGACCCTAGAGGGCGGCACTGACAGCCAGTAGGAGCATCATTCAGCCCGGGTTCCGAACACCTGCCCGGGGCTCCGTGGGCAGATACGGGTGGTGACCGGGCAGGCCGAGGTCGGAGGGAGCAGGGCGGCGGCCCAGGTGTCCCGCCGTACTCCCTTGTTGAGCAGTGCCGACCGCTGCTCGCCCTCCATGTGGAAGCCCGCCCGCTGCGCCACGGCCCGGGAGGAGGTGTTGCCGGTCTCGGCCCGCCACTCCAGGCGGTCGGCGTCGAGCGAGAGGAAGGCCCAGCGCGCCGAGCCGAGCACCGCCTCCGTCGTGAAGCCGAGGCCACGGTGTTCTCTGGCGGTCCAGAACCCCACCTCGTACGTTCCGGGAAGGTTGCGGCGGTTGATGCCCACTGCGCCGACGAGCGCCCGCCGTCGCGCAGGACGACCGCGAAGTTGTACATCGAGTCGTCCTGCCAGCCGGCCGGGGAGAGCGTCCCGGTGAAGAGCTCCGCGTCGGCCCGGCTGTAGGGCGAGGGACGACGGTCCAGCGCTGGATGTCCGGATCCTGACAAGCGGCGTACACGGCCTCCGCGTCGTGCGGTCCGAAGGGCGCAGCAGCAGGCGTTCAGTGGTGAGGGTGATCGGCTCCATGCATGGATTCTCGTGATGAGGAGCCCGGAACGCGAGTACTTTTGGGGCTTCCCGGCACCTTCCGCGCCTTCCGGCCGTTGTGCTGTGGGGCGCGGCGAGGTCAACGCGGCGACAGCCCTCCCGACGCGGCGGGGTCCTCGCTTACGATGGCCGTTGCGGTGGGGCCCACCTGCCGTGCCCGCGCCAGAGTCCATAACACGACCCAGTGCCAGGCCCGACCGGCAAGGAGACCAGCCTCAGTGTCCGTCTTCAACAAGCTCATGCGTGCAGGCGAAGGCAAGATCCTGCGCAAACTGCACCGCATCGCGGACCAGGTCAGCTCCATCGAAGAGGACTTCGTCAACCTCTCCGACGCCGAGCTGCGGGCGCTCACCGACGAGTACAAGGAACGGTACGCGGACGGCGAGAGCCTGGACGACCTGCTTCCCGAAGCATTCGCGACCGTCCGGGAAGCCGCCAAGCGGGTCCTCGGACAGCGCCACTACGACGTTCAGATGATGGGCGGAGCCGCCCTTCACCTCGGTTACGTCGCCGAGATGAAGACCGGTGAGGGCAAGACCCTCGTCGGCACCCTGCCTGCGTATCTCAACGCGCTCTCCGGCAAGGGCGTGCACCTGATCACGGTCAACGACTACCTGGCCGAGCGTGACTCCGAGATGATGGGCCGGGTCCACAAGTTCCTCGGTCTCGACGTCGGCTGCATCATCGCCAACATGACCCCGGCGCAGCGCCGCGAGCAGTACGGCCGCGACATCACGTACGGCACGAACAACGAGTTCGGGTTCGACTACCTCCGCGACAACATGGCGTGGTCGAAGGACGAGCTCGTCCAGCGCGGCCACAACTTCGCCATCGTCGACGAGGTCGACTCGATCCTCGTCGACGAGGCCCGTACGCCGTTGATCATCTCCGGCCCGGCCGACCAGGCAACCAAGTGGTACGCCGACTTCGCCAAGCTGGTCACGCGCCTCACCAGGGGTGAGGCGGGCAACCAGCTGAAGGGGATCGAGGAGACCGGCGACTACGAGGTCGACGAGAAGAAGCGGACCGTGGCCATCCATGAGTCCGGTGTCTCGAAGGTCGAGGACTGGCTCGGTATCGAGAACCTCTACGAGTCGGTCAACACGCCGCTCGTCGGGTATCTCAACAACGCGATCAAGGCCAAGGAACTCTTCAAGAACGACAAGGACTACGTCGTCGTCGACGGCGAAGTCATGATCGTCGACGAGCACACCGGCCGTATGCTCGCCGGCCGCCGCTACAACGAGGGCATGCACCAGGCCATCGAGGCGAAGGAAGGGTGGACATCAAGGACGAGAACCAGACGCTCGCCACGATCACCCTGCAGAACTTCTTCCGCCTCTACGGCAAGCTCTCCGGCATGACCGGTACGGCGATGACCGAGGCCGCCGAATTCCAGCAGATCTACAAGCTGGGTGTCGTGCCGATCCCGACGAACCGGCCGATGGTCCGTGATGACCAGTCGGACCTGATCTACCGCACCGAGGTCGCGAAGTTCGCCGCGGTCGTCGACGACATCGCCGAGAAGCACGAGAAGGGCCAGCCGATCCTGGTCGGCACCACCTCGGTCGAGAAGTCCGAGTACCTCTCGCAGCAGCTGTCGAAGCGCGGTGTGCAGCACGAGGTCCTCAACGCCAAGCAGCACGACCGGGAAGCGCCGATCATCGCGCAGGCCGGCCGCAAGGGTGCCGTCACGGTCGCGACGAACATGGCGGGCCGCGGTACGGACATCAAGCTGGGCGGCAACCCCGACGACCTGGCCGAGGCGGATCTGCGTCAGCGCGGGCTGGACCCGGTCGAGCACGTCGAGGAGTGGGCGGCCGCGCTGCCGGCGGCGCTGGAGAAGGCCGAGCAGGCTGTCAAGGCCGAGCACGACGAGGTCACGGACCTCGGCGGGCTGTACGTGCTGGGTACGGAGCGGCACGAGTCGCGGCGTATCGACAACCAGCTGCGCGGCCGTTCCGGCCGTCAGGGTGACCGGGCGAGTCCCGGTTCTACCTGTCGCTGGGCGACGACCTGATGCGGCTGTTCAAGGCTCAGATGGTCGAGCGCGTCATGTCGATGGCGAACGTTCCCGACGATGTACCGATCGAGAACAAGATGGTGACGCGTGCGATCGCCTCCGCGCAGTCCCAGGTCGAGCAGCAGAACTTCGAGACGCGTAAGAACGTGCTGAAGTACGACGAGGTGCTCAACCGGCAGCGTGAGGTCATCTACGGTGAGCGCCGCCGGGTCCTGGAGGGCGAGGATCTGCAGGACCAGATCCGCCACTTCACGGATGACACGATCGACGACTACATCCGGCAGGAGACCGCTGAGGGCTTCGCCGAGGAGTGGGACCTGGACCGGCTGTGGGGAGCCTTCAAGCAGCTCTACCCGGTGAAGGTCACGGTCGCCGAGCTCGAGGACGCCGCCGGTGACCTGGCCGGTGTCACGGCCGAGTTCATCGCCGAGTCGGTCAAGGACGACATCCACGAGCAGTACGAGGAGCGCGAGACGAACCTCGGCTCGGACATCATGCGTGAGCTCGAGCGTCGTGTGGTGCTGTCCGTCCTGGACCGCAAGTGGCGTGAGCACCTCTACGAGATGGACTATCTCCAGGAGGGCATCGGCCTGCGGGCCATGGCGCAGAAGGACCCGCTGGTCGAGTACCAGCGCGAGGGCTTCGACATGTTCAACGCCATGATGGAGGGCATCAAGGAGGAGTCCGTCGGCTATCTGTTCAACCTGGAGGTCCAGGTCGAGCAGCAGGTCGAGGAGGTGCCGGTGCAGGACGAGGCCGAGCGGACCTCGCTCGCCAAGGAGGACGCGCCCGCCGCGGCGGTCCCGCGTCCCGAGATCCGGGCCAGGGTCTGGACGGGCCGAGCAGGCCCGACCGGCTGCACTTCTCCGCTCCTACGGTGGACGGGGAGGGCGGTGTGGTCGAGGGCGACTTCGCCAACGACGACGGTTCGCGGCCGGAGCCCGACGGGATGACGCGTGCCGAGCGTCGCAAGGCGCAGAAGAGCGGCAGCGGTGGTCGTCGTCGCAAGAAGTGACGCGGGCGTTTCTGACCGCCGGCCGGGGCCGGGACACCGACAAGGTGCCCGGCCCCGGCCGCTCGCGGGTGGCGTGTGCGGGTGCTTCAGCGGTGTCCTCAGCCGCAGGGCGCGGCCGAGCTCAGGCGTTCGCCGCCGAGTTCCACCGCGGCGCAGCGCCAGCGCAGATCGGCGCCCTGTTCCAGGCGGAAGGCCATGGCCCTGACCTGTTTCCCCGAGGTGATGCTCGCGAAGGCTTCGACCACGCCGGTGGCGGGCTGGCGGCCGTGGCACTTGCGTACGACCGGGCGGCTCACCCTGCCCGGAGCGGGGCGGCCGGGGCGAGCTCCGTCAGCTGGTCGTACGCCTCACCGATGGTGTGGCCGAGCATCCAGTGCACCGGCCGCTGGCCGCTGAGGACGGCCAGCAGGCGCTCTGCGAACCACTGGTGCGGGCGCAGTGGCTGCGGGGCCGTTGAGCCGCCCGCTGCGCCGGTACGGTGCCGGGCCTTCGCTGGTCGCGCCGTCCGGCCGGCCTGGTCTTGTCCGTGCTCATGCTCGTAGCCCCGTGCTGTCGTAGCCCGGTCCTATACCGGACAGTAACTTTCTGTTGGGGATCTTTACGGGGCAAAGGGCCCTGCCGCAAGCGGCGACGGGGCCCGCGGGGATGTCCGGCAGGATCACCTATCCGGGTGGCGGGCCCGATGCCGCAAGGGATACGGCGGGGTGACGGCTGTTGCGGGGTGGACGGACGGGGCGGCGGGCGAACCCGATGGGGACGTCACAAGGACGTCACAAGTATCCTGAGGGCGTCTCCGACTACGAAAGCGGCCAGCTATGCGCGTGTACGTCCCCTGACCCTCTCCGGTCTCGCAGCGGCGCACAGGGCGGGCGAGCTCGGCCCCGGCCCGCTGACCGCCTATGCGGTGACCCCGCGCTGCGTGAGTGGTATGTCTCCGACGACATCGAGGAGCTGGAGTACGCGGCGCTCAACCGCGCCGCATCCGCCTCGCTGCGGCGGCTCGCGGGGAGCCGGACGAGGTCCGCAAGCGGGTCGTCGTCGCCGTCGACGTGCCGGACGGGGCGGCGGTCGCAGACCCGGACCGCGGTCTCGAGGCGTCCTCGCTCGGCGAGGTGCGGATCGCGGCCGCTGTCGCGCTGGCGAAGGCCGCCGCCGTGCACGTGGACGCCGACGACGCGGAGAAGGACGTGGCGGCGGCCGCGGCGATGCTGGGGCCGCTGACCTCGGTGACGACGACGCGCAGTTCACCGTCGACGGTGCGGAGGACCATGAGCTCCTGTGGTTCGCGGTTCAGGAGATTCCCGGCCTGATCGGCTGAGTGTCGTACCCGGCGAGTATTTTCTTCGTATGGGGAATCCAGTGGAGAAGCCGGGCAGTCACCGCGTACATCTGGTCTGGGACTGGAACGGCACACTGCTCGATGACATCCACGCGGTCATCGGTGCGACGAACGCCGCGTTCGCGGAGGTCGGCCTGGAGCCGGTCACGCTCGAGCAGTACCGCGAGATGTACTGCGTTCCGATACCGCTGTTCTACGAGCGGTTGCTCGGCAGGCTGCCCACCGAGGCCGAGTGGGAGCGGATGGACGGCATCTTCAACCGCCACTACACCGAGCAGCGGGCCGGCTGCGGGCTCACCGAAGGCGTCGAGGAGCTGCTCGTCCAGTGGCAGCTGGAGGGCCGCAGCCAGTCACTGCTGAGCATGTACGGGCATGAGCAGCTGGTCCCGGTGGTGCGGGGTACGGCATCGAACGCCACTTCGTGCGGGTCGAAGGGCGCACCGGCCGTCCGGCGGCAGTAAGGCGCAGCACATGGAGCGGCACTTCGCGGCGCTGGACGGGATATCTCCCGAGCACGCGGTGATCATCGGGGACGCGGTGGACGACGCGGTGGCCGCGGCGCACGTCGGTGCGCGCGCGGTGCTCTACACCGGGGTTCGCACAGCAGGGCCAGCCTGGAGGCGGCCAAGGTGCCCGTCGTGGACACGCTGGCCGAGGCGGTCGCGCTCGCCGGGCTGATGACGCGCTGAGGAGCGGGGAGCCGGGCGTGAGCGCGAAGGCCTGAATCCGCCCGTGGCGCACTGTCCGAAGTGTCAAAGTCCGGCGTCTTCTTTTGTACATATACCGCTCATGACGGTTCCGGGTGCGGGGATAGCCTGGGGCCGTGATCAGCGCGATACGTCTCGGGGCAGCGAAGCCCCGGCCTGAGCCCGAGTGCTACCGCACCCGGGCGATCCGTGATCTCCGCACCCCGGTCCGACTGCCAAAATGGCCAATAAGGTCTCGGGTGTCTCTTCCAGCGGCATAGCGTCGTCCCAGACCGGAAACCTCGCGTCGTGGCGGCACGTCGTCATTTTCACCTACGTCACGCAACGGCGCGCGACAGGAGCCAGAGAACATGCAGACCAAGCTGGACGAAGCCAAGGCCGAGCTGCTCGAACGGGCCGCCAAGGTAGCTGACAACAGCCCGGGCGGTGGTGTCGGTGGCCCGGAGGTGCCCCGTGCAGGCCTCGCCGGGGCCGGCAGCGGGACCGACAGCGGGACCGGGACGGGAGTCGACCTGGGTGAGCGCCCAGGTCAGGACGTGTTGCTCAGCTATCTCCAGCGCTACTACCTGCACACCGCTCCCGAGGACATCGGTGGCCGGGACCCGGTCGATGTGTTCGGTGCAGCTTCTTCCCATTACCGGCTTGCCGAGAACCGCCCGCAGGGCACGGCGAACGTTCGGGTGCACACCCCGACCGTCGAGGAGAACGGCTGGACCTGCAGCCACTCCGTCGTCGAGGTCGTCACCGACGACATGCCCTTCCTCGTCGACTCCGTCACCAATGAGCTGTCCCGGCAGGGCGCGGCATCCATGTCGTGATCCACCCGCAGGTCATCGTCCGCCGCGATATCACCGGCAAGCTCATCGAGGTGCTCACCGAGGGCAACGGCACCGCGCCGAACCCCAAGGGCCGCAAGAACGCGAAGGGTGCCAAGGCCGCCAAGGCCGAGCTGCCGCACGACGCGCTCGTCGAATCGTGGATCCACGTCGAGATCGACCGCGAGACCGACCGGTCCGACCTGAAGCAGATCACCGCCGATCTCCTGCGCGTCCTGTCCGACGTACGGGAGACCGTGGAGGACTGGGAGAAGATGCGCGACGCGGCCCTGCGCATCGCGGACGATCTTCCCGGCGAGCCGCTCGACGAGCTCGGTGACGACGAGGTCGAGGAAGCCCGTGAGCTGCTGCGCTGGCTGGCGGCCGACCACTTCACCTTCCTCGGCTACCGCGAGTACGAGCTCAGGGACAACGACGCGCTGGCGGTCGTCCCCGGCACCGGACTGGGCATCCTGCGGTCCGATCCGAAGCACAGCGAGGACGAGGAGCACCCGGTCAGCCCGTCCTTCGACCGGCTGCCCGCGGACGCCCGTGCCAAGGCCCGTGAGCACAAGCTGCTCGTCCTGACGAAGGCCAACAGCCGGGCGACGGTGCACCGTCCCAGCTACCTCGACTACGTCGGGGTGAAGAAGTTCGACGCCAAGGGCAACGTCGTCGGCGAACGCCGTTTCCTGGGGCTGTTCTCGTCCGCGGCGTACACCGAGTCGGTCCGGCGCGTGCCCGTCGTCCGGCGCAAGGTCGCCGAGGTACTGGAGGGCGCGGGCTTCACACCCCACAGCCACGACGGCCGCGACCTGCTGCAGATCCTGGAGACCTACCCGCGCGACGAGCTCTTCCAGACACCTGTCGACCAGCTGCGCTCCATCGTCACCTCCGTGCTGTACCTCCAGGAGCGCCGCCGGCTGCGGCTGTATCTGCGCCAGGACGAGTACGGGCGCTACTACTCCGCCCTCGTCTACCTGCCGCGGGACCGCTACACCACCGGGTGCGGCTGCGCCTGATCGACATCCTCAAGGAGGAGCTGGGCGGCACCAACGTCGACTTCACCGCCTGGAACACCGAGTCGATCCTCTCCCGGCTGCACTTCGTCGTCCGTGTCGCGCCCGGTACCGAGCTGCCGCACTCACCGACGCCGATGCCGACCGCATCGAGGCGCGCCTCGTCGAGGCCGCCCGCTCCTGGGCCGACGGCTTCCAGGAGGCGCTCAACGCCGAATGCGGTGAGGAGCGTGCCGCGGAGCTGCTGCGCCGTTACGCGCACGCGTTCCCCGAGGGCTACAAGGCCGATCACTCGCCGCGTGCCGCGGTCGCCGACCTGGTCCATCTGGAGGAGCTCAAAGTGAGGGGAACGACTTCTCGCTCAGCCTGTACGAGCCGGTCGGCGTCGCCCCGGGGAGCGCCGTTTCAAGATCTACCGGAGCGGTGAGCAGGTCTCCCTCTCGGCCGTCCTGCCGGTGCTCCAGCGGCTCGGCGTCGAGGTCGTCGACGAGCGTCCGTACGAGCTGCGCTGCGCCGACCGTACGAACGCCTGGGTCTATGACTTCGGGCTGCGGATGCCGCTGGTCAACGGCAACGGCGACTACCTCGCCGACGACGCCCGCGAGCGTTTCCAGGAGGCCTTCGCGGCCGTCTGGAAGGGTGAGGCCGAGAACGACGGCTTCAACTCGCTGGTGCTGGGCGCCGGTCTCGACTGGCGGCAGGCGATGGTGCTGCGGGCCTACGCGAAGTATCTGCGCCAGGCCGGTTCGACCTTCAGCCAGGACTACATGGAGGACACCCTCCGTAACAACGTCCACACGACCCGGCTGCTGATCTCTCTTCGAGGCCCGGATGTCGCCGACCCGTCAGAAGGCGGGCACCGAGCTCACCGACGGGCTGCTGGAGGAGCTGGACGGGGCCCTGGACCAGGTGGCCTCGCTCGACGAGGACCGGATCCTGCGTTCCTTCCTCACCGTCATCAAGGCCACCCTGCGTACCAGTTTCTTCCAGCGGGCCGACGGCGGAAAGCCGCACGCCTACGTCTCGATGAAGTTCGACCCGCAGGCCATCCCGGACCTCCCCGCGCCCCGCCCGGCGTTCGAGATCTGGGTCTACTCGCCGCGTGTCGAGGGTGTCCACCTGCGCTTCGGCAAGGTCGCCCGCGGTGGGCTGCGCTGGTCGGACCGGAGGGAGGACTTCCGTACGGAGATCCTCGGCCTGGTCAAGGCGCAGATGGTGAAGAACACGGTGATCGTGCCGGTGGGGCCAAGGGCGGCTTCGTCGCCAAGCAGCTCCCGGACCCGGCCGTCGACCGTGACGCCTGGATGGCGGAGGGCATCGCCGCCTACAAGACGTTCATCTCGGCGCTGCTCGACATCACCGACAACATGGTGACCGGGGAGGTCGTGCCGCCGGTCGACGTGGTCCGCCACGACGAGGACGACACCTACCTCGTCGTCGCCGCGGACAAGGGCACCGCGAAGTTCTCCGACATCGCCAACGACGTGGCTGTCTCCTACGGCTTCTGGCTCGGCGACGCCTTCGCGTCCGGCGGCTCGGCCGGTTACGACCACAAGGGCATGGGCATCACGGCCCGGGGCGCCTGGGAGTCCGTCAAGCGGCACTTCCGCGAGCTGGGTCACGACACCCAGAGCGAGGACTTCACCGTCGTCGGCGTCGGCGACATGTCCGGCGACGTGTTCGGCAACGGCATGCTGCTGTCCGAGCACATCCGGCTGGTGGCGGCCTTCGACCACCGGCACATCTTCATCGACCCGACGCCCGACGCCGCCACCTCGTACGCGGAGCGGCGCCGTCTCTACGATCTGCCGCGCAGCTCCTGGGCCGACTACAACAAGGACCTGATCTCCGCGGGCGGCGGCATCCACCCCGTACCGCCAAGTCGATCCCGGTCAACGCGCACATCCGCCAGGCGCTCGGCATCGACTCCAAGGTCACCAAGATGACGCCCGCCGAGCTGATGCAGAACATCCTCAGGGCCTCAGTCGACCTCGTGTGGAACGGCGGCATCGGTACGTACATCAAGTCGTCCGCCGAGACGAACGCGGACGTCGGGGACAAGGCCAATGACGCGATCCGGGTCAACGGTGAGGACCTGTGCGCCAAGGTCGTCGGCGAGGGCGGCAACCTGGGTGCCACCCAGCTCGGCCGGATCGAGTTCGCCCGGGCCGGCGGCCGGATCAACACCGACGCGATCGACAACAGCGCCGGTGTGGACACCTCCGACCACGAGGTGAACATCAAGATCCTGCTCAACGGTCTGGTGCGGGACGGCGACATGACCGTCAAGCAGCGCAACAAGCTGCTCGCCGAAATGGGCGACGAGGTCGGCCGGCTGGTGCTGCGCAACAACTACGCACAGAACACCGCGCTCGCCAACGCCTGCGCCCAGGCGCCGTCCTGCTCCACGCCCACCAGCGCTTCATGCGCAGGCTGGGCCGGGACGGAGGCTGAACAGGTCGCTGGAGTTCCTGCCCAACGACCGGCAGATCCGCGAGCTGCTCAACCACGGCAGGGGCTGAGCCAGCCCGAGCTGGCCGTGCTGATCGCCTACACCAAGATCACGGCGGCCGACGAGCTGATCTCGACCAGCCTGCCCGATGACCCGCATCTGCAGAAGCTGGTGCACGCCTACTTCCCGCGCAGCTGCGCGAGCGCTTCCCGAGGCGGTCGACGGGCATGCGCTGCGCCGCGAGATCATCACCACGGTGCTGGTCAACGACACGGTGAACACCGGTGGCTCCACCTTCCTGCACCGGCTGCGGGAGGAGACCGGGGCGTCGATCGAGGAGATCGTGCGGGCGCAGTGCGCGGCCCGTGAGATCTTCGGCCTCTCCCGCGTCTGGGACGCGGTCGAGGCGCTCGACAACCAGGTCGCCGCCGATGTGCAGACCCGGATCCGGCTGCACTCGCGGCGGCTGGTCGAGCGCGGCGCGCGCTGGCTGCTCGGCAACCGCCCGCAGCCGGTCGAGATCGCAGAGACCATCGAGTTCTTCCGGGACGGTGTCGAGCAGGTCTGGGAGGAGCTGCCCAAGCTGCTGACGGGCACAGACCTCGAGTGGTACCAGTCGATCCTGGACGAGCTCACCTCGGTGGGGTCCCGGACGAGCTGGCCGTGCGGGTGGCCGGCTTCTCCTCGGCCTTCCCGGCGCTGGACATCGTGGCGATCGCGGACCGTACGGGCAGGAGCCGCTGGCCGTCGCCGAGGTCTACTACGACCTGGGCGACCGGCTGCGGATCACCCAGCTGATGGACCGGATCATCGAGCTGCCGCGGGCCGACCGCTGGCAGTCCATGGCCCGTGCCTCCATCCGCGAGGATCTGTACGCGGCGCACGCGGCCCTGACGTCGGACGTGCTGTCCGTCGGCAACGGGACGTCTAAGCCCGAGCAGCGGTTCAAGGCCTGGGAGGAGAAGAACGCGGCGATCCTGTCGCGATCGCGTGCCACGCTGGATGAGATCCAGAGCTCGGAAGCCTTCGACCTGGCGAACCTGTCGGTGGCCATGCGGACGATGCGGCTGCTGCTGCGGACACACGCGTGAGCGGAGGCGGCCGGTAGCCGCCTGAACATCGATCGCCGGACGGGCAGCATGCGGGCCCGTCCGGCGATCGTGTCATGACTGGCGGGGCCTTCTGGACGGGGCCTTCTTGGACAGGGCCTTCTTGGTGGGGGCCGCGGAGGTGAACTTCTCGTACGCGGCCACGACTTCCCGGCCGGCCCGTCCATGCGCAGGGTCCCCGCCTCAAGCCAGAGTGCCCGGTCACAGGTCTCGGTGATCGACTTGTTGCTGTGGCTGACCAGGAAGACGGTCCCGGCCTCCTGCCGCAGCTCGGCGATCCGCTCCTTGCTGCGCCGCTGGAACCGGGCGTCGCCGGTGGAGAGCGCCTCGTCGATCAGCAGTACGTCGTGGTTCTTGGCTGCCGCGATGGAGAACCGCAGCCGCGCCCCATGCCGGAGGAGTACGTGCGCATCGGCAGCGTGATGAAGTCGCCCTTCTCGTTGATTCCGGAGAAGTCGACGATGTCCTGGTAGCGCTCGCGGATCTGTTCGCGGGTCATGCCCATCGCGAGTGCGCCCAGTACGACGTTGCGCTCGCCGGACAGATCGCTCATCAGGGCCGCGTTCACCCCGAGGAGCGAAGGCTGCCCCTGGGTGTGCACATGGCCCTGGCCGGCGGCAGCAGGCCCGCGATGGCCTTCAGCAGCGTCGACTTCCCCGATCCGTTGGAGCCGATCAGCCCGATGGCCTCGCCCTTGAACGCGGCGAAGCTGACGCCCTTCACCGCGTGCACCTCACGCACCCGGGGCTCCGTCCGCGTGAGATGAGCCGGCTCAGGGCGGAGGTCGCGCTGCCCTTTCCGGTACGGGAGCCGTTGACCTTGTATGTGATGTGGACCCCGTCGACGACGACGGTGGGTGCCCGGTTCTCGGCGGTCTCAGCCACGTCCGTAACTCTCCTCGGCCTGCCAGAAATACACGAATCCGCCGATCCCGCAGACCAGCGCCCAGCCCGCTGCGGCTGCCCACATGCGTGGGCAGCTGCTCCCACCGGTAGCTGTCGATGAGCGCGTAGCGCATCAGATCGATGTAGATGGCGGCCGGGTTGTACTCCAGTGCCACCAGTACGAAGTGCGGCACCCGGTCCTTGGTGAGCAGCGAGTCGAGGCTCCACATCACGCCCGATGCGTACATCCACGTACGCAGGACGAACGGCGTCAGCTGGGCGATGTCCGGGGTCTTCGCGGCCAGCCGCGCCACGACCATCGACAGGCCGGTGTTGAACAGGGCCTGCAGTGCCAGTGCCGGGACCGCCAGCAGCCAGGACGGCCGCGGGTACTGGCCGAAGCCGATCAGGATCAGACCGAGCGCGCAGAGTGAGAACAGCAGCTGCTGGAGCTGTTGCAGGGCCAGGGCGATGGGCAGTGACGCCCGCGGGAAGTGCAGAGCCCGGACGAGTCCGATGTTGCCGCTGATGGCCCGGGTGCCCGCGGTGATCGAGCTGCCGGTGAAGGTCCAGATGAAGACGCCGGTGACCAGGAACGGCACGAAGTCGGGGACTCCGCGCTTGGTGTTCATCAGGACGCCGAAGATGAAGTAGTAGACCGCCGCGTTCAGCAGCGGGGTCATGATCTGCCAGATCTGGCCGAGCTTGGCCTGGCTGTACTGCGCGGTGAGCTTGGCGGTGGCGAAGGCCGTGATGAAGTGCCTGCGCCCCCAGAGCTGCCGGGTGTACTCGATGAGCGAGGGCCGGGCACCGCTGACGGTCAGCCCGTGCCGGGCGGCCAGCGCGGCCAGCTCGCCCGGCTCGTGGACGGGGAGGAGCGAGAGGTCTGTGGGTTCCACCGGGGCCGGTGGAGCTGCTGTCTGGCTCACCACGATCGCTTTCGACGGAGACAGGAGGAACGACGCACATGAGGGCCGGGCACATGAGAACACGTGGGGACGCAACCGTTTCGTCGTAACGCTGACAGTAGGACGCCGAGACGTCGCAACGCAACCGTTTCGTCGCTGCGGACTATCATTCGGGCCATGACCACCGAACGGGGAACCGGGCGCCGCGCTCCGGCGGGAGCCGCCGTGCTGCGCGAGGACGTGACCGACGCCATCCGCGGTGCCGTCTTCGAGGAACTGGCCGCGGTGGGGTTCGCGCGCATGTCCATCGAAGGCATCGCCCGCCGCGCGGGCGTCGGCAAGACCGCCGTCTACCGTCGCTGGAAGTCCAAGCTGCATCTCGTCCTGGACCTGGTCGCGGCCGTCGCGTCCCAGGGCATGCCGGCGCCGGCCACCGGTTCGCTGCACGGGGACGTGCGCGCCGTGCTCGAGCTTGCCGCGTACGCGCTGCGCCACCCGCTCGCCTCGCAGGTGATCCCCGACCTGCTGGTCGAGGCGGCACGTAACCCGGAGATCTCCGGCGCGATCAAGGCGGCCCTGCTGGACCAGCAGCAGGGTGTCGCCGCCGTGGTCGTACGGGAGGCGGTCGCCCGTGGCGAGCTGCCCGAGGGAGCGACCCGGACCGGGCCCTGGACCTCATCGTCGGGCCGCTGTACTGGCGCCTCGCGGTGGTACGCGGCGAGCTGCCCCAGGGCTACCTCGACGACCTGGCCGTATCGGCCGTCGCGGCGCTCAGGAGCTGAAGCGGCCCCGGGGATCAGCCGCCGTCCCTGAGCAGCCGGTCGGCGACCCGCCCTGCCGCCCCGCCGTCGTCCAGGTCGCAGTGGTCCCGGCGGAAGCTGTCGTAAGCGTCCGCGTGCCGGTGGGCCACCGCCTCCGTCGTCCGCAGCGCCTGCGCCACCTCTTCGGTGGTGACCAGCAGCGGGCCGGGCGCCCGGGTCTCGAAGTCCAGGCAGAAGCCGCGCACCGTGTCGCGGTAGTGCTCCAGGTCGTAGGTGTGGAAGAGCATCGGACGGCCGGTGTGCGCGAAGTCGAACATGAGTCCGGCGTAGTCGGTGATCAGGACATCCGCGATCAGCAGCAGCTCCGCGGTGTCCGGATGCCCGGAGACATCGCGCAGTGCGGGGCCTCCCGTCACGGGCAGACCGCCCGTCACCCGCGGATGCCTGCGGACCAGCACGGTGTGGCCGCCGGCGAGCGACCCGGCCAGGGCCGGCAGGTCCAGGGCGGGATCCCAGCGGTACCGGGTGCCGGTGGAGTGCGCCCCGTGGTCCGCCCGGCCAGTGCGCCAGCTGGTCGCGGTACGTCGGCGCGTACAGCACCACGCGATGGCCGTCCGGGATGGAGAGCCGGTGCCGGACCCGCTCGGCGGTCTTGTCCCGGCCGGGTGCGAACAGCAGATCGTTGGCCGGGGAGCCGCCTCCAGCACCTCGCCCCGTAGGCCAGGGCGCGGCGCAGATGCGGGGTGGCGAAGCGGCTGGGGAGACCAGGACCGACCACTGGGCCGAGCGGTGCGGCAGGGAGGCGAGACGCTGATGGTCGGCGTACAGGGTGCCGGTCAGATCCGTGCCGAAGCGGCCGAGCGGTGTGCCGTGCCAGGTCTGGACGACCGTCTGCCCGGGGCGCCGCTCGAACCACACGGGCAGCTGACCGGCGGTGACGATACGGCGGGCCCCAGCCAGGGCCTCGTACCAGGCGGTGCTGTGCCGCAGGACCGGAACGGCGAAGGGCGGGACGTGCGACCCGCGGCCGCCGGATCCGTCGGTGACCCAGAGGTGCTCGACCTCGGTGTTACGGCGCACCAGCTCGGCGTGGACGGCGCGCGGGGAGTCCCCGCCCGTGTAGAGCACGGCGTCGCGGAGCGGCAGCCGGCGCTGCGCCGGGTAGTGCGCGGCGCGCAGGCGGTGTCTCCGGTACGCGCCCCGCTCGGCGACGGCGAGAGCCGGGCCCGCGTGCAGGGTGAGCCGGTCGCCGTGACGGCGGTCGAGGCGGAGTTCCTGCGCCGTCGACCCCAGGTGAGCGGGAGCCGTGCGGTGAGCGAGGCCTGCACCCGCACGGGCCGGCCGTTCAGGTACAGCTCCCAGCGGCCCTCGTCCGGCGGGGAGCCAGGAGTGCGGTGAACCGGCCCGCCCGCCGTGTCACGGGGACGGTGACCGTCTCGCGCAGAGTGTCGTGCCGCAGCAGCAGATCGCGGCCGGTGCCCGGGTCCCCGGAGCACGAGTCCCTGCACTCCGGCGCGGGCCCCTCGATGCCCTCGATGCGCAGCCCCCGTCCAAGGTCCGTTCCGCCCGGTCCACGACCGGCTGTTCTCCCAGGTCCAGCACCAGTTCCCCGGCCGCGCCGGCGACCGCCGGCGGCGGCAGGTCCGGGCCGCCGCGAGCGGGACCCGGGCGCCGTCGGCCAGGAGCAGCAGGGCGCGCCAGCGCGGGCCCGGCTCCCGCTCCACCGCATCCGGGGCCCGGTGCGGGACGGGCTCGACGGCGGCCATCCCGGCGAGCGGAAGCCGCACGGTGAAACGATCGTCGTCCCCGCAGGCCACCGGGCACACCCGTTCCTGACCGCCTCCTTCGCGGGTCAGCAGCAGGGCAGCCGGGCGGGCGCCTCCGTACAGCCGGCCGGTCAGCTCCAGCGCCCCGTCCACGACGTTGTGGGTCTCGGCCAGGGCGGGCAGCTGGGACAGGGTCAGTTCGAGCCGGCCGTCCCGGTAGCCGAGCACGGCCCGCCGGCCCGCTCCCAGGTCGTGGGCGAGCGGCTGGACCGCCGAAGCGTCCACGGCGCGTACGGCGACCCGCCGCAGGACGCCGTGGCCCGCCAGCACCACCCCACCAGCCAGCTCCCCGCCCGTAGCTTCTCCGGGTCGAGCACCATCTCGAAGCCGGAGCGGTCGTAACTGTGCAGCTCCTGACCGGAGTCGACGGTTGCCTCGGGCATCGGGACCGTCCGCACCGGGACCCTCCGCAGCTGCCTGCCGCCCACCGCCCGCACCATCCCCACCTTCAGCGTGTGGTGGGCCCGGTCCGCCGGGAGATTGCGGATGTAGGCGTATCCGCGCAGCCTGAGCTTTCCGTCCTTGCTCCAGGACGATTCCAGCAGCCGTGCCACCGCCGGAAGGTCGCCCTGCCCCAGCCGTACGCCGGTGCCCGCGATCCCCGGGTGCACGGCCCGCCGCCTTCCCGGCAGTCCCTCGACCGCGAACGTCCCTGCCCCGTTGGCCTGTTCGAAGGCGAGCACGGCCAGCAGGTCATCGAGCCTGCGCTCCCGCACCAGCTGCCACTTGATGCGCAGTTCCGCCGGCAGCCCGTCCAGGGCGGAGCCGCCCGTCCGGTCGAGGAAGGCGCCCGCGTCCCGCATGAACGCGGTGCGGTAGGCGGCCCCGCCCATCGCCACGCCCTCCAGGAAGTACAGGAAGTCGTCGCGCAGGCAGGAGACGTCGTACCGCCGCTGCTGTACGGCGTCGCGGTCCGCCAGGAACGCGCTGACGTGTTCACATGCCGCGATCCGGTCCGTCACGCCCTTCACATCCGTACGCCGGCGGGTGATGGAGCCCTCCCGCACCCGCCAGTAGTAGACGTGCTCGTGCAGCAGGTCCACGGAGCCCGCGAGGTAGTGCGCCGGGATCATCACCGGGGTGTCCTCGTAGAGCTTGCCCTCCGGGAACGCGAAGGCGTGCCGGTCCCAGAAGGAGCGCCGGAACACCTTGTTCCAGGCGACCCGGTCGGCGAGCAGCCGGGCGTCGTGGGTGATGTGGGTCCGGGGCCGGCCGGTGGTCAGCCAGCGGTACTGCCAGGCCTGCTGCCTGCCCTGTTCGCTGAGCCGCCAGACGTTGCCGGACGCCAGGTCCGAGCCGGTCGACTCCAGGGAGGCCACCATCCGCTCGTACGCGTCATGGACGACGATGTCGTCGCTGTCGGCGAACGCCAGATACGGGACGCCGGGGTGGTGTGGGCGACACCTGTGTTGCGGGCGGCGCTCAGCCCGGCGTTGGGCTGGTGGACAAAGCGGAAGCGGCTGTCCCGGGCGGCGTGCTCCCGCGCGATCCGGCCGCTGCCGTCCGTCGAGCCGTCGTCGACCAGCACGACCTCGATCGCGTCGAGCGACTGGCCGGCCAGTGAGTCCAGGCACTCCTGGAGATAGTCCTCGACGTTGTGCACGGGTACGACGACGCTGAGGAGCGGTGGCTTCATGCCCGCTCAACCGGGTGGGCGCCCGGGGTCACCGACGCTGACCCGAACGGGTGAATACGGGAGCCGGGAGGCGTACGGACGCCACTACGCTCAGCTGCCATGCTCCTCAGTGTCGTCGTGCCGGTCCATCGTGTGCAGGGGTACCTGAGGGCGGCCCTGGAGTCCGTACTCGACCAGTCCGCGGGGACGTGGAGCTGATCGTCGTCGCGGTCGGGGCTTGGGACGATCAGGGCGACGCGGGCAGCGCCATCGTGGCGGAGTTCGCGGAGCGCGACCCCGGGTGCGGGTGCTGAGCCGGTGCCCCGGCCCGGGAGCGGCAAGGAACGCCGGAGCCGCCGCGGCCCGCGGCACCTACCTCCTCTTCCTCGACGGGGACGACCTGCTGCGCCCAGGTGCGGTGGCGGCCGTCGCCGAACGGGTGGAGGCAGGCCGGCCGGACGTCCTGCGCCTGGGCCACGACTGCGCCGACTGGTGGGGCGAGGCGGGGCCAGGCGCCCCGGCACCGTCCCCGCCGCCCGGAACCAGCTCTTCCGCCGCGACTTCTGGGCCGCCCACAAGCTCCGCTTCACCGACGGCCCGTACGACGAAGTCCTGCCCGTCCACCGGGCGCTTCTCCTCGCCTGCGACGCGGGCACCCTCGCGGAGCTCGACCGGATCTGCGTCCGCCACCGCCTGCGCCGCGGGGCACCTTCGCCACCACACCCGGCCGCGGCCACTTCGCGGTCATCGACGCCTACGACCGGCTGCTCGCCGAGACCGGCGGCGACCCGCGCATCCAGCAGGCGCGCACGGCGCACCTGCTGGCCGTGCTCGACGACCGGGCCGGATCCGGCCCCGGGACAGGGCGTCGTTCTTCCGCACTGCCGGGCTTCCCGGCCGCTACACCGCCCACCGGGTGCGACAGGCCGCCCGCGCCCGCCGCTCCCGGTGCGCGCCGCCCTGCGCCGGGGCAGGAAGTCACTGCGCGCCCGCGTGATGCGGGCCGCCTACCGAGCCGATCTGCACCGGCCGCTGGATCCCGCCCTGGCGGTGTACGGGCGTACTGGAACCGCGGCATCGCCTGCAACCCGGCCGCCATCCACGCCAAGGCCCGCGAGCTCGCCCGCACATCCGGGGCGTCTGGGTCGTCTCCTCCAGGCACCGGGACCGGATCGCACCGGGTGTCCCGTACGTCATCGAGGGCTCCCGCGCCTACTGGCGGACCATGGCCACCGCCACCTACCTCATCAACAACTCCAGCTTTCCCGGCGGCTTCACCAAGCGTCCCGGGCAGACCTACCTCCAGACCCACCACGGGACCCCGCTGAAGACCATGGGCCTGGACCAGCTCGGCTATCCCGCCCTCACCGGGGCGTCAGCTTCGAGCGGATCCTCGCCCACACCGACCAGTGGGACCTCAGCCTCTCGGCCAACCCGCACACCACCGAGATCTGGGACCGGGCCTACCCGTCCTCGTACGAGCAGCTGAACATCGGCTACCCGCGCAACGACATCCTCTTCACCGCCACCGGGGAGCAGACCGGGAGGATCCGCGCGGACCTCGGTATCGCCCCGGCAGCACGGCCCTGCTGTACGCGCCGACCCACCGCGACTACCGCAGGGTTCGTCCCCGCCTCGGTCTGGAGCGGCTGGCCCGTGAACTGGGCCCGCACTACACGCTGCTGGTGCGCGCCCACTACTTCTACGGGCGCTCGGCGGACCTCGGCGAGGCCGGATGCGTCATCGACGTCACCGGACACCCGAGCGTCGAGGAGCTCTGCCTGGCCGCCGACGGGCTGATCACCGACTACTCGTCGCTGATGTTCGACTACGCCTGCCTCGACCGGCCGATCATCACCTACGCACCGGACTGGGCGGCCTACCGTGCCTCGCGCGGCACCTACTTCGACCTGCTCTCCGGGCGCCCGGGCGACACCCCGGGCGGTGGCCACCACCGAGGACGAGCTGCTGGACCTGGTGCGGTCGGGGCCTGGCGGTCGGGGAGACGGCCCTGCTGCGCAAGGCGTTCCGCGACCGGTTCTGTCCCTACGACGACGGGCGCGCGGCGGAACGCGTGGTGCGGCGACTCTTCCTGGGCGAGGCGGGCAAGGCGGGCAAGGCGGGCAAGGCGGGCGAGGCGGGCAAGGCGGGTGAGGCGGGCGGTCCGGCCGGGCCGCAGGGCTGAGGCGGCCGGCCGGCGCGCCGCGCCACCCGGATGGCGGACTCTCCGGGCCGGACCGACCCCTGAGCTTCGCGCGGTCGTTGTGCTGAACAGCTCGCGCACACGGCAATGTTGGGAGAACGTCATGCACCGGTCCGCCTATGAGCAGATGGAGCTCTGCGTCGAGGAGTATCTGCCCAAGTCGCGCAGGCACCGAGTCGTCGATCTGGGTTCACGGATCTCCGGCAAGCAGACCCGCACGCACAGGGCTCTGCTCGCCAGGCACGATGTGGACTACTTCGGTGTCGACGTACAGGACGGGCCCAATGTCGACGCGGTGATGACCCGTCCCTATCGGATCCCCGTCAAGTCCCGCAGCGCCGATGTGGTCCTCTCCGGCCAGGCCTTCGAGCACATCCCCTTCTTCTGGGCGTCGATGCTGGAGATCGCCCGGGTGCTGAAGCCCGGCGGTTACGCCTTCATCACCGCACCCTCGCGCGGCCACGTCCACGACGCGCAGGACTGCTGGCGCTACTACCCCGACGGTTTCCGCGCCCTGGCCGCGCACTCCCGCCTCGAACTCTGCGAGGCGTACACGGACTTCCCGCCCGCCAAGGGCATCTGGCACGACTACCGGGGCATCGACAGGAAGGCCGCCTACTGGGCGACTCCGTCGGTGTCTTCCGCAGGCCGCAGCGCTACCCCGGCTGACCATGTACGCCGTGCGGGAGCTGACCGTCTGGTGGGCCAACCGGGTGGGAGGGTGGACGGAGTGCCGCTGCCCAGCCCGCTTCCCGGCCGGGAGCGGTGCGGACGGCCGGGCAACGTCCCCGCGCAGGGCAGCCCGGCCAAGCCCCGGTGGAGACCCCGGCGCAGGCCGGGGACGGTTCCAACAGGGCTGGATCAACCACAGGTTGACGAAAGGTGACATGGCTCACAAAGCGCGCGTACTGTCCGGGGCATGGCTTGGCGCAACGCCGTCAACGGCGTCCTTCAGCAACTCACCGGGTATCAGCTCAGGCGCGTGATCGTGCCGGCCCCGCATCGCGCGGGAGGCGGAGCGGAACCGGCCCCGAAGCCCGAGCCGAAGCCCAAGGCGGTCCCGCAGTACCCGGCGGACTACGACGACGAGGCGAAGGACATCATCCGTGCGGTCAAGCCGTACTCGATGACCTCGCCGGAGCGGCTGAACGCCTTCGTCCTCGCGACCCGGCACATCGTCAAGCACGACATCCCGGGCGCCATCGTCGAGTGCGGGGTGTGGCGCGGCGGTTCCATGCAGGCCTGCGCGAAGACGCTGCTGTCGCTCGGCGAGACCGGACGCGAGCTCTACCTCTTCGACACGTACGAGGGAATGACCCGCCCACCGCCGAGGATCTGCGGCGCGACGGCAGGCCGGCGCAGGAGCTGCTGGACGCCCAGGGAAAGGACCGGCCGATCTGGGCGGTGGCCTCGCTCGAGGACGTACAGGCCGGGTTCGAATCCGTTCCGTATCCGAAGGACCGCATCCACTACGTGCGGGGCAAGGTCGAGGACACCGTGCCGGAGCAGGCGCCGGAGCGGATCTCGATCCTCCGGCTCGACACCGACTGGTACGCGTCGACCAGGCACGAGCTGGAGCACCTCTACTCGCGTCTGGTCAGCGGCGGCGTGCTCCTGATCGACGACTACGGGTACTGGCAGGGCTCGCGCCAGGCGGTCGACGAGTTCCTGGAGAAGACCGGCGAGCAGCTGCTGTTGCTGCGTATGGACGAAGGCCGTATCGCCGTCAAGCCCTGAGCCCGGCCCCGGTACCCCTGACGCCGTGAGCCCCGTGCCTCCCCTGGCACGGGGCTCGGCACGTTGTCGTCAGGTCGCTCCGATGCACTCGAATGGCTCACATCGGGTGACTGCCGACCCGTACGGGGTTGTACGGGTGACCGGCAATCCGCCCGGCCAAAACCGGTTTGTCGTCCGTCCGGAAGGATCGTGCGCAGCGCATGGCACCCCGTCTCACCGTCGTCGTCCCGCTCTACAACGTCGAGGATTACCTCGGAGCCTGCCTGGACTCGCTGGCCGTTCAGACGATCCAGGATCTGGAAGTCGTCATGGTGGACGACGGCTCCACCGACAGGAGCGCGGAAGTGGCACGGGAGTTCGCGGCTTCGGACCCGCGCTTCCGGCTGGTCCAGCAGGAGAACGCCGGACTCGGGGCCGCACGCAACGCGGGCGCCGGGCAGGCGCACCCGGACGCGGAGTTCCTGGCGTTCGTCGACAGCGACGACGTGGTCCCGCCCGGTGCGTACGAGCGAATGATCGGTGAACTGGCGCGCTCCGGCTCCGACTTCGCCACCGGTAATGTGCTCAGGCTCCGGGCGAACGGATTGCTCGAACAGTCCCCGATGTTCCGCAAGCCGATGGAGAGGGCCCGCAACGCCACACATGTCACCCGGGACTGGATCCTGCTCGGCGACCGCATCGCCTGCAACAAGGTCTTCCGCAGGTCCTTCTGGGACCTGCACTCCTTCGCCTTTCCCTCCGGTGTGCTGTACGAGGACATCGCCGTGGTCCTCCCGCGCACTTCCTGGCCTCCTCCGTCGACGTGGTCGAGGAGCCCGTCTACCACTGGCGGGACAGGGACGGTTCGATCACCACCCGGCGCGCGGTGGCCAAGGGCATCAGGGACCGGGTCACCGCGGTCTCAACGGTCAGCCGGTTCCTCGCCGGGCAGGGCATGGCGGATGCCAAGCGCCGCTACGACGGGCATGCGCTCTGCGGCGACCTGTGGCTGTTCATCGAGGCGCTCCCGGACGGCGACGCCGCATTCCACGATGCCTTCCTCGAACACGCCAATGCCTTCGCGGACACCGTCGAACCTGCCGTGTTCGACGCGCTGGCCCTGCATCTGCGCGTCAAGTGGCAGCTCATCCGCGAGCGCAGGCTGCCCGAACTGCTCGCGCTCCTGGACCGGGAGACATCCGACAAGGACACCTTCCACGTACGGGGCCTGCTCCGGCCGCGGGCCCAGTACCCGGCTGTGGACGGCCCGCTCCCGCGCCGGGTCACCGCTCTGACCGGCGCCGATCTCCCTGTGCACGCGCATCTGACCGAGGCTGTCTGGCGGGACGGCCTGCTGCACATCAAGGGGTACGCCTACGTCCGCAACGCCCGGGGAAATCGGCCGGGGCGGGCTGGCTCAGAGCGGGCGGCGGGTCATTGCGCTGCGGCTGCGCACCTTCCCGACGGATGAGGCGGCTGCCCGGTCGGGACGTTCGCTGCACCGCTACGAACGCTCCGGCTTCGAGGCCGTCATCGACCCGCGCCGGCTGGCGGCCAAGGCGGCCGCGGCGGCCGGACGACCTGGAAGCTGGAATCCTCGTCGTCGGCGCCGGGAGGCCGCGCCGTGGGCCGATGAGGCTGCTGGACAACCAGGCGGCGCCCGCCGTGCTGTACGCCGACGATCGCACCCGTATCGTCCCCTGCTCTCCGGCAACAAGCTGGAGCTGCGCGCCGAGCGGATCGATGCCCTGCTCACCGGGCACCGGGCGACCGCCGCCGGGGTGCGCATCGAGGTGCGGGTCCTCGGCGCGACCGCGCCGACCGCTCTGCGCATCCAGGAGTGGCGCACCAAGGAGACCCGCGAATTCCCGCTGGCGCTCAGCGGCGGTACGGGCCGGAGGGCACGGTCGTCGCCGAGGTGCCGCTCGACGCCTTCCGGTGCTCCGACGGGGCCTGGGGGTCCAACTCGTCGGCGGCAAGCACCGGGTGACGGTGGCGGCCGACTTGGGGACCGGCGCGGGAGGTACCCGCTGGGCTGCGGGCGCGAGGTGTACGCCGCCCCAACCCGTCCGGCGATCTGGTCCTCACCGACCGCGTGGTGCAGCCGGTCGTCACGCGTATCTCCTGGTCCGGGGCGGGTGACCTGGTCCTGGAAGGCGACTTCCCCGCACCCGCAGGCCGGCCCGCCGAGCTGGTCCTGCGCCACAGCGGCCACCAGGAGGAGGCGGCCTTCGCCGTGGAGAGCGAGGGAGCCGGATTCCGTACGGTGGTGACGCCCGGTGCCGTCGAAGGGCTCGGCGGCACCCTCCCGCTGGCCGAGGGCCGCTGGTACCCCTTCCTCCGCGAGCAGGGCGAGAGCGACCCGGAGAGCTACGCCCGCTGCGGGTCGGCCCCGGCTCCACCCGGAGCTGCCGCTGCCCCACCGCACCGGGGGCGGCTGTTCACCCTGGAACGGCGCTTCCACGACCGGCTCGCCCTGGAATCCGGCAGCGCACTGCCGGGCCATGAGCGGGGGCGTACGGGCAGCGGCAGCTGCGCGACCGGTACACCACCGCGCGTTCCACCGGCAGCGGTGGCGGCTCGCTGCGCCGGGCCGTTCTGTTCTCCAGCTTCGACGGACGTCAGTACTCGGACTCGCCGCGGGCCGTATCCGAGGAGCTGGCCCGCCGCGAGCCGGACCTGGAGCAGCTGTGGGTGGTGCGCGACCAGCAGGCCACCGTCCCCGACCGAGTCCGCACCGTCGCCCTGCACAGCGCGCAGTGGTACGAGGCGCTGGCCCGCAGCCGCTGGATCGTCACCAACACGCAGCTGCCGCAGTGGTTCGAGCGGGCGCGGGGCCAGTTCGTCGTCCAGACCTGGCACGGCACCCGCTCAAGCGCATCGGCCGTGACCTGGCCGGCAGCCCGTGCGCGGACGCCGCGTACATGGCGTCCATGCCGCACCGCGCCGCCCAGTGGAGCGTGCTCGTCTCGCCGAACAGCTTCGCCACCCCGATCCTGCGCCGGGCCTTCGGCCACACCGGCGAGGTCCTGGAGTGCGGCTATCCGCGCAACGACCTGCTGTACGCGGCCGACCGGGACAAGGTGGCCGACACCGTGCGGGAGCGGCTCGGCATCCCCGAAGGCAGACGCGTCGTCCTGTACGCCCCGACCTGGCGCGAGGACCGGCCCAAGCGGGGCGGCCGCTACGGGCTCGACCTCCAGCTCGACCTGGACCGGGCGCGCGAGTGCCTGGGCGAGGACCACGTCCTGCTGGTGCGCCGCCACTACCTGGTCGGCGGGAGCGTCCCGCAGAGCGACTTCGTCCGCGATGTGTCGCGCCACCCGGACGTCGCCGAGCTGCTGCTGATCAGCGATGTCCTGGTCACCGACTACTCCTCCCTGATGTTCGACTTCGCACAGACGGGCCGGCCCATGCTCTTCCACACCTACGACCTCGCCCACTACCGCGACACTCTGCGCGGCTTCTACTTCGACTTCGAGAACCGGGCGCCCGGCCCACTGATCACCACCTCGGCCGGCGTCGTGGCGGCCTGCGGGCCCGGAGGCCGTAACCGCCGCCCACCGGGAGGCGTACAGCCGGTTCCGGGAATCGTTCTGCGACTTCGACGACGGCACGGCGGCAGCCCGCGTCGTCGGCCTGATGCTGACGGAGGCGCACGCGTGAACACCCCGACTTCAGCTGTGTGATCACCGAAGGGGATGGTGCGGCAGCGCTGCGGGCCTCCGTCGAGTCGGTGCTGGACCAGTCCCTCGGCGCGGTCGAGGCCCTGGTGGTGCTGCCGGCCGGCGGCGACGCGGTCACCGTGCCACGGCCGAGTCCTCGCCGTACGCTCCGCGGGCCGTGTCCGTGTCCTGACCGCCGACGCCCGGTCCACCGCCGCTCTGCGCAACACCGGTCTGGACGAGGCACGGGGCGAGAACGTCCTCGTACTGGGCGACGGCGAGCGGCTCCAGCGCCACGCCTGCCGCAACCTCTGGGAGGCATCCGCGCGCTCCGGAGCCGACCTGGTGGCCGGGCGCTGGAGCAGGCTCACCGGCGACGGCACGAAGGAGCAGGAGCCGCCCTGGCAGCAGCGGCTGTACGAGCGCTCCCGGACCGTCGGCCATTTCGCCGAAGCACCCGAACTGGCCGTGCGGGACGCTCTGGTGACCGGATTCTGTCTGCGCCGCGAGGCATTGGACCGGCACGGACTGCGCTACGAGGAGGACCTCACCCACAGCGAGGTCCTGTTCGGCCCGCTGGCGGCTGCGGCCGTCGGCCGGATCGCCCTGGTACGCCGCCGGATCGTGACCGGCCGGGCCGCGGCCGGCGCCGCCCGGGACATCGTGGGGCGGCCGAAGCCCACCGGCGGGTGCGCAACGTACTCGCCGCCCAGGGGCTGCCCGAGCTGTGCGAGGAGCGGGAGCGCGCCTTCGCCACCGACCATCTGGTGCCGCTGGTCCGGATGTTCCCGGAGCTCCCGGCGGCCGAGCGGGCGCGGATCGCCTCCCGGTGCGCCCCGGTGCTCCCGGACAGTGTCCCGGCGCCCGCGATCCGGTCGCTGGGGCCGGTCGAGCGTGCCGCCGTCCAGCTGCTGGCGCTCGGCGACGCGGACGGAGTGCTCGCGGCGGCGTACGCGCTGCGCAGGCCGGGCACCGTGGCCGCGCCGCTGATCACCGGGGACGACGGGCGGGTGTACTGGCCCGGCGCGGGGCCGGGACCGGAGCAGCGGCTCGATGTGACCGAACTCGGCCACCAGCACCGCACGTTCGGCGAGCTCCGGCTGATGAACCGGCTCACCCGGTGCGAGCGGGACGGGGACCTGCTGCTGCTCGAAGGCCGGCTCGTCCTGCCCGCCCACGCCGTCCCCGGCCCGGAGCTGCCGCTCACGGCCCAGCTGGAGTTCCGGGAACGTGACGGCTCCCGCGCCTTGCGCCTCCGGGTCGACGAGCTAAGCCGCGACGGCACCGGGATCAGCTGGCGGACCAGGGCCGGCCTCACCCGCCTCCTGCGTCCCGTCGGCGCACGGGACACGGTATGGGACGCCCGGATGACCATGGAGGCGGGGACACCCGGTCCGTCAGCGATCTCTTCGCCCCCGGGACCTCGTCGGCCCCGCGGACCGGTTCGCCGCCCGGCCCAGGCTCGGCCGGCTGGCCGGGGACACCTGGCAGCCCTACATCACGCTCAAGGACCATCTGGCGCTCCGGCTGGAGGCCCGCAACCGCCCGGCGCGTGCGCTGCGGCGGGCGGCCGGGTACGCCACCCGCTTCCGCCCGGCACGCAAGGCCAGGCTCGTCCTGCGGGCCCTGCGCAAGCGCCGCGACCGGCTGCACTCCCGGGCGCTCAAGGTCTCCTTCTACAACAACTGGCTGCTCAGGCTGCCGGTACGCAGGGGATCGGTCGTCTTCGAGAGCCATATGGGCAAGTGCTACGGAGACAGCCCGCGGGCCATCCACGAGGAGGTGCGCAGGCAACGGCTGCCCCTGCACTGCATCTGGTCCTACGAGGACACCCCGAAGGACTTCCCGGCCGACGCCCGTGCGGTCCGCCGCTGGTCGTGGCGGTATCTGTGGGCGCTTGCCCGCGCCGAGTACTGGGTCGACAACCAGGGCTTCCCGCAGCACCTGCGCAAGCCGGGGCGACCACCTACCTGCAGACCTGGCACGGATCCGCGTACAAGCGCATGGGCCTCGACGAGACGCGGGTGCGACTGCAGAACGCCCGCAGCGCGAGCGGCTCCAGCGGGCCGTGCAGCGCTTCGACCACTTCCTCGTCCGCTCCGAGCACGATGTGCGCACTCTGGCCCGCGCCTACCGGCTGCCCGAGGAGAAGCTGCTGCGGACCGGCTACCCGCGCAACGATGTGCTGCTCGCGGCACGGGTCAGGACGAGGCCCAGGGCGGCTGCCGCGCCCGGCGCTCGCCGGGACGCTCGGCCTGCCGACCACAAGAAGGTGGTGCTGTACGCGCCGACGTTCCGCGACGCGGCCGGCCGGCGCGGGCGGCGCAGGCTTGTGCTGGACGTCGCCCGGTTCGCGGAACGCTTCGGCGACACGTACACGCTGCTGGTGCGGGCGCACTATCTGGAGGCCGCGAGGCTGCCGGTGTGCCCGCCGGGGACGGTGGTGGACGTCTCGCGCCATCACGATGTGAGCGAACTGCTGGCGCTCGCCGACGTCCTGGTCACCGACTACTCCTCGATCATGTTCGACTACGCGCTCCTGGACCGGCCGATCGTCCTGTTCGCGCCCGATCTCGATGCGTACGCGGCCGACCGGGGCAGCTACTTCGACCTGCGGGAGAAGGCGCCGGGGCCGGTGGCGGAGAGCGAGGAGGAGCTGTTCGCGGTGCTGGCCCGGCTGAAGGCCGCGGACACCGGATACCAGGAGCGGCGGAGCGCGTTCGCCGAGGAGTTCGGCGGTTACGACCGGGGGACGCGGCCCGCACGGTCGTCGCCACCCTGTTCGCCCGCCACCTGACCCGTACGAACCGAACCGGGGAGGCCGGCCGATGAACCGCAGCCGTGACGTCTTCATCGTCTCCAACAGCACGGACGAACTCGGTGGTGTCACCGGCTGGATGCACCGCACGGCCCGGCTCTTCCAGGAACAGGGCCACCAGGTGCACACCGTCGGAATCCACAGCGCCGAGCTGAAGATGGCCCTTCCCGAACAGCCCGGCCACCCCGTCACCGCCCTGTACCCCGCCCACCCGCCGACCCCGTGGGCGCCAGGGGCCTGCGGGACCGCTGCCGGATCCCGGCCAGGCGCAAGGAGGCGGCCAGGAAGGCGGACAAGCGCCGCGCCGTCGAGCGGCTGTCCGAGCTCCTGCGGACCGCACGCCCGGTGGCGTGGTGATCGTCACGCAGGTCTGGGCGATGGAGTGGGTCGGCGCGGCTGACACCACGGGGCTGCAGGTCATCGGGATGAGCCATGAGTCCTACGACTACTCCCGTGCGAGCCACCGCTACCGCTGGATCAAGAACCACTACGCGGGTCTCGGACGCTGGCTCGTTCTCACCGAGGAGGACGCCGACAGCTGGGCGGGCGACGGGATGAACAACGTCGGCTTCATGCCCAACGCGCTGGCCGGCCTGCCCGAACTGCCCTCCCGCGAACCGGGAAGACGGTGGCGAGCATCGGCAGGCTCACCGACCAGAAGGGCATCGACATGCTGCTGGACACCTGGGCCCGGGTGGCACCGCAGCGCCCGGCTGGCGGCTGAGCGTCTACGGGGCGGGCGAGGACGAAGCGGAGCTCAGGGCACAGTGCACCGGCCTGGGCCTGGACGGCTCGGTCGAGTGGAAGGGCCGCACGGACGACGTCCCCGCGGCGCTCGCGGCCTCCAGCGTCTTTGTGCAGTCCTCGCGCGGGAGGGCTTTCCGCTGGCGCTGCTGGAGGCGATGGCGAGCGGAGTGCCGTGCGCGGCCTTCGACTGCGCACCGGGGTCCGCGAGATCGTGTCCGACGGCGTGGACGGGCTGCTCGCCCCGCCGGGGACATCGGCGCGCTGGCCGACCGGCTGCTGCGGCTGACCGGGAACCCGCGGCTGCGGGATGCGATGGGGAGCGGGCGCGGGCCAACGTACAGCGGTTCTCCGAAGCGGAGATCGTGCGGCGCTGGGAGGAGCTGTTCGCGTTCCTGGAGCGCTGAGACGCTGCCCGGGCCGGGCCTCACTCGCTGGTGTACTCCCGCACGGTCAGCTGTCGCGGGAGCACGCCCGTGGGGCGCGGCCCTGGGCGGGGACGGGATGCGGCAGCCCGTCCGTCTCGCCGAGGAAGACCCGGCGCACCACCCGCTCCGCCGCGAACCCGTCGTCGTACGGACAGAACCGGGCGCGGAACGCGGCCCGCCGCTGTGTGGAGCGCGGTCCGCACCAGTGGCCGGTGGCGAAGACCTCGTGCAGCTCCTCCTGGCTGCGGGCGACGGCCCCGGGCGGGAACGACTCCGGATCGAAGTACGTGCCCCGGGCCGCCCGGTAGGCCTCGCTGTCGCCGAGATGGAGAACGACCGGCCGGTCCAGATTGGCGTAGTCGAACATCAGCGACGAGTAGTCCGTGATGAGCGCGTCCGAAGCCAGGCAGAGCGTCTCGACCGACGGATGTGCGCTGACGTCGATGATCTGCGGATGGGGGCCGCTGCGCCGGCGGGGAACGGAGGTGCCTGGTGCAGGTAGTGGGAGCGGGCCAGGATCACGAAGCGCGGGCCCAGGATGCGCACGAGCCGCTCCAGATCCAGCGGGTGGTGCTGGGTGCGCAGGTAGTCGCGGTGGGTCGGCGCGTACAGGACCGCGGTGCTGCCGGCCGGGATGGCGAGCTCCTCGCGCAGCCGCGCCTCTCGGCCGTGCCGGTGCGGTGGAAGACGTCGTTGCGCGGACTGCCGTACTCCAGCGTGGTGTAGGCGGACGGATAGGTCCGCTCCCAGACGAGCGTGGAGTGCTGGTTGGCGGAGAGGAGTAGTCCCACTTGTCGACGTTGCGCAGCAGCTGCTCGAAGTCCATGGCGCCGGCAGCGGCCGGACGGTGCAGGAGATCGGTTCCCATGGTCTTCAGCGGTGTCCCGTGGTGGGTCTGCAGCAGTACCTGGCCGCTTCTCTTGACCAGCCGCTGGTCGAAGTTGACGTTGTTCACGAGGTACTTGGAACGGGCCAGCGCCGTCCAGTAGCCGAAGGTGCCCGGGTGCAGCCGGCGGGTGGCCGTGGGGACGGTGTGCGCGTCCCGGGGCGGCAGATCCAGGCGGTGCGCAGCCGGGGACGAGCTCACGGGCCTTGGCCTCGATCGCCGCCGGGCTGCAGGTGTAGCCGCGGTTCCAGTAGGCGGCGAACACCGCATCGTGCTGCCGTACGGGCAGCTTCAGCTGGATGCGGTAGTGCGCCTGGAGCACGGCCGCGCGCACCGCGCGGCGCATCCCCGCCGAGCTGCGCCGCATCCTGCCGCGCAGCTGCCGCGTGCGCCACAGCGTGCGGTAGGTGCGGTGGGCGCCGAGCCGGAACAGCGCGTGCCGTAGCCGGGCGCGGCGCGGGACGGTGCGCCGGGGTGCGGTAGCGGCGGCAGTGGGCGCGGGCACGGCGGAAGAACGCGGCACCGGTGCCCTTCGGCAGCCGGCCGCGGGAGGTGAACAGGGTGGAGAAGTGGTCGAGCATCCTGCGGAACATCACCGGCCGCCAGGCGGCGAGTGCGGGCGGGCGTCGATGAAGGCGAAGACCCGGTCGTACTGGTCGAAGATGTCGAAGTGGCGGCGGGTGGTGGTGGAGAGGATGTTGCCCCGGCGCCGCTGCCGGTACTCGACGCAGACCGTGTCCAGGACGGCGATCGATCCGGCGGCCATCAGCACCGGATAGGTCCAGGGGTGTCCTCGTAGTAACCGGGCGGGAAGGTGAACCCCTCGGCCTGGATGAACTCCCTGCGGTAGGCCTTGTTCCAGACGACCATCAGGAGCTTGAGCAGCCCGGGGCGGTCGATCAGCCGGAAGGATTCGGGGCCGGTCTCGGCGAGATGGCCGGCGAAGCTGTTGCGTACGCTCTCGCCGGTCCAGTACGTACGGGCGTAGTCGTAGACCAGGACGTCGGGGTCGTTGGTACGGGCGATCCGGTCGGCGATGGTCCGCAGCGCTTCGGGCGCGAGGGTGTCGTCGCCGTCCAGGAAGATCAGGTAGTCGCCGCCGGCCCTGGCCACCCCGGCGTTGCGGGCGGGGCCGAGACCGGCGTTCTGCGGCAGGTGGACCGCCTCGACCCTGGGGTCGCGGGCGGCGTACTCGTCGGCGATCTGGCCGCAGATGTCCGGTGATCCGTCATCGACCACGATGATTTCGTAGTCCTTGTAGGACTGGTTCAGCACGGAGTCCAGGCATTCGTGCAGATACGCCTGGACCCGGTACGCGGGCACGATGACACTGAACCGGGGCACAACACATCCAGGGGCGCTCGCGGGCGGGCATGTGGCCCGCAAACGGCCGATGGAGTGACAGGGTTACGCCGGGCGTGGCATTCGGGGAATTTCAGCACTGACGGCCCGGTCGAGGGTGACCGGGCCGCCTCTGTGTTGACGAACGTGTGCTGCGCCTGCTACTTGACGGCGCCGGCCATCACCCCGGTGACGAACTGGCGCTGGAAGGCGAAGAACACGGCGAGCGGGATGACCATCGACACGAAGGCGCCGGGCGCCAGGACGTCGATGTTGTTGCCGAACTGCCGAACCTGCTGCTGCAGGGCCACGGTGATCGGCGGGGACGCGGAGTCCGCGAAGATCAGCGCGACCAGCATGTCGTTCCACACCCAGAGGAACTGGAAGATTCCCAGCGAGGCGATGGCCGGGCCGCCCAGTGGCATCACGACCCGGGTGAACAGCCGGATCTCGCCCGCTCCGTCCAGCCGTGCGGCCTCCAGGAGCTCGCGCGGGATCTCCGCGAAGAAGTTCCGCAGCAGGAAGATCGCGAACGGCAGCCCGAAGGCCGTGTGGAACATGACCACACCGAAGGTCGTCTCGAAGATCCCGATGGTGCCGAAGAGTTCGGAGACCGGGATCAGGGCGACCTGGACGGGGACCACCAGCAGTCCGACGACCAGCAGGAACCACCAGTCGCGGCCCGGGAACTCCATCCAGGCGAAGGCGTATCCGGCGAGCGAGCCGATCACCACGACCAGCAGGGTGGACGGGACGGTGATCATGATCGTACTGACCAGTGAATCGGTGATGGTCGAATTGTCCAGCAGGCGCTGGTAGTTGTCGAAGGTGAGCTCGGAGGGGCGGTGAAGATCTTCCACCAGCCGGTGGCCGCGATGTCCTCAGGGCCACGCAGTGAGGAGAGCAGCAGCCCGATGGTCGGCATCAGCCAGAACAGGCCCACCAGGATGAGGAGGACCCGCATCACCCGCCGCCCGCGAGGGCGGCGATCCGGGCGCCGGTGGAGCGCTTGGCCTTTACCGCCTCGGTCGCGGTCGTCGCCGGGCCCTGAGTCTTCATCGGCGCCCCTCCTTACGTATCCGGCGAATGTTGAACAGCATCACCGGGATCACCAGCAGCAACAGCAGTACGGCGATGGCGCTGCCGATTCCGAGGTCGGCACCCGTGCCGAACGAGGACCGGTACAGCTGGAGGGCCAGCACGTTCGCGTCGTCCTGGGAGGAGCCCGGCGCGATGATGAAGACCAGGTCGAAGACCTTCAGCACATTGATCATCAGAGTGACCAGCACCACCGCGAGTACCGGTGCGAGCATCGGCACGGTGATCCGGCGGAACACCTGCCACTCGTTCGCGCCGTCCACCCGGGCCGCTTCGAGGAGTTCGCGCGGCAGACCCGCCAGACCCGCGGCGATCAGCACCATCGCGAAGCCCGCCCACATCCAGACGTAGCTGCCGATGATCCCTGGAGTCACCAGGGACGGTCCCAGCCAGTTGACGCCGTTGTACGGCTCACGGAAGTTGGACGCGGGAAGCCGGATCTGCGCGCCGTCCGCCGACGCGGGCAGCGTGAACACTCCGTCGGCGCCCGCCGTCGCCGAAGCGACGACCTTGCCGTCCTTGACCGCCTCGATCTCGATGCCCTTGAGGCCGAGCTCCTTCGGGTCGACGGAATTGGGTTTCCCGCCGCCGCCCCTGGTGAAGTCCAGCCACGCGGTACCGGTGATCTTCCCGTCCTGCGCGGTGGCGGCCTTCGCGGGTTCGGCGTCGTCCGGCATCTTCGCGGGCACCACCCCGACCAGGGGCAGCTGAACCGGCTCACCGGCGCGCGCCGGCTGCTTGGTCATGAAGGAGCTGCCGCCGGCCGCCTTCAGCGGATGGACGGGCAGCGGATGCGCCTTCGGGAAGCCCGACGACTGCGCGAACGAGTCGTGCACACCCACCGCTACGGCGTTGGCGACCCCGCGCTCCGGCGCCTGGTCGTACACCAGCCGGAAGATGATGCCCGCGGCGAGCATCGAGATCGCCATCGGCATGAAGACGATCAGCTTGAACGCCGTGCCCCAGCGGATCCGCTCCGTCAGCACCGCGAAGATGAGCCCGAGGGCCGTGGCGACCGTGGGTGCGAACACGACCCAGATCGCGTTGTTCTTTACCGCTGTACGGATGGTGCCGTCCGAGAACAGCGCCGTGTAGTTGTCGAACCCCGCGAAGCCCGTGCCCGCCTGGTCGAAGAACGACCGGTAGACCGAGTACACGATCGGATAGACGACGAGTGCGCCGAGCAGCACCAGGGACGGCAGCAGGAACGCCGCCGCGATGATCTTCCGGGTGCCGGTCACGCTCCTGCGCGACCGTATTGGTCCGCGCTCGCCGGGATGGTTGCCGGGACTCTTGTCGGCGGGGGCACCGAGCCGGTGCCTCCCGCTGCCGCTGTGCTCATCCCGTCAGCTCTTGTACGCCGCAGCCGCGTCGGACTCCAGCTTGGCCTGGGTCCCCGCGATGTCCTTCGGGTTCTTCAGGAAGTCCTGGAGCGTCTTCCACTCGCCCTTGCCGGGCGTACCGCCGAACGACTGCGGGGCCTGGTCGGACATGTCGAACCGGACGTCGTCACCGGCCGAGATCAGCGCCTGGGCCATCTTGCGCTGCACGTCGTTGGGGTAGGAGCCCGCGTCCAGCGCCTTGTTCGGCGAGATGAACCCGCCCGCCTCGGCCCAGATCTTCGCCGCGTCGGTGGACGCCAGCCAGGTCAGCAGCGCCTGGGCGCCCTTGCTGTCCTTCAGCGCCACCGCCGCGTCTCCGCCGGTCACCACGGGTGACTCGGCGCCGACCGCGGGGAACGGGAACACCTTGGCGTCGGTGCCGACCTTCGCCTCGGTCTGCGCGATGTTGATGGAGACGAAGTCACCCTCGAAGACCATCGCGCCCTTGGGCTGGTCGCCGCCGGTGAACGTCTGGGTCACGGACGTCGGGAACTCGGTCTGCAGCGCTCCGTCCGCCCCGCCCGCGATCAGCGCCGGCTTTCCGAAGAGCTGGGCGAGCGTGGTCAGCGCGTCCTTGACGGACGGGTCCGTCCACTTGATCTCGTGCTTGGCCAGCTGGTCGTACTTCTCCGGGCCCGCCTGGGAGAGGTAGACGTTCTCGAACCAGTCGGTGAGGGTCCAGCCGTCCGCGCCGCCGACCGAGACCGGGGTGATGCCGGAGGCGGAGACCGTCTCGGCCGTGGTCAGGAAGTCCTTCCAGGTCTTCGGCTCGCTCGCGCCGGCGTTCTCGAAGGCCTTGGTGTTGTACCAGATCAGGGACTTGTTGGCGGCCTTGAAGTAGACGCCGTACTGGGTGCCGTCCACCGCGCCGAGGTCCTGCCAGACCTTCGAGTAGTTCTTGCTCAGCTGGGCCTTCGTCTCGGCTCCCACCGGCTTGGCCCACTTCTTGGCCACGGCCTGCTGGATCGCTCCGACCTGCGGAATCATCGCGACGTCCGGCGGCTCGCCACCCGCTATCTTCGTACCGAGGAAGTTGACGATCGGGTCCTGCGCGGGGACGAAGGTGACGGTCGCCCCGTTCGCTTCTCGAACTCGTCCAGCACCTTGGTGAAGTTGGCCTGCTCGGGTCCGGTCCAGACCGCGGCGACCGAGACCTTCTCACCGTCCAGCTTCGGCAGAGTGACGCTCGGCTTGCTGTCCTTGCCGGATCCCTCACCCGCCTTGTCCTTGCCGCCGCTGTCGTCACCACAACCGGTGAGAGCCAGTGCACCGATCGCGGTGAACACCAGTGCGGCTCTGCGCATCCGAAGGGTTGTGTGCATCCCTGCCCGTCTCTTTCCATGCCGATGTGCACGAACCGGCACCGCCGGTGGGGCCGGCGGTGCCGGTTCGTGCACATCGTGAGTCTCGTCGTCCGTGCGGACAGTCCTACGCCCGGCGCACGGGTGCCGCAATAGCCCGACCACGCCCAACTAGGTGATCGTGATGGGCTCGTGACGTCTCGTCATTCGGACTGCGGGGCGAGCGCGGGAGCTGCGCGGCGAGAAGGAGTCAGGGCGAGAACGGGATCAGCCCAGGCAGCCGCTCGGCGTTCACCGAACGGGCCGCCCGCTCCAGGGCGCTGGCCAGCAGCGCGAGGTCGGTGGGCCCGTTGCCCAGCTCACGGACCGGGCGCCGGGTGGGCGGATCACCCATCCGATCCCACTCCAGCGGTACGACGGTGGGCCGCGATGTCGCCGTGCGAGGATGCGGCCGCTGACACGGCCGCCCTGGAACGGTGTCACCCGGCCGTCCGGGTGCCCCAGCCGGCCACGGCCAGGGGCGGGCTCGTCCGGCGAGGGCGGCACCACCGGGGCGTCGAGCACGATACGCAGCCGGGCCCCGCGCGCCAGCTCCGTGTCCTCGGTGCGGTCCGGACGGGCGGAGGTGGCGATCAGATGCACCCGAGCCGCCCGCCGTCCCTGGCCACGGCCTCCAGCGCCCGTACGACGGAACCGGCGGCCGGCCGGCCTGGGCTGCCGAGCGCCGGGGCGACCAGGGCGTCGAAGTCGTCGGCGAGGACGACGAGGCGGGCAGCGGCGACGGACCGGGCGCCATGGCCCGGGCGGAGGCCGGCCGCAGCCGCAAGGTGCCGGTGGTGGGGAGCCCAGATCGCCGCGCTGTTCGGCGGTACGCGGCGGCCGGCCGCCGGGGTGCTGCGACGCCTCGCGCTGCGCGTGCCACTCGGCGAAGTCCTGCCCGCCCAGGAGCTCGGCCCGCCGTTTCAGCTCGCCGCCGAGCGCCTGGGCGAACTCCCGCATCCGTATCGGGTCGGAGGCGATCAGATGAGTGAACACGTGTGGGAGCTCCGTACAGGGGCCGAGCCCTTCGCCGCGTTCGCCGCCGGCCCCGTCGATCAGCAGAATGCCGAGCCGGTCGGGCCGTGCGGCGGCGGCCAGTGAGGCTGCGGCGGCCCGCAGCAGCTCGGTCCGGCCGCTGCCGGCCGGGCCCTCGACGAGGAGGTGTGGTCCCTCATCGGTCAGATCGATGCTGAGCGCTCCCCGGGGCCTGCCCCGAGCACGAGGACGGGCCGCCCGGGGTCGGCGCCGGCCGCCTCTGCGGACCGGCCCGCCGACTCGCCGCTGTCACGCCGCTGAGCCCCGACGCGCGGTGCGTCGCCCTGTCTCGCCCCGGCCCCGGAGGGTAGGCGGAGCGGCCGGGGCCGGAGCTGGTGACGCCGCCACCGGGATACGGGGTACGGCCGGAGCCGCGGGTGTCGCTGTCCTGACCTGACGAGACCGGGTACGGGTACGGGGTCCGGCCGGAACCGGTGCGCTGGGGGCCCACCCTGGGGCCGGCGCTCAGGGTGCGGCCCGAGCCCTGGATGTCGGGCTCCGCGGCGGGGAGCGGTGCGGACCGTCGCGCCCGGCTGGTCGTCCGCCGTGGAGGCCCAGCGGGCCATCAGGGATGCCGGGGTGGCGCGGGCCAGGCCCAGCTCGTCCAGCAGCCGGGCCGACGGTGGCAGCGCCGCCGCTGTCGGGCGGCCGGGCAGCGCGGCCGAGCCCTCGTCGCGCAGCGGGCCAGCGCGCGCCCGAACCGCTCGGCCCAGGCCACCGACACCGCGTCCACCGCGGCGACCGTGCCGTGGCCTGCGACCTGGCCCCGGCGGTGCGCAGCAGCCGCAGCGCGGTCGCCACGTCACCGCTCAGCATGGCGACGGCACCGCACTCGCGGAAGGCGATCGACGCCTGGCACGCGGCCTCGTAGGTCGCGGCGACCGGCGAGCTGGGTGAGGCGGCCGGGGTCTCGGCCAGGCAGATCAGATGGATCCCGGCCGCCGCGCCCGCACCGGAGAGCCTGGCGGTCGTCTCGCGCAGCGCCGCGGAGCCCGGGTCGCCGTCGAGGATGACCACGGTGTGCGGCCCGGTGTGCCTGCGGGCGGCCTCGGAGACCGCGGACCGGCCGGCGCTCGCCCAGCCGGGGCCGAGCGGGCTCTCGTCCAGACGGCGCACCAGCTCCGCCGTACGGGCCGTGGCCTGCTCGCGGTCGTAGGCGAGGAGCAGCCTGCAGTCCTGCCCGTGCATCGGCCGCAGATGCGGCAGCCATCCGAGCCAGGACCATTCGCGCCGCCGCTCGTCCGTACTGCGGGAGCGGTCCGTGCTGATCAGCACGATTTCCAGGTCGAAGGGGAGTGCAGGGCGGCGAGCTGTGCCACCGTCGAGCGGGCCAGCCCGGTCAGCCGCGCCCGCGGTCCCGCGAGCCCGAGCGAACCGGCTTCCCGCAGTCCCACCGTCACCGGTACGGCGGGCAGCTCGGCCCGGTCCGTTGTTCCCAGCCGGACGACCAGGGCCTCGGGGTGGGTGGCGTCGCGCTCCCACAGGCGGGGTCCTGGACCGAGCGCGGTGAGCAGCACGGCCGCCGGATCGGGCCAGGTGCCTGTCGGGGCGGAGGGCCGGGAGGCGAAGGGAGCGGGTCCTGATCGTAGGGGCGGGGATGAGGCGGCGTACTGCGGCGAACCGGCCGGTTCTTCCGTCTCCTGCCCGGCCTCTCCCTGCCGCCGGCCAGCCGTCGGGCCCAGGCGCCTATGCCGCCACGCCGTGGAGTGCCCCCTCGGTGAACCGGGTGCCGTGTACGTGGGTGGTGTGCGTATGGGCGGCGGGCCGGGCCTGGCCGGCTTCCACGCCGGCTTCCACACCGTCGCCGTACACCTCGCCCGGCCGGTACGCGTCGTGCTCGGCCGGCCGGGATCACCGGCGGACCCGGTCCCGGACGGAGCGGAGTGCGGTGGGGTGCGGCCGGATGCGTAACCGTGTCCGTAGCCATGGCTGTCCGTGTCGTCGTCCCCGGGTGCGGCGGAGGAGTCCCTGGCCTCCGCGCGGCACACCCGCAGGTGGCCCTCGCCGTCCGGCGCCGTCGCCAGGGTCTGCGCACGGGGCCCAAAGTGAGCCGGAGTGTGGATTCGCCCAGACGCAGCAGCGCCCCGGGGCAAGGCGGACCGGACGCTCGTGGATCTCCGTACCGTCCAGCGAGGTGCCGTTGGTGGAGCCCAGGTCGGCGACCGCGACCCGGCCGTCGTCCGAGAGGGTCACCGCGCAGTGCAGCCGGGACACATCCGGGTCGTCCAGTGGCACGTCCGCGTCGGAGGAGCGGCCGATGCGGATCTGGCCTCCGTGCAGCAGATGGACCCCGCCGGCATCAGGTCCGGCGATCACATGCAGCTGGGCGGGCACGGTGTCGTCCGCCTCGTCCTCGCCGGGCGTCCGCAGCGAGAGCACCGCGCCGTCCACCAGCGGGGCTCGCCCAGTGCGCAGCGCTGCGTGTCGAGCCGCTCGCGCCCGGCGTACAGCACCACCGCGCCGCCGCCCATGGAGTCCTCCGGCCCCGAGACGGCCGAGGCCAGCCCGGAGGCGACGGCCGCGAGAGCCGTACCCGCGGGTGCGGTGACGAGCACGTCGCACGCGCGCGCCGGGTCTGGCCGCTGCGCGGCGCGAGGACGGTCAGCCGGATCTGCATCGCCGTCAGCGATCCCTTCTGCGCGGGTGCCCGGCAGGGAACGCCCGTGATTCCCCACCCGGCACGGACACGTCGTCCGGTACAGGTCGTCACGGATCGCAAGGCTCGCGGCCTCACTGTTCCGTGCTGGAAGGCATCCTTGCACCTGCCACTGACAACACGCCCGGGGTCACCGGTAAGTGATCTTGATTCGGTAACTGTAAGTGTAAAATGCCTGGTTGGGGCGGTGTTGGGTGGGGTTCTGCCATGTCGAGGGTGGCCGGGGTGCACCGGACGGCCCTACCGGACACCTGTTCGGCAACCATCGTCCGGATCTGTGCGTCTTCTTCCGGACACCGTCGGGAAGACGGGGCAACACAACCGGAAGACGACCGCCCGGCGCCCCGTTCGGCGGCATTAGAGTGGGCCGGAACATCCCCGGCGACCGCGGGGACCGCAAGTACGACGATCAGCAGGGAGCGGATGACGTGCGGCCGGTAGGCAGCAAGTACCTGCTCGAGGAGCCGCTGGGACGCGGCGCCACGGGCACCGTCTGGCGCGCTCGCCAGCGGGAGACCGCGGGCGCCGAGGCGGCCGTCGCGGGCCAGCCGGGCGAGACCGTTGCGATCAAGGTCCTCAGGAGGAGCTCGCCAACGACGCGGATGTCGTGATGAGGTTCCTGCGTGAGCGTTCCGTGCTCCTGCGGCTCACCCACGACAACATCGTGCGCACCCGGGACCTGGTCGTCGAGGGTGACCTCCTCGCTCTGGTGATGGATCTGATCGACGGCCCCGACCTGCACCGTTACCTCCGGGATAACGGCCCGCTCACCCGGTCGCCGCCGCTCTGCTCACCGCCCAGATCGCGGACGCGCTCGCGGCCAGTCACGCCGACGGTGTCGTCCACCGCGATCTGAAGCCCGCCAACGTGCTGCTCGACGAGCGCGACGGCGCGATGCACCCGATGCTCACCGACTTCGGTATCGCGCGCCTCGCCGACTCCCGGGCCTGACCCGGACCCATGAGTTCGTCGGTACGCCCGCCTATGTGGCACCGGAGTCCGCCGAGGGTCGCCCGCAGACCTCCGCGGTGGACATCTACGGCGCCGGCATCCTGCTGTACGAGCTGGTCACCGGCCGGCCGCCGTTCGGTGGGGGCACCGCACTCGAAGTCCTGCACCAGCACCTCAGCGAGGCCCCGCCGCCCCGGCGGCGTCCCCGAACCGCTGTGGACGGTCATAGAGCGCTGCCTGCGCAAGGACCCGGACCAGCGGCCCAGTGCCGTGAGCCTGGCCCGTGCGCTGCGTACCGTCGGCGCGGGCATCGGCGTGCACGCGAACTCTGCCCAGATCGCGGCCGCCGAGGGGTCGGTGCCCTGCTCGCGCCCGACCCGGCGCCCGCGGCTGTACCGGAGACTCCCGGCGCGGCCGACCCGACGCAGGTGCTGCCGAGCAATGCGGCTTCCTACGACCCCGCCGCCCCGACCGGCGTCATGCAGCAGCAGGGCCAGGGCGGCCAAGCCGACCCGACCGCGGTCATGCCTCCCGTACCGCCGGGTCCGGGCGGCACTCCGCAGCCGGAGGAGCCGCATCCCTGGCAGTCGCAGCTCCAGGGCGCCCGCGACCGCAACGAGCAGACGCAGGTCCAGTACCTCGACCCGAGCCAGGACCCGCTCCGCCGCCGCCCGCAGCGCCAGCAGCCGCCGCCTCAGCAGCCCCGCAGCGCCAGCAGCCCCGCAGCATCAGCAGTACCCGCAGCAGGGGCAACAGCAGCCCCAGCGCTACCAGCAGCCCCACCAGCAACAGCAACAGCAGCAGCAACAACAGCAGCAACAGCAGCAGCAGCGACAGCAGCGACAGCAGTACGCGCCCCCAGCAGCAGCAGCCGCCCCAGCAGCCGCCGCCCCAGCAGCCCGCCCAGCGCCAGCCGAGGCAGCGCAACGCCAACCCGATGCGCATCCCCGGCCTCGGCTGCCTCAGGGCTGCCTGTTCACCGTGGTGCTGCTGGTGGTCGCGAGCTGGCTCATCTGGGAGCTGACTCCGCTTCAGGACTGGGTCGCCCAGGGTCAGAGCTTCTGGGCCGCGATCGGCGACGGCGTCTCGAGCGTCACCGACTGGGTCAAGGGCCTGAGCGGCGACAGCGGCAGCGACGCCTCGGGACAGGGAAACTCGTAACTCTGTACCTTTGTCGACTTCTGCGGGCCCATTTCGCCCGCAGAAGTGAAGGTTGGCGCCATCCTGGGCACGCAACACCCCGATCGCCGCGTAACTTTGTCGGCCGGGGTCCACCGCCAGCCGCTGAGGGAGCAGTCTTGGCACGGAATATCGGCAGCCGGTACACCGCCCACCAGATCCTGGGGCGCGGGAGCGCCGGCACGGTTTGGCTCGGCGAGGGCCCGAGGGCCCCGTCGCCATCAAACTGCTCCGCGAGGACCTCGCGTCCGACCAGGAGCTCGTGGGCCGCTTCGTCCAGGAGCGCACAGCTCTGCTCGGGCTCGGCCATCCACAGGTCGTCGCCGTCCGCGACCTCGTGGTGGACGGCACGGACCTGGCGCTGGTCATGGACCTCGTACGCGGCACGGATCTGCGCACCAGGCTGGACCGCGAGCGCCGGCTCGCCCCGAGGCCGCCGCGGCGATCATCGCGGACGTCGCCGACGGACTCGCCGCCGCGCACCGGGCCGGGTGGTCCACCGCGACGTCAAGCCGGAGAACATCCTGCTCGACATGGAGGGTCCGCTGGGCCCCGGCGGTTCGCACCCGGCCCTGCTCACCGACTTCGGCGTCGCGAAGCTGATCGACACCCGCGGCGCACCAAGGCCACCAAGATCATCGGTACGCCCGACTATCTGGCGCCCGAGATCGTCGAGGGCCTCCGCCGCGCGCGGCCGTGGACATCTACGCCCTCGCCACGGTCCTGTACGAGCTCCTCGCGGGATTCACGCCCTTCGGCGGTGGCCACCCCGGCGCGGTACTGCGCCGCCACGTCACCGAGACGGTCGTCCCCTGCCGGGCATCCCCGAGGAGCTCTGGCAGATCCTGGTCCAGTGCCTGGCCAAGGCCCCGGCCTCCCGGCTGCGCGCCTCCGAGCTCGCGACCGGGCTGCGCGAGCTGCTCCCACTGCTGGCCGGGATACCCCGCTCGACGTGGACGAGCCCGGCACCGAGGGTGAGGCCGAGCCGCAGACGTACGACGAGCAGCAGTACACCCCTCCGAGGAGGAGGAGCCCGCCGCCGCGGCGCCGTTCCCCTGGTCCCCGGCTCTTCCCCGGACTCCAACCGGGACACCCACACGAGCATGCGCGTCCCCGGCCCCGACGAGCTGGCAGGCGGCCCGCTGGGCACTGCCCGCGCCCCCGCGCCCGGGCCGGCCCCGGCCCGGCTCGGCCCGTAACAAATCCGCAGCTGTCCGGAAGCGCCGCATCACCCTGGGTGCGGCGGCGGTCGTCCTGTGCGCCGCGGTCGGTGTCGGCGGCTGGCTGGCCATGGGCGGGGACGACTCGGGCGGGGCCCCGCAGAACACGGAGAATTCGGCACCCGCGTCGCCGTGAGCGGGCTCCCGGGAGGGACTGCCCCGGGTGGAGGGACAGCTCCATCCGTCCAGCCGTTACGCTGGACCCGTGGCAGTCGTCGATATTTCCGAAGAGCTGAAGTCCCTCTCCTCGACCATGGGGTCGATCGAGGCGGTCCTGGACCTGGATGCGCTGAGGTCGGACATCGCCGCGCTCGAGGAGCAGGCTGCGGCGCCGTCCCTCTGGGACGACCCGGAGGCGGCACAGAAGATCACCAGCAAGCTTTCGCACCTCCAGGCCGAGGTCCGCAAGGCCGAGGCCCTGCGTGGACGCATCGACGATCTCTCCATCCTCTTCGAGCTCGCCGAGGACGAGGGCGACGCCGATGCCCAGGCCGAGGCCGAGGCCGAGCTGGAGTCCGTCAAGAAGGCGCTGGACGAGATGGAAGTCCGCACCCTCCTCTCCGGCGAGTACGACGCGCGTGAGGCCCTGGTCACCATCCGGGCCGAGGCGGGCGGCGTCGACGCCGCGGACTTCGCCGAGAAGCTCCAGCGCATGTACCTCCGCTGGGCCGAGCGGCACAACTACAAGACCGAGGTCTACGAGACGGCGTACGCCGAAGAGGCCGGCATCAAGTCGACCACCTTCGCGGTGGAGGTGCCGTACGCCTACGGCACGCTCTCCGTCGAGCAGGGCACCCACCGGCTCGTCCGGATCTCGCCGTTCGACAACCAGGGCCGTCGCCAGACGTCCTTCGCTGGTGTCGAGGTGCTGCCGGTGGTCGAGCAGACCGACCACATCGAGATCGACGAGTCCGAGCTGCGCGTCGACGTGTACCGCTCCTCGGGCCCCGGCGGCCAGGGCGTCAACACCACGGACTCCGCGGTGCGCCTGACCCACTTGTCGACCGGCATTGTCGTCTCCTGCCAGAACGAGCGTTCGCAGATCCAGAACAAGGCATCCGCGATGAACGTCCTGCAGGCCAAGCTCCTTGAGCGCCGCCGCCAGGAGGAGCAGGCCAAGATGAACGCGCTGAAGGGCGACGGCGGCAACTCCTGGGGCAACCAGATGCGTTCGTATGTGCTGCACCCTACCAGATGGTCAAGGACCTCCGTACGGAGTTCGAGATCGGTAACCCGGAAGCAGTGTTCAACGGCGAGATCGACGGCTTCATCGAAGCGGGTATCCGCTGGCGCAAGCAGAGCGAGAAGTAGCCGTACCAGTAGCGCAGTTGAGCCCGGCAGGTTTCCTGTCCGGGCTCACCGCATTCCCACGGCTATGGGGAGTTGGGGAAGCTGTGGCGAATGCGTCACAGTCGCGACTCCGATTACCCGTCAAGAGCTCCCATAGCGGTGCGTATGGCGTGGAACGGCCTTGACGTAACTCTTATCTCTGGACAGGGTGCTGGAGCAGCATGCGTATGTCTGGGACGGGTGTGATCGGGGGCGGGCGGGATGACCACGGCACGACGTGGCCCTGCTGGAGCGAGACCCGCAGGGCCATGGACCCGCATAGGGCTGCTCAATGACGAGATCGGCTACTGGGGTAGCAACATATGACGAAGAAGACGCGAATCCGCGTTGCGCGGATAGCCGCTGGTGCGGTTATTGCCGCGGGTGCCTCGCTTACCGTCGCAGGTGCCGCGCAGGCCCTGAGGGCGGCGAGTCCACCGGAACGACGGTGGAGACCCAGGACAGCCCCGACGCCAAGGACGGCGACAAGGGGCTTATCGGCGGCCTCATCGGCGGCGTCGACCCGGGTACCGATGGCGGCTCCACTGAGGGCGGTGCTGACGGCGGTGCCGATGGTGGTGCTGACGGCGGTGCCGATGGTGGTGCTGACGGCGGTGCCGATGGTGGTGCTGACGGCGGTGCCGATGGTGGTGCTGACGGCGGTGCCGACGGTGGTGCTGACGGCGGTGCCGACGGTGGCGTCGACGGCGGCGCTGACGGTGGCGTCGACGGCGGTGCCGATGGTGGCGTCGACGGCGGTGCTGACGGTGGCGTCGACGGCGGCGTTGACGGCGGTGCCGATGGTGGTGCTGACGGTGGCGTCGATGGTGGTGCTGACGGCGGTGCCGACGGTGGCGTCGACGGCGGCGCCCAGGACGGCGGCACGACCGATGGTGGTTCCACCACTGGTGGCTCCACCGACGGCGGCTCCACCACTGGTGGCAACCAGGGTCAGACCGCCGGCGGCGGCGACACCGGCTCCACCACGGGGGCGACGACGCGGACGGCTGCACCGTCGACCTCGAAGGTGCCAACTGTGTCGACAACACCGACACCGACAGCGTCGGCAACCAGCCGGTCGAGCAGGGCAAGGGCAAGGACGAGCTCGCCGAGACCGGTGCGGCCGAGACCACGTTCCTGCTGCTCGGTGCCGCAACGATGATCGCCGGAGGTATCGGCTTCCGGTTCCTGCCGCGCCTCGTGGGCGGCAGCGGTCGTACGGTCGCCTAGGCGTCCCGTACACGCACTACGATGGGCCCGGGAGTCGGTCGACTCCGGGCCTTCGCGTACGGGAACCGCCACTGCGGCCGTACGCGGACGTCTCAAGCCCTCTGAGGCTCTCGTGGACCCCGGAGGCCCCTCAGGCGGCCTGGTGTACCAGCAGCGCCAGAGCGGCCACCAGGATCACCATCAGCGCTATCAGCATGGCCGGGTTCAGCCCGGCGAACGGGCCCTGCTCCTGGTCCAGCCGCTCCCGGCTCGCACGGCAGACCCGGCAGCGGCCCTCGTTCACGGGCGCCGCGCAGTTCGCGCACACCAGTCGGTCATAGGTCATGCGCTTTCCTCCTCCCGCGCGGCGGAGCCGCAAACCCGTTCTCTCCGCACAACGCTCCGGGAAACACAACCGTTCCCCTACCACTGTGCCAGCTCGGGCGGTTTCGGCGCGGCCCGCCGGACAAGGTCCGGCACGACCGATTCGTTCCTCTGCGTGTTCCGGCATAAATCACCCATTGCCGGGCGCTGCCTGCACGTGGAAGCGTGGTTCGCGTATGGTCACGCACACCTACTCCCGGCCGACCGTGGTGCATCCGTGATCCGATTCGACAACGTCTCCAAGACCTACCCGAAGCAGAGCCGTCCAGCGCTCCGGGACGTCTCACTCGACATCGAGAAGGGCGAGTTCATCTTCCTGGTGGGCTCCTCCGGCTCCGGCAAGTCCACCTTCATGCGACTGATTCTGCGTGAGGAGCGCGCCACGCAGGGCATGGTCCATGTGCTCGGCAAGGACCTCGCGCGGCTGTCCAACTGGAAGGTGCCGCAGATGCGCCGCCAGCTGGGCACGGTCTTCCAGGACTTCCGGCTCCTCCCCAACAAGACCGTCGCCGAGAACGTGGCCTTCGCGCAGGAGGTCATCGGCAAGCCGCGCGGTGAGATCCGCAAGGCGGTGCCGCAGGTTCTCGACCTCGTCGGTCTCGGCGGCAAGGAGGACCGCATGCCCGGCGAGCTCTCCGGTGGTGAGCAGCAGCGGGTGGCGATCGCCCGTGCGTTCGTCAACCGCCCGATGCTGCTGATCGCGGACGAGCCGACCGGCAACCTCGACCCGCAGACCTCCGTGGGCATCATGAAGCTGCTGGACCGGATCAACCGGACCGGCACCACCGTGATCATGGCGACCCACGACCAGAACATCGTCGACCAGATGCGCAAGCGCGTCATCGAGCTCGAGCAGGGCCGTCTCGTACGTGACCAGGCGCGCGGCGTCTACGGCTACCAGCACTGAACACCTGCACGAGCATCGAGTACTGAAAGGACGCCATGCGCGCCCAGTTCGTCCTGTCGGAGATCGGCGTCGGTCTTCGTCGCAACCTAACGATGACCTTCGCGGTCGTGGTCTCCGTCGCCCTCTCGCTCGCCCTGTTCGGCGGCGCGCTGTTGATGCGCGAGCAGGTGAGCTCGATGAAGACCTACTGGTACGACAAGGTCAACGTCTCGATCTTCCTATGCAACAAGAGTGACGCCAAGGATGTGCCCAAGTGCGCCAAGGGCGCCGTCACCGCGCAGCAGAAGAAGCAGATCGAAGCCGACCTCGGCAAGATGGACGCCGTCGACACGGTCACCCTCGAGTCGGTCGACGAGGCGTACAAGCACTATCAGGAGCAGTTCGGCGACTCGCCGATGGCCGGCAACATCACGCCGGACCAGATGCAGGAGTCGTTCCGCGTCAAGCTCCACGACCCGAAGAAGTACAAGGTCGTCGCGACGGCCTTCGCGGGCCGTGACGGGGTGCAGTCCGTCCAGGACCAGAGATCCATTCTGGACAACCTCTTCGGGCTGATGAACGGCATGAACGTCGTGGCGCTCTGGGTGATGGCGCTGATGCTGGTGATCGCGCTGATCCTGATCGTGAACACCGTCCGGGTCTCGGCGTTCAGCCGGAGACGCGAGACGGGCATCATGCGGCTCGTCGGTGCCTCCGGCTTCTATATCCAGGCGCCGTTCATCATGGAGGCGGCAGTCGCGGGCCTCATCGGCGGCGCCCTGGCCTGCGTCATGCTGATCGGCGGCCGGTACTTCCTGATCGACGGTGGTCTGGCGCTGCAGGACAAGCTCAATCTGATCGACTTCATAGGCTATGAGGCGGTTCTCACCAAGCTGCCGCTGGTCCTTGCGATCGGCTTGCTGATGCCCGCAGTTGCCGCACTCTTCGCTTTGCGCAAGTACCTCAGGTGTGACATCAGCCCCGCGCGGTATGCGGCCAACGGGCCGTATGCCGGCGGGCTTTGTCCTACACTCGGCCTCATGCCGGGCCCTGTGAGCTGCTTGAGGTCCCGCGGTGTCTACCGCGGGGCGGCCTGACATTGGTCTTCGCGAGCGTGCTCGCGACCGCCGCGGCCACCGGGGCGCTGCCCCGTGAGCGGGACGGGGCACGGACATAGAGACCCGCTCCGTCGCTTCCACTCTCGGATCCGTGGACCGTGAGGAGATCGTGTCGGCAGCGGCCGACGCGGAGGCGGACGGCAAGTCGGGCACGGAGGCGGCCCAGGAGGTCGTCAGCCGCAGCGGGGACCGCTGGGGCGCGGTGTACGACGAGCGGGAGTATGAGGAGTTCGAGCAGGCCCTCGACGGCGCGTACACCGGTGTCGGCATCTCCGCGCGGCGCACGGAGGGGCCGGACGTGGCCGTGGCCGGGGTCCAGCCCGACAGCCCCGCGGACCGGGCCGGACTGCGCGAGGGCGACCTGCTGCGTACGGTCGACGGCAGCCGGGTCGGCAAGCGGCCGGTGGCCGAAGTCGTCGCCCTGCTGCGCGGGGACCGTACGGACGCCGCCGAGGGCACCCGGTCGTGCTCGGACTGCGGCGGGGCACGCACTCCTGGACCCGGACGCTGCACCGGGCCAGGCTCACCACCGAGAACGTCACCTCGCGACCGCTGGGCGACGAGTCCTCGTCCGCCGTACTGATCAAGGTCACCGCCTTCACCAAGGGGCGGGTGCAGCGGTCCAGGAGGCCGTACGCGCGGTCCCGGGCGACGCGGGGATCCTGCTGGACCTGAGGGGCAACGCGGGCGGACTGGTGAGTGAGGCCGTCACGGCCTCCTCGGCCTTCCTGGACGGCGGGCTGGTGGCCACCTACGACGTGCACGGCGAGCAGCACGCGCTCTACGCCGACGCCGGCGGTGACACGGACCGGCCCGTGGTCGTCCTGGTGGACGGCGGCACGATGAGCGCGGCCGAGCTGCTGACCGGCGCACTGCAGGACCGGGGCAGGGCGGTGACCGTCGGATCGCGCACCTTCGGCAAGGGCTCCGTGCAGATGCCCAGCAAGCTTCCCGGCGGCTCGGTGGCCGAGCTGACCGTCGGGCACTACCGCACACCGGCGGGCCGCAGCGTCGACGGAAACGGCATCACACCGGACGTCGCGGTGGGCCGGAGGCCCAGCAGCGGGCCGAAACAGTATTGAGTGGCCTCGGGGTGGGTCGTAGTGCGAAAATGACTGCACTATGGCCAAGGAAAAGACACAGGGCGCAAGATGATCGCGCAGAACAAGAAGGCGCGCCACGACTACCTCATCATCGACACCTACGAGTGCGGCCTGGTGCTGATGGGCACCGAGGTCAAGTCACTGCGTATGGGCCGGGCCTCTCTGGTGGACGGATTCGTCCAGATCGACGGCAACGAGGCCTGGCTTCACAACATCCACGTCCCGGAGTACGTGCAGGGGACCTGGACCAACCACTCGGCCAAGCGGAAGCGCAAGCTGCTGCTGCACCGGGCCGAGATCGACAAGCTCGCGGCGAAGTCGCAGGAGTCGAGCCACACGATCGTGCCGCTCGCGCTGTACTTCAAGGACGGCCGGGTCAAGGTCGAGATCGCGCTCGCCAAGGGCAAGAAGGAGTACGACAAGCGCCAGACGCTGCGGGAGAAGCAGGACACCCGGGAGACGAACCGTGCGATCTCGGCGGTCCGCCGCCGCCAGCGGAGCGCCTGATCGGCGCCCGGCCCGTCCCGCGGCCGGAGCTGCGGGAATGCGCTGGCTTCGACCGGCGTTGGTCACGTAGGATGGCATTGCACCCACGGGGTGTGCGTCACCTTGATAAAAACATGGGGATGATCGGTTTCGACAGCGGATGTCGAAGCAGGGGAAGCGAGTCGAGGAAGCGGCAATGATCTCGTTAACCATATGTCGCAAACAATAATCGCCAATTCAAGCGCGATTCCTCCGCCTTCGCCCTCGCTGCCTAATTAGCAGCTAAGCGAAGACTCTGCGGAGTGTCAGCCCGGGGTTGATCCCGACCCGGATCCTGGCATCACTAAGGGATCTAAACTTCTAAGCCCGGTCACGGGGCCTAGAAGGAAATCAAACAGTGACTGGGCCTGTCGGAGGCTTGTTCGCGTGACCTCCGGGGCCGAGAAAGCGTAGCGAACTGCACTCGGAGAAGCCCTGGTTCCGCACCGTTGGACGCGGGTTCGATTCCCGCCATCTCCACAATTCCCATGTGAACGAGGACCCGTTGCCGCAGGCAACGGGTCCTCGTTTTGTTCAGGCCAGATGGTGCTGCCACCGGAGCGCGGGCTGCTCGCCGATCCAGTACGTATGGGTACGGGGAGTTACGCGGAGCCGTACTGTACTGATGTCCGGCTGCCCGGCGTCCTGCCAGGCAGTGAGGGCCTGCTCGATGTCGTCCCACAGGGCCACCGGCCCACCCTGGCGGACCGTCCATCCCACGCCGTCCTCGGTGAACGCGGCGAAGGACTCCCGCTCGGTGTCGAAGACGTACAGGGACTGTCTGCTGCCGCCGCAGCCGACCCGGACGAGTTGGCTGCCGGGCGCTGCGAGCTGTGCGAGGAAGGCGGGCATCCATTCCTCCAGCAGGCTCGGCGCGATCGTAGTGGGGCGTTCCGTGTCCGCGTAGGCGGTACGCGCCGACAGATCCCCTTGCAGCGGTACGAGAGCCTGGGAGCGCGCCTGCATGAAGGACGACTGACCGACGACGTGGCCCTCGGCCGTACCGTCCTCGTGCACCGTGAGCTTGGCCAGGCCGGTGCCGTACTGCCACGCGCCACCGACCGTGGCGAGAATGATCCCGCCCGGTTTTGTCTGACGTACCCAGGCGTAGGGAATGCGCTTCACCGCGCAGGTACAGATCACCCGGTCGTACGGGGCCCGGCGGGGTTCCCGAGAAGACCGTCCCCGGTCACTGTCCACGTCGAGTACCCGGCCAGCTCAATGCGGCGTCCGCGCGGGCCGCGACGTCGGGGTCCACTTCGACCGTGCTGATGCTGTCCTCGCCGAGCCGGTGGCACATCAGGGCTGTGGAGTAGCCGGTGCCGGTACCGATCTCCAGCACGGTGTGGCCGTCGTGGACCTCCAGCTCCTCGATCATCCCGACCACGGTCACCGGAGTGGTCGAGGACGAGGTCGGTGAGCCGGTGACGGGCCCGGCGGTCTGGTCGGCGGTGAGATGGCCGTCGAGCTGGGTGGTGAGGGACTGGTCGGTGTAGGCGATGTCCACCCACGCCACCGGGTCGGTTCCGAGCGGGGTCACGGGCTGCCACCGACCGTCCCCGGCCGGCAGGAACACCCGGGGTGCAGGAACAGCTCACGCGGCACGGCTTCGACCGCCGCCCGCCACCGGGGAGACGTGAGGACGCCGGCCTTTTCCAGCCGGTCGGCGAGGGCGCGGCGCTTCGGGGTGGTGTCAGGCGGGGCATCACGGACTCCTTGGGTGAGCAGATCGGCGAAAGCGGCGGCCATCGGCAGACCGGTTTGTTCCTCCAGCCACCCCACTGGCCGTTGGGGTTCAGCTCCAGCCAGTGGCACTCGCCGTGCGGACCCACGGTGAGATCGAAGGAGCCGGAGACGAGGCCGAAATGGCCCAGGTAGGCGAGCAGGGTTCTTTGCAGGCCTTCTGCCAAGTCCACCACGGTGTAGGTCAAGGCGGAGTAGTCCTTCCGCCAGTCCAGCAGCCCGGAGTCGATGCGTACGGCGAACACCTTGCGGCCGACGATAAGGACCCGTAGGTCTGCGACCTTGTCCACCATGGCCTGGAACAGGTGTGGTGTCACACCCAGGCTGTCGTCGATCTCGTCGGCGGTGACCGGCTCGGCCCAGGACGTGACTCGGATACCGTCGCGTTCGTACGGCGTCCAGCGCAGAGTCTTGTGAATCACCTGACCGTGCGCCTCGATGAACTGGCGCGCTTCATCGGGTTCGTTGGTCACCAGGGTCGGCGGTACCGTGAGCCCCAGTCTTTGCGCGACGGCGAGTTGGGCGGGTTTGTAGTCGGCAGCGGCAATCTTCAATGGGTGGTTGGCCCACTGACAGTGGTCCAAGGCGTAGAGGATCCCGCCGAGCCCGTAGCGTACCTGGGCGGCCGCGTACCGGGCATCCTGGCTGTGCAGATGCTCGAACTGAGGCCAGACGGGACGTCTCCAGTACACGGACCGCACATGTTCCAGAACGGCCGTTCTCGTGGGTACGCACCTGCCCGGCCACGGGGCTGGGCAGGTGCCGAACCGAGCCGAGACCGATAACGCCGCGCCGATGTCGGCGGGATTGAACCTGGTCACGGGCACGCCGCGCTGATTGAGGTGGCTGATCACCATGTCCGCGGTGATGTCGTGGTCCTCGGTGGCCACCAGCACCGGTCTCTGCTCGGTCGTCATGTCATCAGTCCTGGCTGCTGTCCTGGTCGTGGCCGGAGTCCGGCGCAGAGTCGCTGTTGGTGGTGGTAGAGGTCTCGGTGCCTGAGCTCGTGCCGTGCTTGCCCATATCCAGCACCTGACCCGCCTGGTCGCGGAACACGCCGGTCTGGGTCTCCGCGTCGATGCTGACGCTGGTGAACGGCAACTTCACCGTCGTCGGGAACGGAGCCAGCCGACGAATTCCCCAGGGGCGCGTCGTTGTGTTCTGCATAGTGGAGTCTCCTCTTTCGGTCAACAGGGGTGGTGCATCCACCTGGATGCCCAGGTGGAAGTCTTCTGCCGGTTGAGGACGGCAAGGCCGGTCGGAGGCCCTCAGCTCTTCGGTCGGGCCTTGGTGAGGAATTGCAGCGGCACCAGGTCTTCGCGGGAATCCGGCCCGCGAAGCCACACGTACTCGACGGGCCGTTCATGGCCGCCGGAGCCGATCTGTGTGATCACGCCGACCATGCCGGTCCGCTCGTCGCACGCCATGGCGTGCTCCCGCAACCAGGGGATTCCTGGCACAGATGCTTCGGGCGTCACGAGCAGCCCTCCGGGGTCCGTGTGCGCGCGTGGGATTCGTTGCCGACTGGGGGTAGCAGTTGCGGGTGAGGAATACGCGCCAGCCGTGTTCGGCAATCCGCATCGTGCGGACGGACAGGCCGTGGTCGGGGAATTCATGAGCCGGGCGGTGCGTTGCCGGCTCGGGCGGGGTGCCGGTAATGCTGGGTGTCGTCATCGTGGCCTCGCCGGGTCAGGGGCCTCCGGCTCGTTCACCGAGCTGCGGCTCCTACGGAGGCGGCACCGGGATGACCGGCGCCCTCTTCACTGACAGTCAACGATGAACAGCGCCCTGCAACTGTCACACCTTGTGTCAGTTGCGGGCGCTGCTGTTCCAGCCTCGGCCTCAGGGTTGGATTCCGCACCAAGAGGCGTAGTTGATGAGGGTGTCCGGGGTATGGCGGGCGGTGTGGACGAGGCCGGTCAGGGTTTCGCGCACGCCCGGGTGGTATCGGGTCTGCTGGGGTGCGATGGTGCGTGCCTTGAGGAGCGAGGACAGGGCGGCGTCGGTCTTGCCGGTCCAGAGCTGCGAGCGGGCGGTGTCGATCCAGAAGTGGCCCATGCGGTCCGTGAAGTAGTTCTCGGGTGGGCGGACTTCCTTGGCGAGCTGTAGCGAGCGGGAGTGGTTACCCAACTCCATCTCGATGGCCGCCGCATGGATCTGGACGTTGGTGAGCCCGAACGACTGGACGTGGAGCCCGTCGCGTGAGCTGCCGGTGATCTCCCGTCCGAGGAGGCTGGCCATGCGCCGGGCCTCGGCCAGCTCGTCTCGTGCGACGTCGCCGTTTCCCTGCCTGGTTGCCAGCATCGCCGCTCGCAGATGCAGATTCCCTGCCGAGCAGAGGGCCGGCAGTTCCCCGCGCGGACGCCGTCCTCGACGCCCAGGCGGGCCCTCTCGATGATCTTCCTGCCTACCTCGTGCCGTCCCGTCGCGAACGTCGAGTACGCACGCATGTATCCGTACAGAGCGATCAGGTACGGATCGCCGGAGCGGTGCGCGGAGTAGTCCATGCGGGCCAGGAGCAAGGCCACCATGTCGCTCAGCCCGAGACCGTAGGCAACGTCGTAGGCCGAGCGGTAGGTGTGGACGAGCTGACGGTGTGCTTCCTCGGCACGGCGTCCGGTTGTGGTCTGGGAGACCTGGACGAGCTCGTCGATGAGAGGCGGGGCCAGCGCGACGATCTTGCCGAAGGAGGCTGAGCGCCGGGCCAGCAGAAGGATCCTCACATCGTCGGCGATCTCACCGGGGACCGGATCGGCAGCTCGTCCAGAGGGAGGTCGAAGTTATCGAGGGCTGCCCGGAGATCGGTAAGGGGCCGTCTAGACGATCGCGGGTGTGGTCGGTCGTGTAGGGCTGGCCGGTGATGGTCGTGACCGAGACGCCCATGGCCTTCGCCGCGGAGGCGATCAGCGCCCCACTGGCCGGTCGGCGTCCTTGCTCCACCTTGACCAGTAGTGAGTAGGAGACGTTGGCCCTGGTCGCGAGTTGCTGCTGGGTCAGTCGGTGGAGGCGCCTGTGTGCGGCGATCCGTGCCCCTGTTCCGATGTCGGTAGGCGTCGGCATACTGACTCCCGTCTCCTGTGGTCACCTATGGGGACGGTACCCGTCAACGGGCGGTGGGAGTACGGCGATCGCTCGGCGCCTCCCGCTTCCGGCGCTCGGGCCCCAACGCCTGAGCTTCGAGGGCCGGGACCCTGGGGCTCACTCTTTCGTGGGTACGCGGACGGGCCCGGGCTCGATGCTTGAGCTTCGGGATTCGGGGCCGGGATGCGGGCTCCGGGATTCGAGCGGTGTGGGTATCCGGTAGGGAAAGAAGGGGTTTGGGAAACCTCCCTGGCCTCCCTACCCCGCCACGGCCAGCAAGTATGACTAATTGTGATCAATTTGCGGCGCTGTGTCACGGCTGCTTACGGTTGCCCCAATGAAGCGACCCCGGACGCGGTGGACAAACACCGGCCGGGGCCTCACCCCAAGATCGGAAAAGGCGACCCCGTGGCTACCGAGAACCTTAGTCCTGCCCCGCACCCGCCCGCAGTCTCGCGCCCGTACGACCAGGCCCGCCGCGGCTACGGAAAGCGCACCGCCCGGACCAACGGCCTCCGCGTCCAAGCGACTTCGCGCTGCTTCCGGAGCGGGAGCGGTACATCGCCGGGTACGTCGACCGGCTGCCCGAGGGTGGGGTCATGGACGTCAAGTCGCTGGCCAAGTCGCTGCCGCTGTACGGGCAGATGGCCGTCGGCAGTGCCCTGCGGGCCCTCGGCGTGGCCGGTCATCTGCGGCGCGTGCGGTGTCAGGTCGTCGAGGACGGCCGAAGCCGCTGGGTCACCCGCACGTTCTGGTCGCGTACGGCCCGCGACAGCGAGTGGTGGGACGCCTTCACCCGGGCCGGAGACCACCGGCCCACCCCGGCGGTCGAGACGGCCTCGGCCGCGCCTCTGCTGCCGAGGGCCCCGATCTGCCGCCCCGGGCTCCCGCACCGGAGGCGGCCCTGTCCCGGAGGCTGTTACTGCCCCGTCGGCCGACGGGGCAGCTCTGGCGCCCGGAGACCCCGCCGTGCCCCGGCAGCGGTGTGGGGCCGAGCCGGATCCGGGCGCCGCCTCGCCCGCGTACCTCGCTCTCGCCCGGCTCGGTCGCAGCGAACCCCGCCTTGTCCTGTCCGCCGCCGACTGCTCCGTGTTGGAAGGGCTCGCCTGTGCATGGCTGGACCGGGGTGTGGACGCGGACTACCTGACCCGTGCCCTTACCGCGGGGCTTCCCGCGGAGATCGGTTCGCCAGTGGGCTTCGTGCGCCGCCGCCTCATCGACAAGATCCCGCCCCGCCTGCCGGTCGCGCCTTCACCGGCCGTACCCAGCGGGCCTGTTGGCCGCATGATGATGGAGTGCACCGAGTGTGGCGCGCCCGGGCGGCCCGAGGCGCTTCCCGGCGGACTCTGCCGCCCCTGCCGCACTCCGGCCCCGGGCGCGGCTCCGGATGCCCCGGCCAAGGTGCCTGCCGAACGTGACGTACACGCCTTGGTCGGCAGCCTCCGCAACCTGATGGCAGCCCCTGAGCGCGGAGGGCCGAGTCTGCGCCAGGGCGCAGACCGGTGGTGGCCCATCCGGAATGCGTCGGTCCGTCAGTGGGTCTTCCGCGTCCCGGCCGCCGCGACGGCCAGCGCCAGGCCCGCGGCGCAAACGGGCACCGCGTAACCGCTCACCGTCCCGGCGTGCTCCACCATCCATCCGCCGGTCGCCGAGCCCACGGCTATCCCGCCCAGCAGTGCGGTCACCGCGAGGGTCATCCCTTCGTTCAACTGCGCCTGGGGGTGAGCCGCTGGACCAGCGTCATGCCGGTGACCATCGTCGGTGCCGTGGCGGCGCCGGCCAGCAGCAGACAGCCGCCGAGCACGAGGAGGAGTCGGTGGCGGATGCCGCCAGCAGGGAAGGGACATCAGCGCGGTCATCCCGGTGAGACACAGCAGCAGCCGCCGCCGGACGCGTCCGGCCGGGCGCAGCGACCCGTACAGCAGTCCCGCCACGCACGAGCCGCCGGCCTGGAGGGCGAGGATCGCGCCCCGGCGTGGGCGATCGAGACGACCTCCATGGCGCCGAAGACCGCACCCGTCGCGAGAAAGACCGCGAGCAGGGCGGGCATGCCGGGGTGCGGAGCGGTGAGACCGCCTGGTGCGGGCGCCACCGGCGGCTCGGTGGCCCGCTGTGCGGCGAAGATCAGGACGCCGGTCATCAGCAGGACCGCGCCGGTGAGCGTGCCGGCCTCGGGGAAGAGTGCTCCGCACAGCGAGGCCGCGAGGACCGGGCCGAGCATGAAGCAGAGCTCGTCGGCGGCCTGTTCGAAGGAGTTCGCGGTGTGCAGGGTGGCCGGGTCGCCGCGGTGCAGGTGCGCCCAGCGGGCGCGGGACATGCCGCCGGTGTTCGGGGTGGTGGCCGTGGCGGCGTAGGCGGCGAACAGGGTCCAGACCGGGGCGTCGTAGTGCACGCAGAGCACCAGTGCGAGCGAGCCGAGTACGGCGATCGCGGTGGCGGGTACGGCGATCCTGGCCTGGCCGTACCGGTCGACGAGCCGCGCCGTCCAGGGGCGACGACGGCGGTCGCGGCGAGTCCGGTCGCGGTGACGGCGCCGGCCAGGGCGTACGAGCCGTGCGCCCCGCGATCATGATGACCGCGCTGACACTGAACATCCCCATGGGCAGCCGGGCGAGGAGGTTGCCCGCGGTGAAGGCGCGGGCGCCGGGGTGGCGAGCAGCCTGCGGTACGGGTTGACGCGCGCCGGGCGGTCCGGGGCGTCCGGGGTGGTGGGCAGGGGCGAGGTGGCGGTCTCGTTCGGCATGGATCAAGCCTCGGGGCGCCGGCCCGTGCGGTCCAACACCTGCTCCGCACCCATTCACGCACCTGTGTTGTAAATTCTTGTGCATGCCCGCCCCGACACCGACCCCGGCTTCTGCGCGCCTTCGTCGCGGTGGCCGAAGAGCTGCATTTCACCCGTGCCGCTGCCCGGCTCTTCGTGGCTCAGCAGGCGTTGAGCCGGGACATCCGCCGACTGGAGCGCGACCTCGGTACGGAGCTCTTCGTACGCACCACGCGCCAGGTCTCCCTCACCCCGGACGGCGAACGGCTGCTCCCGTACGCCCGCCGGGCGCTCGACGCGCTCGCTGATCTTGCCGCCGCCTTCGCCGACCCGGCAGCCAGGCCGCTGCTCGTCGACCTGAACACCGACGGCATGACGGCCGCCAGGGTGCTGGCCCGCGCGCGGAGCTGGCCCCGGCGTGCGAGCTGATGGCGCGCTTCGAGAGCGGCCTGACCTGGGCGGCCGACGAGGTGCTCGCCGGGCGGCTCGATGTGTCGTTCGGCCGGGCCGCGGGCTCGATCCCGCGGTGCTGGCCCGGCTCTCCGTACAGCCGGTGCGGTACGAGCCGATGGCTGTTCTGCTGCCGCGCGATCATCCTCTGGCCGGGCGTGAAGTCGTCGCACTGGACGACCTGGCCGGGGAAACGGTCTACGCGGGGCGGGCAATATGCGCACCCGGGAGTGGACGGAGCTGGCCGCCCGGCTCTTCGCCGAGTGGGACATCGTGCTCGCACCCCGGAACCCCTCGCGGTCGGAGTGGCTGAATTTCAACGTGTGATGTCCAAGTCCGGCAACCCCGTGCTCGCAGTTGTCGACTTCCCGCCCGTGTCTGGCACGGTGGTGCGTCCGCTGGTCCGGCCCGTGCCGTTGTCTCCGCTGCTGCTCGTCTGGCGCAGCGGACTGCGCCATCCCGGCTCGATGCCCTTCGTGTCGCCGCAGCTCAGTTGGGTGCGGCGGAGGGTGGTTGGCCCGGCCGGCCGGATCCTGGCTCCCCGAAATCGATGAGTCGCTCATGCGCCATCGTTCGTGAACAACAATGGACAGCGGGCCTGGCCGCCGTCGGCGTGCGCTACATTCGTGAATCAGGGTGCAGGGGCAAGGGGACGTGCGGACAGGGTGGGGCCCGTCCGGACGGCATAGAACCAGTCATTCGCGCGCACCCGATTCATTTTGAGTGGGGATGGGCGAACACCTGTGGAAAATTGGCGTGAAGGTACCCGTTCCGGGCATACCCACGAGCCGAACGAGGTCACGATCCAGCTGGACGGTCTGGGCCGCCAGCTCTCCGAGCTGGACGCCGGTGAACCGGGTCGCCCCGAGAACACCGACGGTCCGGTCTTCGTCGACGAGGCGGCCGCCGCAGCAAGACCTACCGGCGGGTCGGCTGGGTGCTCGCCGCGGTCTGCGCCGGCTATGCGGTGACGCTGGTCGTCGCAGTGCTCGGCGGTAACTCCAGCGCCCCTGGCTGCCGATATCCGGCCAGGAGGGAAGAAGCCGGCCGAGGCGGAAGTACAGCCCGCCGCGACCGACCGCTCGGATTCGGTGGCGGACACCCTGTGGTCGTCCCCAGTGCCACCGCCTCGGACCCGGCCTTCACCGGCAGTGTGCCGTCGTCCGGCAGCGCCACGGGCCTGCCCCGGCCGGGCCGGGCACGGATGCTTCGGCGTCCGCCTCCGTCGCACCGCCCAAGGACGACGGCCCTGCCACGAAGCCCGCCGCGCCGGATGCTTCGGCGCCCGCGGCGCCGGACGACAGCTCTCCTCCGGTGGTCGAACCCCGCCTCCCGTCGAGGAGAGCACGCCTCCGCCCGCCGAAACCACGGCTCCGCCGGTGCAAGAACGAGAAGGCGCCCAGTAAATGACCACCCCGTCCAGCGGGGCAGACACAACCGCAGGAAGCGGAAGATCCGGCGCAGGCTCCCGATGCGTTACCTGCTCCCTTCCCTCCTGCTCGTTGCCCTGCTCGCCATGCTGATGCTGCGCGGATACGTGCACAGCGAGATCCTCGCCGACCACCGCGTCCAGCCCCGGCGCCCACCACCCAGGTGCCCCGACAGGTCCTCGAAGGCGGCCCGGTCATAGACGCCCGGTCCGGCGACGAGCCCGCCAGGACGCTCCGTATACCGGAACACAAGATCGTCCTGACCTTCGACGACGGCCCCGACCCCGTCTGGACCCCCGGGTCCTGGACGAGCTCAAGAAACACAATGCCCACGGGGTCTTCTTCGTCACCGGCACCATGGCCGCGCGCTACCCGGGCCTCGTCGAGCGCATGGTCGACGAGGGGCACGAGGTCGGGCTCCACACCTTCAACCACCCGGACCTCTCCTACCAGACCCCGGCCGCATCGACTGGGAGCTCTCCCAGAACCAGCTGGTGCTGGCGGGCGCGGCAGGCATTCGTACATCCCTGTTCCGGCCGCCGTACTCCTCGTTCTCCGACGCCATGGACAACAAGTCCTGGCCGGTCACGCAGTACATCGGCAGCCATGGCTACCTCACCGTCGTCAACAACACCGACAGTGAGGACTGGAAGCGCCCCGGCGTCCGCGCGATCATCGAACGGGCCACCCCAGGGGCGGCAAGGGCGCCGTCATCCTGATGCACGACTCCGGCGGTGACCGGTCCCAGACCGTGGCCGCGCTGGGGAAGTTCCTGCCGCGGATGCAGGCCAAGGGATATGAGTTCACCAGCCTCACGGCGGCGCTCGGTGCCCCAGCGCGCACACCCCGGTCACCGGATTCGCGCTCTGGAAGGGCAAGGCCTTCGTCTTCGCCGTGGACATCTCGGAGCAGATCACCGGTGTGCTCGTGGTCGGTCTCGCGGTCGTCGGCGGGCTGGTCATGGCCCGTTTCGGGCTGATGCTGCTGCTCTCCTTCCTGCACGCGCGCCGGGTGCGCCGCAAGGACTTCAGCTGGGGCGAACCCTTCACCAGGCCGGTGACGGTACTGGTGCCCGCGTACAACGAGCGCGAGTGCATCGCAGCCACCGTGCGCTCGCTGGTGGCCGGTGACCATCCGATCGAGGTCATCGTCGTCGACGACGGCTCGACGGACGGCACGGCCGACATCGTCGATGCGATGCGGCTGCGGGACGTCCGCGTCGTGCGCCGGCGCAACTCCGGCAAGCCCGCCGCCCTCAACACCGGCATCGCGCACGCCCGTTACGACATCATCGTGATGATGGACGGCGACACGGTCTTCGAGCCGTCCACCGTCCGCGAACTGGTGCAGCCCTTCTCGGACCCGAGGGTCGGAGCCGTCGCGGGCAACGCCAAGGTCGGCAACCGCGACTCGCTGATCGGCGCCTGGCAGCACATCGAGTACGTGATGGGCTTCAACCTCGACCGCCGGATGTACGACATGCTGCGCTGCATGCCCACCATCCCCGGTGCGGTCGGTGCCTTCCGCCGGGATGCGCTGGACCGGATCGGCGGCATGAGCGAGGACACCCTCGCCGAGGACACCGACGTCACGATGGCCCTGCACCGCGACGGCTGGCGCGTCGTGTACGCGGAGAACGCCCGCGCCTGGACCGAGGCGCCCGAGACCGTGCAGCAGCTGTGGTCGCAGCGCTACCGGTGGTCGTACGGCACGATGCAGGCCATCTGGAAGCACCGCCGCGCGGTCGTCGAGCGGGGCCGTCGGGCCGATTCGGGCGGGTGGGGCTGCCGTTCGTCTCGCTGTTCATGGTCGTGGCCCCGCTGCTGGCGCCCTCATCGATGTCTTCCTGCTGTACGGGCTCGTGTTCGGCCCGACGGGAAGACCGTCGCCGCCTGGTTCGGCGTCCTGCTGGTGCAGGCGGTCTGTGCCGCGTACGCGTTCCGGCTCGACAAGGAGCGAATGACCCATCTGATCTCACTGCCGCTCCAGCAGATCCTCTACCGGCAGCTGATGTACGTCGTGCTGCTCCAGTCCTGGATCACCGCTCTCACCGGCGGCCGGCTGCGCTGGCAGAAGCTGCGCCGAACCGGCGTGGTGGAGGCGCCCGGCGGGACACAGAACCGCCGCAAGGCCGCGGAGAAGGACCGGAGGCCGGTCGCGTGACCCATCCGAATCAGCCGCCCCACTCGGCCCATCCGAATCAGCCGCCCCACTCGGCCGATCCGAACCAGCCTCCGCACCCGGATCAGTGGCACTACGGGCCCGAGTACGCCGCGATCCCCGCGCAGGGCTTTCCCGTGCAGGACGACAGCATCCACCAGGCCGCCCAGGACACCTACCCGGCGCATGCCGGGACCGGCCGGGCAACGGCCCAGTACCCGGTCGCGGCCGTCACCTCCGAGGGGCCGACGGTCCCCGAACGGCCCGCCACCGCCGCCCGGAAGCCCGGACGCGACCGCTACCTCGACCTTCTGAGGGCCGTCGCTCTCGTCCGGGTCGTCGTCTTCCACCTCTTCGGCTGGGCCTGGCTGACCGTCCTCTTCCCGTCCATGGGCGTGATGTTCGCCCTGGCCGGTTCGCTGATGGCCCGCTCGCTGGCGCGCCCGGCCCTGGGCGTCATCCGCAGCAGGCTGCGCAGGCTGCTGCCCCGATGTGGGCGTTCTCCCTCGTCGTCGTGCCGGTGATGTTCGCGCTGAGCTGGAAGCCCGTCCGGGAGGAGGGGCTGTGGTGGTTCATCAAGCTCGGCTGCTACATCTTCCCGGTCGGCTCCCTCCGTATCCGTGGGAGAGCGGCTCGCCGGGCGGGCTGCTGGAACAGTCCTGGGCCGACCAGGCGGCAGGGCCGCTCTGGTACATCCGCGCCTACCTCTGGTTCGTGCTCGCCTCACCGCTGCTCCTGAAGGCGTTCCGCAAGCTGCCGTGGGCGACGCTGCTGGCCCCGATCGGTCTCACTGCGGTGATCGGTACCGGCCTGGTGGCGGTGCCCGGCTCGTTCGGCGAGGGGCTGCTCGACTTCGCCGTGTTCGGCTCCTGCTGGATCCTCGGCTTCGCCCACAACGACGGGCTGCTGAAGCGGACCCCGCGCTATCTGGTCGTCTCCTGCGCCGCCATCATCATGGGCTTCGGCCTCTGGTGGGCCTCCGGCCACCTCACCGCGGAGGGCTGGAATCTGGACGAGATCCCGCTCGCCCAGGCCACCTGGTCACTCGGCTTCTGCACGATCCTGCTCGTGTACGCCCCGTCCTGGCAGAAGCTCCCCGGCAAGCTCGCCGGCTGGGACAGCACGATCACCCTGGCCAACAACCGGGCCGTGACGATCTACCTCTGGCACAACCTGCTGCTGATGGCGACCTCGCCGATCATCGACCAACTGTGGAACATCCCCTGGTTCGGCGACACCTTCGGCACGTACATAGACCGGTCGTACACCGTGCTCATGCTGATCCTGATCTGGCCGCTGACAGGGCTGGCCATCATCACCTTCGGCTGGGTCGAGGACGTGGCGGCGAAACGCAGGCCGCGGCTGTGGCCCAACGGTGCGCCGAAGAAGCAGGCAGGGCGCCGGGCCTGAGACCCTTCCGGGTGCGGTGAGCCGGGCTCACCGCACCCGGCTCGGCCGAGTGAGACCGAGGTTGCGCACCGGTCACCTCGCAGCACCACCCGGAAACGCGGACTCCCTAGCGTCGGCAGGACAACACCCCGACCCCTGTGGAGGCGCATGATGGCCGGTCGTTGGATCGAGCAGTGGGAGCCGGAGGACGAGACCTTCTGGCGGGAGAAGGGCGAGCGCATCGCCCGGCGCAACCTGTGGTTCTCCGTGCTCTCGGAGCACATCGGGTTCTCGATCTGGACCCTGTGGTCGGTCATGGTCCTGTTCATGGGGCCCGAGTACGGAGTCGACCCGGGCGGGAAGTTCTTCCTGATCTCGACAGCGACCCTGGTCGGAGCCCTCGTCCGGATTCCGTACACCTTCGCCGTCGCGCGCTTCGGCGGGCGGAACTGGACCGTGTTCAGCGCGCTGATGCTGCTGGTGCCGACCGTCGCCGCGTTCGTGGTGATGGAGCCGGGACCTCGTACACCACGTTCATGGTGGTCGCCGCGCTCGCCGGCATCGGCGGCGGAACTTCGCCTCCTCGATGACGAACATCAACGCCTTCTTCCCGCTGCACAAGAAGGGCTGGGCGCTCGGTCTCAACGCGGGCGGCGGCAACATCGGGTGCCTGTCGTGCAGCTCATCGGGCTGCTCGTGATCGGGACCGCGGGCGCCTCCCACCCGCGGATCGTGCTCGGGGCGTACGTGCCGCTGATCATCGTGGCCGCGCTGTGTGCCGCCCGCTACATGGACAATCTGGCACCCGTGCGCAACGACACCGGGGCTGCCGGACAGGCGATGCGTGACCCGCACACCTGGATCATGTCGGTGCTCTACATCGGCACCTTCGGATCCTTCATCGGCTACAGCTTCGCCTTCGGGCTCGTCCTGCAGACCCAGTTCGGCCGGACCCCGCTGCAGGCCGCCTCGCTCACCTTCATCGGACCGCTGCTGGGCTCACTGATCAGGCCCGCCGGCGGCCGGCTCGCCGACCGGTACGGCGGCGCCAGGATCACCCTGTGGAACTTCGCGGCGATGGCCGCGGCGACCGGTGTCGTCGTCCACGCCTCGCGGGCCGAGTCGCTCGGCGTCTTCCTCGTCGGCTTCATCGCCCTGTTCGTCCTGACGGGACTGGGCAACGGATCGACGTACAAGATGATCCCGGGCATCTTCCACACCAAGGCGGTCAGCAAGGGGATGCGCGGCGAGGAGGCGGCTGCGTACGGACGGCGGCTCTCCGGGCGGCCATGGGGCTCATCGGGGCCGTCGGCGCGATCGGCGGGCTCGCGATCAACCTCGCCTTCCGGCAGTCGTTCCGGAGTGCGGGCACCGGGACCGCCGCCTTCTGGTCCTTCCTGGCCTTCTACGCCGTGTGCTTCACCCTCACGTGGGCGGTATACCTTCGCCGGGCCGCGGCGGTGCCCGCCAAGGCCCAGCTCAGCTATGCCGAGGTATGAGGATGACCACTCGGCGTCCCACGACGTAACGGGTGGGAAATACTGGTGAACCGAGACCGTTACGCAGAGTTGAGAGTCTCGGTCCTCCGCACCATCGAGCCGTAGCGGGACGAGAGCCGGGTATCACGCCATGCACGACGACGACGCACAGCACGGGCCGCTCGCGGGCTTCACGGTCGGGGTGACCGCGGCCCGCCGCGCCGAGGAACTCGGCACCCTCCTCCAGCGCAGGGCGCCGCGGTGCTGCACGCCCCGCGCTGCGGATCGTGCCGCTCGCGGACGACAGCGAGCCTCGCCGCCACCAAGGAGCTGATCGGCCACGCACCCGATGTCGTGATCGCCACCACCGCGATCGGCTTCCGGGGCTGGGTGGAGGCGGCCGACGGCTGGGGCTTCGGCGACGCGCTCCTGGAGCGGCTGCGCGGCGTCGAGCTGCTGGCGCGCGGGCCGAAGGTCAGGGCGCGATCCGGGCCGCCGGGCTCACCGAGACCTGGTCGCCCGGCTCCGAATCGATGGCCGAGGTCCTGGAGCGGCTGCTCGGCGAGGGCGTCGAAGGCCGCCGGATCGCCCTGCAGCTGCACGGCGAACCGCTGCCGGGCTTTGTCGAATCGCTGCGGGCCGCGGGCGCCGAAGTCGTTGGCGTACCGGTCTACCGGTGGATGCCGCCCGAGGACATCGCACCGCTCGACCGGATGCTGGACATCACGGCTTCACGCGGCCTGGACGCGATCACCTTCACCAGCGCTCCGGCCGCCGCCTCGTTCCTGAACCGGGCCGAGACACGCGGGATGCTCCCCGAGGTGCTGTCCGCCCTCCAGCGCGACGTCGTCACCGCCTGCGTGGGACCGGTGACCGCGCTGCCCCTGCAGGCCCTGGGCATCGACACCGTCCAGCCGGAGCGCTTCCGGCTCGGACCGCTCGTCCAGCTGCTCTGCGCCCGGCTCCCCGCCGTGGCCCGCACCCTGCCGGTCGCCGGCCACCAGGTCGAGATCCGCGGCCAGGCCGTCATCGTCGACGGCGTGCTGCGCCCGGTGCCGCCCGCGGGCATGGCGCTGCTGAGCACCCTGGCCCGCAAACCCGGGTGGGTGGTGGCCCGCGCGGAGCTGCTGCGGGCGCTGCCGGGCAGCGGTACGGACGAGCATGCGGTGGAAACGGCGATGGCCCGGCTGCGCACCTCGCTGGGAGCGCCCCGGCTGATCCAGACGGTCGTCAAGCGCGGCTACCGACTGGCGCTCGACCCTCGGCCGACACCAAGTACGCGGACTCCTGACGGGTCGATACGGTGCGGGATGACCGACGAAATCCACCCCTCACCCCAGAGGTACGCCTGCGGCCCGTGACACTCGGCGACGCCTGGAGCCTCGCCGACGCGCTGACCCGCAGCCGTACGTACATGCGCCCCTGGGAGCCCGTGCGCCCCGAGTCCTACTACACGCCGCTGGGGCAGTCGCGGCGGCTCACCGGTCTGCTGGCGGAACGTGACGCGGGGCGTGTCATGCCCTGGGTACTGGCCGACGCCGAGGACCGGGTCGTGGGTCGATGACGCTGTCCTGCATCGAGTACGGGGCGTTCCGCAACGCCCGGCTCGGCTACTGGATCGACGTCGGCCACGCGGGCCGGGGCCTGGCGACCGCTGCCGTCGACCGGGTCTGCGCCGCCGCACGGGACGCACTGGACCTGCACCGGATCGAGGCAGGGACGGTCCTGGCCAACGCGCCGTCGCAACGGGTACTGGCCAAGTGCGGTTTCGAGGAGATCGGCCTGGCCCCGCGCTACCTCCACATCAACGGCGCCTGGCAGGACCACCGTCTGTTCCAGCGGATCCTCCACGAGGGCCGCCACTGCACTGAGACCGCCGGGCGGCACGTACCGGCCGATGCGGTTGGAGGGTTCCGGGCGGTGCGACGGCGGGCACTGTGGAGGGTGGTCCTTCAGACGATCCCGGGCGGTGGCAGACGCATGGCGGCGGGTGCGGGTTCCCATGGCCGGCGGTTCGGCACGGGGCGGGTCTGTCTGGACCTGGTGGCCACGGCGCCGGGCGCCGACGGCGGGTACGAGCAGCTCGACTGTGCGGCACGACTGGCCGGCTGGCTGGTGAGCGCCGGTCTGGTGCCGAAGGGGCGCCGCTTGCGGTGGACGACAGCTGGGCGCTGCGCTTTTGGCAGTTACGGGCCGGCATCGACCAGCTGATCGCGGCGGAACTCAAGGGCGACAGCGCGGATTCGGCTCTGGAGCTGGTCAACGACATCGCGGCGGGCCGCCGCCCGCACCGCGCGCGGTGCGGGGAGCCGGCGGGGCCTCCTGCGCACGCTGAGTGCCGAACCCGGCTGCGGGCGCTGCTGGCCGTCGTGGCACGGGATGCTGTGACGCTGCTGACGGACCCGGTGGCCAGGGCAGGACTGCGGCGCTGTGAGGGCGAAGGCTGTGGGCGGCTGTATCTGGACACCTCCCGCGGACGCAGGCGCCGATGGTGCTCCAGCGAGGTGTGCGGAAACCGGGAAAGGGTGGCCAGACACCGCCGCCGGGCGGCCGGGCTCGCCGCTGACGTGTAGCCGCCGGGCTGGGCCCCAACTTCCGACGCGCAATCGCAATGCTGGTGGCAGGTGCGCCGGGGCCCCTTTCGCGTACGGTTAACGGCTGCCCAGTGCACGTCAGAAGGGGCCCCGGTGGCCGCGCAGGATGCCGCTGTCGATTCGTTGCGGGACCGGGAAATCGGTGTCGAGCAAGAACATCTGGACCGGGTCTATCACCGCCTCGAAGAGAAGATTCACGAGGCGGAATTTCTCATGCACGACGCCAACAAAGGGGCCAGGTCGGTACGCCGGGGCGCTCGCCGAGCGTGATGCCCAGGTCTTCCGCGCCGGGGTGCACCTCAATCGGCTGAACAGCGAGTTCGAGGACTTCCTCTTCGGGCGGATCGATCTGCTGCTCGGGAAGGACGGCGAACGTGGCCCCGACGGTGCGTTCACCTCCGTGGAGCCGGCCGACGACGCCGTGGGGAGGAGAACACCGCGGAGATCGCCGAGACGCTCCACATCGGCCGCATAGGAGTCCTGGACTCCGACTACGCGCCGCTGGTGATCGACTGGCGTGCCCCGGCCGCCGCGCCGTTCTACCGGTCGACGCCCAGGAGCCGGGCCGGGTGGTCCGGCGCCGGGTCATCCGCTCCAGGGCCGCAGAGTCCTCGGTGTCGAGGACGACCTGATGCGCCCCGAGCTGACCGCGCACCTGGGCGGCGAGAAGCTGCCAGTCATCGGCGACGGCGCGCTCATGGCGGCGCTCGGCCAGGCCCGCAGCCACACCATGCGCGACATCGTCTCGTCCATCCAGGCCGAGCAGGACATGGTGATCCGGGCCCCGCCGCCTCCGTCACGGAGGTGTCCGGCGGCCCCGGCACCGGCAAGACCGCCGTGGCCCTGCACCGTGCCGCGTATCTGCTCTACCAGGACCGGCGGCGGTACGCGGGCGGCATCCTCGTCGTCTCGCCGACCCGCTGCTCGTCGCGTACACCGAGGGCGTACTGCCCTCGCTCGGCGAGGAGGGCCAGGTCGCGATCCGCGCGGTCGGCTCGCTGTCCGACGAGGCGGCGGGCGTGCAGGGGCCACCACGTACGACGAGCCCGCCGTCGCCCGGATCAAGGGTTCCTCCCGGATGCTCCACGTGCTGCGCAAGGCGGCCCGCGGAGCGCTGGAGAACCCTGTGCCCAGGGCGGCGCCGCAGGGCAGGACCAGCTGTCCTTCGGGGACGAGGAGGAGGAGCCCGCACAGCCCGCGGGCACCCCGACGCATCTGCGGGTGGTGGCCTTCGGCGGCCGGGTCGAGCTGCATGCGGAGGAGCTCCAGCGCATCCGGAACAACGTCCTGAGCGGCACCGCACCCGTCAACCTGCTGCGCCCGCGCGCCCGCAAGCTGCTGCTGGACGCCCTGTGGAGCAAGTCCTCGGGCCGGGGCCGCTACAGCGACCCGGAGCTCGTGGCGGAGCTCCGGTCCTCCTTCGACGAGGACGTCTCCACCGAGACGCCGTTCCTGGCCTTCCTCAACGCCTGGTGGCCGGAGCTCACCCCGGCGGGTGCTCGCCACGATGGCCGACGAGCGCCGGCTGAGCCGGTGGGCGCGCCGCATCCTCAACCAGGGGAGGTGCGCCGCCTGGCCCGTTCGCTGAAGCGGCTGGACGAGGAGGGCAAGGGCCCCTGTCCGTCCACGACGTGGCGATCCTGGACGAGCTGCAGACGCTGCTCGGGACGGTGAACCGGCCGAAGCGGAAGCGGGAGTTCGATCCGCTGGCCCATCTCACCGGGCTGGAGGAGCTGATGCCGCAGCGCGAGGAGACCCAGTGGGAGCGGGCCGAGCGGCTGGCGGCGGAGCGTACCGAGTACGCGCACGTCATCGTCGACGAGGCGCAGGACCTGACGCCGATGCAGTGGCGCATGGTCGGCCGCCGCGGCAGGCATGCCACCTGGACGATCGTCGGCGACCCGGCGCAGTCCTCCTGGTCCGATCCGGACGAGGCGTCGGCAGCTCGTGACGAGGCGCTCGGCGGCCGTCCGCGCCGCCGCTTCACCCTCACCGTCAACTACCGCAACCCGGCGGAGATCGCCGAGCTCGCCGCGAAGGTGCTGGCGCTCGCGATGCCGGGGATGGAGTCGCCGGCCGCGGTCCGTTCGACCGGGGTGAAGCCGCGCTTCGAGACCGTGAAGGACGGGGATCTGGCCGCGGCCGTCCGCGAGGAGGCGCGCCGGCTGCTCTCGGAGGTGGACGGCACGATCGGCGTGGTGGTCGCGATGAACCGCCGCGCCCAGGCCCGTACCTGGCTCGCGGAGCTCGGCGAGCGGGTGGTGGCGCTGGGCAGCCTGGAGGCGAAGGGCCTGGAGTACGACGCCACCGTCGTCGTCTCGCCCGCGGAGATCGCGGACGAGTCCCCGGCGGACTGCGGGTGCTGTACGTGGCGCTGACCCGTGCGACGCAGCAGCTGACCGTGGTGTCGGGGAGCGCGACCTGCCGGACGAGGACGGTGTTCCGGACCTGCTGAGGGACTGAGGCGGTGCGGTTCCTGCGCGGCGGCGGCTGTTTTCTCAGTCAACCTGTCGTGCAGGAATCACTTCCCGGGTGTTTGTTAGCCTGGTGTTGGCACCGGCTCGATCCAAGCCCCGGGCCCAACCTTCGTCGCTTCGAGCGACCACTTGCCGCGAGGCGAGCATGGCGGGCCGGTGTCATCAAAGCGAAGGACAGACCCGCGTCACCTGCTGGTGGCGCGGGTCTGTTCTGTTTCCTTCTGCTTCCGGGGCTTCTGGTTCCGGGTGCGGCAGAGGACGGCCGGGGTTCCGCTCGACCAGCGCTTCTCGTATGGTGGAAAACGCTTTCCGAAACGTGACAGTCATTACCGGCTACTGGTCGGTAGGTGCGACGATCGGAAGGCATGTTCGGGGCCGGAGTGCCCCGGACACGCACAGCAATGATGCTAAGGAAAGCGAAGGACTCGGCCATGGCAACGGCGCCCAGCGTCTCGTACTCGATGACGGTCAGGCTGGAGGTGCCCGCGAGCGGCACCGCAGTCTCCCAGCTCACCACGGCCGTGGAGTCCTCCGGCGGCTCGGTCACCGGCCTCGACGTGACCGCTTCCGGCCATGAGAAGCTGCGGATCGACGTCACCATCGCGGCCTCCTCCACCTCGCACGCGGACGAGATCGTCGAAGATCTCCGCGGTATCGAGGGTGTAACCCTGGGCAAGGTCTCCGACCGTACGTTCCTGATGCACCTCGGCGGCAAGATCGAGATGGCGTCCAAGCACCCCATCCGCAACCGTGACGACCTCTCGATGATCTACACCCCGGAGTCGCCCGGGTCTGCATGGCGATCGCCGAGAATCCCGAGGACGCCCGCCGCCTCACCATCAAGCGCAACTCCGTCGCAGTCGTGACGGACGGTTCCGCGGTGCTCGGCCTCGGCAACATCGGCCCGATGGCCGCACTGCCGGTCATGGAGGGCAAAGCGGCCCTGTTCAAGCGCTTCGCGGGCATCGACGCCTGGCCGCTCTGCCTGGACACCCAGAACACCGACGAGATCGTCGCGATCGTCAAGGCGATCGCCCCCGGCTTCGCGGGCATCAACCTCGAGGACATCTCCGCACCCCGCTGCTTCGAGATCGAGGCACGGCTGCGCGAGGCCCTGGACATCCCCGTCTTCCACGACGACCAGCACGGCACAGCCATCGTCGTACTGGCCGCTCTGACCAACGCACTGCGCGTGGTGGGCAAGGGGATCAGCGATGTACGGCTGGTCATGTCCGGTGCGGGAGCGGCCGGCACGGCCATCCTGAAGCTGCTCATCGACGCGGGCGTCAAGCACGCGGTTGTCGCCGACATCCACGGTGTGGTGCACGCGGGCCGTGAGGACCTCGTCTCGGCACGCCGGACTCGCCGCTCCGCTGGATCGCCGACAACACCAACCCCGAGGGCGTCACCGGCACCCTCAAGGAGGCTGTCGTCGGCGCGGACGTCTTCATCGGTGTCTCCGCCCCAACGTGCTGAACGGGGACGACGTCGCCGCGATGGCCGACGGTGCGATCGTGTTCGCGCTCGCGAACCCGGACCCCGAGGTGGACCCGACGATCGCGCGTGAGACAGCGGCAGTTGTGGCCACCGGCCGCTCCGACTTCCCGAACCAGATCAACAACGTGCTGGTCTTCCCGGGTGTCTTCCGCGGTCTGCTGGACGCTCAGTCCCGCACCGTCAACACCGAGATGATGCTCGCCGCGGCCGAGGCGCTCGCCGGTGTCGTCGCCGAGGACGAGGTGAACGCGAACTACATCATCCCGTCCGTCTTCAACGACAAGGTCGCGGGAGCGGTCGCCGAAGCGGTCAAGACGGCCGCGCGGGCGGCCGGAACCGCCGAGGCGACCCCGGCGGATCTCCCGTAGCCAGTTCGAGGACGCGGCCCGCACGTCGTGTGCGGGGTCGGCCACGGCCCCGCACACGGTGCCGTACCTCACGTCCGCGCCGCCGTACGGCGCGTCGTGGGTCGCGGCGTCCCAAACGCCCCTTTAGGGTGGGGCGGGCAGTGAGCCCCGCAGCCCGGCATCCGCTGCGGACCGCTTCAGGAAGTCGACGGAACGTCATCACGGGCAACCAGTGGCGCTTTCGTGTGACATTCGGTGGTTCCGGATTAGCTTTCCCGCCGCAGGTGGGGGCAGGATGCGTAATCGGGCGCGAGGGTCTGACATCAGACCCGGGTCCGGGGACTGTCAGAGGGCCCTGGCAGCATCGGCTTCGATCTCACGCCTCACAGGCAAGAAGAACACGGGAGTAACAACATGAACCGCAGTGAGCTGGTGGCCGCTCTGGCCGACCGTGCCGAGGTGACCCGCAAGGACGCCGACGCCGTTCTGGCCGCTCTCGCCGAGACCGTCGGTGAGATCGTCGCCAAGGGCGACGAGAAGGTCACCATCCCCGGCTTCCTGACCTTCGAGCGCACTCACCGTGCCGCTCGCACCGCTCGTAACCCGCAGACCGGCGACCCGATCGACATCCCGGCCGGCTACAGCGTGAAGGTCTCCGCGGGCTCGAAGCTCAAGGAAGCCGCCAAGGGTAAGTAGGGCATAGGCCCTAGGCACAGAAGAGGGCGGCCACCCCGATCGGGGTGGCCGCCCTTCCATGCGCGACCCGCACTGAAGCGGGTGGACCCGCGAGATCGGCCGTGAGGCGCCGTGAGACCTGCGGGGCACCGGAACGGCCCGCAGGGTCGTATGGGTGGATCGCGGGCCCTCACGGCCCCGCTCAGCCCCGTGTGGCCCTGTGTGGCCTCGCTCGGACTGTGCGGACTCACGGCCTCCGGTACACGCAGTCCGCCGCCCGGTCCCGTTACGGGGCCGGAGCGGCGGACTGGATCGCACACGGGGTGCAATGGAGATGCGTGGGGTGCGTGGGGTGCGCAGTGCTGTGTGCGGCAGCACTGTGCGTACGCCCGGCGTGGGCCGGACGCCCGCGTCAGACGAGTGAGCCCCTGGCAGCTCGACCTTCGCGCCGAGCTTCTCGAGCTTGTCCATGAAGTTCTCGTAGCCACGGTTGATCAGGTCGATCCCGTGCACCCGGGACGTGCCCTGAGCCGCCAGCGCGGCGATCAGATACGAGAAACCGCCCCGCAGGTCCGGGATGACCAGATCCGCTCCTGGAGCTTCGTCGGCCCGGAGACGACTGCCGAGTGCAGGAAGTTGCGCTGCCCGAAGCGGCAGTCGGAGCCTCCGAGGCACTCGCGGTAGAGCTGGATGTGCGCACCCATCTGGTTGAGCGCGGAGGTGAAGCCGAGCCGGGACTCGTACACCGTCTCGTGGACGATGGACAGGCCCGCGGCCTGGGTCAGGGCCACCACCAGAGGCTGCTGCCAGTCGGTCTGGAAGCCGGGATGGACGTCCGTCTCCAGCGCGATGGCGTTCAGCGCGCCACCGGGGTGCCAGAAGCGGATGCCCTCGTCGTCGACCTCGAAGGCGCCGCCCACCCGGCGGAAGGTGTTCAGGAAGGTCATCATCGAACGCTGCTGGGCGCCGCGCACATAGATGTTGCCCTCGGTCGCCAGGGCCGCCGACGCCCAGGAGGCCGCCTCCAGACGGTCCGGGATCGCCCGGTGCGTGTAACCGTCGAGCCGGTCGACACCCGTGATCCGGATCGTCCGGTCGGTGTCCACGGAGATGATCGCGCCCATCTTCTGCAGTACGCAGATGAGGTCCTCGATCTCCGGCTCGACAGCCGCGTTGGACAGCTCGGTGACGCCCTCGGCGAGCACCGCGGTCAGCAGCACCTGCTCGGTGGAGCCCACCGACGGGTACGGCAGCCTGATCTTCGTGCCCCGCAGCCGCTGCGGGCCTCCAGGTACTGGCCGTCCGCCCGCTCTCGATGGTCGCGCCGAACTGGCGCAGCACCTCGAAGTGGAAGTCGATCGGCCGGCCGCCGATGTCGCAGCCGCCGAGCCCCGGATGAAGGCATGGCCCAGCCGGTGCAGCAGCGGGCCGCAGAAGAGGATCGGGATGCGCGACGAGCCCGCGTGGGCGTCGATGTCGGCGACGTTCGCGCTCTCGACGTGCGACGGGTCGAGGATGAGTTCGCCCGGCTCGTCACCGGGGCGGACGGTTACGCCGTGCAGTTGCAGGAGACCCCGGACGACCCGCACGTCGCGGATGTCGGGAACGTTGCGGAGGCGGCTGGGCCCGCTGCCGAGCAGCGCGGCGACCATTGCCTTCGGCACCAGGTTCTTGGCGCCTCGGACGCGGATCTCGCCCTCCAGCGGGTGCCGCCGTGGACAAGCAGGACATCGTCTGTGCCGGTCATGTATCTCGCGTTCCGGAGTGGTCGGGCAGGGGCCATCGAAAAGGGTAATGGCCTCCTGCCCCGATCCGTAAGACGCAAGGGGCGATACGGGCGCCATGGACCCGTCACGACACTCTCTGTCCGGACGTTCTCGCTCAGGGTGACTGTCGCGGGGTCGTTACGCCGTGCGCTCCCCGTGCTTCCGAACCGCTTCCGTGCGCCCTGAGCTGCGTGCGCCCGCCCATGACGTCACAGGTGGGCCACTTGGCCCCGCGAGGGCCGGAGATGCGGGATCATTTCTGCCATGACGGAGGTGTCCTCGCTCACAGGGCGGCTGCTCGTGGCCACACCCGCACTGGCCGACCCGAATTTCGACCGGGCGGTGGTGCTGCTCCTCGACCACGACGAGGAGGGTTCGCTCGGCGTGGTCCTGAACCGCCCGACGCCGGTCGGCGTCGGTGACATCCTCGCGTCGTGGGCCGGACTCGCCGGCGAGCCGGACGTGGTCTTCCAGGGCGGCCCCGTCTCGCTCGACTCCGCGCTGGGCGTGGCGGTGATCCCCGGCGACGAGGGCGCTTCCCGGATGCCGGGCTCCGTCCGGCCGGATCGGACCCGGTCGGCTTCCGGCGGGTGCACGGGGCGATCGGTCTGGTGGACCTGGAGGCGCCCCGGAGCTGCTGGCCGCGGCGCTGGGTTCGCTGCGCATCTTCGCGGGTACGCGGGCTGGGGCCCCGGGCAGCTGGAGAAGGAGCTGACGGACGGTGCCTGGTACGTGGTCGAGTCGGAGCCCGGAGACGTGTCGTCGCCGCGCCCGGAGAAGCTGTGGCGGGCGGTGCTGCGCCGTCAGCGCAGTGAGCTCGCGATGATCGCGACGTACCCGGACGACCCTTCGCTGAACTGACGACCCTTCTCCGAACCGAGGCCTGGAGACCGTAGCCCGGAGCTTTCAGTACGCTTGGCAGTTATGAGCACTCTTGAGCCCGATCGCGGGGCAGGTACGGGGACCCTCGTAGAGCCGACGCCACAGGTGTCGAACGGCGACGGCGACCACGAGCGCTACGCCCATTACGTCCAGAAGGACAAGATCATGGCGAGTGCCCTCGAGGGCACTCCCGTGGTGGCACTGTGCGGCAAGGTCTGGGTGCCGGGGCGCGACCCCAAGAAGTATCCCGTCTGTCCCATGTGCAAGGAGATCTACGAGTCCATGGCGCCGGCGGCGACAAGGACAAGGGCAAGGGCGGCAAGGACAGCAGCAAGAAGTAGTCCGCGGTCCCGGCCACCCTCCGGGGCCCGGCCACCCTTCGGCTCCGGCCCCGGGTACGCAGCGATGCGTACCCGGGGGCTTTGCGTGCCCTCGTCCGGTCGGTGCGTTGCACGGGCTGCACCGGCGGGTCACAGAGTGGTTGAGACCACTTGTCGGGGTGATGGTGCGCACTTACTCTCCTGCGTGTTGTGCAGAACGAAACGTGCGTTGCGCATGTTGCAACGACTGACCGGTAGGGGTCCCGGATGAAGCTGTCTGCCCGAATTGCCGCCCCGGCCGCGGCCCTTGTGCTGGCGGGGCTCACCGCCACCGCCTGCGCGCCGCAGACCTCCGACACCAGCGCCAAGGGTGACGAGAGGTCGGGCACCCTGCGCGTCTGGCTCTTCCAGGAGGTCGGCAACAAGCCCAAGGAGCAGGTCGTCAACGCGGCTGTCGCCGGCTTCGAGAAGTCCCACAAGGGTGCGAAGGTCGAGATCGAGTACATTCCGGTCGACACCCGCGCCCAGCGCATCAAGGCCGCCTTCAACGACCCGGAGAGCGCACCCGACCTCATCGAGTACGGCAACACCGACACGGCCGGATACGTGAAGGACGGCGGACTGGCCGATGTGAGCAAGGAGTTCGCGGCCTGGGACGAGGCCAAGGACACCGATGCCACGGCCGAACAGTCCGTGACGGTCGGCGGCAAGGTGTACGGCGCCCCGCTCTTCGTCGGCGTACGGGCCCTGTACTACCGCATCGATGTCTTCGACGAGCTCGGCATCGAGGCCCCCAAGTCGCAGGCCGAGCTGATCTCCACCGCCAGGAAGGTCCACAAGGCCGAGCCGGGCCTGTACGGCCTCGTGGTCGGCGGCGCGTACACCTACGGTGCGATGCCCTTCCTCTGGGCGCACGGCGGCGAACTGGCCGACGAGACCGGTGGCACGTACAAGGCGGCCGTCAGCAGCGAGAAGGCCCGCAAGGGCATCGAGGCCTACACCTCGCTGTTCGGCGACGACAACTGCCCGGCAGCCAAGTGCGCTGCCATGGGCGGCAACGCGACGATCACCGCGTTCGCATCCGGGAAGGCGGCCATGGCGATCGGCGGCGACTTCAGCCACACGGCCGTCGAGGCCGGCAAGGTGAAGGGCAAGTACGCGGTGGTGCCGCTGCCCGGCGTGGCCGAGGGGTCGATCGCCCCGGCGTTCGCGGGCGGCAACAACATCGGCGTACTCAAGAGCAGTTCGCACCGCACCCTCGCGGTCGACCTGATGAAGGCGCTGACCGGCAAGGAGACACAGGCGAAGATGTTCGACGCCATGGGCTTCCTGCCGACGTACACGGATGTGCTGGCCACCGCTGCGAAGAAGGAGCCGTTCGTCGAGCCGTTCGTCCGGACGCTGGGCGCCGGCGCCAGTTCGTGCCCGCCTCGCCCGGCTGGGGCCAGATCGACGCCTCGCTGATCCTGCCGACGATGTTCCAGGAGATCGTCAGCGGCCGTAAGGACGTGGCAGCGGCCTCGGACGACGCGGCGAAGAAGATGGACGCGGCGTTCGCCGACGCGGGCTGACGATGAGCGCGCACACGACGTCGGACACGAGCGCGTACAAGAGCGCCGGGACGCCACGGTCCGGTGGCAGGCCGGCCCGCCGGCCCCGGCGCCGGAATCGCCCGCGCGGCGCTCCGGCTGGACCCCTGGCTCTACCTCCTGCCCGCGCTGGTCCTGCTCGGCGGACTCCTCGTCTACCCGATCTACCAGCTCGGCCTGATCTCCTTCCTGGAGTACACCCAGGCCCAGGTGAGCGGCGGCGAGCCGACCACCTTCCAGGGCTTCGGCAACTACGCCACCCTGTTCCGCGACAGCCAGTTCTGGCAGGTCCTGCTGTCGACCGTGGTCTTCGCCACGGTCTGTGTGCTCGCCACCCTGATGGTGGGCTGCGCGCTGGCCGTCCTGCTGACCCGGATACGGGCGCTTCCCCGGCTGGTGCTGATGATGGCGGCGCTCGGGGCCTGGGCGACCCCGGCCATCACCGGCTCGACCGTCTGGGTCTTCCTCTTCGACCCGGACTTCGGACCCGTCAACAAGGTGCTCGGGCTGGGCGACTTCTCCTGGACGTACGGGCGCTACAGCGCCTTCGCCCTGGTGCTGCTCGAAGTGCTCTGGTGCTCGTTCCCGTTCGTGATGGTGACCGTGTACGCGGGCATCCGCGCGATCCCCACCGAGGTGCTGGAGGCGGCCTCGCTGGACGGCGCCTCCCAGTGGCGGATCTGGCGGTCGGTCATGGCCCCATGCTGCGTCCGATCCTGATCGTCGTCACCATCCAGTCGATCATCTGGGACTTCAAGGTCTTCACCCAGATCTATGTCATGACCAACGGCGGCGGCATCGCCGGCCAGAACCTGGTGCTCAACGTGTACGCGTACCAGAAGGCGTTCGCGTCCTCGCAGTACAGCCTCGGCTCGGCGATCGGCGTCGTGATGCTGGTGATCCTGCTGGCCGTGACGCTGGTGTATCTGCGCCTGGTCCGCCGTCAGGGGAGGAACTGTGAGCGCACCCGGTACCCGCACCGGCCGTCGCACCGGCATCGCGGCCCGACTCGGCATCCGCCGGCCGGGCAGGCTCGCGGCCGAGGCCGCGGCCCTGCTCATCGCCGTCGCGGTCGCCTTCCCGCTGTACTGGATGGTGCTCTCCGCCTTCAAGCCGGCGGGCGAGATCCAGTCCACCGACGCCCGTCCCTGGACGCTGTCGCCGTCACTCGACTCGTTCCGGCGCGTCTTCGAACAGCAGGATTTCGGGCGCTACTTCCTCAACAGTCTGCTTGTCGCCGGCACGGTCGTCATCGCGTCCGCGCTGATCGCCTTCCTGGCGGCGACGGCCGTGACCCGGTTCCGCTTCAAGTTCCGCACGACCCTGCTGATCATGTTCCTGGTGGCGCAGATGGTGCCGGTCGAGGCGCTGACCATCCCGCTGTTCTTCCTGATGCGGGACTTCGGCCAGCTGAACACCCTCGGCTCGCTGATCCTGCCGCACCTCGCCTTCTCGCTGCCGTTCGCCATCTGGATGCTGCGCGGCTTCGTCAAGGCGGTGCCCGAAGCGCTGGAGGAGGCCGCCTACATCGACGGGGCGAGCCGCACCCGCTTCCTGTGGCAGATCCTCTTCCCGCTGGTCTTCCGGGACTGGTGGCGACCAGCGTCTTCTCGTTCATCTCGACCTGGAACGACTTCCTGTTCGCCAAGTCGTTCATCATCAGCGACACCTCCCAGTCGACGCTTCCCATGGCGCTGCTGGTCTTCTTCAAACCGGACGAGAACGACTGGGGAGGGATCATGGCAGCCTCGACGGTGATGACCATTCCCGTGCTGGTCTTCTTCGTACTCGTACAGCGACGCCTGGTCTCTGGACTGGGCGGAGCGGTTAAGACTGACGTGGACAATCTGATTCCGGCGCCGTCGAGCGCCACGGCCGTGGCGGGAACGGACGGCTTCGTCCTGGACGGGGACACCGTCATCGACGCCGGGCCGGGCACGGAGGGCGTCGCACGCTGGCTGCGCGGCGCCGTCGGGGCCGCGACCGGTCTGCCACTGGCGCCCAGCGCGGGCGAGGGCGAGGACGCGGGCGCAGCCGGAGGAACGATCCGCCTCGCCGTCGATGCGGACGACGCCGGCGCCCTGGGCCCCGAGGGCTACAAGCTGCACGTGGACGCGGACGGCGTCACCCTCTCGGGCGGCAGCGCCGCAGGGGTCTTCTGGGGTGCGCAGACACTGAGGCAGCTTCTCGGCCCGCAGGCGTACCGCCGCGCACCGGTGGACGGGGAGCGGCAGTGGCCGATCCCCGGTTGCGCCGTCGAGGACAGCCCGCGCTTCTCCTGGCGCGGCCTGATGCTCGACGTGGCACGGCACTTCATGCCCAAGGACGACGTACTGCGCTATCTAGACCTCCTCGCCGCTCATAAGCTGAACGTCTTTCACTTCCACCTCACCGACGACCAGGGCTGGCGCATCGAGATCAAGCGCTACCCCCGGCTCACCGAGACCGGCGCCTGGCGAGCCCGTACCAAATACGGCCACCGGGCCTCCGAGCTCTGGGACGAGACCCGCACGGCGGCTACTACACGCAGGACGACATCCGCGAAATCGTCGCGTACGCCGCCGAGAGGCATATCCGGGTCGTCCCGAGATCGATGTCCCGGGCCACTCGCAGGCAGCCATCAGCGCGTATCCCGAACTGGGCAACACCGACGTCATCGACACAACCGCCCTCTCCGTCTGGGACAACTGGGGTGTCAATCCGAACGTACTCGCCCCCACTGACAACACCCTCCGCTTCTTCGAAGGAGTCTTCGAGGAGGTCCTGGAGCTTTTCCGTCCGGCACTTCGCCGTTCATCCACATCGGTGGCGACGAGTGTCCCAAGGACCAGTGGAAGCAGTCCCCGGCCGCGCAGTCCCGGATCGCCGAGCTCGCACTGGCCAGTGAGGACGAACTCCAGTCCTGGTTCATCCGCCACTTCGACACCTGGCTCACCGCCCGCGGGCGCCGCCTCATCGGCTGGGACGAGATTCTCGAGGGCGGCCTCGCCGATGGCGCGGCGGTCTCGTCCTGGCGGGGTTACGCGGGAGGCATCGCCGCCGCGGAGGCTGGGCACGACGTCGTGATGTGCCCCGAGCAGCAGGTGTATCTGGACCACCGTCAGGACGGCGGCCCCGACGAGCCGATGCCCATCGGATTCATCCGCACCCTTGAGGACGTCTACCGCTTCGAACCCGTACCGCCGGGCCTCTCCGAGGAGGCGGCCGGTCATATCCTCGGCACCCAGGCCAACGCCTGGAGCGAGGTCATGCAGAACCGGGCCCGCGTCGACTACCAGGTCTTCCCGCGGCTGGTGGCCTTCGCCGAGGTCGCCTGGTCCCGCCTCCCGGCCCCGGCGGACCGGGACTTCGCCGGATTCGAACGCCGGATGAACACGCACTACGCCCGGCTCGACGCCCTTGGCGTCGACTACCGGCGCCCGGGCGGTCCACTGCCGTGGCAACAGCGCCCCGGGTGCTCGGTCGCCCGATCGAGGGAACGCCCCGAACGTGTGAGCAAGCGGTCCGATCCACCCCGGCCAGGGGATGCGAGTCGAGCAAGTCGTACAAGGCGCCCTGAAGGGTGGCAATTCACACTCTGCGCCGAAGATGTGCGAAACGTCATTTTCCCCTGGTCAGGGACGGATATGCCCTTCGCGGACCCTCGCGTCGGTCCGCCCCGAAGATGTGCCAGAGTTGCCACGTCCGGCCTGTGAGCACGTACCGTACGGCGGAACAGGCGGGACAGCCGGGACACCGGAAAGGGGCAGCTGGGTTGACCACGCACGCACCGCAGGCGATGCAGTCGGTGACGCTGCCGGCCTCGCTCGACGAGGCCGTGGCGGCACTCGGCGCCATGCCTGCCGCCGTTCCGTGGCCGGTGGCACGGACCTGATGTCGGCCGTCAACAAGGGGCTGTTGCGCCCCTCGGGACTGGTCGGTCTGGGCCGGATCAGCGAGCTGCGCGGCTGGCACTACCAGGACGGTCACGCGCTGCTCGGCGCCGGACTCACCCATGCACGCATGGGCCGGCCCGACTTCGCCGCGCTCATTCCGGCGCTCGCCGCGTCCGCCCGCGCCGCGGCCCGCCCCAGATCCGTAACGCCGGAACGCTGGGCGGCAACATCGCCACCGCGGCCCCGACCGGCGACGCCCTGCCGGTGCTGGCGGCCCTGGAGGCCGAGCTCGTCATCGCGGGCCCCGGCGGCGCCCGCCGCGAGATCCCCGTCTCGCACCTGCTGGCAGGCCGCGAGATGCTCGAACTCGCGGAGCTGATCGGCTTCGTGCGCGTACCGCTGCTGCACGCACCGCAGGTCTTCCTGAAGGCCACCGGACGCACCGGCCCCGGTCGCGCCACCGCTTCGGTCGCGATAGTCCTCGACCCGGCCAGGCGCGGGTGCGCTGCGCGGTGGGCGCGATCGCGCCGATGCCGCTGCGGCCCCTGGAGGCCGAGCGCTGGATCGCCTCGCTGATCGACTGGGACGGCGAGCGGGGCCTGGCGCCCGACGCACTGGCCGCCTTCGGCGAGTACGTAGCCGCCGCCTGCATCCCGGACCAGGCACCACCCGCCGACGGAGGCGAGGCACCACCACTGCCCGCTGCCGTCCTGCACCTGCGGCGTACCGTCGCCGCGCTGGCCCGACGCGCGCTGGGGAGGGCACTGTCGTGAGCACTGAGGAAAACCCCGAGCACCCCGAGCAGCAGTACGGGCAGCCCCGGCAGCCCGGTCCGTACGACGGCTGGCAGCCGACCCCGCAGAGCGGTGAGTACGACGCCGACGCGACCGCCTTCGTCCACCTGCCGCCGGAGGACCTGGCGAACGCCCCGCTGGCCGCCCGGGCCAGGGTTATGTGCCGCCGATGATCCTGCCGCTGACCCCGGCGGCAGGGCTCGACCGGGTGCCACCGGCAGCTGGGTCGTACAGACGCCGGGCCGGCCGGACCACCAGGACCGGGACCAGGACCGGGCAACGGGCGCGGAGCAGGCACCGCCGGAGGCGGTGTACTGGCCGGACCCGAACCAGCAGTACCAGGAGACGTCGTCCATCACGGCCGACACGACGGCCCAGTGGCACTTCACCGATGCCTCCGGCGCTGCCGCCGAGCGCACCGAGGACCGGACGCCTCCCACCGCGACCACGGGGCACACGGGCCAGTGGACGATCCCGGTGGCGGACGGCGACCTCCCGGAGGAGTCCGGCGAGTTCGCGGCGTCGGCACTGGCGTCCCGGTGGCACACGGACACCCGGCCGGCCACACTGCCGGGCGGGGCACCGGCCCCGTGGGCGACACAGCCGCCGGAGCCGGAGCAGCCCGAACCCGAACCCGAGCCGGAGCCGGAGCCCGAGCCGGAGGCAGCCGCAGAGGCGCCGGGTGCCGAGCACGCCACGGAGCTTCTGCCCGAGCCCGACGCCTCAGTGGCAGCGGAAACGGCAGCCCGGAAACGACAGCCCGGAAGCGGCAGCCCGGAAACGGCAGTCCCGGAAGAACCCGCCGCCGAGGCCGCCTACGACCCTGCCTCGGACGACGCCGCCCCCGCCCGGACGGCAGCGCCCCGCCCGGACGACAGCACCCCGCTCACACCGCAGTCCCCAGCGAGCACCCCGCCACCTCCTACGTCCTGCATGTGAACGGCGTCGACCGTCCGGTCAGCGACGCCTGGATCGGCGAGTCGCTGCTCTACGTGCTGCGTGAGCGGCTGGGCCTCGCCGGAGCCAAGGACGGCTGCTCGCAGGGCGAGTGCGGTGCCTGCAACGTCCAGGTCGACGGCCGTCTGGTCGCCTCCTGCCTGGTGCCTGCGGCCACGGCCGAGGGCAGCGAGGTCCGTACGGTCGAAGGGCTGGCGGTGGACGGCGAGCCGTCCGACGTCCAGCGGGCCCTCGCCGACTGCGGCGCCGTGCAGTGCGGTTTCTGCATCCCGGGCATGGCCATGACCGTCCATGACCTGCTGGAGGGCAACCACGCCCCAGCGAACTGGAGACGCGCCAGGCACTCTGCGGCAACCTCTGCCGCTGTTCCGGCTACCGGGGCGTGCTCGACGCGGTACGGGAGGTCGTCGAGGGCCGCGAGGCGAGCGCCGAGGCAGCCTCCGCCCCGGCCCCGGAGGCTGACCGAGCACGCATCCCGCACCAGGCGGCCCCCGGCGCGGGTAGTGTCCAGGCGCATCCGCACGAGGGAGACGCCAGGTGAGCGTCACACCTGCAGCACCACTGCCCAGCACCACGCACGACACCGACACCGACACCACTACCATCAGCTGCTCTCGCAGCGGGCGAACGACAAGGAGGCGGCGTGAGCAACGACGCAGCCACCGCGACCAGCACCACGCGCACCACGGCCCCGCCGACGGACCGTCCGGGGCGGACCCGGACCAGGAGCTGCCCGCACACGGCCTCGGCGCCGCTCTGCCGCCCGCCGACGCCCGCGCCAAGACGGAAGGCACCTTCCCGTACGCGGCCGACCTCTGGGCCGAGGGCCTGCTGTGGGCGGCAGTGCTCCGCTCCCACACCCCATGCCCGCATCCTGTCCATCGACACCTCGGCCGCCGCCGAGATGCCGGGCGTACGGGCAGTCGTCACGCACGAGGACATCCCCGGCGACGGCGCCTACGGCCGCCGGGTCGTCGACCGCCCGGTCTTCGCCTCCGACCTGGTCCGCCACCACGGCGAGCCGATCGCGGCGGTCGCCGCGGACCACCCGACACCGCCCGCCTCGCCGCGGCGGCCATCGCGGTGGAGTACGAGGTCCTGGAACCGGTCACCGACCCCGAGAAGGCCTTCGCCGCCGAACCGCTGCACCCCGACGGCAACCTGATCCGCCACATCCCGCTGCGCTACGGCGACCCCGACACCGTCGGCGAGGTCATCGTCGAGGGCCTGTACCGCATCGGCCGCCAGGACCCGGCCCCGATCGGCGCCGAAGCCGGTCTTGCCGTGCCCGCCCGGACGGCGGCGTGGAGCTCTACACGGCCTCCACCGACCCGCACACCGACCGCGACCTCGCCGCTGCCTGCTTCGGCCTGGAAACGGACCGGGTGAAGATCGTCGTCACCGGTGTCCCCGGAGCGACCGGCGACCGCGAGGACCCCGGCTTCCAGATCCCCTCGGCCTGCTCGCCCTGCGCACCGGCTGCCCGGTCAAGCTGACGGCCACCCGCGAGGAGTCCTTCCTGGGCCACGCCCACCGGCACCCGCCCTGCTGCGTTACCGCCACCACGCGGACGCCGAGGGCAGGCTGGTCAAGGTGGAGGCCCAGATCCTCCTCGACGCGGGCGCGTACGCCGACTCCTCCTCCGAATCACTCGCCGCGGCGGTCGCGTTCGCCTGTGGCCCGTACGTCGTCCCGCACGCCTTCATCGAGGGCTGGGCGGTCCGTACGAACAACCCGCCCTCCGGCCACGTACGCGGCGAAGGCGCGATGCAGGTCTGCGCGGCCTACGAGGGCCAGATGGACAAGCTGGCCGCCAAGCTGGGCATCGACGCGGCCGAACTCCGCCTCCGCAACACCCTGTCCACCGGCGACATACTGCCCACCAGCCAGACGGTGACCTGCCCGGCCCCGGTCGCGGAACTGCTCCGCGAGGTCCGCGACTTCCCGCTCCCGCGCTGCCCAGGGACGTCCCCGAGGACGACTGGCTGCTCCCCGGGGCGCGGAGGGCGCCGGCGAACCCGGAGCCGTACGCCGCGGAGTCGGCTACGCGCTGGGCATGGTCCACATGCTCGGGGCCGAGGGGCGGACGAGGTCTCCACGGCCACGGTCCGGGTCCACGACGGCATCGCCACGGTCATCTGCGCGGCGGTCGACACGGGCCAGGGCTTCTCGACCCTGGCCCGCCAGATCGTCCAGGAGACCCTGGGTATCGAAGAGGTCCACGTAGCCGCGGTCGACACGGACCAGCCCCCGCGGGCCCGGCGACGCACGGCCGGCACACCTGGGTCTCCGGCGGCGCCGTCGAACGCGCGGCCAAGATGGTCCGCACCCAGCTCCTCCAGCCCCTGGCCCACAAGTTCGGCATGTCCACCGAACTCCTCCAGATCGCCGACGGCAAGATCACCTCGTACGACGGTGTCCTGTCCACGACGGTCATGGATGCCATGGACGGCAAGGAACTCTGGGCAACGGCCCAGTGCCGCCCCACCCGACCGAGCCCCTGGACGAGTCCGGCCAGGGAGACGCGTTCGTCGGCCTGGCCTTCTGCGCGATCCGCGCGGTGGTGGACGTCGACATCGAGCTCGGCTCGATCAGGGTGGTCGAGATGGCGGTGGCCCAGGACGTGGGCAGGGTCCTCAACCCTCCCAGCTGGCGACCCGTATCGAAGCCGGCGTCACCCAGGGCATCGGCGCGGCCCTCACGGAGAACCTCCGAACGGCCCGCGGCCTGATCCGCCACCCCGACCTCACGGGCTACGCCCTGCCGACGTCCTTGGACACGCCGGACATCCGTATCGTCAGACTCATCGAGGAACGCGACGTGGTGGCCCCTTCGGGGCAAGGCCGCATCCGCGGTACCCGTGGTGACCTCACCGGCGGCGGTGGCATCCGCAGTCCGAGCAGCGACGGGCCGCCCGGTCAACCGCCTCCCGATCCGCCCCCAGGCGGCTGTGGCCACTGTCGCCAAACCGTAACGCTCCGGGTGTGATTCGCGTTGCACGCGCAATTCGGGGCGCGGTGTGTCACCGATGCTGGCTACAGTGACCCCAGAAGCTGTAGTCAGCTGTATCCGGGGAGGGTGCTGTGCTGCCGACTGAAGGTGGAGCGGGACTGGCGGCGATGCCAATGCTGGGGTTCGCGGGAGCGGGCATCGCAGCGGTGTCCCTGGCCACCGAGCTCACGTCGTTCACGAAGTTCCGTAGCCGTATCGACGAGCTCCTGAGTGACCTGAAGGGATCCCCGGCCGATCCCAGGAACCTGGCCGAAGACCCCATGTCCCGCACGCAGTTCGGCGGCGGCGACAACCGGTGGGCCGAGGCGGCTTCGCTGTTCATCTCGTACCAGACGGTGATCTCGGAGCTGGAGTCGCTCTCAAGCTGCTCTCGGACTGCATAGAGGGCATGAGCATCGCGGTGCTCGCCTCGCACAACGGCTACGCGAACATCGACGAGGACCTCCGCGCCCGGATGCTCGCGATCAGCGAGGGGCGACGGAGCACTACGGCGGCGAGTACGACCCGTCGCAGGCTCCGGCGAAGCAGAGCGCGGGCCAGCCGGCAGGCACAAAGCCGGCGGAGCCGGACACGAGCGACACCGCGGGTATCAGCGGGCTCTGAAGACGACGATCACTGGTGCGGCACGGGGACAGACGGGGGTACGGGGATGGATCACAAGGAAGCCGGGCAGGGGACTCCGTTCGACGGCATGTCCCACGAGGAGATGCTCGCGTGGCTGGACGCGTCCAACAGCGGGGCGATTCAGGGTGCGTCGGACCGGCTGGTGAGCGCGGCGAAGGAGATCCGCAAGATCGCGGAGGAGCTCAAGGTCCGCCCGCAGACGGTGGAGTGGAAGGGCGACGGCGCGGACGCGTTCCGCACCTGGAGTGCCGATCTGGCGAACGCGACGCTACGGCTGGGTGCATACAGCGAGGGTGCGTCGAAGTGGCTGGCCCAGGCCTCCGACTCGCTCGCCACGGCCCAGGCGGCCATCCCGCGCACGCACGCGGGGCGCAGGCGAATCTGGATGCGGCGCGGGAGGCGCGGAACGACCCGGATGCGTCCTCGGTCGCGAAGACGTCGGCGGAAACGCTGATCGCCACGAAGGAGGCGAACCGCCTGGAGGCTGCGGCGGAGATGCGGAAGCTGGCGCAGTCGTACGCGTTGTCGGCATCGCAGCTGGACGGGCTGGAGAAGCCTGCGTTTCCGCCGCCGCCGGGGCGATCGTGCCGCCGGCGGAACGCGCGAAGTACGGTGGCGATCGTGGTGAGTTCGGGGCTGCTGCCGAGGTCGGCGGCCCGCGGGCATACGCGCCGACGGCTGGGCCGGATGGCATCAGCACGGCAGAGCGTGCGGCCGCAATCCCAGGAAGTAGCGGTTTCTTGCCCTCCCCATTGGTAGTTCCATTGGGAGTTCTGTGGTGCCACAGGCGGTCGAAATGGAGATCGCCGGGGCTGCTGTGCTGCCAGATGCTCCATCGAATCCCTCGGCGATTCCGCCGGGCGTGGGCGGGGTAGGAGCGAAGGTGGTCTGCCGCCAACAACAAACGTAGTTCCGCCGAGCTTTGGCGGAAACCGCTCCATCGTGTCACCGGTGACAGGGAATGGCAGGTCACTCGGCAATGTGCGACCGCCCGTGCCCACTTCGAGCGGGGCGAACTCTGGCGCCGGAGGCGCAATCGGCCTCCCGCGACAGCGGGATCGTAGGGGCCGCCCGCTGCACAGGCACCCGGCCGCGACGGCCTTCCCGCGGCACCGTGGTCGGTGGCGAAGGGACGCATGCCGGTCGTGCGCCGATGGGGCAGGGCGCGGGATGGGAGGCGCCGGAGGCGGCCGGAGCGGCAATGTCGGGGCCGCCGTCTTGCAGGCGAGTCCGGTGGGGTCGTGGGCGGGCGCCCGCAGCAGTCGGGTCGCACATCCGGTCGTGCCTTCACACCTGGGGCACCGGCTGGTCCGGGCGCTGCGCAGGCTGAAGGCGATCGGGCGGGCCAGGCAGGACGTGGGGAGCTGCCACCCTCAGAGGCCAGGAGACCCGCGTCGCGATGAGGGCGAACGGCCGGACTACCTCGTCGAGGATGAGGAAACGTGGCTACAGGGCGGCCGACGGATCGTTCCACCCGTCATCGACTGAGCTGAAGGAAACCGCAAAGGAATCGGATGCTTGCCAGCAGTAGCAATACGGGAGTCACCTGTCGAGTCATTGTCCCTGCCGTGCTCGGGCTATTGCTGGTTGGAGGCATCGCGACGCCCGCACATTCTGATTCGCCCCGTTCCGAGCAGTGGCACCTCGACGCGATGAAAGCCGAGAAGATGTGGGGACGAGCACCGGTGAGGGGTCACCGTTGCCGTCATTGACTCAGGCGTAGATTCAACGAACCCTGACCTTGACGGGCGGGTACTCAAGGGGCTGAATCTAGAGCGCGATGTTCCTGGAAACGAGCTTAAGGATTACAGCGGTCACGGAACAGGAATGGCTGGCATTATTGCTGGAACAGGCCAGGCGCAAGGGGAATGGGGCTTTCGGGCTGGCACCCGGGGTGAAGATTCTTCCTGTGCGGATGCCTGAAGCCACCACGGCTGCGAATCAGGCTGCTGCCGACAGAGAGTTCCATGAGAGCATCCCGAAGGCGATTAAATTCGCAGTTGATCGCGGCGCTGAGGTCATTAATATTTCCTTGGGGTCACGACCGGGTCGCAGCAGCTGGACGATGCCGTCAAATATGCCCTCGATGAGGGCGCTCTTATTTTCGCGTCCGTTGGGAATGGCGGTGATGGTGCCAACCTGCTCGAATACCCGGCCGGTACGCCTGGCGTAGTCGGCGTGGGTGCCATTGGTAAGGACCTTCAGAAGACAGGGGAATCCCAGTCCGGTCCGCAGGTAGATCTCGCGGCACCTGGTGAGGAAATGGTTCACGCCTGCGGCGGTAGTGGGACAGGCATGTGTAAGACCAGTGGTACAAGCGACGCCACGGCTATCGCCTCCGCCTCCGCCGCCCTGATCTGGTCCAAGCATCCGGACTGGACCAACAACCAGGTCCTGCGGGTCCTGCTAAACACGGCCAGTGGCCCGACCAGTGATGCCGCGCGCAATGACTACGTCGGCTACGGCGGGGTCCGCCCCGCATCGCACTGACAACCCCGGCGACCCGGGTCCCGCTGACGAGTACCCGCTCCCGGATCTCGCGGCGGCCGAGACTCCGAAGCCTTCCGCGGAGCCGTCCAAGGCGACGGGTGGCTCCGAGGAGAGCGACAAGCCGGCCGCCGCAGCAAAGTCCACCGATAGCGGCAACAGCGCTCTCTGGATCGGCCTGGGCATCGGCGCAGCTGTCCTCATCGCCGCAGTAGTGGCCGTCGCGATCGTCCGCTCGCGCCGCCGAGGCGCAGCTGCCACTGTCCAGCAGCCGCACCCGTACCAGCAGCAACCCCAGCCCCGTACCCGTCGTACGGCCCTCCGCCCGGTGGTCCTGGATCCAACTCGCCGTACGGAGGTCCTCCGGCCAGGGCCCGACCACCTGAACTCGCAACGGGCTGCCGCAGCGCCGACCCTCGGTCGGGTATGTCGCGACGGCCGCCCGTCAGGCTTCGTACTGGGAAGTCTCAGGCCGCGGCTGTCGGCGACGCGGAGGGCATCGGTCAAGCACTCCGCGAGACGCTGAGTGACGTAGAACAGCTCGTCCGCCGTGAGGCGTTCGAGGCTTCCGAGCATAGAACGTGAGAGGTTGAGGACCTCCCTTCCTGTGTCGAGCTGGGTGGCTTCGACGCTGTCTGCCAGGCGTGACAGACGGCTATGCGTGCCGTCGGCAACGAGGAGGGCGGGCTGCCCATCCGCCCCGCACCAGGGCAGCAATCGCGGGTGGCTGATCCGGCTCACGTCACAGCTCCTCAGTAGCTGGTGGCCATTTCCCCGGGCCGGTCGCACGGTCGCGGGGCCTTCATTGGCCTAGGTCTACCGCAGTCTACTGCGGTCGCGCGGTCTACCGCAGCTGTCTAGCGTCAACTGCATGAGTGAGGATCTTGACCGCACCCGTCCGCTGTGGGCCCAGGTGGCAGCTGTGATCGCTGCCCGAATCATGGAGGGCACCTACTCGGTGGGCGAGAAGGTCCCGAGTGTCGTTGAGCTGTCGACTGAGTTCGGCATCGCCGCCTCGACGGCTCAGAAGGCGTTGACGCACCTCAAGCGGGAAGGGCTCATCCGTACCGAAGTCGGGCTGGGCTCGTTCGTCGCCGACAAGTCGGAGTCCTCCTTTGGAGCCTCGACGGAGTAGCGTCGGTCGGTCTTGTGCTTGTCTTCCACCCGGCAGGGATACCTCGTGTCGGCGGCGGAGGTCTGTCCCGGATCGGCGGACTTGCGTAGGCACAGAAGGCGGTCATCGAGACCTGGCTTGCGGCGAGGCGCTACCTGGAGCGCGGATCTGGCAAACGCGGCGCTGTGGCTGGATACTTGCAGCGAGGGCGTGTCGAGGTGGCTGGGCCCAGGCCTCCGACGCCTTGGCCTCGGCTCAGGTGACCATCCCGCGAAGGCCAGCGGGGCGCAGGCGAATCTGGATGCGGCGCGGGCGGCGCGGAACGCCCGGTTGCGTCGTCGGTGGCGCAGAGGTCGCCGGAAACGCTGATAGCTGCGAGGGAGATGCGGAAGCTGCCGCAGTCGTATGCATTGCCGGCGTCACAGTTGGACCGTCTGAATAAGTCGGCGTTCCCGCCGCCAAGGGCAATTGTGTCGGCAGAGGGAACCGTTGGCAGCGGTCGCGCCCTCGGCAGCCGCGGGGCCTCACTCGCGCTCCAGGCCCGGCGATTCCGAACGCGGCGACTTGCCCTGGGGCGAGAGCCGCGTCCGACGGCTGCCGCCGCCTGCGGGCGAGCCCGCAAGCGTTGCTGGTACGGGGTCGACGAGTACGACGACGAGGAACGCCGCGGCTTTGGCAAACAACAAGACGACAGCAGCTATGCGAGCCGGCCCCGCACCGTTGCGGACCAGGCGCAAGATGCTGCGCTCCGCCCGATTGGCCGACGGCAACGGCCCGGCGGCCGGTGGGTCTGCCAAACAACATTTTACAGTCCCCGGTCAGTGAGATCCTCGGCTTCGGGCGCGGGTGCTGGGGCCGGAACGGCTCTTTCCGGAAGCTCAGTAGTTCAATATCCGCCAACTGACCAGCCTGGGGGCGGGCCTGCTGCCGGGAGTGGAATAGTGATGATTTCCGTTGTCTGCGCTGGGCGACAGTGTGAGTGTGGGGATTCATGACGTTCGACGAGGAATGGGCTGAGCTCCATTCGGCCGCAGAACAGCGGAGCACCATGCGGATCAACAGCGTCCCGGCCGAGGGGAGCGGAGGGCCTCCGGTACGCCTGACCTGGTGGTCAATCAGGACGACCTCGGCGCTGTCGGAAATGATGCCTATGCGCTGCGGGTCAGGCTCTCCAGGGAGGGGACCACGCCCGCCCGTCAACCTTCGATGCGGCGGTTGCGCTCACCAACGGGGATTTCGCCAGTGGTTCCGCACTGCTCAAGGTGCATGACCGCTGGAACACGCATATGAAGACGCTGCTCGACTCCTGTGCGCATATTTCGAATCACCTGGATTACACCAAGTCCGTCCATTCCAAGGACGAAGTGAAGATCGTTGGCGATCTGGCGCCCATCTCCAAGCTCAGCGAGTATCTGAAGTAGTTCCCGGGGAGTGCAGGAATGCTGAAGTACGAGGACGTAGTCAACGCACCCCTGGCTAAGTTGAAGGCCGCGGCCGACGACTGGGCAGAGATGGTGACCAGCTGGACCAACTTGCCGACGACGCTGGCGACGGCATGAAGGCCAAGGCGGACAAGGCCGAGTGGGAAGGCCTCAACGCAGGTGTCACCAAGGGGTTCATCACCAACACGGCCAAGGAGTTCAGGACGCCGCAGCCGAGGCCAAAGGTCTGAAGCTCCTCCTCGCTGAGGCCCATGCTGCCTTCAAGAAGGCCCAGGACGCCCTGATCGACATTCGGGACCAGGATGCGCCCGCTGCCGATTTCCACGTCGACGCCCGGGGCAGGTCACCGCCCGCCATCCGGCGGAGGACTTCTCCTACGAACAGCGCTACTACGACCCCGAGTACCCGGAGTATGTGCAAAACAGAAGGCGGCGATCAAGGCCTGGCAGGCGAAGATCGACCTCATCGTCGACAACTGCAACGACACTGATGTCTCGTTCAAGAACTCCCTCGAGGTCAACGTCACCGGCCGCAAGGATTTCAGCGCCCCGAAGTACACGAAGATGGACCAGGAGGAGGCCGCCCGGGCTAGCTCGTACGCCTCGAAGGGCCGAGGCATCACGCACACAGAGCTCCAGGCGTTCAACGAGTTGATGTACGACAACAGAAACTCGACAGAGTTCTCGAAGGCCTTCTACGAAAAGCTCACACCGGAGAAGTCGCTCGCTTTTTCGGACAGATCTCCACAAGCACCTACCAGTCCGGTGCACTCGACAAGCAGCGACTCAAAGACGTCCAAGCACTCCAGAAGAACATGGGCCTCACGCTGGCCAAGGCCTCCGAGGACAAGGACTTCACCGCCGAGTGGGGCCCGAAGCTCAGAAAGCTCGGCGCGGAGCAAATTCCACTGGCCAGGAACGACCACGGCGGGCCGTACGGATACCAGTTGCTCGGCGGCATCATGCGCTTCGGGAAATACGATGCTCAGTTCCTGAATCCGATCGCCGAGCACGTGGCACAGCTGCACCAGAAGGACCGGGCATGTTCGCCGACAAGTCGGTGGCGGGCAACCAGTTCAAGGGCTCGTTCAACCCATCAGGCATCAATGGGGCAGGCCAGGATCCTGTCGTTTCCATGCTCGAAGCGCTGGGGCACAGTCCCGAGGCATCCAAGCTCTTCTTCTCCGAAGACCCGAAGGCCTACAACGAGGACGGCACTCTAAAGGCGGCGCAGCCGACCTCGGGGAGAACAAGGACGACGAGGAGATCGCCAGCTACTTGGAATACTTCCAGAACGAGAAATACGAGCAGCTCTACGACGTCACGGATCGTGATCCCGAAGGTGCGAAGGACTTCAAGTCGTACTTTCCTGATGCGCTCGGAAAGGCTCTGGAGTCGGCGACCACCGGGCACGCCTGGGACGACTCATCGCCTGCGCTGAAGCGGGACGATGTGACAGCGGGAATCATGAAGGACGTCATTGACAGCTACGGAAAGGATTCGGGATTGCTGGATCGGCATGAGGCATTGAAGGACAGCCTGGGGAGGATGGGTGCGGCCTATATCGATGATCTGAACTACTCCACGTACAACTTTGGCGGCGCAGGAGATGACGTGGGGCGAGACGACGTGTTTGCCAGGAGTAGTGACGGTTCAGAGAGGACCGACTTCGGAGAGTCCGCGTCCCGTAGATTTATGGGTGCGATCGCCCAGGACGAGGAAGGCTACAAGACTCTGATGTCTGCGCAACAGGTTTACGAGGCGAGCGGTCTGAGATCGTTCGGGTCGGACCGTCAGGAAGACGCTCTCACGTTCGGTGGCAATGGAGCCAAGGTCCACGGAATCCTCGACGAGTCACGTAATTACGGCCTCGGTCAGGAATTCAATGATGACGAGACCGCGAAGAATCTGGTAAAGGAGCAGGAGGCTGAGTGGCGTAAATTCGGGGTCAGTAGCGCAGCAGCTGGAGTTGTCGGAGTGGGATCCGCTGTACTGCTTGGCCCGGCAGCCGGTGTGGTCGCAGTCACGGCAGTTCCTTTGGTGATGGAAGCCGTGGAGGCACTGTGAGCACGCAGTACGCCACTGACACGCTGCAGTATCTGAGTGATGACGAGTACAAGAATGATGACGAGGCGTTGGACGCCATTGATGAGGCTAATCAAATGGGCCAGCGCAGCGCAGTGGTTCCCTTGCTGCACTACGCCGATTCCGTAGGTATGTCGGATGCGGACAGGCGTGCGTTGCTCACGAGCATTGAGGGTCAGTATGTAAATGGCAAATCTGCGGCTGATGGATTGCAGAGGGTGAGCTGATGTCGAGAAAATTTCATGTGGTACAGGCGTGTGCTTATGCAATGACTGTCCTGGTTGTCACGGCCGGATGCACTGGCGAGACGGGGCGTTCCCCGTCGGCTCCTCGCGATCTTTCCAATTGCCAGTCGATACTGGGCAAGGGGAACGTCGAAGCGGCGATCGGCACCATGGGGGCGGGGATCTCGTTGTCTGGCCTACCCCGGACGTGAAGAAGCTCTCCGCCGCTCTCGCGCTCGAAGCGAAGATGTGGGAAGAGGGGATCTTCTGCACAACTCTTACCGTGCTTGCCGTGTCAATGTGTCCGGCGAGAAGGGATCCCAGGTAATGGAAGCTTCGGTCAAGTGGTCCGTCATGCTTCTCGACTTCATGGAAAAGCCGAAGTATGCCAAGACGTGGCACAAGGTGAACGACCAGGTGTTCGCAGAGGTTCGGGAGGGATCATCCGGCACCCGGCTGCTCATTGCGTGTGAGGTCCCCGGTTCGGCAGGCGGGCAGTTGCAGCAGATGCCCTTGGAAGTGGAGGTGGCAGACCCAGGGTTCGGTCCGGAATTGCGCGCCAAGCTGCTGACGACGTATGCGCAGAAGCTGACGACAGAGTTGGGTTGTACGAACGCGCCGTCGATTCCGACAGCGCTGCCGAAATGAGCCGCCGGCCGATTTTGCGGGTCCGGTTGAGCGCTGTGTGGAACGGCACCAGAAGCCGTGGTTGAGGGAATCGGGCTCACGGACATGGTCCTCGCAGCGGGAGACCGCTGGCCGGTGTGGTCGGCTGTGGTGGAGACGACGGGCTACGCCGGGAGGAGCGCAAGACGCAGGGTCCCGGGGAATCCCGTCGCTCCTGGTTTGACCGGTTGCTCATCTCATGCCCGGGCATGAGGCGAGCACGACTCTTGTGGATCATGGAGTTCTCTACGTTCCCAGGTCAGCTAGGCTGCCGTGCTCGTTGCTCCATCCTTCCTCCCTCATGCCCATGTCTCTGGGAGTGTCGCCCGGAGAGGCGTTGGGCCGGAACGCGCGGGCGTCGTGCACATCGGTCGGCCGTCGACGTATCAGCTGATGACGAGAAGGGTTTTGGGGATGAGCGAAGTAGGTGTGTGCGGATGAGCCGATGGCTGACGGCCGCCGGTCTGGTTGTGGCGTTGGGCGTCGGGAGCGTGGCGTGCGCTTCGGAGGAGAAGGAGGAGAAGACGTTCGTCGGGGCCGATGAGGTGTGCGGCGATGTGTTCGCCAGCCCGTTGGCGGAGATGGTCGAGAAGGTGACGGGGACAAACTCTTCTTCGCGAAGAACCCGAAGGGCATGGAGAGAGTGGTCGCGGCACTCAAGGAAGGATATGAGTCCGGGCGTCCGTGGGCTGCGGGGATGTGCTCTGTCTGTTGCATCCGAAGGATGCGGATCAGACGGACGAGGGGAGCGCAGTTCTCCATGTATGCCCCGCAGGACGTGGAGGGCGCAGGGTTTGCGGCCGGCCAGGAGCTGTACACAATGGGTGTGAAATCCGCTGTCGGGCGCGGCAACGCGACACTCTTTTCGAGTGTGTCACCCCTCAGCTGAAGGGGTCGGACAAAATCCCACTGCGCATCCATGGCGGCTTCGGGCGTGGCGAGAGCGACGCACCGGACACGCGTGAGTATCGCAACCTGAACATGACCATCCTGCATGCCGTTTCGCTCAAGCTGGTGAATGAACTCGGCTGTGAGAACAATGGCGGCCTCCCGAAGTCTCCCGTACTCACGCCGAAGTAGCCGTATACGAAGGCCCGGTTGCCTGACCTGTCGCGCAGCAGTTCGCACGGCTCCTCGACGCCGAGGCGGTGCCTCTTCGGGAGGAGCCCGTGGACCGGGCGACCGTCGGGCTGCGGCCGGAGGGCGAGCCCCCGAAGGCGTCCCGGTGGTCAACGGCGCCAAGGCCCGGGAGCGCGAAACGAGGCCCCGGTCCATCCGGCGCGGCAAGCTCATCGTGCTGCCCATCGTCGCCGTCATCACCGTCGACGGCGGTATGGTCGCCGTGCTCCAGCCCTTCGGGGTCGAGGCGAGGACGGACGCACGTCCGGGTAAGCATGTTTCCGAGCGCAAGTGGGCGTGAACCAGGAGCGTTTGCAGGCCGACGGGCAGCCGGCGCCACCGGGTCCCGCGTTCACGGCGGCTGGTCCGCAGCCGAGTGGTCAGGCAGCGCAGGGCTGAGGTGGACACATCGACGCCAGACGGGTGGACGAGAACGCGGAAGCTCCTGGTGGGACAGGCGATCTTGGTTATGAACCCGTCTACCAGGAGCTTCTTCACGTCCGGCCACTGCCTCCAACTACCGGCCCACGCGGTCAGGTTGGAAATGGCTCACTGTGTTCGTCCGTGTTTGTCTGCATTGGATCTATCCCGCCCGAACCGCTCGGCGGCCTCAACCGGAACTCCCGACGTTCGGCGGTCAGGCCGCCCTCGCGGATACCGAGCACGACGTTTTCTGCATATCAGCCCGGGTCAGCGACCAAAACGTTGTTCCCAAATCTGGTTGGAGGCGCGGGTGCAGTGCCAGATCTGTACCTGGACCCCTGAATGAGCGGCGTTCGGGACGTCGAGGCACTTGCCGGACTGGGGGTTGTACAAGGTACCGGCGGACATGGGACTGGCGGCATTGCGTTCCCAGACCTGGGCGCCAGTGCCGTTACAGGTGTGCACGTCCACCTTGGTGCCGGCGGCTTTCCCACCGGCTGCGACGTCCAGGCACTTGCCGGAAACAGCGGACCGGATGGTGCTGCCGGCGCCTTCGACCCACGTCTGGGAGGCGGTCAGCGGCGAATCGAAGTGACACTTGTTGTAGACCTGGACCGGGTGCCGTTCGCGGCGGAGCCGCCCAGGATGTCCAGGCATGCTATGGGACCGTTCTCACCCGAGGGAATACGTAGATGGAATGGGGTCGCCCCGCCTGGTCCGCGCTTGCGGCACCGGCGCCGCCCATGGTGAGCGCGAGCGCGCCGACCGACACCGCCGCCAGCGCCAGCCTGGACCGCCCGCCTCGCCGCCGCGAGGATGCGTTGCCTGATCGTGCACGTGAGATGGTCATCTGAGCCAAGCCTTTCGGAACGGTGTGTGCCGCCTTCGATGCGGCGAAGACGTCAGTCGGGCGTCGCCTTGCAAGACGAGGGATCCAGCGGTCTGGTTCACTCAGTCCGCCTGCCTCGGGCAAGCACTGTGTGCGGAGTTGCCCCTGGGTATTCGGCGGGAGGAAGCGATCTGACACCCTTGCCGGCAGAAAGTCCCACTGCCCTGCAGAGACGCACGTTTCGGCGTCGTATCCATGCACGCCACTGCTGGGAGCGAACCACCCGCAAGCAGCGCCCGCGTGCTCGTGCCGACTGAGAACACATCAGCTTGGGCTTGCGGCTCATGGTGCTCTTTTCAACTCGGTGCGTCAGCTCGCCCGTTGGGCTGGCAGTGTGATGAAGCCCCTGGCAGATGGGTTTTCGTCCAAGAGACCCGTCTCCACCAGAGGCTTCACATGCTTGTCCACCCGTCCGACGCCTACCGCTACGTCACCGAGGACGTCGATCTGCTGGCCGTCCTCGTTCCTACGCCCGCCGACGCTGTCCATACCGCGTCAGCGAAGGCGTACGTGCTCCTGGACGGGACACTCCTGCCGATCGACGGCATCGCTGCGGACCGGCTCTTCCATTCCGGGAAACATAAGAGGAACGGCGTGAATGCGCAGGTCCTCACCGATCCCTTCGGTCGACTGCTGTGGGCCTCACCGGCCCTGCCAGGAGCTGTCCACGACGTCCTCCGTGAAATCCGGTGCTCCACGACCCGGATCACAGCCCTCGTGCAAGCCGTCCTGGCTCTGCATCTGGCCAGCGGCAGACCTGGGATGAAAAAGCCTCAGTGGTTGCGACAAACGGGTCGGGGATGAACTGCCGCAGCTGCCGAAAAGCCGGGTAATCACTCCCTGACCCGCCGAGGAATATGAGAGGGCCCTGACGGTCTCGTCAGGGCCCTCTGATCCCGCTGGAGGCCGTGGCCGGATTCGAACCGGCGTAACTCGAGTTGCAGTCGAGCCCCTGGGCCACTCGGGCACACGGCCATGCGTTTTGCTTTTCTTCTTCCTTTTGATTCTTCCTTCTGGAACGACCGTAGGGCCGGTGGCGGGGGACTCAAGGGACCGAGGTGGCATGCAACGGGACTGCCATGCGCCGTTCATGAAGCAGGCCCGGGCCGGGATCCGGGCTTACGACCAAGGGATGAGGGCAGGACCCGCCCACCGACAGGGTTCAAGGTGCATCTTGCCCCTTACGCTTGGCGTCATGACCGCCCTGGAACCGCGTGACGCCGACGTCTCGTCGCCCCGCAACGAAACCCCGTCGTCGCCCCGCCCGAAGGGGTTCTCGGCGGACCTACCGGGCGCTCAGCATCGGGATCGTCTCCGTCGTGCTGCTCATCGCCTTCGAGGCGACCGCCGTCGGCACCGCGATGCCGGTCGCCGCGCGTGAGCTGCACGGCATCCCGCTGTACGCCTTCGCCTTCTCCTCGTACTTCACCACCAGCCTCTTCGCCATGGTGCTCTCCGGGCAGTGGGCCGACCGGCGCGGGCCGCTCGGTCCGCTCGCCACCGGGATCAGCGCCTTCGCGGTCGGGCTGCTGCTCTCCGGGACCGCGGGAAGCATGTGGATGTTCATCGCGGGCCGGGCCGTCCAGGGGCTCGGCGGCGGGCTGGTGATCGTCGCGTTGTACGTGGTCATCGGGCGGGCCTACCCGGAGCGGATCCGGCCCGCGATCATGGCCGCGTTCGCCGCGAGCTGGGTGATTCCGTCCGTCGTCGGTCCGCTCGCCTCCGGGACCGTGACCGAACACCTCGGGTGGCGCTGGGTCTTCGTCGGCATCCCGGTGCTCATCGTCTTCCCCTCGCCCTGGCGCTGCCCGCGATCCGGCGTATGGCGACCGGGCCCGCCGACCCGGCGGCGGGTGCGGTGCCGTTCGACCGGCGGCGGATCCGGCTCGCCCTGGGCATCTCGGCCGGGCGGGGCTGCTGCAGTACGCGGGCCAGGAGCTGGACTGGTACGCCCTGATCCCGGCTGCCGCCGGTGCCGCACTGCTGGTGCCCGCCGTGCGCGGGTTGCTGCCGCAGGGGACGGTCCGGGCCGCGCGCGGCTGCCCTCGGTGATCCTGCTGCGCGGGATCTCCGCGGGTCCTTCATCGCGGCCGAGTCCTTCGTACCGCTGATGCTGGTGACCCAGCGCGGGCTGACCCCGACCATGGCCGGGCTCTCCCTCGCCGTCGGGGCGCGACCTGGGCGCTCGGCTCGTACGTACAGTCCAGGCCCCGGCTGGAGGCGTACCGCGAGCGGCTGATGGTGACCGGGATGCTGCTGGTCGCCGGGGCGATAGCGGTCGCTCCGTCCGTGCTCATCGAGTCCGTGCCGGTCTGGACTCTGGCGGTCGCCTGGGCCTTCGGGTGCTTCGGCATGGGCGTGGTGATCGCATCGACGAGCGTGCTGCTGCTGAAGCTGTCGGCCCCGAAGGAGGCGGGCGGCAACTCGGCCGCGCTGCAGATCTCGGACGGGCTGTCGAACGTGCTGCTGCTCGCCGGGGCGGCGCGGCGTTCGCCGCGCTCGGCGGCGGCGCGGTGGGGCTGCCGCGCACGGGTTGCGGGTAGCGGCGCCGCCGGGTCGCATCCGGGGCGTTCGCGGCCGTGTTCTTGCCGATGGCGGGGTGGCGCTGGTGGGGTGTGGGTGGCTACGCGGGTGCGGACAGACTAGTGGTACCACTCTGGCCCCACTTGGTGATACCGTTTTGGTATGGCTATGAACCTGCGTCTTCGTGACGACCAGACCGAAGCCCTCAAGCGGCGTGCCGAGCTGGAGGGCACCAGCATGCACGCGATACTGCTCCAGGCCGTGGACGACTACCTGGCCAGGACCGCTCAGCAGGCCATCGTCCGTAAGACGGCGAAGGAGCAGGCCGCCAAGTGGGGCGAGCTCATGGAGCGGCTCAAGTGACCTGCATCTATTTGGCTTCCGAGGACATCCTCGTCATCGCCGGGCATGCCTGTGCGGACATGCAGATCATCGTGCGCGACGCCGGGCTCCTGGAGTCGGCGGCACACCGCCCGTCCGCAGCCATGTTCGGCGAAGAGGCGTATCCGGATCTCATCGACAAGGCGGCTGCGCTCCTGCAGTCCCTGGCGATCAACCATCCGTTCTTCGACGGCAACAAGAGGACCGCGTGGCTGTCGTGCGTAACGTTCCTGGCGATGAACGGCGTGGACCTGCGCCCGGACATCGATGCGGCGGAACGCCTGGTCATCGGCGTTGCCACGGGGAGATGGACGAGGTGAAGGTCATCTCCCAGGGACTGCGCGAACTGGTTGTCGACGAGGTGTGACAGCCGTCGCAATCGCATACGAGACGGCGTAGTTCAGGGCGGGTTCCGGCCGGGCCCCGGTAGGGTGGCCCGGTTGTCGTATCGCGTACGGGCCCGGTCCGGCCCCGTACGGGCAGCGCCCCACGCACCCGAGAGACCCGAACCGGAGACCGTGACTACTACCGCCTCCCACCACCTCTCACCCGCCTTTCCCGGCCGCGCCCCTGGGGCACTGCCGGGAAGCTGCGAGCCTGGCAGCAGAGCGCCATGGAGAGGTACATACAGGAGCAGCCGCGCGACTTCCTCGCCGTCGCGACCCCCGGCGCCGGGAAGACCACCTTCGCGCTGACCCTCGCGTCATGGATGCTGCACCACCATGTAATCCAGCAGATCACCGTCGTCGCACCCACCGAGCACCTCAAGAAGCAGTGGGCGGAGGCGGCGGCCCGGATAGGCATCAGGCTCGACCCCGACTACAGCGCGGGACCCGTCAGCAAGGACTACCACGGGGTCGCGGTCACCTACGCGGGCGTCGGCGTCCGCCCCATGCTGCACCGCAACCGGTGCGAGCAGCGCAAGACCCTGGTGATCCTCGACGAGATCCACCACGCCGGTGACTCGAAGTCCTGGGGCGAGGCCTGCCAGGAGGCGTTCGACCCGGCCACCAGGCGGCTCGCGCTGACCGGCACGCCGTTCCGGTCGGACACCAACCCGATCCCCTTCGTGGCGTACGAGGAGGGCAATGACGGGATCCGGCGCTCTCGGCCGACTACACCTACGGCTACGGCAACGCGCTCGCCGACGGTGTCGTGCGCCCCGTGATCTTCCTCAGTTACAGCGGCAACATGCGCTGGCGCACCAAGGCCGGTGACGAGATCGCGGCCCGGCTCGGCGAGCCGATGACCAAGGACGCCATCGGGCAGGCCTGGCGCACCGCGCTCTCGCCCACCGGCGACTGGATCCCCAACGTACTGAGCGCCGCCGACAAGCGGCTGACCGAAGTCCGCAAGGGCATTCCGGACGCCGGCGGGCTGGTCATCGCGACGGACCAGGAGTCGGCGCGCGAGTACGCCAAGATCCTCAAGAAGATCAGCGGCGAGAAGGTGACGATCGTCCTCTCCGACGAGAAGGCGGCGTCCAAGCGGATCGACCAGTTCACCGACGACGGCTCGCGCTGGATGGTCGCCGTCCGGATGGTGTCCGAGGGCGTCGACGTGCCGCGCCTCGCGGTCGGCGTGTACGCCACCACCATCTCGACCCGCTCTTCTTCGCGCAGGCCGTCGGCCGTTTCGTACGATCACGGCGGCGCGGCGAGACCGCCTCCGTCTTCGTGCCGACCATCCCGATGCTCCTCGACTTTGCGAACGAGATGGAGCTCGAGCGGGACCACGTACTCGACAAGCCCAAGAAGGGCAGCGACGAGGAGAACCCTTCGCCGAGGAGGACAAGCTCCTCTCCGACGCGGAGAAGCTCGAGGACGAGGAGACCGAGGAGCAGCTGCCCTTCGAGGCCCTCGAATCCGACGCGGTCTTCGACCGGGTGCTGTACGACGGTGCCGAGTTCGGCATGCAGGCGCACCCGGGGAGCGAGGAGGAGCAGGACTACCTGGGCATTCCGGGCCTCCTCGAACCCGACCAGGTGCAGATGCTGCTCCAGAAGCGGCAGACCCGCCAGATCGCGCACAGCCGCCAGAAGCCGGCCTCCGAGGCCGACCTCCTGGAGAAGCCGGCCGACGAGCGTCCGGTGGTCACGCACAAGCAGCTGCTGAGCCTGCGCAAGCAGCTCAACACGATGGTCTCCGCCTACACCCACCAGAGCGGCAAGCCGCACGGCGTGATCCACACGGAGCTGCGCCGGGTCTGCGGCGGGCCGCCCAGCGCGGAGGCCACGGCGGGGCAGATCGAGGACCGGATCAAGAAGGTCCAGGAGTGGGCCACCCGCATGAAGTGACGGGTGGAGCAGGCCTGCCCGGGCGTAAGGGAGTCTCCCGCTCCGGGCGGCCCTGCCCTGCCTGAGCAGCCCTCACTCGCCCCGGGCATGGCAGCGGGTACTTCGGCGGGCAGTTGCGCCTGGGCGGCGCAGCCGAGCTCCTCGGCCAGGCCTCGGGATACGGCGTCGAGGACGGTCATCCGGTCCCTGCCGGTGCTGTCGGGGCTCATCTGACGCGTCAGCGGGAACATGCTTGCCTTTACGTACGAGGCACTCTCTTTCCCCTTTCTCGTGGGGCATTAGAAGTGTGGGTATGCACCGCTTTCTGAATTCGTGTACGTGTGTACCCCGGGCGGATAGAGAGTGTGCTCTCGATCTCCGGAGTCGCCCTTCGCTGGTCTGTCCGTATATGGGATGCCCGCTTTCGTTACCGGCCTTGTGTGGTTTGCAGTCATTGCGTTCGCCAGAACTTGTATGGAGGCGCGTAGCGGCCAACTGCAAGGAGGGCTTTTCCGGATCGCCAAGCCGATTTGTGCCATCAAGTTCCGTGAATTCGTCCGTACCGGCGAGGCGTTCGAGTGCCCTGGCTGCTGAGGGTGGCGCCCGCGGTAGTCGTTCTGGTGTGGCCCCGTACCGAGGTAGCCGGCTTTGACCTCTTCCTTCCAGTTTTCGTGATCGCCCATCTCGTCGGCCTTGGGGCGGTCTCGAAGTCCGTCTCCGCCTGCTGTACGCGCGAGTAGTCCAGGATGCCGCGCGCCTCGGCGCCGGTTGTCAACGCGTCGTGAGCGTTGTCGATATCGGCCCTCATGCGAAGTGACCAACAGGCGCGAGCGGCCCGTGCGAGGGATCCTGGAGGCGGCCTCCTCGTTCACACGACGGTGTGAACGAGGGTGTGAACTGAAAATTTGTTTACGTTGAGTTAACGCTGGTTCACGTGTCGTGTACAGAGCGTCGCGAACGCGTCGTGCCACATGGACGCGCGTAGATGTTCGCGTTCCGGACAGTTTCGCGTTGACCGGCGGTTATGTTCCGCCGTTAACATCGTGTTCCGGGAGCGACCGGATTCTGGACGAGGGCTTCCGCTGAGCGGACTGGCTCGCTACTGTCCCCGAAATGTGAACGCCCCGCGGCAGCGTGCCGCGGAGCGCAGCCGGTGCCTTGGCCAGCCGGCGGCCTCTTCATGCGTCGCCGCTGGGACCGGTGGCGCAACTTCGGGAGAGCCGCCCCCACTCACCAAGAGGAGAGGGCGTCGTGACCGCGGAGACTTCCCAGACGCTCGACCGAGGACTGCGCGTCCTCAAACTGCTTGCCGACACCGACCACGGTCTGACCGTCACCGAGTTGTCCAACAAACTCGGCGTCAATCGCACCGTGGTCTACCGCCTGCTCGCCACCCTGGAACAGCATGCCCTCGTCCGGCGGGATCTGGGTGGCCGGGCCAGAGTCGGTCTCGGCGTGCTGCGCCTGGGCCGCCAGGTGCATCCGCTCGTCAGGGAGGCGGCGCTGCCCGCGCTGCGTTCCCTGGCCGAGGACATAGGGGCGACCGCCCACCTCACCCTGGTCGACGGCGCCGACGCGCTCGCGGTGGCGGTCGTCGAACCGACCTGGACCGACTACCACGTCGCCTACCGGGCCGGCTTCCGTCACGCCCTGGAGAAGGGCGCCGCGGGCCGGGCGATCCTCTCCGCCCGGCACAAGAACGTGACGGACCATCCCGGTTTCGAGCTCACCCACGGCGAACTCGAAGCCGGGGCGAGCGGGCCGCGGCACCGCTGATAGGGGTGTCGGGGGTGGAGGGCAGCGTGGGCGTGGTGATGCTCGCGGACGCCGTCCCTGAACGCGTGGGGCCGCGGGTGCTCGACGCCGCCCGCGAGGTGGCGGACGCACTGCGGTAGACGCAATGAGCGGTGACGCTCCCGGCCGGGCCGGCTGTGTCCGGCCGTTTTCGGCCGTACTCCGGTGCCTGGACGGAATCCGGAATGCGGCGGTGGCCCTGGCCAAGGCGGTGTCTTCGGTCCGCCGGCAGGTGCTGCCACTGCCCCGAGGGCCGTACGCCTGAGGTAGCCGGGTGCGCGGCGGTTAGATTGGGCGGGTGCTCTCTCGTATCACGCGCCCCGCGCCATCGCTCTCTGCGCACTGCCCGTCCTCGCCCTGTTCGGTACGGCCGCCTTCGCGCCGCTGCCGTTCACCCTGGCGCAGCCCGGGACGACCGCGAATGTTCTCGGGGACGATCACGGGAAACCTGTGATCACGATCGAGGGCGCGCCCGTCCGCCCCACCAAGGGCCGGCTGCTGATGACGACGATCCTCGCGACCGGGCCGACCGCCGACGTCGGGATCGGGGATGTGCTCGACGGCTGGTTCAGGACCGACCGGGCCGTCATGCCCCGTGACGCCGTCTACCCGACCGGCGGCTCCGAGAAGGAGATCGAGAAGCACAATCTCCAGGACATGAAGGAGTCGCAGAACTCCGCCGTCGACGCGGCCCTGAAGTACCTCGGCAAGGCCCCGGACTCGGTGGACGTCACCCTGCACCTGGCCGATGTCGGCGGCCCCAGCGCCGGTCTGTTCTTCTCGCTCGGCATCATCGACAAGCTGGCCGGCGACGGCTCCGGTGGCGATCTGACGGGCGGGCGCACGGTCGCCGGTACGGGGACGATCGCCGCCGACGGTGAGGTCGGCGCGGTCGGCGGGTGTCCCTGAAGACGCAGGCCGCGCGGCGTGACGGGCGAGTGTCTTCCTCGTACCGAAGGCCGAGTGCAAGGAAGCGAAGGCCGAGCAGCCCAAGGGCCTCAGGCTGATCCCGGTCACGACACTGAAGAGCGCGGTGTCCTCGCTCCGGGCACTGGATCAGGGGACAAGGTCCCGGGCTGCTGAGCACTTCGCCGGACCCGGGTCAGGGGTCCGGACCCGGGGTCCGCGGCGAGGCCCGGCCGGTTCCTCTCGCTCCGTACCGGGCGGACCAGAGGGCTCAGCCCTCCTTGATGAACCCCTCCTCCAGCAGCCAGTCCTTCGCCACCTCGTGCGGGTCCTCCCCGTCCACATCCACCTTGGCGTTGAGTACCTGCGCGACCTCGGTCGTCAGTTTCTCGCTGAGCGGGTCCAGCAGCCCGGCGATCTCCGGGTACTTGTCGAACGTGGCCGTGTGGATGACGGGCGCCGCGTCGTAGTTGGGGAAGAAGTGCTTGTTGTCCTCCAGCACGTCCAGGTCCATGGCCTTGATCCGGCCGTCCGTGGTGAAGACCTCGCCCAGCAGGCAGGAGTCGGACTTGGACACCTGGGTGTAGATGATCCCGGCGTCCATCTTCTTGATGTTGGAGGCGGGAACATCCATCCCGTACGCCTTCACCATGCCGGGCAGCCCGTCGTTGCGTGATGCGAACTCGTTCTCCACGCAGATCGTCACCGCACCCGGGTTCTTCTTCGACAGTGCGGCGGCGTCCGAGAGCGTCTTCAGCTTGTACTTCGCGTTGTTCTTCTTGCTGATGGCCAGTGCGTAGGTGTTGTTGAGGGTGGACGCGGGAAGCCAGGTGACCCCTGCCCCGGTCCTCCTCCCGGACGGCCTTCCACTGCTTCTGCGAGTCGACGATCGGCTTCGCATGGCCGAGATAGGTGATCCAGGCCGTGCCGGTGTACTCGTACATCGCGTCGGCGTCACCCTTGATGATCGCCTCGCGAGCGCTGATCGAGCCGGGGAGGTTGGTCCGGTCCAGGACCTCCGCGCCGGCCGCCTTGAAGATGAGGCCGATCATGTGCCCCAGGATGATGTTCTCGCTGAAGTTCTTCGAAGTGACGGTCAGGGAAGCACCCTTGAGCGGCTCGCCGCCGCCGACCGACCCCGGCGACACGTCGTCGGCCATCGGCGAACCGCTCTTCAGCCCGCACCCGGCGAGCAGCACGGCCAGCACGGTCACCGAAGCCAGTCCGGTACGGATGCGTATCTGTCGCGGTCCCATCACGCCTCCTCCAGTCCGCGCGGTGTCAGCCACAGCTCGACCAGTGAGGCCAGCCAGTCCACCAGCAGTGCGAGCACCACCGTCAGGATCGAGCCGAGCACCAGCACAGGCATTCGCTGGGTCTGGATCCCCGAGGTGATCAGGTCTCCGAGCCCGCCGCCGCCACCGAACGTGGCCAGCGTCGCCGTGCCCACGTTGAGGACGAGTGCGGTGCGTACCCCGGCCAGGATGAGCGGGACGGCCAGCGGCAGCTCCACCTTCGTGAGTGTTCCGACTCCCGACATCCCGATGCCGCGCGATGCCTCGACCAGGGTCGGATCGATCGCCTTGAGGCCGGCCATCGTGTTGGAGAGGACCGGCAGCAGCGCGTAGATCACCATGCCGATGATCGCCGTCGTCGGGCCGATACCCAGCCAGATCACCAGCAGCGCCAGCAGTCCGATCGCGGGGTCGCCTGCCCGATGTTGGCGATGGCCGTCACCACGCCGGCGCCCTTGCTCAGCGCACGCCGGGTCAGGGCGATCCCGAGCGGGATCGCGATGATCAGCACCCAGAAGGTGGAGATCGCCGTCAGCCTGACGTGCTGCCACCAGCGCAGTTGTACATTGCCGCCGGACAGGGAGTTCTTCGCGATCGAGTCGAGTTCGGCGTTGGTGATCCACACATAGGTGAGGCCCAGCACGGCCGCAAGGACCAGCGGCATCACCACCAGCTTGCGCCAGGTGATCCGCCGCGGCGGGGAGTCCGGCGCCGGGAAGGGCTCCGACTCCTCGTCACGGAAGGCATGGCCCTTGACGTCGTGCTCACCCGGCGGCCGCAGGGGCCCATTGCGCCGGGGCGGCACCTGATGGCTGGGGTCATACGCCGCCACCGCCGCCTTCCAGCTCCTGCTCGGTCCGGTGGGTGCGCAACTCCTCCAGGTCGTGGCTGTGTTCCATGGCGGTGAGCCGGTCGGCCTCCAGGAGCTCCTGTACGGAGTTCATGAGGGTGTGCATGTCGACGACGCCGATGAACTCGCCGCGCCGCCCCGTCACCGCGACCCGGCCGCCGCTGTCGGTGAGCACCGCCTCCAGTGCGTCGTGCAGCGTCGCGTCCCTGGTCACCGAGTCGTGGACCAGCTGGCCCGCCCTGGCCAGCGAACCGCGGGCACGCATCAGGTCGCCGCGCCGCAGCCACTTGTACGGGCGGTTTCTGCGGTCCAGCATCAAGAGCTCGTTGTGCTGGCCGTCGCGGAGCTTGTCGAATATGGACTGGAGCGGGTCCTCGACGGTCACCGTCGGGAAGTCGGCGATCCCCACATCCCGTACCCGGGTGAGGTTGAGCCTCTTCAGCGCGGCGCCCGCGCCCACGAACCCGGAGACGAAGTCGTCGGTGGGGTTGGTGAGGATGGCCTCCGGGGTGTCGAACTGTGCGATGTGCGAATGGTCCCGGAGTACGGCGATCCGGTCGCCGAGCTTGATCGCCTCGTCGAAGTCGTGCGTGACGAAGACGATCGTCTTGTGCAGCTCGTGCTGGAGCCTGATCAGCTCGTCCTGGAGGTGGTCACGGGTGATCGGGTCGACCGCGCCGAACGGCTCGTCCATCAGCAGCACCGGCGGATCGGCGGCCAGTGCCCGGGCCACCCCACCCGCTGCTGCTGACCGCCCGAGAGCTGACGTGGATAGCGCCCGTGGAACTCGCGGGGATCCAGCCCGACCAGATCGAGCATCTCCTCGACCCGGTCCTTCACCCTCGATTTCGACCAGCCGATCATCTTCGGTACGAGGGCTATGTTCTCGGCGACCGTCATGTGCGGGAAGAGCCCGGACGACTGGATCGCGTACCCGATCTTCCGGCGGAGCTTCACCGGGTCGATATCGGTGACGTCCTCGTCGCCGATCCTGATCCGCCGGAGGTCGGCTCGATCAGCCGGTTGATCATCTTCAGGGTGGTGGATTTCCCGCAGCCGGAGGGCCCCACGAAGATCACGGTCTCGCCGGCCTTGATGTCCATGGAGACGTTGTCGACGGCGGGGTTGGGATTGCCGGGGTAGACCTTGGAGAGATTCTCCAGCTGGATGGTGGCACCGGACGTGGGAGGCCTGGCGGGGCCGGATCCCTCGGTCGTTTCGGTGGCGGTCTCAGACACGGATCCCCTAGGGATGGTCAGCCGCCCGAGCAGGATGTACGCGGCGTCGAAAAGCAGGGCGAGAATGACGATGCCGAGCGTGCCGGCGAGGACCTGGTTGATCGCGTTGGCGCTGCCGAGCGAGGCGATCCCGCGGAAGATCTCGTTGCCGAGACCGGGCCCGGAGGCGTACGCGGCGATGGCGGCGATGCCCATGAGCATCTGCGTGGAGACCCGGATCCCGGTGAGGATCGGCGGCCAGGCGAGCGGCAGCTCCACCCGGCACAGCCGGGCCGTCCGCGACATGCCGATCCCCTTCGCGGCGTCGACGAGTGACGGGTCGACACCGCGCAGCCCGACGATGCAGTTACGGACGATGGGCAGCAGTCCGTACAGCGTCAGGGTGATCACGGTGGGGCGACGCCGAGCCCGACCAGCGGGATCAGCAGGCCGATCGCGGCGAGCGAGGGATCGTGAGGATCGTTGAGGTGGACGTGATCGCCAGCGAGCCGCCCCAACTGCTGCGGTAGCTGAGCACGCCGATCAGGACGCCGAGCACGGTGGCGATGACCATGCACTGGAAGACGGCGCTGACGTGCTGGAACGCGTCGGTGAACAATTGCTGGTGCCGGGTGCTCACGTACTCCCAGAAGTTCACATGTCGCTCCTCGGGTCAGTCGGTGTCCCGTGCAGCCTGCTCAACGAGCGGGAGAATACGCAGTGGGACAGGGTTCTCCATGACAATCGCCGTGGAGGCCCGGACAATGCCATCCAAACCGACAACCCGGTCGATCACCCGTTGGAGATCGGCGTTGGACCGGGCGACGAGCCGGCAGAGCATGTCGCCGTGCCCGGTGGTGGTGTGCAGCTCCAGCACTTCGGGAACACCGCGCAAATGGGCTCGTACGTCACCGCCTTGGCCCTGCTTGATCTCCAGCGTGGCGAACGCGGTGACGGGTAGCCGAGCGCCGCCGGATCGACGTCGGGGCCGAAGCCGCGGATGACGCCATTCGACTGAAGCCGGTCCAGACGCGCCTGCACGGTCCCGCGGGCCACGCCGAGCCGGCGGGAAGCTTCGAGTACGCCGATCCGGGGCTCGCGGGCCAGCAGCACGATGAGCCGACCGTCCAGATCATCGATCGCCATGATCCTCCTCCTGGTGGTCATCCTGTACGGATGGCCGCTTCATCATGGCAATCAGCTGCACACGTTGCCCAGCGATTCTGCGAACTATTGCGCATCTTGCGAAGCGGCGGGAACCTTCGGACATGACTGAGACTCTGCACACCACCCTGACTCCGCACGGCAGGCCGACCCTTCCCGGTCAGGGAATGGACGCGGTCGTCTTCGCCGTGGGCAACGCCAAGCAGGCCGCGCACTACTACTCGACCGCCTTCGGCATGAAGCTCGTCGCGTACTCCGGACCGGAGAACGGCAGCAGGGAGACCGCGAGTTACGTTCTGACCAACGGCTCCGCACGGTTCGTCTTCACCTCCGTCATCAGGGCGACCACGCAGTGGGTACCTTCCTCACCGACCATGTGAACGCCCACGGTGACGGCGTGATCGACCTCGCCATCGAGGTCCCGGACGCCCGCGCCGCCTACGCCTACGCCATCGCGCACGGCGCCACCGGCATCACCGAGCCCCACGAGGTGAAGGACGACCACGGCACCGTCGTGCTGGCCGCCATCGCCACGTACGGCGAGACCCGCCACACCCTCGTCGAGCGCGGCGGCTACGACGGCCCCTACCTCCGGGCTTCGCCGCCGCCTCCCCGATCGTCGAGCCGCCCGCCAAGCGGACCTTCCAGGCGATCGACCACTGTGTCGGCAATGTCGAACTCGGCCGGATGAACGAGTGGGTGGCGTTCTACAACAAGGTCATGGGCTTCACCAACATGAAGGAGTTCGTGGGCGACGACATCGCCACCGAGTACTCCGCCCTGATGTCGAAGGTCGTCGCCGACGGCACGCTGAAGGTGAAGTTCCCGATCAACGAGCCGGCGGTCGCGAAGAAGAAGTCGCAGATCGACGAGTACCTGGAGTTCTACGGCGGTGCGGGCGTCCAGCACATCGCGCTCGCCACGAACGACATCGTCGCGTCGGTGCGGACGATGCGCGCGGCCGGTGTCCAGTTCCTGGACACCCCGACTCGTACTACGACACGCTCGGCGAGTGGGCGGGCGAGACCCGGGTGCCCGTGGAGACCCTGCGCGAGCTGAAGATCCTGGTCGACCGGGACGAGGACGGCTATCTGCTGCAGATCTTCACCAAGCCGGTCCAGGACCGGCCGACGGTCTTCTTCGAGATGATCGAGCGCCACGGTTCGATGGGCTTCGGCAAGGGCAACTTCAAGGCCCTGTTCCAGGCGATCGAGCGCGAGCAGGAGAAGCGCGGCAACCTGTAGGACCGTCACAGACCGGAACGGGCCCCGGCAGTACCGGGGCCCGTTGCACTGTTCCGGGCGGCCGGCACCGGGATTCGCCGCCCGAGGGGAACAGCCCGGGCCAGCCCTACGCCCCCGACGAGCTCCCGGTGCTCGGGGCGGCCGTCGGGGCCGCGGTGGGCTTCGCGGCCGGCTTCGCAGCGGGCGTCGTCGGGGAGGAGCTGGGGGCGGGCTCGGGGACCGGGGTCTGTGTCGGGTCCGGCAGCATGTCCTCCGGACCCCGTCCGCCGGGTCGTCCACCGAGTCCAGCGCCTCCTCGGCCAGCGGGGCGGCCAGCGGGGAGAAGGCCGGGTCGGTGCGCAGGGCCTCCTGCAGATGGCGGCGGGCCGGTCCGTACTGGGAGAGCGCGTCCTCGATGACGCCCAGGTGGTAGGCGTACGAGGCACTGCGGATGCCGGTGTCCGCCGCGCGTTGCGCGTACTCCATGGCCTCCACCGAATCGCCCGCCCGGTGCAGCGCCCAGCCCAGCGCGTCCGCCACTTCCGCGCTGCGGTGCTGGTTCTCCCACTCCGCGCGCAGCAGCTCCACCGCGGTGTCCGGGTCCCCGTGGTCCGTTTCGAGACGGGCCAGCAGCACGGACTGGTTCACCCCGGCGGCCTTCGACTCCTCGAGCATCCCGCGGAGCTCGGTGTACTGGGTGCGGGCATCGCCGTCCAGGTCCAGCGACTCGTACAGCTCACCCAGTTCGAGTACGTACTCGGGGCGGGGCAGCTTCGCGATGGCCGCCTGGTATCCGGCCAGCGCCTCGTCCGTGCGGTCCAGGGCCACCAGGGCGCGGGCCCGGCCGGCCCGGGAGGGTGATGGCCGCTGTCGGTGCGCAGGGCGCCCTCGTACTGGGAGAGGGCCTCCCCGGGCTCGCCGCGCTCCAGGGCGAGATCGCCCAGGTTGTGCAGGGCGATGGCCTTCTGGGTGGGGTGGTGGCGTGGTCGGCCGCTTCCTGGGCGGTGGCCAGGGCGTCCTCGCGCCAGCCCTGGTTGCGGTACACCTCAGCGGTCCGCACCAGTGCCGGAACGCCCTTACGGAGCTTGGCGAACTTCTCCGTCGCGGTGGCCGCGGCCTCGTACTCGCCCAGGCCGGTGTACGCGTCGATCAGGACGGGGTACGCGGTCCACGCGGTTGGCTTCCGCTTGCGTACCGTCTCGCCCCACTTCTTCGCAGCGACGAAGTCGTGCCGGGCGTTGGCGAGTGCCGCCAGCCCCACCCAGGCGTCCTCGTTGCCGCGCTCACCGGGCTGCGCGGCCAGTGAACGCTGCAGGGCCTGCTCGGCCCGGGAGTAGTACGCCGCGTCCGCGGAACGCCGGCCCCACTCCACGTAGGCCGAGCCGAGCACCGCCCACGAGGGGCGTCGGACGGATGGGTGGCGACCCACTGCTGCCGGTCCCCGATGAGCGCCGTGAGGTCGGAGAGTGAGGCGGGGCGCCCGCGGCCGTCGCTGTCTGTGCTCGGGCGGCCGGACCGGGCAGTGGTGGCGTCTCCTTCTCGTCGTCCGGCACGGCCAACACCGCACCGGTCACCAGGACGGCACCGGCCACCGCGCCGATCGCCGCTCTGCGCAGCGTCGTACGCATCGGTGTGGGCGGTGGGGAGATGGCCGTCGCGCCCTCCGGCGGCAGGGGAGGGGTGGCTCCGGATTCTGCTGCGGCATGGCATCCATGCTCATCACTCTGCGTCAGTATGAAGATCGGACCGCGTCTTACGATCACTGACGCACACGGGTTCACACCATTGGCCGCGGGTGTCAGGCTCGGATCATGGGCTCTCTCCTTGAACGACTGCGCGCGGGTCTGCCGGCCGAAGCACTGATCACTGACCCTGACATCACGGCCTCTTACGCCAACGACATGGCGAGCTTCTGCGACGCGGGCACCCCGCGGTCGTCGTGCTCCCGCGCACGGTCGAGGAGGTCCAGCACGTCATGCGTACTGCGACCGCCCTGCGCGTGCCCGTGGTGCCGCAGGGGCGCGTACCGGCCTGTCCGGCGCGGCCAACGCCTCCGACGGCTGCATCGTGCTCTCGCTGGTGAAAATGGACCGGATCCTGGAGATCAGCCAGGTCGACCGGATCGCGGTCGTCGAGCCGGGCGTCATCAACGCCGTGCTGTCGCGGGCCGTGAACGAACACGGCCTGTACTATCCGCCGGACCCTCCAGCTGGGAGATGTGCACCATCGGCGGCAACATCGGCACCGCATCGGGCGGGCTGTGCTGCGTGAAGTACGGGTCACCGCCGAGTACGTACTCGGCCTGGAGATCGTCCTCGCCGACGGCCGCCTGCTGAACACCGGCCGGCGCACCGCCAAGGGCGTGGCCGGATATGACCTCACCCGGCTCTTCGTCGGGTCCGAAGGCAGCCTCGGTATCGTTGTCAAGGCGATCCTCGCACTGCGGCCACAACCACCCCAGCAGCTCGTGCTCGCCGCCGAATTCGCCTCCACGGCAGCCGCCTGCGACGCCATCTGCCGGATCATGGAGCGCGGTCACACCCTTCACTCCTCGAACTGATGGACCGTACGACCATCCGTGCCGTCAACGCGATGGCCAACATGGGGCTCCCCGACTCCACCGAGGCACTGCTCCTCTGCGCCTTCGACACCCCGATCCGGCGGCTGACCTGGCCGCCGTAGGAGAGCTGTGCACTGCCGCGGGCGCCACCGAAGTGGTGCCCGCCGAGGACTTCGCCGAGTCCGAACTCCTCCTTCAGGCCCGGCGGCTGTCGCTCACCGCCCTGGAGACCGTCAAGTCCGCCACAATGATCGACGACGTCTGCGTACCGCGCTCCAAGCTCGGCGCCATGCTGGAGGGGACCACGGCCATCGCCGAGAAGTTCGGCCTCACCATCGGCGTCTGCGCCCACGCCGGCGACGGCAACACCCACCCGTCGTCTGCTTCGACCACACCGACGCCGACGAGTCCCGCCGGGCCCGCGAATCCTTCGACGAGATCATGGCGCTCGGTCTCGGACTCGGCGGCACGATCACTGGCGAGCACGGTGTCGGGGTCCTGAAGAGGAGTGGCTCGCCCGCGAACTGGGCGAGGTGGGCATCGAGTTGCAGCGAGGGATCAAGGCGGCCTTCGACCCGCTGGGGCTGCTCAACCCCGGCAAGCTGTTCTGACCCGGACACGCTCACGCCTCGCCGTCCTGTGGCTCGTCCGAGGGCCAGGGGTCACTCAGCCACAGGTCGTCGGCGGGCAGCGGCGTGAGGAGCTCGGCGAGCGCGCCGTCCAGGCCGAGCAGCGTGCTCTCGGTCCCCGGAGGGACCACCCGCAGCGTCCGCTCCACCCAGGCGGCGACGGCATCCGACGGCAGCTCCAGCAGTGCGTTGCCGTCGGGCGAGGTGAGGGCGACGAAGAGGACTCCGCGGCCGTCGGTCCTGGTCGGCCAGATCCGTACGTCCCCGTGCCCGCACGGCCTGAAGACACCTTCCACCAGCAGCTCACGGGCGAACGTCCAGTGCACGGGCGCCTCGGAGCCGACGTGGAAGGTGATGTGCACGGCGTACGGATCGCCCGTGAGGTAACTCAGCCGGGCGGGGACCGGGACCGATTGCCCGGGGACAGGACCAGCTTCAGTTCGAGCTCGCGTTCCACGTGTCGCATGAGGAGTGCACAGCCTTTCGATGCTCACGGGACCGGTCCGATGACCGGTCCGCACAAGGAGAGAGCGCACTGTCCGCCGGCTATTACGCGACTTCCCGGAGAAACTTCCTGACACCCCGTACGTGGTCCAAACGGCAGGACCGGCCCGGGGCGGCCGGTGGTCTGATAGATGTGGACCCTTGCATTGAGGCCTAGAAGAGATACGGGACCACGGTGATGAGCGCCCCAACCCCGGCACCCGGCGACGAAAGCCCCGCGAGGGTACTACCCGACCCGTCCATTCCCGGATATGTCCGGTACTGGAACGGTGTTTCGTGGGTTCCCGGTACGAGTCGGCCCGCGCCCCAACAGGGCGAGCCGGCACCTGCGGTGGCTTCCGGCCCCGCGGTGGACGAGACCGGACCGATGTTCTTCGATGACGAGGAAGGCGAGAGGCCACGCCGGGGAGCCGGCCGACAGCCGTCAGGAGCCGGCCACCGCATGGCAGGCCGACACCTCCCGGCAGACCGGCTTCGGCGGCGACCGCGACCACCGCGTCTCCTGGGGCGGTCCGGACGGGGCGGATCCACGGATCCCCGCCGACGGCGACCCTTCCGCCGGCGCGCCGGCGGGCCGGCGCAACCCGCGCCCGGAGACCCGCGCAGAGCCGCCGCCCAGGACTCGGCGGACGACGCACTGCCGGCCATGCGCGACGGGAACAGCGAGGTCACCGACGGCACCGTCGCCATCCGGATCAACCGCCCCGGCGCCCCGGCAACGGCGGCGAGGACGGGGACGGATCAGGAGTCGGACCCGTGGACCCGGGAGGGCCGCCGTCCGACGGTACGGTCACCATGCGCGCCCTCGGCCGGGCGGCGCCAGGCCCCGCGTCCGCGTGACGCGGGACCGGGCGGACGCCGGGCGAAGGCACGATGGCGATTCGCGCGGTGACGCCGGGCGCGGGCCCGCAGGCCCCGACGCCTGCTGCGCCCCTGCGCTCCCCGCGCCCCCGCGCTCCAAGGGCCCCCGAACCCGCCGCGGGCACTGGGCGGCCCGCGACCGGCGCACCGCCCACCCCACCTCCACTCCCACCCCGCCCCCGGCGGCGGCTCGGCTTCCTGGGCACAGCAGGTCCATCAGCTCGCCCAGCCCGAACAGACGGCGCAGCCGCAGCCGCAGCCGCAGCCGCAGCCGCAGCCGCAGTACCGGCCGAGCCCGCAGCAGCAGTACCAGCGGCAGCCGGTCCCCGCACAGCAGCAGGGCGGCGGCACCGATCAGCCCGTCGTGCCCTGGAAGCCCCAGTCGATGACCCTTCCAGCAGCTGGCCCGCGCCCAGACGTCCGCCAGGCCCGCCGCGCTCGGCAAACGGCTTGCGGCCCGGCTGCTGGACACGGTCGTACTCGGCGCACTGGCCGGCGCGGTCGGCCTCCCGCTTGTCACCCAGGCGATGGACCACATCGACGAGAAGATCCAGGCGGCCAAGCAGTCCGGCGAAACCGTCACCGTATGGCTGCTGGATGCCACGACGGCCGGGCTGTTCGGAGCCGTACTCGGCGCGTTCCTGGTTCTCGGGTTCCTGGTGGAGGCGCTGCCCACCGCCAAGTGGGGCCGCACGCTGGGCAAGAAGCTCTGCGGGCTGGAGGTACGGGACATCGAGTCGCACGGCCCGCCGACTGTCGCGGCCGCACTGCGCCGCTGGCTCGTCTACGGCGTACTGGGCGTCCTCGTCATCGGTGTGGTCAATGTGCTGTGGTGCCTGGTCGACCGTCCGTGGCGCCAGTGCTGGCACGACAAGGCGGCCCGTACTTTCGTCGCCGGCTGAGCGGACCGGCTGAGCGGACCGCAGAAGGGGCGGGCCGAGCGGGCGGGCCGGGCGGACGCGCTCCGGTCCCGCCGGCCCGCTCTGGGCCCGTGGGCTGACGCCCCGTCCCCGAAAGCACCTGAGCCGTTGCGGGCACCCGTCACCCGCGATGCACTGCCCCCATGAGCAACGAACCGCCGCCGCCACCCGGCCCGCCGCCCGAGGACGACCCGTTCTCCAAGCGGCCGCACAATCCTCCGCCGCCGGCGGGGCTCGCCCTACGACAGCGGCCCGCCCCCACCGCCGTACGATCCGGGTCCGTACGGCGGCAGCGGCCAGTACGGCGGGGCCGATCCGCTGGCCGGGATGCCACCGCTCGCCGAGCCGGGCAAACGGATCCTCGCGCGGCTGATCGACTTCCTCATCATCTCGATCCCGCTGTATCTGATCTCGCTGCCCTTCGGCGGCGCGATCGATGTCTCCTCGGACGGGGCGACGACGACTTCGCGGACGCCGTCGGCAACTCCTACAACGGGCATCAGATGATCTGGTCGCTGATCGGCCTGGTGGTCTACGTCGCGTACGACACGTATCTGACGCACAAGGACGGCCGGACCCTCGGCAAGCGGCTGCTGGGCATGCGCGTGGCGATGCTCCGCGACGGCAGTGTGCCCGACACCGGCTCGGCACTGATGCGGGCCGTGGTGCTGTGGCTCCCGGCGCTGCTGTGCTGCCCGTGCCTGTGGTGGCTGATCAACATCGTGCTGATGTTCACGGACAAGCCCTACCGGCAGGGTCTGCAGGACAAGGCCGGCAAGACGGTCGTGGTGTCCGTACGGTGAGCAGGTGCGTGTACGGAGGGTCAGCGGCGCAGCGAGTGCTCACCGACGCGCTCGCGTACCCGCTCCGCGGCCCGGACGGCGGGGATCCTGGAACCGAGCCGGTCCAGGCCGGCGATGTCCTCGATGGCGTGGTGCCCGCGGCCGGCGCCGGGCGTCGTCCGCGAGTGTTTCGGCCCAGGGACGGTGACGGCCACCAGCAGACCGAGCGCGAGCGCGGCCGTGCAGACGAGAGCCACGGCGATACCCGAACTCGCGCGGGACATCAGCAGCATGGCCAGGGTCGAGAAGACGACGGTGACCGAACCGTAGGAGAGCTGTGCGGCAGTCGGACGCGGCATGGTGGTATCCGTCCTCTGAGCATCGGATGGGGCAGTCTCTCAACCCGGTCGCACTGTCAAGCGACTCTACGACGGTGGATGCCCGCAGAAACAGGCAGTAAGCCTGACCTAACCCACGGTACCGGAGCACGGGGGCGCACTGAGTCACTCACGCCCTCAACTGGGTTCGCTGACGCGCCCGTTGCTCATTCGTGCTTGTCCGGATACCGGAAAGATGCTCCTGCATAGTGCACTTGGTCTGTTCAAGTCAAGGTCTGTCTTTTCTCTCGCAACTCCGATCGAATGTCGTCACTTGTGACGCGTTAACGCGCGCGGCCCGCTATTCACCCCGTGGCCGCGGACGCGAACGCCGGGGAGGACTGCATCAAGTGACCACTAAGAGACGCGTGCTACGCGCCGGCGCGGTTGTCGTGGCCATGGCCGCGACCGTCGCCACGGTGTCCGGTTTTGCCACTGCCCAGGCAGACGACAGGACATCGGACTCCGGTTCCACCATCGTCGACCGCCGTGATCCGGCGCCGGCGAAAGGGCAGAAACACGATCTGGAAGGCCCTTCAGCAAGCAGCAGGACGCTCAGCGTCAGGCCGCGCTGGAACAGGTCCTCTCCGGGGACAAGAAGGTGTCGAGCCGCAGCGGCTCCAAGGTCGTCAAGCTCGGTGACAAGAAGTACGTCGAGCTCGGCCGCGAGAAGACCGACAAGATCTTCACCATCCTGGTGGAGTTCGGCGACAAGGTCGACGACACGACCATGTTCGACCCGGACGGCGACGGCCCCGAGCCGCCCGTCCAGAAGTACGGCGGCACGCCCGGCCCCGCGCACAACCGGATAGCCGAGCCGGACCCCGAGAAGGACAACAGCACCGCCTGGCAGGCCGACTACAGCCAGGAGCACTTCCAGGAGCTCTACTTCGGTGAGGTCAAGGGCAAGGACTCGCTCAAGACCTACTACGAGAAGACGTCCTCCGGGCGCTACTCGGTCGAGGGCGAGGTCTCGGACTGGGTGAAGGTCCCGTACAACGAGGCCCGGTACGGATCCAACTACTGCGGTTCGACCAACTGCGCCAACGTCTGGGACACGGTCCGCGACGGCGTCAACGCCTGGGTCACCGACCAGAAGGCCAAGGGCCGCACCCTGGAGGAGATCAAGGCCGATCTCGCGGAGTACGACCAGTGGGACCGCTACGACTTCGACGGTGACGGCAACTTCAACGAGCCCGACGGCTACATCGACCACTTCCAGCTGGTCCACGCCGGCGAGGACGAGTCCGCGGGCGGCGGCACCGAGGGCACCAACGCCATCTGGGCGCACCGCTGGTACGCCTACGGCACCAACGCCGGTGCGACAGGACCGGACGGCAACAAGGCCGGTGGCGCCGAGGTCGGCGACACGGGCATCTGGGTCGGCGACTACACCGCGCAGCCCGAGAACGGCGGCCTGGGCGTCTTCGCCCACGAGTACGCCCACGACCTGGGTCTGCCGGACCTGTACGACACCTCCGGCGGCGGCGAGAACTCGGTCGGCTTCTGGTCCCTGATGTCGGCGGGCTCCTGGCTCGGCACCGGCGACGGCGAGATAGGCAACCTGCCGGGCGACATGACCGCCTGGGACAAGCTCCAGCTGGGCTGGCTCGACTACGACACGGCCAAGGCCGCCACGAAGTCGACCCACAAGCTGGGTGTCTCGGAGTACAACACCAAGGACAAGCAGGCGCTCGTGGTCGAGCTGCCCGAGAAGGCCGTCACCACGACTGTCACCAAGCCCGCCGAGGGCGTCAAGCAGTGGTGGAGCGACATGGGCGACGACCTGTCGAACACCCTGACCCGCTCGGTCGACCTGACCGGCAAGGCGTCCGCCTCGCTGGACCTGTCGGGCTGGTACGACATCGAGGCCGACTACGACTACCTCTACACCGAGGTGTCGGACAACGGCGGCACCAGCTGGACCGCGCTCGACGGCACGGCCGACGGCAAGGCGATCCCGCGCGACGCCAGTGACAAGCCGGCCCTGACCGATGTCTCGGGTGCGTACAAGAAGCTCTCGTACTCGCTGGACGCCTACGCGGGCAAGAAGGTCGACCTCCGCTTCCGCTACCAGACGGACGGCGGCGCGGGCGGCAAGGGCTTCGCGGCCGACGCCATCACGGTCAACGCCGATGGTGCCGCGCTGTTCACGGACGACGCCGAGGGCGACGACAACGGCTGGACCTCCAAGGGCTTCTCGCGGATCGGTGAGTCGTTCACCAACGACTACCCGCAGTACTACATCGCCGAGAACCGCCAGTACGTGTCGTACGACAAGACCCTTGAGGTCGGTCCGTACAACTTCGGCTTCGCCTCGACGCGCCCCGACTGGGTCGAGCACTACGCGTACCAGAACGGCCTGATGGTGTGGCTCTGGGACACCTCCCAGAAGGACAACAACACCTCGCAGCACGCAGGCCAGGGCCTGATCCTGCCGGTCGACTCGCACGCCAAGCCGATGAAGTGGAAGGACGGCACGCTCCTGCGGAACAAGATCCAGCCGTTCGACGCGCCGTTCAGCTGGTACCCGAACAAGGGCTTCACGCTGCACAACGCGGACGTGCCGCTGAAGATCAAGCCCTCGCTGGGCGTCCCGGTCTTCGACGACCACCGGGGCACCTACTGGTACGAGGAGAACCCGACGGGCAGTGTCAAGGTTGCTGACACCAACACCCGGATCTCGATCACCGGCGAGCCGCTCAGCGGCTCCACGATGACCCTGAAGGTTGGGCCCTCGACCAAGTAGTCCGCATCATTGCAGGTCAAAGCATGATCGGTCGTCGCCCTCTAGCGGGCGGCGGCCGATCGTGTTTAGGTGCGTCTTGTTCGCATTCTTATTGACACGGTGTCTTACGGGGAGCGCAGCACATGGCAGGCGGAGGTTTCTGCAAGTTGCCGAACGGCACAGTGGTGGTGGCACTCACCCTGACCCGACCGGCTCAAGGAGCGAGACCGGCAGAGCCCGGAACCCCGGCTGTCCCGGTGCGGGTGCTGGTACACGCGGCCAACCGGACGCGCGCCCTGACCAGGCTGCGCAACCTGGGGCTGCGGGCCGTCTACCTCCGCGGCAACACCCAGCCGCCGACCCCGGACGAGATAACAGCGGTCCTGCACCACCCGGACGGGCTGCTCTGGCGGGACACACCGCAGACGGACCAGGAGCTCTGGCACCCGATCCGGGCACTGCTCGGATCCGCCGGTCACGCGGGACCGGCCCGCCCGGCCGCCTGAGAGGCCGGCGGGCGGCCTCTGAGCGGCCGCGAGCCCGCCGGGGCCCGGTCTCAGACGACGGGCCTCCCGGAGAGCTTCGCGCCCGCCGTACGGAGCTGCTCAAGGGCCCGTTCCGTGGTCCCCTCGGCGACGCCGGCGGTCAGATCCAGCAGCACATGGGTGACGAAGCCCTCCCGGACCGCGTCCAGCGCCGTGGCCCGGACGCAGTGATCGGTGGCGATACCGACCACATCGACCTCGACGACCGAGCGCTCGCGCAGCCACTGGGCGAGCCCCACCCGTTCTCGTCGAAGCCCTCGAAACCGCTGTACGCGGCGGCGTACGCCCCTTGTCGAAGACGGTGTCGACAGCGCCGGAGGCGACGGCGGGGCGAAGTTCGGGTGGAAGCCCACCCTCCGTGCCGGCGACGCAGTGCGGCGGCCAGGAGTGCTCGAAGTCGGGCTGGGAGGAGAAGTGGCCGCCCGGGTCCACATGGTGGTCACGGGTGGCCACCACATGGCTGTATCCGGCCTGGGCCTCACCGATCAGGTCGGTGATGGCGGCGGCGACGTCGGCGCCGCCCGCCACCGCGAGGCTGCCGCCCTCACAGAAGTCGTTCTGAACGTCCACGACGATCAAGGCGCGGTGCATGGCGGGTGTCCTTCGATGAGGGAGAGGGCGGCGGTCACGGAGCTACCGGGGATGCCATCGAGCCTAGGGACTCCGGCCGCCCGACGGGAGGGGCGCACCTTCCGGGACTGCGCCCGCGCGCGCCCGCGGGGACTCACACGTACTCCGTATGAAGCACCGGCTCCCCGCGGGACAGCTGGATCGCCGACATCGGCAGCCCCGAACGCGCGGCCATGTGCCGCTCCCGGGCGGCCTCCAGCGGCTCCGGGCGATCACCTCGCCGGCCCTGACCAGCTCCACCAGCAGCTGCCGGTCCGCGAGCTCCGCCGGGATCTCCCGGTGCCGATCACCTCCGCCTCGGCCACCCCGTGCTCGTCCAGCCGGCGCGCCGCCCACTTGCGCCCGCCCGCGACGATTTGGCACCCAGTGACTTCTTCACCACCGGCAGCATCGGATCGGCCGCATCGGCGGACCCGCGCGGGCCACCAGCTTGTAGACCATCGAGCACGTGGGGTGACCGCTTCCGGTGACCAGTTGCGTGCCCACCCGTAGAAGTCGACGGGCGCGGCGGCCAGTGAGGCGATCGCGTACTCGTCCAGGTCCGAGGTCACCACGATCTTCGTGTCGGTGGCGCCCAGCTCGTCCAGCTGCTGGCGCACCCGGTGTGCGACCAGCAGCAGGTCCCCGGGTCGATCCGTACCGCTCCGAGCTCCGTCCCCGCGACCTCGACCGCGGTGCGGACCGCCTCGGTCACGTCGTACGTGTCGACCAGCAGCGACGTCCCCGGCCCAGCGAGTCCACCTGCGCCTGGAACGCGTCCCGCTCGCTGTCGTGCAGCAGCGTGAAGGCGTGTGCGCTGGTTCCGACGGTCGGGATGCCGTAGCGGAAGCCCGCCGCGAGATCCGACGTCGTGTCGAATCCGCCGATGTACGCCGCACGGGCCGAGGCCACCGCGGACAGCTCGTGGGTGCGCCGCGCTCCCATCTCGATCAGGCCGCGGTCACCCGCCGCCGCCGACATCCGGGACGCCGCGGCGGCGATGGCCGAGTCGTGGTTGAGGATCGAGAGGATCACCGTCTCCAGCAGGACGCACTCGGCGAAGGAGCCCTCGACCCGCAGGATCGGCGAGCCGGGGAAGTACACCTCGCCCTCCGGGTAGCCCCAGATGTCGCCGCTGAAGCGGTAGTCGGCCAGCCATTGGAGTGTGGGCGCGTCCACGACGTCCTGCTCGCGCAGGAAATTGAGCATCTCGTCGTCGAAGTGGAAGTTCTCCACCGCGTCCAGCACCCGGCCGATGCCGGCCACGACGCCGTAGCGCCGCCCCTCGGGCAGCCGCCGGGTGAATGCCTCGAACACCGAGCGCCTGTCCGCGGTGCCGGCCTTCAGCGCGGCCTGCACCATCGTGAGCTCGTACTGGTCGGTGAAGAGTGCGGTCGACGGCACTCCGACCCGACGACCAAGGTCCGCTGAGTTCATGGCGAGGATGCTACCCCTATTCGTCAGACTGACGAGATGTGGGTGCCGTTTGTGCGATGAGCCCTGTCGGGTGGCAGCATGGGTACGTGAGCGTTGCTGCCCCGTAGAGATCGAACGTCCCGAATCGGCCGAGGAGACCTTCGCCGTCCCCGAACCCGATGTCCCCTGGGTGACGCTGGTGCACAACGACCCGGTCAACCTCATGAGCTACGTCGCGTATGTCTTCCAGGCCTACTTCGGCTACTCCAAGGACAAGGCGCACAAGCTGATGCTCGACGTCCACCAGAAGGGCCGCGCGGTGGTCTCCAGCGGAAGCCGTGAGGAGATGGAGCGTGACGTCCAGGCCATGCACGGCTACGGGCTCTGGGCCACGCTCACACAGGACCGCAACTAGACGCACCGCTGCCCGCCCGTCCCCTCCGCCCGACGACCCACCATCGGAGAATCCATGGCCGGCCAATTCGAGGCCACCCCGGCGGCGGCGCGGCCGTCGCGCTCGACGAGGTCGAGATCGCCATCCTGCGCTCCTCGCCGTCCAGCTGCTGGAGCTGGTCGGTCCCGGCGACCAGCCCGCCGAGGGCGAGGACCCGCTGGCCGCCCTGTTCACCGAGGGGCCCAGCGAACCGCCCAGCGACCCGGCCCTGGCCAGACTCTTCCCCGAGGCGTATGGGGACGAGGACAAGGAGCTCCGCGAGGCATCCTCGGAATTCCGCCGCTTCACCGAGAACGACCTGCGCAACCGCAAGCGCGACGACGCCCTCGTCGTCGTACGGACGCTGGACACGCTCGCGCCCGTCGGGGACGCCGGTGCGGTGCTGACCCTCACCGCGGACGAGAGCCGCAGCTGGCTCGGCGCACTCAACGATCTGCGGCTCACCATCGGCACCCGGCTGGAGGTGTCCGACGAGGAGGAGGGCGAGGACGGTTCGCTCTACCGCCTTCCCGACAGCGATCCGCGCAAGCCGATGGTGATGGCCTACCTCTGGCTCGGCGCACTCCAGGAAACGCTCGTCGAAACACTGGTGCGGTAGCTGCGCACGCCATGTATCACCCGTTCGCTCAAGCGATGCTCAAATCCGTATAACGATCAAGCCGCCGTTCCGGCAGGAAGCCCGGAACGGCGGCTTTTCCTATATTCATGTGATGTGCGTTACGCATCGATCAGGAAGTGCCGTGGTAGTACTTCACAACTCATTTTTCGGCACCACCCTCGCCGGACGAAATGACAACCGGTCTACCGCCGGTACGCAGCACTCAGGCACAGGCAGGTTCGCGTCCACGGACCCGCCGGCCCCACACCGCCGAACGGACACCGGCGCTTGCTCCAAGTCCGCACCCGCACTCTCCGCGCCCCACGCACGGACAGTCCTGCGCCACTGAGGTAGCCAGATGTCACTTGATTCCATGACCGAAAGCATCGACGAAGCCGTCAGCGAGTTCTTCGAGCCCATCGCCACCTGGCTGGGAGAGGTTGTCTTCTACGAGGTAACCGTCTTCGGGGCCGGCCTACCGCTGATCGTCGCCTGGCTCGTGGTGGCCGGACTGGTCTTCACCTGCTGGTTCGGATTCATCCAGTTCCGCAAGTTCCGGCTCGCGGTCGACGTCGTGCGCGGGCGCTACGACGACAAGGATGCCGCCGGGGAGGTGAACCACTTCCAGGCTCTCACCGCAGCCGTCTCGGGCACCGTAGGACTCGGCAACATCGCCGGCGTCGCCGTCGCGGTCACCATCGGCGGCCCCGGCGCGACCTTCTGGATGATCCTCTGCGGCCTGCTCGGCATGGCCACCAAATTCGTCGAGGTCACCCTCGGTGTGAAGTACCGCGAAGTACGCCCGGACGGCACAGTGTCCGGCGGACCGATGCACTACCTGCCCAAGGGCCTGGCCGAACGATTCGGCAACAAGGGCAAGCAGCTCGGCAAGGTGCTCGCAGTCCTCGCCTCCGCGATGATCCTCTTCTTCGGACTCTTCGGCGGCAACCTCCTCCAGGTCAACCAGAGCTACGCCCAGCTCGTCTCGGTCACCGGCGGCGAGGACGGAGCCATCGGCTCCTCCGCGGGCGCGCTCGTCTTCGGCCTGCTGATCGCCGCCTTCGTCGGTGTCGTCCTCATCGGCGGCATCCGTTCGATCGCCTCCGTCACCAGCCGGCTCGTCCCCGCGATGGCAGGGCTGTACATCCTGGCCTGCCTCACCGTGCTCATAGTCAACGTCGCCAACCTGCCCGCCGCGATCGGCACGATCATCGAGGGCGCGTTCAACCGGAAGGTGTCGCCGGCGGTGTGCTCGGCGCCCTGATCGTCGGCTTCAAGCGGGCCGCGTTCTCCAACGAGGCCGGCCTGGGCTCATCCCCGATCGCCCACTCCGCCGTGAAGACCAAGTACCCGCGAGCGAGGGACTGGTAGCCCTGCTGGAGCCGTTCATCGACACCGTGCTCGTCTGCACCATGACCGCGCTGACCATCGTGGTCGCCAACCCGGCCAGCTGGAACGAGGCTCGCAGTGGCGAGGACATCGGCGGCGTCACCATTACCTCCGACGCGTTCGCCACCGTCCTGCCCTGGTTCCCCTACATTCTGACCGTCGCGGTCATGCTGTTCGCCTTCTCCACGGTGCTGACCTGGGGCTATTACGGGCTCAAGGCGTGGACGTACCTCTTCGGGCAAACCAAAACCAGTGAGATCATCTACAAGTCCGTCTATGCGCTCTTCGCGGTCGCGGGCTCACTGCTCACCCTGCAGACGCTGATCGACATGGCGGACGCGGTGCTCTTCACCCTGGCCGTGATCAACATCACCGGTCTGTACCTGCTGGCCCCGTCGTCAAGCGGGAGCTGAACTCCTTCCTCGAGCACGTCCGCACGCTCAAGAGCGGTGACAAGGGCACAGTGGGCGAGGGTGAGGCGGACGACGGTCGCGAGAAGTCCGCGGCCGGCGTCTAGCCCCAACCCATCTGCCCAGCATCCGGACGGGCCCGTACCGAGCCTCGGTACGGGCCCGTCGGCATGCCTATCCTGGGAGTCATGCTGACCCTTACCCAGGCGCTCCACGATCAGATCGTCGCGCACGCCCGCGCCGACCACCCCGACGAGGCGTGCGGAGTGGTCGCGGGCCCGGTCGGAACGGGCCGCGCCGAACGCTTCATCCCGATGCTGAACGCCGCGCGCTCGCCCACCTTCTACGAGTTCGACTCGGGCGACCTGCTCAAGCTGTACCGCGACATGGACGACCGGGACGAAGAGCCCGTGATCATCTACCACTCGCACACGGCGACCGAGGCCTACCCGTCCCGCACCGACGTCACCTACGCCAACGAGCCCGGCGCCCATTACGTCCTGGTCTGCACCGCGGACACCGACGGCACCCTCCCCTTCCAGTTCCGCTCGTACCGGATCGTGGACGGTGAGATCACGGAGGAGGACGTCGAGGTCGTCGAGGAGTACCGCGCGGCCTGACGGCAGCCCGCGGGCGGCGTCCGTGAGCGCCGCCCGCACCATCCAGCGACCCCACGCAAGCCATCTGTCCACCTGGCGAGCGTCGATCATCCATCATATGGGATGACACTCCAGTTACCCGGGGAATCGATACGATGACCGCATGGTTGTCCATGACGTGAGCGACAAGACGCCGGGCATGCTGCTCGTCGCGCGGCTGCACGTCGACCTGTGCAGGCTCTCCAGCGCGATGTGTCCCACTGCCGCAGCCTGCCCGTGAGCCGCACCGCCTGAGCCGCGGCCCGAGCACCCCTATACGCACCACCCTGCGCGGGGCAGAAACGCGCGCCCCACGCCACCCTCCCGCATTCGACAGGAGCCCACGCCATGGCCATCGAGGTCCGCATCCCGACCATCCTTCGCACCTACACCGACGGCGCCAAGACGGTCGAAGGCAGCGGGGAGACCCTCGCCGACCTCCTCGTCGACCTGGAGAGCCGCCACAACGGCATCCGTGAGCGCATCGTCGACGGCGAGCAGCTGCGTCGCTTCGTCAACGTCTACCTCAACGACGAGGACGTCCGCTTCCTCGACGGCATCTCCACCAAACTCGCCGACGGAGACAGCATCACCATCCTCCCGGCCGTCGCCGGCGGCATGCGCTGATGAGGTACGACTCCCCGCTGGCAGCCGTGGGCAACACGCCCCTGGTCCGCCTCCCGCGGCTGTCCCCGTCCGACGACGTCCGCATCTGGGCCAAGCTGGAGGACCGCAACCCCACCGGCTCGATCAAGGACCGCCCCGCGCTCCACATGGTCGAACAGGCCGAGAAGGACGGACGGCTCACGCCCGGCTGCACCATCCTCGAGCCGACCAGCGGCAACACCGGAATCTCACTCGCCATGGCAGCCAGGCTCAAGGGCTACCGCATCGTGTGCGTCATGCCGGAGAACACCTCGAAGGAGCGGCGCGACCTGCTCACCATGTGGGGCCGAGATCATCTCCTCCCCGGCGGCCGGCGGCTCCAACACGGCCGTCCGCGTAGCCAAGGAGCTGTCGGCGGAGCACCCGGACTGGGTGATGCTCTACCAGTACGGCAACCCGGACAACGCGGGCGCCCACTACGCCACCACCGGCCCGGAGATCCTCACCGACCTCCCGTCCATCACGCACTTCGTGGCAGGCCTCGGCACCACCGGCACGCTCATGGGCGTGGGCCGCTACCTGAGGGAGCACAAGCCGGACATCAAGATCGTCGCAGCCGAGCCGCGCTACGACGACCTCGTCTACGGCCTGCGCAACCTCGACGAGGGCTTCGTACCGGAGCTCTACGACGCCTCCGTCCTCACCACCCGCTTCTCGGTCGGCTCGGCCGACGCGGTCACCCGCACCCGCGAACTCCTCCAGCAGGAGGGCATCTTCGCGGGCGTCTCCACCGGGGCCGCGCTGCACGCGGCGATCGGCGTCGGCAACAAGGCCGTCAAGGCGGGCGAACAGGCCGACATCGCGTTCGTCGTCGCCGACGGCGGCTGGAAGTACCTGTCGACGGGCGTCTACACGGCCCCACCACAGAAGCGGCGATCGAAACCATGCACGGCCAGCTCTGGGCCTGACCGGCAGCTCACCCTCAGCCGGACGGGCCGGTCACATCAAGCCCGTCCGGCGGTCGAGGACTTCGCAAGAGGCGGGCGAGGGAGGCGGGGCGAGAAGAGGCCCCACCGCACCGGCGCCACCCGCACCGGCCCCACCCGCGCCGCCCCCGCCCGAGTCACCCCAGACCCCGGACCCGCCTCCACACCCCAGGGTCCACCTCGCCCGCCTTCCGGCGAAACCCCCGCAGCGCCACATCCCGCAGCTCGTCCGTCTCCAGAAAACTCTGCCGCCCCCGCGGATCGCCCACCGCCCCGCAGACAGCGCGATCACCCCGGCCGCTCCTCGTGATGCTTGCTGGTGATCTTGGCGACGACCACGGTGCTGCCCCGTACCGACAGGACGAGACACGGCCGGTCCTTCGACCCGGGCCCGTCCTCGTACGGCACCTGCGCCCACCAGATCTCACCGGGCCGCGGCTTCCCGCCGGCCCACGCCCGCCCGCGGCCCGTCGGCCGGCCGGGCGGCCGGTCCGGCCGCCCGGACGCCGGGGCCCGCGGCCACTGCGCCCCAGCCCGTCCGAAATCGTCACGACGAGCGCCAGCAGTACGACCGCGGCAAGCGCCACCCACCAGGACGTGTTCATCCCCGACCGTACCGGCGCCCGCCGCGCCAGGGCGCCGCCTTCCATCGAACCGGTGACAGAGCAGGTGAGTTCCCCACAACGGCAGGCTGTGGAGGAGCGACCAGGTGTTTCGCGCCTTACGCTCGACGAACCGCTCAACGAATCGCACGAACCCTCCCCGTTCCCACGCCTCGGAGGTTCACGCTCCATGAAGCTCACCGTCGTCGGATGCTCCGGCTCGTTCCCGTCACCGGGTTCGGCATGCTCGAGCTACCTCGTAGAGGCCGACGGCTTCCGGCTGCTCCTCGACATGGGCAACGGTGCCCTCGGCGAGTTGCAGCGCCACGTCGGTCTCTACGACCTCGACGCCATCTTCCTCAGTCACCTTCATGCCGATCACTGCATCGACATGTGCGCGTATTTCGTCGTCCGCTACTACCGGCACGAAGGCGGGCAGGCCGCCTCGATCCCGGTCTACGGCCCCGAGGGCACCGAGCAGCGGCTCACCACCGCACACGCCGACACTCCGTCCGACCACGCGATGAGCGAGGTCTTCGACTTCCGGACGCTCAAGTCCGGATCGTTCGAGATCGGCCCTTCTCGGTCCGTACGGAGAAGCTCCGCCACCCCGTCGACACCTTCGGCATCCGGATCGAGCACGGCGGCAGCACCCTCACGTACTCCGGTGACACCGGCATCTGCGAGCCACTGGCCGAACTCGCCGAAGGCGCTGACCTCTTCCTCTGCGAGGCGTCGTTCGTCGACGGCAAGGAGGACATCCGGACCTTCACCTCAACGGCCGCGAAGCCGGCGAGTACGCCGCACGCGCCGGAGTCGGACGCCTGGTCCTGACCCACATTCCGCCCTGGACGGACGCCGCCCGCAACGCCGCCGACGCCCGCGCGGTCTACAGCGGCCCGGTCGAGCTGGCCGAGCCCGGGCGGTCTACGAGTTCTAGGCAGTGCGACGGCACGGCCCGGAGCCCTCGTGGCAGCCGGCCCAAGACGCGACCGAGCCCGCCGCTCCAGGAGATCCTCCTGGAGCGGCGGGGCTCGGTCATCGGTGCGGAGCCAGGCCTACTGGCTTCGGCCTTCTGGAGCTCGGCGAGCTCCTCGTCGGTCTCACGGCCGGGCGTCGGGAGGTTGAACCGCTGGATCGCGAAGCGGAAGACCACGTAGTAGACCGCCGCGAAGCACAGGCCCACCAGGACCAGCATCCAGGGCTTCGTGGCGATACCCAGGTTGAGGCTGAAGTCGACGAGGCCGGCGGAGAAGCCGAAGCCGTCCTTCATGCCGAGTGCCCAGGTCAGGGCCATCGAGACACCGGTCAGTACCGCGTGGATGGCGTACAGCACCGGGGCGATGAACATGAACGTGAACTCGATCGGCTCGGTCACACCGGTGACGAACGAGGTCAGCGCGAGCGAGAACATCATGCCGCCGACGACCTTGCGGCGCTCCGGACGGGCAGCGTGGGTGATCGCGAGGCAGGCCGCCGGAAGGGCGAACATCATGATGGGGAAGAAGCCCGTCATGAACTGGCCGGCCTGCGGGTCGCCGGCCAGGAAGCGGGCGATGTCGCCGTGGGCGCCGTCGTACTCACCGGCCTGGAACCACGGGAAGGAGTTCAGCAGGTGGTGCATGCCCACCGGGACCAGCGCACGGTTGGCGACACCGAAGATGCCCGCGCCGGCCGCGCCGGAGCCGACCAGCCACTCACCGAAGTTGTGCAGCCCGGTGCCCAGCACCGGCCAGATGAGGCCGAAGACGATACCGATGAGCAGACCCGCGAAGGCGGACATGATCGGGACGAGGCGGCGGCCGCTGAAGAAGCCCGCCCAGTCGGGCAGCTTCGTCCGGTAGAACTTCTGGTAGAGCAGGGCCACGACTATGCCCATCACGACACCGCCGAGAACACCGGCGTCGACCGGTGCGTCGCTCATGACGATCTTGCCGTCCACGACACCGGCGACCTGCGGCAGGTTGCTGTCGGTGAAGGTGGCGAGCACGTTCTTGTAGACCAGATAGCCCGTGACCGCGGCGAGAGCGGTCGAACCGTCGGACTTCTTGGCGAAGCCGATCGCGATACCGACGGCGAACAGCAGCGCCATGTTGTCGAGAATGGCGCTACCGCCCGCGGCCATGTAACCGGCGAGCTTCGTGACAGCTGTCGGGAACGAGTCGCGGCCGAGCATGTCGGGGTTGCCGAGCCGGACCAGCAGGGCGGCCGCGGGCAGCACCGCGACCGGCAGCATGATGCTGCGGCCGATGCGCTGCATGACGGCCATCACGCCGGCGCCCTTCTTCTTGGTGACCGCGGGTGCGGTTCCATCCGTGGACATCGACTTCCTCCATTTGGGCAAGGTGCCGCCCAGGTCATTGATGAAGGGAGGCGGCGACTCGAAAACGCGACAGACGCACTGGTGGTCTGGACCACCAGTGGTGTAGACCAGTTTTAGCATGGTGAGGGTTGGATAAGGAACCTTCGATTTCACCCGGATCGGGAGTAGTTCGCCAGGCACGCTCGGTGACACGCCGAAGGCCCCGGACCTGCTTGAGGTCCGGGGCCTCGTGCCGGGCGGAAAGCTCGGCGGCAGGAGCTGCTCGGTGAGGTTCCGCGGCTACTTGGTGAGGTTCTGCTCGATCTCCTCCTCCTCTTCCTCGGGCTCACGCCCGGGAGTCGGAAGATTGAACTTGGTGATCGCGAACCGGAAGATCACGTAGTAGACGACGGCGAAACACGCACCGATCGGAATGATCAGCCACGGCTTCGTATCCAGATGCCAGTTGACCACGTAGTCGATCAGCCCCGCCGAGAAGCTGAACCCCGCATGCACCCCCAGCGCCCAGGTCACGCCCATCGAGATGCCGGTGAGGACCGCGTGCACGCCGTACAGCAGCGGCGCGACGAACATGAAAGAGAACTCCAGCGGTTCGGTCACACCCGTCACCAAGGACGTCAGTGCGACCGACACCATCAGGCCGGTCACTTCCTTGCGCCGCTCCGGCCGGGCCGTGTGGGCGATGGCCATGGCCGCCGCCGGCAGGCCGAACATCATGATCGGGAAGAAGCCCGAGGTGAACTGACCCGCCGTCGGGTCCTCGGCGAAGAAGCGGGAGATGTCGCCCTGTACGGTCCCCGTCGCCCCCGGTGAACTCGCCCGCCTGGAACCAGAAGAAGGTGTTCAGGAACTGGTGCATACCGATCGGGATCAGCAGCCGGTTCGCGAAGCCGAAGATGGCCGCACCCCACGAGCCGAGATCGATCAGCTGCTTGGAGAAAGACGTCAGCGCGTCACCGACCGGCTGCCACAGCAGGCCGAAGAGCACGCCAAGGATCACGCACAGGAACGCCATCAGGATCGGCACCAGACGGCGGCCGTTGAAGAAGCCCAGCCAGTCGACCAGCTTGGTGCGGTGGTAGCGCTGCCATACGACGGCGGTGAGCAGGCCGATCAGGATGCCGCCGAGGACACCGGGATTCTGCGGAACACCGTCCGGTACGGCCTCGGTCACCGAACCGTCGACGGGGAACGCCGTCAGTACGCCCCGGTAGACGAGGAAGCCGACGACGGCCGCCAGCGCCGTCGAGCCGTCCGCCTTCTTCGCGAATCCGATCGCCACGCCGATGCAGAACAGCAGGGGCAGGCCGACGGTGCCGTCGAGGATGGAGTTTCCGCCGTTGAGCAGGACCTTGGACGTCTTGTTCCAGAAGTCGCCGTCCAGATACGAGTCGAGCAAGTTGCCGAGGCTGACCAGCAGCCCTGCGGCGGGCAGCACGGCCACCGGCAGCTGCAGGCTCCGCCCGACCTTCTGCAACCCCTGGATCGGCCCGTTCCACCACTTCCTCCGTGGTGCTGTCGCCGCGCTCGAACTCATCGGCATCCTCCCGGAGCAGGCCAGGTTTGGCGGTCATCGCATACTGGTGTAGACCAGTCGCGATACGGTGCGGAGCCCGCCCGGAGGGCAGGGCGCCGGTGATCGTTATGATTCGGGATCACCCGGTTACCTGCCTGCGAAGTTGGGCCAACCGTGCGTTACCGTGACGAAACGGACCCATGGTGGGCCGCCGCACGCACACAAAGACCAGGGAGAAGGACATGGCCAGCAAGGCTGAGAAGATCGTCGCCGGGCTCGGCGGTATCGAGAACATCGACGAGATCGAAGGCTGCATCACCCGCCTCCGCACCGAAGTCCACGACCCCAGCAAGGTTGACGAAGTCGCGCTCAAGGCCGCCGGAGCCCACGGCGTCGTCAAGATGGGCAACGCGATCCAGGTCGTCATCGGCACCGACGCCGACCCCATCGCCGCCGACATCGAAGACATGATGTGACCCGCTGACCACGGCTGACCCACCAGGTCCGCGCACCGCACCCGGCGCGCACCCCGAAGGCCCGCTCCACCGGCCCACCGAGCGGGGCCTTCGGTACACCGGGCGGCCCCGGAGCCACCCGAACGGAGCCACCCCGCCAGCCGATAGGCTCGACGCCATGTCTCGCATCGACGGCCGCACCCCGAACTGCTCCGCCCCGTCACCATCGAACGCGGATGGAGCAAGCACGCCGAAGGATCAGTACTCATCTCCTTCGGAGACACCAAAGTCTTCTGCACCGCCTCCGTCACCGAAGGCGTACCGCGCTGGCGCAAGGGCAGCGGCGAAGGCTGGGTCACCGCCGAATACTCCATGCTGCCCCGCTCCACCAACACCCGCGGCGACCGCGAATCCGTACGCGGCAAGATCGGCGGCCGCACCCACGAAATCAGCCGCCTCATCGGCCGCTCCTGCGCGCCGTGATCGACTACAAGGCCCTCGGCGAGAACACCATCGTCCTGGACTGCGACGTCCTCCAGGCCGACGGCGGCACCCGCACCGCCGCCATCACCGGCGCCTACGTCGCCCTCGCCGACGCCATCACCTGGGCCCAGGGCAAGAAGATCATCAAGCACGGCCGCAAGCCGCTCACCGGCACCGTCGCCGCGGTCAGCGTCGGCATCGTCGACGGCATCCCGCTCCTCGACCTCTGCTACGAAGAGGACGTACGCGCCGAAACCGACATGAACGTCGTCTGCACCGGCGACGGCCGCTTCGTCGAGGTCCAGGGCACCGCCGAGGCCGAGCCCTTCGACCGCAAGGAGCTCAACGCGCTCCTCGACCTGGCCACCGGCGGCTGCGCCGACCTCACCGTCCTCCAGAACGACGCACTCGCCCGCACACTCGGCGAGTAAAGGCGGGTAAAGAAGCAACCAAGTACGCACCGCACGGCGTCAACACGAGTACGGGTGCACGGGTCGAACCGTGCGCCCGTCCACGTATCAGCCCCGGGGAGGGACCGCACCATGGCCTTGCGCCGACGCCAACGCACCGCACTCGCAGTCACGGCCACTCTGCTCACGCTCACCGCAGCGGCCGGCTGCGGAGCCGTCGACAAGGCCATGGACTGCGTCCGCACCGCAGACGCCATAGCCACCAGCGTCGACAAACTCCAGCAGGCCGTCTCCAACGCCGACGACCTGACCAAGGCCTCCGAGTCCCTGGACCAGATCGACAAGGAACTCGCCAACCTCGACAACACCACGGACAACGCGGACCTCGGCAAGGCGGTCGATGACCTCCAGGCAGGCGTCACCAACGTCCGCGACTCCATCGAGAAGGGCGACGCCACCCCGACATCGCACCGGTCACTGACGCGGCCGCCGAAATCGGCAAGGTCTGCACCCGTAGCGTCCGGCGATAATCGACGCATGACGCGCCTTATTCTCGCCACCCGCAACGCCGGGAAAATCACCGAACTCCACGCGATCCTCGCCGACGCGGGTCTCCCGTATGACCTCGTCGGCGCGGACGCGTACCCCGACATCCCCGATGTCAAGGAAACCGGCGTCACCTTCGCCGAGAACGCCCTGCTCAAGGCCCACGCCCTGGCCCAGGCCACCGGCCACCCGGCCATCGCCGACGACTCCGGCCTCTGCGTCGACGTACTCGGCGGCGCCCCGGCATCTTCTCGGCCCGCTGGTCCGGCAGCCACGGCAACGACAAGGCCAACCTGGACCTGCTCCTTGCCCAGCTCGGCGACATCGACGACACCCACCGCCAGGCCCACTTCGCCTGCGCGGCTGCCCTGGCCCTCCCCGACGGCACCGAACGCGTGGTCGAAGGCCGCCTGATGGGCACCCTGCGCCACGCCCCTCGGGCACGAGCGGCTTCGGCTACGACCCGATCCTCCAGCCGGACGGCTCCACCCGGACGTGCGCGGAGCTCGCGCCGGCGGAGAAGAACGCGATCAGCCACCGCGGTAAGGCGTTCCGGGCGCTGGTGCCGGTGGTGCGGGAGCTGGTGGGCTGAAACCGTAGGGGCTGTCACCTTCGAAGTGAAGGTGACAGCCCCGTCCAGCCTGTGGGCCCGGTGGGATTTGAACCCACGACACACCGGATCTAAACCGGTGCCCTCTTGCCAGCTGGGGTACGGGCCCGCGAGGCTCCACTCTACTGGGTGAGACTTCGCCGCTTCGAGAAGGTTTCGGTTTGGCTGTGGCATGACGGGCACAGATACCGCAAATTTTCGCGGCGGTTGTCCGAGTGATCACCGTTGACGTGGTCGATCTCCAGTACGAGGCACTTGCCTTGCCAGACGTCGCCGATGCCGCAGCTGGAGCATTCTCGGGGAACCTTGATGTCATCCAGCGCGCGGCGCAGAAGGGCGGTCCGCGTCCGTGCGGAGCCGGGCGTCATGCGCTGGAGGATCTCTGGCGCTGTTTTGCGGTGCGGGGACGATGTGCCACGGGTGTGCCCCTGCCCGGTGAAGTGGGTCGTTGAGAGGCCGTATTCGTCAAGGCTCCGTTTCAGACGCGCGCGAGCAGCTCCGTTGTCCGTGTGGCCGAGAAGTTTCAGGACCCCGGCCATGCTTTTGGATTTGGCGACAGCTGAGGCTAGTTCACCGAAAGGCGTGGGTGGCGGGCTGTGCCTGCGACCGCTGGTGAAGTGGGAAGTATCGATCCCGAACCGGTCGAGTCGCTTCTTGATGTAGGCGTAGGGGCTGTCGCTGGGCGGCATGCCCATGTACTCGAACATCCCCGGATGCTGTAAGCGCGGGCGGCGGCCTCCGCGAGAAGCTCCTTCGTGTACGACCACCTCTCCCGCTCTGGAAGAGGTTCGTCAACGAAGTGAGAGGTGTCAATGCCGTAATGCTTCAGCCGATCTCGCAGGTAGCGGAGTGGCCGGCTGCCCAGCGGAGCCTCCAGTTGCCGCAGCAGGTCGACGAGGCTGGTGGAGGCGATTGCGGTCCGAACCAGCAGGTCACGGGGGTATCTGTGCTGCTTGCTCACAGTGGCCTCCGCTGCTTGCGGCCGCGGTAAGTATCCGTTACCGAATGGCAGTTGGGGCAGAGCAGGCGTAGATTCTCTGGCCGGTTGTCCCACCAGCTGCCATTCTTGTGGTCGACCTCGAGCCGTAGCGGCCTGCCGTTCCACTCGGTGCCGGTGCCACACATCGCACACGACTCCGGGACCCCGGTTCGGAGCAGCTCTCGGCGTAGCCGTTGGCCGGAGAGCCTGCCGTCTGACGGCGAACCCAGGCTGAGAGAGTTGCCCACGGTGACCTTCGGTCGACCTCGCGGCGCGCGTTGGAAGTGCGAGGTGTCGATGCGCAGGACGGCTATCCGACGGCCGATATGTGCCTGATTACCGCCCACGGGGCTGATGCCCAGTCGGCGCACGACTTCTGCCACGCTCTTGGAGCAGGCGACCAGCTCCCGCAGTACCTCCTCTGTGTGGCGCACCCTGGTGTCGGCGAAGTGTGAGATGTCGATCTCGGACTCGGCCATCTTGGCCCGCAGGTAGCGTCGGCTCCCCGGCGTTGGAGTGTCGCCGCACCATCGCACCGCGTCATTGCAGTCGGTCGTCTCCCGGGCTGCCTCTTCGAGTAGTTCGCGGGTGTACCTGGCCGGCATGTTCCCTCCGCATCCGGCCGCGCGTTCGCGGCCTCGTACGGAGCAACGAACCGGTAATCGGATGGTCACGTCCACAATGCGACGATATGCGGAAGGGCCCGCACCACTCTCGGAGACCGAGAACGGTGCGGGCCCTTCCGTGCGGAGAACGGGTCAGAACTTCGGTTCCGGGCTCTGGGCCTGGACCAGCTCTGCCGCTTCCTCGTCCGTTTCCACCGAGGGCGGGGAGCCGGACAGGGGCTGGTTGGCCGTCTCCTTCATGCAGGCCACCGCGATCACGCCCACCAGGGCCGCCGCCATCGCGTAGTACGCCGGCGCCAGGTTCGAGCCGGTCCAGCTGATCAGGGCCGTGATCACCAGCGGGTCGTACCGCCGAAGATCGAGGCCGAGAGGTTGTAGCCGACCGACAGGGAGCCGTAGCGGACGTTGGTCGGGAACAGGGCCGGCAGGGCTGCGGACATCGTGCCCAGCATGCAGACCAGGGAGAGGCCCAGCAATAGCATCCCCGCCGAGACCGCGGGGATGCTGCCCTGGCGGATCAGGAGGAAGGACGGCAATGAGAGGAAGAAGAAGCCGAGCATGCCGGTCATCAGGAGCGGTTTACGGCCGAAGCGGTCCGAGAGCTTGCCGAACTGGCTGATGATGCACATCAGCAAGACCATGACGCCGATCAGGATGAGCAGGCCGTGGGTCTCGCTGTAGGCGAGTTCGTCGGACAGGTAGGTCGGCATGTACGACAGCAGCATGTAGTGGGCGATGTTGTACGCGCCGACCAGTGCGATACAGAGGATCAGTGTCGGCCAGTACTGCCGGAAGATCTTGGCGAGGTCACCCTTGGTGCTGGTCTCGACGTGGTCGGCGGCCTCCGAGGCGTGGGCGGTGCCGCCCTCCAGCTTCAGGAAGGCCGGGGTCTCGTCCAGGCGCAGTCGCAGGTAGAGGCCGACCAGGCCGAGGGGCCCGCGACGAGGAACGGGATGCGCCAGCCCCAGGTCTCCATCTGGCCGGTGTCCAGGAGGGCGTACAGGGCCGTGACGAGCCCTGATGCTCCGACGTATCCGGCGAGGGTGCCGAATTCGAGGAAGCTGCCGAAGTAGCCGCGTCGTTTGTCGGGGGCGTACTCGGCGATGAAGGTGGAGGCACCGCCGTACTCGCCGCCGGTGGAGAAGCCCTGGACGAGGCGGAAGAAGATCAGCAGGACGGGGCCCAGATGCCGATCGAGTCGTGCGAGGGATGATCCCGATCGCGAAGGTACCGGCCGCCATCAGGATCATGGTGAGGGCGAGGACCTTCTTGCGGCCGAGCTTGTCGCCCATCGGTCCGAAGAACATCCCGCCGAGCGGCCGGACGAGGAAGGCCACGGCGAAGGTCGCGAAGGAGGAGAGGAGCTGGGTGGTTTCGCTGCCCGAGGGGAAGAAGACGTGGCCGATGGTGACGGCCAGGTAGGAGTAGATACCGAAGTCGAACCACTCCATGGCGTTACCGAGCGACGCCGCCTTCACCGCGCGCTTGACGGCTTTGTCGTCGGTGACCGTGATGTCCGTCCGGCGGAGCCGGGTTCTTCCGCTTCTTGATGGCGCGGAAGAGCGCCGGGTGGCGTTTGACCGCGTCCGGGTCGGCCGCCTGTTGTGGGTCGGAGGCCGCCATGGCCGTTCCTTTCCTCGAAGGGTGTTCCAGGGAAGGCTTCTGCGCGTTCGTGACGTTTGCAAACCGAATCCATGGCCGAATGCGATGTCGATCACATTTTCTCGGCCATGGCGGCCTGCTCGGACGGGGTCAGATGCCGAGATCCTTGATGATCTTGGCTACGTGTCCGGTCGCCTTGACGTTGTAGAGGGCCCGCTCTACTTTGCCCTCTTCGTCGACCACGACGGTGGAGCGGATGACGCCTGTCACCACTTTGCCGTAGAGCTTCTTCTCGCCGTAGGCGCCGTACGCCTCCAGGGTTTCCTTGGACGGGTCGCCGACCAGGGTCACCTTGAGGTCTTCCTTCTCGCGGAACTTCGCGAGCTTCTCCGGCTTGTCGGGGAGACGCCGATGACGTCGTATCCGGCTCCGGCCAGCAGCTCCAGGTTGTCCGTGAAGTCGCAGGCCTGCTTGGTGCAGCCGGGGGTGAGGGCGGCGGGGTAGAAGTAGACGATGACCTTGCGTCCCTTGTGGTCCGCGAGTGACACGTCGTTGCCGTCCGCGTCCGGAAGGGTGAACGCGGGGCGGTGTCGCCGGTCTGCAGTCGCTCGCTCATGGTTCTCCTCGAGTGGCACACGGGGTGTTTGGGCACGAGCGTAGTAGGGTGCCGCCGGGTGTATCGGCGGTCGAGCTGACAGACTGTCGATGAAGGTTTACCGGACGACGACCACGGAGGCGGCGCAGTGTCGGATGCCAGGAGTCCTGCGCAGATCGAGGCGGACATCATCAGCAGGCGTGATCAGCTTGCGGAGGTGCTGGATGAGATCGGCGTGCGGGTGCACCCGAAGACGGTGATCGGTGATGCGAAGGCGAAGATCGCTTCGTCGGTCGACCGGACGGCCGGGCGCGCGTTCGTCGCCGTGAACCGGTCGGTGTCGGACGTGAAGGCGCAGTTCGTCGCCGAGGACGGTTCGCCGCGGCTGGAGCGAGTGATTCCGGCGGCGCTGCTGGTGGCCGGTGCGGTGGCGTTGCTGACGGTGTCGGTGCGGCACAGGAAGCGCTGAGCGCGGGTTCGGGGCCGCCCTGGAGGGTACGGGCCGGGCCGGGGCAGGTAGGTTCAGGGTGTGAGCGACGACACCGACGACAAGCTGCCCATCCGGATGCTGCACGATCGTGTGCTGGTCCGGTCCGATTCACCCGAGGGCGAGCGGCGTTCGGGCGGCGGCATTCTGATTCCGGCGACTGCTGCGGTGGGGCGGCGTCTGGCGTGGGCCGTGGTGGTGGCCGTGGGCCAGAACGTGCGGACGGTGGAGCCGGGGACCGGTGTTGTACGACCCGGAGGACCGTGCCGAGGTCGAGGTGCGGGTGTGGCGTACGTGCTGATGCGTGAGCGGGATCTGCATGCGGTGGCGGCGGACCGGTTCGAGGGTTCGGTGGATTCGACCGGGCTGTATCTGTAACCGGATCTGCAGCCGGATCTGCAACTGGTGTGGTGAGTGGGCCTGGTGACGGTTGTCACCAGGCCTTTGGCTGTTCTTTGCTACGGTGTGGGGACCCCGACGAGACGCGCCGTACCGGGTTCCGCAAAGACGACGCACCCGTGTTGTTCACGTGTTTCGTCTCGGAGGTGCCGTCATGGCCTGGGTTCTGCTTGTTGTCGCCGGTCTGCTTGAAGTGGGCTGGTCGATCGGAATGAAGTACACCGAGGGGTTCACGCGGCTGTGGCCGAGTGTGTTCACCGGGCTCGGGATCGTGGTCAGCATGCTGTTGCTGTCGCAGGCGGCGAAGACGTTGCCGATCGGTACGGCGTACGGCGTGTGGGTCGGGATCGGTGCGGCGGGTGCGGCGGTGTTCGGCATGGCGGTCCTGAACGAGCCGGTGACCGCCGCCCGTATCTTCTTCGTCTGTCTGCTGCTGGTGGCTGTGGTGGGGCTGAAGGCTACTTCGGGTCACTGACCTCGGTGGTTCTCGCGGCCGGGTGGCGTGGGCCGGGGCCGGTGGTGCCTTCCGGGTGGGGGCCGGTGGTGTTTTCCCGGAGGCGGTCGGCGGCGGCGGTGGTGGGGCCGGTGTCCGCGTTGCCCGGCGTGCCACCCTGCCACCCCTGCCACCCCTGCCACTCCTGCCAACCCTGCCTTCCTGGCCGCCCGCGCTGCCGGTGCCCGCGTTCGGGCCGCCGTCGCCGGTGACCGGTGCTCCGGCGGTACGGCCGGGGCGCCGGGGTGTTGGCTGTGGGGCGGTTCGGGCGGGTGCTGGGGGCGGTGCCGGAGCGGGTACTCGATGGTTTGCGGGAGCGGTCGTCGGACGGGGAGTCCGATCCGGTGCCTTCGGATTCTTCGTCCAGGGCAGTTCGGACTCTTCCGGGCCTTCTTTCGCCTGCAGGTCGAAGTTCTGGACCTTGTTGGATTCGAGTGCGGCCGCGGTGTAGGCGGCCCAGGTCTCGGCGGGTGCTCCGCCGCCGTTGATACGGGCGAGGCCGAAGGTTCCGTACAGCGGTTTCTGTACGCCGGTGTCGGGGTCCTGGCCCATCACGGCGACGACGGTCGCGAGGTCGGGGTGTAGCCGGCGAACCAGGCGGCCCTGTCCTCCTCCGCGGTGCCCGTCTTGCCTGCGGCGGGGCGGTTGGCGGCGAGGGCGGCGGTGCCTGTGCCGCCGTCGACGACGCTGCGCAGGACCGATGTGGTGGTGTCGGCGGCCTCGCGGCTGACTGCCTGTTCGGAGTGGTGGGTGGGTAGTGGGAGGTCTTCGCCGTCCTTGCTGATTTTGGTGACCAGGGTGTGCGGCGCGTGCCTGCCGTGGTTGGCGAGGGTGGCGTAGGCCTCGGTCATGTCGAGGACGCTGGCGGTGGCGGGGCCGAGTGCGATGGAGGGGATGCGGTGAGGTCGGGGTGCCCTGGGGAGGCCGAGGCCGATCGCGGTGGCCTTGACCTTGTCGGGGCCGATGTCCTGGGCCAGTTGGGCGTAGACGGCGTTGACGGACTTGTCGGTGGCTTCGCGCACGGTGATGGAGCCGTAGTCGACGTCGTCCTCGTTGGCGGGTTGTACGGGTGGGGCTGTCGAAGCCCTTCACGGTGCGTTTGTTGGTGCCGTCGTAGTGGCTGTTGGGGTGATGGACCGGCCGTCCTGGGTGGTGGCGCCGTTGGCGATGGCGGAGGCGAGGACGAACGGCTTGAAGGTGGAGCCGACTTGGTAGTCGCGGCGGGTCGCGTTGTTGACGTACTGCTTGGTGTAGTCGATGCCGCCGTACATGGCGACGACCTTGCCGGTGGCGGGTCGATGGAGGCGCCGCCGACTCGGACGTTGCGGTCGGCCTTGCGGTCGTCGCTGGTCTTGGACAGGACGTTGTCCTCGACGGCTTCGACGAAGGCGTCCTGTTTCTTCTTTCGAGTGTGGTGGTGATGCGGTATCCGCCGGTGGCGAGGGTGGTCTCGTCGAGGATCTTGTTGGTGCCGAGGTAGTCCTCGACGGCCTGGACGAGGTAGCCGCGCTGTCCGGACAGGGCGGTGGCGGGCTTGGCTTCGTGGGGTACGGGGAAGGTCATGGCCTTGCGGTCGCTGTTGCTGAGCCAGTTCTCCTGACCATGCCGTTCAGTACGTAGTCCCAGCGGGCGACGGCTGCGGGCTTGTTGTCGGGGCGGACCACGACGTCGTAGGCGCTGGGCGAGCTCAGGAGGGAGGCGAGGTAGGCGCCTTCGCCGGTGTCGAGGTCTTCCACGTTCTTGCCGTAGTAGGCGTGGGCCGCGGCCTGGATGCCGTAGGCGTTGCGGCCGAAGTAGCTGGTGTTGAGGTAGCCCTCGAAGATCTCGTCCTTGCTCTTCTCCCGGTCGAGTTTGACCGAGATGAAGAACTCCTTGGTCTTGCGGACGACGGTGCGTTCCTGGCCGAGGTAGTAGTTCTTGACGTACTGCTGGGTGATGGTGGAGCCGCCCTGTTTGCCCTTGCCGGTGAGGGTGTTCCAGCCGGCCCGGAGCATGGCTTTGACGTCGATGGCGTCTTCGGAGTAGTAGTCGCGGTCCTCGGCGGCCAGTACGGCGTGCTGGACGTTGCGGGGATCTGGGCGAGCGGGACCTTCTCGCGGTTGATCTCGCCTTCGCGCGCGATGACTGTGCCGTCCTTGTAGAGGTAGACGTTGGACTGGGCGTTCGCGCTGGCGTTGGCGGCCGGGATCTCGACGACCTGGTAGCCGGCGATGAGGCCGCCGATCACCACGAGGGCGAAGATGATGGCGCAGCCGAGGACCATGCGCCAGGTGGGGACGGCCCGGCGCCACCCGGTGCGTTTGGGCCGCTTGGGCGTTTCGTGCGCCCCTTCCGGCCTTTCGCGCCCTGTCCGGGTTCTGTGTCCGGGGCGGCCTCCGCTGCCTGTGCTGCCGCGGGGCCCTGGGGCCCAGCCCTCGGGGCCCCTGATCAGGGCCTTTGCCGGGCTGCTGTGGCTCGTGGCTCATGTCTGTAGAGACTCCTCGGCTGGGGTCAGTTATCCCATAGTGCACTTTTAGGTGGGATAAGCCCCGGATTCTCCTTCAATAAGCGGTCGCGGCGAATGCCCCAGTGGTCTAAGGTCTTGCGCTTTGGTGTCCTGCGCGGGAGGGGATCGATGCGTGTCTACGGGTGGTCGCGGCCGGTGGATTCCGGCGCCATGCGACGTACCGGATGGCGACGGCGGCGGGAGTGTTCACCAACACCGTCTTCGGTTTCATCATGGCCTACACCTATACGGCCCTGTGGGACGAGCGCCCGCAGCTCGGCGGCTACGACACGTCGCAGGCCCTGACGTACGTATGGCTGGGGCAGGCGCTGCTGATGACCTGCGCCATGATGGGCGGCGGCTTCGAGGACGAGCTGATGGAGCGGATCCGTACCGGGGACATCGCCGTCGATCTGTACCGGCCGGCCGATCTTCAACTGTGGTGGATGGCGGGGACTTGGGCAGGGCCGCGTTCCATCTGCTGGGGCGCGGGATCGTGCCGATGCTGCTGGGGGCGCTCGCCTTCGACCTGGCGCTGCCGGCTTCGCCGTGGACGTGGCTGGCCTTCCTGTTGTCGGTCGCGCTGGGGTCGTGGTCAGTTTCGCGGTGCGCTTCCTCGTCGCCCTGTCCGCGTTCTGGCTGATGGACGGGGCGGGCGCGATGCAGATCGCCTGGCTTTCGGGGATGTTCTTCTCGGGGATGCTGCTGCCGCTGAATCTGTTCCCCGGTGCGCTGGGCGAGGTGGCGCGGGCGCTGCCCTGGTCGTCACTGCTCCAGGTGCCCGCCGATGTGTTCCTCGGCAGGCATACGGGCTGGGGCTGGTGCAGGCGTACGCGTTCCAGTGCGGCTGGGCGGTGGTGCTGCTGCTCGCGGGCGGCTGCTGCAAACGGTGGCGACCAGGAGGGTGGTGGTCCAGGGTGGCTGAGGTCCGGGAGGCGGGGTGGCCGCGGCCGGGGACCGGATGAGCGGTCGGGGATCGAGTTCGCCGACCGGTCGCCGCTGGTCGAGGGGTGCGGGCGTACGGGCTGATCGTGGCGATGTGGCTGCGTTCGACGATGACGTACCGCGCGTCGTTCGTGATGACGACGGTCGGGAACTTCCTGGCGACCGGATTCGACTTCGTCACGATCATGCTGATGTTCTCGCATGTCGATGCGCTGGGCGGCTACACGCTGGCGGAGATCGCGCTGCTGTACGGGGTTTCGGCGACGGCGTTCGGGCTGTCCGATCTGGTGCTGGGGTCGATGGACCGGCTGGGCCGGCGGGTGCGTGACGGCACGCTCGACACGTTGCTGGTGCGGCCGGTCCCGGTGCTGGCGCAGGTCGCGGCGGACCGGTTCGCGCTGCGCAGGCTGGGGCGGGTCACGCAGGGGCTGCTGGTGCTCGGCTACGCACTGGTGACGCTGGATATCGCGTGGACGCCGCTGAAGGCGGTGATGCTGCCGATGATGGTGCTGAGCGGGGCGGCGATCTTCGGGGCGGTGTTCGTGGCGGGGCGGCGTTCCAGTTCTTCGCGCAGGACGCCTCCGAGGTGCAGAACTCCTTCACCTACGGGGGTACGACGCTGCTGCAGTACCCGCCGACGATCTTCGCGAAGGATCTGGTGCGCGGGGTGACGTTCGTGGTGCCGCTGGCTTTCGTGAGCTGGCTGCCCGCGCTGTACGTGCTGGACCGGGAGTACCCGCTGGAGCTGCCCCAGTGGGTGGCGTTCCTGCCGCCACTGGTCGCGGGCCTGGCCTGGGTGCTGGCCATGCTGGCGTGGCGGGCGGGCTGCGCGCGTACCGCAGTACGGGAAGCTGAGACGAGGGGTGGACATGGACGGTACGGACTTCATCGAGCTCGACGGCGTCGAGAAGGTCTTCGACGTGCGCCGCAAGACGGGTTTCATGCGCCGGGAACGGCGCGAGGTGCGGGCGGTCGACGGGATCAGCTTCCGGGTGCCGCGCGGGGAGATGGTCGGTTACATCGGGCCGAACGGGGCGGGCAAGTCGACCACGATCAAGATGCTGACCGGGATCCTCACCCGAGCGGCGGCCGGCTGCGGGTCGCGGGTATTGATCCCTCCGGGAGCGTACGAAGCTGGCGCACCGGATCGGTGTGGTCTTCGGGCAGCGCACGACCCTGTGGTGGGATCTGCCGTTGCGTGATTCGTACCGGCTGATGCACCGGATGTACCGGATCCCGGACAGCCGGTACCGGGAGAATCTGGACCGCTGTGTCGAACTCCTCGATCTGGGTGAGCTGTTGGAGGTGCCCGTGCGGCAGCTGTCGCTGGGGCAGCGGATGCGCGGCGATATCGCCGCGGCGCTGCTGCACGACCCGGAGGTGCTGTATCTGGACGAGCCGACGATCGGGCTCGATGTGATCTCCAAGGCCAAGGTGCGTGAGTTCCTGCGGGACTTGAACGCGGAGCGGGCCACGACGGTCCTGCTGACCACCCATGATCTGACCGATATCGAGCAGCTGTGCAAGCGGGTGATGGTGATCGACCACGGGCGGCTGATGTATGACGGTGCGCTGGCCGGGCTCCATGAGGTGGGCGAGAGCGAGCGCACGCTGGTGGTGGATCTGGAGCGGGAGCTTGCGCCCATCGAGCTGGCCTCGGAGCCCTCGGTTCGGGTGGTGAAGGTGGAGGGGCCGCGGCAGTGGCTGGCGTTTCCGGCATCGGCTTCCGCGGCGCCGCTGGTGGCGCGGATCGCCGCGGACTATCCGCTGGTGGACCTGTCGGTGCGGGAGCCTGATATCGAGGCGGTGATCGCGAAGATGTACGCCTCTGCCCCGATGCGGAGGCGAGGGCGGGCCTGGTCGGGAGCGGCGGCAGCGAGGCGTAGTGCGGTCCGGCGGGCCGGTATTCGGCCTGGCGGGCCTGTTGGTGTGTGCCGGGAGCGGCTGTGTTCAATAGGGTGCGCGGTATGACAAGTGAACTCCCGGAAATGCGTGCCTCGGATGCCGAGCGTGAGCGGGTCGCCGAGACCCTGCGCGAGGCCGTGGCCGAGGGCCGGCTGGAGATGGACGAATTCGAGCAGCGGCTTGACGCGACGTACAGGGCCCGTACGCATGGGGAGTTGGAACCGATGGTCCGGGATCTGCCGGCGCCGGGCACTTTGCCCGGGCGACGCCGGGGTGGCGCCCGTGAAGGCCGGTTCGTTGGCGGACTGGCCCGCGCGTATCGGCGGTTCCCGTACGTCAGCGGGGGCGTTCGCCTTCTGGGGCGGGTTCCAGCGCAAGGGCCGCTGGACCGTGGGCAGGAAGTTCACCGCGTTCGCGATGTGGGGCGGCGGCGAGATCGATCTGCGCGAGGCCAACTTCGAGGACCGTGAGGTCGTCATCCGCTGCATCACGATCATGGGCGGTATGCAGGTGACGGTGCCGCCGGACCTGGAGGTCGAGGTGCGGGGATCGGTGTCATGGGCGGCTTCGGCGAGGGCTCGAAGCTCGACGACGAGCCGACGTCGCCGGGCTCCCCACGGGTGAGGATCACCGGGTTCGCCCTGATGGGCGGGGTCGGTGTGGAGCGCAAGCGGAGTAAGGCGCAGAAGCGGCGGTTGCAGGAGGAGGAGCGGCGGCGGCTGGAGGGTCCGGACTCCGGGGTGGGCGCAGGAGCTCGGCTGAGCGCCGGGCTGCCGGTGCCGACGGCCGGGCGGCCCGGCCGCACAGGACGGCCCGGCCGCTGTCGGAACGCTGGTGTCAGAACGTGTCGGACGCCGGGTGGCCGGCCAGGGACCGCAGGCCGATGGACCTGCCCAGCGCCCGGTAGCCGTCGTCGTTGAGGTGGAGCCGGTCGCCGGAGTCGTATTCCGGCAGGATCCGGTTGGGTGCGTACGGGTCGCGTACGGCCCGGTCGAAGTCGACGACCTCGTCGAAGACGCCGCCCGCCCGGATCTGCTCGTTGACCGCCAGGCGTACGGAGTTGCGCTCGGGGTCCAGGTGGAGAATCCCTGGAACGGTGTCAGCGTCGCGCCGATGACGCGCATTCCGCGTGCGTGCGCCTGGGCGGTGAGCGAGCGCAGCCGTCGATGACGCGCTGCGGGTCCTGCTCCTGCGGGAACTGCTGCACGTCGTTGATGCCCAGCGCGATGATCACGGTTTCGGCTCCGGCGACGGACAGCACATCGCGCTGGTAGCGGCTGGTGCCGCTCGGGCCGCCCACGCCGTCGCGCAGCAGGCGGTTGCCCGCGATGCCCGCGTTGGCGACTCCGTACTTGTGGTCCAGCCGGTCGGAGAGGACGTCGGTCCAGCGGTTGTTGGCGTCGTTGGTGGAGCCGCTGCCGGCGGTGAGTGAGTCGCCGATCGCGACGATCGCGCCCGCCGCGGTGTCGTTGCGGACGTCCACCGTCGTCAGGTAGCGCCACCTGGTGGTCTGCCAGGTGCCGTCGTCGTCGGCCCGGAAGGACGTCTGGTGGGTGTTCGGGTGGTAGGTGACGGGCCCACCGGACTGCGGGTGCGCAGGGCGACCAGGAGGTCGGTGTCGGGCGCGACGGGTACGACGACCGGATCGCTGATGATCTGCCGGCCGACGGCGACGGTGACGGTGGAGGCGCCCGGAAGGTCACCGGCCGGGTGTTGACGGTGGCCTGGTCGATGACGAGCGGGACGGTGCCGAAGAGGTTGGACAGGGTGATGCGGGCGGCGTCACCGCCGACGCTGGTGTGCACGACGTTACGGATGGTGCTTCCCGGGAAGCCGTGTGGGCTGCCCGGTTCGCCGCCCACGGGCGCCGCGGTCCAGGTGGCGGTCCAGGTGCCGGCGGAGGTGGCCGGTGCGGCGGGGTTGCGGGTGCCGGGTGTGCCTCGGTTCCGCCGTACTGCGCCCGGCTCTTGCCGGCGGTGAACGAGGTACCGAACGCGATGACGGCGGCGAGTGCGGCCGTGCCCGCTACGAGGGTGATGAGCAGGGCATACCCTGGCGCCTGGGCATGTGCGGTTTTCTCCTTGTGACGATCGGGCTGGTCCCATGATGCGACAGGCCGTCGGGAACTCGGCGTGCGCCCCGGAGTAGGTGAGGTAGGGACAATGCGTACGGCACGGGGCAAGGCTTACACGGACGGGTGGAGCGGATGGAACGGACCGGATCCGGAGAGCGCGACACGCAGCTGGGGCGGAGCAGAAGCCCGGGCCGGGCGGCAGGCAGCCGGGTCCGGCCACCGGCCGCGCGGTGCCGCTCGCGGCGTTCGCGTACACCGCGGCCGATGAGGAGAAGCGGCGCGGGTGCGCCGTATGAAGACCACCGCCACCGGTCTGCTCCTGCTCGTAGCTCTCGTGTACGTCCTGGCCACCTGGGCGAAGCACGCGGGTGTGGGTGGCTGGCCGGGCTACGTTGCGGCGGCTGCCGAGGCGGGGATGGTGGGCGCTCTGGCGGACTGGTTCGCCGTCACCGCGCTCTTCCGGCGCCCGCTCGGCCTGCCCATCCCCACACCGCCATCATTCCCACCAAGAAGGATCAGCTCGGGGCGTCACTTGGTTCCTTCGTGGGGAAAATTTTCTCTCCGGAGAGGTCGTTCGTGACCGAATTCACGCTCTGGGCTTCGGTGGGAGGGTCGGTGCTTGGCTCGCGGAGCCCGAGCACGCGGACCGGGTCACCGCCGAGCTTGCCACCGCGCTGCGCGGTGCACTGACCGTGCTGCGGGATTCCGACGTCCAGGCCGTGGTCGGTGAGGCGATCACCCGGCGGGCGGACGCGGCGGAGGTCGGCCCGGGGATCGGCAAGATGCTGGAGAAGATCGTCGTGGACGGCGGTCACCGCAGGGTCGTCGACCTCGTCTGCGTGCGGGCCCACGACTGGCTGGTCGAGCACGGCGACTCGGTGATGGACGCGGTGCAGGGCGGGTCGCCGGGCTGGACGCCCCGGTTCGTCGACAAGCGGGTGGGGAGCGGGTCTACAAGGAACTGCTGCGCTTCCTCACGGAGATGCGGGACATGCCGGAGCACCCGGCGCGCGGCTCGATCGACACCTTCCTGACGGACTTCGCCGCCGACCTCCAGTCGGACTCGGACACCCGGCCCGGGTGGAGCGGCTGAAGTCGGAGATCCTGGGGCGCGGTGAGGTCCAGGACGTCATCGCGTCGGCCTGGTCGTCGGTCCGCACGATGATCATCGCGGCGGCCGAGGACGAGCGCAGCGAGCTGCGGCTGCGGGCGCGGGCCTCGCTGATGTCGCTGGGCGCCAGGCTGGCGACGGACGGACGGCTGCAGGCCAAGGTGGAGGGCTGGCTGGAGGACGCCGCGGTGTATGTCGTCACGACGTACCGCTCGGAGATCACGTCGCTGATCAGTGACACGGTCGCCGGCTGGGACGCGGACCAGACGTCCAAGAAGATCGAGGCGAACATCGGCCGCGACCTGCAGTTCATCCGGATCAACGGCACGGTGGTGGGTGCGCTGGCGGGCCTGGTGATCTATACGGTCTCCCGGCCCTGGGCGCATAGCAGCGGGCGGCAGGCCCCGGGGCGGGACGGGGCCGCCGGGGCCGCCCGTTCGGCCCCTGGCGCAGACGTCTCCCTCAGGCGGAGCGGCGGGTGACCGCCCACGACGCGGCGGCCACGCCGCCCGCGACCGCGAACACGGCGGGCCAGGCGCCGACCTTCTTGGCCAGCGGGTGCGAACCGGCGAACGCAGCGATGTACGCGGCGCTCAGCCCGACCGCCGCGCGGGCTCCCGCCTGCCGGTTCCACTCGTACGCCGCGAGGGACCCGCGGCGGCGAGCGCGACCCGCCGAGCGGCCGCTTCTGGTCCACCGGGCGATCCCGTATCCGCCGACGATCCCGCTCGCCGCCACTGCCGCTGCCGGAACCTTCGCCATCGCTGCCACCTTCGCTTCCTTCTTGTCGAGAACCCGAGGCTAACGCGCCGCCGCCAGGGCCCGGCCACCGGCGGGCATGGTCCGGGTCCATTCCGACGAGGGGCCTCATGCCGGGATCACGAGTGCGGAACACCTGGATGCAGGGCCACCCGGAGGACTACCGCTGACCTGAGGGAGCCCTGCCCTGACCTCACTCGCAGGCGACTCCGTCACCGTCGCGGTCGAGGTGGGATCCGTATCCGGGGTCGCCGGAGTGGACGGGGCGGCCCGCGGCGGGTACGGCGTCGCAATTGCCTTGGTGCACGGCCGACTTGGTGGACGCCTTGGGCTTCGGCTTCGGCTTCGGCTTGGGCGTCGAGGGAGGGGCGACCGCCGCCGGAATTCGGTCGCAGGTGCTCCGGAGGCGCCGGTACGGTGCCCGCATGACAGCGTCGCTCCGCCTGGAGAAGCTCACCCCGCCAATGTGCTCGACGCCTGCCGTCTGGCGGTCCGCCCCGACCAGGAGCGCTTCGTCTCCCCGGTCGCACAGTCGCTGGCCGAGGCGTATGTGCAGCCCGGGTCGCCTGGCCGCGGCTGATCGTCGACGGGGACCGGCTGGTGGGCTTCGTGATGGCCTTCTTCGACGTACGTTTCGACCCGGACGACCCGGAGGACCGGCCGCGCTCCGGACTCTGGCGGCTGGCGGTCGACGCCGGTGAACAGGGGCGGGGATACGGGCGGTTCGCGGTGGCCGCGGTGTCCGAGGAGATCCGCAGACGGGGCAGTCGCGGGTGACGGTGACCTGGGAGCCGGGCGAGGGCGGGCCCGAGGAGTTCTATCTGCGGCTCGGCTTCCGCAAGACCGGCGAGATGAGCGAGGACGAGCTCGTCGGAGAGCTGGACCTGCCGGACCTGCCGGACCTGCCGGAGGTGCCGGACCTGCCGGAGGTGCCGGACCTGCCGGACCTGCCGGAGGTGCCCACGGCCTGAGTGCCCGGTGATCCACATGCGGCCCCGGGGCTTCGGCGCGAGGATCGGATGTACGGGCGGTGGTCCGGCGCGCTATGGCCCTCGGGCCTGTTCTCCCTTTCCGGTGCCCCGGTCCGCCTCCCGGCCGGCCGAGCCGTCAGGAGGTACGGATGCCGCGGCCCCTGTGGACCGGAGCGATCAGCTTCGGCCTGGTCACGATCCCGGTCAAGGTGGTGTCCGCCACCGAGAACCACTCCATCTCCTTCCACCAGTACCACCAGGAGGACATGGGCCGGGTCCGCACCCGCAAGGTGTGCGAGCTGGACGGCCAGGTCCTCTCCCAGGAGGAGATCGGCAAGGGATACGAGATCGCCAAGGACCGGACGGTGCCCGTCACCGACGAAGAGCTCGACCGGATGCCACTGCCCACGGCGAAGGCGATCGAGATCATCGCGTTCGTGGATGCCGACAGCATCGACCCGGTCAGGATCGGCGACAGCTACTACCTGGCGATCGACGGCCAGGTCGCTGCGAAGCCGTACACCCTGCTGCGCAAGGCCCTGGAGCGCAGCGAGAAGGTCGCCGTCGCGAAGTTCGCCTGGCACAACCGCGAGCGGCTCGGTCTGCTGCGGGTACGGGAGAACGCGATCGTGCTGCACTCCATGCGGTGGCCGGACGAGATCCGCAGCCCCGAATCGCTGGTCCCCGCGATGTGGAGCTGGACGACGGTGAGGTCGAGCGGGCCGTGCAGCTCACCGACACCATGGCCCTGGACGACATCTCCGGCTTCCGGGACCACTACCGGGAGGCCCTGGAGGAGCTGATCGCGGCGAAGTCCGAGGGCAGGAAGCCGCCGGTGCCTCAGCAGGGCGAGGAGGAGGAGTCGGGGAAGGTCATGGACCTGATGGCCGCCCTGAACGCCTCGGTGAAGGCGGCGAAGGAGACCCGCGGGGAGACGCCGGAGGAGGCGGGCGGCGAGGACGCGACCGTGCACGAGATGAAGCCCGCAAGAAGGCTGCCCCGGCCGGGAAGAAGGCCGCGAAGAAGACCGCGAGCGGGGCCGCGAAGAAGGGCGCGGCGAAGAAGACGGCGGCGAAGAAGCGAACAGCGTCCTGACCCGGGCGCCCGAAACGTCACACGGACCGCCGCTCCGGGCTGCCCGGGGCGGGCTGCCCGCCCGGGCCCGCCCTGAGCCGCGCCCGATGCCGCTCACGCGGGGCCCTCCGGTGCGACGTCGTCCGGCGCGAGGTCGGGGCGCAGCCGGTGCCAGGAGGGATGCCGCAGCTTCCCGCCCTGGTCCGGGTGGCATACCGGACCTCGCCGACCAGCCGCGGCAGCACCCACCGGGCCCCCGCCACGGTCGGCACCTCGTCGAACGGGCACTCATCCACCGCAGCGACCTGGAGCAGCGCGGCGAGCCTGGCCCGCTCCGCATCGCTCCACCCCGTACCCACGCTCCCCGCGTACCGCAGCCCGCCCCGGTGCCGCTCCCCGACCAGCAACGCCCCGGAAGCCCGCCCAGCCTGCCGCGCCCCGGGACCCAGCCGCCGACGATCACGTCCACGGTGCGGACATGGCGGATCTTGATCCACGACCGGGACCGGACCCCTGGCTCGTACGCCGAACCGAGCCGCTTGGCGATCACACCCTCCAGCCCCGCATCCCTGGTCATCTCCAGGGCCTGCCGGCCATGCCCCACGACCGCCGCGGGAGTCGACCAGTGCGCCCCGGCCGGCCCGAGCCCTCCAGCTCCGCGCGCCGCTCGGTGTACGGCAGCGGGAGCAGGCTCCGGTTCCGCAGGAACACGGCGTCGAAGAGGAACAGGTGGGCGGGGACGCGTTCCGCCATGTGGGCGGCCTTCGCGGGCGATCCGGACAGCCCCATCCGCGACTGCAGCCGTTCGAAGTCGCTGCGCCCTTCGCTGTCCAGCGCGACGATCTCGCCGTCCAGGACCGCGGACACGCCGCCGAGCGCGGATCCCAGCGGGGCGAGCTCGGGGTAGGCGGCGGTGATGTCCGTACCGGAACGGGCCCGCAGCTGCACCGAACCGTCGCCCGGCAGGTAGACCATGGCCCGCTGGCCGTCCTGCTTCACCTCGTACGCCCACCGGCCGTCGGTGGCGGCGGGCGGCAGGGCGCCCGGTGTCGCGAGCATGGGGGCAATATTGGGCAAAGTGGCCATGGCTGTACTTTCCCAGTCTCCCCGGCTTTCCCAGCAGAGCGGCATGCCCTGCGAGGCGGCCGACGCCCGCCCGTGACCTCGTCACGGGCGGATGGTCTGCCCTGGGCGGTGCCCTGCACCGCCTGCACGTAGGCCTGCGCGACCACCGAGACCGGTGTGCCGTCGTCGGCGTCGGCGCCCATGATCAGCAGCGTCTCCCTGATCCAGCCGGGGCTGACCAGGTTGAGACGCAGGCCGCGCGGCAGTTCGCTCGCCGCGTTGCGGACGAAGCCCTCCAGGCCGCCGTTGACGAGGGCGCCAAGGGAGCCGCCCGGTAGTGGGTGGTGAAGGTTCCGCCCGTCAGCGTGATGGAACCGCCGTCCCGCAGGTGGTGCAACGCGCGCTGTGCCAGGGCGACTTGGCCGAGCAGCTTGGCTCGCACCCCGGCGGCCAGCTCGTCGTCGGTCGCCGAGTCCAGGGCCACCAGTGGACCACCGGCCGCGCAGCACACCACCGCGTCGAGGCCCTGCACCGTCTCGAACAGTGCGTCGAGGGAGGGCGGATCCGCCAGATCCGCCCGCACCTGCTGCCCGGTGCGCGATGCGCCGATCACCTCGTGGGAGGCGGCGCCCAGAGCCTCCACGACCGCGCTGCCGATGGTCCCTGACGCCCCAAGAACAAGTACTCTCATGCCGCCGATCATCACATCAACAGGGCTCGACTTGGGAGTGCTTTCTGCACTTCCGATGCCTGGCGGGCGCCCCGAAGTGTAAGTAAGCACTCCCAAGTCGAGTGTGTGCGTTGGGGGTGCGGGGCGATCGCGGGTTCAGTCGGGAATTGGGGCGATGGAGCGTCCGGCCCATGAGGGTGCGGGCTCCGTCAGCGCCGCGAGTCGCTTCCGTACGGCGTCGGGGAACGGCACGGCCCGGCCGCTGCCCTGGTCGACGTGGACGCCGAGCAGTTCACTTGTGGCGACCGGCTCGGCCCCGGGCTCCGGTTCGGCCTCGGCCTCGTCCCTGTCGAGTACGTACATTTCGTGGGCGAACCGCGTCTTGCGCGCACCGGTGCCCAGGAGCCGGGTCCTGACGGCGAGGTGGGCGCCCTCCGGAACGTCTCGCAGGTAGCGCACATGCGATTCGACGGTGTAGAGCGAGCAGCCGGTGTCGGCGCGGTACTCCGAGCCCATACCGGTCTCGATCATCAGTGTGTCCGTCGCGTAGCCGAAGACGAGAACGTAGAACGCCTCACTCAGATGGCCGTTGTAGTCGATCCACTCGGGCCGGACGGTCTGCCGGAACAGCGGGATGCTCTCGCTCACTTCGTCACCCCGGCCCCGGGCAGCCGCGGCAGCCGGCCGGTGGCCCGCAGGATATCGATCACGCTCTGGTCGCGCTGGGCGACGAGTTCGGCGATGGTCCGGCCCGCCGCCTCCTCGTCGCAGCCGGCGACCACCGCGTCGTACAGCTTCTTGTCCAGCTCAGGGGCTTCGAGGCGGGTCCACGGCGATTTCAGGGAGGGCCCGAAGTGGTCGAGCATATGGGCCATGCCACCCTCGCCGCCCGCGAGCGCGAAGGTCAGCATGGGGCCCATGGTGGCCCAGCGCAGACCGGGACCCTCGGTGATCGAGTCGTCGATCTCCTGGACGGTGGCCTCGCCCTCCGCGACCATGTGCAGGGCCTCACGCCACAGGGCTTCCTGGAGGCGGTTGGCGATGAATCCGGGCACCTCGCGCCGCATGGTGATGACGGATTTCCCGGCTGCCTCGTAGAACCGGCCGGTCCACTCGACCACGTCCTCGCGGGTGGCGGTGCCGCCGACGACCTCGACGAGCGGGATCAGGTACGGCGGGTTGAAGGGATGCCCGACGACGAGCCGGCCGGGGTCGGCACAGTCCGTCTGCATGTCGGTCATCGGGTAGCCGGACGTGGAGGAGGAAATGACCACACCGGGCGGGGCTGCCTCGTCGATCCGGGCCAGCAGTTCCCGTTTGAGTTCCAGCTTCTCCGGGGCGCTCTCCTGGATGAACTGGGCCTGGCCGACGGCCTCTTCAATGGTCTCGGTGACGGTGAGCCGGTCCTGTGAGGCGTCCGGTGCGATACCGAGGCGGGTGAGCGCCGGCCAGGTCGCCTCGACGAGCCTGCGCAACCGGGGCCCGGCGTCCGGTGCGGGGTCCCAGACGGTCACGTCGTAGCCGCGGGCGAGGTAGTGGGCGGCCCAGCCGCCGCCGATGACACCGGCGCCGATACAGGCGACGCGGCGCACGGCCTCCGGGGCGCAGGGCGGGGCGGGGTGGGTTCGGGGTAGGGCATGAGTGTGGTCTCCCGGGACGCAGGGGCGGGGGTGGGAAGCGGTTCAGCCGCGCGGCTTGAGGCCGAGTTGCAGGCGCGCCTGGTCGGCAGTGGCGACCCGGGAGCCCAGCGCCTCGATGATGCCGACGGCGCGCTCCACGAGCTGGGCGTTGGTGGCCTTGACGCCCTTGCCGAGGTAGAGGTTGTCCTCCAGGCCGACGCGGACGTGCCCGCCGAGCAGCAGCGACTGCGCGACCCAGGGCATCTGCATCCGGCCGAGCGCGAAGCTCGCCCAACGGGCGCCATCAGGAAGCATGTTGACCATCGACTGCAGCACCCGGGATCGGCGGGAGCGCCCCAGGGCACGCCCATGCAGAGCTGGAAGACGGCGGGGTCGTCGAGCAGCCCTCCGCGAGGAGCTGTTTGGCGAACCAGAGCTGGCCGGTGTCGAAGACCTCCAACTCGGGCCGTACGCCCAGTTCCTGGATGCGCTTGGCACCCGCGCGGAGCATGTCGGGGTGGAGACGTAGAGGTTGCTGCCGTCGCCGAAGTTGAGCGAGCCGCAGTCGAGGGTGCAGATGTCGGGCAGCAACTCCTCCACGTGCGGAAGTCGTTCGAGCCCGCCGACCAGGTCAGTGCCGGGCAGCCGGGTCAGCGGGTCGGCGGGGTCGATGACGAGATCGCCGCCCATCCCGGCGGTGAGGTTGATCACGACATCGGTGCCGGTCTCCTTGATCCGCTCCACGACCTCCCGGTACAGCCGCGGGTCGCGGGAGGGCGCACCGGTCTCGGGATCGCGGACGTGGATGTGTACGACGGCCGCCCGGCCCCGGCCGCCTCCACGGCGGAGCGGGCGATCTGCTCAGGAGTGACCGGCACATGGGGGCTCTTGCGTACGGTGTCGCCGGCTCCGGTGAGAGCGCAGGTGATGATCACTTCTTGGTTCACGGACATGCCGTTGTGCCTCCTTGAGCGCGAGCGCGAGTGCGAGTACGAGTGCGAGTACGAGTACGAGTACGAGTCGCGGGACGGGGTGTGCGGTCGGGGAGCGGGCGGGATCAGGCCGTGCGGCCGGGCAGGGTGAGGGTTTCGTCCACGTACGCGAGGAGCGCGTCGTGCATGTCCTGGGCGCTGGTGCCGGGGCCGCCCGGGGCGGTCGCGAGCACCTGGGAGGCGAGTCCGTCGATCAGCGCGGTCAGCCGCAGTGCGGCGCGCTCCGGCTCGACCGGACGGAAGACGCCCTGAGCCGTCCCCTGCGCAGTACGTCGGCGACCGTCGTGCGCCACTGCCGGTAGTACTCGACGTGCAGTCCGCCCACGGTGGTGGAGCGGGCCGCCTCCGCCCACAGGTCGAGCCAGACACTCCACTGGACGCGCTGTCGCTCGGTGTGCGGCGTCTGCATCTCGATGAGCTGGCGCAGTTCCTCCGCCGCGTCGGCGGCCTCCGCGATCCGGGCGTCGCGGCGTGCGGTGTCCTCGTCCATGCACCAGCGCACGGCGGCTTCGAGGAGTTCGTCGCGGCCGGGAAAGTGGTAGTGGATGGCGGCGGTGCTGGTGTGGCAGGCCTCGGCGATGTCGGCGACCCGGACGGAGTGGAATCCGCGTCGTGCGATGAGCTCCACGGTTTCCCGCACGATCTGGGCCGGCCGCCCGCCCGGACCGGGATCGATGGTGCACTGGCCGCGCGGCCGGCGGGTCTCGCCCGAGGTGCCGAGGAGCCAGCCGGCGTCCACCTCGGCGGTGGCCGCGATCCTGGACAACTCCGCGACGGTGAACCGCCGCGCGCCGCTGAGCGACCGGGACAGCTTCGAGGGGTCCATCACGATCCGCCGCGCGAACTCGCGCTGGCTGACCCCGGCTGCCGCGATCACCTGACGCACCCGTACGGGCACCGTGTTCTCGTCCATGGTGCATCACCGTAATCCGTGCGTTGAGATAAACGCAATACAGCCTTCAGGGATTTCCTCTGTCATATCAAGCCACTTGAGCTACCTCGAAGAGGCTGACTGTCTCATCAGTCAGTCTCAACGGCCGGGAACACCCGCACGCTCCGAGGTCTCCCGGAGGACGGGTGCCGGGTGGCCCGGTGCTGCTGGTTCGGGTGCTGCTGGTTCGTCCGAGGGGCGTCGGTCAGCTGCCGCCGGTGAGTTCGCCGCTGAGCTTCTTGTGGAGCTGGGCGCTCGGCGTGTTCAGGCCGATGATCTCGACGCTCTTGCCGCGCTGGGCGTACTTGGCCCCGATCGTGTCCAGGGCCGCGACGGACGAGGCATCCCAGACGTGGGCGGCCGTCAGGTCGATGACGACCTGGTCCGGGTCCGTGGCGTAGTCGAACCGTGCGACCAGGTCGTTGGACGAGGCGAAGAACAGCTCGCCGGTCACGGAGTAGACCACGCTGCTGCCGTCGGGATCGGTGACCGCGGTGACGTCGGCGTGGTGCGCGACACGTTTGGCGAAGATGGCCATGGCGGTGACGGAGCCGACGACGACGCCGATGGCGAGGTTGTCGGTGGCCACCACGCAGCCCACGGTGATGACCATGACGGCCGTCTCTCCAACCGGCATCCGCTTGAGGGTCTTCGGGGCGATGGAATGCCAGTCGAAGGTCGCGAACGACACCATGACCATGACGGCGACCAGCGCTGCCATGGGGATGTCGGAGACGACCGGGCCGAAGACGATGCACAGCACCATCAGGAACGCGCCTGCCAGGAAGGTGGACAGGCGGGTCCGGGCCCCGGAGACCTTCACGTTGATCATCGTCTGGCCGATCATGGCGCAGCCGCCCATGCCGCCGAAGAAGCCGGTGACGATGTTGGCGATGCCCTGGCCGATCGACTCGCGGGTCTTGGAGGAGTGCGTGTCGGTGATGTCATCGACCAGCTTGGCCGTCATCAGCGACTCCATCAGGCCGACCAGTGCCATCGCGAGCGCGTACGGGGCGATGGTGGTCAGGGTGTCCAGGGTGAACGGCACATCGGGCAGGCCGGGCACCGGCAGGGAGGACGGCAGGTCGCCCTTGTCGCCGACGGTCGGCACCGCGATACCGGCGCCGATGGTGATGACGGTGAGGATGACGATGGAGACGAGCGGGGCCGGGATCACCCTGGTGATCCTCGGGAAGAACACCATGAGGGCGAGGCCGCCGATGATCAGCGGATAGACCGCCCACGGCACGTCGTGCATCTCCGGGACCTGCGCCATGAAGATCAGGATCGCGAGGGCGTTGACGAAGCCCACCATCACGCTGCGGGGTACGAACCGCATCAGCTTCGCGACACCGAGCGCGCCGAGCGCCACCTGGATCACGCCGGCCAGGATGACGGCGGCGATCAGGAAGCCCAGGCCGTGTTCACGGTTGAGCGGCGCGATCACGAGCGCGACGGCGCCGGTGGCGGCGGAGATCATCGCGCGGCGCCCGCCGACGACCGAGATGACCACGGCCATGGTGAAGGAGGCGAACAGGCCGATCGCCGGGTCCACCCCGGCGATGATCGAGAACGAGATCGCCTCGGGGATCAGCGCGAGGCCGACCACCAGGCCGGCCAGGACCTCGGTGCGCCACACCTTCGGGTCGGACAGCCAGTCGGGGCGCAGGCCGCGCAGCCGTGCAGCCGGGGACAGTACGGACGTGGACAAGATGGGTACCTGTCGTGCTCGGGCACGCCTGGCGTCACCCGGGCGTACGGGAAGGCGCGGGAGGCCGGGGTGGCCATCCGCGGAGCCCCACATTCGGCGGGCTGGAGTCGGGAGGCGGCAGCGGGCGCGGGAGGGAACGTCAGTGCGCTGCTCGGGCGCGAAGGACCACGGGAGTGATCCATCCCGCACCATGGTGCGGGGACGGCGCGGAACCTACCTGAACGATCGCTTACTCTACCCTAACGTTACGGTAGAGATCAGCGTCGGCCGCCTGTGGCCCTGGCGGCAAGAGGAAGGGCGCCCGCGTGAGCAGCGAGCACATGCAGATCGGCGAGGTCGCCGCGCGGACCGAGCTGTCGCTGCGGACCATCCGGCATTACGAGGAGACCGGGCTGGTCATTCCCTCGGCCCGTTCGCAGGGTGGTTTCCGTCTCTATACGGAGTCCGACGTGGCCCGTCTGATGGTGATCCGGCGTATGAAGCCGCTCGGCTTCACCCTGGACGAGATGCGCGAGTTGCTTGCCGCCACCGACCGTCTCGACTCCGGCGAGGAGCTGACGGCTGCCGAGCGGGACGCCCTGCTGGAACGCGTCCGCGGATACGAGCGTGGGGCGGCCGAGCAGGTCGAGAAGCTCCGCACCCAGCTGGCGCGGGCGGAGGAGTTCGCGCAGACGCTGCGCGAGCGCCTGGGCGGGCCGCCACGCTCTGAATGCGGTGACGTCGGGGCGGCGGAGGAGTGCCGGGGAGCCGGGGAGCCGGGGAGCTGCTCGGGGTTCTTGCCCTGCCGGGGTGAGTGGCTGCCTGCGCTGATAGTTACCACAGCGTAACTTACTCACGAGTTACCTTCGGTAAGGGTCCGCTGCTAGTTTGCGGTCAACTGCATTCGGAGCAGAGTGAGGAGTGACCTGTGAGCCGCAAGAGCACCCGTTCGCGTTCCATCTCCAGCACCACGGCGGATTCCCCACCCCAACTCCAACCCCCACCCCCACCTCCGGGCAAAGGCCGGGCGCGGTGCGGTTGTTGGTCGCCGCAGTCGTCGCGGCGGCCTGTGTGGGCATGTACGCCGTACCGGCCTCTGCCGCCGATGCGTCGGAGCCCGTGGTGTCCCGGGAGTGACCATCCCCGTCTTCTACAACGCGCCCGCCGAACTGCCCGACGCCAACGGCGCGTTGGTCCGCACCGAACCCCTGCCTCTCGGTCTGGGCCTGCCCGGCCTGGACGGCCGGGTGATGCCGGGCACGGCGACCCGGCTGATGTACAAGTCCACCGACTCCAACGGGCAGTCCGTCGGGGTGACCGGCGCCTACATCGAGCCGTCGGCGAAGTGGAAGGGCGGTGGACCCCGGCCGCTGGTGGCGGTGGCCTCGGGCACCATGGGCCAGGGCGACCAGTGCGCACCCTCGATGGCTCTGCAGTACCCGCTGACCCTGCGCGGCGAGACCGTCTCGGTCGGCTACGAGGCCCTGGCGATCTACCGCTTGCTCTCCACCGGTGCCGCGGTGGTCGTCACCGACTACGTCGGCCTCGGCGCCACCGACCGCCTCCACACCTACGTCAACCGCGTCGACGAGGCCCACGCCCTGCTGGACGCGGCCCGCGCCGCGCGCGCCGTGCCGGGCGCATCGGTCACGCCCGACTCGCGGGTCGGCCTGTACGGCTACAGCCAGGGCGGCGCCAGCGCCGCCGCCTCCGAGCTGCAGTCCTCGTACGCGCCCGAGGTCAATCTGGCCGGCACCTACGCGGGCGCACCGCCCGCTGACCTGGTCGCGGTCATGAAGGGCATCGACGGCAGCGCCCTGGCCGGTGCGCTGGCCTGGTCGATCAACGGCTTCGCCCAGTCCGACCCAGACCTGCGCAATGTCATCGAGGCCAACATCAACACCAACGGCCGAGCCGCGCTGAAGGACGCGTCGACCATGTGCGTCGGCGACGCGATCTTCGGCTACGGATTCAGCAAGAGCGACAAGTGGACCGTCGGCGGCACATCCATCGGCGACATCATCAAGGCCGACCCCAAGGCACAGGCGGCTCTCGACAAGCAGCGCATCGGCACACTCAAGCCCACGGGTCCGGTGCGGCTGGCAACCGGCATCCAGGACGACATCGTTCCGCATGCGCAGGCCCGCCAACTGGCCGTCGACTGGTGCCGCAAGGGCGGTGACGTCACCTATGACGCCGTTGCCCTGCCGAACCTCGGCGACAAGCTGCTCACCAACCACCTGGTGCCCTCATCACCGACCAGGGCAATGCGGTGTCCTGGATGACCGACCGCCTCGCGGGCAAGGCGACCACCTCCAACTGCTGGTCGATGCCGGTCCAGCCCTGACTCGGCTGCCCGCAGCAGAAGCCTCCGCAACCCGTGCATCGTCGCGGGCTGCGGAGGTCCGAAGGTGCCTAGGGTGTGTTTCGAAAGTAGCGCCGTCCGCCCGCCGGGCAGGCGGGACTTTCGAAACGCGCCCTAGATGTCCGTGCAGATCCGGCGGGCCTCTGTCAGGTCCTTCTTCACCTCGGCGTCGAAGTCGAACACCCGGGCCTGACGATGCTGCGCCCGACTGAGGGTTTCCGAGAGCGACTTGTACGCCGGGTCGCCCGCGGCTGCTGCGGCGGACAGGGTGATGGCCCCGCTCCAGCGGTTGAGGGCGACCACGCCCTCGTCGCCCTCCGCCGTGAACATCGACTCGTCGAAACCGGCGAGAGCGTCACAGGCGCCGCGCGCATCGGTCGCCGGCCCAGTCCCGGCCGTGGACCCGGTGTCGTCTCCCGCGATCGCCCAAGCGCCCCCACACCCGCGGCGCCCACCAGCAGCCCGGTCGCCAGGGCTGCCACCAGCAGACCGGTGCGACGTGGTGTGGTGGCGGAGCCGTGGGGTGGGCGGATGCGGGCGGGAGGGTGGCTGCTGCATGGCCATGACACTAGCGGGCCCGCCCGCCGGCGTCGCGACAGGGCAACGACTGCCTACGGGGCGGATCAAGGCTTAGTGACACCTCGTATATGTGAGGCCACCAGTGATGCGGCCAAGCGGCACTGGCGGCCTCGCTGGCTCTTTGGCCGCGTGGAGACCATCACGCGGAGGAGCGGGGTGGTTCTGGTCGCGCCAGGCCCGAGGCGAGATTCCGTATGTCTGTTTGAACACCTTGCTGAAGTGGGTGGCGTCCACGAAGCCCCACCTCCGTCCTGTCGCTGCGATGGTCCGCAGTCGCCCGTTCGGGTCGGCCAGCTCTCGCCTGCATTCGGCTAGACGGCGTGCACGGATCCAGTCTCCGAGGCTGATTCCCGACCGGGACAGCACAACGTAGAGGTGACGTACGGAGATGTCGTGTGCGGCGGCTATCCGTGCCGCCGACAGATCGGAATCTGCCAGATACTTCCGGATGTAATGAGTGACCCGCAGGCTGAGTGTCGCCTCCAACGGCGCTTTGGCCAGGCTGGGGTTGCCGTGCTGGGACGTCAGGACGGCACGGAGCAGTTCGATGCTGGGTTCCACGACGGCGTCGGCGTGCCCGCCCCGTGCAACTCGTCGCTGACGGCCAGTTGGGAGAAGTAGGGGAAGGCGAGGCGTGCAATGGGGTTGTCGGATCTCAGGGGACCGCGGTGATGTCTCGTAGTAACCGGTCGGGGAGCGCGAGTGCCGCGCGGGGAAGCGGATGAAGCGGTAGTCGACTCCCTCGTCGAAGAGAAGGGCGTAGGGAGCGATCGATTCGAAGACGGCGCAGTCTCCCGGCCTCAGCAGGCACTCGCGACCGTTCTGCACCACCATGCTGCTGCCCGTCATCTGAACACCGAGAGAGCGGCAGGCTCCTCGTCCTCCCGGGCCAGCCGCTCCGTCCTACGGAGAGCGACCGCGGTCGCCCGCGCTGAACAGACCCTGATGGGTCCCACGGTGCCGAGCCCTATACGAACGGAGATGTCCTCGGCCGCAGGACGGTGGTCGATATCGACCGCCACCATGGATTCCCACACCGCTTTCCGGATCACTTCCTCACGGTCCCGCGGCGGTATGAACGCGGTGTCCAGAGCCGGGCTCATGAGACAGACCTTCGTCGGCGTCGGACGTGGAGCCGACCTGGAAGTACCGCGGCCCGTTCGCCCACAAGCCACCCCTCGACATGGATGGTTCCCGACATCAATTTGGCAAGATTCAATCTTGCTGTGCAACGGTTTCGACGGGAACACACAGGACCTTCACCTGATGCGGCGCCACCTTGAAGCTTCGCACTACTGACAAAGTTCCCTGCACGGATGACAAAGTCCGAAGCCCACGATGACCCTAAGGTCCATGAGCGAGGCCAGCGAGGCCAGAGAGGCCAGAGAACGGGGAGCCACATGTTTCGTACCACTGGCGCGTTGGTCGCCGCGGCGCTTGGCGCGTCGATCGCCTTGACCCCGACGCCGGCATCCGCAGGAATTGCATGGCAGTGCTACGGCACCAAGTCAAGCGCTGCGCGGCCGTCTGGTGGGACAACAACACCACTGACATCCGAGCGCGGGCGAAGATCACCGACGTCGCCGGTGGCGGCAGCTACCAGGTCAAGGTCACCAACGTGAAGCTTGTGCGCCCCAACGGCACCGGTGGCTGGGTGACCGTGCGCTCCGCGAAGGACTACGACGGCTGGCATGACACCGAGGACTTGGCCGGCACCACCACCTTCAACCCGTGTGACTTTCCACAGCGGGAGTACAGCGTGGTGGCGACTTTCAGTTGGAGGGTGCGTCCTCCGGCGAGAAGACCTGGCATCCCAGCGACGGGTTGATCACTCACTGCGAGTAACCTGCCGAACGCGTCCGTCCCGCACTGACCGGGGCGAAGCGGGGCTCGTTCACCGCGGCCTTCAAGCAGGAGATCCTGGCCGAGTGCGAGGCGGCCACGGACCGGCAAGAAGGGTGAGGTGCTCCGACGCCGCAGGGTGTCCTCGTGGCACCTCTCGACCTGGCGCAAGGCCCGCGAGGAGAGTGCCGAGCGGGCATCGGACCGGCCTGAGCCGCGGCGAACCTCGCCGCCGGGACCTGGTGATGATTTTACGTGTCCAGGTGCTTGACATGAACAATTGACCGGGAGATCAATGCAGCATTCAGCGCGGAACCGGATAGCGGTTCGAGCAGCAGCGGGGCGCTGGCAGTGTTGTTCGCTGCGGGCTGTTCGGCGAGCGTGAGCGTGGGCGGCTCAAAGGTGAGCAAGGAGGAGGTCGCGGAGCAGGCCTCGGCGGCCCTGGGCAAGAAGGTCGGCCGCGAGCCCGATGACGTCACCTGCGAAGACGACCTCAAGGCCGAGGTGGGCGAGACCGTACGCTGCGAGCTGACCGTGGACGGCGAGAAGCAGGGCGTGACGGCCACCGCGACGTCGGTCGACGACGACAACGTCGAGATGGACTTCAAGGTCGACGACGCTCCCGCACCGATGACTCCGCAGAGCCGGAGCCCACCGAGACCGCCCAGCCCACCGATGCGTCGAGCACCGGTACCGGTGGCGGGGCCCAGACGGTGGACAAGGCCGAGGTCGCCCGCCAGGGCAAGGCCGCCCTGGCGGCGCAGGCGGGCCGGGAGCCCGACGCCTTCGCCTGTCCCCAGGACCTTCCGGCCAGGGTGAACGCCGTTGTCCGCTGTCAACTGGCCGTGGACGGAAAGGTGTACGGCGTGACGGCCACCGCGACGTCGGTCGACGGCGGCAACGTCAAGATGAACTTCAAGGTCGACGACACCCCGAACGGTTGACCCCGAGGAACCGAACCCGACACGGCGGCGAGACGATCACGGTGCCGCCGTGCCACGGATGTATCCCGCTCCGCGGGCAGGGCATGCCGCTTCTTGCCGTGCAAGGCGAAGGCACGCTTGCCGTCGGTGGCCACCAGCCACGCGTGATGGTCGCCGGACTTGACTCTTCGGGAAACTCCAAGATCCCCGAGTCAAGCTCAGTGGTCGGCTCAGGACGACCTTCGGGGTTGACTCCGGAGCCGGTGCAGTGCGTGTTGTCCCGTCAGAGGTCGAGGGTCGCACTTCCCAACCCGCCCCCACCGCTGCCCCGCAGGACATCGAGTGGCGCCTGCCGCGTCACGCCGGCAGTGGGGGCAGGGCCCGAACCCTTCGCCGGGAACAGGCCACTTCATGGAGAATCCCGGATGAGGTGACGGAGACCGTCGTACTCCTTCCTGCTCAGCGAACTGATGACAAACGCGTACCGTCACGCGAAGGTCTCCCCGGCCGCGAGATCCGAGCCCGCTGCGTCCTCGCAGGCAACCGCCTCCACGTCTCGGTGACGGACGCGAACGACACCCTCCCGACACCCTGGGAGCGTCACCGGACGACGAATCGGGCCGGGCTGCCATTGCCGCCGAATTGTGCAGAAGCAACTTGTTCGTTGGTGGTGCGTGAAATGACCACCGTCGGCATATCCAGCGAAACGGAGACACGAGTGATACGAACGCGAAGGATGAGAAGTTTGATCGCGGCGAGTCTGCTGGTCGCGGCGACGACTGCCGTGTCGGGCGGCAGCGCGGGCGCCCAGGCAGCCGAGGCCGCGGCGGCGGAGTGCGACACGACGATCACCGGCCAGAACACGGACGGCCGCCTCAACAAGGCGTCCGGCGTCAACGGCGTCATCAACGAGAACTACCAGACCGCTGAGCCGGCCCCGTGGTCGCTGCGAGCGCTCCACTCGATCGGTGGCTCCGGGGAACGGTACGTGGAACACCTCGTTCCTGGCCCCGGCGACGGACGGTGACCTGCGGGTGGTCAACCTCCACGGCACCGAGGGCGACCCGACACTGACAGCGGAGTCTCACGACACCGTCGCGACCCGCTGGCGTCCGTACGTGATGCCGTCAGGTAGCGGGTTCAAGCTGTACACGATCAAGCAGGACGGCGACATCCTGATGCGCGAGGTCGGCACCGGCTCCGACGGTACGACTGAACTCGGCGCCTACGAGACCCTGCCGGTGACGGCGGCGGATACGAGGGCCGCGGGGTCTTCTGGATCCGTCTGGCGGACGGCACGGAGCGCGACGTCATCTACGCGACCAACGGCGAGACCGGCGCGCTGCGTCAGATCATCGTCGACCCGGAAAACCCTGCTTCGGCGAAGAGTTACACGCTGGCCGGAACCGGGTTCAAGGCGTTCACCCACCTCAAGGCGGGCTCCTGCGGCGGAGAGTCCATCTCGGTGGTCGGCGTGGACAGCAAGGCCGGCAACGCACGCTGGTTCGAGCACGCGGCCCCGTTGTCGCACAGCGGCTCCACACTGAGCACACGCCAGCCCGTCGGCACGGACGGTCAGTGGCAGGGCTGGACGGGCATCGGCTGAGCCGTGTCCCAGAAGTCGCGGGCGGCCGGCCACTTGACGGGGCCGCCGCCTGCGATCCGGGCGTCACCCCTGTCCCGCCAGGCGGCGCGCCGTCGCCTGGGGTCTCTACCCGCAGCCCCGACCTCTGACGGGACAACACGCACTGCACCGGCTCCGGAGTCGAACCCCGAAGGACTTCCGGAGCCGACCACTTAGCCTTCGGCGACCGGCCGGTAGGTGCACACGTGCACGCCTGTCCCGCTGGTGACGGTGGAGACCAGCTCCAGCGGGCGCAGCGCTCCGTCGCCGGGGAAGATCGTCTTCCCGCCGCCGACGATCACCGGCATGATCATGAGGCGGAGTTCGTCGACCAGGCCCTCGTGCAGGAGGGTGCGTACGAGCGTGGGGCTTCCCATGACCAACAGGTCGCCGCCGTCGGCCTCGTGCAGCTTCCTGATGCCGGCGATCGCCTCCGCGCCGGGAATGCGTGTGGTGTTCTCCCAGGTCAGCTCGGCGTCGCCCAGCGTCTCGGACACGACGTACTTCGGGAGGGCGTTCAGCCGGTCGGCGAGCGGGTCGCCGGCTCGCTCGGGCCATGCCCCGCCATGTTCTGCCACGTGCGACGCCCGAACAGCAGGGCCCCGGCCTTGGAGGTCATGTCCTCGAAGGTGCCGCCCATCACCTCCGGGTCGAAGAAGGGTGCGACCAGCCGCCGTTGGCGAAGCCGCCGTCGGTGTCCTCCTCCGGGCCGCCGGAGCCTGTACGACGCCGTCGAGGCTGATGAACTCACTGATGACGATGCGCATGGGACTGTCTCCTGTTTCTCGCCCTGCGGTTACGGCAATGCAGACGGCTGTGCCGTCCGGACATCATCGCTCCCACGCGACACATCGCGGTGATGTGAGTCACAGTAGGCGTCGGCCCATCTGCTATGACCGTTCCGGTATGCGCGGCGGATCCGTCCCCGTGGCAATCCTGTGGAAGTGTGCAGCGCCCGCGATCATGATGGCGGGATGAGCGATCGCGTAGCCCCGTAGGGGCCCTGATAGTCGTGGACGTCCAGTCGGCCTCCGTCGCCGGTGATGGAGCGGTGCCGGGGCGGCCCGGCTCCTGGACCGGACCGCGGAACTGATCGCGCGGGCGCGAAGGAGCGGGGCGCTCGTTGTACACATTCAGAACGACGGGCCGGCCGGTGCGGACGACGAGCCCCGCACGCCCGGCTGGGAGCTCCACCACGCGGTCGAGGCCGGGCCCACGGAGGTCGTGATCCGTAAGCCCAAGGACGATGGTTTCGCGGGGACTTCGCTCGGGAGCCTGCTGACGGACTCGGGTGTCCGGGCGCTCGCCCTCTGCGGTGTGATGTCCGAGATGTGCGTCCAGGCGACGGCCCGCACGGCTCTTGCGCTGGGGTACCGCGTTGTTCTGCCGTACGACGCCCACGCAACGCACGACATCCCGGCCGCGCGGGAATCAGCGACCGGATCCCGGCCGCCGTGGTCTCACGCGTCGCCGCGTGGGCCGTCAGCGCACAGGCCGAGGTCACCGCAGGCACCGCGGACATCACGTTCACGGCCGTGCCGTCGCGGTCCCGCTGAGCTCCCGTCCCGAAGCCCGACGCCGGACGGCCGGGTTCCGAGGTCGGTGCCTTGAGTACGATGCGGCAGTTGGCGCACGGCCACGGACAGCGGACGTACTGAGGGAAAGACGGGCGAGCCATGTCGAACGGTGAGTACCTGCGCTATGTCGCCCTGGGCGACAGCCAGACCGAAGGGGTCGGCGACGGGGACGACACCGTCGGCCTGCGCGGCTGGGCCGACCGGTTCGCCGAGCGGCTCGGGGCCGTCAGCCCGGGCTCCAGTACGCCAACCTGGCGGTACGGGGACGGGTCGCCGCCCAGGTTCACGCGGAGCAGCTGGCGCCCGCGCTGGCGTTGCGCCCGGACCTCGCCACAGTCGTGGCCGGGGTCAACGACCTGCTCCGGCCGAAGTTCGACGCCGAGGAGGTGGCCGGGCATCTGGAGGAGATGTTCGCCGCGCTCACCGCCGCCGGGGCCCATGTGGTGACCCTGACCTTCCCCGATGTGGGAAGATCGCGCCCATTGCCAGGCCGGTCAGATCCCGTGTGTTCGACATCAACGCCCGCATCCGCGCCGCGGCGGCCCGCCAGGGGTCACGGTCGCCGACATCGAACCGCTGCCCGTCTCCACCGACCCGCGGCTGTGGAGCGAGGACCGGCTGCACGCCAGCCCCGTCGGCCACGCCCGGATCGCCGCGGCGGCCGCATACGCCATCCGCCTGCCCGGGAGCGACGACACCTGGGCGCTTCCGCTGCCACCCCAGGATCCCCACGGGCTGCGGGCCGCAGGGCCGAACTGCGCTGGGCGGCCGGGTTCCTCGGCCCCTGGATCGGCCGCCGTCTGCGTGGCAGGTCCTCCGGCGACGGCCGTTTCGCGAAGCGCCCGGAGCTTCTGCCACTGAGCGCGAAGCCCGTCTCCCCGCCCTCGTAAGGGGAGCTCGGTGGGTCAGGCGCGTGTGTTCACGCTCACGGGCCGCGATCCGGTCGGGGTGCCCCGCCCTGGAGCGTGGCCGGGAGGCCCACCCGGGTGTTGCAGTCGATGACCTGGAAGTGCAGGTGCGGGGCGGTGGAGTTCCCCGTGCTGCCCGACGAGCCGACGATGCGCCCTGCGGGACCCAGTCACCGGTGTTGTAGATGGCCTGGTTCAGGTGGGCGTAGTGGGTGCACTGGCCGTTCGAGTGCTGAATTAGCACTTCGATGCCGTTGCCCGCGTACGGAGACCAGTCCGAGATGAGGATCGTGCCTGCCTGCGCGGCGGATACCTCGTAGTTGGCCGGCAGCCCGAAGTCCCAGGCGTACTCGTTGTACGCGCCGACGTGCGAGTACGTGCCCTCCGGACCCTGGGTGACCGTGTAGGCCTCGCCGGACGGGTAGGGGAGCTCGTAGTAGTAGTCGACGGCCGACGCCGTGGGTGCTGCCGCCAGCGTGATGCCGGCGGCTGTCAGTACCGCACTCGCCGTTGCCCCGAGTGCGCGCAGGAGCCTTATGGGTCGATTCACCGTGTGTCTCCGTTCCGGTACACCAAATGCAGCACGAACTACGCAGTCCACCAAGGGAGTTGGAGGATCGGCGTCCGGATGTGGGATCCGGAGCGCATGGTGTCGCCTCCACCGGCTTTCGCGCAAGGCCTTCCGGGAAAACACTCGGCAGGCGGACGGACCCGGTGCGGGCGGGCTGTCGGCCCGCACCGCTCCGGGCGCTCGCTCCGTCGCCGGCCCGCGGTCAGACGAACTCGGGCATGATCTCGTCGTGGATGAGCCGGAGCTGGGTGTCCACATCGGCGACACCGTCGAGGTCACGGCCGGTGAAAGCGCGTACCAGGCTGCGGTCGGTGATGGCGCAGATCATGTGATTGACACCGGTCGGTGCGATCTCCCGCCGGATCTTCTCCGCGCACTCCCGCGGTGTGCCCGAGATGGACAGCCGGTCCGCGACCTCCGGGCTCGTCAGCTCGATACCCCGGGCCAGGTCGCCGCCCGCGATCGCGTCGATGGCGGGTTTCAGCTCATCCGGGTCGACCCCGTTGCGGCGCAGCTGCTCCTCGGGCATCGAGGAGGCGTAGATGCCGACCATGCTGCGGGCCGCTTCCTTGGCCTCGGCGGAGTCGGGCCCGGTGGCGAAGACCACCCAGGCGCCGATGTCCAGGGTGCGCCAGTCCTTTCCGGCCCGCTCGGCCCCGGTCCGGATGTGGTCGACCGCGTACTCGTAGGCCTCTCGCGTGTAGCTCAGCGCGTGGTGGCAGCCGTCGGACAGCTCACCGGCCGCCTCGAAGGACTTGGGGCCGCGCATGGCGCCCAGCATCACCGGCAGCCGCTCCTGGACCGGCCGGGCGAAGGTGAACAGCCCGTCGTAGCGGAAGAACTCCCCGTCGTACGTGATCGCCCCTCGTCCAGCAGGGTGCGCACCACATGCAGTGCCTCCTTGACCCGGGACAGCGGGCGGGTGCTGGTCCAGTCCATGCCGTACTGGGCCAGCAGCCCGAAGTTGCCGCTGGACAGCACCCTTCGGCGCGTCCCTCCGACAGCTCGTCGAGGGTGGCCAGCGACTGGGCGATCAGGCTCGGTTCGCGGAGGGTGACCGGCGAGACGCTGGGGCCGAGGCGGATACGGCTCGTCTGCCCGGCCGCGACGGCGAACAGCTGCCACAAGTCCTTGTGCCAGGTCTCGTCGGCGGCGTAGCAGGCATGGAAGCCGAGTTCGTCCGCGAGCCGGATCGAGGCCAGGGATTCCTGCACCGGATAGTCGGGGAGCATGGCATAGCTGAATTTCATGAGACCGCCTGGAGTCGCCGGGCGCAGCCGGGTACGGACGTGCCTACGGGCCCCGGTCACCGAACGTTTCCGGACGATGGCGAGAATGCCGGAAGAACCACCGGCCCGTCCAGACCCACGCGGGCAGGGCGTTCCGGCCTCGGGGCCCGTGCGGGACGGGCCCCGACGCCTCGGGCACGCGCCCTGCGCCTGGCGTCAGGCCTTCGGCTGGGTGAACCGGATGCGATTGCCGAAGGGGTCGCGCAGGCCGCAGTCGATTCCGTACGGGCGGTCAGTGGGCTCGTCGGTGAACTCGACGCCCCGGCCCAGGAGCGTCTCGTACGTCTTGCGGCAGTCCTCCGTGGTGAGGATGAGCCAGCCGCCCATCGCCCCTTGGTCACCAGCTCGCGTACCTGCCGCACCGTCTCCTCGGACATCGCGGGCGAACCCGGCTTCTCCAGCAGGACCTGGCGTTCGGGGTGGCCCGGGACGTTGACGGTCAGCCAGCGCATGTCGCCCAGGTCGACGTCGGCGCCGACCTCCAGGCCGAGCTTGCCTACATAGAAGTCGAGGGCTTCGTCCTGGTCGAGGACGTATATCTGCGATTGCGTGATTGCGTTGAACATGTGCGTCACGTTACGGGGCGGGGCGGACGGAAACTTATCCAAAACTGCTCAGTCGCTGGGCCGAGTCCACGCCATGGTGAAGCACGTCGGGACGGCCGTGGCCGCGGTTTCGTTGCGGTACGTCCGCGGCGACCGGCCGACAATGTCGCGGAAGGTGCGGCTGAAGGTCCCCGGGCTGCCGAAGCCGACTTCGAAGCAGATGTCCGTCACGCTGCGGTCCGACTCCCGGAGCAGGAACATCGCACGCTCGACACGGCGACGCTGCAGGTAGCGGTGCGGCGTCTCACCGAAGGTCGCCCGGAACGTGCGGGTGAAGTGCGCCTGCGACACATGGGCGATCCGGGCCAGAGCCGGGACATCCAGCCGCTGTGCGTACGCGCGGTCCATGGCATCCCGCGCCCGGAGCATGCGGCGGTTGCTCTCCTCCGCGGCTCTGCTCACGGCGCCACGCCGCGCTGGTTGGCGCGGTCGATCTCGGCCATGTGCTCCTCGGCCCACGCACGGACCATGGCCAGCGGTTCCTCCAGCGACAGGCCGAGCGGAGTCAGCCGGTAGTACACCCGCGGCGGCACCGAAGCCACAACCCGGCGGTCGGCCAGGCCGTCACGGGTCAGTCCCTGAAGCGTGACCGACAGCATCTTCTGCGAGATGCCGGTCATCCTGCGCTGCAGTTCCGCGAAGCGCACCTCCTCCGGGGACGCCTCCGCCAGCACCTTGACGGCCATCGACGTCCATTTCGTACCGATCCGGTCGAGCAGACGGCGGGTCGGGCACTGCGGGTCGAACAGATCTCCACGATCCCCTTGGGGACTGTCCGGGAGAGGAGGTCACCTGGAGCTCACCACCTGTGGCAGAAGTGCGGTCTTGGCACCCACACCGTAGTTACCTATCGTTTTGTTGTCACTATTGGTAACTACGAGGAGCCCCATGGCTGTCACATCGCGTCGCAACCGCGGTCATCAACGGCCCGGCGTCGAGCTCCGGCGGGTACTGGCCAATGGTGTAGAACTCAACGTGGCGCTCGCCGGGGAGGGCCCCGCCGTCCTGCTGCTGCACGGCTTTCCGCACACCTGGCAGCTGTGGACCGGTGTCCTGGACGAGCTCGCGCAGCGATACCGGGTCATCGCACCGGACCTGAGAGGACTCGGCGCGAGCGCACGAGCGGAAGGGGCTACGACGCCGGCACCCTCGCAGCGGACGCCGGAGCGCTCCTGGACGCTCGGGGAGAGCTCCGCAGCCGTGATCGGCATCGACGCGGGCACCCGCCGGCCTTCCTGCTTGCCATGCGCCGCCCCGGCCTCGTCCGGCAGCTGGTGGTCATGGAGTCGCTGCTGGGCACACTGCCGGGCGCCGAGGGTTCCTCGCCCACGGGGCACCGTGGTGGTTCGGCTTCCACGCCGAGCCCGGCCTCGCGGAATCCGTACTCGCCGGGCACGAAGCCCAGTACATCGACTGGTTCCTCAGCGCGGGCACCCTCGGGCATGGCATCGATCCCGCCGTCCGTGACGAGTTCGTCCGCGCGTACACCGGGACCGAGGCGCTGCGCCGCGCCTTCTCGTACTACCGGGCGATGCCGGCCGGCGACCGGCAGATCCAGGAAGCCGCCCGCAGGGACGGCTGACCGTACCCACCATGGCCATCGGAGCCCGGCCGGTGGGCAGCGCGCTCGAACAGCAGCTACGGCCGCTGGCCGACAATCTCGTCGGGCACATCATCGAGGACTGCGGACACATCATTCCGCTGCACCGCCCCGAAAGCTGCTCGGCCTCCTGGAGCCGTTCCTCGCTTCGGCACCGGCCGCCGCCGCGGTCCGGATCCGCGGCGGCGGCCGGCCCGGATCAGCTCAGCCAGGTCGTGGCGTAGGCCTGAGTCCCCTGCTCCGGTGTCATCGCGCTACCCGAGCGACTTCGGTGGAGGAGAGGAGCAGCGGGAGGGAGATGTAGTCCGCGATGGCCTGCTGGCCGAGGATGTTCGCGTGTACGCCGTCGCCGGTGTCGTAGGCGGGGTTGATGCTGTTGGGCTTCAGCGGATCCTTGAGCACCTGGTCGAAATCGACCACGCCGTCACAGGTGCCCGCGCAGCTGCCCCACTTCTTGACGAACGTGCCGACCGTGTAGCGGTCGCGGTTGTTCTGGTCGCTGTACGAGGGGCGAGGGTGATCGGCGTGACGTAGGCCTTGATCCCGGCGTCGTGCAGCCGCGCGAAGACTTCGCGGTAGCTGGTCAGGATCGCTTCCGCGGTGCAGCCGTTGGCGAGGTCGTTCGTACCGTAGTAGTAGATCACTGCGGTCACACCGTGCAGGGCGAGCACATCGCGGTCCAGCCGGGCCAGCGCGTCCAGTCGGTGTGTCGATGACGGACCGCAGGCGTCGGAGCTGGTGGTCCCGCCGATACCGGCGTTCGCGACCGCGAGCTGCTGGTCCGGCGGAAGCTCTCCGGCGATGCGCCGCGCGAGGCCGTCCGTCCACCGGCGGTTGGTCCCCGTCTCGGTGCAGCCCGGCCCGCAGTTGGTGCTGCCGGTGCCGTCGACGACCGAACTCCCGTTGGCGACGATCGTGCCCTTCAATGCGGGGTTACGCACGTCGAGGGCGCTCACCAGGTAGGTGGAGCCCACCCGTTGTGTGTACGCGTCGCCGGAGAGATCGGAGGTGTGGTCGCCCGAGCCCGCCGGTGTGAGGTAGTTGTCGCGCAGCCCGGTGCTGTGCTCGCCGGGGTGGCCGTGCCGGAGACGTATGCGCTGACCGCCACGTCGTCCTGGGCACGGGTTACGAGCCTGGCCGCGTCGCTCCATATCTCTCCGCCGGCGGGGATCGTGACCGCCGGGCGGCCCGCGAAGGTGACGGCGCGGGTTCGGCCGGTGATGGAGGCGTCGTTGCGGCTGATGCCGACCGTGGCGTTGTCGACCGTGAGCGGTGCCGTACCGAAGGTGTTCTGAATCCGGATCCGCAGCGCACTGCCGCCCTGGCTGAGGTGGGTGATCACTCGCAGGGACTGGTTGCTCACCGGCTTCGCCGCGAGCCTCTCCTGGGACTGTGCCCAGGACGTGAACCAGGGGAGGCGGGACGGTGGTCGCCGGGCCCGGACCCGGACACCGGGGCCGAGGCCGAGACCGGCGTCGAATCCGGCCCGGGTCCGGAGCGGGGTGTGGCCGGCGAGGCCGGCCGCCGAGAGGATGAGGGCTGTGGTGACCGCGGTGCGTCTGAGGACATCGGTGGTGTGGATCCTGCGCATTGGAGAGGCTCCTGTCTCGGACGAGGTGGTGCTCCCACCGGTCATCCTGAGCCCCGCCCCGAATCCTGAACAGGCGGCCATCCAGGCGCCCTTGGCTGATTACGGTTCGACAGGACCGCGGCCGGCCTCAGCAGCACGCCGTCTACCGAGGTGTGTTGCCGGCCTCCCGTTTGCGGGTGGGCTCTCCGCGGCGGACGGCGCCGGGGCACGTGCGGTCGGCCGGTTGGCGCGGGAGGAGGAGGCCAGCTGCCAGGGGACGCTGATCACCATGACACCGGGGTGAACCGCAGGCGGCTTTGAGCCACAACGCCGACTGGTTGTGCAGCGCGGCTTCCCACCAGCGGCCGACGACGTACTCGGGAATGAACACGGCGATCACATCGCGCGGGCTCTCCCGCCTGACCGATCGGACGTACGCCACGACAGACCTGGTGATCTCGCGGTACGGGGAGTCGAGAACCTTGAGCGGCACCTGGATTGCGAAGTCCTCCCACTGCCGCTGGAGCTCGGAGGACTGCTCACGGTCGACCGCGACGGTGAGTGCCTCCAGGCGGTCCGGTCTGAAGGCATGGGCATAGGCCAGTGCCCGCAGGGTCGGCTTGTGCAGGGTGGAAACGAGCACGATCGCCAGCACCCGGGAGGGCGGGGACATTTCGCTGCGGGGATCGGTCACGGCCAGTTCAGCGGCAACGGAGTCGTAGTGGCGGCGCACACCGCGCATCGTCAGCCAGAGGACGACGGCGGCGAGCACCGCCAGCCAGGCGCCCTGGGTGAATTGGTGGCCAGCACGATGACCAGGACGAGGCCCGTGATGAGCGCCCCTGTGGCGTTGATGATCCGGGCCATTCGGTGGCGGCGGCGGACGGCCGGATCGGTCTCGGTGCGTAGTTCGCGGTTCCAGTGCCGGACCATTCCCGTCTGCGAGAGCGTGAAGGAGGTGAACACGCCCAGGATGTAGAGATGGATGAGACTGGTGACCTCCGCCCGGTAGGCCCACAGGAGCAGGGCGGCCGTGACCGCCAGGGCCAGGATGCCGTTGGAGAAGGCGAGCCGGTCGCCGCGATTGTGCAGCTGGCGCGGCAGGTAGCGGTGCTGGGCGAGGATCGACGCGAGCAGCGGGAAGCCGTTGAACGCGGTGTTCGCGGCGAGGACCAGTACCAGGGCGGTGGCGGCCTGGACGAAGTAGAAGCCGATGCTGTTCTCGCCGCCGAAGACCGACGACGCCAGCTGGGCGATGACGGTGCGCTGCGTGTAGGAGCCGCAGTCGCCGGTCAGACCCGTCAGGCGGCAGGCGTCATCGGTGATGTGCACCTCGGCGACGATGGCGAGGGCCGTGACGCCGACGAACATGACGACGGCGATGATGCCCATCGCGGCCAGGGTGGTCGCGGCATTCCGGGATTTGGGCTTACGGAATGCCGGTACCCCGTTGGAGATCGCCTCCACACCGGTCAGTGCCGTACAGCCGCTGGAGAACGCGCGCAGCACCAGCATCACCATGGCCAGGCCGGCCAGGTTCTGGTCCCCGGGCTCGGGTTTCACGCCGTACGCGGCGCTCTCGGCCACCGGTGCATCGCCGATCAGGTACCGGAACAAGCCGGTGCCCACCATGATCAGCACACCCCGACGAACAGGTACGTCGGGGCGGCGAACGCCCGGCCGGATTCCCGCATGCCGCGCAGGTTGACCGCGGTCAGGAACGCGACGAAGACAAGCGCCATCAGCACCCGGTAGTCCACCAGCGAGGGCACCGCCGAGACGATGTTGTCCACGCCCGATGCGACCGAGACGGCCACGGTCATGACGTAGTCGACAAGCAGCGAGGCGGCGACCACCAGACCCGCGGCAGGACCGAGATTCGTCGAGGCAACCTCGTACGAGCCGCCACCGCTGGGATAGGCATGGACGACCTGGCGGTACGAGAGGACCACCACGGTCATCAGTGCCACGACCGCAGCCGCGATCCACGGCGTGAAATGCAGGTAGGCCAAGCCGCCCAGGGTGAGGACCAGCAGGATCTCCTGGGTCGCGTAGGCCACCGAGGACAACGGGTCGGAAGCGAAGATCGGAAGAGCGGTGCGCTTGGGCAGCAGCGTCTCGCCCAACTCATCGCTGCGCATGGCCCGGCCGATCACCAGCCGTTTGAGTACCCCAGTCAGGTTGAGCACGGCGCGAGCGTACGCCGCCCCACCAGGTAAAGGGGTCGGCACGGCGACGGGGATCAAGACTCGTGGACTGTTCGTCGGCGCCCCACGGCCGACGCCGCCACCACCTGTCGGGCGGAGTCAAGCCCCGTACTGGTGGGTCGAGTAGGTCAGGTAGCCGGTGTCGCCGCCCTGGAAGTGCGTTGCCGCGTCGAACGGCGCGAGCGGATGCCCGGCGCGCAGCCGCTCGACCAGGTCGGGGTTGGCGATGAAACCGCGGCCGAAGCTGATCAGTTCGGCACCGAGCCCCAGCCAGTGCTCGGCGTCGTCCTGGCCGGTCTGCTTCGCTCCCGACGGGTGTACCGGGTTCATGATGAGGGTGCCCTGCCATGCCCGGCGCAGGGCGAGCAGCAGCTCCTCGTCGGCGGTGGCCTCGATGTGTACGTACGCCAGGCCGAGGCCGGACAGCTCGGCCAGCAGGGCGGTGTAGAGCTCGTGGACCTCGGTGTCCTCGACTCCCCAGAACCCCCGCCCGGCGACAGCCGGATGCCGGTCCTGTCCCCGCCGATGGCCTCGACGGTCGCGGTGACCGCCTCGACGGCGAACCGGATCCGGTTGGCGACCGGGCCGCCGTAGAGGTCCGTGCGCAGGTTCGCGTTGGAGGAGAGGAACTGTGAGATCAGGTATCCGTTGGCGCCGTGCAGCTCCACGCCGTCGAAGCCGGCGTCGACGGCACGGCGGGCGGCCTGGGCGTACGACTGCGCGTGCTCGGGTACCTCGGAGGTCTCCAGGGCGCGCGGCATCGGAGCGGGCTGCGGTCCGGTCGGGGTGAACACGTCGCCGACGGCGGGGACGGCCGAGGGCCCCACCGGCTGCATGCCGGTGGTGTCGGGGTGCGAGACCCGGCCGCCGTGCATGATCTGCGCGAAGATGCGTCCGCCGTTTGCGTGGACGGCGGCGGTCACGGGCCGCCACGAGGCGACCTGTTCGTCGGTGTGCAGTCCGGGGTGCCGGGTTGGACTGCCCGATCGGGCTCGGCTGTACGCCCTCGCTCACGATCAGTCCGGCGGTGGCCCGCTGGGCGTAGTAGGCCGCCATCGAGGGCGTGGCCAGGCCTCCGGCCGCTGCCCGGACGCGGGTCATCGGGGCCATGACCACGCGGTTGGGCAGCGTCAGTCCGCCGAGCTGGTAACCGGTGAAAAGTGTCGTCACGTCAGGACTCCTTCGCGGGTGCGGCGCCCGGACCTCGGGCACTACGGCTACGCTAAAACCTCACATTGACGTCAGAGGCAAGTCCTGTGACGCAGGACACAAGCGGGAGGCTTCGTGCGGATCGGTGAACTCGCGTCGAGGGCCGGAGTGAGCATCCGGTCAGTGCGCTATTACGAGGAGCAGAGGCTGCTCGTCAGCAGCCGTAGCCCCAGCGGGCAGCGGCACTACACGGATGCGGAGGTCGAGCGGGTCATCTTCATCCAGCGGATGTACGCGGGGGCTGTCCAGCCGCACCATCTTCGAGCTGCTGCCCTGCTCCGAAGCGCCGAGCGCGCAGAACTCCGAGGCCGCGCTGGAACGGATGGCTCAGGAGCGCGACCGGCTGTCCACGCAGATGGCCGACCTCGGGCGGGCCAGGGACACGCTCGACGGCCTGATGGACACGGCCCGTGCGTACCGGGAGCGGCTGGGGCGTCGGAGGCCGCCTGACAGCCCGAGGCCGGCAACTCCGACCAGGCAGACGCTTGTTGGGCCTGATACACCGCGATCTGAAGCCCGGCAACATCATCATGGCCGCGGACGGCCCGCGGGTCCTGGATTTCGGTATCGCTCGGGCGCTGGAGTCGACCCGGCTGACGGCCACCGGTATGGCCTTCGGAACGCCGGGGTTCCTGGCGCCCGAGCAGGCGGAGGGCAGGAAGTCGGCGGCGGGCATCCCGACGTACGCCCCACGGTGGCGGCACCCGCGCAGCCTTCCTACGCACCGTCCGACGCCGTCCCGCTGCATCAGGCCCCACCGAACTCGCCCGGGAGGCGCCGAGTCGGCCGGTACGGGACTCGAGTTCGTGGCGGTTGCCCGGGACAGTGCGCTCATGATCGACGCCGCGGGCGTTGCTCTCGCCTGGGAGACAGGGAACTGCAGTTCGCCTGGCCCGAGATCAGCGCCGTCGAGTACGCGGCCGAGGGCGCCAAACACCTCAGGGTCGTGGTCCGCCTCCATGACGGCGCCATCCACCACTGCCTGCTGGCCGCTCGCAGGCGGGTCCGCCTGCAGCACTGGCTGGAGGACCTCCCGCTGATCCTGGAGTGCTTCAGTTGACTTCCGCTCCCCAGCTAAAGCAGGGGATTCCTGCCACGGTCGTCTGACCGTCTCGGTGGGTTCCTGTTTCTTCGCGCTGCGCCGGAACAAGTCCCGGTCTTACCCGCGCTCCACAGGCTGACACCGCAAGTCCTGCGGCCTTGGCGACGTTGACCGCCGCATTGATATCCCGATCAAGGACGGCCCGCATGCCCGCATCTCCACACGCGGACATGCAGGGGCTTCGGGCCATCCTTCACACCACACACGCAGCAGACCTGCGAGGTCGGCTCGAACCGCCCGATGCGCACGAAGGTCCGCCCGTACCGGGCGGCCTTGTACTCCAGCATCGCGGTGAACGCCGACCATCCGGCGTCGTACACGGACTTCGCCATGCGCGTACGGGCGAGGCCCTTCACCGCCAGGTCCTCAACAGCAACCGCTTGGTTTTCGCGGATCAGCTTCGTTGAGAGCTGGTGGTGGAACTCGCGCCGCGCGTCGGCCACCTGTGCGTGCGCACGTGCGACCTTGATCCGGGCCTTCGCCCGGTTGTTGGAAGCCCTTGGCCTTGCGGGACAGGCGGCGCTGTTCCCGCTTCAGCTTTTCTCGGCCCGGCGCAGAAAGCGCGGGGATTCAATCTTCGTACCGTCCGAGAGGATCGCGAAGTGGGTTAGCCCCAGGTCGATGCCGACCTCGGGCGCTACCTCGAGCAGCGCCTCGTCCAGCTCAGTCTCGATGACGAACGAGCAGAAGTACCGCCCGGCAGCATCTTTGATCACGGTCACAGTGGAGGGCGCGGACGGAAGGGCACGGGACCACTTCACCCGCACGTCGCCGATTTTCGGGAGGGACAGGTCACCACCGGTCGTGATCTTCCACCGGGCGTTCGCGGTGAACCTGACGGCCTGCCGATTGTCTCGCTTCGACTTGAACCGGGGCGGCCCCATCTTCGGGCGCTTCCCTTGAGGCCGTCGAAGAAGTTCTTGTACGCGGTGTCCAGATCGCGCAGGGACTGCTGCAACACGACGGCGGATACCTCGCCGAGCCAGGCCCGTTCGTCGGTCTTCTTCGCCTCGGTGATCAGAAGCTTGGACAGGTCCCCGGCCTTCGGGAAAGGTGCACCCTCAGCGCGGGCGGTCTCACGGGTGCGGAGCGCATCGTTGTAGACCACCCGTGAACACCCGAACGCCCTTGCCAGCGCCGAGCGCTGCGGACCGTTCGGGTACATCCGGAAGGAGTACCTGAGCTGCATTCCGATCACCGTACTACAGTTGGTTTATGGCTGAGCATCAGAACATTCGTACAGGCAGGCACTGTGCTTTCGTCCTACACGCGCACTTGGTTTTCGTGACGAAGTACCGGCATAAGGTCTTCACTGACGCCCATCTCAAGCGGATAGAGGAGATCATGCGAGCTGTCTGCGCCGACTTCGAGTGCGAGCTGGTCGAGTTCAACGGCGAGAACAACCACGTCCATCTCCTCGTGAACTTCCCGCCGAAAGTGGCCCTGTCCAAGTTGGTCAACTCACTGAAAGGTGTGTCCTCGCGCAGGCTCCGCCAGGAGTACCCGGAACTGGTCCAGCACTACTGGCGGGCGCAACGTCTGTGGTCTGGGTCGTACTTCGCCGGGTCAGTTGGCGGGGCTCCGTTGTCGATCGTCCGTCAGTACATCGAACAGCAGAATCGTCCGTTGTGACCTGCGGGTCAGAGCAGTCCTGAGAATCGCTTCACCGCCGGGCTGAAGCCCGGCGCACTGCGATTAGTCCCGGTAGCCGCCGGGCAGCCCGCACCCGTCCGGCCGACAGCGCCTGGCTCGGCTCCGGACGGCGGCTACGAGGGCATGCGGTGTCGGCCGCGCAGTACGTCGACGTAGCTGCGGACATCGCGCGCGGCGGGCAGGTCGGCCGGGGTGCCCTGCGCTGCCGGTGCGGTGTCCGCGACGGGTGCGCGGCAGGGGCGGCAGAGACCGTCGGGGAGTGACCCGGCGGGCCCGGGCGGCCACAATCGGTGCACTCGACCAGGAGGCGGCGGGCCGGGACGCCCGGAGCGGGCGCGGCGGCGGGCAGGCGGGCCGGGATCTTATCGAGGAGCCTGCGGCGTACGAAACCGACGGGGAGCCGACCTGGGCCGGGAGCCCGGAGATGAGCGCCTGGGTGAGGTAGTCGGCGTTCACGCCGCGTACGAACCAGGCTGCCGCCAGCTCCTCAAGGCGCCGCAGTCACCGGCGGAGAGGGCGAGCCGGGGTTCGAGGCGGCCCAGCCGGGCCAGGGCGAGATAGGCGGGGAGGGGCTGCTGTCCGGCGCCGGGTCCGGATTCCGCTGCTGCGGTACGGAGACGGTGACCGCGGGCTCGGCACCTGGGCTGCCTTGGTGGGGCCGGGCGCGGCGGGGAGCGGTCACGGGCGTCGGCGTGGGGCCCGGCCGCTCTCGGCGTCGAGGTAGGCGGCCCACCACTCGTTGTCGCGGGCGGTGCGCGACCAGAAGGTGAGGGTGACCCAGCGGTTCTGGCCGAGGTCCTCGACCCGGCACCGTACGTGGCGCAGGTGCCCGGCCACGCCCAGGGCGCGCAGGGCGGTGCCGATGGCCATCTGTCCGTACAGGGGAGGTCCTTGGCCAGCGACTTGATGTCCATGGCGGCGCCGTCCGGCAGCCGGTCGACGTATCCGGCGATGTACCGCTCCCGCTCGGGCAGCAGCGCGAAATCGGCGGCGCTTGAGGGTGTTGGTCCGGCGCGGAGCGCTTGCCGTAGCCGCGGTGGGCTTTCCGGTACGGGCGGGAGGGGCGTGCGGGGTGCGAAGGGCGGAGCTAGTCTGCTGGGTAGCCACGAGATCGCTTCTTTCGATCTTGAGGTGAGACCCGGCCTGGTGTGCCAACACCGCGTCGGGGTCGTTTGGTTGACGGAACCGTAAGCAGCCACGACGCTGTGCTGCAACTCGATCACAACTAGTCATACTTGCTGGCCGTGACGGGTCAGGGAGGGTCGGGGAGGTTTTCCCCAACCCTTCTTTACCTACCGGATTACAGACACAGCTCGAATCCCGGACCCCGCATCCCGACCCCGGATCCCGAAGCTCAAGCGTCGGTCCGGGCATCCGTTTCGTACCCACGAAAGAGTGAAGGCCCGAGCCGACGCTCGGGACGCTGTTGGCGAATCCTGGGGCAAGTGTGACGTTGGCCTTCGTGATCCGTTGGGGTCGTGAAGGCTGATGTTGTGTTCGGGGAGGGTGTCGGTGTCGTGCTCCACCCGCGCTGCAAGCTCCGCGAGCACCTCGCGTTGTAAGGCCGCCTACCGCGGGTCCGTAGGCGGAACGCTTTCACTGGTTGCGTGGTAGGTCAACGAGGAGGGTGCGGACGCCGGGGTGGTGTCGTGCTGCTGGCGCAGGGCGGTGGTGACGCGGGCCAGGTGGTCGTGGACACGGCGGGAGCCGACCTTTCAGCCAGGGCCAGGGACTGGCGGGCGGCTTCGATGGCTCCGTTGACGTCTCCAGTCTGGACGCGGGCGTCGGCGAGTTCGCTGGCGAAGAGCATCCGGTCGCGGGGTAGCCCGCGTCGTCCTCGACGGTGCGGCCGGCGAGGTAGGGCTCGGCCTGGTCGGGGTGGTGGGCGGCGAGCAGTGCCCTGCCGGTCTGTGCGTCGATCGCGGCGGGGCTCAGCCACAGCGTCCACCAGGGCTCCGCTGTCGCGGGCGGCGGCCAGATAAGTACGGGTCCGGTCGTCGGCGCGGTGCAGGGTGGTGGTGTCACCCATCTGTCCGGCCAGCGCGATCCGGCGCATCTCCACCACGGCCCGCAGCCGTGAGGTCAGGGCCTGGGGCGGCGGTTGGCCGCGACGTCCAGCAGGGTGGCGGCTTCCTGGTACTGGCCCAGCCAGGACTCCTGGTAGGCGGTGGAGGCAAGGAGGTTGATGGTGGCCCGGTGGACGCCGGGTGCGTCGGTGGCTTCGCGTGCGAGCCGCAGTCCGGTCTGGTAGACGCGCTGGGCCTGCGGGTGGTGACCGGCGTCGAACAGCATCCACCCGTACGTCTCGGACATCTCGATGTATGCGGTGGTAGGCGTACGCCTTCGGCGACGCGGTAGCGGCTCTCGGTGATCAGCTTGCCGAGGTTCTGCCAGATGCCGCCCGCCCACAGCAGGGTGGAGGCACTGCCCTCGCTGTCGTCGAGCTCCCGCGCCTGCTGGACGGCCTGTTCCACCGTGGCGGTCAGCTGTGCGGAGACCCGGTCGCCGTCCTGTGCCGCCGCGAGGGCGGGCGTTCCTGCCATCAGCAGGTCCAGGGCCGGTGCGGTGGCGACGGCACCGGAGAGCAGGAGGAAGGAACGCCGGTGCATGGGGTGTCTCCCTGGGTGTCGCGGAGCAGTTCGGTGGCGGTGGCCTCGTAGGGGTTGTCCAGCGCTCGGGGCCGTCGGCGCTGGCGCGGCCGGTTCCAGCCCAGGTCGGCGATGGTCACCGGGCGGCCGGTGTGCTGGGCGAGGACGGCCAGAACGTCACCGGCGACTTCGGCACAGGGGCGCTCGCCGCGCATCCATGGGTAGGCCGACTTGCGGTGCAGGGGCAGGGAACCGCGCCTGTTGCGGTGCTGGTTCACCCGGGCGATCAGTTGCTCGCAGCTCCAACCGAGTAACACCAGGTGTTCGCGAAGCGGAATCGGTCCTGCCCTGTGGTCCACCGGCGCTCCCTCCGCAGCGGGACAGCTCCTTGAAGGGGACAGTAACACCGGGCCGTGGCCCTGCGGCAGGAGTGATCAGCCGCTCTGGGTGTACTTACACCGGCCGGTGTCCGTGCGTGCGCACGGCGCCCTCCACCCTTCCACCGCGTCCACCGACCCGGCATCTGCCCAGCCGGCGGCCGGGGCGCTGTCCTGGACAAGCGCCAGCCGCCGGTTGCCCGCCGGAAGCTGGCCGCTGTCACGGCATCGAGACGCTACCGAAGGAGCCGCATCATGATGCCCACCCTCCCTCTCCCGCTGACCCTCTGGACCGGCTGAAAGGGGCCACCGTCCTGGTGACTGGCGGGGCCGGGCTGATCGGCTCGCGCCTCTGCGCCCAGCTGCGCGCCCTCGGGGCCCGCCCGCTCGCTGTATGCACCCTCAACGCCTACCCGCCGCACGTCTACCGCGACCTGTTCGGCATCGATGCCACCGACAAGGACGTGATCGAGGGAGACATCCGTGACGCCGACCTGATGGCGCGTACGGTCGCCCGCTGCGACTACGTCATCCACGCGGCGGCCCTCGCGGACGTGGCCGCCTGCACCCGTAACCCCGCGCTGCGATCGACACCAATATCACCGGCACCCAGGTCCTGCTGGATGCGGTCGCCGCCACCGACCGCATCCGCCGCCTGGTCTACGTCTCCTCGGCCAGCGTCTACGGCGACGGCAACCCCGAAGACACCCAGCACCCCGACCTGCTGACCATGCGCCGGCTCCTGGAATCGGTGCACGGGCGCATCGCCCCACAGTTCCACGAAGGGCTGTCGCTGCGCCCGGTGTCGGTGTATGCGAACACCAAGGCGTGGGGCGAGCGGCAGACCGCACTGACCCTCGGCGCGGTCGGCACCCCTACACGGTGGTGCGCTACTTCTCCGTCTACGGTGACCCGCAGATCGTCAAACCGGGCTCGCACTCATGGGTGGTGGCCTGGTTCGCGGCCCGCGCCGAGGCCGGGCTGGCGCTGCATCTGAACGGCGGCGGCCACCAGGTCCGCGACCTCATCCACGTCGACGACGTCGCCCAGGCGACGCTGCGCGCCCTCGTCTTGCCTCAGGCGCATACGGAGATCCTCAACATCGGCACCGGCAAGGCCACCCGCGTCCGTGACGTCGCCGACCTGGTGTCCACCCACTATCCGGGCGCCCGCCTGGTGGAGGCGCCGATGCCGCCCGGCGACCCGCTGGGCGGCTATGCCTCCACCCGCCGGATGCAGACCATGCTCGGCTGGAGTCCCGCGATCGCCCTGTCCGACGGCGTGGCGCGCTACGTGGCATGGCTGCGCAAGCACCCGGCGGCGGTTCCCGGCTGGATGACCGCCCCACCAGCACCGCATAGCCCCGCCGGACGGGCGGGAACGGCCGGTCAGATGACCGGGGACGGCCGAGACGGGTCATGCGCCACACCGTCGACCAGCGCATCGGCCGCCGCACTCCGCACGGCCGACGCACTCCCTCGGCGAACCCGCCCACCCACGCCCGCAGCCCGGTCACGGAGCGGGTGCGGGCCAGCGTGAGTACGGTCCACACCCCGAGATAGACCGGGACGAGGAGCGGGGAGATGACGCTTCGCCAGCCAGACCCTGTTGCGGGCGGTCATCCGGTAGTACACCGCGTGCCGCGCCGGGCTGGTCTTCGGGTGCTGCAACAACAGCTTCGGCTCGTAGTACACCGTCCACCCGCCATCCAGCGCACGCCAGGCCAGGTCGCTCTCCTCGTGCGTAAAGAAGAACTCCTCCGGCCACCCACCAACCACCTGAAGCATCCTCATCGACAGTCCGTGCCCGCCGCCCAGGAAGGTGGTGACCTCCCCGCCCCGCATCGGGTCCTGGCCCTCAGCCGCGGCACATGACGGCGCTGCGTCTGCCCCTGCTCGTCCGCGATCCGAAACGACACGATCCCCAGACCGGGGTCGGCCTCGTACAGGTCCGCAATCCGCCGGATCACATCGGTGTCGACCAGCAGCCCGTCATCGTCGAGGTCGACCAGGACGTCGACGTCACCGCACTCCCGCAGCCGCTCCCAGGCGACATTGCGCCCACCGGACACCCCGGTTCTGGCCGAGTTCCACGCCGTCCACCCCGGCGGGCAGCACCGGCAGCGAGCCCGTCCGTTGCCGACCACGACGATGCGCACCGCGCTTTCGTCCTGTTTGGCCACCGACTCCAGCAGCGCCAGCAGCTCGGCGGGCCGGTTGCCCATCGTCAGCACAGCCACACCCACACGCGGACGCGTCACCACACACTCCCACCAGCTCTTCGGCCAACCCGAGCCCGTGATGCTAGCCGCCCGCACCCCATCCGCCGTACCAGCAAGGAGACCCTCGTGCCCGTTCTGCGTCTCGGCGCCTACCTGACCAGCGCCACCGAAGGCGCGCTGGCCGGTACCCGTACGGCGATCTCGCCGGGTACGACCTCGCCGACTTCCTCGCCCACTGGCCAGCCCTGCACGCCACCGCCCTCGCCCTCTTGGGCGATCAACGCATCCACCTCACCGCCCGCATCCACCCCACCGCGATCATCGGCGACGACGTCATCCTCGGCCCGCACACCACCGTCCACGAATTCACCACAGTCCGTGGCCCTTCAGTCCTCGCCGCCGGCGCCCAGATTGGCTTCAACTGCGAAGTCACCCACGCCGACATCGGCGAACACACCGTCCTGGGCCACCGGATCGGCCTCAACCGCACCTCGTCGGCACCAAGCGCACCTCTCCTCCTCCGTCACCGTCGCCGCGATCCACCTGAGCGAGGACATGCGTCACCCCGCCGCGAAGTTATCCTCCGCGGCGACGACGGCCTCTACCGCTGCGCCACCCCGCTTCGGCGGCCTGATCGGCGACCGCACCCAGACCGGCCACAACATCGCCCTCGGCCCCGGCATCGCCCTCGGCCGCTCCTGCCGCATCGACAGCGGCGTCACCCTCGCCGCCCGCATCATCCCCGCCCACCACACCCTCAGCGCCCCTCACACCGCCGACACTCGCCTCCGCGCCCAACGCCCCCGTCAGGATCAGTGACCACCAGGCATTCGTCCTCCCACCATCAGATGTGGGGTGATCCGGACCGGAACGGAAGAGCCCCCGCACTCGGTGGGGCAGGCTGAGGGCATCGCGCGCGAGGCAAGCCCACGATCAAGGAGCGCGCGGTGCCCACCAACTTTCTCAGCGAGGACCAACGACGGCGCTTCGGTCGGTTCGCGGAAGACCCGGACGAAGGACAGCTCGCCGGGTCCTTCCTGCTCGACCAGACCGCCAGACGCCGGGCGATGACCGCCAAGGGGCCAGGAGCCATGGCCCTGCCGACCGCGCAATCAGGCTCTCCGCGTCGGAGCACTCCGCGATCGACCGCGCGGTCAGGTCCGCGCTGCTCCCGCGTGCCGCCGAACTCGACGCGGTCCGCCAGGGACTCCACTCCGACGCCAAGTCCGCCTGCGTCATCGCCGCGCGAGCTGTGTGCAAGCGCGCGAAGCTGACTGAGGGCCAGTACCTCGTGCTCCTTGATCCCTTCAGGGAAGTCGGTGCCGCCGTGCCGGAATGGTCATGACACAGGCTGATGGCAGCGGCTGACAGGCGCTGACCGTGACCCAAGCCCAGTACGAGGTCTGGGGCATGCTCCGGGCGATGAGAACCGCTATGCGTCACGACCTCGGTGTGTCGCGCGAAGGCTGAGAACTGGTACTCGGCTGCGTGCGACGTCCTTGTACGCAGTCATCCATGTGCGCACGTGCTTACCGCCGCCGCGCTCCCTTCCTGGCTGGTTCTGCTCGCCGAAGCGGGCCAGTATGCTGGCGTGTGGCAGATATGCACAGGCTGTGCATAATGTGCACGCGGTCGGACCGAGGAGGTTCCCAATGAGCGATACGAACGTGGATGCCGGTGCCGATGCCGATGTCGATGTCGTGCCGGATTCCCGCTCCGCCCGCTCTCCAGCGCCCGGCATCGTGTGTTTCGGCGAGTCGATGGTGCTCGTGGCCCCACCGGCGTCCACACCGCTCCGTGAGGCGAAGGGTGCCGAGCTGCGCGTGGCGGGCGCCGAGTCGAACACGGCGCAGTACCTCGCCGACCTCGGCCACCGCGTGGCCTGGGTCAGCCGCGTCGGCGCGGATCCGCTCGGCGAAAGGATCGTCTCCGAGATCTCCGCGTCCGGGGTCGATACCCGGGCCGTGATCCGCGACCCCGGAGCGCCTACCGCCGTCTTCTTCAGGACCCGGCGCCGGCAGGCACCCAGGTCTACTACTACCGGGCGGGCTCGGCAGCCTCGCGCCTGGGCCCGGCCGATCTGGGCGCCGTCGATCTCTCGGCCGTGCGTCTCGCGTACACCTCGGGTGTGACGGTCGCGCTCTCGGACTCCTGCGCCCGAGCCGTCTCCGAGCTGTTCGACCGGACGCGCCAGGCGGGCGGGATCCGTGTTTTCGATGTCAACTACCGCCCCGGCCTCTGGAGTCCGAGCGAAGCGGCCCCGTACTGCTCGACGTCGCGCGTGAGGCGGACATCGTCCTTGTCGGGCTCGACGAGGCGGCCGTCCTGTGGGTACGACCTCGCCGGACGACGTACGGGACGTCGTCGGCGCGAGCGGCCGGCTCATCGTCAAGGACGCCGAGGTGGGGGCGACGCTCTTCGACGGGGCGGCCCGCTGTTTCGAGCCCGCCGACAAGGTCGAGGTGGTGGAAGCAGTAGGAGCCGGCGACGCGTTCGCCGCCGGGTACCTGTCCGCTCTGCTGTCCGGTGCCGAGCCGGGCGCCTGCCTGCGCCTGGGGCACCGCACAGCAGCGCTCGCCCTCGGTTCCGTCGCCGATCACGTCGACGCGAGCCATCTCCGTCACGTCTCCGGGTGACGTCATGAGCCAGGCGGTCGAACGGGCCATCAGCATTCTTGAGCTTCTGAGCTCGGGGCCTCAGCGACCCACCGATGTCGCCGCGAAGCTCGATGTCCACCGGACGACCGCCCTGCGGCTGATGCAGGACCTGGTCAACGGGGCCTGGCCCGGCGTACCGAAGACGGCGCGTTCGTCGTCGGCTACCGGCTGGTGGGCCTGGCCCAGGCGGTGGCGGACCAGTTCGACCTGCGTGGCATCACGCACCCCACGTGCAGACGCTGGCCACCGCACTCCAGGTCACGGTGCACATCGGGGTGATCGACGGCGACCGGATCGTGTACGCCGACAAGGCGGAGTCGTTCGGCACGGTGCGCCTCTACTCGGAGATCGGCAAGAGCGTTCGCCTGCACGCCTCGGGAGTCGGCAAGGCAGTGCTCGCCTGGGCCGACGACGAGGACCGCGAACGGCTGCTGGCGACCTGTGAGTTCGAGCGGTTCACGCCCACCACTGTGGTGGGGAGGCCGCGTTCGCGGAGCACCTGCGGGAGATCCGGGAGCGCGGATTCGCCATGGACGACGGTGAGTACGAGAGCTTCGTGAACTGCGTCGCGGTGCCGATCCGCGACACCACGGGCAAGGTCACCTCCGCACTGTCGGTGACCGCGCTCAAGGAGCAGTTCGACCTTGAGGTGCTCAGCAGCAAGCTTCCGCTGATACGAGAGACCGCTCGAGCGATCTCTCGCGACCTGGGATGGATGGGATGACCGACCACAACGCTTCGATCGCGGCCGACCGCGATTTCTTCGCAACCCACTTCGAGCCGCTGCCCCTCATGGCGATCCTGCGCGGATTCGACACCGCGAGAACCGTCGAGCTCTCGGTGCGGGCGTGGGACGTCGGTATTCGCCTGGTCGAAGTGCCGATCCAGTCGGCGGGCGCGCTCGACGCGCTGGCGTCCGCGGTCGAGGCCGGCGCGGCCCGAGCCAGGCCGGTGGGTGCCGGCACGGTGATCACCGTCGAGCAGGTGCGGCAGGCCGCGCGGGCAGGAGCCGCGTTCACGGTGTCACCCGGATTCGACCGTGAGGTGGCTGAGGCGTCGCTCGCCGCGGGATGCCGCACCTGCCCGGGTCGCCACGGCGAGCGAGGTGCAGCGCGCCATGGCGTTCGGCCTCAGCTGGCTGAAGATGTTCCCGGCCTCCGACCTCGGCCCCGGCTGGATCGGTTCGATGCAGGGCCCCTTCCCCAGGCGAAGTTCGTAGCCACCGGAGGCATGCATCTCGGCAACACGCCGGTCTACCTGGACGCCGGTGCGTCCGGTGTGTCGCTGGGCTCCGCACTCGCGGACCCGCACAGCTCGCGGGACTGCGCGAGCTCACCGCTTCACTGACCGCGCACCCCGCATCAGCACCCACACCCGAGGCAGCCTCCTGAAATAACCGGACTTGAGAACCTCTGCCACGCTCCGCGCCGGCACTCCCTCGCGATCCGTACGAGGGACGAAACCGCAGTTGCCGGTCGAGGGCCGGTGCGGCGGGACCGCCGGGTGGGAATTGCTCCGCCGAACGGGAGAAAAGTTTGGTTGGCACCCGGGTACGCGCGGATGCGACGGCCGGAGTTTCGTCGTCGTAGGAGCACCCTGTCGATTCGCCTGGGCATGGAAGCACAACACGGCCCGATGGAACCCAGGTGAGTCGCGAAAGGACGAGGTGTGCGGATGAGGGGCCGACAGGCCCCGGCCGGACCGGCTTGCTGGTTCCGGCGGCAGGGCAGCGCTCGACGCCAGGCGGATGACGGTGCCCTTGGCAACTACCGCAGACCCGTCCAGCGAGCTGATGCCTTGTTCTGCTGCTGCTGCTGGCGGAAGGAACGAGCGAGGTGATGCTGGAGCCGGATGTGGCGGAACTGGTAGACCGCGCCGGCCTGGCGGAGCACTCCCCGGTGATAGGCGTCGTCCAGAAAGGTGTTCACGTCCCAAGGCAGTTTACCGGTCAACGGCAGCCAGATGCGGGCCAGAACCACCCATTGTCCCCATGCCGTGAACGCCAGCCCGTACGAGATTCCGCCACCGAGTCCGCCGACCGTTCCGATGAGGAGTCCGTCCCACAGCGCCCAGTTCATCGGTCCGAGGATTCCCTGGAGAAGACTGACAACCAGGTGGCCGCCGCCGGCGATCGAGAGAGCGAGCGCCGGCACGAGAACGAGGAGCTGTCGGGTGACGGTCGCGCGGTTGGAGGAGAGCAGGCTGACCGGAGTGGCCGCCGAGGTGATGTCCAGGGGCGCTTCGAGCGCTGCCAGGAGACCGAAGACCAGCCCGGCGCCCGAACCGAAGATCAGCCCGAATCCGAGCATGTTGATGAGCGTGCTCCTGATCACCGCAGGATCCGTGACCGGCAGCCCGCCGTACAGCTGGTGCTCGAGGGCGAATGCACAAGCGCATCCGACGCCCATGACGAATCCGCCCAGCAGGACCGCTCCGAATCGAGCGGCGAACACGCGAACCGGTCTGCGGCCGAGGCTGACACCTGTTCCTGGCAGCCGTAGTCGAACGTGCGCTGGTTCGAAGGTTCCGCCGCCGAGCGCGACCATGCCGCTGTAGACGGATCCGAAGGCGAGGCCTGCGGCGGGGCCCAGCAAGGCCCCTGTAGGAAAACTTCGCCGGGTGGGAGGCTGCCGATGAGGAGGCCGCCGAGCCAGTCGGTCACTGCGACGCACAGTGTGGCCACCACCATGACGGCCGTGATGCGGGTGGAACGGCGCAGGAGTCGCCGATCTCCCACCATGCGAGATCCTGCCGGTCACGGTCGAGGTGAACCAGGTGCTGGGCGAAGTAGCCGAGCCACTGCTCGGCGCGCTTCGGGTCCCGGTTCCGCTCCTTGCGCTGGTGGCCCACGACGATCCGTGCGGGCGCGCGGCGCCGGTATACCGTCGCCACGAAGCCGGCCAAGAGGTGTTCCTCGACGGCGTTCGAGGTGGGGAATCGTGCGGTGTCCAGCAGTTCGGCGGGGAGCTGTCGCGTGTGTCGCTGTACATCGTCCGAGCCAGGGCGACCATCAGCGGGGTACTCAGAACCCTGGTGAGGGTCACGCTCCCCGAGACTTCTGGGCTCGCAGTTCCCTCAGGACGACATCCCATACGGACCCGGCCGCGTCATGGCCGTCGTCCTGGGTGATCGGCCGGGCCGTCCGTGGCAGGTAGGCCGCCAGGTCATCGACGGTGAGGCCTGCGAGCTCGATACCGGCAGCCCAGACCAGCGGCGCCCGCGAGTCCTGGACCGCTTCGGCGAACTCCGCACGCCTGCTGGTCAGGACGAGCGGTAGCGAGGTCGCGTTGAGCGCCTTGAGTGCCTGACTCCTCAGGCCATCGGCGATCTCGTCGAACCCGTCAAGGACCGGCAGGACGAGGTCGGCCTCGACGAGCGCGGCAGCCAGTGTCGCCCGCCCGGGCCCCGGCGCGTCAGATGGGGGTGGTCACGTACGAGACGGTCGACCAGCCAGTCCCGCAGCTCGATGGCGGTCGGGTCCCAGGAGCCGATACTGAAGATCACAGGTACCCGGTCCAGGGAGGCCTGGGCCTCCAGGAAGTCCAGGACGAACCTGATGGTCAGGATCGACTTGCCCGAACCGGCCCTGCCGAGAATGACCAGGCGTCCGGACGAAATCTGCTGGTAGAACTCCGCCACTGTCCTCAGATCACCGCTCAGATCACCGCTCGGGCCACTGCCCGGATCACCGCTGGGGCCGGCGCGGTGCGACGTGGCGCCCGGTGGAAGTCGCTCGATGTTCTCCCGGTGGTCCGTGAGTGACGGGTGCGTCGGCTGCCACCGCACCGGTAGCGGAAACGGATCGTGGACCTGGCGTAGTTCCTCTTCGCGTTGCCAGCGACGCCTGACCTCTCGCCAGTTCGTACGCGGCGTCTGCGAGCGCACCGCGCATCAGCAACGGTGCGGGAGCCGGTCCGGCAACGGAACCGGCTGCACGGCCACCGGTTCCTGGACCGGCTGCACGGCCACCGGTTCCTGGACCGGCTGCACGGCCACCGGTTCCTGGACCGGTTGTACGGCCACCGGCCCCGGCACCTCATCGGCCGGCTCGGGCTGCACGATCGTCGCAGGAGCCGGCTCCGTCGGCGTGTGATGCGCAGTGGTCTGCATGGCCGCCAGCCGTTGGCGGTCCTCGGGGCAGGCCCGCAGCGCATCGGCCAACAGGTTCAGCGTCCCCAGCCGGTGATCGTGGGACTTGCCGGTCTCCAGCCTGCGGATGGTGCGCACACTCACCCCGGAGCGCTCCGCCACCTGCTCCTGCGTCAGTCCCGACTGCGTCCGTAATCGCCTCAACAGCGTGCCCAGTTGATTGATTATGGCGACGGCACCCTCCGGTGGTCCGAGCTCGGGCCGCCGACGAGCTACGTGACACCGGCCACATATGGCCGGTGCTTGGCCTGTTCCCTGAGCTGCACAAACAGCACGATCAGTGGTGTCCGGTCGGCATGCCGACGCAGGGCGGCCCGTCCGCACCGAATGAGGTGACCGGGCCTGCGATGGCCGACAGGGAGGCAGGTGAGGAGTCGACATGGCATACCGCTACTGGTGCGGCGACTGCGGATTCAAGACGTCGTGGGGCCCCGAGTCCCAGGGCGCGGAGCAACATCTGAAGCACTACGCCAGCCGGCACCCGGTTTCCACCTGGGGCCAGGTGGAGATCAACTCCAGAAATCCGCGCGGTATCGGATGCGCTCAGATCGCCGGGCTCATCATTCTGCTGTTGATCATCGTGGCTTCGTGCCAACGATAGTGCCGCAGCCGGCATTGCCCACCCGTCAGACATCGCCTGCCACGGCACCAGGCCGATGCCCATGCGTCGGCCGGGCCGACGGCGGCACCGGACATCTGCCGGGTAGCGCCCTGACTTGATCACCTCTCGTCGAAAGGAAGTCCTCGTATGAAGATCCCCGCTCCGGCACCCGTGTGCGTGCCGGGCTCCACGCCATCGCAGCAGGCACAGCCACAGCGGTGGCGACGGCGATGGTGGGGCTGAGCGCCCTCACCGGCCCGGCGGCGCACGCGGCCACTGCGGTGATTCCGGACTTCACCGACGGCCACGGCCTGACACGTGTGGCCGGAGCCACCGAAGTGCACTCCAGCACCGACTTCACGATCACCGTGACCACGCCCCAACTCTCCGGAAGCCACAAGATCCGCGTCTTCCTGCCCAGCGACTACACGGCCGACACTGCCGAACGGTGGCCGGTGACGTACTTCCTGCACGGCGGGGCGGCACCGTGGACGATGCCGCGGCTGCCCCGGCGCTGCACTCGGATTCGATGATCACCGTCGTGCCGGACGGTGGCCTGAAGGGCTGGTACGCGGACTGGGTCATGCAGAACACCGCTGAGGGCGCGGCCGACTGGGAGACCTTCCACCTCAGCCAGGTCGTCCCCTTCATCGACGCCAACCTGCGCACCATCGCGGACAGGGACCATCGTGCCGTCGTGGGCCTGTCGATGGGGGCTACGGCGCGTTGCACTACGCCGAGGCCCGCCCGACCTCTTCGGTCACGTCGCCTCGCTTTCGGGCGGCATCGACTTCGGCATGGCCGAGATCCGGGCCGCGGTCCTGGCCACCGAGCTCAACGTCACGGGCGCGTGGTGCGCGGTGAGCACCTCCACACCGTCCGGGACCGGCCGGTGCACGGGTACGGCCCTTACGTCGACAGCGACGCGATCTTCGGCTCCCCGTACCCGGTGTTGAACGCGGACCGAGTCTGGAAGGCGGTCGATCCGGCCGCACCGGCCAACCTGGCCAGGCTGAATGACACCGGCATCACGCTCTACACCGGCAGCCAAGGGCCGATCGACCACTTCACCCGCATGGCCACCTCGACCGTCAAGAGCCGTCTGGACCAGCGCGGAATCCCCAGTCGTGTCCTCGACTACGGAAACGGGTCCACCCTGTCTCCCAACTGTGACGGCGGGCACAACTACGGCTGCTGGGCTGCGGCTTTCGCCGACTACATCCCGCGTCTGGCCGCCTCGTTCGAAGCGGCGGACCAGGCGTAACTCGCCTGAGTCCTCGGAGCCCGGAGCAGCCGGGGCAGTCGCCGTGCCCGGTGCCGCGCTACGACGGGGTCAGCCCGTAACCGGTTACGGCCCGGCTTCCGCGGCCGAAGCAGCGCACGTACTTCAACCTCTACGTCAACTGATCGGCAGGGAGAAACATGTCATCGACCTTGAGCAAAGCCCGGTTCGCAGCAGTGGCCGGCACGGTCTGCGCGGTGATGCTGGCGCTTCCGTCACCGGCCCAGGCCCACGAACCCCAGGCCGCCCCGGCCTCGAACCGGACTCAGGTACAGGCCGGCGACGACCACGCGGCCACACTGGCGGCGCTCAAGACGTTCCAGGCGAACGCCGGCCCGGGCGCCGGCGTCCATGCCGGTGACGGCACCGCCTCCTGGACCCTGTCCGCCGGCACGGGCACCATCAACACCAACCGGCCGATTCAGGCCACGGAGAGCTACCGCATCGGCAGCCAGACCAAGACCTTCACCGCGACAGCGGTGCTGCAGCTGGTCGAGGAGGGCAAGGTCTCCCTCGAATCGCCGATCGAGCAGTATCTGCCGGGCGTGGTCACCGGCAACGGTCACGACGGCAACGCCATCACGGTGCGTCAGTTGCTCCAGCACACCAGCCAGATCCCGGTCAACTCACCGAATCCGCAGGCTGGTCCGGACGGAACGTACACACTTGCCGCGCTCGTCAAGGATGGGCTGAGTCGTCCCCGGGTATCCGCACCGGGCACCTTCGAGTACTCCAACACCAATTACGAGATCCTCGGCATGCTCCTCGAAAGGTGACCGGGCTACCGGCCCACGAGGTGATCACGAGCCGGATCATCGAGCCGCTCGGTCTCGCCCGGACCCGCTTCCCGGCGCCCGGCGACCGCGCCCTGCCGGACCCGCCGTACGCGGGTACCACGGCATCCGGGTCGGCCCGGTCTACTTCTGGACCGACGTGCTGGCGTTCGAACCGTCCATCTTCAGCACGGCCGGGGCCATGATCTCGACCATGGAGGACCTCACGACCTTCTACGACGCACTCCTCGGCGGCAACGTTCTTTCACCGGCGGGACTGGCCGAGATGAAGAGCACGATCACTGTCGAACCGAATGTCGGCTACGGTCTCGGCCTGATCAAGCAATCCCTTCCGTGCGGCGGCGAGGCCTGGGGGCACAACGGCATGGTGCCGGGCTACTACACGCAGACAGCCGTCACCGAGGACGGGCGTCACGCGAGCATAGTGACCAACGCCCACCTCATCACGAACATCCCCGCGAAGCAGATGCAGCAGCTGCTGATGTCGGCGCTGTGCGAGAACCGATCCTGAACGACCGGGCGGGCCAACGACCTTGAGCCCGCCACGGCTTGCCGGTTCGGCCCGGAGGCGGGACGGGCTCCGGCCTCTGGGCCTCCGGCCCAGCACAGCCACGGTGCCGGCGGGCCGAGCCTGGCCCTCGCGACCTCAGCGGGGAGGCGGCTGCGGCTTCGCGGCCCGAGGCACAGGGACAAGTCCCTGTGAAGACCTGTTCGTTGCGGAAGAAATATCGGACGTCTGGGGACGAATGCGATCTGGAACTCATGTGCCCGGCGATGACCGGCCGAGCGTACGGGTACGCGATCTGGTGCGTTCGGTCATTGCCGCTCTGGCGCCGGAGGAGCTGCCGCTCGTGGACGGGCTCCGGCGCTTCGACGACGCGACGGTGGTGCGGCGTCTGCGCGGCCGGGCGGGCGCCGTGAGCCGCTGGGGTTCGGCATCGGTGAGATCGCGGTGCTCGTGACGCCGGTGGTGTGGCTGGTGCTCGACGGTGTGGCCCAGCGACTGGAGGCCGCGACGGTCGACCATGCCGCGCGGTGGGTGACGGGCGCGCTGCGACGGCTGTTCCGGCGGCCCGCTCCCGCGGTCGAGGTCCGGCCGCTGACACGGGAGCAGCTGGCCGGGGTACGGGCGCTCGTCCTGGCCACGGCGGAGCAACGTGGTCTCCTGTCCGGGCGGGCCGAGGAGATCGCCGATGCGGTGGTGGCCCGGCTGGCCCTGGCCGACGGGCCGGGTGCACTCGCTCCGCAGGCACCGGAGCCCCGGCCGTCCGGGCGGTCCGCCCGCTCCCGGTCCGATCACCGGTCGGGACTAGGCGGATGGCGGCGACTGTGCCGGATCAGCGGCTGCGGATCGACGAGAGGGTCCTGGGTGCGGGAACGAGCGTCCGGTTCGCCACCCTGCTGTTCCTGTTGATGACCGCCGGCGGGGCCATGATGCTCAATGTGATCAGCGGGCTGGCCGACGGGGACGAGGCCGGCTGCGACCTCGCTGCGGGAGTGGACCCCGACGACGGAGGCTACTGGGCGAGGATATTGCGCATCAGCGGCCAGACCTTCGCCTACCGCCTCTGTTTTCCGCGTGGGCGCCCGCGCCACCGTGGTGGCAGGTTGCGGCCTGGCCCTCCTGCTGGCAGTCGTGGCCGGGCTGCTGTTCAGTGTGCTGCCACGGTGGAAGGCCCGGCGCAGCCGGGTCGTCCCACTGGAGTCGGTCGACCAGGGCGGTGAACTGCTCGCCCTGCTCGGCGAGCTCGGCGCCGTGACGGGCGTCGTGCCGATGCCCGGGTGGTGGTCGATCCCGCAGCCGCTTCGGTCGGCGCGGTGGTGTTCGGCCGTAACCGCCGCCCCGTGGTGTGCCTGCACGGTGGGCTGCTCGCCATCCGGCGCAGCGATCCCGAGCGCTTCCGGGCGGTGCTGTTGCACGAGCTCGCCCATGTCGCCAACCGGGACGTCACCCTGACGTACGCCACCGTCGCCCTTTGGCGGGCCTTCCTCGCTCTCGTGCTCCTGCCCTACGTGCTCTGGCAGGGCTACACGGTCTACGGCCTCCTGGCGGACGGCGTCGTGCCGCGGGTGGACCGGGCGATGCTGCTCGCCGTGACCATGGTCGTGCTGGTGTATCTGGCCCGGTCGGACACGCTGCGCAGCCGTGAGATCTACGCCGACCTGACCGCGGTGCGCTGGGGTGCGGACCCGCACGGCTGGGCCGTCACGGCCACGCCGCCCGGGGACCGTACGGCGCGCCATCGCCTCGTTCCTCGAACTGTGGCACACACATCCCCGCTGGGGCCTGCGCCAGGGTGCGCTGGCCGACCCCGCGCCGTTGTTCCGGGCTGCGGTCCTGCCCCTGTTCCTCATCGGCTCCGTCCCCATCATGACCGTGGGGCAAATGCTGCGGCAACTGGCGCCGTACCGCGTCAATGTCACCAGCAACGTGTCCGTGGTCCTGGCGGTGATTCCCGCCGTCCTGGTAACCGGAGTGATCGGGGTCGCGTTGTGGCGGGCGGTGGCGTACGCCGTGCTGACCGGCGCCCGGGTGCCCTCGGGCGTGTGGGCAGGGGTGGCTCGGCGCCGGTATGTCGGCCGGCACGGTCCTCACCGGCTACGGCTCGGGCTGGGCGTGGCTGCCGGAGCGGCCACCGGTCCTGCTCGTGCCGGTTGTGGTGGGGGCGGCCTTCGGGGCGTGGGTCACACAGTGCGCACATCTGTGGACCCGGACCTCGCGGGGCCGGACCCTGGGACCCGTGCTCGCGGTCACTCTGGCTGCCGCCTTCGTCGCGATGCTGTCGTGGCTCACGTGGTGGATGCTCATGGGGGCGGCGCTGGCGGGCGGATACAGGGCGGGCGCCGAGGCGACGGGCCAGTCGATCCTCGCGTGGCTTCCCTCGGCGGCCCCGGCCGGGGATCCAAGCAGAATTCCGGGCATCGCGACGGTGCAGCCGCTGATGGACAGCGTCGGCGGCACGACTCTGGGCGCCCTGGCGGTCACTGCCCTGTGGGTTGTGCCACTGCTCGCCTGGGCGGCCGGTCCGGTCCCGGCAGCCCCGCTGGATGCCGGCCTCAGTGGCGCCGTCGGGCGATCCGGTGGCGCCACTGCGCAAGGTGCTGTTGCCGGGGCTGCTGGGCGGGCGCTGGCGGGCCTGGCCGTCGCGGGCGTCCAAACGTACGTCCACAGCGGGCAGCCGGTACCGGACGCGCGCGGAGGCCTGTACGCACTGCGGTACATGGCCCTGCTCCTGCTGGCCCTGCTCCTGCCCGCGGCACTGGCCGCCGCCGTGGCGAGCACAGCGGACCGGCGCTACCGGCTGCTGGGCAGCCTGATCGCCGCCCAGACGGCGACTCTGCTGGGGCTCGCAGCGATGACCGTCCTCGTCTCGGTGGACGGCTGCATCGGCCCCTCAGCGTCCTCTCGGACAACTGCGCCTGGCGCCCGGCCTGGAGACGCCCGCTGTTCTCGTTCACGTTCGTGCTGAACAACGCTCTCGTCCTCGCGGCGCTCACCGCCGCCGCCTGCGCCCTGGCCGCCACAGCCTTCCGACGCCGTCAGCCGCTGCGCCCCGCGCCCTTGACCGCCGGACCACCGCACTCGGGGCACCCGCGCTCGGCGCCTCGCAGTGAGCCTGCTCTGCGCCGTCGCCATCGGTGCCACCGGGACCGACGGTGCCTACCAGATGCACCGACTCGGCTTTCTCTCCGACTTGACCGCAACCCAGCGCAACATCGTGCAGAGTTTCGGTCTCCCCGACTCGACCGGGTCGGACAGAACCCGGCTTCGCCAGGTCCACGCCTGGTACCACCTCAGCGGCTACGTACTCATAAACCTGACCGGCGAATACAGGAACCAGCTGGCCACCGCCCTCCAGGGGCCAAGAACGCCGACCCCTGGCCGTCCCTGGACCGGCGCATCCGGCCGGCCTGTGTCCGCTGGTGGGATGTCACCAAGTTCGAGACGGTCTGGTTCCGCGTACCCGACCGGAGCATTCAGGCCGACTGGCACGCACTGAGCACCTGGGCCGAACAGGGCAGCAGCCGCTGCACGCAGGCCCTGGACGCCACGACAAACCCGCCCTGCTGAACGCCCTGCGCGACCTGGTGGCAGCCAACCGCTGCGCTGCATCAGCCAACGCCCGCATCGACACAATGCTGCGCGCCGGCGGCTACCGGGGCACGTACCGTCCGCCGGTCAAGGGGCTGGGGCCGTCTGCGACGTTAACGGCTAGAGCACCGGCCGCCCGGGGCGCCTCACAACGCCAGGTCCTGCGGCAGCCGCTGCTGTTACGGGGCTTTGAGCAGGTCGCGGAGTCCGGCGAGGTAGGAACGTACGTTGCGTTCGGCGGGCAGGCCGGTGGGAGCCTCCGGCATGGCGGGCGCTCCGTGCTCGCGCTGACGGCAGGGGCGGCAGAGGCCGTCGGGGAGGGCATCGGGGCGCCGGGGACACCGCACTCGGTGCATTCCATCATCACGCGGTGTACGGGCGTACCGGGCGTCGGCCCAGCGGGAGCGGCCGGAACGAGCGGCGGGATCTTGTCGGTAAGGCGTCGGCGGGCGCGCTCGACGCGCTGGCGTCCGCGGTCGAGGCCGGCGCGGCCCGAGGCAGGCCGGTGGGTGCCGGCACGGTGATCACCGTCGAGCAGGTGCGGCAGGCCGCGCGGGCAGGAGCCGCGTTCACGGTGTCACCCGGATTCGACCGTGAGGTGTGAGGTGGCCGAGGCGTCGCTCGCCGCGGGTATGCCGCACCTGCCCGGGTCGCCACGGCGAGCGAGGTGCAGCGCGCCATGGCGTTCGGCCTCAGCTGGCTGAAGATGTTCCCGGCCTCCGACCTCGGTCCCGGTTGGATCGGTTCGATGCAAGGCCCCTTCCCCAGGCGAAGTTCGTAGCCACCGGAGGCATGCATCTCGGCAACACGCCGGTCTACCTGGACGCCGGTGCGTCCGGGTGTCGCTGGGCTCCGCACTCGCGGACCCCGCACAGCTCGCGGGACTGCGCGAGCTCACCGCTTCACTGACCGCGCAGCCCGCATCAGCACCCACACCGGAGGCATCCTCCTGAAATAAACGGACTTGAGACCTGCTCCTCGCGGGAGCAGGTCAGGCAGATCACCACCGAGGCCTACGCGGAAGAGCGAGAGCGGGGTGGTTCTGGTCGCGCCAGGCCCGAGGCGAGATTCCGTATGCCTGTTTGAACACCTTGCTGAAGTGGGTCGCGTCCACGAAGCCCCACCTCCGCCCTGTCGCTGCGATGGTCCGCAGTCGCCCGTTCGGGTCGGCCAGCTCTCGCCTGCATTCGGCCAGACGGCGTGCACGGATCCAGTCTCCGAGGCTGATTCCCGACCGGGACAGCACAACGTAGAGGTGACGTACGGAGATGTCGTGTGCGGCGGCTATCCGTGCCGCCGACAGATCGGAATCTGCCAGATACTTCCGGATGTAATGAGTGACCCGCAGGCTGAGTGTCGCCTCCAACGGCGCTTTGGCCAGGCTGGGGTTGTCGTACTGGGACGTCAGGACGGCACGGAGCAGTTCGATGCTGGGTTCCACGACGGCGTCGGCGTGCCCGCCCCGTGCAACTCGTCGCTGACGGCCAGTTGGGAGAAGTAGGGGAAGGCGAGGCGTGCAATGGGGTTGTCGGATCTCAGGGGACCGCGGTGATGTCTCGTAGTAACCGGTCGGGGAGCGCGAGTGCCGCGCGGGGAAGCGGATGAAGCGGTAGTCGACTCCCTTGTCGAAGAGAAGGGCGTAGGGAGCGATCGATTCGAAGACGGCGCAGTCTCCCGGCCTCAGCAGGCACTCGCGACCGTTCTGCACCACCATGCTGCTGCCCGTCATCTGAACACCGAGAGAGCGGCAGGCTCCTCGTCCTCCGGGCCAGCCGCTCCGTCCTACGGAGAGCGACCGCGGTCGCCCGCGCCGAACAGACCCTGATGGGTCCCACGGTGCCGAGCCCTATACGAACGGAGATGTCCTCGGCCGCAGGACGGTGGTCGATATCGACCGCCACCATGGATTCCCACACCGCTTTCCGGATCACTTCCTCACGGTCCCGCGGCGGTATGAACGCGGTGTCCAGAGCCGGGCTCATGAGACAGACCTTCGTCGGCGTCGGACGTGGAGCCGACCTGACAGTGCTTCGGCCCGCTCCCTCACAAGTCACCCTCGCCAAGCATGGTTCCCGAATCAGTTTGGCAGGATGCCGTCTTGCTGCGCAACGCAACGGCTTCGACGGGCACACGCAGGCCCTGCCCCTGAGGCGGCGTCAGCGTGAACCGTGCGCTACGGACAAAGTTCCCTGCATGAATGACAAAGTCCAAGGCCCGCGATGACCCTAGGGTCCATGGCGAGGCCGTCACTGAGGCGACATCACCGAGCAGGAGGATCGCATCGTGCCACGAGTATCCACGATGCTCTGCCATCGAAGTCGTGACGCCCGTTGCTCGACGCGGCGACCTCGGGCCGGGGCGTCGGGCCCCGGAAGCGACCCGGAGCTCTCGGGCCGAAGCGCACAACGGAGTTGACGGGGCATGAGTAGCGACCAGCGCGTCACTTACCGACCTCCAGGAGGTGCGGATCCTGACGCCGCAGCCCGCCACCGCGCGCTGAGACGCAGGTGACGCTTTCTCCTTTGTGTATCGACCCGACCCGACGTCGGCTACGCCGCCCACGTACTCGAACCATCGGCCAATAAAGGAACATCACATTGAAGCGAACAGCAGCAGCCTTCTTCGTCTCCGCAATCGCCATGACTGGCTTGATGGTGAACGCAGGCTCGGCGTCAGCAGATTCTGAGACCCGATGGGGTGCAGCGCCAAGTTCTACCCCATAGACGTAGATCAAGGCGGGGTACCGGGTACTCTTCCTGCCCGAATCTTCCGTCCAATCGCCTTCACTCCGTGTTGCTTTACTGTAATGGCAAATACTCGGGCCCTGGCCCGTGGGTGAAGCGCGGAAAGCTTTCCACCTCGCACTGTCCCGGTGGAGTAAAGGCCACCGCTGCTTACGTCACGACAATTACCACGTAGTTGCCGTTGACGGCGCTTGAATGAGAGGTAGGCATCCGGCGGGGTGCCTACCTCTGCCGTGTGAGTTGGGGCCAGTCGACTCAGAAGTCGTTGCCCGTCCAGTGTGATGCGTAGGTCTCCGCTGGTGAGACATGGTGCGCGCTGATGGTCGCCCACCTGAACGCGGCCCCGGAGGCACCGGGCCAGGTCCGCCGCAGGCGTCACCGCCGCCTTCACGCTGCTCGACGACAAGGCCCTCGACCCGCGGATTCGTTGGCTACATGTCACCGGCGCTGAGGTGCATTCGTCGCCGACGGTCGCCGACGGAGTCGTTTACGTCGGCTGCGACGAAAAGAAGGTATAGGCCTTGCGCGCCAATTGCCAAGGAGAGCCCTGCATAGGCGCGGTTTCGCTGGGCAACTGCTGTGGTCGTCACGCCGGCGCCCAGCAGATTTCGGGGACATGCTCGTTTCGCCGTATGACGTGGCGGCGCGTTTCGTGATCCGGGTGATCACGCAGGCGCGCCATAGCAATGCACAGTCACGGTCTGGGTCGGACTCCCAGGGCCCCGGCAGAGTCGCGGGTGTCCGGCTTGGGGTAGTTGGTAGAGACGCGCCCGTGCTGGTGGTAGCAGGGCGGGCGTGACCGTTTCGGAAGATCATCGAGGTTCTCGAGGCCTTTTGATCCGTCCGAAGTGAGCCATGCCCGCGTCACCATCATCGCTGATCTCTGCACTGTCATGTCCACCGGCGGGTGTCACCGCGCCCGGCGCTGGCGGGCTGCCCACGGCGCTGGCACATCTACCGGATCCACGAGCTCGTCGTGGTGTGCGGCACCGGCTGCCGGTCGTAGTCAGCGCGGCGGTCTGCGCTGTTGTGGCCGGCTGCCGCTCCTACACGGCGATCGCCGAATGGATCGACGACGTCCCAGCCGCGACCATGATCGCCTTGGGTGTCAATCCTGATCGCAGGCCGTCCGAGGCGATGATCCGCCGCCTGCTGCAAGCACTCGATCCTGACCTACTGACCGCGGCGATCGGTGACTGGCTCACCGGCCGGGCCACGACCACAGAGGAGCCGGCCACGAGACAAGCGATCGCGGTCGACGGCAAGACTCTGCGTGGCTCACGCAGCAGCGGCAGCACTCCCCGGCACGTCCTCGCAGCCTGTGACCAGGACACCAGCGTCGTCCTCGCGAGCACCGACGTTGACCGCAAGACCAACGAGATCACTCGCTTCGCACCGCTGCTCGACCATCAGTGACCTGCGCGGCACCGTGATCACCGTCGACGCGCTGCACTGCCAGCGTGATCACGTCACCTACCTGTCCGAACGCGGCGCCGACTGGATGCTGACCGTCAAAGGCAACCAGCCCACCCTGCAGCAGCAATTGGCCGGCCTGCCCTGGCGGGCCGGCCTGGACGTCACCCGCGAGGCCGGCCGCGGACACGGCCGCCGCGAGATCCGCACCCTGAAGATCCTGACCGTCTCCACCGGCATCGACTTCCCGCACGCCGCCCAGGCCATCCAGATCCGCCGCCGGCGGCACCGTTTGGACCAGCCGAGACGCTTCACCACCGAGACCGTCTACGCGATCACGAACCTGAACGTGCACCAAGGCCCGGCCAGCACAGCTCGCCGCGTGGCTCCGCCGCCACTGGCACATCGAGAACCAGATCCACTGGGTCCGCGATGTCACTTACGACGAAGACCGCTCCCAGATCCGCACCGGCACCGGACCACAGGTCATGGCCGCCCTGCGCAACGCCGCCATCCGCATCACCGGCGTCACCGACATCGCCGCCGCCAACCGCCACCACGCCCGCGACAGCACCCGATCACTGGCACTACTCGGCATCACCTAACGACTTTGCCGGGGCTCTGGGTGTCCAGAGCACTATTCAACGTAGTGGATGTGGTCTCCCGGGGATACGGGCGGCGGCTGCGGCAACGGTTGCCAGGTCTTCGCTCGAGAAGCCGGCGCGGCTCAGCACCGCCAGGGATTTGTTCGTCGCCAGCGTGCACAACGCCAGCTCTGCCGCCTCCTGCTCACCGGCCCCCGCCGCCAGCAACGCCTGCTCCAGCCTCGCCCGCAAACCGTCGATCATGGCGCGGACCATCGCCCGGCCCTCCGCGTCAAGCGCCGGAACTGCGTTGCCGACACCGTGAGCAGGCAGCCATCCGGAACCGTCGGGTCGGCGATACGGTTCAGGGCGACCTGCAGGAAGGCGGCCACAACGGCGCTCGGGCTCGGGTAGGGGCCGGACAGTGCCTGCTCGTACAGCGGGTGGTAGGTCCGCGCGTACCGTTGGAGGCTTTTCCGGAAGAGGGCGCTCTTGTCGCCGAAGGTGCCGTAGAGCGAGCCCCGGCCCAGGCCCGTGCCCTCGGCCAGGCGATCAATCGAGGCCTCCGAATAGCCCCAGCGCCAGAAGACGTGCATCGCACGTCGTAGCGCATCGTCCACGTCGAATTGCTTGCGGCCTGCCATGGTCCGTCAGCCTACATATCTTGTATCGATCGTTCAAAGATGGGTATGGTCGCCGGCATGACAACCTTGAGTTCGCTGCGGCTGCCCGACGGGTTCACCGACGTCTTCACCAGCCGGCTCGTGGAGGTGAACGGACTGCGGCTGCACGCGGTCACCGGCGGGGACGGCCCGGCGCTGCTGCTGGTAGGCGGGTGGCCCCAGACCTGGTACGCCTGGCGGGAAGTGATGCCCGCGCTCGCCCGCGAGCACACCGTCGTCGCCGTCGACTCGCGCGGGGCCGGGCTCTCCGACAAGCCCGACGACGGGTACGACGCCGGCACGCTGGCCGCCGATCTGGTTGCTCTGATGGCCGCGCTCGGGCACGACCGGTTCGACGTGGTCGGCCACGACATCGGCATGTGGACCGGATACGCCCTCGCCGCCGATCACCCCGAGCGGGTGGGCCGGCTCGCCGTCGTCGACGCCATTATCCCTGGCCTCACGCCGACGCCGTCGGTCTTCAGCCCGGCCGCGGTCAACCAGCGGCTCTGGCACTTCGGCTTCAATCGGCTCACCGACCTCAACGAGGAGCTGGTCCGAGGGCGGGAGCGGCTCTTCTTCGGCTACCAGTTCGCCAAGAAGGCAGCCACCCGGACGCGATCCCCGCGTACGCCGTCGACGTCTACGTCGATGCGATCGTCGCGGATCCTCGCGGGCTGCGGGCGAGCTTCGCGTACTACCGGGCGCTGGACGAGACGATCGCGCAGAACGAGCAGCGCAAGAAGACCCGGCTGACGCTGCCGGTGCTCGCCATCGGCGGCGCGCGGTACAGCGGCGCGATGGTCGCCGAGACGATGCGGCTGGCGTCCGACGACGTCACCGGGGTGGTCCTCGACGACTGCGGCCATTACGTAGCCGAGGAACAGCCGGCGCGGTTTACCGAGGTCCTGGAGGACTTCCTCGGTGGCAGACCGATAGCAGGCGTGCCGCACGGCTGACACATTCGTGGCGGAGTTTCGCCATGTCTGTCTTGCGCCCCCGCTCATTCACGTTGCGGCGCGCCTCCCGCGTGCCAGAATCGACGGCGATGCGTATGCCGTCAGTGGTGCGCGAGGAAGAATGTCGATGTCCGCAGTCAGCTACCGCAGGGCCCTGGCCGCGATGATCGCGGCGTTGCTCCGCGCCGGCGCCGCCCCACCGTCCAAAGTCGACAAAACGATGGACAGGTCAGCGGCGCCGCCCACTGGCCCTCCTCGGCATCACCTAACGACTTTGCCGGGGCCCTGGTCGGACTCCACTGCTGATCGACCGTGACGAGCAAGCTCCAGCCCTGGCGTTCGTACAGGGCTGCGGCCGACGTGTCGGAGGCCAGGACATCGAGGACCGGATGCAGAGCGCGCTTCTGGGCGTCCTGTACGGCACGCGCCATCAGCAGAGCGCCGATCCGTGGCCACGGGCTGAGGGTGGGACGAACAAGCGGCTGATCACAGCAGTGTCCTCGACCGGCACACCCTTGCGGCGACTCCACAGGACCGGTGCCATATCTCCGGCCCCACTGCGGGACAGCCCGATGTGACCGACGACGTGTCCGTTCAGCTCCGCCACCCAGGCTGCCACCAGAGAACTCTGCATCAGCCACTCGCTCGGATGGTCGGGCCAGTTCACCGGATAGCCGTCAGCGCCATGGACCTCGGCGAGCACGTCGACGCACTCGTCGAGATCGGACGCGTCGCGCGGCCGGATGCGGCAGGTGGGAGTTTCGTCGGCCGTAGAAGCACCCTGTCGATTCACCGGAGCATGGAAGCACAACACAACACAACACAACGCGACTCGGCCTCGCCCCGCTGACGCACCAGCTCACCATGTGCCGTCGGCCCGGCCGGGCCGGGCCGACGGCACAATGCGCGAGATCGAGTGCCCTGCCCGCGCACCGGTCAGCCCATGCTCTTGGCGCCGTCGATCGACTCTCGGAGGATGTCGGCATGACCGGCGTGCTGAGCGGTCTCGGTCATGATGTGCATCAGCACCCGGCGCGCCGACCACCGCGCGCCGTCCTCGAACCACGGAGCCTTGGGCAGCGGCTGGGTGGCGTCCAGGTCGGGCAGAGTGGCGACCAGTTCGTCGGTCTGGCGGGCCGCCTCGGCGTAGTCGGCCAGCACGCCTGCCAGCGTCTCGCCTGGCAGCATCTGGAATTCGTCGGCCCGCTGGGCCCAGTCGGCCTCACTCATCGCAGCGAAGTCCCCGCCGGTCGACGGACCGTCCACGATGAAGCCCGCCCAGTTCCGTTCACCCGAGGCGACATGCTTGATGAGACCTCCCAGACACAACTCGCTCGCCGTGGTGCGCAGCCCGGCCTGCTCGTCGGTGAGGTCACGGGTGGTGAAGCGGAGGAAGTGCCGCTGCTTGGCCAGCATCTCCAGCAGATCGGCGCGCTCGCCGGTGACGGCCGGGACAGCGGGTACGTCGCGGTTGGTCATCTCGCTGACAGTCATGGTCTCTGCCTTCTGTCGTTCCTGTTCCACCGGTCAAGGAACACGCTAGAGGTCATATAGGTCAGTTCCCGTCCTGAATGGCGAACGGTCGAGCCGGCTGGTTGTCACCCTGGATACGCGCGTGGGATACGCGCGTGGGATAGCGCGTGGGATACGCGCGTGCAGGTGAAAGTCGTACTCAACCAAGCTCCGAACAACGTACGCCCAGGTCAAAGGCCTGGAAAGTGAACCGGTCCGGGGAGCCGAAGAGCGGGGAGGGGCCGGAGCCAGCGTGACGCGAGGACGGAGATAACCGCTCCGGCCAGGACCAGCCCGTACGTACCACGGCGGTGTACCAGGGCATGGGGCGTTCGAAGTCGGTGAGCGACAGGAGCAGGAGAGGAAGGCAATGCACCAGTAGAGGTAGTTGGCGGATCGCAGGGCGTAGGCGAGGGTGCCTGCGAGGGCGACGATGGCAGTGATCGCCCAGGGGCCGGGGTGGGCCAGGAGGGCCAGAGCCGCGGCGACGCCGCCGACGGTATTGCCGACAACGCGCTTGCGCGCCTTGGCCTCGGTGGCTTCGGGGTGGGGCGCAGGGAGAGCAGGATTCCGATGACCAGCCAGTGGCCCTCACCGGTGAGCCGGTGCGCGGCAGTCATGGCCGCCGAAGCCGCTGCGAGGAGGAGCCCGAGCCGTGCGGCATGGAGCCAGTCGTCCCGGCCACGCACCGGTGACCTCTTCGTGGCCGGAGACGGGGATGGGGTGCTCCGGTACCAGCGGGGCAGGAGAAGTACCGCGCCCCACAGGCTCCCGGCGAGCTGGGGCAGGGCCGGGATGCCGAACGCTTCCACCGGGCCGGAGATCCCGACGAGTAGGAAGGCGAGCGCGGCGGTGTTCCGCACTCTGGGCAACAGCGCCCCGGCCGCGGCTGCGAGGGCGATCGCAGGTACAAGGGCCCATAGCCGGCCGCCGGTCAGGAAGGAGTAGAGCCCGGCCAGGGTGATCGCCGCAGTGCGGGCGCCGAGACAGCGGACCCGTTCACGGTTGCCTCCTCCTGCGGGCAGGGGCATGACCACCAGCAGTGCCGGCAGGGTCAGCGCCGCGCCTGCCTCGGGGTGCCCGGTCGCCGTGCCGACCAGCAGCGGGCCGGCGAGCGCGATCCCGGCGGCGGCCCCGGCCGGCCAGTCCGCCTTCCCTGCGGCCGCCACTCCACACGGACCAGTGCCTTCAGCCGGGCTGACGGCATGTGCAGCACATTCCCGCCCTTCTCCACCAACCTCCACCACGTCCACAGACCGGGCCCCGCAGTCTTACGTGAACACACAACACGCTCGGACACCTTGCTGCGTACGCGGCGTGCCGCACTCACCGCGAGTCCGCCCGTGCGAGCGCCGACTCGCCGGGCTCTACTCGGGTCGTGGGCCTCCCGTGCCCGAGCCTGGTGGCGGCGGGCTTTGAGCCGGTTCCCGCAGGTCTTCATCGAGCACCACCGCGCGGTGTTGGCACGACTGCGGTCCAGAAGGAAGAGGCGGCATTCACGGTTCTCGCACGGCCGCAGACGGCCGGGCATGCGCTCCTTGACGTCCGCCCACGCGAGCACGAGTTCCACGGCGAGCCTGCGCTCAGGCGGCACCTCCAGTGCCACTCGATGCCCGCCGCACCGGCCTGCGGGACTTTGCGAACGCCTGCGAGGACTTGGCGCAGACCGGGCTCCGCCGACATGCCCGACTCCACCGCCTGAAGCGCGTCCCGGCGGCGCGCAGCCACCGGCGCTCCTCGTCGCCGCCGAGGCCTCCGTGCTCCCGTGCCCACTTGTCCACCTCACGGTCGTCACGCCACAGGTCCTGGCGTCGGCCTTCCGTAACAGGAGTGCTGTTCAGCGCCTGCAACAGGGCTTGGTCGTTCAGCACGGCCCTCACCTTCTCAACTAACTCCATCAAGTTGTTTGACAGGTTACTTCATGCGCGGTCTACTGGGCGCCAAGCGGTAACCATCACAACGCATTGAAGGAGTTAGTCATGGTTGAGGTCCGCCACCAGTACGCGACAGTGCGGGGACATCGCGTCTTCTACCGCGAGGCAGGAGCCCGCGAGTCGCCCACGATCGTGCTCCTGCACGGATACCCCTCCAGTTCACGGATGTTCCGCCACCTCATTCCGGCGCTGGCCGATCGATTCCACGTCATCGCTCCCGACCACCTCGGCTTCGGCAACTCCGATGCCCCGCCCGTGGACGCCTTCACCTACACCTTCGACTCCTGACCGACATCACCGAAGCCCTTCTGGCCCAGCTCGACGTCACCCGCTACGCCCTGTACGTCCAGGACTACGGCGCACCCATCGGCTGGCGGCTGGCCCTGCGCGACCCGGACGCGATCACCGCGGTGATCACGCAGAGCGGCAACGCCTACGAAGACGGCTTCGTACCGGATTTCTGGAAGCCCGTCTGGGCGTACGGCGAGAATCCGGGCCCCAGACCGAACCTGCCCTCCGTACCGCCCTCTCGCTCGACGCCATCCGCTGGCAGTACCTGCACGGAGTGGACCGGCCCGAGCTGGTCGATCCCGACGCCTGGGCCGCTGACCACCGCGAGGTCAACCGGCCGGGCAACGACCTCGTACAGCTCGCCCTGTTTCACGACTACGCAGGCAATCCACCCTCTACCCCCAAGTGCACGCCTACTTCCGGGAACACCAGGTTCCTCTCCTGGCGGTCTGGGGCGCAGGCGACGAGATCTTCGGCCCGGACGGAGCACGCGCCTTCGCAAGGGACCTGCCGGACGCGGAGATCCACCTGGTTCCCGGAGGCGGACACTTCCTGCTCGAAAGTCATCTGGACACCGTGGCCGGGTACATCCGCGGGTTCCTGACCGCCACCGGATCACCGGAGTGAAGCCCGCGAAGAGTTCTCATGGCGGGTGAATGGGCTCTTCAGGGCCGAGGTCCGGCCGGCGCATGCCGCCCGACCGTTCAGTGACCGGCTGGTCGCGAGGCCGGGTACCGGCCCCGTGTTCAGCCGTCCTCACCGCCACCACCGCCACCGCCTCGGTCAGGGGCCGGCCGCCGCCCGCATCCCATCCGGAAGAGCCCTGGTCAACTCGCTTCCCGGGGTCTCACTTGGATTCGATCCGTCCCATGGGCGCGGCGCTCGCCGACAGGGCCTGCTGAGCTGACGCCCAGCTGGTGTCCTCGACGCCGAGCGCATGGCGGAGGTAGGCCCAGGTGACTTGCTGGATCAGGGCGACGCGCTCGGGGTTTTCGTCTGTCGTCTCCTGGACTTCGTAACCGGCGATCCCGCCGAGCGAGTGTTCCGCCCCGAACAGGGTGAGCAGGCTCTTGTCACCGGGGCTCAGGAAGTACGGGTCGGCCATCCATTCCGGTCCCCTCACGGACAGCGGGAGTCGTCCTTGTCCCCGACGACTACGAGGGCCGGCGTGGTCATGTTGGCGAAACTTGGGTTCATGAACGGGAAATGCTCGGCTGCAAACGGTGTCAGGTCGGCTCCGCCCGTTCCAGCCGTGGCAAGCAGCACACCTGCCTTGATCCGTGAGTCGGACAGGTCCTCCTCCTTCTTGCTCACCGGATCGAGGACGCGCAGGCCCAGCAGATTGCCTGCTGTCTGACCGCCGAAGGAGTGTCCGGCCGTGGCGATGCGGCTTCGGTCGAGGCGACCGCCGAGACCGGGGACGGCAGCTTCCAGCAGATCGAGCTGGTCGAGGATGCGCTTCATGTCCTCGACGCGGGAACGCCAGATCCGCAGGGTGCGGGGATCGCCCTGAGGGAGGCCCACCGTCCTGGAGTCGAGATGGGTGGGCTGAATCACCACGAAGCCGCGTGCAGCCCAGAAGTCGGCCAGGGGCCGTACCCGTTCAGTGACGAGCCGAAGCCGTGCGAGAGGACGATGATCGGCAGTTGGCTTCCGGCCGTCGGCGCGGAAACCCTCACCTGCAGATCCTCGCCACGGCCCGGTGCTTCCAGCACTACCGGCTTCACCGAGACGACAGGGGCGGGAGCGGTGATGGCCAGGTCCGGGGCCGTCGTGTCTGCTGTGGTCACGGGGAGATCTTCCTTCGCATTTCCGATGGGGAGGCTGTCGAACAAGCCGCCTCTCCCGCGCTGTGGCGGAGCGAGCGAGGCCTGTGCTCGATACGCTAAACCCTGACATCGACGTCAGAGGCAAGTCGTGTGGCCGGGAACTTCGGGAGACATGATGCCTATCGGCGAGCTCGCCACCAGGGCAGGCGTCAGCGTTCGGACGCCGCGGTACTACGAGGAGCAGAAACTGCTCGGCTCTCGGCCTCGGAACGCAGCCCCAGCGGCTTTGGAGGAAGAGTCCTCCTCCACGATCTGCACGATGGGACTTCATCGCCGACGACAAGGTCAGTTCGTCGCCGACCGTGGCCGACGAATTCGTCTACATCGGCTGCGACGACAAGAAGGTATACGCCTTGCACGCCACTACCAAGGAGAGCCCGGCATAGGTGCGGTTTCATTGGGCAATTGCCGTTGGTCGTCACGTCGGCCGTGACGTGGCGTCCCGTGATCCGGGTGGTCACGCAGGTGCGGCATAGCAATGCACAACCACGGTCTGGGCGGGACGCCACTGCTGATCGACGTTGGCGAGCAAGCTCCAGCCCAGTCGTTCGTACAGGTCTGCGGCCGACGTGTCGGAGGCCAGGGCGTCCAGGACCGGGGTTCGCGAACGCACCACCGGGCTCCGCTGCCACAAGCGACTCGTCTGCTCACCACGTAGGGACACAGCCCAACGCCTGGAGAAGGCAGGTCAATCGATCGGGTTCTGCTGCGGCGTGCCGAGTTGTCCGACTTGGTAGGGGTCAAGTTCGGCAAGTAGCCCGGACGATGGGAACCGTGTGCGTTCAGCAGCAGGGAATCGCACGTGGTCAGGGTCTAGGTAGTCGACCAATTCGACGAGCTGGCACTGGAGCCTCAGTAGCCGCTCGGTTGCCTCATCAGGATGATGGGCTGCCCGATCAATGTGCTCGAAGAGCTCTTCCGTCCACTCGCGGAGTTCGTCGCCGCGCAGGATCTCGTGGGTGAACTCGGCGTAGCCGAGACACCAACGGTTACCAGGGTGCTGTCATCAGCGATCATCAGTTCACCGATGGCTCGTTGATCTGCACGGAACAACCTGTAGCTGATGCCCGGGATGCGTGCCGAGCTGAGCGTCCGACTGACGTTCGCCAAGCACAGCAGGACCTTTCGGTTGCGATCATTCTTCCCGAGGTCCAAGAACTGGATGTCACGGCGAAAGATCTCTGCCCATCCAAGGTACTCGGCGAAGACGTAGGCCGTACTGAAACGTGCGTACTTTGCCTGGCGATCGGTTCCCTCGATCAGGAAGCCCTGCATGAAGCCGTTTGCAGACGCATCTCGATCTGCCATGTGACCGAAAAGAATGTTGTAGATTCTGCTCTGCAGATCGAAGGCTACCCACAGCAGAGAATCGCGGTAGCGGCTCATGTAGTCATGTCGCTCAACGCTCTTCAAGCGAGACTGCCACCAGAAGCCGATTCCCGCAGTGATGACTGCTCCGGTTACTGCGATCACGGCGGCTATCAGACTGATCATGTTCCGTCCTAAACCGTTGATCCAGCGGCTGACGTTCGTCCGATTCCCGACATGAACGCGCAAGGCAGGCCGCGACGCTCAGGGTAGCGGCGGCGGGTGCAGCGAAACAGGCGATGAGCGCCGTCACCCGGCGGGCACCTCCTGACGGCGCAGAGATGCGACGAATCCCACCCATGCGTCATGGCCTATGGCGATGTGGGGCCCCGAGCCTGCTTCGAATCGCGCACGCCGATGGACCCACACAGGCCTGCGACCTCGACGCACTCGCCACCGGCACCGTTGCTGTAACTACTCTTCTGCCACCGGGGAGTGCGGGGCTCGCTCATTGGAAATGCTCCTTCATTGTCGAACGGATCAGTTCGCCTGATCGTTGTGGGCTCAGGGCGAGGGCCCTGAGATGGTCGAACGCCCTTGTGTACACGTTCACATCAGCGGGATGCTCCAGGTAGATCGAGTCGGTCAGACCTTCCCGATACACGATGTCAGGATCCTCCTGCTCCGGGAAGCCGAGGACCGTGAAGGGGCCGTCGTGGGATAGGCGCCAGCGTCGTACGGCAGTACTTGCAGCGTCACGTTGCTCGACCTGGTCATCTCCAGGATGTGTTCGAGCTGAGCAGCCATGGCCTGTCGACTGCCCATCATGTGCATGAGGGCGCTCTGATGGACAACGGACCAAAGTCGATCCCGTTGTCACCGACGAGGAGCTGCTGGCGACGCATGCGCACCTCGATGAGCCGTTCGATCTCGCCGGACAGCAGGTCGGGCGTAACGCGACTGATCTCTGTCGCGTATTCAGCTGTCTGGAGTAGGCCGGGGATGAACTCTGCCTGGTAGCTCCGGAGGTGACTGGCGGCCTGCTCCAGTCCTACATACACCGAGAACCACGAGGGAATCGCGGCTCCGTGAGCGTGCCACCAGCCTCTGGTCTTGGACTCCTTGGCGAAGGAGCGCAGCAAGTCGCGAAGCTCGTCGGAAGTCCCGTAGAAGCGACAGAGTGCATCCACATCTGAAGGCTGTACCCGCCCTTGACCTGTCTCCAATCGGTTGACCTTCGAGCCACTCCAGTCGAGCGCCATGCCTACTTGATTGCAGGTCAGGCCACTTGCGTCGCGCAGCTTCCTCATCTCGATAGCCAAACGTCGACGTCGGGCAGTGGGCGATCCAGCCACAACAACACCTCTTCCATCACCGGAAGTTACATCTCACCGGATGCCGTGACACTGGCCAATCACCCTATAGAGGGAATCTCTCCGTGCACGTTGCATATCGGGATGAGATGTTGGCATTCTCGGTTGCGGAATCACTGGGGTCACCCACCTTCACGGAGTGTGAAGACGTGGGGGCTCGCTACGACGAAGGGGCGTGCTCGTGGCGACTGGAACCGAAGGCTGCATGTCACGAAAGCCCTGGGAGCTGCCGTTTCTTGCGGAGGCAGAGGAAGTGGCTGGGTTGAGACGCGTTATGCGGCTCCACTTGCGGCTGTGGGGCCTGGCGGATGTGGCGGATGTCGCTGAGGTCTGCGTAAGTGAGCTGGCTGCGAACGTGATTCGACACGTTGGTGAGGGAACTCCGAGCACACTCGTTGTCACGATGAACGGCACGCACCTTCGGGTCGGGCTTCGGGATCCCGCCCCCAATCCCTGCCCACGATGCTCTCGGTGGACGGAGATGCTGAATCCGGGCGCGGTTTGGCGTTGGTCGATGCCGTCTCGCACTGCTGGGGCGTGGTTCTGGGCGCGGACTCGAAGCTGGTCTGGTGTGACCTGGCGACCAGGCTCGCCTCGCCGACTGGGCACGTCGTTCATCCCAAGGTCGCGAGGGGAGGCCTGTTTGATGCTCTATGCGGGGAGCGTGACAGGAGAGCAAGACGAGGCCAGTTGGGGCTCCTCCAGCCTCTACGCGAAGGCGGCCATCGGCCTCATGGTGGACCTGCTGCACTGGCTGAGCGCTCACGGATGCGATCAGGACTCCGCTCTCGACCTAGCCCAGGAGCGGTTTGAGGCCGAGGAACGTGAAGCGTTGTAGTCAAACTGCGCGCATTTCTGCGCCGGTTCTGCCCGGCGGGACCGCCTGCGATCAAGCCACTCAGCGCTCGGATTCAGACATATAGACCGGATACCTGACTTCGGCGACTCCAACGCGCACGCCCGTTCGACAGCATGCTGGCATGGCTGCATACAGAGCTGTATTTGGACATGTGAACGGGATTCGTCCCGGAGTGCACTTCGAGTCGCGGAAGGGGTCAAGGGTGCTGCGCTCCACAAGGAAGCGGAGGCCGGCATCTCGTGGGGACGCGATGACGAGGGGATGCGGGCGGCCGACGCGATAGCGCTCAGTAACGGATACGAGGACGACGTTGATGAGTGGCACGAGGTCATCTACACCGGTGCCGGTGGGCAGGACCGCAACTCCAAGCGCCAGGTACGCGATCAGGATTGGGAACATCCAGGTAACGCAGGCCTCCGGCGCAGTCGGGTTCAGGGCAACCCGGTTCGAGTGATCCGTGGGAGTAAGGGGAGGCGGACTACTCCCCGGTCAGCGGATATCGGTATGACGGTCTATATGCGGTTGTCCAGGACTGGGAAGAGTTGGGCCGCGCGGGATTCAAGATCTGCCGTTTCAGGCTGCGCAGGCTTGAAGAAGAAAGGCAGGAGGTCACTCCGCTTGAGAAGCAGATTATAGACATTCTCAGCCAGGAGCAGGAGCAGGAGCAGGAGCAGGAGCAGGAGCAGGATGAGGGCCTGGACCCTGTTACTCGGAGGCGGACATCTTCAGTCGTACGCATCGTCCGTGATGGTGCGGTTGCGCGACGGGTGAAGGAATGGCACGACTACACCTGCCAGGTGTGTGGATTTGCTGTGCCCGTTGGGACTGAGGGAGGAAGTACGCAGAGGGCGCCCACATTCATGCCCTTGGTGGCTCGGCTGGGGGTCCAGATGTGGAGGGAATGTTCTCTGTCTGTGCCCCAATTGCCATGTGCGGCTGGATCGCGGCTCCCTCTACCTGACGGATGCCTTGCTGGTTGTGGATCAGTACCGAGACAGAGCTGGGCAGAGGGCCGTCCCTCTCCGAACGGATGAGCGGCATCGGATAAGGAAGCGTTTCGTGCAGGCGCACCGTCGCCTCTGGAGATTCCCTGACGCATGAGGTCACTGCATGGGTTGGTGAATTCTAACCGGTCGCAATAGCCGAGTAGGTCAATACATCGGCTGGAATGTCATGGCGGAGCTTCCAAACGATACCCATGGGCTTGCTGCCCCTGTGCTCGACGTACTCGGCTGGGCCGAGCAGCATCCACGGCTGCGGTCCGCCGATGTCCGTCTTCTTGTAGCGGCGAACGAAGAGCAGCACGTGCGTGCCCTTCTCGGTGTGAGTCTGGTAACGAAGCCCGGTGGGAGAAGCCTCAGAGGTTGTGTTCTGGGATTCCCAGTGAAACAGGGAATCATTCAATGCGTAGTCCTTGTAGCGAGTCTCTGGAGAGAAGTCCTTCTCATCCTTTTCTAGCGTGATAAAGAGAGCATCGGCCTGGATTCCCTCGCACCACCGCACGCCTTCTTGGAAGTGGCCAGGCATGAAGCCACCCACAACAGAGAGGCCTAGGGCGGGAAGAATTTCTGAGCGGCTGTACGAGGCATGGACCGTCAGCGGCAAGCTGGTGTGCATGCCGAGGAGGGGAACAGGGACGTGGTCTGCCTTGTCTATGACGTGGGCGAGGACCTGGCGGAGCTCGTCTCGGAAGGCAGGCTGGAAGCGAAGCGTGTCGAAGCCCTCCTGATAGCTGGCATAGCCTTCACCCAATGGCCAGAGCGAGAAGAAGAACATGCGGGCGTATGCCCGGTCTTGCTCGGAGAGTTGCTCGTAGGTGGGGGCATCGTCGGCCAGGAGCTTGCTGTACGCGGCGACGCGGAGCGGATCGTCTACATGAAGGAATGCCGAGACGCGCTTCAGGAGCGCGGCCTCACCTTCAGGACCGGTGGCGTCGAGGAGCCTGGCCCGCCGAAGCAGCCCGGTCCAGGAGTTTCCGTTGCCGCGGTAGAGCTCCCTGAGCTCTCGGTTGCTCTCCTTGAGGTAGCCGACGAGATGCGGCTCAGCGTAGGCGGCAACCTCACGTGCTAGGTGTGTGACGTTGACGCCGATCTGGTTGCGGATGTTGTCGATGATCAATTCCTTGGCCTTCGTCTCAAGGATGATCTGGCAGCCAGAGGGCAACTGTGGGAAGTCGTGTTCCACGCTGGCTAGTAGACGATTTCGGGTGAGGTTCGTCAGTGCGCGGAACTGCTCCTCGAAACGGAACTCCTTGCGGTGTTGGCCGATGAAGTCCAGGACGGTGAGCACGGCCTTATCGTCGGTGCGGCGGAGCCCGCGGCCCAGTTGCTGGAGGAATACGGTGGCGCTGGAAGTGGGGCGGAGGAGCAGCAGGGTGTCGACGTCGGGGATGTCGAGGCCCTCATTGAATAGGTCAACGGAGAAGATCACCTGGATCGTGCCCGCCCTCAGTTCGTCGAGGGCGACTTTGCGTTCATGCCGTGGAGTGTCGCCGGAGAGTGCCAAGGCGCTGAGGCCGGCACGGCGGAAGAAGTCAGCCATGAAGTGGGCATGTGCGACGGAGACACAGAAGCCCAGGGCGCGCATGATGCCAGGGTCCGTAACCTTGTCCATCACCGCCTGCATGACGAGCCTGGCGCGCGCATCGTTGCCTGTGAAGAGGTTGCTGAGTGCTGCCGAGTCGTAGGCCCCGCGTTTCCATGTCACGGCCCGCATGTCGGTGTTATCGGTGATGCCGAAGTAGTGGAATGGGCTAAGTAGTTCGTTCTCCAATGCTTCCCAGAGTCGCAACTCAGCGGCGATTCGGCCCCGAAGAACTCATCCTGAATGTTCAGGCCGTCCATACGCTCAGGGGTAGCCGTGAGGCCTAGTAGCTCTTGCGGTGCGAAGTGATCCAAGAGCCGTCGGTATGTGGGCGAAGTGCCGTGGTGGAACTCATCAATCACGATGATGTCGAAGTGTTCGGGAGTGAGGCGCTCAAGTGCGCGAGCGGTGAGAGACTGAACGCTTGCGAAAACATGCGTCCAGTTGTCGGGGATCTCACCGGTGTAGAGCAGTTCACCAAAGTTCGCATCGGTGAGCACGTTCTGGTAAACGCGGAGGGACTGCTCGAGAATCTCCTTCCGATGAGCCACGAAGAGCAAGCGTGGCTTGCCTCCCAGCGTCTGTCGTAGGCGCTTGTAGTCGAGCGCAGCCATCACGGTCTTGCCCGTACCCGTCGCGGCCACGAGCAGGTTGCGGTGGCGGTCATGCACGGTGCGTTCGACTTCTAGACGTTCAAGCATGTCGCGCTGATGCGGATAGGGGCGGACTTCCAACCCGGAGAGTGTGATGTTGCTGCGGGCATTTTGGGAGGAGCCACCAGCATGGGAGAGCGCCTCGTCGAGCCGCTGAGCATCGCTGTCAGGGTTGTACGGCTCAAATGCCTGCTCGCTCCAGTACGCGTCGAACGTAGCCTCAAACTTGCGTAGGACAGAGGGAGTTGCTACGGAAGACAGTCGTACGTTCCACTCGAGTCCATCGAGGAGTGCCGCCTTGGACAGGTTCGAGCTGCCTACGTACGCAGTGTCGAAGCCGCTGTCGCGTCGGAAGAGCCATGCTTTGGCGTGGAGCCGAGTGGAGCGCAGCTCGTAGTTGACCTTCACCTCGGCGCCGAAGTCTCGGACGAGGCGATCCAACGCGCGCCGTTCTGTGGCACCGATGTAGGTCGTTGTCAGTACCCGGATGGGGATGCCGCGATCACGAGCGGAGGCGAGCGCCTGTTCGAGGACGCGTAGCCCGTGCCACTTCACGAACGCGCAGAGCAGATCGACCCGGTCCGCCGTGGCCAGCTCTGCTCGCAGCTCGAATCCGAGACTTGGATCTTCAGGCGAGTTCGTAAGCAGCGCTGTGTCGGAGAGGGGCGTGGCTGGGCGGATGGCGTAGACGCCTGGGCCCTCCTGCTCTGCGACGGCCAACAGCTGTCGTGGGCCTTCAGCGACCAGGTCGACCCACTGCGTCGCGCCGTCGATGCTGTTGAGGGACTCCAAGATGTGATTGGCGGCCAGTACTTGCTCTGCGGGCGCGAGACCTTGGAGTAGTTGGCGCACAGTATTGCCGATGTAACGGGACAGTACGTGGCGCAGACTCTGCCCAACGATTGCATCGATTGAGCGCCATCCTGTGGCGTCGAACTCCTTGATCCGCTCTTCGAGACGACGGGTAATGAGTGTCTCGTACAGTCCGATAACTGGCGCAGTATCTGAAAAGTCGCTGGGCATGGCCGAGTCCCTCATCCCGTCACGTATTACGCATGCAGTTGTATCAAGAGGAACTGACAGCCCGATGGCTCGTCCGCCTCAGCTGCCTCGGCGAGCCCCACGCCTTGGAAGGCGACCGCGGTTAGACCAGGGCGCGGCGTGCCGCCCGCACCCTGGAAAGCGACATCACCCGTGCAGTGCCCGGGTGATGTCGCAATTCCGCCAGCTGTTCCCTGGGACGCGCTGTTGGACTGATCACCAGTCGCACGCCCTCACAGGACGGAACCCATGGAACTCGTGTCCACTGCCACCACAGCCGACAGCGGAGGCTTACCCGCTCGCTCACCATTCGGCGGGTGGCCGGCCGTGGTTTCGGTGATGCTGGGAATCTTCGCCATCGTCACCACCGAGATCCTGCCGATTGGCCTGTTGACGTCGATCGGGGCCTCCTTCACCGTCTCGGACGGAATGGCGGGGCTGATGATGACCATGCCGGGTTCCTCGCGGCGATCAGCGCTCCGCTGGTCACCGCGGCTACCGCACGCGTCGACCGTCGGCTGCTGCTGTGCCTCTTCATGCTTCTGCTGGCGCTGGCGAACTTCCTGGCCGCGGCAGCCCCGTCGTACTGGCTCGTCCTGGTCTCCCGGGTGATGGTCGGGGTCACGATCGGTGGCTTCTGGTCCATCGGGGCCGGGCTGGCTGAGCGGCTGGTGCCGCCGGCCTCGGTCGGGCGGGCAACTGCGGTGATCTTCGCCGCTGTTCCGCTGGGATCCGTGCTCGGGGTGCCGGTCGGAACGCTGCTCGGGGCCTCGCCGGATGGCACTCGGCCTTCGTCGCGATGGGAGCGCTGGCGGTCGGAGTGCTTGTCATGGTGCTCATGGTCGTGCCGCCGTTGCCTCCGGGCAGGGCCACCCGGCTGAGGGTGCTGGCCGGCATCTGCCGTGGGTCAACACGCGCTTCGCGCTGCTGCTGACCTTCCTGGTCGTGCTGGCCCACTTCGGCGCCTACACCTATGTGACGCCGTTCCTGGAGCAGGTCACCCATGCCGGTGCCGGAACGGTCACCGTGCTCCTGCTGATCTACGGTGCGGCCGGCGTTCTCGGCAACTTCGTGGGAGGTTCGCAGGTGGTCCGCTATCCGCGCGCCACGTTCGGGCTCGTTGCCGGTCTGATGGCCGCGGCGACGCTGCTCCTTCCCGTACTGGGGCGCTGGGAGGCCGGCGCGGTGGTGTTGCTGATCGTGGGGCGTTGCCTACGGCGCCGTGCCGGTCTCGTCGCAGACCTGGTTCTCCAAGGCGACGCCGCATGCACCGGAAGCGGCATCGGTCCTGTTCACCGCGTCCTTCCAGGCCACGATCTCGATCGGCGCGCTGGTGGGGAGTCGCCCTGACCGTACCTCTGCGTCCACGGTGATGACGCTCGGCGGAGCCACCGCGGTCCTCGTGGTGTTGGTGGTGTGCGTTCACCGTTCCAGGCGGCTCGTCTGGCCCGACAGGGCGGAGGAGGCCTGAACGCGTACGGAGCCCGAATCAGCGGCAGGGCGCGTCGAGTTCGTCGCTGAAGGTCGCGAGCTCGGGCAGGGCTACGTCGGGGCGGTTCGAGGTCTTCGATTGTTGTGGTTGCGACCCGTTGGCCCCGGATGCGTTGCCGAAGTGTCCTGGTAGCTCGGCTACGAGGGCCACCCGACAGGCTCTGCGGGGTCGTCGCGCTCAATGCGCCATCGGTGGACCGTCGCCCGCTGAGGATGACGTGGAAGTGCCGAATCAAGGGTTCGGCATCCGATGTGGGATGTCTCGTTCCGTTGGGCTCCAGCGGTCGAACGGGGCGTCCCCGAACGGGTCATGCGTCTGGGATTGACATGTTTCCTGCAAGCCCGCAGGCTCATCGAGTGCTGACAACGTTGTCCAAACGAAGAGGTGAGTCGTGCGGGTGTTGAGGAGACGTAGGCGAGGCACAGCGGCCGGTGTGGTCGTAGCCGTGCTTGTGGCGGGCTCGCTCGGGGCGGGTCCGCCACGGCCGACACCGACGACGAAGCGGGCGCGGCGCCGGGGGCGGGGATTCTGGTCCACGTCCTACGAGCCCGGGACCCCCGGCCCGCCGGGTTCCCGGCCCAGGGGCCCGCGCGGAATCTGCGCGGCGAGACCACGCACGTCACCACCACCGTGCGCGACGTGCGCTCCGGCCACCCCAACGACACGAGCGCGAAGGAAAGCGCCGAGAGCCTCGCCGATCAGGACTCCGGCACCAAGTGGTACGCGCGTGACAGTGGCCGGCCCACTGTGGACAGGCCCGTTCACGCGATCTACAGGCTCCGTGCCCCGGCGGCCGTGACCGGTTACTCGCTCACCTCCGCGAACGACGCGGCGCCGCGCGACCCCGCCGCGTGGACCGTGCTCGGGAGCGACAGCGACTCCGCCGCGAAGGACGCGGACGACTCCTCGTGGAAGGTCCTGGACGAGGAGAAGGGCAGCGCTTCGGTGCCCGCGGGCAGAGCAACTTCTACCCGATCGACACCCCGCACGCGTACCGCCACTACCAGCTCCGCATCACCGACAACTGTGCTGGCCGGTGCGAGGGTTCGGCCGGTGACGGCGACAAGCTCCAGCTCGCCGACTGGACCCTGCGCAGTTCCACGGGCTCCTCGGCCTCGGCGCTCGGAGTAGGGGTCGAGAACGCCGATTCCGTGGGCGCGGCCGACGGCTCCGCCGCGTTGCGGTACGCGGGCCGCGTCCTGGCCTCCGGACCGGCCTCCTCCACGGTGGTCGTGCGCTCCGGACTCGACGTCCCGCTCGGGCCCGAGTCGAAGCTCGGTTACGCGGTCCGACCGGACGATGCCGCCTCCACCCACGTCGCGCTCGACGTCGTCTACACCGACCGGGACGGCCGGCACCCGCGTACCCACAAGGCGAGGGCGAGTGACACAACGATCGCCCCGGGAAGTGGAACACCGTCTCGGCCGACCTCGGCGCCCTCGCCGGAAAGCGAGTCAGTGAGATCCGGCTGCGCTACGAGGACGCGCATGCCAAGTCGGGTTCGAGGCCCACAGGGTGGATCGACGACCTACGCATCGGCAAGGCCGTCGTCGACGACTCGACGACCTGGAGCTACCTGGACACTCCGGGTGTCGACCCGGCGCGGGGGACACGGACCGCACCGCATGGACCCGGGCCGGCTTCGACGCGGGGACGTCCCCTGGAAGAAGGCGGCCGGTCCCTTCGGCGTGAAGAACGACGGCAGCGACCTCGGCGCCGACTTCCCCGTCCGCACCAAGCTGAAGCTGCGCAAGGACACGGGCGACAGCGTCGAGGCGTACTTCTTCCGGTCCTCCTTCTCGATGGACCGCGCCTCCTCGACGCGATCACCGGGCTGCTGGGCACGGTCGTCTACGACGACACCGTGACCGTCTATCTCAACGGCCGTCGCATCGCCGGCCACGGAGACGGAAAGGTCGAGAAGAACCTCCAGTACGAGACCCCGGACGGCACCTCCGGCGAGGGGACCCGGTCACCGCCCGCTTCAGCGTCCCGGTCTCGGCCCTGCTGGAGGGGACCAACACCCTGGCCGTCGAGGTCCACCAGTGCAACAGCACGAGCTCCGACGCCTACTTCGGGTTCGGCTCGCTCGCGCAGACCGCCGACTCCCTCCCGTTCACCGACGAGGAGCTCGACACCTTCTACCCCTCCGACACCCAGCCCACCGCGCCGGGCGGCGGGGACTACTTCACCTGGCTGCTGCGCTCGTTCGACGCCGCACGGAACACCCCTCGGTCATGGGGCCAACGAGGCTCTGCCGAAGGGCACGACGTACGACGAGCTGACCGCGGTCAACGACCGGACGGCCGTCGATATCAACAACGCCCCTCCGGGCCGACCGATCCGCTGGTCCACAAGGCACTTGTGGACGGCGCGGGCAGTCCGTACCGGACCATGGCTGACGGGCTGGGCGCCACCCTCGGCCGCCTCTACGAGCAGGCGCTGAAGAACGGCGAACTACCCAAGACCAAGGCTCTGTTGTCCGGCCGCGTCGAACACACTCGGACTCCTCCGCCGACTGGTACCAGACCGCCAAGAACAACTACCAGTACAAACGCCCCTTCGTCCGTATGGGGTTCACGAACGACAAGGGCCTCATCGAGCAGTGGGACAGCCCAGCCGGCTATGGCGGTCTCGCGGGCGACGGCTCCTTCCCGAGCGGACACACCAGCCACGGCTATGCGCAGGGCATCGTCCTCGCCACGCTGCTGCCCGAACTGGCGCCGCAGATCCTCGCGCGTGCCTCGGAGTACGGAAACAATCGCATTCTGCTGGCCTTCCACTACCCGACCGACATCATGGGCGGCCGCATCGTCGGCGAGAAGACCGCTCAACTGCGTTGGTCCGACCCGGGTTCCGCAAGCTCCTGGAGCAGTCGAAGGCTGAGCTGGAGACCGTCCTCGCGCAGAAGTGCTGGGAGGCCGGGCAGGCCGTTCGCTGGCGCGCTGCGCCGGCGACGGGAAGCCGTACCTGCCCACGGACGAGGCGCTGAAGGTGTACAAGCAGCGGATGACCTACGGCTACCCGAGCATCGGCGCGGAGAACCGGCCGCCGGCTGTTCCGGACGGGGCCGAGGACATGCTGCGCACGGCGCACCCAAGCTCAGCGACGGCCAGCGGCGCACCGTCCTCGCCGCCACCCAGATCCCTCCGGCTCAGCGATGGACGAGCAGGGTGACGGGGCAGCTGGCAGCGGATCGACCTTGCCGCGGCGATGGCCGCCAAGGTCACCGTGCGCCACGACGGGACGCTCACCGTCGACGGGGTACGGGTGAGCGCCGAGGGGTACGGGTCGGAAGGTAGACACCGCCCGGCACCGCCCGGTGGGGTCCGGCTGCCGCTCGGCCGGGCCCCACCGGGCGTGTGCTCGAAGCCCTGGCGGCCTGCGGTGCGACTGCCCGAGCTTGCTGGAACGGGCGCCGACGCGCCCGCAGGCGGGTCGGTGAGAGCTTCGCGAGGGCTTGCTCGGTGGGCCATTGAAGAGTGCCGACCGGGGTGGGGCTACGAGGTCTTGCGGTGGCTCGCGGTCAGGAAGTCCTCCCAGGTCCGCGTTCCCACAGCAGCCCCTTCCAGGGACAGATTCTCGGCCGCGCGGTACGAGCGGCCCACCTTTCCGGGCATCCGGACCGGCATCATCATCCGGCGCCTGCCGTGCGCCCGCAGGTATCCGCGGGCCAGTTCGGCCATCCCGTACACCGTCGGCCCGGCCAGGTCGGGCACCGGGCCGGCCGGCTCGCCGAGTGTCAGATCCACGAGCCGAGCGGCCACGTCGCGTGCGTCCACCGGCTGGAACCGCAGCCCGCCGGGGCAGGGCACCACCGGCATCTTTGCCATCTTCTCCACTACGGTCAGGACCAGATTGTGGAACTGGGCGGCACGCAGGGTCGTGAACGGAATGCCGGAGTCCGCAATGGCCTGCTCCGCGCCCAGCTTGGCCCTGAAGTAGCCGATAGGCATCTTGTCCGAGCCGATGACGGAGATGTACACCAGGTGCTGCACGCCGGCGCGCGACGCGGCCCGGACCAGGTTCCGAGTCGCCTCATCATCGCCCTTGGGCCGCCCGCGAGGTGCAGGACTGTCTCGGTCCCCTTCACCGCGGCCTCGATTCCTTCGTTCTTGAGCAGGTCACCGGTCACGTACTCGACGCCGTCCCCGGTTTTGTGCCCGTGCCGGCTGAGGACGCGTACGTTGCGGCCGGCCTCGCGCAGAAGCGGAACGACGATGCGGCCCAGAGTGCCCGTACCGCCGGTGACCAGGATGGTTGACGTCATGGCTTCTCCTTGTTCGCACGGTCCGGGAGTCTGCGCCCCGGTACCGTCGGCTCGGTTCTGCGTACTACTGCTATGACCCCGGCGATCGAGGAATGTGACAGCGTGGCCGAACGTGACTGGCTGATTGAGCGCTACGAGGAGCATCGGGCCCATTTGCGAGCGGTGGCCTACCGGATGCTCGGCTCTGTGAGTGAGGCCGACGACGCCCTTCAGGACGCATGGTTGCGGGTCAGCCGCGCCGATGCCGCTCAAGTGGAGAACGTCGGGGCTGGCTGACCACGGTGGTGGCGCGCGTATGTCTGAACATGCTGCGCTCGCGCGCGAACCGACGCGAGGAGCCTCTCGACGTACTGGTGTCCGATCCGGTCATCGGTCAGGAGGCCGGGGGCGCCCGGAGCAGGATGCGTTGATGGCCGACTCGGTCGGGTTGGCCCTCCTGGTGGTGCTCGACACACTGGCTCCGGCCGAGCGCCTCACGTTCGTGCTGCACGACATGTTCGCCGTGCCTTTCGACGAGATCGCCGTGATGATCGAGCGTTCCCCGGCCGCGACGAGGCAAATCGCCAGCCGTGCACGCCGCCGGGTCAAGGGGCACCCGTTGGACCCCTCGGACCTGAGGCGGCAACGTGGAATCGCCGATGCCTTCCTGGCCGCCACTCGCGGCGGGGACTTCGACACGCTGGTCGCCCTGCTCCATCCCGGAGTGGTGCTCCGGGCCGACAAGGCGGCCATCCCCACTCCGGAGCCTGTCTCCGTCAGCGGCGCCCACACGGTGGCCGAGGGGCGATGGCCGCCATGGAACGGGCCAGGTCCACCGAGCCGGCGTTGATCAACGGAGCGGTCGGGCTTGTTATGGCCCCCTCGGACGGCTGGCTCTGGTGCTCAGCTTCACCTTCGGAGGCGACAAGATCACTGAAATCGACGTCATCGCGGACCCGGACCGCCTGCGCCGGCTCGATCTTGCCGCTCTGGAGGGCTGATCTCCGCTGCCGGATGCGGCTGTGGACAGGCTCTGTCCACAGCCGCTGTCCGCGGCGCACCGGCAGCCGAATGGCCGGGGTCGAGTCAGGTGCGCCCGTCGATGCGCTGGAGGCGTGTTCGGAGGACGGCTGCGGCGTTGTTGAACGTGTCGGGCAGCTCGGGGCCAGGGAGAGGGCTGCGGCGATGAGCTCGCGGCTTGCCTTCTGGTCGTTGTGCACCGCTTCGAAAGCCGTCCTGGCGGTCATCGGGGCCAGCCGGTATCGCCAGGCCGGTGGGCGTGGGTGAGGCGTAGTGGGCGGCCAGGGTCTCGATGGGAGTCAGCTCTCCACCGGCAGGGCGGAGGAGCGGTGCGAGGCCGGTCCGGCCGGTCAGGTGGTCCCCGGCCGGCTCCCGGCGGACAGGGTGCTCTGGTTGCACCGCGTGCCGCGTGCCGTCGCGGGGAGGCTATGGCTGGATGTCGGTGCCGTGTTCTAGGTTGACCGCATGGCTGCATTCACCGACTTCAACTTCAAGCTGCTCGTCATCGAAAAGCTTATGTACTGGGACAAGACGCTCACACCGGCATTCGACCTCGCGAGACACCTGAACATCGACGACCCGCACGACTACGCCTTCGCCAATGGCCTGGAATTCACCGTGCTCGACGAGGCCCGTGCCTACTTCGAGGCGCTCGAGATCAGCGACGAGCTGCTCGCCACGGTGGAGGAGTTGACCGCGGACGGCGGTCATCAGGTCTACCAGGAGTGCGCCCCGGTCTGGGACGGTGAGGACGAGCTGTTCGACGTCCACTCGCTCGACGACCTCGCGCTCCTGCCGAACCTGAAGCGCTTCGTCGGCGCGGATGAATGCCTCCTGGACTTCCCGGACAAGCTCAGTGTCCTTGAGGCGCGTGGCATCGCTGTCGACTAGGACTTGTCCGGCCGATCACGGGGCACACTGGTCGACATGCCTTTATCGCTGCACCACGTCGTTATCGACGCCCACGACCTGCCCGCCCTGGCCCGGTTCTGGGCTGAGGTGTTGGGTTGGCGGATCCTGTCCGAGCGGGAGCGGGAGGTCGTGATCGGGCCGGACGAGACTGCGCCGGTGGGCGTCTGCTTCATGCCGGTGACTGACCGTAAGGTCGTCAAGAACCGCCTGCACCTCGATCTGACGTCCGCCGCGGAGGACCGGGAGACCGAGATCGAGCGCATCCTCGCACTCGGCGCCCGCAGGGTGGATGTCGGGCAGAGCGGCAACGAGTCATGGACCGTGCTGGCCGATCCGGAGGGGAACGAGTTCTGTGTAGTCCGCCCGAAGCAGACCCTTATCGGCTAGAGCTTGCTCGGGCCATCACGTCCGGAGCCAGATGACGACAGCGGCTGCTGTCGCAGTGCCGAGAGGGCAGAACCCCACTCCCGCTGCGGATCGGCCATAGGAGCCGGATCAGGCAACTTCTTCTGCGGATGCCGCAGATAGAACTGCCCGCCCGCCCGGGACGCGGGGCGGACAACGGCGGCAGCAGATACCTCTCCAGCGCAGGCGGCACGGTGCCGGGCGCTGAACTTTTGTTTAACCTCGCCGTGTCACTCGACCTGTTGATCATGTCTTCTTCGTGAGACAGCAGGACAGCCGTCCTTCACGCTTTGAAGCGTTGAGCAACATCGCGTGAAGGACGGCCGCTGTGAAGAGTCCGGCTTCTGCAGGTCCCGCGGACGAAGCCTCACTTTGCTGAGGTCTTGCGCGCTGCGGCGTATCCTACGTATCAGCCCAGGTCAGATACTCGTGTGCTGGCGCCAGAGCTGGTTGTAGGAGCCAGTGCAGTCCCAGATCTCTATCCGGGCCCCGAAAGGGACCCTTCGGGTCGTTGAGGCACTTGTTGGACTGAGGGTTGTACAGGCTGCGCGGCTGCCCCACCGTCCCGCGGTCCATCCAGACCTGTGAGCCGGTGCCGTTGCAGGTGTACATGTCTACCTTGGAGCCGTTGGCTGTGGCGCCGCCCTTGACATTCAAGCACTTGCCGGTGGCTGCGGACCGGATGGTGCTGCCGGCGGTGACTTTGATGAACTTCTGGGTGGGAGTGCCGTTGCACGCGTAGATCTGGACCGGGGCGGCGTTCGCGTAGGAGCCGCCCACGATGTCCAGGCAAACGCTCCCATTAATCCCACCGGCAGGGTTCACAGAGAGTGTGGTTGGCGGCGTGTCCGCGCTGGCGGTTCCGGCGGTGGCCACGGTGAGCATCAGCGCGCCGGCCGATGCGGCCGCCAGCGCCAGTGCGGACCGTATGCCTCGTCGCCGCGGGGTTGCTTCAACTGATCGTGCACTTGACATAGTGATCAGAACCAACACTTTCGGATCGGGTGCGCGTGGCTTTACGCGGCGCAGATGCCAGTGAGGCATCAGCTTGTATTCCCGCCGCTTGCACGGTGGGAGAAGGCCAGGAATGTTGAATTCTGCACGCTACGCCATTGGTTCGCGGTGCTGCGCCGCCAGCTCGACACCCGGTCACGGCTGATGTGGGCGGACCGCGCCGCGCTGCTCCCAGCGACAGCCCCAACGTGATCCCCTTCCGAAGGCGTGTCGGCTGACCGCTCCAGTCTCAACTCCGCTTATCGCGCTTGCCGTTGACAGGCCGAGGGAGCAAACCAGGGCGCCGCCCCCACATCACCAGGTGACGCCTCACTGGTTTCTACGCCGTGCCGAAGACGGAGCAGGCCCTTACGTCGGGCCAGGTAGAGGTCTAGTACCAATGCCGTGTAGATAGCGTGGGGCGAGTGCGTCAAGTCGGCTGAAATGAGACGGAGCTCCTGCTGGAACCGTGTCGACCAAGATCACTTTTCGGCGGGAGCTCCGTTGGGTGCCAAGTCTGTCATCTCTCGTGATGTTGTTGTTGTTGCGGCGGGGCGTTCGCGCCTGGCCATCTGGGCACGCGGCCCGGCCCCAGGAATCGGGACCGCCGGCGTGTGGTGGCGCGGACTGCTGGTCCGCGCGATCGACGGCACGACGATGGCGGTGCCCGACAGCCCGGCGAACCTGGCCAAGTTCACCAACCGGCTCGTCACCACCCTCACGGACCACCGGATCCACCCCGCTGCCGAACTGATCGAGCTGTACCACCAGCGGTGGGAGATCGAGACCGCCTACCTGGAGGTGAAGTCCACCCTCCTGGGCGGCCGCGTCCTGCGCGCCCGCACTCCGCGCGGCATCAACCAGCACGGCATTGGTACTGGATCCGGAAGGCCTGCGGGCATCCTCCCGGACCTTCACGCCCACCGCGCCGATCCTGCAGGCGAGTTGAAGCACCTCCGAAGCGGCATCCGGTGTCACGTTCGCCATCCGGTGAGGGGACGCCAAGGCCCGGCTCGGCAGCGGTCAACCCCGCTGGATCTCCGACGCGTCGAGCAGGACTCCTCTGTGGCCGTTCTGCGACAGTGCGAGGAGGCCCTGCCCCGCTGGTCGATGGCCAGGTACCACGTGCCCGGTAACAGTTCCCCACCTCCTCGAGCACCCTGGTCTCACTCATCAGCGGGCGGCGCACCGGTACGGCGAACCAGAACCGTTCGAAGTCCGGGTCGGGGCGCCGTCCACGGCGTCGGTGAGGGGCTCGATCCCGCGCTGGATCCCGGTCATGTCGAGCATGAACCCTCGTTTTGATCCCTCCTCGTCACGCGCAACGATGCCCTTACCTCGCTGCTCAATGGCCAAGTACCAGATGCCGGGTTCCAGTTCGGCCACCGGCTGTAGAGAGCCGTCCTCGCCGTACAGCGGACGCGGTCCCGGCACCGCGAACCAGAACGGCTCGAAATCCGGGTCGGACGTGGCCGTCACGGCGCTCGCCAGGCGTTCGGCCTCGCGGACCGTCTGCTCGGTGCGCCGCTTCGCGGCCTCCGCGTCGCTCGGGCTCTGCCCGGACGCGGGCTCCGCGGCCGACTCGATGCCCCGCGCTGGATCCCGGTCATGTCGAGGATGAACCCTCGTTTTGATCCCTCCTCGTCACGCGCAACGATGCCCTTACCTCGCTGCTCAATGGCCAAGTACCAGATGCCGGGTTCCAGTTCGGCCACCGGCTGTAGAGAGCCGTCCTCGCCGTACAGCGGACGCGGTCCCGGCACCGCGAACCAGAACGGCTCGAAATCCGGGTCGGACGTGGCCGTCACGGCGCTCGCCAGGCGCTGCGCGGTTTCCACTGTCTCGTGGGCGCGGCGTTGCGCCTGCTGGTGCAACCGCTCGCTTTCCAGGCGCAGCTGTTCCGCGCGCCGCTCGATCCACGCGAGCCGCTCCTCGGCGTCGCTCTGCCGGAACCGCAGGTCCGGCGGGTCCGGCGCGGGCGCCGCCGCGCGGTTGTGGGCGATGGCGATGAAGCCGCCGAGATTGCGGTTGCGCTGCTGCGGCAGGGCGGGACTTACCGGCCAGCGTCCGATGCACTTGCCGGTAGAGGGTGTCCATATCGAGGGGATCGGGGTGGCCGGGCACGCCCTCCGTCAAAGTGGTGATCAGCTCGCCGGTGAACGCGGTGTAACGCTCACCTGGCGGAGACAGCGCGGGCCGGGTCTCCGCGGAGGCGGTGATCAGACAGATGCCCTCGACCACGGCCTGGTCAGCGATGTGCGTGCTGGCGCTCATCTTCCCGAGAAGCGCGCGGCCGCTGTAGCAGCAGTCGAGGATCACCACGGTGCGCTGGGCGCAGGCCTGTTGGTCCAGCACCGCGCGGCGCAGGTACTCGTAGCGCAGCGAAGTGTATTCGCGTTCGCGGTCCGATTCCGGCATGGCGAGGTACAGCTCGTCGGTGTGCGGGTCCGTCAGGCCGTGTCCCGCGTAGTACACGAGCAGGGTGTCCTCGGCGCGGCGGGCCCTGTCCCGCACGGTGTCAAGGACTTCACCGACGCTCCTCGGCTGTGGGATCACCGTACAGGCGGTGTCCGGCAGCCCCACACTTCGGGATCAGTCAGCGCCGCGCGCAGCCCTCCAGGTTCTGGGCGACGGCGGGCAGGTTCTCGAGCGTGGCGTAGTCATGGACGCCGATCAGGACGGCCTCGGAACGGGCCGGGTCGGACAGCAGGGCCACGGCTACTCGTCGTCCCCGTCCGCCGGGGCGGATGCGCTGTCGGCCGATGCGTTCCACATCCGCAGGATCTGCTCGACCTGTTCCGGGAGTTGTCCCGCAACGTGACCACGACACCGTCCCGTTCGAGCCGCACCTGCGGTGGGCGCGGACGCGAGCCACGCCAGACGGCGACCGCGGAGATCAGGCTGCCCAGGGCGATGCTGTTGGTGAGTACGACGTTGACGAGTTCCAGACCGTCGCCCATGTGGCCCGCGGCCGGTCGTTCCGGACCAGTGGAAACCTTCGCCCGGCCGCGGAGTTCGGGCTCCGCCATGAGCCAGCGGCAGAGCGACAACGCGGCCTCGGCACCGTCCGTCTCCGCACCGGCCGTGCCTTCGCCGAATGTGACGTTGACCCGCATGACCCGGCTCCTCTCCCCGTCGCTGATCGGCGATGTTCATCGTAGGGGCCGGTCGGCATCCGCACCGGGTCTTTCCGGCATTCCTGGCGCCTCCGTGGGTGGTGAAGGGCCAGTACTGCAACCACATCTGGGCGTAAGCGTGGGTCGGGTGCTCGTTGGTTGGTCTGTCTGTACTACACCGCCTCCGAGCTGTGGAAGCCTCACCCGTGATGACACAACGAAGCGATACACCCCACGTGGGACGAACGTACGCAGCTGGCCACGTTCCTGGATCACGCTCGTGGCGCGGCGCTGGCCAAGTGTGACGGTGTGTCCGAGGAAGATGCCCGCAGGGCACCGCTCCCGGATTCCCCTTGATGACGATGTGCGGGCTGATCAGCCACCTGCGGTGGGTCGAGCATCACTGGGTCCAGGTGATGTTCCTCGGTGAGGCCCGAGGGGCCGCTCACGGAGGCAACCGATGACGACCCCGACCCCGAGATGCGGACAGCGGTCAGCATCCCGTTGCCCCAGCTCTCGCCGAGTACGAGGAACAGAGCGCCCGCTACCGACGTCTGGTGGCCGACCGCGACCTGAACTCGGCGGCCGTGCGTCCTATCAGTGACGGCCGGCACGTGGACCTGCGCTGGGTGGTCCTCCACCTCATCGAAGAGATCTCCCGTCACAACGGTCACCTCGACATCGTGCGTGAACTCGTCGACGGACAGACCGGAGCCTGGCTTCGGCCCACAAGGCGGGCCCGGCCGGCAGGCCGGCCGCCCTGTGCTGCCGCCGAAGAGTCAGCCGGTGTAGGCCTCCAGTTCGGAGAGCTGCGCCCCGGCCAGCCGGTGTTCCCGGTGAAGGTCAGTTTCAGGTAGCGGGCGGACGTGCCGGGCAGCGTGATGGTGGCACTGTTCCCGCTCGCCGGCGGCCGCGGCGTCGTTCAGGTGCGCAGTCCCGCGAGCAGGATGTCGACGAGCGCGGTTGCCCGCTGCCCGGACGCGGCGGCGTTGCCCGTCAGGAGCTGGTAGAGCAGAGCACCGATCAGGGCGTCGGCGACGGCTTCCAGATCGGCGTCGGCGCGGAGTTGCCCCGCGTTCACCGCGGAACGCAACCGTTCGGTGAGTACCTCGTGCTGGGGCCGGAGAGCTGCTGGTACAGCGCCTCGGCGTCGCGGGGCTCTCCGCCGCCGCGGCCGTCAGCGCCAGGACGAGGGGACGTTGCCCGGATCCGCGGTCACCCGGGTGTACTCGTGATGCCAGGCCCGCAGATCGCGCTCGATGTCGCCGGTGTCGGGCGGGGCCGCTGCATGGCCGGGAGCGGCGGCCAGGATGCTGTGGCGGAGCGCGTCGGCGACCAGGGCGCCTTTGGAGGACCAGCGCCGGTACACGGTCGGCTTGCCCACTCCGGTACGCGCGGCGACGCCTTCCATCGACAGCCGGGCGTATCCGTTCTCGATGATCAGATCCCGGGTGGCTTCGAGAATGGCAAGGTCAGCGGTCGCGTTGCGTGGTCGGCCGGGCCGACGTGCCTCTCCCATTCCTCCATCGTAGACGTGGATGTAGCCTTCAATTACGAAACGGTTCGTAATGTAAATGAAGGGTCGTCCATGAGCGTCAATGTGGTGGTCGTCATCGGTGTCGGCGGGATGGGGCGGAGCATCGCCCGACGGCAGGGATCCGGCAGGAAGGTCCTGCTCGCCGACTTCAACGAGGACCTGCTGAACGCCGCTGCCGAAACCCTGCGGGACGAGGGTATGACGTCGTGACGCGGCCCGTCGACGTTTCCTCGCGTGCGTCGGTGGCCGCTCTGGCAGGCGAGGCGGCGGATCTCGGCAGTGTCATCGAGGTCGTTCACACCGCGGGACTCTCCCCGGTGCAGGCACCTGCCGCCGCGATCCTGGAAGTGGACCTGCTGGGTGTGGCCCTGGTCCTGGAGGAGTTCGGGCAGGTCATTGCCCGGGAGGGGCGGGCGTGGTCATCTCCAGCATGGCCGGTCATATGGGCGCGTCCCTCGACGCCGCGCAGGAACAGGCGCTGGCCGCCACCCCGCCGACGAGCTGCTCAAGCTGCCCTTCGTGACTCCGCAAGCCGGTGGCAACAGCTACGGTCTGGCCAAGCGAGCCAATCAGCTCCGCGTCCAGGCCGCCAGCGTGCCGTGGGGCAAGCGCGGTGCCCGGATCAACTCCATCAGCCCGGGCGTCATCTCCACCCCATGGGCCGGCAGGAACTCGCGAGCGGCAACGGCACCCAGATGCGCGCGATGGTCGACGCCTCGGCAGCCAAGCGGCTGGGCACACCGGCTGACATCACCGAAGCAGCCGCGTTCCTCCTCGGCCCGAACGCCACGTTCATCAGCGGCACCGACCTCCTCGTCGACGGCGGCGTCATCGCAGCCATCCGGTCAAACCTGCCGGATACGGCATCGACCGCCTGAAGGCGCCGCTCAACGAGTGGCTGTGGCCGGCACTTTCCAACAGGTCCTAGCGTCGGAGCGCCGCCACCGCGGCGTCGAAGGCCGAGTCGCGGTTCTTCGCGAACTCCGCCTGGGTGAATACCGGTGTGCGAATGTGAGGCGGGATGCCGGCGCCGTCGAAGGTCTGCCCCGAGCGGGTCAGGAACTCCTCGTTCGGGAGCCGGACCGCCATGCCGTTGGGGAGCCCGCGGTCCAGGGTGTCGGAGAAGACGCCCTGCGTGGACTCCCGATACGAACGGTCCTGCCGGGCCGGTCGATGAGGGCCTGGGTGAAGGTCTCGGCTGCGCTGTACGTCGTCCCGGCCGTCAGCACGGCGACCGGGCCGCCGTAGCGGGGGCGTCCTGCACGGGCTCTACGGCGATGGGCTGCGGACGGGTGTACTGGGTGCGCTTCCGGTAGGCGAGGTACGGGCTGTCGGTCAGGCGCTCGGCGATGTGCAGGCCGAGGACGTCGAATCCGCCGCCGTTGATCCGAAGATCGATGATCAGTCCGTTGAGGGAAGCTGTGCGCTCAGCGGTGAAGACGGCGTCCAGAGTCCTGTCGAGCTCGGCCAGCTGGGCGGCGTACGAGGGTCCTGTTCGTCGTAGGCGGTGAATCCGGAGATGCGCAGATAGCCCTGTCCGCCGGGCAGATCCGCGTAGTTGATCTGGCCGTTCGCGAACTCCCGCGGCTTCTCGCCGTTGAGGTCGCGCTGCACGATGAGGTTCTTGGCCTTCCTCTCCAGCTCGTCGCTGAACATGACCGTGCCCGGGCGGATCCGGGCGAAGTGGCGATCGCCGTCGAGAACGGCGACATGCGCGTCGTACAGCGGCTTCACCATCTCGCTGAAGAGGGAGAAGAGTTCGTCCCTGGTCGTGTCGGTGTGCACCTTGGGCCGGTAGGCGTCCCGTACCGCATGCCAGTCGATGCCCTGGCGGTGAAGAAGGGTAATTCTCCTCGAAGGACTGCCAGAAGACGTCGAATGTCGTCACCGGGTCCTCGGGCGTGGGCTGCTCGCATTTCGTCGGGAGCTCCTTGAGCTGGTGCAGTTCCCTGACTCCCGGCGAACCCGCCACCTGCAGCGTCCCGGTCGGCCGCACGGTGAGGACCGTTCCGTCGGCGGTCCTGAACACGCCCTGTGCCGTCTGCTTCGCGGAGTCGCCCCTCAGGCAGCTCACCGCCGTTGTCTGGTACTCCTGCAGCCGTCCGTCCGCGATCGACAGGACGGCGCCGTAGCCGTCCACGCGCCAGACGCCGTCGGCATTCAGCCGCTGTGCCGCTGCGGCGGGCGCCATTGCCCGCCCGCAAGGGCCAGTGCCACGAATGCCGTTGCAGCCCTGGAACTCCTGTGGCGCATGTTCTCTGCCCTTCCCTGTGCGCGATCTGCGTCAGGGAACTGACGATCGCCGACCGGCCCACCTGAGGAACATCCGGCGGGCCGGTGGATCAGCAGGGGTAGTCCCCTGGAGCATCCGCAGCCGAAACCCGCTTCACCCGGGGCGGCGGGTGTCACACGACCTGGATGATGTGTTTCCGCGCACGCCGCCGGCCTCCAGATCCCGGTGCGCGGCGGCGATTTCGTCGAGCGGACGGACGGTGTCCACGACGAGGGACTCACGGTCAAAGCCATCGAGGCGTTCGCCCACGTCGGGGTCGAGCTCTCCGACAACGAGGGGAACTACACGGCCGACAAGGAGGAACTCGAAAGGGGCTCGACGAACTGCTCAGGCGGGCCGGCAGCGACCGGATCCTGCCCGCCGCACTCTCGTCCGACGAGACGGCGTCACTGACCGACTTCGCCGCGGGCCGCGCCGCGTTTCTGCGCCACTGGCCCTACGTGTACGGGGCGTTGGGCGGGCTGCTGCCGCCGGGAAAGTACTCCGTCAACCGCCTGCCCGGAGCCTCCGTGCTCGGCGGACAGAATCTCGCGGTCACCGCCGACTCCTCGCGCGCCGACGACGCCCGTGCGCTCATCTCGTTCCTCACCTCGCGCGAGAGCGAACGCTGTCTGCTCGACGCGGGCTTCGCCGCGACCGGGCCTCCGCCTACGGCGACACGTCCCTGCGCTGCTGGCCCGGGTCGCCGCCGCCCTACGGCCGGCCGGTGAATCGCCAAGGCGGCCACCAGCGACCGTCGTCCCCGCCACCCGGATCGGGCGAGGGCGGCGGGGACGAACAGGGTGAGCCGGAGCGGGACGCGTACACCCGGATGCTGAGCGCGGCACTGAACGCGGCGGTGCAACGGCCGCGCACCCCTACTACGGTGCGTTCACGCAGGTACTGCAACGGCATGTGCACGCGCTGCTCACCGCCGAGTCACCGGACAGCGAGCAGGCCGCCGCCGACCTGGACGCCGAGCTGCGGGAGGCCTTCGCGGGCAGCTGACCGGCCCGTGCGCCGCCCGGCGCGCCGTTAGACGCGGCCGTGGCAGTCCCGGTAGCTCTGCGCCGAACCGCACCAGCACGCTGCGCTGCGCGCCGGAGGCCACGGGACCGCGCGACCGCGGGCCGCGAGGGTGGTGGCGTACTGGGGAGCAGGTCCGGGTCGGACGGGGACGAGGCTTCCGACGCGACGAACGCCTCGTACGAGGGGACCGTGCCCGTGACGATGCCGAGATTCGGGGTGCCCGTGGCGTGCAGATCGCGCAACGCGGCTTCCAGGCTGGTCAGATGGTCGGCCTGAGTGGCGTACTCGCCGGCCAGCTCCGGGTATGCGGTCAGGAGTTCGCGCAGCTCGTCGGCGGGCCAGTGCAGGACCGCCACCGGGAACGGGCGGGAGAGCGCGGTCCGGTAGGTGCCCAGCTCGGCGCGCAGCCGGTTGATCTCGGCCTTCAGCTCGACCGGGTCCGAGGAGCCCAGGGACCACAGCCGCTTCGGGTCGTGCAGCTCGTCCAGCGGGACGGCGGACGTATGGAGGGCGTCGGCCAGCTCGTCCCAGGCGTCGTGGCCGACCCCCATCAGCCGGCGCACCCGGTGCCGTCCGGTGAGCAACGACTGCGTGGCGTACGGGACTTCCTCGCCCGGAGCCAGCAGAAGTTTCAGCGCGGCCGAGAGTAGTCGTGGGCCAACTCCAGCTCGTCATGGGCTTCGAGGGTTCCGGCGGCGATCTCCCACGGGGCGGCTTCCGCCGGGCCGGCGGCACGGATGCCCTCGATGATCGCGCGGGCCTCCGCCTCGTGGCCGTACTCCCAGAGATTGGCCGCTTTGAGGGCTTTGACCAGGTGCGGGCTCTCTATGGTGACATCGGACGATGCGAGCAGTTCGTCGTAGAGGGTGGAAGCGCGGGCTCGATCACCGGCGAGTTCCAGATGGGCCGCAGCCTGGAGGAACAGCGGTTCGTGGTCCTCGGGGTACTGCGCCGCGGTGCGCAGCAGGCGCTCGGCTTCGGTGGTGTGGTCGGCAGGCGTGTCGGGGCGCATGGACCACACCGTACTGCGGCAGGGGCCCCGGTGAGGGGCGAGCGACGTGCGGTGAGCCAGGCCACAGACGAGGCGGCTGTGCCGGGTGGGAGGGCTCGGGGCCGGAGTCGAAGGGCGCGGGGAAATGCTCTGGTGAGTTACGGGCATTGCCCCTATCGTGCGGGCCGTGCGGGAGCGGATACCGGTCGTGACGCAGCGGAACTCGCGAGGGCGGCGGGTCGCCGCGCGCGGTCTGTGGACGGGCGCCGAGCTGGTGGTCACCCTCGGCGTCGTCCTGCTGCTGCTCGTCGCGCACCAGCTGTGGTGGACCAACCTGCAGGCCCGCGAAGGCGCCGGCCGCACGGTGCGGGCGCTCGAACAGGACTGGGGCGGGGAGGGCGGGAAGCCGGCCGCCGGCTCGGACCCGGCCGGGAGCGAGCCGGCGGATGACCCCGCCGTCGAGGTACCCGCCGCCGGTACGGGCAGCGGCGGCCGGCCGGAAGGTACCCAGCGGGGCGCCCGCGCACCGCGCTGGGACCAGGCGTACGCCGTCCTGCGCATCCCGCGCCTCGGCCTCACCGCGCCCGTCGCCCAGGGCGTCGGCAAGCACGGCGTCCTCGACAAGGGGTACGCCGGCCACTACCCCGTACCGCGCAGCCCGGCCGGCCGGGCAACTTCGCGCTCGCCGGGCACCGCAACACCCACGGCGAGCCGTTCCGCCGCATCGACCGGCTTCGGCGCGGGGACCGGATCACCGTCGAGACCCGGGACGCCGTCTTCACGTACACCGTCGACAAGACCCTCGCGCAGACCACACCCGCGGACGGCGGGTGATCGCCCGTGCCGCGCAGCAACGTGAAGCGGTCCGTCGGCTACAGCACGCCGGGCTACTACCTCACGCTGACGACCTGCACGCCGGAGTTCACCTCGCGCTACCGGCTCGTGGTGTGGGGCAAGCTGACCGCGATGACGCCGCGGTAGATGCGGCTGCGGTAGACGCGGGCGCGGTAGCCGTCAGGCCCGCTGGCCGGCCGGTCCCGCAGGAACAGGACGGCCGCGGTGGCGGCCAGGGCCAGGCCCGCCGAGAGCAGTACCGCCGCGTTCGCGCCCGAGGGCGTCGTGGCCACCGCGATCGTCACCGCGACACCTGCCGACGAGCCGAGGTAGCGGGCCGTGTTGTTCGCCCCCGACCCCATCGCGGCCCGCTCCGGAGGTACGGATTCCACCGCCAGCCGCGGCAGCTGGCGTTGAGCGAGGCCGCTGCCCACCCCGCGACGACCAGGGCCCCGACCAGCCGCAGCCACACCGACGGCCCTGCGGCGGTGGACACCGGGTCCAGGACGCCGAGCATCGGCAGCACCGCCACCGCGTGCAGTACGAAGCCGAGCGCCAGCTGATGGCGGGCCGCCAGCCGGCCGGAGAGCCGGCGGGACTGCAGCGCCACCACGAACGACGTACCGGACCAGAGCAGGAACAGCCAGGCCGAGTCGAGTGCGGACAGGCCGAGCGAATGCTGGAGCAGTGTCGGCAGACAGCTGAACAGGCCGATCACCGCGAGCCCGGTGAACAGCCCGCCCGCCGCCGACGCCAGGAACGGGCGGCTGCGCAGCAGCGACAGTTCGATCAGCGGGGCCGAGGCCCTGCGCTCCACCGCGACGAACACGGCGGCCAGTGCGAGCGCCGCCACCAGCAGCAGGCCGACCGGGGCGCGCAGCCAGCCGTCCCGGCCGAGCGTGAGGGCCATGAGCAGCGCGGTCATCGCGAGTCCGAGCACGGCGGCGCCGGCCAGGTCGGGGCGCCCGGGGCGGGGCTCGGGACTCGGTGAGCGTACGGAGCGCGAAGGCGGTCGTCAGGAGTGCGCCGAGCGCGAGGGCGAGGTAGGTCAGCCGCCAGTCGATGGTGCCGAGGGCCCCGGCGAGCAGGGGCCGAGGGCGATTCCGGCACTGACGAACGCTCCCCACGCCCATGGCCCTGATCCTCGCGTGCCCGGCCGGGTAGGCGCCGACCAGCAGACCGAGGCTGGCGGTCAGGATCGCCGCGCTCGCGGCGCCCTGGCCGACCGGGCGAGCGTGAACCAGAGCGTGGAGGCGGTGAGGGCGCCGAGCGCGGTGGTGAGGCCGAGGGCGAAGGTGCCTATGAGGAAGAGCCTGCGGCGGCCGAAGTCGTCGGCGAGGCTGCCCGAGACCAGCAGCAGGACGGCGAGGCCGAGCGGGTGCCGTTGAGCAGCCAGGCCTGGGCGGCGGCCGGTGTGGCGAGGAGGCGGCGATGTCGGGGAGTGTGGTGAGGGCGCCGTGTAGTTCATGAGCGCCACGGCGGTGGCGGCGCTGGTGACGGCGAGCGTCGCGCGGGGCGCTGCGCCGGGTCGGGGTGCGGCGCCGGTGTCGGGGGCGGTGCGGACGGGCTGCGGGGCGGCCATGACTTCCTCCAGCGCTCGGTGGAGAGACCGAGACATCGGGCCAATCAAGGTTCGGTGAATGAACCCCTGTGGATCGGTGACGCTAGCACGAGTAGGTTCGTTCACCGAACCTACGGGAGGTAAAGTGAACCCATGGCTCTCGGCAAGGACTACGCGTCACAGCAGTGCTCGATCGCCCGCGCACTGGAAGTCATCGGTGAGCGCTGGACCCTGCTGGTCGTGCGCGACGCCTTCTACGGCGTGCGCAGGTACAACGACTTCCTCGGCCACCTCGGCATCCCGCGCGCGGTCCTGGCCTCCCGGCTGCAGGCGCTCACCGAGGCGGGCGTGCTGGCCAGGCGCCGCTACCAGGAGTCGCCGCCACGCGACGAGTACGTCCTGACCGACAGCGGCAGAGCGCTCTGGCCCACCATCAGCTCCCTCGGGCTCTGGGGCCGCGAGCACATCGCGGGCACCCTGCCCATGCGCCTCTTCGTACACGCCGAGTGCGGCAGCGAACTGGGACCGTACGGGCAGTGCCCGGCCTGCGGCGCCGTCGTACCGCCCGAGGACATCGAGGTCCGGCCCGGCGCCGGACTCGATCCGGACCCGGACGATCCGGTCAGCCGCGCCCTGCTCGTACCGCACCGGCTCCTGCGGCCGCTGCCGGCCGATCGTGTATAACGGCTGAAGGACACAAGGGCGCGCACACGCCCGCGACACGCAGGGGAGGGCCGATGGACGACACGAACCGTGTACGCCATGGGGTCGCCCGCCTGATCGGGTCCGTGATCCGGCCCGCCGCGTTCCTCGTCCTGTTCCTCACCGAGGTCCTGCTCGCCGAAGGTGGCAGCCTCTCCGCCGCCGTCGCGCTCGCCGCCACCGCCGCGGCCGGATCAGCGCTCCTGGCCTGCTCCGTCATCAGCGCACGCTGTGCCGTCCCGGTGCCACGCACCAGAGTCCGCACCGCGATGCGCGACCGCGAGAGCGCACCGCGTTCCTGCCTCAACGGGACCCCGACGCCAAGGGCCGCACCAGGCCCCGAGCACCGGGATACGCCCTCCTGACGGCCGCGTAGGGACCAGCTTCCAACCCTGACTCCCCGCGCGGGCCGTCCTGCCGAGTTCCACTCTTCCCGGCACGACGAGACCCCCGGAGGGCTCACCCATGTCCGCTTTGATGTCCGCCTTCGCGAGCCTGGTCGGCTCACTGGCCGATGCGCTCCAGCCGCTCTTCCAGAACGCCTCCACCGCCGCCGCGATCGTTCTGTTCACCGCCCTCGTACGGCTCGCCGTGCACCCCTGTCGCGGGCCGCGGCCCGCGGACAGAAGCCCGCACCAGGCTCCAGCCGCAGATCGCCGAGCTGCGCAAGAAGCACGCCAAGAGCCCGGAGCGGATGCAGAAGGCGCTCATGGAACTGCACGCCAAGGAGAAGGTCTCACCGCTCTCCGGCTGCCTGCCGAGCCTGCTCCAGATGCCCGCCTTCTTCCTGCTGTACCACGTCTTCTCCAGCCAGAAGATCGGCGACGACCCCAACTCGCTCCTCGGTCACCAGCTCTTCCAGGCCCCTCGGCGAGCGCTGGCACGACGCGCTCGCCGACGGCGGGTCTTCGGCGCGCAGGGTCTGGTCTACCTCGGCCTGGCGGCGATCGTCATCGCCGTCGCCACCTTCAACTACGGCCGTACCAAGCGGCAGCTCGCCGCCAACCCGATGACGCCCGCCGCCGGACCCGACGGACAGCCGATGCCCGGCATGGGCGCGATGACGAAACTGATGCCGCTGATGTCGTTCATGACGCTCTTCTCGGTGGCCTTCGTTCCCCTCGCCGCCGCGCTGTACATCGTCACCAGCACCACCTGGACCGCGATCGAGCGGGCCTGCCTGTACCGGGACGTACCGGCTTCGGGGACCGCACTGGCCACCGCCCTCTGAGCGCACGACGGGTCCAGTGTGTGAACAGGGTCTTGCGGGGTGATCCGATGTCTTGGAGGATCGGCCAAGCCTCTCGATGGCCGCAACCCACCGACGGGCTCGATCTCGACCAAGGGAGATGGACCGTTGAAGCTGCTTCGAGTCGGTGCGCCGGGTGCGGAACGCCCGCACTTCTTGCCAACGACGGCACCCTGCGTGACCTGTCGGACCACGTGTCCGACATCGACGGCGAGCTGCTCGCCGACGCCTCCGCACTGGAGCGCGTACGCGCGGTGGCCGCAGCGCCCGATGTGCTGCCCGTACTGGAAGCGGACGGCCTGCGCATCGGGCCGCCGCTCGCCCGGATCGGCAAGATCGTGTGCATCGGGCTGAACTACCACGGCCACGCCACCGAGACCGGGGCGGCGATCCCGGCCGAACCGATCCTCTTCTTCAAGGCCCCGGACACCGTCGTCGGGCCCCAGGACACCGTGCTGGTGCCGCGCGGCAGCCGTAAGACCGACTGGGAGGTCGAGCTCGCGGTCGTGATCGGCCGCACCGCCCGCTACCTGGACTCCGCCGAGGAGGCACTCGGGCACGTCGCCGGGTATGCGACCGCGCACGACGTCTCGGAGCGCGAATTCCAGATCGAGCGCGGCGGCACCTGGGACAAGGGCAAGAACTGCGAGACGTTCAACCCGCTGGGCCCCTGGCTCGTGACGGCCGACGAGGTGCCCGACCCGCAGGCGCTGGGGCTGAAGCTCTGGGTCAACGGGGAGCTCAAGCAGAACGGCACGACCGCCGACCAGATCTTCCCGGTGGGTGAGGTGGTGCGCTACCTCAGCCACTTCATGACGCTCTACCCGGGCGATGTGATCAACACCGGTACGCCGGCGGGAGTGGCGATGGGACAGCCCGAGCCCAAGCCGTATCTGCGGGCCGGGGACGTCGTAGAGCTGGAGATCGAGGGCCTGGGCCGGCAGCGGCAGGAGCTGAAGGACGCCTAGGAGGGCCCTCCGCCTGGCTTTCGGTTCCCAATCCGCCTGTGGCGAGCAGGAATTGGGCCGATCGGAATTCGGCTGTCAGCGGTGCCTGGCAGAACGAAGTGAATGCCCGCTGGGTGAGTGGTCAGGAGCCTCGTTTTGTCCTACGAGCACCATGTCGAGCAGTTCTACGGACTGCCCGCATACACCTTCTCGCCGTACACGGACCCCGTCGATCTGCCCGATCCGGGGTCCGTGGCCTGGCGCTTCCAGTGCGAAGAGATGTCCTACGAGGACGACTTCCTGAGCCGCGCCGAGGAAATCTGGACGCGCTTCACCGAGTCGGCCGTACTGGGACGACATCCACCTGGGGACGTCCTGCGCAGCGCCAGCCTGACGGGCCGGAGGCCGGCGGACGTGGCGTCGCGGCTCACCGCACTCGGCTACCGGCTCCCCGACGACGTGGAGTACCCGGAGGTGCGGGGCTCTCCGGGCACCGGGTGAGCGTCGCGGCCCGACGGCCTGCCCAGTGGCGGCCGACGGGCCCGAACGCCCCGGGGCACATCAGTCCGTGCGCCTCGTCGCGAACTGCTCCAGCGCCTCGACCACCAGCGCGTGGTCCTCGGCCTGCGGGAGGCCGGACACCGTGACCGTGCCGATCACCCCGCGCCCTCGACCGCGATCGGGAACGAGCCGCCGTGCGCGGCATACACATCCGGGTCCAGACGGGAGGAGTCCTCGAACGTCGTCCCCTTCGCCCGGAAGCGGGTGCCCACCAGGTACGAGCTCTCCGCGTACCGCTCGACGACCCTGCGCTTACGGTCGATCCAGGCGTCGTTGTCCGCGCTCGAACCGGGCAGCGCCACGTGGAAGAGCTGCTGGGCGCCGCGCCGGATGTCGATCGCCACCGGTGCGTGCCGGTCACGCGCCAGCGCGACCAGCAGATTGCCCAGGGCGTACGCGTCGTCGTAGCCGAAACGAGGCAGTGTCAGCCTGCGCTCCTGGGCGATGAGCTCGGAGATGGTCGGAGCGATCGGGCTCATGCGTGCTGCTCCTCGGTGGGGTGGGGAGAAGGGTTACGGAGACGCCCTCGCGGGCCGAGCGGCGGGCGGCCTCCAGGACGTCCAGCGCGGCTGCCGCCTGCAGAGCGGTCACCGGATTCCCGCCGGTGCCGCGCAGCCGGCGGCGACCGCCGCGTAGTACGCGGGTAGTCACCGGGCAGCGTACGCACCGGAGTGCCGCCGCCGGTCAGCGGCGACTCGCCGGAACCGAGCCTGCCCCACAGCTCCTCGGGCTCTCGCCCCAGGGCGCGCCGGCCGCCGGGCGCAGGCCCTCGCGCAGGGCGGCCTCCTGCGGGTCCAGGCCGTACTTCACATACCCGGCCGTCGAGCCGAGCACCCGGAAGCGCGGGCCGAGCTGGGCCGTGGTGGCGCTGGCGTACAGATGCGAGCGGACCCGCTCGCGTGGGTGATCGCGATGAACGTGTCGTCGTCGGCCGCCGCACCCGGACGGCGTACATCGGACTCCGCGTACACCTGCACGGCCGGGCCGAACAGCGTGAGCGCCTGGTCGACGACATGGCTGCCCAGGTCGTACAGCAGCCCGCCGATCTCCTGCGGGTCGCCCGACTCGCGCCAGCCGCCCTTCGGCTGCGGACGCCACCGCTCGAAACGGGACTCGAAGCGCTGTACCTCACCGAGCTCGCCGTCCTCGATCAGCCGGACCAGCGTGCGGAAGTCGTTGTCCCAGCGGCGGTTCTGGAAGACCGAGAGCAGCAGTCCGCGCTCATCGGCCAGCGCGGCCAGCTCGCGCGCCTCGGCGGCGGTGCCGGCGATCGGCTTGTCCACGACCACGGGCAGACCGGCCTCGAGCGCGGCCGTCGCGATGGGGACATGGGTCTTGTTCGGGGAAGCGATCACGACCAGGTCCAGCTCGTCCGCGCGCACCCAGAGCTCGTCGGGCGAGGCGGCGAACCGTACATCGGGGAACTCCGCGCGGGCCTGCGCCCGCCGCTCCTCGTTCGACGTGACGACCGTGTCGAGGACGAGGCCCCGCGTCCCGGAGATCAGCGGGGCGTGGAAGACGGAGCCCGCCAGGCCGTAGCCGACGAGTCCGACGCGGAGAGGAGCGTTGGCAGTCATGCATTCCACTTAAGCAACGCTGTTGCCAAAGTGCAAGCGATAGGGACAATGGTGCTGTGAACAGGAGCAATACCAGGGGCGGCGGCGGGGCGAACCTGCCGACCCTGCGCAACCACAACGCCTCGCTCGTGCTGGACCTGCTGCGCGCGGCCGGCGAGCGCGGGATCAGCCGGCTGGAGCTCGCCGAGCGCACGGGGCTCACCCGCAGGCCGTCAGCAAGATCACTGCCAGGCTGCGGGCGGACGGCCTGGCGGCCGAGGCGGGTCACCGCGCCTCCACCGGTGGCAAGCCCGCACGGTGCTGCGGCTGGTCCCCGACGCGGGACACGCGGTCGGGCTGCACCTGGACCGCGACGAGCTCACCGCCGTCCTGGTCGATCTGGCGGGCACACCGGTCGCGGCCCACAGGGCCCAGCTGGACCTCGGCGCCCCGGCCGCCGAGGTGGTCGCCACCGCGGCACACGCGGTGCAGAAGGTACGGGGCGCGGGTGCCGGGGAGGTGGAGCGGCCGGTGTTCGGGGTGGGCGTGGCCGTGCCCGGACCGCTGGACCACCGGGCCGGGGTGCTGCACCGGGTCACCGGGTTCCCGCAGTGGGACGGCTACCCGTTGCGCGACGCCCTCGCCGAGCGGATCGGCCTGCCCGTCGTCGTCGACAAGGACACCAACGCCGCCGCTCTCGGGATCGCCCTGCGGAAGGGAGCGAGAGCGACTTCGCGTATCTGCACCTGGGGACCGGGCTCGGAGCCGGGCTCGTCCTCGGCGGCACGCTGCACCGCGGGCCCGCACCGGCGCCGGGGAATTCGGCCACCAGACCCTCCAGCTGGACGGACCCCGGTGCGACTGCGGGGCGCGGCTGCATCGAGGCGCTCTGTCTGGCCGCGGTCGCCCGCGGCGACACCGCGGAGGCGGCCAGGGTCCTCGGGGCGGGCGCCGCCAACCTCGTCGGACTGCTCGACATCGACCGGGTCGTCCTCGGCGGCCGTACCGTCGCCGCCGCCGAGGACGCATTCGTACGCGGGTGCGCGCCGTGATCGAGGCGCGCGCCCGGCGCGACGGCATCGGCATACCCGTGCCGGTCACGGTCGCAGGGGAGGTGACCGCCCGGTCGCCGAGGAGCCGCCCAACTGGTCCTGGCGCCCGTCTTCGGCCGGGCGAGTGGCGGGGCGAGCAGGGCTGAGGGCGCGGCCCGCGCGTGGGGCCGGTCGAGGGGTTTCGGCGCCCGAACGGGGACGTTCCACGCTTGCCGGTGGCGACACGCCTGCGCTCGTGGCAGCGTCGCCGTCACAGCCGGTGATCTGCACGCCCCGATCGTTCGCGAGCAGCAAAGGGTGTCCCCTATGCCCCCAAATACTCCGCACGACTGCGCGACGGCCGTACTTTCACCAGCCTCGGGTGGCTGCCGGCCTCGCCGTGCCAGCCGCCCTGTTCGGCGGGCCGGCCGCGGCGGCCGTGCCGGTCGCCGCCCGGCCGCGGCGGCCCCGGCAGCCGTTGCCGCCGACGCCGGTCAGCAGCCCGCTTGCGGCGACCCGGGCGCGGGCGACTTTCCGATCGAGACGAGGATCCACGGCGGTCCGGACACCTACGCCTCCGGCGGTGGCTACGGGACCTGGTCCTCGACCTGACCAACACCACGTCCGAGACCTGTCATGCCATTCACCCGGTTCTCGTCCTGACCGACGAGGACCGCAAGCTGACGTCCGAACAGGTCCAGCTGGAGTTCTCCGAAGGGGCGAACCCGGACGAGCAGCACCGCGTCGTCTGGGAGACCACCGACCGGGACGAGCAGATCGGTGTCTTCGGGGACGGGGAGCGGACGACGACTTCGCCGGCTTCACCGTGCCCGCCAAGCGCACCGTCAACGTGAAGGTCCGTCTTGCGTTCACGTCCGACACCCTGCCCGGCAAGGTCACGGCGACCGCGGCCATCGTCCAGCGGCGCACCGCGAAGGACGGCCAGGACGAGAAGGGTGCCGCCAAGTCCGACGGGGACTGGGTGGGCGAGTCGGACGGCTACCACTTCGTCATCGTCGACGGCGGCATCGAGAGCGGCGGCGAACCGGGCAAGGCCGAGGCCGCCGCCGACGCCGGAGCGGACGAGCTCGCCGCCACCGGTACGGCGCGGCTGCCGACGGCGGCTGCCGCGGCAGCCGCCGGGATGCTGATCCTCGGCGGCACAGCTCTCGTGCTCGGAGCCCGCCGGGCCGCCGCGGCGGGCTCTGACCCGCACACCGCCGGCAAGGCGTCCGGCGACACCTGGACCTCGGTCGTCAACAACTACTTCGGCTTCGTCTGCAACAAGAAGGAGCTGAAGACGGATCCCACCACCTGGGAGGAGCTCCTGGACGGCAAGTACAAGGAGAAGATCCAGTACTCCGCCCCGGAGCCGCCGGCGACTCAACCGCCGTCCTCATCAAGGCCATGCACGACTTCGGCGGGAAGGAACCGGCGATGGAGTACCTGAAGAAGCTCCAGACCAACAACGTCGGCCCGTCCGCCTCCACCGGAAAGCTCGCTCCCAAGGTGGACAAGGGCGAACTCCACGTCGCCAACGGCGACGTCCAGATGAACTTCGCCCAGTCCAAGGACATGCCCAACCTCGGCATCTGGTTCCCGGCCGGGGCAACGGCTAGCCCACCACCTCCGCGCTCCCGTACGCGGCCGGCCTTGTCGACAACGCCCCGCACACCGACAACGGCAAGAAGCTGCTCGACTTCATGCTCTCGGAGCAGGCCCAGCGCGATGTCAGCGCGGTCGGCGGCGGCTTCACCACGCGCAAGGACATCAAGGCGGCCGACGCCAACGCCATCGAGCTCAGCAGGCTGATGGACGGCGTGGAGATCTTCGAGCCGGACCGGTCGGACATCGGCGCCGGCCTGGACGGCTATATCGACGCCTGGAAGCCGGCGACGGGCAGCTGACCGCGCGATCAGTTCCGTCCTGTCGAACGGGCAGCCTAAAATCAGGGACGTCGGCGCTGCACAACGCGGTGTCGCCGGCGTCCCAGCACCTCGAGTGCACAGAGTGCGTACGGCAGGAGCCCGTCACATGGCAGAGCGCAAGCCGATCCAGTCCTGGCTGACCGACATGGACGGTGTCCTCATCCACGAGGGCACTCCGATCCCCGGTGCCGATGCCTTCATCAAACGGCTGCGGGAGTCCGGACTGCCCTTCCTCGTCCTCACGAACAACTCCATCTACACCGCCGGTGACCTGCACGCCCGGCTCCGGCGCATGGGTCTGGACGTGCCCGTGGAGAACATCTGGACCTCCGCCCTGGCCACTGCCCAGTTCCTGGACGACCAGCGGCCCGGGGCACGGCGTACGTCATCGGCGAGGCCGGGCTCACCACCGCCCTGCACGACATCGGTTACGTCCTCACCGATCACGCCCCCGATTACGTCGTTCTCGGAGAAACGCGAACGTACAGCTTCGAGTCGCTCACGAAGGCGATCCGCCTGATCAACGGGGTGCCCGGTTCATCTGCACCAACCCGGACGAGACCGGCCCGTCCGCCGAGGGCCCGCTGCCCGCCACCGGTTCGGTCGCCGCGCTGATCACGAAGGCAACCGGCAAGAACCCGTACTTCGCGGGCAAGCCCAATCCGCTGATGATGCGGACCGGGCTCAACGCCATCGGTGCCCACTCCGAGACCAGCGCCATGATCGGTGACCGGATGGACACCGATGTGCTGGCCGGTCTGGAGGCCGGAATGCAGACGTTCCTGGTATTGACCGGGCTCACCGCGATCGAGGACGTGGACAGTCACCCCTTCCGGCCGTCCACCGTCGTCGACTCGATCGCCGACCTGGTCGAGCTGATCGATCTGCCCGTGTCGTAAACCCGACCGGGCGAGGGTCGCCCGACCGGGTGCCAGCGGATGCGAAAGGGACCGCACGCGTGAACCTTCCAGAAGGAGGTTCACGATGCGTTCAATGCCCCTCACGTTCTGTGCCGCAGCGGCGGTCGCTGCCATAGCCCTGCCCGCGTCCGCCGCAATGGCCGATTCCGAGCCCAAGGACCCCAAGGAGCACAAGGGCTCGGTCTCGGTGACCCCGTCCACCGTCGCCCCGGCGGGAGGTGGAACTCCGGGTCGATGCCTGCGGCAAGGGCAAGTCGGCCGAGGGAACTCCGAAGCCTTCGTTACCGAAGCACGCTTCGCCCCGGCCGACGGCAAGGGTCTCCTCGCCGAGGCCCGGATCCGCTCCGACGCCGCACCCGAGGACTACAAGATCTGGGTGACCTGCAAGGACGGCCACGGAAAGGCGACCGGCACCGTCACGGTCGTCCACCGCGGCAGGCCCTCACCCGTCGCCCCCGTCAGCGCCGGCGGCGGTGGCACAGCGACCCTCGCCGCCGACCGGGCCGACGCGTCCTCCGTCACCGCGGAGCAGACCGGCCCCGGCACCCGGCACGCCCTGACCGGCCTCGGGCTGTCCGCCGTCGCGGCCGTCGCGGTGGCGATGCGCAGCGTGCGCCGCCGCCGCTCGGCGCAGGGCTGAGATGTCCGCCTCCGACCGTTCGGCAGGAACCGGGCGGCTGCTTACGGGGTCGCCTGGGCCGTCCTGCTGCTGGGGCTCTGGCTGTGGGGCCGGGAGGCGTCCGACGGCCCCGGCAGGAGCTCGGCCCCGACGACCGGCGATGTCGCGGCGGTGGGGCGCCCTCTGGGCGTACCACTTCCCCGGCGCACGAGCCGCTGGACGGAGCGGCACCGCAGCGGGTCGAGATCCCGTCGATCGGGGTCCGGGCGCCGGTTGTCCGGCGTGGCCTGGACTCGACGGGGCGATCGACCCGCCGGGGTACGAGATGGCGCAGGCGGTCGGCTGGTTCGGCAAGGGCGCCGAGCCCGGCACCGCGGGTGCGGCGCTGTTCGTGGGCCATGTCGACACCGAGACGAAGCCGGCCGTCTTCTACTCGCTCAGCACGGTCCGGCCCGGTGAGAAGGTCCGGGTGACCAGGGACGACGGGACGATCGCGGAGTTCACCATCGACGATGTCCAGGTCTTCACCGGGAGCGCTTCGACGCCCGGAAGGCGTACGGGCCGCGCGAGGACGGCCGGGCGGAGCTCCGGCTGATCACCTGCGGCGGCACGTACGACCGGAAGTCGCAGGCGTACACGGCCAATGTGGTGGTATCGGCCTATCTGACCGGCGAAGAACGCACCGGTGCGACGAGCGCCGGCGCGGAGAGCGGAGCGCCGGCGCCGGGAGCCGCGCCTGAGAGCCCGTGGCGGATACCTTGCCCGGCCGGCGGCCCGCTTCCCGCGAAACCGCCGGCCGGGCCGGGCCCTCGACCGCTGGTGTACCGGACCGCGGGAGTAGCCCGGCACGGCACGGGAGGTCGGGTGGGTCGGGTGGTTCGCACTCCAGGACACTGTAGGCCGGGCGGCAGCCGCGGCCCAGAGAGTTTCTGACAAGATGTCCGGATCCGGTGGGAAGCGCGGGGCTCCGGACCGCTGTGTGAGGATGAATTCCGACCGGCAGTACATCGGTACAAGGGGAGTGGATGTACGGCAGTTACAGGTCCCGTACGGCAGCAGCGATCGGTGCGGTCCTGCTGCTGGCGGGTGCTCTTCCTCCGAGGACGGGGACAAGGGCGACGACAAGCCCGCCGCCATCGCTCAGCAGCCCAAGGGCAGTGACCCGTACTGGGTCAACCCCGACGGGAACGCGGCCAGGCAGGTCACCACGTACGAGCAGGACGGCAACGACAAGAACGCCGGCCTGATCCGGAAGATCGCCGAGCAGCCCGTGGGCGAGTGGGTCGGCACGGACAATCCGCAGGAAGAGGCCAAGGGCTTCACGGAGGCGGCCGCGAAGGCCGACCGGGAGGCCCTGCTGGTCCTGTACAACGTCCCGCACCGGGACTGCGGACAGTTCTCCAAGGGCGGCGCCGCGGACGGCAACGCGTACCGTGCCTGGCTGGAGAGCGTCGCCAAGGGCATCGGTGACCGCCCCACCACGGTGATCCTCGAACCGGACGCGCTGCTGCACCTGGTGGACGGCTGCACACCGCAGGAGTTCCACGAGGAGCGGTACGACCTGTTGAAGGGCGCGGTCCAGCGGCTGAAGCAGCAGCCGAAGACCAAGGTGTACCTGGACGCGGGCAACGCGGGCTGGCACACGCCCGACGCCCTGTTCGAGCCGCTCCAGCGGGCGGGGTCGCGCAGGCGGACGGCTTCGCCGTCAACGTGTCCAACTTCCAGACGACGAGGACCAGCACGGACTTCGGCAAGCAGCTTTCGGCGAAGGTCGGCAACAAGCCGTTCGTGATCGACACCAGCCGTAACGGCAACGGTCCGTACGAAGGCGGCGACCCGCGGAGAGCTGGTGCAACCCGCCCGGCCGTGCGCTGGGCGAGACACCGACCACGGACACGGCGGACGAGCTGGTCGACGCGTACCTGTGGATCAAGCGTCCCGGAGAGTCGGACGGCGACTGCAGGGGCGGGCCGAAGGCCGGGGACTGGTGGCCGCAGTACGCGCTGGGGCTGGCCGGAGCGAAGTAGCCGGACGTCCTCGGCCACCCGCGCGAGCCCGGGTGGCCGAGGACGGATGCGCTTACGGGACCTCGACCCACGTCCCCTCGGACGGCGTGCCCTTGTCGTCGGTCACGAAGAGCATGTACCAGCCCGACGGGACCAGTGCCTGGTTGTCGGGGACCGACACGGTGATGCCGCCCGCCGACTTCTTCAGGTCCAGTTCGACCGACCGCTGGTCGGTGTCCGTGACATGGGTGACCGCGCTGGGCCGCATCAGCTTCGCCGACTTGATGGACGAGGCGTGCTGCGTCGTGAACATCCCGTACTGCCGCGCTCGATGAGCTTCGGTCCGGCCGTCAGCTCCGGACGCGAGTCGCGGTACAGGTAGGGCGGCGTGTAGATCTCGATGCGCTGCTCGAAGGTGCCCGGCCGCGTATTGGCCTTGTCCGAGTAGAGCGAGTCCGAGCCGAAGATCATCACTCGGCCGTCCGGCAGCAGCACCGAGCCGGAGTGGTAGTTGCGGCCCACAGCGGGGTCCGCGACCCGCTTGTACGCGTCAGCCTTCGCGTCGTACAGCCGGGCCTGCAGGACGTCCGATCCGCCGCGTCCCCGGTAGTCGTTGGAGCCACCGGTGACCAGCAGCGAGTCGTCGGGCAGCAGGGAGGCGCTGGGGTAGCGGGTGCCTTCGGAGAGCGAGGCGCCGTCCTTGAACTCCGGCTTGTCCTTCTGGAGGTCGACCAGCCGGGACTTCTCGCTGGACTTCTCGGATTCGCCGACCCCGCCGCCGCCGATGACCATGAACTTCTCGTCCTGGGCGGGAGGCAGCCGTACGGTCGCCGAGGTCTCCAGCCTGTCCGGGTCGCTGAGCCCGGGGATCTTCTTGAACTTGTTGGTCTTCAGGTCCCAGACACCGGGGCGCGGCCCACGTCCGCGGGCCGTAGCCGGCGTTGGAGCCCGAGTAGAAGAGCTTGCCGTCGTTCAGCAGGAAGACCGCCGGGTAGGTGGGGAACTTCCGGACGATGCCGGTGTACTCCCACTCCTTGGTCTCCGGGTCGTAGATCTCGTCCTTGCCGGGCACGATCTGCCCGATCTCGTCCAGGCCGGAGAGTGCGAGGACCTTGCCGTCTTCCAGCGTGGTCAGCGTCGGGTACCAGCGGGCCTCGTTCATCGGGTCGACGGTGATGTACTTCTCCGCCACCGGGTCGAACTCGAAGGCTTCCTTGATGCCCTGGAAGTCCTTCTTGTCGAGCGCGAGTTTCTGCGCGATCCCGTACACGTTGCGGGTGTCGGTGCCGGACAGGCCCGAGATCCGGTAGTTGTCCTCGGTGCCCGTCTCGTACTTCGTGCCGGACTTCTGGGCCTCGACGTAGATCCGGCCGAGTCCGGGGTCGTTGCGCAGGAAGGCGCCGGTCTCCTGGTCGAAGACCTTGGTGGCCTTCTCCACCAGCAACGGATCCTGGAGACGAACGTCCTGCCGTTCTCCTTGCCGGTGAAACGAGTGCCCGCGGGCAGCGTGATCGGCTTGTCCGGGTCCTCGTTCTGGACGATCATCAGGCCGCCGGCCTTGGTGACATCGCCCTTGAGCTTCTCGTACTGCTTCGTGCCGCCGGCTATCAGCAGCTTGCCGTCGGGCAGTTGCGTGTGGCCCGAGCAGAACATGTCCTTGGGCGTGGGGATGTTCTTGTACTTGTTGGTCTCCGGGTCCCACAGCACCGACCGGAAGCTCTTCGCGTCGAAGTTCTTCTGGTTGTTGCCGGAGCCGGCGACCAGCAGCACCTTGCCGGTGTGCAGGAGGGCGGCGTGGATCGTATTGATCTTGAACTCGGAGGGATGTCCAGGAAGTCCCAGTGGCCGTTCTCGGCCTTGTACTCCGGCTTGTTGATCTTGTACTCGTGATAGTGCTCGGTGCTGAAGCGGTACAGCCACGGCCCGTTCGCGCCCGCGAGCGAGAACCACCGCCGTACTGATCGCCAGTCGGCGGGTACGGCGGCTCGGACGGTACTTCATTTCTTACGTCCCCAAGGGCGATCTGCGAGATCTGCATGGTCTCGTCGTTGCCGGCGAAGCCGGGTTCCTGCGGCGCCCGTTCCGGCTGCGGGGCGGGCGGTCCGCCTGCGGTGGCCGGCCGCGGCGCTTCTTCCTCTCGGCGCGGACGGTGTACTGCCAGCCGAAGATCGGCGCTGAGGTGATCAGCAGTGCCAGGCAGGCCCAGGTCAGCATGGCCGGATGGCTGTGGCCGAGGAAGAAGGAGGCGATGATCGACCCGGCGAACACCAGGATGAAGAACAGGTGGATACGGAAGGTGCCGAAGAGGGTGTCCGGGCTGGACGAGTCGCCCTTGGGCGTCACCACGAACGAGCTCTTGCGGCGCAGTACGGCATCCATCAGGGAGCGTGCGTAGATCGGCGCCGAGGCGCGGACATCATCATGCCGGCGAGTCCGCCGGAACCCTCGGGCTCGTGCGGCGAGACGTTGTGGCGGCGGTTCCAGATGTAGAGGCCGATCTGGAGCGCGGAGGCGTTGCCGTACAGCATCATCCAGATGGTCGGGTCGATCTGCACGCCGGAGGCACCATGCCCAGGAACAGGGCGCAGCTCAGGGCGGCGAGGATCCAGTTCATGGCCGACATCGGATAGAAGATGATCATCATCGTGTAGTTGAAGAGCTTGCCCGCGGGGAGCGAGAACCAGCCCTTCCAGTACTGCTTGAGGATCGTCTCGTACGTGCCCGCGACCAGCGCAGCTGCTGGGTGAAGAAGTCCGTCCACGCGGTCGGGCCCTCGCCGACTGCCAGCACGTCCGGGGTGTAGACGGAGCGCCACTTCTTGCCGGTGTGCGGGTTGCGGGCACGGTGGATCTCGAAGCCGGTGGCCATGTCCTCGGTGATCGAGTCGTACAGCCCGCCGATCTGTTTGAGGGTCGAGATCCGGACCGCGTTGCTCGTGCCGACGAACATCGGGGCGCCGTAGCGGTTGCCTGCGCGCTGGATCAGCGCGTGGAAGAGGAACTGCTGGGATTCGGCGGCCTTCGTGACGAAGCTGTCGTAGTTGCCATAGACCTGCGGGCCGATGACGAAGCCGACGTCCGGGTCGCGGAAGTAGCCGAGCATCCGCTCCAGATAGTTGGCCATCGGGATGTGGTCGGTGTCCACGGAGGCGAAGAAGTCGTAGTCGCCGCCGTGTGCGTCGAGCCAGGCGTTGTAGTTGCCGTGCTTGGTCTTGGCGCGGTGCGGGCCCTGGCCTGGTTCCAGTGTGCGACGCCCTTGCGGGAGAAGTGGTGCACCCCGAGCCGGGCGCAGACCTCCTTCACCGCCGGGTCGTCGCCCTCGTCCAGCAGCCAGACGTGCATCAGTCCGCGATGGCGGATCTTCACGGCCGCCTCCAGCGTCTTCGTCACCATCTCCAGGGGTTCCTTGCCCGGGACGAAGGAGGTGAGGAAGGCGACCCTGGTGCCCGTCTCGGGTACGACGGGTATGGGGTCACGGGCGACCAGCGTCGCGTGTGCGTTCGACAGGACATTCATCGTGCGGAAGAGCTCGATCAGTCCGATCGAGACCAGCATGACGATGTCGAGGATGAGCAGTGTGTCGTTCTTGAGGTTGGGGTCGCGTTCCGTCCAGTGACCGGGCTGCATCAGCCAGACGAAGAGGCCGAGCGAGACGAGCGGCGCCGCGCCGAGCAGCAGGGCCGCGCGGATCCGGTGCGGCTCCTGCGAGAGGAGCGAGCGGTACTGGACCTTGTACGGCTTGGTGGGGTCGGGCTGGGTCAGAGGCCCGGCGAGCCGGCTGTAGTGCTCGTAGTCGTAACGTGGCAGCGGCGCTCTTCGCGCGCCGCCGCGCGTTGCCGGTCCGCAGCTGCGGGGTATCCGAAGCTGTGTCGTCCGGGAAGCGTCGTCGTTCTGCCGGTCGCCTGGCGGCGTCATGGGTCATCCCCTGCACGCAAAGTCCTCTGCGTGATTGGTCGGTCGTTTCGTGCGCGGTGGCTCGGCCCTCGTTCACCGCGTACGCACACTGTGAAGGGCCGCCGACTGCTCAGACATGGAATGGCGGCCCACCGGTTGCATGATGCCCTCTCGGCATCTGTTCGTGAACAGGGCCCCGTCCCGCGGCGAACTCAACCGGAACATCCGCTTCAGGAACCTTCAACTGGATGGACCTGAAGTGCCCTTGCCGTCGATTGTCCCAGGACAGATTGTCCGACCTGTGGTGTGATCGCAAGGGCGAAACGGGCTGTTTACCGGGCATACGCGCAGTTTGAGGCAGGGTGCTCCGTTGTGGTATGCACACGGACAAGGCCCCTCACGCTCGGTGAGAGGGCCTTGACTTTGCGTGCGCCGTCAGGGACTCGAACCCCGGACCCGCTGATTAAGAGTCAGCTGCTCTAACCAACTGAGCTAACGGCGCCTGCTGACCTGGAGAACTCTACCCGACATGAATCGGTGGTCCCGACCGCCCGGGTCGGCTCGTCGGTGCGGGCCCATTTCCGGTCCGCCACGGCCTGTCGGTTGGCCGTTTCTTCCCTTTATCCGTCAATATGAAATATGTCGGGAGAGTTGAGCGTGGAGGGAAGAGGGAATCGCATGACTACACCGGTTTTCGAGGAGTACGAACCCGCCACCGACTGCGTCTGTGCGGGTGTGCGCAGCAGCGCCGCACCGCCGCCGCACTGCCGGTGCGCTACGGCGGGTACCCGGCCGCGCACGGCGCACGACGTGCGCTGGTGCTGGTCACGGCGGCGGGCATGGTGCTGTCCTGCGGGCGGCGGAGGCGGCCGCTGAGGCTGCCAGGTCCATCGGGCGACGTCGCCCCGGGCGGGAGCGGCCGATCCGCAACCGGACACCCGCAGGGCCAGGCGGGCCGCTCAACGGCGCCGGGGTGTCGGGGCGGCCTTGGGCACGGTTATGGCCGCGCCCAGCACCACCAGGCCGCCATCATCGACCGGGCCAGAAATGGGTGTCCGCCAAGGTCCCGTACGGCATGAACAGTTACTGGTCGGACGGGTACCGGCAGGACTGCTCGGGCTATGTGTCCATGGCGTGGGGCCTCGGCGGCAACGAGTGGACCGGAAGCCTCTCCACGTACGGCACGAAGATCTCCCGGGGAGCTGCAGCCCGGCGACATCCTGCTCTTCCACAACCTGGCCGACCCCACCATGGGGTCGCACGTCACGATCTTCGGCGGCTGGACCGACTCCACGCACAGCCAGTACATCGCCTACGAGCAGACTCACCCGCACGCGCGCAAGCAGTCGACCCCGATGGCGTACTGGAGCAACTCGTCCCGGTACGTGGCATACCGCTACAAGGGCCTCTCCAGCGGGGCGGGCGGCGGCGGTTCGACGGCGTTCCCCGGCGCGGGAAGTTCGGTCCCGGCGCCAACAACGCCTATGTCACCCAGCTCGGGAAGCTGCTCATCGCCCAGGGCGGTAGGCGCTTCTACACCTCGGGCGCGGGGCCGCGCTGGAGCGACGCGGACAAGCGCGCGACCCAGGCGTTCCAGCGGGCCCAGGGATGGAAGGGCAAGGAGGCCGACGGCATCCCGGGCCCCGACACCTGGAACCTGCTGCTCAAGGGCACCGGGCACCGGATTCCCGCCGCCGGAGGCAGGACCGCGGCGTTCCCGGGGCCGGCTCCTTCCGGCCCGGTCAGTCCAACGGCCATGTCGACAAGCTCGGCAAGCAGCTGGTGAAGAAGGGATACGGCAAGCACTACGTGACGGGCCCCGGCCCGAGGTGGACGGAGGCCGACCGCCGCAATGTCGAGGCTTTCCAGCGGGCCCAGGGCTGGCGCGGTGCCGCGGCCGACGGGTACCCGGGGCCGGAGACCTGGCGACGGCTCTTCGCATGACGGCGACGGGTACGGACATGACGGAGGCGGATATGCGGCCCACGGTGGCGGACAGCAAGGACAGCAAGGACAGCAAGGACAGCAAGGACAGCAAGGACAGCAAGGACAGCAAGGACAGCAAGGACAGCAAGGACAGCAGGGAGAGTCAGGGCGGCCAGGAGAGTCAGGGCGGCCAGGGCAGTCCGGTTGGTCCGGCTGGTCCGGACAGCCCTGGTCTCCCGGAGTGCGAAACGGCGCACGATCCGGCGGGCGGGCCGAAGGCGCGGCCCGTGCCCGGTGCGGGGCCGGTATCCGGCGGCGGTCCGGGTGACGGGGAGTGGAAGGGAGCCGGAACCGGACTCGGGCGGGGCGCCGGAGGTGGTCCCGGGGCTCGCCGCGGTCATGGAACCGGCGCTGGGCGCTGGGCCCGGTGCGGGCGAGGTGCCGGCGCCCGCACCGGCTCCGGGTGCGGCCCGGGAGAAGGTGACGGAGCCGGACCGGATCGCGGTGCCAGGCCGGGGCGCGGCCGGCCGCCGGTACGCAGGGCGGCTCGGGTTCGCTCGGCCTCTCGGTCGCGGAGGCCGTGTCCGTTACGTTGCCCGCGGCCGGTGTGCACAGCGGTGACGACGGCGACACGTGGTGGGACACCACCGGGCGGAGGCACCCGGTCATCGCCAACGAGAACACCGCCTCCATCCCGGTACACCTGCTCTTCCGCGATGATTCCGGGCGCACCGGTACCCCTGCCCGGCGGCCCTCCGCTGTCCGGCGCCCGCCCCCACCGCGTTCGCACCAGGCGCAGACGCCCGCCAGGCCCGCCCGCCGGCCGATCCCCGGCTCGTCGAACGGCCCGGTCCTGCGCTGCCCGGCTGGATGGCGCTGCTCACCGGCGCGGCCGGGTGGGCGCCGCGCTCGTCGCCCTGTGGTGGAGCGGGCGCTGCCCGCCGCCGCGCTCGAACGTCTCGGGATCGTCTCCCGTCGTTACGACGGCATCGGCATCGGCATCTGGGCGGTGCTCGCGCTGCTGGTGACCGTGACGCTCTTCGCCCTCGGCGGTATCGGGCGCGGGCGGGTCGGGTACGCGTCGGTGCTCACGCTCTTCGGCGACTACCGGGGCAGCGTCCGCCGCACCGGCCTGATCTGGGTCTCCCGCTGCTGCTGCGCCGCCGCGTCGACGTACGGCTGCGGCACTGGCGCAGTGAACCGCTGCCCGCCGTGGACGCGAGCGGCGCCGCTTTGCGTGTGGTCGTCCTCGTCGTCTGGCGGGTCAGGGACACCGTGCGGGCCACGCTCGGGGTCGCGAACCACGAGGAGTACCTGCGTGAGCAGGTCGAGGCGGCGATGGCCCGCGTACTCTCGCAGCTGCCCGCCGACGCGTTCCACGAGGACACCCCACCCTGCGCGACGCGGAGGCCGTGGGTGAGGCGCTGACCCGGATGCTGAAGGCGGACTGCGCGCCGGTCGGCGTCGAGGTGTACTCCGCGCAGCCGACCGGGATCGAGTACGCACCGGAGGTCGCGGCGGCGATGCAACGGTGCCGGGTGGCAGCCATCGACGCCAGGCACCGCGACAGTGTGCTGACTTCCGTGGTCGACGCGGTGGACGACACCGTCAACCGGCTGACCACGCGCGGCATCGTCGACCTCGATGACTATGAACACAAGGCGCTGGTCAGGGATCTGACGGTGGCTTTCTACACCGGCCGCACCGTCGTCGGCGGGGCGTGAACAGCCGACGGCGGTCCGGATCCGGCTCATCGAATCGAACCCTCATTGGTCTGGACATGTTCACGCCGTGTCAATAATCTGGGACTTGGTCTAGACCGCAAGGCATGCGCACGGCAGTTCCTGCGGCAGTTCCCGCTGTCGTACCCCACCGGACTTCCCCACGTTCATGAGGAGCGACACCATGCGGAAAAAGGCAAGCGCAGCGGTACTCGGCCTGGCCTGGCGGGCGTCACGATGCTCGCGACCGGCAGCGCCAGCAGCCATGGCTACACGGACTCCCCATCAGCCGTCAGAAGCTCTGTGCCGAGGGCGGAGTGAGCGGCTGCGGCGCCATCCAGTGGGAGCCGCAGAGTGTCGAGGGCCCAAGGGCTTCCCGGCCGCCGGACCGGCGGACGGCTCGATCTGCTCCGCCGGGAACAGCGGTTTCTCCGCCCTCGACGACCCGCGCGGTGGCAACTGGCCCGCCACCGACGTCACGGCCGGGCAGGGTTACAGCTTCCGCTGGCAGTTCACCGCCCGCCATGCGACGAGCGACTTCCGGTACTACATCACCAAGGACGGCTGGGACTCCACGAAGCCGCTGACCAGGGCCGCGCTGGAATCGCAGCCGTTCATGACGGTGCCGTACGGGAACCAGCAGCCGCCGGCGACCCTGACCCACCAGGGCACCATGCCCACCCAGAAGACCGGTAAGCACATCGTCCTCTCCGTGTGGAACGTTGCGGACACCCCGAACGCGTTCTATGCGTGCTCCGACGTCAACTTCTGACGTGTAGCAGGATCACGGTCCCTGGCTGCCCGCCCGGCGGAGGGCGTCCCTTCTCCGCCGGGCGGGCCCGGTCGCGCAGCAGTACCGCCGCGAGCACCGCGCCCGCCAGCAACAGCACCGCCGCCCCCACCGAGGCGTACTGCATGCTGTGCACGAAGGCCTCCCGGCCCAGCGAGATCAGTGAGGTGTCCCCGGTGGCCACCGCGCCCGGCAGTGTCTCGCGGGCCGCCGCGGGAGCGGATCCGGGCATGTCGTCGCGGTAGACCCCGGCGGCCACCGCACCCAGCAGCGCCATCCCCATCGCGCCACCGAACTCCTGGCCGGTCTCCATCAGCGAGGCCGCCGAGCCCGCCTTCTCCGGCGGGGCGGTGGACATCGCCAGATCCGAGACCAGCGCCAGCACCGTCACGATGCCGGAGCCCAGCACGGCCGAGCCGGTGATCAGTGACCACAGGAGTCCGTCCCGGCCAGGGCGAGAATGCCGAATCCGGCGGCGCCGATGACGAAGCCGGCGCAGATGACCCGACGGTGGTCCGTCCGCTGGGCGATCGCCGTGGCCGCCGGCGCCGAGACGCCCACCGCCAGTGACGGGGCCATGCTCCACAGCGCGGCCTCCATGGTGCCCATGCCGAGCACCGACTGCAGATACTGCGTGGTGAAGAAGGCGGAGCCCATCATGGCGAACGTGGCCAGTGCGGCCAGCCCGATCCCGGCGGCGAAGCCCCGGCCGCGGAAGAGGTCCCGGCTGATCATCGCGTCGTTCCGGCCGCGCAGGCGCCGGACGAAGACGTACCCGATGACCAGTCCGGCGGCGATGATCAGCCCGTGGTACAGGTCCGGACCGTTGGCGGCGCTCTCCTTGACCCCGTAGACGACCGGCAGTACGGCGCCCATCGAGAGCGGCACGCCCAGGAGATCGAACCGCCCGGGGCGGGGTCCTTGAACTCCGGGACCAGTACCGGCACCAGTGCCAGCAGCAGCACCATCGCCGGCACATTGATCAGGAAGACCGAACCCCACCAGAAGTGCTGCAGCATGAACCCGCTGAGCACCGAGCCGAGCGCGATCCCGCCGGCCATGGCGCCCGACCAGATCCCGATCGCCTTCCCGCGCTGCCGGTCGTCGCGGAACATGTTCCGCACCAGGCCCATCGTCGACGGCATCAGGGTCGCGCCGCCGATCCCGAGCAGGGCCCTCGCCCCGATGAGCATCTCGGGGCTGGTGGCATACGCGGCGGCGACCGACGCGGCGCCGAACGCGAGCGCGCCGATGAGCAGCAGCCTGCGCCGTCCGATCCGGTCGCCCAGCGAGCCCATCGTGATGAGCAGCCCGGCCAGGGCGAACGCGTACACATCGAAGATCCACAGCTGCTGGGTGGCGCTGGGGCCAGCTCCCGGTCGATGGAAGGGATGGCGAAGAAGAGGACGGAGACGTCCATGGAGACGAGGAGGAGCGGGAGGAGGAGGACCACGAAGGCGGTCCATTCCCGGCGGCCTGCGCGGTCTCCGGGCTCGGTGGCGGTACGGGGTGTGGGTGACATACGGGGAACCATACGAGCGTTTTAAACAAACGTCTAGTACGGACGTATAGATTCTTGGGCCGACAAAACGCAGTGGGCGGTTTCCATGTACCGGAAACCGCCCACTGCGTTGTCTGTGCGCCGTCAGGGACTCGAACCCCGGACCCGCTGATTAAGAGTCAGCTGCTCTAACCAACTGAGCTAACGGCGCCTGCTGACTCGAAAATAATACCTGGTCTCCGGGGTGCTGATGACGCGCACGTTCCCCTGTCCCGCTACCGGTGTGCGCGGGTGTTGTGGCTGGCCGGAGTCAAGCGGCGTCCCCTCGCAGAATCGTTTCTCTTGGTATCGCAAGGGTGGTTCGGACCGGCGGCCCTTGCGGCTTGCACCGGGTCGCTCCTAGCCTTGGACGTACCTCTCCCTTGCCTGCCGTGCGAATGCGGTGGGCTTGCGTTTGATTACAGAGAGTGCTTGATGGCTCTCCGTGAGTTACTTCCCGCTTGTTCCGGATGTGTATGTCAGCCCGGACGGCGATCGCGCCTCGAAGTTCCACACCCCAAGGAGCCCCATGTCACGACCACGGCTGTCCACACTGATCTCGGCCTGCGCGGTCATCTCCGCACTGGCAGCACCGCTCGTCACCGCATACCCGGCCACCGCACACAACGACGTGCAGGAACCTCGGTCCGCCTCCGGAAAGGGCCGGCCCGCCGCCGACGGCGAAGTCGTGGTGGACAAGGACGAGGCCGCGGTGCTCGGCCAGGAGCACGCGGAGACACGCCAGGGCCGGATGCGGGCAGAGGATCTCGGGGACTACGCGCAGCCGATGCGCACGGCCCGTCTGCAGTCGCTCACCCAGTCGCAGGCGAAGCACAACGCTCCGTTCCGGGCCGGGGAGTACGGCGTCTTCAAGGAGTACTTCCGTCCCCGGACTTCGCCGTACACGTGGCCCAGTTGCCCACCGGCAAGGTCCTGCTGTTCTCCTTCGAGCGGATCGAGACCAACCCGACGAAGGAGACGGCACCCACCAGATCATCGGCAAGGAGAACGCCGGGCGGGCGTATCTGTGGGATCCGGCGAAGGGCACCGGCGAAGGCGCGTTCAAGAAGGTGACGCCGCCCACCGTCATGATGCCGGACGGCAAGAACGAACCGCGGCCCGCGCCGTTCTTCTGCGCCGGCCACTCCTTCCTGCCCAACGGGATGCTCGGAGTCTTCGGCGGCAATCTCGGCGGCAACCACGGATCCGGAGCCAAGCTCTCCTCGTCTTCGACCCGTGGACCGAGGCGTGGTCGATCAACGAGGACATGTCCGTGGGCCGTTGGTACCCCAGTACGGTCACCGGGGCCGACGGGCGGATTCTCATCATGTCCGGCCAGTCGGAGCTCGGCTGGGGCACTCCCACCCCATCGTCGAGCGCTTCCCGGCGCTCACTCATCCGGTGCCGGTCGCCAGGACGGACGTCCCCGGAATGTCCCCGTCGACGTATTCAAGGCGGAAGCGCCGTTCAAGCACGACTACCCGCATCTGTTCTCGCTACGGGACGGCATGATCTACGGGCTCGGCCGCGACCGGGACCAGCAGTGGTCTTCGATCCGGTCCGGGAGTCCCGGACCGATCTGCCCAACCGCCCCGGCGGCCCGCTGCGCAACTACGGCTCCGCCGTGCCGCTGCCCGCAGGCTTCAAGGGCCCCGACTCCGTTCTCGTCCTCGGCGGGGACCGGGACGATCCGAACACGTATCAGCTGGCCGGCGGACGGTGGAAGACCAGGAGGCCCGGCCTTCGGCCGTACCCAGGACGACACGCTGCTCCTGCCGGACGGCACCCTGTTCACCGTCAACGGTTCCTTCGACATCCGTGACTACGGCAACGGGCAGTACAACCCCAACGCCGACCTGAAGTACCGGCAGACCGAGATGCGGGACGCGGAAGGCAACTGGAAGCTCGGGCCCGCCCAGCGGCTGCCGCGCGGCTACCACTCCAATGCCGTGGTCCTGCCCGACGGCCGGATCATGGTCACGGGTGACGAGGCCCAGCAGATCGCCAACGACCCCGACATCAGCGACGACATGGACGGCTCGATCGAGATCTACGAGCCCGCCTACCTGCACAACGGCGAACGCCCCGACCTTTCGGCCGCGCCGCGGAGCACGGTCGGCTACGACAACCGCTTCAAGGTTTTCACCAGCACTCCGGACGAGGTCAAGAGGGCCGTCCTGCTGGCCCCTACGACAGCTACCCACGCCGTGAACTTCAGCCAGCGCCACCTTGAAGTACGCATCAAGAGCCGGGCCGACGGGTCGATCGAGCTGCAGGCCCGCCGTCCCCGGAGGCGGCGCCGCCGGGCTACTACATGCTCTTCCTCCTCAACGAGGACGGCGTGCCCAGTACCGCCAAGTTCGTGTCCTTCGGCCCGCCGAGGGCGAACTGACCCCTGAGCTGCCCGGCACGCAGGACACACCCCGAAGATCTGGAGGCAAAGTGACGGACCTGGCACTGCGCAGGAGCACGGAAGTCCAGGGCGATGTGATCGCCGGCTTCAAGAAGGACCATGCCCAACTGCTGTTCCTGAAGTTCGACGACGCGATGCGGGCACGCACCTGGCTGAGGCGTCTGAAGCCACGTATCGCCACCACCCGGCAGGTCGCCTCGTTCAACGCGGCCTTCAGTGAGGCGCGGGGCAACACCGGCGGTGACGACCCCAAGGCCCTCAACGCGGTATGGCGCAGCGTGAGCTTCACCCATGGGGCATGGAGACGCTGACGGGGAAGGACCCTTCCCGAGACCCGCGAGGGCACAACGCAGCACGCCTTCAAGCAGGGCTCCGCGTTACGGGCCGGAATGCTCGGCGACACCGGGGACAACTCCCGGAGAGCTGGCTCTTCGGCGACAGCAACGCGCAGCCGGTTCACGCGGTGCTGACCATCGCCGCCGACCGGGTCGCCGATCTGAGGGCGGCGCTCGCCCAGGAGCGCCAGGAAGCCTCCGTCCACAAAGTCGTGATCATCTTCGAGCAGGACGGGGCGACTCTGCTCGGGGACCGCCGGGGCAAGGAGCACTTCGGTTTCAAGGACGGCATCAGTGAGCCGGCCGTGGACGGCTTCGACCATCCGGACCCCGAGCGCCCCGAGTGGAAGAAGGGGAGCCCCGGTACCCGGATCATTCCGGCAGGTGAGTTCGTCATCGGCGAGAAGACGGTCCACGGCACGGTCTCCGGTCTGCCCGACTGGGCGAAGAACGGCTCGTTCCAGGTGGTGCGCAGGCTCGGCCAGGACGTGCCGGGCTGGTGGGCTCAGATCGGGGCGCGCCTCAAGGAGCTGAAGAACGCCAAGGCCGTGCCCCGGAGGCCACCACGGAGTGGCTGGCGGCCCGCATGGTCGGCCGCTGGCGTTCGGGGACCCCGGTGGCGAAGTGTCCGCACGCCGACATGTCCTTCGACCCGGAAGCGGCGAACGACAACGACATCAGCTTCGCGAACGACCTGGAGGGCGACATCACCCCGCTCTTCTCCCATCTGCGCAAGACCAACCCGCGTGACGGGCTCGCTCTGAAGAAGGGCGGCAGGCCCGAACCGGAGAAGGGCGGGCTCGACGCCCGGCGCATCATGAGGCGCGGCATCCCGTACGGACTGCCCTTCGACCCGGCCGGATCCGGCGGGCACGGCCCCGATGCCGCTCGCGGCCTGGTCTTCGTCAGCTACCAGGCGGATCTGGTAGGGCAGTTCGAGTTCATCCAGAAGGACTGGGTCAACGATACGAAGTTTCCCGATCGTGAGCCGAAGATCGGTGCGGACCCCTGATCGGCGTGACGACCGACGTCACGTTCGTGGGCAAGCAGGTGCGCTTCGAGCAGTTCGTACGGACCGAGGGCGCGGTGTACGCCTTCACACCTTCCATGTCGACGCTCGACCGGCTGGCCGACGGCAAGCTGTCGGAGGACGGCCCGAGGATCAGAAGCGCGTCGCGGACAACGGCAACCACGAGATCTCCGCGGTCTCCACGTTCTTGCTGGGGACGAGGTCGATGCGGGCAGGGCGAAGCTGACGCTGCAGGACGACGGCAAGCTCGTCGTCTTCGACGAGCGGGACGATCCCCGCTGGGCCTCGAACAACCCGGCCACCAGGGACGCCCGTGCCGTCTTCCAGGAGGACGGCAACCTCGTCATCTACACGCCGGACAACCAGGCGGTATGGGCGTCGGCGACCGACGGCAACCCGGGCGCGATGCTCGCCGTCCAGGCCGACGGCAACGTGGTGATCTACAACAGCGCGGGCACCGCTGTCTGGAGCACCAGGACCCAGCACTGACCCGACGCCCCGATACGGGTGGGACAGACCGCGGCAGGACGGGCGGGCTGTTCCACCCACGGTCCGTCGCGAACGGTGCCGTGGCGGGGAGGGCTGACCCGGCGCCAGTGGGGCGGGCCAGTGTGCTCGGGCGAGCGCGGTGAGTGTCCGCAGTGCGGCGGTGGGGCTGCGGTCCTTGCGCAGGACGAGATGGACGCTGTAGTGGCCTGCGCAGTGGGCATGGGCGGCTTCGGGCTCGCCACCGTTCCCGCCGACGACCGCCGCAGCAGTGTTCGCTGCGGCGGTCGTGATCAGTACACCTAGAGCGCCATCGACAGGAGCATCGGCGCCGCCCGGCGGTTCAGGGTGTCCGCAGCGGACCGCAGCCGGTGTGCGTCCTCGATCGGCAGTGACACCGCCAGGCATCCGGCCGCCGATCCCGCCGTCAGTGGCACCGCGGCGCAGACCGTGCCGACCGCGTACTCCTGGAGGTCGAGCACCGGCACCGTCGCGGGCTGGCTGTCCAGCTTGGAGAAGAGCACCTTCTCGCTGGTGATCGTCCGGGACGTGAGCCGCGCGATCTTGTGCCGCGAGAGGTGGTCGCGGCGGGCGTTCTGGTCGAGCTGTGTCAGCAGGCACTTGCCGATCGCGCTGGCGTGCCCGCCGACCTGAAGTCCACCCACTCGTTGACCGCGGGCGTGCGCGGTCCGTCGGCCACCTGAGTGATCCGGATCTCTCCGTCGACGTACCGGCTGATGTAGACCGCCGCGCCCACCGAGTCCCGCAGCTGTACCAGCGTCTCCCGGAGCTTGGTCTCCAGGGACTGCCTGCGGGCGGCGCCGGAGCCGAGCAGCAGGAGCGAGGATCCCGTGATGTACGCGCTGTCGCCGATCTGCTCGACGTATCCCTCGCGGCGCAGCGTCAGCAGGAGCGGGGCGAGGTGGCCGGTGGGCAGCCCGTCTCGCGGGCGATCTGCACGTCGGTCACACCGGTGCCGTACTTGGACACCGTCTCCAGAACGCGCAGGGCGTACTGCACCGAGTGGAACGGTGCCTTCGGCTCGGGCTTCAACGCCACGGCATCCCCTAGCAGGTTGTGACCGCAAGCTTTTGCCCCACGATAGCCGCCAAGCGGCCGATTCGGGTTGGCCATCGGCGAGTTGATGGGGAGCGCCCCGGCGCTGTCAGCTGGGGCGCACCCGATTGGCATATGCCTTTGTCAAGGTCGGTGAATCAACGGCGAGGTCACAGCACCGCGTTGAGAAACTCGCGGGTGCGTTCGTGATCCGGATCGGTGAAGATTTTTCTGGAGATCCGGACTCCACTACGCGCCCGCATCGAACATCAGTACCTTCTCCGAGACGTCCCGGGCGAAGCTCATCTCGTGGGTCACACAGAGCATCGTGATGTTGGTGTTCCTGGCGATGTCACTCAGCAGCTCCAGCACACCCGCCACCAGCTCCGGGTCGAGCGCGGACGTCACCTCGTCCAGCAGCAGTATCTCCGGCTCCATCGCCAGCGCCCGTGCGATGGCGACCCGCTGCTGCTGGCCGCCGGAGAGCTGGGAGGGTGAGCGTCGATCTTTTCGGAGAGTCCGACCAGGTCGAGCAGCTCGCGGGCGCGGGTCTCCGCCAGTTCGCGGTCGATTCCCAGCACGTTGACCGGCGCCTCGGTGATGTTCTGCAGCACCTTCATGTTCGGGAAGAGATTGAACTGCTGGAAGACCATCCCGATCTTCTTCCGGGACTCGCGCAGCTGCTTCTCGCCCGCCGGCTTCAGCGAGCCGTCCGGGGTCCGGACATGGGACAGCGGTGAGCCGTCCACCCAGATCACGCCGTCGCTGACCTTCTCCAGCGTCATCAGCAGCCGCAGGATCGTGGTCTTGCCGGAGCCGCTGGGTCCGATCAGGGTGACGTGCTCGCCGCGCTCGACGGTGAAGTCCAGCTCGTCGAGGACCACATGGTCGCCGTAGCGCTTGACGACCTTGTCGAAGCGGACCAGCGGCTCGCCGCTGTCCTTGCTCACCGGCACGGACACGGCGTCCTCGGGAGCCGTGCCTGCGGCAGCGCGTCCGCGGACTTCTTCATCGGGTCAGTGGCCAAGGCGCTTCTCCAGCTTTCTCATCAGCAGCGAGGTCGGGTAGCTCGCGACCAGGAAGATCAGTCCCGCGAGCGTGAATGCCTCGGTGTACGCGAAGTGCTCGGCCCCGTACTGGCGGGCCTCGAAGACCATTTCGTGCACCGTGATGACGGCGAGGAACGGGTCTCCTTGAACATCGAGATCGCGTAGTTCCCGAGGGCGGGCAGTACGTTGCGTACCGCCTGCGGCAGGATCACGGCCTGCCAGGTCCGCCGGGCGGCAGCGAGAGTGCCCGGCAGGCCTCCCACTGGCCCTTCGGCACACCGTCGATTCCGGCCCGGTACACCTCGGAGGTGTACGTGGCGTAGTGGATGCCCAGCACCACGATGCCGATGGTCAGCGGCTCGACGGAGCTGAAGATCGCGGCCGCGCCCACCAGCTGGACCAGCAGCGGGGTGGAGCGGATGAACTCCATCACCACCTTCACCGGCACCGTCACGAAACGCGACGGAGCACGCCCGGCCATCGCGATCACCAGACCGAGAACCGCGGCCACGAGCGTGCCGAGCACGGTGGCGAGCAGTGTGACCTTGAACCCGTTGAGCAGCAGGGGAAGTGCTTCCCCGACGGCATCCCAGTCGAATTCGTTCACCGGGAGCCTCCAGCCGTCGTGGTGGGTTCCGCGCTGCGGGTCTTGAGCAGGCTTCCCGCGCCGGTCTGCATGCCGAGCCGCCGCTTCGCGGTCCGCTCCAGCAGGTTCATCAGCAGGGTCAGCGCGTATGCGAGTACGAAGTACACGGCCAGCAGCAGCAGATACGCGGTGAGGGTCTCACCGGTCCGGCTGCGGATGCGCTCGATCTCGGTCATGAAGTCGGCCGCGGAGATCAGCCACAGCAGCGGCGTCGACTTCAGCAGCTGGATCAGCAGGTTGGTGAGGAGGGATCATCTGGACCCAGGCCTGCGGCAGGATCACCTTCCGCATCCGGTGGAAGGGTGTCATGTTCAGCGCCACGGCCGCTTCGTACTGGGCGCGCGGTACGGAGTTGATCGCGCCGCGCACGACCTCCGAGCCGTACGCCCCGTAGTTCAGGCCGAAGGCGACGATGCCGCAGAGCAGTGGTGACAGCTCGTAGCCGGTCAGCTGCGGCATCGCGTAGTAGAACCAGAACAGCTGGACGTAGAGCGAGGTGCCGCGGAAGAACTCCACGACGGTCCGGGACACCCCGCGCACCAGGAGCAGCTTGCTGCCCGCCATCAGGCCGAGCACGAACGACAGCAGCAGGGCCAGCAGCGCGCCAGGACGGTGGCCTCGAGCGTCACCCACAGACCCGCTCTGACCTGTGGGAACTCATCGAGGAGAGTGGAGAAGAAGTCACTCATACAGTCTGGTCCGCCCCGTCAGCCCTTGCACAGATCAGCGGTCTTCAGCGTCGCGGGCGGGACCTCCGTGGCCCCGAAGCCGTACTCCTGCAGCAGACTCACATAGCGCGACTTGTCCGAGACGATCTTCTTGAGCTCACGGTTGAAGGAGTCCCGCAGGTCCTCGTTGCCCTCGCGGAACACCGCGCCGCCCGGGAGTACTGCTTCACCCCGTCCAGCTCCGGCACGAACGCGTCGGTGACCTCGGTATCCGCGTTGGTCTTGGCCAGCCAGCGCAGCGAGATGCCGGTGAGCAGGAACGCGTCGATCCGGCCGCCCTTGACGGCGTCCGCGCCGTCCTGCGGCTTCTGCAGCGTCTTGATCCTGTCCTTGGAGATGCCCGCGCCCTCGGTGTAGGAGCCCTCCACCGCACCGGACATCACACCGACGGTGATCCCGGCCTCCTTGGCCGACGCCAGGTCGGTGACCTTCTTCGGGTTGCCCTTCTTGACCATCAGCGCGGTGGGCGAGATGAACTCGGGCTCGGAGAAGAGGGCGTTGGCGCAGCGCTCGGGGTGATCGCCATGCCCGCGCTGACCACGTCGTACTTCCCGGCCTGCAGACCGGGGATGAGACCGTCCCACTCGGAGAGGGTGGGCTTCAGCTCGTCCACGCCGAGCGCCTTGAAGATCTCCCGGTGCAGGGTGGGTGCCTCGCCCTTGAGCTCCTTGCCCTCCATGTAGCCGTACGGTGCCTCGTTGGCGTAGGCCACCCGGACGAAGCCCTGCTTGCGGAGCTTGGCGAGTGCGCCCTCGCCGTCGGCCGAGCCCTCATCTGTCTTGCTGCACGCGGAGAGGAGGCCGGGAACGACGAGCAGTCCCCACGGCCGCCGTTCGGTTGATGAAGCCCCGGCGGAAAGATTCGGGAAGTCAGCCATAGTTCGCAATCTCCTGGATGGCTCGAACAGTCCGGACAGGATGTCCACCTTCCCCACGTGTACGTCTATTCAGGAACACGACGCATGTAATTGAACGGTGGCCGGAGGGTGACCTTCCCGTGTCCGACGGGCGGCGGAGCGCGACGGGGGTGTGCGGGGCGTGTTCTCCGGGGAGGCTACGAGCATGACTGACCGTTATGTAGAGATTTCTCTCGACAAGCGTGATGTGTACTGCACCGCGAAACTGCTCACCGACCGGGCACCGGTGACGTGTTCGGCCGTATGGGACGCGCTGCCGCTCACCGCAGACGTGTACCACGCGAAGTACGCGCGCAATGAGATCTACGCGCTCTTTCCGTCCTTCGCGCCACGGGAACCACCACTGGAGAACCCCACGGTCACGCCCATCCCCGGCGACCTCTGCTACTTCACCTTCGCGGGCACGGAGCTGGACACCTCGTCCTACGGCTACGGCGAGGGCGCCGGCCACCGGGGCCGCACCGCGGTCGTCGACCTCGCGCTGTTCTACGAGCGCAACAACCTGCTGATCAACGGCGATACGGGCTGGGTCCCCGGCATCGTCTGGGGCACCGTCACCGAGGGCCTGGACCGGATGGCCGAGGCCTGCCAGGACCTGTGGCGCTCCGGCGCCCGCGGTGAAACGCTCAGCTTCCGCCGGGCCCGGTAGGCCGCGGGACGGCCGCCGCGCCCGACTCGTACAGCGCGTGCGCCGCCCGCAGCACCAGCGCGTCGCGGTGGCGCGCCGCGACCAGCTGCACACCCACCGGCAGCCCGTCCCCGTCCACCCCGCACGGCACGGTGGCGGCAGGCTGCTGCGTCATGTTGAAGGGATACGTGAACGGGGTCCACCCGGTCCACCGCCGCAGCCCGGATCCGTCCGGCACCTCCACCCCGCCTCGAACGCGGTGAGCGGCAGTGTCGGAGTGACCAGCAGGTCGTAGGCGCGGTGGAAGCGGCCCATCCGCAGACCGAGATCCGCCCGTACGTCCATCGCGGCCAGATACTCCAGCGCCGAGTGCCGGGCACCCTGGGCGGAGATCTGCCGCAGCCCCGGATCCAGCAGCTCGCGCCGGCCGGGTTCCAGGTGCTGCAGGACCCTGGCCGCCCGCTGAACCACAGTGTGTGGAAGGCCTCCACCGGGTCGCAGACATCCGGCTCGGCCTCCTCGACGTGCGCTCCCTGCGCGGCCAGCGCATCCACCGCGGCCCGTACGGCGGCGGCCACCGCGGGCCGCACCGTGACCTGCCCGCCGAACGACGCGGAGTAGGCGACCCGCAGCCCTTCACACCGTCGCCGAGCCCGGCACTGACGCTGTCCGACGGCCCCAGGGCCGCCCAGTCCCGGACATCCGGCCCGCTGATCACATCCAGGAGCAGCGCGGCGTCCGCCGCGTCCCGTGCCATCGGCCCCACATGGGCGAGCGAACCGAACGGGGACGCCGGATACTGCGCCACCCGCCCGTACGTCGGCTTCATCCCGAAGATCCCGCAGAACGAGGCGGGGATCCGGACCGAGCCGCCGCCGTCCGTCCCCAGTGACAGCGGGCCCGCCCCGAGCGCCACGGCCGCCGCGCTGCCACCGCTGGAGCCGCCCGAGGTGCGCTCCGGGTCGTACGGATTGCGGGTCACCCCGGTCAGCGGGGAGTCGGTGACACCCTTCCAGCCGAACTCCGGTGTGGTCGTACGGCCCAGCAGCACCGCCCGTGCTCGCGCACCCTGGCCACCGACGGCGCGTCCCGGTCCCACGCCCCGTCCGGGAGACGGTCTTCGAGCCGCGCAGGGTCGGCCCGCCGCGCATCAGCAGCAGATCCTTCACCGACACCGGAACACCGTCGAGCAGGCCCTGCGGCTCGCCCGGCGCCAGCGGCGCGCCGACGCGGCGGCCTGTGCCAGCGCCTCCTCGCGGGCGATCCGCACGAAGGCGTTGACCCGGGCTGCACCGCCTGGGCCCGGTCCAGGGCCGCGCGGGTGACTTCGACGGGGAGAAGTCGCCCCGCCGGTAGCCGGCCAGGAGCCGATGGGCGCCGAAGTCAGTCAGTCCGGTCGGGTTTCCGGTCGATTTGGTCATGAGAAGGGACGTACCCCCGTTTCTTGTCCACCACGTTCGCCAGCGGCTTCCCGTCGGCCCAGCGTTCGTACATCTCGACGAACTGCTCGCCCAGCCGGTCCCGCCAGCCGACCGTGTCGCCACTCATGTGGGGAGACCACGAGGCCCGGCACGTCCCACAGCGGGCTGTCCGGGCCGAGCGGCTCCTCCTGGAACACATCGAGCGCCGCGCCCGCGATCCACCGGCTGCGCAGGGCGTCGGCCAGGTCCTCCTCGACGACCATCGGTCCGCGCCCCACATTGACGAACCGGGCCGAAGGCTGCAGCAGGCCGAAGAACCGCGCGTCGAACATCCCGCGCGTCGACTCCGTCAGCGGCGCCGCACAGATCACCCAGTCGACGCGTGCCGCGAGCCGGTCCAGGTCCTCGATGCCATGGATCGTGCGCCGAGCGGTACGCGCCACGAGCGCCACCTGAATGCCGAGACCGTGCAGCAGCCGGGTGATCTCGCGGCCGATCGGCCCGGCGCCGACGACGACCGCACGGGTGCCCGAGACCTGCTGCCCTCGCGGTGGTGCCAGCGCCGCTGCCGCTGGAGCTCCAGGGTGCCGGGGAGGTCCTTCGCGAAGGCGAGCACGAGCCCCGCCACGTATTCGGCGATGGGGAGCTCGAAAATGCCGCGCGCGTTGGTGAGCACCGTGGAGGACGCGGCAAGCTCCGGGCAGAGCAGACGGTCCACACCCGCGCTCGCCGTGTGCACCCAGCGGGGCCGAGGCCCGTCGCCCGGCCAGGCCCTGCGCACCGCGTCGGAGGTGAAGTCCCATACCAACAGGGCGTCTGCGTCCGGGAGGTGCTGGGCCAGGCTCTGTTCGTCGGCGTACTGGATCCGGACCCGGCCGGTGAGTCGGCCGAGACGCGGAGAGGGTCGGCGTCGAGTACGAGGAGCACGGGTTCCGGCGTCGGCAAGAAATCGCTCCGTAACGTCTGAGATGTACGGATTGACCACGCTCGCACCCGAACCTACCGTCGTCAACAGAGCTGCATGTGGGGCCGAGATGGATGTGACGTTCCTAGGTGGACCCGGACCGCAACGCGGTATCGGTGTGGTTGCCCGTTCGACTTCGCGCTGGACCGCGAGCTGTGGCGCTGGGTTCCCGACGAGATCTCGCTGAGGCTGACCCGCACCCCTTCGTGCCGGTCGAGGTCTCCCTCGGCCTGGCCCGGCTGATCAGTGAGCATCAGACGCTGCGCGACGCGGTCGCGGCACTGGCCGCGAGCGAACCGGAAGTCATCGCGTACGCCTGCGCGAGTGGCAGTTTTGTCGACGGGATCGCCGGGGAACACGCCATGTGCGAGGCAATGAGACGGGCCGGCGAGCTGGACGCGCTCACCACGTCGGGCGCCCTCCTGGAGGCGCTCATCGAGCTGGGCGCGGAAAGAATCGCGCTGGTCACGCCCTATACGGCCTCCGTTACGCAGTCACTGGAGGAATACTTGTCACAAGCGGGAGTGACGGTGACCGGACGCGCGGACCTGGGCCTCACCCGGCACATCTGGAAGGTGCCGTACCGGGATGTGGTCGACATGGCGCGGCAGGCCGTCGTCGGTGACGCCGACGCGCTCTTCGTCAGCTGCACCAATCTGCCGACGTACGACGCGATACCCCAGTTGGAGGCCGAACTGCGGATGCCGGTGATCTCGGCCAATCAGGTCACGATGTGGTGCGCCCTGCGCAGGATCGGGCGCGGGCCGTGGGCCCGTACCAGGCTCTGCTGATGGACCCGCCCACGCAGACTCCGCTCGCGCCGCCGCTCCAGGCTCCGCCCGCGCTGCCGGAAGCGGCGGCCGGGCCGTCCGACGAACAGGAAGGGTGGACATGACCACCGTAGGACTTCTCTACCCGGGCCATTCCGCGGAGGACGACTTCCCGCGGATCGAGGTCATGATCGACAGCGACATCAGACTGCCCTTGTTCCACACCGACATCGGCGAGGACGCCCACCGCGTCGACGCCCTGCGCGAGACGGGAGCCACCGAACGTCTGGTCGCAGGCGTGGAGGAGCTGCGGATGGCCGGCGCCGAATCGCTGGTCTGGGCCTGTACCAGCGCAAGCTTCGTGTACGGCTGGGACGGCGCCCACGAACAGACCGCGGCGCTGGCCAGGGCGGCCGGTCTGCCCGCGTCCAGCACCTCCTTCGGCTTCGTTCACGCCGCCGGCGAGCTGGGGTCACCAGGGTCGCCATTGCCGCGACCTACCCCGAGGACATCGCCGGGCTCTTCGCGGCCTTCCTGGAGGCCGCCGGCCTCGACGTGGTCGCCACCCGGGGCAGCGGCATCATCACCGCGGCCGAGTCCGGTACCTGGGACCTGGACCTGGTGAAGGAGCTCGCGCTGGCCGGGAACCACCCGGACGCCGAGGCCGTGCTGATCCCGGACACCGCCCTGCACACCGCCGCGTGGATCCCCGAACTGGAGGAGCTGCTGGGCAAGCCCGTCCTCACCGCCAACCAGGTGACGGTCTGGGAAGGCCTGCGGCTGGCCGACCGCCGGGTGTGGGCACCCACCCTGGGTTCGCTCTTCGCCACCCGGGAGCCCCGATGGGTACCGTCGAGCACCGGGGATCGAGGTGCGGGAGTAGCCGCCCGGGAATAAGCGGAGCCCTCCTCCTGTTCGTATCCTGCGATACGCGCACGCATCACGCATGACTGGGAGAGCCGACAAGTGGATGAGATCCGAGGCGACGAGATTCGCGGCACCGCAGGCGGAACGGCCCCCGTGCCCCTGTCCGTGCTCGACCTGGTGACCGTGGGGCAGGGCCGCAGCGCGACCCAGGCCCTGCGCACCAGTGTGGACATTGCCAAGCTCACCGAGCGCCGGGGCTTCCATCGCTTCTGGGTCGCCGAGCACCACTCCATGCCGGGTGTGGCGTCCTCGTCCCCGCCGTGATCCTGGCGCATCTCGCCGCCCACACCGAGCGCATCCGGCTCGGCTCCGGCGGAGTGATGCTGCCCAACCACGCCCCTTTGGTGATCGCCGAGCAGTTCGGCACCCTGGAAGCGATGGCCCCGGGCCGAATCGACCTGGGCCTGGGCAGGGCACCGGGCACCGACGGCGCGACCGCGGCCGCCCTGCGGCGTACCGAGCGCATCGGCGAAGGCGCCGACGACTTTCCGCAACAGCTGGCCGAGCTGACCCGGTTCCTGGACGACGACTTCCCCGACGGGCACCCGTACGCCCGGATCCATGCCGTCCCCGGCCCCGTCCAGGCCACCTCGCCGGGCGGCGTCCAGTCCACCGGGCGCCCGCCCGTCTGGCTGCTGGGCTCCTCCGGCTTCAGCGCCCGGCTGGCCGGGGTGCTCGGGCTGCCGTTCTCCTTCGCCCACCACTTCTCGGCCCAGAACACCGTGCCGGCCCTCGACCTCTACCGTGAGTCGTTCAGCCGTCCGCGGTCCTCGACGCCCCGTACGCGGCCATCGGCGTCTCCGCCCTGGCCGCCGACGACGAGCGCGAGGCCCGCCGCCAGGTCCTGACCGGCGCGCTGTCCATGGTCCGCCTGCGCACCGGCCACCCGGGGCTCATCCCGAGCCCCGAGGAGGCGGAGGCCCACACCTTCACCGCCATGGAGCGGGACTTCGTCGACAGCTGGCTCGCCAATGTCATCCACGGCACCCCGACGAGGTGCGCACCGGGCTCGACGACCTGGCCAAGCGCACCGGCGCCGACGAGCTGATGATCACGGCCAACGCACACGGTGGCGAGGCGCGGCTGCGTTCGTACGAGCTGATCGCCGACGCCTACGGGCTGCCCACGGCGGGCTGACACCTCCGCTTCCCTTCCCTCCGCCGCAACAGCTCGGCCTGCCACCCGAGGTCCTCGCGCACTCCGCGGTGACCGGCAGGCCGGGCGGGTGTGCCGGTCACCGCGGCCGAGGCGGCTGCCGGGCGCGCGGCGACCCGTGTGGGCAGCACAACAGGGCGTACGGCACCGGAGCGGCACAGGATGGGTGGGGTTGTCCCGCATTCGCCACCCGGAGGTAGATGTGCCGCGTCAGCACGGTCCGGGGTGGCGGGAGGCCGAACCTGCGCAGCACCGCTGCCGCGCTCACGGCGCTCATGGCGCTCGCCGCCACCTCGCTGGTCGCGGGCCCCGCGGTGGCCGCCGGGAGCGACGCCGACCGGTGCGCCCTGCCCAGGACCGCGGCACACCACTCGCTCGGTCTGGACTCCTGGAACGGCTCCTACCCGCGCCCCGACCACCGCCTCGACGCGGTCATGATCTTCCTCGCGTTCCCGGACTCCGAGCCGGTCGTGTCACCTGCCGTGCTGACCGCCGACCACTTCCCTCGACGACCCGCTTCTTCCTGCGTGCCTCGTACGGGAAATTCACCCTGACCCCGCACCCGCAGCGGCAGTGGACCAGAATGCCGCACCCTCCACCTGGTACGGGATACAGCGCGACTGGAGCCCGGAGCGGCGCACCGCGTATCTGCGCGACGCGATCGACGCCGCCGACGAACAGGTCGACTTCTCCGCGTACGACATCGTCTATCTGGTCGCCGACCCGGACGCTCCCGGTGTCGACTCCGACGCCACGAAAGTCGTCAACTTCGACCGGCCGCTGCACGCCGACGGTACGGACATCAAGCGCGTCGTCACGGTCTTCGAGCAGCACCCGCCGGACCGGAACGTACTTGCCCACGAGACGGGCACGTCTTCGACCTGGCCGACCTCTACCACCGGCCGGAGGACGGCAAGGGCGACTGGGACACCCACGTCGGTGACTGGGACGTGATGGGCAGCCAGTTCGGACTGTCCCCGGATCTGTTCGGCTGGCACAAATGGAAGCTCGGCTGGCTCGACGACGACCAGGTCGTCTGCGTGCGGGGCGCGGCCGATCTGACCCTGGAACCACTGGCCGCCGCACCGGTGCCGGGCGCGTCCATCGGCACCCGGCTCGTCGTGGTCAGGACCGGTGAGAACAGCGCGGTGGCCATCGAGGCCCGCAGCTCCACCGGCAACGACCGGGCGACCTGCACCGAAGGTGTGCTGGTCTACCGCATCCGTAACGAGACGCCGTCGGGCGGCGGCCCCGTCGAGGTCCTGGACACCCACCCGGACTCGGAGGCCTGCTGGGACAGATCGGTCTACCCGCCACTCGCCGACGCCCCGCTCCGTGAGGGCGAGCGCTACACCGTGCCCGGCGAGCGGACCCTGATCCAGATCGCGGACCATACACCGTCCGGGTCCTGGACGGTCCGGATCACCCCGGGCGTCTGAACCGGTGATGAACGCCGTGAAAGGCCGCCGCAGCCGAAGAAGCGAAGAAGCCCCGCGCTTTCGCGTGGGGCTTCTTCCGTCTGTGCGCCGTCAGGGACTCGAACCCCGGACCCGCTGATTAAGAGTCAGCTGCTCTAACCAACTGAGCTAACGGCGCCTGGTGACGTCGTAGACATTAGCACCCGGATCGGCCGGAGGAAAAATCGAATTCCCGGTGGTCGACGGGGCCGCCGACCTGCCCGCCCGCATGCAGGCCCAGAGCAGCACATCCGGTCCCGGGAGTAATGGGCTACGGGTGTCGGGGCCACCACCCAGCGAGGCTCGGAAGAGGAGGAAGTGCAGGCCAGGGCGGGACGGTGACCGCGTCGCCGGTGCCGTGGCAGAGCAGCGGGGACCGGCCCCGGTGGCCCCGGGCCGGTCCCCGGAGCCGGTGCCCCACTCCTCCCAGGCCAGCAGGGAGGGCAGTCGCTGGGCGGTCCCGGGGCGGCGAACAGCAGCATCCGGCCGCGATGCGTGGCGACGGGACCGGAGCCCGGCCCCTCGGCCCAGAGCTGCTCCAGCATGCGCCGCCCGAACAACGCGGGCACATTCACCACGTCGAAGAGGGAGCCGCAGGGGAGGGTGCCGGGGAGCCGGGGCGCGCCTCCCACTGGGAGAGCGTGCTGCCCGGGTAGGCCGAGGCGCCGGCCAGCCAGGCGGCTCCGGAGGCGGTGATCTGGGTGATCTGAGTGGTCTGGGTGGTCTGGGTGGTCTGATGAACGGCTGGGCCGCCTGCCCGGTCCCCAGCAGCGTGAAGATGCCGATGCTGTGTTGCGGGTGTCTCCGGGGTGCAGGGTCGTTTCGTCTTCCAGGCAAGCGCTCATGGAGCAAGGTCTACCCGGAGTGACCACCATGTGTCTAAGGGTTGCCGGAAACCGGGACACGACGACCCAGGGCGGGTATCTTGCCTTCTGGCATATGCCAGAAGGCGACCCGGAGTGACCGTGTGGAGCTGCGGCCGGCCGGCATGTCCTGCCTGGTGGACGGGCCGGCAGGCTCAGGTCGCCGAGCCGTTCAGCAGGGACCGGCCGAACTCGATCATCTTTTGGCATAGTCATCGGTCCACTGCGCGCGGGCCGCGATATCCGTCGCGGTGAGCCGGTCGAACCGGCGCGGATCGGCCAGTTGGGCAGCGGCCACCGCCTGGAATTCGACGGCCCGGTCGGTCGCCGCCCGGAAGGCGAGCGCCAGCTCCGTCGAACGGTCCAGCAGCGCCTGCGGATCCTCCATCGACTCCAGGTCGAAGAAGTGCTCCGGGTCGGCCGCCGCCTCCGACGGCTCGAAGAGCAGCGGCGCGGGACGAAGCCGCTGGCGCTCGTTCCCCTCGGGCTGTGCCATGTGCTGTACCTCCTTCGTGCGGCCGGACGGCCACCCTCCATTGTCCAACCCGGCGCAAGTGCGCTCACGGACTGGTGCACGACAGCGAGCGGGCTCAGGGCCGCCAGGGGACGCGGTGGTTGGACCACAGATCCCATGTGGACTGCATGGCCTCCCAGCCGTCCGGGAACTTCACCGTCACGCCCAGCTGGACCGGCTCCGTCGACGGGTGCTCGTCCAGCAGGTCAGCCACCCCGCACGGCACACCACGATGCAGGCATGCCGGTGCCGCGAGGCCAGGACGCACAGCCGGCCCGTCTCCAGGTGGAACGCCGTGGCGTCCGGGCGGCCGGACAGCGGGTGCAGGACCACCGTCACATCGAACTCACGGCCCTGGAGCCTGTTCGCCGTGTCCACCGCCACGCCCGTGACCCCCAGCTCCGCGAGGGCCGCCCGCACCGCCGCGGCCTGGTCACGATGGGCCGTGCCGACCGCCACCCGGTCCGCTGTCACCGGGACCGGGTCCGGGGAACGCTCGCTCGTCGCGGCGCCGCCGCGGTCCAGCAGCCGGCGGACCACCAGCGCCACCGCCCGTACCGCCTCCGGATCGGTGCGCGGGTGTGGCGGGCCGGGAGCTCCAGCAGCCCCAGCCGGACACCGCCGCCTCGTCCAGCACCCGGTCCGGGCCAGAACCGTCCGACGGGACGCCGAACGACAGGCGCCGGTCGCCGTGGTCCGTACCGCTGCGGAAGGGGTGTACGGGTAGAACGCGTCCGACACGAGCGGCGCCGCCGAAGCGGGCAGCCGCCACGACACCGGCAGCCGGTGCTGCGGCAGCTCCGGGTTGTGCGCGAGCAGCGTGGAGACCGCACTCGCCGACGGGTCGTACGACAGGCCCGCCCACTGGTCGGCGCCGACGATCGAGAACGGGTCGAGCTGCCCCGGATCCCCGACGAACAGCGCCCGCTCGAAGAGACCGGCAACAGCGAGCAGCGCGTCCGAACGCATCTGGTACGCCTCGTCGACGATCGCGTGCCCCACGGCTCCACGTTCTTCACGTGCGCCCACTTGGCGGCCGTGGAGATGACGATGTCCAGACCGGCCAGATCCGCGGCCTTCGCCGACTTGCGTACGTTGGCCAGGCCGTCCAGCACCTTGTCGTACGGATCGGAGTCGCTGCTGTGCAACCGGCCGAGCGGCAGCTCGGGGCTTTCTCCGCCAGCCGGACCACCAGGTCGTCGACCTGCGCGTTGGTCTGCGCGATCACCATCAGCGGGCGGCCCGCGGCGGCCAGCTCCAGCGCGGCCCGCACCACCAGGGTCGACTTGCCCGCGCCGGGCGGGGAGTCCACGACGATGCCGCGCGCCGTACCGCGCAGGGTGTCGCCGAGGATCGCGTCGGTCGCCCGCGCAGCCGCCGCGGCAGGGTCGAAAGCCGGGCCGGGGCCGAAAGCCGGGCCGGGGCCGGATACAGCCGTCACAGAATGTCCTCCGCGGTCACGGGATCGGGATGCTCGACGCGCCCTCGGCAGCGCCCGGCGGTCCGCCATGGGTCCACGGGTGTCCTCCGGGTCCGGCAGCTTCGGGCCGCCCGCTGGTCGTGCTCGAACAGCGTCCAGGCCATCCGGTCGCCCGGCTCGGGCACCGAGCCGGGCGCGGGCTCTTGCTCCGCCCCATCCGGTCGGTGATCCGCAGGACGAGGAGGATCTCGTCCTGCGGGCACTGCCCGGACGTCTCCTGCGAGACGTACGCCACGAACTCCGCCGTCTGCGGCTTCCCGTCCAGCGAGCGGTACACCTTCGTCCGCTCGCCCAGGTGCGGGCGCTCATCCGTACGGACCGTGACCAGAGGGCGTGGCGAAGGCCGCTTCGACTCGCTGTAGGCCATCTCCACCTCCGTCACCTCCCCGATGAACGCCTCGCCGGCCAGCCGCCGCCCCGCGAGCACCAGCGGATCGTCCAGCGCCTCCTGTGCCTCCAGCTGCGCCTGCGCCGTCTCCCGCGAGGCCAGCTTCTGCGCTGCCGTCACCGCGTCGTCCCGGCGCGGCTGCGGCGGCTCGCCCGCTCGCACCCGGTCCCGGTGGCCGGTGAACGACCAGCGGTCCCGGGTCCAGCGGTCCTGCGCCCTGCTCCCCTCGGGCAGCTCCCGCAGCAGGTCGAGGCCCGCCACACGGCGTCCCAGGTAGGCAGCAGCACGCCCGCCAGCAGCGATCTGATCTCCTGCTCCGCATCGGACAGCCCGGCCAGCCCGGCATCGGCGGCGAGCCCGTCCTCCGCGGCGGCCAGCGCCGTGCGCGCCCGGTCGTACTTCTCGATCGCGGGCGCGAGCAGCCTGTTGTCGAACGCCGGGTCCGTGGCCGGCCCGGCGGGCGGCCTGACCAGCTGGCCGCCGCTGTCGCGCTCCAGCTCGGCCCGGAGCGCCGCAGCTGCCCCCGACTCTTCCGGGGTCGATCCAGGCGAGCAGCGAGCCCAGATGCTGGTCCTCCAGGCTGCTCTGCCCGGTCGCCCAGTGCCGGTTCAGCAGATCGGTCGTGGCCAGCAGCAGCGAGGAGCCGGGCACCGGGCCCGCTCCCGTACTGCGTCAGCCACCGGCCGAGCAGCGGGACGCGGGTGGGCGCCGGATACGGGTGTCCGGATCGTCCTCGGCGGTCCTGCGGAACCGCATGGAGCGCCCCAGCAGCCGTACGAACTCGATGCCCGCCCGGCTCGGCACGATCAGCTGGGCCGCGTCCGTGCACAGCTCGACCTCGACCTTGACCTTCTTGCCGGTCCGGGATCCACCTCGTTGCGCTCGGCCGGCTCGACGGCGTCCGCGTAGCTCCCGATATGCGGCAGGACCGCCTCCGCGAGCTCAGCGAGGAACGCGAACCGCAGGTCACGGTCGCGCGGCTGGGCCACGGCCAGCAGCCGGGGCGCCTCCCGGTCCGTCCCGACCAGTGCACCGAGCGGAGCGCCCGCCTCACCCGCGGTGGTCAGCGGCACCAGGACGAGCGGCCGGTCGGTGAGATGGCGGTGGCGGACCGTGGCCAGCGGCTGCGCCCGCCCGCTGTCCACCGCCTCCAGCCGCGCCAGGGTGTTGATCAGCGACATACCGCGCCGCCTTCCAGCGCCTGTGCGCGCAGCGCCGCCGCCCTGCGCAGTGCGGCGACCGTCGGGTCAGCCGGGTCGCCCTCCTTGCCCGCAGCCGCGGCCAGCACCCCGGCAACCGTCGTCAGCCCGCCGAGCTCGCCGCGCACGCTGCGGCCCAGCGACTCCACCGCACCCTCGGCGCGGGCCTTCGACCGGCAGTGGAAGGCCAGCTCGCAGGCGGCCAGGCACCCGGGGCGTAGGCCGCGGGGACCGACTCGACCGCGCTGCCCAGCTCTTGTGGGGAGCGCTCCGGGTCGAACGTGGTGCCTTCGGGCAGGGCCGCCGCGATGTCCTCGACACGGGTCAGCCTGGCCAGCTGGCGACGGGTGACCGCGCGCTGCTTGCGTACGTCCATGACCGAGGCGGCCGGCAGGTTGGAGAAGTCCTTCGGGCAGACCAGCAGCACCCGGTGGCCGACCTCGGCGCCCTCGGTGACGGCCGCGATCCGCTCCAGCGCCAGCACATAGACGGCGGACTGGCGGGCTGCGGCACCGACCTTCGCGGCATCCGCCGAACTGTCGATCATGGGGAAGGACTTGATCTCGATGACCGTCCAGGTGCCGTCGGGGTGCACCACCACGGCGTCCGGCTCCAGATAGGCGGGCGAGCCCGCCACCTCCAGCGCCAGCATCGGGTGGTCAAGCAGCGTCCAGCCGCCGGCGGCCGTCGCCTCCCGCAGCGCGAGCGCCGTACGGGCCGCACGGCCCTGGGGACCGGCGGCGCTCAGATCGGGCACCTCGGCCCGCGGGGAGCCCTTCGCCGCCGCCGAGCCGCTCGTGCAGCAGCCGCAACAGCTCCGTTCCGCCGTCGGCCTTGACCTTGGCCTCGAAGGCGTTGCCCCGCATGAACGCGAACTGCGACTGTCCGAACGCCGCGGGCGAACCGAGCGCGGTGGCCAGCACCGCCTTGTCGACCCCGGCGCCGTCGAGCAGGGCGCGCCGTCTGCAGCCCGGGTTGGCGGCGAGGGCGGCCAGCGCGCGGGCATCGAGCGGATGCGGCGCGACGGACGGCCGCGCAGCTCAGCGAGCCGCTGCCGGAGCGTCGTCGCTGGCTGAGGTGTCGGCCGGGTGCCGGACCGGGGTCGGCTGCCGTGTCGGTGGAATCTGCGGAGGGGTCCGCTGGCCGGGGATTCGCTCACCCGCGGAAGTCTTGCATCCGCCACTGACAATCGGGGACTTCGTGGCGGTGACCGCGGTGACAACCGGTGTGAACGCCGCCACCGCACGGTGCTTGACGCGGTCGGCGAGGCGCATGACCGGCCTGGTCAGCAGGGCCCCGACCGCTACCACCGCGGCGCCGGCGACGGCGTCGAGGAAGTAGTGGTTCGCGGTGCCCATCACGATGACCGTGGTGATCAGGGGTAGGCGATGCCTGCCGCCCTTATGGCCGGATGACGCCCGTGGCGCCACAGCAGGAGCCCGCACCACAGCGCCCAGCCGACGTGCAGACTCGGCATCGCCGCGTACTGGTTGGTCATCCCGCTGAGCCCGCGCGGGGCGCTCGCCCCGGTGCCCCACCAGCCGTACGAGCTGTACTGGGCCATCGTGTCGACGAATCCGTGCTGTGCGTCCAGCAGCCGGGGCGGAGCGGTCGGCATCAGCGTGAAGCCGATCAGCGCGAGGAGCGTGGAGGCCATCAGCCAGGTACGGGCCGCGCGGTAGGCGGCCGGCCGGCGCCGGAACATCCAGATCAGGACGGCCGGAGTGATCATGTAGTGCAGTGAGGCGTAGGCGAAGTCGGCCGGGATACCCAGCGAGGGGTGAGCGGTGAACAGCCGGTTGAGCGGGTGCTCGGCGTTGAGATGGAGCGCCTTCTCCAGGTCGAGAATGGCGAGTCCGTGATCGACGGCGGTGGACACACTGCCCTGGACCATCAGCCGCCCCGCCGAGTACAGCGCGTACATCACCGCGATCAGCGGCAGCTCCGTCCACCAGCGGGGCCGGTGGCCGGAGGAGGGCGTCGCGACGGTGGCGTGCGGCATCCGGTAGCTCTCTCCATGGGTCATTGTTCATACGGCCGTCGGGGGCGCTCAACCGTACGGTGGTCGTCGGCCGTGATCTCCCCGGGTTGTCCCCGCGGCTGTCGCCGTCTGTGCGCGGACCCCGCCCTGGTCAGGGTTGTGGGGGACCCTCAGTGAGGGACGCCGATACGGTCCCACAGGTTGCTTCGGGGACACGTGCGCGATGATGGGGCCGGGACGTGCCCGATGATGGGGCCGGGACCTGCCCGATCTGCCCCGGCACTGCGGCGTCCCCGTCTCCGTCACGGACACCGCAGTCCGGGACCTCTCGGATCTTCGGATCCCTTTTCCAGGAGAGCCGTCATGGCATCGCGAATCCTGCTTGCCCGGCACGGCCGGACGCAATGGTCCGTGCAGGGCAATCACACCGGCAGGACCGATATCCCGCTGCTCGATACCGGGCGGGAGGGCGCCAAGCTACTGGGCGAGCGGCTGCACCGTACGCCGTGGGACGGCCTGGCAGGTGTGGAGGTGCGGACCAGTCCGCTGGTTCGGGCCAGTGAGACGTGTGGGATCGCGGGGTTCGGGGAGCGGGCCGAGCCGTGGGACGCGCTGCTGGAGTGGGACTACGGGGAGTACGAGGGACTGACTCCGGCGCAGATCAGGGCGGACCGGCCCGACTGGCTCATCTGGCGCGACGGCGTCCCCGGGGCGAGACCCTGGCCGGGCTGGCCGGCCGGGCGGACGAGATCGTCGACTGGGCACGGTCGGCGGACCGGGATGTCCTGGTCTTCGCCCACGGCCACATCCTGCGGGCGCTGGGGCGCGTTGGCTGGGCGAGGACCTGTCCTTCGCCGCGCGGATCAGGCTGGATCCGACGTCACTGTCTGTACTGGGATGGGCGTACGGGATGCCGGCCCTGGAACGCTGGAACGACACGGGCCACCTCGACCGTTAGCGGCTGTCCGTACTCGCCGCAGGGCGGGGAGCGGGCCGGACGGGGAGCGGGCCGGCAGAGGCGCGGGCCGGCAGAGGCGCGGGCCGACGGGGAGCGGATCAGGCGGGGAGCGGATCAGGCGGGGAGCGGATCAGGTCCGTGGGGACACGGCCTCGTACCGGTCCAGGAAGTCCGCGACTCCCGCCCCGCCCTGCGCCCGCAGGACCCGTTCCGCGCTCGCCAGCATCCCCGGATCCGCGAGGACTGGACCTGGTCCAGCAGGTCGAGCACCTGGTGGCCCGCCGCCGCCGCCTCGTCCGGCGTCCCGGCCCGGGCCAGGTCGCACGTCAGCTGGGCCTGGTACAGCGCGAGGTTCCGGGCGAAGTGCGGATCCTGCAGCTGTGTCGCCCGCCGGGCGTGCCGCGCGGCACGCGGCCAGTCACCCAGCGCCGACCAGCACTGCGCCTCCAGCATCTCCAGCTCCGCTTCCCGGAAGAAGGTCATCCACTCCGGGTCCGCCCCGCAGGTCCGCGCCCGAACGCGGCCCGCGCCCGCCCGATCGTCCGGTCGCACCCGGTACGGTCCCCGAGTCCGGCCCGGCCGCCGGCCTCACGCATCGCCAGAAGTGCCAGCAGCCGCGCCGAGCCGAGGGTCCGGGCCGCGCGCTGGCCGGCCTCCGCCGCGCGTACCGCCTCCCTGGCCCGTCCCGTGTCCCGGGCCAGGAACGACGCGTTGCAGAACGCGTGCGCCTCCAGCGCGGCGTCACCGGCCAGCCGGGCGGTGGCGAGCGCCTCCGCGTAGTGCGAGCGCGCATCGTCGAAGCGGCCCGAGTCATGCGCCAGCCAGCCCACCGAAATGGCCAGCTCCCCGCGCCCGCGTGCAGCCGGTCGGCGGTGGCGCGGCGGGTGGCCGTCCCCGCGTCCAGCAGCGCGTACGCGGCCCGCAGCGGCTGGGCGGCACGCTGGTAGAGGCCGTCCGCGCCGTGCCGGTCGTCCAGCAGCCGGATCTGCCGCACCGCTCTCTCGACGGCACGCACCTCGGCTTCCCCGACCCGGCGCTGGGCGGGCACGGTGATCAGGGCGGCGGCCGGGAGGCGCCGCCCAGGGATGCGGCCGCCACCGTGGCGGTGCCGCTCGTCATGAACACGCGACGCAGCACGTCGCTCTCCTCGTCGATGGGGCTGTGGGGTGGAGTGGAAGGGGCGGGGAATGGGGGTCGCGGGGTGCCGGAGCCGCGCGGGACGCCTCGGGGCCGGGGTCGCCGGCCGCGCCCCGGCCGCGCACGGTCTCGCGCGCGGAGAAGCCCAGGTCCGCCAGGCCGGCCCCGGGGAACATGTGCCGGAAGACCCGTTCGTACGCGTAGTTGGGACAGCGGATCTCGCCGGACTCCACGCGCCCGATGTACCGGGCGTCGCACGCGACCTGTTCGCCGATCTCGCGGGCAGCCCGGCGTACCGCGGCAGCGAACTCTCCGGCAGAGCGCTGTCCGCGCAGCCGACGGAAGACGAGGTTGGGAACTGGCCGTGTCGACACCATCGCTTGGCCCTCTGGTGCGGCCGGGCGGCTGTTCTCCGGTGTCCCGGCAGAGCAAGAACGTACCGGTTGTGACGCTGCGTACACACAGCGTATGCACGCAAACAGGACATCTCGGCCGCGATCCGCCATGAACTGCCATCCTTTGCGGCGGCATGCCGCCGTAGCCCTGACGCCGTCGGCGCGTTGGTCCATGTGGAGACGGAGTGTGGCTCCGTTCGGCGATGAATGAGGAGGGTTCCCATGCTGCATCCCGGCACGGAGTCCGGCTCACGGACGACCGCGAACCAGGCGACCACGGCGAACCAGGCGGCGAAGGCGAACCAGGCGACCACGGCGAGCCAGGCGACGAAGGCGAATCAGGCGACCACGGCGAATCAGGCGGCGAAGGCGAATCAGGCGGCCACGGCGAACCAGGCGGCCAACGGGATCCAGGCAGCCAGGGCGGACCGGGTGACCGCACAGGAGACGGCTGCCGCAGTCGGCGGCGAGCCGTGCGACCTGGTGACCGTCCCGGCCCGCCAGGGCCTGGAGGCAGTGGACATCCTGCAGCCGCGGCGCCGACCAGGAGTTCGTGGGCCCGGTCCTGCACGACGGTGCCTGCGACACCCTCGGCTTCCTGGTGCCGCCGGGCACCGCCGAGGCCTGGGACGTACCCGGCAGCGCATGTACGCAGACGAACGGCCGCGCGCTGCGCATCCCCGCCGAGCCCCGTCACCGGCGGCGGCTGGCTGCTGCCGCCCGCCGAGGACGCCCCGGTCACCGACCCGGCCATGCTCCGGGCCGCGCTCGACCAGGCGGCCAGACTGATCGAAGCGGCCGACAACTGCCGCTGAGCCCATAATGGCCGGGTGGGCGGATCTTCCGCCGCCGCCGGTCCGCACGGAAGGGCCGGCCCGACCCGGTGAGCGAGGACGAGCACACGTGGCACGTCGAGGAGCGTCGGCAGGGTGCGAGCGCCCGGAAGCGGTCCGAGCGCAAGCAGGAGCCCTCGCGGTGACGGTGGACGGCGGTCTCGCCGAACTCGTACCCGACCGGGAACGGGCACGTGCCTGGACCCTGCTGCTGGACGGCGCCCCGCAGTCGCACGTGGACCTGGACGACCCGCGCCATCTGTCCTTCGAGTACCAGCGCAGGCTCGGCCATGCCATCGACCTCGCCGCGCCCCCGCAACAGCCCCTGCACGTCGTGCACCTGGGCGGCGGGGCCTTCACACTCGCCCGCTACATCGCAGCGACCCGCCCCCGCTCCACCCAGCAGATCATCGAAGTCGACGCGGCCCTGGTCCAGTTGGTGCGCAAGGAGCTGCCCCTGGACCCGCAGGTCCGGATCCGGGTCAGGTCCGCGGACGCCCGCGCCGGGCTCGGCAGGATCCAGGACGGCTGGGCCGACCTCGTCATCGCCGACGTCTTCAGCGGAGCCCGTACGCCGGCGCACCTCACCTCCGCCGAATTCCTCACCGAGGTACGCCGGGTCCTGAAGCCCGGCGGGCAGTACGCAGCCAACCTCGCCGACGGGCCGCCGCTCGCCCACCTGCGCGGCCAGATCGCCACCGCGGCCTCCCTCTTCCCCAGCTCGCGCTGGCCGCCGAACCGGCCGTCTGGCGGGGCCGCCGCTTCGGTAACGCGGTGCTGCTCGCCTCCGACCTGCCGCTCGCCGTGGCCGAACTGACCCGCCGGGTCGCGAGCGACCCGCACCCCGGACGGGTCGAACACGGCCGGGCGCTCGCCGACTTCACCGGTGGTGCCGCCGTCGTCACGGACGAGGGTGCCAAGCCGTCACCGGCGCCGCCGCCCGGCGCCTTCACCTGAGAAGGGCACGGTCACTGGTCCACGACCTGCACCGTCGGGGAATGGCCGTTCCAGGTACAGAACACCGAGACCGTCGCCCCGCCCTCGTCACTGAAATCCACCCGGATCCACTGCGGTTCCGTCCACACCCGCATCGACCAGCCGGGCTCCGGGGTCGCGGAGACCAGCTTCGCCGCGTCCTGCTCCAGCTCGAAGACGACCCGGCCGCCACGGGTCGGATAGCCCTTCACCTCACCACTGGCCGGCGCCGAGGGCGACCGCGGCGCGGCAGGACTGCTCGAAGGGGAACGGGAGGCGGGCCGGGGACTTCGCGGGAGCCGTACGGGATGCGGTGGCACTCGGCGAGGGCAGCGAACGGTGCGTCGACGAGGACACGGGCTGCTCCGTGTCCTGTCCGGCCGGTGTGCCCGCGGTGATCGGCACGGCACGCGGAGGGTCGTACGCCGTCCCGGCCATCACCGTGTGCACACCCCACCACGTCAGCGTGACCGCGGCCCCGGTGGCGAGCGACCACGCGAGCGCGTGTACGAGTCCTCGTTGCATCCCGGCCATCCTGCCCCACCCGCACCGGCGCTGTCCCCGCCGTTACGGTGCCCGCCCGGGCTGTCCCTGAGGGCCCGGCCCGGCCCGGTCCGGATGGCGTACGGTGCCGCCCATGCCAAGTGTGCTCGTGGTCGAGGACGACCAGTTCGTACGATCTGCCCTCATCCGGCACCTCAACGAGGCCTCCCACACGGTACGGAGTGTCGGCACCGCGCTCGAAGCGCTGCGCGAAGTGGCGCACTTCCGGTTCGACGTGGTCATCCTCGACCTGGGGCTGCCCGACCTCGACGGCGGCGAGGCGCTGAAGATGCTCCGGTCCATCACCGATGTGCCGGTCATCATCGCGACCGCCCGGGACGACGAGGCCGAGATAGTGCGCCTACTCAACGACGGCGCCGACGACTACCTGACCAAGCCCTTCTCGGTGGAGCACCTGTCGGCCCGGATGGCTGCCGTCCTGCGGCGCTCACGGGCCGGCGCCGATCCACCGCCACCACGCCTCATACAGGTCGGCGGCCTCTGCGTCGACCCACTGCGCCGCCAGGCCGAACTGGACGGCGCCGCACTGGACCTGACCCGTCGCGAATTCGACCTGCTGGCCTTTCTCGCCGGGCGCCCGGAGTCGTCGTCCCACGCAGGAGCTGCTGGCCGAGGTCTGGCAGCAGTCTTACGGCGACGACCAGACCATCGACGTCCACCTGTCCTGGCTGCGCCGCAAACTCGGCGAGACAGCGGCCAGGCCACGCTATCTGCACACCCTGCGCGGAGTCGGCGTCAAACTCGAACCTCCGGCGGTGCCGCGTACGGCGCCGGAGCCGCCCGCATGAGATGGGCCCTGGTCAAGGTCTGCCTGGCCGTGACGGCGATGGTCGTGATCGCCTTCGCGGTCCCGCTCGGGCTCGTCATCAAGGAGATGGCCAGGGACCGTGCGTTCTCCGACGCCGAGCGGCAGGCCGCGACCATCGGCCCGACCCTCTCCATCACCGCCGAGCGCAAGCAGCTGACCCGGGCCGTTCTGTCCACCGAACCGGGCGGCGCGGGCCGCCTCGCCGTGCATGTCCCCGCCGCCGACGAACCGGACGGGCAGCGGCTTGAGATCGGCACCAGGCGCGCAACACGCAAGGACCTTCAGACCGTACGGGCATCGGGACGCGCCTCGATCGCCGAGGTCAGGGTGGCTCCGTACTGCTCCAGCCCACCGCGCTCGGCTCGGGCGACATCGCCGTCGTCGAGGTGTTCGTACCCGAGGGCGAGGTCTCCAACGGAGTCGCCACCGCCTGGCTGATGCTGGCCGGAGTCGGCGTCGCGCTGATCGTCGGATCGGTCGCGGTCGCCGACCGGCTCGGCGTGCGGATGGTGCAACCCGCGCAACGGCTCGCGGGCGCCGCCCAGCGCCTGGGCGAGGGCAGCTGGGGACCAGGGTCCCGGAGGAGGGGCCGACCGAGCTGCGGTCCGCGGCGGTCGCGTTCAACTCCATGGCCGACCAGGTGGTCCAGCTCCTCGCAGGCGAACGCGAGCTGGCCGCCGACCTCTCCCACCGGCTGCGCACCCGCTGACCGTGCTCCGCCTCAACGCCGCCTCGCTGGGCGACAGTCAGGCCGCCGAACAGACCAGGGCCGCGGTCGAGCAGCTGGAACGCGAGGTCGACACCATCATCCGTACCGCCCGCGAGCAGCGCCCGCAGACCCAGGGCGTCCGGACGGGAGGGGTGCGGGGTGCGACGCCTCCGAGGTGATCCGGGAACGCATGGAGTTCTGGTCGGCGCTGGCCGAGGACGAGGGCGCACGGTGCGCCTCGCCGGGGTGGACCGCACGGTACGGATCCCGGTCGCCAGGGCCGAACTGGCCGCCGCGCTCGACGCACTGCTCGGCAACGTCTTCCGGCACACCCCGAGGGCACCGCATTCGCCGTCGACGTACACAACAGCTTCGACGCGGTGATCGTGCTGGTCTCGGACGCCGGCCCCGGCATAGCCGACCCCGGGCGGCCCTGACCCGGGTGCCAGTGGGCGGGACGCCGGTGGCGAGGTGGGCTCGACCGGGCTCGGTCTGGACATCGTCCGCAGGGTCGCGGAGTCCACCGGCGGCGATCTGCGCATCGGCCGGTCGGTGCTCGGCGGTACGGAGATACGGATCTGGATCGGGCTCGACGGCGACCGGTCCGAACGGGGCCGACACGGACACCGGGTGGGCAAGCGCAACGGCAAGCGCGGCGGCAAGCGCAACGGGAATCGCGATGGCAAGAGCGGCAGCAAGAGCGGCGGCAAGAGCGGCGGCAAGAGCGACGGGAACGGACAGCGGCGCAGTGAGGTTCTCCGGAGCGCAGAGCTCCGCACCACCCCTGAGTCCGGCCGCAACCTTTAACCAGCCCCCATGGGCCCCTTAAGTCAACCCTAAGAACATCAACCAGGGCCCGAAGAAGGGCTTTTGCCCGTCTCGGGCGGCTAGCGTGCTGACGCAATCACACCCCCGCAGGACAGGCAGGAATCCGATGGGCACCAGCACGCATCGCCGCACGGCGGGCACCCGTACCAAGGCGGTCGGCGCCCTCGTCGCCGCTGCGGTCATCGGTGGCACGGTCTTCGCACTCACCGGCACGGCGCAGGCCGCCGCGATCGGCGCCACTTACACCAGGACCAGTGACTGGAGCGGTGGGTACACCGGGCAGTACGTCATCACCAACGACACCGACGAAAAGCGGTCGGGCTGGACGCTCGAATTCGATCTGCCCGCCGGCACCGAGATCGACTCGCTCTGGAACGGTGAACACACCGTCGACGGCAGCCATGTCACGGTGAAGCCCACCAGCTGGAACAAGGACCTGGCCGCCGGCAAGTCCGTCACCATCGGCTTCGTCACCGCGTCCACCGGCACCGCTGCCGCCGCCGGCCCCGAGGGCTGCCTGATCAACCAGGAGAAGTGTTCCCCGGCAGCGGCGAGACGCCGGAGCCCAGTGGCCGGCCTACGGACCCCGCGCCGACGCCCACCCCAACGGCGTCCGAGACCGCGACGGACGCCCCGAGGAGCCCTTGCCCTCCGAAACCGCCGGCGGCGGCGAGCGGCACGGCCACCGGTGCGGGCTTCGCCCCTACATCGACACCTCGCTGTATCCCGCGTACGACCTCCTGGACACCGTGGCCAAGACCGGGGTGAAGGAGTTCAACCTGGCCTTCATCACCTCGGGCGGCGGCTGCGCCCCGCTGTGGGCGGTGTGACCGGTCTCGGCGACGACGCGGTGGCTGCCCAGATCGGCGCGCTGCGGGACGGCGGCGGTGACGTCCGGGTCTCCTTCGGCGGCGCGGCCGGCGCCGAACTGGCCCTGCACTGCTCCTCCGCCGACGAGCTCGCCGCGGCGTACGGCAAGGTCATCGACGCCTACGAGCTCACCAAGGTCGACTTCGACATCGAAGGCGGCGCGCTGCCCGACACCGCGGCCAACTCCCGCCGCTCCCAGGCCATCGCCCAGCTCCAGAAGTCCCACCCCGGCCTGGACGTCTCCTTCACCCTGCCCGTGATGCCCGAGGGGCTGACCCAGCCCGGCGTGGACCTGGTCGCCGACGCGAAGAAGAACGGCGTCCAGGTGGACGCGGTCAACGTAATGGCGATGGACTACGGCGCCTCGTACAGCGGCGATATGGGCGACTACGCGACCCAGGCGGCCACCGCCACCCAGGCCCAGATCAAGGGTGTGCTCGGGCTCTCCGACGCGGCCGCCTGGCAGGCCGTCGCGGTGACCCCGATGATCGGCGTCAATGACGTCCCGACCGAGATCTTCAAGGTCGACGATGCCACGCAGCTGGTGGAGTTCGCCCAGGAGAAGGGATCGGCCGGCTCGCGATGTGGTCCGGCACCCGGGACAAGGAGTGTGAAGGCGGCGCGAAGCCCACGGCGGACGCGACCTGCAGCTCCATCCTCCAGGAGCCGCTGGCCTTCACGAAGGCGCTGGGCGCCTTCGAGTAACACCTGGTCCCGGGCTCTCAAAACTGCCACCCCCGCGCGCATCCCGGCCGGCCCCACTCCCCACCTCCGGCCGGGTGCGCCCCTTGCCCGCGTGCGCCCGCGCCGCCGGTTCCGTCGGTGGTTCCGCTGGACGGAACCACCGGCGGGCGCGTTCGCTTCGGGGAAAGAACGCGCATCAGTCCCTTTGGCCCTTGCATGCCTCGATGGCGCGGTCTCCCGTTCATCTTCCGGCGGGCAGGGGCAGGAAAACGAGCACGGCCCGGCCGCTCCGTGCGCCGGGCCGCAGAACTTGGCCGGTTCGGCCCGGCGCTCCGGAATCTGCTGCCAACACCCTTCTGACCTGCGGTAATTGAGGAATGTGTGATTCCGGCAGCAGTACTCTCCCGTTAACGCAAGACCTCGGTCGGACACGGTCGCGTGACTTGCAGGACACACTCGGGCAACGGAACCGTCTTCAACTCTTGACACCTACCCCTTGAAGCAGCAATGTTCCGGCATCGGCACATGGGAGCGCTCCCACATCGCACGGGGTTCTCTCCCCGTACGGGACGGCCCTGCCCACGCTTTTCCCGTACGAACGGCACCCGCCCCCACCAGCGCGTATGCCGAGCAGCAGTTAGCCAGTCCCGTCCTGGAACAAGGAGTAGTGGAATGCGCATCACCCGCACCGTCGCCGGCCGAAGCCGCAGAACCGCAGTCGTCGCCACCACAGGTCTGACCGCCGCCGCCTTGCTGCTGACCGGCTGCGGCGACTCGGAGTCGGACGACTCCAGCACCGACGCGAACGGCAACATCACTCTGACCTTGGCCGACTTCGGGCAGTTCGGCTACAAGGAGGCGGGGCTCTACGAGAAGTACCACGAGCTCCACCCGAACATCACGGTCAAGGCGAACACGGCGGCCGAAGAGCCGGTCTACTACACCAAGTTCCTCCAGCAGCTCAACACCGGCAGCGGCCTGGCCGACGTGCAGGGCATCGAGGTCGGCCGTGCCAAGGAGCTCGTCGACACCAAGGCGGACGCCTTCGCCGACCTGTCCAAGGTCATCGACACCAACCAGTGGGTGAACTGGAAGGCGCTGCAGGCGACCACCGACGACGGCAAGGTCATCGGCGCCGGCACCGACATCGGCCCGATGTCCATCTGCTACCGCCGCGACCTGTTCGAGAAGGCCGGACTGCCGACCGACCGCAAGGAAGTCGCCGCGAAGCTCGCCGGCGGCTGGGGACTACCTCAAGCTCGGTGAGGAGTACAGAAGAAGGCGCCCGAGGGCACCTTCTTCATGGACTCCGCCAGCGCCATGTACAACGGCGTGGTGAGCTCCGGCGCGGAGCAGTACTACGCCAAGGACGGCAAGCCGATCTACAAGGAGAGCGCCGGCGTCAAGGCAGGCTGGAAGCTCGCCTCCGAGGCGGTCGACAAGAAGCTGACCCAGGGCCTGGCTCAGTTCCAGGACCCGTGGAAGGCCGCTCTGCGCCAGGGCACCATGGCCACCGTGGCCTGTCCCGCGTGGATGGCCGCGCAGATCGCCACGTACTCCGGTGACGAGTACAAGGGCAAGTGGGACATCGCCCGCACCCCGGGTGAGACCGCGGCCAACTGGGGCGGTTCGTTCCTCTCCGTGCCCGCGAAGGGCAAGCACGTCAAGGAGGCCGGTGAGCTCGTCAAGTGGCTGACCGCGCCCGAGCAGCAGGCCGCCGTGTTCAAGGCCGCCGGTCTCTTCCCTCGAACAAGGGCGCCTACGAGCTTCCCGACGTGAAGGCCGCCGAGCTGGAGTACTTCAACAACGCCCCCATCGGTGAGATCTACGCCGAAGAGGCGCAGGTCATCCCGGCCGCGGTGCTCGGCCCGAAGGACGGCGTGATCAGGACACCTTCTCCAAGCAGATCAACAACATGGAGCAGCGGGGCACAAGCCGGATGCCGCCTGGGACGCCGCCATCGAGGACATCGACAAGGTGGTCGGCTGATCCTCCGCCGTGCGGGCGGCGGGACGCCTTCCACGCGTCCCGCCGCCCGCGCCGGTGCCGGTTCACCACCGCCACCGTGTCCCGCTTCCGACACCTGCACCCAACCCGACAGAGGTCCGGCCTGCCCTGCGGTGTCGGCACACCCAGGAAGGACTCCCACCCGTGGCAACCACGACCCCACACGGGCGCGCATGGCTCACAGCACGGCCGGCGCACTCCGAAGCCCATGACCCCCGTCGCCAGGCCTGGCGCAGCCGGCTGTGGCGCTTCGACGACAAGGCATCGCCGTACGCGTACATCGCCCCGTTCTTCCTCGTCTTCGGCGCCTTCGGGCTCTATCCGCTCGTGTACACGGGCTGGATCGCGATGCACCGGGTGGAGATGACCAGCCTCGACCAGATGGAATGGGTCGGCTGGGAGAACTTCAGCAACATCCTCCAGGACTCCGAATTCTGGACCGCGGTCTCCAACACCTTCGTGATCGGCGTCATTTCGACCGTTCCGCAGCTGATGATCGCGCTCGGTCTCGCCCACCTGCTGAACTACAAGCTGCGTGCCAGTACGTTCTGGCGCACCGTGATCCTCACCCCGTACGCCACCTCGGTGGCCTCCGCGGCCCTCGTCTTCGCCCTGGTGTTCCGGGCGGACGGCGGGCTGCTGAACTGGTGCTCGGCTTCTTCGGCGCCGGTGAGACGAACTGGGTCAACGGCCACTGGTCGTCCAACATCGCCATCGCGATCATCGTGATCTGGCGCTGGACGGGCTACAACACGCTGATCTACCTCGCCGCCATGCAGGCCGTCCCGTCCGATCTGTACGAGGCCGCCTCGCTCGACGGTGCCTCGCGCTGGCAGCAGTTCCGCAACGTGACGATTCCCGCGCTGCGGCCGACGATCCTGTTCACGATCGTCATCTCGACCATCGGTTCCATGCAGCTGTTCGGCGAGCCCCTCCTGCTCGAAGGCGGCACCAACGGTGCACAGGGCGGCACCGAGAACCAGTACGAGACGCTCAGCATCTACCTCTACAACTACGGCTGGAACCTCGGGCATCTCGGGCGGCCGCCGCAGTCGCCTGGGCCATGCTCGTCCTGCTGCTGCTCATTGCCGCGATCAACTGGCTCATCGGGCGCTTCATGCGCAAGACCGCGGCCTGACGGGGAGCGATAACCATGACAACTACCAGCCCCATCACCGCTCCGGACCGCCGCCGCGCCTCCAAGGCCGCCGCCGGCAGCGAGCCTCCGCGTCGCAGCATGTTCAAGCCCGGCGCGGGTCGTCAGCACCACGCGGGCCCCTTCGCCTACATTGCCCTCACCGTCGTAGGGCTCGGCTCGATCTTCCCGCTGTACTGGACGTTGGTCGCCGCGTCCCGCACCCAGGACGAGGTCCTGGACAGCACACCGCCGTTCATTCCGGGCGGCAACCTCTTCCACAACCTCCAGGCGGCCTGGGAACAGGCCGCCTCGGCAAGGCCATCGTCAACACCGCCATCGTGGCCGGCAGCATCACGCTCGCGACCCTGTTCTTCTGCACACTGGCCGGGTACGCCTTCGCCAAGATGCGGTTCAAGGGCCGCGGCGGACTGATGACGGCAGTCATCGCCACCCTGACGATCCCGCCGCAGCTCAGCGTCGTGCCACTGTTCATGATGATGTCCGACCTCGGCTGGGGCGGTGAGCTGGAGTCGGTGATCTTCCCGACCCTGGTGAGCGCCTTCGGTGTGTTCTTCATGCGCCAGTACCTGCTCGAGGCGCTGCCGTACGAGCTCATCGAGGCCGGCCGGGTGGACGGAGCGAACAACCTCCGCATCGTGTGGAGCATCGTGCTCCCGGTCGCCCGCCCGGCCATGATGGTGCTCGGCATGCTCACCTTCGTGCAGTCCTGGAACGACTTCTTCTGGCCCTACCTCGCTCTGAACCAGGAGAATCCGACGCTTCAGGTAGCACTCGGCCAGCTGAAGGCTGCCTATGTGCCGGACCAGAGCATCGTCATGGCGGGCGCGCTGATCAGCACCCTGCCGCTGCTCATCGTCTTCGTGATCTTCGGCAAGCGGATCGTCGGCGGCATCATGTCCGGCGCCGTCAAGGGCTGACCGCCCGACACCCGCACCACCCCGGGACTCCTGTGCGGCCTGCTCCTGACGGCAGGCCGCACAGGCACCGGAGCCCTTTCCTTCCTGCCCGTGTTCATCCGCCCCTGGGAGCGCTCCCGTATGACTGCAGTCCGACCCGATATCACTCCGAAGCAGGCGCCCAAGGCGACGGAATTCCCCACCGGTTTCCTGTGGGGAGCGGCCACGGCCTCCTACCAGGTCGAGGGGCCGCCGCCGAGGACGGCCGTACCCCGTCCATCTGGGACACCTTCAGCCGCACCCCGGCAAGGTCCACAACGGCGACACGGGTGACATCGCCGCCGACCACTACCACCGCTACCGCGACGACGTACAGCTGATGAAGCGGCTCGGCCTGAAGGCGTACCGCTTCTCCGTCTCCTGGTCCCGGGTCCAGCCCACCGGCCGCGGTCCCGCCGTCGAGCGCGGCCTGGACTTCTACCGCAAGCTCGTCGACGAGCTGCTCGGCGCCGGCATCATGCCCGTCGCCACCCTCTACCACTGGGACCTTCCGCAGGAGCTCGAGGACGCCGGCGGCTGGCCTGAGCGCGCCACCGCCGAGCGGTTCGCGGACTACGCCGCCATCATGTCCGGCGCCCTCGGCGACCGCGTCGGCATGTGGACCACTCTCAACGAGCCCTGGTGCTCCGCCTTCCTCGGTTACGGATCCGGCGTACACGCCCCCGGCCGCACCGAGCCGGCGGCCGCACTGCGGGCTGCCCACCATCTCAATCTCGCCCATGGCCGGGCGATCGAGGTTCTGCGCGGTCGACTCCTCGCTGCCGCGCAGACCTCGGTCACCCTCAATCTGCACCAGGTCCGCCCGCTGACCGGCAGCGAGGCCGACGCGGACGCCGCCCGCCGCATCGATGCCGTCGGCAACCGTGTCTTCACCGGTCCGATGCTGCGCGGCGAGTACCCCGAGGACCTGCTCACCGACACCGCGCACCTGGTGGACTGGTCGAAGCTGGTCCAGGACGGCGACCTGGCCGCCATCTCCCGTCCGATCGACGCGCTGGGTGTCAACTACTACACGCCGACCCTGGTCTCCACGCCCGAGGCCGGCTCCGGTGACACCCGCAACGACGGTCACGGCAGCAGCGACTACTCCCGTGGCCCGGGTCCGAGCACATCGCCTTCCACCTCGCCGAGGGGAAGAAGCGCACCGCGATGAACTGGTCGATCGACCCCGACGGTCTCTACAACCTGCTCATGGACATCACCCGGGACCACCCCGGCCTGCCGCTGATGGTCACCGAGAACGGTGCCGCCTTCGACGACTACGTCTCGCCCGAGGGCGAGGTCGCAGACCCCGAGCGGATCGCGTACCTGCACGGACATCTGGACGCGGTACAGCGGCCATCGCCGACGGCGCGGACGTCGGCGGCTATTTCCTCTGGTCCCTGATGGACAACTTCGAGTGGGCGTACGGCTATTCGAAGCGCTTCGGTGCGGTGTACGTCGACTACGCCTCCCAGCGCCGCATCCCCAAGGCGAGCGCGCACTGGTACTCCGACGTGATCCGCCGCCACGCGCTTCCCGAAGGCGGCGCCGGCAACTGATCCGACCCGATCCGACCCGACCCGAAGACAGCGAGACCCGGCCCCGTGCCGGGTCTCGCTGGTTTGGCCCCGTAGGCTGATGGGAGCGCTCCCAGAGCGCTCTCAGGTCGTACGGGGCCGCCAGGTGCAGGCTTGGTTTGGCCATCCGGCTGTGAGAAATTGACGGCGAACGGGAGGCAGCCATGGCGGCAGCGCGAGTACGGAGTGGCGGGCGGCCCACGCTCGAAGAAGTCGCGGCACGGGCGGGAGTCGGGCGGGCACGGCCTCACGGGTCATCAACGGCTCACCACGGGTCAGCGCCACCACCAGGGAGGCCGTCGAGGCCGCCGTCGCCGAGCTGGGATACGTACCCAACAGGGCGGCCCGCGCGCTCGCCGGAAACCGGACCGACGCCATCGCCCTGGTCGTCCCCGAGTCCGAGACCCGGTTCTTCGCCGAGCCGTACTTCTCCGACATCGTGCGCGGAGTCGGGGCCGCACTCGCCGACACCGAGATGCAGCTGCTGCTCACCCTGGCGGGCAACGACCGCGAGCGCCGCCGGCTCGCCCAGTACCTGACCGCGCACCGGGTCGACGGCGTACTGCTGGTCTCCGTGCATGCCGACGACCCCTGCCCGACCTGCTGGAGCAGCTCGGCATGCCGTCCGTGATCAGCGGCCGCAGGCACGCGGCCGAGCCGCTCCCTCGGTCGACTCCGACAACTTCGAGGGCGCCCGCGCCGCGGTCGACCACTTCATCTCCCGTGGCCGCCGCTCCATCGCCACGATCACCGGACGCCTCGACGTCTACGGCGCCCAGCGCCGCCTCGACGGCTACCGCAAGGCCATCGCCGAGGCCGGTCTGGACCCGGACGAGCGGCTGATCGCCCCGCCGACTTCAGCGAGGAGGGCGGCGCACGGGCCATGCGCGAACTGCTGGCCCGCCGCCCCGACGTGGACGCGGTCTTCGCCGCCTCCGACGTGATGGCAGCCGGCGCCCGCCAGGTCCTGCGCGAGGCGGGCCGCCGTATCCCCGACGACGTGGCCCTGATCGGCTTCGACGACTCGGCGGTGGCCCGCCACATGGACCCGCCGCTGACGAGCGTGCGCCAGCCGATCGAGGAGATGGGCCGCACGATGGCCCGGGTCCTGCTCCAGGAGATCGCGCAACGGTCCGAGGAGCGGTCCGAGGAGCGCCCCGGATCGTGCTGCCGACGGAGCTGGTGGTGCGGGACTCGTCCTGACCCGGTATTGCGCTCAGACTTGGGAGCGCTTCCTACGGTTTCGGCCCGAAGACCGGTGGTGCGGATGCGTAGGTGGCCCTCCCAAGTCGGGTTGCGGTCAGGGGCAGCCGTCACTCAGGTGCTTGTATGTGCGGAAGAGGGGAGCGGCTTCTCGTCGGCCTCGGCGGGCGAAGGCGCCGGGTACTCGATGACGGGGACCGGCTTGCACACCGGCCACCTCCGGGTCTCCTTCGAGTCGTCGAAACCGAAGGTGCCGCTGGCCCCCGGATGCAGTTGACACAGCGCGCGCTGCCGTCGGCGGAGCTGAGTATGCTCATGTCGATCATGGTGTTGTAGACGTCGTCCTTGGACGGCATGACCGGATCGGCGGAGTTCGAGCCCCGCCCTTCTCATCGCTGTCGTTCACGTCGTTGTACGTCTGGTCCACGGCTTGCGCGACCACGTTGAAGGCGTCGTGGTACATGATGGCGTAGCCGTCGTCCAACGCCTTTTCGCCCGCCTTCGGTTTCCCTCCAGCTTCCTGAACTGATCGAGGAAGCCGCGGAGGCCGGGCGGCTGCTGACTGTGCTGTTCCTGCTCCCACCACTGCGGGTCCACCGAGGCCGCGGCCACCAGCGTGATCCTGGCCTCCTTCAGCTGCCGGGTGAGCTCGGGGTGGTCAGCGGCGGTCGAGCCCGATACCCACCTTGAGGATGCGTATCGGCTGGGAGAGATCGCACGTGGACGTGGCCGCCAGCTGCTTCACCAGGTGCGGAAGGTCCATGTCACGCCCCGCGAAGAACACCGTGTCCGCGCCGCTGAAGCAGATCTTCTGCGCCGCGGAGGAGAAGCGGCGCGGGATTCCGGCCTCGTCGCCCGTCACGCCCACGAAGCTCGCCCGGCGTGAGCGCAGGCCGTACTTCTGGCCGAACTGCTTGTCGAAGACGTCACGCAGGTTGGTGGAGTAGACGTCCTGGTCCCTGCTGTCGTAGACCAGGAACCCTTCGAGTCCCCGGGCTTCTCCGCGAGGTAGTCCTGCAGCGCCGTCCCGAAGAGCTCGTTCGACGGGGACGTCTTGAAGAAGTACTTGGCGTTCATGTCCGACGAGGTTATGACGGGTCCGACGGACGGAATCTTCTTGTCGGTGAGGGTCTTGATCGCCTTCAGTGTCTCCGTGGTGCTGCTCGGCATCCCGATCACACCGACCAGCGGCGATTCCTTGTCCACCATGCCGGCCAGCTTGTCGACGACGGGGCTCCACTGGTTGAGGTCCTTGCCGTCGTTGGCCAGCAGGAGCTGGTAGTACGGTCCCGAACTGGCGTTGGCCCGCAGCTGGGCGGCGTGGGCGCCCGCGAGGCTGCGTCTGATCTGGTCCATCGTCATGGCACTCGTGGCGTCCGTGGTGAACGGCATCATGAGTGCGATACGGACGTACGGGACCCGGGATTTGTCTCCCGAGTCCTCCCAGCCCTTCTTGACCCGGGCGTTCTCGTCCGCCACGGCCTGGATCAGACCGGCGATCTCGGGGTCGACGTCGAACGCGTACTCCGTGACGCCCACGCATTCGCCGCCCGCCTTCTGAAGCCCGGCATCGCACTCGTCCGGCCGGAGAACGAGGTAGAGGCCGAACAGCCCGGCGAGAAGCGCGAGGCTCACCACAACGGCGATCGCCTTGTCCACAGGTCCCCAGATGTGGTTCCTCAAGCGCGTCAGCATGAATGCCTCTCTTCGGTCGAGACTCGGCGTCGGCTCTTCGGGCGCGGCCCGGCGGATCAGCCCGGCTCGTCGATCGGGAACGGCCGCTTCGCGCGCGCGGCCGTCGGCCAGGCCCGGGAGGCCTGGTTCAGGACGGCACGGCCCGTGGTGTGCCGCATGGACAGGAACATCAGCTCGGACCCGATGCCGTCGCACAGGTCGTCAGCGGGCTCCGCGAGCGGGCCGGACAGGTACCAGAGCGCGTGCAGCAGCCTGTTGACCGAGCGGCGAACGTCGTCGGCCTCGGAGTGCCGGCCGTCGTGGGCGCCGCGGGCGATCTCCGTACGGTGATCGGTCCACTCGGCCGACGGCGGATGCGGCGCCGTGGCGACGTAGCGCAAGGTGTCCAGCCAGCGGATCGCTTCCCGGCTGCCGAACTCCTCGGTCAGCCGGGTCACCACCAGGTCCGCGTCACCCGCTGCGAGCGTGTGCCGCAGGGTGTCCGGATCGTCTGGGTCCGAGCTCTCCGTACGGGTGCCGCTCCGCGCTCAGCGCGGTGTGGTGGTCGCGCAGGATGCCGTGCAGGTCCGACCAGCGCCGGCCGGTCTCGGCCTGCTCGGCGATCCTGCGCGCCTCGTGGACGAGCAGCGTCTTGAGGAGCGGATCGGCCACGAACCAACGCGCTCGGCCGGCTTCGGCCTCCCTGTCCGTCCAGTGCTCCTCCTCCAGGTACTGGGCGGCCGCGGCAGCGGGAGCGGTCCGGCGCCCAGGGCGCCGCCGCCGGTGGCCAGCGCCTCCGCGGCGTCGCGGTCACGTGCGAGGGACAGACGCACCAGGTGGTCGCGGAGCTGCCGCGGCGGGATCAGCTGCTCCAGGATCCGCTCGGTCACCGGGTGGCCTTCCCCGGTACGCAGGTCGAGCAGCTCCTCCGGGTGCACGGGACGCCCGCCGCTGGTGTGAACGACGGCCTCGCACAGCAGCCTGCTGCTCTGCGGGTGCCCGCCGGTGACGGCGTACAGCGCCGAGGGCAGATGCCGGTGCAGTGGCCCGCCCGCGTCGTCGAGCATCATCAGCAGGTCGTCGATGCTCAGGGGCGCCAGCGGGACCGTGAGGAGCCCGGCCGAGGGCGATCCGGGAACGGTACGTGCCCACCCGGACGCGGTGACCAGCTCGGGCAGTTCGCTGTGTGACGCGTCGGGTACAGGTCCTCCCCGTCGCCCAGCCGGGTGGCGACGACGACCAGCGGGTCCGCGGCGGCGGACCCGCGTCCGGCGCGGTGTTCGAGGAGCAGGTCGAGCACGCGCCGGCCGACCGTGGTGTGGACGTTGTCCAGCAGCACCAGTGGGCGGGGGCGCGGTTCACCTTCTTCCAGGTGCCGTAGGCATCGGCGACGTCACCGATGAAGGCGGCGAGCAGTATCCGCTCGACGGCGTGCCGGAAGTCCCCGCCCTGGTGGAAGCGCAGGCAGAACCGGACCAGGGCGGCTTCGCCGTCGGCCGTGCCCTCGGCGCGCTCGTGGAACCAGCGCTGTACGGGCCGGGCGGCACGGGTTCGGGTGTGCCGGGTGAAGTACTGGCGTACGACGGCGGCGGCGACCAGGTCCAGGTCCTGCTGCTGGCTCGTGTCGGGGAGACTCTCGCTGACGTCGGACATCCAGTCCGCGCCGAGGTCCCCACCGGTGTCCGCGTCGTCGTCCTTTCTCAGCCCGCAGGCGACGAGGAGACGGGCGATCCTGTCGTGGGCCAGCCGCTGTTCGTGTTCGTTGCCGCGGTGCCAGCTGGACACGGCGAACAGCCCCGGCAGCAGCCGGGGAAGCGGATCCGGCCGCCGGTTCCTGCCAGTGGGGACGCCAGTTCGCAGACCAGCTGTTCGAGGAGCTCGACCAGGGGCGATGTGTTCGAGACGGCGAAACCGGCCCAGAGGCCGCGATCGGCCTGGGCGAAGTCGACCCTGCCGAGCGGAAGCCGTCCTCGGTACGCCCGCTCCAGGGAGTCCAGAACGGCAGTCCTGCCCATGCCGTGGCGACCGGTCACCAGCACGACGGGCAGATCGTCGCGGTGTTCCTGCGCTACCAGCGCACGCTTGTCGTGCGCCAGACCGGTCAGCCGGGGCACCAGAGCGTGCAGGAGTGCGTCGCGTGCGTACAGCCGCACGGCTCCGCCCTGTTCCGTGTCCTCTTCCATTCGCTCTCCCCGTACTGTCGGTGCTGTGGCGTACCGGTCGCGCAGCCCGCCCGGCCGCCCGATCGCAAGGCCGGCCCCGCCCGGCACTCGGTCACCGGGATCTCAGCCGCCGAGCAGCCTGCCCAGCGCCTGGCCGATGGAGTCCAGCATGAGCTGCCTGCCGACCGTGTCGGGGCGCCTGCCAGCAGGCGGCGTGTCCGCTCCATCAGGCCGCGCTGCCGGTCGCGTTCGGGTTCGTCGTCCGGGTCTCCCTGCCCTGTCGCAAGGACTGCGCGATGCGTTGCAGCGCCGCACGGGACTCGTCGTCCAGGGCGAGCGCCGGTGCCAACTCATCGATGAGCCGGGCGAGATCGGCCGGGGACAGCGCGGTGTGGACCTCCACGTTGTTGTGGACGTTCGTGTGTGCGTCACCCTGGGTGTAGTTGACTTGGCCGGCCGTGATGCTGGTGTGGCTGGTGGGGCGCGCCTGTTCACGCTGACGGTTCAGGTACTGACCGGTGTCCCCGCTGTTGAGCGAGGCCTCCACGCCCAGCGAGGTGAGCTCCACGTGGGAACCGACCCCGTTGTGGAACACGGGACCGCCGCACGTGATCAGGCCGGCCTCGGTCAGGTACGACAGGGTCCGGGCGACCTCTCCGGGTGACAGGGCCTCGCCGAGAAGTAGATACCCGGCGAGTCGAGGAACCCGCTGATCCTGAGCGGCCGACGGTCCGCCTGGGCGTAGATCCAGCTGAGGATCGCCTTCATGGCGTGCCGGCCGCGCACGGCCGGGTCCGCTCTCTGGACCTGGAGCAGACGGGCCTGTTCCACCCCGCGGCCAGCAGGGTCACCACCGGCGCGTGCGCGCGTGCACCGTGTGCGCGGATCAGTTCCTGCCCGCTGAGGTGATCGACGAGGGACCACACGGCGCTCATGGGGATGCTCTGCCAGATGCCGTACTCGGCGCACGAGACCGGGATGTCCGGCTCTCCCTCGGCCCGGTCCCAGACCCACAGCAGGAGGCGGGGCCGTAGAAGCTCACGGCGAAGGCTCCGGCATCGTCCGGGTACGAAGGCACTGCGGCTGCCACTGACTGGATCCCGTTCTTCCTCTGGCAGGTGGCTCAGTCGCCAAGGCTGCGCCTGTGCGCTCGAAACCTCACCGCCCGCGTCCTCATCCGTCCCGGCTTTTGTCGCCGTTGAAGCTACACAGATATCACTCCTGTCACCAGGGACAGTTGTAGACCAACCTACCGGTATATCGGTGGAGTTGAGAGTAGATCAGATGTTCTGATGTCGCACCGGGTTGACGCGCCGCTACGCGCGGTATGCGCCACTGGGCACCTTCAGCCGTCGGCGCGGAGGCCGGCCAGTACGACCTGGAGGAGGCGGTGTTCGCGTCGTTCGCCCTCGGGGCCCTCGTTGTCGCGGTGGAGGAATCCCACCAGCTGCAGCAGGTCCTCCGCCTCGGCGTCCGGGCGTACCGCGCCCACGTCCCGGCAGGCACGCAGCAGCAGTTCGATGGCGTCCACCACCGGGCCGTAGTACTGGCTGCCGAGCTCGGTGCGGGTGGCCGTGTGGAGCACTCCGGCGAGACCGCGCTTGACCCGGCTGAAGGCTGCCAGGTGGTCGAGCCACAGTCGTAGCGCCTCCCATGGCTCGTGCTCCGCGAGCAGGCGGGGGCGGCGTCGACGAGCTCGTCCACGTCCTGGCGGTAGACGGCGAGGACCAGCGCGTCCCGGGTCGGGAAGTGCCGGTAGAGGGTGCCCTGGCCGACCCCCGCCTTCTTGGCGACGGCGTTCAGGGCGAACTTGTCGGAGGAGGCCAGCGCGGCGCGCGGCCTCGACGATACGGATGCGGTTGTGTTCCGCATCGGCCCGCAGTGGTGCGTTTCCTGAGTCCGGCATTCCGGCTCCTGTGCTAACCGGACACGTGTCCGGTAGTGTCGGCGTACCGGACACGTGTCCGGTACCACCGCAAGTGTACGAGGAGTGTCATGTCGGAGATCGAGGGCAAGGTCGTCGCGGTCACAGGTGCCAGCAGCGGGATCGGCGAAGCCACCGCGCTGCTGCTGGCCCGACGGGCGCGCGGGTCGTGCTCGGGGCGCGGCGCTCGGACCGCCTGGAGGCGCTGGCGGCCCGGATCGCGGCCGCCGGTGGCGAAGCCGCCTGGCTGGCTACGGACGTGACCCGGCGAGAGGATGTCGCGGACCTCGTGCGCCTCGCGTGCGAGCGGTTCGGCCGGCTGGACGTGCTGGTCAACAACGCCGGCATCGGTCCGGTCTCGCCCTCGACGACCTGCGCGTCGAGGACTGGGAGGCGATGGTGGACGTCAACATCAAGGGCGTGCTGTACGGCATCGCCGCGGCCCTGCCGGTCTTCCGTGAGCAGAAGTACGGGCACGTGGTGAACGTCGTGTCCACGGCGGGTCTGCGGGTCGTGCCCGGCCAGGCGGTGTACGCGGCCACCAAGAACGCGGTGCGGACCCTCTCCGAAGGGCTGCGCCAGGAAGCGGGCGCGGATCTGCGCGTGACCGTCGTGTCGCCCGGCTTCATCCGGACTGACTTCACCGAAGCGATACCGAACGAGGCGGAGCGGGTGAAGCTGATCGCCGCCAAGGAGAAGATCGCGATCCCGCCGGAGGCGATCGGCCGGGCCGTCGCCTTCGCCATCGAGCAGCCCCCACGGTGGACGTGGGTGACATCGTCGTCAGGCCGACCGCCCAGGGCTGACGGCATGCCCGCGGTGCGGAGGCCTGCGTCCGGGAAAGGATCAGCCCCGGCCCGGTTTCCCAGGTCGGGGCTGATCCTTCAAGGGTGAGTAACGGGACTTGAACCTGTTTTGTTACCCATATTTGACCTGCGACTTCGCTGGGAAAGCGGGCGAATGGGTGCATATATATTACGTGGAGTGCGCTGGTGTGACGCTGTGCGCGGTTCGGTTTGGCCATGGCCAAACGCTCTTGTCCTGTAGGCCCAGGTGGCGCTGAAGGTGAGCGACGGATCTCCTGGCCGCGCCTCCCGGAAGAGCGACAGGTTCGGGCAGGAGAACGGCCCCGGAGTGCTTCCGGGGCCGTTAGCAAAGGGCGGAGGGCAGCGTCAGGACGCGCGTCCCACCGTAGAGCGTGGAATCGGTCGTAGGGATCGGAGCGGCCCCAAGCCGATGGTGTCGCCGGGCACAGCCGATTTTGTTGTGGATGGCTCTTGGTGGAAGAGTTCCACGACGCGTCGTAGATCCTCATCAGTGAAGCGGACGTGTCCCCGAGCTTGCTGTGCGGCAGCTTCTTGATATGGCGACGCAGCCACGACTCCTCAACTTTGAGGATGGCGGCGGCCTCCGCGTAGCCGTGGAGCGAGATCGGTAGGCGCGTTTCTTGTGTCAAGGCGGTTCTCCCTCATGCTGACCGCCGCAGCTTGTGCGAGGCTCAGTGGTTTGGAGAAGCTGGACCTGGCTGCTAGTGCTCTGACCGCATAGGTTCACCGGTTCCGCTCTGGTCCGAGCGGAGAGCTCGGATGCGGCCGCATCGTGTGTCTGCGAGCATGCGTTGCTGTGGAGATCGATAACTTTGTCGTCCGCCGTGCGGTCGACTCCGATGCCGTCGCGGTGGCCGAGGTGTGGCTGCGTTCCTTCGCGGCGGCGCTTCCGCGCGTGCGCCGGGTACATACGGACGACCAGGTCCGGTCCTGGTTCCGGGAGGTGGTCGTGCCTGGTCAGGAGACGTGGGTGGTGACCGTCGAGGACTCGGTCGTCGCGATGATGGTGCTGGAGGGTGAGGATCTGGACCAGCTCTATCTCGATCCGACCTGGCGGGGCCAGGGCATCGGCAGCCGCCTCGTGGATCTGGCGAAGCAGCGTCGTCCGTCCGGGCTGGCTCTGTGGACGTTCCAGATCAACGAGTCGGCACGTCGTTTCTACGAGCGGCACTGCTTCGTCGCTGGCGAGTGCACCGACGGTCACCGTAACGAGGAACGTGAGCCGGACATCCGATACGTGTGGCGCCCTGGCGAGCACGGACTCTGAGGATGTTCACGCCGTCTGGGCGAGTGGTCGTCCGCCCCAGCGGATGCCCTTCTCGCTGCGGACGCGGGCGCGTTCGCGTCGGTGGGCGGCCAGCACGTCGGGGTGGCGGGCGTTCTGGTTGCGTCAGTGTAGGCAGCGGTGCAACTCGTGGGTCTGGACGGTGTGGTTGGGGTGGTGGGAGTTGGCGAGGGTGAACTGCCGCAGTGGCCCGAAGTGCACCTCGATCGGGTCCTTCGAGGGCTTGGTCCTTGGAACGTTACGCCGCGACGGTGGAGCAGGCAGCGCAGGGCCTCGCGGCCGATGCGTATTGGTCTGGCGACGTTGCGCCGCAGATGGTCGACGAGCTTGCGGATCGACCAGCGGGTGAAGGGCTTGCCGGGTTTGGTGGGGCGGGTGGTGGCGTCTGGATGACGAACTCCTCGTCGTCATCACTGAGTAGGCGGGGACGGCCTCCCGCCCACTGAGGGCCCAGGCCGGCCAGCCCAATCTCGTTGAAGCGGTGGATCCCGTCGCGGACCGTGTCCTCGTCCGCTTGCACCAGATTCGCGATCACCGGGACGGTGTTCCCGCCGCCGAGGCCAGCAGCATCATCGCCCTGCGGAACCGCACCGTGCTGGTACTGCCCCGCCGCACGATGCGCTGGAGTTCTGCCCTCCTGCTCAGTCAGCCTGCGAACCCTGACCGGCTCTGCCACCGCGCCTCCCTGAGCTGATCGGACGTGTCGTCACATCCAACCGGCGCAAGGTTAGGGCCTGTAAATAATTAACTCGCTGGTTTGATCTCTGTGGTGAGGGTGATGCCGCCCGCACGAGGTCACGTCGGTCGTCCACGACGAGGACGGCGTCACGCTCACCACGAGCACTGGGCAGACACTGCGCGCCGAGCATGCCGTCGGCACCGACGGCATGCACAGCACCGTGCGCGAAGCGTCCGGCATCGGTTCACCGGCAGCGCCTACAGCGAGTCCTTCGTCCTCGCCGACGTCATGATGGACTGGACTCCGGGCCCAGCGAGGTGTCGCTCACCTTCGGCACCGCCGGTCTTACGTCGTCGCACCGCTCCCCGGCGGCCGCTACCAGGTCGTCGCCACCGTGGACGACGCGCCCGTCACTCCCGACCTCGCCTTCATCCAGCAGCTGCTGGACGAACGCGCCCGGCCGGGCCAAAGTCACGGGCCTTGCCTGGTCCCCACGGTTCCGGGTACACCACCGGGTCGCCGACCACTACCGGGCCGGCCGTGTGCTGCTGGCCGGAGACGCCGCGCATGTGCACCGCCCGCCGGTGGTCAGGGATGAACGCCGGTATCCAGGACGGCTACGCCCTGGGCCAGGCGTTCGCCACCGGGCAGCTCGACGGCTACGAGGCCAGGCGCCGCCCGTCGCCCAGCGGGTGGTCGCCTTCACCGACCGGATGACTCGCATCGCCACCACCCGCAACGCGTTCGCCCGCGGCGCCCGCGACTTCGTCCTTCCCTTGCTCGGCCACACCGGCCTGCCCAAGAAGCTCGCCACCGAACTCGCCGAGCTCAAACTACCGGTAGAGACACCCGTGAGCGGTCACTTCGCGCGACTCGCTCCGGCCCCTGAATCGCACGACCGACTGGGCGTACGAAAGCGCGAGGCTAGTGCTTCTGGCTTTTCGCCAGTACCTTCGACGCCTTGATGCGCTTGGGGTCCTCGACGTTCTGAGTCCCAGCGCCCTCACTCGGAGTGATCTGCCATTCTCTGAGCGTCGCTGCGACCTGCTTGAGTTGCTGCGACTGCGGCGGCACGTCGATGAAGAACATGGATTCCATGGCCGGCTTCATGTCACCGCCCCACTTCACCACGCCTCCGAGTTCCGCCAGAATGTCTCGGATCGCCGTCACCTGGTACGGGAAGAAGTTCCCCGTGGCTCCCAGCGGGTAGATTTCCGGATACAGCGCGAGTGCGGTTCCTGACAGGTGGTTGGACTCGAAGTCCGCCCTGACCTCGTGATCGGCGCGGTATCCGACGATCTCGCCGCGCTCGCTCTCCAGCCGGGCGACGTCGTAGTGAAAACGCTGTGCCAGGTAGGCCAGGACCGTTGCGGTGTCTCCTTCGCGCAAGACGACGGTCAGGCCGGTTCCCTGGATTTCGCAGGTGCCGGTGAACGAAGAGCGGGCGTTCGGGATGCTCCAGCCGTTCGCGGAGGTCGATCTACGCCACGTGGTGTCCGCGGCGACAGCGGTGGCGGGAGCGAGGAGTGCACCGCCGCCGGAGACCAGTGCGGCTCCGGCAGCGACGCCGGTGAGCTGCTTGAGTATGGCGCGACGCGAAAATTCGGTGGTCATGAGGTCCCTTCGGGAATATGTCGTGCCCGCCGGTACAGGAACGCGGCGGCACAGGTCAGGACGATGGCAAGACCAGCCGGCACGTAGACGAACACGTTGATCGACGTGGAAACGTGCTCCACCGCCGAGCCGTCGGAATAGATGCAGGCGTTGCGAAGGGGCCAGTAATCCTGCTTCAGGCTCGCCAACTGGGCGCCGGACGCGTTCCTGTCCTCGCACAACTCCGGGAACGGCCCCAGGGTGACGGAGAACCAGCCGTAGCAGTACACGGCCGTGGCCGAGAAACCGAAGAGCAAGGCGAGAACCGCACAGATCCTGGACAGCGAACGGGGCGGGTTCCTCAGCATGAGAACGACCACCAGGAAGCACGCCGCCACAGCCGTCACGCTAATGAGTAGGAGCAGGCCCATCACAGGCGTCGGCATTGCGTTCCCTCCTCCTGCTCCGGTTTCGCGGACACGCGGAACCGCGTGGTTCTTACCGGCTCCTCCGCCAAGCGTTTCCCCATGGCTGGGCAAGTTACCCGGCGTGCCGCTTTCGACGGGTACGGGCGTCCGGGCCTGCCGTCATCCTGGATACGATGAAGAACGCGCATACCTTAGCGAAGTTCACTTTCCGTGCGAGTCTGGGCAACGGGTACAGCCCGTCGGTCGAGACACCTGCTTCAGCGGGGCACTTCTTGGTCGATGAGACGCTGCAGAACTTCGGCGAATCCCCGGTAGAACTCGTCCATCACGGAGTCGGACTCGTTCCAGGGTTCCTTTAGGAGTGGGCAGTTCCTCTGGATCAGCAGGGCACGCGTACTTGACAGCAGAGTGTCGTCGATCTGGTCCTCGAGAAACGCCTTCGCCGTGGTCTTGACCCCGTCGGTGGTGTTGCCGAACCTGGCCGCAATGAAGTCACTGAAACGTGTCATGTGACCTCCACCGAGCAGAATGTTCCTGAGTTCAGTGACGATGTTCGTGCTGCCGGCCTTAAGCTTGGTCGCGACCGTGAACCCGTCGATGTCCTCGATCAAATCGCTGAGCGCGAACGTGGACGCGACGTCGGGCCTGGCCAGTGTCTTGCGGCAGAAGTCCAGCGGGGATGCATTGTCCGAGCGGCTCCATTCGCCGTAAAACGTGAGCAGGTCCCCACCCCAACTGGCGAGCTCGGCACGATTCGCCTTGCCGACTCCGGCGTTCCCCTTGAGGAAATATCCTGCGGCACTGGCGATCAGGTGGTCCGGGCTGATGGTGACACCCATCGACGGGTCGAGGTACGCCTGATCCTCGCCCGGCCGAGCCCCGGTCGCGCGCGAATTGGATGAACTCGCTGTCCACATCACCGAACAGCGATCCCCAGCGGGAGTCGGTGTACTTGTCCCATCGCATGAACTGCAGGGACAGTTCGTTCGCGTTACCTTTTCCGTGCGCGACGGCGGCATCGTACACCTTTTGGACATACGCGATGAACTCATCGACAGATGCACTTCCCGACTGGTTGACCGAGCTCTGCCCGAAGTCGGAGCCGGGGCGATGTACCACCCGGTCAAGCGCGAAGGTGTCCGCACCCGCAGAGAAGTCGAACTCCTTGATCTGGTTGAACGGCCGAAGGCGCTCTCTACGAGCGAGTCACAGGGGCACCTTCGTGATCTTCCCCAAAGCAACTGATGTTCTCGCGGCTCACCGACTGGCAAGACCGGGTGCCTCCGTCAGCGCGACCTCGGTGACCGTCTTCTCCGAGGACAACGCCAAGGCGACCGTGTCCCGCTTGAACTCGGCCGTATACCGCCTACTCGTATTGCTCTTCTTTCCCACTACCTGTGACTGCTTCCTCCGGGACTATCCTTCCACCATCAAGCTGTCCGGCCCGCGGGGAACCTCAGTCAGGTGACGGTCGGTAGCGGGTCTGTCGCATGGGCGTTGTGCGCTGCCATCAGTTAATGTCGCCAGCGCCGTCGACCTCCAAGTGGTCCTACCGTGCAAGAGTTCGTAAGGCCGTGTATCGAAAATGGATCTCGGCCTGTGTACGGTCGTGGTTCATGGGTGTGAGGGGAGAGACCTGACGGATAAGCAGTGGCCAGTTTTGGAGCCGACCGCGCGGTGTCCCGGTACGGGCGCACCCTCGGCGGCGGAGGCGCGCCCAGCACTCGGTGACGAACGGAAGTAGGGATCTACTCCACCCGCCGGGCGCCGTCCTGCGATCATCGCCCCGTCACAACTGAGCGACCGGAACTGAGGTAGCACTATGACGAGCGTCTACACGGAACTCACCAAGGAAGCCGGCAAGGTCGGCGGCCCCGACGCACTACGGGCGTTCTACCGTCAAGTGGGGCGCGGTCAGGGCGTCATCATCGGCGCCGCAGTCACCGGCGTGAGCGTGGGCGGGACCCTGCTCTACAACAAGTGGCGTGCCCGTGGCACCAGCGTCGCCGCCGAGCAAGCTCCAGAGAGCATCACGGGGACGGCGGTATCCGGCGACGCCCTGGAGACCAGGTACAGCTGACCTCTGGCCCGGGGCAGGCGTGCTTACTCGACGGGAGGACCAGGCGGTGGACGTCCCGGTGGACCAGCGCGGCGCTCGGATGTCCCGCCGAGGGAAAGCCCCGGTCGCGTGGGGTCTGCCCTGCCGCCACCACAGAGGTCGGGGCATGCCGTGTGTGTCGAGGCCTGCTGGAACGCCGTGAGAGGGCGGGGCCGGTAGAAGCTGTCAACGGGCTCTTGAAGGCTCAGCCGTCGACGTTGATTGCGAGTGTGGTTAGGACGTGCTGGACGTGGGTCTTGGCCAGGCCGCAGTAGCGGCACCGGCGTCTTCGATGGCCGTTCGTGAACTGCCCTCGGCTCTCGAACGCAGCCCGTAGAGCCAGCGCCAGTTCTTATCCTGCTGGTCGGCCCGGTTCGTGGCCTGGAGTTCGTGTAGGTGGCGGGTGAGGAAGTACAGACTGCGGAACCGGCCCGACCAGGGTGACGCGGTGAAGGCGGGCGGCGTCGGCCATGCCGGCGACGGAGGTGTAGCCGCCGGCGACCAGGTGCTGCCCGGGCAGCAGGCGGAGCCGCCTGAGGCGGGCGTGATACCGGGCAGGGCCTGGCTGTCCGCGCTGGAGACGACGGTGGCCACGTCGGTGATGACGTTGACGCTCTTGTCGTCGCAGGTCTCGGTCACGTGCACGAGATTGTCGGTCCAGCGGGTGTCCCCGAGCCGTGTCCAGCGCCCCTCGGTCTCGTACGGCGACTCGATCCGCACCCGGGAGGGCGGCTGGCTGTCGCGCTCGGTGCGCGGCGGGAACCTTCCGCGCCCGTCCACCAGGAGGCGCTGCACTAGGATCTGCCGGAACACCTGTGCCTGCGCCGGAACGGCGCCGCCGGGAGGCGGGTATGGAAGTGCTCGAGCAGCTCGCGGGCGTTAGCGCCCACCTGTTCGAGTCGGGCGACGGGGTGGCTGGGCTGGGAGCACAGCGCACCGGCTGTCCGTAGCGTTCAGCCCACTCGGTGGTGACCAACTCGTCCAGCAGCTCCGGCGCGTCGCGGGCCACGACCTCCAAGACTGCGCGGATCGCCTTGGTTACCAGCTCCAGGCGAGTTAAATCCCGTGCGGTGGACAGGACATGGGTGGAGTTGGTGCGCTGCTTACCGCGCCCCTTGAGCAGGCCGGCCCGCCGGATCGCGTGAGCGCCAGGCTAAGCAGCCGGTCGGCATGGTCGCCTTAGGCGAGCCGGTCGCGGAAGGCCGCGCGGTCCGACAAGTTCATCACGTACTGCAGCACACACACGGTGGCCAGCTGCGCGGCCGTCGCGCAGGTACCAGGCGGTGAAGTCCTCGTCGTTCCACAGGCCGTTGAGGCGGTCGCGGATCCACATCGCGGTGGTGCCGTGGGGTTGCTGGCTCGGGCGACCCGCACGGTCAGAGGCGGGATCTCGGCTCCGGAGTAAGGCTGGAGGGACATGTCGGGCTCCTGGGGAACAGCGGCGGAACGTTCCTACGAGCCTGACGCAACATCACGATCGTTTACTGCCCGCCCTCAAGATTCCTGGCAGAGGCGCTCACTGGAGAGGGCTGGTATGTGGGATCCCGACAGTGCGGACCGTATCGACTCCGCCAGCTGTTTGCCGGCGCCGCACTGCTGAACTTCGAGGCCAGCTGCTCGGCCACTGTGCAGTCAGCCGTGGTGAGCGCTGCCGCCCGAATAAGCCGCTGCGGGGCCAGCGGAGGGTGAAGGGGAGCGCAAGGGGAGCGCGGACACCTCTGGACGTGCCGACACGAGACAACACAGGCGCGCCCAGTCAGTACCTTCTGATCAGGCAAAACGAGATCTGACGGCACTCCCGGACATGGGGTGTCAGGATCGCTCGCGTACTTGCAATGCGTAGGTCAGTTGAAGGGCTACCAGGTGTCGCTCAAGCGCTGACCAACCGCAGGCCGCGATCAGACGGCGGCTGGCCTCCCATGGCAGCTTGCACGGCGGCGCTGATGTCCGAGTCGAGTGCCCTGACCAAGTGCCCGTAGCGGTCAATCGTCGTCTGGATCGACTCGTGGCCCAGTCGGGCTTGGATCGCCGGTAGAGGGATGTTCGCGGCCACCAGCCAGGCGACATGGCTGTGCCGCAGGTCGTGAATCCGAAGTTGGCGGGGAAGCCGGTCGTCATCGCGGCAGCGACGGCGGGTATCCATTTCCGGTTGTAGAAGTTGGAATGCCTCCATGCTTTGCCCGTCGGTGTGCGGAAGACGAAGGTCTCCGGTGACATCCCATGCGTCAGCTTTTGGGCGAGTTCCACCTGTGTCGGGGCGAGAGCGACCAAACGGCGAGCCTTCCTTGTCTTGGGGCCCGAGGAAGAAGGAGGCCTGCGCGCCCCTAGGAGACCTCTTCCAGGCCCTCTGGACATTAACTGTGGGCACAGGGCCGCCAAGTCGAAGATCTTGTACCTGGAGAGCTGTAGCCTCGCCCCACCGCATGCCTGTACCGATCAACCAGTCGGCGAGGTCTCGCGCTGAGGCGTCGGAGATGTGCCTGCGGAGGAGTTGGTAATCCTCCTGTTCCAGGAAGACCATCTCCTCGGACGTCCCGTCGTCGACACGCGGAAGTCGGGTGTTCGCGCAGCAGTTCTTGGTGCGCAGTGGGGATCGGCATCGATCGCCGCCTGCACGATGCACCACAGCAGGCCGTGTCGATTGGCTGTGGACTTCGGCGAGGCCGGTCGGCGGACCCACCGCCCAGCCTTCCCGTCCTGCTGGCCTGCTTCCTGGAGCCGGACCCAGTCCTGGACGTCGTCAGCGGTGATATTCCCGATGGTGGCCGGCATCACCTGTCCCGATCGGGTGGTGTGCGCCATGAGGGAGATGTGTCGGTCCACCTCGCGCCGGTAGTCATCGCGGGTCCGCGGGTCGATACCGGTGAGGCGGTCGACGTAGCGCCGAGCCCAGTCGGTCAGGGGCACGTCGTCAGGGTCCTGCTCGGGTTCGACGAAGCCCTGGCCGGGAACCCACCCGAATGGCCACTGCTGCTTGTGGGCGTCGATGAGCTTCCTGAACGCTTCAGCCTGCTCCGTCTCTTCGAACCTTTCGGCTTCCCAGGTGCCGCCGCGCCCTCCCTGGAGCCAGCGGACCTGGAAACTCGCCGTACCGTCCTTGCGGACCCGTTTCCTGATCGTTGCCATGGAGCGAACGTTAGGTCGAAAATCCGGCCGTGTTTGGCCGTGGTTTGGCCAGCCCGTAACGAAGAAGCCCCTGACCTGCGTTTCCGCAGGTCAGGGCTTCCAAGGGTGAGTAACGGGACTTGAACCCGCGACATCCTGGACCACAACCAGGTGCTCTGCCAGCTGAGCTATACCCACCATGTCGTCCGGTCGTTTCCGACCGGCCGAGAAAAGTGTACAGGGTCCAAGAGGGTGTTCGCGCCAGAGTTCTTCCGGCCCGGTCCACGGGCCCTCGGGCCCGTGACCAGGAGTGTTCTACTGCCCGGCAGGCAGCTTGTGGCGCGCCGCGATCTCCTTGGCGCGTGCCGAGTCCGGACCGGGCTGCGGCACGAAGACCGCTTCCCGGTAGTAGCGGAGCTCCGTGATCGAATCACGGATGTCCGCCAGGGCCCGGTGGTTGCCGTTCTTGTCCGGACTGTTGAAGTACGCCCTCGGGTACCAGCGCCGTGCCAGTTCCTTGACCGAGGACACATCGACGATCCGGTAGTGGAGGTAGCCCTCCAGTGACGGCATGTCCCGCGACAGGAAGCCGCGGTCGGTGCCGACCGAATTCCCGCACAGCGGGCCTTGCCCGGTTCCTTCACCTGCTCCCGTACATATGTCAGGACCTGCTCCTCGGCGTCGGCCAGGGTCGTACCCCGGCCAGCTCGTCCAGGAGGCCCGAGGCGGTGTGCATCTGCCGCACCACCTCGGGCATGGTCTCCAGGGCCGCGTCCGGCGGGCGGATCACTATGTCCACCCCTTCACCGAGCACGTTCAGCTCCGAGTCGGTGACCAGTGCGGCCACCTCGATGAGCGCGTCATCCGTCAACGAGAGCCCGGTCATCTCGCAGTCGATCCACACCATGCGGTCGTTCATACGCCCCACCCTACGGGCACTCCGCTGCCCCGGCAGGCTCGGGCGCTCCGCGGAACCCGCGGGACCCGCGGAGGCCGCCGCCGAGGTGACCGGGGCGGCCCGGACGGTGGCGCCGCGGCAGCGGCCCGCCGTCCGGCGGGCGTGCCCTGGGCGGGCACGAGCGTCTCGATCACCGAGGCGTTGCTGTCCACCGGCCCGCCCTGTGGGCGCCGGGCCCGGTAGGCGGTCCGGTACGCGGCGGGGAGGAGCCGAGCTGGCGGCGGAAGTGCCCGCGCAGCGCGACCGGTGAACGGAAGCCGCAGCGGCCCGCGACCTCGTCGACGGAGTAGTCGGAGGTTTCGAGCAGTCGCTGCGCTTGCAGCACCCGCTGGGTGATGAGCCACTGAAGCGGTGCGCTGCCGGTGAGCGAGCGGAACCTGCGGTCGAAGGTCCGCCTGCTCATATAGGCGCGCGCGGCCAGCGTCTCCACGTCGAACTGCTCGTGGAGGTGCTCCAGTGCCCAGGCCACTACCTCGGCGAGCGGGTCGGAGCCGATCTCTTCAGGTAAAGACCTGTCGAGGTAGCGTTCCTGGCCGCCACTGCGACGGGTGGCACGACGAGCCTGCGGGCCAGCGCCCCGGCGGCCTCGGTGCCGTGGTCGGTGCGCACTATGTGCAGGCACAGATCGATGCCGGCCGCAGTGCCCGCCGAGGTGAGCACGTCGCCGTCGTCGACGAACAGCTCACGCGGATCGACGTGCACCGACGGATAGCGCTTGGCCAGCGTCGGTGCGTACATCCAGTGCGTGGTGGCCGGACGGCCGTCCAGCAGACCGGCCGCCGCGAGCACGAAGGCCCCGGTGCACAGTCCGACGATTCGGGCGCCCTCCTCGTGGGCCCGGCGCAACGCGTCCAGCGCCTCGGCCGGTGGCGGTGAGGTGATCGACCGCCAGGCGGGCACCACGACGGTGCCTGCCCTGCTGATCGCCTCCAGGCCGTACGGCGCGCTGAGTTCGAGCCCGCCGGTCGTGCGCAGCGGCCCTTCCTCCCCGCCGCAGACCAGCAGGCGGTAGCGCGGAACGCCCGCGTCCTGCCGGTCGATTCCGAAAACGGAGAGCGGGATGGAGCTCTCAAAGATAGGGCCACCACTGAACAGCAGTACGGCTACGACTTCCCGGCGTCGCCGGCCTGTCAGTTTCCGTGCGGCCTCCGTTGTGGTGGCGGAGTCCTGGCTCATGACGCTAAGCCCCCTCGGTGTTCGCGTCTCCCTGGTCCTTACGGGCCTGTCGCTCCTGCACGTTTCCCTCGGTCTCGCACGCGCCCCCAGCCTCCGACACTCATGATCGAATCTACTGTGTTCCGTGGTGCCGACGTGACACGTTCCCTCACCCGCGCTATGTCGACATGACAACTTGGCGCGAAGCGTTCGATCACGAAGCGTTTCACCCCGGCCCGTGCAGGAAGTGCGCGTGGCGATCATGGCCCGTCCCCGTAGGGTCAAAGCGTACCGCGCGGTCTATTCCTGCCTGGTAGCGCGTGGGTTGGGCGGCCGATTCGTCAAGAATCGGAGGTCGGTGTGAAGTTGGCTGAAAAGCGGTGGTTGTGTGCGCGCTTTCCAGTCATGCAACCGGCGCACCACCTTCCTCCATCGACCGCCCTGGTGCGCCCCTTGTCCTCGCGGGCGGCGCTGCCGTCCCGTTGGCGCGTAGCCGGCCGGCTCCGGCGACTTCGGCGACTCGCGGCGACTTCGGCGACCGGCGGCTCCGGCGGCGGAGAGTGATCGAAAAGGTTACGCTATGTAATGTCTGCCGTCGCGGGCCCGACACGCTCGATGTATGACACAGCCGGCGTTGCGATACCTTGCGGCCTCGGGCATGCTCCTGCATCGCCGCATTCGCGGCATACGCCGGGCGAGGCCTGGGCATCGGAGGAGTGGCGCCGTATCCTTGCGGGTACGGGGCTGGGAAGATGATTCCCGGACGCAGTTTCACCGCTCGCACATGAACCGCCCCAAGCCGCTCCCTCACGAGGACTCTCTTCGCCGAGACATCGATGGCCGGTCACGAAATCCCTGAACCCGCAGACCGCAAGCAGGTAGCCGACCCACGGTCGGACCCGCAGCCGGTAGAAGAAACGCGCCCTTCGTGCGATCCGGCCTTCCGCCATGGAGTGGTGGTCGGTTTCGACGGCTCCACGTCCAGTGAACGGGCCCTCGCGTACGCCATCGGTATGGCGGGCAGGCTCAGCTCCGGCCTGATCATCGTGCATGTCGCCAACCGGCTGCCGACCACCGTCTGGGCCGGCTGTGAGCCGCCGGTCTTCGTGGACGTGCCCGATCACCGCACCGAGGTCATCGGGCTCGAACTGGCCTGCGCGGACTATCTCGCCGAAGTGCCCTGGGTGCTCGTGGAGCGCGGCGGGGACATCTGTCATGAGCTGGAGGAGGTCGGCCGGGAGTATTCGGCCGATGCGATCGTCGTCGGCTCCACGCACGGCATCGTGGGCAGGATCTTCGGCTCGGTGGCCGGCCGCCTCGCGCGACGCGCGCAGCGACCGGTCATTGTCATTCCCTGAGGGATGCCCCAGGCTCCCCAGGTCTGACGTCCCGGACTCGACGCGCCGTCGGCTTCCCGCGTGCGCGCCGGAACTACCGGTGCGTAGAGGTGGATTGCGCGTTCGTGAAGGGTATCTGCCCCAGGGCTGCCGCTCGCGGGCGTCGGCAGCCGGCCTCCGGACGCGGGACTCGATGTGCTGCCGGCCGGGGCGTGACGGCCACCGGTGAGGCAGCCGTCCGGCCGGTGCGATCGGGCGGCACCGGCCAATGGGAGAGCGGCCCCGCGCGCGTGGTGGCGTCGTGCGGGGCCGCTCTTCGTTGCCGGGACGGGCCGGTGCTACTCGACCGTGACCGACTTCGCCAGGTTGCGCGGCTTGTCGATGTCACGGCCCATGGCCAGTGCCGTGTGATAGGCGAAGAGCTGCAGCGGGATGCCCATCAGGATCGGGTCCAGCTCGTTCTCGTTCTTCGGTACGACCAGGGTGTGGTCGGCCTTCTCCTGCTCGCGGTGGGCGACGGCGAGGATCCGGCCGCTGCGGGCCTTGATCTCCTCCAGCGCGGCGCGGTTCTTCTCCAGCAGGTCGTCGTCCGGGACGATCGCGACCGTGGGGAGGGCCGGCTCGATGAGCGCGAGCGGGCCGTGCTTCAGCTCCGAGGCGGGGTAGGCCTCGGCGTGGATGTACGAGATCTCCTTGAGCTTCAGGGAGGCCTCCAGCGCCACGGGTAGCCACGCACCCGGCCGATGAACATCATCGACTGGGCGCCCGCGTACTCCTCGGCCAGCTTCTTGATCTCGTCCTCGGACTCCAGGATCCGGCCGATCTGCTCGGGCAGCTTGCGCAGGCCCTCGATGATGCGCTTGCCGTCGGCGACCGACAGGTCGCGGATGCGGCCCAGATGCAGGGCGAGCAGGGCGAAGGCGACGACCGTGTTGGTGAAGCACTTGGTGGAGACGACACAGACCTCCGGGCCGGCGTGGACGTACATGCCGCCGTCGGCCTCGCGTGCGATCGCCGAGCCGACGACGTTCACCACGCCCAGGACGCGTGCGCCCTTGCGCTTGAGCTCCTGGACGGCGGCCAGCACGTCGTAGGTCTCACCGGACTGCGAGACGGCGACGTACAGGGTGTCGGGGTCAACGACCGGGTTGCGGTAGCGGAACTCGGAGGCGGGCTCGGCGTCCGCGGGGATGCGGGCCAGCTCCTCGATGAGGCCGGCGCCGATCAGACCCGCGTGGTACGAGGTGCCGCAGCCCAGGATCTTGATCCGGCGGACCCCGCGGGCCTCGCGGGCGTCCAGATTCAGACCGCCCAGGTGCACGGTGGAGAAACGGTCGTCGATCCGGCCGCGCAGCACCCGGTCCACCGCCTCGGCCTGCTCGGAGATCTCCTTGTGCATGTACGTGTCGTGGCCGCCCATGTCGTACGACTCGGCCTCCCACTCCACGGTGGTGGGCGTGGCAGTCGTGGTCGAGCCCTCGGTGGTGTACGTACGGAAGTCGTCGGCCTTGATGGTGGCCATCTCGCCGTCGTCGAGGGTGACGATCTGGCGGGTGTGCGCGACCAGGGCGGCGACGTCGGAGGCGACGAACATCTCCTTCTCGCCGATGCCGAGCACCACCGGGGAGCCGTTGCGCGCGACGACGATGCGGTCGTTGAAGTCGGCGTGCAGGACGGCGACGCCGTATGTGCCCTCGACCGACTTCAGCGCCTCGCGGACCTTCTCCTCCAGCGTGGCGGCCTGCGACCGGGCCACCAGGTGGACCAGCACCTCGGTGTCGGTCTCGGAGAGGAAGACGACTCCGTCGGCGATCAGCTTCGCGCGGATCTCGGTGGCGTTGTCGATGATGCCGTTGTGGACGACGGCGACCTTGTTGTCCGCGTCCAGGTGCGGGTGGGCGTTCTCGTCGCTCGGGCGCCGTGGGTGGCCCAGCGGGTGTGGGCGATGCCGGTGGTGCCGGCGAACCGCTTGGGGACGCGGGCCTCCAGCTCGCGGACCCGGCCCTGGCCTTGACCATCTTCAGGGCGCCGGGCTTGCCTGCCGCCGCCTTGCCCGTGATGACGATGCCCGCGGAGTCGTAGCCCCGGTACTCCAGCCGCTGCAGGCCTTCCAGCAGCAGCGGAGCCACATCACGCTTTCCGATATAACCGACGATCCCGCACATAGAGTCTCTGCCCTCCATCGACGTACAAAGTGAGTGCTCGCCTGTTCAGCCGTAGACGATGCGACGCAGCTGGCGGAGCGAGAGCTCCGGCGGCGCCACGGCCCGGTGCGGCAGCTCGGCCGCGATCCGCTCGAAGATCTCCGTGTTCACCAGGCCGCCGGACTGCAGTTCGCGGTGGCGGCGGCGGACGAAGTCGTCGGTCGTCTCGTCGAAGTACGCCAGCACGTCGAGGATCACCCGGGCGGCTTCGCCGCGGCGGAGCGCGGTGGAGCGTACGAGGTGGTCGATGAGGTCGTCATGCGGCGAGCGGTGTTCGAGCACTCGTCGATATTGCGTGGTGAGACCGGCTTATGAAGAAATCTGCCCGATATCGGGCAGGATCCATCGAGTGCGCGCCGGAAGCCGGGTCAGAGGCGCTTGATGACCGCCTGCTTTGCGGCGCTGAACTCCTCATCGGTGAGGACTCCGGCCTGATGCAGCTCGCCGAGCTCGCGCAGTCTGCGCAGCAGCGCGTCGTGATCGTCGGTGGCCGGCGGGCGGGCGGGCCGGCCGCGGCGGCGGGCAGCGGTGCGGCTGTCGCGGGACCCGCCGCGGGCAGCTCCTTGGCCGGCTTCGCGCCGGGCATCCGCGCCAGGACGGCCGCGGCCACCAGGACGGCCGTGTACTCCTTCTTGGACAGCCCCACAGGTCCAGCGAACGCGGGTCGAACTTGGCGCCGCCGAGGAGGTGCTGCGGCCCGTCTCGAAGCGCAGGTAGCCGTTCTCCATGCCGATGGAGGGCAGCCAGCGAACCCCGTCACCTCGGACAGCGCAACGTGACCGGGCCGCCCGAGGACTTCGACTCCTCGGCCTTCCAGTTCCAGGTGAGCCGCACGGTCTCCCCGTCGAACGAGGCGGTGCCGTCCCCGCCGCCGCCCGAGACCGGCACTGACGGTCCCGGCAGCAGGAAATCGTCCACGGGTCCGTCCGGTACCTGCTCGATGACCAGGGCGTTGCGCACCTCGTCGACGAAGTACTCGGCAACGCCTGTGCGGTCCTTCTCCACCGCGAGCTGATACGGGTCGGCGGCGTCCCTGAGCCTGCCGTCCGCGGCGCGCAGTACCGGGCACGCGCCGGCGCGCAGCCGCAGTCGCAGCCTGCCGCCCCTGCGGTCGGGCTCGAACGAAACCCCGCCAACGCCTGCACTGGAATGGCGAGTTCACCCAGGCCCTGCCGGATCGGGTGCACCTTGCTGCCCGGCACGATGCGCACCGTGTCTCCGTCGAAGGTCCAGGTTCCGTCGCGCTGAATGATTTCCGCCATGGCGCCGATTCTGCCAGCCGCCCAGCCAGAAGTGGTCTAGTCCTTGACCGTCCGGTGTGCCGCGGGTACGCATAGTGACCGCTCGGTCGCTCAGAGATCCACAGGTGTGATTTCCGTCGAAAGGGACCGCTCGTGAGACAACGCCCCACGCTTCCCCGCCTGTTCGGCACGCTGCTGCTCGTCATGACGGCCGGGATCTCCGGCGCCGGAGTCACCCCGGCCGTCGGCAGTGCTCCGGCCGTCACCGTGTCGCCCCGGCCGCTCGGCGAGATCGTGCCCGCCCCGCGTCGGTGGATCCGGCGGATCCCCGTACGCCATCACGGCGAGCACCCGGATCCGGGTCGACGACGGCTCCCGCGGGCCAGGCAGGTCGGCGAGTACCTCGCGGGTGTGCTGCGGCCCTCAACCGGTTACGCGCTGCCGGTCACCGAACGGGCGGGCGCGACGGCATCCGGCTCGAACTCGGCTCCAGGGACAGCGGTCTGGGCGCGGAGGGCTACCGGCTGAAGTCCTCCCGAGGCTCGGTAACCATCACCGCGCGCGGCCCGCGGGCTGTTCCACGGCGTCCAGACGCTGCGGCAGCTGTTGCCCGCCGCCGTGGAGAAGGACAGCAGGCAGCGGGGCCCGTGGGAGATCGCGGGCGGTACGGTCACGGACTCCCCGCGCTATGCGTACCGCAGCGCGATGCTCGATGTCTCCCGGCACTTCTTCTCGGTCGCCGAGGTGAAGCGGTACATCGACCAGCTCGCCCTCTACAAGATCAACACGCTGCATCTGCATCTCTCCGACGACCAGGGCTGGCGTATCGCCATCGACTCCTGGCCCCGGCTCGCCGAGTACGGCGGCTCCACCGAGGTCGGGGGCGGTCCCGGCGGCCACTACACCAAGAGCGACTACAAGGAGATCCTGCGGTACGCGGCCTCCCGTTATCTGGAGGTCGTCCCCGAGATCGACCTGCCCGGCCACACGAACGCCGCCCTTGCCTCGTACGCCGAGCTGAACTGCGACGGCGTCGCACCGCCGCTGTACACGGGTACTTCGGTGGGCTTCAGCTCGCTGTGCGTGCCGAAGGCACTGACGTACGACTTCGTGGACGATGTGATCCGTGAGCTGGCCGCGCTCACGCCCGGCCGGTATCTCCACATCGGCGGCGACGAGGCGCACTCCACGAGCCACGAGGACTATGCGGCGTTCATGGAGAAGGCGCAGGCCGTGGTCGGCAAGTACGGCAAGATCGTGGTCGGCTGGCACCAGCTGACCGGGGCGGTCCCGGTGAAGGGCGCTGTCGCGCAGTACTGGGGTTACGACGCGACGGGGCCGCGGAACGCGAGCAGGTGGCGGACGCGGCGAGGAAGGGCACGAAGCTGGTGCTGTCCCCGGCGGACCGTACGTACCTGGACATGAAGTACACCAAGGACACGAAGCTGGGCCTGGCCTGGGCGGGTTACGTCGAGGTCCAGCGGTCCTACGACTGGAATCCGGCGACGTACCTCCAGGGCGTCCCGGAGGAGTCCGTGCTCGGGGTGGAGGCGCCGGTCTGGACGGAGACCCTGACCGACAGCGTCGAAATCGAGCAGATGGCGTTCCCGCGGCTGCCCGGGGTCGCGGAGCTCGGGTGGTCGCCCGCGGCCACGCACGACTGGGACACGTACAAGGTGCGGCTCGCGGCGCAGGGGCCGCGGCTTTCGGCGCTGGGGATCGACTACTACCGGTCGCCGCAGGTGCCGTGGGAGGCCGCGGAGTGAGGTGACCGCACGGCTCGGAGGGTGTCGTCGGCCGCCGGACAGGTCCGGCGGCTGTCCGGCGGTCGACCGAGCCGATGTGGCCGGTTCCATGGTCGGTTCGCAGGGGTTCCGGCCAGCGTGGGAGATCTTCTCCAGGTCGGCGCGGCAGGCCCTGCGGGCGGGCCGGGATCCGGGCGCAGCGCGGTGAAGAAACCGAGCATGACCAGCGGGATGTCCGTTTCGTGCCGGTGATGGCTGATCGAGTCCGCGTCGGCTGCCGACGCTCCTGGGAGGCGGCCGGCCGTTGACGGGCGGGGCACGAACTCGTGTTCCTCCCTACTGATCACGATGCGGCGATCCCGGGTAAAGACCATACCGGTTGGTTTAATATCACCCCGCGCCGTCGCTCATCCCCACCAGGTTCCGGGCACGGTAGGCAGCTGTCGGCGGCGGGGATGGCGCAATCGGCGCCTCCCTGTCGGACAGAACCGACTGAACGGTTGGGTGAGGTGGGACAGCCCGCCGAAAGCTGTGCGGCGTCGACGGGCGACGGCCCCGCCGTCACGACCGCGGTGCCGCACCGAACTCTGCCCGACAGCCGTCGAGCCCCTCGATGGTGACGTCGGCGGTGCGGTGCCGCTCCCACCCGGCACGATCCAGCCGCAGCCGCTGCAAGGTGACCAGCTCGCCCGCAGGGCGGCGACCGTCAGGCCGTCCGGCTGATAGCCGAGCCGTCGCGAGACGCCCAGCGAGCGTGTGTTGCCGCTCACCGCTGCCGAACATGCCGTACGGGCGCCGAGACCGGCGAAGGCCAGATGCAGCGCGGCGGCCCGCATCTCGGTGCCGATGCCCCGGCCCTGGTGTGCCAGGCCGAGCCAGGAACCGGTGGAGACCTCACCGGTCACGCCGAAGTCCTTCGCCATCAGGTCCTGCCGCCCTGCCACCCGGCCCTCGTGCAGCACGACGAGGCTCAGGGCCCAGTCGTCCATGGTCCATCCGGCGACGGTGGCCAGTACGTGCTGGAACACGGCGCGGCCCCGATCGGCGGCTGAGCCGTCGGTCCAGGGGACGGTGAACGGCATGGCGTCGGGTGCGTGCACCCGTCGGCGGCGACGGCGGCGAGGCTGTCCAGCAACTCCACGTCCGGCAGGCGCAGTTCAAGTCGGGGAGTGTGGATGCGGAGCCCGTACAGGGGCCAGTGCTGCGGTTTCATGACGGGGACCTTGCCGGGGCGGGAAGATCCCTGTCGAGCGAATTACCAGGACGCGGGCAGCGGACGCGTCACCAGTTGTCTGTCACCGTGACCGGCACCGGCGCTGGGGTGGCGGCCCGGCCGTCGACGACGATCCGGGCCCGGATCAGCGCCCTGCCGCCGACCGCGGTGACGATGCCGTCCACCACGAGGTCGTCCACCACGACGTCGTCCATGTCCTCGATCAGGATGCCGATGTTCTTGGTCCTGACGCTCCGGTCCGTACCGGAGGTGTTGCTGACCTACAGCTCCCGCTCGGCGGCCCGCTCCGGCCGGGTCGAGCTCTCCCCGAGGGCCCGCGCCGAAGTCGGTGACGGAAGGAGGCGCCCGCCGGCCGGTCAGGGGCGCTCCCTTGCGCGACTGCCTCAGGCGGGCATCCCCAGTTCGCGCGCGATCAGCATCCGCTGCACCTCGCTCGTACCCTCGCCGATCTCCAGGATCTTCGAGTCGCGCCACATCCTGGCCACCGGGTACTCGTTCATGAAGCCGTAGCCACCGTGGATCTGCGTCGCCTCGCGCGCGTTGTCCACCGCCACCGTCGACGAGTACAGCTGGCGATCGCCGCCTCCTTCTTGAACGGTTCGCCCGCCAGCAGCCTGGAGGCCGCGTCCCGCCAGCCGATCCTGGCCATGTGCGCCCGCATCTCCATGTCCGCGATCTTGAACTGGATGGCCTGGTTGGCGCCGATCGGCCTGCCGAAGGCGTGCCGCTCCCGCGCGTACTTCACCGACTCGTCCACACAGCCCTGGGCCAGGCCCGTCGACAGCGCCGAGATGGCGATCCGTCCCTCGTCCAGGATCCGGAGGAACTGCGCGTAGCCGCGGCCCTCCTCGCCCAGCAGGTTCGCCGCCGGGACGCGGACGTCGGTGAAGGACAGCTCGCGGGTGTCCGAGGCGTTCCAGCCGACCTTGGAGTACGGGGCGGCGACCGTGAAGCCCGGGGTGCCGGACGGGACGATGATCGAGGAGATGAGCGGAGCGCCGTTCTCCTGCGCCCGGTCACCGCTGTGACCGTGACCAACTCCGTAATGTCCGTACCCGAGTTGGTGATGAAACACTTGGAGCCGTTGATCACCCACTCGTTGCTTGCCCGGTCCAGCACCGCCGTGGTCCGGGTGCCGCCCGCGTCCGACCCGCCGTCCGGCTCGGTCAGCCCGAACGCGCCGAGGGCCTCGCCCGCGCAGAGCTTCGGCAGCCACTGCTGCTTCTGTTCCGGCGTGCCGAAGCGGTAGACCGGCATCGCGCCCAGCGACACCCCGGCCTCCAGGGTGATCGCCACCGACGAGTCGACCGGGCCAGCTCCTCCAGCGCGATCCCGAGGGCGAGATAGTCGCCGCCCATGCCGCCGTACTCCTCCGGGAACGGCAGCCCGAACAGGCCCATCCGGCCCATCTCCCGCACGATCTCGTACGGGAACTCATGGCGCTCGTAGAGGTCGCCGATCTTCGGTGCGACCACGTCGTGGGCGAACGCCTCGACGGTGCGCCGCAGTTCCTCGTGTTCGGCGGTCAGCCGGTGGTCCAGTGACATCGGGCGATCACTCCTTGTGGGACTGTGTCGATTGCACCTGCTGCACCGCCAGCGCTCTGACGGTGCGGGACGGGCTCGGCCGGCCCAGCTGTCCGGCGAGCCACACACTCGTGGCGGTGAGCGCGCCGATATCGACCCCGGTTTCGATGCCGAGGCCGTCGAGCATCCACACGAGGTCCTCGGTGGCGAGATTTCCGGTCGCGCTCTTCGCGTACGGGCAGCCGCCGAGGCCGCCCGCCGAGGCGTCCACCGTGCTCACCCCGTGCTGGAGCGCGGCCAGTGTGTTGGACAGCGCCTGGCCGTAGGTGTCGTGGAAGTGCACACCGATGCTGCTGGTGGGCACGCCGGCCTCGTTCAGGGCGGCCAGCAGGGCGGCCACCTGACCGGGCGTGGCGACGCCGATCGTGTCGCCGAGGGAGAGCTCGTCGCAGCCGAGATCCATCAGCGCCCTGGCGACACGGACGACCTGGGCGACGGGTACGGCCCTCCCAGGGGTCGCCGAAGCACATGGACAGATAGCCGCGCACATGGACACGGTCCGCCCTGGCCCGCGCGACGACCGGCTCGAACATGGCGAGGGACTCCTCGACGGTCCGGTTGAGATTGCGGGCGGCGAAGGACTCGGTCGCCGAACCGAACACGGCGATCCGCCGGGCGCCGAGTGCCAGTGCCCGGTCCAGGCCGCGTTCGTTCGGTACGAGGACGGGGAGCGCGACATCACCCACGTCGGCGATATCGCCGAGCATCGGGAACAGCTGCTCGGCGTCGGCCAGTTGGGGAACCCACTTGGGGTGTACGAAGCTGGTCGCCTCGATCGTGGAGAGCCCGGCGACGGCGAGCCGACGGATGAACTCCGCCTTCACCTCCGTGGGGACGACCGCCTTCTCGTTCTGCAGCCCGTCGCGGGCGCCGACCTCATGGATCCGGACCCGGGCGGGCAGGCCCGGCGACGGCACGGTCATGGGCAGGGGTGTGCTGTCGGTCATGAGTCCTCCCTCGGGGCCACCACGGCCAGTACCTGATCCATGGCGACGGTGGCACCGGCGACGACGTCCAGCTCGGTGACCGTGCCGGCGTGCGGGGCCGAGATGACGTGCTCCATCTTCATCGCCTCGACGACGAGCAGGCTCTGCCCGGCCACCACCTCGTCGCCGACGGCCACCTTCACCACGGTGACGGTGCCGGGCATGGGTGCGGCCAGCGTGTCCGCCCCGACCGGCCGGCTCCGGTCAGGGATGCCTCCACCGGGTCGTGGTCCTGCACGTGCCAGGTATCGCCGTCCCGGCCCAGCCAGACCCTCCGGGGAGACGGCCCGGCTGAACGTGTGGGTGATACCGGCCAGTTCGAGCGTGACCCGGCCCGCGGACAACTCGACGAGCCGGGCCGCCTCGGGGCCGCCGGGCAGCGGTGGCACCGGGCCGCAGGTGCCGGTGGCCGGCACGGGCGGTCGCACGGCCTCCCGACATGGCCGAACGTCAGCTCACTGTCCGCGGCGCGGGAACGCAGCGCGACCTGCACCGGGTCGTGACCCGGCAGCCGGAAGTGGCGGACGGCCGGAGCCGGCGTACCCCGAGGCGCCAGCCGCTCGGCACGGAGAACGGGTCGACCCAGCCGGACGGGTGCCCGAGCCCGGGGAGCGCGGGCCCGGGGAGTACGGCTCGGCGGTGTGCTGCCGCAGCAGCGCCGCCGCCGCGTACACCTCCTCCGGCACCCCGTCCGGCACCAGGCCGTCCACCTCGCGCTCCACCAGCCCGGTGTCCAGATCGCCCGCGACCACCGCCGGATGGGCGAGCAGCCGGCGCAGGAACCCGGCGTTCGTCGGGACGCCCAGGATCACGGTGTCCGCGAGCGCGGACCGCAGCCGCCGCAGCGCGGTGGCACGGTCGGGCCCGTACGCGATGACCTTCGACAGCATCGGGTCGTACGTACTGCCGACCTCGCCGCCCTCGCTGAGCCCCGAATCGGTCCGCACCCCACCGCTGTGCGGCTCGTGCAGCGCCAGCACGGTGCCGCCGGACGGCAGGAAACCCGCGCCGGGTCCTCCGCGCAGACGCGGGCCTCGATCGCATGCCCGGTCAGCGTGATGTCGTCCTGGCCGTAGGGAAGCCGCTCACCGGCGGCGACCCGCAGCTGCCACTCCACCAGGTCGAGACCGGTGATCAGCTCCGTCACCGGGTGCTCGACCTGGAGCCGGGTGTTCATCTCCATGAAGTAGTACGAGGCGGGGTCGCTGCCCGGCACGATGAACTCCACCGTGCCCGCGCCCACATACCCGCAGGACCGGGCCGCCTGGACAGCCGCCTCGCCCATGGCCGCCCGGGTCCGCTCGTCGAGGAAGACCGAAGGAGCCTCCTCGATGATCTTCTGATGGCGGCGCTGGAGCGAGCACTCGCGCTCGCCGAGATGCACCACATTGCCGTGCCCGTCGGCCAGTACCTGGATCTCGATATGGCGCGGCCGGTCGATCCACCGCTCCACCAGCAGCGTGTCGTCGCCGAACGAGGCCCGTGCCTCACGCCGGGCCGCCGCGATCTCGTCCGCGAGCAGCGCGGCCTCGCGCACCAGCCGCATGCCCTTGCCGCCGCCGCCCGCCGAGGGCTTCAGCAGCACCGGCATGGCGATCTCGCGTGCCGCGTCGGCCAGTTGGCCGTCGGTGAGCTCGCTCCCCGACGAGCCGGGCACCACCGGCACCCCGGCGGCCGAGACCGTCTCCTTGGCGCGGATCTTGTCACCCATCAGGGAGATCGCCGAGGCCGGCGGACCGATGAAGACGAGCCCCGCATCCGCGCAGGCCTGCGCGAAACGCGCGTTCTCCGCCAGGAATCCGTATCCCGGGTGGACGGCCTGTGCGCCGGTGCGGCGGGCCGCGTCCAGCAGCCGCTCCACCGACAGATAGCTCATCGCGGCGGGCGCGGGCCCGATCCGTACCGCCGTATCGGCCTCCCGTACATGCCGGGCGTCCGCGTCCGCGTCGCTGAATACGGCGACCGACCGCACGCCGAGCTCGCGCAGGGTGCGGATGACCCGGACCGCGATCTCGCCACGGTTGGCGACCAGAACAGTGCTGAACATGGAGGTCCTCACATCACATCCGGAAGACGCCGAAGCCGGGATCGGCGAGCGGGGCGTTGGCACACGCGGTCAGGGCGAGCCCCAGCACCTGCCGGGTCTCCATCGGGTCGATCACACCGTCGTCCCAGAGCCGGGCGGTGGCGTAGTAGGCGTTGCCCTGCTGCTCGTACTGCCCACGGACCGGATCCTTGAAGGCCTCCTCGTCCTCGGCGGGCCAGGACTCGCCGCGCCCCTCGATCTGGTCGCGCTTGACCGTGGCCAGCACCGAGGCTGCCTGCTCGCCGCCCATCACGGAGATCTTGGCGTTGGGCCACATCCACAGGAAGCGCGGAGAGTACGCCCGCCCGCACATGGAGTAGTTCCCGGCGCCGTAGGACCCGCCGATGACGACGGTCAGCTTCGGCACCCTCGTGCACGCCACTGCCGTGACCATCTTCGCGCCGTGCTTGGCGATGCCGCCGGCCTCGTAGTCCCGGCCGACCATGAAGCCGGAGATGTTCTGCAGGAAGACCAGCGGGATGCCGCGCTGGTCGCACAGCTCGATGAAGTGGGCGCCCTTCTGGGCGGACTCGGAGAACAGGATGCCGTTGTTGGCGACGACGCCGACCGGATGCCCGTGGATCCGGGCGAAGCCGGTGATCAGCGTCTGCCCGTACTCCGCCTTGAACTCCGCGAAGCGCGAGCCGTCCACCACCCGGGCGATGACCTCCCGCACGTCGTAGGGCGTACGCGAATCGACGGGCACCGCCCCGTACAGCCCGCGGGTCGGCCTTCGGCTCCTCGCCGGGCTCCACGGACCAGGGCAGCGGCCCGCGCCGCGGCAGCGTGGCGACGATGTTCCGTACGATCCGCAGCGCGTGCGCGTCGTCCTCGGCGAGATGGTCGGTGACCCCGACTTACGGGAGTGGACCTCGCCGCCGCCGAGCTCCTCGGCCGTGACGACCTCGCCGGTGGCGGCCTTCACCAGCGGCGGCCCGCCCAGGAAGATCGTGCCCTGGTTCCGGACGATGACGGCCTCGTCGCTCATGGCCGGCACATAGGCCCCGCCGGCCGTGCAGGAGCCCAGCACCGCGGCGATCTGCGGAATACCGGCCCCGACATCCGGGCCTGGTTGTAGAAGATCCGGCCGAAGTGGTCCCGGTCGGGGAACACCTCGTCCTGCATCGGGAGGAACGCGCCCCCGAGTCCACCAGGTACAGGCAGGGGAGCCGGTTCTCCAGCGCCACCTCCTGGGCGCGCAGGTGCTTCTTCACGGTCATCGGGTAGTACGTGCCGCCCTTGACGGTCGCGTCATTGGCGACGATTACGCACTCCCGGCCGCTGACCCGCCCGATCCCGCGATCACCCGGCCGCGGGCGCGGCGCCCCGTACAGCCCCTCGGCCGCCAGCGGTGCCAGCTCCAGGAACGGCGAACCCGGATCGAGCAGGGCGTCCACCCGTTCCCTGGGCAGCAGCTTGCCGCGTGCCACATGCCGGGCGCGGGCCTTCTCACCCCGCCGAGCCGTGCTGTGGCGAGCCGCGTGCGCAGCTCCTCGGCGAGCGCGTGATGCGCCGCCTCATTGGCCTGCCAGGCCTCCGAGGCGGGATCGGCCGCGCTCGCCAGGACCGGTGCCTGCTGCATCGTGTCGAGCCCCTTGCCCGTACCGCACTGGTTAATGAGCGTTAACGCATTGCCTTCAGGTTAACGAGCGCTAACGCGCCTGTCTAGAATGAATCCCCATGAGCACCCATGCCGCCGCCCGTGTCCCGGCTCCCACCCGCCGCGAGCAGATCCTCCGGGAGGCCGCCCGCCTCTTCGCCGAGCGCGGCTTCCACGGCGTCGGGGTCGACGAGATAGGGGCGGCGGTCGGCATCAGCGGCCCCGGCCTCTACCGCCACTTCCCCGGCAAGGACGCGATGCTCGCCGAGCTGCTCGTCGGCATCAGCGAGCGGCTCCTCGCGGGCGGGCAGCTGCGCGTGTCGCAGGACGACGCCTCCCGGACAGCAGCCCGGAAGCCCTCCTGGACGCCCTCATCGAAGGTCACATCGACTTCGCCCTGGACGACCGCCCGCTGATCACCCTGCACGACCGCGAGCTGGACCGGCTGCGCGACACCGACCGCAAGCGGGTACGCAGGCTCCAGCGGGAGTACGTCGAGGTCTGGGTCGAGGTCGTCCGCGCGCTCTACCCGGACCTCCCCGAGAACGAGGCCCGCGTCACCGTGCACGCGGTGTTCGGCCTGCTCAACTCCACCCCGCACCTGGCCCGCCCCGAAGCACTCCCCGGCCGCGAGGCAACGGCGGCCCTGCTGCACCGGCTGGCCAGAGGGCCTTCGCGGCGGCGGCTTCCTGAGCGGTCCGCAGGAGGCGGTATCCCGGCGTACGCACGCCGCTGCGCCGAACACTGCGGACTGCCGTACGCGGACAGCCCGTACGGCCTCACCCGTGGCAGCCGGCGGGCCCCGGTGCCCATCCGAAGCCGCATGACGCCGCTCGCTGATCCACTCCCTGTCGCGGATGAGGTCGTTGCGCCGGGCATGCAGGACTCTGTTGAGCCCCGGCTCCGGATCCCGGCCACGTGCTCCGTCCGTGGGTCGCAGGGTCGCAGGGCCGCAGGCCGCCGGTCAGGTGAAGCCATGTGGGTGTCATCCCGGAGGAAAGAGGCCGAGTCGGCCATGCTGGCCGGCAGTTGCCGCAACCCCTGGAATGCTGATGCGGGCGCACGCCCTCGGACGGTCGGGCAGCAGTCGCGGCCCGACGGAAGCGAGGAGCCGACACGTGCAGGCACACCGAGGAGCTCCGCGACATCCTGGATGCCCTGCGTACCGGCGGCGACTCCCGTCCGGGCGCCGCACGACGGCGTCATAGCGAGGGGCGGATGCTCCGGCCCCGTCCCGGCGGCGCAGGGCACTGCGGCCCATCGGTGAGATGACCGCGGGCGCTGTGCCGGTGGCCGCGCGATCCCCTGCCGACCCGCGGGCGGAGCCCGGTCGGGCAGGACCGGCGATATCCTCGGTGCCCCACCTGACGCCAGGAATTCGACGCGCGCGGTGGAGAGCGGGGAGAGCCGCCAGGCCGTGGCGCTCAGCCGTGAGGCCGATTTCCGCATGTATGCGGGCAGACAGGGACCCGGCGTCATATCGCCCGTCGCGGTGGGCGCGGGGCCCCAGATGTTTCACCCCGACCAAGGAGGGCCGATAGCTGTGGCTGATCAAACGACACGTCGACGGGGATACCGGGAGGTCTCGGCGGCGAGATGCTCGCCGAATTCCTGGGTACCTTCGTTCTCATTCTCCTGGGTGTCAGTTCGGTGGCCTTGACTGTCACCGGCCTGCCCGGGTCCGGCCGCCAGTCAGACCCCTTCGGAGCCGCCGACTGGATCATCATCAGCTGGGGCTGGGGTCTGGGAGTGGTCTTCGGCGTCTATGTCGCCGGGGTGTGAGCGGCGCGCACCTGAACCCGGCGGTCACGCTGGCCTTCGCCGTCCGGCGCACGCTGGCCTGGCGGAAGGTGGTTCCGTACTGGATCGCCCAGGTGGTGGGAGCCTTCGTGGCCGCCGCACTCGTCTACGCGTCCTACCGGTGGGCGATCGACTTCTTCAACGAGGAGGAGGGACTGGCCCGGAACGAATCGCTTCCCACCTTCTCGATCTTCGCCACCTTCCCGGCCGAGTACTTCGGGGATTCGTGGTGGGGACCGCTGCTCGACCAGATCATCGGTACCGGCATTCTGCTCCTCCTGATCTGCGCGGTCACCGACAGCCGGAACATGGCACCACTGGCCAACCTCGCTCCCTTCATCACCGGTCTCATCGTCGTGGTGATCGGAATGACCTTCGGCACGAACGCCGGGTACGCGATCAATCCCGCCCGCGACTTCGGGCCCCGGCTGTTCGCGTACTTCGAGGGCTGGGGCGACATCGCGCTGCCGGGCACGTTCGACTGGTACAGCGGCTACTGGTGGATTCCCATCGCCGGACCGCTCATCGGCGGCATCGTCGGCATGATGGTCTACGACCTGATGATCAGCCCGTTGGTCAAGGCGCGGAGCGGCCCGGAGCAGGAGGGCCGCGTTCCCGACAGGCCGGCGACGCGGGACTGACCGCCCGCGGTCCATGCCGGGGCGGCCCTCTCGACGGCCGCCCTCCGCAGGCGGGCCTGCCGCAGGTCTCCGATGGTTTTGAGGGCGGCAGCAAGGCATCGACGAACCGGGACCGGTGCGGCGGCGGCCCCGGAGCGGCCACGCAAGGAATCCGGTCCGATTGCGGACCTCCACATCAGGCACTTCAGGAGAAGGGACGGCAGCGATGCCGGAATTCATCGGCGCGGTGGATCAGGGAACCACCAGCACGCGCTTCATGATCTTCGATCACGCCGGCAACGAGGTGGCCCGGCACCAGCTCGAGCACGACCAGATCCTGCCGCGGTCCGGGTGGGTCGAACACGACCCCGTGGAGATCTGGGAACGCACCAACACGGTGATCCAGAACGCCATCCGGAGCAGTGGCCTGCAGGCCTCGGACCTCAGGGCGATCGGAATCACCAACCAGCGCGAGACCACGGTGGTCTGGGACCCGCGCACGGGACGCCCGTACTACAACGCCATCGTCTGGCAGGACACCCGCACGGACCGCATCGCCGCAGCCCTGGAACGCGACGGCCACGGGGAGGTCATCCGGCACAAGGCGGGTCTGCCGCCCGCCACCTACTTCTCCGGCGGCAAGATCAAGTGGCTGCTCGAGAACGTGGACGGGCTGCGCGAGGCAGCCGAGGCGGGCCACGCCCTGTTCGGGAACACGGACGCGTGGGTGCTGTGGAACCTCACCGGCGGACCGAGCGGCGGGTACACGCCACCGACGTCACCAACGCCAGCCGCACGATGCTGATGAACCTGGAAACGCTGGACTGGGACGACGAGCTGCTGGACATCTTCGGCATCCCGCGCGCGATGCTGCCGAGCATCCACCCTCCTCGGACGCGGAGTCCTACGGCACCGCCCGTACCTCACGGCCGCTGAGCGCCGCCATTGCGATCACCGGTGTCCTCGGCGACCAGCAGGCGGCCACGGTCGGCCAGGTCTGCTTCGCACCGGGCGAGGCCAAGAACACCTATGGCACCGGCAACTTCCTCGTCCTCAACACCGGTACGGAGCTGGTGCGTTCGCGGAGCGGTCTGCTGACCACCGTGGCATACCAGTTCGGCGACAGCCCGGTCGTATACGCGCTGGAGGGATCCATCGCCGTCACCGGCGCGGCCGTGCAGTGGCTGCGCGACCAGCTGAAGATCATCGGCAGCGCCGCGGAGAGCGAGCAACTGGCCCGGTCGGTGCAGGACAACGGCGGAATGTACTTCGTACCCGCCTTCTCCGGGCTGTTCGCACCCTACTGGCGCTCCGACGCACGAGGCGCGATGGTGGGCCTGGCCCGCTACAACACCAACGCACACATCGCGCGCGCCACCCTGGAAGCCATCTGCTACCAGAGCCGCGACGTGGTGGACGCGATGGAACAGGACTCGGGCGTGCACCTGGACGTGCTCAGGGTCGACGGCGGCGTGACCGCCAACGACCTGTGCATGCAGATCCAGGCAGATGTGCTGGGCGTGCCGGTCAGCCGCCCGGTGGTCGCCGAGACCACAGCGCTCGGCGCGGCCTACGCGGCCGGACTCGCCACCGGCTTCTGGCGCGACACCGACGAGCTGCGCTCCCACTGGCAGGAGTCGAAGCGCTGGGAACCACAGTGGAGCGAGGAGCAGCGCCAGGAGGGATACGAGGGCTGGAAGCGGGCTGTGGAGCGCACCCTGGACTGGGTGAAGGTGAAAACCGACTGAGCACGCGGCGCGGGCGACGCAGGGGACCCGCGCCCTCGGCGTCGCCCGCGGCCTTCCCCGCGGCCTTCCCCGCGCCGAACGGACGCCACGGCTCGAGTCCCCGTCCGCATCCGTCGTGCAGGACACCCGGCACACTGAGCGCCCCTGACGGCACAATGGGTGCATGCCGATACCCAGCCGCGCCGCCCTCGTCGAACACCTCGTCCGTACACGCATAGCGGGCGATGTAGCCACGCCCGTGACAACAACCTCTCCCACTACCGCAAGCTCGCCAACGGCGACCGCCATTTCTGGCTGGGCCTGGAGCTCGGTGACCGGTGGCGGGACGAGCAGGACGTACTGGCGGTGATGGCCGAGAGGTGCGGGGTCAGCGACGACCCGGAGCACCGGCAGGGCAGGACACCATCGACCCGGAGCTGACGGTCGACGCCCTGGACCGGATGGCCGCGCGGCTGCGCAAGGCGGCGGCCGGTGCGGAGCGGGTGCTGTTCGCGACCGGGCATCCGGGCGGGCTGCTCGACGTGCACCGGCAGACCGCGGACGCCCTGCGGGCCGCCGGATGCGAGATCGTACGGATTCCAGGGGCCTCACGGCGGACGAGGGCATGGTGTTCCAGTTCGCGGACGTCGCCGTACTGGAACGCGGTGCGACGCTCTGGCACACACACTCACCGGCTCCGATGGCCGCCATCCTGGACGGTCTGGAGCGCGACGGCAGGCCGCAGCCGGACCTGGTCGTGGCCGACCACGGGTGGGCCGGCTGCGCGGGTCAGCGCGGGCTCGACTCCATCGGCTACGCGGACTCCAATGACCCCGCCCTGTTCCTGGGCGAGGCGGAAGGCACCCTCCAGGTCACCGTGCCGCTGGACGACCACGTCACCGACCCGCGGTTCTACGACCCGATGACGGACTACCTGCTGGACGCGGCGGGGCTGCTCCGGTCCGTGGAGCCGGCGTGACAAGCCGCCGACTCCCGCGGGCGGCCGGCTCGGCCCGCCTCGCGGGCCCAGGCCGGCAGCCGCCGCCCGGGTGTGCCCGTCAGGGCCTCAGCCGGACCGGCAACGACCGGTGGCCGTTGCTGATCAGTGACTGGAGCGGCTGCAACTCCTGGCGTGACGGCGAGTTCTGCATCCGGGAACCGGTCGAACAGGATGCGCAGCGCCGTCTCGCCCTCCAGCCGGGCCAGCGCAGCACCGAGGCAGAAGTGGATGCCGTGGCCGAAGGCGAGATGCTCCTTGGTGACACGGGTGACATCGAAGTCGTCCGGTGCGTCATGCCAGTCGGGGTGGCGGTTGGCCGCCGCGTAGGACGCCAGGATCGCCTCGCCCTGAAGGATGGTCTGCCCGTCGGGTAACGCGATGTCGCAGACGGCGAAGCGCAGGGGAGGTGCTTGACGGGCGGCTCGTGACGCAGCGTCTCCTCCACGACCTCGCCCCACGACGCGCGGCCCTCGCGGACATGGGCGAGCTGCTCGGGCGGGTCAGCAGGGTGGTGACGGCCTGGTCGATCAGGTTCACCGTGGTCTCGTACCCGGCATTGATCATCAGGAGCAGGGTGTCGCGCAGCTCCCCTCGCCCAGCGCCGACCCACTGTCGCCGTCCTCGCGCATCGCGATCAGCGCGGACGCCATGTCGTCACCGGGCGCGGCCCGTTTGGCGGCGATGAGATCGCCGAGAATCCCGTACAGCTCGTGGGTGTTGGCGGCGGCTTCCCGGGGAGAGCGTCGTGTCGAACACCCCGTCGACCAGTGCGCGGAACTCCTCCCCGCGGCCCTCGGGCACGCCCAGCAGATGGCCGATGACCGCGATGGGCAGCGGAACGGCGAACCGCTCCCGCAGATCGACGCTCTCGCCCTCCGGCGTGGCCTCCAGAGCGTCGATGAGCCGGTCCGTGATCTCTTCGACCACCGGCTTCAGCGCAGCTGTGCGCCTGGCACTGAACGCGGGGCGATGATGCGGCGCAGCCGGCGGTGGTCGCCTCCGTAGGCGGTGAACATGCTGGTGGCGGCGATCCACAGAGCCAGCGGCCAGGTCTGCGCGGCCTCGTCGAATCCGGGCCAGTGCCGGCGCCCGTCCTGGACACGTCCGGGCTGGTGAGCAGCTCCTTGAGCAACGCCGGATCGGTTACGGACCAGGCCCGCACGCCCAGAATGTCGATGCGGGCGGCGGGCCCCTGAGCGCGTAGGAGCCGGTGCTCCGCATCGGCGTCGGTGGCGGCGGGGTCGAGGACGATCGGGGCGGTCGGCTGGGACACGGCTGAGCTCCTTCGTACGCTGCGGGCGGAGGGATCGACCTGTTCACAGAGGCGACGCCGCCGACTCCCGCACAACATCCCCGCGCGAATACGGCGCAGCCCGCCACCCAGCACAACGAGCACCGTCTGCGGAGGTCACCCATTCAGCCCCGGAACGCTTGTTCCCGTACCGGTCGCTCCCTTGCGAGGGCCCGGATCCCACCCCTGCGGCCGGACCGGCCTCACCCGCCCTCGGGTGCCCTTCGTCGCTGCCCCCGGCCGGGTGTCGGGTCCAGATAGACCCGGCGGACCGAGGGGTAGCGCTCCCGCAGCTGCTGTTCCGCCTCCTCGCAGGCCCATTCCACCTGCTCCGCGCTTGCCAGGTCCCGGAAGTCGATCTTCGCCGCGATGAGCATCTCGTCCGGCCCCTGGATGAGGGTGGTCAGCTCCAGTACGCCGGTGATGTGCGGGACGGAGAGCAGCTCCTCCCGAATCCCCGCCCGCACCGTCGCGGGCAGCGGGCGCCCGATCAGGAGCTGGGCGTTGGACCGGCCGAGCACCCAGGCCACGTACACCAGCAGGACGCCGATCAGGACCGAGGCGACGCCGTCCCACACCCGGAACCGGACAGCTGCCCGCCGAGCAGACCGCCGGCGGCCAGCAGCAGGCCGACCAGGGCGGCGGAGTCCTCCATGACCACGGCCTTGACGGCGGTGTCGGGGTGCGGCGCAGATACCGCGGCGCGGGCATGCCGAGTCCGGCCGCGGCACGCCGCACCTGCCGGATCCCCGTGCGCAACGAGTAGCCCTCCAGCAGGAAGGCGATGGCGAGCACGATGTACGAGATGAGCGGGTCGCCCAGCTGCTCGCCCTGGACCAGGGTGTGGATGCCGTCGTACAGGGAGAAGACCGCGCCGCCGACGAAGGTGGCGACGGAGGCGAGCATCGCCCAGATGTACCGTTCGGCGCCGTGGCCGAGGGGTGGTCCTCGTCGGCCGGCTTCGCGCTGCGTTTGAGCGCGGTGAGGAGCATGACCTCGGTGACGGTGTCGGCGACCGAGTGGGCCGCCTCCGAGAGCATCGCGCTCGAACCGCTGATCAGACCTGCCGCCAGCTTCGCCACCGCGATGCCGAGATTGGCGGCGGCCGCGACCACCACCGTGAACACGGACTCCCCGCCCTGGCTGTTCTCGTCGCTCATGGTGGGGAGTATGTCCGACTTGTGGCGCTCAGTCCCTCGGGACGCGGACCACACCCTCCTGAATGACCGTGATCGCCAGCTGCCCGTCCGCCGTGTAGATCCGGGCCTGGCCGAGCCCCCGTCCGCCCGACGACGAGGGTGACTCCTGGTCGTACAGCAGCCATTCGTCCGCCCGGAAGGGACGGTGGAACCACATCGCGTGGTCCAGGCTGGCGCCCACCACGTCACCGACAGTCCAGCCGCCGCGCCCGTGCGCGAGCAGCACCGAGTCGAGCAGCGTCATGTCGGAGACGTACGTCGCCATGCAGACGTGCAGCAACGGGTCGTCGACCAGCTTGCCGTTCGTACGGAACCACACCTGGGAACGTGGCTCGCGCGCCTCACCGACGGTGCCGAAGGGCGGGCGTCCACGTACCGCAGATCGACCGCGGCCCGTGCCTCGATCAGCCGGTCCACCACACTCGGGTCGCTGAAGCGGTCCGCGTACCGGGGAGCATCTGCTCGGCCGTGGGCAGGGTCTCCGGGTCCGGGCGGGCGGCATGGCCGCCTGGTGGTCCAGGCCTTCCTCGTGGATTTGGAAGGACGCCGAGAGATGGAAGATCGGCTTGCCGTGCTGGACGGCGACGACGCGGCGGGTGGTGAAGGACCGCCCGTCGCGGATCCGGTCCACGGTGAGACGATCGGCGCCCCGGATCCCCGCCACGCAGGAAGTACGCGTGCAGGGAGTGGGCCGCCCGGTCCGCGGGGACCGTACGGCCCGCCGCGACAAGTGCCTGGGCCGCGACCTGGCCCCCGAAGACACGGGGCACGACGGCCGAACGGCTCAGGCCGCGGAAGATGTCCTGCTCGATCTGCTCCAGGTCGAGCAGATCGAGCAGGGAGTCAAGTGCTGTGCTCATGGAAGGGAACGTAGCCGCTCTACAGGCCCATGGACTTGGCGATGATCGACTTCATGACCTCGCTGGTGCCGCCGTAGATGCGGTTGACCCGGTTGTCCGCGTACAGGCGGGCGATCGGGTACTCGTTCATGTAGCCGTAGCCGCCGTGCAGCTGGAGGCAGCGGTCGATGACGCGGTGCGCGACCTCGGTGCAGAACAGCTTCGCGGACGCCGCCTCGGCGGCGGTCAGCTCACCGGCGTCCAGGGCCTCGATCGCCCGGTCGCAGACGGCCTCGGCCGCGTCGACCTCGGCCTTGCAGGCGGCCAGCTCGAACTTGGTGTTCTGGAAGGAGGAGACGGTCTTGCCGAAGACCATGCGGTCCTGCGTGTACTGCTGGGCGAACCGGACGGCGGAGGCGGCCTGCGCGTACGCGCCCACCGCGATGCCGAGACGCTCCTGGGGAGGTTCTGGCCGAGGTAGGAGAAGCCCTTGTTCTCCTCGCCCAGCAGGTCGTCGACGGGGACCTTGACGTCCACGAAGGCCAGCTCGGCGGTGTCGGAGACCTTCAGGCCCATCTTGTCGAGCTTGCGGCCGACCGAGTAGCCCTCGGACTTGGTGTCGACCACCAGGAGCGAGATGCCGTGGCGGCGGTCGTCGGCCTTGGGGAGTCGGTGCGGGCGCAGACGATGACGCGGTCGGCGTGGACGCCACCGGTGATGAAGGTCTTGGAGCCGTTGAGGACGTAGTGCGTGCCGTCCTCGGAGAGCTTGGCGGTCGTCTTCATGCCGGCCAGGTCCGAACCGGTGCCCGGCTCGGTCATGGCTATGGCGTACATCGACTTGCCGGAGACGAAGTCGGGCAGCCAGCGCTTCTTCTGCTCCTCGGTGGCGTACGCCTTGAGATACGGCAGACAGAGCAGGACGTGCACCCCGGAGCCGCCGAAGGACACGCCCGCGCGGGCGGTCTCCTCGTACAGGATCGCCTCGAACTTGAAGGACTCCTCGCCCGCGCCGCCGAACTCCTCGGGCACCTCGATGCCGAAGATCCCCAGCTCGGCGAGCTTGTAGTAGAAGTCGCGGGCGCCTGGCCGGCGGCGTACCACTCGTCGTAGACGGGGACGACCTCGGCCTCGATGAAGGCGCGCAGCGTATCCCGGAACGCCTCGTGGTCCTCGTTGTAAACCGTACGGCGCACGGGTGCCTCCTGTGTCAGCTGCAGCTTCGGCTTCGGGTCATGGCTAAGCGCTTGCTCAGCCCTATGCGCAAGTTACCCGGCGGTCACTGCGACTGTCCAGGGTGATACTCAGCACGCTCGCCCCTGGCCGCCTGCACACCTACCGTTCGTCGGTACGCGAAGGACCGCCCGCCCAGGGGCGGCCTGGGCGGGCGCTTCTCTCGTGGGTACGGCAACAAGGGTTCCCGGAGGCGAAGTTGCCCCCGGCGCTCACGGGGACGGGCTCGTGAGACCGTCCTGCCCCGGTACTACTGGGGCTTGAACGAGCGGATCTGGTAGTTCCCTGGAGGTTGCCGCCCTGGCCGGCCTTGGTGGATCCCACGCGGGAGTTGTAGTTGGTTCCGGTGTAGTACTGCACCCGGTGGCCGGTCGCGTTCCACACCGAGCGGACGTTCTGGCCCTTCTGGATGAACGAACAGTTGTCGGCGGTGTTCGCCTGCTTGTCGTTCGGCCACTGGCACTGGTCCCCCGCCGTTCCAGTCGCTGTAGGCGCAGAAGTTTCCGGACTGCAGCTGTAGGCGCTGGGGCCGGCGGCGCTGACGTCGGCGGCCGACGCGGTCCCGGTGGCGAGGCCGAAGGCCAGGACGGCCGAGGCGACTGCGAACGCGGTGATGCGGTTCAAGGGGGCACCTTTCTGTGTGTGGTGACCAGGGCTGTGCCCCTGATCAACATCAGCCTGGCACGGCTGTGACCTGCGCAGACAGGAGCGAAACAGGGCGCCCGAGGCCCATCCGCCGGTACGGGATGCTTCCGCGTGCCCCGGCGTGAAAGTGGCGGACGCACTGTGTCCGGCATGGTGGTCCCGCGGTGTTGTCAGTGGTGTGGTGCAGGCTCTGCGTGAAGGCCCTTTGAGCGGACAAGGGAGGTCGCACCATGGCGATCACGAACCAGCGCATGGCGCGGTACGCGCTCCTGCGGGGCTGTACGAGGACGGGTACTTCCCTGACCATGTCGTGGACAGGGGCAAGGGAATTCTGGTTCGGCTCTGTGAACGCATCGAGGCGGAACATCCTGCGGATCTGACTGCCCTGTATGCGCTGACCGAGGCGGCGACCGAGGAATTCAATGCCCTGGAGGCGGAATTCGAGGCGGCCGGCAGCGAGATCGAGACGGTCGCGCGCGAGGAGATAGGCGAGAACTTCTGGTTCATCGCCACGGCGTACGGCTTCGCGGACGCGGATCCGGAGGAGCTGATCGCCGCCGGGACTGGTGACTCGGGCGAGGTGCCGGGTCGGGACCCGGCGCAGTGTCCTGGCCGAGCCCCGCGAGAGCCTGAGCTTCGTGCATCGCTTCTTTCGACGCGGGGTGGTGACTGCTACGTGGACGGTCGTCCTGGCGGCCCCAGCACGTCCATCAGGTGGCGCCTGGTGAGAATGTCGGCCTCCTCGAAGTGGTCGACCGACACGCCGCCGCCGGCAAGCCACTGGGCCCCGCACGGCAGAGGGTGGATGAGGTGCATGGCCAGGGCGGAAGTCTCGCACCCGTGCGGAGCCCTTCACCCGCTCAGCCGTGGGTAGTTGATGAGAGCCGCGCCGATACCGACGAAGGCGAGAGGTGCTCGGCCTTGCGCTCGAGCAGCGGTGTGGACTGCGACGGGAGCGGATGGATGGGACGCCGCAGGCCGAGTTCAGCTCCTCCTGGTCATCTTTTCCTCCTGTGGGATACCCCCACCTTCAGGTGGGGAGGAACGCAGCTCCTGCGGAGCAGGGCAATAGCTGGGATTCGCCGCCAGGGCGGATCCCGGTGCCGTGACCCGCAGGTTTGGTCTTAAGTCGCAGCACCGCTAGTTTGTGAGCGTGACCACGAACCAGGTGAAGCGGGCGTTCAAGTACCGCTTCTACCCGACGGATGCGCAGGCAGCGGAGCTGTCGCGCACCTTCGGGTGTGTTCGCAAGGTCTACAACCTGGCGCTCGCCGCACGGTCCGAGGCATGGACGCTCCGTCAGGAGCGGGTCAACTACAACGCCACCTCCGTGATGCTCACCTCGTGGAAGAAGTCCGAGGAACTGGCCTACCTGTCCGAGGTTTCGTCGGTGCCGTTGCAGCAGACGCTGCGGCACCTGCAAGGCGCGTTCGGGAACTTCTGGCAGAAGCGGGCCAAGTACCCGACCTTCAAGTCCCGGAAGAAGTCACGGAAGTCCGCCGAGTACACCACCAGCGGTTTCCGCTACCGGGACGGCAAGCTCACCCTCGCCAAAATGAGCGAACCGCTGAACATCGTCTGGTCCCGTCCCTCTCCGAGGGTTCGTCGCCGTCCACGGTGACGGTGTCGCAGGACGCGGCCGGGCGCTGGTTCGTCTCGATGCTGTGTGACGACATCCCCGCACCGATGCCCGGGGCCACGAACACTGTCGGGATCGACGCCGGGATCACCAGCCTGGTGACGCTCTCCACCGGGGAGAAGGTCACCAACCCCAAGTTCGAGCGCAAGGACCGCGCCCGTCTCGCCAAGGCCCAACGGGTGCTGGCGAAGAAGGCCAGGGTGACGGAGCGAACCGGGCCAAGGCCCGGCGCAAGGTCGCCAAGGTCCACGCCCGCATCACCGACCGCAGGCGTGATCACCTGCACAAGCTGACCACTCGGCTCGTTCGTGAAAACCAAACGATCGTGATCGAGGACCTGACTGTACGCAATATGGTCAGGAACCATTCCCTGGCCCGTGCCATCTCGGATGCGGCCTGGACCACGATGCGCGGCATGCTGGAGTACAAGTGCGTCTGGTACGGGAGGGACCTGGTCGCCATCGACCGCTGGTTCCCTCCTCCAGGCTGTGCTCCGCATGCGGCACGTTGCGGGGCAAGATGCCATTGAACGTCCGCGAGTGGACGTGCTCGTGTGGTGTCACGCACGACCGTGACGTGAACGCCGCGAAGAATGTGCTGGCCGAGGGGCTCTCGGTGACAGTCTGTGGAGCTGGTGTAAGACCTCAACGGAGTTCTCCGGGCGGGCAGTCAGCGACGAAGCAGAAAACCCCACGGCGCGAGCCGTAGGAATCCCTCCTTCAGGAGGGGAGGATGTCAAGGTCGATGCGTATCCACCCCGCCGGGATAGACCCAGTCGCCGGTCACCGTGGTGCCGTCGGCGCTGAAGGTGCCCTCGTAGTAGGCCGGGCCGCCCTTCGCCCCGGCCCAGATGGTGAGCTTGTCGCCGGTCAGTTCGTAGACGTAGTCGAAGGTGTTGCCCTTCGAGTCGTAGTACCGCGACACCACGTCCGCGCCGGTCGGCTCACCGAACGGGCGCAGGTTGCCGATCAGTTCCAGGCCGTTGACCGGCTCGCCGAACTGGGTGAGTTCGACGTGCTGGCGCAGGAAGAACCGGCCGGGCATCCACTCGTACCGCACGGTTCCCTCGGCGCCGCCGGTCACCGCCCAGGTGCCGACCAGGCGGTCCAAGGCCTTCAGTTCGGCGCTCGGTTGGTTGGTCTCAGACATCTCGTCCTCCTTGGTGGGTTCTCGCGGCTACCTCGAAGTCGACGGACCGTTCTCGACACCTCTCGCGTGTGGCATGGATCACGCCGGGAGGGTGTCGAGATCCCGACCCGGTCACGAGGTAGCCGGTGGATCCCACCAAGGAGGAAGTCTTGATCGCCCCGCCCTACCCCTGCCACCGCCGTCCCTGCCGTCCACCGTTCGGACCGCCTGCTGATCGCCGGAGCGCTCGCCGGGCCGGTGTTCTTCGCTTCGGCAGCCATTCAGATGGCCACCCGAGAGGGCTTCGACATCACGCGGCACCCGATCAGCCAGCTCGCTACCGGGAGTGCCGGCTGGATCCAGATCTCGACGTTCGTGCTTGCGGGCCTCGGTGCTCTCGCCCTGGCCGCCGGCATCAGGCGCACTCTCCCCGAGGGAGGCGGTCGGCGGGCGCTGTCGATCCTCGTCGGGATCTTCGGCGTCGGGCTGATCGCCTCCGGCCTGTTCCCCATGGATCCGGAGAACGGCTTCCCGGTCGGCACGCCGGACCAGCCGGTCGCCTGGATGTCCTGGCACAGCGTCGCGCACTCGGCCTCGGCGGTCGTTGCCTACAGCGCCCTGGCCATCGCCGCGATCACGCTCACCGTGCGGTGCGTGCGCCGCCGGGCCGTCCTGCCTGCCGTGCTGAACGGCACCACCGCGCTCGTGCTGGTGCTGCCCATGTCGCCGGAGTACATGAGCCTCCAGATCGCCATGAACGGTCTGGTGGCCTTCACCTGGACGACCGTCCTCGCGCTCTCCTGCGTCGCACGCGCTGACCTGCCCTACTATCCCCAACCATGATCGGAGAGGTGACCCCGTGAAGTACCTGTTGCTCGGATACACGTCAGCCGCAGCCTGGGACGCCGCGACCGCAGATGCCCCGACAGAGGAGGCGCTGACCGCGTTCGCCACGTACCAGAGGTTCGAGAAGGAACTGCTCGAAACCGGAGAGCTCGTCGGCACCGAGGGCCTGGGCCACCCAGCGGTCAGCACCACGGTGAACCGGACCACGGACGGCGTGACGGCGACCGACGGACCGTTCGCCGAGCTCAAGGAGGTCCTGGCCAGCTTCGCCGTCATCGATGTGGCCGACCGGGAACGGGCCGTGGAGATCGCCTCGCGGATCGTGGAGCTGATGGGTGAGCCGATCGAGGTCCGGCCGATCATGGGAGAGGACTTCACGGCATGACCGGCCGTCCCCACAGGTTCCGGCGCGGACAGCGCGCCGCACCGGCCGGTGAACGAAGGACCGGACACCACCACCGACGTCGAGCACCTGCTCCGCACCGAAGCGCCGCAGGTGCTCGGCGCGTTGGTACGGCGCTTCGGCCGCTTCGACATCGCCGAGGACGCGGTACAGGAGGCGCTGCTGACAGCGAGCCGTACGTGGCCGGCCGAAGGCGTGCCGGAGAACCCGCGCAGCTGGCTGATCCGGATCGGCTACCGGCGGATGGTCGACCTGCTCCGCTCCGAGCAGGCACGGCGCCGACGTGAGCAGCAAGTCGGCATGACCGAAATGGCCATGCGGGAACCGGCCCGCTACGGGGTCCTGTGCAGCAAACCGACGACGGCCTCACCCTGCTGCTGCTCTGCTGCCACCCCGAGCTGAGTCCCGCCTCCCAGGTGGCGCTCACCCTGCGCGCGGTCGGCGGTCTGACGACCGCCGAGATCGCGCACGCCTTTGGGGCGACCGAGACCAGCCTCGGGACGCGGATCAGCCGCGCCAAACAGCAACTGGTGCGAGCCGGAGCCCGTTTCACCGCCCCGACCGACGCCGACCGGCACAGCCGCATGACCGCCGTCATGCGCGTGCTCTATTGATCTTCAACGAGGGCTACACGGCCTCCGCCGGTGACGAACTCGCCCGCATCGACCTGACCGGCGAGGCGATCCGGCTGACCCGGATGCTCGGCGACACGGTGCCCGACGACGCCGAGGCGACCGGCCTGCTGGCACTGATGCTGCTCACCGAGTCGCGGCGGGCGGCCCGCACCGGCGACGACGGCCAGCTGGTGCCGCTGGACGAGCAGGACCGCACGCGCTGGAATCGCGATCTGATCCGCGAGGGCACCCAGCTGATCGACGACGTCTGGAGCCGGCGCGCGACAGGCCCGTACCAGCTGCAGGCGGCGATCGCGGCCCTGCACACGGCGGCCGCGACGCCGGAGCGGACGGACTGGCCGCAGATCGCGATGCTGTACCTATGGCTCGAACGGCTCACCCCGACCGCGCCGGTGCGGCTGAGCCGGGTGGTCGCGGTCGCCCAGGCCTACGGGCCGACTCGGGGATGGCACTCCTCGACGACCTCAACCGGCGCCACGGACTGGATCAGGACACTCTCAGCAGGCAACGGAACGCGCGGTGCGCGCCCACCTGTTGCGGATGGCCGGCGAGACGGCCGGTGCGGCGACGCTGTACCGCGAGGCGGCCGCCCTGACCGACAACCAGGTCGAGCGCCGCTACCTGCTCGGCGAAGCCGATCGCCTGACCTGACCTGACCTGACCTGACCTGACCGATCCGACGCCTGGCACCGGCCGGTGCCGGTGACGCCTCGCCGATGCCGAACAGGACGTTGCCCTGCCTCTCCGATGGACAGGACCGGCCGCGTGCTGAAGCATCCGGACATGAGCATGATCGGAAGGTACGCACGTCTGACGCCCGCCGAACTCGACCGCGCACTCCGGGAGCCGGACTGGGCCAAGGAGTTCGTCGTCGAGCTGATGCAGGCGGACTGGGACGGGCAACCAGAGGCATCCGCGGCACGATGCCTCGACACGGAGAAGGCGTGGCACGCCCTCTCCTTCCTGCTCGACCGGATCGAGTTCCCCATTGACATCGTCTACGGCGAAGAGGAGATCCCCGGGCCGATGACTGGGGACTCAGCGCCCTTGCTCCCTCCCTCCGGAGGGCGTTCGCGTCGCAGCCGAGGCTCTCGCGGCAGTACCTGTGAGCCGCCTGGTCGGGGTGTCAGCGCGGCGGATCTTGCCCTGGCCGGTGTCTATCCCGTCGAGATGTGGGAACGCGGCGAATCGCTGGACTATGTGACCAGTCGCTACCAGGCACTGGTGCCCTTCTTCCGGGCCGCAGCCCGGGAAGGGACGCCATGGTCATCTGGCTCGACTGACTGACCGTCTCCGGACGAACCGGCGCGGGCTCGGCAGCGGTGTCGGCTGCCGGGGCACGGTGGACAGCCTCGTCTCGTGGGGCAATCGCCCACGGCATTCTGTGCTTCGTATCCCGTTGCAGCGAGCTGCTCAGCGAACAATCATGGCCGTCATGGAGCGACCGAGGCAGATCATCGACTGCGGAGACTTCGGCCTGTGACGCCGGCGCGGGCAGAGCGACTTCGCGTCGGCATTCAAGTTGATCGAGGAGTCTCTGGACCACCTGCGCCCCTGGGATCCGTAGCTCGCCCAACACAGCCAGGAGAGCACCCGGGAGTTCCTCGCGAAGTCCGAGTCGAAGTGGGCAAGCGGTGACGTGTACAACTACGCCATCGCCAAGGAAGGCACCCTCATTGGCATGTGCCAGACCTACCGAGGGGCCGAACCGCAGGGCCGGCGCAGGGGTACTGGCTTGCACCCTGCCGCCACCGGCCAGGGCATCGCCACGAGAGCGACAGCGGCTTCGGCCGCCGAGATGTTCACCCTGCAGGAGGTGGAGTACCTGGAAATCGCGCACGACCCGGCCAACACCTCCAGCGCCGCCATACCGCGCCGGTTGGGCTTCACCGAAGTCGTGGGTGAGCAGGTAACGCCGCCCGCGACTCCCGCCGGCAGCGGGATCAACGTGCTCTGGCGACTGACCCGTCCTGCGCCGCCCGTCAACGGCACTTCCTGGCCCTGAATATTCCGAACCCACTGAGCTCGGCCCCTGTCCCCTCAGCACCGCACGAGGCGAACCTTCTGGTCGGAACGGGGCGCCGCTCAGAGGGAGAAGTGCCCGCCCTTGACGGCGGAGACGAACGACGACCAACCTGCGGCCGGGATGACCAGGGCAGGCCCGTGGGGCGACTTGGAGTCGCGGACGGGGACGCCGGAGGTGTGGCCGTCCAGGACCTCGACGCAGCTTCCGCCCTCGTTGCCGCTGTGGGTGGACTTGCGCCAACCAGTGAGTGCGGAGGCGTCAGGGATGGTGTGTTCAGTCACGGTGTCCATGGTCCTTTGCAGTCGCCCTCATGAGGGCCAATGACTCCTTGAGCGGCATTGCGTCGCCTAGCGCCAGATCGTAGGCGCCTTCGAGTCGGTCGACCATGGCTGGGGTGTCATGCACCTTGCCCACCTGAATGCCTTCGGAGTACGCGACAGGGGCTGGTCCTCGAAGCGCAACAGAGTGAGCATTCCCTGCATGAGTGGGTGGACCCCGAGCCCGAAGGGCAGTACGTAGACGCGTACGCGCCTCTTCTCCACCAGGCCCACGATGTGCATGATCTGCTCAGCCATGACACCCGGTCCACCGACTGCTCGACGTAGTACCGCCTCGTCGAGCAGCGCCCAAACTACAGGCCGTACTGGATCGTCAAGGACCTTTGCTCGCTCGAGCCGTGTGACAACGAGCCTGTCACACTCCTCTTCACTCACCGGAGGGAACGACGTGCTCAGGACCGCACGCGCGTACCTTTCCGTTTGCAGGATGCCGGGACGAACGACAGCGCGAACTCGCGGAACATCACTGCCTGCTGTTCGAGCAATCGAGCCGCTTCGAAGTAGTCGGCCACCGCCGCGTCATCCTCCGGCAGGAAGCTACTCAGCACATTCCCGGTGTTCAGAGCCTTGTCCAGCCGTCGCGCGTCCTCCTTCGACGGAATGCGGCGACCCGCCTCGATGTGCGAGATGTGCGAACGGGTCATGACCGCCGCATCGGCCAGCTCCTGTTGTGTCAGCCCTGCTGCCAGGCGCTGTTCCTTGAACCAATCCCCATAGCTGTTACTCAACGCCAACTCCTATGTGACGGATGATCTGTCACCAACTACCCCTGGCGAGCCTAGCTCCAGCCGTCTCACTCTGTGAGTGGATCGCTACCCAGCGATAGATGTCCAGGTGTCGGCCCATGGGGACGACTGTGGGCATCGCCCTTCACCTCAACGGAGTTGACGACGTGCTGCACTGCATCATCCGCATCCTGGAGACGCTGCTACGTCTCCTGCAGACTGCCCGCCGCCGTACCGGGTCCCCTCCCGTGCGTGCGAATGACGAGTCCGGCCCGGCGCGCCCGGTGGCGTCCCGGAGCGCGGGCTGTGGCTCGCGATGTACGGCATCGACATCAGGCACTGCTCGAGCCGCGGCATGGGGGCGACCGCATGACCGGGCAGGTGTCCGGCACGGCACGGTTGCTGCCGTGGTCCAGCTCGGACGGCAAGCCCTGTTACGTCCTCGGTGATGGGACCGGTTACGTCTCCCGGGTTGCGGACAACGTCGAGAGCGTCCAGCTGGGTATGGCTGTCGAACTGCTCGACCACGCCGCCGACATGCTCGACGATCGGCAGGTCACCTCGGCGCAACTCCGGTACGTAGTGGCCCGCATGGCCGAAGCGCTGCGCGACGTGCACCGGATCGCGGAGAGCCGTGGTGCGCGTCTGTCCACCGCACCGCTTCGGCAGTAGGGGCCCGAGCGGTCACGGGGAGGAGTGGCCGGTCGGCTCCCGGCGGAGACTGCGGTGACGGCCCGTGCCCCGTCTCCCAAATGCCATGGCCGAAGGGTGGTCACAGGGTCTGGCCGTCCCGCACCCACGGCCGCAGCTTCTCCGGATCGCGCACTGCTCAGATCCGGGTGACGCGGCCGGCGATGACATCGAACGAGGCTACGGTCACGACGGCGCCGGCGTGCTGGGCCACCAGGCCGGCACGCCGTTGACCGACCGCTCCAGAAGTTCGAGCCCCGGAGCCTTGTCGGCCATGGCGACCATGTACTGGGCGATACGCGCGCCGCCCTCGATCGGCCGTAGGGCGGCACCGACCATGCCGCCGCCGTCGGCGGTCATCACGGCGGCCGGGTCGAGGAGATCGACGAGGGCCGCGATGTTCTTGGTCTCCCATGCCTCTTTGACCTGCCGCACCGCGTCGGCCTGCCCGGCCGCCGTCACCGGAGCCCGCGCGACGCGCACCCGCCGCCGGGCGGAGGCCGCGAGCTGCCGGCAGGCCGCAGGGGCCGGCCGAGGATGCCGGCGATCTCGGCGAAGGGATACCGGAAGACGTCGTGCAGGACGAACGCCACCCGCTCGGCGGGTGTCATCGAGTCCAGGACGACGAGGAAGGCCTTGGTCACCGATTCGTCCAGGGCCATCTGGTCGGCGGGGTCGACGGGGCTGACGCCATGGCGGTGGTCCCACTCGGCGTGGTCGGGCAGCGGATCGGGCAACCACGCGCCGACATAGCGCTCACGCCGGGCTCGCGCCGAGCCGAGCACGTCCAGGCAGATGCGGCTGGTCACCGTCGTCAGCCAGGCACCGGGGACACGACCGCGTCCTGCCGGCTTCGTGGCAGCGCGTACCGGTGCGCGTAGGCCTCCTGTACGGCGTCCTCGGACTCGGCCAGTGAGCCGAGCAACCGGTAGGCGACATTGCTCAGTTGGCGCCGCTCGCCGGGTACGTCACCGGCTACCCCGGCGATACTCGTCCCTGCCGTCCCCATGCTCCCGACCGCCTCCTCGCCTTGCCTTTCGCAGGCCCGCGTCGTCGGGCTGGTGAGACCTTGCCGATCCACTGTGCGCGGGCAGGAAGGGGACGTGGCATGGCAACCCGGGCGACCGTACAGCGCCGCTTCTCGCTCCTGCGGATCGCGATCGCCCTGCGGACCCTGACCATCTTCATCCGAGCGGTCTTCACGGGTGCCGCTGACCTCGTGTCGTTCGGGGAGACGCTGCACAGTGTCGGAGCCCGCGTGATGTACGGGGCGTCGGTGCTGTACGTGCTCGCGGCGGTGCGGACGTGGAAGCCGGACGGCGGCTAGCACCGGCCCATCTGCCCTGGGCGTCCTGATGTTCGGGATGGGGTTGCCGGCGCTGGTGAAGCGCTGAAGTCCGGGGACTCGTTGGTCTATAGGTGCGCTATGGGCAGGAACGTTCGTCAGAATCCCCACCAAAGATAGCCGGGGCCCGGCCGAGGTTAGCCGTATACCGCATCGGTGAGGTCCGGTCCCCGTCCGTCGATGATGGCAGGAGCCTCGAGCCCATAGCCCTCTGCCCGTCCGTAGTACGTCGGATCGCCAGGATCCGCCTGGACTCCGAGCATTTGAACGAGTTCCTGCAGGGCTGACGAGAGTCGCGGCGCGTTGGCGGCATGGATGGTCGGGTGGGGTTCGCCCGGAAATCGCACAGACCCCATACGTCGTGGTAGACGGACAGTTCGGCCGAAGGGCCGATCTCGTCGGGTGACACCATTAGTTCGACCAGGCGGTACTCGTTGTGGCGCGTTCCGCTCGCGTCGAACCACGTTCCGGATCCCAGTACGAGGACTTCGCCCATCTCCGCCTGCGAATGACCGGTTGGCCGACAGGCGCGGAGGGCATCGGGCAATGCCGGATCGTCGAGTGAACGCCTGGCAAGGTCCAGGCGGCTGTGGATACCAAGTCCGCCTTTTCCGACCTGGAACCAGTTCCACTCGAGTGCGTCCGGCTCCAGCAAAGCGTGCTTCTGGAGGATCGCACCCATGCGCCTCGCGGTCCTGAGCGCGGATTTCAGACCAGGCTCCACCACACCGTCCAGGTCCCAGAACCACGAGCCGCACTCTCTCGGCGCGCGCATCAGCATAGCCATCGGACTTCCTTATCCATTGACGGAATTGACAGGATAAATGGTGACGGACCCGTCGTCGAATTTTAGCTCAAAGGAGGCGTTGGTACGGTCAGCGGCCCTCTGTACGGCCTGGATTTCGCGCTCCGTGAGCTCGCTTTTGAGGCCCTTGATATCCAGAATTGCGACCTTGACATCAACTCCAGACCCACCGAGCTGCTTTGCTGCGATCTTCTTGACTGCCGAGTTGATGCCCGCGACGCTGTCCACGTCCTTGAGTTGGGCGCCGTATTCGATTCGGCCGTCAACGCGGACCAGTACGTCAAGATCGAGCTTCATCTCAGGAAGCTTCAGCTCGAACTCGATGTTCCTGATTCCCCTGGCCTGGAGCTCCGCGGCGTGCTCCATTGCCTGATGTACAGCCGGGATCATGCCGTTCTGTTTGACCTGGAAAAGGAGGCCTGCAGGCTCCTTGAACATGGGGATGTCCGCAAATCTGCCGCTCGCGATGTACTTTGCAACGGCTGCCCCGTATTCCGACTTCCTTAGCTGCGTCAACATACGGCCTTGGTCCACTGGCGGAACCTTCGCGTCTTTGAGAGCCGCTGTAAGGGCAGCCTCCTGATCAGGGGCCATGGGCCCGCTGGGCTGCTGGCCTATCCGGTCGCCTTCCAGAATGGCGGGAGGCTGCCGCACAGGCATTGCGGGGCCGCTCCCGGGCCGCCGCCGGCCTCGCCTCCGTCGCTTGAAGACGGGCCGTCGGCATCGCTGAAGCCACCTGGCGTCTCCGGGCCGTCGCCGAAGCCGCCGGTGCTCGGTGTCGCGGGTGGCGGGGCCTCCGGGCGTGTCACCGTTGTCGGCTGCGGAACGGGGGTAGGTCTGGACCGGCTGCAGAGCCCGTGCCGGGTATCTCAGGGCGGTTGCCGCGCACGTAGTCGCCCACGTTGCCGTCGGACACGATATTGCTGGGCATGTTGTCGGCTGTGCCGCCTTGTGTACGGTCGGCCGCTGCACCTCCCGGCAGAGCGTCTCCGGCCCGGCCGATGTCGCCCAGCCCGTCGTCGAGGCTGTCGCCGATGCGGGTGACGCCGTCTGTGTTGTTGCCGCCGCGGGCTCCCACGCTGGCCATTTCTGGCACTCTGACCGGGGTTTCCACGTGGGGTTGTTCGCGTCGGTGGCCGGTTTGCCGGGTTCGGTGCGGGCTTCGTCGGCGCGTTGGAGGATGCTGCCGTCGGCCTTGTAGAGGTTGCCTTCGATGTCGGCGTATGCGGGGACGTCGTCGGAGGGGATCTGATCGTGCCTTCGGGTACGGGGGTCAGGTCCTCGGGGAGCTTGACCGTGCCTTCGGGCAGGGCGATCACGCCGTCCGGGAGTTTGACCGTGCCGTCGGGGAGCCTGACCGCACCGTCCGGGATGGCTGCGCCCTCGGGGAGTCTGACAGCGCCGTCGGGGAGTCGGATCGCGCCTTCGGGGAGGGTGAAGACGGTTGCTGGGAGTGGGGGATGTCGATTCTGCCCATGCCCTTGAGGCCGGCTATCACGTCGCCGATCTTCGACAGTCCGGCGCCCGCGCCCTTGAAGACGTAGGTCATCGGGTCCACGAACCGGCCCGCCTTGCCCGCGATCGAGAGGGCCTTGGCGGCCGCTCCGACCTTGCCCGCGGTGGCTACGGCGCCGCCCGCGCCGCCGGTGAAGACGGTGGTGATCACGTTGAAGGTGACGGCGCCCGCGGCCGGGACGGGTTCTCGCCCCATTGGTCGTAGGCGATCAGGGCCTTGCCGGTCTCCTTCATCGCGGTACGCGAGTCGCGCAGCCAGGAGGGAGTTCGTCGTCCGATGCCGTCCAGTAGGCCGGTCCCGCCACGGCGGTCATCACCAGGCCGGTGCCGAGCTGGGCCAGACCCGTCCAGGACTGTTTCATGGCGTCCCAGCCGCTGAACCCGACGAGGCTGCCCAGGCCCTTGATCGTGCCCCAGACGCCGTCGACGACGAAACCCTTGCCGAAGTCCCAGGCGTGTTCCCACACCTGCCAGCCCGGGGTCGACTCCACGACCGGGTCGCCCCAGGGCATGCCCTCGGCGTGTTTGAGGGCTTCGGCGTCGTAGCCGTACGTGCCCTCCTTGCCGGTGCCGTCGTCGATCTTGAGCGGGTCTCCGCCGACCAGGGCGACGATCTTGTCGTGGCAGGTGCTTTCTACCGCCTGGAAGGCGGCCCAGGTCTCGGCGATCTCGTCGCGGCGTTGGTTGTTCTCCTCGACCAGGTCGAGGTCTTCGCGCCACTTGTCGTCACGTTTGGTCATGGCCAGGAAGGTCTGGGCATCCCGCTTGAGCTGCGCCAGCTTTTCCTTCAGCGGGTAGGCATCGTCCGAGTAGGCGCTCAGAGCACCGGTGATGACAGCCAGGTCCGACTTCAGGGTGAGCCCGGTGTCCGCGACGGGCTTGGTCGTGGCGAACAGCTGGTCCGCCTCCGGGGCCTTGTAGAAGGCCTGCAGCCCGCCGAAACTGCTGTGGATGTCACCGGCAGCCGTCGAGATGGCTGCCCCGCCCTTGGTCAGCGCGGTCACCTTGGTATCGAGAAGGGCCAGATCACCGGTGAAGACCGGTATCCCTTCCACGATGACCGGTGTGTCGTCGCTCACTTGTGCCCCCGGCATCCTTCTTGAGAAGATCCAGCCGTACGGATTTCGCCGCGTCCTGTGCGTTCTTCGCCGCGTCCAGATCACCCTCGGAGTACGCGTTGGTAGCCGCGGCCGCGCCGAGGACGGCAGCCTGGATTCGCTCGGCCATCGCCTTGAGGTTCTTCTGACGCCCCTCCAGGTACTGGCCCAGCGCCGCGCCGACCGGTCCCGTGACGTTCTGCGGCAACGGAGGCTGTCCCGGAGCCACTGGGCCCTGTATCGGCGGGGTGTCCATGGTGCCGGGTACGGCCGTCCCGGCAGCTGACGCAGCCGCCGCCATATTCAGCATCAGGGCGTTCAGAGCCTTGTCCAGATCACCCGCATGTGTCCCCGTGATCTTCAACTGGCCTTGAACACCCTGCGGTTTGATATCCCACGCCGTCATCCACAATCCCCGTGCCAACCGAACCGAACCGATCTGAAGCGATCTGAAACGACGTCACTGTCTTGGTGCCCTTGCCGCCCAGTCCCCGGAGGATCGTTTCTCCCCGGCAGCGTCCAGCGCCCAGCGGTAGCGGGACCGACAGCGGTATGCGTGTCAGCCGATGTTGTCGACCGCTGCCTTCGCGCGCGAGAGCGTCTGCTGCGCGGTGCCGTCGTTCTGCTCCAGCGTCGTCTTCAGCAGCCGGACGATGTTCTTGACCTCCTGCGATGTGCTGTTCCACCGCAGTTCCTTGCCGTGGTACTCATCCGCCACGCCATCAGCCGCGAAGTCGTTCATCGCCGCCTTCACCTGTCCCTCACGGGCCGTGATCACCTGCTCCAGGCGCACGATCACCGCCTGGATATTGAGCTGCGCCTCCGACGACGCACCTGTGTCGTACGAACGACGGTCACTGTCTGCGGCCACAACGAACCACTCCCGCGAGATCTGAGTATCTGTGCTGTACGGACGGATGGACGGACTGGCAGGTCAGCGGCCAGCGAAGCGGGCCGCGTCGAAGTTCGCCGATGCCATCTGCGACTTCGCGTTCTCGCCCTGCTCCTGGTCGCCCGAGCCGAACGCCGCGTCCATCCCCGACTGTCCGCCCAGAATCGCGGACAGCGAACCGTTCAACGCCGCGGTGATCTCGTCCGAACGCGACTTGAACGAGTCGAAGGCCACCTTGCCCGCACCGTTGAACTTGCCCTCCAGCGGCTCCGCCGCCTGAATCAGCTGGCGGATCAGCGTGCCCAGGTCCGTACTCGACCCCTGCGACAGCGACGTCAGGTTCGACAGAACCGACGACCCCATGTCGAACTTCATCAGACTCCCCGTCAGGTTGAACGATTGTGCGAATGTCCATCTCTATCAACTCGGGCGTCGCGGGTGCAATCAGCAATTGACCACCTGTGACCAACGCATGACATTGAGCCAGGTACCGTCACGCGCCCTTCAGATGCCGTACGAGCCGCTCGAAGTCCCGCCAGCCCGCCAGGTCCGACGGGTCGCCCGGAAAGGGGTAGTACAGCGCGGGACGAGTCCTGGGACCCAGCTGAACGGGCGGGACGGGCAGCGGTGTTTGCCGGGCGCGGTCGCCGGGCATTTCGCGGACCTCCTCCGCGCCCAGCACGAAGGCCACCGGGACGCCCGGACCCTCGAAGTGCGGCGGCACCGCCAGGTCGCGGCGGGCTCTGCGGAGCTGTACGAGCATCGACTGGAGGTGGTGGCGGGTGGCGAGCACCTCCGCGGCCCGGGGAGGGCGTCCACCGGCACCTCCTCGTCGGGGCCGTAGCCGAACGCCAGCGTGACGTCCTGCTCCACGCCCGCCTTCGTACGGGTGATGCGCACCGTGGCGAGGCCGGGCCGGTCCTGGCTGCCGACCACCACGATCCAGGTCGGTTCGGGCGACCTCTCGTAGGCGACATCGGTCAGCCGGCGCAGTGACCAGGGAGGTTGGCCGGTTCCGCGGTGCCCCAGCCGGCCGGGGGCCGCCGGTGAGCTCGCGCCACACCGATTCCAGGGCGCCGCCGATGACCAGCCGGTCGTCGGCGGGTGCACCGTGCGGAACGTCACTGCCAGTTGACGGGCGCCCGCGTTCGCGACCTCCTGGTAGGTGGCGGCCACCGGGGTGTGCGGGTCTTCGGCGGTGGCGTCCGCCGACTCGACCGGGCGAACATTCCGTCCTGCCAGCGCAGTACGGCCCCGACAGGCCGTCGTAGTAGCCCTCCCGCTCGTCCTGCACGATCCAGCGGGACGGCCAGCTGCTCAGACTGTGGCGTGCGGCGGGGAGAGCGTGGTGCCGGCCGGGCTGACGATCTGGAGGCCGAGCTCGGCGTCGGCGGCGGCCCGGAACGCGTCCGAGAGCCAGGCCGTCATGGCGACCACCGGGCGGTCCTGGATGACGACAGCGACCTTGTCGGTGAGGACGTCGACGGCCGGCTGTGCGGCAGCGGGCACCGGCGCGACGCTCACGTCTCCGGTCGGCACCACGGCGAGGGAGCGCGCCGCCTCCGGTGGCCAGGCGAAGCCGCCGGTCATGGACACGAGCCGGGCCGCGAAGGTGCCCGCGAGGAGTTCGGCCTCCTCGACACCGGTGGTGGCGCGGGCCTCGGTCCACCAGTAGGGAAGGGGCGGGGACGTGGCCCCGAGCAGCCGTTCCGACTCGCCTGCCACCTGTACGAGCAGTGGCGCCTCGATGGAGACGAGAGGCCGGCCCTCCCTGTCGCAGAGCTGTACGACGGCACCTTCGCCCTCCGTGCCCACGAGCTTGTCGGGGCCTCCGGAGAGGAGTCCGATCAGCACGCTCCACGGGTCGGGCATGCGCTCGGTGAGGGCGATGACGTCCTTGGTCATATGGTCGGCCGGTCCTTCGCGGTTCGTGGAGTGGTTCGTGGCGTGGCTGGCGGAGTGAGTGGTTCGTGGTGTGGCCGGTGGGGCGTTGGTGGCGTGGCTGGTGGCGTGGTTCTTCGGGTGGTGCCGAGTGCTATTCGGGTGTGTACACCGTCTGGATCAGGCGGTTCGACTGGCCCCTGCGAATGAGCACACCGCGGCCCGCCGGCTGCTGTGTCGCGTACACACCGGGGAAGAGCTGGCCCTCGCTGCGGTCGCCCGCCATGAGCACAGCGGTGGCCCCGATTCGCGCAGCCCCTGCACCAGCGGCTCGTACATCCCCGTGAGGCGCCCGCGACGCGACGCGTCAGGACGAAGTGGAGGCCGATGTCCACCGCGGACGGGATGTACGGCAGGAACGGGGCGAGCGGCGACTGGCCTGCCGTCGTCAGCACGTCGTAGTCGTCGATGAGGACCACGATCCGCGGTCCGTTGCCCCAGCTGCCCGGCTCCAGGTCCTCGATGCGTGCGGTGTCGTCGGGCAGCCGTTTCTCCAGCTCCGTGGCGATACCTGCGGCGAGGCCCCGCACAGCTTGGCGTTGTACGCGTAGCCGCCGTTGAACTCCTCGGGAATCACCCGCGCAGGCTCCGCCGCGGGTCCATGACGGCGAAGACCAGCTCGTCCTCCCCGTAGCGGTCGATGAGGCCGGCGGCGACGGTCTTCAGGAGGTTCGTCTTCCCGCATTCGCTGTCACCCATGACCAGCAGGTGCTGGTCGTGCTGGAACAGGTCGAGCAGGACGGGCGCGAGCGCCGTCTGGTCCAGGCCGATCGGAACCCGTTTCGGTTCGGCGACCGGGCCCGGCAGCAGATGCGGTTCCAGGACCGGCGGCAGGACCCGTACCGGCTGGGCGACCTCGCCGCTCCAGGTGGCGCGGACCTTACGGGCGGTGCGTTCCAGGACCGCGCCCAGGTCCGCGATGTCGGCGAGTCCGTCCGTACGGGGCAGCGCGACCTGGGCGAACAGCTTGCCGTCGGTGAGGACGCGTCCGTGTTCGTCGGGGACAGGGTCTCGGAGAGCTTGCGGTCGATGCTGGACTCGCTGGAGTCGTTCAGCCGTAGCTCGACCCGGGTGCCGAAGGCCGACTGGGTGGCGATGCGTACGTCGTTCCAGCGGAGCATCCCGCGACGACATGGATGCCGTAGCCGCCGCCCCGCTTGAGGATGTCGACGACGGCGTCGTCCAGCTCATCGAAGTCGTCGCGCAGCTCGCCGAATCCGTCGACGACGAGCACGATCTCGGCCGAGGCCAGCTGCGGCAGCCGGCCGGCCGCGTGCAGGGTGCGCAGCTGCTCGACGGAGTCGATGTTGTGGTCGCGGAAGAGGTCCTCGCGCGCCCCAGCATGTTGCGGACTTCTTCGACCGTACGTCCCGCGCGCTCGCGGTCGGCACGGCCCGCGATGCCGCCGACGTGTGGCAGCCCGGACAGGGCCTGGAGGCCGCCGCCGACCAGGTCGAGGCCGTAGACCCCGACCTCCTGCGGGGTGTGGGTCAGGGCGAGCGAGAGGACGAGCGTGCGCAGGAGCGTCGTCTTGCCGGACTGCGGGCCGCCGATGACGGCGGCGTGGCCGCCCGCCACCGTGAGGTCCAGATACCACTGTCCCTGCCACTGCCTGGTCGGGTCGTCGAGCAGACCGATCGGCACCTGGAGCGGGCCGCGCCGCTTGGCGAGCTGCATGCCGCGCGGGCCGGCCTCCAGGGGCCCGCGGCCGTGTCCAGGGTGAGCGCGGCGGGCAGCGGCGGCAGCCAGATGCTGCGTACGGGCCCGGCGGCGTCCTCCAGCTGTCCGACCACCACACCCATCTGGGTCGGTCCGGTCTCGCGGCGCCGTGACGTGGGCTCCTGAGGGCCGGCACCATCCGGGAGGAGAGGGTGTTGAACGCCTCGTACGCGAGAGCGAGGGGTCCGGTCTCCTCGTCGGCGTCCTGTACGGGGCCCCGGTAGCCGCCCGATACGTAACTGGCCTTGAAACGCTCGTAATGACTGGTGTCGACCTTGAGGTAGCCGAAACCGGGCAGCGGCGGCAGGTGGAAGGCGTCCGTGGTCTCCAGGACCGTACGCGACTCGTCGGCGGAGAAGGTGCGCAGCCCGAGCCGGTAGGAGAGATAGGTGTCCAGGCCCTTGAGCTTGCCGCCCTCGATGCGCTGGCTCGACAGCAGCAGGTGTACTCCGATGGAGCGCCCGATGCGGCCGATGGACAGGAACAGGTCGATGAAGTCGGGCTTGGCGGTGAGGAGTTCGCCGAACTCGTCGATCACGACGAACAGGTGCGGCAGCGGGTCCAGGTCCGGCCGTTTCTCGGCGCGCAGCGCGGCGTAGTCACCGATGTCGGCGACGTTGCCCGCGTCCTTGAGGGCCTGCTGGCGGCGCTTGACCTCACCGGCGAGTGAGGCGTGGACGCGCTCGACGAGACCGGCCTGGTTCTCCAGGTTGGTGATGACACCGGCGACGTGCGGCAGGTTCGCGAACGGTGCGAAGGTCGCACCGCCCTTGTAGTCGACCAGGACCAGGGCGAGGTCCTCCGGCGGATGTGTGGTCACCAGGGCGAGGACAAGGGTGCGCAGGAGCTCCGACTTTCCGGATCCGGTGGCGCCGACGCACAGGCCGTGCGGGCCCATGCCGAGCTCCGAGGACTCCTTGAGGTCGAGGAGCACCGGCTCGTGGGAGTCGCTGATACCGATGGGCACACGCAGGAAGGCACGTTCGCCGCGCGGCGCCCACAGGCGGGACAGGTCGAGCCGTGCCACGTCGTCGATGCCGAGCAGTCCTGCGAAGTCGACCGGGCCCGAGAGGGCGCGTCCACCAGCGACTCGGCGGACAGGCGCAGCGGTGCCAGCATCCGGGCCAGGCCCTCGGCGAACGGGATGCCGACCTCGTCCACGGTGCCGTGGGCGCTGACCGGTTCCTGCTCGCGCAGGTCCTCGATGAGGACCTGGGGCCGTCGACGGTGATGCGGATGCCGACGTGTCCCGGCTCCTGGATGCGCTGTTCGAGCAGATGCAGGACGGTGATGCCCATGTCGCGCAGGCCCACCGCGTCATCCGGCCGCGGCAGATCGACGGCGTCCTCGCCGTGTCCGTCGGTGACGACGATCAGCCGGGACGTCATGGACAGGGCGTCCTTGCCGGCCAGACCCCGGCGCACCTCGGCAGCGTACGAGGCGCGGCGGCGCAGCTCCGGGCCGGTCTGCCGGGCGAGCTGGGGCGCGGATGGGGCGACACGGCGGGCGGCGACCGGTCCGTCGTACTGCTCCGTGTCCAGCAGGTGTGGCAGCCACTTGGCCCACTCCCAGTCGGCGACCCGGTCGCCGGGCACGGCGAGCGCCATCGCCACATCGTCGGGGGCATGGGTCGCGGCGGCCTGGACGAGCAGGGCGCGGGCCACGCGCAGGCAGTCCTCGCGGGGCCGATGACGCTGATGTTGCCGACCCGGTCGAGCGGGACGGTGAGCGGGAGTTCGGTGCCGGTTCGGAAGCGGGTCATCAGCGCCGACGCCTCGTTGAGCATGAAGAGGTCGGGCGGGGTGAGTACGGACGAGCCCTGGTCGGCGATCTGGAGATCACGTACGGGCATCTCGCCGGTGCCGACCCGCACCCGCAGGAAATCGGCGTCGACGCGGCGCCGCTCCCACAGGCGGGCGGGGTCGCGCACGATGTCGTACAGGGCGTGCGGCGGTGGGTTGAGCACATCGGAGCGCTCCCGCCGGGTGCGCTCCTCGGCGGAGAGCTCCTCGCGCAGCTCCTCCACATAGGCGAGGTAGGCCTCGCGCTGGGTGCGGCGGGTGCGCTGGGCCTTGCCGCGCTGGGAGAAGAGGCGCGACGGATCCGACGATCGTGACGACGAGGATGATCGCGCCGAGCGCGGCGAACTGGCTGTTGCGTACGACCGTCATCATCACGACGGACGACATGACTCCGGCGACGGGCAGCAGCGACATCGCGATGTTGCCCGCCTGCCCCTCGGGGAGGTTGGGCGGGGCCTCGATGGTGCGTGCCGCGGTTGCGGCCGGGGCCGGGTGGTCCTGGCCGGGCGGTGTATCAGTCGGGTACTCATCGTCGTCCGTCACTCGAGGTCGGGCTCGGCATGGGGTCAGCGACGCTTCTGGGAGAGCTGGAAGACTTCCGCGGCGAGGCGGGTGGCGGCCAGCCGCGTCGAGTGGGCGAGCAGGTCGGTACGGATCGCGCCGCCGGCGGCCAGGTGTCGGTCGTACGGGAGGATCTGGACGCTCGCGCCGGTGTCCTTGAGCCTCTGTGCGGCCTTGTCGAGGTCGATTCCCGCGCGGGGCACCTGTTCGGTGAGTACGGCGACCGTGCCCTCGATCACATGGCGGGGCAGACCGTTCATCCACTCGAGCACGTTGCAGGTGCTCGTGACGCCCTCCAGCGTGGCCGGGGCTGTCAGCACGCGTGCCTGGGAGGCGGAGAGCGCGACCGGGCGACTTCGGCCGGCAGCGTCTCGCAGTCGACGACCGTCACACCGAAGTAGCGGCGCAGGAGACCATGACCCGCTCGTACGTCCTGGCGTCCAGCATCGCGCCGATCCGGCCCTGACTGCCGGGCAGCAGCCAGGCGTTGTCGGGGAGCTGGACCAGATAGCCGGTGACATCCAGCAGTGACATATGCGGTTCGACGAGATCCGCGACATCGCCGGTGGTCCAGCGCAGTGTCTTGGCACCGAGCCGCAGCGGCAGCGAGCCGAGCGCCGGGTCGGCCTCGACGAGGAGGACGGGTCCTGCCGGTAGTGCGCGTACGTGGTGCCGAGCAGTGCGGCAACGGTCGACTTGCCCGCGCCGCCCCGGATGGAGGTGACGGCGATCTGCCGGCCGGTCGTCACCGGCTGCTGGAGCAGCTCGGCGGTGCGGGTGATCTCGGCGACCTCGCGCGCCGCCGACGAGGAAACGATTCGGCGTACGGCGCGTACGGCACGGGACGCGAACGGCTCGCCGTGCCGCGGCTTACGTACCGCGCCGGCCAGGGCTTCGTCCACCACGGGTCTTGAGCCGGGGTGTTGCGGGACGGCCTGGCGCCCGGAGTGTACGGGGCGGGAGGTTGGTGTTCCTGCCCTGATTCCCTGGATGCGGGGTCGTTCCGCGATCCTGCGCCGGGGCGCCGGCGGGCATGGACAGGCTCTGGTCCGGCGCGGGGTGCCGGGCGTGCCGGTGATGCCGGGAGTGCCGGGAGTGCCGGAGGTGTGGCTGCCCTGCTGGGCAGCGCCTCTCAGATCGCGCAGCACGTCGCTCTGCCAGTTGTCCGCGTTCGGCATGTCTGCCCTTCTACTTCGCCGTGCCGCCCCTTCCGGGGCCGCCCGCGTGTTGACTTCAGAATTTGTTGAGCAGCTGCCCGAACACGCCGAACACACCGACTGCGAGCGGGAAGAGCCCCACCATGCCGATGGACTCGACCAGATCGGCCGTGCGGCGCAGCCTGACCCGCACATGCTCGGGCGGTTGCACTGCCAGAACCAGCAGCGGCAGCACCGCGGCCACACAGAGCAGGGCGATCGGCCCGGCGCCCCGCCATGCTGCATCCACAGCATCACCAGTCGTACGACCAGGACGGCCGCGGCGGCGAAGAGCGCCACCACCTCCGCGATCAGCGGGAAGGCCCGCGCTCGCGACAGGAGGACCACGGCGACAAGTGAGGGCAGCACCACGGTCCACACAGTCGGTTTCCCGGCCAGGGTGAGCAGACAGCCGCCCACGGCCGCCGAGACCGCGGTGGCCAAGGTCGCGAGGGCAAGGCCCCGGTGGGTGGCCGCGAGTGCGTTGCCCACCTCGTGACGGCTGACGGAGACACCGCCCGAGCGGCGGTCGTCGAGTGCGGTGAGCCCCGACGCCATCAGAGCCAGCCGGGGCAGCATGCCGAGCAGCACCATGGAGAAGACCGCCATGACGGCGCCGAGCCGGGCCGGGTCTGACTGGACGGCGGCGACGCCCTCCACACCACGGTGAGCGCGGCCGTGGTCACGGCGCCGATGAGCCCGCCGCGGCCGAGCGGGAGAAGGAGCCGAGCAGTACCAGCGTCAGTACCAGCGCGCCCGCGACAGCGGCGAGACGTACGGCCCCGGCCAGTCGTAGGCGTCGGAGGCGGTCCACGCGGTGAGAACGCCGAGCACTCCGGAGACGATCAGGAGCGTGCTCGCCAGGCCGCGATTGCCCGCGCGGCCTTCGCGACAAGCGCACCGGCGATCAGAAGGACGAGTGTGACAGCCGAGAGCGTGCCGGCCAGGGCTTCGAGCGAGAACTCACGGCGGGCCAGCAGCGCGGCGATCAGCGCGAAGGCGACCGTCGCCACACCGCGCTGACCCGGCGCGCGGCGGGACGCCAGCGCCAGGCCTGCAGACCGAGGTCGTCGGCCACATGATCGGTGACGTCGTGCACCACAGGGGCGGGCGGCGCGGAGTGCGTCCTGACGAGCCGGAGCACCGCGCCGTCGGCTATCCCGGCCGACGCCAGCGTGCTGTCGTGCGGCAGCGCGGAGCCATCGGATGTCATCAACTGCCGTGTCAGTGGGCGCGACGCGACCCGGTCATCGAGCAACTGCAGAATGTCCGGCAGCAATTGGCCGATCGGGGTGTCGGAGGGAAGGACGATATCGGCCCGACGCCGTTCGCCCACCAGGGTCACCCGGCTCAATTCCGTCCGGGAAGTCATTGCTGTGCTCACCACTTGCGGGAACCTACCATCACGGCATCGAGAGCTTTCTGAGTCAATGGGGTATATGTGTGCTGGTAACTCCTCCATTCCTAATTCGGGGAATGGTCCTGTACTTACTCGGAGAATTATCCGGAACTCCAGCTTCAGTGAATGGGGCCGTGCGGTCGTACCGCTGCGCCTGGCGCTGCTGCTCTTCCTGCTCGGCCTTCTGCTTTGCCAGCATGTCCTGCAGGAAGGACCATCCGACGCAGCCCGCGCACATCACGGCCGCGATGGCGATTCCCGCGAATACCTTCCCGAGCCGCTCGTCCGCCGTGCGGCGCGCGCGTTGTGCGCCGAACAGCAGCGCGTCGCGCATCCTGCGCCGGCGCACCCCACCGATTCCAGTAGCTGGCTGTCGTAATCCCGTGCCATGTGTCGCCCGTCGCCCCAGTCGTCCGTAGCGTCCAGTCGTGGTCGCTCCGAAACATATGGCACGGGTGAGTAGGGAGTACATCTCAGGCGGCAGGCGGCAGGCGGCAGGCGGTGCGGCCTTGGGGTGGATGGCCTGAATGAGTTCGCTGTCGCCCGCATCAGGGCAAGTGACTCCTGCAGCGGCAGTGCGTCGCCCAGCGCAAGATCGTAGGTGCCCGCATCCGTTCGACCAAGGCCTGAGCGTCATGCACCTTGCCGGTGTTCACGCCTTCCATGTACGCGACCGTGGGCTGGTCCTCGAACCACATCAGCGTCATCAGGCCCTGCCTGATCGGGTGAGCAGCCTGAACGGCAATGCCTGCGACCGAACGCGCTCGGTCTCGGTCACACGGACGAGGTGCATGACTTGCTCCGCCATGGCCTCGGGCCCGCCGACAGGGCGACGCAACACTGCTTCATCCAGAAGCGCCCACACTACGGGCGTCGTCGGTTGAGAAGGAATCTGAGAGCGTGCCAGCCGTGTGACAACGAGCCTGTCACGCGGTCAGCGGCGGCCCAGCGCGAACCACAGCTCCGTGCGTACGTCCATGTCGTCCAGGTCCGCGTCCAGCAGCGTCGCGCAGCGGCGATGCGCTGGCGGACGGTGTTGCGGTGGACCCGGAGGGCGACGGCTGTGCGGTCCCAGCTGCCGTGCAGGCTCAGCCAGCAGCGCAGGGTCTCGGTCAAGGGGCGGTGAGCGGGGCCAGCAGGGTGCGGGCGTGGGCTTCGGCCCGGTCCTGGGGATCAGGTCCGCGAAGGCGAAGCCGGTGCCGGTGCCGGTGCGGTGTGTGGTCAGCGGGGTGCGGGTCGCCTCCGCGCGGCCCAGGGCACGGGCCGCCTGGGTGTCGGCGGTGGGCAGGGCGGTGACCGGGGAGGGGCGGAGGCGCCGAGGGTCCAGCCCGGTTGCGGGGTGACCGGGTGCGGGCCGGGGAGCAGGACGCGTACGGCTTCGCGGTCGGCGTCGACCAGGGCGGAGCCAGGGCCGCGCCGAGGGCTCCAGCCGTGAGCGGGCCTGCGACGCCGCCCTCGGTGCGGCGGCCGTGCACCACCGTCCACTCCGGTGCCGCGCTCAGGAGCGGGGCGACGTCCTCGGGGTGGCGCCGAGCAGTAGTCGTACGAGCGCCGCCGAACGGTCCGCCGCGTCAGCACCCTGGTGCGGGGCGGCGAGCAGGAGAGCAGGACGACGGCGATCCCCGCCACCGTGTGGTCGCCGGCCTCGCGCCGACGGGCTGTCAGGGCCAGGACCAGGCCCCGGTCGCCGCCCAGCGCGTACGCGGCGAGATGGGTGCCGTCCAGGGTGTCGGTCGCCGAGGAGGGGCGCCCGCGTGACCGGGGAGACCACCCGGGACAGCTGGTCCAGGGCCGCCCGCACCCTGGGGCCGGCCGTGGGCCTGCCCGTGCAGCTCCGCGCCGTCCGTTGCCAGCAGCGTGGCCCGGCCCGCCAGCTGTACGGCCAGCTGATGCAGGACGGCCGGCACCGGGTCGGGCGGGCCGCGGCGGTCGCCAGAGCCTGCTGGGCGCGGGTCACCCGGCGCAGCTCACGGTGGCGGGCCTCGGCCATCAGCCGCCACACCGCACGGGCGATCGTGGTGAACGGGGTCTGTGGCGGCACCTCGACCAGCGGCAGCCCGTACCGGTCGCACGCCTCGATCAGCGCGCGCGGCACCGTGTCGTGCACCGGCGCCACCCGAAGCCCAGCGCCGCCGCCCCGCCTCCACCAGCCGGGCCGCATAGGTGTCCGGATCGGTGAGCAGCACCCGGCGCTCAGCAGCAGCTCACCGCCGAGCAGATACGGGTACGGGTCGGCCATCTCCGAGGTGTGCACCCACAGCAGATCCGCTTGGTCCGGGCCCGCGATCCGGCGCAGCCCCAGCTCCTCCCGGGCCAGCAGCTCGGCCAGCGGGATCGGCGGGGTGGGAGGGTGGGAGGGGTGGAGGACCCGGCGGGGAAGTCCGGCATGGATGATCCATCCATTCAAGGCGATGAGAATGGATGAACCGTACACTTCAGCGTCGTCTTCCAGCCACCTACCGTCTTCACCACCACGCACCACGCACCACCCATGCACGGGGACGAGACGGAGGAAGCCCATGGCTGTCGACTACGCGGTGATCGTCGTCTACCTGGCCGGCATGCTCGCCATGGGGTGGTGGGGCATGCGCCGCGCCAAGTCCAAGAGCGAGTTCCTGGTCGCGGGCCGCCGGCTCGGCCCCTGGATGTACTCCGGCACCATGGCCGCCATCGTCCTGGGCGGTGCGTCCACCATCGGCGGTGTCGGTCTCGGCTACCAGTACGGGCTCTCCGGTGCCTGGATGGTCTTCGCCATCGGCCTCGGCCTGCTCGCCCTGTCCGTGTTCTTCTCGGCCCGCATCGCCCGGCTGAAGGTCTACACCGTCTCCGAGATGCTCGACCTGCGCTACGGCGGCCGGGCCGGGATCATCTCCGGTGTCGTCATGTGGGCGTACACGCTGATGCTCGCGGTCACCTCGACCATCGCGTACGCCACCATCTTCGACGTCATCTTCGACATGAGCCGGCCCGTCGCGATCATCACCGGCGGAGCCATCGTCGTCGCGTACTCGACGCTCGGCGGCATGTGGTCGATCACGCTCACGGACATGGTGCAGTTCGTCGTCAAGACGATCGGTGTCCTGCTGCTGCTCCTGCCGATCGCGGTCGTCAAGGCCGGCGGATTCAGCGAGATGAAGGCACAGCTGCCCACCGAGTACTTCGATCCGCTGGGCATCGGCGGCGAGACGATCTTCACGTACGTCCTGATCTACACCTTCGGGATGCTGATCGGGCAGGACATCTGGCAGCGCGTGTTCACCGCCGGCAGCGACCGGACCGCACGCTGGGGCGGCACCGTCGCCGGTACGTACTGTCTGGTGTACGCGATCGCCGGGGCCGTCATCGGTACGGCGGCCAAGGTGATGTATCCGAATCTGGCGAGCCCCGACGACGCGTTCGCGACCATGGTCAGGACGAACTGCCCATGGGCGTACGGGGACTGGTGCTGGCCGCCGCGCTGGCCGCGGTGATGTCGACCTCCTCCGGTGCGCTGATCGCCTGCGCCACCGTGGCCAACAACGACATCTGGTCGAGGCTGCGGGTAATGGTCGCCGGGGAGGCGGTGAGGAACGCGACGAGGAACGCGACGAGGTGAAGGGCAACCGGATCTTCATCCTGGCCATGGGCATCGCCGTCATCGGCATCGCCCTCGCGCTCAACAACGTCGTCGAGGCGCTGACCGTCGCCTACAACCTGCTGGTCGGCGGGCTGCTGGTGCCGATCCTGGGTGGTCTGCTGTGGCGCCGGGGACCGCGGCGGGTGCGCTGGCCGCGGTGGCGGTCGGCGGTGTCTCGGTGATCGGGCTGATGGCGGCGTACGGGATCCTTGCCAACGAGCCCGTCTCCTACGGGCTGCTGGCGTCCCTCGCGGTGTATGTGATCGTCTCCCTGGCGACGAAGCCGACGGACGAGGCGGTGCTGGTCGCGTGGCGCGAGCGGGTGGCGGGGCGCGGGTCCGACGAAGCGGCCGTCCCGGACCCGGACGTCCGGACCCGGCCGTCGCCCGGCCGTCGCCCTCGAACGCCGGGCAGGCTTGATTTCGCCCGGGTGCCCGCACACCCAACGGTCACCCCGGTGCCCCGTTCACCCAGCACACTCGATTACCGTACGAACGCCCACAAAGCGTGCACGGCCCAACCGAAAGGCACCCGCACATGAGCAGCACCGAACAGCCGCGCGGCCCCGTCGACTCCTCCCGCGTCCCGCGGTACGCCGGACCCGCGACGTTCGCCCGGCTGCCCCGGCTCGACGAGGTCGGCGCCGCCGATGTCGCCGTTGTCGGTGTGCCCTTCGACAGCGGTGTCTCCTACCGCCCCGGCGCCCGCTTCGGCGGCAACGCCATCCGGGAGGCCTCGCGGCTCCTGCGCCCCTACAACCCGGCGCAGGACGCCTCCCCGTTCGCCCTGGCGCAGGTGGCCGACGCCGGTGACATCGCGGCGAACCCGTTCAACATCAACGAGGCCGTCGACACCATCGAGGCCGCCGCCGACGACCTGCTCGGTACGGGCGCCCGCCTCATGACCCTCGGCGGCGACCACACCATCGCGCTGCCGCTGCTGCGGTCCGTCGCCAGAAGCACGGCCCGGTCGCCCTGCTCCACTTCGACGCCCACCTGGACACCTGGGACACCTACTTCGGCGCCGAGTACACCCACGGCACCCCGTTCCGCCGGGCCGTCGAGGAGGGCATCCTCGACACCGAGGCACTCTCCCACGTCGGCACCCGCGGCCCGCTGTACGGCAAGCAGGACCTCACCGACGACGCCAAAATGGGCTTCGGGATCGTCACCTCCGCCGATGTCATGCGGCGCGGTGTGGACGAGGTCGCCGACCAGCTCCGGCAGCGCATCGGTGACCGGCCGCTCTACATCTCCATCGACATCGACGTGCTGGACCCGGCACACGCCCCCGGCACCGGAACCCCGAGGCGGGCGGGCTCACCTCCCGCGAGCTCCTGGAGATCCTGCGCGGGCTCGCCTCCTGCAACCTCGTCTCCGCCGACCTGGTCGAGGTCGCTCCCGCATACGACCACGCCGAGATCACCTCCGTCGCCGCCTCGCACACGGCGTACGAGCTGACGACGATCATGTCCCGCCAGATCGCGGCAGCCAAGGGAGACCGGAACAAGTGAGCCACGACCACGACGACCGGCCGCAGCTCACCCCGCACAGGCCGAAGCCGCCCTGAACCCCCGCCCGGACGCAACGGCGGCGACCTCGTCGTCGAGACCCTGCAGGGACTCGGCGCGACCACCGTGTTCGGGCTGCCCGGCCAGCACGCGCTCGGCATGTTCGACGCGCTGCGCCGCTCTCCGCTCTCGTACGTCGGACTACGCGTGGAGAACAACGCGGGCTTCGCCGCCGACGCCTACGGCCGGATCACCGGAGAGGTGGCGCCGCTCCTCCTCCACCGGCCCCGGTGCCCTGACGTCGCTGGCCGCACTCCAGGAGGCGGCGTCCGGGTCCGCCCCGTACTGGCGATCTCCAGCCAGATCCCGGCCGCCGGGCTCGGCGGCGGGCGCCACGGTACCTCCACGAACTCCGCGACCAGCAGGCGTCGTTCCGCGACATCGTGAAGTCCGTCCACACCGTGCGTGCCTGTTCGCAGATCCCGTCCGCGATCGCCGCGGCCTGGGAGTCCGCGCTCACGGCCCCGCACGGCCCGGTCTGGGTGGAGATCCCGCAGGACGTGCTGCTGGCCGAGACGCTCCTGCCGGTCGTCAGCGCGATCGACGCCACCCCGCGCGAGCTGTACCCGCGTCCCGAACTGACCCTCGCCGCAGCCCACCTGTTGTCGCACGCCGAACGTCCCGCGATCATCGCCGGAGGCGGAGTCGTACGGTCCGACGCGGCCGGCAAGCTGCGTGCCCTGGCCGAGACGCTCGACGCACCGGTCGTCACCACCTTCGGCGGCAAGGGCGCCTTCCCCTGGGAGCACCCGCTCTCGCTCCGGTCCTGGCTGGAGGACCAGCACACCACGGACTTCCTGGAGTCCGCGGACGTGCTGCTGGTCGTGGGCTCGGGACTGGGCGAACTCTCTTCCAACTACCGCACGTTCACCCCGCGCGGCCGGATCATCCAGATCGAGGCCGACGCCGGGAAGCTGGAGGCCAACTACCCCGCGCTCGGCATCCACTCCGATGCCCGCGAGGCGCTCTCCGACCTCCTGGAGGCGGTCGAGCCCCGCGAGGACGAGACCGCGGCGACACGCGTCAGTACGGTGCTGGCGAAGATCAAGGACCGGATCGACGGGCAGGACCTGCCTCTGGAGCAGCAGGTGCTCGCCTCGGTCCGGGATGCGCTGCCCGACACCTCGCCCAGCTTCTGGGACATGACGATCCTCGCCTACTGGGCCTGGTCCGCCTTCGACGCCCGGCACCCGAACACGATGCATTCGGCCCAGGGCGCCGGCGGCCTCGGCTACGGCTTCCCGGCCGCGATCGGTGCTGCGGTGGCCGACCCCACCAAGCCGGTGCTGGCGGTCTCCGGCGACGGCGGCGCGATGTACTCGATCGCCGAGCTGGCGACAGCGCGCCAGTACGACCTGCCCGTCACCTGGCTGATCGTCGACGACGGCGGCTACGGCATCCTGCGCGAGTACATGGAGGGTGCCTACGGCGAGACCACGGCGACCGAACTGTCCCGCCCGGACTTCGTCGCCCTCGCCGAGTCCTTCGGCGTACCAGCGGTGCGTACGACACCGGAGTCCCTCGGCGATGACCTGGCGAAGGCCTTCGCGGCGCCCGGTCCGTCGGTGGTCGTGCTCCCGGCGCTGCTGAAGATGTTCGCGCCGACCCACCTGTAGCCGGCCGGGGCCGCTCAGCCGGTGGCTGCCTGCTTGGCGTCCGCGTCCGCCGTCCCGGCGGGTGCGGGTGCGGGGTGGCCCGGTCCTGGCTCGTGTCCGAGGGTGCGAGGGCGGTGAACGCCACTCGGAAGAAGTCCCCGTCCCGCTCCAGGCTGAACGACGAATCCATTGCCTGCGCGAGCCGGGCCAGCAGGGCTACGGTTGGCAGAGTGCCGCCGATCTCCAGCTTGGAGACCTGGGGTTGGCTCATCCTGGCCTGTCGTGCCAGCTCCGTCTGTGACATCCCGCATTCGGTCCGCCGGTCGTAGACGGCCTGCCCCACGTCGTATCGGAGGGCGATTTCCTCGCGGCGCTTCTCTCCCGCAGGGTCATCGGCGATTCCTTCGGCGACCTTCTTGTCGCGGGCGATTTTCCAGTGCCTGTGGCTGACCATTACCGCTCCTCCTTCTCTGCTTCTACGTTGCGTGTGTACTCGTCGAGCGCGGCCTCATGGCTGGCCTCGCAGAGCGCCTGGCATGTTTGGCGCGTGCCACTTCCGCACTTTCCTCTGCCGCGTCTTGCGGAAGACGGTGAGCAGAACGATCCTCCGGCCGGGGCGAGCCAATAGGAAACCCTTGTGGCGTCTCGGTTGCAGCCCAGTGAGAACCGCAGCTCCCGGACGCCGTCGCCCAGATATCGGGAGTACGGCTCCCCGAGCGTGGTGGGCCGGCTGTGCAGCAGCTCGGCGATGTACTCGACTGCGAGGTAGTCGTCGTCGCGCAGGTTCATCAGCCACAGCCGAACCTCGGGTTCGATCTCGATGGTGTAGGGGCTATCCATATACTGGGAGGTATAGACACTTCAGGGTATATCGCTGTGGGTTGTCATGCGATCGCTCGGACGAGTGATCCTGGCCTGCCCATTGACCGACCCCGGTCCTAGGGCCGTCGCCGCGCCTCCTGCGACCATCGGCCCCATTTGTTGCGGCGGGATGAAATCCGCAGCTGACGGCGTTGGTGACTTGCGGCAGAGCAGGTGGAACAGCGGGTCGGAACGGGAGGCACGGGTGGCGGGCGCAGAGCAACAGGGTGGGGCCGCAGGCTGACCGGATACGCGTGGCGCTACCGGCGCAATGTCGTGCTGGCACTCGGCTCGTCGCTCGCAGGTATGGGCGTGATGGCCCTCGTCCCGCTCATCACCAAGGTGATCATCGACGACGTGGTGGTCGACCACACCAGGTCCATCGGCGTCTGGACCGGCCTGCTCATGGGGCGGCCGTCCTCGTCTACATCTCCACGTTCATCCGCCGCTACTACGGCGGCAGGCTCGCCCTGGACGTACAGCACGATCTGCGTACCGAGATGTACGAGACGATCACCCGGCTCGACGGGAAGCGACAGGACGAGCTGTCCACCGGGCAGGTCGTCGGGCGCGCCACCAGCGACCTGCAGCTGATCCAGGGGCTCCTCTTCATGCTCCCGATGACCATCGGGAACATCCTGCTCTTCATCATCTCCCTGGTGATCATGGCGTGGCTCTCGCTGCCCCTGACCCTGGTCGCGCTGGCCGTCGCTCCCGCCCTGTGGTTCATCGCCCGCCGCTCCCGCACCCGCCTCTTCCCCGCCACCTGGTACGCCCAGAGCCAGGCCGCAGCCGTCGCCGGAGTGGTCGACGGGGCCGTCTCCGGGGTCCGGGTCGTCAAGGGGTTCGGGCAGGAGGACCAGGAGACCGGCAAGCTCCGCGAGGTCGGGCGCAGGCTCTTCGCGGGCCGGCTGCGCACGGTCAAGCTGAACTCCCGCTACACCCCGGCCCTCCAGGCCGTCCCCGCGCTCGGCCAGGTCGCCATGCTCGCCCTCGGCGGCTGGCTGGCCACCCGCGGCGAGATCACCCTCGGTACGTTCGTCGCGTTCTCCACCTACCTCGCCCAGCTCGTCGGCCCGGTCCGGATGCTCGCCATGGTCCTCACCGTGGGACAGCAGGCCAGAGCGGGCGTCGAGCGCGTCCTGAGCTCATCGACACCGAGCCGTACCTGCGGGACGGCTCGGTGGAGCTGCCGGCCGACGCACCCGCGAGCGTCGAGTTCGACGATGTGCGCTTCGGATACGACGAGAGCGCCCGGTACTCGACGGGTTCTCCCTCACCATCGAGCCCGGCGAGACCCTCGCCGTCGTCGGCTCGTCCGGCAGCGGCAAGTCCACCGTCTCGCTCCTGCTGCCCCGCTTCTACGACGTGACGCACGGAGCCGTCCTGGTCGGCGGCCACGACGTCCGCGAACTGACCCAGGCATCGCTCCGGGCCGCCATCGGGCTGGTACCGGAGGACAGCTTCCTCTTCTCCGACACCATCCGCTCCAACATCGCCTACGGATACCCGGACGCCACCCAGGAGCAGATAGAGCGGGCCGCACGCGCCGCCCAGGCGGACGGCTTCATCGCCGCCCTGCCCGACGGGTACGACACCACGGTCGGCGAGCACGGACTCACCCTCTCCGGCGGCCAGCGCCAGCGCGTCGCGCTCGCCCGCGCCATCCTCACCGACCCCGCCTGCTCCTCCTCGACGACGCGACCTCCGCCGTGGACGCCCGGGTCGAGCACGAGATCCACGAAGCCCTCAAGCAGGTGATGGCGGGCCGCACCACCCTGCTGATCGCCCACCGCCGCTCCACCCTCAACCTCGCCGACCGGATCGCCGTCCTCGACCGGGGCCGGCTCGCGGACATCGGCACGCACGAGGAGCTGGAGCGGCGCTCCGCGCTCTACCGGCGGCTGCTCACCGACCCGGACGAGCTGGGCCGGACCTCACCCGGGCACCAGCCGGTCACGGCACCCGACGCCGCGGGCGACGCACGCATGCTCCAGGAGGAGATGGAGGCCGAGTTCGACGCCGAGCGCGGCGTCACCCCGAGCTGTGGATCCGCAAGGAGGAGGGCGGGACGCCGCGGCGGCCGGAATGCCGGCCACGCCCGAGCTCCTGGCCCAGGTCGAGGCGCTGCCGCCCGCCACCGACACCCCCGTATCGACGAGGCGAGCGCCGTCCGGGCCGAGGAGACCTACGGGCTGCGCAGGCTGCTGCACGGCTTCGGGCTGCCGCTGCTGGTGAGCCTGGGGCTGGTCGCCGTCGACGCGGGCATGGGCCTCCTGCTGCCCGTACTGATCCGGCACGGCATCGACGAGGGCGTCACCCGGCTGGCACTCGGCGCGGTCTGGGCGGCTGCCGGGCTCGGACTCGGCGTCGTGCTCGTGCAGTGGCTGGCACAGATCGGCGAGACCCGGATGACGGGTCGCACCGGGGAGCGGGTGCTCTACTCGCTCAGGCTCAAGATCTTCGCGCAGCTCCAGCGGCTCGGCCTCGACTACTACGAGCGCGAGCTGACCGGCCGGATCATGACCCGGATGACTACGGACGTGGACGCGCTGTCCACCTTCCTGCAGACCGGCCTGGTCACGGCCTTCGTCTCCGTCGTCACGTTCTTCGGCATCATGGTCGCGCTGCTCGTACTGGACATCCAGCTGGCCCTGGTCGTCTTCGCGACCCTGCCGTTGCTGATCATCGGTACGGTCTTCTTCCGGCGCAAGAGCGTCAAGGCGTACGAGCTCGCCCGTGAGCGCATCAGCGTCGTCAACGCCGACCTCCAGGAGTCCGTCTCCGGGCTGCGGATCCTGCAGGCCTTCCGCCGTGAGCAGGACGGCGCCGAGCGGTTCGCGGGCGCAGCTCCCACTACCGCGAGGCCCGGGTGCGCGGCCAGTGGCTGATCTCCATCTACTTCCCGTTCGTCCAGCTGCTGGCCTCGGCCGCCGCGGCGGCGGTGCTGATCGTCGGTGCCGGCCGGGTCGACAACGGCACGCTCACCACCGGTGCGCTGGTGGCCTATCTCCTCTACATCGACCTGTTCTTCGCCCCCGTACAGCAGCTCTCCCAGGTCTTCGACGGCTACCAGCAGGCCACCGTCTCGCTCCGCCGGATCCAGGAGCTCCTCCAGGAGCCGACCTCCACGGCCGACCACGCCGAACCGCTCGATGTGACGTCGCTGCGCGGTGAGATCGCGTTCGAGGGCGTGTCCTTCGCGTACGGGACGGCCGAGGGAAAGCAGGAGGAAGCCCTCTCCGGCGTCGATCTGCACATTCCGGCAGGCCAGACCGTGGCGTTCGTCGGTGAGACGGGTGCGGGCAAGTCCACCCTGGTCAAGCTCGTCGCCCGGTTCTACGACCCGACGTCAGGACGGGTCACGGCGGACGGCACCGATCTGCGCAAGCTCGACATGACCGCGTACCGGCACCGGCTCGGAGTCGTGCCGCAGGAGGCGTATCTCTTCGCGGGCACGGTCCGGGACGCCATCGCGTACGGGCTGCCGGGCGCGACCGACGCGCAGGTGGAGGCCGCGGCGAGGGCGGTCGGGGCACACGACATGATCGCCACCCTGGAGGACGGCTATCTGCACGAGGTGGCCGAGCGGGGCCGCAATCTCCGGCGGCCAGCGCCAGCTGATCGCGCTCGCACGGGCGGAGCTGGTCGACCCGGACATCCTGCTGCTCGACGAGGCGACCGCCTCCCTCGACCTGGCCAGCGAGGCACTGGTCAACCAGGCCACCGACCGGCTCACCGGCCGGCGCACCACGCTGGTGGTGGCCCATCGGCTGACGACGGCCGCACGCGCGGACCGGGTTGTGGTGATGGACCACGGGCGGGTCGCCGAGGACGGCACGCATGCCGAACTGCTCGCCAGGCAGGGCAGTACGCGCGGCTGTGGCGCACGTTCATAGGGGAGGACACGCCGGCGGGCGTCTGACCCGGCCCCGCCCGCTGGTCAGGTCCGTCCGGCCCGTCAGGTCGGTCCGATCCATCCGCCCTGTTCAGCGCAACCGTCCGGCCGCCGGTCGCGTCGTACGTATGTACGTGTATGTGTGGGGTGGGGTGAAAGTGTTCGACGGAACGGATGGGGTGGTGGGACCGCTGAGGTCATGGATACGGCCGGGAGCGGGCAGCAGGGTGCTGGTGCATCTGCTGGTCCTGCCGCTGCTCGCAGCCCTCGGCCTGGTGCTCGGCGTCACCGGCCCGCCCGCGTCCGCCGCGTCCGCCTGTTCCGGGCGGCCGGTCAAGACGGTGAAGTTCTCCACCGGAGAGCTGCGCATCCACAAGAGCCGCGCCTACGCCTGTGCGGTCACCGTGGCCAAACATCCGGGCGCGCGCCGCGCGATGCGGGTGTCGCTCCACGCGCGGCGGCCGTGCGGTCGTCGACAGCGGAAAGTTCACCAAGCTCGCAGGCCCGGTGACCGTCCACGCACTGCACCGTTGCGTCCGTGCCTCCGGTTCGGTGGCGGGCAAATCAGGCTCGACGGGGTGGATCGTCTGCTGACAAGCGTGTGGGTCTGGCGTTGCGGGTGTTGCCCCGCTAGGTTCACGGCGAATGTCGTGAATCAAGGGGAGGGTGCATGAGCAAGGCGCTCACAGGAATTTTGTCGCTCGCGGTGCTCATAGGCACAGTAAGCGCGACGGGAGCCTCCGCCGGTACGGCCACCGCCGCGGAACCGGCCGCTCAGCAGGGCAGCGGCTCCACCAGCGGTGAGAGCAGCAGCGAGGACATCAAGGACCGCATCCTGGCCATCCCGGAATGAGTCTGATCGAGGAGAAGCCGTATCCCGGCTATCGCTACTTCGTCCTCAACTACACCCAGCCGATCGATCACAAGCACCCGTCCAGGGGAACCTTCGAGCAGCGGATCACCCTGCTGCACAAGGACACCAACCGCCCGACGGTGTTCTTCACCGGCGGCTACAACGTCTCCACCAATCCGAGCCGCAGTGAGCCGACGCAGATCATCGACGGCAACCAGGTCTCGCTGGAGTACCGCTACTTCACCCCGTCGCGCCCGGCGCCGGCCGACTGGTCCAAGCTCGACATCTGGCAGGCCGCCAGTGACCAGCACCGTGTCTTCAAGGCGCTGAAGAAGATCTACTCCAAGAAGTGGCTGACCACCGGTGGCTCCAAGGGCGGCATGACGGCCACCTACTTCGAGCGCTTCTACCCGAAGGACATGGACGGCGTCGTCGCCTACGTCGCGCCCAACGACGTGGTGAACAAGGAGGACTCGGCCTACGACCGGTTCTTCGCGAACGTGGGCACCAAGGAGTGCCGCGACCGGCTGAACGGTGTCCAGCGAGAGGCGCTCATCCGCCGCGAACCGCTGGAGAAGAAGTACAAGGAGTACGCCGCGGAGAACGGCTACACCTTCAACACCGTCGGCAACCTCGACAAGGCGTACGAAGCCGTCGTCATGGACTACATCTGGGCGTACTGGCAGTACAGCCTGCTCTCCGACTGCGACACCATCCCGGCCGACGCACCCAACGCCACCGACGAGGAGATCTGGGACTCCATCGACGGCATCTCGGGCTTCTCCGCCTACGCCGACCAGGGCCTGGAGGGTACACCCGTACTACTACCAGGCGGGCACCCAGCTCGGATCCCCGACATCAAGCAGCCGTGGCTGGGCGACCTGAGCCGCTACGGCTACCAGCCGCCGCGCTCCTTCGTGCCGCGCTCCATCCCGATGAAGTTCCAGCCGTCGGTCATGCGTGACGTGGACAAGTGGGTCAAGCGCAACGCCAACCAGATGATGTACGTCTACGGGGAGAACGACCCGTGGGGTGCGGAGCCCTTCCACATCGGCAAGGGCGCCCGTGACAGCCACGTCTACACCGTGCCGGGCGGCAACCACGGCTCCAGGTCTCCGGTCTCGTCGACGACGAGAAGGCGAAGGCCACCGCGGCCATCCTGCGCTGGGCGGGCGTCGCCCCGGCGGCCGTGCAGGCCGACCCGTCGAAGGCCAAGCCGCTCGCGAAGTTCGACGCGCGCCTGGACAAGCGGGACGCGGAGCTCGAGCGGAGCCGAGGCACGCTGCGTCCCTGACGTGACGTGAGGTGAGCTCGTACGGGCTGCGCGCACCGGTTGTTCCTACCCGGTGCGCGCAGCCCGTCGGCCTGCCCTGAACGAGAGGCCCTAGTACGACAGCCCGTAGCCCACCGGGTGCAGCACCTGCGCCGGGTCGTCCGCATGCTGCACCGGGACGGGAGTCTGCCCCGGCTCCGCGCGGCCCGCGATCACCGGGCCGCGGCCCGCAGCTCGACGTCGGTCCAGGAGTAGGCGGCGAGGCTCGCCGCGTATCCGGTGCCGTCAAGCTGCGCGATGTCGTACGGATTGCGGATCGCGACCGTGACGACCGGGACGCCGGTCGCCGCGAGGGCGCTGACCAGGGTGCGCTGCGAGCTGCTCGCCGTGACGTTGTACGTCCCCACGATCACCGCGTCCCTGCCCTCGGCGGCGGCCACCGCCTCCGCGATCTTCGCCTCGGAGGAGCGGTGCCGGTGGACAGCGCGGTGGCAGTGAATCCCAGCTCGGTGAAGGCCCCGGCCAGCGTGGTGGTCGGCGGTCCTGTGGTGCCGGACGGGGAGGCCGGATCGGCGCCGACCACCAGGAGGTCGCGGTGCGATCTGCGGGAGAGCGGAAGCAGCGAACCGGTGTTGGCGAGCAGCGTGGTGGTGTGCTCGGCGATCCGGTCGGCGGCGGCGAGATGGGACCGGGTGCCCACGGTGCGGTCCACGCCCCGCCGGCTGACGTAGGGGTCGCGGAACAGCCCCAGCTTCGTCTTCAGCCGCAGGATGCGCAGGATCGATTCCTCGATCCGGGCCTCGCTGATCTCGCCTTCCTTCACGGCAGCCAGGACGGCGTTGAAGGCGACGGAGAGGTCCGGCGGGTTCAGCAGCTGGTCGACGCCCGCCTGGAGCGCCATGACGGGGACGCGCTCGTCGCCGTACTTCGTCCGCACACCCTCCATGCCCAGTGCGTCGGTGACGACGACCCCGTCGTAACCGAGCTCTCGCGCAGGATCCCGGTCAGGATCGGGCGGGACAGCGTGGCCGGATCCTCCGTCGCGTCCAGGGCGGGGACCACGATGTGCGCGGTCATGATCGAGTCGATGTCCGCGGCGATGGCGGCGTGGAACGGCGGGCGTCCAGCTCGGCCCACTGCTCCCGGGTGTGGTGGATGTAGGGCAGACCGGTGTGGCTGTCGGTGCTGGTGTCGCCGTGGCCGGGGAAGTGCTTGGCCGTGGAGGCGACTCCGGCGCTCTGGTAGCCCTTCACCTGGGCGGCGACCATGGCGGCCACCGACTGCGGGTCGGAGCCGAAGGAGCGTACGCCGATCACGGGGTTGGCCGGATTGACGTTGACATCGGCGTCCGGCGCGTAGTTCTGGTTGATGCCCATCGCCGCCAGCTCGGCCCCGGCGATCCGGGCTGCCCGGCGCGTGTCGGAGTGCGAACCGCCCGCGCCCAGCGCCATCGCGCCCGGCAGCAGGGTGGCGGGCTCGCCGACCCGGCAGACGATGCCGTGCTCCTGGTCGGTCGAGACCAGCAGCGGCAGGCGGTTCGGTCCGGCGAGCCCGGCGCGCTGGATGCCGTTGGAGAGGTCGGCGATCTGGTGCGGGTCGCGGGTGTTGTGCGCCCAGGAGAAGTAGATGATGCCGCCGACGTGGTACCTGGAGATCAGCTCGGCTGCGGTGCGCACGCCGATCTCTTCGAGGTTGGCGTCAATGTCGGCCTGGTCGGGTGCGGTGGCGGAATGCCCGTAGACCCGCATCACGAAGAGCTGGCCGACCTTCTCCTCCAGGCTCATCCGGGAGATGAGCCGCTTGAGGCGGCTGTTCGTGGAGGCCGCGGTGGCCTCCTTGGCGGCGGCGCCGGGGCAGTCACCGCGCCGGTGGCCGCAGCGGCGACGGTGGCCGCTGTGACGGTGAGCAGGGTACGTCTGGAGGTGCGGTCGAGCACGTGAGCCCCTTCCGGTACTGAAAGAAACTTCCAAGAAGGTACGGATATATGGAAAGTAACTTCCAGTCAAGGGGCGGCCCGAGAAAGCCGCGAACTCCAGGACCCCGCCGGACCGGCCGAACGGTCCCGTCGGGACGGCCCTCAGGCCCAGACCGCGACCGTCGCCGCCATCGCGGCGATCGCGCGGCCCGGCCTTCAGGTCCTCGCGCGCCTCCCGGCCGACCTCGACATGGAGGAACGGCACTCCCCGGTCGGCGGCGAGCCGGCCCTGGACGTTGGTGCGGCCGGCCAGCGGGCACTTGTGCGTCCAGGCCCTGCAGGCCCGGAACCCGGCGTCGTCCAGGGCGCGCGCGAGCCCGCGGGCCTCCGTACGGGCATCGTCGCCGGCGCCGGTGGAGACGATCACATCGTGGTCGGGGCGCTGCGGTCCGCGTATCCGTGGACCTGGATGCCGGGCATGCGGCGGGCGGTCAGTTCGGCGCAGATCGCGTGGAAGACGCTGTCGCGGCGGTGCGCCACGTCCGCGGCGCCATGGACGCCCGCCCTGCGATGGGCGCCCGCCAGGACGAGGACACCGCCGGGCGTGCCTCGCAGTACGCCGACGCCGAGGGTGTCGCTGTACGCGTCGGCGACCGGATGCGGGACCTGCACCGACCAGGTGGCCGGGGTGCCGAGTGCGACGTAGACCCGGCCCCAGCCGCGCCGGCCCTCGCCCACACGGTCGGAGACCTCGGCGAAGCGGCGTCCGGTGACGGTGTCGGTCAGGGTGCGCATACGGAAGTCGGCCTCCGCCAGCTCACGGGCGGCCTCGGAGTGCCGGCCGTCGATGAGAGCCCGACGCCCCGGGCGAGGGTCTGGCGCTGTTCGGGCAGGGGCGGGAGGTAGTCGCTGTCGGCGACCGTCTCCGTGGTGAAGTCCGCGATCCGTTGTCCCAGGTCGACGCCCTCGCGGGCGGGCCGTCGGAAGGCGGGGCCGCTTCGCCGGTGCGGAAGGAGACGATCGAGATGGCGGAGGCGACGGCCAGCAGTGAGGCGATCAGGACGACGAGCACCGCGTTACCCGTCGGTTTCTCTTGATCGTCCCCCAGGTAAAACGACTTGTCGGATTGAAGTAAAATACCAGGGTGACACGACACCTTCCCGCCTCCTTCGCGTCCCGTGCGCTCGCCCGCGCCCTGCTCGCGGCCGTGCTGACCGCGACCGCGGCAGGCTGCTCCGCCGCCGGTGATGCGGGCGCCGATGGCGCGGAGGCGGGCCCGCCTTCACCGTCGCCGCCGCCGGCGACATCCTCATCCATCCCGAGCTGACCGAGCAGGCGCGCGCTGATGCGGCCGCCGCCGGCGGAAGGGCGCCCGGGCCATCGACTTCGGCGCGATCATGGCCGGTGTGAAGCCCGTCATCAGCAGGGCCGACCTGGCGATCTGCCACTTCGAGCCGGTGGTCGGCAAGCCCGAGGGCCCTTCGTGAGCTATCCGGACTTCCTGGTGCCGCCGCAGATAGCCACCACGATCAAGGACGTCGGGTACGACACCTGCTCGACCGCGTCGAACCACACGCTCGACCACGGTGTCTCCGGGTGCGTCGCACGCTGGACACCCTCGACGGGGCCGGGCTCAAGCACACCGGTTCGGCGCGCAGCGAGGCGGAGGCGAGTACTCCGCTGATCGTGGATGTGAAGGGTGTGAAGGTCGCGCAACTGTCGTTCGCCTTCGGCTTCAACGGGCGCGAGATCCCCGCCGACAAGCCGTGGATCGTCAACCAGAACAGGTTCGCCGACATCGCCGCTGCCGAGAAGGCCGCACGCAAGGCCGGTGCCGAGGTGGTGATCCTCAGCATCCACTGGGGCGCGAGCACCATCCGGACCCGAGCTCCGCCCAGTTGAAGCTGGCCCGCAGGCTCGCCGGGGAGACCGGCATCGACCTGGTGATCGGCCATCACGCGCACGTGGTGCAGCCGATGGAGAAGGTCGACGGCACCTGGGTGGCCTATGGCCTGGGCAATCAGCTGGCCCGGCACGACGTGCCGTCGGGGCTCACCGAGGAGGGGTTATCGGCTGGTTCGAGTTCCGCAAGCGCGACGGCGCCTGGGATGTGCAGGCACGCTATGTGCCCACTCGTCACGATTCCGCCGGACGCGGACGCCTCGGAGCCGGAGCCGGAGCCGGAGCCGGAGCCGGATGCGGACGGTGCCGAGGGGCGCAAGGGTGAGGCCCGGGATCACCGGCTGGTGAATGTGGCCGAGGCGCTGCGGAAGAGCAAGGGCTGTCCGCCGTGGAGCGGGCGCAGTACCGGCTGGCCTTCGAGCGGACCCGGGGCACGATGCTCAACCGGGGGCCTCGGGAGACGGTCTGCGGCCGCTGACCGAGCTGTCGGACTGACGGTCAGTCAGTAGATTGGGCGAAATGTGGGCGTTACCTACGTCACATATTCACTCTCCGTGCAACCTTGGGCAATGCCTGACGGTCCAGTCACTTGATTGGGCCGCTCCTGCGCACACGCGCGCGCTGTGACGCGACACAACGCAACGCGCATCACGAACATCGCTTTCCTCACTCACCGATACGGCACGCAGCACGGGCATTCGCCTGTTCACATGCCTGGGTGAAACTTCTGGGAGACACGCATGGCCGGTTCATCCGCCACGGCGCGGCACAGGTGCGGCGCCGGGCCGATATGTCGCTGCTCGGGGCATCCGCCCCCGATCGCGGCGCTCGGCCCTGCTCCTCTCCCTTGCGGGATCACCGCACTGGGCCTCGGCAACGTCAACGAGGAGCCCGTCCCGGAGGCGGTGCTCACCTCCCAGCAGTACTTCGCCGAGGACGGCGCCGCCGCGCTGCGTGCCTCCATCGACGAGAGCGCCACCGACCTCAGCCGCACCGCGGGACTCTTCAACGCCGCGGAACCGGTCCCGCCGGATGCCGTACTCGACAAGATCGGAAGCGTCTACCAGAAGTGGCGAGGCACGGCCGTGGTCGAGATCTCGTCCGGCCGGATGCTCGCGACCCGCGGTGAGAACGTGCCCGTCACCGCGATCGACACCAGCAAGCTCGCCGCGAAGGACGGGCTCGTGCCCCGCATGGTGCGGCTGCAGAACGGCCAGACCCGGCTGCTCTCGCTGGAGCTGCTGTCCTGGGAAGGCCGGCCCCAGCAACTGCTGATCGCGTCCAGCAGCCTGCGCTTCCCGGGCATCAGCCTCGGCAAGTTCCGCGCCATCGCCGTCGTCGACAGCAAGGGCGGCATCCTCAGCAGCGACGGAATCCCCGAGCCCGAGCAGGTCCTCACCGATCTGCAGCGCGCCGAGGTCAAGCGCTCCAAGAAGCAGCTGACCTCGTTCGCGGGGACCGCGGCGAAGCGGGCCGAAGAACATCCGCTCAAGGCCAAGGAACCGGGCTCCGGCGGCTTCGCCGGCGTGAGCGGCAGTCTGCGCGGCTCTTCCTTCCAGGGCGAACGGGCCGTCGCCGGATACGCGGGCCTCGCCGGAGCCGCACCCGGCGAGGACAGCGTCGCCACCTCGCTCGGGCTGACCGTCGTGGCCATGGTGAGCGTCGCCGAGGACCGCACGCGCGTCGCCGGCCCCGTCTTCGGCCTGCTCTCGGCCGCCGCGCTCCTGCTCATCGGCGCCCTCGCGGTCGCCCTGCTGCTGGGCACGGTCCAGCGGCCACTGCTGAAGCTGTTCCTGGAGAGCCGCAGGCTCACCAGGGCGACCTGGCCAGGCCGGTGCGAGCCCCGCGGTTCGGCGAAGCGGCCAGGATCGGCAGCGTACTGGAACGGCTGCGCCGCCAACTGCTCGGCGATCCGGCGGGCAACGACCGGACGGACACCGCGCAGCGCCGCGTCCGGTTCGCCGGCTTCGGCACCCGCGGGCTCATAGCCGTCTGCGGCGTCCTGCTGCTCGCCTGGTCGGTGCCGATGCTGCTCTTCCTCAACCGTGCCGACTCGAGTGTCGTCGTACCGGAACAGATCACCAACGACCAGCGCGAACGGACCGACACGCTCGCCGACCGGGTCCGCCGCGCGCTCAACGAAGGCCACGCCGACCTGGTGTCGGTCGCCTCCCTGATCGGCGACAAGACCTCGCCCGACGACATCGAGAAGGTCCTCGAACGCACCCGGACCGAGCACCTGCGCTACCGGTCGCTGTACGTGCGCACCGCCGACGGCACGATCATCGCCCAGGCCGGCGACTCCCCGGGCACCGGCCGGCGAGTCCGGTGGGAAGAAGGGGACCAGAACGGCACCGCACCGTTCGCCGAACCCATCAGCCTGCTCAACCACTCCGGCAAGGAGCCCGTCATCGCCGGCTATGCCGAGCTGCCCGGACGGGACGGAGCGGCCGTGGTCGGTGAGTTCCGGGTCGACTTCATCAACTCGCTGCTCAAGCGCCCCGGTCTCGGCCAGATCCGCGTCGTCGACGGTGAACGCCGGGTCCTGGGGCAACAACGGCTACCTGGCCTTCGAGAAGCTGCCGGCCCGGCTGGACGAACTCGTAGCCGGTACGAGCCCGAGGACCGGCCTCACCGCCCGCGCCGGCGGAGTCCTCTACCGCTCCGGCGGTCAGGTGCAGGTAGCGGGCGCCGCACCGTTCGTGGGCGGCGGCGCGGCCAAGTCGCTCAACTGGACGGTGGTCAGCTGGAAGCCCGCGGCCGCGCTCGCGATCCCCGAGTACCGCCGGCAGAACCTCACCGTCCTGGCCGGTCTGCTCGGCGTCACGGCCGTGGCCGCCTGTCTCGGCTGGCTGCACATCGTGGTCGTACGCCGCTGCGCGCGCTGGCCTCCCAGGCCGAGGCGCTGGCCGACGGCGACCGCCGCACCGTTCTCTACCCGCGCCACCACGACGAGGTCGGCGCCGTAGCCCGGTCTCTTGAACTGCTGCGTCAGCAGGTGCAGGACCAGCGCAGACGGGACACCGCACCGACGGCTCCCGCAGGAAGGAACTGACCGTCCGTGCTCTTCCTCTACACCGTGCTGCTCGTGTGCAGCGCGACCCTCCTGGTCGCCGGGCTCGTCGAGCAGCGGCGCCACTTCACCAACCTGGACCGGATACCCACCCGGGTGCTGGTCAACGGCATTCGCGGCAAGTCCTCCATCACCCGGCTGTGCGCGGGAGCTGCGCGGCGGTGACCTCGTCACGGTCGCCAAGACCACCGGAACGGCGGCCCGGTTCATCCACCCGGACGCCACCGAGGAGCCGGTCTACCGCAAGTTCGGCATCGCCAACGTGGTCGAGCAGATCGGCATCGTGCGGCGGGCCGCCGCCTACCGCCCGGACGCCCTGGTGATCGAGTGCATGGCCGTCATGCCCGCCCTCCAGGAGATCAACCAGTCGAAGCTGATCCGTTCCACCATCGGCGTGCTGTGCAACGTGCGTGAGGACCACCTGGCCGAGATGGGCCCGACCCTGGACGACGTGGCGCGCTCGCTGTGCCGTTCGATGCCGCAGGACGGCATCTGTGTCACCGCCGAGAAGGAGCTACGCGATCCTTCAGGAGGAGGCCGACGCCCGTAACTGCGAACTGATCTACGCGGACCCCGAAACCGTCAGCGACGCGGAGCTGCGCGGCTTCAGCTGGTTCACCTTCAAGGAGAACGTGGCCATCGCGCTGAAGGTCGCCGAACTGCTGGGCGTGGAGCGCGAAACCGCGCTCCAGGGCATGTACGACGCCCCGCCGGACCGGGCGTCCTCTCCGTCGAGCGCTACCTCACGCAGGACGGCAAGCAGCTGCGGTTCGCGAACGTCTTCGCGGCCAACGACCCCGAGTCGACGCTGATGAACGTCAACCAGCTGCTCGACCTGGGCGCCATCAACCGGCCGCTGAACGTCGTCATCAACTGCCGCCCCGACCGTGTCGAGCGCAACGGCCAGATGGGCGAGATCATCCCCGTCCTGGAACCGGAACAGGTCTTCGTGATCGGACACCCGCGAAGAGCGCCATCGACGCGATCCCCGCCGACTGGCGTTCCCGTGCGGTCGATCTGGGCGGCGACCGGCGCGACCCGGAGGAGTTCATGCGTGAACTGCTGAGCCGGCTCGGCCCGGACTCCTCGCTGGTGGCGATCGGCAACATCCACGGACAGGGCGAGGTGCTGCTCGAGCATCTGGCGGAGCTGCCCGCAGACGAGTCCGAGGACCCGTTGGACACGCCGATCCCCGCCACGCCGGAGCCCGCCGTACCGGCAGCGGTGACGGAACCCGCATCGACGGAACCCGTGGCGACGGAACCCGCATCGACGGAACCCGCATCGACGGGCCCCGTCGTGACACCGCTCCTCCCGGCACCGGAGGGCATCGCGGTGCAGCGGAACGCCGCGGCCCACCCGCGGCACGACGAGACGCTCGCCCTGCCCCGGTACGCCCCGCACCTGGACCCGTACCGGCCGTACCCGGAGGCCTACGAACAGCGCTACCAGCAGCAGCCGGCCGCCGGACCGGCCCCCGTACGCGGCATGTTCGAGCCCGTCCGGCTGCCCGAGCCGGCGGACGGCAGGGACAGGGAAACCAGGCCGTACGGCCACCCGAAACCCACCCCGAACGGCCACCGGGACGGGCCCGCCCCTGTCGTGCCCCAGCAGAACTCCCACCGTCCCCAGCAGCCGCCTGCACCGCAGAACCCAGGAGAACCCTGTTGATCCCCGCCGTCCTCACGCCCGAGATAGCCGCCATCGGCATCGGCCTGGGCCTGACGTTCTCCCTGATCTGCTACCTCACGACCAATCTGTCTCCCGGCGGCATGATCACGCCGGGCTGGCTGGCGCTCACGCTCGTCGAGGACCTCCAGCGCGCCGCGATGGTCGTCGGCGTCACCGTGCTGACCTACGCGAGCACGCTGCTCGTCCAGCGCTTCGTCATCCTCTACGGAAAGCGGCTCTTCTCCGCGGTCGTCCTCATCGGAGTGCTGTTCCAGGGCGCCGTGATGATCGTGCTCTCCATGGAGTTTCCGCTCATGTACGCCAACCAGACGCTCGGCTTCATCGTCCCGGGCCTGATCGCGTACCAGCTCGTCCGCCAGCCGAAGGGGCGACCATCCTCGCCACCGGCACGGTCACCTTGATGGCCTACGTCGTCCTGACCGCCGGCATCCTGCTCGGTGCACTGCCGTCCGCCTGACATATTTTCCGGGAGCCGAAACCTCATGAGTGCCAAGTCCAAACGCGGTACGCGCCCCTACCTGCATGCCGCCACGGTCCTCGCACTGCTCGCGGGCAGTGCCTACCTCACCGTCGAACTCCGCAAGGACGAACAGGCGAAGGCGCCGGCCGTGCAGGCCGTCACCGATGTCCCGGCGCTCCGGACGGGCAGCGGTGCGAAGTCCGGCGAGCAGACGTGGGAACGGCTGCGCAAGCCGGACCGCACGGTCCTGCGGGCGAGAACGGGCGGTCCTGGCCTCCTTCACCGACGGAGCGCGCACCGCGACACTCATCGGCCCCAGCCGTACGTTCACCGAACCGTCGAGCACCAAGTCCCGTGTCGTCACGGACGACTGGGTACGGCTGATGCCCGAGGCGTGGCAGGAGGGCGCGGAGAAGGAACGCTGGTTCTCGGAGTGGTTCAAGGAGTTCTCCGGCAGCGAGGAGGACGACCTGTTCGCCTACGCCTTCCAGTACGTGGAGGGCGCCCCGGTCAAGAAGGACGACGAGGGCATCGCGTACGCGGGCGACGCGAGCTTCGGCCCGGTCAACCCGAACGGCAGCGAGGGCGCCGACTACCGTCTCGAACAGTCGGACTTCTACGATTACCTGGGCATTCCGTACACCTTCCGCGACGGCACGACCATCCAGCCGGAGGCGGCACGCAGCCGCGCGATGGACTGCTCGGGCTTCATCAGGACGGTCTTCGGCTACCGTGGACGCTTTCCCCTGATGTCGAGCGACAAGGCCGGGGACGGACTGCCGCGCACCGCCAACGGGATGGCGCGGTCGAAGGCCGGCACGGACATCATCAAGCTGTCGGGTTCGGCGCCGAAGTACGAACGGCCGAAGGGGTCGGGGTACTGCAACCCGGCGACCTGGTCTTCTTCTGGCTCGACACGCGCACGGGCGAACGCCTGGACCACGTGGGCATCTATGTGGGCAACGACACCGACGGCCACCAGATCTTCGTGTCCAGCCGCGAAGAGGTCAACGGACCCACCATCGGCGACAAGGGCGGCACTTCACGCCTGGACGGCAACGGCTACTACGCGGCGGCGCTGCGCAGCGCCAAGCGGCTGTAGGGCACCGGGCGCGGAAGGGTGCCGGAGGGCGCGGAAGGGCGCGCGGACGAGGGCCGACGGGGTCGCGCCGGCGTCGCTGCCAGGGGCCCGCAGGCCCGCGGCCCGCAGGCCCCTGGCAGCGGCTCCGGAGACGGCACAGGCCCGGCCTACTGCTTGGGCGCGCCCAGCCGCAGCAGGTGCTCACGGCCGGCTGCGAGCATCCCCGGCAGCTCCGCCGCAGCGGGTACCAGCGCTTCTCGTACTCCCAGCAGACCCAGTCCTCGGAGTCCAGGGTGTCCAGGCACGCCCCAGCGGAAGCACCCCGGCGCCCAGAGCCAGCGGTGTGGTGTCCTGGGCCGATGCGATGTCCTTCACCTGTACGTAGCCCAGGTGCGGAGCGAGCACCGCATGGGCGGCCACCGGCTCCTCGCCGGCCAGCCAGGTGTGCATGACGTCCCAGATCGCACCGATCTGCCAGTGCCCGACCGTTCCCACCACGCGGGCGACATCGGCTCCGGTGCGGTGCGAGTCGTGGGTCTCCAGGAGGATCCGTACGCCCATGTCGGCGGCGTACGGGGCAGCGGCGCCCAGTCGCCGGGCAGCGGCGGCATCGGCGTCGGCCGGGTCCTGGTCGCCGCCGCCGGGGAAGACGCGGACATACGGCGCCCCAGGTCGCGGGCCAGCTCAACCAGCGCGGCGAGCTCGGCGATCACCGGCTCGTCGTCACCCTCGGCGGCGACCCGCACGTATCCGGCGACGGTCAGGATCCGGACCCCGCCCTTCTTGAACTCCTCCACCACATCGGCGCGTTCGAGCAGGGTGAGTCCCTGGTGCACCGGCTCCTCGGGTGGGCGCGCAGCTCGACCCCTGGTAGCCGTGCTCGGCGGCGAGCCGGACCACCTCGGGTACGGGCATGCCCGGCACTCCGAGGGTCGAGAAAGCGAGCTTCACGATGTGTGTTCCTTTCGTCGGTGCGGGCTGACCGGTACCCATGTTCTGACGAACGAACCCTCATCACACCCGAGGCGGCGCTGTCGACCCGCGCACCATCAGCTCCGCCGGGATCGTCGCGACGCCCCGGGCGGCGGTGTCTCCCTGCCCATCGCCAGCCGGCCCGCCCGCGCCCCTGCCTCGAACAGCGGCAGCCGGACGGTGGTCAGGGCGGGGACGGCGTCGACCGAGAACGGCAGATCGTCGAAGCCGACCACCGAGATGTCCTGGGGATGCGGAGCCCACGGTCCCGGACGGCCGCACTGGCACCCAGTGCCACGGTGTCGTTGGCCGCGACGACCGCGGTCACCTCCGGTTCGCGGCGCAGGAGTTCGAGCGTGGCGTCGTAGCCGGAACGGCGGTCGTAGGGCCGTGGACAGTGAGGGGCCCTCACCGTCGTGAATGCCTGCGGCTCTCATCGCCTCGCGGTGGCCCTCCAGGCGGTGCCGGGTGGTGGTCCGCTCCAGCGGGCCCGCGACATAGGCGATGCGCCGGTGGCCGAGTGAGATGAGGTGTTCGGTGAGGCGCCGGCCGCCGCCCCGGTTGTCGAAGGCGAGTGCCGCGAGCACCGCGTCACCGTCCGGCAGCGGGGACGGCCGCAGAACACGATCCGGGTGCCCGCGTCCGCCAGCTTCGCCAGTTTCGCGGCCATCGCTGCCTGGTGGACGGGGTCCTCCAGGGCGCCTCCGGTGAGGACGACGGCAGCGGCGCGCTGGCGCTGGAGCAGGGTGAGGTAGGTGAGTTCGCGTGCGGGGAGCCGCCGGTGTTGCACACGACGGCCAGCTTCGCCGCCCGCCCGGCCGGATCCGTCACCGGGGCCGCCGATCTCGCTCTGCGCGGCCCCGCCATGATCCCGAAGAACGGGTCGGCGATGTCGTTGACCAGGATGCCGACCAGATCGGATGTGGCGGCGGCGAGCGAACTGGCCGGGCCGTTCAGTACGTAGTCCAGGTCGTCCACCGCACGCAGGACCCGCTCCCGGGTGGACGTCGCCACCGGGTAGTTGCCGTTCAGCACGCGGGAGACGGTGGCGGGGACACCGGGCGCGGGCCGCCACGTCCGCCAGGGTGACTGTCATCGCTTTCCTCCGAGGAGTTATCGGGGCGTCCCCTCTTGTCCGGGCCGCTGTCGGCAGGCTAGCGTCATACTGCATAGAAAGCGCTTGCTACGGCTGTATGGAGGAACTTCGTGACACGCAGGACAGTGCGCATCGCCATGAACGGCGTCACAGGTCGCATGGGATACCGGCAGCACCTGGTGCGCTCGATCCTCGCCATCCGCGAGCAGGGCGGCCTCGACCTCGGTGACGGCGACGTGCTGTGGCCCGAGCCCGTCCTCGTCGGCCGCCGCGCCCACGCGCTCCAGGCCCTCGCCGAACAGCACGGTCTGACCGAGTGGTCGACCGACCTGGACGCGGTACTCGCGGACGAGACCATCGACATCTACTTCGACGCGCAGGTCACGTCCGCCCGCGTCGAGGCAGTCAGGAAGGCGATCGCTGCGGGCAAGCACATCTACGCCGAGAAGCCCACCGCCACGGACGTCGAGGGCGCCCTGGAGCTGGCCCGCCTCGCCCGCGACGCCGGAATCAAGCACGGCGTGGTCCAGGACAAGATCTTCCTGCCGGGCCTGCTGAAGCTGAAGCGCCTCATCGACGGCGGCTTCTTCGGCGAAATCCTCTCCGTACGCGGCGAGTTCGGCTACTGGGTCTTCGAGGGCGACTGGCAGGAGGCCCAGCGGCCGTCCTGGAACTACCGCGCCGAGGACGGCGGCGGCATCGTCGTCGACATGTTCCCGCACTGGGAGTACGTCCTGCACGAGCTCTTCGGCCCGGTCACGACCGTGTCCGCGCATGTCCAAACCCATATTCCGCAGCGCTGGGACGAGCAGGGCAAGCCCTACCCGGCCACCGCCGACGACGCCGCGTACGGCACCTTCCAGCTGGCGAGCGGCGCCGTCGCCCAGATCAACTCCTCCTGGACCGTCCGCGTCAACCGGGACGAACTCGTCGAGTTCCAGGTCGACGGTACCCACGGCTCAGCCGTCGCCGGCCTGCGCAACTGCCGTGTCCAGCACCGCTCGGCCACCCCAAGCCGGTCTGGAACCCGGACCTCCCGGTCACCGAGCCGTTCCGCGACCAGTGGCAGGAAGTCCCCGACAACGCGGTCTTCGTCAACGGCTTCAAGGCGCAGTGGGAGCTCTTCCTGCGCCACGTCGTGCTGGACGAGCCCTACAGCTGGGACCTGATGGCCGGGGCCCGCGGCGTCCAGCTCGCCGAGCTCGGCCTCAAGTCCTCGGCCGAGGGCCGGCGTTACGACGTCCCGGAGCTGACCCTGTGACCATCCACCTCCCGCAGGGCGCCTACCGGCCCCGCACCACCCCGCTCGACCTCGCCCCGGCGGCGCCGCGCCGCCTCCCGTACGGTCTTCTCCGCCGCCCACGTCGTCGCCGACCCGTACGCCGACATCAGCCCGGCGCCGCCGCGGCCGTCGACTGGGACGCCACGCTCGCCTTCCGCAGGCACCTCTGGTCGCACGGTCTGGGCGTCGCCGAAGCCATGGACACCGCGCAGCGCGGCATGGGCCTGGACTGGGCCGGGGCCGCCGAGCTGATCCGCCGCTCGGCCGCCGAGGCGAAGTCGGCCGGCGGCAGGATCGCCTGCGGCGTCGGCACCGACCAGCTCACAGGACCCGCGACGCTCCCCGAGGTGCGCGCGGCGTATGAGGAGCAGCTCGCCCTGGTCGAGGGAAGCGGATCCCAGGCCATCCTGATGGCCTCCCGCGCCCTGGCCGCGGCGGCGAACGGTCCCGAGGACTACCTGGAGACGTACGCCCATCTCCTGCGCCAGGCCACCGAGCCGGTCATCCTGCACTGGCTCGGCCCGATGTTCGACCCCGCGCTGGAGGGCTACTGGGGCTCCCCGGACCTCGACGCGGCCACCGACACCTTCCTGAAGGTCATCGCGGAACACCCGGACAAGGTCGACGGCATCAAGATGTCGCTCCTGGACGCCGACCGCGAGGTTGATGTACGGCGCCGTCTGCCCAGCGGGTGCGCTGCTACACCGGCGACGACTTCAACTACCCGGAGCTGATCGCGGGCGACGACCGCGGCTTCAGCCACGCGCTGCTCGGCATCTTCGACCCGCTCGGACCGCTGGCCGCGCACGCGGTACGGGTCCTGGACACCGGGGACGTGGACGGCTTCCGGGCCCTGCTCGACCCCACGGTCGAGCTGTCCCGCCACCTCTTCCGGGCCCCGACCCGCTACTACAAGACGGGCGTTGTGTTCCTGGCCTGGCTGGCCGGGCACCAGGACCACTTCACGATGGTCGGCGGCCTGCAGTCCGCCCGCTCCCTGCCGCACCTGGCGAAGGCGTACGAACTGGCCGACAGGCTCGGCCTGTTCCCCGACCCCGACCTGGCCGAGTCCCGGATGCGAGCCCTGCTCGCGGTGCACGGAGGTTCCCGATGACGAACGACCTTTCCCGACTCTCCATCAACCAGGAGACCATCAAGCAGTGGTCGCTGCCCGAGCTGGCGGAGGGCTGCGCCAAGGCTGGCATCGGCAAGGTCGGCATGTGGCGCGCGCCGGTCCAGGAGTACGGGATCGAGCGCAGCGCCCAGTTGTTGAAGGACGCCGGCCTCACCGTCACCAGCCTGTGCCGGGGCGGCTTCCTCACCGCCACCGATCCGGCCGCGCGGACCAGGGCCCTGGACGACAACCGCCTGGCGGTGGACGAGGCGGCGGCCCTGTCCACCGACACCCTGGTCCTGGTCTCCGGCGGTCTGCCGCCCGGCAACAAGGACCTGTACGGGGCCCGGGAGCGGATCGCCGACGCCCTGGCCGAGCTCGCCCCGTACGCGGCGGAGCGCGGCGTACGCCTCGCGATCGAGCCGCTGCACCCGATGTTCGCCTCGGACCGCTGCGTCGTCTCCACCCTGTCCCAGGCCCTGGACCTGGCGGAACGCTTCCCGGCCGAGCAGGTCGGGGTGGTCGTCGACACCTACCACGTCTGGTGGGACGACCAGGCGCCCGCGCAGATCGCACGGGCGGGCAGGGGCGGCCGGATCCACTCCTTCCAGCTGGCCGACTGGATCACCCGCTCCCGGCGGGGTGCTGCTGGGCCGGGGACAGCTGGGCGACGGAAGCGTGGACTTCCGGGCGTTGCGGGCGATGGTGGAGGCGGCGGGCTTCGACGGCCCGATCGAGGTCGAGATCTTCAACGAGGGCCTGTGGGCCCGGGACGGCGCCGAGGTGCTCGCCGAGGTCGCGGCCCGTTACCTGGAACATGCCTGCTGAGAGGCCTGACAACGATCAAAGGCAAAGAGATCGTAAAGGCGTGCAACCTTTACGTACCCTGCCCGGTCGTAGTCTGCGTCGGGACATCCGGGAGGGGTCCGGGGACGGGATGACCCGACGGTGGGGATAGCGAGGGGTCCGGCCCAGTGGGCCGGGCCCCATTCTGCGTTCCGGGGTCTCGGGGCCATCAGTCACTGAGATCGCCGTGTGGAGGCCCGGGTCAGATTGCTACGGCCGAGACATCTGCCTCGGGAAGAGTGGCGGCGTATGCCTTGATGTCGCCTGTGTCGGAGGTGAGCACGCTGCCTCCTCCATGGACGGCTGCGATGAAGACAGCCAGGGCGTCCACCGGGTCGGGGCGCTTCTGGGTGGCAGTGCGGCCGCGCCGATCATGTCGCCGATCGCCTTCCAGCCTCCCAGGGTGACTCCTGCCGTACAGGGAGGCAGTGAGGCGCCTGGTCCGCGGTGCTGCCGGTTCTTGCCGCAGGGTAAACGACGACGTCGGCGAGAAGACGCTTCCAGGCATAGGCGGATTTCGGACTCGTGCGCCAGGCCTGCGAGAGAGCGGGCCGGGCACGATCGGCCGGTGTCCGCCGGCCGCGACGAAGCCCTTGTGCAGAATGTGCGCCCGACGGTCCTGACCCACAAGTGCCATCAGCATGCCTGTGTCGTAGACGACGACATTCACGCGGCGGCCTCATCGTGCGACGGGCGGCCGAGGATCGCGTCGACCTCCGCCCGTTCCTGCCTGGTCGGTTCGATCTCGTCGCCGGCCCAGGAGCCGGTTCCCGCCTGTTCCTCGGCCGCCTCACGGGCCGCCTCGAACGACTTGAAGATTGTCTTGACGCGGTCCTGCTGGTCCATCTGCGCTTGCGCGGCGATGGTCAGGAACGTGGAGACATCGAGTCCGGAGTCTGCGGCGTGCTCTCTGATCCGGTCCCGGACCTCGGCGGGCATGCTGATCGAAAAGCGCTCGGTTGCCATCCTCGAATGGTAACACTGAGTGTTACGGCGTGGTGTGGGCTGCGGGGCTGTCACACCCGACCGGTACCTTCGACACCATGTCCAACATGGCCGTCCTCGAAGGGGTCCTGGAGCGGATCACCTACGCCAACGAGGAGAACGGGTACACCGTCGCCCGCGTCGACACCGGACGCGGCGCCGGTGATCTCCTCACCGTGGTCGGCTCGCTGCTCGGCGCTCAGCCCGGTGAGTCCCTGCGGATGGAGGGCCGCTGGGGATCCCATCCGCAGTTCGGCAAGCAGTTCACCGTCGAGAACTACACGACGGTCCTGCCCGCCACCATCCAGGGCATCCGCCGCTACCTCGGCTCCGGTCTGATCAAGGGCATCGGCCCGGTCATGGCGGACCGGATCACCACCCACTTCGGCGTCGACACCCTGGACATCATCGAGCAGGAGCCGAAGAGGCTCGTCGAGGTCCCCGGGCTCGGTCCGAAGCGGACGAAGATGATCGCGGCGGCATGGGAGGAGCAGAAGGCGATCAAGGAGGTCATGATCTTCCTCCAGAGCGTCGGGGTATCGACCTCCATCGCCGTCCGTATCTACAAGAAGTACGAGGACGCCTCGATCTCCGTCGTCAAGAACCAGCCCTACCGGCTGGCCTCGGACGTCTGGGGCATCGGCTTCCTCACCGCGGACAAGATCGCCCAGTCCGTCGGCATTCCGCACGACAGCCCGGAGCGGGTCAAGGCCGGGCTGCAGTACGCCCTGTCGCAGTCCACCGACCAGGGGCACTGCTTCCTCCCGAGGAACGGCTGATCGCCGACGCGGTGAAGCTGCTCCAGGTCGACACGGGGCTGGTCATCGACTGTCTCGCCGAGCTGGCCGAGGATCCGGAAGGTGTCGTACGGGAGAAGGTCCCGGGCCCGAGGACGGGCAACCGGTGACCGCCGTCTATCTGGTGCCCTTCCACCGCGCCGAGATCTCCCTCGCCGCCCAGGTGCAGCGGCTGCTGCGCACGCCCGAAGAGCGGATGCCGGCCTTCGGTGACGTGGACTGGGACAAGGCGCTGAAGTGGCTCGCGGGCCGGACCGGCGCGAAGCTGGCGCCCGAGCAGGAGGCCGCGGTCCGGCTCGCGCTCAGCCGGAAGGTGGCTGTGCTGACCGGTGGGCCCGGCTGCGGGAAGTCGTTCACCGTCCGGTCCATCGTGGAGCTGGCCCGCGCCAAGAAGGCCAAGGTGGTGCTGGCAGCGCCGACCGGGCGGGCGGCGAAGCGGCTCTCCGAGCTGACCGGCGCCGAGGCGTCCACCGTGCACCGGCTGCTGGAGCTGAAGCCGGGCGGTGACGCCGCGTACGACAGGGAACGGCCGCTGGACGCCGATCTCGTCGTGGTCGACGAGGCGTCGATGCTCGATCTGCTGCTCGCCAACAAGCTGGTGAAGGCGGTGGCACCCGGTGCCCACCTCCTGCTGGTGGGCGATGTCGACCAGCTTCCCTCGGTAGGAGCGGGGAGGTGCTGCGCGATCTGCTCGCCGAAGGCAGTCCGGTGCCTGCCGTCCGGCTGACCACGATCTTCCGCCAGGCCCAGCAGTCCGGCGTCGTCACCAACGCCCACCGGATCAACTCGGGGTGCTTCCGCTGACCCAGGGGCTGAGCGACTTCTTCCTCTTCGTGGAGGACGAGACGGAGGAGGCGGGGGCGCTGGCCGTGGATGTCGCGGCCCGGCGCATCCCGGCGAAGTTCGGCCTCAATCCCCGCCGTGACGTGCAGGTTCTCGCCCCGATGCACCGGGCCCGCCGGGGCGGGCCATCTCAACGGGCTGCTCCAGCAGGCCATCACGCCCGGCCGCCCCGATCTGCCCGAGAAGCGGTTCGGCGGCCGGGTCTTCCGGGTCGGCGACAAGGTCACCCAGATCCGCAACAACTACGAGAAGGGGAGAACGGCGTCTTCAACGGCACGGTCGGCGTCGTCACCTCGCTCGACGTGGATGAGCAGAAGCTGACGGTCCTCACGGACGAGGACGAGGAGATTCCGTACGATTTCGATGAGCTCGACGAGCTGGCCCACGCCTACGCCATGACGATCCACCGCTCCCAGGGCAGCGAGTACCCAGCGGTCGTCATTCCCGTCACCACCAGCGCCTGGATGATGCTCCAGCGGAACCTGCTCTACACGGCGGTGACACGGGCCAGAAGCTCGTGGTGTTGGTCGGGTCACGCAAGGCGATCGGGCAGGCGGTCCGCACGGTTTCCGCAGGCAGACGCTGTACGGGGCTGGATTTCCGGTTGAGCGGCAGGACTGTCGAAGACTTCGCGGGAAAATGATCGATCAAATCGGTGGGAAACATCACGGAGGGCTTCCGGAACCGGATCCCAGGGGCAGGATGAGTAAGTTGGCGGCACTCAGTGCCGCCAGTAGGTCCAATGGACGACCCCGAGTGCACTCTCCTGAGCCAAATGGGGAGGGTGGAGGAGGGTGGAGACAGTCAGGGCACCTCGAAGAAGAGGCACTACCGTCGGTGAGGGATGACGTGAGCGAGCACACCAACAACGCTGTAGTACTGCGGTACGGCGATGACGAGTACACCTACCCGGTGATCGACAGCACCGTCGGCGACAAGGGCTTCGACATCGGGAAGCTCCGGGCCAATACCGGCCTGGTGACGCTGGACAGCGGATACGGCAACACCGCCGCGTATAAATCCGCCATCACCTACCTCGACGGTGAGCAGGGCATCCTGCGCTACCGCGGGTACCCGATCGAGCAGCTGGCCGAGAGCTCGACGTTCCTCGAGGTCGCCTACACGCTGATCAACGGCGAGCTGCCCAAGGTCGACGAGCTGGCGGACTTCAAGAACGAGATCACCCAGCACACGCTGCTGCACGAGGACGTCAAGCGGTTCTTCGACGGCTTCCCGCGTGACGCACACCCGATGGCCATGCTGTCCTCGGTCGTCAGCGCGCTGTCGACGTTCTACCAGGACAGCCACAACCCGTTCGACGAGGAGCAGCGCCACCTCTCGACGATCCGGCTGCTGGCCAAGCTTCCGACGATCGCGGCTTATGCGTACAAGAAGTCGATCGGTCACCCGTTCGTCTATCCGCGCAACGATCTCGGGTACGTCGAGAACTTCCTGCGCATGACCTTCTCGGTCCCCGCCCAGGAGTACGTGCCGGACCCGGTCGTCGTCTCGGCGCTGGAGAAGCTGCTCATCCTGCACGCGGACCATGAGCAGAACTGTTCGACCTCCACCGTGCGTCTGGTCGGCTCCTCGCAGGCGAACATGTTCGCCTCGATCTCCGCCGGTATCTCCGCACTGTGGGGCCCGCTGCACGGCGGTGCCAACCAGTCGGTGCTGGAGATGCTGGAGGGCATCCAGGCCAACGGTGGCGACGTCGACTCCTTCATCCAGAAGGTGAAGAACAAGGAGGACGGCGTCCGCCTGATGGGCTTCGGCCACCGGGTGTACAAGTCCTTCGACCCGCGCGCCAAGATCATCAAGGCTGCGGCGCACGACGTGCTGTCCTCGCTCGGCAAGTCCGACGAGCTGCTCGACATCGCGCTCAAGCTGGAGGAGCACGCGCTCTCCGACGAGTACTTCGTCTCGCGCAACCTCTACCCCAACGTGGACTTCTACACGGGTCTGATCTACCGGGCCATGGGCTTCCCGAGCGAGATGTTCACCGTGCTCTTCGCGATCGGCCGGCTTCCCGGCTGGATCGCCCAGTGGCACGAGATGATCAAGGAGCCCGGATCCCGTATCGGCCGTCCGCGCCAGATCTACACCGGCGAGGTCCTGCGCGACTTCGTCCCGGTCGAGTCCCGCTGACGCCTGCTCCGGCACAGCCACCGCAGTAACCCGGCCTTCTGGGCCGGTGCCTCTTCGCCCGCGTACCGCGCTGCTTTCGTACAAGCGCGGTGTCGGGGCGATTCGGCGTTCGGGGCGATGAGCGGGGCCGGGAGGGCGGGCAGGGAGGGCGGGCGGGCCGGGATGTGGCGCGGCGCGGCACGGCGTGTACGAGAGCGAAACGCCCCGCCGCCGATCCCCACGGGTCGACGGTCGGGGCGCTTCCCATATCCCGGAGCGGATTCCCCACGGGATCCGGCCGGGCGTCTGCGGGGAGCCGAGGCTCCCGTTGGCTGTGCTGGGTTGTGCCTATTCAGTTCGGTCCTGCTGTGCGGTCCGCCGGGGAACGTACGTACGGGAGGGCCGCTCAAAGCTCCCCGGTGCACGTGCCCCGGCCAACGCTTGCCTGGAGCGTCCCCAAAGACACTCCATTGGACGTCCCCAAGACATCCTTGGCATCGCACACTTAGACTCACCAACCCATCAAATGGTTACCCTCAAATCAGTGTGATCTAAGTCTCCTTGTGGAAATTATGTGAAGGCCCCGCAACCGTGGGCCGTCCGGCACGGCGAAGACCGGGGAAAACGCCATGGCCACACCCGTGATCATGGGGTTGAGCAGCCAGGACGTTGCTGGAGGCGGCGCCGCCGCGTTGTGCGCGAAGGGGCGCGGGGTTGCAGGGGCGCCTCGGGTGGTCGCGAACGTGTGCCGTGAGGGCTGGGTGGCACCAGCGGCCACCTTGGGATCTCCATGAACGCCGGTGCGGTCGATCGCCTGGACCGCCGCGCCGGATGGCCGCATTCGTGGCCCGGTGAACGCGGATCGGGCCGGCTCCACCGGTCTCGGCTGGTGGGGTCGGCCCGACGGCGATGAGCGTGGGTGGGTAGTGCGGATCCTGTCGTGTCCGGGACCGGTGTCGGGGACCGGTGTGGCTCAGGCCTGGCCGACGAGCTCGTAGCCCGCCTCGTCGACGGCCTCGCGCACGGCTTCCTCGGTCAGTGGGGCCCCGGAGACGACGGTCACCCGACCGGTGGAGGCGACGGCCGACACCGACGTGACACCCTCGATTCCGGAGATCTCCTCGGAGACGGCGCCTTCGCAGTGGCCGCAGGTCATGCCCTTCACCTCGTACACGGTGGTGACGCCGCCCGTCTGGACGTCGGCCGCCCCGTCGTGGCAGGAGTCGGTGGGCGAGCAGCAGGAGCCGGTGGCCTGGGTGGTGTCGGTCTCGGAGGTCATGGCGTTCTCCTCTTTCGGCAAAGCGTGCAGGTAAGTGGCGTGAGGGAGCACCGGGAAGCCCGGTGTGTCCACTCGCGTTTCACACTATACCCCTAGGGGTACCGTTGCCACTTCGCCGTCACTCGGCGGACGGGAAGGCGCGGGGCCAGCGGCCCCGGTTGCTCGGCCGGGATGCGATCCAGTCCAGGACCGTATCCACGTACCAGTACGGCTTTCCGTGCTTCACGTCGTCAGGTGGGGAGGAGTCCGTGTTTGCGGTACGAGCGGATGGTGTCCGGCTGGACCTGGATGTGCGCGGCGATGTCCTTGTAGGACCAGAGCCTTCTGTCCGTCATGGATGACACCTCTCTGTGCCTCTGCTGCACCGTGGCGGCGGGGAGCCGCGGGTGCGCCCGCCGGTGATCACCCGGCGCGCATTCCGTTGAACGACGGGAGGTGTCGTGGGGAGGGTTTGTGGGTGTCTGTGACACAAGCCATACGAAATGCGGATATGTGTGACGTGGGGCTGTCTCCTGTGACGGAGTCGGGCCGGAGTCGGGGTGGAGTTAATTGATTCGTCCGAATGTCCGGACAAAATGTTGACAGGGTTCCCGGGTGGCGGCTAGACCTTGAGCAGCGTCCGGCCGAGGCCGGATCGTGGGTGGAAGGGATGCGATCGTGGGTGGAAGGGATGCGTATGCCTGAGCAGTACGACGTGATCACCATGGGACGGATCGGGGTGGACATCTACCCTTGCAGACCGGCGTACCGCTGGCGCAGGTCGAGACGTTCGGGAAGTTCCTCGGCGGCTCGCCGTCCAACGTCGCGGTCGCCGCGGCCCGGCTGGGCAGGCGGACAGCCGTGATCACCCGGACCGGCCAGGACGCCTTCGGCGAGTATCTGCACCAGGCGCTCCGGGAGTTCGCGGTGGACGACCGGTGGGTGACACCTGTCGCCGCGTACCCGACCCCTGTCACCTTCTGCGAGATCTTCCCCGGACGACTTCCTCTCTACTTCTACCGCCTGCCCAAGGCGCCCGACCTGGAGATCCACGCGCCGGAGCTCGACCTGGACGCGGTGCGCGCCGCCCGGTCTTCTGGATGACGGGCACCGGGCTGTGCGCCGAACCGAGCCGCACCGCGACCCTCACCGCACTGCGCGCGCGCAGCGAAGCGGCGGGCCGCGCGGCGGAACCGGGGCGCGTCACCGTCTTCGATCTCGACTGGCGCCCCATGTTCTGGGACGACGGCGACCACAGCGCGGTGGCTCCGGCCCGCTACCGAGAAGCCCTCGCCCACGCCACCGTGGCCGTCGGCAACCTCGACGAGTGCGAGATCGCCACCGGCGAGCGCGAACCGTACGCCGCCGCCCACGCCCTGCTGGCAGCCGGAACCGAGCTGGCCGTCGTCAAACAGGGCCCCAAGGGCGTCCTCGCGGTCCACCGCGACGGCACCACCGTCGACGTGCCGCCCTCCCGGTGGACGTGGTCAACGGACTCGGCGCCGGGGACGCGTTCGGCGGCGCCCTGTGCCACGGGCTGCTCGCCGGCTGGGAGACCGAACGCGTCATGCGGTACGCGAACGCCGCCGGGGCCATCGTCGCGTCCCGCCTCGCCTGCTCGTCCGCGATGCCCTTCCCGCACGAAGTCGAACAGGCACTGGCCGACGGGGCCGTCACCGCGGCCGGAGCGACCTCATGACGCCGGCCGCCTCCTCGGTCGGAGAGCTCGTCCGGCTGCGGATGCACCACCCGGAGGCCATCGCCGAGGCCGCGGCCCGGCGCCACCGCAGGCCCTCATCGGCACCACCGGGCGCCTGATGATCATCGCCGCGGACCATCCGGCCCGCGGCGCCCTAGCCGTCGGCAACCGTGCCCTCGCCATGGCCAACCGCACCGAACTCCTGGAACGGCTCTGCCTGGCGCTCTCCCGCCCCGGCGTCGACGGTGTCCTGGCCGGCGCCGACGTCCTGGACGACCTGTTGCTCCTCGGCGCCCTGGAGAACAAGGTCGTCATCGGCTCCATGAACCGCGGCGGACTCGCCGGTGCCTCCTTCGAGCTCGACGACCGGTTCACCGGCCACCGGCCCATCGACCTGTCCCGCCTCGGCTTCGACGCGGGCAAGCTGCTCCTGCGTATCGGCTACGACGACGCCGGCTCCTCGAGACCCTGCACACCGCCGCCCGCACCATCAACTTCATGGCCGACCACCGGCTGCCCGTCTTCGTCGAGCCGTTCCTCTGCCGCCGCGTCGACGGCAAGCTCCGCAACGACCTGTCGGCAGAGGCCGTCACCACTTCCATCGCCATCGCCTCCGGACTGGCCGGTACCTCCGCGTACACCTGGCTCAAGGTCCCTGTCACGGAGAACCCCGACGACATGGCCCAGGTGATGGAGACCTCGACCCTGCCCGCCGTGCTGCTGGGCGGCGAGGTCGGCGGTGACCAGGAGGGAGCGTACGAGAAATGGCGCGACGCGCTGCGACTGCCGACGGTGCAGGGGCTGGTCGTGGGGCGGTCGCTGCTCTACCCGGCCGACGGGAACGTGGCGGGGCGGTCGACACGGCCGTAGGGCTGTTGTAGCGAATGGGCACCACAGGGCACACGAGGGTAGGGATGGGCCATGACGACGTACGGCGAGCAGCAGCGCTATCACCTTCCGGCAGGTCAGGCGGCGAGTGGGCGCTACGCCCTGGATATCGGTCCGGAGCGGGCCGGCTGGGACCGGTCGAGCCTGCGGGTGCTGGAGCTGGAGCCAGGTGGTGTTCACACCCTGGTAACCGGGGAGAGCGAGTGGATCGTTCTGCCGTTGGCCGGTGCCTGTACGGTGCACACGGCGGATGGCGACTTCGAACTGCTGGGCAGGGAGAGCGTGTTCAGTGCGGTGACCGATTTCGCCTATCTGCCGCGTGACTCCGCGCACAGATCGCCTCCGGCGCAGGTGGCCGCTTCGCCCTGGCAGGAGCGAAGTGCGAGCGAGTGCTCCCCGCTCGCTACGGCCCCGCGCCGGAGGTACCCGTCGAACTGCGCGGCTCGGGCAACTGCTCACGCCAGGTCAACAACTTCGCAGCCGCCGACACGTTCGACTGCGACCGGCTCATCGCCGTCGAGGTCCTCACACCGGGCGGCAACTGGTCCTCGTACCCGCCCCACAAGCACGACGAGCACCACCCCGGCGTCGAGTGCGAGCTCGAAGAGATCTACTACTTCGAGGTCGAGCACGACGGCCTCGGCTACCACCGGGTGTCCCCGTCCCGCGCCGGCGGTACGGACGTACTCGCCGAGGTCCGCAGCGGCGACACCGTCCTCATTCCCGACGGCTGGCACGGCCCTCCATCGCCCCGCCCGGCCGCACCCTGTACTACCTCAACGTGATGGCGGGCCCGGGGAGCAGCGCCAGTGGCTGATCCGTGACCACCCCGACCACAGCTGGATCCGCGACACCTGGGATACCCAGCCCGTCGACCCCAGACTCCCGCTCTACGGTCCGGAGGCAGGCCAGTGACCACAGCGACCGCCCAGCCCACCCGCCGGCTGACCACCGCCCAGGCCCTGGTCGCCTTCCTCGCCCGCCAGTACACCGAACGCGACGGCCGCCGGCACCGGCTGATCAACGCCACCTGGGGCATCTTCGGCCACGGCAACGTGGCAGGCATCGGCCAGGCACTCATCGAGTCCGGCCCGCGATGCCCTACCTCCAGGGCCGCAGCGAACAGGCCATGGTGCACGCCGCCGTCGGCTACGCCCGCCAGTCGGGCCGGCTCTCCGCACACGCCGTCACCACCTCCATCGGCCCCGGCGCCACCAACCTCGTCACCGGCGCGGCGCTGGCCACCATCAACCACCTCCCGGTGCTGCTCCTGCCCGGCGACACCTTCGCGACCCGGCCCGCCGACCCGGTACTCCAACAGCTCGAAGTCCCGCACTCGGGCGATGTGTCGGTCAACGACTGCCTGCGCCCCGTCTCGCGCTACTTCGACCGGATCACCCGCCCCGAAGCCCTGATCCCGGCCGCCCTGCAAGCGATGCGGACCCTCTCGGACCCGGCAGCCACCGGCGCGGTCACGCTCGCACTGCCGCAGGACGTGCAGGCGGAGGCGTACGACTGGCCGGCGGAGTTCTTCGCCGAACGCGTCTGGCACGTACGCAGGACCGAGCCGGACCGTGACGAGCTGGAGCAGGCGGTGCGCGCTGTGCGCACCGCACGCCGCCCCTGATCGTCGCGGGTGGCGGCGTCCACCACAGCGCGGCCGAGGAAGCCCTCGCCGCCTTCGCCGCCGCCACCCGGATCCCCGTCGCATCCACCCAGGCAGGCAAGGGCTCCCTGCGCCACGACCACCCCGCCGATGTGGGCGGCATCGGCCACACCGGCACCGCCACCGCCGACGAACTCGCCCGCGAGGCAGACCTGGTGATCGGGATCGGCACCCGCTACACCGACTTCACCACCGCATCCGGAACGCTCTTCGCCAACCCGGCGGTCCGCTTCCTCAACCTCAACATCACCGGCTTCGACGCCCACAAGCTCGCCGCGCTGCCGCTCCTGGCGGACGCCCGCACCGGTCTCGAAGCGCTCGGCGCGGCACTCGCCGTACGCGGCTACGGCGTCGGCCCGGACTACGAAACGCGGTACACGGACGCGAAGGCCCACTGGGAGCAGCGGGTGGACGCGGCCTTCGCGGCCGACGACCCGCAGGCACGCCCACCCAGGCCCAGGTTCTCGGTCTGCTGGACGCCCTGGTCACCGAGGACGACATCCTGATCAACGCGGCGGGCTCGCTCCCCGGCGACCTGCACAAGCTGTGGCGGACCCGCTCCCCGCACCAGTACCACGTCGAGTACGGCTACTCCTGCATGGGATACGAGATCCCGGCGGCCATCGGGGTCCAGCTCGCAGCACCCGGCCGGCCTGTCTGGGCGCTCGTCGGCGACGGTACGTATCTGATGAACCCCACCGAGATCGTCACCGCCGTGCAGGAGGGCCTGCCCGTCAAGCTCGTCATCCTGCAGAACCACGGATACGCCTCCATCGGCGGTCTCTCCGAGTCCGTGGGCGGCGAGCGCTTCGGTACGGCCTACCGGTACCGGGCCGAGGACGGCGGCTTCACCGGCGCCCGCTCCCCGTCGACCTCGCGGCCAACGCCGCCTCGCTCGGCATGCGGGTGCTGCGCGCCGGGACCGTCGGCGAGCTGCGCAGCGCCCTCGCGGAGGCCCGTGGCTCGAAGAGCCCCACTTGTGTCTACGTCGAGACCGAAACGGCAGACACAGTGTCGGGGCCCCTCCGGCGCAGGCGTGGTGGGATGTTCCTGTGGCCGAAACCGCGACCCGGCAGCCGGCGGTAGAGGCCAGGGAGGATTACGACCACCACGTCGCAGCCCGCCGCCGCCACCTCTGAACGCCGCCACGCCGAACGCCACCTCTGAAGGAGCACGCAGCCATGACGAAGACCGTCAGCCACTGGATCGGTGGCAAGAGTGTCGAGGGCACGTCGGGCAAGTACGGCCCGGTCACCGACCCGGCGACCGGCGCCGTCACCACCCGGTCGCCCTCGCCTCCACAGACGAGGTGGACACCGCGGTCGCCGCCGCGAAGGCCGCGTACGAGACCTGGGGCACGTCCTCCCTCTCCGCCCGCACCGAGGTCCTGTTCCGCTACCGAGCCCTGCTGGACGCCAACCGCGACGAGATCGCGGCGCTGATCACCGCCGAGCACGGCAAGGTGCACTCCGACGCGCTCGGCGAGGTCGCCCGCGGTCTGGAGATCGTCGAGCTGGCCTGCGGTATCACCACCCAGCTCAGGGCGAGCTCTCACCCAGGTGTCCACCAGGGTGGACGTCGCCTCGATCCGTCAGTCGATCGGTGTCGTCGCGGGCATCACGCCGTTCAACTTCCCGGCCATGGTGCCGATGTGGATGTTCCGCTGGCCATCGCCTGCGGCAACACGTTCGTGCTGAAGCCCAGCGAGAAGGACCCGTCCGCCGCCAACCTGCTGGCCGAACTGGCCGCCGAGGCGGGGCTGCCCGACGGCGTGCTGAACGTCCTGCACGGCGACAAGGTCGCCGTCGACGGGCTCCTCAACCACCCGACGTGGCCGTCGTCTCCTTCGTGGGCTCCACCCCGATCGCCCGCTACATCCACGCCACGGCGTCCGCGAACGGCAAGCGCGTCCAGGCACTCGGCGGTGCGAAGAACCACATGCTGGTCCTCCCGGACGCCGACCTGGACGCGGCGGCCGACGCCGCGGTCTCGGCCGCGTACGGCTCCGCCGGTGAGCGCTGCATGGCCATCTCCGCGGTGGTCGCCGTCAGTTCCGTCGCCGACGACCTGGTCGCCCGGATCAAGGAGCGTGCCGCGAAGATCAAGATCGGCCCGGGGCGGACCCGCCTCCGAGATGGGCCCGCTGATCACCGCCGCCCACCGCGACAAGGTCGCCTCCTACGTCACGGGCGCCGCGGCCAGGGCGCCGACGTCGTACTCGACGGCACCGGGCACACCGTCGAGGGCTTCGAGGACGGCCACTGGATCGGCCTGTCCCTCCTGGACAACGTCTCAACGGACTCCGACGCCTACAAGGACGAGATCTTCGGCCCGGTCCTGTGCGTCCTGCGGGTCGACACGTACGAAGAGGGCGTCGCCCTGATGAACGCCTCGCCGTTCGGCAACGGCACCGCGATCTTCACCCGTGACGGCGGCGCGGCCCGCCGCTTCCAGCTGGAGATCGAGGCCGGCATGGTCGGCGTCAACGTCCCCATCCCGGTGCCGGTGGGCTACCACTCCTTCGGCGGCTGGAAGGACTCCTCTTCGGCGACCACCACATCTACGGCAACGACGGCGTGCACTTCTACACCCGCGGCAAGGTGGTCACCACCCGCTGGCCCGACCCGGCGGACGCCCGTCGGGCGTGGACCTGGGCTTCCCCGCAACCACTGAGATCCACGCACGCAGGTCCCCGGCCGGTCCCTACCGGCCGGGGATTCCTGCTGTTCAGGGCGGTCCCGGCGATGCCCTACGGCTCGAGGGTGCCGGGCGGCAGTCCGAGTTCGGCCTCTGCGACGGTGCGGGTCATGTGGGTGATCGGGGCCGCGCGGTGGGCGGCGCTCGTGTTGATGTAGGAGCTGGTTCCGTCGATCGCGACGAGGATGCGCACGGCGGCCGCCCAGGGGTCGTCACAGCGGAACGCCTGTGACGCCGTGCCGGCGGTGATGAGCCCTCGATGCGGCGGCACCAGAGCAGTTCCTGGTCCACGACGTGGTCGCGGAGTACGGGGCGGTAGCGCGACAGATGCCGTGCGTTGAGCCAGAGCTTGCTGATGTTGTCGAAGTCGGTGCTCGAGATGAGGGTGAAGAAGCGCTTGAGGGTGTGCAGCGGGGTGCTGTGGCCCGGGTCGGCGGGTTCTTCCGGGAGCAGGCTGTCGAGGTCGGCCATGGTGGCACTGGTGAAGGCTTCGGCCACGAGGTTGTCGGCTGCGGGGAAGTAGTGGCCGACGAGTCCGGACTGGACACCGAGCTCGTCGGCGACCCGCCGCAGGGTGATGCACTCCAGTCCTTCGGTGAGTCCCACCCGTGCGGCGGCGGTGACGATCTCGCTGCGGCGCTCGGCCGGTGCTTTGCGGACGCGCTTGCTCGGGCCTCTTGACGTCATACGGCAAATGTTATTGAGTGTGCGACCAATTAGGCAATTGGTCATTCGGCCAATAAAACCCTCGGGAGACCACCCCAGGAAGACCGCACCCCGGCAGCGGGGTGCGGTCACGGCCCGTTCGAACCGACGCTTCGGGCTGGTCGTACCGGCCCTCGAGCGAGACCTGGACCCAGCACTCCCAGGCGCGGGCCGGCACACATCACTGTCAGGAGACGCACGTGAACGACGATCGCACCGACGCCGGCGACCTCGCCGAGTACGGCTATCAGCAGGAACTGAAACGCACCCTGTCCACATGGGCCGTGTTCGCGATCGGGTTCGCGACCATCTCCCCGTCGTCGGCATCTACGCCGTTGTCCAGCTCGGGTTCGTCTTCGCGGGCCCCGTGTGGATCTGGGCGGTCGTCGCCGCGTTCATCGGCCAGCTGATGGCCGCCACCGTCTACGCCGAACTGTCGTCCCAGTTCCCGATGACGGGAGGCGTCTACCAATGGGTACGCCGGCTGGGCGGACCACGACTGGGCTGGATGACCGGCTGGATCTACCTGGCTTCGGCCGTCGCATCGCTGACCACGGTGGCCTACCTGGGCGCGAGCTGGCTGCACATGCTCGTCAGCGACGGACCGCTGTCGGCCACGACCCACATACTCCTGGGAGTGGTCTTCGTCGCCGTGGCGCTCGGGATCAACCTCCTCGGCGTCAACCCGGTGAAGCACTTCCTCAACGCCGGCATCCTCGCCGAAAGCATCGCCTCCATCGCGGTGAGCGTGATCCTGCTGGTCTTCGTGCGCAACAACGGCTTCGGGATCCTGTTCGACACGCTGGGGCCGAGCAGGCCTCCGGAGGGTCCGTCCTGGCCGGTTTCCTGACCTGTCTCGCGGTGGCCGGCTGGGCGTTCCTCGGCTTCGACGCGACCACGCAGGTCGCCGAGGAGACCGAGCAGCCGCGGCGCAGCGTGCCGCGGGCACTGCTGCGCGCCTACATGTTCGTGGCCTTCACCGTCCTGCTCACCGGGCTCGCCGTGACGCTCGCGCTGGGCAAGCCCCAGGACGCCGTGGCCGGTGCGATCGCCGACCCGGTCTTCACCGCCGTGACCGATGGACTCGGCGGATGGAGCGAGAAGCCCTTCATCATCATCGTCCTGATCGCGTTCCTCGCCTGCGCCGTCTCGATCCAGACCTACATCGGACGAGCCGTCTACGCGTTCGCCCGCGACCGGCAGCTGCCCTTCTCCTCGACGCTCGCCACCGTCGGACCGCGCCAGATCCCGTACGTCTCGCTCATCGCGACGGCCGTGCTCGCCGCCCTCGGACTCCTGCTCGGACTGAACGGCAACGCCGCGGCGACCCTGATCGCGTTCGGGTCCGGCGGTTTCTACTTCATCTTCTTCACCGTCGCCCTGGTGGCGCTCGTCGCGCGGCTGAAGGGCGTTGGAACCCCTCAGCCGGGGAGCTGCGGCTGGGCCGGACAGGTCTGGTGATCAACGTGCTCGCGGTGGTGTGGCTGCTCTTCGAGGCGGTCAACATCGCCTGGCCCGCACGGCACTCGCACCTGTCGGCGGAAGCTGGGTCCAGGTCTGGGCCGTGATCGTGGTCTTCTCCGCGCTCTTCGTCATCGGTCTCCTCTACATCGCGGTGGCCAAGCCCACACCAAGCTCCCCAGAACCCGACCACCGAAGACGCGAAGGTGTCCTGATGTCCTCGAAACTCTCCCCGCCATCGTCTTCGACCCCGAATCCGGGCTGCGGACACGCGACGTCTCGCTCCGGTCCGCCGGGCCGGGCGAGGTCGAGATCGAAGTGCGCGCGGCCGGTGTGTGCCACTCGGATCTGCACGTCGTGGCAGGTGACTGGCCCAGTGACCGGCCGCTCGTGCTCGGGCACGAAGCAGCCGGTGTGGTCACCGGGGTCGGGCCCGGCGTCACCACCGTGCAGCCCGGCGACCACGTCGTCCTGTCCTGGTTCGCGCCCTGCCGGCGCTGCCGCAAGTGCGTGGCCGGAATGGCGTGGCTGTGCACCGGAACCAAGGCCGTCGCCAACACGCTCCCCGACGGGAGCACGCCGTACACGGACGCCGAGGGTGAGGCGGTGTGGCCGTACCTGGGTCTGGGGGCGTTCACGGACCGGATGGTCGTACCCGAAACGGCCGCGGTAAAGGTCCCCGACGAGCTGCCGTTCAGCATCGGCGCCCTCCTCGGCTGCTCCATCACCACCGGCATCGGCGCGGTCATGAACACCGCCCGGGTCCGTCCCGGCGAGTCCGCGGTCGTCATCGGCACGGGCGGAGTGGGGCTCTCCGTGGTGATGGGTCTTCGGCTGGTGGGGGCAGACCCCATCATCGCCGTCGACCTCTCCGCCGAACGGCTCGCCGTGGCCGAGCGGTTCGGCGCCACCCACACCTCGACGGAGCCGGCACCGACGTCGCCGCCTGGTGCCAGGAAGAGCTCGGCGGGGTGGACTACGCCTTCGAGGCGATCGGAAGCCCCAAGGTCATCGAGACGCTCCCGGCCATGCTCACCTCCGGCGGGGCGGCGGTCCTGGTCGGGATGACCGCCACCGACGCGAAGGGGCGTTCAGCCTCTTCGACCTCGCCGACCAGGGGAAGCGGATCCTCGGATGCAACTACGGCTCCAGCATCGGGGAGATCGACATCCCGAAACTGGCCCGCCTCTACCTGGCAGGCCGGCTGCCGCTCGACGACCTGATCGGCAGGACCAGGCCCCTTCGGGAGGCGGCGTCGGCATTCGACGACCTCAGGTCGAACACCGGCGTCAGAACAATCCTCGAGCCGTGAGACATTCGTGGCAGGCCATGCGCCACCCACAGACGCACAGGCGCCGGACACCGACGCCGACCGCACCCGAGCCCTATCCGGAGGCCTGATGTACGCCGTCACCGACCCCACCACCGGCGAAGTCGCCGAAACCTACCCGACCGCCACCGACGCCGAGGTCACTGCGGCCGTCGAAGCGGCCCACGCGGCAACCGCATGGGGACGCGACAGCTCCGTGGCCGAGCGCTCCGCCCTGCTGCGCCGTCTCGCCGATCTCCACACCGAGCGTCAGGCCGAACTGGCTGCGAGCATCGTGCGCGAGATGGGCAAGCCGCTCGCGGAAGCCGAGGGTGAGGTCGGCTTCTGCGCCGACATCTACCGCTACTACGCCGACCACGCCGAGCAGTTCCTCGCGGACGAGCCGCTCGACGTCACCTCCGGTCCCGGCAGCGCCGTCATCCGGCGCAGCCCGGTGGGCGTACTTCTCGGCATCATGCCGTGGAACTTCCCGGCCTACCAGGTCGCACGCTTCGCCGCCCGAACCTCGCGCTCGGCAACACCATCGTCCTCAAGCACGCACCGCAGTGCCCGGCCACCGCGGTGCTGCTCCAGCAGCTGTTCGCGGAGGCCGGTTTCCCGGTCGGCGCCTACACCAACGTGTACGCCACCAACGAGCAGATCGCCGAAGTGATCGCCGACCCGCGCGTCCAGGGCGTGTCGCTCACCGGTTCGGAACGGGCCGGGTCAGCCGTCGCCGAGATCGCCGGGCGCCACCTGAAGAAGGTCGTCCTCGAACTCGGCGGCTCCGACCCGTTCATCGTGCTGTCCACCGATGACCTCGACTCGGTCGTCGAGTCCGCCGTCGCCGCCAGGCTCGACAACACCGGCCAGGCCTGCAACGCCGCCAAGCGGTTCGTGGTCATCGAGGGCATCTACGACGAGTTCGTCGAGAAGTTCACCGCCCGGCTGCTCGCCGCCGAGACCGGTGCTCCGCTGTCGTCGGCCGCCGCCGCCGAGAACCTCGGCCGCCAGGTCGAGGCCGCCGTGGCCCAGGGCGCCACACTGCACAGCACGGGCGAACGGCGCGGGCGTACTTCCGGCCGGAGTCCTCACCGGGCTCACCACCGAACACGCCGCCGCCCGCCAGGAGCTGTTCGGCCCGGTCGCGATGGTCTTCCCGGCCACCGGCGAGGACGACGCCCTGCGGATCGCCAACGACACCCCTACGGTCTCGGGTCCTACCTCTTCACCACCGACCCCGCGCAGGCCGAGCGGGTCGCCGACCGGATCGAAGCCGGCATGGTGTTCGTCAACGGCGTCGGCGCCGAGGGCGCCGAACTGCCCTTCGGCGGCGTCAAGCGCTCCGGGTTCGGACGCGAGCTCGGCCGCCCGGAATCGAGGAGTTCGTCAACAAGAAGCTCATCCGGATCGTGGCGTAGGCGCGCCGCTCCGGAGGACGGGGAGGACGTTCCCGGCCCTTCGCGCAACCGGAGGGACTGCGCCGGATCGGCACGTCCGCCGGCCCAGTGCGGTACCGCTGACGCGGACGAACGGGAAGCCCCGCAGGCGCGCTGCGGGGCTGCCGACGTCAGGTCAGACGCGGGTACGGGACTCCTCGTCGATCATCCGCTCCATCGGGCCGATCGCCAGCGGGCCGGAGACGATGACGGTCAGCGTGATCGTCACCGACACGATCACCGCACCGAGCCAGACCATCGTGTCCACCGGCACCGTGTACGCCCCCACCACCCGCACCACGCACTCCGCCAGCAGCGCCGAACCCCACAGGAGCGAGAACCGGCGCTCGGCCCTGCGGAACCGGTCCGACTCCGCCGACAGACGCTGTCTGGCGGCGTCACGGTCCGTACGCCCCGGCTCAGCCACGGCCGCAGCACCGACGACATCAACGGGCGCCCCGCAGCGCGGACACCAGGACCACGAGCCCGATGGTGCTGCTCACCCCGCTGTCCTTGGCCAGCATCAGCCGCGCGTCCCCGGTCACCGTGCTGAGCAGCAGTCCCACCACGCTCACCACCAGGATGAGCCCGGCCAGGGCGTTGATCCTGCGATCCCGCAGCCACCCCACACGATGCGTCCGGCCGGCAGCACACTGCTCACGGCCAGTGCCGCCAGGGTCCCCATCCCCGCCGCCTTCAGCAGGTAGTACGAGGCGATCGGCGCCCCGGCATCCAGGACCAGCGGCGCGAAGCTCGCCATCAGCGCCTTCCGGGGACCCAGGACGGTGGTGGGTGCGGGGGCGAGGGCGAGGGCGGTGGCCGGCGCGGTCATGGGCGGGTCCCTTCCAGGGGTGCGGGATTGAGGTTCGGGGACGGTTTCGGTGGCCGCGCCCTCGGTATGTACACTCTGGCCGCCGGGACCCGGTGCCCGGCAGGGCCGGGCGTCCTGACCTCGGCGTGACAGATGTCAGGAGCCACCGGTGACACGGCGGTCGGCAGCGAATCCCGCTGCTCTCGCCGGCGCACCGGCACCAACCGACACGAGGCGCCCGCATGATGAGGTCTCGGCTGCCGTTCGGGAGGCCCTGCGCGCCGAGCTCGGCTCACCGAAGCGCGCCCGCAGCCTGGCGAGCAGCCCCCGCTCGCATGTGTGGCGCATCGAGCTGGCCGGGCGGCCGGCCGTACTGAAACAGCTCACGGCCGGCCCCGATGCCGAGGACCGGTACGCCCGTGAGGTGACAGCCCTGCGCATCGCCGCCCGTGCGCCGTCCCCGCTGGTCCCCGCACTTCTGGGCACCGACCCCGCCGAGCGGGTCCTGGTCCTGGAACACCTGGACCACCGGCGCCCGGCCGCCGACTGGATCGTCGACTACGCGGCAGCGCTGGCCCGGCTGCACGCCACCGCAGGCCCCGGCGACACCGGCTCGCTGCCGCGCCGGCAGGGTCCCACCGAAGCGGACGCCACCTCCTTCCTCACCCTGGCGGCGGCCCTCGGGATCACCCGGCGCCAAGGGCGGTGGACGAACTCCACGCCCTCGTAGGCCGTTTGGGCCGGGAGGAGGGACTGCGCTGCTCCACGGCGACCCCTGTCCCGGCAACGATCTGCACACTGCCGACGGTGTCAGGTTCATCGACTTCGAGCAGGCCTCGCTGGGCAGCGGCCTGATGGAACTCGCCTACCTGCGTATCGGGTTCCCGACCTGCTGGTGCGTCACGGCGGCAGCCGAGCCCTGCTGGACCGGGCGGAGAGCGCCTACCGCACGGCCTGGCGCACCACGACCGGCGCTCCGCTCCGGGACACAGGTCTCGCCGACGCCTGTGCGGGCTGGCTGATCCGGGGCGACGCCTTGGTCCAGCGTGCCCACCGCGATTCCACCGACCACTTGGCCCGCATCCCGGACAAGGACTGGAAATGGGGCACGGCGACCGCCCGTCAGCGGCTCGTCCACCGGCTCGGCGTCGTCTCCGCCATGACCGCCGAGCACCCGGATCTGAGCGGCCTGGGCACCCTCGCGGCGGATCTGCGCCACGGCATGCTCAGCCGCTGGCCGAGGCTGAGGCCGGTTCCTTCGAGGCGCCCGTAGTAGCCGAACGCGGCGGGAGCGGCCCGCTTCCGCGAAGGCGGCCTGAGCGCGAGTTGCCGGGCAGGTCTGCTCCGGGGTCAGCGCGCGGAGTCCGGGGCCTCCATCGGCGATGCCAGATCGTCCAGGTGCGCGAGTAGCGCATCGACGCACATCCGCGGGCTCACGATGTCCGGGTGCAGTACCGCGCCGAGGCCGAGCCCGTCCAGAAGTGCGGTGAGGCGCTCGGTCTCGATGTCGATGTCACGGCCGGGGCGCAGGGTTCCGGTTTCGTCGAGACGGCTGAGGACACGGTGCACGAGCCCTCTCGCACCGGCGGCGGCCTGGCGCGAGAGGTCGCCGAAACCCGGGTTGGTGCGCGCGGCCGTGTTGAAGTCCAGGAAGACCGTGACCTCGGCGCGGCGGCGCTCGTCGAGCGGCAGGAGCTCGGCCAGGAGGTCGGCTGCGAGTCGGATCCGTTCCGGGCGGGGTGGCGGCTCAGCTCCCGATCTGCTCGACGCGCTGGAGCAGTCGGCTGCCGAGCCGGTCGAGCATCGATTGCATCGCGAAGCCCATCAGCTCCTGCTGGCTTGCGAAGTAGTGGCGCAGGGAGCCGATGTTGAGCTCTGCCTCGTCCGCCACGGCGCGCAGCGACGTGCGCTGCAGTCCGTCGCGGACGACGACTCGGAACAAGGCGTCCACGACGGTGCGGCGACGGGCGTCCGGGTCCACGTACTTGGGCATACGACCTTTCTATCACGGGTGTGATAGAAAGGTTTTATCACGCACGTGATAGAAAACGGCTGGAGGCTTCTTCGTGGAGACGTACCTCAACCTCATGCTGATCAGATTCGGCCTGGTAGCGGGCGGGCTCGTGGTGCTGGCGCTGGTGGTCTTCGCCACCGCGCTGGTCCTCAGGCGCAGAGGCGGACTCGACCGGGCGCGCCGGTATGCGGAGCCTGCGGTGCGGGCCGGCCTGCGCGCTGCGGCCCGACGGCTGGAGGCCGGGCCGTCCCGGACTCGCCGACGGGACCGCTGGTGATGCCCGGCCTCGCGGCGGACTCGGACGAACTCGTCCACCACCTGCTGGTGGACTCCGCGGTCAAGGCCGCCATTGTGGTTGTTGCTCTGGCCGTTCTGGCGCTCGGGATGATTGTGATCTGGCGGAAAACGGGTCGCGTGGATGACCGGCCCGGCGGGACTGACGACTGACGGCGGTGTGCCCCTGCCGGCTGCCTCGGGCAGGTCACCCGCAGCCCCTCCGGAGTCCGTTGTGTGTCGCCGCGCAGCGGGTGAAGTCGGCGCTCGGATACGGGAGATGCGGCCCCATCGAGTGCCCGGGTGATCCAGCTGTCCGGTACTCGTCCACCGGTCGGGTTATGGGGATGCCATGAGCGTCCGACGCTGTCAGGCTGCGTGTCATGGACCGCGAAATGATCTCCCGGCTGTCACACGCCGATCACCCCATCAACAGTCCTCTTGACGACGAGTCGGTGCGCCGGCTGCTCGACCGCACCGTCGACCGGGGCGATGAACGCGTGCTCGACCTCGGCTGCGGTGAGGCGGCCTGGCTCCTGCGGGCCCTGGCCGCTCACCAGGGTGTGACCGCCGAGGGTGTCGACAGCTCCCCAGGCCATGGCCAAGGCGCGGAAGGAGGCGGCCGATCTGGGAGTCGGACAACGACTCGTACTTCACCACCAGGACGCCGCGGAGTTCACATCGCCCCATCTCTTCGACGCAGTGCTCAGCGTGGGTGCCACCCATGCCTTCGGCGGTCTCCTGCCCACCCTCGATGCTGCACACGAACACCTGGCCCCGGCGGCCGTGTGCTGGTCGGCGATGCCTTCTGGGAGAGCGAGCCCACTACCGCCGCTCGTGAGCTGCTGGGCGAGTACGAGGATCTGGCGACCACCATGGACCGCGTCGTCGCCCACGGGTGGACCCCGTCTTCGGGCACATCAGCACGCGCCAGGAGCTCGACGACTTCGAGTGGTGCTATACGGGATCGCTGGCGACGTGGGCGCTGGACCACCCCGGGATCCCGACAGCGCCGAGATTCTCGCCGTCGCCTCCACCCATCGCTCGCAATGGCTGCACGGCTATCGCGACAGCTTCGGCTTCATCACCCTCGTACTTCGCCGAACCTCCGAGTGACCGCTGTGGCGGCCGGCCTACGGTGCGGCGTGCTCAGCCGCAGGCTGGGGCCGAGGCTCGTGGCTGCGCGGCGCCCGTAGCCGAAATGCGGTGGCCGACGGCGTGGCGCCGGGCCCATCCTGTATGCGATGTCGGCACCGCAGTACGAGATCCGCGCGCATCACACCGTCTCCACGGTCACCGTCGACCAGGCCTACCCGCCGTCCATCGGCCTCCCGCCGCCCGCGACGGGCGCTTTCCCGAAGCCTGGAAGCGTGACCACGTGACGTGGATCAAGCCGCGTTTCCTGTGGATGATGTACCGCTGCGGCTGGGCGGCGAAGGAGGGCCCGGAGACGGTCCTGGCCGTCGAGATCGCCCGAGAGGGCTTCGACTGGTGCCTGGAGAACGCCGAACTCTCGTTGTCGCGGTGGGGCGGATGTCCGTCCTGGGCCTTTCGCGGCGGTGGCCGTACCGCGTGCGGAGTACGGTCCGGGCGCGCTGTACCTCTCAGGGAGGCCGGGCGCCTCCCTCCCGGCACCCCAGACGTTTGGTGTCTGCGCTTAGGGTCGACACATGGAGACCACTGCTTCCCGATGGCGGCGCCGACTGCCCGCACGCGTGCCCGCTGGGCGGCGGTCGTAGCCGTATTCGTCGTGCTCGCGGGTGCCGGCACGTGGACCGCCGTTGCCGACGACAGCGCACCCGCCGTGCAGCGCGATGACCGGATGATGCGGATGAACGGGGTCTCGGTCGACACCTCCTACTTCACGTCGGGGGTACGCGGCCCCGACCGGCCGTGCTCATCGGGCACGGTTTCGGCGGCAGCAAGAACGATGTCCGGGCCCAGGCCGAGAAGCTGGCCGCCGACGGGTACGCGGTGCTGACCTGGTCCGCCCGCGGATTCGGGAAGTCGAGCGGGGAGATCACGCTGAACGCGCCCGACCGTGAGGTCAGGGACGTCTCCGCGCTCATCGACTGGCTCGCGGACCGGCCCGAGGTGGAGCTCGACGCGAAGGGCGACCCACGCGTCGGGGTCACCGGCGCCTCGTACGGCGGCGCCATCTCGCTCCTCGCCGCGGGCCACGACGAGCGCGTCGATGCAGTCGCGCCACTGATCTCGTACTGGAACCTGTCCGAGGCACTGTTCCCCGACGGGGTTTTCAAAGCTCTGGGCCGGGATCTTCGTCACCAGCGGTGGCGGCTGCGAAAGTTCCAGAAGCAACTGTGCGAGATGTACGAACGGGTCGCCACCAGCGGAAACCCGACGCAGCCGCACGTGAGCTGCTCACCGAGCGTTCCCCGGTGGCCGTGGCCGACCGTATCGACGTGCCCGCACTGATCATTCAGGGACAGAGCGACTCCCTCTTCCCGCTCAGCCAGGCCGATGCGATGGCGAAGGCCATCAGCGGCAACGGCGCACCCGTGTCCGTCGACTGGATGGCGGGCGGCCACGACGGCGGGGACGCGGAGGCCGACCGGCTCGAAAGCCGGGTCGGCGGCTGGTTCGACCGGTACCTGAAGCAGGACAAGGACGCCGACACCGGGCCAGCCTTCCGCGTGACCCGGACCGGAGGAATCGACTCCACCGACGGCGCCGCCCTCAAGAGGGGTGCGGACGGTGACACCTACCCTGGGCTGCGCAGCGGGAGAAGCAGATCGCACTGGGCGAGCGCAGGAGCCAGACGTTCCGCAATCCCGCCGGCGGCAACCCGCCCTCCATCTCGGCCATTCCGGGCATAGGTGGCGGAATCTCCCAGCTGTCCACCCTCGGAGTCGGGCTCTCCATGGACTTCCGGGTCAGTACGCGCGCTTCGAATCGGCCCCGCTGGACACCTCCATGCGCATCACCGGCTCACCGACCGTCCGCGTGAACGTGAAGGCGGACCACGGCGACGCGGTGCTGTTCGGGAAGGTGTACGACGTCTCGCCGGACGGGAAGCAGCAGGTGCTGCCCTCCCAGCTCGTCACCCCTACCGGATCGCACCCGGACAGCAGGGCAAACCCATCGAGCTGGCCCTGCCCGCGATCGACCACGAGGTCGACTCCGGGCACCGGCTCCGGCTCGTCCTGTCCGCCACCGACCTCGGCTACGCGTCACCGGCCGAGCCGGCCACGTACACCGTCTCCGTGGACGGCTCGCTGTCCGTCCCGACCGCACCCGCCGTGAAGACCGCGGCGGCGTCCCTGCCCTGGTGGACCTGGGGACTGCCGGCCGGCGCCGTTGTCATCGCCGCGCTGCTGCTGTTCACCGCGCACCGGCGCACCGCGACCCGGTGCCGGATCCGGCACTCGCCGACGTACCGCTGCAGATCACGGACCTGTCGAAGAAGTACGCCAAGTCCGCCGACCGGTATGCCGTACGGGAGCTGGGGTTCCGGGTCGAGAAGGGCAGGTGCTCGGTCTCCTGGGACCCAACGGGGCCGGCAAGACCACCACGCTGCGCATGCTGATGGGGCTCATCAAGCCCGACGAGGGCGAGATCCGCGTCTTCGGGCACGCGATCAGGCCCGGCGCCCCGTGCTGTCACGGGTCGGTTCCTTCGTCGAAGGGCCGGCTTCCTGCCGCACCTGTCCGGCCGCGCCAACCTGGAGCTGTACTGGCAGGCCACCGGCCGCCCCGCCGAGGACTCCCACATCGACAGCGCCCTGGAGATCGCCGGGCTCGGTGACGCCCTGGCCCGTGCCGTGCGCACGTACTCGCAGGGCATGCGGCAGCGGCTCGCCATCGCCCAGGCCATGCTCGGCATGCCGGACCTGCTCATCCTGGACGAACCGACCAACGGCCTGGACCCGCCCCAGATCCGCGAGATGCGCGACGTGATGATCCGGTACGCGGCCGAGGGCCGGACCGTCATCGTCTCCAGCCACCTCCTGTCCGAGGTCGAACAGTCCTGCACCCACCTCGTGGTCATGGACCGCGGCCGGCTGGTCCAGGCGGGGCCGGTCGCCGAGATCACCGGTTCCGGGGACATGCTGCTCGTCACCAGCGCGGACGAGTTCGCCGAACCGCTGGTGGACAAGGTGACGGCGCTGGCGGGCATCGGCTCAGCCGTCCGCACGGACGACGGACACGGACTGCTGGTCAGGCTGGAGGGCGCCACCTCCGCGCAGCTCATCGCCGAACTGGTCCGTCTCGACGTGCCGGTGACCGGCGCCGGGCCGCACCGCCGCCTGGAGGACGCCTTCCTCACCCTTATCTCCGGAGGATCCGCATGAGCTCCGCCACCGATGTACGGGGCCACGCTGGGGCCCCGGCTACCACGCCCGCCGCACCCTGCCCCTGCGCGTCGAAGCGATGCGGCAGCTGCGCAGGCGCCGCACCCTGTTCATGGGCGGGGTGCTGGCCGCCCTGCCGTTCATCCTGATCACCGCCTTCGCGATCGGCGGCACCCGGAGGGCGGCCCCGGGGCGGCGAGCGGATCACCCTGATGGACACGGCGACCGCGTCCGCCGCGAACTTCGCCGCGACCTGCCTGTTCGTCTCCGCCGGTTTCCTGCTGGTGGTGCCGGTGGCGCTGTTCTGCGGGGACACCGTCGCCTCCGAGGCCGGCTGGTCCTCCCTGCGCTATTTGCTCGCGGCGCCGGTGCCCCGCTCCAGGCTGCTCTGGAGCAAGCTCGTGGTGGCCCTCGGCTTCAGCCTGGCCGCCATGGTGCTGCTGCCCCTGGTCGCACTGGCCGCGGGAGCTGCCGCGTACGGCTGGGGACCGCTCCAGCTGCCCACCGGCGGAGCTCTGTCCGCCGCTGACGCCGTGCCGCGCCTCGCGGTCGTCGTCGTGTTCATCTTCGTCTCCCAGCTCGTCACGGCGGGACTCGCGTTCTGGCTGTCGACCAGGACCGACGCCCGCTGGGAGCCGTCGGCGGAGCGGTCGGGCTGACCATCGTCGGTAATGTGCTGGACGCCGTCACCGCGCTCGGCTCCTACCGGGACTTCCTGCCCGCGCACTGGCAGTTCGCCTGGGCCGACGCGCTCCAGCCCGACCTCGAGTGGAGTGGCATGGCGAAGGGGCAGCCATCTCGGTGACGTATGCCCTGATTCTGTTCGCCTTCGCCTTCAGGGGTTCAGCCGTAAGGACATCGTGTCCTGAAGCCTGATCAAGTCGCCCACCGTCAGCATCGTGCGATCGGTCCGGTGGCCTGCTCGGCGGTGGTCGCCGGAGCGAAGTCCCTCACGGTTCGCGGGTGTACGCCGTACCGTCGAGGAAGAGCCGCACCTCGCGTCCCGTGCCGGCCCCGAACCGCCGCACCTGGCCCCCGGACCGCTGATCACGACGTCCACGCCCAGTGCGTCGGCCGCTGCCTGCGCCGCCGCCCCGATGTTCCCGTCCGGGGACGCCGGCCCGTCGCAGCAGCAGGTGCACCTGCTGCTGTGGAGTGAGGTCAAGGCCCAGGTCCGTGACGGCCAGTTCCCCGCCGCGCAGGATCGCCTCGGCGGCACGGCCGGCCGACAACGTGACCCCGATCGCGTCGAGTTCGGCCGACGACACCGTCCCTCCCGCCAGTGGATGCGCGGGAGGGGAGCCGGAGGAGCCGGAGGAGCCGGAGGCTGCGCGACCTGCGGCGGAGCGGGGTCAGGAGCAGAGTCAGGAGCGGGAGTGGGAGCCGGTGGGGTGGTGGCTGCGGTTTTGATCTGGAGGGGTGTGACCGTCACTCCGAGTCGGTTGGTGAAGAGTCGTGCCACTTGGTCCAGCCAGCCGGCGGCGATCTCTGGGTCGAGGCCGGGGCGGACAGACTCGCTCATGTAGCGTCCTGATTTGTCGTTTACTGTCCATCGGCCCAGCTCTGTGCTCCATCGGAACTCGCCCGATACGCGGCTCATTCCCGGTTCCGCCCGGCCTTTCCCGACGAATTCGGCTGCGATGCCGGTGTGTCCGAGACCGTCGAGGTGGGCGCGCAACTCTTGCGCCGTCAGCTCGGGTCTGCTCGCCGCATGCCCGTCAGCAGTGCGTCGAATTGCTCCGGTGTGACGACGCCGCTCGGCTGCTCGCTGCCCAGCAGGACCTGTCCGTCCCCGGTGACCGTGTAGATCCATACGGCTTCCTTGTTGCCCGTGATCAGCAGATCGGGGTCGATCTCATCCAGGGGTGTCCATAGTGGGTTCACGCGTACGTCGCCGGCGGCGTCGCGTTCTTCGGGCTTGACTCGTTTCGGAGCGACTCGTTCGCCGAAGACGAGCGGGTCGCCCGGCCGGGCGGGGCCGCCGTTGTGACGGTTCGAGCGGCTGTGCGCGGGCTCGCTGTCTGTTGGTACGGCGAGCTGATAGTGACGATCCGTCAGGCTCAGCACCACGTGCGGGCGTTGCTGTCCGGGCTCGTCCAGGAGGTCCTGGAGGTGCCCCGTAGGGTCAAGAGGGCCGGCGCTGAAGAGCTGGGACCGGCCCGTCCCGTCCACCACCGTGATGTCCACTGCGAAGGTCCGGGCGGCCAGCAGCGGCAGCAGGTCCGCCGTCGCGTGGTTCCAGCCGGCTTCCGCGTCGGCGTCCGCCGGCCGCATGAGCTGGGCGACGGCCAGCTCTGCCCTGGCGGCCCGGTCGGGTGTTACGGAGTGCGGGATCAGCCCGTCCAGGCTGTCGAACTCGCGGCCCCGGGTGTGTCGGTACCCAGTGGTCCGGTGCCCGCAGCCCCGCCGCGGTGGCCTCTGCGTCGGTGAACGTGTCGGTGTCGTCGGTTGTCACCAGGTCGAGCAGGTCGGCGTCCGCCGGGTCGGTGAGTCCGGCCGCGAGCAGTGGGGAGGGCTGCCGCCGCCGTGTACGGGTCGTTGATGTCGATACCCCGGTCGGTGAGCGACTGGGGCGCGGACCTGCTCAGGCCTGCCAGGAGGGCGTGAGCGAAGGCGTCCCCGTCCCTCGGGACATCGTGCAGGGTGTACGTGACCTGGTCGGGCGAGGTGAGCTCGGTCCTCCGGTCCGTGACGGTCCTGGTGTAGGTCGGCGGGGCGGCCGGATCCTGCGCGACCTGCGGCGGAGCGGGGGCTCCGGCGTGTCGTAGGTGACGGCCGGGGCTCCGCGCGGTTTCCGAGCCGGGTCCGGCCCTCCGGCGTGGCCGCTTCCTGATGCCACCGGGTGAGCTGGTCGGTTGCGGCCCTGACCCGGTGGTACTCGGCCGCCGCGTCCTGCGCCACCGCCCTCAGCCCGTCGAGCAGCGCGCGCCGCCCGGCGAGGGCGGTGGCGGCTGTGTCGTGTCGGAGGGTGGCCGCTTCGAGAAGAAGTGACGAGGCGGCCACGTCCTCCTCGACTCGTGCCAAGCGCCGGTCCGCCCCCTCATGCCGCGGCGCAGGTCCGCGACGCGCCCTTTGCTGTCGTCAGCCGGTCCTGGGCGGTCCGTTCGGCGGTCGCCAGGGCTGCCCGGGCGTCGAGGAGCTGATCCCGTACCAGCTGCACCCAGCCGTCGTGGGCGGCTTCGCCGGTGTCCGTCTCCTCCCGTTCCTTCAGGGCATCGCGGGCTTCCCGAACTTCCCGCCGGCCGGTGTCCTGCACCCCGGCCAGCTCATCGAGCGCTCCGGCCAGATCGCTCTCCATCGCACCGGCGGTGTCGTGGACCGGGGCAGCCGCAGTTCGTCGGCACGGGCGGCTGCGCGTTGCGTGATCAGCGCGCTCCGCGCCGCGTCGTGCTCTCGCGCAGGTCGATGGCCGAACGGCGCTTCTTCCAGTACGCCTTGTCCGCGTCCACCCATGCCCTGCTCGCCTCGCCGACCGCGTCCCAGGCCCGGCCCACCCGCTCGGGGAAGTTCGTGTCGTTGACGAGACCGAGTTCGCCGGCGATGTCGTCGCGTACCCACACCAGGGCGTACGCCTCGGAGCCGACCGCCTTCAGCCCCGGCCTGACGTGGCCGAAAGTGCCGGCGACCAGGCGTCCGAAGCGGGTGTCCTTGATGCCTCGGTGTACGTCGGCGACGCTGAGCCATGCGGTGGGCACGGCGAACAGGAACGCCCGTCCCGTCTTGGGCTTGGTGTTGACCGAGGCCAGCTGGTCCGCGCTGGTGACGCTGCTGTCGCCCTCGGCCGAGTACGGTCCGGTGCCCGACCCGCCGAACTGGTTGAGGCCAGTGCGCTCGGAGCTGATCAGGACGCCCGCCCCCATCGAGGAGTCCTGGACGCCTTCCCGGCCGGCGGAGGTGGCTGTGCCCTGGCCGGTCCGTCGCAGCGTCTCCATCTTCTTGCCGTCGGCGACCGTCAGCAGCCGCGCACGGCTGAAGTCGGGTTTGGCGTACAGGTCGAGCTGGGCGCTCTCGTTGCCGGCCACGTTCTTCTCGGTCAGTCCGGGGACGCGGTAGCCGTCGGCGGTCACCGCCTGGTGGTAGTACGCGGACAGGGCGGCGTTGCTCGTACTGTCCTCCATCGCCTGCGCGGAACCGGTACCGAGGCGGGTGAGTCCGGTGTCCCTGGCCCGGCGCGGGGCATCGGGGCGGTCCAGGGAGAACCCGCGTCGTACGAGAGGGCGACCGCGTAGTTGTTCGCCGCCTGGATGTCCGCCTGCCCGATGATCCGGCGGACGTCGAATCCGGTGTCGGGGAAGACGAACGGCTTCATGGTCCCGTCCGCGTACTTGGTGTCCGGGCCCAGCATGTACGGCGAAATGCCCTGCTGCGGCGCCTGGAGCCCGTCAGCTGCGGCGGTCCCAGGAGGTCCGTGCCGCCGCCGGGGTCCGGGTCAGGGGTCATCAGGCTGAGCGGGACGTGCTCTCGCAGGGTCCCGGCCGGCCCCTCCTCGCTGAGGATCTGCTTGCCCCGGAACCGGGCGAGGCGGGGCCCGGTCGTCGAGCCGCCGTCCGCGGCCTGAGCCTCGTCGGCCTCGAGCGTGATCCGGATGCGGTATGCGGTGGCGATCTCCGCGTACGGCTCGGTGGACGCCGCCCGGAACACCGTCAGGGTGGAGACCGTCCGGCTCGACCCGCTGGACTGCCGGCCCGATCCGGTCTCCGTGAAGGTGGGACCCGCCGCCACGGCGGTCGTGTTCCCCGTGTGCACGCCCTCGCCGACGAGATAGCCGAAGTCGGCGCCCTTGCTGGAGTCGCCACCCTCCTGGACGGTTTCGATCGCCCTGCGGTTCTCCTCCATCTCAATGCTGTGGTCCATCATTTCGAAGGTGGAAGCCCCGGAATGAGCTGAACGCGGATCCGCACCTGCCGGTTGCCGATACGCAGGCTGTGCCGGCCCCAGGCACCGGTGCGCGCCGGCACGGACGAACCGGTGCCCGTCATCTCCTTGTCCATGGAGCGCAGGACACGGGACGACACCAGGGTGCGCACCCGCTCCCGGCCCGCGTCGTCCAGTCCGAGTGTGTCCACCTTCCGGTCGAACGCCGCGAGCACCGCCGACGGATCCAGCGCGTTGACGGGGTACGTGCCGAAGCTGTTGCCCTTCAGCCATTCCTGCGGCGACCAGCTGTGGTCGGTGTAGCGCGGCACGTCTCCCATGCCGTCGTCGATCAGCCCGACCATGTAGGCGCTCTTCTCGGGCACATGCGCCAGCCAGCCGCCGGGGACGGTCGTCATCCGCCCGCCGCCGCGGCGAGCCAGTCGGGTACGCCACGCCTGCCCGCGGCACCCGAACCCAGCAGGCTCGACGTCAGCGCCATCCAGTGCTCGGCGTTTCCCGTCACCTGCACCTGATGGCCGAAGCCCTTGCGGTTCATGTCGTGGACGACGGACCGGGTGACGCTCACGCTCGACTGGTCGGACGTCGACCAGGGGCTCGCGATCAGGCCGTAGGTGCCCAGCAGACCGGGTCCGGTCGCGTGGGAGCGTGCGTAGACGAGCTGGCCGCCGGAGAAGAACGTTTTGGTCTTGGTGATCTTCCCGGACGTCTGGCCGGTACCGCCGAGCACCATCTCCGTGTCCATCGGCACGGGCTTGGTCAGGGCCTGGATGCCGTCGACGGCCGTCAGATGCCGGAACGTCGCCCAGCGGGTGGCGTACGGGCCCTGCCCATCAGCCCGGACGCGGTCCAGCCCAGCGCACCGGAGCTCTGGTCGAAGTTGGACGTCAGGTACTGGGCCTGGAAGGTGCGGAGTATCGCCTCCCGGGCCGGGGCTGATTCCTCGGTCAGCTGCCACGCACCCCCGACCCCGACTCCAGCAGCCCGTCCAGGGTGTTCAGGAGCACCGGGGACGGCAGCACGCCGATGGTCAGGAACGGGTGGTTCTGCAGGTCCTGGAACATCAGCGAGCCCCGCCCGTCCGGCGCGGGCGGCAGCGCCAGGGCGTGGCTCCCCACCAGGTCGCCGTCCCGCACCAGGCCCCCGGCCTGGACAGGTCACCGAGCGCCAGCGCCCGCGCCCGCTCGGGCCGCAGGTGCCAGGTCCGCTCCGGGGCAGGGTTCAGATAGGGGTTGGCGGCCCCGGAGCATGCGGATTCACCGGCGGCGCGTGCGAGCCCGGAATGCTGATCAGCACCTGCCCGGTACGGGGCCGCCACCGACCTGACGGCCGCCCGGCCACGCACCGATCAGCGGGTCCTGCCGCTGGCTGAGGACGAACGGCTGTGTACCCAGCAGCCCGAGGGTCGCCGTCCCGCGCAGCAGCCCACGGAATCGCCAGTAGCCTCCGCGGTCCACGGTCAGCGCCAGGTCGTAGCGGTACAGGTGGGACGGCCCTTGCTCACCGTCATCGGCTCGTACGTGGCGCTCCGGCCGAAGCCGGTCTCCTGGTCGCTCTGCCGCCCCTTGCGCGCACCGGCCGTCAGCACTCCCGCGTTGCCGGGGCGCCGATATCGTCCGCGCTCGGGTCACGGAAGGCCAACTGGCCCTCGACACCCACCTCCCCGACGCGTTTCGCGCTCTTCTGCCCGTCGACCCGCTCGACGCCAATCGAGCTGTAGCGCAGGTTGAAGTCGTCCTGGACGCCCTCGAAGCGGCGGTTCGTCAGTTCGGCGTGCAGCCATACATAGCGGTGGCCCTGACCGAACCGGCCCGGCTCGTTGAACCTGATCCTGATCCCGGTCGTCGTCAGCGCCTCCAGATTCCCCGCCATGCTCCGGTGCGACAGCATGGCGAGTACCTCCAGCGTGTTGGAGAGCGCCGTCCGGTACTGCTCGTCATCGCGCCACCGAGACCCGCGGGCCGGACCCCGGCCAGTGGTCCGGGCGACTCCAGCAGCGTGGCCGTCCGCTCCCGCCAGGTTCTGCGCTCCGGTGGCGCGAGCTGGTCGAGCCGTGCGACCAGCTGCGGATAGGCCTCCGCGAGTGCCGTCAGCACCTCGTCCGCGAACGTGTCCAGGAGCGTGCGCTCCCGCCCCGCCGGGTCCGCAGTGCCGGTCCGGCTGCCGTCGTCGAAGGCGAACTCCTCCACCCGGTGCATGCCGAGGGTGGGCGGCCGGTCCCGGTGAGGTAGGCGGGAGCGAACGGCTCCGGCGCCCCGCCCGCAACGCACGCCGTATGCCGTCGTCCCAGCCGGCCAGCCGCCGCGCCTCCGTAGTCGTCATGCGGTCCACGCTCCAGGTGTGGAACCGTTGCGGCGGGTGCCACTGCCGCTGTGCTGGACGTAGACCGTCTTCTTGACCAGATAGAGGCCGGTGAGGCCGCCCTTCACCTGTCCGGCCGACTTGATCGCGCCGGAGCCGCCGAGTGCGGCGGAACGGGACACGGAGAAGAGGTACCGGAACGCGGGCCCGAACTGGAGCCGGAGGTTCAGCGCCCCTTCCCCAGGTCGAAGAAGTTGAACGCCGGCCCCACGACCCCGTCGATACCGAATGCCGCGGTCTTCTGGAGGCTGCGTTCGTTACGGATCGTGGACGTGTTGATGTCGCGTAGCTCGGCCTTTGGGGTCTGCGTGATCAGCGTCGCCGTGCCCGGCACCACATCGACCACGAAGACGCCGAGCGGAGTGCGGTCGTCGTCGTCGGCGAACAGGGGCTCGGTGCTCACCCTGCCGCTCGACATCGCACGGCTCTGCCGCTGAAAACTCATCGAGGAGAAGAAGGCGTTCAGCTCCTGGTAGGCGGTGCTGTCCGGCGCCGCACCGACCTCCCGGCCGCCCAGTCCCGCATCCGCGCGACCGGCCCGAACCCTCCGTACGCACCAGCCGAAACGTCGAGTTCCGGCCCAGCTCCAACGAGCGGGGATCCGTCCCGGCTGTGCGGTGGTGCTCGTCACGCTGTCCGGAAGCCGGACCGACAGCCCGTCCCGCATACCGAACCCGAAGACCGGTGCGCCGCCCGGATCCTGCCCGGGGACGGCCACGGGCGGTCGTCCGCGTCGGTGACCCGCAGCTCGTAGTACACATCGTCCAGGTACACCCGCGACCCGTCGAGCGAACGCGTCTCCGTCTGGCTCGTTCCCTGGTCGGTCTGCCCGTAACCGACCTTGTCGGTGAACCCGAACCGCAGCCCGATCCGCCCGAAACCGCTGAACCCGGCCGTCGACATGGGCCCGATCGGGCCGCCCAGCGCCAGCTGCATGGTGGACTGCATGCTCTTGCTCTGCCCGGCGGAAACACCGGAACGGTGCATCTCGTCCACCTTCACGGGGCTGCCGTACACGTCGGCGAACTGTTCCCAGCCGCCGTAGTGGCGCACGACGACGGAAAGCTTCCGCACGCTGCCGTCCTGTGCGGTGTACGCAAACACGCGGCCGTCCCCGGCAAGGGTCTTGGGCTTCTGCGCAAAGGCATACGTCAGGTCGGCCATCAGGCCGGTGCCGGCAGGCCTGCTGCCCCTCGGCTGAGCAGGGCTCACCGCTCTGCCCGCACCCGTCAGGACCCGGTCGATCTCCGCCAGAGCCTGTCCGGTGCCGCGCAGGACGACGTCGCTCTGGCCGAAGGTCACCGGGCCGGTGAGCAACTCGGCGAGGATGTCGTCCGGGACGCCGTCCAGCAGCGCCTGGACGTCGTCGATGTAGTCGGGCATGCGGGTGCCGTTGCCGAAATCGGCCGGTGTGCGCCGGCCGGCCGGCGGCCGGGACAGTGTCGTATCCAGGACGGGCGGCCGCGTCCGGTCGAGGGTGGTGAGGATCCACTCCTCTGCCCGGGGCCTGTTCCAGGTGCGCCCTCGGTGGACGGCACCGGTGCGATGGCACCGGTGGCGGGTGCCGTCGTCGTTGTTGCCGTTGCCGGCAGCGGTGTTACGGCCGCGTCCTGCCCCGGAACGCCGCTCCCGGGAGGTACCGGGGCATAAGGCTCCGCACCCGGATGCCCGCCGACCGTGGCCGGACGGACCGCAGGCGGCGGCGCGACCGCTCCGGCAGGGCCGGTGTCCCCGATGTGAACGGCGAGCAGCTGCAGGTGCCGGCCTCGCAGACCACCCTGCGCGAGACCGGTGGGTGCGGCACGCCGGTAGTCCCCAACAGACTGCCCGCGATATCGGGACGGTGAGGCGCGACCGCGTGCGGTGATTCGTCCCGCAGCCCGAGGAGATGCGTGATCTCGTGCGCGTAGTCGATGGGATCGGCGTCGGCCCACCACGCAGAACGAGTCATCTGCTGGTCCCGGCCGATGATTTCGACGTTGAGTCCGTTGGGATGCGGATCGCTCTCGACCTGCTCCACGGTCACGTGCAGAAGGTCTCCGTTGGGCAGCCGGTGGCCGGGGCGTTCAGGCCGGTCTCGACACCGCTGAGAACCTTCTCCCACACCCCTCCGGCAGTTGTCCCGGCCCGCCGACGCCCACCTGAACCGTCAGATCGGTGACGTGCTCGTCCCCGAACTCGAAGCGCCGCACGTCGAACGTGGACTTCGTGACGAACTGCGTGGTCCGGCCGGGCCGTTGGGGGTCGTCGGGAGCGGACACCGGATCGACCCAGGTATGCGAACGGGGTACCGGTTCCGCACCGGCCCGCGCAGCCTCCCAGCCGGGCGACCCGGTATCGGAGGATGCGGGGCGCGTACCGGATCAACCGCCCCGTCCCTTTCCTCTTCCCCGGCCCTGTCCGTCGTCTCCACGACGTCGGGCTCACCGCGCGGCACAGCCTGCTGCGGGTCCGCGGCGCCTACGGGCCGTGGGCCCAACGACGACGACGGCGACGGCGACGACGACGACGGCGACGGCGACGGCGACGGCGACGGCGCCGCAGACGAAGCCTCCTCACCACCGACCGGCTGCTCCGAACCGGCACCCACATCAGGGTCCGTCACCGAGAGGGTCTGCCGCTCATCCCCGCTTCCTGCGACCCGCCCGCCCGGCGAGGGCGCCCCGACGAGGGGCGGGGATGGCGACGGGGACGACGAGGGCGGCGGGCGTCGCTGTCCAGCGCCTGATCCGCGGACTCCGGACCGTACTCCGTCACCGGCATCGCGGCCGGCGGCAGTGATGCCGACGGCACCGGAAGCGTTGGTACCGGAAGGGTTGGCGCCGGCAGGGACGTTGCCGGCAGGGACGTCGGCGGCAGGGTGGCCGGGACTCCGTCGGGACCTGTTCCGGCCAGTGGGCCGGTAACCGGTACCGGCAGGGGCCGGGCAGCGGCGACGGCAGCGGACCCGGCGTGAGCGTCGGGGCGAGCGGTGAAGAGGCCGTCGGCGGCGCAGAGGCCGGCAGGGGTGAGGGCAGGGGTGACGGCAGGGCGTGCTGAGCGGCAGGCCGCTCCCGGTGACGACGGGGACACAACCGGCGGCGCCGACCGCTCCGGCGGCCCGTCGCCGTCGCTCACGCCGACGCCTCGGGGTACCTCGTTGTAGTCGTTGGGCGAAAGCGTCGGCGGGAAGAACTTGCTTTTCAGCCACAGCCCCCGGCCCCGGCCAGGGACTCCGCGTACATTCCGAACACCCGCTGGTGCCGGAGCCCACGAAGGTCTCCCACTTGAACTCCCACTTGCCGTCGAAGAGGCCGGTGACCAGTACCTCGGCGAGGGTCTCGCTGACCCCGATATGACGAAGACCGCGGGTATCTCGTAGGCCTCGTTGAACGCCTTCGTCACGAAGGGGTGTTCTTCGGGAAGTCGATGTCCAGGGTGTCGAGGTGGTCGTCGGCCCTCTTGTCGAACCAGCTCTTGAGATGGGGCGAGAAGCGCCCGAGAACGCTCTCGAAGAGACCACCGAGCGCACCGGCCGCCGCCGCCTTGGCGACGTCGTTCCAGTCGATGCCGGACGGCTTGCGCCCGGGCGGGTTGAACGCGATCTGGGCCAGCTTCACCGCCAGCGTCTGGATCGCCTCCACCAGGGCCTCGCTGAGCGCGGGGCGATGTGGGTCATCCGCAGCAGCCGGTCGATGATGATCAGCAGTGCCAGTCGGCTCCTGGCTCTGGCCAGTGCCATCTGGGAGATCGACGTACCGCCCGTGAAGAACGCCATGGCCGCGAGAAAGGCCAGCTCGATGAGGAGCATGACGATCTCGGCGATGATCTCCCATTTCGACTCCTGGATTTTCATCGAGTAGTCGATCTGGCCGTCCGCCATGTCGTCCATCTGCTCGACGATCTCCTGGAGGCGGTCGATGCCTCCGTCGTCGGTCACCAGCGACAGGCCCTGGATGTACCCCAGAGCGACATCGTCGGGCAGCGCCTTGCCCGAGTTCCGCACGGACATCCGCACGGCGTCGCGCAGTTCGAGAATCCGCTTCCCGTGGTCGAGATACAGGGCCCGGCTGTCCCACGCCAGGTTCTCCCTGGCCTGCAGCGGCATCTCGCCGAGCAGGATCCAGAGCATCGTCCTGACGTCTTCCGGGAAATTGATCTCCCGCACTCAGCGCTTCCCCTGCCCGCCGTCGCCGAAGACCGCCTCGTCGGTCTCCGCCTGGTGGGCCCGGACCTGTTCGGAGGCGTCGGTCCGGGTGCCCTCGATGCTCTCCAGGTTGGTCAGCGTCGCCGAGACAAGGGCGTCCAGCACCTCGTACAGCGCCGTCGAGATATCGGTGCAGTACCGGTTGTTCTCCTCGTACCTCGGCCTCACCTCAAGGGCGAAGTCATCCGTCCAGCCCGGCCACTCCGTGTAGTTCTTCTCCTGGCTCCTGAAGTCCTCGCCCATCTGCTTCGCCAGGCCGGGCAGGCGTTTCATCTCCTCGATGCTCTGCCGCAGGGCGCCGGTATCCGCCTGATAGGCGCCGCTCATGACCGGCCTCCGCACTGACTACCGGTGAACGCCTGCTCCGGAGCGGGCACGCCGTTCCGCGTGGCGCGTGCTTCCGACTGCTGCATGCCCGCCATGCGCCGAACCTCCTGATGATCGCGTCGGCCGGTTCGGCCACGTCAGCCAAACGTAGACAAGGGTCCGTTGAGGGTGGAATGAATTGCGGGAAGTTCTCCGAGCCGTCTTTTTCAATTGCCGATACCGCCCCGAGAATTCACTTTTCGTGAGCCCGGAATTTGTTGGAACCCGTCATTTCGCATCGCACCGGGCCGAGGCGGTCACCCCTGCGCCTGGCTCGCGGCGTATCCGAACGTCTCGGCCGCCTTCTCCGTGCCCACCCGCCGCCTGCGTGCTCGTCGTTGCGGCATCGAGACTGTTCCGCAACGCGTTCGACGACTCCGGCCGGTCACCTCGTACGTCACATAGGCAGATGTCGACGACGTGGGGTAGCGATGGATCGCAGGACAGGGACATCCAGAGGCACGGGTGTGCTGGTCGCTCTGCTGGCGGGCGGAATGCTGCTCACCGGCTGCAGCGGGGAGGGAGCGGCAGGCCACCGCCGACACGAGCGACAATCGCGGGTCGGCCCGGGACAGCGGGCCGCCCCGCCGCGCCGTCCGCCGGGGCGCCGGAGGGCGCGCAGCGGGAGGACGGCGCGCAGGGGACGGTGACCGCGAGCGCGACATCGCGCCGCCCGACTATCTGTCCACCTTCGCGCTGGACGTGGACACGGCCAGCTACGGATACGCACGCCGCACGCTCGGCGACGGGCAGCTGCCGGATGCGCGGACGGTGCGGCCCGAGGAGTTCGTCAACAGCTTCCGGCAGGGCTACAGGCGTCCGGAGGGCAACGGCTTCTCGGTGAGCGTCGACGGCGCACAGGCCGGCGCCGGGGCGAGCGACTGGTCGCTCGTACGGGTGGGCCTGGCCACCAGGGCCGCCACCGGACGAAGCGAACGCCCGCCGGCCGCCCTCACCTTCGTCGTCGACATCTCCGGGTCGATGGCCGAGACCGGCCGCCTCGACCTGGCGAAGAGCTCGCTGGGCATCCTCACCGACGAGCTGCGCGACGACGATTCGGTGGCCCTGGTCACCTTCAGCGACAGAGCCGAGACCCGGTTCCCGATGACCCGGCTCCAGGGCAACCGCAGCAGGCTCCGGGACGCCGTCGACGAGCTGGAACCCGCCGATTCCACCAACGTGGAAGCCGGCGTCGAGCGTGGTTACGACGAGGCGGTCGACGGCCACCGGAAGGGTGCCAACAACCGGGTCGTGCTGCTCTCCGACGCCCTGGCCAACACCGGCGAGACCGGAGCCGACGCGATCCTGGAACGGATCGGGGACGCGCGCGAGAGTACGGCATCACCCTCTTCGGCGTCGGAGTCGGCAGCGACTACGGCGACGAACTGATGGAACGCCTCACCAACAAGGGCGACGGCAACACCACGTACATCGCCGACGAGGCGCAGGCCAGGAAGGTCTTCATCGACCAGCTGCCCGCCCATGTCGAGCTGCGGGCACGCGACGCCAAGGCCCAGGTGGCCTTCGACCGCAAGACGGTCAAGCAGTTCGAGCTCATCGGCTACGAGAACCGCAAGGTCGCCGACGAGGACTTCCGCGACGACAGTGTCGACGGCGGCGAGGTCGGCCCGGCCACACGGTGACGGCGCTCTATGCCGTACGGCTGCGCGAAGGGGCATCCGGGCGGGTGGCGACCGCGACGGTGCGCTGGCTGGACCCCAAGACGCGTGAGGCGCACGAGGAGACCGGATCGGTCCGGGCCGGTGCGATCGACGGAAGCTCTGGGACGGTGCGAGCGCGCGGCTCCAGGTCACCGCGGTGGCCGCGTACTTCGCCGACACCCTGCGCGGTGGTGACCTGCCGGGCACTCCGGCCCTGGGCGAACTCGCCTCCCGGGCACAGAAGCTGGCGGACAGCACGCAGGACAGCTCGGTGCGCAAGCTCGCGACAGCGATCGAGGAGGCCGGCCGGATCAAGGGCGGCGGGGACGAGCCGGCCGACGGGGGCGGGGAAGAGGGCGAGATCGGCTGACCGGGCGCACACCCGGGTCCGCACAGTCCGCACCCGGGTCCGCACGGCCGGCACCCGCGTCCGTACAGTCATTCGAAAGGCTGTGCGGGCCCGTTGAGGCCGCGCCATGATGATCCGCATGTCCTTCCTGCTCCTGCTCTGTGCCGTGATCACGTCCGGCCTCTACGCAGGTTTCATGCTGACGTTCCTGATCGCGATCATGCCCGGCCTCGCGGCCCTGCCTGATGACCAGTTCACGGCTGCGATGCGCCGCTTCAACGAGAAGGTGCCGGGCCCGGGTTCCTCGCCCTCTTCGCCGGCGTGATCGTCCTGCCCGTCGCCGCACTCGTGGTGGACGGCGTCAGCCGGCCGGTCCTGGGCGCGCTCGTCTGCGCGGTGCTCAGCCACCTGATCACGATCATCGGCAACATTCCGCTCAACAAGGCGCTGGCCGAGGCCGAGGGCGGCGACGACAGCGCGGCCCGCACCGCGTTCGAATCCCGCTGGACCGGCCTCCACCAGGCGCGCACCGCGTTCTCGCTGGTCGGCTTCGCACTGCTGGCGGTGGCCATGCTGTAGTGCGACGGGCATGCCCGCGGCACCGGCCCGGACCGCGGCCGGTCTCCGTACCCGCGGGAGGACGGCCGCGAGATCGCGGCCGCCGGATGACCGGCCCCGGCACCGCCGTCAGGCCAGATGGAACACCTCGGTCAGGGGACCATGGCCTCATCGGCAGCCTCCGGCTGCTCGAAGAAGGCAGCCATGTCCCGCTGCCACCGCTCGTTGACCTCGGTCGCGGCCATCGCCTCCCGGGCCGCGTCGAAGTCCTCCGTCTCCAGATAGCCGACGAGCAGACCGTCCTCCCGGAGGAAGAGCGAGTAGTTGTGCCAGCCGGACGCCGAGAGCGCGGCCAGCATGTCCGGCCACACCACGGAGTGCCGCTCGCGGTACTCCTCGATACGGTCCGGCCGGACCTTCAGCAGAAAACAGACGCGCTGCACGAAGTGGCTCCCCGGGCTCCCAGGACTCAGAAGTCGAACTTGTCGATGTTCTTCGCGTCGAAGACGGTCGGTTCGCCGAGGATGACCTCGCCGTCCTTGCCGATCGTGTAGTCACCGAGCTTGCCGGCCTTGAACTTCTCGCCCTCGGCCCCGGTGATCTGCCCCGAAGCCAGCGCGGCGGCCGCGTACGAGCCCAGGTAGCCAAGCTCCTCCGGGTTCCACAGCGAGAACTGCTCGACGGTGCCGTCCTTGACGTACTTGCGCATCTGGTTCGGCGTACCGAGACCGTTGAGCACGACCTTGCCCTTGTACGAGGAGTCGCTCAGGTAGCGGGCCGCCGCGGCGATGCCGACCGTGGTGGGCGAGATGATGCCCTTGAGGTCGGGGTAGGCCTGCATCAGCCCCTGTGTCTGCTGGAAGGACTTCTGGTCCGCGTCGTCCCCGTACGCGACCTTGACCAGCTCCATGCCCTTGTACTTGGGCAGCTTGAGCTCTTCCTTCATGAAGTCGATCCAGGTGTTCTGGTTCGTCGCGTTCTGGGTGGCCGACAGGACCGCGATCTTGCCCTTGTAGCCGAGCTGCTCGCCCAGGTGCTGGACCAGGCTGCGGCCGATCTCCTCGGAGCTGGCCTGGTTGATGAAGAGCTGACGGCAGTCCTGGCCGTGTCCGAGTCGTATGCGACGACCTTGATGTCCTTCTTCATGGCCTGCTTGAGCGGGCCGCACACCGCGTTAGGTCGTTGGCCGCGATGAGGATCGCGTCCTGGCGCTGCTGGATCAGCGTGTTGATGTAGCTGACCTGCGAGGAGGCGTTGGCGTCGGACGGGCCGACCTCCTTGCCCGTGCCGCCGTACTCCTTCGCGGCCTCGATGCCCGCCTCGTCGACGATCTTCTCGTACGGGTTGTTGATCTGCTTGGGCAGGAACGCGATCTTCAGATCCTTCTTGATCTGCGCGTCCGGGTCGGCCTTCGCGGAACTCCCGGCCTTCGCGGGTCCACTGTCCTTGCTGTCCTTCGTGGTGCCCGAACAGGCGGTCAGGGCGACAGCGAGCGAGACAGCGGCGGCGGCGGTCGTTACGGCGCGGCGCCCAGCGGCATTGCGGAGCATCATGGCGGCGTTGTGCCTTTCGAAGAGGGAAGAGATACAGGGAGTTACTGCTGTGCCGGGGCGCAGGGTGTTCGCGGCCCGCCGGTGCCGTCGTTCGACGACAGTGGCGATGACCCGGGGCGTGAGGACGGACGCGACGAGCAGCAGACCGGTCACGATGACCTGCACCTCGTTGGCGATGTCGTTGAGGGTGAGCAGGTTCTTCAGGACGCCGATCAGCAGGACACCGGCGACCGCTCCGAAGAGCGTGCCCTTTCCGCCGTCGAAGTCGATGCCGCCGAGCAGCACGGAGGCGATGACCAGCATCTCGAAGCCGAGTCCGTTGTCCGCGCGGGCACTTCCGTACCGCAGGGTGAAGACGATCCCGGCGAACGAGGCGAAGAGCCCGGTCACCACGAACAGCAGCAGCTTGATCCGCTTGACCCGGATGCCGGCGAAGTAGGCGGCCTCCTCCTGCGCGCCGATCGCGAACAGCGAGCGGCCCAGGCCGGTGGCGTGCAGCACCACAGCGGTGACCGCGGCCAGGATGATGAAGAGCAGGACCGGGTACGTGATGAAGGTGCCGGGCACGGTCGTGGTGTCGACCGCCCAGTCCGCGTACGTCTGCGGGAAGTCCGTCACCGCGTCGCTGCCCAGTGCCACCGAGGCCAGGCCCCGGTAGAGCGCCAGGGTGCCGATGGTGACGGCCAGGGACGGCAGCCCCACCCTGGTGACCAGCCAGCCGTTGAGGAAGCCTCCCGCGATGCCCACCAGAAGCACCACCGGCACGATCGTCTCGAACGCCCAGCCCGCCTCCCACAGCGCACCGGTCAGAGCACTGCCGAGCCCCAGCATGGAGGCCACCGACAGGTCGACCTGCCCGGCGACGACGAGCAGCGTCATCGGCAGGGCGATGAGGGCGACTTCGGCGATGTCGTTGAACGCGAACGCGAGGTTCTCCCCGGAGCCGAAGCCCTCCGTGGTCCCGAGGCCGACGACCAGTACCGCCACCAGGAGGACACCGACCGCGGAGTCCCAGCGCAGCGCCAGGGAGCGTACGAGAGGGCCTTGGAGCTCTTGGTCTTCACGTGCCCTGCGGCGTGGGCGCCGCCTTTGTGTCAGGCGCCATGGTCATGACGGGCGCTCCTCTTCCTCAGTGCGGCGGTCATCCGCAGGTTCACGATCCGGTCGACGGTGATGGCCAGCAGAAGGAGGGCGCCGGTGATGGCGCCCTGCCAGAAGGCGTCCACCTTCAGTACGACCAGGACGCTGCCGATGGTGGTGAGCAGCAGGGCGCCCAGTGCGGCGCCCACACCGTGCCGGTGCCGCCCGTGATGGCGACGCCGCCGACGACCACGGCGCTGACGACGGTCAGCTCCCAGCCGTGCGCGTTGTCCGCGACGACGGTGCCGAAGCGGGCCAGCCACAGGGCCCCGGCGAAGCCGGCGACTGCCCGGAGAAGGCGTACGCGGCGAGCACCCGGCGCCGGATCGGCACACCGGCAAGTACCGCGGCCTCGGGGCTCGACCCGATCGCGTACAGCTCACGCCCGGAGCGGTAGCTGCGCAGGAAGTAGGCGGTCGCCGCGAGCAGTACCACGGTGATCAGCGGCAGATACGGCACGCCGAGCAGGCTGCCGCTGCCGAGCCCCAGGATCGAATCCGGCACATCGGCCGCGCTGATCTGGTCGCCCTGTGCCCACCAGTAGTCGATGCCCTGAATGATGTAGAGCATGCCCAGGGTCACCACGAGCGCCGGGACCTTGCCGAAGCTGACGAGGGCGCCGGAGACCAGCCCGCAGACCACACCGATCGCGATGCCCAGCAGCATCACGGTGAGCACGCCGTGGTCGGTCCCGGCGACGAACTTGCCGCAGGCGAAGGCGGACAGACCGACGACGGAGCCGACCGACAGATCGATGTTGCGGGTGATGACGACGGCGGACTGGCCGACCGCGAGCAGCACCAGGATCGAGGCGTTGAGCAGCAGGTCCTTGATGCCCTGGTCGGACAGGAACCGCGGGTTGGCCATGTAGGTGCCGAGGATCAGCAGGACCAGCGCCCCGGCGATGGAGATCTCGCGGGCCCGGAAGACCGTGTCCACGAGCGAGGAGGCGCTGCGCTCCGGAGCCTTCCCGGAGTGTCCGGAGGGCTCTCGATGGTGGTGGTCATGCCGCTGCCCTTTCGTTACGTCCGGTGGCCGCGGCCATGACCGTCTCCTCGGTGGCGTCCTGGCGCGCGATCTCGGACACGATCCGCCCTCGTGCATGACGAGCACCCGGTCCGCCATGCCGATGACCTCCGGGAGGTCGGAGGAGACCATCAGCACCGCGAGGCCCTCGGCCGCGAGGGAGGAGAGCAGCCGGTGGACCTCGGCCTTGGTGCCGACGTCGATGCCGCGGGTCGGCTCGTCGACGATCAGCACGGCGGGGCCGGTGGCCAGCCACTTGGCCAGTACGACCTTCTGCTGGTTGCCGCCGGACAGCACGCCCACGGCGTCGGCGAGACGGTTGTACTTGAGCTGGAGGCGCACCGCCCAGTCGGCGGCCCGGTCGTGTTCCAGGGCGCGGCTGACGAGTCCGCCCTTGCGGACCTTGTCGAGGCCGGTGAGGCCGATGTTGCGTTCGATCGACATATCCATGACCAGCCCGCGCTGGCGCCGGTCCTCCGGGACCAGGGCGAGCCCGGCCTCCATCGCAGCGGTTGGCGAACCGGGCCGCAGCACGGTGCCGGCCACCTTCACCGCGCCCGCGTCTGCCCGGTCGACGCCGAAGACCGCCTGGGCGACCTCGGTACGACCGGCCCCGACCAGTCCGGCGAGGGCGACGATCTCGCCGCGCCGGACGTCGAAGGACACATCGTGGAAGACACCCTCACGGGTCAGCCGGCGTACGGACAGGGCGACTTCGCCGACCTCGGCGTCCTGTTTCGGGTAGAGGTCCCCGAGGTCACGGCCGACCATCCGGCGTACCAGGTCGTCCTCGGTCAGCCCCGCCAGCGGTTCGGAGGCGATCCAGCGGCCGTCGCGCAGCGTCGTCACGCGCTGGCACAGCTCGAAGATCTCGTTGAGGCGGTGCGAGATGAACAGCACGGCGGCGCCCTCGGCGCGCAGGGTCTGCACGACGGAGAAGAGCCGGGCCGTCTCGCTGCCGGTCAGGGCGGCGGTCGGCTCGTCCATGATCAGGACCCGGGCGTCGAAGGAGAGAGCCTTGGCGATCTCGACGATCTGCTGGTCGGCGATGGACAGTCCGCGTGCGGGCCGGTCCGGTGCCAGATCGACCCCGAGCCTGCGCATCAGGGCGGCGGTGGTCTCGTGCACGGCTCTGCGGTCGATCCGGCCGAGCGCACGGCGGGCTGGCGGCCCATGAAGATGTTCTCGGCGATCGAGAGGTCGGGGAAGAGCGTCGGTTCCTGGTAGATGACCGCGATACCCGCGTCGCGGGCGTCGGCGGGCCGTGGAAGACGACGGGCCGGCCGTCGAGCACCACTTCACCGCTGTCCGGGCGGTGCACCGGCGAGGGCCTTGATGAGGGTCGACTTGCCGGCGCCGTTCTCTCCGGCGATTGCGTGGGCCTCACCGGGGAACAGCTGCAGAGACACATCCTGCAGGGCCCGGACAGCACCGAAGGACTTACTCACGCCCTTCAGGGCCAGGACCGGGGCCGGACCCGGGGCGGACTGGTTCATGGGAGCTCCTCAGCGGTGGGACTGCGTTGCTCCACTCGCCGTGAAAGGTTTCAATGAGGTTGCTCGGAAGCTAAACGGGGATTGCGTGCCCAGTCAATGGGTTGATGGCGAGAAGTTCATAGGAGAGGGAGATGTGCGACCTGAATGGGGTGAATGGGTGGAACCCTTGACAGTCTTCGAGGTCAGAGGCTATGTTCCCCTCCCTCTGAATCGATTCACATAACGGTCGTGCATCGCTCCCCAGGTAAGTGCGCGGCAGGGGTTGGCGAGTTCGGGGCGCCGAGGCGGGACGTACGCCGATGGCATCGTTGTCCGGCGCGCCGTTTCAACGCCCCGCACCGCGCCCGTACACCTCGGCCGAAGAGAGGCCGGCTTCGGTCGTCGCCGCCGGATGGCGCGGCCCGTGGGACACCGCAAGATCTGTCCTGCCCGGGCGGGCTCCCGGGTCCGGTGCCACCCGCACTGCGGTAGAAGCGCAGCGTGGCTTCGGCCCGTACCGGGCGATCGACGTCCTCAAGAACTTCCGGGCCCACGTCTTCCGCGGCAGCGTGACCGCCACGGCGATCCGGCTCCGGCTCCGGGTATGGATCCGTTATCCGGATGCGGTGAGGTGCCTGTCACCGTTCTCCGGAATGATCTTTATGCCCGATACGCGCCCATAGGGTTGCGGGCAGCGAGTGCAGCGAACCGATCCGACCTGGGAGTTGAGAGTGGCGCACGACGTTGCCGCACTGACGGCGGAGCTCACGGACATGGCTGCGGCCGACCAGCAGTCCTCGATCCGCGCCAACAGCGAGCATCCCGACGAGCAGTTGGCTTGGCGCCGGCTGACCGTGCGACACGGTGACCGACTCGGCGAGATCATGGACGAGTGCGGCTGGCCGACTGCGGAACAGGTCGGCGAGGAGGCCGCACTCGCGGCCTGGCTGATCGCCCAGCACGCCGACCGGCAGCTCGACGTCCAGCGTCGCGCCCTCCTGTTGATGGAGCGAGCGGTGTCGGCGGGCTCGGCCGGCCCGCGCGAGCTGGCCTTTCTGCGCGACCGCACGCTGGTCAATGAGGGCCGTCGGCAGATCTACGGCACTCAGATCGCCGGCGTGAAGGACGGGCGCCGGTGCCGTGGCCCTGTGAGGAGCCGGAGCGCATGGACGAACTCCGTGCGGAAGTCGGCATCGAGCCCTTCGGTGAGTACGTCGCCAAGTTCGCGATGGCCTGACAGTCAGTTCCCGATCGTGCCCTGCGGATCGCTGCCCAAAGCTCGTCAGTCGTGGAGCACTGGTCCGCCGGACACGCCCTTGGCGCGGGTTGAGTGGACGGTGTCACTGACCTGTGAAGATTGCGTAGATCACGAGATGGTTACTAGAGTCAGGTCTTCGAACCTTCGCACTGGTGATCGCCCACCCGGGGTGGCGGGCGAAGGAACCGCCGAGTCCGTGACCTGTACGGAGCCGGGGATTCGTTCGTATCCCCACAGTCCGGTAGGCGGCTCGACGAAGAAGGAGCTCGCCTACATGGCGTCCCACCGTCGTCCCAAGCAGCCGAGCCGCACCCGCGTGACCGTGCTCAGCGCGACCGCCGCAGCAGCGGTGGCGCTGACCTCCCAGGCCGCCCACGCCGATCCCAAGCCGGCCAAGAGTGAGGTCAAGGCGAAGGTCGACAAGCTCTACCACGAGGCCGAGGTCGCCACCGAGAAGTACAGCGGGGCCAAGGAGAAGCAGGACAAGCTCAAGAAGCAGGTCGATGCGATCCAGGACAGCGTCGCCCGCGGTCAGGACGACCTCAACGCCCTGCGCGGCGAACTGGGTTCGATGGCCACCGAGCAGTACCGCACCGGTGGGATCGACCCGTCCCTACAGCTCTTCCTCTCCTCGGACCCGGACACTTTCCTCGACCGGGCGTCCGCACTCGACCAACTGACGGCCAAGCAGACCGAGTCGCTGCAGAAGATCCAGGCGAAGCAGCGCACCTCGCGCAGCAGCGCAAGGAGGCGCAGGTCAAGGTCGACGACCTCGCCGAGGTCCGCGAGACGCTCGGCAAGAACAAGAAGAAGCAGCAGGGCAAGCTCGCCGAAGCCCAGAAGCTGCTCAACACCCTCACCGCCGCCGAACGTGCGAAGACGGCCGAGGAAGAGCGGCGCGCCAGCAGTGCCGCCGCTGAACGGGCCGACCGCGGCGGCCAAGGAGGCCAGGGCGGCCAAGGCGGCAAGGGTGGCCAGGGAGAGCAGGTCGATCTCGGCAACGAGGTGCCCGCATCCGCACTCGGCGCCGCCGCCCTCCGGGCCGCCGACACCCGGGTGGGCAAGCCGTATTCCTACACCGCCACGGGCCCCGACGCCTTCGACTGCTCAGGTCTGACCCAGTGGGCCTACGCTCAGGCCGGTGCCCAGATCACCCGCACCACACACACCCAGATCAACCAGGGCACCCGCATCGAGCGCAGTCAGTTGAAGCCGGGCGACCTGGTCTTCTTCAGCAACACCTCGCACGTGGGCCTCTACGCAGGTAACAACACGGTGCTGCACGCCCCGTATCCAGGCACTTACGTCCGCTACGAATCGATGAGCACCATCGGCAGCTACCAGGCCGCAGTGCGCATCTGATCAAGCCCGAGCGGCCAGATGCCCGGTGAACCAGTCCCGCGCCAGGTCCGCGACCTGGTCCAGCGCGCCCGGTTCCTCGAACAGGTGCGTGGCGCCCGGGATGATCGCGAGCTGGTTCTCGCAGGACAGCGCGGCCTGGGCCTGCCGGTTGAGATCGAGCACCGTCGAGTCGTCGCCGCCCACGATGAGCAGCGTCGGCGCCCGTACCCCGGTCAGATCCGCCCCGGCGAGATCGGGGCGCCCGCCGCGGAGACCACGGCGCCGACGCCCGAGTCGACCGCGGCGGCGGCCCGCAGCGCCGCCGCGGCCCCGGTGCTGGCGCCGAAGTAGCCGACCGGGAGTGCCTCGCGGCGTTGCATCCAGCGGGTGGCGTCCGCGAGTCTCCCGGCCAGGGTGGCGATGTCGAAGACATTGGCCCGGTCGGCCTCCTCCGCGGGCGTGAGCAGGTCGAAGAGCAGGGTGCCCAGGCCTGCCCGGTTCAGGGCCGCCGCTACGGACCGGTTGCGCGGGCTGTGGCGGCTGCTGCCCGATCCATGCGCGAACAGTACGACCGCACCGGCGCCCCCGGCAGTGTGAGATCCCCGGCCAGCCCGGTCCCGTCCGTCTCCACGACAACCCCGGCGGCGGGGCCGATCCCGCCGCGGCCTCAGTCAGCAGCGCGATGACCTCCTCGTCGGAGGTCTGGGAGAAGTCCCGGTACCACTCGCCCACGGCGGAGAAGACACTCGGTGTGGACAGGCACACGATCTCGTCCACCTCGGCGCCCAGCCGTGCGGCGACGTCGGGTGACGCCACCGGCACCGCCAGCACGACATGGGCCGCGCCCTGTGCCCGTACCACCTGGCAGGCCGCGGCGGCGGTGGCACCGGTGGCGATGCCGTCGTCCACCACGATCACTGTCCGTCCCGCGAGCGCTACCCGCGGCCGGTCCTGGCGATACCGCCCGGCCCGCCGTACCAGCTCCGCCCCTCGGTCTGCTCGACCGAGGCGATGTCCTCGCCCCGCACTCCGGCATGGCGGACGATCTCCTCGCTGATGACCCGTACCCCGCCCTCGCCGATGGCCCCGAACCCCAGCTCCGGGTGGTACGGGACCCCGAGCTTGCGGACCACGATCACATCGAGTGGGGCGCCGAGGGCCCGCGCCACCTGGTAGGCGACGGGGACTCCGCCACGGGCAGCCCCAGGACGACGGGGTCCCGCCCGCGATATGGCGGAGCGATTCGGCGAGCCGGCGGCCGGCATCCGTGCGGTCGGTGAACAGCATCGCGGTTCACCTCCAACTCAGGGGAGACGGGAACCACGTACACACACCACCACCTTCGAAACAACCGCATGTGGGCGCATTCGGCAACTCGGCCGGCGTTCGCGGCCGGCGACAGGGATCTGGGTCGCGTAGATCAGCTACGCGATGATATGAGAATGGCGAGCGGTCTTGGGGAAGACCCGGTCATGCACAAGGGGTGGGAAAACGTCATGGATAAGAATGGGACGTCCATACCGGACGAGGAGTGGGAGCGCTTCCTGCGGGAGGCCGAGGCCGGGACACCGGGCGCGCCTGCGGAGCCGTCGGCGCGGGCCCGGATGGTCGGACGGCGTTTGCGGGAGGAGGCCGGACCTCCTGAGGGATGGCGGACTCACCAACCGCCCCGGCGCAGGCGGCTCAAGGCGTGGTCCGTGGTCGGACTTCTCCTCGCGGGCGGGTTGTTGGTCGTGGCGTTGGATCCGGGGCGGGTCGTTGGATGGTTCGGGAACGCAGCGGGAGACGGGGCCGCGGAAGTGCCGCGCCCGCCACGGAGTTGAAGACCACACCGCCTACGCCGGAGCAGCCGTTCAGGGATCACCGGCGGGGAGTGGGCCGATGGGACGGCCGGGATCAGCGTGCCCGAGGCACGGGCGAACGGTTGGATGACCGAGGAGCAGGTCGCGCAGGCGCTCGAGCAGAGCCTGAACTTCCTGGCGGCGTCCAGTCTGGATCCTGATGTGCTGCGGGGAGCGGCCGAAGAAGGCGATCGCGTTGATCAATCCACACCAGCAGGACGTCCAGGACTACCTGTCGATCGCGCTCCGCGAGCCCAGCGAGGAGAATGACCCTCTGATGCTGTTCAGCCGCTTCGCGCAGACGGAGGTGCGGCTGGTGGGGAACGTGGTCAAGACGCAAGGATGGATCACGTTCCGCGAGGGCAAGCGTGGCGCGGTCGAGGTGACCAGCGATGTCACCTACGTCTACCCGACCGTCCGGGCCGAAACGGGCAGCGACGAGGTCGCGCGCACCATCGTGCGCCGCGAGACGGTGATGAGCTGGGACGACCCGGCGAAGGTGATCACCGAGCCGGGGACGTTCTCCTCGTCTCCTACAAGTCGGACGCCAGCAACGGCGGCTGCGGCAACTTCACGGGTTACTTCATCCCCGAGTTCATCGCCGACCGTGTGACAAAGGGTCGGGGAACGGCCCCGAGGTGGACCCGTACGAACGGCGTGAACCATTGGACGCGCGCATGGAGGAGGCCGACGAGTGCGGAACGGCCACGCGAACGTGACGGCCCGGTCCTCGTGAAGCTGCCGCCGAGCGGCGAGTAACGCCGAGGAACCGCCCTGGAGGCCGTGCCGACGGCCTCCAGGTACGCCAGGGCCTCGGTATGCGCTCAGTGGATGCTCAGGAACAGCTGTCCACACCGACCGACCAGGCTCGTGCGGCACTCTCCGCGACCTGGTCGAAGCTCCGGTCGGAAACAGCGTGCCCCAGGCCTCCCTCCACGGCGAGCGTGGCCACACCGTGTGCGAGTGACCAGAGTTCAGCGGCTCGGCCGGCCACCGATGACCGTCTGCCGGTGAAGTGCGGTTCGAGTGCCGCTTCGAGCTGCTCCTGAATGCGGTTGGCCTGCCGCATCAGGTCATCGTGCTCGGACTTGTCGAAGCCGCCGGCGAACATCACCTCGAAACGGGCCGGGTCCTCCTGCGCGAACCGCAGGTACGCCACAGCGATCTGCGCCGTCCAGTCACCGAAGGCCTGGATCTCGGGAAGCTCGGCGAACCTGCTCTCCAGGTCGCGGAAGCCTGCCAGCGCCGCTGCGGCAAGCATGGCGTCCCGGTCGGCGAAGTGCCGGTACGGGGCGGAGATGGACACGCCGGCGCGGCGCGCGGCCTCGGACACGCTGAAGCCGCGCGCCCCGCTCGCGCACGAGCTCCATGGTCGCCCGGAGCAGCGCCTGGCGGAGATCGCCGTGGTGATATCCGCGCTTCCCCGCCATCAATGGGCATCGCAGCTTCCGAGGGCGGATGCCCGCCTGGGGCACGGGGCCCGGCGATCTGCGGCTGCGCCGTGTGGGCGCGAGTGACCAGAAACGATGCCGCAGGCAGGCGGCGGGCCAGGGGACCCGGCTGACTGCCCGCGGGGATGGTGTGTCAGACCATGGCGAGCCGCTCCACCAGCAGTTCCACCCTCGGCTCGGCGTCCTCCGGCGGCAGCCGTCCCGCCCGGGTCAGGGTCGCCAGCCCGTGCAGGGACGCCCAGAACACCTCGGTGAACAGCCCCGGGTGGACGCCGTTCCCGGCGACCTCGCCGAGACTTTCCAGCAGGGCAGCGAATGCGTCCTTGAGAGGTTGTGGGGTGTCCTCGTTCGCGAACGCCAGGCCGCCGTCGAGCTGGAACATGGCGTCGTAGACCGCCGGGTTACGTGCGGCGAAGTCGAGGTAGGTGCGGGCGAGGGCGGTGACCCGAGTGCGAGGGCCGCCCGTGGCGGAGGTCGCGGCCCGCAGCGCCGCGGCCATCTCGGCGGCGCCTTCGAGGGCGACGGCGCCGATGATCTCCGCTTGCCGCGGAAATGGCTGTAGAGGACGGGCTGGCTGTATTCGATGCGCTCGGCGAGCCGGCGCGTGGTGACCGCATCCCAGCCCTGCTGCTCGGCGAGTTCGCGGGCCGTCGCCACGATGAGGCGCTCGCGGTCCGCCCGTTCGCGCTCCTTGCGTTCCTGTACCGACATGGTTCGATCCTAGCACTGCTAGACAATCAGGCGGCAGCAGTACTAGCGTTGCATCATCGGCTAGCAATACTAGATACCGAGGGGCCATCATGTTCAACGCACTCGAGGTCGTCACCACCGTGGTCGTCGGCGTGATGGTGGGGTGGAGTTCTCCGTCGCCTTCGTCATCAACCCGATCCTCAACGCGCTCCCCGGCGACAGTGGTCAACTCGGCCGCGCCCACGGGGCCGGATGCTCGGCGCCGTGATGCCGGTCTGGTACATCACCTCGCTCGCCCTTGTCGCGGTCTGGGCCATCGCCGGATGGCATCACCACGGCGTCGGCCTCGTCGTCACCGCCGGCGCGCTGCTGATCCTCAGCGTGATCATGTCGATCGTGCTGCTCGTCCCGATCAACAACCGGAGCAGGACGTGGACCCCTGACGATCGGCCCGTCGACTGGAAGCAGCAGATGAACCGCTGGGACCGCTTCCACTACGTCCGCGTCGCCGTCATCATCGCGGCTTTCGCCCTCCTGGTCGCCGCCCTCACCTGATACCAAAGCCGCCCTGACAGGCACTGATTCGCCCCTTGTACCGGCGGCTTTCGCCCCGTCGGGGTGAGTCCGACAGGGTGTCGGACTACTGACCCCGCGGGCCGACGCCGCGCCTGTGGCGCACATTCCCCACTCCCGGGCGGCAGCTGGCCACCGAAATCCCGATATCCGGGAATGCGGCTGGCGCTCAGATCCCACAACTGCGATCCCGACAAACCACGCCCCTCGATCAGCCGTGTCCGCGCGGCCTGATCAGGCCTCACACGACTCAGCAAGCTCCACGAAGCTCACCAGGGCCGACGAAGGCTCGCAAGGAGAAGAACAATGTCGCTGAAGAAGATCAACACCGTCCTGGCCGCCGCCTTCATCCTCTTCATCCTCTGGTTCGGGACGGAGTTCATCCTGAGCCCGGAGACGACGGCGCCGGGCTACGGCCTGCCGAGCTGGCCGTCCGGCGACGGCGACGGCTTCCTGATCATCAAGGGAATCCGCGACGTCGTCCTGGCCCTGGTCCTGGGCATCCTGCTGGTGACGGGCCACCGCCGGGCGCTGGGCTGGGTGCTGCTGGTGGAGGCCTTCGCCGCGTATGGCGACATGGCCAACGTGCTGGCCCACCACGGCTCTGTGGCCACCGCGCTCGGCGTCCACTGCCTGACCGCGACACTGATGGTGGTCAACGGCCTGCTGATAATGTGCGAGACCCGCAAGGTCGCGGTCGCTCCGGCAACGCCCGCCCCGCAGCCCGCCTAGGGTGCTATGGGGTTGTGATCAGTATGTGCGATTTGCCTCCGCAGCAAGGCAGCAAGGCACGGGCCGGCAGCCCCTCGCGTGTGACACGAGCACAACTGGGCTATGGCAAGGCAGAGTTCATGGATCCGTCCCTGCCGATCGGCGAGTACGGCCCCTACCCGCACGCCTGCGGCAGTAGTTCGAGAGCGTGATCTGGCAGTTTCGGACCGGCCGTCAGTGAGGGGTAATGCCGACCGAGTTCGGCGCCTGACCCACCGTGCACAATCGCTTCCGGCAATGGTGCGACGTCGGCGCCTTCGAAGCCCACCGCCCATGTCGCCGCCCGAGCCGACAGCGCTCCCAAGGACGACACTGTGGGCGGGTACGCGCCCTGCGCAACGCTTCCCGCTCGGCAGTCAAGGCCAGCGCCGCCGCACTGAACCGGATCGGCCAGGTCTGAGAGAGTGGTGCCGGACGGTTCGAGCCGGTCGGAGCAGACACTGGCTCAGCTCCACTCGCTCCGACTCGCCCCACGGCCTCCGGACGGCAGAGCCAACTGCGCCCACACCACTTTCCCGGGCCCGTTCCGATCGGCAACGCCCCAGCTGTCGGCCAGCGCGTCTACGAGGACCAGGCCCCGGCCGTCGTGAGCGTCCGGGGCGGCCGTGCGTGGCACCGGCCGGGCGCCCGACGCATCGTGCACCTCGATACGGAGGCCGCCGGGGCCGGGACGTAACGGGTCTCGATCTCCCGGCCGGGAGAGACCGGGCGTGGCGCCCTGCGTTGGTGAGCAGCTCCGACAGCACCAGCGTCGCCGAGTCCTCCAGGGCGCCCATGCCCCAACGGGCCAGCGCCTTGCGCAACTCCAGTCGTGCCAGGGCGACGCAGCGTGGGTGGCGGCTCCACCGCAGGATCACCGGCTGGATTCGTGACTCCATCAGGCCGTCGCCTCCGGGCTCCACCGAGCCAGTCGCTGCCGGGCGCGTTCCCAACGCTCGAACTCGTCCCGGGGAAGGGCAGAAGCAGAGCGCTGTGATGGTTGTTCAGGTTCGAGTGACAGGCGTGGACGAATACGACCGCAGGGCGGAACGGAACTGGGGCAGGGCCGCCTCGGCCGGATTCGCCTTTCGGGGAAACAAGACGTTCCGCAGCGGTCGGATGCAACGTTCGATAAACTTCGGCATTGCCGGGGACTCCTCTTCATGCGCTTCGGCCGCGCCCCGGACGTCTGCAAACGTCGCGGGGTTTCGCTCTTTCGGCAGCCCACCTTGCCCGTTCGGGCAGACTGAGGGCATATCCCAGCTGTCACCAAATGCCCTGAGTGGACAGCAAGTTATGCGAAGAAGGGTTCGACCGAGATGGAGCTGAACGGGGAATCAGGCAAGGTCACGCCGCGTGTCCGACTGGGTCGACGGCTGCGTCGGCTGCGGGAGCAGAGGGGCTCTCACTACGACAGTTGTCCGAACGAGTGGGCGGGTATTCGCACAGCTATCTCGGTCGAGTGGAGCTGGGTGAGCAGCTTCCGTCGGAGACCGTGGTCAAGTCGCTGGATGACTTCTTCGACACCGACGGGGTGTTGGTAGAGCTGTTGGAGATGAGTCATGAGTCGCTGATCCCGGACTACAGCCGGAGGTTCCTGAGCAAGGAGTCGGAGGCCGAACGAATTCAGGTCTTCACGAGTAGCCTCGTCCCGGGCCTCCTCCAGACAGAGGATTACGCGCGGGAGTTGTTTCGCAAAGCCATCCCAGGTGAATCCGAGGGCGAGATTAATGGACGCATCGCTATCCGTATGCGACGGCAGCGAATTCTTGCGCGTGAGGAAGTGCTTCCTTATTGGGCAATTATGGATGAAGCCGCACTAAGCCGGACGATTGGCGGTGCAAGTTGCATGATTGGGCAACTTCATCATCTGCTCCAGGCCGCTGCCCGGCCTCGCCTCACGATTCAGGTTCTCCCGTTTACACAGGGGCTCACCCCATGATGGGAGGAGTCTGACTCTCATGACCTTGAAAGAGGGCGGGACGATCGCACAGGTCGAGAGCTTCGACTCGGGTGAAGCAGTAGAGTCGACGAGAGATGTGGTCGAGTTGACGGAGCGTTTTGACGTGGCTCGCTCGATGGCCCTGACGGATGATGAATCCGGTGCCCTCATCAGTAGATACCTGAGAGAGTATGAAGATGAAGATGCTTCCTGATGCTTCCGCTCTGACTGTGTGGCGTAAATCGAGTCACAGCGAAAATGCGGCAGGCGGCTGTGTCGAGGTTTCGGACGGCTACCCGCCGGGGTCCCGGTGCGCGACAGCAAAGCTCCGCACGGTCCAGCCGTTGTGTTTGCCGCCGAGGGCTGGTCCATGTTTATTCACGCCGTCAAGCGCGGAGAGCTGGCAGGCTGAGTCGGAGCGCGGGCCCCGAAACGGCCCGCGCTTCGCTGCCGCCAGTCCCTGCGCCCAGCAGCCGGCGGGCGCGCTCGCGAACGGGCCGGTCGGCCATCATCCCGTCGACGGCCGACACCGCCTCGCCCGTGGCGAGCACCCGCCGCGCCCACTTCGGCTCCTCCTGGATGGGCGCGAAGCCCGCACGCACTGGGGAGTTGCTTCGGGTGGATGCAGAGTTCGGCGCCGAAGCCCAGCCGGCGGGCGTGCTGGACGTCCTGTGCGAGCGCACACCCCGTTCTGCCTGACCTCGGTCTCGCTGCCGCCGGACATCGCGGCCCACCTCGCCGAGCACCCCGAACTCACCGAGGAGGGCGCGCAGCCGCGTCACCATCATCGGTCTGCTCGACGGCCACCTGGCCGACCCCATCGCGGAGGCGAGCAGTCCGTCACGGTCGCACCGGCCAACCCCGAGATCGCCGCCCGCCGCAGCACGCCCTGCTCCGGATCGACCGGCTGTACCTCTCCGCCGCCGGCCACCCGGTCGAACTCGCCGTTAGCCGTTTCCTGCCGGAGTACTACTCGTACCGGGTACGGCTGCGGCGGAACCCGCACCGAGGGCTGCGCGGGCCCGACCGGGCGCCGGGTCACGGGTTCACCCGGTGGTAGGCAGGCTGTCGGCCGACGCCGGCGTACAGAACGCGTAAAAGGACGGATGCGGACGTCAGGGACCCGTTAACGCAAGCGGTGCCATGGCTGAAAGGCGCTTTGCTTCTGGGAGTCGAGGCGAATCGATTCTCCTCATCCACTTCACCTCAGGAGCTCACGGTGGCCGATCTGGCCTTCGTCGTCACCACGATCGCGGTATTCGCGCTGGTGGCTCTCATCGCCAAGGGGTGGCGAAGCTATGACCGCCGAGAACATCGTCGGCCTCGTCGTGGCCTTCGCCCTGCTGGGCTATCTCATAGTCGCCCTTCTCTACCCGGAGGTTCTGAGCCCCATGAGCCCCGTCCTCGCCGGCGTGCTCCAACTGCTCGCGCTCGTCGCGGCGCTGGCCCTGGCCTATCGTCCGCTCGGCGACTACATGGCCGGTGTCTACTCCTCCCCGCCATCTGCGGGTGGAGAAGTGGATCTACAAGGCCATCGGCGCCAACCCACCACCGAGATGCGCTGGCCCGCCTATCTGCGCGGCGTCCTCGCCTTCTCCGCGGTGAGTGTTCTCTTCCTGTATCTGCTGCAGCGGTTCCAGGGCAGCATGCCCGGTTCGCTCGGCTTCGCCTCGATCGACCCCGACCAGGCGTTCAACACGGCGGCCTCGTTCGTCGCCAACACCAACTGGCAGTCGTACTACGGCGAGCAGGCCATGGGCCATGTCGTCCAGACCGGCGGCCTCGCGGTACAGAACTTCGTGTCCGCCGCGGTGGGTATCGCGGTGGCGGTGGCGCTCGTACGGGGCTTCGCCCGCTCCCGCACCGGCGAACTGGGTAACTTCTGGTCCGACCTGGTGCGCGGCGTCGTACGGATCCTGGTGCCGGTCTCCGTGATCGGGGCGCTCGTCCTGGTCGCCACCGGCGCCATCCAGAACTTCTCCGGTATCCATGAGGTCGGCCAGTTCACCGGCGGCACCCAGGAGTGGAACGGCGGCGCCGTTGCCTCCCAGGAGGTCATCAAGGAGCTGGGCACGAACGGTGGCGGGTATTTCAACGCCAACTCCGCCCACCCTTCGAGAATCCGAACGGCCTGTCCAACCTCTTCGAGATCTTCCTGATCCTGGTGATCCCGTTCGCCCTCACCCGCACGTTCGGCCGGATGGTCGGCTCGCTCAAGCAGGGTTACGCGATCCTCGCCACGATGGGCGTCTTCTGGCTCGCCTTCTCCGGGCTGATGATGTGGACCGAATTCTCGCACCACGGCCCGGCGTTCGACATCGCCGGCGGCGCGATGGAAGGCAAGGAGAACCGGTTCGGGGTCGGCGGCTCGTCGCTCTTCGCGGTCGCCACCACGCTCACATCGACCGGTGCGGTGAACTCCTTCCACTCCTCGTACACCGGCTTCGGCGGCGGCATCACCATGCTCGGCATGCAGCTCGGCGAGGTCGCGCCCGGCGGTGTCGGATCGGGCCTGTACGGGATGCTGATCATGGCGGTCATCGCGGTGTTCATCGCGGGCCTGATGGTCGGCCGTACGCCCGAATACCTGGGCAAGAAGATCGGCACCCGCCAGATCAAGCTGGCGGCCTGCTACATCCTGGTCACGCCCTCACTGGTCCTCGGCTTCACCGCCGCGGCGATGGCCCTGCCCACCCGGGGATTCGATGACGAACTCCGGGGCGCACGGCTTCTCCGAGATCCTCTACGCGTACACCTCGGGCGCCAACAACAACGGCTCCGCGTTCGCGGGTCTCAACGCCGACACCCAGTGGTTCAACACCACGATCGGGCTCGCGATGCTGCTCGGCCGGTTCCTGCCGATGGTGTTCGTGCTGGCCCTGGCCGGCTCGCTCGCCCAGCAGGCCCCGGTCCCCGAGACCGCCGGGACACTGCGCACCCACAAGCCCCTGTTCGCCGGCCTGCTGGTCGGCACGGTCCTGATCGTCGCCGGTCTGACCTACTTCCCGGCCCTGGCACTGGGACCGCTCGCCGAAGGGCTCGCGTCATGACCACCCGTATCGAGCAAGAAGGCCCCATGTCCACAGTCACCCGAGCCGGGCGCCGCACAGCGACGCCATCGGCGTGCGCCACCCGGCACAGGGCGCGTCGGCGCGGGTCTGTTCGACCCCAGCAGCTGCTGGCCTCCCTTCCGGATGCGGTCAGGAAGCTGCACCCGCGGGTGATGATCAAGTCACCCGTGATGTTCGTGGTCCTGGTCGGCTCGGTGGTCACCACCGTGCTCGCGGCGCTCGACCCCACCGACTGGTTCGGCTGGGCGATCACCGTCTGGCTGTGGCTGACCACCGTCTTCGCCAACCTGGCCGAGGCAGTGGCCGAGGGCCGCGGCAAGGCGCAGGCCGACACCCTGCGCAAGGCCAAGACCGGCACGGTCGCGCGCCGGATCACCGGGACGGCCGAGGAGCGGGTCCCCGGCACCGACCTGCGTATCGGCGATTGTGTGGTGTGCGAGGCCGGCGACATCATCCCGGGCGACGGAGACGTGACGGACGGCGTCGCCTCGGTCGACGAGTCCGCGATCACCGGCGAGTCCGCGCCGGTGATCCGGGAGTCGGGCGGCGACCGCTCGGCTGTCACCGGCGGTACGAAGGTGCTCTCCGACCGAATCGTCATCAAGATCACCACCAAGCCCGGTGAGACCTTCATCGACCGGATGATCGCCCTGGTCGAGGGAGCGGCCCGGCAGAAGACGCCCAACGAGATCGCGCTCAACATCCTGCTCGCCTCCCTCACCATCGTCTTCCTGCTCGCCGTCGTCACCCTGAAGCCCTTCGCGATATACGCCGGGGCCGATGACCAGACCTCCATGATCGTGCTGACGGCCCTGCTGGTCTGCCTGATCCCGACCACCATCGGGGCGCTGCTCTCCGCGATCGGCATCGCGGGCATGGACCGGCTCGTGCAGCGCAATGTGCTGGCCATGTCGGGTCGGGCCGTCGAAGCGGCGGGCGATGTGTCGACCCTGCTGCTGGACAAGACCGGCACCATCACGCTCGGAAACCGGCAGGCCGCCGAGTTCGTACCCGTGCAGGGCACGACCGAGGCCGTACTCGCCGACGCCGCGCAGCTCTCCTCGCTGGCCGACGAGACCCCGAGGGTCGCTCAGTCGTCGTACTCGCCAAGGAGAAGTACGGGCTGCGGGAGCGCGGCCGGGGCGAGCTGACCGGAGCCGAATGGGTCACCTTCACCGCCCGGACCCGGATGTCCGGCGTCGACCTCGTCGAGGGCGCTGGGGTGCGCAGGGTCCGCAAGGGGCGAGCGGTTCGGTCATCGCCTGGGTGAAGGGTGCGGCGGCAGTGTCGCGGCAGACGCGCAGGCGCTCACCGACCGGATCAGCCAGGCCGGCGGCACACCGCTGCTGGTGGCGGTCCAGGACGCGGAGGGTGCCAGGATCCTGGGTGCCATCCACCTCAAGGACGTCGTCAAGGAGGGCATGCGGGAGCGGTTCGACGAACTGCGCAGGATGGGCATCCGTACGGTGATGATCACCGGCGACAACCCGCTCACCGCGAAGGCCATCGCCGAGGAGGCAGGCGTCGACGACTTCCGCCGAGGCCACTCCCGAGGACAAGATGGCGCTCATCAGGCGGGAGCAGGCGAGCGGCAAGCTCGTCGCGATGACCGGCGACGGGACGAACGACGCGCCGGCTCTGGCCCAGGCCGACGTCGGCGTCGCCATGAACACCGGTACCTCGGCAGCCAAGGAGGCCGGGAACATGGTGGACCTGGACTCCGACCCGACCAAGCTGATCGAGATCGTCGAGATCGGCAAGCAACTCCTGATCACGCGCGGGGCGTTGACGACCTTCTCCATCGCCAACGATGTCGCGAAGTACTTCGCGATCATCCCGGCGATGTTCGCGGTCGCCTACCCGGGCCTCGACAGGCTCAACATCATGCGGCTCGAGTCCCCGCAATCCGCGATCCTGTCCGCGGTGATCTTCAACGCGCTGATCATCATCGCCCTCGTACCGCTCGCACTCAAGGGTGTGCGCTACCGGCCGACCAGCGCCGACCGGCTGCTGCGGCGCAACCTCGGGATCTACGGACTCGGCGGCCTGATCGCCCCGTTCATCGGCATCAAGATCATCGACCTGATCCTCTCCCTCATCCCCGGAATCGGCTGACCGTCATGAACAACTCCGTAGGAAACACGACTCGGCTGCTCTGGGCCGGACTGCGCGCCCTGCTCGTCCTCACCGCCGTGTGCGGTGTCATCTATCCGCTCGCCGTCACCGGCGCCGCCCAGGTCCTCTTCCGGGCAGGGCCAACGGCTCCGAGGTCGAGTCGGGCGGAAAGGTCGTCGGATCCGAACTCATCGGCCAGACCTACAACCTCCCCGTGAAGGACCCCGGCGACCCGGACGAGGTGGCCGCACCGGACCTCAAGTGGTTCCAGCCGCGCCCGTCGAACGGGCTGGGCAGCAACAGCGTGAACACGCAGTACTCGCTCATCCTGTCCGGTGCGACCAACCGCTCCGGCGACAACGAGGAACTGATCGGCTGGGTGACCAAGGCCAAGGCGGCCGTGGTCGAGGACAACTCCACGCCCGGCTACAAGGTCGATCCTCCCAGGTGCCGGCCGACGCCGTCACCTCCTCGGCCTCCGGCCTCGACCCGGACATCTCCCCGAGTACGCGAAGATCCAGGTCCACCGGGTGGCCGAGGAGAATGGCCTCGGCGTCAGGCAGGTGGAGAACCTGGTGAAGAAGTCGACGGACGGACGGATCCTCGGCTTCGTGGGAGAGCCGACGGTCAACGTCCTCGAACTCAACATCGCACTCAGGCAATTGACGGAACCGACCGGGATTGATGCCCGCACCTGCGGCATACGGAAGCCGGCGACCCGTTGCGGGTGGCCGGCTTCGCCCGCGTCGGGGCGTAAGGCATTGGCACTGGGCATTGCATGGGGCGCGGAAGGCTTCGCACCTGCCTCAGCCTCAATGCGGCACCGGGCGTCGGCGAGACGTACACACCGTGTCCGGCCTGGGCGAACGCCCGCGAGCTGCCGGTCGCAGGGATCAGTTGTGGCCGAACCTGCGCTCCTTCTTGTGGGAGGCCTCCTGGGAGATCGGGCTCGCCGTGTCCTGTGTGACGGTCGTCTGGCCCTGCTCCTTGGCCTCCGCGGGGTGGTCCTGTCCTCATGGCCACCGGTGCGCGCACCGCGGTTGTGCCGACTCTGTTTCTTGCCCATGACCGTGCCTCCTGTAGCGCATAGCGGATACTGGGCTACTACCAGATTCGCACGTGCGTACGAGATGCGCATTTCGGGCAGGGTGCCGGGCCTGCCGGATGACCATTCAGCCCGGCACGGACCGTGAACCGGTGGCCCAGTAGGTTCACTCGGTAGGTTCAGTCAAGTGGCTGGAGACCCGGCCCTTCGGGTGTCATGAGTACGACGCGCTGACACGCAACGCTCTCGCCGTTCCCGGTGCCACCCCGACATCCCACTGGTCGCGGTCTCCCGTTGCGGCGTGACGGACACCTCGCCGCCGGGGACTTCGGTGTCTCGCAGGTCCTGTGGGAGTCAGGTGTCGCTCCACGCTCGCAGCCGGCACGCGCGACCGCCTCGCCGGCGCCGCCAGCACCAGCAGCCCCGCGCAGATGTAGCCGGAGACCTCGACCGCGTGGGCCACCGCCTCGCGCGCAGCCTCCGCGAGCGCTCGCGACCACCTGGTTCATGGCCCCGAAGGGCACGGGTGTTACCGGGGAGCGCAGGCCTTCGCGGCAGGAGCCGAGCCCGCGCTGAGCCGACGTTCACGGCCCTTCAGTCGATACAGAACTCGTTGCCCTCGATGTCCTGCATCGGGATGCACGAATCATTGCCGTCATACAGCGTTCGCACGTGTACCGCGCCGAGCGGGACCAGTCGCGCGCATTCGGTTTCAAGCGCGGCGAGGCGCTCCTTACCCACGAGTCCGGTGCCGACCCGCACGTCAAGATGCAGCCGGTTCTGGCGGCCTTCCTTCGGGGACGCGCTGGAAGTACAGTCGCGGGCCCACACCTGAGGGATCACTGCAGGCGAACCACGAATCCCGCTGCTCAGGTGGCTGCGAGCGCTTGAAATCGCCCCAAGTGGCAAACCCTCCGGTGGCGGCGGTACGACGTACCCCAGCACCTCGCACCAGAAACGAGCGAGGCGCTCTGGTTCTGCGCAGTCGAAGGTGACTTGGAACTTCTTGATCGACGTCATCCGGTCACCGTATTGGCGCGTGCTGCTCACCGAAAGCCCCGGCGGGCCATTGCCGCGCAGGTCGAGGAGTTGCGTGAGATGAGTCGGCGACGCGCTGGGCCGGGTCGCATCCGGTCGTTGAATCTCGCCGGTTCCACAGATCATCTCAAGTGGTGGCGCACATATCTATCGGTAGGCGGCACGCCCGATGCGGACTTCACGGCCCGGCCACTGGCATGTCACGAACGTGACTTGAGAACGATCAAGAAGCAACCGGGGCAACGCCGCCGATTGTCTGAGCGGACAGAAAGCCGGACGGGCGGACATCCGCTCAGCCCACTTGACCGCCCGCTCCCAGGAGCGACAGCCCACGCAGAGGACAGACGCCAGCATGCGCACTCGGAAGATCTCGATCCTGACCATGACCGCAGTCGCCCTCGGCCTGGCGCTCACGGCATGCAGCAACGACGGCGCCGGTAACGCCTCCTCTTCTGCGAGCAGCTCATCGGCGGCGGGCACGAGTGCCTCGCAGTCCGACACTGTGGAGGGCAAGTCGTCGGGCACGCCCGCCAAGTCCGACACGAAGTGCACGGACCAGCTCGACTACGTGGGTGACCCGCGCCCCAACGTCGAGATCAACTCCATCGGCGAGGACACGGGCTCCTGCCCGCCGGTCAAGCAGAAGTGAATTGTTCACCGTCCCTGAAAGAAGGAGCGTCGGGGCCTGCCCGCGGCCAACAGGATCAAGCCGCGGGTTCCGAGCTCAAGGACGCCGCCAAGGGCAGTCTGTGAGGCTGTGCCGCCTTCGATGAGGCAGGACACCTCGGGCGGCGGCCGCGAGCCACCCTGACACCGTGCAGCCCCGGTCGCAGGGTGGCGAGCCGGGCGGCGAGGGCGCGACTCCACCATCGGGGCGACCGTATGAGAGGCCGTGGTGCCCCGGCAGCCCACCGGAAGTCGTCATTCCGCTGCCCGCGCTACACCGGACTACGCCCGGTGTGTTGCCGGCCACCGGCCCGGTCCGAAGAAGCGCATCGGAGCTGGAGGCGGCCTGCCGGAAGTGCCTGGGCGCTGACCGGGGTTCCGGAAGCGCCGCCGTGCATCCTCCGTGGCCACCCGTGGAAACCCGGCGACAGCCGGACAGCGCCGGACCCTCCCCACCGTGACCTGGGGACCCCGGCGCTTACGCGTTCGCTACGCGCCCCTCGCTACCGTGCTGTGACCTGCGAAAAGGCCCTCCCGAAGGAGGGCCTGATGCGGTGCGGACTGTGTGCCCCGGCAGGACTCGAACCTGCGGCCAAGCGCTTAGAAGGCGCCTGCTCTATCCACTGAGCTACGGGGCCGGATCTCGGCCTCGGTGGTCCGGACAGCATGGAACAAGCCATTCATGACCTTGCCGGGACAAGGATAGGGCTCTGATCGTCCTGCCCCGGTTGCTTCACCTGCGTGGCACGATGTGGAGGTTCAGTGAAGCGAAACGATAATCGCAGGTAGGTGCGATTCATGCATCGCTTTTAGCGCCTTGCGCCCCGGGTGTTGTGCACTCGTTATGCCTGCGCCTCGCTCATCCCCCTGTCGCCGAGGTGGTCCCAGGATAGATCCGCCGCGCAGGAGGGGCCTATACGCTTCAAAAGGCGCCAAAATTGGGCATTCTTCGCATGTGGTGACCATGGACGTACGGCCTCAGCTCATCGACGCACTTTCCGCCCTGCGCGACCGTGTCGCTGCCGTGCGTCTTCCACTCCCTCTGCCGGGAGCCGCGCGAGCCCGGCAGACGAGGATCGAGCTGATCGCGCAGCTCGACGACTATCTCGTGCCACGGCTCAAGGATCCAGAAGCGCCACTGCTCGCCGTCATCGGCGGATCAACCGGCGCAGGCAAGTCGACGCTCGTCAATTCGCTGGTGGGATGCAGGGTCAGCGAGGCCGGGGTGCTGCGGCCGACCACACGGACGCCGGTGCTCGTCTGCCATCCGGATGATCACCACTGGTTCGCCGGAGTACGGGTGCTGCCGCAGCTGACCCGGATCTGGCTGCCGCCGGGGCAGTCCGGGACCCGGACGGGCTCGATGCCCTCGGCCCCGAGGGCGAGGAGGAGGGCACCGTACTGCGGGTGGAGACCGCGGCCACCCTGCCGCGAGGTCTCGCGCTGCTGGACGCCCGGACATCGACTCGCTCGTCGTACGGAACCGGGTTCTCGCCGCGGAGCTCATCTGCGCAGCCGATGTGTGGGTGATGGTGACGACCGCCTCCCGGTACGCGGACGCCGTGCCCTGGCACCTGCTGCGTACCGCCAAGGAGTACGACGCCTCGCTCGTCAGCGTGCTGGACAGGGTCCCGCACCAGGTGATCGCCGAGGTGTCACGGCAGTACGCGGCTCTGCTCGCGAGGGCCGGACTCGGCGATGTACCCGCTTCACCATTCCCGAGCTGCCCGAGTCCGCCGGCGGCGGCAGCGGACTGCTGCCCACCACCGCGGTTGCTCCGCTGCGCGCCTGGCTCGCCCACCGGGCGCAGGATCCGGCGGCCCGTCAGCAGGCGGTGGGGCGTACCGCTTCGGGGTCATCGATTCGCTGAACGTACGAATGCCGGAGCTGGCAGGTGCCGTAGCCGCGCAGTACGCGGCTGCGGTGCGGCTGACCGGGGTGGTCGAGGAGTCGTACCAGGGGAGTCGTCCCGGATCCGGCGACGGCTCCAGAGCGGCGCGGTGCTCGCCGGGGCGCACGCACCCGGTGGCGCGGATACCCGCTCTACAGCACCGCGGGAGAGCTGCTCGACGCGCTGGTGGAGAGTCTGATCGCGCTGCTCCAGTGCGCGGTGGCCGCCGCCGACGAGCAGATCCGCACCATCTGGCAGCGTGAGCCCGCCGCAGGGTGTTCCGCTTCGAGGACGCGGGCCGGGAAGCCGGCGGATGGGGGCCCGCCGAGGACATCCAGGGCCGGATCGCCATGGCCGTACGGCGCTGGCGGCGCGTCCTGGAGGAACTCGCCGAGGAAGAAGTGCGGCTGCTCGAGCGCAATGCGGCTCCCGACGCGGAAACCGTGTCGGCGCTGCTCGCCGCCGCCCTGCTCGGCGGGCGCCGTGCCCGTGGCGCGGGGAGCAGCTCGCCGAACGGATCGGGGCCCAGGGTGCGTTGCGGCTGCGCGACAAGGGTGGGGTCCTGCTCGCCGGTTATCTGGACCAGGTGCTGCACGGCGAGCGCGACCGGCGGCTCGCACCGCTCGACGCGCTCGAAGTGGCCCCGGAGCCACAGGCCGAACTGATTGCCGCGCTGTCCGTACTGCAGAAGGAGAGGTGGCAGCGATGACTGCCCTCACTGACCAGGACCAGGACCAGGGACGGGACCAGGGACGGGGCCGGCCGGAGCGCGAAGGGGCAGGGCAGGGCGCTGGGACGACGGGTTCATCGCGCGCCGGGCCGGCGCCGTTGTCCAGGAGGACGCGGAGCCGCAGGAGCCGCCGCAGGACGATGAGCTGCGGCCCCAGGTCGAGGCGTACGGGCAGTCGGGCGGGCCGCTTCGGCCGCGGCTGGACGCGTTGCGCGAGCTGGTGGGGCTCTCCCGGGCCAGGCTGGACCAGGACACGCTCGCAGAGGCGGGGCGGGTGCTCGACGAGGCGTCCGCCCGGCAGCGGCTCTCCTCGCGTCACACCGTGGTCGCCATCGCCGGGGCCACCGGAAGCGGGAAGTCGACCCTTTCAACAGGCTGGCGGGCGCGCAGATCTCCGACACCGGGCTGCGCAGGCCGACCACATCCGCACCGCTCGCCTGCAGCTGGACCGACGGGGCGGCAGGGCTGCTGGACCGGCTCGCGATTCCCGGGCGGCTGCGGCGCAGGCCGGTGCCGGGAAGCATGGACGCAGACGAGGCGCTGCAGGGGCTGGTGCTGGTGGACCTGCCCGACCATGACTCGGCTGCAGTGGGCCACCGTGACCAGGTGGACCGGGTGCTGGCGCTGGTCGACGCGGTGATCTGGGTCGTCGACCCGGAGAAATACGCGGACGCGGCCCTGCACGAACGGTATCTGCGTCCACTGGCCGGGCACGCCGAGATCACCTTCGTCGTCCTCAACCAGATCGACCGGCTGCCGGGGAGGCCGCCGACCTGGTCCTGGACGATCTGCGCAGGCTGCTCGACGAGGACGGAATGGCCGTCGGAGAGCATGGCGAACCCGGCGCCGTCGTCATGTCACTGTCGGCGTTCACCGGGGACGGGTGGCGGAACTGCGCGAAATGCTCGGCAGGTTCGTGCAGGAGCGTACGGCGGCGACGCGCAGGCTCTCCGCCGACGTGGACGCGGCGGCGGCACGGCTGAGGCCTGTGTACGTCGCGGAGGGGCGGGCCGGGCTCGGTGAACGGGCCCGTGAGGACTTCACCGACCGGCTCGCGGAGGCCGTCGGCGCCGCCGCCGCGGGCAGGCGGCCGAGCGGGAGTGGCGCAGGAACGCCGGGCGGGCGTGCGGGACGCCGTGGCTGCGGCTGTGGCGCTGGTACGAGGCGTCCAGGCAGCTCGGCGGGCTGGACCTGATGGCGCAGGCGCTCACCCTCCGGAGGAGGAAGTCACCGCCAGGCAGCGGGTGGAACAGGCGGTACGCACGGTGGCGGACGACGCGGCGGGCGGGCTGCCGGCGCCCTGGGCGCAGGCCGTGCGGGAGGCGGCGGTGAACGGGGCACAAGGGCTGCCGGAGGCGCTGGACGAGCTGGCGGCGAAGGCACAGGCAGGAGGGGCGGGCGGCCGGGCCGGCGGCGGCCAGGACACCGCAACCGGGGAAAGGGATCCGAAGCGGAGACGGGGACGGGGACGGGGACGGGGAAGCGGGCCGGGGCTCCAGCGGCCGGTGTGGCAGGTGTGGCAGGTGTGGCAGGTGGGCGGGCGACGGCAGGTGGGCGGGCGACGGCAGGCGGAGGCGCGTTCGGCCGGGCCGTCAAACCGCCGCGGCCCGCCTGGTGGCCGGCCGCCGTGCTGGTGCAGGCATCGATGACACTGCTTCAGCTCTTCGGCGGGCTGTGGCTGCTCGGCCAGATCGTCGGCGTACTGGAACCCGGGCTGATCACTCCTGCCCTGCTGATGCTCGCGGGAGTGATCGGCGGGCCGCTGGTGGAGTGGTCGTGTGCGGCAGCGGCCCGCGGACCCGCGCGCAGGTACGGCCAGGACGCGGAGCGACGGCTGCGTGAGGCGGCGGCGGGTGCGGCCGCGCCAGGGTCCTGGACCCGGTGGCCGCGGAGCTGGCGCGCTACCGCGAGGTGCGGGAGAAGTACGTGGCGGTGACGGAGTTTTCCACAACCGGCCAGTAGTCCACAGGCCTCGGCAGGATCTCCGGTTCTCGTTCAGCATGAGGTCGGTGAGGGACGGAAACGGGGCGGTACGGCAGAGGAAGAGGGCGGGGAAATGAACGAGACCTTCGTGACGCTGGTGGGAAATGCCGCGACCGGCGTGGATTTCCGGGAGACGGCCACCGGTGGAATGGCGCGATTCCGCTTCGCGGTGACGCCGCGGCGCTGGGACCGGGAAAAGCAGCTCTGGGCGGACGGGCACACCAGCTTCTACACGGTGTGGGCATGGCGGACGCTGGCGTCGAATCTGTCCGGCTCCGTATCCGTGGGGAACCACTGGTCGTGCACGGCCGCCTGAAGGTGCGCGAGGAGGAACGAGAGGGCAGCGGCGGACTTCGGTGGACATCGAGGCGGTGGCGGTGGGGCACGATCTGACCCGGGGACCGCCGCTTTCCGACGAGTGGTCAGGGCGAGGCCTCACTGACGCAGCGTCGGGTGCGTCCACTGGGGCATGCCGACCCAGGTCTGCCGGACTCGGCCGACCGTCAGGAACAGGCCATGGGAATGGCATCGGTGTCCTGAACTGGGTAGGTGGCACGCCGGGCGCGGCCATAACGATTCCGAGTCGGAATGGTTGTCCGACGGTACGACGTCGGATTTGGGCATGGCTCGGTCCTTAGGATTCCTCAGTACTCATGGGGCACTGAGTCTGCTGGCGGGGCAATCCCCACACGCGCACCATGCGCCAGGGCCTCGCCTGGAGGGAATTCTGTGTTTTCTGCGTCATCAGCGTCCGCTTTGCTGCACACGGCGAGGGCGGAGCACTCCGTCCGGAGCCGGGACCGGCATCAGGGCGGGGCCAGGGCCGGAGACAGGCCCTTGGCAGAGGCTTCGCACGGCTGACCGCTGCGGTGCTCGCCTCCGGTCTCCTCACGGCGGGCACCCTCGCCGGTGCGACGGGGCGGCAGCTTCGGAGGCGGTGCAGCATCAGGGCGGCGCGTCCGCGGTCCTGGACGGGCTGAAGACCTTCGACCGTGCGCTGCTTCATGTGGACGGCGCCGGCGGGCGAAAGGCACGATGCAGGAGCTGCCCGCAGGGCTCTTCGAGATGACCGTCGACGGCGGCGGCAAGCTCAAGACGTACGGCATCGACCTGAACAGTGCCACCCAGGACCAGTCGAAGTATGTGGAGACGTCCTGGGATCAGACCCTGCTCGGCGCCAACAAGGACGCCGGCCGGATCCGCTGGATCCTGCTGCACTCCTACCCACAGGTCGACGATCTCGCAGCGCTCGCCGACAAGGCGGGCACCGGTCCGCTGACCGAGCGGACCGCGGCAGCCGGAACCCAGGTCGCCATCTGGCGCTTCTCCGACCACGCCGATGTCGAAGCCGCGGACCCGCAGGCCGAGAAGCTCGCCGACTGGCTGGAGAAGCACGCCGGAGTTCGCGCCGAGCCCAGGCCGTCCCTGGCCCTGGACCCCGCCGCGGTGTCCGGCAAGGCCGGTGAGCGGCTCGGTCCGGTCACCGTCCGTACCAACGCCGGGCAGGTCTCCGTGGCGCCGCCGGCCGACGCCGCCGCCAGCGGGGTCGAGGTCACCGACAAGGACGGCAAGCCGGTCACCGAGGCGGGCGACGGGGCCGGGCTCTACTTCGACATACCGGAGGGTGCTGCCGACGGCTCCGCCTCACTGACCGTCCAGGCGACCACCTCGGTGCCGGTCGGCCAGGCCTTCGCAGGTGCGAGCAGGAGCCAGACACAGATCCTGGCGGGCTCCAGCGAGTCCACGGTCTCCGCCAAGGCGACCGCCGCCTGGGCCGAAGCCGGGGCGAACCCGGCCATCACGGCGCGGAAGAACTGCGCCAAGGGCGGCGTGGACGTCACCGCGAGCAACAAGGGCGACGAGCCGTTCACCTTCGAACTGGCCGGCTTCGAGCACACCATCGCCGCCGGCACGGACCGGACGGTGACGATCCCGGTCGCCGAGGACCAGGCGTACGACTTCACGATCACCGGCCCCAGTGGCTTCGCCAAGAACATCATGGGTGTCCTGGACTGCGAGACCGCCCTCGGCAGCCGGGCGAGCGAAGAGGGCATCGGTGTGCAGAGTGCCACGCAGCAGCCCGTGCCTGCCTCGACGGGCACCAGCTCGGCCGGGCTGGAGGGCGACCTCGCCGAGACCGGCGGCTCGAGTGCGACGCCGCTCATCGCGGGCATCGCCATGGGCCTGGTGGTCATCGGCGGCGCAGTGCTCATCGTCCTGCGCAGGAAGCAGGCGGGCGCCGACGGCGAGTGAGCGACGGCGAGTGAGCGACGGTGAGCGGATGAGCTGGGGCGCAGCGTGACGGTGCGCCGCCGGCCGGGCCCGGTACGGAGCATTCGTACCGGGCCCGGCGCGTGTCCGGGCGCCGGTACAGCGCCGCCCGCTCGGTGCCTGCCGTGACTGTCGTCCGTGCCGCCCCGACAGGGCGCCCGGGTGTCCCGGTGTGGCTCCGGCTGTCCGGGCGGCGGGACCGTGGGTACCGGGAAGCGGACTGGTTTCCTTCCTGGCACCGGCGTCAGGCAAGATGGGCGTATCTGCCCACACCTCTATTGCTGCCGGACGGTTTCTCTTGGCTGAGTTCATCTACACCATGCGCAAGACGCGCAAGGCGCACGGCGACAAGGTGATTCTCGATGACGTCACCCTGAACTTCCTGCCCGGCGCGAAGATCGGTGTCGTGGGGCCCAACGGTGCCGGTAAGTCCACGGTGCTGAAGATCATGGCGGGCCTTGAGCAGCCGTCCAACGGCGAGGCGTACATCTCGCCCGGCTTCAGCGTCGGCATCCTCATGCAGGAGCCGAAGCTCGACGAGTCCAAGACCGTACTGGAGAACGTCCAGGCCGGCGCCGCCGAGATCATGGGCAAGCTCCAGCGCTTCAACGAGGTCGCCGAGCTGATGGCGACCGACTACTCCGACGCGCTCATGGACGAGATGGGCAAGCTCCAGGAGGACCTGGACCACGCCAACGCCTGGGACCTGGACGCCCAGCTGGAGCAGGCCATGGACGCCCTGGGCTGCCCGCCCGGCGACTGGCCCGTGACCACCCTCTCGGGCGGCGAGAAGCGCCGTGTCGCGCTCTGCAAGCTGCTGATCGAGGCTCCGGACCTGCTCCTCCTCGACGAGCCCACCAACCACCTCGACGCCGAGTCGGTGAACTGGCTGGAGCAGCACCTCTCGAAGTACGCGGGCTGTGTCATCGCCGTCACTCACGACCGGTACTTCCTGAACAACGTCGCCGAGTGGATCCTTGAGCTCGACCGCGGCCGCGCCATCGCCTACCAGGGCAACTACTCCACGTACCTGGAGAAGAAGCAGACCCGTCTGAAGGTCGAGGGCCGCAAGGACGAGAAGCGGCAGAAGCGGCTCAAGGAAGAGCTGGAGTGGGTCCGGTCCAGCGCCAAGGGCCGGCAGACCAAGTCCAAGGCACGTCTGGCCCGTTACGAGGAGATGGCGGCCGAGGCGGACAAGATGCGGAAGCTGGACTTCGAGGAGATCCAGATTCCGCCGGGCCCGCGGCTCGGTTCCATCGTCGTCGAGGTCGAGAACCTCTCAAGGGCTTCGGCGACAAGGTCCTCATCGACGACCTGTCGTTCACGCTGCCGCGCAACGGCATCGTCGGCATCATCGGTCCGAACGGTGCGGGCAAGACCACGCTGTTCAAGATGATCCAGGGCCTGGAGACGCCGGACTCCGGCGCCATCAAGGTCGGCGACACGGTCAAGATCTCCTACGTCGACCAGTCCCGCGCCAACATCGACCCCAAGAAGTCCCTGTGGGCCGTTGTGTCGGACGAGCTGGACTACATCAACGTCGGCCAGGTCGAGATGCCTTCGCGGGCGTACGTCTCCGCGTTCGGCTTCAAGGGCCCGGACCAGCAGAAGATGGCCGGTGTCCTGTCCGGTGGTGAGCGCAACCGCCTCAACCTGGCGCTGACGCTCAAGGAGGGCGGCAACCTGCTGCTCCTCGACGAGCCCACCAACGACCTCGACGTCGAGACCCTGTCCTCGCTCGAGAACGCGCTGCTGGAGTTCCCCGGTGCGGCTGTGGTCATCTCCCACGACCGCTGGTTCCTCGACCGCGTCGCCACGCACATCCTGGCGTACGAGGGCGACTCCAAGTGGTACTGGTTCGAGGGCAACTTCGAGTCGTACGAGAAGAACAAGGTCGAGCGCCTGGGTGCGGACGCGACCCGCCCGCACCGCGCCACGTACAAGAAGCTCACGCGAGGCTGATCGATTTGGCTCGTCATATCTACAGCTGCCCGCTGCGCTGGTCGGACATGGATGCCTTCGGCCACGTCAACAACGTGGTCTTCCTCCGCTACCTGGAGGAGGCGCGCATCGACTTCATGTTCCGGCTGGCGCCGGTGACGGCTCGCCGTCCTTGCCGGCGGGTCCGTCGTGGCCCGGCACGAGATCGACTACGTGCGGCCGCTGGTCCACCGGCACGCCCCGGTGACCGTCGAGTCGTGGGTCACGAAGATAGGCGCCGCGTCGCTGACGATCGCCTACGAGGTCAAGGACCCGGAGCAGGTCTACGTACGGGCCTCGACTGTCGTCGTGCCGTACAACCTGGCCGAGGAGCGGCCCCGGCGGATCTCCGCGGAGGAGAAGCTCTTCCTCCAGGAGTACCTCGCAGAGGAGCCCGCCGCCGTATGACGGTGCCTGTGCAGTCGCCACGGTTCGCCGACACGAGGAGTCGGCGGACCTCGCCGGCTTCCTCGGCCGGCTCCTCCACTACGACCGGGCCGCCGCGGTCCGGTTGCAGGCGGCGGCGGCGCGCTGGCGGTGTTCGGCCGGCCGCCGTCGTTCGAGGTCCTCGCGATCCGGACGGCCCGGCTGGCCGACAGCCACGACTTCGACGTCACCGTCTCCGCCGGTGAGCTCCTCGAATCGCTGGATACGGAGGAAGCGGCAGGGACGGGCGTCCTGCCCGCACCGGTCACCGGCCCGGCCTGGACCGGAGTCCTCCACGCGCGGCGGCTGGCAGGAACAGCCCGGACTGCCGGACCCGGTGGCCCTGCGCTCCGCGCTCACCGCTGCCGTGGCCGAATTCCGGGCCGGGACGAGTCGCTGCCCGAGGACCGCCGTACCGGGAGGAGCGCGACCTGATCGGCCGCGACATCTGGTCCCGCACGGTCGGCGACACCGCACTGCCGCTGCGCGCCGTGCACGCCGCCCAGTCCCTGGGCTTCCTGCGCCCGACAGCCGACTTCCCGGTCACGCTGCTGTCCGCGGGTTCCTGGCTGCGGCTGCGGACCCCTACGGCTCGATCGCGCTGCGCGGTGCGAGCAGCGCACTGGGCTCGCTGGCCTTCACTATCGGACCGGGCTGAGCACGCTCGGCCCCTCGCAGGTCAGCCCGGGTGTTCATCATCGAGGCGGCGGCGTACGTGAGGTAGTCCCACAGCTGCCGCTCGTGTGTGGGAGAGCCCGAGCTCGTCGACAGCGACCCGCATATGACCGAGCCAGGCGTCGTGCGCGGCCTGGTCAACCCGGAACGGAGCGTGCCGCATCCGCAGCCGGGGTGCCCCGCTGGTCGCTGTAGGTGCGCGGACCGCCCCAGTACTGGATCAGGAACAGCGTGAAGCGCCTCGGCCGGACCCAGATCCTCCTCCGGGTACATCGCCCGCAGCTCGGGATCCCCGGCCACCCCTCGTAGAAGCGGTGGACCAGACGCCGGAACGTCTCCTCGCCGCCGACCTGCTCGTAGAAGGTCTGCTCCTGAAGCGTGTCGCGCGGAATCTCAGTCACCCGTCCATGGTCTCAGACGCGGCGGCCGAGGACCGGGGTCCTAGGACCCCGGTGCCGGGCATCCGTCAGCCGGTACGGACCGTGATCGTCGTCCAGGCCCCGACGTGCACCTGGTCGCCGTCCTGGAGCGGGACGGGTACGTAGGGCTGGATCGGTTCCTCGGCGCCGTTGAGCGTGGTGCCGTTGGTGGAGTTCTGGTCGACCACGGCCCAGCTGCTGTCCGGCTGCTGCACCAGCACGGCGTGCTGGTGCGAGACACCGGATCCTCCGGCGGCACGGACAGGTCGATGTCGGGGCCTCGCCGGTGCTGTGGCGGCGGCGCCCGATGGTGATCTGGTTGCCGGTGAGCGGAAGGTGCTGCTCCGGGGAGTACGCGGGCAGGTTGAGGCCGGTCGCGTCGGGGCCGCTGCGCTGCATCATCGCCAGGAAGTAGTCACGGTCGGGCGCGATGACAGCCGTCCAGCTCAGGTGCGGCCGGCTCGGGTCCGGAGCCTGGCCCTGACCTTGCTGCCCCTGGCCCTGCTGCCCCTGACCGGCGGGGAACTCCTGGCCGGGAAGCTCCTGCCCGGGGAACTGGGGCGACTGCGGTGCCTGCTGGAAGCCCTGCGGCGGCTGCTGCTGCGGTGCCTGTGGCTGTGAGGGCGGCGGGAGCAGCCAGTCGTCCCCGCCGGTCTGCGGTGACTGCGGCTGCGGTGGTGCCGGCGGTGCGGACCGCTGTTCGAACGGAGGGGCGGGGCCTGCTGCTGGAACGACGGCGGCGGGGGCGAACCCTGCTGATGCTGCGGCTCGAACAGCGACGGCTGCTGCTGCCCAGGCTGCCCCTGGCCCCGGCCTTGTCGCTCCTGCAGCTCGAACGGCGACGGCGACTGCGGCGGCTGCTGCTGGAACGAGGGCGGCGGCGGACCCTGCTGCTGGAACGACGGCGGAGGCGGCGGCCCTGCTGCTGGAACGCAGGAGGCGGGCCGGGCCTGCCCCTGTTCCGGTGAGAGCGGCTCGGCCGGGCGGTTCATCTGGGAGGGCCGCGAGCCCTGGTACTCGTACGGCTCGCGCTGCTGCTGGGGCGGCGGCCCCTGCTGCGACTGGAAGCCGGGCGGCAGGTTCAGGCCGGGCGCCGGACCACCGGGGCCGCCCTGCGGGCCAGCGGGTGTACGACGTCGCCGTGTTCGTGAGGAAGTTCCAGCGGCACTCCTCGCAGAACGGCGCCATCGCCTCCCGCGGGTGCGGCACTGCGGGCAGAGCTCGGGCTGGGCTGCCGGATTCCGGGGCCGGACCCTGCGGGTAGCCGTAACCGGGCGCGGGCGGTGGGGAGGCGGCGGCGGAACCGCGCCCGAAGGCGCACCGGCTCCGGCCATGCGATGTCCGCAGACCTCGCACCAGTCCTCGGAACCCGACTGGTGTCCGTTCGGGCAGGTCTGCATGTCGGCGCTTCCCCTTCCTCGTCCGGCCCCGGGGCCGTCATGCTGATGGTTTCGTCGTCCGGCCGGCCCTATGGCTGCGCGAACGGCTATGTCGCTGTGTCGCTATTTCTTGACGCGAACGGTTTTGGTGGAGCGGGTTTCGAGTGTCATCTCGTCCGCCTCCGCGACCTTCGCCTTCAGTCGCACAGTACCGGTCGCCGCATCCACGACGTCGACCACCTTCGAAAGGAGTTTCGCAGTATCCGCGTTTCCGGAGGCCGAAGCCAGCTGCACGGCACGGCCGAGCTTCGCGGTCGCGCCGTCGAAATCTCCTGACTTGCGGGCATCAAGTCCCTGTTGGATGACTTGTGCCAGTTCGGCCTGGCCCGTGTAGTGCGCGACCTGTGGATTGATCGACGTCGAGGCCACCATGTCGTCCGTCCACACCGCCCGTACGAGCCCCTGCGACAGCTTCTGCGGGCGCCACCCGAGGGGTCGGGAAGGATCAGCAGGGCGCGGGCCGCCAGCATCTCCTGGCCGATCTGGGCCTCCGGCACCTGCACGCACACGTGGTAATCACGGGACTCGTCGCCCCAGGAGCCGGTCGGGTAGTCCCCGGCGCGCGGTCCCGCTTCGGTACGGCGGGCGGTCAGGTCGGCGACGCTGGGGCCACCTGCTTCACGAATTTGATCTCCACGCCGACGGGCGTCCAGAGTCGCAGCGCGACGTCCGCGACCTCCTTGCCCATCGCGTTCTCCATCATCTGCGTGAAGTCCGCGGCCAGGCCCGCCGGATCGGCGATGATGTCGGCGGTGCCGAGCAGGGCGGCGGCGATGGCTGTGACCTCTTTCACCTCCCAGTCGGTGCCGACACCGCGGGCATCACAGGTGAATCGGCCGGCACAGGAGTCGAGTGCGGCCCGCAGGTCCTCCGGCGCCTCGTGCTCGTTACGGCCGTCGGTGAGCAGAATGCCGTGCCGGATGTCCACATCGGCGGCGCCGAGCAGCCGGTCGGCGAGCCGCAGCCAGGTGCCGATCGCCGTGCCGCCGCCCGCGCTCAGACTCCGCAGTGCGTCCTTGGCCTGGATCCTGGTCTGTGCGTCGGCGGTGGCGAGCCCTCCGTTGGCCGGATACACATCCTTGGCCACATGCGTACCGGCGACCACCGCGAACTGCGTACCGTCGCGCAGCGTGTCGATGGCCGCGGCCGTCGCGTCGCGGGCGTTGCGCATCTTTGTCGGCGGATAGTCCATCGAACCGGAACAGTCGACCATCAGCACCACCGCGGCGTTGGGCGCCTGCCCCGGAGGTGCGTGTGGGCCGGGGACGCACCGGTCAGCGGGATGCCTCCGGTGGTGCCTCCTCCCGTCGAGGTGACGGTGACGATCGCGTTGACCTCGCGGCCGCCCTCGGGAAGGTATTCGTTCTGATACACCTCGACGGAGAACTGCGGCACGTTCGACTTGGAGAAGTTGGCCATCTGATTCGGCTCCTTGAGGCTCCACGTATGTCAGATGAAGGCAGAATGCGGACAGAGTTCAGGGCGGGACGAGAGGGCTGAACGCGGTCAAAGCGGTGCTTCAGGCCGATCCTGCCCCTTGCGGCGTCACGGCGAACGGCAGCAGAGCCACTGTTACGTTGTCGTGGCCCCGCCGTCGAGCGCGTGCCCCACCAGTACCTGGGCGCCGTGCAGCGGCCGTTCGTACGCCTCCGGGGATGGCCGACGCCATCTCCACCGCGGATTCCGCGTAGTTCCACAGACCGTCGGTGCAGACCACCACCAGGCCGGGCCGGTCCGGCTTGAAGGAAGCGGTGTGCGGCTCCAGTTCGTACGCGTCGGCGCCGAGCCAGCCCGTAATGGCGTGGGCGCGCTCGTCGGCGTACGCCTCCGCCTCACTCATCAGGCCTGCCGCCACCATCTGCGCGGCCCAGGAGTCGTCCTCGGTTAGCCGGACCGGCGAGTGGGTGCGGTCCTCGGCACCCAGTAGACGCGGCTGTCGCCGACCCAGCCGATGATGAGCAGACCGCTCGCCATGATCGCGCCGACCAGGGTGCAGGCCGGGGCGTTCTGACTGCGGTGCGGGTCGTGCTCCATGGGCCCGCCCGGGTCCTGGGCCAGCGAGTTGACGGCTTCGGAGGCGGCGATGATCGCCCGTGCATCGCCGATTGAGGATGCGTGCCCAGGGCAGCGATTCCAGCAGCGACTCGTTGGCCGCGCTCGCGGCGGCTGCCGAGGCCTCGTCCGGGCGGCTGGCCGACGAGACGCCGTCGCAGACGATCGCGATGACGGCCGGCGAGCCGTCCGGCAGGGCGGCGCAGGACACCGCGAACGAGTCCTCGTTGCGATGGTGGCGCAGCCCCGGTCACTGACCGCGGCCACCGAGCCGAGCTCCTGTTCCATGTGGTCGCGCTCGCGGGCTGGGCGTGGCCGCAGTTCTCGCAGTAGCCGTCGGTGTCCACCCGGCCCGAGCGGCAGGCCACACAGAGCCTGGCCCCGGCAGCGGGGACGGCGGCAGGACCGGCGGTGCGCTCCGCCGTACGCGGATCGGGGCCGCGAGCTCGAAGTCGGCCGATGCGCCGTCCGAAGCACCGCCCGGCCCATCACCGGCCGTGCCGTCCGGCCGGTGATGCCCGTCGAGGCGGACCGGTGGCGGGGCGGTGGTGGCAAGGGTTTCCCGCCCGAGTCCATGCCCGGCAGGTCGGTCGAACGGTGCGTCGGCGCGGGCAGATCGGAGCTGTCGACCTCCGAAGCGGGCGGCCACTCCACCGAACCGGCAGATGCGCCGTAAGCGGGATCCCCACCGGGAGCCGGTGCGCCCCGTTCGCCGCCGGCACCGAGATGGTGACCGTCGGATGGTCCTCCGGCGGCGCGGGCACGACCGAGAGGTCGTACCCGCAGGCACCGCAGAACAGGTCCCCGAATCCAGCGGCTCCTCGCAGCTGGGGCACCTGGGCAAAGCGGGCTGCTGGTCGCTCTGTGACATCTTCACACCCACGTCCGGGGCGGAAACGGTTGGCCCGCTCCACCAGTTCGATCCTCTCGTCACCACGTTGTGCAAGCCGGGCGAGCATCCGGTACGAGCGTTCCAGGCCGAATCTGAGGCCCTGCTCGTCCAGCTCACTGCCGAGCAGCATCCTCGGTCCCGAGGAGGGCGGGGCCGACGACTGCGCGGTGGGACTACCGGAGAGTACCCAGTCGAGCGCCGTCCCCAGTACCTCGGTCGACAACTGCTCGCGGCGCACCGCGTCCAGGCCGAACCCTGCAGGGCGGCCACCTGGTCCGAGGAAGCCGCCAGATCACCGAGCAGCGGCTCCTGCGCGGAGCGCTCACGCAGCCGTGCCCGCACCGCGGCGACCCGGGCCGCCGTGTAGTGGATCGAGGCCTCGGGTACGGACTCCAGAGTCGTCACGGACCGGCCCCGGTCCCCGGCCGCGATCTGCACCCGGGCCAGGCCGAACGCGGCGCTGACGAAGCTCGGATCGGTCGTCCACACCAGCCGGTAGTACTCGGCGGCATTGTCCAGCTGGCCCAGCACCTCCGCACAGATTCCCAGCGCCAGCTTGGGCGCCGGCTCCCCGGGAAGGCGTCATAGACCGCGTCGAAGGACAGCGCGGCGATCTCGTTGTCGCCGGTCACCAGCGAGGTGACCCCGGTACCAGACGACCCGCCAGTCGTCCGGATGCTGCTCCTCCAGGGTCGCCAGCGCCCGTACGGCGGAGTCGAGTTCGCCCATCTCCAGCCGGGCCCGCAGCTCGCGCAGCCTGGTCTCGAGCGAGGCGGCAGGGACGGTGTGCAGAGCCGCGATCAGTTCGGCGGGTGCGGACGCCATCACCCCGGCGAGGAAGCCCGCGTTCGGATCATTGGCATCGACCCGGGGCACAGGCAGCGCGAGCGAGGTGGCGCGTGCGTCGAACGCGGCGATCCGGGCGCACCGCCCGTGTACGCCGCCGGAAGAGTGCTGCCGGCGTGGCCGGTGGCCGCCGCCTCGGCCCTGGGAGCCGGAATGGCGGCCTGTGTCTGCGCGTAGGCCGTTGCGGCCCCGCCCGTACCGCCCTGGGTATGGGTGGCGAGAGCCGGCAGCGGGCCGGCCCCGGACGCCGTACCCCAGGGGAGGCGGGGCTCCACCGGCAGCGCGCCCGCCACCGCGGTCGCCGCCGCACCGGGCGCGACGGGCACGGCACCGGGTGCGGCCACACCCTGCGGCCCTGCGCCGCCGCCCGATGAGCCCGCCGAGTCCGCCGGGCAGCGCGCCGCCCGGCGGAGCCGACCGGCCCCCGAGCCGCGACACCTCATCCGTCAGCTCTGCGAACAACTCGGTGTCCGTCACCCGCAGTTCCGTGCCGAACAACGTCGACAGCGCCGGCCGCGGCCGCCCGTCTGCAGAGCCACCACCTCCCGCAGCACACCCGTCAGCTGCTCCGCCATCTCCGCGGCCGAGGCGAACCGCCGATCCGGATCCGGGTCGGTCGCCCGTACCAGCAGCCGGTAGAACGACTCGTATCTCCGGAACACCTCGATGTTGTCCGGGTCCGGCAGCGAGTCCACGAAGACATTCGTGTACCCCTGGAAATCGAAGGTGAGCACCGCCAGCGTCCGGGCGACCGTGTACAGGTCGGAGGCGACCGACGGCCCGCCTCCGCGACCTCCGGCGCCTGGTACCCGACGGTGCCGTAGATCGCCGACTCCTGGTCGTCCATCCTGCGCACCGCGCCCATGTCGATCAGCTTGAGCTGGTCCTCGGTCTGGATCGCGTTGTCGACCTTGAAGTCGCAGTACAGCAGGTTGCGGCTGTGGAGATGGCCGAGCGCCTCCAGGGCCTCGATCCCGTACGCGCACGCCTGCTCGACGGGCAGCGGGTCCCGCTTCCCGGCCGGGGTGCGGCGCTCGTTCGCGATCTCCTTGAGCGCCTTGCCGCCGACGTACTCCATCACGATGTAGCCGTCGAGCGAGCCGGTCCGCTGGTCGAGATGCTCGACGAAGTTGTAGATGCGGACGATGTTGGAGTGCTCGATCTCCGCGAGGAAGCGCCGCTCGGAGATGGCCGCCGCCATGGCGTCCTGGTCCCCGGTGTCCAGCAGGCCCTTGAGCACGACCCAGCGGTCGGCGACCGCACGGTCCACCGCCAGATAGACCCAGCCGAGGCCGCCGTGCGCCAGGCAGCCCGCGACCTCGTACTGACCGTGCACGATGTCGCCGTTGTTCAGCTTCGGTACGAACGAGTACGGGTGGCCGCACTTGGTGCAGAACCCTCGGTGCGGCCGGGCCGTTCGCCCTGGCCCGGCCCACCGGGCGCCGCAGTCCGAACGCGAACAGAACCGCTTGCGCTCCGGGACCTCCGGGTTCTCCATCACCGCGGTCGGCGGATCGGGCCTCGGTACGTCCGGTACCAGCACCAGGCCCACACCCAGCCTGCCGCGCCCCGACGAACCGGTCGAACTGCCCGATGAGCGCACCGACACCGAACGTGACACCAAGGAGCCCGGCAGGGAGCGGGAGAGCCGTCCGGAGACCGACCGCCGCGAGGTCGAGGAACGGGACGAGGCCCGCGACGAGGCGCGCGAACCCGACTGCTGAGAGGCGCTGCTGCTGCCCTGCCGCCGCCCGCGATACCCGTGGGCGGCGAGCTGAGCATCCCTTCCCGTGCTGGGACAGAACAGAGCCCGACACGACCGGGGCGAGCCCGCAGGTGTCGCAGTACAGCTCACCGCCGCCCATGTCCTCGTAACTGCCCTCGCACGTGGGGCGCTGGCACTGCGTACTCATCGTGTCTCCCCTGTTCGCCCCGGTCCTGCGGGGTCAGCAGTTCGGCCGCCGCCCGCTGATAGCGGAGCACCGCCTGCCCGGCCACCCGCAGATCGCACGGAGCGCTCCACAGCATCCGGCGGGCCGCGTCGTACCGCTCGATCAGCACCGGGTCCTCGGCCATACCGTGCCGGGACACCTTCGCCCTGTACGCGTCGAGCCTGCCCCGCAGCTCGGCGCGGATCGCGAGCGGTGCGGTCACCGACGTCAGCGACTCCCGGGCCCGCTGGAGCTCGTCCTCGGCCTCCCGCTCCAGCGACTCCAGGAGCGGCGAGAGCCGGTGCCACAGGGCCCGCCTGCGGTAGTCGGACGCGGCTGCGAGCTGTTCCTGCAGTGCGGTCGGCGGGCCGCTGACGGCAGGTACCTCCGACGCGGCGATCTTCGCGAGTACCTCGCCGCGTGCCGACCGTGCCTCGCTGAGCGTGCGGTCCGCACGCGAAGCACATCACGCAGCTGGACCAGCCGCTGCTCGGCATCCTGGCGGACCGCGAGCACCGCCTCGATCTCGCGCCGTACGTCCTCCAGGGCGCGGGCGGCCCGGTCGTACCTGGTGGTGTCGGGCCGCCCGCCGCCGGGCGCGGCACTGCCGGGACCCGGCAGCCAGAACGACAGCGGATCGGAGATCACCTGGACCCGCAGCGTGGTCAGCTCCTCGGTGATCGACTCCAGGTCGTCGCCCGCGGGATGTTCACCGGGACGCACACCCACGGAGTGCGCCAGCGAACGGGTGCGGCGCAGCTCCGCGGCGAGCAGGTCGATCCGGGCCGGCAGCGCCGACCAGACGGAGTCGGAGGCGACGACCATGTTCAGCGAGCCCGCGTACAGCTCGTTCATCCGGCCGACCAGCTCTTCCAGCGTGAAGCGCTCCGAGAGCCTGGCCGGTTCAGTGAGCGAGGGTCGGGCCGGCCCGCCGTGTTCGCCACGGTGACGCTCTCGCCGCGCATCAGCTCGGTCAGGGCGGCCAGATCCTCCTTGCTGGGATAACGACGCCGGGCCCGGATCTCACGTGCTTCGGTGATCGCCCCGGCGTAGGCGTCGAAGTACCCCCACAGCAGTGTGATCGCCTGATCGGCCGAGGCCCATCGGTCCCTGGTGACACCGGTCAGATCGGCGCCCTCCAGAAGCCGGCGGCCGGCGTGGTCCTGCAGGGCGAGGAGCGAGGTTTCGATCGCCTCGTGCTCCGCACCGAGCCGGGCCAGCGCACGGTCCGCCTCGTCCCGGTCCATGACCGGTCCGGGGCCTCCCCGCAAAGCTGGGGAAGGATCCCGCGACGCTCATCGACCACCTCTCCGCTCTCCCGCCGGGCCCGTGGGCCCGGACGGGATCAGTTGCTCCGGTACTTCGGCGCCGGCGGCGACCGATGCCGGGCAGCCCGGCCTCCAGCCACTTCTCGTACGACTTCATCCAGGGGCTGTTGGCGCCGCCCGCGCGATAGCCGGCCAGCACATAGTTGATCCGGGCCACCAGATCGTCGGCGCCGAGCTTGGCAGCGACGCCGTAGTACTCGGTGGTGAACGGCTTGTCGCCCTTGAGCTCCACCGTCGGGTCCTGGGCGGCCTGCCCGGCCGCCAGTGCGTTGTCGGTGACCACCGCGTCGACCTCGCCGAGCTGCAGCCGGACCAGGCAGTCCAGCTGATTGGGAACCGTCAGCTGGTCCGGGTCCCGCTCGGTGCCGTCGTGCTCGTCCTTGAACGTGGCGCCGAACGACTCCTTCTCCAGCGCCTCGTACGCGGTGGTGCCCTCCCCGCTGCAGACCCGCTTGCCGGCCAGCGACTTGTCGTACCCGGTTATCTTCGAGGTCTTCGGGGCCAGGACCTGTTGCCCGGTCTGGAAATAGGCAGTGGAGAACGAGACCTGCTCGAGCCGCTTGCAGTTGATCGTCATCGTCCGCACCACGACATCGACCTTGTCGTGCTCCAGGGCGGCGATGCGCTGGTTGGTGGGGATGGCCCGGAAGATCACTGCCTCGGGGTCGCCCAGGATCTCCTTCGCGATGGCCCGCACCAGGTCGATGTCGAAGCCTTCGAGCTTACGGGCCGCCGGATCGCCGGTCACCGAATCATCGGCCGCCGGTTTGCGGAAACCCCACTGGAAGCTGTTCTGATCGACACCGGCGATCAGCTTCCCGCGCCCTGATCCTGTCGATGCTGGGGCCGTCGGCGCTCGACGCCTCCAGGCTCGCCTCCGGGTCCGTGCAGGCCTGGGTCTTCGCGGGCACCGCGGACGTCGTGCCGTGACTCACGGTGTCCGCGCCCAATGGGCGCCGCCGCCATGGGCCAGCGGGAGCACGGTGAGCAGGGCAGTGACGGCACACGCCACTGCCATGCCTGCCACTCCGCCCCAGCCACGCAGCCTGCCGCGGGCCGCCCAGTGCCTTGACCTGGTCATCGCTCCCCTGTCACCGGTACTCCGAGAGCCTGCGGTTGATACCGGCAATGGCGGCCGCCGCAGCCAGTAACGCGAGCGCGGCGGCTCCGACCGGCAGCCCGCTCAGTGCCCCGCGCCCGCTCTCGGCCGCGGCGGTGAACTCGCTCTGTTCATGGGTGAGCGCCTCCTGCAGTGCCTTGTCCACCTGCTCGAAGGACTCACCCGTCGAGTGGTCGCGGCCGATGATCTGCTCCAGCGCCGCTTCGTAGTCGCCCTTGTCGTCGGTCTCGCGGGCCTTCTTGTGGCGGTCCTGCCACTCGGACACACTGTCGATCGCCTTCTTCACCGGTACGCGCCCCGGGAGTCGTCCGCCAGCCCCTGGCGCTCTTCAGCTCGGCGTTCAGTGACTTCATGCCCGTGCCGTAGTCGGTCTCGTACTTGTCGCTCTCGCCGTCCGCGGTCAGTACGGCACCGCGGGCGACAAGGGTGAGGTTCTCATTGGCGCGCGCCTTCAGCGAATTGATGCGCGCGTTGTTGAGAACATCCAGGGACTCCTGGCCGTGAACCATCGCCTCACGCAGCTCGGTCCGCGCCACCGTGTGCCCGACGGCCAGCCACAGCAGCACCACCGTGGACGCGGCCGTCGCCGCGAGCAGCCCGTGGTTGAAGACGCGGTTCGTCCGGCGGTAGTTGCGCCGCTGCGCCCACACCAGTGCGGCCAGCGCCACGATTCCGGCACCCAGTGAGATGAACGGCCACTGGCGGGCGTCGGCCGAGTCACTGCCCAGCCTGCCGGTCTCCGCCGCGTACAGCCGCTCGGCGGCCGGCAGCATCTCGTTCGTCATCTTCTGGTTCGCGTACCGGAGATAGGCGCCGCCCAGCGGCAGCGCCTGTCGGTCGTTGGCCCTGGCCCGCTCTATCAGACCGGTGTACACCGGAAGAAGCTCGTTGAGCGTCCGGATCTCCTGCCCGGATGAGGTGGCGGAGTCCGTGTTCTCCGCGGCCTTCACCAGGAGCCCGGCGGCCTCCTCGATGTCCCTCTTGTACCGCTCGTGCACATCCTTCGACTCGTTCACACCCGCCAGGAAGCCGCTCGCCGCCATCGTGTCCGCGTCGGCCAGCGACCGGTAAATGCTCGCCGCCGCCGCGCTCAACGGCTGACTGCGGGTCACCACGGCGTCGGCAGAGGCCGCCCGGCCGGAGACCTCCAGGACCGTCACCGCCCCGAACACCACAGCCAGCAGCGCCAGTACGGCCCCGATGATCCGCAGCCGGCCGGGCTCGGTCGTCGCCGCGCTCCGCACCCGGTCCACGGACTCGGACCAGGCACCACTGCGCTGCGCCGGCAGTGCGGGCGCAGGCGCGGCCGTCCGGTCCGGTGCGCGCTCCCGCAGCGAGCCCCGTTCGGCGGGTATGTCACTTGACCTCCCCTCGGTCACTGACTTCGGCCCGGCCCCGGCCGATCGGAGGACTGGTGCCCGGCCTGAAGTATGGCCGCAGGGACTGACATTGACCAGGAATGCCTGAATCCTGCTCGATTCCCGCATTCGATCAGGGCTCGGTCCGCCGATCAAGGCGATCGGCGGACCAAGCCCTGGAACTTCCCTGAATCGGATCGATCTCCCCACCATGAATACGTCCGGGGCATCCGATCGGTTCCGGTAACGGATGAGATGGGGCGAATCTCCTTCGCGTCAGCTGTACTGCGCACGCAGCCTGCTGTGCACCTCCGGCGCCGCGCCCGCGTGGTCGAGCCCGAGCAGCCCGGCCCCAGCACCGGAGGCTGCGAAACCACCCGTATCACCGCCTTCGGGGCCCGCGCGGCGAGGAGTTCGGCGATCCTGACGTCCAACTGCGGGTGCCGCGCCGCCAGGACGCTGCCGCCCAGCACCACAGGCGCCTGTTCGGCCAGCAGACCGAGACGGTCCAGTGCGACCGAGGCCAGGGCGACGACCTCCTGTGCCAGCCGGTCCACCAGGGCGAGCGCCACCGGGTCCCCGGCGGCGCTCGTGGCGAACAGCACCGGGGTGAGCTCATGGCGGCGACCGTGTGCGATCCGGCCCCGGTGCAATGCCTCGATCAGCGCGTACATCGAGGTCAGCCCGAAGTGCTCAGGCAGCGTCCTGGCCAGCTCGGTGGGTTCACCGCGGCCGTCCTCGGCCCGCGCCGCGAACCACAGGGCCTCCTCGGCGAGCCCGGAACCGCCGCCCCAGTCACCGGAGATACGGCCGATCGCGGGAAGCGGGCGGTGCGTCCGTCCGGCCGCATGCCGACGCAGTTGATCCCGGCGCCGCAGACGACGGCCACGCCCGGGGCTCGTCCACCGCGGCCCGCAGTATCGCGAAGGTGTCGTTGTGCACCTCCACCGTGCGGCCCCACGCCCTGGCCAGCAGAGCCTGTGTCAGCTCCGCCTCCTCCACCGGCAGATCGGCGTTGGCCAGGCATGCCGATATGTGCCCGATGTCCCCGATGTGCTCGGCGGAGGTGGCCAGCGCCCGGTCCAGGATCGAGGCCAGTACGTCCACGGCTGCCTCGACCCCGACGACAGGCGGCTGGAAACCGCCACCGCGGGCCGTGGACAGCACCGATCCGTCCTCGCCGATCAGTGCCACATCGGTCTTGCTGTTCCCCGCGTCGATGGCGACGACCGAAGCGTTCACGCCCACGCGAAGTGCTCCCGGTTGTGCGCGATCAGCCGGTCGGTGAGCCCCTCGGCGTACTCGTACTGACCGATCAGCGGGTGCGAGAGCAGCGCCTTGAAGACCGGTCCCTGCCACCGTGCAGCGCGGCCCGCAGGGCCAGGTCCTCGTACGCCGTCACCTGGGCGATGAGCCCGGCGTACAGCGGGTCGAGCGCCGGGACCGACAGCGGTGTGGCGCCGGTGCCGTCCACTCGTGCCTGTACCTCGATCACCGCGTCGTCCGGCAGGAAGGGCAGTGTCCCCTTGTTGTAGGTGTTGACCACCTGCACCGCGGATCCGCTCCCGCCGAGCAGTGAGGCGGCCAGGTCCACGGCCGCCTCCGAGTAGAAGGCGCCGCCGCGCTTGCCGAGCAGCGCGGGCTTCTCGTCCAGTGCCGGGTCGCCGTACAGAGCCAGGAGTTCCTTCTCCATCGCGGCCACCTCGGCGGCCCGGGACGGCTTGGTGCCGAGCTCGCGCACCACCTCGTCGTGCAGGTAGAAGTAGCGCAGGTAGTACGAGGGGACGACACCGAGGCGGTCGACGATCTCCCGGGGCATGTGGAGGTCGTCGGCGATCGTGCTGCCGTGCTCGGCGAGCAGCTTCGGCAGGACGTTCTCGCCGTCCGGGCCGCCGAGCCGTACCCCGAGCTCCCACGAGGTGGTTGAGCCCGACATGGTCCAGATGCACCTCGCCGGGGTGACGTCGAGCAGCCGGGCGAACTTCCGCTGGAAGCCGATTGCCACGTTGCACAGTCCGACGGCCTTGTGCCCGGCCTGCAGGAGGGCCCTGGTGACGATGCCGACCGGGTTGGTGAAGTCGATGATCCAGGCATCGGGATTGGTGCGGCGGACCCGTTCGGCGATGTCGAGGACGACGGGAACGGTGCGCATGGCCTTGGCGAGACCGCCGGCCCCGGTGGTCTCCTGGCCGATGCAGCCGCACTCCAGCGGCCAGGTCTCGTCCTGGTTGCGTGCGGCCTGTCCGCCGACGCGCAGCTGGAGCAGGACCGCGTCGGCGTCGGCGACACCCGCGTCCAGGTCGGACGTGGTGGTGATCTTTCCGGCGTGGTCCTGTTTGGCGAAGATCCGCCGGGCCAGGCCGCCGACGAGTTCGAGTCGGTCGGCCGCGGGTCGATGAGCACCAGCTCCTCGACCGGCAGCGTGTCCCGCAGCCGTGCGAAACCGTCGATCAGTTCAGGTGTGTAGGTGGACCCGCCACCCACTACTGCGAGCTTCATGAATCAGCCCTTTACTCCGGTAAGTGTGACGCCCTCGACGAATGCCTTCTGGGCAAAGAAGAAGACGGCGATCACGGGGCCATGACCAGTACGGTCGCGGCCATGGTCAGGTTCCAGTCGGTGTGGTGTGCGCCCTTGAAGGATTCCAGTCCGTAACTGAGGGTCCAGGCGGCCGGGTTCTCCGAGGCGTAGATCTGCGGGCCGAAGTAGTCGTTCCAGGCGGCGAAGAACTGGAACAGCGCGATCGCCGCGATGCCGGGCTTGGCCATCGGCAGGACAACCCTGATCAGCGTGCGGAATTCACCGCAGCCGTCGACCTTCGCCGCGTCGAGGTACTCGTTCGGGATGGTGAGAAGGAACTGCCGCAGCAGGAAGATGGAGAACGCGTCGCCGAACGCCATCGGAATGATCAGCGGCCAGAGAGTCCCCGACAGGTCCATCTCCTTCGCCCAGAACAGGTACATCGGGATGATGACGACCTGCGGGGAAGCATCATCATCGAGATGACCAGCATCAGCGACAGCTTGCGCCCACGGAAGCGGAATTTGGCCAGCGCGTAGGCGACGGGTACGGACGACACCACGGTCAGGACGGTGCCGACACCGGCGTACAGCAGGGTGTTGCGCCACCAGGTGAGGAAGCCCGGGGTGTTGAAGACCCGCTTGTAGTTGTCCCACTCCCAGGTGTTCGGGGTGAGATCGCGGGTCAGTGCCTGCTGGTCGCTCATCAGCGAGGTCAGGACGACGAAGACGAACGGCAGTACGAAGAACAGTGCGGCCGCGATGCCCAGTGAGTGGACGGCGATCCAGTGCAGCAGCGCCTTGCGGCGTGCGGTGCGCTCGGCGGGGTGGGCCCGTCGGCCTTCCGTGCGGTCCCGGGCTTGTCGAGGAGTTGGGTCATGGCTCAGTCACCGGCCTGGATCAGGTTGTTGCGGCCCCGCATGAGGAACACGGTGAAGACCATGGCCAGGGCGAACAGGACGAGGGCGACGACGCAGGCGGAGCCGTAGTCGAAGCGCTGGAAGCCGAGGTTGTAGACGAGCTGAGGCAGTGTGAGGGTCGACTTGTCGGGATAGCCCGGCTCGAAGGACTGGCCGGAGCCGCCGATCACACCCGAGGCGACCTTCCCGCCACCAGTGGCTGCGTGTAGTACTGCATCGCCTGGATCACACCCGTGACCACGGCGAACAGCACGATGGGGAGATATTCGGCAGTGTGACGAAGCGGAACCGCTGCCAGGGTGACGCGCCGTCCAGCTCCGCCGCCTCGTACTGCTCCTGCGGTACGTCGAGCAGCGCGGCCATGAAGATCACCATCAGGTCACCGATGCCCCACACCGCGAGCATGGTGAGCGCCGGCTTGGAGAAGGAGGCGTCGTTGAACCAGCCGGGTGTGGGCAGGCCCAGCTCGCCGAGGAACGAATTGACCGGTCCCGTGCCCGGGTTGAGCAGGAAGACGAAGGCGAGGGTCGCCGCGACGGGAGGGGCCAGATACGGCAGGTAGAAGAAGGTGCGGAAGAGGCCCGTACCTGTCTTGATCTTGGTGATCAGCATGCCGATGCCGAGACCGAACAGGACCCGGCAGGTGACCATGACGAGAACCAGCCACAGCGTGTTGCGCAGCGACGGCCAGAACATCGGGTAGTCGCTGAAGACGTACGACCAGTTGGCCAGCCCGTTGAAGGACGGCGTCCCGAATCCGTCGTACTTCATGAAGGAGAAGTAGACGGTCGAGACCATCGGGTACGCGAAGAAGACGGTGAAGCCGATCAGCCACGGCGACATGAAGGCCGCCGTCCGCAGGGCGGACCTGCGCCGCTTGGACCGGAGCGTGTGCGTGGTCATCGGGGCTACTTCGCCTTGGCGATGTCGGTGTCGATCTGGGCCGCGGTCTTCTCAGACCCGCCTTGAGGTCCTTCACCGAGCCCTTCTCGTACTGGAAGCCGAAGTCCTGGAGCGTCTGCTGGTAGGTCGATCCGTTGATCGCGCCGTCGGGAGTGTTGGACTCGGGGTGCTGGGCGATGTCCAGGAAGGTCTTGAAACGCGGGTCGAACTCGAGGTCGGGGAGTTCAGCGCGTCGAGGGTGGAGGGCACGTTGCGGATCCCGTTGGCGAAGTCGACGACCGCCTTGGTGTCGCTCGTCATGAACTCGACCAGCTCCCAGGCGGCGTTCTGCTTCTCGCTCGCCGGTGCGATCCCCATGATCGTGCCGGACAGGAAGCCCTTGCCGTAGCTGTCCGCCTCGTCGTCGGCGACGGGCATCGGCGCCACGCCGATCTCGAACGGCACCTTGGCGTCGGTGGCCATTCCCAGCCGCCACTCACCGTCCAGCTGCATTGCCACCTGGCCGGTGTGGAAGGGTGCTTGGAACCCCACTCGTCACCGAAGGTGCCGCGGTACTTCTCCAGCTTCTCGTATCCGCCCAGGTCCTTCACCAGCTTCTGCTGGTACGTGAACATCTCGGCGAAGGCCGGGTCCTTGGCGATGTTCGATTTGCCGTCCGCGTCGAAGTACGTGTGGTCCCACGAGGACAGGTAGTGGTCGGCGACCGTCTCGTAGCCGTGGAAGGTCGGCATGAACCCGAGCTGCTCGTAGCTGTCGCCCTTGGCGACCGTCAGCTTCTTCGCCACCGAGGCCAGTTCGGACATGGTCCTGGGCGGCGCCGTGATGCCGGCCTTCTCGAAGGCGTCCTTGTTGTAGTAGAGGCCGTAGGCGTCGGCGAGCAGCGGCAGCGCGCAGCGCTTGCCCTGAACTGGGTGTAGTCCAGGAGCACCTTCGGGAAGGTCTTCTCCAGATCGAGCTTCGACTTCTCGATGAAGGGCGTCAGGTCCGCGAAGGCGCCGGACGAGCAGAACTTCCCGACGTTGGCGGTGGTGAAGGAGGACACCACATCGGGACCCTTCGAACCACCGGCGCGCAGCGACTGGTTGAGCTTGTCGTCGTTGATGTTGCCGACGACGTTGACGTCGATGTTCGGGTGCGCCTTCTCGAACCGGTCGACGTTGTCCTGGACCGCTTTGACCTCGGCCGGGGCGCTCCAGCCGTGCCAGAAGTTGATCGTGGTCTTCGCGTTCGGGTCGTCGCTCGCGCCCGATTCGGCCTGGCCCGTACAGGCGGTGGCCAGAACCGATATCGCGGCGACGGCGACAGCGGCGGTGGTGGTCAGTCGGCTTCTGCGCATGGCAAAGCCCCAGTGACAGGGGCGGGACGTGGGACGGGAAAGGTGGGGCGGGGATGTGCCGTTCAGCGAGAGGTGTCGAACACTTCGTCGCGGGTGTCCGTGAGGGCTCGTTCAAGGGCGCCACGCAGGACCGGATTGTGGCCGAGCCGGCCGAGGACGAGGCGCGGCCGGGACGCCGCGAGCTCGGCGAGCTCGGCCTGGATCAGGGACCGCAGGAGCTCGCCGCCCGAGGAGACCAGCCCGCCCGCCAGGACGATCAGCCCGGGGTCGAGCACGGCGGTGACGGAGGCGAGTCCGGTGGCGAGCCGCTGGGCGTACTGCCGCAGCAGCTCGGTCAGCGCCTCGTCCTGTCCGTACGCCGCGGTGGCCCGCGCCAGCAGTGCCGCCGCCACTTCGGCGTACGGCTGCTGCGGGTCTCGATGCCGAGCGTCGACGCGAGCCGCGGCAGTGCCTGGGCGCCCGCCAGCTCCTGGAATCCGCCGGCGTTGGCCTTGACGACCTGGCGTACGAGGGTGCCGGGCACCGGCAGGAACCCGACCTCGCCCGCACCGCCGGTGAAGCCGCGGTGCAGCCGGCCGTTGATGACGAGGGCGGCGCCCAGGCCCTCCTCGTTCCACAGCAGGACGAAGTTCTCGTGACCGCGGGCGGCGCCGAGCCGCTGCTCGGCCACCGCGACCAGGTTCACGTCGTTCTCGTACTCCACCGGCATCGGCAGGAACGCGGCCAGCTCCTCCAGGAGGGTGGGGAGTGCCAGCCGGGCAGATGCGAGGCGTAGCGCAGCCGTCCGGTGCCGGGGTCGAAGGCGCCCGGTGTGCCGATGACGATGCGGTGTACGTCGGCACGGGCCAGCCCGGCCTCCTTGACCGCCCGTCCAGTGCGTCTGCCACCTGCCGTACCGCACTGTCGGTACGGCGTCCGGGGTGGGCAGTTCGTACTCACCGACGGTCTCACCGGTCACATCGGCGACCGCGGCGACGATCCGGTGGGCCTTCACATCGAGTCCGGCCACATGGGCGGCCCGCGCGTTCACCGAGTACAGCTGGGCGTTGGGTCCCGGGCGCCCCTCGCTGGTGCCGGTTGCAGTGACGAGTCCGGCCGCCTCCAGCCGGGCGAGGAGCTGGGAGGCGGTGGGCTTGGACAGACCGGTCAGCTTTCCGATCTTCGTACGGGAGAGCGGACCGTGCTCGAGCAGCAGATCGAGGGCGGCCCGGTCGTTCATGGCGCGCAGGACCCGCGGGTGCCCGGAGTGCCTGGTCTGGTTCCCGCCATGCTCGCGTCCTCTGTTAGGAAAGTTTCCTATTCGGTGAGAGGAAGGTATGGCGCAGGTCACCTGGCCGTCAATGGTCTGCACCCTGTGGCAATCAAAGCGTTACCTGACACCCGGCGGGAGGCGTGTGGACGCAGCAGGGGCGCCCGCGAATCCGCGGAGCGCCCTGCGGACGGGTGCTACTTGGTGATGTTCGGCGGCGCCAGCGGCGTGGCCGCCACCGACTGCGGGGAGGTCGCCGACGCGTACGCGGACGGTGCGGCCATGGCGGCCGTCGGGTCGGGGCGGGTCGCCGTCCGCCTGCGGCGGCATGGCGCCCACCATCCGGATCCCCGCCTCGTCCAGGGCCTGCTTGATCCGCCAGCGCAGCTCACGCTCCACACCCAGCGCCTTGCCCGGCATCGTCTTCGCCGTGACCCGGACCGTCATCGAGTCGAGCAGGACCGCGTCCAGGCCCAGAACCTCCACCGGACCCCACAGGCGCTCGGACCAGGGCTCTTCCTTCGTCATCGTCCCGGCCGCGGCCTCGATGGACGTACGGACCCGGTCCAGGTCCTCCGTCGGGCGCACCGTGACATCGACACCGGCGGTCGACCAGCCCTGGCTGAGGTTGCCGATCCGCTTCACCTCGCCGTTGCGGACGTACCAGATCTCGCCGTTGTCACCGCGCAGCTTGGTGACGCGCAGCCCCACCTCGATGACCTCACCGGAGGCGACACCCGCGTCGATCTGGTCCCCACGCCGTACTGGTCCTCCAGGATCATGAAGACACCGGACAGGAAGTCGGTGACCAGATTGCGGGCGCCGAAGCCCAGCGCCACACCGGCCACACCGGCGGAGGCCAGCAGTGGCGCCAGATTGATCTGGAACGCGCCCAGGATCATCAGGGCCGCCGTGCCGAGGATCAGGAACGAGGTGACCGAACGCAGTACGGAGCCGATCGCCTCCGACCGCTGACGGCGGCGTTCCGCGTTGACCAGCAGGCCGCCGAGCGCCGTGCCCTGCACCGCCAGGGCGCTGCGGTTCATCCGGTCGATGAGATTGGTCAGGGCGCGCCGGATCACGTAGCGCAGCACGAGCGCGATCAGCGCGATGAGCACGATGCGCAGACCGGTGTTCAGCCAGGTGGACCAGTTCTCCTCGACCCAGCTCGCGGCGTTTCCGGCCCGCTCGGCGGCTTCGTCCAGCGAGCCCGCGGGCTCCGGTGACGGGGCCGCGGCCAGGAGGGCGGACAGGGACACGAGAGGGACCTCCAGGTGGGGCGACAGCAGACCATTCACAGTAACGAAGCCGGGGAGTGGTTCGTTGCCGTTGCCGGGGAGAGACACGTCTCATCCGGGGATGTGCCGGGTGTGGCCGATCGCACAGTGCGGGCGGGCCCCTGATGATGCAGCTGTTCCGGTATGTCCGGGTGGTGCGCCCAGCAGGGTGGTGAGAAAATCCTCCGGGCCCGTTACCCGGACGTGGTGGCGCTCGGACCAGGCAGGAGGAGAGACTGAGATCGGATCGTCCCGGCGCGAGCCACGCGTCGCCGGCGTACAAGGAGGCATCCAACGTGCCGCACGTCCTGGTTCTCAACGCGTCGTACGAGCCGCTCGGCGTCGTACCGCTCCGCCGCGCGCTAGTCCTCGTCCTCGAGAACAAGGCCATCTGCCTCGAGGAGTCGGGCGCTTTCCTGCACAGTGCCACCCAGGCCGTGCCCGCGCCCAGCGTCGTCCGCCTCAAACGGTTCGTACGGGTCCCCTACCGCGGGCCCGTTCCACTGACGCGCAGGGCGCTCTTCGCCAGGGACGGAGGGCGCTGCATGTACTGCGGCGCCGCCGCGACCAGCGTCGACCACGTCATTCCGCGCAGCCGCGGCGGGCAGCACGCCTGGGACAACGTGGTGGCCGCCTGCCGCCGCTGCAACCATGTCAAGGCCGACCGGCACCTGCCGGAGCTCGGCTGGCGGCTGCGCCACCCGCCCGCCCGCCCAGCGGTCTGGCCTGGCGGATCATCGGGACAGGTCACCGGGATCCGCGCTGGCTGCCCTACTTGCAGCCCTTCGGCGCGGACGATGTGATGGCCCGGATCGACGGCGTTTCCGCCTGAGAACGGGCCTTCGTCGTCCCGCGGCGGCCCATCGCCCGGACCGCTACCCGGTGACCGCGCAGGCCTCCACCGACCGGAGCGAGTAGCCGTACTCAGTGCCCGTCCGTCACCACGCCCGGTCCTCGACGGGGCAGGACCAGCGGGTGGCCGGTGCCGGATTCGCCTGATGTGTCGCATGGCGTGGACCCATGGCTGACGCCCGGACGGGTGGCATCTGTGGCTGAAAACGCCTCATAGCTGGCGAACGGGGAACGGAATGTGACCCGGAACACGTTGGGCTCGTTGTCATAACGCCTATGTCACGCCTACGTCTGCGCTCGCAACCACTGGGTAGGCCTGCTGTGTCCTGTTCTCCACGGCCAGGAGGCCACCATGCCCGCTTCCGCGCAGCTTCTGCTCTCCGCCCTCTCCAAACAGGTACCGAGCCCCACCGGCCCGGCCCGCTGACCAGCGAACCCCGCTGACCGAAGTGACCCTTCCGATGATCAGTGAGCTGCCGCTCGCCGACATCTCCCACCTGACCGGCGAGCCCGCCTTCACGGATGCCGCCCGCTGACCAGCGAGCCCCGCTCGCCGACGCCACGCCACTCACCAGCGAGCCTCCGCTCGCCACCGTCGCCCTCTGACCAGCGAGCCGACCGCACCCGGCACCGCAGGGGCATGGAGTCCCCAGGAGTCTGAATGGGTTTGACCCGGCTCGCCGCACTGCACGGCGTCGCCACCTCCTTCTCCCCGTCCGCGGATGTCACGGTGTCCGTCCCCGACGACACGGTCACGGCCGTGCTCGCCGCGCTGGGCGTGGACGCCGGCACTCCCGAGGGGTACGGAGGTCTCTCGCCGACGCCGAATCGGCGGCGGCTTCCGGCTGCTCCCGCCGACGGTGGTGACCTGGGCCGGGGAGCCGCTGCCGCACGCCCTGGCCGGGCTGCCGCCCGGCACCGCGCTGACTCTCGACCCCGAGGGTGAGCGGGGCGGCGCCGGGGCACCACCGCTGCGGATGCTGGTTGCGCCGACGGGTGGCGCAGGACAGTCACCCGCCTCCTCCTGGTGGACCGAACCGCCCCTGGGTGTCCACCGGCTGACCGTCCACACCCCGGACCAGCGGTACGCCTGTGTCACGCTCGTCGCCGCGCCGGCCCGGGTGCCCCAGCCGGCCGCCCGCACGCACGGCTTCCTCGTGCAGCTCTACTCGCTGCTCTCCGCCCGTTCCTGGGGCATGGGCGATCTCGGGGACCTGGCCGATCTCGCCGCCTGGTCCGGGCGGACCCTGGGTGCAGGCTTCGTTCAGGTCAACCCGCTCCACGCCGCGGTACCCGGCAGCCCCACCGACCCCTCCCGTACCGCCCCTCCTCGCGGCGCTTCGCCGACCCGTGCATCTGCACATCGAGTCGATTCCGGAGTACGGACATGTGTCCGACCCCGGTCTGGCCACCCTGGACGACCTGCGCCAGAGCGCCGCCGCCCTGCGCGAGGCCGTGCTGAACAAGGGTGCGCTGATCGACCGGGACGCCGTCTGGGAGCTCAAGAGGCAGGCCCTGGAGCTCATCCACGAGGTCCCGCTGAGCCCCGGCCGCCGCGCCGCCTACTGCGACTTCCTGGCCGGACAGGGACAGGCCCTGGAGGACCACGCCCTGTGGTGCGCCCTCGCCGAGGTGCACGGCCCGCGATGGCACGCCTGGCCCGCCGGGCTGCGTGACCCGCGCTCACCGCAGAGCTCCCGCGCCCGTGCCGAGCTGCTCGACCGGGTCGACTTCCACTGCCGGCTCGCCTGGCTGACGGACATCCAGCTCGCCGGGGCCCAGCGCGCCGCGAGGGACGCCGGGATGGCCGTCGGGATCGTCCACGACCTCGCCGTCGGCGTACACCCCGACGGCGCCGACACCTGGGCCCAGCAGGACGCCTTCGCGCAGGGCATGTCCGTCGGCGCCCCTCCGGACGCCTTCAACGCACACGGCCAGGACTGGGGACTGCCCCGTGGCGCCCGACGCACTCGCCGCGTCCGGCTACGCCCCTACCGCGGCCTCCTGCGCGGCCTGCTCGCCCATGCGGGCGCCCTGCGCATCGACCATGTGATGGGCCTGTTCCGGCTCTGGTGGGTGCCCGAGGGCAGCCCGCCCACCGCGAGCACCTATGTCAGCCAGGACGCGGAGGCGATGCTCGCCGTCCTCGTCCTGGAGGCGCACCGCGCCGGTGCCGTCGTCATAGGGGAGGACCTCGGCACGGTTGAACCGGGCGTACGCGAGGCGCTCGCCCGGCGCGGGTGCTCGGCACCTCGGTGCTCTGGTTCGAGCGCGACTGGGACGGCACCGGACGCCCGCTGGCCCCGGAGCAGTGGCGCGAGGGCTGCGTGGCGACCGCGACCACCCATGACCTGCCGTCCACAGCCGCCCGGCTGACGGGCGACCACGTGACGCTCCGGCACCGCCTGGGCCTGCTCACCCGTTCGCTGGAACAGGAGCTGGCCCAGGACGCCGCCGAAACCGCCGAGTGGCTGGCCTTCCTCGCCCGTCTGCGCCTGCTGCCCGAGGGAGACGGCGACGAGGAGGCCGCCGTCCGCGCCGTCCACCGCTTCCTGCTGCGCACCCGGCCCGGATGGCCGGGGTCTGGCTCCGGATACGGTCGGCGACCGCCGCCCGCAGAATCTTCCCGGCACCTGGGACGAGTACCCCAACTGGCGACTGCCCATCGCCGATGCCGAAGGCCACCCGGTCACCCTGGAGGAGATCGCCGCGTCACCCCGGCTGCACAGACTCATGGATGTACTCGGTCCCCGGGAGGGCGTCCGAAGCCCGTACGGCACCCCGGACGCGCGCCGCTCCTAGGCGTTCGCTACGTTTGCACCGTGGACAAGAAGAACGCTATGCGCGCCGGTGCCGTCGCGGCCGGTACGACGCTGATGATGCTGCTCATGTCGTCCCCGGCGCTTGCGCTCACCCGCGACGACGGTGACGACCCGGGTCCTGGGCTGAGTGCGATCGAGACCATCGGTCTCTATGTCGTCGTGCCCATCGCCCTGTTCGCGGTGATCGCGGGCCTGGTCATGGTCCTGGACAAGTCCAAGAAGCAGGCCTAGTACTCCTTTCGAGTGCGCCGCCAGGTACCGGGTACCTGGCGGCGCACCGGCATGTCCGGGTCCGGGTAGGTTGCGCCCATGACCGAGTGGGACGTCAAGAAGCTCCGTATCCTGCGCACGCTGCGCGACCGGGGAACCGTGACCGCGACCGCCGAGGCGCTGCTCATGACCCCTTCGGCCGTCTCCCAGCAGCTCACCAATCTGGCCAGGCAGCTGGGCGTACCGCTGCTGGAGGCCCAGGGCGCCGGGTCCGGCTCACCGACGCCGCTCACCTCGTACTGCGCCACGCCGAAGTGGTCTTCGCCCAGCTGGAGCGTGCGGATGCCGAGCTGGCCGGCTATCTGCGCGGCGAGGCGGGAGAGGTGCGGGTGGGCGCCTTCTCGACGGCGGTGCCGGCTCTGGTCGTGCCCGCGGTGCGCTCCTGCGCGCCGATGACCGGCCGGGCCCGCAGGTGCGCGTACGGGAGGCGGAGGCGGCTCAGGCGTACGAACTCCTCGGCGCCGGCGACGTCGACCTCGCGCTCTCCCTGGCGGCGCACGCACCGACGGCCCAGGATCCGCGGTTCGCTCTCTTCCCCTGCTCGCCGACCCGTTGGACGTGGCCCTGCCCATCGGCCACCGTCTCGCGCGGACCCCGGTCTGCGTCTGGCGGACCTCTCCCGCGAGCCCTGGATCTTCGGCGGCTCGGGGCCCTGGTCGCAGATCACCATCGCCGCCTGCGAGGCCGCCGGCTTCGTGCCCGCACAGGCCCACAGTGCCGCCGGATGGACCGCGATCCTGGCCATGGTCGAGGCGGGTATGGGCATCGCGCTGGTCCCCGGATGGCTTCGATGGAACGCAGCGACGCGGTAGTGATGCGGGTGCTCGATGTGGACCAGCCCCGCCGCCATGTGGTGGCCGCGGTACGGCAGGGGCCGAGCAGGGCCCGGCGGTGGCCGGTGCTGGCGGCGCTCGGTGAGGCGGCCGGGACCATTGTTCAGTAGAGCTGAATGATTACTGCGAAAACTTTCGATGGACTTGACGTGTGTATTCGTACGACAGTCATCAGATGACCTTCGGCGCGAGTGAGACCACATTCCAGGACAACGACCCGCATGCCAATGACGCGGCCCCTACGGCGGCGGCGACCCTACGCCGACTACCGCACCGCCACCGGCCTTGCCTTCACCGACCTGGTCGATCTCGCCGACCGCCGCCTCGGTGCGGGCGTGATCGCCGCCAACGACGAGTTCTTCGCCGAGCGTGAGAACCTCCTGATCCGGGAACCCGCCGTCTTCGACCCCGAGCGCTTCGGCCACAAGGGCAAGATCATGGACGGCTGGGAGACCCGCCGCCGCCGGGGCACCGACGGGGCCCACCGTTCCCCGCCCCGAGGACCACGACTGGGCGATCGTCCGGCTCGGCGCCCCCGGCGTCATCCGCGGCGTCATCGTCGACACGGCCCACTTCCGCGGCAACTACCCCAGCGCGTCTCGCTCCAGGCCACCGCCGTGGCCGGCTCCCCGAGCCCCGAACAGCTCCTGGCCGACGACGTGAAATGGGACCAGATCGTCCCGCCGACCCCGTACGCGGCCACGCGGCCAACGCCTTCGAGATCACCGACGGCCGCCGCTACACCCACGTCCGGCTCTGCCAGCACCCCGACGGCGGCGTCGCCCGCCTCCGCGTCCACGGCGACGTCGTACCCGACCCGGCCTGGCTCGCGGCGCTCGGCACGATCGACCTGATCTCGATACTGAACGGCGGCAGTTACGAGGACGCCTCGGACCGCTTCTACTCCTCCCTGCCCAGATCATCCTGCCCGGCACGTCCCGCAAGATGGACGACGGCTGGGAGAACCGCCGCCGCCGGGTGCGCGACACGAACGACTGGGTCCGCTTCCGGCTGCCCGCCCAGGGCGCGGTGCGCGCCGTCGAGATCGACACCGCCTACCTCAAGGGCAACGCGGCCGGCTGGATCGCGCTCCAGGGCCGCAACGGCGACACGGGCGAGTGGTTCGAGATCATCCCCGCACCAGGCTCCAGCCCGACACCCCGCACCGCTTCGTCCTGGACGCGGCAGCGGTGGTCACCCACGTACGCCTGGACACCTTCCCCGATGGCGGAGTGGCCCGCATGCGTCTGCACGGCGCGCTCACAGCGGCGGGGACGGCCGAACTGACCCGCCGCTACGAGCAGTCCGCCGCGTAGGCACACGGTCTCCCGCGCCGCGCACAGGTCCGTGCACAGGTACCCACGCACAGGTGAAGGGGCGCCCGCCCGGACGCCCCTTCACCTACCGCCTATTCGGCTGCCGCGTCCGCCGCCTGGGCCCTGAGCGCGCGCTCCACGCCCGCCCTCGACTCCGACATCAGCCGGCGCAGTGCCGCACTCGGCTCGGCCGAGGCCAGCCAGGCATCCGTGGCGTCCAGCGTGGCCCGGGAGACCTGGAGCGCCGGGTACAGGCCGACCGCGATCTGCTGGGCCATCTCATGGCTGCGTGAATCCCAGACGTCCTTGACCGCCGCGAAGAACTTCTCCGTGTACGGCGCCAGCAGCTCACGCTGGTCGGTCTGGACGAAACCGCCGATGACCGACTCCTGGAGCGAGTTCGGCAGCTTGTCAGACTCCACCACCGAGGCCCACGCCTGCGCCTTCGCCTCCGGGCTGGGCTGCGCCGCGCGTGCGCTGGCCGCGTGGCGCTCGCCCGCCGCGGTCCTGTCGCGCTCGTACTCGGCGGCGATCTCCTCCTCGTCCAGCAGACCGGTAGCGGCCAGCCGCTGCACGAACGCCCAGCGCAGCTCCGTGTCGACGGCCAGACCCTCGATCGACTCCGTGCCGTCCAGCAGCGACTGCAGCAGGTCCAGCTGGAGCGGGCTGCGGGCCGTCGCCGCGAAGGCACGGGCCCACGCGAGCTGGTGGTCGCTGCCCGGCTCGGCCGCGCGCAGGTGCGCCAGCGTCGCTTCCGTCCACTGTGTCAGAGCACTCTGGCGCCACTCGGGCGCCGAATACTGGTCCAGCGCCAGCTTCACCTGACGGTGCAGCGACTGGACGACGCCGATGTCCGACTCCTTGCCGATGCCGGACAGCACCAGCGCGAAGTAGTCGCGTGTCGCCAGCTCGCCGTCGCGGGTCATGTCCCAGGCCGAGGCCCAGCACAGAGCGCGGGGCAGGGACTCCGTGAAGTCGCCCAGATGCGCCGTGACAACCCGCAGCGACTCCTCGTCGAGGCGGACCTTCGCGTACGAGAGGTCGTCGTCGTTGAGCAGGACGACCGCCGGGCGCGGTGTGCCGGCCGGGAAGGGCACGGTCGTGCGCTCACCCTCGACGTCCAGCTCGATCCGGTTCGTACGGACCAGCTTTCCGGCCTCGTCGAGGTCGTAGCAGCCGATGGCGATCCGGTGCGGTCGCAGGGTCGGCTCACCCTTGGCACCGGCGGGCAGCGCCGGAGCCTCCTGGAGGACGGTGAACGAGGAGACGTGCCCGGCGCCGTCCGTCTCGATCTCGGGGCGCAGGATGTTGATCCCGGCTGTCTCCAGCCACGCCTTCGACCAGGCCTTCAGATCGCGGCCGGAGGTCTCCTCCAGTGCGCCCAGCAGGTCCGACAGGCGCGTGTTGCCGAACGCGTGCGCCTTGAAGTACGCCTGGACACCCTTGAAGAACTCGTCCGTGCCGACGTACGCCACGAGCTGCTTGAGCACCGAGGCGCCCTTCGCGTACGTGATCCCGTCGAAGTTCACCAGGACATCGTCGAGGTCGCTGATGTCCGCCATGATCGGGTGCGTGGACGGCAGCTGGTCCTGGCGGTAGGCCCAGGTCTTCATGGAGTTGGCGAATGTGGTCCAGGAGTGCGGCCACTTCGACCCGTCGGCGTACGCCAGGCAGGCGATCGAGGTGTACGTGGCGAACGACTCGTTGAGCCAGAGGTCGTTCCACCACTCCATGGTGACCAGGTCGCCGAACCACATGTGGGCCAGCTCGTGCAGGATCGTCTCGGCCCGCACCTCGTACGCGGCGTCCGTCACCTTCGAGCGGAACACGTACTGGTCGCGGATGGTGACCGCGCCCGCGTTCTCCATCGCGCCCGCGTTGAACTCCGGGACGAAGAGCTGGTCGTACTTGGCGAACGGGTAGGCGTAGTCGAACTTCTCCTGGAACCACTCGAAGCCCTGCCGCGTGACCGCGAAGATCTCGTCAGCGTCGAGGTACTCGGCCAGCGAGGGACGGCAGTAGATGCCCAGCGGTACGGACTGGCCGTCCTTCTCGTAACTGCTGTGCACCGAGTGGTACGGGCCGGCGATCAGTGCCGTGATGTACGTCGAGATGCGCGGCGTCGGCTCGAAGGACCAGAGGTCGCCCTCCGGCTCCGGCGTCGGAGAGTTGGAGATCACGGTCCAGCCGGACGGCGCCTTCACGGTGAACCGGAAGGTCGCCTTCAGGTCGGGCTGCTCGAAGCTCGCGAACACCCGACGGGCATCGGGCACCTCGAACTGGGTGTAGAGGTAGGCCTGTTCGTCGACCGGGTCGACGAAGCGGTGCAGGCCCTCACCGGTGTTGGTGTAGGAGCAGTCGGCGACGACCTTCAGCTCGTTCGCACCGGCACGCAGATGCTTCAGCGTGATCCGGGAGTCGCGGAAGGCGGCTGCGACGTCCAGCGACTTGCCGTTGAGCTCGATGTCGTGCACGGCCGGGGCGACCAGATCGATGAAGGTCTCCGCGCCGGCCTCGGCGGAGTCGAAGCGCACGGTGGTGACGGACCGGTAGGTGCCACCCTCCTGCGCCCGGAGAGGTCGAGATCGATCTCGTACGCGTCCACGGTCAGCAGGCGCGCCCGCTCCTGTGCCTCTTCGCGGGTCAGATTGGTGCCAGGCACGCGGTCATCTCCTTGATATGTGACGGTTGTGGCCATCCTTCCACGTGGGATACGCGCAGTGCGATGTCCGTTTCCCGCCGGACCTGCACGGCGGCCGGGGCCATCCTCGAATCATGACCGGATACGAGGCACGACCGATCGGCCCGACCGAGCTGCAAGAGCTCCGCGGGAGCGACGACGCGGGCCGCCCCGCGTCCCGTACACGGCGCTGGAAGGCGGCGATCCGCTGCGCTGCTGCCAGCGGGGCGCCGAGCCGGGAGAGGATCGCCCTCGTCTCGTACGCCCGCTGCGGCGCTGGGCAGCGTCGAGCCGGGCCAGGCCGGGGCCTACGACGAACAGGGCCCGGTCTTCATCCACGCCGAGGAGTGCGAGGGGCCGGCGGCCGGATCGGGCGGGTACCCGTTCTCACGGCCCGGCGCACTGCGTACCGTGCGCCGCTACAACGCGGACGGTCACATCGTCGGCGGCCGGCTGATGGAGATCCCGGCCGACGAGGAGCGAGGCTTCGACGAGGCCTTCGCGGAGGCGTTCGCGGACCCGGAGGTGGCACTGGTGCATGTCAGGGCCGTGGAGTACGGCTGCTTCCACTTCGAGGTGCGACGGGGTAGTACCTGACGGCTCCTTCGGGTAGCCAGGCTGTTCCTACCGGCGGTAGGGTGGATGGTATGAAGATCAGTGTGAGCTTGCCGCAGGAGGATGTCGCCTTCGTCGACGAGTACGCCGCGAAGACCGAGGCGGATTCCCGGTCGGCGGTGATACACGCCGCTATCGAGTTGCTGCGCGAGGCGGGGCTCGAAGCGGAGTACACCGAGGCGTTCGAGGAATGGGACGCGAGCGAGGACGCGGCCCTGTGGGATCGCACTGTCGGAGACGGAATCACTGATGCGTAGAGGTGACATCCATCTGGTCGATCTCGAACCTGCCAGGGGTAGCGGGGCCAACAAGTTCAGACCGGCCGTGATCGTGTCCAACAACGCCGCCAACCAGTCCGTTGAGTCGAACGGCCGCGGTGTGATCACTGTCGTGCCCCTGACGTCGAACACCACACGTGTTCTCACGTTCCAGGCGCTTGTCGGCTCCGCGGAGAGCGGGCTGCCGACGGACTCGAAGGCCCAGTGCGAGCAGGTCCGGGCAATCTCCCTGGATCGCGTACTGAAACGCGTCGGTACCATCCCGCGTCAGCGTATGAGCGAGATCGACGCCGCCCTGCGGCGGCACCTCGCCCTCTGAAGCATGGGAAGGGCGGCCACCGGGCACCGGTGGCCGCCCTACGCGGATGAGGGCTTGTGTCAGCCCTTCAGCTCGGCCGCCACCAGCTCAGCGATCTGCACGGCGTTCAGCGCCGCACCCTTGCGCAGGTTGTCGTTGGAGACGAACAGCGCGAGACCGTGCTCGACGGTCTCGTCGACCCGGATCCGGCCGACGTACGAGGCGTCCTGGCCGGCCGCCTGGAGCGGGGTCGGGATCTCGGAGAGCTCGACGCCATCGGCGTCCTTCAGCAGCTCATAGGCGCGCTCGACGCTGATCGGACGTGCGAAACGGGCGTTGATCTGCAACGAGTGACCCGAGAACACCGGCACCCGGACACAGGTGCCGGACACCTTGAGCCCCGGGATCTGAAGGATCTTGCGGGACTCGTTGCGGAGCTTCTGCTCCTCGTCGGTCTCGAAGGAACCGTCGTCGACGATCGCACCGGCCAGCGGCAGCACATTGAAGGCGATCGGACGCTTGTAGACACCGGGCTCGGGGAAGTCGACGGCCCCGCCGTCATGCGTGAGCTTGTCCGCCTCGGCGACGACCTTGGACGCCTGGCCGTGCAGCTCGGCGACACCGGCGACACCGGAGCCGGACACCGCCTGGTACGTGGCGACGGTCAGGGTCTGAAGGTCAGCCTCGTCGTGCAGCGGGCGCAGCACCGGCATGGCCGCCATCGTCGTGCAGTTCGGGTTGGCGATGATGCCCTTGGGGCGGTTCTTGATCGCATGTGCGTTGACCTCGGAGACCACCAGCGGGACCTCGGGGTCCTTGCGCCAGGCGGAGGAGTTGTCGATCACGACGGCGCCCTGCGCGGCGACCTTCTCGGCCAGCGCCTTCGACGTCGCGCCACCGGCGAGAAGAGCACGATGTCCAGGCCGGTGTAGTCGGCCGAGGAGGCGTCCTCGACGGTGATGTCCGTGCCCTCGTACGTGATCGTGGAGCCCGCGGAGTCGCGGAAGCGAAGAGCCGCAGCTCGGCGACGGGGAACTTCCGCTCGGCCAGGATGCTGCGCATGACTGTGCCGACCTGACCGGTGGCGCCGACGATTCCGACCTTCACAGAGACTCCTTCAAGCGTACGAGCTGGCACGGTTGCCGCTCCATCATGCGTATGTCCAGGCCAGCGCTGTCCAATCCATTGTCCGGCAGGCGGACGGGGCGGACAGCGCAGTGGGGCGGGAGCCCTGAGAGCACCCGCCCCACGCACATACGGTGTCGTACGGATCACACGGTCACACCGGCTACGGCGCGACCTTCTCGATCACGACGCTGCCGGTGCCCGCCGCGGTGCCGCGGGCGTTCACCAGCTGCACCTCGCCGAAGAACTGCCGGCCCTCGGGGCCGCTCCCGCGACCAGGACCTCGGCGCCGACCTCGGCCGACGCGCCGTTGGCCAGGTTCACGGCCTTCGACTCGTCGACACCGATCGTGCCGAGCGAGGGCGAGTAGTACACATCGCGGTAGTCGTACTCGGTGGTCCCGGACGGGACCGAGTAGCCCTCGATGACGATGGTGTACGTACCGGCCGCCGGCTTCGCCAGGCTGACCGACTCCTGCGAACCCGCCGTCGTCGAGGCACCCACCTCGGTCGTGCCCTTCAGGACACGCAGGTCGATGTCGGCGTTGGCGTCCGAGGTGGAGCCGATGGCGACGTCCAGCTTCTCGACGCCCTCCCCGATGGTGACCGTCTTCCTCTGCTCGTCGCCCGTCGAGATCGACGGACGCTCCACCGCGGCCGAGCCCAGTGAGCCGCCCTTGAGCCTGCCCTCCAAGTCGCCGGCGTTGTTGGTGACCGTCCAGTCCACCGCCGCCGGGGTACCGATCTCGGCCTCGGGGATCGTCTGCACCGCCGGGTCGAAGGACGCGCCGAGCAGCGAGACATCCAGCTTGTACGGGTTGTCCAGCAGCGCCGACGTACGACGGGCCTCGACCTCGATCTCCCAGACTCCGGGCTGCGGGTCCTGGTAGGAGCGCACATCCGGGCGGCAGGTGTTGGCGGGGTTCTCGTAGTTCGGGTAGCAGAAGATCGTGGAGCTGTCCTCCACCGAGACCCCGTATGGGTGGATGGAGATGAACCGGGTCTGGCTGCCCGAACGCAGGGCGCTCATCGCGACCTCAGGGTCTGCGCGCCTTCCGGCACGTTCAGGAAGTACGACGTGGTGCCGTTGCGCTGCACCGAGCCGGACTCCTTGACCGCGTAACCCGGCTTCACCAGGTCCTTGGCGACGACGACGGTGGCCAGGATCTGCTGATCCACGCCCGCCGTCCTGCTGTCGTCCACCCGCAGGATCGCGCTGTGCACACCGGCGCTGCCGGGCAACGCCCGGACCTTGACGGTCACCGGTTCGCCGAGCGGCAGCGAGACCGTGCCGGACCGGTCAGCTTGAAGGTGCCGTCGTTGTTCTTCCACGACAGCTTGTGCGCGACATCGCGGTCCGGGCCCGTGGTGCGGGTGACGACGACGTCGTACGACTTCTTGTCGCCGGCCTTCAGGCCGCCCTCACGGTCGTACAGGCCGGTGCCGAAGCCCGGGTCTTCAGCGCGAAGTCGATCGCGGTGTCGACCGGGGCCTTCACCGTGTACTCGTGCGCCGGAGCGCCCTTCTTCGCGATCTGCTTCCAGGCGCCGACGATGTCCATCAGACCGGCACCCTGGGCGTGCGCGGGCACATCCTTGATGTGGGTGGCGGTGCTGGTCAGTGCGGTGCGCAGATCGGCCGGGGCAGCTCGATGTTCTTCTGCCGCGCGGCCGAGAGGAGCAGCGCGGCCGCACCGGCGGCCTGCGGCGAGGACATCGAGGTGCCCTGCAGCATGGAGTAACCGGCCGGCAGGCTGTAGCCCGCCTCCTTGACCGGACCGCCCGGGATCCAGGTCTGGGTGGTGTTGATGGACGCACCCGGGGCCGTCAGGATCGGGGCGAAGCCGCCGTCCTCACGCGGACCGCGCGAGGAGAAGGGCAGCATGTCGTACTTCTTGGAGACGTTCGAGCCGTAGTTGGCGGCCCATGTCTCCTTGGAGATGGACGCGCCGACCGAGATGACGTGGTCGGCGAGGCCGGGGTCACCGATCGTGTTGACACCCGGGCCGTCGTTGCCGGCCGAGATGACCAGCTGCACGCCGTAGATGTCGATGAGCCGCTTGTACAGCTCGGCGCGTGCGTTGTTGCCGTCGTTCAGCGGCGGCAGGCCGCCGATCGACATGTTGACGACGTCGACACCGCGGTTCACGACGAGGTCGATCATGCCCTCGGTCAGTGCGATGTTGGTGCAGCCGCCGGACCAGGTGCAGGCACGCGAGGACACGATCTTGGCGCCGGGCGCCGCACCGTTCATCTCGCCGCCGAACAGGCCGTTGGCCGCGGTGATGCCCGCGACGTGGGTGCCGTGTTCGCTCTGGATGACACCGATGCTGACGAAGTCGGCCGTGGCGCCGTCCGCGTCGTAGACGACGTCCTTGCGGGTCTCGACGACGAACGGGATGCGCTCGACGACATCGGTGCGCGGGTCGTCCGTACCGAAGTAGGAGACCTGGTGCTTGTCCTTGTACGGCTTCAGCACGGCGTCGTTGCCGAAGTCCGAGTCGCCGTTCAGGTCGACGCGCGTGGTGCCGGTGACCGGGTCGTACAGCACGCCCCAGCTGTCGGTGGTGTCACCGTCACGGTTGAGGTCGCCCGCCATGTCGCCGCCCCTGGTGGCGGACTCCTGAACAGGCCGAACTTGAGGCGCCGTCCGGCGCCGAATACGTCGCACCCTGAGCCGTGAACGTCGGGCCCGAAACGGCCTGCGTCATCCGCAGCCAGGTGCCGTCGCCGTCGCTCACCGGGTCGGTGGCGGTCACCCAGTCGACGATCTTGCGCTCGCCGGTGGTCGTCTTCTGCAACGCCGGGTGACCGAGGTCGACACCGGAGTCCAGAACGCCGATGGTGATGCCGCGGCCGTCGGCCTTCGGATGCTGCTTCACGAAGTCGACCGCGCCCGTCTCGAAGGACGGGTTGTACGGGTTCTTCGCCGGCGTCTTCCTGCCGGGAGCCGGGTAACTGCCCGTGGCCTTGGCCTTCTTCGCCCGGCGGCCCGGTCGCCCGAGGGCGTCGGGTCGTCCAGCTTGATCTCCTGCTTGAGATCGATGCCGTGGACGGAGGACAGCTTCTGCGCCGCCTTGATGGTGGCCCCGGCGGTCGCGGTCGGCACGGTCGCCCGGACATAGCCGAGCTTGTCGTACGTCTGACCCAGCACGGACCCCTTGACGGCCTCCAGCTGCTTGCTGACCTGCTCGGTCGCACCGGGAGCGGTGGCGACCATCATCGTGATGCGCTTCTCGCCCTTGGCCTCGGCCTGCGCCAGCACATCGGCGTCTGCGCTGCCGAGCTTGTCGCCCTTGTCGCTCGTCGCGGCGGGCTTCACGGGCGTGGTTGCCGGGTCGTCGGCGGCGAAAACCGGGGCGGCGCCGGTGGCGGCCAGTGCGGCCGCCAGACCGGCGGCGGCCGCTATCCGGGCCGCGCGTCTCGCCCCGGGTATGAAGCTGGGGATTCCTTGGTCATCAGCATCCCTGTATGTGAAAGAGAGTCCGGAATTCGGTACCCGATGACCGCTCAGCCTTTCGCAAATGACAGGGGTTTGTGGAGACTTGACGGGGACGAGTAATGGTCATGGCGCACACTCGCCACCGAGGCCAATGCGCCATGCGGGACGAATGAGCCGATAAGTCACGTCACCGGGGCAGGACCATCACATACGCGGCCGGCTCCCGGTCATGTGCCGCCATCAGCGCGGTCCGTGTCACGACCGCCTGCTGCGCCATCGCCTCACGCAGCTTTCCCGGCGCCAGGCGGATGACGGTGATCCCGAGCCGTTCCAGGTGTTCCCGATCGGCCCGGGGTGTCCTGGTGTCGAGCTCGATCGCGACGGCCTCCTGCGGCCAGTACGCGTCCACCCGGCCCAGCATCGGGCCGGCCGGCAGCCGCAGGTCCACGTTCCACAGCGGCTCGGGCAGCCCGTAGGCGTGCACCATCTCGTACAGCCGCCCTCCGCCACCGCCCGGCCCTCGGCGAGCAGCGCGTCGACCCCTCCATCACATGGGGCCTGCCCAGCTGCTTCGCCGCACTCAGCTCGCGTACGACGGCGGCGGGCTCGCAGTGCCCTCGCGCACCGCCTCCGTCAGCAGCCGGCTCACCGCCGCGGCGTCCGGCAGCCCGGCGACCGCATCCGCCAGCGCCCGCTCGACGGGAGCCACCGGCACCCGAGCAGCCGCACCGGCCGGGGCAGCGCGGCCGTCCGCCTCACCTGTACGAAACGGGTGGAGCGCAGCCGCCGGGTGCGCGGGACCAGCACGTCGATCCGGTGCAGCGAGACCATGGGCGGCGCGGAGGAGAACCCGTACAGGGTCAGCGCCGCCGTCCCGGTGACCATCGCCTCCCCGAACCCGGGGCCGGTCTGCATGGGTGCGGTCCGCCGGGACGCCGGGGGCGTCCCGCGTACAGGAGGGCCGCGTGCAGCCGCTCCTCGACGGTGGGCGGGCCCTGATGCAGGACGTACACCCGGGCAGCAACTGCTGCCACGGGCCGCCGGGCAGGCACTGAGCGGTGGCCCGCGCGGCGGACACGCCCTGGCGCGCAACTGCGCGACGGACTGGACGCGTTGGCGCAGATGGTTCAGGGGTGGGGGAGAGTGAGGCGTTCCGGTTCATGCTCCGGAGCTTCCCGCTCGTTCCCGGAGAGCTAACCCTGTTACAGGCCCGTCGACATTCCGGGACAACACCGTCCTAAAGCACGACAGTTCGACTACCGAAAGGGTGGGCGCGCCGGGGATTGTGCGGTGCGGGTGGCGTACGCCTGTGCGGGTGGGGGTGTTTGGCCTCAATCGCCGGCCGGGCTCGTTCTGGCCCCGGGCCGGGCGCGGGTCTTTGGCCTCAAGCGCCCGCCGGGCTCGGTGTGCTGCCCCGGTCCGGGGTGCGGGTCTTTGTCCTCAAGCGCCGGACGGGCTTGGGTGGCGGGCCCGGGCTTTGAGCTGCCCCTGGTCCGGGGCGGAGGGTTCCGTCCTCAAACGCCGGACGGGCTTGATTTTGCCGACCCGGACTTTGTGCTGAGGCGGAACGGGGCGTCCCGCCTGGCCCGGTGGTGGGTGGCCCGGGGCCCTCCGGAGTGTCTCCTCAGACGACGAACGTGCGGGGTGCACGCAGCGGACCCCGTAAACCGTTCGTCGTCCTGCGGGACCCTCCTGCACGCCCCGGACCGGCCGTCTCGTATCCATCCGCTCCGCCGGTCCGCAGGTCACGGCGAGACGTGGGGTGGGGCCGTGCAGGAGAGTCCCCGCAGGCAATGGCGTACGTGAGGGTCCCCGCGTGTCCGGGTGAACACGCCAGTCCCGAGGAGACGCTCCGGAGGGCCCCGCCCCAACCACCCACCGGCAACCCCGGCCCCGGAGGACCAAACCAAGCCCGTCCGGCGATTGAGGACAAAGACCCGCACCCCGGACAGGGTCACCCCGTCGCGTCCCGCTCCTGCCCCGCAGCCCCGCGCCAGATCGTCCCGTGCCTCCAGGACGAGCCGTCGCAGCGCCGGTGCCGCGTCCGGGTGCGAGGCCAGCCACGTGTCCGTAGCCGCCAGTGTCCCGGGCTGTCCTGGAGCCCCGGGAACAGTCCGGAGACCACGTCCATCCCGGTCTGGATGGACCGCTGCGCCCACACCCGCTCGATCGCGTCGAAGTACGAGCCCGCGTACGGCGCCAGCAGTTCACGCTGAGAGGGCTGCACGAAGCCCGAGATCGTCGCCCCGGCCAGGGTGTTGGACAGCTTGTCCGACTCCACGACCGCCGCCCAGGCCTGAGCCTTGACCGCCGCCGATGGGCGAGAGGCCAGGCACCGTACGTGGTGCCGCTTCCCGGACGCCGTGTCGTCGAGGGCCAGCTCGGCGTCTACGGCGGACTCGTCGGCGACCCCGTGGGAGACCAGCGGGGACAGGAACGCCCAGCGCAGCTCCGTCTCGACGTCGAGCCCGTCGATCCGGGCCGAGCCGTCGAGCAGCCCCGTCAGCAGCTGGAAGTCCGGGTCCGACGTGGCGACCGCCGCGAAGAACCGGGCCCAGGCCAGCTGATGCTCACTGCCCGGCTCCGCGGCCCGCAGCTCACGCAGCGCGCCTTCGGCCAGTGCCCGGCCGCCCTCTTCGCGCCACGCGGGCGCGGCGTAGTGCACGAGCGCCGACTGGGCCCAGTTGTGCAGCATCTGCAGGACGCCGATATCCGACTCGCGGCCGGAGAAGGAGAGCACCAGGGCGATGAAGTCACGCGCCCGCATCAGCCCGTCGCGCGTCAGGTTCCACAGCGCGGACCAGCACAGCGCCCTGGCGAGCGGGGCGCTGATGTCACCGAGGTGGGCGCGCAGAGTGGCGAGGGACGCTTCGTCGAAGCGGACCTTGCAGTACGTGAGGTCGTCGTCGTTGACCAGGATCAGGTCGGCCTTCTCGGCTCCGGCCAGCTCGCCGATCACGGTACGCGGCCCGGCGACATCCGCCTCCGCGCGGGCGTACCGCTCCAGGGCCCCGTCGGCCGTCATCCTGTACAGACCCACCGCGACCCGGTGCGGACGCAGCTCGGGATGCGAGGCCGCGGCCTCCTGGAGGACCGCGAGTTCGCCGATGCGGTCAGCGGCGTCGTACGTCACGACGGGGTGAGGACGTTGACGCCCGCGGTCTGCAGCCACGACTGCGACCAGGTCGTCATGTCCCGTCCGGACGTCTCGGCGAGCACCGAGAGCAGGTCACCCAACTGCGTGTTCCCGTAAGCATGCTGCTTGAAGTAGCGCCGGGAGCCCTCCAGGAACGCGTCCCGCCCGACGTAGGCCACCAGCTGCTTGAGTACGGACGCGCCCTTGGCGTACGTGATGCCGTCGAAGTTGAGCTTGGCGTCCTCCAGGTCACGGATGTCGGCGGTGACCGGGTGGGTGGACGGCAGCTGGTCGGCACGGTACGCCCAGGCCTTGCGGTTGTTGGCGAAGGTGATCCAGCCGTTGGTGAAGCGGGTGGCCTCCACCATGGAGAAGGTCCCCATGAAGTCGGCGAAGGACTCCTTCAGCCACAGGTCGTCCCACCACTGCATGGTGACCAGGTCGCCGAACCACATGTGCGCCATCTCGTGCAGGATGACGTTGGCGCGGCGCTCGTACGACGCGGAGGTGACCTTGCCGCGGTAGATGTACTCCTCGCGGAACGTCACACAGCCCGGGTTCTCCATGGCACCGATGTTGTACTCGGGCACGAAGGCCTGGTCGTACTTCCCGAACGGGTACGGGTAGTCGAAGTTGTCGTGGAAGAAGTCCAGGCCCTGCTTGGTGATCAGGAAGATGTCGTCGGCGTCGAAGTGCCTGGCGAGCCCCTTGCGGCACATCGCGCCGAGCGGGATCTCCAGCTTCGTCCCGTCCTCGAACGTACGGGTGTAGAGGTCGCTCTCGCAGTGGTAGGGACCGGCGACGACCGCCGTGATGTACGTCGAGATCGGCTTGGTCGTGGCGAACCGCCGGACCTCGCCCTCGTGGGACTCCTCGGCACCGTTGGAGCGGACCGTCCAGCCCTCGGGAGCCGTCACCTCGAAGCGGAACGGCGCCTTCAGGTCGGGCTGCTCGAAGTTCGCGAAGACGCGCCGGGCATCGGCCGGCTCGTACTGCGTGTAGAGGTAGACCTCGCCGTCCTCCGGGTCGACGAAGCGGTGCATGCCCTCGCCGGTCCTGCTGTACGCGCACTGCGCGTCGACCACCAGGATGTTCTCGCCCTCGGCGAGGCCGTCCAGCGCCACCCGTGTCCCGTCGAAGACGGTGTCCGGTCCAGCGCCCGCCCGTTCAGCGTCACCGCGCTCACGCTCGGCGCCAGCAGATCGGCGAAGGACGAGGATCCCGCGCGTGCGGCGCGGAAGCGGATGGTGGTCAGCGAGCGGAAGGTACGCGCACCGGCCTCCCCGTCGGGCTCACCGACGGCGGAACGCAGGTCGAGGGCGACCTCGTAACCATCGACGGTCAACAGCTCGGCCCGCTCGCGGGCCTCGTCGCGGGACAGGTTTTCACCGGGCACGGGCACTCCTCTGTGTCTCGTTCGAACAGCTTTGATCCTCGCATGTGGCCCAGGACGCCGGTATCCGGGAATGGACGGTGCGCTCCGTGGTGTTCTCGCGCTCAGGTACGAGACGACCTCATGAGGAGAGACATGTCTGAGAACAGCCCGGCGAACGGCAAGATCCCGGCCGACTTCTGGTTCGACCCGCTCTGCCCCTGGGCCTGGATGACCTCCCGTTGGATGCTGGAGGTGGAGAAGGTCCGGGACGTGGAGGTCCGCTGGCACGTGATGAGCCTGGCCGTCCTCAACGAGGACAAGCTGGACGAGCTCCCCGCCGACTACCGCGACGTGCTGGAGAAGGCCTGGGGTCCGGTCCGGGTCGTTGTCGCCGCTCAGCAGAAGCACGGTGACGCGGTCGTCGGCCCCTGTATACGGCGCTCGGCACCCGTTTCCACAACAAGGGCGAGAGCTCGTCCCGCGAGACCCTTGTGAGTGCCCTGGAAGAAGTCGGTCTGCCGGCGGAGCTCGCCGACTACGCGGACTCCGACGCATACGACAAGGAGCTGCGCGCTTCCCACAAGGAGGGCATCGACAAGGTCGGACAGGACGTGGGTACGCCGGTCATCGCCGTGCCGGGTGCCGACGGCAAGCAGATCGCCTTCTTCGGCCCGGTCGTGACCCCGCACCGAAGGGCGAGGACGCGGCGAAGCTGTGGGACGGCACGCTGCTCGTGGCGTCGATTCCCGGTTTCTACGAGATCAAGCGGACCCGCACCCAGGACCCGGTCTTCGACTGACACCACAGGGTCCCCGCCTAGGGCGACGCCCTAGCATCCCGGGACCCGCACGGATCCTCTCAAGCGTGCGCGCCAGCGGCTGCCGTCGCCGAGCGGTCACGTCGCAGTCCTGGCGCCAGGGCCAGCGTGACCGCGACGGAGGCGGCGGCCATCACCGCGATCGCCGTCGCCGGGGAGGTCTGCTGGGCGATGCTGCCCGCGAGCGTGGCCGCGATACCCTGCATCGCGATCATGCCCGAGGAGTGCAGGCCGAGCGCCTGCCCGGTCATCACCTCCGGGGTCAGGGCCATCAGACGCTCCTGGAGCAGCAGGCTCGCCGAGAAGCCGGCCGAGGCCAGTACGGCGAGGGTGAGGGCGAGGGGCAGCCCGGGGCGCAGGGCGAACACCAGGTAGGGCACGGCGAGCAGCAGAAGCAGCGGGTGGCCAGCCGCCCCGCCACTTCCGTGGGATGAACCGGCCGGCCACCGTGTCCCCGATGAGCATCCCGAGCGCCCCGAAGGCGAACAGGAGCCCGCGTGCTCGGGCATATAGGGCACGAACAGCGATTCGCAGCCGACGATCAGCCCGTTGGGCACCCAGAGCGACAGGTAGACGCGGCGGCGGGGACCGAGGACCACAGGAGCGTGTTGGTCCGCCAGGTCTCGGTGACCGAAGGCCGGCCGGTGGCACGTGGCGGCCGGCGGGTGAGGCCGAACCGGGCGGCTCCGGCCCCGGCCAGGTAGAGCGCGGCGGCCACCAGCAGCGCGCCGCGCGGGACAGCACGGCGACCAGGACGCCGCCGAGCGCGAATCCGCCGATCTGCATGGTGCCGGCGCACATGTTGAGTACCGAACGCCCAAGCAGATAGGCGTCCTTGGGCAGGATCTCGTTGAGCAGGCCGTACCGCACCCGCCGCCGACGGCCGCGGCGACGCCCTGGCCGAGAACGATGGCGAAGACCGCAGGGAGCGGAAGCCCGGGGACTGCCAGGACGGCGGTCCCGAGGCCGAAGGCGAGTGCCATACCGGTCAGCGCGGCGCGCGGCGGCAGCCGGTCGGCCGCCGACATCAGCAGGGTCGCGCCGATCACCTGGGCGAGCGAGGAGCCGAACATGGAGAGGGCGGCCAGCAGAGGTGATCCGGTCGCGGTATAGACGAGGGTGGCCAGAGCGAGCCCGCTCATGGTCGAACCCGAGACGTGCAGGGCCGTGGTCGCGAAGAGGGGCCTGAACTGCGGCACCCGGAGAAGATCCCGGTAGGTCAGCATGTCGGGGAGTCTCGGTGCCGGTGCCGCGCGGGCGTTACTGTTTCGCGTGGAGGCGAAACCATGGGCTGGTGGCAGATCAACGCGGACACCTTGGCTGACAGCAGATTCGTCGTGTCGGAGCTGGCCGAGGCGACCGCGACCCTCCAGGCGCTCCAGCGGGGAACGGCCACGCACCCGGGCGAACGCGCCTGGTTCGACACCCACCGGCCCGCCTACCGGCAGCTGCTGGCGCAGGACCCGGTCGCCGCGCTGCTCGTACAGGTGGCCCTGGGGGCCACTGGAACGCGGACTTCCTCACCCCACCCCGAACGGCGAGGGTGAGATCGCTTTCGCGCAGGATCTGGTGCGGGTCCGCGAGACGCCGCCGGAGACCGCTCGCGCGGATCTGGAGGTGTCGTGGGGCGGACCGCTCCCGGCGCTGCTGGACCGCCCTGACCTGCCGGAGAGGGCGGCCGGCCTGTTGGAGTGGGTCTGGCACCGGACCGTTCTCCCCGACTGGCCGCGCCGTCGCCGGATCATCGAGTCGGACATCGTGGCGCGGGCCGGGCAGCTGAGCCAGGGCGGCTGGGCCGCCGCGCTGGACGATATGCGTCCGGGGATGCGCTGGCTGGGCGGCAGCCGGCTCCAGGTCAACGCGCGCGACTACCCGCCGCGTGAACTCACCGGCGTACGGCTGTTGTTCGTGCCGGTGACCCACCGTCAGGGCTGGGTCTCGTGGAACAGGACGGCCCGGCGGTACGCCGTCGTCTATCCGTGCTCGGGCGCGCTCCTGGACGCGGACCGGGTCCTGGTTCCCGACAGCCTCGGGCGGCTGCTCGGGACCGTGCGGGCGGGCGTCCTGATGCGGCTGGACACCCCGAAGAGCACGACCCAGCTGGTGGCGTTGACCGGCCAGGCGCTGGGCTCGGTGGGCCGGCATCTGAAGATCCTGCTCGACGCGGGCCTGGCCGGACGCCGACGCTCGGGGCGGTCGGTTCTCTACTTCCGTACGGAGGCCGGCGACACCCTCGTGGCGGCGCAGGAGCACGGGTAGGAGAGGCACCGGAGGCCGGGGCCGGCTCAGGGCGCGGCGGCCTCCAGCTCGCCGATGCTGCCGGACATGATCGTGCGTACGTGGTCGGTGATGTGCTCGGCCGGCCAGTCCCACCAGGCGACGGCGAGGAGCCGGGCGATGTCCGTGTCGTCGTACCGGGTGCGGATCAGCTTCGCCGGATTGCCGCCCACGATGCCGTAGTCGGGGACGTCGCCCGTGACGACCGCCTCCGCCGCGATGATCGCACCGTGCCCGATCCGTACGCCGGGCATCACGGTCGACCGGTTGCCGAACCAGACGTCGTTGCCGACGACGGTGTCGCCCTGCCGGGAAGGCCCGTCAGCAGGTCGAAGTGGTCGCTCCAGGAGCCGCCCAGGGTGGGGAACGGAAGGTCGACGGACCGTCCATGCGGTGGTTGGCGCCGTTCATGATGAACCGCACTCCCGTGCCCAGTGCGCAGAACCTGCCGATGACGAGCTTCTCCGGGCCGTAGTGGTACAGCACGTTGCGGGTCTCGAACGCGGTCGCGTCGTCGGGGTCGTCGTAGTACGAGTACTCGCCGACCTCGATCAGCGGCGAGGTCACCAGCGGCTTCAGCTGCACCACGCGGGCTGGCCGGGCATGGGGTGCAGCACGGTGGGATCGGCGGGAGAGGCTTCATGTCCTGGCGCTTCCGGGGTGGGGGCGGGGCCCACATGGTCGCAGGGCGGATCTCCTGGCCGCACCGCATTTTCCGGGGCCGCATGGAAGAGCCCCGTGAGTCATGTCCTCACGAGGGCCCTTCTTTCATCCGCCTGCCGGGTGAAGCGTTGAGAAGACGGTCACGAGGCAGGACGCCTGGTGGTCCGTCAGGGGCGAGCAGGAGCACGTTCGCACGCTCCTTGGCGGCGGTGTACCGCTTCGCCACGTCCTGCCAGTTGACGACGCGCCACATCGCCTCGATGAAGTCCACCTTCTGGTTCTTGTACTGGAGGTAGAAGGCGTGCTCCCAGGCGTCGAAGACCAGGATCGGGACCGAGCCCTGGCCGACGTTGCCCTGGTGGTCGTAGACCTGCTCGACGATCAGCCTGCCGCTGACCGGCTCGTAGGCGAGGACGCCCCAGCCGGAGCCCTGTGTGGTGGCCGCGGCCTTCGTCAGCTGGGACTTGAAGCCCGCGTAGGAGCCGAAGGACTCGGCGATCGCGTCGGCCAGCTCGCCGACGCCGTCCGCCGCGAGGGCTCTCCGCCGCCGTCGCCGGTCATGTTGTGCCAGTAGATCGAGTGGAGGATGTGGCCGGAGAGGTGGAACGCGAGGTTCTTCTGAAGGCCGTTGATCGCGCCCCAGGCCCCTTGTCGCGGGCCTCTTCCAGCTGCTCCAGCGTGTCGTTCGCGCCCTTGACGTAAGCGGCGTGGTGCTTGTCGTGGTGGAGCTCGACGATCTGCGGGTTGATGACCGGTTCGAGCGCCGCGTAATCGTAAGGAAGCTCAGGAAGCGTGTACGTGGCCATGAGTTCGAACCCTCCAACTGCTGCCCTGTTGTTATTGCAATCAATATGCAAGAGCAGGCTAGCAGCAGGAGGGCTCGACGTTGATCAGTCCTTGGTCCTAGGCCGTGTCGCCCGGGGACGGCCGTCACGTGCCGCCGCTGCGATGTCGGGGAAGTCCGTCACCACCGCGTCCACGCCCCGGTCGTAGTGGAAGGCGTACTCCGCGAAGGCGTCACCGAAGTCGTTCGGCGCGGTGCCCCGGCGGTACTGGGCCGGGAGGTACTGGTTCTCCGCGCGGAAGGTGTACGCGCCGACCTTCAGCCCCGCCGTATGCGCATCGGCCAGCAGGGTGGACGGCCCGACGAGCGAGGACTTGTCCGGGCCGATCCAGTCCGCGTAGGAAGCGATCTCCCGCAGCCCGGCCGGGGTCATCATCTCCTTGTACGTGACCGGGTGGCCGTACGGTCCGCCGCTCGTGCCCAGCGCCTGCCAGAGCGGCAGACCGAGCCGGGCTCCGGCCATCAGGCGCAGGCTGGACGGGTCGAAGGACTGGACGACGCAGTCGCGCGAGGTGAGGCGGTTGCGGCGGATGACGCGGATCAGCTCGGGCTCCAGGGGCAGGCCGATCGAGCGGAAGTACGCCGGGTGCTTCGTCTCGGGAAGACCGTGATCCGGCGCCCGTGCTCCTTGGACAGAGTGCGGGCCAGGTCGACGACTTCCTGGAAGGTCATGATCCGCTCACGGCCGTCGAAGACCGTGTTGCGGTTACGGACCGCAGGCAGCCGCTCCACCGCGCGCAGGGTCTTCAGCTCGGCGAGCGTGAAGTCCTCGGTGAACCAGCCGGTGACAGCCTTGCCGTCCACCGTCTTCGTGGTGCGCAGGCCGGCGAACTCCGGGTGCCGGGCGACATCGGTCGTGCCGGAGATCTCGTTCTCGTGGCGTACGACCAGGACGTGGTCCTTCGTCGGGACGAGGTCCGGCTCGATCCAGTCGGCGCCGGTCCGTGCGCCGAAGGTGTAAGCGGCAGCCGTGTGCTCGGGGCGCCAGCCGGCGGCGCCCCGGTGGCCGATCACCACGGGTCCCTCGGGGCGGTGCCGGCCGGTGGCCGCGGCCGCGGTGGCTGGGTTGCTGCCGCGGCTGTCACCGCGGCCGTGGCGAGCAGGATCGAGCGGCGTCCTGGGGTGCGGTGCATGGGAGCTCCTCGGGATCGGGGAGGAACCACCAAAGCTATGGGGGTTACGGCCGGGCGGACAGGGTCTTGCCGTGTCATGTACGCCGCCCAGGGGCGGGGCTACCGGGCGGGCCCGGAAGCTGCCGCACGCCGCTGCCGCACGAGACCGATCACGATCAGCACCGCGGTCAGCGCCCCGTCGCCAGCAATTGGTCGCGGGTGTCCGGCTGGCGCAGCATCAGCAGGAAGATGCCGGCCATGGCGACGAGCGCCACGATCGTCAGGACCGGGAAGAGCCACATGCGTACGACCAGCTTCTCGGGCGCGTCGCGTTCGAGCCTGCTGCGCAGAATCAGCTGGGAGAGGGCGATGAAGATCCAGACGACCAGAATCACCGCGCCGATCATGTTGAGCAGCCACGGGAAGACGTCATCGGGCCGCCAGTAGCTCAGCAGCACGCACAGGAAGCCGAAGGCCGAGGAGACGAGAACGGCCCTGCGCGGCACGCCGGAGGTGATCGTGCCGAGCGGCTTCGGCCCTGGCCGCGCGCGACGAGCGAGCAGGCCATGCGCGAGGCGCCGTAGATGTTGGCGTTCATCGCGGAGAGCAGGGCGACCAGGATCACCACGTTCATGATCTCCGCGGCCCCGCTGATGCCGAGGTGGTCCAGGGCCGCGTAGAAGGGCCGACCTCGACGACCGTCGGGTCGTCCCACGGCACGAGCGTGACGATGACCGCCATCGAGCCGACGTAGAACAGCGCGATCCGCCACATCGCCGTACGCACGGCCTTGGCGACTCCTGCACCGGGTTCTCGGACTCGGCCGCCGCGATGGTGACGGTCTCCAGGCCGCCGTACGCGAAGACGGAGGCGAGCAGCCCGATGATGAACCCGTTGGAGCCGTTCGGCAGGAACCCTCCCTCACCGCCGAGATTGGAGCCGCCGGGGAGTCCGTGCCCGGCAGTACGCCGAGGATCGCCAGCACACCCAGCACCAGGAAGAGCGCGATCGCCACGACCTTGAGCGCCGCGAACCAGAACTCGAACTCGCCGAAATTCTTCACCGCGGCCAGGTTCGTCACCAGGAACATCACCATGAACAGCGCCACCCAGGCCCATTCGGGCGTGCCCGGCAGCCAGCCTGAGACGATCTTCGCGGCACCGATGCCTTCGAGGCCGACGGCGACACAGAGCAGCACCCAGAACGCCCAGCCGGCGGTGAAGCCCGCCCACGGCCCGATCGCCCGTTCCGCGTGGACGGAGAAGGAGCCGGACGCGGGATTGGCCGCCGACATCTCGCCGAGCATCCGCATCACGAACATGACCAGCAGCCCGGAGATGCCGTAGGCGACGATGATCGAGGGCCGGCGGCGGCGATTCCGGCGCCGGAGCCGACGAACAGCCCGGCGCCGATGACGCCCCGAGCGCGATCATCGACAGATGCCGCTGCTTGAGTCCATGGGTGAGCGCGGAGTCGGCGGTGGGGAGGCGTCCGTGGGGAAGGCGGGGTCGCTGAGATCCGGGGCATTGGACGAGCTCTGTTCGTAGACGGGACGGAGACAGGGACGGGGACGGGGACGGGGCCACAGTCTGGGCACGTGCCCTGTTCGTGGGGAACGGCTGTCCGCTATACGGGCACGATGCTCACCCGCCGTGCACACGCACGTACGAAGTGCCCATCTCAGCGCCGCGCACGCAACTCCCGTACCCCGCGGCCAGCAGCACGAGTGCCGTCGCTCCGGTGGACCACAGCACCTGTGTCCGCGCCACGTCATCGGTCAGCATCAGCAGCAGTACGGCCAGCAGCCCGGCCAGCGTCAGCCAGGTCAGATAGGGGAAGCACCACATCTTCAGGGTCAGCGCGCCGGGCGCCTCGCGTTCGATGCGGCGGCGCAGCCGCAGCTGTGTGACGGCGATCAGGGCCCAGACGAACAGCAGGACCGCACCGACCGAGTTGAGCAGGTAGAGGAAGACGGAGTCGGGCCACTTCAGATTGAGCAGTACGGAGATGAAGCCGAAGGCCACCGAAGCGAGCACCGCCCGCCGCGGCACGCCGCCTTGGCGGCTGTCTCCGGAGACCTTCAGCAGCCCGCGCGGTGCCTCGCCCCGCTCGGCCAGCGAGAAGATCATCCGGGACGAGCCGTACAGATTGGCGTTGAGCGCGGACAGCAGCGCCACGAACACCACGATGTTCATGATCTGACCCGCGGACGGCACCCCGATGGCGTCCAGGACCTTCACATAGGGCTGAGCCCGGCCCGTTGCGCGGTCCACGGCAGCACGGTCACGATCACCAGCATCGAACCGACGTAGAAGAAGAGGATGCGCACCACCGCACTGCGCACCGCACGCCCACCGCGCGCGCCGGATCGTCGGTCTCGGCGGCCGCGATCGTCACGACCTCCAGCCCGCCGAAGGCGAAGACCACGCTCAGCACGCCGGAGACCACCCGCCCCAGCCGTTGGGCAAGAAGCCGCCCTGTCCGGTGAGGTTGGTCATTGCGACCGGGGCGGTGTCCGGAGGATCCCGAAGACCGCCAGCAGTCCCAGCACCAGGAAGGCCACGATGGCGCCGACCTTGAGGGCGGCGAACCAGAACTCGAACTCGCCGAAGTTCTTCACCGCGGTCAGATTGGCCGCGGTGAACACGACCATGAAGACCAGGACCCACACCCACTGGTCCACCGCGGGCACCCAGCCGTGCGCGATCTGCGCGGCGGCCGTCGCCTCCACGGCGAGCACCACCACCAGCAGGAACCAGTAGAGCCAGCCGACACCGAATCCGGCCCAGCGCCCCAGGGCCCGTTCCGCGTGGACGGAGAAGGAACCGGACGCGGGCATCGCCGCCGACATCTCGCCGAGCATCCGCATCACCAGCAGCGCCAGCGTGCCCGCGATCAGATACGAGATGACGATCGCCGGCCCGGCGACGGCGATCCCGGCGCCCGAACCGACGAACAGCCCGGCGCCGATCACCCCGCCCAGTCCGAGCATGGTCAGATGGCGCTGCTTCAGCCCATGGGCGAGGGGCTCGGACGGTGCGGGGACGTGCGTCGTGCATGGGGTGCGGGTCACTCTCGGGTCACTCTTGGATCGTTTATGGGAAACCTACAGTCTCACGTGCGAGGGCCCCTTCCGGTGCCCGGCTCGCGCTGCACCCAGCTCTGTCCCTGCTCAGTGACGAGCGTCACCTCGACGGCGAGGATGGAACTCCTTTGTCGGAACCCGACTACGCCCTCAACCGGGGCTTTGTGGGCGGCTGATGGTGATCGACCGTTAACCCGTCGGATAGCGTCGACCTCAGTGCGTCCCCACCTGTCCTGCTCGCCCTCACACGCGGAGTCCCGATGAGTACTGCTGCCGCCCCCATCCGTTCCGGAGCGGTCCTCGCCGACCTGCTGCCCGCCGCCCGGCACCGCTACGCCGTGGACACTGCCCTGGTTGTCGGAGGAGCCGCCCTCACCGGGATAGCGGCCCAGATCGTGCTCCCCGTCCCCGGCTCCCCGGTCCCGGTCACCGGCCAGACCTTCGCCGCGCTGCTCATCGGTTCCGCACTCGGCGCCCGCCGCGGCTTCCTCTCCCTCGCCCTGTACGCGCTGGTCGGCATGGCCGGCATGCCGTGGTTCTCGGAGGGCACCTCCGGCGCCGGCGGCGCCTCGTTCGGCTATGTGCTGGGCATGCTGCTCGCCGCCACCGTGGTCGGCGGCCTCGCGCGCCGCGGCGGCGACCGCTCCGTGCTGCGTACCGCGGGCACGATGGTGGTGGGCTCCGTGATCATCTACGCGGTGGGCGTGCCGTACCTGGCGCTCTCCACCGGGATGTCGCTGAGCGCCGCCGCCGCGGCAGGCCTGGTGCCGTTCCTGATCGGGGATGCGGTGAAGGCCCTGCTGGCGATGGGCGCGCTGCCCGCCTCCTGGAAGCTCATCGGGCGCCGCGGCTGATGCCGTAGGCCCCACCGAAGAGGCTCGCCGGATCGTGGTGCGACACCACGGAGGCGAGCCTCTCGTGCGTCCGCGGGTCGTGGAATCCGGCGGTGCGGTCCCCGCCGCCGAAGGAGAAGTTCAGCGAGCGGCCCAGGCCGTGCGGCTCGACCGCCTCCGCCACCTGTGCGTAAAGAGCCCGTACCGCCGCGACATCCGTGCCGTCCAGCGGCGACAGCAGCCGCAGCAGGAAGCCGGCCTCCCGGTAGGGCACCGCGTTGTCCACAGCGGGCGCCCGGACAACGCCCCGCCCAGGTGGTTGAGCTGGACCACCGTCATCATCGGCGCCTTTGGCCCGGTCAGCTCCAGCACCCGTGCGGCCGTCCCCGCGTCCAGCGCGCCGAGCATCGCGCTGTCCCCGTAGTAGGAGTGCGGGAACGGCGGGTCGCTGTGAATGGTGTGACTCTCGGCGTACGGCATCTCCCGCAGCGAATCCGTGAGCACAGCGCCCTGGACCGCCCGCAGCGGTGCGACCAGCTTCGCCGTCCGCCTCGCTGCCGGTGTACGCGACCCGCACCGAGATCACATACCGGCCGCGCAGCGTCCGGGCACCTGCGGCAGGTCGGGGAACGGCATCGCGGAGACCGAGGACGTCAGGGTGTCCGGCACGCTCGCGGTCCACTCCAGATAGCGGCGCAGCACTTCCGGGGCCGCTGCCCGTCGAAGGCGATCGAGCCGCCGTACAGCCGCTCGACCGGCACCAGGCCGATCTCCAGGCCGGTGACCACACCGAGACGGTGCCCGCCGCCGCGCAGAGCCCAGAAGAGCTCCGGTTCGCTGTCCGGGGTGACATGGCGCGGCACGCCGTCGGCGGTCACCACATCGAGTGAGCGGACGTGATCGGCGGCGTATCCGAACTCCCGGGCCAGGATGCCCAGTCCACCGCCGAGCGTGTACGAGACGGCGCCGACCCGGGGACGATCCATTCAGCGGGGCGAGTCCGTGCGGGGCCGCGGCCTCGGCCACCCGGGCCCAGGTGGCGCCCGCCGCGATGCGGGCGGTGCGGCGGGCCGGGTCGATGCGGACGGTGTCCATCCGGTGGGTGGCGATCAGCAGTCCGCCCGGACCGGGCCGGCCAGCCCGTGCCCGGTGGCATGGACGGTGACGGGCAACTGCCGCTGCGCCGCCTCGCGTACGGCGGCCTGGACCCCGGGGCGCCGGTGGCTTCCACCAGTCGGCCGGGGCGGATGGGAAAACCCGTCTGGAAACTGGCAGGGGTGGCAGGGGTGGCAGGGGCGGCAGGGGGACAGGGGTGGCGGTCATGGGGAGGCTCTCTGTTCGTTCGCTCGCTCGCTGGGTGCGGTGCGGTGCGGGAGAGCCTCCCGGTATACCTGACACAGGGCGTCAGGTATTCGTTCCGATCACTCGACCGGGGACTTCGCCCTCTTCCGGTCGCGCGCCTCACGAATCAGTGATATGGACACCACCAGCGCCGCGACCAGCAACGAGAGCAGCACCTGCTCGCGCCCGGCGTCATCGGTCAGCATGTAGACGAGGACGAACGAGATCATCGCGATCGTCGCCCAGGTCAGATACGGGAAGAGCCACATCCGCACGACCAGCTTCTCCGGCGACTCGCGCAGGATGATGCCGCGCATCCGCAGCTGGGTGAAGCAGATGACCAGCCAGACGAACAGGGCGACCGCACCGGAGGAGTTCAGCAGGAACTGGAAGACGGTGTCGGGCCACTGGTAGTTGAAGAAGACGGCGACGAAGCCGAACACCACGGAGGAGAGGATGGCCGCCTGCGGCACGCCCCGCTTGTTCACCTTGGCGAACACCTTGGGGCGTCGCCCCGCTGCCCGAGCGAGAAGCCCATTCGCGAGGCCGTGTAGAGCCCGGAGTTGAGGCAGGACAGCACGGCCGTCAGCACGATGACGTCCATGATCTGGCCGGCGTGCGGAATGCCGATGACGTTCAGGGCGGCGACGTACGAACCGTCCTCGACGATCGAGGGGTCGTTCCACGGCAGCAGCGTCAGGACGACGAAGATCGAGCCCAGATAGAAGATGGCGATACGCCAGATCACGCTGTTGGTGGCCTTGGACACGGCGCGCTCCGGTTCTCGGACTCACCGGCGGCGAGGGTGACGATCTCGCTGCCCATGAAGGAGAACACGACCATCAGCACACCGGTGAGAATGGCGCCCGGCCCTCGGGGAAGAACCCGCCGCTGTCGGTGAGATGCGCCAGTCCCGAACCCGCGTTGTCGGATCCCGGCAGCAGACCGAACACGGCGAGCAGGCCGATGATCACGAAGCCGCCGATCGCGACGACCTTGATCCCGGCGAACCAGAACTCGAACTCGCCGTACGAACCGACGGAGACCAGGTTCGTCGCGGTCAGTACCACCATGACGATCAGGGCCCAGGCCCACTGCGGTACACCGGGACCCAGCTCTCCAGGATCTTGGCACCCGCGGTGGCTTCGACCGCAAGCACCACGACCCAGAAGAACCAGTACAGCCAGCCGATCGAGAAGCCTGCCCAGCGCCCCAGGGCCTGGTCGGCGTAGGCGGAGAAGGAGCCGGAGCTCGGCCGGGCGACGGCCATCTCGCCGAGCATGCGCATAACGAAGACGACCATCAGGCCGACCAGCGCGTACGACAGGAGAATGGCCGGACCCGCGGCGGCGATACCGGCGCCGGAACCCACGAAGAGGCCCGCGCCGATCACCCCGCCGATGGCGATCATCGAGAGGTGACGGTTCTTGAGACCGGCCTGAAGCCCGTCCGGGGAGTCCGGCTTGTCCGGCTCGCCGGGCTGTTGGCCCGACTCCGCCAGAGTCGTCTGCGACGTCATGGATCGAATCCTTACGTTTTCTGATCGCTTGGGTCGGCCGAGTCCGCGCGGGTGGTGCGGAAACAGGACTCCGCATTGAAGCGCGGCAGGCAAAGAAAGGGAACCCTTAATTCCGGATCGTTGACCGGATCGTTGCCGAGTGGTGTTGAGCACACCGGAGGCTTCTGACCCGCTGACGGCTACCCCGCGATGTTCATGCCACACTTCGTGACATGCGCGTGTACCTCGGTTCCGACCATGCCGGCTTCGAACTCAAGAACCACCTCGTCGAGTGGCTCACCGCCCAAGGCCACGAGGCCGTCGACTGTGGTCCCCATATCTATGACGCCCAGGACGACTACCCCCGTTCTGCCTGCGTGCCGCCGAGAAGGCGGCCGCGGACAAGGACGGCCTCGGTATCGTCATCGGCGGCTCCGGCAACGGCGAGCAGATCGCCGCGAACAAGGTCAAGGGTGTGCGCGCCGCACTCGCCTGGAGCGAGCAGACCGCCGCACTCGGCCGCGAGCACAACAACGCCAACGTGGTCGCCATCGGCGGCCGGATGCACACGGCGGAGGAGTCCACCAAGTTCGTCGAGATCTTCCTCAGCACCCCGTACTCGGGTGAGGAGCGCCACACCCGCCGCATCGAGATGCTGACCGCGTACGAGACGACCGGCGAGCTCCCCGGTCCCGGCCCACCACCCGCAGCAGGGCTGAACAACCCGCACCCGCTTCCCAGTGCCGTCGGGTCACCGCCCGGCGGCACTGCCGTGTCACCGAGGAGATCCGCAGTGCCCGAGGGGCATACGATCCACCGCCTCGCCGCGGACCATCACGACCGGTTCGCAGGCACCGCGGTACGGGTGAGCAGCCCGCAGGGCAAGTTCGCCGGCAGCGCGGCCCTGCTCGACGGCCGCACCCTCACCGGCGTCGACGCCCACGGCAAGCACCTCTTCCTGGGCTTCGAGGACCTCGGCTGGGTCCATATCCACCTCGGCCTCTTCGGGAAGCTCGGCTTCGGTACGGCCCCACCGCCGCCGCCCACCGGCACGGTGCGGCTGCGCCTGGTGAACGCGGACCACTACGCGGACCTGCGGGGCCCCACCACCTGCGCCCTGATCACCGAACCCGAGAAGCGCGCGATACACGACCGGCTGGGCCCGGACCCGCTGCGCACGGACGAGGACGGTGAGCGCGCCTGGCGGCGGATCTCCGCCAGCCGTGTCACCGTCGCCGCCCTGTTGATGGACCAGAAGGTCGTCGCGGGCATCGGCAACGTGTACCGCGCCGAGGTGCTCTTCCGGCACGGCATCGACCCGTACCGGCCCGGCAGAGACCTCACCCGCCCGGGTGGGACGCGATCTGGGCCGACCTGGGTGCCCTGATGCGCGAGGGGTACGGAACAACCGGATCGACACGGTCCGCCCCGAGCACCTCCCCGAGGCGATGGGCCGCCCACCACGCGTCGACGACCACGGCGGCGAGGTCTACGTCTACCGCCGCGCCCGCCAGGCCTGCCACATCTGCGGCGGCGAGATCCGCACCGCGGACCTCGCCGCCCGCAACTCTTCTGGTGCCCGCACTGCCAGCACCCGTCCGCTTAGGGCTTTCCGTTTGGATCCGGCCGGGTCAGGAGGCGGGCACCGCCGGTGTCTGCCAGGTCTGGTTGGCGCCGCCGGTGCAGTCCCAGATCTTCAGCTGGGTCCCGTCGGCCGTCACGGAGCCGGGTACGTCGAGACAGCGGCCGGAGGCGGGATTGCGCAGGCTGCCGTTCACCGCTTGCCACTGCTGGTTGGCGCCGCCGTTGCAGGCGAAGACGTCGACCGGGTGCCGTTCGCGGTGCCCGCGCCGCGTACGTCGAGGCAGTTACCGTTCCCCATGCCCCGTACGGTGCCGTCCTTGCCGAGCACCCACGCCTGGTTCGCGGCGCCGGTCGCGGTGCCGGAGAGGACGGCCGTGCTGCCCGACGTGGTGACGGCCTTTCCCGCCAGTCCCGTGATCGGGCCGCGCAGGAGTTGCCGATGCCGTTGGACTGCACGCTGTAGTCGGCCCGCACGTCGATACGGGTCATGGACTCACAGCCCGCGCTGCTGCTGGTGCCGGAGATACCGGCGGTAGTGGCGGCGCCGTCACTGGTCGGAAGCCCGAAACGGGCCTGGGAGTAAGGCTGGTCGTAGCAGGACACCTTCGGGTTGCTCCACTCGAAGTACTCGGTCCAGTCGACCATTCCGTCGGGCGACAGACGGTCGGAGCCGGCTCGGATGCTGCCCAGCTCGAACGATCCGCCACTGGTCTCGTCGGCGATGGTGACGCCGAACCACCTGTCTCCCTCGTGGGCCACCCGGAAGCTGTAGGTGTGGCCTTCCTGCCAGTCGTGGCGCATCCGGCAGCTCTTGCCCACTCCTCGCCACCGAAGTCGAGACAGTAGCTGCCCTCCGAGCCGGCCCTGGCTTCCGTCGCGTCCCAGAGGGAGAAGAGGAAGGTGCGCTGCTGGCCGCCGTTGGACTGCATCCCCGTGTAGGCGCCGGAGCCCTGGGTGAAGCCGAACTGGTGGCTCCAGAAGACGTTGCCCATGGCGCCGGGGTCCTTGGTGACCGTGGTGCGGAAGGTGACGTCGGGCAGACCGCCGGTTCCCGCCGGGAACCGGTAGTTGGTGTAGGTGCCGGGTGTCGGCCGCCGCCGCCGGAGCGGTTCCCGCTCCGATGGCAGCTGCGGCCATGGTCAGGACCGTGCAGACCGCGAGGGCGGCCCTTCGGAGTGATCGATTCCACTGAGCCGTCGGTAATGTCACGGAGCACGTCCTTCACGTCGAGACACTGTGGGGTATCCAGACGCAAGAGTGGCGAGGGCTCCGTAAGTTGTCTAGACCCTTGTCATGGACGGTCCCAATACGGCGCTCCGCCCCAGGCGCTCCGCAGCCCTCAGAATCCGTGCGGCAGCCACGGCTCGACGTCCCCGGAGAACGCCAGTGACGCCTGGGCCACCGCCCCGGCCCGCAGCTCCCGTACCTGCCCGGCCGCCGCCATCGTCGTCAGCGACACCCCGCCCAGATACGCCGACCCCAGCTCCCGTACGGACAGCGCCAGATCGGCCTCGTCCTCGGTCCGGCGGCAGGAGGCGCCGCCCTTCGCATCCGAGACCAGCCGCCAACGCCCTGCGTTCCAGGGGCAGAAGGTGTCCTCCACATCCAGCACCACATCGACCGGCGCCCGATAGCTCCGTGCCTCCAGGGCCGCACCCAGCTCGACCAGACGTACGTACATCCCGTCCTGCAACCGCACATCGCACCGCCGGATGTCCGAGACCAGCTGCAGTACCGCGTCGTCGACCGGCCGGTTGCCGCACTCGACCTGCGTCGTCAGATCGATCTCGAGGACGAACCGCCACAGTGCCGCGTACGAGGACGGATCCAGCGCCGCCAGGTCGCGCACCAGGACCGATCCGACAGGGCCGGCGCTGTCCCAGCCGGGCTTGTTGTGGAACGTCACATACCCGACGACCTCGCCGTCCCGCTCCGCCAGTACGCACTGCAGCGGGAGCTGCCCTTCCTGCCCTGCTCGGGATCGAGAACCGCCATCCGCTCCCAGCCCGGCCGCCGCAGCGGGTACCGGGCGGCCAGGGCCAGCCGCTCGTACACCGCCTCGCAGGAGGCGAGCGCATCCACCGGATTCGCGAACCGCATCCTGATCCCGTCCGTCCCGGACGGCAGGGCGAGCCGGACCCGCGCCGTGTCGATCGTCAGCCTCAGCTCCCGGGTGGCCGCGCCGTAGCCGAACCGTCCGTAGATCTCCGGCTCCGACGCCGTCAGCACGGCGACCGGATCGCCCCAGGAGCGGAAGTCGTCCAGCTGGCGCCGCATCATCGCGGTCAGCAGCCCCTTTCTGCGGTGCGTGGCGGCGACACTCACCGCCGTCACCCCGGCAGCGGGCACGGCCGCTCCACCGGGCACGGTCACCCGGAAGCTGAACGCCCCGGCCGTACCCACACAGTCAGCGCCGTCCCAGTGGGCGATCGACCTCTCGTGCTCGGTGAGCGCGGCCCAGTGCTCCGGGTCTCCGTCGACATGGCGACGCCTCCGAAAGCAAGTTCGAAGCACCCGAACCAGTCGTCCCATTCGGAGGTCTGCAGCACACGCAATTCTGTCGTCATATGCCATGCCTACCAGCGCCGCGCCGCCCGGTCGACCCGATTTCGAACGCATTGTCGCCGGGGTCCCCTGCACCGGAGGCGGCTGGGTGGATAAGGTCCCCGCAATGGCCCGTCGCGTAGGAGCAGACTCGTACCCGGCCCGGTGGCGAAGAGCGGTGCACCGGGCTCGCATCGGCCTGCGCAGGTCCGGAGTCGACTACTTCCGTGGTGACGGCTCCGACTGGATCGCTCTCGTCGGACTGCTGCTCATCATCCCGGCGATCACCTGCGCCACTCTGCTGAACCAGGTGTGGTTCTCACCGACCGCGCTCTCCCTGCCGATCATCGCGGGCGGACTGCTTCTGCGGCCCGCCAGCCTGCTGGGTCTGTACGCGGCCGCGGCCGCCGCCCTGATCGTGGAGTCCCTCGTGCTCGGCCCGTACGCGGAAGGCCCCGCGCCGATCACTCCGGGCACCGTCCTGGTGGTCGCGGCCTGCGGCTTCTTCGGCCTGGTCCTCGCCCAGTTCAGGGCCAGGGTCGGAGTGCCGTGGAGACGCGGCGGCACGATGCTCTTCGACCTGCGCGAACGCATCCGGGTACAGAGTGCTCTGCCCAGGCTGCCCGAGGGCTGGCACCGCGAGATGGCCCTGCGCCCGGCCGGCGGACAGTCGTTCTCCGGCGACTTCGTGGTCGCGGCCCGTACCAACGGCGGGCGCACCCTGGAGGTCGTGCTCACCGACGTCTCGGGCAAGGGCATGGACGCCGGCTCCCGGCCCTGCTGCTGTCCGGTGCCTTCGGCGGACTGCTCGGCTCGCTGCCCCCGCACGGCTTCTGCCGGCGGCCAACGGCTATCTGCTGCGCCAGGACTGGGACGAGGGCTTCGCCACCTCGATCCACCTGGTTCTGGACCTGGAGTCGGGTGACTACGAAATCCTCTCGGCCGGTCATCCGCCCGCACTGCAACTCCACGCGGGCAGCGGGCAGTGGAGGAAAAGGCCGCCGGGGGCCGCTGCTGGGCGTCTACGACGGGGCCGATTTCGACGCCGTGAAGGGTTCGCTGGCGCCGGGCGACGTGCTGATGCTCTTCACGGACGGTCTGGTCGAGGCCTCCGACCGGGACATCGCCGAAGGCATCGACCGGCTGACCGGCGAGGCCGACCGCTATGTCACGACGGGCTTCGAAGGCGCCGCCTGGCATCTGATCGAGGCGTGCGCGAAAGACGTGAACGACGACCGCGCACTGCTGCTGCTGTCCCGTCACGTCTGAACCATGCGGAAGCGTACGAAACCGTACGCGCGTCAAATACGGGAGCGACGCGTTCACCGGAACGAGAAGCCCTTTCGGGATTCGGGGCAGGGCGCCGGGCGGGCGCCCCGGCACCCGGCCCCGAATCCGCTCAGACCGGCACCGCGCTCTTCGCGGCCTCCTCGTCCTCGTCGCGGCCGCGCGGCAGGAATCTGGCCAGCAGGTGCGAACGTCCGGCTGCCATCGGCGAGAGGACCGCGAGTACGAGCACATAGCCCGCGATGAACGGGGAAAGCCGTGGGTCAAGCCCGCTCCCGCCGCCATGGTGGCGAGGATCAGAGCGAACTCACCCTGGCCATCAGCGTGGTGGAGATGTTCGAAGCGGCCAGCGAACCGAAGCCGTACACGCGCGCCGAGAAGATGCCGGAAAGCACGTTCATCGCCACGGTCAGCGCGACGGCGGCCAGCACCGGCCACATCACGCTCGGCAGATCCCGGGGTCGATGGACAGTCCGAACGCGAAGAAGAAGATCGCGCCGAACGCGTCCCGCAGCGGGTGGACCAGCTTGAGGATCCGGCCGCCCGACGTCGTACTGCCGAGCATCAGCCCCACCATGAAGGCGCCGATCGCGTCGGCGACCCCGAACCAGTCGGAGACACCTGCGACGAAGACCGCGGCGCCGAGGAAGGAGATGACGAGTAGTTCGTCGTCCGGGGTGTCGATCAGCCTGCTGATGGCTTTGATGCCGAAACGTGCGACGAGGGCCAGCAGAAGCAGGAAGCCGAATGCTTTGCCGCCGTCACGCAATGCCGCGCCCAGACCGTCCGAGTGGGACAGGATCGGCTGCAGGGCGGCCAGATAGAGGGCAAGGAACACATCGTCGACGACGATGATGCCGAGGATCGGCTTGGTCTCCGGACTGCCGAGCCGCTTCAGGTCGACCAGGATCTTGGTCACGATGGCCGACGACGAGATGCCGATCACGCCCGCAAGGACCAGCGCCTCGGAGTTGCCCCAGCCCAGCACGAAACCGAAGCCGAGTCCGGCGCCGACATTCAGGATGAGATAGACCGTGCCGGCGAGGACCATCTTGCGGCCACCCGCTTTGAGGTCGTCGAGATGGAACTCCAGTCCCAGATAGAAGAGCAGCAGCACCAGCCCCAGCGCAGAGAGCATCTCCAGCTCGTGCGGATCTTCGACGATGACCACGCCGGGGTGTGGGCCGAGCAGGATCCCGGCCAGGATGAACAGGGGATGGTCGGCAGTCCGATCCGGCCGCCGACGCGGGCAAGTATCGCGGCGGCGAGGAAGGCGCCGCCCATGGCGATGAGCATGTCTGCGTGTCCGATGAGCTTGGTCCTTCGCTAGGTCAAGAGCGCGTCAAGGAATCGTCAGTAATTAGTTTACCGAACGATTGAGGTTGCAAGTATCAGACCTGGAGGACCGGCTCTAGAGTCGGGGCATGTCGATCTCGTATCTGACCCTGGCCGAGGTGGAGTCGATCGCCCGCGAGGCGCACTCCGCCCAGACCGACAAGGCCGGGCGCCCGTACCGGAACATCTCGCCGCGGTCGCCGAGGGTGTGCGGAGCCGGGGTGGGAGCGATGAACAGATCGCCGCCGCCTGGCTGCACGACGCGGTCGAGGACGCCGCGCTGTCCCCGCAGTGGCTGGCACAAGCGGCCCTGCCTCAGGCGGTCAGAAATGGTCCTCGCCGTCACCAAGCGGGACGGCGAGGACCTCTGCGTACACGGGGCGGATTCTCGCCACGCCCGGTGCATTGTTGATCAAGGAATCCGATCTGGCCCACAACGCGGACCCGACCCGCCTCGCGGCGCTGGAACCGGCGACCCATACCCGGCTGACCGCGAAGTATGCACAGGTGCGCGGGCTGTTGGGACTCCAGGAGGGCCAATCACCCGCCGACCGGCGAGATCAGGCCAACCCGGGGATCAGCGCTTGATGGCGTCCTTCCGGAACGCCCACTTCATGTCCGGTTCCGTGGCGAACCGCAGCGCCCGACGTACCGGAGGAGTGCACAGCAGTGTCACGGCGGTGGCTGCGACGAGTGTGACCACCACCAGGCCGACCGGGGATGAGAGCCACTCGTACTTGTCGAACAGGTCGTAGTATTCGGCGCCCTTGATCAGGAAGCCGTGCAGCAGGTAGCCGCAGATGGTCCCGGCGCCGAGCACCGTGAACCACATGTGGCGGCGCGGCACCCAGGCGAGGAACCCGGCGGTGAGAAGCAGGGCGCAGCCGAACATCGCCAGGGACATCACGGCTCCCGACCACCACGGAGCGCCCATTTCCTGCGCACTGTTGCTGCGGTAGAACCAGCCGAGCTTCATCCGCGGCGCGACCCAGTAGGCGAACACCAGGGCACCGGCGAACAGCGGGAGGGCCAGCAGGCGCACTTCGCGCCGCCGGACCAGCTGGAAGTGCTCGGGCTTCAGCACGAGACCCAGTACGAAGAACGGCAACAGCTGCAGGACGCGCTGGAGGTCGAGATCGTCGCCGATGTCGGGACTCACGGAAGCGAGCATGGCAATGGCCAGCGCCACCGGCAGGGTGGCGCAGTGTGCGCCACACGGGAGTGGTGATCCGCCAGATGAACAGCGCGATCAGGAACCAGGTGAGGAACAGCGGGTCGATCAGGGTGATCGGCAGGTCTTCCGAACCGCCGGCATACCGCTTGAACAGCGAGTAGGCGGTTTCGAACAGCACATAGGGCACGGCGACCCCGGTGACCAGTCGCTTCACCTTGGACGGGGTCAGCTCGAATGTGCGTGAGAAGTAGCCGGAGATGAGGATGAATGCCGGCATGTGGAACGTGTACACGATGAGGTAGATGGCGCGTGTCGTCCGGCTCCCGTCCATCACGGGTTCCCAGGCGTGCGCCACCGCGACGAGCACGATCGCGAGGTACTTCACATTGTCGAAGTAGGCGTCACGCCGTTTGGCCGGTGCGGCCGTCGCGGGGCCGCAGCGGGGCCGCAGGGGACGGGGTGGGGAGTGCCTACGTCGGTCAGGGTCTGCTCGTGTCTGGGCTCCTGCCCCGGGTCGCCGGGGAGCGGGGCCCTCTGAAATGCGCTCGGAGCTTGGAACATCTAAGGCACCTTAGACCTGGGGATTGCTGTTCGTAAAACTCTTGAGAGATATCGCGTGTTCCCGCCTATTCGAAAATGAAACCACCAACATCTGGCCGATACACCCTGTAAATCGCCATTAAGTGGTGCATATGGACAGTCGATTGAGGGAGTGAATTTCGTCGCATCCATCCGGGGTAAAGCGCTGTGAACGAAGTGTGTGGATACGGAAACGATCGTAATGATCATTTATTCGCCCGGTCCGAATACAGCTTCCGCACAGCTGGTGCACAGATACGCCCCGAACCCGGGCGTGATCGCGTCCGCGCCGTCGCGCACGCCCCGCGCATCGCCGGGTCCGAGGTGTGTAGGGGCGCGAGGATGGCGTGATCCGATCAGTTCGATTCGTCACCCGGCAGCAACCACGGGGAGTTGGTGGCACGATGGGCGCAACGGACGCGTGCTGGGCGCGCACGCTGCTGGGCCGGCAAGGCGGACCGACCAAGGATGTGATCAGTCGTGGCCATTTCACTGTCTGTGGTGCTGATGCTGGGGATCATCCTGGTGGTGCTGATCCGCGGCGGGTCCATCAAGGGCGGGCCCGCGATCGTGGCGGTGCTCTTCGGCTTCTTCCTGGCATCGACCGGCATCGCGCCGTCGATCAACAGGTTCATGAACTCGATAGCCGACACGATCAACCAGATCAGCTTCTGACGGCGATCGGCCGCGTCGTGGTTCCGGCCGCGTCGTGCGGCGGTACGAAAGCCCGGTTCGACGAGTCGCTGTCGAACCGGGCTTCCTGCATGGAGCGGGCGACGGGAATCGAACCCGCGTAGCTAGTTTGGAAGACTAGGGCTCTACCATTGAGCTACGCCCGCAAGCGCCGCGCCGCAGGCCATCTCGACCTCGGCACGAACAGCATCGTAGCGGGTCCCGGGTGGTGCGTGCACACCCGTATCGGCGAGGCCGTCTCCGTAAAGCGTCCGACGCACTGCCCGTAGGCATGTACCCTACGTGTCGCACCGACGGGGTGTAGCGCAGCTTGGTAGCGCGTCCGCTTTGGGAGCGGAAGGTCGTCGGTTCGAATCCGGCCACCCCGACCACCAGCAAGATCGCATTGTGGGAGTCATCCCCTTGCCGTTACTATGCAGACTGCGTGCCCGTGTGTCTGATGTACCGGGCTCGATCCGCGAAGCCGCCCCGGGCGGCCCAGCAGAACCCCAGAAGTCAGCCACCAAGGAGACCGAACCGTGAAGAGCGCCGTGGAGACCCTGAACCCGACTCGGGTTCGGCTCAGCATTGAGGTGCCCTTCGAGGAGCTCAAGGACAGCCTCGACGCGGCGTACAAGAAGATCAACCAGCAGGTCACGGTGAAGGGCTTCCGTAAGGGAAAGATCCCCAACCGCGTCATCGACCAGCGGTTCGGCCGTGGTGCTGTTCTGGAGGAGGCCGTCAACGACGCCCTTCCGAAGTTCTACACCGAGGCTGTCAACGAGGGTGAGCTCAATGTTCTGGGCCAGCCCGAGGTTGACGTCACCGAACTGAAGGATGGCGAGCTGCTGGCCTTCACCGCCGAGGTGGATGTCCGTCCCGAGATCGAGATTCCGGACTACTCCGGCATCGAGGTCACCGTGGACGCACTCGAGGTCACCGATGAAGACGTCGACAAGGCCGTGGAGCAGCTCCGTGAGCGCTTCGCGTCCACCAACCCGGTCGAGCGCGCCGCCGCTGATGGCGACGTCGTGACGCTCGACCTGGAAGCCAAGGTCGACGGAGAGACCCTTGAGGACGGCGTGGCCGCCGGTGTTTCGTACACCATCGGCTCCGGCGAGCTCCTCGAAGGCATCGACGAGGCCGTCACCGGCCTGGAGGCGGGTGGCGAGGCCACCTTCACCTCCGAGCTGAAGGGCGGCTCCGCCGAGGGCAAGGCAGCGGAGGTCACCGTCAAGGTCACCGCCGTCGCCGCCCGCGAACTTCCCGAGCTGGACGACGACTTCGCCCAGATGGCGAGCGAGTTCGACACGCTCGAAGAGGTTCGTGAGGACAGCCGTAAGCGCCTCGAGAGCACCAAGCAGTACGACCAGGCCACCCAGGCCCAGGAGCGCGTCCTTGACGAGCTGCTGAAGCTGGCCGAGGTGCCGATCCCCGAGAAGCTTCTCGCGGACGAGGTCCAGACCCGTAAGCACAATCTCGAGCACCACCAGCTCGGCCAGATGGGTCTCGACCTCGAGAAGTACCTGGAGATCCAGGGCAAGACCCTTGAGGAGTTCGAGGCCGAGACCTCCGAGCAGGCCGTCAAGGGCATCAAGACCCAGTTCATCCTTGACGAGCTCGTCAACAAGGAGAAGCTGAACGTCAACCAGGAGGAGCTCACCGAGCACCTCATGCGGCGTGCCTCTTCCTCCGGCATGAGCCCCGACGAGTTCGCCAAGGCAGTCGTCGAGGGTGGCCAGGTGCCGATGCTCGTCGGCGAGGTCGCCGGGGCAAGGCGCTCGCCGTGGTCGTCGAGGCCGCCAAGGTCACCGACACCAACGGTGAGGTTGTCGAGCTCGAGGACGACGAGGAGGAGGCCATCGAGGCGGTCGAGACCGCCGAGGGCACCACCGAGGCCGCCGCCGAGGAGAAGTCCGAGGCCGCCGCCGACGAGAAGAGCGAGAAGAACGAGGCCTGAGCCTCGTACTGATCGGCTTGTCCGATCCGCACGACGGGCTCCGGACGTATCGCGTCCGGAGCCCGTCGTCGTATCGTCCCGCGGCACCGACAACCCTGTGCCCGCTGACTACCTTGCGCTCCCAGCGAACAGTTGGGGAACCGGGATGGCGTTGTCCCACCTGCGCGTTAGGGTCCATGAAGAGGAAGGGTCGGGTAGTCCCGGCCCACCCGGTACGAAGACGCTGAGACGGCCGGAGCCGTCAGAGACGAGCAGGTGGATACGTGACGAATCTGATGCCCTACGCCGCCGGAGAGCCGTCCCTCGGTGGAGGCCTCGGTGACCAGGTCTACAGCCGACTGCTCGGCGAACGCATCATCTTTCTCGGCCAGCAGGTCGACGATGACATCGCCAACAAGATCACCGCGCAGCTTCTGCTCCTTGCCGCCGAGCCGGACAAGGACATCTACCTCTACGTCAACAGCCCCGGCGGCTCGGTGACGGCAGGCATGGCGGTCTACGACACCATGCAGTACATCCCGAACGACGTGATCACCATCGGTATGGGCATGGCGGCCTCGATGGGCCAGTTCCTGCTCACCGGTGGCACGGCGGGCAAGCGCTTCGCGCTCCCGAACACCGACATCCTCATGCACCAGGGTTCGGCCGGCATCGGCGGTACCGCCTCGGACATCAAGATCCAGGCCCAGTACCTGCTCCGCACGAAGACGCGGATGGCGGAGATCACCGCCCGGCACTCCGGCCAGACCGTGGAAACGATCATCCGTGACGGCGACCGCGACCGCTGGTACACCGCGGAAGAGGCCAAGGCCTACGGCCTCATCGACGAGATCATCACGGTCGCGTCGGGCATCCGGGCGGCGGCGGCACCGGCGCCTGATCCGAACCGGACAGGCACCGCCCCGTACACCTCTCGTACGCCGAGTGCGCCGAGATCCCCAGCCCACATGAACGCCACCAGGATGGTGAAGACCCACATGAACAACTTCTCCGGCGCCTCCGAGAACGGCCTCTACACCGGCCCGCAGGTGGACAACCGCTACATCGTCCCCGCTTCGTGGAGCGCACCTCGCAGGGCACGCGTGAGTACGACCCTACGCGAAGCTCTTCGAGGAGCGTGTGATCTTCCTCGGCGTCCAGATCGACGACGCCTCGGCCAACGACGTCATGGCGCAGCTGCTGTGCCTGGAGTCGATGGACCCGGACCGTGACATCTCGATCTACATCAACAGCCCCGGCGGCTCGTTCACCGCGCTGACCGCGATCTACGACACGATGCAGTTCGTGAAGCCGGACATCCAGACGGTCTGCATGGGCCAGGCGGCCTCGGCCGCCGCCGTCCTGCTCGCCGCCGGCACGCCGGGCAAGCGCATGGCGCTGCCGCACGCCCGTGTGCTCATCCACCAGCCGTCCTCGCAGACCGGCCGCGAGCAGCTCTCCGACCTGGAGATCGCGGCCAACGAGATCCTGCGGATGCGTGCGCAGCTCGAGGAGATGCTGGCCAGGCACTCCACCACCCCGCTGGAGAAGATCAGCGAGGACATCGAGCGCGACAAGATTCTGACCGCCGACGACGCTCTGGCGTACGGTCTGGTGGACCAGATTGTCTCCACCCGCAAGACCACAGCCGGCGCAGCCGTCTGACGTCGGTCTTTCCCCTTGGCACATTCCAGTAGCACGGCCCCGGCCGTGTGAACCGTGCCAAGGGGGCCCGAACGGGGCCAGGCAAGGTACCGTCGGATAGAGGCACAGGAGCCGCTGAACCAGGCTGCTCCCAGGCGAAGGGGAAGCACCTCGTGGCACGCATCGGTGATGGCGGCGACCTGCTCAAGTGCTCGTTCTGCGGAAAGAGCCAGAAGCAGGTGAAGAAGCTCATCGCAGGACCCGGTGTGTACATCTGCGACGAGTGCATTGATCTCTGCAACGAGATCATCGAGGAGGAGCTCGCGGAGACCTCCGAGGTGCGGTGGGAGGAACTCCCAAGCCGCGCGAGATCTACGAGTTCCTCGAGGGGTACGTCGTAGGGCAGGAGCCCGCGAAGAAGGCCCTCTCGGTCGCTGTGTACAACCACTACAAGCGGGTCCAGGCCGGTGAGAACAGCGGCGGCGCGAACCGCGAGGACGCGATCGAGCTCGCCAAGTCCAACATCCTGCTGCTGGGCCCCACGGGCTCCGGCAAGACGCTGCTGGCACAGACGCTGGCCCGCATGCTCAACGTCCCGTTCGCCATCGCGGACGCGACGGCGCTGACGGAGGCCGGCTATGTCGGTGAGGACGTCGAGAACATCCTGCTGAAGCTGATCCAGGCCGCGGACTACGACGTCAAGAAGGCCGAGACCGGGATCATCTACATCGATGAGATCGACAAGGTCGCCCGCAAGAGCGAGAACCCGTCGATCACCCGCGATGTCTCCGGCGAGGGCGTCCAGCAGGCCCTGCTGAAGATCCTGGAGGGCACCACCGCCTCCGTACCGCCGCAGGGTGGACGCAAGCACCCGCACCAGGAGTTCATCCAGATCGACACGACGAACGTGCTGTTCATCGTGGGAGGCGCCTCTCGGGCCTTGAGAGGATCATCGAGTCGCGGGCCGGCGCCAAGGGCATCGGCTTCGGCGCCACGATCCGCTCCAAGCTGGAGATCCAGGCGAGCGACCAGTTCCAGGAGGTCATGCCGGAGGACCTGGTGAAGTTCGGGATGATCCCCGAGTTCATCGGCCGCCTTCCCGTGCTGACCTCGGTCCACAACCTGGACCGCGAAGCGCTGCTCCAGATTCTGGTCGAGCCGCGTAACGCCCTGGTGAAGCAGTACCAAAACTGTTCGAACTCGACGGTGTGGAGCTGGAGTTCGAGCGCGAGTCGCTGGAAGCCATCGCGGACCAGGCGATCCTGCGCCAGACGGGCGCGCGTGGCCTGCGGGCCATCATGGAAGAGGTCCTCCAGTCCGTGATGTACGACGTGCCGTCCCGCAAGGACGTGGCCCGAGTCGTCATCACCCCGGACGTCGTCCGCAACAACGTGAACCCGACGCTGATCCCGCGCGAGCCGCGCACGATCGGCAAGAGCGACGGCGGCCGACACGAGAAGTCCGCGTAGCGGCAGCGCACCACGTACGCCGAAGAGCGCCGGCCGATGGCCGGGCGCCCTCTTGCGTCTCAGCGTTAGCCCGTGCTAATACTCCTTGCTGTGGATGGTCCGTACGAAATCAGAGCGAGATGGCCGACGCGGAGAGAGGGCATGAGCCGGCCTCTCCGGAAGGCACAGGGGATGACCCAGGTGCAGGTGGCGAAGGTGATGGGTGTGACGCAGAGGCGGATCAGCCAGATCGGGCGTGGTGGCGTGTGCCTGGCACATCGACGATGCCGTCGGCCTAGCTGCATGCCATCGGGGGCGAGTTGACGATACTGGCCACCGTCGGAAACGTCTCGGTGGAGCTCTGAGACGACGGTCATTCGGCTGGTCCAGCGAGCGCCGCGCACGATGGGCAACGACGGCGGCCGCCATGAGGAGTTCGCGTAGCGGCAGCTACCACGCGAGAACACGAGAGCGTCCGGTCGGTGCACTGACCGGACGCTCTTGATCGGGGCAGGATCAGGGAGCCACGACCCGATCGGTGGCCCTCGCCGCTGTGGGCGTCAGAACTCGCTGTCGATCCTGCGGAGCCCGGAAGCCAGAGGTATCGAGGTGGCAGTCGAACGGTGCGGGAATGCGGATCTTCTCGCCGAACGGCACCGTGAGGTGCGATGCGTAGCCCTTGCCGGATGGGGACCAGTAGACCGTGGCGCTGTCCTCCTGCATATCGAGCAGCAGATAGACGGGCACGCCTGCTTTGCCGTAGCGCTCGACCTTGTCGGTGAGATCGTCGTCCCGGGTCGAGGGGAGGTCAGCTCGGCGACGAAGGACAGACCTTCACCGTCCAGGCGGCGGCTCGTCGTCCTGCGGGTCCGACGGTCAGCCGCGTGGATATCCGGCCCGTACGCCCTCTCGACCCGTACGCCCTCTCGACGCCAGGAAGACGTAGAGCGCGGGCGCTGAGCCGATCCGGTGACTCTCGGGGAGGTGCGGCCGGAGTTGGTCGCAGACCAGATCCATGACGTCCAGGTAGTACGCCTTCGACCACGGTGACGCAACCGATGTTTCCCCTGATGATCTCGGCGTTGAAGCCGTCCGGCACATTCAGCTCATCGAGGGCGGTGCACAGTTCCTCGAAGCGGCGGGGATCGGTGCCGTCTATCGTCGGACGCTCAAGCATCACTGCCATGATGCGCCTACCTCGCGCAGCGGGCCAGCCGGATGCTCAGGGTAACGTCGGGCTCCTGACGCCGAGCGCGGATCGTGCGGGATCATCAGGCCGGCCGGTGGCCGGGCGCCCTTCGACGATGTGAGTGCGGTCCGTCAGACCTTGGTGCGGGAGGTGTTGTACAGCTTGGCGGCGAGGTCCGCCACCTCGCTCTGTGGCATGGACTTGTTGGTCATCATCGCGCCGACGTCCATGCCCACGACGATGCCGACCGTGCTGTAGTCGGCCCAGATGCAGACCGGCATGACCATCTTCTCGGGGCCGTTCTCCGCCGATCCGTCTGCCTGCGCGTTGAGCATCTCGATGCTCTGGCACTTCATCAGTGCGTTGTCGAACCCTTGGGCTCGACCGCCTCGGGTTTGCCGACGAGCGAGACCTTCGTGTCGTCGTCCTTCGACATCTCCTTCTCGGCGCTCTCGAAGGAAGCGTCGATCACCTTCGCGGGATCGCTGACATCGCCCCAGAGGCCCATGAGCATGAGCGTCTTCGTGGTGAGCGGGTTCTTCTCCGCGTCACCGCTCATGTACTGGGCGCCCACTTCGTTCGGGTTCTTGACCCCATGGCCTCGGCCTCGGTCTTCTCCGTGCCCTTCATCGCGGTCGAGGGCTTCGACTGGGCGGGGTCCTTCTTGTAGGTCTCCACCGACGCGGCCGGCGTCAGCTTGTAACCCTTGGTGCTGTCCGCGACATCGCTGCTGCCCCGCCCGACGTCAGGAAGTACACCCCGCCTGCGATGACCGCCAGCGCCACGACGGCGCTGCCGATGATGAGCCCGGTCTTCTTCTTCGGGGCCTGCGGAGGCTGCTGGCCGCCGTACGGCTGCTGACCGCCGTACGGGGCTGAGGCGGCTGCTGGCCGTACGGGCCGGGCTGCTGCTGTCCCTGCGGGTAGCCGTACCTGCGGGGCTGCTGCTGCGGCGGGACGCCCTGGGGGCCTGCTGCGGGTAGCCGTAACCGGGCTGGCCCTGCGGCGGGCCCTGCGGCGGCGGGCCACCGTAGGGCCCGGCTGCTGGCCGTAAGGTCCGGGCTGGCCCTGTGGCGGTTGCCCGCCGTACGGGCCCGGCTGGTTATAGCTCATTGCGCTGTCCCTCCAGAAATGCTTATGCGTTTCGAACATCCTGACTGAAGCCGCGCTGACATGGGGCATCGGGCCGGACACCGTTACTGAACAAACCGGTTTCAGTGCACGACTGTGACGGCCCTAAACTGTGCTGCGTGACCGAGAACCCTTCGCAGCAGCCAGCCAGCAACCCCGAACTGCCGACCCAGTACGCGCCGGCCGACGTAGAGGGAAGCTGTACGAGCGCTGGGTAGAGCGTGGTTACTTCACGGCCGACCCGGCCAGCGAGAAGCCCCGTACACGATCGTCATCCCGCCGCCAAACGTCACCGGGGCGCTCCACCTGGGGCACGCCTTCCAGGTCACGCTCATGGACGCGCTGACCCGCCGCAAGCGCATGCAGGGCTTCGAGACCCTGTGGCTGCCCGGCATGGACCACGCCGGAATCGCTACCCAGAACAAGGTCGAGCAGCAGCTCGCCGACGAGGGAAAGTCCCGTCAGGATCTGGGCCGCGAGCAGTTCACCGAGCGTGTGTGGCAGTGGAAGGAAGAGTTCGGCGGCCGGATCCTCGGCCAGCTGCGCCGTCTCGGTGCCGGTCTGGACTGGTCCCGCGAGCGGTTCACCATGGACGAGGGCCTGTCCAGGGCAGTCCAGACGATCTTCAAGAAGCTGTACGACGACGGACTGATCTACCGCGCCGAGCGCATCATCAACTGGTGCCCGCGCTGTCTGACCGCGATCTCCGACATCGAGGTCGACTACCAGGACGACGACGGCGAGCTGGTCTCGCTGAAGTACGGCGAGGGCGACGAGACGCTCGTGGTCGCCACCACGCGTGTCGAGACGATGCTCGGTGACACCGCGGTCGCCGTCCACCCCGACGACGAGCGGTACGCGCACCTCATCGGCAAGCGGATCAAGCTGCCGCTGACCGACCGTACGATCCCGGTCGTCGCCGACCACCACGTCGACCCGGAGTTCGGCACCGGCGCGGTCAAGGTCACGCCCGCCCACGACCCGAACGACTTCGCGATCGGCCAGCGGCACGGTCTGGAAGCCCTGACGATCATGGACGAGCGCGGGATCATCACGGTCCACGGCCCGTTCGAGGGGCTCGACCGCTTCGAGGCCCGCTCCGCGATCGTCGCCGCCCTGCGCGAGCAGGCGCGTCGTCGCCGAGAAGCGCCCTACGTCCACTCCGTGGGCCACTGCTCGCGCTGCAGGACGACCGTCGAACCCCGCCTGTCACTTCAGTGGTGGGTCAAGGTCGAGACGCTCGCCGGCGCCGCGGGCGACGCCGTCCGTGACGGTCGCGTCGAGCTCCACCCCAAGGAGATGGAGAAGCGGTACTTCGACTGGGTCGACAACCTCAACGACTGGTGCATCTCGCGCCAGCTCTGGTGGGGCCACCGCATCCCCGTCTGGTACGGCCCCGACGGCGAGGTCGTGTGCCTCGGCCCGGACGAGGAGCCGCCCGCGGGCGAGGGCTGGACCCAGGACCCGGACGTCCTGGACACCTGGTTCTCCTCCGGGCTCTGGCCGTTCTCCACGCTCGGCTGGCCCGAGCAGACCCCGGATCTCGAGAAGTTCTACTCGACCGATGTCCTGCTCACCGGGCACGACATCATCTTCTTCTGGGTCGTCCGGATGATGATGTTCGGTCTGTACGCGATGGACGGCGAGGCGCCCTTCAAGACCGTCGCCCTGACCGGCCTCGTCCGGGACGAGTTCGGCAAGAAGATGTCCAAGTCCAATCCCAACGCCGTCGATCCGCTCGACTGGATGGACAACTACGGTTCGGACGCCGTCCGCTTCACCCTCGCCAAGGGGCCAACCCCGGCGCCGACGTCCCGATCGGCGAGAGCTGGGTCCAGGCGTCCCGCAACTTCGCCAACAAGATCTGGAACGCCACCCGCTTCGCGATGATGAACGGCGCGAACGTCCGGGGCGATCTGCCGCCCGTCGAGCAGCTCTCGGCCACCGACCGGTGGATCCTGTCGCGGCTCAACGCGACAGTCGCCGAGGCCGACGCGTTCTACGACGACTTCCAGTTCGCGAAGCTCAGCGAGAGCCTCTACCACTTCGCCTGGGACGAGGTCTTCGACTGGTACGTCGAGCTCTCCAAGACGACGTTCTTCGCCGGCGGCGAGCAGGCGAAGGTGTCCGCCCGGTCCTCGGCGAGGTCCTGGACGTCACGCTGCGCCTCCTGCACCCGATCGTCCCGTTCGTCACCGAGACGCTCTGGACCACGCTCACTGGCGAGGAGTCCGTCGTCATCGCCGACTGGCCCGCGGACAGCGGCTTCCGCGACGCCGCGGCCGAGAAGGAGATCGAGCTCGTCCAGCAGGTCGTCACCGAGGTCCGCCGCTTCCGCTCGGACCAGGGACTGCAGCCCGGCCAGAAGGTCCCGGCCGAGCTGACCGTCACCGGCACCGTGCTTGCCCAGCACGAGGCGGCCATCCGCCAGCTGCTGCGCCTGCAGCCGGCCGGCGACGGCTTCCATGCCACCGCGACCCTGCCGGTCGCGGGCGCCACGGTGGCGCTCGACCTGTCGGGCACGATCGACGTGGCGGCCGAGCGCAAGCGGCTGACCAGGACCTGGCCGCGGCTCAGCAGGAGATCGCCCAGGCCACGGGCAAGCTCGGCAACGAGGCGTTCTCGCCAAGGCCCCGGATCACGTCGTCGACAAGATCCGCGGGCGGCTGTCCAAGGCCGAGGGCGACATCGCCCGGATCCAGGGCCAGCTGGACGGCCTCCCGCGGCCTGACAACACCCGCACAGTAGGAAGGTGAAGCACCCGGCCCCTGGAGGGCGGATTCTCGGGGTCCTCGCAACACCTGATGGCTTATGCGGTCGTCAGTAGATCACGCAGGCGCTCGGCTGGGGTTCTCCAGCCGAGCGTTTTGCGTGGCCGGCCGTTGAGTTGCTGGGCAACGTGTTCGAGGTCTGCGGGACTGTGCGCGGACAGGTCGGTGCTCTTGGGGAAGTACTGCCGCAGCAGGCCGTTGGTGTTCTCGTTCGATCCGCGCTGCCAGGGCGAGTGGGGTCGCAGAAGTAGACCGGCACGCCGGTGGCAACGGTGAACTGCTTGTGCGCGGCCATCTCACAACCCTGGTCCCAGGTCAGGGAGCCACGCAGGTGCTCGGGCAGGGTCTGGATCAGCGGCACCAGCACATCGCGGACTTCCTCGGCCGTGTGTCCGCCGGGCAAATGGCCGAGCAGGACGTAGCGGGTGGAGCGCTCGACCAGGGTCACGATCGCGCTCTCGCTGCGGGGACCCACGATCAGATCGCCTTCCCAGTGGCCAGGAACAGCCCGGTCCTCGACCTCCGGCGGCCGCTCGGAGATCATCACCATCTCGTCGACGAAGCGGCGGGTGCGCTGGTCCGGGCTGCGGTGGGGCTTGCGGCGGGTGCGTCCGGTGCGCAACGCGTCCGCGACCTGGCGGCGCAGGCCGCCTCGGGCCTGGACGTAGATGGCCTGGTAGATCGTCTCCGGACTCACCCGCATGCTCTCGTCGTCGGGGAACTCGATGACCACAGCGTGACTGATCTGCTCCGGGGACCAGCGTTCGCGCAGCTTGTTCTCAACGTATCGACGCAGCGGACCGTCTGCGGCGAGCTTGAGGCCTTGAGCCGTGACCGGCTCTCGGCCCAGGCCCGCTGGGCCCGGTGCGGCCGGTAGACGCCGTCGACCGCTCGGGCGTCGATCTCCCGCTTGACCGTGGACGCCGACCGCCCCAGAGCCCGTCCGATCGCCCGCAGCGAGTGGCCGGCCCGTTGCATGTCAGCGATCGTCTCCCGCTCGGTCACGTTCAGGAACCGAGGGTGCAGCCGCGCGTCGACCGCCGCGAGGGACGGCTTGATGATGGTCACACCGGTCTTATAGACGATCAAGCGGCCGTCAGCCCGCAGTCGCGAATGGCCGATCTGCCGGATGCCCTGATCCCAGTCCTGGGCGGTGCGCTCGTGGACGCCGGCCTGCGCGGCGGCATCGCGGCGTCGAACTCCGGCCGCACGCAGCCGCTCGTACTTCGCCCGACCCTGATGACCAGACCTGCCGGGCTTGCCGCGACCGCGGACACCGGCCTTACGGGCCCAGGCGAACGCCGTATTGCGGTTCACTCCGACTGCGCGAGCGGCATCGGTGATGCTGCCGTCCTCCCGGTCCAGCGCCTCGAAGAACCTGGCCTTCAGCACCTCAAAATCACGACCCCGCAACTCCCTGAACTCCAGGGTGTTGCGGGGATCAGTAGAACCAGCCGAGTTCGCCCACGGACCGGGGCTTCACCATGCCGGGGCCGCATCGCACCGGGTGCTGCGCGCGTTGTCGGCGTACATCCGTAGACTGGCCCTGTGAGTAAGCCCCGCCCTTCAGACCGGCACGACGCGTCAGATCCCGACGACACCTTCGCGGAGATCGTCGACGAAGCGACCCAGCGCGACCCCGACCTGGCGGTGATCGAAGCGGGCAGCCGCACGCTGCGCACCCAGTCGGGACCGCTCCAGGGCGATATCGTCCCCAACCGCCCCGCCGACCCCGAGACCGACAAGGCGCTGCGCGCCGTGGAGCAGGAGCTCGCAGGCCGCTGGGGTGAGACCAAGCTCGAGCCGTCGGTCACCCGGATCGCGGCCCTGATGGACGTGCTCGGCGAGCCGCAGCGCGCCTATCCCTCCATCCACATCACCGGTACGAACGGCAAGACCAGCACGGCCCGCATGATCGAGGCCCTGCTCAACGCGTTCGAGCTGCGCACCGGCCGTTACACCTCCCGCACGTCCAGTCGATCACCGAGCGGATCAGTCTGGACGGCGCCCCGATCGAGGCCGAGCGCTTCATCGAGACGTACAACGACATCAAGCCGTACGTCGAGATGGTCGACGCCCAGCAGCCCTACCGGCTCTCCTTCTTCGAGGTGCTGACCGGCATGGCCTACGCGGCCTTCGCCGACGCGCCGATCGATGTCGCGGTCGTCGAGGTCGGCATGGGAGGCACCTGGGACGCGACGAACGTCATCGACGCATCGGTCGCCGTCGTCACCCCATCTCGCTGGACCACACCGACCGGCTCGGCTCCACGCCCGCCGAGATCGCCGGTGAGAAGTCCGGAGTGATCAAGCAGGGCGCGACGGTCATCCTGGCGCAGCAGCCGGTCGACGCGGCCCAGGTGATGCTGAAGAAGGCCGTCGAGGCCGATGCCACCGTGGCCCGCGAGGGCATGGAGTTCGGCGTCGTCTCCCGCGAGGTCGCGGTCGGCGGCCAGTTGCTGACGCTGCGCGGCCTCGGGGCGAGTACAGCAACATCTTCCTGCCGCTGTACGGAGCCCATCAGGCGCACAACGCGGCGGTGGCGCTCTCCGCCGTCGAGGCGTTCTTCGGTATCGGCGCCGAGCAGGCCCGCAGCCTCGACATCGAAGCGGTCCGCAAGGCCTTCCTCGCTGTGCTGTCGCCGGGCCGTCTCGAAGTCGTACGCTCCAGCCCGACCGTCGTCCTGGACGCCGCCCACAACCCGGCGGGCGCCCGTGCGGCGTCCGAGGGAATCTCCGAGGCCTTCAGCTTCTCCCGCCTGATCGGCGTGGTCGGTGCCAGCGAGGGCAAGGACGTCCGGGGCTGCTCGAGGCCTTCGAGCCGATCTTCGCCGAGATCGTGATCACGCAGAACTCCAGCGCGCGCTCGATGGACGCGGACGATCTGGCCGCGGTCGCCGTCGAGCTCTTCGGCAACGACCGTGTGCAGGTCGAGCCGCGGCTCGACGACGCGCTGGAGGCGGCGATCACGCTGGCCGAGGAAGAGGCAGAGTACGCGGGCGCCGGAGTCCTGGTGACCGGATCCGTCATCACGGTCGGCGAGGCCCGGCTGCTTCTGGGAAGGCACTGACCTGTGCGTACGCTCTGCGCTTCGACACTGATCGGCGAGTTCTTCGTGATCGGCTTCGCCGGCCTCGTCGCCATGAAGTCGGAAGATCTCTCGTCGGCCACGGTCTGGACGGTCTGCGGTATCGGCATGCTGCTGTCCGTCCTGCTGTGCGGTGTGGTCACCCGCCCCGGCGGTGTCCAGCTCGGCTGGGCGCTGCAGGTCGCGCTGGTGCTGAGCGGTTTCGTCGTCCCGATGATGTTCGTTCTCGGCCTGGTGTTCGGCGCCCTGTGGTGGGCTTCGGTGCACTACGGCGGCAAGATCGACGAGGCGAAGGCGCGATGGGCGGCGCAGGCGGAGGCGCAGGAAGGCACCGAGGGTCAGGCCATAGGCTGACGCAGCGTAAACCCGGCCGTCGGCCCATTTCCGTAGCCCTGTAATCTCAAGGCCGTCCCGTAAGCCTGCAAGGAGCCGCACATGACTCAGCGCACCCTCGTCCTTCTCAAGCCCGACGCGGTCAAGCGCGGGCTGATCGGCGAGATCGTCGGCCGTATCGAGCGCAAGGCCGGCTGGACGATCACCGCGCTGGAGCTGCGCACCCTCGACCAGGAGACACTGGAGCAGCACTACGGCGAGCACAAGGGCCGTCCGTTCTACGAGCCGCTCGTCGAGTTCATGGCATCCGGCCCCGTCGTCGCTCTTGTGGCCGAAGGCGAGCGGGTCATCGAGGGCGTCCGCGCCCTGAGCGGACCGACGGATCCGATCGCCGCCGCGCCCGGTCCATCCGCGGCGACTTCGGCACGGTGACCCGGGAGAACCTCATCCACGCCTCGGACTCCGAGGAGTCCGCAGAGCGAGAACTGAAGCTATTCTTTCCGGGACTTTCCTGACCTCGGATCAGCCAAACAGCGCTCATGACCTGGGGCGACCGAAGTAATTCGGTCGCCCTTCGGCATAGGGTCACTGATCGCGGGAACGCATTCCCCGACGTAACGTCACCATGGGTGGAACGGGCAGCCGTTCCGCTCACAATGGCGAAGGACCCTCGCGCTGTGTCCGTGCATACGGCACTACGATGGAAGCTTCCACGCCCGCAGCGCCAACCTCGCCTACCAAAACAAGCCATTTTCGCTTCTTGGGAAGGCCCGACACATCCTCATGGGGAACAAGGGGAACTCAATGTCGTTCATCGGCCGTGACATGGCTATCGACCTAGGGACTGCCAACACGCTGGTGTACGTCAGGGGCGCGGCATCGTTCTGAACGAGCCGTCCGTCGTGGCCATCAACACCAACACCGGCGGCATCCTGGCGGTCGGCGCCGAGGCCAAGAAATGATCGGCCGCACACCGGGCAACATCGTTGCCGTGCGGCCTCTGAAGGACGGCGTGATCGCCGACTTCGAGATCACCGAGCGGATGCTCCGCTACTTCATCCTCAAGATCCACAAGCGTCGCTACCTGGCCCGCCCGCGGGTCGTCGTCTGTGTGCCGTCCGGCATCACAGGGTGGAGCGACGCGCCGTCATCGAGGCATCGACGCAGGCGGGCGCGCGCCAGGTGCACATCATCGAGGAGCCCATGGCGGCGGCCATCGGCTCGGGTCTGCCCGTCCACGAGGCCACCGGGAACATGGTCGTCGACATCGGTGGCGGCACCACCGAAGTCGCCGTGATCTCGCTCGGCGGAATCGTCACCGCCCAGTCGATCCGGGTCGCCGGCGACGAGCTGGACAACGCGATCATCAACCACATTAAGAAGGAGTACTCACTCCTGCTCGGTGAGCGGACCGCCGAACAGATCAAGATCACGATCGGCTCGGCGTACGACATGGACAAGGACGAGCACACCGAGATCCGTGGCCGCGACCTGGTCTCGGGACTTCCCAAGACCGTGGTCGTCTCGGCCGCCGAGGTCCGCAAGGCCATCGAGGAGCCGGTCAACGCGATCGTCGACGCGGTGAAGACGACGCTCGACAAGTGCCCGCCGGAGCTCTCCGGCGACATCATGGACCGGGGCATCGTCCTCACCGGCGGCGGCGCGCTCCTGCGCGGACTCGACGAGCGGCTGCGCCGGGAGACCGGCATGCCGATCCACATCGCCGAGGATCCGCTCGACTCGGTGGCGCTCGGATCCGGAAAGTGTGTCGAGGAGTTCGAGGCGCTGCAGCAGGTGCTGGACGCACAGCCCCGCAGGCACGGCCGGTAGAACCCGACCCGGTTTCCGCCGTGCGGGCGCTGCCGTCCCGCACGGCGGAACGTTGATATACAGGCACGAACATTCCGACAAGGAAGGCACGGCCGCCGCACGTGAGGGACACACGAGAGAGCCGGCTGCTCCTGGTGCTGCTGATCGCCATCGCATTCGCATTGATTACGGTGGATATCCGCGGTGGTGAGGAGTCGCCGGTGGACGGCGCCAGGCAGGCCGCTGCCACGGTCTTCGGGCCGGTGGAGAACGGCGTAGCGGCAGCGGTGGATCCGGTGGGCAACGCCATAGGTGCCGTACGGGACTCCGGCGAACGCCATGACCGGATCACGGCCCTGGCCCAGGAGAACGCCGCACTGAAGACAAGGCTCGGCAGCGACGACCGACAGGGAAGCAAGGTCCGTCAGCTCGACTCCATGATGAAGACCGCGGGCGCCGGCCAGTACGGCATCAAGGCCGCCGAAGTCATCGCCATAGGAGCGGCCCAGGGATTCTCCTGGACGATCACCATCGACGCCGGAGCCAATGACGGCCTCAAGCGCGATATGACCGTAATCAACGGTGACGGGCTCGTCGGCCGCGTCACCACCGTCGGCCCGAGCACCGCGACCGTGCTGCTGGCCAACGACCCGGACTTCACCGTCGGTACCAGGATGGAGAAGACCGACGAGCTCGGCTTCGCCACCGGGCAGGGCTCCCGGCCACTGTCGGTCCAGTTCCTCAACGGCAAGGCCAAGGTGAAGAAGGGCGACCGGCTGGTCACCTTCGGTTCCAGCAAGGACAAGCCCTTCGTCCCCGGCGTGCCCGTCGGGGAAATCGTGCGCGTCGACCCGTCGGGCGGCGATCTGACCCGGACTGTCTACGTCCGCCCGTTCGTCGGCTTCACCAAGCTCGACATCGTCGGCATCGTCGTCCAGGCCCCCGCGGCGACCCGCGCGACATGGTGCTGCCGAAGAAGCCCGAGAAGCCGGAGAAGCCCAAGCCCAACCCGACCGTCACCGTCACCGTCCAGCCGAACGGCGACCTCGTCGACCGGGCGGCAAGGTCGTCGGAAACGTCAACGAGAAGCCCGACGACGACGCGAGCGGGAACGCCGACACCGATGCCGGTAACGCGGCAAACGAACAGAGGTAGAGCTGATCCCCATGCGCTTCAACCGGACTCTGCTCTCCGTCATCCTGGTCGTGGTCGCCCTCGTCATCCAGGTCTCCGTACTCGCCAGGCTCCAGCTCCCCGGCGCCACCCCGACCTGCTCCTGCTCGTGGTGCTCGGACTCGCCTTCGTATACGGACATGTCAGCGGCGCCCTCATCGGCTTCGGCGCGGGCCTCCTCGCCGACCTGGCGCCGCCCGCCGATCACGCCGCGGGCGCTACGCCCTGGTGCTGTGCATCATCGGCTATCTCGCGGGCCTGGCCAGGCCCGAGAACGGGCAGCTCAAGTCGGCGTTGGCGCCGATGGCCGTCGTCGTGGCAGCGGCCATCGGGTCGACCCTCCTGTACGCGGGGTCGGCGCACTCGTCGGTGACACGGCCGCCCGTCATGTCGGCCTGGGCAGCCTGCTGTTCACGGCCGCCGTGTACGACCTGCTCCTCGCGCCGTTCACCGTCCCGCTGATCATGGCGCTCGCCAGACGTACCGAGAACGATCCGGTCGCCGAGAGTTCCGGCGGTGGCGATGTCGCCGCGGGCTGGCTCGCCTCGGGCACCGGGCTCCGGATCGGAAGCCAGCGCGGTGGACTGCGCGTCAAGGCCGCCCGCAACCGTGCCGCACGAGCAGGAAGGATCAAGGGGTCAAGCGACTGTGAGGCTGGACCAGCACCGGACCGCCACCGGGGACGTCACCACCGGAGGTGCCCCATGAGCAACATTCCCGAGACGGGCCGGACCCCACGGGTCCAGATCCGTCTCGTCGTCATCCAGGTCCTCGTCTTCTCCCTCCTCCTGACGCTCGGCGGCCGGCTCTGGTACCTGCAGATCCGCAACGGCCAGGAGTACACCGACGAAGCCAAGAACAACCACGTCCAGCAGGTCGTGCAGCCCGCGGTCCGCGGCTCCATCCTCGACGCGCGCGGTGTGCCCCTCGCCGACAACGAGACCCGGCTCGTCGTCTCCGCCAGCCGCACCGAGCTGATGAAGATGAAGGACGACGGCGTCGGGGTCCTCACCCGGCTCGCCGGTGTCCTGGACATGAAGCCCAAGGAGGTTCTGGACAAGGTCCGCCTCTGCGACGCGAAGACCCGCAGCCCTGCTGGAACGGCTCGCCCTACCAGCCGATCCCGGTCACCGACGAGGCCACCACCCAGCAGGCCCTCCAGATCCGCGAGCGCGCCGAGGACTTCCCCGGCATCACCGCGGAACCGACCGCCGTACGCCGCTACACGGCACCGGGCAAGGCCAACACCGCCCAGGTCCTCGGATACCTCTCGCCGGTCACCGACGAGGAGCTCACCAAGGCCCAGGACAGCGACTCGCCCTACCTCCGCTCCGACATGGTCGGTCGCTCCGGCATCGAGCGGACGTACGACAAGGAACTGCGCGGGAAGGCCGGCGTCACCCGCTACGAGGTCGACAACCTCGGCCGCGTCATCGGCCAGGCGGAGAACGACAAGGCGGAGCCCGGCGCGAGCCTCGTCACCTCCATCGACGCCCGGGTGCAGGCCGTCGCCGAGTACGAGCTCAACAAGGCCATGGAGACGGCCCGCACGGAGCTCGACAAGAACACCGGCGTCAACTACAAGGCCGACTCGGGCTCCGTCGTCGTCATGGAGTCCAAGACCGGCCGCGTCGTCTCGATGGCGTCCCTGCCGACCTACGACCCCAACGCCTGGGTCGGCGGCATCTCCGGCAAGGACTACGCGGACCTCACCGGCAAGAAGTCCAACTTCCCGCTGCTGAACCGGGCCATCCAGGGCCAGTCCGCCCCGGCTCGATCTTCAAGGTCATCTCCTCGACCGCCGCGGTCAACGCCGGATACGACTTCGACGGCAACTACCCGTGCCCCAGCTCCTACTCCATCGGCGGCCAGACCTTCAAGAACTTCGAGTCCCAGGGCTACGGCAGCATCAGCATCGGCCGTGCCCTCGAGGTCTCCTGCGACACCGTCTACTACGGCCTCGCGCACAAGGAGTGGCAGAAGGACGGCGGCAACAAGCCGCAGAAGAAGCCCGAGGACTGGTTCTACAAGACCGCCCACCAGTTCGGCCTCGGCAAGGAGACCGGCATCGACCTCCCCAACGAGGTAACCGGCCGCGTCCCCGACCGCCAGTGGAAGCGCGACTTCTACGAGGCGAACAAGGAATCCTGGTGCAAGCAGGGCAAGAAGGACGGCACGTACGTCGAGAAGATCGCGTACGAGGGCTGTCTCGAGGGCTACAAGATGCGTGCCGGTGACTCCGTGAACTACTCCATCGGCCAGGGTGACACCCTCGTCACCCCGATCCAGATGGCCACCATCTACGGCGCCATCTCCAACGGCGGCACGCTCTACGATCCGACCGTCGGAAAGGCGGTCGTCAGCGGCGACGGCAAGACCGTCCAGGAGATCAAGCCCGAGTCGCACGGCAAGCTGCCCTTCAACGCCAAGACCCGCGACAAAATAGACGGAGCCCTCGCGGGAGTCGCGACCGGGGCAGCGCCGCCTGGCGATTCGGCGGCTGGCCCCAGGACAAGATCCCGATGCACGCCAAGACGGGTACGGCCGAGGTCCACGGCAAGCAGACGACCTCGTGGTTCGCCACGTACACCGGGGACTACTCCGTCGTCATGACGATCTCCCAGGGCGGTACGGGCTCCGGCGCCTCCGGGCCCGCCGTGCGCAACATCTACAACGCGCTCTACGGGCTCGACGCCGGGGCAAGCAGGACCTCAAGAAGGCACTGCTCCCAAGCCGGAGAAGAACCTGCCGAAGATCCAGCCCGACGGTGCCATCGAAGCGCCGACGATCAAGCCGTACGCCCGGAGTCCCCGGCCGCGGCAACGCCACCGGCGCTCGCCGCAGCGATCGGGAGGCGGGACTGATGGCTGGTTTCTCGGTCGCGCGTTACGCTCCCGAGCGCTCTTCCTGGGCCAAGCTCGTCGCCCGTGACTCCGTCGTGCGCCGGCTCGACTGGCCGCTCCTGGGCTCGGCACTCGCGCTGTCCTTCATCGGTGCGCTCCTGGTCTGGTCGGCGACCCGGGGCCGTGACTCGCTCACCCACGGCGACCCGTACTACTTCCTCGTCCGGCACGCGCTGAACACCGGCATCGGCCTCGCCCTGATGATCGGCACGATCTGGCTCGGCCACCGCACCCTGCGCGGAGCCGTCCCGGTCCTCTACGGGCTCTCGGTCGTGCTGGTCCTGGCGGTGCTCACACCGCTGGGCGCCACCGTGAACGGCGCCCACGCCTGGATCATCGTCGGCGGCGGCTTCTCCCTCCAGCCCTCCGAGTTCACGAAGATCACGATCATTCTGGGGATGGCGATGCTGCTCGCCGCCCGCGTCGACGCGGGCGACCAGCTGCACCCGACCACCGGACCGTCGCCAAGGCGCTCGGCCTGGCGCTCGTCCCGATGGCGGTCGTCATGCTGATGCCGGACCTCGGTTCCGTCATGGTCATGGCCGTCATCGTGCTCGGTGTGCTCCTCGCCTCCGGGGCATCCAACCGGTGGGTCTTCGGACTCCTGGGCGCGGGCACGGCGGGCGCGCTCGCCATCTGGAAGATCGGTCTGCTCGACGACTACCAGATCGCCCGGTTCGCGGCCTTCGCCAACCCGGCGCTGGACCCGGCGGGCGTCGGCTACAACACCAACCAGGCCCGGATCGCGATCGGTTCCGGCGGTCTCACCGGGACCGGCCTCTTCGAGGGCTCCCAGACCACCGGACAGTTCGTTCCCGAGCAGCAGACCGACTTCGTCTTCACCGTCGCGGGCGAGGAGCTGGGCTTCCTCGGCGCCGGGCTGATCATCGTGCTGCTGGGTGTCGTCCTGTGGCGTGCCTGCCGGATCGCCCGCGGGACGACCGAGCTGTACGGCACGATCGTCGCAGCCGGAATCATCGCCTGGTTCGCCTTCCAGGCCTTCGAGAACATCGGCATGACGCTCGGCATCATGCCGGTGGCCGGACTGCCACTGCCCTTCGTGTCGTACGGAGGATCATCGATGTTCGCCGTCTGGGTGGCCATCGGCCTGCTCCAGTCGATCCGGGTGCAGCGGCCGATGTCCGCCTGAACCGGTGCGTACCCCTGCGTATCCGCGCCCAACGCGGATAGGTTCGGTACATGGCGGACTCGAAGCGTGAGATCGAGCGGAAGTACGAGGCGACTGCCGAGACCCGGCTTCCCGACCTGCGCCGGGTTGCCGGGGTCTCGGACGTCGTCCACCAGGGCGTCATGGAGCTGGACGCCGTCTACTACGACACCGCGGACCTCCGGCTCGCAGCCGGCTCCCTGACCCTGCGGCGCAGAACCGGCGGCGACGACGCGGGCTGGCACCTCAGTTCCCCGTGGCCTCCGGCATCCGCGACGAGATCCGCGCCCCGCTCGCCGACACACTCCCTCCCCGCTGGCCGGACTGCTCCGCTCCAGGGTCCGGGAGGCGGAACTGGCCCCGCCGTGCGCCTCCTCTCGACCAGGGACGTGCACCACCTCCTCGGTGCCGACGGCACCCTGCTGGCCGAGCTGAGCATCGACGAAGTCCTCGCGGAACGCCTCGGCGGCGAGGGCGCGGGCCGTACGACGGCCTGGACCGAGATCGAGGTCGAGCTGGCCGACGACGGAGACCCGGCCTTCCTCGACGCCGTCGAACGGCGGCTGGGCAAGGCGGGGGTACAGCCGTCGGTATCGGCGTCCAAGATGGCCAGGGCGCTCGCCGAGACGGTCCCCGTGGCGAAGAGGCCGAAGGGGAATAGGCCGAAGTCCGCGCCCGCACGGCCGGTGACCACGTTCTCGCCCACGTCCGCCACCAGACGGAGGCGGTCATCGCCCTGGACCCCGCCGTACGCCGCGGTCTCCCCGACTCCGTCCACCGGATGCGGGTCGCCACCCGCAGGCTGCGCAGCGCGTTGCGCACCTACGGCAAGGTCCTCGACCGTACGGTCACCGGCCCGATCGCCGTCGAGCTGAAGTGGCTGGCCGCTGAGCTGGGTGTGGACCGTGACCAGGAAGTGCTCGACGCCCGCTTCCACGCCCGGATCGACGCGCTGCCGGGCACCCTCGTAATCGGTCCGGTCGCCGGCCGTCTGCGCGTCTGGTCCGTCGCCCGGCGGGAGGATTCCAGGCGCCGGATCATCGCCGTACTCGACGGCGCGCGCTACCTGGCGCTGCTGGGATCCCTCGACGCGCTCCTCGCCGCCCGCCGCTGCTGCCCGGCGCCGCACACGGACCGCGAAAGGTCCTGCCCGGGCCGTGCTGAAGGATTACGGCCGCCTCGCCACCCGTATCGGACACGCCCTGGAGCAGCCTCCGGGCCAGGACCGAGACCTGGCGATGCACGAGGCCCGCAAGGCGGCGAAACGCGCACGGTACGCGGGCGAGGCGGCGCGGCCCGCACTGGGTAAACCAGCCAAGAGGTTCGCCGAGCGGATGAAGGCGGTGCAGCAGGTGCTCGGCGACCACCAGGACAGCGTGGTCGCCAGGGACGCCCTGCGCGCCATCGCGGTCCAGGCCCACGCGGCGGGGAGTCCTCGTTCAGCTGGGGGCTGCTGTACGGACAGGAGGAAGAGGCGGCGGCAGGCCGGGAGCGGAACTGCCCGGAGTGTGGGCAAGGGCGTCGGAACCGGGCGTTCGGGCGGATCTGAAGGGCTGAGCACCGGGGTAGGCTGGATGGTCACTCCTGCCAGTCCTGTATGCCCCTGCCAGCTCACGAAGGTCCCCAGATGTCTGCCGAGTCGGTCTTCCCACAGCTCGAAGCTCTGCTCCCGCATGTGCAGAAGCCCATCCAGTACGTGGGCGGTGAGCTGAACTCCACCGTCAAACCGTGGGACGAATGCGACGTCCGCTGGGCGCTGATGTATCCGGATGCGTACGAGGTCGGCCTCCCCAACCAGGGCGTCATGATCCTTTACGAGGTGCTCAACGAACGCCAGGGCGTCCTCGCCGAGCGCACCTACAGCGTCTGGCCCGACCTCGAAGAGCTGATGCGCGAGCACGAGGTGCCCCAGTTCACCGTGGACAGCCACCGGCCCGTCGGCGCCTTCGACGTGTTCGGGCTGAGTTTCTCCACCGAGCTCGGCTACACCAACATGCTCACCGCCCTGGACCTCGCGGGCATCCCGCTGGAGGCCAGGACCGCACCGTCGACCACCCGATCGTGCTCGCCGGCGGCCATGCCGCGTTCAACCCGAGCCGATCGCGCAGTTCATCGACTGCGCGGTCATCGGTGACGGTGAGCAGGCGGTCCTGGAGATCACCGAGATTATCCGCGCCTGGAAGGCCGAGGGCAGCCCGGTGGCCGCGAAGAGGTGCTGTTCCGGCTGGCGAAGACCGGTGGTGTCTACGTCCCGCGCTTCTACGACGTCGAGTACCTGCCCGACGGCCGCATCGGCCGTGTCGTGCCCAACAAGTCGGGCGTGCCGTGGCGGGTGTCCAAGCACACCGTGATGGACCTCGACGAATGGCCGTACCCGAAGCAGCCCCTCGTGCCGCTCGCCGAGACCGTCCACGAGCGGATGTCGGTGGAGATCTTCCGTGGCTGCACCCGCGGCTGCCGTTTCTGCCAGGCCGGCATGATCACGCGCCCCGTGCGGGAGCGGAGCATCACCGGCATCGGCGAGATGGTCGAGAAGGGGCTCAAGGCGACCGGCTTCGAAGAGGTCGGCCTGCTCTCCCTGTCCTCGGCGGACCACAGCGAGATCGGTGAGATCGCCAAGGGGCTCGCGGACCGGTACACCGAAGACAAGGTCGGCCTGTCGCTGCCCTCGACCCGAGTCGACGCGTTCAATGTCGATCTGGCCAACGAGCTGACCCGTAACGGCCGCAGGTCGGGCTCACCTTCGCCCCGAGGGCGGCTCCGAGCGCCTGCGCAAGGTCATCAACAAGATGGTCTCGGAGGAGGACCTGATCCGTACGGTCGCCACCGCGTACGGCAACGGCTGGCGCCAGGTGAAGCTGTACTTCATGTGCGGCCTGCCCACCGAGACCGACGAGGACGTCCTCCAGATCGGGGACATGGCGGTCAACGTCATCGCCAAGGGCCGCGAGGTGTCCGGCCAGAACGACATCCGCTGCACCGTCTCCATCGGCGGCTTCGTGCCCAAGCCGCACACCCGTTCCAGTGGGCACCGCAGCTGGGTGTGGAAGAGACCGACGCCCGGCTGGCGAAGCTCCGCGACAAGATCCGCGGCGACAAGAAGTACGGCCGCTCCATCGGCTTCCGCTACCACGACGGCAAGCCCGGCATCGTCGAGGACTGCTCTCCCGCGGCGACCGCCGTGTCGGCTCCGTCATCCGTGCCGTCTACGAGTCCGGCGGCCGCTTCGACGGCTGGCGTGAGCACTTCAGCTACGACCTGTGGATGAAGAGCGCGGAGAAGACGCTGCCCGAGTTCGGTGTGGACGTCGACTGGTACACCACCCGGGAACGGACCTACGAAGAGGTCCTGCCCTGGGACCACCTGGACTCCGGCCTCGACAAGGACTGGCTCTGGGAGGACTGGCAGGACTCGCTGGACGAGACCGAGGTCGAGGACTGCCGCTGGACCCCGTGCTTCGACTGCGGGGTGTGCCCTCAGCTCGACCTGGACATCCAGATCGGTCCGACGGGCAGAAGCTGCTCCCGCTCACGGTCGTGAAGTAGAGGAAGCCTCAGTCCACAGAAGTCCGCAGAGCCCGGCCGGGGACCCGGCCGGGCTCTTTGCGTCCTGACGTACGGTGCGCAGCCCCGCAGGTCACAGCGGTACGGGAACTTCCGGGGCCTGCTGCGCGTACCCTGGACAGGACAACGGCTGCCCCAGCGCGGCGCCCGCGCCCGAGATCTCTCCGCCAGCCGGTGCAACCGGCGAGCGGGGTGAACCGGAGCGGCACCCGGGGCCACCGACGTACTTCGTGGGCGGTGCGCCACCGCGTCCGCCCGCACCGAGGAGAAGAACCACTGGGCAAGCGACAGCCCGAAGGCCCGCCGCCCGCACCGGCGGTGCAGCGCATCCGACTGCGCTACACCAAGCGGGGCCGCCTCCGGTTCACCAGCCACCGCGACTTCCAGCGTGCCTTCGAGCGGGCGCTGCGCCGCTCCGAGGTACCCATGGCCTACTCAGCGGGCTTCACCCCGCACCCGAAGGTGTCCTACGCCAATGCCGCACCCACCGGCACGGGCAGCGAGGCCGAGTTCCTGGAGATCGCCCTCACCGAGGCACGTGATCCGGGACCCTGTGCGAGCTGCTCAACGCATCCATGCCGGACGGTCTCGACATCACCGATGCGGTGGAGGCCCATATCCGGGACTCGCCGACCGGCTGACCGCCTCCGTGTGGGAGATGCGACTCGACGGAGTGCTCCCCGAGGACGCGGCGAAGGCCGTGTCCGCCTTTCTCGACGCCGAGACCGTCGAGGTCCAGCGCCGTGCGAAGAACGGGATGCGGACCTTCGACGCCCGCGCCGCCGTCGTCGGCCTGGAGGCTCTTGATCCACAGCCTGATAGGTCCGGGGACAAGCCCTGTGCGATACTGCGGCTGGTTGTTCGGCACGTGACACCTGCCGTGCGACCCGACGACGTCCTGTCCGGTCTCCGAGCTGTGGCCGACCTGGCGCCGCCCGTTCCCGCATCGGTGACGAGGCTGGCGCAGGGGCTCTTCGACGAGGAGTCCGGCACGGTGACCGACCCGCTCGAGCCCGACCGCGAGGCAGCCTCGGCCGTGAATTCCACGGCCGGCCAGGCAGCTGTCGCGACGGCGCCGGAAGGTGCAGGATCCGCGTAAGGCGGTCGTTGTAGCGCAGCCCTGGACTCGGGAGCCACCTGGGTCGGGCAGCGCACTGACCAGAAGACTTTCGCCAGGCCGTACACATTTCGCGTACGGAACCGGCGAGCCAGACATCAGCTCCCGTGCGGCGCCCGCGCCCGGACGGCGGTATCGCGCACAACAGCGCGAACCGTGCCGGACCGGAATCAGGCGTGGCGCCCGGGAGCGTGACGGGAGAACCGCCCGCATGCTTGAGCCGACCGAACCCGGTACGACCGGGAACACCGATAACGACAACACCCCGGCGACAAGCTGCCGCCGCGCCGCAGGCGCCGCGCAGCCTCACGCCCCGCAGGACCGCCTTCGGCCCGCCCGGGCGGCAGCCGCCCAGGACGTCACGCCGGCCATACCGGCCGAGGACGCCGGGGTATCCGAGAACACCGAGCCGGCCGAGGCCGCGCCTCCGGCACGTGCGCGCCGTCGTGCGGTGCGCAAGGCGACCGCTCCGGCGGGTGCGCCGCAGGCCACGGAGGCTGCGGAGAGCGTCGCGGATGTTGCTTCCGCCGAGCCCGCCGCCGATGGGGCCGAAAGCGCACAGTCCACTGCCGAGCCCACTGCCGAGCCGGCCGGGGCCGCGCCTCCGGCACGTGCGCGCCGTCGTGCGGTCCGTAAGGCGACCGCTCCGGCGGGTGCGCCGCAGGCTGCCGCGGCCGAGGTCGTCGTCGAGCCTGTTGCCGAGCCCGTCGCCGAGGCAGCCGAGCCTGCCGAGGCCGATGAGGCGCCGGTTGCCGAGGCTCCCCGAAGCCGCCGTCGTGCGGTCCGTAAGGCGACTGCTCCGGCGGGCGCCCCCAGACCGGTGCAGTTGCCTCTGCACCCGCCGAGTCTGCCCCGAGGACACCGTCATGGCAGAGCCCGCCAAGGCCGCTGAGCCGGCCGAGCCCGTGGCCGCCGCTGAGCCCGCCGCGGCGGCCCGCGGCCGCAGCCGTCGCCGCGCCTCCGCGCCGGCCGGTACCCCGAATGCCGCGCAGGCCGCCGAGGCCGCGACTGAGCCTGTAGCCGAAGCCGTCGAGCCTGCTGACGAGCCCGTCACCGAAGCCGCCGTGGCTGCTGAGGTCACTGAGGCACCCGTGACCGAGGCTCCGCGCGGCCGTCGCCGTGCGTCCCGCAGGCGACCGCGCCTGCGGGTGCCCGCAGGTCAACGAGCCTGCTGACGAGCCCGTCGCCGAGGTCGCCGAGAAGATCGCCGAGACCGGCGAGAGCCTCCCGCGGCTGTCGCCGAGGAGCTGGCCGCCGAGACCGAAGAGGTCGAGGAGGCCGCCCGCGCGGTCGGCAGCGCCGCCGGGCAACCGCCGCGGCGGGCAGGCCGGAGTTCACCGGCAAGGTCGAGGAGCCCACCCGCAGGAGCCGCCGCGAGACCCGCCCCGCAGTGGCCGTGTTCCAGGCGCCCGTCTTCTCCGAGCCGATGTTCCAGACCCGGAGACCGCCGCGGCCGCTGCCGCCGCCGGCCCTCCGAGCAGTACGACGAGAACGAGGCGTTCGAGGAGCCGAAGGCCCCGTGGGCCGGCAGTCGCGCAAGGCTGTGAGCAAGCCCGCCGCCGAGCCGGAGCCCGAGGCTGCCGAGACGGCCGCGCCCGCCGAAGCCGCGCCCGCGGAGACCGCGCCCGCCGAGGCCGCGCCGCAGGGCGGTTCGCGCCGTCGTCGCCGCCGCCGTGGTGAGGCCATCGAGGCCGAGCCGGCCGCAGCGCCCGTCACGCTCCCCGCGGAGCAGCCGCAGGAGGACGAGCACGAGGACGGGACCGGGACGGACGCCGAGCACGAGGGCGACGAAACCGACGAGTACGGGGACCGCCCTCGCGCCGTCGTCGTCGTGGGGCCGCCGCCGCCGTCGCGGTGAGGCCAACGACGGGGACGACGCCGAGCAGCATGGCGACGACGCCTCCGCGGACCGCTCCGAGGAGGAGCGCGACCAGGGCAGGACGACGATGACGACGACGATTCCTCGGCATCCGGGTCCAGCAGCAGCCGTCGTCGCCGCCGTCGCCGCCGCCGCAGTGGAGACTCCGGGGCGACGACGGGACGACGACGGGCACGGACGACCCGGAGCGTACGGTCGTCAAGGTCCGCGAGCCGCGCAGAAGGAAGCCGAGCGTGAGCTCGGCACCGGCTTCGACGAGGTCCAGTCAATCAAGGGCTCGACCCGTATGGAGGCCAGAAGCAGCGCCGCCGTGAAGGCCGTGAGCAGGGTCGCCGACGCGTCCCGATCATCACCGAGGCCGAGTTCCTGGCGCGCCGCGAGGCCGTCGAGCGGGTCATGGTCGTCCGCCAGAGCGGCGAGCGCACCCAGATCGGCGTCCTCGAGGACAACGTGCTCGTCGAGCACTACGTCAACAAGGAGCAGGCCAGCAGCTACGTCGGCAACGTCTACCTGGGCAAGGTACAGAACGTACTGCCGTCCATGGAGGCCGCGTTCGTCGACATCGGCAAGGGCCGCAACGCGGTCCTGTACGCCGGTGAGGTCAACTTCGAGGCGCTCGGCATGGCCCACGGGCCGCGCCGTATCGAGACGGCGCTGAAGTCCGGCCAGTCGGTCCTCGTCCAGGTGACGAAGGACCCGATCGGCCACAAGGGCGCCCGCCTGACCAGCCAGGTCTCGCTGCCCGGCCGCTACCTGGTCTATGTGCCCGAGGGCTCGATGACGGGTATCAGCCGCAAGCTGCCCGACACCGAGCGTGCCCGGCTGAAGACCATCCTCAAGAAGATCGTCCCCGAGGACGCGGGCGTCATCGTGCGCACCGCCGCCGAGGGCGCGAGCGAGGACGAGCTGCGGCGCGACGTCGAGCGGCTGCAGGGCCAGTGGGAAGAGATCCAGAGGAAGTCGAACAACAGCGGCAGCTCCAACGCGCCGACGCTGCTCTACGGCGAGCCGGACATGACCGTCCGGGTCGTCCGCGACATCTTCAACGAGGACTTCTCCAAGGTCATCGTCAGCGGTGACGAAGCCTGGGAGACCATCTACGGCTATGTCTCGCACGTGGCACCGGACCTCACCGACCGGCTGTCGCGCTGGACCTCCGAGGTCGACGTCTTCGCGACGTACCGGATCGACGAGCAGCTGATGAAGGCACTGGACCGGAAGGTCTATCTGCCGAGCGGTGGCTCACTGGTGATCGACAAGACCGAGGCGATGGTCGTCGTCGACGTCAACACCGGCAAGTTCACCGGTCAGGGCGGCAACCTCGAAGAGACCGTCACCAAGAACAACCTGGAGGCGGCCGAGGAGATCGTCCGCCAGCTGCGGCTGCGCGACCTCGGCGGCATCGTCGTCGTCGACTTCATCGACATGGTGCTGGAGTCCAACCGGGATCTGGTGCTGCGCCGGCTGCTGGAGTGCCTGGGCCGGGACCGTACGAAGCACCAGGTCGCCGAGGTCACCTCGCTGGGCCTGGTCCAGATGACCCGTAAGCGGGTGGGTCAGGGTCTGCTGGAGTCCTTCTCCGAGACCTGTGTCCACTGCAACGGGCGCGGCGTGATCGTGCACATGGAGCAGCCGACGGCGGTCGGTGGCGGCGGTGGCAAGCGGTCCAGAAGCGTGGCCGCGGCGGCGCGGACCACGAGCAGGACCATGACCACGGCCACGAGCAGGACCAGGAGTTCACCGAGAGCGAGGCCGAGGTGGCTGCCGAGGCCGCCGCCCGGTGGCGCTGCCGGAGCCGGACTTCATCCCGGACGAGGAGCTGTACAGCAGCCCGGGCGAGGCGGAGTCGGCTGCCACGCGCAGCCGTGGCCGTCGTCGTGCGACCCGCAAGGTGTCGGCCCCGGCCGGCGCGCCGCGGGCCGCCGAGGCCGCACAGGTGACCGAGCCGGTCCAGGCCGAGGCCGCGGCAGCCGAACCGCGGCCCGAGCCGGTCGTCGAGGCCCCGGTGGCCGCTGAGACCTCCGAGGCCCCGAGGCCGAGGCGGCTCCGCAGGGCCGTACCCGTCGCAGGGCGACCAGGAAGGCGAGCGCACCCGCGGGCTCGCCCAAGCCGGCCGAAGAGGCGCAGCCGGTCCAGCCGGCCGAGCCTGCCTCGGACCCGGTCGCGGTCGAGGACCCGGTCGTCGAGGCACCCGCGGCCGAGACGCAGCCGGCGCAGACCCCGGCAGCCGACGAGGCGCCCGCCCAGGCCGCCCGCCGCGTGCCCGTCGCCGCGCGACCCGCAAGGTCACCGCCCCGCGGGTTCGCCCGCAGGCGGGGACGAGGCGGCCGTCGTCGTCACGGGCACCGCTGAGGCGGAGTCGGACACGTCCGAGTCCGCGGCTCCGGCACAGGACGGCGACGAGACGCCGGCCCCGGCCAAGAAGGCGGCTCGCAAGACCGCCAAGAAGTCCACGGCGAAGAAGGCTGCCACGGCCACGACGAAGGCGCCGGCCAAGACCGCGGCCGACAAGTCGACGGCAACCAAGACGGCGGCCAAGACGGCAACCAAGACGGCAGCCAAGACGGCCGCCAAGAAGACAGCCACGAAGAAGACCACTGCGAAGAAGACGACCGCGAAGAAGACGGTCGCAGCCGAGCAGTCGTCGCCTTCCGTGACCGCTTCGGCGCCTTCGACGGAATCCGGTCAGATGGCCGAATGAGCATTCCGTAACTCGTTGTTCATCGATCCGTGTCCCGCCCCGAAGCCTTCGGGGCGGGACACGTGCTTTGTTTCAGAACTGATGCATCAGCCTGTTAACAGGCCCGAAATGGCATGAGAAATCCCTGATAATGTGACGGCGGTCGCTGGCCTGGCAGCTCCCTCAACGGGAACTACGGTCGGTGACCGGTCCGGTTGAGGACAGACCGGTCCCATGATTCCTCGGTAGGGCGTCGGCATTGTGCCGGTGGGGTTACGCGTGGCCTCGTGAGACGTCCCGCACCCCAGACCTCTGCCTGTAATGAGCTCTTGCGGTGTTCAAGGAGGACGTCCATGACGAGCATCAACGAGCAGCCGATTCCCGCTGCCCGCCCGGTCATCGGTGAAGAAGAGATCGAGGCCGCGGTACGCGTACTGCGCAGCGGCCGAGTCGTGCAGGGACCGGAGGTCGCGGCCTTCGAGGAAGGCTTCTCCGAGCTGGTCGCGGGGCGCCACTGTGTTGCCGTCAACTCCGGCACGTCCGCGCTGCACCTGCTGCTGCTCGCCCTGGGGATCGGCCCGGGCGACGAGGTGATCGTTCCCTCCTTCTCCTTCGCGGCGTCGGCGAACGCGGTCCGACTCGTCGGTGCCGATGTCGTCTTCGCTGACATCGAGCCCGGCAGCTACGGCCTGGACCCGGCCGCGGTCGAGGCGGCCATCACGCCGCGTACCGCCGCGATCATGCCGGTGCACCTCTACGGTCACCCGGCAGCCATGGACAAGCTCATGCCCATCGCCGAGAAGCACAAACTCGCCGTGGTCGAAGACGCCTGCCAGGCACATGCCGCGGCCCTGAACGGCACTCCGGTCGGCGCGTTCGGCGCAGGAGGAACGTTTAGCTTCTACCCGACCAAGAACATGCACTCCCTCGAGGGCGGCATGGTCTCCACCGCCGACGCCGAACTCGCCCGCACCCTGCGCCTCCTGCGAAACCAGGGCATGGAGCAGCGGTACGCCAACGAGATCGTCGGCGCCAACATGCGTATGACGGACGTGTCCGCAGCCGTCGGCCGCGTGCAGCTCACCAAGGTCGGCGGCTGGACCGAGCAGCGCCGCGCCAACGCCGCTTACCTCGACGCGCACATCAGCGCCCCGAGCGTGACGACGCCGCCGGTCGCCGATGGTGCCCGTCACGTCTACCACCAGTACACGATCCGGGTGCGGGGCGACCGCGACGCCGCGATGGCCAAGCTCACCGAGGCGGGTGTCGGCAATGCCGTCTACTACCCGACCCCGATCCACCGCCTCAAGCCCTACTGGGAGCCGGACCAGAAGGCGGGCCGCACCTGGGACCTGCCCGAGACCGAGCGGGCGGCTGCCGAGGTCGTCTCGCTGCCCGTCCACCCGTCGCTCAGCGCGGGTGAGCTGGAGCGCATCGCCAACGCTGTGAACTCTCTGGGGAGAACCTGTGACTGCCGCCGTTCTGAGGGCCGGGCTCATCGGCCTGGGCTCCATGGGGCGCCACCACGCCCGCGTGCTCGCCGGGCTCGACGGCGTGACACTGGTCGGCGTCGTCGACCCGATGGGTGACAAGAACGGCTGGGCGCAGGGCGCCCCGTCCTGTCGACCGTCGAGGAACTCATCGCGCTCGGCCTCGACTACGCCGTCGTGGCCTGCCCGACCGCGCTGCACGAGGAAGTCGGGCTGCGGCTGGCGGACGCCGGCGTCTGCGCCCTGATCGAGAAGCCGCTCGCCGACACCGTCGAGGGCGCCCGCCGCCTCGTCGATGCCTTCGAGTCCCGCAAGCTGGTGGCCGGCGTCGGCCACATCGAGCGGTGCAACCCGGCCCTGCGCTCGCTGCGAAGCCGCCTGGAGGCCGGCGAGCTCGGCGATGTGTTCCAGGTCGTCACCCGCCGCCAGGGCCCGTTCCCGCACCGGATCGCCGATGTCGGCGTGGTCAGGACCTCGCCACCCACGACATCGACCTGACGGGCTGGGTCACCGGCCAGACGTACACCTCGATCGCGGCCCACACTGTGTCGAAGTCCGGCCGACCGCACGAGGACATGGTCTCCGCCGTCGGCCAGCTCTCCGACGGCACCATGGTCAACCACCTGGTCAACTGGTTGAGCCCGCTCAGGAGCGCTTCACCTCGGTCACCGGCGAGCGCGGCTGCTACATCGCGGACACCCTCACCGCCGACCTCACGTTCCACTCGAACGCGGCGGTCACCACAGAGTGGGAAGCGCTGCGCGCGTTCCGTGGTGTCTCCGAGGGCGACATGATCCGATACGCGATCCCGAAGCGCGAGCCGCTGCTCGTCGAGCACGAGCTCTTCAGGGACGCTGTGCTCGGCACCTCGCACGACATCTGCACCTTGCGGCAGGGTTTGCGCACCGTCGAGGTGGCGGCGGCCGTGCTCGAGTCCGCGTCGACCGGCCAGGCTGTGCGGCTGGACGGCAGAGACATTGCCCGAGGGCGTGGCCAGTTGACCGAACCCGCTGTCACCGTCGTCGTAGCCGTTTACAACACCATGCCGTACCTCACCGAGTGTCTGAACTCGCTCGTGGGACAGAGCATCGGTGTCGACCGGCTCGAAGTCATTGCCGTGAACGACGGATCGACTGACGAGAGCGGTACGGAGCTGGATCGCTTCGCGTCGAAGTTCCCGGACACCGTCAAGGTGATCCACCAGGCGAATTCCGGTGGCCCGGCGGCCCCGAGCAACCGTGCCCTGGAGATCGCCACCGGCCGTTACGTCTACTTCATCGGTTCCGACGACTACCTCGGCGAAGAGGCGTTGGAACGGATGGTGGCGTGCGCGGACGAGCACGGCTCGGACGTGGTCGTGGGCAAGATGGTCGGCACCAACGGCCGCTATGTCCACCAGAGGCTCTACAGCGAGAGCAACGCCGACATCAGCCTGTACGAATCGGCGCTTCCGTACACCCTCGCCAACACCAAGCTCTTCCGGCGTGAGCTGGTGGAAAGGCACGGGCTGCGCTTCCCGGAGGACATGCCGGTCGGCAGCGACCAGCCGTTCACCATCGAGGCGTGCGTCCGGGCCAGGAAGATCTCGGTGGTCGCCGACTACACCTGCTACTACGCGGTCAAGCGCGGTGACGCGAGCAACATCACCTACCGGGCCGATCACCTGGCACGGCTGCACTGCATCACGCGGATCATGGAGCACACGGCCGGCCTGATCGAGGCGGGACCCAAGCGCGATGCCCTCTTCAAGCGGCATTTCGAATGGGAGGTCTCCAAGCTCCTGCAGAAGGACTTCGCTGCCCTGGACGCCGGTGTGCGCGTCCAGGTGTGCGAGGGCGTGGCCGCGCTTCTGGACGCGTACTTCACCGACGGCCTGCGGGACGCCACCGGCGTCACCCGGCGGGTCCGTTTCGGTCTCGCCCAGCGCGGCGCTGTCGATGAGCTCTGCCGATCCCTCACCGAGGAGGCCGAGCACGGCGCGCCGCCCTTCCTGCTGGAGGAAGGCCGGGCCTTCGCGACGTACCCGGGTTTCCGCGACAGTGCCGTGGGTCTTGACGACGGCTTCTACGAGGTTCTGGGCGAAAGCGTGGCCGGCCGGCTGGCGAAGCGGACGGTGCTCGAGTCGGCCGAGTGGGAGCAGGAGGGTCCGAAGCTCGCGCTCGCAGTGGTACTCCGGCTCGGTGTCGTCGGCGACACACACTCGGCGGTCCTCGCTCTGGTGTCGGGTGCGATGCCCACGAGCGCGGACAAGCCCGGCGCGCACAGACTGCCCGCGGGCACCCGACGGCCGGACACCGTAGGTGAGTTCGTCAGGAAGCGGTCCAGGAGGGTACGGGGACCCGGCTGGCGGCCCGTATTCCGATCGAGGCTGCCAACGCCAAGCGAGGCGTCCGCGTCCATGCCGACGTGGCAGGCTCGACGTACGAGATCCCGGTGCGGACCGGTGGGCTGCCGCTGCCGCTGGCCCGCCGCTGGGGTCGAGTCGTTCAGTACCGGGTGTCGGCCAATGCCAACTCCAAGGGCCGTCTAGTGATCACTACGGCTCCGCTGTGGGAGCCCGATTCCGGTGTCGTTACGCGGCTGCGCCGCAAGCTCTCCAGGTTGATGAGGAAAATAACCCGATGAACATCTGTGTAGTCGCGCTCGGCAAGATCGGCCTTCCGCTCGCCGTGCAGTTCGCCGCCAAGGGCCACAAGGTCATCGGCGCGGACGTGAACGAGAAGGTCGTCGAGCTGGTCAACGCGGCCACCGAGCCGTTCCCCGGCGAGCACGACCTGGACGTCAAGCTCACGGAGACCGTGGGTGCGGGACTGCTCCGCGCCACGACGGACACCACGGCCGCGGTCGCCGCGTCCGACGCCGTCGTGGTCGTCGTACCGCTCTTCGTGGACGCCGAGGGCACTCCGGACTTCGGCTGGATGGACTCCGCCACGAAGGCGATCGCCGCTGGCCTGAAGCCGGGCACCCTGGTCAGCTACGAGACCACGCTTCCGGTCGGCACCACCCGTACCCGCTGGGCGCCGATGCTCGCCGAAGGGTCCGGTCTCACCCCGGGCGAGGACTTCCACCTGGTCTTCTCCCGGGCGGGTGCTCACCGGCCGTGTCTTCGCCGATCTGCGCCGCTACCCGAAGCTGGTCGGCGGCATCGACGAGGCGTCCGCCCGGCGCGGCGTCGAGTTCTACCAGGCCGTGCTCGACTTCGACGAGCGCGAGGACCTGCCGCGGCCCAACGGTGTGTGGGACCTGGGCACGGCGGAGGCCTCGGAGCTCGCCAAGCTGGCCGAGACCACCTACCGGGACGTCAACATCGGTCTGGCCAACCAGTTCGCCCGGTTCGCCGACAAGAACGACATCGACATCAAGAAGGTCATCGAGGCCTGCAACAGCCAGCCGTACAGCCACATCCACCAGCCCGGCATCGCCGTCGGCGGCCACTGCATCCCGATCTACCCGCGGATGTACCTGTGGAACGACCCGGAGGCCACCGTCGTGCGCTCGGCCCGCGAGGCCAACGCCGCCATGCCGGAGTACGCCGTGGACCTGCTGGCCGCCGCCTACGGCGACCTGACCGATGCCGGGGTACTGGTGCTGGGAGCCGCCTACCGCGGTGGCGTCAAGGAGACCGCCTTCTCCGGCGTCTTCGGTGTCGTCGAGGCGCTGAAGGCGCGCGGCGCGATGCCGTTCGTCTCGGACCCGATGTACACGGCCGACGAGCTGACCGCGCACGGACTCGTCCCGCACGAGGGCCAGGCCGTCACCGCGGCGATCCTCCAGGCCGACCACGCCGAGTACCGCGAGCTGGCCGCCGCCGACCTGCCGGACGTACGCGTCCTGGTCGACGGACGCCGTACGACGGACCCGGCCAACTGGACCGGTGTGCGACGTGTCGTCATAGGCGGATGACCCGGCACCGGCCGGCCTCTCGCGAACGCCTTTCCCCGCCGGTGTGAGCCCCGGCTTTCCTGAAGCGTAAGGAATTCTCAATGAGTACGTCTGGGACCCGGAGTACGCCGGTGAAGCGGCCCAAGCTGGCCGTGATCGTGGCCAACGGCATCACTGGGGACTCCCGGGTGCAGAAGACGGCCCTCGCGGCAGCCCGGGAGGGCTGGGACGTCACCCTCATCGGGCGCAGTACGGGTAAGGACCGTGAGTACGCGTGGTTCGGGCCGGTCAAGGTCATCCGGGTGCCTGTGGGGCGCATTACACCCGGGGTCGCCGCGAAGGCGCAGCAGGGCAGCGTCCGGGCCAAGGTGACCCAGTGGGGCGTCGCGGACAACAAGGCGCTGGCGCAGCTGCGTGCGGTGCACAAGGCGTGGGTGCGCGAGCAGAGCGCGAGGATCGGCTGGAAGAGCGATTCCCCGGCCGCGGGTGTACCGGTCGCGGGCCGCAAGGCATGGATCCGCGCCCGGCGCAGCGCGCACAACGTGCGCGTCCGCGCCTATCGCTGGGAAGAGGCGCACAAGGCCCGCAACAAGGCCAGGGGCGTGGAGGCGACCGGTGACTGGCGCCACGACTGGCCGGGGCTCGTCGACCTCGACCTGGCCTTCGGACCGGTGATCGAGGAGCTCGAGCCGGACGTCATTCACGCCAACGACATCACCATGATCAACACGGGTGCGCTGGCAGCCGCCCGGCTTCGGGCACGCGGTCTCAGCGTGCCTGGCTCTACGACGCCCACGAGTACGTCGCGGGTGTCGAGTGGAGGCTGCCGATCATGGACTCGGCCTTCCCGCTGTGGAGCGCGAGTTCATCGGTAAGGCCGATGCCGTCGTGACGGTCTCCCCGGAGATCGCCGAGATCATCCGGTCCGACCACAAGTTGCCCACGGCTCCTCTCGTCGTCCGTAACACCCCGATCCGAGCCGTCATCGGCGAGAACACCGGACGGGTCTCGGTCCGCGAGGCGTGCGAACTGGGTGACGACGTCCCGCTCCTCGTCTACTCCGGCTGGATCGCCTCCGAAAGAGGTCTGGGCACCGCGGTCGAAGGGCTGGCGCAGCTGCCGGACCACCACCTGGCCGTCGTCGCGGGCTTCAAGAGCGAGGAACTGACCCGGCTCCTGGAGCAGGCGACCGAGCTCGACGTCCGCGACCGGATCCATGTCGTGCCGTACGTGGCACAGCACGAGGTGGCGGACTACCTCTCCACCGCGGACCTGGGCCTGATCTGCTCGAAGCGGACCATCAACTACGAGCTGTCGCTGCCCACCAAGACGGCCGAGTACCTGCACGCCGGACTGCCGGTCATCGCGAGCGATGTGCAGGTGCTCAGCGCGTACGTGCGCGAGCACGGCGTCGGCGAGGTCTTCGTCTCGGGTGACGCCGGCTCGTTCGTCGAGGCGGTCACCCGCGGCATCGCCAACCGGGCCGCCATGAAGGAGAGCATCAGCGACGAGATCCTGACCGACCTCTCCTGGGAGCACCAGTGCGAGGGCCTGATGAGGCTCTACACGGAGATCTCCGGGATGGCCCCGCCGAGCCCCTGCCCGACGCTCCTTGGGACGCCAAGGAACGCCCGGCCTCCGATGACAGGGAAGAGCCTCCGGCACAGCTCGTGGGGAGTGGACCCGCTCGGCCCCACCCCGATCAAGCTCGGGCTGGGCCCGGCCAACTTCGCCGGTCAGCTGGCGGCGTTCGCGCATGCGGTGTGCTCCGCGCGTGCCGACGTCTCGGCGGAGGTCGTCAAGCACCGCACCGCGCGTTCGGGGCACGAATACCCTGCGGACGTCTATGTGGACGGCAGGGTACTCAAAAGCTCGACGGCCAGCTGGAACAGGTGCAGCGGATTCTGCCGCGGTACACGCACCTGATCGCCGACGCGTTCCGTCCGGTGTTCGGCGGACTGAACGGCGACAGCATCGAGGGCGACCTGCCTGCGCTGAAGAAGGCCGGCGTGAAGGTGGCGCTGCTCGCGCACGGCAGCGAGGTCCGCCATCCGATGCGGCACATGGAGCGCAACCCGTACTCCCTCTTCCAGGACGCCCCGAGGGCTACACCGAGCAGTTGCTGGCCGCCGCGGAGCGTAACCGGCGCATCGCGGAGGAGAGCGGACTGCCGGTCTTCGTCACCACTCCGGACCTGCTCGTCGACCTTCCGACGGCGATCTGGACGCCCTTGTCGTGGACGTGGATGCCTGGGCCTGCGACCAGCCGGTCATGGAGCGCAAGCGCCCGATCGTGCTGCACGTGCCGTCCGCCCGCTGGACGAAGGGCACGGACCGGGTGCTCCCGCTGCTGGAGGACCTGGACCGGCGCAAGGTGATCGAGCTCAACCTCGCGGAGAACGTTTCCTGGTCCCGTGTCCGCACCCTGGTTCAGGAGGCGGACGTCGTTATCGACCAGTTCGCTGTCGGGATGTACGGCACGTTCGCCTGCGAGAGCATGGCGGCGGGCAAGCCGGTCGTCGCGTATCTGGACGACGCGTCGGTGGCGCTGTCCGGCGTCACACCGCCCATCCTCAATGCCACGCCGGAGACGCTCGGGGAAGTCTTGGAGCGACTCCTCGACGACCGTCACGCGGCCGCTCGGATCGGTATCGATTCGGCGAAGTACGTGCGAGCGCAGCACGACGGAACGGCCACCGCAGCAGCCCTGGCGTCCTTCCTGACCCTGTAGTAAGCCGGGCCGGGCCCTGCGTACGCCCGGACGGAACGAGTGAATGAGGCTCCCCTGCCGGCAGGGAGCCTCATTCATGTACCGCGACGCGGTGCCGGGTCAGCCGCGCAGGGCCTCTTCCATCAGCTCGACGACTCGTACAGCCGCCGTGCCCTCGCCGTACGGAGTGCCGCGAGGGGTGTTCGGTGCGAGACGGGTCGCCAGCGCCTCCCACTCGGCGGCGGGGAGCTCGTGCGGGTTCGGCACAAGGACGTTCCAGCCGCCCTCCAGAGTTTCCACCCACTCCGTCTCCGGACGGATGGTGGTGCAGGCCCGGCCGAGCAGAAACGCTTCCTTCTGCAGGCCGCCCGAGTCGGTGACCACACCCGCCGATGACATGACCGCGGCGACGAGCCCTGCGTACGGCAGCGGCCGGCCGACGTGCAGACTGCCCTGCTCCAGCTTGATGCCGTGCTCCTCGGCGCGGGCCACCAGACGCGGGTGGGCCAGCAGCGCCACGGGCACCGGCAGCGCCGCGAGCGAGGCGAGGATGGCCGACAGCCGTTCCGGGTCGTCCGTGTTGTCCGGGCGGTGCAGTGTGGCGAGCAGGAACGGGGCCGCGGGGTCGATTCCCTCGGGCAGGGCAGGCGCGGGGTGCTCTCCTGCGGCCACGGCGTCCCGGATGCGCAGGCAGATGTCGACCATCACGTCGCCCGCCAGCCGGGACCGGTCCGCCAGCCCCTCGTTGGCCAGGTGGCGCATGGCCTCCTGGGTGGGGGCGAGCAGCAGGTCGGCGCAGTGGTCGGTGAGCACCCGGTTGTGCTCTTCCGGCATCCGGCGGTTGAAGGACCGCAGTCCCGCTTCCAGATGGGCCACCGGAAGGTGCATCTTCACCGCGGACAGCGCACCGGCGACAGTGGAGTTGGTGTCCCCGTATACCAGGACCCAGTCCGGGCGCTCGGCTTCCAGCACCTTGTCCATGGCGGCGAGAACCGCTCCGGTCTGCACGCCGTGGCTGCCCGAGCCGACACCGAGGTGCACGTCCGGGGCCGGGATCCCGAGCCCGTCGAAGAACACATCGGACAGATCGGCGTCGTAGTGCTGGCCGGTGTGCACGATTACATGCTGGTGGGGGTGTCCGCGAAGGCCGCGGCGATGGGCGCGAGCTTCACGAGCTGGGGCCGGGCCCCGACGACGCTGAGGACCTTCACGTTTCTTGTTCTCCTTGAGGGCTGCCTGGCCCGTGCCGGGCCGCCTCCGATGCTACGTGGAGGCTTGCGGGGCAAGGGCACCGCAGGGTCCGCAAGGGCCGGTATGCTCGCTGGTTGCGGTATGTCTGCGGCGTGGAGAAGGCCGTGACGGCGGCTACTAGGAAAGGCGCGTACATGGAGCCCGACAGCACCACGGGGCACAGATCCCGGGGACGAGTCGTCATGCTCGTCGACAACGGGGTCAAGGGCGACTCCCGAGTGCAGAAGGCCGCCCGGTCCGCGGCGGACGCGGGCTGGGACGTCGTGCTCTTCGGGTCTCGCCCGACAGTGAGAAGCATTCCTGGAATATCGGCCGGGCCGAGGTGCGGCTGATTCCCAAGCCCACCCGCTGAACCCGCGCCGCCACGACATGCGCCGCCCCTTCCCGCGCCGTCCGCTGGCCTACCGCTCGCCCCAGGTGGCCCGCTACCGCGTGCAGGCGGCCAAGGCGTGGCGCTCGGACCTGAGCTTCAGGCAGGCTGCCACGAAGGCGGCCAGGGCCGGGCACCCGGGCCGCAGTGCGGGTGGCTCGAAGGCCCGTCTCCTGGTACCCCGCCTGAGCGCCAAGGTCTACAGCAAGTGGGTCGCGCTGCGCGCCCGCGAGACAACCTCGCTGCAGAAGCGCCGGTCGATGCTGGACGCCCCTCTGGACCGGTCCGCCACCGCCATGTGGCAGACGCTCATGAAGCAGCGCTCCTGGCGCCGGCTGATGCCCAACCTGTGGGACTTCGAGCTGGCGTTCGCCAAGCACATCGACGCGTTCAAGCCCGACCTCATCCATTCCCACGACTTCAAGATGCTCGGAGTCGGCGCCCGCGCCGCCGTTCGCGCCCGTGCGTCCGGACGGCCCGTGAAGCTCGTGTGGGACGCCCATGAGTACGTTCCGGGCTGCCCCGCGCCACGGACGCTGGCTGCCGGCCCATGTCGCGTGGGAGAAGGAGCACGCCGTGTTCGCCGACGCGGTGATCACCGTCTCCCCGGCCCTGGCCGAGCTGCTCAAGGAAGGCCACGACCTGGCCGAGCTCCCGACGGTCGTGCTGAACGCCCCGGTGCTCTCCCCGGGCGCGGACGAGGTGGCCGACGCGGACCCCGTCCCCGACCTGCGCGCTCTGTGCGGCGTCGGCGCGGACACCCGCTGCTCGCGTACGTCGGTGGCATCAACCCGGTCCGCGGCGTGGAGACGATCATCGAGGGCCTGGCCCGGATGCCGGACGTGCACGTGGCGATGGTCTCGGTGCCTCCGGGCAAGCCGTACGCGGCGACGGCGACCATACGCAAGCTCGTCGACGAGCTCGGGGTCGGCGACCGCGTGCACTTCCTGCCGTTCGTCCCGCACTGGCAGGTCGCCGAGTTCGTAGCCCCGGCCGACGCCGCCGTCAGCCCGCTGCACCACCTCGCCAACCACGAGCTCGCACTGAGCAACAAGTTCTTCGAGTACTCACAGGCCAGGCTGCCGCAGATCGTCAGCGACATCCGCACGATGTCCGAGATGGTCACCGCGACCGGTCAGGGCGAGGTCTTCCGAGCACAGGACACCGAGGACTACGTCCGGGCGGTCAAGGCCGTGCTGGCCGATCCCGAGCGCTACCGGGCGGCGTACGAGAGGCCGGGTCTGCTGGAGAAGTGGACCTGGGAAGCGCAGGCCGAGACCCTGGACGGCATTTACGGGCGCCTGCTGCCCAACCGGCCCAAGCCGTCCACGCCGTCCACCGAGGCGCGGGCCGAGGCGCGCGCCTGATTACGCCCTGAGTACGCATGGCGGTGGCGCTGCATCGGACGTGCCCGATGCGGCGCCACCGCCATATGCACTCAGAGCCGGCGACGCATCCAGCTGACCGACGGACGCTCCACATACCGGTGCACCAGCCAGGAGAGAGCGAGCAGGACCGCGACCGTGACGGTCAGCGTGGGCCACGCTCCCAGGTGGCCGTACAGCTTCCGGATCATGGCCCAGCCCAGCTCCTCGTGGAGCAGATACAGGGGTAGACCAGTGCGCCTGCCGTCGCCAGCCAGCGCCAGCTGATCCAGTCCAGACGGTGCAGCGCGACCGCGAGCACCAGCAGATAGAAGACCGTCACCAGGGCCAGGGCGACGTAGGGGCTGCGATCAAAGTCCAGGTCGTCGCGCAGCCGGTCGGCGTGTTCCACCAAGTCGCTCTGCATCGTCAGCCAGCTCATGCCGAGCAGCAGCCACAGTTTGAGGTCCGGACCGAAGCGATACATCAGGTACATGGCGATGCCGCCCACGAACAGTGCTGTGTTCAGGGCCGGAGCGACCGTACCGAGCAGAGGTACGCCCTTGCCCTGCTGGGCCACCAGCGACAGGATCAGCCAGGCCCAGCAGAAGACGTACACCCGCTGGTAGTTGATCTCCTTCAGCAGGACGACGAGGAAGACCAGGTAGAAGCAGAGCTCGACCCACAGGGTCCAGTAAGCACCCACCACGTGCTGCGCGTTCAGCGGCACCTGGAACATGGTCAGGTTCGTCAGGCTGTCGCTGTAGGTCGGCGCGGTACGGCTGGTGCCGGGATCATCCGGTACACCAGGACGCCGACGACCACCGAGAACCAGTAGGCGGGGAACAGTCGCAGGAATCGGGCACGGACGAACTGTCCCGGGTGCGCCCCACGCCGACAGGCAGATGACGAAGCCACTGATGATGAAGAAGAGCTGAACTCCGTAGGAGCCGTACTTCGTCACCGGGAAGAGCCACGGGAACAAGTCCCGCGGGTTCTCGTTCCAGTTGACGGGGTCGCCTTGTCGATGCCCGTGAAGTGGAAGGCCAGCACCGCCAGCGCGGCCAGAACCCGCAGCGCGTCCAGAGCGTAGAGCCGGACCGGCGGCTCCTTCGCCCGCTTGTCGCTTCCCACGTGCTCGGCGGGGTCTGGCGGGACACCCACGCGTGGCTCGCGCGGAAGCTGTTCTGTCTCGGGCATGTCACGTCACTTCGGGTGAATGGGCAGGGAGTGGAGGGATACTCGCTCATCCTGGAGTAAACGGGCAGGCTTACTGGCGCATCGTGCGGAACCGAGACCCAATCGCAGCTACGAGCGCGCTTCCGAGTGCCCCTGCACGCTCTTGTCCCCGGCCGGGGCGGGTTCGGATGTGACGTGCCCGGTCCGGGAAGCCGAGTCCCGCGCTCGCTTCGTACGCCCTCCCGCGCCGCCGCCACCCGGGCCTGCGCGGCGCAGCAGACGTTCCAGCGGGTGCTCCACCCAGTGGTAAGCCAGTGCCGCGACGGTGAGGCTGATGACCAGTGCCATCAGCCACATCTTCGCCGTCCCGGCCTGGGAGACGGGTCGGCCGAGCCAGCCGAGCAGAGCCCTGATCACGATCTCGTGGAAGAGGTACCAGGCGAACGACCAGTGTCCGAGCCGGATCATCCAGGGACTGGTGAGATACGTCCTGCGGCCCTCCACGTCGGCTGCGGCGGCAGCCGCCACGAGCAGAGCGAAGAGCGGTGCCGACAGCAGGTGCGATGCGCTGTACGGGCTGTACCAGACACTGTCGGGGACCGCGTGTGACCAGGGCACGAGTGCCACATGTCCGGCTGCCACGAGGGCGACGGCGAGGGCAGCCGGACAGGAGGCCGCCACCCGTGTTTCACCGCCAGACCTGCGACCACACCCAGGACGAACTGGAGCGTGCGGGTCGGGGAAGTAATCGAGTGCCCAGACGCGAAGGGCCGGGTCGGTGAACAGAGCACTGCCCACCCACACGGCCACCGAGGCGACGCACAGGACCCCGGCGGTCCAGGCCCGCCCTCGGCCGGATCGCATCATCGGCAGCATCAGCAGCAGGGGAAGAGCAGGTAGAACCAGGCTTCGTCGCTGAGCGACCACGCGGCGGGATTCCCGCCCACGCTGTACTGACGCTCGGGTAGCCAGGAGTTGACCAGCCCGAGTGTGGCCGCAACGCCTCGGACGGAAACATCCGTGCCGAGTACGCGCCACACCGCTACCGATGCCACGACCGACACGGCCATCAAAGGCCAGATCCTCGCGAACCGCCGCCAGAAGAAGACCACGGCGGGCACGGTCTTGCCGTCGTACGTCCAGGCCAGCACAAAGCCCGAGAGCACGAAGAAGAAGGTGACGCCGCTGCGCCCGTACCAGGTGACGTCACTGATCCACGGAAGCTTTCCGTCGACCGTGACAGGTGGTAAAGAACGACGACCAGGGCTGCCCAGAAGCGCAAGCCGGTCAGTGAAGCGAGTCGGTCGCGCGTGCCGGGAGCGGTAGCTCCTGCGCCATGTCCCGTCACGAATTCAGCCGGTGCGCTCGTTGAGGACGCCGTCCGCCTCGTCGTGCAGCGCGCCGGTCTGCGGGCACTCCCAGACACCCGGCTCGCCGGTACGCTCGACGAGCTTCACGCCGCTGCGGCCCACCCAGCCGATCCGGCGGGCCGGGACGCCCACGACGAGGCCGAAGTCCGGCACATCCTTGGTCACTACGGCGCCCGCGGCCACCATGGCCCAGCGCCCGATCCGCACCGGTGCGACGCAGACGGACCGCGCACCGAGGAAGCGCCCTCGGCGACCTTCACGCCCACGGCCTCCCAGTCGCCGCCCCGCTTCTGCTTGCCCTCGGGGTCGACGGAGCGCGGGTTGTGGTCATTGGTGAGGACCACGGCGGGCCCGACGAAGACGCCGTCGCCGAGCTCGGCCGGCTCGTAGACGAGGGCGTAGTTCTGCAGCTTCACGTTGTTGCCGATCTGCACGCCGGTGCCCACGTACGCACCGCGGCCCACCACGCAGCCCTCGCCGAGCCTGGCCCCTCACGGATCTGAGCGAGCTCCCAGACGCTGCTGCCGGCGCCGATCTCGGCACTCTTGTCGACCTGGGCGGTGGGCTGGACCCTGTAGTTCACGTGGTGTGCCTTCCTGGCGGGCGGACTTGCCAGGAGAGCATACGAGTCCGGCGGGGACGGCACCCGTTCGGTGGGTTCCTGGAACCCACGGTGTGACCCGGTACCGGGCGGGGCGGCGAGGAAGGGGCCCGGTTTGACCCCCGCATCCCGCCCCGTAGCCTTGACCCTCGGCGTGGTTCCATGCGCCTACCCCTGAGCACATCCCTCCCGGTGGATCCGTCCCCGGGGAGGCCGCTCATCCTTCCGGACTGTCGCAGGCCTTGGCCTGCGCGAACGGCTGGCTTCAGGGGATCCGTTCCGAGTGAGAGAGATCCGCGTGTACGCCATCGTGCGCAGCGGTGGTCGCCAGCACAAGGTTGCTGTCGGCGACATCGTTGAGGTTGACAAGATTCCCACCGCCCAGGTTGGCGACACGGTCGAGCTCTCGACCCTGCTCGTTGTCGACGGCGACGCCGTGACCAGCGACCCTGGGTCCTGGGCGGCATCAAGGTCCAGGCCGAGATCGTGGACCACCACAAGGGTGTGAAGATCGACATCCTTCGCTTCAAGAACAAGACCGGCTACCGCCGTCGCCAGGGTCACCGCCAGCAGTACACGGCGATCAAGGTCACCGGTATCCCCGCGGCTGCGAAGTAAGGGACTGAGGAGACATGGCACATAAGAAGGGCGCATCGTCCACTCGGAACGGGCGCGATTCGAATTCCCAGCGGCTCGGCGTGAAGCGCTTCGGCGGTCAGGCCGTGAACGCCGGTGAGATCCTGGTTCGCCAGCGTGGCACTCACTTCCACCCGGGCACGGGCGTCGGCCGTGGCGGCGACGACACGCTGTTCGCGCTCGCCGCAGGTGCGGTGGAGTTCGGTACGCACCGTGGCCGCAAGGTCGTGAACATCGTTCCGCTCGCCGTCTGATTCAGGCGTACGCAGAACGACACACAGCACCTTTCCGAGGGCGGATCTCAGCTTTCCCGGTAATCGGGGAAGCGGGTCCGCCCTCGGCGTGTTACGTGAGAGACATTCCCGTATTTATCTGGAGGCACCCACCATGACCACCTTCGTGGACCGCGTCGAGCTGAATGCCGCCGCGGGTAGCGGAGCCACGGCTGTGCCTCCGTTCACCGTGAGAAATTCAAGCCGCTGGGCGGCCCCGACGGGGCAACGGCGGCCGCGGAGGCGACGTTATCCTCGTCGTCGAACAGGCCGTGACCACCCTTCTCGACTATCACCACAGCCCGCACCGCAAGGCCACCAACGGCCAGCCCGGCGCGGGTGACAACCGTTCCGGCAAGGACGGCCAGGACCTGATCCTGCCCGTCCCGGACGGCACGGTGGTCCTCGACCAGAACGGCAACGTACTCGCCGACATGGTCGGCCAGGGCACCACCTTCGTGGCGGGCCAGGGCGGCCGTGGAGGCCTCGGAACGCGGCGCTGGCCTCCGCCCGCCGCAAGGCGCCCGGCTTCGCGCTGTTCGGCGTGCCGGGGAGGCCCGGACATCGTCCTGGAGCTCAAGACCGTCGCGGACGTCGCACTCGTCGGCTACCCGAGCGCCGGCAAGTCCTCGCTGATCTCGGTGCTCTCCGCGGCCAAGCCGAAGATCGCGGACTACCCCTTCACGACGCTGGTCCCCAACCTGGGCGTGGTCACGGCGGGCTCGACCGTCTACACCGTCGCTGACGTTCCCGGGCTCATCCCCGGCGCCAGCCAGGGCAAGGGCCTCGGCCTGGAGTTCCTGCGCCACGTCGAGCGCTGCTCCGTACTCGTGCACGTGCTGGACACCGCGACGCTGGAGTCGGACCGCGACCGGTCTCCGACCTCGACATGATCGAGGAGGAGCTGCGCCAGTACGGCGGTCTCGAGAACCGGCCGCGCATCGTCGCCCTCAACAAGGTCGACATCCCGGACGGCCAGGACCTCGCCGACATCATCCGCCCGGACCTGGAGGCGCGCGGTTACCGCGTCTTCGAGGTCTCGGCCATCGCGCACAAGGGCCTGAACGAACTCTCCTACGCGCTGGCCGGGATCATCGCCGAAGCGCGCGCCTCGACGCCGAAGGAGGAGTCGACCAGGGTCGTCATCCGCCCGAAGGCCGTCGACGACGCCGGCTTCACGGTGAAGCAGGACGAGGAGGGCATCTACCGCGTGCGCGGCGAGAAGCCCGAGCGCTGGATCCGCCAGACCGACTTCAACAACGACGAGGCGGTCGGCTACCTCGCCGACCGGCTCAACCGCCTCGGTGTCGAGGACGCCCTGCGGAAGGCCGGCGCCGGCGCCGGTGACGGTGTTGCGATCGGTCCCGAGGAGAACGCCGTGGTGTTCGACTGGGAGCCGAGCATGATGGCGGGCGCCGAAATGCTGGGACGTCGTGGCGAGGACCACCGTCTGGAGGCGCCGCGTCCCGCCGCGCAGCGCCGCCGGGACCGCGACGCCGAGCCCGACGAGTCGCAGCGCGAGTACGACGAGTTCAAGCCCTCTGGGGCGTGTTTCGAAAGTCCCGCCTGCCCGGCGACGCCTGGCACGCACGCTCGCCGCGTTGTCGGGATCGCCCCGATACACCCAGTATCGGGACGACCCTCCGCCTTGCGATCGCACGCACCAGACGCCGCCGGGCCGCCCTCCGGGCGGACGGCGCTACTCGAAACACGCCCTAGGCGCGTTCGGCGCGTACGGCGCGTTTGCCGGGTTGAGTGGGGGCTGTCGGGCACACACGGTGCACGGCAGCCCCGCTCGCGTGTCTTCCGTGCACCGTTCGGCACCGGAAATCGCCTGGTGGAGGGCGACTGCGCGGGTTTTTCTGTGCGGATTGGGTAGCTCGCGTGTGGAGTCCATCACTCCAGATTCGGCCCGCAGGACCCAACCTCCCTGGCCAGGCGGTGAACAGAAGGTTTCTGCCGGACGTGCCTCCGTGGACATCCGCCTTGCGAGACGGTCACGGAGAGTGCGAACATCACACTGTTCCCCTGTCATCGCAAGGTAGGTCGTCTGTGTCTGTGCCGCACGAAGCCAAGCCCAGGACCACAGCAGTTGTGCTCGCCGGTGGAACCGGTCAGCGAGTGGGCCTCTCGATCCCCAAGCAGCTTTTGAAGATCGCCGGCAAGGCAGTCATCGAGCACACGCTGGCCATCTTCCAGAACGCCGAGGGCATCGACGATGTCATCGTGCTGATGGCGCCGGGTTTCGTACCCGACGTCGAGAAGATCGTCGCCAAGGCCGGGCTGACCAAGGTCATCAAGATCATCGAGGGCGGCAGTACTCGCAACGAGACCACCGAGCGTGCCATCGCGGCCCTCGGCGAAGGCCTCGCCGAGGAGAGGACCGCAACGTCCTCTTCCATGACGCAGTCCGTCCTCTGCTGTCACAGCGAGTCATCAAGGACTGTGTCGACGCCCTCGACCGCTACCAGGCCGTCGATGTCGCCATCCCGTCCGCGGACACGATCATCGTGACCCGCACACATGGCGAGGACGGCGAATTCATCACCGAGGTCCCGGACCGGTCCCGGCTGCGCCGTGGCCAGACCCGCAGGCCTTCAAGCTGTCCACGATCCGCAAGGCGTACCGGATTGCGGCGGGTGACCCAACTTCCAGGCGACCGACGACTGTTCGGTGGTCCTGCGGTACCTCCCCGATGTGCCGATCTATGTGGTCGCGGGCGACGAGTACAACATGAAGGTGACCCAGCCGGTCGATGTCTTCATCACCGACAAGCTCTTCCAGCTGGCCTCCACCGCGGCCCGCAGCAGGCCGACGAGGCCGCCTATCGCGAGCTCCTCTCCGGCAGGACGCTGGTGGTCTTCGGTGGTTCGTACGGAATCGGTGCGGACATCGCCACCATCGCCGAGCAGTACGGGCGAGCGTGTACGCGCTGGGCCGCTCCACCACTGGTACGCACGTCGAGAACCCGGAGCACGTCGAGGACGCACTGTCCAAGGCGTACGCGGAGACCGGCCGGGTGGACTACGTCATCAACACCGCGGGCGTGCTCCGCATCGGCAAGCTGGCCGAGACGGACAACACGACGATCCAGGAAGCGCTGAACGTCAACTACCTGGCGCCCGTCCAGATCGCCCGCGCCTCGTACAAGTATCTGGCGGAGACCCAGGGCCAGTTGCTGCTCTACACCTCCAGCAGCTACACCCGGGGCCGCGCCGAGTACAGCCTCTACTCCTCCACCAAGGCCGCGATGGTCAACCTCACGCAGGCGCTTGCCGACGAGTGGGCGGGTGAAGGAATCCGCGTGAACTGCGTGAACCCGGAGCGCACCGCGACTCCGATGCGCACCAAGGCGTTCGGCCAGGAGCCGGAGGGATCGCTGCTCTCCTCGGAGGCGGTGGCGCGCACCTCGCTGGATGTGCTGCTCTCCGCGATGACGGGCCATGTCATCGACGTACGGCAGCAGGATCCGACGCGTGACGTCTCCGAGTCCTCCGGATTCGAGCAGGCGCTCGCTTCTGTGCTCGACCGTCAAGAAGATGTGTAATAATTCTTGACAAATGCACTTTACGGGCCTTTGTGATCGCTGAAATGCGATCGCAGAGGCCGAGTGCGTGAAGCCGCGCCTTCACATTTCCCTCATTACGTGAAACAACCGGCACCCCTGGAGCAGGTTCTTCGTGATTTCGACAGCCATTCGCCTGGCCCGAGTGGGCAGCCGGTCAGAGCTGGCGGCAGCAATTCTGATGATGCTGGGATACCCCTGTGTCCTGGCCGCCGCCCTTCTTCCCAATATCTGGTTCTTCGGGGCGGCCGCGGCGCTCACGTACGTCACGGACTGGTATCTGCATCAGCGCGGCAGCTATCTCGTCAACCGGCTCGGCAAGGTGCGGGCGGGCTGCCCATCCGCTTCCTGCTCCGCCAGCTGATGCTCATCCTCCTGCTGGCCCGGCTGGACCTGGCGCAGGAGCCGCTCTTCTACACGGCGGTTGCCTGCTTCCTCGTCTTTACGCCCTGCAGGCCCCGCACGGTGCGCTGACGACACTGATCCGGCTGCGCCGCACCATGCCGGTGGTGACCCGCAACGTGGACCTGAACGCCGTCCGCATCCCCGACGCCCCGCCGGGCCGGCTGCTGCACCGTTCCGCCGAGAAGATGCTCCACCTCGACATCGCGGCGATGGCGGGCCTCATGATCGCCGCCGGGACGGGCTGGACATCGCCGGGTTCGTCGGCGCCGGAGCCACCGTGCTGCTGGCCCTGGTCTTCATCGGACTGCTCGTCCCGCATGTGCGCCGGGGCAGGCTCGTGCCCTCCGCGCCGGACGTGCTCAAGGCTGTGGACACCTGGCTGCGCGAGTACCAGCCGACCGTGGTGCTCTACTTCTCCGGTTCCAGCGAGTCCGCCTACCAGGGCAACATGTGGCTCGAGACGATGGCGAACATCGAGGGCCGGCCGCTGATCATCATGCGGGAGCGTGGGCTGGTGGCGCAGCTGGGTGAGACCGCGGTGCCCGTGATCTGCGTCCCCGGGGCACGCATCTGATGAACCTGGACCTCTCCACCGTCCGGGTCTGCCTGTATCCCGCCAACGTCGGCAAGAACATCCACATGCTGCGCGTCCCGACGATGAAGCACGTCTTCATCGGACACGGCGACAGCGACAAGCTGGCCAGCGTCAACCCGTACTCCAAGGTGTACGACGAGGTGTGGACGGCGGGCCGGGCGGGCCGTGACCGGTACGCACTGGCCGACGTCGGTATCCGCGACGAGGACATCGTCGAGGTCGGGCGCCCGCAGCTGGCGCCGATCAAGAGCTGGACCGGCGCCGCGACGAACCCGATCCCGACCGTGCTGTACGCCCCCACCTGGGAAGGCTGGGACGACAATCCCGGCAACACGTCCCTGCTGCTGGCCGGCGAGAACATCGTGCGCAGGCTGCTGACCGCTCAGCAGCCGGTCCGGGTCATCTACAAGCCGCACCCTTCACCGGTATCCGCAGTGCCAGGGCCAAGGCCGTCCATTCCCGGATCAAGGCAATGCTCAGCCAGGCGGCCGAGCAGCGCGCCGGTGATCCCCGCTGGGCGAAGGAGGCCACCGCGGCCGCTGCCGCGCAGCAGACGGCCAGGGCCGGCCTCGCTCGGATCGAGGCCCGTCTCGCGGAGCTGGCGAAGCCCGGCCGGGCCGGCGGCGACGACGCCGAGGAATCGCGGGTCTCGCTCGCCGATCCCGCACGCCAGGCCGAGATGGCCGCCCTGCGGGCCGAGTGGAACGAGGCCTACTGGAGCTCCTTCGGCTGGTGGGAGCATAAGACGGTGACCGGCGCCCAGCCGAAGCTGTACGACTGTTTCAACGAGTCCGACGCCATGGTTTCGGACATCTCGAGCGTGGTGTCCGACTTCATCGCGAGCGGCAAGCCGTACGCGGTCACGGACTCGGCCGAGCTCGGCGCCGAGGAGTTCAAGCGGCAGAACACCGCTGTACGGGCCGCGGTCATCCTCACCAACAGTGCCGAGGAGATCGACGACCTGCTGAATGCGGTCACCGACAGCACCGCCGACCGGCTTTCGGAAGCGCGTCATGAGCTGAAGAGCTATCTCCTGGGCCCGGACGAGCCGACGTCCATGGAGCAGTTCAACGCCGCGGTGCGAGCACTCGCCGCCAAGGCCGAGGCGCGCAACGCAGGCGTGGAGCAGCGCCTCGGCCAGCAGACCGTGGCGGTGCCCGACCTGGAGGCCGCGTCCAGCGGTGTCGGAACCGGCCAGGCAGAGGCCGTGGCCGAAGCCGACGCCGAGGCAGATGCCGATGCCGTGGGTACGGCCGAAGCGGAAGCCGGTGCCGACTCGGCAGCCCGCTGACCGTTGCATTCAACCCGGTTGTCTCAAAGATGAGGCAACCCACTCGACGGCCCGTTCGTCTCCTCTTGGGAGGGACTTACGGGCCGTTCGGCGTGTCCATGGGCATGCCACCTAATCGAGCGGCAGTCTGTCCCTTTTCATGACCAAGTCAGATAAGTGCACAGACCGGGGAACAATGAGCAGCAGCGTGCCAGATTCAGGCGTAATTCCTGATGTGAGCGTCATTATTGGGGCATATGAGGCAATGCCCTATCTGATCCGCTGTCTGGAGTCGGTCGAGGCGCAGACGCTTCCGGCCGAGCGCATGGAGATCATCGCCGTCGACGACGGTTCGATGGACGGCACCGGGGAGTACCTGGACGAGTTCGCCGCCCGGACCGCAATTCCCACGCGCGTCGTCCACCAGGCGAATTCGGGTGGCCCCAGCGGCCCGCGCAATGTCGGTCTCGGCCTGGCTCGCGGCCGGTACGTCTTCTTCCTCGACGCGGACGACTACTTCGGTGAGGAGGCCCTGGAGCGGATGACCGCCATGGGCGACCGGGCCGGTACGGACGTGGTGCTCGGCAAGGTCGTCGGAGTCAACCGGGGCGCTGCGAAGTCGATGTGGAAGGAGACCGTCGAGCATGCGGACATCTACTTCTCGCAGGTCAAATTCACTCTGAGCGCCCAGAAGCTGTTCCGTCGCGACCTTCTCGTACGACTCGGCATGGCGTTCGACGAGAAGCTGCAGACGGGTGAGGACGCGCTCTTCACGTTGGAGGCGTATCTGCGGGGCAGCGGCGTCTCCGTCATCGCCGATTACACCTGCTACTACCTGGTGGGCCGTGATGACGGAAAGCATGTGACCAAGAGCGGTAATTATGTGCACCGGTTCGATTCGGCGCGGGCGCTGACGGGCCTCATCACCACTCACGTCCCGCCGGGACCGCGGCGGGACGCCCTGCTGGTGCGGCCGTTCGTCATCACGCTGCTTCCCCAGTTCGGCCCCGTACTGCTGAAACAGTCGGCCGAGGTGCGCAGGAAGAAGATGGAGCTTGCCGCCCGCTGATGGCGGCCCACTGGACTGCGGGGTCGGCCGCCGGATCAAGGCCCATGAGCGGCTGCGGCTGATCTGTGTGGCCAAGGGGCGGCTGGATCTGCTCCTGGACATCCTGCGGTTCATCAAGGGCGGGCAGGAGCCCGAGCTCGTCCGCAAGGAGAATCCGGCCCGGCTCTACCTCGCGTATCCGCACTTCAGCGACGGTTCGGCACTGCCCGAATCGGCGTACGAGGTGCTCGTGACCGAGTGGGTGGGCGGCAGACGGATCGAGGCGCCGCAGTCGGCGCATCACCTGTCCATCGCCCGGCGCATCGTGCGCAAGGCCCGCAGGACGGCGCTGACGGCCCTGTCCGGTCTGCGGGCCCCGGAGGTGAGGAATCCCTCTCGGGGCTGCTCGCGTGCGTGAGCAGCCCCGACAGGGCGGGGCGTGCGTTCTGTGATGTGAGTCACGGCTTACTGTGGGGCAACCATGAGACCTTGTTGAGAGTCTCATTAACGCCCCGTTTTCCTGGGGTTCATATCTGCAGTCCCCGGAAAGGCCCTCCCGTCGTGGCGTCTCCTGTCGAAACCATCCCCGAAGAGCTCAGCCGGCTCATGAAGTACTTCCCGGAGACGCCGGTCGAGGAGCGCCCGGCGTTCCACCTGGCGGCGAAGGAGTTCCTCGAGCAGGCCGCACCGAAGCTGGTACGGAAGTTCTCTCCGATGGCGCGGGTCAAATGGCATCTCGCGGCCAGCGGGCGCGGCGACGAGCTCGTCCATGTCCTGCAGTACGAGCGGGAGAACCCCGAGTGTTCACCGTCAGGGGACTGCGGCGGGCGCGTATCGAGCTGCCCGGCATAGAGAGTTCCTCGCTGCCTCCCACGGTGCGCAACTTCACCCGCAGTGAGCTTCCGGTACGCGCCAAGCTCCTCGACCTGGCCTGGCAGGACGGGCGCCTGGTCGCCCGCGGCTACGCCTACATCCCCAACGTTCCTCGGCCACGGGCAAGCGCTCCCTGCGAGTCGCCGTCCTGCGGCGCCAGGGCAGCAAGAGCACCGTCCCGCTGCGGCTGCGCACCGTCCTGGAACCCAGGGCGACCGCCGAGTCCAAGGGGCCCTGCACCACTACGACTGGTCCGGCTTCGAGATCAGCATCGACCCTGCGCGGCTCCGCAACCGCGGCCACTGGCAGCCGGGCACCTGGCGTCTGGGCATCGGCATCCCGAGGCCCGGCGGAATGTCCGTGGGCAGCATCCTCAAGGGCAACGCCGGCGCCGCCGGACACAGCCAGGTACAAGTCGTCGACGACGGCGTACGGCTGGTCACCGGCTTCGACCGCAACCGTCTGAAGCTGACCGTGGACATCGTGCCGGCCGAGGTCGAGTCCCAGGAGACCGACGCCGACGGCATGACGGTGACCCTGCGCTCCCGTGCGCTGGCCACCGCCGGCAGGACGCCCACAGCGCTGCGGATCGACCACGAGCCCACCGAGTACGCCGCGGACTTCCTCTCCAGGAGCAGGGCGCCGGAGCGGACGGGTGGATCCGGTACGCGGGCGAGTACCCTTCGCGGATCTGCCCGCCGACGGAGTAACCCCGGCAAAGCCAGGAAATACCGGGCGTTCATCGTCTTCGCGGACGGCACCACACGTCGCGCGACCATCGGCCGGAGCCTGCGGACGGACGCCCAACAGCTGCCCGGCGGCCTCGAATTCGCCGTCGTCACCGACGGGCGGGCAACTTCGTCCCGCAGATCCGCGTTCCGCAGCCCGTCATCGACCGGACCGAATGGTCCCCGGCGGGCGAACTGCTGCTCTCCGGCACGTACGCGGGAGCGGCCGAGTCGATGAAGTTCGTCCTGCGCCACAGTGGCCGCAACGAGGACAAGCCGCTGCCGGTCGAATTCGAGGACGGACGGTTCACCGCCCGCGTGACCCCGACGCCATTCCGGCGTACGAGGGACGCTGCCCCTGCGGGCCGGGCGCTGGCTGCCCTTCCTGCGGGCCCGCGACGAATGGGACCACAAGCACGACGTACCCGTGACGATCCGCCCCGATCTGGTCGGGACCCTGCCGCTGTCCCATGAGGGTGCCCACCGCACGTACACCCTGGAGCGGTCCGACTACGACCGGATCTTCCTGGAGTCGGGCGGAGTCCTGGACCCCGAGCTGCGCGGCGCCTACCGGCAGCGGCTGATGCGCGACGTGTACACCCCGAGCAGCGCAAGCTGCCGCTCCGCGAGGCCGTGCTCTACAACAGCTTCGGCGGCAAGCAGTTCTCCGACTCGCCGCGCGCGGTCTACGAGGAACTGGTGCGGCGTGGCGCCGATGTCGAGCACATCGCGATGGTCCACGACCAGCAGGTCAGCCTGCCGCCCGGGTGCGTGGCGTGGAGTGGGCCAGCAAGGAGTGGTACGAGGCACTGGCCCGCAGCCGCTACGTCGTCACCAACGGCGGCATCCGTGAATGGTTCGTCCGCAGGGAGGGCCAGGTCGTCGTGCAGACCTGGCACGGCACTCCGCTCAAGCGGATCGGCGCCGACCTGCTCGGCACCCGCAGGCCAACCTCGCCTACATCGGCAGCCTGCCCCAGAGGTCCCGTCAGTACAGCCTGTTTGTCACACCCAACGCGTTCACCACCCCGATCATGACCAACTCCTTCCGGCTGCAGTGCGAGGTCCTGGAAGCGGGCTACCCGCGCAACGATGTCTTCCACGCCCCGGACCGGGTGGAGCGGGCGGCCGCGGTACGGGAGAAGCTCGGCATCCCCGCGGGCAAGAAGGTTGTCCTGTACGCGCCGACCTGGCGTGACGACCAGCGCTACGGAGGCCGCCGCTTCAAGCTGGACAACCGGATCGACGTGGACGCGGCGCAGAAGCGGCTCGGCGACGATCACGTGCTGCTCTACCGCAAGCACCACAAGGTCCTCGACAGCATCCCCGGTGCTGGACAGGGCTTCGTCTGGGACGTCACGTACTACCCGGACATCGCCGACCTCTACCTGATCGCCGACGTGATGATCACGGACTACTCCTCCGTGCTGTTCGACTTCGCGCACTCCGGCAGGCCGATGCTCTTCTTCACATACGACCTCGAGCACTACCGGGACACCCTGCGAGGCTTCTACTTCGACTTCACGTCGCGTGCGCCGGGTCCGCTGATCAAGACCTCGGAGGAACTCGTCGACGCCATCCGGAACATCGACGACGTGAGCGCCGAGTACCAGGAGAAGTACGACCGGTTCAAGGTGGACTTCTGCGAGCCCTCCGACGGTCTTGCCTCGGCCCGCGTGGTCGACCGGATGCTGACGGTCAACGACGGCTGACGGTCAACGACGGCTGACAGCCGACAGCGGCTGACGGCCGACGCCGGCCGACCCGTTTCGCTGCCCATTCCGCCCGGCGACGTCCGGCGTCTGCTCCCGCTGTCCACCGGGCGGATGGGCAGGCGCCGGACGTGGCCGGGCGCGTACTGTGCGGTGCCGGACGGGTCTCAGTGAAGGGCCGGGGTGTCTCGGCGGAGCGCCGGCCGAGCCAGAGTGTGAGGAAGCACGTGTCAGCTGCCAGGCCAGGCGTCACCGATGCCCGCAGGATCGTGGTCAAGGTCGGATCCTCGTCACTCACCACAGCGGCAGGCGGCCTCGACGCCGACCGGTCGACGCGCTCGTCGATGCGCTCGCCAAGGTCAGGAGCGGCGGCCGGCGCGAGACGGTCCTGGTGTCCAGCGGTGCCATCGCGGCCGGCCTCGCCCCGCTCGGCCTCGTCCGCAGGCCCAGGGACCTGGCCCGCCAGCAGGCAGCCGCCAGCGTCGGCCAGGGGCTCTCGTCGCCCGCTACACCGCCTCCTTCGCACGCTACGGCGTACGGGTCGGCCAGGTGCTGCTGACCTCCGACGACATCAGCAGGCGCGCCCACTACCGCAACGCCTACCGCACCCTGGACCAGCTCCTGGAGATGGGCGCACTGCCCGTCGTCAACGAGAACGACACCGTGGCCACCGATGAGATCCGGTTCGGCGACAACGACCGGCTCGCCGCGCTCGTCGCCCATCTCGTGCACGCCGACCTCCTGGTGCTCCTTCCGACGTGGACGGTCTCTACGACGGCGACCCCAGCAGCCCGGGTACCTCCCGCATCGCCGAGGTGACGGGACCCGCGGACCTGGAAGGTGTCACGATCGGCAGCGCCGGGAAATCGGGCGTCGGCACCGGAGGCATGGTGACCAAGGTCGAGGCCGCCAGGATCGCCACGGCCGCCGGAATCCCCGTCGTCCTCACCTCCGCCAGCCGGGTCGCGGACGCCCTGGCGGGCCGCGACACCGGCACGTACTTCCACCGCACCGGACGCCGCTCGGCGGACCGGCTGCTCTGGCTGGCCCACGCGTCGGCGCCGCAAGGCGCCCTGACCTCGACGACGGGGCCGTACAGGCCGTCGTGGAGCGCCGGACCTCCCTGCTGCCCGCCGGGATCAGCGCGGTCGAGGGAGAGTTCACCGCGGGCGACCCGGTGGAACTGCGCGACATCGAGGGCCGGGCCGTCGCCCGCGGACTCGTCAACTTCGACGCCAAGGAGATCCCGCAGCTGCTCGGCCGCTCGACCCGGGACCTGGCACGGGAGCTGGGCCCCGCATACGAGCGAGAGGTCGTACACAGAGACGATCTCGTCGTCCTGGTGCCCCGGAAGATCCCCTGAAACGGCTGAAAGTCCAGCCTCGGAGCAGAGACCTTCACCAAAACCACCCCACGCCCGGCCTCGGGCTGGTCAACTTTGTAGAGGGATACAAAGGGGTCAGCACAGCTACGCATTCACACAGGAGGCCGCCGGTGAGACGAGCGCGCCCGGGGCACCACCCCGCGGAACGGGCAGCCGCGCCCTGACCAGTGTCGGAGCAGGGGCCGACTTCGGCAGCCCGCACATCGACCGCACCGTCGAGCAGGAACCGGCGGTGGCGAAGGAGGAACGGCCCCAGTCGAAGCTGTGGCACATCACTCTGAGTGTCTCCGGAGGTGAGATCCCGCTCAAGGAGGTCAGACGGGGTCTTGAACAGCTGGCGCACGACCATCCCTTCCTGCTGACCAGCCGATACGCCAACGATCACGCGGAGATCCGCTACTGGGAAGAGGCGCGCGATCTCCACGACGCGGCGGCGGTGGCGCTGCGGCTCTGGGGTGAGCACAGGTCCAGTGCCGGGCTCCTCCCTGGGAGATCGTCGGCCTGGAGGTCATCGACCGGGAGACGTACCACCAGCGCATCGCCGAGGGCTACGGCCCACCACCGGCGGCCCGGTCGGGTGCACCCTACTGACCGGGGTGCACCGCAGCCGGGTGCTCGTCTCGCATCACGGGATACGTGACGGATGCCCGCAGCGTGCGCATTACTCTGCGGGCATGACCACGCTTTCGCCGTACGACAACATGTCCCCGGTCGCCCAGGCCGCCTACCGGGCACGCGCAGCAGCCGCCGATATCGCGCCACTGCCGCGCTCGGCGAAGGACGACGCGCTGCTGGCGATCGCGGACGCGCTCGAGGTACGCACCAGCGAGATCGTCTCGGCCAATGCCGAGGACGTCACGCGGGCCCGGGAGGCAGGGACGAGCGAGTCGATCGTCGACCGGCTCACCCTCACCCCGAGCGGATCCGTGCCATCGCCGCCGATGTGCGCGAGGTGGCGGCGCTGCCCGATCCGGTCGGCGAAGTGGTCCGGGGATCGACCCTCCCCAACGGCATCGATCTGCGCCAGGTCCGGGTACCGCTCGGTGTGGTCGGGATCATCTACGAGGCCAGGCCCAATGTGACGGTCGATGCGGCGGCGCTCTGTCTGAAGTCGGGCAACGCGGTGCTGCTGCGCGGCTCGTCGTCCGCCTGCTCCTCCAACGCCGCGCTCGTACGGGTGGTGCGCGACGCGGTCGGCGGCTCGGGCCTCCCGGCCGACGCGGTGCAACTGGTGCCGGGGAGAACCGCGATTCCGTACGCGAGCTGATGCGTGCACGCGGCCTGGTCGACGTCCTGATCCGCGCGGCGGCGCCTCGCTGATCCGCACGGTCGTGGAGGAGTCCACGGTGCCTGTCATCGAGACCGGCACCGGTAACTGCCATGTGTACGTGGACGCGCAGACCGACCTGGCCATGGCCGTCGACATCCTGATCAACTCCAAGGCGCAGCGGCCGAGCGTCTGCAACGCGGCAGAGACCCTCCTGGTGCACAAGGACATCGCCGCCGACTTCCTGCCGCCGGCCCTGGAAGCCCTGGCTCAGGCCGGTGTGACCGTGCACGGCGACGAGCGGGTGCTGGAGTACGGCGAGGGATCCAAGGCCACTGTGGTGGCGGCGACGGCGGAGGACTGGGAGACCGAGTACCTCTCGTACGACATCGCGGTGGCGGTCGTGGAATCGCTGGATGCCGCTGTGGCGCACATCCGGCTCTGGTCCTCCGGCCACACCGAGGCGATCGTGACCACCTCACAGGCCGCGGCCCGAAGGTTCACCCAGTTGGTGGATTCCACGACGGTCGCCGTGAACGCCTCGACCCGGTTCACCGACGGCAGTCAGTTCGGATTCGGCGCCGAGATCGGTATCTCCACGCAGAAGCTGCACGCCCGCGGTCCGATGGGCCTGCCGGAACTGACCTCCACCAAGTACATCGTCACGGGCGACGGCCACATCCGGTAGGCGCCCGCGTCAGTCGCGAGCCCCGGCCGGGCGGTGGGGTTTGCGGACTCCCTGCCGAAAACGGCCTGCCGGGGCTACGCTGAAGCTGTGCCGGACGACGTGGGCGGCAGGCCGTTCCCGGACGGCTGGGAGCCCGACGACGACCGCGGGGGCGCGGACGAGGACTTCGCCTCCGTGGTGTTCGACGAGGACTTCGTACGGTCCGCCGAGATCCATGAACCCACTGCGGTGGAGCGGCTGCTGGCCGCGGCGGAAGCACGCACCGAGGCGGAAGCCGCCCGTGCGCGCTCGGGCGGCGGCACCATGGACGACGACCTCTACGACGACGACTACGGGCCGGACGGCGTGTACGGCCGCCAGAGAGCCTCCGAGAGCCCCTGGACCCTGACTGGCGACGATGCGGGCGAGGACGGCCCGTACGGGCCGCACGGGGCGCCCTGCGCCCCTACCGCGGGCCGCACGCTGGCACCGGCCCGTCGCCTGGCTGCTCGCTCTGGTGATGGGGATCGGGATGGTGGCGCTGGCATTCACCGCCGTCTACCGCGGGAGTGCGAGCAGCCGCCAGGAGCCCGTCCAGCCGCCGGCGAGAGCGGCTTCGACAAGCCGGGTGCCGCCCCGTCCGCGACGGCAGGCTATTCCCGCCCGGCGATCTCCGCGGTCCCGCGCACCCCTGAGCGGTTGTCGTCCCGCAGCCCATTCGGGCGGGGTCCCCATGCGCGAAGCGTTTACCTTCACGACAATCGACCTAGTCTGAAGAAGTGACCCGGTGACCCTCCTCCGGATCCTCCGGAGTGGGCTTCTCACTTGTCCACGCATGCGCACCCGTGACGGACAGGACCTGCCGAAGCCCTCGGGCCGCAGTGGGCCGCAGCGCCCCGCCCTCGCCCGGTGGTGTGGAGATCGGGAGAAGTCATGACAGGCCGCGGAGAACCGCCAGAATGGCCGCCCGAGAACGCCGCGGGCGGTGAGGACGAGTATCGCTCGCTCGTCTTCGACGAATCGTTCGTACGTGCTGCCCGGCTGCAGGAATTCTCCGCGCAGGAACGGATGGGTGAGCACGCCCGCGCTGTACGTTTCCGTCCCGGCGGCAGCAGTGTCGGCGGGCGCCGAGGACGGCGGCGCAATGGTTCCAGAGCCGCTGTCGCCCTCGTGGTCCTCATTGCCCTTGCCTTCGCCACGGCCGTCTACATCGGCTTCCGCAATCCGTACCCCGCACCCGCCGGCAGGCGCGCCGAGCCGCTGCGGACGACCGTGATCCCGCTCGCTCCCCAGGGCGCTGTGCCCGGTGGGACCCCGAGACCCTCTTCGCGAAGGGCAGGGCCGCGGAATTCCGGACCGGAGCCTCCGGGATCAATCTGCCGGCGGTCAGGCGTACGAAGAACTTCTCGGTCAGTCAGGTGACAACCGCCCTGACCACCGTCAAGGACTATCTGGTCGAGTCCTCGCTGGACCCCGATGTACTCACCGGCAGCACCCTGCGACCCGTTGAACGGCTGATTGATCCGGATCAGATGGCCCAGTTCGACCGGAGCATGAACTCGCCCGCCGGCGACGGCAAGCATGCGGCGACCGGCTGGCTGGTGCGCTTCGATCCGGCCGAGGTGGCGCTGGCCGACCCGCAGATCCGGGTCCAGGGCACGCTGACCTACGCAGAGGAGGAGCGGACACCCTGGAGGTGGTGTCCGACCACACCTTCACCTACGCACTGCGCCCGGCCACTTCCGGTCCGGCCGGGCCGGAAGGCGCCTCCTCTTCACGGTGCGGCGCGAGCTGCACTTCCGGGTCGACCGGGAGGACCTGCGACTGCGCCGGCTGGAGGTGCGGACCGCCTATGTGCAGGCCGGGCCGCAGACATGTTCAGCCGATACGGCCGGGGCCCTGCGCCCGCTGCTCGCAGGCGAGCGCGCCGACTCCGGGCCCGGCCGGAACCGACCCGTACGCCACGGGTCGGCCCACGGCCGCGCTGTGCGGGTCGCTGGCAGTCAGCTCCCTGCCGTCCCCGGATCCTCATCAGGGTCCGGACGCCGCCACGTCCCTCGGACCCGTCCGTAGCACCCGCGCCCGGTGTGCCGCCCTTGCCTGCCGCGTCGCTCCCGCCGCCGCTCCGCTTCCGCTGGCGGCGCCGGTGAACTTGTCGCGGAGCTTGCCGCCCAGGTCCCCGCGCCGCCGGCGATGTCACCCACGAGCTTCATCAGCGGGTCCTTGCTGGTGCGCACCGTGTCCGCGTAGTGCGAAGCGGACTCCCGGAAGGAATCCGTCACCGAGGTGTCCTTGTCCTCTTCGCGCCGCGGGTAGTGGCCGTCCATGATCCGCTGGTAGTCGCGGGACTCGGACCACTTCTTCAGCTCGGCGGCCCGCACCGTGGTGAACGGGTGCGTCCGGGGCAGCACATTGAGGATCTTGAGCACGGAGTCGCGCAGATCGCCGCCCTTCTCGTACTCGTCCGCCTGGGCCAGGAAGGCGTCCACATTCATCTCGTGCAGATGATTGCCTCCTGCGATCTTCATCAGGCCGCGCATCGAGGCCTGTATGTCCTGTCCGGCCAGCAGTCCGGCTCGGTCAGCGGACAGCTCCGACTTACGGAACCACTCGCGCAGGGCCGTCACGATCGCCATGATCGCGATATTGCCGAGCGGGATCCACGCCACCTTGAGCGCGAGGTTGGTGAGGAAGAGCAATATCGTCCGGTACACCGCGTGGCCGGAGGGCGTGGCCCACTTCATGGCCCACGACAGCCCGCATCTCCTCCTCGTCGAGCAGCTCGACCAGCCCCGTCGTCACCACGATGATCGGCTCGTCGAGACCGATACACATGGCGTTCGGCTGGGGATCCTGGTTGACGTACATCGGCGGGATCTTCTTCAGGTCCAGGATGTAGCAGGCATCCCGCAGCATGTCGTTGAGATGGGCGAACTGCGCGTCGCTCACCCGGACGGAGTCGGACAGGAACAGCAGCCGCAGACTGCGCTCAGGGAGCAGCGCGCTCAGCGCCTTGAACACGGTGTCGAAACCGCTGAGCTTGCGCAGGGCCACCAGGGCCGAGCGATCCGCAGGGTGCTCGTATGCCCGGGACGAAATGCCGGGAAGCGCTTGCGCTGCCTGCTCGGCACGCTCTCGTGACTGTTGTCGGTCATGGAAGGCCCCTAGTTCGTACGAGACGTTGCTCGTCCCCTGGCAAATCCCAGCGTATGTGCTGGAGCTACGGTGTGCGGGGGCTGTGGATAACTTTGAGGAGCGCCCGGAATGCCGTACACCACCGCACTGCTCGCTGCCGCAACAGAGGGCCAGGGGCCGGGCAACACGCTCCGCATCGTGCTGCTCGCCTCGCTCGCCGGAGCTGCCCTGCTTGCCTGGTTCCTGCTGCGTGGATACCGCAACGACGACAACAACGACTGAGTCGGCGTGAGGGTGCCCGGGTGCCCGCATACGATGTCCGCGACGTCTTCCCTCCGACTCCCGACGAAAAGGTCCAGCCGAAGATGAGCCTCACGAGCACTGCGCACCAGCTGACCACTCTCGCCTCCGAGGGCGCCGAGCACAGTGGCAACCACGAAAGCCTCAGCCCGTACCTCACCGGTGGTGGTGCGTTCATCGTGCTGATGCTTCTTCTGTGGATCACCACCCGCTTCAACCGCGACCGCTGAGGCAGAGGCGAACAGCCGTGCCAGTAGGGTCTGCACGCATGGGAGAGCAGGAAGTGCCTACCGGCCACGGCAAGCGCCGACTCGGCGTGATGGGCGGGACGTTCGACCCGATCCATCATGGTCACCTGGTGGCGGCCAGCGAAGTGGCCGCCCAGTTCCACTTGGACGAGGTCGTCTTCGTCCCGACCGGGCAGCCATGGCAGAAGAGCCAGAAACAGGTGTCGCCGGCCGAGGACCGCTATCTGATGACGGTCATCGCGACCGCGTCCAACCCACAGTTCTCAGTGAGCCGCAGTGACATCGACCGTGGCGGACCGACGTACACGATCGATACGCTGCGGGACCTGCGCACGGTCCACGGCGACGCGGACCTCTTCTTCATCACCGGGGCCGACGCCCTGTCCCAGATCCTCACCTGGCGGAACGCGGAGGAACTGTTCTCTCTTTCCCACTTCATCGGTGTGACCAGGCCGGGTCATGTCCTCACGGACGACGGGCTGCCCAAGGGCGGTGTCTCGCTCGTGGAGGTCCCCGCGCTGGCGATCTCGTCCACGGATTGCCGTGCAAGGGTCGCGCAAGGAGAACCTGTCTGGTATTTGGTGCCGGACGGTGTGGTCCGCTACATCGACAAGCGCCAGCTGTACCGCGGCGAATGAGCCACGGAGAGGGGCACCGGTGAACGACCGACAGAACCCGTACGACCCGTACTACCAGCAGCCGCCGCAGATCATCGGCTACGACGAGTACGGGCAGCCGGTGTATCAGCAGCAGGGGCAGCAGCAGTACGACCCCTACGCGGAACAGTCCCAGCAGGTTCAGCAACCCCAACAGGGGCAGGCAACCGGCCAGGGTACGGATACGACCCGTACGCGCAGCAGCAGCAGCAGTCGCAGCAGCAGTACGACCCTTACGTTCCCCAGCAGCCCCAGCAGCCCCAGCAGCCCCAGCAGCCCCAGCAGCCCCAGCAGCCCCAGCAGCCCCAGCAGCCCCAGCAGCCCCAGCAGCCCCAGCAGCCCCAGGGTTACGGATACGACGGCGGCGGCTACACCTACGACACCGGCCAGCAGGCCGCGGTGACCGATTCCACCCAGCAGTGGAACGTCCCGCAGTACGGTGCGGCCCCGGCAGCCGCCCGCCTGAGCCGCCGGAGCCGGGCTTCGATCCGGATCCGCTGCCGAACCGGCAGCCGATCCGGTCGTTCCCGGACAGCGCCGCGCCGACCGCGATTACCGCACCGAGCAGTTCTCGTTCATCGAAGAGCCCGACGAGGACTCCGAAGACGTCATCGACTGGCTGAAGTTCACCGAGAGCCGCAGTGAGCGGCGCGAGGAGGCCGGCGGCGCGGACGCCACCGGGTGGTCGCGCTGATCGTCGTCGTGGCCCTCGTGGTCGTCGGCGGTGCCGGCTATCTCTGGTTCACGGACAAGATCCCCGGTCTTTCCGGATCGGACGAGAAGAGCGCCACCGCAACGGGCCCGCAGAAGCGGGACGTCATCGTGGTCCATCTACACAACACGAGGAAGGGCGGCACCTCCACGGCGCTGCTTGTCGACAACGTCACGACCGGGAAGGGCACCACCGTCCTGCTCCCGAACTCCTCGGCGTGGCCAATGACGACGGTTCCACCACCACCCTCGGCAAGTCCGTCGACGACGACGGCTCGACCGGGACGCGAGAGTCGATCGACACTCTGCTCGGCACCGATATCAGCGGCACATGGCGGCTCGACACCCCGTATCTGGAGACCCTCGTCGAGCTGGTCGGCAATATCGAAGTCGATACGGACACCGCGGTGCCCGACTCCAAGAAGGGTGCGTCACCCTGGTCAACAAGGGAGAGGCGCAGACGCTGAGCGGTCAGATGGCCGTCGCTTACGCCACCTACCAGGGGCCGGGCGAGCCCGAGGCGAAGCAGCTGCTGCGGTTCGGGCAGGTGATGCGCAGTGTGCTGCGCAAGATGTCGGAGGAGCCCAAGGCCGCCACGGTCACGGTCCAGACGCTCGCACAGATCCTCGACCCTCCCTGCCCGAGCAGGACCTCGGCGCTTCGCTGGCGAAGCTCGCCGGGCATGCCAAGGTCGGCGACTACAAGACGGAGCTGCTGCCGGTCCAGGAGGACGGGACCCTCACCGAGGCGGCCACCGAGAGCGTGGTCAAGGATGTTCTCGGCGGTGCGGTCAAGGCCCCGGACGAGGGCGCGGCGGTACGGGTCGGCATCAAGAACGCCACCGGCAACACGAACGCTCCGCAGGCCGCCAGGGTGCAGCTGGTCAACGGTGGCTACGCGTTCGTCGACGGAGGGAAGAGCGAAGCGGAAGCATCCTCCGAGGTCATCCACAGGACCGCGGAGGACAAGGCGAAAGCGGTCGAGGTCGCCAAGACCCTGGGCCTGCCGGGCAGCGCGGTGCAGCAGGGCAAGCCCGCCGCGAATGCGGATGTCTCGGTCGTACTGGGCCAGGATTACAAGATCAAGCAGCAAGCGGCTCAATAGCAGTAAGGGCTGTCGGCGGTCCGTGAGACCCTAGAGGTTGATCTGACCGCCGACGAAAGCCTGCATGTGACCGCCACGGACCGCTCCATTGAGCTCATCAACGCCGCCGCTCAGGCGGCCGCCGACCGGCTCGCGCACGACATCATCGCCTACGACGTCAGCGACGTGCTGTCGATCACTGACGCCTTCCTGCTGGCCTCGGCCCCAACGACCGCCAGGTCAAGTCGATCGTCGACGAGATCGAGGAGCAGCTGCAGAAGGACCTCGGGGTCAAGCCGGTGCGCCGCGAGGGTGACCGCGACGCCCGCTGGATCCTTCTCGACTACGTCGACATCGTGATCCACGTCCAGCACAGCGAGGAGCGTGTCTTCTACGCGCTCGAGCGCCTGTGGAAGGACTGCCCGAGATCCCCTCCCCGAGGATGCGCGCAAGACCCTCGGCAAGGCCGAGGAGCACGCCCAGCTCCACGGCGTCACGGAAGGTGAGCAGAGCTGAACGGCAGCAGCAGCGGCAGGGGCCGCAGGATCGTCCTCTGGCGGCATGGCCAGACAGCGTGGAACCTGGAGCGCCGTTTCCAGGGCTCCACGGACATCGAGCTCACCGAAGCCGGCGCCGGGCAGGCCCGCAGGGCCGCCCGGCTGCTCGCCCGCTGAAGCCGGACGCGATCGTTGCCTCCGACCTGCGGCGCGCCGCGGCCACAGCGGACGAGCTCGTCGCGATCACCGGTCTCGACGTCGCGCACGATTCCGCGCTGCGCGAGACGTACGCGGGTGCCTGGCAGGGCCTGACGCACGAGGAGATCATCGGGCGGTTCGGCGAGCAGTACACCGCCTGGAAGCGCGGTGAGCCCGTGCGCCGGGGTGGCGGCGAGCTGGAGACCGAGGTCGCCGACCGGGCCGCCCCGGTGGTGCTGGAGCACGCCAACAAGCTGCCCGACGGGGCACGCTCGTCGTGGTGAGCCACGGAGGCACCATCCGGACGACCATCGGCCGTCTGCTGGGGCTGGAGGCGCACCACTGGGAGGGCCTCGGTGGGCTCTCCAACTGCTGTTGGTCGGTGCTGGGCGAGGGCGCGCGCGGCTGGCGTCTGCTCGAACACAATGCCGGGACGCTCCCGGAACCGGTGCTCGGCGACGACGATTAACGGGTGCCCGGGTGCCGCTCCGGAGCGGCATCGGCCGGATTTCACTTTCCGGCTGGTCGCAGGCTAAAGTTCTTCTTGTTCGCAGCGCGGAAACGCAGGGATACACAGCGGACAGCGGGGCTATAGCTCAGTTGGTAGAGCGCCTGCATGGCATGCAGGAGGTCAGGAGTTCAATTCTCCTTAGCTCCACAATCAAGATCCCGTCCCTTATATGAGGGGCGGGATCTTTCTGCGCCGGAGCCCTCCACTTCCGCGGGAGCGATCCCGGCGCGGCGGCCGGTTCCGTACGGCGAAGGCGCGGCTTCGGGCGATTGGCGGGCTGCCTTGCGGGGCCATGGCAGAATCGGAGCGCCGGAGGGGCGACGTACCGATCGGGAGGGAGCGCGATGCCTGCGAGCCGCGAACAAATCCCGGACCTGCCCCTTGTCTCCCTCGCGTCGCCCGGCCACGCCGCTCACGGAGCGGGTCCCTGCGCACGCACGGCCTGCGGCCACAGTCGGAGCTGACCGATGGGTGCGCACAGGCGGAGGTGCGACTGGTGCGGCAGTGGTACGCCCATCGTCAGGGATATGGACCCGGTCAACGTGGCGTTCCAGTACTGGTGCGAGGAGTGCGCGCGGGCGCTGATCATAAAGGGCGACCCGATCGAGACCTACCGGGAGCTGGAGGGGAGCCGATCTACGGCCGACTCCTGGAGGAGCACTGCGCTCTCAAGCGGTTCTACTCCTTCGCCACTGCTTGAGGGCCGCCCCTTGCTGGTCAGGGCCGTGTCGGGCGGTCATATCGGGACAGATCGGAAACGATTTGGTGATGGGCCGGGGACCGTGTAATGTTCTGGATGTCGCCGCGGGAATCGGGCGGTACGTAACGCGGGGCTATAGCTCAGTTGGTAGAGCGCCTGCATGGCATGCAGGAGGTCAGGAGTTCAATTCTCCTTAGCTCCACAGTAAGAAGCGGGTCATCCGGATCGGATGGCCCGCTTCGTCTGTGAGGACCGGTGGATCGTGCGTCGGCGGATTACCGCTGAGGCATTGGATCGGCTGCCTGCCGGATTGGAAACCGGGGGCGGCAGGATGGCGGTGGCGCCCGGGCGGGAACGGCCGGCCCGCGGATACACCCGGCCCGCTTCCCGGACTGTGCGGTACCCTGACGCTATGCGTGCCGTACGCCTTCTGCTTAGCGAGCCGCGCTGATCAGCCCGGACCGGTGAGAATGCCTGGTCCGCATCAGCGCGGCGTCCCTCCTGTGCGAGGGGATTTTTCGTTTCCGTAGACGTGTGTCCGTAGACGTGGGCGCTGGCAGACGACGATCGATGGAGCTTGAGGATCATGAGCGAGACGAATTCCGCAGCCGAGGTGGCCGCGCCGCACCGCTATACGGCAGCGATGGCCGCCGACATCGAGGCACGTTGGCAGGACTTCTGGGACGCCGAGGGGACGTACGAGGCGCCCAACCCGACCGGTGATCTGGCGGACAATCCCGAACTGGCCGCCAAGCCGAAGAAGTTCATCATGGACATGTTTCCGTACCCCTCGGGTTCGGGGCTGCATGTCGGCCACCCGCTGGGCTACATCGCCACCGATGTCTACGCCCGCCACCAGCGGATGACCGGGCACAACGTCCTGCACACGCTGGGCTTCGATGCCTTCGGCCTGCCCGCGGAGCAGTACGCCGTGCAGACCGGCACGCACCCGCGGGTCTCCACCGATGCCAATATGGAGAACATGAAGGTCCAGCTGCGCCGGCTGGGCCTGGGCCACGACAAGCGCCGCTCGTTCGCCACGATCGACGCCGATTACTACAAGTGGACCCAGTGGATCTTCCTGCAGATCTTCAACTCCTGGTACGACGCCGAGGCAGGCCGGGCCCGGCCTGTCGCGGAGCTGGTCACCCAGTTCGAGAGCGGTGAGCGCCCCACCCCGACGGCCGTGCCTGGAGTGCGCTGAACGCCGTCGAGCGCGCTGACGTCCTGAGCGGCCACCGCCTGGCGTACGCATCGGACGCGCCCGTCAACTGGTCGCCGGGCCTGGGTACCGTGCTGGCCAACGAAGAGGTGACGGCCGACGGCCGCTCCGAGCGGGCAACTTCCCCGTGTTCAAGGCCAAGCTGCGGCAGTGGAACATGCGCATCACGGCGTTCGCCGACCGGCTGCTGGACGACCTGGACGGGCTGGACTGGCCCGAGGCGATCAAGCTGCAGCAGCGCAACTGGATCGGCCGCTCAGAGGGTGCGCGGGTCGGCTTCCCCGTGGACGGCGCCGGTGAAATCACCGTATTCACCACCCGTCAGGACACCCTGTTCGGCGCCACCTACATGGTGCTGGCCCCGAGCACGAGCTGGTCGAGCGGATCATCCCGGCCGCCTGGCCCGAGGGCACCCATCCGGTGTGGACCGGCGGCTACGCGAGCCCGGCCGAGGCCGTCACCGCCTACCGCAAGCAGGCGGCTGCCAAGTCCGACGTCGAGCGGCAGGCCGAGGCCAAGGACAAGACCGGTGTCTTCACCGGTGCGTACGCGACCAACCCGGCCAACGGCGAAGAGATTCCCGTCTTCATCGCCGACTACGTCCTGATGGGCTACGGCACCGGCGCGATCATGGCCGTACCGGCGCACGATGCGCGCGACTTCGCCTTCGCGCGCGCCTTCGAGCTGCCGATGCGCTGTGTCGTCCAGCCGTCGGACGACCGCGGCACGGACGCCTCCACCTGGCAGGAAGCCTTCTCCTCGTACGAGGCGAAGCTGGTCAACTCCGCGAACGCGGAGATCTCGCTGGACGGCCTGAGCATCGTCGATGCCAAGGCGAAGATCACCGAGTGGCTGAAGGCGCAGGGCGTCGGCGAGGGCACCGTCAACTTCCGGCTGCGCGACTGGTTGTTCAGCCGGCAGCGGTACTGGGGCGAGCCGTTCCCGATCGTGTACGACGAGGAGGGCATCGCCCACCCGCTGCCCGAGTCGATGCTGCCGCTGGAGCTGCCCGAGGTCGAGGACTACTCGCCGCGCACCTTCGACCCACAGGACGCGGACACCCAGCCCGAGACCCGCTGTCCAGGAACGCCGACTGGGTCAACGTCACGCTGGACCTGGGCGACGGGGCCGGTCTGCGAAGTTACCGGCGCGAGACCAACACCATGCCCAACTGGGCGGGTTCCTGCTGGTACGAGCTGCGCTACCTGGACCCGAACAACGACCGTCAGCTGGTCGACCCGGCGATCGAGCAGTACTGGATGGGGCCGCGTGAGGGCAGCCCACCGGTGGCGTCGACCTGTACATCGGTGGCGCCGAGCACGCCGTGCTGCACCTGCTGTACGCGCGCTTCTGGTCCAAGGTGCTGCACGACCTGGGACACATCTCGTCCGCCGAGCCGTTCCACAAGCTGTACAACCAGGGCATGATCCAGGCCTTCGTCTACCGGGACAGTCGCGGCATCCCCGTCCCGGCCACCGAGGTCGAGGACGCGACGGCGGTTACTACCACCAGGGCGAGAAGGTCAGCCGGGTACTGGGCAAGATGGGCAAGTCCCTGAAGAACGCCGTGACGCCCGATGAGATCTGCGGCGAGTACGGGGCGGACACCCTGCGCCTGTACGAGATGGCGATGGGCCCCTGGATGTGTCCCGCCCGTGGGACACCCGTGCCGTGGTCGGCCAGTACAGGCTGCTGCAGCGGCTGTGGCGCAATGTCGTCGACGAGGAGAGCGGTGAGGTCACCGTCGTCGACACGGAGCCCGCTGAGGACACGCTGCGGGCGCTGCACAAGGCCATCGACGGTGTCGGCCAGGACATGGCCGGGATGCGCTTCAACACCGCCATCGCCAAGGTCACCGAGCTGAACAACCACCTGACCAAGGCCGGCGGCCCGCTGCCGCGGTCCGTGGCCGAGCGGCTGGTCCTGCTGGTCGCGCCGCTGGCCCCGCACGTGGCGGAGGAGCTGTGGCGCCGGCTGGGGCACACGGACTCCGTGGTGCACCAGGACTTCCCGGCCGCCGACCCCGCGTACGTCGTGGACGAGACCGTGACCTGTGTGGTGCAGATCAAGGGCAAGGTCAGGGCACGCCTGGAGATCTCCCGTCGATCACGGACGAGGAGCTGGAGGCGCTGGCGCTGGCCGACGAGGGTGTTGTCGCGGCGCTGGCCGGGGCTGGGATCCGCAAGGTGATCGTGCGGGCGCCGAAGCTGGTCAACATCGTGCCCGCGTGACGTCCACGGGCCCTCGGGCCCGCTGAGCCAGGGCTTTCCCTACGGGCAGGTTGGGGTTCCGATGGAACCACCGGCCTGCCCGCCCGCTTACGGTAGAAGGGGTAACCGGCATCCGGGCAGTCAGGCAGCCGGGCCGACAACCGAGAGGCGCTTATGGAAGCCGTGATCCTGATCCTGGCGCTGCTCTTCGTCGTCTTCATGGGACTGGGCGTGTACGTGGGTGTGAAGACCGTCCGCGCCGCCAAGCGCGGAGTGGACCGCACGATCACGCAGGCGCGCCGCTCCGTGGAGGACACGACGCTCCGGGCCAAGAGCTACGGCCAGCCCGGCGTGCCCGGGGAGCTCGCGCAGTTGCGGCTGTCCCTGCGGACATCCATGCGGGCCACCCAGGAGGCATTGCACGCGGGGTGGCGGAAGATGCCTCGCTGTCGGAGTCACTGGGACTGTTCAAGCGGCTCAGCGTGCATGGACGCGAGCTCGATGACGAGCTGAAGCGGCTGGAGCGTGAGCCGGACCGCGCGACGGTCACTTCGCTGCTGCCGGGTCTGAAAGAGCGTACGCAGCGGATCACGCACTCGGCGGAGTCGCTGCGCTGGGCGACGCGTGACCGGGCGCGGCAGTTCGCCGACGATGATCTGGACGCGCTGAACGCACAGATCGACGTGGAGGCGGGGCCCTGCGGCACTGGGCGGCGGTGGATGAGCAGCCGCCGGCGCAGGACCGTGAGCGCGGGGCGCAGTGGCCGGAGCCGCCCGCCGGTGGCAGCGGAAGCGACAGCCGTACGGCCGAGGCTTCCTGGGGCGGACCGGCCGAGGAAGGTACACCCCAGGCGATCACGGCCCCGGATCCGGGGCTGCGGAGCACGTACCCTGGCAGAAGAAGTCGGCCAGGCCGGAGACGACGAACTGACCCGGACCACCGTGGCTGAGGGTGGCAGGATGTTCCGCGGACCGACCGGAATTGACCAGTCGGCCGGGCCCGGGCTGCCGTACTCCCATCGCGCCAGGTAATCTCCGGCTCATGTCCCGCCATGTCGCGATCGTCACCGATTCAACGGCCTACCTGCCGCCCCAGGCGATGGAACGGCACGGCATCACCGCAGTGCCTCTGACCGTCGTTCTCGGGGATCAGGCACTGGAGGAAGGCACAGAGATCTCGGCCCGCTCGCTGGCTCTGGCACTGCAGAAGCGCCGTTCGGTGACAACATCCAGGCCCAGCCCGAGGTCTTCGCCGCGGCGTACCGTGCGGCGGTCGATGCCGGGGCCACGGCCATCGTCTCGCTGCATCTGTCGGCGGAGTTCTCGGGCACGTACGACGCCGCGCTGCTCGCGGCGAAGGACGCAACGGTGCCAGTACGAGTGGTGGACACCGGCATGGTCGCCATGGCCCTGGGCTTTGCGCGCTGGCGGCGGCGGAGATCACCGAGGCGGGCGGCGGGCTGGACGAGGCGGTCGCCGCGGCGGAGAAGCGGGCCGCAGGCACATCCGCGTACTTCTATGTCGACACGCTGGACTATCTGCGCCGGGGTGGACGTATCGGTGCCGCTCAGGCGCTGCTGGGGTCCGCGCTCGCGGTGAAGCCGCTGCTCCAGCTGGACGGCGGCCGTATCGAGCTGCTGGAGAAGGTACGCACGGCCTCCAAGGCGATCGCGCGGCTGGAGGAGATCGTCGTGGAGCGGGCGGGCGTGGGCGCGGTGGACATCGCCGTGCACCATCTGGCCGCGCCGGACCGGGCCGAGCGGCTGGCCGAGCGGCTGCGCGAGCGGATCGGGGCTTGGTCGATCTGCATGTCAGCGAAGTGGGCGCGGTGATCGGGGCGCACACCGGGCCCGGACTGCTGGGAGCGGTGATTTCGCCGCGCTGACTCATCCCGTCAGGTGAGTGAGATATCCACAACCGGACAGTTATCCACCGGAATTGGGACTCGCCAGCCGATTCCGGCGTATGTGTCTAGCGTCGTGAGGCATGACCTCTCGATCAGCGCACGCTTCCCGTTCCGTCATGCGTCCGTCCGCCCGGCCGGCCGGGCCGGCGTACGGCCAGGTGGCCGCAGTGGGCGGCGGCGTCTTGTGCGTGGGCGGGACACTGCGGCCGAGTCGGCTGCGCGGTGCCGTGCGGATGCGTTGATGGCCGGTGACTACGGTGGCCCTGCGACTGCCGCGGGGCCCTCGAAGACCGGGCGACAGCTCGCTCCACGGATGCTCCCGCTGCGGGCCTTCTGGCTCCGGCTCCGAGGCCGACGCCCTCCTGGGCATCGGCGCCCGCCGGGCCTCGTGCACCGACGACGGGCGGAGCCCTCGCTGCCCTGCTCCGGCTCGTGCCTCAGTCCCTGCCCTGCTCCGGCTCGTGCCTCAGTCCCGGCCCCTGGCGCCGCCGCAGGCCCGCCGCTGCCACACGGGCCATAGCCGCTGTCTCTGTCACGGACGGTGTCGCGGCCCCGGCCGTTGCGGCGGATGCGGTTCTCGGCCCGGTGCCACCGGTGGCCGGGGACCCGGACCAGGGCTGGCGGGGCGCGGCCGGGGAGGAGGCTGTGCCGCGAGGGAGGTGGCGGGGTTGTCGTGCCCGCTCTTCGGGAACGGCTGCCGTTGTGGCTGCAGCTCCGGTGCGGTCTGGAGCCACGGGCGTTGGCCGCGCTCGCTGTTGTGCTGGTCGGGGCCGCGATCTTTGCCGCAGTGCACTTCTGGTCCGCCAGGCCCCAGTCCGTGCGGGCTCCGGAGCCGGTTGAGCAGGCCGCGGCCGTGCACGAGGCCGTCCAGGACGGTGCGTCGGCGGAAAGGCCAGGCCCCACGCCCGCACCGGTTGCCGGTATGCCGCCGCCGGCGCACCGGGCAGCGGGCGGATCGTCGTCGATGTGAGCGGCAAGGTGCGGCGGCCCGGCATCCAGCACCTTCCGGCCGGGTCGCGGGTCGCCGACGCGCTGCGTGCCGCGGGCGGAGTGCGGGACGGCACAGACGTCACCGGGCTCAACCGGGCACGCATTCTGACGGACGGTGAGCAGATCGTGGTGGGCGCGCCCGCCGGTACACCGCCCGTACCGGGCGTCACGGGAGGTGGCGGCGGGCAGGGCGCCGGCGGGCGGGCCCGACAACCCCGGTGAGCCTCAGCACGGCGACCGTGGAGCAGCTGGAAACCCTGCCGGGTGTCGGACCGGTGCTCGCCCAGCACATCGTCGACTACCGGACCGAGCACGGGGTTACCGGTCCGTCGGCCAACTTCGCGAGGTCACTGGGATCGGTGACCGCCGGTTCGCGGACCTTCAGCCACTGGTCCGGCCGTGAGCAGCCCTGACGTCCACGCGGCCTCGGGCCGGAGGCTGGGGTTGCTGACCCACACCAGGAAGGGCCCCTCGATCTGCGTCTCGTGCCGCCCGCCCTGGCAACGTGGGCAGCGGCCGCGCTCGCTCTCGGCGCGCCGGGCCGGTGGACGGCGGCGGGGTCGTGCTGTGCGTCTGTGTGGGGCTGGGGCTGCTGGCCGAGTCGCGGGCATCGACGGCGATTCGGCCGGGGTACGCCGGGACCGGGAACGGGGATACGGATCCTGCCCCGTCGGCGGGGCGGGATGGCGCCGGCACAGCACCGCTGCTGCCGCCGTGCTGCTCTGCGCCGCGGCAGGCGCGGCGGCAGCCGGGCTCCACGGTGCGGACGCACGGCGCGGCCCCGTCCCCGGCCTGGCACAGGCACATGCCCGGGTCGAGGCAGAGGTGACGGTCACATCCGACCCCGGCAGACCCGGCCACGGGTCCGGGGCGACCACAGCACACCCGTATCCCTGCTCATTGATTCCGAGGTCGACCGGGTGACCGTCAAGGGCGGGCGGTCACCCGGATCCGTACGCCGGTCCTCGTCATGGTCTCGCCGGGGATGCGGCGAAGCACTGGCAGCGGCTGCTGCCGTCCACTCGGCTCAGGGTGACCGGACGGCTTGCGCCTGCGTTGCACGACGGGGAGCGTATCGCCGCTGTACTGCGTACGGACGCCGACGACCCGCCGCAGGTCATCGGTGCACCGACGCTCCTTCAGCGCACGGCGGGAGACCTGCGCTCCGGCCTCCGGGAAGCGACCGACGGACTCGATGCCGATGCGAGGGCGCTCCTGCCGGGCCTGGTGGTCGGAGACACCTCCAGGGTTCCGCCCGAACTGCACGACGCCTTCAAGGCCACCGATCTCACGCACCTGCTCGCGGTGTCGGGAGCCAACCTGTCGATTCTGCTCTTCCTTCTCATCGGGCCGCCAGGGACGGCGCTGCGCAGCGAGCGCCGCGGTCTGGCACCTCGGTTGGGCATCTCCCTGCGTATGACAGCACTGATCGGAGGCGGTATCGCGCTCGCGTTCGTCATCGTGTGCCGCCCCGAGCCGAGCGTTCTGCGTGCGGCGGCATGCGGGCTGATCACTCTGCTCGCCATTGGGACGGGCCGCCGCAGATCGCTGATGCCCGCTCTGGCCGCCGCCGTGCTGCTGCTGGTGCTCTACGACCCGTGGCTGGCCCGCAGTTATGGCTTCGTGCTGTCCGTACTGGCCACCGGGGCGTTGCTGACTCTTGCACCGAGATGGAGCTCCGCCCTGCAACGGCACCGGGTGCCGCCCCGGCTCGCCGAGGTGCTGGCCGCGGCTGCCGCGGCCCAGGCAGTGTGTGCCCCGTGGTCGTGGTCCTCGCTTCGCGGGTCAGCCTGGTGGCGATTCCGTGCAACCTGCTGGCCGAATTCGCAGTGGCGCCCGCGACGGTCCTGGGGTTCGCCGCGCTCGCCGTGGCTCCGGTGGCGATGCCCGTGGCCGAGCTGCTGGCCTGGGTCGCGGGCTGGCCGGTCGGCTGGATCGCGTCCGTGGCCCGTACCGGAGCGGCTCTGCCCGGGCGGAGGCCGACTGGCCGGGTGGCTGGCGGGGTGCGGCACTGCTGGCTGTCCTCACGGCTGTGGTGGTGTTGTCCGCCCGCCGGCTCGCCCGTCATCCCTGGATCTGTTCGGCGGCGGCGCTGCTTCTGGTCCTGGCCGTGCTGAGACCGGTGCCGCTCACCCGGATCATGACCGGGTGGCCGCCGCCGGACTGGGCGTTCGCACTGTGCGACGTGGGACAGGGCGACGCCATGGTGCTCGCCGCGGGCGAGAGCACGGGGTGGTCGTCGATACCGGACCGGATCCCCGGCTCGTCGACCGGTGCCTGCGCGATCTCGGCATCACCCGGGTGCCGCTCCTGCTGCTCACCCATTTCCACGCGGATCATGTCCGGGGTCTGACCGGTGCGCTGCGCGGCAGGAAGTGGGTGCGATCCAGACGACGAGTCTCGACGAACCGCCGGACCAGGCCGAGTTCGTCCGCAGAACGGCCGCCGCCGCCGAGGTCCCGGTGGTGCGGGCCGTCCCGGTGAGCGCCGCCGGATCGGCGCGCTCGACTGGCAGATCCTCTGGCCGGGAGCCGAAGCGCCGGGAGCCGAAGCGCCGGGCGGGGAGCGCTGGGTGGCGGGTTGCTCGGAGGGCGGCACCCGCCTTCGTGAGCGAGGAGCCGAACGACTCCAGCGTCACGCTCTTCGTCCGGTCGGGAGAGCTGACCCTGTTGCTGCTCGGCGACCTGGAGCCGCCCTCCCAGCAGGGCCTGCTGCGGAGGTACCCTCGCTGCCCCGGGTGGACGTAATGAAAGTGGCGCACCACGGATCTGCCCATCAGGACACGGCCCTGCTGCGCGGTGCGGACCCGAGACTCGCTCTCATCAGTTGCGGCACGGACAATCCGTACGGGCATCCCGCGGCCCGTACCGTCGAGGCGCTCAGGGCCGGGGAGCGAAGGTTCTGCGTACGGACAGGGACGGTGCGATCGCGGTAACGGGGCCGGGGCGGAACTGCGAGCGGTCGGCCGCTCATGAGCGCGCCCGTACGTCGAACCTATATGTCACACGAGCCACTTGGAGAGTCGGGCATACGGTCGCGTCCGGTCAGCTCGTTCGCTTCCTGCCACGCCGTGACGGTACGGCGTGATTGCAGGTACATCCATGCGGACCGTCCCCACAGGTTCCAGACATTGGAAATCTCTCAGTGTGTGGAATCCTGATCGAGAACAGCAGGAGGGCTATTGTGTCAGGGTACCGCCGTCGATCCGAGCGCCCTTTCTCTCGCTCGTGCCGGCCTGTATGGAATGTTCGGGCAGGCGCAGATAGCACCCCGCAGTAACGGCCCCCATTGTGACCACGCGGCCGGCGGATCGATGAAAGTCACACCGCGTGGATGAAAGACTCCGATTGTTCGGAATATGGCGGTTTACCATGACAGTTACCCGTCGGAGCGGCTGGTTCCATTTCGGAGTAATGGCTGAAATTGCGGATAGTAGAAATCTCAATTCAGGTAGCGGTTCCGTCCGTATCGCTTGTAGCATCTATCCCTCAGTAGACCCCAGGAAGGTGCGCCGGTGGTTGAGTTGCAGGGCAAGGTTAAGTTGTCGACAGCGATAATGACTCACCCTGGACGGATCGAGGCCGCCCGGACATTGGCGGAATCAGTCGCCGGTTTGTCGCCAAAGATTGTGGTGGATCCGGCCCCGACGGGGCGAACGCTAGAAAACTCCATTCGCTCTTGGAATGCTGTTGAGGATGATTCCAGCCATCATCTGGTACTGCAGGACGACTGTTACGTGTGCGACGATTTCATACCGACGCTACTCGACGCGGTTTCTGAAATGCCCGACCATGCCCTGTCGCTTTTCACCAGCTGGAGCTCTCGGACATCAAACGTCGTGCGACTTGCCGCGCTCAACGGATCACGATGGGCCGAGTTGTGCGATCCCTACCTTCCGTGTGTCGCTCTTGTACTGCCGGCACGAGTTGCCAGATCCTTTTCTCTGAGCTCGATTGGTGGAAACCATCTTCATGATGACTTCGCGCTGCTCGACCACATCAAGAAGCATGACGTGGACGCCTACGTTCACGTCCCAAACCTGGTTCAGCACTCCGAGATTCCAAGTGTTGCAGGGAACCACATAGGAACTCGGCTTTCTCCCTGCTTTTACGATGATGCCGCAGGGTCGGGGCGGGGCGTTGCGCAAGGTGGCACCATTCTTCCATATTTTTCTTGGTCTAAGCGAGGAAGTAGCTGGCTGCACCGGAGGGGCGGTAATCAGCAATGGGTCGACATGAGCGACGAAGAAAGATTTCTTGAGTATCTGGGAATTGACATGGATGAGCTTCGCAGTCGCTACGAATGGGTGTGTCGGGGCCGGCCGGAGATTGACGGAGTCGTCGACGGGAGCACTCGGCATGCCCTCTGGCTGAGCGCCTTCGGCCTGGGCATGGCGGCGGCCGGCATGGGCCGGGTCAACCTTGACACCGCTGCGGCTCGTGCAGCGCTCGCAACGCTGGCGCCAGGAGCATGGCGGGTGATGGTAGAGGATCACGTGCTGGTAGAGAAGGAGCTCACTTGCGCAATTCGTTACCAGCGCAGTCGACCTGGGGGCTTCGTATATAAGGGATGGCAAGGCCGCCAATTTCAATGGAATGTCGCTTCCCGATGACCTCCTGGGACCTGACACGCCTCTGTGAGGTCCTGCGGTCGGGGTCGAGGGTTGTCGAGGGTTTATATATTCTAGAGAGTTTAAATGAAGCTTCCGGGGTTCTGGCAATCTACGGGGCACCTGAGTACAGGGCTCACGTGTTCACTCTCGTCACTGCAGGTGCGGCGTCTTCGTGTGGCTCGCCGCTCCTCTCCATCCATGTGACGACCACGGCCGGGGACTCTTTCCCAGGCAGGTTATATTGCTACGACTTCCTTGTTCGGATCTCTCGCCGGTCTTTTCTTGGGCCATGCTTCGGATCGCCGGAAATCAAACTTGGAGTCATCCGGCTCAGTGCGCTGCTGCTGAGCCTGGGGTGGCTGGCAGTGGGGTGGACCCGTAACGTAACGGAAGTATTCCTGACGGCTACCTGCTTCCTGTCGCTGTCTACCGTTCTCAGTTCCCAGGTTTATGCGGCGATCGCCTCTTCTCAGGAATCCGAGGAGAGGGCGGGACAAGGTGTCCAGTTCTCTGCGGGCATGCTTCTCACTGGGGTATGCAGCCGGCCCTCTCCTGGGTTCCGTGATGGCCGAGATCGGTGGGGTAAGGGCAGCATTTGTCACCTCGGGGATTCTTTACGCTGGGATCATCTTTATCGCCAAGAGTGGTAACGGCGAGCGCAAGGTCCCTGAGAAAACTGGCAAGAGTGGAAATTCTGGCGGAGCGGAACACGAAGGATGGGGCCGTCTGGTTTTCGTCTGTGTCCTCTTGTGTATGGTGCTTATCGGTGATTTCCTGAAGGCGGCATACCTCCCGATCTATATCGTCGACGGCCTCGGTCACTCCATCCTGGCCAGTGGGGTGCTGCTTGGTTTGTGCGCAGGCATTGAATTGATCGCCTTCCCGGTGATCGGGATGGTGTCCGCGCGGATTGGTGCCGAGTGGACAGTGGCCCTGGCGGTCGGGATGGCGGCTCTTGGCTACAGCCTGCTTGCGGGCGTACACGGGCTTGCCATTATTTATGTGGTCCAGTTGTGCCACGTCTGGGTATTTGCTGCTATTCATGGTGTGGGACCGGTCTATTTGCAGCGCATCCTTGAGCCGCGTATCGGGGTTGCTACGGCGGCCTTCTTTTGCTGTCGCCGCTGGAAAGATTCTCAGTGGTGTCGTGGGTGGGATATTCGCGTCCCCGCTCGGCCTTCCTGGGGTGTTTTGGGCGCCAGCCATAATTTGCGCCGTCGTGTTCGCCGTCATGGTCTTCGGTGCTGTACGCGAACGGTCCAGGCAGCCCCAGGAAACACCCCACTCCGTGAAACAGTGAGTGATTGTTCTCCGTGTGCACCGCCCCTTTGGCCCCGGTTGGCAGTGCGGTGCGAGAACCGCCACTGGCGGCGCCGCAGCAGCCAACGCCGCCGCCTCCCGCACGGACTCCACCCTCACGGGAGGCCACTTCCCGAAGCTCCAGCAATCCCAGGCCCGACCTGGTCACGTTGGGCGATGGGCTCCGGTCGGCCGACCGTCTTGCCCACGTCTTGGCGAGTGGCGGGTGCCGGTTCTTCGAGCCGGACGGACACCGACGCCACCGCACACCCCGACGATCAAGGAGCAACAGGACGCGGGATTCCTTCCTCGACCGGACCGAAACCATGCTTGAGAGAGAATCAAACGATCATGTTCGGTTGAGAGGCGGCTTCTCAACCTGTTCTTCATGGCCTGGTCGGCCGGGGCCGGGCCGGTCGGGTTTCGGTGTGCGGGCGATCTCGGACCTGGGAGCTCATGGCCCGTCCCGGTGAACCGGGACACACTTGGACCATGAACCATGATCCGGCTCGAACAGCCATATCGTCTCGTCCTGGCTGGGCCGATGCCTATCTGGAGCGGATCGGTGCCGTCCGCCCCGAGCGGGCCGATTCGGCGGCCCTGCGTGAGCTGCAGCGCCGCCACCTGATGACGGTGCCGTTCGAGAACCTCTCGGTACATCTCGGCGAGGACATCGTGCTGGAAGAGGCAGCGCTCGTCGACAAGCTGGTGACCGATCACCGCGGTGGCTTCTGCTACGAACTCAACGGGGCCTTCGCCGCCTTGCTCCGAGCCCTCGGTTTCCGCGTCATCCTGTTGCAGGCACGGACCTTCGGCGAAGGCGAGCGTCTCGGTGTCCCGTACGACCACATGGCGCTGCGGGTGGAGACCGACGACGGCACGGGGCCGTGGCTGGCCGACGTCGGCTTCGGTGACCACGCGCTGCGGCCCTCGCGCTCGACGACCGTACCGAGCAGGACGATCCCTGCGGGGTGTTCCTGCTCCGGGCGGCTCCGCGGGGCGATCTCGATCTGTTGCGGGGCGGCACGCGGCAGTTCCGCCTCGACCTGCGGCCACGGGTGCTGGCGGACTTCCGGGCAGGGTCCTGGTACCACCGCACCTCGCCGGACTCTCATTTCACCCGGTCTCTCGTCTGCTCCCGGCGCACGGAGGACGGCCGCGTCACGCTCAAGGGCCGCACGCTGGTCACCACCGTGAGGGTGAGCGGCATACGGCGGAGATGGCCACCGACGCCGAGGTGCTTGCCGCTTACCGCGACCACTTCGGGATGCGTCTCTCCGAGCCGCCGGAGGTGCGCCCGGTCCCGCATAGGCGACATGGGCGACACACACAAACGGAGTGATCAATTCGGACCTTCGGTAACAGCTCGGCACAACCCTTCCGAGCGCCTCTGTTTGCCTCGAACGTCACAACAGTGATCGAATGCCTATTCGTCGACGGGTCGCTGCTCCGACAGTGAAGTCCAGCTGCCAGGGGCCGAGGGTGAGAACAGCGCTGGGAGTACGTTTATATGTTCGGCCGTTGGCTAGGCAGAAAGTCGAATTCGGACGCGGCGCTCCATGGCGTAGTCGCCGGACTCGCGGTACCCCCACCGCCGGCCTGCTCAGCTGCCGGGTGCTCGACTTCGTCAGCGAACCGGTGCGGCAGGCGGAGTTCGTCGTGACCGACAGCGCCGGCCGCAAGGTCGTCGGCGGTGAGACCGACCCCTTCGGGACCGTCGTCGCCACCGTTCCGGCGGGTGACTACCGGCTTGCCGTCACGGCCGAGGGCTTCACCCCGTTCCACGTCTCGGTCGCGGTCACCGAGAGTGGTCTCGCGAGCCTCGGTGACGTGATTCTGCAGGTGTCGCAGCCCCGCAGCTCCCGAGCCGGGCGATTGGGAGATCGAGCCGACGCACTCCCAGATCGGCTTCACGGCACGCCATATCGGCATGGCCCGCATCCACGGCAGGTTCAACACCTTCGCCGGTGCGGTAAGGATCGCCGACCGCATGGAGGACTCCGCCATGCACGTCATCATCGACGCCTCGTCGATCGACACCAACGTGCAGATGCGCGACGATCATCTGCGGTCGGGCGACTTCCTCGATGTCGGGCGCTACCCGACCCTGGAGTTCTACAGCGAGCGCTTCGTCCACCGCGGCGGCAGCCCTGGGGAGTCACCGGCGCGCTCACCCTGCACGGAGTGAGCCGTACGGTGACGCTGGACAGCCAGTACCTCGGTGTGGGCAACGGCCTGGAGGGCGAGACCGGGCGGCCTGCCGGGCCACCACCGAGCTGCACCGCGAGGACTTCACCCTCACCTGGCAGACGATGCTGGCCCGCGGTATCGCCGCCGTCGGCTCCAGCATCTCCATCGATATGGACATCCAGATCGTTCCCAAGGGCTGACCGGGGACAGGCGGAGGGCTTCCTACGGAGCCTCCAGCCACCCCTCGTACTCCGCGGCGAACGCATCGAGTGCCGCGGAGTCCAGCCGTCCGGCCGGGTCCTCCACGACCACCAGCCACTGGGCGTCCTCGGCGTCGTCCTCGCCCGCCAGGGCATCACGCACGAGCTGCGGCTCCTCGGTGACGCCGAAGCGGTCGGCGAGCTCCCCGGCCACCTCCTCAGCGGTATCGCGGTCGGGCAGCACCAGTACATGTCTCACATTGCTCACCCGCTCATTCTCCGCAGCGGCCCCCGGCTCTGTCAGCGGGGCATGGGATGCTGGATCGCGATGGCCACCAGAAGCAGTTCCACCGATGATCCGCTCGCCCCTCTCACGCTCGCCGTGGGCCAGGAGGACCTCCTTCTGGACCGTGCTGTGCAGCAGGTGGTGGCCGCCGCCCGCGCGTCGGACGCCGACACCGACGTCCGCGACCTCGCCTCCGACCAACTGCAGCCCGGCACGCTCGCCGAGCTGACCAGCCCTCGCTCTTCGCCGAGCGCAAGGTCGTGATCGTGCGCGACGCACACGATCTGTCCGCCGACACGGTCAAGGACGTCAAGGCCTACCTCGGTGCGCCCGCCGAGGAGATCACCCTGGTGCTCCTGCACGCAGGCGGCGTGAAGGGCAGGGGCTGCTCGATGCCGCGCGGAAGGCGGGAGCACGTGAGGTGGCCTGTGCCAAGGCCAAGCCGGCCGAGCGGCTCCCCTTCGTGCGGTCGGAGTTCCGGGCGCTGGGGCGCTCGGCGACCCCGAGGCGTGTCAGGCCCTGGTGGACTCCATCGGCAGCGATCTGCGGGAGCTGGCGAGCGCGGTCTCCCAGCTGGTCGCCGATGTCGAGGGCACCATCGACGAGGTAGTCGTGGGCCGTTACTACACGGGCCGCGCCGAAGCTTCCTCCTTCACGATCGCAGACCGCGCGGTCGAGGGCCGGGCGGCGGAGGCCCTGGAGGCGCTGCGCTGGTCGCTGTCGACCGGAGTCCCCGCCGTGCTGATCACCAGTGCCCTTGCCCAGGGCGTCCGGGCGATCGGCAAGCTCTCATCGGCCAGGGCGGCCGGCCGGCGGACCTTGCCCGCGAGCTCGGTATGCCGCCGTGGAAGATCGACCGGGTGCGCCAGCAGATGCGTGGATGGACGCCTGACGGGGTCGCGGTGGCCCTGCGCGCGGTTGCCGAGGCGGACGCGGGGTCAAGGGCGGCGGGGACGATCCGGATTACGCCCTGGAGAAGGCCGTGGTGGCCGTCGCGCGGGCGGCTCGCGCAGGGCAGCAGCAGCGCCAGGCATAGGACAGCAACGGAGCCGGACGCAGGACAGCGATGGAGCCGGACGCAGGACAAACGGAGCCGGACGCGGCACCCGAGGCAGAACGAAGGCCCCGGTCTGGTCCTGGGGAGGACCGCGGCCGGGGCCTCTGTTCACGCTGGTGCGCCGCACCCGCGTGGCGAACGCAGGTTCGGTGTGCGGCGCGAGGTGCCGGTCAGGAGCGGGAGAGGGCCCGCTGAGTCCGTTCCGGCGATCACATCAAAGCTCAGCCCTGGAGGGCGGCAACCTTGACTGCCAGCGCCGACTTCTTGTTGGCGGCGGCGTTCTTGTGGATGACGCCCTTCGAGACAGCCTTGTCGAGCTGGCGCGACGCGTCACGGACGGCCACAGTGGCCTTCTCGACGTCGCCGGCAGCAGCTGCCTCACGGGCCTTGCGGATCGAGGTCTTGAGCGAGGACTTGACGGCCTTGTTGCGCAGGCGCGCCTTCTCGTTCGTCTTGTTCCGCTTGATCTGGGACTTGATGTTCGCCACGACAGAGCCTTTTCAGGTTCGTTGGATCTTCGATGTGCGCCACGCCGCTTCTGAGGGCCACGAGGCACAGCTGCCCACGGTACCAGTGCCCATCGGACCGGCCCAAACCGGTCCCCGCCCCGCAGGCGTGGGACGATGGAAGCTACGTATTGATCCGACCGACCCGACATCGACCCGAGACACGGCGTTCGGCGTCTCAAGAATCAGGACCCTGCGTGCCCGCGACTCCTACCAACGTGCCCGAGCCGAGCCGTACCGACCCGGCGCTGATCCGCAACTTCTGCATCATCGCGCACATCGACCACGGCAAGTCGACGCTTGCCGACCGGATGCTCCAGCTGACCGGCGTTGTCGACGTGCGGCAGATGCGCGCTCAGTACCTCGACCGGATGGATATCGAGCGCGAGCGCGGCATCACGATCAAGTCCCAGGCGGTACGTCTGCCGTGGGCACCGACTCTGGGCGAGGACACGGGTGCCACCCACGTCCTCAACATGATCGACACGCCCGGCCACGTGGACTTCACCTATGAGGTCTCCCGCTCGCTCGCCGCCTGCGAGGGCACGGTGCTGCTGGTCGACGCGGCGCAGGGTATCGAGGCCCAGACGCTGGCGAACCTCTACCTCGCGATGGAGAACGACCTCACCATCGTCCCGGTGCTCAACAAGATCGACCTGCCGGCCGCGCAGCCCGAGAAGTTCTCCGAGGAGCTGGCCAACCTCATCGGCTGCCAGCCCGAGGACGTGCTCAAGGTCTCCGCGAAGACCGGCGTCGGCGTGGACGCCCTGCTCAACCGGGTGGTCAGGGATGTGCCCGCGCCGGTGGGCAAGGCGGACGAAGCGGCCCGCGCGATGATCTTCGACTCGGTCTACGACCCCTACCGCGGTGTCGTCACCTATGTCCGTGTCATCGACGGCCAGCTCAACAAGCGCGAGCGCATCAGGATGATGTCCACGGGCGCCACCCACGAGCTGCTGGAGATCGGTGTCTCCTCGCCGGAGATGACCCCGGCCGACGGCATCGGTGTGGGCGAAGTGGGCTACATCATCACCGGCGTGAAGGATGTCCGGCAGTCCAAGGTCGGTGACACGATCACCTCCCTGCACAGGGGGCGACCGAGGCGCTGGGCGGCTACAAGGAACCCAAGCCGATGGTGTTCTCGGGCCTGTACCCGCTGGACGGTTCCGACTACCCGGATCTGCGCGAGGCCCTCGACAAGCTCCAGCTCAACGACGCCGCCCTGGTGTACGAGCCGGAGACGTCAGCAGCACTCGGCTTCGGCTTCCGCGTCGGCTTCCTGGGCCTGCTCCACCTCGACGTGGTCCGCGAGCGGCTCGAGCGCGAGTTCGGTCTGGAGCTCATCGCCACCGCACCCAACGTGGTCTACCGCGTGGAGATGGAGGACGGCACCGAGCATGTCGTCACCAACCCGAGCGAGTTCCCCGAGGGCAAGATCGACAAGGTGCACGAGCCGGTCGTCCGGGCCACGGTCCTGGCCCCGAGCGAGTTCATCGGCGCGATCATGGAGCTCTGCCAGAACCGGCGCGGCACCCTGCTCGGCATGGACTACCTCTCCGAGGACCGGGTCGAGATCCGCTACACCCTGCCGCTCGCCGAGATCGTCTTCGACTTCTTCGATCAGCTGAAGTCCAAGACCCGCGGTTACGCCTCCTCGACTACGAGCCCACCGGCGAGCAGTCCGCCCAGCTCGTCAAGGTCGACATCCTGCTCCACGGTGACAAGGTCGATGCCTTCTCGGCGGTCACCCACAAGGACAAGGCGTACGCGTACGGCGTCAGGCTCGTCGCGAAGCTGCAGAAGCTCATTCCGCGGCAGAACTTCGAGGTGCCGATCCAGGCGGCCATCGGCTCCCGGGTCATCGCGCGTGAGACCGTCCGCGCCATCCGCAAGGACGTCCTTGCCAAGTGCTACGGCGGCGACATCTCCCGTAAGCGGAAGCTGCTGGAGAAGCAGAAGGAAGGCAAGAAGCGGATGAAGATGGTCGGCAACGTGGAGGTGCCGCAGGACGCGTTCATCTCCGTCCTGTCGACCGACGAGTCGGCCGGCGAGAGCAAGGCCAAGAAGTAGCTCCCGCTCTCGCCCTACTCCTGGGTAGCCAACGAGCCTACTCGGGAGTAGCCCAACGGCCCCTGCGCCGCAGCGTCCTGCGGCGCAGGGGCCCGTTCGTTATGAACCGGCGGCCTGTTGCCTCTTACGCGGCGGACCCGGGCGCTCTACCCTGATCACGGCTCGCTGGTTACTCACGAGTTAAGCAAGCAGGTTCAAGCGGGAAACGAGAAGCAGAACACCGCAGCACCAAGAAGCCGGTCGTAGCAATGCCGCAGGCCCGGAGGACGTCGTGAGCGACACACAGACCTTGATCGATAGCCGACCGCCCTCCGTGGCGAATCTCTTCATCGACCGCGTGGCGGCGACCCCGGACGGTGAGGCCTACCGCTACCCGGTGCCGTCGGCCTCCGGTGAGGGTCCCGATGACTGGAAGTCGCTTACCTGGGGCAGGCCTCGACGCGCGTCCTGGCCATCGCGGCCGGTCTGATCGAGCTGGGTATCAAGCCGGAGGAGCGCGTCGCGCTCGCCTCCTCCACCCGTGTCGAGTGGATCCTCGCCGACCTGGGTGTGATGTGCGCGGGCGCCGCCACCACCACGATCTACCCCTCCACCAACACCGGGGAGTCCGCCTTCATCCTGGCCGACTCCGGCAGCCGGGTCCTGATCGCCGAGGATGCCGCCCAGGTGGCGAAGGCCCGGGAGAACCGGGACCAGCTGCCCGACCTGACCCTTGTCGTCGTCATCGACCCGGCGGGCGCCGAGCCGGCGGCGGGGACCCCGAGGGCTGGATCCTCACCCTGGCCGATCTGGAGGCCCGCGGTGCCGAGTACCTGGTGAAGAACCCGGACGCGGTCACCGACCGGGTCGCCGCGATCACCGCGGACCAGCTGGCGACCCTGATCTACACCTCCGGCACCACCGGGCGCCCCAAGGGCGTACGGCTGCCGCACGACAACTGGTCGTACATGGCCAGGGCCACCGTGGCGACCGGCCTGATCACCGCGGACGATGTCCAGTACCTCTGGCTGCCGCTCGCGCATGTCTTCGGCAAGGTCCTCACCTCCGGCCAGATCGAGGTCGGCCACGTCACCGCGGTCGACGGCCGGGTCGACAAGATCATCGAGAACCTGCCGGTGGTCCAGCCGACCTACATGGCAGCCGTTCCCCGGATCTTCGAGAAGGTCTACAACGGGGTCGCGGCCAAGGCGCGGGCAGGCGGCGGCGCAAAGTACAAGATCTTCCAGTGGGCGGCCGAAGTGGCCCGCGAGTACGCGAAGGTGTCGCAGGACAACTTCCGGCGCACCGGCAAGGCCTCCGTCCCGTTCGGGCTAGGCGCCAGCACAAGGTCGCCGACACGCTCGTCTTCGCCAAGATCCGCGAGGCCTTCGGCGGCCGGCTCCGTGCCTGTGTCTCCGGCTCCGCGGCGCTCGCCCCCGACATCGGTTTCTTCTTCGCCGGCGCCGGTATCCACATCCTGGAGGGCTACGGTCTCACCGAGTCCAGCGCCGCCTCCTTCGTCAACCCGGGCGAGGCCTACCGCACCGGCACGGTCGGCAAGCCGCTCCCCGGCACCGAGGTCCGGATCGCGCAGGACGGCGAGATCCTGCTGCGCGGTCCCGGTCTGATGGAGGGCTACCACAACCTGCCGGAGAAGACCGTCGAGGTGCTGGAGTCCGACGGCTGGTTCCACACCGGCGACATCGGCGAGCTCTCCGAGGACGGCTACCTGCGGATCACCGACCGCAAGAAGGACCTGATCAAGACCTCCGGCGGCAAGTACATCGCCCCGGCGGAGGTCGAGGGACAGTTCAAGGCGGTCTGCCCGTTCGTCTCCAACATCCTGGTGCACGGCGCGGACCGTAACTTCTGCACCGCACTCATCGCGCTCGACGAGCCGACCATCCTCGGCTGGGCGGACGAGAACGGCCTCGGCGGCAAGCCGTACGCCGACGTGGTCGCCTCCCGCAGGCCGTCGAACTCATCAACGGCTATGTGAAGGAGCTCAACCAAGGCCTGCAGCGCTGGCAGACCATCAAGCAGTTCCGGCTGCTGCCGCGCGACCTCGACATCGAGCACGGCGAGCTGACGCCGAGCCTCAAGCTGAAGCGGCCGGTCGTCGAGCGCCAGTACAAGGAGCTCATCGACGACATGTACGCGGGCTCGCGCGAGGCGTGACGCAGGCGCGCGAAGGTGTGAGGAGCGGCGGTGGCGCCGCCCTCACACCTTCGCGGAACCGACCGTCCGGGCGGATCCGGCCCAGCGCACGAGCGGCCGGACCGGGCAGTCCCGGCGGCGAGCGACAATGGACGGTATGCCTTCCGTACTGCCCGATGGTGAACCCGTACTCGACGACGGGCCCTGCCCCGCCATGCCCTGGAAGGCGCCGCCGACCGGCCGCTCGGCTTCTATCTGCATGTGCCGTACTGCGCCACCCGCTGCGGCTACTGCGACTTCAACACCTACACCGCGACCGAGCTGCGCGGCTCCGGTGGCGCGCTGGCCTCCCGGGACAACTACGCCGCGCATCTGATCCAGGAGGTCCGCCAGGCCCGCAAGGTGCTCGGCGAGGACCCCGGCCGGTCCGCACGGTCTTCGTCGGCGGCGGTACGCCCACGCTGCTGCCCGCCGCCGACCTCGTCTCGATGCTGGCTGCGATCCGCGAGGAATTCGGGCTCGCGGACGATGCCGAGATCACCACCGAGGCCAATCCGGAGTCCGTCGATCCGGCGTATCTGTCGGCGCTCCGGGAAGGCGGCTTCAACCGGATCTCCTTCGGGATGCAGAGCGCCCGGCAGCACGTACTGAAGATCCTCGACCGTACGCATACGCCCGGCAGGCCCGAGGCATGCGTCGCCGAGGCACGGGAGGCGGGCTTCGAGCACGTCAACCTCGACCTGATCTACGGCACCCCGGGGAGTCCGACGACGACTGGCGGGCCACCCTGGACGCGGCGATCGGCGCCGGCCCCGACCACGTCTCGGCCTACGCGCTGATCGTCGAGGAAGGGACCCAGCTGGCCCGCCGGATCAAGCGCGGCGAGATCCCGATGACCGACGACGACGCCCACGCCGACCGCTACCTGATCGCCGACGCGGCGATGGCCGAGGCGGGCTTCTCCTGGTACGAGGTGTCGAACTGGTCCCGCACGCCGGAAGGCCGGTGCCTGCACAACGAGCTGTACTGGCGCGGCGCCGACTGGTGGGGCGCAGGACCCGGGCGCACAGCCATGTCGGCGGGTGCGCTGGTGGAACGTCAAGCACCCGGGGCGTACGCGCAGGCGCTGACCGAGGGCCGTTCGCCCGGGGCCGGGCGCGAGATCCTCGCCGACGAGGACCGGCGGGTCGAGCGGATCCTGTTGGAGCTGAGGCTCGTCGACGGCTGCCCGCTGTCGCTGCTCGCTCCGGCCGGGCTCGCGGCGGCCGGCCGTGCCGTCGGGGACGGGCTGCTGGAGCCCGGACCGTACGAGGACGGCCGGGCCGTGCTCACCCTGCGGGGCGCCTGCTGGCGGACGCGGTGGTGCGGGACCTGGTGGACTGAGTCTCACCGGTCGGTGTGAGGCGGCTGGGTGACGAAGTCGATCAGCTCCTCCACCCTGCCCAGCAGCGCGGGCTCCAGATCCCGGTAGGAGTGGACCGTGGACAGGATCCGCTGCCAGGCCGCACCGGTGTTCTCCGGCCAGCCCAGCGACCGGCACACGCCCGTCTTCCAGTCCTGGCCGCGCGGTACCACCGGCCAGCGGGCGATGCCCACGGACGACGGCTTCACGGCTTCCCAGACGTCGATGTACGGATGTCCGACCACCAGCAGGTCCGGATCGGAGACCTGGTCCGCGATGCGGGACTCCTTGGATCCCGGCACCAGGTGGTCGACCAGGACGCCGAGCCTGGCGTCGGGCCCCGGGAGAACTCGCCCACGATCGCGGGAAGGTCGTCGATGCCCTCCAGATACTCCACGACGACCCCTCGATCCGCAGATCGTCGCCCCAGACCCGCTCGACGAGCTCGGCGTCGTGCCGGCCCTCCACATAGATCCGGCCGGCCCGTGCGACCCGCGCCCGCGCTCCGGGGACCGCCACCGAACCGGAGGCCGTACGGGAGGGGCGGACAGGACCGGCGGCCGACGGTCGTACGAGCGTGACGACGCGGCCCTCCAGCAGGAAACCGCGTGGCTCCATCGGGAACACCCGGTGCTTGCCGAAACGGTCCTCCAGAGTGACCGTCGGGCCCTGGGCCGTCTTCGCACCTGATCACCGCACCGCAGAAGCCGGTGGTGGCGTCCTCGACGACCAGGTCGGGCTCGGCAGGGATCTCGGGGCCGGGGCGGACTTCTTCCACGGTGGGGTCAGGTCCGGCTGGTAGCTGCGCATGGCACGACGATAGATCGCCGGCCCCTCAGAACACGCCGAAACGTGCCGCCAGCTGATCGCGCTGTGCCCGTACGAACGCGGCGTCCACCACCGCCCCGTGCCCCGGTACGTACAGCGCGTCCTCGCCGCCCAGGGACAGCAGCCGGTCCAGCGCGGCCGGCCAGCGGGCCGGGACCGCGTCCCGGCCCGCCTGGGGCGCCGGACTCTCGACCAGATCACCGCAGAGCACCACGGCGGGGAGCCGGGCACCAGCACCGCCAGATCGTGGCCGCTGTGCCCGGGACCCACATTGGCCAGCAATACCTGAAGGCCGCCGCCCAGATCGAGCGTCCACTCCCGCACACCTCGTGGTGCGGGACCACCAGCACATCCACCGCCTCGGCCGCATCGTCCTCGGGCACGCCATGGTGGATCGCGCAGGCACGCAGGTCATCCGCGTCGCGTTCCAGCAGTGCGCCGATACCGACCGCCCGTAGACCTCCGCCCCGCGAACGCGGCCGTGCCCAGCACATGATCGAAGTGCGGATGACTCAGTGCGATATGCGTCACTTTTCGGCCGAGGAGCTGCTGCGCCTGGGTCCGCAGCCCGGCGCCCTCGCGGAGTGTCGAACCGGTGTCGTAGAGCAGCGCACCGTCCGCTCCTGCCACCAGTACGGCGGTCGCGTCCCACACGGGAAGGCGTCGCCGCCCCACACCGTTGCGCAACCGCTCCCAGCCGAGCTCTTCCCAAAGGACGTCCATACAACGACGCTAACGGCAACAGCCTTCTCTTCGCGGTAGCGTGGCCGGTCGCCCTTGCCTCGGGCCCACCCGCCCCGTACACTGACCGGGGATCGCTGGCACTCGAACGCACAGAGTGCCAAGCAGACACCGGAACAACAGCTGGAGGTGTGCGCGATGCTCAGCGAACGCAGACTCGAAGTGCTGCGCGCCATCGTCCAGGACTATGTCGGCACCGAGGAGCCCGTCGGCTCCAAGGCGCTCACGGAGCGGCACAAGCTCGGGTTTCCCGGCCACCGTCCGTAACGACATGGCAGTACTGGAGGACGAGGGCTTCATCGCCCAGCCGCACACGAGTGCGGGCGCATCCCGACGGACAAGGGGTATCGCCTGTTCGTCGACCGGCTCGCGGGCGTCAAGCCCCTGTCGTCGCCGGAGCGCCGGGCGATTCAGAATTTCCTCGACGGTGCCCATGACCTCGACGACGTCGTGGGCCGGACCGTGCGGCTGCTCGCGCAGCTGACCCGGCAGGTCGCCGTCGTGCAGTACCCTCGCTGACCCGCTCCACGGTGCGGCACGTGGAGCTGCTGCCGCTGGCTCCCGCCCGGGTGATGCTCGTGCTCATCACGGACACCGGCCGGGTCGAACAGCGTATGATCGACTGCCCTGCACCGTTCGGTGACACCTCTCTGGCGGATCTGCGGGCCCGGCTCAACAGCCGGGTCGTCGGACGCCGCTTCACTGATGTCCCGCAGCTGGTACAGGACTTGCCGGAATCCTTCGAGAACGAGGACCGGGGAACTGTATCCACGGTGCTCTCCGTTCTCCTTGAGACACTGGTCGAAGAGACGGAGGAGCGGCTGATCATCGGCGGCACCTCCAACCTCACCCGCTTCGGGCACGACTTTCCTGTGATGATCCGGCCTGTGCTGGAGGCACTGGAAGAGCAGGTCGTGCTGCTGAAGCTGCTCGGTGAGGCCACGGACTCAGGCATGACCGTACGTATCGGGCACGAGAACGCCCACGAGGGCCTCAACTCCACGTCCGTCGTCGCGGTCGGCTACGGTTCGGGCGACGAGGCGGTCGCCAAACTCGGCGTGGTCGGACCGACCCGCATGGACTACCCGGAACGATGGGAGCGGTACGCGCAGTGGCACGTTACGTCGGACAGATCCTGGCGGAGTCTTAGTGGCCACGGACTACTACGCCGTACTCGGCGTGCGCCGCGACGCGTCGCAGGACGAAATCAAGAAGGCCTTCCGGCGGCTCGCACGCGAGCTGCACCCGGACGTGAACCCGGATCCGAAGACCCAGGAGCGGTTCAAGGAGATCAACGCCGCTTACGAGGTGCTTTCGGACCCGCAGAAGAAGCAGGTCTACGACCTCGGCGGCGACCCGCTGTCCGCGGCCGGCGGCGGTGGCGCGGGCGGTTTCGGAGCCGGTGGCTTCGGTAACTTCAGCGACATCATGGACGCGTTCTTCGGAACGGCCTCGCAGCGCGGGCCCCGTTCGCGGACCCGGCGCGGCCAGGACGCGATGATCCGGCTGGAGATCGACCTCTCCGAGGCGGCCTTCGGTACGACCAAGGACATTCAGGTCGACACGGCGGTCGTCTGTACGACCTGCAGTGGCGAGGGCGCCGCACCCGGCACCTCCGCGCAGACCTGTGACATGTGCCGCGGCCGTGGCGAGGTCTCCCAGGTCACCCGGTCGTTCCTGGGCCAGGTCATGACCTCGCGGCCGTGTCCGCAGTGCCAGGGCTTCGGTACCGTCGTGCCGACCCCTGCCCCGAGTGCGCCGGTGACGGCCGCATCCGTTCGCGGCGCACGCTCACCGTGAAGATCCCCGCGGGAGTCGACAACGGCACCCGCATCCAGCTCGCGGGCGAGGGTGAGGTCGGCCCCGGCGGCGGCCCGGCCGGCGATCTGTACGTCGAGATCCACGAGCTGGCGCACGCCGTGTTCCAGCGGCGCGGCGACGACCTGCACTGCACGGTCACCATCCCGATGACAGCGGCCGCTCTCGGCACCCAGGTGCCGTTGGAGACGCTGGACGGGCTGGAAGAGGTCGACATCAGGCCGGGCACCCAGTCCGGCCAGTCGGTCCCGCTGCACGGGCGCGGCATCACGCATCTGCGCGGTGGCGGGCGCGGCGACCTGATCGTGCACGTCGAGGTCATGACCCCGACGAAGATGGACCCCGAGCAGGAGCGCGTCCTGCGGGAGCTGTCGAAGCTGCGTGGCGAGGAGCGGCCCACCGGGCAGTTCCAGCCGGGGCAGCAGGGACTGTTCTCCCGGCTGAAGGACGCCTTCAACGGCCGCTGAATCCCTTTCGGCCTTGCACCGCACCGCCCGTCGGCCTCCTGCCGGCGGGCGGTGCGGCGTATCGGGGCCCGGTCCGTCTCCTGGCTGATTCGGCGCGCCGCACGTGACGTGGCACGATGCGGTCATGTCCCGTGCGCTGACCGATCTCTGCCGGTATCCGATCGTGCAGGCCCCGATGGCTGGTGGTGTCTCCAGCCCGAAGCTCGTCGGGGCCGTCGCCGAAGCCGGTGGGCTCGGGTTCCTCGCCGCCGGGTACAAAACGGCCGACGGCATGTACAACGAGATCAAAGAGCTTCGCAGGCTGACCGGCCGGCCGTTCGGCGTCAACCTCTTCATGCCGCAGCCCGCTCTCGCCGACCCGAGCGCCGTCGAGATCTACAGCCACCAGCTCGCCGGCGAGACCGTCTGGTACGAGACCCGCTCGGCGACCCGGACTCCAGCGGCGACGACGGCTACGAGGCCAAGATCGCGATTCTGCTGGAGGATCCGGTACCGGCGGTCTCCTTCACCTTCGGCTGCCCCACCCTGACACCCTCGACGCGCTCGCCGGCACCGGTACGTTCACAGTGGTGACGGTCACCTCCCCGAAGAGGCGCTGGCTGCCCAGCGGGCGGGTGCCGATGCCGTCTGCGTCCAGGGCGTCGAGGCGGGCGGCCACCAGTCCACCCACCGGGACGACTCACAGGGCGGCCTCACCGGCATCGGACTGCTCTCCCTCCTGGCCCAGGTGCGCGAGAGCGTGACGCTGCCGGTCATCGCCGCCGGAGGACTGATGCGCGGCTCCCAGATCACCGCGGTACTCGCGGCGGGCGCGGACGCGGCGCAGCTCGGCACAGCCTTCCTGGTCTGTCCCGAGTCGGGTGCTGATCCGCTGCACAAACAATCGCTGGCCAACCCGTTGTTCGTGACGACGGCCTTGACCCGGGCCTTTTCCGGACGCCCCGCTCGCGGGCTGGTCAACCGCTTCGTGCGGGAGCACGGCCCGTACGCACCTGCGGCCTACCCGCAGGTGCACCAGCTGACCAGCGGGCTGCGCAAGGCCGCCGCCAAGGTGGGCGACGCCCAGGAATGGCGCTGTGGGCGGGCCAGGGCCATCGGATGGCACGTGAGCTGCCGGCCGGAGAGCTGGTGGAGCTGCTCGCCGCCGAAATGGATGCCGCCCGTGCGGCAATGAGCGTGAGGAGTGCCCAGTGACGGCACCGGTCTTCATCGTCGAACAGCTGCCCGACGGCCCGGAGTTCGTACTGGAGGGACCGGAGGGGCGGCACGCCGTGTCCGTGAAGCGGCTGCACGCAGGCGAGGACGTCGTCCTGACCGACGGCCGGGGCCGCTGGGCGCACTGCGTCGTACGGGCCGCGGAGGGCAAGGACCGGCTGCTGCTCACCGGCCTGGAACCGGTCCACACGGAGCCGGCGCCCGCGCCCCGTATCACCGTCGTCCAGGCGCTGCCCAAGGGCGACCGGGGTGAGGTCGCCGTGGAGACGATGACCGAGACGGGCGTCGACGCTGTCGTGCCCTGGCAGGCCTCGCGCTGCATCACCCAGTGGAAGGGCGAGCGGGGCCAAGTCCCTTGCGAAGTGGCGCAGTACGGCCCGGGAGGCGGGGAAGCAGTCGCGCCGGGTGCGGTTCCCGGAAGTGGCGGATGCGATGACGACCAAGCAGGTGGCGGCGCTCCTGGCCACGGCGGAGTTCGCGGCCGTCCTGCACGAGGACCGCGAACACGGCAGTGGGCGCTCGCCACCGTACCGCTCCCCGACCGGGGCTCCATCGTCCTGGTCGTGGGACCGGAGGGGTGTCTCCCGGACGAGCTGGCAGCCTTCGCCGGATCGGGAGCGCAGCCGTACCGCCTCGGTCCCAGCGTGCTGCGCACCTCGACCGCGGGGACGGCCGCGGTCGCTCTGCTGATGGGACGCACGGGGCGCTGGAGCTGAGAACGCCGCACCCCGAAGGGCCCGTTGCCATACCGAAACGGACGCCGCGTCCGACGACGTCCCCTGCGGTTGTGCCCGGCTGGGTACCAGCCGGGTCTTCCTGGCCGGTCCGGCACCGATCCTGCCGGCGATCCGGTCCGACCGGCCACGGACACGGTGACCGGCCGGCCCGCACACCCGGCCGGATAGCATGCCGGTGTACTGATCACAATCACCAGCGACCGAGGAGGCCGGGCCATGGCGGGAGAGCCGCAGACCGACTGCCTGTTCTGCAAGATCGTCTCGGGGACATCCCGGCGACCATCGTCCGCGAGAGCGATACGACGGTCGCCTTCCGCGATATAAACCCGCAGGCACCGACCCACGTTCTGGTCATTCCGAGAGTGCACTACCCGGATGCCGCCTCGCTCGCCGCCGCCGAGCCGGAGATCGCCGCGGACATGCTGCGCGAGGCCGGACTCGTCGCCGTCGACGAGAAGATCACCGAGAGCGGCTACCGCATCGTTCTGAACACCGGCGCCGGTGCGGGTCAGACCGTCTTCCACACCCACGCCCATGTCCTGGGCGGCCGCGGAATGCAGTGGCCCCGGGCTGACGCTGTCCCGCAGAGAAAGTCCGCACACCGTGTCCGTACGAGAACTCGTGGTCCTCGGCACCGCCAGCCAGGTCCCCACCAGGCACCGCAACCACAACGGCTATCTGCTGCGCTGGGACGGTGAAGGCATCCTCTTCGATCCGGGAGGGCACCCAGCGTCAGATGCTGCGGGCCGGCGTCGCCGCGCACGACATCAACCGGATCTGTGTCACCCACTTCCACGGCGACCACTCGCTGGGCCTGGCCGGGGTCATCCAGCGGATCAACCTCGACCGGGTTCCGCACCCCGTCACCGCCCACTACCCGGCGAGCGGGCAGCACTTCTTCGACCGGCTGCGGTACGCCACCGCCTACCGCGAGTCCGTCGAGCTGACCGAGGCTCCGGTCGCCGCCGACGGGCCGATCGCAACCACGGACGCCTACATCCTCGAAAGCCACCGGCTCTCGCACCCGGTCGAGTCCTACGGCTACCGGCTGACCGAGCCGGACGGGCGGCGCATGCTGCCGGCGAAGCTCGCCGAACACGGCATCAGGGGACCGGACGTGGGCAGGATCCAGCGCGAGGGCGCGCTGGGCGGCATCACGATCGGGGAGGTCTCCGAGCTCAGGCGCGGACAGCGGTTCGCCTTCGTCATGGACACCAGGCTCTGCGAGGGCGTGTACGCGCTGGCCGCCGACTGCGACATGCTGGTCATCGAGTCGACCTTCCTCGACGAGGACGGCCGGCTGGCCACTGACCACGGTCATCTGACCGCAGGGCAGGCGGGCCGGGTGGCGAAGGAAGCAGGCGTACGGCACCTCGTGCTGACGCACTTCTCGCAGCGGTACCAGAGCCCGGAGCCCTTCGGAGTCCAGGCGCGGGCGGCCGGTTTCGACGGCGAACTGACCATCGCCAGGGATCTCACCAGGGTCCCTGTGCCCAGCCGTCACCAGTAAGCAACCGCACCACCATCTGTGAGCGAGAGGAACCTGTGCCCATTCCCAAAGCCGAACTCCACCTCCACATCGAAGGAACCCTCGAACCGGAGCTGGCCTTCGCCCTCGCCGAACGCAACGGGGTGAAGCTGCGTCACTCGGACACCGAAGCGCTGCGCACCGCCTACCTCTTCGAGGACCTGCAGAGCTTCCTCGGCCTGTACTACTCCCTCATGGAGGTGCTGCGGACCGAGGAGGACTTCGCCGAACTCGCCGACGCCTACCTCGCCCGCGCCGCCGCCCAGGAGTCCGCCACGCGGAGATCTTCTTCGACCCGCAGGCGCACACCGCCCGCGGTGTCCCCATCGGCACCGTCATCGAGGGGCTCGGCCGGGCACTGGACCGCAGCGAGGAGAAGCACGGCGTCTCCACCCAGCTGATCATGTGCTTCCTGCGCGACCAGCCGGCCGAGTCGGCGCTGCGGACCCTGGAGGCGGCGAAGCCGTATCTGCAGCGGATCAGCGCCGTCGGCCTCGACTCGGCGGAGGTGGGCCACCCGCCCGCCAAGTTCCGCGAGGTGTACGAGGCGGCGGGCGCCCTCGGGCTGCGCAAGGTCGCACACGCAGGCGAGGAGGGCCCGCCCGAGTACATCCGCGAGGCCCTGGACCTGCTGGGCGTCGAGCGCATCGACCACGGACTGCGCTGCATGGAGGACCCGGAGCTGGTGCAGCGGCTGGTGGCCGGCCGGGTGCCGCTCACGCTCTGCCCGCTGTCCAACGTACGGCTGCGCGCGATCCGCACCCTGCAGGAGCATCCGCTGCCGGCGATGATGGCCGCCGGACTGCTCTGTACGGTCAACTCCGACGACCCCGCCTACTTCGGCGGATACGCCGGGGACAACTTCGACGCCGTCCACGAGGCACTGGGCCTGGACCACGGGCAACTGCGCACCCTGGCCCGTAACTCCTTCGAGGCGGCCTTCCTCGACCACGACGAGGAGCGCAGGGCGCGTTACCTCGGCGAGGTCGACGCCTACGCGTTCGACTGACCGGACCCGTCCGTGGGACCGGCCGGCCGGAACGAGTTCCGGACCGGCAGCCTCCCGTGCAGCTCGGGCACGCTGATCTCCGCGACGGCCTGCTCCGGCGTGCCCAGCCTGGGCACGCCGCCGGAGTGGCTCGTCGTGGTGGCCGCCAGGAGCACAGCGGGCGCGCAGCCCCTGCGGCGGACCGAGCCGGGCACCGGTGGGCGGCCGCCGGCGTGCAGTGCGACGGCGGTGACGGGGCGGCGACCAGCAGGGTGACAGCCCCCAGGATCAGGCCCATCGCCGCGTAGCCCGCCTGTTGGGACAGCACACTGCCGAGCACCGGGCCGAAGGCCACACCGACCGACGACGCCGAACCGGCGAGGACCGCCCAGCGGCCGCGTGCGTCCAGGGAGGCGGCCAGCCCGATCAGATACGACATGACCACCGGGTAGAAGGTGTTCCACACGATCTCGCCGGTCGCGAACGAACCGAGGTCCTCGGCCGAGGCACTGAGCACGATGCTCACCGCGATGATCACCGTGCCCAGACCGATCGGCGCGGCCCGTCCGAGTCTGGCCCCAGCACACTCGCACCCATCACCCCGAGCAGCCCCGCACCCAGTGCGGCGGCGAACACCGCGCCCATGGTGATCTCCGAGAGGCCCACCTGGTCGCTGCCGATCCTGCTGCTCACACCCCACAGGGCGTTCTGTGCCATGGACCAGACGAGCATCCCGCCCGCCAGGACGAAACCGGAGCGCCGGCGCGGCAGCCGTCCGGACACCGGGGTGGCCGAGCCCAGGCTCCGGCCCGCCGAGCCGTGCGGTGGCGGGCCAGACGAGGAGCGCGACCAGTGCGACCGCGGCGAACGGCAGCCGGTGGCCGCCGCCGAGATGCGGGATCGTCAGATAGAGAGCGCCCGCCGTCGCGGAGACGCTGAGCAGCCCCAGGGACGAGGTCGGTGCGGGTCGCGGCGGCCTGCGATGCAGGCCGCCGCGACCGCGGTCGCCGTACCGGAACCGAAGCCGCCGACCACTATGCCCAGGACGACCAGCGGGATCGAACCGGCCAGTGCGGCGCAGCCGTAACCCACCGCGGCCAGGAGCAGTCCGATCCGTGCCGGCTTCCGGGCACCGCGGGTCTCGACGCGCCCAGCCGGTGTGAAACCCGCGGCGGCCGAACTCAGTAGGAGGGCGCTGCCGGCCAGACCGGCCTGGGCAGGAGTGAGGCCCAGATAGGAGCTGAGGCGGCCGACGATGGTCGGGAGCAGGTAGGCGGCGAGGTAACCGGCGGTGAACACGGCGACCAGAGGCCACGCGGCGCGAGGGCGCGAGGACATGGGCGTTCCTCAAGACATGCCGAAGGAGGCCAGAAAAAGGCAGGGGAGGGCAGAGCGATGGGGAGGGATCGCGACACTCGTTGGCAACTGTCCCGAACGGTGCTCGCGCAGCAATTTGTACCAAGAGTGCTTAACCGAAGAAAGACGCCACGCCGTGACCTCGGTCATTCTGTGTTTATGTCGGTGCAGGGTGGGTAGAAACGCGAGTTTGCGCAGTTCAGCGGGAGTCTGTGTGCTGTGGCCCGGACCCGGGGACAACAGGAAGGATCGGGCAGACTGGCCAGATCTCGCACTGTCCAGATCTGCACGGCCGGGGAGCACACGGTGAGCACAGGAAAACCGGACATCGACCCGCTGCTCGGGCTGCGTGCCCGCAGGATCCGGCCTGCGATGTCTTCCTGACCGGAACGGTCTTCCTGGACATCGTCTTCACCGGCCTGGACAGCGCCCCGTGCGCGGCACCGAGTCCTGGGCGCGGGGATGGGGTCGAGCCCCGGCGGTGTCGCCAACATGGGCACCGCACTCGCCCGGCTCGGACTGCACACCTCGCTCGCCGCCGCGTTCGGCGACGACCACTACGGCGAGTACTGCTGGGACGCCCTCGAACAGGGCGAGGGCATCGATCTGTCGATGTCGCGCACCGTCCCCGGCTGGCACTCACCGGTCACTGTCTCCATGGCGTACGAGGGCGAGCGGACGATGGTCTCGCACGGTCACGAGGCCCCGCCCCACCCGGCCGCGGCGGCCGGCCGGACCCTCCCGCACTGCCCGCCACGCGCCCGTGCCGCCATCGCCTCGCTGGTCCCCGGCCGCAGCGAGCCCTGGTGTCCGCGGCCGCCCGCAACGGCGCCCTGATCTTCGCGGACGTCGGCTGGGACGAGACCGGCCGCTGGGATCTGGACGCCCTGCCCGATCTGGAGCACTGCCTGGCCTTCCTGCCCAACGCGGAGGAGGCGATGCGCTACACCCGGACCGGCTGCCCGCGTGCCGCCGCCCACGCCCTGGCCGAGCGGGTGCCGCTCGCCGTGGTCACCCTGGGTGCGGAGGGTGCCTACGCGGTGGACGGGGTGACCGGGACCGCGTCCCAGGTCCCCGCCATCGAGGTGGCGGCACTCGACCCGACCGGGGCGGGAGACGTCTTCGTCGCCGGGTTCGTCACCGGGACCCTGGCGAACTGGCCGCTGGCCGACCGGCTGGCCTTCGCCGGACTGACCGCCGCGCTCTCGGTACAGGAGTTCGGCGGATCGCTGTCCGCACCGGGCTGGGCCGAGATCGCCGCCTGGTGGCAGCAGGTGCGCACGACCGCGGGTCAGGACCCGGTGGCGCTGGAGCGCTACGCCTTCCTGGAGGAGCTGCTGCCCGCCACCGCGCGGCCCTGGCCGTTGCGCCGGGCCGTCCCGACGATCGGCTTTCGGCAGTGACGGCGATTGTCGTGTTGGCGGTGGTTGTCATGGCGGTGGTTGTCATGACGGTGGTTGTCATGGCGGTGGCCGGCTGATGACCGGGTGGTCAAACCTCTCGGTGTTGTCAGTGCGGAGTCGTACGCTTGGTACTCCAGAGGCAATCGAACAGCGACTGCCCTGCAACGGGAGGTATGCGCAGGCCCGAGGGCCGGCCCATGACTCAGACACCCACACAGCCGCAGGCGCGTGCCCAGATCAGGATCCCGGCCGCACACCCGATGGTGATGCTTCTGGGGTCGGGCGACTCGCTGTTGCGCGTGATCGAAACGGCGTTCCCGGCCGCCGATATCCATGTCCGGGGCAATGAGATCAGCGCGACCGGGGATGCGGCGGATGTCGCCCTGATCCAGCGCCTGTTCGACGAGATGGTGCTGGTGCTGCGCACTGGGCTGCCGATGACGGAGGACGCCGTGGAACGCTCGATCGCCATGCTCAGAGCGAGCGGGAACGGCAGCGCGGACGGCGCCGAGACCCCGCCGATGTGCTCACCCAGAACATCCTCTCCAGCCGCGGTCGCACGATCCGTCCCAAGACGCTCAACCAGAAGCGGTACGTCGACGCGATCGACAAGCACACCATCGTGTTCGGGATCGGCCCCGCGGGCACCGGCAAGACCTACCTCGCGATGGCCAAGGCGGTGCAGGCCCTGCAGTCCAAGCAGGTCAGCCGCATCATCCTGACCAGGCCCGCGGTCGAGGCGGGCGAGCGTCTCGGCTTCCTGCCCGGCACCCTCTTCGACAAGATCGACCCGTATCTGCGGCCGCTCTACGACGCACTGCACGACATGCTCGACCCCGACTCGATCCCGCGGCTGATGGCGGCGGGCACGATCGAGGTGGCGCCGCTGGCGTACATGCGAGGCAGGACTCTCAACGATGCTTTCATCATCCTGGATGAGGCGCAGAACACCAGCGCCGAGCAGATGAAGATGTTCCTGACCCGGCTCGGCTTCGATTCGAAGATCGTCGTCACCGGTGACGTCACACAGGTCGACCTGCCGACCGGGACGAAGAGCGGCCTGCGCCAGGTGCAGGACATCCTGGAGGGCGTCCAGGACGTGCACTTCTCCCGGCTCACCTCTCAGGATGTCGTCCGGCACAAGCTTGTCGGCCGTATCGTCGACGCGTACGAGAAGTACGAAAGCCGAGACAGCCACAACGGGAAGTAGTCGCAGCGCACCATGTCGATCGACGTCAACAACGAGTCCGGAACCGAGGTCGAGGAGCAGGCGATCCTCGATATCGCCCGCTACGCGCTCGCACGGATGCGGATCCACCCGCTGTCCGAACTCTCGGTGATCGTGGTGGACACGGCCGCCATGGAGCAGCTCCACATGCAGTGGATGGACCTCCCGGGCCGACGGATGTCATGTCCTTCCCGATGGACGAGCTGCGTCCGCCGGCCAGGACGAGGAGGAGCCCCGCAGGGTCTCCTCGGTGACATCGTGCTCTGCCCGGAGGTCGCGAAGAAGCAGGGCGAAGAGGCGGACACCGAGCACTCCATGGACGAGGAGCTCCAGCTCCTCACCGTCCATGGGTGCTCCACCTCCTCGGGTACGACCACGAGGAGCCGGGCGAGAAGGCCGAGATGTTCGGCCTCCAGGCGGCGATCGTCGACGGCTGGCGCGGTGAGCACGGTCTGACCGGGCCGTCCCCGCCCCCACCGTCTCGTGAGCGTTCCTCTCGTTTCGGGAGCCGTCCTGCTGGTGATCGTGGGATGGCTCGCCGCCTGCGCGGAGGCCGGTATCGCACGTACGTCCAGCTTCCGGGCGGCGGAGGCGGTCCGTGCCGGGCGGCGCGGCAGCGCAAGCTTGAGCAGGTCGCGGCCGACCCGACCCGCTACCTGAACGTGGCTCTGCTCGTGCGGGTCGCCTGCGAGATGTCGGCGGGCGTCCTGGTCACGTACGCCTGTCTGAAGGAACTCCCGAGACCTGGGAGGCGCTTGCCGTTGCCATGGCGGTGATGGTCCTCGTCTCCTACGTGGCGATCGGCGTCTCGCCGCGCACCATCGGCCGGCAGCACCCGCTGAACACGGCGACGGCAGCGGCGTACGTCCTGCTGCCGCTGGCGAGGATCATGGGCCCGATTCCGCAGCTGCTGATCCTCCTGGGCAACGCGCTGACGCCGGGCAAGGGATTTCGCAAGGGACCGTTCGCCAGCGAGGCCGAGCTGCGGGCGATGGTCGACCTTGCCGAGCAGGAGTCGCTGATCGAGGACGAGGAACGCCGTATGGTGCACTCGGTCTTCGAGCTCGGTGACACGCTCGTACGCGAGGTGATGGTGCCCCGCACCGACCTGGTCTGCATAGAGCGCTACAAGACGATCAGGCAGGCGCTGACCCTCGCCCTGCGCTCCGGCTTCTCACGGATCCCGGTCACCGGGGAGAACGAGGACGACATCGTCGGCATCGTCTACCTCAGGACCTGGTCCGCAAGACGCACATCAACCGGGACGCGGAGGCGGATCTGGTCTCCACGGCGATGCGGCCCGCGGTGTTCGTACCCGACACGAAGAACGCCGGTGATCTGCTGCGCGAGATGCAGCAGGACCGCAACCACGTCGCGGTCGTCATCGACGAGTACGGCGGCACCGCCGGCATCGTCACCATCGAGGACATCCTCGAGGAGATCGTCGGCGAGATCACCGACGAGTACGACCGGGAGCTCCCGCCCGTCCAGGAGCTCGAGAACGGCTGCTTCCGGGTCACCGCCCGGCTCGACATCGGCGACCTCGGAGAGCTGTTCGGCTTCGACGAGTACGACGACGAGGACGTGGAAACGGTCGGCGGTCTGCTGGCCAAGGCGCTCGGCCGGGTCCCGATCGCCGGGGCGTCCTCGGTGGTAGGCCTGCCGGACGGCCGCGGGATCAGGCTGACCGCGGAGTCCCCGCAGGCCGCAGGAACAAGATCGTCACGGTCCTGGTGGAGCCGGAAGGGGCCAAAGAGGAATGACTCCGCAGGAGTTGAGGGCGTTCTGCCTGGAGTTCAACGCGTGTACCGAGCAGTTTCCGTTCGGCCCGGAGGCCTCGGTGTTCAAGGTGCTCGGGAAGATGTTCGCCCTCAGCACGCTGGACTCCGAGCCGCTGACGGTCAACCTCAGCGCGATCCGGACGATGCGGTGCGGCTCAGGGAGGAACACGCGGCGATCGTGCCCGGCTGGCACATGAACAAGCGGCACTGGAACACGGTGACGGTCTCCGGACTGCCGCGGGAGATGGTCCGGGAGCTCATCGAGGACAGTTACGACCTGGTGGTGGCAGGCCTGCCCAGGGCCGAACGCCTCCGCCTGGACCGGCCGTAGCGCCGGGGAGGCGCCCGGATGACGGGCGCGCCCGCCGGATGGCCGGTGCGGTTCGATGTACCCGGTCGCCGGGTGAACGCACCCGTTGAAGGGCGGGTGACCGCCCGCTTCGTATGCTCAGCACATGACTGAGAGCACCGACCTCGGCCCCGAGGACGTCAAGATCGTCGCACTGGCCCGCAGTATCCGTGCCCGTAACGGAGTCGCGGAGGGCGCGGCCGTACGGGACGAGACGGGGCGCACGTATGCCGCGGGCACGGTGGCCCTGGAGTCGCTGAAGCTCAGCGCACTGCAGACAGCCGTCGCGATGGCGGTGGCCAGTGGAGCCACATCGCTGGAGGCCGCCGCGGTCGTCTCCGCGGCACAGACCCTCCGCCCAGGACCGTGCGGCGGTACGGGACCTGGGCGGAGCCGACACGCCCGTCCTGCTGGCCGGGCCCGACGGTGTGCTGCGGGTCGCTGTCACGGCGGGCTGATCCAGGGCGGATCTGCGGCCTCCGGAAGGGCCCGAAGCGCACTGTTGTGCATCACGGCCGCCGGGATCGGGGACAATGGGCGCCATGAGCGCTCGACCGAACACAGAAGCCGCTGCGCAGCAGGCTGAGAACAACGCCCCCATCGGGCCGGCTTCGCCTGCTTCGTGGGCCGCCCCAACGCGGGCAAGTCCACCCTCACGAACGCTCTGGTCGGTCAGAAGGTGGCGATCACCTCCAACCGTCCCCAGACCACCCGGCACACGGTGCGAGGCATCGTGCACCGTGCGGACGCGCAGCTGATCCTTGTGGACACCCCGGCCTCCACAAGCCGCGCACGCTGCTCGGAGAGCGGCTGAACGACGTCGTACGGACCACCTGGGCCGAGGTCGACGTCATCGGCTTCTGCCTGCCCGCCGACCAGAAGCTCGGCCCCGGCGACAAGTTCATCATCAAGGAACTCGCCGGGATCAAGAAGACCCCGAAGATCGCGATCGTCACCAAGACCGACCTGGTCGACTCCAAGACGCTCGCCGAGCAGCTGCTGGCCATCTCCCGCGCCGGCGAGGAGCTCGGCTTCGAGTGGGCCGAGATCATCCCGGTCTCCGCGGTCAAGGACCAGCAGGTCGGTCTGCTCGCCGACCTGATCGCACCGATGCTTCCCGAGAGCCCGCCGCTCTACCCGGAGGGCGATCTCACGGACGAGCCCGAGATGGTCATGGTCGCGGAGCTGATCCGTGAGGCAGCGCTGGAAGGCGTACGGGACGAGCTGCCGCACTCCATCGCGGTCGTCGTCGAGGAGATGCTGCCCGCGAGGACCGCCCGGCGGACAAGCCGCTGCTCGACATCCATGCGAACGTCTACATCGAGCGCCCCAGTCAGAAGGGCATCATCATCGGCCCCAAGGGCCAGCGACTGAAGGACGTGGGCACGAAGTCGCGCAAGCACATCGAGGCGCTGCTCGGCACCCCGGTCTTCCTGGACCTGCACGTGAAGGTCGCCAAGGACTGGCAGCGCGATCCCAAGCAGCTGCGCAAGCTCGGGTTCTGAGCGTCACCAGGGGCCGAGGACGGCGGTGTGGACGGGCCCCGGGCAGCTGCGCAGGCCGGGCCCTGAGCCTCCCCGGCCCGGCGGCCCGGGAGGCTCCTACGCCCCTCCTTCAGCACCCGGGAGATCAGCGTGCGCTGGGCCTCCGTGAGCCGGGGGTCCGCGCAGTGGAACGTCCGGTCGCCGACCGTGATCCGATAGCTGAAGCCGTCCGGCACGCCCGTCGGCGGGCTGCCCCGGCCGGCGGCGAGCGCAGCCTCGGCCAGGGCCTCCCACTCCGCGGCGTCGGGCTGCTGCGAGGTGTCGACCTCGCAGTGGCGCGCGATACCGGCGAACCCGCCGGTCCGGCTCACCTGAATTCGCATGGTGTGCGCTCCTGCCTGATCGCGCCGGGACGGACTCGCCCGAACCTACCCGCTCACCTCGTCGGAACGCCCACCTCCGACCAGGCCTTCAGCACCGCTTCCGCCTCGTCCCCGTCCCCGAACCGGCTCGCGCCGCGGCGACGGTCAGCCGGGCGAAGTCCGCGAAGTCCGCGTCCGAGGCCAGCTCGCCCCCGGTCAGCACGTCGAACCAGAGCTGGCCGGCCCGCTCCCACGCGTTGCCTCCGAGCGCCGTGGCCAGCAGGTAGAAGGCGCGGTTCGGGATCCCCGAGTTGAGATGCACCCCGCCGTTGTCCTCGTCCGTCTCGATGTAGTCGTCCATCGACGCGGGCTGCGGGTCCTTGCCGAGCACATCGTCGTCGTACGCCGTGCCCGGGGCCTTCATCGAGCGCAGGGCGACCCGCTCACGCGCGGTGCGAGCAGTCCTGAGCCGATCAGCCAGTCGCCCTGTTCGGCGCTCTGGCCCAGTGAGTACTGCTTGACCAGGGATCCGAAGACGTCCGACACGGACTCGTTGAGCGCGCCCGACTGGCCCTGGTAGGCAAGGTTGGCCGTGTACTGGGTCAGCCCGTGCGCCAGCTCGTGGGCGATCACGTCGATGGCGACGGTGAAGTCGAGGAAGATCTCCCCGTCCCCGTCGCCGAAGACCATCTGCTCGCCGTCGAAGAACGCGTTGTTGTACTTCTCGTCGTAGTGCACGGAACCGATGAGTGGCAGGCCCTTGCCGTCGATCGAGCTGCGGCCGTACGCCGTGAGCAGCAGCTCGTACGTCGCGCCGAGCCCCGCGTACGCGCGGTTGACGCTGGCGTCCCGGGTGGCTTCGTCGCCCTCGTCGCGGACCTTGTGGCCCGGCAGATCCGTGCCGTGGCGGCAGTCGTACAGGGTGCGGTGGGGTTTGGTGGGCACCTGATCCGCGGTGCCCGGTGCGTCGGGCGTGTAGGCCAGAGCGGCCGTCCGGCGGTGGATGCGCCTGGCGCCGTCGGCCTCCAGGGTGCGGCGCGCGGGACCGGAGAGGAGTGGGTCGTCGGACTGCGACAGCTTGTCCAGGACGTGGGGCGGCACGATGGTGCAGAAGACGGGCTGAGCCCGTTGTTCGGTCGAGGCTGCATGCATGCGACTGTGGCACTGAGTCATCGTGCTGTCACTGGTTGCGACGTCGATTGACGAAATAGAGTGATGCATCACCGTTTACCCGACACGTGCGCCCGATCCCGCATACTGATACGCGCCGACGTGTCCAGCGCCCTGTCCGTTAGTGTCATCCCATCATGCGTTTCGGGCTGCTCCTTCTTAGCTGCCGCGGCGAGGGTCTGTAGTCGTAGGCCGACCCTCCCCGCGGAGTCCGGTGTTGCAGCGACACAGTCGGCCGTTCTCTTGCCGGACCCCGAGGAGCCCTACGCCATGACCGCCGTAAATCCCGTTGAGAACGCCGTCGGCCGCCCGACGCCGATCACGAACGCCACGCAGCTGCAGAAGCCGTCAGGGATGCCCGTCCACAAGTACGGCCGGTACGAGGCAGTGGACATCCCCGACCGCACCTGGCCGGACAGCCGGATCACCCGGGCGCCCCGCTGGCTGTCCACCGATCTGCGGGACGGCAATCAGGCCCTGATCGACCCGATGTCCCCGGCACGCAAGCGCGAGATGTTCGATCTGCTCGTGACCATGGGCTACAAGGAGATCGAGGTCGGCTTCCCGTCCTCGGGTGAGACCGACTTCGCGTTCGTCCGCTCGATCATTGAAGAGGGCGCGATCCCCGAGGACGTGACGATCTCCGTCCTGACGCAGGCCCGTGAGGAACTGATCGAGCGCACCGTCGAATCGCTGCGCGGCGCACACCGCGCCACCGTCCATCTGTACAACGCGACCGCACCCACTTTCCGCCGCGTGGTCTTCCGCGGCTCGAAGGAGCAGGTCAAGCAGATCGCGGTGGACGGCACCCGGCTGGTCATGGAGTACGCGGAGAAGATCCTGGGCCCGGAGACCGTCTTCGGCTACCAGTACAGCCCGGAGATCTTCACGGACACCGAGCTGGACTTCGCCCTGGAGGTCTGCGAGGCCGTATGTGACGTCTGGCAGCCCGAGGAGGGCCGCGAGATCATCCTCAACCTGCCGGCCACCGTGGAGCGCTCGACGCCGTCCACGCATGCGGACCGGTTCGAGTGGATGTCGCGCAACCTGTCGCGCCGCGAGCACGTCTGCCTCTCCGTCCACCCCACAACGACCGCGGCACCGCTGTCGCCGCCGCCGAGCTGGCCATCATGGCGGGCGCCGACCGCATCGAGGGCTGCCTGTTCGGCCAGGGCGAGCGCACCGGCAACGTCGACCTGGTCACGCTGGGCATGAACCTGTTCTCGCAGGGCGTCGACCCGCAGATCGACTTCTCGCAGATCGACGAGATCCGTCGCACCAGCGAGTACTGCAATCAGATGGAGATCCACCCGCGCCACCCCTACGCGGGCGACCTCGTCTACACCGCCTTCTCCGGCTCCCACCAGGACGCCATCAAGAAGGGCTTCGACGCCATGGAGGCCGATGCGGCCGCCCAGGCCAAGACCGTCGACGACCTCGAGTGGGCGGTGCCGTACCTGCCGATCGACCCGAAGGACGTCGGCCGCTCGTACGAGGCGGTCATCCGGGTCAACTCGCAGTCGGGCAAGGGCGGAATCGCCTATGTCCTGCAGAACGACCACAAGCTGGACCTGCCGCGCCGGATGCAGATCGAGTTCTCCCGGATCATTCAGGCCAAGACCGACGCCGATGGCGGCGAGGTCACCCGGCCGCCATCTGGTCCGCCTTCCAGGACGAGTACCTGCCCAATCCGGACAACGCGTGGGGCGGGTGCAGATCCGCTCCGGCCAGACCACGACCGGTTCCGACGGCCAGGACACCATCACCGTCGAGGCGACGGTCGACGGCACGGACACCGTGCTGACCGGCACGGGCAACGGTCCGATCTCCGCCTTCTTCGGAGCGCTGCAGGCCATCGGCATCGACGCCAGGCTGCTGGACTACACCGAGCACACGATGAGCGAGGGCGCGAGCGCCCAGGCCGCCTCCTACATCGAGTGCGCGATCGACGGCAAGGTGCTCTGGGGCATCGGGATCGACGCCAACACCACGCGTGCCTCGCTCAAGGCGGTCGTCTCCGCGGTCAACCGCGCGACTCGCTGACCACTGCCGGCGGCGCCCGGACGAGAATCCGGTATGTCCCGGTAGGCCCCGTACGTGAACCCGTCCACCCGCCCAGGGTGGTCGGGGTTCGGCCATTTCCGGGTGTTGTGACGCCCTGGATGCTGACGCAGGATCACACATGTGGCTAACATCACGTCCAACTACGGCAATGTTGCCTGGGGTACCTCCTGTGCCCGAAGGGCTACGGGGAGTTACGGAGGTGTGCGACGTGCGGACAGCCAAGGGACAACGCGCCATGGGACTGCGCATCTACGGCATCCGTACCGTCTGGCACACCGTCGGTGACGGCGAGTTCTTCTGCCCCGGCTGCGGAGGCGACCGCAACTACCAGCGGCTGGCCGGGCGTCGCCGCTTCACCGTGCTCGGCGTGCCACTGCTGCGGCGCGGCACCGCGGCCCAGGTCGTCGAATGTGCCGCCTGCCGGGCGCACTTGTGCACCGACACCCTCGACCACCCCACCACCACCCGGCTCTCCGCGATGCTCAGGGAAGCCGTCCACACCGTCACCCTCGGCGTACTCACCGCAGGCGGCACCACCTCCCGTACGGTCCTGGAAACCGCGGCTGCCACCGTTCGCGAAGCCGGGCTCGACGACTGCACCCAGGAACAGCTCTTCACCATCGTCGAGGTGCTCGCCGCCGACACCGGGCACGGCGACGGCTCCGACCCGGCGGCCGAGGCCTGCGGGGCAGCACTCGCCATCGAGCTGCACGAGGTGCTGAGGCCGCTCGCCCGCATCTGGCCGCCGCCGGGCGGGAATCGGTACTGCTGCAGGGAGCCAGGATCGCGCTCGCCGACGGTCCGTACAGCCAGGCCGAGCGCGAGGTGCTGACCACGGTCGGCAGCGCGCTCCAGCTCCGCCCCGAGGACGTCGCTTCACTGCTCGCCGCTGCCGCCCGTACACCGTCCTGAGCCCGGCTGTCTGCCGGCGGGCGCGGACTCGACCCAGGCCGCGAAGATCCAGGACACGCGAAGCCCCAGCCGGGCGGCTCCGCGCCGGGATTCGGCATCGCGGGGATGCGGGGAACGTGCACGCAGTTCGGGCGGCACGCTGGCCGTGGGGCCCTTCCAGGGCGCTGCTTCGAGGTCGCGGCCGGCCTGCCGCTGTACGAATCCGGTGACGGCGGGCATGAACCGGCAGCAGCCGCCGGGGTACGGGGCGCGGTCCTGTGATCCGGGTCCTGCTGTGCCCGCGGGTGACGCTCCGCTCTCCCGGGCCCGACCGCCCGGCTGATCGACCGGGTCCTCGCCGCACCCCATGAGCCGGGGCTGGTCGTACCGGCTTCGGGCCGCCAGGAATGAGGTCCGGCGAGGGACCGGTATCCGGGTGCGGGACAATGGGCGCATGAGCTTGTTCCGGGACGACGGCGTCGTACTGCGTACGCAGAAGCTGGGCGAGGCCGACCGGATCATCACGATCCTGACCCGAGGCCACGGCAGGGTGCGTGCCGTCGCGCGCGGAGTGCGGCGTACGAAGTCCAAGTTCGGGGCGCGGCTCGAACCGTTCTCCCATGTGGACGTGCAGTTCTTCGCACGCGGCAGCGAACTGATCGGCCGCGGTCTTCCCCTGTGCACGCAGAGCGAAACGATCGCTCCGTACGGCAGCGGCATCGTCTCCGACTACGGCCGCTACACCGCGGGCACCGCGATGCTGGAGACCGCCGAGCGGTTCACCGATCACGAGGGCGAGCCCGCGGTCCAGCAGTACCTGCTGCTGGTGGGCGGCCTGCGGACCCTCTCGCGCGCCGAACACACCCCCAGCCTCATCCTCGACGCCTTCCTGCTGCGCTCCTCGCCGTCAACGGCTACGCCCCCAGCTTCGAGAACTGCGCACGCTGCGGAATGCCCGGTCCCAACCGGTTCTTCTCCATCGCGGCGGGAGGCATCATCTGCGGCGACTGCCGGGTACCCGGCAGCGTCGTACCTCGGCGGAGGCCGTCGGACTGCTGAGCGCGCTGCTCACCGGGGACTGGGAGACGGCGGACGCGTGCGAGGCGCGTCACGTCAGGGAGGGAGCGGGCTGGTGTCCGCCTATCTGCACTGGCACCTGGAGCGCGGCCTGCGTTCGCTGCGGTACGTAGAGAAGTAACACAGGGAGACGAGAGAAGCTCATGGCAGTACGCGGAATTCTCGGTGGCCGTAACCGCCGCGAGTACGAGACCCCGAGCCGCACCCTCCGGCGCCACCCCGCCGAGGATCCCCGGCGAGCTGGTGCCCAAGCACGTCGCGGTCGTGATGGACGGCAACGGCCGCTGGGCCAAGGAGCGGGCCTCCCGCGCACCGAGGGCCACAGGGTCGGTGAGGGCGTCGTGATGGACGTCCTCAAGGGCTGCATCGAGATGGGCGTCAAGAACCTCTCGCTGTACGCCTTCTCCACCGAGAACTGGAAGCGCTCGCCCGACGAGGTGAAGTTCCTGATGAACTTCAACCGGGACGTCATCCGTCGCCGCCGCGACGAGATGGACGCGCTGGGCATCCGGATCCGCTGGGTGGGCCGCATGCCGAAGCTGTGGAAGTCCGTGGTCCAGGAGCTCCAGGTCGCCCAGGAGCAGACGAAGGACAACGACAGGATGACGCTGTACTTCTGCGTCAACTACGGCGGCCGGGCCGAGATCGCCGATGCCGCCCAGCGCATCGCGGAGGATGTCGCGGCCGGGAAGCTCGACCCCTCGAAGGTCAACGAGAAGACGTTCGCGAAGTACACCTACTACCCGGACATGCCGGACGTGGACCTGTTCGTACGTCCCAGTGGTGAGCAGCGCACCTCGAACTACCTGATCTGGCAGAGCGCGTACGCCGAGATGGTGTTCCAGGACGTCCTGTGGCCCGATTTCGACCGCCGCGACCTGTGGCGCGCCTGCCTGGAATTCGCCCAGCGGGACCGCCGCTTCGGCGGCGCGGAAGAAATCACCAGCGGCTGACGTCCGGGCCGGCGTACGAACCGGGGCTCCGGCGACGGAGCCCCGGTGCTCACCCTTCGCGGCCGCGCACTCCGCACACGTCCCGAAGATCTCCACGGTGTGGGCCACGTTCACATATCCGTGCTGCGCCGCGATCGTCTCGGCCCACTGCTCCACCGCGGGCCCCTCGACCTCGACGGCCTTGCCACAGACCCGGCACACCAGATGGTGGTGGTGATCGCCCGTCGAGCACCGCCGGTAGACCGCCTCGCCGTCCGCCGTGCGCAGTACATCGACCTCGCCGGCATCGGCCAGGGACTGCAGTGTGCGGTAGACCGTGGTCAGCCCGACCGAGTCACCGCGGTGCTTGAGCACATCGTGCAGGTCCTGGGCGCTGCGGAACTCGTCGACCTCGTCGAGCGCCGCCGCGACCGCCGTCCGCTGCCGGGTGGACCGGCCGCGTACCGGGGCTGCGTTCGTGCCACTGATCGGCGCCGTCGCCACAGCTGCCTCCTCGTGTCGCCCGTGCGTATGTCGGGCCATTGTGCCAGCCCGCACCGGCGCCACCGTTAACGGTCACACTCTGGCGTCGTCCGTGGCCGGGCGGGCCGCCGGTACCTCCAGGGTGCACTGCGCCGCGTTCGCTTCGCGTCCGCGGGCGCGCCTGCGGGCCAGTGGCGTGGCGAGCACGGTCAGCGCGACGAAGACGGCGATGGCCAGCAGCACGATCGTCGCGCCGGGCGGGACGTCCTGGTAGTACGAGGTGACAGTGCCTGCGAGGGTCACGGCCGTACCGATGACGACGGACAGGACGAACGTCACCTTGAAGGACTTCGCGATCTGCTGCGCTGCCGCGACCGGGACCACCATGAGTGCGCTGACCAGCAGCAGACCCACGACCCGCATCGCGACGGTGACGGTGACGGCTGCCGTCACGGCCACCAGCAGGTTGAGCACGCGCACCGGCAGTCCCGTGACGCGGGCGAACTCCTCGTCCTGGCTGACCGCGAACAGCTGCCGCCGCAGCCCCACGGTCACCAGCACCACGAGGGCGGCCAGCACGACGATCGCCGTGACGTCCTCCTCGGAGACCGTCGACAGGGAGCCGAAGAGGAACGAGGTGAGGTTGGCGTTGGAGCCGGTTTCGGAGAGGTTGATCAGCATCACCCGCCCGCCATGCCGCCGTAGAACAGCATGGCCAGGGCGATGTCGCCGCGGGTGCGGCCGTACCAGCGGATCAGCTCCATGACGACCGAGCCCGCCACGGCGACGAGGGTGGCCATCCAGACGGGGTTGGTGGACAGCAGGAAGCCGAGACCGACACCGGTCATCGCGATGTGTCCGATGCCGTCGCCCATCAGGCCTGCCGGCGCTGCACCAGGTAGATGCCGATGGCGGGGCGGTGATGCCGACCAGGACGGCCGCGATCAGGGCCCGCTGCATGAAGGGGGTGTCAGGAATTCCATGATCAGGTCAACAGTCCCGTCCGGACGGGCTCGGAGGCCGCGTGGGGGTGTACATGGTCGTGGCCCGGCAGAGCGTGTTGGCCCAGGGCCTCGGGGGCGGCCCGTCGTGTGTCACACAGCCGTCGCGCAGCACGATCGCCCGGTCGATGAGCGGTTCCAGTGTGCCGAGCTCGTGCAGGACGAGCAGCACGGTCGTACCGGCCGCCACCTGCTCGCGCAGGGTCGCGGCGAGGATCTCCTGGCTGGCCAGGTCGACCCCGGCCATCGGCTCGTCCATGATCAGGAGCTCCGGTTCGGCGGCGAGCGCACGCGCGATCAGCACCCGCTGGTGCTGCCCGCCGGACAGGGCGCTCACGGAGTCGTCGGCCCGGTCGGTGAGCCCGACGAGCTCGATGGCACGGTCCACGGCCGCCCGGTCCGCCTTGCGCGGCAGCCTCAGCTTCGTACGGGACAGGCGCCCGGAGGAGACGACCTCGCGGATCGTGGCGGGGACCCCGCCGGCCGCCGTGGTGCGCTGCGGCACGTAGCCGATGCGGGCCCAGGAGCGGAAGCGGCGCAGCGGGTGCCGAACAGCTCGACGCTGCCGCCGGTGAGCGGGACCTGGCCGATGACGGAGCGTACGGCGGTGGACTTGCCCGAGCCGTTGGCGCCGAGGAGAGCCACGACTTCGCCGCTGTGGACGCTGAGGTCGACGCCGCGCAGCACCGGGCGTGCCCCGAGCGTGGCCGTGGCCGCGCGCATGCTGATCACGGGTACGGGTGTGGTGCTCTCGGGCTCCGGCATGAGTGCCTCCGATGCTGCTGGTGCGGGTGTCACGCAGGTCACTTCGCGCCCAGGGCCTTCTGCAGCGCGGTCAGGTTGGACTTCATGACCTCGAGGTAGTCAGCGCCCTTGGACTTCTCCGTAATTCCCTCCAGCGGGTCCAGCACGTCGGTCTTCAGACCGGCGTCCTTGGCGAGGGTCCTGGCGGCCTTGTCGCTGGCGAGCGTCTCGAAGAAGACGGTGGTGGCGCTGCTCTTCTCCGCGATGGAGTGGATCTCGTTGATCCGGGCCGGGCTGGGTTCGGCCTCGGGGTCGATGCCGGTGATGCCCTCCTGGGTCAGGCCGTAGCGCTCGGCCAGGTACCCGAAGGCGGAATGGGTGGTGATGAACGTCTTGGTCGCGGTGTCCTCGAGGCCGGCCTCGTACGCGGTGTTCAGCGCGCTCAGCTCGGTGACCAGGGCGTCGGTGTTCTCGCGGTAGTCCGCGGCGTGGTCGGGGTCGGCCTTCTCCAGGGACTTGCCGACGCCCTCGGCGGCCTCGGCGTACTTCACCGGGTCCAGCCAGATGTGCGGGTCGGCGCCCGCCTCGCTCTCGTGCTCCGCGCCTGCCTCGTGTCCGTGGTCGTGGCCGTCGACCTCGGTGCCGTGGCTCTCCAGCGTGGTGAGCTCCGCCGCGTCGACCGTGGCTTCGACCCCGGCCTGCTCGACCGCGTCGTCGACCGCGGGCTGGATGCCCTTGAGGAACAGGACGTAGTCGGCGTCGCTGAGACCGCCGATCTGCCGTGGGGAGAGCTCCAGGTCGTGCGGCTCGACGCCCGGCTCGGTGAGGGTGGTGACGGAGACGTGCTCCCCGCCTATTTCCTCGGCCAGGAACTGCATCGGGTAGAAGGACGCCGTCACGGCCAGCTTGTCACCGCCCCGGCGTCGGCAGCGTCCGAGGTGGAGCAGGCGGAGAGGGTGGTGAGGCCGAGGGTGACTGCTCCGGCGACTGCGACGGTGGGTATGAGGCGGCGTACGTTCATGACACTCATTTTCAACAAAACTGGAAACGATTGTCAACAAGGCAGATGAGATGCCCGGATCACAGACGGAAGACCGCTTGACCCCCACCGATTTGATCCTGGGGTGCGCCCGCCGGTAATCTGGGTCATTCGCCGCCCGTCACCCGACTGTCGCCCCCATCGAGGCGCTTCGCACCCCTGTCCCATTTCGCCGTCGCAATGAAGAGAGCACCGTGGCCGCCGACAAGATCGACACCATCGTCAGCCTGAGCAAGCGCCGTGGCTTCGTCTATCCCTGCAGTGAGATCTACGGTGGCCAGAAGGCCGCCTGGGACTACGGGCCGCTGGGCGTTGAGCTCAAGGAGAACCTGAAGCGCCAGTGGTGGCGCTACATGGTCACTTCGCGCGAGGACGTGGTCGGTCTCGACTCGTCGGTCATCCTCGCCCCCGACGTCTGGGTCGCCTCCGGCCACGTCGCCACGTTCTCCGACCCGCTCACCGAGTGCACCTCGTGCCACAAGCGCTACCGCGCCGACCACCTCGAAGAGGCCTACGAGGAGAAGCACGGCAAGCCGCCGGTCAACGGCCTGGCCGACCTCAACTGCCCCAACTGCGGCAACAAGGGCACGTTCACCGAGCCCAAGCAGTTCTCGGGTCTGCTCTCCACCCACCTCGGCCCGACCCAGGACTCCGGCTCGGTCGCCTACCTGCGTCCCGAGACCGCCCAGGGCATCTTCACCAACTTCGGCCAGGTGCAGCAGACCTCGCGCAAGAAGCCGCCGTTCGGCATCGCGCAGATGGGCAAGTCCTTCCGGAACGAGATCACTCCGGGCAACTTCATCTTCCGCACGCGTGAGTTCGAGCAGATGGAGATGGAGTTCTTCGTCAAGCCGGGCGAGGACGAGCAGTGGCAGGAATACTGGATGGAGCAGCGCTGGAACTGGTACACCGGCCTGGGTATGAGCGAGGAGAACATGCGGTGGTTCGAGCACCCGCAGGAGAAGCTCTCCCACTACTCCAAGCGCACCGCTGACATCGAGTACCGCTTCCGCTTCGGCGGCAGCGAGTGGGGCGAGCTGGAAGGCGTCGCCAACCGCACGGACTACGACCTCAAGGCGCACTCCGCGGCCTCGGGCACCGACCTGTCGTACTTCGACCAGGAGTCCGGCGAGCGCTGGACGCCGTACGTCATCGAGCCCGCCGCCGGTGTCGGCCGCGCGATGCTGGCCTTCCTCCTCGACGCCTACAGCGAGGACGAGGCACCCAACGCCAAGGGCGTCATGGAGAAGCGTGCCGTGATGCGTCTGGACCCGCGGCTGGCGCCGGTCAAGGTCGCGGTCCTGCCGCTGTCCCGCAACCCGCAGCTCTCGCCCAAGGCCAAGGGCCTCGCCGCCGACCTGCGGCAGAACTGGAACATCGAGTTCGACGACGCGGGCGCCATCGGCCGCCGCTACCGCCGTCAGGACGAGATCGGCACGCCGTTCTGCGTCACCGTCGACTTCGACACCCTCGACGACAACGCGGTGACCGTGCGCGAGCGCGACACCATGCAGCAGGAGCGCGTCTCCCTGGACCAGATCCAGGCGTACCTCGGCGCCCGGCTGCTCGGCTGCTGACGTCACGCATCTGTTCGGCCCGAAGCCCCGGTTCCGCGTACGGATCCGGGGCTTCGGCACACTGGCACACTCGTCCACAGGAGGCTCGGATGCCGTCCATGACCACGAGCAAGGTCAGCAGATGGGATCAGCACGGCCGTGAACACATAGTCCACGTAGCCAAGTCGGGGATGCAGCGGCAGCTGACCTGCGACACCTGCGGGTGGCGCAAGGCGGCCAGTTCCTTCCCTGGCTGAAGGCCGGGGAGCACCTGGCCGAGGCCCATCAGGCGACGGTCGACCCGACCGCCTGACGGGAAAGCCACCGACGGCCAAAACAGGTGCCGGGCCCGCTCGGGGCGCGGTACCGTCTCGGCATGTATTCGTTCTTCCAGATCTACGAGTGAGCGCGCGGCGGGTCGACGACCCGCCGCCCATCGGATCGATCCCGGATCATTTCAGAACTCACTTCTCACCTTGAATGGGAGAACACCGTGGCCAAGAGCCGCAACAACCTCCTCGGTGTGGGTGGACAGCGCAAGAAGCTGTCCCGCGCCGAGCAGCAGGGCGCGGGCCCGCACGCGACGCCGACCGCAGGACGGCGGCCGACCAGAAGGCGGAGCTGCTGCGCAAGATGCGTGAGCGCGCCGGGTCCGCCTCCTCGGACGGCGCCGCCGAGCAGGACGCCCCGGCGCATAGCTGACGACCCGTACGACCGTGGGCCCGGATCACCCGAGGTGACCGGGCCCACACCGTCCCCGGCGACGAGAGACCCGCCGGGCGTGCGCGACAATGGGTGGATGACCACGCTCGCCCCGCACCCCGCTGCTCCGGATCGGCCCGCACACCGTGCAGCCGCCGGTCGTGCTCGCACCCATGGCCGGCATCACCAACGCGCCGTTTCGCACCCTGTGCCGTGAGTTCTCCGGCGGCAAGGGGCTGTTCGTCAGCGAGATGATCACCACGCGGGCGCTGGTCGAGCGCAACGAGAAGACCATGCAGCTCATCCGTTTCGACGCGAGCGAGACCCCGCGCTCCATCCAGCTGTACGGAGTGGACCCGGCCACCGTCGGCAAGGCGGTCCGCATGATCGTCGATGAGGGCCTCGCGGACCACATCGACCTGAACTTCGGCTGCCCGTCCCCAAGGTCACCCGCAAGGGCGGCGGCTCCGCGCTCCCGTACAAGCGGCCGCTGCTGCGCGCGATCCTGAAGCAGGCCGTCGCCAACGCCGGCGACGTCCCGGTCACCATCAAGATGCGCAAGGGCATCGACGACGACCACACCACCTACCTCGACGCGGGCCGTATCGCCGTCGAGGAGGGCATCACGGCCGTCGCCCTGCACGGCAGGACCGCCGCCCAGCACTACGGCGGCACCGCCGACTGGGACGCCATCGCCCGGCTGAAGGAACACGTCCCGGAGATCCCCGTCCTGGGCAACGGCGACATCTGGTGTGCGGACGACGCCCAGCGGATGATGCGCGAGACCGGCTGCGACGGCGTGGTCGTCGGCCGCGGCTGCCTGGGGCGGCCCTGGCTCTTCGGTGACCTGGTGAGCGCCTTCGAGGGTACGCAGACAAGGCAGGCGCCCCGCTGAGGAGGTCGCCGACGTCATGCTGCGCCACGCGACGCTGCTGGGGAGTGGATCGGCGACGAGACCCGTGGCGTGATCGACTTCCGCAAGCATGTGGCCTGGTATCTCAAGGGTTTCGCCGTCGGCTCGCAGATGCGCAAGCAGCTCGCTGTCACCTCGTCGATCCAGGAGCTGGGCAGTCAGCTGCAGGAGCTGGACCTGGACCAGCCGTGGCCGGACGGCGCGGACGGACCGCGCGGGCGCACCTCGGGCAACAACCGTGTGGTCCTGCCGGACGGCTGGCTGAAGGACCCTACGACTGCGCCGGCGTGAGCGCCGAGGCCGAGCTGGACACCTCCGGCGGCTGATTCGGCCGCGCTCCGTGCAGGGCACTGAGTGCCCACCCTTTCGCCCGCTCATTCGAGCGGGCTTTTGGTCAGATTCGGCGCCGTACGGTTCGAAGGGGCGGGTGGGCGGTGATGTGCGGGCTCCGTGTTCACGCTCTGCGCCTTACCGCTCCGCGCTGGGTGACTGAACGGAGGTGTTCGGGCGTCCGGATGGTGACATCTGAGCGCACCGGCTGGCGTGATCCTCGCCACATCTGAGGGGTGATAGCTCATATGAGCACTATTTCGCATGGTCCACTTCTCAAATGGTGGCACTGGGTGCCAGGTTGCTTCACTTTGATCGATCGACGCCTTGACTACAGCCTGTCGCCATATCGGGGCCCGTTGAGGACTTTGGGTAGTTGTCCGTGCAAGAGGTGAACTCAATGCCGAGAGCGGCGATCCTGCGCGTCACTTTCGATCTGCTGGCGGACGGGTGGTTGAGGCCCCATGACGCGCAAGTGGACGTACCGAGACACCTTCGATCTGGGTATGTTCCTCGCCGTCAGGGCAGCCACCGCGTCCTCGAGGAGTCGAGACCCGTGTCGGAAAACAAAGATCCCCAGAAGTTCGTCTACGACTTCACCGAGGGCAACAGGGACCTGAAAGACCTTCTGGGTGGCAAGGGCGCCAACCTCGCCGAGATGACCAACCTCGGACTGCCCGTCCCTCCGGGCTTCACCATCACCACCGAGGCGTGCAAGGTCTACCTCGACAGTGGCGACGAGCCGGCCGCGCTGCGCGACGAGGTCAGCTCCCACCTCCTGGCCCTTGAGCAGCGGATGGGCAAGAACCTCGGCCAGAGCGACGACCCGCTGCTGGTCTCCGTCCGCTCCGGCGCCAAGTTCTCGATGCCCGGAATGATGGACACGGTCCTCAACATCGGACTCTCCGACGCCTCCGTCGTCGGCCTCGCCGCCCAGGCCGGCGACGAGCGCTTCGCCTGGGATTCCTACCGCCGCCTCATCCAGATGTTCGGCAAGACCGTCCTCGGGGTCGACGGCGACCTCTTCGAGGAGGCGCTGGAGGCGGCGAAGGAGGCAAAGGGCGTCACCGTCGACGTGGATCTCGACGCGGCCGACCTGAAGAAGCTGGTCAAGCAGTTCAAGAAGATCGTCACGCGGGACGCCGGCCGTGACTTCCCGCAGGACCCGCGTGAGCAGATGGACCTGGCCATAAAGGCCGTCTTCGACTCGTGGAACACCGACCGGGCCAAGCTCTACCGCCGCCAGGAGCGCATTCCCGGAGACCTCGGCACAGCCGTCAACGTCTGTTCGATGGTCTTCGGCAACCTCGGCCCCGACTCCGGCACCGGCGTCGCCTTCACCCGCGACCCGGCCAGCGGCCACCAGGGCGTCTACGGCGACTACCTGCAGAACGCACAGGGCGAGGACGTCGTCGCGGGCATCCGCAACACGGTGCCGCTCGCCGAGCTGGAGTCGATCGACAAGAAGTCCTACGACCAGCTGATGGCGATCATGGAGACGCTGGAGACCCACTACAAGGATCTCTGCGACATCGAGTTCACCATCGAGCGCGGCCGGCTCTGGATGCTCCAGACCCGGGTGGGCAAGCGCACCGCAGGTGCCGCCTTCCGGATCGCCACCCAGCTCGTCGACCAGGGCCTCATCGACGAGGCCGAAGCGCTCCAGCGGGTCAACGGTGCGCAGCTCGCGCAGCTGATGTTCCCGCGCTTCGATGACGCAGGAGTCGCCGACGGGAGGGGCCTGTGCGGCTCGGCCGCGGCATCGCCGCGTCCCCGGGTGCGGCGGTCGGCAAGGCCGTCTTCGACTCGTACACCGCCATCAAGTGGTCCCGGTCCGGCGAGAAGGTCATCCTGATCCGCCGGGAGACCAACCCGACGACCTCGACGGCATGATCGCCGCGGAGGGCATCCTCACCTCGCGCGGCGGCAAGACCTCGCACGCGGCCGTCGTCGCCCGTGGCATGGGCAAGACCTGTGTCTGTGGAGCCGAGGAGATCGAGGTCGACACCAAGCGCCGCAGGCTTACGGTCGGCACGACCGTCGTCGAGAGGGCGACGTGGTCTCCGTGGACGGCTCCACCGGCAAGGTGTACCTCGGTGAGGTCCCCGTCGTGCCGTCGCCGGTGGTCGAGTACTTCGAGGGCCGCATGCACGCGGGCGCCGACGACGCCGACGAGCTGGTCGCCGCCGTGCACCGGATCATGGCGTACGCGGACCGGGTACGCCGGCTGCGCGTACGGGCCAACGCCGACAACGCCGAGGACGCCCTGCGGGCCCGTCGCTTCGGGGCCCAGGGCATCGGCCTGTGCCGCACCGAGCACATGTTCCTCGGCGAGCGCCGCGAGATGGTCGAGAAGCTGATCCTGGCGGACACGGATGCCGAGCGCGAGACCGCGCTGGCTGCCCTTCTGCCGCTCCAGAAAGCCGACTTCATCGAGCTGCTGGAATCGATGGACGGGCTGCCCGTCACCGTACGGCTGCTCGACCCGCCACTGCACGAGTTCCTGCCCGACATCACGGAGCTCTCGGTGCGGGTCGCGCTGGCCGAGTCCCGCAAGGACGCCAACGAGAACGATCTGCGCCTCCTGCAGGCGGTGCACAAGCTGCACGAGCAGAACCCGATGCTGGGGCTGCGGGGAGTCCGTCTCGGCCTGGTCATCCCCGGCCTGTTCGCGATGCAGGTCCGCGCGATCGCCGAGGCCGCCGCACAGCGCAAGAAGGCCAAGGGTGATCCGCGCCCCGAGATCATGATTCCGCTGGTCGGCACGGTCCAGGAGCTGGAGATCGTCCGGGAGGAGGCCGACCGGGTCATCGCCGAGGTCGAGGCAGCCACCGGAACCGCGCTGAAGCTCACCATCGGCACGATGATCGAGCTGCCGCGCGCCGCGCTGACCGCCGGTCAGATCGCCGAGGCCGCGGAGTTCTTCTCCTTCGGTACGAACGACCTCACCCAGACGGTGTGGGGCTTCTCCCGCGACGACGTGGAGGCCTCGTTCTTCACCGCGTACCTGGAGAAGGGCATCTTCGGCGTCTCGCCGTTCGAGACGATCGACAGGGACGGCGTCGGTTCGCTCGTACGCAGCGCGGTGGAGGCGGGCCGGGCCACTCGCCCGGATCTCAAGCTCGGTATCTGCGGTGAGCACGGCGGGGACCCGGAGTCGGTGCACTTCTTCCACGAGGTGGGTCTGGACTACGTGTCCTGCTCGCCGTTCCGTATCCCGGTCGCGCGGCTGGAGGCGGGCCGGGCCGCTGCCGCGTCGAGGGGCAGTGACAGCCGCTGAGCACGGCCGAGGCTTTTGACGCGGCCGTCCCGACTCCGGAGGTGCCGACGGATCCCCGTACCCTCACCGATCCGACGGCAGCGCCGGAAGCCCGGAAGCGGCGGCACCCTGTGCGGGGTGCCGCCGCTTCTTCAATTGAATTACGAACAAATAAGGGTTGTTTCTTTTCGCCATTGGCCGCGCAAATTCGAGACAGGAACGGACCGGGGTGCGGTCCGTGGATCCCCACCCATGGACCGCACCCGGCTTACCCCGCCGGGCACGGAGCCGCACCGTCGCCGACCGCCGTCGAACGGACGAAGCCCCACGGCCTTCACCCACTCTTTCGGTGGCGCCGGATTCGTGCCCGACGTCGTACAGCTTTCGGTTTAAGCGGACGTCTGCGAGACGTTTCAACTGTGGCCGAAACCCCGTGGTGACGTCCTGTGACGGCTCGCATACCCTTCGATCGGGGCGATTGCGGTTGCAACAAGTGGGGGTTCGGTGCTTCGTATCCATCTGTCCGGGGTGGACCTTTCCAGGGTGCGGATGGCCCCGAGGCCGGACGCAATGTGGGAAACCATTCTCAGCTTTCACCGACTGAGAGACCGGAGAGGTTCCACGGTGTTCGGGAAATGGCGCACGGAATCCCGTGCCCGGTTGAGCGGTGAAGAGCGCCTGCTGGCCACGCTGGTGCCACCCGCGGCTATTTCCCGGACTTCCTGACGCCTTCCAGGGAAAGTGCCGAGCCATTCGGACTCGATGCCGGAATGGAGGCGCTGCGCGATACCCGGCCGGCCGGCTCCGAGACGAACTGGCGCTGCTGGCCGGAAACGGGCTGCGGGGCGAACGGGAGTGGCAGCGGGTCCGCCCACCGGCCGGCGGCCGTACATCGGCCGCTCTGCTGGATGCCCTGTCCGAGGGCACCCCGAGCCCCTGGGCCGGCTCATAGCCGCCCTGCGCGGCTACCACCGTGCCGCCGTCGAGCCGTACTGGCCGCATATCCGGGCGCGTATCGAGGCCGACCGGGCGATACGGGGCCGCGCCCTGCTGGACGGGGTGCCGACGGGCTCCTGGCCACCCTGCCGCCCATGATCCGCTGGCGCGCACCCGTGCTGGAGGCGGACTACCCGGTCGAGCGCGAGGTGCACCTGGACGGGCGGGGCTGCTGCTCCAGCCCTCGTTCTTCTGCCGGGGTGCCCCGGTCATGTACCGCGATCCGCACCTTCCGCCGGTGCTCGTCTACCCGGTCACCCACCCAGGTGCCCCGGTCTTCGCCGAACCGGGCCCCTGGCTCGGCAGGCTCGTGGGGCACACCCGTTCCGCGATCCTCCATGCCATCGGCAACGGCTGCACGACGAGCGAGCTCGCCCGCAGGACGGCGGTTTCGCTGGCCTCGGCCAGTCAGCATGCCTGTGTACTGCGCGAGGCCGGCCTGGTCCTCACCCTGCGCCACGGCAGCTCGGTCCTGCACACGCTCACCCGCTGGGCGCGTCCCTGCTCAGGGGCGGCGCCCGCTCGCACTGTCCTGACCCGGGCCGGCCCGCGGGCCTTCCTGGATCGCGTTCCGGGAGCGATGAGTTCTGTGCGGCCCTGCCGTCTACACATCGAAAGCGCTCGAACGCAGCGCACCGGAGCACGTGAAGTGCCGGGACGAAAGAGTGGGAACCATGGCACAGATGATCTTCGTGAACCTGCCGGTCAAGGACCTGGAGACCACCAAGGGCTTCTTCGGGAAGCTCGGCTTCGGCTTCAACCCGCAGTTCAGCGACGAGAGCACAGCCTGTCTGGTGATCAGTGACGCGATCTTCGCCATGCTCATCAGCGAACCGCGCTTCAAGGACTTCACCAAGAAGGAGATCGCCGACGCCGAGAAGTCGACGGAGGTCATTCTCGCCCTGAGCGCGGACAGCCGCGCGAAGGTCGACGAGATGGCCGACACCGCGCTCGCCGCAGGCGGATTCCCCGCCAACGAGCCGATCGAGGAGGGCTTCATGTACGGCCGCTCCTTCCAGGACCCGGACCACCACATCTGGGAGATCGTGTGGATGGACCCGGCAGCCGTTGAGGGTCAGTCCTGACGTACCCGCCTCACAGGGCCGGGTACGTCACCCCGGTGAGCTGCTCGGAGGCCACCCACAGTCGCTCGCCCGCCACATCGTCGAGCGTCCGGCCCGCACGGCGGGCCGGGTCGGCGTACCTCGCAGACCGGGCCCGGGTCCGATGAACGAGTCGGGGCGTACGCCGGGCGCGGTGGCCGCGTACAGGGTGGGCAGCGCGCCGGACGATGGGGCCTGCCGACGATCCGGTTGCCGAGCCCGAATATGCGCCCCGCCAGCTGCCGGTTCTCCATCCGGGGCCCGCGGTCACCAGGCCGGTCGCCGCGTAACCCGGTGTGCGGCGGCGGCCACCAGGCCGGAGCCTGCGGCTGCCAGCCGCCGGGCGAGCTCGTGGACGAAGAGCAGGTTCGCGGTCTTCGAGCGTCCGTAGGCGATCCAGCGGCGGTAGGTGTGCTCACTGTTGAGGTCACCCATGTCGATGTCGGACAGGAAGTGCGCGACGCTGGACACGCACACCACACGCGCCCCGCCGTGCCGAGGAGCCGCGGAAGCAGCAGCCCGGTGAGGGCGAAGTGACCAGGTGGTTTATGCCGAACTGGCTCTCGAATCCGTCGGCGGTCCGCCGGTACGGCAGGGCCATCACCCCGGCGTTGTTGATCAGCAGATCGAGCCGTTCCGCCGGGAAGTTCGCCGCGAACTCCCGTACGGAGGCGAGGTCGGCCAGATCCAGCGGTGCGAACTCCACATCGGCGTCCGGCACGGCGGCCCGGATCCGGCCGCCGCCTCCTGCCCGTCGCTCGTCACGGCACGCGAGCAGCACCGGGCGCCGTGCCGGGCCAGTTCGCGTGCCGTGACGATGCCGATCCCGCTGTTGGCCCCGGTGACCACGGCCGTACGGCCGCTCTGGTCGGGCATGCTGCTCGCGTTCGGGCCAGGGCTCATGGATCAAGCGTACGGCCGGAAACGGTCATGGCCGCAGCGCGCAGACCGCCGGTCAGCCCGCCCGCACCCGGAAAACCGGCACGGACACCTCGTCGTCGTCCAGGCAGGCGCCCGTGGCCAGATCGAAGCGCTGCTTCAGCAGCGGCGATGCCACGAACGGCTGCCCTGTGCGGAGCCGACGAGGCCGCGTGAGAGGACGTACGCACCGGTGAACGGATCACGGTTGTCGATCGCGTACGCATGCCCCGCCCGGTCCACGAAGAGCGCCACCTGGCGGCCGTCGGGAGGAGGGCCGCGACACCGCGCCCGGGGTCAGTGCCGAACGGTCGCAGACCGTCAGCCAGCCGCCACCGTCCGCGAGCTGGATCGTCCCGGTGTCCTGCGCCGTTTTGAGCATCTGGGCCGTCATGAGGAAGTCCCTTCGAGAGTGCGGATGGCAAGCACCGGGCCCGCGAGGATGTCCAGGTCGGGCTTGACCTGGTCGCGCTCCGGGACGAATTTCACCGACGGGTCGGGTGCGTCGGGGCGTTGACGAAGGTGACGAACCGGCGCAGCCGCTCCGGGTCGTTGATGGTCTCGGCCCACTCGTCGCGGTAGCCGGCGACATGGTCGGCCATCAGCCGCTCAAGTTCGTCGCAGAGCCCCAGCGAGTCGTGGACGACGACGTCCCGCACGTGCTCCAGGCCGCCCTCGATCCGGTCCAGCCAGGTCGAGGTGCGCTCCAGCCGGTCCGCCGTACGGATGTAGAACATCAGGAACCGGTCGATGAGCCGGACCAGTTCGGCGTCGGAGAGGTCCTGGGCGAGCAGGTCCGCGTGGCGCGGAGTGGCTCCCCGTTGCCGCCCACGTACAGGTTCCAGCCGCCGGCCGTCGCGATGATCCCGAAGTCCTTGCCACGGGCCTCCGCGCACTCCCGGGCACACCCGAGACCGCCGACTTCAGCTTGTGCGGCGAGCGCAGCCCCGGTAGCGCAGCTCCAGGTCGATCGCCATCTTCACCGAGTCCTGTACGCCGTAGCGGCACCAGGTCTGCCCCACGCAGGACTTGACCGTGCGCAGCGACTTCCCGTACGCGTGCCCCGACTCGAAGCCCGCGTCCACCAGCCGGGTCCAGATCAGCGGCAGCTGGTCCACGCGGGCGCCGAACAGGTCGATCCGCTGCCCGCCGGTGATCTTCGTGTAGAGGCCGAAGTCCCGGGCCACCTCACCGATCACGATCAGCTTCTCCGGGGTGATCTCACCACCGGGGATGCGCGGCACGATCGAGTACGACCCGTTGCGCTGGAGGTTGGCCAGGAAGTGGTCGTTGGTGTCCTGCAGGGCTGCCTGCTCGCCGTCCAGGACGTAGCCGCTCGCGCCGACCGTCGGCGCCAGCGAGGCGATGATCGAACCGACCGTCGGCTTGCAGACCTCGCAGCCGTCCCCGCCCGCGCCGATTCCCGGCCGTGCGAGTCGAGCAGCGCCGCGTACGTCGTGGCACCGAGGGCGCGGACGATCTCGTACAGCTCACTGCGGGTGTACTCGAAGCAGTCGCACAGCCCCTGGTCCTCGGGCTGCGGAAGCAGCTGGCCGATGACCTGAGGCAGCTCCCGCAGCCGGTACCGGCCTTGGTGCACTTCTTCACCTCGGGCAGCGTGCTGTGCTCGCAGATCGCGCCCTTGGTGACGTTGTGGCAGTTGCAGATGACGGCCTCGTCGGGCAGCGAGGACGGTCCGAGCGTGACCGGGCGTCCCGTGCCGGCGGGCAGCACCAGCTGCTCAGGGGCCACCGGCAGGACCGTCCCCGTCATCGGCCGCAGCGTGCCGTACTGGTCGGCGTCCCCGATCAGCACCCGCCCAGCAGGGTGCCGTCCTGGGCGATCACCAGCTTCTTGTAGACACCGGAGCGCGAGTCCGAATACACCACGTCGAGGCAGCCTTCGGCCGCGCCGTGCGCGTCACCGAACGAGGCGACGTCCACGCCGAGCAGCTTCAGCTTGGTCGACAGATCCGCCCCGGTGAACGAGGACTCCTGGCCCGCGATCACCCCGGCCACCGCCTGTGCCATCTCGTAACCCGGCGCCACCAGCCCGTACACCCGGCCGTCCGAGGCCAGCGCGCACTCGCCGATCGCGAACACGTCGCTGTCCGAGGTACGGCACTCCTCGTCGACGATGATGCCGCCGCGCGGCCGACCGCCAGACCGCAGTCACGGGCCAGCTGGTCCCGGGGCGTACCCCGGCGGAGAAGACGACGAGGTCCGTTGCGAGGGAGGAGCCGTCCGAGAGCGACATGCCGCTCACCCGGCCGTCCCCGCCCGCGGTGACCTCCTGGTGCCGACGCCCGTGTGTACGGACAGCCCCATGTTCTCGATGGTGCGCAGCAGCGCGGCGCCGCCGCCGTCGTCGACCTGGACGGGCATCAGCCGGGGCGCGAACTCCACGACGTGTGTCGAGTCCGAGGCCCTTCAGCGCGCCCGCCGCCTCCAGACCCAGCAGCCCGCCGCCGACCACCGCGCCGGTCTTCGCGTTCTTCGCGTACTCCTCGATCGCCAGGAGGTCCTCGATGGTGCGGTAGACGAAGCAGCCCTCGACGTCCTTGCCGGGCACCGGCGGTACGAACGGGTACGAGCCGGTGGCCAGCACCAGAGTGTCGTACGCGAAGGTCTGCCCGGACCTGGCCGTGACCGTGCGGGCGGCACGGTCGACGCTCTGTGCCGGGTCTCCGACGTGCAGCTCTATCCCGTGCAGGGCCATGAAGCCCGGCTCGACGAGCGAGAGGTCATCCGGGGTCTTCCCGGAGAAGTACGAGGTCAGCTGGACCCGGTCGTAGGCGGGACGGGGCTCCTCGCAGAGCACCACGACCCGGGCCGTACCGGCCGCTGCGCTCAGCCCGCGGTCGCCGAGCGCTTCCAGGAACCGCTGGCCGACCATGCCATGCCCGATGACCACGATCGTCGGCACACCGGCGGTGGGGGCGGTCGGGGAGTGGACACCGGCATCAGAAGCCTCCGTCGTTGGTGAGCAGGTGGAGCAGGGGCATGTCGGATGGGATCGGCTCGTCGTCCTGCCAGGTGCGGGCCAGGGTGCCGACCGCGCCGAGATCGCCGAAGAGGACCCCGCCGGCCAGCCGGTCGCCCCGACCACGACCGTGCGGTACGCACCCGGGTGGCGTCCGCCAGCCGGATCACGTCGTCGCCGGGCATCGGCCTGGAGTCGCCGAACGCGGCCAGGTCGAGGCCGCCCGGACCGGAGACGGCCGCCTGGGGTGCAGGGTGAGCCGGGTCATGGCCGGGTGCCGGCGTAGCGGGCGGACCGGCCGGCCAGTACATCGGCCAGCACGTCCGCCTGCTCCAGCGCCGCGCCCGCCAGCCCGTACACGGTGCCGCGGTGCTGGGTGCAGTCGCCGACCGCGTGGATGTACGGGTCCGAGGTGCGCAGCTCGTCGTCCACGACGATGCCCTTGCCGACGTCGAGACCGGCGGCCTGTGCCAGCCGGTCCTGGGGCGTACCCGCAGGCCAGCACCGTGATCTCGGCCGCCAGCTCGTAGCCGTCGGCGAGCTCCACGGCACGCACAGCGGTGTCCGCGCAGCGCAGACCGCGCACCCGGCACTCGGTGTGCACCTCGACGCCGAGCGCTTCCAGATGGCGCCGCAGCAGCCCCGCCGACTCGGGGTCCAGCTGCCGCTCCATGAGGTGCTCGCCCTGCTGGGCCAGCACCACCTGCGCGCCGCACTCGGCCAGCGCCCGGGCCGCGGAGACCCCGAGCAGCCCGCCGCCGATGACGACGGCGCGCACTGCGGGACGCACCGCCGCACGCAGTGCCAGGCAGTCATCCAGCGTCCGGAACGGATGCACCCCGTCCGGCAGTGTGTGACCGAGCCCCGCAACGGCGGCAGCACCGGGTTGGAGCCGGTGGCCAGCACCAGCCGCCGGTACCCGACGACACTTCCGTCGTCGCAGTGCACCAGCCGCTGCGCCCGGTCGATCCGCACGGCCCGCACCCCGCGCCGCACCTCGGTGGACGGCAGCGCGATCACGTCGGGCTCGTACCGTCCGGCCAGTACCTCGGCCAGCAGCACCCGGTTGTACGGTGCGTGCGCCTCCTCGCCGATGACGGTGACACCGGGAACCCGGGCGGCGAGCCGCGCACCCGCCATCCCGGCGCCGATCACCACCACCCGCGCCGTGTTCTCCGTCTGTGTCCTCATGCCGGAGAGACTGCGCGGCGGGTGTTACCCGACCGCATCCCTCCTGTTTCCCTGGAGGAACCTTGCGCTCAGCACGCCCGGAAACAGCCTGTGAGGTGGTTGGACGGCGCGGGCGCCCCTGCTTAAGGTCACGACCATGCCCGAGATATCGCTGACCACGCTTGTCCTGCTCTGTCTGGCCGCCGCCGCGCCGGCTGGATCGACGCCGTGGTCGGCGGCGGCGGCTGCTGCTCCTGCCCGCGCTGCTGCTGGGCCTGCCGCAGGTCCCGGCCGCGCACATCCTCGGTACCAACAAGGCGGTCGCGATCGTCGGCACCTCGGGCGCCGCCGTCACCTATCTGCGCAAGGCGCCGGTACAGGTGGGGACCGCCGTACGGATCGGGCTGATGGCCCTGGCCGGGTCGATGACCGGTGCCTTCTTCGCCGCCGGGATCAGCAGCGAGGTGCTGCGACCGGTGATCATGATCGTGCTGCTCGGGGTCGCGGCCTTCGTGCTGCTGAGGCCGACCTTCGGTACGGCTGCCGCCGGCGACGGCACGGCCAGGAAGGCCACCCGGGGCCGTACCGTCACCGCGATCGTGCTGGTCGGCGGCGGTATCGGCTTCTACGACGGTCTCTTCGGGCCGGGCACGGGCACCTTCCTGGTCCTCGCGCTCACCGCCGTGCTCCACCTCGACCTGCTGACCGCGTCCGCCAACGCCAAGATCGTCAATGTCTGTACCAACGCCGGGGCGCTGGCGATGTTCGCCTACCAGGGCACGGTGCTGTGGCAACTGGGCGCGCTGCTGGCCGTGTTCAATCTGGCCGGCGGCCTGGCCGGAGCACAGATGGCCCTGCGCAAGGGCAGCGGCTTCGTCCGCGGGTGCTGCTCGTAGTGGTCTTCTCGCTGGTCGCCAAGCTCGGGTTCGACCAGTGGACCGCCTGATCACCGCACATCGGTGAGATGCGCGTACGCCACCACATTGCCCTGGTAACCGGTCTCCTGCGAGAAGCCGCCGCCGCAGGTGATCAGGCGCAGCGAGGCGTACGGCGAGGCGCCGTAGACCCGCTGGTCCGGGAAGTCATCGCTCTCGTACACCTCGATCGCGTCGATCGAGAAGACGGCCGTGCGCCCGTCCTTGCGGAGGATCTCGACGCCGGCCCCTTCTTCAGCGACCCCAGGGCGTAGAAGACCGACGGCCCCTGGGCGTTGTCGACGTGCCCGGCCACGATCGCACTGCCCTCGGTGCCGGGCGGGTGCCGTCCTTGTACCAGCCCGCGACGTTGCGGTTCCCGGCCGGCGGCACGTCGAGGCTGCCGTCCGCGCCCAGCCCCAGCCGCATCATCGGAGCGTCCACCTCGATGTCCGGGATACGGATACGGACCGGCGCGGACGGGCTCAGCGGGTCGGCGACCGGTGAGCCCGGCTGCAGTTGGGGCCCGCTGCGAATGCCTCGGCCGTGGACGGCTGGGGCGGGACCACCTGGGTGTCCGAGCCGTTCTGCACCAGCCAGATGCCGCACAGTGCGGCGGCGCCGACCAGCCAGCCCTTGGCCTTCTGCGACATGTCCGGCCGTCAGCCGCCGTGCGTGCCGTTCGCGCGGCGGCGTACGAGCCACGCCCGGCGACGGCGGCGGCCGCGAGCACGCCCGCGCCCGCGGCGATCTGCGCCGTATCGGCCTGGACGCTGCCGCCGACACCGGTCTTGACGTGCCCGGAGGGCCGGTCGGGCTGGGAGGGCTGGTCGGGCTGGTCGGGCTCGGGCTTGGGCCAGCCGGAGGCACCGGAACCGGCGGTCACTTCGAGATCCCCGGCGGCCTCCTTGCCGTTGTCGCAGGAGACTCCGATCGTGTAGGTCCGGGTTCGGTGCCCTTGGGCACGGTGAACTGGCCGACCGCGTCCTCCTTGTGGGTGCCCGGCTTCATCTCGAAGTCCCCGGCGTCCAGATCGTTGGCGTCGCCGACGCCAGTGCCCTGGGCGCGCAGGCGGTGGTGCTCACGGTGATCCTGGTCCCCGGCGACGCGGTCGCGGGGTGATCTCCAGCTTGCCGAGGTCACCCGCGTACGCGGACGGAGCGGCGGTGGTGAGGCCGAGCGCGAGGACGGCGACCGCCGCAGCGGCGGTACCGGTCACGAGGTGGGCGGGCTGCGCATGGGGTCCTCCGGGCAGACGGGGTATGTCCTGCCTCCGAGATAACTGGCAGCTCCTGCCCATGCCTGCTGACATACGGTCAGCTTTCACCCGTACGGGTCCGCGGTGAGACGCTCCGGTGCAGGTCGCGGGGAGTCCGGCACGCGGGCCGAAGGCTGGTGCCGATCGGGTGAACCCGCTTCGTGATGTGACGTACATCACACGCATGGCTCTGCTGTGACAGGGCACATGGTTCACACCCCCACGGGACGGCAGCCCCCGCCGGTCCCACGGCAGCCGCCCCGTCCGGCCCGTCCCCTGGCCGTGCGGGGTGGTGTCATGTTCCGTCCGTGGCCGACCAGGCGATGTGCGGCGGGCGTACGCGGGCGCAGAGCGGATGCCCTTCGCGTCCGTCAGGCCCAGCCGTGCGGTGAGGTGCCCGGTCCGTACCGCGGCGGCGAGGACCGCCGGATCGATGTCGCTGAGCATCAGTTTGGCGCGCCGGAACATGCTGAAGAGGCCGGACTCGTCCACCGTGCCCCACGACAGATAGACGAAGCGCCCGCCGAGCCGGTTCTGGATGTACGGGCCCGCGACCTCGATGCCGTCCTCGGTGTCGGTGGTGGTGCAGTCCAGCGTCCAGGTGGCGCGGGGGCGTCGCCCGGTGTACGCCGAACAGCTCGCCCGGCTCGTCCTTGCGCTGCACCCCGACGTGGATGTTGTCGAAACCGGGGAAGTCGGTGTCGGGACCGCAGGTGCGGCCCGGGAGCTCTGAGGCTTCGATATGGATCTGCATGCGGCCATGGTGCGGCAAGAGCGCGGTTCCGCGGGCGTGGGCCCCTCCGCCGGTCCGGAGGGGCTCGTCGCGCGGGCCCGGGCTCGCGGGTCCGGCGCAGGGCTCAGATCGCGTCCCAGGGGCGTCCTCGTGCACCCGGGCCAGCACCTTCATCAGCTCCTCGTCGACCGCGAACGGGGTGTCGTCGATGCGGCGGACCGGCGCGATGCCCTGCGAGTTGGTGACGAAGGCGGCCCGGTACGCGCCCAGCCCGTCCAGCGTCACCGGGCGTCGCACCGACGGCCTGCCCGCCCCTGCGAGTCCGCTCTCCAGCAGTGCCATCGTGATGCCGGTGAGCGCCGGAGCGTTCGGCCAGACCACCGAAATCCCGTCCCAGAAGCCGATGTTGGTGATGGATCCCTCGATCACCACCCGCCGGGCGCGGTCAGCAGCGCATCGTCGTAGCCGGATCGCTGGGCCAGCGCGCCGTAGTAGACCTGGCCGAACTCGCCGGGGCGCTTGATGTGGGGCACGGTGCGCGCGTACGGAACGGACATCAGGCTCTGTGCCGCGGCCGGCATCCGGCCGGCTCCCGCACCGTCACCATGGGTGTCGTCGTGGTGTCGCCGGGCGGCAGGAAGCCGTGCACCCGGACCGACGCGTCCCGCAGCCCGGAACCGTCCAGCGCGTGCCGGATCAGTGTGCGCACGTGTTCCCCGTCCAGGGGCTGCGCGAACAGCTCCCGGTTCGCGGCGTCCAGCCGGGTCAGATGCAGCGCGAGCCCTGCGCCTTCGCGTCCCTGACCTGTATGGCCGTGAAGTGGCCGTAACCGGCGAAGGCCGGGATCCGCAGGTCCTCCTCGGTGGCGGCGTGGCCGCCGATCTCGACGTACGGCTGGGGTGCGGGAGGTGTCATGCGGTCCACCGTAGAACGTGAAGCACTGCCAGGCTTGACCTCAATCATGGTTGAGGTGTGAGGCTCTGGCGCATGGACCTCAACACAGCTGTTTCCACTCAGTCCGCTCCGTCCGCCGCCCCGCTGAAGGTGACCGTCATCCTCGGCAGCAACCGCGAAGGCCGCTTCGGCCCCGTCGTGGCCGACTGGTTCCTGTCCGGGCGGCCGGTCACCCCGGCATCGAGACCGAACTGGTCGATGTCGCGGAACTGGAACTCCCGTTCGCCCTCTCCTTCAGCCCCGACCCGAGGCCCTGGCCCAACTCGCCAGGGTCACGCCCAAGCTGGCGGCGGCCGATGCCTTTGTCGTGCTGACACCCGAGTACAACCACTCGTTCCCCGCCCCGCTGAAGAACCTCATCGACTGGCACCACGCCGAATGGCAGGCCAAGCCCGTCGCGTTCGTCTCGTACGGAGGAATCTCCGGCGGGCTGCGGGCCGTTGAGCATCTGCGCCAGGTCTTCAGCGAGCTGGAGGCCGTCTCGATGCGGGACACCGTCTCCTTCCACAACGCCGGTGCCCTCTTCGACGACGCGGCCCGTCACAAGGACCCGGCGGTCTGCGACGCGGCAGCCAAGACGATGCTCGACCAGCTGGTCTGGTGGGGCCACGCCCTGCGCGAGGCCAAGGAGCTGCGTCCCTACGGCGCCTGACCCGCCCAGGGGCCGACAATCGAAGGAGGACAGCAGCACACCCGTACGCCGAGGAGACCGATGATGACAGAGCAGGCATGGCTGACCGTACTGACCACAACGGACAGCGAGGAGAAGGCGCACGCCCTGGCCCAGGGCGTCATCGAGGCACGGTTCGCCGCGTGCGCCCAGATCTCCGCGCCCGTCACGTCGGTCTACCGGTGGCAGAACGCCATCGAGACCACCGAGGAATGGCAGGTTCTGTTCAAGACGACGGCCGAGCGGTACGCGGAACTGGAGGAGCACATCCAGGCGGCGCACGACTACGACACCCGGAGATCATCGCCACCCCGGTCGTCCGGGGCAGCGCCGCCTACCTGGCCTGGGTGACCGCGGAAACGGCGCCCGTGGTGGCCCTGTGACGGACACCGGACCGCCGTTCTTCGGGTGCGGCACGCTGCTCCCCGGCCGGTCGTGACCACGACCGGATCCTCAGGGCCGTACGGCATTGCGAGGTCCCGGCGCTCCTGGACCGGCTGCAGGGCTGTGCCGCCCCTCCCGGTGACCTGCGTGGAGCGGAAAGCGCGGTTCGAGGCAGGTGTCACCGTGGCCCGGCATGGCTTCGACCGGTGCTCGGGAGGCCATTGCACCGTGTGTCGTGTTCTCAGGATTCCCGGTCGCTGCGCCCGGGCATTCCAAGGGCCCTGATCGGGACGGTGGCGTCATGGAGGCCTCGATCCGGGCGAACTGATGGCGGAGGCTTGTCATCCACACTTCCAGATCGACCGACAGGGAAGTCGGTGGGTAGTCGCCCGGTTGCTGTACGGGCGGCCGCGCGGGCACCGTTTGGCGGCCAGCAGTGAAGCGATCCGGTCGGCCTCCGCTTCCAGGGCGGCCGCTGTGGCGCGGGCCCAGGCCGCGGACGGGCCCGTCGTACCGGAGCTCGGACGCAGGCCGAAGCGGGCAGCCGGTGCGCGCCCGTGAGCATGCGGTCGGAAATGATGAGCACTGCTTGCCAGTCGGCGCCGGTTTCCTCCGAGGATTCCGGGTCTCGCCGCGGTACTGCACGTACGCCGCCTCGGCAAGGCGCAGCCTGTGCCGGCTCGGCCACGTCTGCGGCTGCGCCGGCGAGCCCGGTGACGGGGCCAGTAGCGTCTCCGCGGTCGTGGGCACCATCGCGCCGCACGAGTGCAGCAGCCCGGTCATGGCGCGGCGGACTTCCTTCTGGGCGCCGGCCGGCCAGGCCAGGAGCCCGCACAGCAGGCCGATCACGCTGCCGGTGACGACGTCGATCATCCGTGCCTCCGACAAGCGCCAGGTCACCGGTGACATCTGGGCAAATACGGTGGACACGACCAGGGTGAACGCTCCTCGTGTGTACGCGATCCCCAGCAACGGTCCCAGAGAGAACCCCACCAGGATCGCGGGGGCGAGCAGGACGGCGTACACATCGGTGTGCTGGCCGACCCCGTCAGGAGGGCCCCGCCACGAGAGCCCCACCGCATTGCCGGCCACCGACCGGCGAACCGTCTGCCAGGTCGCGCCCACCGTCGTACGCTCGAGGGTCAGCACGGTCAGAAGCACCCAGAACCCGTGGGCCAGGTCGAGGGAACCGGCCACCAGCCGGGCGGCTGCGAGGCTGAGCGCGATCCGTACGGCGTTCTGGAAGAGCACCGACCGGAACGTCATGTTGCCGAAGACCCGGCGAGCCCACAGCCTCGGTGTGGACAGCTCCGCGTACCAGAGCAGATCGCGCGAGGCAGGCGGCGCGGTGGGCCCGCCGTTCACGGCGATGTCTGCGGTGACCGCCACGATCCGGGCCGATTCGGCCAGTGCCAGCACCCGCGATTGGCGTTGCAGCAGGGCGGTCGGGGCATGGCACCGGGCGGTCCTGACACCAGACGGACGCGTTCCTCCTGGAAGCGTCGCATGGCCTCTTCCAGTGCCCCGGCCATGGGCGGGGCACTGCCGGTACGCAAGAACCGCGCGCATGCGGTGCAGACTGCCGCGACCTGGCCGAGGAGGGCGGCGGACGCCTCGTCGGCAGCCCCGGTGTCGCTTCGGCGAGTGTCGCCAGCTGGTCCAGAAGCCGGCGTACCGAGCGGCCGGCCTGGTGCAGCGCGAGATCCGTCCGGCCCGGACCGGCCGGTCTTTCCGCCGGCGGGATGTGCGACAGCCGCAGTCTCGATCCGGCCTCGCGCAGCTTCCGGGCATGACCGCGCCCGGCGCGGCCCGCCGGCTGCCGTCCCGAGCGCGCGCGCCAGCCGTTCCCGGTAGGACACTGCGGACGGATCGGGCAGGAGCACCTCGCACGCGGCAAGGAGCAGAGTCCCCGCAGTCAGCCCCAGGAGCCGGGCTCCCAGCGACTCGGGAGCGTAGGGGAAAGCAGGCGAGGATGTAGAAGAGCTGAAGGCCGGGGCCCGCTCCCGCCGGGCGCGGGCCGGCCACGGCCATGAACGCCAGTAGGAACCCGACGGCGAGCATGCCGCCGACCGCTGCCCAGGTATCCACCGCGAGCACCGTTCCCAGGGACGCCAGCACGAGTGCCGCGGGAAGCGCGCGCAGCATGACGGATGCCCTTGACGGCCGGAGCCGGGGATGGCGGAGAGCAGACCGAAGGCAATGGGCGCGAAGAACGCGTAGAGAGCGGCCATCGGCTGCCCGGCAGCGTACAACAGCGGCTAGAAGCCGACGCTCACCGCAAGCGTCACCCGGGCGGCTTTGCGTAGGGCCGCTGCCTTATCCACGCCGGCGGTCATACGCGTACCCGCACGTGCGGGTCCCGTCCCGCCCTTCGTACGGTGGGCGTCCGACCTGGGGTCTTTCGTCCGGATCATGCCGGGCTCGCGGGGTAGGGCACCGGGTCGGGCACGCACACCCGCGGCGTTGTCGTCAGTCTTCCCCAAGCTCTCGACTTCGTTCGAGCAGGGAGGCCCCAGTCGCTCCGCGTGGGCTCCGTCCTCCGCCTTGCGGTTGCACGCCCCGATCCCGCTCCCTGATCCGGCCTGATCCGGCCTGATCCGGCCTGGTCCAAACGAAAGACCCTGGCCGGAGCACGACGCAGGGCTTCGCGTGCCGGTAGCGGCCGTGCGCTCATGCCGCCCATTCCTCTCGGCCGGGGACACCCCATGCAGGCTTCAAATCGTGGTACCTGCCGCCATTGTCCATCGGCACGGAGTCACCCGCGCGCGGGTGCAGTGGGGATGGGGCGAGAACCGCGTCCTCCACCTGGCTCTCCCGGCTCATCGCCAGGGCCTCGCCCTCGACCAGACGTCCGGAGTCGCCGATATCGTCCGCTCTGGGCGCCGGACCGCGGGAGCGCCGGTATCCCTGAGTCCGGAGCAGACCGCGCCGAGGCCCGTTCGGCCAGTAGTGGTGCCACGCTGTGCCAGGTTGATGGCCGTGGCCACCACTGCGAAATCCCGGCATGTCCGGATACCTGTGCGAGGACGAGCGCGTCCACCCAGCTGACCGACTGCGGGAGAAGGCCATCGTCCCGGCCCGGGCCCACCTCGCAGCCGCTCCGGTGGCCCGCACCCTGCGCACCGCGGAACCATCGTCCCGGACGGGAAACGGCTCACCGGGCGGCCGCCTCCGCCCGCACCGCGCACACCTTGAACTCCGGCATTCCGGAAACCGGGTCCAGAGCGGGGTTCGTCAGAGTGTTGGCCCGCCCTCGCCCGGCCAGTGGAACGGCATGAACACGGTGTCCTGCCGGATCGCCACAGTGATCCGGGCAGGCGCCACCGCCCGCCCGCGCCGTGAGGTGACGGCGATCGGATCGCCCTGCGCCACCCCGATCCGCTCCGCGAGCCGCGGATGCAACTCGACGAACGGTCCGGGCGCGGCTGCGTTCAGCTCGTCCACCCGGCGGGTCTGCGCGCCCGACTGGTACTGGGAGACGACCCGCCCGGTCGTCAGCACCACCGGATACTCGGCGTCCGTCTCCTCCGCGGCGGGCCGGTGCGTGACCGGGACGAACCTGGCCCGCCCGTCGTCCGTGGCGAACCGCTCCAGGAACAGCCGCGGCGTACCGGCGTGCTTCTCGTCCGGGCAGGGCCAGAACACCCCGTCCTCCTCGGCGATCCTGGCGTAGGTGATGCCCGCGTAGTCGGCGGGACCACCTGCTGAGGCACGCCGGAGCTCGTCGAAGACCTCCTCCGGATCGGCCGGAAACCCCTTCCCGTGCCCGAGGCCCGGCCAGGCTGTTGAGGACCTCCAGATCGCTCCGTACGCCCTCGGGAGCGGTGATCGCCTGCTTCCTGAGCAGGACCCTGCCTTCCAGATTGGTCGTCGTGCCGCTCTCCTCCGCCCACTGGGTCACCGGCAGCACCACATCGGCCAGTGCCGCCGTCTCGGAGAGCACCACATCCGCGACCGCGAGGAAGTCCAGTGACCGCAGCCGTTCCTCGATATGCCCGGCGCGCGGCGCGGACACGACCGGGTTGGAGCCCATCACAAGCAGGGTCTTCACATCCTGGCCCAGCGCGTCCAGCAGCTCGTAGGCACTGCGTCCCGGCCCCGGCAGGAGTCCGGATCGACCCCCACACGCCGGCCACATGCCTGCGCGCCGCCGGGTCGGTGAGCTTGCGGTAGCCGGGCAGCTGGTCGGCCTTCTGACCGTGTTCCCGGCCGCCCTGCCCATTGCCCTGACCGGTCAGACAGCCGTATCCGGACATCGGGCGTCCGGCCCGTCCGGTGGCCAGGGTGAGATTGATCCAGGCGCCGACGGTGTCCGTGCCCTTGGCCTGCTGCTCGGGCCCGCGGGCGGTGAGCACCATCCCGGTCCGCGCGTCGCAGAACATTTCCATGGCCTCGCGCAGCCGCGGCACCGGCACCCCGGTGATGCGCTCCACCAGCTCCGGCCAGTGCGCCATCACCCCGGCCCTGGCGGCGTCCCAGCCGCTCGTACGGGAGCGTACGAACTCCTCGTCCACCCGCCCCTGAGCCACCACCAGGTGCAGCAGCCCCAGCGCGAGGGCCAGATCGGTGCCGGGCCTCGGCGCGAGATGGAGATCCGCCTGCTCGGCCGTCTTCGTCCGGCGCGGATCGATGACGATCAGCCGGCCGCCGTTCTCCCGCAGCTCGGTCAGATAGCGCAGCGCCGGCGGCATCGTCTCGGCGAGATTCGAGCCGACCAGGATCACGCACCCGGTGCGGGGTATGTCCTCCAGCGGGAACGGCAGCCCGCGGTCCAGGCCGAACGCCCGCTGATGCGCCGCAGCCGCCGACGACATGCAAAAGCGCCCGTTGTAGTCGATCTGCGAGGTGGCGAGCACGATCCGGGCGAACTTGCCCAGTGCGTACGCCTTCTCGTTGGTCAGCCCGCCCCCGCCGAAGACGCCCACCGCGTCCGCCCGTGCAAGGCCCGCGTCCCGCGCAGCGCGTCGGCGATCCGGCCCAGGGCCTCGTCCCAGCCGGCCGGTTCCAGCTCGCCGCTGGCCGCGTCGCGTACGAGCGGCCCGGTCAGCCGCACCCGGGAGGAGAGCACGGCGGGCGCGGTGCGGCCCTGCCGCACAGCGCTCCGCGGTTGACGGGGAAGTCGGGACGCTCCACGACCTCGACCACCGCGCCATCGGTCACCGGTCGCAGGTTCATCCCGCACTGCAGTGCGCAGTACGGGCAGTGGGTGGAAGTCTCGGTGCTGGCCATGCCCTCAGCGTGCGAGCCGGGTATTACGGGTGCCGGTTTCTCCGGTTACGCCCCGGTACGCGCACCTCAGCCCGCCCGCACCCGCCGTGAGGTTCACCGACCGTCGGATTCGAGCGCGTCCCGCACGCCTGGTTCCAGCGGCCCCAGAAAGTGCGGATCCGGCTGGAACACCGCGTCCAGGGTGGCCTTCCCCGCCGCGATCATCTCCCGCGCCCCGCCGTAGTACCAGGTCACATCATGTACGGCAGCCACCCCACCCGTAGGCGTCGATGCCGGCGGACCGGCACAGGGCGATCGCCCGGCGGATATGGAACCCCTGGCTGACCAGCACCGCCCGGTCGACCCCGAAGATCTTCCTGGCCCGCACACAGGAGTCCCAGGTGTCGAACCCGGCATAGTCACTGACGATCCGCCCGTCCGGTACCCCACGCGCGGTGAGATACGTCCGCATGGCATCCGGCTCGTCGTACTCCACCCGGCTGTTGTCCCCGGTGACCAGCACGACCCGCACCTTGCCCGTCCGGTACAGCTGGGCCGCCGCATCCAGCCGGTGCGCGAGATACGGAGACGGCTTCCTCCCACAGCCCGGCCCCGAACACCACGGCGACCTGCTGCGCGGGTGCGTCGGCCGTCGTGCGCACCCGGGCGTCGGCCGAGGCGTACATCCAGGTCATGGGCATCAGCGCCAGCACGCAGATGATCATGATCCACTGCGCTGCCCGCCGCTGCCCGCGCCGGGTGCGCGGCAGCCGTGGCCGGGCCGACGCCGGCCACCCCGGCCACCCGGCCACCCGGCACCTTCGGTCGCTCCGGCCCTCTCAGCCGCATGGATCCCCAGTCCGTGCCGGTCCTGTCGAAGGACGGGACGAGCGGCGGGCCGGAATGGTTCGCCGGCCGGTCCGGGCGCCTTGTCACGCACGTGGCCGGGCACCCGGCCGTGAGGCGGAGGAAAACACCCGTCACCGGTGCGAAACGGCCCGGCAACGTCCGCCCTGCACCATCGGTCCATGACGTGGACGGCACCGGAACACCCCGTGAGCCCCTGCACCTCGACAGCACGGCGCAACTCCTGACCCGCATCACCCACCGGCTCGGAACCCAGCTCAGCCTTGTCTCCCCGAACGGAAGCCGCAGGCCCATGCACCGCACCCGCACGACCGCCCGCCGCGGTGCCCTGCCACCCTGGTCGCAGTCGCGCACGGCAGCAGGGACCCACAGGCGCTGCGCACCGCCCTGGAGCTGCTCGACCGGGTACGGGAGCTGCGTCCGGGCTCGACGTCCGGCTCGGGCACATCGAGCTGAACGCGCCCCTGCTGCCCAGGACCCTGGCAGGCGTCGGGGCCGGCGACGCCGTACTCGTACCGCTGCTGCTCAGCCGCGGGCACCACGTCAAGCACGACCTGCCACAGGCAGCCGCCCGCGCGAGCGCCCTGCGGACCAGGATCGCCGCGCCGCTGGGACCGCACCCGCTGCTCGTCGAGGCCCTCCACGGGCGGCTCGTCGACGCGGGCTGGCAGCCCGGGGACGGTGCGAGCCGCAGCGCCGGAGTGGTGCTGGCAGCCGCCGGGTCCCGCGACCCGGACTCGGCCGCCGACACCCGCCGCACCGCCAGGATGCTCAGCGACCGCCTCGGCGGGTGCCCGTCGTGCCCGCCTACGCGTCCGCTGCCACGCCCACCGTGCCGGCCGCCCTGCGCGCACTCGCCGCCAGGGCCGCCACCGGACCGCCGTGGCCTCGTACTTCACCGCACCCGGCCGCTTCGCGACCGCGGCCACCGCCGCCGCACCGGGAATCGCGGCGGCGCCGCTCGGAGCCCACCCGCGATGGCGCGGCTGCTGCTGCACCGCTACGACCAGGCACTGGCCGGCGGCGTATCCGTGTACGGCGCGTCGACGGACGGCGGACATCTCCTGGCATCCGCCTGAGCGTTCCGGTCGGCCCGGCCGTTTACTGTCGGGACCATGGACGGTACGTACGACACCAGGGACACCGACGAGCACGGCACGACGCCCTACGGCATGGGCGACATCGAGCGCTGGGACACCGAGCCGGACAAACGGCCCGGCCGCACCGCCTTCCAGCGCGACCGCGCCCGAGTGCTGCACTCCGCCGCCCTGCGCAGGCTCGCAGGCAAGACCCAGGTGGTCACCCCGGCACACACGGCCACGGCTGGGACGCCAGCCCCGGACCCGGCTGACCCACTCCCTCGAATGCGCCCAGGTGGGCCGGGAGCTCGGTGCCGCGCTCGGCTGCGATCCCGACCTGGTCGAGACGGCCTGCCTGGCCCACGACATGGGCCACCCGCCGTTCGGGCACAACGGGGAGCAGGCGCTCAACGACTTCGCATCGGACTGCGGCGGCTTCGAGGGCAACGCCCAGTCGCTCCGCCTGCTGACCCGGCTCGAACCCAAGCGGTTCGTCCGCGACACCCGCAGCGGCGAGCTCGTCAGCGTCGGACTGAATCTGACCCGTGCCGCCCTGGACGCCGCCACCAAGTACCCATGGCCCAGGGGCGCGCACCCGTCCGGCCCCGGCTCACCGAAATTCGGGTGTACGAGGACGACCTGCCGGTCTTCGACTGGGCCCGCAAGGGCGCACCGCAGGACCGCAAGTGCTTCGAGGCCCAGGTCATGGACTGGTCCGACGACGTGGCCTACTCCGTGCACGACTTCGAGGACGGACTGCACGCCGGGCACATCGACCCCAGCTGCCTGTTCGCCGAGCCGGAGCGCAGGGAGATCTGGGCGGTCGCCATCGGACGGTACGTCCCCGCGGACACCGATCCGCAGGAACTCGCCGACGCCCTCGACCGGCTCGTCGCCCAGGAGTGGTGGCCGCACGGCTACGACGGCTCCGCCGTCGCCCAGGCCAGGCTGAAGGACGCGACGAGCCAGCTCATCGGACGGTTCTGCCTGGCGGCCGAGGCCGCCACCCACGAGGCGTACGGCCCCGGACGCCTCGGCAGGTACGGCGCGGAGCTGGTACTGCCGCGCGAGGTCCGCAACGAGTGCGCGGTGCTCAAGGCCGTCGCCGACCGTTTCGTCATGCAGCGCGCCGAGCAGGAGGCCATCCGCGCCGACCAGCGGATCGTCATCGCCGAGCTGGCCGCCGCGCTCACGGCCCGCGCGCCGGAAGGACTCGACCCGCAGTTCCGGGCATTGCACCGGGCGGCACCCGACGACCGGGCCCGCAAGCGTGTCCTCGTCGACCAGATCGCCGCACTTACCGACGCCTCTGCCCGGTCCCTGCACACGACACTCACAAGGGTTCGGCAGACTGGGCCGTGAGTGGACCATGAAGGGGCTTCATGACAACTGGGTGTGACCTGATCGGGGCACACCCTTTCGCCATCACGCTGCCTGCGGGACGCTCGCAGCTGGTGGCGCCGCGTAGTAGAGCACCGAGGAGGCATCAAGTGGTCGACGCACATCGCACGTTCGTCATCGTCGGCGCAGGACTGGCCGGAGCGAAGGCAGCCGAGACGCTCCGGGCGGAGGGATTCAGCGGCCGGGTGATCCTGATCGGCGATGAACGCGACCATCCCTACGAACGGCCTCCTCTGTCCAAGGGATATCTGAACGGAACGGAGGAGCGGGACAGCGTCTTCGTGCACGAGACGGCCTGGTACGCCGGAGCGGACGTCGAGCTCCACCTCGGCCAGCCCGTCACGTCCATCGACCGGGCCGGCCGCTCCGTGCAGCTCGGCGACAACACCGTCGTCCACTACGACAAGCTGCTCCTGGCCACCGGCGCGGAGCCCGCCGTCTCGACATCCCGGGTACGGACCTGGTCGGTGTGCACCATCTGCGCCGCCTCGCCCACTCCGACCGGCTGCGCAACGTCCTGGCGGCGCTCGGCCGGGACAACGGCCATCTGGTGATCGCCGGAGGCGGCTGGATCGGCCTGGAGGTCGCGGCGGCGGCCCGCGGTTACGGCGCGGAGGTCACCGTCGTCGAACCGTCCGCGACCCCGCTGTTCCACGTCATCGGCCCCGAGCTGGGCCAGATCTTCACCGACCTGCACGCCGAGCACGGCGTCCGGTTCCACTTCGGCGCCCGCCTCACCGAGATCACCGGACAGGACGGCCTGGTACTCGCCGTCCGCACCGACGACGGCGAGGAGCACATGGCCCACGACGTGCTCGCCGCGATCGGCGCGGCGCCGCGTACCGCGCTCGCCGAGGCGGCGGGGCTCGACATGGCCGGCCGCGCGCACGGCGGCGGTGTCGCGGTCGACGCCTCCTGCGCACCTCGGACCCGCACATCTTCGCCGCCGGGGACATCGCGGCCGTGGACCATCCGCTGCTCGGCACCCGGCTTCGGGTGGAGCACTGGGCCAACGCGCTGAACACCGGCCCGGCCGCGGCCCGCGCCATGCTCGGCCAGGAGGTCGGCTACGACCGGGTGCCGTACTTCTTCTCCGACCAGTACGACCTCGGCCTGGAGTACTCGGGCTGGGCGCCGCCCGGCTCGTACGACCAGGTCGTCATCCGCGGGGACGCCGGCAAACGTGAGTTCATCGCGTTCTGGCTGAAGGACCGCAGGGTGCTCGCCGGCATGAACGTCAATGTGTGGGACGTCACCGAGACCGTCCAGGAGCTGATCCGGACCGGCAGGCAGCTCGACCCGGACGCGCTGGGCGACCCGTCGGTCCCACTGGACTCACTGCTCTGACTCCGCGGCCCGGCACCGCGGACCAGCGCGAAGGCCGGCACCGGGTCCACCGCCCGCTGCCGGCCGGTCCGGGTAATCCCACCCACCCGTAGACTTCACTCGTGGCTGGCAGGATCAATGACGACGACGTGAAGGCGGTACGGGACGCGGTCCCGATCGACGCCGTTGTTTCGGAGTACCTCCAACTGCGTAACGCGGGCGGCGGGAACCTCAAGGGACTCTGTCCCTTCCACGACGAAGTCCCCTCCTTCCAGGTCAGCCCGAGCAAGGCGCTCTTCCACTGCTTCGGCTGCCAGGAGGGCGGCGACACCATCGCCTTCGTGATGAAGATCGACCACCTCACCTTCTCCGAGACGGTCGAACGCCTCGCCGCCAAGGCGGGCATCACCCTGCGGTACGAGGAGGGTGGCTACAACCCTCCCACCAGCGCGGCGAGCGCATCCGGCTGGTCGAGGCGCACAAGGCCGCCGCCGACTTCTACCGGGAACAGCTCGAAGGCCCCGAGGCGGAGATCGGCCGGAAGTTCCTCGCCGCACGCGGCTTCGACCAGGACGCCGCGTCCCACTTCGGGGTCGGCTACAGCCCCGCCGGCTGGGACCACCTCACCCGCTACCTGCGCGGCAAGGGCTTCAGCGACAAGGAGCTCATCGCCTCGGGCCTCTCCCAGGACGGCCGCCGCGGCTCCATCGACCGCTTCCGCGGCCGGCTGATGTGGCCGATCAGCGACACCTCCGGGGAGATCGTCGGCTTCGGCGCCCGCAAGCTGCGCGAAGACGACAACGGGCCGAAGTACCTCAACACCCCGATACCTCGATCTACAAGAAGTCCCAGGTGCTTTACGGCATCGACCTGGCCAAGAAGGACATCGCCAAGGCCAGCCGGGCCGTCGTGGTCGAGGATACACCGACGTGATGGCCTGCCATCTCGCCGGTATCACCACCGCCATCGCCACCTGCGGCACCGCGTTCGGCAACGACCACATCAAGATCCTTCGCAGGCTCCTGATGGACAACGGCAGCGCCCGCGTGATCTTCACCTTCGACGGTGACGCGGCCGGCCAGAAGGCGGCGCTACGGGCCTTCGAGGACGACCAGAAGTTCGCCGCCGAGACCTATATCGCGATCGCCCCGGACAATATGGACCCGTGCGATCTGCGGCTGGCCAAGGGCGACGAGGCCGTCCGTGACCTGGTCGAACCCGCACCCCGCTTTTCGAGTTCGCGCTGCGCCAGATCGTCGGCCGCTACGACCTGGAGACCCCGGCGGATGCGCGGCGGCGCTCGACGAGGCGGCGCAGGTCGTCGCGAAGATCAAGACGAGCAGCGTGCAGCGGGAGGTGGCCGTCCAGCTCGCGGGCTTCGTCGGCATCCTCGACCAGGAGTACGTGGTGCACCGCGTCGCCCAGCTCGCCCGCTGGGCCCGCAGTGGGGCGACCGCGGCGACCGGGGCTCCGGCGGCCAGGGCTCCGCCCGCCGCGGCACCCGCAGCAGGTCCAGGCACCCACCGCGCACTCCGGCCCCGCACTCAATCTGCGCAGCCCCGCCCACCGCACCGAGCGCGAGCTGCTCAAGCTCGCCCTGCAAAGCCCCACCTGGTCGCACCGGCCTTCGACGCCTACGGCATCGACGAGTTCACCGCACCGCCCTACGCCGCGGTGCGCCAGTGCATCGCGGAGGCCGGCGGCGCCGAACAGGGCCTGGCCGAGGCCCGCGACTACCTGGTCGCAGTCCTGGACGCGGCACCCAACGACACCGTGCGCAACCTCGTCACCGAGCTTGCCGTCGAGGTCTTCCACGGCAAGTCCATCGACGAGACGTACGCGGGCATGCAGCTCGTCCAGGTCCGGGTGCGCGCTGTCGACCGCCGGATCGACGACGTCCAGGGCAGCCTCGCCCGTCTCGGCAGCAACGTGGCCCCGACCATCTGGCCGCCGCACAGAACGAGGTCTGGGTCCTCCAGCAGTACGCCCAGTCGCTGCGGAGCAACGGCGCCGACGCGCTCTGAGCAACACCGCGCCCGGGTCAGGGTGCGACCCTCCCGGTAACCGGCCGGTCACGGACCGAACGCAAAAGTCGCCGCACGCCCCTCGTGGGAGCCATGTGTCGTACCCCACACTGGGGAGCGGTGCCTGAGTCATCGGAGCGCGGACGGTCCACCGAGGGCGGACCTCCATCCCCGCGATCCGGCAGCGATCACCTGGAGGTCGCCCCCGTGCAGACCCGGACCGTGACGACCACGACCGAGCGTGTCCCGGCGATTCCCGCGCAGAACAAGGGCGCGCGCCACCCCGAGGCCATGATCGACCCGCCGCCGCCCCAAGGCACCCTCGACCCGGTGATGGAGGAGCCGGTGGAGGTTCCCGAACCCCGCAGTCCCGGAGCCGTCCGGAGACAGGCGGCCCGTCATCCGACCTCTTCCGCCAGTATCTGCGGGAGATCGGCCGGATTCCGCTGCTCACCGCCGCCGACGAGGTGGACCTCGCGCGCCGCGTCGAAGCGGGGCTGTTCGCCGAGGAACGGCTCGCGAGGACACCCGACCGGACTCCGGCTGGCGCTCGACCTGGACCGGCTGGTGGTGCTGGGCCGGATGGCGAAGCGCCGGCTCATCGAGGCCAATCTGCGTCTCGTCGTCTCCGTCGCCAAGCGCTATGTCGGCCGTGGACTGACCATGCTCGACCTGGTCCAGGAGGGAAACCTCGGACTGATCAGAGCGGTCGAGAAGTTCGACTACGCACGCGGCTACAAATTCTCCACGTACGCGACCTGGTGGATCCGGCAGGCCATGTCCCGCGCCCTCGCCGACCAGGCGCGGACCATAAGGGTCCCGGTACACGTCGTCGAGCTGATCAACCGTGTGGTGCGGGTCCAGCGCCGGATGCTCCAGGAGCGAGGCTACGAACCCACCTCCGAGGAGGTCGCCGACGAGCTCGGACTGACGGCCGAACGGGTGGGTGAAGTCCTGCGCCTCGCCCAGGAACCAGTCTCCCTGCACGCTCCGGTCGGCACGGAGGACGACGTCTCGTTCGGCGACCTCATCGAGGACGGCGACGCCGCATCCCCGGTCGAGTCCGCAGCGTTCCTGCTGCTGCGCGAGCATCTGGAAGTGGTGCTCTCCACCCTCGGCGAGCGGGAACGCAAGGTGGTCCAGCTGCGCTACGGGCTGGACGACGGCAGGCCCGCACTCTTGAGGAGATCGGCCGGATCTTCGGCGTGACACGCGAACGCATCCGTCAGATCGAATCCAAGACCCTCAACAAGCTGCGGGACCACACCTTCGCCGACCAGCTCCGCGGTTACCTCGACTGAGCGCACCCGGCAGGCACCGGACGCCGCAGCCGGTCCAGGTGGACCGGCCGGCGGGCCTCGCCAGAGCCTCTCGTCCGGACCGTGCCGGGCTCGCGGAGTCCGGACCGTGCCGGGCTCGCGGAGCCCGGCCTGATCCGAGCGGAAGACCCTGACCGGCGCCCGGGGAGACCGCCTTGCCCCGGCTCCTCTTCCGCGCGGACCCGGTCACCGCGCCGAGGCGACGCCGAGGGCCATCCCGACGCCGACTCCCAGCGCCAGGTTGCCGGTCGATGCCCCAGCGAGGCCCCGAGGCCCGCGCCGACCGACAGCCCCAGCGGCCACGGCAGCCCCAGCGCCCTTGTCGGCGCTCCTGCTGCCGCTCTCTGCTTCCCCGTCGGACATTCCCCGTCCCTCCGCCGCTCTTCCCGGAACCCGGTCAGTCGACCTCGGCGAGAGCCTCCGCGAACTGCGCCGCGTACAGCCGGGCGTACGCACCCTTGGCTGCCAGCAGCCGTCGTGCGTGCCCTGTTCGACGATCGAGCCGTCCTCCATCACCAGGATGACATCCGCGTCCCGGATGGTGGAGAGCCGGTGCGCGATCACGAAGCTGGTCCTGCCGTGCGCGAGGCGGGCCATCGCCTTCTGGATCAGCACCTCGGTACGGGTGTCCACCGAGCTGGTCGCCTCGTCCAGCACCAGGATCACCGGATCGGACAGGAACGCCCGCGCGATGGTGATCAGCTGCTTCTCGCCCGCGCTGACCCCGGAACCCTCGTCGTCGATCACCGTGTCGTAACCATCGGGCAGGGTCCGGATGAAGCGGTCGGCGTGCGCCGCCCTTGCGGCCTCCTCGATCTCCTCGGGGTGACCTCGCGCGAAGCGCCGTACGCGATGTTCTCCGCGATCGTGCCGCCGAACAGCCAGGTGTCCTGCAGGACCATGCCTATGCCCGACCGCAGTTCGTCGCGCGACATCCTCGCCACATCGACACCGTCGAGGGTGATCCGGCCGCCAGTCACCTCGTAGAACCGCATCAGCAGATTGACCAGCGTCGTCTTGCCGGCGCCGGTCGGGCCGACGATGGCGACCGTATGGCCGGGCTCCACGCTCAGCGACAGGTCCTCGATGAGGGGCTTGTCCGGGTCGTACCGGAACGACACCTTCTCCATCGCGACGCTGCCGAGCAGCTCCTGGGGCGCTCGGCCGTCTCCGGTCGGCGTCCTGCTCCTCGGCATCCAGCAGGTCGAACACCCGCTCCGCCGACGCGATGCCCGACTGCAGCAGGTTCGCCATCGACGCGACCTGCGTCAGCGGCATCGAGAACTGCCGTGAGTACTGGATGAACGCCTGCACATCGCCGATCGTCAGCGCACCCGAGGCGACCCGCAGCCCGCCGACGACAGCGACCAGTACGTAGTTCAGGTTGGAGACGAACATCATCAGCGGCTGCATGATCCCGCTGTTGAACTGGGCTTTGAAGCCCGCCTCGTACAGTGCCTCGTTCTGCTCGGCGAAGTCCCTGGCGGACTCCTCCTGCCGCCCGAAGACCTTCACCAGAGTGTGCCCGGTGTACATCTCCTCGATGTGGGCGTTGAGCTTGCCCGTGACCTTCCACTGCTGCACGAACTGCGGCTGGGACCGCTTGCCGACCAGCGTCGCCACGAAGACGGACACCGGTACTGTCACCAGCGCGACCAGCGCGAGCAGTGGCGAGATCCAGAACATCATGATCAGCACGCCGACAATGGTCAGCAGGGAGTTGATGAGCTGGCCCATCGTCTGCTGCATCGTCTGGGAGATGTTGTCGATGTCGTTCGTCGCCCGGCTGAGGACCTCGCCGCGCTTCTGCCGGTCGAAGTAGGACAGCGGCAGCCGCGCCATCTTCGTCTGGAGGTCCTCGCGCAGCTGGAACACGACCCGGTTGATCACCCGGATCGACAGTCGTGTCGAGACGAGCATCAGCAACCCGGCGACGACGTAGACCGCCAGCGCCAGGAGCAGTACTTCGCCCACCGCACCGAAGTCGATGCCCTCGCCGGGGTGAAGTCCACCCGGACAGCATGTCGGCGAGACCGTCACTGCCCTCGGCCCGCAGTCCGTCGAGGACCTGGTCCTTGCTGGGCCCCGCCGCCGTCCGGAGGCCGATGACCCCACCGAAGATCAGGTCCGTGGCCTTGCCGAGGATCTTGGGGCCGACTACCGAGAGCGCCACACTCAGCACACCGGCGCCCAGCATCAGGTACAGCGAGGACTTCTCCCGGCTGAATCTCCTCAGCAGCCGCTTGCTGGACCCCTTGAAGTCCATGGACCGCTGGTCGGGTCCGCCGGCCATCATCCGTCCGCCCGGTCCTGCCATCAGGCGGCCTCCGCTTCCGTCAGCTGGGAGAGCACTATCTCCCGGTAGGTTTCGTTGCCGTCCATCAGCTCGCGATGGCTCCCCGTCCCGACGAGACGGCCTTCGTCCAGCACCAGGATCCGGTCGGCGTCGCGGATGGTGGACACCCGCTGGGCCACGATCACGACGGTCGCCTCCGCCGTCTCCCGGGAGAGCGCCCTGCGCAGTGCGGCGTCTGTCGCGTAGTCCAGTGCCGAGAAGGAATCGTCGAAGAGATAGATCTCCGGCCGCTGCACCAGCGTCCGGGCAATCGCGAGCCGCTGCCGCTGCCCGCCGGAGACATTGGTGCCGCCCTGAGCTATCGGCGCGTCCAGTCCGTGCTCCAGTGCCTCCACGAACTCCTTGGCCTGCGCGACCTCCAGCGCGTGCCAGAGTTCCTCATCGGTCGCGTCCGGGTTCCCGTACCGCAGATTCGTCGAGACCGTCCCGGAGAACAGATAGGGCTTCTGCGGGACCAGGCTCACCTTCTTCGCCAGCAGGACCGGATCCAGCGTCCGTACGTCCGCACCGTTGACCAGCACCTCGCCGCCCGTCACATCGAACAGTCGCGGTACGAGCCCGAGCAGCGTCGACTTCCCGCTGCCCGTCGACCCGATGATCGCGGTCGTCTCACCCGGCCGCGCCACGAGGCCGACCGAGCGGAGCACCGACTCCTCGGCCCCGGGGTAGCGGAACTCGGCTCCGCGTACCTCCAGATGACCGTGCTCGGTGAGCTCCGTGACCGGCGTGCTCGGCGGTACGACGCTCGATTCGGTCTCCAGAACCTCCTGGATGCGCTCCGCACAGACCTCGGCACGCGGCACCATCATGAACATGAAGGTGGCCATCATCACCGACATGACGATCTGCATCAGATAGGCGAGGAACGCGGTCAGCGCACCGATCTGCATCCCACCGCTGTCGATGCGGTGTGCACCGAACCAGACCACCGCGATGGACGAGACGTTCACGACCGTCATCACGACCGGGAACATGAGCGCCATCAGCCGGCCCGTGGACAGGGACACGTCCGTCAGATCGGTGTTGGCGCCGCGGAAGCGCTTCTCCTCGTAGTCGTCGCGGACGAAGGCACGGATGACCCGGTTGCCGGTGATCTGCTCGCGCAGCACCCGGTTCACCGTGTCGAGCCGCTCCTGCATCGTGCGGAACAACGGCCTCATCCGTTTCACGATGAGGCTCACCGCGATGCCGAGGACCGGCACGACCGCCAGCAGCACCGCCGACAGCGGGACGTCCTGCCCGAGCGCCATGATCACGCCGCCGACGCACATGATGGGCGCCGAGACCATCAGCGTGAAGGTCATCAGGACGAGCATCTGGATCTGCTGGACGTCATTGGTCGTACGGGTGATCAGCGAAGGTGCACCGAAGCGCCCGACCTCGCGCGCCGAGAACGACTGAACCCGGTCGAAGACGGAGGCCCGTACATCGCGCCCGAGCGCGGACGCGGTCCGGGCCCCGTAGTAGACCGCTCCGATGTTGCAGACCACCTGGGCGATGCTGACGGCGATCATGATGCCGCCGAACTCCAGGATGTAGCCCGTGTCCCCTTCACGACACCGTTGTCAATGATGTCCGCGTTGAGACTGGGCAGATAAAGGGTGGCGCAGGTCTGCAGCAGCTGAAGCAGCACCAGCAGAACGATGGGTTTTCTGTACGGACCCAGATAGGTCCGCAGGAGTTTATGAGCACGCGTGTCTCTCGGAGTCGGCGAAGGGCAGAGGCCGGTCCATCCTCCGGTACGCCGCATCATCACCGCGAACACTTTTCCCAAGCCGGGGTCAAGATCTTGGCCGCGGCCGACCACGCCGGCCGCCGGCCGCTCAGGAGATCCCGGTGCCGAAGGCTCCGGGTGGATCTGGTCCCGGGTCACCACGTACTGCTGACGCACCGCCCCACCGACCGCCAACTCCTCGCCCGGCTCCAGCACTCGCGCCTCCGCACCCTGCCAGGCCGGGGAGTACCCGGTCGAGCGAGCCCTGCGAGACCCCGAGCGCCCACGCCGCCTGCCGGGCCGCACCGAGCGCCGCGTACTGGGCCGGCTGCGGCACGACGACCTGCGTACCGAACAGGGCGGGCGCCAGCGCCTGCACCGCGGGCAGCTCGGCGCTGGCCCCGAGCAGGAACACCCGCCGCACCTCCACACCCCGGTCGCGCAGCACATCCAGGGCGTCGGCCAGCGAGCAGAGCATCCCCTCGAACGCGGCCCGCGCCAGATGCTCTGGCTTCATCGACTCACGCCGCAGCCCGCTCAGCGTTCCCGCGGTGTGCGGCAGTTGCGGGTGCGCTCGCCCTCCAGGTACGGCAGCAGCACGAGCCCGGAGGCCCCGGGCGTCGACTTCAGCGCCAGCGCGGAAAGCTCGTCCAGATCGTCCAGGCCCAGCATCTCGGCGGTGCCGCGCAGGACCCGTACGGCATTGGACGTGTGTACGACCGGCAGATGCATCCCGGTCGCGTCGGCGAAAGAGGTGATCATCCCGGTCGGATCGGCCAGTGCCTCATGGTGCACGGCCATCACCGAGCCAGAGGCGCCCAGCGACACCACGGCGTCCCCGACCGCGACTCCGAGCCCGAACGCGGCGGCCATCGTCTCGCCGGTCCCCGCCGAGATCAGCAGGCCTTCCGGCGTCATCCCGGCGGCGTCGGCCGGGCCGAGCACGTCGGGCAGCGAGGCCTGGTGGCCGAGGGCCAGCTCCACCAGATCCGACCGGTAGGAGGCGGAACCGGCCGACCAGTACCCGGTCCCCGACGCGGCACCGCGGTCGGTGGTCCGCCGCGCGGGCCGGCCGAGCAGCTGCCACACCAGCCAGTCGTGCGGCTGCATGACGGCGGCGACGCGCTGCGCGTTCTCCGGTTCGGCCCGCGCCAGCCAGCGCAGCTTCGCCACCGGCTGCGCGGCCTGCGGTACGGCTCCGACCGCCTCGGCCCAGGCCTGCCGCCCGCCGAGCCCGTCGATCAGATCGGCCGCGGCGACCTGCGCCCGCCGGTCGTTCCCGAGCAGCGCGGGACGTACGAGATTGCCCTGTCTGTCCAGCGGCACGAGGCCGTGCTGCTGTGCGGAGACACCGATGGCCTGGACTCCTTCGAGCAGCCCGCCGGAGGCCGCCTCACCGAGTGAGAGCAGCCACGCCTGCGGATCCGCCTCCGAGGCCTTCGCCTCGAGCGGATGAGCGGCGTATCCCTGCCGCAGCACGGCACCCGTGTCCGTATCGCAGACGACGATGTGCGTGAAAGCGGATGAACTGTCCAAGCCGGCGACTATGCCCATACCCAGATTCTGCCGCACCGGCGGAGTATCGCCGCATCGGGCGCCGGGTCAGGTGTTGGTGGTGCCCCAGTCGTCGCCGGTGCTGCGGCCGTTGCGCTCCCGCAGCGACCGCACCCGCTCGGAGACCGAGGCCGGTACCTTCTCGCCGACCTTGTCGCTCACCGAGTGGTACGTCTTGCCCGCGAACTCCCGGCCGCCCTGTGCGGCGGATTCCGCCGCATTGCGCACGGCGGGGTTCTCGGCGATCTGACGTGCGGACTTCTTCAGCTGGTCGTAGCGCTCGCGCCCGGCTCGTGTGCCGAGCACGTAACCGAGGGCCACTCCGGCGATGAACGTGAGCCGGTACCGCATGGCTGTCACCCTTCCTTCGCTCTGTGCGACGTGTGCTGCGCGCCTACCCGCGAGCACCCAGGTTCACCCGGGCGATACCGATTGGCGGAGCACCCTGCTTGCGCTAATGTATGTGTCGCAGCGAACGTGCGCCGCTCGGCAGCCGCCAGGCAGGTACGATTCGAGGCGACGCAGCAATCCCCTGTAGCTCAATTGGCAGAGCAGCCGGCTGTTAACCGGCAGGTTACTGGTTCGAGTCCAGTCGGGGAGCGCGATCCCCTGTAGCTCAATTGGCAGAGCATTCGGCTGTTAACCGGAGGGTTACTGGTTCGAGTCCAGTCGGGGAGCGGAACGGAAGAGGACCCTACGGGGTCCTTTTCGTGTGCCCGTCCGGCCCTGCCGCGACGTCTCCGCGGACCTCGTTCGTGGTTTTCACGCGAGCCGGAACCGGGCAGGCGGCAGCGCGGTCCTCATGGTCAGGTGAGGCCGGGCATCGCAGCGAGAGATCGTATGACCGGCTATGCTGCGGCAGACGGCGCGTACACATGTACGCGCCACGCCGAAACGGGGCGGTAGCTCAGCCGGTTAGAGCAGCGGACTCATAATCCGTCGGCCGTGGGTTCGAGTCCCACCCGCCCCACCCAGCATCCCCAGGCAGAATCGTTCTGACCTGGGGAAACGCGTTTTCGGGGTCATCCTGCGTTAGGTGTTCGCCTCACGGTGGTGTGGCGGACGTGGGTCTTCGCGCGTCGAGAGTGTTTCCAGTACGGCTGTGACCTGGGCTTTTCTGGTCTCGCGGTCGTGGGAGGGTTAATAGTGGTCCCACGGCCGCCGTGGAAGGCGATGGGGCGCCCCGTTTCGGCGGGAGGAAGGGGTCGTGCGCGGCTGGTGTTACGCCACGCGTATAGCTGGGGCCGCGTGGCATACTCCGAGTATGGCGACTCGGAAGATTACGATCACGGTGCCGGATGAGCTGGTCGAATCGATCAAGGGGCGGGTCGATGCCCGGGGTGTCTGCCTACATCGCGGCAGCCGCGGCGCATCAGGATGCCATGGACCGGCTCCGGGAGTTGACGGACCGCCTGGAGACAGAGTTCGGTCCTGTATCGGCCGAGGAGGAGCGAGCGGCACTGGAGCGCATCGCGGCCATCGACGACTGGCATGACGAGCACCGCTCACCCGGCGCCGCAGCGTGAGCCGTTCGAAGCGCGCCGCCGGTGTTCCCTCTGCGCGTCGGCGCGCCTTCGTCCTCGACTCCCAAGCGCTGTCGAAGACGGTCCAGGGCGACCGTCAGATGACGGCCTTGGTGAAGGCGGCTCCACGCCTGGACATCGCTGTCGTCACCAGCGCGCTCACCACGCTGGAGGCGTGGAACCCTCAGCTGGGTGCGCGCCAAGGGCTGTGGGACTGGGCGTTGTCCCGAATCGATGTGGAGCACACTGATGATCAGGTGATCTCCCTGGCCCGCGGCATGCTGAAGACCGCTGGGCTGCATGGGCACAAGTACGACGCCATCGACGCAGTCCTGGCTGCCGTAGCCGTCAAGACTGCGAAGCGCGGCTTCGAGGTCACCGTCTTCACCTCGGATGCCGACGACATGGACAAGTTCCTGGCGGGCCATCGCATCCGGGTGGAAAGGATCTGATCACAGACGCTGGCGCCGGGGCCCGCCCGCTTCGGCTGCGGCGGAGAGTGGAGGACGCGCTCCGGGTGCCGCGCCGGATCGCCCGTGCTTGGAGCCGGCGTCACAATCGGATTCTGCCTGGTATCCGCTTCCGCGCCCGCGGCACACCCACCTACCGGGCACACCCCTTAGCCTCGACCAGGACTCCTGGGTGAGGTGGAGCAGTGGCTCCGATAAAGAGACACGTGCTCGAACTGCCGTCCACCCCTCTGGGGCAGGGCCGGTGCCGTTGTCGCCGCCGGCCTTCAGGTGGCGCTGCCTTCCGGGTGGCGTGAGGGGCAGTACAGGCGCCGACGATCGGGTCAACGGTATGTGTCGTCCGCGAGCCTGGCCTACCTGCCGCGGCGGCGAGGTGCGGCGGCAGGCGGGCGGACCGGTCGGGCGACGGTCAGGCGGCGCAGTCGTACTGCTTGGTCAAGTTGTCCACGGCCTCGGTGATCACGGTGCGCGAGTCCTTCATCAGCGAGGCGTAGTTTCAGTCCCGCCCGCCCCCGCTGCGGCGAGACTCGGCGGCGGGCGGACCGGTCAGGCGACGGTCAGGCGGCGCAGCCGTACTTCTTGGCGAGCTTGGTGGCGGCCTCCCGCACCACGGCCGCATTGTTGCGGATCGCGGGGTCGTCCCGGTCGACGAGGTCCTTCTCCTCTTCTTCCCCTTTTCGAGGGCGCAATGAGCGCCACCGTGATGTTCGGCGCCGTCGAGCCCATGCGGGCGGCACAGCCGGCGGGCAGGTTGGCCTCGGCCTTGTCGGGAAGCGCCCAGCCGGTGACGCCGGGGCCGAGTGGGACAGAGTTCTTGGGCTTGTAGTGAGGGTCGTTCCGGTTGTCTTCGATGATCAGGGTGTAGACCCTCGGGGTGGTCGCTGTCCGCGTTGGCGCGCAGCACCTGGCACCCTTGAACACCGCGTGATCGGTGCTCTTGCCCTTTCTCCCACTCCTCCGCGCTGACCTCGCCCCCTTGCCGTCGTCGATCAGTTCCGCCGTCTGCCGGCTGAGCGCCCCATGACACAGCGTCTGCGGCAGCGGCGGCTTCTCCCCGTCAGGCCAGAAGCTCGCCGTCACGACGGCCACCCGGCGGCGCCGAGCACGATGGTCAGCGGCAGCCACTTCCTGTCCATGTTTACGGCTGTCCCATCTTCTTCTGGGCGTCCTCGATGCCCTGCTGGTACCAGTTCTCGGCAGTCGTCTGGAGACCGTCCTCGTACTCGCCCGGGCTCGCGTCCAGCTCCTCCTTCGTGAGGCCCTTCTCGGTCGCCATCTCCCGCATCATGGCGTTCATCTGGTTCTCGCCGTTCTCGAAGTGGTTGACCATGTTCTTACGAGTTTCCTCGTCGACCCTGGCGTTGAGCTCGTTCATGTACCCGGCCGTGCCGGCGTCGACCGTGCGCTGGAGCGCGTCGCCTACGATGGGGATGGCCGTCAGGGTGCGCCGATGGCGTGGTAGTTCATCCTCTGGTTCCAGGCGTTGGTGTCCTTCTCTGCCTGACCGAGGTCGTAGATGACGTCGCCGCGCACGCCGTCGAGGTGGCCGAGCACCGACGCCGACTGCTTGACCCAGGCGCGCATCTCGGGATCCTCCTTGCGGTACGAGTCCGGCGGGAAGCCGTTCAGTCCCTCGGCGATCACCACACTCTGCGAGTGGTGCATGACACCGAACGCCTTGGGGTCCTCGGCGACGCCGCGCATGAGACGGGTGAGGTCGCCCCGCTCGATCGTGAGGTTGTTGAAGTCGGTCGGCCCGTCCATGTTCTTGCCGAGGATCTGGTGCACGTCCGAGGCGTAGTCACCGATCATGTTGCCCATGCTCGTGCGCATGGGCAGGGGCACGGAGCTCTGGTTCTTCGGCGCGTCCTCGCCGCTGTATTCCTTGAGGATCCGCTCGAAGACCGCGGTCTCCGCGCCGTCGTGGTGGGTGGGGACGGCGTGCAGCGGGCTGCCGGCTCGCGGCCGGTGGCCGCGGCCTCCAGAGTGGCGCCGAACTCGGTGCGGGCCGAGGTCTGCTTCAGCTCGTCGGGCATCTCGTCCTCGACAGCGCCGCCCGGCCAGTCACGGTCCTCGAGGAAGTACTTGAGGTTGTCCGTGGTGTTCGGGTCGAAGTAGCCGGTGGCCGCGGAGGGGTTGCGGCTCATCGCGTTCATCAGACCCTTCATCGGGTCTTCCTGTGTGCCCTGCCAGTTCTTTCGTAGTGGAAGCGGCACGCCACCACGTGGATGATGGCGCTCTCATCGATGCGGTACACCAGTCGGTGTTCGGAGTTGATGCGCCGCGACCAGTAGCCGGAGAGGTCGTTCCGCAGCGGTTCGGGCTTGCCGATTCCTTCGTGGCCGCCCCGGTCGATGTCGGCGATCAGCTGGTTGATGCGCTTCAGTATTTTGCGGTCGTTCCCCTGCCACCACAGGTAATCGTTCCAGCCGTCGTCGACGAACAGCACCTTCACGCGGCGCCCCGCCCGGCCTCGTCATCGGGATCCACCAGCTCGCGAAGTGCACCCTGGCCGGCCCGGTCCTGCTCGATGGACCTGCGCAGGCGCTCGGCCATCGCGGGCGACCGCAGCAGGTAGTCGGTCTCTTTCAGTGCCTCGTACTCGGCGAGCGAGACGACGACCATCGGCTCATGGCCAGTCCGGGTGATGACCAGCTCCTCGGCGTCGTTCTCCACCGCGTCGAGGGCGTCGGCGATGCCCGCGCGTAGCTCGGTGACACTCATCGTCTTCATGGCGTACACGATAACGTACAGAGGGATCCCGTGCGACTGATCGCGATCCGCCTCCGGACGGCCATGCGGTTCAGCCTTCGGTGACATTGGGGTGCGGCAGGGCCCGTCGGGCGGCTCAGTTGGTGTGGTGACCTCGTCGTTTTCGCGGTCGACCCGCTCCATGAGCGTGATCGTCGCGAGCTCGGGAATGATCACTTACGGACATGGTGGTTGCGGACTTCGCCTGCGCGGAGTTGGTGGCGTGATGGTTATGCCGGACGTTCGGCTGGCCGATGTCTCAGATTCTCTGGTCGGCCTGCCGGCCGGAAGCGAGGCTCCGCTCAGTGCGGTTGAGGGAACGTGATCGGACGGCCCGGATGCGACCTCATGTGCCTCTCGGGTCGGTGCAGCGAGCGCTGCACCGCAACCCGCTGGAGTCGGATCGAGCAGGATGCAGCCGGATGGAAACAGGTGGGTATGTCGGACTCCTTGAGATAACCGCAGGTGAGACGCGTCACCGATTTGGGTTCGAGTCCCACCCGCCCCACCCAGCATCCCTAGACAGAAACGTTCTGACCTGGGGAAACACGCTTTCGGGGCGTCTTCCGTGCAGCGAACGCCGCACGCAGGTGCGGCGAACGTGGGGCCTCGATGCTTCAGGGTGGGCTTTGCGCGGCTGTGACCTGTTCATTTTATGGTTCTGTGTCCGTGGGAGGTTACGAACGATCCCACCCGCCTGGACTTCGGAGACCGATGCTTCGGGTGGGGCGGGGTGTCAAGCCGGATGCGTCGTTCGCCGACCTTGGCTACGGCCACGGTGCCCACCGTGAGAGGCCCGTGCCTGCGGGCGTGGTGCTCACTTTCGCGTTGGGCGGACGATTGCATGCGTCGTGTGCGCGCCCTTGGCGGAGCGTCCGATGCGATGGCGTCGCCGCGGAACAGACGACGTGAGAGGGCAGGTGCCCGACCGAGTCGGTTTGGAGCCTGTGTGGCGGGTACGCGGCGTGAAACTCGCGAAAGGAAAACTCCGTGCCCGTACAGCGGAAGAACATCTTCGTACTTGGCCTGGACGAGGCGAATCTGCCGACTCTGGAAGCCGTCCCGGATTCCGACACGTACCGGTTCCATCCTCTGCTGAGCCTCAGCGAGCTGCAGGAGGGAGAGGTTTCGGTGGCCGATCTGATGATTCGGGCCCGCGAGATCCTCGACGCGCATGAGGGCAGTATCGATGCGATTGTCGGCTATTGGGACTTCCTGTGAGCACGCTCGTGCCGATGCTCGGCAGCGAGTACGGGACGCGCACCACAAGCCTTGAGTCCGTCGTCAAATGTGAGCACAAGTACTGGAGCCGACTGGAACAACAGAAGGTGATCGACGAATACCCGAACTTCGGACGGGTGGACCTGCACAGCGCGGATCCTCAGCCGCCCGATGGCGTGAGCTTCCCCATGTGGCTCAAGCCTGCCCTCGCCTATTCGTCGGAACTGGCTTACGGCGTCTCGGACATGGCGGAGTTCCGCACGGCCGTGGACAGGATACGGGAGGGATCGGCCGGGTCGGAAGGCCATTCAATTCGGTTCTCGAGCTCCTGGAACTGCCGCCGGAAATGGCGGGGTGGGAGGTCAGGTCTGTCTGGCCGAGGAAGCGATGACCGGCATTCAGGTGGCCGTCGAGGGCTTCGTGTACGACGGGGCGGTCACCGTCTACGGAGTGCTTGACTCGATCAACTACTCCGGCTCCTCCTGTTTCCTGCGTCACCAGTACCCGAGCGCCCTTCCGCCGTCGGTGATCCAGAAGCTGCACGAGGTGAGCGAGCGGACCATGCGACAGATAGGCATGGACTCGGCGACGTTCAGCATCGAGTACTTCTATGAGCCGAAGACCGGTGATATCAGCCTGTTGGAGATCAATCCGCGGCACTCCCAGTCACATGCGGAGCTGTTCAACTACGTTGACGGTGCCCCAACCATCACCGGATGATCAGTCTCGCCCTCGGACGCGACCCCGCGTTGGCCAGCAGACGGGGCCCGTATCGCATGGCCGCCAAGTGGTACTACAGGTGGTTCGGGGAAGGGACGGTGCACCAGGTACCCACGCTCGACGAACTCGCGGCCATCGAGCGGGCGATACCCGGGTGCGTATTGACGTCGTGCCTGTCGAGGGGCAGAAGCTCTCCTCGGTGTCCCAGCAGGACAGCTACAGCTACGAGATCGCCCACATCTTTACCGGGGCGGACGACGAGGAGGGACTGCGACGTAAGTTCGACCAGTGCATCGCAGCCCTGGGCCTCACTTTTGACGACACAGCTCCGGGCGGCCGTGACCAGAAGACGCCGTGAAGCCCCGGGAGCAGAAGGGAGCATGTCATCGGTATGCGGCACGTCGACCAGTTTCCCCATGAGGTCAGGAAAGATGACCACGTCATCATCACGATGTCGGACGGGGTTCGGTTGTCAGCGAGGATCTGGCGCCCCACCACCGCCGACCAGGAGCCGGTCCCGGCGATCCTGGAGGCCATTCCGTACCGGAAGAACGATCTGACCTCCACCCGCGACGCGATCCATCATCCCTACATCGCTGGGCACGGCTACGCCTGCGTACGCGTCGACCTGCGGGGCACAGGCGAGTCGGAAGGCGTCCTGCTGGACGAATACCTGGAACGAGAACAGTGCGATGTCGAAGAGGTGCTCGCCTGGCTCGCCGAGCAGCCCTGGTGCGACGGAACCACAGGAATGATGGGCATCTCCTGGGGTGCGTTTGCCGCACTCCAGGTCGCCGCCAGGCAGCCACCGAGTCTGGGTGCCATTGTCATCGCGTCCTTCACCGACGACAGGTACGCAGACGACATGCACTACGTCGGCGGTGCCATGCTGTCCGACAATCTGGCCGAGGCCGGGACCATGTTCGCCTATGCCACTTGCCCTCCCGATCCGGCTGTGGTCGGTGAACGCTGGCGGGAGATGTGGCACGAACGGCTGGACTCCGCGCGCCCCTGGGTTCTCGAATGGCTGCGTCACCAGCACCGCGACGAGTACTGGCGTCATGCGTCGCTCAGTGAGAACTATGAGGCACTGCGTTGCCCCGTGCTTGCCTCCAGCGGCTGGGCAGACGGGTACTCAATGCCGTCACCCGGCTGCTGAGCCGTGTCCAGGTGCCCGCAAGGCCTGATCGGACCTTGGTCGCACAAGCTGCCGCACCTCGGCGAGCCGGGACCGGCCATCGGATATCTCCAGGAGGTGGTCCGCTGGTGGGACCACTGGCTCAAGGGGCGGACAACGGCGCAATGGACGGCCCCATGATCCGCGCCTGGATGCAGGAAAGCGTGCCGCCGTCCACCTCCTACGAGGAGCGCCGGGCCGCTGGGTGGGGAGCCGAGCTGGCCCTCGCCGCACATCCAGCAGGTGCTGCACCCACTGCGCGACCGCGCCATCGTGCGCCCGGACGAGGAGCCTGCCTCATCGGCGGAGGGTGAACCTGCGGGCCGTGTCCACACGGTGCAGTCGCCGCTTTCGGTCGGGCAGTTCGCGGGAAAGTGGGCTTCGTACAACGCCCCACCGGATTTGCCGTACGACCAGCGTGAGGAAGACGGCGGCTCACTCGTCTTCGATACCCAGCCGCTGACGGAACGCGTGGAAATCCTCGGCGCGCCCGCAGTGGAACTCCTGGTGTCCTCATCCAAGGAGACAGCACAGATCACCGTCCGGCTGTCCGACGTGGCGACCGATGGCCGGGCGACCAGGGTGACCTACGGTGTGCTCAACCTCGCGCACCGAGCAGGCGACGACCGACCCGAACCACTGGAGCCGGGCAGAAATACCGCGTCCGTATCCCCTCAACGGAGTCGCACAGGTCTTCCCGGCCGGGCATCGCATCCGGCTCTCGCTCTCCACCTCGTACTGGCCGCTGGTCTGGCCGGCACCCGCACCCGCCCTCTTGAGCGTCCATGAGACCGACAGTTCCCTCACTCTCCCGATCCGGCCCACCGACACCCGGGACGATGCGTCCTCAACACCCTTCGGCGAGCCCGAAGGCTGCACACCGGCGGACGTGACCCAGCTGACCGAGCCCGAACAGGCCTGGACCGTGTCGAGGAACCTGGTCGACTACCACTCCTCGCTCGACATCATCAAGGACCGTGGACTTCAGCGGTACGAAGAGAACGGGATCGAGGTCGGATTGCGGGCCGTCGAGAAGTACGCCTCCATCGCGGACGACTTCGGATCGGTGAGCGGCGAGTCCGCCTGGACTCTGCGGTTCAGGCGCCCCGCATGGGACATCCGAGTGGAGACGCGCACCATCCTGACGTCGGACGAGAACGAATTCCACGTCGATGCCACGCTGGACGGCTACGAAGGTGGCCGCAGGGTCTTCTCCGGACCTGGAACGAAAGCGTTCCGAGGATGAACGTCTGAGTCGCACCCCACGTCGAAGCAGCTCAGCCATGTGAAGGTGCGGCTTGCGACGGCAGGGAATCAGTCTTGTCGATGTGCCCTGCGGGTGCGCCCTGTGCGCAGAATGCCGCGCCGTGGGCCGGCTGATCCCCGTCAGTTCGCCGGATGGCCTGGCGTGATGCCGTGCCCGTCGGCCAGGGACAGCAGACGGAGTTCGTTGCCCGCGGGTGCTGTGCGGCCTCCGGGGCGAGCAGGAACCCGACGTGGTCCCCGCCGTCGAGACGGTTCTCGACGCGACCGACGAACCAGGCGGGCGCCTCGTCGAGCACCGGCACCCGCCCGGCCCGGGTGCCATGCGGTGCGGGCGAACTTGTCGGTGCTGTCACCGGTCTCGCCGCCGAAGAGGCGGGCCAGGTGGCCCTGGTCATGGCGGAGCAGATGGACTGCGAGCCGATCGGCACGGGCGGCGACCCGGTAAGTGCGGTTGGCGGTCGACAGCCACACCACGAACAGGGGCGGCCGGATCGAACACTGGGAACCGAAGCCGACCAGGCAGCCGGCCCGTTCACCGGCTGCCTCGGCGGTCACGACATACAGCGGATGGTCGAGCACGGCGGTGAACGAATCCAGGTCGGTCACGGTTCTTGGCTCCTGGGCCGGAGGTCGGATGACGGGACCATGTTCGAAGCCTACGAAGCACAGTCGGCCCAGGTCGAGGGAGCCTCCATCTTTGTACGTCACGCGGGAGGGGCCACCGGTACTGCCGCGCGGCCACCCCGGACGTCGACGACCTGGTCCCGCTGGCACCGCCACGGGGCGATCGGGCCCGAGCGTGAGCTGCTCCGACATCAGGGGACGCCGTCCAGCGCCCTGGATCGCCTCGGCAGTATCCCGGCGGTCACACCGCACCCGCCCGTCGGCGGGCAGGACCACTCATCGCCGCATTCCTTGGCTCCTTGGCTCCTTGGCGTCTCCGACGCGCTGCCGCACACGGCGCGACGTCGCGAAATCCGCGGCGAACAGCCGGGTCCCGGCTTCGGACCGGACAACCTGAAGGCCCTGGAATGCTCTGCGCGGAGCGGGCACCCGGACACCGTCGTGAGCGATACCCGTGCTGCCGTGGCGGCCTGGGAAGACGTAGCTATTCGATGAGGAGTTGACCTTGCTGCTCCCCATGCCCGGTGACCCACGTGCCGTACGGTCCCGCTACGCCGACGCGGTGATCGAGGATGAGCGCCGCTCCACCCTCGACACCGTGCGGCGGCGCGAGGACACGGCGTACACCTTGTGCGTCATGACGGGTGTCAACGACGTGAGGCGGGCCCTGGCCGCAGCCGATGCACTCCTTCGGCCGAGCGCGCCCGCCGACGCTGCAGCCACTGTGCAGTGAGCTCCGGGGCGAGGGTCGGGGCGAACGGGCAGACCCGCCGGCCACGCCCACGCCCTATGGGTGCTGTGACTCCCGGGCCCTCTGACTCGTGTGCACCCGGCCCTCGCGACGCGGATCGCCCCGGCTTCCATGCCGAACCGTCCTGGGGTTGTTGCGTCCCGCGCCGTCCGTCGTCTGCTGGACACTCGGTGCGAGCCGGGTCTCAGCAAGGCTGGGGCGCGGCGCACACCTCGGTGGCGGGCTGCCGCCGAGGTACCGGAAGGAGGCAAAGGGGCAGCATTGGCGAGGAGACGTGATGCTTCATCCAGGTCTTACGCCGTTCAACCCGGGCTGGTCGGACTGTCGCGACTTCGTTTCGTTGTTCTGGAGTGACCGTGTGACCAGCTTTGACTCAAGGCAACATGATGGAGGCAGCACGATGACCGACACTTCCCGTGAGCCGACCACCACCGACTCCGGTGCTCCGGTGGAGAGCGACGAGCACTCGCTCACCGTTGGACCGGGTGGCCCGATTCTGCTGCAGGACGCCTACCTGATTGAGCAGATGGCGCAGTTCAACCGGGAAAGGATCCCTGAACGGCAGCCGCACGCCAAAGGCAGCGGAGCCTTCGGCCACTTCGAGGTATCCAGTGATGTCAGTGCCTTCACCAAAGCCGCGGTGTTCCAGCCCGGAACCAGGACCGATCTGGTGGCCCGGTTCTCCACGGTCGCCGGTGAGCGCGGCAGCCCGGATACCTGGCGCGATCCGCGTGGATTCGCACTGAAGTTCTATACCAGTGAGGGCAACTACGACATGGTGGGGAACAACACCCCGTGTTCTTCATGAAGGACCCGATGAAGTTCCAGCACTTCATCCGGTCCCAGAAGCGTCGCGCGGACAACAATCTGCGTGACCACGACATGCAGTGGGACTTCTGGACCCTCTCACCCGAGTCCGCTCACCAGGTCACGTGGCTGATGGGCGACCGCGGCGTCCCCGTACCTGGCGCCACATGAACGGGTACACCTCGCACACCTACATGTGGATCAACGCGCAGGGCGAGCGCTTCTGGGTGAAGTACCACTTCAAGACCGACCAGGGCGTCGAGTTCTTCACCCAGGACGAGGCGGACCAGATGGCCTCGGCCGACACCGATTACCACACCCGCGACCTCTTCGAGCACATCCGCGACGGTGAATTCCCGAGCTGGACCCTGCATGTGCAGGTCATGCCGTACGAGGACGCCGCGGAGTACCGGTTCAACCCGTTCGACCTGACCAAGGTGTGGCCGCACAGCGACTATCCGCTGATCGAGGTCGGCCGCATGACGCTGGACCGCAATCCCACCGACAACCACGCCGAGATCGAGCAGGCGGCCTTCCAGCCGAACAACCTGGTTCCCGGTATCGGCTCAAGCCCGGACCGGATGCTGCTGGCTCGGCTGTTCTCGTATGGGGACGCGCACCGCCACCGCATCGGGGCAACTACCAGCAGCTCCCCGTCAACGCGCCCGTCGCTCCCGTGAACACGTACTCGAAGGACGGGGCGATGGCGTACCGCAAGACCGCGGACCCCGTCTACGCGCCGAACTCAAGGGCGGACCTGCGGCAGACACCGACCGCTACGGCACCCCGCCCAGCTGGTACGCCGACGGGGACATCACCCGGACCGCCTACGTCTCCCACGCCGAGGACGACGACTGGGGCCAGGCGGGCACCATGGTGCGCGAGGTCCTCGACGACGCCGGCCGTGAGCGCCTGGTGGACAACGTCGTCGGCCATCTCCTCAACGGAGTGACAGAACCCGTATTGCGACGGGCCTTCGAGTACTGGTCCAACATCGACAAGTCGATCGGCCAACGTATCCAGCAGGGAGTCCGCGCCAAGGCCGGCGAAAAGGACCCCAAGGCGGCGGGGCAGGGCAACCCGCGCGACGGGACATGCAGACGAAGGCCTGATGCCGGTCCGTCGGAGCCGCCCCGCCTGCCATCACCCGGAGCGGTTGTGCATGCGTGGGTTTGGTGACGGCGGGGCTCACTCGACAGCGGTTCCCTGCTGCCTCGAACCTACGACCGGCCGGCCGTCGGCCTGGCGGGCCGCGCCACATAAAGGCCGGGGATATCAAGCTGGCAGGGGCGTCCGTGACCTCAGGAGTCCGGGGTGGCGAGAGGGCACGCGCGGCCTGAGCCACTGCAGCAGCGACGGGCACGTCCCCAGCAGTCGGCTCCGGCCTGCACGATCATTGCAGTAGTGCCGCTTCGGCGTCGAACACCACTCGCCACCGTACCTAGGCAGAAAGAAGAGTGGCCGCGATGGTCACGGTAATCCTTCCTGAGGCATCGGCGCGGGCCCATCGGCGGGAAACGCTGTCCGCAGGATCCCGAGGACGCTGGCAGCGTCCTCCTTCGACGATCCTGAGACCACAGTGGCGCGGGACAGCCACCCTGTCCGGGTGGCGATACGAGTGCAGGTCCGTTAGATCGGTGCTGACGAGGGGCGACGGCTGCTGCGGATCATCCGCAGAGCCACCGGGTCGGTCGTGACCTGGCGGCTCTGCGGATGGTGCTGCTGTCCGCGCAGGGCATGCCGGTGGCGAGGATCGCGGGGTGATGGCGATATTTGAATTGAATCTCCCCACTCTGCGTTCTCCGGTTCGCCAAACCTGCTCAGTTGATCTCCCCACCCTTTATGTGATCTCGCACGGCGTGCCGAATTGATGTCGGTGTGCGGTGGAGAACCTGCCTGCGCAAGTTCGGCCTGTTCGGGGCCTGGATGCTCACGCGGGAGGAAGATGTGAATGCTCACGCACTGCGTCGTCAGGGATGGACAATCTCAGCGATCGCTCGGTACTTGGGCCGGGACCGCAAGACGATCCGGGAGTACCTGAACAACGAGCGGGTTCCGGGGCACCGCCGTCAAGCGCCGGATGTGTTCGTGCCGTTCCTTCCGTACTGCCGTCAGCGGCTGGCCGACGATCCACACCTATGGGCGTCCGCTCTGTTCGACGAGGTGACCGCGCTCGGCTATGAAGGTGCGTACTCGACGTTCACCCGCGCGCTTCGTCGCTATCAGGTCCGTCCGCACTGCGAGCCCTGTCATGCCAGCACTGGCCGCGACATCGTGGTGATCGCCCACCCGCCGGGCGGAGCTCTAGTTCGACTGGCTGGAGTTGCCGCATCCACCCGAGTCGTGGGGTGTCGGCAGCCACGTTCACCTGCTGGTCGGGGCGCTCGCCCTTCGGGCCGGTGGCGGGCGGTGCTGGCAGAGTCGCAGGACTTCCCTCACCTGGCCAGGCCCTGGACGATGTGGTGCGCAAGCTCGGCGGGACCGCCCGCAGGTGGGGATTCGATCACATGGCGAGCGTCTACTATCCGTCCAGCGGGCAGGTCACAGCGTCCTTCGCGAAGAAAGCCGTGGCCCGCTTGAGGATACCGACGTCCTCACGCAACCCGGCGGTTCTCCCGCCGCAGCGCGGCCAGCCCCTCCCGTTCGCTGCTGGTCAGCACGTGGTGCTCGCCTGCGTCGACCTCGCCATGCTTCACCCAGTCGCGCACCGCGGTCTCGGTCCGATCGAAGTCCTTGGCGATCTGACCGACCGAGCGGTCACCGCGCCGACACAGCTCGACGATCTCGGCCTTGAACTCCGGCGTGAACGAGCGGCGAGGGCGCCGACGCTTCTTCTTCCCCATGCTCTCCATGATGGACATCCTCCGGGGCTGAATCCCTGATCTCGAATGTCCGTCAAAGCGGATCAAGCCCACCCCGTGAGGGAACCGATTTTGCCTCACCCGGCCTGACTCCGTGGCGCGTTGTCGCCCAGCCTGTCAAGGTGGGCGATCACCGGAGGCGCCGAGGCGCCGTGGAGGAGGACCGACACCAGGATGGTGAAGACCACCACCGACCACATCTCACTCTCGTACGCCCGGAAGTCCCCTCTCCGCAGGCATAGGCAAGATAGAAGAGGGATCCGATTCCGCGGATCCCGAAGAATGCGGTGACCAGGCGTTCCTTCCGTCCGCCCCGTCCGCTGAACTGTGCGAACCACCCCGCTGCCGGTCGTATCAGCAGATGCAGGAGCAGGCCCACGGCGGCGCCCGCCAGGTGAGGTGGCTCAGGGCACCGGTCGCCACGAAGGCGCCCACTCCGAAGAGCAGGACGGCCATCAGCAGCCTTTCGATCTGGTCGGTGAACTCGTGCAGGACCTTGTGATAGCCGTGGCCGTGTTCGAACCTGCGCAAGGTGCAGGCGGTCACGAACACGGCGAGGAAGCCGTAGCCGTGCAGGGATTCCGTGATGCCGTAGGAGGCGAACGTTGCTCCCAGTGCCACAAAGCCTCCGCCGTTCTCGGAGAGCCGCAGGGATCGCGCGTCGGAGCGGAAGACCATCCGCCCGAGCAGCAGGCCGGCGCCTACACCGACGGCCACGCCCACACCGATCCTGATGAGAACATCGCTCAGGAACCAGTGCGAGATCCAGTCCGCGGACCAGCCTCCGCCGGCCGCCTCCAGCGCGACCGCGGCGAGAACGAAGGGAAAGGCGAGCCCGTCATTGAGGCCGGCCTCGCTCGTCAGCGCGAAGCGCACCTCGTCCTCGTCGTACTCGGCATCTGTCGGTTCGCCGACCCTCACCTCAGAGGCGAGTACCGGGTCCGTCGGTGCCAGCACGGCAGCCAGCAAAAGCGCGACGGACAGCGGCCAGTCGAGCAGCCACCACGCGGCGAGCGCCGTGGCGCCGATCGTCAGGGGCATGGCCAATCCGAGCAGCCGCCATGTCGTGGACCACTGCCGCCATCCGAACGGACGGTTGATGGCCAGCCCGCGCCCATCAGTGATGTGATGACGCACAGCTCGGTGAGATGCTCCACCCAGATCCGGTCCGTGACGGGGTCGACCGTGGGAAGGGGCAAGGGAAGCAAGTACGTGGCTGTACCCGCTGCCAGGAACACCATCGGAACGGAGACCGGCAGGCGGAACAGCAGTCTGGGTAGCACCGCGGCGAGGAAGATGCCGATGCCGAGGCACGCGTACACCGCGCCGGTGGTGGTTACCACGTCTGGCCGCTCCGATCGGTTGTTGCGGAACCGCCGCACGCCCTTCGGGGCGCGGCTCCGACAGATACTGCGGCGCAGGGAGCTGCCGGGCTTCTGCCCCTGGCCCTTCGTCGGCACCTTCGAGCGGAAGGGCCGGGGCGCCCTCCGATGCGTTCGCGTGCTGCGGCCAGGCCGACCGGGTTCGATCACGTGACGGCTCCGGTCGGGAGTCGGCGTTCCAAGTGCCGCACAGCGCCCCAACGGCCCTGGGCAGCCGCCGGGTACAGCATGTGAACAGCGAAGGTCCGTGCCTCGGACGTCAGGACAGTGCGAGGCTCGACCCACCGGCTCCGCCCGGTCGGCGAACGCTCGTGGTCCGGGCGGCCTCGCGGCTGAGAGGTCCGAAGTCGTCGGGCTCCATGGGGGCGATCCCCTTACTTCCAAGATGTGGTGTCTGCCGCGCATACCCGCGAACCCGCGATCGAATCAGGACGGGTAGGCGAGCTAGTGCTGAGTCAGGCAACGTTGGCCCTGTTGTGATGTGACGCACCGTCCGGGTGCTTTGCCGGGCGGCGTGGGACGGTCACCCTGTCCGGGTGGCGATACGAGTGCAGGTTCGTCAGATCGATGATGACGAGGGCGGCGGCTGCTGCGGATCATCCGCAGGGGCACTGGGTCGGTGGTGACCTGGCGGCGGGCCCAGATGGTCCTGCTGTCCGCACAGGGCATGCCGGTGGCGAGGATCGCCGAGGTGTCGTTCACCAGCGACGACCGCGTCCGGGATGTGATCCACAACTTCAACACGGACGGCTTCGACTCGCTGTATCCGAAGTATTCCGGCGGCCGGCCGAAGACGTTCACGCTGCCTGAACGCCGCGAGATCAAGAAGATCGCGAAGTCGAAGCCGACCGAGCACGACCTGCCGTTCTCGACCTGGAGCCTGACCAAGCTGGCGGACTTCCTGGTAGCCGAGGGGTGGTCGACGACATCAGCCACGAGGGCCTGCGCATCCTGCTCCGCGAGGAAGGCGTCTCCTTTCAACGCCTGAAAACCTGGAAGACCTCCAGCGATCCCGACTACGCGGCCAAGAAGGCCCGGGTCGAGCACCTCTACGCGATCGCCGACGGCGAGGTCATACCCGAGGACGGCGAACCCGAAGTCATCTTCTGCATGGACGAGTTCGGACCGCTCAACCTGATGCCGCACCCGGGGAGGCAGTGGGCCGAACGCGGAGGCAAGCACAGGGATCCCGACCGTGAACCCCGCCGGCGGCTCGGGCCACCTACAACCGCTACGGCGGAGTGCGGCACCTGTTCGCCGCCCTGGACCTGGCCAAGGACAAGCTCTACGGTCACATCAAGCCGGTCAAGAAGCGGACGCAGTTCCTGGAGTTCTGCCGCTACCTCCGCACCCTCTACCCGCGAGAGGTCCGGATCGCGATCATCAGCGACAACTTCTCCCTCACCTGACCACGAAGAAATGCCAGCGGGTCGGCACCTGGGCCGCTGCGAACAACGTCGAGATGGCCTACACACCGACCAACAGTTCCTGGCTCAACCGCATCGAGGCCCAGTTCACAGCCCTGCGCTACTTCACCCTCGACGGCACCGACCACGCCGACCACAAGGAACAGGGCAGCATGATCCGCCGCTACATCATCTGGCGAAACCGCCACGCCGACGACCGGCGCCTACGCGCAGTCGTCGACAGGGCAAACGTCGCCTGATCCGGCGAGGCCTGGTTCATGGCGTGGGCACGCGCAGGAGGACGCGGACTGTGGTTGATCCGAGAACTTCAGTCACTAACCAACATCCACCGTCGGGGAAATCAATGGTGGTGGGCCACCAGCGGATCCTGCGGCCGTTGTCCTTCTCGGCAGATGCGTAGCCACCGGTGCTACCGCGAGCGGTGCCGGAACCATCTACCCGCTCGGCGCTCACCGTCGGCGGCCCTTGCGGTCAGTCACCTTCCCTGCTCGTCGAGAGTGACCGACACATACTTCGCTCGGTATCCTTCTGCGCTGCGGGCAGTGGAGCCCAGGGTGGGGATACGAACCCACAAGTCAGCAGCACCATGCCACTGTTGTTTCTTGTCCATGTCGTGGAGGGCGGGCGGCACAGTGGCTGTGGTGTTCAGAGCGGTGACAGGACACGCTGCGTCCGCCAACGCTGCATCAGGTCGCAGCGTAGAAGCGGTCGGTGGTGGATGAGGATCTGAGGGAGTCGATCCGGAGCACCCAACCGCCATTAGCAGCAGCAGAATCTGCATGGGCGCGGCTCGCCTTGTCGCTCTGCCTTGCACCACATGCTCCTCACATTCGTATGGCTCCTGTAGCGAGCAGTACAGCAGCAATGCCCGCCATCGCGATTATCTCAACCGCCTTGCCCACCGGATAGGCCACTGACGAATGAGCCGGATGATCCGCAACGGTCACCGGTCCTCGCGTCATCGATGTCATGCACGCGCACTCGTCCGCCGCTGACACCGCGTCACGTTGGCGCAGGGCGAACGTTGCCTGGTGTGGCACTAGTAGGGCTTGGTCAGGTTGGTGTGCGTGTGGGTATGTCGCGGTGGCAGGTGGGGCATGCACCGGCCCAGGTGGCGAGGAGTGATTGCAGCTCGCGGACGATCTGGTAGAGGCTCAGGCCGGTGCCGTGTCTTTGGGGCGTGGGCCAGCCTCCGCAGGGTGCAGAAGGCATGGGCGAGGGAGGCGAGGGTGACGTGGTGGTGCCAGCCGTTGAAGGTGCGGCCTTCGAAGTGGGCAAGTCCCAGGGCCTGTTTCATCTCGCGGTAGTCGTGCTCGATGCGCCAGCGGAGCTTGGCCAGGCGGACCAGGGTGGTCAGCGGGGTGTCGGCGGGCAGGTCGGAGAGCCAGAACTGGATCGGCTCGGCCTCTTTGGCGGGCCACTCGGCCAGTAGCCAGCACTCGGCCAGTTCAACGCCTTCGGTGGCGTCACGGATCTCGCGTCCTGCCGGGCGGATCCGCAGGGCCACGAAGCGCGAGTACATACGCTTCAAGCCGGTGCGGCCCTTGCCCGGGCGTGAGCCCTCACGCCATGAGACCGGCTTAGCCGAACCACGACCCGCCTCGATGACCAGCGACTTCACGCTGCGGGCCGGGTCCGGATACCTGGGCACCGGCCGCCGTCCGATGCCGCTGTAGGGCGGGGTGAACGGACTGGTGGCGGCCGGGTGGGCGGTGGGCGTGGTGGAGATGCCGACCACGTAGTGCAGACCGCGCTGGTTCAAACCCAGACGGAAGGCCGCCGCGTCGCCGTAGCCGGCGTCTGCCAGCACCAGCGGGACATCGATGTCCCAGGACCGGGTCTCGTCAATCATGTCCAGCGCGAGTTGCCACTTCTCCACGTGGCCCAGGTCGGCGGGAATGCCGCACCGCTCGCGGCGGGCCACCTTGAGCGGGACGGCCTGCGGTGAAGCCGGGTCCCAGGACTTGGGCAGGAACAACCGCCAGTTCACCGGCGTCGAGGCGTGGTCGCGGGCCAGGTGCACCGAGACCCCGACCTGGCAGTTGGTGACCTTCCTGCGGTGCCGGTGTACTGCCGCGACACACACGCCGAAGCGTCGCCATCCTTCAAGAACCCGGTGTCGTCGACGATCAACGCCGTCGGGGCGATTGCCTCGTGCATCCGCCAAGCCAGCCGGGCCCGCACCTGGGCCCAACTCCACGGACTGGAGGTGACGAAATGCGCCAGCGCTTGCCGGTTGCCATCCTCGCCCAGCCGAGCGGCCATCGGTTCCACCGATTTGCGCCGTCCGTCCAGCAGCAGTCCACGCACATACGCCTGCCCCCACCGATACTGGTCCGCGCGCGTGAACGCATCGAACATCTCCGCCGTGAACGTCTCCAGGTCCTCCCGGACCTGATCCATCTCCTCAGGTGTCACACACCATCAACGCGCCCACAGACACCAAGACACGCCACCAGTGCGTACATCTGACCAAGCCCTACTAGTAGAGTGTCGCGTCTATGTTTTGGGATATAGGTGGCGGAGTTTGGTGCGTGCGTCGTGGGTGGTGAACTGCCAGTTCACTTGGCGTTGGGAGGTGTTGGTGGTGTTCTGCCAGGCGGTGAGTTCGGTGTTGAGGGTGTCGAGGCATTGGCGGGTGAGTGCGGAGAATTCGATTTCGGCGATGTTGAGCCATGAGCCGTGTTTCGGGGTGTGGTGGATCTCCAGGCGCTGGGCGAGGGTGAAGGCTTTGTCGGGGTGACCGCCTCGTAGAGCGAGCCGATGGTGTGGGTGTTGAGGTTGTCCATCACCAGTACCACCGTGTCGGCGTCGGGGTGGTCGACGGTCAGGAGCTGCTCGGCCTGGGTGGCCCAGTCGATTCGGGTGCGTCGGTGAAGGGCCTGGACGCGGCGCCACCCGGCCAGGGGTTCGACCCATACGAAGATGGAGCAGGTGCCGTGTCGGATGTACTCGCTGTCCTGGCGGGCGTCCTGGCCGGGACCGGGGCACGGGCATGGCCGAGGAGTTGGTGGGGCTTCTCGTCCATGGATACCATCGGCCGGGCCGGGTCGTACGGTCGGGAGTAGACGGCCAGGACGTCCTCCATCGCCGCGGCGAACTGTGCGTTCGCCTTCGGGGATGGTCCAGCACTTCTTCAGATGAGGATGCAGTTCCGTTTCTTTAGGACTCGTCCGATGGTGGAGTGGTCCAGATCCGGAATGTCCTCCAGTAGCGCGACGTGCTTCTCCAGCAGCCGCAGCGACCACCGGGCGTGTCCCGCCGGCGGCGACGAGCGGGCCAGCGCGATCAGCCTCGCCTTGACCTCGCCGGTCATCGGTGAGGGCACCGGCGGCAGCTCGCGCTTCTTTCGCGCGACAGTGGCCCAGACATCCTCGCCCGTCTCGGCGAAACGCTTGGCGACCAGCCGCAACGTCTCGCCGAGACCCCGACCGGGCCGCGATCGCGTCCTGCGAGTCGATCTCGCCGGCGGCGGTATCCAGCGCCAGCAGAATGCGGGCCCGCCTGATCTCCGAGGCCGGATGAACCCCGTCGTGGTCATCCGGACCAACGCTTCACGATCAGCCGTGGTCAGCACCACCGGCCTCTTCTTCTGTGAACCCATCACGCCAACTCCAGCCCGGCAGAAGGGGAGGAACATCTGCCGGACACCACCCTCCCAACCAAACAACCCAAAACTAAGCAACGACACACTACTGGGCTGTGACGAACCAGGCTATGCCCTCCAGGCGAAACGGGAGGGCATGGGAAGACGCTACTCATCGCCTTTCAGGCGCGGGTGGCCGATCTGAGTGCTGTCCGGCCGACGCGCCAGGCCGACAGCAGGTACGCGGACAGGCGTTCCTCGAGGTGCCCGGTCGCTTCTATGCCCAGCACCACATCGGTTGCCAGCTCCGGTTCGTCCTCCAGTAGTCCGCCTATCACGTCACGGCGTACCACCTGTTCGTGGACCGCGTCTGCTTCCACGTGCTCGTCGTAGAACCGCTGGGCCGCGGCACCCGCTCCCGCACGGCTCAGCGCCTGGGACATCCTTCGGGAGCCGGGGAAGAGGTCACCTCCACGGCGGCGAATTGACCGACCAGCGCGCCACGCAGGAACGATGGAGTCCGAACAGGGACATCAGGTTTACCGTGGCCAGGACCTGGGCCGGAGCGACCTCCAGGTAGCTTCCGTACGCCGTGTCCAGGTTGAGGTCGGCCATCAGATCGGCAAACAGCTGGGCGTGGATGTTCTCTGCCCTGCCCGCGCCGAACTCGTCGAACTCGATGGCCATCATGGCTGCCTTCGCCCGGCCCCGGAGCCTCGGCACCACCCAGATGTGCGGGTCCGCCTCCTTCAGGTGGTAGAGGAGCGCAGCGCCGCGTACTCGCCGAGTTGCCACAGCTCGCCCTCGGCCCGCAGAAAGTGACTCACACTGTGCCCGTCGTCGCCGACCGGCTCCACCAGCAGCGCGCCGAGGGTATCCGCCACGTCCTGTCCGCCGGACGTCGCGTCGCGCAGTACGCGCAGGAAGGCCGCCTCCGCCTCGGCACGCACCCGCAGCAGAGCGGGATCCCACTCCAGGGACGCGTCCGCGTCCTCGAAGCCGCGGTAGTGGAGCTCGTACAGCACGTACAGAAGAAGCTGCAGGTCCTCGCCGTACGGATCGGCCTGGCGAATCGCCTCACCGGTCGGCAGGTCGGGGCGGTGTCCCTCAAGGGTGGCGATGACGCCTGCCGAGAGGTACCCGCGTGCCTTCGGGAGCCTCGGCCCCGAAACGGGACGGGACGGGCGGGCATCGGTCGCGGTGGTGGTCACGATGTGGTGTCCTCACCTTCTGCTGTGTCTGCGTCGATACGTGTTGCTGTGTCCGCATCGTTCGCGCGGGGTGCCGTGGTCGCCGTGTCGTGGCCGGAGCGCTCCCCTCCGTGGTCAGCGGTTGCGTCGGGAGCGGGTTCCCGACGGCGGTGGCTGGTGTCGCACCAGGGATAGGTACGGCTGCGACGGCAGACGCAGACGGCGACGACAAACCGCTCGGAGACGCATACCTCTCCGTCCGCGGTGGTCACCTCCACCGGGCCCTCGACGAGGACTGGCCCGTCGCGATCCAGCGTGATCCTGCGCGGCCGTTCAGATCTTGCGGGCACGGATGATCACCAGTTCCTCCTGGTCCCTGCCCACCGGCAGGAGACCGCGGTCGCGTAGCCAGGGCAGGCGCCCGCGTGTCACCGGGCCGAACGGAATGGTCATACGGTCACTGATCGACGCACTGAGGCCCGCCTGGTCGAGGCGGCGCACGGTCTCTTCGGGGCAACTGAGTTCCGAGTGGACCACCAGGAGCAGGCCGCCCGGGCGCAACGCGGCGGGAGCGGCTTCGCAGATGCCGTCCAGCAAGCTCCGGCCGTCGAGCCCGGCATCCCAGGCACGGCCGGAGCGCCGTCCTGGCCACGCCGTGCCGGGGCGGGCACGTACGGGGATTGCTCACGATGACGTTGAACGTACGGTTCGGCACCCCGACAGGAGATCCCCGGTGCACAGCAAGGGAATCCTGGCGACGGCGGCATTCAGCCGCGCTGACGCCACGGCGCGCCGACTGATGTCCACCGCGGTCACCCGCGCACCGAGCCGGGCCGCGTGAAGAGCGAGGGCGCCGCTCCCGGTGCAGAGGTCCAGGAGCTCGGTCTCCGGGCCGATGGCCTCCGGCTCATCGCGGCCGCCAGCATGGAGCTGTCGGCCTGCGGTCCATACACGCCGGGCAGGCGTAGGATCCTGCGCCGCCACAGCGCTTCGTCGGCGGTGCCGCCCGGCATGGTCACCGGCATGATCACAATGCCTCCCGCTCTGGATGGCTCCGGTACCACGGTCGCGTGTTTGAGGTCGTGCAGCCACTTGCTCGTCGTTGGATGCGTGCCCTCGGTGAGGCGATGCCTCGTCGAAATGAATTCGGCAACTGTGCCCTTCAGCTGGCATGGCTGACCCTGCGGCCGAACGGATCGGAGTCCGCGGCGTGTCGGAAATTCGTATGGAAACCGGGGTCGACACTCCTCATGAAATTCCGAGGAATTACTCCGAACTTCGGTCGGGTGCTCGACTCGGACCGTGCCGGGCCTGCAGAACCTACTGGTTCCGGGCTCGCCGTAATGCTGGACGCCGCTCGATGGAATGGCACAGTGAATGCTCTCGGACGGGCAGAGAAATGCATCCTCCTCGGGTACGACCGATGTATCTGCCGGATATCAGCAGTCCACGGTGTGAAATAGCGACCCGGGGCAGGGGCTCAGGCTCGTCCACGCAATTCAATCCAGCGACGGCGTCAGCGGAACCGGGACCTTGCAGAGCGGCCCTCGGTCCTGAAACGTCGCCAGGCCGGAGCGTGTACCCCAAATATTCTCCCCACACCGTCTGCTCCGCAGCCAGTGGGCAGACGTTCATCGTCTCCAGCACGGATACGCGTGCGTCCGGTACGCGGACGTAGCCGTCATCCGGGTGGAGGGCTACGCTGCGGAACGCGCCCTGCCCTGGCGGTCCCTGACCGTACTGCCGAAGCGGGTGGAGATTGTGGCGCACAGCCCCTTGGTCGCGTTCCTGGATTCCCTCTCGGGCCGGTGCACGGTTCGAGAGGCCAGATGTCGGGCGGGTGCGTGCGAGCACGGCGTTGGCTGTTTACGACCATCATGGTGATGCGCTGTTCTCCCTGGCGCTGCTGCTCTGCCGGGATGTCGACCGCGCCGTCGAGGCGGTCGTGGCCACCGTGACGCAGGCTTGCGCAACAGCATCTGACCTGGTGTCGGACGCGAAGCGCCAGAGCCTCGCAGCAGACCTGTGGCGCAGATATGCGACCGGTCCCGGAGCACAGGCGTCGCAGCCCGACCCGGTGCAGTGCTCTCAGTCGCACGCCCACGGGCCACCCGTCGAACAGGAACAGGCCTTGCTGGGGCCGGTCCTGTTCGGCTCTCACACCTACGGGCAGGCGGCTGCGCTGATCGGTGTGCCGGTTCCCTCTGCAGCCATACATCTGCGCTCCGTTCCGCGTCGAGCCGCGAGTACTCCCAGCGACCGAGAGCTTGAAGCGTTCCACCGCGACACCCAGCGCGAAGGAAGCAACGTGACGGATTCAATGCAGTCCACGGAAGAATCCATACCGGCGACAGACGCTCAACCGCAGGGCCGGGTCGACCACTTCAGCGACGAACTGCCCTGGGTCGAGGACACCAGAAGGTGGCACCGAAGGACGCGCGGGCCCTGTCCAAACTGCTCTTCGCACAGTTGCAGGTCCTGGACGAGGGCTCACCCGAGTACCAGTACGCCCGCAACACCCTGATCGAGATGAACGTCACCCCGGTGCGCTTCGTCGCGAACCGCTTCCGCGGCAGGGGCGGCAGTGACCTCGAAGACATCATCCAGGTCGGCACGATGGGCCTGATCAAGGCGATCAACCGGTTCGACCTCAACACCGACATCGCGTACAACGCCCTGCGCACCTACGAGCCGTCACCTATTGGGTCGGCGAGGCCGAGCAAGGCACGGACTACCAGGACCTCGAACAGACGCCGGAGGCCGTCGCTTCCACCACGCGCACCCTCGCCGTCAACGCTGTGCACCTGGCGAAGCAGCTCTCGGCCAACCCGTACCCCGCTGGCTGAACGCACGGTTCGCTGCCGCGAGGGCATGCATTTTGATGTGCGGAGCTCGAATCAAGGAGGGACAAGTGGCTTGTCGAGAGCGGATATCCGCCGGGAGAAGACGGCTTTCCGTCGATGCCACGGCCGTGAGCCGGTCGATTCAGTACACCTTCACCGAGCCGGGGAACGAGCGGCAGAAACTGGTGCAGTCACTCAAGGCAGCCGGTGCGGCCGTCATCGCGTGGGCCGTGACCGGGTGGTGGCTGCAGGCGCCCATGGCCCTGCTGGCGCCATGGACGGCGATTGCCCTGGTCACCAGCACCGTCTACCAGTCGCTGCGCACGGGAACACAGCAGTTGATCGTCATCGTCCTGGGAACATTGTGGGCCTCCGCCGCCATGACCCTCACCAATGGCAACACCGTCATCTCGATGGTCTTGACGTTGCCCGCCATGATGCTGATCGGGAACTACCACCGCTTGGGCATCCAAGGCATCTATGGGGCCACCACGGCGCTCTTCGTCATCACCGACGACTCCGCCGCCGCACCCGAGGTGGGGCACCGCCTGCTGGAGACCCTGATCGGAGCAACTGTGGGGATCACTGTCAACGCGCTTGTCCTCTCCCCGGTTCACCTGCAGAACGTCCGAGTACGGCTGCGGCGTCTCGCTCAGGACAGCAGCGCGCTCCTGGCCACGATGGCCGACGGGCTGCGCGCCGAAAGCGGACTGGCGCACGCCAGGGAATGGCACGAACACGCCTCGCGTCTCAACCGCACCCTCGACGACCTCAGCAGCGCGCGCCGCTGGGCCTCGGAGTGCTCCCGCTTCAACCCCGGACGGCGACTGCGCCGGACCTGCGCTCAGCCGCCCCATCCGGATGCCGACATCATGTGGGACCGGGTGTGCACCCGCATCCTCGCTGTCTCCCGCGTCCTCAGCGATGAACAGGAACTGCCTGCGCCCTCCGTACCATTCCTGGCCCAGCTGTCCCTGGTGCTGGAGCGGGCGTCCCACGTCTGCGGCGCGGAGGCCGAGCTCCTCCGCCCGAGCGCGGAGGCCGAAGCGGTCCGGGCCGACCGGGCCTCAGAACTCGACGAGGCGTTCGTCGTCCTCGATTCACTCGCCGATGCCTTCCGCCACGAACCTGGGCCGGAATCGGCCGTGAGCGGTGTGCTGTTGCTGGAAACCCGACAGCTCATGCTGGTCCTGGCCACCGGTGACGCATTAACGAGGTGAAGTGGGCTACGACGTAGGCTCACCAACGGCCGAGCACGGTCCCCGGCGTCGCCCACGGAACCACCCGTAGGTGGCCTGTTCGCCACGGCTCTCGGAGAATGCGTCTGGAAGCCCTGTCTGCGGGAGGCACAGGCCATCACCCTCACTGAGGGTGGCAAATTTGAACTCTCGAATACGGGCGGCGCTGAGTCGGACGGGTGTTCAGCATGCGTCGGGGAGGGCTGTCCTTCTGCGCCGGCCGAGGTGAGTCGTGGACCGCACCTGGATCGGCCAATCGGTTTTGTGTCACAGCGGATGCGGTGCAGCGAACGCTGCACCGCATCCACTGGAGCCGGATCGAGCGGGATACAGCGGGACGGAAACAGGCCGATATATCTGCTTCGCGAAGAAACCGCAGGTGAGAAGCCTCACCGGTTTGGGTTCGAGTCCCACCCGCCCACCGGGCAACCCCAGGCAGAATCGCTCCTGCCTGGGGAAACGTGTTTTCTGGGCGTTTTGCGTGCAGCGTTTGCCGTACAGAGGCGCAGCGAACGTGAGGCATCGGTCCTTCAGGACAGGCCTGCGCGGCTGCGAACTGGTCTTTGTGGCCCTGGCCTCCGTGGGAGCGTTAAGGGCGGTCCCACGGCCGCCCGGGAAGGCGGGTTGACGCTCGAGGGTGTCGGCCTATATCGCGGCAGCTGCGGAGCATCACGGCGCCATGGACTGCCTTGGGGCTGCGGACCACTTGGAGGCGGAGCGGGGCCGGTATCGGCCGAGGAGAAGCAGCGGTGGTGGAGCGCGACGATGACTGGCGTGGCAAGCAGCGCTCGCCGGGTCCGAGGACGTTCGCGTGCCGCTGCCAGGCCGGGTCATTTCCTGGGCGGACAGCAGGTGTGGGCCCGGGTGCCAGGGTCGGCCCGGGCCCCGCGTGCTCTATTCGCAGCCGCCCGATGAGCCGGGACCGACATACGCCTTGTCGCGGGGCCGCCCGGTGGCTGATCTCCCGCAGTCTGGACGGGGATGGCTGCCAGTCATACGGAATGAGGCGAGGGCCCTCAGGGCCGCCGCGGACGAAACGAGACGGTTTCTCTCGAGTCGCTCGATCACGTCCGAGACCGTGCCGGCGGATTCTTCCAGCTGTCGGCGATGCGCTGGATCTCTGCGTACACGACCTCCGGCGCCAGATCTATCTGCGCTTCGAGGAAGGCGTCCGGGTGGACGGCTTCGACGTCCCATGGCGCCAGGGCTTCCGCAGGAAGTCTTTGAGGTTGAACGTCCGTCTGCATCGTGCTCGCCGAGCCCGACCACACACACCAGCACGCCCCGAGCAGTGCCCCGAGCGTCACCGCGCCGAAGCCGGCGAAGCGGACGGTGGCGTTCGCCCTGGCCGGCATCGCCTCGAGACAGACCACCTGGCGGTAGCTGACCTGGGTGACGTTGTACATGACGATGCCGTAGCCGGTGGCGAGGAGGCCGGCAGTCGCAGCCCCACGTCCCGGACGCCACGGCGTGCAGGGAGTTGCAGCCACATCTGTCCGTATGCCCGTGATCGACACTCTGTGGGTGCTTCGTTCACCCCCGCTTTGTTGCCGGAGAACTTGGTGAATGGTACCGACGGTGGATTGTGGGACGGGTGCCCGCCATCCTGGAAGAGCGGAAGGGAAACGGCCGGCAGGTCCCGGAATGCGGGAATTACACAGAGAAAGGGCGCCCGAATCCGTGAGAAATAGACCATGGGAAGCTGTCCGCATTATCAATTACCGCGAAAGGGGAGCACTCGGACACGTGGCGCCCGGACCTCTCCCGCAGCACGACGACGGCTGCCGGTGGGTCGAAGCCGGCGCTGAACGTTCCGATCGGTCTGCTACCTGATCGAGTGCTGCATTGTCATCGCGAGGTCGGCCTCCCGCGCAACCCACGGGGTTTCGACCAGCGGCTACGGTGATCGGACGTGTGCGGGCAGATCCGTGCAGGCGTCGCCCGTGCTCTGCCTCCGGCCCGTGTGCACGGCCCTCTCGCGGGGCTACTGGCGGGCGCCGGATGACGCGCGAATACGTGACTGTCGGGGCCGGCGGCCGAGCGGCAGTATCTTCACCGCGGCCGCAGCGGTGCTCCGAAAGCTCCTCTCATTCTCTCCTCGTGTCCGGGCGTCGTGGTGCCTACACGCCTTATTCATCATGTATCGACCGGACTTGCGGCGAGATCGGAGAACCGTGCTTGGGCAGCGAGGTCTGAGCCGGCCGATGCAGTCCGGCGACGAAGAGGTGACTCTGTGCGTGGCGGCCAACGATGACAAAGGGCCCGCCCTGTTGTGGCCCGAGGATCCGACGACCTTGCTGGCCCTGCCCCACTCGGCCCGTCCGGAACCGGCCGTCAATTCATCCGTGCCGGGCGGACCAGGCACGGAGAAGCTGGCGGCCGAGCTGAGCCGCAGGCTGCAACGGCGTGTGCACCCCTCTTCCGCTTCCTGTCGGCGGGTTTCCCTGTCAGCGAAGCTTGTCCCGAACAGGGCATGCCGCAGCCGTACTTGTACGGCTCCGTCGGCGGGACAGTACTCACCGGACCCGTCGGTGGGGGCAAGCCCGACCGGCCACGCTCGACCCCACCGGCCGGTCGCGACGTGGCCGGTGCCGGGACCGGTGTGGGCGGGGCCCCGGAGGGTGACACTCCGTTCGGCCATGCGGCGAACGTGTCCCACCGGCGGGACGGTGCACCATGTCCCCGCGGCCAGGCAGCCACGCGGCCACGCGGCCACGCGGCCACGCGGCCACGCGGCCACGCAGCCACGCAGCCACGCAGCCACGCGCCAAGTGACGGCCTATCACATCGAGGCATACGGGACCGAGCGGGAACTCCCGATCGGCGGAGGAAGGAAACACTAACCATGGAATCGGTGCCGCAGATGATCTACCCGCGAGGTGGACAGAACGAGACCGCGCAACGCCATGACGCGCCCTCGGGCGGCCCGGTGCCGCTGGTGGACGAAATCGTGGCGCTGTGGGGAACTCCTCAACCGCTCCGAGATCGGAGCGGAAGACGACTTCTTCGCCCTCGGCGGCAACTCGCTGACCGGCATCAAGATCATCGAACGGGTCGCGCTCGACTACGGAGTCCAGCTCTCCGTCCGCGAGTTCTACCTGGCGCAGAGCCCCTCCCGCGTCGCCGGACTGATAGAGCAGAGCAGGTCCGGCACATGAGACTGACACCGGGCCCCGCGCGCGACATCGACCTCGACACCGTCGACCTGTTCGACCTCGACTTCTACGGCACGGGCGACCCGCACCCCGTCTGGGACGTCATGCGCGCCACGGCGCCCCTGCACCACCAGGTCCTGCCCGACGGACGCGAGTTCTGGTCGGTCACCCGCTACGAGGACGTGTGCCGCGTTCTGGGCGACCACCGCGAGTTCACCTCCGAACGCGGCACCGTGCCCACCCACCTCGGCCAGGACGACGTCGCCGCCGGCGTGCTGCTCACCTCTACCGACCCGCCCCGGCACACCGAGGTCCGCAGGCCGCTGGGCTCCATGCTTACCGCCCGCGCGGTCAAGACCTGGGAGGGCTCCATCCGCCGGTCGGTGACCCGCTTCCTGGAGCCGGCCCTGGACGGCGAGGTGTTCGACCTGGCCGAGAAGGCTCTGCTCCTCCCGGCGATCGTCACCGGCCCGCTGCTGGGCATCCCCGAGAAGGACTGGGCAGAACTGGTCCAGCTCACCTCCATGGTGACGGCCCCTCCGACCCGCACTTCCGGCTCGGCAGCGAGGCCGCAACCCTGGCCATCTCCCACCACGAACTCGTCATGTACGTCACCGAGTGGGTCAAGGACCGGCGTGACTCCGGGGCCGAGGACGACAGCCTGCTCCACCACATGATGAGCGTGCGCCCCGGAGGGGCACCGCTGAGCGACCAGGAGATCGCCCTCGACGGCTACAGCATCCTGCTGGGTGCCAACGTGACGACCCCGCACACCGTCTCCGGCACCGTGCAGGCCCTCATCGAACGGCCCGAACAGTTCGGCAAGGCCCAGGCCGACCCGACCCTGATCCCCAATCTGGTCGAGGAAGGGCTGCGCTGGACCTCGGCCGCCTGCAACTTCATGCGCTACGCCGTGACCGACGTCCCCGTCGCGGGCGGCGTCATCCCGGCCGGCGCAGCGGTCGTCGCGTGGATCGGCTCGGCCAACCGGGACGCCGCCCAGTTCGCCGACCCGCATACCTTCGACATCACCCGCCCCAACGCCAAGCGGCAGGTCGCCTTCGGATTCGGCCCGCACTTCTGCATCGGGGCCCCACTGGCCCGCCTGACCCTGCGCGTCTTCTTCGAGGAACTCCTTCACCGGTTCGACTCCTCGACCTGGCCGGCGAACCGGAGCACCTGCGCTCCTACTTCATCGCCGGCATGACCCACCTGCCCATCGTCGCCCGGAAACGGCTCACCCCATGACGTCCGGACCCGCCCTTGCCTCGCCGTGGTTCGTCCGGCCCCCGCCCCGGTGCGCCCGCCGCCCGCCTGTTCTGCTTCCCCTTCTCCGGCTCCGGCGCCTCCGCGTTCAGCGCCTGGCCCGCCACGGTCGGCGGCGCCGAGATCTGCCCGGTGCAGTTCCCCGGCCGCGAGAACCGCCTCGCCCACCCCACTACGCCAGCTACGAGAACCTCGCCGACCAGCTCGTCGAAGCACTCACCCGCTGCTCGACACACCGTTCGCGTTCTTCGGGCACTGCGCGGGCGCCTTGCCCGCCTACGAGGCGTGCTGCGCCTGGCCGCCGCCGACTTGCCCACCCCGAGGCTGTTCGTGTCCGGCCAACCCGCCCGCACGAGGCCGCCTGCGACCGGATGCTCACCCTGGGCGAGGACGAACTGCGCGCCGAACTCGCCACGTTCCTACGCGGCCGGGGCATCGAACCCCGCCCTGACATGCTCGACATGGGCATGTTCGTGCTGCTGCGCGACCAAGCCGCCGCGGGCGCCTATCGGCGCACCGAACCCGCCCGGATCGACTGCCCGATCACCGTCCTGCACTGGAGCCAGGACACCGAGGTGAGCCTGGCAGACCTCCAGGGCTGGCGCCGCTACGCCGACTCGGTCGAGATCCGCGTCGTCGAGGGCGGCCACTACGACTTCATGGACGCGCCCGCCCAGCTCCTCACGACGCTCGCCGCCGGTCGATGAGCCGGTCTCCTCCGACGGCTGGCCCGGCAAGCCGAAGGCCGGCTGAGCCAATGCCTGCGTCCTCGACGCCCAGAGCATCGAGACCTCAGCGCACGTAGCCGCGGCCGGTCAGGGCATCGACGCAGGCAAGAAGATCACAGACCGCAAACGTCACGTCGGTGGCGGCGCAGGCGGCAGTGAGCTCGCGAAGGAGTGCGGCGTCCTTGTCCCCGCAGGTTGCCGGGGTGGGTGAGTAGAAGACGGGTCAGGCGCTGTGGGATGGTGACGGGCCGGTTGCACCGGTCCGCCTGAGGGTCTCATCCGGCTGCGGTTCGCTGACGCGCTACCGGCATCGCCTGCAATGTTGACGGTGAGCGTCACGGGGTCGCTCCGCGCGTCGCTGAAACCCAGGACCGATGCGGCGCCGGCACGTCCGAGCGCGATGGAGACCCTGCGGGCCGTGCTCGCGGTCCTCGGTGCGGCAGCGATCACGGCCGAGTCGCTCACCGTGCACACCCACGAACTCGACGACGTCTTCACCGCGTTCACCGGCCTGCCCTGAACCGCGGACACCGGTGCCCGGCGGCTCCGTACGTCGACGCACCCGCCCTCGTCGGATGTGATGTGTGTGACGGCGGGCGGGCGGGCGCGGACGGGAGGGATGTGCCCGGCCCACGTCAGGCAAGAGGCAGCCCTAAGTCCCCGCGCCGTACGGAACGTCGAGTTCAGCTGCAGCCGTGTTCCGGCTTCCCGCCGGCCGTGGTCCTCCTGCTGTGCTGTCCGGCGGCCCGGGGCCTCGTGAGCGGGCGGGCGGTGTGGGGCCGGGCGTCCCGCCGTTCCGCTCGCTCAGGCGAGATCGTCGCGCGTCACCCGGCGGTGCGCGGTGCGCCACCGGCCGCGGCAGCGCACCAGGACGTCCTGCATGACACACACGTGAAGGACCTTGGGACCGCCTGCGCTGGGCGTGACGTACGCCAGGGCCGAACAGCTGGTGTGCAGCGACCCGTCCGGCTGGGGCTGTACGTCGAGCATGCCGACCCAGTGGTGCAGACGGCTGCCGGCGCCGGCGTTCCGCGCCGGCGCGCACGTAGTGGTGAGTCCGGCCCCGGCACGCACTGGTGCGGCCGGGCTGGGCGGTTCGAGGACGGCGTCCTCGGTGTACGTGTCGGCCAGGCGCCCGGTGTCGTGCGTGTCCAGGATCTGCATCCGGTGCGCGTAGAACTGCTGCACCTGCACGTACAGAGCGGCGAACCTCGGTCTGTGCAGGGTGTGTTCGGCCGTGCCCACTGACTCGACGGTCATGGTCTGGGCCCCGATTCCGCCTATTCGCGTACCCTCTCGACGCCTCATCACTGTGACTCCGACGGCTAATTCACTTCCAGACCCTCGCCCCATCATCAAACTGCGTGGCATGAAAGTGAGCGGTCGCATTTCACGCCCATGGGAGCAGTACATGCCACGACGACAGGGTGCGAAGTGGGAATTCGTACTTGGTTCCGCCGCCGTTCCCTCGACGGTTTGGAGCAGCTGGAGTCCTGAAGCGCGTTGCGCAAGGCTGAGTTTGGGCACGTCAGGGCCTGTGGTCGCAGTCTTGTGGTCATGATGTGGGTGCGAGGTTGTGCATGTGGGCGACGGCTTGGACGGCGTGGTGGAGGCCGTCACCGTGCTGTCGGTCTTCTCCTCCAGTAGGGGCCAGCGTGGGCGTTGCGGTGCGGCACGACTATCCCGCGGTTGAGGTACGCGCCGTCGCCCAGGACGGTCACGTCCTGGCAGTGCCCGGCGAGACCGGAGGCGCGCCAGGCGTGGGCATCGGCGGTGGTGCCCGGTGCCGGTAGGGCCGCTGCGATCATGAGGCGGGTGTCGGCGTGCCGATGACCTGCGGCGCGGAGAGTAATGCTCCGCAACGGCATCTTCTACGAGCCCCGATCCCCGAGCCCCGAGCCCCGAGTCCTGAAGCCCCACGCCTCGCTTGACGAAAGGCATTGAGGCACCCCGAGGGTCTCTCGATGTATTCGCCGGCGCCGCTGACGGGGAGTCCGGGGCGAGTCGGTGAGCGAACCGGACACCGGTTCGGGATGGAACCCGGACAGGGCGACATCTCGTGGCCCGCTCCACGCGCGTGCGGGCGCGGAGGGATAGGGGCCACGGAATGCGGAGTCGAGGGTTTTCAGGCAGTGCGGCTCATTCTCACCAAGGCCGACTACCAGCCACGAGAGACGCATGCGCGGCTTTGGGGCGCGACAACCGACCTCCGGAACCGGGGCTGTGAACACCACTGATGGGTACGGGTGTTCAGTAAGTGGCCGGAGAGCTGTCGGCCGTGGTGCTCGCATCCGGCCAACGGCGTCCTCTCGACAGCCGGAACGACGCTGCCGGTGCCCGCCGCGGTGGGGCTTCGGGCAGCTACATCCGTCCGTATTGCCATCGATTGAGGCCTTGTGGGTTCTTCGTTCACCCCCGCTTTGGTGCCGGAGAACTTGGTGAATGGCTCCGTCGGTGGACTGTGGGACGGGCGCCCGCCATCCTGGAAGAGCGGAAAGGGAAACGGCTGGACAGCACCGGACGGGACCTTTCAGTCATTCCTCACTCTGAATTCTGGGAGAAATCATGAAGTCTGTCCGTGTGTTCGTGGTCGCTCTTCTCTGCACGATGATGGTCGGCGCCGTCGCCGGTACCGCTGCCGCCGAAACGGGCAGCGCCGACATCTGGACGACGTCCTCCGTCGCGCCCAACGACGACAGCGGCTGGGGCCTTATCGGGGATGACCTGCAGGTATGCGGGGAAGTCGACCCGTGGCGAGTTTCGGAATCTGTGGTCCAACAGGTCCCGGAATGCAGGATTTATACAGAGAAAGGGCGCCCGACTCCGTGAGTAATAAACTGCGGAATGTTGGCCCGAAAGTCTGTGACCGGGAAAGTGAAACACTCGGTCACATAGCGCGCGGGGACACCTACGGGGAGATCGCCCGGCGCATGAACGTAAGCACGCATACCGTCGGAAAAACACGGCGACCGGGCTCTCGTTGCGCGAACGCCCAGTAGGTGGCCCGCGACAGCGGCCGGCGTCGGGATCGTCGGAGGAGCCTGCGAAGCAGTTTCCTTCGCCGAGCTTCTGAAGAGGCATCGAGGCCGGTCCGGGCTGACTCAGCAACAACTGGCGGACTTCGCCACGTTGAGCGTCCGGGCGATCCGGGACCTGGAGAGCGGACGGGTGCGACGGCCCCGACGGGAGAGCGTGGGGCTGCTCGCCGACGCGTTGCGGCTGTACGATCCGGAGCGCCTGCAACTGCACGCCGCCGGGGAGCCCGGCGAACCTGCGGGTTTCACTGTTCGAAGGGTTCGCCTCGCCGGTTCCGCCCGCCCTGCCGAGCCGCCCGCTCCGCCGGGCGCGCTGGTGGGCCGGGAGGCGGAACTTCAGGTCCTGCTCGACCAGGTGACCGTGCACGGTCACCGCCTGGTGAGCGTCGTCGGCATCAGCGGTATCGGCAAGACGCATCTGGTGCTCGAGGCGGCCCAGGCGCTGCGTGCCAAAGGCCGGCGGGTCTGGTGGCACGCCTCGGCCGGAGACCCTTTGCTGCGGGTGACCCCGCGGCCGGCTCCGGTCGCGACGAACCGCCACCGGGTGCCGCCGACCTGACCGACGACCTCGTTGCGGCGATCGGCGAGAGGCACGAACTGCTGGTCATCGACGGCGACGACGCTTCGGATCCCGGCAGGATCGACATCGCCGAACTGCTTCGGCGTTGCCCGGGCTGCGCGTCGTGGTGACCGGTCTGACGCCGCGACACCTGCCGGGCGAACGGGTACTGCCGCTCACCGCGATGGCCGTGCCGGAGGAAGCGCGGGACTACGACCGCGCCCGGTTGAGCGAGGTCGCGTCCGTGGCGTTGTTCCTGTCCCACATACGCCGCTCACGGCCGAGGTTCCGGCTGCGGGAGGACAACGCGCACGCCGTGGTGCGGTTGTGCCGCTGGCTCGACGGCGTACCCAGGGCACTTGAGTACGCGGCGGGCTGGTGCCTGGTGTACCCGCCCGAGCTCCTGCTGGCCAGAGCCGGCCGTGACTCCTCCCTCCTCTCCTCCCCGGCAGGCTGCGGCTGCCAGGACCTGCTGCGTTCCCTGGCGCGCAGCGTCGACATCGTGGCCGAGCGCTACCGCCGGGTGCTGGTCGAGGTGGCGGACCGTCCGCACTGGACGGTCGCGGACCTCGACCACCTTGTGCCGGATCCGGCCGCCGCCCTGCACGCGCTGCTGGTCCACGGCCTGGTGCGGCCGGCGGGCGCGCACCTGCCGGAGCGGTTCATGGCACTGCAGCTGGTGCGGCTCCTGCACGTGCGGGACCGGACTCCGACGGAGCGGCCCGGGCCGGCTGAGACTGCCGCTTTTCTGCCTACCGGGGCCCACCGCGGCCATTACCTTTACCCGTGTCTTGTGGCGGTCAATGAAAGGGACTGAGAATGGTCACCTGCCCGGAATGCGAGAACTCGGTGGTTCCCGCCGGAACACCGGTGATTGGCGAGATAGTGGAATGCGGTGAATGCGCCAGCGAACTGGAGATCCTCACGCTTGATCCGATACGGGCCGCGCTCGCACCGGAGATCGAAGAGGACTGGGGCGAGTGAGCCGCGCCGAGCCGTTCGCGGTACTCGCATCCCGTGTGCGGGCCAGCGAGAAAGAATCCTCGAGGCCCCTCTCGCAGAGGGATCGCCCATCGCCACATCGACAGCCGTGAGTGGTGGCACCAACTCGGTGACCGCAGCCCTCACCAGATCGTGCTGAACAGGGAGATCGGGCTCGCCAGAGCGACGTACGCTGCCGACGCGCTGGAGGCGGCGGGTGCGATCGTGGTCAACTCCGCGCGGGCGACCGCGCTGTGCGGGACAAGTGGCGCACGTCCGCGGCACTCGTCGAAGCCGGACTCCCGACGCCGCGGACGGCCCTCGGGCTGACCCCGGAAGCCGCGCTGACGGCACTGGAGAGTATCGGCTACCCGGCCGTGGTGAAGCCTCTGCAGGGCTCCTGGGGCCGGCTGGTCTCCGCACTGCCGGACCGCCAGACCGCGGAAACCGTACTGGAGTACGTCGCCGCCCTGCCCTCACCGCAGGCACGGATCGTCTACCTGCAGGAATGGATAGCCAAGCCGGGCCGCGACATCCGGGTGATCGTGGTGGGCGGCGAAGCGCTGGCCGCGACCTACCGGCGCAGTGAGCACTGGCGGACCAACGTGGCGCGGGGCGCCGTGAGCGAACTGTGTCCCCTGACACCGAACATCACGAAACTCGCGGTCATGGCCGCACAGGCCGTGGAGGCCGAGATCGCCGGCGTCGACCTGATCGAGGACGAGACGGGAGAGATCCTGGTCCTGGAGGTCAACCATGGCGTCGAGTTCTCCGGTCTCCAGCAGGCTCTCGGCGGCGCGGTCTCCGTCGCCGACCGAATCGTCGACCACCTCCTGGAGAAGTCACGCTCATGCTCCGAGTAGCGATCGTCGGGGCATCCGGCTACATCGGCGGCGAACTGCTTCGCCTGCTGCACGGTCATCCACGGGTCACGGTCGTGGCCGCCACCTCCGATCGCTCGGCGGGGCGCCGGGTCGACGGCCCCCATCCCAATCTGCGCGGCCACACGGATCTCTGCTTCGTCGGCCACGACACACTGGAGAACATCGATTTCGATGTGCTCTTCCTGGCCGCTCCGCATCGGGAAACGATGGGAAGGATGGCCGAATTCCTGAAACTGGCCGAGACCGTCATCGACCTGTCCGGCGATTTCCGTCTACAGGACCCAGAAATCTACGCGTCCTACTACGGGGTCACGCACACCGCTCCGCAGCTGATTCCCGAGTTCACCACCGGGCTGCCCGAATGGCATCGCGCCCGACTGGCCACGAGCGACCGGATCGCGATTCCCGGTTGCATGGCCACCGCCGGCATTCTCGCGGTCCGGCCGTTGGCCCGGAGGGTCTGATCGAGGGCACGGTCCGGGTGGACGCCAGAACCGGTTCCAGCGGCTCGGGCGTTTCCAGCGGATCCGCCGGCTCCCACGCCGAACGCAGCGGCGCCCTCCGGGTGTTCGCTCCCTCGCGGCATCGGCACGAGGCCGAGATCGCCCAGGCCACGGATCGCACCGTGCGGATGACCGCCACCGGCGTCGAGGCGGTCCGCGGCGTGCAGGTGCTGTGCCACGTGGAACTGGCGTCCGGCGTGTCGGAGAGGGATGTCAGGTCCGCGTTCCGCGCGGCGTACAGGAACGAGCCGTTCGTCCGGGTCATCGCCCAGCGGCAGGGCCTGTACCGGCTCCCGGAGCCGAAGATCCTGACCGGATCCAACTTCTGCGACGTCGGGTTCTCGGTGTCCGCGGACGACGGCACCGCGGTCCTGATCGGGGCACTGGACAACCTGGTCAAGGGTGGCGCGGGCGGCGCGGTGCAATGCCTGAACGTCCGCTTCGGCTGGCCGGAGCGGACAGGGCTGGAATTCCCGGACTGCATCCGAACTGACGTGAGGCTGATGAAGCGAATGCGGGACATACTTGTGGTCAAGTGCGGTGGAAACGCCGCTGTGCGGTCGGAGGCGATCTGTACGGACGTCGCCGCCGTGCACCGCGGCGGCAGGCCGGTGATCCTCGCCCACGGCGGTTCGGCGGACATCGACAGGCTCGCCGAACGCCTCGGAGTGCCCTCGCGCCGGCTCGTCGCCCCGGACGGGGTGTCGACCCGGTACACCGACGAGCGAACGCTCGAAGTGGTGCAACTGGCGCTGGCCGGCTCCGTCAAACCCCGTCTGCTGGCCGCCCTGCGCGCCTGCGGAGTGGACGCGGTCGGGCTGACCGGCCTGGACGCCGGACTCTCGTGGCCGCCCGCAAGTCGGCGCACCGCGCACTCGTCGGCGGACGCCGAGTCGTGGTCAGGGACGACCACAGTGGACGGATCGTCGCGGTCAACGCCGATCTGCTGTCCACGGTGCTCGAGGCGGGCTGCTGCCCGTGGTGTCGCCGCCGGCCGTGGCCCAGGACGGCCGTGTGGTCAACACGGACGCGGACCGCGCCGCCGCGGCCGTCGCGGGGCCGTCCGGGCGAGCACCCTTGTGCTGCTCACCGGGGCGAGGGGTGCTGGCCGACCGGCACGACGAAGGGTCGGTGCTCCCCGTCTGCCGGGTTCCCCGCCGGGGACCCTCCGGTGGTCACCGGCGGAATGGGGATCAAGCTGATCGCGGCCCGGGAAGCCCTGCTGTCCGGTGTGCGCCGCGTCCTGATCGCGGACGGCCGTCGACCGCGTCCGGTCCAGGAGGCCCTGGCGGGCTCAGGTACCGAAGTGCTCCTGGAGGAAGAGTGACAGGGTTTTCCGACCCGGACGCGGTCCAGCTGCTCCACGACATGCTGAAGATCCCCTCACCGTCCTTCGCGGAGTCCGAGCTGGCCGCCCACGTGGTGGACGCCATGCGCGGAGCCGGTCTCACCGCGCGGATCGACGAGGTGGGCAACGCGGTCGGCGAGATCCGGCGTGGCCCGGGGCCGACGGTGATGCTGCTCGGGCACCTGGACACCGTGCCGGGGACATCCCGGTGCGGGTGGTCGGTGATCGCCTGTACGGCAGGGGTTCGGTCGACGCCAAGGGGCCGCTCGCCACGATGATCTGCGCGGCCGCCGGCAGCACCGGGTTCCGCGGTCGGATCGTGGTCGTGGGCGCGGTGGAGGAGGAGACCACGATGTCCCGGGCGCGGTGGAGATCCGCCGTGCGCACGAGCCGCCGGACGCGCTGATCATCGGCGAGCCCAGCGGCTGCGACACGGTCGTCCTCGGGTACAAGGGAAAGCTCGATCTCCGTTACCACGTACGGTGCGAGGCGACCCACCCCAGCAACGTCGTGCCCAAGGCGTCCGAGCTCGCGGCCCGGGCGTGGACGGAACTGCTGGACCTGCTCGGCCCGGAGGCGAGCCACGCCCGATTCGACAGCCCCGGCCCGACCTTGACGTCGATCGACGGTGGACTGACCTCCGCCACCGCGGAGTTCAGTATCCGGATCCCCGGGCTTCGACGCAGAGAGCCTGGTGACCGCGCTGTCCGAGCGGCTGGCCCCGGACACGCTCCAGGTCGTCAACACCGTGCGCGCCTGCCGCGTCGGTCGCAACGACCCGGTGGTGCGGGCGCTGTCGGTCGCGATCCGCGCGCAGGGCGGCAGCCCGAGGGCGAAGGTGAAGACCGGCACCTCCGACATGAACACACTGGCGGAGCGGTGGAGCGTACCGATGGCCACCTACGGGCCGGGGACAGCAGCCTGGACCACTCCGACCGGGAACACATCAAACTGTCCGAGTACCTGTTCGGTATCAGGGTGCTGACCCGTGCGCTGGCCGAACTGGACGCACATCTCACCGGAGAGAACCGATGAGCGACGACCACGCGCGCACGGTACGGGAACTCATCGTGCGGATGTGCGCCAACCCGGAAGGCGGACACCTCGGCGGATCGATGTCCATGGTCGAGATCCTGGTGACGCTCTACCGTGACGTGCTGAGGATCGACCCGCGGCAGCCGCAGGCGCCGGACCGGGACATGTTGCTGCTGAGCAAGGGACATGGCGCGATCGGACTGTACGCGGTCCTGGCGGAGCGGGCTTCTTCCCCGCGGAACTGCTGGCGGGCTACGGCGTTCCGGACAGCATGTTCACCGCACACCCGAATCCGGCTGTGCCCGGTGTCGAGATGCCGACCGGGTCACTCGGCCACGGACTGCCGCTCGGCGTCGGATTCGCGCTCGCCGCACGGCTGGACGGGAGTGACCGGCGTTGCTTCGTCGTGCTCGGCGACGGCGAACTGCAGGAGGGTTCGGTCTGGGAGGCCGCGATGGCGGCCGGCGCCCAGGGACTGGACCGGCTGGTGGCGATCGTCGACCGCAACGGGCTCCAGATCAGCGGTGACACCGAGGAGACCATGGGCCTCGAGCCGCTCGGGGACCGCTGGCGCAGCTTCGGCTGGACGGTACTCGACGTCGACGGGCACGAGCCGGACCAGTTGCGGACGGCCCTGTCGCGCATCCCGCACACCCGGGCAGACCGACCGTGCTGCTGGCCCGCACGGTCAAGGGCAAGGGACTGCCCTACATCGAAGGCCAGGCCCGCAGCCACTACGTCCGGCTCACCGAGCGCGGGCACCGGCGTGCTCGTGCCGCGGTGATGCGCGGCGATCGACCCTGAACGGAGACGACATGTCCGTCGTGACAGCCGAACCCACCGTGTCGGACGAGGCCCGCGCGGCCCGGGAGGTGTACCGGGACGTCCTGGTCGAGTTGCTCGGCCAGGACGAACGCTTTGTGTGCCTGGACAGCGACACCGGTCTGTTCTCCGCCACCTCATGGGGTGAGTCCGCGCGGCGGTATCTCAACCTCGGCATCGCCGAACAGAACCTGATGGGTGTGGCCGCCGGACTGGCTAGGTCCGGCCGGATCCCCTTCGTCAACACCATGGCGGCCTTCGCCGCCACCCGTGCGCTGGAAGCGGTGAAGATCGACATCGCCTGGAACAACCTGCCGGTGCGGATCGTCGCCACCCACGGCGGGCTCTCCGCCGGCCATCTCGGCTCCACCCACCACGCGCTGGAAGACCTCGCCGTCATGCGGATGCTGCCGAACATGACGGTGCTGGTGCCCGCGGACGGTCCTGCCACCGAGAGTCTGGTCCGGGCCGGCGCGAAGCTGCCGGGACCGGTGTACCTGCGCCTCGGGCGCGGCGCGACGCCGAGTCTGGCGCCGGGGGCGGATCCGGTACGGATCGGGGTCGCGCAGTCCCTGCGCCGGGGAGCCGACGTGACGCTGATCGCCACCGGACCCCATCCCGTGCTCATCGCGGTCGAGACCGCCGACGAACTGGCCCGCGCCGGGATCGACGTGACCGTGCTCAACATGCACACGGTCAAACCGCTCGACCGGGAGGCGATCGTCGAGGCCGCCACCCGCACGCGCGGAATCGTCACCGTCGAAGAACACTGGGCGGCCGGGGCCTCGGTTCCGCCGTCGCCGAGGTCGTGGCCGACCTCGGTGTCGCCTGCCCCGTACGGCGGGTGGCGGTCGCCGACCGGTTCGCCGCCGGCACCGGAGGCCATCGGCATCTGCTGGCGCGCAACGGGATATCCGGCGCGACGGTGACCGAGCACGTACGACGGCTGCTGGCCTGAACCCCAGCGCCGAAGCGACCTCGGCGGTCCGAACCGCCCTCACGCCACTGCACCCCATGATCCGGGACCAGGATCATGGGGTGCAGTGGCGTGAGGTCATCGGTGTGGAACGCCCCGGCCCATTCGGTGTCGGCGATCTCCGAGGCGCGTTCCCAGTGCGGCGTGTAGTTCGTCGTCGCGGCGATGGCTGCCAGTGCCTCGCGGTGGTGCCAGACCTTCTCGAACGCGTCGGCGTACCGGTCGAGCAACGGTCCCGAGTCCGGGTGCAGGTGCGCCTTCTGGATCGTGAAGGAATCGTCGAGAACCCGCAGGGTGGCCGGGAAGTCCTCGGCACGGTAGGGGCGATCCACTACACCGGGCAACGCCCACGGATAGGCACCGAACCCGCGCCGGTCGGTGAAGATCCGCTGCGCGGGCAACGGCTGCAGCTGGTAGGGCACGGCGGGCACCCTTCGGCACGCAGGGCTCGCTGTACGACAGCGCGCAGCGGGCCCGCGAACCCGTCGGCCAGCCCGAAGGCGGCGGGGCTCACCCGGATGCGCAGGATGTGCCAGGCATGAGTGCGGTCCTGCGGGACCTCGGGCACCAGGAAGCCGGGACACGCGGCCAGCCGTCCGAGCAGCCGGCTGACGTTCTCCTCGCGGACGGCCGTTTCGGCGGGGAGCCGCGTGAGACGGCTGCGGGTGAAGGCCGCCTGTATCGCGTTCGGTTTGCAGTTCCAGCCCAGCAGATGTGCCACGTAGCTGCGCTCGCCACCTGCCGGGATGAGTTCACCGAACTGCCGCAGCATGGTCGCCCTCGTCGCCACGTCCGCGTCATCGGTCGTGATCAGGCCGCCCTCACCGCACGTGGCGAGATTCTTGCTGACGTTGAGGCTGAAGGTGTTCACCGCGCCGATCGAGCCCACGGACCGGCCCCGGTATCGGGCGCCGTGCGCCTGCGCGGCGTCCTCGACCACGGTGACCCGTGCCGGGCGGCGATCGCGGTGATCCGGTCCAGCTCGGCGGGCAGACCGTGCAGGTGGACCACGACGATCGCCTTGGTCCGGCTGGTGATCGCGGCCTCCACCGCCGCAGGGTCCATATTGAACGTGGCGGGGTCGATGTCCACGAACACCGGTACGGCCATGAGGTGCAGCGGAGCGGTGGCGCTGCCGATGAAGCTCAGGGCGGGCACGATGACCTCGTCGCCGGGCTCCACACCCGCGGCGCTCAGTGCGACCGACAGCGCCGCGGTTCCGTTGCTCACCGCCACACAGTGCTCCGTGCCGACGTGCTGCGCCCACTCCTGTTCCAGCCCGCGATCTCCTGTTCTCCCGACGAGGCGGAGGTGAACCGGCCGGACCTCAGTACGCGGTGGACCGCCTGCTCGTCCTGATCGGTCACCATCGGCCAGGGCCTGATCCCGAGTTTCCTGGGTACGGCCCGGCCACCGCCGAACATCGCAAGGTCGACCGCCGGCCGGACCGCTTGCTGGATTGTCACCGCTGAGCCTCTTCTCGATGTGATTCCGTCCGAACGTCCCGCATGTCATCGTCTGCGTGCGCCGTCGCGTCCGGCGGCAATCACACCGGCAATTCAGCTGCATTCCTTCGCGGCGCTCCTCCGATTGCCGCTCCGACTGCCGCTGACGGCGAGCGCCGCTCGGTAACTTCGTTCCTGATTCCAGACCGGACTCGGAATGAGGGAATACGTGACCAGCCCCTTCGACGAACCGAATTCGAGTGTGGCCGTGAGAACTCCGGTCACCCGGAACCAGCGTGTCCTTTGCCAACTGGGCGCCGAAGTCCTCGGGTGAGCGACGTCGGGATCGACGACGGGTTCGTGGCACTCGGCGGAGACAGCATCATCGCCATGCAACTCGTCAGCCGGGCACGGAAAGCCGGTCTGCGGATCACCGTCGGCGATGTGCTGACGCGGCGGGACATGGAAGCGCTGGCACAGACGGCCACCACGCTGGACCGGGAGCCGGCGCCCGTCGCGGACAGCGGGTGGGACCGGTCGTCACCACTCCCATCATGCACTGGTTCCGGGAACGCGGCGGAGCGGTCGACACCTACAACCAGTTCGCGGTCCTGCGCACGCCGGCAGGGCTGACGGAACCCCACCTGATCTCGATGGCGCAGGCTCTGCTCGACCACCACGACATCCTGCGCCTGCGGCTGTCCGTGCCCGGCGACGAGGCGGACTGGTCGCTGGAGACCCTGCCGGCGGGCGCCGTCGACGCGGCCTCGGCCGTCCGGCGGACCGACGCGGCGGGGCGCCCCGAACAGGACTGGGCCGCACTGGTCCGACAGGAGTCGGACGCGGCGCGCGACAGGCTTCGCCCCCAGGAGGGCAACGTCCTCCAAGCCGTGTGGTTCGATGCCGGACCGGATCGCCGGGGCCTGCTCGCCCTGGTCATCCATCACCTGGCCATCGACTCGATCTCCTGGCGCATCCTGGCCTCCGATCTCTCGGCGGCCTGGCAGGCGGTCGAGAAGGGTGCCGCGATCGCTCTCGATCCGGTGCCGGCCTCGTTCCGCCGCTGGTCCCAAGTCCTCGCCGAGCAGGCGCACACGCGGACCACTGTCGCGGAACTCCCTGGCTGGCTAGAGCGGTTGCGCCCCGGCGCCGCCCGTTTCGGTGACCGGCCGAGGATGCCGGGGCACGACCGCGAGCCGGGACCGGTGCTTCACCGAGTCCCTGCCGGCCGAGTTCACGGAAGCATTGCTGACCACGGTGCCGTCGCTGTTCAACGCCGGCATCAACGACGTTCTCCTCACCGGTCTCGCACTGGCGATGGGTGACTGGCACCGCGGGCGCGGCACGGCGGGCGACGGCACCGCACTGCTGCACCTGGAGGGCCACGGCAGGAGGACGCACTCGCGGAGGTGGATCTCTCCCGGACCGTGGGCTGGTTCACCAGCCTGTTCCCGATCCGGCTCGACCTGGGCGAACCGGACTGGGCGCAGGTGCACGCCGCCGGGCCGGCGGTGGGGACGCGGTGAAGCGCATCAAGGAGCAGGTGCGCGGCGTTCCCGACAAGGGCGTGCGTTACAGCCTCCTTCGCCATCTGAACCCGCAGACGGGTGCGCTGCTGGAGAAGGCGGCCCAGCCGGAGTTCGTCTTCAACTACCTGGGCCGCTTCGAGGTCTCGGACGACGCCGACTGGTCGGTCGTACCGGAGTACGGGACCGGTCTGGACGACACGGGATCAGGGATGCCCATGGCCCACAGCATCGAGGTCAACGCGGCCACGGTGGACGGCGCGGACGGTCCGGTGCTGCGGGCCACCTGGACCTGGGCCGACAGCGTCGTGTCCGAGGCGGACACACGCGAGCTGGCGGAATCGTGGTTCCGGATGCTCCGGATCCTGGTCGAGCACGCCCGCGAACCCGGAGCGGGCGGACTCACCCCGTCCGACCTGACCCTGAGCTCGCTCAGCCAGCTCGAACTCGAAGAGATCGAATCCGATCTGCGGGATTTCTGAGGAAGTTGACACTGAAGATGAACCAATCGGTAGTCGAGGACGTCCTTCCCCTGTCGCCCCTGCAGGAAGGCCTCCTCTTTCACGCGCTGTTCGACCGGGACAAGCACAGTCCGTACCTCGCGCAATTCTCCGTGGACCTCGACGGACCGCTGGATTCCGCGCTCCTGAAGGCTGCCGCGGACACCGTGATACGGCGCCACGCCACCTTGCGGTCCGGATTCCGGTACCGGAAGACAGGTGAACCGATACGGGTGGTCCGCCGTGATTCCCCGCTGGACTGGCAGGAGATCGAGATCGGCCAGGAAGGTGCGCCGGAACGGATCGCCGAACTGACCGAGCAGGACTGGGCACGGGGCGTCGATGTCGGCGGATCGTCGTTGATCAGGTTCACCCTCGTCCGGCACACCGCCCGCCACCACCGGCTGCTCGTGACCGCCCACCACCTCCTGCTGGACGGGTGGTCCTTCGCCCTGCTGTTCCAGGAGCTGTTCGCGGTGTACTCGCGGGCGGGCGGCACCGTCGGCCTGCCGCCGGTGCGTCCGTACCGGGACTATCTGGCATGGCTGGCGGAACAGGACCGGGCCGGCGCGGAGCGGCACTGGACGGCGGCCCTGGAGGGGCTCGCCGAGCCCACTTTCGTCGCGTCCGCCGATTCCCGGGTGGTCCGCCGCCCGAGGAGGTGGCGGTGTCGTTGCCGTCGGAGACGACGGCGCTGCTGACCGCGCACGCCCGGCGGAACCACGTCCTGCTCAACACGGTGTGCCAAGCGGTCTGGGCCGTCCTGGTCGGTTCGCTCACCGGACGCGACGATGTGGTGTTCGGCTCGACGGTCAGCGGCCGTCCGGCGGAGCTGACCGGCGCGGATTCGATGATCGGGATGCTCATCAACACGGTTCCGGTACGGGTCCGGCTCGACCGGGCGGCTTCGGTGAGCGCGCTGTTCGGGCAGATCCAGGCGGGACGCGCCGCGTCGCTCGACCATGATCACCTCGGCCTGACGGACATCCAGCGCCTGACCGGGTTCCCCACCGCACTCTTCGACACCAACGTGGTCTTCGACAACTTCCCGATGCACGACTACAAGGTCGACTCGCCCGACGGTGAACTGGAAGTGGGCGTCACATTCCGGACAGCGCGCACTATCCGCTGACCCTCGCCGTCGAACCGGGCGAGCGGCTCGCGCTGCGCCTGCACTACCGCCCGGACCTGTTCACCGCAGCCCGGGCGGCCGAGCTCGCCGACCGGCTGGTGCTGCTGCTGGAGCAGGTGGCCGAGGACCCGGACCGCCCGCTCTCCACGCTGACCGTGCTGTCGCCCGAGCAGCACGAGCAGGTCGTACGGAAGTGGAACGACACCGCGGTCGAGCTGCCCGAGGTGACACTCGCCGAGCTGTGGTCGGAGCAGGTCCGACGCACACCGGAGGCGATGGCCCTGGTGGCGTCCGACGAGCGACTGAGCTACGCCGAGCTGGACGAACGAGTGGACCGGCTGGCGGCGCAGCTCGCCCACCGAGGCGCGGGTCCCGACCGGATCGTGGCCGTGGCACTGCCCGTTCGGTGGAACTGGTGGTCGCGATCCTCGCTGTCGTCAGAGCGGGCGCGGCCTACCTTCCGGTGGATCTGGACCATCCCGCCGGGCGGATCGCCGCGATGGTCGCGGACGCCGGGCCGATCCTCGTACTGACCGACTCGAAGAGCGCCGGAACCCTTCCCGGCTCCACGCCGAAGCTGTTGCTCGACGAGCCGATCGCGCCGGTCTCCGCCCAGCTGGTGCGACCGCTCCCGGCGCACTGCGCCTATGTCATCTTCACCTCCGGATCCACCGGACGGCCCAAGGAGTCGTGGTCCCGCACGCGGCCGTCGTCAACCGCCTGCTGTGGATGCAGGCCGAGTACCGGCTCACCGGTGCCGACCGGTCCTGCAGAAGACCCCGGCCGGTTTCGACGTGTCGGTGTGGGAGTTCTTCTGGCCGCTGATCTCCGGGGCGACCCTGGTGATCGCGAAGCCCGGCGGACACCGCGACCCCGCCTATCTCGCCGAGCTGATCCGGCGTGAAGCGGTGACCGTCACGCATTTCGTGCCTTCGATGCTGCAGGCGTTTCTGCGGGAGCCCGGCGCGGCCGGCTGCACGGGCCTGCGCCGGGTCATCTGCAGCGGTGAGGCCCTGCCCGCGGAGACACAGCGCGAACTGTTCAGCACGCTGGGCTCCACCGAACTGCACAACCTCTACGGACCGACCGAAGCCGCTGTCGACGCGACCCACTGGCAGTGCCGCCGCGGCGAAGAGGAAGCTCGGTGCCGATCGGCCGGCCGCTGGCCAACGTGTCGGCGTACGTGCTGGACGCCGGGCTGCGGCCGGTGCCGCCGGGGTGGTGGGCGAGCTGTACCTGGGCGGGATCCAGCTCGCCAGGGGATACGTCGGGCGCCCGCGCTGACCGCCGAGAGGTTCGTCGCCTGCCCGTTCTCGGCGGGGAACGCATGTATCGGTCCGGTGACCTGGCCCGGTGGACCGCCGACGGCGAGCTGGAGTACGTCGGCCGCGCGGACGCGCAGGTGAAGATCCGGGCTTTCGCGTGGAGCTCGGCGAGATCGAAGCGGTGCTGGCCGGCCACCCCGAGGTGGTTCAGGCCGCGGTCGTACTCAGGGAGGACCGGCCGGGCGACCAGCGCCTGGTGGCGTACGTCGTGGCCGGTCGCCCGGCCTCACGGTCCGGGAACTTCGCCGGTTCGTGTCGGACAGCGTGCCCGACTACATGGTCCCCGCCGCGGTGGTCCTGGTGGAGAGCGTGCCGACGACGATGAACGGAAACTCGACCGGGCCGCGCTGCCGGAGCCGGACCGGGCCGCGCACGCCGTGCGGGAGCCGCGCAGTCCGCGTGAGGAGATTCTCTGCGAACTCTTCGCGGAAGTGCTCGGAGTGCCCGCGTGGGGATCGACGACCACTTCTTCGATCTGGGAGGGCACTCCTGCTGGCGCTGCGGCTGCTCTCCCGGATCCGGTCGGTCCTGGGGAGGGGTTCGAGATCCGGGACCTTTTCGCCGAACCCACGGTGGCCGGACTGGCCCGGCTGACCGGAGCCGCGCGCCCGCACTGACCGCCCGGGCGGGGTCGGAGCGCGTGCCGCTGTCGTTCGCCCAGCGACGGCTGTGGTTCCTGAACCGGATGGAACGCGACGAAGGAACGTACAACGTGCCCGTCGCCGTCCGTCTCACCGGGGCGCTGGACCGGGACGCTCTGGAACAGGCGCTCGCCGACGTGGCGCAGCGGCACGAAAGCCTGCGCACGGTCTTCCCCGAGGAAGGCGGTGAGCCGTACCCGGTCGTACTGGACTGCGTTCCCGGGATCGAGGTCGTCGAGGTGGCGCCGCCGGACCTCGCCGGCGCCATGGCGGAGCGGGTGCGTCACCGGTTCGACCTCACCGCAGACGCGCCCGTCCGAGTCACGCTGTTCCCGCTCGGCCAGGAGCAGCACGTCCTGCTGCTGGTCATTCAGCACATCGCGGCCGACGGCTGGTCCCTGCGCCCGCTGCTGAGGGACCTCGGCCTGGCGTACACCGCCCGCTGCGACGGGAACGCGCCGGACTGGCGGCCGCAGCCCGTGCGCTACGCCGACTACACGCTATGGCAGCGGGAGCTGCTCGGCGGCGCCGAGGACCCGGACAGCCGGATGAGCCGTCAACTGGGCTACTGGCAAAAGCAGTTGGCCGCGCTGCCGGTGGAGCTGAGACTGCCGGTGGACCGGCCGCGCTCCGCAGTGGCGGCGCAGTCCGGTGGCACGGTGGCCGTCGACTGGGAGCCGGAGCTGCACAGCAGGCTGCTCGAGCTCGCCAGGTCCGCCGGCTGCACGCTGTTCATGGTGCTGCAGGCGGGTTTCGCGGCGCTGCTGACCCGTATGGGCGCGGGCACCGACATCCCCTTCGGCACGCCGGTGGCGGGACGGTCGGACAGTGCGCTCGACGATCTGGTCGGGTTCTTCGTCAACACCCTGGTGCTGCGCACCGACACCGCGGGCGATCCGGGTTCACCGAACTGCTGCGACGGGTCCGGGACACCGACCTGGAGGCGTTCGCCCACCAGGACGTCCCCTTCGAGCGGCTCGTCGAGGTCCTGCGGCCCGAGCGGTCGCTGTCCCGCAACCCCTGTTCTAAGTCATGATCCAGGTGCAGCACGCCGAGACCACCACCCCGGACTTTGCCGCACTGGAGGGCGAACGGGCCCCGGTGAGCTGGGACGTCGCGAAGTTCGACCTCAGTCTTGAACTGGTCGACGAGCGCGACGACCGGGGCGCACCGGCCGGGCTGACCGGCTACCTGGAGTACGCCGAGGAGCTGTTCGACCGGACCACCGCCGAACAGCTCGTGACGCGCCTGCGACGGCTGCTGGAACAGGTGCTCGCCGCCCCGGAACGGCCGATCGGCGCCGTCGACGTGCTCTCGGACGGCGAACGCCGGCGCTTCCTCGCCGAGCGTCCCGTGCCCGTGCCCGTGCCGCGGACCGTGTTCCTGCCCGACGCGTTCCGGGAGCAGGCCGCCCGCACGCCTGATGCGACGGCGCTGGTCTTCGGGGCACGGAGCTGCCCTACGCCGGGCTCGACGCACGTGCCACCCGGCTCGCCCGCCACCTCGTGAGCCGGGGCGCGGGCCGGACCGGGTGGTGGCGCTGGCCCTGCCCAGGTCCACGGACCTGGTGGTCGCGCTCCTGGCGGTACTGAAGTCGGGCGCCGCGTTCCTCTTCGTCGACATGGCGTACCCGGCCCGGCGGATCGCCCACCTGCTGGAGGACTCCGCCGCCGTCCTGGTCGTCACCGACAGCGGATCCGCCGCGTCGCTTCCCGTGCACGAACCGGTGCTCGTCGACAGCCCCGCACTCGAGGACGAATCGTCGGAAGCACTCAGCATCGCGATCGCCGCGGACCATCCGGCCTACGTCGTGTACACCTCGGGGTCGACCGGCGTGCCGAAGGGAGTGATGGTGACGCACGGCGGGCTGGCCAACCTGCTCGCCTTCTACCGCGAGGAGGTCATCGCCACCGCAGAGCGGACCCGCGGCTCGCGGCGCTGCCGCATGGCGCTGACCGCGTCCTCTCCTTCGACACCTCGGTCGTCGGTCTGCTGTGGCAGGCCGTCGGCCACGAACTCCACCTGATCGACGACGACACCCGCCGCGACCCCGCCGCCATGGCCCGGTACATGGACCGCTGCGGCATCGACGCTCTCGACGTGATGCCCAGCTACGCCGAGGAGCTGATCCGGCAGGGGATGCTCGACCCGCCGGAACGCCGCCGGCGGTGTTGATGACCGGCGCGGAAACCGTGGGCGAGAAGCTGTGGAAACGGATCCGGAAAACCGAGGGGATCACCGTCTACAACATCTACGGCCAGACCGAGACCACGGTGGACTCCTCTTCTGGACGTCGGACGAGAGCGACCGACCTCTGATCGGCCGGCCGATCCCCGGAGTGGACGTGTTCGTGCTCGATCCGGGACTGCGTCCCGTCCCACCGAAGGTGATCGGCGAACTGTACGTCGCGGGCGCCCAGTTGGCGCGGGGCTATGTGAACCGCCCCGGTCTGACCTCGGAGCGGTTCGTGGCGAACCCGTTCAGGCCGGGACGGCGCATGTACCGCACGGGCGACCTGGTCCGGTGGACCGACGACGGCGCGCTGGAATTCCTCGGCCGGGCCGACGATCAGGTGAAGATCCGCGGTTTCCGCGTCGAACTCGGCGAGGTCGAGGCGGCACTGGCCCGCCACGAGGGCGTCGCGCACGCGGTGGCGGTCCTGCGCGAGGACCGGCCCGGGGACAGGCGACTCGTCGGATACGTGCTCGCGCGGAACACGGAACTCGACGTGAAACGCCTGCGCGAGTCCGTACGGCAGGACCTGCCGGACCACATGATGCCCGCCGCGATCGTGGTGATCGATGAACTGCCGCTGACACCGAACGGAAAGGTCGACAGCGCCGCGCTGCCGAAACCGGTTTGGCCCACCGGCACCCGGCGTGCACCGCGCAATCTCCGCGAGGAGCTCCTGTGCGGGCTGTTCGCGGAAGTGCTCGGCCGCGACGCGGTGGGCATCGACGACGGCTTCTTCGACCTCGGCGGTCACTCCCTGCTGGCCGTGCGGCTGAGCAGCAGGGCACGCTCCGTGCTGGGCGTGGAACTGCCGGCCCGTCTGCTGTTCAGCACCCCGACCGTGGCCGGGCTGGCGGACAGCCTCGACGAAGTGCTCCCCGGCAGGCCGGCGCTCCGGGCGGGGAACCGTCCGGACGTGCTGCCACTGTCCTACGCCCAGCAGCGGCTGTGGTTCCTGAACCAGTGGGAGGAGACAGGCACCAGCTACAACCTTCCCGTCGCTCTGCGCCTGTCGGGTCCGCTGAACCGGGACGCTCTCGAACAGGCGTTGTCCGATGTCACGGACCGGCACGAGAGTCTGCGGACGGTCTTCGTCGAACAGGGTGACCGGCCAGTGCAGTCGGTGCTCGCGCAGGAACGGCCCGGCCGGTGCTGGTTCACCGGGAGGTGCCCGAGACCGAGGTCGGGGCGGCGATCCACGCGGCCGCGGACCAGCGGTTCGAGCTGGCCGCGCGGCCTGCCATGGCCGCCCACCTGTTCACGACGGGACAGGAGGAGCAGGTCCTGCTGCTGGTGTTCCACCACATCATCTGCGACGGCTGGTCGCTCGGGCCGCTCCTGCGCGATCTCTCCGCCGCCTACGCCGCCCGCACCCGGCGCGACACTCCGCGGTGGAACGAACTGCCGGTGCAGTACGCCGACCACGCGCTGTGGCAACGGGAGCTGCTGGGCAGCGAGGACGATCCGGACAGTGTGCTGTCCCGTCAACTGACCCACTGGCGGGACCGGCTGGCCGGCCTCCCGGTGGAACTGGCCCTGCCGACGGACCGGCCGCGGCCCGAGATCAGTGACTACGCGGGGATCGGCGAACGTCGAGTGGGGCGCCGACCTCCATCGAAGCCTGCTCGCGGTCGCCAGGGAGCACAACTGCACGCTGTTCATGGTGATCCAGGCCGCATGTGCCGCCCTGCTCAGCAGGCTGGGCGCGGGGACGGACATTCCGATCGGCACCCCGGTGGCCGGCCGGACGGACGACGCCGTCGACGATGTCGTCGGGTTCTTCGTCAATACGGTGGTCCTGCGGACCGATGTCTCGGCGAACCCCAGTTTCGCGGATCTGCTCCGTCGCGTCCGGGCCACCGACCTGGCGGCCTACGAGCACCAGGACGTCCCGTTCGAGCGGTTGGTCGAAGAGCTGAATCCACCGCGCTCGCCCGGCCGCCACCCGCTCTTCCAGATCATGGTCCAGCTCCAGCACGCGACCGCCGAGTCGCAGTTTCCCGGTCTGCGGGCGTCCGAATGGCCGGTGCCGTCGACCACCGCGAAATTCGACCTGGTCGTCGACGTGGAGGAGCGGCTCGACCAGGACGGAGCACCGGCCGGACTGACCGGGGCCCTTACGTACTCGACCGCGCTGTTCGACGCCTCGACGGGCGAGCGGCTCGCCGACGGCCTGCGCCGGTTGCTCACGCAGGTGGCAGAGGACCCGCGACGGCCGGTCGCCGACCTCGACGTACCGCCTGTCCAGCACCGGCGGTCCGGTGACCTCACCGCACGCCCGGCTCCGTCCCAGGGCGCGGCGCCGGCCACCCCGGGCCGCGTACGGCGACGGAGGAGGTGCTGAGTGGGCTGTTCGCCCAGGTGCTCAGCCTGGACTCGGTCGGCGTCGACGACAACTTCTTCGCCCTGGGCGGGCACTCGCTGCTGGCAACCCAGCTGATCTCCCGGGTGCGGTCGGCCCTGAAGCTGGAACTGCCGGTCCGCGAATTCTTCCGGGCCCCGACCGTCGCGGGGTCGCCGTGTACCTCGCGAAGGCCCGGCCCGCCCGGCCGGCGCTGCGGCCCGCCACCTCCCGCTGACAGCGGGGCGTTCACCGACACACCCAGGAGACGGACCCCATGCTCACCATGTTCGGACTGGAACAGATGGAAAAAGCGGTGTACCGGGAGATGCGCGGATCGCCTCCGCCGCTTGCCGAGGAGATCGCCGACCGGCTGGCCGTCACGCCGGACCTGGTCCGTGCCTGCCTCGACCGGTTGCTCGAACTCGGCTTGGTGCAGGACTCCTGCGAGGTGCCCGGCCGATTCACGGTGGTGGACCCGATCCAGAGCCTGCGGCAGTCGCTGGCAGGCCAGCACGAGGAGTTGATGCGCCGGCAGCGGCGGATCGCCGATACCCATGCCGAGGTCGTCCGCCTGCTCATGTCCGAGGCCTCCGGCCGGTCGGACCGGGCCGAACAGGTCGAACGGCTCCTGGGGACGGACGAGGTGCAGTGCCGGGTGGACCGGCTGGCGGGAGAGGCCACTCGTGAGGTGCTGACGTTGCGGCCCGGTGGCGCGCCGTCGACACCGGAACTCATGGCGGCGCGCCGCAACGACGCGGCGCTGCTGAGCCGCTCGGTGTCGATCCGGACCGTTGGCACGGACACCGGCTCCTACGACGCCGTGACGATGGCACACGTGCACTGGCTGACCGGCAACGGGGCCAGTTCCGCGGCTCCGAGGCGACGCTGCCGAGAATGATCCTGTTCGACGGTTCGATCGCGCTGGTACCCTCGACCCGCGGAACACGACGGCGGGCGCGCTTCAGGTCACCGACCCGGGCCTTCTCGCCCCATGGTCGCCCTGTTCGAGCAGACCTGGTCGTCGGCCACCCGCTGGACGCCGGGCGTCCGGCGCCGGACGACACCCTGAACGGCAACGAACTGGCGCTGCTCAGGCTGGTCGCCCAGGGTGCACCGACGCCGCAGCCGCCGGGCAACTGCGTATCTCGCACCGCACCGCCCGCCGCATGATGGCGGCGCTGATGGAGCGCCTCGGCGCCCGCAGCCGCTTCGAGGCCGGGGTCAAGGCCGCCAGGCTCGGCTGGCTCTGACCACCGGACGGGCCTGCCGCACCCACCTCTGACGTCACATCACAGCACCTCACCGAGCCGGTCTCCACGGGCCGGCCCGATCGCCACTCACCCTGAAAGGACACTTCCGTGAACAACCCGTTCGACAACGAAGAAGGCTCCTATCTCGTCCTGGTCAACGCGGAGCGACAGCACTCCTTGTGGCCCGCAGACATCGACGTGCCCGCCGGATGGTCCACCATCTTCGGAGCGGGCACGCGGACCGCGTGCCTGGCACATGTCGAGGAGAACTGGACGGACATGCGGCCGGCCGGCCTCGTGGCCGCGATGAACGGGGCCTGACCGATGGCAGCGAACGACATCGGTGACGGCGGGCCGACGTTCACCGGAGCGTCCCGGTGAGCGGCGTACCGGACACCACGATGGTGCCCCTGCACCGGACGCCGCACGCCGAGCGGACTCTGGTCGGCCTGAGCTTCTTCGGCGGTGGCACGGCCGCGTACCAGCCGTGGAGCGCGTGCATGCCCGCAGGGACGGACCTGGTCGTGCTCTGCTACCCCGGCAGGGAGGGGCGGTTCGCCGAGGACTTCGCACGTGACTGGGACGAACTGGCCGCCGATGTCACACGATCACTGCGCGAAGCCGATCTCGGCCCGTACGTCCTCTTCGGACACAGCATGAGCGGCTGGATGGCCTTCGACGTGGCCGCCCGGCTCGACAGCCACGAGGCGCGAAGGCCCGAAGCGCTCGTGCTGTCCTCCTGTAACGCCCCGGACCGCGGCCTGACCGACAGCGAACGCCTGCCCACGCCCCAGGACGCGGACGAGCGACTCATGGAGTGGCTCGGAACCCACGGCCTGTTGCCCCAGCACGTCCGTGAACACGCCGGCCTGACCGAGGTGGCGCTGGAGCTGGTACGGGCCGACATCGACGTCCGCAACACCTTCGTCTACCGCGGCGCCGAGGTGAGCGTGCCGCTTCAGGTGTTCTCCGGCGCCGACGATCCGCTGGTCAGTGTCGACGTGGGTGCTCGGTGGAGCGGCCTGACCTCCGGCCGGTTCCGGCACAACGTGCTCGGCGGCGGTCACTTCTACACCCGGAGATCTGGCAGTCCCTCCCGAGCCGGATCTCTTCGATCAATTCCACCGCAACCGGCTTGGTCTCCTGAGGAGTTGCCCGTGTCTCCCGTGTCCCCAGTGTCCTACGCCCAGCGGAGGCTGTGGTTCCTGAATCGCGTGAACGGCGGGTCAGCGGTCTACAACTGCCCACTCGTCATCCGGGTGAGAGGCGAACTGGACCGCACCGCCCTGGCAGCGGCGCTCGCCGACCTGACGGACCGGCACGAAGTGCTGCGCACGGTGTACCCCGGTGTCGAGGGCGAACCCGTACAGCGAGTGCTTGCCCGACGGCCCGAGCTGGACGTGGTCGCGTGCGAGGAGAGCGGGCTCACCGACGCGCTGTCCGCCACCGTCGAGCGAGGCTTCGACCTGACGGCCGATCTCCCGATCCGGGCGACGGTGTTCGCGCTGGCACCGCGGGAACACGTGCTGGCGTTGGTGCTCCACCACATCGCCTGCGACGAGTGGTCCTGGCAGCCGATGCTCACCGACCTGGCCGCGGCGTACCGCGCCAGGGCTGCGGGCGAGTCGCCTCGGTGGTCGCCAATTCCGGTGAGTTACCGGGACTACGCCGTATGGCAGCGTGACCTGCTGGGCGACGAGGACGACCCGGCGAGCCTGCTCGCGACACAGCTGTCTTTCTGGCGGCAGCAGTTGGCCGGGCTGCCCGCCGAGCTGGACCTGCCGTTCGACCGGTCGCGCCCGCGGTCGCCGACCACCGCGGTGACTGCGTACCGCTGAAGCTCGACGGCGATCTGCATCGCCGCCTGCTCGCGGTCGCCGCCGACCACGGGTGCACCACCTTCATGGTGCTCCAGGCCGGGCTTGCGGTACTGCTGTCCCGGCTGGGGCCGGAACGGACATCCCCATCGGCACCGCGGTGGCGGGACGCCTGGACGATGCGCTGGACGGCGTCGTCGGTTTCTTCGTGAACACCTTGGTACTGCGCAGCGACGTGTCCGGTGATCCGACGTTCAGCGAGCTGCTGCACCGGGTGCGGGACGTCGATGTTGCCGCCTACGACCACCAGGACGTTCCTTTCGAGCGGCTGGTCGAGGATCTGAACCCGGAACGGTCACTGGCACGGCATCCGCTCTTCCAAGTCATGCTCACACTGTCCAGGGAGAGGAGGCGACGTTCTCGTTGCCGGGCCTGACCTGTACCGAGGAGCAACTGAGCTGGGAGGTCGCGAAGTTCGACCTGTCCGCCGATTTCCGGGAGCATCACACGCCGGACGGGGAGGCAGCCGGCATCGACGGCGCCCTCGAGTACGCGACCGGCCTGTTCGACCGGGCTACCGTCGACGACATCGCCGATGCCCTGCCCAGGCTGATGCGGCAACTCGTGTCGGCCCCGCAACGGCCCATCAGCGACGCCGATCCTCTCCGCCGAGCACCGGCACCAGGCCCTCGTCGCGTGGAACGACACCGCCCGACCCGCGTCGCCGGCCACCGTGCCGGAGCTGTTCGAGGCGCAGGCCGCGCGAACGCCGCGGGCTACCGCGGTGGTGTGCGGGAGCACGAGGCTCACTTTCGCCGAAGTCAACGCTCGTGCCAACCTGCTCGCACATCGCCTGCGCGTTCAGGGAGCCGGGGCGGAGAGGTCGGTCGCACTGGCCCTGCCCCGGTCGGCCGAGTCCGTCGTCGCGATGCTGGCGGTACTCAAGACGGGTGCGGCCTACCTGCAGGTCGACCTCGAATACCCACCGGAACGCATCGAGCACATGCTGCGCGACGCCGCACCGGTCGCCGTCGTCACGGACACCGCGACCGCGGTAGCGCACGGGTTCGGTGAGCTGCCCGCGGTGTTCGCCGACGGGATCGAGACGCCGTCCGGCCCGGTGGCCGACCTGAAGTGCCGTGTACTGCCGGACAGTGCCGCATACGTCATCCACACCTCCGGATCCACTGGCCGTCCCAAGGGTGTGGTGACGCCGCACTCCGCGCTGAGCAACCTGTACGCCTTCCACCGCGCGGGCCTGATCGCGCGCACCGAGGCCGCGGCGGGCCGGCGGCTGAGGTCCGCCGTCACCGCCTCGCTGTCGTTCGACACATCGTGGGAGGCGCTGTTCTGGATGCTGGCGGGACATGAACTCCATGTCATCCGCGACGACGTCCGGCGCGACGCCGCCGCGTTGACCGCCTACGTCAAGGCCGCCGGCATCGACGTCCTCGACGTCACCCCACTTACGCGGAGCACCTGCTCGACGAGGGCCTGCTGTCCGGACCACGTGCGCCGCTGGTGCTGCTGCTCGGCGGGGAAGCCGCCGGTCAGTCGCTGTGGACCCGCCTCCGGGAGGCGTCCGGCACACTCTGTTACAACCTCTACGGCCCCACGGAATGCACCCTGGATGCGCTGTGGTGGGATGCCGCGGACAGCCCGCACCCGCTGATCGGCAGACCGATCGGGAACACCAGGGTCTTCGTGCTCGACGAGCGGTTGCGACCCGTCGCGCCGGGTGTGCCGGGCGAGTTGTACGTGACCGGGCCCGGCGTGGCCCGCGGCTATCTGAACCGCCCGGCCACCACCGCGGAACGGTTCGTCGCCTGTCCCTATGTGGTGGAAGGGGAGACGGGCAGCCGCATGTACCGCACCGGCGACCTGGTCCGGTGGGACCGCCAGGGCAGGCTGGACTACCTGGGCCGCATCGACGACCAGGTCAAGGTGCGGGCTTCCGCATCGAGCTGGGCGAGGTGGAGGCCGCGCTGACCCGCTGCCCCGGCGTGGCGCAGGCCGCCGTGGCCGTGCGAGAGGGCTCAAGGGGCGACAAGCGGCTCGTGGGGTACGTGCAGTCGGCCACGGACCACCCGCTCGACCCGCGCGAGCTGCGCAACCGACTGGCCTCGATCCTGCCCGACCACATGATCCCGTCGTTCTTCCAGCCGGTGGGACGACTGCCGATGACGCCCAACGGGAAACTCGACCGGGACGCGCTGCCGCCCCGGACTTCGCGAACCGTCCGGCGTCGCGTGGCCCGCGCGGCCCCACGAGGAGGTCCTCTGTGACCTGTTCGCGCAGGTCCTGGGGCTCAGCCGGGTTGGAGCCGAGGAGAGCTTCTTCGAACTGGGCGGTCACTCCCTGCTCGCCGTCAGGTTGCTCTCCCGGGTACGAGCGGTGCTCGGCGGCCAACTCACCATCGTGGACCTGTTCCAGGCGCCCACCGTCGCCGACCTGGCGGACCGGCTGGCCGCGGGCACCCAGCACGACCCGTTGGCGCCCCTGCTCCCCTGCGGACAGGAGGCGATCGGCCCGCGCTGTTCTGCGTGCATCCGGCTGCCGGGATCAGCTGGGGTTACGCGGGTCTGCTCGGCCACATCGACGCCGGCTACCCCGTGTACGGCCTACAGGCCAAAGGCCTCGGCGACGCGACGGCATGCGGCGGATCCTGGCGCGAGATGGTCCAGGACTACGTGGAGCAGATCCGGTCCGTTCAACCCGAAGGACCCTACCGGCTGATCGGCTGGTCCTTCGGTGCCGTGCTCGCCCACCTCCTGGCCACCGACCTCCAGGCCCACGGAGCCCAGGTCGACCTGCTCGCACTGCTGGACGGCTACCCGCCCGACTCGGTAACCGGCTACCGGCCACTCGAAGGCGGCAGTTCGGAGACGTTCGTCGAACTCCTCGACTCCTTGGGGTACGACCTTTCCGAGTGCGGCGAGGAACCGCTGGGCTTCGACGACTACGAGCGGACGGTCCGCCGACCGGGCAGCACGCTCGAATGGCTGACTCGCGAGGAAGTCGCCGCGCTGGCCCGGTGTTCGTGGACAACGACCGGATCTACGAGGAGCTCGAGCCCCGGACGTACCGGGGGACATGGTGTTCATGTCCGCCACGGAGGGAAAACCGGAGGACGCCCCGCACCGGAATCCTGGCGTGACCACGTGACGGGAAGCCTCGAGGTGCATGAAATCGACTGCGCCCACGGTGAGATCACCCAGGCGGGGCCGATTTCGCGTATCGGCGCCGTCCTCGCCGGGAAACTCGCCCTGCTGGACACTCCGCGGCCCACGGTGGGGATCGATGAGCGGCAAGACCCATCAGGGCTCGGTGGCCGGGCGCGATTTCCGGTTGTTCTGGTTCGGGGAAACCATGAGTCTGCTCGGCAACGGGATCGCCGTGGTGGCGCTGCCGTTCGTCGCCGTCCTCACCCTGCACGCGGGCACCTTTGTCGTCGGACTGCTGACGTCCGTCGCCTATCTGCCGTGGCTGATGCTCGGTCTGCCCGCGGGCGCCTGGGTGGACCGCCTTCCCCGCCGCCCGGTGATGCTGGTCTCCGACGCCGTTTCCTTCGTCGCTTTCGTCAGCGTTCCGGTCGCTGCCTGGGCAGACCTACTCACCATTCCGCATCTGCTCGCGGCCGCCTTCGTCTGCGGTTGCGCGAGCGTCTTCTTCACCACCGCACAACGTGCGTTTCTGCCGACACTGCTCTCCGACACGGAGCTCCTGGCCGGCAACGCGCGATTGCAGGGCAGTGAGTCGACAGCTGAGGTCATCGGCCCCGGTCTGGCCGGCATGCTGGTGCAGGCTTTCGGTGCCGTCGCCGGACTGGTGGCCAACGCGCTGAGTTTCCTGGTGTCCTGGATCTGTCTGCGGGGATCCGGATCACCGAACCGCCGCCCCGGCCCTCCGGCAGCGTCGGCTTCGCACCGAAGTCGGCGACGGACTGAATTCCTGTTCCGGGATCCCATTCTGCGCACACTCGCGGTATTCAGCGCCGTATCCAACATCGCGTTGACCGGCCTGAGTTCGATCGAAGTGGCGTTCCTGGTACGGACGGTCGGGGCCGGCGAGGCCGTGGTCGGCGCGGTGCTGACGTTGTGCGGTCTCGGCGGATTCCTCGGAGTGCTGTTGTCCCACCGCGTGTCCCAGCGATACGGCAGCGCGCGGGCCGTACTGATCTGCCTGGTAGGTGCCGCGCCCTTCACGTTGCTCTTTCCGCTGACCGGCCCGGGGCCGGCCTCGCGTTCTTCGTCGTCGGCGGTGTCGGTGGCAGCGCCGGTGTGGTCGCGGCGAACATCATCAACGACACTTTCCGCCAGCGATACTGCCCACCGGACCTGATCGGGCGCGTCAGTGCCAGCGCGGCCGTGATCAGCTTCGGCGCCATCGCTGTCGGTGGGTTGCTCGGCGGCACGCTCGGTGAGTTGTTTGGTGTCCGGGAAACGATGTGGATGATGAGCGGTCTGCACGTACTGACAACGGCCATTTTGCTGTGCAGCCCTATACGAAAACTACGTGATTTCCCGAATCTGAACGCTCAATTCTTGCGGCCGAGGCAGGAAAGGCCATGTCCTAAAGTGTCCTGGCCGTTTCTGCCCGCCGGCAGATGCTTTTCTGGCACGTCAGAGAAGTAAGATTTCGATAGCAAGAAAAAGCGAGCGAAGCTCATTGAAGCGAGGTCTTCATGCAAGAGAGCAGCTCCTTGGAAAACCTTCCGGCCGCGGTGATGCTACGGGACGACCTGGATATCGATCGACTGAAAGAGGATCTCGTAGAGCTCGGCGGGTCCGAGTTCTGGGCATTGCAACGGTCCTTCGAGGACGGCGTCATCGGAGAGGAATCCGATGTGGACTGGAAGGTTCTACCCTGCGTGCGCCGAGCGGGAACCTCCAGCGAACCGACCCCGGTGGCCCGGGACGTGAAGGGTTCGCCGACACGCTTTGATGGCGAAGGCGCCCTACCTCTGTCAGATCCTGTCCGAACTGGGCACCGAACTGCGCAGCGTCCGCTTGATGGCCCTGGCCCCGGTGTGTCTGTCGAAGAGCACTCGGACACCCGCTCGGGCTCCCCTACGGCTACGTACGGCTGCACATCCCGCTGGTCACCAATCCCGGGGCGGTCATGGTGCTGGACGGGGTCGAACAGCGCTGGCAGCCGGGAACGCTCTGGTACGCCGACTTCGAACGACCGCATTCCCTGCGGAACGCCGGTGACCGTACCCGGATCCACCTGGTCGCGGACTGCGCCACCAACGACAAGCTGCTGGCCCTGTTCCCGGACAGCTTCCGAGCGGACCTGCCGACCAGCGACATCGCCTACTACCGCCCGTTCTGCCGCTCACGTCGCGCGAACTCGCCGAGTTCAGCTGTACCTTCGCGGTGCCGTTCTCCTTCATGGAGTGGGGACTTCCCGTGGTCGACGACCAGGAGAGCGACCTCGCCGCCGAAGTGACCGCCGAGGACGACGGCCTGGTCCTGCGCGTCGAAGGGCGCTCGCCGGTGGAGTTGCTGCACCTTGGCGCCGGCGAGTTCCGGTTGCTCGGATGGAGCGAGGAACGCCTGCTCCGCCTCGACCTTTTCGACGACAGCCCACGGGTGGAGCTCTCCACCAGGCGCGGACGCCGGCGCCAGGTGGTCGTCCGCCCGGCGCACCGGCTCGCCACGGTCTGACGGCCCGAGCCGTCGGCCACCACAGTCCACCCATCACGACCACTGCTTGGGGACAGTCATGCACACACTGACCGAATCGCCCGCCCTTGTCGAGAACGGATTCGCCCGCTGGGATCTCGCCGAGGAATTCGGGATCACCGAATCCGACGCCTCCTTCCAGAGCCTGCGCGCCGAGTTCGTCGACCTGCCACCGGACCCCTACGCGACGGAGGCGGGCGCAACCGCCGCTACGCCCGCGGGATCTTCTTCCCCTGGTCGCGGGAGTTCAGCTGGATTCCGGACACGCACGTCGGTGAACAGGGCTGGATGAACGGCTACTGGCAGGCCGACCACAACCCCGACTATGTCGGCGTGGTCCGCAAGCTGCCCGCCATGAGCGAAACCGCCCGGAACAACCCGATCATCCACGAGATCCTTTCCTTCGACTACGCACAAACGCGCTGGTCGCAGGAGGACGCGGCGTTCCCGCTGCACGTCGGGGTGCATCTGATCAAGCTGGCGGTGGACGACCCCGGCCACGAGGCCATTTCCTCGCCCAACGAGCTCCACCAGGACGGCGAGCCGTTCGTCTTCGCGCACCTGATCTACCGCCGTAACGCTGTCGGCGGCATGAACACGATCGCGCCACCGAAGTACCGGGGCAAGCTGCCCGAGGACGTGCCGAGGGCGAGACTCTGGCCGACTTCGAGCTGACCAAGCCGCTGGATTCCTACGGCGTCACCGACGAGAAGGTCAGCCACTACGTGTCCCCGATCAGGCGCGGGCCCGGCCCGAGACGGGTGAGCGTGCGGTGCTCCTGGTCGACTTCACCCCGATGCGGCAGCACATCTGAGACCGCCGGGTGCCTGGAGTACGTCGAGTCGAACCGGACCGACCTGCGCCGCGGAGCGTGCGCGAGGCTGTCGCGGCGCACTGAACGCCGGCCCACCGCACCGGACTGACGCACTGTCAGGCAGCGGGGTACCGCGTCCGGGCCCCTGCGGTGTCCGGGCGGCCCGCCCGCCGACCGCTCCCGGCAGGCGTGAGCGTCCCGGACACCCCAGCCCGGATCGACGACAGCGACGTCCGCCCAGCTCCTCGGCCGGGGACCGGCCCATGACCGGGCGAATACTGTGAGGTGGGAGATGAAGGTGGTGACGGGCGCTGTGACCATTGCGAGTAGGTACAAGCCAGGGCCCCACACGTCGGATCAGCCGGCCCAGCGCGATGTGGTCCTGTCCATCGTGGGGACGCACGCCATGGTGCGGAAGTCGGGGATGGTCTTCCCGCAGAACCTCTCCGGGCGGTTCCGGGAACAGATCGGGGCCGACCTGCGGGAGCTGGTGAACTCCTCGGTCCGGTGGCTCGCCGACCGGCTGATCCACGGGGAGGCCATCTACGGGTGGCGGCGCTACAAGGAGGCTTTGGAGCGGACCGGGCTCGATCACCGGACCCTGCGCAAGCACGTCTGGGTGGCCCGCCGTTTCGAGCACGACCGGCGTCGCGACAGCCTCAGCTTCGGCCGCCACGCCGGAGTGACCCGGCTCTCCCGCCGGAGCAGGACTACTGGCTGCGCGGGGCGGAACAGCACAAGTGGTCGCGCAACGAACCGCGTCGCGCGGTGCGCGCGGGCCCGGCCGTGCAGAACGACCGGGCTGAGCGCCCCGACAGCGCCGGCGACGGCGGGCAGGACGTCACCGCCGGGGCCGCGCCGCCGACCGGAGGGCAGGACGGGAGCAAGGCCACCAGGCCGACCCTCGACCTGTCCGCCGGCCTGCTGGAGTACTGCTCCAAGGCCGCCGCCGCGTGCGGGCTGCCCGTCGACGAACGGGTGGCCCGGAGGCCGGCGAGCGCCGAGTGCCGAGCGCCTGAGAGCGCATCGCCCCGGTGTGCCCGGGGCGAACCATCTGTCCAGGTGCCGCGGCGGCCCACCCGACCGGACACCTTGCCCATCGGAGTCAGTTGATGATCCTTCAGGGAAAACGGGTGGCTCTGCCGCCCTCGCCCGTCGTCCACCGCCGCTTCGAGGAACACGTGCGGGCCATGCCCGACGCCGTCGCCGTCGTGTGGTCCGGCCGGCAGGCGACGTACGCGGAGCTCGACGCGCGGGCCAATCGGTTCGCGCACTTGCTCATCGCACGTGGCCATGGCCGCGGCGCGAAGGTCGGCATTTGCCTCGACTACTCGATCGACATGCTCGTCGCCATCCTCGGCACCCTGAAGGCCGGCGCGGCCTACGTACCCTTCGACCCCGCCTACCCCGCAGCCCGCCTGCAGCTGCTGCTCGGGCAGGTACCCGACCTCGCCCTGATCGTGGCCTCCCCGGCGACGGTCGCGATGGTCGAGTCCGCGGGCGTCGAGGTCATCGACCTCGAACAGCTCGCCGGCCACCTCGCGACCCTCCCGGCGACCGTCCCCGACGTCTACGTCACCGGCGACGACCTCTGCTACGCGGTGTTCACCTCCGGCTCGACCGGCACCCCAAGCTGGCCGCGGTCCGCCACGAGGGCTGGTTCAACCTGATGAACTGGCTCCAGCTCGAGTACGGCCTGCACCGCAGCTCCCACAACCTGGTCGTCTCCGCCTTCGGCTTCGACCTGTCCCAGCGCGCCCTGATGACACCACTGTTCTGCGGCGCCACCCAGTACCTGATGGCGAGCCGCAACTTCGACGCCATGCTGGCCTACCGCATGCTCACCCAGTACGACATCCGCGTGGTGCACTGCGCCTCCAGCACCCTGTACCTGCTGGTGGACTGGGAGGCCGCACGCGGAGGCGACGCGCTCGCCCGGCTCGACTACATACTCTTCGGCGGGGAGGTGCTGAAGAGCGAACGCCTCTCCCACTTCGCGCGCCGTCCGGGCACTACCTGCACCCTGCTGCACCAGTACGGCGTCGCCGAGTGCACGGACGTCGCCACCTCCTACGACCTGGCCCACTACCGGCCAGGCGAGCACGACATCGCCCCGGTCGGCCGGCCCGCCCACAACACCGCCATCCACCTCCTGGACACCGAACTGCGCGAGGTCGAGGCGGGCCAGTACGGCGAGATCTGCATCTCCGGAGCCGGCCTCGGCGCGGGCTACCTGGGCGGCAGCGGCCCGAGAATGCCAAGTTCACGACCATCGACGTCGAGGGAGGCCGCTGCGTCTGTACCGCACGGGAGACCGCGGCCGGATCGACGACAGCGGTGAACTCGTCGTCGCCGGGCGGATGGACGCCCAGGTCAAGGTGCGGGGCATGCGGATCGACCCCACCGACATCGAACGCGCTCTGGGCAGGCTGGTCGGCGTCCGCGAAACGGCCGTGGTGGTCACCTACAACGACGGCGGCGAAGCCGAACTGACCGCGTTCGTCGTCCCTCGGGCAACGACCTCGCCGAGGACGACCTGCGCACCCGCCTGCTGTGGACCCTGCCGCGGAACATGGTGCCGTCCCGGTTCACGAACATTCTGCGCCTTCCGCTGAGCCCGCACGGAAAAGTGGACCGCACCGCCCTGGCGGACATCTGCCGCACCCAGAACGCCGGCAGCAACTCCGCGGCATGACCAGGTACTTGGCAGTGACGACGAACGAGAGGAATGCGATGACCGCTGACCGTGTCCGCGCCATCTGGTGCCGGGAACTCCAGCGTGACGACATCACGTCGGACGACGATTTCTTCGCCCTGGGCGGCCAGTCCCTGATTATGGTCAGGATTCAGGGCGCATTCATCGAGGAACTGGGCGCCGAGGTCCCCATGGACCAGATGTTCCTCAACCCGACCGTGGCGTCGATCGCCGCCTACATCGACTCCCAGGCCGCCCTCGCCCCGTAACACCGCCGGGAACGACGGCCGCCACGACCGGGAGGTTTCCGAGAGACAGGCTGATTCCGTTCTCCGACGGCGAGTCATCCGCTCGGCGACCACGGACACGCGATGCTGATGGAGAATTCCGTGGAGGGGCGGTACCCGTTCCTCGGAAACCCCGTCGTCGACCTGGCGCTACTTGTCGGCGACGACGAGAAAGTCTCCCATTTCGCGGGCAAGCAGCTTCTTGAATCGGCATACGCCGGGTAGCGATCTGCATTACCCCCAAAGGATCAGGCAGAGAGGTCATCGCATTATGCTCACCGAAAATCAGATAGCGGAGTACAGGTCCGAAGGGTTCCTGCTCCTCGACGACGTCTTCGATGCCGGCGACATCGCCGCTCTGCGAGGTGAGGTGGCCGATCTCTGCGCGACCGAGCACCCTGGGCGGATCTTCGAGGAGGACGGGACCACGGTGCGGGGCGTACACGGCTGCCACACCACGGGCGCGCTGTTCTCCAGGCTGGTGCGGCTGCCCGCGCTGCTGTCCGCGGCGGAGCAGCTTCTGGAGAGCAAGGTGCATGTGTTCCAGTTCAAGGTCAACGCCAAGAAGGCGCTGCGCGGAGAAGTGTGGCAGTGGCACCAGGACTACAGCGTCTGGGGACCGAAGGACGGCATGCCGGAGCCGCGGGCGGTCAACGTCGCGCTGCTGCTGGACGATGCGACCGAGCACAACGGCCCGCTGCTGGTCGTGCCCGGCTCGCATCGAAACGGCGCGACAGCCCGTGGCGTGCCGAGCCCGGGGACACGTCGCGGTGGGAGGCCGACCTGTCGGCGAAGCTGAAGTTCGCGCTGGATGCCGAACAGATGGCCAAGGTGACAGCGGAGTCGGAGATCCGGTCCGTCGTCGGGCGCGCCGGGAGCCTGCTGTTCTTCCACCCCTGCATCGCGCACGGCTCCGGCGCGAACATGTCGCCGACCGACCGGACCATGGCGTTCGTCAGTTACAACAGTGTCGACAACGAGCTGCGCGAAGTACGCCACCCGCGACCGGAGTTCGTGGCGTCGCGTGACTACCGGCCGCTGGAGCTCGTCGACGGCGGTCTGATCGCATGAGCGACCTCGATGTCTCACTGATCCGGACGCTGATCGACACCATCGCCCGGCACCGGGACGCGGTGGCGGTCGTCGACAACGGCATCGCCCACACCTACGCCGAACTCGACGAGGTGTCGGCCGAGATCGCCGGCGGCCTCGCCGGACACGGCATCGGCCCCGGTGACGTGGTCGACGTGCACTCGACTCGTTCGTGGTCCCGCTGCGCGGCGGTGTTGGGCGTGTGGCGCGTCGGAGCCGGCGTACTGTCCATCGACCCGGCCATGCCACCCGCCTGGACCGGCAAGCTGGTGAACAGCGCCGACTGCTCCCTGATCCTGCGGGCCGAGGGTGCGCACCGGTCGACGCGGGTGTCCCGGAACACACCTTCCGGTCGATTCGGGGAACGAGACGCGACGAGGTCGCGACCGGCCCGGTCTGCTACGTCATCCCCACCTCAGGGTCCACCGGCGAACCCAAGGCTGTCGCGGTGCCGCCGGTCGTCCTGGAGGAGCTGGGCAACTGGCACCTCCGGCGATGGAGCCACGAACGGCCCCCGAACACGCTGCACATGTCGTCCATCGGATTCGACATGGTGTACGAGGACACGGTGGCGACCTGGCTGGCCGGCGCGACCCTGGTCGTGGTGAACGACCAGGACAGGCTGGATCCCTTCACGTTGGTCGACATCATTCGCGAGCACGACGTCGCCCGGCTCTTCCAGCCGGTGGTCGGACTGCACGGACTGGCCACCGCCGTGTGTGTCGCGGGCGGCAGTATCCCGAGTCTGCGGGAGATCTCGGTGGCGGGCGAACAGCTGGTGATCAACGAGGAGGTGCGGAAGTTCTGTGCCGACGGTGACCTGACGTTGGTGAACCAGTACGGGCCGAGCGAAACGCATGTGGTCACTCAGTACCGGCTGACGGGCGACGTCACCGACTGGCCCGACCGGCCGCCGATCGGCACCGCTGTCGTTGACGCGGAACTGCTGTGCCTCGTGGACGGGCGGCTGCGCCCTTCGTGGCCGACGAGACCCGAGAGCTGGTCATCGCCGGGAACTGCGTCGGGATCGGGTACGCCGGCGACGACGAGCTCACCGCGAAGAGATTCCGGGAGGTCGAACACCAGGACGGCCGTATGCGTCGCTGCTACTTCAGCGGAGACCTGGTCACGTTCGACGGCACCGACTTCCACTTCGTCTCCAGGCTCGACGACCAGCTCAAGGTGAACGGCTACCGGGTCGAACCGGGTGAGGTGGAATCCGTGATCGCCGGGGTCACCGGTGTCCGTCGGGCCGCGGTCGTCGGGGTCAAGGTCGCCGCGTCCACACAACTGGCGGCGTTCTACACCCGTGCGACCGGAGCGGAGGTCGATCGGGACGACCTGATCCATGCGTGTGTCTCCGGTCTGCCCCGGTTCATGGTTCCCCGGCACTTCATCGAACTGGAGGAGCTCCCGTCGACGCGGAACGGGAAGATCGACCGGGCGAAACTCCGGGGACGTTCCAGGAGCCTTCGGTGAGCCGGGGCTGATACGTACCCGTCCGGGCCGCCGTGATCTGCACACCTGCCGACGGCTGAAGGCGCCTCCCGGCACATCGCACGCGTCGAGGGACGCCTTCAGCCCACACGCCACCGATAGTCGCGGTGGCAGAGCTCCGGCAGCCACATCCGTCCGTGTTGCCCTTGATCGACACTCCGTGGGTGTTTCGTTCACTCCCGCTTTGGTGCCAGAGAACTTGATGAATGGTGCCGACGGTGGATTGTGGGACGGGTGCCCACCATCCTGGAAGAGCGGAAGGGGAATCGGCCGGACGGCACCGGGCGGAACTTTTCAAGCATTCCTCACTCTGAATTCCGGGAGAAAACATGAAGTCTGTCCGCCTGTTCGTGGTCACTGTTTTCTGCGCGATGATGGTCGGCGTCGTTTCCGGTGTCGCTGCCGTCGACACCGGAACCACCGACATCCAGGCGACGCCCTCCGTCGATCCCGACGACAGCGGCTGGGGTCGCATTCCGGGATGAAACTGCGGGTGCGTAAGGAGGAACCGGTCCGTGGTGAGATCCGGAACCCGCGGACCAACAGGTCCCGGAATGCAGGAAGCATGCAGAGAGAGCCGCCCGACTCCTTGAGCGATAAACTACGGGAAGCTGTCCGCAAAGTCAGTGACCGGGAAGAGAAGTGCTCGGACACATCGCGCGCGGAGCCACCTACGGGGAGATCGCCCGGCGCATGAACGTCAGTCCGCATACCGTCGACACCTACATACGCCGGATACGCGCGAAAACCGGAGCCCGGAACCGTACGCATCTGTTGCTCCTGGCTCTGTCGGTCGAGGGCTCCCTCATGAGTGCCATCGAGAGCATGGGGCTACTGGCGACGCCGAAGCTTCCCGACCCGCCCGAGGTAACCCAGGACTGACGGGGCGCCAGAGCTGCCGATGGCCCGCGGGGTACCGGCCGGCGGCCGCAACGGTCGCGCGGGTGCGGGCAGATCCCCGCGGGCACCGGATGACACGGGAACACGTGACTGTCGGGACCGACGTCCGAGCGGCAGAATTCTCCCACGACCGCAGTGGCGCGCAGCTGTCTTTTCCCCTTCACTGTGGGCCCGCGCGTCATGGCGCCCTGACGCACCTCATTCACCCCGCATCGCCCCGTCTTGCGGCGAGATCGGAGAACCGTGCCCGGACAGCGAGCTCTGAGCAAGCCGATGCAGTCCTTCGCCGAAGAGCTGGCCCTGTGCGTGGCGGCCAACGGTGCCAAAGGCCCGGCCCTGCTGTGGCCCGAGGATCCGAAGACCTTGTCGGCCCTGCTGGAGCTGCCCGTCCGGCCCGTCCGGAACCCGGCGCCAATTCCTCCGTGCCGGGCGGACCGGACACGGAGGGACTGGTGGCCGAGCTGGGCCGCAGGCTGCACGTACGGGTGCGCCCCTCTTCCGCTTCCTGTCGCCGAACTCCCCGCGGTGGAGAGCGCGCCGAACGGCGCGGAGTGCACGGTCACGTTCCTGGAAGGAGCCTGTCGCTGCGTCCTGTCGCGTGGCGGTGAGGACCCGGCACCCCGCCCCTCGCACCCGCTGGGCATGAGGCTGCGTTCCGGCGGGACTCTCTTCGTTCCCCGGAACCACGCCTACCGGCTGTCGGAGATCCACGCTCCGACCACACTGCTCGAACTCCGCCTGGAGAGCCTGGACTGACGGCGTACGCCCCGGACGGCCGCCGGATCAGGTCGGGCTGCCGTGGGCGTCGCGTCCGGCACCCCGTCGTCGTTCAGCAGCCCGCTGGCGGCCACCGCGACACCGGCCTGGAAACGGCTCTCGGCACCGAGAGCCTGCATCATGTCGGCGATGTGCTTGCGCGTGGTGCGCAACGACATGCCGAGCCGCCGCGCGATCGTCTCGTCCTTCAGCCCCGTCGCCAGCAGCCGCAGGATGGTGCGGTCCAGATCCTTGGCGACCGTCTCCAGACCGTCGGTGGCCGCGTCGGAGAACGGCTGGGCCTGCGACCAGACCTGTTCGAACAGCTCGTACAGGAAGTGCACGACCGACGGCTCCCGGACCACCACCGCGCCCAGCCGGTCGTTGCGGTTGGTCATGAACGCGAGTTCCCGGTCGAAAATGATCAACCGGCCGACGAGCTGGTGGGCGGTCCGGTACTCGCCGCCCTGCGTGCTCATCGTATCCACGTATGCCTGGCTCGGACTGTTGAACCGGGCGGTGTGGTGGTAGACGGTCCGCATCCGCACCCCGGGTGAGCATCTGGCTGTCCCGGAGCAGTGCGTCCTGGAGCACCTCGGGCGGGCGGGTGCCGCCGGGCTGCACGGTGACCATGTCCTCGCGGCACTGCTCGGCCGCCCGGTCCAGTGCGGCCCGCACCTGCGTGAGCCCGGGTATGGTCTCCAGGTCCGTGGAGACACCGTTTCTCCCTCCCGGTAGTCGGCCGCCAACTGGGCGAACTGATCGCGGAATACGCGCAGTCGTGTCTGCTGTTCCGCGATGGCCCGCTCCACCGGTGCGGTGGCGACAGCCGCGACGAGATGCGGGTCGACGGCCCAGAAGCGGTCGTCGTCCTCCTCGCCTCTGTGCACCAGGCCGATCCGGACGAGGTAGTCCACCGCACCGCTCACAGCCGTCGCGTCGACCCCGTGTCCTCGGCCATCCGGGCCAGGTCCAACCGACCGTGCAGGGCAAGCCAACGGTAGACGGCCACCTCCTGGGTGCCGAGTGTGTCCCCACAGCGAGGAAGCTGTCATCGGTCTGCTGGTTCACCATCAGTCCTCCGCTCCTGATACCCACATGAACACGTGCCGCATCCTCATTGCACTCAACGTCTCCCGGCTGCCACGTACGGGCCGCCGACCGGTTGCCCGTACGTGCTGCGGATCGCTTGGAACGGGACGGGGTGATCGCGGAAGCAGACTCATGGCCGGGAATCTAGTGGCTGACGGACGCCCGGTCCATCAGGCCTCGCGAGACGGCGAGTTCAGGCCCTGCGCTGCTCGGCCGGTCCGAGGAGGGCAGGGTGGTATGCCTGGTTGCTGCTCAGGGAAGTGATCGAGTCCGCGGTGGCCGGTCGGTTTCCATGTCTCTTGAGAGGCCAAAGGCGGGGGATCGGTTGTCTTGGCACCCCGGTCGGCTCGCTCCGGTCCTGGATTCGCCCTGCGGGACGTACTCCTGCCACTACCCCGAGCGGGGGCACCGTTCGTCGGTCAGACCACTGACAGTCACGCTGATCCATCTGCCGCACGACCTGCGGCACGCGATGCTGGGACTGCGAGGCGGGCCCGGCGCGGCGGGCATGGTGGAAGCCGCCCGGGCCGGGACGGGGCCGAGTGCCGAATGGGGCAGGGGCGGGCCGGCTGTGCGCGGTGGATCCGGCCCGCACAGCCGTGTCGGATCAGGGATCGCGGTGGCTCACCGGATCGGAGCAGACTCGGGGTCAGCATGCCTTGCGCTCGTATGCGCTGTTGCCGGGGGCGGTGACGAGCACATCGCGGAGGACCACGCTGAGGCGGCTGCCCCACTCGCGCGGGAGGAAGCACATGGAGGCAGTGATGGCGTCGACGACTCCGAGCAGGAGCACACCGTCCGGACTGGCGGGAAGGGGACGCGGGTGAGCGGTCCCAGGGTGTTGGTGGCGGGGCGAGCATCGCGGGACCCGCGCTGGCCCACTGGCTGCGCCGGCGGGGCCGAGGTGACCGTGGTGGAGCGAGCTCCCGGGCTGCGTCCAGGCGGGCAGGCGGTCGACGCGCGCGGGATCGCCAGGGAGGTCATCGGCGCATGGGGCTGGACGCGGCGGTGCGCGCGGCGTGCACCGACACAGCCGGCGCGCACACCGTGGACGCGGACGGGCAGGTGCTGGAGACCTTCCGTGCCGACGATCACGGTGGCGACGGGTTCATCGCGGACATCGAGATCTTGCGCGGGGACCTGTCCCAGGTGCTCTACGACGGCACCCGCGACGGCGTCGAGTACGTCTTCGGCGACCGGATCGCTGAGCTCGCCCAGGACGCGGACGGGCCGCACTCGGAGCTCGCCACGGTGGCCGCGGTCCTCAAGGAAGTGCAGCAACGGGACGTACGCGCCTGACTCCACGGGGCCCGGCCTTGGTGCCGAGCTGGACTGAGCGGCCATCGAGCCGCTGACCGTACAGCAGGTTTGAGAGGCGAGTGGCGGATGGCCGGACAGCTTCCCTTCAGGGTGCCCCCACCGGGCGGGTGACGGCACTGCCCGCTGCTTCGCCTCGCGTGAACTCCGGTCATCCGCAGGCCGGTTGTCTCGCGTCCGGCTCAGTTCGCCGAGCGCGGGGCAGCTGACCGCTGAGCAGTTTGCCGGCGTTCGGGACGACGGCCGGGAGTGAGAGTTCGGACAGGATGCGGTACGTCGTGGCGGTAGCGGCAGAGAGCACCGGCAGCCCGGACTCGTCCTCGACATGCTGGATCGCCGACAGCGACGGCATCTGCACGCAGGCGGACAGGACGATCGCGTCAGCTCCGCTGAGGTCCAGCCGCTTCCAGTGGTCCCGTAGGTCGTCGGGGTTCAGCCGGGCGACATCGAGATTGTCCGGGACCTCCAGGCTCACCGAGTCGACAACTTCGATGCCGGCGTCCTCGATGTAGCCGGTGACCAGAGTCGTGAGTTCCTTCATGTATGGAGTGACCACAGCGACGCGCCGAGCGCCGAGTGCCTCGATTCCGCTGAGCAGCGCGCCGGCGCTGCTGACGACCGGTGCCTGTGCGCCCGCCTCGCGCAGGGCGGCGGTGATCTCGTCCTCCGCCGTGCAGTGGTAACCAGGGCCCTGCGCCATGATCGCGACCAGGCAGGCGGAGGCGACGATGTCGGGCCGGGCGTCTGCGAGCTCCTGGGAAGCGCGCTCGGTCTGGGCGTTCATCCTGCGCAGCTGCTCCGGGGTCACGTGCGTCATACGCATGCGGCTGCTGTGGAATATGAAGTTGTCTTCGGGATGAGCTCCTCGCGTGCGCGGAGCATGCGGGTAGTTCGGTTTCCATCGTGAGGTTGGAGCTGGGCACGATGAGGCCGATGTGGTGGTCTGTCATGAGGTCCTCCACGGGAGTAAGGGTGCGGTGGTGCGGGCGGGCACGGAGTGTGCCCCACTGTGGCCGGTTTGCCACCGTGAGTCAGTACGGGTACGTACTATTGGGTGATGAATGGGCCCGTCGCTGGGCACACCACCTACGGCAGGCACGGCGGACCAGAAAGGTCATGGCGCGGGGCTCTGGTCCCTTCGGGTCAGGCCTAGGGCGTGTTTCGAAAGTCCCGCCTGCCCGGCGACGCCTGGCACGCACGCTCGCCGCGTTGTCGGGATCGCCCCGATACACCCAGTATCGGGGCGACCCTCCGCCTTGCGATCGCACGCACCAGACGCCGCCGGGCCCGCCCTTCGGGCGGACGGCGCTACTCGAAACACGCCCTAGTCCTCGCGGAGCTTTTCCCAATAATCGGCGAGCGTGGTCAACTGGCGTAGCAGTTCCGTGCGTTCGTCCCCTGCGTACGATCCGAAGAGCTGCTCGTCCAGTGCCCGAGCTCGTTCATTGGCCTCGCGCAGAACCCGCACTCCCTCCTCGGTGAGGTAAAGGAGTTTGCGGCGTCCGTCGTCGGCGGCGGTACGGCGTTCGAGGAGACCCCGGTGTTCCAGCCGACGGGCTATGTCCGCCATCGTGGAGGTGTCCAGAGCGACCGCCGAGGCCATCGAGCTCTGGTCATTACCCGGGGCAGAGTCCACGGTGGTGAGGACGGCGAACTGCGGGCCGGTGAGCGTCGAATCGACCGTCTTCACCCAGGCCGCCAGGTACGCCTGGTAGAGACGGCGTGCCTGATATCCGGGAGCATTGGCAAGAACGGCCGGTGCCGCGACGGGTTTCGACGGAGCGGGCCTCGGATCAGTCATGGCCCCCACCTTAAACACGCCCGCCTTCACCGGAGCAGGTGGTGCCAGGAAGGGCAGGGGCATCTGAAGAGTCGTCTGAGGACAGGGCGACGAGGGCTTCGCGGACAGCGGCCAGGGCCGGACCCGGGCTGTCCCAGAAGATCATGTGCCCAGCGTCCGGGACTGAGGTGATCTGGGCCTTGGCATGTGTGCGCGCCGCTTCCTGGACACCCGCGCTGGTGACGACCGGACTGCCGTCGCCGTAGAGCATGGTCACGGGCGTGGGCACGGCAGGCCACCAGTCGAAGAAGTCCTCCGTCTCGAAGCCTTGGTGAGTGGCGCGCAGCGCTTCCTCGCCACAGGAGGTGAGCCAGCGTGCGCGCAGTTCCTGCTCGTGTCGGGGCCAGCGTGGCCATGCGCGGGCTACCTCGTCGGCGTCGGTGCCACGCTGCGCCTGATCCAACTGGCCCATGAAGGCGTCGAGGGTGGTGGGGTACGGGTCACGCCCGGGGCCGCTCATTGGTGGGTCGGCCAGCACGCTCCCGCGTAGAGCGACCTTGGCGCGTGCGGCGGTGACCGCCGCGATCCGGGCGCCCATGGAGTGTCCGAAGAGGACAGGGCGATCGAGGCCGAGCTCGGTGATGACCGTCTCGGTGTCCTGCGCATAGCTCTCCAGGTCGTAGGCATCGCCGTCGTCGGACAGGCCACGGCCCCGGATATCCAGGACGACTGGCCGTACGAGATCGGTGAGTTCACGGGCGACGAAGTCCATGGTGACGGCAGGGCTGGTGATGCCGGGAAGGATCACCAGCGGGACTCCCGCACCCCGTAGTCCAGAACGTGCAGGCGGATCGTGCCGGTGTGAACCCAGCGGCTGGTGGCCGGTACGTCGGCGAGGTCGGCGAGCGCGTCCTGATGAAGGAAACGTGATGACACAGCGTGCTCCTGAATTGCGACGGTCAGACGGTGAGTTCTGGTGCTCCCGCTCGTTACCGGGGCGGCAATCCGCGCAGGTAGGTGAGCGCTTCGGCGTGGCTGACTACATCCCCGTACTTGGCCTCGATGTCGAACAGCGCGGCGTCATGGGGTCCCTGGGCCCTGTCGCCGACGCTTTCCAGGGCACCAGCACGGGAAGCCGGACTGTACGGAGTCGACAGCGGTCGCCCGTACGCAGCCGCTGGTCGTGGCACCGCATACGACGGTGGTGTCGCACCGCAGTGAGGTCAGCGTGGTGGCGAGGGAGGTGCCGGAGAACGCGGACGCGCCCTTCTTCACCAGCAGATGGTCGCCAGGCTCCCTGGGCAGCCGGGGTCGAGATCGACGGCCTCGCTGCCTTCTGCCATCGCCCGCATACCGGGTGCCTTGTCCAGCCAGGCGATCGCGTTGCCTTCGGCCTCGGCCGGGGTGTAGGAGATGACGGTCCACACCACCGGCACAGCGGTGCGACGGGCCGCTTCGACCAGCTCCGAGGTTGTTTCGACCACGCTGGTCAGGTCGGATCCCGAGGGAAACGGTCCTCGGTGAAACCGCGGGTGAGGTCGACGACCACCAGTGCGGGACGGACTCCCCGGCGGATGGGTGCCCCGAACCCGGCGCGCTCGTAGACGCGGTCGGTGTCGACTCCGTACTGCCCCTCGGTCATCGGTTCCTCCTGTCGGCGCACGAGTGCTTCTCCCTTGTCATAACCCGGCCCAGGAGCCAGCCCTCGAACAGGCCGAAGGCGAAAGCCGCGGCGAGGGGCCGTACTTGGCCACGGTCGGGCCCACGAGGACCGACAGACCGTCCAGTTCGTTCTCGCCGGTGAAGCCGGCCGGAGCGGCGACGCGGGATGCGGTTGCCGTGGCCGCGGAGGCGGGGCCTGCGCTGCGCCGGGGCAGTGGCGGCAGCAGGAACCGCCGTGCGGTCGGCTTCGAGCAGGCTGCCGAGGTTGCGGGCGAACTGCTGAAGGATCTTGTTGGACACCGAGGCGACGGCGCCCTTGCCGAACTGGGCGATCTTGCCGCGGATGACGAGATCGGTCGTCAGTTCCAGTCGGGCCCTTCGGGGCCTCTGTCACGGAAAGGGAGACCTCCGCCTCGGCATCGCCGCTGCCGTGGGTGTCGGCCCCTGGCCTGGAGCCGCAACTGGCGCTTCTCGCTGTCGACGTCGAGGAACCGGACGGTCCCCGCGTAGGCAGCGGTGATCGGGCCGACCTTGACCTTCACCCCGCCCTTCCAGGCATCGCCGTCCCTGCCCTCCAGCGCGGCGCCCGGCATGCAGGTGACGACGCGCTCGACGTCGTTGACGAGCGCGAACACCTCATCCGGACTCGCCGGCACTGAGACCGAGTTCTTGAGTTGCATGGTTTCTCCTTACGCCCCTGGGCGTGGGCGGTCCTGCTTGTGGAACGGACGCGGGTGCCGGGCGGGCGTCAACCCGTGGCGGGCTGGGTGACGGCCGTATCACCGTCCAGACGGGCCTGCAGCGCGGCGCGGCGCCGGTAGCGCAGTCGTCGACCGCGTCGACGATCGTCTGGTATCCGGTGCAGCGGCACAGGTTGGAGGCGACGGTCTCGCGGATCTCCTCCCGCGAAGCGTCCGGCCGCTCAGCGAGGAACCCCTCGGCGAGCATCAGAAACCCGGGAGTGCAGAAGCCGCATTGCAGAGCATGGTGATCGGTGAACGCCTGCTGCAGATCGTTCAGTTCGTCGATTCCCGCCAGCGACTCCACGGTGTGGACGGTTGAGCCTTCCGCCTGGGCGGCGAACATCAGGCACGCGCGTGCCGGAGCACCGTCGACGAGGACCGTGCAGGCGCCGCAGATCCCGTGCTCGCATCCGACATGGGTGCCGGTGAGGTCCAGGTCGTGGCGTAGGACATCGGCAAGCGTGCGACGGGACTCGGTGAGGACTTCCCGGTCTCGCCGTTGACGTCAAGGGTGATGAGCTGCGCGTGGTCGTGGCTGTCCGTCATGCTGCATGCTCCAGTGCGCGGGCGACCGTCTCGGGGTGATGGGTGTGTTGTCGAGTTCTACGCCGGTCCTCACCAGTGCGTCGTTGACCGAGTTGAGGACTGCGGCCGGTGCCCCGATCGTGCCGCCCTCACCGACCCCTTGGCTCCGGTCTCGGTGAAAGCGCAGGGCGTCTCCAGGTGGTGGATGGACACCTCGGGCGTCTCCAGTGCGGTCGGCACTTTGTAGTCCATGAAGCTGGTGGCCGAGGGCTCGCCCTGGTCGTCGTAGGTGATCTGCTCGAATAGTGCGCCGGCGATGCCCTGGGCGATGCCCCCACGAGCCTGTCCTTCGACCACCTGGGGTTGATCGCCACTCCGCAGTCCTCGACGCAGACGTAGCGCAGGATCTCCACCTTGCCGGTACCAGGGTGGAGTTCGGTGACGACGCCGTGGGTCGCGTTGGAGAAGGTGCCGTCGGTGGTGACGTCGAAACTCGCGGTCACCGACAGTCCGGGCTCCAGCCCGGCGGCAGCAGATGGGACTTGAGGTAGGCGACATCGGCGATCTCGGCGTAGGTGAGCTGGGCACCGTCCGCCCGTCTGCGCACCAGCGAGGACCGAGCTCCACCTCATCGACGGACACACCCCATCGGGCGGCGGCGATGGTGCACAGTTTGGTGCCGAGTTGGGCGGCGGCCCGGCGTACGGCGCTGCCACCGATGGCGATGGAGCGGCTGGCGTAGGTGCCCCACCCGTAGGTGATCCGGTTGGTGTCGCCCTGGTGGACGCGGACCTTGCCCAGATCCAGGCCGAGTTCGCTGGCGGCGATCTGCGCAAAGGTGGTCTCGTGACTCTGGCCATGGCTCATCGCGCCGGACGTGACGACAAGAGCTCCGCTGACGTCCATCCGGACCTCGGAGATGTCGAATCCGGGAACGACCTCCATCTTGCGCTGAGCGAAGGCCTTGGAGCCGTAGCCGGTGCGCTCACTGAAGCAGGAGTAGCCGATGCCCAGGTAGCGTCCCTCGGTGGCGGCGGCCTCCTGGTCTCGTACCAGCCCTCGTCCCGGATGACCTGTTCGCACAGGTTGAGGGATTCGAGATAGGACCCGGGGTCGTACGTGATGTTGTTGACGCCGGTGTACGGGAACTCCGTGATGACGTTACGGCGGCGCAACTCGACGGCGTCAATGTCCAGTTCACGAGCGGCACGCTCGAAGAGGCGCTCCATGACCATTACGTACTGGGGCGGCTGACGCCCCGGTAGGGCGCGGAGGGTGCCTTGTTGGTGGTGACGGCGCGGGCTCGCACCCGATAGGAAGGCAGCTTGTAGACACCGGGCATCTCGGCAGCGGCCATCATCGGCTCGATTCCCGCGGTGAACGGGTAGCAGGAGTAGGCGCCCATATCGCAGACGATGTCGGCGTCCAGGGCGAGAATCCGGCCGTCCGCACTGAACGCGGCGCGCGCCAGGTAGTGCTGTTCGCGGGCGAGGAAGGAAGCGGTCAGCGCGTCCTTGCGATCCTCGATCCACTTGACCGGCTTGCGTAGTCGCAGGGCTGCCGCGGCGGCGGCGATCTCCTCGCGGCCGACCACACACTTGAGCCCGAACCCACCACCCATGTCAGGCACCACCACGTGTACGGCGCTCTCGTCCAGGCGCAGGCAGGCGGCGGTGACCGTACGGACCTGGTGCGGGACCTGGGTGGAGGTGGTGAGCCGGAGTTGACGGAGCCGGTCGTCCCACTCGGCCACCACTCCGCGGGTCTCCAGCGGGAGCGCGTTCTGTCGTCCGGTACGTGTGTGGATCTCCACGACACAGGGTGCCTCGTCCAGGACGGTGTCGATGCCCTCGGAGGCGAACATGCTGACGTCCAGCAGCGTGTTCGCGGTGGCCGCGTCGTGCACCAACGGAGCGTCGGTTGCCAGCGCCTGAGTGTCGGAGGTGATCGCCGGCAACACGTCGTACTCGACCTTGGCGGCCTCCACGCCGTCCTCGGCCGCGTACGGGTCACGGGCGACGACAACGGCCAGCGGCTCGCCGGCGTAGCGAACCCGGTCGCGGGCGAGTACCGGCATGGAGGTCGGCACGAACTCCGAGAGGGACGCTCTAGCCGGGCGGTGATGTCGTCCAGCTTCAGATCGTCGGCGGTGTAGGCGGCCACCACGCCAGGGACGGCGAGGACCGCGGTGAGATCGATTCCGGTCACCACACCGTGAGCGACCCGGCTACGTACGAACTGGGCGTGCAGCATCCCGGCAGCTGCAGGTCATCGGTGAACCGGCCGCGTCCGGTGAGCAGCCGCGGGTCTTCTCGGCGCGCGACGCTGGAGCCGATCAAGGAGGCGTTGGAATGTTCTCGGCGTCCGGTCATCGGGACATCGCCTCCTTACAAGCGTCCCGCACCAGGGTGCGGGTCAGAATCCTGCGGTAGTAAGCGCTGCCGTTGGCGTCGCTGGGCGGATCGACGGCCTCCGCGGCAGCAGCGGCACTGTCACGGAACAGCGCGGGCCCGGCGGGTCGGTCCTGCGCCAGTACGGCCTCCGCTTCAGGGACCCGTACGGGCAGCGCGTCCACTCCGCCCAGGACGACCCGGCCACCGCGGACGGTGGCACCGTCGTCGGCGAGGTCCAGGGTCACCGCTGCGGAAACCGTCGCGAAGTCCCCGTGGCGCTGAGCGAATTCAGTGAGCGCGGCGTGAGGGGCGGGGCGAGGGAAGACGATCCCGGTGAGCAACTCGTCGGGTTCCAACGCGGTGGTGTAGTAGCCGTGGAAGAAGTCGGCGGCATTCACGGTGCGCTCGCCGTGCGGGCCGTGGACGGTAAGCCGGGCGTCGAGGAGGAGGGCGAGCACGCACCACTCGGCAGTGGCGTCCGCGTGCGCGAGGCTGCCGCCGACGGTGCCGCGCGTACGGATCGGCAGGTGCCCGACCCAGCGCATCGCGTCGCGGAGTACGGCGTAGTCCCTGCCAATCTGCGTGTCGGGGCCGTCTCCACCATGTGGTGAGTGGTGAGTGCGCCGATTCGGAGAGAGCCGTCCGTCTCGTGGCTGATTCCCTTGATGCTGGTGAGGCCCGCGATGTCCACGAGGTGCTGAGGACGGGCGAGCCGGAAGTTCATCATCGGGACCAGGCTCTGCCCACCGGCGAGGATCTTGGCATCGTCCCCGAGTTCGTCGAGCAGCCGGGTCACACCGTCGATGTCGCGTGCGCGATGGTAGGTGAAGGCGGCGGGTTTCATGATCCTCCTTTCGAAGCTGGGGCGGCGCTTTCGCCGCTGGACACGGGAGTGTCGGGGTAGGTGGGCGGGCGCGGCCATCGGGCCGGGCCCCAGCCACGTATCACTACTTGCTGACAGGGGCCGGCTCCGAGGTGAGGCCGCCGAGGTCCGTGTCGGCCGAGCTCGGATCGTCCACGTGGTCGAGTTCGCGTCCCTTCGTCTCCGGCGCGGCGATCGCCATCCAGATCACGGCACCCACGACGAGGACGCCCAGGATGGTGAAGGTGAGCGGCAGGCCGAACAGCGGCCACATCAGCGAACCGAAGAGCATCGGTGCGAAACCGGTACTGATGCGGCTCACGGAGGAGGCCCAGCCGAAGCCGCTGGCGCGCTGGGTAGTCGGGTAGAGCTCCGAGACGTACGCGTACATCGCGGGGATGGTGAGCTGCATCAGGAAGCCGAAGACGCCGATCCAGATCAGCGCCGCCGTCTCGATGTCGAGCATCAGCGCGAAACCGACGAGCGCGGCGCTGGCGAGCGGTGCGGACACCCCGATCAGCCACTTACGTCCCATGACGTCGACCAGCCAGGTGGAGGCGACGACACCGAGGACACCGATGGCGCTCATCAAGGTCGTGCCGGTGAAGGCCGCGGTATCCGCGTAGCCCTCTTCCTTGAGGATCGACGGCATCCAGGTCAGTGCCGCGTAGTAAACGAGCATGACGGTGATGAACAGCAACCAGGACACCGAGGTGATCTTGGGGTTGAACTTCCACATGTTGCGGAACTGCTCGGTCGCGGCGCGGATGCCCGTGGGCCGGTCCTCGCCCTCGCCTGCACCCGGTTCGGGGATGGAGTACGGCTCGGGAGTGGCGCCGGTCTTGGCGACCAACTCGTCGATCACGGCTCGGGCTTCTTCTTCCCGACCGACCTTGCTCAGGTAGATCGGTGACTCCGGTACGCCACGGCGTACCCAGAACAGCAGCAGCGCGGGCAGGACCATCATGCCGAGCATCAAGCGCCAGCCGTTGTCCAGCGGCACCATCAACGTGGCGACCACGCCACAGATGGTGACGCCGATGGGCCACCACAGGTCAAGTGCGGTGAGGATCCGGCCCCGGTGCTTCTTCGGGGAGAACTCACTGACCAGCGCGTAGTCGACTGGAATACAGCCGCCCAGTCCCACACCGGCCATGAAGCGCAGGAGGAGGAAGATGTCGTAGTTGGGGGCGAAGACACCAAGGACGGAGAAGAACGCGAAGATCAGCAGCGTGTAGCTGAAGGCCTTCTTTCGCCCGACCCGGTCCGCGATGGCGCCCACACGACAGCTCCGACCGCCATACCCATGAGGTTGGCTGTCGCGACGAACCCCGGTCGCTGAGGGAGAGGTCGAACTCGGCGCCCACCAAGGGCATGAGGAAGCCATTGAGTGCGATGTCCCAGGCGTCGAACATGTAGCCCAGGCCACCGATGATGAATATCCGTCCTTGGACTCCCCATTTCCAGGGGAGTGCTTGCACAATCTGATCGCCAGTCTTCACGTTGGCTCCTGGTGCATGAACGGGCGAGCGCGTCGCGGTCGTCCCGTAGCTGACAGCCGGCGCGTCTCAGCGGGAGAACGGGTAGGAGAACCTCTCCCCGTCAGGGTCGTTGAGTGGTGTTCCGCTCCAAAGCCAGTTGTAGGAGACGTCGGATTCACCGTTGAACTGTTTGAGCTGGGCGTCGCGTGCACGCTGCTCAGGACCGTCCGGGTAGTGGTAGAAGGTCTTGTTCCGCAGGGAGGCCTCCTGCACCATCCCGGCATGCTTGGCCCGCCGGTTGACGTAGCGCCGCAGCGCTTGCTCGATCCCGTCGGAGGTGACCCAGCCGAGTTCTTCCGCGAGTACGGCGGCGTCCTCCATCGCCTGCGAGGCCCCTTGCGCCTGGTACGGCAGCATGGCGTGGCAGGCGTCGCCCAGCAGGACCACATGACCGTCCATCCAAACCGGGTCGGGACGACGGTGGTAGAGGGCGAAGCAGGAGACGTTGTCCTTGGCCTTGGACAGCATCGCTGGGACGCGGTCGTCCCAGCCGGGGAAGGCCGCGGCAAGTTCGCCGGGGAGGACGGCGCCACCCACTTCTCCGCGACCTCGTCGGTGCAGGGGACGCAGGCGACGACGTTGAGGTACTCGCCACCACGGATCAGGTAGTGCACCAGGTGGCGGTCCGGGCCGTACCAGATGGTCGACTCGAAGCGGTCGAACAGCCACCGGGTAGCGGGTCGGCCGCGATCAGCTCACCGGGATCAGCGCACGGAACGCCATCTCGCCCGAGAAGACCAGAGTGTCCTCGCAGCCCATCAGGTCACGGACACGCGACCTGATGCCGTCCGCGCCGACGATGACGTCCGCTTCAAATCGCGCGCCGTCCGCGGTGACCGCGACCGGGCGCTTGGGATTGCTGCGGTCAAGGCCGGTGACGTGGCAGTCGGTGTGCAGCTTGACCGCGGGCCGGGGCCTTCCGGGTCTGTGCACGCGTCCATGATCACTCGGTGCAGGTCGGCGCGGTGGTAGTGCCAGTACGGAGCGTTGTACTCCTTCTTGACCCGTTCGCCAAGTGGTGTCAGCGCCACCACCTTGCCGTCCTTCCAACGCCGGCGGACCTGGTCCAGCGGTTCGGTGTGGATGGCCTCGAGCTGCTTGCGCAGACCGAGTCCGAGCAGGATGCGGCTGGCGTTGGGTGCGGTCTGGATACCCGCACCCACCTCGCCCAGTTGCGCGGCCTGCTCGAGCACGGTGACCTTGACGCCCCGCTGCCGCAGCGCGAGTGCGGCCGTCAGGCCGCCGAGTCCTCCACCGACGATCGTGACTTCGTAAGACTGGCTGGACGCCACAGTTCCTCCAAGGCGTTGTGGTGCGTGATGAGGTGCCGGGGTGGCGACCCGGGGTCAGCGGTCGGTCAGCTGTCCCTCAACGACAACTTCGGTGTCGTCAACGGAGACGGAGCAGTCACGCATGGCGATGTCCACGTGGGCGTACGACTCGCGGCCGAGAACTGGGTGCGGCCCGGTGGACCAGAGGAAGTTGCCGGCGAAGGCGCGGGCATCCATGCCCATCAGATCGCCCTTGCCGTAGAGCGCGGTGGCGAACCAGTCAGCGCTGCGCATCAGACCCCAGCCCATGTGGGACAGGCTGCGTGCCCACTTGTCGTCGGCGTCGTCGAAGAAGGTGCGTAGCGTCTTGGCGTCGGCGCCGCCGCTGATGCCCTTGATGCGACCGCCCGCGATTTCGAGGGTGACGGGAGCACGTACGTACTCCTTGAAGGGGAGCATGATGTCGCCCTCCGCCAGCACGATGCGGCCGTCGGAGAACTCCGGCCAGCAGAGCACCATCGTGCTCGGCCAGTGGTCCCAGCGCCCCGGGTCATCGGCGAACCCGACCTGGTACTCAGGGTGGGCGTTCTTGAGCTGCACGGTTAGGTCGGTGCCCGCGGCAGAAGTGACCCGCATGGTGGAGGAACGTTTCAGCAGTGCCGTTTCCCGCTCGACGAGTGCCTTGTCGCCCTCCTTCGGGAGGTTGCGGATGAGCACGTCGGGCGCGTCGCAGATGAAGATGATCCGGGTGCCGGTCTTGAGGATCTCCTGCTGTACGGGAGCGTGGATGAACCCCTCGCGGGTGAGGTCGACAACCAGGTCGGCGGACTTGAGCAGGTCCTGCGCGGCCTCGTCATCAAGTACCGAAGCCAGCCCGGGGCCGGCGCCGGTGTGCGTGCTGGGTGCCGGTGCGGGGCTGCCGCCAGGCACCGTCGCGGCGATCACTCGTGCACCGAGGGTCTTGGCCGCGCCGAAGGCTGCGGCGACGTAGTCGCCACGGCTCCCCGGCTCGGAGAGGACTACCACGTGCTCACCTTCCTTCACCTTGCACAGCTGAAGCTCACGGGTGAACGCGTCCAGCAAGTCCACTGATGAGAAGTCGAACATGACAACCTTTCCTGTGTAAATCGGCGACTCGGAGTCGCCGGGAAGGGCAGATCTGATGAGGCGTGGTTGGGGAGCGCGCAAGCGGCGCTGCTGCGGGGCGTGCTCCGCCGGCTGGGTTGACAGCCGGGGCGACCCGCTGTTCTCGAATTCGGGGCGCCGGAAGGGAGGGTGGGCCGGTGCCCTGACAAAATTGATCCGAACACGTACTAATGCTTTCCGGCAAGCCCCCAGGCGAGAAAACTTTCATCCGGTGTTCTTGCTTCAGGTGCCGCTACGGCTTGAGTGCCTGAATAATGCCTGGTCACGTGGGTGTGGGGCTCTTGCTGGGCTTATTCCTGACCCGGCACCCTGATTTCCCGGCCACACTGCGTGGTAGTCATTGCTCACTTCCTGTGTCTACTGTTTGGTCCGGCGTAGCCAGTGCCTCGCTCCGGGCGACGCACGACGCCCTAGCGGCAGCTCCATGACCCGGCAGCCTTGAGCCACTTGGGGACTGGCTTCCCGGCCGCCCCAGGGGTCGACAGCCCCGGTCAGCTCGATGGCGCGCACGTCGGCTGCGTGATCCACCGCGACCGCGCGGGTGCACAGATGCCTGTGGGCAGGTCTCGGCGGGCTCGGCCGGTCAGCCGCGCCGGTTGAATGTGTCCGGGTCCGGGCCGATCCGGCCGCCGTTGTCGAGGGCGGCGATTGCGCGCATCTGTTCGTGGCTGAGCCGGAAGTCGAAGACCGCGATGTTCTCCGTGATCCGGGAGCGGGTCCTGGACCGGGGGTCACCACATGGCCGAGCTGGAGGTGCCAGCGGATGACGACCTGGGCGGGTGTCTTCCCGTGCTGCTCGGCGATATGCATCAGCGCGGGCTCGTCGAGGAGTGCCCGCCCTGTGCCAGAGGGCTCCACGCGCCGGTGGCGATGGACTGCCGGGCGGAGAGCTCTCGCATGCGGCGTTGCTGGAAATATGGGTGAAGCTCGATCTGGTTGAGGGCGGGCACGATGTCGGTCCGGGCCAGCAGGCGGTCCAGGGTCGAGGCGGTGAAGTTGGAGACACCGATCGCCCGAACGCGTCCGTCGAGGTGGAGTCGTTCCAGTGCCTGGTACGACTCGACGTACAGCTGCTGTTCGGGCACGGGCCAGTGGATCAGGTAGAGGTCGACGTAGTCCGTGCCCAGTCGTTGGAGGCAGGCGTCGAAAGCCCGCAGTGCGGTGTCGTACCCCTGGTCGGCGTTCCAGAGTTTGGTGGTGAGGAAGACGTCTTGCCGGGGATCCCGGCATCGCGGATCGCGCGGCCGACGCCCGCCTCGTTGTCGTACACCTGGGCGGTGTCGATGTGCCGGTAGCCGGCTGTCAGGGCGTGCGAGACGGCTTCGTACGCCTGCGCGTCCGTCAGTGGCCAGACGCCGAGGCCGAGCTGGGGAACGGAGACTCCGTTGTTGAGGGTCAGGCTCCGCATACGCGAACCTTCCAGGTGCGGGCCGTTCGACCTGCTGCGGGTTCGGGCAGCCGTAGGTGGGCACGACGACGCGTCCGCGCTCCGGCCGGGGCGCCGGGCCCGGCCGTGCGGACCGTAGGCGGAGACCGCACGTCCCGTCAGCGACCGGGTGGCGCCGGGGTGGTGCGGGCGGCCTTGAGGTGAGGAAGCCGATCGCCTCCACCGGGCACAGGGCAACCGCGTCGCCGGCGGACTCGTCCGCCACCGGGGCGTCGGGCCGTGCGCGGGAGCGGTTGCCCTCGGCGGACTCGAAGTGCCGCGGCGCGGTGGCGAGGCAGATGCCGGAGCCGATGCAGAGGGCCGGGTCGACGAAGACCCGGGAAGCCGCCTCTGCGTGAGCCGTACGGGGCTTTCCGTTACGAGGCACGCCCGGCTCACCAGGTCACGAGCAGGCTGCGGGGGCCCTGGTCTTGAGACCGGTCTTCCACTCGGGCGGCGCGGCAGCACGCAGTCCCGGGAACCGACGCACGAGACCGGAGACTGCCTCCTGCAGTTGGACGCGCGCGATCTGGGCGCCGACGCAGTGATGGACACCGTGTCCGAACCCCAGGTGCGGATTGTGATCGCGAGCGAGGTCGAGGATGTCCGGGGTGTCGAAGACGGTCTCGTCGTGATTGGCCGACGAGTTGATCGCCATCACGGCCTCGCCCTCGGCGATCCGGACGCCGCTGATCCGGACATCCTCGGTGGCCACACGGAGGTTGGCCTGAACATTGGTCTGGGCGTAACGCAGCAGTTCCTCGACGGCCCGAGGGATCATCGCCGGTTCGCGGAGCAGCTGTTTGTACCGCTCAGGGTCGTCCAGCAGGAGGTGGACCGAGCCGGCGAGCCGGTCGGCGGTGGTGCCGTAGCCTCCGGCGAGAAGGACGAGGGCGAAGGAGACCAGCTCGTCCTGGCTGAGCCGGTCGCCCTCGTCCCGTGCGGCGATCAGCGTGCTCAGAACATCGTCTCCCGGCCGTCGGCGCTTAGCCGCGATGAGGCCGGTCAGGTATCCGGTCATCTCCGCGAGGGCCGCTTTGACCTCCGCGTCGGGTGTGGCGGTGAGGCTGCGCAGGGCGTCGCACCAGGCGTCGAGCCGGTCGCCGTCCACTCGTGGAACGCCGAGCAGGTCGCAGATCACGGCCAGCGGGAGCGGACGGGCGAGCAGGGGAACGAGGTCGGCCGGCCTGTCGTGTGCGGCGAGACGGTCGAGTAGCCCGTCCACGAGCCGGGCTACGTCACACCGCATGGTCTCGGCACGCCGGGCGGTGAAGGCCGGCGCGACCAGCCTGCGCAGGCGGCTGTGTTCCGGCGGGTCCGCCGCCAGGATCGAGTCCGGCAGGGTCGTGACGCGCGCCATGGGGACCCGCGCCCCGGGTGGCGCGGGTGCGGCTGAAGCGCGGATCGGCCAGCACGATGCGCACGTCTTGGTAGCGGGTGACCAGCCATGCCGGGTCGCCGCTGGGCAGGACGATCCGGGCACACGGCGCGTCACGCCGCAGGGCAGCCAGCTCCGGGAGAGGACCCAGCCCGTCGTGGTGCGGGAAGGGAAAGTCGGCCTCGGGGCCGGGCCATCGGCATCTGTGCCTGTCACTGCTGCTCCGGGAGGGTTCTCGGCGGTAGGGACGTAGGGTGTCGGCGACCGTGAAGTGCAGGGAAAAGGGACGCCATCAGCGGCGTTCGTAGACGGAGACGTGATAGGCGCTGTCGCGTGTGAATGGCTCGCCGGCCCAGGAGCCCAGGCGCGTACGGAGCCGCAGTCCTGCCCGCTCGGCCATCAGGTCCAGCTCTCCGGTTGACGCGTAGTGGAAGCGGACCCGCAGGTGGTGAGTGCGATCCGCCTCGTGAACGAGGTAGTGGGACTGGTACGTCGCGGTGGACGGGTCGATCCTGCGGTGGCAGAGGATCAGGTGCTCGTCGGTCTCGGAGACGACCTCGGGCACCCCGATGCGGCGGCGACGGCCAGGGCTTCGGGTAGGTGAGCGTCGAGAACGAAGGCCCCGCCGGTTCGAGGTGGTCCGCGACGGCGGTCAGGCAGCGCTGGAGGTCTTCGCGGGACTCGAGCTCGAACAGTGTGCCCCCACGACGAGGATGAGGGAGAACATTCCCTCGACAGGCACCTCGGCGAAGTCGCCCAGGGTCACCTGGACGTCGCCCCGCCGGGTTTCGCGCGGAGCCGGGCCGCCATCGCCTCCGAAGCCTCCACGCCGTGGACGTCGAAGCCGCGTCGGGCCAGCGGCAGCGCGACCCTGCCGGTGCCCACCCCGAGTTCGAGCACCCGACCCTCACCAGCGAGCTTCGCGAGGGTATCCACGGTCGCCGGGTGACGCCGGGCTTGGCGAACCACCGGTCGTAGTCGGCCGCGTGCTCGTCGGCGTACCGGCCCGCCGGGGCGGCCGTGCGGTCGGGGCGCTCCTTCTCGTTGCCCGTGGTCCCGGCGGGCGGGCCGGCCGCGGGGCCGGGCGGTTGTGGTGGATGGTCATGCCGGGGCTCCTCGGCCTGCGGTCGGTCCGGTCGCCGTACTGAGCGGCGGGCGGCGCGGAAGTGGCTTTCGGGCGGGCGCGGTTTGCAGGGTCATCCGAAAGGGTGCGGGCCCGGCGTGGCCGGAAGGCCGCGCTCGCCGTCCGGGCCGGTGGGCAGGGCACGGGCCCGGGAGCAACGACCCGCACGACGGTCGAACCCAGGGAGGCCGCCGGTCCGCAGGTGGTGTCCACGACGACGAGGTCCCCGCCGGTGTGCTCGGACAGCGCGACCGTTCCGGATCTGCGAGCCGCCCCGGTGGCCGGTTCCCGGCGGACACCGTTCTGCGGGCGTGTGACGTCCACAGCCGGAGGCTGTCCTGCCGGTGGAAGGTCCACAGCGCATGTTCGACGGCGGAGCCCGGCGGATTCTCGCCCCGCCAGCGTGTCCATGCATCCTTCGCCACCGCCGTGTCCATGCTCCAGCGCACCATCAGCGCCTCGTAAGCGGCCTTCTCGGTCAGCGGGCCGACGTCACCCGTGTCCGGCCGCAGCGCGCTCCGAACGTCTGCCGCGTTCCGTCCGCGGCGTGCAGAGCTACGGCGACGCAGCGTGCTCCGGCGGGGCCGGCAGGTCGAGCGCGGTCGCTGTCGCCCCGGTGCCGTCCAGCAGTTCGGCCAAGGGCTCAGGCGGCTGGGCCGACGCCACCACCTGAGGGCCCGGAAGGAGGCCGTACCAGCTTCTGCGGACGAGGTCGCGTTCCAGCACCTCCCAGGCGGCATGCTGCGTGGCCGCCTCCGGGTCGGGATGGGCGGCGAGACCGGTGGAGCCGGCACCCGGCCCGGGTCGCATCCGGTCGGAGCCCGGTGGTGAAGGAAGACCGCCCCGCCGGCACGTGCACTTCGGCCCCGGAGCGCAGGGAGCGTCCGAGCACCCAGAGCCGGCGGGCCCCCGCACGTCCTCCAGCACCGTCGTCCCGCCGTCCGCCGCGAGTTCGGCGGGATCGACGGCGGGATCCCCTGCGGCGGAGCTCTCCATGGGTCGCGACCACCGCCGCGTCCGACTCGGCCGCGCGACCCGCCAGGACGTTGCCCACGCGTTCGAGGAGTTCGCCGCGCGCGCTCGCAGCGACGCGTTCCGTGTCGTGTCCGGCCGCGCTCCCCACGATGACCGGGCGGTCACCGGCGGCGCAGACGGCGTCGAACTGCGGTGAGCGCGCCGCCACTCGGGCGAAGACGACCCGCGGCCAGGAGGCGTACGGGGCGAAGACCTGGGTGCCCATGAAGGCGCGCGCATCAGACGCGCACCTGCGCCGCCACCTGCGCGGCGTCCTCCAGAACAGCCGTCCCGTGGTCGGTGAGCGCTTCACGGTGCCGCGTCATGGTGCTGACCGCCTCGACGGCGGAGCGGGCGAGCCGGTCGTGGCGCGCTTGCACGGCGGCGTCCGTACCGACCCCGCCCGTGTCGTCGGCGAGCAGGCACCGGTACAGCAGAACACTGCGCGCCAGGACCACCATCTGCTGGAACAGCCCGGTGAGCGGCCTCGGGTCGAGCCTGAGAGGGTGGCGACCATCGGAGCGCACTCCTCCACGGGTCGCAGGAAGGGCCGGGCCGCCACGGACGCGGCGTTGCACCGCGTGTGGGCGCCTTCGTGGACGAGGGCTTCGGCGAACCGGACGGGGCCGGGCAGCCCGTCGGCATCCGGCGTGAGCCGGTCGCGCCGGATGAAGACGGCGCCGTGGACAGTGAAGTCGGTGAAGCCGTCGATGGCGGGCCCGTCCAGCAGGGCGATCTGGACGAGTACGGTACTCAGCTCGGCCGCCGCGCCCGGCCAGGCCGATTCCAGCAGAGTGACCGCGCGGCGGGCGGTCTCCTTCGGGCGCGCGCCACCCGATCACCACGGAGCCGTGCGGCGCGCCGGGTGAAGCGCGTTGATCCGGTACGGACTTCAGCGCGCGAGCCACACTGCGCGCCAGATGGGGTCCCGGCATCGCGAGTCCGGTCGGCCAGGAAGTTCGGGCGAAGGCGCGGCCGACCTGTCAGCCAGGGCGCGGTCGAGCATGTCGGTGAGACGTGTGAGGCGCTCGGGTGTGGGCGGACCGGTCCGCAGGACATGCTGGGCGATGTGCGCGGCCTCGACCACCGCAGGATGCGCGGCCTCCAGGGGAGACCTCCAGGCCCATCCGCTCCAGGGCTGTGCGGGCCATGAGCGCCAGGGCGGATTGCTCCTCGGCGCTCTCACGCGCGTCGGGTTCCACTCGCACTGTGCCTAACCTCCGTGCTCGTAGGAGCGGGGAAGCGGTGAGGGGCGGGCGGCGAGCCGTTCCGGTCCGCCGCCCGAGTGGCACAGCGTCAGCTGGGCAAGTCGATCATCAGTGCCAGTTCGGGAAGCTCTTCTTCGGGAATCTGCTCGATCTCCTCGTTCATGTCGATCTCCTTTCGATAACCGCCTCCTCCGACGATGACGGGGAGTCACGGCGCGAACACGGTAGGCGCGGGCCGGAGTTGAGCACAAGGTGAGGCCCGTTCCCCACGACGTACGCACGACGGGCCCGTTCGACTGGCAGGACCACTGCCGGGGCCACCTCGCCGCCAGGTGTGCGGGGCGATCGACGGCGATGCCCGTGCGGCTCCCGGCCTGCGGGTTCCGGTCCGCCGGTCGCGTCGGCCGTGCCCCGGGAGTCATCTGCCGCCGACCCGGGTGGGACAGCCGCGCACGGAGTGCCCAGCCGTGTCGCCGGCTCCCTCTCGGACATATTTCTGTCTGGAATGTGCTGAGAGTGCCGGCCCTGCCGACGCCGGACCGGCGCTTCAGGCATCCGGCACCGGTGTCCGGCTCACGCCCGGTGCGAGCAGGCGCAGCGGAATCAGGACAGTCGAATGGGCCGAAATGCCGCTCTTGGACAATCCGGCACCACACAGGATGATGCTTCGTCAGCTGCCCCGTCCCGAGGAGACGCCCCGTGGATCCGACGCACACCACGTCTCACCGACCTCCGTCCGCCGTCTGTCGGCCCGCGTCCGCCACCACGGTCGTGGAGGGTTAGGCCGGAATGCGCATCGCGTACCTGCACGGGGTGGCATTCCTCCCTCTTCGCCAACGGTGTCCACGTCATGCGGATGTGCGACGCGTTCGCCGCCGCCGGGCACGAGGTGACCCTCTACTCCGTTCCCGGCTCGGGCGAGGACCCGTACGCCTACTACGGTGTGCGCCACCGCTTCCCGATCCGCCTCGTCGCCTGCCCCGACTACACCCCTCCGGCTACTGGAAGCGCGCCGAGGACGTCCGGACGATGATGGCGGACGGTCCGGCCCCGGACCTCGTCTACGGGCGGGATCCCTACGCCCTGTCCGTCCTCAGTGACCTGGCGCCCCTGGTGTACGAGATCCACCAATTGCGTGAGGACCTGTCTCCCGCCGGGACTGAGGAAGCGCTTCTCGGCGCCCCGGGCTGGTCCGTGTCGTCGCGATCACCCACGCCCTCGCCCGCGATCTGCGGGACAAGTACGCGGCCCTGGGCCCGCTGCCCATCGTCGTCGCGCCGGACTGCGCGGACCCTCCCGGCCCCGCCCCGGCCGAAGGGCTGCCGCTGCCGGGCCGCCCGGACGCCCTGCGCGTCGGCTACGTCGGCCACCTCTACGACGGGCGGGGCATCGGACTTGTCCTGCAGCTCGCCGAACGGTTTCCCTCGCTCGACTTCCACCTGGTAGGCGGCATGGACGAGGACCGCACTCGCTGGCAGCGGGCCTGTCGCTCTCCTCATGTGTACTTCCACGGCCATCGGCCACCGGCCGTGCTGGGGAGTACTACGCCCGCTTCGACGTCGTCCTCGCCCCTACGAGCGCAAGGTGTACCTCTGGGGAAGCTGGGGAGACCGGGCGCTGGGCCTCACCCATGAAGGTGTTCGAGTACATGTCCCACGGCTGCCCGATGATCGCTTCTGACCTGCCGGTCCTGCGGGAAGTCCTCCAGGACCGGGTCAACTGCCTCCTCCGCCCGCCCGAGGACCCGGACGCCTGGGCGGGAGCATTGGACGAACTGATCACCGACACCGCCCTGCGACGCAGGCTCGGCGCAGAAGGGCGGCGGCAGGTCCTGGAGCGCTACACCTGGCGCCGGCGGGCCGATGTCGTCCTCGCAGGGCTCGGCGACCCGGCGACCGGCCGAACCGGGCCTGCGGCATGACGCAGGACGCGCCCCTCACCGGGTGGTGGACGGCTATCCCGGACGGGCGAGCGTGCCGGCCGGGGAGGTCCTGCGGCTGTACGTCTCGACACGCGCCGAACGGTTCCGGGCCGACTTCTACCGCTGCGGCACGCTTCCGCGGCTGATGGGCCACATGGAAGGACGGGGCACGTACGCGGAGCCGGGCGGCCACGACGAGGACTGGAACTGGCCCGCGCACGAGGTCACGATCCCCAGGACTGGCCCTCGGGGTGTACGTCGCGGTGCTCGGCCCCGGCACCGGACGCCCGGACGCCCGGGCGCCGGCCGATGCCGCTGCACTGGACGCCCGGCATTCGCGGCTGCTGTTCGTAGTGACGGCCCGCGAACCCGGCCGGACCGCTCGGATCCTGTACAAGCTGCCGCTGTTCACTTACCACGCCTACAACCGCAGCGGCGGAGCGAGCCTGTACGGCGCCCTTCCCCGCGCGGAGGACCGCCGCACCGTCACGCTCCGGCGCCCCGGGGCGGGACGGGCGGCCCGGTGAAGGGCAGGCCCGACGCGCACGACCCCGAACTCCCCGCCAAACCTTCGCGCACTGGGACGCGCCGTTCATCGCGTGGCTGGAGGCGTCGGGATTCACCGCCGACTACTGCACCGACCTCGACCTGGACGAGACTCCCGAACTCGCCCACCACTACCGGCTGCTGCTGTCCGCGGGACACGACGAGTACTGGAGCGAGCGTGCCCGCCGGCACGTCACCGCCTTCCGCGACCAGGGCGGCAACATTGCGATCTTCGGAGCCAACACCTGCTGGTGGCGAGTGACACCGAACGCGGTCGGCACCGCCATCAGCTGCGACAAATACCCGCCCGGAGTGCCCCAAGGCGCCGACACCGACCGGATGCGCGGCGCACCCGACCACTGGTGGGAGACCGAACCGGAGAACCGGCTCATCGGTGTCAGCTATCGCAACGGCGGCGGGCACTGGGACGGGCCGCGCGAGCCACTGGGCTTCACCGTTCAGCACACCGGGCACCCGGTTTTCGCGGGCACCGGCCTGCGCGAGGGCGACGTCCTCGGGGCCGAGCACCACCTCGTGGGGTACGAATGCGACGGAGCCGCCTACCGGCGCGACCAGAACGGCCGGGCAGTGGCGACGGGAGAGGACGGAACTCCCGACGGCTTCACGATTCTGGGCGTCGCGGACATCCCCACGGCCCCGGGTGTGGTTGGCACACCGCCGCACGCGAGAACGGCGACCCGCGGCGAGCCGCCACCTTCGGGCTCTACACGCGGGCGGCGGAACCGTCTTCAACGCGGCCACCACCGACTGGCCGCGGCTTCTGTCCCTGGACCCCGCATACGGACCATCACCCGCAATGTGATCACCCTGCTCACCTGAGGCAAGCCGTGGCCGTACCGCTCAGGGCGCACGACACCCATCCGCATGCTCCCGCCCCACCACCAACCGGCCCACCCTTCCGCCGCACGGACCACGCCGACGCACCGGCCTCGCGCAGGACAAGCGGCCTGCGCCACTCGCACGCCGGCGAACTGCCCAGAGGGGACCACCCATGCCTGTACGGCCATGCACGACCGGTCGCACCGCTCTCGCAGCGACCCCACGCACCAGAACCCGAACCGGCCGCTCCCACGCCCCGGGCAGACCACGGCCCAGGACGACCGGCCCACGGCCGTACGTGTCCGGGGAGAAGTGGTGAACCCAGCCGCCCGGGCGGGCGATGCCGCGAGACACCGCGACTGCCACCCCGACTGTCACCCCGACGACCCGCCCGGTTCACGGCCGGGCGGTCGTCGTCGGGCAGGGCTACGTCGGGCTGTCGCTGGCCGTACGTGCCGCCGAGAGCGGATACCAGGTCGTCGGATACGACGTGGACAAAGAACGGGTCAGCCGCCTGGTGGCCGGCGACTCCTACGTCGAGGACGTATCCCGCGCACAGCTCCTCCCGCTGCTGGCCTCCGGCGCCTACCGCGCCAGCCGCGACCCGGCCGACTGCGAAGGCTTCGACATCGCGCTCATCACCGTGCCCACGCCGCTGAAAGACGGACTGCCCGACCTGTCACACATCGTCGAGTCGGCCCGGATGCTGGGCGAGCACCTTCGGGCGGGAACCACCGTCGTGCTGGAATCGACCACCTACCCGGGAACGACCGAGGAGCTCGTAGCACCCCTCCTGGAGCAGGTATCCGGACTCGTCGCCGGCCGCGACTTCCAACTCGGATACAGCCCCGAGCGCATAGACCCCGGCAACACCCGCTGGCGGCTGGACAACACGCCCAAGGTGGTCTCCGGTGTGAATACGGTCTCCCTGGAGCGGGTCACGGACTTCTACCGGTCCATCGTGGACACGACGGTGCAGGTCAGAAGCTGCCGGACCGCCGAGATGGCCAAACTGCTGGAGAACACCTTCCGCCACGTCAACATCGCCCTGGTCAACGAACTCGCCACGTTCGCCCACGACCTGGACGTCGACGTGTGGGAGGCGATCGACGCGGCGGCGACCAAACCCCACGGCTTCCTCCGCTTCCTCCCAGGACCGGGAGTCGGCGGGCACTGCCTGCCGATCGACCCTTCCTACCTGTCCTGGTGGGCCGAGCGCACCGCAGGCCGCACTTTCCGCTTCGTCGAACTCGCCAACGACGTCAACGGCCACATGCCTGACTACGTGGTGCGGCGGCTCACCGACGCGCTGCGGCAGCGCGGCAAGACGGTGGAGGGCTCCCGCGTCCTGCTGCTGGGCCTCGCCTACAAGGCCAACACCAGTGACGCCCGCGAGACCCCGGCCGCCCGCATCGCCGAACTCCTCCTCGCCCTGGGCGCGGACGTCAGCGCCGCGGACCCGCACGTCACCCGGTCGGTGCCGCCGGCCTCCGGGGTACTGGACGCGGTCTTGCGGGTGACGGCCGGGGAGCAGGAGCTGTCGGCCGCCGACGCGGTCGTCCTGCTCGCGGACCACGACGCCTTCGACTACGGGCTCATCGCTGAATGTTCCGCCTACGTCCTGGACTGCCGTCGACGGCTCGGCGGCGACAACATCGACGTCCTCTGACCACAACCCCGAGCAGGAGTGATGAGCGTGAAGATCATGATCACCGGTGGCGCCGGCTTCATCGGCAGCAATCTCGCGCACGCCCTCACCCACTGCGGCGAAGTGTCCGAGATCCGGGTCCTGGACGACCTCTCCACCGGCTCCAAGGACAACCTCGCCGGAGCCGACGTCCACCTCGTCGAGGGCAGCATCCTCGACGGCCCGCTCCTCGACCGGGCGTTCCGGGGCATGGACGCCATCGTCCACCTCGCCGCCCTGCCCTCCGTGTCCCGCTCGGTGGCCGACCCCTCGCCAGCCACCACGCCAACGCCACCGGAACGCTCACGGTCCTGGAGGCCGCCCGACGCGCGGGCGGTACCCATGTGATCGCCGCCTCCTCGTCCTCCGTGTACGGCGCCAACCCCCACCTCCCCAAGCACGAGGACCTGCGTCCCGCCCCTCAGCCCCTACGCGGTGAGCAAACTGGCCACCGAGTCCTACCTGGCCGCCTACCACCACTGCTACGACCTGCCGGTCCTGCCATTTCGCTTCTTCAACGTCTACGGACCCCGGCAACCCGCGGGACACGCCTACGCGGCGGTCGTACCCGCCTGGCTCAACGCCGTGACGACCGGTCAGCAGGTCCTCGTCCACGGAGACGGCCTCCAGAGCCGCGACTTCACCTACGTGGAGACCGTCTGCCGCGTCCTCACCCAGGCGGCACTGCGGCAGGTCGTCTGCGCCGACCCCGTGAACCTCGCCTACGGAACGCGCACCTCGCTCGCTGAGCTGATCACGGAGCTCGAAGCAGTGCTGGGGACCCCGCTCGACCCGCGGCACCTGCCGCCCCGCCCGGGCGACGTACGCCATTCGCACGCCGAGAACTCCCGACTACTGAGCCTCTTCCCCGATGTGGTTCCGGTCCCGCTGCGCGAGGGACTGGAACGGACCGTCGAGTGGTTCCGGGTACAAACCCGGTAGAACACTTCATGCCACAGGAGCCGGCCCGCCGGAGGCCCGCGGCCGAAGCACCCGCCCGTACGCGATCGGAGCCGGACATGACCGAACCTCGCCCCGCACCGCAGGACAGGCCGCCCGAAGAGGAACAGCAGCACCCGCCTGCACCCGGGCGGGGCAGCCATGCGCATCGCCTATCTGCACCCGGGAGCGTTCCCTCGGTCTACGCCAACAGTGTCCACGCCATGCGGATGTGCGACGCGTTCACCCAGGCCGGACATGAGGTCACGCTGTACACGGCGCCAGGCACGTACACCGTCGACGACCCGCACGCCTACTACGGAGTACGCCACCACTTCTCCGTGACTACGGTTCCGAGCCCCGACTACTCACCGGCCGGGTACCGGGCACGGGCCGATCGCGTCCGCTCCCTGCTGACCCGCGACCCGCCGGACCTGATCTACGGTCACGACCTCTACGCTCTCACCGCAGCGGCCGCGGTAGCACCGCTCATCTACGAGACCCACCGCCTGCGGGACGACCCCAACACCCTGCGCATCGAAGAGAAGCTGCTCCGCGACACTCCGCCGGTACGCGTCGTCGTAATCACCCACGCGCTCGGGCGTGACTACCGGCGCGCCTACGGCCACCTGGGCACCCTTCCCATCGTTGTAGCCCCGGAGGCCGCCGAGGAACTTCGCACGCCCGCCCGTCCGCAGTCCCCGCCCCTATGCCGGGAAGGCCGGACGCGCCGAACATCGGATACGTCGGGCACCTCTACGAAGGGCGCGGCATCGACCTGGTCCTGGCGCTGGCCTACCGCCTCCCCGACTGCGACTTCCACCTGGTCGGCGGTGTTCCCGAGGATCTCGCCCGGTGGCGGAAGCGGGCGGGCCCGCGAACGCGTACTTCCACGGTCACCGGCCGCCTGGTGCCGTTCACGCGTACTTTCCGCTGTTCGACGTCGTTCTCGCGCCGTACCAGGCGAAGGTCTACACCGCCGGCGGGCATTGCGAAACGGGCCGCTGGGCCTCCCCGATGAAACTCTTCGAGTACATGGCGCACGGGCGGGCCATCATCGCCTCCGATCTGCCTGTTCTGCGCGAAATCCTCCAGGACGGGGTCAACTGCCTCTTGCGTCCGCCCGACGATCCGGATGCCTGGGCCGACGCTGTCGAGCACCTTGTCAGCGACGCGGCCTTCGGACGCTCGCTCGGCGACGCGGCCCGCCAGCAGTTCCTCCACCGCCACACCTGGCGCCACCGGGCCAACCTGGTACTCGCGGGCCTCGACACGACCGGCGTCGCCGAGACGCGGTGAAGCCCCAGCAGGAAGTCACAAAGTCACAAATTTGCCAGACAGCATCAGTGCGGGAAGAGGCCCTTCGCGAAAGTTGGCGCGGGCCATGGAGTAGCGGTGCGGGCAGCGGGGAGTATGCGGTGCAGCGAACGCTGCACCGCAGCCGTTGGAGCCGGATCGAGCGGGATGCAGCTGGACGGAAACAGGGTGGTATACCCGCTTCGCCCGAGCGCACGGTGCGCCGGGACGTCGACAAGCTGCGTGAGCTCGGCTACGGCGTGGAGTCCGTACCGGGGCCGGGTGGCGGCTACCGCTTCGGCGCGGGCGACCGCATGCCGCCGCTGAGCCTGGACGACGACGAGGTCTTCGCCGTGGCCGTGGCGCTCGGCCTTCAGCTGGGTTGCTCTGTCTACGAGTTCGGGGTTCTGGCACAGATCTTGGGGGCCGTCGCGGAGCGTTACCCTGACGCTCGACTGCGAGGGACTGGCTCGTGTGAGGCGGCGTACGTCCTGGCGTCTGACAGTCGGAAGTGATGCTCCCTCTGGTCTCTGCTGGCCGCTGCTGCGGCCGGTTGTGAGCGGTGATGGTGCTGGTCACGCAGACCGGTGCACCGTTCTGGGACTCGCTGGTGTTCGAGGGGATCGACGATATGGACGTCGAGGCGGTTACGGCTGCGTTCGGCACGGTCGAGGTGGTGGAGAGGGCCGCGCGGCCCGGGCGGCGTGTCCGGGCCGCGGGCGTTTCTCGGACCGAGTCCACGACCGTTGTCAGCGCAGGCTGAAGGACCTTCCGCGCAGCGGGCCACGCGTCACCAAACGACGCCCAGGGGCCATACCCGCGGACGCGGGAGCAGGACCTCGCCATCATCGAGTACGGGCGCAGGGTACCGATGACATTGCACGCCCAGTCACGCTGAGCATCGTGCTCCGTTGGACTTGATGCACTCCAGGAGATCAGCGTTCACGGCAGCATGATGATCTACTGCATGGAGTGACCATGCGCCTGGCTGGTCTGTATGAGGGCTTCCGGCGGCGAGCGAATGAGGCTGCAATGAGTGAACTGACGAGGCCCGAGATCGACCTCCCGGAGGGTGAGGCTCCCACCGAGCTGACAATCCGCGACCTCGTCGTCGGGGACGGGCTTGAGGCGAAGCCGGGCAGGGTTGTCCAGGTTCACTACGTCGGGGTCACCTTCGAGTCCGGAAAGGAATTCGACACCTCCTGGGACCGGGGCCAGACGTTCAGCTCGCCGTGGGCGGGGCAAGGTCATCAGGGCTGGGACCGCGGGGTCAGAGGGATGAAGGTCGGCGGCCGGCGCGAGATCATCGTTCCCCGCGCCTTGGCTACGGCAACCAGTCACCCTCGCCGTTGATCCCGGCGGGCTCGACACTCGTCTTCGTGGTGGACCTGCTCTCCGTCGCAGTCTGAGGCCTTCTGCTACCCGGCCTCTCCGCCCGGAACCAAGACCTGGCAACACCTGCCGGCCGACCGCGACACCACACCCGTGCACCCTTCACCCGCAGCCACGGACAGAGGCACGCGCCGGCACCACACGCATCGGCGCCCGTGATCCACAAACGGCAGACACCCCGGTAGCGGGCCTGGACCCCAGCCGGACCGCTGGCCGACGGCCGGGGTGCCGGCGGCCATGAACCCCGCGAAACGAATCATCCGCGCGGCGACCTCACGCTGCACTTCTCGTGGTCGCCGGGTCCCGCCCTCGATCGCAGCCAGGACTCCTCGTCCGCTCCCAGCCGACTCTCCCGGACCGACGATGCCGTTCGATTGAACGGGTGGTCACGAACCCTCGCTGCCCGACTCGTACGCTCACCTCGTAGCCTCCGCGCGTGACTGGTGATCCGTTCCAGTGCCGCTGCGTCCTCCGCCCGCGGCGAGCGCGCGATCGCCACGCTCAAGACCTGGAAGATCCTGGTCAGACTGCGCTGCTGCCCGCGCCGCGCAAACCGCGATCGTGCAGGCCATCCTCGTTCTGCACCACGTCGAAGCGAACCGCTACGCAGGATGAAAAGGCTCCGTACTGGACGTATGCCTGCTGGCTCCTGGTCATCTCGGCCGGCACCGGCCTGGCCATGCCGGCCCTCGACCTCGGCGTGGTGGCCTCGCTCCCGCCGCACCAGGCGGGCCTGGGTCCGGCCCTGCGCACGGTCGCTCTGCTGGTGCTGGCGACGACGGCGACACCACCCCAACGCGCACTATCGCGAGCTCTCGCAAACGCGTACTATCGCGTTCATTCTCCCGCTGAGTACGACAACCCGCCCCGTTGAGGAGTTCTTCATGCCCGCTGTCCTGAACCCCGTCCTCGATCTTCTGACCGTACGCGGCACCGTCACCGAGGCCGAGCAGGTCACCGCCCGGATGCGTCGGCTGCGCATTGACGGTGGACAACTGGCCGGTCTGGAGGTCCAGCCAGGCCAGCAGGTGCGAGTCCTGGTCGGCGGACTCACCCTCCGTACGTACTCGATCTGGCACTACGACCCGTCCGGCGGCGTCGAGTTGTACGTACTGGACCACGCAGCGGGCGGGCCGGGTGCCCGATGGGGCCGCACCGTCGCACCAGGCGCACAGGTGCGGCTGCGGCGACCCGAGGGCACCTTCACGCTGCGTCCCGACGCCGCCCGCCACCTCTTCGTCGGCGACGAGACGGCCTCGGTCGCGTTCGGTGCGATGCTCGCGGCACTGCCCGGGAAGCCGTCGTCTCCGGGTGCGTCGAGACGGCGACAGCTGCGGACCGGCTGCCCTGGCGGGCGGCGACCGGCTGGACTGGGTACTCCGGGTGAGACGTCACTGCCGGACGCGGTACGACGTCTCGCCCCCGAACCCGGCGGAATCGCGTATGTCGCCGGCGAGGCACGGACGTGCAAGCAGTGCGGCGGGTGCTCCAGGAAGCGGGTGGGACCGGCGCGCGGTCCTGACCAAGCCGTTCTGGACGCCGGGCAGGAAGGGCATGGACTGACGGCCAGGGCGTACGCTTCCGCGCTAGCGATCCACAGGTACTGAGTATTGCTCAGGCGCGTCAGCGAGCGGCAACAGCGCGGCAAGTGTGCGTGCACCGTGGCGTGCTGCGAGGGCCCTGCGGGCCGAGGCCGACGCCGGGTCCGCCTACCGGGTGAAGGGGCGAAGGCAGCCTCGCGAGGCAGGCCGAGGGCCGGGAAACGGTCGAGGAAGAAGTACAAGAGGCACTGATGGGGCGCGGTCGGTGCCGGCGGACGTGTCGCCGGAGCCAGAGCCAGAGCCGGAGCCGGAGCGGCTCCGGCTCCGTACCGCGGGTGTCATCCGGACACGCGTGGAGTGGTGTGCCGCACCTCGTACCGCGCCACCAGCCGGACTTGGCAGGAGCCGAACCGCGCTTCAGCGAGGGTTCCTAACGCGACTGCGCCCAGTCGTAGAGGCGGTGGGCGCTGTCACCGAGGCGTGTGGCGTAGAGCGTGGGGTCGGTCCTCCCGCGAGTTCCTCGGAGGCGGTGGTGATGCCCACGACGGTGCCGGTGCCGTTGCGGGTATCGAAGTGGGCCAGGTGAGGTCCACCGCTCGATCCGGCCGACATGTCGCAGGTCTCACCCCACAGCAGGGGACCTTGGGGCCAGGGTGGCTCGTGCCCGCGCAGTGGATCATGCGGGATCCGACATACCTGTCCCCGGGGTCGTTGAGTCCGTACTTCGGGTATCCGAAGGCATGGATGAACTCGCCCTCGACGGGCTGCCCGAACCCGATGCGCTGGCTTCCGGTGATGTCCGCGATCGGTTGTCCCCGGCAGCCGGGTTCGCCACGAGGAGTCCCGTGTCGTAACCGGCGGCAGCGACGTCCGACGGCTCCGTGGTGTCCGGATCGGCGTCCCAGCGGGAAGAGGTGGCCATGGTCCTGAGGCTGAAGCCGCCGAGCGGTTTCGTTCCGTTGCGATAGCCGGGCACGAAGTAGAAGTTGTGGTTCCAGGTGTCATCGTCGGAAGGCGCGCCGACGTCTCTCAGGCAGTGTGCTGCCGTGATGACGGTACTGCGGTTGGCGCTCGTGACGACCGTCGCGGTGCAACTGCCGTCGTAGCCGTCGGAGAAAGTAAAGAACAGGCGGCCGACGTTCTTCTCCACCGCCCCGCCGTGAGTCCACACGGACCCGGAGTCCGGCGTGTTCGCGGGAAGCGGCCGCGGGTCGTCCGGCGTGTTGTCGTCCTCGGGTATGGGGTGATCTCAGGGACCATGGCGCCCGCCAGCTTCATCCGCTCAGGGCTCCAGTAGGCGTTGATCCGGTTGCGCTCTTGTGCGGTCGTGGCGCCGGCGTGGGTGGTGGTGTCCGGTCCTGCCGCGCCGCCGCTGTTGAAGGACGGGTTGAGCGGTGCGGCGTTGGCGGCCGCGGCTGGCGTGACCAGTGCGACGACGGCCGCCGAGACTGTGACGGTGGCCCCGATCGCGCGGCGGAGGGTCCTGCGGGTGCTGCCCCGCTGACCGCATGGCTGATGAGATGGTATGCGCATGCGCCGGACAGTAGTCACGCGATGTCAGGAAGCGGTCAGAGAAGTGTGAAGGCGCTGTTGGCACGGCGGGTCTTGCTGGACGGCGGGATGGTGCCTCCGCAGGGCGACCGTCGAGCATCTCGCGAAGCTGCTACGCGGGCACCGCGAGCAACTCGGGACCCGCAAGAGCACTCGCGCGCTGGGCGTCTCCAAACAGGCGGTGCTCGTGCTGCGCTGGTACGTCGACGGTACCCGGCTGCTCCAACTCGCCCGGGACAACAGCATCTTGGTGCCGACCGCCTACCGCTACCTGCACGAAGGGCTGGCGGTGCTCGCCGACCACGCGCCCGCTCTGTCCACCGCGCTGGAGAGGGCAGCGGCGGCCGGGTACACCCGCCTCAACTCGGACTTCTGGTGGTCGGGCAAGCACAAGCACCACGCAGGAAGCGGACTTCGCTTCCACTGGTAGAGCTTCCAGACCAGCGCGGCCAGGGGCCCCAGGAGTAGGAGTTCCACGAGTTACAGCCATCCTCGCCGGTCGCCAGGAGCGGCCTCGACCCGTCGCAGGGCGGGGTCATCAGCCGGAGGAGTGGAGCTTGCGAGCAGGGCCGACCACTCCAGGATGATCGTCGCCAGGAGTTCGACGGAGCACTCCATGGGCGTACGCCGGCCCCGGACCCTGAGCGGGTGGTCATTCTGATCTCGGTCGGACGGGCGTTGGGGCAGACCCTGGGTGCCCGGCCTCGGACAGCCCAGGTCGCTGCATGGCGTCAGGCAGCCTGGGGACCGCGGTGGGCGTGAGCCTGCGTATGCCATGGAGCTGCGGTGGCGCGGTACGCATCGAACCCACGGCAAAGGTGTATGTCGAACCTGAGCGTTACTCAGTACTGGGTCTGGACGTAACGAAGTTGAGTCGTATCTCGACGTACGCGGCGCCCGAGACCTTCATCAGGCCGTCGGTCTTCATGTGCGGTGCGAGACGGCGCCCAACCCCGGTTGGCGGGGCGCCGCGGTCCGGCACCCGGGCCGACGGTCGTGGCCGCCACCATGGGTCAGCGGGATGTGGCCACGCGCTCGCGCAGGGCTGTCAGTTCGTCGTACATGACGGCGCCGGGGCAGTCGGTCTCGAGCCAGTCGGAGTGGCCGCTGAGAGCGTTGACCTCCTTGGTAACGGCATTGACCGGGTTGACGTACGTCAGCCGGGCCTGCGGGTCGAGGCCGTGCAAGCGGGTGAGCACGGACACCAGCTTGGTGAGGGTGTCACGCGCTGCGTCTGTGGGGCCCTGTTCCTGCAGGTTTCCCAGGAGGGCGATACCGAGGTTGCCCGAGTTGAAGCCGCCGGTGTGGAAGGCGGTGACCACCTTTCCGTCCTTGTCGTGCCCTGGAACACCGTCCTCGCCGGACCAACGGCCCTCGTAGATCCGGCCCTGCTGGTCGATGAGAAAGTGGTAGCCGATGTCGCCCCAGTCGTTGTCGATCGCGTGGTACTCGTAAACGGCCCGGACCGTGGCCGCGGGGTCCGTGTCGTCGTTCGGGGTGTCGGTGTGGTGAATGGTGATCGTCTGGAAGGGGTAGTACTCCGTGGGCGTGTTCTCGGTGCCGTCCTCCTTGAACCGCTTCGACTCGTCGGCTCCCCAGGCAGCACGCGACAGGTAGGCCACACCGCGTACGCGGGTGGTGTCCTCGGGCACAGGGACCGAGCGCTGGGCACCGTCGGCGGTATTCAGGGCGCGGGTACGCAGCGTCTTGGCGCCGATGGGGCCTGTACCTCGTAGCCGGTGGCGCGTTCGGCGGCGACCAGGTACCCACCGCCGTTGGCGGACGAGCAGGAGGCGCCCAGACCGTTCCAGTCGCCCTGCCGCCGGCGGCGGTGCGTATGCGGATCCGACCGCCGTCCGTGGGGCCGTCCCAACGGGCGGCGACCCAGCTGACGGGGAAGGCCACCGCGGTGGCTTCTCCGCCGGTCGTCGCCTCGGCCCGGTCTTGGGGAACTTCTGCAAGGAGTGGCCCGCGGGGTCCTGGCCTCATCGGCCGAGCCGCTGTCCTCGTCGGAGTTCGTGGCCGCGGACACCATCGGGTGACAGCGGCCGCGACCACTACCGCGCCTGCGGTGCCGAGCACGCCGCGCCGTGAGAAGCGGGACTTGAGGCGGTGGGATGTGGACTTGGGGTCACCGGCTTCCTCACCGGCGGGCGACGCCGGGTCGGGGAGGAAGGGGAGTGGCGTGAGACATACGGGCTTCCTTCGTGAGATGCAGGGCGGCCATATCCCGTCCGCCGGGACGGGCGGCCCACCCTAACGGGTCGTTAGGTGCCGTCGTGAGTAGCACCGTGCTCTGACGGAGGCCCCTGGCCGCCGACGCCGAACGTTCTACAGTTCCCTTCGAGGTGCTCGACAACACCGCGCTGACAGCGAAATCTGTGCTGCTCGGCGGCACGGCCCGTCACTCGCTCGCCCTGGAACACGCACTCCGGCCGCTCATTGCCCATCTCGCGGCGGATCCGCCGCGAGAGGTGGTCGCGGATCTGTCCGATCACGCCGACGGCGGCCAGCGGGCCCTGAAGCCCCGAACGGTTCTCCAGGGCGGAAATCCGCAGGTAGGAAGCCGTTGCCTTTCCGAACGTGCTTGCCGGGTTTCGCTGGCCAGGCGTGAAGTTGCCCTTGCTGCAGTGGAGATGGCATCTCATGTCTCTCTTCGGTGGAGGTGCCGGATGCCGTCGGTGATGGGGTTGCTGGCGGAGCGGGAGGTCGCTGCCCGGCTGCGGGTGGAGTCGCTTCGGGAGAGCTGAACCGGCTCGTTGCCAAGCTGGAGGATGCGGAAGCGGTGCGGAATCGTCTTGCGGATGCCGTCCGAGCGGGACACCAGAACAGGGACTGGAGCGAGGTGCACGCCACTGGGAGCATGGGCGGGACGCGTGCAGGCTGCCGCAGAGAGGGCGGGCAATGTCCGACTACCGTGTAACACCGGCCGAGGTCACGTTCGCCGCGGCCTCGTGCGACAGTACGGCGATCGAGGTTGCCGCGCAGTTGGCGACGCCCGGTCCTACGTGATCAACCTCGAGGCCTCGTGGCAGGGCGTCGCCGCTGTGACGTTCCAGGGCCTCATGCAGGAGTACGACATCTACTCGAAGATGCTTCACGACGCGCTGACCGACATCGGCAGCGGACTGCGCGGCAACTACGTCAACTACGCCGACTCCGAGCAGGCCAACCTCAACGCGATCAAGGCCATCCAGACCGGAATGCCGACCGCGAACCTCACCTGACCCAACCGTCGTTGCGCCAGCGGCGTGACCGCAGAGGAGTGCATGTGCCGGACATCGACAGCTCAAGCATCATGGTCAAGCAGGACCTCGGGGCCGCAGGGGCGTACATCGGTGGTGTGTCCACGCAGATGTCGGAAGATCTGCACAGGCTCATCATGCTGCTCCAGCCCATCCAGGAGACCTGGACAGGCGCCGCGGCCACGTACTACGAGGGACTGCAGGGCGAGTGGAACTACGCCGCGAACGGCCTCTTCGGCCCGAACGGGGTACTCGGCCAGATCGCCCAGGCCATGAACGTCAACTGGGCCAACTACTCCGAGGCCGAGTGGGCGAACGTCCAGACCTGGCAGCACAGGTGACCCACGGCCCGGACGTCCCGGCCTGTGGACGGAACTGAGAAAGCATGGTCGTGGACGAGCATTGCCGCATAACCGTCGTGGGTGAGCGCCGACAGGTGGATCTCGCGGTACCCGCCGGAGCGCCGATCGCCTCCTACATCGGCACCCTGGCGCGCCTGTGCGACCAGGAAGAAGTGGACATCATGCCGTCGGCGTGGTCCCTGGCCACGGCGACGCACGAACCGTTCGCCCCGAGTGGTCACTGGCCGAGCTGGGCATCGTCGACGGCCAGGTCCTCTACCTGCGCGACGTGATCGCCGACGAGTTCACCGAGCCGGTCGTCCACGATGTCGGTGAGCGGGTCGCCCAGGTGACCCAAGGGCTCTGGACCGCCGTTGGGACGCCCGCGCCCGCACCATCGCCGTGACGATCCTCGGTCTGGCTGGCTCGTCGCCACCCTGATCGTGGTGGCGCTACGGCACCAGGTGAGCCCCGAGGCGCTGGCCGCCGAGGCGCTGGCCGCCGGTCTCGTACTGCCGGCACTGGCATGGATGGCGGCGGAGCGCGCATGGCCGGTGCCACGGGAACTGTGCGCGGCACTGGCGTTGTGCGCGGTGCCGATTCTCGCGCTGGCCGCCCAGACCCTGGCCGCCATGAACTGGGCCGACCGGATGGACGGTCCTGACGCGCCCATGACCCCGGCCGGACTCACCGCGTGCGCCCTCGTCATCGGCGCCCTGGTCGGCGCGTTCCTGGCGTATACCGGGGCACCCGGTGTGGCGACAACGGCCGTCCTGGCCGGGGCGGCGGTCGCGGCCCTACTGGGCTGTGCCCTGGCCTGGGTGAAGGCGGACACCGCCGAATCGGCGTCGGTAGTCGCCCTGGTCGCGTTCGGCCTGCTGACGATCGCACCGACGACCGCGAGCCGCATCGTGGCGTTCGCCTGCCGACGGGCCGCAGCACGGACCCCGGCCCCGGAGGCCGACGACGCCATCGCGGCGGCGGTGCGTGCGGCCACCGTCCTGCTGGTGATCTGGAGTGGTGGCGCCGCCGTGGTCCTGGCCACCGCGCTGGTCGTACTCGCGGACACACGATCGCCCTACGCGGCTGCGGCGGCCGGATGCCTCGGGTTCGCGCTGCTGCTGCGTGCAGGAGCGGCGCGCCTGGTCGCGGAGGTCGTGCCGGTCGCGCTCGCCGGTGTGATCGGACTGCTCGCGCTGCTCCTCGTCGGCTCGGTGCACTTCGGATGGCCGGCCTACGCGGGGCCGGTCTACGCCGGAGTGATAGCCGCCACGCTGCTGGTCTACGGCTTCCGGCGGGTGGCGCGCAGCCCGGCGTTGCCGCCCATGAGGCGTTCTCGGTGGCTGACGGGTCTCGGCACGATGCTGGCCGGTGTCAGTGTCGCGCTCACGGCCGGGACGTTCGGTATGGCCGACTGGTTCCTCGACCTCGGCCGGAGCCTGTGAGCCATGGCCCAGGGAGGACGTCGATCCGCCGGGTGCTCTGTCACTCAGGGTGTCGGCAACGGTCTGCGGCCGCCGGCCGGTCCTCCGTGCGGACGGCCGCCCGGCCGCTACCCGGCCTGGTCGTGGAGCAGTCCGAGCTCGATGGCCTTCCGGGTGAGGTCTGCCTTGTTGCCGACGTTGAGCTTGTTCCGGATGCGCTTGACGTAGGTGCTGACCGTGGCTTCGGTCAGGTCCATCCGCCGGGCGATCTGGCCGTGGGTCAGCCCGGAGGCGAGCCAGCCGAGTGTCTCGGTCTCGCGGCGGGCGAGAGCGGGCGGGGTGGCAGCGACGACGGGTTGTCCCAGTTCGGCGTGCAGCTTGGGGACGAGTCCCGGGAGATGTGAAGCCCGCCCCGGGCCACCGCGCCCATGGCGAGCAGCAGTTCCTCGTCGTCGGCGCCACGGGCGACACAGCCGTACGCCCCGGCCCGCAGGGCATCGGCCACGAGGTGACCCGTTGAAGTCCGACACGACCAGGACCCGTCCGTGTGAGGCGAGTCCGGCGACGGTGCTGTGGAGATCCTTCTCCACACCCGAGGAAGGCCCAGGACGATCACGTCGGGAGGCGGTGCCGCCGGGTCCAGTTGCCAGGGCTCGGCCACCACGCTGACCACGCGCAGCAGTGGACTGTCCGAGACCAGGTCGTCCAGTCCGCGGCGTACGAGGTCATGGTGCTCGACAATTGCAATGCGCGATATATGGGGCATTTCGCTCCTGCAAGCCTCGTGCGGTAGAAGGAGCACCCTGGAGGCCGGGGAATTCTTCTGATTGCCTTACGCAACATATCGGTTAACATCATTTCCAACACCATGAGTCCCAACGGGCGTTGGCATGCCCACGCGGCGGATGCGGATCCCGATCCGCCGCGAATCGTGTCGTTAACCTTTCGGCAGTATTCAGCAAATCCACTATTCCTTCCGGCACGACGGCGTTGTCGGTAGGGTGCCGAAAAGACGACTCGGGCAGCAGTCGCCTCCGCGCACGGACCCGATCCGGATCGATGAGGAGTGTCCCCGCGCATGATCGACGAGGACTGGCAAGGCTTCAACACAGCCTTCGCCGAGGCCGTGCGGCCGGACGATCCGTCGGGCCGCTCCGGCAAACGGATGCTCGCCGTCGGAGCCGGAGCCGTGCTCGTCATGGCTATCGTTGCCCTGGTGATGGGCGCGTTCGACTGGGGCCCCGCCCCGGGCGGACAAGGTCACGGCTATCGAACCGAGCCCCGGCGCGACCGGAGACGCCGCGCTGGCCGGCGGTGCGGTACCGGGGACCACCTGGACGGGCGTCGCCGGCCCGACGTGCTCAAGCCGATGTCCACCTTCACGGCGTACGGCTACTACACCGCGGCCAACAATGACGGAACGACCGGCTGGGCCACCTCAAGCGCGGTGGCTACACCGGCGACGGCTGCACCGGCGGCTTCCTCTCCGTCCCGGTGTCGGGGCACGCGACCGCCTACGACGACAGCCGTTTCGCCCTCTGGCAGTTTGATTTCAGCACGAAGTTCACCGACGCGTCATGCCGTCTGTCCACGTACATCCCCAAGGGATCCGGACGCGCGCAGGTCGGCGGCGACCCCGCCTATTACTACTACTACGGGACTGATTACCCCTACGGTTCCAAAGCCTCGTCGCAGGGGCTACCTCGTTCACCAGCTTTCCAAGCAGGGCACCTGGGTCACGAACAAATCCTTCGACGTCACCACCGGCAAAGTGACACTGAAACTTGTCGACGCCGGCGCGAAGGACGACGACGCCGCCGTGAACGCCCATGTCGCCGCCGCACAGGTGCGGCTGACCTGCCGGGCCACGTGAGGACCTTTCGCAGTGCCGCTCCTGACGGGCTTGCAGATGATGCGGGACATCGAGGCTCTTCGGCAGTGCTATGACCTTGGCACCGGGTCGGCGGATGCCGCAACGGGTGCTGGGTCTTCCGACGGGCAGGTGTCCGCGCGCCCGCGCCCGGGAGTCCCGTTCGGGGATCAGGGCGGGCGCACGGGGCCGGCGGATCAGTGGCGGCGAAGCCGCCTCCGCCTCGGGTGCGAGGTCCGGGATGCCCTTCCGGTGCTCCCGGCTGCAGTCCCGCGAGGAGGCCGTTGAGGCCGTCGGTGACGGCGGACAGACTCACCGCCCGCTGCTCCTGTACGGCCTGGTTCGCGCTGTCGACCGCCACGATGACCATGTCGGCGAGGGTCTGGGAATCGTCGGGATCGATCACCGAAGGGTCTATGCGCAGCTCGAGTATCCGGCCTTCACCGGAGACGGTCGCCGTGACCAGGCCGTTACCACCGTAGCCGGTGGCCTGGAGCTTGGTCAGGTCCTCCTGGGCACCCACCATCTCGCCCTCCATACGGAAGGCCTGGGCGGCCAGTGCGGCGAAGTCGATCTGACCGTTGCCGGACATGGCATCACATTCCTTGCGTAGGGGAGAAGAGGCGTGGGCAGTCCCGGATGCAGACGCTCGGCGTCAGACGTGCGTGTTCGTGGCCCACACCTGTTTTCCACCGGACATGATGACGACATTGCCGTCGGGCCGGATGTTCAGGGTGGCGTTGGTGAAGTGGGCGGGGTTCGAGGCCCACAGCGGATGGCCCTCGACGTTGTAGACGACGAGATTGCCGTCATCCTGGAAGTAAGCGATGTTGCCCTTGCCGGAGACACCGGCAGCCCAGAGCACCCGCTTCTCCTGCCGGTCGTAGAGCACGAGGTTGCCGTCGGCCTGCATGCCCAGCTGCAGCCGGTCGGCCTTCCAGGATGTGGAAGGGTTCAGCCTCGCGATCGGATAGACGACGAGGGTCGCCTGAGGCGGCGTAGCAGCCTTTTGGCGGCGTATTCCGTGGCCTTGGCGGCGATGGTGGCCACACTCTTCGGCGGGGCACTGCTCGTAGCTTTCGAGCTGGGGAGAGTCACAGCGGGGGACGACCGCGTTCTGGTTCGGCAGTGGTGGGGCCAGACCGGCGCTCTTGGCCTCGTCGGCCTTCTTCGAGGGTGTCGCCGACGCGGATTCCAGCCCGTCCGGCACGGTGACCAGGCTGCTTTTCGGGCTCGGCGATGTGGTCGGGCGGGCGGCGGCCGCGTCCTGGGTCTGGACGTCGGTCGACCCCTTGTCATGGGCCAGGAACGGAAGGGCGATCAGGGACACCGCCACAACGCCCACGGCAGCCGCCAGCACCTTTGTCCGACGGCCGGGCGACCGGCCGCCACCTGACGGTTCCTGGGAACCGTCGCCGCCCTGCCCGGCCGGATGGCCCGGGTGCCGGGAGGGCCGGGGTACGCGGGTACTCGCAGCGGCCGGGTCGGCGTTCGCGGAGGTCACAGAGCTTCCGGCGTCGGCACGGGTGGCACTGACCGCTCGGCCGTCCCGCTGCGGTCCGGGTCAGGGCGGTGACCGACGGCGCGGGCCCACTCTGCCCCGTGATGCCGGCCGACGCGGACGCGGATGTGGCCGCCGGTGCGGCGGTGTCCGTTTGGCTCAGGTCCGGCCGTTCTCCGCCGGTGCTGGTTCCGCGGCCCGGCCGCGGCCGGAGTGACGAACCCGGCTTCCGCTCGCCGGCCGCGACTGCGGCCCGGCGTACGGTGGAGCCGGTTGCTTCCGGTTGTATCGCGTCGTCACCGTTCGTACCCCGGGCGGTCACAGGCCGGCCCTTCGGGCGGTACCGACGACAAGCCGCTCTTCACCGGGCTGGGCGCCTGCCGTCGCCCGCCCTGGCGGTTGAGGAATCGTGCTGTCGTACTGGTCATCGTCAGTGCTCCTCGGCTTCGTTCTGTTTCGGAGACCGGCGGCGTAGGCCGTCGGCGAGTGTTTGGCGCCGCTGGGATCGGCGTCGAGACTGGCGAGCAGTGCACTGCCGCCGCCGGCTTGCGCGACCGGGGCGGCGGCGGGCCGGAGCCTGGCCGGCTGCCGGAGAGGCGCCTCCGGCGGTGGGGACGCCTGTGGCTCGGGGCCCGGTTCCGGATCCGCCACTGCCGGTTTCAGCGTGTGCGGCACGAAGTCGAGGTTGGGAGGCGGCAGATGCCCGGCGGCGGGTGGCTGATCCGGCACCGTACCGGGCCGTCCGGAAGGGCCTGGCTGTGAGGGCCTTCCCGTACGGGTGGCGACGGCGCCGGGCTGCTCGGCGTGCGGCGCCACCCGTACGGCACCCTCGATCCGGTGGGCGGCGCCCGGTCCCATGGCCCCGGGGTGGCGCGCGGCGAGGTACTGGCCGCCGCGTCGGTAAAGGATCACCTGCTCCAACGGGCGGCTCGGGTCGTGACGTGAGCTCGGGGAATACGTGTGGGAGCCGTCCTCGGACAGGATGGTCAGCTCGATGCCGTGAAGGCCGGCCGCGGCCTCGGCTGCCCACCGGGCCGTATCGGAGTCCCAGCGGCGCGCTGTCATCAGGTTCAGCAGGATGAGAGCCTCCCGCGCCTCCGGTGTGAGGCGCGCTGCGACCGAGGCGGGAGTCTGCCGCCCTCCCGGGTGATCTCGTCCTGCAGAGCGACATCGTCACCGAAGCCGGCATCAAGGATGATCCGCAGTTCCTCGGTACGGAAGACGGCCTGCGGATCCAGCGCAAGACTGCCCGGCGGCCGGGGCTGTAGGCCGCCAGGCCGCGGATCCTTTCCCTCCGCCGGTCCTGCCGCGGGCCAGTTGGATGGCGCCGTAGAAGCCGTTGCCGTCTTCCTCCGGGGCGTGCAGGTCAGGACGTGGGGCATCCCGTCGGAATCGGTCACGGTCACAGTGCGATGGTCGGTCTCGGCGCACATTCGGTCCCACTCCTCGGCCGGGGTCGTCGCGGTCTCCAGCAACCTGTTGAGGTCGTCTTCGACCGGTTCCAGCATGGCGCGCAGGCCGGCCATCGCGTGCCTGCTCCACGCCGTCGGGTACAGCGAGCAGTTGGGCGCTTTCGAAGTCCGTCACGGTGAGCGTAACGCCGTGGAAGGCCTGCATCACTACCGTGGTCCGGCTGCTTCCCGGCCGCGGCCCCACACGCCGTCCGAGACACGGGCTTTCTGTGTACGCGCCGGTCCTCGTCGTGATCTGCGCGCCGACCGGTACTGCGGCCGATGTGGCCGTGATCGTGCGGTCGGTGCGGCGGCCTCTGGGAGTGCCGGAGATCGGTGGGATGCTCATTCGCTCTCTCCTGGAGTGGGAGCCGGCGGCTGGGCGCCGAGCAAGCCGATCGCCCAGGGGCTCAGGAACAGGAGGGTGACCAGCCTGTCGACGAGTTTTCCGAGCGAGCCGAACGCGTAGATGTCCACCCAGCCCTGGCGGTGGACATAGCGGCTGCCGATCGTGTTCAGGATCGCTGTGCGTAGTGCTCCGACGGTGGTGGTGTCGAGGAGTCCGCCAACGATCGAGACGAGGCCGAACAGCGCGGCTTGGTCGCCGGTGAGCTTGATGAGGCTGCCGTCCGCTGCGCGGGCGCCGAAGATCGCCGACTGCGCCGAGCCGGAAACGAAGGACGTGGCCGCGCCGGTGAGCAAGCTCAAGGTGTATTCGTACATGCCGCCACGCCAGCGCGTGGGGCGCTCGTTCGCTCCCCACTCGGTGTTCCAGCTGTCGTCGTTGGGAGGCCAGTTCGGCGGCTTCCCGTAGTCGAGGTTCGACAGACGCACCTTCCAGCCGCCGCGGTTGGCGGCCATGTGCAGGACGCGACCACGCCCTTGCTCACGGACGTCAACGTGGCCCCGAACGCGGCACGGGCCACGTCCATCCCGGTCAGCTCCATTTGGTTGGCGCGCCTGACGAGGGCCAGAGCGACCACGCCGACAACGAAGTCGAGGATCCATTCCTGTGTCATGTCGATGCCGACGGACTCGATCGCCTTGATGGCGAACGGTGTGTACACCGACTCGCCCATCACGGAGGGGCCGAATTCCCAGCGGTTGGTCTCGCGGCGCATGCGGTACAGCCCGCGGTACTCGTTGAGGATTCCAGCGAAGTGGGTCTCCCGTCCGACGTATGTGCCGTCGGAATCCGTGATGTAGCCGGCGATGCCCCGGTCGTTGATGAGACTGACGCCGTCCGGCCCATAGCGGCGTGCCTGCTTGTTGAAGGTGTCCGTCTCCAGGAACGTGCCGTCCGGCAGCCGCTTCTTCTCGTGGACGATCAGGCCTTGGTCGGACTCCTGCCAGACGTTGGCGTCGAACGGCTTGTCAACGGTGGGGCTGTAGTCGCGGACGCGGAACGGGTCGTCGGGGAGAAGTGCAGGAACGGCAGGAGCGGGCTGGCCACCTTGACCGCCCGGGTGCGGGGTCTCCTGGATGATCCGGTCGCCGAGACTGGTCACCCGGTCCACCCAGCGGGCTCCCGGCGCCCAGCGGTCGAGCAAGGTGCCGTTCGCGTCGTACCAGTGCCGGACCCGGTCGTTGACGTCGTTGCCGAATTCCAGGATGTTGCCGTCCCGGTCGGTCTTGTTCCAGTGCCATATTTCGTTGCCTTGCGGTCCGACGACGCTCCACGCGTCGATGCTCGCGTCATCCCCGAGCAGTTGGTGGTCGCGGACCAGGCGCTCCGAGTTGTTGCCTTCCCGGACCTGGGATCCCTGGTTGCCGGCGGGATTCCTGTCCTCACGGACGAAGTCCTGGAATGATTCGGGGTCCCATCCCCACTCGGTGATCTGTCGCTCGTAGGCGGTTTTGCGGATGCCGGTGATGTTCTGATCGGCCGCGTCGTGCCATGTGGTGGTGTGGTTCTTCCTGCCCGGGGTACCGACGATCCGTGTCAGGCGGTCGCCGCCGCCAGGGTGGGGAAAACTGTCGGACCGGCTGATGACCTTGCCGTGGTGGTCGTACAGCGTCCAGTCGCTGTTGTCGGTGGTGACCCCGCCGTCTGCCGCGTCGTCGGCGAGGGCCCCGGGTATGGCCGATGGGCGAGGTAGGTGCCGTCCGTGAAGCCGGTGCGGACGACGCTCCACCGCTTGTCGGAGCTGGGGCTGTACCAGTTCCCGTCGTCGAGGTCGGTAGTGCGGCGGTCCTGCCACGCGACCTCTCTGCCGCCGGGGCCGCGATCCATGGTGAAGTCGGCCCTGACGCTGGTCCGGTGGCCGCGCAGGTCGGCTGCGGACCACGGCGTGTAGCCGTCCTCCAGTGTGACGGGCTGCCCGGCAGTGGTGATCGGCATTGGCACGTCGCCGACTTCGAGCGTATCGCCGTTGGGCAACGGACGTGTTTCGCGGGTGATGTTGCCGTCAGCCGCTACGTAGAACGCGGCCTTGTTGTTGGACGTGAACTGCGTCCCGGTGACCTCGGGTCGGCCGGAAAAGGGCATCAGGTGCCACGTCGCTACACGCAGCCGGTTGTCGTGGGCGAGCCACGGGTGCTGACTCAGGTCTGTGTGGCGGATGGTGGCGGAGGTCATGTTGCGGAAGGAGACCGGCGGTCGCTGCTCGGCGAACCGCTTGACGACCAGGAAGTCCCGGTTGTGAAGAGTCTTCCCGAAGCCGTTGATGTTGCCGTCGGGATGCTGTGAGGCATAGTCGCCCGTCGGGACCCCGTCGGCCCCCATCTCGGACTGCACGTATTGCCCTATGTTGTGGAAGCGGAGGCGACCGAACTCCCGCTGCGTCGTAACGTACTTGTTGGTCTTCGGGTGACGCATCTGGTCGACATAGCCGAACCAGTTCACCCGCTGGCTGGTCCCGTGGGGATGGGCCGGAAACGGTCGTACCACGCCTTCTGGTGCCTGGTCCCGTCGGCGATGGGCTGGGATTCCTCGAACTGCTCCTCCTTATGCCTGGTCCCGTGGGCGATGGGCTGGAATTCGGAGTCATAACGCACCCAGGAGGCGTTGTAGGGACGGAGGTTGGCCAACACGTGCCCGCCGTCCACGTTGAGGCGGAAGTGCCTGACCGCGTCTGTCCGGCCGGCGAAGCTCGAGACGTCAAAGTAACTGCGTGTGCTCTCCGACCATTCCCGTGAGCCGAAGTTTGTGATCCAGCCGTTCACGTCGATCTCGGCCCACGTGCCGCGCTGGTTTTGACACGATTGAAGGTGCCGAGAGTCGCGGAGGAGTGGTGCGCGTCGAGGACGCCGCCCTCGGGAAGCAGCGGCGCTCGAACACCGTGGTGTTCGTGTGGCTGAGCAGGTGTACCCGGCCCGCACCGGCGCCGTGCATGTCCACGGTGCCGCCTTCGAACCACCCGCCGGAGTCTCGGCGACGCGGACGGCGTCCACGACGGTCATCGACCAGCTGGGGATACCGCCGGCCGGGTAGGTGATCTCGAAGTATCGGTTGGGGTCCACCTTGTTGCGTTGGACGATGTTGATGCGCTGGAACTCCAGACGCCCGCCCGCGTCGTAGCGGCGGAACTCGCCCGCCAGGGACCCGGGACCCGGTACCCGCCGCCGGGTTCCGCATGTGCCTGGATGTGCGGCAGTTCGTTGAGGTTGCCGTCCAGGACCCGCGGGTTGTCCGCCGAGGTGTCGAGGAACCGAGCCTGTGCCGAATCATTGATCTGCCCGTCACTGAGCGCAACGACGTTGAACTGGTGCGTACCGGCGCCGTCTCTGACGTCGAGGACCGTGATCTGCCCGTCCGCGTGCGGAACTTGCTTGGCGACCGCATGAAAGTCCAGCCTGCCGTGGGTGTCGAAGATGCGGAAGTCGCCGTTGTCACTTCGGACATTGAAGCCCGCGTCACGGCCGTCGGTGACGTCGACGCGCGTTCGTACGGTGCCCGGCAGATCGTGCAGGGCGCTGTCCACCAGGCGCTGTGCGCCGCCGGGGAACACGCGAATGTTCTCGGGCAGGTGGACGCCCCGGCGCCGGTCAGACGCAGGACTTCGGAACGGAAAGTACCGTCGGCAGCGAAGGACCGGATCCACGTCACGTCGACCGTCCGCAGCTCGCCGTCCTGCCGGGCACCCACATTGACCGGCAGATCGCTCCCGTCGGGGCCCTTGACGATCGGAAGCGGCACGGTAGCCGGCGTTCCGGCCGCCGGGGCCGGGAAGAAGACGAAGCGCTGCGGCGGAGCACCGGCGGTGTTACTCAGGCCCACGACAGTGAAGCTGGACTCGCCCGCTCGTCGACCACGACGTGGGCGCCGCTACCGGCGATCCGGAAGCCGTGGTCCTGCAGCCCGGGTTGAGGCACGGCGTGCGCTCCGGGACCGGGATGAGTCCCGCGTCGACGAGCGTTGCGCCCTGCGCGTCGGACCTGACGAACCGGCCGTTGAACGCCCCGCCCGCACGTGGAGTGCATAGTACCGGTGCGTGCCGTCGAGCCCGTGCCCGGTGAATGACCCGTTGGCCTCGGTGAGCCTCAGCTCGCCGCCGACCCGGGTAACCGTGGTGTTCTCGTCGGTCACACCGTCGTGGTCGCGCGGATGGGGCGACGGTGTGTCCGCGGCACCGACCGGCGTGTGCACGAACCGCCTGGGCGCTGCACCGTTGGTGGTGAGCTCCACGACGTCGTGCGTGTGCCTCCCGTCGTCGTCCACGATGATCCGGCCGCCGGGGTGCTCCACCAGGTAGCTGCCGCGGGCCTGAGGCCGGACGCTCGTGTTCTGCTCGACGGCCCCATTGCCTCGCGTGAGTTGTGGCTCTTCGCCGATGCCGGGCAGGCGAATGTAGCCACCGGGCACCCGCCGCCCACGATCGGCAGCGCGGTGTGTGAGAAGGCGCCGTGCGGGTGTGCACATTCACCTCGTTACCCAAGGCTGTGACGTGCAGCGTGCCGTCCACGTGGGAGACCGTGACGGCGTTGAGTGGCGCACCGCCGTCCTCGCCGCGCGGGACGGGCAGCGGATCCACGGCGCCTACCGGCGTGAAGACATACAGTTCGGGCCGGTCGCCGTCGGCGGTGAGCGGGACGACGTCGTGGACGCGTACGCCGCTCGCGTCGACGTGGAACTGCCCACCCGTGTGCTCGATCCGGTACCCGCCGAGGAGCTGCGGGACGACCAGGGTTTCCGGAACCGTCTTACCCTCGGCGTCGACCAGGTGCGGCAGGCCATTGCCGTTCGGTATACGGATGAAGCCGCCCGGGACGCCCAGTTCGTCGATGCCGGTGAGGGCCAGAGAGTGGTGTGAGAACCGGCCGTCAGGGCCGAAGACAGTGATGGTCGGACCGGTACCGGCCGGGGTGACGTGGAGGACGCCATGGGCGTTCGGCGGTGCGGTGACGCTGCCCAGCACGGTGGTGGCGTCGTCGCCGACGAGGGTGCGCGCTCCGCCGCCGTCGTTCGGGGTCATGACGTGCGCCGCCGACGGGTGGCCGTCCGGGCCGGTGAGTCGCAGGCCGGTGTGTGACAGTGCGCCGGTCGCCGGGTCGTACAGCTGGAAGCCGGTGGCGGTGGGGATGTTGATGCCCGCATCGCCGACACGCACCGGCGGCCCGTGTTCGATAACGGTGCCGTTGGCGTCGAGGTGCGTGACAGGCTGGTTCGGCGAGCCGACCGGGATGGCGACGAGGCTGCCGTCGGTGAGAGTTATGCGTCGCTCGGTGCCCAGGAGCCGGGTGCCCGTGGCCGACACCTGGAAGTCCCAGCGGCGGGTCTCGACGTTCGGTACGACGGTCTGCTCGGCGCGGACAACCTGCGTGCCGTCCGGCCATGTGAAGTGGCTTGTTTCCAGGCGTGCCGGGCCCGAAGTGCCGATGCGCCTGCTAACGCCCGACTCGCCGGCGGGCCAGACCTCCAGCCGTGTGCCGGGCAGGCCCGGCATCTCGATGACCTGTGGAGCCTGGGCCAGGGATGGGCCGGGGCCGCGGTGGCGGGGGCGGCGGCGTGAGCTCGTCCAGCTCGATGGCCTGGCCGGGCGCGGCTCCGGTGGCCTGTGCGCTGGTGGGCGGGACGTCGAGCAGCTGGTGGCCGGTGCCCCGGTCGCGGGCGCTATGTGTGTGATCGTCTGGGACAGCTCCGGCGCTGTGGTCCGCGGTGCGACGGTGCTCGGAGGGACCGGCTCAGGGGCTACTGGAAAGCCCAGTTGGGGTCCGGAAGCACCGAAGTCGACGTTGATACCTTCGCCGACAGGCGGTTGCGCAGCCCTGGACGGCGAGCCGTGCAGCGCGGAATAGGCGGCGATTCCCGGGCGCGCTTCAGGCTCGAAGCTCCAGATGAGAGGGTGTCTGCCCGGCCCGTGCCGGGGCCAGCTCGACGCCCTGCGCGGCCGGCGCGGGGCCGGCCTGGGAGAGCGCGCCCGCCAGCGCCTTGCGGAGGTCGCGACCCAACGGAATGTTCTCCACACCTGGCTGATGCAGTTCCCAGCCCGCGTCGTCGCTGCTGTGCACGTGGGTTCCGCCCGAGCCGTCGGTGACCGGCATGCCGGCGAGAACGGTCTCCGGTGACAGCTGCACCGGGTGAGCGGCTGTCGCGATCGTCCACGGCGCGTTCATCAGCAGGGCTACCTGGTCGGCGAAGGACGGCTGTCCGGGCAGTGGGCCGACCTGTCCGGCCTGTCCTGCTACGAAGATCAGCGGTACCGGCGCATCGTCGTCCCACGCGGTGTAGCTGCGGATCCAGTCCGCCGTTCCTTCCGCGTCACGCCAACTTCCGTCGAGCAGGAACCTGTTGGTGGATGCCTGGTACTGACCCCCGAGTATCACCGCATGGGGAGACGTGGGCAGGAACGGTGACCCGCTGTTTCGTGACGGCAGATGCTCGCTTCCCGCGAACCGAGGTCCTGTGTACTCGGCGAGTGTGACGGGTTGTGTGCTGTTCGGGGCGATCGGTCCTGCCGACGGCACGTCCTGTGCTGTGGGCAGGGTGGCAGGGCCCCTGCCACAGCCGGTGACCGGTGGCCCGACGGGGCCTGCCCGGCCAGGGGCCAGGGTGCTCCGGGCCCCGCGGCCGGTGCCTGCTCCGGCCCGGCCGACCCGGACGCGCCGTCGGCGCTGGCCCCTGCGGCGGCGGCTTGCGCTCTGGCGGTGTTCAGGACGTGGGCGACAGTTCCCAGTGCGCGGAGTCGGTCGTCCGGGTCGGGCCGGTGCTGGTCGAGTGAGCTGCCGGTGCCGGCGAGGATCCTGGAGAGCAGGGACCGCGCCTGGTCGGCAGTTGTGTCCAGGGTCCCGGAGGCCCGGGCGAACACGTCTACGCCCAGTTCACGCAGCGCGTTGCCTGCCGCCAGGATGTTCTGGGCCTCGTCCTCCGACACTTCCTCGAGCGTGAGCGCCTCCCACGGCAGGTCCTGGGCCGAGATCACGTCGAGCAGCCACGGCGCGTCAGCCATGAGCTCCACCAGCCCATCACTCAGGGCAAGAGCGTAGAGGAAGCTCAGACCACCCATGGACCCTGATCCGATCGCGTGCAGGACGCCCGGGAAGTCCAGCAACTCGACCAGCAGTGTGCGCCAGCTCGGACCGTCATTAATGTCCACGCGCTGCAGGTATCCGACGAGGTCCTGTACGGACACCTCCTTGCGCGGGGCACCGCGCTGAGCACCGTCTCCGCCGTCCTTCGGAGCGTGCTGCGGTTCTCCTCCGGCACCTTCAGCGCGTCGAACGCTCTGGTCAGGGCGTCCCGCGGAGCTGTCCCCGTGGCAGGTGCCCCGCCCCGGCCCCGCACCTTGGCAGGAAGCCCCATGATGCGGCGCGCGATCTGTGCACCACGCTCCCGAAGAATGACGTTCCGTCCCCAGGAGGAGCGCAGCTCAGCATGGAACAGCGCCACCTCGGACGGCTCCGGCAACTTGTCGCGCTGCCCCAGCTCCCCTCCAAGGCCCGGAGTACCTCGTCATACAGAGCGGGATCCCAGCCCTCCCCACTCCGGTCCTCATCCACCTCGGCCTCAGGGGCGGGGTCAGGTGCCGAGGCGAAGGAAATAAGGTCGGGATTCGCGCCCCTGCCCGGAACTCCCTCGGCCGTGCCGGTCGCCGGGCCGACACCGAACAGGTCGTCAGGCAAGCCGAGTTCGTGGAGAGCGGGAGGGTGCGGTCGGACCCGTGCTCTCGGGCGGGCTGGCCTCCCGAGCGGTGATGGACTCGTACGACACCGCTCGCTCGCCACCCCGGACAACGCTCCGGTCGACGATGCGGAAGAACGCACCCGGCGGATACGTGGCCTCCATCTCCGACAGGGAGGGCACGAAGGGAATAATCTCCCGCGCTGTCGAGTGCGGGACGTGCACCAGAGCGGGGTGAGAGTCGGTGGGTGGGCGCTTGCTCCACGTCATGAAACCGAGTGCCGTACTGGACTCCCGCGATGTGCTGCGGAAGAACGGCATCGTGACCGTGTCCCGGCCGTAGATCGGCCCGTCCACCGGCGGCCCGTCCAGCGAACCCGGTAGCGCGCGGTCGCCCCACCAGACGTCAGCGTTCACCGGCGGCAGAATCTCCAGCGCCTCGATCGCCATGTCGACGTGCAGCGGCATCTGCGCGTACAGCCAGTCCGAGATCACGTCCGAGCGGCCCCGTAGTTCGTCCACGTCGGCGCTCGGCGTCTCCAGGTCCGACTCGTCCCGCATGTCATCGAAGAGCTCATCGAGGTCGGGATGTCCGCGGAGCATCGTCGGCACAAAAGCGGGCGCGTCGAGCTTCACCGCATTCCGGATCAACGACCAGACGCTGAAGCGCAGCAGTCGACGGCCCATCCCGCGCCGAGCCGCTCACCGTTGAGGAACGTTTTCATCGGCTCGTAGTCGGGCCCGCCGTAGAGATGGATAGCCGTCAGGTGAGCCGGTGCCAGGCGCGCCAGCGCCTGCATGCCCGCGTCGCCGTACGTACGAAGCCACGCGTGGAGCGCCCGCTCCCTGCGGGTGTCCGACGGAGATTCCCGGCGAGCGCGGCGCCGGTCAGTCTCACGAGGTCGCCGGGGAGATCCAGCTCGCTGGGGTGATGTCCTCGCTGTACGTCATCCGCTCGCCGTACAGCCGGCGATGCGGCGGGTTCAGGGCACCGTATGGGTCGAACCTCTGGAAGCCGGCCACCCGCGCCCCTCCGCGACCCAGTTGTGCAGCCCCGCCCCATCACGCAGCACAGCGCCGCGCTCCTGCGCGTTCCCTATCCCGAGCAGGTGGGAAGCGCGCAGAATCTCGTGCAGCGACTGCAGATCGGCGGGAACCGTCCAGGCGATGAGCGCGCCACGGAACGTGAGCAGTTGGGCAGGTGAGGCGCCGAGAGCGGCGTAGGTCCGCAGCAGCCGCAGCGCGGGACCATCCTCACCGCCCACCCGGCGGAACCCACGGCTGTCGTGCACCGCACGGTAAGCACTGCCCGGCACATAACGTGAACGACGCCCGACCGGATGTGACAGCGTCTTGGCCAGCTCGCCCGGCAGCCCCGGACCCGCGTACGCCGCGTAAGTGAGCGCGGTCATCAACTCGTCCAGCGCCTGCGGCCCGGCACCAGAGTGCGCAGCCGCTCCAGCGCGGCGGCGGGATCGGCCGGAACCGCGTCCGGGGCGAAGAAGGCACGCTGCGCCGCGGCCTCGCCGTGACGCGCGGCGAGCCCTTGGTACATGTGGAACACGCCTTCACGGGCCGCCTCGGTGAACGCGGGGACCTGGCTCATCAATCCGGCGAACGTGAACTCCAGGGCAACGCTGCGTCGGCGCCACTCACGGTCCTGGTACAGGCTCTCGAACCGCGTCCTGCCCGGTGACCCGGCCGGGCGCCAGGACGACACCGACCAGCCCGGATCACCCGTGGCGTCCGCCCGGTCGGCGGCGGAGACGGGGCCATGTTGATCTGGGCGGGCGCATCGGCGACGGTGTCCGGGGACAGCACAGCGGAATCGGCGGGACCATCGGCCGCACCGGAAATGAGCGGAGGCTGTTGCTGAAGTGCGGCGGCGAGCGGGCCCACGTTGCCGGTCAGCGGAATGCGGACCGCCCGCCCTCCTGGCTGTCCGGCACCAGGTACATGTGCGTCGGCTCGGAGCCCTCATCCGTGGCACCGGCCTTGAGCGTGTACACCGCAGGCGCGGGACTCATCGCCCCAGCCGGGCCCCACCTGATCCACGTTCCCGACCCGGCCTGCCCAGCCGCTGTCCCCCGCAGGTACGCCCCCGTCGACGGCTGGACGAAGTCCTCCCCGTACGCCACCCAGCCCTCCGCCGGCAGCACCTCGCCGTCGGGAAGCCGGATTCGGCCCCGTCACTGACCCCGTACGTCATTGGGTCGGCCTGATACGAAGTCATCCGCTGATACGTGAACCACCGCTCCTTGGACTTCCCTTCGCCGGCACCTCGGACAACGGCACCTCGCGCGCGGCGTCACTCCCGTCCGGAGCCACCACCGCTCGGGGCCCTTCCAGGATCACCCGGCGCCCGATCGGCCACCGCGCCCCGTACGGCTCCACACCGGTGTCCGGCGACCCGCCCCACGGGCCGTATGTCGCACGCAGCTCTGTGTATGCCCGCCCGATCTGTTCCCGATCCGCCGGCGACGGATAGTGAAGGTGCCACGCCTGCGGATACAGGCTTTCCACGAAGTCTCTGAGTTCGTTGTGGTCCCGCCGCATTCGCGCAGGGAAGAGAGATACTGACGGAAGGCGCGAACCTCCGTCACGCGCAGCGGAAGGGTGCCACCGTCATTGTCGTCCAGTTCACCGACGACGGTCATTGTGAAGACATCAGCCAGACCGGCTCTCCGCGGATAGCCGGTTTGAAGACCGCTCCGCAAGAAATCCTCGACGCGAAACTGACTGATTGAGGTCAATTGCAGCATGGGAGGACGTAGACCGTCTCCATGCCGGTTGCGCTCGTCATAAAGGTCATCAAAATCTGGAATTCGGGTACGCACACTCTGCTCGAAGAGCTCCAGGAAAGCGTGCGCATCGAAATTCAGATAGTTTTGTGCTGTTTCAGGAGACTCGCAAGAAGAATGGCAGGATCATGCCGGTCCAAAGCGGCAGCATTGGCTTTGTCGTATATGTCGGTGGCAAAACCGGTAACAAGCGCAGCCGCATTGATGTAGAGCTGTGTGGCGTGGTCCCGCACCTGCTGCAGGGGCAGGTCCGGCAGTTCGAGCAGGGCGCGCGCACCGTTCAGATTGTCGAGAACGCGACCGAAGACCCTCCAGCTGATATACCGAGCCGCTATTTCGTTACCGAATGCCAATGCGTCGGACGCGTGTTCCCTGGTGAAGTGGCCGTTGGTCTGGTCCCGCCAGGTGCGGTCATGGACATACGTCAGGAAGTGGTGGTGCACACCGGTCGGCACACCAATATTGTGGTGAACACTCTGACCCGGCGGGGCACCGATCGGCCGTGGCCCGATGAGCGCTCCCACCCCGCCGGTTGGATATCCCATCCATCCTGAGGCCGCAGGATCTGCTGGATCGGGATGGATGGGGACTCCGGGGCGTAGGCGTCGAGGGGCGGAGTGCCCGCGCAAAATTGTCATATGCACGGAAGGCGCCGTCAGGGTTAACACTCTGCTCGCCCGGCAGATTGTTCATCTTCCCGAGAAGAATCTCGGGAATTACCATCTCGTAGGGATCGTCGTATTCGGCGCCTGCTTCCTCGGCACCTTCCACAGTTCGGAAAATCTGGTCGTCAGAGCCCAGATAGAAGGTCTTGGTCTCAACAATCACCTCAGTGCCGTCCGGGCCGATGGCCAGCACCCTATTGCGCATATCGATAGGATCCCGGTCCCCGGCGAGCTGCATGACATATAGGAATTCCGACTCAGCACTGGATTTCCCGCCAGGCAACCTGAACGGCCTCTCCTGCCCGGTGAGGAGGAATTCCACATGGGCCTGCGCGATCACCGACGCCACACGCCTGGTGGGGTCCCCGGCCTGATGTAGCCCTCGCTCGTCAGGGTGTCGTAAAGCTCCTGCCGCCGCTCCGGTGACACGGACTCACCGGTCCACTTCAGCTCCCTCAGCGCGGTGGCCACTTCAGCACCCAGCATCTGGTCCGCCCCCACCGCCGTCGGATCCAGAGGACCCGTCCGGGCCAGGTCGGCCTCGCTCTGCCCTGGGACAGCGGACGCGACCAGGTGCCCATCCGTGCCCGGAGCAGTCCTCTGGGCTGAGGCCGGGTCTTCCCGCGACTGCGAGGGGACAGACAGGACATCGGTGGCGGGCTGTGCCGCGCGCCAGGGAGGAAGGCCCGGGCGGACATCGGGACCGGGCTTTGCTCGATTCCTCCGTTTTGCGTGTCGCCCGTGGCCCCGGTGTTCAGGAGTTGCCGCAGTGTTCCTGGGGCTGCCCGCAGGTTGTCGATGAGCTGAGGGAGGAGGTTGGGGTCTTCGTCGAGCCACTGTTCGATTGTGGGGTGTGTGGCGAGTAGTTCAAGCAGGGCGCTGTCGTCGGCCAGCAGTAGCGGTAGTACGTCCGGGCGCTTGTTGATGACGGAGGCCAGTCGGCTGCCGGTCCTCATCAGTGAGCCGGCGAGGCGTGAGTCGGCGCGCACATGTTCGAAGAGGTCCGGCACCTCCGTGAGCAGCGTTCGGTCTGGTTGATTCAGAGCCGACAGGCGTGCCATTTCCGGGAACACGTATGTCTGCGAGCGGGTGAAGCGACTGGAGGTCCGGTCGTTGGCTACCCGGTTGATTCGTGTCCGGGAGTAGCTGGTGGCCCGCTTGTCTGCGGGGTCCACGGTGGAGAAGGGGACCAGGCCGAGAAGTGGCGGAGCGCCATGGGGAGGGCCCCGAATGACAGGGTCCCGGACCGGAAGGCTGCCCGTGGTTTCTCGTTGTGTGTGTCGAGGAGTCGGCGCAGGGTGACTGGATGGTTTTGTGTGTGTGCGTGCGGGACGAGGGCGCGCAGCAGTTCCGGCTCGTTCTGTATTCTCCCGAGCGTTTCGCCGTCGTTGAGCAGTGTGTTCCACACCCTGCTGGCATTGCGGAGGTAGTCCACCATGTCGGTGGGCTGCATGAGCGCCAGTTCTTCGGCGGTGGGTGGCTGGGCCGGCTCGCTCTGTGTCGTGCTCCGGGGACCAGGGGTCCTTGGCCTGGTGGAGCGCGGTCAGCAGGTCCTGGTCCTGTGTGTGGTCGAAGGCGTGCGGGTTGTATGCGAGGACGGTCGCCACATGAGGGTTGTTCACTGCTGCGGTCAGCAGCTCGAGGTCCGAGGCGAGCCGGGTGCTCAGGTTCGGTGCGTCCTCCAGTGCGTCAACGAGTGCGTTGGCCGGGTTGAGCAGCTCGAATATTTTGGGGTCGGCGAGTGCGGCGTCGAGGAGGGTGGGTGCGGCCAGTAGTGCCACCAACAGGTGTGTGTACGGGCGCAGAACACGCAGCTGGTTCGGGTCTGCCAGGAGGCGCTGGTAGTCCACCGGGGTTTCGGGGTGGCGCAGTGACATGGTCAGCAGTGCGCCGATGATTCCGGCTTCCGGGCGAAGCGCCTGGCTGTCGCCACCGGGTCCGGCTGGGACAGCAGTGCGGCGCCCACCGCGGGGACGCGGGAGACCAGGGTCGGCAGATCTGCTCCGTCGTTCTCGAGCACGGCCCGCATCACATCGAGGTTGCCGTCCAGGTGGTGCAGCATGCCAGGGACACGGAAGAACCCGTCCCGCCGCACATCATCCGTCTCCAACGCCAGCAGCTCGCGCAGCAGTTCCTGCCGAAGGGCCCCTCCAGCATGGGTGTACGCGCCAGGAGGCTGACGAGCTCCTGGACGCGCAGGTCATCGCGCCAGGTCACACCGCTGAGCACCTCCTCCGCGTCCCGCTGCAGCGCCTGAGGGTTCGCCACCGATCCGGCGGGCAGCGCGGCGATCGCCGCCGATACGGCGGCGGCCAGGCGCTGCGCGCCGGGATACGCGGCGTTCAGCGAGGTCGCTTCCGGGCCGTAGCTCCAGATGATGGGGGTGTCGGCCTGGGCCTGTGCCGGATTCAGTTCGACGGTGCGCGCGTCCGGCCTGATGCCGTGTGCGGCCAGTTGGGGGCGAGGCGTCGGAGCATGGTTGTCATCGCGCCGCGGAGGTCGTGCCCGAGGGGATGTTGGCAGCGTCCGGCTGGTGCAGTTCCCAGCCTGATCCGGCATCGGCCGGCGTGCCGGCGAGGATGGTCTCCGGCGATGACTGCATCGGATGGGCGGTTGTCGCGATCGTCCATGGCGCGTTCAGCAGCTGGGCTACCTGGTCGGCGAATGACGGCTGCCCGGGCTCGCGGATGTGTCCGGCCTGTCCCGCCACGAAGATCAGTGGTACCGGGGTCTGGTCGTCCCATGCGGTCCAGCGGCGGATCCAGCTTGCCGTGCCTTCGGCGTCAAGCCAACGCCCGTCGAGGAAGATCCTATTTGTGGCGGCCCGGTACAGGCCCCGAGTATCACCGCGTTGGGAGACGTGGGCAGGAACGGTGACCCATTGCGTCGTGATGTCAGGTGCTGGTGTTCTACGAATCGGGGTCCCGTGTATTCGGGAAGCGTGTTGGTGGCTGCATCTGTCGCCGCAGCGGCATTTGTGTCCGGCGTCCGCTCCGGAACGACACGTTGCGTCCCTGTTGCGTCCTGTGGGAGCTCAACTCGTGTCTCAACGCCGGTTACCGGCCGGTCGGCGTTCCGTCCGCTTCCAGCTGGTGAACCCGACGGTTCGTGGGGCCCGACTCACGCAATCCCGCTCCGGGGACTCGGCGCTGTCAGGCGTGTGACCCGAGCCTGTGTGGGCCCTTCGGACCCGGACGCGGTCGGGGAAGATTCGGTTTCGGTTGGGTTCGATGTCTCGCTCGTCTTGCCGGGCGGGGCGGCCATGCCACCGGCCCTGTCCACACTCGCGTTCGGGTCGATCGTCACCGTTGAGGACCCGTTGGATGCACTGCGCTGACCCAGCCCACCAGGGCCCGGGCTTCCGGCGGGATCGCCCGGTCCCCGGTGCCGCCCTCGTCCGTTGCCGCACTCAGCAGGTCGGCAAGGGTTCGTACATCGCCCGTCCCCGTCGGAGGAACCGACATCGAAGGCTTCTTGATGAATGAGTCGTGAGAGCCCCTGTCCGGCGTGGCCCTCTTCCATGTCCGCCAGTGCGTTGTCATCGGCGTTGTCCTGCAACTTTCCGGCCCGTATGTCCCTGACCCGGGCAGCCGGATCGTGGGAATTGGTGCCACCCAGTGTGCGGCCGGTTCCGCTGAAGTTGTCTGTGGTGCCGCTGCGTGGTGTTACCGAGCCGGCGTTGTCGATCGTGGCTGGGAATTGGTGGCCGCGGCCCGTATTGGGTTGGGTGTTTGTTGCTGTTGGGGTGAGGGTTGGCGGGGTGCGGGGCTCCGTCTGCTGGGTGTCCTTCTTCCAGGTTTGTTTGGGTGTTTGTTTGGGCGTTGTTTTCGAGTTTGGTTGCTCGGGCGGCTGGGTCGTGGGAGTTGGTGCCACCTAGTGTGTGGCCGGTTCCGCTTTGGTTGTTGGTGGTGCCGTCGTGTGGTGTTGTCGAGCCTGCGTTGTTTATTGTTGCTGTATTGGGTTGGGTGTTTGTTGCTGTTGGGGTGAGGGTTGGCGGGGTGCGGGGGCTCCGTCTGCTGGGTGTCCTTCTTCCAGGTTTGTTTGGGTGTTTGTTTGGGCGTTGTTTTCGAGTTTGGTTGCTCGGGCGGCTGGGTCGTGGGAGTTGGTGCCACCTAGTGTGTGGCCGGTTCCGCTTTGGTTGTTGGTGGTGCCGTCGTGTGGTGTTGTCGAGCCTGCGTTGTTTATTGTTGCTGTATTGGGTTGGGTGTTTGTTGCTGTTGGGGGTGAGGGTTGGCGGGGTGCGGGGCTCCGTCTGCTGGGTGTCCTTCTTCCAGGTTTGTTTGGGTGTTTGTTTGGGCGTTGTTTTCGAGTTTGGTTGCTCGGGCGGCTGGGTCGTGGGAGTTGGTGCCACCTAGTGTGTGGCCGGTTCCGCTTTGGTTGTTGGTGGTGCCGCCGTGTGGTGTTGTCGAGCCTGCGTTGTTTATTGTTGCTGTATTGGGTTGGGCGTTCGTTGCTGTTGGAGGTGACGGCTGGCGGAATGTGCCGGCTCGGCCTGCTGGCTGTCCCTCTTCCAAGTTTGTTTCCGGTGCCCGCTCCGGTACGACACGTTGCGTCCCTGTTGCGTCCTGTGGGAGCTCAACTCGTGTCTCAACGCCGGTTACCGGCCGGTCGGCGTTCCGTCCGCTTCCAGCTGGTGAACCCGACGGTTCGTGGGGCCCGACTCACGCAATCCCGCTCCGGGGACTCGGCGCTGTCAGGCGTGTGACCCGAGCCCGTGTGGGCCTTCGGACCCGGACGCGGTCGGGGAAGATTCGGTTTCGGTTGGGTTCGATGTCTCGCTCGTCTTGCCGGGCGGGGCGGCCATGCCACCGGCCCTGCCCACACTCGCGTTCGGGTCGATCGTCACCGTTGAGGACCCGTTGGACGCACTGCGCTGACCCAGCCCACCGGGGCCCGGGCTTCCGGCGGGATCGCCCGGTCCCCGGGTGCCGCCTCGTCCGTTGCCGCACTCAGCAGGTCGGCAAGGGTTCGTACATCGCCCGTCCCCGTCGGAGGAACCGACATCGAAGGCTTCTTGATGAACGAGTCGTGAGAGCCCCTGTCCGGCGTGGCCCTCTTCCATGTCCGCCAGTGCGTTGTCATCGGCGTTGTCCTGCAACTTTCCGGCCCGTATGTCCCTGACCCGGGCAGCCGGATCGTGGGAATTGGTGCCACCCAGTGTGCGGCCGGTTCCGCTGAAGTTGTCTGTGGTGCCGCTGCGTGGTGTTACCGAGCCGGCGTTGTCGATCGTGGCTGGGAATTGGTGGCCGCGGCCCGTATTGGGCTGGGTGTTCGTTGCTGCTGAAGGTGATGACTGGCGGAATGCGTCGGCTCCGCCTGCTGGCCTTCCCTCTTCCAGGTTTGCCTCGGCGTTGGCTTGAGCGTTGTCGTCGAGCCTGTTCGCTCGGGCGGCTGGGTCGTGGGAGTTGGTGCCACCCAGTGTGCGGCCGGTTCCGCTCATGTTGTCTGTGGTGCCGCTGCGTGGTGTTACCGAGCCGGCGTTGTCGATCGTGGCTGGGAATTGGTGGCCGCGGCCCGTATTGGGCTGGGTGTTCGTTGCTGCTGAAGGTGATGACTGGCGGAATGCGTCGGCTCCGCCTGCTGGCCTTCCCTCTTCCAGGTTTACCTCGGCGTTGGCTTGAGCGTTGTCGTCGAGCCTGTTCGCTCGGGCGGCTGGGTCGTGGGAGTTGGTGCCACCCAGTGTGCGGCCGGTTCCGCTCATGTTGTCTGTGGTGCCGCTGCGTGGTGTTACCGAGCCGGCGTTGTCGATCGTGGCTGGGAATTGGTGGCCGCGGCCCGTATTGGGCTGGGTGTTCGTTGCTGCTGAAGGTGATGACTGGCGGAATGCGTCGGCTCCGCCTGCTGGCCTTCCCTCTTCCAGGTTTGCCTCGGCGTTGGCTTGAGCGTTGTCGTCGAGCCTGTTTGCTCGGGCGGCTGGGTCGTGGGAGTTGGTGCCACCCAGTGTGCGGCCGGTTCCGCTCATGTTGTCTGTGGTGCCGCTGCGTGGTGTTACCGAGCCGGCGTTGTCGATCGTGGCTGGGAATTGGTGGCCGCGGCCCGTATTGGGCTGGGTGTTCGTTGCTGCTGAAGGTGATGACTGGCGGAATGCGTCGGCTCCGCCTGCTGGCCTTCCCTCTTCCAGGTTTGCCTCGGCGTTGGCTTGAGCGTTGTCGTCGAGCCTGTTTGCTCGGGCGGCTGGGTCGTGGGAGTTGGTGCCACCCAGTGTGCGGCCGGTTCCGCTCATGTTGTCTGTGGTGCCGCTGCGTGGTGTTACCGAGCCGGCGTTGTCGATCGTCGCCGGGAATTCGTGGCCGCGGCCCGTATTGGGCTGGGTGTTCGTTGCTGCTGAAGGTGATGACTGGCGGAATGCGTCGGCTCCGCCTGCTGGCCTTCCCTCTTCCAGGTTTGCCTCGGCGTTGGCTTGAGCGTTGTCGTCGAGCCTGTTTGCTCGGGCGGCTGGGTCGTGGGAGTTGGTGCCACCCAGTGTGCGGCCGGTTCCGCTCATGTTGTCTGTGGTGCCGCTGCGTGGTGTTACCGAGCCGGCGTTGTCGATCGTGGCTGGGAATTCGTGGCCGCGGCCCGCTCCTCTCGCCGTCGACTACTGAACCGTCCCCACGCTCCCCAGCGACGGGTCCCGCCGTCCGCCACCGGCGCCCTCCGCGCCCGTCAGGATTCCCTCGCCCGGCGGCCGGATCGGTGACGGCACTGACGGCCGTCCTCCGACCACTACGGGATTTCCGACAGCTATCGGGCCGCCACTCCCACGTGCGCCCGTCGACGGAGCCCCGTGACCGGGACGGTGCTCGGACCAGAGGCCGTCACTACGGGGTCGGGGCGACTACCTTCCCGTTCAAGGCGGTCTTCGGGTCGACGATGGCTTTGCCGGGGTGATGGTCGGGGCGTTGGGGCTGACGCGTGAGCCGGATCCGCCCTTGACTTCGGACATACCACCCCACCCTGCGATGCGCGTGGATGTCGCGACAGCGGGCGGAATCTTGCCCGTGGGAACGTTCACGACGACCCCGCCATCGGCAGAGCTGGTCTTCAACGTCGGTTTGGGAGTCTTGCCGCCGGTGAACAGAGCCATGGGCATGAGGGTGTCGGCGGCCAGTTGGGCCCACCCTTCCACCGTGACGGGCAGTGGGTGAAACCTGTCCCAGTCGTTCTTCACTCCGGCCACGGCGTTACCGGCCGCGTAGCTCGCGTAGTTAATGACGGTGTATTCGGCCAGGATTACGCCGACGATGCCGGTGATCGACGTGATCGAACTCAACAACGGGGCCAACGTCGGGAAGGCGCTGGTGGCAGATCCGGCGAATGATACCAACGGGGTGAGGGCCCTGAGGTTCGCCAACGCCGTGCCGATCCTCGTGAACACCTGGGTGAGCGTCGCGATGAGCCTCGCGAAGGTACTCGTGAGACTAAAGGCCAATGAGCCCAGGCCCAGGAAAGATCCCAGAACCGTGCCGATGATCATGGAAATCAACTCGGCCAACGCCTGCTTGGCCTGTTCCGCCTGCTGCTGGGTGCGCAGAATGGCGTAGTAGTTGATGGCCTCGCCCATCTCCCAGCAGCTGACGACGACCTTTGTCCCCGTGTCCTGCACCTCGCTGCACGCGCGACTCGCCGCCATCGCCGAATCGCCCAGCCACGACCCGTTGGTCAAATTGAACTGCGCGCCCGACATCTTCGCGAGCTGCTCGCCCAAGAGGTCACCGAAGGCGATCCAGGCGTTGCCCAGCTCATAGAGCAGCTCGGGTTGCCAGGGAGTGACGGGGCCGTCGATACCACCGTACGGGGCCATGGGTCCTCAGAAGGTCTCGTTGACAGAAGTCGAGTGAAAAGGCGGGTCCGGGGCGTCCACGTGATCTTCCGGAGGCAGCAAAGACGACAGGAGCGCATCCGTAGGGGCGCTGGCGGTGAAAGCCCTGTTGGACTTGTCCGGAGAGTGGAGGTTGTCGTAGAGGCTCTTGAAGGCCTGGGTGATCTCAGACTCGGCCTTGCTGTAATTGTGCGCGGCATTGTCTATTCCACCCTCGGCCAGTACGCCGAGAACGCCCGGCTCAGCCTCGGTGCCGTAGAGAATGGTTACCGCAGTGCTCCAGCGCTCGCTGAATTCCGCAGCCAACGCCGGCGAGCTGTTGGGGTCGTCGCCGACCCAGGAAATACGCAGCGCATCCAGCTCAGTGAAAATATGCGTCAGCGTCAAGTCGATCAGCTGAACCGCCGTCAGGATGGCCTTCCCGGACGACTCCAGTACCCACGGGTCAACTCTGATCTGGGCTGAGTCATAGTTATTCTGCGCCGGCATCGCCAGGAACTCCTATTGTTCGAGGTTCTTGATGTTGTCTACCTCGGTGTTCACGTAGTTGTCGTACGACACCTTCATCCGCACGATGGTGTCGTCGAGAAGTGTGTTGAGCGTCGTCATCGCACTGTCGACCTGATCGGCCACCAGAGCGAAGTCCCCGCCCGCGGGGAGGCCCAGCTTCCCTCGACGGTTCGTTGGTGCGCGGTGATGATGCCGGAGCTGTATTTGATCGACTCGGCGCAGTTCCCCAGCGCCGCCATGGTGCGGGCCATCTGTTCGAGGTTGACCTTCCACGACCGGGAGTCATCACGGCGGACCCGTCGGCAAGTTCGAGGGCGCCGTCATCCTTCCTGAAGTGACCGGGTTTGATGCCGTCCTCACCAACGAAGTAGCCGTTGCCGTTCTGGCCGGTGAAGATGCCGGTGGATTGGTCGTAGGTACCCCGCGCGACGGTCCCGCCCGCCAGGACAATGGTGGTGTTGTCCTGCGATAGGAACGATCCGTCAGCCAGGCGTCTCCCGGGCACTTGCTGGCCATCGATGGTGCGGATTTCGCCGTTGGGCAGGAAGTGGCCGTCGGGGCTGGTGATGCCGTGCTCGGCGTGTCCTGAAGGGTCGACGTAGGTTGTTCCGTCGGCCGAGAAGAATGAGCCGTCGTCGTTGTAACTTCCCGAAATGGTCTCGCCGTCGACCACCTTTTCGGTGACGAAGTGGCCTTCGGGTGTCGTTGTGCCGTGCAGGACCGTCCCGTCTGGTTTGACCCAGATGGTGCCGTCCTGGGAGATGAACGATCCGTCGGGCTGCACCATGCCGGGTACTTCTTGGCCTTCGATGGTGCGGATTTCGCCGTTGGGCAGGAAGTGGCCGTCGGGGCTGGTGATGCCGTGCTCGGCGTGTCCTGAAGGGTCGACGTAGGTTGTTCCGTCGGCCGAGAAGAATGAGCCGTCGTCGTTGTAACTTCCCGAAATGGTCTCGCCGTCGACCACCTTTTCGGTGACGAAGTAGCCTTCGGGTGTCGTTGTGCCGTGCAGGACCGTCCCGTCCGGTTTGACCCAGATGGTGCCGTCCTGGGAGATGAACGATCCGTCAGCCAGGCGTTCCCCGGGAACTTCTTGGCCTTCGATGGTGCGGATTTCGCCGTTGGCCAGGAAGTGGCCGTCGGGGCTGGTGATGCCGTGCTCGACATGTCCTGAAGGGTCGACGTAGGTTGTTCCGTCGCCCGAGAAGAACCCGCCGTCGTCGTTGTAACTTCCGGAGACCGGCTGGCCGTCGATCATTCTCTCGGTGACGAAGCGGCCTTCGGGTGTCGTTGTGCCGTGCAGGACCGTCCCGTCCGGTCTGACCCAGATGGTGCCGTCCTGGGAGATGAACGAACCGTCGGGCTGGACTATGCCGTAGGTCTGGTGGCCCTCGACGGTACGGATATCGCCGTTGGGCAGGAACCGGTCGTCCGGGGTGGTAATGCCGTGCTCGATGTTCCCTGAAGGGTCGACATAGATCAGGCCGTCGTCCGAGAAGAACCCGCCGTCGTCGTTGTAACTTCCGGAGACGGTCAGGCCGTCGATCGTTTTCTCGGTCACGGAGCGACCGTCCGGCTTGTCCGTTCGTGGAGTACCGACCGGCCCGGACCGGCCCGTACGTCGCCGTCCGCCGGGAGGGAGGTGCCGTCAGTGTCATCACTACGGGCTTGAACAGCCACGGTTCTGATCACCTGGCGGAGAGGGCAGCCCGGAGCCACCCGAGTCGCAACGCTGTGCTCCGTCATACCGTCACCGTACTCAACTGGTGTGCCGAACCGGTAGGCCCAGTTCCGGGCGCACGGCGGCGCCCAGAAAGGGACGTCGCCCGTCCCGCGGGTTGCGGGAGGATAGATGGATCCGGTGGCAGAGACCTCACCCTCCCGAACCTCTGGCAGGCTGTTGTGCCGATCACCACGACCACCCCTACTCCGGGATTGAACTTGTCCGACTCTGATGACGTTCCCGAGACGCCGCTCAAGTCGCAATACCATAAGGATCCTTGGCAGCCGACGATCGTCACCTCGTCGGGCGACGCCAAGAACCAGAGGATCGCTGCGGCCAATTACACGGCGATCTACGGCGGGGCTCCGAAGGTCGTGGACGGAGCCCGAAAAGCCCAGCGACGACGATGTTCCCAGCGAGTACGCCACCAAGGTGCCGAAGCTGACGCAGTCGTACAACACAGCCCCCAGTCTGGTGGGCTACACCCGTATGTCGATGAACGATGGTAAGGAGCCCGCTAAAGACCCGCTGTCCGGAGGGAAATTCTACGTCGATCTCGGGGCGCTGCGGACGGCCGAGCAGACGTGCCTGGATGCGAGCAACACCTCGGTCAATGCCTACGAGAGCCTGCGGAAGATTGTGCAGGCCGCCGTCGCTTCCGACCGCATCTTCGGCCAGATAGTCGGGAAGGACTACCCCAACAAGCAGGTACGGGATCCAACGCTCCCTCGATACCGGCGATGAAGGTGCTCGACCCGCTCAGCCAGGGGGCAAGGATTTCGCAGACTCGACTAACCCTCAGATGCAACAGTTGCTTCAGGCCGTCGGTGGCGCCATCGAGCTGATGGGCGTGTTCAACGCCATGCTCAACAACGCAGGCCAGATGTACGCCCAGACCGACCACGACTCGTCGTTCGACGCCTGACCGCTGACCACAGCAGGGGCAGCGGCAGGCGCCCCGCGCAACTGCGTGTGACAGCAGGGAACGACAGCGGGCAGGCCTGTCCGTCACCGAGGTACCGGCAGGTCCTCGGGCCGGAGGGTCGCCAGGTCCTCTGTCGTCGGGTCGGTGAGCTCCACGACCCGTTGGGCGTGGCGTTCGGTCATCCGCTGGAAGGTCTGCCGGGCGGTGCGGCCGTTGCCGAAGCGGTCGTCGCGGACCAGCCCGTCGAAGTATCCGCGCAGCGTGTCACGGGTCTCGTCCGGCAGCTCGTATTCGTACTTCCGCGCGTTCCACTCGACGATGTGCGCCAGTTCGTCGCCGTCGTAGTCCTCGAACTCCAGGGTCCGGGTGAACCGTGAGGCCAGGCCCGGGTTGGTGTCGACGAAGCGCTCCATCTCGTCCGGGTAGCCGGCGACGATGACGACGACGTCCTCGCGGTGGTCCTCCATCAGTTTGACCAGCGTGGAGATGGCCTCCCGGCCGAAGTCCGCGCCCTGGCCGTCCGGTGTGAGGGCGTACGCCTCGTCGATGAACAGCACTCCGCCGAGAGCCTTGCGGAAGACGGCCGTGGTCCTGGGCGCGGTGTGCCCGACGTACTCGCCGACGAGCGAGCCGCGGTCGGCCTCCACGAGATGACCGTGGGAGGAGCCCCACGGCGGCGAGCACGCGGCCGTAGAGCCTGGCGACGGTGGTCTTGCCGGTGCCGCTGTTGCCCGCGAAGACCAGGTGCCTGCTGAGCGGCGGCGCGGCCATGCCCGCCTCTGTGCGCTGCCGGACCATCTGCATCACCTTGACCAGGGTGCTGACGTCCTGCTTCACCCCTCCAGGCCGACCAGGTCGTCCAGCTCGGCCAGCACGTCGGTGAGGGCCTCCGCCGCGTATTCCCGGGTGCCGGGCACGGAAGGAGCACCGGGGCGCCACCGAGGCCGGCCGCGGTGACCCCGGGACGGCGTCCGGCACCGCGGCCCGTCCCTCCGCGGGCAGGATGCTGGCCTTCACCTCGTCGACCCGGCACGACTCGAAGACGGGTTCCGCGCCGTCGGCGAGCCTCAGGTCCTCGTCGGTGTCATGGATGTGGCAGCCCGCAGCAGAGGGTGGCGCCGCTGCCCACGTAGACGGCGGGAAGCCCGTCGCGCTGATGTCGCAGTCGTCGAAGCGTCCGGCGGAGCCGTCGGCCAGGTAGAGGCCGTTCTTGGCGGCACGGGTGACGACGACGCCGCGCACCCGGGGCGTGGCGTGTTCCCGTACGACCAGAGCGGTGCCCTTGGCATCGGTGACGGAGCAGTCGGAAATCCACACCGAGGCGCGTTTCCCGATGAGGACGCCCGCCGCGCCGGTTCCGCTGACGCGTGTGTCGATGACGAGGGCCGCCGTGTCGGCGCTGATGTCGATCCCCACTCCCGTGCACGTGTTCACGTCGCAGTCGTCGATGAGCGGGCGGTGTTCCGTGGTGAGGCCGATGCCGGTCTCCGCCCGGCTGATCCGGCAGCCGCGGGCCGTGAGGTCACCACCGTCGGCCGTCAGAGCGCAGAGCCCGGTGTCTTCGATGCTGGTGTTCTCCACGGTCAGTACGGCCTGGTCGGTGACCCGCAGGCCGTGTTCCGGGTGCCGCGGATCTCGCTGTCGTGGACGGTCATCCGGCTGGTGCCGCCCGCGTGGACGGCGGTGTACGCGGCCTCGGTGACAGCGCATCCGGTCAGTGCGACGCGGGCCGTCTCCGAGGCGTAGACGCCGTTGGCGCCGGCCCGGACGAACGAGCCGTTACGGACCTCCACGTGTGCGGTGCCGCTCGCCGCGAGCCCGGTGCCGACGGTGTCGCTGGTGGTACTGGTCTCCAGCCGTGCGCGGCCGGCCTCGCCCACGACGATGCCGGCCGCGCGCACATCGCTGACCCGGCAGCCTATGAGGGACGCGACGGCCCGGCCCGTGACATGGATGCCGTCCTTCGCCGTACGCGCCACTTCGCAGTCGTGCAGGGCGACGCCGTGCTCGCCGCCGGCCGAGGTCGTGCCGTCCGAGGTGTCCTCTGCCGGGACGGAGTGGTTGCCGGCGCCGGCGTTGCCGGTGATGACGATGCCTTCCGCATCGCTGTCACCGATGCGGCAGGCACGCAGCGTGGGCCGGGCGGTGTCCTCGACGGCGACGGCCGCTGCCTCGGTGTGCGTCACCTCGCAGTTCTCGAAGGTGCCACGGGCGGAGCCGCGGATGTGGATACCGTGCCCGGCCGCGTGGGTCACCGACAACTGCCGCAGGAGAGGGGCGGCGCCCTGGTCCACCAGGATGCCGGACGCGCCGGTGTCGCTGACCTCGGTGCTCTCGACCACTGCCCGGCTGTCGCCGCCGAGATACAGACCGACGTCGACGGTGTGATGAATCCTGCAGTCGCGCACGGTGGGCGCCGCGGTTCCGGTGACTTGGAGGCGGCCGCCGGTGACCTCGCAGCCGTCGATCAGCAGCGTGCCGGCGGTGACCGCGAGGGCGGGGTCGGCGGTCCGGCTCTCGATCACCAGCCCCGTACCGTTCCGCCCGCGCCGTGCACGGTGAGCGCCGGGCCCCGGCTGCCGACGATCCGTACGGTACCCAGGCCCTTCTCCGCCACGAGGTGATGTCCCGGTCCAGGACGACACTCTCGGTGTACGTGCCCGGCTGGATCGACACGAGGGTGCCCGGTTCCGCGTCGCGCACGGCGGCCACGACGGTCTTGTACCCGCCCCAGCCACGGGCGCGACGCGCAGCGCGTTCGTCATCGGTCCGCCGCCCGGCAGGGCGCCGGTGAGTTGCCCTCACGTGGCAGTGCAGGTCAGTCGCACCCTGTGCAGCCGCTGCACGGGCGTTCGCGTGGAGCAGGTCGGGCCGGCGACGGCCGTCCAGCTGGATCCGGGCGTCCCGCCCACCCCTCCGAATCCGATGGCGAGCATCCGCCTGCCAGTCCTCGTCGATCATGCCTGGGTGACACTCCTCAACCGATCCGGATCGGGTCCCTGCGCGGAGGCGGCTGGGCCCGGTTCTCTCGGAACCCTACAGACAACGCGGTGGTGCCTGAAAAGAATTGGGGCCGATCTGAGCTTGTTGCAGCCAACCATGTGTGCCGGGCACTCGTCTAATGGGATGCCCGGCAATTGAGGTACCCGACGGGGAGGAAGACCGATACCTGCTGATGCGGTTGGTGTTGGCATGTAATTTCAGCCGATAGATTTGCGTGGGGCGGCCAACAGGATGCCCCGGTATCCAGGAGCCTGGTGCGCCGCACTAGACTTGCAGGAGCGGAATGTCCCCTATATCGCGCATTGCAATTGTCGAGTACCACAACCTCGTACGCCGCGGGCTGGACGACCTGGTCTCGGGCAGTCCACTGCTGTGCGCGGTCAGTGTGGTGGCCGAGCCCTGGCAGCTGGAGCTCGTGATGCCGCCTCCCGACGTGATCATCCTGGGGCCTTCGCCCCAGGCCGAAGGATCTCCCGGGAGCCGTCGCCGAACTCGCCCCGCGCGGAAGGATACTGGTCGTCTCGGACTTCACCGGCCCGCCCCTCGTGGCAGGCGTCCTGGGTGCCGGGGCGTACGGCTGTGTCGCCCGTAGTGCCGACGACGAAGAACTGCTGCTCGCCATCCGTACGGTGGCCAGAGGCGGGCTTCACATCTCACCGGGACTCGCTGCCAAGCTCCATACCGAGCTGGAACAGCCCGCCACCACACCCCGCCCACCCTCGCCCGCCGCGAGACCGAGACACTCGGCTGGCTCGCCTCCGGGCTGACCCACGGCCAGATCGCCCGGCGGATGGACCTGACCGAAGCCACGGTCAGCACCTACGTCAAGCGCATCCGGAACAAGCTCAACGTCGGCAACAAGGCAGACCTCACCCGGAAGGCCATCGAGCTCGGACTGCTCCGCGACGGCGCGGAGTAGCCGTCGGCCGCCCAGCCGAAATGCGATCCTGCGCGATGCCCTGGTATCCGGACGGGCCGAGGAGATCGGACTGGCGAGAGTGTTCACCATCGCTCCGCCCACCGGCCGCGTCGCCACCAACAAGCCGCGGTACCCGTTCCCTGCCCCGGTCGCTCGAGCCCTGGCCGCCCGGGCGAACCTCCAGCTGCCGGCGGACCACTGCGCCCCGGGTGACAACGGGCTGCGAGACGCTTGGGAATCCCTCGTTCTCACCGGGCGCCGCGCCATAGAGGTGCTGGAGCTGTGACTCGACTGCATTACCGTCCACCGCCGAGCTCCCTTCTCTGGCATGACCAGACAAAGGTGGGCAACTTCGACGAAGCAATCGGAATGCCTGAGACGCTCTATTGATCTCCGAAACTCAAAGGGTCCACTCGTCGAAGCTGTAGAGGACGTGTGGGCCGCTGTAGTAGCCGCGGACGATGTGTGGAGTTCTACACGTTTCTGACCGCTCGGCGCGATGAGTTGTCCGAGCCGGTGGATGCTGTGCCGGCGGTGCGGTGAAGTCCCCGGTGGACTCGAGGCTGTTGCCCGAGCATTGTTGTGGGCGCGGTGTGTCGCCGTGTTTTCGTTCGGATGCGCCGTGCTCGGCCGATCGGCTGTTCTGCCATGTCTATGGCCGGGCGAAGACGGCGTCGCAGTTCATTCGATGCTCTCCGGTGCGGCCCTGGTCGACGCGAACATCCCCAGTTCTTCACAGAAAGGAGATTTCCCGTCTCGTAGTCGTGCCCCCGGCCGGCGGGCCGTCCGCTTCACGGCGACGTGGAGTCGACGGCAGTGGTCCGGCTGTGCGCACAAGTACCTCAAGCGATGCTCAACCCTGACGAACTGGTCAACGCGCCGACCTCGAACGAGGCCTGCCTCGCACCCACCGGGCCGGAGACCAGGCCGAACTCGCCGCCCAAACACGCAGGTTCTTCCAACGCCGACAGTGCCGGCCACACATTGTCCGCGGCTACTTCGGCGGCCCACACGTCTGCTGCACCCTCGGCGAGTGGACCCTTTGGGTCTCGGATCAGTATCTGCGGCTACAAAGCGTCACTCGCCACAACAGCCTGCCAGGGGTTCCTGGTCCGCTGTTACCGGATCTTTCCGTGCTGCCGCACCTCGCTGGACGGGGCGACGTCCCCTTTCTGGACCTCGTCGTGCGCCCGGAACTGGGCCTACCGGTGCGGCGCGCCAGGTAAGTAGCGTGATGGCATGACGGAGCACGGCATGGTCGACGCGGGCGACTGCCGCCCGTCCTCGCTGCCGGGTGGTGAAATCCATGGCTGTTCAGGGCATATCCATCGAGGCCGTGAACAGCATGCCTCTGCCGGACACGGCGCGACCCGCCCCGGCGACGTTCCGGCTGGAGAAGCTTCGGGAGCTGGGTGTTCAGCTCAACGGGCAGCAGGAACACGAGTTCGCCCGAGGCAGGGCCGGCTGCCCGCGTCGCTCCGGGTCGCTCGTGCGCAAGAGGAACCCCTCATTCGTACGCAGCTTCGTACGGCCCGCCGCTGGAACCGGAAACGTCCCTGCCGCCCGTCGCGTTGGCGGCGGGGCCGAGAAGGGCGCCCTATCACGTTCGTGCACGAGGACGGCACGGCCGTCGCCGCCTTCGGCGCTGAGCTCGCCGACACAGGGAACCGGAACGAAAACCGCCTGACGGTGTACGAGCGCGGCGGCGAATTCCGCGCCGAGACCCCCAAGGGCGCCCGTACCCCTCGCTCTCCCGGATCACCGGGCCGGCAAGCCGATGGCTCGGCCGGCTCCCTTTCGCCAAAGGCAACTACGCTCACTTCCAGGACGACGGCAATCTTGTCGTCTACAGCGCAGCGAACCGGGCGATATGGGCGTCGAACCCGCGGGCTTCACCAACGCCACCCTGACCCTCCGGACCGACGGCAACCTCGTCATCATGGCCGGTGGGAAACAAGTGTGGGCCACGAACACACACTTCTGACGCCCGGCAGCCGGCCGCGTCCCGGCGACCCCGCCTGCTATTTCCCCACACAAGGAACGTGATGCCATGTCCGAAGGTCAGATCGACTTCGCCGCCCTCGCCAGCCAGGCTCGCCGTATGGAGGGCGCGATGGCGGGCGCACAGGAGGACCTGACGAAGATTCAGGCCACCGGATTCGGAGGGGCGGGCCTGGTCACGGCCACGGTCTCCGGCGAAGGCCGGATACTGGATCTCCGCATCGACCCTTCAGTGATCGACCCCGACGATCCGGAGACACTCGCCTCCCTCGTCATCGCGGCCGTCGACAGTGCGACCCAGGCCGTGGAGGAACAGCGGGCGGCGAGTCTGTCCGCCATCACGGACGGCCTTACCGGCCTCCTCACGGGACTGCGGCCCACGGGAGCAGAGCATCCCGGACCTCGTACCCGGGCGGGGCAGCTTCGGCGCGAAATGACCCGCCGACCCGCGCGCTGCGGCCGTGATCCCCGAACGGGCCTCCCGGTCGCTGCGCGCGGGCTCCTGTCCTGACGGAAGACCGCTGGCCGCCCCGGCACCCGCCGCCCGGCGCCAAGGTCACAGCACAGACGAAGAGCCCCGATGTCCCGCACCATCTTCCATCGCTCCGCCAGAGTCGTCCCGCCGCAACTGCCGACGGACCCGGTGGTGCTTTCGGCACCACCGCAACCGGCCGGCAGGGACGGCGGCGCGAACTGGATCTACCTGCTCATGCCCCTCCTGTCCAGCGTCGGCATGGCCGCGTATCTGATGTCCGGCGGCAAGAAGCTGATGATCCTGCTGGGCATCGGCTTCGTGGTGCTGTCGATCGGCGTCACCGTTGCCGTCCGCATGCAGATGCGTGGCCAGATGAACAAGCAGAAGACGCGTGCCCGGGACCTCTATCTGGAGCACCTGGTCGAGGTACGAGGCATCGCACGACAGGTCGCCGAGAACCAACGGCTGGTCGCGGCGTGGTCCTTCCCGTCCCCTACCGGCTGTGGGCGATAGCCACCGCGCGCCGACGGGTGTGGGAGCGCCGCATCACCGACCCCGACTTCCTGCGGGTGTGCGTCGGCGTCGGGAAGGCGCCGCTGTCGACACCCATCCGGCTGGCCACCCGCAACGACCCGACGGTGGAGTACGACCCCGGGCCAAGGCCGCGGCCGACCGGCTGATCGAGACGATGTCCACGGTCGGCAGCCAGCCGGCGGTGGTTGATCTGGGACGCGCCGGCATCGTCAGCGTCCTGGGTTCGTCGGATGCGGCCCGCGGGTGGTACGCGCAGTCCTGTGCCAGATCGCGGTGCTGCACGCGCCCGACGACGTGGGCGTTGCCATCGCCACCGGCGGCGAGGACTGGGAGTGGGCCAAGTGGCTGCCGCACACCCATGAGCCCGATGCCGCCGGGGAGGCAGGCGTGGTGCCGCTGGTCGCAGAAGACTTCGAAGGCATCGCCGACTACCTGCGGACGCGGCTGGATCAGGCATCGGCCCCGCAGGACATCCGCCGGAGCCTGTTGGACCGCGACGCACCGGACACCCGGCGGCGTCTCGTGGTCGTACTCGACCGCTATGACCCCAGGTCGGCATGGGCGCGATCGGAACTGGCCACCGACCTCACCGCGGCGGCCGGTCCGGGCACCGGGATCACCGTGATCTGCCTGGTGGACCGGGAGAACGACGAGCCGACCCGCGCCGACATACGGGTGCGTGTCGACGAGAACAGCACACTCACTCTGGAGGGCCGGCGGGGCGACCCCGCTCTCCGGTCACCGACGTGACCGCGGAACGACCGGAGCCACGGCTGTGCGAAGCCCTCGCCCGGGCGCTGGCACCGCTGCGTCTTTCCGTCGAGGGGACGAGGTCCTTGCCCAGACCATGTCGCTGCCGAGCATGCTGGGGTATCCAGCCTCGGCGGCTTCGATCCCGAACAGCTGTGGGTCGACGCGGACGCCGACGACGTGCTGCGCATGCCGATCGGTTTCGACGGGAAGGGCCGGCCGCTCCTGCTGGACCTCAAGGAGTCGGCTCAGGGCGGCATGGGTCCGCACGGCCTGATCGTCGGTGCCACCGGTTCGGGCAAGAGCGAGCTGCTGCGTACGCTCGTCACCGGACTGACGATGACGCACTCCCCGATCTGCTCAGCCTCGTGCTGGTGGACTTCAAGGGCGGCGCCACCTTCGCGGGCGTCACCGAGCTGCCGCACGTCGCCGGGCTGATCACCAACCTGGTCGACGATCTCGCCCTGGTGGACCGGGTACGCGACGCGCTGGTGGGAGAGCAGCAGCGCCGCCAGCGGATACTGCGCGACGCGGGCAACATCGACACCGTCCGGGAGTACCAGTTGCGCCGCGCCGCCGGTGCGACGGGGCCGGACGGCCGGCCCCTGGAGCCGTTGCCGTACCTGCTGATCATCGTGGACGAGTTCGGCGAACTCCTTTCGACCAGGCCCGACTTCATCGATCTCTTCGTTCAGATCGGGCGGGTCGGCCGGAGTCTTGGCATGCATCTGCTGCTTGCCAGCCAGCGATTGGAGGAAGGGCGGCTACGGGGCCTGGAGTCGAACCTGTCCTACCGCATCTGCCTGCGGACCTTCTCCGCTGCGGAGTCCCGGGCGGTCATCGGGACCCCGGACGCCTATCAGCTGCCCCCGATCCCGGGTTCGGCGTACCTGAAGGTGGCCGACTCGGTGCTCGAGCGGTTCCGGGTGGCCCATGTCTCGGGGACGTACGAGTCCGCCGCGGAACGAGCGCTCGTCGCCGGCCCGCCACCCACCCGCCCGGTGGCCTTCGGCCTGCGCGTGGCACCCGGCCCCGAAGCCGAGCCCGTCGAGACCCCCGAACCGAGAGCAAGGCCGCAGCTCACCGGGCCGACCGAGATGCAGGTCATCGTGGACCGGCTGGGCAGCTCCGGCCAGGCGGCCCACCAGGTGTGGTTGCCGCCGCTGCCCGCCGGCCTGCCCCTGGACGACCTGACCGGCCCGGTCGCCATCGAGCCGGGACGCGGCCTGACAGCCCAGTGGTGGCCCCACAAGGGAGAACTCCGCTTCCCGATAGCGGTCATGGACGTGCCCTCCAGCAGCTCCAGGCGCCACTCATCACCGACTTCGCAGAGTCCGGTCACCTCGCACTGGTCGGCGCGCCTCAATCGGGCAAGAGCACCCTGCTGCGCACCATGATGCTTTCGGCGATGCTGACCCACACGCCCGACGAGGCCCAGTTCCTCTGCCTGGACCTCGGCGGGGCACGCTCCAGCCCTTCGAGCGTGCCCCACACGTCAGTGGCGTGGCCGGCCGGCACGATCTGCCGCAGGCGGGACGAATCCTGGCCGAGACACTCCAGCTGATATCCGAACGCGAAATGTTGTTCCGTCACCTCGGCATCGACTCCGCCGCCGAATTCCGTCGTATGCGTACGACGGGCGGACTTCCGCCGGCCGTACGGACCGCCGACGTGTTCCTGCTGATCGACAACTGGGGTGCGGCACGCGGCGAGATCGAGGGCATCGACGCCGCGATACTCGATATCGCGGGACGTGGCCTGGGCGTCGCCGTCCACCTGGTTCTCAGTGCCAACCGCTGGGCCGATCTACGGATGTCACTGCGTGACGTCTTCTCCGCCCGGCTGGAACTGCGGCTCAACGATCCGTCTGACTCCGAGATCAACCGTCGCCTGGCACGCCAGTTCATCGCCGTGTCCCCGGGCGCGGCATGGCGCCGCCAGGAACCCAATACCAAGTGGCGCTGCCCCGGCTCGATGGCAAGGACGACACCGACGGTCTCGCCGATGCCCAGAACGACGCCATCTCCAGGTCGCGGAGGCGTGGCAAGGCCAGTCCGCGCCGCCCGTCCGTATGCTGCCCGAGCGGGTGAGCACCGCCGAACTCGTCCTTCCCGAAGGGGACTCGGAGCCCGGCGTCCCCATCGGCATCGGCGAAAGCGATCTCGCGCCGGTCCACCTCGACCTCACCGCCACCGACCCCACTTCCTGGTGTTCGGGGACTCCGGCTCCGGCAAATCGTCCTTCCTCCGCACATGGATCACGGGACTGGCGGCGCGGCGCACCGCCTGGGAAGCCCGCTTCATCGTCATCGACTACCGGCGCTCACTTCTCGGCGTAGTCCCACCGGACCACCTGGGCGCGTACGCCGGTGACGTCAACGCCGCCACGGCCTATGTGGAGCAGGTGGCGGCCAAACTGGCCGAGCGGCTCCCGCCGAACGATGTCACCACGGAGCAGCTGCGCGAGCGCAGCTGGTGGACCGGCCCCGAGTTCTACCTCGTCGTGGACGACTACGACCTGATGAGCGGCGGACGCCAGTCGCCGTTGGCGCCGCTGGTCGACTACCTGCCACAAGCCCGCGAACTCGGCCTCCATGTCGTGATCGCCCGACGTGTCAGCGGCCTGATGCGCGGCCAGATGTCGGAGCCCATGCTGAACCGCCTCCGAGAACTCGGCGCAGACGGTCTGATCCTGTCCGGTGATCACCGCGAAGGCGTGGTCCTGGGCGACCATCGTGCGGCCCAGCGAGCTCCGGGCCGCGGAGTCCTGGTCCGTCGGCAGTTCCCGACGACCTTGGTCCAGGTGGCGCTGGGAGAGGACGAGTAACGACCTGACCCGCGATAGGGAGTGGATCAGCGAGCGGCGTCGCAGCGCGCCGGGGTCCGCTCGCTATCGCGGGTGAGGCCGTAAGCCGCGAGCCGTGCCCGAGGCGAACCGGGCAACCTCGACGGCTCGCAGCTGGAGCGGCCCTCAGCCCCACGATCACGTCGGCCGGCATTCTCGAAGTGGTCGACCATGTTCTTGCGGGTCCTACCGTTCCCCGGCGGACTGCCCGCGGCGGGTGGCGTGCAGGCTTCCGAGCAGGGTGAGCGCCTGGGCATCGGCGCTCTCCGGTTCGGCGTGGTAGATCACCAGCAGCTGTCCCGGCGCTCCGCGGACATCGAAGGACTGGTAGGTGAGCGAGAGGGCCCGACGTCGGGATGGTCGAGTTCCTTGGCGTCCTGAGTCTTTCCATAGACAGTGTGTGATGCCCAGAGCGCGGCGAAGTCCTCGCTCGCCCCGGTCAGGAGTCGATCAGCTCGTACAGACGCGGGTAGTGGGGCCGAGGCCCGTGGCGTGGCGCAGCCCGGCCACAACCGCCTCGGCCGATCTGTCCCAGCGCGTGAAGAATCCCCGTGCCGCCGGGTCGAGGAACGTCATACGGGCGAGGTTGTCCACTGCTTCGAACGGGGAGAACAGCGCTTCGGCCAGGGCATTGGCCGCCAGGAAGTCCTTCGCCGGGTTCAGGACGAACGCCGGGGCGTTCGTGTAACCGTCGAGGAGCTGCTTCAGCGGAGTACCGACCGCTTCCCTCGGCAGGTCCCGGTTGTCGTCCCGTACCGCGCCCGCCAGCCGGTACAGGTGCTCGCGCGCCGCGTCGTCCATGCGCAGGGCGCCGCTGATCGCGTCGAGGATCTGCGAGGAAGGGCTGCGCTCGCGGCCCTGTTCCAGCCGGGCGTAGTAGTCGCTGTTCATTCCGGCCAGGACGGCGACCTCCTCCCGTCGCAGCCCCGCCACCCGGCGCGCGCCGTAGGAGGCGAGGGAGACGTCACCGGGTTGCAGGCGGGCACGGTGGGCGCGCAGGAAATCTCCGAGATCGTTGCTGGTCACCCGCCCAGACTAAGCAGCCCCGTGGTGGTGTGCCTGGGTGCGCCGTACCCAGGCACAGTCTGTCCTGGTTCCTGCTTTCGTCGTGGCGCAGCCTTGCCCCGAAGACACCTGCGAATGAAGGGGAGCGTGATGAGCCAGCAGTCGGAAGCACCGGCCGGTGAGCGGGCGGACGTGGTCGGTATGTGGGTGACCGCGGACGGACACATCCGCCAGGAACTGCGCGCCGACGGCCGCTACGACGAGGCCCGCGGCAACCGCCCCAGCGCCTACACCGGCCGCTACACGGTGACCGGCAACCACCTCGACTACGTCGACGACACCGGCTTCACCGCTACCGGCGACATCCGCGACGGTGTGCTCTTCCATGAGCACCTCGTCCTGCACAAGGAGGACCAGTTGTGACACACACAGCGAAGACCTTTCTGATCACCGGCGTCAGCGGCGGCCTCGGCCGCGCCTTCGCCACCGCCGCCCTGGAGGCCGGCCACACCGTCGTCGGCACCGTCCGCAACGGCACCGACGCGGCGGCCTTCACCGCTCTTCACCCGGAACGAGCTCATGCCCGCATCCTCGACGTGACCGACGACGAAGCCGTGTTCGCCGTGACGGGCGAGGTGGAGGAGGCCATCGGCCCCATCGACGTGCTGATCGCGAACGCCGGCTACGGCCTGGAAGGGACCTTCGAGGAAACCTCCCTGGCCGACCTGCGCGCCCAGTTCGACGTCAACGTCTTCGGCGCCGCAGCCACCATCCAGGCCGTCCTGCCCTTCATGCGCCAACGGCGCCGCGGGCACATCCTGGCCGTCACCTCCATGGGCGGCCTGGCCAGCTTCCCCGGCGTCTCCGCCTACTGCGGCAGCAAATACGCACTCGAAGGCATCCTCGAAGCCATCGGGAAGGAAGTCGCCGCCTTCGGCATCCACGTCACCGCCATCGAGCCGGGCTCCTTCCGTACCGACTGGGCCGGACGCTCGATGGTCCGCGCACCGCGCACCATCCCCGATTACGACGACCTCTTCGAACCCATCCGCGCCGCCCGCCAGAAGGCCAGTGGACGGCAGCTCGGCAACCCGGCCCGTGCCGCAAGCGCTCTCCTGCGCATCCTCGACACACCCGATCCGCCCGCCCACCTGGTCCTCGGCTCCGATGCCCTGCGTCTGGTCCGCGCTGGACGTGAAGCTGTCGACCACGACCTCGACACCTGGCAAGACCTCACTCTTCCACCGACTTCGCGTAGACCGACGGGAATTACGGGTGGGCGGATTCAGCCTGAGCGCTCACTTGCGCGGCGAATCGATCCGAGCAGTTGCCGCATGCCGACCACATGGCCGCCTGACCCGAACACGAGCCGTCGGTAGAGGCTCCCTGTCAGACCGGGGAAGGCGGCACGGCTTTCGGCGCGCAGCCGTGTTCGGCCCGGACCGTTGGGTTCGAGCCGGAAGATCAACGCGTAGGAGGAGAAGCGATGATGGCCCTGGAGAGTCAGCTCCTTTCCCGGCAAGGCGACCAGGACCCGGAAGCCGGGGAACGCCGACCCCTCGGCGAGTGGGCGTGGCCCGGACGGGCCGGGGTCGGCTGCTCCGATCAGTCTTACGTACGCGGCCATGGCAGCCCGTGAGAAGGACCGTTCCACCTCTTTGCACAGACCGCGCCAGACATCGTCGGCCTCCGCAGCGATGTCCGTCGTGTGCTCGTCCAGGTACGGCAACGAATTGATCTGCATCAGAGACTCCATCGAGTTCCGGCCAGTAGGAACGTTCGTTCGCGATATGCGCTCACAGTGTGAGACGTGGATCAGCCTCGCACGTCTCATGCAGTGAGACAGTTCATGATTTCTGGGTGCTGTCGACTGCGGCGTGAACCTCTGGCACCGTAGTGCGTTTTGGTCGGGTAATGCGCCTGCATATCGGGATTCTGTGACCCTCGAGCCAGGAAGCTACTTACGGGTACCTCTTCCACTTTCAACTAACTTCGGGTGGGGCGTGCAGCGTGGCCGACGGTAGGGTGGTCATGACTGCTACTATGCGCTCCGCATGGACTTGTGGCTCAATTCGCGTGAGCCTAATCCACGGGTTTAATGCTGTAGTAAACGGGGGTATTTTCGTGGCAGGCCTATGTCATCAGCGCGTGGCGATCGTTGGAATTTCGACTCGATTTCCGGATTCATCGAGTCCGGATGAGCTCTGGAGTCGGCTGCGCAATGGCGCCGACGCTATCCGTGTACGCGACGCCGGTCGCCCGTTAGAGCCGAAGCGCGGCGGATTCGTCGACGGTGTGGACGAGTTCGATCCGGATTTCTTCAACATAACGCCTCGTGAAGCGGCAAATATCGACCCTCAGCAGCGGCTGGCGCTGGAGCTGGCATGGCAGGGTCTGGAAGATGCCGGAATTGTCGTCACACCGGAAACTTCGCAGCGAATGGGCGTCTTCATAGGCGTCATGGCTGCTGACTATGCGGACCTTCTCGCGTTGTCGGGAGCGGACGGAATTACCCGGCACACCCTGACAGGCGTAGGGCGCGCGATAGTCGCCAACCGGATCTCCTACAGCCTTGGCCTGTCCGGCCCCAGCATGACCGTCGACACCGGTCAGTCTTCGTCGCTCGTCTCCGTTCACCTCGCTTGCGAAAGCCTGCGCAGCGGTGAAAGCGAGATTGCCCTCGCGGGCGGCGTCCACCTCAATGTGTCTCCCATCAGCAGCAGCGTTGTCGAGGCGGCCGGCGCCCTGTCCCCGGACGGCAAGTGTTATGTCTTCGACGAGCGGGCCAACGGATATGTCCGAGGTGAGGGCGGTGGCCTTGTTGTTCTCAAGCCGCTGACGCGGGCGATCGAGGACGGTGATCACATCTATGCGGTCATTGAGGGCAGTGCCGTCGGAACCGGATCCGGCGATGGCGGACTGACGGTCCCGAGCGCTGACACGCAGATACGCACGATCACGGAGGCCCTGGAGAACGCTCAGGTCGAAGCGGCCCAGGTGCAGTACGTCGAACTTCACGGAACGGGTACCCGTGTCGGCGATCCTATTGAAGCGCGAGCGCTGGGATCCGTGTTCAGCTCTTCTCGTCCATCCGCCCTGCCGCTGGCGGTCGGTTCGGTCAAGACGAACATCGGCCATTTGGAAGGCGCCGCCGGCATTGCCGGTTTGATCAAGACAGCGCTGTGTATCAACCAACGTGAATTCGTCCCGAGCCTCAATTTTGTGCGGCCAAATCCGCAAATAGCCCTGGACGATTTGGGGCTTCGCGTGGTGACGGAGAACGAGCCGTGGGCTGCCGAGGGACAGCCCATCACGGCGGGGTGACATCACTGGGGATCGGTGGCAGCTGTTGTCACGTGGTGCTCACGGCCAACTCCTCCGTTTCCTCCGTCTCATCCGCAGCTGGGCGGAGGTCTGAGCTGCGGGTTGGCCAGCCTGTGACGCCTGTTGTGCCGGTTCCGGTTCCGGTGGTGGTGTCGGGTAAGAGTGCGGGTGCGTTGGCTGCTCAGGTGGAGCGGTTGAGGTCGCATGTGCTGGCGTGTCCTGAGCTGGGTGTGCTGGATGTGGCGTTCTCGGCGGTGAAGTCGCGGGCGCAGTTCGACCGACGCGCGGCCGTTGTGGCGTCCGACCGGGACGGTCTGCTGGCCGGACTCGCATCACTCGCTGAGGAGCAGCCGGGCACGGGCTTGGTCGCGGGCAGGACGGGTTTCCTGTTCTCGGGCCAGGGTGCGCAGCGCGCCGGGATGGGGGCTGAGCTCGCTGCGGCGTATCCGGTGTTTGCCGAGGCTTTGGATGAGGTGTGCGGCGGGATCGATTTGGTTTTGGGCCGGTCGTTGAGGGGTTGTTGTTTGCGGGGAGGGTTCTGCGGAGGCGGCGCTTTGGATCGGACGGAGTTCACGCAGCCTGCTTTGTTTGCGGTTGAGGTGGCGTTGTTCCGTCTGCTGGAGTCGTTGGGTGTTCGGCCGGATGTGCTGATCGGGCATTCGGTGGGTGAGTTGGCGTGTGCGTATGTGGCGGGGTGCTGTCTCTGGAGGATGCGTGCACTCTGGTGGTTGCGCGGGGCCGGCTGATGGGTGCGCTGCCCGAGGGTGGCGGCATGGTCGCGGTCCAGGCCACGGAAGACGAAGTAGTTCAGTCGTTGACTGGTTTTGTGGGGCGTTTGTCGGTTGCTGCGGTGAATGGTCCGGTGGCGGTGGTGGTCTCCGGTGAGGTGGAGGCGATTGAGGAGTGGTTGCCGGGGTGGCAGGAGCTGGGTCGTAGGACGTCGCGTTTGCGGGTCAGTCATGCGTTCCATTCGCCGTTGATGGAGCCGATGCTGGATGAGTTCCGTTCGGTCGCTGCGGGGTTGACGTTCCACCGGCCGACGATGGCGGTGGTGTCGAACCTGACCGGTGGTCTCGTAACGTCGGAGCTGACGGATCCGTCGTACTGGGTGAGTCATGTCCGTGAAGCGGTTCGTTTCGCGGATGGGGTGCGCACGCTTGCTGCTGAGGGTGTCACCCGGTTTGTCGAGGTGGGTCCGGATGCGGTGTTGACCGCGTTGACCCGTCAGATCCTCGATGTTGAGGGTGCGGTGTTCGTGCCGGTGTTGCGGGCGCGTGTTCCGGAGGCGGAGGCTTTCGCCGGCTTCCTGGGCCAGGCCCACACCGCCGGTATCCCGATCGACTGGGACGTCTTCTACGCAGGCACCGGAGCACAGCGCGTCCAGCTGCCGACGTATGCGTTCCAGCGTGAGAGGTACTGGCTGGCACAGGGGCGGGTTCCGGGGACCCGGAAGTCGTCGAGTGGACGCTGCCGGAAAATTCCGAGCATGCGGAGCCTTCGCCTGAGAGCAATGCGCTGGTGCAGACGCTGGCCGCTGTTGCCGAGGTTGACCGCGAGCAGGCCGTACTGGATGTGGTTCTGTCGGAGGTCGCTGCGGTACTCGGGCGTTCTTCTGCGACATCGGTGGATCCTCTCCGCGCTTTTAAGGACCTCGGATTCGATTCCCTCGCGGGCGTTGAGCTGTGTGACCGACTCATCGAGGCCACCGGCCTGGGCCTGCCCACCACGCTGGTCTTCGACCATCCGACCCCACCGCGGTCGCCCGACTGCTCATATCCGAGATCGATGGGCACGATCACGCTTCGAAGCACGTACCTGGGTCGCGACACGCCCAGATGGATGAGCCGTTGGCGATTGTGGGTATGGCGTGCCGGTATCCGGGTGGTGTGACGTCGCCCGAGGGTTGTGGCGGTTGGTGGCGGAGGGTCGGGATGCGATCTCGGTCTGCCGACGGACCGTGGCTGGGATCTGGAGCGGCTTTACGACCCGGACCCTGACCGGGCGGGGACCGTGTACACGCGCGGTGGCGGCTTTGTGGATGATGCCGGTGATTTCGATGCGGGTTTCTTCGGGATCAGTCCGCGTGAGGCACTGGCGATGGATCCGCAGCAGCGGTTGCTGCTGGAGGCGTCCTGGGAGGCGTTGGAGGACGCGGGGATCGATCCGGGATGCTGCGTGGCAGTGACACCGGAGTCTTCGCCGGCGTCATGCCCATGGACTACAGCTGGCGATGCCGCCGGAGCTGGAGGGTTTCCGGCTGACGGGAACGACGTCGAGTGTGGTGTCGGGCCGGGTTGCTTACAGCCTCGGTCTGGAGGGTCCGGCTGTCACGGTGGATACGGCGTGTTCGTCGTCGTTGGTGGCGATGCATCTGGCTTCGCAGGCGTTGCGTTCGGGTGAGTGCTCGATGGCGCTTGCCGGCGGTGTGACTGTGATGTCGGGGCCGTTCCTGTTGCAGGAGTTCAGCCGTCAGCGGGGTCTGGCGGCTGACGGGCGGTGCAAGTCGTATGCGGCTGGTGCGGATGGCACCGGGTTCTCCGACGGTGTGGGCCTGGTGGTTCTGGAGCGGCTCTCGGATGCCCAGCGCAACGGTCACCGAGTACTCGGTGTGCTGCGGGGTAGTGCGGTCAACCAGGATGGTGCGAGTAACGGTCTGACGGCTCCGAACGGCCCTCGCAGGAGCGGGTCATTCGTCAGGCCCTCGCTAATGCGAACCTGTCACCGGCGGATGTGGATGCGGTCGAGGGGCATGGGACGGGTACGCGGTTGGGTGACCCGATCGAGGCTCAGGCTCTGCTGGCGACGTATGGGCAGGATCGGGTGAACGGGCCGCTGCGGTTGGGCTCGATCAAGTCGAACATCGGTCATACGTCGGCTGCTGCTGGTGTGGCGGGTGTGATCAAAATGGTCAAGGCCATGCAGCACGGTGTCCTGCCGCAGACCCTGAACGTGGATGAGCCCTCGCCGCGGATCGACTGGACCGCGGGTGAGATCGAGCTGCTGACCGAGGCGGCGGAGTGGCCTGTTTCGGTTGGGCGGCCACGTCGTGCGGGTGTGTCGTCGTTCGGTGTGAGTGGCACCAATGCCCACGTGATCATCGAGGAGCCCCGGCCGAACCGAGGACCGTGCCCCGGTGGCGCCTGTTGTGCCGGTTCCGGTTCCGGTGGTGGTGTCGGGTAAGAGTGGGGTGCGTTGGCTGCTCAGGTGGAGCGGTTGAGGTCGCATGTGCTGGCGTGTCCTGAGCTGGGTGTGCTGGATGTGGCGTTCTCGTCTGTGAAGTCGCGGGCGCAGTTCGACCGGAGGGCGGCCGTTGTGGCGTCCGACCGTGACGGTCTGCTGGCCGGGCTCGCATCACTCGCTGAGGAACAGCCGGGCACGGGCTTGGTCGCGGGTAGGACGGGTTTCTTGTTCTCGGGTCAGGGTGCACAGCGTGCGGGGATGGGTGCGGAGCTTGCTGCGACGTATCCGGTGTTCGCCGAGGCCTTGGACGAGGTGTGCGGTCGGATTGATGTGGTTCTGGGCCGGTCGTTGAGGGGTTGTTGTTTGCGGGGAGGGTTCTGCGGAGGCGGCGCTTTTGGATCGGACGGAGTTCACGCAGCCTGCTTTGTTTGCGGTTGAGGTGGCGTTGTTCCGTTTGCTGGAGTCGTTGGGTGTTCGGCCGGATGTGCTGATCGGGCATTCGGTGGGTGAGTTGGCGTGTGCGTATGTGGCGGGGTGCTGTCTCTGGAGGATGCGTGCACTCTGGTGGTTGCGCGGGGCCGGCTGATGGGTGCGCTGCCCGAGGGTGGCGGCATGGTCGCGGTCCAGGCCACCGAGGAAGAAGTCCGCGAAACGTTGACTGGTTTTGTGGGGCGTTTGTCGGTTGCTGCGGTGAATGGTCCGGTGGCGGTGGTGGTCTCCGGTGAGGTGGCGGCGATTGAGGAGTGGTTGCCGGGGTGGCAGGAGCTGGGTCGTAGGACGTCGCGTTTGCGGGTCAGTCATGCGTTCCATTCGCCGTTGATGGAGCCGATGCTGGATGAGTTCCGTTCGGTCGCGGCGGGTTGACGTTCCACCGGCCGACGATGGCGGTGGTGTCGAACCTGACCGGTGGTCTCGTAACGTCGGAGCTGACGGATCCGTCGTACTGGGTGAGTCATGTGCGTGAAGCGGTTCGTTTCGCGGATGGGGTGCGCACGCTTGCTGCTGAGGGTGTCACCCGGTTTGTCGAGGTGGGTCCGGATGCGGTGTTGACCGCGTTGACCCGTCAGACCCTTGATGATGAGGGTGCGGTGTTCGTGCCGGTGTTGCGGGCGCGTGTTCCGGAGGCGGAGGCTTTCGCCGGCTTCCTGGGCCAGGCCCACACCGCCGGTATCCCGATCGACTGGGACGTCTTCTACGCAGGCACGGGAGCGCAGCCGGTAGAACTGCCGACATACGCCTTCCAGCGTGAGAGGTACTGGCTGGCTCAGGGTGCGGGCTCCGGGGACCCGGCCGCGGCTGGCCTCGGGCGCATTGACCACCCGATTCTCAGTGCCGCGGTTCCGGTCGGTGACCGGGATGAGTGGGTGTTCACCGGCCGGCTCTCCCATGACACCGCACCGTGGGTCAAGGACCATGTGGTTCTCGGTTCGGTGATCGTTCCCGGTACCGCGCTGGTCGAGCTGGCCGGTGCGGCGGGTCGGGAGGCAGGCAGTGCGGTGATCGAGGAGCTGGTCCTCGAGGCGCCCCTGATGCTGAACGACGGTGTGGCGGTCCGGGTGCAGGTGACCGTCGGCGCGGCCGACGGCGAGGGCCGCCGGGAGGTGGCCGTCTTCTCCTGCCCCGAGGCCGGCGACGACACCGGCCAGCAGACGGTATGTCATGCCCGGGGCACGCTGACCACGACATCGGAACCCGCCACCACATGGCAGGCCCAGTGGCCCCGACCGGTGCACAGCCACTCGACATCGACGTGCTGTACGCCCGCCTCGCCGACCTCGGCTACACATACGGGCCGGCCTTCCAAGGCGTACGGGCAGCCTGGCGCGACGAGGACAGCGTCTACACGGAGCTCGCCCTCTCCGACGAGCACGTCGAAGCCGGAGGTGCGTTCGGAATTCACCCTGCTCTGCTCGATGCCGCTCTGCACGGCGGACTCGAGGGCCTGGCCACAGGCGACGAATCGGTCACGCAACTGCCGTTCTCCTGGTCCGGCGTCTGGTTGGCGCAGACCGGCCGTTCCCGGGTACGGGTGCGTATCACTCAGGTGGACGGCACCGGACTGCGGATCGATCTCGCCGATGAGCGCGGTGCGGCGGTCGGCGGTGTGGAACAGTTGGTGTTCCGGCCGGCCGAGCGTGCCAAGTTCAACGGAGGACGGTCGACGCCGCACAACTCGCTGTTCCAGGTTGACTGGACTGTCCTCGCCGCTACCGATCAGGCCTCCGAGGGCCGCATGGTGGTGCTTGGAGACCTGCCGGTACCGGTGCCGCGTTTCGCCGACCTCAAGGCGCTGGAAGATGCCGTCGCCGCCGGTGAGCCGGCCCGGAAACGGTCCTCGTCCAGATACTGAACGTGGATGATGGCGACACCGCCCAGGCGGCGCGTTCCGTGGCCTGCCACACGCTGGACCTGGTCCAGCGGTGGCTGGCGAGCGCGTGGCTGGACGACTCGCGGCTGGTCATCGTCACGCGCCGTGGTGTCGCGGTGGGCGACGACCTCCCGGATCTGACGCTGGCACCGGTGTGGGGCTGGTGCGATGCGCCCAGTCGGAGCACCCGGAAGGTTTGTCCTCGTCGACCTCGACGAGACCGGGGGCGAGACCGAATGGGACTCTCTCCTCGTTGCATCCGAGCCGGAGTTGGCCGTACGCGGAGGTCGAATACTCGTGCCGCGTCTGGCACGTACCCGGCCGACCGCGGCGACCCCGATGGCGCGTGGCGTCTGTCGATCGAGCGTGAGGGCTCGCTGGACGGTCTTGAGATCGTCCGCTCCGGAGCCGACCGGCCGCTCGCCGTCAACGAGGTGCGGGTCGGGGTACGGGCTGCGGGTCTGAACTTCCGGGATGTGCTGATCGCGCTGGGTACCTATCCCGGCGAGGCTCCGCTCGGCAGTGAAGCGGCCGGTGTGGTCCTCGAAGTCGGCTCCGAGGTGACCGACTTGGTGCCGGGTGCTCGGGTGATGGGCCTGGTACCCGACGGTTTCGGACCAGTGGCGATCGCGGATCGCCGGATGGTTGTACCGATGCCGGTGGGCTGGTCGTTCACCGAGGCAGCGTCGGTTCCGTTGGTCTTTCTCACTGCGTACTACGGCCTTGTGGACCTCGCCGGTCTCCGGCGGGCGAGCGGTTGCTGGTGCACGCGGCCGCCGGTGGAGTGGGCACGGCCGCAGTGCAGCTGGCCCGCCACTTCGGCACGGAAGTCCTGGCGACGGCCAGCCAGAGCAAGCAGGACGCGGTACGTGCCGCCGGTATCCCTGGTGAACTGATCGCTTCGTCACGTGACTTGACCTTCCGGGAGAAGTTCCTCCAGGCCACGGAGGGCGCCGGTGTCGATGTGGTGCTGAACGCGCTGGCCGGTGAGTTCGTCGACGCGTCGCTGGATCTGCTGCCGCGCGGTGGCCGGTTCATCGAGATGGGTAAGGCCGACCTACGCGATGCGGGTCGCGTCGCCCGTGATCGCCCGGGCGTCTCGTACCAGGCATACGACCTGTTCGAGGCGGGGCCGGAGCGAATACAAGAGATGCTCACCGACGTCGTCGCGCTCTTCGAGCAGGGTGTGCTCGAACACGCACCGATCCGTACCTGGGACGTACGCCGGGGTGCGGAGGCGTTCCGGTTCCTGCGCGAGGGCCGCAATGTCGGCAAGGTCGTACTGACGGTTCCGGCGCCGTTGGACCAGGACGGCACCGTACTGATCACCGGTGGTACGGGCGGTCTGGGCGCGGTGTTCGCCGAACACCTCGTACGCCAGTACGGCGCCAGGCATCTGCTGCTGGTCAGCCGACGAGGCCCCGCCGCCGACGGTGCAGCCGAACTGAGGGCGCACATCGAGGCCTTGGGCGCACAGGTGGAGGTGGCGGCATGCGATGTCGCCGACCGTCACCAGCTGGGGCAGCTGATCGGCGCGCTGGACCGGCCTCTGACGGCGGTGATCCACACCGCCGGCGTGCTGGATGACGGCGTGATCGAGTCGCTGACGCCGGCACAGTTCGAGCGGGTGATGAGTCCGAAGCTGGACGCGGCCCTGCACTTGCATGAACTGACCGTGAACATGGAGCTGTCGGCCTTTGTCCTGTTTTCCTCGGTCGCCGCTCTGATCGGCAGCCCGGGCCAGGCCAACTACGCGGCTGCCAACTCCGGACTCGACGCGTTGGCCGCGCGACGACGGGCTGCGGGTTGTCGGGGACCTCCTGGCCTGGGGCCTGTGGGCCGAAGCCCGCAGCATGGCCGGAACGCTCGACGAAGGCAGTGCGGCGCGCTGGGCCCGAATGGGAATCGAGCCACTGCCCAACGAACTGGGCGTGCAACTGTTTGACAGCGCGCAGCTGCTGGACACAGCCATGTCGGTTCCGGTGCGGCTGAACTCCGCAGCACTGCAGGAGCAGTTGCGGGTTGGAACGCTGCCGGAACTGTTCCGCGGTCTCGTCCGCGAACCCGCCCGGCGCGCCGAGTCAACAGGCGGCTCATTGGCGGAGCAGCTTGTGAAGGCCCCGAGGGCGATCGGGTGCGGTTGATCCAGGAAGTGGTACAGGCGCACGTAGCGGCGGTACTCGGCCACGCGTCGGCGGCCACGATCGACGTGGATCACACGTTCAAGGAACTGGGGCTGGACTCGCTGGCCGCGGTCGAACTGCGCAATCGGCTCACAAAGGCCACAGGCCTGCGACTGCCCACGACGCTGGTATTCGACCACCCGACCCCTGTCGCTGTTGCCGAACTCCTCCACGACCGAGCCGGGGGCAGCAGGAGAACAGCCAGTCGCTGTTGGACGAGACGCTGAGGCAGATGGAGCTGCTGCTGGCATCCGGGGAAGAGGACGAGCTGATCGCGTTGGAGCTGCGCCTGCGCTCGCTCGGGAACCGCGTTCGGACCGTTCTCAGCGGAATGGGAGGCGGCCGCGACGGCACGTTCCCGAAGGAGGTCGAAGACCTCGATGAAGTGTCGGACGACGAGATTTTCGAGATGATCGACAAAGAGATCGGAATGGCATGAAGCAGGCCACGGGGACGCGGCACAGGGCATCTCGACGTCTGACGAGCAGAAGCTGCGCCTGTACCTACGAAAGGTGACGGGCGAACTACGCTCGGCCAACCGGCGGATTCGCGACCTGGAAGAGCGCGAGGTCGAGCCGTTGGCGATTGTGGGTATGGCGTGCCGGTATCCGGGTGGTGTGACGTCGCCCGAGGGTTGTGGCGGTTGGTGGCGGAGGGTCGGGATGCGATCTCGGTCTGCCGACGGACCGTGGCTGGGATCTGGAGCGGCTTTACGATGCTGATCCTGACCGGGCGGGGACCGTGTACACGCGCGGTGGCGGCTTTGTGGATGATGCCGGTGATTTCGATGCGGGTTTCTTCGGGATCAGTCCGCGTGAGGCACTGGCGATGGATCCGCAGCAGCGGTTGCTGCTGGAGGCGTCCTGGGAGGCGTTGGAGGACGCCGGGATCGATCCGGGCATGCTGCGTGGCAGTGACACCGGAGTCTTCGCCGGTGTCGTGCCCATGGACTACAGCTGGCGATGCCGCCGGAGTTGGAGGGTTTCCGGCTGACGGGAACGACGTCGAGTGTGGTGTCGGGCCGGGTTGCTTACAGCCTCGGTCTGGAGGGTCCGGCTGTCACGGTGGATACGGCGTGTTCGTCGTCGTTGGTGGCGATGCATCTGGCTTCGCAGGCGTTGCGTTCGGGTGAGTGCTCGATGGCGCTTGCCGGTGGTGTGACTGTGATGTCGGGGCCGTTCCTGTTGCAGGAGTTCAGTCGTCAGCGGGGTCTGGCGGCTGATGGGCGGTGTAAGTCGTATGCGGCTGGTGCGGATGGCACCGGGTTCTCCGACGGTGTGGGCCTGGTGGTTCTGGAGCGGCTCTCGGATGCCCAGCGCAACGGTCACCGAGTACTCGGTGTGCTGCGGGTAGTGCGGTCAACCAGGATGGTGCGAGTAACGGTCTGACGGCTCCGAATGGTCCGTCGCAGGAGCGGGTGATTCGGCAGGCGTTGGAGAACGCTGGTCTGAGTCCGGCGGATGTGGATGCGGTCGAGGGTCATGGGACGGGTACGCGGTTGGGTGACCCGATCGAGGCTCAGGCATTGCTGGCGACGTATGGGCAGGATCGGCTGAGCGGGCCGCTGCGGTTGGGCTCGATCAAGTCGAACATCGGTCATACGTCGGCTGCTGCTGGTGTGGCGGGTGTGATCAAGATGGTCAAGGCGATGCAGCACGGTGTGCTGCCGCAGACCCTGAACGTGGATGAGCCCTCTTCGCATATCGACTGGGCCGCGGGTGAGGTCGAGCTGCTGACCGAGGCTGCGGAGTGGCCGGGTGGCGACCGGACGCGCCGTGCGGGTGTGTCGTCGTTCGGTGTGAGTGGCACCAATGCCCACGTGATCCTGGAGGAAGCACCGGCAGGAAAGGCTCCTGCCGGTTTTGAGGGTGGTACTTCCTCAGCGGCTCCTGTTGTGCCGGTTCCGGTTCCGGTGGTGGTGTCGGGTAAGAGTGGGGTGCGTTGGCTGCTCAGGTGGAGCGGTTGAGGTCGCATGTGCTGGCGTGTCCTGAGCTGGGTGTGCTGGATGTGGCGTTCTCGTCTGTGAAGTCGCGGGCGCAGTTCGATCGACGCGCGGCCGTTGTGGCGTCCGACCGGGATGGTCTGCTGGCAGCGCTTGATGCACTGGTTGTCGAGCAGCCGGGCACGGGCTTGGTCGCGGGCAGGACGGGTTTCCTGTTCTCGGCCAGGGTGCGCAGCGCGCCGGGATGGGTGCTGAGCTCGCTGCGGCGTATCCGGTGTTTGCCGAGGCTTTGGATGAGGTGTGCGGTCGGATTGATGTGGTTCTTGGCCGGTCGTTGAGGGGTTGTTGTTTGCGGGGAGGGTTCTGCGGAGGCGGCGCTTTTGGATCGGACGGAGTTTACGCAGCCTGCTTTGTTTGCGGTTGAGGTGGCGTTGTTCCGTTTGCTGGAGTCGTTGGGTGTTCGGCCGGATGTGCTGATCGGGCATTCGGTGGGTGAGTTGGCGTGTGCGTATGTGGCGGGGTGCTGTCTCTGGAGGATGCGTGCACTCTGGTGGTTGCGCGGGGCCGGCTGATGGGTGCGCTGCCCGAGGGTGGCGGCATGGTCGCGGTCCAGGCCACCGAGGACGAAGTCCGCGAAACGTTGACTGGGTTTGTGGGGCGTTTGTCGGTTGCTGCGGTGAATGGTCCGGTGGCGGTGGTGGTCTCCGGTGAGGTGGAGGCGATTGAGGAGTGGTTGCCGGGGTGGCAGGAGCTGGGTCGTAGGACGTCGCGTTTGCGGGTCAGTCATGCGTTCCACTCGCCGTTGATGGAGCCGATGCTGGATGAGTTCCGTTCGGTCGCGGCGGGTTGACGTTCCACCGGCCGACGATGGCGGTGGTGTCGAACCTGACCGGTGGCCTCGTAACGACCGAGCTGACGGATCCCTCGTACTGGGTGAGTCATGTCCGTGAAGCAGTCCGCTTCGCGGATGGGGTCGCACGCTTGCTGCTGAGGGTGTCACCCGGTTTGTCGAGGTGGGTCCGGATGCGGTGTTGACCGCGTTGACCCGTCAGATCCTCGATGTTGAGGGTGCGGTGTTCGTGCCGGTGTTGCGGGCGCGTGTTCCGGAGGCGGAGGCTTTCGCCGGCTTCCTGGGCCAGGCCCACACCGCCGGTATCCCGATCGACTGGGACGTCTTCTACGCAGGCACGGGAGCGCAGCCGGTAGAACTGCCGACATACGCCTTCCAGCGTGAGAGGTACTGGCTGGCTCAGGGTGCGGGCTCCGGGGACCCGGCCGCGGCTGGCCTCGGGCGCATTGACCACCCGATTCTCAGTGCCGCGGTTCCGGTCGGTGACCGGGATGAGTGGGTGTTCACCGGCCGGCTCTCCCATGACACCGCACCGTGGGTCAAGGACCATGTGGTTCTCGGTTCGGTGATCGTTCCCGGTACCGCGCTGGTCGAGCTGGCCGGTGCGGCGGGTCGGGAGACAGGCAGTCCGGTGATCGAGGAACTGGTCCTCGAGGCGCCCCTGATGCTGGACGACGGTGTGGCGGTCCGGTGCAGGTGACCGTCGGCGCGGCCGACGGCGAGGGCCGCCGGGAGGTGGCCGTCTTCTCCTGCCCCGAGGCCGGCGACGACACCGGCCAGCAGACGGTATGTCATGCCGGGGCACGCTGACCACGACATCGGAACCCGCCACCACATGGCAGGCCCAGTGGCCCCGACCGGTGCACAGCCACTCGACATCGACGTGCTGTACGCCCGCCTCGCCGACCTCGGCTACACATACGGGCCAGCCTTCCAAGGCGTACGGGCAGCCTGGCGCGACGAGGACAGCGTCTATGCCGAGGTGGTGCTCCGCGCCGAAGAGGCCAACACGGCCCCGGGCTTCGGCATCCATCCCGCGTTGTTCGATGCCGCCCTGCACGGAGGCCTCGACTGGATCGACGCGGGTGACGGATCGGTACGTCTCCCCTTCTCCTGGTCGGGGTGCATTTCGGTGGGGCTGCCACGGCTTCCCTCAGAGTGCGGATCGGCTCGGTCGGTGATTCCGAGCTGTGCCTGGAAATGGTCTCGGAGGATGGCGAACTCGTAGCCCATGTAGAGAAGCTGACGTTCCGGACCGTTGATCAGGCACAGCTGAAGGCGGTCCGCCGCGACCGGAGCGAAGCCTTGTTCCGTATCGACTGGGTGCCGGTCGACCAGACGGACGGGCCGGGTACGGCGCCGGCCCGAGTCGTCACGCTCGGGTCGACGAGCGGCGACGGCCTCGACAACCTCGCCGAACTCAACTCACTTGACCGGTCGGTGGCCGCCGGAGTGCCCGCCCGGAGCTGGTCGTCGCATCGATCGACGCCCCGACCGGGCTGAGTGTCGGTGCGGCCCATGCCGTCTCCCGAAGCACGTTGGCCCTGGTGCAGCGCTGGCTGGATGCCGAGTCGTTGGCGGCTGCCAAGTTGGTGGTGGTCACTAGCCGAGGTATTGCGGTGGGTGATGAGGCCGGCGATCCGGTGTCGGCGCCGGTCTGGGGACTGGTGCGCAGTGCGCAGTCCGAACACCCGGACCGCTTCCTCCTGGTGGACGTCGACGGAGAAGCGCCGGACTACGGCTCACTGGCCGACCTGGCGGAGCCTCAGCTGGCGGTCCGCTCCGGCCGGCTGTTCGCTCCGCGTCTGGTCCGGGCCGGTGACCCCAGCGCGTCCGACGAGCTCCGTCGCCCCTGGGACTCGGACGGCACCGTGCTGATCACCGGCGGTACGGGCGGTCTGGGCGCGGTGTTCGCCGAGCATTTCGTGAAGGAGTACGGCACGCGGCACCTCACTCTGGTCAGCCGGCGCGGGCAGGCTGCCGAGGGTATCCGGAGCTGGTGGCGCGCCTGGAGACCCTGGGTGCGCAGGTGCGGGTGGCAGCCTGCGACGTGGCCGACCGCGGCCAGCTCGCGCAGCTACTCGGTTCGTTGGGGCGCCCGTTGACGGCAGTGGTCCATGCCGCAGGTGTGCTGGACGACGGCCTCATCGACTCGATGACGCCGGAACAGCTGGAGCGGGTGATGCGTCCGAAGCTGGACGCGGCCCTTCACCTGCATGAACTGACCGTGGATATGGAGCTGTCGGCGTTCGTCCTGTTCTCCTCGATCACCGCTCTGATCGGTACACCTGGGCAGGCGAACTACGCTGCGGCCAACGCGTTCCTGGATGCCCTCGCCGCCCGGCGACGGGCCGACGGGCTGCCCGCGATCTCCCTGGCCTGGGGTTGTGGGCCGAGTCCGCCGGCATGGGCGGCGAGCTCAACGAGGCCGAACTCGCCAGGCTGGCACGCAATGGCGTACAACCGCTGTCCACTGGCCTCGGCCTCGAACTCTTTGACAGGGCAGCACAGTTCGACACTTCCCTGCTTGCTCCCGTGCTCCTCGACCTCGGTGGTCTCAGGGCGATGGCACGCGCTGGTACGCTGCCGTCGCTGCTGCGCGGGCTGGCTCCCGTGCAGGCGCGGCGCACTGAGGCCGTGGGCATCTCCCTCGCCCATCAGTTCGCCGCGATTCCGGCCGCGGAGCGGAGCGGGCCGTACTCGAATTCGTGCAGCTGCAGGTGGCAGCCGTACTCGGGCACTCCTCGCCCGGCACCATCAGCCCGACGCGTGCGTTCAAGGAACTCGGATTCGACTCGCTCTCCGCGGTCGAACTGCGCAACCGGCTGACACAGGCCAGCGGCGTGAGGCTGGCGCCGACCATGGTCTTCGACCACCCGACGACGGCGTCCGTCGCGGAGCTGCTGCTGTCCGAACTCGGCGGTGGTGCCCCGTGGAGTCGACTGTCGAGGTGCAACTCGGCCGGCTCGAGACGCTGGTCACGAGCCTGGACGGCACAGAGAAGGCACAGGTGGCCGGCCGGCTTCGCCTCCTTCTCAGCATGATCACCGAAAACGGCACGCAAGGGACCAGTGACCGCATCGAGGCGGCCAACAGCATGGGCGAGGTCCTGGAGCTCCTGGACGCCGAATTCGGCGAGGCCTGACCCATGCGCAGAGACCACAACGCACCGAACGGGACAACGGGGATGAGCACTGAAGTGAACGATGTCCAGCAGCAGGAGAAGCTCGTTCGCTATGTGAAGCGGCTGGCCACTGATCTCGACACGACCGGGCACGCCTCAAGGACTACGAGGACCGCGAGAACGAGCCATTGGCCATCGTCGGGATGAGCTGCCGCTATCCGGGCGGTGTCACCTCCCCGGACGAGCTGTGGCAGCTCGTCGCCGAGGGCCGGATCGGCACCGCCGCGGAGTTCCCGTCGGACCGTGGCTGGGACGTGGAGAACCTCTACAACCCGGACCCGGACCACATCGGTACGTCGTACGCCCGCGGTGGCGGATTCGTCGACAGGGCAGCCGAGTTCGACGCCAACTTCTTCGGTGTCAGCCCGCGTGAGGCCATGGTCATGGATCCGCAGCAGCGACTGCTTCTGGAGTCGGCCTGGGAGGCGTTCGAGGACGCCGGCATCGACATCACGACCCTGCATGGCAGCGACACGGGTGTGTTCTGCGGAGTGATGTACCAGGACTACGGGTTCGTCGCCGGAACGAGCGACCGGCGGCCCGAGGTCGAGGGCTACCTCTCGATCGCGTCGGCGGGCAGCGTCGCGTCCGGGCGCATCAGCTACACCTTCGGCTTCACCGGCCCCGCGGTCACCGTGGACACGGCCTGCTCGTCCTCGCTCGTCGCGGTGCACCAGGCGGGTCAGGCGCTCCGCGCACGTGAGTGCTCGCTGGCGCTGGTCGGCGGTGTCACAGTGCTGGCGCGGCCGAACATCTTCATCGAGTTCAGCCGCCAGCGCGGGTTTCGCCCGATGGGCGCTGCAAGGCGTACTCGGCCGCCGCCGACGGCGTCGGCTGGGCCGAGGGTTCCGGTCTGCTGGTCCTGAGCGCCTTTCCGACGCCCGTCGCAACGGCCACCAGGTCCTGGCCGTGATCCGGGGCAGCGCGGTCAACCAGGACGGTGCGAGCAATGGTCTGACAGCGCCGAACGGCCCTCACAGGAGCGGGTGATCCGTCGGGCGCTCGTGGACGCCGGTCTGCGCGCAGCCGACGTCGACGCCGTCGAGGGCCATGGCACCGGAACCCCGCTCGGAGACCCGATCGAGGCCAAGGCCCTGCTGGCGACGTACGGCCAGGACCGGGAGAACGGGCCGCTGCGGCTCGGTTCGATCAAGTCCAACATCGGGCACACGCAGGCAGCCGCGGGTGTGGCCGGGATCATCAAGATGGTGATGGCGTTGCGTAACGGTGTGCTGCCGCGCACCCTGCACGTCGACGCCCCTCGCCCAACGTCGACTGGACGGCCGGCGAGGTGACCTCCTCACGGAGACGCAACCCTGGGCGCCCGGTGAACGGCTGCGCCGCGCGGGAGTATCGTCCTTCGGCGTCAGCGGCACCAACGCGCACGTGATCCTCGAAGAGGCGCCCACCGAGCCGGCCGCCGAGCCTGCCGATGCCGGGACGCCCGTCGTCGATGGGGCATCCCTGGAGGCCGTACCTGTACTGCTGTCCGCGGGCAGCGACGCGGCGCTGCGTGCGCAGGCGGACCGGCTGCGCGCACTGATGATCGCCCAGCCCGAACTCCCGGTTCTCGACATCGGCTTCTCGTCGTCGACCACGCGGGCCCAGCTGGAGAAGCGGGCGGCTGTCGTGGCCACCGACCGGGGCTCACTGCTGTCCGGGCTCAAGGCGCTCTCCACCGCAGAACCCGCCGCACACGTACGGGAAGGCCGGAGCAGCGGCGACCGGGCGGTCTTCGTCTTTCCCGGGCAGGGTGCCCAATGGGAGGGATGGCGGTGGACCTGCTGGACTCCGCACCGGTCTTCGCCGCCGAGTTCGCCGCCTGCGGCAAGGCACTGTCCGCCCACGTGGACTGGCAGTTGGAGGACGTACTGCGCGGCGCACCCGGCGCGCCCTCGCTTGACCGGGTCGACGTTGTGCAGCCCGCACTGTTCGCGGTGATGGTGTCGCTGGCCGCGCTCTGGCAGTCGTACGGTGTCGTGCCCGAGGCGGTCCTCGGACACTCGCAGGGAGAGATCGCCGCCGCCTATGTGGCCGGCGCGCTGTCGCTGGACGACGCTGCCCGGGTTGTGGCGCTGCGCAGCCGCGCCATCCGCGAGCGCCTGGCGGGCAAGGGAGGCATGGCATCGGTCGCGCTCCCGGTCGACCGGGTCCAGGAACTGATCGAGCCCTACGAAGGGCGCATATCGATCGCGGCGGTCAACGGCCCGTCCGCGGCAGTCGTCTCCGGAGAGGCGGCGGCGCTGGATGACCTCGAGACCGTGTGCAAGCGTGCCGAGATCCGGCTGAACCGCGTATCGGTGGACTACGCATCGCATTCAGCCCAGGTCGCGACGATCGAGGCCGAGCTCATCGACCTCCTCGCACCCATCACGCCGGGTTCCGGCCGCATCCCCTTCTACTCCACGCTGCGGGGCGAGTTCGTCGACACGACCGAGCTCGGTGCCGCCTACTGGTACCAGAACCTGCGGGGCAGGTCGGCTTCGAGTCAGCTGTCCGCGCACTGCTCGACAACGGCATGAACTGCTTCATCGAGGTCTCCCCGCACCCCGTGCTGAAGTTCCCGGTGGAAGAGACGATCCAGGCCCTGGACGCAGGCGACCGAGCCACCGTGCTCGGGACGCTGCGCCGCGGCGAGGGCGGATTCGAACGCTTTGCCATGTCCCTGGCCGAGACGCACACGGTCGGCGTGCCGGTGGACTGGCAGGCGTTCTACGCGCAGCGCGGGCGCAACGCGTCCAGCTGCCGACGTACGCGTTCCAGCGGCAGCGCTACTGGATGATGCCGGGTTCGACAGGCGATCCGGCGGCGGCCGGGCTCGGCCGAGTCACGCACCCTGCTGGCCGCAGTGGTGCAGATGGGCGAGCGGGACGAGTGGCTGTTCACCGGGCGCGTATCGCAGGATGCCCAGCCGTGGACACAGGATCATGCCGTATTCGGCACCGTGCTCCTGCCGGGCGCCGCCCTCGTCGAACTGGCCCTGGCCGCAGGAACGGAGGTCGGCACCCCGGTTGTGGAGGAGTTGGTGCTGCAGGCTCCGTTGATTCTGGAGGAGGATGTTGCGCGGCAGGTGCAGGTGATGGTGGGTGTGCGGGACGGTGATGGTCGTCGTGAGGTTGGGGTGTATTCGCGGGCGGAGGGGTGGAGGATTCGGCTGTTTGTCATGCGCGGGTTGGTTGACCGGGCTGGTGGAGCCGGCTCGTTCGTTGGAGGGCAGTGGCCGCCGGCTGGTGCTGAGGTGGTGGCGGTTGATGCGTTCTATCCGCGGGTGGCGGCGGCGGGTTATGAGTATGGGCCTCTGTTCCAGGGGTTGCGTGCGGCGTGGCGGGTTGGTGAGGTTGTGTATGCCGAGGTGGTGTTGCCTGAGGGTGCTGGTGGTGAGGGTTTTGGTGTGCATCCGGCGTTGTTTGATGCGGTGTTGCATGGTGGGCTGGTGGGGAGGGATCCGGCTGATGGTGTGGATCTTCCGTTCTCTTGGTCGGGTGTGCGGTTGGGGCGTGGTGTCGGGTCGCGGGTGAGGGTGCGTATCGGTCGGGCTGAGGGTCCGCGTTGCGTGTTGATGTGGTGGATGAGCGTGGTGTGCTTGTTGTCGCGGTGGATTCTCTTTCGGTGCGGCCGGTGGATCAGGCGCAGTTGGAGGGTGCTCGGCGGGTGGGCAGAACGCGTTGTTCCGGTTGGACTGGTCTGCTGTGCCGGAGGTGTCGGCGGGGCCGGTGGTTTCGGTGGCGGTGCTGGGTGGGTGTGTTGTTCCGGGTGAGCGTTTTGTGGATTTGGTGGCGTTGGAGGGGCGGTGGCCGGGGGCTGTTGTTCCGGAGGTTGTGGCTGTGGAGGTGGAGTCGTTGTTGTTGTCTGATGTGGCTTCGGCTGCGCGGGCGGTGGCGGTGGGTATGTTGGAGTTCCTTCAGGGTGGTTGGCTTGTGAGGGGCTGGCGGGTGCGCGGTTGTTGGTGGTGACGCGTAATGCGGTTGCGGTGGGTGAGCAGGTTCCGGATCTGGTGCAGGCTCCGGTGTGGGGTCTGGTGCGTAGTGCGCAGTCGGAGCATCCGGGCCGGATCGTGTTGGTGGATGTCGATGGTGATGTGGTGCCGGACTGGTCTGCGGTGTTGGGTGCTGATGAGCCGCAGCTCGCGGTCCGGTCCGGAGAACTGCTCGCACCCCGCCTGGCACGCACGGAGGCGGCCGCTGTCGATGGTGCCTGGCGGCTGGGAAGCAAGCGGAAGGGATCGCTCGAAGACCTCGCGATCATCCCCTCGACCGGGGACCGCCCGCTCGGCGTCAACGAGGTGCGGGTCGGTATCCGGGCTGCGGGTCTGAACTTCCGGGATGTGCTGATCGCGCTGGGTACGTATCCCGGCGAGGCTCCGCTCGGCAGTGAAGCGGCCGGCGTGGTTCTCGAAGTCGGCGCAGAGGTGACCGACCTGGTTCCTGGCGAACGAGTGTTCGGCCTGGTGGTGGACGCCTTCGGACCTGTGGCGATCGCAGACCGGCGCACGATCGTGCGGATGCCGGAGAGCTTCTCGTTCACCGAGGCAGCAGCCCTGCCCGTGGTCTACCTCACCGCGTACTACGGCCTCGTGGACCTGGCCGCACTGAAGCCCGGCGAGCGGCTGCTGGTGCACGCGCCGCCGGTGGCGTGGGCATGGCTGCGGTGCAGCTGGCGCGGCACTTCGGTGCGGAGGTCCTGGCCACGGCGAGCGAGCCGAAGTGGGACGCGGTGCGTGGTCTCGGTGTTCCCGACGACCGGATCGCCTCCTCCGGGACCTGTCCTTCCGGGAGAAGTTCCTCCAGGTCACGGAAGGTGCCGGTGTCGATGTGGTGCTGAACGCGCTGGCCGGTGAGTACATCGACGCCTCACTGGATCTGCTGCCGCGCGGTGGCCGGTTCATCGAGATGGGCAAGGCAGACCTCCGCGACCCGGACGTCATCGCCGCCGAGCGTGCCGGAGCGCTGTACCGCTCGTACGACCTGCTGGAGGCCGGCCCCGACCGTATCCAGGAAATGCTGTCCGAAGTCGTCGCGCTCTTCGAGCAGGAGTGCTCGAACACGCGCCGCTCCGCACCTGGGACGTACGCCGGGTGCGGAGGCGTTCCGGTTCCTGCGCGAGGGCCGCAACACCGGCAAGGTCGTACTGACCGTCCCGGCACCGCTGGACCAGGACGGCACGGTCCTGATCACCGGCGGCACCGGCGGACTGGGAGCCCTGTTCGCCAAGCACCTCGCCAGCGAGCACGGCGTCAAGAACCTGCTGCTGGTCAGCAGGCGAGGCCCCGCCGCCGACGGCGTACCGGAACTGCTCGCGGAGCTGGCGGAACTCGGTGCCGACGCCCGGGCGGCGGCATGCGACGTGTCCGACCGCGAGCAGCTGGCACAGCTGCTCGGCGAGCTGGAGCACCCCTGCGCACCGTGATCCACTCGGCCGGCGTGCTGGACGACGGTGTGATCGAGTCGCTGACCCCGAGCAGTTCGAGCGGGTGATGCGACCGAAGATCGACGCGGCGCTGAACCTGCATGAACTGACCATGGATATGGAGCTCTCGGCGTTCGTCCTCTTCTCCTCGCTCGCCGCGCTGATCGGAAGTCCGGGCCAGGCCAACTACGCCGCGGCCAACGCTTTCCTGGACGCTCTGGCCGCCCGACGCCGGGCCGAAGGAAGGCCGGCCAGCTCGCTGGCATGGGGTGTCTGGGGCGATGCCACAGGTATGACCGGGGAACTCGGCGAGGCCGGCCTGGCCCGGCTCGAGCGCATGGGTGTCGCCGCACTGTCGAACGAGCTGGGGCTCGAGCTGTTCGACGCGGCACGCCAGCTCGACGAGGCCCTGCTCGTGCCCGCCCGCCTCGATCAGCCGGCACTGCGTGCCCAAGCGCAGTCCGGCCTGCTGCCCCGCTGATGCGGGGACTGGTCCGGACACCGGCGCGGCGGACCGAGACCGTCGGCCGCTCGCTCGCCGACCGCCTGGCCGGGGCAGACCCGGAGGAGTGGGAGCGCATCACGCTCGATCTCGTACGGGCCCAGGTCGCCTCGGTACTGGGGCACGCCTCGGCCGAGAGCGTCGAACCCGACCGTGCTTTCAAGGAGCTCGGCTTCGACTCACTGGCTGCGGTGGAACTGCGCAACCGGCTCACCCTGCCACCGGCCTGCGGCTGCCTACCACTCTCGTCTTCGACCACCCGAATCCGCTGGCGGTGGCGCGCTACCTGATCCCGGTCGCTATGCCGGGCGCGACATCGGGCGACACGGGCAGGCGTGCCGAGGAGGACGAGATCCGCGAGCTGCTCGCCTCGATCCCGATCGGCCGCCTGCGCCAGGCCGGACTGCTCGACACGCTGGTCGAGCTGGCCTCCGGCGGGCCCGGTGACACCGAGTCCACGGGTGACGACGCCGTGTCCATCGACGAGATGGACGTCGAGGCACTTATTCGAATGACCCAGGCAGACGTGGAATGAGCAACGACTCCACTACGCCCGAACCGAAGACAGCTGAGAACACGGCCGTAAGAGCGCGGCCGAACGGGGAACCAAGGCGATGTCTGCCAACCAGAACGAGCTCGTTGAAGCGTTGCGCAAGTCACTGAAGGAGGCCGAGCGTCTCCGCCAGCAGAACCGACGGCTGGTGGCGCAGGCCACCGAACCTCTCGCGATCGTGGGCATGAGCTGCCGCTACGCAGGTGGTGTGACGTCGCCCGAGGGGCTGTGGCGGCTGGTGGCGGAGGGCCGGGATGGGATCTCGGTCTGCCGACGGACCGTGGCTGGGATCTGGAGCGGCTCTACGACCCGGACCCTGAGCAGGTTGGGAAGGTTTACGCGAGCGGGGCGGGTTCCTCGACGACGCCGGTGATTTCGATGCGGGCTTCTTCGGTATCAGTCCGCGTGAGGCACTGGCCATCGACCCCATGCAACGGCTGCTTCTGGAGGCGTCCTGGGAGGCCTTGAGGACGCCGGGATCGACCCTGGCACGTTGCGCGGAAGCGACACCGGAGTCTTCACCGGAGCGGTTCTGTCCGACTACGGAAACTCGGCTCAGCCCGAGCTGGAGGGCTTCCGGCTGACGGGTACCGCGTCGAGTGTGGTGTCGGGTCGGGTTGCCTACAGCTTCGGGTTCGAGGGTCCGGCTGTCACGGTGGATACGGCGTGTTCGTCGTCGTTGGTGGCGATGCATCTGGCTTCGCAGGCGTTGCGTTCGGGTGAGTGCTCGATGGCACTTGTCGGCGGTGTGACCGTGCTTGCAGGCCCGTTCCTGTTGCAGGAGTTCAGTCGTCAGCGGGGTCTGGCGGCTGATGGGCGGTGTAAGTCGTATGCGGCTGGTGCGGATGGCACCGGGTTCTCCGACGGTGTTGGTCTGATTGTTCTGGAGCGGCTCTCGGATGCCCAGCGCAATGGTCATCGAATACTGGGTGTGCTGCGGGGTAGTGCGGTCAACCAGGATGGTGCGAGTAACGGTCTGACGGCTCCGAACGGCCCTCGCAGGAGCGGGTGATTCGGCAGGCGTTGGAGAACGCTGGTCTGAGTCCGGCGGATGTGGATGCGGTCGAGGGCATGGGACGGGTACGCGGTTGGGTGACCCGATCGAGGCTCAGGCTCTGCTGGCGACGTATGGGCAGGATCGGGTGAACGGGCCGCTGCGGTTGGGCTCGATCAAGTCGAACATCGGTCATACGTCGGCTGCTGCTGGTGTGGCGGGTGTGATCAAGATGGTCAAGGCGATGCAGCATGGTGTGTTGCCGCAGACCCTGAACGTGGATGAGCCTTCTCCGCATATCGACTGGTCCGCGGGTGAGGTCGAGCTGCTGACCGAGGCTGCCGAGTGGCCGGGTGGCGACCGGACGCGCCGTGCGGGTGTGTCGTCCTTCGGCATCAGCGGGACCAACGCGCATGTGATCCTGGAGGAGGCGCCGGCAGAGGAGGCTGCTGACGGTACTGAGGGCGATGGGCCCTTGGTGGCGCCTGTTGTGCCGGTTCCGGTTCCGGTGGTGGTGTCGGGTAAGAGTGGGGTGCGTTGGCTGCTCAGGTGGAGCGGTTGAGGTCGCATGTGCTGGCGTGTCCTGAGCTGGGTGTGCTGGATGTGGCGTTCTCGTCTGTGAAGTCGCGGGCGCAGTTCGATCGACGCGCGGCCGTTGTGGCGTCCGATCGGGATGGTCTGCTGGCAGCGCTTGATGCACTGGTTGTCGAGCAGCCGGGCACGGGCTTGGTCGCGGGCAGGACGGGTTTCTTGTTCTCGGCCAGGGTGCGCAGCGCGCCGGGATGGGTGCGGAGCTCGCCGCGTCGTATCCGGTGTTTGCCGAGGCTTTGGATGAGGTGTGCGGTCGGATTGATGTGGTTCTTGGCCGGTCGTTGAGGGGTTGTTGTTTGCGGGGAGGGTTCTGAGGAGGCGGCGCTTTGGACCAGACGGAGTTCACGCAGCCTGCTTTGTTTGCGGTTGAGGTGGCGTTGTTCCGTCTGCTGGAGTCGTTGGGTGTTCGGCCGGATGTACTGATCGGGCATTCGGTGGGTGAGCTGGCGTGTGCGTATGTGGCGGGGTGCTGTCTCTGGAGGATGCGTGCACTCTGGTGGTCGCGCGGGGCCGGCTGATGGGTGCGCTGCCCGAGGGCGGCGGCATGGTCGCGGTCCAGGCCACGGAAGACGAAGTAGTTCAGTCGTTGACTGGTTTTGTGGGGCGTTTGTCGGTTGCTGCGGTGAATGGTCCGGTGGCGGTGGTGGTCTCCGGTGAGCTGGAGGCGATTGAGGAGTGGTTGCCGGGGTGGCAGGAGCTGGGGCGTAGGACGTCGCGTTTGCGGGTCAGTCATGCGTTCCACTCGCCGTTGATGGAGCCGATGCTGGATGAGTTCCGGTCGGTCGCTGCGGGGTTGACGTTCCACCGGCCGACGATGGCGGTGGTGTCGAACCTGACCGGTGGTCTCGTAACGTCGGAGCTGACGGATCCGTCGTACTGGGTGAGTCATGTCCGCGAAGCGGTTCGCTTCGCGGATGGGGTGCGCACGCTTGCTGCCGAGGGTGTCACCCGGTTCGTCGAGGTAGGCCCGGACGCGGTCCTGACCGCGCTGACCCGTCAGACCCTCGATGATGAGGGTGCGGTGTTCGTGCCGGTGTTGCGGGCGCGTGTTCCGGAGGCGGAGGCTTTCGCCGGCTTCCTGGGCCAGGCCCACACCGCCGGTATCCCGATCGACTGGGACGTCTTCTACGCAGGCACGGGAGCGCAGCCGGTAGAACTGCCGACGTACGCCTTCCAGCACGAGAGGTACTGGCTGGCCTCGGGACCGGGTGCGGGCTCCGGGGATCCGGCCGCGGTCGGCCTCGGGCGCATTGATCACCCGATCCTCAGTGCCGCGGTCGCGGTCGGTGACCGGGACGAGTGGGTCTTCACCGGCCGCCTGTCCACCGAGTCGCAGCCGTGGACAGCCGAACACGTATTGCTCGGCAACATTGTCGTGCCGGGCACATCGCACATCGAACTTGCCCTGGCCGCAGGGCGGCTGGCAGGTAGCCCGCTCGTAGAGGAGCTGGTCCTTGAAGCACCGCTGATCCTGCAGGAGGACCAGCCGGTCCAGATACAGGTGACCGTCGGCGAACCGGACGAGGACGGCCGCCGTTCCGTTGCGATCTACACCCGGCCCGAGGCCGAGGCCGCCTCACAGGCGATCTGCCATGCCAGGGTACGCTCGCCGTCGATACCGAGTCGGCCATGGACTGGCCGGCCGAATGGCCGCCGCCCGAGGCGGAGGCGGTCGCGGTGGAGGACGCATACGCCCGCCTCTCCGAGATCGGTTACGACTACGGCCCTGTCTTCCAGGGCCTGCAGGCTCTGTGGCGCGACGGTGCCGATGTATACGCCGAGGTAGAACTCCCCGGCGAGGCGGCCACCCGGGCTTCGGAATTCATCCGGCGCTGTTCGACGCAGCCCTGCAGAGCGGTGCCGCCGTCCTGCTGCTCGGCGGCGAGACCGGTGAGCGGAAGATGCCGTTCAGCTGGTCCGGCGCACGACTCGCGAGCCGTGGAGCTACCCGGCTGCGCGTGCGCGCGGTCGCAACCGGGGACTCCGAGCTGCGGCTCGATGCTGTTGACGAATCCGGAGCCGAGGTCGTATCGGTCAAGTCCATCGCCGTGCGCCCCGTCGGCGAAGAACAGCTCATGGGTGCACAGCGGGGAGCCAGAACGCGCTCTTCCGCCTCGACTGGGTGGAGGTCTCCGCGGAGTCCGGTCCCGAGCCGACGGCTGTCGAAGTGCTCGGACGCTCCGACGGGTACGCCGACCTGGCGGCGCTCACGCACGCTGTCGCCGACGGCGCGGCGGGGCCGAACCTGGTCGTCGCCATGGTTGAGGGTTCGACCGGTCCAGCAGGAACGGCCGCGCACGATGTCACCAGGAGCACCCTCGAACTGGTGCAGGAGTGGCTGGCGAATGACGAACTCGCCGGTGCTCGACTGGTGGTGGCCACACGCTGCGGTGTCGCCGTAGGTGACGAGGCGCCGGATCTGGCCGTCGCGCCGGTGTGGGGACTCGTACGGAGTGCACAGTCGGAGCATCCGGGACGATTCGTGCTGGCCGACTTCGACCTTGATTCCGACGAACCCGACTGGGCTGCGCTGGCCGCTGTCGACGAGCCGCAGTTCGCGGTGCGCGCGGGCGACTGCTCGCGCCGCGCCTGGGCCGGTGAGCACCACGCCGTCGCGTGAGGTGCTCGCCGATGGAACGGTCCTGATCACTGGTGGGACCGGTGGCCTCGGCGCCCTGGTCGCACGCCACCTCGTCCAGTCGTACGACTCCCGTGACTTGTTGTTGGTGAGTCGTCGTGGTGGGGCGGCTGAGGGTGTTGCGGAGTTGGTGGGTGATCTTGAGGCTGCTGGTGCGCGGGTGCGGGTGGAGGCCTGTGATGTGGCTGATCGGGAGCAGCTTGCTGGTCTGGTTGGTTCGTTGGAGCGGCCGTTGACGGCGGTTGTGCATGCGGCTGGTGTGCTGGATGACGGTGTGATCGAGTCGTTGACTCCGTTGCAGTTGGAGCGGGTGATGCGTCCGAAGCTGGATGCGGCTCTGCATTTGCATGAGCTGACTGCGGGGATGGAGCTGTCGGCGTTCGTTCTGTTCTCCTCCGTCGCGGCGCTGGTCGGAAGCCCGGGGCAGGGCAACTACGCTGCGGCGAACGCGTTCTTGGACGCGTTGGCTGCGGTTCGTCGGGCGGATGGGTTGCCCGCGACGTCGCTCGCCTGGGGCCTGTGGGCGAACGAGACCGGGATGACCGGCGCCTTGGACGAGGCCGAGATTGCCCGTCTGGAGCGGATGGGTACGGGCGCACTGCCGACCGAGCTCGGTCTCGAGCTGTTTGATCGCGCGCTGGGTCTGGGTGAGGCGTTGGTTGCGCCCGTGCTTTGGATTCGGGTGCGTTGCGGGTGCAGGCGCGGGCGGGGTTGTTGCCGGCGTTGTTCCGTGGGTTGGTGCGGATGCCGGCTCGTCGTGCTGGTGCGGGTGGTTCGTTGGCTCGTCAGTTGGCCGGTGCTGTGCCGGGTGATGGGGAGCGTATTGCTCTGGATCTGGTGCGTGGGCAGGTGGCGGCTGTTCTTGGGCATGCGTCGGGTGAGGCGGTGGATCCGGAGCGTGCGTTCAGGATCTTGGGTTCGACTCGTTGGGTGCGGTTGAGCTGCGGAACCGGTTGACGCAGGCCAGTGGGGTGCGGTTGCCGTCGACGTTGGTGTTCGATCACCCGACGTCGTCCGCGGTGGCGCGGTTTTGGTCAGTGAGGTGGGTGTGGTGGAGCCGGTTGTGGTGCCGGTTCGTTCTCGTCGTCGGCGTCCGGAGGCGGATGAGCCGTTGGCGATTGTGGGTATGGCGTGCCGGTATCCGGGTGGTGTGACGTCGCCCGAGGGGTTGTGGCGGTTGGTGGCGGAGGGTCGGGATGCGATCTCGGGTCTGCCGACGGACCGTGGCTGGGATCTGGAGCGGCTCTACGACCCGGACCCTGAGCAGGCGGGGAAGGTTTACACGAGCGGGGCGGGTTCCTCGATGGCGTCGGCGAGTTCGATGCGGGCTTCTTCGGGATCAGTCCGCGTGAGGCACTGGGGATGGATCCGCAGCAGCGGTTGCTGCTGGAGGCGTCCTGGGAGGCGTTGGAGGATGCGGGGATCGATCCTGCCGCGCTGCGTGGCAGTGACACCGGGTCTTCTGCGGTGTGGTCTCCTCTGACTACGGCCACTCGACACCGCCGGAGCTGGAGGGCTTCCGGCTGACGGGAACGACGTCGAGTGTGGCGTCGGGTCGGGTTGCTTACAGCCTCGGTCTGGAGGGGCCGGCGGTGTCGGTGGATACGGCGTGTTCGTCGTCGTTGGTGGCGATGCATCTGGCTTCGCAGGCGTTGCGTTCGGGTGAGTGCTCGATGGCCCTTGCCGGCGGTGTGACCGTGTTGTCGGGGCCGTTCCTGTTGCAGGAGTTCAGTCGTCAGCGGGGTCTGGCGGCTGATGGGCGGTGCAAGTCGTATGCGGCTGGTGCGGATGGCACCGGGTTCTCCGACGGTGTGGGTCTGATCGTCCTGGAACGGCTCTCGGACGCGCAGCGCAATGGTCATCGAATACTGGGTGTGCTGCGGGGCAGTGCGGTCAACCAGGATGGTGCGAGTAACGGTCTGACGGCTCCGAACGGCCTCGCAGGAGCGGGTGATTCGGCAGGCGTTGGAGAACGCTGGTCTGAGTCCGGCGGATGTGGATGCGGTCGAGGGCACGGCACGGGAACCCGGCTGGGTGACCCGATCGAGGCTCAGGCTCTGCTGGCGACGTATGGGCAGGACCGGGTGAACGGGCCGCTGCGGTTGGGCTCGATCAAGTCGAACATCGGTCACGCGTCGGCTGCTGCTGGTGTGGCGGGTGTGATCAAGATGGTCAAGGCCATGCAGCACGGTGTGCTGCCGCAGACCCTGAACGTGGATGAGCCCTCTCCTACATCGACTGGACCGCAGGTGAGGTCGAGCTGCTGACCGAGGCGGCGGAGTGGCCTGTTTCGGTTGGGCGGCCACGTCGTGCGGGTGTGTCGTCGTTCGGTGTGAGTGGCACCAATGCCCACGTGATCGTCGAGGAGCCCCGGCCGAATCGAGGGCCGTGTCGGTGCCGGCTCCTGTTGTGCCGGTTCCGGTTCCGGTGGTGGTGTCGGGTAAGAGCGCGGGTGCGTTGGCTGCTCAGGTGGAGCGGTTGAGGTCGCATGTGCTGGCGTGTCCTGAGCTGGGCGTGCTGGATGTGGCGTTCTCGGCGGTGAAGTCGCGGGCGCAGTTCGACCGGAGGGCTGCTGTCGTGGCGTCCGACCGGGACGGTCTGCTGGCCGGACTCGCATCACTCGCTGAGGAGCAGCCGGGCACGGGCTTGGTCGCGGGTAGGACGGGGTTCTTGTTCTCGGGTCAGGGTGCACAGCGTGCGGGGATGGGTGCTGAGCTCGCTGCGACGTATCCGGTGTTTGCCGAGGCTTTGGATGAGGTGTGCGGTCGGATTGATGTGGTTCTTGGCCGGTCGTTGAGGGGTTGTTGTTTGCGGGGAGGGTTCTGCGGAGGCGGCGCTTTTGGATCGGACGGAGTTTACGCAGCCTGCTTTGTTTGCGGTTGAGGTGGCGTTGTTCCGTTTGCTGGAGTCGTTGGGTGTTCGGCCGGATGTGCTGATCGGGCATTCGGTGGGTGAGTTGGCGTGTGCGTATGTGGCGGGGTGCTGTCCCTGGAGGATGCGTGCACTCTGGTGGTCGCGCGGGGCCGGCTGATGGGTGCGCTGCCCGAGGGTGGCGGCATGGTCGCGGTCCAGGCCACCGAGGAAGAAGTCCGCGAAACGTTGACTGGGTTTGTGGGGCGTTTGTCGGTTGCTGCGGTGAATGGTCCGGTGGCGGTGGTGGTCTCCGGTGAGGTGGAGGCGATTGAGGAGTGGTTGCCGGGGTGGCAGGAGCTGGGTCGTAGGACGTCGCGTTTGCGGGTCAGTCATGCGTTCCACTCGCCGTTGATGGAGCCGATGCTGGATGAGTTCCGTTCGGTCGCTGCGGGGTTGACGTTCCACCGGCCGACGATGGCGGTGGTGTCGAACCTGACCGGTGGCCTCGTAACGACCGAGCTGACGGATCCCTCGTACTGGGTGAGTCATGTCCGCGAAGCAGTCCGCTTCGCGGATGGCGTCCGCACGCTTGCTGCCGAGGGTGTCACCCGGTTCGTCGAGGTCGGCCCGGACGCGGTCCTGACCGCGCTGACCCGTCAGACCCTCGATGATGAGGGTGCGGTGTTCATACCGGTGTTGCGGGCGCGTGTTCCGGAGGCGGAGGCTTTCGCCGGCTTCCTGGGCCAGGCCCACACCGCCGGTATCCCGATCGACTGGGACGTCTTCTACACAGGCACGGGAGCACAGACGGTAGAACTGCCGACATACGCCTTCCAGCACGAGAGGTACTGGCTCGCACCGGGTGCGGGCTCCGGGGACCCGGCCGCGGCCGGCCTCGGGCGCATTGACCATCCCGTACTTGTGGGCGGGGTGCGCGTCGGTGACCGGGACGAGTGGCTGTTCACCGGCCGGCTGTCCCAAGAAGCGGCGCCGTGGACCCAGGACCACGGTGTTCTCGGCAGGATCGTCGTCCCCGGTACTGCACTGGTCGAGATCGTAGGAGCAGCCGGGCGGGAAGTAGGCAGCTCCCTGCTCGACGAGCTGATCCTCGAAGCGCCCCTGATCCTGGATGCTGGCACTGATGTCCGCGTGCAAGTGACTGTCGGTGAACCGGAGGAGGACGACCGCCGCCCGGTCGCGATCTACTCACAGTCCGAGAGCGGGCAGCACGAGGGATCTGCCACGCTCGTGGCCTACTCGCGCAGGACGAAACTCCGGCCGCCGCCTCATGGGTGGCTGCCGAGTGGCCCTGCGGACGCCGAATCGATCGCGGTGGACGTGCTGTACGCGCGGCTGGCCGAGATCGGATTCGACTATGGCCCCGCCTTCCAGAGCGTGCAGGCCGCCTGGCGGGCCGGCGACGAGGTCTTTGCCGAGGTGGCCCTGCCGGATGAGGACACGGAGACCGCTAGGGGATTCGGCATCCACCCGGCTCTGTTCGATGCATCCCTGCACGGTGGACTCGACTGGCTGGACCTGGGCGACGGCTCTGCACGGCTGCCGTTCTCGTGGTCCGGTGTCCGGTTCGGGCAGGGCGGCTTGGCCCGGGTCCGGGTCAGGATCGGCTCGGAGAGCGATTCCTCGCTGCGCGTGGATATCGCCTCCGAGCAGGGTGAGCTCGTTGTAAGCGTGGCGCAGTTGGCCTTCCGTACGGTGGAGCAGTCTCAGCTGAAGGGCGCGCGGCGGGGCCAGGACGATGCCCTGTTCCGCCTCGACTGGACCGAGCTCACGGCCACAGCCGGCGCGGATGCGCCCGGGTCGCCATGATCGATGACGTACTGGGACAGGTACCGGCCGATGGCGTGGAGGCGCCCGACCTGGCTGTCGCCGTGATCACGGACTCCGGGCAACAAACCGGGTCGGTGTCAGCCCACGAGGTGACCGCAGACACGCTGCGACTGCTTCAGCGGTGGCTTGCGGACGAGCATCTCGCCGGTATTCGGCTCGCAGTGGTGACACAGAACGCAGTAGCGGTCGGCGAGCAGTCGCCGAATCTGTCGCAGGCTCCGGTATGGGGCCTGGTGCGCAGCGCAGTCCGAGCACCCGGACCGCTTCCTGCTGGTGGATGTCGACGGTGACGAGCTGCCCGACTGGGGCAAAGTCCTTACGTCGGACGAGCCTCAGCTGGCAGTTCGCACCGGGCGGTTGCTCATGCCACGTCTGGCCAAGACCGGTCAGCCCGATGCCGTTCCGGCTCCGGTGGATCCGGAGGGGACGGTGTTGATCACTGGTGGTACTGGTGGTCTGGGTGCGTCGTTTGCGGGGCATTTCGTGCGTGAGTACGGGGCGAGGCATCTGTTGTTGGTGAGTCGTCGTGGTGGGGCGGCTGAGGGTGTTGCGGAGTTGGTGGGTGATCTTGAGGCTGCTGGTGCGCGGGTGCGGGTGGAGGCCTGTGATGTGGCTGATCGTGGTGAGCTTGCGCAGTTGCTGGGTTCGTTGGAGCGGCCGTTGACGGCGGTTGTGCATGCGGCTGGTGTGCTGGATGACGGTGTGATCGAGTCGTTGACTCCGTTGCAGTTGGAGCGGGTGATGCGTCCGAAGTTGGATGCGGCTCTGCATTTGCATGAGCTGACTGCGGGGATGGAGTTGTCGGCGTTCGTTCTGTTCTCGTCTGTCGCTGCTTTGATGGGGAGTCCGGGGCAGGGTAACTATGCTGCGGCGAACGCGTTTTGGATGCGTTGGCTGCGGTTCGTCGGGCGGATGGGTTGCCTGCGACGTCGCTTGCCTGGGGTTTGTGGGCGAATGCTGGTGGTATGGCGGGTGGGCTCGGTGAGGCCGAGATTGCTCGTCTGGAGCGGATGGGTACGGGTGCGTTGCCGACCGAGCTCGGTCTTGAGCTGTTCGATCAGGCTCAGCGGCTGGACGAGGCGTTGGTTGTGCCGGTGCTTTGGATTCGGGTGCGTTGCGGGTGCAGGCGCGGGCGGGGTTGTTGCCGGCGTTGTTCCGTGGGTTGGTGCGGATGCCGGCTCGTCGTGCTGGTGCGGGTGGTTCGTTGGCTCGTCAGTTGGCCGGTGCTGTGCCGGGTGATGGGGAGCGTATTGCTCTGGATCTGGTGCGTGGGCAGGTGGCGGCTGTTCTTGGGCATGCGTCGGGTGAGGCGGTGGATCCGGAGCGTGCGTTCAGGGATCTTGGGTTCGACTCGTTGGGTGCGGTTGAGCTGCGGAACCGGTTGACGCAGGCCAGTGGGTGCGGTTGCCGTCGACGTTGGTGTTCGATCACCCGACGTCGTCTGCGGTGGCGCGGTTCTTGGTCAGTGAGGTGGGTGTGGTGGAGCCGGTTGTGGTGCCGGTTCGTTCTCGTCGTCGGCGTCCGGAGGCGGATGAGCCGTTGGCGATTGTGGGTATGGCGTGCCGGTATCCGGGTGGTGTGACGTCGCCCGAGGGGTTGTGGCGGTTGGTGGCGGAGGGTCGGGATGCGATCTCGGGCCTGCCGACGGACCGTGGCTGGGATCTGGAGCGGCTCTACGACCCGGACCCTGACCGGCTCGGAACCACCTACGCGCGGCGGCGGATTCCTGGAAGGTGCCACTGACTTCGATGCGGGTTTCTTCGGGATCAGTCCGCGTGAGGCACTGGGGATGGATCCGCAGCAGCGGTTGCTGCTGGAGGCGTCCTGGGAGGCGTTGGAGGACGCCGGACTCGACATGGCCACGCTGCGCGGCAGCGACACCGGGGTCTTCTGCGGCGTAGGTCCTTCCGACTACGCAGCCTCGCCGGCGGGCTCCTGCCCGAGGTCGAGGGATTCCGCCTGACCGGCGGCACGACCAGTGTGGTGTCGGGCCGGGTTGCTACACCCTCGGTCTGGAGGGACCGGCGGTGTCGGTGGATACGGCGTGTTCGTCGTCGTTGGTGGCGATGCATCTGGCTTCGCAGGCGTTGCGTTCGGGTGAGTGCTCGATGGCGCTTGCCGGCGGTGTGACCGTGATGGCCGGCCCCACTCTTCTGATCGAGTTCAGTCGCCAGCGGGGTCTGGCGGCTGACGGGCGGTGCAAGTCGTATGCGGCTGGTGCGGATGGCACCGGGTTCTCCGACGGTGTGGGCCTGGTGGTTCTGGAGCGGCTCTCGGATGCCCAGCGCAATGGTCATCGGATTCTGGGTGTGCTGCGGGGTAGTGCGGTCAACCAGGATGGTGCGAGCAATGGTCTGACGGCTCCGAATGGTCCCGCGCAGGAGCGGGTCATTCGTCAGGCGCTTGCCAATGCGAGCCTGTCACCGGCGGATGTGGATGCGGTCGAGGGGCATGGGACGGGTACGCGGTTGGGTGACCCGATCGAGGCTCAGGCTCTGCTGGCGACGTATGGGCAGGATCGGCTGAGCGGGCCGCTGCGGTTGGGCTCGATCAAGTCGAACATCGGTCATACGTCGGCTGCTGCTGGTGTGGCGGGTGTGATCAAGATGGTCAAGGCGATGCAGCATGGTGTGCTGCCGCAGACCCTGAATGTGGATGAGCCTTCTCCGCATATCGACTGGTCCGCGGGTGAGGTCGAGCTGCTGACCGAGGCTGCCGAGTGGCCGGGTGGCGACCGGACGCGCCGTGCGGGTGTGTCGTCGTTCGGTGTGAGTGGCACCAACGCTCACGTGATCCTGGAGGAGGCCCCGGCCGAATCGAGGACCGTGCCGGTGCTTGCGCCGGCTCCTGTTGTGCCGGTTCCGGTTCCGGTGGTGGTGTCGGGTAAGGGTGCGGGTGCGTTGGCTGCTCAGGTGGAGCGGTTGAGGGCGCATGTGCTGGCGTGTCCTGAGCTGGGTGTGCTGGATGTGGCGTTCTCGTCTGTGAAGTCGCGGGTGCAGTTCGACCGGAGGGCGGCCGTCGTGGCGTCCGACCGGGACGGTCTGCTGGCGGGGCTGAGCGCACTGGCGGATGGGCGGTCGGGCACAGGTGTTGTCACCGGTGGCCTGGTCGCGGGCAGGACGGGTTTCTTGTTCTCGGGCCAGGGTGCGCAGCGTGTGGGGATGGGTGCGGAGCTCGCTGCGTCGTATCCGGTGTTTGCCGAGGCTTTGGATGAGGTGTGCGGCGGGATCGATTTGGTTTTGGGCCGGTCGTTGAGGGGTTGTTGTTTGCGGGGAGGGTTCTGCGGAGGCGGCGCTTTGGATCGGACGGAGTTCACGCAGCCTGCTTTGTTTGCGGTTGAGGTGGCGTTGTTCCGTCTGCTGGAGTCGTTGGGTGTTCGGCCGGATGTGCTGATCGGCCATTCGGTGGGTGAGTTGGCTTGTGCGTATGTGGCGGGGGTGCTGTCTCTGGAGGATGCGTGCACTCTGGTGGTCGCGCGGGGCCGGCTGATGGGTGCGCTGCCCGAGGGCGGCGGCATGGTCGCGGTCCAGGCCACGGAAGACGAAGTAGTTCAGTCGTTGACTGGTTTTGTGGGGCGTTTGTCGGTTGCTGCGGTGAATGGTCCGGTGGCGGTGGTGGTCTCCGGTGAGGTGGAGGCGATTGAGGAGTGGTTGCCGGGGTGGCAGGAGCTGGGTCGTAGGACGTCGCGTTTGCGGGTCAGTCATGCGTTCCATTCGCCGTTGATGGAGCCGATGCTGGATGAGTTCCGTTCGGTCGCTGCGGGGTTGACGTTCCACCGGCCGACGATGGCGGTGGTGTCGAACCTGACCGGTGGTCTCGTAACGTCGGAGCTGACGGATCCGTCGTACTGGGTGAGTCATGTGCGTGAAGCGGTTCGTTTCGCGGATGGGGTGCGCACGCTTGCTGCTGAGGGTGTCACCCGGTTCGTCGAGGTGGGTCCGGATGCGGTGTTGACCGCGTTGACCCGTCAGATCCTCGATGTTGAGGGTGCGGTGTTCGTGCCGGTGTTGCGGGCGCGTGTTCCGGAGGCGGAGGCTTTCGCCGGCTTCCTGGGCCAGGCCCACACCGCCGGCATTCCGATCGACTGGGACGTCTTCTACGCAGGCACGGGAGCGCAGCCGGTAGAACTGCCGACATACGCCTTCCAGCACGAGAGGTACTGGCTCGCACCGGGTGCGGGCTCCGGGACCCGGCCGCGGCCGGCCTCGGGCGCATTGACCACCCGATCCTCAGTGCCGCGGTTCCGGTCGGTGACCGGGATGAGTGGGTGTTCACCGGCCGGCTCTCCCATGACACCGCACCGTGGGTCAAGGACCATGTGGTTCTCGGTTCGGTGATCGTTCCCGGTACCGCGCTGGTCGAGCTGGCCGGTGCGGCGGGTCGGGAGACAGGCAGTCCGGTGGTCGAGGAACTGGTCCTCGAAGCGCCGCTGCTCCTGGACGAGAACACCTCGGTGCACGTGCAGGTCAAGCTCGGCGAACCCGACGAGGACGGCCGCCGCGATGTGGCGCTGTACTCCCGCCCCGAAGGCGATGACACCGCGCACCAGGCGACATGCCACGCCCGCGGAGTCCTGACGGCAACGGACGACGCCGCCATGGACTGGCCGGCGCAATGGCCACCGGCCGGCGCGGAACCGGTCTCGGTGGACGCGATATACACCCGGGTGACCGACATCGGATTCGACTACGGGCCCGCCTTCCAGGGGTCCGGGCCGCGTGGCGCGACGCGGACAGCGTGTACGCAGAGGTGGCTCTGCCGGACGACCACGTCGATGCTGCGAAGGGTTTTGCGATCCATCCGGCCCTGTTCGACGCGTCCCTGCACGGCGGACTGGACTGGCTGGACTCCGGCGACGGGGCATCGGCAGGACTTCCGTTCTCCTGGTCCGGCGTCCAGTTCGGGCAGCCCGGCCTGGCCCGTGTCCGGGTCAGGATCGGTTCGGCCGGAGCCTCGGCACTGCGGATCGATGTCGCAGGCGAGGACGGCGTACCGGTGGTCAGTGTGGCCAAGCTGGCGTTCAGGCCGGTCGACCAGACTCAGATTCAGGGAAGAAGCAGACACCCAGCTCGCTCTACCAGGTCAACTGGACTCCCGTGACCGGCCGGCCGAACGGATCTGTCCGGTTGGCGGTGCTGGGTGGGTGTGTTGTTCCGGGTGAGCGTTTTGTGGATTTGGTGGCGTTGGAGGGGCGGTGGCCGGGGTGCTGCTGTTCCGGAGGTTGTGGCTGTGGAGGTGGAGTCATTGTCGTTGTCTGATGTGGCTTCGGCTGCGCGGGCGGTGGCGGTGGGTACGTTGGAGTTCCTTCAGGGGTGGTTGGCTTGTGAGGGGCTGGCGGGTGCGCGGTTGTTGGTGGTGACGCGTAATGCGGTTGCGGTGGGTGAGCAGGTTCCGGATCTGGTACAGGCTCCGGTGTGGGGTCTGGTGCGTAGTGCGCAGTCGGAGCATCCGGGCCGGATCGTGTTGGTGGATGTCGATGGTGATGTGGTGCCGGACTGGTCTGCGGTGTTGGGTGCTGATGAGCCGCAGCTCGCGGTCCGGTCCGGAGAACTGCTCGCACCCGCCTGGGCCGTACAGAGGCGCAGCCGACGTCGGATCTCTGGCAGCTGGGGAGTGAACGGAAGGGTTCGCTCGACGCCCTCGCCATTGTCAGCTCCGACGCAGGCCGTTCGCTCCAGGCCGGTGAGATACGTATCGGAGTGCGGGCTGCCGGCCTGAACTTCCGGGATGTGCTGATCGCGCTCGGCCTGTACCCGGGCGATGTACCGCTGGGTACGGAGGCGGCCGGCGTGGTCCTCGAAGTCGGCCCCGAGGTGACGGACATGGTCCCGGGGCAGCAGGTCATGGGCCTCATGGCCGATGCCTTCGGCCCGGTGACCATCGCCGACCGGCGGATGATCGTGCCGATGCCCGCGGGATGGGCGTTCGCGCAGGCGGCTTCGGTTCCGGTGGTCTTCTTGACTGCGTACTACGGACTGGTCGATCTGGCCGGCCTGCAGCACGGCGAGCGGCTACTGGTGCACGCGGCCGCCGGTGGTGTCGGTATGGCTGCGGTGCAGCTGGCGCGGCATATGGGAGCAGAGGTCTTCACGACGGCGAGTGAGCCGAAGTGGGGTGCGGTGCGTGGTCTCGGTGTTGCTGAGGACCGGATTTCATCCTCCCGGACCTGTCCTTCCGGGAGAAGTTCCTCGAGGCCACGGAGGGTGCCGGTGTCGATGTGGTGCTGAATGCGCTGGCCGGTGAGTTCATCGACGCCTCACTGGATCTGCTGCCGCGCGGTGGCCGGTTCCTTGAGATGGGCAAGGCCGACATCCGTGATGCCACAGAGATCGAGGATGCGGGTACCGGGGTTCGCTATCAGGCGTACGACCTGTTCGAGGCGGGCCGGAGCGGATTCAGCAGATGCTGGGGATCTGGTGTCGCTCTTCGAGCGGGTGTGCTTGTGCACCTCCGATTCGGAGTTGGGATGTGCGCCGGGGTGTGGAGGCGTTCCGGTTCCTGCGGGAGGGGCGGAATGTCGGGAAGGTTGTGCTGACGGTTCCGGTTCCGGTGGATCCGGAGGGGACGGTGTTGATCACTGGTGGTACTGGTGGTCTGGGTGCGTCGTTTGCGGGCATTTCGTGCGTGAGTACGGGGCGAGGCATCTGTTGTTGGTGAGTCGTCGTGGTGGGGCGGCTGAGGGTGTTGCGGAGTTGGTGGGTGATCTTGAGGCTGCTGGTGCGCGGGTGCGGGTGGAGGCCTGTGATGTGGCTGATCGTGGTGAGCTTGCGCAGTTGCTGGGTTCGTTGGAGCGGCCGTTGACGGCGGTTGTGCATGCGGCTGGTGTGCTGGATGACGGTGTGATCGAGTCGCTGACTCCGTTGCAGTTGGAGCGGGTGATGCGTCCGAAGTTGGATGCGGCTCTGCATTTGCATGAGCTGACTGCGGGGATGGAGTTGTCGGCGTTCGTTCTGTTCTCGTCTGTCGCTGCTTTGATGGGGAGTCCGGGGCAGGGTAACTATGCTGCGGCGAACGCGTTTTGATGCGTTGGCTGCGGTTCGTCGGGCGGATGGGTTGCCTGCGACGTCGCTTGCCTGGGGTTTGTGGGCGAATGCTGGTGGTATGGCGGGTGGGCTCGGTGAGGCTGAGATTGCTCGTCTGGAGCGGATGGGTACGGGTGCGTTGCCGACCGAGCTCGGTCTTGAGCTGTTCGATCAGGCTCAGCGGCTGGACGAGGCGTTGGTTGTGCCGGTGCTTTGGATTCGGGTGCGTTGCGGGTGCAGGCGCGGGCGGGTTGTTGCCGGCGTTGTTCCGTGGGTTGGTGCGGGCGCAGGCGCGGCAGGCGGATGGTGCGGGTTCTCTGCTTCAGCGGCTGGCGGGTGTGCCCGAGGGAGAGCGCGAGCGGGTGGTGCTGGACGTTGTGGTGGCTCAGGTGGCTGCTGTTCTGGGCATGCCTCGGTGTCGGCGGTGGATCCGGAGCGTGCGTTCAGGGAGTTGGGTATCGACTCGTTGGGTGCGGTCGAGCTGCGGAACCGGCTGACGCAGGCCACCGGCCTGCGACTGCCCACCACTCTGGTCTTCGACCATCCGACCCCGGCCGCCATCACACACCTGATGCTCAGTGAGGTGGGTGCGGTGGAGCCGGCTGTGGTGCCGGTTCGTTCTCGCCGTCGGCGTCCGGAGGCGGATGAGCCGTTGGCGATTGTCGGTATGGCGTGCCGGTATCCGGGCGGTGTGACGTCGCCCGAGGGGTTGTGGCAGCTGGTGGCGGAGGGTCGGGATGCGATCTCGGGTCTGCCGACTGACCGTGGCTGGGATCTGGAGCGGCTCTACGACCCGGACCCTGAGCAGGCGGGGAAGGTTTACACGAGCGGAGGTGGGTTCCTCGATGGCGTCGGTGAGTTCGATGCGGGTTTCTTCGGGATCAGTCCGCGTGAGGCACTGGGGATGGATCCGCAGCAGCGGTTGCTGCTGGAGGCGTCCTGGGAGGCGTTGGAGGATGCGGGGATCGATCCTGCCGCGCTGCGTGGCAGTGACACCGGGGTCTTCTGCGGTGTGGTCTCCTCTGACTATGGCCACTCGACACCGCCGGAGCTGGAGGGCTTCCGGCTGACGGGAACGACGTCGAGTGTGGCGTCGGGTCGGGTTGCTTACAGCCTCGGTCTGGAGGGGCCGGCGGTGTCGGTGGATACGGCGTGTTCGTCGTCGTTGGTGGCGATGCATCTGGCTTCGCAGGCGTTGCGTTCGGGTGAGTGCTCGATGGCCCTTGCCGGCGGTGTGACTGTGATGTCGGGGCCGTTCCTGTTGCAGGAGTTCAGTCGTCAGCGGGGTCTGGCGGCTGATGGGCGGTGTAAGTCGTATGCGGCTGGTGCGGATGGCACCGGGTTCTCCGACGGTGTGGGTCTGATTGTTCTGGAACGGCTCTCGGACGCGCAGCGCAATGGTCATCGAATACTGGGTGTGCTGCGGGGCAGTGCGGTTAACCAGGATGGTGCGAGTAACGGTCTGACGGCTCCGAACGGCCTCGCAGGAGCGGGTCATTCGTCAGGCCCTCGCCAATGCGAACCTGTCACCGGCGGATGTGGATGCGGTCGAGGGGCATGGGACGGGTACGCGGTTGGGTGACCCGATCGAGGCTCAGGCTCTGCTGGCGACGTATGGGCAGGATCGGGTGAACGGGCCGCTGCGGTTGGGCTCGATCAAGTCGAACATCGGTCATACGTCGGCTGCTGCTGGTGTGGCGGGTGTGATCAAGATGGTCAAGGCGATGCAGCATGGTGTGTTGCCGCAGACCCTGAACGTGGATGAGCCTTCTCCGCATATCGACTGGTCCGCGGGTGAGGTCGAGCTGCTGACCGAGGCTGCCGAGTGGCCGGGTGGCGACCGGACGCGCCGTGCGGGTGTGTCGTCCTTCGGTGTGAGTGGCACCAATGCCCACGTGATCATCGAGGAGCCCCGGCCGAACCGAGGACCGTGCCGGTGCCGGTGCCGGCTCCTGTTGTGCCGGTTCCGGTTCCGGTGGTGGTGTCGGGTAAGAGCGCGGGTGCGTTGGCTGCTCAGGTGGAGCGGTTGAGGTCGCATGTGCTGGCGTGTCCTGAGCTGGGTGTGCTGGATGTGGCGTTCTCGTCTGTGAAGTCGCGGGCGCAGTTCGACCGACGCGCGGCCGTTGTGGCGTCCGACCGGGACGGTCTGCTGGCCGGGCTCGCATCACTCGCTGAGGAGCAGCCGGGCACGGGCTTGGTCGCGGGTAGGACGGGTTTCCTGTTCTCGGCCAGGGTGCGCAGCGCGCCGGGATGGGTGCTGAGCTCGCTGCGGCGTATCCGGTGTTTGCCGAGGCTTTGGATGAGGTGTGCGGCGGGATCGATTTGGTTTTGGGCCGGTCGTTGAGGGGTTGTTGTTTGCGGGGAGGGTTCTGCGGAGGCGGCGCTTTGGATCGGACGGAGTTTACGCAGCCTGCTTTGTTTGCGGTTGAGGTGGCGTTGTTCCGTTTGCTGGAGTCGTTGGGTGTTCGGCCGGATGTGCTGATCGGGCATTCGGTGGGTGAGTTGGCGTGTGCGTATGTGGCGGGGTGCTGTCTCTGGAGGATGCGTGCACTCTGGTGGTTGCGCGGGCCGGCTGATGGGTGCGCTGCCCGAGGGTGGCGGCATGGTCGCGGTCCAGGCCACCGAGGACGAAGTCCGCGAAACGTTGACTGGGTTTGTGGGGCGTTTGTCGGTTGCTGCGGTGAATGGTCCGGTGGCGGTGGTGGTCTCCGGTGAGGTGGAGGCGATTGAGGAGTGGTTGCCGGGGTGGCAGGAGCTGGGTCGTAGGACGTCGCGTTTGCGGGTCAGTCATGCGTTCCACTCGCCGTTGATGGAGCCGATGCTGGATGAGTTCCGTTCGGTCGCGGCGGGTTGACGTTCCACCGGCCGACGATGGCGGTGGTGTCGAACCTGACCGGTGGCCTCGTAACGACCGAGCTGACGGATCCCTCGTACTGGGTGAGTCATGTCCGTGAAGCAGTCCGCTTCGCGGATGGGGTGCGCACGCTTGCTGCCGAGGGTGTCACCCGGTTTGTCGAGGTCGGCCCGGACGCGGTCCTGACCGCGCTGACCCGTCAGACCCTTGATGATGAGGGTGCGGTGTTCTTGCCGGTGTTGCGGGCGCGTGTTCCGGAGGCGGAGGCTTTCGCCGGCTTCCTGGGCCAGGCCCACACCGCCGGTATCCCGATCGACTGGGACGTCTTCTACACAGGCACCGGAGCACAGCGCGTCCAGCTGCCGACATATGCGTTCCAGCACGAGTGGTACTGGCTCGCACCGGGTGCGGGCTCCGGGGACCCGGCCGCGGCCGGCCTCGGAGTATCGATCACCCGATCCTCAGCGCCGTAGTTCCGGTCGGTGACCGGGACGAATGGGTGTTCACCGGCCGGCTGTCCCAGGACTCTGCGCCCTGGGTCAAGGACCATGTGGTTCTCGGTTCGGTGATCGTTCCCGGTACCGCGCTGGTCGAGCTCGCGTTGCACGCGGGCCGGCTGACCAACTGCCCGGTTGTGGAGGAGTTGGTGCTGCAGGCTCCGTTGATTCTGGAGGAGGATGTTGCGCGGCAGGTGCAGGTGATGGTGGGTGTGCGGGACGGTGATGGTCGTCGTGAGGTTGGGGTGTATTCGCGGGCGGAGGGGTGGAGGATTCGGCTGTTTGTCATGCGCGGGGTTGGTTGACCGGGCTGGTGGAGCCGGCTCGTTCGTTGGAGGGCAGTGGCCGCCGGCTGGTGCTGAGGTGGTGGCGGTTGATGCGTTCTATCCGCGGGTGGCGGCGGCGGGTTATGAGTATGGGCCTCTGTTCCAGGGGTTGCGTGCGGCGTGGCGGGTTGGTGAGGTTGTGTATGCCGAGGTGGTGTTGCCTGAGGGTGCTGGTGGTGAGGGTTTTGGTGTGCATCCGGCGTTGTTTGATGCGGTGTTGCATGGTGGGCTGGTGGGGAGGATCCGGCTGATGGTGTGGATCTTCCGTTCTCTTGGTCGGGTGTGCGGTTGGGGCGTGGTGTCGGGTCGCGGGTGAGGGTGCGTATCGGTCGGCTGAGGGGTCCGCGTTGCGTGTTGATGTGGTGGATGAGCGTGGTGTGCTTGTTGTCGCGGTGGATTCTCTTCGGTGCGGCCGGTGGATCAGGCGCAGTTGGAGGGTGCTCGGCGGGTGGGCAGAACGCGTTGTTCCGGTTGGACTGGTCTGCTGTGCCGGAGGTGTCGGCGGGGCCGGTGGTTTCGGTGGCGGTGCTGGGTGGGTGTGTTGTTCCGGGTGAGCGTTTTGTGGATTTGGTGGCGTTGGAGGGGCGGTGGCCGGGGGCTGTTGTTCCGGAGGTTGTGGCTGTGGAGGTGGAGTCGTTGTTGTTGTCTGATGTGGCTTCGGCTGCGCGGGCGGTGGCGGTGGGTATGTTGGAGTTCCTTCAGGGTGGTTGGCTTGTGAGGGGCTGATGGGTGCGCGGTTGTTGGTGGTGACGCGTAATGCGGTTGCGGTGGGTGAGCAGGTTCCGGATCTGGTGCAGGCTCCGGTGTGGGGTCTGGTGCGTAGTGCGCAGTCGGAGCATCCGGGCCGGATCGTGTTGGTGGATGTCGATGGTGATGTGGTGCCGGACTGGTCTGCGGTGTTGGGTGCTGATGAGCCGCAGCTCGCGGTCCGGTCCGGAGAACTGCTCGCACCCCGCCTGGGCCGTACAGAGGCGCAGCCGACGGGCGCGCCTGGCGACTGGGGATCGGGCAGAAGGGATCGCTGGACGGACTGGCGATTCTGCCCTCCGATGCGGACCGTCCGCTCGGCCCACAGGAGGTGCGGGTCGGTATCCGGGCCGCGGGTCTGAACTTCCGGGATGTGCTGATCGCGCTGGGTACGTATCCCGGCGAGGCTCCGCTCGGCAGTGAAGCGGCCGGCGTGGTTCTTGAAGTCGGCGCAGAGGTGACCGGCCTGGTCCCCGGCGACCAGGTCATGGGTCTGCTGATGGACCCATTCGGTCCGATCGGGATCACCGACCACCGGATGGTCGTCCCGATACCGGAGGGCTGGTCGTTCACGGAAGCGGCGGCCATGCCGCTGGTCTTCCTGACCGCCTACTACGCGTTGACCGATCTGGCGGGGTGCAGCCGGGCGAGCGCCTGTTGGTGCACGCGCCGCCGGTGGCGTGGGTTCGGCCGCGGTGCAGCTGGCGCGGCACTTCGGTGTGGAGGTCCTGGCCACGGCGAGTGAGCCGAAGTGGGGTGCGGTGCGTGGTCTCGGTGTTGCTGAGGACCGGATTTCATCCTCCCGGACCTGTCCTTCCGGGAGAAGTTCCTCCAGGTCACGGAGGGTGCCGGTGTCGATGTGGTGCTGAACGCGCTGGCCGGTGAGTACATCGACGCCTCACTGGATCTGCTGCCGCGCGGTGGCCGGTTCATCGAGATGGGCAAGGCCGACATCCGCGACCCCGAGACAGTGGCCGGCGTCCGCGCCGGAGTCCGGTATCTCTCCTTCGACCTGCTGGAGGCGGGGCCGGAGCGGATTCAGCAGATGCTGGGGATCTGGTGTCGCTCTTCGAGCGGGTGTGCTTGTGCACTCTCCGATTCGGAGTTGGGATGTGCGCCGGGGTGTGGAGGCGTTCCGGTTCCTGCGGGAGGGAGGAATGTCGGGAAGGTTGTGCTGACGGTTCCGGCTCCGGTGGATCCGGAGGGACGGTGTTGATCACTGGTGGTACTGGTGGTCTGGGTGCGTCGTTTGCGGGCATTTCGTGCGTGAGTACGGGGCGAGGCATCTGTTGTTGGTGAGTCGTCGTGGTGGGGCGGCTGAGGGTGTTGCGGAGTTGGTGGGTGATCTTGAGGCTGCTGGTGCGCGGGTGCGGGTGGAGGCCTGTGATGTGGCTGATCGTGGTGAGCTTGCGCAGTTGCTGGGTTCGTTGGAGCGGCCGTTGACGGCGGTTGTGCATGCGGCTGGTGTGCTGGATGACGGTGTGATCGAGTCGTTGACTCCGTTGCAGTTGGAGCGGGTGATGCGTCCGAAGTTGGATGCGGCTCTGCATTTGCATGAGCTGACTGCGGGGATGGAGTTGTCGGCGTTCGTTCTGTTCTCGTCTGTCGCTGCTTTGATGGGGAGTCCGGGGCAGGGTAACTATGCTGCGGCGAACGCGTTTTGGATGCGTTGGCTGCGGTTCGTCGGGCGGATGGGTTGCCTGCGACGTCGCTTGCCTGGGGTTTGTGGGCGAATGCTGGTGGTATGGCGGGTGGGCTCGGTGAGGCTGAGATTGCTCGTCTGGAGCGGATGGGTACGGGTGCGTTGCCGACCGAGCTCGGTCTTGAGCTGTTCGATCAGGCTCAGCGGCTGGACGAGGCGTTGGTTGTGCCGGTGCTTTTGGATTCGGGTGCGTTGCGGGTGCAGGCGCGGGCGGGGATGTTGCCGGCGTTGTTCCGTGGGTTGGTGCGGGCGCAGGCGCGGCAGGCGGATGGTGCGGGTTCTCTGCTTCAGCGGCTGGCGGGTGTGCCCGAGGAGAGCGCGAGCGGGTGGTGCTGGACGTTGTGGTGGCTCAGGTGGCGGCTGTTCTTGGGCATGCCTCGGTGTCGGCGGTGGATCCGGAGCGTGCGTTCAGGGAGTTGGGTATCGACTCGTTGGGTGCGGTCGAGCTGCGGAACCGGCTGACGCAGGCCACCGGCCTGCGACTGCCCACCACTCTGGTCTTCGACCATCCGACCCCGGCCGCCATCACACACCTGATACTCAGTGAGACCGGAGACATCGAGCAGGCCGCACCGCGTGCTGTCGAGAGCACGCCCGAGGGCGGCACGCTCGGCGCATTGCTGCGCCACGCGCACGCTGCGGGCTCGATCGCAGAGGCCGTGCCGCTGCTGACCGGGGCGGCCCGGTTCCGGCCGACGTTCGCCTCGGCAGCCGATCTCGCCGGCGACGAGTACATCGTCCAGCTGGCGTCGGGGACGGGCGGACGAAGATCGTCTGTGTACCGTCCTTCGTGGTCGGATCGAGTCCGCACCAGTTCATGCGGTTCGCCGACGGTTTCGACAGCGAACAGGATGTGTTCGCCTGCTCGCTGCCCGGATACCGCGACGCCGAGCCCGCGCCCGGTTCGTGGGACGCGGCGGTCGAGGTGCTGGCGGAATCGATCGGCCGGGCGGTCGGCGAGGCGCCGTTCGTTCTGGTCGGCTACTCGACGGGCGGTGCCCTCGCGCACTCCCTCGCCGCCCGGTTCGAGGCGGCCGGTGTGCAGCCGGTCGGCGTGGTCATGATCGACACGCCCATGCCGGACTCCGAGGAGGAGGCGAACAGCGTCTTCAGTTCGGTGATGGCGCAGATCCTCGGCCGGGAGTCCCAGGCCGGGGTCATCGCCGACGCCGACTGGTTGACGATGGGCGCCTATATGCGCCTGCTCGCCGAGCACACCCCGCCCGGATCACAGCCCGGAGCCTGATGATCCGGGCCGACGTGCCACTGGATGCGGACACCTGGCCGACCTGGAATGTCGCCGATTCCGAAGTGAAGATAGCCGCCGATCACTTCGGCCTGATCGAGGCGGAGGCCATCGAGACCGCCGCGACCACTCGGCGGTGGCTGTGGCAATGAGACCGCGCCGGATGTAGTGAGCCCGTTCCGGTGCCGACCCGCACCTGATGAAGCGAATCCAGCCCAGAGGCGGAACCACCCCAGAAGCGAACCCAGCAGTGAACCGAGGCAAGAAGAAGTGAACCGAATCAGGAGAGCGGAGAAGAGTTACAGATGAACACCCCGAGGCAGACCAGCCGGCCCGTTGCCCTGTCGACCACGGCAAGGCCACGACGACCGCGGCAATCCCCGCAACCATGCTGCCGGGACCGAAGAACCACGCGGTGGTCCAGCTGTTCAACTACTGGACGCGACCGCAGGCGTTCATCGAGAAGTGCCGCAAGGAATACGGCCCCGTTTCCAGCTCAGCATCCGGCTCCCTCCTCGCGCCGTGTACGTCCTGACGACCTCCGAGGACGTCAAGGCCATGTTCACCGCGCCCGCCGACGTTCTGCACACCGGCAACGGCTCGGCCACGATCGAGAAGTACACCGGCCAGTCCGGTCTGGCCTGGCTCGACGAGGACGAGCACAAGGCCCGGCGCAAGGTCATGATGCCCAGTTACCACGGGGCGCACTGGAGCGGGTCTCCACGGCCATCACCGAGACGGCCAAGATCGATGTGGCCACGTGGCCGCGGAACTCCTCCATCCAGTTGCACTCCACATCCACGGCTTCACGATGAACGTGATCCGTGAGGTGATCTACGGTCCGAACGGGCCGAAGCGCTGGAAGGAACTGCACGGGCTCCTGCTGGAGATGATGCGGTTCAACAACGGACCGGTCTCCCCGATGCTGCTGCACAAGATGTCGCCGCGGATGCTCAAGATCCTCCGGGCGATCCGGCCCTCGGACTCGAACGCTTCCTCAAGCTGCGCGACCGGGTCGACGCTCTGGTCTACGAGAGCATCGAGGAGCACCGCGCGTCCGGCTACCGCGGTGACGACCTGCTTTCGACGTTGCTCAAAGCCGCCCACCCGGACGGATCGCCGCTGACGGACAGCGAGATCCGCGACGAGCTGTCGACCATCTTCCTGGCCGGTACGGAGACGACCGCGGCCGCCATAGCCTGGGCGTTCGTCTACCTGGCCGGGACAAGGCGGTCACCGACCGCCTGCGCGAGAGATGGCCGACGGTGAGGACGCCTACCTCACGGCGGTGGTCCATGAGGTACTGAGGCTGCGCCCGTCGATCCCGCAGATCATCGTCCGCGAGGTCAAGAAGCCGATCGAAATCGGCGGCGTGCGCTACGAGGCGGGCCAGCACCTGTGGGCGAGTGCCTTCCTGCTCAACCGCGACCCCGACCTCTACGAGGAGCCGCACGCGTTCCGTCCCGAGCGCTTCCTCGACGTCAAGCCCGGTGTCTACTCGTGGATTCCGTTCGGCGGCGGCCGCATCCGCTGCATCGGCGACCGGATCGCCCTCCAGGAGATGAAGGCCGTGATCCGCGAAGTACTGAGCCAGTGCGACCTCCACGTGTCCGACACCACGCCCGAGCGGGCACGCAGCCGGATCGTGGTGAACGTGCCGTCGGACTTCGCGCGTGTGGAGCTGCGTCCTCGTATCCCCAGCCTGGCACGGGAGGTGCGTAGTTGAGCACGCTGCTGATGCCCCTCATCGCTGCCCAGGAATCTGGGTGCGGGCCACCACCGAGGTGCTCCCCGAGGCCAAGGGCCCGTGCACCGGAACCGTCGGGGAAGAGACTTCCGGCACGCCGATGCGCATCGGCGTGCTGGGGAGTCGACCGCGGCCGGCTGCGGGCCGACACCCATGACGAGGCCTTTTCCGGCAGCCTTGCCAGAGCGATCAGTGCGCGGCACGGCTGTCCCGTCACCTGGGAGGTGATCGGCCGCCACGGCGCCACCGCCCGTCGCATCCGTCACCGGCTGCTTCCGCAGCTCGGCGAGAGCTTCGACCTGGCGCTGCTGCTCGCGGGGCCAACGACGTGCTCAGCCGGCGTGCCCCGGGGAGTGGAGCGAGGACCTCGCGGAGATCGTCGACGACCTGGCGAACCGGGCCAAGTCCGTCGTCGTGGTGGGGATCCCGCCGTTCGCCGACTTCCCGTCTCTGCCCTCCGCACTCGCACGCTACTGCGCCAAGCGTGCGGCGGCACTCGACCGGGCCTCCCAGCAGGTCTGTGCCGAGCGGCCACGGGCGACCTGGATGGGTTCGGCCGACATCATGCAGATCACCCCGGATTTCTTCGCACGGGACGGTTTCCACCCGTCGGCCCACGGATACGGCCGCTGGGCGCGGGCGGTGGCTGACCAGCTGGGATCGGACCGTCCCGACGAGCAACCGCGGTGATCGTCATGACCGAGAGGATGTCAGCAGCATGACACCGTCTATGAGCGGGACGAAGACCCGGAGGGATGGAGCATCGCGGTTGTCCTCATCGGTGTCTTCGTCTCCTCGCTGGACCTCTTCATCGTCAACATCGCGTTTCCCGATCTGGCCCTCTCGTTCCCGTCGTCGAGCCTGAGCGACCTCTCCTGGGTGCTGAGCGCGTACGCGATCGCCTTCGCCGCGGTCCTGGCGCCGGCCGGCCGCTGGGCGGACCGGTCCGGCCGCAAGCGCGCGTACCTGATCGGGATGGCGTTGTTCACGGTGGCGTCCGCGGTCTGCGCTGTAGCCCCGTCGCTGGGTGCGCTCGTGGCCGCGCGTACCCTCCAGGCCATCGGTGGAGGCTTGATGCTGCCGAGTTCACTCGGTCTGCTGCTCCCGCTGTTCCCCGGAGCGGCGCGGAGCGGCGGTCGGCCTGTGGTCGGCGATGGGCGGCGCGGCCGCCGCACTCGGCCCGCCGATCGGCGGCCTGCTCGTACAGGCCGGCTGGGAATGGGTGTTCATCGTGAACCTGCCCATCGGCGTGGCTGCTGTCATCGTGGGAGCGTGGGCGCTGCGTGAGGTCCGCGAGGACTCCGGCGAGTCCGTCGATGTGCTGGGCGCCGTGGCCCTTGCGGTGACCGTGGGCGCCATCATCGCGGCCATCGTGCAGGGAGAGACCTGGGGCTGGACCAGCGGACGCATCATCGGCCTGGCCGGGCTGGGCGTACTCGGCATCGCGTTCAGTGCGGTTTGGGCGGTCCGCCACCCGGCCCCGATCATCGAGCCGGCGCTTTTGCGCATCCGGGCCGTGTCACTGGCCAACTTCGCGACCATGCTGTTCTTCGCCGGCTTCGGCGCGATGATCCTCGGTTCGGTGCTGTTCCTCACCGAGCTCTGGCACCACTCCGTGTTGCGCGCCGGCCTGGAGATCGCGCCCGGCCCGGTCATGGCGGCGATCTGCGCGGTGCCGGGCGGCCTGCTTGCCACCAAGTACGGCAACTATCTGGTGGGTTTCGTCGGGAGCGTCCTGTTCGCGGCAGGCGGCGTTCTGTGGGCGACGGCCACCGCCACGGACGCGGCGTACCTGACCACTTTCCTGCCGGCCGGTGTCATCGCCGGAATCGGTGCCGGGCTGGCCCTGCCGAGCCTGTCCGGAGCGGCCACCCTCCCGCTGCCCCCGAACGCTTCGCGATCGGCACCGCGATGGTCTCCATGTGCCGCCAGATCGGCCTGGCCCTGGGCGCGGCCATCGTGGCCGCTTTGATGGGCACCCGTGCGGACCTGTCGTCGTTCCACGCCGCATGGTTCTTCATGGCTGCCTGTGGCCTGGTCGGCGGCCTGGCTCTGCTTGCCATCCGTGACCGGCCCACGCCCCGTCGCGGCCGTCACCGGCTCGTCGGCTCCCGGGTGAGCCGGCCCGTCTGAAAGCAAGCCGGCTGGTTCCCTGCCCGCCATCGGTGGCCTGCACATCGGGTATCAGAGAACCGTGCTCTGTTGCTGCGAGGACGGAGAGGGGAGCGAGCGTGCAGTCGGAGGCTCTGCCGGGGCTTTGGGGTTCTCCGGCGGAGGGACATGACCGACCGGTGTGCCCGGGCCGGCACCGAAGGCGAACGGCGCGATCCCTGGGGTACGACGGCGATGTGGTGGCGCGGCCACCGAGCCCTGCGGTTCCTTCCTGCCCCACCGGCTGGACTGCCAAGTGGTGCAAGCGCTGCACTGCCGCCCGCAAGCGCTGCCGCCGGGAACAGCCAGATCCTCGGGGCCGGTCCGGTCCGGGCCGGCCCGGGACGCGTGCACCCGCCTCGACGGGGCCTCATGCACCTGGGCCGCTCGGCCCGCACCGTGGGCGAACTCACCAACGGGCACCGAACCTGCCGTAACCTACGGCGGCACCGGCTTCACCCGCGCCGGCCCCAGGTGGCACACTCCTCAAGATCCCGACCGAGTCGTCTCATGAAGGAAGCGCTTTCATGAAATCCTCCCTCGAGTCAATCGCCGAACACGCCCAGTTATCGGATCGGTTATCTGCTCCTACCGGTTCCATCTGTCTGGCCGGCCTCGATTCCGGTCTCACGATTCACCTCGTCGAGAAAGCCTTTCTCCGCCAATTCGGCCGCAGTGCAAACGAACTGCGGGCTGTCCGCTGTACGATCTGCTCCACCCCAGCACGCAGCCACTGCTCGACCATCACTTTCTTCGTCTGGCCTCGGGCAGCCACTCTCGATTCGTCGACCGCGTTGTCGGCCTGCGCGAGGGCGAAGCCCGTTCTCTGCCGATATCAGGTGCCGGGCTGTCTACGGTTCGCCGGACACCCTCGCGTACCTCATAGCGATAACGCCTCTCGACCGTTCGTTCCCGGTTCCCCGTACATCGCGCACACTTCACTCCACGGTTTCCTCTCCCGTGACGATGCGTACATTCTCGAGGGGATCGCCAGAGGCGCCTCGAACATTCAGCTCGCCGCCCGGCTGTATCTCAGCCGGCAGGGCATCGAGTACCGCATCAGCCGCTTGCTGCGTCAGCTGAAGGCACCCAACCGCGCGGCCCTTGTCGCCCGTGCCAACTTCCTCGGCCTGCTCACCGCCGACACCTGGCCGCCTCGCGTGCCGTCCCGGTTCATCGACTTCGACGGCGCCTGACGGCTGAATCCTGGCCCCGCCCGCTCGCCGGGGCGGCGTCGGTTCAGCAGGTCAGTTCATGGTGCCAGGGAACTCCAGCGCACCGGCAGGGACCGGCGGGCGATGCCGGCTTCCGCGGCTCGGTCCAGGAGGCTCCGCGCCGCCGCGTAGCCCTCGTCACCGATATCGGCGGTGTGTGCGTTCACATAGAGATCTATGTGCTGGTCGACGACCTTCGGGCTCATCTCCTGCGCGTGTTCCAGGACGTAGGAGCGGGACGCCTCCGGGTTGTCCCAGGCGTACCGCACCGATGCGCGTGCTGCGTCCGCCAGCGCCCGGAGTGTCTGCGAGCCCAGGCTGCGCCGAGCCACGATGGCCCCGAGCGGGATGGGGAAACCGGTCTCCTTCTCCCACACCTCGCCCAAGTCGGCAAGGCGGTGCAGGCCGTACTCCTGGTACGTGAACCTGGCCTCGTGGATGACCAGTCCCGCGTCCACCCGCCCGTCCCGGACCGCGGGCATGATCTCGTGGAAGGGCAGGACGACGATCTCGGCGATCCCGTCCGCTGCTCCGACCGGCGCGGAGCTCACTGCCTGAGCCGCCCACAGGCGAAACAGCAGATAGGCGGTCGACCGCGTGCTGGGCACGGCGACGCGGCGCCCCACCAGTGACCGTGGCCCATCGGCCTCCTTCACGAGGACGAGCGGCCCGCACCCTCGGCCGATCGCACCGCCGCACGGCAGGAGGACGTACTGGTGCAGAACATACGGAAGAGCTGCGTACGAAATCTTCAGCACGTCCAGAGTCTCTTGCTCGGCAAGCCCATTGGTGACGTCTATGTCGGCTATCTGCACGTCCAGGGCCGGTGCGCCGGGAATCAGGCCGTGCGCCCAGGCATGGAAGGCGAAGGTGTCGTTGGGGCAAGGCGAGTATGCGATGGACAGCGACGACTGCTGCACTGCGGGCCCGGCAGATTCCTCCGACACTGGTATTCCCTTTCGTAGGTGACGGCCCGGCAGGGAGATCCGGGGCCGTGCATGGCAACGGCCCTTCAGGAAAACAGTTTTGATCTAGGGATTTCCCTAGACGAGTCCGGCGAGACTGTCCGGTGGATATGCAGGCAGGATGCCGGACCGTGTGCCCACGGGCACAGATCTTGGAGGTTGCTGAGGATGGACGCGGGACTCAAGCGCGAGCTGGAGCAGAAGGTCCGGGCCGGCGAGCGGCTGTCCCGCGAGGACGGGATCGCTCTCTACGAGTCCGATGACCTGGCGTGGCTCGGTGGGCTGGCTCATGAGGTGCGTACGCGCAAGAACGGCGACGTCGTTCACTTCAACGTCAACCGTCACCTCAACATGACGAACGTGTGCACCGCGTCGTGTGCCTACTGCTCGTTCCAGCGCAAGCCGGGCGAGAAGGACGCGTACACGATGCGTATCGAGGAGGCCGTCCGGCTCGCGCAGGCGATGCGGGCGAGAACCTCACCGAGCTGCACATCGTCAACGGGCTGCACCCACCCTTCCGTGGCGCTACTACCCGCGCTCGCTGAGCGCGCTGAAGGAAGCCCTGCCGGAGGTGGCGCTGAAGGCGTTCACCGCGACCGAGATCCACCACTTCGAGACCATCTCGGGGCTGTCGGCCTCGGAGATCCTCGACGAGCTGATCGAGGCCGGTCTGGAGTCGCTGACCGGTGGCGGTGCGGAGATCTTCGACTGGGAGGTCCGCCAGCACATCGTCGACCACAACACCCACTGGGAGGACTGGTCGCGCATCCACCGTCTCGCGCACGAGAAGGGCTCAAGACCCCGGTGACGATGCTGTACGGGCACATCGAGGAGCCCCGTCACCGCGTCGACCACGTGCTGCGGCTGCGGGAGATGCAGGACGAGACCGGCGGTTTCCAGGTCTTCATCCCGCTGCGCTACCAGCACGACTTCGTGGACATGAAGGACGGCAAGGTCCGCAACACGCTCCAGGCGCGGACGTCGATGGCGACCGGTGCCGAGGCGCTGAAGACCTTCGCGGTCTCGCGGCTGCTCTTCGACAACGTGCCGCACGTCAAGGTGTTCTGGGTGATGCACGGTGTGCAGACCGCTCAGCTCGCGCTGCAGCACGGTGCGGACGACATGGACGGCTCGGTCGTCGAGTACAAGATCACGCATGACGCGGACGACTACGGCACGCCGAACAAGCTCGGCCGCGAGGACCTGCTGGAGCTGATCCGGGACGCGGGCTTCCAGCCCGTCGAGCGCAACACCCGCTACGAGATCATCCGTGAGTACCCGGGCCCGGAGGCGGGCCGCCGGGAGTCGCCACAGCCGATGCGCGTCTGACCTGTGACGATACCTCGAACGAACATGGACGTGGAGGCGCCAGTTATGTCTGTGAACCCTCAGGACGAAGAGCTCGAAGTCTGGATCGACCAGGACCTGTGTACGGGGACGGTATCTGCGTAGAGCACGCACCCCAGATTTTCGAGTTGGACATCGACGGGCTCGCGTATGTCAAGGACAAGGACGACGAGTTGTGCCAGCAGCCGGGTGCGGCCGTAGGAATTGAAGTGCCACTGCTGCAGGACGTGCTGAGTTCCGTACGGGAGTGTCCCGGTGACTGCATCCACGTCCGTCGCAGGAGCGATCTGACCGAGGTGTACGGCCCCGAGGCGTGACGCACATGCCGGAGACCCCAGGACAGCCGCCTGGCCTGGGGCGTGTTCGAAAGTCCGCCTGCCCGGCGACGCCTGGCACGCACGCTCGCCGCGTTGTCGGGATCTTCCCGATACGCCCGGTATCGGGGCGACCCTCCGCCTTGCGATCGCACGCACCAGACGCCGCCGGGCCGCCCTTCGGGCGGACGGCGCTACTTCGAAACACGCCCTAGCGTTGAGGAGCACCCCGCGATGGATTCGTCCCGTGCGGCGAACGCCGTACCCGCCCTGCGTGCGCAGCGTCAGCGGCCCAGGGTAGGACACATCAGCTTTCTGAACTGCCTTCCCTCTTCTGGGGTCTTGCCAGGACGGGGAGTCTGCTCGACCTCGATCTGGTCCGGGGCACCCCGGACAGTCTCGGCACTGCTCTGGCCGCCGGTGAACTCGATATGGGCCCGATCAGCCTCGTGGACTTCCTCGACCATGCGGACGAGCTGGTCGCCCTTCCGGACATCGCGATCGGAAGCGATGGACCGGTGATGTCCTGCCTCCTCGTCAGCGAGGTTCCACTGGACCGGCTGGACGGAGCCCGGTCGCGCTCTCCTCCACGAGTCGCACGACCGTACGACTGGCTCAGCTGATGCTGTCCGAGTCGATCGGAGTCAAGCCCGAGTACTTCGTCTGCCCTCCGGACCTCGGGTCGATGATGTCCCAGGCCTCGGCGGCCGTTGTGATCGGCGACCCCGCGTTGCGGGCCTCCGTACTGGAGGTGCCACAGCGCGGGCTGGAAGTGCACGACCTGGGGCAGATGTGGCGCGACTGGACGGGACTGCCCTTCGTCTTCGCGGTGTTCGCGGCCCGTCGTGACTTCCTCGAGAGGGAGCCGGAAACCGTGCACGAGGTCCATCAGGCGCTGCTGGCGGCGCGGGACCTCGGCCTGGCGGAAGTGGATGTGCTGTGCGAGCAGGCCGCCCGGTGGGAAGCCTTCGATGCGCAGACGTTGAAGCGCTACTTCACCACCGCGCTCGACTACAGCCTCGGTGACCGGCAACTCGCCGGGATCGCCGAGTTCGCCCGCAGCATCGAAGGCGGGGCAGCGGGTCACCCGGTGGAGGACCGGCTGCGACTGCTGGACAGTGCGGAGACAGGACGGTGAGTGGACGTGGTTGACAACAAACTGATGAACTCTCGAAGGGGTAGCGACGTGGCCGCGTTCGAAGACGAGTACCCGGGTCTGTCCACCGCGCTGGACCGCGCGGCCGAGGGTGGGCGGATCTCCCCGAGGAGGCGCTCGACCTCTACCGCTGGGCACCGCTGCACGCGCTCGGCGTAGCTGCCGATGCCGCACGCCGGCGTCGTTACGCGGGTACGGAGCACATCGCGACGTACATCATCGAGCGCAACATCAACTACACGAACGTGTGTGTCACGGCCTGTAAGTTCTGTGCGTTCTACGCGGCGCCCAAGGACACGGCCAAGGGCTGGTCGCGCGACCTCGACGACATCCTGCGCCGTTGTGCGGAGACGGTCGAGCTGGGCGGTACCCAGATCATGTTCCAGGGCGGTCACCACCCGGATTACGGTGTGGAGTACTACGAGGAGCACTTCTCCGCGATCAAGAAGGCGTTCCCGCAGCTGGTCATCCACTCGCTGGGTGCCTCCGAGATCGAGCACATGGCCCGTATCTCCAAGGTCTCCGCGAAGGAGGCCATCGAGCGGATCCATGCCGCCGGTCTCGATTCCTTCGCGGGTGCGGGTGCCGAGCTGCTGCCGGCCAGGCCGCGTACCGCGATCGCCCCGCTCAAGGAGTCGGGTGAGCGCTGGCTGGAGATCATGGAGATCGCCCACGGCCTCGGTGTCGAGTCGACCTCGACCATGCTGATGGGTACCGGTGAGACCAACGCCGAGCGCATCGAGCATCTGCGGATGATCCGTGATGTGCAGGATCGTACGGGCGGTTTCCGTGCCTTCATCCCGTACACCTACCAGCCGGAGAACAACAAGCTGAAGGGGCAGACGCAGGCCACGCTCTTCGAGTACCTGCGGATCATCGCCGTCGCCCGGCTGTTCCTCGACAACGTCGCCCATATCCAGGGCTCGTGGCTGACCACCGGCAAGGAGGTCGGTCAGCTGTCGCTGCACTACGGTGCGGACGACCTCGGTTCGATCATGCTGGAGGAGAACGTCGTCTCCTCGGCCGGTGCCAGGCACCGCTCGAACCGTCTGGAGATCATCGACCTGATCCGTAAGGCGGGCCGGGTCCCGCGCAGCGTGCCACGACGTACGAGCACCTCGTCGTCCACGACGACCCGGCGAACGACCCGGTCGACGAGCGCGTCGTCTCGCACATCTCCTCCACCGCGATCGAGGGCGGCACGGCGCACCCCGAACTCAAGCTCATCGAGGTGGGCCGCACGCCCTGGGCGTTTTTCGAAAGTCCGCCTGCCCGGCGGTGTCTGGCACGCACGCTCGTCGCGTTGTCGGGATCGCCCCGATACACCCAGTATCGGGGCGACCCTCCGCCTTGCGATCGCACGCACCAGACGCCGCCGGGACCGCCCTTCGGGCGGACGGCGCTACTTTCGAAACACGCCCTAGCCGTGTCCGGCGGGCAGGGTCTGCCCGCCGGACACGCCGGAACCGCCGCTCGATCCGGCCGATCCGGCCGATCCGGCCATTTTCACTGACGACACCATGCTGGAGTGCATCTCGTGCCCCGCCGTCACCGCAAATCGGTGATCCTCGTGATCTGTTGCATCAGTCTGTTCATGGTGGGGCTCGACACGACCATCGTGAACCTGGCGCTTCCTCCATCCAGCGAGAGCTGCACGCCGAACCCTCGAGGCTGCAGTGGATCGTGGACGCCTACACCGTGGTGCTCGCCAGTCTGCTGATGCTGTCCGGCTCGATCGCCGACCGTTTCGGCCGGCGGCGTACCTTCCAGACCGGTCTCCTGCTGTTCGGTCTGGCCTCGCTGTTGTGCAGCCTCGCACCGGATGTCGAGTCGTTGATCGCCTTCCGGATTCTGCAGGCGACCGGAGGGCGATGCTGAACCCGGTCGCGATGTCGATCATCGTGAACACCTTCACCGATCCGAAGCAGCGCGCCAGGGCCATCGGGATCTGGGGCGGGGTCGCAGGTATGAGCCTGTCGTTCGGGCCCGTCGTCGGTGGCGCACTGGTGGATACCGTCGGCTGGCGCTCGATCTTCTGGCTCAACGTCCCCATCGGCATCGTCGCACTGGTGCTCACCGCGCTCTTCGTTCCCGAGTCGCGGGCACCGCACGTGCGCAGGCTCGATCTGGTGGGGCAGGTCCTGGTGATCACCCTGCTTGTGACCCTGATCTTCGGGATCATCGAGGGGCCGGGCAAGGGCTGGGGATCGCCGCTGATCATCGGTTGTTTCGCCGTCGCAGCTGTCGCGGTGTGTGTCCTGGTGCCGTACGAACTGCGCCAGACGACACCGCTGCTGGAGCTGAGACTCTTCCGCAGCTTCCCCTTCAGTGGTGCGATCGCGGCTGCAGTCTGTGGCTTCGCCGCGCTGGCGGGCTTCCTGTTCCTCAACTCCCTTTATCTGCAGGACGTCCGGGGTACTCGCCCCTCCGGGCCGGACTTCTCACCCTGCCGATGGCGGCGATGACGCTGTTTTCGGTCCGCTGGCCGGAAGACTCATCGGTGTGCGGGGCCCCGCCTCCCCATGGTGGTGGCCGGTGCCGGGATCGGGGCTGCGCACTGTTGCTGTCCCGCATCGAGCAGGACACCCCCATCTGGTATCTCCTGGTGGCCTACGTGCTGTTCGGTATCGGCTTCGGCATGCTCGACGCCCCCATCACCTACTCCGCGGTGTCCGGGATGCCGGATTCCCGGGCAGGGTGGCCGCAGGCATCACCTCCACCGGCAGGCAGGTCGGGGCCTCGCTCGGGGTCGCCGTGATCGGGTCGGTGTCGACTGCTCGGATCACCGGGCCGTTCGCCACGGGATTTCCCCAGGCCAGCCACATCGGCTGGGGAATCATGGCCGGTTGCGGATTCACGGTGCTGATGCTGGGGTGGGCGCCTCCGGCAGACTGGTACGGAAGCCCGCGCAGGACCCGGCCGACCAAGTCGCACAGCAGAGGGCCACGCGCATGCCATGACCGCGAGGACGGATGCGCAGGTACGCAGGGGTCCGCGGCGGGCACCGCCCTCACCCTCCAGGATTCAGGGTTCCGACCATGTTGTCGCCATGAAGTGAAAACGTCTCAGGGAGTTCGACATGACAGACATCCAGCAGCCCATCGAGGTGGAGCTCCGACCGCTGTACAAGGCTCACTACCGCTTTCAGTTCTTGAGTGCGGCATTCCAGCTCGGACTCTTCACCGCCCTGGAGCAGGAACCCGGCCTGGGGATGAAGGACATAGCCGTACGCCTGGGTCTGAACGAGCAGCCGACCCGCATTCTCCTGCTCGGCTGTACGGTGATGCAGCTCGTGCGCAAGGAGGACGGCGGCTACCACAACACCGCCCTCACGAAGCCGCTCAGTACGGGGTTCGATGAATCCCCGGCGGCGTTCATCCCCTGGGAGCACCAGGGCATATACCGGGCGATGTCATGGTTTCCCGAGGCGCTCAAGGACGACACCAACGTCGGTCTGCAGCGCGAGATCGCGGGAACGGCCCCGACCCTGTACGGGCGGCTTGCCGAGAACCCGGAGCTGGAGGCCACGTTCCACACCATGATGGGCTCGGTGAGCCGGCTCGTCGCCGCGGAGCTCAGGGAGCGGCTCGATTTCTCGGAGTACACCCACCTCCTCGACATCGGTGGCGGGACCGCGGTCAACGCGTCGAGTCTCGCGGCTCAGTGGCCGGACCTGCGGATCACGATCGCCGATCTGCCCTCGGTGGCGGCCGCTGCGAACGAGAAGGTGGAGAAGCTGGGGCAGGCCGACCGGATTCGGGCCGTGGGACTCGACATTTTCGAGGACGAGTTCCCGGCCGGCTGCGACTCCGTGCTCTTCGCGCACTTCCTCGAGATCTGGTCGGTCGACCGGATCAAGGGACTACTGGCCAAGGCGGCCCGTGCGCTCGCTCCCGGCGGCGGAATCTTCGTCGTCACTCCGCATCAGTACGACGACGAGACGGGTCCTGACCGCGCGGCCTACCTCTCGGCCTACTTCCAGACCATCGCTTCGGGCGAGGGCATGGTGTACACCGGTAAGGAGTATGAGCAGTGGTTCGTCGAGGCCGGACTCGAGCCCACGGGCCGGATAACGCTCGGCTCGGACACCGTGGTGATCTGTGGCCGTAAGGCCCACTGATGATCTGAGCCAGAGATTCGGCGGTGTGGGCCGCGAGGCCTGAGCGGAGCGCTCTGCGGGCGGCCCATGGCAGGCCGGGGAGTGTGCGGGTACGGGTCAGGGCCGTGCCGCCGATAGCCGGACCACCCGCGACAGCCGGGGCCGGTGACGGGTGTGGGCCGGTGCGGTGCCACGTCCCCGGGATGCCCGCCGGCGGATCCCCGTGCGTGGACGCGAGAACCGGACGTGGAAATTCACTGTGAACAAGCTTCGGCGGACCGTGGAAGGCCGCCTCTCCAGGTGCATGAGGCCGTAAGCTGACGGAGCGGCCCGCCGGATGACTGCGGGTCGCCCGCGCGGCGCGGCGGCCGGTGGACTGTATGGAACTGCGCAGCAGATGACTGATGCCGGGCTTGTACCAGCGCTCCATGCTGTCCGATCAATCCCCGTGTTGGGCAGAGCAGGCTGTCTTACGGGGAACGGGGAACATGGTCAAGAGCGGTCATCAAGGGGAAGCGACCACGCTGTCCGGGTCTTCCGGGTCCAGAGAGCCTTCACCGAGCTCGAAGGACAGGTGCACGGTCCCGGCGAGCTGGCCGAGGCGACCGGACTGGACGACTCGACGGTTCATCGCATCCTCCAGTCCGGTATCTACGACGGCATGTTCGTACGAGAGGACGTGGCCTCTACCGGCTCGGCTCCGGCGCCGCGCGTCTGGGTCTCAAGGCCCTCGGTCACGCGCCCAACACCGCCGTGGCGCACCAGGTGTTGGAGGAGCTGCGAAAGGCCACCGACGGGGACTGGTGTTCCTCTTCGGGCTGGCCCCTTCGGCGGCGCCAGGAAGCAGTGCCTGGACATGGCCGTGGGCGACTCGGACCTGGCCGAGCTGGGCATCAGCCGGCGTGCGCTGCTGCTGGTCTTCCAGTCGCTGCGTACGGGCGCCTGTGGGCGGGCGATCCTCGCCCATCTGCCGGAGGTCATCCAGGAGAGTGTGCTGGCCGAGCCGCCCCCGGTGGAGGCGGGGCCGGGGGTGTTCAGGGACGAAGGGGCTCTGCTCGCCTCGCTCAAGGCGGTGCGTGAGCAGGGTGTGGCCATTGACTCCGAGGAGTGCGCCGCCGGCTGGAACGGCCTTGCCGCGCCCGTCCGTTGGGACGGCCTGATCATGGGGTCGGTGTCGGTGCTCAAACCCAGGGACGCCATGCCGAGATGGCCCGGCAGAATCCTGGGAGCCATGGAGGAGGCCGCCGACGCGTTCACCCAGGCGGGCGGCCGTGGCGCCTGGTCGTCGGGGACCACCAGCTCGTTCTGACGGCTGCGGCCTCGTCCCGGCGCGATTCTCTGTTCCTCACGGTAACGGAATCGACGCCGCAATCATGATGTCATCCAACTTTCACATGACGTCCCAGCGGTGCGCCCGCCGTCGCGAAATCTGCGCCTCTCGGCGCATGGGAACCGCGGTCGTTTCTCATGTGCCGAGAGTGGGAGCGCTTGAATTCTCACCCTGCGGGAGATGGCTTAAGTTTCTTGACAAACCCCGGTGCCGGTACTCAATACTCAAGCTATAGCGAGCCGGATTTCTGACGCTTCGAATCCACTGTCAGGGAGTTTGCCTTGGTCTGCGCCGTCGTTCACCGTTCGCACGTGCCGGAAGAGGGCGAAGGGCGTGCGCTGCGCCCGGGTGCCGTCACCGCAGGCTGTGCGGTAGGCCGGGCTGCGAGTCCTGCCGGTGAGCCTGGTCCCGAACCGCCTTCTTGGCGGGAGGAGTTGGGGCGGGTTCCGTTACTCTCCGCGCGCGAGGCCGAAGTGTTCGAGCTTCTTGGTGAGGGCCTTTCGAACCGCAGTATCGCGCGGCAGCTGGCCATCACCGAACGCACAGTCAAGTTTCATGTGGCGCAGGTGCTGAGTAAATTGTGCGTTGAATCCAGGTTACAAGCCGGTCTTGTCGCCCACTCTTATCGCCGCCTGTACCAAAGTGCAGTTCCCCGCCGAATGAATGCTCGATAGTTTATTGCTGGACGGAAGACCGGCGACCATCGGCCCGGTTTTCCGTGATGACTTTTCCGGGATGCAGCCCGCGAAGGAACCAGCTTCGGTGGACTCGCTGGTCTTCCCTTCGCGGTGACGGAGAAAGGACAAGCCCATGCCGGCCCAGCCCGCCGCCCTCACCGAGAGCCCGGCGCCGCCGCTCAAGGCGCATGCGCCGCGCATCTCCCTCGTGCTGCGCAAGGCCTGCGGCGCGGCGTACATCGTCATGGACTCCCGGTCCATCGGTGCCGACCTGGCATACGCCTGGCCGACGAGCGAGATCGCGGTGATGGGCGCAGAGGGCGCGGCGAACGTCGTCTTCCGCCGGGAGATCGCCGCCTCGGACGATCCGGAGTCGACCCGGACCAGCTGGTCAAGGAGTACAGAACAGAGCTGATGAACCCATACTGCGCCGCTGAACGCGGACTCATCGACGACGTCATGGACCCCGCGCAGACCCGCTCGTCGCGCATCGACGCGCTGCGTGTGCTGCGTGTGCTGCGTACCAAGGACATCGATCTGCCGTCGCGCAAGCACGGCAACCCACCGGCATGACGGGCCCGCGGACGCGGCGCTCACGGTGGTGCGGGGACGTCCCGACGACCTCGAACTGGCAGCGGTCACCGCAGTGATCGGCGCGATGGCCCAGCGGGCAGGCGTCGGCCCGGCGCCTGCGGAACCCGGCCCGCAGGCCCCGCGCTGGGGCGGCGACGGCGGTACGTGCCCGGCCGGCTCCTGGCGCTCCGGCGGCGGCAGACACGGGCCGGGCCCGCAGGCCGTGCCCGGGGCTTGTGGTGAGCCTCTTCCTCGAAGGCGCCCGAGCCATGTCGTACGGACGCCGTGTTCCCCAGACGGAGCAGTCAGTGAAACTTCCACTCAATCCGATCGACGAGGTCTTCCTCGGGATGGACGGAGAACTGGGGCTGGTTCAGGGACAGTTCCTGCGGTTCAGGGGGATGTCCCCTCGCTCGGGCAGCTCCACGAGCACCTGGCGGAGCGGCTGCCCCGGCTGCCCCGGCTGACCCACCGGACCGTGACCGGCAGGCGCGGCGGGTTCCGTGCCCCCAGCTCCGGCTTCGACCTGTACGACCACGTCACGGAGCTGAAGCTCCCGGCCGCCACCCCGCTGGACGAGGTACTCACCGCCCTGGTGCGAAGGCCGCTGTGCGAGAGCGGCCCCTGTGGTCGATCCATCTCGTCCACGGATACGCCGTCGGTGAGTACGCCGTCTGTTACCGGGTCCACCACGGCCTCGAGGACGGGCTGGGCGCGGCCCACGTGGCCACCGTGCTGTTCGGCGACACCCCGCATCAGGGGCGGACACCCCGGGCGGGCAGCAGGATGAGCGGTACGCCGGCCCGCCGTTCGCCGCCGGCCCCGCGAGCTGCTGCAAGGCACGCTCAGCGTGGGCGCGGGCATGGTGCGGGGCTGGTGCCCGGCAGGATCTGGCCCAAGGCGCAACGCCCCTCACCGGAGAACCTGGCCATGTGCAGCACGAGTGCGACCCGGCATGAACTGAGTGAGCTGGCACGGGAATTCGGCGGCACCGTCAACGATGTGTTCCTCATGGCGCTGTGGGGCGCGCTGTCCGCCTGGAGCACGACGGGCGACGGCCGCCGCGACGTGCGCTCGGTGTTCCGCGCGTCGCCCGTACCGGTACGGATGCCGCTGAGCACCCGCCACGCCGGTGAGGAGGACGCCGTCGGCAACCACCTCACGACCACCGTCGTCACGTTGCCCGCGCAGGAACTGCCGCCCGCCGAGGCCTTCGCGCAGCTCGTCGCAAGCACCCAGAAGATGCGTGCCAACGGTCTGCGGCCGGCCAGCAGGGCGCTGGTCACCCTGCTTCCCGCGGGCTGATCCGCTGGACGGTCAGACGTCTGCTCAGCCCCGCTCGTCGCCGCTGTACGCCTCCAACTACGCCCTGCCCGGCTCTCTCCTTCCGCAGCGATCCGCTGGTCGACGCGACACCGCTCGGTGTGCTGCTGCCGGGCAACGCGCTGTCGGTGACCTTGCTGTCCTGCGGCTCCCGCGTCCAGGTGAGCTTCCTGTACGACCGCAGACTGCCGGGCGCGCAGCTGCTGGCAGCCCTGTGGCGCGAGGCCCTCGACGGGCTCGACGCGATAGACGCGCTGCCCGCGGCATAGGCGGCTGGTCCCTCACCCCGGCCGCGCCGCGGCCTCGACCCGCCACCGCCATTCCTGTCTCTGACAGCGCACCTCAGCCACCCACCCTCGGAGGGTTTTCGATGTCAAGTCGGTCCAGTTCACGCGGACACTCCGTATGGACCCTGATCGTGACCGGACTCGCGGTCTTCATGGCGGCGCTGGACAACCTCGTCGTCATCACCGCGCTGCCCGCCATCCAGGAGTCGCTCGACACGAGCCTGCAGGACCTGGAATGGACGGTGAACGCCTACACCCTGTCCTTCGCGGTCTTCCTGATGGCCGGTGCGGCGGCCGGTGACCGCTTCGGCCGCCGCCGGATGTTCGTGGCGGGGCTCGTCGTCTTCACCGCGGCATCGGCGGCGTGCGCACTCGCCGACACCTCCCAGCAACTGATCATCGCCCGTGCGGTGCAGGGCTTCGGCGCCGCCATCGTCATGCCGCTGACACTGACCCTGCTGACCGTCGCCGTGCCGGCCCGCCGGCGGGCCCTCGCACTCGGCATCTGGGGCGCGCTGAGCGGACTCGCGGTCGCGCTCGGCCCGCTGATCGGCGGCGCCGTCGTCGAGAAGATCTCCTGGGAGTGGATCTTCTGGGTCAATGTGCCGATCGGTGTGCTGGTCCTGGCACTGAGCGTGTGGAAGCTCGCCGAGAGCAAGCGTCCGCAGACCACGCTCGACCCGGTGGGCACCGTCCTGGTGAGCCTCGGCATGTTCGGAGTGGTGTACGCCCTGGTGCGGACCACCGAGCACGGCTGGGCCAGCAGTGAGGTGCTGACCTACCTGATCGCCGGAGTGGTGCTCATCGCCGCCTTCGTTCTCTGGGAGCTGCGTACCGCTCACCCGATGCTGCCGATGCGGCTGTTCCGCAACCGTTCGTTCAGCGCCGTCAACTCGGCCAGCCTGATGATGTTCGCCGCCATGTTCGGGCTGGTGTTCCTGCTGACCCAGTTCATGCAGAACATCCAGGGCTTCTCGCCGCTCGAAGCGGGTGTACGGATGCTGCCGTGGACCGCCATGCCGGTCCTGGTCGCCCCGCTCACCGCCATGCTGACGCCACGGCTGGGCAACCGGATCGTGGTGGCCGCAGGACTGCTGCTCGAGGCCATCGGTCTGGGCTGGCTCGCCTCCGTGACCGAGGTGAACACCGACTACGCGGACCAGGTTCCCGGCCTGGTGCTCGGCGGCATCGGACTCGGGCTGTTCTTCGCGCCGGTCGCCGAGATGGCCATGAACATCGTCGCCCCGCGCGATCAGGGCATCGCCTCCGGAGCCAACAACACCTTCCGAGAGCTCGGCGGTGTGCTCGGAGTCGCCGTACTGACATCGGTGTTCACCGCGCAGGGCGGCTTCGGGTCGCCGCAGGACTTCGTGGACGGCCTGGTCCCCGCCACCTGGATCGGCGCCGCGATCGCCGCCATCGGCTGCCTGTGCATCCTCGCCGCGCCGCGCCGGTCCAGGGAGAAGAACGACGCGTGGCGGGACGAGGAGCGTCCGGACACCGAGAAGGCGGACCCGGTGGACCTGCTGGAGCCCTCACCTCGCTGAGGGCGGCGGACCGCACCCATCGCCCGACATCCGACCAGCCAGTGGCAGGGAGCCGAGATGTACGACGCAATAGTTGTCGGCGCACGGATCAGCGGCGCCTCCACGGCCATGCTGCTGTCCAGAGCGGGCTACAAGGTGCTGCTGCTCGACCGGGCCGAGGTCCCGGGCGGCAAGGCCGCGGCGACCAACCTGGTCCACCCGCCGGGCGTACTCCGGCTCAAGAGATGGGGTCTGCTGGACCGGTTGACGGCCACCGGCTGCCCGCCCATCAGGGAGTACGGCCTGCGCAGCGGTCCGGTGCAGCTGATGGCCCGGCTGCCGACCGTGGACGGCGTGGGCGAGGCGTACTCCCGGAACGCAGCAGGCTCGACCAGATCCTGCTGGACGCGGCGATCGAGGCCGGCGCGGAACTGCGTACCGGCATCTCGGTCCGGGAGCTGACCACCGACGACGACGGCACGGTGACCGGTGTGCGGGGAGACCGCGGACCGTACCCAGGTCGTCGAGCACGCCCGCGTCGTGGTGGGGGCGGACGGCTCCAACTCCACCGTGGCCCGGCTGGTGGACGCCCCGAAGTACGACTCGCATCCGGTCCTCAACAAGAGCCACTGGTCGTACTGGGAGGGGCTGCCGCACGACGGACGGGTCCGCACCTACCGCCACGCGGGCAAGCACGCGTTCACCTGGCCGACCCATGACGGTCTGACCATCGTGGGAGTGGCCTGCCGGTGGCCGACTTCAAGGCGGGCAACGACGAGAGCGCGACCGTACGGTCATCTCCGCGTTCCACGAGGTGGATCCCGAGCGGGCGGAACTGCTGCGCAGCACCAAGCGCGCAGACCGCTGGATGACCGGTTCCGTACCCAACTTCCTGCGCCGCTCCAACGGCGCGGGCTGGCCCTGGCCGGGGACGCCGGCTACACCCGCGACCCGATCACCGCCGCCGGGATCACCGACGGACTGCGCGGGGCCGAACTCCTCGCCGAGGCCATCGGGCGGGCCTCTCCGGGAGCGAGCGGCTGCCCGACGCGCTCGCCCGCTACGCCCGCGCCCGCGACGAGCTGGTCACTGGCCACTACCGCTACACCCGCGACCACGCGACGATCGCGGACCACACGCGTGAGGAGCTGGCCCTCATCCGGGCCATGGACCGCAGCCCCACACACGACCGCGCGATGGTCGGCATGTTCGCCACGATGGTCCACCCGGCGGAGTTCTACTCGCCGGCCAGCGTCCACGCCCTGCTCGACCATCTGGAGCCGGGCAGCGGACCGGGCTGGAAGCTGCGAATGGTGCGCTGGCTGGCCCGTGGGGCTCCCCGGCACATACCCGCGGCGACCCGGACCGCCGACCGGCTGGTGGCCAGGAACCTCGGCCCCATGGGGCAGTACCTGGCCTGAGCCACGCCCGTTCGCTGTCCGCCCGCTACGGCCGCTCCCGCACCCGCGTACTCACCGCCCGTCCGCACCACCACCATGGAGGCAGCAACATGACGGTCCACACGTCCACCGACCTGCGCACCACCTTCCTCTTCCCCGGCCAAGGCGGTTTCGACGGCGAAGCCCTGCGCATGGCCATGGAGAAGTACCCGCAGGTCCGGCGAGTCTTCGAGCGTATCGACGCGGAGACCATGAGCCTGTTCTCGCGCCGAATAACCGACCTGCTCTTCGGGGCGCGCCGCACGGACCTGCGCGAGCTCCTCGACGACGACGCCTGGGCCTCACAGGTGGCCATCTACGCCGCGGGTCTGGCCGCGTACGAGATCCTGGACGCCCAGGGGTGCGTCCGGACGTCCTCGCAGGCCACAGCCTCGGCGAGATCACCGCACTGGTGGCCGCCGGTGCGTTCTCCGTCGAGGACGGGTACGGATCGTCGCCCAGCGCGTGGCTGTCATCCAGCGGCAGAGCGGCATCGAGGGCCGGATGGTGGCGCTGTCGGCCGGCGCCGACCGGGCCCGCAGCCTCCTTGAGCTGCTGGGCGACCCGATGCTGGCGGTCGCCACCGAGAACCACGACGAGCAGACCGTGGTGAGCGGTCCGGGCGAGGTGCTCGACCGGGTGGTCGCGATCGCCGGTCAGCTGGGCATCGGTGCCATCGAGATCGACACCCCTTCCCCTTCCACACCCCGGCCCTCGCCCCGCCGTACCGGAATTCGCCGCCTATGTCAGCAAGCTGGACCAGCATCCGCTGCAGCGCCTGGTGTACTCGCCGATCCTCCAGCGGTACTACGAGCCGGACGACGCACTGGCCGACCGTCTCGCCGAGCACTTCGTCACGCCGGTACGGTTCGCCGCCGCCGTGCGCCACCTCCAGGCCGCCGGCGTCAACATGTTCGTGGAAGCGGGCGGGCGGGCCGCGCTGTCCAAGCTCGTCATCAGGCTGACCAAGGGCTCGGACGTACGCGCACTGCCCTCACTCGCTGTCGACGGCGACGGCGGGCTCGCGCTGGACAGCACCCTGCGGATCCTGCGGGAAGCCGGTCTGGCCGGTACGGCAGGGGCCCCGGGCCTCGTCGAACTGCTGGCCCCGACGGTGCCCGCCGACGTCTTCGAGGCGTACTGGACGCAGCACGGCGACGAGGTGCTGCGGCGCATCGCCGACGACCTGGGCGCCTTCACCCAGGAGTCGGCGACCGACGACGGGCCGACGGTGCGGACGTCCCCGGCCGGCACCGAACCGGCCGCTCCTCCGCCGCCGCAGCCCCGCTCCCTCCGTGCGGGCACCTGCCGCCGCCGCTCCGGACCGCGCGGAGATCCAGGCCGGGCTGCGGACCCTGTACGCCGAGGCGCTGGAGTACCCGGAGGAGGTCTTCGAGGACGGAGTGCAGCTGGAGGCCGAACTGGGCGTCGACTCGGTCAAGCAGGTCGAGCTGCTCGCCCGCGCCTCCAGTCTCTACGGCCTGCCGACGCGTGAGGCCGGCTTCCGGCTGGAGAACTACAACACGATGGACAGGATCGTCGACTTCGTGGTCACGGAGCTGTCCGGGCGGCAGGCCGTCGCCGCGGGCTGAGCGTCCGGGCCGACCGCCCTGGCCCCGGATACTGCTCCGCCCCGTCCTGCCGGCTCCCGCTCGGCCTCCTGGTTCCAGAAGGGCACGTGTTCAATGAAAGACCTCACCGGCAAGGTGGCCTTGGTCACCGGCGGATCGAAAGGGACAGGTAGGGCCATCGCGCGTGAACTCGCCGCGCGTGGGGCCCATATCGTCCTCAACTACTTCCATTCGCACGATCAGGCCAAGCAGACCCGCGACGAACTGACCGCCGAGGGCCACCGGGTCGACCTGGTCCGTGCGTCGGTGGCCAGGCAGGAACAGGTCGACCGGATGTTCGCGGAGACCGACCGGCTGCACGGCCGGCTCGACATCCTCGTCAACAGCGCAGCCGACGGTGCGCTGCTGCCGCTGGACCAGATCACCGACGAGCACCTCGACAGGGCCATCGAGATCAACTACAAGGGCGGGCTGCGCTGCGCCCGTGCCGCCGCACCGCTGATGGCCAGGGGCGGCGGCGGCTCGATCATCACGGTCTCCGCCCTCGGCGGATCCCAGATGGTGATGGCCAACTACCTGGCCTGTGCACCGGCGAAGGCCGCGGCCGAGGCCGCCTCCCGGTACCTGGCCGTGGAGCTGGCGCCGCTGGGCATCCGGGTCAACACGGCGTCCGCTGCGATGCTGAGCAGCGAGGTGGCGGACAAGTTCCCCGACGCCGCCCGGATGCAGGATGTCATCGCGCGGGCCACACCCTCAGGACGGCTCGGCACGCCGGAGGAGTTCGCCACCGTGGTGGCCTTCCTCGCCTCCGACGACGCCCGCTGGATCACCGGCCAGGTCATCCTCGCCGACGGCGGCCTCACGCTCGGCGCGGCTCTGCTCTCGCCTCCCGCGGCGCAGCACGTCGGAGCGGGAGCCGTGGCCGCAGCCGAAGCGCCTGTCTCCGTTGACCCACCGATGCCCGAAGTGCCACTGGCCGAGGTGGAGTTCGGGGACGATTCGATCGCCGTCGTCGGTATGGGCCTCGCAGTGGCCGGTGCGAACAGCCCGGAGGAGTTCTGGCAGCTCCGCATGACGGGGACGAGCTGTTCGTCCCGGTCCCCGCGGACCGCTGGCAGCACGGGAGCTTCCACTCCGCGGATACGGCGGACGAGGACAAGGCGTACGCCGAACACTGCGTGTTCATCACCGGCTTCAAGCCCGCCGACGGCGCCCTGGACGGTATGGAGGGCGGCCCCGACGAGCAGGAGTTCACCACCCAGTGGCTCCGCCACAGCCTCGTCCAGGCCCTCGACGGCGTACACCGCAGCGATACCGACAACTGCTCCTTCGTGGTCGGCTACACCCCGACGGCAGCCAGCACCTGGAGGAGGCCGGGGTCCTCGACAGCATGACCAGGATGACTCATGGCATCGTCGGAGACCTGGCCATGTCCGACGACGAGCGGGAAGAACTGCGCGCGGGCATCGACGAGTCGCTCACCCGCCGCTACCGGCGCGGCGGCCGGAACCCGTCTCGATACCTGCCGCACCGGGTCGGCGAACTCGCCATGCAGGGCATCCTGCCGTCGTCCACCGAGCTGCACATGGTCGACACCGCGTGTTCCTCGTCGCTCTACGCCATCGACATCGCGGCCAAGGGCCTGCTGATGGGCAAGCAGGACATCGCGGTGTGCGGCGGGCCTTCGCGCTGGCACCGCGCGGCACGGTGCTCTTTCCAGCTTCAGGGGCTGTCCAGGAGCGGCAGGGTGCACTCGCTGGACGAGGCGGCAGACGGCGTGATCTTCGCCGACGGCGCGGCCCTGGTCGTGCTCAAGCGGCTGAGCAAGGCTCAGGAGGACGGTGACGAGGTCTTCGGCGTGCTGCGGGCGTTCGGTTCCTCCTCGGACGGCAAGGGCAAGGCGATCTACGCGCCCAACTCGGCCGGCCAGAGCCTCGCAGTGCGGCGCGCGCTGGAGAACGGCGATGTGGACGGCGACGAGGTGGACTGGATCAACGCGCACGCGACCGGCACTCCCGCCGGCGACCTGGCGGAGTTCTCCACCCTGCGCGAGCACTTCGGCACGGCCCGGCCGACCGCGGTCACCTCGAACAAGTCCCTGATCGGGCACACCGGCTGGGCGGCCGGTGTCGTCTCGCTCATCGAGAACCTGAAGGGGCTGGAGAAGGAGACCATCCCCGGCCAGTTCCGCTTCACCAGCCCCGCGAGGACTTCCGCCTGGCCGAGACCCAGCTGGACATCCCGGTCCGGGCGGCAGAGTGGCCCGGACGCGGTGACCGGCCCCGGCTCGCCGCCGTCTCCGGGTTCGGCTTCGGCGGTACCAACGCGCACCTGATCGTCGCCGAGAACCAGCCGCGCGTGGAGGCGCCCCCGCGGGCCGGGCAGCGCCGGCCGCCGCAGAGACAGCCCCGCAGAGACAGCCCCGCAGAAGTAGTCCCGGCCGAGGCCGCTCACACCGACGCGGTCCCCGCCGGGACGATCCCGGCCACCACGAAGCCGGACCCCGACAGCCGGGTGGCCATCGTCGGATGGTCGTCGCACCTGCCGGGACTTGCGGGCCGCGAGGAGGTCTCGGACTGGCTGGCAGGCGGCAGGCCGCCGCTGGACAGCTTCGGCGCGGCCTACCCTCGCCGCCGTTCAACGAGGTCCGGCTGCCGCCCAAGACCATCAGGGCGCTGGACCGGTGCCAGCTGATGATCCTTCAGTGCGCCCACCGGCTGCGCGACCAGATGCCCGAGTTCTGGGGCAAGCAGGCGGCCAAGACCGGTGTCTTCGTCGGGCACATGGGCCCGACCGGGCCGCGATGCTGTACGCGAACCGCTGCTACCTCGACGACGTCGGGCAGGCCATCGACGACTCGCCGCTGTCCGGATCGCCCGCCGCCGCCCAGGTGCTCGAGCGGCTGCGCGACCAGGTCCGGGCGATGATCCCGGAATCCAACGAGGACGCGTTCCCCGGCCAGATGCCCAACATCATCTCCGCCCGGGTCTCGAACTACTTCGACCTCCACGGCCCGAACATGACGATGGACTCCGGCTTCGCCTCGGCGCTCTCCTCGATCACGTCCGCCAGCCGCTACCTGCGGACCGGCGAGCTGGACTTCGCGCTGGCCGGCGGTATCAACGGCAACAGCCTCCCGGAGTACCGCTCCTGATCGGAGAGCTGCTCCCGGAGCAGGAGGAGGAACTCGCCGAGGGCGCGTTCCTGTTCGCCCTCGCCACCGAGGAGCTGGCCAGGCGGGAGGGTCTGCCCGTCCTGGCGTACGTCGATGAACCGCTCGGCAGTGCGCAGGCGCAGGCCGGCACCGTACCGGGGCGGGATTCCGTACGCTGCACGGCGCCCGAGCACGCCCGCTACCTGGGCGCGGCCGGGGACTGGCCGTACTGAAGGCCCTGCACGGGCCCGTCGGCACGGTGGAGGTCTCCTGCGACCAGAGCGGTGGCGCACCGGGTGCGAGGCTCCGGCTGACCGTCCCCGGACCGGCCGAGCCCGATCCGGCGGCCGGCGGCACAAGCGGCGCCGCCACCGGCACAGGCGGCGCTGTCACCGGTACCCTGCCGGAGAGCTTCGTATCGGCCACGCACACCGCAGAGCGGGTCCCGCTGGCGGTACGCCGCCAGATCCCGGTGCTCGAGGCGACACCGCCCCGGCGGGTGCGGGAGCCGATTTCGTTCCTGCCGGCCGGCGCCCTCGTCGTCACCGACGCACCGGGTCCGCTCGCCGAGGCGGTGGGCGCCGAAGTGGCGCTGACCGTGCTGTCCACCACCGCGCTGACGGCTCCGCGCCCCGGCTGGCACCACCTGCCCGAGGTCACCCCGACGCCGTCGCCGAGGCACTGGCAGGCACCGGGCAGCCGGTCACGCACCTGCGGGTGCTGGCCGACCTGGGCGCTCGGCGCCCGCCGGGCAGTCGCTCACCGAGGGCTCAGCACGGCTGCTCGCCCTGCACGACGCGTCCTACCTGGCTGTGCAGCACGCCTACGACGGCCTGTCCACGGCCGAGTCCACCCTCGTCATGCTGTTCCTGGACGCAGTGCCCGGCGGCACCCGCACCTTCTCGGGTCTGTTCACCGGCCTGCTCAAGAGCGCCGGCCGGGAGCTCGCGGACAGCACCAGCTTCGCGCTGCTCACCTCTGCCACCGAAGTGGCCGAAGCGGTAAGGCTGGTGGAGGAGGAGAGCCGGGCCCACCGGGACTTCCCCGTGGTGGTCGACGACGACGGGGTACGCAGGACCCACCGGCTGTACGACGAGCCGGTCGCCCTGGACAGCTCGACTCCGGCAGCCCTCGACCGGGATTCCGTGGTCGTCGTCGCCGGTGGCGCCCGGGGCATCACCGCCGAGGTGCTCAAGGCGGTCGCGGCGGAATTCGGCCCCGCATCCATGTGTTCGGCAGCAACGACCTCGACAGCTATCCACCGTCGGTCTACGCGGGCAGCGACGAGGAGTTCGCGGCGGGCCGTGCCGCCCACATCTCGGCCGAACTCGCCAAGGGCAGGGGCAAAGGCAAGGCGAAGGGCAAGGGCGAACGCCGTTCGGTCGCGGAGCTCAACAGGTCCTTCGACCGGATGCTGAACGCCCGTGACGCCCGGCACAACCTCGACGCGATGGCGGAGCACAGCGGCGTCGGCCGGGTCACCTACGTGCAGTGCGACATGCGTGTCGGCGCCGAGGTGGAGAAGGCCATCGGCGAGGTGCTCCAGGAGCACGGGCGGATCGACCTGCTGATCAACGCCGCCGGACTCCAGCGTTCGGCGCTCATCAGGACAAGGACTTCGCGGAGTTCACCTCCATCCGTGACCTGAAGGTCCAGTCGTATCTCCACCTCAAGTACGCGCTGCGCGACGCCCCGCCCGCATATGGTGCAACTTCGGTTCGCTGCTGGGCTACTTCGGACAGCTCGGCGAGTCCGACTACGCCTCGGCCAACGACTTCCTGGGCAGCGCGGCCAGCTACGCCGCGGGCTCCTCGCAGCTCCACGAGTTCACCATCGGGTGGACGCTGTGGGCCGGCGTCGGTATGGGCGCCAACGAGCTGACCAAGGCGTACTACGAGCGGGCCGGCTCCTACAGCAGCATGGCGGTCCCGGAAGGCGTGCACCACTTCGTACAGGAGCTCCACGCGCCCGTTCGGCGGCCCTCGCTCGTACACCTGGGGAGGCCGAACGGGCCACCGTCGAGGTTCTACCCCGGCTACCTCCCCGATGAGCGGGCGGTCGCCGAGGTTCCCACGGCGCCGGGCGGGACACACCCGGCTTCTTCCTGCGCCGGCTGGTCGAATCCACGGCAACGTCCGCCGTCTTCGAGTGCCGCTTCGATCTGGCCACCGACAGCTATCTGGAACACCACACGGTGCGCGGCGAGCCGACCCTGCCGGGTACGTTCGTCACCGAGCTGGCGGCGGAGGCCGCCCGGCACCTGGCGCCGGACCAGCATGTCGTCGCCTTCGAGGACCTGCGGTTCGAGCACTTCCTCCGGGTCTACCGCGGTCTGCCGGCCGCCCCAAGCGACTTGAAGCGCGGATCGCCTCTTCGTCCGGCGGCACGACCGCCGTCGAGGTGCGGATCAGCGGGGACGTGGTGTCACCGGCCGGCGTCGTACTCGTCAGGACCGGGTGCACTTCACGGCCCGGGTCCTGCTCGCCGACACCTTCCCCGCCGCTCCCCACTGGCAGGCGTGGGACACCGCGGACGACACCCCGGTGCCCGATCCCTACCATCAGCCCGGCTCGCCGGTGCGGCTGACCGGTCCCTTCGTGTCCACCACCGACACCCGCATTCACCCCAACGGCAAACGGGGCCGCTACGCCCTGTCGCTCCCGGCCGACGACCCGACGTGGCAGCGGTTCACCGTCCCGGGCATCCTGCTGGACGGTCTGGCGCGGGTCGGCGTACTGGACCTCGTCGAGGGCCATCTGATCCCCGTCGCCGCGCCGCTGTCGATCCGCCGGATCGACCTGTACGAGGCGACGAACGACCTGGCGCTGTCCGGGGCGGACGAGGAGATCGAGCTGTACGCCACGCCGCCCGGCTTCGACCTGGCCGCCGACCTGATCGACAACCGGTTCGTCGCCGCCCGGCCCGACGGCCGGATGCTTCTTCAGATGAAGGACATGCGGGCGACGCTGATCGGTTACGTCGACGCCCTGACCGGTGAAGCCGTGGCGGCCGGCCGTGACTGACGAGGAAGGGAGCCGCAGCATGAACTCCGTACGGGAAGGGCAGCCGGGGCCGGTGGACACCGGTGCGGCGGCCGACGCCCGGTGCAGGCGGTGAGCCGGATGGAATGGCAGCTCACCGCCCTGCCGGCGGCCGAGGCCGATCCCGCGCGCCTCACCGGAATGCGGGTTCTCCTCCTCGGCGGGGACCGGGACACCGCCGCGGCCGTGGAGCGGGAACTGACGCGGCGCGGAGCGCTGGTACGCCGCCACACCACCGCCGCCGGATCCCGGGGCGGCGGTGCGGTGGACGCCGTGGTCGACCTCACGGTGGGCTCCGAGGCCCCGGACCCCGGCCAGCCGGGCGAGGCCTGGCGCGAGCCGCTGCTGGAAACGGTCGCCGTGCTGCGCGAGCACTACGACGACTGGGCCGCGGAGACGTCGGCCCGGCGCCTGTACTACCTGGCCGTGACGTATCTGGGCGGCGGCATGGGGCAGCACCCGCAGGACGACCTGGCACAGCCGCTCGGCGGTATCTGGGCGGGCTGGCCAAGACGCTGCACCGCGAACTGCCGAACTGCAACGCACGCGTCGTGGACACCAGCCTGACGGCCGCCGGCGACCTGCCGGGCATCGTGGCCGCCGAGCTCGGCCGGCCCGGCGAGCTGGAGGTCGGCTACCGCGAGGGCGGCGGCTGACCCTGAACCCGGTCGCCCGGCCCGCCGGGGAACCGGCTGTCGCACTCGGCCCCGACGACTGTGTGCTGATCTCGGGCGGCGGGCGTGGCATCGGCTGGGAACTGGCCCGCTCCCTCGCCGGCACCTACGGCCTGCGGGTCGTGGTGACGGGCCGGAGGACTTCCACCGGCGACGAACCGTGGTTCGGCGCCGAGGAGAGCGAGCTCAAGGAGTACGAGCGGCAGTCGTGGTCGCGGCTGCGGCAGGGAACACCACTGGCGGAGATACGGCGGGACATCGCCCGCACCCGGCGCCTGCGGGAGCTCGCCGTCAACATCACCGAGGCCAGGTCCCGAGGGCTGCGAGTCGACTATGCCCGGTGCGACTTCACCGACCGCGACCAGGTGCGCGCCCTGGTCGAGCGTGAAGGCGCCGCGCTGACCGGCGTCGTGCACAACGCCGGGTGGACACCGCGGCGAGACTGCCCAAGAAGACCGACGACGAGATCCTGCGGACAGTACGGACCAAGATCGGGGCTTCCTCAACCTCTTCGGTGAACTGCGGGACCACCGGCTCAAGTTCTTCTGCAACGTGGGCTCCCTGACCGGCCGGCTGGGCGGGATGGTCGGCCAGCTCGAGTACGCCGCGGCCAACGAGGGGCTGGCCAGGCTGGGCCGGTGGGCCGGCCGGCAGGCGGATTTCCCGGTGATGACGCTCGCCTGGCCGACCTGGGACCGTATCGGCCTCATCTCCAACTTCTCCGCGACGCTGCGCTACATGGCGGCCATCGACATCACCGACGGCCTCGCCAAGTGGCAGGCCGAGCTGCGTGCGGGCTCCGAGGAGAGGTCACCTTCGTGGGGCCGCTGGGCAGGGCGATGAGTCCGGGCCAGGCGACCGACTATCCCGTCGTGCCCGACCTGCCCGGGTTCGCCGATACCTTCCCGCGGATCTTCCACCTGGGCGAGGTGAGGTCGTATCAGCCGCATGTGCGCATGGTGTCGCGGGTGACGTTCGACCCCGAACGGGCGCCTGTGCTGGGCGATTTCCAGGTCGACGGCGGCGCGGCCGTCCCGCTGGGCATCCTGCTGGAGAGCGCGGTGCGCGGCGCCGAATGGATCGTGCCCGAGGACTTTCCGGCGCTGCGGGCCGGCTGCCTGGAGCAGGTCGTCGTACCGCTGGGCATGCTGCGGCTCGAAGAGGCCCGACCGTGTGGGAGCGGGAGGTGCGCGGCGCCCGCGAGGGGACACCTGGGTGGTCGACGTGCGTTTCCGGCGGCTGTCGGACGGCGGGTCGGGCCCGGAGGCGAGCCTGCGGGTCGTCCACGAGCCGGGAGGCACTCGCTCCACCGCCCCGCCCCGGCCCGATGTGAAGCGGACGGCCACCTGGCGTTCCGGTCGGCCCCTGCTGAGCTGGCGTTCATCGGTGGTGCCCGCCGCCGAGTGGACCGAGGGCCGGACAGCCGCCGGACAGCCGTGGTGCGGCCGTGCGCCCCAACGACCTGTGGGCGACGCTCCACGCACCGCGTACAGCGCTCTCCGTTTCCGCGACGGAGAACGTGGTCCGGGCCTGCACCAGGCAGAGCGAGGGATTTCGGTCGCGTACGACCCCATGGTCATCGGGCGCATCACGCTCCATTCCGAGAGCGCGGAGACTCCTTCGTCGAAGGGACCCGATCCTCGGAGTGTGGAAAGTGAAGAACGTGGAGTCCGGGGCTCCTGTCATGACTTTCTCGGGATTCCACGGGCCGGTGGGAAATGGTTGACCGCTGCCTTCGTGAGTGGCACGGTTGAATTTCCTGACGAATTGGCGCGCACTTCTATCAGTTACTGACTTCTATCAGGTGTCAACAGGGAAGGTAATACATGTCGAAGCTGCTGGAGAACAAGGCAGTACTGGAGCGCTATTACGAGGAATGCCTGAACAAGGGCAATCTCGATGCGATCTACGAGGGGCCGGTGACGACCACATCAGCCACGGAACGTCCCCGAACGGCAAGGAGGGCGTCGAGCACCTCAAGGAGTGGGTGCGGCTCCAGCGCGCGTCCTTCCCCGATCTCCACGTGACGGTCGACGACTGGATCCTTGAGGACGAGAGGTCGTCAGCCGGTTCACCGCACGCGGCACCCACACGGGGAGCCCTATGAGGGAGTGCCGGCCATCGGGCGGGAGTTCGCTGTCAGCGGCATCGTGATCGACGCGTTCGACGGCGGGAAGATCGTGGAGAGCTGGTTCTCGCTCGACGGGCTCGAACTGGCCAAGCAGCTGGGCGCTCTGGGGTGACGGTACCGGCCCCGGCGCCTGATCGCGCCGGGGCCGGCCGTGCTTCCCGGGTCCCTCGGAGCTTCAGCCCTGGACGGAGCGCGCGTATGCGTCGGTGATGGGCTCGGCGTGCGCCTCCGCGTTGCCGGAGGCGGCGATGGAGTCCAGCGCCCGCTGGAGGACGACGGTGTCCTCCAGGGTGTGGATCTCGGTGATCCTGCCCCACTTCAGATACATGAACTGGGTCATGATGTTGTCGTAGCGCGTGCCGTCCGGCAGCGGCCCGCCGATGCGCACCCGCGTCGCGACCTTGGTCAGCCAGGGGCCGCCGGAAATGACGATCTCCAGCGGCTCGAAACCCGCGTCGGGAATCAGCCTGAAGACCCGCTGCCACCACAGGCTCATCGCTTCGACGGTATGCCGCTCGCCGGAGAGCGCATGCTCGCCGTAGAACACGTAGGTGAATTCCGGTGCCAGCGTGTCCACCATGGACTGCCAGTCACCGGAATTGATGTCGGCAAATGCTTTACGGAGCTTGGCGGCGACAATCCGATGGTACATGGGCTACCTTCCGAGCGTGCGAGCCGCTTTCTGTTGCAGCCCCTGAATGGTTTCTGTGAACGCTTCAATTGATATCACGGTGCCCCGTACGTGGAATACCCCGACGATCGGGGCCGAGAATAGGAGAGTGGCATGACGGCATCCCTGCCCGTGCTCATCACTGGCTGTTCCTCCGGAATCGGCCGCGCCTGCGCACTACGGATGCACCGGGCCGGGCTGACCGTGTACGCCACGGCACGCAGGCCCGACAGCCTTACCCAGTTGGCGGCAGAAGGAATCCGGACGCTGCGCCTGGACGTCACCGACGAAGCGAGCATGCGTGAGGCCGTCGACATCGTCGAGGCCGGACACGGCTCGGTCGGCGCTCTGGTCAACAGTGCGGGATATGCCATGTCGGGCGTCGTGGAGGAGGCCGGACTGGACGACATGCGCCGGCAGTTCGAGACCAATGTGTTCGGGCTGGCCCGGCTCAGCCAGCTGGTGCTGCCCGCCATGCGGGCCGAGCGGCGCGGGACCATCGTCAACGTCTCGTCCATCTTCGGCCGTTACGCGGTCCCCGGCGGGCTTCTACCAGGCGTCCAAGCACGCGGTCGAGGCACTGAGCGACGCCCTCCGGCTCGAGGTGGCCGACTTCGGTGTCCGGGTCGTCCTCATCGAGCCGGGCCCGGTGCGGACAACGGACTTCGGCGCCACCTACGTGGCCAACCTCAAGCCCGTGAGCAAGGATTACGACGACTTCCGGCGGCGCACGGCCGAGTACTTCGACGCCATCTACACCGGCAGCAGGCGCACCCTGGCCGGCACCTTCGCCATCCAGTCCGACGATGTGGCCCGGGTGGTGGAGCGAGCGGTGCGCAGCGCCCGTCCGCACGCCCGCTACCCCGTCGGCTTCCTCGCCCGCAGCACCATCGCCCTGCGCCGGCTGGCCCCGACGTCGTCTTCGACAACCTCTTCGTGCGGCGTGTGTTCCCGGTGCCCCGCGACGAGACCCGCAGGCAGACGCAGGCCGTCGGAGCCGGACCGGCCGCCGGAGCCGGACCGGCCGCCAGTGCCCGCACGACCACGCCGATCAACGACGCGCGCCCGGCAGATCCGCTGCGCTCGGAGCCCCGCCACGAAGGAGACCGCCGATGACCCCACCACAGCCCCGCGACCGCACCCGGCTCCGCCACCAGGGCTCCCGGCCCCAAGGGCGTCCCGCTGCTCGGCAGCCTCGGCCCCTGGCGTCGCAACACCGCCGAGTTCCTGCTGGGCCTGCAGCGCGACTACGGGGAGACCGTACGCATGCGGCTCGGACCGATGACGGTCCACCAGATCACCGGCGCCGAGGCCGTACAGCAGGTCCTGGTGAAGAACCACGGCAACTACGTACGCGGCCCGCTGTACGAGCAGTTCGGTGTCGTCATGGGCAGGGGCTGCTCACCACGGACGGCGAGTACTGGCGCGGGCACCGGCGGGCGGTCCAGCCGGCCTTCCAGAAGAACGCCATCCTCGGCATCGTCCCCAACATCGTCACCGCCACGACCGAGATGCTCGACGAGTGGGAGACCAAGGCCGCGCGCGACGAGCCGGTCGACCTGATGACCGAGATGCTCAGGCTGACCCTGATCACGCTCAGCCGCTCGCTGTTCGCCTACGACATCAAGCCCTCGTCCCGGATCCTCAAGCACATCGTCGACGACGTGGTCGAGGTGATGTTCCGGCGCGGCTCGGCGTCCGAGATGATGCCGTCCTGGCTGCCGACCGTCCGCAAGCGCAAGATCGCCCGCATCCACCAGGTCTTCGACGGGATCGTCGCCGACGTCCGGGAGAACTACTCGCGCACCGGCGAGGTTCGCTGATATCCCTGATGGAACAGGCCGAGGACCCCGTCACCGGAGAGCCCTGGACCGACCGGGAGCTGCGCGACGAGCTCCTGACCATCTATCTGGCGGGGCACGAGACGACCGCGGTGTCGCTGTGCTGGACGCTGCTGTCGATCGCCAACCACCCTTCGGTGCAGGAGGAGCTGGACGCCGAGATCGGCAGTGTCCTGGGCGGCGGGCTGCCGGACACGCGGAACACCGACGCGCTGACCTACACCGCGATGGTGGTGGACGAGAGCCTGCGGATGCACCCGCCCATCTGGATCTTCCCGCGCGCCGCCGTCGGCCCCGACAGCCTGGGCGGATACGACATCGAAGCGGGCTCGTCGGTCCTTCTGTCGCCGCTCGTGTCGCACCACAACCCGCGCCACTGGGACAACCCGCTTGCCTTCGACCCGTACCGTTTCACCGCACAGGCCGTGAAGGAACGACCGCGCATGGCCTACTTCCCGTTCGGCGCGGGACCGCGGCAGTGCATCGGCAACACCATGGCCCTGCTCGAACTGCGGACCATCGTGACGATGATCAACCAACGGTTCAGGCTGAGCATGGTCCCGGGCCACCCGCTGCAGTACGGCTCACCGGTGATTTCGCTGCGCCCCTGCACGACGTCATGGTGCGCCTGACGGCGCGCGAGCACACCGGGACCGGCAGCCGCACGCCCGTACCGGCACCGTCGACGCGCGATGCCGGAGCGGGTCCGGCACCACCACCGCCGACGGCCCGGCACCGCTCGGCTGCCCGGTCACCGGAGCCTCGGGGACGTAGCCGCCCCAGGGGTTGAACCGGCGGTCGTTACCATCCCCTGTGACCGAAAAGGCCGAACAACCTGTACCCCGCACACGCATACTCGCCGACCTGACGCCGCTGCGTGCCTCCCTCGACTACCGGCGGCTCTGGTTCGGCAACACGGTCTCCTGGGTCGGGCAGAGCATGACGGCGCTGGCCGTCTCGCTCCAGGTGTACGACATCACCGGGTCCGCGTTCTCCGTCGGGCTGATCGGCCTCTGCTCACTCGTCCCGCTGGTGCTGCTCGGGCTGTACAGCGGAGCCGTGGCGGACACGGTCGACCGGCGCAAGCTGGGCCTCTACAGCGCCGCCGGTTCGTTCGTCCTCTCCGTCGCGCTGGCCGCGGTGACCTTCGCCGGAGTGGAGGAGCTCGGCCTGCTCTACGCGGTCGTCGCCCTCCAGGCGGTCTGCTTCGCGCTCAACGCCCCGGCCCGCAGCTCGATGATCGCCCGGATGCTGCCGGCCGAGCAGCTGCCCGCCGCCAACGCGCTCAACTCCATGACCACCACGACGGGCGCCCTGGTCGGGCCGATGCTCGGCGGGCTCATCGTCGGCTGGTGGGGTACCGGGCCGCCTACACCATCGACGCCGTCACCTTCACCGCTTCCCTGTACGCGATGTGGCGGCTCCCTCGATGCTCCCCGACCGTGCGGTCAGCGGTGCGGGCGGCAAGGCGGGCAAGCGGGCGTCCGTCGCGGACGGGCTGCGCTTCCTGGGCACCCGGCCCAATCTGCGCATGACCTTCTTCACCGACCTGAGCGCCATGGTGCTCGCCCATCCGCGGGCCCTGTTCCCAGTGGTCGCCGTGGTCTGGTTCGGCGGGGATGCCAAGACGACCGGAATGCTGGTCGCCGCTCCGGCGCTGGGGGCGCTCCTGGGCAGCGTGTTCTCCGGCTGGCTGGGCGGGATCCGGCGGCACGGGCTCGCGGTGCTGGTCGCCGTGGCCTGCTGGGGCAGCGCCATCGCCGTCTTCGGGCTGACCCGGCAGCTCTGGCTCGGGCTGGCCTTCCTCGCGCTCGCCGGGTGCGCGGACTTCGTCTCGATGGCGCTGCGCAACACCATGCTCCAGGCAGCGGTACCGGACGAGATGCGGGGCGGCTGCAGGGCGTGTTCATCGTCGTCGTGGCGGGCGGCCCACGGCTCGGCGACCTGGTGGCAGGGTCCGTCGCCGACCTGACCTCTCCGGCAATCGCGGTCACCGGCGGCGGTATCGCCTGCGTGGTGCTGGTGGTGCTGCTCGGGCTGCGGTGGCGGGCATTCGCCCGGTACGACGCGTGGGACCCGCAGCCGTAGGGCGGGGCGCCGGGGCCGGGGCCCGGCCACGGTCCTCAGGACGTGCGGCAGCGCGAAGTCCGCACTGACCACGATGCGTTTCGGCGGGACTGCCCCGGGCTACGGCCCTTCCGGGCCGACGATCGAGCGGGCGATTCCCAGCTCCACCAGGTCCTGGGGCGCAGCCGGAGCTGGTCGGCCGTGGAGCGGATCTCGTCCGGGCCGCGCTTCAGGATCGCCGCCGCCGCCTCGGGTGCGATGACCGAGAAGTAGCTGTCCGGGGTGACGTGGGTGTTGCCGGGTGCGGCCAGTGCCAGCGCCCCGCCCGAGCCGCCCTCGCCGATGACCAGGGTCGTCACCGGGACCCGTGCGGCGGCGATCGCCGCGAAGGCGTCGGCGATGGCCGCGCCCGCGCCGGACCGTTCGGCAGTCGCGTCGTTGGCCGCGCCGGGGTGTCGATCAGAGTGAGCACGGGGATGCCGAGCCGGTCCGCGAGCCGGATCACCCGGGCCGCCGTGCGGTAGCCGGCCGGGCGGGTCGCGGTGCCGCACTGGGCCACGTACGCCACAGGCTGCTGTCCGTGCAGTCCGACACCGCAGAGCAGCCCCGGATCGGTGCCGCCGCTCCGGTCGCCGTGCAGCGGCAGCCGGTAGCGGAAGTACGCGTCCAGGTAGGCCGCTGCCCGTGGCCGGGCAGCCGAACGGGCCTGCTCCACCGCATCCCACCCGGTCCCCGGCAGCCCGGTGCCGGACAGCGCACCGGGCACGGGGCGCGCGCCGGAGTGTGCGCCTCCAGTGCGACGAGCCAGCGGCTCAGCGTCCCGGGCAGCTCCCGCGGCGGGACGATCGCGTCGATGTGGCCCGCGGCCAGCTGGCCCTCCGCCGTGTACGCGTACGGGTCCGCGTCGGCCGGCCGTACCGGGACCCGGCGAACCCGATCTGTGCCCCGGCAACGCCAGGACCACATCGGCGCCCGCGCCCACCGTCGCCCAGCCGCCACCGGTCGCGGGGTCCCGCAGGACCGCGATCTGGGGCAGGCCGGCCGCCCGCAGCTGCGCCGAGGCGCGGGCCACCCGGTGGAGCTGGGTCAGCGCGACCATTCCCTCCTGCATCCGGCTGCCGCCCGTGGCGACGAGCGAGACGAGGGAAGCCGCCGCTCACGGGCCATCGCGTACGCGGTCTCCAGACGGTCGCCGGTGTGCCCGCCCAACGACCCTCCCAGGAAGCCGAATTCGAAGGAGACCAGGATGCAGGCGCGGCCGTCGAGGGTGGCCAGGCCATGGATGACGGACTCGTCCTCGCCGGTACGTGCCGAGGCGCGGGCCCTCGCCTCCCGTAGCCGGACCAGCCGAGCGGCCCGTCGTCCGCGGGCGGCGGGGGCAGGTGGTGTTCGGTGAACGTTCCGGTCACGGCGGCGATCGCCTCCCGCGCCGTCATACGGCCGGTGCCGCCCGCGCTAGACACCGAGCGACCGCTTCATGATCTTGCCCAGCTCGTTGCGGGGCAGGACGTCCAGGTAGCGGACGGTGCGGGGACGTTTGTGCGGGGCCAGCTGCTCCGCCACATGGTCCGCCAGCTCCTCCTCGGCGGGTGGTGAGCCCGGATCGGCCGGCACCACCCAGGCGACCACCCGCTCGCCGAGATCCTCGTCCGGCTCACCGGTGACGGCGGCCTCGCGCACCCCGGGTGGGCCAGCAGCGCGTTCTCGATCTCGCCCGCGCCGATCTTGTAGCCGCCGCTCTTGATCAGATCGGTGGCCCTGCGGCCGACGATCCGTACATAGCCGTCGGGGTCGATGGTTGCCACGTCACCCGTACGGAACCAGCCGTCCCCGGTGAAGGCGGCGGCTGTCGCGTCGGGCCGGTTCAGATAGCCGGTGAAGAGGTTCGGGCCGCGCACCTGGATCTCGCCGATGGAGGTGGGATCGCCGAGCACGGTGCCGTCCTCCTCGACCAGCCTGAGCTCCACCCCGGACAGCGGCGGCCCCACGGTCCCGGGACGCGGTTCGCCATTGGCGCGTACTGCGGTGTTCATCAGGGTCTCGGTCATCCCGTACCGCTCGATGACCCGGCGGCCGGTCGCCGCCGCGATCCGCTCGTGGTCGTGCACCGGCAGCGCCGCCGAACCGGAGACCAGCAGCCGGGCCCCGCCATGGCCCGCGCGAGCGCGTCGGAGCCGGCCGGATCGCCGGGATCGCCGAGCGTCTCGGCGAGGCGGTGGTACATCGTCGGCACACCGAACAGCATCGTGCCCCTGCCGCCAGCTCCGGGCCACGCCCTCGGCGGAGAACCGGCCGAGATGGCGCACCGAGCCGCCCCGGCGCAGCGGGCCGAGGATGCCGAGGATCAGGCCGTGCACATGGAACAGCGGCAGCGCGTGGACGAGGATGTCGTCCGCCGACCACTGCCAGGCGTCCTCCAGCGCGTCCAGCGTCGCGGCGATCGCACGCCGGGGCAGGACGGCGCCCTTGGCGGGCCCGTGGTGCCTGAGGTGTAGACGATCAGGGCGGGGACTCGGGGAGGGTTCGGTGAAGGCCGCACCGCGGGGCATCCGCCGTGGTGCAGGCATCCAGTCGTTGCAGCGCGGCCAGTACGGGCGGCAGTACGTCGTCCTCCCCGGCCAGCACCACCGAGGGTGCGCTGTCGGCGACGATGTGCGCCAGCTCCCGCTCGCCCGTCTTCGGGTTGAGCGGCACGGCAGGCACTCCGGCCCGCAGCGCGGCCACTACGGCGATGACCGTCTCCGGTGTCGGCGTGGCCCAGACGGCGACCCGGCCGGCGCCCGCGATGCGGGCCGCGAGCGACTCGGACGCGGCGGCCAACCGGGCGTAAGTCAGGGCATGTTCGCCGAACCGGACGGCTTCCGGGGAAGCTGTGGGGCCGGACGTGTCGTGCAGCGCAGGCAGGAGAGGGATCACGCTTCGAGCCTAGGCCTTCACCCGGGGAATGGCCCGTAGATGGCTGTACGAGGCACGGTGACGGGATTTTGACACGACCTTGGCAAGTCCAGGGGCCGGTGACAGCCGCCGACGGCTCCTCGAACGTCCATCTCTTCTACTGCCCGTGGTACGGCAGCCCGGCCACGTCCGGCGCCCCTGGCAGCAGGGCGGCCACACCCGCCCGACGACATCGGCGCCGGCCTCTATCCGTCGTCGATGACACCGCCTACCTCGAAGGGGAGTTCGACAACCATCTCATCTATCACCGGGACGCCGAGCACGGCAACCGGCTCGCCTTCCACGTCTTCGAGAGCCTGAAGTTCCAGGACTGGTCGGCGCTGGACGCCGTACAGGACAGCGCCGTCAAGTTCGATGGACAGCGCGCACCCGCCGCACGCTGAAGCGAGGCGACGGCAGCGTCCCGGCGGGGACGCTGCCGTCGCCTCTGCTGCGGAGCGGATCATCCCTCGCGCCGCAGCCCCGCATCCGCCCGTAGGCGTACACACCGCCGGCCAGGGCCAGATCGGACAGCAGCATGAAGCCGATCGAGTACGAGCCCTTGGCGCTGTAGATCGCGCCCATCACCAGCGGTGGCACGAAGCCGCCGAGGCCGCCCATCGCACCGACGATGCCGGTCACACTGCCCACCTTCGCCTGTGGTGTCACCTGTGAGACCAGGGCGAACACGCTGCCGCTCGCGGTGCCGAGACCGGCCGCCATACAGAGCAGCGCGATCGTGCCGAGCGGGTCCAGGCCCGGTTCGAAGGCCTGGACGATCGCCATCAGGGCGGCGGCCAGCAGCGCCCCGCGGTGACCATCGCCGGGTGCGACCGGTCCGAGAGCCAGCCGCCGAACGGCCGGAAGACCACCGTGACCAGCGCGAAGCCTGCCGCCTTGGTGCCCGCCTCGGTGGGCGACATCTCGTACCAGGTCTTGAGATAGGTCGGCAGATAGACGCCGAACGCGACGAGGCCGCCGAAGCCGATCGCGTACAGCGCGGAGAGCTCCCAGGTGACCCGCAGCCGCCCGCCTGCCCCAGTCGGTGGCCGAGCGTGTCCGTCGGCACCTTGCGGTCCGGGCGGTCCCTGAGCAGGGCGGCGGCGATCAGCGAATACACCACGAGCGCACCCGCGACGATCAGGAACGGCAGATCGTCACCGTGCTCCGCGATCCTCGGTGTGAAGTACCCGGACAGGGCGACGCCGCCCATGCCCATGCCGAACACCCCAGTGCGAGGCCTCGTTGAGCAGGCGGGAACCAGGAGTTGACCAGCGGGACACCAATGGCGAACGTCGTTCCTCCCAGCCCGAGCAGAAAGCCGACGGCGAGCATCGCTCCGTAGGAGTTCTTCGCCGGGATCAGCAGCAGCACGGGAACGACCGTCAGCGCCGACACCAGGGAAACATCAGCCGGGCGCCGTACTTGTCGGTGAGCGCGCCCACCGGGATACGGCCGAGCGAACCGACGAGTACGGGAACCGCGACCAGGAGGGACTGCTGGAACGAGCTGAGCTCGAGCCGGTCCTGGTACTGCCCGGACATCGGGGCGATCAGGTTCCACGCCCAGAAGGTGAGCGCGAAACCGACCGTGGCCACGATCAGGCCGGTGTATGCCACAGCGGACGAAGTCTTGCCCGGCGGGGCGGGGCCTGCTGGTCAGTGGTATCCACACAGTCAGTCAAGGGCGGGGTGCGGCAGGGGCCCACTGGGCTGCTCCATGCGGGCACAGCCACCGCTCAGAAGTCATTTTCCCCATATGCTGCGACAATCGCAGGTATGGACCGTCTCGACAGGAAATCCTCGGCATCCTCCAGGAGGATGCGCGGATCTCGTACCGGGATCTGGGCGTACGCGTCGGGCTCAGCGCCAATGCCGCCGGCGACCGGGTGCGCCACATGCGCCGCGACGGAGTCATCCGCGGCTTCACCGTCATCGTCGACCCGGCCGCGGACACCCGCTCGGGCCTCGTCGTCTTCATCGATGTGACGCTGCGCCTCGACACGACGAACGAGGAGTTCGAACGTTCGGTGCTGATGCTGCCCGGCATCACCGAGGTGGTGCATGTGACGGGCGCCCACGACTATCTGATACGGGCCACCGCCGTCGACCCCGGCGCCCTGGACGCGCTGCTGCGCCGTCTGAAGCGGGAGGCGGGCGTCGCACACTCAACACCAGGATCGCGCTCAGAGCGGCGCCTGCCAAGTGACGGTCGGCGACCGCAGGCCTTCCTCGGTACGCCCGTCGTCGGCCACCACCAGACGCACAGCGCGGCGCCGGTCGGGCAGCCGCACCGTCGCGTCCACCTCCACCTCGATAGCCGACACCCCGGCCCGCCGGTGCGCGGTGGCCAGGGCGCCGCGCAACACGCTGAGCAGCTGCTCACCCGCGGGTTCCGTCACGAGCGTGTCGACCGCACCCGTGAAGTGCACCGACGGGTGGAAACCGAGCACGACCGCGGCCCCGGCGATCTCCCGCAGCACCCGGCCGCGGAAGGTGGCCGGGGCATCGGCCGGCGGCTGCTGGAGGGCGAAGATCGTGGTCCGGACCTCCTGAATGGTGGAGTCCAGCTCATCGACGGCCCGGCAGAGCAGCGCATCGGTGTCTTCGTGGGCGGACCAGTCCGTAATGGCCGTGACGTCCGCCGCGGCCTTGCGGCGGGTCGACTCCAGCATCATCTCGGTCGCGAACAGCCGCTGCACGACGAGGTCGTGCAGATCACGGGCGATCCGGTCGCGGTCCTCGTAGACCGCGAGCTGCTCGCGGTTGTACTGGGCGTCCGCCATCACCAGGGCCAGCGCCGCCTGTGAGGCGAACTGCGAGGCGAGCAGCCGGTCCACGTCCGTGTAGGGGCACTCGCCGCGCCGCCTGGGCAGGGCGAGGGTGCCGATGAGCCGCCCTCCGCTCTGCAGCGGCAGCATCATGCTGGGGCCGAACCGGGACCGTACCGGGTCGTCATCCGGGCATCGGAGGCCGAGTCGTCGATGAAGACCGGCTCGCCGCCCAGCAGCTGATCGAGGACGGGGAGCCACGTTCGATGACCGTACCGATGAGGCCGGCCGGGTCGTCGAACGTGGAGGCGGCGACGATCTCTATTCCGCCGTCACCGGTCGGCTGGAGGATCACACCGGCCGCCGCACCGGCGAGCATCCTGGCCCGCTCGGCGACGGTCACCAGGGCGTCCGTCGCACCGTTGCCGGACAGCAGAGCCGTGGTGACGGCCGCTGTCCCCTCGATCCAGCGCTCCCGCTGCCTGGCCGTCTCGTACAGCTGGGCGTTGCCGATCGCGACCGCGGCCTGGGCCGCCAGCACGGTCAGCAGCGACTGATCCGTATCGGTGAACTGTCCCGAGCGCTTCTCGGTGAGACAGAGGCTGCCGAACACCTCACTGCGCGAGCGGACCGGCACGCCGAGGAACGAACGCATGGGCGGGTGCCCCGGCGGCACTCCGCAGGAGCGCGGATCGGTGGTCAGATCGTCCAGGCGCAACGGCTGCGGGTCGTCGACGAGGGCGCCGATGACACCTGAACGGCCGTCCGGGACACGGCCGGTCCCCTGCCGCTCGGCATCGGTCATACCGGCGGTGAACAGCTCGGCGCCCCGGGGCGGCCGGGACGCAGAAGTGTCAGCGCCCGTAGCGTGCCCCGGTCAGCGCGGCGGCGGTGTCCACGATGTGCTGGAGCGTGGCCTGCAGCTCGAGGCCGCCGCCGGCCCCGGTCGCCGCGTCGGCCGGCGCGCGCGTCACCTCGAATCTCTCAGCCGGCGATCGGGCTGAGGACCAGCGGCTGGATCCTGCCGTCCAGCATGGCGCCGAGTCCGAGCACGGAGCACACGTCGGGCCGCTCGGCGATCTGGACCGGAATGCCGGTCGCGTCGCGCAGCATCTGGTCCAGGCCGGGCAGCAGCGCGCTGCCGCCGACCATCATGATCCCGCAGTCCGCGAGATCGGCCACCAGATCGGGCGGGCAGTCCCGCAGCACCTTGCCGAGCCCGTCGATCACGGCGGTGAGAGGCGTGTGGATCGCCTGCCGTACGGCGGCGGTGTCCACCTGCACCGAACGCGCCAGGCCGGTGGCCACGTCACGACCGTGGATCTCGGTCGTGGCAGGGCCCTGAAGCGTCAGGCCGTTGCCGCTGAGCGCCAGCTGCAGGGGCCGCACGGACTGGCTCGGCAGCATCAGCTGGTGGTGCTGGCGCAGGTACTGGATCACCGCGCGGTCGATGGCCTCGCCGCCGATCGGGATGTGCACGGCCGTCACGATCGATCCGAGCGAGAGCACCGCGATCTGTGTGGTGGCGGCGCCGCACACCATGATCATGCTGGCGGTCGGCTGCTCCACGGGAAGTCCGCAGCCGACGGCCGCCGCGATCAGGGTGTCGACCAGTTCGACCCGCCGGGCTCCGAGTCCGACCAGCGTCTCGACCGTGGCGCGCTGGGCGAGCGGGTTGCTGTCGTGCGGGTGCAGGCGGCGGCCCGCAGCCGGGGCTTTCGGCGCAGCTGGCGGCGGAGCTTCGCCGAGCAGATGGCGCAGCATGCGCTGGGCCATCTCGATGTCGACGACGGTCCCGCCGGAGACCGGGCGGGCCACCCGGATGTACGCGGGCGTACGGCCGGTCATCTGTTCGGCGAGGGCGCCGACGGCGATGAGGGAGCCGGTACGGGTGTTCACGGCGGCGACACTCGGCTCGTCGACGACGAGGCCCACTCCCTTGATGTACACACGGGTCCTCGCGGCCCCGAGGTCGACGGCGATGTGGCAACGGCGCAGCTGGTCAAGACTGACGGTCACGGCAGGGTCTCCCGAGAACGCTGACGGGGCACCGGCGGCAGCCGGCTCTCCTGGCATCGTGCGGCCCGGGAGGCGTCCCGCGCGCTGGGTGAGCCGTAGGAGGGACGGAGCTGACGGAGCGACAGGTCCGGGGCTGTCCGGTGGGTCCGGTTCGTCAGCCCTCCAGCAGCCGCTGGAACAGACCCCAGGTGAACTCGGCGACCTGACGCCGCCCGGTCACCGGATCGGTGAGCGCCAGCGCCCACCGGGTGGGTGCGCTGCCCTCCATGGGCCGGGCCTGCGGGAAGGCCCCGGCCACCTCGTCCACGGTGCACGACCAGGGGTGCAGATCCCCGGTCGTACGCAGAGCCGGGCCCGCCGCCCCGGGGCCCGGACCAGCCATTCGTTCCATACGGCTCCGCCGGGCCCGGTCATCACCTCGAACCGGAGGTCGGGCCACAGGGCAGCGGCCAGCGCAGCGCCTCGCACCCAGGTCACCGATCCTGCGGTGCACGGAGGCCTCGGGTTCGCCCAGCACCGAGCGGTAGCGGCGCAGCGCTCCGCGGCCTCGGGGCGCGTGCAGCATGGCCTGCCAGCGCCGGTTGGCCTCGCGCATCTCGGCGAGCGAGGCGCTCAGCTCGTGCCTGGCATCCTCGACCAGATCCGGCTGGTGGTCGGCCATCCGGCGCAGCAGGACGAGCTGGAACTGGAGCGGCCCGAACGGGGCGGGAGCGGTCATGAGCCCATCCTCCCGGGTTCCTCCGTCAGGCCACGCCCTCGGCGTCCGCGCCCAGCATCCGGCGCAGCAGATCCCGCAGCACCATCCGGTCCGCCTCCGAAAGCTCGGCCAGCGGCTCCGGGCGAACTTGAGCGAGTCACGCAACTGCCCCGCCGTCCGGGTGCCCTTTCCGGTCGCCGCGGCCAGCTTCACCCGCCGGTCGGCCGGGTCGGGGCGCCGCTCCACCAGGTCGCGGGCCTCCAGCCGGTCGACGATGCCGGTGATGTTGGACGGCTCGCACTTCAGCTTCTGGGCAATCTTGCGCATGGGTGTCGGCTCGACGGCGAGCAGGCGCAGTACCAGGCCTGGGCGCCGGTCAGCGAGTGCTCGGCCGCGGCCCGGTCGTACTCCTCGTAGTAGCGCGCCACGACGCTGCCGATGAGCTCGACGACTTCGAGGGTCAGTGGATCTGTGTGGGAGGTGGCCATGACACCCAGGGTACCCAGTTATTTGACAAGATGAAATATTCAGGCGCATGGTTGTTTCATGTCCTGAAGCTTTTCTGCTTCCTCCGCATCCGTGAGAACCGAGGAGAACCGAGCCCATGTCTGCAGCTCTTCCCACGTCCAGCCGCGAATGGCACCTTGTCGCCCGCCCGCACGGCTGGCCCGAGGCCAAGGATTTCGCGCTGCGTGAGGCACCGGTGACCGCTCCTGGTGAGGGTCGTGTCCTCGTCCGCAACCTGTACTTCTCGGTCGACCCGTACATGCGCGGCCGGATGAACGATGTGAAGTCCTACACCCCGCCCTTCAAGCTCGACCACCCGATGGAGGGTGGCGCGGTCGGCGAGATCATCGCGTCCAACGCCGAGGGTTTCGCCGTGGGCGACCACGTCCTGCACGGCCTCGGCTGGCGTGAGTACGCCGAGGTCCCGGCCAAGCACGCGGTCAAGGTCGACGCCTCGCTCGCCCCGCTCTCCGCCTACCTCGGTGTGCTCGGCATGACCGGCCTCACCGCCTACGCGGGTCTGTTCGAGGTCGCCTCCTTCAAGGAGGGCGACGCCGTGTTCGTCTCCGGCGCGGCCGGTGCGGTCGGCAGTCAGGTCGGCCAGCTGGCGAAGCTCAAGGGCGCCTCGCGCGTCATCGGCTCCGCGGGCTCCGACGAAAGGTCAGGCTCCTGGTCGAGGAGTACGGCTTCGACGCGGCCTTCAACTACAAGAAGGGCCCTGTCGCGGAACAGCTCCGCGAGGCCGCCCCGGACGGCATCGACGTCTACTTCGACAACGTCGGCGGTGAGCACCTGGAGGCCGCGATCTCCTCGTTCAACGTGCACGGCCGCGCCACCATCTGCGGCATGATCGCCCAGTACAACGACACCGAGCCGACTCCGGCCCGCGCAACCTCGCGCTCGTCATCGGCAAGCGGCTGCGGCTGCAGGGCATGCTCGTCGGCGATCACGCCGATCTCCAGCCCCAGTTCGTCCAGGACGTCGCGGGCCTGCTGGGCTCCGGCGAGCTGAAGTACCGCGAGACGAAGGTCGAGGGCATCGAGCACGGCTTCGACGCCTTCCTCGGTCTGCTGCGCGGCGAGAACACCGGCAAGATGATCGTTTCGCTCGACGCCGCCCGATAGGCTCGGCGCAGGCCGTCGCAGTCCGTGGGCGCGAGCCGCGGCGCATCAGCAGGAGGAGTTCTCAGTATGACCATTCAGCACATAGACGTGGCCTACACCGCCGTCGCCACCGCCGAGAACGGCCGTGACGGCCGGGTCTCGTCCGACGACGGCAACCTCGACGTCGTCGTCAACCCGCCGAAGGCGATGGGCGGCAGCGGCGCCGGTACCAACCCGAGCAGCTCTTCGCCGCCGGATACAGCGCCTGCTTCCAGGGCGCGCTCGGTGTGGTCGCCCGCCAGGAGAAGGCCGACATCTCCGGCTCGACGGTGACCGCGTCGGTCGGCATCGGCAAGACCGAGGCGGGTGGCTTCGGCCTGGAGGTGGCGATCACCGCCTCCATCCCCAACGTCGACACGGCCACCGCGCAGTCGCTCATCGAGAAGGCCCACCAGGTGTGCCCCTACTCGAACGCGACCCGCGGCAACATCAAGGTCGAGCTGTCGGTCGCCTGACCGCAGGACATCCAGGGCCGCACTCCCGTTGCCGGGAGTGCGGCCCTCGCGCCTTTCGGACATGTTTGCTAGGAGCCGACCTTGCGCTTGTTCCAGACGTCGAAGCCGACCGCGGCCAGCAGTACGAAGCCCTTGATGACCTGCTGGTAGTCGGTGCCGATACCGACGAGGTTCATACCGTTGTTCAGCACGCCCAGGACCACACCACCGATGATCGCGCCGAGGACCGTGCCGACGCCGCCGCTCATCGACGCGCCGCCGATGAACGAGGCGGCGATGGCCTCCAGTTCGAAGTTGAGGCCCGCCTTGGGCGAGGCCGCGTTGAAGCGGGCTGCGAAGACCAGACCCGCCAGGGCCGCGAGCATGCCCATGTTCAGGAAGACCAGGAAGGTGACCTTCTTGTCCTTCACGCCCGACAGCTTGGCCGCCGGCAGGTTGCCGCCGATGGCGTAGATGTGGCGGCCGATGATCGCGTTGCGCATCAGGTAGCCGAACCCGACGACCAGCACGCCGAGGATGAGCAGCACGACCGGGGCGCCCTTGTAGCTGGCGAGCAGCAGCGTGACGGCGAGGACGGCCGAGACAAGTGCGACCAGCTTCAGCAGGAACAGCTTGACCGGCGGCACGTCGAGGGCGAACTCCTGCTGCCGCTTGCGGTCGCGGACCTCCTGGAACACCACGAAGACGATCAGGGCGAGGCCCAGCAGCAGGGTGAGGTTGTGGTAGTTGGTGGTGGGGCCGACCTCGGGCAGGAAGCCGTTGGCGATCTTCTGCAGGTCCTTCGGGAAGGGGCCGAGGGTCTGGCCCTTCAGGAAGATCTCCGTCAGACCGCGGAAGAGCAGCATGCCCGCGAGGGTCACGATGAACGACGGTATGCCGAGATAGGCGATGAAGAACCCTGTACCGAGCCCGCTACGGCGCCGATGGCCAGGCACAGCACCACCGCGAGCGGCCAGGGAAGATCGTGTTCGACCATCAGTACGGCGGACATCGCGCCGATGAACGCGGTCAGTGAGCCGACCGAGAGGTCGATGTGGCCCGCGATGATGACGAGCATCATGCCGATCGCGAGGATCAGGATGTAGCTGTTCTGCAGCACCAGGTTGGAGACGTTGCGCGGCAGCAGCAGGTCGCCGCCCGACCACACCGCGAACAGCACCACGATCAGGCCGAGGGCCATCAGCATGCCGTACTGGCGCATGTTGCGGCGCATGCCGCCGAGCATCAGCTGCAGCAGGCTGTCGCCGGAGGCCGGTCCGCTTTGCCGGGCGGCGCGGGGCCGGGTTCCTGTCGGTCACGTCCGTGCTCATCGGATCACCTCTTTGTCCTTCGTCATCTGACGCATCAGCGCTTCCTGCGAGGCCTCGGCCCGCGAGAACTCACCCGTCAGCCGTCCCGCGGCCATCGTGTAGATGCGGTCGCACATGCCGAGCAGCTCCGGCAGTTCGGAGGAAATGAAGACGACCGCCTTGCCCTGGCGGCCAGCCGGTCGATGACCGTGTAGATCTCGTACTTGGCTCCCACGTCGATGCCGCGGGTGGGCTCGTCCAGGATCAGCACCTCGGGACCCGCGAAGATCCACTTGCTGAGGACGACCTTCTGCTGGTTGCCGCCGGACAGCTTGCCCGCCGGTTCGAAGACGGTCGGCGCCTTGATGTTCATGGACTTGCGGAAGTCCTCGGCGACCTGCCGTTCCCCGTGCTCGTCGACCACACCTCGCTTGGCGACCTTGTCCAGCGCGGTCAGCGAGATGTTCCGGTTGATGGTGTCGATGAGGTTGAGGCCGTAGTGCTTGCGGTCCTCGGTGGCGTACGCGATGCCGTGTTTGATCGCCTCCGGGACGGACTTCGTACGGATCTCGGCGCCGTCCCTGAGGACGGTGCCGCCCGCGTACCGGCCGTAGGAACGGCCGAAGACGCTCATCGCCAGTTCGGTGCGGCCGGCGCCCATGAGCCCGGCGATACCGACGATCTCGCCGCGTCGCACCTCGATCGAGACGTCGTCGACGACCTTGCGCTGCTGGTCGATGGGGTGGTGCACGGTCCAGTTGCGGATCTCCAGGGCGGGCGCGGCACCCTCCTGCGGGTGGTGCGGGTCCGCTCCGGGAAGCGGTTCTCCAGGTCGCGGCCGACCATCCCGCTGATGATCCGGTCCTCGGACGTCTCCGCCGCCTTCACGTCGAGCGTCTCGATGGAGCGCCCGTCGCGGATGATCGTGACCGAGTCGGCGACCCGGCGGATCTCGTTCAGCTTGTGCGAGATGATGATCGAGGTCATGCCCTGATCCTTCAGCGAGCGGATCAGATCGAGGAGTTTGCCGCTGTCCTCGTCGTTGAGCGCCGCCGTCGGCTCGTCGAGGATGAGCAGTTTCACCTTCTTCGACAGCGCCTTGGCGATCTCCACCAGCTGCTGCTTGCCCACGCCGATGTCGGCGACGCGGGTCTCCGGGTGTTCGTCGAGACCGACCCGGCGAAGCAGTTCGCCGGCGTGCCTGAGGGTGTCGTTCCAGTTGATCAGCCCGCGCTTGGCGTGCTCGTTGCCGAGGAAGATGTTCTCCGCGATGGACAGTTGCGGCACCAGTGTCAGCTCCTGGTGGATGATCACGATGCCGTGCTGCTCGCTCGCCCGGATGTCCTTGAACCGGCAGGTCGCGCTCTCGAAGAGGACGTCCCCTTCGTAGCTGCCGTACGGATGGACGCCGGAGAGCACCTTCATCAGGGTCGACTTGCCGGCGCCGTTCTCTCCGCAGATGGCGTGGACCTCGCCCTGACGGACAGTCAGTGAGACGTCCGACAGCGCTTTGACACCGGGAAAGGTCTTGACGATCGAGCGCATTTCCAGGACGGGTCCCGCCATGGTCTTGCCTTCCAATCCTTGAGGGGCCCGGTTACTTGAGGTCGTTCTCGGTGTAGTAGCCGTCGTCTATGAGGGCTTCCTTGTAGTTGGACTTGTCGACGCTGACCGGCTGCAGCAAGTAGGCGGGGACGACCTTGACGCCGTTGTCGTAGGACTTGGTGTCGTTGGTCTCGGGCTTCTCGTCGTTCAGTGCGGCCTCGACCATGTTCGAGGCGACCTTGGCGAGCTTGCGCAGGTCCTTGTAGACGGTCTGGGTCTGCTCACCCGCGATGATCGACTTCACGGAGGCGAGCTCCGCGTCCTGACCCGTGACCACCGGCACTGGCTTGGCCTTGGTGCCGTAGCCGTCCGACTTCAGGGCGGAGAGGACGCCGACGGAGATGCCGTCGTACGGCGAGAGCACCGCGTCGATCCGTGCGCTGCGGTAGCTGGACGTCAGCAGGTCGTCCATGCGCCTCTGAGCGGCGCCGCCGTCCCAGCGCAGGGTGGTGACCTGGTTGAGAGCGGTCTGCTTGGACCGGACGACCAACTGGCCCTTGTCCATGTACGGCTTGAAGACGTTCATCGCGCCGTTGAAGAAGTACTTGGTGTTGTTGTCGTCGTTGGAGCCGGCGAACAGCTCGATGTTGAAGGGCCCTTCTTGCCGTCCTTCAGGCCGAGCTTGTCCACGATGTACGTGCCCTGCAGCTCGCCGACCTTCTCGTTGTCGAACGAGGCGTAGTAGTCGACGTTCTCCGTGCCGAGGATCAGCCGGTCGTAGGAGATCACCGGGATGTCGGCGTCCTTGGCCTGCTGCATCACGTTGTTGAGGGACTTGTTGTCGATCGCGGCGACGATCAGGGCGTCCACGCCCTGCGTGATCATGTTCTCGATCTGCGAGACCTGCTGGTCCGGGTCGTCCTCGCCGTAGACGAGCTTGGGCTTGTAGCCCTTGGCCTTCAGTTCCTTCTCGACGTTGGCGCCGTCGGCGATCCAGCGCTCGGAGGACTTGGTCGGCATCGAGACACCGATGGTGGCGCCCTCCGAGCCGTCCTTCTTCTCTCGCCGCCGCCTTCGCTGTTCTGGCCGCAAGCGGTCAGAGCGAGGGCGAGGGAGGTGGCGGAGGCCATTGCGGCGAGTGCGGCTCTGCGGTTGCGCATAGTCATCATCCTTGATGTGGGTCAGGGCTCGGTCCGGGGCGCCGGCCCGTCCAGAAAACGGAGGGCGGATCGGCCGAGAAACAGGTGTGTTGGATTGTGCGCGGCTGTGTCTTCTTTGTGGAGGTAGTTTCCGGAACGTTATGACGAGATCTCGAACCGGCTGAGTGGGCCCGGCAGTCGGCTGCCGAGCGGAGCCATGCCACCGTCCGCCCGTGCCGGGCGAGCAGGTCCAGCGCGAGCCGGCCGCGCCGCACCCGCTCCTTGGCGGTGGCCAGCGCCGGCTCCCGCAGGTGCCGGCCGTACGGATAGATCCCGGGCGCCTTGGAGAGCCCGAACTTCAGGTACAGCGGCGCGCCGCGCCGGATCAGTTCGGCGACCTCGTACATCCGCACGTAGCCGCCGAGGTCGTCCGGGGCCTCGATGTAGAGGTCCATCGGGGCCCGGAAACCCGGCGGATCTCGGTGAACTGCGCCAGCGTGAGGTCGGACGGAATGTTGATCGAGTCGGCGCCGAGCTGCTCGAACACGGCGAACGAGGCCGGGTTCACCGGCCCGATGAGCGCCGACACCTTGAACGTGGTGTCCGCGGGCAGGATGCCCTGCTCACGCATCCGGTGCAGGGTCCAGAGCACCCCTCGTCGGCCACCAGCAGGCACTTCACGCCCAGTCCGGCGGCGCGCACGGCGTCCTCGACGCAGCCGGCCAGGGCGTCGTGTCCGCGCGAGCGCAGTCCGGCGCCGCCGGAGTCGGTGCGCACGGAGGCGCCGGTGTCCCAGGTGCCGCGTGGTCCGGTGAACAGGCAGAGCTCGATGCCGCGTTCGGCGCAGCCCTCCACCATCTCGGTGATCTCGGCGTCGGTCAGCATCCAGATGCCGCTGCCCTGGCTGATGCGGTGGATGGGCACGTCGAGCCTGGCGGACTCCTTCAGGACGACGCCGAGGACCTCCGGGCCCTCCACGGACGGGACTTCGGTGCGCCAGGTGCCGCCGTCCGGGAAGGTGTGCGGGGAGGCGTCCGCGGGGAGGGCGGCGGGGCGCCGAGGCCCAGCGCGGCGAGTACCGCGTCGCCGGGCGGCGGGCCGGCGGCGCCGGAGGAAGAGACTGAGGCGTCTTTCACGGCTGGTCCAATGTTCGCTGTTCGGCATTTCGGACGAGGTTCGGCTCGCGGGATGTACCCGGGTACGGAGAGGATCGGGCACCCGTACCGGCGCGCGGGCCGGAGAGATCAGGTCACGGGCGCAGCAGCACCTTTCCGGTGTCCGGGCCGCCGGCGCCCACGAGCGCCACGGCCTCGGCGAACTCATCGAGGCCGAACTCGTGGCTGATCAGCGGCGCCGGATCGAGCAGCCCCGCCGTGAACGCCCGCACCGCGTAGGACCAGGCAGCCGACGGCGCCCCGAACACACTGCGCACGGTGAGCTGGCTCAGCGACAGATGCACCGGGTCGATCCCCACCGCCCCGGGGTGAACATGCCGGTGAGCACCACCCGGCCGCCGCGCCGCGCCAGCAGACACGCATCGGCCGCGGTGGACGGCGCGCCCGCCGTCTCCACGACCAGGTCGTAGCGGCCGCGCTCCTCCTCGGCCTCCTTCGGGGTACGTGCCCGGCCGGCCCCGAAGTCCAGGGCCCGGGTGGCCCGTTCGCGGCGTGGATCGATCACCGTCAGCTCCGCGGGCGACACGGCGGCCAGCAGCTGGACGGCGAGCATCCCGAGTGTGCCCGCGCCCACCACGGCGACCCGTTCGCCCGGCTCCGGCGCCCGGCCCGTACCGCCGCGGCGATCACGGCGGCCGGCTCCAGCAGGGCGGCGGCCCGCAGGTCCGCGTCGTCGGGCAGCAGGTGCAGCAGTCGGGCCGGCACCACCACGTGGTCGGCGAACGCGCCCGGCCGGGTGAACCCCGTCTCGTCGTACCCGGCCGTGCACAGCGAGGTCTCCCCGCACCGGCACCGCTCGCACCGCCCGCAGGCCCGGAACCCTCGGCCACCGTCCGCCGCCCGGTCAGCGACGCGTCGACCCCTCGCCCACCGCTTCGACCGTGCCCGACCACTCGTGGCCCGGCACGACGGGATAGCGCACATAGGCCGGGTCGCGGTGGCCGTCGTACACCTCGCGGTCACTCATGCAGATCCCGGCAGCGGCGACCCGTACCAGGACCTCGCCCGGTCCCGGCTGCGGGACCGGGCCCTCGGTCAGCCGGTGGCTGCCGGGCCGGTCGATGGTCAACGAGCGTGACGGCGTACTCACTTGGGCTGCCTCTTCTCCCAGCCGTCCGCCCACAGATCGAACCGCGCCTGCTGCTGCGGGAACTCGGCGGCGGCATCCACGTCGAGCTCCACACCGAGACCCGGGGCGTCGCCGAGCTCGAAGCAGCCGGTGGCGGGGTCGACCTGCGGTGCGCCCTTGACGACCTTCTTGATGTCGGCGTCCGCGAAGTCGTTGAAGTGTTCGAGGATTTTGAAGTTTGGTGTGCAGCCGGCGAGTTGGAGGCTCGCCGCGGTGAGCACCGGGCCGCCCACATTGTGCGGGGCGACCAGCATGTAGTGGGTCTCGGCGGTCGCGGCGAGCTTGCGGGCCTCCAGGATGCCGCCGATGTGGCCGACGTCGGGCTGGATGATGTCGGCGGCCTGCGACTCGAAGAGCTCGCGGAACTCGATCCGGTCGTGGATGCGCTCACCGGTGGCGATGGGCATGTCCACCTTCGCGGCGACCTTGCTCAGCGCCTTGAGGTTCTCCGGGGCACCGGCTCCTCCAGCCAGGCCGGCTTGAACGGCGCCATCTCATGGGCGATCCGTACCGCCGTCGCCGGACTGAACCGGCCGTGCATCTCCACCATCAGCTCGGTGTCCGGGCCGATGGCGTCCCGTACGGCCTCGATGAGGTCCACCGCGTAGCGGGTCTCCTCCTGGCCCAGCTCGAAGTGGCCCGTACCGAAGGGGTCGATCTTCAGTGCGCGGTAGCCGCGCTCCACGACCGCCTGCGCGGCCTTGTGGTAGGCCTCCGGGTGCGCTCCGTGGTGTACCAGCCGTTCGCGTACGCCTTGACCCGGTCGGTGACCTTCCCGCCGAGCAGCTGCCAGACCGGGACGCCGAGAGCCTTGCCCTTGATGTCCCAGCACGCCATCTCGACGACCGCGATACCGGACATCACGATCTCGCCGGCCCGCCCGAAGTCGCCGTACTTCATGCGGCGTACCAGGTCCTCCACGGCGAACGGATCGGAACCGGTGATGTGGTTGGCCGAGGCCTCCCGCAGATAGCCGAGCAGCGCGTCCGTGTGCCCGAGCATCCGGGTCTCGCCCACGCCGGTGAGGCCCTCGTCGGTGTGCACCTGGACGTAGGTCAGGTTGCGCCAGGGCGTGCCGACGACATGCGTGCTGATTCCGGTGATGCGCACGGGAAGTTGCCCTCGACTCGTTCGATATTTCGTCACTCGTTCGAAATGCTGGCGTGACCGTAATGACGGGCCAGGGAGGTGTCAATGGTTGGCGCAAGTACTCTGACCTCCATGAGTGATCTCGGGGCGGGCTTCGGCTACTTGATGAAGGGGCAGCGCTGGGCTGTCGGGCACGGGCGCTGGTTCGGATTCGGCCTGCTGCCCGGCCTCATCACCCTCGTGGTGTACGCGGGCGCCCTGATCGGTCTCGGCTACGGCGCCGACGACTTCGTCGCCTGGGTGACCCCGTTCGCCGACGACTGGTCCTCGCCCTGGCTGGGCCTGCTGCGCAACACCCTGGTCGCCCTGGTCTTCGTCTTCGGGCTGTTCCTGGCGGTCATCACCTTCACCGCCGTGACCCTGCTGGTCGGACAGCCCTTCTACGAGTCGCTGTCCGAGGAGGTCGACCGCAGCGAGGGCGGCGAGGTCCCCGAGTCGGGGCTGACGCTCTGGCGCGAACTGTGGATCTCCGCCCGGGACTCGGTCCGCATCCTGCTGCGCGTGGCGGTGTACGGGATCCTGCTCTTCGCCCTCGGATTCATCCCGGTCATCGGGCAGACCGTGATCCCCGCGATCGGCTTCTGCGTCACCGGCTACTTCCTCGCCGAGGAGCTCACCGCCGTGGCCCTCCAGCGCCGCGGCATGGTCCTGAAGGACCGGCTCGTCCTGCTGCGTGGCCGCCGCATGATGGTCCTCGGCTTCGGCGTCCCGCTGGGGCTCTCGTTCCTGGTGCCGTTCGTCGCGGTGTTCCTGATGCCGGGCGCCGTCGTCGGGGCCACGCTGATGGTGCGCGATCTGACGGCGCCCCTGCGCCGGAACCGGCCCCGTCGAGGCACACGCTGCACAAGGGCTGAGGCTCATCCAGGCCCGGCCGGAACGTTTTCAGCGCATCGGCCGGCGCATCAGTCGGCGCACCGGTCGGCGCACCGGTCGGCGCACCGTTCAGCGCACCGAGAATCCGTACACCGTCGTGGACACGTACTCCTCGCCCGGCCGCAGCACGGTGCTCGGGAACTCCGGCCGGTTCGGCGAGTCCGGGAAGTGCTGGGTCTCCAGCGCGATCCCGGCGCACGGACCGAACGGCCGCCCGTCGAAATGGTCGGCGGTGTACAGCTGCAGTCCGGGCTCCGTCGTACGGACGGTCAGTACCCGCCCCGAGGTGGCGTCGTACAGCTCGGCGACCGCGCTGTCCTCCCCGGGCTCGTCCAGCACATAGTTGTGGTCGTACCCGGTGCCCACCGGCTTCGGCTCCCGGAAGTCGAACCGGGTGCCGTCCACCGGCGCGAACTCGCCCGTCGGAATGGACTCGGCGTCCGCCGGGTGATCCGCCCGCCGCGATCCGCAGCTCGTGCCCGAGCGCACTCCGCTGCCCGCGCCGGCCAGATTCCAGTACGTGTGGTTGGTCGGGTTCAGCACTGTGGGCGCGTCCGTCGTCGCCCGGTAGGCGATCCGCAGTGCCCCGCCCTGGTCCAGCGTGTACGTCACCGAGAGCGCGAGCCGCCCGGGAAGCCCTCCTCGCCGTCCTCGGCCACCAGCGAGAGCCGCACCCCGTCCGGGACCTCCTGCGCGTCCCACACCCGCTTGTCGAAACCACGCGTTCCGCCGTGCACATGGTTGCGGCCCTCGTTCCGTGTCACCCGGTGTGTGTGCCCGTCGAGCACGAAGGTGCCGCCGGCGATCCGGTTGGCGTACCGCCCGACCAGCGCACCGAAGTACGGGCCCGCGAACTTCTCGTACCCGCGACATCGGGCAGTCCGAGCGCCACCGGGGCCGGGTGCCGTCCCGCCCGGGGTCTCGACCGACTGCACGATCGCGCCGTAGGTCAGCACCCGCACGCGCGTACCTTCGCGCTCCAGGGTCCAGCGCCGTACAGCGGTGCCGTCCGTGAGGCTGGAGAAGTCTTCGTCGCGTATCGCCGCGGCCGTGTCCTGACCTGTACCCGTCGTCATGATCAAGGACTTTACGCCGGGGCCGGGCCGCCGTGACATTGCGGTAAGCGATCTCCGCCAGCCTCGCCTGCCCGTCGCGGCCCGGATGGAACCAGTCCCACTGGCTGAGCTGATCACCGGTGAACCGGTAGTCGAAGACCGCCCCGCCGTCGTACCGGCAGCCCGGATCCTTGGCGCAGACTTCCTTCAGGACCCCGTTGTACGCGACCACCCGCTCCTGCACGGAGTCGCGCCGGGCGACGGCCGCCGCGTTCAGGTTGTCCGCGTCGCCCAGCATCGACCGGCAGATGCCCAGCTTCCAGATCTGCTTGCCCAGCGGATTGGCGCGTCCGGTGGACCAGAGCCGCTTCAGATCCGGCACGCTCGACACGTACACCTGGGCCTCGGGCGCCGTACCGCGCAGCTGTCGCATCGACGCCTCGAAGGAGGCCCGGAAGTCCGCCACCGGCGTCATCAGCCGCGCCGAGTCCCGGCAGGCGTCATTGGCGCCGATCATCACGGTCACCAGATCCGGCTTCTCCTTCGCGGCCAGTGCCATCTGCTCGGGCAGCTGGGCTATCCGGGCCCCCGACACGGCGTGGTTCCAGCTGTGCTCGGCAGCCCCGGACGCACCGAGCAGCCGGACGGCGAGACTGCGCACCCGCTGTCCGTACCGGTCGCCCACGACACCTCGGGGCAGTCGGCCAGCACCGAGCAGGCGTCGAAGCCGGTGGTGATGGAGTCGCCGACCGCGGCGAGCGATGCGGGACTGCGGTCCCAGGCCGGAGCCGGTGCGGGGCGCTGCGACGCTGCTGGGCGGATGGCCCCTTCGTGCCGTCGCCCTCTTGGCCGGTGCAGCCCGCCAGAGCGGCGGCGCCGATGAACGATGCCGCCGCGGCTGCGGCAACAGCGATACGGATACGACGGCGTGACGACAGCTCCGGCATCCCCGGTCCCTCCGGTCGTACGGCTCCAGGTGGCGGGTCCGGACGCTCTGCCGGGTGAATGCGGAGCGAATCATGGACCCGGGACCGACGGTACGTCACCCGCCCGGCACCTGCGCACGGTAGCTTTTCTCCGTTGAACCAGTGACGTCTTGCCGGGCTGCGCCCTCCGGGCCGTTCCGGTAAGTTGCATCTCGTCACATACTGTCCTTTTTCAGGAGATTAACTCCCGATACTGTTTATCGCCGACAATCTCGGGAAGCGGCCGGAAAGAGATGGTACGGGCGCGAGGCCGCTGGGAAGGCGAACCTCGTCCCACACTGGAGGTCCCGGTGACGACACGTGGAGTCCTGTACGTTCACTCCGCACCGCGCGCTGTGCCCGCACCTCGAATGGGCGGTTGCGGGCGTACTAGGTGTGCGGGTGCAGCTGGACTGGATCAGACAGCCGGCCGCGCCCGGTACCTGGCGGTCCGAATTCTCCTGGCAGGGAGGCCCGGCATCGCGTCACAGCTCGCCTCCGCGTTGCGGGCTGGGACCTGCTGCGCTTCGAGGTGACGGCCGAGCCGTGCCTCACGGCCGAGGGCGAGCGCTACAGCTCGACGCCGGGCCTCGGCATCTTCCATGCGGTCACCGGCATACACGGCGACATCCTGATCCCGGAGGACCGGCTGCGGGCGGCGCTTGCACGGTCCGTGTGCGGGAGTCGGATCTGGAGGCGGAGATCGCGAAGCTTCTGGGCAAACCGTGGGACGACGAGCTGGAGTCCTTCCGCCATGCGGGCGAGGGCGCGCCGGTGCGGTGGCTGCACCAGGTGGTGTGACCGGGCCCGTCGGGCCTGTTTCCCTGCCCGCCCCTCCCGGACCTGGGCTCCGCCCGGACCCGGTGTCCTCAATCGCCGGGCAGGCTTGAGTTTCAAGCCCCTCCGGCGATTGAGGAGCAGGAGCTCGGGGCGGAGCCCCGGGTGCGGGCCGCACGTGGCCGAGGCCCGCCTCCCGGATCGGGAAGCGGGCCTCGCGGCGAGCGATCGGTGTCAGACCGAACGGAATGCCAGGACCACGTTGTGGCCCCCGAACCCGAACGAGTTGTTGATCGCGGCGATCGGTCCCTCGGGCAGAGCCCGCGGCTCACCGCGCACGATGTCCGCCTCCACCGCATCGTCGAGGTTGTCGACGTTGATGGTCGGCGGCGCCATCCGATTGCACAGCGCCAGCACCGTCGCCACGGTCTCGATGCCGCCCGCGCCACCCAGCAGATGACCGGTCATCGACTTCGTGGCCGAGATCGCGACATGGTCGAGATCGTCGCCCAGCGTCGCGCGCAGGGCCTTCAGCTCGGCCACATCGCCCTGGGGCGTGGACGTGGCGTGTGCGTTGAGGTGCACGACCTCCGACGGCTTGAGATCCGTCGAGTCCAGCAGATTGTTCATCGCGGCGGCGATGCCGCGCCCCGTGGGCTCGGGCTGCGCGATGTGGTGGGCGTCCGCGGACAGCCCCTGGCCCAGCACCTCGCAGTAGACCTTGGCACCACGAGCCGCCGCGTGCTCCGCCGACTCCAGGATGACGATACCCGCGCCCTCGCCGAGGACGAAGCCGTCCCTGGCCTTGTCGTACGGGCGTGAGGCCTTCTCGGGCTCGTCGTTGCTCTTGGACATCGCCATCATGTTGGCGAACGCGGCGATCGGCAGCGGGTGAATGGCCGCCTCGGTGCCACCGGCGACGACCACATCGGCACGGCCGGTGCGGATCATCTCGACGGCGTACCCGATGGCCTCGGCGCCCGAGGCGCAGGCGGAGACCGGAGTGTGGACACCGGCCTGGGCGTTGACCTCCAGGCCGACGTTGGCCGCCGGTCCGTTGGGCATGAGCATGGGAACGGTGTGCGGGAGACGCGGCGTACGCCCTTCTCCTTGAGCACGTCGTACTGGTCGAGCAGAGTGATCACGCCGCCGATGCCGGAGGCGATGACCGTGCCCAGACGCTCGGGCTGGATCTTCTCGTCCTCGCCGGCCTTGCCGGTGAACCCGGCGTCGCCCACGCTTCACGGGCCGCGATCAGCGCGAACTGCGCCGAGCGGTCCAGCTTGCGGGCGAGTGGACGGGAAGGACGTCGCCCGGTCGACGGCCGCGAGGGCAGCGATCCGGACGGGCAGTTCGGCGAAACGTTCTCCCTCGAGGGGCTTGACGCCGGAGCGACCGGCCATCAGCCCTTCCCAGGTCGATGCGGAGTCGCCACCCAGCGGAGTGGTTGCGCCGATACCGGTGACGACCACGGTGCGATTGGTCGGGCTCACTGGAAAATCTTCTCCACGTGTAGAGGGTCGTGAATCAGCGGCGCCACCGCCGGGTGGCGACACACGAGGCGGGCTGGGATCAGCCCTGGTGCTTCAGGATGTAGTCGGCGGCGTCGCCGACCGTCTTGAGGTTCTTGACGTCCTCGTCGGGGATCTTGACGTCGAAGCGCTCTTCGGCGGCGACGACGACCTCGACCATGGACAGGAGTCGACGTCCAGGTCGTCGGTGAAGGACTTGTCCAGCTGGACGTCCTCGACCGGGATACCGGCGATCTCGTTGACGATCTCGGCGAGACCGGTGACGATCTCTTCCTGCGTGGCGGCCATGTTGGCGCTCCTTCGGTGTGTTCCTGGTTTATGCAGGGTTCGGGCGTACGTGCCGGAAGGTCCGGTGTGCCCTGGGAGAATGGTGACTAAGGGAGGGTAACGACCGTCGCTGCGTAGACGAGACCCGCCCCGAAGCCGATGACGAGAGCCGTGTCGCCGCTCTTTGCCTGACCGGTCGCCAGAAGCCGCTCCATTGCGAGCGGAATCGAGGCGGCGGACGTGTTGCCGGTGGTCTCCACGTCACGGGCGACCGTGACGTGCTCCGGCAGCTTCAGTGTCTTCACCATCGAGTCGATGATCCGCATGTTGGCCTGGTGCGGAATGAAGACGTCCAGGTCTGCCGGAGCGATCCCGGCCGCGTCCAGCGCCTGCTGGGCGACCTTCGCCATCTCGAAGACGGCCCAGCGGAAGACCGCCTGGCCCTCCTGCGTAATGGCGGGGAACTTCTCGGGACGGTCGGTGTGGAATGTGTCCCACGACACGGTCTGCTTGATCGTGTCGGACTTGTCGCCCTCGGATCCCCAGACCGTGGGGCCGATGGCCGGCTCCTGCGCGGGGCCGACGACGACCGCGCCCGCGCCGTCGCCGAACAGGAAAGCCGTCGCACGGTCCTCCAGGTCGGTGAGGTCGCTGAGCCGCTCGACGCCGATGACAAGTACGTACTCCGCCGAGCCCTCGACGATCATGCCCTTGGCGAGAGTGAGACCGTACCCGAAGCCCGCGCAGCCGGCCGAGATATCGAAGGCGGCGGGCTTGCCCGCGCCGATCCTGTGCGCGATCTCGGTCGCGATGGCCGGGGTCTGCTTGAAGTGGGAGACGGTGGAGACGATGACTCCGCCGATCTGGTCCGGCGTGATCCCGGCGTCGGCGATCGCCTTGCCCGAGGCCTCGACGGACATCGCGGCCACGGTCTCCTCCGGAGAGGCCCAGTGGCGGGTGGCGATACCGGAGCGGGAGCGGATCCACTCGTCGGACGAGTCGATCGTCTCGAGGATCACCTCGTTGGGCACGACACGGGTGGGGCGGTAACCGCCGACACCCATGATCCGCGCGTACGGGGCGCCCTTGCTGGGCTTGATCTTCGACATGCTCTCTCGGGCTCTTAGGCGCCCGCGTGCTCAGCGATGAGGCGCGCGGCGTCGAGGTCGTCAGGGTCTTGAGCGCGAGGGTCTTCACTCCGGGCAGCGCACGCTTGGCGAGTCCCGTGAGGGTGCCGCCGGGGCACGCTTCGATCAGGGCGGTGACGCCGAGCTCCTGGAAGGTCTCCATGCACAGGTCCCAGCGGACCGGGTTGGCGATCTGTCCCACCAGCCGCCGGATGACCTCGACGCCGGTGGCGACGGTCTTCCCGTCCGCGTTCGACACGTACGTCACGGTGGGGTCGGCGACGTCGAGGTCGCCGGCCGCCGCCCGCAGCTTCTCCACGGCCGGAGCCATGTGGTGCGTGTGGAAGGCACCGGCGACCTTGAGCGGGACCACCCGGCGTACGCCCTCCGGCTTGTCCTCGACCAGCGCGGCGATCTGTGCGGCGGTTCCCGCCGCGACGATCTGGCCGGCGCCGTTGACGTTGGCCGGGTCAGCCCCAGCTTCTCCAGATGGGCGATCGTCACGGCGGGGTCGCCGCCGAGCAGCGCGGCCATGCCGGTCTCGGTGACCGCGGCGGCTTCGGCCATGCCGAGCCCCGGGTGCGTACGAAGCGCAGTGCTGCCTCTTCGCCGATGACGCCGGCGAGCGAGGCGGCGGTGATCTCACCGACGCTGTGGCCCGCGACGACGCCGGGCGAGGCGTCCAGGGCCGCGGCCGACAGCAGACCCGCGGCGACCAGCAGCGGCTGGGCCACCGCCGTGTCGCGGATCTCGTCCGCGTCGGCCTTCGTGCCGTAGTGGGCAAGGTCGAGCCCGATGGCGTCGGACCAGCCCGCGATGCGGTCAGCGGCACCGGGGAGGTCGAGCCAGGGAGTCAGGAAGCCGGGCGTCTGAGCGCCTTGGCCGGGAGCGACGAGTACGAGCACCCTCACACTCTCTTGCGGACGGCCTCCGGCGCCCGTGGGGACAGGGACGAAGAACCGTCAGGGGAATTGTTGAAAGCCAACAAAAGTCTAGGGCTGAGTATCTCCGGCAGCCAAGCGCCCCAGGATGAGAGCGATTCGCAGAGTGAACGCGGAGCGGACGTCGGAGGGTGACCAGCCGGTGACATCGGTCACACGTCGTAGCCGGTAGCGCACGGTATTGGGGTGCACGAACAGCATCCTGGCCGCCCCTTCAAGACTGCTTGCCTGCTCCAGATAGACACTCAGCGTCTCCAGGAGAGCGGACCCCGCCTCTTCGAGCGGTCTGTAGATCTCCTCCACCAACTGATCGCGCGCGGCGGGTCGCCCGCCATCGCACGCTCCGGAAGCAGATCATCGGACAGTACGGGGCGAGGTGCGTCCTGCCACGCCGAGCAGGCCTTGAGCCCGGCGGCGGCTGCCGCCGCGACCGGGTGCCGCCAGCAGGTCCGGCACCACGGGGCCGGCGACCACCGGTCCTGCCGCGTACGGGCCGATCAGTGACTTGGCGACGTTGAGCGGGTTGTCGCTGCCGCCCGCGATGACCACGAGGCGGTTGCCGAGCACCCCGGTCAGGACCTGGAGCTTCGCGTGCCTGGCCGCCCGCCGGATGGCCTCGACGGTGAGCTCGCTGTCGCCGTCCGGTGCGGTGCCCAGCAGGACGCAGACGTGCTCGGGGAGTTCCAGCCGAGCGCGGCGGCCCTCGACACGGCGCCCTCGTCCGCCTCGCCGGACAGCACCGCGTTGACCACCAGCGATTCGAGCCGTGCGTCCCAGGCGCCGCGGGCCTCGGCGGCCTGCGCGTACACCTGGGCGGTCGCGAATGCGATCTCCCGGGCGTAGACGAGCAGCGCCTCGCGCAGTACCGATTCGTCGCCGGGTGCCGCGACCTCCTCGATCGCCGTCTCCATGACCTCGATCGTCGTGCGCACCATCTCCACCGTCTGCCGCAGCGTGATCGCCCGGGTCAGCTCGCGCGGAGCCGTACCGAAGACATCGGTGGAGATCGCCTGCGGGCCTCCGGATGCCGGAACCACTCGGTGAACGCGGCGATACCGGCCTGGGCGACCAGGCCGATCCAGGAACGGTTCTCCGGTGGCATGGCCCGGTACCACGGCAGCGTCTCGTCCATGCGGGCGATGGCGTTCGCGGCCAGCCGGCCGGAGGACTGCTCCAGCCGCTTCAGAGTCGCGGCATGAAGATGGGCGTTGTTGGCGGCGGGCTGCTCAGGATCGGGTCGGGGCACGGACACAAGACTGCCTTATCAGGGCAAGGACACCGAGGGAGGGCCGCGGGTCGCCCCGGCAGCCGGTGGGCCGGGCTACCGTGGTGGTGTGATGGACGTACGCCGTTCCGGCGACCGCTACCGCGGAGGCGACCCGGCCCCGGGTGTCTCCGAGGGTATCGAGACGCTGCACGCTTTCTCCTTCGGGCGTTTCTACGACCCCGACAACCTGCGCTTCGGGGCGATTCTGGCCTGCAACGAGGAGCGTCTCGCTCCGGGCGCCGGTTTCGGTGAGCATCCGCACAGCCACACCGAGATCGTCACCTGGGTGGTGGAGGGCGAACTCACCCACCGGGACTCGACGGGCCACACCACCGTCGTACGGGCCGGGGACGTCCAGCACCTCAGCGCGGCGGCCGGCGTGCGCCATGTCGAACGCAACGACGGTGAGCTCCCGCTGACCTTCATTCAGATGTGGCTGGCCCCCTGTCGCCCGGCGGCGAACCGTCGTACGAGCACGTGCCCGGCATCGCCGACTCCACCCCGTACGCCCTGCCCGCGGCAGGAGCGATGCTCCACGTACGCAGACTGGCCGAGGGCGAGCGCACCGCCGTCCCGGACGCGGCCGGGGTCTACGTCCATGTCGCGGGGGCGGGGTGCGGCTGGCGGACGTGGAGCTGGAGCCGGGGACTCGGTCCGCATCACGGAGTCGGACGGGCTGGAACTGGTGGCGTCGGAGCCCGCCGAGGTGCTCATGTGGGAACTCGGCGGCTGAGCAGGTCACTTCTCCGGTGTGCCGGCGATCTTGTCCAGCTCGCGCATCGCCTGGGAGTGGGCGCTCATCCGGCGGCTCACGCTGCCATTGGTGAAGACGGCCACGCCGATGAGCGATATGGGCATGGACAGCCCGAGCACGGCCACGATCTCGGGCCAGTCGCGTTCTCTCTGACAGTAGTCGCCATTCCACTGGCCCTCGTTGGCCGTGCTGCCGTCGGTGAACAGCCGGGATTCGCAACTCTTGGAATACCGGCCGTCGGTGTCCTTGGCGGCTTCGTACGGTGTGAGCAGCAACACGGCACACCAGGCCCACAGGAGCCCGGCCACGAACAGCAGACCGATCCCGATGTCGCGCGTCAGCAGGGCCCGCTTGCGGAATTCGGTGTCAAACTCGGGTGATCGCATGGCAGCTGAATCTAGCAGCGGCCGTACGGGCTCAACGCGGGCCCGGGCCTTGGGTGATGTGGCGTCAGATCCAGTTCCACGCAGTGCAGGCGCGTCGGCTCGGAGCGGGCGCTCATCCGGTGGATCACGCTGACAAGCGCACGCAGGGCGGCCTGCTCAAGCTGGTCCGCATCCTCGGGGACATTCTCGATGGCCGGTGACGGACTCCATCACCTCAACTGCGGAACTATGCGGCCGCCGGGCGCCGGCCTGATCTGTCACGTCATGGCGGTCGAGACCCGCAACGGGCTGCTGCTCGTCGACTCCGGCTTCGGGACGAAGGACATCGCGGAACCCGCCCGCCGTGCGGGCAACATGCGGCACATCATGCGCCCGGCGCTCGATCCGCAGGAGACCGCGCTGTACCGGATCAGGCAGTTGGGCTTCCGGGCTACACGGCGCAGGGATCGGTTGAGACCGCGGGCAGCAGCGGGGTCTGGTGCTGGCCCGCAGCGGCGGACGGCTGCACGTCCTGCCGGGACCCGGGCGACCGGGCGAAGCTGGTGCCGGACCCCGAGGCGGGCAAGGACAACGTCCACGAACGGCTCGTCGGTGTGCTGACGTAGACCACTGCCGCTGTGGACAGCGCTCCACTGGGCGGTGACCTCCCGATCTCCGACGTGTGCCCGTGTACGCCATCGTTGATGCCGGCCGCGCCGGAGGCGGCACACAGCCTGGGGAGGCGGGGACGCCGTGCCGAGCGTGCCCTTTGCCGAATGGTTGGCTGCCGCGGTGGTATTCGTGGCTCATGCCGCGTGCAGGGCCAGCGTGGGGAGAGGCGGGCGGCCCGCACTGCCGGGTAGAGACCCGCGATCGTTCCGATGAGCAGTGTGGAGGCGAAGCCGCCTGCTACTGCCCAGAGGGTACGACCCAGGGAGGCCGCCGCTCGCGGCGTACGCCCTGTCGCGGCGCCGCCCAGCAGGACGCCGGCGAGCCCGCCGAGTCCTGACAGCATGAGTGACTCGGTGACGAACTGGATGCGGATCTGTCCCCGGGTCGCGCCCAGTGAGCGGCGCAGTCCGATCTCGTACCGCCTCTCCAGCACCGAGATGATCATGGTGTTGGCCACGCCGACCCTCCCACGAGGAGGGCGATGCCGCCGAGGCCCAGGAGGAGGTTGCTGAAGGCGCCCTCGGTGGCCGCTTTGCCTGCAGGGCAGAGGACGGGTCGGTCACCCGTACGTCCCGAGGGTTCTGCGGGTCGATGGTGGCGGCCAGCAGCTTGCGTACGTCGTGCACAGTGGCGTCGGTCGACCGTTCGTAGACCGTGGTGGGTGTCCGTCGTAGCCGAGCAGGTTCTCGGCGGCGTCCCAGCCGATCAGGGCCGAGCGTTCGATCTCCGGTGAGAGCGGCAGCGGGTCGAGGATGCCTACGACGGTGAAGTAGCGGTCGTCGACCCACACCTGTTGACCGGGCGTGGTGATGCCCAGCCGCGTGGCGGCGACATGGCCCAGGACCACCGCGGGGTAGCGGCCGTTGGCCTTGTTGAGCCAGGTGCCGCGGGCGACCTCGCCCCGCAGGACCTCCAGGAGTGTCTCCGAGGAGGCTTTGACGGCGATGCCCGCGGTCTCGCCCTTCGGGATCTTCTCGCTGCGGCGGAAGGTGGCGTCGACGTCACCGGTCGCGCCTGCTTGCTCCACTCCGTTGATCCGGCCGACCCTACCGACCGATTCCTTGGGCAGCTTGACGGTTTCACCCGAGAACATCGATTCGCCGGGGGTGGACACAAGCATGTTGGTGCCCAGGGCGTCGAGTTGCCGGAGCAGTTGGGCCTTGCTGGAGGCGGAGATTCCGACGACGCCGATCATCGTGGCGATCCCGATGGCGATGCCCAGGGCGGAGAGGACGACGCGCATCGGCCGGCTGCGGAGCCCGGCGGATCCGACGTGTGCGACGTCGCGAGGGCTGAGCCGGGCCGCCCGCAGGGAGTCGTGGGCGGGGCGCGGCCGGGTGCGGGCGCTCACGCTGCACTTCCCGTGTCGGCGATGACCTGGCCGTCGCGCATCCGGACCTGCCGGGGCAGGCGCTCGGCTATGTCGGTGTCATGGGTGATGACGGCGATGGTGGCGCCCCTGGTGGAGGTCGTGGAGGAGCTGCATCACGGTCTCGCCCGATGCGGTGTCCAGGGCGCCGGTGGGCTCGTCCGCGAGGAGCAGGGCCGGTTCACCGACGAGGGCGCGGGCAATGGCGACCCGTTGCTTCTGCCCTCCGGAGAGCTCGTGGGGTTTGTGGCCGCTGCGCTCGGCCAGGCCCACCCGCTCCAGGGCCTCGGCGGCGCGCCTGCGGCGTTCGGCGGGCGGGAGTCCGGAGTAGAGCAGCCCCTCGGCCACGTTGTTCTGGGCGCTGACCCCAGGCACCAGGTGGAACGCCTGGAAAACGAAGCCGATGTGCTGAGCGCGCAGAGCGGAGAGTTTCCGGTCGGAGAGCTTGGCGATGTCGCGGCCGGCGACCGCGACCGATCCGGTGGTCGGCCGGTCCAGGGTGCCCACGATGTGCAGCAGCGTCGATTTGCCGGAGCCGGAGGGACCGACGATGGCCAGCAGCTCGCCCTGTTCGACCGTGAGGTCCACGCCGTCCAGTGCTCTGACGCCGCCGGGATATTCCTTGGTGACGCCGCCGAGTGCGACCACGGTACTCATATCTTCGGCACCCCGACCTTCATGCCCTCGCGCAGGCCACCGCCCGACACTTCGACGCGGCCCTGCCCGAACAGACCGAGCTCGACCTTCACCTCACGGGCCTTGCCGTTCTGGACGACCTGGACACCGAAGCCGCCGTCGGCGAGTGCCAGCAGGGCTTCGACGGGGACGGTCAGTACTGCCTTGCGGGTCCGGCCGGTCAGTTTGACGGTGACCGGCGACTGGTCGATGCCGCCAACCTTGTCCGGGTCGTCGAACGACACGGTGACGCTGATCTTGGGAACTTTGTCCTGCGGGTCGTCGCCCGGTTTGGCAGTTTTCCCGACCGAGGCGATCGAGCCCTTCGCGGTGACCCCGTCGGGCAGATCGACACTCACCTTGGTGCCCACCTTGACGGACTTGATCTCGGCGACGTCGAGCGCGAAGGTCGCCACCCGCTCGGAGCCTGTCGTGGACAGGACCGGACTGCCGGGCGCCACCCGGTCACCGACCGCCGCTGCACCCTCCTTGATACGGACCGCCCCCGGTGCGAAAACGATCTCCTCGGGGCCGACCTCGCCGGTCTGCTTCAAGTCATGCGCCTTCTGCCAGCGCTTCACGGCGGCTGCGGTGAGCCCGCTGTACTCGTCATCCACGGTGAACCCGGTATAGCCCAGGGCTGCCAGGTTCTCCTCCAACTGCTGTACATCGCGGCCCTCGTCCCCGTCCTTCAGCGTGCGGTACATGGGGCCGGCGCCGTACATCAGACGGACCGGTGTGCCGTCCATCTCGTACAGCTTCCCGTCCCGCTTCACAGCGGAACCCGCGCCAGGGGCCCAGGTCAGGGTGCCCGCTGAACCCGCGTTGACCTTGCGCTGCTTCGTGTAGCCGAGGGTGCCGTCGACCTGTGTGCTGTCGCTCAGATCACCTCGTTCGACGGCGGCGGTGGCCGGGGAAGCCCGGACTCCTCGCGGACCCGACCTGTGCCCGACGTGGACAGCGTGGTCGCTGCAACCGCACCGCCGCCGGCCACGGCCAGGACGACGACCGAGATGATCACTGCCGTGCGGCGCCTCATCCGAGGCTGCTTTCGCACGCCTTGGAGGCCGATTCGAACTTCTTCTTCTCCGCGCCCTGAGGTATCGGCAGGGCCTGAGCCATCGAGCCGTCGAACTTCGGGTCGGGCATGTTGTAACCGTTCTTGCGCATGCACTGGGCGTGTTTCAGCATCATGTCCTTGTCGGCCTGGGTGATCTTCCCGCCACCCGCACCGCCGCCGCCCTTGCCCGCGCACGCCTTCAGCGCCTTCTCCATCGCGTCCTTGTCCATGTCGCCGCCGATGGTGAGCCCCATCGCGTCCTCGCCGGGCTTGGCTCGGGGACCTTCAGGCCCTGCTCCCGCAGGCACTTGCGGTGCTTGACGGCCGCGTCGTCCGCCTTGCCGGCGTCCGTCCGGCTGTTGCTGCTTCCAGTGTTGGATTCCTTGGTGTCACCGCCGTCCGTACCTCCCGAGCAGGCCGAGGTGAACAGGGCGAGGGCTGCGAACCCCGTGGCGATTACTGCCGAACGTGAGCGGAAAGTGGTGCACGCGGTCATGGATTTCTCCTTGCCGAAGCTGCGGGCCGTATTTCGGCCGTACCGACAGCGTGCCGAGGAGCGGTGTTTCGTTTCTCTCGCCGAAGTTGTTAACAAAGACGAAAGGTGCGGATGAGGTAGTACTGACCCCATGCGTGTACTGGTGGTGGAGGACGAGGCATTCCTCGCGGAAATGATCGCCGAGGGCCTGCGCCGTGACGCCCTCGCCGTGGACGTGGCACCCGACGGACGGACCGCGCTGCGCAAGCTGGCGCTGGGCGACTACGACGTGATGATCCTCGACCGCGATCTCCCCGACGTGCACGGCGACGAGGTGTGCCGCCGCGTCGTGGCCCAGCGCCTGCTCACCCGCATTCTGATGCTGACGGCCTCCGGGTCGGTGCGGGACAGAGTGGCGGGCCTGAGCCTGGGCGCCGACGACTATCTGTCCAAGCCCTTCGCGTACGACGAGCTCCTGGCCCGGGTCCTTGCGCTCGGCCGCCGTGCCCGCCCGGCCCTCCCGCCGGTCATCGAACGCGCCGGGCTCGTTCTGGACACCTCCCGCCGACAGGCGAGCAGGGACAGCAGGTACCTCTCGCTCTCGCGTAAGGAATTCGCTGTACTGGAGGCCTTGTTGCGGGCCGACGGTGCCGTCGTGAGTAGTGATGACCTCATCGAGCAGGTCTGGGAGGAGGACACCAGCTACCGCACGAGCGCGGTCCGGGTCGCCTTGAGTAAACTGCGAGCCAAGCTCGGCGAGCCGCCAGTAGTGGAGACGGTGCCCGGCGTCGGCTACCGCATAGGCGCCACCGCGTGAGCGGCGAACGCACGCGGCTCACTGCCCTGTACGGCGGGCTGCTCGTGCTGGCCGGGGCGATCCTGACCGGCCTGGTGTACCTGCTCGTACGCGAAGGGCTCGGCACCAGCATCTCCACCGCCCTCACCGCTGAGCCCGCCACGGCCCTGCCCAGGATTGGGCCACGCCGCCCCGGCCCAATCCGCCTCCCAGGCGCCGGCCGAATCGATACCCGGTGTGGGGCCTGGCAAGCTGCTCCCTACTCATGCGATCACCCGGCAGATCAGCGACGCAGCCGAGGGCGCCGCACTCAACCGCCTGCTCACCGTCTCGGGAATCGCCCTCCTCTGCTTCGCGGTCCTCTCCATTGCCCTGGCTTGGTGGATGGCCGGACGCGTGCTGCGGCCCGTCAGTGTGATCACCGCGAGCGCCCGTCGGCTGTCCGCGGAGAACCTCCACGAACGCATCGGGCTCCAGGCGCCGCCCGGCGAACTCAAGGAGCTCGCCGACACCTTCGACGCGATGCTGGGCCGCATTGAGCAACTGGTCTCCGCACAACAGAGATTCGCCGCCAATGTGGCACATGAGCTGCGCACCCCTGGCCGTCCAGCGGGCGGCCGCTGAGATCGGGCTCGCCGACCGCCCTGCTCCCGAGCGGGTCGTCGAGATCAGAACCAAACTCATCCAGGTCGCCGACAACAGCGAGCATCTCATCGAGGAACTCCTCCTGCTCGCAGCCTCCGACCAGGGACTCCAGCGCAACGAGGCAGTAGCACTGGATAACACCGTCTCCACGGTCGCATCCACACTCGCCGACGAAGCCGCCGAGGCGGACATCACAGTGCAGACCGATTGCGAGCCACTGATCGTGCAGGGCGACGATGTCCTGCTCGAACATCTCGTCCGGAATCTCCTCATTAACGCCGTCCGCTACAACCACCCCGGAGGAACCGTACGGATCCGTGTCCGTTCGGGTGCCCTGGAGGTGTCCAACACCGGGCCCAGGATTCCCTCGGACTCCGTACACCGACTTTCGAGCCGTTCCACCGCGCGCAGGAACGCCGGCACGCCCCTGGTGAAGGAGCGGGTCTCGGGCTCTCCATCGTCGAGTCGATCGCCCATGCCCATCTGGCCACTGTCAGCGGCCGAGCCAACCCGGGTGGCGGCCTGACCATCGAGATCCAGTTCAGCCCAGCGGCCGGAATGGACCACTCGTAGACCAAGCCGCCCTGTGGCAGGAGCGGGCTCCGAGGAGCCCGCTCACCCATCGAGGGATGGCCTGCGCAGTACCTGTCGGGCATGCAGGCATAGCGACTGAGCGGGTCGCGCCAAAGCAGCCGCGCAAGTTCTGTCACTGGTCGCGTACGACCACTGAAACCATTCGGACTCACTCATCCAGCGGAGGCCGTCCACGAACGTCTGCCAGGCGTCGGCGTGGACGAGGAGGGTGGGGCCGGCGGGTTTCTTGCCCTTTAGTTTTATGTGCACGTCTATCGTAAAGCTGAGTGGTCTTTGAGTTTATGGGCGATGCTAACTGCGGGGTCCAGACGAATGCCCTCTGATACTTCGGCAGAACGATGTCGCCGGCCTGGACTCGCGAAGCGAGCGAGGCGATCGGCACAATCGTCGGCTTGGGTGCACGTACCCGAGCGGGTGACACCGGTGACGTCCCCATCGGTTACCCTCCAGATCGCCGTACTTCCATAGCTTGAGCAGCTATGGGAACGATCGTAGGGGCCGCCACTGACAATGCGGCGGGCCTGCGGTCTCGCGGAGCCCGTCGACGAATGTCTGCCAGGCGGCGCTGCCCAGAACGACGACGGGGCCGGCCGGGTTCTTGCTGTCCCGGACTGGGACGGATGCGGAGCAGCCGTCGGCCGCCTCGACGCAGTCGCCGCCGTTGGTGCCGCTGTACGACGACTTTTGCCAGGTGGCGCCGTCCGTGACGGTGCACTCCACGCATTCGCCGCCGGTGTTTCCGCTGTAGCTGGACTTACGCCAGTCCGCTTGGGTCAGGTCATGGCTCATCCGCATGATGCCCTCCATCGCGTACGCGTCAGCGGAGCCCGCCCACAAAGGCGCTCCAGGCTTCCGCCCCCAGGACCAGAACGGGACCGGACGGGTTCTTGCTGTCGCGGACCGGCACCGAACCAGGGTGACCGTCGGCGACCTCTACACATTCGCCGCCGTTGGTGCCGCTGTACGACGACTTCCGCCACTGAGCTTCGGCCAGGTCATGGCTGGTTTTCATAGCGTTCCTCCATCACACGCACGATCAGTGCCACCGAGTCCTCGGGGAGAGAGCTGCAGCTTGCAAGCGAGCGTAGCCGACCGAACGTTCCTTGATCACCTGCGGATTGGCGGTCATATGGCCCTGGTCGTAGCTGTCCACATAGAACAGATCAGGATCGTCTTCGAACCGGAGAAGGGTGAACGACCCCATCATGCCCGTGTGTTGGCCAACGGAGAAGGGAGGATCTGGATCTGCACCCAGGGGCTGTCGCGGAACTCCAACAGTCGTGCCAGTTGTTCGTGCATGACGCCAGGCCCGCCCACCTCCTGGAGCAGCGCGGCTTCGCTGAGGACGATCCACAAGGCCGGCGGATTCTGTCCCTGCAGGATTCGTTGGCGTTCCAGGCGGGCCGCCACTGTCTCGTCGACCTTGTCCGGATACTCGACGCCGAGTAATGCCCGCGCGTACCCCTCGGTCTGGAGCAGCCCATAGACCAACTGCGCCTGGTACGTGGAGATGTACGTGGCCTTGGCCTCCATCTCCGCGTACGGCTGGAACCAGTTCGGCAGTTGGCTGCGCAGGACCAGGCCGACCAGGCGTGAGAACATTCCGTCCGTGCCGAGCGCGGCGTCCACGCGTTCGGAGAAATCGCGGGTGGGGATCTTCTTCGTCGTCTCGATCTGGCCGATCAGGGAGCCCGTGCAGAAGATGATCTCGCCGAGCTGTCCCTGCTTGAGATTGACGGCCTCTCGCTGACGGCGCAGCTCCCAGCCGTAGTAGTCCAGTGGGGAAGCGCTGGGGTCGAGCGACTGGATGTTGGCCATTTGGGCACCTCCGGGCTGCAACGCCGTGCGGCGTTCGTTTCGGGTCGTAGCCCAGCGTAATCATCTGGTCGCACACTGGTGGCATGAACGACGTAACTGGTCTGCGGACCGAAGACGTGGAGGCGGCCTACCACGCGGACTTCGCGGTGGGTGAGCACTCGGCGCGGCATCTGCGCCGCATCCTGCGGCTGTACCTCGCCGGCTGGGGCTGCTCGAAGTGGCCGACGCGGCCGAGTTGGCGCTCACCGAGCTGATCGCCAACGTCGTGCGGCATGTGCCCGGCCGCCGCTGCCAGACCTGCATCGTCCTGCGGGCCGGCGCCGTGCGGGTCGAGGTCGCGGACGGCTGTCCGCGTCTGCCGAGTGCGGTCGTCGGCGATGAACTCGACGACGGCGGTCGCGGACTGCTCCTGGTCGCCGCCGTCACCGACAGCTGGGGTGTGGAGCCGCGCCGCGACGGCTGCGGCAAGACGGTGTGGTTCGAGTGTCTGGGCGCAAAGGCCGCCGACGTGGATGGTGTTGCGGCCACCTCTTGACGGGGCCCGTCAATCGAAGTGCAATATATTGCATGCCGGTTCCAGAGAGTCGAGGACTCGTTACGAGATCCCTCCTGCGGGAGGACGCCTACCGGGCGATCCGGGACGCGATCGTGGATGGCACGCTCGCTCCCGGGAGCGGCTCAACGATGCCGCTCTCGTGGCGTGGCTGGGCGTCAGCCGGACCCCGGTCAGAGAGGCGCTGGCCCGGCTGGAGCAGGCCGGGCTGGTGCAGACCAAGCCCGGGCGGCACACCATCGTCAGCCCGCTGGACGTCCGGGCGGTGCACGCCGCCCAGTCAGTGGTGGCGGCGATGCACGAGGTCGCCGTACGCGAGGCGGCGGTGAACCTCTCCGCCGTCGAGCTCGATGCCATGCGCGAGGCCAACACGCGGTTCGCCGCCGCGCTGCGCGCCAACGATGTCGGAGCGGCGCTCGCGGCCGACGACGACTTCCACGGTGTCCCCGTCACCGCCAGTGCCAACCAGGCCATCCGTACCGTCCTCGGGCAGTTCACCCCGGTGCTGCGCCGGGTGGAGCGACTGCGGTTCTCCTCGCTGTGCGGCCGCGCCTCGGTTGCCCAGCACGTCCGGATCATCGAACTCTGCGCGGCCGGGGACGCGGAGGGTGCCGCCGCCGCGACCAGGGAGAACTGGCAGACGCTGGCACCCTTGCTCGGCACCCTGCTGTCGGACGAGGACCCCAGCGGTCCGGACCGGCCCTGACGTCTGTCACCCGGGACAGAGCCCCTCGCACCCGACTTCTACGGAGGCATCCGTGTCCCTCGACGACTTCGACCGCTATTCGCTGCTCTTCGGCCAGAGTCCCGTCCATCCCCTGGACCGGCTCAGTGCCCACTTGGGCGGCGCCCGTATCTGGGCCAAGCGGGAGGACTGCAACAGCGGCCTGGCCTTCGGCGGCAACAAGACCCGCAAGCTGGAGTACCTGGTGCCCGAGGCGCTGCGGCAGGGTGCGGACACGCTGGTCAGTATCGGCGGGGTGCAGTCCAACCACACCCGGCAGGTCGCCGCGGTGGCCGCCCGGCTGGGGCTGAAGGCCGTCCTGGTCCAGGAGAGCTGGGTGGACTGGCCGGACGCGGTCAACGACAAGGTCGGCAACATCCTGCTGTCACGCATCATGGGCGCGGAGGTGCGGCTGGTCGAGGCGGGCTTCGGGATCGGCTTCAAGGACAGCTGGAGTCAGGCCATGGACGATGTGCGCGCGGGCGGCGGCACGCCGTACGCCATCCCGGCCGGTGCCTCGGACCATCCGCTGGGCGGTCTGGGCTTCGCCAACTGGGCGTACGAGGTCCAGGCGCAGGAGCGTGAACTCGGCGTCTTCTTCGACACCGTTGTGGTGTGCAGTGTCACCGGCAGCACCCACGCCGGGATGATCGCCGGCTTCGCGGGCCAGGACCGGCCCGCCGGGTGATCGGCATCGACGCCTCCGCCAAGCTCGCGGAAACCCGCGCGCAGGTCGAGAAGATCGCCCGCAACACGGCCGAGCTCATCGGGCTCGGCCGCGACCTGCGGGAGGAGGAGATCACCGTGCTGGAGGGTGGGCCGGCGACCTGTACGGGATCCCCGTCCAGTCCACCCTGGACGCCATCCGGCTCACCGGCAGCCTGGAGGGCATGATCATCGACCCGGTGTACGAGGGCAAGTCGATGGCAGGACTCATCGACCTGGTACGCGACGGCGACATCCCCAGGACTCGAACGTCCTGTACGCCCACCTCGGTGGCCAGCCCGCACTCAACGCGTACAGCGGCGCCTTCCGCTGACGCCCGCCCGGCCCGGGTGTGGCCCGGCTCAGTTGCCGGCGCGTAGCTCCGCGAGCACCGCGTCCGTGAACGGTGTCCAGACCTCGGCCGCCCACGGGCCGAAGGCCCGGTCGGTCAGTGCGACGCAGGCCGCACTCGCCACCGGGTCGATCCACAGGAACGTACCGGACTGGCCGAAGTGGCCGAAGGTCGCCGAGGACGACGTACTGCCCGTCCAGTGGGGCGACTTGGAGTCGCGGATCTCGAAGCCGAGGCCCCAGTCGTTGGGGTTGTGGTGGCCGTAGCCCGGCAGCACCCCTTCAGCCCGGGTGGACGACGCTCTGGGCCTCCAGCACCGTGCGCGGGTCGAGCAGCCGGGGTGCCTGCACCTCGGCTGCGAACCGCACCAGGTCCTCCACCGTCGAGACGCCGTCCTTGGCGGGCGAGCCGTCCACGGTGGTCGATGTCATGCCCAATGGCTCCAGGACAGCCTGGCGCACATACTCGGAGAACGGGATTCCGGAGGCCTTGGCGATGTGGTCGCCGAGCACCTCGAAGCCCGCGTTCGAGTACAGCCTGCGGGTACCGGGTGGTGCTGTCACCCGGTGCTCGTCGAAGGCGAGACCGCTGGTGTGCGCGAGCAGATGGCGGACGGTGGAGCCCTCCGGACCGGCCGGCTCGTCGAGCTCGACCGCGCCCTCCTCGTACGCGACGAGCGCCGCGTAGGCAGCCAGTGGCTTCGTGACGGAGGCGAGCGGGAAGCGGTGTGCCGTCGGACCGTGCGAACCGGCGAGGGTGCCGTCCGCTCGTACGACGGCTGCTGCCGCGGTGGTAACGGGCCAGTTGTCGGTCATCGCCAGGCTCTGCATGGGTACGAGCCTAAACCCGGGGCCGCATCTGCTTGCCTGGAGCGCACTCCAAGGTTCTAGCGTGGAGGGCATGACGGTGATGGAGAGCACTTCCACAGTTTCCACCGGGGTGGACAGCTGCGTGGCGGCCCCGAAGACGCATCCACGCCCCGAGGGCCAGGATCACTACACCATCAGCGAGGTTGTCGCCTTCACCGGGCTCACCGCGCACACGCTGCGCTGGTACGAGCGGATCGGGCTGATGCCGCATGTCGACCGTTCACACACGGGCCAGCGCAGGTTCACCAACCGCGACCTGGACTGGCTGGCCTTCGTGGGCAAGCTCAGGCTGACCGGGATGCCGGTCGCCGGCATGGTCAGGTACGCGGAGCTGCTGCGCGAGGGCGAGGCCACGTTCGAGGCGCGGCAGGAGCTGCTGGAGTCGACCCGCCGCGATGTACGCACACGTATCGCGGAGCTGCAGGACACCCTCGCCGTGCTGGACTTCAAGATCGATTTCTATGCGGGCGCCCGTGCGGCGTCGGAAAGGTCCTGAGTACATGAGCGACCGGAACGAGAACACCACCGGCAGGATCGCGACCGTGGAGCTGGGGAACGGCGGCCCGCGGGTCGGCGTGCAGGGTCTCGGCTGCATGGGCATCAGCGAGTTCTACGGGAGCACCGACGAGGCCGCCGCCCGGGACACCCTGGAAGCGGCGCTGGAAGCGGGTGTCACCCTCTTCGACACGGCCGATGCCTACGGGCGCGGGGCCAACGAGAGTTCCTCGCTCCGTTCGTCGCGGCGCACCGCGACGAGATCACACTGGCCACGAAGTTCGCCCTGGAGCGGACCGACGACCCGCACTACCGCGGGGTGCGCAACGACCCGCGTACATCAGGCAGGCCATCGAGGCCAGCCTGCGCAGGCTGGGCACCGACGTCATCGACCTCTACTACATGCACCGTCGTGACCCGCTGATCCCGCTCGCCGACTCGGTCGGCGCGATGGCCGAGCTGGTGCGGCAGGGCAAGGTCAGGCAGCTGGGGCTGAGCGAGGTGACCGGGGCCGAGCTCCGCGAGGCGCACGCCGTGCATCCGATCGCCGCCCTGCAGTCCGAGTGGTCGCTCTTCAGCCGGGACGTGGAGCGCAGCGCCGCGCCGGCCGCCGTCGAGCTCGGGGTGAGCGTCGTGCCGTACTCGCCGCTCGGCCGCGGCTTCCTGACCGGGGCGTTCGCGGACGCGGCCAAGGACCTGTCGGCGGAGGACTTCCGCAAGCACCAGCCCGCTTCACCGGCGAGAACGCCAGGAAGAACGCGGCCCTGCTGGAGCCCGTCCACAAGATCGCGGCCGCACATGGCGCGACGGCCGCGCAGGTGGCCCTCGCCTGGGTGCAGCAGCGCGCCAGGTCCACGGGCTGGCAGTGGTGCCGATTCCCGGCACCCGTAAGCGCAGCCGGCTGCTGGAGAACGTGGCGGCGACCCGGCTGGTCCTGACCCAGCAGGAGCTGGAGCAGCTGGAGCCGATCGCGGGCCAGGTGGCGGGGACAGGTACCCGGACATGAGCACCACGGCCACGGTCCGGGAGTAGCGACATCAGAGGTGCCGGACAGCCCGGCCCGGCACCCCGCCCTACGCGAGCCGGAGCGCGAACACCGCGAAGCCTGCCGCCAGCAGACCAGCCATGGCCCCGCGGTCACCGGCCGCCCGGGTGCCCGCCTGCCACGGCTCCTCGAACACCCGCGCATACCGTGCGATCAGGACCAGGAGCGCCGCGAACAACGGCATCCAGGCCAGCCGGGCCGCGATCCAGCCGAGTGTGTCGGGCCCTGCCGTCAGCCCCGGCACCGTACCTGCGAAGGAGGCGGGGACGGCTGCGGCCAGCATCGCCGTCTGGTGCCAGCACAGGATCGTCATCGCGGACAGATTGATCACGACGGCCGGGGCCCACACCAGCGGCCTGCGCAGGAACCGGCCGATCCGGTCGCGCAGCAGGATCGCCGCACCGCTCTGCGCCGAGGCCAGTGCGAGGACCAGCAGCGACGGCGGATGTGAGTTGGTGCGTGCCTCGCCGGGTACGCCGACCATCGACGCCGGGTAGTGGAAGACGAGCAGCAGCGCGGCGAACAGCACGGTCCCGCCAGGAGCAGGGCGCGGGCGCCCGCTTCGTGATGCGGCCATCGGCCCACGAGACGCCGAGCTGGTAGGCGAAGAGCCACCCGGGCAGCAGATTCAGCAGGCTCAGCCAGGACGGCATGGCGTCCGCGTGCGGCCCGTAGCGCAGGAAGTCGACCACGGCGACCGACCCGAGCAGCGGCAGGGCCGCCCAGCCGCCCAGCTTCCTCGCCAGCCGCAGGCAGTACGGGTGAGGGCCGTCACCACGGCGTACACCCCGACGAACCAGAGCGGCTGGATCACCAGCGTCGACCCGGTCCGCAGCGTGTCACCGGGCACGCCGAGCGCGTACAGGACGGGGATCAGCAGCGCCCAGAGGGCGGTCACCCGAGCACCGGCCTGCCCAGCCTGACCATCCGGCCGCGCAGCCAGGCCGCGGTCGTGGACTTCTTGCGACGGTAGGAGAGCGCCGAGGCGTAGCCGCCGACCAGGAAGAAGATCCCCAGCATCTGTAGTACCCAGCTGAGCGGGGCGAAGAAGCCGAAGGCGGAGAGCGGGCTCGCATTGTGCAGGGCGCCGCCGCTGTCGAGGGAGAAGCCGCCGAGCAGCCAGTGCCCGGTCGGCACGGCCAGCAGGGCCAGCGCCCGCAGCCCGTCGACGGCGCGGTCGCGGTGGGCGGGGTGCGGGCGTCGATGCGCGCCGCGAGCCGCTTCACGCTCATCGGGCCGACTCCTGTGCGATGGCGGCGAAGGCGCGCAGCGAGTCCGTGCCCGGGGCGAAGTAGCCGGTGTGCCCCTTCGCGTCGTGCGCGGGCACGCGGCGGGCGCCGAAGCCTGCGCCGGCCGGATCGGGGCCGTGCCCCACTCCTGCCACCTGGACGTTGGGTACGTCGTCGATCCAGTCGGTGGAGTTCTTGGCCGCCCAGACGCGGGCCGTGGTGTTCAGCTCGCGGGTGTTGTCGGCCCGCATTCCGGGGAGCCGAGGACGACCAGGTCGGTGGCGTGCAGCCGGCCGGCGGCCAGGCCGCAGACCACGGAGCCGTAGCTGTGGCAGAACACGGCGGGCTCGGGCAGTGCGTCCGCCGCCAGCCCCTGGGCGAACCGGGTCAGCCGCGTCGCCCCCGCCTCGGCCAGGCCGCCGGTCGCCGCGTCGATACCGACGCCCAGCGGTGTGGTGTACCCGGCCCAGGCGATCACCGCGCTGCCCCGGCCGGTCTCGGCGTACAGCGACTTCGCCATGCCGGCCGGAGTGCCGTACACATCGTGGGTGCGGTCGAACGTACCGGCGTCGATGTCCGACCCCGGTACGACGACGGACACCTGACGCGCGGACCGCAGGTCCCCGAACACCTCGGCGACCAGGCCGCGTCCGCGTGGATCGAACGCGAGGATCTGCCGCCCGGCGCCGGTGAGACGGTCGTACCGGGGATCGTGATCCGCCTTCAGCGAGAGGGCGTTGGCCCGGTAGCGCAGCTCCAGCGGCACCCCGTCGAGATTGCCGACGACCAGCGGATGCCGTTCCACCAGCAGCTGCCGCTCGGCCGCCGCCAACACCCTGAAGAACTCCGCCACTTCGGCGGGCGTGCTGGTGGCGGGGTCGGGAAGTTCCCGCCCGAGCACCTGGTCCGCACGCCAGGAGCCGCTGCCCGGCGGCGGTCCCGTCACTGCCTGCTGCGCACTGCCCGACGCCCAGCCGGCCGTCCCGGTGACCACAGTGGCCATCAGTGCGACCGCGACCAGGGTCCTCGCGTATCGGAGCATCTCGCCCTCCCTCTCCGGCTGCGGCACGCCGCTCGGCGTGTCGGAGAGGAAGGTAGGAAGAGGGTGGGTGCGGGGCGTCACACCGGGGAGCCAACTCTCAGGTGCCACCGGGGTAGGGGTGTACGGGGACAGCCCCCGGTGCTGCGGGGTATTCCGCCTACCGCGTGGCTAAGGCGCCCCCGGCGCCACCAGCCCGACTCGTACGCGAAGATCACCGCTTGCGCCCGGTCGCGCAGACCGAGCTTGCCCAGCACCTTGCCGATGTGCGTCTTCACGGTCTGTTCCGCAAGTACCAGCCGTTGCGCGATCTCCTGGTTGGACAGGCCCTTGGCGATCAGCTCAAGGACCTCCGTCTCACGCGGAGTCAGCCCGTTCAGCCGCAGCGCGGGACCGCTCCGGGAGGCACCGGAGGGTCGCTGGCGTGCGAAGTCCGCGATCAGCCGCCGGGTCACCGACGGCGCGAGCAGCGCGTCCCCGCCGCCACCACCCGTACCGCCGAGATCAGATCCGCCGGCGGCGCGTCCTTCAGCAGGAAGCCGGACGCGCCGGCGCGCAGCGCCTCGTACACGTAGTCGTCCACGTCGAAGGTGGTGAGCATCAGCACCTTCGGGCGGTGGATCACCCCACCGGAGGGTTCAACAGCTCGCGGGCCGCGGCGAGTCCGTCCATCTCCGGCATGCGGACATCCATCAGGACCACATCCGGATGCTGGTTCCGGCTGACCTCGATGCCCTGGCGCCCGTCCGGCGCCTCACCCACCACATCGATGTCGCTCTGCGCCGCCAGCAGTGCCGCGAACCCGGCCCGCACCATGGCCTGGTCGTCGACGATGATCACACGGATGGTCAAGAGTCCTCCGAAGTCGCATGAGCCACAGGGGATTCACCGGGCGGCAGCGGGAGCCGGGCGGCGACCCGGAAGCCTCCGTCGGGCAGCGGGCCGGTGTCCAGCGTGCCGCCGGTCAACCGTACGCGTTCGCGCATCCCGACCAGCCCGTGTCCCGTTCCCGCCATCTCCAGGGGCGGTCCCGGCCGCTGTGCCCGGTCGTTGACGACCAGCACCGTCAGATGCCCGTCGGCCGCCGAGACCGACACCCGGGTCCGCGCCCCGGAGCATGCCGGACCACATTGGCCAGGGCCTCCTGCACGATGCGGTACGCCGACAGATCCACCGACTGTGCGATACGGCCCCGGGCCGCCGCCTCCGCGACATCCGCGGCCATCGAGAGCTCGGCCGGAAGCCCCGCCCGCACTGTCGCCTCCACCAGCTGCTGCACCGGTCGAGCCCCGGCTGCGGGTCAGCTCGCCCTCCGTGCCCTCGCTGCGCAGCACCGAGAGCAGCCGCCGCATCTCCGCCAGCGACTCGCGGGCACTGGCCGCGATCGCACCGAACTCCTCGCGCGCCTGCTCGGGAAGCCCGCTGATCCGGTACGGAGCCGAGTCGGCCTGCACCGTGATCACCGACATGTGGTGCGCGACCACGTCATGGAGCTCACGGGCGATCCTGGTGCGCTCCTCCAGGAGGGTGCGCCGGGCCCGCTCGGCCTCGCTGATCGTCTCCTGCTCGGCAAGTCTGCGCTGGGCCTCGCCCGTTCCCGTACGACCGCTCCGATCACCAGTACCATCGCGCCGAGGACGGACAGGAGCAGCGCGCTGCCATCGCTGCGGCTGGGTGCGACCAGGTGCAGCACCAGCCCCGCCACACCCGTCATGAGCCAGACGGCGGCCAGCGTCCGCCGGGTCTCGCGCAGGCTCAGGGCGAGCAGCACGAAGAGGTAGCTGACAATGCCTGGCGCCGTCCATGGCCAGACCGAGTGCGGTGTGGCCGTCAGCGACAACAGGACCACCGCGCCCGCCACATCGGCGCAGAAGATGATCCACCAGGCCTGCAACGGCCGGTGCGCCAGCATCAGCAGGGGCGCGGACTGGGCGACGGCGAGCGCTCCGCCCAGCCGCCCGCCAGGCCGTAGTCCGACATCAGAACATTGATCGTGGTCGGGACGAAGACGGCGGCGAGGGCGGCGACGGTCACGTACGGCAGCAGCCGCTGCCACCGCCGTGGGGAGCCGGCGAACAGAGGGTCGGCGGATGGGACGCGTGGGACAGCCCGTGGGCGAGCTCGCGCAGATTGCGGCGGGCGGCGCTCAGCAGGCCGTCGGCGGGCTCGGGCGGCCCGGAGGGGAAGTGGACATGGCCAGGTCAGCGTAGGCAGCCGAACCGGCCGGCGGCGTCATACCAGGGGTCGATCCGCCGCCGGACACCTCGTACCGGCGTACGGGGACCCCCGGCGGACCCGTACGCCACCGCTGCCTACAGCTCCGCGAGCAGCTGCGCCTTCTTCACGCTGTACTCGTCCTCCGTCACCAGACCGGCCTCGTGCAGGTCCCCGAGGTGCCGTATCCGCTCGGCGATGTCCGCCGGATCACGCCGCCCCGCACCGGCCAGGACGGGGCGGCGGCGAGCGGCGCCGGGTGCTTCCTGCGTACGGATTCCAGTACGGCCGCGGCGAAGGGCAGCGACTCGTGCACCGGCCCGTAGCCCAGGCCGAAGACGACGGCCGCCGGGTCCTGGTCGGCCTGGACCTGGTGTGCGGCCTGCTGGGGAGGCCCTGTCCGGAGACCGCACCGCTCTGAGGGACGTGTGCGCCTGGCGTGCAGCCCGCGTCGGCGGCCGGGGCGCGCGGTACCAGCCGCAGATAGCCTTCCAGGCCCTGCGGGGAACGCCATTCGAGCCCGCTCAGCTCCTCGACCGGAAACGTCTGGTCGCCCGCCTTCCATTTGGCGCTGGACGCACCCGTCCGGAACCACCGGAAGGAGACCTGGTGCCCGTCGAAGCCGGCCCTGCCGTCGTACGCCTTGAAGTGCAGGGGCCCTCGGGAGCCGGGACCATGAACCGGTCGGCGGGCAGGTCCGCGTCCGGGCCCAGCACAGCCCGCAGCTCGCCCGCGTAGTACTCGGCGAGCGACTCGCTTCGGCGGGCAGCACCAGCCGGTGCGGGTCGCTGCTTTCCTTCAGCTGCCCGGCCGCGGCCTCCAGCAGCGGATCGGCACCGGTCTCGCCACCGCGTGCAGAACCACCGTGCCCCGCTTGCCGGGGTCAGCGTCACCGACGACAACGCCGCATAAGGGATGCGGCGTTCACGCAGACTCTGAAAGAGTTTCGGTGTCCGGATGCCCCGTTCGAAGCGGATGAGCACGGAGTCGGTGTCGAACTCCCAGGTGGCTTGAATTCCCGCCAGCACATCACCCATGTGCTTCATCGTATGCGGCACAGGCCCGCGCGTCCCCTTGGCGTAGGTACCAAATTAAGTGAGCGGTCATCGCTCTCTACGCGCGTCAGGCACCCCGGTCGCCGGAGATATCACTGTGGCAAGCGCTGTCGGCGCTTGCGCAGCTGACGGAGGCGTAGGAGCCGACACCGATCGCGGCGAAGTTGCTGAGGCTTTCGGTGCCCGGCTCGAAATAGCCGCTGTGGCCGATCGCGTCGCCTGCCGACACGATCCGCGCACCGAAGCCGGGTTCGACCGGATCGGCACCGTGGCCGAGGCCGCCGACCTCCAGATACGGCACCTCCTGGATCCAGTCGTCGCGGTCCCGCATCGCCCACACCTGGGCACCGGTGTCCAGTTCGCCCGCATTGTTCACCCGCATACCGGGGCTGCCCGCCACGGCGATGTCGGAGACCCTGGAAGGCAGTTCGTCGGCGGCGACCCCGCACAGCACGGAGCCGTAGCTGTGGCAGAACAGCGAGACGGTCGACGCTCCGGGCAGCGCGGCGACGAGCGCGTTCAGCCGCACCGCCCCGGTGGCGGCGAGGTTGCCCAGGGCGGCATCCATGCCGATGCCCGCAGGCGTCGTGTAGTCGGCCCAGGCGATGACCGCGGTACGGGCGCCGGGGCTGGCGGCGAGTTCGGCTCCGTAGAGCGACCGCGCCATGCCGACCGGCGCGGCCGCGTACTTGCGGCCGGTGCGCTCCAGCGTCAGCAGATTGGTGTCGATGCCGGGGACGACCACGGAGACCCGGGTCGCCTTGTCGAGATCGCCGAAGACCTCGGCCGCGTGCCCCTGCCGGACGGATCGAAGGCGAGGAAGTGGCGGCCCTTCGCCAGCATCGAGGTGAAGCGTTCCAGTCTCAGGAGCGCCTGATGCCGACCGTCGGGGAGAGTCTCGCGTCGTGCGCCCGTTCTCGCTCCACCGCCTGTGCCTGCACGAGGGCGAGCCGGTTGGCGCGGTAGCGCAACGTGACGGGGCGCCGTTCAGATTCCCGACGACGAGTGGGTATCTGTCGGCGAGTGAGACCTGCTGCCCGGCGGTGAGGGTGGCGAAGAAATGGGCCAGCCGGTATGCGGGAGCGTCGGCGTCGGGCAGTGCGTGACCCGCCAGCCGCCCCTGTGCCCAGGAGGCGAGCGCGCTCTCCCGCGGCCCGTGGGAGCGCTGATCGCGTACGGCGGTCCATCCGGTGGTCGCCAGCATCACGAACACCACCGCGATGGCGAGCAGCGCGCGCCAGGCCGTGAGCGTGGGGAGGAATCGAAGGAAGTCACTCCGACACACCCTAGGAGACGCCCGTCGACCGCCGTGACAGGGGTGACAGACATCACCCGACCGCGAGGAATTGACCGCCGAACCCTCACGCTGCGTGTGTGTCGCGCACACTCCGGCGCGCCGGAGTGCTCCCGGGTGCCGTAAATGCGTGCCGGGCAGGGGCGGTGTGAGGTCGGTCATGAACAGAGGTGAGGCGTGCCGCACAGTGCGGCTACGGCCCGGCTGTCGCTGCCGCCGGTTTCGCCACAGGTGCTGCCGCCGGTGTGCGCCAGTCCTCGGCCAGGGCGGGCCCGAGGTGGTCCAGATACTCCTCGGTCAGCCGGCGCAGGGAATCCACGCAGGTTTCCTGCCCCTGTCCCCACCGCTGTCCGGCCACCCGCATCACCGCGCAGAACGCGGCGACCGCCACCGGGGCCGCGGGTCCGTCTCCAGGTCGAGCCCCTCGCGCTGGGCGATCACGGACGCGACCTGGTTCTCCAGGTCGATGCTGCGGCGCATGTGTGCGGCAAGCAGGGACGGGTCGACTCGATCATCCGGTAGGCCCGCATGTGAAGTTCGACCGGGATGAGCTCGTCGATGGCGTCGCTGATGCTGCCCCAGGCGTGGAGGGTCGCCCGGCGCATCGCCTCGAAAGGGGCTTCGCGATCGGGACGTTGACGAAGTTCGGCGAGGAAGTGCGACTCCAGCATGTCCTGGACGGCGAAAGTGACTTCCTCCTTGTTCGCGAAGTAACGGAAGAAGGTGCGCTGGGAGACCTCCACGGCGTCGGCGATCTCGTCGACGGTGGTCTGCTCGTACCCCTGGGTGGTGAAGAGCGCGAGCGCCGCATGGATCAGGGCGCCGCGCGTACGCTGCTTCCTGAGTTCGCGCAGTCCGGCGGGCGGCCCCGGTGTCTGTCCGTCCGTCACGTATCGGACCTCTTTCTGCACCTTCGAGTTGAGCGGTCGGGATGTGAGCTACGTGACACTTACGGTGCCGCGAATCGGTTTGTCAACTGTCAGCGACTGACACTAATCTCTGCGTATGACTAGTCAGACCACTGTCGAAAAGGCGCCGCGGGAGCCCGAAGACAACAATGTTCCCGCACCGGCCAAAGGGCTGCGCGGCCACCCTGGCTGACGCTCTTCGCCGTCGCCATCGGCGTGATGATGGTCGCGCTCGATGGAACCATCGTCGCGGTCGCCAACCCCGCCATCCAGAAGGACCTCGGTGCCTCGCTCGCCGACGTCCAGTGGATCACCAACGGCTACATGCTCGCGCTGGCGGTCTCCTGATCACCGCCGGCAAGCTCGGTGACCGTTTCGGCCACCGGCAGACCTTCCTGATCGGCATCGTCGGCTTCGCCGCCGCCTCCGCGGCGATCGGCTTCTCCGACGGCGTAACCCTGGTGATCGTCTTCCGGGTGCTCCAGGGCCTCTTCGGCGCCCTGCTGATGCCGGCGGCGCTCGGTCTGCTGCGCGCCACCTTCCCGGCCGAGAAGCTGAACATGGCGATCGGTATCTGGGGCATGGTGATCGGTGCCTCGACCGCGGGCGGCCCGATCGTGGGCGGCATCCTCGTCGAGCACGTGAGCTGGCAGTCCGTCTTCTTCATCAACGTGCCGGTCGGCATCATCGCCCTCGTGTTCGGCCTGGTGATCCTGAAGGACCACCGTGCGAAGAACGCACCCCGCTCCTTCGACATCGGCGGCATCGTGCTGCTGTCGGCGGCGATGTTCTGCCTGATCTGGTCCCTCATCAAGGGCTCCGAGTGGGGCTGGGGCGACACCAGGACGATCGGGTTCATCGTCGGCGCCGTGGTGCTGTTCGTCGCGTTCGCCCTCCTGGAGCAGCGGGTCCGTGAGCCGCTGATTCCGCTGGCGATGTTCCGCTCCGTGCCGCTCTCGGCAGGCGTGGTCCTGATGGTGCTGATGGCCTTCGGGTTCATGGGCGGCCTGTTCTTCGTCACCTTCTACCTGCAGAACGTCCACGGCATGAGCCCGGTCGACAGCGGTCTGCACCTGCTGCCGCTGACCGGAATGATGATCGTCGGCTCGCCGCTCGCGGGCTTCGCCATCACCAAGCTCGGCCCACGCATCCCCTTGGTCGGCGGCATGGCGTCCGTCGCGGTCGCCATGTTCGGCATGTCGCAGCTGACCGTCGGCACCGGCACCCTGACCATGTCGATCTGGTTCGCGCTGCTCGGGCTGGGCCTCGCCCCGGTCATGGTCGGCGCCACCGAGGTCATCGTGGGCAACGCCCCGCTGGAGCTCTCCGGTGTCGCGGGCGGGCTGCAGCAGGCCGCGATGCAGGTCGGTGGCAGCCTCGGTACGGCCGTACTGGGTGCCGTCATGGCCGCCCAGGTCGATGCGAAGCTCGGCGACAACTGGAAGGCCGCCGGACTCCCGCCGGTGGACGCCGCGACAATGGACAAGGCCTCCTCGGCCATCAAGGTCGGGATGCCACCGGTGGCGCCCGGCACCCCGCCGGAGATCGCGGCGAAGATCACAGGCGTCGCACATGACACGTTCGTGTCGGGCATGGGCACCGCGTTCATCGTCGCGGGCATCGTCGCCGTCCTCGCGGGCGTGGTCGCCATGTTCACCAAGCGCGGTGACAACGCAGAGGCGGGCGCGGGTATGGGTCACATCTGATCCCCGCACCCCTGATGCCCAGGCGTCAACACAGCGCACCCGACAGCCCGCCGGACAGCTCCGGCGGGGCTGTCGCCTATCAGGGTGGTCCCGGCCGGACCCCTTCCCGGCGCGTCGGCGGGCGGGTCACAGTGCGGACAGAGTCGCTCGACTCGTTCGACAACGGGGTTGATTCACCATGCGTACAACCGTTCTTGCCGCCACGGTGGCTGCCACCGCGCTCGTCCCGGCCACGGCGCCGGCCGAAGCCGCACCCGAGCTCCTTCACAGGCCCGCAGGTCAAGGGCGGGCCGCCGCCGCTCAGTCGGCACCGGCGGGTCTGGCGCCGTGCGGGGCCGGTCAGCTCTGCCTCTGGGCGAAGCCGGAATTCACCGGCGCCAGGCACACCCACGAGCTGTCCGCCGTGGACATCGAGAGCTGCGTCCCGCTGCCGGCGGGCAGCGATGCCCAGGCGCTGGTCAACCGCACCGGCCGCCCCGTCACCACCTACCAGTCGGCCGAGTGCGCGGAGACCGGTGAGTTCGAGACGTACCCGGGCGGCGGCACCTGGTGCCCAGGTCCCCGTACAAGGTGCGGGCGTTCAAGATCTGGGAGAACTGACGGGCCGGCCCACCGGGCGCCGAAGGGCGGCGGGACCGTGAGGCCCGCCGCCCTTGCCCGCCCGCCGTGCGTACGGTTACGCGTCGCCGCCGGCCGGTCCCGGATCGGCCGCGGCCACATCCAGGAGGTCGTACCGGTCCACAGCCGTCTTCAGCACCGAACGGTCGACCTTGCCGTCCTTCGCGAGCTCGGTGAGCACCGCGAGCACGATGGACTGCGCGTCGATGTGGAAGAAGCGGCGGGCGGCGCCACGCGTGTCGGCGAAGCCGAAACCGTCCGCGCCGAGCGACTGGTAGGCCCCGGGCACCCAGCGCGCGATCTGGTCGGGCACCGAACGCATCCAGTCGGAGACCGCCACGAACGGCCCCTGGGCGCCGGAGAGCTTCCGGGTGACATACGGAACACGCTGCTCCTCCTCGGGGTGGAGCAGGTTGTACCGCTCCACCTCCACGGCCTCGCGGCGCAGCTCGTTCCAGGAGGTCGCCGACCAGACGTCCGCCCTGACGTTCCATTCCTCGGCGAGGATCTGCTGAGCCTCGATCGCCCAGGGGACCGCCACACCCGACGCCATGATCTGGGCCGGGATCTGCCCCTTCTCGGCACTCCGGTAGCGGTGGACGCCGGCGAGGATGCCCTCTACGTCCACCTCGTCGGGCTCGACGGGGTGCTGGATCGGCTCGTTGTAGACGGTGAGGTAGTAGAAGACGTCCTCACTGTTCTCGCCGTACATCCTGCGCAGACCGTCCCTGACGATATGCGCGATCTCGAAGCCGAAGGCCGGGTCGTAGGCGACACAGGCCGGGTTGGTCGAGGCCAGCAGCTGCGAATGGCCGTCCGCGTGCTGGAGGCCCTCACCGGTCAGCGTCGTACGGCCCGCGGTCGCACCCAGCACGAAGCCGCGCGCGAGCTGGTCCGCCATCTGCCAGAACTGGTCGCCGGTGCGCTGGAAACCGAACATCGAGTAGAAGACGTAGACCGGGATCAGCGGCTCACCGTGCGTGGCATACGCCGAGCCCGCGGCGATCAGCGAGGCCGTGCAGCCGGCCTCGGAGATGCCGTCGTGCAGCATCTGGCCGGTCGGCGACTCCTTGTACGCGAGCAGCAGGTCACGGTCGACCGACTCGTACTGCTGACCGAGCGGGTTGTAGATCTTCGCACTCGGGAAGAACGCATCCATGCCGAAGGTGCGGTACTCATCGGGTGCGATCAGCACGAAACGCTTACCGATCTCCTTGTCCCGCATGAGGTCCTTGAGGATCCGGACGAACGCCATCGTGGTGGCGATCGACTGCTGACCCGAGCCCTTCTTCGCAGCTGCGTACGTCTTGTCCCGGGCAGGGCCAGCGGTTTCGCCCGCACCACCCGGGTCGGCACATAACCGCCCAGGCCCTTGCGCCGGTCGTGCATGTACTGGATCTCGTCCGAGTCGCGGCCCGGGTGGTAGTACGGCGGGTTGCCGTCCTCCAGCTGCTTGTCCGCGATCGGGATGTGCAGCCGGTCACGGAAGCGCTTGAGGTCGTCGGCTGTGAGCTTCTTCATCTGGTGGGTCGCGTTGCGGCCCTCGAAGTTCGGCCCCAGCGTCCAGCCCTTGACGGTCTGGGCCAGGATCACCGTCGGCTGGCCCTTGTGGGCCTTGGCCGCCGCGTAGGCCGCGTAGACCTTCTTGTGGTCATGACCGCCACGGCCCAGGTGCAGGATCTGCTGGTCGGTCATGTCCTTGACCATGTCGCGCAGCCGCGGGTCGTCACCGAAGAAGTGGTCACGGATGTACGCACCCGTCTCGGTGGCGTACGTCTGGAACTGGCCGTCCGGAGTGGTGTTCAGCTTGTTGACCAGGATGCCCGTGCGGTCCTGCGCGAGCAGCGGGTCCCAGGAGTGGTCCCAGACCAGCTTGATGACGTTCCACCCGGCGCCGCGGAACTGCGACTCCAGCTCCTGGATGATCTTGCCGTTGCCGCGCACCGGGCCATCGAGGCGCTGCAGGTTGCAGTTGACCACGAAGGTGAGGTTGTCCAGACCTTCGCGGGCCGCGATGGAGAGCTGGCCCAGCGACTCGGGCTCGTCCATCTCGCCGTCACCGAGATAGGCCCAGACGTGCGACTTGGAGGTGTCGGCGATGCCGCGCGCCTCCATGTAGCGGTTCATCCGCGCCTGGTAGATCGCCCCGAGCGGGCCGAGGCCCATCGAGACGGTCGGGAACTCCCAGAAGTCCGGCATCGACCGCGGGTGCGGATAGCTCGACAGCGCGTCCGGCGCCTTCGACTTCTCCTGCCGGAAGCCGTCGAGCTGCGCCTCGCTCAGCCGGTCGAGCAGGAAGGCGCGGGCGTAGATGCCGGGGAGGCGTGCCCTGGAAGAAGATCTGGTCGCCGCCCAGACCGTCGTCCTTGCCGCGGAAGAAGTGGTTGAAGCCCACGTCGTACAGCGAGGCGGAGGAGGCGAAGGTCGCGATATGGCCGCCGACCCCGATTCCGGGACGCTGGGCGCGGGAGACCATCACGGCCGCGTTCCAGCGGGTCGCGTTGAGGACCTTGCGCTCGATCTCCTCGTCACCTGGGAAGAACGGCTCGTCCTTCGTGGCGATCGTGTTCACGTAGTCCGTGCTGCGCATCTCCGGCACGGCGACACGCTTCGCGCGCGCGCTCGATAAGCCGGAGCATGAGGTAGCGGGCCCGCTCGCGGCCTCGCTCGTCGACGGCGGCGTCGAGGAGTCGAGCCATTCCTGGGTCTCTTCTGGATCGAAGTCCGGGACCTGGCTCGGAAGGCCGCCAATGATGATCGGGTTGCGATCGGATCCGGAAGCCACGCTGTTCCTTCGCTGTTCGGTGCTGCTCTACGGGGCCTGGTTTCGGGGTGTGCCCCGGGGCGCCTGCATGTGCGCCGCCTCCATCGTGTACCGCAAGGAGGTAAACGTCATCTCTACTGTGAGGTAACTCCGCGATTCGCGGAGGGCGGGTCCGGGCACGGATACCGGCAGTGCGAAGGTGGGGCGGGCCAAACCGCAACGATACGTGCAACCCGGTCATCCCTTCCCAAAGTCTGCTCGACTCCTGATCGCGGACCGATACGGCATAAGCTGAGGAAGAACGTAAAGGGTTCGGACAGGATCTGGGGACCCGCGGGAGACATGCCGGAAGTTGCGGCGACGTGGCATGGAACGTCACCGTTTAGGGCGGTCTGGCACGCTGGGTACTTGCGCGATTCGCCGAGCCCGTGTGGACTACGGCCAATGCCCGCGCCCGCGCGTGGCTGAAGCATTTTCCGAAACATGATCAGGAGGCAACCCGTGAGCGCGACCGCGGACCACGCGGAGGAACGGACCAACACGGCCGCAAGGCTGGGGTTCGAACTCGGACAGGTGGTCCAGGAGATCGGCTACGACGACGACGTCGAGCAGGAGCTCCGTGAGGGCATTGAGGCCACTACCGGCCAGGAACTCGTCGACGAGGAGTACGACGACGTCGCTGACGTCGTCCTGCTCTGGTTCCGCGACGAGGACGGCGACCTTACGGACGCGCTGGTGGATGCCATTGGTCTGATCGAGGAAGGCGGGCGGTCTGGCTGTTGACGCCGAAGACCGGCCGCGACGGATACGTCGAGCCGAGCGACATCAACGAGGCTGCCCAGACAGCTGGTCTCGCCCAGACCAAGAGCATCAACGCGGGCAAGGACTGGACGGGCAGCCGTCTGGTCACTCCCAAGGGGCCAAGGCCAGGCAGCGCTGAACGCTCTTTCATCACCAAGGCCCCTGACGGCATCGCGCCGCCGGGGCCTTCGTACGTATTCGCACAGCTTGCGTAGGGTGGATGTCACCCGGACGGCCCAGGTCGTCCGGCCCCAGCGGCTGAAGTATCGAAGGGATGCGTTTCATGGCGATCGAGGTCGGCACCCTGGCCCCGGATTTCGAGCTGAAGGACAACCACGGCCGGACGGTGAAGCTCTCCGGGTTCCGTGGTGAGAAGAACGTGGTCGTGCTCTTCTACCCGTTCGCCTTCACCGGCGTCTGCACGGGCGAGCTCTGCGCCCTGCGCGACGAGCTGCCGAAGTTCGAGAACGACGACACCCAGCTGCTCGCGGTCTCGAACGACTCCATTCACACCCTGCGCGTCTTCGCCGAGCAGGAGGGCCTGGAGTACCCGCTGCTCTCGGACTTCTGGCCGCACGGCGAGACCTCGCGGGCGTACGGCGTCTTCGACGAGGAGAAGGGCTGCGCGGTGCGCGGCACCTTCATCATCGACAAGGAGGGCGTGGTCCGCTGGAGCGTTGTCAACGCTCTTCCCGACGCGCGCGACCTCAACGACTACATCAAGGCGCTCGACTCGATCTGATCAAGTAGGACCCGATCTGTTCCCGGATCAGGAGGATCTCCTGGCGGCGCCAGGCCAAAGCCTGTTTTGGCCGGGAACCGGTCACTAGGATCAATCGTTGATCCGATGCCAACGCACAACGGGGACGCTGGTATCTGCCGGCCCCTGAATACTCTTTTGGGAGGACTCGTGGGAGTCAGCCTCAGCAAGGGCGGCAACGTCTCGCTGACCAAGGCCGCACCCAACCTGACCGCGGTTATCGTCGGTCTGGGCTGGGATGCCCGCACCACCACCGGTGGCGACTTCGACCTCGACGCCAGCGCACTGCTGACGAACGCCGAGGGCAAGGTCGGCAACGACGGCAACTTCGTCTTCTTCAACAACCTCAAGAGCCCCGACGGATCCGTCGAGCACACCGGTGACAACACCACCGGTGAGGGCGAGGTGACGACGAGGTCGTCAAGGTCAATCTGGCCGGCGTGCCTGCCGATGTCGACAAGATCGTCTTCCCGGTCTCGATCTACGAGGCCGAGAGCCGTCAGCAGAGCTTCGGCCAGGTGCGCAACGCGTACATCCGCGTGGTGAACCAGGCGGACAACGCCGAGCTCGCGCGCTACGACCTGACCGAGGACGCCTCGACGGAGACCGCGATGGTCTTCGGCGAGCTCTACCGCAATGGTGCGGAGTGGAAGTTCCGTGCCATCGGTCAGGGTATGCCTCGGGCCTGCGCGGTATCGCGCAGGACTTCGGCGTCAACGTCTGAGACAGCTCAACGTCTGAGACAGCTCAAGGTCTGAGACAGCACTACAGCTCACGTCCGGCGCCGCACATGTGCGGCGGACGCGCTGGACAGAGCGCTCCATGCGCTCGAAGAGGGTTCCATCGACTCGGGGAGGACACACATGGGCGTCACACTCGCCAAGGGGCAATGTCTCCCTCTCCAGGCCGCACCCAACCTCACCCAGGTGCTGGTCGGGCTCGGCTGGGACGCACGATCCACCACCGGCGCCGATTTCGACCTCGACGCCAGCGCACTGCTGTGCCAGTCGGGCCGGGTGCTCGGTGACGAATGGTTCGTGTTCTACAACAATCTGACCAGTCCGGACGGCTCCGTCGAGCACACGGGTGACAACCTCACGGGTGAGGGCGACGGCGACGACGAGTCGGTCATCGTGAACCTCAACGAGGTGCCCGCGCACTGCGACAAGATCCTTTTCCCGGTCTCGATCCATGACGCCGACAACCGCGGGCAGACATTCGGGCAGATCAGCAATGCCTTCATCCGCGTGGTGAACCAGGCCGACGGTCAGGAGCTCGCGCGCTACGACCTCAGCGAGGACGCCTCGACGGAGACCGCGATGATCTTCGGCGAGCTCTACCGTTACGGCGGGGAGTGGAAATTCCGTGCAGTTGGGCAGGGGTACGCGTCGGGGCTGCGGGGCATCGCTCTAGACTTCGGGGTCAACGTTTCGTAAAACCCGCACGGCGCGGGGAGACCCGTACTCACCGCGGGAGACCCGTACATACACGATGGGGTAAGCAGTGATTCTGAAAACCTTCGGCTGGTCGTTCGCGGTTACCGCGCTCGGCCTGGTCGCAGCGGTGTTCTACGGGGTGGCAGGCCTTCGGTGTCGTCGCGATCCTGTCGATCCTGGAGATCTCGCTGTCCTTCGACAACGCGGTGATCAACGCCGGAATCCTCAAGAAGATGAGTGAGTTCTGGCAGAAGATCTTCCTCACCATCGGTGTGATCATCGCGGTCTTCGGTATGCGGCTGGTCTTCCCCGTCGTGATCGTGGCCATCAGCGCCCAGCTCGGGCCCATCGAGGCCATCGACCTTTCGTTCAACGACCCCGACAGGTACAAGGAACTGGTGACGGACGCTCACCCGTCCATCGCTTCCTTCGGCGGTATGTTCCTGTTGATGATCTTCCTCGACTTCATTTTCGAGGACCGTGACATCAAGTGGCTCGGCTGGCTCGAGCGCCCGCTCGCCAAGCTCGGCAAGGTCGACATGCTGTCGGTCTGCGTCGCGCTGATCGCGCTGCTGATCTCGGCCATGACGTTCGCGACCCAGGCTCACCAGCACGGTGGCGGTCACGCGGACAAGGCGTCGACGGTCATGCTCTCCGGTATCGCGGGTCTGATCACCTACCTCATCGTCGGTGGCCTCTCCGGATTCTTCGAGAACAAGCTCGAAGAGGAGGAGGAGCGCGAACACGAGGCCGAGGAAGAGGCCAGGAAGGCCGGCAAGCCGGTCTCCGCGGTTGTTCTCGCGGGCAAGGCCGCGTTCTTCATGTTCCTCTACCTCGAGGTGCTCGACGCGTCCTTCTCGTTCGACGGTGTCATCGGCGCGTTCGCCGTGACCAACGAGATCGTGCTGATGGCCCTCGGCCTCGGTATCGGCGCCATGTACGTCCGTTCGCTCACCGTCTACCTGGTCCGCCAGGGCACGCTGGATGACTACGTCTACCTGGAGCACGGCGCGCACTACGCGATCGGCGCACTGTCGGTCATCCTGCTCATCACCATCCGGTTCGAGATCAACGAGCTCATCACCGGTCTCGTCGGCGTCGTGCTGATCGGCTGGTCCTTCTGGTCCTCCTGCGGCGCAACAAGGCACTCGCCGCCGCGGGCGGGGACGACGGGGCGGAAGTACCGATTCCAAGGCAGAAGTCTCCTCCGGGGTGTGACCCGGTAGGGATTGCGGAACGCTCTCTGCGGGTGGCCACACGGCGGCGGTTCTCCGGGAAGACCCGGACCCGGCCGGTGGCCGCCCGCAGTGGCGTGCGGGGTCGGGTACCACTGAATAGGCGTGGGGTTGGGATGGCTTTCTGGGACAGCCTGTGGCCAGGGCGTGCGGCACAGTTCGAGTCGGGTAACTCGGCGACGAGCTCCATCGTGCTCTCCAGGCGCAACGCTTCGGTGTCGCTGAACAAGCAGGGCGCACTGTCGGGGAATCTCCGCGTCAATCTCTCCTGGCGGATGCGCAGCTCGGACATCGAGGGCAGGTCACGGCAGAGCGGCAGGCTGCTGCGGCCCATGAAGTTCTTCAAGCCCGACGTGGTCCAGGCGCACACCCAGGGCATGGTCAACGTCGACCTGGACCTGGGCTGCATGTACGAGCTGACGGACGGCACCAAGGGTGTCGTGCAGCCGCTGGGCAATCTGATCGGCGATCTGAACGGGCCGCCCTACGTCAGGCTCAGCGGCGACGACCGGTTCGGGGCGCCGTCGGGCGAGACCGTCTACGTCAACCTCGACCAGCGCGACGCGATCAAGCGACTGCTGTTCTTCGTCTACATCTACGACCAGACGCCTGCCTTCGACCGTACGCACGCCAAGGTGACGCTCTACCCGGGCAACGGGCCGCGGATCGAGATAGAGCTCGACGAGCGGGCCCGCAGGCCCGCTCCTGCGCCGTGTTCACGGTGGAGAACATCAAGGGCGAGTTGATCGTGCGGCGCGAAGTGAAGTTCGTGTACGGCTTCCAGTCCGAACTGGACCGGCTGTACGGCTTCGGTATGCAGTGGGGCCGCGGCTACAAGTCCCGGGCGTGAGCGGGCCGGCGTGCTCAGGACCGGAGGAACTGCGGCCTGCGGGGCAGTGCGAAGTTCGGGTCCGGGGCGTGCGGCGGCTGCCGCGGGCTGCGGATAGCCGTATCCGAGCGGGCGGAGGCGGGCTGTGGGTAGCCGTAGGCCGGTTGCGGGGCCTGGGCGGGCCGGTGCCCGTCCGCGGGCTGTGGGTAGCCGTAGGCGGGCTGCTGGTGCTGGACGGTGGTCTGCGAGTCGGGTCCGGTCACGGGCGCCGTAGCGGGCACAGGAGCGGCGGGGTCCGGCTCGGCGGCTGCCTCGCTCTCGTCGACCGAGATCCCGAATTCGGTGGCGAGTCCGATCAGACCCGTCGGATAGCCCTGCGCGACCGCCCGGAACTTCCAGCCCTCACCGCGCCGGTAGAGCTCGCCGCAGATGATGGCGGTCTCCTCGCCGGTCTCCGCCCTGACATCGAAGACGGCCAGCGGCTCGCCGTCCGCCGACGCGGCGTCGTACAGCGATATCCGCAGGTCTCTGACCTGCTGGAAGGCCGCCTCGTCACAGGACGCGGCGATGACCACCTGGTCCACGGAGGGATCGAGGGCGGCGAGATCCGCCTCGATGGTGTCGGTGAGCCCGTCGGGGCGCTGCGCTTGGGCAGCCGCCGCACCAGGCCGGATGGATGCCGGGGCTGGTTGTAGAAGACGAAGTCCTCGTCCGAGCGCACACGGCCCGAGGCGCCGAGCAGCAGAGCGGAGGCGTCCACATCCGGAACCCGGGGCCCGGGGTCCAGCGCAGCACGGCCCGTACAGCCACGGCGTCGAGTGGGACGTTCGAGCCCTTCAGCATCGTGTGCGTCATGTCGGTCATCCTGCCTGCTGGGGCCCGTCCGGACAACGCGGGGTGCCGACCAGTAGCTCAGGTGTCGTGCGGAGACGGCGTGGAGGCACGCCGTCGCGCATGTGAGAAATGGCCGGGTTACCCGAAGTTCATGCATCTGGGGAACTGTCGACACCTGTCGGTACGTACTATTACCGGCCATACGTTGTCTGACGCGTCACGCAGTACGGGGATTCATATGCGTCATTTCGGGCACATCTCGCCCTCTGTACGGGAGGGCCTGTTCTTCCGTGAGCCGTGCGAATTCGGCGCGAGCTCATCGGCCCGCATGCTCTCGGTGGCCCTGGGCGCCACCCTCTACAGCCCGGCCACCAGGCCCCAGCTGGCCGAGGACGTGATCAAGCAGGCCGAACGCGGTGTCGTGTCCATGGTTCTGTGCTTGAGGACTCGATCGACGACGCCGAAGTGGTCGGCGCCGAAGCGAACCTCGTCAGCCAGTTCGAGGATCTCGAAGCACAGGCCGCCGAGGTGCCGCTGCTCTTCATCCGGGTCCGCGCACCGGAGCAGATCCCCGATCTGGTGAGCCGGCTCGGCAGCTCGGTCCGATTGTTGTCCGGATTTGTACTTCCGAAATTCACGGAGGACCGCGGAACGCTCTTCCTGGAGGCCCTCACCGCCGCCGAGGCAGCCAGCGGGCAACGGCTGTTCGCGATGCCCGTACTCGAATCGCCCGAGCTGCTCCATCTGGAAACCAGGGGCGAAACGCTCCAGGGCATCGCACGCACGGTCGAAAAATACCGGGAGCGGGTGCTGGCACTGCGGCTCGGGGTCACCGACTTCTGCTCCGCCTACGGACTGCGGCGGTCCCCGACATGACCGCGTACGACGTCCAGATCGTCGGCGCGGTCATCGGCGACGTCGTCAACGTGCTGGGCCGGGCGGACGGCACCGGCTTCACGATCACCGGCCCGGTGTGGGAGTACTTCCGCCTCCAGGAACGGATGTTCAAGCCGCAGCTGCGCAGCAGCCCTTCCGGGGCGGGCCGAGGAGCTGCGCGCCGTCCTCATCGAGCACGACCTGGACGGGCTCCTGCGCGAGATCGAGCTCGACCGCGCCAACGGGCTGCTCGGCAAGACCTGCATCCACCCTCGCACGTCCTGCCCGTGCACGCGCTGTCGGTCGTCAGCCACGAGGAATTCAGCGACGCGCAGGACATACTGCGGCCCGAACGGGGCGGCGGCGGAGTGCTGCGCTCGGCGTACACGAACAAGATGAACGAAGTGAAGCCGCACCGCGCCTGGGCCGAGCGCACCCTGCGAAGGGCCGAGGTGTTCGGTGTGGCCAAGGAAGACGTCGGATTCGTGGAGCTCCTGGCCGCGGGCCTGGCGTACTGAACGCGCGGACATGAGCGAGCGCGCACCGAGGGAAGAGACAGCGAACGTGGAGTGGTCGGGTAACTGGGTTGCCGAGCGGCTGGGAGTCGATCTCGCCGGCGACGGGGACCTCCGGGAGCTGCTGGCCTCGCCCTGCGCCGCAACCCGAAGCGGGCCCACCTGCTCGTGTCGAACGTGCTGGGCAAGCATGTGCCGCAGCGGCCGTCCGTGGTGTACGGGGCGGGGTTCGAGCTGGGGAGCGGGTGCGGGAACTCCTGGGTGACACCGAAGCCCGCCGCGCGGTCGTCCTCGGATACGCGGAAACGGCCACCGGCCTCGGCCACGCCGTCGCGGACGGGCTCGGGACGGCCCCGTACCTCCACTCGACCCGCCGCCCGTGCCGGGCGTGGCGAGGGCGGGAGGCTTCGAGGAAGCGCACTCGCACGCCTCGTCGCACCTGCTGCTCCCCGAGGACCCGGCCCTGCTGACAGCCGGCCCCGCGGGCCCGGCTCCTCCGGTACTCCGCTGGTGCTCGTCGACGACGAGTTCTCGACCGGCAACACCGTCCTCAACACCATCCGTACGCTCCACGGGCTCCACCCCGCGACCGGTACGTCATCGTGGCCCTGGTGGACATGCGGTCGGCGGCCGACCGGGGCGGCTGACCGACTTCGCCGCCGAGATCGGCGCCCGCGTCGACCTGGTGGCCAGGGCATCAGGGACGCTCGCCCTGCCCGACGACGTCCTGGCGAAGGGCAGCGACTGGTGGCCGCCCAGGAAGCGCACCAGGCCGGGGCCACGGACGCGCCCCTGCCGCAGCGCGAGCCCCCGTCACCGCCCGGGTCGAGCTCGACTGGCCCGCCGACGTGCCCGACGGCGGACGGCACGGCTTCACACCCGGGCACCGGGCCGCCCTGGAGCCCGCCCTGCCGGGCATGGCGGCCCGCATCGCCGACGCACTGGGCGACGCCCGGCGCGTGCTCGTCCTCGGCTTCGAGGAGCTGATGTACGCGCCGCTGCGGCTGGGCACCGCGCTCGAAGCGCTCAGCACCGCCGAAGTGCGGTACTCGACCACCACCCGCTCGCCCGTGCTCGCCGTCGACGACCCCGGCTACGCGATACGCAGCCGGCTGGTCTTCCCGGCCCACGACAACCCCGCGGACGGGCCGGGCGACCGGTACGCCTACAACGTCGCCGGAGGCGGCTTCGACGCAGTCGTCGCAGTCGTCGACTCCACCGCCGACACCCCGCACTGCACGCCCCCGACGGGCTGCTGGCCGGGCTCGCCGCACACACCGAACGGGTGCTGCTCGCGGTGGTCCCTCGTACATCCCCCAACGGCTCCTCCGCGGCCCCGCCTTCTCCTCCTACGCCGCGGACGATGTCGGCTGGCTGCTCCAGGACCTCTCGGACACGGCGCTGGAGGCCCCACCGAGAGCGCGAGGAAGCGATACAGGGCGGTGGCGCGCACTACGCCGAGTCGCTGCCCGTCGAGTACCAGCCCACCGCCCAGTACCAGGAGCTGTTCAAATCGGCCCTGGCCACCTCGGCCGCCCGTATCGCCCGCGCCGTCGGCACGGTCACCGAGACCGTCCTCGCCGAACTCCCCACTCTCGGCCCCGCTCGAGCGGGGACCCCATCCCGCGCCCGGTACTGGTCTCCCTCGCCCGCGCGGGCACTCCCGTCGGCGTCCTGATGCGCCGCTGGGCCAGTACCGGCACGGACTCGACCTGCCGCACTACGCGGTCTCCATCGTGCGGGGCCGCGGCATCGACGCCAACGCCCTGCGCTGGCTGGCCGCCCACCACGACCCGGCGGACGTCGTCTTCGTCGACGGCTGGACGGGCAAGGGTGCGATCACCCGCGAACTTGCCGCTGCCCTGGAGGAGTTCGAAGGCTTCAACCCGGAGATCGCCGTACTCGCGGACCCCGGTGGCTGCGTGCGGACCTACGGGACACGGGAGGACTTCCTCATCCCGTCCGCCTGCCTCAACTCCACGGTCTCCGGGCTGATCTCCCGCACCGTCCTGCGCGCCGACCTGGTCGGCCCCGACGACTTCCACGGCGCGAAGTTCTACCGGGAGCTCGCGGACACCGACGTGTCCGGCTACTTCCTCGACACCGTCGCCGCCCGCTTCGACGAGGTCGCCGAAGCCGTGGACGCCGAGGCCAAGGAGCTGCTCGCCGCCGACCGCGCCCCCACCTGGGAGGGATGGGCCGCCGTCGAACGCATCAGCGAGGAGTACGGGATCCACGACGTGAACCTCGTCAAGCCGGGCGTCGGCGAGACGACCCGGGTCCTGCTGCGCCGCGTCCCCTGGAAGATCCTCGCCAAGCGCGGCGCAGGCGCCGACCTCGACCACGTACGCCTGCTCGCCGAACAGCGCGGCGTCCCCGTCGAGGAGGTCGACGACCTCCCTACACCTGCGTCGGACTGATCCACCCGAAATTCACCCGGGCGCCACCGGCGCGGACGGCAAGGCGGTGACGGGGAAGTGACCACACCCGTGACGCTGGTGGCCAGCGACCTCGACCGCACCCTCATCTACTCGGCGCCGGCCCTCCACCTGCCCATGCCCGACGCCGAAGCCCCCGGCTGCTCTGCGTCGAGATCTACGAACACAAGCCGCTCTCCTACCTGACGGAGACGGCCGCCGCCCTGCTGGACGAGCTCGCCCGCAGCACCGTCTTCGTACCGGCCACCACCCGAACCCGTGAGCAGTACGGCCGCATCCACCTCCCCGGCCCGGCACCCCGGTACGCCATCTGCGCCAACGGCGGACACCTCCTGGTCGACGGCGTATCCGACCCGGACTGGCAGCTGCGGGTGGCCGGCCGCCTCGCCGACGAATGCGCCTCGCTCGCCGAGGTCCGGGCCCATCTCCTGGCCGCGGCGGACCCGGCCTGGCTGCTCAAGGAACGGATCGCCGAGGACCTCTTCGTCTACCTGGTCGTCGAACGTTCACTGCTGCCCGAGGGATGGGTGAAGGAGCTGGCCGACTGGGCCGAGCCCCGTGGCTGGACCGTGTCCCTGCAGGGACGCAAGATCTACGCGGTCCCCAGCCGCTCACCAAGAGCGCCGCGATGACCGAGGTCGCCCGCCGCTGCGGCGCCACACTGACCCTCGCGGCCGGCGATTCGCTCCTGGACGCCGATCTGCTGCTCGCAGCCGACCAGGGCTGGCGTCCGGGCCACGGCGAGCTCGCCGACAACGACTGGACCGCCCCCAACGTCCACGTCCTGCCGGAACGCGGCGTCGCCGCCGGCGAGGAGATCCTGCGCCGGTGCCTGCGTACGGCCGCCCGGTGGACGGCGGGGCGCGGGGCGTAGCGGCGCGGGACTTCGGCATGCTGGGCACGGCCGTCCGATGCGATGCGAATAGCGTGGCGAACAGTGATGCGAGGAAGATCCGTCATGACCAAGGGCAACGAAACCAAGATCACGGATGAGCTCTACGCGTACATGCTGGCGCACAACCCGCCGCTGGACGCCGTACAGCGAGAGCTCGTGGAGACCACCTACGCCAAGCTCCCCAGCCACGCCGGTATGCAGTCGGCCGAGGAACAGGGCCCGCTGCTCGCCTTCCTCGTACGGCTGACAGGAGCCAGGCACATCGTGGAGGTGGGCACCTTCACCGGCTTCTCCGCCCTGTCGATGGCGCAGGCGCTGCCCCGGGCGGACAGCTGATCGCCTGCGACATCTCCGAGGAGTGGACCGCCTACGGCCGCGAGGCATGGCGCAAGGCAGGCGTGGACGACCGGATCGACCTGCGGATCGCGCCCGCGCTCGACACCCTGCGGGCGATGCCGTTCGAGCCGCACATCGACTTCGCCTACCTGGACGCGGACAAGGGAAACTACATCCCGTACTGGGAGGAGTTGGTGCCCCGGATGCGCGCGGGTGGGCTCATCGCGACGGACAACGTCCTCTTCCACGGAGGCGTCACCGATCCGCAGGCGACGGGGAGCGGCGGCCATCAAGGAGTTCAACGACCATGTGAGCGCCGACACCCGCATGGACAGCGTGCTGCTCACGGTGTCCGACGGGCTGACGCTCTCCCGCAGAAGTAGGGGCCGCAGGCCCGTCCCCGCCCCGGTTCAGCCGCAGCAGCCCCGCCGCAGCAGCCGCCCCGCCACCCGAGGACGCGGGCGCGGGCGCGGGCGACGATGCCGCGCCACCGCCCACGGCCACGGTGGAAAGCAGCTTCACGGTGTCCTCGTGCCCGGCCGGGCAGGCGGCAGGGCGGAGGACTCCACCATCGGACGGCTTACTTCGAAGGTGTCTGCGCAGGGGCGGCAGCGGTACTCGTAGCGAGGCATGCCCCAGATTAGAGCGTGACGTCCGGATTCAGGACCGCCGAACCTCCCGCATCTGCGGACGCCGCCGTGGTGCCTCGCGGGCGGCCTCATCGGGATGGCGGGCCCGCCAGTACGGATTGTCGTGGGGCAGGCCGCCACTGACCCTGCCGTACATGCCGAAGACCATGAGCATCAGGCCGACCACGAAGCTGAACAGGACGTTCTGCATCTGGAAGGCGAGGAAATTGAGATCCGAGTCGAGCAGCGCGAGATTGACGAATCCGCTCAGGAGGAAGGCGACACCCAGCACCATGTTGAGCGTCGAGGCGAAGTTGCCGCCGACCACCATCCCCGCGAAGAGCAGCAGCCCGACGCAGATGGACAGCACACTGAGCGCCCCGTTGGTGTTGAGGCCGGCGACCGTGTCCCCACCGGTGTCGAAGAAACCGATCTTGTCGATCAGCCCGAGGATGCCGAAGGCGAGGAGCAGCAGGCCGGTCAGCCCCGCCCCACCCGGTAGACCTGGCTGAGCCGGTGGTCGACCGGCAGATGCTCGTCGAGCCGGGTGGCCTTGCGCCGCCGACCGGTGGGATGCAGAACATGAGTGGCCACAACGGCCTCCTCCGGCCGCTTGCGGCCAGGAAACGCGTCAGAGAGACGCTGCGTGCTTCGCTTGCGTACCTCCAGGATCAGCCCACCGCCTCCGGGGACAAATCGGGCCGGATCAGGCCCGCTGCCGCGCTCTCACGGATCTCGGAAACCACCCTGGCCGCCGTCTGCCGCACCGCTTCCGTCTCGGTCAGGAAGTGCCAGTAATCGGGGTGGCGGCCATCGAGCCCGGCGACAGCCCGGTCCAGCCGTGCCACCGAGTCGTCCAGCGGACGGGCATGGCGCGGATCGGTGTGTTGCGCCCGGCCATGGCCAGGCGCTGGGCGTCCCGGATCGCGAACCGGGTCCGCTCGATCTCCACCTGCGGATCCTGGCCACCGCGTCCAGGCGTCTCAGCCGGTCACCCGCTGCCGACACCGCCTCATCGGTCGCGTTGAGCAGGGCGCGGACCGTACTCAGCCGGGAGGTGGCATCCGCCCAGCGCTGCTCGTCGCGCGCCCTGGCGGCCTCGGCCAGCTTCTCCTCGGCCTGCCGGACATTGACCGCCGCCTGTTCGGGAACGGGCTGCAGATCCTGCCAACAGGCGGCCGAGAAACGCCGCCGCAGCTCGCTCAGCACCGGCTCGACCGAGCCCGCACGGGTCGTCAGCGCCTGGGCGCGGGTCCGCAGCGACACCAGCCGCCGGTCGATCTCCGCGGCCCGCTCCGGCAGCTGCTCCGCCTCCGCCCGTAGGGCCTCGGCATCGCGCAGCACCTGGTCGGCCCGGTGCAGCGTCTCCGCCACCCGTGGCGCCCTGCGCCCTGGTTGAGCTTGGTCAGCTCAGGGCGAGCGCCGCCAGCCGGGCGGCAAGATCATCGGCACGCAGCTTCGACGCGCGTACGGTATCGAGCGCGTTACTCGCCGCGAGCAGCGCCTGCCGGGCGCGCGCCACCGCGGGCGCGAGCCTGGCCAGCTGCGTCTCCGCGCTGCCGAGCAGCGGCCCGAGCCCTCGGTGAAGCGGTCCAGCTCGCCCTTGACGCGTACGAGCTCGTCCTTGGCCTTGGTCAGCTGCGCCTTCGCACTGGCGGCCACGGACGGTTCGAGATCGTCCCGGTCCAGGTCGTGCGCGTCGACCGCCGTGATGTACCCATGGCTCACCTCGTCGATCCGCCGGCCCAGGGCGGCGAAGTCGTCCACCGCCTTGCGGGCCCGGGCCGAACTGTCGACGGCGGTGATCGTCTCGATCGAGATCCGCAGATCGCGCTGAGCGGTGTCCAGGTCGACGAAGGCGGCCGCGGCCGCATCCTTCGCAGCCTGGGCGTCGGCCCGCTGATTCTCACCGCGCCCCCGAACCAGCGGCGCGTACCCCACCGGCGAAGGCAGCTGGCAGCACGGCGACGACCAGGGGCACCGGCAGCAGCATCAACGCCAGAACATCCTTGACGGCGGAACTCCCACCCGCATTCGCCTGCGGCCGCGTGTGTCGCCGTCACATCCCTCTCCCGTGCCGATTCGCCCTGCCCGGTACATTCTCCCACCAGTAAGGACGAACACACGGGCCGGTTAGTTCGCGCTTCGGACCGTGACTTCACCGTTGTCGCTGCGCGCCCTCACCACATGCGGGCTGTTGTCGCTGCGCGGCACCCCACGGAAACGGAACCGTTGTCGGCCTCGGCGCTGACTGCGTACGCGTTCTTGCCCGCGGGCAGGTCGATGGCGATGCGTCCGTTGTCACTGACGGTGTCCACCAGATCCGGCACCGCGCTGAAGCCGAGCCGGATCTGCCCGTTGTCCGAACGAGCGGCCACGGACGTGCCCGAGTACCCTCCGCCAGGATTGAGCCGTTGTCGCTCTTCAGGTCGAGCGGCCCGCTGGAGTCGCGTACGACCACCTCGCCGTTGTCGGACGTGAGGGCCACCCGGGTGTCGAAACCGGAAGCGGTGACCTTCCCGTTGTCGGTGCGCACATCCAGGGCCACCCCACGAGGCACCTTCACCTGATGCCGGGATTCACAGTTACTGATCAGCGCGTCGCAGCCCGCCCGCAGCGTCAGCTCGTCACCCTCCATCTTCCAGACGGGGTCGGGCCCGCTGCCCAGAACCACCCACCCGTCGACACGACGGGTCACCTCGACCTCCTTCACATCGGCGGACACGACATCGATGGTCAAGTCCTCGGCATCGATGCTGAGAGTCTTGCCGCCCAGCGCGAAGGACTTGTGCTCGGCCGGGGCAGCTTCGGCATCCGTACTGCCGCAGCCGCTGAGAGCCACGACGAGCAGAACGGTTCCGCCGGAGGCGACGAGCGCACTGGTGCGGGTGCGAGTGCGGGTGCGAGTACGGATAGTCACGGTGATTGATCCCCTGGTAGTGCTGCCGGTGTGGGTTCACCGTATGCAGTGGCGCGCCGGGGACGATGCGGACGGCTACCCTCTTCGGGGTGGGGATATCCCCCAACCCGTTTGCCCGGAGCCCCGGTGAGCCATGTAACCTGTTGCCTTCATCCACGGGTGCGTAGCTCAGGGTAGAGCGCTGCTCTTACAAAGCAGATGTCGGCAGTTCGAAACTGCCCGCGCCCACCAGTGCAAAGACCCCAACCGATCATGGTTGGGGTCTTCGACGTCCACTGGCTGACACCGCGCGTCGATCGCTACAGCCGGATCGCCGTCCGCACCACCGGTACTCGGTTCCGACCCGCCTGGTCGGCATGCGCGTCCGCGTTGTCCTGCACGCCTCTCACCTGGTCGTTTACGACCGGGACGTCGTCGGGCAACCGGCACGCGCGGCTGTCTTCGTTCAGCTGTGCCGCATCCAGATGTTGGGCTCGCGATACACGTCATGATCGGCGGATCGGTCGACCCGAAGCAGGCTCAATCCTCCTGGGATCACGTAGTCGCCCGACCCGGGAAGGCCATGCCCGTCCAGTGTTCCCACTCAGCCACCGTGCCGGTCATGGTCTGCGAAGTGGGAGTCGCCGCAAGGATCTCGGCACCGAGACGCTGACGGGTCCGTATCCACGGGTCCAGGGCCATCCCGTCCTCGCGGCTCCACCTCATGAAGGTCTCGATGGGTGTCAACGGATACTGGGCCTTCATCGCCGGGCGGACCGGCGCGATGACCTGGAGCAAGCCGGCTTCCTCGGCGGTCTGGCGCAAGGCTTTGAGGGGCTCTCCCGCAAGTCCGCGCCCCTTGAGAGGTCGTGTCGCTTCAGTCTCGGCTGGAGAGACCCGTCCGTGTCGCCGTGAGGGCTCGCATCATGTCCCTTTCGAAGGCGGCGACGGCCGTAGCACGTGAGGAAGGCCACCTCGACTGCCGGCTACTCGTCGGTCCCTCTCGGTCTCGGGGCTCGAGGAACATCCGTTACGCATCTCTTCGGTCGGTCCGGCGAAACTTCTGCTTCGCCGGACCGGCCGAAGAGCGCGTGGACGTCCCGGTCTTGGGCAGAGAACGCGTCGTCAGCGCCTTGCGCCGCTGAAGCGGTGGGACCGCATACGCCAGAAACCTGCCGTGCTGACCGGTGAGCGCTGGTCAGTGGGTGCCCGTGATGGGCTGACCAGATCACTCCATCACGGGCAGGCACTCGGCGAGCAGGTCGACGACGTCATGCCAGGCTCGCTGCGCATGCCGCGGGTGGTATCCGACGCCGGGGCGCACGGTGTGGTCGACCGGCGGGTGGTGGAAGGCATGCAAGGCGCCGCCGTAGACCACGAGGCGCCAGTCGACGCCCGCGGCCTGCATCTCGGCCGTGAATGCGTCCCGTTGCGCGGGCGGCATGATCGGGTCTTCCGACCCGACCCCGGCCCACACCGGGCAGCGGATGCGCGCCGCCTCGTCCGGTCGGCCGATGGTCAGTCCGTTGACGGTCCCGATCGCGCGCAGGTTGACGCCGTCGCGCCCGAGTTCCAGCGCGATCGCGCCGCCGGTGCCGTAGCCGACGGCGGCGATCCGGTCGGGTCGATCCGCGGTTCGGCGCGCAGCACATCGAGCGCCGCGTGGCCGATGCCCCGCATCCGGTCGGTGTCGGCGAGCAACGGCATGCAACGGGCCATCATCTCCTCGGGTCGCCCAAATAACGTCCGCCGTGGATGTCGAAGGCAAGCGCCACGTACCCCAGTTCGGCGAGGGTGTCGGCCCGGCGGCGCTCGACGTCGCTGAGCCCCGTGCCCTCTGGTCCAAGCAGCACTGCGGGCCGGAGGTCGGTTCCGGCCGGAAGCGCGAGGTGCCCGAGCATCGTCAGACCGTCGGCCAGGTACTCGACCGTGCGTGTGGTAATCGTCGTCATGAGACTGGACAGTATTGATCGACGGGCACGGTCGGGCCGGGGTTCACCGCTGGCAGAACAGCGCGGGTGTCCCGCTGGCCGCGCCAGAAACCGCTGAAGGTACGGATGTTCCTCAGCTGCCGTGTCCGTGGGATGTCAGCTGCAGGAGCCGATCGTCCCTGGTGCTGGCTGCCTCGGTAGCGGAGTGACCTTATTCCCTGCTCCGATCTGAGCACGTAGGCGCTCGATCTCCTGGTGTTGTGCGGCGATGCGAGAGAGTGCTCGCTGCTTGAACTCGGTCAACTCGGGGAGCTGCGTGTTGCGTTCGGCGACCCGTTTCTTGAGTTCACCCACGTGAGCTTGAGCCGATCGATCTGTGTGAGCGGCGGCAATTTGTGGGTGACCGGACTCCTGAACTCGTCTAACCTCCTGCTGAATCGTCCCTGTCCTGTGCCACACGGCCGGGGCGCTTCAATGCTTCCTCGCCATCCTGGCGAGGCGATCCAGGAGGACCATGTCCATTCCCGTCAGCGCCGAGCTTCGTCCCCACTCGGGCTCGGATCCGGACAAGCACAAGGCCGTGATCTCGATCAGCATCGAGTCCGGCCAGCCGGTGTACGGCGATCTGAGTGCGGCTGACCGACAGGCCCTGCTGGAGGCCGCGATAGCCGGTATCCGCGCTGCTCTGCCTGCTCTTCAGGTCCCGGCGTCGATCACCACGCAGGACGTCGCCACCGCCTGATCACTGGTGCCTCCGCACAGCGGTGCGGGGCACCTCGCCCAAGCCCGCGCCATTGGCCGGGGCGTACACCGACTTCTTGCCAGGGGCCTTCGTCCCCGGGCACAGTGCGCGCCCGCTTTCACCGTGTACGTGACCAGTATTTCCGCCCACCGGGTTCACCTCGGCGACCCCTACCCTACCCCTTACCCGCCACCGCAGTTACTCGTACCTGCGGCTGACCGGTGCTGCGGGAGCTGGCCGAGGGACTCGACCTGCCTTCGTGTGCGGTCGTCGGAGCCGACGTCAGCCTTGCTTGAGTATGCGGGCGCTCAGACCTGTTCGAAGTGGAACGCCTTGATGAAGCAGTCACGGGGCTGGGCGACTGCGAAGAGGATGCACTCCACGAGGGACTGTGCGGTGAGGGCACTCTCGGCCTCCCGCGGCGCGGACTTCCACTCCTCGGAGAGCGGGTCGGTGTTGTCGAAGTCGGGCGGGTAGAGCGATATCACCCGAACCCCTGGGGTCGTAGGCGCTTGGAAAGGATCTCGGTGAATCCGGCCTGTGCGCTCTTGGCCGCATAGAAGGCGTCGTGTGCGTCCGAGCGGTGATGTCCAGCCGTTCCGCAGGCGGAGACCATCGTCACCACATCAGGCTTGTCCGAGTTGAGCAGGAGGGGAGGAAGCCCTTCACGGTCAGGACCGTGCCCGTGGCGCCGGATGCGATGGTGTCGGCGATATCGGCGTCGGAGGCTGACTGGAGATCCGGCCCTTCGAGGTAGCGCGAGCCGTTGTTGATCAGGATGTCGATGTGGTCGGTGTGCTCGGTGACGCTGGAGGCGAAGTCGCGGATCGAGGTGGGATCCGTCAGGTCGCAGGCGTAGGCGTGGACCCGCTGATGGCCTCGGTCTCGGATCTCGTCGCGGACACGCTCAGCGGCAGTGAGGCTGCGTGCGGACAGGAAGACCTCGGCGCCGAGGTCCGCGAGCCGGATGGCCAGAGTTCGCCCGAAGTCGCGGCCGGCAGCGGTGATGACGACGCGGTGGTTGTCGAATCTCATGTCTTTTCTCGCTGTTCATGGACCGGCTGTTGTTGCGGTGAAGTGCGGCGTCCGACCTTGGCTGCGTAGGTGGCCCAGGCCCCGTGGAGAGATGTTGCCAGACCACAGAGACGTCGGTGTGGATGCCCCCGTGCGGGCGAGGATCGCGGCCGGGATCTCGGTGGCGAGCTGGGATAACGCGGCGCTGTGGGCCTGATTGGGCTGGTTCCCTAGCTGGTTCCCTAGCTGGTTCAGGCGCTGAGTCAGTTGCGTGGCCAGGTGGGTCAGGTGGGCCAGCTGGGCGACGGGCTCGGGCGGATGGACGGGCGCATTGCCGAGGTGAAGATGTACTTCCTGGGTGCCGATCTCGACGTCCTCGGTGGTCAACCGGTGCATGGACGAAGGCTCTTGGGAACAGAGGAGGAGAAGGGTTCCGTGAGACGGTCTCCGGGCTTGCGGGTGTCGTCGTGCAGGAGCGGCGTGCGACGTTCCAGCGATGCTTGTCGTCGAGTGGCTGGGTGGGGCCGTTCCAGGGGTGACGGGGACGTGGATGGTGGTGAGCTTGTGGGTGCGAGCCCAGCCGGTGATGTGCCCGGCCGTCTGTCGGCAGGTGGCGGAGTCGTCGGTGATCCACTGGTCGAGATCGGCCCTGCTGGGCAGGTCTCCAGGGTGAGGATTCGGCTACCTCCCACCCGAAGAATTCGAGGCCCGAACCAACGATCCCAGGCGACAACGAACGCCACCCGAAAACACACTGACCGGCGCTACGAAACTCTGGACAGCGCACCCACTGTGTGACGCCGGGTACTGGCCGAATGCCTCGTCCGGTTCTTGATCGACAGAGGTGTGATTGCTCTGGCAGGGTGTGCCGATGCGGATACCCAGGCAGGCAGCCAGAGTCGCGGTGCTGGACCCGGCCGGAGCGGTCTTCATGCTTCGGTATGACAACGAGGAAGTGGGCGTCCACTGGGCGATGCCGGGCGGTGGCATGGACCCGGGCGAGACACCGCTCAAGGCGGTCGAGCGCGAGTTGCGCGAGGAGACCGGGTGGACCGACATCGAGATCGGTACCGTGTTCTGCCTCTGGGAACACGACTTCACCCGAGCCGGAGTTCCCGTGCGGCAGCACGAGCACATCTTCCTCGCGCACGCCCTCGCCGAGATCCAGTCGGTGACCTTGCCGCCTCGCATGCGGCGGACAAGATCCTGCGCTGGCGATGGTGGACTCCGGACGATCTGGCCGGTGAAACGGAGCCGTTGTGGCCGCCGCAGCTGCCGGAATTGCTTGCCGGCGTGCGGAGAGATGGTCCGCCTGGGTCGCCGGTTGACCTTGGCTATGTCCCGAACGGGGCCGTCGGCCTGGGCTGACCGCCCTCCCTCTCCCAGGAGTCCCTCGGGTGGCTGAGTTCTGCGGCGTGTTTGGGCCGGCCGCCGACGGAGCGGAGCGGCGTCGCCAGGCGCCGGGGATGCCCTGGGTGCACGGCGGTCGCAAGGTCATCGCCAGAGTTCGCTCACGTCGGCGTAGCTCGAGTGCGGCGATCGGGATGCCAGCGGTGGGCGTCGGAGCGGCCGGATCAGGGGCACACTGATCGTATGGCTCTACCCAGAACGCATGATTGCCCGGCCTGCTCGGACGGTGCCGCGCCGGGCTCAGTCCTTCACGAAGACCTCGTCGTCGGGGCACCACTGTCCATGGAGGATCTCACCGACGCGCAACGTCTCGACCGTTTTGCCCTTAAGTATGCCCACGACGGTTGCCAGGTCACAGAGGTCACGCGGGTCCCGCACGACGGCTTGCGTGGCTACGTCTGGTCCGTCCGTTTCACCGAGAAGGCGTGATAATTCGATCGCCGGGCAGCTCAGGGAAGATGCCGGGAGAGGGGACCGGCCCGATCGGCGGTTCCGGACCCGGGAAGCAGACGGCGGCCTGCCTGAGCATTGTGATCCCGCCCCACTTGGCTCCTTGTGCGCAACGCGTACGACCTGCTCCTGGACGACTGAACGGCCACCGCATCGGCACGCTCCTGCTGCTGGTGGTGGCCTTGCGCGGCCTCTCCCGAACCATGGTTCGGGAGAGGCCGCGCGCAAGGCGCCCGACCTCGTACGGGACCGCTGTGCTGCTGTGCACCGCGAGGTGCCCGAGCGCGACTCGCCGGGATTTGATCAGAAGCGGGAATGAGTCCTTGCGCCTTGTCGGGGCTGTGATCACAGGGAGCTGGGCCGCGAGGCGGGACGGCGCCGGGCTCGACGTGCCGTGCCCGGCGCTTCGTCGCACTCTGGAACCATGAACGCCCCCATAGTCGTGCACCGCCCGCGCCCACCGGCGGGCGGCATGTCACGATCCGCAACCAGATCATCGGCCTCGCCTATGACGATCACGATCTGACCGAATTTCTCCGCCGTGCCGGACTCCCCGACGACGTCGAGAGCCTGCTCGACAATCCCGGCTGGGTGGAGTGGCGAGGCAGCCCGGCGCACCGGTACGAAGCGACGTAGCGGGCCGCTACGGGTCCCGCCCGCCCGCTCGGCGGACGTCTGGCGTCGGTGGGCTGCGACGCGTTCACGGGTTGCGCAGCGGCGTGAGCAGTAGCGGCGCTCCGGGCCGCTGCCCTGGGTGATGAACACGTTTCGGCAGCTGGGTGATGCGCAGATCCTGCCGGGCGGGCGCTGGTGGTCCCAGACGAGGACGGTCAGTGCCATGCAGGACGAGGCGAGGAACCATTCGGCCCAGGGGCGTCGTCGTCGTGGTCGATGTGTGGGTGCCAGGGGTGGCGCCCTCGTGGGACGTCAGGCGCAGCGGGCCGGTGTGTTCCCGCAGGAGGCCGTTCAGGGTGGCCGCGGCCTCGTCGGCGTCGTCGGCCGCGAAGACCTTCCGCAGGAGGGCGGCGGCCGTGTGCATCCCGGCCACATCGCGGGGGTGAGGTCGATGGGGTCGTCCTCGCCGTATGCGCGGAGCACTTCGGCGACTTCGCGGGGTTGGGGCAGTCGTCGGCGAGAGCGTTGACCAGGGCTGCGGTGCGCCGGGCCGTGGTCAGTACGGAGTGCCGGGTGGACCAGTCATCGGTGTTGGGGACACCAGCAGAATGTAACGCATATTGCTGAGTTTTGAGTTACCTGCGTAACGTCCTGCAGATGGTCAAGCGTTACGCGATGGGCTCCTGTCTGGCCGGAGCGGTGGCGGCTCGCACCGGGGACGAAATGTCGGGGCCCGCGCTGCTGCTGGCCGGGTCGGCTGTCGTCGGATCGACCACCGGCGCTTCGTCGCTGCTCGCGGGCATCACGGTCTCCGCAGCCGTGGGCGGACCAGTGCTCGGGGTACTCCTGGACAGAGCAGTGCGGCCGGGCCGGCTGCTGGCCGGAGCGCTCCTCCTGTACGCGACTGGTCTGGCAGTGATCCTGGCGGGGCTCGGCCGCCTGCCGATCGCGGTCATCGTCCTGGCCGCGGTGCTCACAGGGCTGCTGGGGCCGGCTCTGTCGGGCGGCTGGTCGGCCCAGCTGCCCCGGGTGGCGCCGGGCGACCGCTTGCCCCGGGCGAACACGCTCGATGCGATGACCTTCGGTGCGGCCGGCCTTGCCGGTCCGGCGCTCGCCGGCGGTATGGCAGAGGCGCTGGGGCTCCCATGGCCGTGGTGGTCTCCGCGGCGCTCATCGCCCTGCCGCGCCGGCCGCGTGGAGGCTGCCCGCGGGTTCCCGGCCGGCCCGGAACCCGCGGGCAGCCTCGGTGACCGGCGTCCTTGCCGCTGGGGTACGGGTCACCCGCAGGAGTCCGGGCCTGGCTCGGGCGACCCTCACCTCGGTCATCTCCTGTGTTGCCCAGGGCATGCTGATGGCCTGCATCCCGCTCCTGGGCGAACGCGTGCTCGGCGGGGCCGGCCGCGGCGCGCTGCTGCTCTCCTGTGCGGCCGTATCCGCCCTGGTGGCCAACGCCGTGCTCGCACGGTTTCCGCGCTCCCTCGCCCCCGACACGGTCATCTGGGTCGGCGCCCTGATCCAGGCCGCCGCGTCGGCCCTGGCTGCGACGGGCCGGCCGGCCGTGCTCGTCGTTGCCGCGTTCGTCGTCGGGCTCGGTGAAGGGCCCCAGCTCACCGCCTTGTTCGCAGTACGCCACCGGGAGGCCCCGGAGCACCTGCGCAGCCAGATCTTCACCACCGGCGCCAGCCTGAAGATCACCGGATTCGCCCTGGGGTGGCAACCGCCGCACCGATGGCCACCCGGTCCCTGCCAGTTGCTCTTGCAGTGGCAGCAGGTGTGGCGGTCCTCGCCGCACTGGCCTTCTTCACGGTCCCGGTGGCCTCCGCCGGCTCTTCCGGGGATCTTTCGCGGGCGGATGGGGCAGCACGGCCGTAGAGGCCGAGGGCGGGCGCCGACGCGGCTCGCGCATGCGACGGATGGGCTCATCGCCGTAGCCTCAGAGGGCTCGCCGGTTCTCAGCGAATGACGTGCCTCCGCCGGAGAGCACACGCACACCGTCGAAGAGATGAGATCTGCGATGACCACGATGCTGGTGACCGGTGGAACCGGAACGCTCGGCCGGCTTGTCACCGAGCGGCTGCGCGCGGACGGGCACGAGGTGCGGGTGCTGAGCCGGCACTCCCAGCCGTACGCCGTGGACCTGCGCGAGGGCACCGGGCTGGCCACGGCCGTCGCCGGCGTGGACACCATCGTGCACTGCGTGCGAGGCGGTGACGAGCAGGCGGCACGCCATCTGATCGAGGCGGCCCGCCGGGCCGGGGTGCAGCACCTGGTGTACATCTCGATCGTCGGCGTCGACCGGGTGCCGCTCGGCTACTACCGGACCAAGCTCGCCGTCGAGAAGCTGATCGAGGAGTCGGGGCCGGGCTGGACCGTACTGCGCACCACGCAGTTCCACGACCTGGTGCTGCAGGTGCTGCAGGCCTCGGCGAAGCTCCCGGTCATGCTGCTCCCGGCGGGGCCGCCGACCAGCCGATCGAGGTGGCGGAGGTCGCGGCCCGGCTGGCCGAGCTCGCAGCCGGTACGCCCGCGGGCGGGTGGCGGACATGGGCGGCCCCGAGGTCCGTACGTTCGTGGAGCTGGCCCGGGCCTATCTGCGCGCGAGCGGTCGCCGCCGCCCCTGCTGAACGTACGCCTGGCGGGCAAGGCCTACCGAGGGTTCCGGGCGGGCGGGCATCTGAACCCGGAGCGGGCCGTGGGCAAGGTGACGTTCGAGCAGTTCCTGGCGGGGCGTTCTCGGATGTGAGGGCCGCAGGAGGGCCCGCAGGTTCCGCCGGCTACGGGGACAGACCGGGACCGGCATCTCGCTCCCGTACCGTCCGGCCGGCTGCGACCGCATCGACAACCGAGTCGAAGTACTGCCATCCATCCACTTCGGTCACCTGCTCGGATGCGAGGAGATCCAGGAGATCCAGGGCCTGCGCAGCCGAGTCCAGGAGGCGGCGGGCCGTCCCCGGTTCATGGAGGCTGAGGTAGCTGCGGTCAGGGAGCCGTATCAGGGCCCCGGAGTCGAAGTACGTGTTCGAGATGACCCGGTACGGGCCGGGGCGGAAGACCAGGGACAGCCGGTGACGGGTGCCCGCGGGGCGGAACGAGAGCGTGAGGCGGCAGTCCTCGTAGGCGGGCCCGACCCGCTGACGGACCGACCAGAACCAGGTGATGTCGCCCACGACGAGACGACGGACGCGCCGGTTCTTCTTCACTCGGTCACTTTAGACAGGACCAGGTGCGGGGCCTGAGAGAACTATGGCGTGTTTCGAAAGTCCCGCCTGCCCGGCGACGCCTGGCACGCACGCTCGCCGCGTTGTCGGGATCGCCCCGATACACCCGGTATCGGGGCGACCCTCCGCCTTGCGATCGCACGCACCAGACGCCGCCGGGCCGCCCTCCGGGCGGACGGCGCTACTTCGAAACACGCCCCAGCCTTGAGTCTCCAGTGACTGGAGACAGCAGAGTGGGCGCCATGGACGGTACGACCCTCTACTCGATCGGGGAGCTCTCCCGGCGGACCGGTCTGTCCGTACGGACAATCCGGTTCTACTCCGATTCGGGAGTGGTGGCGCCGACCGGTCGAAGCCCCGCCGGCTACCGGCTCTACGACCTCGACGCACTGCTTCGTCTGGAACTCTTGCGCACACTGCGCGAGTTGGGTATGGACCTTGCCACGGTTCGGCGGGTGCTCGACCACGAGCTCCCGGTGGCGGAAGTCGCCGCGGCGCATGCCGATGCCCTGGACCTCCAGATCCGGATGCTGCAACTGCGTCGGAGCGTTCTGCGAGCCGTGGCCGGACGCGGGCCAGTCCCGAGGAGACGAAGCTCATGCACAGGCTCACGCAGTTGTCCGGCGACGAACGCCGCCGTCTGGTCGATGATTTCATCGATGGCACCTTCGGCACCGCGGGTGCCGACCCGGATGCGGTGGCGATGGTTCGCGCTGCCACTCCGGACCTCCCCGATGATGCCTCCACCGAGCAGGTCGCCGCCTGGGTGGAGCTCGCCGAGCTGGTCGGCGACGAGGACTTCCGTGCCCGGATGCGCCGCACGGCAGCCCACCGGGCCGGCGGACACAGGCTCGGCATCGAAACCGAAGTCGGCGAGGAGTTGACGGAGCTTACCCGGCGGACGGCCGCCGAGGCCAGGGAGGCGGGCATCGAGCCGCTCAGCGACCGGGCCGTCCCCATCATCGACGACCTCGTGCGGCGATTCGCCGAGGTGCTCGGGAAGGCCCCGACGCGGAATTCCGGGACTGGATGGCCCGGCAGTTCGAGGTTGCCGACGATCCGCGGGTGAGCCGGTACTGGCAGTTGGTGTGGGCCGTCAACGGCTGGCAGACGGTACCCGGCCTGCTCCCGGTCTATCCGTGGCTCATCCAGGCCCTGCGCGCGGGCCAGGGCGCGTAACGGTCCGGGATGGCGCACAGCGGTCCGGGATGCGCTCCGGCGGGGCTCGGGGACCGTGGAGGCATGTCCGGACATCCGCCTGTGATCGTGTACCCGCCCTCCCCGCAGGGGACGGCGGGTGACCGTGCGGGTCAGATCGTCGGGCTTGCGCACGGGCGGGGGACGTGGCCTCGTTTCTGCGGCAGGCCGGGCTCGCGATGGGGAGCAGGAGATCGATCTTGATCAGCCCGAGCTGATCGAGTGGCGGGCGGGGACCTCGAAACCTGGGAGTGAGCCTCATGAAGCCTCGTCGTGCGGTTCGGGACCGGGCATCGATCGAGCCTCCACCCGGCTTCTACGGAGTGGAGGGGCGCCGCCCGACGCCACGCAGCGCGGGCTGATTCTCGACTGGGTGGTGAACCAGCGGATCGCCAGTGGATGGCGGGTGGAATCGCGGTCGGAGACACAGGCCGTCCTGGTGCGCGGGCAGCCCGTCAACCACGTGCTGCATGCCGTTCTGACGGTCTTCTCCTGCCTGCTGTGGGGCGCGGTGTGGACGGTGCTCGCTCTGGCGAACAGGGTGGAGCGCGTGGCTCTCACCGTTGATGCCCAGGGGCACGTCGTCACAGTCAGAGGCCCCTGAGCCGTTCCGGGCCCTCGACCAGGGCACCTGGGTTCACCCGGACGGACTCGTCCGGGTAGTCGGTCGGGACGTTGTCACGCAGGGTCGGAGCTGCCCGTAGCAACTGCCGGGCGCCGGCGACCGGTGAAGGAGTTCTCCATGTCCCAGCCAAGTGCACCCACGCCCACGCCCGGCACCTCACGCCGCTCCGACCCGGGCAGCGGCGGTAGCGCGTGGGCGGCCGGGGCACGATGTTCGCGGGTGTTCTGCTGCTCGTGGACGGTGTCCTCGCTGTGATCAAGGGCATCGCGGGCATCGCGTCCGACGAGGTGTACGCACGGATCAGCAACTACACGTTCAAGTTCGACGTGACGACCTGGGGCTGGGTCCACCTGATTCTCGGGGTGGTCCTCATCCTCGTCGGTCTGGGCATCCTGAAGGGTGCCGGATGGGCCCGGGCGTGGGCGTGGGGCTCGCCGCGCTCAGCCTGATCGCCAACTTCATGTGGCTGCCGTACCAGCCGGTCTGGGCGATCATCTCGGTCGCCATCGATACCTTCGTGATCTGGGCCCTGTGCACGGATCACTCGAAGCCGCTCATCTGACGTGGCGGCCGGCCCCACCGCAGTTGCGCGGCAGCGCACTGGGTGGGCCTCGCCGCGGCTGCGTATGTCCACGGGCGCTGGTCCACACTGGAGACATGTGCCGCAGTATCAAGACCCTTCGTCCGCCCGCCATCCCCGAAGAGGCCACCGAGGAGGACATGCGGGCCGCCGCCCTGCAGTACGTGCGCAAGGTGTCCGGCTTCCGCGCGCCGGCCGCGCACAACCAGGAAGTGTTCGACCGGGCCGTCGCCGAGATCACGGAGGCGACCCACCGGCTGCTCGACGGCCTGGAAGTGCGGGCGCGCCGCCCAGGGTGTGAAGTCCGGCCGCAGCGGTCAGGGCCCGGCGGATACGGCCGGAGCCGGGATCGGCGTGACCGCCGCGGCGGCGATCCGTGCCTTCGCCGAGGGGCGGCGCACGACCAGTGCGGCCAGGGCGCCCGCCACGAACAGGGCGAGGACCGAGACGGCCGTGCCGAGCCAGGACGCGCCCAGCCACTGGCCGCCGAAGTAGCCGAGGCCCACGCTGTAGCCGGCCCAGGCGATACCGGCCAGCGCCGACCAGGGCAGGAATTCCTTCACCCGCGATGGGCCGCGCCCGCGCCGAGGGAGACCACGGAGCGGCCTGCCGGGGCGAAGCGGGCCACCACGACCAGGGTGCCGCCGCCGCGGCTGAGCGCCGTACCAAGACGTTCCTGTGCGGTCGTGAGCCGGCGCGAGCGGGCGATGGCCCGGTCCAGCCGGTCACCGCCGCGCCAGGCGAGGCGGTAGGCGACCAGGTCGCCCAGTACCGATGCGGTGGCCGCGCTGAGAGTGAGTACCAGCAGCGAGGGAACCTGCTGCGTGGCCTCACTGGCGGCGCCGGTGACCGTGGTGGTGCTCGCGGCGGCCGCGGTGGCGGCAGTGATCACCAGGACGCCGCTGGGGAGTACCGGCAGGAAGACGTCCAGGAGTACCGAGAGGGCGACCACCGCGTAGATCCATGGGCTGCTGGTCAGCGCACCCACACTCTCAAGCACTCTCTACTCCCCGGTCCGTGTATGACGTGTCGACGCCGCGGCGTCGCAGGGGAGCGGCAGGAGCGGCGCAGAGCCAGCTCTACAGCGTACGCCTGCAATTCACCCGGAGATCACCCAGGGTGCACGATGTAGTACAGGTCACGTAACGGGGAAAGGGCAGGCCCGGTCCCGCCGCGCTCGCGGTGGGACCGGGCCCGGTGGGCCGATGCGCTCAGACGGAGACCGCCGGTGCCTGTTCGGAGCTGCGCTCGGCGGCGTCGCGCGCGGTGCCGGTGTGGGTGCCGGTACGTGAGGAGAACAGCCGGTCCATGGCCACCGCGCCGGGGCCTGTGAAGACCAGCAGCAGGAAGGTCCAGCAGAAGATCGCCGAGGCTTCGCCGCCGTTCTGCAGCGGGAAGAGCGAATCGGGCTGGTGGACCTTGAAGTACGCGTACGCCATGGAGCCGGAGGAGACGAGGGCGGCGACACGGGTGCCGAGGCCGAGCGCGACCAGGGTGCCGCCGACGAGCTGGATCAGGGCGGCGTACCAGCCGGGCCAGGTGCCGGCGGGGACGCTGCCTCCGCCCATGGTGCCGCCGAGTATGCCGAAGAGCGATGAGGCGCCATGGCAGGCGAACAGGAATCCGACGACGAGGCGGAACAGGCCGAGTGCGTACGGCTGTGCCCGGTGAGACGTGTGGACATGGGGCTCCTTCGGTCTGGGGACGTGAACCGATTGGGGCCGCTCAGGCTAGGTAGACCTCACAGTTACTTGCAAGTTCAACAGTTTGTCGACTGTCTGGAAAATGCTTATTCATCGGCGGTCAAATTGCGCCACAGAACTGTATTCAGCTGGGCTCCTGTTGGAGTTTCGTTGGCCTGAACCAATGTCAGCGCAGCTTTCCGGCCATGCAGGGTCAAAGTCATCAGCTGGTTGCCGAACCAGGGCCCGCCCGTTTTGCGCCAGTGCACCGGAGGGTTCCGGTCCGGCCGTGAGCGGCCAGCGCGCGTCCCAGCAGCCGGCCGGCCCGGCTCCAGCCGAAGCGGAAGCCGGCTCTGATCGAGCCAGGGATCGAGTTGTGGACTGGAGAGCAGGTCAGCTGTAGTACGCGCGCCCGGGGCCGGTGCCCGGCGCGGAGCCGGGCCACTGGGGCTCCGCGATATACGCATGGTGCACATCGCCCGACAGGACACATACCGTCGCAGGAGCGGCAGGGCCGCTGCCCGCCTCCCTCAGCAACTGCGTCAACTGGTTGAAGGAATCGGGGAACGCCGCCCAATGTTCCAGGTCGGAGGCCCGGCGCACCTTCTCGCCGAAGCGCGCCCAGCGCCCGTCGGGGCCGCCCGCTCGCCCCTGCACAGTGCGGCGTTCCAGGTCTCCGCCTCATGGATGAGCGGCGGCAGGAGCCACGGCAGCGAGGTGCCGATCAGGAGATGGTCGTACGAACCGGGGTCGGCGAGCGCCTCGTCGCGCATCCAGCGGGCCTCTTCGGCGTCGAGCATCGACCGCTGCTGTTCGTCCAGCACGCGGGCCGCCCGGGTGTCCATCATGAGCAGCCGTACTCGGCCGAAAACGCGTCGGTAGCTCCAGCGGGTCCGGCCGGGGTCCGCGTCTGTCTCGGCCGCGAACCTGCGCAGGGTCTCGGTACCGTCGGCGGCGGCACGCACCGCCGCGTAGAGGGTCGGTGGCCAGGTCTTCGGGGAGAGGTTGCCGAGGTGCTGATAGACCCAGTACGACATCAGCCCGCTGACGATCCGTTCATGCCACCAGGGCGTTGCTCTGATGTCCTTCAGCCAGGCGGCACTGGTGTTCCAGTCATCTATGACGTCGTGATCGTCGAAGATCATGCAACTGGGGACGGTGGAGAGCAGCCACCGCACCTCGGGTCGCGCCAGGACTCGTCGTAGAGGTGGGTGTACTCCTCGTAGTCCGCGACCTCCGCGCCCGGGGCTCGCTCAGATCGCGGCGGGCCGCCAGTCTGCGCCGGGTCGCCTGTGACGTCTCGTCCGCGTACACCTGGTCGCCGAGCAGCAGGAGTACATCGGGGCGTACGGCGCCGGGGTCGGCGGCGAGCTCCTTGGCCAGGGTGTCCAGGGCGTCGGGGCCGATGGGGTCGTGCTCGCCGGCGGGCGCGGCGGCCCAGCGGCAGGAGCCGAAGGCGATCCGGACGGGTTGACCGGGATGAACAGCCCCGGGCGGCTGCGAAGTCAGCGATGCCGAGGGCGTCGTGATCGTGCTGGCCGGGAAGCGGGAGCTTTCGGGCGGCCATACGCGCCGGCCGTCGAGCAGTACCTCGTACGCCGTCGTCGTGCCCGGTGTCAGCCCCGTCACGACCGTCAGCGCGTAGTGATGCCCGCCCACCGCGAACGTGGGTGAGGAGCCGGAGGCCCCGTCGGCGCAGCGGACCTCGGCCGTGCAGGGCCGATCGGTCTCGACCAGACCGTCGCGCTGGAGCCCGACTCCCAGTCGACATAGCGCAGCAGTGGTCCCAGGCGTAGCCCGGTCATAAGTGCCCTCCTCGCATCGGCGTGACCGATGGACCGTACGGTACGGACGACCGAGGAGGGCGGACAGGGTGGCCGCCCTGCTCTCAGGGACCGGCCACCGGTCGGCTCAGCAGTTGTTGAGGACGGACTGCAGGGCGCTCTTCTCGGTGGAGTCGACGCTCATGTCGTAGTGGTGCTTCACGTGCACCCAGGCGCGTGCGTACGTGCACTGGTAGGAGGTGAGTGACGGCAGCCACTCGCCCGGGTCCCGGTCGCTCTTGGACTGGTTGACGTTGTCCGTGACCGCGATGAGCTGTGGGCGGGTCAGATCGTTGGCGAAGGACTGGCGTTCGGTGTTCGTCCAGCTGCTGGCGCCCGAGCGCCACGCCTCGACGAGGGGAACCATGTGTTATCCGCACCCATTTGTGGCTGCCGTTGACGTCTGTGACAGATGGCGATGAGCCGTTTCCTTTCTGTGAGCGTTGCGTTATCCGGCATAGCGACTATCTACCGCTGACAGCGATGACACACAGGGGAAGCATTGGCGATCACACAACGAGTGGCGATCGGCGAAGGGGCTACGTGGACGGTCCTCGCGGGCGACTACCGAGTCGCGGAGCCCGCCGAGCAGTATCTGGAGTATCTGAGGTCGACCGACAGCTCGCCCAACACGATCAAGAGCTATGCCAGGGCCTCGCCCTCTGGTGGTCCTTCCTGGAGCAGCGCTCGCAGGCTTGGGATGCCGTCGGCGTGACGGAACTCGGGACATTCGTAGGGCAGTTACGCCGAAGGGGCGTGGCGGAGGATGTCGTGCCGCTTCGGAACCAGGAGCGGGCGGCGGACGCGACAGTCGCGAGCCGGGTACGGGCGGTGCTGGGCTTCTACCGCTATCACGCGGCGCGTGGGGTCGAGGTTGCCGGCCAGTTGTACGAGACGGTGCACTCCCGGCCGGGGAGCTACCTCCCGTTTTGGAGCACGTGGCGCGTAGGCACGGTCGACGTTCGAGCGTGGTGAAGGTACGGGTCCGGGCGAAGCCCGTCCCTGTTCTGCTTCCGGGGCAGATGGCGTCGCTCCGTGAGGCGGAGGCGTCCTGGGAACCGATGGCCGGGGTCTGGTCGGGCGAGCTGCGGTACCGGCTTCTGTGGATGCTGCTGGAGGAGACCGGTCTGCGCCTGGGCGAGGCGCTGGGGCTGAGGCATCGGGACTGGAAGACCGGGACGGGTACGACTGCCCAGGTCGAGATCCGCCACCAGGAGGACCACCCTCATGGCTTGCGGGCCAAGAGCGGGTACCGGAGGGTGTTCATCGCCTCCGCGCTGGACCGCCTGTACGGCGACTGGGTATGGGCCCTGTGCGAGGCGGGTGCCGATGTCGAGTTGGATGACTGGGACGCCGCGTACATCTTCTGCAATCTGCACCGCGGGCGCCGTTTCGCTCCGCTGAGGCCGGAGAGCGTGTACAAGCACCTGAACGCGCGCAAGTCCCAACTCTCCGTGCTGCCCGCGGCGATGACGCCTCACTGGTACCGGCATACGCATGCCACCGCGCTCCTGCTGGCGGGCGTCCCGATGCATGTCGTCAGCCGGAGACTCGGACACGCCGACGTCCAGACCACGATCAACACCTACGCCCATGTGACCGAGGACGCCGAGCTTCGGGCGTGCGCGGACTGGCAGAAGATCACTGAGTCCTGGGGAGCTGGAATGAACGCTGAACCGACCGGGACTGCGGCACTGCCCCAGCAGCGGACGACAGCACCGAGAGCGCGGGAACGAAACCGCCGGGACAAGCGTGATCCCCGTCTGTCGATCGCCGCGTTGTTCACCGAGGATCGCGCGAGGCGGCTCTGGGGAGTCTGCCGGAGGAACATCGGCAGGACCACTTCGATGCCGCCAATATGCCCGCAGATTACTGCCAGGCGTTCATCAGGCGGACGATTGACAAGGAACGGGCTGGTTCACCCAGTCCCTCAGCCTGCGAGGACTGCCGGAGCCGATCCTGTGGGAGATGGCCTGGTTCGTGCACCAACAGGTTGCGGACGGATACAGCGTCAACCCCAATCGCCTGGGCGAGCTGCGACGCGGGCTCGTTCTCGCGATCGAGCACGGGGCCCAGCGGCACGGGTAGCACGCTCGCTCACCGCTATGACCCACGAGGAATGGGGCGGGAGGTCCGAGGGGCATTGATGCGGACCAACGCTTCGGCCAACCCTCACCTGGCGGAGTGGGTCGAGAACGGCTTGAAGCACGTACAGGACCGCCTCGCCCATGCCTACCACGACGGCGAGTGGTGGCGGTTGAATGTCTGGAACCCCGCTCTGGACCGGCGCATCCCGCAACGTGAGCACGAGCCCTACGGCAGGACCGTGGCCAACTTCAGCCAGCTCACCACGGACTGGTTCCGAGATGCCGCGAAGTGGTGGCTGTCGGTCCAGTTGTCGACGGAGCGGTACGTGTGGTCGTCGGTGAAGAGCAGGCTGGACCACCTGAAGTGGTTCCAGTGGTACATCGACGAGGCTGGATGCGCCGGTCCTGGACTTGTGGATACTCCGGAGCAGCTACGGCAATGGCTGCGCGGCTTCGTCGACTCCCTGAACAGTCATACGGCGATGACCGGACCGAACAAGGGCGGCAAGCTCGCGAAGAACAGTCGCAGGGGCCCGCTGGTGACCGTTGAGGCGTTCTACCGCTGGATGTACGACAACCGCGCCGAAGCCGCCGCGGTGCTCGGCGACCCGCGCTGGACCCGCCTCGGACTCCAGCACACTGTGCTGTTCCGGCTGGAGGACAAGCCCAGGCTGACCAACAAGCTTCCCGACGACATGGCGCTGGAAGACGAGGTGATCAGCCAGATCGCCGCAGGCTCCGGCATCCTGGCCACCCCAAGGACGAAGACGGCCTGGACGACCGGCAGGCTTTTCACGCGCTCATGCTTCTGATCCGGACCGGCCGCCGGATGAACGAGGTCCTGATGATGGACTTCGGCCCCTGCTGCCGCTCCTGACCGTGGGCAAGCAGGACGGCAAGGAACCTGACGGCTTCGTCGCCAGGCTCGCCTACCAGCAGACGAAGATCACCGATGGCGACCCGCCGACCATTCCGGTGGACCAGGAGATCGCTGACATCATCCGCGTTCAGCAGCAGTGGGCCCGCGAGTTCATCTCCGCCCACGGCGCTCCAGAGGGCACCGAGCCGCGATATCTCTTCCTGCAAACCAAAACAACCGTCTCGGGCTCAGGCCCTATGCCTCAGCCACATTCCACAGCCGGCTCGGCGCACTGACCGAGAAGCTGGCGATCACCGACAGCGTCGGCCGCGCGGTCAAGATCTCCAAGACGCACACCTTCCGGCACACCCGGGCGACCGACCTGATCAACGCCGGAGTCCCGATCCACGTGGTCATGCGCTATCTCGGGCATCTCACGCCGACCATGACCATGCACTACGCCAAGACTCTCGCGGTCACCGCCGAGCGGGAGTTCCTGCGCTACAAGAAGGTCACTGCGGACGGCAGGACAGCCGCCGTTGACCCGAGCGATCTCTATGACCTCCTCCACCTGGACCAGCGAGCCGACCGCGTGCTCCCCAACGGCTGGTGCATGCTGCCGCCCAAACAGGTCTGCTCCAAGGGCAACGCGTGTCTGACCTGCGACAAGTTCGTCACTGACGCCAGCCACCGAGACGAACTCGGCAATCAACTTGCCCAGACGGAGGCGCTGATCACCCGGCGTCAGACGCAGTTCACCGCCCGCCACGGTGAGCCCATGGGCGAGGACAACATCTGGCTCGCCGGACGCCTCACCGAGACCCGTGCCCTCACTCAGGTCATCGTGGCGCTCGACCAGATCGGCGTCCACGATGACGGGCAGCTCCGTGCGGTCCGGGGCGCGGGTACGACCGACCGGCCGGAATCGCCCGCTACACACCCCGAGGAGTCAATCGCATGAGCCCGCTGCCGACGCACCTGCAACAGGCCACCCGAGCGCGCACCGAGAAAGCGGAGAAGCGCGCCCGCGCCGCCCTCGCGCAACTGACCAAGGCCGCGGAGCCCGTCAGTTTCACCGCAGTCGCCCGCAAAGCAGCGGTGAGCACCGACTTCCTCTACAAGCACCCAGAACTCCGCACCCTGATCGAACGACACCGCACGAAGAGCGGTCAGTTCCCTAGCGTCCGTGCCCCGAATCCGGGTCTTCATCGGCGTCGGCCGCCGTACGGGCGTTGAGCGCACGCCTTACTCAGCAACAACAAGCTCACCACCAGGAGGTCACCCTGCTCCGAAAGGCACTGGAAGTCGCCCAGGGCGAGAACCTCGCATTGCGCCGCCGCGTTGCCCAGTACGAGACGGATTGACCGCGGCCAAAGCGTCTGGAGCTGCGCATTCATCCTCTCGGCCTACGCCATGGCCGAGGGTGTGCTGCCTACCTCCTGCATTCAGGGCATGAACTTGCAATAGTCTGAGGACGAGGTGAACGGAACCAACGGGACAGTGCTCAGCTCCGTTGGCCGAGTGCTCTAGCCAGCTCTCGGAGGGCCTTCATGGTGAACTCGTCGAGGGGATAGAACAGCTCGATCGCCAGTTCCGACAGGGTCACGTCGGCCGGGGCTCCGAACGTTGACATGGTGCTGAACATCGCCAGCTCACCCTGCGGGTACGGATTCTCAAGGGCACCTGTATCGGACTCGGCCTCATCGCCGGTACGTCGGTCCCGACCTGTTCCTGGTCTTCGAGGACTGGGTAATGGCGCACCTCCTCATACAGCGCTCGTAGTTCCGCGTCTCCGGTGACGTTGACCTGGCGGAGTAGCCGTTCGATGAAGAGGGCTCGGACCTCGCCAGGGTTGGACAGCCGTGACGCTAGCCCGTCGGGATGCAGAGTCATCCGAAAGACGTTCGGCGCCGGCTCCAGCAGATGAGGCGGTATGCCGTCCATCAGCACGGACATGGCCTGGTTTCCGGTCACTACGTTCCAGCATCGATCGACCACTACGGCGGGATACGGCTCGTGCGCCGTCAACATGGTCTCGAGCGCAGAACGGACCGACGCCATGTATGCGTCATCGAGGCTGCTTTCCCGGTAAGCCGGCGCGTAGTCGGCGGCCAGCAGCAAGGTGTTGCGCTCGCGCAAGGGGACGTCCAGGGCGGCGGACAGGCGGAGCACCATCGCCCGACTTGGGCGTGCCCGGCCGGTCTCTACGCAGGACAGGTGGCGCGCGGAAGTGTCTGCCAGGAGGGCGAGGTCGAGTTGGCTGAGCCTGCGGCGCCGACGCCAGTCCCGTAGGAGGGCACCCACTCGCGACAGCTGTTCCACATCCATGCCCGGGAGGATAACCGCCACTGCATCACAGAGACCATGACCTCCGGGGTCATTGATCCCACGACCCCGTGATGCCACCGTCTCCCACGTCAGACGTGTGGAATCCGGCCCGTAAACCGAGGAGACCTGTATGCCTGTCCCAGCCATGACCGGCCAGCGTCCAGCAGCCGACAGTGCTGCACCGGACCTGCTGCGTATCAGCCTGCGCATCGACAGCTGGAGCACCGCCGTCTTCGGTGTTGTCATGCTCGTCGGTAGCGAGTTGCTCAGTGGCCCGCTCGGACTGCCGAAGACGTGGTCCATTCCGTTCGGGATCGCCATGCTGGGCGGCGCCGCCGCGCTCGCCCTCATCGCCGGCTACCCCAGATTCCGCTGCGCCTCGCCGCAATCGTCGTCGTGGGCAACACGCTGGCCTGCGCGGCGATGCTCGTGCTTGCGTTCACGAACGTTGTACCACTCACCGGCCTGGGTGCCACCTTCGTGGTTATCGGAGCGCTGGTGGTTGCGGTATTCGCCGAACTCGAGTTGATCGGCGTTCGGCGATCAAGGCGCGCCGCTCCAACACCGTGACGAGTACCTGACCATTTGCAGGCTTGCCATCGATCGGCAGCATTGTCGCGCGAAGGCCACCGGTAGCCCAGCGGCCACATCCCCAGGGGCCAGTTCCCGCGCATACCGCGCCATGCCACAGCCCCGAACCGCCGCCTCCGTTGAGCAGTTAGGTCCTTCCACTCTGTGAGGCACCCGTCGGCAGCACCTGCCGTATCCGTGGTGGGTAGGTCCTCGGCCACCAGCGGCCTAGGCCGTTTCTTATGGATCAGTGAACGGCCAGTGGTGTGATGGGTCCATGCGGCGTGAGAACTGTGCGACCAGGAACCACGTAGAGGTGTGGCGTCAACGTGCTCTGCCCGGAGCTCCAGAACAGGTCACGTTCTGGGCAATGTTGCATGGTTCGCTCCTCCCGCTCTTGGTCTGGGCTGGCGTCGCATACCTCGTGTACTTCGTCTACGACCCAGTCGTGGCGGTGGTCCTCGGTGGACTCTTCACGGTGTCGTTCATCGTGGGGTTCGGGCTCCGTCGTAGGGCCGGACATTCAGTTCGCTGCAGCGTCTACGGCGCTGTGGGCGGTGTGCTCGATAAGTCCATGGCCGGGTTCTGAGGCGTTGCGGCGAAGGCGGCCCGTCGTTGTACGGGTGTGTTGACTGACGCCCAGTGGGCCTGGATCGAGCCTCTGCTGCCGGACCGGACTCCTCGTAGAGGTGGAAGGTGGCGTGACCATCGGCAGGTCATCAATGCCATCGCTTGGAAGTACCGGACGGGGTCCCCGTGGGTGGATCTGCCTGCGGAGTTCGGATCTTGGAAGGGCGCCTACAGCCGACTGCGAAACTGGGCGATCGACGGGACCTGAGAGCGAATGTTCAACGCCTTGTTGGCCCGGGCAGATGCCGACGAGGACCTGAACTGGGTCGTGTCCGTCGACTCCACGGTCGTCAGAGCACACCAGCACGCGGCCGGGGCCCGCAAAAGGGCTCCGGCCAACGAGCCCGCCGACCACGCCATCGGCCGCTCCCGAGGCGGGCTGACGACAAAGATCCATCTTGCCGCCGATGGCAACTGTCGGCCTCTGGCCTCCGTGGTCACAGCGGGCAGGCCGGTGTCGCGCCCGCCTTCATCGAAGTGATGGCACGAATTCGAATTCCCCGCCGCGTTGGACGTCCCCGCACCAAACCGGATGTGGTCCTTGCCGATAAGGCGTATTCCTCCAGAGCCATCCGCGAACACCTGCGACGACGTGGAATCCGGACAGTCATCCCGGTCCCAGCGGATCAGCGGGGTCACCGACTCCGTCGCGGCAGCCGCGGCGGCCGGCCACCCGCCTTCGACCTCGCCACTGTTTGAGGCGGTTGATGCACCGCTCGACGATGTTGCGCTGCTTGTATGCCTCACGGAATCGCCACCCGCTACGAGAAGACCGCCACCGTCTACCTGGCCGGGCTCCACGTCGCGGCCATCCTCATCTGGTCAGCACGATGATCCGAGAGAAACGGCCTAGCGGTGTGCGCTGGATGTCAGCTGAGATCGAACGGCAGGATCAGGAGACGGCCGGTTCGCAGCAACGCTGGAAGCGGTACACGGCGGGGCATCGTTCCTGCGATGCCGGCCCCCGTGAACCCGAGTGACCGGTCTCAGCAACTGGCCAGCATGTCCTCCAGGGCGGTCTTCTCCTCCGTGGTGATCGTCAGCTCGTAGTGGTGCTTCACTTCGATCCAGTCCGTCGAGTACTGGCACCAGTACGACTCCAGCGGCGGACGCCATTCATCCGGCGCCCTGTCGCTCTTCGACTGGTTCACGTTGTCCGTAACCGCGAACAGCTGCGGATTCGTCAGGTCATTGGCGAACGCCTGACGCTGTGCGTTAGTCCACTCCTTCGCTCCGCTGACCCAGGAATTTCCCAGCGGCACCATGTGGTCGATGTCGACATCGGACGGATCCGACCACGTCGCACCGTCATACGGGCTCTTCCAGGTGCCGCTGGTGGGGTAGCAGTCGCTGCCCGTCTCGACCTCCGTGCCGTCGCGCTTAAGGACCGCTTCCCGGGTGTTGCAGCTGTCGCCCTGGTCGATCCAGTGGGGTACTTGTCGCGGCTGTAGCCGTCCATCGATCCGCGCGCTGCAACGGTCAGTTCATCCAGTTGCTGCCCCGGGCGGCGGCGACTGCTGAAATCGCGTCCGAAGGCAACTGCTGGGCGCCGACGGGGCTGATGGTCGCGATCAGGGCCGAGAGGGCAACGGCGGCCGTGGAGAGAACGTTCTTCATTTCTTGCCTTCCTCCGAATGGTCGTTCAGGGAGTCCGCGCGCTGGAGTGTCACCGGCATGCCGGTGACGGATCTGCCAGCGGATATGCCCGACTACGCCGTCGCAGGTGCAGATACCATGTGGTCGATGTCCAGATCGGAGGCGGCGGTCCAGTCGGCCCCGTCGTACTCCGAGTGCCAACTACCGCTGACCGCAGCGCAGCTGGAGTCCTGCTGGACGTTCGTACCGTCGCGCTTCAGGACCACTTCGCGGGTGTTGCAGGCACCCGACTGCGTGATCCAGTGCGGGAACTTGTCGCGGCTGTACCCGCTGGACGAGCCTTCCGCCTCGACGGCGAGCTCACCGAGATACGTGCGAGCGGTCGACGCGCTGACCGGTGTGGGCATCGCGGCCTGGGCAGTGGGGGCGGTGAGGAGCCCGGTGGTGGCGGCGAATGCGGCGGAGGCGGCGACGACGGCTATGCGACGCGCGTAGATACCGGACATGTGAACTCCCTTGATGTGGGGATCCCGGGCGGGCGACCTGTGGAGTCAGGTCATCGTTTCGGCGCCGGGTTTCTGTGGGGTGGGCGCCAGGTAACAGAGTGACGACATGTGCACGTCACATCAAGGGTTTCGACGGTCGGTCTGACGTCCCGTCCTAAGTGTGTTCGAGCAAAGGGTGTGACGGGCCGTCGGTAATGGCTGCCGGGCCGGGCCAGGGGTGTTGGGGTACTGCTTCCGGTCACTCCCGCGCTCGGTGCCGTTCTCGCAGGGTTGCGGGTTGCGGGTTGCGGGCTGCGGGCTGCGGGCTGCGGGCTGTGGGTGGCGGTGCGGCTCGTGCCCGGCGGCGCCGGACGTGCTGCTGCCGGGGCTCGACGGGCCCCGGGCCGTGGGGCTTGTCACCCGCCCGGGGCCTTCGTGGGCTTGCTGCCGGGCAGCACCCTCACCCGTCGAGGCGGGCGTGGTGCGGCTGTTCGTCCTCGGGGTGCCGGTGGTGGTGCAGGCGGTGGCCGTCGCGCTGGTGCTCGAACCGGTCGCACGGGGCTGCTCCACCAGGGGTGGGAGGTGCCGGGGAGTGTTACCGGGCGTCGATGTGCAGACGGACCGTGCCGTCCGCGCCGGCCTCGACCCGTAGCTGCGTCAGGTCGTCGACATGTGCGTCGGGAGAGCGCGGCGGCCCGGGGCCGACGCCCACGACCCGCATTCCGGCTGCCCGGCCGGCCGTGATGCCGGCCTCGGAGTCCTCGAACACGATGCAGTCCGCCGGGGCGAAGCCCAGCTCCGCCGCACCCTTGAGGAAGCCCTCGGGGTCGGGCTTGCTGGCGCCGACGCCTTCGGCGGTGACGCGGATTCGCGGCACGGGCAGTGCGGCGGCGCCCATCCTAGCCTGTGCGAGTGCCTCGTCCGCCGAGGTCACCAGCGCGTGCGGGAGATCCGCGAGCGATGCCATGAAGGCGGCGGCGCCGCCGATCGGCACCACGCCTTCGGTGTCCGCGGTCTCCTCGGCCAGCATCACGCGGTTCTCCGCGTGGTTCTGCTCCATGGGGCGGTCCGGGAGCAGGGCGGCCATCGTGGCGTATCCCTGCCGGCCGTGGACCACCCTGAGTGCGGCCTCGGGGTCCAGGCCCTGCTTCAGCGCCCAGCGACGCCAGCAGCGCTCCACCACGGCGTCCGAGTTCACGAGGGTGCCGTCCATGTCCAGCAGGAGGGCGCGGGCTTCGAGGACGGTGGCCGACATCGGCAGGCTCCAGAGCGCGGGGAGTACGAACAGCTCGCGTGAGCAACTCGGCAACTCACGCAACGAGGAAACAAGCAGCCTCCGCCCGCCGGTCAGGGAGAACGGGCGGAGGCTACTTTGTTCCATCACGATACAAAACATGCTCCGGAACGCCAATCACGTCGGCCGGCCGTACGGCCGGGCCTTCGTCAGTCCTGGCCGTAGTCGCTCGTCCGCTCCTCCAGCGCGCGACGGGTGGCCGGTCCGTACACACCTCCGGGTCGCTCTCGATCGACATGTACGACTGGAAGCGGTGCACGCCGCCCTCCACCCGGTCCGTGTAGTCGCCGTCGGCCGGGCCCTGGTACAGCCAGAGCTTCTGCAGCCGCTGCTGCAGCTCCATCACCTCGTCGCCGTGATCGCCACGCCGCAGGGTGGGGCCGCCTCCCGTCGCCGGCGGAGCCACCGACATGGTGGTGGGAGGGGCGGTGGGCGCCGAGGGTGACGCGGTGGCCTGGGTCGACGGCGATGCGGAGGGGAGCGGGTCGCCGCCGGACTCCGTGACGGCGAGGCGGAGGCGGACGCCGACGGTGACGGCGACGCGGAGTCCGGCCGTGACGGTGACGGTGAGGCGGACGCGGACTGCGACACGGATGCCGCCGGCCCGGCGCTCGGGTCCGTGATGCCGGCCGTCGTCTCCGGCAGGGCCTCGTCCCGGCCCGCCTCGTCCCCGCCGAACAGACCGCCGGCGAAAGCCGCCGTACCGACCACCGCAGCCACTGCCGCCCCCACGGCAAGAACCGCGAACGGCCGTCTGCGGCGCGGCTGTACGGGATCGGGCCCGGCTCCCGCGTAGGCACTGGCGGTCCGCCGCCTGGCCTCGTCGCCCCCGGTGGCGTCCGGCAGTGGGCCCGCCTGCGCGCCGGCAAGGAACAGCGGCATCGTGGTGGCCGCGTCCGGTGTGCCCCGACCGTCCCCGCCGGGCGCGCTGTCCGTCCCGGCCGCCGCCTCGTCGTCGCTGCTCAGGGTGACGTAGGGGCGGATCCGCAGCGGATCGAAGTCCTCGGCCGCGGCGATCTCCGCGGCCGTCTCCGCCGAGCGGGCGGCCCGCTGTTCCTCGCCGGTGAGCCGCTCCTGCCCGGTGGGCTGCGCCGTACGGGCTTCGCAGGTGCATCCGGGTCTCGCCCCGCGTCCTGCCTTCCGCCGCATTCCGGGCATGGATGTCCGGTCATTGTGGGTCCCTCCCTTGAACTGCCTGCGATTATGCAGGCCGCCCGGGAAGCCCAATGCCCCACGGTGCTCGGCAGGCCATAACGGGACACAACGGCCAGGATGAGGGTGTAGCGGATCCAAGGAGATGCCCATGGCCCAGCAGCTGAGCCCGCCCGTCGCTCCCGGCGAAGGACGGTCCACCCGGACGGTCCTGGTGGCCATCGGCGCACTGCTCCTCGGCATGCTCCTGGCGGCACTCGATCAGACCATCGTGTCCACCGCACTGCCGACGATCGTCAGCGATCTCGGCGGCCTGGACCATCTGTCGTGGGTGGTCACCGCCTACCTGCTGGCCGCGACAGCGGCGACCCCGCTCTGGGGAAGCTCGGTGACCAGTTCGGCCGCAAGAAGCTCTTCCAGACGGCCATCGTCATCTTCCTGATCGGCTCCGTCCTGTGCGGCGTCTCCCAGAACATGCCGCAGCTGATCGGCTTCCGTGCACTGCAGGGCCTCGGCGGCGGCGGACTGATGGTGCTGTCGATGGCGATCGTCGGCGATATCGTCACCCGCGCGAACGCGGCAAGTACCAGGGTCTGTTCGGTGCGGTCTTCGGCGTGACCAGCGTGCTGGGACCGCTGCTCGGCGGCTTCTTCACCGAGCACCTCAGCTGGCGCTGGGTCTTCTACATCAACGTGCCGATCGGCATCGTCGCGCTGCTCGTCATCGCCGCTGTCCTGCACATCCCCGTGCGCCGGACCAAGCACACCATCGACTACCTGGGCACCTTCCTCATCGCCGCCGTCGCCACCTGTCTGGTCCTGGTCGCGTCCCTGGGCGGCACCACCTGGGGCTGGGGATCGGCGCAGATCATCGGCCTGGCCGTGCTCGCAGTGGTGCTTCGTGGCCTTCATCCGGACCGAGCGCCGGGCGGCCGAGCCCGTACTGCCGCTGAGGCTGTTCCGGATCAGGACCTTCGGCCTCGTCGCGGTCATCAGCTTCGTCATCGGCTTCGCGATGTTCGGCGCGATGACCTATCTGCCGACGTTCCTCCAGGTGGTCCACGGCATCACACCGACCCTGTCCGGTGTGCACATGCTGCCGATGGTGTTCGGCATGCTCATCACCTCGACCGGATCCGGCCAGTTGGTCAGCCGTACCGGCCGGTGGAAGGTCTTCCCCATCGTCGGCACCGGAATCACCGCTCTGGGCCTGCTGCTGCTCCACCGGCTCACACAGGACAGCAGCACCTGGGAGATGAGCCTGTACTTCTTCGTCTTCGGCGCCGGGCTCGGCCTGGTGATGCAGGTGCTCGTGCTCGTCGCGCAGAACTCCGTCAGCTACGGGGACCTGGGCGTCGCCACTTCCGGCGCCACCTTCTTCCGCTCCATCGGTGCCTCGTTCGGCGTAGCCATCTTCGGGGCTGTCTTCACCAGCCGGCTCACCGGAAAACTCGAAGCGGCGCTCGCCGGCCGCTCGCTCCCGCCCGGTGTGGATGCCGACGGGCTCGCCGCCGATCCACGGGCCATCGGGAGGCTCCCCGCCGATCTGCGCCCCTCGGTCCTCAACGCCTACTCGACGTCGATCACCGATGTCTTCCTGTACGCGGCCCCCGTCGTCCTGGTCGCCTTCGCCATCGCCTGGCTGTTCAAGGAGGACAAGCTGCGTGGTTCGGTGACCGCCCCCGACACCAGCCAGACCCTCGCCTCGAACCCGGTCGAGCGTTCCTCGTACGACGAGTGCGCCCGCGCCCTGTCGGTGCTCGCCACCCGCGAGGGGCGCCGCGAGATCTACCAGAAGATCACCGCACGGGCGGGATACGACCTGCTGCCCGCGGCCAGCTGGCTGCTGCTGCGCGTCAAGCGGCACGGCATGGTCGAGCCCGCCAGGCTCGCCGATGTCACCCCGTACCGCTGGGGTGATCATCGAGGCGGCACGCCAGATCGAGGGCGCGGCCTGGTCCGGCGCGAGGGCGTGCAGCTGGTCCTCACCGATCAGGGAGCGGAGTCCGCGGTCCGGCTCGCGCAGGCCCGCGAGGACTCCCTGGCCGAGCTGCTCGGCGACTGGTGGGGCCGGAGCGGCCCACCGACCTGGTCCATCTCGTCGCGGAGCTGACCTCGGAGGTGAGCGGGTCGACCAGGAGCGGCCGCACATGCCCGAACCTCCGCGCGACCATCTGGCCTGAGCCGCCACGACCGTGGTGCCGCCGGGGCCGTGGTGCAGCCACGATCGCGGTGCCGCCAGGACCGTGGTGCCGCCCAGGTCTACAGGTCCTTGGCGAACCAGTGCTCCGCGTACGGTCCCCGGTTGAACGCGGGGACCTCTCGGTACCCGTGCTTCGCGTACAGTCCGCGCGCCTCGACGAGGTCGTTACGGGTGTCGAGCCGGATCTGCCGTACTCCGCAGGCGCGCGCCGCGTCCTCGACCGCGGCCAGCAGCAGTCCGCCGCCGCCCGTGGAGCGGAACTCGGGCCGCACGAACACCCGGGTCAGTTCCGCACGGCCCGCGTCGGTCAGCAGCAGTCCGGCGCAGCTCGCCGCCGTGCCCCCGTACCGGCCGACGACGAACTCCCCGGTGGGACGGGCGAGCCGTTCGACGCCGTCGCCCGTGAGGCCCTCGTCGATCTCCCCGGCGGTCGCGGGCGCCCCAGTAGCGGCTGGCCACCTCGTCGTAGTAGTCCCTGCGAAGCAGTGCCGCATCGGGCGTGTCGAAGGATTCAGGGGCCACGGTCCACGTCATGTGGTTCATTCTGGCTTTGCATGATCGGATGACGAGCCAATAATGCGTGCGGGGGCAGCGATGATGACGCGGGAGATGGACCCGGCAGCTCGGGCCGGTGCGGTCCAGCGGCTGGGCGAGCGCTGGATACGGGAGCTGGAACAGCCCGGCGGCGGCTTCGTGTGCTCACCGGCAGGGCTCTGGCTGGCGCTGGCGGCCGTAGCGGCCGGAGCGCGCAAGGAGACGGCCGACGAGCTCAGGGCGCTGCTCGGAGTGGCGGACCAGGAGGCGGCGGCCGTAGTGACGCAGGCCGCGCGGGAGCTGGCCGGCACCGGGGCGCTGGGAGTCGCGACCCGGGTGTGGAGCACGGTGGCGGTACGCGAGGAGTACCGGGCGGCGCTGCCGGACATCGGGTTCGGCCCGATGGACCCCGCCGGGATGGATGCCTGGGTGCGGGAGGCGACCGGCGGGCTGATCGAGCGGCTGCCGCTGCGGCTCACCGAGGAGACGCTGCTCGCGCTGGTCAACGTGCTTGCGCTGAAGGCGCTCTGGGAGGAGCCGTTCGAGGAGCACCTCACCCGCGATCTGCCCTTCACCGACGCAGTGGGCGTGAGCCGTCCGGTCACCATGATGCACACCTCGGTGGCGCTGCGGGACGCGTGGACATCGCAGGGCGCGTACGTCGTCGAGCTGCGCTGCCGTACGGAGGCGGGCGGCGGAGCTCCGGCGCGGGTCAGGCTCGTCCTGGGGAGCCCGGGGCCGTGGCGGCCGACGTGCTGCCCGCGGGCTGGGCGCCGAGGAGCCCGGCACCCGCCTGGACACGGACGTGGTGACCGTCGCCGTACCCCGCTTCACTCTGCGTACGACTGTTCAGGTCACCGATCAGCTGCCTGCGCTCGGAGTGCGGCTCGCCACCGGCCCCGCCGCCGACTTCTCCGGCATCTCGGCACCCGCTCACCATTTCTCCGTGGTCCAGGAGGCCGTGGTGAAGATCGCCGAGCAGGGTGTGGAGGCCGCCGCCGTCACGGTCGTATCGATGCGGATGGGGAGCGCGCCCAGGCCGCGGCGCACCCACCACCTCGCCTTCGACCGCCCGTTCGGGGTCGTGGTCCTGGATGGCACCACGGACGTCCCGCTGTTCGCGGCCTGGCAGGCGGACATTCCCGTACACGAGGACCGATAGCGGAAGCGGAATCGCGCCGGGACCCGGGCGTGGGCCGGCTCGGGGACGGTCCGGTTCCGTGTGCCGGGGCTGAGCCGGATCCGGTTTCGAGCAATCTTTCGGACAAAAGCAGGGTGACAGTCAGGCGAAGAGGGGTTGATTGTGTCTTCTCCTCGGGCAGTGCGAGGCTTCATTCGCACATCCCCGGGTCGAGGGAGAGTGCATGAAACGGTGGGAGGTCGGCGCAGCGTGGCAAATGCGGAGCGCAGTGCGCGCGGAGACGCGGCGGCGGACACAGGCACACGGACCGGGGCGGCCAGAGCGGCGCTCTGGCTGATCGTGGCCGTACTGGCAGTACGCCAGATGGCGGTGGTGCTGAGCCGCCCGCCCGGGGAACGTCTTATCGACCTGGAGACCTGGATCGGTGACAGCGGGGTCCTGCATGTGGCGGGCTCCTGTACGAGCCCGGCCGGTTCACCGGTACACCTTTCGCCGGGCTCGTACTGAAACCCTGACCACCTCGGCCGAGCAGGCTCTGGCGTCGCATGGACCTTCGGGTCCCTGCTGCTGGTCGCGGCGCTCGGGATGGTCGCGGCGCGTGCCCTGCCCAGCCCCGTCAGCCGTCGCACCACGCTGCTCGCCGCCCCCGTTGCGATCACGCTGCTCATGCTGTCGCTGCCCGTCCGCAACGCGCTCAGCCTCGGTCAGACGAGCATCCTGCCGGTACTGCTGGTGCTGCTCGGCTGTTTCGTGGCGCGCGGTGAGCGCCTGCCTGGCGTGCTGATCGGGATCGCCGCGGCCTTCCAGCCGACCATCCTGCTCTTCGCCGCGCTGCTCTGGCTGACCGGCAGGCGGCAGGCGGCGGCGAGCGCGGGCGCCGCCTTCGCCGCCTGCACGGCGCTGGCCTGGGCCGTGATGCCGCACGACTCCTGGACCTACTGGGTGCACCACGTCGCGGGCGCCGGGCTCGGTGCGAGCCCGGACAGTCTGGCCAACCAGTCACTGCACGGCGCGCTGCTGCGCCTCGGCCTCGAAGGCGCCCCGGAGATCCTGGTCTTCCTCGTGCTGGCCGCCGGTGTCTGCTTCCTGGGGCTGCGGCGTGCGGTGCGCTATGCCCAGGACGGCCAGTTGCTCCTCGCCGTCGCCGTCACCGGCTGTGTGGTCGTCGCCATTTCCCCACGGCGTGGCAGCACCAGCTGCTCTGGGTGCTCTCGCCGTCGTCGGCAGGGTCGGCAAGCGGGCCTCCGACCGGCTGGTCTGGCCGGCCGTCGTGGTGCTGGTCCTGACCCTGCCCGGGAAGATGCTGCTGCCGAACATCGCGGCGCTGCACCCCGTACGCGACAACGTGCTGCTCATCGCGGCGCTCGGCGCGGCCTGTGTCGCACCGTTCCTGCCGCGCTCTCGCCGAACTGGCAGCACCCGATTCCGACCGACTACGCCGAGCCGGTCGCGTCGCGCTGGAGACGGGTGCCGCTTCTGCCGTTCTGGCGGCGGGTGCTCAGCCGTCCCAATCTGCTGCTGGAACTCCTGCTGATCCGGGTGGTCTACTCCGCGTACGCGAAGGTCAGGCTGGCGGCGACCGCGGGCCGCCCCACCGCCGAGGAACACGGCCGGCAGATCCACTCCATCGAGCAGTGGCTGCACATCGACATCGAGCACTGGGTCAATCACGCGGTCGTGGAGATCAACTGGCTGCGGGAGTTCTTCGACTACTACTACTCGACCTTCCACTTCATCGTCCCGCTCACGATCCTCGGCGTGCTGTACGTACGGCGGCCCACCGACTACCGCTGGGCCCGCAGCTCCATCGGCTTCGCCACGGTCCTCGCGCTGCTCGGCTTCTGGCTCTACCCGCTGGCCCCGCCGAGGCTGATGCCGGGCCTCGGCTTCATCGACACCGTCCATGGCGTCCAGGACTTCGCCAAGCCGGACTACGGGACGCTGACGACGCTGACCAACCAGTACGCGGCGATGCCGTCGCTGCACTTCGGCTGGTCGCTGTGGTGCGGTGTGGTGATCGTGCTGCTCGCCCCGAAGCTGTGGATGAAGGGGCTGGGGCTGCTGCATCCGCTCTTCACGGTCTCCGCCATCGTCGCCACGGGCAACCACTGGGTGCTGGACGCGGTCGGCGGCGCGATCGTCGTATCGCTGGGCTTCGGGCTGACCTATGTCCTGTCGGGGCCCCGGACGCTGCGGCGCAAGGCCACCGATGAGCCCCATGAGCCCCATGAGCCCCACGGGCCCGATGAGCCGCCGCCCGCGGCGGAGCCTCTGGCCGCCGCGGAGCCGGCGGGCGAAGCCGTGGGCAGCAAGTCGTAGCGCACGGGCCGAAGGGTGCCGGAGCGGAGGAATCCGCCCGGCACCCCTTCGGTCCGGATCGCCGCGCCCCACCAGCATCGGCCGGCTCCGCCACTCGAACAGCTCAGCCGTCCGCGAGCGGCAGCTCCTCAGGGGCGGCCGTGCTCACCTGCAGTTGTTTGATGCCGTTGAGCCAGGCCGAGCGAAGCCGCCGGGGTCCTGTACCAGGCGCAGGTCCGGCAGCGCGTCCGCGACCGCGTTGAAGATCAGGTCGATTTCCATGACGGCGAGTGACTTGCCCAGGCAGAAGTGCGGGCCACCGCCACCGAATCCGAGGTGCGGATTGGGGTCGCGGGTGATGTCGAAGGTTTCCGGGCTGTCGAAGACCTCGGGGTCGTTGTTGGCCGAGGAGTAGAACATCCCGACCCGGTCGCCCTTCTTGATCTGCTGACCGCTCAGCTCCAGATCCTGGGTCGCGGTGCGCTGGAAGGAGACGACGGGAGTCGCCCAGCGGACGATCTCCTCGGCGGTCGTCTGCGGGCGCTCACGCTTGTAGAGCTCCCACTGGTCGGGGTGGGTGAGGAAGGCGTGCATGCCGTGGCTGATGGCGTTACGGGTGGTCTCGTTGCCGGCCACGGCGAGCAGGATGACGAAGAAGCCGAACTCGTCGGAGGACAGGTTTCCGCTGCCCTCCGCCGCGACCAGCTGCGACACGATGTCCTGGGCCGGGCACTCCTTGCGTGCCGAGGCCAGGTTCATCGCGTACGAGACCAGCTCCATGGCGGCCTCGGCGCCGACCTCCTCGGTGATCGCGTACTCCGGATCGTCGTACGCGGCCATCTTGTTCGACCAGTCGAAGATCTTGGAGCGGTCATCCTGCGGTACGCCGATGAGCTCGGCGATGGCCTGCAGGGGAAGCTCGACGGCGATCGAGTTGACGAAGTCGAAGGACCCGTCGGCCGATGCCTCGGCGGAGGCGAGCGCGGCGTCCGCGATCGAGCGGGCCCGGCTGCGCAGCGCCTTTTCCAGCGACCGGATCGCACGCGGGGTGAAGCCGCGCTGGACGATCTGACGGACCCGGGTGTGCTCGGGCGGGTCCATGTTCAGCATGATCAGCTTCTGGACCTCTATCTGGTCGCGGCTGATCGACTCGTTGAAGCGGATGACCGCTGTGTTGGTGTTGGACGAGAACAGTTCGGGGTGCGTGGAGACGTATTTGACGTCGGCGTGACGGGTGACGGCCCAGTAGCCCGCGTCGCCGAAGCCGGAGATGCCGGTGGGCTGGGTGCACCACCAGACCGGTGCGGTCTCTCGCATCCGGGCGAACTCCGGGTGGGGCACCCGGTCTTGGAGTAGGTCGGGATCGGTGAAGTCGAACCCTTCGGGCATATGGGGGCAGCTCATTGGCACCTCTCCACCCGGGCCCGGCAGGACGTGTCTGACGGCCCATCAGAAGTTGTCCGCAAGGTAGTAACGAGTTCTACAAGTGGCAAGAGGCGTGGCCGGATCCGTTGCCCGGGAGGGCTCCGGCCGCGATGCCGGGTGCACGACCCGGTGCACGACCCTTGCGTACCGAGGGTAAGTCTCATAAGACTGCCTGCAGAACTAGAACGCGTACTAGTTCCTTCCGTGGGCGCCGGGACGCCCCATGGAAGTGCGAGGAGAGGACGAGCTCATGGCCGCGGAACCCGTCATCGTCGAAGCCGTACGCACCCTATCGGCAAGCGCCAGGGGCGCTCGCCAATCTCCACCCGCCTATCTGCTGGGTGAGACCTACCGCGAACTCCTGGGCCGGACCGGCATCCAGGCCGACTGTGTGGAACAGATCGTGGGTGGCACGGTCACTCATGCCGGCGAGCAGTCGATGAACCCCGCTCGCAACGCCTGGCTGGCCGTGGGACTTCCGTACGAGACCGCGGCGACCACCGTGGACTGTCAGTGCGGATCCTCGCAGCAGGCCTCCCACATGGTCGCCAACATGATCGCCGCCGGGGCCATCGACGTCGGCATCAGCTGCGGGTCGAGGCGATGTCACGTGTGCCGCTGGGCAGCGGGTCCAAGCACGGTCCTGGCAAGCCCTTCCCCGACGAGTGGAACGTCGACCTGCCCAACCAGTTCGAGGCGGCCGAGCGCATCGCCCGCAAACGCGGCCTGACCCGCGCGGACGTCGACGCGTTCGGGCTGATGTCGCAGGAGCGGGCGGCCGTGGCCTGGGCGGAGGAGCGCTTCAAACGCGAGACGTACGCCGTCCAGGTGCCGACCACCGAGGCGGAGCAGACCGCAGGGCAGGGGATGTGGCGGCTCGTCGACCGCGACGAGGGGCTGCGGGACACCACGACGGAGGGGCTCGGCAGGCTCAAGCCGGTCATGCCCACCGCAGTCCACACCGCCGGGAACTCCTCGCAGATATCCGACGGGGCCTGCGCGATCATGTGGGCGTCCAGCGGATGGCGCGGGCCCTCAAGCTCAAGCCCAGGGCCCGCATCGTCGCCCAGGCGCTGGTCGGTTCCGATCCGCACTTCCACCTCGACGGGCCGATCGACGCGACCAGGGCGGTGCTCGGGAAGGCGGGCATGTCGCTGAAGGACATCGACCTCGTCGAGATCAACGAGGCCTTCGCCTCCGTGGTCCTGAGCTGGGCACAGGTCTTCGAGCGGGACCTGGACGGGCTCGCGAAGGTGAACGTCAACGGCGGGGCGATCGCGCTCGGCCACCCGGTCGGCGCGACCGGGGCCCGCCTGATCACCACGGCCCTGCACGAACTGGAGCGCCGTGACAGGAGTTCGCGCTCATCACGATGTGCGGGCGGCGCGCTGGCGACGGGGACGATCATCCAGCGGCTGTGAGGAAGTGCGCTCAGTACGGTACGTACGAGGGAAAGTGGTGCTTGATCCGTACAGGAAGCCCGTCTCCTCGTACTGACGGCGGTGCCGGCCCGAGCGGCCCACATCGGTGACCGGTGTGGCGAGGGTGAGCATGCCGTCGTCCGCGAGAGCCTGCACCCGCATCAGCAGTGCACGTACGGATACGCCCAGTTCACCCGCCACCGTCTGGAGGTCGACGCCGGACTCCCAGCTCCACAGCAGCACGGAGTCCATGCTCGGCGTCCAGGGGTGGCGCTGTCCGCGTCGGGCGTGGAAAGAGCGGGTGCCGGGGCTGGAGCGGCTCCGGTGCCGGGCGGCCATCTCCTCCCGGGGTGCGGCAGGTGGATCTCCGGTGCCGGAGAGGCTTCCCACAGGCTCCGCCGCCGGCTTCGGTGGCGCCTGGGTCAGGAGCGCTTCGGCGACGGACCGCGCATCGCCGCGCCCCACCGTCCGGCGCGCGAGCCGCACCTCCCGCTCGTTCAGGCCCATGAGGTCGGCGATGGCGCCGTCGTCGCCGACGGTGACGGCGAACGCCGCGAGCGTCCTGCTCCGCTCCGCCTGTGTCTCGTCGAGCACCTCCTGCGCACGGCGCATCCGCTCGTCACTGGCCAGAAAGGCTTGGGCCAGGATTGTGTTCCGATCCCAGAATTCACGTGGTTCCACGCTTGTGACAACGCCTCGGCGGCCATCGGGAACGGAGATCAAGCCAAATTGGCCCCACTGGCCTAATTTGAGGCTATGTGCATTTATCTATCGTCGGTCAGGGCCGGAAAGCGACCCCGGCCTCGAAGGCCGCACGGCGGGTGGCCCGACGCAGGGCCTTCAGCAGGGTGGGGCCGACGGTGAGGGCCAGGACCACGGTGAGGACCGCGCGGCCCAGATCCCAGCCGAGGGAGGTCGCCACGCAGTATGCCAGGAAGCGGAACAGGTTCTCGGGCAGCGGGTCACCCGCGACGAACGAGATGCCGGAACCGAGCCCCGGCACGATCGTCCAGCCGTACAGATTCATCACCGTGCCGTACGCGAACGCCGCCACGCCCCCGTACAGCGCGAGCATCACCAGCTCCGCCCGCCCGCGCAGCCGCTCCGCGCCCGGCAGCAGACCCGCGCCCATCGTGAACCAGCCCATCGACAGCATCTGGAAGGGCATCCACGGCCCCACGCCGCCGGTGAGCAGGGCGGAGGCGAACATCGTCACCGAGCCGAGCACGAAGCCGAATCCGGGGCCGAGCACCCGGCCGCTCAGCACCATCAGGAAGAACATCGGCTCCAGGCCGGCCGTGCCCGCGCCCAGCGGTCTCAGCGCAGCGCCGACCGCCGCGAGAACACCCAGCATCGCGACCGCCTTCGCATCCAGACCGCAGTCCGCGATCGTCGCGACGGCCACCCCGACGAGCAGCGGGAGCAGCGCGGCGAACAGCCAGGGCGCGTCCTGGGAGTGGGCGAGGGAGGAGCCCTCGTCGGCGAGCAGCGGCCAGCCGAACGCCACCACCCCGATGGCGCTGATCAGCACGAGTGCGGCGACGGCGCGGGGCCGAGGCGGACCGGCCGGGTACGCGGGCCGTTCATCCGGTGACCTCCGTCCCGGTGAGGGGCCGCCCAGTGCGGTGCGTACCTGCGTCACGGTCAGCCACTCCTGCGGCGCCAGGATCTTGGCGATCTGCGGGGCGAAGGCGGGCGAGGAGACCACCACCTGCCGGGTCGGTCCGTCCGCGACGACCTCACCGTCGGCGAGGATCACCACCCGGTGGGCCAGCTCGGCGGCCAGCTCCACATCATGGGTCGCCAGGACGATGGCATGGCCCTCGGCGGCCAGCGCCCGGAGCACCCGACCAGCCGGGCCTTCGCCGCGTAGTCGAGGCCGCGCGTCGGCTCGTCCAGCAGAAGCAGCGGGGCCGTGCGGTGAGCACGAGCGCCAGGGCGAGGGCGAGGCGCTGACCCTCGGAGAGGTCGCGCGGATGAATGTCGTCGGGTACCCCGGGCAGCAGCTCGGAGACCAGCGCACGGCAGCTGCCCGGCGTCGCACCGGCGTCGGAGTCGGCCGCCGCGCACTCGGCGGCGACCGTGTCCGCGTACAGCAGATCGCGCGGCTCCTGCGGCACCAGCCCGACCCGGCGCACCATCTCGCGCGGCTGCGTACGGGAGGGGCCAGGCCACCGACGAGGACGGATCCCGCGGTGGGCTCGACCATCCCCACGAGCGCGCTCAGCAGGGTGGACTTGCCCGCGCCGTTGCGGCCCATCAGCGCCACGGTCTCCCCGGCGCTCACGGACAGCGTCACCTGGCGCAGCGCCTCGACCCGCCCGCGGCGCACCCCGAGCCCTTCGGTCCGGGTGACGGGTTCCATGAGGGCAGGGCCGCCGGGCGCCCGGCGGCCCCGCAGCCTGCCGAGAACTCCCGGCGCGCGGCGGCCGGGCGGGCAGCGGCGCGACGGCCGTGCCGGCCGCGGGCGCCGGGGCCGTCGGCGGCTCCACCGACGCGAGGCGCTCCCGCAGGTCCACCGCCCGGCGGCGAGCGTCGCGTACCGACAGTGGCAGCGGCTCCCAGCCCACCAGCCGCCCCAGGGTGACCACCGGCGGACGGACGGGCGATACGGCCATGATGTCCGCGGGCGCGCCCATCACGGGTGGGGCGCCGGGGAGGGCAGCAGGACGACCTGGTCCGCGTACTGCACCACCCGCTCCAGCCGGTGCTCCGCCATCAGTACCGTCGTGCCCAGGTCGTGCACCAGCCGCTGCAGGACCGCGAGCACCTCCTCGGCCGCCGCCGGGTCGAGGGCGGACGTCGGCTCGTCCAGGACCAGCACCTTCGGGTGCGGTGTGAGGACCGAGCCGATCGCGACCCGCTGCTGCTGCCCGCCGGACAGGGTGGCGATCGGCCGCTCGCGCAGCTCGGCCAGGCCCAGCAGATCCAGCGTCTCCTCGACGCGGCGCCGCATCACATCCGGCGCCAGGCCCAGCGACTCCATGCCGTACGCGAGCTCGTCCTCGACGGTGTCGGTGACGAAGTGGGACAGCGGATCCTGGCCCACGGTGCCGACCAGATCGGCGAGTTCACGCGGTTTGTGGGTACGGGTGTCGCGGCCGCCGACCGTGACCCGGCCGCCGAGCACACCGCCGGTGAAGTGCGGTACGAGACCGGAGACGGTCCCCAGCAGTGTCGACTTGCCGACTCCGGACGGGCCGACCAGAAGTACCAGCTCACCCTCGGGAACGCTCAGATCCACGCCCGAAAGAGTGGGGCGGTCCGTTCCTCGTACCGCACCGAGACCTGCTCGAACCGGATCACACCTGCTCCTTGGGGTCCGCGAGTGAAGCCGACGGTGGCAGCGGCGCCACCACCGCGGGCAGCAGCCCGATCAGCACCGCGGCGGCCGGCCACAGCGGCAGCACCGGCGCGGTCAGTGGTACGACGCCGGGGTGCAGGGCCTGGGTATCGACGCTGCCCGCCCAGATCATCGCCGCGGCGACCGCCGCACCGGACCCGGCCACCAGCCAGGCCCTGGCGTCCCACCGGTCCGGCCGGTAGCGGGTACGCACCGACCTGCGGCCGCCGAGCCCGAGCCCGGCCATCGCGGCGGCCAGCCCGGCGAGCAACAGCGGCAGCCCGTACACCGCGCCCTGCGCGGCCAGCAGCCCGTACGTACCGGCACACACCCCAGCAGCCCGCCCAGGGTCAGCACATTGGTGGTGAGCCGGACGGCGGGCGGCACCTGGGCGGTACGCCCGTACCCCCGCGCGTCCATCGACGCCGCCACCGCCACCGACCGCTCCAGCGCACCCTCCAGGACCGGCAGCCCGATCTGCAGCACGGCCCTGACCCCACCGGTGGGACGCCCCGCAGCCGCCGGGCCGTCCGCAGCCGCACCACATCGGCCACCATGTTCGGCGCGAACGTCATCGCGACGACGACGGCCACCCCGGCCTCGTACAGCGCACCCGGCAGCGACTTCAGCAGCCGGGCCGGGTTGGCGAGCGAGTTCGCCGCCCCGACACAGATCAGCAACGTGGCCAGCTTCGCCCCGTCGTACAGCGCGAATACCAGCTGCTCGGCGGAGACCCGGCCGCCGATCCTGACCCCTTGCGCCCAGCCGGGCAGCGGCACCTCGGGAGGGTGAACACCGTGTGCGCACCGGGGATCGGCGAGCCGAGAAAGACGGAGAAGACCAGCCGGACAGCGACGACGAACAGCCCCAGCTTGATGAACGCCCCGTACGAACGTGCCCACGGCGCATCTGTCCGGCGTGCCGCCACCACATAACCGGCCACCCCACCAGCAGCCCCAGCAGCAGCGGGTTGGCCGTGCGGAAGCGGCGGTGGCCAGTCCCAGCGCCCACAGCCACCAGGCCCCGGCAGGAAGCGCGTTGCTGCGGGTGGCCTCGGCGCACGCAGCCGGAGGTGGAGCCGGGCCGTGCGGGTGGAGCGGTTCATCGAGGCCGGCGGCGGCGGGCCTGCGCAATGGCGGCGACACCGAGCAGCAGCACGGCGCCCACCCCGACGAGCACACCCGCCGACGGGCCGCCGCCACTGTCCGAGCCGCCGTCCGAGGAGGCCGCGGCCGGCCCGGTTGGCTCCTTGCCGGGCTCGGCCGGCGGTGCGTCCCCGCTGCCGGAGACCTGTTCGCCGCAGCCCGATTCCGGTAGCCGGAGATCGCGCAGAGCAGCGCATCACGGCCGTACCGCAGCGGCTTCGCCACCGACGCGAGCGCCTCGGCGCTGCTCGCGTCCGGCGCCACCCGCGCACGCGGTGCGCAGGCGGGCGGCTTCTCCCCGTCCGGGCGTCCGCCGCCGTACCGGGATCGATGACCAGCGCGACGCGCTTGGTGCCGTCCTTCGCCGGGGTGTCCTCGCACACGGCCGCGAAGTCGGGGCCGGCGCGGCTTCGCCGCCTGGCCGGAGTCCTGGCTCACCGAGAACCGGAAACCCTGCACCGCGCCGTCGTCCGGCCGCAGCAGGGACGGTCCCTGGGTGGCGTACGTCCAGGTCCTGCCCTCGCTCTCCCAGAACGACCAGTAGCGGTAACCGGCCGCCTGCGCGTGGCCGGCGCCGAGCACCGTCAGCACGAAGCCGGCGATCAGCAGCAGCACCGCCGAGCGGGCCGGGCGCCGCACAGCGCTCCCGCGGGCCTCACCGCTGCTGGTTCTTGCGGCGGCCACTGAGCAGGAAGCCGATGCCCGCGCCGGAGGCGAGGCCGAGTCCGACCAGCCACCAGACGCCGAGCCCGGCGTCGTCGCTGCTGGTGTCCTTGGCCTGCGGTTCCGTCGCGGTCGGCGAGGGAACCGCGGTGGCCGCGGGGCGGGCCGGTCCCGTTGAGCTGCTTGACGAGGTCGGTGCCGCCGAAGTCACGGGCGTCGGAGCCGGTCGCGTGCGCGGCGAGCACCAGCTGGGCGGTGGCGGCGGGCCGCCCTCCTTCGACCAGCTCTGCGCGTTCTTCTTCAGCCAGCCGACCGCCTTGGCCGCCTTGTCCGTGTGGCCGGAGGCGGCCAGCGCGACGACGGCGTCCGCCGTGTTGCCGAAGTCGGGCTGCGGCGAGCTGTCCTCGGCCCCGGGCATCGGCGGCAGGTCCAGATGGCCCGAGGTGCCGAGTGCGCCCGCGAGGTAGTACGCGCCGTTCTGCGCGGACTGCTCGATCGTCAGCCCGCTTCCCTTCCGGCAGGTGGGGTCCTTCACCGCGTTGGACGTTCCGGCGGCCATGCCCTTGCCCATGGCTCCGAGCACCGCCGCCCCGGTGGCGTCCGCGTTGGCGGTGAGCTTGCCGCTCTTGTCCGGCTGGTAGGCGAAAGCGCCGCCGTCCTTGCCGCCGCAGGGGATGGAGAGCGACTGCAGCGAGGTGTACGGCGTCTTCCCGTCGGCCGTGGTGACCTCGTTCGTGGGTACACCCGCCCTGGCCAGTGCGCCGGTCACGACCGCGGTCGAGTTGGCATCGCTCGGGCTGCCGGCGTTGTAGCCCCAGCCGCCGTCCTCGTTCTGTACGGACTTCAGCCAGCTGACCCCGTTGTCGACGGATTCCCGGTGCAGGCCGAGCTCGGTCAGCGCCTGGAGCGCGGCCGCGGTGGCGTTGGTGTCCGCCACCGTCTTCGCGTCGCAGGGCTTTGAGGCGTCGCGGTACGAGGGGAAGGCGCCGCTGTCGCACTGCTGGCCCACCAGCCACCGCACCGACTCGTCGGCGGGCGTGACGAGCTCGATCTTCTGGGCGAGGAAGGCCAGCGACTGCCGCCACACACCGTCGTACGTGGGGTCCCCGGTCCCGTACAGACCAGCGGGCAGCTCGGCCGACGCAGACGGTGAGGGACTGGGCGCGGCGACCACGGAGGCGGCCGGCGCACAGAGCACGGCGGTGATCGCGAGCGCTGCCGCGCTGCGGCGTACGGTCATGGCTGGCGGGCCTCTCCTGCGAGGACCGGGCACAGGCACACTGAGGTACCGGGCTCCGGCCCCGTATACCTCGACGGTGCCGGCCACCGGGGTTCCGGTGGCACGAGCCGGTCACGCTCGACAGGGCAGTCCGACTCACCGGCCTCGTGGAGGACGGTTTACGGTTGCGCGGTCAGTGCCGGATTCGCACCGGCTTCCCCTGCTGGGCATGATGACGACTCGCCCACTCTACCGGGGCGCCGGACGCGCCTCCCGGCTGGACGGCTTCGTCACAGCGCGATGTACGTCACCGGATCGCTTCCGGCCACCGCCTCGGCACGCCCCAGTTTCACCAGACGCCGCAGATGGGCCTCGGCCTCGGAGACGGCGATGCTCCGCGAACCGTGCGGGATCTGCTCCCAGGGCGGTTCCACTCCATCCGCTCGGCCAGCTGCCACGGGGTGAGGGGTGCGGCGAGCAGGGCGAGCAGCCCGGTCAGCCGCTCCTCGTGATGGACGAGGAGCTCTTCCACCGGCCGGCGGCGTCCGCGAAGGCGTACTGGTGGGCGGGCAGCACCTCCGCGACGCCGAGCAGGGCGATGCGCTCCAGCGAGGCGAGGTAGTCACCGAGCGGGTCGGTCACGGTGTTGTCGTCCGGGTCCTCGTACAGCCCGATGTGCGGGCTGATCCCGGCAGCAGATGGTCGCCGGAGAAGAGCCGGCCCCGGCCGGGCAGATTGGCCGGGTGGTCCTCCTCCAGATGCAGGCAGACATGGCCCGGGTGTGCCCGGGGTCCAGACGGCGCGCAGCCGGCGGCCCGCGAGATCGAGCAGTTCGCCCGGGACGATCTCACGGTCGGGCAGCGCGGCGTGCTGTCCGGGCAGGGTCCGCAGCCGGCCGTTGGCGCGCGCGGCCCGCAGCGGGGCCAGGTGCTCCTCGGGGCGCCGACGGCGGTGAGCTTGGCCGACAGATAGGCGAGCCAGGTAGCGGGCTCGGACTCGCGGGTGCGGCTGACGATGGCGGCGTCGGCCGCGTGCATCGCGATCCAGGCGCCGGAGGCCTCGCGCACCTGGCCGGAGAGGCCGTGGTGGTCGGGGTGATGGTGGGTGATGACCACGCCGTGGATGTCGGTGACGGCGACGTCGAGCGAGGCGAGGCCCGCGACCAGGGTGTCCCAGGCCTCCGGGTCGTCCCAGCCGGTGTCGATCAGGACGGGCCCGCGTGCGGTGTCCAGGAGATGGACCAGGGTGTGGCCGAGAGGGTTGTCGGGGATGGGGACCTTGATGCTGTGGACGCCGCCGCCGTGGTTCGTCACCTGTGTCATGCGCTCTCCTCTCGCCGCATCACGCACCGCATCGCACGCTGCGGGCTCACTGTAACGAGAACTCGTTCCAGTAATAGCCTCGGGCGACTGTTTTGTTGTGACGACGGAACAGCTCACGCGGGTACGCCGTCGGGTGGGCGCTTTCGGCGGCGGCGACTCCCGGCCGCAGTCGGGTTTACCCCTCTGTTTCCCGGGGCTTGCCGGAGCGCCTGGGGCCCGCGTCGCGTGATCAGCTGTCGGCACGGAATCGTGTGCCCCGACTCGGGCGGCGTGACCGGTGACCCGTCATGCGCAAGGGAGATGACGAGGCATCGTGGTGCTCCCGATACCGGCAACCACACCTTGCGGGATGCGGAAAGACAGTATGTGCCGGTCGCCTTCCACCCAGCTCCGACAGGGGCGGGAGCAGCCGCCGAGCTGGATGCCGTTGCGCCACCGGTGTCGTAACGGGTGGGTGGCCAGGCCACGCTATTGGTCGGGCAGCCGGTGGCTCGCCGCCTTCTTCGCCGCCTTCTTCGCCGGCTGGGAACAGACGTTGCGCGGAGGCGTCTCCGGGGCTGTCAACCTTCGCAAGCGCAGGGCCGTCCTGTCGGATGGAGTTCGATGCGAAATTCCCTGCCGACGTGACTGCGGTGGGGAAGCGACCGAGTGAGGGCGGAAATGGCAGATCTGAGGAACACGGTGACCTGGGTCGACGTACGCGAGAGGATGCCGCGGATCGGTTACCCGGTCGCAGCGGCGATCACGGACGCTACCCAGTTCAGAGCGGCGAATCCGACACGGCGCTGGGTGAAGAATTCTGGCTGGTAAAGACGATGTACTTCACTGATCGGCACCAGGCCGAAGACGGAGTGATGCATTACGACTGCTTCGTCGACTCCGACGATGTCGTCCGTTTCTCCTACGACCCCAGCAGCCGGGACAGCGTGACGCACTGGACCGAGTTGCCCACCCTGCCCGGCGGAACAGCACACTTCCTCGCCGGGGAAGATGTGCGGCCGGCTCTGCGCAACGCCTGGAATGCCCGTCCCGGCACCTGAACCCGGCTGACCGGGAGCTTCTGCTCCCTGATGCGTCGCCGGTCTGCCCGATGTCCGCCCGGATCGTGCAGGGCGGCGGACGCAGGCGCGAGTGTGCCTGCCGGGAAGCGAACTGTCAGAAGCGTGGACTCCTGGAACCGGAGCTGGTACCAATTCTGACGGATAGTCAGTTAAGGCCGGGCCGCGGGAGGCAGTAGCCATGACCGAGCTTGTGGAACACGGAAAACTGTTCATCGGCGGGGAGTTGGTTGATCCGCTCGGCAGCGACGTCATCGAGGTGATCTCTCCCCATACCGAAGAGGTCATCGGCAGAGTGCCGCATGCCTGTGAGGCCGATGTGGACCGGGCCGTCACCGCCGCCCGCCGGGCCTTCGACGAAGGGCCCTGGCCGCGCACGAGCCTGGCGGAGCGGATCGAGGTCGTCACGCGGATCAAGGACGCCTTCGCCGTACGCCACGAGGAGATCGCCCGCGTCATCAGCTCCGAGAACGGCACCCCTACAGCTCCAGCGTCATGGTCCAGGCGCTCGCCGCGATGATGGTCTGGGACTCCGCCATCACCGTCGCCCGTACCTTCCCGTACGAGGAGCGGCGCGACGGTGTCCTGGGGCCGCTGCTCGTACGCCGCGAACCCGTCGGGGTCGTCGCGGCCGTGGTGCCCTGGAACGTCCCGCAGTTCACCGCCGCCGCCAAACTGGCGCCCGCGCTGCTGGCGGGCTGCACCGCCGTCCTCAAGGTGTCGCCCGAATCGCCCCTGGACGCCTACATCCTGGCCGAGATCGCCGCCGAGGCCGGGCTGCCCGAGGGGTGCTGTCGATCCTGCCCGCCGACCGCGAGGTCAGCGAGTATCTGGTCGGCCATCCGGGCGTGGACAAGGTGTCGTTCACCGGCTCGGTCGCGGCCGGCCGCCGAGTCATGGAGGTGGCATCCCGCAACCTCAGCCGCGTCACCCTGGAGCTGGGCGGCAAGTCCGCCGCGGTGATCCTCCCCGACGCCGACCTGGAGGCGGCCGTCGCGGGCATCGTCCCCTTCGCCTGGATGATCAACGGGCAGGCCTGCGTGGCCCAGACCCGCATCCTCGTCCCCGCTCCCGCTACGAGGAGACGGCCGAGGCCTTCGCGGCCGCCGCCGGAGCCCTCAGGTCGGGGACCCGCTCGACCCGGCGACCGAACTCGGTCCGCTGGTGGCCCGGCGCCAGCAGCAGCGCTCGCTCGACTACATCCGGATCGGCCAGGAGGAAGGCGCCAAGATCCTCACCGGGGCGGCCGCCCGGCCGCCCAGGAGCGCGGCTGGTACGTCGAGCCGACCCTCTTCGGCGGCGTCGACAACTCCATGCGCATCGCCAGGGAAGAGATCTTCGGGCCGGTGATCTGTCTGCTCCCGTACGGGGACGAGGCCGAAGCCGTGAAGATCGCCAACGACTCCGAGTACGGGCTCAGCGGCAGCGTCTGGACCGCCGACACCGAACGCGGCATCGACATCGCCCGCCAGGTCAGGACGGGCACGTACAGCGTGAACACCTTCAGTCTCGACATGCTCGGCCCGTTCGGCGGCTACAAGAACTCCGGCCTGGGACGGGAGTTCGGGCCCGAGGGCTACGGCGAGTACTTCGAGCACAAGATGATCCATCTGCCGGCCGGATACGCCGGACCCCAGGGGCGTGATGGGTGACCGCTGGCACGTGGAGGTCGACCGGGGTGTCTGCATCGGCTCCGGCATGTGCGTGAACCACGCCCGGACCGCTTCCGGCTGGACTCCGCCCGGCAGTCCCGCCCGGCCGCCCGGACACCGACGCCGACGGGAAGATCCTGGCCGCGGCGGAGGGTGCCCCGTCGAGGCCATCACGCTGACGCTGCTGGCCTCCGGCGAGATGGTGTTCCCGCCCGAGGAATGAGGACTCCCCGGTCAGGTCCTGCCGCGGTCCGTGCCGGGCTCACCGGTCGTCACGTCGATGAGCCTGCACACGGTCTCGATGTCGATCTTCACCTGAGCGATCGAGGCCCGCCCCGAGAGCCAGGTGATCAGGGCGGAGTGCCAGGTGTGCTCGATGACCCGGACCGCGGACAGCTGGTCGGGTGTCGGCTGCTCCAGCCCCATCGCCTCCAGGATGATCGCCGTCGTCATCCGCGAGACGGTGTCCACCTCGGGGCTCACACCGCGGTCGGCGAAGGTCAGTGCCCGCACCATCGCATCAGCCAGATGCGGCTCGCGCTGGAGGCCGCGAAAGGCCCGCATCAGGGTCTGCGAGACCGCTGCGCGGCGTCGTCCGCGGCCGGCGGGTGCTTGCGCAGCGTGGTGTGAAGCAGCTGGAGCTGGTCCTGCATGGTGGCGACCAGCAGGTGGACCTTGGAGGAAGTACCGGTAGAGGGTGCCGAGGGCGACCCCGGCGGCCTCCGCCACCTCACGCATCTGCACGGCCTCGAATCCACCGCGGCCGGCGAGCTGGGCGCTGGCGTGCAGGATGCGGCGGCGACGGGCCGCCTGGCGTTCTGTCAGGGAGGCGCTGCCGGTCTGGCTTCCGCTGTCATGCTGTCCCAATCCGTGGCTTCTGTCCCAGCGACCGGAGCAATGGCCTCACCCGCGGCAGCGGCGGGTTGCCGACTCCTGCGACTCCGCCTCCGGCGTTGTCGTCAGTCTTCCCAAGCTCTCGGCTCCGTTCGAGCGAGGAGACCCCGTTGGCTTTCCGCCATAGCTCCCCTCCACCCTGGATCCGAAGCCGCATGACGCCGCTCGCTGATCCACTCTTTCGCGGGTGAGTTCGTGAGTCGACCGGTATCTCACTCGGTACGGCACGGGCCTCCGGGCGGGCACAGCATGCCAGGGTGCCCGCCGTGGCGCGAATCACCTGATCCGACGGCCACGTCGACGCTACCTGGCGGTAGATTCGATGCTCATTGAACGAATGAGTCTGAAACTTGTTCTAGATTAGCGCGACCGGTTACGCTCCGGCGAACACGCAGCGAGAAGGGGCCGAGTGTGACCGCTGAGGCCATAGAGACAGGCCCCGCGCGGGCAGCGGCGCGTCGGACACCGGCGGTGACCGGCCGTTGCGCATCGCACTCCTCACCTACAAGGGCAACCCGTTCTGCGGTGGCCAGGGTGTCTACGTACGCCACCTGGGCCGAGAGCTGACCCGGCTGGGCCACAGCGTCGAGGTGATCGGCGCCCAGCCCTACCCGGTGCTCGACGAGGGCGTTGCGCTCACCGAGCTGCCGAGCCTGGACCTCTACCGCCAGCCCGACCCGTTCCGCACCCGGGGCGCGGCGAGTTCCGCGACTGGATCGACCTCGCTGAGGTCGCGACCATGTGGACCGGCGGATTCCCCGAGCCGCTCACCTTCAGCCTGCGGGCCCGGCGCCATCTCCTCGCACGCCGCGGCGACTTCGACGTCGTGCACGACAACCAGACCCTCGGCTACGGCCTGCTCGGTGACCTCGGCGCACCCTGGTCACCACCATCCACCACCCCATCACCGTCGACCGGCAGCTGGACCTGGACGCCGCGGCGAGCAGGCGCAGGCGCGCCTCCGTACGCCGCTGGTACTCCTTCACCCGCATGCAGAAGCGTGTCGCCCGCCGGCTGCCGTCCGTCCTGACCGTGTCCGGCTCCTCCCAGCAGGAGATCGTCGAGCACCTCGGGGTACGCCAGGACCGCATCCGGGTCGTGCACATCGGGGCCGACACCGGCCTGTGGTCGCCCGACCCCGCCGTCGCCGAGGTGCCGGGCCGGATCGTCACCACCTCCAGCGCCGACGTCCCGCTCAAGGGCCTGGTCCACCTCGTCGAGGCGCTCGCCAAGCTGCGTACCGAGAAGCCGGACGCGCACCTCGTGGTGGTCGGCAAGCGGGCCGAGAACGGCCCCGTAGCCAGGGCCATAGAGCGGCACGGACTCCAGGACGCGGTCGAATTCGTCAAGGGCATCAGCGACACCGAGCTGGTCGACCTGGTGCGCGGCGCCCAGATCGCCTGCGTCCCCTCGCTGTACGAGGGCTTCTCGCTGCCCGCGGCCGAGGCCATGGCCACCGGAACCCCGCTCGTGGCGACCACCGGCGGCGCCATCCCCGAAGTCACGGGGCCGGACGGGGAGACCTGTCTCGCCGTGCCGCCGGGCGACGCGGGCGCCCTCGCGGCCGCGCTCGGGCGGCTCCTCGGCGACCCGGAGCTGCGAGCCCGCCTCGGCGCGGCCGGCCGGGCGCGGGTACTGGCCAACTTCACCTGGGCCAGGGCAGCCGCCGGTACGGCCGAGCTGTACCGTCAGGCGATCGCCACCCAGGGAGCTCGCAGGTGAGCGTCGGCACCCCTGCACCCGCACCTCCTGCACCCGCACCTCCTGCATCCGCACCTCCTGAACTCGCACCTCCTGAACTCGTACCTCCCGAACCCGTACCTCCCGAACCCGTACCTCCGACATCGAAGGCAGGCCCCGTGCTGACCGTCGACTTCACCCGCTTCCCGCTCGCCGCAGGCGACCGGGTGCTCGATCTGGGCTGCGGCGCCGGCCGGCATGCCTTCGAGTGTTATCGGCGCGGTGCCCAGGTGGTGGCACTCGACCGGAACGCCGAGGAGATCCGCGAGGTCGCGAAGTGGTTCGCCGCGATGAAGGAGGCCGGAGAGCGCCCGAGGGGCCACCGCCACGGCGATGGAGGGCGACGCGCTCAACCTGCCGTTCCCCGACGACTCCTTCGATGTCGTGATCATCTCCGAGGTGATGGAGCACATCCCGGACGACAAGGGCGTACTCGCCGAGATGGTGCGGGTCCTGAAGCCCGGCGGCCGGATCGCCATCACCGTCCCGCGCTACGGCCCCGAGAAGGTCTGCTGGACGCTCTCCGACGCGTACCACGAGGTCGAGGGCGGGCACATCCGGATCTACCGGGCCGACGAGCTGCTCGGCAGGATCCGGGAGGCCGGACTCAGCCGTACGGCACCCACCACGCGCATGCGCTGCACAGCCCTACTGGTGGCTGAAGTGCGCCTTCGGCGTGGACAACGATCAGGCGCTGCCGGTGCGCGCCTACCACAAGCTGCTGGTCTGGGACATCATGAAGAAGCCCATCGCCACCCGGGTCGCCGAGCAGCTGCTCAACCCGGTCGTGGGCAAGAGCTTCGTGGCGTACGCGACCAAACCCCACCTTCCGAAGGCCCAGGCGTGAGCACACCCGAGCGGACCGAACACCTTGTCCTGCCCGGAGTGCTCACCGCTTCGCAGGCAGCCGAGACCGTCGCGGCCGTGCGCGCCGTGCAGCGCGAGGACGGGCGCTGCCCTGGTTCCGCGGCCACCACCTCGACCCGTGGGACCACACCGAGGCCGCCATGGCGCTCGACGCGTCGGGCGAGCACGAAGCGGCGGCACGCGCCTACAGCTGGCTCGCCAGGTTCCAGAACCAGGACGGCTCCTGGTACGCCGCCTATCACGACGGCGACCCGGAGCAGCCCACCGACCGGGGCGCGAGACCAACTTCTGCGCGTACGTGGCTGTCGGCGTCTGGCACCACTACCTCGCCACCGGCGACGACGCGTTCATCGACCGCATGTGGCCGACGGTCTTCGCGGCCATCGAATTCGTCCTGGGACTCCAGCAGCCCGGCGGCCAGATCGGCTGGAAGCGCGAGGCCGACGGCACCCCGTCGACGACGCGCTGCTGACCGGCTCCTCCTCCATCTACCAGGCGCTGCGCTGTGCCCTGGCCATCGCCCAGGAGCGCGAGGAACCGCAGCCCGACTGGGAGCTGGCGACGGGAGCACTCGGCCACGCGATCCGCCGTCACCCGGAACGCTTCCTGGACAAGAGTCACTACTCCATGGACTGGTACTACCCCGTCCTCGGCGGGCGCTCACGGGCATCGCCGCGACGAAGCAGATCGAGGCCGGCTGGGACCGTTTCGTGGTCCGGGCCTCGGCGTGCGCTGCGTACTGCCCAACCCGTGGGTGACGGGCGGCGAGAGCTGCGAACTGGCCCTGGCGCTCTGGGTGACGGGGAGTCCGACCGGGCGCTGGAGATCCTGCAGTCCGTCCAGCATCTGCGGGCCGAGGGCGGCCTGTACTGGACGGGGTACGTCTTCGAGGGTGAGCGGGCCTTCTGGCCGCAGGAGCTCACCAGCTGGACCGCCGGCTCACTGCTGCTTGCGGTGGCCGCGCTCGGGGACGAGGCGACCACCGCGGTCTTCAGCGGCGAACGGCTGCCGTCGGGCCTGGAACCCGACTGCTGCGGCTGACTTGGTCTTCAACCCGGTCCGACGGTCACAAGCGGCGGACCCGGCCGCCACGGCGTGGCCGATGAAGAGATAGACGATCGCGGCCAGACCGTATCCGGCGACGACCCGCGCCCATGCTTCGTCGAAGGTGAAGAGGTCGTAGGACCAGCCGGCCAGCCAGCGGGCCGAGTCCTGGACGAACTGCACGAGGCCGTTGGCCCGGTTGGCGTCGAGCAGGTACATCAGGATCCACAGAATGAGGATGAAGGCCATGATGTCCGCGACGACGGCTATGACGCGTGCTGCGGTGCTGCTTCCTGTGCCTGTTCTGGGGACATGAACTCCGCATTGCCGCTTTAAGCAGAGTGAAACCCGTACGGATGCGCCGGGTGGCGGCCCGCCCCGCACGGGTGAGCCTGATCGAATCGCTCAAGGGCGGGGCACCAAGCTCCGCAAGAAGAGGCGGGCGAAGGCGATAGCCGGGCGGATTAATGAGATGAAGTCCGTTCCCGCTCGTCCTAGGGTGCGTGGATGACTCCGCTCCCGCACGACCGGTACTGCGACGAAATCCTGGCTCAGACCGAGGGGTTGAGAGCAGCGGTCAAGGGGCGGACCTGACCGCGACGGTCCCCACCTGTCCGGACTGGAGTCTGCGCGATCTCGTCGTCCACGTCGGCGGCGCGCACCGCTGGGCCGGGGAGATCGTCCGTACCCGGGCCACCGAGGAGGTCCCCGATGCGAAGGTGCCGGGTGCCGAGGGACCCGACGGCGACGACCCCGGCGCGCTCGACGCCTGGCTGGCCGAAGGTGCTGCGAAGGCGGTCGCGGCCCTGCGCGAGGCGGGCCCCGGCGCCGAGGTCTGGACCTGGGCGTGGGAGCGCCGGGCGGCCTTCTGGGCCCGCCGTATGGCACATGAGACCGTCGTGCACCGGGCGGACGCCGCACTCGCCACGCACTCCCCTACGAGGTAGCGCCCCGACTGGCCGCAGACACCATCGACGAATGGCTGCAGATCGTCGCCCTTCGCCCAGGCGCAGGGCGACCCCGAGGCCGGCGAGCTGCGCGGCGCGGGCCGCTCCTGCACCTGCATGCCACGGATGTGCCGGACGCGGAGTGGATGATCGAGTTCGGCGAGGAGGGCTTCACCTGGCGCCGGGGCCACGAGAAGGCGACGGTGGCGCTGCGCGGCCCGCTGACCGCTCTGATGCTGGCGTTCAACCGGCGCCTGACGCCCGAGGGGAGGGCCTGGAGGTGCTGGGGACAGGGAGCTGCTGTCCTTCTGGCTGGAGCGGTCCTCGTTCGGCTGAGCGATCGGTGAACCCGCGCCGGATGGTTGTCAGTTCAGCTCTGCCAGCAGCCGCAGCGTCTGCCGGTCCGGTGCCGTGACCAGCAGGTCCGTCACCGGACCGGCGCGCCACAGCTCCAGCCGCTCCGCGATGCGCTCCCGCGGTCCGACGAGCGAGATCTCGTCGGCGAAGGCATCGGGCACCGCGAGCACCGCCTCCTCCTTGCGGCCCTGAAGAAACAGCTGCTGGATCCGCCGTGCCTCCTCCTCGAATCCCATCCGTGCCATCAGATCGGCGTGGAAGTTCCGGGCGGCCGGGCCCATCCCGCCGATGTAGAAGCCGAGCATCGCCTTCACGGGCAGCAGGCCCTGGGCCACATCGTCACAGACCTGGGCCCGCACCATCGGAGCAACCATGAAGCCGTCGGGGAGCCCGGCCAGCGAGGCCTCGTAGACATCGGTGCGCAGCGGCGACCAGTACAGCGGGAGCCAGCCGTCCGCGATCCGTGTGGTCTGTGCGATGTTCTTCGGCCCTCCGCGCCCAGCAGCAGCGGCAGTTGGCCGCGCAACGGATGCGTGATCGGCTTCAGCGGCTTGCCGAGCCCCATGCCGTCCCCGCCGGTGTACGGATGGGAGTGGTAGCGGCCGGCGAGCTCGACCGGGGCCTGGCGCCGCAGCACCTGGCGGATGACGTCGACGTACTCACGGGTCGCCGTCAGCGGGCTCTTGGGGAAGGGCCGCCCGTACCAGCCCTCCACCACCTGGGGTCCGGAGAGACCGAGGCCGAGCATCATCCGGCCGCCCGAGAGGTGGTCCAGGGTCAGGGCGTGCATGGCTGTGGCGGTGGGGGTGCGGGCCGCCATCTGCGCGATCGCGGTGCCCAGCCGGATCCTGGAGGTGTGCGCCGCGATCCAGGTCAGCGGGGTGAAGGCGTCGGAGCCCCAGGCCTCTGCCGTCCACACCGAGTCGTAGCCGAGCTCCTCGGCCTCGCGGGCCAGGGAGAGATGGTCCGGGGCAGGGCCGCGGCCCCAGTATCCGAGAGCGAGTCCGAGCCGCATCCAGGTCCCTCCAACCATTTCTGACGTGCCGTCAGGTCAGTGCCGCGTAGGGACTGTACGACAGCGGCCCCCGCCCGGAAGGGCGAGGGGCCGCGGATCGATCAGTGGCGTCAGCCGCGCTGGATGCCCGTCGTGTCCTGGAGCACACCACGACGGCCGTCCTGGGTCTGGGCGATGAGGCCCGGACCGCGCTGCTCGACCGCGAGGTACCAGGTACCGGGCGCGAGCTCGGCGATCGGGTTCGGTGAACCGTCCTCGCCGTACAGCGGACGGGCCACGGGCACCGCGAACCAGAACGGCGTGAAGTCACCGGCCGGCGCTCCGCCGTCCTTCGGGGCCTCGGCCTGCTGCATTCCGGGCTGACCGGGCTGACCCGGCTGACCGGGCTGGCCCTGCGCACCGTACGGCTGGGGCTGGCCCGGCTGCGCACCGTACGGCTGCTGCTGGGCACCGGGGTAGCCGTAGCCCTGGCTGGGCTGCGGCTGGCCGTAGGCCGCCTGTACGGGCGTCGGGCGCGGGGTACCGACGAGCGGAGCGCTGAGCGCGGGAACCATGGGAGCGGCCACCGCTCCACCGGCGAGCACGATGGTCGCCAGCAGCCCGAGGATCATGCCGGCGCCGGCGTCGCCGGCGTCGATGATCGTCCAGAACATGGTCCACAGCGCGAACACGGTGAAAGCGGCGCCGAACTGCCCGAGGTCCAGCCCACGACCTTGCGGCCCGGCATGGCGCGGCCCACGATCAGCAGTGCCGCACCGATGACACCGGCGAGGAAGATGCCCATCAGGAGCGAGAGCGAGTCCCAGGCGTTCGGGCTGCTGTAGCTCGAGCAGTTGACGCCCGAAGGGCATTCGTAGCCGGAGAGGTCGAGGAATGAGGCGATGAACAGCACGACCGCTGCTCCGATCACCACGCCGTCGCCTCGAGTGAGGGAGCGGATATTCACGTGAAGGTCCTTAGTCGGTCGTCTCGTCGGGGCGGTCGTCGCTGCCGCCTGAACGGCGGGTACGGGGTGAAGCTCGGGGCGGCTCCCCATCGTACGGATGAATCTATCGTCTGCCCGGCCGGGTTGTGTCCGGGCCGGGTGGTTCGAGCGGCTATCCCCAATATCACCGCAGAACTACCTCTTCAAGTAGCTGGAGATGCCATCGGCAATGCCCAGCGCCGCTTTCTGGCGCCAATCTGCGTTGGTGAGCAGGGCGGCGTCCTTCTGATCGCGCATATTGCCGCATTCGATGAAGACTTTGGGCACGGACGACAAATTAAGACCGCCAAGATCCTTGCGGGTGTCCAAACCGGTATACCCGCCGATGTAATTGGAGGGTGCGCTTCCGGTCGCTCGTACGAACATCCCCGCGATCCGGGTGCCGAGATCGCGCGAGGCGTCCACGATCTCCGTGGTGTCGGCGGCGCCGCCCCGTACCGCTGCGGGGAGAATCACATGGAAGCCCCTGTTGCCGGCCGCGGATCCGTCCGCGTGGACCGATACGACAGCATCGGCCCCGGCCTTGTTGCCGATACGGGCTCGCTCGTCGACACAGGGACCGAAGGGGCGGTCGCCGTCCTGGGTGAGGACGACCTTCGCGCCCTGCGCCTCCAGCAGGGTGCGCAGCCGGCGGGAGACGTCGAGGGTGAACCGGGCCTCCGCGTAACCGGAGTTGGTGGCGGTGCCGGTGGTGTCGCACTCCTGCGCGCGGTGCCGATGTCCACCTGGCGGCCGATCTCGGCGGTGTGCTCGCGGTTGCCCGGACTGTGCCCGGGGTCGATCACCACGGTTGTGCCCTTGAGCGGGCCCTTGGGCGCGGGCGCCGCGGAGGTCGAGGGCGGCGCGGAGGTCGAGGGCGGCGCGGGCGAAGGGCTCTTCGGCGGGGCGGACCAGCCGCGGGCGAGGAGGCGGACGGGGCCTCGGTGGTGGAGCTTCCCGCGGGTGGCGGAGGCTGCCCGGAGCGCTGCCGCCGCCGCATCCCGCGGCGCTCAGACCGGCAACTGCCAGCAGGGCAACGGTGAATAGAGGCCGGCGGCACGGCGGCGCGCGGTGTGGGGAACGCTGTCGTCGTAACGCACGTCGAGATGCTATCCGTGACCTTCAGATCCCCGTTCCGGTACGCCGCAGGACGCGGAGCGAGTCCTCCACCGCGACCTCGGTGAACGCACCGGAGGCCAGGGCCCGCAGATATACGCGGTACGGGGCCTGTCCGCCGTGCGCCGGGTCGAGGAACACGTCGTGGATCGCCAGCAGTCCGCCATCGGCGACATGCGGGCCCAGCCCTCGTAGTCGCCGTTCGCGTGCTCGTCGGTGTGCCCGCCGTCGATGAAGACGAAGCCGAGCCGTCCGCCCACACGGCCGCGACCTGCGGGGACCGCCCGACGAGCGCGACCACGTGCTCCTCGAGACCCGCGCGGTGCAGGGTCCGGCGGAAGGTGGGCAGGGTGTCCATCAGCCCGATGCCGGGGTCCACGACTGACGGGTCGTGGTACTCCCAGCCGGGCTGCTGTTCCTCGCTGCCGCGGTGGTGGTCGACGGTCAGCGCCGTCACACCCGCCGCGCGGGCGGCGGCGGCGAGCAGGATCGTGGAGCGCCCGCAGTAGGTGCCGACCTCCAGGAGCGGGAGCCCGAGCGCGGCGGCTCCGGCCGCGGCGGCGTACAGGGCGAGCCCTTCGCGTACCGGCATGAAGCCTTTGGCGGCCTCGAAGGCGGCGAGGACCTCCGGCTCGGGCACGGTCGCGGGCTCGGTGGTCACGGAGTTCCTCCAGGCGGTACGGGCTGCAACGGCGCCCCATCGTGCCGTACGCCCCGCCAGGTGTATCGGCGGGGCGTACGAGGGTGAGCCGGGCGGGGCGGACTCCGGCAGGGCCGCGATCTGACGTTCAGCGGCCCTGCCGGAGTTGCGGTGTGAGGTGCGGGTCAGCAGCTCTGCCAGAGCCGGGTCATCACGCGGACGCCGAAGCGCAGGCCCTCCAGCGGGACGCGCTCGTCCACGCCGTGGAAGAGCCGGCCGTAGTCCAGGTCGTGCGGCAGCTTCAGGCCCTGAAGCCGAAGCAGCGGATACCGAGGTGGGTGAACGCCTTGGCGTCCGTGCCGCCCGGGTTGCAGTACGGGACGGGTGCCCGTCCGGGTCCTCCGCGCGCACCGCCTCGCACATCGCCTCGACGAGCGGCCCGTCGAACGCCGTCTCCATGGCGACGTCGTGGTTGACCCACTCGCGGCTGACGGAGGGAGCAGGAGAGCGTCGATGGTGTCGATCAGTTCCTGCTCGTGCCCGGGAGGAACCGGCCGTCCACCCGGGCGGTGGCCTTCCCGGGATGACGTTGGTCTGGTATCCGGCGCTGAACATGGTGGGGTTCGCGGAGTTGCGCAGGACGACCTGCATGAAGTCCGAGACCGGGCCGAGCCTGGCGAGGCTGCCCTCGATGTCGTTCTCGTCGAAGTCGACACCGTAGAGACGGGCCGCTTCCTCCAGCAGCGCACGGACGGGTTCGATCAGGCGGATGGGGAAGGTCTCCCGGCCGATCCTGGCGAGGACTCGGCGAGGTCGGTGACGGCGTTCTCGTCGTTGGGGAGGAGCCGTGGCCGGCCCGGCCGCTCGCGGTCAGCTCCATCCAGGCCATGCCCGCTGGGCGTTCTCGATCGGGTAGATGCGACGGGTGTCGTCGATCGCGAAGGAGAAGCCGCCGCCTTCCCCGATCGCCTCGGTGACACCCTCGAACAGCTCGGGACGGTGCTCGACCAGCCAGTGGGCGCCGAACTTCCCGCCCGCCTCCTCGTCGGCGAGGAAGGCGAGCACCAGATCGCGGGCGGGCTCGGTGCCGGTACGGGCGAAGTGGCGGGCGGTAGCCAGCATGACGGCCACCGTGTCCTTCATGTCGATCGCGCCGCGGCCCAGAGGTAGCCGTCGCGGATCTCACCGGAGAAGGGCGGCACCTGCCACTCGGAGGCGTCGGCCGGGACCACGTCGAGGTGTCCGTGGACGAGCAGCGCGCCACGGGCGGAGTCCGCGCCGCTGATGCGGGCGATGACGTTGGCGCGGCCCGGGGCGGACTCGACGAGCACGGAGTCGATGCCCGCCTCGGCGAGGCGGTCAACCACCCAGTCGGCCGCGGCGCGTTCGTCACTGGTGGGGTTGGAGGTGTCGAACCGGATGAGTTCGGCACAGAGGTCGATCACCTCGGCCTGGGCCAGCGCGGAGGCAGGCTCGGGCGAAGGGACGGGTGCAGGGTGTTCATGCCGCTCCCACAGGGGTTGTCGCGCGGGCGGCGGGGACGGTGCCGTCCTCGTCGTCCAGGGTGGAGGTGCCGTACGGCTTGACCCAGCCCAGCAGGCCGAACACGACGTACAGCCCGAATGCGGTGGCCAGCGAGTTGAGCGCCGGGATGCCGCCGTCGTAGAACTTGCCGACGCAGAACGCGGTGGCCCAGATGGCCAGGGACATCGGCACCCAGGTCGGCGAGGTCTTCGGCAGGGTTTCCGCCTCGCGGGTGTCGTCCAGCGGCTTTCGCATCCGCTTGACGATCCAGTACTCGGCCACGATGATCCCGCCGATCGGCGGGATGGCCACGCCCAGCAGGGTCAGGAACGCGGTGAAGTGGGTCATGATCCCCACCGCCGAGAGGGTGGTGCCCGCGATGCCGAGGACGATGGTGACCACGCCGCGGTGCACCCGCTTGCCGAAGACGACCTGGAAGAAGTTGACGACGCCGAGCGAGGAGCCGTACAGGTTCCAGTCATTGATCTTGGCGGTGGACATCAGGACCACGATCACGCCGAAGGCGCCCGAGGTGGAGAGCACGATGTGCGACACCTCGCTGGACTTCACCAGGTGCCCGAGCAGTACGCCCACCATGCCGACGATGTACTCGGAGAGGATCATCGACGAAGCGCTCTGGATGAAGACGTGCGAGCCCTTCTTGTTGTAGCGGGTCATCTCCGGGGCCACGATCGCCCCGGTCATGAAGCCGCCCGCGATGGCCGTGGCGGCGACGGCCAGCGGGATCGTCTCACCGGGCGGCGGCGAGTTCATCAGCTCGCTGAGCGAGTGGTCCTTGAGTGTGGTGAAGATCGACCAGGCGACCATCGCGAAGAAGAGCGGGTGACGATCTTCGCGAAGACCGCCATGTAGCGGAAGCCGAAGATCACCAGTCCCGTGATGGCGATACCGGCGATCACGCACCACATCCAGGACGGTCCGCCGACCAGCGCCGAGACGCTGTCGCCGAAGATCGTGTTCTGGACTCCGAACCAGCCGACCAGGCTGACCGCGATGACGAAGCTGACCAGTGCGGAACCGTTCTTTCCGAACCCTACCCAGCGGGTCAGCAGCGGGTCGCCAGACCTTCGCGCATACCGGCCAGGCCGATTGCGAAGATCACGATCTCCAGGATCACCGCGCCGAGCGTGAAGGCCAGGAAGGCGTCGCCGAAGGTCATGCCGACACCGATGGTGGCGCCGAGGGTGAACTGCGAGATCGAGCCGGACTGCGCGAGCCACTGGAGCAGCATCGACCAGAAGCCGAAGCGCTTGTCGCGCGGGACCCGGACAGCGCGTAGTCGTCGCTCCCGATGGTCTTGGCTTCGGCGCCCTGCGCTTCGGCCTGCGCTTCGGCCTGCGCTTCGGCCTGGGGCGGCTGCCATCAGGACTCCTGGATCGTGCGGCCGAGGGTCTGCAGGTGTGCCAGCGACCCGTAGCGGTGGACGAGGTTGTCGAACTCCACCGCGTCGTGGAAGTCGAGCGTGCTGCCGCCGAAGGCCTTGGCGACCTCCACGGCGTAGCGGGCGGCGGACGCGATGTCCGTCTCATGACTCGCGCCCGTCTGGCAGCCGGGCACCGCGGCGGCCGAGGTGATCGCGAGTCCGACGACCGGTGCGGCGGTCGCGGTGGCGGGCTGCAGAATCGAATTAATGTGGTGTGCACCATTACCGTACGGGGTGATGTCCTGGGTGGTCACCGGGTACGTGACCAGCGGCTCACCCGTCACCAAGGCGAGCAGCTCGCCGAGCTGCTCGCTGACCCGGAGCACCCAGCCCTCCTTGACGGTGGGCGACAGGGCGAGCCCCTTGTGGTTGATGATCCGGTTGCCCTTGGTGGTGTCGATGGAGAGCACGGCCTCCATGTCGTCGGTCACCTCGTGCCGGTTCATCGTGGCGATGTCCACCGGCGAGCCCATGAAGGGCACCGGGTCGTGCGGCTCGGTCGGGGCGTTCGGGCAGATGTGGGTGGCGACAGTCACATCGCCGGGAGCACATCGCCGCGCCGCCGCATGTCGAGCAGCTTCGCCGCGGTGGCCACCGCGGTGGCCGCGCCGTCGGCGTCGGACACCAGGCCGGTCACCTCGGGGCGTGCGCCGATGCCGCCGAGCCTGCCGACGATGCCGAGCGTGCGTGCGTCGCCGGCGGTCCGGCCCCGGCTGCCGGGAATCCGGACGAGCAGGAAGTCCGTGCTGCCCTGCTCGCCGACGACGGTCGTGACCTGCGCGGACGAGCCTTCTGCGCCCGCTGCGGAGTCGAGGTACTCGACTACCGTTCTGCCATTGACCTGGGGATCGTCCAGCAGCTCGACGATGTCCAGTACGTACTTCAACATGCGGGGCCTTCCTCACTCATCAAGCCCCGCCCGGCGCTCGACGGGGAGGCGCGGGGCGGGGTGCTCAGGCCACATTCGGGATCGGATAGCGTTGAGCGCAACTGTTTCCCGTTATTTGCAATTCAGGTCTGAATGGTGAGATGACGATGGCGGAATTCGATCTTGACCGGCGCACTCCCACCGGAGCCCTGCAAACCGTCGACCGGGCACTCCTCGTGCTGCTCGCCTTCGAGCGGACCAGGCCCGACTGGGGTGTCACCGAGGTCGCCGAGGAGTTCGGCTGGGACACCTCCGTGGCCCAGCGGCTGCTGGCCACCCTGGCGGGCCGGGGCTTCCTGGTCTCCGACCCGGCCACCCGCCGCTACCGCATCGGCCCGGCGGTCCTGCGGCTCGGCCGGCTCTGGGAGCGCTCCGGATCGCTGGAGCTGCTGGCCGGCCCCGTCCTGGAGGAGCTGCGCCGGGCTACCGGCGACACCGTCCTGTTCTGTCTGCCGGACAGCTTCCACATGCGGTGCGTCGCCGCGGAGGAGGGCGAGAGCGGGCCGCTGCGCTACTACCCGCTGGTCGGTGAGCTCTACCCGGCGCACGCGGGAGCCACCAGTAAGTCCTACTACGCCTATCTGCCCGATGAGCAGCGCCACCGGCTCTTCCGCGGCCGTCCCATGGCGCGCTTCACCGACCGGACCGTCACCGACGCGGATCTGCTGGAGCAGGAGTTCCTCAGGGTCCGTGCCCGTGGCTACGCCTGGACGGTCGGCGAATACGACACCGGAATCGCGACCGTCGCCGTGCCGGTGTTCCTGGGGCGCGAGCCGTACGGCAGCCTCAGCCTCGGCGGCAGCGAGGACCGGTTCCAGGGTGCCCCGAGGACCGGCTCGACGCCCTTCGCCAGGCCGCCCAGCTGCTGGAACAGCGGCTCACCCACCCGCCGCAGCGCCAGAAGCCCCGACCGCGACGGCCACGTGCCTGACGGCCTCCCTGACGACCCCTTGCCTGACGACCCGTACCCGATGCCTTCGTGCCTGACGCCAAGAAACGTGTGAGGAATCCTGTGAACCTTCTCCTGCTCTCCAACTCCACCCAGTACGGGCGCGGTTACCTGGAACACGCCCTGGACACCGTCACCGGTTTTCTTCCCGCCGGTACCCGGCTGGCCTTCGTCCCCTACGCGCTGGCCGACTACGCCACGTACACGGCTCGGGTCGCCGAGGCCCTGGAACCGGCCGGCATCACGGTGCGCGGCATCCACGAGCATGCCGACCCGGTCGCCGGACTGGCCGCGTCCGACGCCGTGTTCATCGGTGGCGGCAACTCCTTCCGGCTGCTCAGCGCTCTGTACCGGACCGGTCTGCGCGAGGCCGTGCGTGAAGCGGTACGGGACGGGCTGCCGTACATGGGTGCCAGCGCGGGAACGAACATGGCCGCCCCACCCTGCGTACGTCCAACGACATGCCCATCGTGCAGCCGCCGTCCTTCGAGGCCCTCGGCCTGGTCCCCTTCCAGATCAACCCGCACTACCTCGACCCCGATCCGGCCAGCACCCACAAGGGCGAGACCCGCGAGGAGCGGCTGACCGAGTTCCTGGAGGAGAACGACGTGCCGGTCCTCGGCCTGCGCGAGGGATCCTGGCTACGTGTCGAGGGGCGGCGCGCCCGGTGGAGGGCGCCCGCCCCGCCAGGCTGTTCACCCGCGGCGTGCAGCCGCAGGAGCTTCCGGCGGGGTCGGACGTCTCTCAGCTACTTACGACGGCACCGCGGTTCGACGCTCCGGTGCGCTGACGGCGAGCACCAGATCGGTCTCCACCGGTGTGCCCGTCGCCGGGCTCGCGGCCCGGGACGCCTGTGGGCGTACCCGGTGGCCGTGGCGGCGAGTACATAGCCGGCGCCGGGCGCGGCCGGGAGCGCGTACCTGCCCTCCTGGTCCGCGACCGTACGTCCGGCCTGACCGCCCTGCCGGTTGATCAGTGTCACGGTGGCGCGGGCGACCGGTGTCCCGTCGGCGCCCAGCACCCGCCCGTGGAAACCGCCCGAACCGGCTACGAGCACCGAGGCGGGCCCGGGGTCCTGGCCGGTGCGCCGAGCGCGTCGTCCGCGCTGCTCGCCAGCAGTACCGGCCGTGTCGCCGCCCGTTGGGACGGCAGGAACGCGGCCAGCACCAGACCGACCAGCACCGCACCCGTCGCGATCATGAACGAGGTGCGGAAGCCCTCCATGGTGGGCACCTCCACCGAGCCCATGGGCATCGCGGTGTTCGCGAGCACCATGCCGATCACGGCGCTCGACACGGAGGTGCCGATCGACCGCATCAGGGTGTTCAGGCCGTTGGCCGCGCCCGTCTCGGAGGCGTCGACGGCCCCGATGATCAGTGCGGGCAGCGAGGAGTACGCGAGTCCGATACCGGCGCCGAGTACCACCGCGATCACCACGGTCTGCCAGGCGGCGTTCATCAGGCCCAGCCCTGCCCGTATCCGACCGCGATGATCAACAGGCCCATGATCAGGGTCACCTTGGGCCCACGGCGGGCTGATATCCGGGCGTACAGCGGGGCCACGAGCATCATCGTCAGGCCCAGCGGCGCCACACACAGGCCCGCCATGATCATCGACTGGCCGAGGCCGTAGCCGGTGGACGCGGGCAGCTGGAGCAGCTGCGGCAGGACCAGTGAGACGGCGTAGAAGGCGACTCCGACCATGATCGAGGCGAGGTTGGTGAGCAGCACCTCGCGCCGGGCGCTGGTGCGCAGATCGACCAGGGGCGCGGAGCTGCGCAGTTCGAAGACGCCCACAGCACCAGGATGAGCAGCGAGGCGGCGATCAGTCCGAGTGTGGTGGCCGAAGTCCAGCCCCAGTCGCTGCCCTTGGTTACGGGGAGCAGCAGGCAGACCAGGCCGAGCGAGAGCCCCAGTGCGCCGATGACGTCGAAGCGTCCGGGGCGCGCAGCGGGGTTCGGGTACGGCCAGGACGGTGAGCGCCATGGCCAGCACGCCGAGTCCGGCCGAGGCGATGAAGAGCATGTGCCAGTCGGCGTGCTGGGCTATGAGCGCCGAGGCCGGTAGTGCGAGTCCGCCGCCCACCCCGATCGACGAGCTCATCAGGGCCATCGCCGAGCCGAGCTTCTCGCGCGGCAGTACGTCGCGCATGATGCCGATGCCCAGGGGATGGCGCCCATGGCGAATCCCTGGAGCGCGCGACCGACGATCATGATGACGAGATCATCGGTGAAGGCGCAGACCAGCGACCCGATCACCATGACGGCCAGGCTGGCGAGCAGCATCCGCCGCTTGCCGTAGAGATCGCCGAGCCGCCCCATGATCGGCGTGGAGACGGCCCCGCGAGCAGGGTGGCCGTCATGACCCAGGTGGCGTTGGCCGGACTGGTGCCGAGCAGGGCGGGCAGATCCTTGATGACGGGGACGAGCAGGGTCTGCATCACCGCGACGGTGATCCCCGCGAACGCGAGCACGGGGACGACGCCGCCTGCCCGTCCCTTCCGCGGGTCGGGGAGCTCCCCGGCTTGCTGTCCGTTCGTCGTCCGTTGCATACGTGTGGCCTCCGGGTCGGGGATCTTGGGAACGAGTGCGGGCACGCCGACGGGCAGCGTCGGCCGCCAAGTGTGTGCACGCTGAACGCTTTCGTATGTCCGCTGTATTCCGGTGAACGGGGAGAAACGGGACGGGAGCGGAACTGCTTCGTTTCTGACCTTCCGTCAGAATGGAACGTGTTCTACTCTTGCGCCGTTCCAGTGGCTGCGACCGGCGAGGATCCGTATGGGCATCGGAATCACCGAAGAGCATCAGGCAGTGGCGCAGTCCGTACGGGGATGGCTGGCCGGCGCGGTCCCGCCCGAGGAGACACGAAAGCTCCTCGACGCGGACACCCCGGCAACCCCGGCGCGCGCCCGCACACTGGGACGGGCTCGCCGGGCAGGGCTGCCCGGCGTCCACCTGCCCGAGGAACACGGAGGCGGCGGCGGCACCCTCCTCGACCTCGCCGTCGTCCTGGAGGAGGCGGCGTACGCCACCCTTCCGGGCCCTTACTCGCCACCGCCCTCGCCTCCGCCGTCCTGCACGCGGCCTCGGCATCCGGCCTCGTACGCGGCCTCGCGGACGGCACCCGCACCGGCGCCGTCGCTCTCGGTCCCGGCACCCTGGCCGCCGTGGCGGACGGGGACGGGTTCATCCTCGACGGCGCGGCGCCCCGGTACTCACCGGCGCCGAAGCCGGTCTGCTGCTGCTCCCCGCGGCCACGGGCACCGGCACCCGCTGGTTCGCGGTCGACGCCGGTACGCGGGGCTGACCGTGCGCCCGCACCGCGGCGTCGATCCGACCCGCTCCACCGCCGGGATCAGCGCCGAGGGCGTGCGCGTCCCCGCGGACCGGGTGCTGTCCGCCGACTCCGGCCTCGTCCGCGACCTCGCCGCCGTCCTGTTCGCCGCCGACGCCTGCGGGACCGCGGCCAGGTCGCTGCACATGGCGGCCGAGTACGCCAAGGTCCGCGAACAGTTCGGCCGCCCCATCGGACTGTTCCAGGGCATCAAGCACCTGTGCGCGGACATGCTCGTACGCGTCGAACAGTCCCGGCCCTGACCTGGGACGCCGCCAGGGCGGCAGTCGAAGCCCCGGTGCAGGGGCCTGACGGCCGCGCTCGCCGCGGCCACCGCACTCGACGCCGCCTACAGCTGCGCCAAGGACTGCATCCAGATCCTCGGCGGCATCGGCTTCACCTGGGAGCACGACGCCCACATCCTGCTCCGCCGCGCCGTGCTCGCACGGCAGCTGCTCGGATCCGGCGACACCCACCGGCTACGGGCCGTCCGGCTGGCCGAAGAAGGTGCCCGTCGCGAACTCGCCCTGGAACTTCCCCGGAGGCCTCCGCCCACCGGGCCACCGCGCGCGCGGCGGTCGCGTCGGCCCGCGGCCAGGCGCCCAGGGACGCCCGCCGCACGCTGGCCCCGGCCGGCTACGCGGCCCCGCATCTGCCCGCCCCGTACGGACTGGGCGCCGGTCCCGTACAGCAGCTCGCCATCCAGCAGGAGCTGCGGGAGCAAGGGTCAAGGTGAGCGATCTCGGGATCGCCACCTGGGTGGTGCCCTCGCTCCTCGCGTACGGGACTCCGGAGCAGCAGGACCGCTACCTGCTGCCCACGCTGTGCGGTGAACTCCTGTGGTGCCAGCTGTTCTCCGAGCCCGGGGCCGGCTCCGACCTGGCCTCGCTCCGGACCAGGGCGGTGCGGACCGGGGAGGGCTGGCGGATCAGCGGGCAGAAGGTGTGGACGAGCGCGGCCCAGTGGGCCGACCACGGAATCCTGCTGGCCAGGACCGACCCGGACGTACCCAGGCACCAGGGACTCACATACTTCCTGGTCGACATGAAGAACACCCCGGCATCGACATCCGGCCGCTCAGGGAGCTCACCGGGGACGCGCTGTTCAACGAGGTGTACTTCGACGATGCCCTGCTGCCCGCCGACGCCGTCGTCGGCGAGATCAACGGCGGCTGGCGGGTCGCCCGCAACACCCTGGGCAACGAACGCGTCCACATGGCCGATCAGATGACCTTCGACACCGGCCTGGAAGCGCTGATCGCCCGCTCGGGCCCGCTGGGTGAGGCGGACAGGGCCCGCATCGGGGCCCTCGCGGCCGAGGCGCACGCCCTGGCGTGCATCGGGCTGCGGACCACGCTCCAGCAGGTGTCCGGCCTGGAGCCGGGTGCCGGAGCCTCCGTGCGCAAGATCGTGCAGACCACGCACCAGCAGAAGGTCGCCGAGATCGCTCTCGAACTGCTCGGCCCCGAGGGCGCCACCGCCGAAGGCGCGGCGGAACGCGCCGTCCACGGCTTCCTGATGTCGCGCTGCCTGACGATCGCGGGCGGCACCACACAGGTCCAGCTCAATGTCGTTGCCGAGCGCATCCTCGGCCTCCCGCGTGACTGATGTGACCGGCGCGACCGGTGCAAACGACGCGACTGACATACAGACGTGACCGGCATACAGACGTGACTGGCATACAGATGTGACCGAAGGGACGTGACAGCCCGATGAAGGCCTATATCGCCGGTGTGGGGATGACGAAGTTCGAGAAGCCCGAGACACGCGACTGGCAGTACTGGGACATGGCCGAAGAGGCCGGTACCAAGGCGCTCCAGGACGCCGGGATCCGGTACGAGCAGATCCAGCAGGCCGTCGTCGGCTACTGCTTCCAGCCGTCCACGGCCGGCCAGCGGGCGGTGTACGGACTCGGCCTGACCGGTGTGCCCGTCTACAACGTCAACAACAACTGCGCCACCGGCTCCACCGCACTGATGATGGCCCGGCAGCTCGTCGAAGGCGGTATCAGCGACTGCGTACTCGCCCTGGGGTTCGAGAAGATGACCCGCGGATCGCTCGGCGGCGGCGGCTCCGACGCCGCCGCGGACTTCGCGACCTCGCCCGTCGCCAGGCACTACGGGGTCATGGCCGCCGCGCACGGCTTCGAGATGTCTCCGCCCACCGCCCAGATCTTCGGCAACGCCGCCCGTGAACACATGGAACGCCACGGGACGACACCGGCCCAGCTCGCCGCGGTCGGCGCCAAGAACCACCGGCATTCGGTGAACAACCCGTACGCCCAGTTCCAGGACCCCTACACGGTCGAGGAGATTCTCGCCGCCAGGACCGTCCACCGGCCGCTGACCAAGCTCCAGTGCTCACCCACCTCCGACGGTTCCGCCGCCGCCGTCGTCGTATCGGAACGCTTCGCCGAGCAGCACGGTCTCGGTGACCGGGCCGTCGAGATCGTCGCCCAGGCCATGACGACCGACACCGGCGAGTCCTTCGCCTCGGGCACCTGCATCGACGCCGTCGGACAGCCCATGTCGCGGGCCGCGGCCCAGCAGGTCTACTCGGCGTCCGGGCTCTCGGCCGAAGACCTCGACGTCATCGAGCTGCACGACTGCTTCTCCATCAACGAGCTCCTCACCTACGAGGCGCTCGGACTGTGCGGTGAGGGCGAGTCCGGAAAGCTCATCGAGTCGGAGCCACCACCTACGGTGGTCGCTGGGTCGTCAACCCGTCCGGCGGCCTGATCTCCAAGGGCACCCGCTCGGGGCCACCGGAATCGCCCAGGCCGCCGAACTGACCTGGCAGCTCAGGGAGAGGCGGGCGCCAGGCAGGTGCCCGGAGCGCGCACCGGGCTCGCCCACAACATCGGTCTCGGCGGCGCCGCGGTCGTCACGCTCCTGCGCCGTTAGACCGTGTCGGCGAAGCGGTTCATCGCCCGCGGGTGAGCCGGCCGGCACCGGTGGCCCGGAGCGGGCCGCGGGCCATCGCCCGGGCACCGGCTTCACCGTCCGCGACGACCTGTGCTCACCAGCGCCGTTGGACCTCCTCGGCCCAGCCGAAGAGGTCCCGGATCTCGACGACGCTGCCGTCGTCAGCGGTCACCCGGCCGCGGTAGTAGCCGAATGCCTGGTCCTCCCGGCTGCGCATCCACAGCCGGGTGGCGTCCGACGAGCGCACGTACTCGGGGAAGAACTCCAGGTCCACGCGCTCGCCGGAGATCTGCCAGGGGCGTACCAGTCCTTGCTGTCGTAGCGCCAGACCAGCTCCTCGCTGATCTTGTTCAGCCGGCCGTCGAGGAAGAGCCCGTTCTCCACGGTGCCGGTGCCGTCGGTCCACTTGCCGCCGATCTGCAGGCCGATCTCCTGGCCGTCCTGGTGGCCGTGCGCCGACCCCCAGTTCCATACGATGTTGTTCGGCCAGCGGCCCCGGCCGTGGTCGAGGGTGGCGACCGAATCGGCGGCCGAGACGGGTATCTCCTCGCCCCCGATGGTGAGGGTGCCCTCCACCGGACGTCCGACGTCCTTGACCGTGTACTGGAAGCGCCGGTCCGACCAGGGCACCACCACGGCGAGACTGTCCCGGTCCGCGATGCGTTCAACCCGCAGATCGGCCTGCAGCTCACCTGCGGTCACCCGCAGCCGGGTGTGCCCCGGGCCTCTTCGATGGAGACGGAGTTCTCGCCGGGCCCGAGCCACACACTGCCCTCGCCACAGCGCTCGGGGAACGAGACCCCGGGCCGGCTTCGCCACCTCGATGGAATGGATGGGCACCTGGGTCCGGCGGTCCAGGCACCAGGCGCCCTTGCTGGAGAGGTAGTCCAGGCTGGAAGCGGTGATCGCGAAGAGGTGGGTGGGGGTGACGACACACCAGTACTCCCAGCGCATCGTGCGTCCCCAGCCGGCGATGTTGGTGCGGTGCAGGGGCGTACGGCTCCAGCCGACCGCCTCCGGGTTGAGCCGCCCGTCGGGGAGGCACAGGTTGGTCCGCTCGGTGATCTCGCGCTCTGGTACGCGGTGCCCGGTCTGCATGGTGATGGAGGCCCTCCTCGGGCTTTTGGGGATGTCGTTGTTCTCAGGACGGGCGGTGGTTATCCGTCGAGCCCGACACTGAGGTACTTGTGGTCCAGGAAACTCTCGACGCCCAGATGGCCGCCCTCGCGGCCGTAGCCGCTGCCCTTCACCCCGCCGAACGGGGCCTGCGGGGGCGCGAGCGGGCGCCGTTGACGGTGACCATCCCGAACCGGAGCGCCTCGGCGACGCGCATGGTCCGGCCGAGGCCGCGGGTCCACACGTACGCCACCAGTCCGTACGGGGTCGCGTTGGCGCGGGTCACGGCCTCGTCGGCGCCGTCGTCGTCACCGTCGTCGTCGCCGAAGAGGAGGACGGGAGCGATCGGACCGAAGGTCTCCTCGCGGCAGATGAGCATCTCGTCGGTGACGCCGGCCAGGACGGTCGGCAGGTAGAAACTGCCCCGGAGAAGCCCTCGCCCTGCGGCCTGCTGCCGCCCGTCACCACGCGCGCCCCTGCGCAAGGGCGTCCTCGAGGTGCCGCTCGACCTTGGCCAGGGCTCGCCCGTCGATCAGCGGGCCCATGGTGGTGCCCTCGGCCGACCCGTGCCCGACCGTGAACGCCCCGGCCCGCCGTGCCAGCTCGCCGAGGAACTCTCGGCGACGCGCCGGTGCACGTAGATCCGGTTGGGCGAGGTGCACGCCTGTCCGCAGTTGAGGAACTTGGAGCGCGCCACGGCCGCCGCGGCGGCGGGCACATCCGCGTCCGGGAAGACCAGCGCGGGGCATGGCCGCCGAGTTCGATCGCGAGCCGCTTGACGTCCGGCGCGCTCTGTTCGATCAGCCGGGTGCCGACGGTCGTGGAACCGGTGAACGACACCTTGCGCACCCGGCTGTCCGCCATCACCGTGGCGGCGAACACCTCCGGGCGTGCGGTCGGTATGAGATTGAAGACGCCTGCCGGCAGCCCCGCCTCGACGAGGACCTCACCGACGGCCGCTGCCGACAGCGGGTCAGCTCGGAGGGCTTGAGCACGACCGTGCAGCCGGCCGCCAGGGCCGGCCCGAGCTTCCGGGTGATCATCGAGACCGGGAAGTTCCACGGCGTGATGGCGGCGACCACCCCGACCGGCTCCGGCAGCACCCATATCCGGCTGTCGGCGGTGGCGGCCGGGATCGTCTCGCCGTACAGCCTGCGGGTCTCTTCCGCCGCCCAGAGCAGATGGTCCCCGCGGAGGAGGTCTCGCCCACCGCCTCGTGCAGTGGCTTGCCCTGCTCGCGCGTCATCAGCGAGCCGATCTCCCCGGCCCGCTCCGTCAGCAGTGCGGCCGCCCTGCGCAGTACGGCTGCGCGCTCGTGCGCCGGCATGGCGCGCCAGCCGGGCAGGGCAGCCTCCGCCGCGTCCACGGCGGCAGCCGCCCGCTCGGCACCGCAGTCGGCGACGGCGGCCACCGGCGAGCCGTCGGCCGGGTCGGTGACCTCGAAGGTCGCTCCGTCCTCGGCGTCCGTCCAGACGCCGTTGATCAGGGCCTGCGTGTTGGTCATGCTTGTTACTTCCCCACTGTTCGCCCGTGCTGTTCCGCCGCCCCGGTGTGTGGTGCGGTGCCTAAATCCCGCTCCCTTCCGGCTGCTCGCCCAGAGCCTGATCAGCGCGTCCATCGCCGCGATCTCATGGGCGTGCACCAGCCGGCCGGCCTCGTGCAGCTCGCCCGCCACCAGCGCGTCCCGGATGGCCACGTGCTCCGCGTGGGACTCCGGCAGCCGCCACGGCACGAGGCGGAACCCGCGCTGCGCGGTCTCGGTCTTCGACCAGATCCCGGTCAGCATCCGGTGGATCATCTGTGTCTGCTCCGTGTCGCACAGCAGCGAGTGGAACTCCCGGTTGAGGCCGGCGAACTGTGCCACGTCCTGGCCGGCCAGGACGTCGGCCGAGGCCGCCAGCACCGCATCCACCTGTTCGAGGCGGGGCCTTCCAGCGGACCGCCGAGCTCCAGGGCCAGCGCCGACAGCGTTGCCCTGACGCCGTACAGCTCGCGCGCGTTCTCCACCGTCACCTGGGCCACCACCGCGCCGACATGCGGGCGTTCGGCCAGCCAGCCCTCCGACACCAGTTGTTTGACGGCCTCCCTGACGGGCGTCTCGCTGACACCCACGGCCTCGGCCACCGCACGTGCCACGATCTTCCGGCCAGGCTCGGCCTCACCGCTCATGATCTGCTGCTTGATGTGCTCCGCAGCCAGATAGGCCTTCGTGCGGAACGGAGCCGGCCGCCGGGGTGCCGCCTGTGAGGGTAGGCCGCGCCCGTGGAGGGCCCTCCACGGGGAACTCGTTCGGTCATCTGGGCCTCTCAAACCTGCTGTGTGGTCAGCGACTCGATCGCCGCGTGGTCAAGTTCGACACCGAGCCCCGGACCCTCCGGGACGGACACGTTCCCGAGGCGTCCGGCAGCAACGGCTTGGTGAGCATCACGTGGAAGACCTCCGGCACGATCACCGGGGTCGTACGGGTACTCCAGCCAGTCGCAGTTCGGCAGCGAGGCGCACAGCTGCAGATTGCCCGCCACACCCAGGCCCGTCGCCCAGGCGTGCGGGATCACCTTGCGCTGCCTCGCCGCCGCCATCATCCCGAACATCCGCAGGGTGCCGATCTCTTCACTCTCGTTGGCGTCCGGTTGGAAGATGCTGAAGCAGTCGTCCTCCAGCAGGCGGACGAGCTGCCCCAGGCCCCGGTTGTGCTCGCCCCCGGCGATCGGTATGGGTGAGACGGCCGTCAGCTCCCGCAGGCTGCGGTAGTCATGGCGGCCCAGCGGCTCCTCCAGCCAGGCCACCCCCAGGTCGGCGAACTCCCGGGCCGATGTCAGCGCCCGTGTGTAGTCCCAGATCATCCTGGTGCCGTCGGGCCGGTAGCGCCAGGAGGCCGCCGCCTGGTTGGCGTCCACCATCAGCGCGACGTCCGGGCCCACGGCCTCCCGTACGGCGGCCACCTGCGCCACGTCCTCGGCGATCGTCTCGGCGTGTACCCGCAGCTTGAGGCCGGTGAACCCTCCTCCACCACCCTGAGCGCGTCCTCCACCCGCTCCGCGCTGTCGCGCACTTCGCCGAAGCTCGCGTACGCCCGTATCTGCGAGGAGTGCCCTCCCCACAGCTTGTACAGCGGCTGCCCGCACACCTTGCCCACGGCGTCCCAGACCGCCACGCCGACCACCCAGGGCCGGGGAACACGTACTCGGCCACGTAGCGCAGCCGGTTGGCGATGGCTGTCGTCTCGAAGATGTCCAGCCCCACCAGCTGGGGCGCAGCCAGGTGCGGATCGCTTCCAGCAGCATGGGCCCGGTGCCGTGGCCCATGTCGCCGCCGGACACTCCGATGACGCCGTCCTCCGTCTCCACCTCGACGACCACCGCCGACATGACGCGGTGACTGCCCTCGGGCGCCCAGGAAGGGACGAATGGACGTGGGTAGGGCAGCTCGATCAGCCGCGCGCGCACGTCTCGGATTTTCATGGGTGTCGTGTGTCTCCGGTCTCCGTCTGAGGGGCGGGGAGGTGCGGGAAGGGTGCGCGGCCCGGTCGTGCGGGCCGCCGTCGCTCGTCAGCCCTTGGTGGCACCGTCTGCGAGGCCCTTGACGAGGTACTTCTGCACGAGGAGCGCGAAGACGACGACCGGCAGTACGGTCAGCACGCCGACGGCCGCCAACGGCCCCACAGGCCGCCCTGTTCGGTGTCCGCGGCCATGCCCGCGATCGCGACCGGGATGGTGACCGCCCGGTCGTTGGTGAGCACCAGCGCGAACAGCAGCTCTTCCCAGGCCAGGATGACGCAGTAGATCAGCGTCGAGACGAGCCCGCCGAGGCTGCAGGGCACGATGATGCGGAAGAACGCGCCGAACCGTGTGCAGCCGTCGATCATCGCCGACTCCTCCAGCTCCCGTGGCAGGCCGCGGAAGAAGGCCTGCATCAGCCACACCACGTACGGGATCAGGAAGGTCATGTACGCGAGGATCACGGTGATGTACTGGTCGGTCAGCCCCATCTTCCGGGCCACCAGGAACATCGGGATCACGAGGGCGATCGGCGGCACCGCGCGGGAGGCCAGGATCAGACCCCACCACGCCGGCGCCACGCATCCGCATACGGGACAGCGCGTAGCCCGCCATCGAGCCGACGACCATCGAGAGGACCGCCGAACCGCCCGCCACGATCACGGTGTTGATCATCCGGGGCAGGATCCGGGCCTGCTCGAAGTAGCTGGTGTAGTTGGTCGTCGTCAGTTCGCTGAACAGCTGCGGCGGGAGGTGAAAATGTCCCGTGGCAGCTTGAAGGAGATGCTGACCATCCATAGCACCGGGAAGAGGAATATCAGCGTCACCAGGATCGCCCCGCTGATCGCCAGGACCCGTCCCGCCCTGCCGCGCCACGGCGGCCGCGAGGGCCGGGTGCGGCCGCCCGCCGCAGGCCGGGGATTCGTCCGCGCGGCCCGGAGGCTGCCTGCACTGTCTCGCTCACCATCGGTTCTCCAGCCGCCGGGTTATCCGGAAGAGCACAAAGGTGACCACTAGCGTCAACAGCAGCACCACCGTGGCCATGGAGGAGGCACTGCCGAACTCCAGGCTGCGGAAGCCCTTGTCGTAGATGTAGAGGTTCACCACGTCGGTCGCCTGCCCCGGGCCGCCCTTGGTGGCGGCCAGCGCGATGTCGAACATCTTCACCGCGCCCAGCCAGCGCACGATGAACGCCGCCGACATCACCGGCACCAGCAGCGGAAGCGTGATCCGCCACAGCGTCCGCAGCGGGAGGCGCCGTCCACGCGTGCCGCCTCGTAGACCTCAGTGGGCAGCGCCATGATCCCCGCCGAGGCGATCAGCACCACGAAGGGCGTCCACCGCCAGGTGTCGATCACGACGAGGGTGACCATGGCCAGCGTCGGGTCGCCGACCCACTCCACGGGACCGACACCGACCAGCCCGAGGACGTAGTTCACGACGCCCCACATGGGGTCGAGCAGCATCCGCCAGATGCCGCCCGCCACCACGGGGCGACCACCATCGGGATCAGGAACAGGGCCCGCAGTACTCCACGGCCCTTCCAGGCCACGTTGAGGAGGAAGGCGATCCCGAATCCGAGCACCATCTGCAGCGGCAGGGCCAGCACCAGGTAGACGCCGGTGACCTGCAGCGACTTGGCGAAGCCCGGATCGTCCAGCACCAGCCGGTAGTTGTTCCAGCCCACCCAGCCCGAGGGCTCGAAGCGGGCCAGGTCGAAGTCGGAGAAGCTCACCCAGACCGTGTAGGCGATGGGGTAGAGCAGCATGCCGCCGAGCAGCAGCAGCGCCGGGGCCAGGAACAGCCAGGCGGTGCCGGCCTCGCCGAGCCTGGTGTCGCGGCGGAAGGGCAGGAGGCCGCGCTGTGGCAGGCCGCCCTGCGGCGGGGCGTCATCGGGCGGGCCCGGCCCTTTCGAAGGCCCCTCACTGCTCGTACCCCTTTGCCCTGAGCAGGGTGGTGATGCTCTCCGCCGCCGTGTTCAGCGCTTCCTTCGCGCTGGTCTCCCCGGATATCGCCCGGCTGGTCTGCAGCGAGAGGATCTGCTGGATCGCGTCGGATTCGGGCAGTCGTGGACGGTACATCTTTCCGGCCTGGACCGCCCTGTCACCCTTCTTGATCGTCTCGTAGACGGGCCCGAGCCACTTCGCCGGGGTGTGCCGTCCAGCGTGGAGCGGCGTGCGGGGAAGGACCCGAGATTGGCCCCGGCCCACTTCTCGCCCTCCTTCGAGGTCGTCCACTGCAGGAACGTCCACGCCGCGGCCTGGTGAGGGGATTTTCGCGACGGCGGCGGACCAGACACCACGGTGCGTACTGGGTCCGGCCGAGCCGGCGGGCATGGTGGTGATCCCGACGTCCTCCGGGTTCAGCTTGGTGAACGCCTTGTCGACCGCTGTGCCCTTGTAGACGCTGCCCCACATGAACATGGTGGCGGTCTTGCCCTGGCGGAACGCCTCCAGCGGTTCGTTGAACTGGTACGTGCTCGCTCCGGGCGGCGCGTGCTTGAGCAGGTCGATCTGGGTCTGCAACGCCTTGACACCCTTCGGGTTGTTGAACTTCACCCGCTGATTGCCGTCCAGCAGCTGGCCGCCGTTGGCGTTGAGTACCGACTGCCAGATCGTCGGGGTCAGCGGATCCTTGGTGAAGTACGTCCCGACCGCCCAGGAGTCCTTCTTGCCGTCGCCGTCGATGTCCTGGTCCAGCTTGGGGCGTCCCTGAGGTACTGCTCCCAGGTCGTCCGCTCGGACGGCTCGGCGACCCCGGCCTTCTTGTAGAGGGCCTTGTTGTAGAACATCAGCATCAGATTGGTGCGTACGGGGACTGCGTACTGGTGGCCTTCCGACTCCCCGGCGGCCAGCGGCGAGGGTTGAAGTCCGCCCAGTCGTAGTCCTTCTTCGTGTACTTGCGCAGGTCCGTCTTCAGATCCACCAGCCCGCCGGTCTCCGCCAGCCTGGGTATCCAGGGGTCGTCGGCGAGCACGATGTCGTACGTCGGCTCGATCCCCGTCAGGTCCAGCATCGTCTTCGGCAGCTGGTCGGCGTACGGCAGACCGTCGACCTGGACCTTGATATGCGGGTACTTCTTGCGGAACTCCGGGACCAGCTTGTCCTGCCACTGCTTGGCGAACGCGTCGTTGGCCAGCACGCGGATGGTCACCGGCTCGTGGGCGGTGCCGAGGGTGCCGGGTCCGCCGTCGGGGCTGCCGACGTACAGCCGGCGGCCAGGAGGACCGCGGCAGCCGCGGTCGTGAGGGACGGACCGTGGTGGCCCATCGTGGGACTCTTCGCATGGAGTGCGGTTCCTCATGACAGTCGAGGGTGGTGGGGGCGGGGTGTCAGGTGGAGGGGACCGGCGGCGGCGCCGACCGCGTCGGCGAATGCCTGCGTTGACCCGGCCGTTCCGGCGACGAGGTCGGCCCCGTCCGCGCGTCCCGGCGACGAGGTCGGCCCCGTCCGCGCGTCCCGGCGCAGCCCTGCGTGCGCGTCCGTGCCGTGCATGCCGGTGAGTTCCATCCGTGGCACGAACCGGCCGGGACCCGGCTCAGGAACCTCGTGGTCACGGACCTCGACGGCGTCTCCGGCTCCGAGAACGGCGGCTGCACAGGGCCTCACTGCTACCGCCTTCCGTATTCTAGATTCTATGGAATGCAGCGGAGTCTAGGCAGAGATCTTCCAGGGCGTCCAGGGTCGGGCGTGATTGAACGCGGACGCAAATGCGGTGCCGGGCTCGGCCCTTAAGGCGACGTCAGGCCGTGGCGGACACGCTGACAGGCCGGGGTCGAGGTGGCGCGGAGTGCGAACTCACAGACTGCGCAAAGGTGTTCGACGGTGTGATTGCGGCGACGGCTGGGTGCGGGCGGAGTGGCCCGTACGCTCATCCGGGCCGCGGGTGACCCCTCGGAGCGAACCTGCACATTTTCCCGCCACTTCGTTCAACTCCGGTGAGGGTGCGCACCCAAGCTGCGTGGCTTCGGAGTCACCGATGGACCGTCAGGCGGAGAGGGCTGAAGGCCGCGTGCGCGCCAGGCCGCGTGCGCGCCAGACCCTCCTCGGGCTCGTCGAGAGGGCTTCGAGCCGTTCGCGCGTGATGACAAGCGCTGGGCGTCGGTCCTACGCCATTGGACCGAGCCGATGGTGGACCCGGAACCGATGTACGGGGCACGGAGCGCCTGCGAGTATGACACTCATGGTTGACGTCTCCACGCCCACGCGTATCCCCGCCCGAAGCCGAGGCCGAACCCGTACCTGGGCAGTGGTTCTCGCAGCCTGCACCGGACAGTTCCTGGTCGTCCTCGATGTGTCCGTCGTCAACGTGGCGCTGCCGTCCATGCGCACCGACCTGGCCCTGAGCACCACCGGACTGCAGTGGGTCGTCAACGCCTACTCGATCGCCTTCGCCGGGTTCATGATGCTCGGCGGCCGGGCGGCCGACATCTACGGCCGCAAGAGGATGTTCCTGATCGGACTCGGCCTGTTCACCGCCGCCTCGCTGGCGGGCGGACTCGCCCAGGAGGGCTGGCAGCTGCTCGCCGCCCGAGCCGCACAGGGCTCGGCGCCGCCGTGCTCTCTCCCGCCACGCTCACCATCCTCACCGCAGCGGTCCCCGAAGGCCCCGCCCGCACCAAGGCGATAGGCACCTGGATGGCGGTCGGCGCGGGCGGCGGCGCGGCCGGCGGGCTGATCGGCGGGTGCTCACCGATGCCCTCTCCTGGCGCTGGGTCCTGCTCATCAACGTGCCGGTCGGCGCCCTCGTCCTGGTCGGCGCGGTGCTGTGGCTGGCCGAGGGCAGGGCAGGCGACCGGCGGCGTGTCGATCTGCCGGGCGCGATGCTCGTCACGGCGGGCCTGGCCGCGGTCGCGTACGGCATCGTGCAGACCGAGGCCGAGGGCTGGACCGCGACCGCCACCCTCCTGCCGCTGCTGGGCGGAGTGGCCCTGCTCGGCCTGTTCGTCCTGGTGGAGTCCAGGACGGCGGCACCATTGATGCCTCTGCGGGTGCTCGGGGTGCGGGCGGTCTCATCGGCGAACGTGGCGATGGTCCTGATGGGATCCGCGACCTTCTCCATGTGGTACTTCATGATCGTGTACGCCCAGAACGTGCTGGGTTACTCGCCGTTGGAGTCCGGACTGGCGCTGATGCCGACCTCGGTGGCCGTCATTCTCGGCTCGAAGGCCGCGCCCCGGCTGATGGCGCGGATCGGCGCGAAGAACCTGGCCGTGACCGGCGTACTGGTCGCCGCGACCGGCTTCGGCTGGCAGTCCACCATGGGCGTCCACGGCTCGTATCTCACCGCCATGTGCTTCCCCGGCATCCTGATGATGGCAGGATCCGGACTGGCCTCCACCCCGCTGGCCACCCTGGCGACCTCCGGAGCGGCCCCGGGCGACGCCGGACTCGTATCCGGTCTTGTCAACACCTCCCGCACGATGGGCGGCGCACTCGGCCTCGCCGTGCTGTCCACTGTCGCGGCCGCGCGCACCGGGGCTCCACCGGAGCGGCCGAGATCACCGCCGGATACGCCCTGGCCTTCCGTACCGCGGGCACCGTGCTGCTCGTCGGAGTCGTAGTGATGCTGCTGTGGCTGCCGGGCCGCAAGACGGTGCGGCACACGGCGAGTGCGCCGGCCGAGGACTGAACTCGCAAGCTCCTCAGAGCCAGCCCTGCTGCCGCGCCGCCCGCATCGCCTCCATGCGGTTGCGGGTGGCCGTCTTGCCGATGGCCGACGACAGATAGTTGCGCACGGTCGACTCGGACAGGCGCAGCTTCCGCGCGATGTCGGCCACCGTCGCCCCGTCCACGGACGCGTTCAGTACGTCGCGTTCCCGGGCGGTCAGCGGGCTCGGGCCCGCCCCGAGAGCGGCGGCGAGCGCCGGGTCGATCACGGTCTCCCCGGCCAGCACCTGCCTGATCGCCTTGGCGAGATCCTCCACCGGTCCGTCCTGACCAGGAACCCCGCGGCCCCGGCCTCCATCGCCCGCCGCAGATAGCCGGGTCTGCCGAACGTCGTGAGGATGAGAACCCGGCAGTCGGGCACCTCGTCGCGGAGATCGGCGGCCGCGTCCAGGCCGCTGCGGCCGGGGAGTTCGATGTCCAGCAGTGCCACATCGGGGCGTGCGGTGAGCGCCTCGGGCACGATCCTGTCACCCGTCGCGACCTGCGCGACCACCTCGATGTCCGGCTCCAGGCCGAGCAGCAGGGCGAGAGCGCCCCGCATCATGCCCTGGTCCTCGGCGAGCAGGACACGCACGGACTTGGACGGCCGGTGGTTCGGGGCATCTCGTTCACGGGCCCACACTAGAGGGCCTCGCCGGGTCCGGGCCGGTGGCGCCCGGTGCGTCCACCGGGAGTCGCGCCTCCACCACGAAGCCGCCCCGCGGGCCGGTCCCGCTTCCAGGGAGCCTCCCGCCGCGGCCAGGCGTTCGGCCAGTCCCTTCAGCCCGGTGCCGCCGACCGGGGAACAGAACCTGCAGGGTCGGGAGCGGCCGGGCCGCGGCCGTCGTCGGTGACGGTCAGCCGGACCCGTCCGGGCGTCGAGCCGAGGACGAACTCGCAGCGGGTCGCACCACTGTGCCGCAGCGCATTGGTGACGGCCTCCCGCGCCACCCACCCGAGCAGCGCGTCCGTCCGCGGATCGAGCGGCAGCCCCGAGCGCCGGACCACCGGCTCGATCCCGGCCGCGGTCAGCGCCGACCTGGCCGGTCCAGCTCGGTGGCCAGGCTGCCCTCGCGGTAGCCGGTCACCGCCTCCCGGATCTCGGTGAGCGCCTGGCGCCCGACGGACTCGATGTCGGCGACCTGTGAGAGTGCCGCGTCGATGTCGCGCGGTGCGATCCTGCGCGCGGCCTCCGACTTGACCACGATCACCGACAGGGTGTGCCCGAGCAGATCGTGCAGATCGCGGGAGAAGCGCAGCCGCTCCTGCTCCACCGCGCTGCGGGCCAGCTCCTGCCGGGTCGCCCGCAGCTCCATGACGGTCTCCGACAGAGTGAGGATCGCGGCTGTCACAGCGCCCGATATGAACGTCCCGTAGCCGATGGTCCACGGCTCCGACGCGTGATCGCCGCGCCACCAGGCGATCACGCTCGCACACCCGGCGAGGACGAGCAGACCGGCCGCCAGCCGGCGGCCGCGCAGGATCGTGCCGCAGGCCAGTGAGAGCAGCGGGAAGAACAGCAGCCAGCTGCCGCCGTAGCCGATCGCCAGTGAGAACGTGATCGCGCCCATCGCGCCAAGCAGCCAGTACGATGCCGCGCCATCCCGCTTCCTGCTGTCGAAACCCCGGAACACCACGTTGATGTAGAGGAGTTGAACGTGAGCAGTCCGATGGCGCCGACCCAGGGATTCGTTGTCTCGCCCTGCCAGAGGTTGGAGAACGCGCCGAGCCCGAGCAGCAGCCAGGGCAGCAGGGTGTACGGGCCGGGCGGCCCCGGAGGCCGGGCGCCCCAACGCCGCTTCCGGCAGGGCTCCGGTCCCGCCATGTGTGCTGTTCCCGCTGTGGGCACGGCTGCTCCGTTCACACCGTCCTCGCGGACCGACGGTAGGAGATCCCGGCGTAACCGCCGAAGAGCAGCATCCACCCGGCGAGTACGGTGACCGGTCCGGCTCCGGGGTATGTCCGGCGATCGTCGCCCGGCCGAGGTCCGCGAAGCCGTGGCCGGGAGTGTATTCGCCGATCGCGCGCAGCCACCGGGGAAGGTGTCCAGCGGGAACCACAGCCCGCCGATGATCGCGAAGCCCATCAGACACGCCACATTGACCACCCCGGTGCCCTGCGGGTGAGGCGGTAGCCGTTGCCGATGCCGAGCAGGGTGAAGGGCAGCGAGCCGGTCCACAGCAGCAGCACCAGCGCGGTCCACTGCCAGGCCGGCAGCCGTACCCCGTTTACCAGCGCACCGGCCAGCAGCACCGCCGTGATGGTGGGCAGCACGGTCACCGAACCGCTGATCGCCCGGCCGGCCACGGCGCGGCCCGGATCCAGCGGGTGATGCGCAACTGCTGGAGCCAGCCCAGGGATTTGTCGGACGCGATGCCGGTACCGATCGCCATGGCGGAACCCAGCGCTCCGTACGCTGCCATGCCGACCATCGATGCGGCCTTCCAGTCGCCGTAGTCGGCGCCGCCGCCCAGATTGGTGAAGAGCAGATACATCATCACCGGCATCCCCGTTCCGAAGATCAGGAATGCGGGATCGCGCAGGGTCCGCCGGATCTCCAGCAGGATGTAGGGGTCATCGCACGGTCTCCTTCGGGAGTCGGCCGCCCGGACGGGGCCGTCAGGGAGAGGAAGGCGTCCTCCAGCGTGGCGGGGAGACCTGGAGGTCGCGTACGCCCCGATCCGGGCCAGCTCGACGACGGTGGCGTCCGAATCGTCCGTACGCAGCAGTGCGCGGTCCCCGCGCACCTCGACGGACACCACGCCGGGCAGCAGCTCCAGACCGCCGGTGGGGCGTCCGGCCAGGTCGAAGGAGACCAGGCTGCCGCCCGCCGAGCGCTTGATCAGCTCGCCACTGCCGTCCGCGACGATCCGGCCCCGGTCGATGACGACGATCCGGTCGGCGTTCTCGTCGGCCTCCTCCAGATAGTGCGTGGAGAACAGGACGGTGTTGCCGCGCAGGGCGAAGGACCGCATCGAGTCCCAGAACGCGCGGCGCGCCTCCACGTCCAGGGCGGCCGTCGGCTCGTCCAGCACGATCAGCTCCGGATTTCCGGCCAGCGCGACGGCGAAGCGGACACGCTGGGTCTGGCCGCCGGAGAGTTTGTCGATGCGCCGGTCCGCGTAGGCGGCGACACCGGCCAGCGCGAGGGCGTCGGCGACCGGCATCGGGCGCGGGTAGGTGGATGCGACGAAAGTGATCAGCTCACGGACCGTCACCCGGGGATGGGCCGCCCGTCCTGGAGCATCGCGCCGACCAGTCCCGCGCGTACGGCCCGCTCGGGGAGCGGCCCAGGAGCTGCACCGTGCCGGCGTCGGGGTCGTCCAGGCCGAGCAGCAGGCTGATGGCGGTGGACTTGCCCGCACCGTTGCGGCCCAGCAGGGCCACCGTCTCGCCCCGTTCGAGGGTCAGATCGATGCCGTCGACGGCGCGGACCGCGCGGTCCGCCCTGCCGAACACCTTGACCGCCCCGGTGAAGATCACCGCGGGCCCGGTCGCCGTTGTCCCCGTTGTCTGCGTCATGATCACGACACTACGGAGCACGCACCCAGCTCCGGCAGGGCCGCGCGTACGGACTCGGCGATGACAAATGTCCTCGCCGCGCGGAGCGCGCCGATACCTCATCTGACATACCGTCAGCAGTCTTCACATCGCCCGGAGGCTGCGTTATACATGGGGCATCGGCTAGAACGCGTTCTAGGGCGTGTTTCGAAAGTAGCGCCGTCCGCTCGCCGGGCAGGCGGGACTTTCGAAACACACCCTGAAGGGGCGCGGGCGGCCGGTCGCGTACGACCTCGGTGCGGCCGGCGGTGCGGAAGGCCGCGCCGAGGTCTTCCCACCATCAAGGAGCAGCCTTTCCATGCCCATTGATGCCACAGCGGCCCTGGCCGCCGGGCCCCGGTCCGCCGAGATCGGCTGGGATCCCAAGGACATCCAGCTCTACCACCTGGGCCTGGGCGCCGGCACCCCGGCCACGGACCCCGACGAGTTGCGCTACACGCTGGAATCGCGGCTGCATGTGCTGCCCAGCTTCGCCACCGTCGCGGGCGCAGGCGTCGTCGGCGGACTCTCGGCGCCGGGCATCGACATCGATCTCGCCGCCGTCCTGCACGGCGGGCAGTCCGTACGCGTGCACCGGCCGATCCCGGTGCGGGGCCGCGCCGTACAGACCTCGAAGATCGCCGCCGTGTACGACAAGGGCAAGGCCGCGGTCCTCGTACTGCGCACCGAGACGGCGGACGACGACGGCCCGCTGTGGACCAACGACTCCCAGATCTTCGTACGGGGAGAGGGTGGATTCGGCGGCGAACGCGGCCCCTCGGAGCGGCTGGAACTGCCGGTCCGGGACCCGACCGCACGGTCCTGCGGGCGATCCGCGAGGACCAGGCGCTGCTCTACCGGCTCTCCGGCGATCTGAACCCGCTGCACGCCGACCCCGGGTTCGCCAAGCTCGCCGGCTTCGACCGGCCGATTCTGCACGGCCTGTGCACCTACGGCATGACGCTCAAGGCCGTGACCGACACGCTGCTCGGCGGCGACGTGACCAGGATCAGTGCCTTTCGCACCCGTTTCGCCGGGGTGGTCCTGCCGGGCGAAACCCTCCGCATCCGGATGTGGGCCGGGGACGGCCGCATCCAGGTGGCGGTGACCGCTGTCGAACGGGACGACGCACCCGTCCTCGCCGACACGCTCGTCGAAACAACGCCATGAGTTCCGTACGCCCATGAGGGAGCCGCACCATGCGCGCAGCCGTACTGCACGAGATCGGCCAGGAGAAACTCGAAGTCCTCGACGACGTCGAGGCGGTGGGCTTCGGCCCGGGCAAGGTCAGGATCCGCATCCGGGCCACCGGCCTGTGCCACTCCGATATCTCCGCGATGAACGGGGTGCTGCCGCAGCCTGCCCCTTCATCCCCGGGCACGAGGGCGCGGGCGAGGTCATCGGGGTCGGTGACGGGGTGAGCGGCCTCGCCGTGGGGACCGGGTGGTGGTCTGCTGGCTGCCCGCGTGCGGCGTCTGTCCGTCATGCAAGCGCGGCCAGACCCATCTGTGTCTGGCCGGCTTCATGAACGCGGGCACGCCCAACTTCCGGCGCCCCGGCGGCGATGTCTTCGGCTTCGCCGGGACCGGAACGTTCACCGAGGAAGTGGTCGTCGACGCGGGCAGTGCGGTGCCCATACCCGACGATGTGCCCTTCGAGATCGCCGCGCTGATCGGCTGCGGGGTCACCACCGGGCTCGGCGCCGCGATCAACACCGCCCAGGTGACGGCCGGTTCGTCGGTCGCTGTGATCGGCTGCGGCGGGGTCGGTATCTCCGCGATCCAGGGTGCGCGGGTGCAGGGCGCCGCGCAGATCGTCGCCGTCGACCCGGTGGAGTCCCGGCGCGAGGCGGCACTGCGCTTCGGTGCCACCGAGGCGGTCTCCCGGAGGAGTTCGCCGACGCCAGGCAGCGGATCACCAGCGGTGAGGGCTTCGACTACGTCTTCGAGGTCGTCGGGAAATCGGTCACGGCCCGCACGGCGTACGAGAACACCCGGCGCGGCGGCACACTCTGCATCGTCGGCGCGGGCGCCATGGACGACAACTTCCAGGTCAACATGTTCGAGCTGTTCTTCGACGAGAAGCGGATCCTGCCCTCCATGTACGGGGAGGGATGTCCTGCGGTCCTACGAGCGGGCCATCGCCCTGTGGCGTGCGGGCCGGATCGATCTCGCTTCGATGATCACCCACCGGGTGCGGCTCGACGGGATCAACGACGCCCTGGACCAGATGAGGACCGGCGAGTCGTTGCGCACCTGCATCGAGCTCTGACCACGGCCCGGCTTCCCCTTCGAAAAGGACTCAGAGGTTTCCGATGTCACTTCCCTGGACGGCCTGTCCGCGATCGTCACGGGTGCGGGCCGCGGCCTGGGACGCGCCGAGGCGCTGGAGCTGGCCGGCCTCGGCGCCGCCGTCGTCGTCAACGACTACGGGCAGCCCGGCCGGGACGGTTCCGGTGCGGCGTCCGCCGCACCCGCCGAGGAGGTCGCCGCCGAGATCCGCGCGACGGGCGGCCGTGCGGTCGCTCACCTCGGCGACGTCTCCGACCATGAGCAGGCCCGTGCCCTGGTGGAGCTTGCCGTGTCCACGTACGGACAGCTCGACATCCTCGTCAACAACGCGGGCATCCTGCGCGACCGGATGATCTTCTCGATGACCGAGGACGAATGGGACTCGGTCATCCGGGTCCACCTCAAAGGCCACTTCAACACCACACACTTCGCCGCCTCCCATTGGCGCTCCTGCTCCAAGGCGGCCGGCGGGCCGGTCTACGGACGGATCGTCAACACCTCGTCCGAGGCGTACCTCGCCGGATCCGCGGGCCAGCCGAACTATGCGGCGGCCAAGGGCGGCATCGTCGGCCTCACCACATCCACGGCTCTGGCACTGGCCAAGTACGGAGTCACCGCCAACGCCATCTGCCCACGGGCCCGCACCCGGATGACCGAGGACGTCTTCGCGGGCTTCCAGGAGCCGGCCGACGGCGGACTCGACGCCCTGGCGCCCGAGCATGTCTCGCCCCTGGTCGGGTATCTGGCGTCCCCGGCCGCTGCAGGGGTCAACGGGCAGCTGCTCGTGGTCCACGGCGCGATGGTGGCCATCATGGAACGGCCCAGGGTGGCGGCCAAGTTCGACTCCGCGAAGGAGACGTTCACCTTCGACGAACTGGACGGGCTGATCACCGCGCACTTCGCGGACCGGCCGCAGGGCGAGACGTTCGCCGCGGCCGAGGTCCTGGGCCTGAAGCACGCCTGAGGGCTGTCCCGCAGGGCACGTCCTCGAAATCCCGCCCGGCCCGTACCGGCGGGCGAGAACGCAGGGCCGCCACGGCCGTACGGCCGTGGCGGCCCTGCGCCTGCTTCGCAGCTCCCTGTGCAGCGCGGATTCAGGCCGCCGCTCTGCCACCTCCTTCGGAGGGACGGCGGTGACGGCCGTGCGGCTGCACAGCCGTGTTCTCCGCCGACGCACCCCTCGGTGTTTCCGGAGCCGCCGGCTTCGGCCCGCGGCTGGGTCGTGTCGGTTCGGGCTTCAGACATGTGGGAAGTCACCCCGTTGTAATCGCTTACGTATGTGTCGCAAGCCCCGCCACCGCCCCCGACGTGGTCACCGTCGGCGCCAGCCCGGTACGGCTGCGTGGCCCGGCCATTTTATGCAGATGAGGTACGCCCGGTCAGAGGCGCCTTGCAGAGTGGAACGGGCTTGTACACGACAGGAGGCGCGGACGCCGCGGACGGTTGCGTTCCACTCCCGCATCCGGGTCCGTCGGTGTCCAGCGGGGCCTCGAACAGTGCCACGGCGCATGGTTCGCCCTCGTTGGCGCACGGCAGGTGAAGCACGCCCTCCCGGCTCCAGAAACCGGCCCCGGGCAGCCACCCCGCGGAGCTGCGAACTGGTGCAGCCGACGGCCGGCCGGCCGCCAGATCCCCACCCAGCTGCCCGAGGGCCCTTCGAGCCACAGTGCCACCGCGCAGCTCTCCGGCATCAGTATCTGGCCGGGCTGCACCGCGAACGGCGTCACCGTCACGTCCGCCCGGCGCAGGCACTCCGGGAAGCGCACCGGCAGAAAGCTGCCCAGCACGCCCCAGCCGAGGCGGTCGTGGCCCGGTGCGTCGGAGCGGATCAGCAGCAGCCCGCTGTCGGCATCGGCGAGCAGCAGCCGGTCATCGCTCCGAGGTGCGATCTGCAGCAGCGGGTCACCTCGCCGCCCCGCTCCAGATCCACGGCGATGGCCTTGACCGGGCCGTCGCCGGGCAACTGCCGGTTCAGGGACAGCAGCCGTCCCGTACGGTCCAGCCACGCACCGCCGGTGCAGTACCCCGGCACATCGGTGACGTGCTCGGGCCGAAGGCGCAGCCCGCGACCTGCCAGACGGCGGTGGTGCGCTCGCCCGGGACCAGGGCGTAGGCGCTGGCGCCGTCGGGCGGTGGCGGCAGCATCGTCAGCTCGGCGCACTCGACGGCGCCCAGCGGGAGTTCACCGGTGCCGGGGCCGGTCGGGTAGAGCAGGGAGAAGTCGTGCCGGTCCGCCACCCGCCGCCGGATCAGCACCCGCCCGTCGGTGAGCGGCAGGACATCGCTGTCCGGCTCCTCCGGCTGGTCCAGCGGGAGGGGCACCGCGTAGGGCTCGGGGCCGTCGAGCGTCCAGCGCTCCGGGAACCAGGCGGGCTCGGCCGCCTCTCCGGGAGCCCCGGTGAAGGCCGCGAGCCGGGCCGCGTACGAGCCGTCCACGGTGATGGTGAAGGCGGGCAGCGCCCGTGCCCGGCTCGCTCATCAGGTGGCACGGGGTCGCCCTGTTCGCCGGGTCCGCCAGGTTTTCCGGGGCGGGTTCCACCGTCTCGGTGGCCCCGTGGCACCGGCGGTCTCGTTCTCGATGGCACAGGCAGTCATGGACCGGTCACCTCCGGCTACCGAAGCTAGTTTTCGCACTCCCTGCCGAACAACTTGAGCCACCGCACTTCACACATAAGGGTGGTTGGGTCTGGATTCGACTGAGAAGGAGGGGTGACTGTGCTGCGAGTAGTTCGCGTTAAGGTAAGGCATTCCTAAGTATTTTCTGTGTGAGTCTCAACTGGAGCAAGTGATGTCCCTTCGACGCCGCGGCACCACCGCAGTCGGCCTGGCAGTGGCTGCCGCCCTTTCCTCTCCGCGTGCGGCGGCGACGACGGAGCCGCCGAGGGCGGACAAGGGCGCCGACGGCGACAAGAAGGCGGCCGTCGCCACGGGCGGCAAGGACTTCGGCGACGCGGCGAAGAAGACGGCCGGCTACGGCACCGACGCCAAGGACGGCCTGTTCCCCGTACCCTCACCCACGCCATGGGCAGCACCGAGCTGACGTCCGAACCGAAGCGGGTCGTCGTCCTGGACGTGGGCGAGTTCGACAACGTCGTCTCGCTCGGGGTGAAGCCGGTCGGCTACGCGCCCTCCGAGGGCGACGAGGGCATCCCCTCGTATCTGAAGAAGGACGCCGGCGACCCGAAGAGCGTCGGCACCATCAACAACCTCAACCTCGAAGCGATCGCGGGCCTCAAGCCCGACCTGATCCTCGGCAGTCAGCTGCGCGCCGCCGACAAGTACGACGAGCTCTCCAAGATCGCGCCGACCGTGTTCTCCATCCGGCCGGGCTTCACCTGGAAGGAGAACTACCTCCTCAACGCCGCCGCGCTCGACCGGAGCGCCGAGGCGAGGACGGAGCTCGCCGCCTACGAGGCGAAGGCGAAGAAGCTCGGCGAGGACATCGGCCCCGACAAGCCGACCATCTCCATGGTCCGCTACCTGCCGGACCGGATCCGTCTCTACGCCAAGGCCTCCTTCATCGGCACGATCCTTCAGGACACCGGGCTGCCCCGCCCCGCGAACCAGCAGATCGACGAGCTCGCCGCGGAGATCAGCCCCGAGAAGATCGACGACGCCGACGCCGACTGGATCTTCACCGGTGTCTACGGCGACGCGAAGGCCACCGAGCGCGACACCGCCCGCGCCAACCCGCTGTGGAAGAACCTCGGTGCGGTCAAGGCCGGCCGGGCCAGGACGTACCGGACGAGACCTGGTACCTCGGCCTCGGTGTCACATCCGCCGACCTGGTCCTGGACGACCTGCGCGGCCACCTCGTGAAGTAACGATTCGTGACCGGCTGCGGGCCCGCCGGCGGGGCCCGCAGTCAGGCGCCAGGGCACGGCGGACAGGTAGCCTTTCCTCCGTGCCCCGTCTGTCTGAAGTCATCGCCGAGCTCGACGCCCTCTGGCCCCGGGCGCGCCGAAGGGTGGGACGCGGTCGGCACGGTCTGTGGAGACCCGGAGGCCGAGGTCGACCGGGTCCTGTTCGCCGTCGATCCGGTCCAGGGGATCGCCGACGAGGCCCGCGCCATCGGCGCCCAGCTGATCGTCGCCCACCACCCGCTCTATCTGCGCGGTACGACGACGGTCGCCGCCACCACCTTCAAGGGCCGGGTCGTACACGGCCTCATCAAGCACGGCATCGCGCTGCACGTCGCGCACACCAACGCCGACAGCGCCGACCCCGGAGTGTCCGACGCGCTCGCCGGCGCCCTGGACCTGCGTGTCACCGGCCCGCTCGTACCTGACGCCACCGATCCCGCGGGCCGCCGAGGCCTGGGCCGGATCTGCGAACTGGACCATCCCGAGACCCTCCGCGACTTCGCCGCCCGCGCCGCCGCCCGGCTGCCCGCCACCGTGCAGGGCATCCGGCTGGCAGGCGACCCGGACGCGATCGTCCGCCGGGTCGTGGTGAGCGGCGGCTCCGGCGACAGCCTCTTCGACGCCGTACGCGCTGCCGGTGCGGACGCCTTCCTCACCGCCGACCTGCGCCACCACCCGGCCTCCGAGGCCGTCCAGCACTCGCCGCTCGGCCTGGTCGATGCCGCACACTGGGCCACCGAATGGCCCTGGTGCCAGCAGGCCGCCGCACAGCTCGACGCACTTTCCGACCGCCACGGATGGGACCTGCGGGTCCATGTCTCGAAGCAGGTCACCGACCCTGGACCACCCACCACTCTTCTGGAGCCCCCAACTGAACGCCGCGCCCGCCGACCAGATCCGACTCCTCGAAGTCCAGGCCCTCGACCTCCGTCTCTCGCAGCTCAACCACCGGAGCACTTCGCTGCCCGAGCACACCGAGCTCGAATCGCTCACCAACGACCTCGCCCAGGTGCGTGACCTGCTGGTCGCCTCCCAGACCGAGGAGGGCGACACCACCCGCGAGCAGACCAAGGCCGAGCAGGACGTCGACCAGGTGCGCCAGCGCGCCGTCCGCGACCAGCAGCGGCTCGACTCCGGCGCGGTCTCCTCGCCGAAGGACCTGGAGAGCCTGCAGCGCGAGCTCACCTCGCTGGCCAAGCGCCAGGGCGACCTGGAGGACGTCGTCCTCGAGATCATGGAGCGCCGCGAATCCGCCCAGGAGCGCGTCACGGAGCTGACCGCGCGCGCCTCGGCCATCCAGGCCAAGGTCGATGACGCGACCGCCCGCCGGGACGCCGCGGCGCAGGAGATCGAGGCGGAGATCGCCACCGTCACCAAGGACCGCGAGGTCGTCGCCGGCGTGGTACCCGCCGACCTGCTCAAGCTGTACGACAAGCTGCGCTCCCAGCAGGGCGGCGTCGGCGCCGCCCGTCTCTACCAGCGCCGCTGCGAGGGCTGCCGCCTCGAGCTGAACATCACCGAGGTCAACGATGTGAAGGCGGCGTCCCCGACACCGTCCTGCGCTGCGAGAACTGCCACCGGATCCTGATCCGTACCTCGGAATCCGGCCTGTAATGCCCGCTTCCCACCAGCTTGTGGTCGAGGCCGACGGCGGCTCCGGGTAACCCGGGGCCCGCCGGCTACGGTGCGGCCGTCATCGACCCGGTCACCGGCGAGACACTCGCCGAGGCCGCCGAGTACATCGGCATCGCCACGAACAACGTCGCCGAGTACAGGGGCCTGATCGCCGGTCTGACAGCCGCGAAGGAGCTGTTCCCGGACGACCCCGGCGTACGGGTGCATGTGCGGATGGACTCCAAGCTGGTGGTCGAGCAGATGTCGGGCCGCTGGAAGATCAAGCACCCCGACATGAAGCCGCTCGCGGCGCAGGCGGCCGGATCCTGCCCGCCTCGTCGGTCACCTACGAGTGGATTCCGCGCGCGGAGAACAAGCACGCGGACCGGCTGGCCAACGAGGCGATGGACGCCGGCAGAAGGGGCGGGCAGTGGGAGCCCTCGTCCTCGACGGCCGACCTGGACACCCCTCGCAGCACCGCATCCCCGGACCTGCCTCCGGTCGCGGGCCCGCCCGGTGACGCGGCGGCGGGCGCGGCGAAGGCGCGTGCCGCCCTGGCCGGGTCCCGTACGGCGGCCCCTGCCAGTGACCGGGCCCCGCAGACCGGCTGGGGAGCGCCCCGACCTCGGTGCGCCCGCCACCTTCGTGCTGCTCCGGCACGGCGAGACTGCGCTCACCCCGAGAAGCGGTTCTCAGGCAGCGGCGGCAGCGACCCCGCGCTCTCGGACACCGGCCGCGGGCAGGCCGACTGTGCGGCCGAGGCGTTCGCGGCCGGGGCACGGTCCAGGAGATCATCAGCTCCCCGCTGCGCCGCTGCCGTGAGACAGCCGCCGCTGTGGCCGGCCGTCTCGGCCTGGCCGTCGGCATCGATGAGGGCCTGCGCGAGACGGACTTCGGGGCCTGGGAGGGCCTGACGTTCGCCGAGGTACGCGAACGGTACGGCGCTGATCTGACGGCCTGGCTGGCCTCCCCGGACACCGCGCCCACGGGCGGCGGCGAGGCTTCACCGAGGTGGCCGAGCGTGTCTCGGCCACCCGGGACCGGCTGATCGCCCGCTACTCGGGGCGCACCGTGCTCCTGGTCACCCACGTCACCCCGATCAAGACCTTGGCCCGGCTGGCGCTCGGCGCCCGCCGGAGTCCCTGTTCCGCATGGAACTCTCGGCCGCGTCCGTATCGACGGTGGCCTACTACGCGGACGGCAACGCCTCGCTGAGACTCCTGAACGACACCTCGCACCTGCGATAGCGGGGCCGCTCAGCTGCCCAGCGCCGAGGCCTCAGCCGCCAGCCGCTCCACCCGGGCCCAGTCCTGGCCGCGACCGCATCGGCCGGCACCATCCAACTGCCGCCCACGCAGGCGACGTTCGGGAGGGCGAGGTAGGCCGGTGCCGAGGCGAGCGAGACGCCGCCGGTCGGGCAGAACCGGGCCTGGGGCAGGGGCGAGGACAGAGCCTTCAGATAGGCGGTGCCGCCCGCGGCCTCGGCCGGGAAGAACTTCATCTCCGTGACCCCGCGCTCCAGCAGCGCGACCACCTCGGAGGTCGTCGAGACGCCCGGCAGGAACGGCACGCCCGACGCCTTCATCGCGTCCAGCAGTGCGTCCGTCCAGCCCGGACTGACCAGGAAACGGGCGCCGGCGGTGACCGAGTCGGTCACGTTCCGGGCCGAGATCACGGTCCCGACGCCCACCACGGCCTCCGGTACCTGCTCCGCGATCGCCCGGACCGAGTCGAGTGCGGAGGCCGTCCGCAGGGTGATCTCGATCGCCGGCAGCCCGCCGGCCACCAGTGCCCGCGCCAGCGGTACCGCGTCGGCGGCGTCCTCCAGGACTACGACGGGGATGACGGGTGCGAGGTCCAGTACGGACGGGGATGCGGCGGCGGGCGCGGGGAGGTCATGGGCCCCATCCTGCCGCTCGTGCGCACCACGCGCAACGCGCGTTGCACATGCTGCAATGTCAGTGGATCTCGGTGACCACGACGTCCAGGGCCCACGCCCGGCCCGGCCGCACCGGAGCCTGCGCCTCCACCAGATAACCGAGCTCCCGCAGCACGTCCACCAGCTCGGCGGGGCCCTTGGGCTTCGCACCGGCCAGGAGTAGATCTCGGACCATCCGGCCCTTCGTCGCCTTGTTGAAGTGGCTGACCACCGACCGCTTCTCCACCCCGTTCACCAATTGGGACTGCAGCACCCGCACGCTCGCCGTGCGCTCCGCGACCTCGCCCTGCGGCTTCCAGGCACTCGTGTACGCCGACGACCGCAGGTCCAGCACGAGCCCGGACCCGGCCACCTCCGGCATGACCGAGGCCATCGGGCGCGCCAGTACCCGGCGAGTGCGCCCAGGCCCGGCAGCTTCACGTCCACCGAGCAGCGGTACGACGGAATCCTGTCCCCACCCGGACCGCACCCCACAGCCCGGAGAACACCAGCAGCGACCTGCCCGCCCGTCGCCGGGCCGCAGGGTCCAGCGTGGCCAGGCCGAGGAGTCGTACAGCACGCCGGTGTAGATCTCCCGGCAGGCCGCGTCCCCGCGGTACGCAGCTCCGCGTTCTTGGCGACCTCGCCGCGCAGCCCCTGGCTCAGTCCGAGCACCGTGCGGGCCTTGACCTCGTCGGCCATGCACAGCTCGACCAGCTCATCGAGGACCGCGGCGCGCATCGGCCAGACCCGGCAGCGACAGGGACTCCGGCTTCAGAGGTGCTCCGCGGCCCGGGGCGGCCTTTCCCTCGGAGGGCGGCAACAGCACCAGCACGGCGGTTCTCCTTCGTACGCGGAACAGGGCCCCGTACGTGGCGCGGAACCCCGGACAAGGGTACGGGGCCCGGCCGGGCGGTCGCCGCCCCGGCCGGTCGGTGGAAACCCTGACGCTTCGGCGGGACCGGCGGCGCCTTGACTGGCTAACGTCGTTAGCCCATGCTGTGGCTAACGCTGTTAGCTACTCGAGTGGAAGGTGCCCACGCCATGAGTGACACGAGCTCCCTCTCCGCCCCGCTCTCCCGACTCGCCACGGCCCGTCGCGCCGGCTGGCTCGTGAACGCCCTGTTCTGGTCCGCGCTCGGTGTCATGGAGGGCGTGAACCACGGCTGGACCGCCGGGCTCTTCGCGCTCGTCTTCTTCGTCGGCCCCGACCTGACGATGCTCGTCGGTGCCGGTGACTCCGCCGGGACGGCCCACGGGCAGCTCCCCGTCGTGCCGTGCCGTACTACAACGCCGCGCACCGGGCCCTGATCCGCTCGCGCTCCTGGTGACGTACACGTTCATGCCGCTGGCCTGGGCCCCGATCCTGGCGGCGCTGTGCGGCTGGCTCGCCCATATCTCCTACGATCGCGCCTTCGGATACGGACTCCGTACCAAGGAAGGGTTCCAGCGTGACTGACCTCGCCGCCCGTCCGGTGACCAGCAGGCCCCGGCAGATCGTCGCCGCCGCCCGCTGCCTCCTGGAGGAGGAGGGCCCGGAAGTCCTCACCATGCGCAGGCTGGCCGGCCGGGTCGGTATCAAGGCGCCGTCCCTCTACAAGCACTTCCCCGACAAGTCCTCCGTGGTGACCGCCCTGGCGGCCGAGATGCTCCGTGAGACGGCCGACACGCTGAATGCCGCGGAGGCGGCGGCCCCGCTCCTTTCCGGCCCTTGCCACCGCGTACCGCACCTACGCACTGGCCCACCCGCACCTCTACCTCCTCACCACCGGCCGCCCGCTCGACCGCACCGGACTCCCGGCCGGTGTCGAGGACGCGGCGGCGGCTCCGCTGTTCCGCGCTGTCGGCGGTGACGGGAACCGGGCGCGGGCGGCCTGGGCCTTCGCCCACGGAATGGTGGTTCTGGAGCTCAACGGCAGGTTTCCGCCCGGCGCCGACCTCTCGGCGGCGTGGGAGACGGGTATCGCTGCCTTCACTGTCTGACGCGGGCCGTGCGGCCCCGTCACGCCGGGTAGCATGGGCGGCACGGCAGACGAGCCGGGCGGACGGCCGCGTGAAGATCTCCGGATCTTCCCGAGGAACGTCCGGGCTCCACAGGGCAGGGTGGTGGCTAACAGCCACCCGGGGTGACCCGCGGGACAGTGCCACAGAAAACAGACCGCCCGGGACCTCGGTCCCGGGTAAGGTGAAACGGTGGTGTAGAGACCACCAGCGCCTGAGGTGACTCAGGCGGCTAGGTAAACCCCACCCGGAGCAAGGTCAAGAGGGGCCGTCGCAAGACGGTCCTGCGCGAACGTCCGAGGGCTGCTCGCCCGAGTTCGCGGGTAGACCGCACGAGGCCGGCAGCAATGCCGGTCCTAGATGGATGGCCGTCTCCCCGGCCGCCGCGAGGCGACCGGGCGACAGAACCCGGCGTACAGCCCGACTCGTCTGCCGCCACCTGCGGTTTTGCCTGGTCTTTCAGTAGGTTGCTGCTTTGGGCGACAAAAGTCCCTCGAAAGTCCCTCGGGCAGCGACTGAAAAGTCCCTGAAAAGTCCCTGAAAAGTCCCTGAGAAGTCCCTGGGCAATGGCCGCGCCGAGCATGACGGTCCGCTGTGATGACGCGGTGCCAGACATCACCTTGCTCGTACCACTCCAGTTCGGCCGCGCGCATCCTGAGCGTGCAGAGAAGGACGGACAGCTCGCGAGGACCCACGGCCAGGTTGCCGCGCTGCCGTAACTGCTGTGCCTCCCGGCTGTCAGTGATGAACAGGGCGTGCGCGGCCGTCATGCCGGCCGACCGGAACTTCGCCGGCACCTCCCACCCTGGATGGGCGGCGCCGCCCTTGAGGGAGGCGACGAACGCGAGCGCGTCCAGCACCGGCTCGCCGGCCGGGCTGGAGGCGAACTCGAAGGTCTTGAGCAGGCCGGGAAGGAAGCGGGCGATGGTGTTGTAGCGGGCGGCGAGCGTCTGCTCGGCGCCGTCGTCGGCTCCTGCGCGAGGAGCTTGACCGTCTCGGCCGCCGCATGGATCGGGTCGACGTCCATGGTGTCGAGCGTCGCGCGGATGTCGCCCTCGGGGTCGGCGGCCGTCCCGGACACTGCGAGCCACATCTTGCGCAGCAGGATCGCGGCGGCGTCGAGATCCTGAGTGTCCGCAGCCGCTGCTTGGTCATCTTGGTGCTGGAGGAGCGGATCAGGTCGCCCATCACCAGGTCGAACACCTCGATCGCCTCGTGTGCCCGCCTTCACCAGATCAAGGTTCTTTGAAGAGGTCGACTCGGCCGGGGCGGCTTTGGGACGCAGCTGCTGGCGGGCTTCAGTGGAGTTGGAAGGCGTCGGCCAGGAGTGTGGTCTGTACGTCGAGGAGGCGGGCCGGGTCGTGGCCCATGCCCGTGAATTGGCCCGAGACTTCCAGGCTCACCGTGCCGTGCATCTGCGACCAGGCCATGACCGCCCCGGTCACTGCGACGGCCGCTGCGGGGCATCGGCGGACAGGTCTGTCCACTGCGCGACCCAGGCTGCCACCTCCGCCTCTTCGGACAGCCAGGCCCGCGGTCCGTCCAGCAGCGGGTCCACCGCGGCCTGCGGGCGACCCTGGGCGAAGACGAACAGGAACGGCCCGAGGACGGAACGCGCCTGCAGCAAGGTTTCAGCCGGCGCCGTGAAGCCCGCCACCGGGGTGCCCTGGATGAGCAGGTACAGGTGCGGGTGTGCCATCGCCCATGCACGGTAGACCCTGGTCAGGGCATGGAGAGCGGTGCGCCCCGGTCCATCGGTGTCCACCGCGTGGACCGCCTCGGCCGCGCCCCGGTAGGCGTCGAGCACCAACTCCGACAGGAGGTCGTCGCGGCTGGCGAAGTAGCGGTAGAGCGCCGGACCGGACATCCCGATCTCCTTGGCGATCCTCAGCAGCGCCACGCTCTCGACACCGCCGGCGGCGAGCTGACGGACCGCTGCTTCCTTGATCTCAGTGCGGGTCTGCTCCCGGTACCGCTCACGCGGACTGCTCACGCGCGCTGCCATTTCCCCGCCTCCTGCTCGTCTCCCCAGGTCGCCCGGAGTCGGGTTCCCAGGCCTGCTCCTATTGGACCAAGGCCCGTATCACGAGCGCTTCACCCTATCGCTTCAGCTACACGTGCAGCTCCCTCCCGGCCTCTGCCAGGGGAGCTGCCCCAGGCTTGACCTGCGCAGATGCGGCTCAGTCTCGCGACTGGGCGGCGACGAAGCCCTGGTACCACTCCAGGGTCTCCTCCAGGGTGGTCTCGATCGGGGTGGGCTCGACGCCGAACTTCTGCTGGAATGCTGTGGAGTCCATGATCTGCGGCTCGGTGTGCTGGTAGAACAGCTCGGCGTAGGCGTTCATGAACGTCTCGTCGAACGGTCCGAAGGGCCGCGGTTCGTCCATGGTGACGGTCTGCAGCGGGTGACCGACCAGGTCGCCCAGCACGGTGAAGATCTCACGGGTGGTGCGGGCGGGGCGGTGGGCAGGTGCCAGACCCGGCCGTCGCCCTCCGGGTTCTCCCCGAGCGTGGCCAGGCTGCGGGCGACGTCGAGGATGTTGGTGTAGCTGTGCTTGAGGTCGATGTCGCCCAGCGCCAGCACCTCGCCGCCCATGAGGGCGGCGGGGAAGACGGCTCCGCCCATCGTGGAGTTCAGGACGCGGGGTCCGACGAAGTCCGACGAGCGGCCGAGGGCCACCTTCGCGCGGCCTTCCTTGTGGGCGGTGAGGTAGTTCTCGTCCAGGGTGGCGCGCATCTTGCCCTTGGCGGTCGTCGCCCGCCAAGGGGTGTCCTCCGTCATGACCTCGCCGTGGGTCTCGCCGTACGGGTACAGCGTGTCCAGCACGATGAGGCGGGCCCCGGTGCGCTCCACCGCGCCCAGGACGGCCTCCTGGATGCTGGGCATCACCTCGACCTGGAGGTGGTAGGCGACGTTGACGCAGTGGTAGACGACGTCCGCGCCCTCGATCGCGGCGAGCGCCCCTCCAGCGTGCCGACGTCGCCGGCAACCCGCTCGATGCCCTCCAGCGGTTCACCGGAGCCGGACCGGTCCACGAGGCGTACCGCGTGCCCGCGCCGCACCAGCTCCAGGGCGACGGAGGTGCCTGCGGGACCGGCTCCCAGAACGGTGTGGAGCGAACCCAGTGCTGCGGCCATGACGGAGTCCTTTCGGGACGGGAGGAACGGCGAATCTTCGTCGTTACAGACGAACACTTACGTTATACACCGTAACTAAAGTGTTGATGCATCGCAACTCTGGAGCGGCGTGCTGGCGACCGCTGGTTACTCGTCCGCGCAGCAAGGACTCCGACCTGGTCTCGTTTCTCGCTGAAGTGCCGTGCTGCCGTCTTCGGCCATGCCAGCACCATTCGGGTCGCGCACTGGGAGCTGCAGCTCCAGTCCTGGACCCTCTGATCGCCGCGAAGCGGCCGTCCCGCCTGGCATGACGTGCTGGACGAAAGGACAGATCAGTCCGGCACGTCGTCCTTGTCCAGCGCGGGCGCATCGGGTCGCGAAAGGGCGCAGGCCTGGCCGGGCCGCTGGCGGTGATGTTGAACAGGTAGCGGCCCAGAAGTTGATGTGGCGGTCCTTGAGCGCCGGTGTCCTAGCTCAGGCACCAGCCGCAAAGTAGCGATCCGCCCATCGGGGTCAGCTGCCGACGGTGCCGCTGCTGGGTTGAGGGTCTTGTGCACGACGCCGACGGACACCTCGACGGCGGCGGCGATCTCCCGGATCGACTGGCCTTCGGCGCGGCGGGCGAGGATCACGCGCCGCTTGTCGCTGTCCACGACGGGGCGTCGGCCGCCGACGCAGCCGCGGGCGCGGGCGGATTCTAGGCCGTTCTTGGTCTTGCGGACGATGTCGCGGCGCCGGTCCTCGGCGAGCGCGAGGTCCAGGATCAGGAACGTTCAGTGTGCTCGCCAGCGGCGATGCCCTCCAGGACCTTGACGGCAATGCCGCGCTGGAAGAGGTCGTTGAGGACGATCAGCCCTTCCAGGAGGTTGCGGCCGAGGCGGTCGACTTCCTGGACGGTGAGCATGTCTCCGTCGCGTGATGAACGGGAAAATGAACGGTTCTGGCGGGGAGCCGGGGAGCCGGGGCACGGGCGGCTCAGTGGCGGGCGTTCGGTAAACGGTCGATAGATGAACACGGGATTACTCATCGAGGTCGCGCCGGATCACGGCCCGTCAAAGTTTCTGACAGCAACACCGGTTTCCTGGGCCGTTCCTACTGGGACCCCGAACACGAGCTGCGCCGTGAGCGCGTCCGGCGCCCGTGGTACGTGGCGGCGAGTGCGTCCTGATGCTGGGGCGGCAGGACGTGGGCGAACCGGCCGGCCATGCTGCTGCCGGGGCGGGGAACCGCGGTGAGGAGGATGTCGAAGGCGCCGCTGGACAGTGCCCGGGTGCTGGGGCGTGGACTTCGAAGGCGGTCTCCACCCGGGGCACGAACAACCGCTCGTCCATCCCGGCCGCCTTCTCCAAGGCGTCGACCATGTCGTCCGTCAGCCGGAGTTCATCGCGGCCGTCCAGGAGGACTTGCTGCATCAGTGCGAGCAGCAGTTCGTCGCGGTCCGTGCGCACCTTCGGGGCGGCGCCGCGCTCGGAGCCGACGTATCCGGCGGGCAGACCGAGGCCGCTGTCGGCGACCAGGTCCATCACCGGCACCACGGCCCCGACGCCGTACCGGGTCCGGAAGCGGCGGTGGTAGTCGCGCCAGTGTTCCCTGATGCAGCGTCAAGCACGCTTGTCCACCGGCTGTCCACCGGAGCAAGTGACTACGCGGCGACCGAAGGGCTGAACTGCACCAGAACAGCAGGCCAGAGCCTTGCCGGAGCTCACAGGCGACAGCGAAACAAACGTGCTGCGGACCACTATGGAAGAGGTCCGCCCTCGCTGGGATGCCCGCGTGTACGTGCCTGGCGACACGACTTTCCGGGCGGGCACGACAGGCAAGCTGTCCCAGCGCAGGACAGGGCTTACCCGCTTGGTCGAGCGACGCGTCCCTTCCGACACAACTGTTCTGCTCGCGGCGGCTGTCGTGCTCCGGCCGTGCGCCGCGCGCAGCCTGGAAGGGCCTCGGCCGCTGTGCGCGTGCCGAGGCCCGGGCGCCGGCAGGCTCCGGCGTTGATCAGCAGGAGGCGGGGATGAGGAGTCGCTGCCGTTGACCAGGTCGGCGATGTCTCCTTCGCCTCACACGCGCGGGGATCCGGCGTCGGCGGTGCATGTAGGGAGCGGTGTGGCGGAGAAGACCGAGTCCGGGTCGACTGCGGACTTCACGGCGAGCAGGCGTTCGGTGTTCGGCCCGTAGGAGTTCGCTACCTGGTCGGGAGTCTCCGGCCCCAGGAAGTTCACGTAGCCGCCCGGCAGGAAAACGGTTCCAGGGCTGAGTGAGTCTCTTCCAGCCAGCGCAGGTGCGAGGACCTGCCGTCGCCACTGCCTGTGTGTTCCTTGTTCTCGCCGTTCTCCCACATGGAGATCAGCTCGACCATGAGGTGTGGTTCGCGTCGGCCGAAAGCTGTGGAGCCGAGAGCCGAACGGGTGGCTGCACCGTGGAACTGGTGCCACACGATCGCGGAGAACGGTGAGGTGAACTCCCGGGCGGCTCGGTCCAGGACGGTTGCGATGGAGCCCGTGACGCTCTGGACGGTCCGTGTGCGGATCGCGCCCATGCGTCCGGGTGGGAACATGGCGTCCGTCGCTGCCAGCGTTGCGGAACGGGCGACCGGGCCGACCTCGGCGAGCACGGGTGTACCGAGTCTGGCCAGGGTGCGTACCGGCCCGTTCTCGGCGTTCCCCACCTCCGGATCCCCGACCAGGTCGGCGCGACGTACACCGTCGGCTTGCCGTTCGGGCCGGGAAGGAACCCCACGTCTACCGTCAGCTCGTCGGGACTGTCCTTAAGAATCCCACCGAGGTCGGCCAGAATGCCGGCGCTGTGTTCGATCGGATACAGGATGGTTCCCGAGATCACGGTCGGTACGGGTGTAGGCGGATCCGTGCCGAGGTCACGACGCCGAAGTTGCCGCCGCCGCCGCGCAACGCCCAGAAGAGGTCCGGGTGATGTTCGGCGTCGGTGTTCACTCGTGAACCGTCGGCCAGGACGATCTCGGCGCCGAGCAGGTTGTCGGCTGCTAGGCCGAATTGGCCCAGGAGGGGCCGTACCCGCCGCCGAGCGTGAGGCCGACCATGCCGACGGAGCCCGCCGTTCCGGTGACGGCGGTCAGGCCCGCCCGCTCGGCGGCCGAGACGACGTCGGAGGAGAGCCCCGCCGCTGACCGTCGCGTAACGGTGGTTGACGTCGACCTGCACGTTCCTCATTTCGGTCAGATCGAGAACCAGCCCACCGGGACGGAACGCCCGGCCCCAGAAGTCGTGACCCCGCCACGCACGGAGAGCGGCACTCCATGGTTGCGAAGCGCGTACTCCCGCCTGCACGTCAGCGGTGCTCGCGCACCGCACGACGACCGAAGGGCGGACATCGACCGCTGCGTTGAACAACGCAACGGCTCGCGTGTACTCCGGTCCGCCGGTAAGCACACGGCCTGCAGGAATGTGGGACTTCAGCTCATCCAGGAAGGCGGTGCTGACTGTTTCGTGGGCATCGGCGTCGATAGGGGACTGCATGGTCACTCCTGTGTGTCACTCATCGGGTGCGGCTGTCGAGGAGCAGTGTGGATGCGGTGGCAGGGTCGGTTCCGTAGCGCTCTGCCGGTTCGGCGAGGGCGTTCCGGGCGTTCCGAACCGGCGGACGGCGGACGGCGGACGGCGGATGGTGGATGGCGGACGGTGTGTCGGGGACGGTGCTCGGTGTCCTGAACGCATCAGGAGGAGGGCACGTCGGATTCGGTGCACTGCTGGGCGAGGACGGTGGCCATGTCGGGCAGCAGCACGGCCAGGGGTCGTGAGTCAGCTCCGTCATGCGTAGGCGTCCCCGCAGGTGGCGACACCCAGGACGTGTTCACCGGCCAGTTGGGTGGTCTGCGCCGGTCCCCACAGAGCGGTGAGACGGGCGCGGCCGTGGGCAGGCGCCTCGACCACCCCAGATTGGTGATCTGGATGTCGGCGGCGGTGACAACGGTCATCATCGCCTCGGCCTCTTCGGGGTGGCGGGCGGCTGCTGGGCCAGCGCCTGCGAACCGGCCTTGAGTACCTGCGGTGCGCGCTGGCGTTCCAGGGCCTGGTGATGGTGCTGGGCCAGTTTCCAGAAATCCCCGGCCTGGGATGCCTCGCTGACTGTCCGCGCTCCGGCGAACCGGTTGGCGACGGCGTCGGGCAGACCTGCGGCTCGACGCAGGTCGATCGGGCTCAGCACCCTCACCCGGGTGCGGCCCGCGCGGTGGAAGACCGTGCTGGCGGCAGTACACAGCGCGGCGTGCACGGACACGCCCTCGGCGCGGCAGCGGGTCACCAGCCGTGCGGTCAGCCCGCGTTGCAGGGCCAAAGCGGATACGTGCGGTGCCCGTCCAGAGAACCGGGTCAGCTCGCCGGGCGCGTTCATCAGCTCGTCCTGGGAGGCTCTACGGGAGGCGTCGCCGCCTCGAGAGCCTGCAGGAGGGCCTCCTGGGAGGGTGGCACATCCTGCCCCGGGGTCGGCAGGCCGCACTCCTCGTCGCCGTCGAGGGCGGCGACGAGGTCCGCCACCACCCGTATGCCGCCGGTGCCGTCGGTGATCTGGTGAGCGAAGGTCAGCACGATGACGCTGCCGGTCTCTGCGGGAATCAGTACGGTCCGCATCAACGGGCCGGGCTCATGCGCAATGGGGCGCGTCTGTTCACCAGCGACGATCGCCTGCCAGGGCGTTCCCTCGGTGGCGGTTTCAATGCTGACCGGGCCCTCTGCCCAGCGGTATCGGGCCTGGAGCGCTCGGCGGTCGACCGAGACGCGGAGCAGCGGGTGCTGTGCCTGCACCTTCTGCAGTGCCCGCGTCAGGGTCTGCTCGGAGACCTTCCGGTCGATCTCGGCGACCAGGGAGAACTGGACAGGGTTTCGGTGCATGTAGAGATCGATGGTCCGCTCGAAGGCTCCGAGTTCCCTCGCCGTCTCCGTCTCCGTTTGCGTGTGGCTGATCGACATGAGGCCCCTTCCTCGCTGAGGTGATGTGACTGCTCGCTACCTGGACGCATCCTGGCGAGGCGGGAGTTCGGTTTCTTGCTGAGCGATGGTCGGGACCGGTCGGCTGTCCGCCAGGCGCTTGGATGTGGTGCGGAACGCCCAGGCGACGACCAGCGCGGCTACCACGGTGAGGGGTCCCCATGGCGATCTTCGCGAAGGCGAGCCAGCCGGTGGCGTCGTGCACGTAGAGCCACTGCTTCACCACGAACCGGGCTCCGAGGACGCTCGCCACTGCGAGCGTGGCTATGTCGTGTGCCCGCAGAACCTGACGGTCCACGCGCCAGGCGTGCGCGCCCCGTGCAGGAGGTTCCACGCCACGCCGGTCAGGGGCGACGAAAGAGGACCGAACCGAAGGTGGCGAGGAAACCTGCGAAGGCCACCCAGATGCCCAGCAGGAAGAAGTCCTTGGCGGAACCGGTGAGCGCGACGATGCCTGCCGCGACCAGAACGCCGGTCAGGCTGCCCGAGGCGGCGAGAAGACGTTCCCCGCGCACCAGCCGGGCCACGGTGAGCACCACGCCGGTTGCTACCGCCGCGATCACAGCCGCCTTCGTCGACAGCAAGGCGAGTGCGATCACGAACACCACGACCGGGATGGTCGAGTAGACGAAGCCGGCTATGCCGCCCATGGACTCGAGCATGGGCGAACCCGGGCGGGGACGGCGTGCTTGTGCCGCCCCGGTCGTGAGTTGGGGAGGGGCGTGCTCGCCTTCGAGTTGGGTCATTGATCACTCCTGGTCACGGGCTGCGGTTGCAGCGTCTCTTGGGGATTTCTCGTCGCGGTCGTACTGCGGTTCAGGCGCTCCAGCCGCCTCCTACGGCCCGGCTCGCGAGATAGGAGTCGCGCAGCCTTGCGCAGTCCGGGGACGAACGCGTCGAAGCGCGCCGCTTGCGCCCTGAGGGCGGACTTGTGGGTGCGGCGGTCTTCCTTGCTCCACACCGAGGTGAGCTCCAGCTCGACCGCCAGGACTGCCATGGCCAGCTCGTCCGTCAGGTCCTCGGCGGGAGCACCGTCGAGAACGGTCGCGCGCACCCGGTCCTGCAGGGCGTGCACCAGGTCCGGGTGCACCACGGTGACCCTGTTGGTGGACACGACCCCAGCTTCTTCTGCCGTTCGATGGCGACATCCCCGGAGGCGAGCAGCTGGTCGCGAACCGGGGTTTCGGCTGTGTGCGCCTTGTTGTGCAGGAACTTGAGCCAGCCCTTGGGCTTGTCCTCGGGCAGGTCGTACCAGACCGAGGCCGTGAACGGATCCTTCGGCGGACTGCCGGGGAGCCGTCGAACCTTCCTCCCGGTCGCGTCCAGCAGACCCCGCGGACCAACTCGGTCATCGCTCCGGCCCGCAGCAGCTGGCCGCGCCCTGAATGTTGTCGAGCTGGAACTTCTCCTTCTTGACGGTGTAGCAGAGCATGTACAGCTTCTGAGCGAGAGTCGTGGGCATCGTAACTCCCTAGTGTGTTAGCCGAAGTGAGCAAGAATTACTTCGCCGATAAGAGCGTGGAATGCGCGCAGTGGAAGGGCTCAGCGGTCTCATCCTCCCTTCCTTCAATCCCTGTCAAGGGTTAGATGGAATGAATTGGAAGTTCGTCCATCTGTCAGGGCGTAACCGCTGCTCTCTCGTAGCTGCTTTGCGTTCCAGGGGTCTCCTACCTCCGGTTCGAGCCGTGAAACTGGTGACGTTACGGCATAGTTCTGTGCGCCCTGGAGAATGGACATTTCGTGATCTGTTGCACGGTGCGCGCCGAGACCACCGTCATGACAGAGGTGTGACCGGAGTCCGCCTGGCGCCTGGGGCCGTCCGGACAGGACGTGCGGGATGCCCAGGGCGCGCAGCTCTGACCGTTCTCGCGCCGGCCTCCTGGCGGATCCTGGTCGTCCTGCTGGGCCGGTCCCTGAGCCGGCGTGGGCCGGGGATCGCGGTGGTGCGGAGACTGGATTCGACGCCAGCGAAAGGTGTGCTGGACGTGCGGTAGCACCCGTGGGAGAGACCGTTGGTGCACCCGGAGTCGCCGGTGACGGGGCGATCTCCCCTGAACTGGCCAGGCGGTGGTGTGCTGTGAGCGAGGTGGCGACGAGGGCAAGGCACAGGTTTTCTTTTCCCTTTCGACCTGCGCCGTCAGCAACCGCGGATCACATCGCCGAGACCGCCTCGGTTGTGAGCGGTGGACTTATTCTCTGCCCGCTTTTGCGGTGCGTCAGTTAACCGAGCCGGCGCGGAATCAAGTGCGGGCGGGTCCCTGAAATGGGTTGAGTGAGGACTGTCCCGCAATTCCTGTTGGATCAAGCGCGTGGCGTCCAGACGCGGTGTACCGCAAGGCGAAGGAGCGTCCGCATACTGGATGTATGGGGACGCTCCGCCAACGTGACGAGGCGCCGTAGCTGTCGTCGCGCACCTGGCGGGAATTGCGGGCCAGTCCTTAACCTGATCTTTCGTGCCGGTCCGCTGGTTCTCCGGCGGACCGGCACGGTTTGTTCGGGTCGTGGTGGGCAGGCGGGTGGCCCGGCTGTCGCGTCGGGTGGGCGTCGGGTTCCACGGTCCCGGTGGGTCGGTGCTGCTCGCAGGGACGGGAGCTGGCTGGTCAGCCGGGGTTGGGGAGGGCTGCGAGTCGTTGGATCGCGATGGTGATGAGGTCGGTCCAGGGCCAGTGGTGGGCGAATCTCAGATGCCGGCGGCGGGCGGTCGTGATGATCTGGGCGGCGGCGGAGAAGAGGCGGAGCCGCAGCCGGCGGGCTCTCATTGGCGGCGTCGCCGGTCATGGTGAGCATGGGCATCCAGGCGAGCAGGTCCAGGAAATCTGGACGATCTCCAGCCAGATCTGGTTCTGCGCCGTCTTGTGCAGGGGCAGGTTGCGCAGGCCGGTGGCGCGGGTGGCGCGGATGCGGTATTCGGCGCGTGCCCGTTGACGGTGGCGTAGTTCGAGTGCGGCGATCGAGCTGTTGGCGGTGTTCGTGGCGAACGCGGTGAGCCGCAGTCTGTCGGTGTCGGTGAACCTCAACTGGGCGCCGGGGTGCGGGCGTTCTTTGCGGACGATCAGCCGCATTCCTGGCGGCCAGCCCTTGAGTGTGTCGCCGTCGAGTTCGGCGACCCATGCCCCGTGTCGGATTTCGCCGTCGGGTTCGACGGCTGGTGTCAAGCGGTGGGCGGGACGGTGAGGACGGCCTGGTGGATGTGGCCGGTGATGGTCATGCCGACCGAGTACGACAGCCACCTGCCGCGCTGGGCGAGCCAGGCGATGAACTCGTGGGTGCCGCCGGCGGAATCGGTGCGGATCAGTGTCCGGCGTCCGCGCCGGTACTTTCGGGAGCTGGGCCAGGGCGAGCCGGGCGGTGGTGATGTGGTCGGCGGCGGTGTTGGAGCCCGCGTTTCCGGGCCGCAGGAGCGCGGCCACGGGTTCCCCGGTCCCGCTCTTCCCGTGGTCGACGAACGCCGTCAGGGGATGGTGTCCGAAGGACTTTTCCAGGTCGCGGTGGCGTCCTGTTTCTCGGAGTGGGCCAGTACGAGCACCCGTCGATGTCCACGATGACCTGTCCGTCGGCGTCGGCGTCGGGAGCCGATGGACCGGCCAGTTTCCAGACGCGTTCGCGGGCTTGGGCCCGTGCGGTCCGGATCGCGTTCAGTGCTGTCGGCCCGGCAGCGGCGAGGGCATCGATGAGGCGGGACACGGTGGGATCTGAGGCGACCACACCGAACACGGCCGGTTCGGCCCGCAGTATGCCCACGTCCGCTAGCCCGCAGCATGCCCACGTCCGCTAGACAGCCCCCACCGAGCGCGACTGCGAGGGCCACATCCAGCAGGATCTTCCCGGATCATGCACCGCCCGCAGCGTGCGCCACGGTGTCAGTGCCGTCGATATCGTCTGATTCAGACCGGACTTGCGGACCGTCTCCCCAGCAGGACACCTCCCGCTTGCGAGACCACCCCTGCGGCCACCGCTCCCGACGCGAACACGAGGATACGAACCGATACGCTTCTTCACCTGGGAAGTGCCTCCGCCAGCGGCAGGAACAAGGGCCTCAACAATCCTTATTCTTGCTGTTCGGAGGCACTTTTCTTTGCCTGACCACCCGTTGGGCACCAGGCTTCACAAAGCGCGAGGCTAGCGCAGGGCTGAGATGCCGGTGAGAAGATGTCTACCCGACGAGGAACTGCTCGCGATCGTCGTGCTCGCCCAGCTGAGTCGCTGCCGCGTGCACAAACGGGTACCGGCCCGGGTCGATCTGCGCCCTTGCGTGGCGGCGTTTTCCAGGAAGGTCTCTCGGTCCGTGTCGCTGTCCGCGCGGAGCCGTGCGTTCGCGGCGTTCTGCGCGGCGACACCGAGGACGTAGTTCACGAGCGTGCCGGCCGCGTCGAAGCGCGCTTTCCGGAACACCGAGGGCGTCCAGCAGGCGGCCGACGCCCTCGTAGAAGTCCAGCAGCGCGTGCCGCCACGGCTGGCGGGAAAATTCCGCACCGACCCAGGGGTGAGCGTCGATCGCGTCGAAAAGACCGAGAGCGAGGACGCGCAGAGCAGTTCGCGGATCCGCGTCGGCGACCGCGCCGGACATTACGCCGCTGATGACCTCGTCGGCGGCCGTCGCGAGCAGATCACTCTTGTCCGCGACGTGGTGGTAGATCGCCCCGTAGCCGGTGCTCAGGCGCACGGTGAGTGCGCGCAGCGTCAGCGCCTTCTCGCCGCCGCTGTCCAGGATCTCGATCGCGGTCTGGATGATCAGCTCCCTCGACAGGCTGTCCGTCCGCCGCGGAGCCCGCGCAGATCCCGTCACTGTTCTCTTTGCCATGACCCCAGCATCGCACGAATGGAGCGTCGATCCAACTTCGTGTTAGCGTGATTGGAGTGGCGATCCAACGAGGGCGTCGCGGCACCCCACATGGGGTTAGGGAGGACACCATGACGACACCTGTCACGATCATCGGAGCAGGTCTGGGCGGCCTGACGCTGGCCCGTGTACTGCACGTGCACGGCATCCCGGCCACGGTCTACGAGGCGGAGCCCGCGCCGGACGCCCGCCGCCAGGGCGGCCTACTCGACCTGCATCCCCACAGCGGGCAGGCCGCTCTGGAAGCGGCCGGACTGATCAAGGAGTTCCGCAAGCTGGTCCTCCCAGGCCGCGAGGCGTACCGGGTCATGGACCAGGCGGGGAACGTGCTGCTCGACCTGCCTGACGACGGAACCGGCGAACGTCCGGAGGCACCGCGCGGCGAACTGCGGCAGATGCTCCTCGACTCCCTGCCTGCCGGCACCGTCCGCTGGGGCCGCAGGGTCACCGCCGTGCGGGCCCTCGGTGACGGCCGCCACCAGGTCGACTTCGCCGACAGCACCACCGCCGTCGCAGACCTGCTCATCGGCGCCGACGGAGCCTGGTCGCGCGTACGACCGCTGTTCTCAAAGGCCGCTCCGGAGTACCTCGGCGTCTGCAGCGTGGAGACGTTCCTCTTCAACGCAGAAACCCTCCACCCGCTTCCGCGGAGGCGGTAGAGCCGGCTCGCTGTTTGCACTCGCACCGGGCAGGGGACTGCTGGCCCACCGTGAAGGCGGCGGAACCCTGCACACCTACGCGCAGCTGAAGAAGCCCGGGGCTGGTTCACTGACTTCGACATCACCGATGCCGTAGCCCTCACCGCACGGGTTGCGAGGGAGTTCGAGGGATGGGCTCCCGCACTCACCGCCCTGATCACCGAAAGCAACACCCGCCGGCCTTGCGCCCCATCTTCACACTGCCGGCCGGGCACCGCTGGGACCGCGTGCCTGGGGCGACCCTACTGGCGATGCCGCCCACCTCCGGGCGCCGAACGGCCAGGGCGCCAACCTGGCCATGCAGGACGGCGCCGAACTCGGCCGAGCCCTCGCCGCGCACCCCGGCGATGCGGAGTCCGCACTCACCACGCACGAACAAGCCATGTTCGCCCGCGCCGCCGCTGCGGAAGCGGACGACGACGGCTTCTACACGATCATGATCGACGACCACGCACCCACAGCTTGCTCGCCCTGATGACCGGAGCCGAACCAAACGCGTGATCCGCAGCTGTGCGTACAGCGACAGGCGGCCGGACGCAGTGCCCGCCGCCGAGTTCGCCGCTCAGGACGGCGAGCACGTGTGCTCCTTGGATGCATCTCGTCGTTCTGAATTACCGCTGAAGCGAGTCCGGTTGAGGGATGTGGCGATAAGGGTCGGGGGCTACGGTAACCGTCGTCATCCCCGATCGGGGAGTTGCCAGACGCAGGTCCTCCCGGCGTCACCTGCGGCACCGCTGCCGGGAGGCCACACGCGCCACTGAGGAAAGAGGTCCATGATGCCCACGCCCGGATTCCCGCCGCACACGCTCGGTCCCGAAGGAGCGCCGATATGGATCACTGATCTGGCCGCCGACGACCCGAACCACATCCTGCACGTCGTGCGCGGCATCGAACCGGCGGAGGCGCTGGAAAGGCTCGGCGCCAGGACGAGGTTGATGCAGCCCTGCGAACTGCCCGACAGCAGGCCGGATGAGCGGACGTCACTGCCGTGCGCGGCTCTCGGTATGGACCCGGGATCGTCCGCGGCGCTGTTGGCGGGACGCGTCGGCGAGTGGACCTTCGTCTACGACGACTCCGGGTTCACCTTTGAAGACGCGGCGGAGGCACTGTCCGCCGATGGACGGACGGGGCCACGAGCGTGTTCAGCATCAACGGGGACGCCAGCCTCACCTATGCCGTCGACGGCAAGCAGGTCGCATGCATCGACGTCGACGGCCTCACCCTGGAGGAGGATCTTCCCCGTATGCCCGCCGAACTGCGCGCGGCATTCGAAGCCGCCGGCACCGTGGAGGATGAAGGCCTCGAACCGGGCGAGGCCGACAGCTCCATCACCATGCGTGCCATCTGCGCTCTGGCCGGCCTCCCGCTCACCCTGAGCGCCCTGCGTCAGGTTCCACTGGTGGTCCTGCCATTCGGCTGACGGTGCGCCGGTCTGGCGAGCGGCACCGTCCGACCGCCGGGAGCGCCTTCGGGGTCTCCTCGTGGCGCCCTGTCGTCGACCGCCAACGGGTGCTCCCTGCAAGAGATGCTCGGACGCCGCCCCTTCGCTTCGTTCGGTACGGTGCGCCCATGACATCTGCTACACGGAGCCGGTTCCGTCCCTTCCGTGAAGAAGCCGAGGCCCAAGGCGTGCCGGCCGACGATGTGGAGCGGTGGCTGGCCACAGCCCGTCCCTGCGCCACCCTGACACTGTCCGACGACGACACCGGACCGCTCGTGGGACGGTTCGGCGGCCCCTGCTGCTTCCGGCCGACACCCCGGACCCCGGACACCCTTCGTGGCCTCGGTCGATCTGGCCGCACTGCCGGCCGGCGCGACGGACCTCCTCTTGCCGCCCGACGGCCGGTTGCTGTTCTTCGCCCTGCCCGAGGTTGGGGACCACACCTCCATGGGCACGGTGATCCACGTGCCAGCCGACGCCACCGTCACACGTCGGGATCCGTACGCCTGGAACTCGGCGAACACCGCCAAGGGCGACAGGGTGTTCGCGAGCTATCCGGAGGGCCGCTCCGGGCGCGGACCGACGTGTCGCTCCCTCACCACCAGTTCATCATTCCCCGGTGAGGAAGAAGCCGTATACCTTCCCGGACATCCCTACTGCTCCGAACTCGTCGAAATATGGGAGGACACCAAGGACCTCATTGCTCCCTCGGCGCAGATGCAGATCGGAGGATACGCGGACGAGGAGGCCGTGGAGTTCGACCCGGTCGACGTCGCGGCGTCCCTCGCGGCGCAGGCGGTGGAAGCCGGCCACTGGGACGGTCCCGTCTCGGACGACGTGGCCGACTGGGTGCTCCTCGCCGACTGGTACGCCGGCAGGGACGTGGAGAAGCGGGAAGGTGCGACCGTCCACTGGGTGATCCAGCGCGAGGACCTCGCGGCCCGACGCTTCGAGCGCGTGTTCACCACCGTCTTCTGGAACCCCTGAGCAGGCCATGACGGGGGCGAGCCGGACCGACAGGCCACCGGCCTTCGACCACGAAACCCAAGATCTGAAACAGAACACGACTCACGAGCCAAGCCCCGACCTCAAAACCAGATCACTAGGTCTGAAGAGCCGGCGGAGCGTCAGAAGCTTACGAGGGCGCTGATCGGCTTGCGGGTGGTGTCCGTAGGTCCTTTTCCACGTCGCGGTGGTGTCCTGCTTGTCGGAGTGGGCGAGCACCAGCACCCCGTGCAGGTCCACGGTCACCTGCCCGGTGCTGTCCGGCGAGGAGGCTCCGGCCAACCTCCATACCCGCTCGCGCACTTCGGCCCGTGCCGACCGGATCGCAGCCAGGGCCTTCGGGCCGGCGGCGGCCAGGGTGTCGATGAGCCGGGAGACGGTCGGGCCGGAGGCCACCGGACCGAACACGGCCGACTCGGCCCGCAGCGTCCCCACGTCGGCCAGGCAGTCCCCGCCCAGCGCGACCACGAGGGCCACATCCATCAGGACCTTGCCCGGATCGCGCACCGCCCGAGCCTTCCGCCATGGCGACAGCGTCGCTGACTCAACGCTTCGCAGGGACAAGAGGGCGAGTGGTTGCGGGCGTGTCCGTTTGCACACGGTGCCGTCGACGGGGTGGGTGCCGCGGATCAGGGCGGCGTCAACTGCGCTGTTGACACACGAGTTGATGCCGTAGGAGCCGTGTCCGACTCCTTCACGTGTGAGCAGGACCGCGGAGTTCAGGGTCCGGGTCATGTTCTCGGCCCAGTGGTGGGGGTGACGGGGTCCAGTCGGCCTGCGACCACCAGTGCCGGCGGCGCACCGGTGGCTGTGAGCGGCTTGGTGACGTGGTCCTTGTTCGGTGCGGGCCATTGAGCGCAATTAAGGGCGGAGTAGGCGGCCCGGGTCCCGATCCGCTTCGCCTCAGTGGTGGCCTTGGTGGCTGCGGCTTTGTGCGCGGCGAGGCCGGCCGGGGTCTTCCAGTCGGCGCAGCGTACCGCGGTGTGGGTTTCGAACATCGCGGTAGGGACGGGGAAGGGGATACCGTGACGCTGCTCCACAGGGTGTAGAGGGTGCGCCGTTGCCCTTCTGCGCGGCCAGCAGTGCCGAGGTCAGCAAGGGCCAGGTGTTCTGGTCGCCGGCCAGGGCTCGGGTGGTCTCGAGGGCCATGGCGCCGTCGAGTTCGCCGCCCGGGTGGCGTCCGCCTTGGAGGGTGCGATTTTGAGCGGCTTCGCTTCCAGTGTGTCGATGAGTGTGTCGAACGCCGCCTCCGGGTCGCCTGCACCGAAGGGGCACACTGCGGTCCCTTCGGCGCGGCAGGTCTTGAACCAGGCGTTGAGGGTCCGTTCGCTGGCCACGGCGACATCGTTCTGGAAGGGCAGGGAGTTACCGAACCACTGGTTGGTGTCGACGGGCGCGTCGAGCACGATCTGGCGGACGCGGTGAGGAAAAGGGTGGCGTACATCGGGCCGACCACGGTGCCGTAGGACAAGCCGTAGTACGTGATCCTGTCCTCGCCGAGCGCGGCGCGGACCTGGTCGATGTCGCGGGCCACGTTGTCGGTGGAAAGGCTGGCCAGGAACTTCTTGCTCTGGTGCTTGGCGCAGCCGTCGGTGAACGTGGCGGCATCGGCCAGCAGTCGCGGCAGAGGCCCCGGGGATCGCCGGGTCGAAGGAGGTGCCGGCGGCGGCTCGCTGCTGGTCGGTCAGGCAGCGAACGGTCAGCGGGCGATCTCGTGCCAGTTAAGGACCATCAGCGTGCGACGGCGTTGCGGTGGCGGGGTGGGCCGCTACCGGCAAGGGGCCGACCCAGACCTCCGCCAGGACAGTGCCGGTCGCCTGGTTAGGGTGCACGAAACGACAGGCCCCGGTCGGCGTCACGGGCCGTGAGCCAGCTCCCGGCCCACGAGGCGTCGGTGGTCGCCAGGACGCGACCGGCGAACATGGGGCCGCGTCTACGGGCGGTCCGGTCAGGTCCATTCGTGGGGCCGGTGGAAGTGGGCCGGGGTGTGATGGGGGTGGGCCTGGAAGGACTGGAAGAGGTAGGTGAGGAGGCGGCGGGCGGCGGGCAAGGCGGTTTCGGGGGTTGGCGGGCCAGGCCGCTCACCGCCAGGAGGAGCAGAGGGATGTCGGCGGTGTCAAAGTCCTCGCGGAGCTGTCCGGCGTCGCGGGCGCGTTGGACCAGGTGGTTCAGGCCCGCCCGGCGCAGGCGCGTTCGCGGTCGTAGTCCAGTACTTCAGGGAAGCCGGTCATGAACACGGTGTCGAAGCCTCGGTCGGTGACCAGTGTGGTGCACGCCGTTTCCAGGAGGACGTAGAGGCCGTGTCCTGGGTTGGGGTCGGCCAGTGCCTCTTCGAAGACGGTCGCGCACTCGATGAGCTGGTCGTCGAAGGCAGCGGCGAGGAGTGCGGAGCGGGTGGGGAAGCGGCGGTAGAGGGTGGCGACGCCGACGCCGGCCCGGCGGGCCACCGTGCTCACGGGTGCGTCGACGCCCTGGGCCGCGAAGACCTCTCGTGCGGCCTTCAGGACGCGTCCGCGGTTGCGGCGGGCGTCGGCGCGCAGGTCCGCGGAAGGCGTGCCTACGGCCGTTCCCAGGGGCGCTGATGAGGTGGGATCGTCCGCGTTATGAGAGATCTCGTCAGGCATGTTTCTCACTTGTCGGCCAAGTGGATGGTGCCGACCACTTACGTGGTTAGCGTGAACGAACCAAGCCTATCGGCCTCCAGTTCGAGGAGAATCATGCAAGACCTGTCGCGTCTGTCCGGTACCACGGCGCTGGTTACGGGGCGTCGGGCGGTATAGGCGCCGAGTTCGCCGCCAGGCTCGCCCAGCGTGGTGCGGACCTCATCCTCGTCGCCCGATCGGGCGACAAACTGGAGGCACTCGCCTCGTCCTGCGCTCCGCACACGGAGTGCGCGTGCTGACGGAGAAGCTGGACCTGTCCGAGCCCGAGGCGCCTCGGGCAATGTTCGAGTGGACCGTCGAGCACGGGCTAGAGGTCGGTTTCCTCGTGAACAACGCAGGCGGCGGTGTCGGCGGGGCAGCGGCGAAAGCCGACCCGGCGGTCGTCGCAGCGATGGTGAACCTGAACGGGCAAGCCGTGGTGGAAAACACGATCCGCTTCCTGCCGGGCATGGTCTCACGTGGCCGTGGAGCAATCGTGAACGTCACGAGCGCTTCCGCGTTCATGCCCACGCCCTACCTGGCTGCCTACGGCGGGAGCAAGGCGATGGCGCAGTCATTCACACTGGCGGTCAGTGCCGAGGTCGCCGACGCGGGCGTCCGGGTGCTGGCGGTCGCCCCGGAGTGACCGTCACAGGGCAGAAGTCCGAGGACATCCTCCCCGCAATGGCGAGATTGGGCGGGCTGCGGCAGCCGGAGCAAGTCGTCACCACCGCTTTCCGCGCACTGGGCTCGCGCAAGGCGTTGGTGGTCGACGGCCGCCGCAACGCGCTGTTCGCCCGCCTGGTCCAGCGCCTGCCGGATCGGACGACTCGCGCGCTGGGACGCCGATTGGCAACGAGGCTCACCGGCTTTTGACCGACGGGACACGCGCCGATTACTACCGCCCGCCCTCGTGACTACGACGATGCCGCGGCCATGCTCGCCCTGCACGACCGCGCCGCTACACCGACGGCTGCGCCACCTACCTCGTACCAACCCTGGGCGGGCATCTTCCTGCGGGCCGCGGCTGGCTTCACCCGGCTCGTCTCCGGCGAGGGCCAGGAGCTGGTTGCCACGCCAGGTGACCGTGGGTACCTGCTACGTGTGACGGAAACGGCCAGGTTCTTGGCTTCGGCCGTGAGGTGTTCGGCGGGGCTCCTACGGTTCCCTGAGGGCGTCTGGCCGTTGGGGAGGGAAGGCGTGTCGTCGCTGGAGAAGATCGCAGGTCGCCGGGCTGAGCTGGACGAGCTTGCCGAGTCGCTGGCCAAGGAGTTCGCCGAGGTGGGCTCCAGCGAGCGTCGTGTTCCCTTCAGGTACCCGCAGCCACCGGTCTTCTTCTGAACCTCGGTGGTCTTCGCACATCGCCAAGAGGGTGCGGACAGCACCCTCGTACGCTCTGACCTGCCCCAGCCTGCCGTTGCGTCATGGTTTTCAATGGGGTTCGCGACGTGACCGCGTCGGAGCACCGGACGGTGGGGAGATTTCGATCATGGCGTGGAGCACTCGGGAGATGGCGGAGCTGGCCGGCGTCAGCCTCAGGGCCGTACGGCACTACCACGACATCGGCCTGATCGAGGAGCCGGAGCGCCGCTCCAACGGCTACAAACAGTACGGCGTCAGTCATCTTGTCCGGCTCCTCCGGATCAAGCGCCTCACCGCTCTGGGCTTCTCCCTCTCCCAGATCGCGGACATGGACGACGACCCGGATTCGGGTCCCGATCCGCGTGACCTGCGGGATCTTGACGCTGAGCTGGCCGCCACCATCGAACGTCTGCAACACGCACGTGCCGAGGTGGGCGCCCTCCTGCGCGGACGAGCCGCGAGCGATCTTCCCCTCCGCTTCGCCTCCGTGGACAAGACAGCCGAGCTTCCTGACCCGGACCGCTCATTCGTCACCGTCCTCGGTACGGTCCTCGGCCCCGGTGGACTGGACGCGTATGCCGACTTGCTCCATCAGGAGCCGCAGCCCGTGGCACGTGAACTCAACGAGCTTTCCGTCGATGCCGACGAACTGACCCGCCAGAGTCTCGCCGAGCGTCTCGTGCCTTACGTCCAAGGTCTACGGGCCCGCCATCCCGGGCTCAGCGACCTTGCTTCAGACGCCCCGCGCGGTCGACAGCACACCGCCCGCACCATCGGCAAAGCCATCAGCGATCTTTACAATCCGGCCCAGGTGGACGTCATGAAGCGGCTCGACGGGCTCCTGTCCGATGTGGATGCCCCACGGTGACCGCTCTCAGAGCGCCGCTTCGTGACTCGGTGAGTGCGGCCCAGTGCGCGCCTGATGGTGTGACGAGTGCACGAAAGAGTCGTCGTCACTGCCACTACCACCTGGACATCAGCGAACCGTAGTCGGTGTGGTCCACGTGCCGCACGTGCCTCGTTTCTGTAGGCCGGTACGACGCTGCGCGGACGGCACAGATGCGGTGTGCGCCTGCCCGGCGCTGCCCTCACTGCTGGGCGTCGTCGCTCTCGCTCCCTGCGGTGTCGTTCTCGACGAGGATGCTGTGAACGCGTCGCAGCACGTCGAGGTGCGCGCGGTTGTAGAACTCGACCAGTGCGTGCACGGCGACCGAGTCCGCAACAGCCCTTTCTCGGTGCGAGGCCAGCCCGAGGTCGGCCAGAGCAGGGTGGGCCCGGTGCTGCTGGCGGACTTCGGGCGCCATCTGCTCGGCCAGCCGCTGCCGTACGTCGTCGGGAGCGTCCTCCTCGAGCGCCGCGAACTCCGCTTCGAGGTCGCCGCGAGGTCTCGAAAGCTGTTCTTGGAGGGCGGCAATCGCTTCGGGTGTGAGGATGCTGGAGTAGGCCACCAGCAGGGATCGCTGGGTTTCGGGCAGGTCGTCGGCAAGCGTCTTGAAGTCCGGGGGCATGTCGAGCGCGGCCCGATTGTCCATGATGGCCGCCACGTCCCGCCGCATCCGCTGTCGGCGTTCGATGTCCGCCGCGAGTTCGGCGTCCAGGTCCCGAAGGATCTGCCGTGCCCTCTCATCACCGCTCTCGACCGCGGGGACATCTGCGAGGGCCACGCCGAGGTCGGTCAGTCTGCGGATACGCATCAGGCGCACCAGATGGCTGACGCCATAGCGCTTGTAGCCGTTGGACGCCCGTTCCGGCTCGTCCAGCAGGCCGATCGCGTGGTAGTGCCGGACGGCCTTGGCCGTCGTCCCCGCGAGTTCCGCCAGCCGACGGGTACTCCACGCCACCAGGAGCCCCTCTCCAGGATTGTGCCCTGCGGCCATTGAAAACCCTGACCCTGGGGCACGGTCAACTCCGTTCGGTTCCGGCTCGCCACCGGTTGACCCTGCCCCAGGGGCAGGGAGTGGATGGTCGCGACCACGCCCCACGCACCGATATGCGGAGACTGGACATGAAACGACAAAGCAGTGTCGGCCGAAACCTGGCCCTCCTGGCGGTCATCGGCCTGGGCGCGTCACTGATCACTGTGCCCGCCGCCGCCGCCGAGGAGACGAAAACGCCTCAGGTGAAGTGGGGCCAGTGCCCCGACGACGTCGGGGCGGAAGCCGCTCCGACCGTGCTGCAGTGCGCCACCGTGCCCGTGCCGTTGGACTATGCCGAGCCGGAAGGCGAGCAGATCGACCTCACCGTCTCCCGGCTGGCCGCCACCGACCCGGACAAGAGGCGCGGCGTCCTCATGCTCAACCCGGGCGGTCCCGGCGGATCCGGACTGGCGCTGTCCGCGCTGCTGGTGGCCCAGGGCCTGCCCAGCAGCGTCACCGACCGCTACGACCTGATCGGCATGGACACCCGCGGGATCGGTCATTCCACACCGGTCAGCTGCGGTTTCACCACAGACAGCCCCTACTACTCCAACATCCCGCCCTACGCGGTCGATGACGCCGCGGTCACCGCGCAGGCGAAAGTCGCTGAGACGGCAGCCGAGCAGTGCGCGGACAACGACGACGATGGCCGACTGCGCCACCTCACCACCGCGAACACCGCCCGCGACCTGGACCGGATCCGGGCCGCGCTCGGCGAGGAGAAAACCAGCTACCTGGGCTACTCCTACGGCACAGCACTCGGAGCCGCCTACGCGTCGATGTTCCCCGAGCGTTCCGACCGCATCGTGCTCGACAGCAACATCGGAGACACCCACCTCGACCGCGACAGCATGCGCCGCTACGCGCTCGGCATGGAGCAGACCCTGCCGGACTTCGCGAAGTGGGCCGCCAGTCGGCACGAGAGCTACGGCCTGGGCCGCACACCTGGGCAGGTACGGGCGTCCTACCTCGCCATCGCCGGCAGGCTCGACAAGGCTCCCGTCGCAGGGATCGACGGCAGCCTCTTCCGGCTCCTGACATTCGGCCACCTGTTCAAGCAGACGCAGTACCCCGAGCTGGCGCAGACCTGGCAGACGCTGCGCGAAGGCGACGAGGCCGCGGCCCGCGGTCTGACGGCCGCCACCGAGGAAACGGCGGACGGCGCGCTGTCGCCGACCGACAACGCCCTGACCGTGTTCCTCGCCGTCACCTGTAACGACGCCGAGTGGCCCGAGGACATCAACACCTACCGGCAAGGCGTCGCCGAGGACCGCGAACGCTACCCGCTGTACGGCGCCGCCACCGCCAACATCACCCCTGCGCCTTCTGGCCGCACGCCCCGCTGAACCGCCCGTGGAGGTCGACGCCGAAGGCCCGCGCAACGTGCTGCTCCTGCAGAACCGGCGGGACGCGTCGACCCGCACCTGGGCGGGAAGATGCTGCGCGAAGTTCGGCGACCGCGCCCGGCTGATCAGCGTCGACGACAGCGGGCACGGTGTCTACGTCCTGGGCCGGAACTCCTGCGCGTTGAACACCACCACGCGCTACTTCGTCGAGGGCGAGATGCCCACGAAGGACACGTCCTGCCGCGCGGATTGACCACCGCCCCAGGGTCTGACCGGCGATTAATCACAGGGCGCTGGGCCCCGAGAACCGCAGGCTAACCATGCACGAGCTCGTTAGTGACGCTCCCGGCACTAGGGTGCCAACTACCCACTTCCGAACGCCAGGCCCGCCACTGGATCGACGTCGCCCGCTCCTTCGAACAATGGGGTAGGCCCGATCGCTTGCCGATCCACAGCTCAGCCCCTCGGGAGAGGCCAGGGCCTGTGGATCGGCGGGTCATTCGGTGAGGTGGGCCCGGCGGGACCCACCTGGTCCTAGGATTGAGCCATGAGCAGGACCGACCGTGCCAGCCGGGTGATCGCTGCGCCCCGGCGACTGTCTACGGAGCACTCCTCGACCGGGAGTCGACCGAGGCCTGGCTGCCGCCGGACGGCATGCGCGGGCGGGTCGAGCGGTGGGATCCTTGGCCCGGTGGCGGGTTCCGGATGGTCCTCACCCACCTCGACCCCACCGGCAGCCCCGGCAAGACTTCGGATGTGACGGATGTCGTCGACGTCGCGTTCGCCGACCTGGTGCCGTCGGAGCGCGTGGTGCAGCGTGCGGTGTTCGAGGCCGAGGACCCGTCGTACGCGGGCACCATGACGATGACCTGGCACCTCGCTGCCGCCGGTGACGGGACCGAGGTGACTGTCACTGCCACGGACGTGCCACCCGGCATCGACCAAGCGGTCCACGAGGCCGGGATCGCCTCCTCGCTGGCCAACCTGGCGTCGTACGTCGAAGCGGCCGGCTGATTCACTGTCGCCGCCGGCGTGCCCGACCGAGGACGGCAGTGAGGCCGAAACGCTCGTCCGCGTGAACAACCCTGCGGGACACTGCAGTTGGGTCGATCCCTCCGGACATCCAGCAAAATGCGATCGTGCGGGGCGTCTACGTACACTGACGGGCATGGCATGCCGCATCAGTGAACTGGTCATCGACGCAGCCGACCCCGACCGGCTCGCCGGATTCTGGAGCGAGGTCCTCGGCTATGTCGAACTCGGCCGGGAGGACGACGGAAGCATCGAGATCGGGCCGCCCGACGGCGTCCGCAGCACCCTCGTCCTCAGCCCCAGCAGCGCCCGCGGGCCGGAAGCTCCCACTGCACATCGACGTCAACGCCACCGACCGCGACCAGGACGCCGAGCTGGAGCGGCTGCTGGCTCTCGGCGCCAGGCCCGCCGACGTCGGTCAGACCGGCACCGAGAGCTGGCACTGCCTGGCCGACCCGGAAGGCAACGAGTTCTGCCTCCTGCGAACCCGGCTCCAGCCCCTGTGACCATCCGCGTCCTGGCGCCGAGCCGCCCGGCCGCGGTCGGCACCGGAGGTGGAGTGCCGACCGGCTCAGGACTGGGGCCCCGTCGGTCACCTACCAGGTGACGGGCAGTGACTGCAGACCCGCATCAGCCTCGTCCGGCGCCACCGCAGCTCCTCCACGGGCACGGCGAGGCGCAGACGGGGAAGCGCGCGATGAGCGTTCGGATCGCGATCCGGCCTTCGGCCCGTGCCAGTGGTGCGCCCAGGCACCGGTGGATGCCGTGCCCGAACGCCAGGTGGGCCTTGGCGTCCCGGGCGAGGTCGAGTCGCGCCGGCTCCGGGAAACAGGACGGGTCATGGTTGGCGGCCCCGGGGCGATGAGCACGGGGTGCCGGCCGGGATCTTCGTTCCACCGAGCGTGAGCGCTTCCGTGCTGTAACGGAAGGTCGCGATGCCTACGGGGAGTCGAAGCGCAACAGCTCATCGAGGGCGTCGTCGAGCGTCTCCGGCTCTTCGCGCAGCCGGGCGAACGAGCCGGTGTCCTGGATGAGCGCCAAAGCCGCGTTGCCGAGGAAGTTCGTGGTGGTTTCGTGGCCTGCCACCAGCAAGAGGACGGCTAGTGAGAGGAGTTCGTCCTCACTGAGCCTGTCCTCACCGTCGCGCGTCAGGATCAGGCCGTACAACAGGCTGTCATCGGGGGCGCGGCGCTTGGCCTCGATCAGCTCGGCCAGATAGCCGGCCATGGCATGGGAGGCGGTGTCGATCCGGCTGGGTTCCCCGGCTGCGAACAGGTCGTTCGACCACTCGCGGACGGCCGGACGGTCCGCTTCGGGCACGCCCAGCAGCCGGCAGATGACGGTGACAGGCAGCGGTGCGGCGAGACCTGCGACGAGGTCGGCCGGCCCACCGGGCACCCAGTCGTCGAGGAGCTCGTCGGTCACGCGCTGGATGTAGGGGCGCAGCCTGTCGACGGCGCCCGTGGTGAACGCCTTCGTCACCAGGCGCCGAAGCCGGGTGTGCTGGGGCGGGTCGGAGGCGAGCATGGTCTGCGAAACCGCGGGGTGCAGGTTGCGACGGGAGGGCTGGCCGGCGAAGAACCGGGCGGTGTCCTTCGAGAGCCGGGGTCGGCGAAGGCCTCACGAGCCTCGGCGTAGCCCGTGACAAGGAAGCTGTACCGTCCGTCCGAACCGGTAGGAACCCTCTGTACGGGGGCCGTACGGCGCAGTCGCGCGTACGTGTCGTACGGGTTCTGGAGGAACCGGGTCCTGCAAAGGGTCGCTCATGTCTCTCCGGCTGCTTCCGTGGGTGCGTGGGAGCTGGTTGCGGCACGCGAACGCGACCTGACCGGGCCCGTCCCGGGGTGTGGCGAACCGGTCGCCGGATCGGTCAGGAATCGAGAAGCGCGGTCACGTGGCCACACCTAGCATGATCGTCATGGACATCACCATTCACACGAGCTTCCTCCCGCACGACGACCCGGAGGCGTCCCTGGCCTTCTACCGCGACGTCCTCGGCTTCGAGGTCCGCAACGACGTCGGCCAGGGCAAGATGCGCTGGATCACGGTCGGCCCCGTCGGCCAGCCCAGCACATCCATCCTCCTGGCGCCGCCGGTCGCAGACCCGGGGTCACCGAGGACGAGCGCCGCACCATCGCCGAAATGATGGCCAAGGGCACCTACGGCTGGATCCTGCTGGCCACCCGAGACCTAGACGGCACCTTCGAGAAGCTGCAGGCCGGCGACGCCGAGGTCGTCCAGGAGCCGACCGAGCAGCCGTACGGCATCCGCGACTGCGCCTTCCGTGACCCCGCGGGCAACCTGGTCCGCATCCAGGAGACCGGCTGAGCCGGCCGCGCGATGCTGCTGCGCCGCCGCCTTCGGTCTGGACGGCACGCAGATACGTCTGCGGGCCTCAAAGGCACCACAACCGGCTTCCGCGGGGTTCGCGATGGCGCTCACCGTGTCCCGGCCGGTCACCGTCAACAGCCTCATCGATGCCGGGTTTCTCACCGACCCGGACGGGCATGCATGGGCGGCCGTGGCGGACGCGAAGCCCACGGCTCCTTGAACCGGCCGGTGACCGACGGACCTGTCCCCTTCAAGGAAGTGAGCTGTGCGAAATGACTGGAGGAAGCATGATGGGCAAGCTGCCGCGTGGCCTCGATGAGAGGCTGCGGGACACCCGCGCGAAGCTGGAGAGTGACGTCGATCTCTGGGTCGCCACGTCGGGCTCCCCGGACGGCGTCCACCTCATCCCGGTCTCGTACCTCTGGGACGGGACCGCTTCTCATCTCGACGCCGCGCGCCTCGGTCACCGGCCGCAACCTGCTGGCGGACCGCCGGGTGCGGCTCAGCCTCGGGCCGACCCGTGACGTCGTCGTCGTCCAGGGCACCGCCGAGCCGGTGGACACCACCGGCCTCGCTCCCGGGCGTGCGACGCGTTCGCGGCCAGGACCGGGTTCGACCCGCGCGAGCTCGACGAGCCCTACCAGTACTTCCTGATCCGGCCGCGGCGAATCCAGGCCTGGCGCGAGGCGAACGAGGTGCGGGGACGCGACCTCATGCGCGACGGCCGCTGGCTCGGCTGAGGACGTCATGCCCGGCCGGCTTCGGCCGGGCGCTCGGTCATGCGAGGGCCGTCGGTGTTCAGGCGCGCGTACAGGAGCATGTCCCTTCGCCGGCCCCCACTTGCTGCCAGCTGCGCAGCGCCCTCGCAGCGGAACTCGGCGCTTTCGGCGGTGCGGACCGATGCGGTGTTCCACGGTTCGGTGAAGAGCTGGACCCGCGGGATGCGCAGGTCGTGCAGGGCCCAGGTGGTGACCGTTCGCAGGGCGGCTCCCGCCACTCCCTGCCCGCGGGCGGCGGCGATCATCCAGTAGCCGAGTGAGGCACGTCCCTCGGATGCGTCCCTGAGCCACAGCCCGATGGAGCCGACCGGGCGTCTGTCCCGGGTGCGGACAATGGTGAACGGATAGCCCGCACCGTCCCTCGCCCGGTCCCACTGCCGCCGGATATAGGCCTCGGCCGTCCGGTCCAGTAGGGGAGGGATGGTGGTGATCAGCGGAATGTATTCGTCCGCCGCCGCCTCCCGTACGAGGGGAGATCGCTCATCTCCCAGGGACGCAGGACGAAATCGGCACCCGCGGTCATGCTGGGGACGGTCAGAGGCTGAACCATGTCCGCATTCTCCCGGTATCGCGCTGTGTCCTGTCGGCCCGACTCACCCGTGTGGATGTCGGGGTGTCGTTCCGCCGAGGGTGAGTTGTTAACGGTTCGGAAGTTCCGTTAAGGTGGAAGTCGCCTGGGAGAGGGTACCAATGGAGCTGGAGGCCCGTTATGAGCGCTGAAGGAGTGGAGCCGGGCATGGTCCGGCCCGGTGGGCGTACCGCCCGGGTACGCGAATCGGTGCTGCGGGCAGCGGGCGACGCCCTGGTCGAGCAGGGCTTCGACCGGCTCGACCTCGCCGATGTCGCGCGCCGCGCCGAGGTGGGCAAGACGACCGTCTACCGGCGTTGGTCCAGTACGGCGGGCCTGGTCGCCGACCTGCTCACGGATATGGCGGAGCAGTCGGTGCCCCGCGCGGACACGGGGTCACTGGCCGGGGACCTCAGGGCCAATGCCCGCCTGGTGATGCGGACGCTGACCGACCCGCGCCAGGGAGCCCTGTTCAAGTCCGTGATCGCCGCGGCGACCTGCGACGCACGTACCGCGCAGGCGCTGCACCGCTTCTACGCGGTCCGTGTCAAGGAGTGGGCCGGCTGTGTCGAAGCGGCGGTCGGCCGGGGCGAGCTGCCCGCGGGTACCGATGCGGAAGAGGTGATCCGTGCCGTCTCGGCGCCGCTCTACTACCGGCTGCTGGCCAGCGGCGACCCGCTCGACGGAGAAGTCGCCGACCGTGCCGCCGAGGCGGCGGCGGCGGCGGCACGGGCGGGTGTGTATGTGAGGTGACGGCCGGGGCCTGCGGTGCTCAGGAGCCGATCAGGCCCTCGGAGCGCCCGATGCCGCGCAGCAGTGTGTCGACCACGAGCGTGACGTCGCGGCCGTGGTCGCCTTCCTCGCCTCACCGCGCTCTCGGGCAGCACGGCCGGGGCGGGCATCGTCGTGGACGGTGGTTCGGTCAAGGCCCTTTGAGGCCCACGTCCCCGCCGCTCAGTGAGCGGGCCGCGATGCGGTCCAAGTGGTGGTCGAAGGTCGCGCCGGCGTCCGGGGTGAGGGTGCGCAGGGTGACCATCGCGGTCACGATCACGTCGCAGAGCTCGGCCTCCACGTCCGGCCAGGAGTGGGTGAAGCCCTTGCGTGGGTTGTGGCCGGTTGCCCCGATGACGGCCTGCGCGACCTCGCCCACCTCCTCCGACAGCTTCAGCATCCGCAGGAGGAGGTCCTGCTCCGGCGGGATCGCGCGCGCCTCGTCCAGCCAGGCGCTCAGCCGGGCGACGGTGTCCCAGGGGTCGGGGCGTGGGTGGTGGCACCGGCTGTCCGTGGTGGCTGTCATGGTCGCCAGGATGCCGGATTCCGGGCCGTCACAAGCGGGAGTCAGCCGATCCGGGTGCCCGTACCGCTGACCCGGATCAGTGCGTCGCCGGGACGCAGTTCGACGGTGAGTGTGCCGGGGCGGCCCATGTCCTGCCCCTGGTGCAGGGTGAGGACGGCGGCGTCCGGGACGAGGACCGGTCGCGCAGGTACGCGCCGAAGGCGGCCGCCGCGGCGCCGGTCGCCGGGTCCTCCACCACGCCGCCCACCGGGAACGGGTCACGGACGTGGAAGACCGTGGCCGACTCCCGCCACACGAGCTGAACGGTCGTCAGGTCCAGCCGGTTCATCAGCGCTTCGAGGCGGGCGAAGTCGTAGGAGAGGTCGGCGAGGCGCGCACGGGTCGCGGCGGCCAGCACCAGATGGCGGGCGCCCGCGAAGGCGATACGGGGCGCCAGGGCCGGGTCGAGGTCGCCGGCCGGCCAGTCCAGGGCGGCCAGGGCCTCGATCAGGTCGTCCTGGGCGATGTCCATGATGCGCGGCTCGACGCTGGTGAGCGTGGCGCGCAGCTCGTCACCCTCCCGGGAGACCGAGACCGGGACCGTACCCGCGGGGTGGAGAACAGCAGTTCACCCGGGCCGTCGCGGTCGGCGAGCGCGAGGGCGGCGGCCACCGTGGCGTGGCCGCAGAACGGGACCTCGGCCCTCGGGCTGAAGTAGCGGATCGTGTAACCGCCGTGGCCGGTCGGCGCGGTCAGGAACGCGGACTCGCTGTACCCGAGGTCCGCCGCGACGGCGAGCATCGCCGCGTCGTCGAGGCCGGACGCGTCCAGGACGACCCCGCGGGATTGCCGCCTTCCGGGTCGGCGGAGAAGGCGGTGTAGCGCAGGACGTCGGTCCGGGGAGTTCGCTCACGCCGCTGGTCAACTGCCCGGCGGCCGACGGCATTCCCGGGTGTGCAACCGGTGGTCCGAAGCCCTGACGCCCCGGACCACCCGTCGGCCGTGCCCGCGGTCCCCTGCCGCGGCGGCCCGGCCGCCGCGGTCAGTGGCAGTTCGCGACGCCCTTGCCCTGCTTCGTCCAGGAGCAGGAGTCCTGGAGCTTGCCGTTCGGCTTGATCAGCCGCGCCTTGTCGCCGGTGTTGTTCCAGACGTAGGAACCACGGTTCCAGTACACGTTGGCCGAGGTGTTCTTCGCCTTGCCCGTCCGGACCTTGACCGTCTTGCCCGCGCCGATGGTGTAGCTGCCGAAGGTGTACGTGTAGCCGGTGTTGTCCTTGAGCTTGAAGCCCTTGAGCTGCACCTTCGATTTGCTGTTGTTGTGGATGTCCACCCACTCGGCGTTCAGGGACTTGTTCGTCCGGGTGTCCTTGCCGGGGCTGTCGTACTGGATCTTGCCGAGGTGCAGCCCACCCTGATGGGAGGCCGCCGAAGCCGGGGCCGTGGCCAGGAGTGAGCCGGCCAGAGCGGTGGCGGCGGCCAGGGCGAGAGGCGCGGCGGTGCGTATGCGCATGCGGTGTGATCCTTCTGTGTGTATTCAGTGAAGGTCGGAAGCATACGGGCAGTACGCGCTTGTGGGGTGCCAGGCGAGAAATGCGCAAACTCTTTCATTTTGCGACGAGTTCGGGCGCGGGGAACGGGTTGCGGAGCGGGGCTCAGCCCGGCCCACATACGGCATCGCCGTCGCCAGCACCGTCACGAACTGCACGTTCGCCTCCAGCGGCAGCTCGGCCATGTGCAGCACCGTCCGCGCCACGTCCGCCGCCGCCATCACCGGCTCCACCGCGAGCTGGCCGTTCGCCTGGAGGGTTCCGGTCTGCATCCGCTCCGTCATCTCGGTCGCCGCGTTGCCGATGTCGATCTGCCCGCAGGCGATCCGGTACGGCCGCCCGTCCAGCGACAGTGACTTCGTCAGACCCGTCAGGGCGTGCTTCGTCGACGTGTACGCGATCGAGTGCGGGCGCGGCGCATGCGCGGAGACCGAGCCGTTGTTGATGATCCGGCCGCCCTGCGGGTCCTGCTCCCTCATCTGCCGGTACGCCGCCTGCGCGCAGAGGAACGCACCGGTCAGATTGACGTCCACCACCGCCCGCCAGTCCTCGTACGCGATGTCCTGCACCGGGACCGATCGCGGGCCGGACGTCCCCGCGTTGTTGAAGAGCAGATCCAGGTGGCCGAAGCGCTCCCGTACGAGGCGGAAGAGCGCACTGACCTCGTCCGGATCAGTCACATCGGTGGGTACGCACACGGTGTCGCCCGGTCCGGCGGACGCGGCGGCCTCCGCCAGCGCCCCGGCCCGCCGTCCCGCCAGGACCACCGTCCAGCCCGCGCCCGTGAGCGTGTGGGCGACCGCACGCCCGATGCCCGATCCCGCACCCGTGACGACGGCGACTTTCTGCTCAGAGTTCATGGCCCGGCAGCGTACGGGAGGTTTGACGGCGGCCGGCATGCGGTGCTCATCGCACCGCCATACGGATGTTGTGCACGTGACAACGCGGCGTCGTCGCCCGCACTGCAATTCCCTGACAACATCCGACAGGGAGGGGCACATGACACCCGCACAGATCAGCACGCCGGGCCGGCCGGGCCATTCCGCGGAGCTGCGCGCCGCCGCGGCACCTGGGCTCCGGCGTAGGGCGCCGGCGATTCTCACCGTCACCGGCGCAGCCGCCGCACTGGCCTTCGCCGTGAACCTGCCCACCGCGGGGTCGCGAGCGCGGCCGAACTGGACGCCAGAAAGATCGCCGAGGACCCCTTCACCCTCGGCGTCGCCTCCGGCGACCCGCTGCCCGGCTCCGTCCTGCTGTGGACGAGACTCGCCCCGCGCCCCTACGAGCCCGACGGGGACTGCCCGCGACCCGCGTCCAGGTCCGCTGGGAGATCGCCCGCGACGAACGCTTCAGCCGCATCGTCCGGCGCGGGTCCGCCACCGCGCACCCGGAGTTCGGCCACAGCGTCCACGTCGACGTCCCGGGTCTCGACTCCGACCGGTCCTTCTACTACCGCTTCCGCGCCGGCAGCTGGGTCAGCCCGGCCGGCCGCACTCGCACGGCGCCCGCCCCGGCGCCCTCAACAGCTCCCTCGACCTGGCCGCAGTCTCCTGCCAGGCGTACCACGACGGCTACTTCACCGCCTACCGGCACCTCGCCGAGGAAGACGTCGCCGTGGTCTTCCACCTCGGCGACTACCTCTACGAGTACCCGGTCAACGAGACCGGCGGCGCCTGCAACTACACCGACCGCACCCTGCCGGCGCACTTCAACCGCGAGACGGTCACGCTGGACGACTACCGGATGCGCTACGGCCTCTACAAGTGCGACCCGATCTGCGCGCCGCCCACGCCGCGCACCCTTCGTCGTCACCTGGGACGACCACGAGACCGAGAACAACTACGCGGGCGACACCCCGAGAACAGCGTCCCGCCGCAGGAGTTCCTGCTGCGCAGGGCCGCCGCCTACCGGGCGTACTGGGAGAACCAGCCGCTGCGCACCCGCAGCGGCCCACCGGCCCCGATATGCGGCTCTACCGGCGGCTGCGGTTCGGCAGGCTCGCCCAGTTCGACATCCTCGACACCCGCCAGTACCGCAGCAACCAGGCCTACGGCGACGGCTGGAAGGTCCCTGGGCCGGAGTCCGAGGACCCGTCGCGCACGATGACGGGCGCAGCCCAGGAGCGCTGGCTGCTCGACGGCTGGAAGTCCTCCGGGGCCCGGTGGAACGTCGTACCGCAGCAGGTCGTCCTCGCCCAGCGGCGCAACGCGCCGACCGACGACTTCACGCTGTCCATGGACTCCTGGGACGGCTACCCGGCCTCCCGGCAGCGGCTCCTGGACGGAGCGGAAGCTGCCGGGATCGGCAATCTGATGGTGCTGACCGGCGATGTGCACGTCGGCTACGGCTTCGACCTGAAGAAGGACTTCGACGACCCGGCCTCCCGCACCATCGGTACGGAGATCGTCGCCACATCCATCACCAGCGGCAAGGACGGCTCGGAGAAGCCCGCCAACTGGAACAACCTGACGCAGGCGAACCCGCACCTGAAGTTCTACAACGGGCGCCGCGGCTACGCCCGCATCAGCCTGGACAGGGACCGGGCACGCGCCGACTTCCGTACGGTGACAGCGGTCACCACGCCAGGTGCCCCGTCACGACGGCCGCCTCGTTCGTGACCGAGGCAGGCAACCCGGACTCACGCCCGCCTGACCACCCGGCCCCGGAACCGTCAGGCCCGCTCGTCCGCCGGGTAGCGGACGCCGATGCGCTCACGTACCGCGTCGAGCGTCCGCATCACGGCGAGCGAACCCTCCAGCGGCACCAGCGGGGACTCCGTCTCGCCGGCCCGCACCGCGCGCATCACCTCGGCCGCCTCGTACTGCATGCCGGTCAGACCCTGGGGCCGGGACCCGAGGTGAACTCCTCGGGCTCGCGGCCCGGCCGGTGCAGCACGAACCGCTCCGGGTGGAAGAAGCCGTGCGGGAAGTCCATCCGCCCGGCCGTGCCGGTGATCGACGCCGTGGTGGGGAGGTCCCCGACGATCGAGCAGCTCAGCAGTGCGGTGGCACCCGAATCCCAGCCCAGCAGCATGCCGGTGTTCAGATCGACGCCCTCGGGGAGAGCAGCGCATCGGCCTGGACCCGGTCCGGCTCGCCCAGTACGAGGTGTGCGAACGACACCGGATAGACCCCGAGGTCGAGCAGCGCACCGCCGCCCAGTGCCCGGTCGCGCAGCCGGTGCTCGGCGCCGAAGGAACCGGCGAAGCCGAAGTCGGCCTGTACGGTGCGGATCTCGCCGATGGCGCCGTCCCGCACCAGCTCGGTCATCCGGCGGATGACCGGATTGCAGTACGTCCACATGGCTTCCATCAGGAACAGCCCGCGCTCCCGGGCCAGCGCGACGAGCTCCTGGGCCTGTGGAGCGTTGAGCGTGAACGCCTTCTCGCACAGCACGTGCTTGCCGGCCTCCAGCGCCAGCCCGGCCGCCTCCCGGTGCGCGGAGTGCGGCGTGGCCACGTACACGACATCGATGTCGTCGTCGGCGACGAGCTCCGCCCAGCTGCCGTACGCCCGCTCGATCCCGAACCGTTCGGCGAACGCCTTCGCGGAGCGGTCCGAGCGGGAGGCGACCGCGGTCACCTCGGCCCCGAGGTCCTTGAGTGCCAGCAAATCGGCCGTGAACGTCCCGGCTATACCGCCCGTCGCCAGCACACCCCAACGCACAGTCCTGCTCATGCCCGCCCGCTCTCACACAAAAGGTTCCGACCATTACGGCTGAGCTGAGAGCATAGATGCGGATTCAACGAAGCGGAGATAAGAATGCCGGACAGCGGCGGCAGCCGGTCCCAGCAGGAACACATACCGACAACAGGGACCGGGGCCGAGACAAGCACGGTCCCGCTCCCGGAGCCGGCCACCGGCAGCGTCGCCCCGGCCACCGCCCCCACCGCCTCCCCAGGCGTCTCCACCACCGGACAGCGCCGGGCCGGGCTGCTGGTCACCCTGGTCCTCGGCGGGCTCACCGCCGTGCCGCCGCTGTCCATGGACATGTACCTCCCGGCGCTGCCCGCGGTCACCGACTCGCTGCACGCCCCGGCCGCGACCGTCCAGCTCACCCTGACCGCCTGCCTCCTGGGCATGGCGCTCGGCCAGCTCGTCGTGGGACCGATGAGCGACCGCTGGGGGCGGCGCAAGCCCTGCTGCTCGGCATGGCCATTTATGTCATCGCCACCGCGATGTGTGCCTTCGCCCCACCGCGGAACTCCTCATCGGCTTCCGCCTGTTGCAGGGCCTCGCGGGCGCGGCCGGCATCGTGATCTCCCGGGCCGTGGTGCGTGATCTCTACGACGGCATGGAGATGGCCCGGTTCTTCTCCACCCTGATGCTCATCTCCGGAGTCGCTCCGGTCATCGCGCCGGTGATCGGTGGGCAGGTGCTGCGGTTCACCGACTGGCGGGGCATCTTCGGCGTGCTCACCGTCGTCGGTGTGCTGCTCACCCTGATCGTCTGGAAGTGGCTGCACGAGACGCTGCCCGAACAGGACCGCCACACCGGCGGAATCGGCGAGGCGCTGCACACCATGCGGGGCTGCTCGCCGACCGGGTGTTCACCGGGTACATGATCGCCGGCAGTCTCGCCTTCGCGGCGCTCTTCGCCTACGTGAGCGCCTCGCCGTTCGTCGTGCAGGAGATCTACGGCGCGTCACCGCAGACCTTCAGCCTGCTCTTCGGGATCAACTCCATCGGACTGATCGCGGTGGGCCAGATCAACGGCAAGCTGCTGGTGGGCCGGGTCAGCCTGGACAAGGTGCTCGGGTTCGGCCTCGCGGTCATCTCGGTGGCGGCCGTCGCGCTGCTGCTGATGACCGCCGGGGTCTTCGGCGACGTCGGTCTGGTGCCCGTCGCCACCGGGCTCTTCGTCCTGATGTCGGCCATGGGGCTCGCGATGCCCAACACCAACGCCCAGGCCCTGATGCGTACGAAGCACTCCGCCGGATCCGCTTCGGCGCTGCTGGGCACGTCGCAGTTCCTGGTCGGTGCCATCGCCTCACCACTCGTGGGGATCGCGGGGAGCAGACGGCCGTTCCGATGGCCTTGGTGCAGGTGGTGTGCGCGCTGTCCGCCGTGGCGTGCTTCCTGGGGATGTGCAGGCCGTGGCGGAACAGGGTGCGGGAGGCCGGCGGGCTCTGAGCGGGTCAGCCGCCGCGTGGTGCTGCGCCTACAATTGCCTCGGTGAACCCCACCCTCCCCACCGCGGAAGCCCTGCGTACCGCCCTGGCCGCGCTGCTCGCCGGACTGCCGCCCAGCCAGGCCACCCAGGCCGTCGACCGGCTGATCGCCAGCTACCGCGGTACCACCCCCACCGACGCCCCGGTCCTGCGTGACCGCTCGGACGTCGCCGCGTACGCCGCGTACCGGATGCCCGCGACCTTCGAGGCGGCGCGGTCCGCCGTCGCGGCGCTCCGCGAGGCAGCACCACTCTGGGTGCCGGCCACGCACACCGACGTCGGGGCGGCACGGGAGCGGCGAGCTGGGCGGTCGCCGGTGCCTGGGAGGGCCCCGGACGACGGTTCTGGACTGGGCCGAACCCGCCCTCACGCTGGGCCGGGAGCTGGCCGGCGCCTCCGGCATCCCGGGCCTGCGCGACGCCGACTGGCGGCGGGCCAGGATCGGTGCGGGGATGGAGCTGGCCCCACCGATCTGGTGACCGTCTCGTACGTGCTCAGGAGCTCACCCGCAGGCCGGGGCCGATCTGGCCGAAGCCGCGGCAGCTGCCGCGCAGGCAGTCGTGATCGTCGAGCCGGGCACCCCGATGGCTACGCCCGGATCATCGGGGCCCGTGACCGGCTGATCGCCGCGGGATGACCGTGGCTGCCCCTGCCCGCACAGTGACGCCTGCCCCATCGAGCCGGGCACCGACTGGTGCCACTTCTCGGCCCGGTCAGCCGCTCCTCGCTGCACCGACAGGTGAAGGGCGGCTCACTGAGCCACGAGGACGAGAAGTTCAGCTATGTCGTGGCGACCCGCTTCCCGGTGGATCCGGTACGAGCGCGGGTCACCCGCAAGCCGCAACTGCGCAAGGGCCAGGTGCTGCTGGAGCTCTGCACCCGCGACGACGGCCTGCGGAGGGACACGGTCACCAAGCGGCGCGGTGAGCTGTACCGTGCCGCCAGGGACATCGCGTGGGCGACGACTGGCCGCCCACGACGACCGGCCTAGGGCGTGTTTCGAAAGTCCCGCCTGCCCGGCGACGCCTGGCACGCACGCTCGCCGCGTTGTCGGGATCGCCCCGATACACCCAGTATCGGGGCGACCCTCCGCCTGCGATCGCACGCACCAGACGCCGCCGGGCCGCCCTTCGGGCGGACGGCGCTACTTCGAAACACGCCCTAGGTGTACTGACCCGTGAGGTTAGGGCCGCAGCTCCTGCGTGCAGCACTTCACGCTGCCGCCGCCCTTGAGCAGCTCGCCCAGATCCATCGGAACGGGCTCGAATCCCCGGTCCCGCAGCGGGTCGAGCAGCCCAGGGCGGCCTGGGGCAGCAGCACATGCCGCCCGTCGCTGACCGCGTTGAGACCCATCGCCGCGGCGTCCGCCTCCTGGGCGATCAGCGCGTCGGGGAAGAGCCGGGCCAGTACGGACCTGCTGCCCGGAGAGAACGCGCCGGGGTAGTACATGATCTCGTCGGCCGCGTCGTCGAGCACGCACAGCGCCGTGTCCAGGTGGTAGTACCGCGGGTCCACCAGCTCCAGCCCGATGACCGGCCGCCCGAAGAACTCCTGGGCCTCGTCGTGCGAGAGCGGGCTCGACCGGAAGCCGCGCCCGGCCAGGAGGTACGAGGACGTGACCGCGAAGTCGCCCTCGCCCTCGTTGACGTGGGCCGGCTCATGGATGTCGGTGAAGCCGTGGGCACGGAACCAATCCCGGTGCGCCTCGGCCTCCGCGTACCGCTCCCGGTATGCGAACCGGGCGCCCAGTACCCGGCCGTCGATGACGGTGGCCCCGTTGGCGGCGAAGACCATGTCGGGCAGCTCGGGGCGGGGTGTGAGCAGCTCGACGGTGTGTCCGAGGCTGCGATAGCGGTCGCGCAGGTCCTCCCACTGGGTCCCGGCCAGCGGCAGGTCGACCGGTTTGGACGGGTCCATCCATGGGTTGATGGAGTACGTGACCTCGAAGTGGGCCGGGGCGCACATCAGGTAGCGACGAGGGGTGGCGTCACGATTCAATGCAGGCTCCTCACGAACGGCAGCCGCAGCCGCGGAACGGTGGGGTACGCACGGTCTGTGCGTGAGCCCATGGTGCGCCGTGCGGGAAGATGCGCAGTGATCCGATCGGGTGGTTCGCGCGATGGACGTCCCCGCGTCAACAAGACGAAACGTATCGGCTTGTGGCGCTGTAGGTTGTCGGCATGTCACCTCACAAGGCGCCCGACCCCAGCCGCCGCAGCGACCGCTCCCGCCGCGCCATCCACGACGCCGCACTCGCCCTCGTCGGCGAGGTGGGATACACCAGGACGACGATCGAGGGTATCGCCGCCCGCGCCGGAGTCGGCAAGCAGACGATCTACCGCTGGTGGCCGTCGAAGGCGGCTGTGCTGATGGAGGCGTTCATCGAGGCGGGCAACCGGGCGTCGCAGGAGGTCACGGGCGCGGGTGCCGGTGACACGTACGGGATCCCGGACACCGGGGATCTGGCGGCCGATCTCAGGTCGTCCTGCGCGCCACCGTCGACGGGCTCAACGACCCCGTGTCCGCGGAGCCGACCCGTGCGCTGACCGCCGCGGGGCTCGTCGATCCTGAGCTCGGCGCCGAATTCGTGGAGAAGCTGCTCGAACCCCAGCTCAGGTTCTATGTCACACGACTGAGCGCCGCCCAGGAGGCCGGGGAGGTGCGCGCCGACGTCGATCCGAGGGTCGCCCTGGAGCTGCTGATCGCCCCGCTGACTCACCGCTGGCTGCTCCGGACCCTTCCACTGACTCACGAGTACGCGGACCAGGTCGTCGACTACGCCCTCCTGGGGCTGTCGGTCAGGTCTTGATCCATTTCCGTCATGCCGTGATATGAGGTGTGATGGTACTCACCTCGGTGCATCGCCTCTCACGCCCCGCTCGACAACTCTGGCCACCCGAGGCGCAGGATGGTGGGACGATGGACAGTGCAACGCTGAGGTAAGGGGATAGATGGGCGCCGATTCCGGCCGCTATCGCGGCACAGTGAGCAGGATTTCCCAGTGGCTGCACCGGCGGCCGAAACCACAGCCCGAAGCCGACGAAGCCGCCCGGGTGGCGCTGCTCCTCGCCGTCGCCGAGGCGGGAATGCCGATCTCACCCGCCGCGCATCCGTCCGGTTACCGATGTTCGTGCGAACGCGTCGGATGTCCCACTCCTGCCCGGCACCCCGTCTCCTTCGCCTGGCAGACGCAGTCGACCACCGACCGCGCCCAGATCGAGCGCTGGGCCGCAGGCCAGCCGCTGGCCAACTTCATCACCGCGACGGGCATGGTCCACGACGTCCTGGACGTCCCGCTGACAGCCGGCCGTCAGGCTCTGGAGCGGCTCACCGCCAAAGGCATCGACGTCGGCCCCGTGGCCCAGTCCGGCGAGGACCGGATGCTCTTCTTCACCGCCACCCGCGGTACTCCCATGGACGAGGACGAGTGGTGGCCGTGTGAGCTGGACTGCCACCCCGAGACCATGGACGAGCACCCCGGTCTGCGCTGGCACTGCCGCGGCAGCTATGTCCTGCTGCCGCCCGCCCGGCTCCCCGGGAGCTGGACGTCCACTGGGTCCGCGGCCCGGAGAACCCTCTCCGGACCCGCTGACCGTGCTCGAAACACTGACCGACGCCTGCGCGAAGTACGCCGACACGGCGGACGAGAGCGACCTCGACCACGACGCGGTGGCCTGGCCCTCAGCCGCTGAGACGACGTGCGGCAGCCGGTGCCCGGCACCGGCTGCCGGGCGGCTACGAGCCCTTGGCCGCTGTGAGACCGGGCAGCCGGTTCAGCATGCTCACCTTGCCGCCCGCGTCCTGCTTCGGGATGTACACGAGCTGACTCGAGACCCGCTCCTTGGTCAGGGTGCTCGTGACCTCGCCGGTCAGCAGCGCCTTGACGTCCGCGTTGACCTCCGGCCGCAGCCCTCCGCGGCGGTCTGCCGCTCGAAGTGCTTGCTGCTGAAGAAGACGAGCGCTCCGCCGTCCTGCGTCGCCAGACCGAGCGGCGCATAGGAGCCGGTGTCCAGCGGCTGGTCGATGTACTGGTAGGAGAACCCGCTCTGCGGGTGGTCCTGCGCGCCTCCCGCCAGCCCGAGGTCGTCGACCCGGGAGCGAAGACATCCGGGGTGCCGTCCTTGAGGTAGTCCGTGTATGAGGTGCTCAACTCCCCGGGCTCGGCGGCGAGGTGTCCTTCGCCCGACGTCACGGGCTGCGCCCAGCCGTCCTTGTCCACCCGGAACTTCGGCACCTGGGACGGGGCGACGACCGCCAGATAGGCGGCCTTCCACAGCGCGTCCGGACCCGTACGCACGAACACCAGCAGCCAGCGGGTGTCCAGCTTGCCGCCGTCCTGGTCGCGGTTGGAGTCGGTGTCCGCGACGAACCACCGAGGCCAGCCCGCCTTCTTGGGGATGGTGTACGCGGAGTCGGTCAGCTTCAGCGGCTGGTGCGCCGCGTTACCGTCCGGATTGTTCGTCTGCCGCGCTTTCAGCCCCGCCTGGTTGATGGCACCGAGCGAACCGGTCACCCGGTCCGCGTCCAGCGCCGGATCGTATGCCTTGTCCGCGGCGTTGTACGCGGCGGTGAAGTCCGTCAGGGCCCGTGCGGCCTCGGACTCCGTTGCCGTCGGTACGACTTCCAGCTCGCCGTGCACCGTCATGCAGCCGCTTGCCGTCACGCTCAGCACCGTAGCTGTCGCGAGCCCCGCCGCCAGTCGACCCAGCCTTCTCATCCGTTGCCTTCTGCGCCTTCTGATCCGACACCCGCACTGACCGTCCGAACCCTACCGGGGCGGAGAACGGCGCGAGGCGTGGTTGAGATACAGCACCCACACCGTGACCTGAGAGACGGTCACGGGCCCCGGTGCGATCGTTGCCGCGGCTACGGGTGGGATGCCGCCCTGCGCCGCCGCCGTACCGCCCGATTCCCCACGGGCGCCCTGGGCAGTACCGGCGCACACCGCCGGCGCCGCCCCGCGGGCCTCATGGAGGCCCGCACGGTGCTTGAATGCCCACGTGAACGACTTCGACGTACCCGGCCTCGATGTACCCGACAGCCTCGATGTACCAGACGGCATCGACGTACTGCGTGTTTTCTGCGGCCCGGACGGGCGCCACGGCAATGCGCTGGGGTCGTGCGCGACGGGCGCAGGTACCCCGACAACGAGTCCCGGCAGGCACTGGCCCGCAGACTCGGCTTCAGCGAGACCGTGTTCGTCGACGACCCCGAGCGCGGGAACGTCGACATCCGCACCCCGGAACGCGGCTGCCGTTCGCCGGGCATCCGCTCGTCGGCGCGGCCTGGCTGCTCGATCTGGAGATCCTGGAGCTGTCCGTCGGGGATGTGTTCGCCCGCCAGGACGGTGAGTTCACCTGGATCACCGCCCGCCCGGAGTGGGCGCCGCCCAGGGTGCTGGAGCGGTACGCATCGGCCGCGCAGGTCGATGCGCTGACGGGCCGCCGCCCGGCGAGGGCTGGCTCTACGTCTGGGCCTGGGAGGACGAGGCCGCGGGGCGGGTGCGGGCGCGGGCGTTCCCGCGCCGGGAAGACGGCATCGAGGACGAGGCGACGGGCGCGGCGGCCATGCTGCTGAGCGCGGAGCTGGGCCGTGCCCTCAACATCGCCCAGGGGCACGGCTCCCAGATTCTCACCGCGCCCGCGCCGGACGGCACGGTGGAGATCGGGGGCCGCGTCGTGTTCGCTGCCAGAGGGGACTCGGGTGATTCAGGCGCTGAGCGGGAAGGCCTCGCCGAGCTCCCGGAACACCGCGGTGTTCAGTGCGAACGCGCGCTTGCACTCGTCGACGATCCGCTGCTTCTCCAGATCGTCGGCGTTCACCGCGTCCAGCAGCTCCCGGTACCCCGCTTGAACGCGGCCGGGTTGGAGATGTCCTCGAATACGTAGAACCGCACCCCGTCGCCCTTGTGTGCGAAGCCCCAGGTCTTCTCCGCCGTACCGCGGATGATCTGGCCGCCCGAGAGGTCCCCGAGGTAGCGGGTGTAGTGGTGCGCGATGTATCCGGCGGTCCAGGTGCGGGCGCACTCGGCGATCCGCTCGGCGTACGCGGCGGTGGCCGGCAGCGGCTGAAGGCCATCGCGCCAGTCCGCACCCGCAGATGCGCGAGATCGCGCTCGATCGCGGCGCCGCGCATCAGCTCCGGCTGTATGAACGGACCGGCGACCGGGTCGCCGCGCAGGTCCTCCGCGCCGTCCTCCAGCGCCCGGTACACGAACCACAGCTGTTCGGTGTAGCGGGTGTACGCGTCTACGCCGAGGTGCCCGCCGAGCAGATCGCCCATGAAGGCCGAGGTCTCCGCCTCGGTGTGCTGCTCGTGGGAGGCGGTGCGTATCAGCGTGGAGAAGGGCGTGGGTCCGACAGATGCGTCCAAGGTGGGCCTCCGGGGCCGGGTGGGACGGGAAAGCCCCGATACGGATGGACATACCAGCAGCCCGCGACCAGGTGAGGCAGCGTTCGCCGATGGGTCGATCTTCCTGCTTAGGTATACCTAAGTCAACCTGTTGCCGACTCGCTGTCGGTAAAGAGCTGCGCCCGGTCGGACCGGGCGCAGCTACGGCTCTTCGAGACCTACGGCTACTTGATCTACGGCTGCTTGATCTACGGCTTTACGGCAGCGTCAGGATCTCCGCCCCGTCTCGGTCACCACCAGCGTGTGCTCGAACTGGGCGGTGCGCTTGCGGTCCTTCGTCACCACGGTCCAGCCGTCGTCCCACATGTCGTGCTCATGGGTCCCCAGCGTCAGCATCGGCTCGATGGTGAACGTCATGCCGGGCTGCATCACGGTGGTGGCGTGCGGGCTGTCGTAATGCGGAACGATGAGGCCGGAGTGGAACGAGGAATTGATCCCGTGCCCGGTGAAGTCCCGCACGACCCCGTACCCGAAGCGCTTCGCGTACGACTCGATGACCCGCCCGATCACATTGATCTGGCGTCCGGGCCTGACCGCCTTTATGGCCCGGTTCAGCGACTCCCGGGTGCGCTCCACGAGCAGCTTCGACTCCTCGTCGACGTCGCCGCAGAGATAGGTGGCGTTGTTGTCCCCGTGCACGCCGTTGATGTACGCGGTGACATCGAGGTTCACGATGTCACCGTCCCGCACCACGGTGGAGTCGGGGATGCCGTGACAGATGACCTCGTTGAGCGAGGAGCACAGCGACTTCGGGAAGCCCCGGTAACCGAGGGTCGAGGGTAGGCCCGTGGTCGACCATGAACTCGTGGGCGACCCGGTCGAGCTCGTCCGTGGTGACGCCCGGGGCGATGTGCTTCGCGGCCTCCTCCATCGCCTGCGCGGCGATACGGCCCGCGATCCGCATGCGCTCCACGGTGTCGGAGTCCTGGACCTCCGGGCCGGTGTACGGCGCCGGGGCCGGCTTGCCCACGTACTCGGGGCGCCGGATCTTTCCGGGGACGGAACGGATGGGAGTGATCTCCCTGGTACGAGGAGCGACTGGCCAGACATGCCAGCGAGTCTAACCAGCGTGCCTGGGGCAGCATGGCACCGAGGAAAGGAGACGACGATGGCCCTGTTCAAGAAGCGCACGGTCGGCAAACCGGGCGAATGGTACTACTGCCTGCAGCACAAGAAGGTCGAAGAAGGCCCCGAGTGCCCAGCGAAGGACCGTTTCGGCCCGTACACCTCCCGCGCGCAGGCACAGCACGCCATGGACACCGCGCGTGAGCGGAACCTGGAGTGGGAGAACGACCCGAAGTGGCATGACCGTAAGGACGAGACGCCGGAGAGCTGAGGGCGGCCCTCAGCCCCGGAAGCGGCCTTCGCCACCCGCCCCGCAGTGCCGCGTCCTCGTCCGTCCGGGGTCGTACGTGAGCAGCTTCGGCAGCGCCGCCGCCAGCAGCGCCACCGAAGCGACGCACATCACCCCGCCTGTCCAGAACGCCGACCGGGTCCCCGTCCAGCCGGCCGTCGCGCCCGCCCGGACCTGGCCCAGCTGGGGCCGACGCTGTACGAGAGCACCTCGATGCCCGCGAGACGGCCCCGCAGCTCGTCGGGGATGGTCTGGTTCCAGATCGTGGAGCGGCCGAGCCCGCTCAGCATGTCGCCGGCCCCGCCGCACCCAAGCAGCACAGCACCAGCCACACATTGCCGAACCACCCGCCGCCGCGGACCGTGACCCGTACGCGGTGGCGTGCCCGGCGTACGCGACCACGGTGCCGGGATGACCTTGCGCCGGCCCAGGTGCCCGTCACCACCGCGCGGGCGGCGGCGCGGTCAGCTGGTCGGCCAGCCGGGACAGCCGGTCGCGGAACGACCGGCGCCCCGCGGCACCGGAGCCGCGCTGTTCTCCCCGGCCGCCGCGCTCACCAGGTGCTGCACGGTGTCCAGGTCGACATCGTCGGCCTCCGTCACCGTCAGCGCCTCATGGGCCAGCCCCGCACCTCCGGATCACCGCAGTCCAGGGAGAGCACGGTCGCCCCGGCCCGGCGCGCGTCGTGCACCCGCTCCAGCAGTCCGGCGGCCGGCCGCTCCGGGGCCACCAGGAGCAGGGTCTCGCCCGCCCGGCCGCCTGGATCCGGCCCAGGCCGACGGCCAGATGCGCCGGGTCGCCCGCCTCCACCCGGTGGCGTACCAGGGTGGGCTTCAGCTGCGGCAGTCCGGACCAGGTGGACTCGTCCACCAGATGCGCGGCCATGTGCCACGGCTCGTACACCTCGGTCCCCACCAGCAGCAGCCCGCCGCCCTGCGGTACGACGGACGAGCGGAGAGCCCTGGCGAAGCGCCGGGTCGCCGCAGGCCACTCGGTCCCGGTGAGCACTTCACGCAGCAGTGCGACGCGTACGGCATCCATGGCCCGGCATCATGCCCCAAGCCGAGCCCGCGGGCTGCCCATTGGCAGTAGTGCACCCGAACGGGACCGGCCTCGGACCCGGCCTCTTCGCTACTTCACAGTAGGGTCGGCGCCATGACTACGAATGACAACGGCAGCGCACCCAAGCCCCGGCCAAGGACCCTGGGACCTCCCCGATGTCGCCGGGCTGACCGTCGGCGTCCTCGGCGGGACCGGTCCCCAGGGCCGCGGCCTCGCCTACCGCCTGGCCCGCTCCGGACAGAAGGTCGTCATCGGCTCCCGTGCCGCCGACCGGGCCGAGACCGCCGCCGCCGAGCTGGGTCTCGGTGTCGAAGGCGCCGACAACGCCGAATGCGCCCGCCGCAGCGATGTCGTGATCGTCGCAGTGCCGTGGGACGGCCACGCCAGGACGCTGGAGTCGCTGCGCGAGGAGCTCGCGGGCAAGCTCGTCATCGACTGCGTCAACCCGCTCGGCTTCGACAAGAAGGGCGCCTACGCCCTGAAGCCCGAGGAGGGCAGCGCCGCCGAGCAGGCAGCCGCCCTGCTGCCCGGCTCCCGGGTCACCGCCGCCTTCCACCACCTCTCGGCGGTGCTGCTGCAGGACGAGGCGATCGAGGAGATCGACACCGATGTGATGGTGCTCGGCGAGGTGCGGGCCGACACCGACATCGTGCAGGCACTGGCGGGCCGGATCCCCGGCATGCGCGGCGTCTTCGCGGGCCGGCTGCGCAACGCGCACCAGGTCGAGTCGCTCGTCGCCAACCTGATCTCGGTCAACCGCCGCTACAAGGCACACGCGGGACTGCGCACCACCGACGTGTGAGCCCGTGCCCGGAGCCGAAACGGGCATGAGGGACACTGGACGGGCCAGCGCACCATCCCCGGACAGGAGCACCAGCCCTCATGCCCCGCCTCGCTCTCTACGCCTTCGCCGTCTGCGTCCTCGCCGTTGTCGCAGCTGTTGTCTCCTTCGCCCAGGGTTACTGGCTCGGGATCATCTGGGTGATGCTGGCCGGGCTCTCCTCGAACATGACGTGGTTCTACGTACGCAAGTACCGGGCCGAAACCGCTGCCCGTCAGGCGGCGTCCGGTACCACAACGACCTGAACCTCGTCCTCGTAGATCACCCGGCCCGGCGCGGCCGACCTCAGCATCTCGCATTCGACACCGTGGGCGGCGAGCACTTCGAGGTACCCGTCGACGCGCTCCAGCAGATGCGTCGCCGTCGGTTTGAACCAGGCAGTGGCTCCCGGATTGACCGCCGGGTCGTAGACCGTCGGATCAACTGTCGACGGGTCGGCGTACGCGGCGTCGTACCAGGCGTTGCCGAGGCGCCGGAAGTTCTCCTCGTCGGGGCTGAGCCGGCCGCCGCGGCCGAGATTGTTGACCAGCCCGAACACGCCGGTGAAGTGGCCCCGCTCATTGGGTGCGACGGCCTGGAACCGCACGTACTCCTCGCGCGTGCCTTCCCCGCCCACTAGCCGTTCACCACACAGCCGGGATCCTGCTCGTCGAACCACTCCTGCCAGAAGCGGTACGAGTCGAGCCCGCAGTACGTCTCGGCCTCGGTGACACCCAGCCCCGCAGCAGCGCGTCGACCGCGTCGAAGAAGACGCCGTTCACCTCGGGGATCCACAGCAGGGCGAAGACCAGGATCAGCCCGAACGGTGCGAACGGCTCGACCTGGCGCCGGAGCTTGTACGAGAGCCAGGGCTCGATCACGCCGTAGCCGTCCAGCCCCGGACCGGCAGGAAGTTGAGGATCGCGGCCGTCACCTGGAGCAGCGCCAGGAACGCCAGCGCGAAGCGGACGGAGAACGGGACGCCGTCCAGCGCGTCCAGCCAGAACGGCGCCGTGCACACGAGCGCGAACGCGATGTTGGTCAGCGGGCCGGCGGCCGAGATCAGGCTGTGCTTCCAGCGGCCGGTGATCCGGCCACGCTCGATGTAGACCGCGCCACCCGGCAGACCGATGCCGCCCATGATCACGAAGAGCACCGGCAGCACGATGCTGAGCAGGGCATGGGTGTACTTGAGCGGGTTGAGGGTGAGGTAGCCCTTGGCGCCGACCGAGATGTCCCCGCTGTGCAGCGCGGTCCTGGCGTGGGCGTATTCGTGCAGACAGAGCGACACGATCCATGCCGAGGTGACGAAGAGGAAGATCGTGAAGCCGGTCTGCCCGGCGAAGTCCGTCCACACGGCCCAGCCCGAGACCGCCATCACTGCGACGATCGCGAGAAAGACCGGACTGACCCTCCGATCACTGCGGGTGGCTGCGGTGGTCATCGGCGGAACTCCCTGGTGGCTGGGCGGTGTACGGCGAGTCCTGACAGTACGGGTGCCACGCCGGGAACGTCTCGCAGGCAGGTGGTAGTTCCGTAGGAGCCGGGCGTTGTCCCGTTCTCCCGGCCCGTCACTGACAATGGGCGGGTGCGCTACTGCATCCTCGGCACCACCCGGGCACTCCGCGACGACGGCACCGCCGTCGCCCTCGGCGGGCGCGGCTGCGCGCCCTGCTCACCGTCCTCGCGATGCGCCCCGGCCGTCCGGTCCCGGCGGCCGTGCTCATGGGCGAGGTGTGGGACGCGGATCCGCCCGCCGACGCGCCGGCCGCACTGCAGGCACTCGTGGGCAGGCTCCGGCGGGCCATCGGCCGGGAGGCGGTGGAGTCGGCGGAGAACGGCTACCGGCTGGCCGCCGACCCGGACGCCGTGGACCTGTACCGGTTCGAGCGCCTGGCGGGCGAAGGGGCGCGGGCCCTGGAAGCGGGCGACGCGGCGAAGGCCGCGACGGTGCTCGACGAGGCTCTCGCGCTGTGGCGCGGCCCGCCCTGGCCGATCTGCCCGACCGCACCGCGGTGGCCATCCGCTGGGAAGCCCGGCGTCTGGACGCGCGCCGCACCAGGATCGCCGCGATCCTCGCCACCGGCCGCGCGCAGGACGCCCTGCCGGAACTGGTCGCGCTCTGCGAAGGCCATCCGCTCGACGAACCCTTCAGGCGCTCCGCATCAGGGCGCTGCGGAGCGCCGGACGTACCGCGCAGGCCCTCGCGGCGTACGAGGAGGTGCGGACCGTACTGGCCGACCGGCTCGGCACCGATCCGGGCCCCGAACTTCGTGCGCTGCACGACGGGTTGCTCCACCAGGGGCTCCACCAGGAGCGGCAGACCCCGAGCCTGTTCCGGCACCCGCTCCGTACGGGAACCTGCGGGCCAGGCTCACCAGCTTCGTCGGGCGCGACGCGGACATCGCGGCCCTGCGCGAAGACCTCTCCCAAGCCCGGCTGATCACCCTGCTCGGACCCGGCGGCGCCGGCAAGACCCGGCTTTCCCAGGAGGCCGCCGAGGCGATGGCCGCATCCTGGCCGGACGGTGTCTGGCTGGCAGAGCTCGCTCCCGTCGACGATCCGGCGGCCGTGCCCGAGGCCGTCATCACCGCGCTCGGGGCCCGCGAAACCGTGCTGCGGGGAGCGGGGCCGAGGAGCTCAGGGCTGCCGAACGGGGAGCGGGCGACTCGCTCGTACGCCTCACCGAGCACTGCTCCGGACGCCGCATGCTGCTGCTCCTGGACAACTGTGAGCATGTGATCGAGGCGGCAGCGGCCCTGGCCGACCACCTCCTGGCCCGCTGCCCGGACCTCACCGTCCTGGCGACCAGCCGTGAACCCCTGGGCGTACCGGGGAGTTCGTGCGGCCGGTCGATCCGTTGCCCGACCCGATGGCGCTGCGGCTGCTCGCCGACCGCGGTGCGGCGGCGAGACCCGGCTTCCGGGTCGACGCGGATGCGGAGACGGCGGCGGCCTGCGCCGAGATCTGCCACCGGCTCGACGGGCTGCCGCTCGCCATCGAGCTGGCCGCCGCCCGGCTGCGGATGCTCGGCCCGCGCCAGATCGCCGACCGGCTGGACGACAGATTCCGGCTGCTGACCAGCGGAAGCCGCACCGTACTGCCACGCCAGCAGACCCTGCGCGCCGTCGTGGACTGGTCGTGGGACCTCCTGGACACCGCCGAGCACGCTGTCCTGCGGCGGCTGTCGGTGTTCGCGGGTGGGTGCGTGCTGGCCGCGGCGGAGGAGGTCTGCTCGGCCGGAGCCGGCGATCTGCCGGCCGGTGGCGAGGCCGCCGCCGTCGACCCGCGGGACGTCGCCGCACTGCTCGGTCTCCTTGTCGACAAGTCCCTGGTCGTCGCGGCTCCAGGCAGCGACAGCGAGATGCGCTACCGGCTCCTGGAGACCGTCTCCGAATACGCCTCGGAGCGGCTCGGTGAGGCGGGGAGCGGGCCGTCGCCGAGCGGCGCCATCTCGTCCACTTCCGGGAGCTCGCCCGCACCACCGACCCCGAACTGCGCGGCGCGGGACAGCTGGCCGCCCTGGCCCTGTTCCAGCGCGAGTACGAGAATCTGCGTACCGCCCTGCGCCGTGCCGTGGCCGCCCGCGACGAACAGGAAGCGCTCTGCCTCGTGCTCTCGCTCGCCTGGTACTGGCAGATGCGCGATCTGCGGACCGACGCCCGGCAGTGGCCCGACGCGGTGGCGGCCCTGGGGCCCGACCCTTCGCCGAGCCCGTCGTACCTGCCCCTTCCCTGCTGGAACGGTGCACCGACAGGCCGCCGCCGATGGAGCCCGAACAGCTTCAGGAGGCCCGGCGCGGCGTTGGGCTGATCCAACTGGTCAACAGGGACCACGCAATGGATGAGTGGAGGACAGAAGCGGGCATGGCCCGGCTGAGGGCGATCGCCCGCACCTACCGGGCGGGCCAGCCCCAGACCTGCCGTACGCCGGGCTCGCTCTGGCTGTTCGCGGTCCTGTTCACCGGCGAGGCCGATCAACTGCGCGAGCTCGTGGACGGAACAGTCCGCGCCTGCCGGGAGTTCGGTTACGAGTGGGAGCTGGCCGCCGCCCTGCAGACCCGGGCCAACATGCTGGCCAACCGCCCCGACTGGGTGGGCGAGGCCAGGGGCGACGCCGACGAGAGCCTGGAGATCTACGTACGGCTCAAGGACGCCTGGGGCGCCGCCGAGTCCCTCTCCTCCCGGGGTGAGGTCAACGAACGCCGCGGCGACTGCGCCGCCGCAGCCGAGGACTACCTTGCCGCCATCACCTACGCAGAGCAGCTCGGGGCACGGTCACAGGTGGCGGTGCTGCGGGCCCGGTACGGCTCCGTACTCGGCGAGATCGGACGCGGCGAGGAGGGCGAGACGATCCTGCGTGAGGTGCTCGCCGAAGGCCGCCGGTCCGGGCACGAAGCGGTGCCCGGCGCCCGGCTCTACCTCTCGCTCCGGCTGGCCCAGACCGGTCGCACCGCCGAGGCACGCGAGCAACTCGAACTGCTGCTCGCGGACTTCGGCTCCGATGTGGTGATGATCTTCGAAGGGTTCGTGCTCGGCATCCGGGCCTGGCTGGACAATCTCGACGGCAGCTACGCCACTGCTCTGAACTGGGCCGGCCGGGCGCTGGAGCGGTCCAGGGAGCCGATGTCCCAGTTGATGGCACCCCATATGACAGCCATCCATCTGGTCTCCCTCGCCTGGGCACTGGCCGGACTCGGCGGCGAGCGGCGCAGCAGGGACGCGGCCCGGCTGCTCGGACTGCATGAGGCGCTGCTCCCGGCTGGGTACGTCCCGACCCGGATGGAGCACCGGAACCGGGGCCGCGCGGAGGAGCTGGTCCGGGCAGGCCTCGGGGCGACGCCGCCTACGAGACCGCATACGCCGAAGGCGGCGGCCTCACCCTGAGGAGGCCACCGCCCTGGCGGACGCGCACGTACAGGAGTGAAGGAACCGGCCCACTCACGGCCGGGTGGCGGTCAGCTCTTCTTGCGGAACTTGCTGACGGCGAGCGGCGCCGTCACCGCGGTGATGCCGATGGCCCAGGCGAGGGTGATCCAGACGGAGTTGGCCACCGGTCCGCCCATCATCAGTCCGCGCGCGGCGTCCGCGAGATTGGACAGTGGGTTGTAGTCGGTGAACGTCTGGAGCCAGCCGGGCATCGTCTTCGTCGGGGCGAAGATGGAGGAGCCGAACTGCAGGGGCATCAGCACCAGCATCCCCGTTCCCTGGACTGCCTGCGCGGTCTTCATGGCCAGCCCGAGCAGGATGAAGATCCACATGATGGCGGCTCCGAACGCCGCCGACAGCGCGACCGCTGCGAGCAGGCCGAGCACCGAGGTCCCCAGCGTCATACCGAGCGCGAAGCCCATGCCCAGCAGGATGACGATGGCGACCATCATCCGGCCGAGCTCGACCACGATCTTGGCGATGAGGACCGAGGAACGGGCGATCGGCATCGTACGGAACCGGTCCATGACGCCCTTGCGGAAGTCATCGTTGACTCCGGTGCCTACCGCCGACGCGATGTTCATCCCCATCATCGCCATCAGCCCGGGGATCAGGTAGTTGAGGTACTCCCCGGCCGCCGCCCAGGCTTCCGCCGACGGACCCGCCGAAGACGTAGACGAAGAGGAGGGTGAAGACGACCGGCATCAGGAGTACGTCGAACATCGACTCCGGATCCTTCTTGATCTGCAGCATGTTGCGCCGGGCCAGCGCACCGATATGCCGCAGATTGCCGCGCAGCCCGATCCGGCCCTCGTCCGCAACGGCCTTCACCGGTGCGGAATCGACGGGGTGGGCGTCAGAGTCGTCGTGCTCATGCCGCGACCTCCTCGGGAATCGTGCCGGTCTGTGCGTCGGTCTTCTCGCCGGTGATGGCCAGGAACACCTCGTCCAGGCTGGGCAGTGCGGTGGCGACATGGGCGAGCTGGAAGCCCGGGTGCCGAGCAGCCCGACGACGGCGGTCAGCTGTTCGTCGCTGAGGATCGGCACGTAGAGCATCCCCTCGTCGGGGACGGCCTGGGCGCCGGCGATCCCGTCGAGCCCGGCCTCCCTGATCGCCTGCGCCATCGCGGCGAGCTGTGTGGGGTCCGACGGCCTGATCTGCAGGGTCCGGCCGCCGACCTTCGCCTTGAGCTCGTCGACCCCGCCGCTGGCGATGATCTTGCCCTTGTCGATGACGGTGAGCTCGTTGGCGAGCTGTTCGGCCTCTTCCATGTACTGGGTGGTGAGCAGCACGGTCGCCCCTCCGCGACCATCCTCTGCACCTCGTCCCAGACCTCGTTACGGGTACGGGGTCGAGCCCCGTCGTCGGTTCGTCGAGGTAGAGGACCGAGGGGCTGCCGATCATGGAGGCGGCCAGGTCGAGCCTGCGCCGCATTCCGCCGGAGTAGTCCATCGCGGGCCGCTTGGCCGCTTCGGTGAGCGAGAACCGCTCCAGCAGTTCGTCCGCGCGGGCCCGCGCGGTCCTGCGGGGCAGGTCGAGCAGCCGCCCGATCATGTAGAGGTTCTCCCAGCCGGAGAGCTTCTCGTCGACCGAGGCGTACTGGCCGGTCAGACCGATGGTGCGGCGCAGCTGCCTGGGCTGCTTCACCACGTCGAAGCCGGCGACGACGGCGTGTCCGGCGTCGGGTATCACCAGGGTGGAGAGGCAGCGTACGAGGGTGGTCTTGCCCGCACCGTTGGGACCGAGCACACCGAGGACGGTGCCCTCGCGTACATCGAGGTCCACGCCGTCCAGAGCTTTGGTCTCGCCGTAGTGCTTGACCAGCCCCGCACTTCGACGGCGTTCCCGCCGCGCCTTGGGTTCCTGTCGTTTCGTGTCATGTCCACCATGGAATCAGCGGCTACCGACAGCTCACCGATAGGTCACCGACAGCATGCCGACAGCCCGCCGAGGGGAAGGTCGGCGGGCTGTCGGGTGGTGCGGGCAGTGGCTCGGGGGCTTTCAGCGCATCAGTGGAACGTGTGCTCCGGCTGCGGAAGGCCCGCCGACGACCTCGTCGGCGAACTCCTTCGCCGCGTCACCGAGCACCTGACGCATGTTCGCGTAACTCTTGGAGAAGCGCGGCACCTTGCCGCCGGTCAGTCCGGCCATGTCCGTCCAGACCAGTACCTGGGCGTCGGTGTCGGGCCCGGCGCCGATGCCGATGGTCGGGATGTGCAGGGTGCGGGTGACCTCGGCGGCCAGCTCGGCCGGTACGAGCTCGAGGACGACGGCGAACGCGCCCGCGTCCTGCACCGCCTTCGCGTCGCGCAGCATCTGCTGGGCGGCCTCCTCGCCGCGGCCCTGTACCCGGTAGCCCATCGCGTTGACGGACTGCGGGGTCAGGCCGATGTGGCCCATGACCGGGATCCCGGCCTCGACCAGCAGCTTGATCTGTTCGTGCGAGCGTTCGCCGCCCTCCAGCTTGACCGCGCCGACCCCGGAATCCTTGATCAGCCGGGTGGCGTTGCGCAGGGCCTGGACGGGGCCCTCCTGGTACGACCCGAAGGGCAGGTCGGCGACGATGAGAGCTCGCTTGGTGCCCCGTACGACGGCGGCGGAGAGCATGGCCATCTCGTCCATCGTGACGGGCACGGTGGTCTCGTAGCCGAGGTGACAGTTGCCCATGGAGTCACCGACGAGCATGACCGGGATCCCGGCGTCGTCGAAGACGGACGCGGTCACCGCGTCGTAGGCGGTGAGCATGGGCCACTTCTCGCCGCGCTCACTGGCGGCGGCGATGTCATGGACGGTGATGCGGCGGGTGCTCTTTCCTCCGTACAGCGCCTTGCTGCTGTCGGAGGTGGGACTCGCGGGGCGGTGGACTGATTCTGCGCAGCCTGAAGCGACATTGCCAACGGCTCCTTCGTCATCTCGAGGCGCCCTGACGGCGTCCCCGGATCCCTTCCATGGTGGCATCCCGGGAGCGTTCGGGGAAGTGGGCCCACCCGAGCCGTGTGGGGCGTCGTAGCGGACGCGGGTGAATTCCGTGCCGACCCAGGCCATGGACCCGGGGGCGGCCGACCCCGGTCACATGCCCCGTACGCACCCGGACCGGGCCCGAATTCGCAGGTCACAGCTGACGCGCCGAGCACCGCCCGAGGATGAGCGTTGCGTCACAAGGGCCCACCGGCCCCGCCTGACCGGAACCCGCAACGCCACGTCCGGCGTCCTGGTCCCAGTACGGCCGTCGTCGACGGCGGGAACGGGTCGCTTATCGCCTAGGGTCGTGGGGCGCGGCGATGTGTACGGCAAGGCAGTGAGGACAGCGCGATGGTACAGGCGTACAGGGCGGACACGGAGAACGCCGACACGGTGCCGCAGCGCACCGGATCCCGCTTCCAGAACCTGCGCGGCAGGCTGCTCCACGACCGGGGAATCTGGCGACGGGGCATCATCCTCGCGGTCTGCTCGGTCCTGGTCACCGCAGTGATGATCTTCCACTCGCAGATCCCGAACACCATCGGCAACCTGGGCAGCCTCTCCGAGACGTTCCTGCCGTGGTTCGCCGTCTTCATCCCGGTGCTGCTGGTCCTCGGCCTGGTCCGGCGTTCGGCGACCGCGCTGATCGCCCTGCTGCTGCCGGTCGTCGTCTGGCTCAACATCTTCGGCGGCCTGCTGTTCGCCGACAAGGCGGGCGCCGGGGCGACCTCACCGTGGTCACGCACAACGTCAACGCGGGCAACACCGACCCGGTGGGCACCGCCGAGCAGATCGCGGGCTCGGACGCCGACGTCGTGGCCCTGCAGGAACTGCCCGGCGGCAAGGTCGAGACGTACGAGAAGGCACTGGCCTCCCGCTACCCGCACCACTCGGTGAAGGGGACCGTCGGGCTCTGGAGCAAGTACCCGCTGAGCGACACGCGCCCGGTCGACATCAAGATGGGCTGGACCCGGGCGATGCGCTCCACGGTCTCGGCACCGGACGGCACGATCGCGGTGTACGTGGCGCACCTGCCCTCCGTACGGGTGAAGGTAGACGCCGGCTTCACAGCCAACCAGCGCGACGACAGCGCGGACGCCCTCGGCGAGGCGATCTCCGACGAGCCACTCGAACGGGTGGTTCTGCTCGGTGATCTGAACGGCACGATGAACGACCGCTCACTGCACGCGGTCACCTCCCAGATGCGCTCCACCCAGGGAGCCGCCGGCAACGGCTTCGGCTTCAGCTGGCCGGCGTCGTTCCCGATGGCCCGCATCGACCAGATCATGGTGAGGACGTGGAGCCGATGTCGTCCTGGACCCTCCCGGCAACGCACAGCGACCACCTCCCGATCGCGGCGCGCATCGAGCTCTGAAGCGGAGATCGACAGGCACCGGGTATCGGTATCCGTCGTCGGCGCTCACGATGCGCTCCTACCTCGTCGAGATCGAACCCCGCGCCGGCCGCCGGCATCGTCAGCCCGTACGCCACGTGACGCCTGCCCTGCTTCCGTTTCGGTGACGATCTCCCGCTCGCCTCGCCCGCGAGAACGGCTGTGATGTGCGTCACCTGGCGGGCTGTCGTGGGTGGAGTGACTGACCGCATCCAAACCGGCCACTTCCACTCCGCTTGGCTGTGGCGGCTTGACGTATTGGGTGGGTCTCGTCCTGGAGGCGAAGTGGGTTCGCGCAGAGCCTTACGCAGAGTAAACGATGAGGCGGTCTGCTGTGTGGCCGCATACCGGGCATGCGTGTCGATTCCGCAGCCCGGCTCCGTGCTTGTCTGACTCCTCATGGGCTGGATTCATTGACGTAGGTGGTCGAGATGTCGTTGAATCCGTCTCCGGTTGTGATGATCGTGTGACTCTGGGGTGGGGACTTGTGGAGTTCTGTGCGATGTTTCGGCATGCCCGAAGATGGCGTGTGGGCAGCGTGGCGGTGGCAGCGGCGCTGTCACTGCTTGTGTTGCCGACGCCAGTGGCTCATGCGGTCACCGCTGCGCCGGACGCTCCGGAGCTGAGCGAAGGCAGCCAGGCTCTGGCGGAGGCCGAGGAGTCGGGCAGCCGTGTGGAGGTCGTCGGGGAGCGCTCGGAGCGCGCGACGGTGTTCGCGAATCCCGACGGTTTCACCTTCACGCTCGAGCAGTCCGTCGTGCCGGTGAGGGTGGCCAAGGCGGAAGGCGGCTGGCAGGCGCCGGACGCCACGCTCGAACGCCGGGTGGATGGATCAGTCGGTCCCAAGGCCTCAGCGGTGGGCATGACCTTCTCCGGCGGCGGTGACGACTCGCTCGTGAAACTGTCCAAGCGAGAACAGTCGCTCGAGTTGACCTGGCCGACGGAACTCCCCGCACCTCGGATCGACGGCCCGAGCGCGGTCTACCCCGATGTGCTGCCGGATGTGGACCTGATGGTTACCGCGACAGCCGAGAGCTTCCGGCAGGTACTGGTGGTCAGGACGCCCGAGGCGGCCACAGCCACGGAGCTGAAGGAGCTGTCGTTCGGGCTGAAGGCCACCGGGCTCGAGGTCCGCAAGGGCATTGCAGGGAACCTCGCCGCGGTGGACGCGAATGGCCAGACGGTTTCCGCGCGCCTCCGGCCCAGATGTGGGATTCGGCGGGTGCAGCGGACATGGGTCAGCCGGCGTCACTTGCGCGCAGCGCGGCGCGGTCTGCTGCGGAGGATCCTGCTGCGCCGGGTGACACCGCGGAGAAGTCACCGTCCGGGTCCGGTCTGGAGCCCGGCCAGGAGACAACGTCACCCGCATCGACGTGAAGGTCGCGAAGGACTCCCTCACGGTCGTCCCGGACGCAGACATGCTGGCGAAGACGGGTGAGGCGGCGTTTCCGCTGTTCATCGACCCGACGGTGACGTGGGGCGAGTCGGAGCGGACGCTGCTGCGCTCGGATGGGTACGAGTCCTACGGCTGGGGCAACGGGGACGACGGCCGAGGCAAAGGTGTCGGCAAGTGCGGTACCTGGAACGGGTACTACTGCGGACCGGGCTATGCGCAGCGGCTGTACTTCGAGTTCTCTCCGGCAAGCCTCAAGGGCAAGAAGATCCTGGACGCGACATTCCGGGTGACGGAGCCGTGGGCGTTCCAGTGTGATCCGCGGTGGGTGGATCTGGTCCGGACGAACAACATCTCCGCCTCCACCACCTGGTCCTCTCGCCCCAAGGAGCTGGACTGGATGGTGGACCGGCATGTGTCGGCCGGCCGGGGCTCACTGTGTGATCCGGATTCCCCGGATGCGCCGATCGAGTTCAAAGACAATCCGGCAGAGTCGAACGAGAACCTGACGCCGACCGTCCGGAGCTTCGCGGCAGGCAACTTCTCACGTCTGACACTTGAGCTCAGGGCGCACGACGAGTCGGATACCGGGGCGTGGAAGCGGTTCAAGAACGATGCGGTCCTGGCCGTGGACTTCGTGGGACTGCCCTCGAAGCCCACGGGGATCGGCGTGGTGACCGGTTCGGGCACGGTGTGCGAGAAGAGTGCCTCGGACCCGGCGGTGATATCGGATCCGACGCCCCTGCTGACGGCGACCCCGCAGACTGCTTCGGGTGGCGAGAAGGAGGCGCAGCTGCGGGTGTACTTCGACGTCGATCACCAGAACGCGGACAAAACATGGTCGGACACGAATCCCGGAAACGGTTCCCTGCGGCCCTCCAGCGGCTATACCGGGGACGGTAAGAAGGCGACGCTGGACTGGTCGGCACTGACCGAGGGCAAGCTGTACCGGTACCAGGCCTGGACCTGGTCGTACTACGGCGCGAACCACCTGTCCAGCTCGACTTCGGGCTGGTGCTACTTCAAGGTCGATCCCACGGCTCCGAAGGCGCCGCAGATCACCTTCCGCACCGAGTACACCCGGTGCAGCCCCACGGCATGTGCGGCAGGCGGGGCCCCGGAGTGAAGGGGACCTTCGCCTTCTCGGCGGCCGCCGGGGACAGCAACGTCGCCTACCAGTACCGGCTTTCGGCCGATGCCGCATGGTCGGCCGAGCGCGCCGGTGCGAGCGTTGAAGAGGCGATCACGCCACCCCGAGGCGGCACTTACCGGTTGTACGTCCGGGCCAGGGACAACGTGGGCCGGTGGGGCGCGCAGAGCGTCGTGGACTTCTTGGTCGCGGCGGGTGAGGACCCGGTCGGCCGGTGGCACTTCGACGAAGCGGCCGGCGCTGCCAAGGATTCCGCCACGGCAGACGGAACGGATGACGCAGTGCTGTCCGGCGGCGCTGTCCGGGACGACCGCGGGCGCCGGGGTCTGATCACCCATGGAGCGTCGGGCGATCTGCTGGAGACACCGCTCCAGGACACGGGCCTGTCCATGAACGGCTCCAGCGCTTACGCGTCGACGAGCGGGCCCGTGCTGGAGACCCGCTCCGCCTACACGGTCTCGGCCTGGGTTCGCATCGAGAAAACGGGCGGTGCGGCAATAGTCGCCTCGCAGGACGGCGCGCAGCACTCGCCCTTCGTCCTCAGCTACTCCAAAGACATCGGCAACTGGTTCTTCGGTGTGAAGGAGACGGAAGTCGCAGATGGAAAGGGCTATTACGGGGTCCCGGGAAGAGCCCGGTCACCGTTGGCGCGTGGACGCATCTGGCCGGTACCTATGACCCGCGACACACAAGCTGGCCATGTACGTCAACGGCGTCAGCCAAGGGGCGGCGACGGTACCGGCGGCGGCATGGGCAGCGGGCGGCGCGTTCGAGATCGGCCGCTACAAATGGGCCAACGTGTACCAGTACTACTTCCCGGGAGCATTGACGAGGTAGCCGTATGGCAACGTGTGCTGACGCCGGGCGAGATCAAGGACGAAGCGCGGCAGCTGACTTCCGGTGCCTTCGCGGGTGCGGAACTCGTCGCGGAATGGTCGGCGGAGCTGGGCAGTGGCACCACAGTCCCCGATACCAACTCCGGATACGGCAGAGGCCTGACGCTGAGCGGTGGCGCTTCAGTCGCTGACGGGGCGATCGTCCTGGACGGTGTGGACGACGCGGGCATGGCCCCGGGACCGCTCCTGTCCGACCACGCAGCCTTCACCGTCTCGACCCTCGTACAGCTCGACGCTGCCGAGCTCACGTCCAGGAGCGTCGGATACACCGGTCAGGTGCTGGGCCAGCGGACCGGGACCGGTTCCTCGTGGGGTATCTGGTACGAGATGACCGGCAAGGAGACCGTGCTGGACGAGGAGACGCTGGAGGAGCGGGTCGTGCCGGTCGGCCTATGGCACTTCGGCCGGCGGAATGCCGATGGAACGTTCTCGTCCGTGGTCTCCGACGAGGTTGCCGCGCTGGACAGCCCTGTCCGGTTGACCGGTATCCACGACTCCCTGGCGGGGACGATCAGCCTCTACCTGGGACATAACCAGAACGGCGACGACAAGCTGTTCACCGCCGAACTCGGCGCCGGTGACTTCGCCATCGGCAAGGGCTTCACCGCCGGGGCCTGGCAGCATTATCTGCCGGCCAGGGTCACCGAGGTGCGGCTGTGGGCCGGTGCAATGGCCAGCAGCGAACAAATCGATTACCACGTCGGCGACTGATGAGAACGGGGTGCGGACCTTCGACGGTCCGCACCCCACCGCGACCGTGACGACGAGCACGCTCTCAGGACTTCGGCTTTGCGACATTCCGGTGGGGACGGACAACCATGGCGTTTGGTATAGGCACCTCCATGTCATCGCATCGTGAGGGAAAGCGCGGTTCTGCGCGGGCGCTTGTAACCGCTCTGACGTTGACATTGCTGGTGACCGGGCAGCGGCGCCCTCGCATCCGCGCGCGACAGTAAGGGACTTGGCCGCCCCGATCTGCCCGGCCACCGGGTGAGCAAGGTGGAAGCCATAGACGGTTCGGGGTGAGAAAGGCGAAGAAGGCGGTCGCGGCGCACCGTGCGGTGAACGACAGCCAGGCGAAGAAGGCCGAGGCCGAGCGGAAGGCGGCCTGGCCGGCGCCCGGCAGGACGGTCGTGAAACTCGGTGCCGAGAGCCGGGCAGCACGGCGCCATCCGCTGTACCGGTGACGATCGAGCCGCAGGCCGGAACGCCGGCCGGGACGGGCGCCGAGGCGGAGATCGCTGTTCTGGACCAGCAGGCCGCGCGGAAGGCCGGAGTCACCGGCGTCGTGCTGACCGCGGCAGCGGACTCCGCGAGCCGTGCCGAGGTAAGCGTCGACTACAGCGGGTTCGCCGGTGCCATCGGCGGCGGCTGGGCCGGACGGCTCCGCCTGGTCCGGCTTCCCGCGTGCGCGTTGACGACACCGGAAAGGCGAAGTGCCGTCGGCAGACTCCATTGAAGTCAGACAACGACATCAAGAACCAGCGGGTCTCCGCCAACGTGCCACTCGCCGTGAGTGCTCCCGGTGGGCCTTCCCGAAACGGGCAGGTTCCTCCGGTGTCACTGTCCTCGCGGTCACCGCGCTGTCGGCGGGCGCGGGAGCCTCGCCGTCGGGCAGCGGCGATTACTCGGCGACCGAACTGGCCGCTGCGTCCTCGTGGGAGGCAGGTGGCAGCGCGGGGTCCTTCACCTGGTCGCACAAGTTCCCGCTGCCACCGGCTGCCGCGGACCCGACGCCGACCCTGTCGCTGACCTACGACTCCGGCAGTGTGGACGGCCGCACCTCGGGCACCAACAACCAGGGCACGCCGGTCGGTGAAGGATTCGGACTGACCGACTCCTATATCGAGCGCAGCTACGGCAGTTGTGAGGACGACGGGCACAAGGGCGTCTTCGACCGCTGCTGGACGTACGACAACGCCCGCCTGGTCCTCAACGGCAAGTCGTCCCGGCTGGTGCAGGACGACGACTCCGGACAGTGGCGTCTTCAGGACGACGACGCGTCCAAGGTGACCCGTTCCACGGGCGCGTCCAACGGCGACGACAACGGTGAGTACTGGACCGTCGTCACCGGTGAGGGCACCAAGTACATGTTCGGTCTGAACAAGCTCGACGGCGCCGCCGACCAGCGCACCAACTCCACCTGGACGGTGCCCGTCTTCGGCGACGACTCCGGTGAGCCCGGCCACTCCGAGGGCAGTGCTTTCGCCGACCGCGCGTTGAACCAGGCCTGGCGCTGGAACCTCGACTATGTCGAGAGCACACATGGCAACGCCGCCACCTACTGGTACGCCAAGGAAACCAACCACTACAAGAAGAACGCCTCCGAGACGGCCAACGCCGCCTACACCCGGGCGGTTACCTCAAGGAGATCAAGTACGGACTCCGCAAGGGCGCTCTGTTCACCGACGACGCCGACGCCAAAGTCACCTTCGACCACGCCGAACGCTGCACAGCGTCCGATTGCTCGGCACTGAACGAGGGCACCGCACGCAATTGGCCGGATGTGCCCTTCGACGCCATCTGCTCGGACGGGGACAAGGAGTGCTACGCCACCGGGCCGTCGTTCTTCACACGCAAGCGGGTCACCGGAGTCAACACCTTCTCATGGTCGGCCGCGGACACGGCCTACAAGCCTGTCGACTCCTGGGCGTTCACCCAGGAGTATCTTGACGGCGGCGACATCGGTGACAGCAGTGACCAGACGCTGACGCTGAAGTCGGTGAAGCGCACAGCCAAAGCGGGCAGTACCGGCATCGTCTCGAACCCTGTCTCCTTCACGTATCAGATGCGTCCGAACCGGGTGGACGGCACCGATGACATCCTTCCCTCACCCGGCCCCGCGTCTCGACCGTCACCTCGGAGACGGGCGCCCTGACCACGGTGACGCTGTCCGCCGCCGAATGCCGCCGCAGCGACGTCACGGGAGCGGCCGAGGACACGAACACCCGGTCCTGCTACCCCAGTACTGGAACATCAACGGCGCTGAGAACGCATCGGTGGACTGGTTCCACAAGTACCGTGTGCTGGCCGTGGTCACCACCGATCCCGCCGGCCAGAACGAAGCGGTGGAGCACGCGTACGAGTACGGGGCGCGGCCTGGCACTACAGCGATGACCCGTTCGTCCCCACGACCGAGCGGACCTGGTCGGACTGGCGCGGCTACCGCCAGGTGACGGTGTACAGCGGTGCGTTGAAGACCACCCGGTCCAGGACCGTCTCGCTCTACATGCAGGGAATGGACAAGAACAGGAAGGCGGACGGTTCCAGCCGGCCGGCGGCTGTCGCTCCGCTGCCCCTGGACGGCCTGAGCATCGCGACAATGGACGACAGCGACCAGTACGCGGGACAGCTGCGTCAGCAGATCGTCTACGCGGGCACGACACCGGTTTCTGCCACGGTGACCGACCCATGGTCGAAGGACACAGCCCATCAGACGGTGCCTGGAGCCGCCGACCACACCGCGCGGTACGTACGTGCAAGCAAAACCGTCACGTATACCTACCTGACCGGGACCAGAAAGTGGCGGGCACGCGCCGTCGCGACCGAGTACGACAATTACGGCATGCCGCTCACCGTCGACGACTCGGGTGAGATCGGCAAGAGCGGTGACGAGACGTGCGCTCGCACCTGGTACGCCCGTAACGACAAGGCGGGCATCATCAGTCTGACGTCCCGTATCCGCACGGTCGGCAAACCCTGCTCCATCGCCGACGACGGGCTCAGCCTGCCGGCGGTCTCCACCACTCGCGGAGACGTTCTCTCCGACACCGCGACCGTGTACGACAATCCGGATGCCACCACCTGGACCGCGGGTCAGACGCCGGCCAAGGGGCGGCCACTTGGACAGGGCGGGCCACCGGCTACCCGGCCACCGCCGGAACGGACGGCGCACGCGCGCCCAGTGGCTGGCAGACCGTCAGCACCACGGTGTACGACGCACTCGGCCGCTCGACCGCCGCGACGGACGCCGCCGGGAAGACAACCCTCACGGAGTACACGCCGGCCGCCGCGGGCCCGCTGACCAAGACAGTCGTCACTGACCCGAAGACGTTCCGGACCACCACGTTCCTCGACCCTCGGCGCGGTCTGGCGGAACGCACTTACGACGCGAACCTGAAGAAGACCGAACTTTCCTACGATGCGCTCGGCCGGCTGACCTCGGTCTGGCTGCCCAACCGGAGCAGAGCCGCCGGGCACGGGGCGAGCAGCGTCTTTGACTATCAGCTCAACGCCGGTAAAGCGTCCTGGGTGTCGACATCGACGCTGAAGGCGGACGGCGAGACGTACAACACCACGTACAGCATCTATGACGCTCTGCTGCGTCCTGTGCAGACCCAATCGGCGACGCCGGAGGGCGGCGGCCGCATTCTGACCGACACCCGCTACGACTCGCGCGGCCTGGCCTACGAGACGTACGCAGACATATTCGACAGCACGAGCAGACCCAGCAGTACCTACACCCGGGCCGAGTACGGAGAGTCCGCCACACAGACCTCTATCGGCCACGATGGTGCGGGCCGTGAGACGGACCGTACGGTGTACTTCTACGGTCAGAAGCGCTGGACCAGCACGACGAGTTACACGGGCGACTCATCCGCCACTACCGCCCTGAGGGGCGGTTCGGCGAAGCGCACCATCGTCGATGCGAGAGGCCGGACCGTCGAAACCCGTGAATACGCGGGTTCCAGTCCCGAGGACAAGGACTTCGGCGGCGGGCTGGGGGCTTCCACACCTCCGTCAAGACCAGCTACACGCTGGATGGCAAAGAAGCCACCGTTGTCGGCCCGGACACTGCGAAGTGGACGTACGGCTACGACCTGTTCGCTCGCCGTACCAGCGTTGTCGATCCGGACAAGGGCCGGGCGGCCACCGAATACAACGCGCTCGACCAGGCAGTCAGGATCACTGACGCACGCAACACATCGATCCTGACCGAGTATGACGAGATCGGGCGCATCACCGGCACCTGGTCCGGATCGACAACGGACGCCAACCGGCTTACCGAGCAGACCTACGACACGGTCCTGAAGGGCAAACCGACCGCTTCGATCCGCTACGTGGGTGGTGTCGGGGGCGATGCCTACACCCGAAGGGTCAACGAGTACGACAGTCTCGGTCGCGCGGTCGACACACAGCTCGAACTTCCGAAGGACGATCGGCTCGTCAAAGCCGGAGTGCCGTCCACGCTGGCATTCACCAGCTACTACAACATCGACGGCACCCTTCAGAACACACAGGAACCTGCACTGGGCGGCCTGTCGGCAGAGACCGTCTCTCTCGGCTACACCGGCCTGGGCCAGGTGAAGACCATCGCCGGCAGTACCGGATATCTGCTGGACACCGACTACTCGGCCGTCGGCCAGCCACAGCAGCTCGTCCTCGGTACGGCGAACACGGAGGCGCACAAGAAGGCCTACGTGACCCACACCTATGAGGAGGGGACAGGGCGGCTGACCCGTAGCCATGTCACCGACCAGACGCATCCCTACATGCTGCAGGACTTGAACTACCGTTTCGACGAGGGCGGGAACGTCACTTCGATCAACGACCCCACGACGCTCGGTGGAACGGGCAAGGCCGAGACCCAGTGCTTCGGCTACGACGGCCACCGTCGTCTCACCGAGGCGTGGACCCCGCCTCACAGGACTGCGGCGACGACCGCAGCGCCACCGCACTCGGTGGTCCGGCACCGTACTGGACCGGCTATACCTACAACGATGCCGGGCAGCGTGCCACCAGTACCGAGCACAGGACCACTGGCGTCACGAGCACGACGTACTGCTACGACTCGGTTCAGAAGCACGCCCTGCTCTCGACGACCACCGCGGCCGACTGCGGCAGTGCCGAGCAGGAATACGCCTATGACAAGGCGGGTAATGCGACCAGTCGTCCGGGGAGAGCGGCGCTCAGGACCTCACCTGGTCCGTGGAGGGCAAGCTCACCGAGCTCACCGAAGGCGCTGACTCGACCGGGTACGTCTACGACGCGGACGGCAACCTTCTGATCCGCGACGCCGGCAAGGGTGAGCGGGTGCTGTACGCCGGCGCCACCGAGGTCCACCTCAAGAAGGACGGCAGCACTTGGGCCCAGCGTTACTACGGCACCGAAGAGCTGACTGTCGCTGTCCGAACGAACCGGACTGGCGCCAACAAGCTCTACTTCCTGGCCGGCGACGGGCACGGCACCTCCAGCATTGCCATCGCGTCAGACAGCCAGGCAGTAACCAAGAGATATATGACCGTCTTCGGCGCCGAGCGGAAGACGGGCGCGACGGGCGCCTGGGTCGACGACCGGGCGTTCCTGGGCAAGACCCATGACTCCGGCACCGGACTCACCCACCTCGGTGCGCGTGAGTACGACCCGGCTCTGGGGCTGTTCCTGAGCGCCGACCCCTGCTCGAACCGGGAAGCACCAGTCCCTCAACGGGTACGGGTACGCGGAGAATAATCCGGTGACCTTCGCGGACCCCACGGGCCGGGCCAGCTCGTTCGAGTGCACCATGGGAGTGGACTGCAGTATCGGTGCGATCATGGCGGACTTCTTCGCCGCTGCTCCGTTCCCGGGGGCGGCGGTTCGGGCAGCGCGCCCACTTCCAGTCTGGGATTCACAGGCTTCCCGGCGGCACCCTCGCTGCTTCAGCCACCGCCCCTGCTCATGGGCCCGGACCCGCTTCCGGTCCAGTTCAACCAGAGCCCGGAGATGAAGAAGCTGCAGAAGATGATGATGGAGGCCCAGGCTCTGTGCCGACCGCCCTCCGGAGGGCTGATCGACTCCTTCGGCGGTGACGGGAAGGTGAAGAGCGGTGGTCCCTGGAGCCTGGCCTTCCGCTGGATCTGGGGAAGCAACGAGGGCAGGAGCAGCACGGGTGATCGCGCCTACGATGGCGATGACGAACTCACTCAATCGCTGATAAAGAGCACCGGTATGAAGGATGCACGGGAGGAGATCGCAGGGCAGTTCGCTGCTACGAGCAAGAAGAGCGGTCGTGCTGACTACAGCACCACCAAGAACAGAGACGGCGAGGATCTGAATGTGCTGCAGATGTTGGGCGTGTACGCCTCGGACCTCGGCGGGCTCGTGGCAGGCAAGGACGATCGTGCGGCTCAAGGAGTTCTCGGTTCCTATGCGCTGACCTACCAGGTGACAAAGACCAAGGGAAACACTCTCACGGTCAATTACCATGCGTGGACCGACATCAATAATGAGTCGTTTATTCCTGGGCACGGCAAGTGGCAGGAGCCGGCCAATGGGGCGCCGCGATACATGGGTGGGTATTTTGCGGGATTCCGGGTCGACGTTCGATGGCAAGAGAAGATCTACAAGTAGGTTGAGTGTGAAACTCCTTCGTGGGTGCGCGATATGCGTGGCGATCCCTCTGCTGCTGATCGGTTTCCTGTTTGTGGTGCAGGGTGCGGGGCAAAACCCCGAACTGGAATCCGAGCAGGTTGTCGGTGTCTGGGAAGGGTCCGGTGGCGGACAGATCGTGTTTCACACGAACGGTACGTTCGAAATGGCCCGCATCCCGCGGAGTGCCATCGTGTTCAGTTTCGTCGACGCCCCTCCCGGAAAGGCCGGCTGTCCGGGAGGAGCGTGGGAACTGGACGGTGAGGGCGACACGAGCGGCGCTGTGGAGCTTCATTTCGATACGGGTGGGGCGTTTTCGGACGACGGAGAGTCCGCTCTGCTTCAGGTCGACCGCGGCGGGGACGAACCGGAGATGTACTTCGATACGAATGTGGACAAGGGGTACGGCTACGAAGTCCGGCGCGTGGAGCGCGTAGCGAGCCCATGATCGGACCTCATGGGGCGTATCCAGCGGATGAGGCCGCCGGCCGGTGAGGCGAAGGCGCCACGGGGTTCGTGGCGCCGGATCCGCCGCCCGGGGTGGATCCGGCCGGGGCCAAGGGCCGGACCTCAGTACACAGTTCGGGCGAGCCGGAAGCCGAGGTCGTCGATGGCGAACGTGGGATGGCTGCGGCGGCGCACGGAGGAGCCGCAGCCCCGTGGCGACTCGGCCCAGCCCCGCCGCGGAAGATGCGGTAGGCCCCGTAGATCTCCTCGTCGTAGAGGTCCCAGCACCACTCCCAGACGTTGCCCAGCATGTCGTGCAGCCCCAGGGATTGGGGACCTTGCCGCCGACGTCGTGGGCCCGGCCGCCGGAGTTGTCCGCGTACCAGGCGATCTCGTCGATCTCGCCGTACCGGTACCCGCTGGTGCCTGCCTTGCAGGCGTACTGCCACTCCGCCTCGGTCGGCAGCCGGTAGCCGTTGGATGCCGGGGCGCAGGTCACCTCGCCGCCCGGGTGTCATGGGAGTAGGCGTGGTCCAGCCCCGACAGGTCCGAGAACCGGTTGCACGCGTCGATCGCGTCGAGCCAGCTGACGTTCGTGACGGGCGAGGCGTCGCTCGCGGCGGGCTGGGATCAGTTGCTGTCGCCGCGCGGTGGAGCTCTGCCGTGACGGGATACCGGCCGAGCAGGAAGGGCGCGATCTCGGCCTGCCAGCGGGTGCTCCGCCGGTCGTCCCTGAGGTCCACGGTGCCGCCGGGAACATGGATCATCGAGGGGCCGTCGGGTCGTCGGTGGGCGGGTGCACGCGGGTGGGCCTTTCTGTCCGGGGACGATCACCGGGCGTGATCATGAGCTCGTCGCGCGCTCACGATACGGAGGAAGGCGGCCCGATCGAGGCCAGGGGCTGATCCCGGTCGCACTTCGGCCGGTTCCCGATCGCCGCCCGCATCGCACCCCGCCGCAACGGGCCGTTTACCTCCGGGCATAAAGCGTCTGCGACAATTTGTTCCGGATGCATACTTAACCTGTGCCGGCAACGAAGCCGAGGCACCCACCCACCTTCCTCCGCCGCCGGCCCAACCATGGGCCGGGCCGCACTCTGCTGCCCGGACCCCCACCCCGAAAGGTTCTTCGACATGCCCCTGGCCCTGCTCGCGCTGGCTGTGAGCGCCTTCGGCATCGGCACAACCGAGTTCGTGATGATGGGCCTGCTGCCCAACGTCGCCGACGATCTGGGAACGTCCGTGCCCACCGCCGGCTACCTCGTATCGGCGTACGCGATCGGCGTCGTCCTGGGTGCCCTGCTGCTCACCGCCGTCGGCTCCCGGATCCCGCGCAAGCGGATGCTCCTGCTGCTGATGGCCCTGTTCACCGTCGGCAACCTGGCCTCCGCCTTCGCCCCCGACTTCGGCTGGCTGATGGCCGGCCGGCTGCTGGCGGGCTGCCGCACGGCGCGTTCTTCGGCGTCGGCGCAGTCGTCGCCTCGCGCCTCGTCCCCAACGGGCGCCAGGCGCGCGCCGTCGCGACGATGTTCCTCGGCTCACCGTCGCCAACATCGTCGGCGTACCCGCGGCCACTCTGCTCGGCCAGCACCTCGGCTGGCGCGCCACCTTCATGGTGGTCGCGGTGATCGGGCTGGTCGCGATGGCCGCGCTCGCCCGCCTCGTACCGCAGATCCCTGTCGAGGCGCACCAGGGCCTGGGCCGCGAGCTGAAGGCCATGGGAAACCGCCAGGTGCTCTCGGCTCCTGACCGCCGTCCTCGGCTTCGCCGGAGTCTTCGCCGTGTACTCGTACCTCTCGTCCATGACGACCGAGGCCATGGGCTTCGGTGAGTCTTCGGTCACGCTGGTGCTGGCACTGTTCGGCATCGGGATGACCCTCGGGGCTCTCGCCGCCGGACCACTGACCGACCGGGCGCTGCGTCCCACGCTGTACGGATCGCTGGGGCGCTCGCCGTCGTCCTGGTCGCCTTCCCTTCACCGTCCATGTGCAGTGGCTGGCCCTGGTGATGGTGGTGCTGCTCGGCGGCGTCGGGTTCATGACGACCACGCCGTTGCAGATGCTGGTGATGAACAAGGCCAAGGACGCCCCGACCCTCGCCTCCGCCTCCAACCACTCCGCCTTCAACCTGGCCAACGCGGGCGGCGCCTGGCTGGGCGGACTGGCCATCACGGCAGGCTGGGGCTGGACCTCACCGGCCCTGGTCGGCGCGGTCCTGGCGGTCGCCGGTCTCGCGGTGGCGGTCACGGCGGGCCTGCTGGACCGCACTCCGGGGTCTCACGCGTGGTGGCGGGCGCCCCGGGTGTGTCACGCCCGCACGAGGCGGAGGACCGGGCCCGCACCGAGGTCCACTGACACGGTGCGGGGTGCGGGCCGGGCTCCGCACCAGGTCCCGGGCTCCGCACCAAGGTCCCGGGCTCCGCACCAAGGTCCCGGGCTCCGCACTAAGGTCACTGCGACTCGCGCCACCGGTTCGTGATGGGCAGCCGACGGTCCTTGCCGAAGCCCTTCGGGGAGATCTTCGTGCCCGGCGGGTACTGCCGCCGCTTGTACTCGGCGGTGTCCACCATCCGCAGTGTCTTCGCCACCAGCTCCGCGTCGAACCCGGCCGCGACGATCGCTTCGAGACCCTGGTCCCGGTCGACGTACATCTCCAGGATCCGGTCCAGTACGTCGTAGTCCGGCAGCGAGTCGGAGTCCATCTGGTCCGGCCGCAGCTCGGCGCTGGGCGGCTTGGTGATGGAGGCCTCGGGGATCGGCGGGGTCTGCCCGCGCCTCGGCGGCCCGGTTGCGCCACTGCGCGAGACGGAAGACGGACGTCTTGTACACGTCCTTGATCGGCCCGTACGCCCCGACGGAATCCCCGTACAGCGTGGAGTAGCCCACCGCCAGCTCGGACTTGTTGCCCGGCGCGAGCACGATCTGACCCTCCTGGTTGGAGACGGCCATCAGCATCGTGCCGCGCAGCCGCGACTGGAGGTTCTCCTCGGCGAGACCGGTGAGCCCCAGCGCACCCATGTACGCGTCGAACATCGGCTCGATGGATACGGTGCGGAAGTTCAGCCCGGTACGCCGGGCGAGCTCGGCCGCGTCGCCCTTGGAGTGGTCCGAGGAGTACTTCGACGGCATCGAGATGCCGTACACGTGTCGAGCGCCCAGCGCATCGCAGGCGATGGCTGCGACCAGCGCCGAGTCGATGCCGCCCGAGAGCCCGATCAGCACACTGCTGAAACCGTTCTTCGCGGCGTACGCGCGCAGGCCCACGACCAGCGCCGAGTACAGCTCCTCGTCGTCGTCCAGCCGCTCCGCGTAGCCGCCGGCCAGCTCCGGTTCGTAATCCGGCAGCGGCCTGTCGGAGAGCACCACGTGATCGATCCGCAGCCCGTCGTCCACGATCCCGGACGGGGCCACGGTCGCGGCGGCCGGCAGCTCCAGGTCGATGATCACGCTGCCCTCGGCGAACTGCGGGGCGCGGGCGATGACTTCGCCCTCCTTGTCGACGACGATCGAGTCCCCGTCGAAGACCAGCTCGTCCTGCCCGCCGATCATCGCCAGATAGGCGGTGGTGCAGCCGGCCTCCTGCGCGCGCTTGCGGACCAGTTCGAGCCGGGTGTCGTCCTTGTCCCGCTCGTACGGCGAGGCATTGACCGACAGCAGCAGCCCGGCCCCGGCGGACCGGGCGGCCGGGACCCGGCCGCCGTCCTGCCAGAGGTCCTCGCAGATCGCGAGCGCCACATCGATGCCGTGCACCCGTACGACGGGCATCGAGTCGCCCGGTACGAAGTACCGGTACTCGTCGAAGACGCCGTAGTTGGGCAGGTGGTGCTTGGCGAAGGTCAGCGCGACCTGCCCGCGGTGCAGCACCGCTGCGGCGTTCCGCGGGGACCCGGCGGGCTGCCCGTAACGCGGCGCGGCATGCTCGGAGCGGTCGAGGAAGCCGACGACGACCGGGAGCTCGCCGTAGCCCTCGTCGGCGAGGGTGGCGGCCAGCGCACGCAGCGCCTGCCGCGAGGCCTCGACGAACGATGAGCGCAGGGCCAGGTCCTCGACGGGATACCCGGTCAGCGCCATCTCGGGGAACGCCACCAGATGGGCGCCCTGCTCGGCGGCATGCCGGGTCCAGTGGACGATCGACTCCGCGTTACCGGCGAGGTCGCCGACGGTCGAGTCGATCTGATTCAGTGCGAGACGTAGTTGAGGCACGCCGCCCAGTGTAATCGTCTTTCTGACGCGATGTCCTGGCGGGCCGCCGGAAATCCTGGGCGGCGGGTCGCGGCCGGGCCGGCGCGCAGGCAGCCGAGGACCGGCGCGGCACCGGTCCGCGGCCCGGACCGGCCCCGGACCGCCGATGGGGCTAGTGGGGCAGCGGGACCCCGGATCAGGCGCGCGAGTAGACCTGCCCCGCCCAGCCGGCGATCTGCTCCTGCGAGAGGTGCTGCGCCAGATCGGCCTCGCTGATCATGCCGATCAGCTTCTTGTTCTCGACCACCGGAAGCCGGCGGATCCGATGGCTCTGCATCTCCTCGAGCACCGCGTCCACACCGGAGTCCGCTTCGATCCAGCGAGGCGTGCCCTGCGCCAGGTCGCCGGCCGTCACCTTCGACGGATCGTGGCCCTGGCCACACAGTCGACGACGATGTCGCGGTCCGTGAGAATGCCGACCATCCGGTCCTGGCCGCCGTTGGCGGAGATGGGCAGTGCGCCAACGTTGTGCTCGCGCATCAGCTGCGCGGCACGGTCGAGCGTCTCGTGGGCCGGGATCCAGTGGGCCCCGGTGTGCATGATGTCCTTGGCGGTGGTCATGGGGATTCCTCCTGTGTGCCGGTGGGCACTTCCGTACAGCCCCGAGCCGCACCATCCTCGGCGCGACCGTACGGGGCACGCGACCGCTGCCACTCATTCGGGTGCGCGTGCCCCTGGCCACTCTGTGCTCAGACGCGGGCTTGGCACCCGCGCCGCGAGCATGTCCGCCATCAGGCCCAGCTCCGACTGCTGGGCCTCGACCATGCCCTGGGCGAGCCGCTTCTCCACCGGCACCGTGCACAGGTCCGCGCAGCCGCGGGCCATGTCCACACCGCCCTTGTGGTGGTCGGTCATGAGCTGGAGGAAGAGGATCTCGGCCTGCTTGCCACCGGCCTCGCGGAGCCGGCCGAGCTCGGTCCTGGTGGCCATGCCGGGCATCAGCGCCCCGTCATGGGCCTTGAACCCGTCGCCCGTGTCCTTCATCCCTCCATGTGGTGCATGGAGTGACCGGCCGCCATCCAGGCCATCGGCTTCTGCCCGGCGGGCGCCGTCTTCGGCAGCTCCCACAGATCCAGCCAGCCCAGCATCATGCCCCGCTGATTGGCCTGCGTGTTGGCGATGTCGTACGCCAGGCGCCGTACGTCCTGGTCCTTCGTTCCGTCACGCACGATGAAGGACATCTCCACGGCCTGCTGATGGTGGACGGACATATCGCGCGCGAAGCCCGCGTCCGCCGACTCCGCGGCCGGTGCCGACGCCACCGCGGCGGCGCCCGACGAGCCGGAGTCCGCCCCGTCGCCCCGAGCGGAGGCCACCGTCGCGGCCCCCGCGAACAGCAGGGCGAGCGCCACGGCGGAGCCCGCCACCCACTGCGTACGGCGTGTGCTCTTCGTGCTCACCCGGTGCCCTCCACCCCGCCCGTGCACGGCGCGCCGGGCTCGGGCGTCTGCGGACCCTGGACGTACTTCGCGAAGAACTGGGCCACCCGCCGGTCATCGGCGCCGTCCACCGTGACCTGCTTGCCCCAGGCGCTCAGCATGATCGCCCCAGGCTGGCCCTCGTACGGGCTCATGAGCGAGTACGGGTGCTCCCGACCCGGGTGGTGAGCTTCTTCAGATCGGCATCGGCCGCCTTGTCGGTGTACGTCACCCAGACCGCCCCGTGCTCGAGCGAGTGCACGGCGTTGACGTCGGGGACGGCCTTTTCGTATACGTCGCCGTCGCAGTTCAGCCAGGCCTGGTTGTGGTTCCCGCCGACCGGGGCTTCATGGGATACGTCACATCCCCGGCCACATGGTCGCGGCCCAGCTTCTTCGCGTCCCAGCTCTTCTCGTCCTTGACCGGCTCGGCGGCAGGGCCTTCTTCTCCGCCTCGGTCTCGGTCGGCTTGAGTCCTGGGCCTGCTGCTCCTGGCCCTTGTCGTTGGCTTCCGACTTCTCCAGCAGCGCGAACGTGCCGAAACCGAGCAGCCCGGCAACCACGACGGCGCTCACACCTATGAGGGCGACACGGTTGCGGCGGTCACGTGACCGGTCGGCGTTGCGCATCTGCTCTATACGGGTCCTGCGGTCGAAGCTCATGTCGTCAGGTCCTTCTGCGAATGGGCCGGGAGGGACGGAACAGGCTGGAAAACCGGTGTACTCAGGGCTGTTGCGAAGACGTCGTAGTCATTGCACACCATGGGCGCCGATCGTAGTGGGTGGCCGAGTGCCTTCTCTCACACCGTGTGCGTAATCTGGGTGAAATCCCGGGTCGTGATACTGGAGTTTCTCCCCTACCCCGGGCGGTGGTGCACAGACCGTCTGAACTGCAAGGATGTGGCTATGGACAAGCAGCAGGAATTCGTCCTCAGGACACTCGAGGAGCGCGACATCCGCTTCGTGCGGCTCTGGTTCACCGATGTGCTGGGCTACCTCAAGTCCGTCGCCGTCGCCCCTGCAGAGCTTGAGCAGGCGTTCGACGAGGGAATCGGCTTCGACGGCTCGGCCATCGAGGGCTTCGCCCGGGTGTACGAATCGGACATGATCGCCAAGCCGGACCCGGGTACGTTCCAGATCCTGCCGTGGCGCGCGGAGGCCCCGGCACGGCCCGGATGTTCTGCGACATCCTGATGCCGGACGGCTCACCGTCCTTCGCCGACCCGCGCTACGTACTCAAGCGGATCCTTGCCAAGACCTCCGACCTGGGCTTCACCTTCTACACCCACCCGGAGATCGAGTTCTTCCTGCTGAAGAACAAGCCGGTCGACGGCACCCGGCCGACCCCTGCCGACAGCTCCGGCTACTTCGACCACACCCCGCAGAACGTCGGCATGGACTTCCGCCGCCAGGCGATCACCATGCTCGAATCGATGGGGATCTCGGTCGAGTTCAGCCACCACGAGGGCGCCCCGGCCAGCAGGAGATCGACCTGCGGTACGCGGACGCGCTCTCCACCGCCGACAACATCATGACCTTCCGCCTGGTCATGAAGCAGGTCGCGCTGGAGCAGGGCGTGCAGGCGACCTTCATGCCCAAGCCGTTCTCGGAGTACCCGGGCTCGGGCATGCACACCCACCTCTCCTCTTCGAGGGCGACCGCAACGCCTTCTACGAGTCGGGCGCCGAGTACCAGCTCTCAAGGTCGGCCGCTCCTTCATCGCGGGCCTGCTCACGCACGCCGCGGAGATCTCCGCGGTGACCAACCAGTGGGTCAACTCCTACAAGCGCATCTGGGGCGGCTCCACCCGCTCCGCGGGCGCCGGCGGCGAGGCGCCCTCGTACATCTGCTGGGGCCACAACAACCGCTCCGCGCTGATCCGCGTCCCGATGTACAAGCCCGGCAAGACCGGCTCGGCCCGCGTCGAGGTCCGCTCCATCGACTCCGGCGCCAACCCGTACCTGGCGTACTCGGTGCTGCTGGCCGCCGGCCTCAAGGGCATCGAGGAGGGCTACGAACTCCCGGCGGGCGCCGACGACGACGTGTGGGCGCTGTCCGACGCAGAGCGCCGCGCCATGGGCATCGAGCCGCTTCCGCAGAACCTCGGCGAGGCGATCTCGCTGATGGAGAAGAGCGAGCTGGTCGCCGAGACGCTGGGGAGCACGTCTTCGACTTCTTCCTGCGCAACAAGAAGCAGGAGTGGGAGGAGTACCGCAGCGAGGTGACGGCCTTCGAGCTGAAGAACCTGCTGCCGGTGCTGTAACCGCAGGCCGGCGTGTTGGAGCGGTTGTACGTGGCTTCGGGCCGACGGTGCGATTCCGTCGGCCCGAAGCCACGTCGACGGCTTCGTACCTGCCGTCCACGGCCTCATCCCAGCTTCTTGCCGGGGCAACAACGATGCCGGCCAGGCCCATTGAGTAGCCGTCAGGTCTCCACGCACCACCTGAAGGTCATCTCAGAGGCTGATCGACTTCAGAGCGGGACGCCGGACCGGTCGCAGACAGGATCGCTTCGACGGTCTCTTCAACCGTCTGCGCAGCGTTATCGATCCAGGTTCCCTCGCTGTGCGGGACCGGAGCGCATCGCCTCGTCCGGCGGCGACCGGTCCGTGGCCAGGCGCCCCGTGGAAGCTCCGCCCAAAGCCGCTCCGCCGGCCTGTGAAGATTCCGCGGCGGGAAATACTGCAGATCAACCCAGGCTTTCCGGACCCTGATGCCTTTTACTCGTTCTGTAACATCTTGCAGCCTATCCAGGAATTCCTGCAAGTAACCTGTGTCAGGTGCGTCACGGCCGTGGACTACGTTATTTCTGATGCGCCGCAGCAGATCAATCTCTCCGGGTGTCATCCTCCAGGGTTGAAATTTGGTTGAGCCAGCTGATCACCGGGGCTCGCGCGACGTCCAGACCGCTTTCTGACGCGAGTCTGCGTAGTTCTTCTTCCAGGTTCACCCAGCTGGTCAGTGCCCGCCCGATGAGTTCGTGACGGTCAGCTCCTTGGCTTCGACCTCCGATTTCGGCCGACTCTTGGGATTCTCGAAGGACGGAGTTGAAGGTGTCGTAGCGGGAGTAGTCTTCGGCGAGGATCGCGTCGATTACTTGCTCCGCAAGCGGGCGCTCCTCAAGGTTGTCGTGCAGCGACTCCAAGTATGATGCCAATTGGGCAGGGGTCTTGATTTTGAGTAGAGATATAAGGTCGAAAAGTCTGTCTACTCGCCCCAGCCCCGAGTCCTCTACCGGCTTCCCAAGTAATCCGTTTGCGTGACTCAGCAGATGGGCGGCGAGTTCGTAGTGGTTCAGAAATTCTCGAGAGTTGCTGGCTACCCTTACCTCGCCTGCTTTCTGGAGCATCTCCAGAGAAAGTTCACCGGCGATTACCAGTCCGTTGAGCTGGTCCAGGATGGCGCGTTCCTGGCTTGATAGATCTCCTTCCAGCGGCTTGTAGATCAGGTCGTGTTCGACCTCTGACCAGGCGTGCATCAGGACGGACGCGACCTGAATCTCCACGCGGGCCCTCGCGTACCGCCCATCCGCGTCGTTGAGCCGTTCCTCGACGAGTTGTACGCGGTAGTGTGCTGCGGAGTATCCGGAGAATCGCTTTTGGGTATCCTGGTTCCTGGGGTCGGGGAACTCTTTCTGTTCGAGTACATGGAAGAGTCTGGAAATGATGTTCTCAACTTGTTCTTGTTCTCCGGGAAGTACAGTGCGACGCGCACGCCTGCCAGGTCGACTATGTCGCGATAGATGTCATCGATTGTCTTATATTTCTTCTTGGAGGCTCGCTGGCGACATTTATCGGCCAGGCGGGATATGTCCTTCGCTCGGTGCGTAACGATGCAGCGGATTCCGGAGGTTCTTAGATCGATTTCGATCGTCTGGGCAGTAAGGCGTGCGGCCTGGCTGTAGAAGTCGTATTCCTTGACGTATCTCGACATGAATTCGTCGACCAGGCTCACGGCGGCCCCGTTCTCAATCTCCGCTGTCTGCTGCTTGCGGGTGCAAACGTAAACAGGATGCCGCAATGAGCGGTGATCTGCCCTGAGAACCGATGAAGTGGGTCAGCTCAGTTGGGCCGCGGCAGCCATGGGGTCAGCAGGAGGTCCGGGAGGCTGCCGGTCGGTCGCCGCAGCCTTCCGTCAGCTTCGGGCGAACGGCGAGCTGATGAGGAGTCAGGCCCTTGGATCGTCTCTGGGCCGTCGAGGGGTGGCCGGCGGCGACCGACAGCAACCAACGGCGACCAGCGACGGCCGCTCGTGCGCACTTCAATCGGAGTGCCGTACTCCTTCGCGAAGCCACTTCAGCCGTGCTGGGCCGTCTGCGGGCCGCCCGGTCCCGGCGGGCGGCGGGTCAGCGCTCCTTCGCGTACGTCACGATCCACGCGATCGAGAGCGCCACGCCGAGCACTCCCGCCGCGAAGAACCCGAGGATCTTGCAGGATTCCGGATCCCTCCATCAGTCCTCTGACGGCGCCGGCGAGGCCGACCACAGCGGCGCCCATTCCGAGAATGAAGGTGCGATGCCCCTGGGCTTCAGCCAGTTGAAGGAGAAGCGGGTGCGGTATGAGGCGGGGATGTTGCTCGCGTGCTTCGTCTGTATTTCACCTTCGGCGGCGCGTCGGGGCCGATCACCTTCTCATCGCCCGGTTCTGCCTCGCACCGTCGGCCCGAACCCGCTTCCACCTGTCCTGCGTGTCCAGAGCTATCGAACCGCCTCGATGACCGCGTGCGGGCTGCGAAGCCAGACCTGCTGGCCCCGGGCCGTCACGGTCAGCCCGAACTGGTCGGCGTCGGGGCTGCCGAGCGCCGCGTACTCCAGCTGGGCCTGCTCGATCTCCTCCCACAGATTCCCGGGTCCGTACTGCCATACGTCCCCGCCGGAGTGGCCCGTGGCAGCGGCACCGTCCGCGCGGCTCGCCCACACCCGGCTGCCGCCCGGCGTATCCGTGTGTGTCAGCAGAACACCGGGAAGCCTCGAGCCGGGACTTCACCAGGATCTTCGTGCTGGTCAAGGCACGTGCAGGCATCTATCCATCGATGATTGCCCGACGTTGTGACCTCACTCCCAGCCGTGTCGGTGAAGTAATGGCAGGCCGACGTCAGTTGCAGCACATGGACGTCGTTGAGCGCATCGCGGACGGATTGCGCATCCCTGGGCACATGCTTGGACTTGCCCGACGCGCCTGGGAGGAGGCACCTGTAGCCCCGGTGGCCGAACGGAAGCCGCCGCAGTTTGTATCTCCTGAGCCAGTGGAGCCTAATTCCCTGCTCGGCTCAGACCTGGACCGGATCCTCGCCCTCACCTCGCGCACCAACCCCAGCCCTTCAATGCTTCAGGCACTTCGATCCTCGATCAAGGACTACTGGAGGCGGGACGACGAGCACGGAGGCGAGGCTCTGCGCCCAGCGGTCGTAGGCCAGCTTCGATACGTCGTCGGTCTCTTGAAGAGAATCGCCCGGCTGTCATCCGGGAGGGCGCGAGGCGGATGCTGGCCGCCGCGCTGGAGGCCGAGGCCAACGCTTACATCGCCGAGCTCGCCGACGAGCGGGATGAGGCCGGGCGGCGGCTGGTGGTGCGCAACGGCTATCACCGACCCCGGAGGTCACCACCGCGGCGGGAGCCGTCGAGGTGAATGCCCGCGCGTCAACGACAAGCGCATCGACCCGGACACGGGCGAGCGCAAGCGGTTCTCCTCAGTGATTCTGCCGCCGTGGTGCCGGAAGTCCCCGAAGATCAGCGAGGTGCTGCCGCTGCTCTACCTGCACGGCCTGTCCTCGGGCGACTTCGTGCCCGCGCTCGAGCAGTTCCTCGGCTCCTCCGCCGGGCTCTCGCCTGCCACGGTCACCCAGCTGACCGCGCAGTGGCAGGCCGACCACAAAGCCTTCGGCGAGCGTGACCTGACCGGGGCCGACTATGTCTACGTCTGGGCCGACGGCATCCACCTGCGTATCCGCCTCACGGAAGCCAAGTCCTGCGTCCTGGTCGTCATGGGCGTGCGTGCGGACGGCACCAAGGAACTGATCGCGATGGCCGACGGCTACCGCGAGTCCGCCGAGTCCTGGGCCGATCTGCTGCGCGATGCCGCCCGGCGCGGGATGCGTGCCCCGTCCTCGCGGTCGGCGACGGCGCACTCGGCTTCTGGAAGGCCCTGGCGCAGGTGTTCCCCGAAACCCGCCATCAGCGGTGCTGGGTTCACAAAACGGCCAACGTGCTCAACGACCTGCCGAAGTCAGCCCAGCCTGGTGCACGCAAGGCATTGCAGGACATCTACAACGCCGAGGATCGCGAGCACGCGGTCAAGGCCGTCGCCGCATTCGGCAAAACGTGCGGCGTGAAGTGGCCCAAGGCAGCTCGGAAGATCACCGACGACGTCGACGAACTGCTGGCGTTCTACGACTTCCCCGCCGAGCACTGGGTTCACCTGCGCACGACGAACCCTATCGAATCGACCTTCGCGACGGTCCGGCTCAGGACCAAGGTCACCAAGGGCGCTGGCAGTGCGGCCGCCGCCCTCGCCATGGTCTTCAAGCTCGTCGAGTCCGCCCAGCAGCGGTGGCGAGCGGTCAACGCACCCACCTCGTCGCGCTCGTCCGCGCCGGCGCCCGCTTCGAACGCGGCCACCTCGTCGAACGCTCCGAGGCTCACGCGGCCTGAACTACCTCAACTGGCTTACAAGTATTGACAATTACTCAACCGAACCGGTCTATATGTAGGGCCGGATGGCCACCGTGACATCCATGTCGAAGGCGTTCGCCCCTCCGCGGACGGCAGGCCCAGGGCTCGGTTGAGCGCGCGGCTCAGGGGCCGCAGCCACTAGTGCCCGAGGCGGCGAACTCCGCGTCCTGGGCACCGAAGACGACGACCAGGGGTCCTTGGATATCACCCGGGTGGGATCGGTGTCCTTGAGCACTAGGTGGACCGCGTCCTCATCGCTGCCCACCGAGCAGCCCGACGACGGCAGGGCCGGCAGCCCGTGCGCCGAGCCTATGGCGAACTTGATGTCGAACTCCCGCGTCGGGTGTCGTCGGACAGGAAGTCCGAGTAGCCGCCGTACCGCGGAGTCACAGTCAACGGGTGCCTCCCACCCGAATTGGCGCAGCGGTCATCTCCCCGAAGACCTGGCGGAATTCACCGTCCACACGGCCTTCCGCAAAGGTGATCTTCATAGCTTCGGTGAGCGGCTCGTCGACGGCGCCCATGCGTAGATGCCCCATGGCGTGCATGACCTCGCAGCGCCAGGTCCGGGGTCCGCACCCGCGGGCAGTTCATCGACGGTCGGGCAAGCGGAGAAGTCGAACTCGGGCAGATCCGCGGCCCGTTCAGCTCCATGCGCGGGTGCGGCGCCCAGGGCGAGTCCGGCAAGTAGTGCCCCGCAGCAGCACTTGTGAAGCGGCGGACTGTGCGATTCAAGGTCACTCGGTTCGGCGTCATACGCCACAGCATTGCAGAGATTTCTCTGCAGAGTAAGGTCTGCAGAGAAAACGCTGCCATCTGGATAGACTGCCGCCATGACGAAAAAGCGGAGAGCGGAAGCCGCAGGGCGGCGCACGGTCGACAGCCCGAGGTGCTCAAGGCCCTCTCGCACCCCTGCGCCTGCGTATCCTGCGCCACCTCGGCGCGGCGGGCCCGGCCACCTCAACCACGCTGGCCGCCGCCCTCGGCGAGAACACCGGGACGCTGAGCTACCACCTGCGCATGCTGGAGCGCAGTGGCCTCATCGAGGACATCCCCGAGCGCTCCACCGGGCGTGAGCGCTGGTGGCGCGGGGTGCGCGGCCTCGACATCCGCAGACCGCCGCAGGGTGAGCTGACGGAGGCAGAGCGCGCCATGTCGGCCGAGCTGGACCGGATGAGGATGGAGGAGGACGTCGAGCTCGCCCGGCAGTTCACCGCCGGACAGGCGGAGTCCGAAGGCTGGATGCGGGGTTCACGCAGCCTCACCCACCTCACGAAGGGTGAGCTGGACGCGTTCCATGACAACTACCTAGCCCTGCTCGCGCGCTATGCCCGCGAGCCCGAGGATGCCCCCGACGACGCACGACCCGTACTCCTCCGCTGGTTCGGCCTGCCCGCTGACTGACCGGCAGCCGGCCGACGAACTGTCTGATCGGCCGACTGACCGTACGGGTGAGTTGAGAGCAGGGACCGGGTCGGGCCGACGTCTTCACGGGCGGTCACGGTCTCCTCATACGGGCGACGCTTTGCGCGGACCTCGAACGAGAAGAAGATCAACAATCAGTCACGGCGCCCATCGAGACTGCGGCCTGACCAAGATCGATCCACAGGTCTTGACAATTGCTCCTTGCAGGCGACCTACGAGGACAAGCCCGGAGACGCGCTTGCATTCGTCACTGCAGCCCAGGACGAAGCCGGCGCTGCCTTCGGCACCACTCCGCGTGTCCTGTCCATGTTGTCCATGAGGGAAGCATTCGCCCACGCATCACTGGCCAACCGAACCGCCACGTACAGGGCTATCGGCGAAGCCAGACGTCAGTTCGGGCAGATCGGGGCGGACGACCCTGATCCTGCATGGGTGATCTACTTCGACGAGTCGAAGCTCCTCGCGGATACGGGCATTGCCCATGGCCGGCTGGGGAAGTGGCGATTGCTGAACCGTTGATCGCCGATGCCCTGCGCAGGGGAAGCAGTGCGAATCAGCGGGGTCGCGCGTTCCATGCGTTCTGGCTCGCTCGGACCCAGCTACGCCTCGGTGAGCTGGATCAAGCGTGCCTGACGGCGACGGAAGCATTAGGGAACGCGTCGTCGGTCGCCTCCGAGCGGGTGGCTGAGCACCTGCGTGAGTTCTATAGCGAGCTGACCCCGCACCGGAAGGAACCCGCAGCCGCAGTCTTCGAGTCGCGGCTGCGAGAGACCTCTCCGTGCGAGTCAGCTGATCGCCTCATCCATGAGCACGTACAGCAGCCCCACGAGGGATCCGCTGCTCACGATCTCGCGGCGATCGATCATGCCCCGAACAGCCGCGAGCGGAATCCACTCGATGCGGTCGGACTCATTCTTCTCAGTCGGTGGGCCCTCGTACATGGCACCGTCGGCGCGGAACGGATGATGCTGGGAGTCCGTGATGCCGTTCACTGGTTCCGCGTAGATGAGCGGAGTCATAGGCCCTGCCTGCCAGCCCGTCTCTTCGAGCACCTCGCGAGCGGCGGCCTCGCCAGGGTCTCGGAGGTTTCGACCAGGCCCATGGGGAGTTCCCAGGCCCAGGCGTCCGTGATGAAGCGGTGGCGCCACATCATCAGAATCTCTTGGCGGTCATTGATCACGGCTGCCACAGCCAGGTGCCGGAGCTTCACGACGTGGTACTCCCACCGGCGTCCGTCCGGCTGCTCCACATCGGTTTCATGGCGAACGGGAGCGGCTGCGTGGCCGCGAATGTCGCCCGGGCCCACGCGGCCGCTTCCGTCGGGGGCGGGGTGTCAGACCGTCGCGTGCGCGGTCTGCGCCGCGAGGTTCCGGGTGAAGAACGGGAGGAGTTCGGTGGTGACCTGGGGTACGTAGCGGTCGTAGAGGTCGACGTGACTGGCTCCTTCGACCCAGTGCAGCCGCTTGGGCTCATTCGCCTTCTTGACCGCTTCCTCGGACATCCAGGCGGTGGCCGCTTCGTTGCCGGCGACCATCAGGAGTGGTCGCGGGGCGAGCAGGCCGATGAGGTGGAAGGCGTCGAAGTTCACGATCTTGTCGATGCTGGAGAAGGTGAACGCGTCGGCCTGGCGCGGGTGCCGGCCGCGGTCGGTGCTGTAGTACTCCCAGGCTTCGTAGGAGTAGCGGCCGCCGGCGCGTGCCTCTTCCTCAGTTGGGCGCACGGACATCGTCGGGAGCGGCTCGCCGGCCGCCTCGGTGGTGCGTGCCGCGGCCGCCGCGTCGAGCAGCGCCTGGAGGACGGCGGGTCCTGGGTGCCGTCGGGGCCGGCCCGGAAGTACAGTCCGAGGTCGACGGCGCTGGCCGTCGCGACCGCGCGGATGCGGTGGTCGGTGACCGCGGCGGAATGACGTAGCCGCCGGAGGCACAGATGCCCAGGGCGCCGATCCGGTCGGAGTCGATCTCCGGGCGGGTGGTGAGGTGGGAGACGGCGTTCTTGATGTCCTCGACACGCTGGGCGGGGTCCTCGGTGCCGCGGGGGTGCCGCCGCTCTCGCCCTGGTAGGCGGCGTCGTAGGTGAGCGCGACGAATCCGGCGTCGGCAAGTCGCTGGGCGTAGGCACCGGCGGTCTGCTCCTTGACGCCGGCGCTCGACAGGGCGCTGTTCGCCGACGTCCGGGAGGCGGCGCGTCATCTGGAGGGCGTCGGGCAGCGCTGGGGCAGGTCCTGTACGGGCTGGGGCGTGAGCATGACGCGTACGCCCTCGTCTCCCGGCTCCTCGGCGATACCGCTACCCGGGACATCGGCGCCGGTCTTGCCGGGAGGCGTGCCATGACTGGCGGGCCGCCCCGGTCGAACTCCTGCCCCTGCTCGTCAGCCACTGCGGACAAGGGATCAGCCCGGCGATGGCCGAAGCGCTCACCACGGTCTCGATCTCGGCGGCGGCCATGCGTACACACGGCGCTCTGATCGCCACGGTCCCGTTCACCGCGTACCCTGCGGCGCGCCCGCCTGCCACCGGCCGTCCCGCCTCGTACGACAGCACCGCCGCCGCTGCTGTGCTTCGGGCCAGGCCCATCGGCATCGGCCGTCTCGCACGGGCTCCGGAGATCTTCGGGGCCCTGCTGGACGCAGGCCCGCTGACCTTCCGGCAGGCCGCGCAGCTGTACAACCTCACCTTCCGATGGCCGGGGCGCATGCAGGCCGTATGCGCCCGCTGTGGCTGCGGCACGCCGGATCGGTGGCCCTTCCGCGTCTGCTGGCCCTGGTGACACCGCACTTGGGCGAGTACGACATCGGCGAGTACTACGCACAGGGACTCGCGCAGATGGGCCGACAGGCGCTTCCCGCGCTGCCGGCTCTGACAGCCCTGATCGACCGGCGTACCCGCCTGCCCGTCAACGACTCCACGCGGGACGCCGAGATGATGCTGGACGAGAGCCTGCTGGCAGCCGCGATCGCCGCCCGCCGTGCGATCTCGGCTTCATGATCCGGCCTCGATGCGGGCGGGGTGAAGGTTGTCGAGGGCATCGACCCGTACCCGCTCCGCAGACACCCCGAAGAACTGAGGGTTTGGGTGAACCTCCGCTTCGCCGGGCAGCTCAATCGCTCGGCGGCCCGTGCCCGGCAAGACTGATGGCGGCGATGGCCGCTGCCAACGCATCGCAGGTGGCCCAACTCGACGGAAAGCCTTAGAGGTCGCGCGGATAGGCGCGGTTGGGGACCCGGCAACAGAACGGGCGCAGGTCCCGGTGATCATGGAGTTGCGACGCTCTGTGACCACTGAGGAGACCTGTGCCCGCGTTGCCATCACGGCTCACCGAACCGCTCTGGGACCTATTCGTGGCTCTGCTGCCCGAGCGGCCGGAGTTCCATCCGGACCATCCACTCGGCTGCCACCGCCGGCGCATCAGTGACCGGATCATCTTCGACAAGTTGCTGCAACTGCTGCGCTTGGGCTGTTCCTGCGAGGCGATCGCCGACACGACCTGCTCGGCCACCACGATCCGCAGCCGCCGCGATGAGTGGATACAACTCGGCGTGTTCGCCCAGATCAAGCAGATCGTGCTGGACTTTACGACCGATCGTCGGCCTCGTCCTCGATCAGATCGCCGTGGACGGCTCCATCACCAAGGCGCCCGGAGGCGGCGAGGCGCCCGGAGGCGGCGAGGTGGCCGGTTGCTCACCGGTCGACCGCGGCAAACAGGAGCTGAAACGCTCGGGCATGACGGACGGGTACGGCATTCCACTGGGTCGTGTCCTGGCCGGTGCCAACCGCCACGACTCCCCGTTGCTCGCCCCGACCCTGGAACGTCTGAACGAACTGGGGCCGTTACCCGACGACATCACCGTGCACCTGGACGCCGGCTACGACTCGGACAAGACCGCGCGCTGCTCAACGAACGCGGCCTGCACGGGCGCATCGCGCACAAGGGGAGAAGGCGCCCATCCAGGCCAGTCAGCGTTGGCATGTCGAACGCACCCACGTCTGGCAGAACGCCTTCTACCGGCTCGCCCGCTGCTACGAGCGGCGCACCACCGTCATCGACGCCTTCTTCGACCTCGCCGACACGATCATCACCGTGCGCAGTCTGATCCGGCAGGCATGGACCACACACCGCTGGGACACCCGTCCTCGACGCCGCCCATGACTGATTACCAGGGCACGGGCGTTCCGTCCCAGGAGAAGAAGCCACCGGTGGGGCCGTCGTCCGGCAGCAGGGCCAGGCGGAGGGCACTCTGCGCGGCCTCGGCCGGGTCGTCGCCGGCAGCGGCGGCCTGGGGGTTGAGATCGGTGGCCCGCAGGCCGGGGCGAGCGCGTTGACTTGAAGCCGTCCTCGGCCAGCGTCTGGGCGTAGAGGACGGTGAGGGCGTTGAGGGCGGCCTTGGACGACCGGTAGGCGGCGGCGCCGCTTCCCGGGGTGAACTGGGGTTGGGGTGGTGCTCCAGGTCAGCGACGCGGTGCCACTGGAGATGTTGACGATGCGCGGGCGCGGGGACCGGCGCAGGGCGGGCAGGAAGGCATTGGTCACCGCCACTACCCCGAACACATTGGTCTCGTATGTGCGCCGGTACTCCTCGACGCCGGTATCGGTCGGCGGGGCGAGTGACGGCGAGATGCCGGCGTTGTTGACCAGCACGTCCAAGCGGTCCATCTGAGCCGCGGCCTGTGCGACGCCGTCGGGATCTGTCACGTCGAGGACTAGCAGACGGGCCCCGGCTCCGATCTCCTCGACGGCCCGCTGCCCGCGCCCGGGGTCACGGGAGCCCACGTACACGGTGAGGCCCTCGGCGGCGAGCAGCCGGGCGATATGCTTACCGATGCCCTTGTTGGCACCGGTGACCAGAGCTGTGTGTTTGTTCATGGCAACCACACTTCCCTGGTCGTGGGTGCCCTGCCAGGGACAGCCTGTACCAGGCAGTGGGAGGAGGCGACATGGCGCGGCAGGAGCTGGCCCACTACCTGCGGGACCGCCGGGCGGCCCTGCGTCCGCACGAGATCGGCCTGGCGGCGACGGGCACCGACCGCCGCACACCGGGTCTGCGCCGCGAAGAGGTGGCGGAGCTCGCCCACATGTCGGTCGACTACTACACGCGGCTGGAGCAGGCCCGGGGCCGCGGCCATCGGCCCGGATCCTGGACGCGCTGGCTCGCGCGCTGCGGCTCACGCCGGCCGAGCGCAGCCATCTGTTCCGCCTGGCGGGTTCGAGCGCGCCGCCTGGCATCAGCGCCGTGCGGCGGTGCGGCCGCACGTGGCCCGGATGCTGGAGCGGCTGCCGGAGACCGGTGCCATCGTCACTGACGCGGCGTACGACGTTGTCACCTGGAACCCCTGGCCCGGGCACTGCTCGGCGCCGACCCTGGAGGCGGGACGACGAACCTGGCCCGACGCCGCTTCCTGGGCCAGGGGCGGATGTACGAGAGCTCCAGCGCCGAGGAATTCGGGCACATCGTGGTGGCGCGGCTGCGCCGGGCCGCGGACCGCTACCCGCATGACCCGCAGCTGGCCGCGCTGCTGGCCGAACTGCACGCCAGCAGTGAGGAGTTCCGGCAGATCTGGGAGGCACGTCCGGTCCACGCTCCCGGGCATCGCACCAAGACCCTGGACCATCCGGAGGCCGGTGCGCTGCGGTTGAACTGCGACGTCCTGCTCGTGCCCGAGGATGACCAAGAGGTTGTCCTGATGACGGCCGACCCGGATCACCTGCCGTGCGGGCCCTGCGCAGGCTGGCCACGCAGGCGACCTGAAACGAAGGATGCGCACAGGTCTCGCCAACGGCCACAGAGCGTCGCAACTCAATATTCACTCGGGCCTGTGCCCACCTTGATGCCGAGGCTTTCCACGCCGCCTATCTGCGCGGGCTCTTAGAGGTCCTAACAGAAGTCGCTGATGGTGTGACTGTGGGCTTGGATGCTCGTTGGGCTGTACGTGGGGAAGAGGAGTCGCGTCCATGGATCGTCTCGGATGAACTGTGGTTGCTGGTCGAGCCGTTGTTACCTGAGCCGGGGCCGAAGCTGGTGGCCGGTCGACCGAGAGTGCCTGACCGCCAGGCGCTGTGCGGGATCCTGTTCGTGCTGCATACCGGGATCCAGTGGGAGTACCTGCCGCAGGAGCTGGGCTTCGGTTCGGGCATGACGTGCTGGCGACGGCTCGCAGCTTGGAACGAGGCCGGTGTCTGGGACAGACTTCACGTTGTGCTGCTGGCCAGGCTGCGTGCGGCGAGACAGCTCGACTGGTCGCGGGCGGTGATCGACTCCTCCACGTCCGGGCCGCTCGGCGCGGCCAAAAGCGGTCCCAGCCCGGTCGACCGCGCACGGCCGGGCAGCAAGCACCACATCCTCGTCGACGGGCAGGGCATCCCGCTCGCGGTGTCCCTGACCGGCGGAAACCGCAACGACGTCACGCAACTGATGCCCCTGCTCGCCAAGATTCCATCTGTCCGGGGCTCGTGGGACGGCCACGTCGACGGCCTGACATCCTGCTCGGCGACCGCGGCTACGACCACGACAAATACCGCCGCCTGGTCTGGGCTCAAGGCATCAAACCCGTCATCGCCCGCCGCGGAGTAGCGCACGGGTCCGGCCTCGGTGTTCACCGCTGGGTCGTCGAGCGCACGATCGCCTGGTTCCACGGCTTCCGACGTCTCCGCATCCGATGGGAACGACGCGACGACATCCACGAAGCCTTCCTCGGCCTCGCCACCTGCCTCATCACCCACCGCCACGTCCAACGCCTTTGTTAGGACCTCTTAGACGAAGGAGATCCGTCAGCCGCTGTCCAGTGCCGACAACTGCGGCCGGATGCACGAGGCTTACCACAGGACTCCTGGCCGGACGACGTCCCTGCGGCCGTGATCGTGTCGGAGAAGACACCGTTCGAAACGCCGGCGGAGGCGCAGATGTGGCGGGGAGCGCAGGCGGGTTTCGCGAAGGCCGGGCCCAACCGGAAGCTCGTCGTCGCGGCGGGGACCGCACACGACATCCCGGCCGACGGTCCGGATTTCATCGTCGAGGCTGTCGACGGCCTGGTGAAGGCGCGCGGCTGAGCTGTCCTCCGCACCGGTCGCGGCCCTTTGGCTTACTGCTGGATGGAATAGATCCGGGCCTTTCTGGGGAAGCTATTTGATCTTCGCGGCGATTGTCCGGACGAACTCGGGGAGCACATCGTCCCGCCAGACGAACGGTGCTGGGGCCGGTGTGCCCTTGAAGGTCACGGTGGTCTGCCCGCCTACCGAGAACAGCAGCGGGCCTTTGCGGCAGTGCCAACTGCCCTCGTGGAGCCCGGAGATGACACAGTGATCCGCGCCCTTCGCGCCCTGGTTAGTACTGGTCCCCAGCGCGAGGCGATCGTCGTAGCTGACAATCGACTTGGGGTCGGCCACGGCCTCGATGCGGAACCAGAACTGGGTGGCGCTGTAGGTCTCGCCCGGAAGGCGCATGCTGTAGAGACACTGGCCGGACTTGGACCTGTCGCTCTCTTTCCACGAAGAGTCCGCAGTGAAGTCCTTGATCGACAAGGTAGTGATCGGGCGGCTTTCCTCTTCGATGTCCTTGACGCCAGGGAAGATCGCCTTGATCTCCTCCTGGTCCACGAACGAGCACGCGTCCGGCCACTGATTCGCGGCCAGGACTGCCCCGTCCTTGAGTACGGGAAGGCTGACAGTCGCATTTCGGGGGCCGCCTCGCCTATCGCGACATCACCCTCGGACCACGCGTTCGTACCGACCAGGAACGTCAGCAGGACGACATTTGAGATCAGCAGGATGCCCACCAGAGTGAGGACCGTGGCTCTGTTCTTCAGCATGGCGGCCGATTCTCGCCGAGGGCGAGCTGATTGTCGACCGCATCCGCTGCGCCGAGGCATCCCGCTACCGGGAGATCCCGGACACAGCCGCAGAGCGAGACCGGCCATCGGTTCCCGTGAACCCAGGGGTCGGAGCCGCCGCCGGACAAACTTCTCGGGTGTGAGTGGTTGCGGTACGGAAAGTGCCCCAGCTACGGGGACAGCCCCGGTCAGACGAAAGTCCGGCCCATTTCGTCGAGGACCTCGTCGATCGCGGCGGCGGGCTCCCTGGCCGGATCCCCTTCGATCCACATGCGCATCGCGATCCGGAGGGAGGAGAGGAACGCCGCCGCCAGAACCGCGGGCCGTACCGTCCCCTGTGCCGGGCCCGGCCGGAGCGCTATCGCGTCCACCAGGTCCCGCTCCATATTGGCGTGGTTGGCGAGCTGACGGGCGAGCAGCGACGGGTGGCGCATGGCCAGCCGGGTGCGGACGGCCCATTCGCGCTCCGGGGTGCGGCTCGCTCCGAGAACACGGCCACCGCCGCGCGGAGTGCCGTCCAGGCGGGCTCGTCGGCGGGCGGTCGCGCACTGTCTGGACGAGGGTCAGTATCTGCTGTTCCTCGCCGTACAGGAGGGCGTCCTCCTTGTTCGTGAAGTAGTTGGAGAACGTTCTGCGGGAGATTCCGGCCGCGTCCGCGACGGCTTCGACCGTCACCCGGTCGAAGCCGTGCTCGACGGTCAGGCGCAGTGTCGCCTCGTGTACGGCCTGGCGGGTGGCTTCCTTCTTGCGTTCCCGCAGTCCCACAGAGCTCTCCATGGGTCCATTATCCATCCGACTGAACCTAATTGCGCAGTGGGCAAAATTGCGCACTGTGCATGTATGGTGAAGCCTTCCTGTTTCGGTTCGAACACTCCGGAGGTCGCGCGTGAGCGCACAAACGGCCACGCCCACCGATGCCGCGCCGATGGATCACCGGCACATCCTGCGGGCGCTGAGCGGGCTGCTCATCGTGCTGTTCGTGGCGATGATCAGCAGCACTGTGGTCTCGGTCGCTCTTCCGGAGATCATCGGCTCGCTCAACGGCACGCAGTCGCAGTACACCTGGGTCGTCACAGCGATGCTGCTCGCATCGACGGCCTCCACCCCGATCTGGGGCAAGCTCGCCGACCTGTTCAGCAAGAAGCTGCTGCTCCAGATATCCATCGGGATCTTCGTCGTCGCGTCGGTCGCCTGCGGGTTCGCCCAGTCCACCGAGCAGCTGATCGCCTTCCGCGCCATCCAGGGCCTCGGTATGGGAGCGCTCCAGGTACTCGTCCAGGTGATCATCGCGGCGATGATCAGCCCCAAGGAGCGCGGCCGTTACAACGGTTACCTCGGCGGCGTCATGGCCGTGGCCACCGTCGGCGGACCGCTGCTCGGCGGCTTCATCACCGACACCTCGTGGCTGGGCTGGCGCTGGTGCTTCTTCATCGCCGTGCCGTTCACCCTCATCGCGTTCGTGATGCTCACCCGCACGCTGAACCTCACCGAGATCCGCCGCCCGGACGTGAAGGTCGACTACCTGGGCGCCACCCTCATCGCCGCCGGCGTCAGCGTGCTCCTGCTCTGGGTCACCTTCGTCGGCAACGACTTCGACTGGCTGTCCTGGCAGACCTTCGTCATGGTCGGCATGAGCGTCCTGATCCTGGGTGCTGCCGTCGGCGTCGAGGGCCGGGTCAAGGAGCCGGTCGTCCCGCTGCATGTCGTACGCCGCCGGGACCCCGCGCTCGCCATCATCGCGAGCCTCGCGGTGGGTATGGCGATGTTCGGCGGAGCGGTCTTCCTCGGCCAGTACTTCCAGATCGGACGCGGCTACTCGCCGACCGAAGCCGGGCTGCTCACCATCCCGCTGATGGCCGGTGTGCTTCTCTCCTCGACCGTCGCAGGACAGCTGGTCTCCAGGACAGGCAAGGTCAAGCCGTACATCGTCGCCGGTGTCGTCGTCCTGACGCTCGGCTTCCTCGGCCTCTCCACGATCGACCACGAAACCTCGCTGATCATCGTGTCGTTGGGGATGCTGGCGGTCGGCATCGGTGTCGGTATGTCGATGCAGAACCTGGTCCTGGTTCTCCAGAACACCGTCCCGCTCAGTGAACTCGGCGCCGCCAGCGGCGCGATCACCTTCTTCCGCTCCCTCGGCGGCACGATCGGCGTCTCGGTGCTGGGTGCGGTCCTCGCCAGCCAGGTCGCCACCAGGATCACCGCCGGCCTGACGAAGCTCGGCGTCGACCCGGCCGCCTCGTCCTCCAGCGGCTCCACGCTGAACGTGGCTGCCATGCCGCCCGAGATCCAGGACGTCGTCCGTGCCGCGTACGGCGAAGCGACCGGCCACATCTTCCTGATCTCGGCGGGTATCGCCGTGGTCGGCGTGATCGCATCGCTCTTCCTGACCCCGACGAAGCTGCGCGACAGCGTGGATCTCTAGCGGCAGCGAGATGAATGCTCTGCCCCGTGCCGTGACGGTGCGGGGCAGACCGTCTCGGCCGCCGGTGCCGTGCCCGCTCATCAGGCCCATGGCGGACTCGACCTGCACCTGGCCGGACTGCCCGCGACCAGGAATCCGCCCGGCGCCCGGACGAGCCGAGCGAACGTACCCGCCCACGCCTGCGGCCGGTCGTCGGCCGGCGCTTTCATCGACCTCTTCCGCCGGGCCTTCGGGCACACGCCGGGCGTGCACCCGCCGCGACAGCGGCGGAGCCGACCGGGATCCGGAGCGGCCCTCGATTCGGGTAGTGTGACCGTCCCGAGACCGGGACCGACCCAGGAGGTGAGACCCATTACCGCTGTATCAGGCTGGGTGCTCGCCTCTCACGATCGTGTGGTCGACCCGACATAAGCGATCGCGGAGCGCCCATCGGCATTCCCCGAAAGGCTCCGCCGCATGTCGGATTACGCATCACCGTCCGCTGTCTCCTCGCTCGTCACCACGCTCCGCGCCGCCGGCTGTGTATTCGCCGAGGACGAGGCGGAACTCCTCCTCTCCACTGCCGCCGGACCCGGCGAACTCGCCGCCATGGTCGAACAGCGCGTGCGCGGGCTGCCCCTCGAACACGTCCTGGGCTGGGCCGAGTTCTGCGGAGAGCGCTTCGCTGTGGACGTCGGCGTGTTCGTACCCAGACGCCGTACGGAGTTCCTTGTCCAGCAGGCCGCCGCCCTCGCCGCCGGAAGCCGGCTGTCGTCGTCGACCTCTGCTGCGGCTCGGGGCGCTGGGCGCCGCGCTGGCCGCGACGCTTCAGGGCGCCGAACTGCACGCCGCCGATGTCGAATCCGCTGCCGTGCGCTGCGCCCGGCGCAATGTGGGCGACCTCGGGCAGGTCTACCAGGGCGACCTCTTCGAGCCGCTGCCCGCCTCGCTGCGCGGGCGGGTCGGCATCCTGCTCGCCAACGTCCCGTACGTACCGACCGGTGATGTCGAGCTGCTGCCCGCCGAGGCGCGCATCCATGAGCCGCGCGTGGCGCTCGACGGGGAGGGACGGGCTCGATGTCATGCGCCGGGTCGTGGCGGCGGCGCCGGGTGGCTGGCCCGGGCGGCAGCCTGCTCGTCGAGACGAGCGAGCGTCAGGCGGCGCGGGCCGAGGAGACCGTGGGCAGCAGCGGGCTGAGGGCCCGCGTGGTCGTCTCCGAGGAGCTGTACGCCACCGTTGTCATCGGGACCATGCCCGCCTGATCAGGGGCCGGTCCGGGGCGCCGGGCTTCGCGGGCCCGTCAGCCGAAGCGCCACCGGGTCTGGCCGAACGGGTCGCCCTTGGCGAAACCGAAGGCCGTGCGGGGAGTACCTGGAAGACCTCCGCCCGGCCACCCGCGCCATTGGAGAACGCGCCGTCGCGCACCCGAAGTGCCAGTCGCTGCCGTACTTCATCTCCCAGGCCTCGGCCAGCGCGATCAGCCGCTTCTCGTCGGTCACCTGGTCCGCCCTGCCCTCGACGACCACGTCGAAGCCCACGTTCAGCGTGTTGGTGCCGGTTGTCAGGACGACCTCCGGGTTGGAGAGCAGGTTCTGCGCCTTGCGTTCCGAGCCGCCGGTGCAGAAGTGCAGCGCACCGTGCGACCAGATCCCGATCAGCGGGTGACATGGGGCGGCCGTCCGGACGGACCGTCGACAGCCAGTACAGCTCGGCCCCTGTCAGCAGCGCGACCGCATCGGGCCACGGGCGGGCCGTCGCTCCCTGGCTGCTGTAGCGGGTGTCCAGCGTGGTGTCCGGGTCAGCCCGGGGCGGTTTCGCTGTCCGGCATGCTGGGCCTCCTGGAAGCGTCGTGGGCACCGGTCCCGTCATAGTGCCCGCAAAGTACCGGCTGCGCTCCCGCTCCCCGTTCCAAACGAAAGGCCATAGGCTCGGAGTGCGGATACATGATGGGTCGGCGGGCAGGAGAGCGCGGTATGACGACGGTGCCGGGACGCAGAAGCAGTACGTTCACCCGACTGTTGCGGCACGGTTTCACCGACCCGTCCGCCGCCGAACGGCTGCTGGACATCCCCGAGCTCTCCTCCGTACGGTCGGATCCCGTCCTCCTGGAAGCGCTCGGCGCGAGCTCCGACCCCGACCTGGCCCTGCGCGGCCTGGTCCGGCTCGTCGAGGCCGAGGAGGACGACGAGCGGCAGGTGCTGCTGGACACGCTCGTCACCGCAAAGCCGCTCCGGGACAGGCTCCTCGGGGTCCTCGGAGCCTCGGAGGCCCTCGGAGACCACCTGGGACGGCATCCGCGGGACTGGCACGCACTGGTCACCTACGAGGCCACGGACCTGCACCCAGGGGTCGACGAGTTCGAGCGGATGCTCGTGGACGCCGTGGACCCGGACTCGCTGCGGGCCGTCTACCGGCGGTGCCTGCTTTCGATAGCGGCCCGCGATGTGTGCGGTACGACGGACGTCGCGCAGACCGCCGCCGAGCTGGCCGACCTGGCGACGGCCACGCTGCGCGCGGCGCTCGCCATCGCCCGCACGGATGCCCCGGCCGACGCGGCCCAGTGCAGGCTCGCCGTCATCGCGATGGGCAAGTGCGGCGGGCACGAGCTGAACTACGTCTCCGATGTCGATGTGATCTTCGTGGGCGAGCCCGTCGAGGGGTGGAGGAGAGCAAGGCCATGCAGGCCGCCACCCGGCTCGCCGCCCATATGATGCGGATCTGCTCCGACACCACCGCCGAGGGCACGATCTGGCCGGTCGACGCCAATCTGCGCCCGGAGGGCCGTAACGGGCCGCTCGTGCGGACCCTGTCCTCGCACCTGGCGTACTACCAGCGCTGGGCCAAGACGTGGGAGTTCCAGGCGCTGCTGAAGGCCAGGCCGGTCGCCGGTGACCCGGTGCTCGGCGCCGAGTACGTCGACGCGGTCTCGCCCCTGGTGTGGCAGGCGGCCGACCGGGACAACTTCGTCGGCGACGTACAGAAGATGCGCCGCCGCGTCGTCGACAACATCCCCGCCGACCGGGTCGACCGCGAGATCAAGCTGGGGCCCGGCGGGCTGCGGGACGTCGAATTCGCCGTACAGCTGCTCCAGCTGGTGCACGGACGCAGCGACACCACCCTGCACAGCGGCTCCACGCTGGAGGCGCTGCGGGCGCTCGCGGCGGGCGGTTACGTCGGGCGGGTGGACGCCGCCCAGCTCGACGACGCCTACCGCTTCCTGCGGGTCATGGAGCACCGCATCCAGCTCTACCGGCTGCGCCGCACCCACCTGGTCCCCGTGGACGAACCGGACCTGCGGCGGCTCGGGCGGTCGATCGGCATGCGTACGGAGCCGGTCGCCGAGCTCAACAGGGCGTGGAAGCGGCATGCCACCGTGGTGCGGCGGCTGCACGAGAGCTGTTCTACCGGCCGCTGCTGGACGCGGTGGCCCAGCTGGCGCCCGGCGAGTCCCGGCTCAGCGCCAAGGCCGCCGTGGTCCGGCTCGAAGCCCTCGGCTACGCCGATCCGGCCGCCGCCCTGAGGCACCTGGAGGCCTTGTCGTCGGGGTGTCCCGCAAGGCCGCGATCCAGCGCACACTGCTGCCGGTCCTGCTCGGCTGGTTCGCGGACTCCGCCGACCCGGACGCCGGTCTCTTCGGCTTCCGCAAGGTGTCCGACGCCCTCGGCAAGACCCCTGGTACCTGCGGCTCCTGCGTGACGAGGGGCCGCCGCGGAGAACCTGGCCCGGTGCTTTCGGCCGGCCGGCTCGCCCCGACCTGCTGCTGCGCGCCCGGAAGCCGTCGCCATCCTCGGCGACCCGGAGGGCTGAAGCCGCGCAACCGGCGCCACCTGGACCAGGAGGTGCTGGCCGCGGTGAGCCGCGCGGCGGGCGCCGAAGCGGCGGTCGCCGTCGTGCGCGGGTGCGCCGGCGCGAGCTCTTCCGCACGACGGCGGCGGACCTGATCGGCTCCTACGGCACCGAGGACAACCCCGCCGAACCGGATCCCGGTGCGCTGGTGGACCGGGTCGGCTCCGCCGTCACCGACCTCAACGCCGCCACACTCTCCGGCGCGCTGCGTGCCGTCGTACGCGAAAAGTGGGCGACACCCTGCCGACCCGGTTCGCGGTCATCGGGATGGGGCGCTTCGGCGGGCACGAGCTGAGTTACGGCTCCGACGCGGATGTGCTGTTCGTGCACGCACCCCGTGAGGGCGTCGACGACCAGGAGGCGAGCCGGGCGGCCAACACCGTCATCACCGAGATGCGCAGACTGCTGCAGCTGCCGACGGCCGATCCGCCGCTGCTCGTCGACGCCGATCTGCGGCCCGAAGGCAAGAGCGGACCGATGGTCCGCACCCTGAAGTCGTACGACGCGTACTACCGGCGCTGGTCGCTGGCCTGGGAGAGCCAGGCGCTGCTGCGCGCCGAACCGATGGCGGGCGACGAGTCGCTGGGGCAGAGCTTCATCGAGCTGATCGACCCGCTGCGCTACCCGGAGGGCGGGCCGGGGAGGACTCGGTCCGGGAGATCCGCCGGCTCAAGGCGCGGATGGAGTCCGAGCGGATGCCACGGGCGCCGACCCGACGCTCCACGCCAAGCTGGGGCGCGGCGGGCTGAGCGACGTCGAGTGGACGGTGCAGCTGATGCAGATGCAGCACGGCCATCTGGAGCCGGGCTGCGCACGACGCGCACGAGGCAGGCGCTGGCGGCTGCGGCGGCGGCGGGACTGATCCCGGAGCAGGACGCACAGACGCTGGACGAGGCCTGGGTGCTGGCCAGCCGGGTGCGCAACGCGGTGATGCTGGTACGGGGCGGCCAGGCGACACGTTTCCGTCGAACCCGCGGGAGCTGACGGCCGTGGGCGCTACCTGGGGTACGAGCCCGGGCACGTCGGCGACATGCTGGACGACTACCGGCGGATCACCCGGCGGGCCCGAGCGGTGGTGGAGGAGCGGTTCTACGGGGCGGGTGAGCGGACGCGGGCGCGGCGGCTGCCCGACACCGGGGTCACCGAACGGGAACGCCCCGGTGTCCGCGCGATCAGGCCTGGTGCACGCCGGTACAGCAGTCGCAGGATCCTGCTGGTGCCCCGGAATCCTGGTGGGCCACCGCTGTGCCCGGCCGGGCCGGGACTTCCTGCGGGTCCGGGGCGGCTGGGCGGCCGGAGTCCGGTGTCGTGCCGGGAGCAGGGCCGACAGCCGCGGACGGCCGGCCCCGGTGGACGGCACCAGTTTCGGCAGCCGGTGCGGCAGCGACCGGTACCACGCGTACGAGGCCGCGTAGCCGAACGCCAGACAGGCCATGCCGCCCACCGCGTCCAGCCAGAAGTGGTTGGCGGTCGCCACGATCACGACCAGGGTGAGCACCGGATAGAGCAGGCCGAGGATGCGGGCCCAAGGGCCGATGCGAGTGCGAAGACGGTCAGACCGCACCAGAGCGACCAGCCGATGTGCATCGACGGCATCGCCGCGTACTGGTTCGACATGTTCTTGAAGTTGCCGGAGGCCATAGAGCCCCAGGTCTGGTGCAGCATCACGGTGTCGATGAAGCCCCGCCGGTCATCAGACGCGGCGGTGCGAGCGGGTACAGGTAGTAGCCGAGCAGGGCTACGGCCGTGGTCGCGAAGAGGACCAGGCGGGCTGCCGCGTAGCGGCCGGGATGACGGCGGAACAGCCAGACCAGCACGCCGATGGTGACGACGAAGTGCAGTGTCGCGTAGTAGTAGTTCATCGACACGATCAGCCATGTCACCGAGTTGACGGCCTGGTTGAAGGTCTCCTCGAAGGCGAGACCCACCGCACGCTCGGCCGACCAGATCCAGTCCGCATTGCGCAGGGCGGCGGCCTTCTGCTCCGGAACGGCGTTGCGCACCAGCGAATACAGCCAGTAACTGACCGCGATCAACAGGATTTCGAACCAGATCCGTGGCCGACGGGGAGAGCGCGGTGTGCGCAGATCCGCCCGGCCGCTCTTGGCCTCTTCGGGGCCCCTCGCCCATGGGTGACGGGGTGGCCGCCTTCCGGCCGTGCAGTGATTTCACGTGCGTTTCACCCATAGGCGCTGAGTCTGTCAGATTCGACCCTCTGCCCGATGATCCTCCGGTCGGGTTCCGGTCGCACATTCTGAACCTTACGGACGGGGCGGGCTCCAGCGGCGGAACCGGGTCCCGAAGCCGTCGACCCACGAACCACCAGTTCAGGCATGAAGACGAATTCGCTGTGCGGGGCGGGGTGCCGCCGATCTCCTCGAGGAGCGTACGCACTGAGGCCTGTCCCATGGCGGTGACCGGCTGGCGGATCGTGGTCAGCGGCGGATCGGTGAACGCTATGAGCGGCGAATCGTCGTATCCGACCACTGACAGATCGCGCGGCACCTCCATCGACAGCCGGCGGGCCGCCCGGATCGCGCCGAGCGCCATCATGTCGCTCGCGCAGACCACCGCCGTGCACCCGCGCTCCATCAGCGCCGAGGCTGCGGCCTGGCCGCCCTCCAGCGTGTACAGGGAGTGCTGGATCAGCCCCTCCACCTCGTCCGGGACCAGGCCCAGCTGCTCCTGCATCGTGGAGTGGAAGCCCTCGATCTTGCGGAGCACCGGGACGAAGCGCTTGGGGCCGACCGCGAGGCCGATCCGCCGGTGCCCCAGCGCGACCAGGTGCGTGACCGCGAGTCGCATGGCCGCTCGGTCGTCCGGGGAGATGAACGGCGCCTGGACCTTCGGCGAGAAGCCGTTGACCAGGACGAAGGGAACGCCCTGGGCGCGCAGTTGCTCGTAGCGCTGCATATCGGCGGAGGTGTCGGCGTGCAGTCCCGAGACGAAGATGATGCCGGAGACGCCGCGGTCGACGAGCATCTCGGTGAGCTCGTCCTCGGTGGAGCCGCCGGGCGTCTGGGTCGCCAGCACCGGGGTGTACCCTGCCGGGTCAGTGCCTGGCCGATGACCTGGGCCAGCGCCGGGAAGATCGGGTTCTCCAGCTCGGGCGTGATCAGGCCGACGAGCCCGGCGCTGCGCCTGCGCAGCCGCACCGGCCGTTCGTAGCCGAGCACGTCGAGCGCTGCGAGGACGGATTCACGGGTGGCCGCAGCAACACCGGGTTTGCCGTTCAGTACGCGGCTGACCGTCGCTTCGCTGACCCCGCCTGATTTGCGATATCGGCAAGCCGTGCGGTCATGGAAGTGGACTGTACCGGGCGGGTGTCGGAATGCCCACCATGCGCAGGATTCGGTCGGGTGCACAGCTTCCGGCCGCTCGCGTTCGCGCTCTGCCGCGTGGCTGCGGCAAATTCTTGCAAGGTCTTGCGGGGTCGGTCACCGATCGCCGTCGGATGATCGCACTGCGGGGTTGAGGGGTGTGGCCCGCTGTGTGCAGGGTATGGGGTTCTCGTCAAGAGGCTTGACGGCAACCTTGAGGACACGCGAATGTAACGATCACCGGACCTTGCAGAAATATTCCGCAAAGTCTTTCGGTCGTCTTTCATCCTTGTTACGTTCACGTCGACCCGGCGCCGCGACGGAGCGGTACGGCAGTTGAAGGAGTTCAGATGCGACGTGGCATAACGGCCACCGCCCTGGTCGCGGCCCTGGCGCTCGCGGCGACCGCCTGCGGCAGTGATGACGAGTCAGGTGGCAGCAAGAGCTCGGGGGCGAGCTCTCCGGCACGGTCACCTGGTGGGACACCTCGACCGTCGGCAGTGAGGACAAGGTCTTCAAGGAGATCGCCGAGGGCTTCGAGAAGAAGCACCCGAAGGTCGACGTCAAGTACGTCAACGTCCCCTTCGGTGAGGCGCAGAACAAGTTCAAGAACGCCGCCCAGGCGAACTCGGGCGCAGCACCCGACGTGATCCGTGCAGAGGTCGCCTGGACCCCGGACTTCGCGGACCTCGGCTACCTCGCCCCGCTGGACGGCACCGCCGCCCTGAAGGACAAGGACGACTTCCTCAAGCAGGCCGCCGCGTCCGCCCAGTACGACGGCAAGACGTTCGCGGTCCCGCAGGTCATCGACTCCATGGGTGTCTTCTACAACAAGAAGATCTTCAAGGAGGCCGGTGTCGAGGTCCCCTCGACCATCGACGAGCTGAAGACCGTCTCCAAGAAGATCAAGGCCAAGACCGGCAAGACCGGCCTCTACCTTCGCGGCGACGACTCCTACTACTTCCTGCCCTTCCTGTACGGCGAGGGCGGCGACCTGGTCGACGCGTCCTCGAAGTCCGTCACCGTGGACAAGCCCGAGGGCGTCAAGGCGTTCAAGGTTGTCAAGGACCTGGTCGACTCCGGTGCGGCCAAGACCGACGCCACGGACGGCTGGGAGAACATGATGTCGTCCTTCAAGGACGGCAAGGTCGCCATGATGATCAATGGCCCGTGGGCCGTCGGCGACACGCTGACCGGCAAGGAGTTCACGGACAAGACCAACCTGGGCGTCGCCCCGGTGCCGGCCGGTTCAGCCGCCCAGGGCGCTCCGCAGGGTGGTCACAACCTCGCCGTCTACGCCGGTTCCAAGAACCTGGAAGCCTCCTACGCCTTCGTCGAGTACATGACGTCGGTCCAGACCCAGGCGAAGACAGCCGGTGAGCTCAACCTGCTGCCGACCCGTACCTCCGCGTACGCCAAGCAGGAGGCCGTGGACAGCGAGATCGTCGGCTTCTTCAAGCCGGTCGCGGAGACCGCCGTCGAGCGTCCCTGGATCCCGGAGACCGGCAGCCTCTTCGCCCCGCTCAACGTCGAGTACACCAAGGTCCTCACCGGCCAGACCACGCCGGAGAAGGCAGCCGAGGCGACCGGCGACTCCTACCGCAAGCTCCTCAAGGGCTGGAAGTAACCCAGGAAGGCAGGCCGGCTGATGGCTGTCCACACCAGCCAGTCGGTGGCGAAGGCCGCGGGCGACGACGTCGCCCGCGGCCGGAGCCGCGGCACTGGTAACCCCACCGCCGGGCCGGCTCCGGCGGGCCATGTCGGTCCACTGGTACGCCTGGACCATGGTGGCCCCGGTCGTGCTCGTGATCGGCGTGATCATCGGCTATCCGCTGGTCCGCGGCGTCTGGCTGTCGCTGACCGACGCCAACGAGCGCAACGTCGCCCGGTCCATCGGCGTCAACGAACTGCCCGCCACCTACGAGTTCGTGGGCGTGGACAACTACGTCGACGCACTGACGGGTACCCAGTTCCTCGGCACGCTCGGCTGGACGCTGGTGTGGACGGTCTCCTGCGTGGGCATCACGTTCTGCCTCGGCATGGGCCTCGCCAACATCCTCAACCGCCGTATCGCCGGACGCTCCGCCTACCGCATGGCCCTCATCCTGCCCTGGGCCATCCCCGGCTTCGTCTCGGTCTTCGCCTGGCGCTTCCTCTACAACGAGGACCGCGGGCTGCTCAACAAGGTCCTCGGCGGCGTCGGCTTCGACGCGGTGCCCTGGCTGAACGACCCGGCCTGGGCCAAGGTCGCCGTCATCGCCGTCAACGTCTGGCTCGGCATCCCGTTCATGATGGTCGCGCTGCTGGGCGGACTGCAGTCGATACCCTCCGAGCAGTACGAGGCGGCCGAGATGGACGGCGCCACCGCCTGGCAGCGGTTCCGCCACATCACGCTCCCCGGACTGCGCCCGGTCTCCACCACGGTGATCCTGCTCTCCACCATCTGGACCTTCAACATGTTCCCGGTGATCTTCCTGCTGACCCGCGGCGGACCTGGTGAGGCCACCCAGATCCTGGTCACCCAGGCGTACAAATTCTCCTTCGAGATCAGCCCGCGCGACTTCGCGCAGTCCTCCACCTGGGGCGTGCTGATCCTCGTACTCCTGATGCTCTTCGCCGTGGTCTACCGGCGAGTGCTCCGCACACAGGGAGACAACTGGTGACCACCGTTACGCAACCAGCGGCACGCCACGCCGTCCGCACGCAGCGCAAGCGGGCGAGCGCTCTCCGGGCGCCTCCATCGCTCTGCACCTGACCCTGATCATCGCTTCGGTGATCGCGGTCTTCCGGTGCTGTGGGTCCTGCTGACCTCGCTGAAGCCGGCCAAGTTCGCGACGACGACGGACTTCTTCAAAGAGACGACGTTCGTCAACTACACGAACCTGATCAGGGACACCGAGTTCCTGAGCTGGTTCGGCAACTCCGTGATCATCGCGGGGCTCTCCACCGTCATCGGTGTGTTCGTCTCCGCCACCACCGGATACGCCGTCAGCCGCTTCCGCTTCCCAGGCAAGCGCGGGCTGATGTGGACGCTGCTGATCACCCAGATGTTCCCGGTCGCCGTCCTCATCGTGCCGATCTACAACATCATGTCGAGCATCGGGCTGCTCAACCAGCCGGCCGGACTCGTCATCACCTACCTCACCATCTCGGTGCCGTTCTGCGCCTGGATGATGAAGGGCTTCTTCGACACCATCCCGCGCGAGATCGACGAGTCGGGGCAGGTCGACGGTCTCACCCCGTTCGGCACGTTCTGGCGGCTCATCCTGCCGCTCGCCAAGCCCGGACTCGCCGTCACCGCGTTCTACTCCTTCATCACCGCCTGGGGCGAAGTCGCCTACGCCTCCGCCTTCATGGTCGGCGACGAGAACCTCACCCTCGCGGGCGGGCTGCAGAAGTTCGTCAACCAGTACGGAGCTCAGTGGGGTCCGATGACCGCCGCGTCCGTGCTCATCGCGATCCCCGCCGCCCTGGTCTTCCTGTTCGCGCAGAAGCACCTGGTCACCGGCATGTCCGCCGGAGCAGTCAAGGGCTGAAGCGGGCAGCACGAACCGTACGACCGCACCTGTCACGGCGGCGCCGGATCCCCGACCCGGTCCCGGCGCCGCTCCCCACCCAGACCCCCAGGGACGACATGACCCAGCACCTCGCTGCCCCTCCACCGGCACGTCCGACGATGCCCGGGCCACCGCACCGGCTGGTGGCAGGACGCGGTGATCTACCAGGTCTATCCACGGAGCTTCGCCGACGGCAACGGCGACGGCATGGGCGATCTCGCAGGCATCACCGCACGGCTCCCCTACCTCAGGGACCTGGGAGTCGACGCAGTCTGGCTCAGCCCCTTCTACTCATCGCCGCAGGCCGACGCGGGCTACGACGTCGCCGACTACCGGGCCATCGACCCGATGTTCGGCACGCTGCTGGACGCCGACGTGCTGATCCGCGACGCCCACGCGCTGGGCCTGCGCATCATCGTGGACCTGGTGCCCAACCACTCCTCCGACCAGCACGAGTGGTTCAAGCGCGCGCTGGCCGAGGGCCCCGGCTCCGCACTGCGCGAGCGGTACCACTTCCGGCCCGGCAAGGGCACCGACGGAGCGCTCCCGCCCAACGACTGGGAGTCCGTCTTCGGCGGCCCCGCCTGGACCCGTACCACCGGCCCGGACGGCACCCCGGCGACTGGTACCTGCACCTGTTCGCGCCCGAGCAGCCCGACTTCAACTGGGAACACCCGGCTGTGGCCGACGAGTTCCGCTCGATCCTGCGCTTCTGGCTCGACATGGGCGTCGACGGCTTCCGTGTCGATGTCGCCCACGGCCTGGTCAAGGCCGAGGGTCTGCCCGACCTCGGTGCGCACGAGAAGCTCACGCTGCTCGGCAGCGCCGAGGGCGGCGTGCCGTTCTTCGACCAGGACGGTGTGCACGAGATCTACCGCAGCTGGCGCACCATCCTCGATGAGTACCCGGGCGAGCGGATCGCCGTCGCCGAGGCCTGGACCCCCACCGTCGAGCGCACCGCCAACTACGTGCGTCCCGACGAGATGCACCAGGCCTTCAACTTCCAGTACCTGTCGACCGCCTGGGACGCCGCCGAGCTGCGCAAGGTCATCGACTCCTCGCTCGACGCGATGCGTCCGGTGGGCGCCCCACCACCTGGGTGCTCTCCAACCACGACGTCACCCGGCACACCACCCGGTTCGCCAACCCGCCGGGCCTGGGCACCCAGATCCGTACGGCCGGCGACCGTGAGCTGGCATGCGCAGGCCCGCGCCGCGACCCTGCTGATGCTGGCCCTGCCCGGCTCCGCCTACGTCTACCAGGGCGAGGAGCTCGGCCTGCCCGACGTCACCGAGCTGTCCGACGAGGTCCGCCAGGACCCGTCGTTCTTCCGCGCCGAGGGCCAGGACGGCTTCCGCGACGGATGCCGGGTGCCGATCCCGTGGACCCGTGAAGGCAGCTCGTACGGGTTCGGCGGCGGCGGCAGCTGGCTGCCGCAGCCCGACAGCTGGGGCGCGCTCTCCGTCGAGGCCCAGACCGGGGTCGAGGGCTCCACGCTGGAGCTGTACCGCGCCGCCATCGCCGCCCGCCGGGAGCACCCGGGCTCGGCGCCGGTACGGACGTCGCGTGGCTGGACGCCCCGAAGGCGTGCTCGTCCTCGGCCGCCCGGGCTTCGTCTGCACTGTCAACACGACGGGTGCCCCGGTACGGATGGCGGCCCCGGCACCCTGCTGCTCGCCAGCACCCCGGTGACCGTCGACGGCGACACCTTCGAGCTGCCCGCGGACACCACGGTGTGGTGGACGGTGTGACCGTCCCCGCAGCCAGGACCGGCCAGGCGTTGCGGCTCTCCGACATCGCCGGTCAGGCCACGGTCAGTGAGGCCACCGTCAGCCGGGTGCTCAACGGGAAGCCGGGCGTCGCGGACACCACGCGTCAGCGGGTGCTCGCGGCGCTCGACATCCTCGGATACGAACGCCCCGTACGGCTGCGGCAGCGCAGCGCCGGGCTGATCGGCCTGGTGACGCCCGAGCTCACCAACCCGATCTTCCCGGCGTTCGCGCAGTCCGTGGAGCAGGTGCTGGCCGGGCACGGCTACACACCCGTGCTCTGCACCCAGCTGCCCGGCGGCGCCACCGAGGACGAGCTGGTCGAGCAGCTCGTCGAGCGGGCGTCGGCGGGATCGTCTTCCTGTCCGGGCTGCACGCCGACCTGTCGGCGGACCCGGCACGGTATGCCGCACTCACCGACCGCGGCGTGCCGTTCGTGCTGATCAACGGCTACAACGAGCGCATCAGCGCCCCGTTCGTCTCGCCCGACGACACCGCGGCCGTCCGGATGGCCGTCGGTCATCTGGCCGAGCTCGGCCACCGGCGGATCGGCCTGGCGATAGGGCCACAGCGCTATGTGCCCTCCCGCCGAAAGCGGGACGGCTTCGTCGACGCGGCCGTGTCCGTGCTCGGCATGGGTCGTGAGGAGGCCGAACTCCTTGTCTGCTCAACGCTGTTCAGCGTCGAGGGCGGCCAGGTCGCGGCCGGCGCACTGCTCGATCAGGGCTGCACCGGCATCATCTGCGGCAGCGACATGATGGCGCTCGGCGTGGTCAGGGCAGCCCGGGGAGAGGCTTGGACGTCCCGCGCGACGTCTCGGTCGTCGGCTTCGACGACTCGCAGCTGATTGCCTTCACCGACCCGCCGCTGACCACGGTGCGCCAGCCGGTGCAGGCGATGGCCTCGGCGGCGGTGGGCGCCCTGCTGGAGGAGATCGCGGGAAGCCCGGTGCAGCGCACGGAGTACGTGTTCCAGCCGGAGCTGGTGGTACGGGGTCGACCGCGGCGGTACGGGGCGCCTGAGGCAGCGCGGCAGCGGAAGCGATGGGCCGGATCCGGAGGGGATCCGGCCCATCGCGTCTCGTAATCATCTGTCGCTGGTTCCCCGTGGAACCCAACCCCGGTGACCTTGTGTGATCCCCAACAGCCGCGGTTGAGGCCGACCATGCCGCTCTCGATCTGTTCGCTCATCCGCAGTGCACGGCCGAGATCGCGGGTGTAGAGGTAGGCGACCAGGCCGAACTCGGTGGCGTTGGCCATCGTGAGGGCCTCGTCGTCGCTGGAGAGGGTCCGGATGGCGGCGACGGGGCCGAAGATCTCCTTGCGGCTGATGCGTGCGCCGTCGGGGATGTCGGTGAGCACGGTGGGCGGATAGAAGTAGCCGGGCAGGTCGGGGTGCTGCCGCCGGTGTGCAGCCGCGCGCCGCCGGCGATGGCCTCCTCCACCAGCTGGGCGACACGGTCGCGCTGGGTGCGGTCGATCAGCGGGCCGAGGTCGGTACCGGGTTCCGTTCCGCTGCCGAGAGTCAGGCCGCGTAATCGACTTCCGCACGGGCCTCGGCGAGGACTTGCCCATCTCCAGAGCGATGAGCCCTGCGAAGTCCTCACGGCGCTCCAGCAGCAGGTCGTGGGTGCGGAGCAGAATGCGGCTGCGCTGTCCCGGCGATGTTGCGGCCCACTGCGACTGCGCCCCGGCAGCCGCGCCGAGGGCGTCGAGTGCGTCCGCGGTGCCGGCATCGGCGACCCGGGCTACCGGTTGGCCCGTCGCGGGGTTCTCCACGGGAAACGTGGCGCCGCCGGCTGCGGGCAGCCACCCTCCGCCGATCAGTAGCCCCTGCGGCAGAGCACCAACGCCATAGGGGCGTGGCGTGCGGTCCGTCATGGCGGTTTCTCACCCGTCATCGAAGGAGGAAAAGCAAGAGGTGCGGCCCGCGCCGCCGCTGCCTGGAGGAGTGTGCAGCGGCGGCCCGGGCGAGGGTCAGCTCGCTGCCAGCGCGGTGTTGATCGCGTCGGCCATCGGGGTGCTGGAAGCCGGGTTCTGGCCAGTGAAGAGGTTGGCGTCCTGGATGGTGAATGCCTGGTAGGGTCACCCTCCTCGTGCCGGGCGCCCATCTCGCGCAGACGGCTCGCCAGCAGCCACGGAGCGTTGTCGGCGGTGCCGAACAGGCGCTCCTCCTCGTCGGTGAACGCGGCCATCCGCCGGCCGGCAAAATCCACTTGTCCTGCTCGTCGACCGCGGACAGCAACGCGGCCGGACCGTGGCAGACCGCGCCGACGATCTTGGCGGCGCGATCGGCCTCGATCAGCAGTCGGCCCAGGTTCGCGTCCTGGAAGAGGTCGACCACGGGGCCGTGCCCGCCCGGCAGCACCACGGCGTCGTAATCGGAGGCCGAGACCTCCTCCAGCTTCAGCAGCGGCCCGAAGTCGCTGAGCGCCTTCTGAGCGTGGGCCACGTGCCGGGCACAGTCCTCACCGGCGATCGCCGGGTCGGCGCTGTGCTTGTCCAGCGGCTGCAGCACACCCCGGGGAGGCGAAATCGACGGTGTGGCCGGCGCCGACGAACGCCTCGTGCGGCGCAGCCAGCTCCTCCGCCCAGTAGCCCGTGGGGTACTGCGAGCCGTCGGTGCGCTCCCACACGGCGGCTGCGGACATGACGATCAGAATGCGACTCATGGCTTCTTCCTCGGCTTCTCGCTGTCAGCCGGTCACCTTGCGGGACCGGGGCTGCCGGATCGGCTGATCCGTCAGTCCCTCCACCGTCACCCGCCCCGGCCGCCTGACGGCGGCCATCATCGGCCCTGGCCTGCCTCGGTCCGCCTTTCCTAGGACTGACAGTCCTTGTTGAGGCGGCCGTGACCGCAGCGAATCGGCCACACTGGATCCATGGCCGCCTCGAACCGCGAACTCGCCGATTTCCTGCGCCGGACCCGTGCCCAGTGCGACCCGGCGCGCGCAGGATTGCCACCGGACGCCCGCGTACGCCGCGTACCGGTCTGCGACGCGAAGAGGTGGCACGACTGGCCGGAGTCTCCGCCGACTACTACGCCCGCCTCGAACAGGGACGCCACATCACCCCTCACCCGCAGTGGTCGAAGCACTGGCCCAGGCACTGGAACTCGACGCCGCCGGCCGTGCCCACCTCAACGACCTCATAGGCACCACCACCGCGGCCCCCGACGCAGACGTCCGCCAACCGTCCAACGCTTGCGATCCGGCCTCCACCAGCTGCTGGACTCCATGGAGGGCACCCCGCCCTGGTCCTGGGACGCCGAGCGGACGTCCTGGGCATCAACCGGACAGCCAAGGCGCTGTTCACCGACTTCGACGCCCTGCCGCCAGCTCAACGCAACTACACACGGTGGCTCCTCCTCGACCCGGAAGCCCGCACCCTCTTCGTCGACTGGGACCTCCAAGCCCGCGCAGCCGTGGAAAACCTCCGCCTCGACGTCGGCCGTACCCCGACGACCAACCCACCCAGGACCTCGTCACCGAGCTGAAGGAAAACAGCACAGAGTTCGACCGCTGGTGGCAGCAGCACCGCGTCCACCAGCGCACCCACGGATCCAAGCGACTGCTCCACCCGCTCGTCGGTGAGGTCACCGTGCAGTACGAAACCTTCGCCCTCCCCGGAGACACCGAAGCAGCTGTCTTCCTCTACAGCACTGAAGCAGGCTCCCCGTCCCGTCACGCACTCGATCTCCTCACCTCCTGGACGCTCACCCCGACCGTCCCTCGCAGCGAGTCCTGAACTCCGCGACCCTCGGTCACCCAGCGTTACGAGCATCTGAGCGGGTGCTGTGACCTGAGCTGGCTCCAACCGGGTTGGGGCCCATCTGCAAGTTCCTGGATCTCAGTGAGCCCCCGGCCCCCCATCCACCACCGCCCCAAGGCGCGGAGGTTACGGGACAGCCTTCCGAGTCCGAAGTTCTGCTCCGCCTGCCCCCGAGGGGGCGGTGCCTCGGCGTGAGGTCAGTTCTCGTAGGCGTACGTCACGAAGGCTTCCCACGTGGTGCGGGCGAACCCGAGGCGGGGCCCGGGCAGATCCTGGAGTCGCGTACGTGCACCGCACCACGGGTGGTTGCAACCTCAACGCACTCATTGCTGTTGCTGCTGTCGCTGTAGCTGCTCTTGAACCACTCCAGCTCCGTGGCTTCCCCAGCGGAGGGCTTGTGGGTCATGTCTCTCCTAGCACTTGCTCGATGAAGGCCAGTGACTCCCGAGGCGTGAGAGCCTGAGCCCGGATGATGCCACACCGCAGTTCGATGATCCGGAGATGTTTCGGGTCGGAGACCGGGCGGCTCCCGAAGTCCCCTTCGGGCGTCCCACGGCTGAGCCGTCACCGAACTTCAGCACCTGCATCTCCCTCCCATACCGGCGTGATCATCGCGCCCAGTCGGCATGACCTGGATTTCGACATGTCGCAACTTCCCCAGCTCCAGAAGTCGTTCGAGCTGTCGACGCAACACCATTCTGCCCCGAGATGGCGCCGCAGCGTCACCTCTTCCTGGACGAAACTGAGCTCTGGGGCGGGCGACCGGTCGAAGATGGACTGTCGGGCCACACGGGCGGCCACCAGCCTCTCCACGTCGTCCGCAGAGAAGGCCGGCCTTCGCATCCCGAACAGTGCCCGCGCATACTCTTCCGTCTGCAACAGGCCATGGAAGTTGTGGCTGCCGTAGGCCGAAAGCTCGACCGCCCGTGCCTCCAGCTTCGCCAGCTCCCGCACCTTCTTCGGGTACCGGACCTCCGCCATCTCCCGCTTCATCAGGGCGAGCTTTCCGCCCGCGCCGAGCACCTCGTCCGCCCTGTCCAGGAACTCCGGCCGCGGGATGCGCCTGCCGCCCTCCACCTTGTAGACCAGATCCTCCCCGTACCCGATCGCGGCTCCGAACTCACCGGCTCGCATGCCTGCTGCCTCCCGCCAGGCCTTGATCTGTCGGCCCACCGTGGCGGTCATGGCGACTCCCGACTCGTCGTCGGGATCGACATCCCAGCCGGGCTCGTCCGCTCCGTCGTTCCCGCGTGCCCTGTCAGCCTCATCCACGCTCATCCGTGCCCCACTTCTGACGCGCCTGCCGTTCTTGCACCAACCTCTGTCGTCCCCTGCGAGTCACCCCGGACAGCCGGGACAGCACTGGACAAGGGCGGGACAGTCACCGTACGTAACCGGCTTGCCCTCTTCACGGTAAGCAAAGGGGCCACGCTGAGTGACGTGACCGAAGAATTCACTCGAACCGAACATTCCGCTCCCACCCGGCAGTTCACCGTGCTGCTCTCTCCCACCCGCCGGGTGCCAGGCTCGCCCGCCTGCTCGCCACGGCACATCTGGGTGACTGGGGCTGCCCACGGAGCCGGCCGCGCACATCGTGGCCGAACTGGCCACGAACGCCGCCGTGCACGGCCGCGTGCCGGGCCGGGACTTCAGGCTGGGCCTCGCGGTCCACCAGGATGCGCTCCTCCGTATCGAGGTGACCGACGCCCGGGTGAGCGGCTTCCTCCCGTGCCCGGAATCATCGATGTGCCCGCTGGTGACGCGGAGTCGGGGCGCGGCCTGCTGATCGTCGGGGCGCTCGCGGACCGCTGGGGCATCGACGTCGGGCCCGCCCCGCGCAAGACGGTCTGGGCCGAGCTCGACCTCGTACGGTGACTGCCGCCGCCGGGTCACGGGAGCCCGTGACCCGGTGGCCCCGTTATGTTTTCGCGGTCCTGCAACGGGACCGCTGGCCTCCGGGTCCGGTATGACTGTGTCCCCTGTCGAACGGATGACCTGGGGGTGGTGTCACCGGGCCGGGAGGTGCCGTCGGAGACGCTGATGAAGGTCCGGCCACCGTCCGGTCCGGCGCAATGCCGGACAGTTCGCGGGCGGCAGGTCTGCATAACGTGGATGCGCGCGTACGACACCCAAGCCGAGGCCGGCACGTTCAACTCGCCTGGAGGGGCGCGATGTTCGATACCGAAGACGTGGGCGTGTTCCTCGGCCTGGACGTCGGCAAGAGCGCCCATCACGGGCACGGGCTGACTACGGCAGGGAAGAAGGTCTTCGACAAGCAGCTGCCCAACAGCGAGCCGAAACTGCGGGCCGTCTTCGACAAGCTGACCGCCAAGTTCGGCACCGTCCTGGTGATCGTGGACCAGCCCGCCTCCATCGGCGCCCTGCCCCTGGCCGTCGCCCGTGACACCGGCTGCAAGGTCGCCTACCTGCCCGGCCTGGCGATGCGCCGGATCGCCGATCTCTACCCGGGCGAGGCGAAGACCGACGCCAAGGACGCCGCGGTGATCGCAGACGCCGCCCGCACCCTGCCCCACACCCTGCGATCGCTGGAACTGACCGACGAGATCACCGCCGAGCTGACCGTCCTGGTCGGCTTCGACCAGGACCTCGCCGCCGAGGCCACCCGCACCAGCAACCGGATACGCGGCCTGCTCACCCAGTTCCACCCGTCGCTGGAGCGTGTCCTGGGCGCCCGCCTCGACCACCAGGCCGTCACCTGGCTGCTGGAGCGCCACGGCTCCCCGGCCGCCCTGCGCAAAGCCGGCCGACGCCGCCTCGTCGAACTCATCCGGCCCAAGGCCCCGCGCATGGCCGCCCGGCTGATCGACGACGTCTTCGACGCCCTGGACGAGCAGACCGTGACGGTTCCCGGCACCGGCACCCTCGACATCGTGGTCCCGTCCCTGGCCCGCTCGCTCGCCGCCGTCCACGCACAGCGCCGGGCCCTGGAAGCCCAGATCAACACTCTGCTGGAGGCCCACCCTCTTTCCCCGGTCCTGACCTCGATGCCCGGCGTCGGCGTCAGGACCGCCGCAGTGCTGCTGACCACCGTCGGCGACGGCACCAACTTCCCCACCGCGGCCCACCTCGCCTCCTACGCCGGTCTCGCCCCCACCACGAAATCGTCCGGAACCTCGATCCACGGCGAACACGCACCCCGAGGCGGAAACCGGCAGCTCAAACGGGCCATGTTCCTCTCCGCCTTCGCCTGCATGAACGCCGATCCCGCCTCCCGGACCTACTACGACAAACAACGCGCCCGCGGCAAAACCCATACCCAGGCCCTCCTCCGCCTCGCCCGCCAACGCATCAGCGTCCTGTTCGCGATGCTCCGAGACGGCACCTTCTACGAGTCCCGAACCCCCACCGTCACACTTGCCGCATGAGTGGAAGAAAGGCCCTCAAAACCGGCAGCGCGAACTTGACGAAGAACATAGAGGCACCCCCGACGTCCGGCTTGGACGAGGGCGGTTGACGGTCCACTCCGGCCGCGCATCGCCCGTGGTCGCCGAGGCGCCGCCCAGATGATGTCCGGCCTCGGCGCCGCCAAGTCGCGCCACCCGCGTCACCCCTATGCAGAGATCCCAGCTCAGGGATAGCCGCACGATCCTGACTCACGAAATTTGACCGGTTCCGACCGGTGGCCGCAGGGCGCCGTCGGCGCGTGTCGCTGCCGTCTCGACCCGTTGGCCCGTCGGCCCGTTGGTCATGGGACGCGACGGCTCGGATTTTGGTTCCCGACAGGATGGAGCCGAGGTCAGCGCACCCATGGCGAGGGGTCCGCCACGCCATCGCCCTGGCCAGCCGGGTTCACTTGGTGGGCAGCTCAACACGCCTACTGTGGAAGGCACTTGTTCATTTGTTGTCTATTTCTGCAAGTGATTGAAAAGCTGATCCGTTGGCTTGTACTGTCGCCTCCGCGAGTGGAACACGTGTTCATGCGGGGGACGGGGCGGATGGGGTACGAAGAAAGAAGACTGCGCGAGCGTGAGGCGTGTGCGTCGAGCGTGCGGCACGCACCGGTGTTGTTCGAAGTGCATCGAACCCCGCAGTCGCGCTCGTTAACGGAGGCGCACAGCCTCAGCCAACCGGATACTCCGCTCACACCACGGGCGGTCGGACCAGACCGGGGTATTGGTCGCGGCCCCGTCTGCCCAGAGCGTCGACGCACGACGCCACAGGCTCAGTGGGACGACGGCCCACGCCTCGGCCGGACCGACCGAGAAGGCGGAACACCGCCGCTCAGCCCTGTGGTTGACCGCATTACCGCAGTTGGGGTGGGTAGCGGTCGGCCCGACGTGATCGAGGCTTTCCGTAATCCGTGCCGGAGCTCCCCGGCCGATCGCCGGCGGACACCGCTGTTCCGCATGGTGCAGATGCGTGTGGTGGCCCGCGGCGGCAGTGCCGCATTGCCCCGGTCGGTTCTCCGCATCACACGTGACGCTTCGCTGAATCGGGCGACGAAGTCCGCCGAACGCAGTCATCAGTTGGCGTCCGAGGCGCAGAGCAGGCCGACGCCCCAGTGCATGACCCGTCTTCGCCGGCGGTTTCCCTGTCGTGGATCCAGGACGCTTTTCTCCTGTGCAGGAAGTCGAGGACTGAACATGAGTGAGATCGTGTACGCGCCGTTCGCGATGTGGGCGGGCGCCTGAGATGAGTGCTTCCTCGACGGTCGGCCCGCGCCGCGCGGGAGCCGGGCGGGCCGTAATGCTGCTGGTCCGCTGTTGCAGTGTCCGGTTCGCCGCCTATTACTGGGTGGGCTTCACGGCGGGCCTCCTCGCGGGTGGGCGGATGAGCCTCTTGTGGGCCCTGCTGGAGTGCCGATGTGGCTGGCTCTTTGCGTGGGCACCGAATCCGTCAACCGGATCGCCGACCGGGAGGCGGACGTGGTGAATCAGCCCGGACGCACCCGGCTGTGCGAGGAGTTCGGCTGGGGCCGGTTGACCAGGGTCGCCGTCGCCAGCTGGGTCCTTTTCGCCGTGTGCGGAGCCGCACTGCTGTGGACCAGCCCCAGCGTTGTGCTGGCCGTGCTGCTGCTGGCGGACATGGCCATAGCGATCTGCTATTCGGTCGGTCCGGCCTTCAAGCGGCACCGCGTGCTCGCCCTGGTCGCGCTGATCACTCCGCTGGTCATGCCCGTCCTCACCGGCTGGGCCGTGGGGGCGACACCGGTGTCCTGTTGGATCCTGTACTGCCCATTGCCGCAGTGCTGGCGGCGTTCACTCTGGGGCTGGCAGGCATCAAGGACATCACCGACGTGGAGGGCGACCGCGAACTGGGTTACTCGAGCCTGTGGATGCTCCTGGCCCGGCTGCGGCGCGGCGCGGCTGTCTACGCCCTGACCGTTGCTCCCTTCCTGCTGCTGGCGGTCTTCGCGCTGGCGGGAGCCCTGCCCTGGACCGTACTGGCACTGCTGCCCCTGTCAGTGCTCTCCGTGCTGGTGGTGACGGCCGCCGCACGTGCCCGGATGCCGACGGAAGAGCGGCGGCCCGTGAGGTCATGCACCAGTTCACCTTCTACTTCCTGGCGTTCGCCCTGCTGGCAGCGGTCCCCGGCCGGTCATGGTCGCGGTGGCCGCCGCGGCCGTCGCCTACTGGGTGGCGGCGTCCAGTCTTCTGCACTGGTCCGGCGGACTGACGAGAGACCAACTTGCCCGCTGGCGGAGTCTGTTCGCCACATCGTCCTGAACGAGGGAGCTTCCATGAACCAACCGGATGTCACAGCAGACGTCAGCGAGATCGTCGCGCAAGTGCTCGCTATCCCCACGGAACAGGTGCTGCCGCAGGCTCACTTCTACGACACCCTCGGAGGCGATTCCCTCCAGAAGCTGGAGATCGTCGCCCTCATAGAGGCCCGGCTCGGCTGTCAGCTGGACGCAGATCAGGTCGCGTCGAGTGACACGGTCGAGGAACTCGCGAGACAGGCCGTTCTCGGTGTCTCCCGCTGAGCGCGCGCAACGGCATCGAGTGGTGGTGACCGGGATGGGGTCGTCTCGCCGCTCGGCAGTGAGGTGGAGACGTACTGGGAGAACGTGACTACCGGCGTCGTCGCCACCGGCCCGGTCACCCGGTTCCCCACCGAGGGTTACCCGACCGGGCTGGCGGCCGAGGTCGACGAAAGTGGGCTGCAGGACGAAAGGGGCATGAACGCTCGGGAGACGCCTCGCTCCCTGCGTTACGTGAACCACGCGGTCGACCGGGCTCTCGCCCACGCCGAGCTCATGGAGCACGCCGACCCCGGCGGGTGGGCGTCGTCCTGGGCACGGTCATGGGTACCCGCCCGCACCTGGAGGAACTGCGTCGCCAGGGCCGTTCACTCAGCGACGACCCGGTGTGGGACACCCGCAGATCCTGGCCACGGAACCGGCCCGGCGGGCTGGCTGCGAGGCCCCGCCAGTGGTGGGCGCCGGGTGTGCGGCGGGCAATACAGCCATCGCGCTGGCCGCCGACCACATCCGTTCGGGGCAGGCAGACGCCATGGTGGCCGGCGGGGTCGACGAGCTCTCGGAGGCAGTGTTCCAGCTCTTCACCACGCTGCGGGCGCTGGCCCCGACCGGGTACGGCCCTTCGACCGGAACCGCAGGGCATGCTGCCCTCCGAGGGCGCGGGCATCCTGGTGCTGGAATCGCTGGAGCACGCACTGTCCCGGGGCGCGACCATCCTGGCCGAGCTGTGCGGATACGCGGTGGCAGCCGATGCCCACCATATGACCGCCCCGCATCCTCAGGGGCTGGGCATGGTCCGGTGCATGCGGGCGTCTCTGGCGCAGGCCGGGCTCTCCCCGGCGGAAGTGGACTACGTCAGCGCGCACGGAACCGGCACTCGGGTCAACGACGCGCTCGAGGCCGCAGCCCTGGCCGAGTACTTCGGCCCGAGCGGCGGACGGCCCGCGGTGTCCTCGATCAAGGGCATGCTCGGCCATTCCCAGGGCGGCGCCAGTGCCATGGAGGCCGTCGCGTGCATCCAGGCCATCACCGAGGGCCTGGTGCCGGAAACCCGACCCTGCAGGAACCGGACGACAGCTGCGCGGGCCTGGACATAGTCCGCGGACCTGCCCGCGAGATGCGGGTGCTGGTAGCCATGAGCAATTCCTTCGGCTTCGGAGGAAACGTCGCGACCGTTGTCTTTCGTCAGTACGCCGGGAGATCACCGCATACCTCGTTCTCTCCTACCTCCGGGAAGTGACATGCGCACAGACCACACGGCGCGGCCTGCCACGACCGCGCCTGCGATCACTGCCTTGGCGACGGTCACCGCCCTGGCGACGGTCACTGCCTCGGGGTGTCGGTCGCAGAATTGTTCGACGACATACTGCACGGGCGGAGGCGGTTCACGAGTGAGACGATCCCGCTCGTCGCCAACGCGCCCCGGCACGGCCCACCGAGGAGGAGCACCACGACGAGCGTGAGATCCACGCCGCCCATGTGAGTGCTCCTCTTCCCTCTCCGATGTCGTCGGGGCCAGAGTGGATCGCACCCTCACCCGCGACAGCCGTCTGCTGATCCACGTGGCGAACACCGCCTGGCCGGACCGTGTCGACCACCTCCCCGAGCGAACCGGTGTCGTCCTGGGCACCCTTCGGGCCGGGCGCAACCAATACATCGCCATCCACAACGCGTCCGGGCTCAGAGGGAGGACGGTCAACCCGTCTGGGGCCGCAGGCGGGTTACAACGCCGCTGCCGCGCAGTTGTCCATCGTCCTGCCGGCCCAGGGACCGAACCTCACGCTGACTTCCGGCGCGACGGCCGGCCTGGAGGCCGTGGTGATGGGCGCGTGCTACGTACGCGACGCGGTCTGTGACACCGTTCTGGCCGCGGGTCTGGACACCCTCTCGGCCGCTGTCCAGGAGCCCCTGGAGGAAACGGAGTACGTACCGCAGGGCGAGGCCGCCGCCGTCCTCGTCCTGGAGAACGCGGACGCGGAGGAAGACCGGGTGCTCGCCCGCATCCTCGGCACAGGGCAGGACGCCGCCGCGGTTGCGGACGGTGCGAGCGGGACGGGCCCTGCCGACGGAGTGTCGGGGCCGCCCGCCAGGCGGTGCGCGACGCGCTGCGACAGGCGGGGCGCCAACCCGCCGAGGTGGGCCTGGCCGTTGTGTACAGCACGGGCGACCACCGGACCGAAACAGCGGTGCGCGCCGCGCTCGAGGCGGAGTTCGATGCCGACCTGCGGGTGTGCGACGTGACCAGGACGACCGGACGTACCGGCGGTGCCGACGGAACGCTCGCGGTCGCGGTCGCGGTGGAGGCGATCCGCCGCGGTGTCCTGCCCCGGGAGGGAAGCATCCCGCCCTTGGCAGGAAGAAGCGGTCAAGGCGCCTCCAACTGGGCGCCACCGGCCGGGAGGCTGGCCCTGTGCCTGGGGGTGGACCGCAGCGGGAGCAGCATCGCGGTTCTGCTCGGCGGGCCGGGACCGATGGAAGACCATGTGAACGGGCGAGAGGGACGAGCATGAACGGGCCGCACGAGCAGAACGCCGGATGGTGGTACCTGGACCGCCATCTGAATCTGGACACGGCGGACGCCGTCTGTCTCATCAGCGAGGAGGATGAACTCACCTACCGGCAGATGCACCGGCAGGTGTGCCAGGTCGCTCGGCTGCTGAGCGAGGGAGGTGTGGGCCATGGCGACCGTATCGTGATCATCCTTCCCGACACCGTGGTCCTCGTGGCCACCGTCCTGGCAGCCATGCGTCTGGGCGCCGTTCCCGTGCCGGTAACCCCGATGCTGACGATCGACGAGCAACGCTTCGTGATCGACGACTGCGATCCGAGCGCGGTGGTGCTCGAAGACCCCGACGGCGAACTGGCGGCGGACTTCCGCCGGCGCTTTCCGGGACGGCCCTCTGGAGCCGCCGCCCGGCCGACGGCGACATCCCCTGCCTGCCCGGCGGCGGCCGCCGCCCGGCCCCTCGACACGGCACCGCGCGGAGGGAGGGAACCCGCGCTGTTCCAGTACACGTCCGGCAGCACGGGCAGGGCCAAGGGCGTGGTGCACGCGCACGACGGGCTGCTCGCCTTCCCGGGGAGTGGTCAAGCGCCTGGGGCTCACCCGACAGGACCGAATTCTGTCGATGGCCAAGATGCCCTTCGGGTACGGCTTCGGCAATTCGCTGCTGATGCCGTTCTCGGTCGGGGGCAGCGCGGTGATCACTGAGCGCCGGGCGGACCCCTACGCGGCGGCGAACCTGCTCCGCACACACCGGCCGACGGTGTTCTGCGCGGTGCCCACGCTCTACGCGGCACTGCTGTCGATGCCGCGGGCCTCGGAGCAGTTCGACTTCTCCTCGGTCCGGCTGGCCCTCTCGGCCGGAGAGCACCTGGGGGCGACGCTGAGCAACCGGCTCAACGACACCTTCGGCCTGAGGATGGTCAACGGTCTCGGCTCCACCGAGTGCCTGCACTTCTTCATCTCCAGCGAGCCGGACATATCCGCGCCCGGAGTCACCGGCGAGCCGGTACCCACTTACGAGGTGGAGGTCCTGGACGGCGACGGCCGGGTGCTGCCCGCGGGCAGCACGGGACAGATGCGCGTGCGCGGGCCGGCCAATGCCATCAGCTACTGGAACCGTCCGGAGCTCACCGCCAAGACCTTCCGCGACGGCTGGCTCCACACCGGCGACAACCTGAAGTACGAGCCGGACGCCGGCTGGATCTACATGGGCCGGGACGACAACATCCTCAACGTCGGTGGCAGCAAGGTGCTGACCTCCGAGATCGAGGAGGTCATCCTGCCCTTGGAGGGCGTGACCTCCTGTGTGGTGGTCGGTGTGCCGGACGAGGACGAGGTGGTCCGTATCGTCGCGTACGTCGTGCCCGACACCCCGGAGGACGAGAGCTCCGCGGGCGGGTGATGGCGGCCGTGCGGGCGTCTCTGCCTCCCTACAAGCGGCCACGGACGGTCCGGATGGTGGACGAGGTGCCCACCACCTCCACCGGAAAGACCGCGCGTTTCCTGATCCGGCAGCGCGAGATGGAGCTGCAGCCGTGAGATCCGGCCCCGAGCGGGTGGTCGTGCAGCGGGTGGCGAACGCCGCCTGATCTGCGTTCCTTTCGCAGGGGTCGGCCCGGTCCTTCACACGACTCGCCCGCCAACTCGGCGACGAGTGGAGTGTGGTCGCTGTGCAGCCCCCGCCGGTTTCGGGGATGCCGGGGCGAGCCTGGACGCGCTGGCGCACTTCTACCTCAGCCTGCTGGCCGAAGATCTGCGCGGGCCCGGTCTGATGCTGGGACACAGCCTCGGCGCCGCCGTGGTGCAGCGCATGGCGAGGATCCGGGCCGAGCGCTGGCCGGCCGGCCTCCAGGTGGTGCTCTCCGCCCCGCCGGAAACCGGTCGCACCTCGGCCGATCTGCTGGGCATGGACGATCCCGAGTTGCTGGCGGAGGCCGTCCGTCGGGGATGATGCCGGACTTCGACGTCACGGAGGAGTTCGCGATGCGCTTTCTGCTTCCGGACCTCAAGAGGGATCTGGCGCTGTTGCGTACACAGAGCTGGAACCCCGAGCAGGTGCACGCCCGCGTGCACCTGCTCGGCGGCACGCAGGACACGGTCTGCACCCCTGCCAGGCTGGACGGTTTGAAGCAGCTGCTACGGCCGGTCTCCAGCCGGACGATCGAGGGCAGACACCTCTACATCGTCGAAGAGCCGTCTCGGACCGCTGAGGCGATCCACGCGATCGACGCGGTGGCCGACGCGTGGTCGCCCGCCCCCACTGAACCTCGGGAGGCGAGCCGTGCCGCCGGACGAACTGTCGGCCTCCCATGGCGCCCACGCCCGCCGCACCGGGGGCGTGGGCGGGCCGGATCAGCCGACCACGAGCGGGAGTTCGGCCGGACCCCGCAAGCCGGTTCCCTCGGTGAAACGGACTTCCGCGGTGTCCAGTACCAGCTTCGGGTACCGCGTCGCGAGACCGCGGAGCACGGCCTCGGCCATGATCCGGGCGAGCGGGGCACCCATGCAGTAGTGGATGCCCGCTCCGAAGGAAAGGTGGCCCTTGTCGCCGCGGTCGATGATGAACGTCTCACCGGCCGGGAAACGGGCTTCGTCCCGGTTGGCCGAGCCCAGCACCAGCATCACGGACTCGCCCGGCTCCAGCACGACGTCCCCGACCTCGACCCGCTCCAGCGCGATCCGGCCCGCCACGTGCGCCGGCGGTTCGAATCGGAGGATCTCCTCCAGAGCCGTGGTCGCGAGTGACGGGTCCTCGACCAGCCGCGCGTAGGTGTCCGGCTGCCGCGCGAAGATCATCGCCCCAGAGGAGATCAGGTTGGCCGAGGTCTCCGACGCGGCCGCCATCAGCAGGGCGCAGGTGCCGGCGATCTCCTCGTCGCTGAGCGCGTCGTCGTTCTCCCGGGCCTCCACGAGGGCGGAGACCAGATCCTTGCCGGGGTCGGTCCGCCGCACCTGGGCAAGGCCGTGGAAGTAGGCGTTGCAGTCGGTGATCGCCTGACGCCGCCGCGCCGCCACCTCCGGCGGGAGGCTGAGATCCAGGTCGAGCACTCCGGTCAGCTCACGGTTCCACGCCCTGAACCGCTCCTGGTCCTCGAGCGGGACGCCCAGGAGCTTACCGAGGACTCGCGTGGCGAGCGGGTCGGCGACCGATTCCACCAGATCGAACCGCTCGCCCGCCGCGACGAGCAGTTCCGCCACGGTCTCATCGACCCACTCCGCCATGCTGCGGATCAGCGAAGGGCTGAAGGAGGATCCCACCAGAGCGCGCAGCCGGGTGTGCTCCGGCGGATCGGTGAGGAAGAGGGCTTGGTGCCGCCCTCGAGGCCGAGGCCGAGGAAGGGGCGGGTTGCCCTCGGTGGCGGCGAGGACGGAGTCGTAGAAGCTGGAGCGCTGGAAGTCCTTGCCCAGCCGGGGTCCCGGAGCAGGGCGGAGCACTCCTCGTAGCGGACGAAGGTCCACATCCCGAGGAAGCCCCGGTGCGCCGGTCCGGCCTGCCGCAGCATGCTGTAGACGCTGTAGGGGTCGGCCCTGAGAACAGGGTCGTTCGGGTCGAAGGAGGGGAACCGGAGAGGTTTCGGGAGGAACAGTCATCACACTTCTCCTGCTAATGAGACGGGAATGGAAGGCAAGCGACCGAGAGTCCTGCGGCGCGGTACCCCGGTTCGCTGTCCCCGCGGGGTCAGGAAAGGGAGGAGATGCCCTTCGGATCCGGCTGCCCGGCGTGCTGGGCCGCGTCCGTTCGGCGCACCAGCAGCAGGACGACTACGGCACCGGCCAGCGCCGTGATTCCCGCCACCAGGAAGGTCTCGTCCATGGCCTCGACGAAGGTCTCGCGCACCGCGGTCGAGAGAGCTGCCTGCGGCCCCTGAGCACTCTCCGGCGAGAGGAGCGCCGTGTCGCTGCTGTCGGCGCCCTGCGCGCCGGAAGCGGCGCTCAGCATCCGGTGCTGGAAGAGAGCTCCCAGGCCCGCGATACCCAGTGCGACACCGATCTCCTGGAACGTGCTGCCCACACCGGAGGCCTCACCGGAGCGGGAGGGGGCACCAGGGAGACCGTGGTCTCCACACGGACGACGTTGAAGATACCCACGCCCAGCCCGCACACGATGAAGCCCGGGAGCATCGCGTCCCATGTGGAGGTGGGGGTGAGTCCGCGCAGCAGGAGCAGGCCGACTCCCGCGAGTACCAGGCCCAGCGTCAGCAGCACACGAGGGGCACCTTGGCGGCCAGCGGGGCCGCGAGTGCCGAGGCCACGAAGAGTGCTCCGGTGAGCGGAAGCATGCGTATGCCGCTCTCGAGCGCGTCGTGGCCGAGGATCTGCTGCAGATAGAGAGTGGAGAAGAAGATCGCCGGGAAGATGGCGGCGAAGGCGAGGAGGGTGGCGACCGACAGACCGCTGAAGGTGGGGCTACGGAAGAGCCGTAGGTCCATCAGGGGAGCTTCGGCAGTGAACTGCCGCCAGATGAACACCCCAGGAGCAGGAAGGCAGCGATCAGGCTGGCGAGGATCTTCGTGGAGGTCCAGCCCTCGGCCTGTCCACGCATCAGGGCGTAGGTCGCGAGGAACAGTCCCGCACACAGCAGGACGGCACCGGCCCAGTCGACCGCGTGTTTGGTGCGCTCCTGGACGTCCCGGAGTTTCATCATGCCGAGAAGCAGGCACAGAAGGCCGATCGGCAGGTTGATCAGGAAGATCCAGCGCCATCCGATGGTGGTCAGCGCCCGCCGATGAGCGGTCCTGCCGCGAGGGCGAGGCCCGAAGCGCCGCCGAAGGCCGCGAACGCCTTGTTGCGTGCTGGGCCGGCCTCGAACTCCTGGGCTATGAGTGCTGGTCCGGCGGCGAGGAGGACCGCACCGCCGACGCCCTGGAGCGCGCGGAAGGCCACCAGGGCCGGTGACGACCAGGCGAGGCCGCAGCCCAGCGAGGCCAGGACGAAGATCACCAGGCCGATCAGGAAGACCTTGCGCCGGCCGATGCGGTCGGCCAGGGCACCTGAGGTGAGCAGGAACGCCGCGAGGGTCAGGGCGTAGGCGTCGACGACCCATTGCAGATCGTCGAAAGAGGAGTCGAGCGAGTGCTGGATATCGGTCAGCGCGATAATGACGATCGTCAGGTCCAGTAGCAGCATGAACGCTGTGACGCTGACGGCCAGCAGGGTCCAGCGCTGGCGTTCGCTCATAGGGGTCTCCGATTTCGGATACGTCGGGGTGGACCGTCCTCGTGCGGCTGATGCCGTCGTGAACATCGGGACCCGTCGTCAGTTCCTGACGCCCGAATCGCCTTGCCCGGTCCCGCGGTTGAGACGGGCGTGGTCCGGTCACCCTCCAAGCAACTACAAAGATAGTATTCATTTACTACATTTGAAGTCAACGGCTCGACGGCTCAGTAACAGGAGAGTGGAAACATGGCTAGCGCACGGTCGGACGCGGTGGCTGATGCCGCCATCACGGTGCTTGCGGACCAAGGTGTGCGTGGGCTGACCCACCGTGCGGTGGACGTTGCCGCCGGACTGTCGATCGGCTCGACGTCCAACCAGGCCCGCACCCGCGCCGCCCTGCTGAAGCTGGCTCTCGTTCGTCTGGCCGCGGTCGAGGCCGACGAGTACACGCTTCCCTCCAGGCACCCCACCGCGGACACCGACACGTCCGCCAGGTCGTCCGCGGAGAACCTGATCGACGTGGTCACGCATGGGCTGGTCGTATCCCTCACGACCGGCCGTCGGACCACATTGGCCCGCTTCGAACTGGCCCTCGAGGCCACGCGCAGGCCCGAACTGAGGCAGCTGTACAGCGATCTGGGCCGAACGTTCCAACTGGTCATGGTCGATCTGCTGGCCCAGGCCGGGTCGCGTGCCCCGGCCGCCGACGCGCACATGCTGATGTCGGCTTGTGAGGGCGTCCTCTTCTACCGGCTCGTCGGCTCCGGCAGTGCCCAGGTGGCGGTTCCGGACGAGATCCGGAGCCGGGTACGTGGACTGGTGCACATGCTCGTCCCGGAGAGCTCCACCACCTGAGCTCGAGTGGGGTGGAGTGGGGTGGCGCATGGGGCGGGGCCGGCTGGCGAGGTGCGTCGGCGGTCGAAACCCCTTCTTCACGCGGGGAGTTCATCCCAACTCAACGTAGCCGTCTTCGAGGATGAGCAGGTGGTTCACGGCGCTGGGCATCCCGTACGTCGCTTGGGCGCGGGCGTTCTCCAGCGGGAGGGCGTGCTCCTCGACGCGGTGCAGTGCCGTGCTCAGGTCGGGCGCCACCTTCTGCGCGCCGACGATCCAGACCGCGTGGCTGCGCCGCCCGCAGCGGCCTCCTCCGTGCCCGGCACCGTCGATGTGCCCGCCGGTGACGCGGAGTCGGGGCGCGGCCTGCTGATCGTCGGGGCGCTCGCGGACCGCTGGGGCATCGACGACGGGCCCGCCCCGCGCAAGACGGTCCGGGCCGGGCTCGAACTCGTACGGTGATCGCCGCCACCGGGTCGAGGGTGCCTGCGACCCGGTGAGCCGCGATGTCTGAAGCGAACTCGGGAAAATCACTGTTCCCACCCCAACCCGCCGTAACTCATGCTTTGTCACTCACTCGGGTGGCATAAGGCAACTGGGCTGTGGTTGGGGCAGGTTGCCGGGCATATGCTCGCCCGACCACCACAGACATGAGGCGGAAAACACCCGCCGAGCTCCTGCGGCACCGGCTCCCCAGCACGCACAAGCCGCGCGCCCACCCACGATCGTCATCCCGCTCCAGAGCTGCGACCGTTGCGGCCACGCCTTCCGCTCGCGGACCCCGGCCGCTGCCGCATCAACCTGCTCACAGCCGTCTGATACCGAACGGAAACCCATGGTCAGCGCACCGCATGAAGCGATGCACCGTGTCTTTCAGGAATACCCGAGCCTCTTCTCCCGGCTCTCCGACGTCCTTGGGCTGGAACTGCCGCCCTTCGTTTCGGCGGAGCCTCTGACCGTCGACCTCACGGAGACCGAGCCCCTCGAAAGGCGCGTCGACACCCTCCTGCGCATTACGACGCAGAACGGCGCCCCTTCCTCCTGGTCGTTGAAGCCCAGGGCAAGAAGGACCCTGGCAAAACGGCCAGCTGGCCCTACTACGTCACCTACCTCAACAACAAGTACCGGCTTCCCGTTCTGCTCCTCGTGATCTGCCAGGATCACGCGACCGCCGCATGGGCTGCCCGTCCTCTCACCATCGGTCTGCCCCAATGGCCGACGGTCACGACCCGCCCTTGGTGGCGGGCCCTCCAACATGCCCGTCATCGGGAACGTGGCCGAAGCCCGGAAGGACCTCGCACTCGCCACGCTCTCGGCGATCACACACGCTGACAATCCGGACGTCGATGCGATACTGAAGACGATGTCAGTCGCCCTGCGCGACACACCGGAATCGATCGCTGAACCCTTCGTCGAACTTATCGCGCAAGGCCTGGGCAACCGCCCGGCCGCACAACAGTGGAGGAACCTGGTGGCCGTGGATCTTTCCTTCTACACCTCGCCGCTCTCCGAGGAAATCCGAGATGAAGGCCGCGTCGAGGGCCGCACCGAGGGCCGTGTCGAGGGCCGCACCGAGAGGGCGCCGCAGACGTCCTGCTCGTCCTCGGCGCACGCGGCATCGCGATCAGCGACCGGACCCGAGAAAAGATCACGACCTGTACCGATCCGGAACTTCTCAGCCAATGGCTGGTTCGCGCGGCTCTCGCCGCCACAGGTGACGAGATCTTCGGCGAGCAGCCCTCCACCGACCGATAGCACGTCGTTTCGCCTTTGCGGCACACCTGGAGTACGACACCGGAGGAACCTGGTGCCCGATCTGTCTTTCTACATCTCGCCGCTCTCCGAAGAAATTCGGGAAGAGGGCCGCGTGCAAGGCCGGGCAGAAGGCCGCGCCAAGAACATTCTGCTCGTCCTCGGTGTACGCGGTGTCGACGTCACCGACGCCACCCGCGGAAGATCACCGCCTGCGTTGACCCGCAGCTCCTGCGCCAGTGGCTGGTTCGTGCCGCCCATGCCGTAACCGCCGAAGAAATCTTCGGCGAGGAGACCTCTGCCGGCTAGAGGACCCGGCATCCAGGGCGAATGTGTCCGGGTGTCCAGCACGATGTTGTGCCCGCAGTCCGGGATCCCGGACTGCGGGCACACCGGCTTCGGCGAGCGCCCGGCCCCGGCGGATGCGCCGTCTGTCTGCGGGAGCCGGAAGGCGCGGGATCCTCAGCTCCAGCAGCAGCTCACGCATGGTTGGCGTGTTCCCGCGGGTGAGGTGTACGGCGCTGCGCTGGAGGGCCTCCAGGCACATCGTGGACCACCAGTGGGGACTCAGGACAACGCGGGGTGGCCCGGTAGCGGCGCAGCATCAGGACCAGAACGGTCGCTATCACCAGCCCCACGACGGCGAGGGCAGCGCCCTTCATGACCGGTGTGTGCCAGCCGTAGTCGGCGGTGTAGGCGGTCTCGGCGTCCTCCGCGAGCCGTACGCCGTCGATCGCACCCGGCATGGCATCGCCCCGGCGGACTCGGACGTCGTCCTTCAGCTTGACGTCCCGCTCGGTGGCGGTGCCGTCGGCGCTGGTGAACGTGCCGATCCAGTCGCAGGACTCCTTGCCGCACTTGCGGTCGGCGGGGTCAGGGCTCCGACGGGGCCGTCCCGCAGGGCGGTGCGGCCTTCGAGTCCCTCGGCCGCAAGGCCCAGCCCGCCACCGAGGGTGATGAGCAGGACGAAGGTGATGGCTATGCGGACGAACACCCGCTGGCGGGTGCTCATCGGGGGTCTGGTGCTCATGGAACGGTGATCCTAGCGGGGCAACGCATGGGAGAGGCCGGAAGTCGGCCCGGATGGGCCGGCGGGGAAGCGACGTCCGGGCCTCTCCGCGCAGTGACCGGCCCGGTCGGCCGGGCGCGTGGGGCCCGGTGGTGCCGGGACCCCGGCCGGCCGGGCCGGAGTCGGGACGAACTTAACAGCCCCGCAATATTTTGCGTAAGACCTTGCAGGAAGAAATCTGCAGGATTTCGTGGACGTGATCGGGGCGTAATCACGGCATGTCCAGGGGTTGACCAGGTCGGGTCGGGCTCGTACGGTCTGCCGCACACGAACTGTTGCATTCTTGCTGCAAGAACCTTCATGAGCGTTGACGGCACGGCGCGTTGCCATATGAGGCTGCTCCGCCATCCCCGCACTTCCCCATCGCAGGAGGAACGGTGACGTCCGAATGGAAGTCCGGCTCCGTGGCCAAGGCGTGTACGGCCGCCCTCGGGCCGGCGGGCAAGGTCGCGCCGACCGTCTGCGTCCGGCGCAGCCGGCTCGTCGAACGGCGGGCCGGGGACGCAGTGACGCGTCCCCGGCCCGTACCGCTGAATCCAGCCCATCCCTGAAAGCCGAGGAGAACCCGCCCGTGTCCCGAACCACCCTCAGGCGGGGAGCCGCCGCCGTACTGTGCGCGGCGCTGCTGCCCGTCGTACCGGCGGCCTCCGCGTCCGCCGCACCCAGACCCCTTCCCCGCCCTCGGACGCGAAACTCGTCAAGGAGCCGGCCAGGCACGATCTGACTCGTGAGCAGTTCTACTTCGTGATGCCCGACCGGTTCGCCAACGGCGACACCTCCAACGACCGCGGCGGGCTGACCGGCTCACGGCTGGAGACCGGCTACGACCCTACCGACAAGGGCTTCTACCAGGGCGGCGACCTAAAGGGCCTGACTCAGCGGCTCGACTACATCAAGGACCTCGGCACCACCGCGATCTGGCTCGCCCCGATCTTCAGGAACCGGCCCGTCCAGGGCACCGGCGAGAACGCCTCGGCCGGTTACCACGGCTACTGGATCACCGACTTCACCCAGGTCGACCCGCACTTCGGCACCAACGCCGACCTCACGAAGCTGATCGACAAGGCCCACGGCAAGGGCATGAAGGTCTTCTTCGACGTCATCACCAACCACACCGCCGACACCGTCGACTACGCCGAGAAGGAGTACGGCTACAAGCCCAAGGGTGCCTTCCCGTACCTCGACGAGGACGGCCGCCCGTTCGACGACACCCAGGGCGTCGAGGAGGTGGACGCCGGCTCCTTCCGTACACCCCGCCAACACGGGTGAGAAGGTCCCCTCCTGGCTCAACGACTCCACGATGTACCACAACAGGGGCGACTCGACCTACGCGGGCGAGTCCACCGAGTACGGCGACTTCTCCGGCCTCGACGACCTGTGGACCGAACGCCCCGAGGTCGTCTCCGGCATGGAGGAGATCTACCAGAAGTGGGTCCGCGACTTCGACATCGACGGCTTCCGCATCGACACCGTCAAGCACGTCGACCTCGACTTCTGGACTCAGTGGGCCACCGCCCTCGACGGCTACGCGGCGAGGCACGGCCGCGACGACTTCTTCATGTTCGGCGAGGTCTACTCCGCCGACGCCGCGGTCACCTCGCCCTACGTCACCCAGGGCCGCCTGGACGCCACGCTCGACTTCCCTTCCAGGAAGCCGCCCGGCAGTACGCCTCCCAGGGCGCCCCGGCCCCGAAGCTCGCCGCGGTCTACGGTGACGACTACCGCTACACCACTGACAAGGCCAACGCCTACGAGCAGGTGACCTTCCTCGGCAACCACGACATGGGCCGGATCGGCACCTTCCTGAAACAGGACAACCCGAAGGCCGACGACGCCGAACTGCTCGACCGCGCCCGCCTCGCCAACGAGCTGATGTTCCTGGGCCGGGGCAACCCGGTGATCTACTACGGCGACGAACAGGGCTACACCGGAGCGGGCGGCGACAAGGACGCCCGCCAGACACTGTTCGCCTCGAAGACCGCCGACTACCTCGACGACGACCAGCTGGGCACCGACCGTACGCACGCCTCCGACGCGTACGACACGAAGCACCCGCTCTACCGGTCCATAGCGGCCCTGTCGAAGCTCACCGAGGAGCACCCGGCACTCCGTGACGGTGTGCAGACCGAGCGCTATGCCAAGGACTCCGTCTACGCTTTCGCGTACGGACGCCAAGCGCCCGTACGAATACGTCGTCGCCACCAACAACTCCGCCGAGTCGAAGACCGTCGAGCCTGCCACTGAGTCTGCGGGGATGAACTTCCGTACTCTGTACGGCGGTTCCGGAAGCGTCCGCAGCGGGGCGGACAAGACCGTCAAGGTCACTGTGCCCGCGCTGTCCAGCGTCGTCCTCCGCGCGGACAGGCCGCTCGGCAGCCCGCCGCCAAGCCGACGGTGACCCTGAAGGCCCCGGCCGCCGGGGCCACCGGCACCGTCGAGATCACCGCCGACGTCGACGGCGGCGGCCTCGACCGCGTCGTCTTCGCCGCGCAGACCGGCAACGGAAAATGGGTCACCCTCGGCTCCGCCGACCACGCCCCGTACAAGGTCACCCAGCACCTGGACGATTCGGTGAAGGCGGGGACCCCGTTGCGCTACAAGGCCGTCGTCGTCGACCGCGCCGGGCGCACCTCCGGTAGCACCGCCTCGACGACCGCGGGCCAGGCGCCGCCGAAGCCGAAGCCCGTCGCCGTCGAGCGCGACCACGCCGTCGTCCACTACAAGCGAGCGGACGGCGACTACGAGGGCTGGCAGCTGAAGTCCGGTGACAGCAGTGCCGACTTCGTCGGCCGCGACGCCTACGGCGCCTTCGCCTGGATCGACCTCGACGAGGGCGCCTCCTCGGTCCCGTACACGGTCGAGAAGGACGGCACGGCCGACGGCCCCGAGCGGACCGTCGACCTCGCGAGTACCGGCCAGGTCTGGGTCGAGCAGGGCAAGGACGAGCAGACCGCCGAGGCTCCCGGGACCCCGCCCCAGGACACCTCCAAGGCTGTTCTGCACTACCACCGGGCCGACGGCGACTACGACGGCTGGGGCCTGCACACCTGGACGGGTGCCGCCGCCCCCACGGACTGGGCCAAGCCTCTGCAGCCCGTGAAGACCGACGCGTACGGCGTCACCTTCGAGGTCCCGCTCACCGACGGCGCCACCTCGCTCAGCTACATCCTCCACAAGGGCGACGAGAAGGACCTCCCCAGTGACCAGTCCTCGACATCGCCTCGTACGGGCACGAGGTCTGGATGCTCGGCGGAAAGTCCGGTTACCTGCTGCCGCAGGCCGGCGGGTGCCCGCGCCCGACCTCACCAAGGCCGGGGCCCAGTGGATCGACTCGGACACCGTGGTCTGGAAGGTGAAGGCCACCGACGCCACCAGCCAGCAGCTCGTGTACGCGAAGAACGGCGGGATCTCCGTCGTCGACGGCGCCCTCTCCGACGAGGGCAGTGGCTCCGGCTCGGCGCCACCGAACTCACCGCCGCGCAGCAGGCGAAGTACCCGCACCTCAAGGACTATCCGGCGTTCACCGTCGACGCCCGCGACCGGGACAGGGTCCGCGAATCCCTGCGCGGTCAGCTGATCGCCACCCAGCGTGCCGCCAATGGCGCCCTGCTCGCCGCCACCGGCGTACAGACCTCGGGTGTGCTGGACGAGCTGTACGGGAAGGCGGCGAGCGGCGCCGCTCGGACCCGTCTTCCGTAGGAGCAGTCCGACGCTCTCCGTCTGGGCGCCCACCGCCCGCACCGTCTCGCTCGAACTCGACGGGAAGACCGTCCCGATGCGGCGCGAGGACCGCACCGGCGTCTGGTCGGTCACCGGGAAGAAGAGCTGGAACGGCAAGCCCTACCGGTACGCCGTCCAGGTCTGGGCGCCCACCGTCCAGAAGATGGTCACCAACAAGGTCACCGACCCCTACTCCACCGCCCTGACCACAGACTCCGCCCGCAGCCTCGTGGTCGACCTCGACGACGAGAAGCTGGCCCCGCGCGGCTGGTCCGGTCTGAAGAAGCCCGCCGCCGTCCCGATGCGTGACGCGCAGATCCAGGAACTGCACGTCCGGGACTTCTCGATCTCGGACGCCACGGCCAAGCACCCCGGCGAGTACCTGGCCTTCACCGACACCCGCTCCGACGGGATGAAGCACCTCAAGGAGCTCGCGGACTCCGGCACCAGCTACGTGCACCTGCTGCCGGCCTTCGACATCGGGACGATCCCCGAGAAGAAGTCCGGCCAGCACAAGCCGGCCTGCGACCTGTCCGTCTACGCCCCCGACTCCGAGGAACAGCAGGCCTGCGTCTCGAAGGCCGCCGCGAAGGACGCGTTCAACTGGGGCTACGACCCACTGCACTACACGGTCCCCGAGGGCTCCTACGCCTCCGACCCCGAAGGCACCGGGCGCACCGTCGAGTTCCGGCAGATGGTGCAGGGACTCAACGGCGCCGGACTGCGCACCGTCATGGACGTCGTCTACAACCACACCGTCGCCTCCGGCCAGGACGACAAGTCCGTACTCGACAAGATCGTGCCCGGTTACTACCAGCGGCTCATGGAGGACGGCGCCGTCGCCACCTCGACCTGCTGCGCCAACACCGCGCCCGAGAACACCATGATGGGCAAGCTCGTCGTCGACTCGGTCGTCACGTGGGCCAGGCAGTACAAGGTCGACGGCTTCCGCTTCGACCTCATGGGACACCACCCGAAGGCCAACATCCTCGCGGTCCGCGAGGCCCTGGACGAGCTGACGCTCGGCAAGGACGGCGTCGACGGCAAGAGCATCATCCTGTACGGAGAGGGCTGGAACTTCGGCGAGATCGCCGACGACGCCCGCTTCGTCCAGGCGACCCAGAAGAACATGGCAGGTACCGGCATAGCCACCTTCTCCGACCGGGCCCGCGACGCCGTGCGCGGCGGCGGCCCTTCGACGAGGACCCCCGCGTCCAGGGCTTCGCCTCCGGCCTCTACACCGACCCCAACACATCGGCCGCCAACGGCACCGAGGCCGAACAGAAGGCCCGCCTGCTCCACTACCAGGACCTGATCAAGGTCGGCCTCACCGGCAGCCTCGCCGACTACACCTTCACCGACTCCCAGGGCCGTACGGTCAAGGGCTCGGGCGTCGACTACAACGGGGCCCCGCCGGATACGCGGCGGCGCCCGGTGACGCCCTGGCCTACGCCGACGCCCACGACAACGAAACCCTGTACGACGCACTCGCCTTCAAGCTCCCAGCCGGCACCCCGGCGGCCGACCGTGCCCGTATGCAGGTCCTGGCGATGGCGACCGCCACCCTCTCGCAGGGGCCCTCGCTCTCCCAGGCGGGCACCGATCTGCTGCGCTCCAAGTCCCTGGACCGCAACTCCTACGACAGCGGCGACTGGTTCAACGCCCTGCACTGGGACTGCCGCGACGGCAACGGCTTCGGCCGCGAGCTGCCGCCGGCCGCCGACAAGGACAAGTGGTCCTACGGAAAGCCGCTGCTGACCTCCGCCGCGCTCACTCAGGGGTGCGCACAGATCAAGGGCGCATCCGCCGCGTACCAGGACCTGCTCACCATCCGGTCCACCGAGGAGGAGTTCGGTCTCACCAGCACCTCGCAGGTGCAGGCAGCCCTGTCCTTCCCGCTCTCCGGGAAGGACGAGACACCCGGGTGATCACGATGCGGCTCGGCGAGCTGGTCGTCGTGATCAACGCCGCCCCGGCACCGAGAGCCAGCGGATCCCGGTGCTGGCCGGAAGCAATACACCCTGCATCCGGTCCAGGCAGCGGGAGCGGATCTTACCATCAAGAAGGCCTCGTACGAAGGGGAATCGGGCAGCTTCACCGTCCCAGGACGCACCGTCGCTGTGTTCGCCCTGCACTGACCCTTACAGGGCTACGGTGACCCCAGACGTCGGCGAAGAAGCCGCTACAGCTGGACACCGTGCACCTTCCCTCCTGTTCACACCGGCCGGTCACAGCTCCGATCCCACTGCCGGGACCGGAGCCGGGACCGGCCGGTCCCGGCAGCAGGGGTCGGCCGGGCGTCCGCTGCCTCACCGGCGGCCCATGCCCGAGCGTGCCCGGACGGTGATGATGAACATGGCGGGAAACCTTCCCGATGAAACGACCAGCTTCGTCGGACGCCAGGCCGAGCTGGCCCGGCTCGAACACGCCCTCGGCACCCATCGGCTGACCACCCTCATCGGCCCCGGCGGGTAGGCAAGACCCGGCTCGCCATCCGGGCCGCCCGGATGGCCGCGCCCCGCCACAGCGACGGCGCCTGGTGGGCGGACCTGTCCCCGCTGTCGGACGATTCGCTGCTGATGCCCACCGTCTCCGACGCGGTCGGCCTCGCCGACCACGCCCAGCGGATGCCCGTCGAGGCCCTGTGCGAATGGCTCGCGGACAAGCAGCTGCTGCTCGTGCTCGACTCCTGCGAGCATCTGCGAGCCCCGTGCGGGCACCTGCTCGGCGAGATCCTCACCACCTCGCCCGGACTGACCGTGCTCGCCACCAGCAGACAGCCCTTCGCCATCCACTGCGAACAGACCGTCCAGGTACAGCCACTGCCCGTCGAGGGCCCCGGCGACGCGCTCGTCCTGTTCAGGGACCGGGCACGGGCCGCCGACCCGCGGGCCACGCTCGACACCGAGGCACAGGCCTCGGCCGTCATCGAGATCTGCCGCCGTCTCGAAGGCATTCCACTCGCCATCGAACTCGCGGCCGCCGGCATCGGACAGCACACCGTCGAACAGACCGCAGTCCGCCTCGGCTCACGGTTCGACGTCCTCACCGACGACTCACTGTGGCCGCGCCGCCACCGCGCCCTGCGCACCACCATCGGCTGGAGCCACGAGCTCTGCACCCCGCTGGAACGTCTGCTCTGGGCCCGGCTGACCCCTTGCGCGCCGACTTCGACGAGGCCGTCGCCCAGGAGGTCTGCGCCGACGGGCCGCTCACCCCGGACGGTGTCACCGAGGCTGCGCGGCCTGGTCGCCAAGTCCGTGGTGAAACGGGACGGAGAGCGCCACCACATGCTCGACACCATCCGTGAGTACGGGCGGATGTGGCTCGCCGAGCTCGGGGAGGAGCAGGCCGCCGCCGACCGGCACGCCGCCTGCTTCCTGGATCTGGCCCGCCGGGCCCACGCCGGATGGACCGGCCCCGACCAGGTCTCCTGGAGCCACCGGATCTCCACCACCCACCTCGACCTGTGCGCGGCGCTCGATCACCTGCTGGTCCACGACGTCAGGGCGGGCCAGGAGATGGCCGGCCGGGTCGGATTCTTCTGGGGCTGCTGCGGGCACCTGTCCAGGCTCGCGCCTACGCCCAGCGGGCCCTCGACGCCGCCCGCCGCTGGGCCCCGACCGCACACGGCTGCAGTGGGTACTGGGCATCGCAGCCCTGCTCCAGGGCGACTTGGCGACCGCCGAGCGGCTCGGTGCGCAGTGCACAAACGTCGCGGTCCGCGAGGCGGACGACGAAGCCGTGCTCAGCGCCGCCTATCTCTGCGGTCTCACCCTGCTGATGACCAGCCGCCCCGAGGCCGCCCTGCGCACGGCAGACCGGGTGCTCCGGCAGACCGAGACGGCGCCGGTGGGGCAGGCCTACCGGCTGCGCTGCCACCTCATCACCGTCTTCGCCCTGATCGCCGTGGGCAGACTCACCGAGGCCGCCGAGGGCGCCGCGGTGCTGCGAGCCGCCTGCGAGGGCCAGGGCGAGTACTGGACCCGCTCGTACACCGACTACCAACTCGCCCTGATCGCCCATCTGCAGGGCCGCCACCGGGCCGCAGCCGCACACGCCAGATCGATGCTGGTGAGCAAGCAACTGCTCCGCGACGCCTTCGGTATCGCCCTCGGTCTGGACATCCTCGCCGCGGCACTCGCCGCCCTGGGCGAGGGGTCAGGGCCGCCCGGTGTACGGCACGGGACATGCGTACTGGCGCATGGTCGGCCACCCGCAGCGGGCACACCGGAGCTCGGCCCGGTGCGCGCGGAGTGCGAACGCCAGGCAAGGGCCGCGGCCGGGGAGACGGCCTACTGGCGTGCCTTCGAACGCGGGCAGACGGAGAGTGCGGAGGCGGGCTCGCCGCCGCGCTGGAGACCCAGTCGCACACCTGAGCGCCGGCCGGACCGCCGGGGCTGCTACAGGGCCTTGCGCCGGCCCGCCGGCCGGGAAGGCTGAGGCCGACAACCGGCCTGACCGTACGCAGGAGACCCAGATGCCGCAGATCACCGTCGACTACTCCGCCGAGCTCGACGACAGCTTCGACCGCGGTGGCTTCGCGCTCGCCCTGCATCCGCTGGTCGCCGAGACCGTGTCCACCAAGACCGCCAACTGCAAGACGCGGTTCCGCCGGGTCGAGCGGTCCTTCGTGGGGACGCCCCGGCCGGCGACGCGATCGTGCACATCGGCATCGGCCTGGCGCCGGGCCGCACCGACGAGGTCAAGGCACGGCTCACCGAGTCCGTACTCGCCCTGCTGGCCGGACATGTCGCGGTCACCGCTGACCTCACCGTGCACACCTCGGCCGAGACCAGGGATCTCGATCCCTCCTACCGCAAGCGCTGAGCGTCCCGCTGCGCAGGTACGGCGGGCGCCAGGGCGGAGAGCCGCGTCAGCAGTTCTCCGAACGGGCCGTCCGCCGGCTCCTGGCCAGAACCCGCAGCACGATGCCCGCCATCTCCTGGTTGTAGGCGGCGCTCACCGCTGCGAGCGCCGCGAAGTCGTGCACCAGCTGCATCTCGAGCTCGCCGCGCGCGACGCGCCGGCCGTCCAGCCAGATCAGCGCCGTCGATTCGGCCAGGGACACCCACGACCGTACGACCAACTCCAGTCGGGCCGGCGGGTCATCGACCCCGAGGTGAGTGACGATCTGCTCGTACGCCGCCTGCCGCACCCCGTCGACCATGGCGTTCGCCGTCGAGGAGCCGACGGCGGGCCGCCCTGCATCAGGGCGGCGAAACCGGGTCCGTGCTCCTCGACGAAGTCGAAGAACCGGCCCATCACCCGCAGCAGCCGGGCACCCAGCGGGCCTTCGAGCGGCTCCTGGAAGCGGTCGGTCAGCTCATCGGCGGCCCTTCGCAACGCCGCCTCGTACAGGCTCTGTTTGCCCGGGAAGTAGTGGTAGACCAGCGGCCGGGAGATCCCGGCAGCGGCAGCGATCTCGTCTATGGACACGTCGTCGGGGAGCGGCTGCTGAACAACTCCAGCGCGACGCCGATCAGCTGCTGCCTGCGCTCTTCGACGCCCATCCTGCGCCGCACCCCGCTCGTCATCCCAACAGCCTAACCGGGGTTGGTGCCCGCCGGTCAGCGCAGGGCCCGCGCCCGGCTGCCGTCCGCGAGTCTGCCGCCGAGGCGGGCCCGGTCGCCCGCCGCGGCCCGTACCGCCAGCAGGTTCCCTGGGCCGTGCCCGTCACCCGCCGGTGGCGGACAGGGACACGAACTGCCGCGAGCCGGCGGCCAGTACGTACCACTGCCCGCCCTGTGACTTCCACAGCACACCCGCCAGCACCCTGGGCCTGCGCACCCCGCAGTCGGGGAGTCCTCGGCGCGCGCCGCAACCGTTCCGGGGCCGTCGGAGGATCCCGGCGGTGCCTGGAACTGGGCCAGCACCCTGCTGCCCACGCCCCGCCAGGTCTCCGCCCTGGTGCAGAGCCACAGCGCCTTCCCGCCGCCCTCGGGCAGCTGCTGTTTCGCGTACTGCCAGGAGTTCACCGAGCGCACCCCGTGCGAACGCACCGCCCGCAGCAGACACGCCGTCCGCGCCCAGCTCTCCCGCTCCGCCCGGCCCGACACCTCGCGCGGGCGTTGGGCGCCCGGACGTGAGGCGGGCCGGGACCAGCTCACCGAGGTCGGTCATCAGCCGAGCCGCCGTCCCGTCCCGCAGCTCCAGGGCCGGCCAGGAGCGACAGCCCCGCGCCGAGGACCCCGGACCGGCCATCGCAGCGGTCACTCCGTCGCTGCCACGGTGCAGCGCGTGCGGCTCCCGCAGCGGCGCGAGCAGATCCCGTACGGACACCGCCCGCACCCAGGGTGCGGTCAGATAGCGCACCCGCTGTCCGTACGTCTGACCACCAGGGCATTCGCGGACGCCGACGCCGCGCCGTCCACCCGGGCGAAGTCGAGGGCCGCCCCTGGCCGGGTCGGCGTTGCGGGCTCGGCGTAACGCACGACCCGCAGCCCGTCGTGGAACAGCACCACCGCGGCCTCGCCCACCTCACCGGCGTACAGCAGCTGCGGCGGACCCATCGGAGGCCCGGCGGGCGTCCCCGGCGTCGCCGAAGCCACCACGGATCTGCCGGGCCGCGCCCAGGCGGCGAGAGCGCGCCGCAGCAGCCGGGTGTCCTCGGTGCGATCCCCACGGGTGGGCCATGCGGTGAAATCGGTACGGTCCGAGCTCCGCCAGAACGAAGCGGGCACCCGGCGCAGGGCGGCCGGGTCCAGGGCCTGTTCGGCCGCGGGATTACGGGCGTACGACGGCCCGGAGGTGCTGCCCGGCGCCAGGCCGTCCCCGGCAGCACCAGCAGTGTCCCGCAGACCAGCAGCGCGCCGGCCGCGGCCAGGGCCGCCATCGCGATCCGGCGGCGGTGCGGCAGATCGGTCGGCCTGGCCTGCAGGCAGCAGGGATCGAACTCCGGCGACGACAACAGCGCGCGGGGCCGTCACCGTATCGGCCTCCAGCAGCGCGGCCCCGGGTCCACGACCCCGGCCGCGCCGAGCACCCGGCGGACCTCGTCGTCGGCCAGACCGTCCAGGCCCCGCAGCACATGGGCGGCACGGCAGGGGCCCGAGACCTGGACAGGGCCTGTTCCAGAGCGAGTTCGTCGGCCCCGCAGGACTGCGGGAACAGCCGCAGCCCCCACACCTGCGGCAGCAGCGGCGGCAGCTGTGCCCGCCGCGGCCAGGCGAACCGGCGTAACGGAAGCCCCGCCTCCAGAGCCGAACGCACCACCCGTTGCCGGGCATCCGCGTAGCCCCGTCCACCGCACCCCGAAGTGGTGCGGCTGCGGCAGCATCCGTGCCACGGGGTCCGCAGGACGTGAGCGGGCAGGAGCGCTGAGCGAACCAGTGGGCGGTCAGCACCCGCCGGTTGCGGCCGAAGGAGGACGGGAGCACGAGATAGCCGATCCGGACCAGCCGTCCGTAGTGCTCGACGAGTGAGGCCACGGTCCCGCCCGCACAGGCCGCGTCCGCGGCATCGGCAGGTTCAGCCGCGCGGGTGGGCGGCCGGCCGGCGGGGACGGTACTGCTCGCATGGAGGGCACATTCAGCTGAACGAGCGAATCGTGCGATGGTCACCCGGTGCGCCCGGGTGCGCCCGGGAGTGCACGCCCGCGGGGCTGTGGCATCGTCGCATACGCCCGGGCCGGGGCCGGCCCCGCCGCCTCAGGCGAAGTCCGCCAGCCGGGGATCCACCGGCGCTCCGGTCATCCGGTTGGCCAGCGTCGACATCGTGTACGCACCGATACCCAGGACCACCTCCAGGGCGTTGCGCGGAGTGTATCCGTGCGACAGGAAGTCCTGCAGCGTCTTGTCGTCGACCGCGCCGGCCGATGCGATGACTGCCAGGGTGAACAGCCTTACTCCTTCGAGCCGTTCATCCGGCAGCGGGAGCGGATCGGCCGAGCGCAGGGCCTTGACGAGGGCCGGATCGGCGCCGAGCGACGTCAGTCTCGCCGTGTGCATCGCCACGCAGATGTGGCAGCTGTTGCGGGTGGCGACGGTCATGACCAGCACCTCGCGGGAGAGCGGGTCCAGGGTGCTCGACTCGAAGGCGGCGCTGACCCCGAGGAAGCCGTTCAGCAGCTCGGGTGAGCCGGCGAGCCGTGCGACGGCGGCGGGGATGTGGCCGCCCTGTTTCTTCGCGACGGCCTCCATGGCGCCGCGGGCGGCCGGCGGAGCGGAGTCGGGGGTGTGGTCGGGAAAGACGGGTGTGGCGGTGGTCATGGCGGGCCTCTCGTGGTGAGCCTGTGTGCCGGTAAACTGGACAACGTGATTGACGAAAAAGTAAACCAGGTTGTCGAAGTACGCAATGGCTGAGCCACGGGAAGAGCACGGATTCGAGTTGCCGCTGCTGCTTTCGCGGGATTCCGGTCGATCATCGACGGGCTGCACCATGAGCTGACGGCGCACGGACACCCGATATGCGCCCCGCCTACGGCTTCGCGCTCCAGGCGGTCGGACGGGACGGCGCGGGGCCAGCGAGATCGGCAGGCGGCTGGGCATCTCCAAGCAGGCGGCGGGCAAGACCGTGGAGAAGCTGGAGGGACTCGGATACGTGGAGCGCGTCGACGACCCCGATGACGGCCGGCGCAAGCAGGTCAGGCTCACCGCGCGCGGCATCGACGTGCTGGTCAGATCCGCCGACGGCTTCGACCGGCTGCGCACCGAGTGGGTGCGGACCCTGGGCGCGGAGCGCGTCCGGGCGCTGGAGGACGATCTGCGCACCATGGCGCCGGCGAACGCCTTCCGGCTCGATGCCGAGGGGTGGTTCGCGGGCTGACCGGCGCGGTCCGGGGCTCAGCCCCGGTCGAGATAGGCGAGCACCGCCAGCACACGGCGGTTGTCGTCGTCGGACGGCGGCAGGCCGAGCTTCCCGAAGATGTTCGAGGTGTGCTTGGCCACCGCCCGCTCCGTGATCACCATGTGCGAGGCGATCGCCGCGTTCGAACGGCCCAGGGCCATCTGCTCCATGACCTCCCGCTCCCGTGGGGTGAGAGCACCGATCGGCTTGTCCTGTGCCCGTCGCGAGAGCAGCTGCGAGATCACCTGCGGATCCATCGCCGTACCGCCGCCGGCGACCCGCCGGACCGCGTCGATGAACTGCTCGGCGTCGAAGACCCGGTCCTTCAGCAGGTAGCCGATGCCGCCGGTGCCGTCGGCCAGCAGCTCGCGGGCGTACAACTGCTCGACATGCTGCGACAGTACGAGCACCGGAAGTCCAGGCCGGTCCCGCCGGGCGGCGAGTGCGCACTGCAGACCCTCGTCCGTGTGGGACGGCGGAAGCCGGACGTCGACGACAGCGACGTCCGGTTCCAGCTCGGCCAGGGCCCTGGTCAGTTCGGGCCCGGTCTCCACGGCCGCCGCGATCTCGAAGTCGTACGCCTCGAGCATGCGCACCAGGCCGTCGCGCAACAGGAAGAGATCTTCGGCTAGGACAACTCGCAAGGGATCTCCATGGTCACCATGGTGGGGCCGCCCGCGGGACTGCTGACGGCGAGTACGCCGTCGAATGTACCGAGTCGGCGTTCGATCCCGCTCAGCCCCGAGCCCGGTCCGATCGAGGCCCCGCCCTGCCGTTGTCCGTGACCGAGATCCGCAACATCGCGTCCGAGTGGTAGATGTCCACCCAGAGGCGGTCGGCGCCCGAGTGCTTCGCCGTGTTCGTCAGGGCCTCGCTGGTCGCGAAGTACGCGGCGGATTCGACCGGTGCGTCGGCACGGCCGCCGAGTTCCACCGTCACCTCGGACTGGATGGGCAGGCGCAGCGCGAGGGCCTTGACCGCGTCCCCGAGCCCGCGTTCCGCCAGGACCGGCGGGTGGATACCCGTACCAGATCGCGCAGTTCGGTCAGTGCCTCGGCGGAGGACGCGCGCGCCGTGGCCAGCAGCTTCTTCGCCTGTGCCGGGTCCTTCTCGATGAGCGCCTCGATGGTGCCCAGATTCATGCCCATCGCGACCAGCCGGGCCTGGGCGCCGTCGTGCAGATCCCGCTCGATGCGCCGCAGTTCGGAGGCGGCGGTGTCCACTGCCTCGTGCCGGGTCTCGGTGAGCCGGTCGATGCGCAGGGCCAGTGCCTGCTCATGGGTGGGTGCCAGCACCCACTGGGCGATCAGGAAGTGCAGACGCAGCAGCGGCTGACTGGCCCACAGGCCGATGTGGAAGATCATGATGCCCAGTGCCAGCGCGGCCAGCCCGGTCAGCTGACTGCTGACCGGCACGAACCCGTACCAGTAGGTGCTGTCCTGGAACACCCGCCACAGGCCGGCCGCCAGGACGAGGCCCTCCACCGGGTAGGCCATCAGCGCGAAGGCGAGGACAGCCACCACGAAGCCGGCCGTCATGTCGATCAGCAGCCACTGCATGTCCCGCCAGGTCGCCGGGTCCTTGAGCATCAGCATCGTGCGCTCCACCTGCCCGGTGAAGCCGGTGCGCACGTCGGGCGGGAGCGGCCGGTAGGGGACCGGGATACGGACGTCGGACCAGGTCGTCGCGAGCAGCCGGCGGCGGTTGGCGTGCATGCGTACGGCCCCGAGCACCCATGGGGTGGTGACCAGACCCACACCCAGCAGGACGAAGGCGATGGAGAGCACCGACAGCACGAAGAGGGTGATCGACCCGGCCATGCTGATGACGGCCAGGGCGAGCCCCGCCCGGCGGCCAGTGTCGCGCCCGCAATCGACTCACTGTGGCATTCATGGTGGCCCTTCTCCGCTCGCCGGTCCTCCGCGTCGGGTACCGGTCGCGCCACAGTCTCACTCGGCAGGCACTGTGACCGGCAGCCGTTTCGACACCCGGACGGGGTGTACCCAGCACCACCTCCGGTGCGGCAGGACGCACCACCACGAAGCGGCCCCGACCGCGGTACGTACCGCGGTCGGGGCCGCTCCGTGCCAGACGGTCTCAGGCTGTCACGGCGTGTACTTGTAGCCCACGCGTCGCACCGTCTGGATCGAGCGGCGGTGCTCGACGCCCAGCTTCCGGCGGAGCCGGGCGACGTGGACATCGACCGTGCGCCCGTCGCCCACGTGTCCGTAACCCCAGACCGTCGTCACCAGCTGATCGCGGGAGTGCACCCGGTGCGGATGCGCCACCAGATGGGCGAGCAGCTCGAACTCCAGGTAGGTGAGGTCGAGCGTGGCGCCGTCCACGGAGGCGATGCGCCGGGTGGAGTCGATCCGCACCGGGCCGTCCGCGGGCCCTCCACCGGCCCCGGCGGCCGGCTCCGGCCTGAACTCCTGGCGCCGTGACGCGGCGACGGCCCCGCGAGGGACGGCTGATGGTCGGCGGGTACGAGCACCAGGTAGCCGATCATCGGTGGCCGGCCCGGCAGCGCGGGAAGTGTGTGCTGGGGTGCGGGAAGCCAGGTGGCGTCCGGTGGCAGGAACCCGGCCACATCGGCGAGCTGCACGACCTCGTCGGGGTCGACGGCGCGCAGCCGGTGACGGTTGGGGCGGTGGTGGCCGCCGCGGCGGCAGCGGAGAAGGTACGAGTGTTCGCCATGGGTCAGCTCTTTCGCGCGAGGAGTCGTCGAGGGACGGACTTACGTCGTGCGCGGACCGAAGGCCGGGTGAGCGGCGTTAGAGGGCCTGCGCGTTACACGCGCGGCAACACACCGGTCGAAGTCATGATGCTGACGAGAGGGCCAGAACGGCTCGAGGTCGTTGCGACCCGAGGAGGTGTGCTGGAGGCTGGCCATGTCCCCATTGAAGCAGACAATGGCGCAGCGCAGCAGACCTCTCACCCGTCGATACGGAGCCTTTGCGTTACCTTCCTCACTGGGTCCGGGCCCCGGCGTCCGCTCAACCGACCAGCCGCTTGCGCCAGTCGATGCCGGGCACCTCGATCGACTTGTCCGGCGAACCGCTCCACTCCGCCGCCAGTCCCGCATCGCCCAGCGCCGCCACGACCTCCCGGCCCACGGCCACGGTCGTCTCCTGCGAGTCGTCGAACCCGCCGTAGTACAGCGAGAGGCCATGGCCTTCGGCCGCGCTCTGCGTGCACTGCATGTGGAAGAAGACGAAACCGCGGGCTGCCTCGTCGCCCGCGGCGTGAATCTCGCTCAGCCCGCACGACCGGCAGCAGGCGAAGTGCTCCCGCGCGGTGATCCCCGGCCGTCCAGCGCGGCGAAGGCCTGCTCGAGAAGGTCGGCGCCCGTCACATCGCTCCACCGCGTCTGTTCCTCGACCCGCTCCAGCCACAGCCGCTCCACGAGCATGCGCGCCTGCGCCGGGTGACCGGCCGCACCCCGTCCTCGACGAGGTACTCCTCCGCCGCCTCGGCCAGCGTCCGCACCGTGCCGTAACCGCCGCGCAGCCATACCCGGACCTGCTTCTCCAGGGCTCCCGGACCTCCGGGACGATCTCCGGAACGGGCTCATCGGCGGGGATGCCGGCGCTCTCCCAGTCGACACCCACATCCCACTCCGGCTCCTGCAGCGCCCACCGGGCTATCACATCGGCCACCCGGTCCGGGGATCCGAGGCTCACCCGGAAGTGCCTCGCGGCCCCACCCGCGCGATATTCCAGCTGGTAGTCGCCGCCCTCTTCGTGCCAGGTCTGCACGAAGAATCCGGCCGGTCCGGGACGCGCTGCACCACCAGATAGCGGTCGTCATCCCCGCCGATCCGGTGCACCAGGGCGCTCAGCTCCTCGCCGGAAAGGCGCGTGTGCGTCTGTCGGTTCTCGGTCTCCACCTTGATCTCGAGCATGGATTCACTCTGGCACACGACTGACAGCGGGGAGCCCACCGGACCGGTGGCTCCCCGCTGCCAGCCGTGTGCGGCGCGGATCAGACCTGTCCGGCCTTCTCCAGCGCGGCGCAGCAGGTGTCGACGATCAGACGCGTGACGACGTACGGGTCGACGTTGGCGTTCGGGCGGCGGTCCTCGATGTAGCCCTTCCGGTCCTGCTCGACCTGCCACGGGATACGGACCGAGGCGCCGCGGTCGGAGACGCCGTAGCTGTACTCGTTCCACGGGGCGGTCTCGTGCAGACCGGTCAGACGGTCGTCGATGCCGGCGCCGTAGTGCTTGACGTGGTCCATCGGCTTGGAGCCCTCGCCCAGCGACTCGCACGCGGTGATTATGGCGTCGTAGCCCTCGCGCATCGACCGCGTCGAGAAGTTGGTGTGCGCGCCCGCGCCGTTCCAGTCGCCCTTGACCGGCTTCGGGTCCAGCGTCGCGGAGACGTTGAAGTCCTCCGCGGTGCGGTACAGCAGCCAGCGGGCGATCCACAGCTGGTCGGAGACCTCCAGCGGGGACAGCGGGCCCACCTGGAACTCCCACTGGCCGGGCATGACCTCGGCGTTGATCCCGGAGATGCCCAGGCCCGCCTTCAGGCAGTTGTCGAGGTGCTTCTCCACGATGTCGCGGCCGAAGATCTCGTCCGAGCCGACACCGCAGTAGTAGCCGCCCTGAGCCGCGGGGAAGCCGCCCTCGGGAAGCCCAGCGGACGGTGGCCGTCGAAGAAGGTGTACTCCTGCTCGATGCCGAAGACCGGCGCCTGGCCCTGGAACTGCTCGGCGACCGGGCGCAGCGAGGCACGGGTGTTGGACTCGTGCGGCGTCATGTCGATGTCGAAGACCTCGCACAGGACGAGGACGTCGTCGCCGCCGCGGATCGGGTCCGGACACGAGAAGACCGGCTTCAGCACCCGGTCCGATGCGTGGCCGACGGCCTGGTTGGTGCTCGAACCGTCGAAGCCCCAGATGGGCAGTTCCGCACCGTCGTCCATGATCTTCGTTTTGGAACGGAGCTTGGCGGTCGGCTCGGTGCCGTCGATCCAGATGTACTCAGCCTTGAACGTCACGGAAGCCATCCTCTGCGCGGGTGCTGCGGTCTGCGGGTGCTGTGCCTGCGCTGCGCAGCCTGGCAAAGCGCGATTTCCCGTCCGTTGCCCGAACGTGAACCTCGTGTTACCGAGGTTTCCTCTGATAACCCGTTGCCGTGAGCGGCAGGCACCGGAGTCCGTACCCGTACGGTGCGCGCGGCAGGAGGGACGGCCGACTGCGTACGACACGGCACCGGGCACACTGGCGGGCATGACCACATCTGCAGAGTCCTTCCCCGCACAACCGGCCTCCGGTGAGCCGCTGCGGATCGGCCTGATCGGCGCCGGCCCCTGGGCCCGTATGACGCATGCGCCCGCCCTCGCCGCCCACCCGGTGCGGTACTGAGCGGTGTGGGGCCGGCGCCCCGAAGCGGCGGAAGCGCTCGCCAACGCTCATGGCACCGAGGCCCGCACGGGCGACTCGGGCATCGACGCGCTGCTGGCCGCGAGCGACGCGGTGGCGTTCGCCGTGCCGCCGGACGTCCAGGCACCGCTGGCCGCCCGTGCCGCCGCCGCCGGCTGTCACCTGCTGCTGGACAAGCCCGTCGCGACCACGGTGGCGGGGGCGCGCGAGGTGGCGGATGCCGCGGAGCGGGCCCAGGTGGCCTCCGTGGTCTTCTGCACACTGCGGTTCGCCACCGGCACGGCCGGCTGGATCGAGGAGCAGGCGGCGGCCGGTGGCTGGTTCACGGCCCGCGCCCTGTGGCTGGCGCGCTGTACGCCCCGGCTCGGACAGCGAGTTCGCGGCCTCGCCCTGGCGCCGTGAGAAGGGCGGCCTGTGGGACGTTGGCCCGCACGCGCTCTCGGTCCTGATCCCGGTGCTCGGGGACGTCACGGAGGTGACGGCCGCCCGGGGCCCGCTCACACCACGCATCTGGTCCTGCGCCACACCTCCGGCGCGTCCAGCACGGTGACGCTCGGCCTCGGCGCACCGGTGGGTGCGGCGGGCACGGAGGTCGAGTTCAGGGGTGAGCGGGGACGGCTGGCCTGCCCGAGGGCGGCGGCGATGCTCCGAGCGCATTCGGGGCGGCGGTGGACGCGCTGACCGAAGCGGCCCGTACCGGGTGCCGCACCCTGCGACGTACGGTTCGGGCTGCGGCTCACCGAGGTACTGGCGCAGGCCGAGGCGGCGCTGGAGGCGGTGGGCCGGCAGTCCTGAAGCCGGGCCGGCCCGTGCCGGGCGGTGGCGGTGGCGGTGGCGGATCAGGAACTACGGTCCGCCACAAGCGCCGTGTGCGCTCCCAGGAGGAAGCGCTGCACGGCCGCCGCTTCGTCCCGGCCGAACGTGCGCAACAGCTTCACCATCTCGTCGAGGGGAGGCCCGAAGAACGCCTTGCCCAGCTCCACGGCCCGTGGGTCCACCGCGAGCAGCACCCGGCGCCGGTCGCGCTCGTCACGGGTGCGGGTGAGATGGCCGAGCCGCTCCAGCCGGTCGATGAGCGCGGTGGTCCCCGCGGAGTTGAGCCCGAGCTGCGCACCGAGCCACCCGGCAGTCGCGTCCGTCCCGGCCAGCCCGGCGTCGAGCAGACAGATCAACGCACGCACATCCGTGGGTGCATCCCGTGCCGCGTTGCGAACTCAGCCTGGCGCAGCCCGAATTCCACTGTCACCTTGCGCAGCAGATGGACGGTATCCATCTCCGCACCCCGGTCTTCCACAGCACCGCCTCCTTTGCCTTCCCCATATTGTCTCGCTCAGCGAGATAATATGGGGAAGGTCGACGACCAGGGAGGCACCCATGGATGCACCGGGCTTCGTTCCGCGGGCGTTCCTCGCGGCGTACGACGAAATCCTGACCACCCACTGGCCTGCCACGACCACCACATCCCGGGTGCCCACCCTGCTCGCCGAGCGCAGCCGGGCCCACGACGTCCTGCGCGTCGAAGCGGCAGCGCACCGACTGCTTCCGCACGCGCAAACGGCGACGGTCCCGGAGCCACGCACCACTCAATGCCGCTGCACGCCCGGCCGCCGCCGAACTCGGCCGCAGGGCCGAGGCCTTCCTCACCGGCCCAGCGCATCCCGGACCGCCTCGTCGGTCCGGGCCACCACGGCCGTCCCGTCCTGGGCGGTGATGATCGGACGCTGGATCAGCTTCGGGTTCTCGGCCAGCGCGGCGATCCACCGCTCGCGCGAACCGGCCTCCTTCGGCCACTCCTGATCCCGAGCTCCTTCGCCTCCGCCTCCTGGGTGCGGGCGATGTCCCACGGTTCGAGGCCGAGCCGGCCGAGGACGGCGCGGATCTCCTCGGGCGACGGCACGTCCTCCAGGTAGCGGCGGACGGTGTACTCGGCGCCTTCGGCGTCGAGCAGATCCACTGCGCTGCGGCACTTGGAACAGGCGGGATTGATCCAGATCTCCATGGGGCCCAGGTTACTGGAGGGAACCGGTAAAACGCCTCTGGCCAGGGGCGATTGTCAGTGGTGGGCAGTAAAATGGAGGTAGTTCGTGAGGGTTCCACCACCGTGCCAGGAGGTTGCCGATGGCCGTTGCCACAGTCACGACCCAGCCGCTCAACAGGCCCCTGCGGAAGAAGCCGCTTCCCGCAGGCCGGCCCCGCGAGTGGTACGTCTCCCACAACCGCCGCCTCAAGGCCATGCGCCTGGCGATCGCCCTGCTCGACACGGGTGTGTACCACCCGTCGAGCGCCGACAACGACAAGATACGCGCGACCGCCGACCGTCTCGCCATCCACCCGCCGTCCGACACCACATGCCGGATGGTCCGCACCCTGATCCGCTACGGCCGCTGATCCGGCACCGATCCTGAGCCTGCGCCCCGGCTTCCACCGGGGCGCAGACGCGGCAGCTGCCAGACTGCACGTCATGTCGCTCGCTGACCTCACCTTCGAACACTGGCGTGTCCTGGACGGGAAAGCCGCAGCCCGGTACGGAGAGGAAGCCGCCCGGCAGGTGGACGGCCGGCTCGTCCGGCTCGACAGCACACCGCACGGCGGTGCGGCCCTGCACCGTGCCGTGGTCGAGCGGGCGGGGAACACTTCGCGCTGATACCGGGCGGCGAGGTCACCGTCGGCTTCGACCTGGACGCCTGGCAGCCCCTGCCCCGGCACCTCGTCTCCTACCGGGAGGAGAGCCTCGCGGGCGGGTTCGGCTTCGACACGGATCCGCGTACGCACCTGGCACGGACGCTGACCCCGCGGCGCACGGTCGCACTGCCCACGGTGCTGATGGCAGTCGAGCCGCGCAAGCTCCCCGAACTTCCCGCGCTGGTCCCTGCTCTGCTCGCCGGGGAGGGAATGCGGCTGCCCGCTCCGGACGAGTGGGAGCACGCCTGCGGAGCGGGTGCGGGGACGCTGTTCCGCTGGGGTGACGACTGCCCGACGGACACCTCCCCGTACGGCAGCGGCACCGGCCCGCGGCACCGGCCGAACGCCTTCGGCCTGCACATCGCCTTCGACGTCTACGAAAGTGCGGAGATGACCTCCGCCCCGGATCCGTGTACGGCGGCGACGGGGAGAGGCGGTGTGCGGAGGCTACGGCAGCTGGCTGGAGTGGCTGCCGCTCGCCACCGCCAACCGTAATCCGGCCACGGCGGACTTCCTCAACGGGCCGGAGGGCGAGGACATGTTCGAGGACTTCGGGGCGCGCCCGGTCATCGAGCTCCGCTGACGGAGCGGAATCATGCGCCTGAGTGCAGTGTGTCTTGTCACAGACAACCTGCCGGGGCTGTGGGAGCTTCAACTCTGTTACTCATCATTTGAGTTACTGAAGGGCGGGATAAATGAGCACTCTGCAGGCCATCACGCTCGACCAGCTGGTCGACACCGGCCGATATCGCCTGTCGGAACCCGGAAGTGCCCCGAGGCAGGCGGCGGTCTCCCGCGCCCGGCGCGAACTGGCCGCCCTCGGCTGCACCGTACTGCCCGGCTTCATCCGCCCGTCCCTGCACGAGCTCCTGCGACAGGAATGCGCCGACATCGCGCCCCGGGCTTACTTCGACGTCGAGACGGTCAACGTCTACAACACCGATGTGGACGCCGAGCTCCCGCGGACACACCCCGGCCGGCGGACCTTCCGGCGTGGCAACGCCTTCGTCGCGCGCGACCGGATGCCCGCGGACTCCCTCATCAGCCGGCTCTACTCGAACGAGATGTTCCAGGGTTTCATCGCCGACTGCTTCGCACTGCCCCGGCTGCACGAGCTCGCCGACCCGCTCTCCGGACTCGTGCTCAACGTCGTCCAGCCGGGCATGGAGCACCCTGGCACTTCGACACCAATGAGTTCACCGTCAGCATGGTCACCCAGCAGCCGCGGGCGGCGGCGTCTTCGAGTACTGCCCGAACATCAGGTCCGCGCAGGACGAGAGCTTCGACGACGTCCTGGACGTACTGGAAGGCCGCGGCGAGGAGCTGACCAGGCGCCTCCCCTGAAACCGGGTGACCTGCAGCTCTTCAAGGGCCGCTACTCCCTGCACCGAGTCAGCCCCGTGCAGGGCGGGACCGCCCGCCACTGCGCGATCTTCGCCTACAGCGAGCGCCCCGGAGTCATCGGCAGCGTGGCACGCACCAGGCAGCTCTTCGGCCGTGTGCTGCCCGAGCACCTGGCCGCCGAAGGCCGGTCCGTACGGGGCGACACACTGCTGGACTGACGACCGGGACCACCCCAGGACCGCATGCGGGACCGCCACAGGCCGTCCCGTCGAGCCTCACGCCGCGATCCACGGAGGAGCAGACCCTTGCGTCTCGACCCGACCGGAAAAGTCTCGCTCGACCACATCTACACCCAGCCCGATCCGCGCCCCTACTTCCACCTGCTGCGCCCCTGGGCTACTGCATTCCGCAACAGGCCAAGCCCTACTTCGAGGAGCTCATCAAGGAGTACCGGGAGTCCGAGCAGGTGGCGAAGGTGCGCGTGCTGGACATCGGCTGTTCGTACGGGATCAACGCAGCCCTGCTGAAGTACGACACGACGATGGACGAGCTGTACGCGCACTACGACAGCGGAGTCCCGGAATCCCGCGCCCAATTACTGGCCCGCGACCGTGACCCGGCCCGGTCCCGCGGGCCCGCCCACGGCCTTCGCTTCACCGGTCTTGACGCCTCCACCAATGCCCTGGATTATGCGCGCGAGGCCGGGCTGCTCGACGACGCGGTCCACGCCGACCTGGAAGCGCACGACCCCACTCCGCAACAGCGAGCCCAGCTCGCAGGCACGGACCTGGTGATATCGACGGGCTGCATCGGGTACGTCACCGAGCGGACCCTCACCCGCGTAGTCGGGGCCCAGGGCGAACGCCGGCCCTGGATGGCGCACTTCGTCCTGCGGATGTTCCCCTTCGGGCCGGTCGAGGACGCGCTGGCCGGGCTGGGATACCGGACCACCCGGGCCGACGGGTGTTCAGACAGCGCCGGTTCGCGGACCCGCAGGAAAGGGCACGTGTGCTGGACAGCCTGTCGGCGGCAGGAGTGGATGCGCGCGGTCTGGAGGAGGAGGGTTGGCTCTACGCACAGCTTTACCTCTCCCGGCCGCGCCACGCGTGAGAGACCGCCGCAGTAATCAATCCGAAGCCCCGCCGATCGAATCGAGAACAGAGTTGAACGTCAGTCAGGAAGCCGCGACCGGTGCCACTTTCGCCCAGGAGAGCAGCCTGCCGCGCGTGCCGCTGCCCACACTGGAGGCGAGCTGCGCAAGGTTCCTCGCCTGGAGCACACCCTGCTGACCGCCGAGGAGCGGGCGGCTACCGAGGCCGAGGCGGCGGCCTTCCTGCGCCCGGCGGACCCGGCCGGGCCCTGCACGCAGCGCTGGAGGAGTACGAGGCGGCCGATGGCGTGCACAGCTGGCTCGACACCTTCTGGCCGTACCGCTACCTGGGCCGCCGGGACCGGATCGCGCTCAACGCCAACTTCTTCTTCCTCTTCAAGGACGCGGAACAGGGCGGGCCGGACCAGGGGCAGACGCCGCGGGCGGCCGGGCTCATCGCCGGGGCGCTCAACTACAAGCGCCGGCTCGACGAGGAGGTCATCGAACCGGTGCTCCAGCGCGGGCGCCCCAGTCGATGGTGCAGAACAAATTCCTGTTCTCCACCACCCGGATCCCCGGCGTACCGCTGGACACCGTCCGCGCCCCGTACACCGAAGAGTTCCCCGGTCCGTCCACGGCCCGGCACATCGTGGTGTTCTTCCGGGGCAGCATGTTCCGGCTGGACGTGCTCGGCCCGGACGGTGTCCCGCACAGCCTCGACGAAATCGAGTTCGCGCTGCGCATGGTGACGACGGCCGACGCGCACACGGACGAGGACCTCCGGGTCGGCCACCTCACCACCATGGCGCGCGCCGAGTGGGCGGCGGCCCGTGAGACCCTCGCCGCCCGCCACCCCGTAACGCCGCCGCGCTGGAGGACGTGGAGAGCGCGCTCTTCTGCGTCTGTCTGGAGGACTTCGCGCCCAGGGACACCCAGGCCGCCTGCGACGAGCTGCTGTACGGAGACCGCGGCAACCGCTGGTTCGACAAGGCCGTGTCCTTCGTGGTCTTCGCCGACGGCCGGGCCGGTATCAACATCGAGCACTGCGAGCTGGACGGGACCACCGTCCTCAGCTTCACCGACGCCCTGCTCGGCACGTCGGCCCAGGAGCACTCCCGGCAGTCCGGCGCCAGGTCCCAGGGGCGGCCGGCAGTGGAACCCTCGTCTTCGACCTGGACGACGCGCTGCGCGCCCAGGTGCGCGGCGCAGCCGACGCGTTCGCGGCGTACGGCAACAACACCGCGACCAGCACCGTGTCGTTCCCCGGCTTCGGCAGCAACGCGGCCAAGGCGCTGGGGTGTCTCCGGACGCGTTCGTCCAGGCCGCCTACCAGCTGGCCCACCAGCGCGCCAAGGGACACCTGGGCGCCACCTACGAGTCGATCGCCACCCGGCAGTACCGGCACGGGCGCACCGAGGCGATGCGTGTCGTCACCCCGAGATGACGGCGTTCGCAGCGGCGATGGACGACCCCGCGGCGGATGGCGAAACCCGCCGCGCCGCATTCCGCGCGGCGGCCGGAGCCCATGTGGCCCGTGCGAAGGAGTGCCAGGCCGGCCAGGCGCCCGAGCAGCACCTGTGGGAGCTGGAGCTCATCCAGCGCCGCCGTGGCGGCGAGCTCGGGGTGAACGAACAGCCCGCGCTGTACCGGACGCCGGGCTGGCAGACGATGCGGGACGACTACCTGAGCACCAGCTCCGCACCGTCGGAGAACATCCAGTACTTCGGCTTCGGCTCGACCAGCAGCCGCTGCATCGGCATCGCCTACGTACTCCTGCCGGAGCGGTTCAACCTCTACCTCAGCACTCCGCTGCCGGTGGCCGGCCAGATGCGCACGTTCGCGGACCGGCTCCGCGAGGCGGTGGCGGAGCTGCGCGAACTGCTGGCGGCCTGAGGGCTGTTGTCAGCGGACACCGGGCGCCTTCACCGCCACGACGACGGGTGGGGCGCCGTGCCCGGCGAACAGCTGGGTGCCGGCCCCGCACCGAGCGGCTCGGCGGGCACCGCGAGGTCCCGTCAGTCCCCGGAGTAGCTCACGACCGTCTGCGTCACGGCGGGGCGGTCCCGGGTCGTGTAGTAGTGACTGCTGAGCCCGGAGAAGCGCGCGGCGTCACCCGTCTCCAGCTGGTGGGAAACGTCGTCCACCACCAGAGTCAGGCTGCCGGACAGCACGCTCACGTATTCGACGGAGCCGGTGCCGTGCGAGCTGACCTGGCTCCGGTCGTGCGGGTGGAGCCGTGAGCGGTAGATCTCGATACGGCCCTCTCCCGGCCCGCGAACAGGAGGTTGACCGAGGTCTCGTGCTCGGGCTCGTCCAGATCCCCGCGCGGACGATCTCGGGACGCAGCATCGGCTGCCGCAGCAGATCAGTGGCGCTCGCCTCCAGCGCGTCAGCGATGCGCACCAGCACATCCACCGTCGGGTTGGCCTCGGCGCGCTCGATCTGGGAGAGCAGGCCCTGCTGACACCCGTGGCCGCCGACAGCTCGCGCAGACTCCAGCCCGGGTCAGCCTGCGCCGGTTGAGGTTCGCGGCAAGCGACGAACGCACCGTCCCCGCGCCGGTCGCCGGAGTCTGCTCATGCGCGGGCACGGGCAGAGCAGCAGCGGTGGCGGGTGGCTCCACCATTCCTCCCAGCTGTCGCGGGTACGCGCAGGTCAGCGGCAAACTCTACCGGCGCGCCTGTCTGCCGTCAGCCCCTCACGGAACTGAACGCCTCGCTGTCGGGCAGCGCGTCGAGCATCCGTTTCGTCCACGAGTGCCGCGGCGTGTCGAAGACCTCGGACACACTGCCCTGTTCGACGATCCGGCCCTCGTACATCACCGCCACGCGGTCGGCGATCTGCCGCACCACCGCCAGGTCATGAGTGACGAACAGGATGGCGAACCCCTCGCTGCGCCTGAGCGAGTCGAGCAGGTTCAGCAACTGCGCCTGGACCGAGACGTCCAGGGCCGCCACGGCCTCGTCGCAGATCAGCAGCCGGGGCGGGCCGCCAGTGCGCGTGCCAGCGCGACCCGCTGCCGTTCGCCGCCCGACAGCGCGGCCGGGCGGCGGCCGGCGTACGAGGCGGGCAGTCCCACCTGGGAGAGCAGCGCGGTCACATCGGCCGAGGAGATGTCACGGGCCCGGCAACCGGCCGGGACGGCCAGCGCCTCGCGCAGCGTCGCGCTCACCGTACGCAGGGGTTGAGCGAGGAGTACGGATCCTGGAACACGATCTGTGCCTGCGCGGCCAGCCTGCGCCGGTCCGCCGTGCCGGGGCGGCGGTGGCCCGGCAGCGCGATTCCACCGGTGCGTACCGTTCCGCTGTCGAACGTCTCCAGGCCGATGGCGATCCGGGCGAGGGTGGTCTTCCCGGAGCCGGACTCGCCGACCAGCGCCAGTACGGAGCCGGGCGGCACCGTCAGGCTCACGTCCACCAGAGCCGGGCGGTCCCCGGCCGGCGAGTGGAACGTGCGGGCCACGGAGGTGACGGCCAGCGCCGCCTCCTCGCCCTCAACGCCCTCCGCGAGCACCGGGGCGACGTCCGTGTCCGGCCGGCGGTCGCCGGGCGCCGCCAGCGCCGTGCCGATCTCCGCCAGCCGGATGCACGCGGACAGCCTCTGCGTCCCGGCTGCGGGCTGCGGCACGGCGGAGGGACCGGCCACCGCCACGGGCCGCAGTGCGACCGGGGCGGTGCGGCACTCCGGCGCCTCGTGCGGGCAGCGGCCGGCGAACGGGCAGCCACCGGGCGGTCTCCGGGTGCCGGTACGAAGCCGGGCAGGGCGGGCAGTTCGGCGAATCGCGTCCGGACCGAAGGTTCGGAGGCCAGCAGTCCGGCCGTGTAGGGGTGACAGGGCGACGACTCCAGCTCGGCCGGCCGGCCGTGTTCCAGCACTGCGCCCGCGTACAGCACGTACACCCGGTCGCAGGCCGAGAACGCGACGCGCAGATCATGGCTGATGAGCACGAGCCCCATGCCCCGGCTGCGCTGCAGGCCGCGCAGGAGGCCGAGCACCGCCTGCTGGTTGGCGGCGTCGAGAGCGGTGGTGGGTTCGTCGGCGATCAGCAGTTCCGGGTCGCCCGCGAGAGCAGCCGCTGCCGCGACCCGCTGACGCATACCGCCCGACAGTTCGTGGGGTACCGGTCGGCGACCTCGGGCCCGAGGCCGACCTCGGCGAGCCGGTGTACCACCTCGGCATGCCGGGCCCCGGCGTTCCCCGCCCGCGCAGTGCGCCGTGACGTTCGCGCAGTCCGTCGGCGATCTGACGCCCGCAGGTCAGCTGCGGGTGAAGCATGGTGAAGGGGTCCTGCATCAGCAGGGTTACGCGGCGTCCGCGCAGCGCGTGCCGGGCCCGTGGCGCCAGCCCGAGCACGTCCTGGCCGCCGATCCGCACCGTGCCTCCGGTGACGGCCGTGCCCGGGGCAGCAGACCCGCGACGGCCCGCATCGCCAGCGACTTGCCGCTGCCCGACTCACCGACGATGCCGACGCACTCGCCGCGGGCGACTCGCAGTGAGACACCGTCGAGGATGGCGACCGGTCCTTCGCGGCCCGCGGTCGCCGCGACCCGCAGCCCGTCCACCGCGAGCAGGGGCTCATCGGACGCCGCGGATTCTCCGGGCTCGGTGGCTCCGGCTGCCGGACTCGCTGTCATCAGGACCTCCCACGGTCGGAGAACGCCTCGAACAGCCGGTCGCCGAGGAGGTTGAGCACCACTGCCGCCACGATGATGAGCACGGCGGGTGCCAGTGAGGCGGACGGGTTGTCGTACAGCAGCGTGCGGTTCTCGGAGAGCATCCGGCCCCAGTCGGGAGCGCCGGGCGGGACGCCCAGCCCGAGAAGGACAACGAGCTGAGCGCGACGATCGCGCCGGCGAAGTTCAGCAGGGCGTTCGCCAGAGCCACCGGCAGTACATTCGGCCAGATGTGACGGGCCATCACGGTGAGCCGTGACAGCCCGAGCGTCTCCGCGGCCTCGACGTACGCGCGGTGGCGCTGCTCCAGCACCGCGGACCTCACCAGGCGGATGTCGGTGGGCGAGGTGAGGATCACCAGCACACCGACGGCGAGGGCGTATCCGCCGCCGCCGATCCCGGCGACGACGATCGTCACCAGCAGGGCGGGGAGCGCGAGAAGAAGGTCGGCCCAGCGCCGGACCAGGGTGTCGGTCCAGCCGCCGTGGTAGCCCGCGGCCAGGCCGAGCACATTGCCGATGACCATCGAGCCGGCCGCCACCAGAGCCGCGCCCGCCAGGGTGGAGCGTGCGCCGGCGACCACCATCTGCGCGACGTCGCGCCCCAGTTCGTCGGTACCGAGCAGATGCCCGCCGCCGGGCATGGCGACGCCCGTCGCAAGGTCCTGGGTGTCCCAGCCGGGCAGGAGCAGCTGGCCCACCGAGGCGGCCAGCACCAGCAGCGCCACCAGCGCACCGCTGCACAGGACCAGAGGGGAGACACGGGTGAAGCGGTGTGTACGGGTACTCATCGGCCCTCCTCCTTGCGGACGTCGGAGCCCTGCGGCGCTGCCGGCGGGGCGGCGCGTCCTGGAGCCGGGGGTCGAGCAGGGGTGCGCCAGGTCGGTGGCGAGGCCGGTGAGGCAGACAAGAGCGGCCAGCAGCAGCGCCTCCGCCTGGACCACGGGCACGTCCCGGAAGGTCACCGAGTCGACGAGCAGCGAACCGAGTCCCGGCAGGGCGAACACCTGCTCCACCATGACGGTGCCCGCGAGAAGGAAGGCGACGACGAGACTCACGCCGGTGAGCACCGGGACCAGGGTGCCGCGCAGGACGTACTGGAGCAGGATGTCCCGTTCCCGTACACCGCGGGCACGGGCGAACGTGACGTGCTCCCGCTCCAGTTCACGTACGACCGCGGCACGGGTGAGTTTGAGCAGCACGGCCGTGACCGCCAGTCCCAGTGCCAGGGCGGGCAGCACCAGATGCGCCAGCCGGTCCGGTCCGGTGCCTTCGCCGGGGCCGTACGCGGGAAACCAGCCGAGCATCAGCGAGAACACGTAGATGAGCAGCAGGCCACTGGCGAAGGCCGGTGTGGACAGGGCGATCAGGCCCAGGCTCTGCACAGCCCGGTCGGCCGGACGCCGGTTGCGCAGCCCGGCCAGAACGCCCAGCGGGATTCCGAGCAGGAGAGCCACGAACAGACCGAGGCCGACCAGCTGACCGGTCAGCACGAGCCGTCCGCCGATCGCGGACGCGACGCTCACCGGTACGGATGGACGTGCCCAGGTCGAGCCGGACGGCGTCGCTGAGCCAGTACCAGTACTGCGCGGCCAGTGGACTGTCGAGGTGGTAGCGGGCCCGCACGGCGGACAGCGCCTCGGGCGTCGCGCTGCGCGGACCGAGCAGGGTCTGCGCGGGATCACCGGGGAGGCCTGGAGAAGTGCGAACACGGCGACGGAAAGGACGAACAGCACCACGACCGTTCCCGCGATCCGCCGCAGTACGAAGCGGAGCGGAAGCGCCGCACGCAGACGTGAGCCTGCCCGAACGGCGGTCATCCGCGCCTCGCCGGGGCCCGGGAGAAGCCGCCGTCCGGCAGGGCCGAAGCGGCCGGTTCCAGATGGGTGGCGAGCCAGGTCTCGGCCCGGGCGGCGGCGTCGAGAAGGTGGGCGGGATCCGTGAACTCGTGGCCCTCGCCCGGGTACACCAGCAGTTCCACGGGCGCCCGGCCGGCCCGCAGCAGCGAGCGGTAGAGCTCGTGGGCCTGGCCCACCGGGGTGACCCGGTCCTGCGAGCCGTGCACGATCAGCGTCGGCGTACCGCTGCCGCCGTGTGCGAACACTGCGGACCGCCGGCACAGCTCGACGGGATCCTGCGGGACTCCGATGCCGTAGGCGCGGTCGTATCCACCGCCGATGTTGCTGGTGTGCGTGAAGCTGAGCCAGTCGGTGGGGCCGACACCACGACCGCCGCGGCGAACACGTCGGTCCGGGCGGCGGCGAGCGCGGCGAGGTACCCCGTAGCTGTGACCGAGCACGGCGGTGCGGGACGGGTCGGCGAGGCCCAGGGCGACGAGATGGCGGACACCGGACAGGACGTCCTCGAGATCGCCGCCGCCCGTGTCGTCGACCACCGCCCGGGCGTGCTCCAGGCCACGGCCGCTGCTGCCGCGCGGGTTGGGCAGCAGGACGAGATAGCCGGCCGCGGCCAGTGCCGGAGCGAGGCCCAGCACGTCCGCGGGCGCGTACGAGGACGACCAGAGCCAGGCCGGCCCGCCGTGCACCAGCACCGCGAGCGGCAGGGCGTTCCCCGTCGCCCCGGTCGCCGCTGTTTCCGGCACTCCAGCCGTCGCCGGCCCGGAGCAGAAGCCCCTGCACCGCACGGCCGTCGGCCGAGTGCCAGGCCGTCTCGGTGGTGTGCACCGTTCCCGCAGGCCGGTTCGGAGCGGCTGCGTTGAGCGAGGTGACCGCCGTCCAGTTCCAGGCGTCGGGCCCTCCGTGCGCGCCACGACCGCCTCGGCCGGGCGGCCCGGCGCGTCGAGCACCGTCGCGGCGAGCCTGCCCGGTGCGTCGAGCGACAGGGCCGGCTGGAAACCGGCGCCACTCAGGGTCACCGCGTCCGACCACAGCCAGGCTCCGGCGCGGCCGATCCGTGAGCCGGTGCCGTCCCAGCCCGCGTACCGCAGCGTGCCCGGCGCGGCCCCGTCGTCGAATCCGAGCCAGGTGGCGTCCTCGATCTCCACGAGGGTCCGCACCGCGCCGGTTTCGAGGTCCACCACTACGGGCCGGCCGGACACGATGGAGATGCCTTCGCACACCGCTGCCAGCCGGCCGTCCTGGAGAGCGCGGGTGCGGCCAGCTGCCCTTCAGGGGAGTGGAGCGTGCGTGCGGTGCGGGCCACCAGGTCGAGTTCGGTGAAACGGGCGTCGTAGTAGCCGGCGGGCAGTGGCTCCTCGGACACCGTCGCGACGGCGGTGTTCCCGCCACGCCAGGCGACGTTCCATACGGTCAGACCGGCCGGTCCCGCCGCTCGCAACGAACCGTCCGTCAGCTCCACGGTCCACACCGAGCGCCGGCCGCGTCCCGCGGCGAAGTGTTCGGGGCAGGGAGCTTCCCGAGCCGCACCGGCAGCCCGAGATTCATACCGTCCCGTTCGGCGCCGTCCTCCGCGCACAGGAGCAGCGCCCGGTGGCCGTCGTCGGATACGAGGAGTTCCTCCACCGCCCCCGGAGCCGTCGCGATGGTGCGGACGGCCCCTGTCGTGGTGTCGAGGGCGGCCAGCTCCGGGTGTCCGGCACCGGCCGGTTCCGCGATGTGCAGCAGGGTGCGGGAGTCCGGCAGCCAGCGGGGACTGTGGCGGTCCACGGCGCTTTCGCCGGCACCTGCCGGCTCCGGACGCGGTGACGCCGGACCGTCGCGGAGCGCCTGCGGGACGCCCGCCAGCACCAGTTCGGTCCGCTGCGGGCCGGCCGCGGTGACCGCGACCGTGCGACCGTCCGGGCTGATCCGGGCTTCGACCGGATGTGTCAGCCGCAGCATCGCCTCATGGGCGCGTCGCAGGGCGAGCGCGGCGGGCCGCTGCGGTGACGCGGCTGTGCTGGGCATATGTCTCCGTTCGTGAAACTTGGGCAGGGCGCGCGGGGCCCCGCCGGGGAAACCGGCAGGGTGCTCGGGCGGGGGTCAGGCTGTCTTGCGGATACGGGTCGCCCAGGGGCCGATGGAGGCGTAGGGCCCCGGTTCGAGAAGGACGAAGTCCTCTGACAGTGCCGTCGCGGTCTGAGCCCACCAGAGCGGGAGGTAGGGCAGATCGGATCCCGCCGCCTGGACCGCCGTCATCAGCAGCTTCCCGCGCTCCGCGGGTCCGTGGACCTCTTGGCGGTGTTCAGCGCGGTGTTCACCGCGGCGCGGTCGTAGTGGGCGATGTTCGTGGCGGTGGCGTCCGCGTTGAGGTACGGGTCGGCGAGCTCCGCCGGGTCACCGGTGACGGGGAAGTACCACAGGAACTGCAGCGGCTGCTTACCGGAGCCGAGCTCCGACACCCACTGCTCCAGGGTGATCTCCTTGACGTTCAGCGTGATGCCGATCTTCTTCAGCGAAGCGGCGAGCGCCAGAGCCGCCTTGCCCAGCTGCGGTCCGCTGCCGGGGTAGTGGAGATCCACCGTGAAGCCGCCCTTGGCAGCGGACTTGTCCAGTTCGTCCCGGGCGGCGTCCAGGTCGAAGGGGAGAGCGGGGATCGCGTCGTACCCGGCCCGGACCGCTTCCGCCGACAGCAGATCGCCCCACATGTCGCGGGACGGCAGCGCGGCGGCTGCTTCGGCCTTCCCGTGCAGGATGCCGTTGACCATGCCATCGCGGTCGGCTGCGTGCGCGAAGGCCCGGCGGACGTGTATGTCGTCGAAGGGGCGCGGGAGGTGTCGAAGGCCAGGGACACGACCGACCGGTCGCCCGTGTACGTGACGTGCGCGTCCGATTCCCAGCTCCGGGCCTCGTCCGAGGCGAGGCTGAGCGCGCCGCCCACGGCCTTGGACTGCATCGCCACGAGCCGGGTGCCCGCGTCGGGTATGAAGGACAGCTTGAGCTTCTGTACGGCGGGCTTCTCCCCACCAGGCGTCGTTGCGCTCCAGCAGCACGTGGTCGTCGGCTGCGAACTCCGTGATCCGGTACGGGCCGGTGCCGAGCAGCAGGGTCCGGGTGTACCGGTCCTGCCCTTGTTCCGGGTGAGGAAGGCCCGGCTGCTGACGAGGAGTCCGCCGGCTGTGGTGGTCCAGGTGAACATCGCGTCCGGCGCCGTGAGTCTGATCGTCACTTCGAGGTCGCCGGTGGCCTTGGCGGAGGCGACGCCCGCATAGGCGTAGGAGAGGGCGGAGCCGTTCTTCGGATCGCGGATGGCTTCGATGGACGCGACGACGTCGTCGGCGGTGAGGGGTCCCGTCGGAGAAGGTGACTCCCCTGCGCAGGGTGTAGACGTAGGTCCGTGCATCGGGCTGCTTCCAGGACGTGGCGAGCCCCGGTTCGAGCTCACCTGATGGGCTGACAGCGAGCAGGGACTCCTGGGCGAGAATCGCGACCAGGTAGTTGAGCACACCCGACTCGCGGCCCACATCGAGGCTGGACAGGGATGAGGGAAGGGCCAGCGTGAGCTGGTCTATCGCCGCGTCGGCACCCTGTGCCTTTGCCGCGGAACCGGCTCCCGCGCCGTCGTCACCGGAGCCGGGGCGCTGGGGCGCGCAGGCGGCCAGCGCACCGGAAGCGGCCACAAGGCCCATGCCCGCTCCGGCGATCCGCAGCATCCTCCGGCGGCTGAGGCCGCCACCTTGCTCCGAGTTCATCGGTCCCACCCATCACCATGCGTCTACCAGAACTGCCCGAATGGGCGCGTTCAGTATACGAATCACTTTGGGTGCGTCAATGAATTCCTTATGGAAGTCCAGGGGCGGACATGGGGTGTCCCGGGCGACTGCTCCGGGAGCGGGTGTACGGCTGCGCACCGGGCGGCACCGGGCGGCACCGGGCGGCACAGTTCGGCAGATACCGAACCGATCGACTTCTAGCGTGGTGGCATGACCAGCTTCGCCGCACAGGGCTTCCAGGTCATCGGCACGACCAGCCTCGGGTGGCCGCGGCGGCCGGGCTGCCCGACGGCGTGGCGGCCACCAGGGGCCTGACACTTCAGCTGGCCCGACGGCTGGGGAAGGGGAGTTCCTCCTGTCCGTGGACGCCGAGGGCGGCTTCAGCGACGACCCGGGACAGGTCGCCGAGCTGGCGCTCCAACTGGCCGAGGCCGGAGCGGTGGGCATCAACCTGGAGGACGGCAGGGACGATGGCACGCTCACCCCGTGGATCTGCACGCGGCGAAGATCGCAGCGGTCAAGGCCGCGGTACCGGAACTGTTCGTCAACGCACGCACGGACACCCACTGGCTGGGCGTCCGTGCGACCGAGACCACAGCCCGGCGAAGCCAAGTGAGCAGAGAACGGAGTTCGTCGTCCGCTGGCTCGACACGAACCTCAACGCGCATGTGATCTCCCTATTGTTGCGCTCCGGGCCTTGGCGGTCTCAACCATGGTCGGGCAGGGCAGGGCCGGACGCGGAGGGATGTCTTCGCTCAACCTCTCTGCGGAGAAGCGGTACGAGGCGTAGAAGAGCCTATGCGGCGGCTCGATATCGTCGGCCGATTGCCCTGCGGGCCCTCTGGTGGGCTCACCGGCCACGTCCTGGTGTGGCGCATCACCGCCCAGCCGAACAACCGCGTGCAAGCAGCGCGCAGGCGAAGCACCGTGAGCGCGACGTCTTCGTGTCCGCACCTCATCCTGCTCTCACGGCAGTGCGCGAGCAGAACGCTGATCGCAGCCAATGCCAGGCGTGTGGCGGGCCACGCCACGATCGGTGAACGAGCAGTGAGCGGGTCTACTTCAGATTTTCCGGTGCCTGAATGCAGACAGCGCCGCCACGAGCGCGTCCAGGTCTCCGGTGCAGACGATGGCTTCTTCACCGTCGGCCGGGGGTCGAATCGGGCGAAGAAGTCGTCGAGGGCTTCGGGGTGACGGTGAGGGCGTTGGCGTCCTCGCGCTGATTGCGCTCAGCGAGGCGCCCCAGCAGCTCTTCCCGGCCGGCCGGGAGGTAGACCACGATCGGGTGGCCGCCCGCTTCGCGGGCGGCCTGCTGCCAGGCATTGCGCTCGGCGCGACGCCATAGCCCGTGGTCCAGAACGACGTCGTTCCCGGCCGCCAGCTCCTTGACGAACCGTGCCCGGATCGCCTCGACCACGGGCCGTTCGCGCTCGAAGTAGGTGTGCTCGGGGTAGTCCACCCCGTATCGGCCGTGGAGGCGGTGGACCTCCTCGTCCACGGACAGCCGCGTGTAGCCGTGGCCGGCGAGGGCTTGGGCGACGGTGGTCTTCCCGGAGCCGGTGATGCCGGCCAGAAGAACGGCGAGGGCACGTGGTCATCCCTTCCGCGACGAGCTGTCCGTGGGCCCGTTCATTGTCTCCGATCCTGGCCGGTGCGCGCGTGTGGTTGCCAGGCCGTGATGATGCTGCGAGCCTCGCTCGGCCAGTTGAATGGCATGCGGTCCAAGCTCACCCGACGGAAGGCCAACCCCGGATCGCTGGTGTTGATCAGGCCGCCGTGCTGGCCGACGTGTGACAGGAGTCGGCTGGCCTCATGGCGCACGGCCGGGGTCCGTTCCTGCCAAGTGCCGGTCGAGAAGTGCTGGACCCGGCGGCGAAGGTCGTCCAGGACGCCTGAGCGCCACTTGAAGTGGTGAACCGCGCAGATGTGTTCGGCATCCGGATGCTGTCCGGGGCCCTGTGGTTGCCGCCCGCCACGGTGACATCATGGCAGGCGAGAACGATCTTACGGGGTCTCCGTGCAGGAGCCGGTGGGTGAGGTGCCCGCCGAGGGGATAGGCGAGATCCAGTCCGCATTCGGGCCGCCAGCTGGTCAGGCGCCCACTTGCGGCGATCCGGTCGAGCATCAGGCCACCCACCACTTGATGCCCGGTATTCTCTGCCTGGGCGATCACCTCACTCAGCGGGGCGGGGTACTGCTGGAATTCGTCGACGTCGGCGAGCAGATGCCAGCCCGGGCCGGCCCGATGCCGCAGGGCTTCCCTGAGCTGGGTATTGGTGTGCTCGTGCCACGGGCCGGTGCTGGTGCCGGTGGGGATGATGCGCAGTTCACGGCTGGCGGCCTGGAGTTCGTGTCGCTGCTGGTCGGGCACATGCTCGGGGAAGTGGAAAGCGATCAGGAACCGCTCGACGCCCAGCCGCCGGTAGTGGCGGACCCAGGCGGCCAGCAGCGGGGTTCGACGGGGCCGACGACGGCGATCAGCGCGGGAGGGGTGCTCAGCATGGGGACTCCTTCGTACGCACTGAGGCGAAGGCGCGGGTGAGGAAGGCGGCCTGCGCGGTGGCCGACCACATCCCAACAGGTGGGGCGCCTCGGGGCCGGGCCGCTCGGGCGGCTGGCGGATGACGCTGTGCAGAGCCTCGGCGAGGGCGTCCGGGGAGCTGGCGGTGAAGGTCAGGGCCCAGGGCCGGCCGCTCAGGCGGGAGGTGAGAGCTGGGTCGTGGTCGGAGACGACCAGAGGGACGCCGAGACGGGCGGCATCCATCACTAGCCCGGATTCTTTGCCGACGCCGGGGCGCCGAGTGACAAGGGCTGCGTCGGCGGTGGCGTAGACCAGCCGCAGCACCGATTCGCTGACCGGCCCGGGCACCGTGTGCAGGCGGATGTTCAGCAGGTCATGCCACCGGGCGAGCACGGCTTCGTCGAGCGGGATGCCGGTCACAACTAGGTGCAGAGGCTCCTTCAGCAGGGCCAGGGCGGCGTCGATGACTCCGATGTCCTTGTAGGGCCACCAGCCGCCGGCCAGGCACACCGCGGCTTCGCCGGTGGGGATATCGAAGGCGGCACGGCCGCCGTCGCGTTCGGCGTCGGTGAGGCGGCGGCCGTCGTCGACCGCGAAGGCCCGCACCACCACGGGCAGGTCCGGGAAGGCTGCTGTGAACCGATCGCCTACGGACTGGGTCGGGCACACCGCCAGAACCTGCCTCGCCCCGGCGGGCGAGCCGGCCGAGGAACCGCACGGCGGCGTCCTCGGTAGTGACTTGCTCGTGGACGAACCGCAGGTGCGGAAGCCTGCCGAGGACAGCGGCGGCACCGTGCAGGGCCTCGCTCGCGCTCAGGATCACCACCGCCGCGGCTCCGGGCTCCAGTCGGCGAGCGGTCCGCAGAGCCGACGCCTCCGCAAGGCACCGGGCGATGAGGGTGATCTGGTGCGGAAGCCGCCGCAGGAAGTGCGGCCAGCGGCGCGAGCGGAAGACCCGCAGCCCAGCCCTGGAGAGCCCGGCCGCAAGGCGAGAGGCGGTCAGCAGCACGGCCGCCGGGTGCCCAGCCGGTGTGGTCACCAGCCGGGCCCCGGCCTCGCGCAGGGCCGCCACCGCCTCGCGGACGATCCCGTGCGGAGCGATCACCAGGCTGCAGGGCCGGGCTTGGGCGAGGGCCACCAGCGTGCGCTGATGGTGCCCGCCCTGGCGATCGGCGTACGGCTCGATGAGCACAAGGGGCCGGTCACCCGGCTACCGCCTGGTCCCCGTGGGCGGTGGTGAACCTCTTCCGCAGCCACGTGGGGTCGTTGAGGTGGTCGAACTGTCCGGAGGCGGGGGCGGTCTCCTTGGCGAAAGAGACCCTTCGCGGGCTCCGGCGGCTGCGTACGGGGCGAACTCGCCGTTGCGGCTCTTGGCCCATGCCTCCATCCGCTGGCAGGAGTCGTCGTCGGCCATGCCGTACTCGCTGCCGCGGGCGAGCAGCGCGCATTCGCGGAAACCGGCCTTCCACGCGTGGTAGGGGCTCTGGTTGAACCTTGTGATCCCCGCGATCTGCTGGGCGAACTCGATCCCTCCGGGCAGGGCAGCGAGTACGTCCACGGCCGCGCCCATCTCGCGCAGGGCGCTGCGACGGATGAGCTTGAGCCCGCCGTAACCGTAGGTCAGGCCGTTGACAGGGTTGATCGCTCGCCAGACGCGCATCGACACGCCCTCGTCCAGCGGCTCCACCGTGGCGGGGTCGAAGCTGGCGTCGATGGCGAAGTCCCCGTCGGCGAGGAAGAACTGCTCATGGTCGACGACCTCGGCACATAGACGGTAGGCCCGGCGCATCCCGTGTACGCCGTGCAGGCGTTTGACCGTGCCCCCGAGCGTGCGTTGGAGCCGGGAGTGCAGAGAGGTGGCCATCGGCTCGTCGTACGAGAGGAGAACCGCGTCGAAGCTGTTCACGAGACGGCCTCCAGGTAGCGGGCCGCGATCAGGGCGGGGGCGAAGTCGGCGGTGGAGGCGTGGGCCCGCTTGGCGTGCAGGGCATGGAATTCGGCATCCATGGCGAGCCGTTCGGCCAAGGCGACGGCCTCGGCCGGGGTGGTGAAGCACAGCTCGGGGTCGATGTGCTCGGCGAGCCAGCCAACACGGGGCGAGATGACCGGAAGGCCCATGCCCTGGCAGTCGATTACGCTCATTGACCAGGGGCAGCCGGGTCGGAACGGTGCGATGCCGAAGCGGGCACTGGCCAGCAGGTTCTTGTAGCGAACGCGGTCACCCCGGTCGGACACGATCTGCACATGCGGCAGGGCGGCGAGCTGTTCGCGCATTCGTTCTGGACTGTTGTCCAGGCTCTTCCGCTCCGCGCGGCGCGATCCGAAGAGATCCATGACTCGCAGCCGGACCGTGCTGGAAGCAGCGAGGTGCCGGGCGAGGTCTACGAACTGCGCGGTGCCGTAGTGCGCGTACAGCCGGTGGTTGTAGACGCCGATCGCACCCGCGCTGTACACGGGCTTGGCATTGGCCGGGTCCCGGACGAGGCGTTCGTCGCGGGAGCGGGCACGACCCGCAGCTTGGCGTCGAGATCAACCGTCATCCGAGCGGCAGCGGCAGACACCAGGACGCCGCCGTAGCGGAGTGGACCATCACCCGGTCACAGGCGGCCAACCCGGCGGCGAATGCCAGTAGCACGGACCTGCCCAGCCCGACGTCGTTCAGGGAGGGTCCATCAGAAGTTGGCCGCCAGCACTGAACGAGAAGGGGAGGTAGTGGCAGTAGCCAGCCAGCAGCGCGTCCGATCCGGCCTCCATCAACGCGACACGGAGGGCGGGAGCCTCCTCGATCTGGTTGGCCACCACCACGTCCGGCCGCTCGTCACAGATCAGTTCCACCAGTTCGTCGAGGTCGGACGAGAACCGTGCCCGGTACTTGGTTTCGGGTACTCCGGTCAGGTAGAAGCCGCAGCGTTCGTCTCCGACTGCGGCCGGAGCTGCGACGGTCACGCTCGTGCCAGCATCCACAAGTGCCGGAGCGAGCAGATCCGCGAAGATCCAACCGGAATCAGCGGACAGGCGGTCGGGGTTGGAGATGTTGAGCAGGTACAACACGTGCATCGAGTGTCGCCTCCTTCATTTGCCCGGACGGGTCGATCCGGGCCGGATGAGGGAAGGAAACCGGTGATGCAGGCCTTGACGGGATGATGAACTGGTATCACTCACGGTTCATTCATGCTCACTGACCATCACGCGGGGCCGGTCTTCGATGGACGCGCAAGGCGAAGAGATCACCGCTGACCAGACGGCCGAAGACTTTGCGGCGGAAGTGGCACGCTGGCGCGAGGTGCGTGGCATGTCCAAACGGGCGCTGGCCAAGGCGATGGGGTTCGACCCGTCCTACGTCAGCCATGTGGAGTCTGGCCGGCACAAACCCAGCGAGGACTTCGCCCGGCTCGCCGACGAGGCTCTGAACGCGGGGAAGGCCATCTGGCGACGGTGGTGCGAGTACGAGAAGGCGCGGGCGCGCACCAGCCGCACGTCTTCGGCTCCGCCAGCTCCTCGCCGCCACGAGCAGCCATACGCAACCGATTCCGCGAGCCGGTGACCCGATACCTGATCCGCGTCTCCGTCGACCGCTACCCCGGTGATCCCGAGCGATCCAACGCCCACTACCGGGCACATCCTCTGACCTGGGACGAACTCGACCTCACTGCCACTTGCCAAGGCGAGGCAATGCGGTGGCAGGCGAAGCACGACCGCGATGCCTTCAAGGAAGTCTGGCTGCTCTTCGACAACGAATACGGCCGCTTCCTCTCTACCCCGGCGAGTCCGTGTGGATCGAGTACGCGTACACCGTGGGCGATGAGAAGTGGGGCAACTGGTTCCAGCGAGCCGTACGCCTGCCCACCGAGCAACTCGAAGTCCAGCTCGCCTTCCCGGTTGCCCTCGATCCTGTCGTCTGGGGCACTGAGACATCCATGACCGCCGAAGCCTCACCACTGCGAACGCCTCCTGTCCGTAGTGATGACTGTGAACAGCGGACTTTCACGTGGATCACGACCACGCCCGCTCTGCACGCTCGGTACCGTCTGGAATGGCGGTTCCGGCACAGCCCGAACCCAATACGAACCAAGGGGAGTTCAGGTGACGGACATGCGGCCCAGCCAGCGGATGCGAGACCTCGGAGTCGTCCAGCAGGGCGCCGCCATCCTCACCGAACCGGCCCGCGCCTTCGACCTGCCCGTCGAACGCGACGAAGCCGAACGCGTCGTGGACGAGTTGTTCGCCGCTATGGACCGAATCGGCCAGGTCCACCCCTTTGCCAAAGGCATGGGTCTCGCGGCCCCACAGATCGGCATCGCCCGCGCCGCCGCCGTCGTTCTGCCGCCCGGCGACGCTCCCGCTATCGTTCTGCTCAACCCACGGATCACCGGTCGTTGCGACGGGACGGACGAGCAGTACGAGGGCTGCCTGAGCTTCTTCGACGTCCGAGGTCTTGTTCCTCGTCCGCTGGAACACAGCGTCGAGACCACGTCCCTGGCCGGGGAGACCGTCACCACCCAGTACGAACGCGGTCTTGCCCGCCTTATCCATCATGAGATCGACCATCTCGACGGACTGCTGTACACCGCGCGCATGGGGCCGGGATCGAACCGATCCCTGTGGAGGAGTACCGACAGACCGGCCGAGCGTGGGCTTACGAGTAGGCCGCTGATGACAGCCATGGGCCTTGCGTTCTGCTCGATCTCCGAACCTTCAGATCCCTCGTGGACGGATGCCGGTGCACAGGAGCTTTGAAGCCAGCGAGGGCCGCTACCCCGATCATGGGATAGCGGCCCTCGCTGCTGTTACTGGCATCAAGCCAGGGAATCGACCGGGCGGTGCACACTCGGTGCACCGGGGAGAGCTTGCGCCCGGTCTCCCTGACCGCTTCCTAGATGTCGAAGTACAGCTCGAACTCGTGCGGGTGCGGGCGCAGCTGGATCGGGGCGATCTCGTGCACGCGCTTGTAGTCGATCCACGTCTCGATCAGGTCCGGCGTGAAGACGCCGCCGGCCAGGAGGTACTCGTGGTCCGCCTCAAGGGCCTCGAGGACCGCCGGGAGCGAGGTCGGGACCTGCGCGACGCTCGCGTGCTCCTCCGGGGCGAGCTCGTAGAGGTCCTTGTCGATCGGCTCCGGCGGCTCGATCTTGTTCTTGACGCCGTCCAGGCCGGCCATCAGCAGGGCCGCGAACGCGAGGTACGGGTTCGAGGACGGGTCCGGGGCGCGGAACTCGACGCGCTTCGCCTTCGGGTTCGAGCCCGTGATCGGGATGCGCATCGCGGCCGAGCGGTTGCGCTGCGAGTACACCATGTTGACCGGGGCCTCGAAGCCGGGGACCAGGCGGTGGTAGGAGTTCACCGTCGGGTTGGTGAACGCCAGCAGCGACGGGGCGTGCTTCAGGATGCCGCCGATGTAGTAGCGCGCCATGTCCGAGAGGCCCGCGTAGCCCTGCTCGTCGTAGAACAGCGGGTCGCCGCCGGCCCACAGGGACTGGTGGACGTGCATGCCCGAGCCGTTGTCACCGAAGATCGGCTTCGGCATGAAGGTGGCGGTCTTGCCGTTGCGCCAGGCGACGTTCTTCACGATGTACTTGAAGAGCATCAGGTCGTCGGCCGCGGCGAGCAGCGTGTTGAACTTGTAGTTGATCTCGGCCTGGCCGGCGGTGCCGACCTCGTGGTGCTGGCGCTCGACCTGGAGGCCGTTCTTGTCCAGCTCCATGGAGATCTCGGCACGCAGGTCGGCGAAGTGGTCGACCGGAGGGTCGGGAAGTACCCGCCCTTGTAGCGGACCTTGTAGCCGCGGTTGTTCTCGACCGCACCGGTGTTCCAGGCGCCTGCCTCGGAGTCGATGTGGTAGAAGCTCTCGTTCGCCGACGTCTGGAAGCGGACGCTGTCGAAGACGTAGAACTCGGCCTCGGGGCCGAAGTACGCGGTGTCGGCGAAGCCTGTGGAGGCGAGGTACGCCTCCGCCTTCTTGGCCACGTTCCGCGGGTCACGGCTGTACTGCTCGCCGGTGATCGGGTCGTGGATGAAGAAGTTGATGTTGACGGTCTTGTCGCGGCGGAACGGGTCGACACGGGCGGTCGACAGGTCGGCGCGGGCGCCATGTCGGACTCGTGGATGGCCTGGAAACCGCGGATCGACGAACCGTCGAACGCAAGCTCCTCGGTCGGGTCGAAGACCGCCGCCGGGATGGTGAAGTGCTGCATCACACCGGGCAGGTCACAGAACCGGACATCGATGAACTTGACGTCTTCGTCGGCGATGAACTTCTTCACGTCGTCGGCGTTCTGGAACATCCAACTCCTCCTACTCCCGGCCCGGGAGGGACGGGTTGTAGCTCGTTGTGCGGCCAGTGCGGTGGCACACGCTGGACCCGACCATAGGTAGACCGGATTTCTCAAGCATGACCCATTTGTTTCACCGAAGTTAACCGAGCCGGGTGTGAGCAGCACCTCGGAGTCTGTACGCAGGGTCCTTGAGCGGCGGTCCGGGGACCGACCGCAGGCCGAAACCGGGTCGCAGTATCGTGGACGGGTGGACAACAGGCGAGCATTGGGATCGTGGCTCTCGGGGCCGCGTGCGGCGGCCGAGGAGATGGGTGCCGACTTCGGCTACCGGGGCAAGCGGCTAGGTCTGCCCGAGGGCGGCCCGGGTCCGTGGCCCCGCTCGGGCGGCGCTTCGGAGCCCTCTTCATCGACTGGGCGCTGTGCATGCTGATCGCATACGGACTGATCGCGCAGGGTGACCAGCAGGCGGCGGGGAACTGGGCGCTCGGGATCTTTCTCGTACTGAGCGTGCTCACCGTCACAACCATCGGGTCCACGCCGGGCAAGCGCATCCTGGGCCTGCGCGTCATCGCCGAGGACGGCGGCCGGCTCGGTGCCGGACGGGTGATCATCCGAAGCGTGCTCCTTCTTCTGGCGATCCCGGCCCTGGTCTGGGACCGCGACGGCCGTGGGCTCCACGACCGGCTGAGCCGCGCCGTTCAGGTGCGTATCTGAGGCGTCGGGCAATGAGGGCGGCTGCGGACCGAATCGGTCCGCAGCCGCCCTCGTCGTATGTGATGCGGGATGTCGTACGCGGCGCCGGTGTCAGCGCATCTTTCCGCCGCGCGGCATCCGCATGCCCTTGGGCATCGGACCCTTCGGCAACGGCATATTGCTCATCAGGTCGCCCATCGCCCGTAGCCGGTCGTTGGCCGCCGTCACCTGCGCGCCCGTCAGGACCCGCGGCAGTTTCAGCATCTTGGTGCGCACCTTCTTCAGCGGCACCTGGCCCTCGCCGTCGCCGACGATGATGTCGTGCACCGGCACGTCCACCACGATGCGGGCCATCTTCTTCTTCTCGGACGCCAGCAGGCCCTTCACCCGGTTCGGGTTGCCCTCGGCCACCAGCACGATGCCCGCCTTGCCGACGGAGCGGTGGACGACGTCCTGGCTCCGGTTCATCGCAACCGCGGGGTCGTGGTCCAGCCACGGCCCACCCGGTCCAGTACGGCCGCTGCCGCACCGGGCTGTCCCTCCATCTGTCCGAAGGCTGCCCGCTCGGCACGCCTTCCGAAGATGATCGCCATCGCGAGGAGTGCCAGTACGAAGCCCAGGATGCCCGCGTAGACCGGGTGACCGACCAGGAAGCCGATGGCGAGGAGGACACCGAAGGTGACGATTCCCACACCCGCGACGACAAGACCGATCTTGGAGTCGGTCCGCCTGGTCATCTTGTAGGTCAGGGCGATCTGCTTGAGCCGCCCGCGTTCTCGGCGCTGTCCGCGCCGTCAGTTTTGCCTTCCTCGCCATGTACGGAAGTTTACGTGGCCTAGGAACGGTGGTCGGCCACGGCCTCCAGTACATGCTGGGCCTCGACCCGGTCCTTGGCCCTGCGGCGGTCCTCCAGGACCGCCGTCCAGGCGTTCCGGCGTGCGGTGCGCTGGCCGCTGCTCAGCAGCAGCGACTCGACGGCGCGGAGTGCGGTGGTGACGGACGGGATCGCGTGAGCGCGTACCGGCGCGGCCTGCATGGCGGAAGTTCCCCTCGGAGCGGGTGCGCGCGGAGCGCGCACTGAGTACGGGAAGCGGTGACGGCAGCCGCTGCGAGAGCTGCTGCTGGTTATGTACCTAGGGTCACTGCTCGGTGTTACCAGTGCATGACCGGTCGGTCAAACACCAATGAAGCCCGGATTTCGGCGGAGCGCACGCCGACGCGGCCCATACGGGCCCCTACCAGCGGGGAGCGTACGGGCCGCGTCGGTTCAGCCGTTACTGCTCAGTAGCTACTTGTGCTCGGATTCACACAGCCTGGGTGGCCGCCGTGGCGCCGGCCGTTTCGCCGCGCCGTTCCATCGCCTGCTGGAAAAGACGGCCGGCGCGGTACGAGGAGCGCACCAGCGGACCCGACATCACACCGGAGTAGCCGATCGCGTCGGCCTCGTCCTTCAGCTCCACGAACTCGTGCGGCTTCACCCAGCGCTCGACCGGGTGGTGCCGCGGGTGGGCCGCAGGTACTGCGTAATCGTGATGAGCTCGCAACCCGCGTCGTGCAGATCCTGGAGCGCCTCGCTGACTTCCTCGCGGGTCTCGCCCATGCCGAGGATCAGGTTGGACTTAGTGATCAGACCGGCCTCGCGGGCCCGCGTGATGACTTCCAGGGAACGCTCGTAACGGAAACCGGGGCGGATCCGCTTGAAGATCCGCGGGACCGTCTCGACGTTGTGCCCGAGCACCTCGGGGCGCGAGGAGAAGACCTCGGCGAGCTGCTCCGGGTCCGCGTTGAAGTCGGGGATCAGCAGCTCCACCTTGGTGCCGCCGGCCGCCCGCTCGGCGGTCAGACCGTGGATCTGGCGCACGGTCTCCGCGTACAGCCAGGCGCCGCCGTCCTCGAGGTCATCGCGTGCGACGCCGGTGATCGTGGCGTAGTTCAGGTCCATCGTGACGACGGACTCGCCCACCCGGCGGGGCTCGTCGCGGTCGAGGGCCGCGGGCTTGCCGGTGTCGATCTGGCAGAAGTCGCAGCGCCGGGTGCACTGGTCGCCGCCGATGAGGAAAGTCGCCTCGCGGTCTTCCCAGCATTCGTAGATGTTCGGACAGCCGGCCTCCTGGCACACGGTGTGCAGACCCTCGCTCTTCACGAGCTTCTGCATCTGCGTGTACTCGGGGCCCATCTTCGCCCGCGTTTTGATCCACTCGGGCTTGCGCTCGATGGGGTCTGGGCGTTTCGGACCTCCAGGCGCAGCATCTTGCGCCCGTCGGGTGCGACACCGGACACTCCGGCACTCCCCTTGCTTTCGCTGCATTGGATTCTTCGGCGAACACCAGGGTACGCCCGCTGTTGGGACGGTCTTACGTCTGGCCAACCTGTGCCCGACAGGGTCTATTCCCTACCCGCCCTGGGCGGCGGCGACCGTGTCGCCGGGGTCCCGACGGCCCGGGGCGTGAGCTCCGCGTTCTCCAGGACGTCCCGCAGATGCTTCTCGGCGACCGGGAGCACATCGGCGATCGTGATCTCGCGGCCCAGCTCGTACGCGAGCGAGGTGACTCCGCGTCCCGGATGCCGCACGGCACGATCCGGTCGTACGAGGTGTTGTCCGGGTTCACGTTCAGCGCGAAGCCGTGCATGGTCACACCCTTGGCGACCCGGATGCCGATCGCGGCCAGCTTGCGGTCCTCGCGGCGCTGGCCGGCGTTGGACGGCGCGTACTGGGGCCGTTGAGCCGGGTGTCGAACTCCTCGTCGTGCAGCCGAGGGTCGAAGTCGAGGGACAGCCCGCCGAGCGAGGGCGTTCCCCGACCGGGTCACCGAGGACCCAGACGCCGCTGCGGCCCTCGATACGGGAGGTCTCCACGCCGAAGTCGGCGGCCGTGCGGATCAGTGCGTCCTCCAGCCGGCGGACGTGCGCGACGACATCGACGGGGCGCGGCAGCTTCTGGATCGGGTAGCCGACGAGCTGCCCGGGGCCGTGCCAGGTGATCTTGCCGCCGCGGTCGACGTCGATGACCGGGGTGCCGTCCAGGGGCGTTCGCTGTCGGTCGTGCGGCGCCCGCGGTGTATACCGGTGGGTGTTCGAGGAGCAGACAGGTGTCGGGGACCGTGTCCTCGAACCGGGCGGCGTGCACATCGCGCTGCTTCTGCCAGGCCTCCTGGTAGTCGACCGCGTCCGGGCCGAATCCCAGACGGACAAACCGCAGCTCACTCACGACAGATGTCTCCCTACTCGTGGTGCCGGAATGCCCGGGGCCACGTCACCATGCACGGATGTGCGCCCGCAGCCACTGTACGACCGCCTCCCCGAGGGCCCGGCAGGTCGTTCACGTCAGCCTTGCTCAGAATCCTCACACGATCGGATGAATGTGAAGCAAAGGTGATCGCTTCGGAGGCAGAGGCGGCTAAATTCGCGCCGTTCCATAAGGGCTGCCCGCATGGCCACTGAGGCAGGAGACCGTACAGCTGATGTCGGAACGATCCCCGCAGCGCACCCCAACCGACGGCTCGCCTCGCTCATCGCGGAAACTGGATTCTCACACGCGGGTCTGGCCCGCCGGGTGGATCAACTGGGCCTCGAGCACGGGCTCGATCTGCGGTACGACAAAACCTCGGTCACCCGCTGGCTGAGAGGCCAGCAGCCGCGGGAACCACGCCGGCTCTGATCGCCGAGGTCTTCACCCGGCGGCTGGGGCGCCGGCTCTCCGCACAGGATCTGGGGCTGGACGCGTGCGCACCCGTCTACGCGGGTCTGGAGTTCGCTGCCACTCCGGCCGAGGCGGTCGACATCGTCAGTGGGCTGTGGCGCAAGGACTCGGGCAGCCATGCGGAGTTGCGCAAGATCGCGTTCACCCCGGCCGGGCTCGTCGTCCCGAGCAGGGACTGGCTGATCGGACGGCCCGACGAATGGGTGGGGCGCGGCGATCCACCTGTGACCGCGGGCGCAGCAGCGTCCGCAGGTGCCTCCGGGGCACGTGTATCGGTGGGTGCCCGAGGCGCATACAGGACGCAGGCGGCTACCGGGGCCAACGGCGCCGACAGGAGGCACGGGACGCCTGTGCTCGGGTATCCCGCAGCCGACGGCCGCAGCGGCGTCCGTGGGCCGGGACCGGCCCGCCGCCTGCTCCGCCGCCACCCGTGGTGCCCCGCCAGCGGCAGACGGACCGCGGCTCCGGCCAGCGGGTCAGCGGCGGTGACGTCGCCGCGCTGCGCTCGGTCGGCGAGCTGTTCCGTACCCTCGACAACGCCTACGGCGGTGGACATGCCCGGCAGGCCCTCGTCCGGTATCTGGAGCACGAGGCGGAGCCGATGCTGCGTGGGAGCTACGGCGAGGCCACCGGGCGGCGGCTGTTCTCCGCGGCTGCCGACCTGACCCGGCTGGCGGGCTGGACCTCGTACGACATCGCGGCGCACGGCCTGGCCCAGCGGTACTTCGTCCAGGCGCTGCGGCTCGCGCAGGCGGCGGGGACCGGGCCTACGGTTCGTTCGTCCTGATCACGATGAGCAGGCAGGCGGTCTATCTCGGGCACGGCAGGGAAGCCGTCCAGCTGGCACGCGTAGCCCAGCAGGGCATCGGATCCTCGGCGCCGCCCGTCGTCCAGGCCCTGCTGCACGCGGTCGAGGCCCGCGGTCATGGGGTACTGGGTGAGAGCAGGATGTGCGTTGCCGCCCTGGCGCGGGCGGAGCGGGCGCTGGAGGTGGCCCGGCCGGGGACGAAGCGCCCCACTGGGCCCGCTACTTCGACGAGGCGCAGCTCGCCGACGAGCTCGGGCACTGCCACTGGGATCTGCAGCAGTACCGGGCCGCAGCCCAGCACGCCGAGCGCTCACTGCAGCTGCGGGCTCCGGCGTACGCCCGAAGCCGGCTGTTCTGCCGGGTGGTGCTCGCCTCCGCGCGGCTCGGACTCGGCGAGCTGGACCAGGCGTGCCTGCTGGTGCCGAAGCGGCCCAGCAGGCCTCTCAGATGCGGTCGGTGCGGGCGACGGAGTACGTGAAGGACTTCGAACGCCGGCTGGAGCCGTACCGGGACACGGCGGATGTGCGGAACTACCGGGACCGGGTCGCCTCCATCGGCTGACCCGGCCCCGGTCCGCACAGCCGGACGCTCAGCCCGTGCGGGCGCCTCTCACCTCGACCTCCGCCAGGGACAGCGGGTCGGTGGCGGACGCCAGCTGGACCCGGACGTAGCGGCCGGTGGTGCCGGGCGGCAGTGCCACCACGCCCGGCCGGCCCGCCTGGTCGGTCATGTGCACGGCGGTCACGCCGGGTGCCGTGCGGGCCTTGTCCAGCCCGTCCGCGGTGATCGGGGTGTCGGAGGCCAGGACCCAGTAGTCCTTCAGCCGGTCGGCACAGCAGTCGGTGCGATTCCACAACTCGACCTGGTCCAGCGCCGCCCCGGTGCCCAGATCGACCTGCCACCAGGCCTGGTTGGACGGCTCGGCGGTATGCGTCACCGAGCCTGTGCCGTGGTTGCCTTCGGTGTTTCCGTCCACCGCGAGGGAGGCGGGCGAGTCCCAGGCCGTGGCCTGCTGGGTGGCGGCCCTGCCCAGGGCGAGATTCTCGGGCGCGACCTTGACCTCGGTCTTGGTGGTGGTCGTCATTCGGCCGTGGCGCAGCGTGATGTCCAGCGTGTAGGTGCCCGGCGCTGCCGATGCGGGTGGTGTGACCTCGAACGGGACCTTCGCGTCCGCGCCGGCTGCGAGCGGAGCGACGCGGGCCGAGTCGGGAGTGACCGTCCAGCCGTCGGGCGCGGAGAGTCCGATGCGGGTCTCCGGTGCGCGCTTCGTGGAGGTGTTGGTCACCGTCAGCGTGCCGTCTCCGGTTCGGCCCGGGTTGATCTCCTTGGGCAGTTCGGTCCTGGTCCGGGCGAGGCTGTGGACGCCCGGGTTGCGACCTTGAAGACGTACGCGTTCTTGCTGCCGGTGGCGGCGGGGCCGGCGGCGGGGTCTTGACCACCACCCGGCCCCGTTCGTCCTTGTGCCAGGGCAGCGACCGTCCGTCGGAGCCGAGGAGGGTGATCCGGGTGTTCTTCGCGACGGGGGTGTCGGAGCCGAGGGTCAGCTCGGCCCCGGCCACTGGAGCGCGGTCGCGTACAGGGCGCCGTTCTTGACCGTGTAGCGGACGTTGTCGCCGCCGGAGGCTCCTCGGCATGGTGCCAGTACGTGGTGCCGTAGACCGCCTCGCCGTTGATCTTCAGCCAGGCGCCGATGTCGAGGAGGCGCTGCCGCTGGATCTCGGGATCGTGCCGTCGGCCCGTGGGCCGATGTCGAGCAGCAGGTTGCCGTTCTTGCTGACGATGTCGCTCAGCGAGTCGATCAGCTGGTCGGCGGTGAGGTGGTCCTCCTCCGGCTCGTTCTGGTTGTAGCCGTAGGAGTGTGCGATGCCGCGGCTCGCCTCCCACTTGTCGGGGTCGATGTCCGGCTTCACCGTGTACTCGGGGTCTGGAAGTCGAGTTCCTTGCTGTCCAGCTCGCCGGACTCGATCTTGCAGCGGTTGGCGACCGCGACTTCCTTGGGGTTCTTCCGGTTCTTGGCCTGGTTGTAGTAGTCGGCGATGACCGGTGCGGTCTTCCAGTACGAGGCGGGCTTGTCCCACTGCCCGTCGCACCAGAGCATGTCCGGGTCGTACTGGTCGACGAGCTCGCGCATCTGCGGGACCATGTGGTCGTCCACGTAGTCGTCGACCACCGGGGCTCCGGTGTACGGGACGGTGGCACCGGTGTAGGGGTTGCTCACGGGCTTCCCGGTGTAGGCAGGGTGGTTCCACTCGTACAGCGAGTAGTAGAAGCCTGCCCTGAGCCCGCCTTCCTTGCGCGCGGCCTTGAAGAGATCGCCGGCCAGATCGCGCCCGGGGCCGAGATCGACGGTGTCACGGCCGCTGACCTTCGAGTCGTACAGGGCGACGCCCTCGTGGTGCTTGGAGGTGAGGACGAAGTACTTGGCGCCCGCGTCCTTGAAGAGCTTCACCCAGGCGTCGGGGTCGTACTTCTCGGCCTTCCACCGGCCGATGAAGTCGTCGTAGTCGGCGTCGGTGCCGTAGGTGTCCTGGTGGTACTTGTTCGTGGCGTCGCCGGCCGAGTTCATGTACGCCCAGTACCACTCGGCGTAGCTGCCGCGGGGCCCCAGGCAGGCACCGAATAGGCGCCCCAGTGGATGAAGATGCCGAACTTGTCGTCGTTGAACCACTGGGGAGTCGGGTGGCTGTTGAGGGACTCGACGGTGGGTTCGTAGTCCTTCGTGGCGGGGTCCGGTCCGGTCGAAGGGGCTGCGCCGAGCAGCCCGGCGAAGGCGGCGAGGGTGACGGCTGCGACTCCCGTACGTCTGGCGGGGCCGCTGTGGGTGCGGGTCACTGCGATTCCTTTCCGAAGTGGGCCATGACCCGGTCGGGGCTCAGCGCCTCGTCCCAGGTGAGGAGTCCGCCGATGTCTCCGCGCAGGCCGGCCCGGCGCGGAGGGCGATGTCGCCGCCCCTCGGGTGCGCCACATCGCTGCTGATCCCGGGAGATTTTGCCGAGGTCCGGCCACCACTGCGGCAAGTGAAGCCATTGCTCCGATGACTGAGCCGACTGGTCCACGAGAAATGCCCGGCACGACACACAACGGCCTCCCGATTGGCAGCTGGTCGGGAGGACCCTATGCGCTGCATGCCCACCGGACAAGAGATAGGTCGGATGTCTAGCTGGCTGATGAGGGAGCCCGCGCGTGGTCAGGCAGCAGTGGGCAGCGCTGTCTCGCCTCCGTGCCCTTCTCCACGCCCAGGTCGGCCAGGATCGCCGAGGCGGCACGGCGCCCCGAGCGCAGGGCACCCTGGACCGTGCTCGTGTCGCGGTGGTCGCCGCACACGTACAGCCCCGCCAGCAGCCGGACCGGCCGACGCAGATCGTGTGGGGTGGCATCGCGGGGACCGCTTCCGGGTCGTGATAGGCCGCCAGCAGCTCCCAGTCGTACGTCGGGTGCCGTAGAGCGCCGCGAGATGAGTACGCACCGTGCGGTCGAGGTCGGGCGGCGGGTGCCGAGCACCGTCGAGCTGATCAGTGTCCGGCCCTGTGGTGCGCGCGAAGGGTCGACCTCGCTCATCACGGCGGTGTGCGCGACCGGCCCCGAACGGTCGGCGTCCAGCACGAGGGAGGCGCCCGTGGGCGGGGAGCCGGGGCCGTGTGATGGAGGACCGTCACAGGATGGAAGGAGGGTGTCCGCAGGCCGGGCAGCAGCTCGGCCGCCGCGCCGGCACCGGTGGCCAGCAGCAGGAGCGGCAGCCCAGCTCACCGTGTTCCTTGGTGCGTACCGAGGTGATGTCGGCGGCCGTGACGTGCACACCGGTGCGCACGGTGCCGGGTGGCAGCGCGGCTGCCAGCAGTTCCGGCAGCGCGGCCGAGCCTCCCGAGGGTACGCAGAGCCTGCCGCGGGCGTAGTTGCGCAGGGTGAGCTCGGCGCAGCGGCTCGATGTGGCGAGCGTGGGGTCGCCGTGCAGCGCGGAGAGCAGCGGGCGCAGAAAGCCGTTGACCGTACGGGGAGAGTCCGCGCGCCGCGAGTGCGTCCAGCGCGGCCCGGTCCGGCCGGGCCAGGATTCTGGAGGCGGGTGTCGCGGCGAGGCGGGCCAGCCAGGCGCCCAGCCGGGCCTGGTCGATCGCCCCGCCCAGCGGTGCGCGAGGCGTACGCGAAGAACGAGGGCGCTCGACCGGGCACGTACGGCAGCAAGTGCGCCCCTTGCGCGCCGAACGTCGCCCGTGCGATACCGGTGGCCCCGCTGTGGACGAGCACCCGGGAGTGAACTCCCGCAGCACCAGCCCGGCCGGGCCGGGGCTGATACGGAGCTCCGGGTAAGCGGAGCTGAGCAGCGGACCTATGTGGTCCAGCCGGAAGCCGTCCAGATCGTGGGTGACCATCCGGCCGCCGATGTACGGGCGGCCTCCAGGACACTGACGTGCACTCCTGCGCTGATGAGCTGATGGGCTGCTGACAGGCCGGCGATCCCGGCCCCGATGATGACCACGTCTGCGTGGTGTGCCGTGCTGGGCACATGCCCCTCCCCGGGTCGACGCGACTGGTGGGAGGCTGATTCCCCAACAGGTCCCCGGAATACCGGAGTTCGTGTCGAGGCTAGGTGGATGGCCGGTGCAGGCACAGTCGCGCGCGCACCGGGGCACCGGTGCACGGGTCGCACGGCGGCCGTGGCCGGCCGGGCCGTACGGCCCGGCCGCACCGGGCGTCGCCGCGAAGGCGGGAGGGCTGACCTGCGCTGCCGCCCCGGGTGGCCGTCGCGGGCCCGGCGGACGCGGCAGCGTACTCAGCGCCGAGCTGCGCGGATGGCGGCGTCGATACCGGGGAACGCGAAGGTGAATCCCGAATCGAGAAGTTGGCCGGGCAGCACCCGTTGGCTGCCCAGGACATCCCCGGCGAAGTCCCCGAGTGCGATCCGCAGCGCGGGCGCCGGGCGGTGAACAGGGTCGGACGGTGCAGCACCCGGCCCATGGCGGCCGTCACCTCGCCGTTGGTGACCGGGTCCGGGCCGGTCAGATTCACCGGGCCCGACAGTGTCTCGGTGTCGAGGATGTGGCGCATCGCCGCGATGTGATCGTGCAGGGCGATGAAGCTCCAGTACTGGCGCCCGTTGCCCATACGCCCGCCGAGGCCGGCCCGGAACAGCGGGAAGAGCCGCCCCAGGCCCCGCCCTCCCCGGCCACCACCAGACCGGTGCGTGCGTGCACCGTCCGCACGCCCGCTTCCTCGGCGGGAGCCGTGGCCTCCTCCCACTCCACGCACACCGACGGCAGGAAGCCGTTGCCCGGCGGCGCGCTCTCGTCGACCGCGCGGTCCCCGGTGTCGCCGTAGTAGCCGATGGCGGATCCGGCGAGCAGCACTTTCGGCGGGTGTCCAGGGAGGCGACGGCCTCGGCGATCGCCGAGGTGCCCAGCACCCGGCTGTCCCTGATCTTCCGCTTGTACGCCTCGGTCCAGCGCCGGTCGCCGACCCTGCGCCGGCGAGGTGGACGACGGCGTCGCAGCCGACCAGGCCCGCCACGTCCACGTACTGGCGTTCCGGGTCCCACTCCACCTCGTCGCCGGTGGCCGCCGGGCGGCGTACCAGACGCACCACCTCGTGTCCGTCGGCACGCAACGAGCGCACCAGCGCCGTTCCGATGAGTCCGGTCGATCCGGTGACAGCAATACGGGAGCGCAGCATGCGCTCCATCCTGCCCCATGTATCGCACGGAACACGGTGTGGGACAGTGACCCGCATGCCCGCGCCCAGGATCCAGTCCCTGTGTTCCGTCCGTCCCGGTGTACTCGCCGACCAGACCGAACTGGGGAACTCGACCGGGCCACCTGGTCGACCCTGCACGCCGTGCAGCCGAGGCCGCAGCCCCGTACGAGCCCTTCTTCGACGACCGTCACCTCCCGGGGAGTATCTGGTGGCCGTGGCGGCGACCGGCTCGGGGAGGAGCGCATCGCCGGATACATACGGCTGGCCCGGTCCACCCAGCTGGCCTGCAACGCGCATGTGCGGCAGATACAGGGCCTCGTGGTGGCCGACTGGGCACGGGGTCACGGCACCGGAAGGGCGCTGCTGCGGGCCTCGTTCGCCGAGGCGCGGCGTCAGGGCGCGGGCCGGATCACGCTGCGGGTGCTCGGGCACAACACACCCGCGCGGGCGCTGTACGCCTCGGAGGGTTTCGCGGTGGAGGGCGTGCTGCCCGGTGAGTTCTTCCTGAACGGGCGCTATGCCGACGACGTCCTGATGGGCCGCTCGCTCGCGACCTGAGCTCAGATCGCGCCGAATCGGTCCCAGAGGGCGGGAACCGCTCGGCCAGCACCGTTCGGTCCTCGAGGCCGAAGCGTGTACCGGCCGGCTGCGCGGCCTGCGGCGGGAGACCCAGATCCGGCGCGACCACCCCGGTGAGCTGCTCATATGCCTCGTCGGCGGCGAAGCCCAGCTCCTCGCCGTCCCCGTCGGACTCCTCGTCGAAGTCCTCCAGCAGCTCGGCGAGGCTGTCCGGATCGTGCACCGCTCCTCGAAGACCTCCCGGCCCTGCCCGATCAGCCAGCACCGGAAGTAGTCGAACGCGTCCTCGCTCGCCCCGTCCAGCAGCACAGCGGCGGCGCCCACAGATCCCAGCGGTACGCGCGGTTGTAGCGGGCCTCGAAGTGCCGGGCGAAGTCCAGCGCGGAGTCGGGGTCGAGCTGCACCAGCCGTTCGACCAGCAGATCGGCATGGTCCTCGGGGTCGCCACCGGCGGCCTCGCGGGTGGCGTCGATGATCTCCCAGAACTCCGTTTCGTCCATCACGGGTCCAGCATCTGCCTTGGCGGCAGACGACGCACGCGGAGACACCGAAATAGAGCCTTCAGCGATAGAGATCGTGCAGGCGTTCGGCCGTACGGGAGAACCGCTCGCGCAGGGCACCCGGAGCCAGAACCTCCAACTCGGCTCCCAGCGCGAGCAGCTGGCCGAACGCGACCTCCAGGGACTCGACCGCCAGGGTGAGCGTGCGCCAGCCGTCCGCGTCGAGGGGTGGCCCCGGCCAGCGCGGTCTCGGCGGAAGCCCTGTCAACGGCGTACGGCAGCAGGCGTACCCGGACTCGGACAGTCGTACGGTCACCTCGGTGCGCAGGAGCGACCGGGCGAACTGGGCGGCCCGCTGCTCCCAGAAGCCCGCCAGATCGAAGCCCTCGTCCCGTACGAACCGGGTCCGGTCCACCGCCACCGCCGTGAACCGGTCGATCCGGTACACCCGGAAGTCGTCGTCCACCCGGGCGCAGAGATACCAGACCCCGGCCTTGAGCACGAGACCGTACGGAGCGAGCTCGCGCTCCACCTCGTCGGTGCGGCCGCTGCGGCGGTAACGGGCCCGGACGGTCAGATCGCCCCAGACCGCCTCCGCGATCGGGGCAGCAGCTCGGGCGTCGCAGGCTCGTGGTACCAGCCGGGCGCATCCAGATGGAAGCGCCGGGCGGCGGTCTCCGAGGCGTCCCGCAGCGAGGGAGCAGCGCGGCGGAGACCTTCAGCCGGGCGGCGGACGCGGCGTCGTCCAGCCCCATCTCGCGCAGCGCGGCGGGCAGCCCGGACAGGAAGAGCGCTTCGGCCTCGTGGCGGGCGAGGCCGGTGAGATGCGTGCGGTACCCGCCGACGAGCCGGTACCCACCGGTCCGCCCCCGGTCGGCGTACACCGGTACACCCGCCTCGGAGAGCGCCTGGGCGTCCCGGGTGACCGTCCGCTCCGAGACCTCCAGCTCCTTGGCGAGCTCGGCGGCGGTCATGGCAGGGCGGGACTGCAGGAGCAGGACCATTTTGATCAGCCGGGCGGCACGCATGGTGCCATTGTGACGGGACGCTGCCCGGAGTCAGGTTCACACGTCGCGGTGCCGCACGACGACCACTGCGAGTACGAGCGTGATCAGCGGCCAGAGTGCGTACACGGCCCAGGAGCCGGGGACGGTGGGGATGGAGACAAGGCTGTCGCCGGGCGACGGCCCCAGTTCTGCACCAGACGCCGCCAGGCGCTGACTGCCATCGAGTGGTTGACGGCGGCCGACCAGCGCTCGCTCGGCGAGAAGAACATGGGCAGCATCAGCAGAGTGAAGGCGCCGGTGAGCACGGTCGTGGCGCTGTGCCGGATCAGCACACCGAGTCCCAGGCCGATCAGTGCGCAGACCGGGGCCAGCAGGGCGGATGCCACCCACGCTCGCAGTACCCCGGGTGGGTGATCGCGACTCCTGCGTGCCGCTCGTTCAGGATGGCCTGGGAGACCAGGAACGAACCGGTGGAGATGGTCGCGCCGACAGCCGTCCAGAGCGCGGCGGTGACGGCCGCCTTGGCCAGCACCACCGAGCCGCGGGCAGGGACGGCCACGGTGGTGGTGCGGATCAGACCGCTGCCGTACTCGCTGACGACGGTGAGGGCACCGATGCTGCAGGCGACGAGCATCAGCGTCATGTAGCCGGCCGGAGGGTAGGCGGTGAAGGGGAGGAAGCCGGCCGGCTGCGTCGGGCTCGGGTCGGTGTTCGCGAGGTCGTTGTTGTGTGCCAGCCGACGCGGCCGCGGACCCGATGACGAACAGAGTGGTGAGTGTGATGGCCCACGGGGTGGAGCGCAGGGACCGCATTTTGATCCACTCGGACGCGAACAGGTCGCGGAAGCGGGCGGGCGGTTCGGCGCCGGGCGCGGCCGGGAGGTGCGGGGACGGACGCGGGTGCGGTCATCGGGGCTCTCCTGCCAGGTACTCGACGCTGTCGGCGGTGAGTTTCATGAATGCCTCCTCCAGCGAGGCGGTCTGGGGGTCAGCTCGTTCAGCAGGATCCGGTTCTCGAAGGCGAGTGCTCCGATCCGGTGCGCCGGCAGCCCGGTCACGGCGAGCTTCGTGGTACCCGCCGAGCCCTCCGGCTCGATCGATCCGCCCGCGGCGGTCAGTACCGCTGCCAGCTCGGCGGTCTGAGGTGTTTCCACCAGGACGCTGGGGCGGGTGCTCCGGGCCGCGAAGTCCCGTACCGACTCGGCGGCGATGAGCCGGCCCCGGCCGATGACGATGAGCTGGTCGGCGGTGTTCTCCATCTCCGACATCAGGTGGCTGGAGAGGAAGACCGTGCGGCCCTCGGCCGCCAGGCGCCGGAAGAGGTGGCGCATCCAGAGCACGCCCTCCGGGTCCATGCCATTGACCGGCTCGTCGAACATCAGCACCGGCGGGTCACCGAGCAGGGCGGCGGCGACCCCGAGCCGCTGTTTCATGCCGAGCGAGAATCCACCGATGCGGCGGGCAGCCGCCTCGGCCAGCCCCACTTCCCGCAGTACCTCCTCCACCCGGCGCAACGGGATGCCGTTGCTGCGGGCCTGGGCGGACAGGTGGTCCGCGGCGCTGCGTCCGCCGTGGACGTGATTGGCGTCGAGGAGGGCGCCGACGTGCCGCAGTCCGCGTGGGTGGCTGTGGAAGGGGCACCGCTGACGGTGGCAGTGCCGCCGGTGGGCGCGTCCAGGCCGAGGATCATCCGCAGGGTGGTGGTTTTGCCGGCTCCGTTGGGGCCGAGGAATCCGGTGACCTGGCCCGGTCGCACAGTGAAGGACAGACGGTCGACGGCGATCTTTCCGCCGTATCGCTTGGTGAGTTCGTTGACTTCGATCACAGGGACAACACTGCTGGGAGGCCCCGTCGCGTCATGGGGCCGTGGGCGGCAATCGCGCGGTCGGGTCAGCCCGCGGGCGTACACCCCGGGCCGATGCCATGCGGGCACCGGCTGGCTAGTCTCACGGCATGGACGCCACACCGACAGGCCCGTTTCCTGCGCGCGTTTCACATCGTGTTCCCCTCTCGGAAGGGCACACCACCGATGACGAGAACGAGGGCCATGGCCCGGGTGGGAGGTGTCCTGTACCTCTGCATGGTTGTTCTGCTGGTGGGAGGTATGAATCAGGCTTCGGGCACGGTCCACGCTGTCGGGTCGCTGCTGGCCGTGAGCCTGCTCGTCGGGGTTGTCCGACGGATGCCGCTGCTGGCGCTGGCCATGACGCTCTTCGGGTCCACCGCCATGGTGGTGGTCAGCCCGGCCTCCTTCCGGGACCACCTTTCGGTCTCGTACCAGGGTGAGTTCCTGTCGTATCTGGCAGTGGACCTGGTCCTGGGCTTCACCGTCGCCACCCGCACGCGGCGGACTTCGGTCGTCGCGGTGGCCGTTTCCTTCGTCGTACAGCTCCTGGCTATCGGCACCTTCGCGCACGGGGACAATCTGACCGTCAACGGCGTGATCATGCTCTTGGCCATGGCCGCATCCTGCATGGTCGGACTGCTGAGCCGCGAGCGCCGCGAGCACGCGGTGGCGTTGCGTTCGCAGGAGGTGGCCGAGGCCGTGACCTCCGAACGGCTCCGCATCGCACGGGAGTTGCACGACATGGTCGCGCACAGTATCGGCATCATCGCCATCCAGGCAGGGATGGGGAGCCGGGTCATCCAGACCCAGCCCGCGGAGGCCCGGGATGCACTGCGAGCGATCGAGGCCACCAGCAGGGAGACGCTGTCGGCCTTCGGCGCACGCTGGTGGCGCTCCGTCGGGCCGACCCGGACGCACCGGCCCCGGAACAGGCACCGCTGGCGCCCTCGCCGGGTCTGGCGGACATCGAAGGGCTGGTGGCGGCGGTCGCGGACGCGGGGTACGCGTCGACGTGTGCCGCAGCGGGGAGCAGCGTTCCCTGCCGGCCGACATCGACCTGTCCGCCTACCGGATCGTGCAGGAGTCGCTGACCAACGTGGTCCGCCACGCGGGCACCGGACACTGCCGGGTGGTCATCGAGTACGGGGAGGAGGAACTGTCCGTGGAGGTCGTCGATGACGGACGCGGCACGACCGGGGACGGCTCGGCCGCCCATGGCTTCGGCCTTGTCGGGATGCGGGAGAGGGTCGGCCTGCTGCACGGCCACCTCAGCGCCGGGGAGCGCCCCGAAGGCGGCTTCCGGGTGGCGGCGCGGCTGCCGCTGCCCGCACCTGCGAGGGTTGCGGTGGAGGCCCGATGACCGACAGTCCTGTACGTGTCCTGCTCGCCGACGATCAGCCGTTGGTACGGTCCGGTCTGCGCGTGCTAATTGCCGATCACCCCGACCTCGTGGTCGTCGGTGAAGCCGCCACCGGCTTCGAGGCGGTTCAACTGGTCAGGGATTTCAGCCCGGACGTCGTGGTGATGGACATCCGGATGCCAGGCATGGACGGGATCGAGGCCACTCGCCTGATCACCGCCGGTCCGGCAACGGCTCACGTCCTTGTTCTGACCACCTTCGACGAGGACGAGCACGTCTACGGCGCCCTCCGGGCCGGTGCGAGCGGCTTCGTGGTCAGGACATGGCGCTGGACGACATCATCATGGCGATCCGGGTGGTCGCCGCCGGTGATGCGCTGATCGCGCCGGGTGTGACACGCCGTCTGATCGCGGACTTCGTCCGGGGCCCCGGGTCAGCCCGGAGTCCCCGCCGGCCGGTCGAGGGCATCACCGGGCGCGAACGGGAGGTGCTGACCCTGGTGGGGCGCGGCCGGTCGAACAGCGAGATCGCGGAGGACCTCTTCATCACAGTGGCCACAGCCAAGTCGCACGTGTCACGGCTGTTCACCAAACTGGGTGCCCGGGACCGGGTCCAGCTCGTGATCACTGCCTATGAGATGGGGCTGGTTACTCTGTCTCGCTGAGTGCGCTCCCGGGCGCCACTCGCTGCGGCTGTGCGCAGGACCGGCTCACCGCCCGTGTCGGCGCCCTGCGTCCGCAGCAGCCGACGCCGCAGCACGTTCCTGGGCAGGTTCTTCCGGGATACTGGCACGCCTCGGCGACAAGCGGGAGCCGCTGCCCTCACACGCGGGCGTGGACCGCTTCGAGCAGTTCCCGCACGAGCTCGATGATCAGTTCGGGCCGTCCGACGAACGGGGAGTGGCCCGTCTGTCACTCGCGGACCGATCCGCACCGCTCGGCCATCACCCGTTGCAGGCCGGGATCGACCGCCCGGTCCCGTGCGCACACGACGTACGTGGACGGTGTGTGTTTCCGGCCCTGGTGCTCCGGGATCCCCGTCCGCAGCCCGGTGCCTGGGGACGCAGCAGCTCCACTGTCCGAGCGGCAAGGGGCGCAGGACAGTCGGGATACAGCACCTCCGCGGCGAGGTCGGTGCGCAGGCAGGTGGAGCCGTCGGGATGTGGCACAACGGCCTGCTGCAGCTGAGGAGATGATCCGCCCAGACGTGTCGCGCTCTCGTGCACATCGGGCACGAAGGCGGCCAGGTACACCAGATGTCCCACTCCGCGCAGGCCGGTGAGCACCGATCCACCGTGCACGGTTGCTCCAGAGCGTTGACGGCGGCCTGGGCCGCCGCCGTGTCCGCCGTCAACGAGCCCCGGTGGAGCCGGGGACGACCACCTCGGTGCCTGACGCCCGCAGCCCCCGGTCACCCGGGCGGTCCGTCTCCCCGGGTCGGCCACCGACGACATGACGCCCGCAGGGCGGGCTCAGAGATGAGCCCGCCCTGCGGTTGAGGCTGAGCGGCTGCCTGGCTGGGCCGGCGGCCGGGTCTTGCTCAGAGGCCGTACTTGTCGCGCGCTTCCTTGATCCTGGAGGCCGGGATCTCGCCGCGGCGGGCCAGCTGGGCCAGGGCCGCGACCGTGATCGACTGCGGGTCGACGCCGAAGTAGCGGCGGGCCGCGTCGCGGGTGTCGGAGATGCCGAACCCGTCCGTGCCGAGCGAGGACCAGTCCTGCTCCACCCACTGGCTGATCTGGTCCGGGACCGCACGCATCCAGTCGCTCACCGCGAGCACCGGACCGGGCGCACCGGAGAGCGCCTGTGTCACGTACGGCACCCGCTGCTCACCGCGGAGCAGTGCCTCGTCCGCGTCCAGCGCGTCGCGGCGCAGCTCACCCCATGAGGTCGCGGACCAGACGTCGGCCGTGACACCCCAGTCCGCGGCGAGCAGTTCCTGGGCGGCCAGGGCCCAGTGGATCGCCGTACCGGAGCCGAGCAGCTGCAGGCGCGGCGCGTCCGCCGAAGCGGCCGTGCCCTCCTTGAAGCGGTAGAGGCCCTTGAGGATGCCCTCCTCGACGCCTTCCGGCATCGCGGGCTGGGGCTTCGGCTCGTTGTAGACCGTCAGGTAGTAGAAGACGTCCTCGGCATCGGGGCCGTACATCCTGCGCAGACCGTCCTTGACGATCACCGCGATCTCGTACGCGAAGGCCGGGTCGTAGTTGAGCGACGCCGGGTTCGTGGACGCGATCAGATGCGAGTGGCCGTCCGCGTGCTGGAGGCCCTCGCCGGTCAGCGTCGTACGGCCCGCCGTGGCGCCGACCACGAAGCCGCGGCCCATCTGGTCGCCGAGCTGCCAGAACTGGTCGCCCGTACGCTGCCAGCCGAACATCGAGTAGAAGATGTAGAACGGGATCATCGGCTCGCCGTGCGTCGCGTACGACGTGGAGGCGGCGATGAAGTCGGCCATCGAGCCGGCCTCGGTGATGCCCTCGTTGAGGACCTGGCCGTCCTTGGCTTCCTTGTAGTACATCAGCTGGTCGCGGTCGACCGGGTCGTACGTCTGGCCCATCGGCGAGTAGATTCCGGCCGACGGGAAGAGCGCCTCCATACCGAAGGTGCGAGCCTCGTCGGGGACGATCGGAACCCAGCGCTTGCCGGTCTCCTTGTCCCGCATGAGGTCCTTGACCAGGCGCACGAACGCCATCGTGGTGGCCAGCTCCTGCTTGCCGGAGCCCTTCTTGAGCGCGGCGAACGCGCGCCCGGGCTCGGGCAGTGCCACCGCGTGCACCCGGCGGGCGGGGCGGGACCACCGAGCGCGGCACGGCGCTCCTGGAGGTAGCGCACCTCGGGGAGTCGGCGCCCGGGTGGCCGTACGGCACCAGGTGCTCGTCCAGCTTCGAGTCCGGGATCGGCAGCTCGAGCAGGTCGCGCATGGCGCGGAACTGCTTGCCGTCGAGCTTCTTCATCTGGTGGTTGGCGTTGCGCGACTCGAAGCCGGGGCCGAGGGTATGGCCCTTCACCGTCTGGGCGAGGATCACGGTCGGCGCGCCCTTGTGCTCGACGGCTGCCTTGTACGCCGCGTACACCTTGCGGGCCTCGTGGCCGCCACGCGAGTTGTGGAAACACTCGGCGATCTTCGCGTCGGTGAGCAGCTTCGCCAGCTCGGCGAGCGCGGGCTCGGCGCCGAAGAAGTGCTCGCGGATGTAGGCGGCATCGCGGGTCGCGTACGTCTGGAACTGCGCGTCCGGGACCGCGCGAAGCCGGCGCAGCAGCGCACCCGTGGTGTCCAGCTGGAACAGCTCGTCCCAGGCGTTGCCCCAGAGCGTCTTGATGACGTTCCAGCCGGCGCCGCGGAACTGGGCCTCCAGCTCCTGGACCACGCGGAAGTTGGCGCGGACCGGGCCGTCGAGGCGCTGCAGGTTGCAGTTGATGACGAAAGTCAGGTTGTCGAGCTGCTCACGGGCCGCGAGGGCGAGGGCAGCGGTCGACTCGGGCTCGTCCATCTCGCCGTCGCCCAGGAAGGCCCAGACGTGCGAGTTGGCCGTGTCCTTGATGCTGCGGTGGGTCAGGTAGCGGTTGAAGCGCGCCTGGTAGATCGCCGAGAGCGGGCCGAGGCCCATCGACACGGTGGGGAACTCCCACAGCCAGGGCAGCCGCCGCGGGTGCGGGTAGGACGGCAGGCTTCGCCGCCCGCCTCCTGGCGGAAATTGTCGAGCTGCTGCTCGCTGATCCGGCCGTCGAGGAAGGCGCGGGCGTAGATGCCGGGGAGGCGTGCCCCTGGATGTAGAGCTGGTCGCCGGAGCCGTCCCCTCCTTGCCGCGGAAGAAGTGGTTGAAGCCCGTCTCGTACAGCCAGGCGGCCGAGGCGAAGGTGGCGATGTGGCCGCCGACTCCGAGCCGCGAACCGCGGGTGACCATGGCGGCCGCGTTCCAGCGGTTCCACGCGGTGATCCGCGATTCCATCTCCAGGTCGCCGTCGAAGTCGGGCTCCGAGGCGGTGGGGATGGAGTTGACGTAATCGGTCTCCAGCAGCTTGGGCAGCGCGATACCGGCGCCCTCGGCGTGCTGGAGGAACGGCGCATCAGGTAGGCGGCGCGGTGCGGGCCCGCGGCCTTGGTGACGGCGTCCAGCGAGGCCGCCCATTCGGCGGTCTCTTCGGGGTCGCGGTCCGGGAGCTGGTCGAGCTCGCTCGGAAGCGTTCCAACGGGGTCGGTCATGACCGCCGCCTTCCGGAGTGGGAGGGTGGAGAAAGGCTCTGACTGGCAGGACAGAGCGATGGGGCCGGTGGGCCCGCGGATGAACTGTAAGTCGCTGATCGATGATCGATCAAAGGATTGACGGTAAAACTTCTCGATATGAAGAAGTGGCATTCCGTGCCGCGAATCGGGGCACGGAGTGACGGGACAAATGAGCGGAAAAGGGTGGCTGAGCTGCACAGTCGAGCGGGCCCCGCGACAGATGGGTGACCCCGTCGGTGCCGACGTCAGGCGCGCGGTGCGCACCCCAGAACATGGGCCTTGACCAGCACACCGATCTGCGGGTCCTGCCGGAGGAACGCCTCGATGAGGGCGTCGTGCTCCTCCGCGTACGACTTCTGCACCGTGCCGAGCCAGCGGATCGACAGCGCGGTGAACACCTCGATGCCCAGCCCCTCCCAGGTGTGCAGCAGCACCGCGTTCCCGGCGGCCCGCACCAGCTCCCGGTGGAAGCCCACGGTGTGCCGTACCTGTGCCTCACCGTCGGCCAGCCGGTCCGCCTCGTACAGCGCCGCCACGTGGGTGCCAGCGCCGAGCAGTCCTCGCCGAGGCCGGGGCAGCCAGCTCCGCCGCGATCTGCTCCAGCCCCGCCCGTACGGGATAGCTCTCCTCCAGGTCGGCCGCGGTGAGATTGCGGACCCGTACGCCCTTGTTGGGTGCCGACTCGATCAGCCGGAGGCTCTCCAGCTCACGCAGAGCCTCGCGCACGGGCGTCTGGCTGACCTCCAGCTCCGTCGCGATGCGCCGCTCCACGATCCGCTCGCCCGGCTTCCAGCGCCCGCTCACGATTCCGTCCACGATGTGCTCGCGGATCTGTTCGCGCAGCGAGTGGACGACGGGCGGGTCATGAGGTGCTCCTTCGGGGCAAAGGGTGCTGCGCAAGGGCGCTGCGCAAAGGGTGCCGCCTGCACCCAAACGGCTGCCAGAGGGTGACCGGTTGGTGTCTAGAATACGGCGCCCCCGCCCGGAAGGGTTCCGGACGGGGCGCCGCTGGTGAGGCTGGTTACAGAAGGCTGTTCAGAGGCCGAGCTCGACCTCGAACTCACCGGCCTCCAGGATCGCCTTGACCGCGGTCAGGTAGCGGGCGGCATCCGCGCCGTCCACCAGGCGGTGGTCGTAGGAGAGCGAGAGGTAGGTCATGTCGCGGACGCCGATGACGGTGCCCTCGGCGGTCTCGATGACCGCCGGACGCTTGACGGTGGCGCCGATACCCAGAATGGCGGCCTGGTTCGGCGGCACGATGACGGTGTCGAACAGCGCACCGCGCGAACCGGTGTTGCTGATGGTGAAGGTGGCACCGGACATGTCGTCCGGGTGAGGCCGCCACCGCGGGCCTTGCCGGCCAGCTCCGCGGTCTTCTTCGAGATGCCGGCGATGTTCAGGTCGCCCGCACCCTTGATGACCGGGGTCATCAGACCCTTCTCGGCGTCAACGGCGATGCCGATGTTCTCCGAGTCGAAGTAGGTGATGGTGCCTTCATCCTCGTTGATCCGGGCGTTGATGACCGGGTGGGCCTTCAGCGCCTGGGCCGCCGCCTTCACGAAGAACGGCATCGGGGACAGCTTGACGCCCTCACGGGCGGCGAAGGACTCCTTCGCCTGGTTGCGCAGCTTCATCAGCTTGGTGATGTCGGCCTCGAGGACCGTGGTCAGCTGGGCCTGCGAGTGCAGCGCCTTCATCATGTTCTCGCCGATGACCTTGCGCATACGGGTCATCTTGACCGTCTGACCGCGCAGCGGGGACACCTCGAGCTTCGGTGCCTTCGACGCTGCCGGGCGGCGGCGGCCGGGGCCGGAGCTGCTGCGGCGGCCTTGGCGGCCTCCGCTGCGGCGACGACGTCCTGCTTGCGGATACGGCCCCGACGCCGGTGCCCTTGACCGCGCCGAGGTCGACGCCGTTCTCGGCGGCGAGCTTGCGGACCAGCGGCGTGACGTACGCGCCGTCGTCACCGGAAGGTGCGGCCGGAGCGGCCGGAGCCTGCGCGGCGGGTGCCGGGGCGGGAGCAGCCGGAGCCGGAGCGGCCGGTGCCGGAGCAGCCGGAGCGGCGGGTGCAGCAGGTGCCGGAGCGGCGGGTGCGGCCGGTGCAGCAGGTGCCGGAGCGGCCGGTGCCGGAGCGGCAGCGGGCGCCGGAGCGGCCGGAGCCGGGCAGCGGCCGGAGCGGCGCCGGCGGCACCGATGACGGCGAGCTTGGCGCCGACCTCGGCAGTCTCGTCCTCGGCGACGACGATCTCCAGCAGCACACCGGAAACCGGGGCCGGGATCTCGGTGTCGACCTTGTCCGTGGAGACCTCGAGCAGGGCTCGTCCTCCGTGACCTCCTCGCCGACCTCCTTCAGCCAGCGGGTGACGGTGCCCTCGGTGACGCTCTCGCCGAGCGCCGGAAGGGTGACGTCGGTGCCCTCGGCGGACGAACCGCCGGAAGCTGCCGGTGCGGGGCTGCGGGGCCTCGGCCGCCGGAGCGGCCGGTGCCTCGGCGGCGGCAGGGGCCGGAGCCTCGGCCGGCTCGGCTGCCGGTGCGGCCGGAGCCTCGGCAGCCGGTGCCTCGGCGGCAGCAGGTGCGCCCGAGCCGTCGTCGATGATGGCCAGCTCCGCGCCGACCTCCACCGTCTCGTCCTCGGCGACCTTGATGGAGGACAGGATGCCGGAGGCGGGCGCCGGGATCTCGGTGTCGACCTTGTCGGTCGAGACCTCGAGCAACGGCTCATCGGCCTCGACGCGCTCGCCCTCGGCCTTCAGCCAACGGGTGACAGTGCCCTCGGTGACGCTCTCGCCGAGCGCCGGAAGGGTTACGGAAACCGACATGGTTTCAGTTGCTCCTACGAAAAATGCGGAAGTGGTCGGTCGTCGCGCCCGGGACTGAGATCAGTCGTGGGAGTGGAGAGGCTTGCCGGCCAGAGCCAGGTGGGCCTCGCCGAGCGCCTCGCTCTGTGTCGGGTGGGCGTGGATGAGCTGCGCCACCTCGGCGGGCAGCGCCTCCCAGTTGTAGATCAGCTGGGCTTCGCCGACCTGCTCGCCCATACGGTCACCGACCATGTGGACGCCGACCACGGCACCGTCCTTGACCTGGACGAGCTTGATCTCGCCCGCGGTCTTCAGGATCTTGCTCTTGCCGTTGCCCGCGAGGTTGTACTTGAGGGCGACGACCTTGTCCGCACCGTAGATCTCCTTGGCCTTGGCCTCGGTGATACCGACGGAGGCGACCTCGGGGTGGCAGTACGTCACCTTCGGCACGCCGTCGTAGTCGACCGGGACGGTCTTGAGACCGGCCAGCCGCTCCGCCACCAGGATGCCCTCGGCGAAGCCGACGTGGGCGAGCTGGAGGGTGGGGACCAGGTCGCCGACGGCCGAGACGGTCGGAACGTTGGTCTGCATGTACTCGTCGACGAGGACGTAACCGCGGTCCATCGCGACCCCGGCCTCCTCGTAACCGAGGCCCTGCGAGACCGGGCCGCGGCCGATCGCGACCAGCAGCACCTCCGCCTCGAAGGTCTTGCCGTCGGCGAGCGTCACACGGACGCCGTCCTGCGTGTACTCGGCCTTGTCGAAGAACGTGCCGAGGTTGAACTTGATGCCGCGCTTGCGGAACGCGCGCTCCAGCAGCTTCGAGCTGTTCTCGTCCTCGACCGGGACGAGGTGCTTGAGGCCCTCGACGATGGTGATGTCGGTGCCGAAGGACTTCCATGCCGAGGCGAACTCGACGCCGATCACGCCGCCGCCCAGCACGATCGCGGACTTCGGGACGCGGTCCAGCTTCAGCGCGTGGTCAGAGGAGATGACGCGGTTGCCGTCGATCTCCAGACCGGGCAGCGACTTCGGTACGGAACCGGTCGCCAGCAGTACGTGGCGCCCCTGGATGCGCTGTCCGTTCACATCCACCGAGGTGGGCGACGAGAGCCGGCCCTCACCCTCGATGAAGTGCACCTTGCGCGAGGCGATGAGGCCCTGCAGACCCTTGTACAGGCCCGAGATCACGTCGTCCTTGTACTTGTGGACGGCCTCCATGTCGATGCCCTCGAAGGTGGCCTTCACGCCGAACTGACCGGCTTCGCGAGCCTGATCGGCGATCTCGCCGGCGTGCAGCAGCGCCTTCGTGGGGATACAGCCGTTGTGCAGGCAGGTGCCGCCGACCTTGCCCTTTCGATCAGTGCGACGTCCAGGCCCAGCTGCGCTCCGCGCAGGGCGGCGGCGTAACCGCCGCTGCCACCGCCGAGGATCACTAGGTCGAAAACGGTGCTGGCGTCGTTCGCCACGTCACGTCCTCCATGCATGTGCGCCGTACGCCGGGCCCCGTCGCTGGGTGTGACCGGCCGGTCGGCTGGTGTTCGGCCGCTTGTGTTGTTCGGCCCTGTGGTTGGGGCCCTGTCCTGCCGAGAACCCATCTTCGCACTTGTTGACGGGTGGCGGGACGCGGGGCCCGGTCAGGGACGAACGTTCCACGGCCACGGGCGGTTACTGCTGCGTACGAAGCTTCGTGAAACTCCGCACGAAATGGCCGCTGGGAGCCATTGAAGTGAACACGTACGGCCCCGGACGTATGCCCGGGGCCGTATCACAGCCGGTGTCAGCCGAGGTCGCCGGCCGCGGTGCGCTCCGCCAGCTTCACCAGGGTGCGGACCGCGGATCCGGTGCCGCCCTTGGGGTGTAGCCGTACGGCGCGCCCTCGTGGAAGGCCGGGCCCGCGATGTCCAGGTGCGCCCAGGCGATGCCCTCGCCCACGAACTCCTGCAGGAACAGACCGGCCACCAGGCCACCGCCCATCCGCTCGCCCATGTTGGCGATGTCGGCGGTCGAGGAGTCCATGCCCTTGAGCAGGTCGGCCGGGAGCGGCATCGGCCAGGAGGCCTCACCGGTCTCCTCGGCGATCTCGTGGATAGCGGTACGGAAGGCGTCGTCGTTCGCCATGATGCCGAAGGTGCGGTTACCCAGGGCGAGCACCATCGCGCCGGTCAGGGTCGCCACGTCGACGATCGCGTCCGGGTTCTCCTCGGAGGCACGGGTCAGTGCGTCGGCCAGGACGAGCCTGCCCTCGGCGTCCGTGTTGAGGACCTCGACGGTCTTGCCGCTGTACATGTGCAATACGTCACCCGGGCGGGTGGCGTTGCCCGACGGCATGTTCTCGGCCAGCGCCAGCCAGCCGGTGACATTGACCCGGAGGCCGAGCCTGGAGGCCGCGATGACAGCGGCGAACACGGCGGCGGCGCCGCTCATGTCGCACTTCATCGTCTCGTTGTGGCCGGCCGGCTTGAGCGAGATGCCGCCCGAGTCGTAGGTGATGCCCTTGCCGACCAGGGCCAGGGTCTTCTCCGCCTTGGGGTGCGTGTAGGCCAGCTTGACCAGGCGGGGCCGTGCGCCGAGCCCTGGCCGACGCCCAGCAGACCGCCGAAGCCGCCCTTGACGAGCGCCTTCTCGTCCAGGACCTGCACCTTGATGCCGTGCTCCTTGCCCGCGGCGGTGGCCACGGCGGCGAAGGACTCGGGGTACAGGTCGTTCGGCGGGGTGTTGACCAGGTCACGGGCGCGGTTGATCTCCTCGGTGACCGCGACGGCACGCTCCGCTGCGGCCTTGAAGGCCTTGTCGCGCGGCTTGGTGCCGAGCAGGGCGACCTCGGCGAGCGGCAGCTTCGGGCCGGTGTCCTTCTTGCCCTTGGGTGCGAGCTTGTTCTCGCCGCCCTGGTAGGCGGTGAAGGCGTAGGCACCCAGCAGGGCGCCCTCGGCGATGGCTTCGGCGTCCTCGGCGGACTCCGTCGGCAGCGCGAAACCGGCCTTCTTCGCGCCGTGCAGTGCGCGGGCCGCGGTGCCGGCCGCCCGGCGCAGTGCCTCGGCGTCGTAGGCGGTGTCCTTGTCCGGGACCGGGCCGAGGCCGACCGCGAGGACGACCGGGGACTTCAGGCCGGACGGCGCGGGGAGCTTGGTCGTCTCGCCCTCGGCACCCGAGGCACCCAGGGTCTTCAGGATGTCTGCGAGCTTCCCGTCGAACGCCTTGTCCACGGCTTCGGCGCCCGGTGCGAGGACCGGACCCTTGTCGCCCTTGGCGACGCCGACGACGAGTGCGTCGGCGCGCAGCGTCGCCGCACCGGCAGTGCTGAGAGTGAGAGCAGTCACGGTGGTGAAATCTCGCTTCCGTTGAGTTCTGTTCCGGCCGAGGGTGGGCCGACCGTGCCCGGCGCATCGTAGACGCCGCCGCAACGGGCCGGGAATGAGCCTACGCGGGCCCATGCGTCCGGATCACGGCGGCGGGGCCGTCCGGGGCTGTCCGGATCACCGGCCCGGGACCACCGGGCCGGTGATCCCGGGCGGTCGGGGAGAACCCCGTGGGGATAGGGTCGTTGACCGGTGCGGTACGAGCGTGGGAGAGCAAGTGCGGGGCAAGAGAGGCCTTACGGGGCCGTGGCCGACGGTGCCCTTCACCGTACTGACCCTGCTGGTCCTGCTGGCCGGCTGCGCCGCGGACCCGGTCCGGGGCGGGAACCGGCGGCCACCGGCGGGCGAAGGACCGGCCGCGCTGGCAGCCCGAGCCCGGTGTGGACTGGCAGTGGCAGCTCTCCGGCCGGGTGGACACGAGCGTCGACGCTCCGGTCTACGACATCGACGGGTTCGACCAGAACGCGAAGACGGTGGAGGCGCTGCACCGTGAGGACCGCAAGGTCATCTGCTACCTGTCCACCGGCGCCTGGGAGGACTTCCGCCCGGACGCGGACGAGTTCCCCGCCTCGGTACGGGGAAGAGCAACGGCTGGGAGGGAGTGGTGGCTCGACATCCGCCGCACCGACGTCCTGGAACCGCTCATGGAGGCCCGTATCGCGATGTGCGCGAAGAAGGGCTTCGACGCGGTGGAGCCGGACAACATGGACGGCTACCGCAACAAGACCGGCTTCCCGCTCACCGCGGCGGACCAGCTGCGCTACAACCGGCTGATCGCAGGCATCGCCCACCGGTACGGGCTGGCCGTCGGCCTGAAGAACGACCTGGCCCAGATCCCGCAGCTGGTGGACGACTTCGACTTCGCGGTCAATGAACAGTGCGCGCAGTACGACGAGTGCGAGACGCTCACCCCGTTCATCGAGGCGGGCAAGGCCGTCTTCCACGCGGAGTACGAAGTGCCGGTGGCGGATTTCTGCGCCGAGTCCCGGCGGCTGCGGCTGAGCTCGCTGCTCAAGAAGTACGAGCTCGGCGCCTGGCGGCAGGGCTGCTGAAGCCCGCGGGACCGGATCAGCCGAGCGCCAGCACGACCAGGGCTGCCGTGGCCGCGGTCTCCTCCAGGGCACCGAACACGTCCCCGGTCACCCCGCCGAAGCGCCGTACACAGTGCCGCAGCAGCAGTTGGGCCGCCCGAGGCCGGCCAGTGCCGCCAGCGCGTGGTGCGGCGCCCGTACCCGCCCAGGAGCGAACCGGCGCCCGCGCAGGCCGCGACCACCAGGACGGTGAGGACCGCCGCGGCACGCGGCGTCACCGTGCCCGCCACCGCCGCGCCCAGGCCCTCCGGCCGGGCCGCGGGACGCCCGGCGTGATGCCAGGGTGAGCGCGAGCCGGCCGGTGACGGCGGCCAGGAGCGTCCCCAGCGCGCCGTGCGCCCAGCTCTGCCCGTACAGCTGGAAGAGGACCGCGACCTGGGCCAGCAGGACGAACAGCAGGGTGATGACACCGAACGGGCCAATGTCCGACTGCTTCATGATCTGCAGCGCGTCCTCGGCCGGCCTGGCACTGCCGAGCCCGTCGGCGGTGTCCGCGAGCCCGTCGAGGTGCAGGCCGCGGGTGAGCGCCGCGGGCAGGGCGGCGGAGGCGACCGCCGCGAGCAGCGGTCCCGACCCCATCAGCGGCAACAGTGCCCCGGCACGGCCGCGAGCAGCCCCACGACGAGCCCGGCGAGCGGGGCGCAGAGCATGCCCGCACGGGCCGTTTCACGATCCCAGCGGGTGACGCGGACGGGGAGCACGGTCAGGGTGCCGAAGGCGAAACGTATGCCGTGGCTGTTCAGGGAGGTCACCGCGGGCACGCTAGCGGGTACGGCCCGGCGATAGATTGTGCAAAACACCCCAAATGCCGCAGGGGTGTTCATAGGGAGTAGGTGGCATGGGTCACTGGCTGTACTGGAACATCGTCGAACCGGGAAAGCTCCCGCTGCTCCTCGCCCTGGGCGCCTTCGTGCTCACCTTCGCCATCACCCGGGTCATCACCCGGATGATCCGGGCCGGAAGGGACCCTTCCGCAACATCACCCCGGCGGTGTGCACGTTCACCATGTGGTGCCGGGCGTCGTGCTGTCGGTGATCGGCGGCTTCGGAGCGGTCGCCGGCGGGCGGCACGGTGTCGCCGCCGGGATCTGCGCGGTGATCTTCGGGATGGGCGCCGGGCTCGTGCTGGACGAATTCGCCCTGATCCTCCACCTCGACGACGTGTACTGGAGCGAACAGGGCCGTCAGAGCGTGGAGGTCGTGGTCCTCACCGCCTCGCTCGTCCTGCTCATCCTGGCCGGATTCTCACCGCTCGGGGTGGACAGTCTGAGCGGTGATCAGCAGCAGGGCAGGCTGGGCATTGTGCTGACCCTCCTGGTCAACTTCTGCTTCGTGCTGATCTCGCTGTTCAAGGGCAAGGCGCGGATGGCGGTGCTCGGCACCCTCGTACCGTTCGTCGCGCTGATCGGTGCGGTCCGGCTGGGCAGACCGGTCTCGCCATGGGCGAAGCGCTTCTACCGGGACAGGCACCGGGCCCGCTCCAAGGCGGTGCTGCGCGCGTACCACCACGATGTCCGCTGGGCGGGCCGCGGCGCAGGTTCCAGGACCTGATCGGCGGCGCACCGGACCGGACCCCGCTGCCGGGGCCGGACCTGCGGTCAGCCGGCAGTGACAGTGCTCTCGTCGGCATCGCCGGCGGGCTCGTCGCCGGCGATGCCGACGACGGGCCGTCCGGTGTCCGCTCGGGCAGCTCCGCGGCCAGTGCGGCCGCGGCCTGGACGAGCGGAAGAGCGAGCAACGCCCCGGTTCCCCGCCCACGCTCACGCCCTGGTCGAGCAGCGGGTGAGCGCCATCCGGTCCAGCGCCTTCAGCTGCGCGGGCTCTTTGCTCACCTGCCCCGCCAGCCACCAGTCCGGCGCCCGGAAGGCCGCCCGCTGGGCCACCAGCGCACAGGCGGCCGTGACGACACCGTCCAGGACCACGGGCATCCGGCGGACCGCGCTCTGCAGCAGGAAGCCGGTCATCGCGGCCAGATCGGCGCCGCCGACCGTGGCCAGCAGCTCCAGCTGATCTCCCAGAACCGGCCGCGCCCGGCGCAGCGAGTCCCGGATCGCCGCACACTTGCGCATCCACGCCAGGTCGTCGATGCCCGCACCGCCACGTCCGGTGACCACCGAGGCGTCCGTGCCGCACAGGGCGGCGATCAGGGTCGAGGCCGCTGTGGTGCCGCCGACGCTCAGATCGCCGAGTACCACCAGGTCGGTGCCGGAGTCGGCCTCCTCGTCGGCGATCGCCATGCCCAGGCGCACGGCCTGCTCGGCCTCCTCGGCCGTCAGCGCGTCCTCGATGTCGATACGGCCGCTGCCGCGGCGCACCCGGTGCCGTACGACGGACTCGGGCAGCAGGTCCGGGTCACAGTCCAGACCGGCGTCAATGATCCGTACGGGTACGGAGAAGCGGCGGGCCAGCACGGCGGCCGGACTCGCGCCGTCCAGTGCGGCGCGGACCAGCTCGTGCGCGCTTCCCGCCGCCCGGCCGGACACATCGAGCTGCGCCACCCCGTGGTCACCGGCGAACAGCACGACACGCGGCTGGTCGACCGGCTTGACCGGCACGGACTGCTGGGCCGCCGAGAGCCACTCACCCAGCTCGTCCAGGCGCCCCAGCGCACCGGGAGGGACGATCAGCCGTTCACGGCGTTCCTCGGCATCGCGCCGCACGCCCCGTCGGGGCGCTCGATCAGGTCGGAGAAGTCGTCCAGATTCACGGGGTTCTGCCTCGCGGAAGTCGTAACGTCGTGGGCCGGAACCCGGCGGCGGGTCCCTGTGCGGAACAGTACCCGCCCCGTCCGGGCGCCCGGCCGGAGCAGTTCGGCCCGTCCCGCTCAGCCCCGCAGCACCAGTGGCTGCCCCGCCACCACCAGCAGCACATGCTCGCACTCCGCGGCGAACGCGGCGTTCAGCCGCCCCAGTTCATCCCTGAAGCGCCGCCCGGCCGCCGTCGCCGGCACCACCCCGGAGCCGGTCTCATTGGTCACGGCCACGACAGTGCGGCGTGTCCCGCGTACAGCGCGGACCAGCTCGTCCACCCGTTCCTGCAATGCGTCCTGTCCACCGCCGGTCCACAGCGCGTCGTCCCACGCCCCCACCCGGTCCATCGCGTCGGTCAGCCACAGCGACAGACAGTCGATCAGCAGCGGGGCCGTCCGCCGCCAGCAGCTCCACCAGTTCGCAGGTCTCCTCGGTACGCCAGGCCGCGGGTCTGCGTTCCCGGTGCAGTCCGACCCTGGCCGCCCACTCGGCGTCGCCGTCCCGGCGGCCCCGGTCGCCACGTACACCACCTCGGGAACGTCTCCATGCGCTGCTCGGCCTCCAGCGACTTGCCCGACCGTGCGCCGCCGGTCACCAGCGTGCGCCGGGGCACATCCGGTACCGCGTGGTACTCGCCCACGATCAGCGTCGTCCCGTCCGGCACCGTCCGGGCCCCGGCCGCCGCGAGCCGCCGGTCCAGCTCGTCGCCCGGCGGTGCGTCATGGTCCAGATGGACGGCGACGACTTCGGTGGTGGGCCCGATCGCCTCGACGGCCCGCAGCCTGGCCACCGCGTCGGGCCGCCCGATCACATCGCAGACCACCATGTCGTACGGCTCCGCCACCCGGTCGGCCAGTCCGGCGGGCGCGGCACCCGGGGCAGGTAGAGCAGCCGCTCGCCCTCCGGCGCCGTCACCTCGTAACCGGTGCCCGGGCGTCCATCGCCATCGCCCGCACCCGGTGACCGCTGATCAGCGTCAGCTCCTGGCCGTCCGGCACCCGCCCGGCGGGGCAGTGAGGCGGGCAGCTCGACGGCGGGACCGTCGTGGGGATGGTCAGCAGCACCTGGCGTACGCCGGTGAGCGAATGACCCGCACGGGCGGCGGCGAACACCGCCCCCGGCGTGAGATCGAGCAGCAGCGCATCATCGACGAGCAGTGCCGTCGCGGCCCGCGCCCGCGCACCACGGGCCGAGGCGCAGGCGGCGCAGGGGCAGTCGGGCCGCGGCAGCCCGTCCGGGGCTCCGGTGCCGAGCAGTGTCAGTTCCACGTACTGATCCTCCCGCGTCCAGGCTCCGCCTGCGCGCCCGGCAGGCACTCGTGCCCTCTCGGCCGGATCAGGCGTGATCCAAACGAAAGGGCACTAGGCTCTGGGCAGCAACATGACCCAGGAGGCGGACATGGCGTGGACGTGGCGGTTCGAGAAGTCCGACGGTACGGAGACGGAGCCGGCCCTGCAGCCGGAGGAGTTCACGACCCAGGGTGACGCGGAGTCCTGGGTCGGTGAGTTCTGGAAGGAACTCCTGGCGGGCGGGGTGGAGCAGGTGACGCTCTCCGAGGACGGAACGAAGATCTATGGCCCGATGAGTCTCCAGGCCGATGAGGCCGGTCAGGTCGATGAGGCCGGTCAGGCAGATGAGACCGGTCGGGCCGACCAGGCTGATCAGACCGAAAAGGCCTGATCCGGCGTACCACCGGCCGGCCCGCCCGTCCCCGCGTCCAGGCCCGGGACCGGGCGGGCCGTGGTCTGCCGCTGCGGTCAGATCTCGCCGAGGGTGACCTCGGCGGTCTTCTTCGCGTCGGCGCGTGTGTACGTCACTTCGATCTTCTGCCCCGGCTCGTGGCCGGCCAGTGCCTCCGAGAGCGAGGTGATCGTCGTGATCGCGGTGGAGCCCACCTTGGTGATGACGTCCCCGGCCCGCAGCCCCGCCTCCTGCGCGGCACCGCCGTTCTCCACGCTGACCAGCGCGACACCGGCCGGCTGGTAGCTGTCGTCCACGACCGTGCGGCCGGTGATGTTCAGCGCCGCCCGGCCGGAGTCGGTGACCTTGCCGTTCTTGATGATCTGGTCGGCGACCGTCCGGACCATGGAGACCGGGATCGCGAACCCGATACCGGGCGCCGCGTTGTCACCCGTCCCCGGATCCGTCGCCCCGAGTGTCGGGATGCCGATCACCTCGCTGTCGAGATTCACCAGGGCGCCACCACTGTTGCCCGGGTTGATCGCCGCCGACGTCTGCACCATGTTCGCGATGGTCGCCCCGGTGCCGCCGGCCTCGCTGCTCTCGCTGACGGTCCTGCCCAGGGCGGAGACGATGCCCTGCGTGACACTGCTGGACAGGCCCAGCGGGGAGCCCATCGCCATCACGATCTGCCCCACCTCGACCTTGTCCGAATCGCCGAACTTCGCGGCCTTCAGCCCGTCCGGGATGTCGTCGAGCTTGATGACGGCCAGATCCTGCTGCGGATAGGCGGCGACCAGCGAGGCGCTGAGCTGCCCTCGCCGGTGGCGACGCTGACCTTGAAGGTCTTCTCGTCACCGATGACATGGGCGTTCGTGACGATATGGCCCTTGTCGTCGTAGACGATGCCGGAACCGAGGCTGTCCGAGGCGTCGATCTGCACGACCGTCGGCAGCACGTCCTTGACGACCGCCTGGTACTGGGCCTCCAGACCACCGGCGGCCCGCGGCGCGGTGGCACGTTGCGAGGTTTCCCGCGCGGCGGCACCGGAGTCGGAATCGGACGGCTGCGCACCGGAGCAGCCGCCGGCCAGGGCGACCGCGCAGATGCCGGCGGTCAGTGGCAGCAGCAGCCGGCGTACACGGCTGCGCGAGCGGGCAGGGATGCATCCATGCCCGGAGTATCGCCATCGGCCACCGGGGAGGCACGCGCTGATGGGCCGATCGGGCGAGGAGGGCGAAGGAGGGGAAGACCCTAGCCGCGTACTCCGCACAGATGCAGGAGCGCCGCTACCCGGCGGTACGGCTCCGTGCGCCCGGCCCGGTCCTCCGCCGCCAGCACCCGGTCGAGCTCGGCCCGGTCCGGAAGCTCCACGTCGTTGCTCACGTTGTCCGTGAAGACCCGCACCCCGTACCAGGCATGCAGTGGCGCCGCGATTCCGGCGAGCGTGGCAGTCAGGGCGTCGAGCCGGTCGGCCCGCACCGTGACACCGAGCCGGTTGGTGTAGCTGTCCATGTCGAACGCGGTCAGTGCCGCGCCGAAGTCCCCGGCGCTCCCCGGCCGCATGGCCAGTGCGTCCGCGTTCCGTACGAGGAGCGAGAGCAGCCCCCGGGAGCCAGCATCCGGGCCAGGCCCGCCAGCATCGGATCAGGCTCGCTCAGGTACATCAGGACACCGTGACAGAGCACGAGGTCGAAACTGCCGGGCAGGAAGTGCACACCGGTGTCGCGCCCGTCGCCTTCGACCAGCCGGACCCGCTCCCGGATGCCGTCGGGCTCGCCGACGAGCGCCTCTTTCGCCGTACGCAGCATGTCGCCGTCGGACTCCAGGCCGGTCACGGAGTGCCCGGCTCGGGCCAGACGCAGTGCCTGAGTGCCCTGGCCCATGCCGACATCGAGCACCCGCAGCCGCTGCCCCACCGGGAAGCGCGCTGCTATCTGCTCGTCCAGCTGCCGGGCGACGAGCTCCTGGCGGACCACGTTGCGCAGTCCGCCGAGGCCCTTCAGCCACTGCGAAGAGACCCCGTGAAGTCGGAGGTCTCGGTACTCAGGGCCGCTCTCCCCGCTTGACCTGCGGCTTCGGAAGCCGCAGACGGCGCATCTGGAGCGTGCGCATCAGCCCGTAGGCCACAGCGCCGCGCTTCGGGGTGTCGGGAAAGCGCTCGGCGAGCTGCTTCTTGAGCCGGAACGCAAGGCCGACGGAGTCGACCACGATCAGCACGATCACGCCGAGCCAGAGCAGCAGCGAGATGTTCTGGATGTTCTGGATCTGGATCACGCTGAGGATCAGGATGACCACGGCGAGCGGCAGGAAGTACTCCGCGATGCAGAAACGTGAGTCCACGAAGTCACGGACGTAGCGCCGGACCGGCCCCTTGTCACGCGCAGGCAGATAACGCTCGTCACCACTGGCGAGCGCCTCACGCTGCTTGGCCAGATCCACGCGACGCGCTTCGCGCTGACGCTTCATGGCCGCCTTGCGGTCGGTCGGAGCGCTGCTCGAAGCCCGTCGGCGCTGCGTCTGGGCATCGCTGCGCTTGGGGTGGGGCGACCCTTGGGTGACTGGGGATCGCGGGGCTGCTTGGAGAGGTCCGCCGTCACCTTGCCGGTGGGGCCTTCTCTTCCTTTGAACGGCTACGGAACACAAAACCCAAGGGTACGGGGTCGAACTGGGCAGCAGGAGCCGGGGCGGGAACGATCCGGCAACGGCCTGCGTCCAGAAACCGCCCCTGACAGGGGCAGAACGGACTTGCCTAGGGTCTCCCCGAGATTCGTCTACTCCCTGCGCCGGAGCGGTATGCGGGGTCAGTCGTCCTTGGGTAGGACCACATCCGTGCCCGAACAGTGCGGTAATAGAGGCAGGGCCCGTACTGTGGGTTCTGTTGGAGTGCTGGAGCTCAGTCCGTCAGAAGGGGCGCGCGAAGCCCATGAGCGGTGTCATGAAGCGTATGGGAATGATCTTCCGCGCGAAGGCAAACAAGGCCCTTGACCGGGCCGAGGATCCGCGCGAGACCCTCGATTACTCGTACCAGAAGCAGCTGGAGCTGCTTCAGAAGGTACGCCGCGGAGTCGCCGATGTGGCGACTTCGCGCAACGCCTGGAGCTGCAGCTGAATCAGCTGCAGGGCCAGTCGAGCAAGCTGGAGGACCAGGGCCGCAAGGCGCTCGCGCTAGGCCGCGAGGACCTGGCCCGTGAGGCGCTGTCCCGGCGTGCGGCCCTCCAGCAGCAGGTCACAGACCTGGAGACGCAGCACCAGACGCTGCAGGGTGAGGAGGAGAAGCTCACTCGCGGCCCAGCGGCTGCAGGCCAAGGTCGACGCCTTCCGTACGAAGAAGGAGACGATCAAGGCCACCTACACCGCGGCCCAGGCGCAGACCCGGATCGGCGAGGCCTTCTCCGGTATTTCCGAGGAGATGGGCGACGTCGGCCTGGCGATCCAGCGGGCCGAGGACAAGACCCAGCAGCTCCAGGCCCGTGCGGGAGCGATCGACGAGCTGCTCGCCTCCGGCGCGCTGGACGATTCCTCCGGCACGGCGAAGGACGACATCGCCGCCGAGCTGGACCGGATCTCCGGTGGTACGGATGTAGAGCTGGAGCTGCAGCGCATGAAGGCCGAGCTGGCCGGCGGCTCCTCCGAGCAGCAGCAGGCCATCGAGGGCGGTGTGCAGGACTCCGCACCGCAGTCGCAGCAGTCTCCGAGCAAGTTCGACAAGCAGTAGGGGCAGCGTCATGATCGTACGGATCATGGGGAGGGCCAGTCGCGGCTGGCCGACAGTCACCTCGCCGAGCTGAACAAGCTCGACGACGAACTGCTCGCGGAGATGGACCGGGGTGACGGTCCCGGCTTCCGCTCCACGCTCCACGCACTTCTGGAGAAGGTGCGTGAGCTCGGGACACCGCTTCCCGACGACTCCCTGGAGCCGTCCGAGCTGATCCTGCCGTCGCCCGACGCGACCCTCGAAGAGGTGCGCGCCATGCTCAGCGACGACGGGCTGATCCCCAGCTGAACCAAGCGCGTCCAGCACACTCCTGCCCCGTGCCCCGCCCGGTCCGCCGGCTGCGGGGCACAGGGCTGTGCCGTTCCGGGACAGGATCCGCACCCTGCCCGGACCGGGCGGGCAGCGGCACGCCGTACCGTTGCTCGACGTGACCACCCTCGTACGCGCCCGCCGCTGGCTGCGCGGCCATCCCCTGGCACTCGACTGGGCGCTCGCCCTTGCCGTACTTCTCTGCATGCTCTGTGCGTCGTTCGCCGACCCGAACGGGGATCACGGGCGTCCGGCCTTCGGCACCCGCAGTCCCGAAGCGCCGAGCGTGCTGGTGATGCTGCTCAGCGCCGGGGCGCTCGTCAGACGGCGGCGCGATCCCATGGTGGTGCTCGCTGTGACCGGGGTGCTGTCCGCCGCCGAATTCATCCTGATGGACCCGCCGGCTCCGGTGGTGATGAGCGTCGTCGTCGCGCTCTACAGCGTCGCCTCCCGTACCGACCGCCCCACCACCTGGCGGGTCGGCCTGCTGACCGTGACCGTGGTGACCGCAGCCGCGATGTTCTTCGGCTCGACCCCTGGTACAGCCAGGAGAATCTCGGTGTCATCGCCTGGGCCGGCATGGCGGGTGCCGCCGGCGACGCGGTCCGCAGCAGACGCGCGTTCATCGGCGCGATCAGGGAACGCGCCGAACGGGCCGAGCGCACCCGTGAGGAGGAGGCCCGCCGCCGGGTCGCCGAGGAGCGGCTGCGGATCGCCAGGGACCTCCATGACGTCGTCGCCCACCACATCGCCCTGGTCAACGTCCAGGCCGGCGTGGCCGCCCACGTCATGGACAAGCGCCCCGACCAGGCCAAGGAGGCGCTCTCCCACGTCCGGGACGCCAGCCGCTCCGCGCTGTACGAGCTCCGGGCCACGGTCGGGCTGCTGCGCCAGTCCGGCGACCCCGAGGCGCCCACCGAACCGGCCCCGGGCTCGCGGTCCTGGGCGAGCTGGTCGAAACCTTCCGCAACGCCGGGCTGCCCGTCGAGGTGGCGTGCACCCACCGGGACGCCAGCTGCCGGCGGCGCTCGACCTCGCCGCCTACCGGGTCATCCAGGAGGCGCTGACCAACGTCCGCAAGCACGCCGGCAGCGGCGCCAAGGCCGAGGTGAGCGTCGTACGGGTCGGGGAGCGCCGAGATCACGGTGCTCGACAACGGCGGCGGCAGGAGCGAGGCGGCCGGCGGCGGTCCGCTCCCCGGCAGGACGCGCGAGGACGGCGGTGGTCACGGACTGATCGGCATGCGCGAACGCGTCACCGCGCTCGGCGGCACCCTCACCGCGGGCCCCGGTACGGCGGCGGATTTCGCGTACATGCGATCCTGCCGGTCACAGCGCGCCGGTCCGCCCGGACAGGCCGGACGCTGTGGACAGGACGAGGGGATCCGTATGACGCCCATCAAGGTGCTGCTCGCCGACGACCAGGCGCTGCTGCGCAGCGCGTTCAGGGTGCTGGTCGACTCGGAGCCCGACATGCAGGTCGTGGGGAGGCCGCGGACGGGGCCGAGGCTGTCGCGCTGGCCCGCTCGACCCTCGCCGACGTGGTGCTGATGGACATCCGGATGCCCGGTACGGACGGGCTCGCCGCCACCCGGATGATCAGCGCCGACCCGGACCTGGCGGGCGTACGGGTCGTCATGCTCACCACCTTCGAAGTGGACGAGTACGTGGTGCAGTCGCTGCGCGCCGGTGCCTCGGGCTTCCTCGGCAAGGGCGCCGAGCCCGATGAGCTGCTCAACGCCATCCGTATCGCCGCGGGCGGCGAGGCACTGCTCTCCCGGCCGCGACCAAGGGACTCATCGCCAGCTTCCTCGCACAGGGCGGCAGGATGGACGAGGGGCCCGGCGCCGCCGCGTACGCCGAGCGGCTCGCCGCGCTGACCGGGCGCGAGCGCGAGGTGCTGGTGCTCGTCGCGGGCGGACACTCCAACGACGAGATCGCCGAGCGGCTCGTCGTCAGTCCACTCACGGTCAAGACCCATGTGAACAGGGCCATGGCCAAGCTCGGCGCCCGGACCGGGCCCAATTGGTCGTTATTGCATATGAATCGGGTCTGGTGCGCCCCAGGGCGGAATGATCAGGTGGAGATTCGGCGTACTCCACCTGCGGTATGCGCGGCATAAGAAAGCAACCTGTTGGCCGACGTTTCGGCGCCGGGCGTCGGCGATCGTATAGACAGGCGGGTTGTGTCCCCTGGGGCACCGGTCACCTCATGATCCCCGCCCATCTGCCGCGTACGCCACAGAAGAGAGAACCACCCATGTCCTGGCTGTCCAGATTCAGCCTCGCGCAACGGGCCCTGATCGGGCTGATCTCGGTCGTCGCGCTCGTGTTCGGAGCGATCGCGATCCCGCAGCTCAAACAGCAGCTGCTGCCCACCATCGAACTTCCGATGGTGTCGGTCCTGGCGCCCTACCAGGGTGCGTCCCCGATGTGGTCGAGAAGCAGGTCGTCGAACCGCTCGAGAACGCCATCAAGGCCGTCGACGGCGTCGAGGGCATCACCTCGACCGCCAGCGAGGGCAGCGCCGTCATCATGGCGACCTTCGACTTCGGTGACGAAGGCACCAAGCAGCTCGTCGCCGACATCCAGCAGGCCGTCAACCGCGCCCGCATCCAACTGCCCGACGACGTCGACCCGCAGGTCATCGCCGGGTCGACCGACGACATCCCGACCGTCGTCCTCGCCGTCACCTCCGACAAGGACCAGCAGGCGCTCGCCGATCAGCTGGACCGTACGGTCGTCCCGGCCGTCGAGGACGTCGAAGGCGTCGGCCAGGTCTCGGTCGACGGCGTCCAGGAACTCCAGATCTCCGTCGTCCCCGACGACAAGAAGCTGGCCGCAGCCGGTCTGAACGCGGGCTCGCTGGCCCAGTCGCTCCAGGCCAACGGCGCCACGATCTCGGGCGGTTCGTTCTCCGAGGGGCAAGAGCCGCACCATCCAGGTCGGCGGCGGCTTCTCGTCGCTGCAGCAGATCCAGGACGTGAAAGTCTCCGCGCAGAACCCGGCGACCGGAAAGGCCGGAAAGGCCGGAAAGCCGGTCCGCGTCGGTGACATCGCCACGGTGAAGCAGGAGCCCGCCACCCAGGTCTCCATCACCCGTACGAACGGCAAGCCGAGCCTGGCCGTAGTGGCGACGATGGACAAGGACGGCAGTGCCGTCGCCATCTCGGACGCGGTCCAGGACCTGCTCCCCGACCTGCGCAAGGACCTCGGGGCCGATGCCGAGCTGACCGTCGTGTCCGACCAGGGCCCCGCCGTCTCCAAGGCGATCTCCGGTCTGACCACCGAGGGCTCGCTCGGCCTGCTCTTCGCGGTCATCGTGATCCTGGTCTTCCTCGCCTCGCTCCGCTCGACGCTGGTCACCGCGGTCTCCATTCCGCTCTCGGTGGTCCTCGCGCTGATCGTGCTGTGGACCCGTGACCTGTCGCTGAACATGCTCACGCTCGGCGCACTGACCATCGCGATCGGCCGGGTCGTCGACGACTCGATCGTGGTCCTGGAGAACATCAAGCGGCACCTCGGCTACGGCGAGGAGCGCCAGTCGGCGATCATCGCAGCGGTCAAGGAAGTCGCCGGAGCGGTCACCGCCTCCACGCTCACCACCGTCGCCGTGTTCCTGCCGATCGGTCTGGTCGGCGGCATGGTCGGTCAGCTCTTCGGCTCGTTCTCCTCACGATCACCGCCGCTCTGCTGGCATCCCTGCTGGTGTCGCTGACGGTGATTCCGGTCCTGTCGTACTGGTTCCTGCGCGCACCCAAGGGCGCGACGGAGAACCGGCCGAGGCCCGCCGCAAGGCGGAGGAGAAGGAAGCCGCCAGCCGGCTCCAGCGGATCTACGTCCCGGTGCTGCGCTTCGCCACCCGGCGCCGGATCACCAGTGTCGTCATCGCCGTCGCCGTGCTGCTCGGCACCTTCGGCATGGTCCCGCTGCTGAAGACCAACTTCTTCGACCAGGGTGAGCAGGAAGTCCTCTCCATCAAGCAGGAGCTGACCCCGGCACCAGCCTGGAGACCGCCGATGCGGCCGCACTGAAGGTCGAGAAGGTCCTCGCCGCCGACAAGGGCGTCGAGGACTACCAGGTCACCGTCGGCTCGTCCGGCTTCATGGCGGCCTTCGGCGGCGGTACGGGAACCAACCAGGCCTCCTACCAGGTCACCCTCAAGGACGCGGCGGAGTTCGACGCCACCCAGGACCGGATCGACGAGGCCCTCGGCAAGCTCGACGGCATCGGCGACACCACCATCGGCGCGGGCGACGGATTCGGCAGCCAGGACCTGAGCGTCGTGGTGAAGGCCGCCGACGCGGACGTGCTGAAGAAGGCGTCCGAGGAGGTACGGGCCGAGGTCACCGGCCTCAAGGACGTCACCGACGTCCAGAGCGACCTGTCCCAGAGCGTCCCGCGCATCTCGGTCAAGGCCAACGACAAGGCGGCCGACGCCGGATTCGACGGGACCACGCTCGGCGCGGCTGTGGCCGGTGCGGTACGCGGCACCCCGTCCGGCAAGGCGATCATGGACGACACCGAGCGTGACGTCGTCGTGAAGTCCTCCCACCCGGCCACCACCATGGCCGAGCTGAAGGCCCTGCCGCTCGGCCCGGTCAAGCTCGGCGAGATCGCCGAAGTGAAGCTCGTGCCCGGCCCGGTCTCGATGACCCGGATCGACGGACAGCGCGCGGCGACGATCACGGCCAAGCCGACCGGCGACAACACGGGCGCGGTCAGCGCCTCGCTCCAGACGAAGATCGACGCCCTGGACCTCCCGGACGGCGCCACCGCCACCATCGGCGGCGTCTCCCAGGACCAGGACGACGCCTTCATCAAGCTGGGCCTGGCCATGCTGGCGGCCATCGCGATCGTGTTCATGCTGTTGGTGGCGACCTTCCGGTCGCTCATCCAGCCGCTGATCCTGCTGGTCTCCGTCCCGTTCGCCGCGACAGGGGCGATCGGCCTGCTCATCATCACCGGCACCCCGATGGGCATCCCGGCGATGATCGGCATGCTGATGCTGATCGGCATCGTGGTGACCAACGCGATCGTGCTGATCGACCTGATCAACCAGTACAGGTCGCAGGGCATGGGCGTCGTCGAAGCGGTCCTGGAAGGCGGCAGGCACCGCCTGCGCCCGATCCTGATGACCGCACTGGCGACGATCTTCGCCCTGCTCCCGATGGCGCTCGGCGTCACCGGCGAGGGCGGCTTCATCTCGCAGCCGCTGGCGGTCGTGGTGATCGGCGGTCTGATCAGCTCCACGCTGCTCACGCTGCTGCTGGTGCCGACGCTGTACGCGATGGTCGAGCTCCGCAAGGACCGTCGCGCCAGGAAGAAGGCGGCCAAGCGCGAGGCGAAGGCCGGCGCCGAGGCCCCGGCCGAGGAAGCGCGCACGGCGGAGCCGTCGGGCGTGTAACCGGTTCGGCAACGGCCACGGGCCTGTCCCACGCACTCGCGTGGGACAGGCCCGTTCGCCGTTTCTGCAGTTGCGATTCGCGGGCACCCGGCTCGCCGAGTCGCTGGGGACACCCTGCGGATCGCGGAGAGCCGGGGCGGGCGGCTGGAGAGAGGTGAGAACGCCGGCTGACGGTGGGGCAGCGGGCGTCAGGCGGCCCCGCTGAGGGCCTGGACGATCCGGAGCCAGGTCTCGCCGTGCGGGTGGGCGTGCTGGACGCTGAGAGCGACGATCTCCCTCAGCAGCCGGGCACGGGTCTCCTCGCGTGCACGGGGCAGGAGCGTGGCCAGCTCCTCCGGCTCGATGCCTTCGACGACCCCGGAGAGCGCCATGCCCGCCTGGGCGTGGGTGAGGGAGGACAGCCTGTCGTCGAAGACCTGCCCCTCGATGGCCGCCGCGTGCAGCAGCGCGTTGCCGTCCCCGGCCGCCAACGCCCTTTCCACGTACGCCTGGAGGGCGCCCCGGTCCTCTACGAGGCGGTACGCGGCGTCCAGTCCTTCGGTACGGGTGACATCGAGGATGGCGACGTGCGCGAGCGGGGTGGCCTCGGACGGCTGTGTCCGGCGGATGCGGGGTGGTCCTGGAGGAAGGCCCGTGACTCGGCCCAGGTGGCGCAGTCCACCCACTGAGCCATCTGCTCCGCGAGGATCAGCGGATCGTAGGCGGCGGTCACGCCGTGGGCGAGTACGGCTTCGCGGAGCGCGGCGTGCTGCTGTGCGGTGCGGGAGTCCAGGAGTGCCAGCTCTTCGAGGGCTGTCGCTGTCTCCTCGCTGCTCAGGACTTCGGCGTTCTGGGACCAGACATCGCGTGACTGGGGCCAGTTGGGCGCGAACATCCAGGAACTGGCGAGGTCCAGCGTCTCCGGTGACAGAGTGAGCCAGGCCGGTGCGGGGCGAGGGCCTCCGCCTCCCACGCTGTGCGGACCGCGTTGGGATTGCCGTACGCGCGAAGTGCCCGCCGGGCTCGTACGGTCACGATGTCCGAGCCGTCGTCCGGCGCGGAGTCCCCATCGAGAAAGGACACGAGTTCGCGTACGCCGACCGAGGCCTGGGGACCGGGACAGTCCAGCAGGAAAATGCTCCGCTCGACACGGAGGCGCCGGGCGGTCGCGGGTGGGCTGAGGCGAACTCCGCCACGGCTTCGTCGAACCGCCGGATCGCCGACGCGCGGTCGTCGGTGCGGGCGAGTGCCTGGGCCAGGTTGGCGAGAGCGGGGACCAGGTCCCTTTCGAAGGCGCCGGGGTTCGCCAGTGCCAGCGTCCGGTAGGCGGCGACCGCTTCCTCTGCCGCGCTCACGGCTCCTTCGGCGTGTTGGTTCCGCCCCAGGTGCTTGCTGTAATTCTGAAGGGCGAGAGCCAGATCGGGAAGGTGGGCGCTGCTGAGTTCGTCGACGAGTCCGCGCAGGAGACGGACGCCCTCCCGGCCGGCACCAAGGCTTCCTTCCGGCTGCCGGTGTCGGCGAGGTTCTGTGCCAGAGTGCCGAGCGAGCACGCGAGAGCGACGCGGGAGGCGGGCTGACGTTCGGCGGTTTCACGATGGAGAGCGACAGCTTCCTCCGCTGCCCGCAGTCCCTCCGTCGGGTTTCCCGCCTTGTTCAGGTGTGCGGCCACGTTGGTGAGTGCTGTGGCCAGCTCCTGCCGGAAGACAGCGGGCTGCTGTGAGGCGAGTACGCGGCGGATGGAGACGGCCTCCCGGCCCGATGCGAGTGCCCCGGAAACATCGCCCAGGGTCACGCGGTGGTTGCCGAGGTTGTTGAGGGCCGTGGCGAACTCCGGGAGAAAGGCGCTCGGATCGTCGGCGGCGAGGCGCCGGTAGATGCCGGTCGCTTCCTCGGCGTGCAGCAGGGCTGCCCCGGACTCACCTGCGCAGACGAGGTGCATCGCGAGGTTGTTGAGCATCGCGGCGAGGCCCGGAGGGATGCTGTTGGCCGGTTTTCAGCCAGTTCGTGCTGGATGCGTACGGCCTCGCGGGCGAACAGCACCGCTGCTGCCCGGTCTCCCGCTGCGGCCGTCTTATTGGCCAAGGAAGTCAGGGACCGGGCGAGATCCGGATGAAAGGCGTCCGGGTGCAGCGAAGCGAGTCCGGCGTACATGCGCGCGGCTTCCCGTGCCGGAGCGAGCGCGCCCTCGCGGTCCCCGGTGGCGGAGATCCTGTCCGCCAGGTTGTGGAGGGCGCCCGCCAACTGTCCCTGGAAGGCCGCTGGATGGCGCGCGACGAGTTCTCGGCAGATCTCCACCGCCTCCTGCGCAGGCCTGAGGCAGCCTGCGAGGTCCCCGACGTCCTCGCGGTGCACGGACAGGTTGGTCAGGAGCCGGCCAGGGCGGACCGTAGGACGCTGGGGTGGCGTTCGGCTACCTTCCGGTTGGCCCTGACCGCTGCCTCCGCGTGAGGAAGAGCCTCCACGTGGCTTCCGATGGCCTTGAGGCTGCTGGCCAGATTGGTCAGCGCGGAGGAGAGGAGCCAGGAACTCATCGGGGTGCGACGCGGCGAGCTCAAGTGGATGTCCACGGCCTCCCGCGCGGGTGGTACGGCGGACCGGCGTTCCCCGACGGCTGCGAGATTCGCCGCCAGGTTGTTCAGTGCGGCGGCGAGGCCGGGCGGAACGCCGCCGGCGTTCGTGCGGCGAGCTGCCGGTAGATGTCGACGGCGTCCCGCGTGAGCGCGAGCGCCCCTCTCGGTCACCGATGTCGTGGACGCGCCGGCCGAGAGTACCGAGGGCGAGAGCCAGGTCGGGAGGGACGCGCTTCCTTCCGCGTCGGCAAGGCTCCGTTGGAGCATGACCGCGTCCCGCGCCGGTGCCAGCGCCCCTTCACGGTCGCCGATGTCGGCGTATCGGTTGGCGGCGGTGACGAGCGTGCGTACCACCGCCGTCGTAGGACCCGGAGAGGCGTGCTCCAGCGCTTTGTACAGGGCGAGTGTCTCCTGCGCGTGTGCCAGCGCACCGTCCAGATCCCCTTCCGCCCCGAGCCGCTCCGAGAATAGATGCAACGCCTGGGCCAGAACCGGCACCCCGCTCGGGCCGAGCCGTTCCGCCAGCCCCGCAGCATCCCCATCCCCGGTGCACCCGCCCGCGCCGCGTGCAGCGCCAGCCCCGCACCACGTACCGATCGACCGCTCCCCAGCCGCCGCCCGCCACGCGCCGTTCGGCGTGCGCGACGAGCGCGGCCAACGCCACCTCTCCGGCCTCGGGTGTGCCCCGGCGCCTCCCGGTCCGCGAGATATGACACGAACTCGCGGTGGTACAGCCGGTACACCGCCTGCCCGTCCTCGGAGTCCTCGACGATGTAGCGGCCGTAGGCGGACAACACCCAGTCCACGTCGCTCTCGTCGTACGACACGTCACCGTCGCCCAGCGCTCCGGCGACCTCCTCCCACACGCCCCCGGCGGGCATCCCGCGCCCGACCGTCCACGCCAGCGCAGTCAGCAGATCCCGCGCGGCGGACGGCTGTTCGGTGCCGTCCGCCAGGACCCGCACCGGTCCCGCCCGCAGGTCCTCCTCGAACGCGGCCTCGATGGAGCCGGGCAGGCCGGCCTGCCACTGCTCGTCCTCGGCGACACGGCCCCTGCCAGCAACGAGCCCGCCACCAGCCGCGCGAACAGGAACCCGCCACCCACCGCCGTGGCACGCGCGGCAACCGCGTCGCCCGTCTCCCGCGCCCGGTCCTCCGGGACACCGGCTGCCGTGCACCGGCGGAACACGTACTCACCGATGTCCTCCTGCGTGTGCGGCTCCCGCTCCAGATCCACAGTGGTGACCCCGTACCGGTCAGCCGGGCCAGAGCGTCCGGCAGGGTCTCGTCGCCCTGCCCGTCCTCCTCGATACGGCTGCGGAACGCGCGGTCGCGGGAGCCGAGCAGGACCGGGCTCATCCGGCTGAGCGGGAAGACCAGCTCCTCGATCATGGCCCGGAGGTGCTCGGCGGGTACTTCGTCCAGGCTGTCGAGCACCAGCACCGGCTGCGGGGACAGCTCCCGGAGCTCGCCCGGAAGTCGTCCGCGTTGCGGGGTTCCGGCAGCGCGAGTTGCCGGGCCAGCTCCGTGACCGCCTGGAGGGGCTCAGGCCTCGCAGATGTACGGAGGCGAGGGAGCGGCCGGGGAGCAGGCCCGGGTCCGGGTCATCTCGCGCAGGCCCCCGTGGGCCTCGGTCTCCTTCCGCTGCACGGGATCGGTGAGCGTCGCGATCCGGCCCAGCACGGCCGACTTGCCGCAGCCCGCCGGGCCGGTCACCAGGAAGAGCCCGGTCTCGTCCGCCGCCAGCCATGCGGCGATCCGGCCCAGCACCTCCTTGCGGCCCGTGAAGAACCAGCCCTCCTCGCGGTACCCGACCCGCGCGCCGCGAGCACCAGGTGCTCCACCAGCCGGGCGGGGGCCCCGGGCACATGGCGCGGATTCGGGAAGACCGGCCGCCCGGTGCCGAGTGTGGCGCGCACCGGTGTCTGGCCCTCTCCGCGCCATCGCTCCTCCAGCGCGGCCAGCAGGTCCGGGCCGCTGACCAACGCGTTGTAGCTGCTCCATGCCGAGCGGTACTCGGTGGTGGCAGGGCCGGCCTCCAGCACCTCCGCCAGCGCGGTGAGCAACGGACCGCCGCCGTCCGACGTCTCGTTGCGCCGACAACTCGTCATGATCCCGAACCACTTGGCCCGTCCGGGCGGCGCGGACGTGGCCTCCCAACGCTGCAGAGCCTGCTTCACGCCCCGGACCACCGCATCTCCCGCGTAGCAGGTGTCGATGATCACCAGGATCTGGTCGGCGCCCGAGACCACCGCGTCATCGACCAGCGTCTCGGCCGAGATGCCCCGCCTGCGGGCACGTACGTCACGAGTCACCTGCTCGACATCGAGATCCAGGTCGCAGAGCGCGAGGCGCAGTTCGTCGTCGACCAGCACGCCGTGCCCCGACCAGACGATGACCGCGGGCTTGGCCGCCCCGTCTCCCGCCAGCCCTGGCTCCAGGCCGCGAGGGCTTCGTCGAAGGCCGCCCAGGACGGGTTCCCGCCGCCCACCACCTGCGCCGCGATCCCCAGCTCCGCCAGCAGCCCGGCGATCCCTCCATCTGGGCCACCGCCCCGGTCAGCCGAGGGAAGCTCCGCTCGTCGGCGTACTCCTCGCACACCACACACAGCGCCGTCCCCACCGGCTCACGTCCGTCATCGCCCGCCACGCCCGCCACGCCCGCCTCATTCACGATCGCCCGCCCCACCTTCCAGTACCAGCACCAGCGCGGTCATCACGACATGGCCCGCGTTTCCCGTACTCACCCGCACCCGGTGCGGCCCGGCCGGCAGTCCGGCCAGGCGTGCCGCATATCGGCCGCCGCCCAGGTTGTTCAGCGTCCGCACCCGCCCGCCCTCGGCTGCCGCGAGGACGACCACCCGGTCGTGGCCCGGTATGTGCGGCGGGACCGTGGCCCGCAGCTCGTACACCTCGCCCTCGGTGATCGCGTCCGGGGCGTCCACCGCCAGCGGGATGTCCGCGATCCCCGGCCCCGGTGGGCCGGCAGGTCCGGGACGAGCCAGTTGTAGAGGGCCTGGCGCAGCGCCGTGTTGTTCTGGAGCGAGCCGTGCCTCTCCCAGGGCGTGCACGCGGGCCGCCCGCCGCCGCCCCACGTGGGCGCTGGAGAGCCTGGGCACGCGGCCGTCGCCGCCCTCGTCGGTCCCGTCGATCGTGAGCAGTCCGGTCAGCTTCTCGCCCTGGACGGCGGCGGTGGTCGGGGTCGGCTGGAGCACGCCGCTGATCGGTACGTACTCCACTCCGTTCGCCGTCCCCGCCACGGACTCCCGCAGCGCCTCGTGGAAGCGGGCGGCGTCCTCGATCAGTGCCGGGTCGGTCCCGGCAGGCCGGTCACTTCGCGGGCGTATCGCAGCGGCTCGTCCGGCGCGGTGATCAGCGCGGCGTAGTCGGGGACGAGCTGGTGGAGGGACGGAAGGCTGCGGGCGAACGCGGTGAGGCCGATACCGGCCGGGCCCACCCCGTTGACCAGGTGGAGGAGGGCGTCCAGGGATCCCCGGTACGGGGTTCCGAGCGTGATCACGCGGCGCGTCACCTCCGCGCCGCCGCACCGCTCCACGTACTGGCGGGCGACCAGGCCGGCCATCGAGTGGCAGACGAAGACGACTTGGGCCTCCGCCCGCTCCGGCGCCGAGGCCCGCCAGCGGCCGAGCTCTTCGTCCACCCGCTCGGCCAGCCGGTCCGCGTTGTAGCGGCAGGACAGCCGCCAGTCGTAGGCGAAGGCGATCAGGTTGGCGGGGGCGTCCGGTTCGTCCTTCTCGCCACGGCGCCGGAGCGTGAAGTTGTCCTCCAGCCACTCCAGGAAGCCGTCGTAGCCGTCCACGAGCGTCCCGATGCCCAGCAGGCCGTGCAGGTCGCGCATCGGACCGAGCGGGCGCACACCGTCGCCAGGGTGCTCGTCGCCGAGGTCGGGGGCAGCGCCAGGCTCCTGACGGACCGGCCGAACGTACGGATCCCGCGGAGGAGGGCCGGCCCCGAGAGTCCCCAGACCTCGTGCCCGTCCGCGTCCGCCAGCCGGCTGCCGAGAATGCCCGGGACGACGACCACGATGTCGTCAACCCGGCTGCGAGACGTCATATGGCGCTGTACCCCGTGAATGTGCTCTGCTGCCGTGGATAAAGCAGCGTAATTACGGAGAGGGCTGTTCGGGTGCCATATGGAGGAAACGGGCGGCTCGTCACGTTCCGTACCCGTATTCGAGCGGAAGGCCCGGCCCACCGAAGCCCAACGGTGGACCGGGCCTCACAGCCATGCCGTGAGCAGCACCCTACGGCAGCGCCAGCATCCGTTCCAGGGCCAGCTTCGCGTACTTCTCCGTCTCCGGGTCGACCGAGATCTGGTTGACCAGGTTCCCTCGGCCAGCGACTCCAGCGTCCACACCAGGTGCGGCAGATCGATCCGGTTCATCGTCGAGCAGAAGCAGACCGTCTTGTCGAGGAAGACGATCTCCTTGTCCTCGGCCGCGAAGCGGTTCGCCAGCCGCTGCACCAGATTCAGCTCCGTGCCGATCGCCCACTTCGAGCCGGCCGGGGCTGCCTCCAGGGCCTTGATGATGTACTCCGTCGAGCCGACGTAGTCCGCGGCCGACACGACCTCGTGCTTGCACTCGGGGTGCACCAGCACATTGACGCCCGGTATGCGCTCCCGTACGTCGTTGACGGACTCCACCGAGAAGCGTCCGTGCACCGAGCAGTGCCCGCGCCACAGGATCATCTTCGCGTTGCGCAGCTGCTCGGCGCTCAGGCCGCCGTTCGGCTTGTGCGGGTTGTAGAGGACGCAGTCGTCGAGCGTCAGCCCCATGTCCCGTACGGCCGTGTTGCGGCCCAGGTGCTGGTCCGGCAGGAAGAGGACCTTGTCGCCCTGCTCGAACGCCCACTCCAGCGCCCGCTTCGCATTGGACGAGGTGCAGATCGTGCCGCCGTGCCGGCCGGTGAAGGCCTTGATGTCGGCGGAGGAGTTCATGTACGAGACGGGCACCACCCGCTCGGCGACACCCGCCTCGGTCAGTACGTCCCAGCACTCGGCGACCTGCTCGGCGGTGGCCATGTCGGCCATCGAGCAGCCTGCCGCCAGGTCGGGGAGCACGACCTTCTGTTCGTCGCCCGTCAGGATGTCCGCGGACTCCGCCATGAAGTGCACGCCGCAGAAGACGATGTACTCCGCCTCGGGCCGTGCGGCGGCGTCTCGGGCGAGCTTGAAGGAGTCGCCGGTGACGTCCGCGAACTGGATGACCTCGTCGCGCTGGTAGTGGTGGCCGAGGACGAAGACCTTGTCCCCGAGCTTCTCCTTGGCAGCGCGTGCGCGCTCCACCAGGTCCGGGTCGGAGGGCGATGGCAGGTCGCCGGGGCATTCGACGCCGCGCTCGCTCTTCGGGTCGGCCTCGCGGCCGAGCAGCAGCAGGGCCAGGGGCGTCGGCTGGACATCCAGGGGCTGGGCGGTGGTCACGACACGCACCCTCTCTTTCTGCGAGCCTTTTCGTCTAATTGACGTTATCTATCATATCCGCTTCACGTCACTTTGACGATGCCGATAGCGTCGATGTGACGCATATGCTCGGGCGTGTGGTGTGCGAGCATGAAGGGAACAGGCAAGCGCTCGGCCAGGAATGAATCCGCGGCCTCGACGGTTGCACAGTCGGCAAGTAGTCCGTACAACCCGGGAGAGAAGCAGATGTCCGTATCGGACGAGACCACCACCGTGAGCGACGGCATCCTCCTGTCCGACGCCGCCGCATCCAAGGTCAAGGGCCTGCTGGAGCAGGAGGGCCGTGACGATCTCGCGCTGCGCGTCGCCGTTCAGCCCGGCGGCTGCTCGGGCCTGCGCTACCAGCTCTTCTTCGACGAGCGTTCGCTCGACGGGGATGTCGTGAAGGACTTCGGCGGCGTCAAGGTTGTCACCGACCGGATGAGCGCCCCGTACCTGGCGGCGCCTCCGTCGACTTCGTCGACACCATCGAGAAGCAGGGCTTCACGATCGACAACCCGAACGCCTCGGGTTCCTGCGCCTGCGGCGACTCCTTCAACTAAGGACTCAGCCGACACAGCACGACACAGCGGCGGCGGTCCGGGATCCGGGACCGCCGCCGCTCGGTCGTGCCCGGGGCCGTCAGGAGCGGGGCACCGTGTCGCCCGATGCCGCGTCGACCACCTTGCGGCCGTCCAGCGGCGCGTCCAGCGACACCGTCCTGGTCAGCTCCTTGGCGATCATGATGCAGGCCTTGCCCTTGTCCGGCTTCGACTCGGTGACGGCGACCTGAACCCCGCCCTGCTTCTCCGTCGCACTCGCCTTGTACGTGCTGCAGACGCCGCCCCAGAACGTCACCTCCAGCGTCCGCCCGTCAGCGCTGTACGAGGTGATCTGCCGCTCGGTGGTGGATTCGCCGGTGCCGGGCGATTTTGTGGGCGCCGGCGTCGGCTCCGCACTCTCCTTGGCCAGATAACGCGGTTCCACCGCGATCCGGGCGACGGTGCTTTCCTGCCCGCCCCGGCGGGCCGTACCGAGAAGAGCCAGGACGGCACGAGCGTCTGCTCCCCGTCCACGTACTGCAGGGCGAGGCCGAGCGCGGCCTTCTCCACGGTCATGTCCGTGGTCTGCGCGGTGCCGCTGCGTGATGTGCAGTCGTCCTTCGGCGGCGTCGTGCCGTCCCGGTGCGGTACGGGGTCGCGCAGCCGCCGATACCGGCCTCGCCGCTCTGCCCGCCCGACCGGTTCAGCTCCTTGAGCGCCTCGTCCGCGCCGATCACCGGATAGCTGTCGCCCTTCTCCAGGCCCTTCACGTGCCCGCTGCCACCGACCACCTCGCCGTCGGCCCCACCTGGATCCCGGTCGACCAGCCGTACGTGGGCAGCCCGTCGACCACCGGGTCGGCGTTCACCACCCGTACGGAGCCCATCAGCCGGCGTGCGTCGAGAGCCGCGTCGTCCTGCCCCACCGCCTTGAGTACGGGCGCTGCAGCGGTCCTGGCGGCCTTCTCGCTCACCGGCGAGCCGCCGCCCTGCACGGTGCCGCTCTTCTTCTCGCAGACGGTCGTGGAGGCGCAGCCGTCCGGGCCGCCGGATCCGTACCTGGCGAAGGTCCAGGTGCCCGGCGCCTGCTTGTTCACCCGGAGCAGCGGTCCGGAGCCGTCCCCGTCCGTGCCCACCTTCCAGGCCGGGCCTTCGGCATGCGGGTGCCCGCGACTCCGAGCGCCTTCGCCAGCCGGGCCACCTCGGCCGCGGTCACGGTGCCTTTCGGCCGGTGGACGGCGGCCGAGTCCGGCCGTCCGGCAGCTCGCCGACGGTGCGGTAGACGACGCCGCTGCCGTCCGGGTCCGGTTCGCCGGGCGCGATGCCCCGCGGAGGCGGTGGCGTCGAGGGGCCGTCCGCGGCGTCCAGGGCGAGCACCGGCCCGAAGCCCCGGCGGGCGCCGCGCCGGTGTCCGCGGCGTCGTCACCGCCGGCGGTCGATGCCCAGTAGGCCCGCCACTCCCGGCCAGCAGCACGGCTGCGGCCACCGAGGCCACGGCGAGCGGCGAGCGCCGCCGTCGGGTGCCGGTCACGTCGTTGTCGGGTCGCTCGGTGCTCACCGGATCGCTCCTTCGACTGCATAGCCGTCACGTGGCTCACCGTCCGTCCCCGAGTGGGAACAACGGTGGGACGGAGCAGAGGAGCGCGCGGTTCCACCGTGCGCTCGGGGAGTCGCCTCCGGGCGGGTCCTCAGTCGCCGTATTCGGACATCGCGTCGATCAGCCGGGCGGAGGCGGGCGGCACAGTGACTCCGTGAATCAGGGACGGCGTGACCGGCTTCGTGAGAGTCTTCGCCGGTACGACCCAGTGGGGCGCCATTCGCGCGCAGTCACCGCGCAGCTCGGCCAGGCTGATCTCGGATTCGCGCGGGGCGATGTGATTCGACATATTCGCACCGTACGCATGGTGCGACTGAGGTAGAAAGCCCTACTATCGGGTAGTTTTCCCCTGTCGGGTCAGCCGGTCGCACCGGGTAGCGTGAACTGTCATGCCGTCCCGGATGGTGCGCTCACGCGCTCCCTCCGCCAGTCGCAGGAGCAGCCTCCCGTGCGCATTGCAGTCACCGGCTCCATCGCCACCGATCACCTCATGACCTTCCCCGGCCGTTTCGCCGACCAGCTGGTCGCGGATCAGCTGCATACGGTCTCGCTCTCCTTCCTGGTCGACAACCTCGACGTGCGTCGGGGCGGGGTCGGCGCCAACATCGCCTTCGGTATGGGCCTGCTCGGCACCAAGCCGATCCTGGTCGGTGCCGCCGGACCCGACTTCGCCGAATACCGCGCCTGGCTCGACCGGCACGGTGTCGACACCGGCTCGGTCCGCATCTCCGAAGTGCTGCACACCGCCCGCTTCGTCTGCACGACCGACGCCGACCACAACCAGATCGGCTCCTTCTACACGGGTGCGATGAGCGAGGCCCGGCTGATCGAGCTCAAGAGCGTCGCCGACCGGGTCGGCGGCCTGGACCTGGTCTCGATCGGAGCGGACGACCCCGAGGGGATGCTCCGGCACACCGAGGAGTGCCGCACCCGCGGTATCCCGTTCGCCGCGGACTTCTCGCAGCAGATCGCGCGGATGGACGGCGACGAGATCCGGATCCTCCTCGACGGCGCCACCTACCTCTTCTCCAACGAGTACGAGAAGGGGCTCATCGAGTCCAAGACCGGCTGGAGCGACGCGGAGATCCTCTCCAGGGTCGGCCACCGCGTCACCACCCTCGGCGCCCGCGGTGTCCGCATCGAACGCGTGGGTGAGGACCCGATCGAGGTCGGCTGCGCGGAGGAGGAGACCAAGGCGGACCCGACCGGCGTGGGCGACGCCTTCCGGGCCGGCTTCCTCTCCGGCCTGGCCTGGAACGTCAGCCTGGAGCGGGCCGCCCAGATCGGCTGCATGCTCGCCACCCTGGTCATCGAGACGGTCGGCACCCAGGAGTACACCCTGCACCGCACCCACTTCATGGAGCGCTTCACCAAGGCGTACGGCGACGAGGCGGCCGAAGAAGTCAGGGTGCACCTCTCCTAGGGCGTGTTTCGAAAGTAGCGCCGTCCGCCCGAAGGGCGGCCCGGCGGCGTCTGGTGCGTGCGATCGCAAGGCGGAGGGCGCCCCGGTACTGGGTGTATCGGGGCGACCCCGACAACGCGGCGAGCGTGCGTGTCAGGCGTCGCCGGGCAGGCGGGACTTTCGACACCAGCCCTGGGGAGCGCCCGGCACACCGGGTCACAGGAGCCGGCGGACCACATAGGCCGAGCCCTGGTCCGCCGGCTCCTCGCCCACGTACTCCTGCTCCCGCATCGCGCACCAGGCGGGAATGTCCAGGCGCGCCGCCTCGTCGTCGGCGAGGACCGTCACCGTGCCGCCCACCGGCACCTGTCCGATCACCTTGGCGAGCTCGATCACCGGGATGGGGCAGCGCCGGCCCAGGGCGTCCACGACGAGGGCGGGGTGCGCGGCGGGGAGGGGCGCGGGAGCGGTGACGCCGAGCCTCTCCCGGGCACCCGCCACCACCCCGGGCAGCACATCGAGGAAACGGTCGACGTCGGCCTCCGTGGTGCCCGGCGGCAGCGACACCCTGACGTTGCCCTCCGACAGCACTCCCATCGCCCTGAGCACATGGCTCGGCGTCAGCGTGCTGCTCGTGCAGGACGAACCGGACGATACGGAGAACTCCTTCCGGTCCAGCTCATGGAGCAGAGTCTCTCCGTCGACATAGAGACAGGAGAAGGTGACCAGGTGCGGCAGCCGGTGCACCGGATCGCCGACCACCTCCACATCAGGCACGACCCCGGCGACCGCCGTCCGGATCCGGTCCACCAGAGCCCGCAGCCGTACGGACTCCGCCGCCGCCTCGGCGCGCACGGCGCGCAGCGAGGCCGCCGCCGCCACGATCGCCGGAATGTTCTCGAATCCGGCGGCCCGCCCCGACTCCCGCTCGTCGGCCGGGCCTTGCGGAGCGAAGCGGACCCCTTGCGCACGGCCAGCAGCCCCACCCCGCCGGGCCGCCCCATTTGTGCGCGCTGGCGGCCAGCAGCGACCAGCGGCCGGGCACCGGCCCCACCCAGCGACTGGGCCGCGTCCACCAGCAGCGGCACGCCCGCCGCGGCGCAGGCCTCCGCGACCTCGGTCACCGGCTGCTCGGTGCCCACCTCGTGGTTGGCGGACTGCAGACAGGCCAGTGCCGTGTCCTCGCGCAGGGCCTGGGCGTACGCCGCTGGGCTCACCGATCCCGACCGGTCCACCGCAACTTCGGTGAACGATCCGCCGGTCTCCTCGTGGGCGGCGGCCGAATGGAGTACCGAAGAGTGTTCGACCGCGGACACGACCAGGTGACGGCCGACACGCCGACGGCCGGAAAGAGCCCCGGCAATTGCGCAGTGCACGGACCGCGTCCCCGACGAGGTGAACGTCAGCTCGTCGGGACGGCATCCGACGGCCTCGGCGGCGGCCTCCCTGGCGGCGTTCAGCAGCAGCCCTGCCCGCCGTCCTTCGCGGTAGAGCCGGGCGGGATCGGCCCAGCCCTCGTCCAGGGAGGCAAGCAGCGCCTGGCGGGCGACGGGATGCAGGGGAGTGGAGGAAGCGGCATCGAAGTAGGGCACGCAGTCACGCTAGCCCGCACCGGAGTCCGCACCGGGGCCCGGTTGCCCCGGCGCCGGAAGAGGGGCGTCAGATGGCGCCGGGGGCACGGATTCCACCCTTCGGGGAGTCGGGCGGCGCGTTGGGCACCCTCCCGCGCGACCCCAAATAGCGTCCAGTAGGGTTTGGTCCGCATAAACATCCAAACCCCTGCCCGCGTCAGGGCCGGCGACCGACCAGAGAGACGGGCGCGCCGACCGTGCGGGCGAGACTCTCGGGAAGGCGCTACGTGAGTCCCAACGGCTCCGACCGCTTGTCGCGGCGCCCGATGCGGCGGAAGCTGCCGCAGGTGCTGACTGCGGGCCTGGTCCTGGCGACGGCCTCCGGTTGTTCATACAACTGGGAGGATTTCCCCGCCTCGGTATGCCTACCCCGGTAACGGAAGAGGCGCCTCGGATCCTCTCCCTCTGGCAGGGCTCGTGGGCGGCAGCGCTCGCCACGGGTGTCCTTGTCTGGGGACTGATCATCTGGAGCGTTATCTTCCACCGGCGTAGCCGGACCAAGGTCGAGGTACCTCCGCAGACCAGGTACAACATGCCTATCGAGGCGCTGTACACAGTGGTCCCCTCATCATCGTCTCGGTGCTCTTCTACTTCACCGCGCGTGATGAATCGAAGCTCCTGGAGCTGTCACCGAAGCCCGCCCACACCATCAACGTGGTCGGCTATCAGTGGAGCTGGGGCTTCAACTACATCGAGAAGGTGGAAGGCCAGCCCTCCGCCGGCAACGAGATTCCGAAGGAACTCGACGCCATCCCCAACAAGTACCGCAAGGACTTCCCGAAGGACGCCACCGGCGTCTACGACGTGGGCGTCCCCGGTACCCGCAACCCGCAGAACGGCAACCCGGGTCCGACCCTGTGGCTGCCGAAGGGCGAGAAGGTCCGCTTCGTGCTGACTTCGCGTGACGTCATCCACTCCTTCTGGGTGGTGCCGTTCCTCATGAAGCAGGACGTCATCCCGGGCCACACCAACGCCTTCGAGGTGACTCCGAGCAAGGAGGGCACCTACATGGGCAAGTGTGCCGAGCTCTGCGGTGTCGACCACTCCCGGATGCTCTTCAACGTCAAGATCGTCTCTCCGGAGCGTTACCAGCAGCACCTCAAGGAGCTGGCGGAGAAGGGTCAGACGGGCTACGTGCCGGCAGGCATCGAGCAGACGGACCCGGCCAGGAATGCGGAGACGAACAAACTGTGAGCATCCTCAACGAATCTCAGGGTGCCGCGGCAGCAGACGACTCGTTCGAGGACGAGCTGCCGGTACGGCGCAAGCAGCCGGGTAATGCCGTCGTCAAGTGGCTGACCACCACTGACCACAAGACGATCGGCACGATGTACCTGATTACATCGTTCGCGTTCTTCTGCATCGGCGGACTCATGGCGCTCTTCATGCGCGCCGAGCTGGCCGTCCGGGCACGCAGATCATGTCGAACGAGCAGTTCAACCAGGCGTTCACGATGCACGGCACGATCATGCTGCTGATGTTCGCGACGCCGCTGTTCGCCGGATTCGCGAACTGGATCATGCCGCTGCAGATCGGCGCGCCCGATGTGGCGTTCCCGCGGCTGAACATGTTCGCGTACTGGCTGTACCTCTTCGGCTCGCTGATCGCGGTGGCCGGCTTCCTCACCCGCAGGGTGCGGCCGACTTCGGCTGGTTCGCCTACGCCCCGCTGTCGGACGCGATCCGCTCGCCGGGTATCGGCGCCGATATGTGGATCATGGGCCTGGCCTTCTCGGGCTTCGGCACGATCCTCGGCTCGGTCAACTTCATCACCACGATCATCTGCATGCGCGCACCCGGCATGACGATGTTCCGCATGCCGATCTTCACCTGGAACGTCCTGCTGACCGGTGTTCTGGTCCTGCTGGCCTTCCCGGTCCTGGCCGCCGCGCTCTTCGCGCTGGAGGTCGACCGAAAATTCGGCGCACACATCTTCGATGCGTCCAACGGCGGCGCCTTGCTCTGGCAACACCTCTTCTGGTTCTTCGGCCATCCAGAGGTGTACATCATTGCTCTGCCGTTCTTCGGAATCGTTTCCGAAGTGATTCCGGTCTTCAGCCGGAAGCCGATGTTCGGCTACATCGGACTCATCGCCGCGACGATCTCCATCGCGGGCCTCTCGGTGACCGTGTGGGCACACCACATGTACGTCACCGGCGGTGTGCTGTTGCCGTTCTTCTCCTTCATGACCTTCCTGATCGCGGTGCCGACCGGTGTGAAGTTCTTCAACTGGATCGGCACGATGTGGAAGGGTCGTTGTCCTTCGAGACACCGATGCTCTGGTCCGTCGGATTCCTGATCACCTTCGCCTTCGGTGGTCTGACCGGTGTCATCCTGGCCTCGCCGCCGATGGACTTCCACGTCTCCGACTCGTACTTCGTGGTCGCGCACTTCCACTACGTGGTGTTCGGCACCGTCGTCTTCGCGATGTTCGCCGGATTCCACTTCTGGTGGCCGAAGTTCACCGGCAAGATGCTGGACGAGCGGCTCGGGAAGATCACGTTCTGGACGTTGTTCGTGGGCTTCCACGGCACGTTCCTGGTGCAGCACTGGCTCGGTGCCGAGGGAATGCCGCGCCGGTACGCGGACTACCTCGAGGCGGACGGCTTCACCGCGCTGAACACGATCTCGACCATCAGTTCGTTCGTGCTCGGTCTGTCGGTGCTGCCGTTCTTCTACAACGTGTGGAAGACCGCCAAGTACGGTAAGAAGATCGAGGTCGACGACCCGTGGGGCTACGGCCGTTCGCTCGAATGGGCCACGTCGTGCCCGCCGCCGCGGCACAACTTCGTCAGCCTCCCGAGGATCCGCTCCGAATCCCCGGCGTTCGACCTGCACCACCCGGAGATCGCGGCGCTCGAGCAGCTGGAGCACCACTCCGAGGGTGACAAGGCCCTCGCAGGTGGCAAGGAGGCCGGCAAGTGAAGATCCAAGGCAAGCTGTTCATCTGGCTGAGCGCCTTCCTGCTGATCATGGCCGTCACCTACGGCGTCTGGTCGAAGGAGCCGGTGGGCACCACGGCACTCTCGCTCGCCTTCGGCCTGAGCATCATGATCGGCTTCTATCTGGCCTTCACGGCCAACCGGGTCGACCAGATGGCCCAGGACGACAAGGAAGCCGATGTCGCGGACGAAGCCGGTGAAGTGGGCTTCTTCTCCCGCACAGCTGGCAGCCGCTCTCGCTGGCCATCGGTGGCGCCTTCCTCTTCATGAGCGTCGTCTTCGGCTGGTGGCTGGCCTACTTCTCGGCCCCGTTGCTCCTGATCGGGCTCTTCGGCTGGGTCTTCGAGTACTACCGCGGCGAAAACCGCACCCAGTAGCACCGACACACCTCACGGGGCCCGGCTCGCTCAGTAATGAGCGGCCGGGCCCCGTTTGCAGTCACTGAGCGCGCTGGATCGGATGAATCTTCTTAGCGTGGGTTCATGAACCACACGCCGCGCATCCGCACCGTAGTGAGCTTTCCTCTGCTGGTCGTGACCCTCGTCGCGGGTGCGACCGCCTGTGGTGAGCCCGATGACCATCCGCTCTCGTCGAAGCCTTACGACGCGGCCGGCCAGGTCTCCTTCAACGGCCCTCGGAGAACAAGAAGGCCGACCCGGACAAGCCGCTCGAAGTCAGCGTCAAGCACGACGACGCCCGCCTCACGGATGTGACGGCCATCGACGCGGACGGCCGCCGTCTGGCGGGCGAGCTCGCCGCGGACCGCAAGCGGTGGCGCTCCACCGCCGCGCTCGCGGCCGGCGCCACCTACACCGTCAAGGTCTCCACCGAGGACAGCGACGGCGCGCCCGGCAGCCGTACGTACTCATTCGGCACCGCCGCGCCCAAGAAGTTCCTGAAGGTCTCCTTCGGCCCCACGCGGGCACCTACGGCGTCGGACAGCCCGTCACCGCGGAGCTCAGCGCCCCGGTCACCGACAAGGCCGCCAGGGCCACCGTGGAGCGCGGCCTGCACGTGAAGTCCATGCCCGCGGTGACCGGCTCCTGGTACTGGGTCGACGACAAGACCCTGCACTACCGCCCCAAGGAGTACTGGCCCAGCGGAGCCACCATCGACGTACGTTCCAATCTCACCGGCATCAAAGTCACCAACGCCCTCTACGGGCGGGCGCGAAGCCGCTGAAGATCAAGACGGGCGACCGGATCGAGGCCATCACCGACGCCTCGGACCACTCGATGACCGTGCTGCGGAACGGCGAAGTGATCAACACCATGCCGGTCACCACGGGCAAGCCCGGCTTCTCCACCCGCAACGGCGTCAAGGTGGTGCTGGGCAAGGAGTACTACGTACGCATGCGCGGTGAGAGCATCGGCATCGCCGCCGGCTCGTCCGAGTCGTACGACCTGCCGGTCTACTACGCGACCCGGGTCACCTGGAGCGGCGAGTACGTGCACGCGGCGCCCTGGTCGACCGGCTCACAGGGCAGCGCCAACGTCAGCCACGGCTGCACCGGCATGAGCACCAGCGACGCGGAGTGGTTCTTCGAGACCGTGCGCGAGGGCGACATCGTCAAGGTCGTCGGCAGCGAGGGCGAGACGATGACGCCGTTCGACAACGGCTTCGGCGACTGGAACCTGGCCTGGGACGCCTGGCAGAAGGGCAGCGCACTGCAGAGCGGCACACCGGACGCGGGAACCAACGTCCAGGCGGCGCGTCTGCGCCCCAGGTCTGACGCGGCCCGGGAGTGCGCTGTCCCTCGCCAAGGCCGTCCAGAGGCCTCTCAGGCCTCCACGGAGAGCTTGTCGCGCAGCAGGGCCGCCAGGGCGTCCGGGAAGCCCGCAGGGTCGACAGGAAGGGTCACTGCGGCCTCCGCGCGGCTCCACGTGGCCAGCCAGGCGTCCTGCGGGCGCCCCATCAGCAGCAGTACGGGCGGGCAGTTGAAGACCTCGTCCTTGATCTGCCGGCAGACGCCCATGCCGCCCACCGGGGCCGTCTCGCCGTCCAGCACACAGACATCGACACCGCCGCGGTCCAGGGCGCTCAGAACGGCGGGCAGGGTGGCGCACTCGAGGAATTTCACCGGCGGTACGTCCGGCGCGGGCCTGCGGCCGGCAGCCAGCTTCACCTGCTCCCGGATGTTGGCGTCGTCGCTGTAGACCAGGACCGTGGCGGTCGGCTGCATTGTTCCTCCGTGACATCTGTGTCTTCGGGGCGCTCGGAGCTCGGGGCGTGAACCGGTCCGGGGATCGTACTCCGGCGGACACCCTGTCAGCACGGGTAATGACAGCGATTCGATGGGCCGTTCGTGCAGGACATACCCGCTGACGCGCCGAACGGCACCCCGGGAGTGAGGGCGGGATAAGCGACCGACATAATGTCGGTCGTGGCGACAGCAACGACAGTAGAAACCGGGCACGCGCACCCGTCGGTCAATCGACCGAACCTCACCAGCGTCGGAACCATCATCTGGTTGAGTTCCGAGCTGATGTTCTTCGCGGCCCTCTTCGCGATGTACTTCACCCTTCGATCGGTGATGGGACCCGATCACTGGAAGGAGATGGCCGAACATCTGAACTTCCCGTTCTCGGCTACGAACACCACGATCCTGGTGCTTTCATCACTGACCTGCCAGCTCGGCGTTTTCGCGGCCGAGCGGGGATGTAAGAAGCTCCGCACCTGGTTCATCATCACGTTCGTGATGGGCTCGATCTTCATCGGCGGCCAGGTCCTCGAGTACACCGAGCTGGTCAAGGACGCGGGTCTGTCCCTGTCCTCCGACCCGTACGGTTCGGTGTTCTACCTGACGACCGGCTTCCACGGCCTGCATGTGGCAGGCGGCCTCATCGCCTTCCTGCTCGTTCTCGGCAGAACGTACGCGGCTTCGAAGTTCACCCACGAGCAGGCCACCGCCGCCATCGTCGTGTCCTATTACTGGCACTTCGTGGATGTGGTGTGGATCGGCCTGTTCGCCACGATCTACATGATCAAGTAACCGGGCTCGCACCCACCCATCATCGACGCAGAAGATCCTGACACCGGGGTAATCCGTGAAAAGCTCTCCGCACGACGGCGCCATCCACTGGCGGCGGTCGTCGTACTACTCCTCGCGCTGGCGGCTACCGGGGGCTGTACGCCGCGTTTGCGCCTGCGGGCAAGGCGCAGGCCGATGAAACCGCCCAGTCCCTCGCCATCGACGAGGGCAAGAAGCTCTACTCCGTAGGCTGCGCCAGCTGCCACGGAGCCGGCGGTCAGGGCACCACCGACGGGCCTCAGCTCGTGGGCGTCGGTTCCGCGGCCGTCGACTTCAGGTCGGTACCGGACGCATGCCTGCTCAGCAGCCGGGCGTCCAGGTACCGAAGAAGAAGGTCATCTACACCCAGGCCCAGATCGACCAGCTCGCGGCTTACGTCGCGTCGCTCGGCGCGGGTCCGATCACGCCGACCGAGAGCCAGGTCGACCCGCGGGCGCGGACACCGCCAAGGGCGGTGACCTGTTCCGTACCAACTGTGCCCAGTGCCATAACTTCACGGGCAAGGGCGGAGCGCTGACCGAGGGAAGTACGCCCCCGATCTCGAGGGCGTGAGCCCGAAGCACATCTACGAGGCCATGCAGACCGGCCCGCAGAGCATGCCCTCCTTCCCCGACTCCACGATGCCGGAGGCGCAGAAGAAGGACGTCATCGCGTACATCCAGACCGTGAACGGTCCGGACAGCGCGAGCCCCGGCGGGCTTTCGCTGGGCGGGCTGGGCCCGGTCAGTGAGGGCCTCTTCGGCTGGATCTTCGGGCTGGGTGGACTGATCGCAATCGCCATCTGGGTCGCGGCCCACACCGCTAAGGCCAAGAAGTCATGAGTAGCCAAGAGATGCCAGAGAAGAACCTGCCGGTTGAGCAGGAGCCGCGCACGGCGCGGTAGAGGTAACGGACGATCCGTTCGCCGATCCGGGGCTGCCGGCTCATAAGCCGCGCATCCAGGACATCGACGAACGAGCCGCACGGCGCTCCGAGCGTGCCGTCGCGTTCATGTTCACGCTGTCCATGCTGGCGACGATCGGCTTCATTGCCGCCTACGTCATCTTCCCGGTGGACAAGATCGTCTACATCTGGCCGTTCGGCCATGTGAGTGCGCTCAACTTCTCCCTGGGTGTGACCCTGGGTGTGGCGCTCCTCTGCATCGGCGCGGGTGCCGTCCACTGGGCGCGCACCCTGATGTCCGACGTGGAGGTCGCCGACGAGCGGCACGCGATCGAGGCCGAGCCCGAGGTCAGGGCGAAGGTTCTCGCCGACTTCGCGGACGGTGCCAAGGAGTCCGCGATCGGACGGCGCAAGCTGATCCGCAACACCATGTTCGGTGCGCTGGCCCTGGTGCCGCTCTCCGGTGTGGTGCTGCTGCGTGACCTCGGCCCGCTGCCGGAGAAGAAGCTCAGGACCACCCTGTGGGCCAACGGCAAGCTGCTCGTCAACATGAACACGATGGAGCCGCTGCGTCCCGAGGACGTGGTCGTCGGTTCGCTGACCTTCGCCATGCCCGAGGGCCTGGAAGAGGACGCGCACGACTTCCAGAGCCAGATCGCCAAGGCGGCGCTGATGATCGTCCGCATCGAACCGGCCGACATCAAGAACCCGCGCCAGCGCGAGTGGGCCCACGAGGGAATCGTGGCCTTCTCCAAGATCTGTACCCACGTCGGCTGCCCGATCAGCCTGTACGAGCAGCAGACGCACCACGTCCTCTGCCCGTGCCACCAGTCCACCTTCGATCTCTCCGACGGCGCCCGCGTCATCTTCGGTCCGGCCGGGCACCCTTCCGCAGCTGCGGATCGGTGTGAACAGCGAGGGCAACCTTGAGGCGCTCGGTGACTTCGCTGAGCCCGTCGGTCCTTCCTTCTGGGAGCGCGGATGAGTACTGCGACAGACACACAGCGCAAGGCGCCCGCCGGTGAGCGGGTCGCCGACTGGGCGGACGGCCGGCTGGGTATCTACGGCCTGGCCAAGGCCAACATGCGCAAGATCTTCCCGGACCACTGGTCCTTCATGCTCGGTGAGATCTGCCTCTACAGCTTCATCATCATCATCCTCACGGGTGTGTACCTGACGCTGTTCTTCCACCCGAGCATGAACGAGGTCCTGTACCACGGCTCGTACGAGCCGCTGCAGGGCATCCGGATGTCCGAGGCCTACGCCTCGACCCTGGACATCAGCTTCGATGTGCGCGGTGGCCTGCTCGTCCGGCAGATCCACCACTGGGCCGCCGTGATCTTCCTGGCCGGCATGTTCGTGCACATGATGCGCGTCTTCTTCACGGGTGCCTTCCGCAAGCCGCGTGAGATCAACTGGATGTTCGGCTTCCTGCTGTTCGTGCTGGGCATGTTCACCGGGTTCACCGGCTACTCGCTCCCGGACGACCTGCTCTCGGGCACGGGTGTCCGCTTCACCCAGGGCGCGATCCTGTCCGTGCCGATCGTCGGCACGTACATCTCGATGTTCCTGTTCGGCGGAGAGTTCCCCGGTACGGACATCATCGCCAGGTTCTACTCGATCCACATCCTGCTGCTGCCGGGCATCATGCTCGGCCTGATCGTGGGTCACCTGATCCTGGTCTTCTACCACAAGCACACGCAGTTCGCGGGCCCCGGCCGTACCAACAAGAACGTCGTCGGGATGCCGCTGCTGCCGGTGTACATGGCCAAGGCCGGAGGCTTCTTCTTCCTGGTCTTCGGGTTCATCTCGATCACCGCGGCGATCGCCACGATCAACCCGATCTGGAATATCGGTCCCTACCGCCCGGATCAGGTGTCCACCGGCGCCCAGCCGGACTGGTACATGGGCTTCGCCGAAGGCTTCATCCGGGTGATGCCCGGCTGGGAGATCAACCTCTGGGGTCACACGCTGGCCCTGGGCGTCTTCATCCCGCTGGTGGTCTTCGGTGCGGTACTCGGTGCGCTTGCGCTCTATCCGTTCATCGAGGCCTGGGTCACCGGGGACAAGCGCGAGCACCACATCCTGGACCGCCCGCGCAACGCTCCGACCCGTACCGCCATCGGTGTGGCCTGGGTGACGATCTACTTCGTCATGCTGGTCGGTGGCGGCAACGACATCTGGGCGACCCATTTCCATCTGTCGATCAACGCGATCACCTGGTTCGTCCGTGTCGCGTTCTTCGCCGGCCCGGCCATCGCGTTCATCGTCACCAAGCGGATCTGCCTCGGCCTCCAGCGTCGCGACAAGGAGAAGGTGCTGCACGGACGCGAGTCCGGCATCATCAAGCGCCTGCCGCACGGTGAGTTCGTCGAGATCCACGAGCCGCTCAGCCCGGGCAGCTGTACACGCTCACAGCGCACGAGCAGTACAAGCCGTCCGAGATCGGCCCCACGGTCGATGAGAACGGCGTCGAGCACAAGCCGTCCATGCTGCGGAAGCTTCGTGCCAAGGTGACCAAGAGCTACTACGGCGAGGACAGCCAGATCGTCAAGCCCACCGCCGAGGAGTACAAGGAGATCACCAGCGGCCACGGCCACCACTGATCCCCTCGACTGATCGCCACAGCAGGAGCCCCGTCCCATCCGCTATGCGGGACGGGGCTCTTCGCCGTCCGGCGGGCTGGATAAGGTGGGGGCGATCCCTGAACCGGCTGTGGACCCAGGAGCGGACCATGAACGTTGTGACCCCGGACGGCGGCGACAGCGTGGCGTCCCGCGCTCGGACTCCAGCTGCGGGCACCCTCACCTGGCCCGGCTTGCTGAACCCGCTGATGCGTGGCGAGAACCTGAGCGCGCGCGAAACCGCGTGGGCCATGGACCGCATCATGAGCGGCGAGGCGACCGATGTGCAGATCGCCGGATTCGCGGTCGCGCTGCGTGCCAAGGGTGAGACCGTCGATGAGGTCACCGGCCTCGTCGAGGCCATGTACGCGCACGCCAACACGATCCATGTGCCGGGCCGCACGGTCGACATCGTCGGCACCGGCGGCGATCTGGCCAAGACGGTCAACATCTCCACCATGTCGGCGATCGTCATCGCGGGGACCGGAGCCAAGGTCGTCAAGCACGGCAACCGCGCCTCGTCCTCGGCCAGCGGTGCGTCCGACGTGCTGGAGAAGCTCGGCGTCAACCTCGAACTGACACCGAAACGGGTCGTCGAGGTCGCGGAGGCGGCCGGCATCACCTTCTGCTTCGCCGTGAAGTTCCACCCCGCCCTGCGTTACGCCGCCAGGGCCCGCAAGGAGCTCGGCGCGCAGACCACCTTCAACATCCTGGGCCCGCTGACCAACCCGGCCCAGGTGCGCTCACAGGCCGTCGGTGTCGCCGACCTGCGGATGGCGCCCATCGTCGCGGGCGTGCTCGCCGGCCGGGGCAACTCGGCGCTCGTCTTCCGCGGCGACGACGGCCTGGACGAGCTGACCACCACGGCCACCTCCCGGGTCTGGATCGTCCGGGACGGCGAGGTGCGCGAGCAGGCCTTCGACCCGCGTGACGTCGGCCTGGAGCTGGTGCCGGTCGAGGCCCTGCGCGGAGCGGACTCCTCGTACAACGCCGACGTCGCGCGCCGGATGCTGGACGGCGAGCCGGGTCCCGTACGCGAAGCGGTGCTGCTCAACACCGCGGCCGCCCTGGTCGCGCTCGACCGGGGCGAGGGCACGTTGAACGAGCAGATCGCCGCCGGGATCGTGCGGGCCACCGAGTCCATCGACTCGGGTGCGGCCAAGCGGGCACTGGGGCGCTGGGTGGCGGCCAGCAACGCCTGAGGCAGGATGCGCAGGTCGCGGAATGTGGGACAGGGCGCAGTCCGGATAGCGGACTGCGCCCTTGCGTATGCCGGTACGTATGGCAAACTGCTGCGCAGGTCATGAGTGACAGCGACTACGGCCCCGGCCCGCTGTCCGGCAACCCTCCGTCCGTGGCGGGGTGCCCCGGGTGAAGACCAGGCCGCAGTCAGCGAGGTCTGCGGCAAGCGCGGCCCTCGGCGTTCGATGAACGCCACCCCTTGGGGTCCTGGTCCCTAGGGAGTCTCTTGTGAGCAAGCGAATGCGATAGGGCTCAACGCCCTCTTCCGCGCCCCATTTCTTCATCTCCTGCGCTGCCGCGTATCCGCCGGCGCCGGACTTCGCCTGCCTTTTACGGGAGTTCGCCATGTCTGTCTCCACCGCTGCCGTCGACCAGTCCATTTGTGAACCTCTGGCCGTTCTGGGTTCCGATGTCACGGTTCCTCTCGTTACCGGAGGCGAAGTCGCTTATGCCGCCCTCGATTACGCGGCGAGTGCCCCGCGCTGAAGCGGGTGTGGGACGACGTCGCCGCCTATGTGCCGTACTACGGCAGCGTCCACCGCGGAGCCGGCTACCTCTCGCAGCTCTCCACGGACCTGTTCGAGAACAGCCGCCGCACCGTCGCGGACTTCCTCGGCTGCCGTGCCGAGGACCAGGTGATCTTCACCCGCTCGACGACGGACTCCTCAACCTGCTGGCCGCCGCGATTCCCGAGGACTGCGAGGTGTTCGTGTTCGAGACCGAGCACCATGCCTCGCTGCTGCCCTGGCGCGACGACCGGGTGACCTACCTCGACGCACCCCGCACCCAGGCCCAGGCAGTCCAGACCCTGGAGCGTGCTCTCGCCGGGCGGGAGCCCTACGGCCCCGCGCTGGTCTGCGTCACCGGGGCGTCGAACGTCACCGGTGAGCTGTGGCCGGTGAGGGAACTGGCCGCCGCCGCCCACGCACACGGTGCGCGGATCGTGCTCGACGCTGCCCAGCTCGCCCCCATCACCCGTGGACATCGCCGAACTGGACGTCGACTGGGTAGCCTTCTCCGGGCACAAGCTGTACGCGCCGTTCGGCTCGGGAGTCCTGGCCGGGCGGGCCGACTGGCTGCGCGACGCGGAGCCGTACCTCGCGGGCGGTGGCGCCTCACGCAAGGTGGCCCGGCGTGCCGACGGCGGTGTGGACGTGCAGTGGCACACCACAGCGGCCCGGCACGAGGCCGGCTCGCCCAACGTGATCGGCGTCTACTCGATCGCCTCGGCCTGCAACGCCCTGACCGAGGCCGGCTTCGGTGGGCTGGTCGTCCGCGAGCAGGAGCTCGTGGGCCGGGTCCTGGCCGGGCTGGCCGAGGTCCCCGAGGTCAGGGTGCTCTCACTGTTCGGTGACGACGCCCCGCGGGTGGGCGTCATCTCCTTCGTGGTGGAGGGCTGGAACAGTTCGCACTTCGCCGCCGCGCTCTCGGCGGAGTACGGGATCGGCGTCCGCGACGGGCTGTTCTGCGCTCACCCGCTCCTGCGGACCCTGCTGGACAGCGACCCGCAGGACCCGGGCGAGTGCGGTGCACCCGAGTCGGAGCCGGGGAGAGGTCGCTGAACGCGATCCGGGTCAGCTTCGGGGCCGGCACACCGGACGAGCACATCGAGCGGTTCCTGGGTGCGGTCAGGGAGCTGGTGAGCGAGGGAGCCCAGTGGAAGTACCGCACCGAGGACGGCCGCTGCGTCCCGGACCGGGTGCCGCGCAGCACTGAGAGAAGGTCCTGGACCGTGTCCGTGGAGTCCCCGGCGTGCCCGGGGACTCCACGGACACTTCCTAGGAGTCGAGACCGATGGCGAAGGCCGCCTCGAGATCGTGCTGCGAATACGTACGGAAGGCCACGTGCGTGTCGGTTCCCTCGACGCCCGGGATCTTGCTGATCCGGCCGGGGATGACATCGGCCAGATCGTCGTGCCTGGCCACCCGGACCATGGCGATCAGGTCGTACGTACCGGTGACCGAGAACACTTCGCTGACACTGTCCAGCGCGGCGACGGCCTCGGCGATCTCGGGAATCCGGTCCACGCTGGTTTTGATGAGCACGATCGCGGTGATCACGGCTGGCTTTCTCCCTCGGTGGCCGTGGCTGGAGACTTCACTCTAGCCTCACCCGGTATCGCCCCCAGGCGTAGAGGAACCCGGCGGCGAACCCCGCCACATGCGCCAGATAGGCCACGCCCGGCCCGCTGCCCGCGCCTTGTGCCGCCAGCCACTGCAGGATGAACCAGAAGATCAGCACGATCCAGGCGGGGAATCGCAGCGGCAGGAAGAAGAGGAACGGGAAGAGGCTGGTGACCCGCGCCCTGGGGAAGAGATAGAGGAACGCGCCGAGCACCGCCGAGATCGCGCCCGAGGCGCCCACCAGGGTCTGGTCGGAACCTGCGTGCGCCACCGCGTAGACGACCAGCGCCAGATATCCGCAGCAGAGATAGAAGCACGCGAACGCGGCGTGGCCCATCCGTTCCTCGGTCATCGCCCCGAACACGTACAGGAAGAGCACGTTGCCGAGCAGGTGCAGCCAGCTGCCGTGCACGAAGAGGGCGGTGAGCGGGTGAGCGCCGCATGTGCGGAGCCGTCCAGGAGCTCGCTCGGGATCACGCCCCACCGCTCGAAGTAGCCGGCCTGCGCCGCGAGCAGGGTGTCGGCGGTGCCGTGGGCTGGATTGAATCCGGACAGCGGACTGATCAGGAAGACCGCACAGCACAGTGCGATGAGCCCATGGGTGACCGGCCCGCCGCCCCGTGCGGCCGCCCTGAATCGCCTGGCCCCGTCCCATCTGCGGGGTCCCGCCAATCGGCCATGCACAGAGCATGACGCACCGGGGAGAACGGGACAGACCGCCTCGCCGTGTTCATGAGGATGCGCGGGGTCCGGGGTCCGCCCCAGGCCGTAGGGTTGCCACACGACATCCGCAGTTCGACGGCGCACCGCGAGATCGACGGACATCACGAGACCCGACGAAAGAGGACGCAACGATGACGACGGTTCCCCAGCCGACCGACGGGACCCGCTGGCGCTGCACGCTCTGCGGCAACCTCACCCGCTTCGACGTGACGCGCTCCTCCAGGACCGTGGAGTACGTCCATCTGGACCTGGCCGGGGAGCCGACTGTCGAGGAGCGCGAGGTGGTCAGTGAGACCATCGAGTCGGTGCGTTGTCGTTGGTGCAACGCGGTGGACCAGATCGAGCTGGTCGACAGGCCGGGCGCCGACTCCTGACGGGGCCGTGCGGACAGACGATTTGGGGTGACAGATGGTGGAGCAGCCGACAGGCGGCGCCGAACCGGCCGATGGGGCCGACGGTGCTGCGCAGGCGCTCGACCGCCCGCTGCCCGAGGGCGTACGACGGCGGGTCGTCGCACTGGTCTCGGACGCGTTCGGCGGGCTGACGGTGGGCGAACTGCCCGCCCAGCTCCGGCAGTACGCCCGCTTCACCCCGACCAGGCGTGCCAAGTTCGCGGGCAACGCGATGGCAGCCGCCCTGGAGAGTGATCCACAGTTCCGCCGGCGCATCGGTGAACGGCTCGGCGAGGTTCAGCCGGAGCTGGCCGCCGCGCTCGGCTCCGGCTCGCCGCCCGCCGCGGCCGATCCCGTCGATGTGGCCGCGGCGGCCTATGTGCTGCGGCCGGACGGCTGGGTCAAACTCGTGGCGGCCGCCGGTGAAGAGGTCCAGCGGGCCGATGCCGAGCGGGCCGACGAGGAGACCCGGCGTGAGCTGGTGCGGCTGCGCGAGGAGCTCGACCGGACCCGTGGCCATGCCAGGAGCGAGACCGAGCGGCTCCGTGCCGAGCTGGATGCGGCCCGCAAGGAGTCGGAGTCGCTGCACCGCAAACTGCGCAGCGCCCTGAGCGAAGTGAAGCGTGGCGAGGCCGCGCTGCGCCGTGGCGGTGCGCAGAGCGACACCGTACGGGCCGAGGCTGCCGCCCAGGTCTCTGCCGCCGAGAGCGAGTCCCGGCGGCTCAAGGCTCGGCTTGCGGAGGCGGAGGCCACCGTCGAGGCGGGCCGGCGCGCCGCGAGGGAGGGCGTTCGGTCGAGGACATGCGGCTGCGGCTGCTGCTCGACACGGTGCTCGACGCGGCCCAGGGGCTCCGTCGTGAACTGGCTCTGCCGCCTTCGTCCATCCGGCCGGCGGACGGTGTGGAAGCGGTCGAGCCCGGCCGGATGTCGGCCAAGGACATTGCGGCAAGGGCCCTTTCGGAGACCGATCCGGCGTTGCTCGACCAATTGCTCGCGCTGCCCCAGGCGCATCTGATCGTGGACGGCTACAACGTCACGAAGACCGGGTATCCGCAGATGCCGCTGGAGAAGCAGCGGTTGCGCCTGCTGGGCGGTCTCTCGGTTCTCGCCGCCCAGACGGGCGCCGAGATGACCTGTGTCTTCGACGGGGCCGAGCTCGCCGCTCCGGTGCTGCTGGCGCCGCCGCGCGGGTGCGGGTGCTGTTCAGCAAGGCGGGCGTGACTGCGGACGAGCTGATCCGTCAGCTGGCGCGCGCGGAACCGCCCGGCCGTCCCGTCGTGGTGGTCTCCACCGACCGTGAAGTGGCCGACGGGGTGGCGAAGGCAGGGGCCAGGCCGGTCGCGTCCGCCTTGCTCCTGAAGCGGCTTTCGCGCGTCTAGTTCCTCATGTGATGTATATCTTTGATGCGTGACTTGCCGGATTTTAGGAACGTACCGTCAAGTCGCGGCTACACGCCGTGTGATGAAAGTAAAGATGTGCCTGCTGTGACGAGATTTTTCCTGCGAGGATTTGAACTGATCACAGGATGGTCACTAAGGTCAGGCCTCGAACCTTCGCACGGTTGATCACCCACCCGGGTGAACAGCGAAGGCACCGCCGAGTCCGTGAAGTACGCGGAGCCGGGGATTTCGTCCCCACAGCCCGGTAGGCGGCTCGAGGAAGAAGGAGCTCGCCTTCGTGGCGTCCCACCGTCGTCCCAAGCACCCGAGCCGCACCCGCGTGACCGTGCTCACCGCGACCGCCGCTGCGGCCGTGGCCCTGTCCTCTCAGGCCGCTCACGCAGACCCCAAGCCGACCAAGAACGAGGTCAAGGCAAAGGTCGACAAGCTCTACCACGAGGCCGAGGTCGCCAACGAGAAGCACAACGGGGCCAAGGAGCAGCAGGACAAGCTCAAGAAGCAGGTCGACGCGCTGCAGGACAAGGTCGCCCGTGGTCAGGACGACCTCAACACCCTGCGCGGCGAACTGGGTTCGATGGCCACCGAGCAGTACCGCTCCGGTGGGATCGACCCGTCCGTCCAGCTCTTCCTCGCCTCGGACCCGGACAGCTTCCTCGACCAGGCCTCCGCGCTCGACCAGCTGACGGCCCAGCAGACGCAGTCGCTGCAGAAGATCCAGTCCAAGCAGCGCACCTCGCGCAGCAGCGCACGGAAGCGCAGACGAAGCTGGAGGACCTCTCCGAGGTCCGCAAGACGCTCGGCGAGAACAAGAAGAAGTACCAGGGCAAGCTCGCCGACGCCCGCGAGCTGCTGAACACGCTGACCGCCGCCGAGCGCGCCAAGATCGACAACGAGGAGCTGCGTGCCAGTCGTGACGCCGGCGACCGGGTCGAACTGGGCAACGAGGCCCCGCATCGGGCCGTGGCGCATCCGCACTCGCGGCCGCCGCGACCCAGCTGGGCAAGCCGTACGTCTCCGGCGGCACCGGCCCGAACTCCTTCGACTGCTCGGGCCTTACGCAGTGGGCCTTCGCGCAGGCGGGCGTTTCGATCACCCGCACCACGTACACCCAGCAGAACGACGGCACGAGGATCGGCCGCAGCCAGCTGAAGCCCGGCGACATGGTCTTCTTCAACGGTCTGTCCCACGTGGGTTTCTACGCCGGCAACAACCAGATCCTGCACGCCCCGAAGCCGGGCGCCGTGGTCCGGTACGAGTCGATGGACTACATGGGCACCTTCCAGTTCGGCGTGCGCGTCTGACGTCCGAACGGGCGAATCGCGACACCCTCACTGACGCCCGCCCGCCGGAGACCACAGGTCACCGGCGGGCGGCGTCGTTTGCACCCCGCGCGACCGGTGCGGCCTTTGGCGGCCGAGTAGCCGGACGGTCACTGTCTGCGCTGCCGTGCGGCTCACGGTCGTCGGTCCGCCCGCCCGGGCGGCAGGGGCTGCGCAACTCTGCGTACAGCGGAAGGGAGTGCGGCTTCCTATGGTGTCGCATCGCCGCCCCACCCGGTTCGGCCTCGACCGGAGCGTGAAGGCCACCGTCCTGTCGGCCGCCGCCGCGATGGCCGCCGCCACCTCGGCGGCGCCCGGCGAGCGCCGACCCGCAGAACACTCACGAGGCCGCGAAGGCCGGCGTCGACCGGCTGTACGGCGAGGCCGAGCAGGCCACCGAGCGGTTCAACGCGGCCGGGGAGAAGGCCGACCGGCTGCGCACGGACGTGAACAGGGCGCAGGACACGGCGGCCCGTGGCCAGGAGGGATCAACCGGATGCGGACGGCCCTCGGTTCGCCGGCCGGTGCGCAGTACCGCACCGGGGGCGTGGACCCTCGCTCGCGCTGCTGCTCTCCTCGGACCCCAGCACCTTCCTCGAACGGGCCGCCGCCCTCGACCGGGCGAGTGCGCGGCAGAGCGTGGTGCTGCACAGGCTCGGACGGGCGCAGCGCAAGGCCGCCCAGAACCGCGCGCAGGCCGTCAGGGCCCTGGCGGAGCTGGAGCGCAACCAGGCAGCCGTCGGCCGCCACAAGCGCACCGTGGAGGTGAAGCCGGCCCGCGCCAGGCAGCTGCTGAGCTCGCTGCCCGCCCAGGACCGGAAGGACCTCGGCGGGGCCTCCCGGTCCGGCCTCCCGGCCGCCGGCGAAGCGGTCCAGGCCGACGCGGCCCCGGCTCGACGCGGGCGTCGGCCGCCCTCATGGCGGCCGGCGGGGCGCTCGGCCGCCCGTATGTGGGGCGCCGCCGGCCCTGCGGATTCGACTGTTCGGGCCTGATGCAGTGGGCGTACGCCCAGGCCGGGGTCGGCCTGCCGCGGACCTCGCAGGCCCAGCGGTACGCGGGCCGGATGGTGCCGCTCTCGCAGGCCAGGCCCGGGGACCTGGTCGCCTACCGTGCGGACGCCGGCCACATCGGGATGTACGCGGGCAATGGCCAGGTCATCCACGCTCCGTACCCGGGCGCCGCGGTGCGCTACGACCCCGTCGGCATGATGCCCGTCTCCTCGGTCACCCGTATCTGACCGTACGATCGGCAGGATGGCTGTTCAGGGACGTGGAGCAGGGCGGGAGCGGGCAGGGCCCGGCGTACGGCGGGTGCCGTGCTCGCCGGGCTGCTGCTCGCGTCCGCCTGCGCCGCGCCCGGGACTCCGCCCCGGGATCACGGCCCGGGAGGTCGGTACGACGCTGGACCGCCGCGCCGCCGCGGTCATGGACCACGACACCGACGCCTACCTGGCCCCGCTCGACCCGAAGGCCACGATGTTCCGGGCGGCCCAGCGCACCGAGCTGGACAACCTGGCGGACGTGCCGCTGGAATCGTGGGCGTACCGGGTGAACGCGGTCTCCGGCGAAGGCAGCGGCCGGGTCACCGCCGACGTCGAGCTGCGCTACCGGATCGAGGGGTACGACAAGGCGCCGATGTCCTCGGCCCGCACGGTGGAGCTGGTCCGGCGCGGTGACGGCGGACGCTGGTACATTGCGGCCGACCGGCCCGCCGATGACGCCCCGAGCTGCTGTGGCAGCAGGGTGACGTCCAGGTCGTACGCGGCACACACAGCCTCGTCCTCGGGGTCGGCAGGCCGGTGCGGGAACTGCGCGGGATCGCGGACACCGCCGACCGGGCCGTGCCGGCCGTCTCCGCGGCCTGGCCGCGGACCTGGGCTGAGCGGGTGGTGGTCCTGGTTCCGGACTCCGTCCAGGACATGGCGGGTCTGCTGGGATCACCCGTGGCGAGCTACCGGGGCATAGCGGCCGTCACCACCGGTGAGGTCGGCGGCAGGGCCGGGCCCCGGCGGACCGGGTGATCGTCAACCCGCAGGCGTACGGCATGCTCGGCCCGTTCGGGCAGCGCATCGTCCTGACCCACGAGACCACCCACGTGGCGACCGGGCCCGTACCTCCGCGGCCACCCCGGTCTGGCTCTCGGAGGGCTTCGCGGACTGGGCGGCCTACCGCGAGGAGAGCCGCACGCCGCAGCAGGTCGCCCCGAGCTGGCCGACGCGGTGCAGCGGGGCGAGCTGCCCGCGGAGCTGCCGGTGGACGAGGAGTTCGGCTTCGGCGGGGACGCCAGGACGCTGGCGAGGGCGTACGAGGGCGGCTGGCTGGCCTGTGCGCTGATCGCGGAGGAATGGGGCGAGGAGAAGCTGATCGCTTTCTACGAGACCGTCGGGGCCGTTCCGGGCGGGACGGGGCCGTTGAGCAGGCCATGCAGAAGGTGCTCGGCACCACGCCGCAGGACTTCACGGTGCGCTGGCGGGAGTATCTGCGCGCCCGGCTCGGCTGACGGGCCCCGGCCGAACGCCGCCGTGCCCCGCCCGGGCACCGTCTCCCGCCACAGCAGCCGCCCGGCGGCCAGGGTCGCCGCGACCAGCAGTCCGTTGCGTACGAGGAGAAGCGCCACCCCTGCGCGTCGCTCGCCACCACATGTACGAAGCCCAGCGGGAACTCCAGCAGCGTGACCCCGGTGGCCACGAGTGTCAGACAGGCGGGCAGCACCATCCGGCTGCCGCGGAACACCAGGCACACCGCAGCCAGACCGACCAGCCACACCAGGTACTGGGGCTGATCACCCGGCTCGTCGTGGTGAAGAGCAGCACCGCGGTGAAGGCCGCGTCCGCCGGGTGTGCACCGCGAAGGTACGGGCCCGCAGCCGCCACACCAGCAGCCAGCCGAAGGCGAGCACGCTCAGCCCCAGGGCGAGCGTGCTCACCAGCGGGACGTACGGGCCGGTGAACTCCATCGAGCCGTAGCGCAGCTCCACCCCGCCCGCCCAGCCGAACTGCCGCGCCACATGGAAGGCCAGCGCCCCAGCGACTCGATCTCCAGCCCTCGGTCCCGCTGGAACGTCAGGAACGCGAACGCTCCGGGCATCGCCACCGCGCACAGCAGAGCCAGTACCCCGGCCGTTACCGCGGCGGCAGCCCAGGAACGCCGGGTGGCACGCCCGCGAGCCGTGCCCACCAGCAACAGCGCGGGCCACACCTTCAGCAGCGCACCGAACGCTGCCAGCGCCCCGAGCACCCGGGGATGGCGCACCCGGCCAGCAGCGCCGCCACCGCGACCGCGGTCACCATCAGGTCGTATCGCGCGTACCCGGTCGGGCCGAGCAGCGGCACGCCCACCACCACACCCAGGCGCCCGCCCAGCGCCCGCCGGGGCGCCGGCCCGCATACATCAGCAGCCCGAGTACCACCGCGTCGCACAGCAGGACCAGGACGAAGAAGGCGGTGGCGTACTCCAGGAAGGGCAGCAGGGCCGGGGACAGGATGGCGAGCGCGGCGGCGGGCGGGTACTGCCAGGTGATGTCGTCCATCGGATACGTGCCGGCCCTGAGCACCTCGTACCAGCCCCGGTAGATCACCGAGACGTCGACCGTGACGTCCGGGCCCGGCACGGTGAACACCTTCAGTACGCAGAGCAGCAGCGTCGCCCGGTGAGGGCCCACACCGCCAGAGGTGTGGCAGTTGCTCCTGTCATGACGGTCATGATGCCGTTGCCGGCTGTTCGTAAGCCGTCAAGCAGGGCCGTGCCGAGGCCCGGTACTGTCGGCGGCGATGGACAAGACCTTGATCGTGACGAACGACTTCCCGCCCGTCCCGGCGGTATCCAGGCCTTCCTGCACAACATGGCACTGCGCCTGGACCCCGGACAGCTCGTCGTCTACGCCTCCACCTGGAAGCGCGGCGCGGAGGGGCCGCGGCCACCGCCGCCTTCGACGCCGAACAGCCCTTCACCGTCGTGCGCGACCGTACGACGATGCTGCTGCCCACCCCGCGGGTCACCCGGCGGGCGGTCCAGCTCCTGCGTGAGCACGACTGCACCTCCGTCTGGTTCGGCGCCGCGGCTCCGCTCGGGCTGATGGCACCGGCCCTGCGAAAGGCGGGCGCGCGGCGCATCGTGGCCACCACACACGGGCACGAGGCGGGCTGGGCCCAGCTGCCCGCGTCCCGGCAGCTGCTGCGCCGGATCGGTGAGGGCACGGACACGATCACCTATCTCGGCGAGTACACCCGCTCCCGGATCGCGTCCGCGCTCACCCCGGCGGCGGCGGGCCGCATGGTCCAGTTGCCGCCCGGGGTCGACGAGGAGACGTTCCACCCGGCCTCGGGCGGCGACCGGGTCAGAGCACGGCTCGGACTCTCGGACAGGCCCGTCGTCGTCTGTGTGTCGCGGCTCGTCCCGCGCAAGGGCCAGGACACCCTGATCCTCGCCATGCCCGCGATCCTGGCCAGGGTGCCGGACACCGTGCTGCTGATCGTGGGCGGCGGCCCGTATGCGGGAGCGCTGAAGAAGCTGGCCGCCGAGACGGGCGTACTGGAATCGGTGCGCTTCACCGGACCGGTGCCGTGGGAGGAACTGCCCGCGCACTACGGCGCCGGTGACGTCTTCGCCATGCCGTGCCGGACCCGGCGCGGCGGCCTCGACGTGGAAGGCCTGGGCATCGTCTACCTGGAGGCCTCCGCGACGGGCCTGCCGGTGGTTGCGGGCGACTCCGGCGGTGCTCCGGACGCCGTGCTCGACGGCGAGAGCGGGTGGGTGGTGCGGGGCGGCTCCGCCGAGGACTGCGCCGACCGGATCGTCACCCTGCTCGGCGACCCCGGGCTGCGGCAGCGCATGGGGAGCGGGGCCGGGCCTGGGTCGAGGAGAAGTGGCGCTGGGATCTGCTGGCGCAGAAGCTGAGAACGCTGCTCTGAGTGTTCTGCGCGTACGAAGGCGTACGAAGGAGGGCCCGCACACCGTGCGGGCCCTCCTCCGTACAGAGCGGGCTCAGCCGAGGTAGATCGACTCGATCTCGTCCGCGAAGTCCTTCGCCACCAGATTGCGCTTCAGCTTCAGCGACGGTGTGATGTGGCCCCGTCCTCGGTGAACTGGGCGGCCAGGATGCGGAACTTGCGGACCGACTCCGCCTTGGACACCGCGGCGTTGCCGTCGTCCACCGCACGCTGCACCTCGGCCAGCAGCTCGGGGTCCTCGCGCAGCGACATCGCCGTCGAGCCGACGGGCTTGCCGTGTTCCTCGGCCCAGCGGGTGAGGAACTCCTCGTCGAGGGTGACCAGCGCGCCGATGAACGGGCGTCCGTCGCCGACCACCATGCACTCGGCGACCAGGGCGTGCGAACGGATCCGGTCCTCGATCAAGGCCGGGGCGACGTTCTTGCCGCCCGCCGTGACGATGATCTCCTTCTTGCGGCCGGTGATCGCGAGATAGCCGTCCTCGTCCAGGGTGCCGATGTCGCCGGTGTGGAACCAGCCGTCGGCCAGCGCCTCGGCCGTCGCCGCCTCGTTCTTCCAGTACCCCGTGAACAGGTGCTCGCCGTGCAGCAGCACCTCGCCGTCGTCGGCGATCCGCACGACCGAGCCGGGCAGCGGCTGGCCGACCGTACCGATCTTCTGCCGGTCCCACGGGTTGAAAGCGGTGGCCGCGCAGGTCTCGGTGAGGCCGTAGCCCTCCAGCACCGTGAAGCCGATGCCGCGGTAGAAGTGCCCGAGCCGCTCGCCCAGCGGGCGCCGCCGGAGATCGCGTGCTCGCCGCGTCCGCCGAGCACCGCCCGCAGCTTGCTGAAGACCAGCTTGTCGAAGACCTTGTGCTTGACCTTCAGGCCGACCGACGGGCCCTGCCCGGTGCCCAGCGCACGGCTGTACGCGATCGCAGTGTCGGCGGCCCGGTCGAAGATCCTGCCCTTGCCGTCGGCCTGCGCCTTGGCGCGCGCCGAGTTGTACACCTTCTCGAAGACCCGCGGCACACCGAGGATCAGCGTCGGCCGGAACGCGGCCAGCTCATCGGTGAGGTTCTTGATGTCGGGCACGCAGCCGAGCTTGATCGGTGCCATCACCGAAGCCACCTCGACCAGCCGGCCGAAGACGTGCGCGGCGGGCAGGAAGAGGAGAACGGAGCACTCGCCGGTACGGAAGAGGGGCTTCAGCCGCTCCACCACGTTGCCGCACTCCGCGAAGAAGCTGCGGTGCGTCAGCACACAGCCCTTGGGGCGGCCGGTGGTGCCAGAGGTGTAGACGATGGTGGCCGGGTCGTCGGCCTTCGCGCTCACCATCCGCAGATCCACGGTCTCGTCCGAGACCCCGGCGCCCGCCGCCGCCAGCTCGCCGACCCCGCCCTTGTCGATCTGCCACACGTGAGCCAGCTCCGGGAGCCGGTCACGCACGGAGGCGACGGATGCGGCATGGGCGTCGCTCTCGATGAGGACCGCGACCGTACCGGAGTCACCGAGTATCCACTGGACCTGCTCGGCCGAGCTGGTCTCGTAGACCGGCACGGCGACCGCGCCCGCGCTCCAGATCGCGAAGTCCAGCAGTACCCACTCGTAGCGGGTGCGGGACATCAGCGCGACGCGGTCGCCGGGCTGCACGCCCGATGCGATCAGGCCTTTGGCGGTCTCTCTGACCTCGGCCAGGAACCGGGTGGCGGTGACGTCCGTCCAGACGCCGGCCACCTTGCGGCTCATGACGGCGACTTCAGGATGCTGAGCGGCATTGCGGCGGATGAGATCCGTCAGGTTGCCGTCCGTAGGGACCTCGTACAGGGCCGGAAGGCTGAACTCGCGCAAAACTGCTGCTCCTCATCGGGCTCCGGTTCCACGGCTCTGTGTGACGCACCGGATGCGGTCCAAGCCTGGCAGATGCTCAGTGGGGTGAGCACGACTGGACTGCCCGGACGTTACCCACCAGTACTCGGTTCCGGATAGGGGTTCCGGCCAGATGTCTTATGCATCACACATAACGGTGGCCCTCGGGCGCAGGGTAGTGCAACCTTGTCGCAACCCGGAAGTAACCGCAGGTCCGTGGCCCCTACCCGTAACAAGGGGCACGGCTCTAGGCTCATTGGCATGCCAGTCAGTGCACCGGAAGGCCGAAACACAACCGCTACCCGCGGTACGCGCATCCACGTCGTCAGTGACGTACACGGGAATGCCGAGGCTCTGGCACGTGCCGGGGACGGCGCCGACGCCCTGATCTGTCTGGGCGACCTGGTGCTCTTCCTCGACTACGCGGACCATTCGCGCGGCATCTTCCCGGAGCTCTTCGGGGTGGCGAACGCGGACCGCATCGTCGAACTGCGCACCGCACGCCGCTTCGACGAGGCGCGCGAATTCGGCCGCGCCCTGTGGGCGGGTGTGGACCGCGACGCCGCCATTCTCGGGGCGGTGCGCAAGCAGTACGCCGAACTGTTCGCCGCCTTCCCCACCCCGACGTACGCCACCTACGGCAATGTTGACGTGCCGCAGCTGTGGCCGGAGTTCGCGGGTCCTGGCACCAACGTCCTGGACGGCGAGCGCGTCGAGATCGGCGGCCGGGTCTTCGGCTTCGTCGGCGGCGGCCTGAAGACCCCGATGAACACCCCGTACGAGATCGGCGACGAGGAGTACGCGGCCAAGGTCGAGGCGATCGGCCCGGTGGACGTGCTCTGCTCGCACATCCCGCCCGACGTGCCCGAGCTGACGTACGACACCGTGGCCCGCCGCTTCGAGCGCGGCAGCCGGGCGCTGCTCGACGCCATCCACCGGACCCGCCCGCGATACGCGATTTTCGGCCATGTCCACCAGCCGCTGGCCCGCCGGATGCGGATCGGCGCCACCGAGTGCGTCAACGTCGGCCACTTCGCCTCCACCGGCAGGCCGTGGGCCCTGGAGTGGTGAGCACCGGGGCCGCGGCGCCGACCGGGTCATGGCCGGTCCGGCGCCGGGCACGCGATAGCCTGCACACGGCAGGCCTCTGCCGAACGCGACCGGTTACACCGCACTGGAGGGCCACGGCGATGGCTGAACACACCAGCTCGAGCATCACGATCGAGGCGGCACCGGCCGACGTCATGGGAGTGATCGCCGACTTCGCCCGCTATCCGGAATGGACCGGCGAGGTGAAGGAGGCCGAGATCCTGGCCACCGACGACCACGGCCGCGCCGAGCAGGTCCGGCTGGTCCTGGACGCCGGAGCGATCAAGGACGACCACGTCCTGGCGTACACCTGGACCGGTGCGAACGAGGTCAGCTGGACCCTGGTCAAGTCCCAGATGCTGCGCTCCCTCGACGGCAGGTACGCGCTGGCGGCCCTCGACGCGGGCGCCCGCACCGAGGTCACCTACCGGCTCGCCGTCGACGTGAAGATCCCGCTGCTCGGCATGATCAAGCGCAAGGCGGAGAAGGTCATCATCGACCGGGCCCTGGCCGGACTGAAGAAGCGCGTCGAATCCGTCCCGAAGGCCTGATCGCATGCGTACGGTCCTGGTCACCGGCCCCGGCGGCGCAGGCCGTACCACCGTCGCCGCGGCGACGGCACTGGCCGCGGCCCGCAGCGGCAGGCGCACCCTGCTCGTCTCCGCCGACTCCATACCCGGCTTTCCCTGTGCCGAGCAGCCCACCGAGGCCGCCCCGGCCTCCATTACGTCCGTATCGACTCCGCGGAGCACTTCCGCAGCGAGCTGGTAGCCCTCCAGGACCAGGCATCCGCGGTGCTCGACCTGCTCGGCGCCAACCGGCTGGACGGCGAGGAGCTCACCGAACTGCCCGGCAGCGACCGGCTCGCCGTACTGCACACGCTGCGCAGGGCTGCCGAGGGTGACTGGTCCGAGGAGGGATACGACCTCCTCGTCGTCGATCTGCCACCCCTGCGCGATGCCCTCGCCCTGCTCGCCCTGCCCGAGCAGCTGCGCCGCTATCTGCGCCGCCTGCTGCCTCAGGAACGCCAGGCCGCACGCGCCCTGCGCCCGATGCTGGCCCAGCTCGCAGGGGTCCCGATGCCCGCCCAGTGGCTGTACGAGGCCGCCGCGCGCAGGGACGCCGAGCTGGCCGCCGTCCAGGCCCTGATCGAGGACCGGGCCACGACCGTAAGGCTGGTCGCCGAACCGGGACCCGCGGCCGAGGACGCCGTGCGCACCGCACGCACCGGACTGGCCCTGTACGGACTGCGCGTCGACGCACTCGTACCCAACCGGGTTCTGCCCCGGCACTCGGACGACCCCTGGTTCGCGGATCTCGCCGCCCAGCAGGACAAGTGCCTGGGCCACTGGCGCCAGGAGTGGGCCCCGGAGGTTCCGCTGCACGAGGTGGCCCACCTGGGGCGAGACCCGCAGGGGCCGGCCGGCCTGGCCCTGCTGGACCCGTCAGGCGTGCCGGACGACCGGACGCCGGGCCGGGCCGGCGACCCTGGTGGGTCGAGGACGCCCAGGCCCCGGACGGAGTGCTCCTGTGGTGCCTGCCGCTGCCCGGAGCGGTCAAGGAGGACCTGCGGCTGGTGCGCCGTGGCGACGAACTGCTCCTCACCGTCGGCCCGTTCCACCGGATCGTGCGCCTGGAATCGGCGCTGCGCCGCTGCACGGTCTCCGGCGCTTCGCTCACCGGCGGTGTGCTGCGTGTCCGGTTCACACCTGATCCCGCGCTGTGGCCGCGTACACAATGAACGGCATACCACCGTTCGGGTAACGTCGGTAGTGCGTGTCCCACACGGCCACGCCGCCGGCAACCGCGTCGCAGGAGTCCGCCATGAGTGAAGCCACCGATCGTCCCGTCGACGGCGATGCGTGGGCCGAGGCCTGCGCCGAGGACCTCGAAGCGGAGAAGGCCCGTCGCCGCGCCCAGTACGGACCGCCGCCCGGCTCCGCCGCCGAGGAACTGCGCAAACTGGTCGACGCGGTCGCCGACAAGGTCTCCTCCCTCCAGTCGCCGCTGCTCGGCATGGCAGCCCAGGGTGCCGTGCAGCAGGTCATCCGGCAGGCGAAGTCCGCGGTCGATCCCGTCATCGAGCGGAATCCGGACTTCTTCGACCACCTCGCCGCGGCCGGCAACGAACTCCTGGCCGCCTACCGCTCCGCCGTCGAGGGCCAGGAAGGCCGCTGGACCAAGGGCACCGGCGGAGCCGGCGGCACGCCCGCCGCGACGAAGGAGTCCGCCGAAGACCCTCGGACCCGCGCGACGAAGGCCCCGACGGCAGCGAACACATCGACCTGGACTGACCCGGGCAGGAAGCACCGGTCCCCGGGTCGGCCGGGAACCCCACCTGCGTTGTCGTCAGTCGGCCACGACTCCTCCTCCGCCTTGCAACCGCACGCACCGCGGTGGCATCAGACGCTCCGCGGCGGGCCGCTCCCTGGTCCCGCCCGATCCAAAGACACACCCAGGCTCGGGTAACGTTGCCCCGTAGCGGGCTCGACCGAAACTGAGGGATTCATGGGACTCACCATCGGCGTCGATATCGGCGGCACGAAGATCGCGGCTGGAGTGGTCGACGAAGAGGGCCGGATCCTCTCGACGTTCAAGGTACCGACCCCGCCGACAGCCGAAGGCATCGTCGACGCGATCTGCTCGGCCGTGGGCGGCGCGAGCGAAGGTCATGACATCGAGGCCGTCGGCATCGGCGCTGCCGGATACGTCGACGACAAGCGCGCCACGGTGCTGTTCGCTCCGAACATCAAGTGGCGGCACGAGCCGCTCAAGGACAAGGTCGAGCAGCGCGTCGGCCTGCCGGTCGTAGTCGAGAACGACGCCAACGCGGCGGCCTGGGGCGAGTACCGCTTCGGTGCGGGCCAGGGGCACGACGACGTCATCTGCATCACGCTCGGCACCGGCCTGGGCGGCGGCATCATCATCGGCAACAAGCTGCGCCGCGGACGCTTCGGCGTGGCCGCCGAGTTCGGCCATATCCGGGTCGTTCCGGACGGACTGCTCTGTGGCTGCGGCAGCCAGGGCTGCTGGGAGCAGTACGCGTCCGGGCGTGCACTCGTCCGGTACGCGAAGCAGCGCGCCAACGCCACTCCGGAGAATGCCGTGATCCTGCTGGCGCTCGGCGACGGCACGGTGGAAGGCATCGAGGGCAAGCACATCAGCGAGGCGGCCCGGCAGGGCTGCCCGGTCGCGGTCGACTCCTTCCGCGAGCTGGCCCGCTGGGCCGGAGCCGGACTCGCCGACCTTGCCTCGCTCTTCGACCCGTCGGCGTTCATCGTCGGCGGCGGTGTCTCGGACGAGGGCGAACTGGTGCTCGACCCGATCCGCAAGAGCTTCCGCCGCTGGCTGATCGGTGGCGAGTGGCGCCCGCACGCGCAGGTCCTCGCTGCCCAACTGGGCGGCAAGGCAGGCCTGGTGGGTGCGGCCGACCTGGCCCGCCAGGGCTGATCCCGGCCGGACCGGCCCACCGGACGGAAGTACGGACGCCCGTCGCGCCCTTCGGGAGCGGCGGGCGTCCGCCGTATCGTGCATCGCATGATCATGATGCCGCTGCCCGACTCCCGTACCGAGCCGGACGGTTCGGCCGTCATCAGAGTGCTCAGCTACAACGTCCGGTCGCTGCGCGACGACGTCGGCGCCCTGGCCCGTGTCATCCGCGCCTGTGCGCCCGATCTGGTCCTCGTACAGGAGGCCCCGCGCTTCTTCCGCTGGCGCAAGGCGGCGGCCCGGCTCGCGGCCATGACCGACCTGGTGATCCTCGGCGGTGGTGCGACCGCGGCCGGTCCGCTGCTGCTGTGCTCCCTGCGTGCCACGGTCGAACGCACCGAGGACGTGCTGCTGCCGCTCACCGCCGGGCAGCACCGGCGGGGATTCGCCACGGCGGTGGTACGGATCGCGGGCACCCGGCTGGGCGTGCTGAGCTGCCATCTGAGCCTGCGGCGCGAGGAGCGGACGGCTCAGGCCGGGCTGCTGCTGGAACGTCTTGAGGCCATGGACGTGCCGCACGCCGTCGCGGCGGGTGACCTCAACGACGTACCGGAGGGCAGGGCGTTCGTACGGCTGGCCGGGCGGCTCCAGGACTGCTGGGCCGTACGGCCATGGGGCGGCGAGCACACCTTTCCGGCCCACGGGCCGCGCAAACGGATCGACGCCGTCTTCGCGACCGCCGGTATCGAGGTGCTCGGCTGCGGAGTGCCGGCGGGTCTGCCCGGTGTCAGCGAGGCGGACCTGCGGGCGGCCACGGACCATCTGCCCGTACTGGCCGCCCTGCGGGTGCCCGCGAGCACCACACCGGTGGGCTGAAGCCGCCCCTCAGACGACCGCGCCGCTCCCCGGATCGCCGTCGTCGTCCTCGTCGTCGTGGGCATGCGCGCCACCAGGGTGGCGAAGCCGCCCAGGAAGCCGCCGACGCAGATGGTGCTCAGCCACCACGTCAGCTCCCACCGCAACAGCACGGTGAGCAGCATCAGCACCGGGCCGCCGACAACCGCGAGCCAGGCGAACTTCGCCGTGACATCGGCCTCCGGCAGTGGCGGCGGCTCCGGCGGGACGAAGTGTCCTCCTCGCTGTCGCCCGGATCGGCGGCGTCGCTGTCCTCGGGCGTCGGTACGTAGTCGCGCGGACCCCGACACCGGGTGCGAAGACGACCGAGCTGCCGAGCGACGTCTTCTCCGGAGGCTTCGGGGAGGCCTTCTTCCCCGCACCCTTGTCGGCGTCGTCGCCCGAGCCCGGACAGGCGCCGGGATCCACGACGTTGAGCTGGTCGTCCTCCAGCAGCGCCAGGTCCTCGATGGACTTGAATGGCTTGGCGCCCGGCGGGTCAGGCGGCTCCTCGCCGTATCCCGCGACGATCGCCTCCCAGGCCGCGGCCTCGTCCACAGGCCTGGCCTCCTCCGTACCCTCCGGCACGGCCGTTCCCTCCGTGGGGCGCGGTTCGCGCTCTCGTCACTTCCCGCGCGGTCCGCGTCGTGCTCAGCCACCGGACGTGCTCCCTTCTTCCCGACTCTGGGTGCCAGGCGTCCGATGAACCGGTAGCTCTCATCGAAAATCCGCCCCGCATCGTGGTCCAACGTCGCGACGTGGTAGCTCTGTTCCAGCAAAATCTCCTGGACATCCGTGGAGGACACCCGGCTGAGGATGCGGGCCGAGTCCGCCGGGGCACGACATGGTCCTGCGGGCTGTGCAGTAGTACGAGCGGCTGGGTGACCTGAGGCAGATCGGCGTCGACCAGGCGGAAGAACCCGCGCAGGGAATGAGCCGCGTGCAGTGGCACCCGGTCGTAGCCGATCTCGTCGGAACCGGGCAGCGAGATGTCGTTCGCCAGCCCCTTCGTCGTACGCACCAGATGCCGGGCGACCGGAAGGGCGTACGCCGACAGGCCGTGCACCTTGTTCGCCGGATTCACCAGCACCAGGCCGGAGACCGTGTCCCCGTGTTTTGCCGCCAGTCGCAGCGCCAGCGCACCGCCCATGGAGAGGCCGAAGACGAACACCTGGCTGCACCGGTCCCGCAGGACCCGCAGCTCCCGGTCCACCTCCGCGTACCAGTCCTGCCAGCCCGTGACCGCCATATCCTGCCAGCGGGTGCCGTGACCGGGCAGCAGCGGGAGCGACACGGTCAGCCCGCGCTCCGCCAGATAGTCGGCCCAGGGGCGCAGCGACTGCGGCGATCCGGTGAATCCGTGACAGAGGAGGACGCCTACCTCTCCGCCCTCGTGGCGGAACGGCTCGGCTCCAGGAAGGACCGGCACCGGGGTCTCCTGTTCATGAGGGTGGGACGGGCGTGGAAGGGGAGTGCAGAAGGATTACTTCACCGTACGCGACCGGACCGACACCGACCAGGGCCGTCACAGGTCACGACCGTGGCGCCCTCCCTGTGCCGGGCGGAAGCCGCCACGACCCCACAGGCTAAGGTCTGAGCGACGGCACACAGGAGGCATCCGAGTGATCTACGGCGCAATGAAGTTCTCCATCGGCGGGTCCCTGAGGCTCGCCTTCCGGCCGTGGGTGGAGGGCCTGGAGAACATTCCCGCGCACGGACCGGCGATCCTGGCGAGCAACCATCTCTCGTTCTCCGACTCGTTCTTCCTGCCGACGGTCCTCGACCGCAAAGTGACCTTCATCGCGAAGGCCGAGTACTTCACCGCTCCCGGGTGAAGGGCAAGCTCACCGCCGCCTTCTTCAAGGGCGTCGGCCAGCTCCCGGTGGACCGCTCCGGTGCACGCGGTGCCGGTGAGGCGGCGATAAAGGCAGGCATCCAGGTCATCGAGAACGGCGGGCTGTTCGGTATCTATCCGGAGGGCACCCGGTCGCCCGACGGCAGGCTCTACCGGGGCAAGCCCGGCGGCCTTGCCAGAGTGGCTCTGGCCACCGGCGCGCCGGTCATCCCCGTCGCGATGATCGACACCGAGAAGATCCAGCCGCCCGGCAAGGTGATGCCCAGGCTGATGCGCCCGGGGATCAGGATCGGCAAGCCGCTCGACTTCAGCCGTTACCAGGGCATGGACGGTGACCGCTTCATCCTGCGCGCGGCGACCGACGAGGTCATGTACGAGATCATGAAGCTCTCGGGCCAGGAATACGTCGACATCTACGCGACCGCCGCCAAGCGGCAGATCGCCGACGAGGCCAAGGACAGGGACAAGAACGAGGCGGCGACGCAAGGAACGGAACAGCCCGGCGCGTAGCGGCGTCGTTGTCCGTCCTGGGGGTGGGGAAATGGCCAAGCGCGAGCGGGTCGTACGCATGTCGGTCGAGCAGCCGCTGTGGCGGGCGCTGACCGCGTACCGCGTACTGACCCTGATCTACGCGGTGCTGCTGGCCGGTTTCGGCCGGGACAAGTACGAGCGGCCCTGGGTGGCGGTCGCCGTCCTGGCGGTGATGGCCGTCTGGACACTCGCCACCCTCCCCAAGGTCGCCAACGCCGCGAGCTGCACCAAGGGCTTCCTCGGCGCCGACCTGGGGATCGCACTCGCCGGGATTCTGCTCACCCCGCTCGCCGACTTCCAGGCCCAGCACATGGACGGACCGACCCTTCCGTCGATCTGGACCGCGGGCTCGGTCCTCGCCTTCGCGATCAAGGGCGGCTGGCGCTGGGCGGCCTTCGCCTCCACCTTCGTCGCCTTCGCCAACATCGTCGAGCGCGGTGAACCCAGCCGGGACACCGTCCACAACGTCCTGCTGGTCTGGGTCGCCTCCATCGCCATCGGTTACGTCGTCGAGGTCGCCCGCGCCAGTGAGCGCACCCTGGCCCGCGCCCTGGAGATCGAGGCCGCGACCCGCGAGCGGGAACGGCTCGCCCGCGACATCCACGACAGCGTCCTGCAGGTCCTGGCGATGGTGCAGCGCCGCGGTTCGGCGCTGGGCGGCGACGCCGCCGAGCTGGGCCGGATGGCGGGGAGCAGGAGGTCGCCCTGCGCACCCTGGTCTCCAGCGGCCTGGTGCCCGCGACCCGGGTATCCGAGGACAGCGCCGAAGGCGCGGTGGTCCGCAGTGTGGAGACCGACGACGAGGATGCCGGGGCGGCCGGCTGCGATCTGCGCACCCTGCTCGCCCTGCACGCCGGCTCCCGGGTCAGTTTCGCGGAGCCGGGCGCCCCGGTGCTGCTGGCGCTCGGTGCCGCCCGCGTGCTCGCCGCCGCGGTGAGCGCCGCCCTGGACAACGTCCGGGTCCACGCCGGGCCGGAGGCACAGGTCTGGATTCTGGTCGAGGACGAGCCGGACGAGGTGATCGTCACGGTCCGCGACGACGGGCCGGGCATCCCGGAGGGCAGACTTGCCCAGGCGGAGGGTGAGGGCGTCTCGGCGTCGCCCTGTCGATCCGCGGCCGGCTGCGTGAGCTGGGCGGTACGGCAGAGCTGATCTCGGTTCCCGGACAGGGCACCGAGGTCGAACTGAAGGTTCCGAAGGTTTCACGGGGAAGGCAGGATCGGCCCGATGAGTGCACCGAACGAGCAGGATTCCCAGCAGCGGCCCATCAGGGTCATGGTGGTCGACGACCATCCGATGTGGCGTGACGCGGTGGCCCGCGATCTGGCCGAGTCCGGGTTCGACGTGGTGGCGACCGCCGGTGACGGCCCGCAGGCCGTACGCCGGGCCGGGGCGGTCAGTCCCGACGTCCTCGTGCTCGACCTCAATCTGCCGGGGATGCCCGGCGTCCAGGTCTGCAAGGAGCTGGTCGGCTCCCGCCGGAACTGCGCGTCCTGGTGCTCTCCGCCAGCGGTGAGCACGCCGATGTCCTGGAAGCGGTGAAGTCGGGCGCCACCGGCTATCTGCTCAAATCGGCCAGTACCCAGGAGCTGACCGACGCGGTGCGCTCCACCGCGGCGGGCGACCCGGTCTTCACCCCGGTCTCGCCGGGCTGGTCCTCGGTGAGTACCGCAGGCTCGCCTCCGACCCCGTCCCCGTGGCGTCGAACGAACCGAAGGCCCCCAGCTCACCGAGCGTGAGACCGAAGTGCTGCGGCTGGTCGCCAAGGGACTTTCGTACAAGCAGATCGCCGAACGTCTGGTCATCTCGCACCGCACCGTCCAGAACCACGTCCAGAACACCCTGGGCAAGCTTCAGCTGCACAACAGGGTGGAGCTCGTGCGGTACGCGATCGAGCGCGGCCTCGACGACGTGTAGCGGGATGAAATAACCCTTTATTGCCGGGAATTGACTGTCCGACCCATCCCTGAGTGACCTGAATCACCATTAGCGTGATCGTGGTGGGCTCACTTCGGCGAAGGGATGCTTTCATGCGGGTCGGAGTACTGACCGGGGCGGCGACTGCCCGGACTCAACGCGGTCATCCGCGCAGTCGTCCGCAAGGGCGTGCAGGAGTACGGCTACGACTTCATCGGCTTCCGGGACGGCTGGCGCGGACCGCTGGAGGGCGTCACCGTGCCGCTCTCCATCCCGGCGGTGCACGGCATCCTGCCGCGCGGCGGCACGATCATCGGCTCCTCCCGGACCAATCCGCTCAACGCGGAGCACGGTGTCCGGCGGATCAGGGACAACCTCGCCAAGTACGAGATCGACTCGCTGATCATCATCGGCGGCGAGGACACCCTCGGCGTCGCGGCGACCCTGTCCGACGAGTACGGCATCAAGTGCGTCGGCGTACCCAAGACCATCGACAACGACCTCTCCGCCACCGACTACACCTTCGGCTTCGACACCGCCGTCGGCATCGCCACCGAGGCCATCGACCGGCTCCACACCACGGCCGAATCCCATATGAGGGTCCTGGTCGTGGAGGTGATGGGCCGGCACGCCGGCTGGATCGCGCTGCACGCAGGTCTGGCAGGCGGCGCCAACGCCATCCTCATCCCGGAACAGCGCTTCGACATCGACCAGGTCTGCGACTGGGTGAACTCCCGCTTCCGGGCGAGCTACGCACCGATCGTGGTGGTCGCCGAAGGGCCATGCCCGCGCACGGCGAAGTGGTCCTCAAGGACGGATCGCATGACTCCTTCGGGCACGTACGGCTCTCCGGCGTCGGCGAGTGGCTGGCCAAGGAGATCGAGGACCGTACCGGCAAGGAGGCCAGGACCACCGTGCTGGGCCATGTCCAGCGCGGCGGCACACCGAGCGCCTTCGACCGCTGGCTGGCCACCCGCTTCGGGCTGCACGCCATCGACGCGGTGCGCGACGCGGACTTCGGCATGATGGTCGCGCTGCGGGCACGGACATCGTGCGGGTGCCGATCACGGATGCGACGGCCCGCCTCAAGACGGTCGACCCGGCCCTGTACGCGGAGGTCGGCGTCTTCTTCGGCTGAGCGGCGCGCCGGGGTACGGGCCGTATATTCGCGAGGAACGGCCCGAAGACCGGCTCGTACCCCAGCCTCACACGGGAGACGTCGTGGAAATCCTGGCATTCGGTGTGCAGTCCGACGAGCAGCCGCTGATCGAGCAGGCCTTCGCGGGCAAACACGACGTCCGGTGCCTCGATGTCTTCCTCAACAAGGACACCGCACCCATCGCTGCGGGCTACGAGGTCATCTCCACCAGCGTCAACGCGGACCTGGGCGGGTCGGTCCTGCAGACACTTGCCGCCGGCGGCACCAGATGATCGCCCAGCGCTCCACCGGCTTCAACAACATCGATCTCGATGTCGCAGAACGCCTGGCACTGCGGGTCGCGAGGGTGTCCTACTACTCGCCGTACTCGGTCGCCGAATTCGCCTGGACCCTGGCGATGGCGGTCAACCGCCGGGTGATCCGCGCCGCCGGCCGCACCGGGACTTCGACTTCCGCCTGGACGGACTCCTGGGCCGGGACATGCACGGCCGTACAGCAGGTGTGGTCGGCACCGGCAAGATCGGCGAGGCGTTCACCCGGATCGCCCATGGCTTCGGGATGAAACTGCTGGGCTGGGACATCGCCGAGAACCCTGCCTGCACCGCGCTCGGCATGGAGTACGTCGACAAGGACCAGCTGTTCGCCGAGGCCGATCTGATCAGCCTCCATGTGCCGCTGCTGCCCGCCACTCACCACATCATCGGCAAGGAAGCCCTGTCGGTGATGAAGGACGACGTGATCCTGGTCAACTCCAGCAGGGGCGGGCTCGTCGACACCACGGCGCTGGTCGCCGAGCTGCGGGCGGGCGCTTCGCGGGCGTCGGACTCGATGTGTACGAGGCGGAGGCAGGGCTCTTCTTCCTCGACAAGTCCCTGGAGGGCATCGACGACGACACCCTGGCCCGGCTCGTCACCTTTCCCCACGTCATCGTGACCTCCCACCAGGCCTACTACACGCGCGAGGCGGTGGGGCAGATCATCGAAGCCACGGTGCGCAACGTCGACGACTACCTGGCACGCGTCCGCAGCGACAACGTCCTGGTCCCCGCGCTCCAGGGCCGGTAGCCCGACGGGCCGGGGCCGTGCCACGGCCCCGGAGCCGTCCCTCAGCCGGGTACCGGCAGCGAGGTGAGCAGATCGGTCACGATCGCGGCCCCGCGTCTCGTCAGTACCGACTCCGGGTGGAACTGCACCGAGGCGAAGCCGTTCCCACGCAGTGCGTGCAGCTCATCCGTGGCCTCGTCCCGGCTCGCCTCGATCCCGTGCGCGGCCAGCTCGTCGGCCACCGCTGCGCCGCAGCGCGCGGTGAAGCTGTTGTAGAAGCCGACGGTCTCCGGCCTCCCGAACAGGTCGATCCGGGTCTGCGCGCCCTGGTGCGGCACGGCCTTGCGTACGATCTCCAGGCCCAGTTCCGCCGCGATCAGCTCATGTCCGAGGCAGACTCCCAGCAGCCCGTGGCGGTGCTCCCGGACCAGCTCGGCGGCCAGCTCGCGCAGCAGCCGCATCTTCGGATCCGCCGTGTCCCCGGGTCACCGGGCCCTGGGCCCAGGACGACCGGGCCCGCATGCGCCCGCACGGCCTCGCGCAGTCCGGGCTCGTCGAAACGGCGCACCGAGACCTCCAGCCCCGATGAGCGCAGCAGATGCGCCAGCATCGCGGTGAAGGTGTCCTCGCCGTCCACCACCAGGGCGTGGCCGGACAGCTCCCGCGTGCGCTCCTGCATCCGCAGCCAGAACGGGGCGAGCCCGCCGCGCCGGTCGTCCAGGGCCGCCTGCACCCGCGGATCGGCGGCCAGCAGCGGACGGTCCGCCTCGGCATCCGGCCGACCGGGCCGTACTCCCAGCGCAGCCAGGACCCCGGCCGCCTTCGCGTGGGTCTCGGCGACCTCGCTATCCGGATCCGAGTGCCGTACGAGCGTGGCCCCGACGGGCACCTTCAGCTGCCCGTCGGCCGAGATGTCGGCGGTACGGATCAGGATCGGCGAGTCCAGGGTCTGTGTCCCTCCCTGTTCCTCGCGCAGCAGTGCCAGGGCGCCCGCGTAGTAACCGCGGCCCCGGGCTCGTAGCGTTCGATCACCCGGCAGGCGTTCTGCACGGGGAGCCGGTGACCGTCGCGGCGAACATGGTCTCCTTCAGGACCTCCCGTACATCCAGCGAGGAGCGGCCGCGCAACTCGTACTCCGTGTGCGCGAGATGGGCCATCTCCTTGAGCCGGGGCCCGACGACCACCCGCCCATGTCGCCGACGGTGCACATCATCTTGAGCTCCTCGTCGACCACCATGGAGAGCTCCTCGGTCTCCTTGCGGTCGCCGAGGAAGGCCAGCAGGCTCTCGGCGGTCGGGCCCTCGGCGGGTAGCGGTAGGTCCCGCTGATCGGGTTCATCACCACCGTCCCGCCGGACATCCGCACATGCACCTCGGGGCTGGCACCGACCAGCGTGCGGTCCCCGGTGTGCACGACGAACGTCCAGTACGCGCCCGCTCACCGGCCAGCAGCCGCCGGAACAGCGCCAGCGCGTCGGCCCTGGCGAACCCGGGGATCTCACCCGGAAGGTCCGCCGGATCACGAAGTTCGCGCCCTCGCCCCGGCCGATCTCGTCATCGATGACCCGCCGGACGATTCCCGCGTACTGGTCATCGGGTACATCGAAGGCGCCGGCATCGACCCGTACGTCATGGGCCGGCAGCTGTGCGAGTGCCTCGTCCAGTGGCAGTTCGTGCGACTCCTCGGCGACCAGCACCGACAGCGGGGTGCCGTCGTCGCGCACGTCGAAACCGCGCTCCGCGATCTGCCGGAACGGCACCAGGGCCAGCGAAGGGCGCTCGCCCACCGGGATATCGGCGAGGCGGTCCACCTCCCGCACCTCGCCGATCAGGACCTCGACGGTGTCGTGGTCACGGCCGGGGTCCGTCTGCGCAGCAGCGCGAAGGGCGGACAGCCGTCGGCGAGGAGCTTCTGGATGAGCATGTGAGGTGGTTCCTTCCCGGGATCAGTCGGATCAGCTGGGAGGAACGGCCCGTGAAACGGAAAAGGCCGCCCCTCGGGCGGCCTCTGCGATGGTGCGTACGCGCAGTCAGTGGGCCGCCGGAAGAGCGGTCCACCACCAGTTCTGGGTCAAGTACGCGATCACGCCCCGCACTTTAGCCCAGGATCCGGCAGCGCGGGGACGCTCCTGCGTGCGGTGGCGTCTCATTCACTGAGCACGCGGAATACCGGTGGACACGACCCGTAATGTGGGGCGTGTGACCGTGAACGCCAATACCTCCGTCGCCGGTGGCCACACCTGGCGAGACCTTCCCGCGGCGCAGCAGCCCGAGTACCCCGATGCCGAGGCGCTGCGCGATGTACTCGCGGACCTCGAATCGTATCCGCCGCTCGTATTCGCGGGCGAGTGCGACCAGCTGCGTTCCCGTCTGGCAGCCGTTGCCAAGGGCGAGGCGTTCCTGCTGCAGGGCGGTGACTGCGCCGAGGCCTTCGACGCCGTGTCCGCCGAGCAAATCAGGGCGAAGCTGAAGACGCTGCTCCAGATGAGTGCCGTCCTCACGTACGCGGCCTCCGTGCCCGTCGTGAAGATCGGCAGGATCGCGGGCCAGTACTCCAAGCCGCGCTCCAAGTCGACCGAGACCCGCGACGGCATGACCCTGCCGACCTACCGCGGCGACTCGGTCAACGGCTTCGACTTCACCGAGGCCGCCCGCATCCCGGACCCCGACCGGCTGAAGCAGATGTACCACGCATCCGCCTCGACCCTGAACCTGGTCCGTGCCTTCACCACCGGTGGATACGCCGACCTGCGCCAGGTGCACGCCTGGAACCAGGACTTCGTGAAGTCCTCGCCGTCCGGCCAGCGTTACGAGGCACTGGCGCGCGAGATCGACAACGCGCTGAACTTCATGAAGGCGTGCGGCACCGACCCGGCCGAGTTCAAGGCGGTCGAGTTCTACGCCTCGCACGAGGCGCTGCTGCTCGACTACGAGTCCTCGCTGACCCGCACCGACTCGCGCACCGGCCGGCTGTACGACACCTCCGGCCACATGGTCTGGATCGGTGAGCGAACCCGCCAGATGGACGGCGCGCACATCGAGTTCGCCTCGAAGATCCGTAACCCGATCGGCATCAAGCTCGGCCCGACCACCACCGTCGACGAGGCGCTCGGCTACATCGACCGCCTCGACCCCGACCGTGAGCCGGGCCGGCTCACCTTCATCGTCCGCATGGGCGCCGACAAGGTCCGGGACAAGCTCCCCGAGCTGGTCGACAAGGTCACCGCTTCGGGCGCCACCGTGGTGTGGGTGACCGACCCGATGCACGGCAACACCTTCGAGGCGGCCTCCGGCCACAAGACCCGTCGCTTCGACGACGTCCTGGACGAGGTCAAGGGCTTCTTCGAGGTGCACAAGGGCCTCGGTACGCATCCGGGCGGTATCCATGTCGAGCTCACCGGTGACGATGTCACCGAGTGCGTCGGCGGCGGCCACGAGATCTTCGTGGACGATCTGCACCAGCGCTACGAGACGGCCTGTGACCCGCGGCTCAACCGCAGCCAGTCCCTCGACCTGGCGTTCCTGGTGGCCGAGATGTACCGGGACCAGTAGGGCTCACCGTCAGGCACTCTCAGCGACATCTGTGGGGCACGGATCCATGTGATCCGTGCCCCACAGGCTGTTCGGGCTTTGCACACCGGGAGTGGTGGGTAAGGTTAGGTTAGCCTCACCGAATGGATCGGGGCAGCGCCGCGACCGAACCTGCTGGGAGGTGAACCGCATGTACGTCTGCTCCTGCTTCGGTGTTACGGAGCAGCAGGTCAAGCAGCATGCGGACGCCGGGGCATGCACGCCTCGCCAGATCGCCTCCGCCTGCAAGGCCGGTACGGACTGCGGCGGCTGCGTCCGCAAGATCCAGGCCCTGCTCGGCCGCGGGGACTGCCCACGGCGCGAGCTGCTCGACGAGCGGCAGGAGCCGGTGGGTGCCCGGCCACCACGTCCGCCACGCCGGGCGGTCCGCCGGTGATCCAGCTCTCCGACGCCGCCTGAGCCGGGCGCGGCCGTGAGGCCTCTCCTTGCGGCTGCACGTATCGGATCCGGCCTGATTCAATCGAATGACCTTAGCTGTCCGGCTGCTCGATCAGCTGTGCGATGTACAGCGGCTCTCCGAGCTTTTCGACCAGATCCAGCTGCGTGTCGAGATAGTCGATGTGATGCTCTTCGTCCGCCAGAATCGACTCGAAGATATTGGCCGACGTGATGTCGCCCTTGCCGCGCATCACCTCGATGCCACGCTTGAGCCGGTCGATGGCCTCCACCTCGACCTGGCGGTCGGCCTGGAACATCTCGGTGACCGTCTGCCCGACCCGCACGTGGAAGAGCCGCTGGTAGTTCGGCAGGCCTTCCAGGAAGAGGATCCGGTCGGTAATGATCTCCGCGTGCTTCATCTCGTCGAACGACTCGGCCCTGGTGTACTTGGCGAGCTTCGTCCAGCCGAAGTTGTCCTGCATTTTCGCGTGCAGGAAATACTGATTGATGGCAGTCAATTCGGCGGTCAGCTGTTCGTTCAGGAACTCGAGGACCTCGGGGTCGCCCTGCATCGCAGAGGCTCCTTCCAACCGGTGAACTGGGCAAGTTGCGCGCATCCTCGCACCGCTCTCCCGAGCCGTCCAGTAAGTGCACGCTTAGTATGAGTTGCCCGAATCGGCTCTGCCCTGGTCATGACCACCCCTGCCTGTCTGTCACCATGGAGGCATGGGGCAGCCGGAAAGCCGGGAACACAGCACAGCAGAGCAGTCCGGACTTCCGCCGGGGCAGCGGCTGCAGCGTGGCTGGCCGGTCACCCACTACGGGCCCGTCCCCAAGTTCAAACCCGACCGCTGGGAGTTCCGGGTCTTCGGAGCCACGGCGGACGGCGACAAGCATTGCTGGAACCACCAGGAATTCTCGGCGCTGCCTTTCTCCTCCGTCGTCGCAGACCTGCACTGTGTGACCAAATTCAGCATGCTCGGCGCTGAATGGGGCGGGACTCTCGCCCGTACGCTCGTGGACATCGCGCCGCCCGCGCCCCAGGTCACGCACGTGATGGTCTGGGCCGAATACGGGTTCAGCTCAAATCTGCGGCTCGACGACTTCGCCTCGGACCGAAGCCTGTTCGCCACCCACAAGGACGACGAGCTCCTCACCGCCGAACACGGCTTTCCGCTGCGGCTGATCGTGCCCCATCTGTATGCCTGGAAGGGCCCCAAATGGGTCCGCGGCATCGAATACATGACCGCCGACCGCCGTGGGTTCTGGGAAGAGCGCGGCTATCACAACATCGGCGACCCATGGAGCGAGCAGCGCTACTCCTATCAGGAAGAGCCGGGGACGGCCCCGAACTCTGACCCGGGCGACGCACCGGGTCTGACCCGGGCGACGCACCGGTATGCCCTAAGACATTTCGCGCAGCTTCTTCAGATGTGCCACGTCCGCCGCATGGCCTTCCCTGCCGCCCGGCGTCTCGATGACCAGGGGCACACCTGCGGTCGCCGGATGCGAGAACAACTCCCGGAACGGCTCGGCCCCGATATGGCCCGCGCCGATGTTTTCGTGCCGGTCCTTGTGTGCCCCCACCACGTCCTTGGAGTCATTGGCGTGGATCAGCTTCAGCCTGCCCTCACCGACCGTGTCCACCAGCAGGTCCAGGGTCTGCCGCATACCGGCCGGGCCTGTCAGATCGTGCCCCGCGGCAAAGATGTGGCAGGTGTCCAGGCAGATGCCCAGCTTGGGGTGAGCGTCCAGCGCCTCGAAGTACGGGCCGAAGTCCCAGGTCCGTGAGCAGATCGAGAACCCCTGGCCGGCGGTCGATTCCAGCAGCAGATACGGATCGTCGTCATGGGTCAGCTCGTCGAGCAGCGGTCTCATATACGTACGTACCTGTGCGAGCGCCTCCGCACGCGGGCGCCCGCCGGTCGCCGAACCCGTGTGCACCACCACGCCCAGTGCGCCGATCTCCCTGGCCCTGCGCAACGAGTGCCGCAGCGATTCCACGGACCTCTCGACGGTGGCCGGGGTGTGCGAGCCGAAGTTGATCAGATACGGGCGTGGACGTAGGCGGGGATCGACTCGGCGGCGCACTGCGCACGGAACAGCTCGTCCTGCGCCGGATTGCCCGGGGAGTGGCCCAGCCGCGCGGATTGGCGACGAACACCTGCACGGTCTCGGCCGCCAGCTCCCGCGCATAGCCGAGACCGACCTTGGCGAGACCGCCCGCGACCGGGACGTGACCGCCTACTGGGTTGCGCATATACGTGTGTCAGTCCTTGGTGATTCTTCGGTGGTTGTCACGTGGGTCTAGAGGCCCTTGGTCCTGATCGTGATCGTGGAGCCCTCGGCCGCCTGGTCGCCGCCGTCGACGGACTGGCTCCCGATCTCGTCGGTGAAGGACAGGAGCGGGCGGTCGACCTCGACCTCGAAGCCCGCTTCCTCCAGTGTGCTCCTGGCCTCGTCGGCGTCCTTGCCGGTGACATCGGGGACATCGAGCATCCGCGGGCCCGCAGAGACCGTGAGCTCGACCGTGTCGCCCTCGGCCGCCTCGGTGTCGCTCTCCGGCGTCTGCTTCGCGACGTCACCCTCGTCCTCGGCGGAGTTGACCCGGCCGGGCCGGATCTCGGCCTTCAGCCCCTCGTCCGCCAGCGCTTCGGTGGCGTCCTCGGCCGACAGCCCCGTCACGTCGGGGACATCGACCGGGCTGCCCTTGCTGACGACCAGCGCGACCGCGGAGTCGGGGTGACGCTCGGTACCCCCTCAGGGTCCGTACGTACCACTTCGCCTCGTGCGATCTCTTCGCTGAACTCGCGGGTCACCATCCCCGGCTCCAGGCCCGCCTTCTTCAGCGTGCGCCGGGCGTCGGCGAGTGCGATGCCCTCCACATCGGGCACCTCCACGATCTCCGGACCGCGCGAGATGACCAGCCGCACGGAGCCATTGCCCCGGATCCGCTCGCCCGAGCCCGGGTCGCTGCTGATCACCGTGGAGCGCTTCACCGTGTCGCTGTAGACGTGGTCGACACCCGACAGGTCGAGACCGGCATCCGAGAGCCGCTCCTCGGCCGCCTTCTGGCTCTGGCCGAGCAGGGAAGGCACCTGGGTGAACTGGCCGGTGTTGATGTACCAGATGCCCGAGCCCACGCCGAGTACCAGCAGGACGGCGACGAGTGCGGCGAGCACCCGCGTCGCGGAGCCCGCCGAACGGCCGGCGCAGGCCGCGCTCCGGCGGCAGCGCCGGCGGCATCTCCAGACGGCTGGTGTGGTGCGACGTCCCCTGTCCGGCCGGGATCACCCGCGGGATCACGCTCGTGCGGTCGTCCCCGGCGTCGTCCGCCTCGGGTGCGCCTGCGGAGGCATCGCGTCCAGCTGTTCCTCGCTGAGCGCTGCACGGATATCGCGGGACCGGGCGAGCAGGGCCACCGCGTCGTGGGGCCGGACCTCCGGGTCACGCGCGGTGGCGTTCGCCACCAGTTCGTCCAGCCCGGCAGCAAGCCCCGGCACGGCGCCGGACGGGGCCGGTACGTCTTCGTTGAGGTGCTGGTAGATGACCTGGGCCGCCGTGTCGCCGGTGTGCGGTTTGCCACCGGTCAGCATCTCGTACAGCACGACACCGCAGGCGTACACATCGGCCCGGGTGTCGGCCGTGCCGTGCTCGATCTGCTCGGGTGCGAGATAGGAGACGGTGCCAAGGAGCGAGCCCGTCGTGTCGGTGACGGTGCCCACCGCGCGTACGAGACCGAAGTCGGCGACCTTCACCCGCCCGTCGTCCCCGATCAGGACGTTCTCCGGCTTCATGTCCCGGTGCACGAAGCCCGCCCGGTGCGCGGCGCCGAGCGCGGCGAGGACCGGCTCCAGGATGTCCAGCGCGGCCGGGGCTGCAGGGCGCCGCGCTGGCGCAGCACATCGCGCAGCGTGCACCCTGCGACGTACTCCATCGCCAGGTAGACATACGCGCCCTCGGCGCCCTGGTCGAAGACCGCCACGACATTGGGATGCGCGAGCCGGGCCACGGATTTGGCCTCGCGGATGAAGCGCTCGACGAATGCGGCGTCGATCGCGAGGGCCGGGTGCATCACCTTGAGGGCGAGCACCCGGTCGAGCCGGGTGTCCATGGCCCGGTAGACCGTGGCCATGCCACCGACGGCGATGCGCGCGTCGACGCGATAGCGGCCGTCGAGCACTTGCCCGACTAGCGGGTCCTGGAGGGTCGTATCCACGGGTCGAGTCTACGAGCCGCCACGGACACCACGGACTGGCCGGGGCAGTCCCGGGCTGTTCTGAAGCCGAGCCGTGACAGGGACATGCGCCTGCCGTGACGGAGCGCGGCTCTGGAAGCACAGTCAGAACGCGGGACGCTCCGGGTCGAGGACCGCCCGTCCGCCGGGCGGGGACGAGGCCTCGGCGAAATGGCGGCGCGGGATCCGGCCCGCCCGGTAGGCGAGGCGCCCGCCTTCCACCGCGTGCCGCATCGCCGCTGCCATCAGTTCGGGCTCCTGCGCCCGGGTCACCGCTGAGGCGAGCATCACAGCGGCGCACCCCAGTTCCATGGCCAGAGCCGCGTCCGAGGCGGTCCCGGCTCCGGCATCCAGGATCACCGGGACCGCGGCCTGCTCGACGATCAGCTGGAAATTGTGCGGGTTACGGATGCCGAGCCCGGAGCCGATGGGGAGCCCAGCGGCATGATCGCCGCGCACCCCACGTCCTGGAGCTTTCTGGCCAGGACCGGGTCGTCATTGGTGTACGGCAGGACGGTGAATCCGTCGTCGACCAGGACCTCCGCGGCGTCCAGCAGCTCGATCGGGTCGGGGAGCAGAGTCCGCTCGTCGGCCACGACCTCGAGTTTGACCCAGTCGGTGCCGAGCGCCTCCCGGGCCAGCCGGGCGGTCAGCACGGCCTCGCCGGCGGTGAAGCAGCCCGCGGTGTTCGGCAGGACGCGGATGGAGAGCCGTTCCAGGACGGAGAGCACCGAGCCCTGCACGGTGGGGTCGAGCCGGCGCATGGCGACGGTGGTCAGCTCGGTGCCGGAGGCGATCAGCGAGCGTTCCATCACGTCGAGGCTGGGCGCCCCGCCAGTGCCCATGATCAGACGGGAGGAGAAGGGCACGGAGCCGAGGACGAAGGGATCGTCGGACATGGTCAGCCTCCCTGGACCGCGGTGAGGATCTCGACCCGGTCTCCGTCGCCGAGTGCGGTGGCGGACCACCTGCCCGTGGGACGACGCTTTCGTTGACGGCGGCGGCGACTCCGGAGTGCGCCGCCGTGAGGGTCGCGATCAGGGCGTCCAGGGAGGTGCCGGAGGGAAGGGTGCGCCGTTCCCCGTTCACGGAAACGGAAACGGGAACAGGAGCAGGAACAGGAGCAGGAACAGGAACAGGAACAGCCGCAGGCACAGAAGCGGAAACGGACTCGGTCATGCGGGCTGCTCCTGAGACGCGGGTGCGGCGGGGAGGGACTGCGGAGAGGAGGCGAAGCGGCCCGGCGTGAACGGGCGGGCCACAACCGGCAGCTCCCGGTGGTCAGCACCTCCGCCATGACGTCACCGGTGACCGGGGTCAGCAGAACACCGTTGCGGTGGTGGCCGGTGGCCAGGTGCAGCCCGGCAGCGCCGTGGGACCCAGCAGCGGGGCATTGTCGGGGAGGCGGGGCGAAGGCCTGCCCGGGTCTCGGTGAGCGGCAGCTCGGTGATGCCGGGCACCAGCTCATGGGCATCGCGCAGCAGTTCGTACACCCGCCCGCGGTGACCGTGGTGTCCCAGCCGAGCTCCTCGCTGGTGGCGCCGACGACCAGCTCACCGTTGGCGCGCGGGACGAGATAGAGATGGCTGCCCGGACGACGGCCCGTACGGTCCGGCTGAGGAAGGGGCGTACGCACCGGGCACGGTCAGCCGCAGCACCTGGCCCTTGACCGGGCGTACCGGCGGCACGACATCGTCGGGCAGGCCCGCCAGCCGCCCGCTGAGGCTGCCCGCCGCGAGTACGACCTGGCCGGCGGTGAGCCGTCTGCCGTTGGCGAGTACGGCGCCGGTGGCACTGTCTCCCGTGACGGAAAGCCGCTGCGTCCACTCCCGGTGGAAGACCACTCCGGCCCGCTCGCACGCGGTGACCAAGGCGGCGGCCAGCCGTCTGGGGTCCACCTGGTGGTCGCCGTCGACGCGCAGCCCGCCGCGGACCCCGGGGCGAGCATCGGCTCCAGGCGGCGGCACTCACGGCCGGTGAGCCACTCGGACTCCAGCCCCGAACGCTGCTGTAGGGCGTGCAGTTCGCGCAGATGGGCACGGTCGTCGGAGTCCAGCGCCACGGACAGCGTGCCGCAGGCGCGGAAGCCGATCTCCTGCCCGGTCGCATCCTCGAGCTCGGCCGCGAACGCCGGGTAGCGCGCGGCGGAGGCCACGTTGAGGCCGAGCAGCATCTGCTCGCCGTAGTGGAGTTCGGTGACGGCGGCGAGCATCCCGGCCGCGACCTGGCGGCGCCGCCGCCCGGTTCGGGATCGGCCACCGCCGTGTCAAGGCCGTGCTGGGCGGCCCGCCAGGCCGTCACCAGACCGATGATGCCGCCGCCGATGACCAGGACGTCGGATCCGTCCGCCGAGGTGCGCATGAGTGTCCAGCCCTCCCTTCGCCGGCATGACCCGGATCAGGTTCGTACGGTCGGAGGCCGGCCAGCCTCCCTCTCAGCCCGGTGCGTCCGGACTCCCGCGAGTGTCTTACGTTGACCACCCTAGACCCCGCCGCCCGCAGTCAGTAAGGGAGCAGTCACCGTGGCCCGTTCGCTCGACGGACTCGTCCTCTCGCCGGTCGCCGACCAGGCCCCGGCCAGGTCGGCACCCGCACCCGCTTCACGTACCACGAGCAGGAGGGCCGGATCTGGGCCGAGTACGCGGGCGGTGACGTGGTCCGCGGCCATCTCGTGGGCACCCGGCAGGACGACACCCTGGACTTCAGGTACGTACAGCTGAAGCAGGACGGAACGACCGCGTCCGGTCACTGTGTCTCGACCGTGCGCGGCCTTCCCGACGGCCGGGTGCGGCTGGAGGAGCGGTGGGAGTGGGAGTCCCGGGAAGGCTGCGGGACGAGCATTGTGGAGGAGCTCCGTTCCTGACGGGGCGTCAGGTGATTAGGGTGGACGGGTGAGCGAGCAGACGGAACACCGGGCAGTGCGAGGGCAGAACATCCGTGTGGTGGTCGTCGGTGCGGGCATGGCCGGCGTCCAGAGCGCCGTGGTTCTGCGCGAACAGGGCTTCACCGGGCCCATCACCCTGATCGGCGCCGAACCCCATCAGCCGTACGACAGGCCACCACTGTCCAAGGCCGTCCTGCTCGGCAAGGCAGAGGACTCGGCTTTCGACATCGACTTCGAGGCCCTGGACATCACCCTGCGTCTGGGGCTCGACGTGACCGGCCTGCGAGCCGGGGCGCACGCCCTGGACACCCTTCAGGGCCCCGTCCCGTACGACGTGCTGGTCCTGGCCACCGGGGCCGAACCGGTCCAGCTGCCGGGCGCCGAGGGTGTCCCCGGCGTCCACCTGCTGCGGACCCTCGACGACGCCGCGCGGCTGCGGCCCGTCCTGGAGCGGCAGCACCACGTCGTGGTGGTCGGGGCCGGCTGGATCGGCGCGGAGTTCGCCACGGCGGCCCGCGCAGCGGGCTGCGCGGTCACCGTGGTCGAGGCGGCGCCACGCCCTCGCGGGCGCGCTGCCCGCCGAGGTCACCGAGCCCATGGCCGGCTGGTACGCCGAGAGCGGCGCGGAGCTCCTCACCGACGCCCGGGTGGCACACATCGAACCGGGAACCGTCGTGCTGGCGGACAGCAGGCGCGTTCCGGCCGGAGCGGTGGTCGTGGGCATCGGCGCCAGGCCCGCCACCGGCTGGCTCGCCGGCTCGGGCATCGCCCTGGGCCGGGACGGCTCGGTCACCGCCGACAGCGCGCTGCGCACCTCGCTGCCCGATGTGTACGCGGTCGGCGACTGCGCATCCTTCCCGTCTGCCCGTTACGGCGAACGCCTCCTCGTCCACCACTGGGACAATGCCCTCCAGGGGCCGCGGACCGTGGCCGCGGCCATCGCGGCCGACGAGGGCGGGGGCAGGTGCCCGCGTACGATCCGGTGCCCTACTTCTGGTCCGAGCAGTTCGGCCGCTTCGTGCAGTACGCGGGCCATCACACAGGCGCCGACAGCCTGCTGTGGCGCGGCGACCCTGCGGATTCGTCCTGGACGGTGTGCTGGCTGCGCGAGGGCGTCCTGGTGGCGGTGCTCGCGGTCGGCCGTCCGCGCGACCTGGCGCAGGGGCGCAAGCTCATCGAATCGGGAGTGCCGCTCGATCCGACACGGGTCACAGACCCGTCCGTACCACTCAAATCGGCGGCCGTCCGGCACGGGCTGTGACCCCGTACGGTCGGTCCGGCTTCCGAGTGTCAGTCCGGGATGGCACGCTTGTCCCTGTGACCGAGATTGACGCAAAGATCGATGCTCTCGTCCCTGCCTGGATTCACCTTCCCGACATCGCGGAAATGCTCGATGTCGAGGTGACACGTGTGCGGACGCTGGTGAAGGAAGGCCAGCTCATCGCCGTACGCCGTGGTGAGAACAGGGCGCTTCAGGTGCCTGCCGCCTTCATTGACGGCAACAAGGTGGTCAAGGGCCTCGTAGGGACCCTGACGCTCCTGAGGGACGACGGCTACTCCGACGAAGAGATGCTGGACTGGCTCTTCACCCTGACCCGAGCCTGCCCGGGACACCCGTGCAGGCCCTGAGTGAGAATCGCGGTACGGAGGTGAAGCGCCGCGCCCAGGCGCTCGCCGTCTGACCGGGCCAACCGCGCGTGGGGTGCGGGCCGTCCGACACGGCCCGCATCCCGCGGTTACCGGTGCCTGCTGACTCGACTACTACGCCTGACCACGCCTGACCCACGGGGAGCTCAACCATGTCCACGCCTCGCTCGCTGCTGTCCGATGCCCGGCTGTATCTGTGCACGGACGCCCGCAAGCGGCAGGGCGACCTCCCCGGGTTCCTGGATGCCGTGCTGGCCGGCGGGGTGGACATCATCCAGCTGCGGGACAAGGGCATGGAGGCCGCCGAGGAGCTCGAACACCTCGCGGTGTTCGCCGATGCCTGCAAGCGCCACGGCAGGCTTCTCGCGGTCAACGACCGGGCCGATGTCGCACACGCCATCGGATCCGATGTGCTGCACCTCGGACAGGGTGATCTGCCGGTGCCGGCCGCCCGTGCGGTCATCGGCCAGGATGTGCTGACAGGCCGCTCCACCCACGCGGAGTCCGAGGTCGACGCGGCCGTGGCCGAGACCGGCGTGGACTACTTCTGCACGGGTCCCTGCTGGCCCACTCCCACCAAGCCCGGCCGGCATGCCCCTGGGCTCGGTCTCGTGCGGTACGCGGCCTCGCTGGACCAGCCCCGGCCCTGGTTCGCGATCGGCGGGATCGACGCGGGCAATCTGGACGAGGTGCTGGACGCAGGCGCACGCCGGATCGTCGTCGTGCGGGCGATCACCGAAGCCGGGGATCCGGCCGAGGCCGCCGCCGCACTGGCGAAGCGCGTCAGGGCACGTACCGGCTGATACCGCAGGCCCGGCGCCGTAGGCCGAGCTGCCTCGCGGTGGACCCTGCTGTCCGAAGGGTGGACAGCAGCCTTACGATTTCAGACATTTCCCCGGTGCGGTTGGGGTACCGCCTGGCGCTGGTTAACCTCCCAGTATGGCCCTTGGCACACCATCCACCAGGACAGACCGCGCTCGTACCGTGCGCGAGCTGCTCGCGACCGGCAAGCCTTCCTATTCGTTCGAGTTCTGGGCGCCCAAGACCGAGAAGGGCGAGCGGAACCTCTGGAATGCGCTGCGGCGGGTCGAGGCGGTGGGCCCGAGCTTCGTCTCCGTGACGTACGGGGCCGGCGGTTCCACCCGCGCGGGGACGGTCAAGGCGACGCAGCAGATCGCCGCCGACTCCACGCTCACCCCGGTCGCCCACCTCACCGCGGTCGATCACTCCGTCGCGCAGCTGCGCAACATGGTCGGGCAGTACGCCGACGCCGGCATCCGCAACATTCTCGCCGTGCGCGGAGATCCGCCCGGCGACCCGATGGGCGAGTGGGTCAAGCACCCGCAGGTGCGGTACGCCGCCGATCTGGTCCGGCTCATCAAGGAATCCGGCGATTTCTGCGTGGGCGTCGCCGCGTTTCCCGAAATGCATCCACGATCGGCCGACTGGGACACCGACATCGGTCATTTCGTGGACAAGTGCCGCGCCGGTGCCGACTATGCGATCACGCAGATGTTCTTCAATCCGGAGGACTATCTACGGATGCGTGACCGAGTGGTCGCGGCGGGTTGCGACACCCGGTCATTCCCGAGGTGATGCCGCTCACCAGCGCCAAGCAGCTGGAGAGATTCGCACAGCTCAGTAACGCATCCTTCCCTTCGTCGCTGAAAGAGCGCATCCAGGCCGCCAAGGACGATCCCGCGGCTGTACGCTCCATTGGCATCGAGTTCGCAACGGAGTTCTGCGCGAAGTTGCTCTCCGAGGATGTCCCCGGGCTGCACTTCATTACGCTCAACAACTCGACCGCAACGCTCGAGATCTACGAGAATCTCGGACTGCACAAGCAGTCGTGACCGGCCGTACCCGCCACCGATCCGGGGCGGTGGCCGCAGGAGGGCGGGCGTGGGCTGGACGGTCCTCTACATCGCATTCGGCGTCGTGGCACTGTGGCTGCTGGGCGAGGTGCTGCTTCAGTACAAGGCGCGGCTGCGCTGGCGGCTGCTCGCCTTCGCGGGCTTCACGGGCGTGGTCCTGGGAGTGCTGATCCCCTCCGTGCTGGTGATCGTCGTCGGCGCGATCGCCTTCGCCACTGGCCAGGCCTATGTGACGCTCTCGTTCAGGCGGGGCTTCTCGACCGGCTGGGCCATAGGAGGCAGCCCGGTGAGAGCCGGCGCCGTCGCAGGAGCTCCGGGCGGGCCGGCAACAGGGAGCCCACGCTCGAGGTCTCCGGCCTGGAATACCAGGATGCGGCCGGACAGGCAGCCATGATGGCCGCAGGCGCAGGCTCCGCTGCCTCCGCGGTCTACGAGCCGCAGCCGCTGCCGGACGACACCGGGCAGTACGGCGTCTACACCGGCACCGCTCCGGAGGGACAGCAGAGCGGGCCGCAGCCGCAGTACGGCGGCCAGGACCCGTACGGCCAGGACACCTACCCGGTCAGGACACCTACCCCGGTCAGGGGCAGGACGGTTACGCCGGCCAGGAGACCTACGCCGGACAGTACGACTACGGCACCGGCCGGCAGCAGTACGCCGCCTACTCCGACCCGTACATCGGAACGGGCAACACGGCCGGTCCCGCGCAGTACGCCTCGTACGACAGCTACGGCAACAGCTACGACAGCTACGGGGCCAGCAGCAGTACCCGACCCTACGCCGGGCAGTACGCCGACACCCCGCCCGGCGGTGTCTGGGTGCCCCAGCAGCGCGAGAGTGAGCAGTATCCGCCGGTGCCGCCGGTGCCGCCGGAACAGCCCGTGCAGCCCGGCCCGTACGGCAACGGCTACGACACCGGCCAGAACGAGCAGCACCGCTACTGACGAGCAGCACCGCTGCTGACGACGCGGCTCCGCGGCTCATTGCGAGCCGCGGAAGCCGTCACCCTCCACGAGGAGTCCGGCGACGAGCGCCCCGACATCCCCGCGTGCGCGAGTCCGCCGCCCGGATGCGACCAGCCGCCCGCCCGGTACAGGCCCGGCAGCCTGGTGCTGTTCGCGGGTGCAGATAGGCGCCCGCTGCCCCGGCCAGAGCGGGGCAGGCACCGAACCGCCCTCGGCACCGGTCTCGGCCGCGGTCTCGGCCGGGGTACGTACCTCGGCATGGAGCATCCGGTCGCGCAGACCGGGAACGGCCGCGGCAGCGGTGTCGATCAGCGTGTCCGCGTACCGCTCGCGCAGCGCCGCATCCGTCCAGTCGAGCGGGCCGCCGTGCGGAGCCACCGTAGCCATCAGCGTCACCGCCTCATGGGCCATGTCGGGCCGGGTCGCCGGATCGTCGGGACGCAGCACCGTGACTGTGGGCCGGTCGGCGGTCCGGCCGCCGAACACGGCGTCCTGCTCCACGGCCCCGTCCGGGCGTGCACCACGGTCCGGTGCACTGCGCCGGCCTCCCGGGCACCGCGCAGCGACAGCAGAACCAGGAAACGGCCGGGACCGCGCCCCTGTCCGGGGCACCGTCGCGTACCGGCTCGCGGTCCGGCACCAGCCCGGCCGCTGTTGTGCGCCGAGCACCACGTGATCGGCCTCGGCGACCGATCCGTCAGCGAGCTCGACGCCCGCGGCCCGGCCGTCCCTCTCGGCCACCCGGATCACATCGGCACCGAAGACGAACGTCACCCGACGGGCCAGACAACGCTCGTACACCGCCTCCGCGAGCGCCCGAATCCCGCCGGCCGCGTACCAGCAGCCGAATGTCTCCTCCATGTACGGCAACAGGGCGGCCGCGGCCGGCGCATGGCGCGGATCCAGCCCGTACGACATCGCGTATCCGTCCAGCAGGGCCGCCAGCCGGGGTCGGCCAGCTCCCATGCGCCGATCTCGGCCGGTGTCCCAGCCTGCTGGGGACCGCAGCAGCCTGCGTCTGCGCACCGCGGGTAGGGGTCGCGACCGGGTATCAGCGGGCCGGCCGGCAACGGCTCCTCCAGCAGCGGCCGGCGTGACCGGTCCCAGGCGGTCCCCGCCCGGTCCAGGAAATCGCCCCACCGGGCACCGGCGCCGGCGCCGAGCGCTCCGTCCAGCGCGGCGACCACCCCGGCCCTCGACGCGTTGGGCAGGGACACCGCGGTGCCGTCCGCGAAGATGTGCCGGCCGGACGGGTCGACCTGGGTGAGGGTGACGCGCTGCTCCAGCGGCTCCCTGCCCGTCTTCACGAACAGGTCGCGGTAGACCGCGGGCAGATGCAGCAGCGCGGGACCCGTGTCGAAGACGAAGCCCTCATGGGTGTACCGGCCGACCGAGCCGCCGTAGGTCTGCGAGCGTTCGTACACCGTCACCCGGTGGCCTGCCACGGCGAGCCGGGCCGCCGCCGCCATCGCGCCCGTCCCGGCGCCGATCACCGCAATTCGTGCCATGCCAGTGACCCTAAGGGGTGCTGCTGACAGCTCATTCGGGAGGTCGGCGCCTGCCCGCCCGGCCAGGTGCTTCCTCTCGCGCCGCCGGAGTGGGCCCGCGCACGCAGTTCTGAGTACGCGTACCTAGTGGGGAGATGAGTAGGGATGCGGATAGGCCTCCACCTGCACAGACGGAAGAGTGGGGACCACGGAGGGACGCGGCGCCGATACCACCGACACGGGGCGGTGGAACGGTGCGGCATCCCTGACGCAACGGGGTGCACGGCGGAGAGCCCGGGGACCACGGGGATACGGGGTCACGGGGAAGGGCTCTCCGGCAGCACAGGAAACGCCGGTCCGGTGGAGTTCGAGGGGATCGAACTCCACCGGACCGGCGTCCTGTGCGTTCCGCCGGCTGTCCCGGCCGCCGGGCCGGTCAGCGCCCGCTGACCCGCCCGTGCAGCAGCAGGGACAGCGCCGAGTGCACATCGTCTATCGACCGTTCCGGCTGGAACGCCTGCCAGTCGAGTGCCGCCACCAGCACCATTCCGACCATCGCAGCCGCCGTCAGCGGGATATCGATCTCCTCGCTGAGCTCGCCGTTGCCGACGCCTTCGCGCAGGACTCCTCGACCACGGCGACGGCCTCCTGCCGTACCACCAGGAGGGTCGCCTGCCAGGCACGGTTGGTGCGCCACAGCTCGGCGACGTAGAGCTGGGTGAAGGCCGGGTAGCGGTCGATGAAGACCAGACCGGCCCTGATCATCGCGTCCAGCGCCTCGACCCGGTCCCGCCGCGCTCGTCGGTCTCATCGGCGGCCGAGCGCAACGACGCCGTGAGGAGCCCGACGCCGTGCCGCAGCAACTCCTCGAAGAGCTCGGTCTTGCTCTTGAAGTTGTAGTAGACCGTGCCCTTGGCGACCCCGGCGCGCTCCGCGATCTCGTCCACCGTGGTCGCGGAGAAGCCCTTCTCCGCGATGAGGGTCACGGCTGCCTCGTAGAGCTTCTGCCGGGTGGCCTGCCGGCGCGTGGTGCTACTGCTTTCCATACGGTCGATTCTCACAGGTCCCGGGCGCTCACAGACTGAGCTCCGGATGGAGCCGGTCCAGCGTCCAGACCTGCTTGCGGCGTGCGGACAGGGCGGTCAGCGCCAGAGCGCCCGCAGTGAAGGCCAGCAGGACGGCGCAGCCCTGCCAGACCGGACCGAGACCGCCGCCGGTGATCAGTCTGCGCAGTCCGTCCACCACGTAGCTCATCGGCAGATACGGGTGGATCGCACCGAAGAACCCCGGGCTGGTCTGTACGGGATAGGTGCCTCCGGCAGATGTCAGCTGCAGCATCAGCACCGCCAGGACGAGGATGCGTCCTGCCGCGCCGAAGCGTGCGTTCAGCCACTGCACGATCGCGGCGAAACAGCAGGACACCAGGGCCAGGAAGCCGATGGTGCCGGCCGCGTGCGTCATCTGCAGCCCGAGGCCCCAGTGCAGGACCGACATCAGAGCGGTGACCTGGAGCAGGCCGATCGTGGCTACGGGCAGCCAGCCCGCGAAGGCGATGCGCCAGGCCGGCGCCCGGCGGCGAGCGCCCGCCGGTTGAGCGGCTGGATCAGCATGTACGCCACCATCGATCCGACCCAGAGCGACAGGGGATGAAGTAAGGGGCGAAGCCGGTGCCGTAATTGGGGCGGCATGCAGCGATTCGGAGGCCAGTTGTACCGGGTCGGCCATTACGTCCGTACGGGTGTCCCGGTCCTCCTTGTCGTAGTCGGGGATCTTCGCGACGCCGTCGTTCAGCCCCTGGGCCAGTGTCGTCGAGCCGTCGCCGAGCCGGAACAGCCCGCCGTCCAGGTTCTTGGCGCCGGTCTTCAGCTTCCCGAGGCCGGTGTCCAGGCCGGCGGAGCCGGACTTGGCGGTGCCAAGCCCGGTGTGGAGCGTGTCTGCGCCCTTGGCGACCTTCTGGGCGCCGGTGTTGAGCGCGTTGATCTTCGCGACGGCGGATTCCAGGTCGGTGTCCAGGTCCGGCGAGCGCTTCGCCAGGGCATCGGCCTGCTTCTGCAGGGTGGTCAGCTGTCCGCGGAGCTTCTTCAGGTCCCCGTTCTGGTTCGTGACCAGCGCGCTGACATCGTCGGAGACCTTGGCGACGTCGAAAGCCGCTGTCCTGGCGCGCTTCAGCTGCGGGCAGACTCCGGGTCGGGCACCGGCTCCTCCTCGCAGCGGGTGCGGTAGACCGTGTCCAGATCGTCGGAGGCCGTGGTGCGGCGGCCGATGCGGTGGGCGCGGTCTTCACCAGCAGATCGAGGTTGTCCCCTACCGTCTTGGAGGAGTCGGCCACCAGCCGGGCCGTGTCCCCGATCGCCTTGCCGTTGTCCTTCAGGAACGGACGTACGTCTGCGGCGGCCAGGCTGACCTTCTCGGCCAGGACCCGCGTGCCGCCGGCGACCTGCCGGGAGCCTGTTTCGAGATCGCCCGCACCCTTGTTGAGCTTGACGATCCCGCTGGACAGCTTGGAACTGCCGGACTTGGCGTCCTTGAGCCCGTCCGCGAGGTCCTTCGAGCCCTTCTTCGCCTTCGTGATCCCGCCCTCGAGATCGTCGGCGCCCTTGGCGGCCTTCGCGGTCGCGTCGTGGAGGCCGGAGAAGTTGATGAAGATCCGGTCGAGGAAGCCCCGGAGGCGTTCTTGGACGCGGCGCTGCGGACTTCCGCGAACACCGTCCTGGAGATCTGTCCGACGATGTAGTTGTTGGCGTCGTCCGTCCTGACCTGAAGTGCGCCGGTTTCGGGGAGTCGCCCGAACTGGACGCGATCTGTTTGCTGAAGTCGGACGGCATCGTCAGTGAGAGTAGTAGGTGCCGTCCTCGATGCCCCGGCGGGCATCGGAGGAGTCCACCTCGTGCCAGTCGAAGACCTCCGAGTCCAGCAGTTTGCCGGTGATCTCGTCACCGGCCGCGATGCGCTGCCCTCAGTCGTGGCTCCCTCGTCGTTGTTGACCAGGGCCACGGGGATCTTGTCGAGCCGTCCGTACGGATCCCAGAACGACCACAGATACAGCGCGCCGTACAGCAGCGGCAGCAGCAGGAGCGCCACCAGCGCGGCGCGCGGCAGCTTTCCCTGCCGAATCGCTTCAGCTCAAGCGCGGCCAGCTTCGGCGATCGCATCGGCACTGCCCTTCTCGGTCGTGGCGTTCTCGTTCTCGTTCGTGGTGCCCCGGGCGGCGCTCTCCTTCGCCGCAGATGCGGCGGCGGCTCCGGTACGCACGGTGAGCGCGTCCTCGGGTGCCTCGCTGCACACCGCGAGCACCGTGGTCCCTCCGGCGGCGACCGTGCGCAGCAGCTCCCAGGCCTGAGAGCGGTCCGTGCCGGACAGCTTGAGGTCCGTGTCGTCGACGGCGAGCAGCTGCGGACCGCTCATCAGCGCGAGGGCGACGGCAAGCCGCAGGGCCTCGATGCGCTCCAGATCCCGTACGGAGGTCCGTTCCGCCTTGGGCAGGGTGGCGGGGTCCAGCCCGGCCGTGTCCAGAGCGGTGTCGATCCGGGCCGCGCGGCGGCGAGCCGGTCGGCGCGGGGCGGAACAGGGCGCGCAGCGAACCGTCGAAGCGGCGCTGCAGCAGGGCGCGTTCGTGCAGATGCTCGGCGACGGTGAAGGCCGGGTCGAGCTCGTTGACGCCCGGACCGGGCCCAGTGTGCTGATCCGTCGCACGGCGGCGAGCTTGCCCGGCAGGCGCAGGCCGCCGACTTCGGCGTGCCCTCGGTGGGCCGCATCCGGCCGGTGAGCGCGAGCAGCAGGCAGGTACGGCCCGAGCCGGACGGGCCCTCCACCGCGATCAGAGATCCGGGATCCGCGGTGAGGCCGATGCCCCGGAAGGCCCAGCCGCGCGGTCCTCGGAGGCCGAAGTCCTCGGCGCTCACAGCTGCGCCGTGCGGGCTGTCCACAATCCCCGCCCTTCTTTTGAACTGACTGGTCAGTGCAAAACTAGCCCGAACGAACGCTCGAAGCAAAGACCAGGTCAGAACCGGCTTCGGGGATTGTCAGTGGTGGCCGTCACGATGGACACATACGGCCACGGAGCCGTCACACGACGACAGGAGGTTCGTCATGGCCAGCTCGTCCGCAGCCGCCGCCCCGCGGCGCCGCGCAGGCAGCCCTGCCCCTCGCCGACCGGTCCGGCAGCCGACGTCCACCCGTTCCGCGGCGCACCAGTGCGCCGCCCGCCGCCTCGATCTGCTCATCCAGGCCCGTGCGGGCCTGGATGAGGCCGCCGTACTCGACGTGCCGAACGAGCGGTATGCCACCGCGCACCTCGCCGCACTGCGCACCGCAGCCGCGGTGCTCGCCGCCCGCGGCCGTCCCGAGACCGGCAGGCGCCGCCGGAGAGGATCCGCAGTGCCTGGGAGGTCCTCGCGGAGATCGCACCGGAACTCACCGAATGGAGCGCGCTGTTCGCCTCCGGGGCCCGTCGCCGGGCCCGTGCGGAAGCCGGCATACCGGACGCGGCCACCAGCCGTGACGCCGATGATCTGCTGCGGGACGCCGCCATGTTCCTGCGCCTGGTCGAGCGGCTGCTGATGCTCCAGCCTGTGCTCCCTCAGCCGAGGAGGAAGCGGCCCGACGCGGGGTGACCGGGACGGCGGTGCGAGGCAATAGGGTGGAGAGCACCCGTACCACCTGCACTGTTCACGCTCCGCCGTCAGTGGCGGCACCGTGCCGAGGAGTCAACTGCCGTGTCGGACCAGCTGCGCCCCCGCGCCTCCCTCCGTACCGCCGTGGTCTGGGAGGTCCTGAAGGACGCTCTCGAGCGCCAGGCCAAGGCGACGGGCAGGGACACCCTGGACGTGCTGGACACCGGCGGCGGCACCGGGAACTTCGCGGTACCGGCCGCCCGTCTCGGCCACCGGGTGACCGTCGTCGACCCCAGCCCCAACGCACTCTTCGCGCTGGAGCGCCGCGCCGCCGAAGCCGGCGTCGCCGACCGGGTCCGCGGTGTCCAGGGCGACATCCTCGGGCTGTTCGACGTGGTGGAGCGCGGCGGCTACGACGCGGTGCTCTGCCACGGAGTCCTGGAGTACGTGGACGACCCGGCCGAGGGCGTACGGAACGCGGTCGACGCGCTCCGTACGTCCGGTGCGCTCAGCCTGCTCGCCGCCGGGCTCGGCGGCGCCGTTCTGGCCCGAGCGCTCGCCGGACACTTCACGGAGGCCCGGCAGGCGCTCACCGACCCGGCGGGCCGCTGGGGCGAGGGCGACCCGGTGCCCCGGCGGTTCACCGCCGACCAGCTCACCGAGCTGGTCGCCGCGGCCGGCCTCGTGGTCGGTTCGGTGCACGGCGTCCGGGTCTTCGCCGACCTCGTGCCCGGGTCCTGGTGGACACCGAATCCGGTGCGATGGAAGCGCTTCTCAGCTGGAAGCCGCCGTCGCCGAACAGCCGGCCTTCCATTCGGTCGCGACCCAGCTGCACGTTCTGGGCGAGAAGCGCGAGTGAGGGCATGGCATGTACGCGGCCGGGGCATGGCCGCCGAGCCACCGGAGCGCGGCTGATCAGCAATGCAGCTGCAGACGGAGTACGGCCCAGGACACCCGATCGGGCCCTGAGCCCCGTATGATCGGGTGACACCATCCGGCATGACGGATCGGAGGTCGGGGAATCTACGCCTCAGCAGCCGAGCCGACATGGCGGTCCGACTGGCTAATGGCTAGAGGGCGGGTTTCACGGGGCGAATCCCTGCCTATCCTGGAAGGGCCGCATACCGGTCGCCCCCGCGGCCGACGACGAGGAGGACTCCGTGCCGCTCTCGGAGCACGAGCAGCGAATGCTCGAGCAGATGGAGCGAGCGCTGTACGCCGAAGATCCCAAGTTCGCTACAGCGCTTGAGGGAAGCGGGCTGCGTACGTACACCCGACGACGGGTCTACCAGGCGGTCGCTGGTTTTCTGGTGGGTATCGCGCCCTCATGGCCGGAATGGTCGCCCAGGAGATCTGGATCAGCGTGGTGGGGTTTCTCGTCATGCTGGGCTGTGCAGTGCTCGCGGTCACGGGATGGCGCAAAGCGCCCAAGCCCGGTGAACAGCAGCAGGGTGAACAGCAACAGGCGGGGAGCGGCGACGGCGAACGCCGACAGCCCAAGCAGCGCCGGTCGATGATGAACCGGATCGAGCAACGGTGGCAGCGCCGCCGTGACGAACAGGGCCAATGAGTACTCCGGCCTCCGGCAGGCGCCCGCGCCCCGGAATCGGACTGACAACTTAACGCCGGACACCGATGGGTGAGGGCGGCCGCAGAATGCGGCCGCCCTCACCCATTCCTCTCTCCCCGGTCGGAGGAATGACCTGATCCGGGCCGGTGAAGCATGGCTGCTGGTCCCGGCCAGCAATCGGGCCGGGACCAGCAGCCATGCCGGCGGTCAGCCCTGTCGGCGGGACGGACGGCCTGGCCGGGCGGTCCAACGGGTGCGGAGCGGGAGATTCGCCCAGCGGTTTCCGATCGCCGCCATGCGGACCGAGACCGCCCACTTCACCCGAACGGCCGATCGAGGCGCGATGGTTGCCCGGAGCCGGCCGGCTCGGCCGGTGGACGCCCGCAGACCCGCCCGCACGGTCGACGCGTCCTCGGCCAGGCCGGTGGCCGCCACCGGTGCCGCCGCGTACAGCACCTGCTCCACGGCCCCGGCCACCCGGTGAACCGCGGCGGCCGCAGCGCTGTCGAGCCCGCTCTCGCACGATTCGCGCCGCCGCCTTGCGCGAGGTCTGCGAATCGTCCGGCGTGATGCCGTGGTCCCAGGCGGTGTCGGTGATCTCCCGCCAGGCGGCCATGGTCCTGGCCGTTACATCGGCAGGCGTACGCCCCTGGGAGAAGCCCAGCCTCCGTGCGCGTACCCGCATGCGCCAGACCATGGGCAGGACCGGCAGCACCAGCAGGATCAGAGCACCGAGAACCACCAGTGAGATGGTGCCCGTCGACGTCCCAGGGTCTGTGGGGCTCGCCACCCCGGTGCCGTCGAAGCGCCGCACTCACCCTGGCCGCCCAGCTGCGCCGGGCAGCTCTCCGTGCTGGAGGGAGCGGCCGAGGGCTCCTCGGAGGCGCCCGCAGAGGGCACGGACGGGTCGCTCGTGTCGCCCGAAGGGGTGTCCGGCCAGGTGTACGACGGGGTGCTGCCCGGGATGGAGTCGGCTCGAAGCGGGTCCAGCCCACCCCTCGAAGTACAGCTCGGGCCATGCATGGGCGTCACGCAGCCCGACGGAGACCGCACCGTTCGGCTTGGGCGTGCCGGGGTGAAGCCCACCGCGACCCTGGCCGGTATTCCCAGGGTCCGTGCCATCGCGGCCATCGTGAACGAGAAGTGGACGCAGAAGCCCTGCTTGTCCTTGAGGAAGCGGGTGATCGCCTCCGTACCGGTCCCTGAATTGACCTTCGTGTCGTAGGTGAAGCCGCCCTGCGAGGCGAACCAGTCCTGCAGTTTGACGGCCCGCTCGTAGTCGTTGGCAGAGCCCTTCGTCACCTGCTCGGCGGTCTCCAGGACCACGTCCGGCAAGGAGTCGGGGACCTGGGTGTACTCACGTGTGAGCGCGCGCGGTGCCGGGCCGGCTTCGGCGAGCTGCGCCGCTGTCGGGTTCACCACCAGGCTGCTGACCTCGTACTGGCTGCCGCGTGTCGTCTGGCCGTCGTCCCCGACGAGGGTGCGTCCTCGGGCTCGAACCGCCAGCGGCCGCCGATCCTGACCTCGGTCGCCGGATAGGGAGTGGCAGATAAGTCTGCTGGTACGAAGGCGATGCGGAGATGTTCGACCGGACCTGGGTGACGTCCACGTCCGAATTCAGGCCGGCCGGCTGCGGCAGGCTCCCCGGCACATCAGCCAGCCTGCGCGTGGACGGCCGCCACTCGCTTCCGTTGAACTCGTCCAGGGCCAGGATGCGCAGATAGAAGTCCTGCGGGCCGGCCGCGTCGGTGCGGTAGGACATCACCTCCCGGTTCTCCGGCTGGTTCAGATTGTTCTGCAACGAGACCAGTGGGTTCACCGCGGAGATGGTGCCGCCGCCACTTCCCCTGCCCGTGTTGCCGCCGGCGCCGCCCAGCAGCCCGCCGTCCAGAGCGGGCAGGGCCGCGGGAACGACCAGCGCGACCCCAGCGCCACCACGCCGATGCGCCGTCCGGTCCGTACCTGGACCGGCGGCCGTCTGCTCATCGCCTCGAACCCGGCCGAGCGCTCGCCCGAGGACCGCGGCGAGCCACCGAAGACCCGGCCCCACTGGGAGAGCCGGTCGCGGCCCTCCGCCAGCAGAAGCAGCAGATAGCCGGAGGCTGCCAGCAGGAACCAGAGCCAGCCCGCCCTGCCGTCGGCCAGCCCGGCCGCGACCGAGTACAGCGCGAGCAGGCAGACCGGCAGGTGCCGCACTGCGGAAGGTCACCGCGAGGGCGTCCACGATGAGCCCGATCAACAGCACCCGCCGATCAGCATCACCCGGATGCCGTCGGTGATGGGTGCGGGGTGCGGTACTTGCCGACATCCACGCCCCCGGCGGTCAGCAGGTCCGCGAACTGCTGAACGGCCTCGGGGCCGGGCAGCACGCCGAAGAGCGCCTGATCCCTGACGAACACCACGGTCAGCAGCAGTAAAGTGGCCAGCGCCTGCGCGGACACGGTCAGCGTCCGGGCCAGCGGTACCCGGCGGGCGAGCGCACCCACACCGCTCTGGACCGCCAGCAGGAAGGCTGCCTGCCCGATCCAGCCCGCGGTCTCGACCAGCGGCAGCAGAGCACTCGCCGCCAGCATCGTCGCCGCGAAGGCGCACAGCGTCAGCCGCCCATGACCACTCATGACCATCCCCAGAGAAACCTGTCGTGCTGCCGGCCGCGGTGGGCGAGTCGGTGTGCTGCTCGCCCGCCTGCTGCCACAGCTGGGCGAGCTCCACGCCGGGTGGGACCGGCACGACCGTCCAGCCCGCCCGCGCAGCGTCCGCAACCGCTCGTCGGACGGCGCGGCGGCCATCTCGTCCGGCCCCGGCGCCCAGGCCGTGCTGTCGAGGACGAACGCGACGGCCGCACCGCTGCGCTGACGCATCCTGGCCGCCACCGCCGCCTGCTCCTCGTCGAGATCGCCGAAGAAGGCGACCAGCAGCCCTTCCTTCCCCACGCAGCACGTCGTACGCGCGGGACAGGCCGCCCCGTCGGAGTGGTCGACGACCGCGAGGGTGTCCATCATCAGACCCGCCGCGTCCGCGGACGCCTGGGTCGATCCGGCGAACCCGTCGGCATCCTCACCCGGCACCGAGTCCCCGGTATCCGTCAGCAGCCGTACGGCGAAGCCCCGCTCCAGCATGTGCACCAACGCGGAAGCCGCCCCGATACCGCCCACTCGAAGGCCGATCCGGGCCCGGCCCCGGTACCCGATCTGCCGGGTGTCCAGCAGCACTGTGCATCTGGCCCGCTGCGGCTGTTCCTCGCGGCGCACCATCAGCTCGCCGTAGCGCGCGGTAGAACGCCAGTGGACCCGGCGCAGGTCGTCACCGTGCCGGTAGCCGCGCGGGATCACATCGTCCTCACCGGCCAGGGCCAGCGAACGCTGCCGTCCGTCGCCGTATCCCGAGGCCTCGCCCGCCAGCCGCAGTACCGGCAGCGGGTCGACGTGCGGGATGACGATCAGGGTGTCGTACGCACTGAAGGAGCGGGTCAGCTCGCACATCCCGAAGGGATCGCTGAGCCGCAGCTGCAGCGGCCCCAGCGGATAGCGGCCGCGCAGATCGGAGCGGACCCGGTAGGACACCTCGCGCCCGCCGCTCGGCTCCACCCGGTCCAGTACGAACCGGGGCCGGGGTCCGAGGGCGTACGGCACCCGGTCCTGGAGCATCAGCAGGCCCGTCGGCATCCGGGACACGTTGTCCATTCGCAGATGCACCCGTGCCTCCGAGCCCGTGGGCACCCGGGACGGCGTGAGCCGCCGGCTGCCCACGACCCGGTAGCGGGTGCGGCAGAGCACCGTCACACAGACCAGCGGCAGCACGGCGAGCAGCAGCCCCACCCGCAGCAGATCCCCTGGCCCAGCACATAGGCGCAGACAGCTGCGGCGATTCCGGCAGCGAGGAAGGAGCGCCCGCGTGTCGTCAGCCCGCCCAGAGCCGCCCGCAGGCCGCCCCTGTCGTCGCCGTCCTCGACGGCGCCGGGCTCCTGCCGCCATCACAGCCGCCGCACGCCGTGCTGCTGCTGGTCGTAGTGCGGACGGCCGGGCTGATGCAGCCCCGGAGCCGGAGCCGCGGAGACGCCGGACATCGGCACCGGGATGCGCTGCAGGATCTCCAGGACGACCTGTTCCGCCGTACGGCGGTTCAGCTGGGCCTGGGCCGTGGGCAGCAGCCGGTGGGCGAGCACCGCGACCGTGAGCGCCTGGACATCGTCCGGCAGCGCGTACTCGCGTCCGCTGAGTGCGGCGGAGGCCTTCGCCGCCCGGAGCAGGTGCAGGGTGGCTCGCGGCGATGCGCCGAGTCTGAGCTCCGGGTGGTTACGGGTGGCCCCGACCAGCTCCACCGCGTACCGCCGTACGGAATCGGACACATGAACCGCACGCACCATGTCGATCAGCTTCACGATGTCGTGGGCGTGCGCAACCGGCTGCAGATCGTCCAGCGGCGAGATGCCGCCGTGCACATCGAGCATCTGCAGCTCCGCCTCGGGGCTGGGATAGCCGATCGAGACACGGGCCATGAAGCGGTCGCGCTGCGCCTCCGGCAGCGGGTAGGTGCCCTCCATCTCGACCGGGTTCTGGGTCGCCACCACCATGAAGGGATTGGGCAGCTCATAGGTCTGCCCGTCGCTGGTGACCTGGCGCTCCTCCATCGACTCCAGCAGCGCGGACTGGGTCTTCGGCGAAGCACGGTTGATCTCGTCGCCGATCACGATCTGGGCGAAGATCGCGCCAGGCTTGAATTCGAAGTCCCGCCGCTGCTGGTCGAAGATGGACACACCGGTGATGTCCGAAGGCAGCAGGTCCGGTGTGAACTGAATGCGTCGCACCGAGCAGTCGATGGACCGTGCCAGCGCCTTGGCCAGCATCGTCTTGCCGACCCCGGGAACATCCTCGATGAGCAGATGTCCCTCTGCGAGCAGCACGGTCAGCGAAAGCCGTACGACCTCAGGCTTGCCCTCGATCACACTCTCCACCGACCTGCGCACCCGCTCCGCTGTGGTGGTCAGATCTGTGAGGCTCGCTCGATCGTCATAGGTCGTCACCCGGCCCTCCTCGGCCCTTGCGCACGGGCCGGCGCAACAGAAGCTGCCCGGCCCACCCGAAATACGGACACTCTCCGGAAGACCGGAGAGATGTCACACCCGCATTCTTGTTGCCGTTACCGCTTCGTGTCACTCGGCTGTGGATAAGTGGGGGTGATATGTCGGGTGTTGCCGGTATTCCGCCCCGTACTTCCCACCGCTTCCGGGAAGATCAGGCAGCGGGAAGGATCTCGCGGAGCAGGCCGGTGGTCACGTCGAAGACGAAGCCGCGAACGTCGTCCGTGTGCAGGAGGAAGGAGAGGTGCGTACCCGCTGCATCGACTGGCGTACGTCCTGGTCGGCGTCCGAGTAGGCCTCCACGGCCCAGACCGGCCGCTGCCCGACCTCGAGCTCCAGCTCCTGCCGGAAACCCTCGGTGATTGACTCGAGACCGCAGTTCGTGTGATGGATCAGGATCACGCTGCGGGTGCCGAGAGCGCGCTGGCTGATGGTCAGGAACGGATCACGTCGTCGGTGACCACGCCGCCGGCGTTGCGGATGGTGTGGCAGTCGCCGAGCGACAGGCCGAGCGCGTCGTGCAGGTCGAGACGGGCGTCCATGCAGGCGACCACGGCGACGTGCAGCACAGGGTGCGCGTCCATACCCGGGTCGCGGAATTCGCCGGCGTAGCGGCTGTTCGCCTCGACCAGCCGGTCGGTGACCGTGCCGCCGGAGCGGGCGGTACCGGAAGCCGGCGGTGCTGAATCTGCGGAGGACTGCGCGGAGGTCGACATGTATATGACGTTAGCCCTCACATCCGGTCGAAGTGCGCTGGGAGAGGGACAAAGAACCTCAACAAGACTTGTTGTGAGGTAACCCACAAGGTGTACGTCCATACGCCCGCTCGGGTGAGCGCTCGAGCCCGCGAAGGGAGTGCGACGCGCTGTCCGGTTCGTTGATCGGGAATCGATCGAATGGCAGGGTGGACTAAAGTGACGCGAAGTTACCCAGCCGCCCGCACATTCTGTACGTTTCGTATTCCCCGTGATGTGCGGCGCACCTGCGGCCTGGCCCTCTCCCGCTCACCGGTCGGCCGACGCCCCTTCCCCGGCGCCGGCGGACCTCCCCTTCTGGGCGGGCGGGGACCAGGCCGCACGTGCAGCCACACGGGACCGAGCCTGAGAGGGCGCATGAGCCAGACCCGGCACGTCCCGGTAATGCTCCAGCGATGCCTGGACCTGTTGGCCCCGGCTCTGGAAGCGAAAGGCCCCGGCCGCCGGTGGTGGTCGACTGCACTCTCGGCCTGGGCGGCCACAGCGAAGCGCTGCTGTCCGCCTTCCCGGCAGCCCGGCTGATCGCGCTGGACCGGGACAAGGAGGCGCTGCGGCTCTCCGGAGAGCGCCTCGCCCCTACGGCGACCGGGCCACCCTGGTGCACGCCGTCTACGACGAGTTGCCCGAGGTGCTCGACCGGCTGGGCATCACCGGCGTCCAGGGCATTCTTTTCGACCTGGGGTCTCCTCCATGCAACTGGACGAGGCGGACCGCGGGTTCGCCTACGCCCAGGACGCCCCACTCGACATGCGTATGGACCAGTCGACCGGGATCGGTGCCGCAGAGGTGCTCAACACCTATCCGCCCGGTGAGCTCGTACGGATCCTGCGCGCGTACGGCGAGGAGAAGCAGGCCAAGCGGATCGTCTCCGCCGTCGTGCGCGAGCGCGGCAAGGAGCCCTTCAGCAACAGCGCCCGGCTCGTCGAGCTGATCCGCGACGCCTTGCCACAGGCCGTCAAGCGCACCGGCGGCAATCCGGCCAAACGCACCTTCCAGGCCCTGCGCATCGAGGTCAACGGCGAACTCGCAGTCCTGGAGCGAGCCATTCCGGCGGCCGTCGGGACCCTCGCCGTCGGCGGACGGATCGCCGTGCTGTCCTACCACTCGCTGGAGGACAGGCTGGTCAAGAGGGTCTTCGCGGCCGGCGCAGCCAATACGGCCCCACCCGGGCTGCCCGTCGTACCCGAGCGCTACCAGCCCCGGCTGAAGCTGCTCACCCGCGGCGCGGAGCTGCCCACGGAGGAGGAGGTCGCCGAGAACCGGCGCGCCGCCCCGCCCGGCTGCGGGGAGCGGAGCGGATCCGCGAGGAGGAGCGGTGAGCATCTGCGTCCAGGGCGGCTCCGGGACGGGGAAGGCCGGGGCGATGCGGTGAGCAAGCAGACCGAGCAGTTGAAGGGGCGGGCCGCCCGGCTCGCCCGGCTGATGCCGTCCGGGCCGAGCAATGCGGCCCGCACCCCTTCGTCCTGCTGGTCGTGCTGCTCCTCGGCGGCGGCCTCATCTCTCCTGGTGCTGAATTCGGCACTCAACGAAGGATCGTTCAGGCTGAGTGAGCTGAAGCGGCAGACCACCGAACTCACCGACGAGCAGCAGGCCCTCCAGCGCGACGTCGACAGCTACTCCGAGCCGGCGGCCCTGGAGCGGCGCGCCCGGGAGCTCGGCATGGTGCCCGGCGGCAGCCCGCCTTCCTCGACCCGGACGGCACGGTCCGCGGAGTCCCCGCGCGGACGAACGCGGAACCGGAGCCCACGCCGGGCCGGAGTCCGGGCAAGCCCGTCCGGCAGCCCGGCGGCGGCTCACTCCGCAACCGCCTCACCGCCCGTCACGCCCTCACCGCCCGGCCCGAACGCCGCCGCAGCCGGACCCCAGACCACTCCGTCGGCGCCTCAGGGCACCGCGGTGACCCGCCCCGACGCCCTCCGGCAGGTGACGCAGTGCCGCCCAGGAACCGCCGCGCCGACGCGTACCCGGCCCCGCGCGGCCCCGTAACGCCGCGGGCGGCTCAGGCCGTCCCCGGCCCTCCGCCCGGCCCGGCACCCGGCGCCCGAAACCCGCGGGCGGCCTCGCGGCGGGGCCTCCCGCGCCGCCGACTCACGCTCCCTGCGTCTGGGCAGCCCACGCCCGCGGCTGCGCCTGATCAGCCTCGGTCTGACGCTCGTCATGCTGGCGTTCGTCATCCGGCTCCTCCAGGTCCAGGCGGTCGATGCCAGCGCGTACGCGGCGAAGGCCGAGAAGAACCGCTACCTCGAGTACACGATCGCCGCCGAACGCGGTGAGATCACCGACCGCGGCGGAATCGCACTGGCCACCAGCGTCGACGCGCACGACATCACGGCCGACCCCAAGCTGTTCACGCCGAAGGAGAGCAATGCTCCGGACGCACCGCAGCAGGCAGCGGCCCTGCTCGCCCCGATCCTCGGCAAGGACGCCGCGGAGCTGACGAAGAAGCTGTCGAAGCCCGACAGCCGTTACACCGTGCTGGCCCGGCGCCAGACTCCGCAGGTCTGGAAGCAGATCAAGGACCTCAAGTCCGTCTTCGCCGAGAAGGCGGCCAAGGACAAGACCGACGGTGGCCCGGGGCCAATGTGCTGGCCGGTGTCCTTCAGGAGCCCACCACCAGGAGGGTCTATCCGAACGGTGATCTCGCCGCCGGGATACTGGGATTCGTCAACGCCGAGGGCAAGGGCGGCGGCGGGCTCGAAGCGCAGCTGAACCGCCGGCTCGAAGGGGAGAACGGCAAGATCAGGTACGCCCAGTCCGGTGGCCGCAGGGTGCCCACCGCGGGCACCAGCGAGATCCCGGCCGTCGCGGGCAGCGACATCGAGCTGACCGTCGACCGCGACATCCAGTGGGCGGCCCAGCGGGCCATCGAGGACCAGGTGAAGAAGTCCAAGGCGGACCGCGGCTATGTGGTCGTCCAGAACACGAAGACCGGTGAGGTGCTGGCCATGGCCAACGCCCCGGCTACGACCCGAACAATCTCGCGGAGAACAATTCGGGGCCCTGGGCAACGCGGCACTTCAGGACGTGTACGAGCCCGGCTCCACCAGCAAGGTCATGTCCATGGCCGCAGTGCTGGAGGAGGAGGCCGCCACGCCCGGCACCCGTGTCACCGTCCCCAATCGGCTGCACCGCGGTGACCGGCTGTTCAGGGACGACATCGACCACCCCACCTGGTATCTGACGCTGAACGGCGTACTCGCCAAGTCCAGCAATATCGGCACCATTCTCGCTACCGGGCAACTGGGCAAGACCCAGGCCGAGGCCAACAAGGTCCTCTACTCGTACCTGCGCAAGTTCGGGCTCGGCAGTGCCACCGGTCTCGGCTACCCGGGCGAATCACCCGGTCTCCTCGCCAAGCCGCAGGACTGGTCGACCTCGCAGCAGTACACGATCCCGTTCGGCCAGGGCCTCTCGCTCAACGCCATGCAGGCCGCATCGGTCTACCAGACCATCGCCAACGGCGGGTCCGCATCACGCCGACCCTCGTACGCGGCACCAAGGACGCGGACGGTCACTACACGCGGCCCCGAGCCCGAGCGGACCCGGGTGGTCAGTGAGAAGACCGCCAAGACCCTGGCGAAGATGCTGGAGTCCGTCGTCGGCGACGAGGAAGGCACCGGAACCAAGGCCAAGATCCCGGGCTACCGGGTCGCGGGCAAGACCGGCACGGCCAACCGGGTCGATCCGGTCCGCGGCACCTACAAGGGCTACACCGCGTCCTTCGCGGGCTTCGCGCCCGCGGACAATCCTCAGGTAACCGTCTACTGCGCGATCCAGAATCCCACCAAGGGCAGCTACTTCGGCGGACAGATCTGCGGCCCCATCTACAAGAAGGTCATGGAGTTCGCGCTGAAGACTCTCCAGACCCCACCGTCCGGAAACGAACCGGCGCGGTTGCCGGTCTCTTTCGACCCCAGTGAATGACAGAGCGTGACAACCATCACCCCGGATCCACGGAACCGGAACGAGAAGTACCGCAACCCGGGCCCTCGCTTCGCGAGAGGCCCGGTGGGCCGGTACGCTCACCGCCGTGCCCCACGCTGATCAGTTCCAAACCACTCAGAAGGACGCGCCTGTGACTTATCCGGGAGCGCCCCGACCGGATCGGCTTCTGCCGACATCCCTCGGAGAGCTGGCAGTCCGGCTCGGCGCCGCACCACAGGAATCCGGTGAGGTCACCGGCATCACCCACGACTCACGGGCCGTGCGCCCAGGAGACGTGTACGCGGCTCTGCCGGGCGCACGCTTCCACGGCGCCGACTTCGCCGCCCAGGCCGCAGGGCTCGGCGCGACCGCGATCCTCACCGATCCAGCGGGAGCGGAACGCGCCAGGGCCACCGGGCTGCCGGTGCTCGTCACCGAGGACCCGCGCGGCAGGATGGGCGATATCGCCGCCGAGATCTATGGGCGGCCCGGGTCGGGCTGCTCCAGATCGGTATCACCGGAACCTCCGGCAAGACCACGACCGCGTACCTCGTCGAAGGCGGCCTGCGCAGGGCCGGCCGCAGCACCGGACTCATCGGCACCGTCGAGATGCGGATCGGTGACGAGCGCATCAAGTCCGAGCGGACCACGCCCGAAGCCACCGACCTCCAGGCCCTGTTCGCCGTCATGCGCGAACGCGGCGTCGAGGCGGTCGCGATGGAGGTCTCCAGCCACGCCCTGGTGCTCGGCCGGGTGGACGGCTGCGTCTTCGACGTCGCCGTCTTCAACAACCTCAGCCCGGAGCACATGGAGTTCCACTCCGGCATGGAGGACTACTTCCAGGCCAAGGCGCAGCTGTTCACCCCGCAGCGCAGCAAGAAGGGCGTGGTCAATTTCGACGACGAATACGGTCGCAGGCTGATCACGGAGTCGTCCGTCCCGGTCGTCACCTTCTCCGCCGAGGGCCATTCGGACGCCAACTGGCGCGCCGAGGACGTCGAAGTCGGCCCGCGTGACAGTACGTTCACCGCCGTCGGCCCCAAGGGCGAGCGGATCACCGCCAAGGCCCCGCTGCCCGGCCCGTTCAACGTCGCCAACACGCTGGCCGCGATCGTCACCCTGGCCGTCGCGGGCGTAGACCCGCAGACCGCTGCGGACGGGTCGCGGCGGTCCCCGGCGTCCCCGGCCGGCTGGAGCGCATCGATGCGGGACAGCCATATCTGGCCGTTGTCGACTACGCGCACAAGACCGACGCGGTCGAATCCGTGCTGCGCTCCTGCAGAAGGTCACCGAGGGCAGCGTGCACATCGTGCTCGGCTGCGGCGGTGACCGCGACACGCTGAAGCGCGGTTCGATGGGCGCCGCTGCGGCCCGCCTGGCCGACACCGCGGTACTGACCTCGGACAACCCCGCTCGGAGGACCCTCTCGCGATTCTGGCCGCGATGCTCTCGGGCGCGGCCGAGGTGCCCGTCCACGAGCGCGGCGACGTCCTGGTCGACGCGGACCGGGCCGCGGCCATCGCCGCGGCAGTCGCCCGCGCCGAGCCCGGCGACACCGTACTGGTGGCCGGAAAGGGACACGAACAGGGGCAGGACATCCACGGCGTGGTACGTCCCTTCGACGACCGCCTGGTCCTGCGCGCCGCCATCGAGCGGTCCCTGGGGCGTACAAGCGCCGAGGACGACCGGGAACGTCCGGCGGACCGCGCACACACCCACGAGAACAACAGTCGGGGATGACCAAGTGATCACCCTTTCCCTCGCCGAGATCGCCGAAATCGTCGGCGGGCAGCCGCATGACATACCGGACCTCGGAGTCACCATCAGCGGGCCCGTGGTCTATGACTCCCGAGAGGTGGAGCAAGGCAGTCTGTTCGTCGCGTTCCAGGGCGAACGGGTCGACGGCCACGACTACGCGCGACGCGCCGTCGAGGCGGGCGCCACAGCCGTGCTCGCCGCCCGGCCGGTCGGTGTTCCTGCGATCGTCGTCGACGACGTCCTGACGGCGCTCGGCGCGCTGGCCCGCGCCGTCGTCGAGCGCCTGGGCACCAGCGTCGTCGCTCTCACCGGCTCCGCCGGCAAGACCTCGACCAAGGACCTGATCGCCCAGCTCCTGGAGCGCAAGGCTCCGACCGTCTGGACCCCGGGCTCCTCAACAACGAGATCGGCCTGCCGGTCACCGCGCTGCGCGCCACGGCCGAAACCCGTCACCTCGTCCTCGAAATGGGCGCCCGCGGCATTGGCCACATCCGCTACCTGGCCGGTCTCACCCGCCGCGGATCGGCCTCGTGCTCAACGTCGGAACCGCCCATATCGGCGAGTTCGGCAGCCGCGAGGCCATCGCACAGGCCAAGGGCGAGCTGGTGGAGGTCCTCCCGAGGACGGCCTCGCCGTACTCAACGCGGACGACCCGCTCGTGCGGGCCATGGCTTCCCGCACGAAGGCCCGGGTGCTGCTCTTCGGAGAGGCCGCGGATGCGGACGTACGGGAGAGAACGTCCGGCTCATGGCCGACGGCCGCCCCGCTTTCGAGCTTCACACACCCACCGGGTGCAGCGACGTGACCTTGCGCCTGTACGGTGAGCACCACGTGTCGAACGCGCTCGCCGCGGCCGCCGTCGCCCATGAGTTGGGCATGTCCGTGACTGAGATCGCCGAGGCGCTCTCCGAGGCGGGCACCCTCTCCGCTGGCGCATGGAGGTCACCGAGCGTCCGGACGGTGTGACGGTTGTCAACGACGCCTACAACGCGAACCCCGAATCCATGAGAGCCGCATTGCGTGCGCTGGCTGCCATGGGCAAAGCCTCACGGGCCGGAGGGGCGTACGTGGGCGGTGCTCGGTCAGATGGCCGAGCTCGGTGACGCGTCGCTGGCCGAGCACGACGCGGTCGGACGGCTTGCCGTCCGGCTCAACGTCAGCAAGCTCGTCGCTGTCGGGGAGAGAAGCCTCCTGGCTGCAACTGGGCGCTTATAACGAGGGTTCGTGGGTGAGGAGTCGGTGCACGTGTCCGACGCACAGGCGGCCGTCGACCTGTTGCGCAGTGAACTGCGCCCGGGAGACGTCGTGCTGGTGAAGGCGTCCCGGTCGGTCGGCCTGGAGAAGGTCGCCATGGCACTGCTGGAGAACGCGACCGAGGGCGAGGGCGCCGTCCGATGAGGCAGATCCTCTTCGCGGGGCCATCGGGCTCTTTCTGACCTTGGTCGGTACTCCGCTGCTGATCAAGCTCCTGGCCCGCAAGGGCTACGGGCAGTTCATCCGGGACGATGGCCCGCGTACCCACGGCAGCAAGCAGGGCACGCCCACCATGGGTGGGATCGCCTTCATCCTGGCGACGATCATCGCGTACGTCCTGGCGAAGGTGATCACCGGCGAGGCCATGCGCTTCTCCGGTGTCCTCGTCCTGTTCCTGATGGCAGGGATGGGGCTGGTCGGATTCCTCGACGACTACATCAAGATCGTCAAGCAGCGTTCGCTGGGCCTGCGGGCCAAGGCGAAGCTGGCCGGCCAGCTGATCGTGGGTATCGCCTTCGCGGTGCTCTCGCTCCAGTTCGCGGACAAGCGGGGCAACACCCCGGCCTCCACCAAGCTGTCGTTCGTCGAGGACTTCGGCTGGTCGATCGGCCCGGTGCTGTTCTGCGTCTGGGCGCTGTTCATGATCCTGGCCATGTCCAACGGTGTGAACCTGACGGACGGTCTGGACGGCCTGGCCACCGGAGCCTCGGTGATGGTCTTCGGCGCGTACACCTTCATCGGGCTGTGGCAGTTCCAGGAGTCCTGCGCCAACGCGGTGTCCCTGACCAATCCCCAGGCCTGTTTCGAAGTACGAGATCCACTCGACCTCGCGGTCGTCGCCTCCGCTCTCATGGGTTCCTGCTTCGGCTTCCTGTGGTGGAACACCTCGCCCGCGAAGATCTTCATGGGTGACACCGGTTCGCTCGCGCTCGGCGGCGCCCTCGCGGGCCTGGCCATCTGCTCCCGTACGGAGTTCCTGATGGCCATCCTCGGTGGCCTCTTCGTGATGATCACGATGTCCGTGGTCATCCAGGTCGGCTCGTTCAAGATGACCGGCAAGCGGGTCTTCCGGATGGCGCCACTCCAGCACCACTTCGAACTCAAGGGGTGGTCCGAAGTCCTTGTCGTGGTCCGCTTCTGGATCGTCCAGGGCATGTGCGTGATCGTCGGTCTCGGCCTCTTCTACGCAGGATGGGCAGCCAAGAAGTGAGCAGCGAGGACTGGCAGGGCAAGCACGTCACGGTTGCCGGGCTCGGCGTCAGCGGCATCCCCGCGGCCCGTGCCCTGCACGGGCGCGGGCGCTGGTCACCGTCGTCAACGACGGCGACGACGAGCGCTCCCGCGCCCAGGCCGCGGAGCTGGAGGCGCTCGGAATCACCGTGCGCCTCGGTGACGGGGCGACCCTGCCCGAGTCCGCAGAGCTCATCATCACCGCCCCGGCTGAAGCCGGACAAGCCGCTCTTCCTGGCAGCCGCCGAGGCGGGTGTCCCCGTCTGGGGCGACGTCGAACTCGCCTGGCGGCTCCGGGGCCCCGGAGCCGCACCCTGGCTGGCGGTCACCGGCACCAACGGCAAGACCACGACCGTACGGATGCTCGCCTCGATCCTGGAGGCTGCCGGGCTGCGCACGGCGGCCGTCGGCAACATCGGCGTCTCACTCCTGGACGCGGTGCTCGGCGAAGAGGAGTACGACGTACTCGCCGTCGAGCTCTCCAGCTACCAGCTGCACTGGTCGCCCTCGGTGCGTGCGCACTCCGCAGCCGTGCTCAACCTGGCTCCGGACCACCTCGACTGGCACGGTTCCATGGAGGCCTACACCGCCGACAAGGGCCGTGTCTACGAGGGCAACAGCGTCGCCTGCGTCTACAACGCCGATGAGGCCGACAACGGTGCGACCGAGGCCCTGGTGCGCGAGGCCGACGTCGAGGAGGGTGCCGGGCGATCGGCTTCACCCTCGGTTCGCCGGGTCCCTCGCAGCTCGGTGTGGTCGACGGCATCCTCGTCGACCGGGCCTTCGTGACCAACCGGCAGAAGCAGGCCCAGGAGCTCGCCGAGGCCGCCGACGTCAACCCGCCGGCCCCGCACAACATCGCCAACGCCCTCGCGGCCGCCGCTCTGGCCCGCGCCTTCGGCGTGGCGCCGGCGGCGGTACGCGACGGGCTGCGGGCCTTCCGCCCGGACGCCCATCGCATCGAGCGGGTCGCGGCAGTCGGCGAAGTCACGTACATCGACGATTCCAAGGCGACCAACACCCATGCCGCCGAGGCATCCTCGCGGCCTACGACCCGATCGTCTGGATCGCCGGCGGCCTCGCCAAGGGTGCCACCTTCGACGAACTGGTAACCGGAGCGGCGAAGCGGCTGCGGGCGTCGTGCTGATGGGTGCCGACCGGGCGCTCATCCGGCAAGCCCTGACGCGACACGCCCCGAAGTACCGGTGGTCGAGCTCGGCCGGACCGACACTGGGGCGATGTCCGAGGCGGTCAGGGAAGCGGCTCGGCTCGCCCGGCCGGGCGACACCGTACTGCTGGCACCGGCCTGCGCCTCGATGGACATGTTCGTCAACTACAACAAGCGGGCGAGGCGTTCGCGGACGCGGTCCGCGCACTCGCCACCGAAGGCGCCTGACGGGCCCGGCCTCCGCGCCGTAATGTCCCTCAGGACCGGGGCACGAGCGGCACCGCCGAGGCCCTCCGGGTCCAGGCAGCAGCCCCGGGCACGAGCAGTGGAGGGACAGCGAAAATGCCGGCCGACGAGAGCTCAGCCGCAGGCGGAGCGCACCGCTCACGGGCGACCGAGGCGATCAGCCGGGCCCTCACCCCACGCCCGGTCTCCCAGTCGGCCCCTGCCGGACTCCCGCTGCCCCGGGCCTCGCCCTGCGGGGCGGATCGCGACCGGCTCGCGGCGGCCCCTGCGCCCCGTGGCGGCGCCCGTGGCTCCGGCAGGAGCCCCAGGACACCCGCGGCGCCGGAGTGCGACGGATGTACGAGCAGGTGAGGCGGGCCTGGGACCGGCCCCTGACCGCCTACTACCTGATCCTCGGCTCCAGCCTGCTGATCACGGTGCTCGGTCTGGTGATGGTCTACTCCGCCTCGATGATCAAGGCGCTGGAGCTGGCCAAGCCCGGTACGTACTTCTTCCGCAAGCAGTTCCTCGCCGCCGTCATCGGGGCCGCACTGATGCTGCTCGCCTCCAGGATGCCCGCCAAGCTGCACCGGGCGCTCGCCTACCCGCTGCTGATGGGCACGGTCTTCCTGATGGTGCTGGTCCAGGTGCCGGGGATAGGGATGTCGGTCAACGGCAACCAGAACTGGCTCTACCTCGGCGGCCCCTTCCAGCTCCAGCCCAGCGAGTTCGGCAAGCTCGCGCTCATCCTGTGGGCGCCGATCTGCTCGCCCGTAAACAGGACAAGCGGTTGCTCGGGCAGTGGAAGCACATGCTCGTGCCGCTCGTCCCGGTCGGCTTCGTACTGCTCGGGCTGATCATGCTCGGCGGTGACATGGGAACTGCGATCATTCTCACCGCCATCCTCTTCGGACTGCTCTGGCTGGCCGGTGCGCCCACCAGGCTGTTCGCAGGGTGCTCGCCTTCGCGGGCGTCATCGTGTTCCTGCTGATCAAGACCAGCCCCAACCGGATGTCCAGGCTCGGCTGTATCGGCGCCTCGGAGCCGGGCCCCGGCGACTCGTGCTGGCAGGCCGTACACGGAATCTACGCTCTGGCGTCCGGCGGATGGTTCGGTTCCGGGCTGGGTGCGAGTGTGGAAAAATGGGGCCAACTGCCCGAGCCGCACACCGACTTCATCTTCGCCATCACCGGGGAGGAACTGGGTCTGGCAGGGACGCTGTCGGTACTCGCCCTGTTCGCGGCTCTAGGCTATGCGGGTATCCGCGTGGCCGGACGCACGGAAGACCCTTCGTGAGGTACGCAGCGGGAGGCGTGACCACCTGGATCACGGCGCAGGCCGTGATCAACATTGGTGCGGTGCTCGGCCTGTTGCCGATCGCCGGTGTCCCGCTGCCGCTGTTCTCGTACGGAGGTTCGGCCCTGCTGCCGACTATGTTCGCCATCGGGCTGATGATCGCCTTCGCGCGAGAGGATCCTGCGGCGAGCGGCCCTGGCCATGCGGAGGCCCGGGTGAGATGGAAGACGATGAGACGGCGCGTCAAGAAGCGTTCGTCCGGAGAGCGGTGAATTTCGGTGCATGTCGTACTCGCCGGCGGGGGACCGCCGGACACATCGAGCCCGCGCTTGCCCTCGCAGACGCCCTGCGCAGGCAGGACCCGAGCGTGGGCATCACTGCCCTCGGCACGGAACGAGGTCTCGAGACCAGGCTCGTACCCGAGCGGGGTACGAACTGGCGCTGATCCCTGCCGTACCGCTGCCCCGAAGGCCCACCCCGAGCTGATCACCGTCCGGGACGGCTACGCGGCACCATCAAGGCCGCCGAGCAGGTCCTGGAGCGCACCAAAGCCGACTGTGTGGTCGGCTTCGGCGGGTATGTCGCGCTGCCCGGCTACCTCGCCGCGAAGCGGGCCGGGTGCCGATCGTCGTCCATGAGGCCAACGCCCGGCCGGGACTGGCCAACAAGATCGGTTCCCGGTACGCACACGGGTCGCCGTCTCCACCCCCGACAGCAAGCTCCGTGGTGCCCGCTACATCGGCATCCCGCTGCGCCGCACCATCGCGATCCTGGACCGGGCCCGGTCCGTCCTGAGCGCGCGCGGCCTTCGGTCTCGACCCCAACCTGCCCACGCTGCTGGTCTCCGGCGGCTCCCAGGGCGCGCGTCACCTCAACGAGGTGGTCCAGCGGGTCGCGCCACTGCTTCAGCGGTCGGGAATCCAGATCCTTCATGTGGTCGGCCCGAAGAACGAATTGCCGCGTATCGGTAACATGCCCGGGATGCCGCCCTACATCCCGGTACCGTACGTGGACCGGATGGACCTCGCGTACGCAGCGGCCGACATGATGCTCTGCCGCGCCGGTGCGATGACCGTCGCCGAGCTCACCGCCGTCGGGCTTCCCGCCGCCTACGTCCCGTTGCCGATCGGCAACGGCGAACAGCGGCTCAACGCCCAGCCGGTGGTCAATGCCGGTGGCGGCCTGCTGGTGGACGACGCGGCGCTCACCCCGGAGTGGGTGCAGGGCAACGTCCTGCCGGTGCTGTCGGACCCGCACCGGTTGTACGAGATGTCCCGAGCCGCCGCGGAGTTCGGGCGACGGGACGCCGATGATCTGCTTGTCGGCATGGTGTACGAGGCGATTGCCGCACGCCGCCAGGCGTGAGGCGGTGGACCCGGGCGTGCGCCCGGGTCCGGCGAAGGAGCGACGTGGCCGGACCGACGACCGCCCAGCGCGGCACAGGGCAGCGGGAGGACACTCCGGCCCGCCCGCCGCACATCGGCCCCGAGGGGCGCCGGCTGACCGGCCGCACCCGACTCATCCTGCTCGCCGTCGTCGTGGCGTTGGTCACCGCGGCTGCGGTCTGGCTGCTCTACGGCTCGCCCTGGCTGCGGGTCGAACGGGTGCGCACTACGGGCACAGGTGTGCTAACCAGGTCCGAAGTGGAGGAAGTTGCGGCGGTGCCGGTCGGGGCGGCGCTGATTTCCGTGGATACCGGCGCCATGGAGAACAGGTTGCGCCAGAAGTTGCCTCGTATCGACTCAGTGGATGTCGTACGGTCATGGCCACACGGCATCGGACTTAAAGTGACTGAACGAAAGCCGGTTCTGTTGGTGGAAAAGGGCGCAAAGTTCATTGAAGTGGACGCGAAAGGCGTTCGCTTCGCAACGGTGGACAAAGCGCCCGGCTCCGTACCGGTGCTCGAATTGACGCCTGATCAGTCAGCCAGCCTTCGCCGCTTCGGCGGTGACCGTCTGTTGCGTGAAGCGGTCCGGGTCGCGGGTGAACTCCCGGGAGGCGTCGCCAAGGACACCGAGGCCGTACGGGTCACCTCGTTCGACTCGATCTCCCTGGAGCTGACCCGGGGCGCAAGGTGATCTGGGGCAGCGGCGAACAGGGTCCGGTGAAGGCGAAAGTCCTCACCGCTCTCATGAAAGCCGCTCCCAAAGCAGGGCACTTCGACGTGAGTGCACCGACTGCCCCGGCGGTATCGGGGAGTTGACGCACATTTGGCCTGGCCAGCACCCTGGTTGGTCATCGCTACGGGTGATCACATAGGGTGAAAAGAAAACGGGAGGTTCGGCGTGTTCGTTGAACGTGCGCCACTTGTCGACTTAGTGTCCTGTTCGGAAGAGTCCATGAAGCAGACACACTGGTAACCCTGAACTTCAACGTCAGGGTTTGGGTCGGCGTTCGGACCGTCCCAATCGGCATCCGTCGTCGCGGCGGGACTACCGCGAAGCGACGACACGTAACTCGAGGCGAGAGGCCTTCGACGTGGCAGCACCGCAGAACTACCTCGCAGTCATCAAGGTCATCGGTGTCGGCGGCGGTGGTGTCAATGCCATCAACCGAATGATCGAGGTCGGTCTCAAGGGCGTCGAGTTCATCGCGATCAACACTGATGCGCAAGCCCTGTTGATGAGCGACGCCGACGTCAAGCTCGACGTCGGCCGTGAACTCACCCGTGGCCTCGGCGCCGGGGCAAACCCGGCCGTCGGTCGCAAGGCGGCAGAGGACCACCGTGAAGAGATCGAGGAGGTCCTCAAGGGGCCGACATGGTCTTCGTCACCGCTGGAGAAGGCGGCGGCACCGGCACAGGCGGCGCACCCGTCGTCGCCAACGTCGCGCGCTCGCTCGGCGCCCTCACGATCGGCGTGGTCACCCGCCCGTTCACCTTCGAGGGCCGGCGACGGGCTAACCAGGCGGAGGACGGCATCGCCGAGCTCCGCGAAGAGGTCGACACCCTCATCGTCATTCCCAACGACCGACTGCTGTCCATCTCGGACCGCCAGGTCAGCGTGCTCGACGCGTTCAAGTCGGCCGACCAGGTGCTGCTCTCGGGTGTCCAGGGCATCACCGACCTCATCACGACCCGGGTCTGATCAACCTCGACTTCGCCGACGTCAAGTCGGTCATGTCCGAGGCCGGATCGGCACTCATGGGCATCGGATCGGCCCGCGGGGACGACCGTGCGGTCGCCGCCGCGGAGATGGCGATCTCCTCGCCCCTCCTGGAGGCGTCCATCGACGGCGCCCGTGGTGTCCTGCTCTCCATCTCAGGCGGCAGCGACCTCGGTCTCTTCGAGATCAACGAGGCTGCCCAGCTGGTGAGCGAGGCGGCCCACCCGGAGGCGAACATCATCTTCGGCGCCGTGATCGACGACGCCCTGGGTGACGAGGTGCGGGTCACCGTGATCGCAGCGGGATTCGACGGCGGACAGCCGCCGACCCGCCGCGAGACCGTCCTGGGAGCGGGCGCGGGCAAGCGTGACGAGCCGGCCCAGTCGGCTCGGGCCGCAGAGCCCGCGCGTCAGTCGGGCGGTCTGGGCTCCGTGCCCGTCCGCGACGACAACCCGGCACCGGCGGATCCCGCACCGGTGGCGAACGAGAGCCCGCTCGCGCCGGCTTCTCCGCCGCACGTCCCGCCGGCCCGTCCCTACCAGGACACTCAGGCCGAAGAGCTGGATGTTCCGGACTTCTTGAAGTGATAAGCAGGCACCACGCAGCGGCTGCGGTGACGGCTGTGACTGCTGTGACGGAACAGGGCGGCGCTCACTTCGCCTTCACCGACAGGTGGGGCGGGGTGAGCGCCGCTCCGTACGAGAGCTCAACCTCGGCGGCGCGGTCGGGGACGACCCGCCGCCGTGCTCGCGAACCGCGAGCGCGCCGCCCGGTCCCTCGGTCTCGATCCGGCGCAGGTCGTCTGGATGAACCAGGTGCACGGGCGGGAGGTCGCCGTGGTCGACGGGCCCTGGGGCGACGCCTCCGAAATCCCGGCGGTGGACGCGGTGGTGACCGCACGGCGGGGACTGCCGCTCGCCGTGCTCACGGCCGACTGCACACCGGTCCTGCTCGTGGACCCGGTCGCCGGCGTAGTCGCAGCGGCCCATGCGGGCAGGCCCGGTCTGGTCGCCGGTATCGTACCGGCCACGATCGAGGCCATGACCGGGCTCGGCGCTCAGCCTTCCCGGATCAGGGCGCACACCGGACCGGCCGTCTGCGGGCGGTGCTACGAGGTCCCCGAACCGATGCGGGCCGAGGTCGCCGCCGTTGTTCCCGCGTCCTGGTCGCAGACCAGCTGGGGCACGCCGGCGGTGGACGTAACCGCCGGTGTGCACGCCCAGCTCGACGCCCTGGGCGTGAGTGACCGGCACAGCTCGCCGTTCTGCACTCTGGAATCGGGCGACCATTTCTCCTACCGCCGAGACCGCGCTACGGGCGGCTCGCCGGCTATGTCTGGTTGGACTGATAGGTCATGACGGACCGCAGGACTCAACTCGCGGCAAATCTCGCACAGGTGGAGGAACGCATTGTTTCCGCCTGTGCGGCAGCCGGTCGTAATCGGGACGAAGTGACCCTGATCGTGGTCACGAAGACGTACCCGCGAGCGATGTGCGGATCTTGCACGAACTCGGCGTTCGGCACTTCGCCGAGAATCGCGACCAGGACGCGGCACCAAAAGCTGGTGCTTGTGCCGATCTGCCGCTTACATGGCATTTTGTCGGACAGTTGCAGACGAATAAGGTTCGTTCTGTGGCCGGTTATGCCAACTTTGTGCAGTCGGTGGACCGGGTCAAGCTGGTCTCGGCTCTCTCCGCGGCAGCTGTGCGGGGCGAGCGCGAACTCGGCTGTCTCATCCAGGTCGCACTGGACGCGGAGAGCGGCGAGCGAGGGGACCGGGGTGGTGTCGCGCCGGATGCGATCAGGGAGTTGGCCGACGCGGTCCAGGCGGCACCCGGGCTCAGGCTCGGTGGCCTGATGACCGTCGCTCCGCTCGCGGGGCCGTACGCGGGCCGGCAACGGGCCGCGTTCGGCCGTCTGATGGAATTCTCATCCCGCCTGCGCGGGAACCATCCGGCTGCGAACATGGTCTCTGCAGGGATGAGTGCGGATCTCGAGGACGCCGTAGCGGCCGGAGCGACATGTGCGCGTCGGTACGGCGGTACTCGGAGTCCGACCCCGGCTCGGGTAACGTCGCGAAGCAAGTCGGACCACAGCAGAAAATATGGTCATTCCCGCTCGAGGCGGGCAGGCCGGAGTGGATATCGGGCACTGGTGACAGGAATGCCGATCCACCACAGAGCGGAGGACTCGGAGCATGGCCGGCGCGATGCGCAAGATGGCGGTCTACCTCGGCCTCGTGGAGGACGATGGGTACGACGGTCCGGGGTTCGACCCCGACGACGAATTCGAACCCGAGCCGGAGCCGAGCGGGACCGGCGGCGGCACCAGCCCGCGCATCAGGTGGAGCGGGCACGTGACGAGCCGGTGCGAGTGGTGCAGCCGCCCGCACCGCGCGAGCCGGTTCAGCTCCCGGCGGAAAGCGGACGACCCGCCCGAATCGCCCCGTGGCATCCATCACACCTGAACGCCCGAACATGGAGAAGAACGCACCGGTGATCATGCCCAAGGTTGTGTCCGAGCGGGAGCCGTACCGCATCACCACTTTGCACCCCAGGACCTACAACGAGGCCCGTACCATCGGGGAACACTTCCGTGAGGGCACTCCGGTGATCATGAATCTCACGGAGATGGACGACACGGACGCGAAGCGACTTGTCGACTTTGCCGCGGGCCTGGTCTTCGGTCTTCATGGCAGCATTGAGCGGGTGACGCAGAAGGTGTTCCTGTTGTCGCCTGCTAACGTCGATGTCACGGCGGAGGACAAGGCCCGGATCGCTGAGGGCGGATTCTTCAACCAGAGCTGAGAACACGACACCGGGAACAACCCGGCCGCGAGGCCGGAGCTACGAAAGCCAGGGAGAGGGAAGCGCGGGAATGGGCGTCGCACTAGATGTGGTCTATATCGCGCTGATGTGTTTCCTCATCGTGCTGATCTTCCGGCTGGTCATGGACTACGTCTTCCAGTTCGCACGTTCATGGCAACCAGGCAAGGCGATGGTGGTCGTTCTTGAGGCCACTTACACTGTCACTGATCCACCGCTCAAGCTTCTGCGGCGGTTCATCCCGCCGTTGCGTCTCGGGGCGTGGCACTTGACCTGTCCTTCTTCGTTCTGATGATCATCGTCTACACCCTGATCAGAGTCGTGGTCAGGTTGTGAGCGATACGGTCTTGCCGACTGCCGACGACTACGTAGAGGTGAAGAAGAGATGCCGCTGACCCCGAGGACGTGCGGAACAAGCAGTTCACGACCGTCCGGCTCCGAGAAGGCTATGACGAGGACGAGGTCGATGCCTTCCTCGACGAGGTCGAGTCCGAGCTGACGCGACTGCTCCGTGAGAACGAGGACCTGCGCGCCAAACTGGCCGCTGCCACGCGTGCTGCCGCGCAGAACCAGCAGCAGCAAGGCATGCGCAAGCAGGAGCCGCAGGACCGGCCAGGCGCACCTGTTCCCGCCGCCATATCGGGACCACCGGTGCAGCAGCAGCCCCGCAGATGGGTCCCCCAGCTGCCGGGTGGAGCGCCTCAGCTGCCCGCCGGTCCCAGCGGCCACGGCCCCAGGGTCATGGCCCCGGTCCGCAGGGTCCTCATGGCCCCGGTCCGATGCAGGGCGGTCCCATGGGTGGCCCGATGGGCGGCCCGATGGGCGGTCACGCTCCGCAGCAGCAGCAGCAGCAGCAGATGCAGCAGCAGCAGCAGATGCAGCCGCCGCAGATGCAGCAGCAGCAGGGCCGGGTGGCGACAGCGCCGCTCGTGTGCTCTCCCTTGCTCAGCAGACCGCGGACCAGGCGATCGCGGAGGCCCGTTCCGAGGCCAACAAGATCGTTGGCGAGGCGCGCAGCCGAGCCGAGGGTCTTGAGCGCGATGCCCGTGCCAAGGCGGATGCCCTGGAGCGGGATGCGCAGGAGAAGCACCGCGTGGCGATGGGCTCGCTGGAGTCGGCCCGCGCGACGCTGGAGCGCAAGGTCGAGGACCTGCGCGGCTTCGAGCGCGAGTACCGGACCCGTCTGAAGTCGTACCTGGAGAGCCAGCTGCGTCAGCTGGAGACCCAGGCGGACGACTCGCTGGCACCGCCGCGGGCCCCGGCAGCCGCTTCGCTGCCGCCGTCGCCCTCGCTGGCTCCGGCCGGAGCGGGCGCCATGGGTCACACCATGGGCGGCAACCACGGTGGTCATGGCAACCAGCCGATGGGCGGGAACCCGTCCATGGGTGGTGGCCCGTCGTACGGCGGCCAGCAGCAGATGTCGCCTGCGATGACGCAGCCGATGGCGCCGGTGCGGCCGCAGGCGCCGCAGCCGATGCAGCAGGCGCCCTCGCCGATGCGTGGGTTCCTGATCGACGAGGACGACAACTGAGCAGTACGCGCTCGCTGAGCGCGTAGCCGTCGGCAGGCAAGGGCCGGGCCCGGGGATCTCCCGGGGCCCGGCCCTGCCGTGGCCGCGGCGGGCCGCTATGCGGGGCTGTTCCCTGCCCGCCCGCCCCGAACCGGGACGTGCCCCGGACCCGCGCTTACGGGAAGGAGCGGGCAGGGAACACACAGGAGGCCCGGCCGGACAGCGTCGACGCTGTTGGTTAATTCGGGCCTCAGGTGACGTCGGCCCTCAAGACCCGGTTGTGGTCTTGAGGGCCGACGTTGTCGTAATGGGGTGGGCACGGGTGTCGATGCAGCCGAAGGAGCCGGGGAGATCCCGCCGGAGACGGTGCGGGTCGCGCGGGCCGCGTTCCCGAAGGGAGTCTGGCGATCCGGGTCCGGGACGAGCTGGGGCCGTTGTTCACCGACGAGCAGTTCGCGGATTTGTTCCCGGCGCGGGGAAGGGCGGCCTGGTCGCCGGGGCGGCTGGCGTTGGTGGTGCTCTTGCAGTTCGCCGAGGGCCTGACCGACCGGCAGGCCGCGGAGGCGGTGCGGGCCCGTATCGACTGGAAGTTCGCGCTGGGGCTGGAGCTGACTGATCCGGGCTTCGACTTCTCCGTGCTGTCGGAGTTCAGAGACCGCCTGGTCGGCGCGGATGGCGGTCGGTCGGTGTTGGACGGGATCTTGACCGCTGCCCAGAAGAAGGGGCTGCTCAGCAAAGGTGGCAAGGCCCGGACGGACTCCACGCATGTGTTGTCCGCAGCGCGTGACCTGAACTGGCTGGAGCTGGTTGGCGAGAGTCTGCGGGCGGCACTGAACGCGGTGGCCCGCGCCGAACCGGACTGGCTGTGCGCGCACGCGCTGCCGGACTGGTTCACGCACTACGCGACCCGGATCGAGGACTCGCGTTTCCCTAAGTCCCAGGCCAAGCGGGTCGAGGTGGGGCGCCGGATCGGCGCGGACGGCATGCGTCTGCTGGAGATGGTCTGGACGGACAGCACACCCTTGACGCTTCGGGCATTGCCGGAGGTGGATTTCCTGCGGCACCTGTGGGTCCAGCACTTCCACCTGGTGGAGGGCGAGGTGGAACGGCGGGACCCAAAGACCGGCCGCCGGGCGCGAAACGCCTGGTCACCCCTATGACCCCGAGGCCAGGGGCAGTGTGAAGCGTGACACTTTCTGGGACGGCTTCAAGGTCCATCTCACCGAGACGTGCGAGCCGGAGACGGTGCACCTGATCACGAACGTGGCCACCACCGTCGCCACGGTCCCCGACGACCGGATGGCCGCTGTGGTCCATGCCGGCCTCGCGGAGCGGGATCTGCTGCCCGACGAACACTGGGTCGACACCGGCTATGCCAACGGCGGCGCGCTGGTCGCCGCCCGCCGTGAATACCGGGTCGCGCTGCACGGTCCGCTGAAGTCCGTGACCGTTCCGCACGCCCGTGGCGAGGCCGCCTTCGGGCAGGACGCGTTCACCATCGACTGGGACAACCAGCATGTGACCTGCCCGAACGGCATCACCAGCACGCAGTGGCACCAACGCCGTTCGGAAACCGGGCTGCCCACCATTCGGGTCCGGTTCTCCCCGCGGACTGCCGCACATGTCCCCAACTGCGGCAATGCGTCAACTCCCCGAACGCCCAGCGCCGCGAGATCAACCTCAGGCCCCACGACGAATACGAAGCACTTCAGCAGGCCCGGAAACTCCAGGAAACCGACGAGTGGAAGGACCGCTACAAGATCCGTGCCGGAGTCGAAGGGACCATCTCCCAAGCAGTGCAAGCCTGCGGCCTGCGCCGATCCGCTACCGCGGCCTACCGAAGACCAGCCTCCAGCACCAGCTGACCGGCGCCGCGGTCAACCTCATCCGCATCAATGCATGGCTCACCGGCACACCCCACGCACGCACCCGCACCAGCCCTGGCAGCACTTCGCCCGCCGCATAACGACGGGGCGAAGTGCTGCCAGGCCCGAATTAACCAACAGCGTCGACAGCGTCCGGCCGGGCCTCCTGTGTGTTGCGGGTCAGCTCCGTTGTGGTGTGGTCAGCGCTCCGTCTTGTGGAGGCGGAACGTGAGCGCCAGGCCCTCGTCCTCGAACGGGGCGCCGTACGCGGCGTCCGCCTCGCCCTGCGCGTAGTCCAGGGCCAGCACCTCGTCCGCGATCAGGGAGGCGTGCTCGGCCAGCGCCTCGGCCGTCGCGGGGAGGTGGACGTCCAGCGGACCGCGATCCGGTCCGCCACGTCCAGGCCGCTGTTCTTGCGGGCCTCCTGGATCAGCCGGATCGCGTCACGGGCCAGCCCCGCGCGCCGCAGTTCCGGGGTGATCTCCAGGTCCAGGGCGACCGTCGCGCCCGAGTCGGACGCCACCGACCAGCCCTCGCGCGGGGTCTCGGTGATGATGACCTCGTCGGGGAGAGGGCGATCTGTTCACCGTCGACCTCGACCGATGCGGTGCCCTCGCGCAGGGCCAGGGAGAGCGCGGCAGCGTCGGTGTCCGCGACCGCCTTGGCCACTGCCTGGACGCCCTTACCGAACCGCTTGCCCAGCGCCCGGAAGTTGGCCTTCGCCGTCGTGTCGACCAGCGAGCCGCCGACCTCCGAGAGCGAGGCGAGCGAGGAGACGTTCAGTTCCTCGGTGATCTGTGCGCGGAGCTCGGCGGAGAGGGATTCGAAGCCGGACACCGCGACCAGGGCCCTGGACAGTGGCTGACGGGTCTTCACACCCGACTCGGCACGCGTGGCACGGCCGAGCTCGACCAGCCTGCGCACCAGCGCCATCTGCGTGGAGAGCGCCGGGTCGATGGAGGCCGGCTCCGCCTTCGGCCAGGAGGACAGGTGCACCGACTCCGGTGCGTCCGGGGTGACCGGAGTGACCAGGTCCTGCCAGACCCGCTCCGTGATGAACGGGTGAGCGGTGCCATCAGCCGGGTGACCGTCTCGATGACCTCGTGCAGGGTGCGCAGCGCGGCCTTGTCGCCCTGCCAGAAGCGGCGACGCGAGCGGCGTACGTACCAGTTGGACAGATCGTCGACGAACGCCGAGAGCAGCTTGCCGGCGCGCTGGGTGTCGTACCCTCCAGCGCCTGGGTCATCTGGTCGACCAGGGCGTTCAGTTCGCTCAGCAGCCAGCGGTCCAGGACGGTGCGCTCGGACGGCGCCGGATCGGCCGCGGAAGGGCCCAGCTGGACGTACGGGCGTACAGGGCCTGGAAGGCGACCGTGTTCCAGTAGGTGAGCAGCGTCTTGCGGACGACTTCCTGGATCGTGCCGTGGCCGACCCGGCGCGCTGCCCACGGGAGCCGCCGGCCGCCATGAACCAGCGCACGGCGTCGGCGCCGTGCTGGTCCATCAGCGGGATCGGCTGCAGGATGTTCCCGAGGTGCTTGGACATCTTGCGGCCGTCCTCGGCGAGGATGTGTCCCAGGCAGACCACGTTCTCGTAACTGGACTTGTCGAAGACGAGCGTGCCCACCGCCATCAGCGTGTAGAACCAGCCGCGCGTCTGGTCGATGGCCTCCGAGATGAACTGTGCCGGGTAGCGGCTCTCGAAGATCTCCTTGTTCTTGTACGGGTAGCCCCACTGCGCGAACGGCATCGAACCCGAGTCGTACCAGGCGTCGATGACCTCGGGGACGCGGTACGCCTCCAGTTGGCAGTTCTCCTGCGAGCAGGTGAAGGTGACCTCGTCGATGAACGGGCGGTGCGGGTCGAGGTCCGACTGGTCGGTGCCGGTGAGGTCGGAGAGCTCGGCGCGGGAGCCGACGCAGGTGAGGTGGTCGTCCTCGCAGCGCCAGATGGGCAGCGGGTGCCCCAGTAGCGGTTGCGCGAGAGCGCCCAGTCGACGTTGTTGTTCAGCCAGTCGCCGAAGCGGCCGTGCTTGACCGACTCCGGGAACCAGTTGGTCTTCTCGTTCTCCTGGAGCAGCCGGTCCTTGACCGCTGTCGTACGGATGTACCAGGACGGCTGCGCGTAGTACAGCAGCGCGGTGTGGCAGCGCCAGCAGTGCGGGTAGCTGTGCTCGTACGGGACATGGCGGAAGAGCAGTCCGCGGTCATCGAGGTCCTCGGTGAGTGCCTCGTCGGCCTTCTTGAAGAAGATGCCGCCGACCAGCGGGAGGTCTTCCTCGAAGGTGCCGTCGGGGCGGACCGGGTTCACGACCGGCAGGCCGTAGGCGCGGCAGACGGCGAGGTCGTCGGCGCCGAAGGCGGGGACTGGTGGACCAGACCGGTGCCGTCCTCGGTCGTGACGTAGTCGGCGTTGACGATGTAGTGCGCCTGGCTCGGGAAGTCGACGAGGGCGAACGGGCGCTCGTACGTCCAGCGCTCCATCTCGCGGCCGGTGAAGGACTGACCGGTGAGCTCCCAGCCCTCGCCGAGGACTTCTCCAGCAGCGGCTGGGCAACGACCAGCTTCTCCTCGCCGTTCGTCGCGACGACGTAACTGACGTCCGGGTGCGCGGCCACGGCGGTGTTGGAGACCAGGGTCCAGGGCGTCGTCGTCCAGACGAGCAGGGCGGCCTCGCCGGCCAGCGGGCCCGAGGTCAGCGGGAAGCGCACGAAGACCGAGGGGTCGACGACCGTCTCGTAGCCCTGGGCCAGCTCGTGGTCCGAGAGGCCGGTGCCGCACCGGGGCACCAGGGGCGACCCGGTGGTCCTGGACCAGCAGGTCCTTGTTGAAGATCTCCTTCAGCGACCACCACACGGAGTCGACGTACTCCGGGTCCATCGTGCGGTAGGCGTCGTCCAGGTCGACCCAGTAGCCCATCCGGGTCGTGAGCTCGGCGAACGCGTCGGTGTGGCGGGTGACGGACTCGCGGCACTTGGCGTTGAACTCGGCGATGCCGTACGCCTCGATGTCCTTCTTGCCGTTGAAGCCCAGTTCCTTCTCCACGGCGAGCTCGACCGGCAGACCGTGGCAGTCCCAGCCGGCCTTGCGGCCGACGTGGTAGCCCTGCATGGTGCGAAAGCGCGGGAAGACGTCCTTGAAGACGCGGGCCTCGATGTGGTGGGCGCCGGGCATGCCGTTGGCGGTCGGCGGGCCCTCGTAGAAGACCCACTCGGGGCGGCCCTCGGACTGTTCGAGGCTCTTGGCGAAGACCTTGCTTTCGCGCCAGAAGTCGAGCACGGCGTGCTCCAGCGCGGGCAGGTCTACCTGGGCGGGTACCTGGTGGTACTGCGGCGATGTCATGTCGGGCTTCCTCCGGCGGACGTGTTCCACTTCCGTCGGAGGGACGAGAACCTTCTTCGGCTCCCGCGGTACCACCCTCCTGGCCCCGGGCGTATGCCCACGGCCCCTCATTGGGGTCGCGATGCCGGGTCTACTGGCCTTGCGCCAGTGGGCGGATCCCACTGTCCAAAGCTTTCTTCCGGCGGCTCCGGGGTGATCTTCGCGGCGCGCTCGCCCCGGGCTTCCACCGCCCCGGGTCGCTACTGGCTGCGTACGGCGCTACTCGTCCCATCCATGCCTCTCGCTGCGGTCAGTGTACGGGCCCGTACGGGCGACGGCCGACCGGTTTACCGGCGGGGCGGGGCGTGACCCGAATGGGCAGATGGGGCGGGTGGAGTCCCGATGGGCCCGTGGGAGCGGATTACCGGGCGGGGAGCTGGGCACAACGGATGCAAACGTGCCGGGACCGGGCACTGGGAGTGGCGATCCGGCGGCGTGCCCGTTGCCGTGGGGCTGGGGTCGACTTATCGTCCCAGCACGATTCGCGTGCAAGATCACAATATGTGAAGGGGCCGCGGCCATGGTGGCGAAAGACCGCCGTAACGAGAACGGCGTCCGAGGGATCCACGGTCGCGGCGGGCGGAAGGCGGCCGGCGCGGCGGGCGGAGAGACGGATACGGGGCCCGGCCCGGATACGGGTACGGGGACGGAGCCGGCGAAGAAGACCGCCAGGAAAACGGCGAAGAAGACCGCTGCGAAGAAGACCGCCGCGAAGAAGGCTTCGAAGAAGGCCACGGGGCGGCCGAGGCCGCCGAGCAGACGGGAGCCCACGGTGGTAGCCAAGAAGAGCGCGAGCCGGACGACAGCTGCTGGTGCGAGTGCGACGGCGGTGCCGCAGGCCGTGCCGCTGCCGCGACCGCGCCTGGAGAGCTCGCGGTCCGGCCGGGAGAGGACCCTGGACGCCCGAGGAGGTCGCTGCCGCACGCACGGTGCTGACCAGTGACGTCGAACGGGTGCGCAGCGAGCTGGAGGCCTCGGGTGCGGCGCTCGTCGGGCTGATGCGGGACTCCGGGGACGGCGCGGGGAACGACGAGGCTGACACGGGCACGAAGAACATCACCCGCGAGCACGAGCTCTCGCTCGCGGCCAACGCCCAGGAGATGCTGGAACAGACCGAGCGCGCTCTGGCCCGGCTCGATGCGGGGACGTACGGATTGTGTGAGATCTGCGGCAAACCGATCGGAAAGGCGCGGATGCAGGCCTTTCCCGGCCACGCTCTGCGTGGAGGACAAACAGAAGCAGGAGCGACGCGGCTGATCCGCCGCGGTGTGTCGTACCCTCGTCCTCAGTCAGGCACCTAGGTTGAGGGACTCACGTGGCAGAGGCGGAGCGCATCATCGGTACCCCGGAAGTCCCTGATGCCGAGGGAGCTGGCGGGGCCGAGCCCCAGCAGCCCGACGAGGGTACGACCCCGGCCGGCAGCGACGACGCGGGCAGCGGACCGGCCGGAGGCAAGGGCAGGCGCAGGCTCCTCGTTCTCCTCTGTGTGGCCGTCCTGGCATATCTGGCGGACCTGAGCAGCAAGATGCTCGTGGTCGCGAAGCTGGAGCACGAGGAGCCCATCGAGATCTTCGGTGAGTGGCTGAGGTTCGACGCGATCAGGAACGCGGGTGCGGCGTTCGGGCTCGGTGAGGCTTTCACCGTGATCTTCACCTGCATCGCCGCCGGTGTGATCGTGGTGATCGTCCGGCTTGCCCGCAAGCTCTACAGCCTGCCCTGGGCCATTGCGCTCGGGCTGCTGCTCGGCGGTGCGCTCGGCAACCTCACCGACCGTATCTTCCGTGCGCCGGGCGTCTTCGAGGGCGCGGTGGTGGACTTCATCGCCCCGCGCACTTCGCCGTCTTCAATCTCGCCGACTCCGCGATCGTCTGCGGCGGCATCCTGATCGTGATCCTTTCCTTCAAGGGCCTGGACCCCGACGGCACCGTGCACAAGGATTAGCGGGCGCAAGGCATACTCGACAGGTGAGTACGTATCCCGAGGTCCGCACCCTGCCCGTACCCGACGGTCTGGAAGGCGAGCGTGTAGACGCCGCTATCTCCCGCATGTTTGGTTTCTCCCGCACGAAGGCCGCCGAGCTGGCCGCTGCCGGGAAGGTCCAGGTGGACGGTTCGGTGGCTGGGAAGTCCGAGCGGGTGCACGGCGGCGCCTGGCTGGAAGTGGAGATGCCGCAGGCAGCCGCTCCGGTCCAGATCGTCGCCGAGCCCGTCGAGGGCATGGAGATCGTCCATGACGACGACGACATCGTCGTCATCATGAAGCCGGTCGGCGTCGCCGCCCACCCCAGCCCGGGTGGACCGGGACCACGGTCATCGGCGGGCTCGCCGCAGCCGGGTACCGGATTTCGACCTCCGGCGCCGCCGAGCGCCAGGGCATCGTGCACCGGCTGGACGTCGGTACCTCCGGCCTGATGGTCGTCGCCAAGTCCGAACGGGCCTACACCCTGCTGAAGGCGCAGTTCCGCGACCGGATCGTCGACAAGAAGTACCACGCACTGGTCCAGGGCCACCCGGACCCGATGAGCGGCACCATCGACGCCCCCATCGGGCGCCACCCCAACCACGACTACAAGTGGGCCGTCACCGCCGAGGGCAAGCCTTCCGTGACGCACTACGACCTCATCGAGGCCTACCGGGCCGGCAGTCTCCTCGACATCAAGCTGGAGACCGGCCGCACGCACCAGATCCGGGTGCACATGGCCGCCCATCGCCACCCTGCGTCGGCGACCTGACCTACGGTGCCGACCCGACGATGGCCAAGCGCCTCGGGCTGACCCGGCAGTGGCTGCACGCGGTCCGCCTCGGCTTCGAGCACCCTCGGACGGCCGCTGGGTGGAGTTCGCCAGCACCTACCCGGACGACCTCCAGCAGGCCCTGGACAGGATCGCGGCGGAGAGCGAGTGACCACCGCGCACGCCGCGTACAGCACCCGCAGGGCTGTAAGGAGAGCGACCTCGCGGCCTGCTTCCAGGTCCGCAGGGACGTTTTCGTCGGCGAGCAACAGGTGCCCGAGGAGATCGAGTACGACGTCCACGACGCCGACGCGGTGCATGTCGTAGCGCTCGCCGCCGACGGCTCCGCGCTCGGCACCGGACGACTCCTGCACGGAGCGGCGGCAGTCGGCAGGACCGACCGCGACGAGGCGTCGGCTCGCTCGGCAGGCTGGCGGTTACCCGCCGGGCCCGTGGCCTGGGAGTCGGTGCCGCGCTCGTACGCGCCATCGAGGACGAGGCACGCGCGCTGGGTCTTGGCGCGGTGGACCTGCATGCCCAGACCCATGCGCTCGGTTTCTACGAGCGGCTCGGCTATGTGGCGTACGGACCCGAATTCCCCGACGCCGGGATCGCCCACCGGGCGATGCGCCGCGCCTCTGACCGCGCGGGCCCGCACCGGTTGGTCAGCCACGTCCCGTCCTGGGCGTCCTGTCGACCAACCGCTCCGGTCCGCTCCCTCCCTTGCCCGCCCTTTCCTTGCCGGTACCTTCTGTACCGGTACCTTCTGTGCGGCCCGGCGGCAGTGCCGCGGGTGCTGTCGCGATTCGCGGCAGCGCGTACGGATGGTGGTCACGCAGCCAGCCGATCAGCTGCTCGCGTACGGCGCAGCGCACCGTCCAGATCTCGTCCGCGTCCTTGGCCGTGACCACGGCCCGCACCTCGATCGTCGACGGGGTGGTGTCGGTGACCGCCAGGGACCAGTTGCGGCCGTCCCAGGCAGCGCACTCGCCGAGGATCTCGCGCAGCTGCTCACGCATCGCGGCGATCGGCGCCGAGTGGTCGAGCTGGAAGTAGACCGTGCCGGTCATCTGGATCCCGCCGCGCGACCGGTTCTCGAACGGCTGGTTGGTGAAGTACGAGACGGGCATCGTGATCCGCCGCTCGTCCCAGGTCCGTACCGAGAGGAAGGTCAGTGTGATCTCGTCCACGGTGCCCCACTCACCGTTCACCACCACCGTGTCGCCGATCCGCACCATGTCGCCGAACGCGATCTGCAGTCCGGCGAAGAGATTGCCCAGGGTCGCCTGGGCCGCGACACCCGCCACGATGCCGAGCACACCTGCCGATGCGAGCATCGAGGTGCCCACCGTCTGCATGGCCGGGAACGTCAGCAGCATCGCGGCGACCGCGACTGTCGCCACCACTGCGGTGACCACCCGCTGGATCAGCGTCACCTGCGTACGCACCCGGCGCACCGGGCCCGGTCGCGGGTGCCCGCGGCGTAACGGGCGTACGAGGACTCGACGACCGTCGCGGCGATCCGCACCACCAGCCAGGCGGAGGCCGCGATCAGCACCAGGGTGAGCGCCCGTCCGATTCCTTCCCGGTGCTCCCGGACCACATCGACCCGGCTGTGCACGAAGGTGGCCCGCAGCAGGGCCGTGGCCAGTACCACCTGCAACGGGGGCCGGCAGCGGCGCAGCAGCCCCACAGCGGTGTCTCGTGATGCCGGCTGTCGGCGCGGCGCAGCAGCAGGTCGACCAGCCAGCCGACCAGCAGCGTGATCAAGAGCGATCCGCCGACCACAGCCAGCGGCCGCAATATGTTCTCCATCCCCTCGTCCTCCAATTCCAGGCTCCCGGGCACGGCCGCACAGCTGGCACCATGGCCCTATGAACATCATGCTTTTCCACTCGACGTACGGTCTGCGTCCCGCCGTGCACGCGGCCGCCGACCGGCTGCGGGCAGCCGGGCACGAGGTGCGCGTGCCCGATCTCTTCGAGGGGCACACCTTTGACACGGTCGAGGAGGCACTGACCTTCCAGCAGCAGGTGGGCAAGGACGAGCTGCTGAGGCGAGCAGTGCTGGCCGCCGCCCGTACTCCGACCAGGGTCTGGTCTACGCGGGCTTCTCACTGGGGCGGCCACGGCGCAGACCCTCGCGCTCGGGGATGCGAAGGCCCGCGGCCTGCTGCTGCTCCACGGCACCTCGGACATCGCGGCGAACGCATCGGTGGACGAGCTGCCCGTACAGCTGCATGTCGCCGACCCCGACCCGTTCGAGTCGCACGACTGGCTGAACAGCTGGTACCTCCAGATGCAGCGCACCGGCGCGGACGTCGAGGTCTACCGTTATCCCGGAGCCGGGCATCTGTACACCGATCCGGACCTGCACGACTACGACGAGGCCTCCGCCGAGCTGACATGGAAGGTCGCGCTCGGCTTCCTCGCCACGCTGTAGGGGCGCAGGGCGGGTGAACCCTGGGCGTTCACCCGCCGCACTCACCGCGCCCGGGCGTCACTTGGCGGCGAGCGCCTTGGTGATCGCAGCCGTGTACTCCTGCACGGTCATGGGCGCGTTGTCGCTGCCCTCGGCGGTGACCTTCTTGCCGTCCATGACGAGGGACGGGGTGCCCGCGACATCGTCCTTGTTGGTGTCGAAGACCTTCGACATCTGCAGGGCCCAGTTGTCGAAGGTGCCCTCCTCGACGTCCTTCTTGAAGGCGTCGTTGCCCTTGAGCGAGTCCACCGAGTCCGCGATCTCGATCAGGTAGGAGTCCTTGGAGAGCTTGTCGTCGGTCTCCTGCGGATGCCACTTGGCGGAGTAGAGCGCTGCCTTGTAGTCGACGAACGCGTCCTTGCCGACGTCGAGAGCGGCGCCCAGTGCGCTGAGGGCGTTCTTCGACCCCTCACCGTTGGAGCCGATCTTTCCTCGCCGAGGCTGTCTCCGTCGAGGAAGGTGGCGCCGACGTACTGGAGCTTGTACTTGCCCGCCTCGACGTCCTTGTGGACGGTCGGTCCGACGGTCTGCTCGAAGGTGGCGCAGACGGGGCAGCGCGAGTCCTCGTAGAGCTTCAGCGTCTTCTTGGCGGAGTCCTTGCCGATGACGACGGTGGTGCCGTTCTTGCCCGTGGTGTTGGCGGGGCGACGATCTCGGACGTCTTGGCGTCGGCGGCGGACTCCCAGTGGGAGGGCTTGTTGGCCTGGATCACGCCGTAGCCGATGCCGCCGATGATCGCCAGGACACCGACGACGGAACCGGCGACGATCACCTGGCGCTTGACCTTGTCCTTCTTGGCCTGGCGCTCGCGCTCCTCGCGCAGCCGCTCGCGTGCTGCTGCCTTGTTGGTCTGAGTGTTGCGCTTGCTCATGATGGTTCTCCGTGTGTACGTGGGGAGTCGGGGACGTTCCGGTGCTCAGGCAGTGGTGCAGGCCGAGCCCGGTGGCCCCTACGACCCACGGAGTGCACGAGGAGACCGGCCCGGAACAGCGGTGTGTGCTCGGGCGCCCGGCCCCGCGTCATGCTGAGCCCGGCGGTGGGTCCCGCCCACCACGGCGGCAGCGGTCAGCAGCGGGCGGAACGCCACGGCGGCGGCCGCACGCAGCAGCCCGCGAGCGCGGACTCGCCGCGCCGCAGCCAGGCCGCGGCCAGCAGGCCCACCGTCACATGAGCGGCGAGCAGCAGCCACGGCACGGCCGGCGCGGGGAGGCGAGCACGGCGGCCGCGTGGTCGCCCGTGCCCGTCACCCCGGCCAGCGGTGTGGCGACCGCGCCGGCTCCGGCGAGCTGTGCGGAGCCCGCACCGACTTCGCCGCCGCACAGGACATCGACGCCCACGGAGCGCAGCGCACCCGTGATGGGCCCGCCCGCCGCCCGTAACAGAGGTGCTGTCCGGTGGTGAACACCGTGTCGGCGGCCAGCTCGAGCGGCACCAGCAGCCCGGCGATCGCTCCGAAGCCGCGCTCCCGGCCCGCCAGGGCGAACGCCACGGCGAAGACGGCAGCGGCCAGCAGCGCGACCGCGGTCAGCGGCAGCGGGACCGGGAGAGCAGGACGTGGGACGCAGAGGAGAGCGTCACGACCAGCGCTGTGAAAGCGCCGCGCGCACCGCTCTGATCTGTGTCCCTGATACGTCCATCGCCGCAGAGTGTGCCATGTGTACCTGTAAGCGACTTCTAAAGTGCCGGTCGGCACGTCCTACAGCCCCGGAATACGACCGTTGCGGAACAGATCCACGAAGATCTGATGATCGGCGCGGGCGCGGGCTCCGTAGCTGTGCGCGAAGTCCACCAGGAGACCGGCGAAGCTCTCCTCGTCCGCCGCGATCGCCGCGTCGATCGCACGCTCCGTGGAGAACGGCACCAGTGAGTGCCCGCTCTCGTCGTCGGCCGCCGAGTGCATGGTCGCCGTCGCACGGCCCAGATCGGCGACGACGGCCGCGATCTCCTCCGGCTCGTCCAGGTCGGACCAGTCCAGATCGACCGCGTACGGAGAGACCTCGGCGACCAGCTGACCCGCCCCGTCCAGCTCGGTCCAGCCGAGCCACGGGTCGGCGTGCGCCTGCAGGGCGCGCTGCGAGATGACGGTGCGGTGGCCCTCGTGCTGGAAGTAGTCCCGCACGGCCGCGTCAGTGATGTGGCGGGAGACCGCCGGGGTCTGCGCCTGCTTGAGATAGATCACCACATCGTTCTCCAGGGCGTCGCTGTTGCCCTCCAGAAGGATGTTGTACGAGGGCAGCCCGGCCGAGCCGATGCCGATGCCGCGGCGCCCGACGACGTCCTTCACTCGATAGGAGTCGGGCCGGGTCAGGCTCGACTCCGGCAGCGTCTCCAGATAGCCGTCGAACGCGGCAAGGACCTTGTACCGCGTCGCGGCGTCCAGATCGACCGCACCGCCGCCGGCGGCGAACCTACGCTCGAAGTCCCGGATCTCCGTCATCGAGTCCAGCAGAGCGAACCGGGTCAGCGACCGCGCGTCACGCAGCGCGTCCAGCAGCGGACCGTCGGCGGTGTCCAGTGTGAACGGCGGCACCTCGTCGTTCTTCGCGCCGGTCGCCAGCGCGTGGATCCGCTCCCGGTAGGCCGCGGCGTAGATGCCGACGAGCTCGGTGATCTGGTCGTCGCCCAGCGCCTTCGCGTAGCCGATCAGGGCGATGGAGGCGGCGAAACGCTTGAGGTCCCAGGTGAAGGGGCCCACATACGCCTCGTCGAAGTCATTGACGTTGAAGACCAGCCGGCCGTTGGAGTCCATGTACGTGCCGAAGTTCTCCGCGTGCAGATCGCCGTGGATCCAGACCCGGCCGGTGCGCTCGTCCAGATAGGGACCGCCGTGCTGCTCCCGCTCCAGATCCGCGTAGAAGAGCCCGGCCGCACCCCGGTAGAAGGCGAAGGCCGAGCCGGCCATCTTCCGGAACTTCACTCTGAAGGCTGCCGGATCGGCGGCCAGCAGCTCCCCGAAAGCGGTGTCGAAAACAGCGAGAATCTGCTCCCCGCGCTGCGCTGCGCCGGTCTGCGTTTCCGACATCGCTGGGTGCCTCCTGGTACATGGCGCTCATGACAAATGGGACGGGCCTCTCAGTCCCTACAACGCGCGACCGTGCCCCGGAGTGCCCGTCGGTTGTCAGCGCCAAGACGTAGACTTCCACGCTGTCCCCAAGTCCGTCATCGCCAGTTCCCCGGAGGCCCGACGCCGTGACCAAGCCGCCCTTCACGCACCTTCACGTCCACACCCAGTACTCGCTGCTGGACGGTGCCGCGCGGCTCAAGGACATGTTCGAGGCGTGCAACGAGATGGGCATGTCCCATATCGCGATGACTGACCACGGCAACCTGCACGGGGCGTACGACTTCTTCCACTCGGCGCAGAAGGCGGGTGTGACGCCGATCATCGGGATCGAGGCGTACGTCGCTCCGGAGTCGCGCAAGCACAAGCGCAAGGTCCAGTGGGGCAGCCGCACCAGAAGCGGGACGACGTCTCCGGTTCCGGTGGTTACACGCACAAGACGATCTGGGCGTCGAGCGCGAAGGGGCTGCACAACCTCTTCAAGCTGTCCTCGGACGCGTACGCCGAGGGCTGGCTGCAGAAGTGGCCGCGGATGGACAAGGAGACCATTGCCAAGTGGTCCGAGGGTCTGATCGCGTCCACCGGGTGCCCTCCGGGAGGTGCAGACCCGGCTGCGGCTCGGGCAGTTCGACGAGGCGGTCCAGGCGGCCTCCGACTACAAGGACATCTTCGGCGCGGACCGGTATTTCCTGGAGCTGATGGATCACGGCATCGAGATCGAGCGCCGGGTCCGTGACGGGCTCCTGGAGGTCGGCAAGAAGCTGAACATCCCGCCCCTCGTGACGAACGACTCGCACTACACCTACGCCGCCGAGGCGACGGCGCACGACGCCCTGCTGTGCATCCAGACCGGCAAGAACCTCTCCGACCCGGACCGCTTCCGCTTCAACGGCACCGGCTACTACCTCAAGACGGCCGACGAGATGTACGCGATCGACTCCTCGGACGCCTGGCAGCAGGGCTGTGCCAACACCCTCCTGGTCGCGCAGCAGGTCGACACCGAGGGCATGTTCGAAAAGCGCGACCTGATGCCGAAGTTCGACATCCCGGAGGGCTTCACCGAGATCACCTGGTTCCAGGAGGAGGTCCGGGTCGGCATGGGCCGCCGCTACCCGGGGTGTCCCCGAGGACCGGCAGAAGCAGGCCGAGTACGAGATGGACATCATCATCCAGATGGGGTTCCCGGGTACTTCCTGGTCGTCGCCGACTTCATCATGTGGGCGAAGAACAACGGCATCGCGGTGGGACCGGGCCGAGGCTCCGCGGCCGGTTCGATCGTCGCGTACGCCATGGGCATCACCGACCTCGACCCGATCACGCACGGGCTGATCTTCGAGCGGTTCCTCAACCCCGAGCGCGTCTCGATGCCCGACGTCGACATCGACTTCGACGAGCGCAGGCGCGTCGAGGTGATCCGGTACGTGACGGAGAAGTACGGCGCCGACAAGGTCGCCATGATCGGCACCTACGGCAAGATCAAGGCCAAGAACGCGATCAAGGACTCCGCCCGGGTGCTGGGCTATCCGTACGCGATGGGGACCGCCTCACCAAGGCGATGCCCGCCGACGTCCTGGGCAAGGGCATCGACCTCAACGGCATCACCGATCCGACCCACCCGCGCTACAGCGAGGCGGGCGAGATCCGGGGATGTACGAGAGCGAGCCGGATGTCAGGAAGGTCATCGACACCGCGAAGGGCGTCGAGGGCCTGGTGCGGCAGATGGGTGTGCACGCGGCCGGCGTGATCATGTCCAGCGAGCCGATCGTCGACCACGCCCCGATCTGGGTGCGGCACACCGACGGTGTGACGATCACGCAGTGGGACTACCCGCAGTGCGAGTCGCTCGGCCTGCTGAAGATGGACTTCCTGGGTCTGCGCAACCTGACGATCATGGACGACGCCATCAAGATGGTGAAGGCCAACAAGGGCGTCGAGCTGGAGATGCTCGCGCTCCCGCTGGACAACCCCAAGACGTACGAGCTGCTGTGCCGCGGTGACACGCTCGGGGTGTTCCAGTTCGACGGCGGGCCGATGCGTTCGCTGCTGCGCCAGATGCAGCCCGACAACTTCGAGGACATTTCCGCCGTCTCGGCCCTGTACCGGCCGGGCCCGATGGGCATGAACTCGCACACGAACTACGCCGAGCGCAAGAACGCCCGGCAGGAGATCACCCCGATCCACCCGGAGCTGGAGGAGCCCCTCAAGGAGGTCCTCGGGCTCACCTACGGCCTGATCGTCTATCAGGAGCAGGTGCAGAAGGCCGCCCAGATCGTCGCCGGCTACTCGCTCGGCGAGGCCGACATCCTGCGCCGCGTGATGGGCAAGAAGAAGGCCGACGAGCTGGCGAAGAACTTCGTCCTCTTCGAGGCCGGTGCCAAGAAGAACGGCTTCTCCGACGCGGCGATCAAGGCCCTGTGGGACGTCCTGGTGCCGTTCGCCGGATACGCCTTCAACAAGGCGCACTCCTCCGCGTACGGCCTGGTCACCTACTGGACCGCGTACCTCAAGGCGAACTACCCCGCCGAATACATGGCGGCCCTGCTGACCTCGGTCAGGACGACAAGGACAAGTCGGCGGTGTATCTCAACGAGTGCCGCCGCATGGGCATCAAGGTGCTCCCGCCCAATGTCAACGAGTCCGAGTCGAACTTCGCGGCCCAGGGCGACGACGTGATCCTCTTCGGCCTGACCGCCATCCGTAACGTCGGTCAGAACGTCGTCGACTCGATCATCCGGTCCCGCAAGGAAGGGAAGTACTCCACGTTCCCCGACTTCCTGGACAAGGTCGAGGCGGTCGTCTGCAACAAGCGCACCGTCGAATCGCTCATCAAGGCCGGTGCCTTCGACGAGATGGGCCACACCCGCAAGGGCCTCGTCGCGCACCACGAGCCGATGATCGACAACGTGGTGCAGGTCAAGCGCAAGGAGGCCGAGGGGCAGTTCGACCTCTTCGGCGGCGGTGAGGAGGACAGTGACGAGCCGGGCTTCGGGCTCGATGTGGAGTTCTCCGACATCGAGTGGGAGAAGTCCTATCTGCTCGCCCAGGAGCGCGAGATGCTCGGCCTGTACGTCTCCGACCACCCGCTCTTCGGGCTGGAGCATGTGCTGTCCGCCAAGTCGGATGCCTCGATCTCCCAGCTGACCGGCGGTGAGCACGGCGACGGTGCGATCGTCACAGTCGGCGGGATCATCTCCGGCCTCCAGCGCAAGATGACCAAGCAGGGCAACGCCTGGGCCATCGCCACCGTCGAGGACCTGGCCGGCTCCATCGAGTGCATGTTCTTCCCCGCGACCTACCAGCTCGTCTCCACCCAGCTCGTCGAGGACACCGTCGTCTTCGTCAAGGGACGGCTCGACAAGCGGGAGGACATTCCCCGCCTGGTCGCCATGGAGATGCAGGTCCCCGATATCTCATCGGCCGGGACCAACGCTCCCGTCGTGCTGACCATCCCCACGGTCAAGATCACCCCGCCCATGGTCAGCCGGCTCGGCGAGGTCCTCAGCAGCCACCGGGGCGACACCGAGGTCCGGATCCGGCTCCAGGGCCCCGCAAGACCACTGTGCTCCGGCTGGACCGGCACCGGGTCAAGCCCGACCCGGCGCTGTTCGGCGATCTGAAGGTGCTGCTCGGCCCGTCCTGCCTGGCCGGCTGACGGCGACGCCCGGACCGGCGAAGGGCGCCCGCGTGTGCGGGCGCCCTTCGGTCTGCAGGACCGGTGAGTGCCGGTCCGGGCTCAGTTGTGGCCGAAGCGTCGCTGGTGCTTACGTGCAACATCGGCGGGGCTGCCCTGGGCCTGCGACTGAGGCTGTGTCTGCGACTCGAAAGCAGTCGACTTGGCCTCTTCCGATCCGCGCTCCGAGGAGGATGCGCGGTCGTGCTGGCTGCCCTGCTTGCGGTTCTTGTTCTTGGCCATGGTGATGCCTCCTGTGCGGAATCTCGGGGCCAGGACCGTTGCCAGATTCACATAGTGGGACATATGTCGCATGTTGGATCATTACCGTGCGTAGCGATGGGGTATCATGCGCCGTTTTCCGGATCCGCCACGCCGATGATCGAGTTCCGGACCTTAACCCCTGCGCGGTCGGGCAGACTCGAAGAAAACCCTGAGTAAACCCGTTCCCGAATTCCTGGAAGAGGGTGGAACGCGTGGACCGTTGCGTCGTCCTGGTGGACGCCGGCTACTTGCTGGGCGCAGCCGCGAGCCTGCTGGCCGGAGAGCCCGCCCGTTCCCGCATCACCGTCGACCACGCCGCCCTGATCCAGGGCCTGCGCGAGCGTGCCGAGGCCGACACGGAACAGCCCCTGCTCCGTATCTACTGGTTCGACGGCGCCCCCGATCGCGTACCGCAGCCCGAGCACCGCAGGCTGCGGGTGATGCCGCGGGTAACCGTGCGGCTCGGCGCGCTCACTCGCAGTGACGGCCGGTGGGCGCAGAAGGGTGTCGACGCGGCCATGCACGCCGAGCTCACCGAGCTGGCCAGGAACCGTGCCTGCTCCGACGTCGTGCTGGTGACCGGCGACGGCGATCTGCTCCCGGGCTGATGTCGGCCAAGGAACACGGCGTGGCCGTCCACCTGTGGGCCGTCCAGGCAGCTGACGGCGACTACAACCAGTCCGAGGACCTCGTCGCCGAAGCGGACGAACGGCGGGTGCTGGACCGGGCCTGGATCACCAAGGCCGTACGGGCCAGGGACGCCGCCGGCAGCTGCGCTCCGGCGCCCGTCCCGCGCCCGAGATCGCCGCGATCCTCTCCGCACCGCTGCCCGAGGCCGCTCTGGCCGCATCGGCGGAGCGTGCCTCCGAGGCCCAGGCGGCAGCCACCCGTAACGGCACCGCCGCCCCGGTCGGCGACACCGGCCCCATGCGCCCGCTTCCCCGGCCACAGGGTGTGCCCACCCGAAGGACCTGGCGAGCCTGCGCGCTCCGGTCGGTGCCCAGGCTGAGCGGCACCCGCGCAGCCTCCCGCCAACGCGACCCTGCGCTGGTCGTCGGACAAGGGCTGGGTGGAGCGCGGCGGGCCGCTCGGCGAGCCCGCGGATACCGCGTCCCTGCCGACACTGGCCCAGGTCACCAGCGCCGAACAGCGCTGGGCGGACCGGAGGAGGACATCACCACCGTCGGCGGCGACCCCTTCGAGGTGGGACAGGTCTTCGCCCGGCGCTGGATGGAGCGGCTGCCGGAGACCGTCCACCTGCAGAAGCTGTCCACCATGTACCCGCGCATCCCGCACCGGATCGACGGCGAGCTGCTGCGGTACGCGGCGCGGTTCGGGCTCCTGGCCCACAAGGACGACCAGATCGATGAGCACGACCGCTACGCGATCCGGGCGGGTTCTGGCGCGAGATCGACGTACGAGCCGCGGCCGAGCACATCCCCGCTGGGGAGTAGACAGGGCCCGAGCGCAATACGGGGCATCAGACCCCGTACCCTCATACCTCGTGAGCACGGGCACAGCACAGGCGCAGAGCGGGACCGGGGCCGTGTGCGCGGTGCATGACCTGGTCAAGACCTACCCGCGGTCCGCGGCCGACGCGGCAGGGCCGCGACCCCGAGGTGCGCGCCACCGACGGGATCAGCCTCGATGTCCGGCGCGGTGAGATCTTCGGGCTGCTCGGTCCCAACGGGGCGGGCAAGTCCACCCTCGTGCGCCAGCTCACCGGACTGATGCGACCCGACTCCGGCGGCGTCGAAGTGCTGGGCCACGACCTCGTACGACACCCCGAGCGGGCCTCCCGGCTCATCGGCTACCTCGGGCAGGAGTCCACCGCGCTCGACGAGCTGACCGTGTCCCTCGCCGCCGAGACGACGGGCCGGCTGCGGGGCCTGCCGCTGCGGGAAGCCCGTGCCGAGCGGGACGCCGTACTCGGGGAGCTCGGGCTCACCGAACTCGCCGCGCGCCCGCTGAAGAAGCTCTCCGGCGGACAGCGCCGCCTCGCCTGCTTCGCCGCCACGCTGGTCGGAGCGCGCCCCGTACTGATCCTGGACGAGCCGACGACCGGAATGGACCCGGTCGCCCGGCGTGCGGTCTGGTCCGCAGTCGACCGGCGCCGGGCCGAGCACGGCGTCACGGTGCTGCTCGTCACCCACAACGTCATCGAGGCCGAGACCGTCCTGGACCGGGTCGCCGTCATGGAGCGCGGCAAGGTCATCGCCTGTGACACCCCGCCGGGCTGAAGGAGCGCGTCGCCGGCGAGGTCAGGGTCGAGCTCGTATGGCGTGAGCGGGCTCCGATGGACATACCGGAGGTGGCCGCGCTGCGGGCGTCGGCCCAGGAGTCCGGGCGCCGCTGGGTGCTGCGGCTGGGGCCGGACGAAGCGCGGGCGGCGGTCGCGGCGGTGACCGGCGGGGCCGCCTTCGCCGCGCTGGACGACTTCACCCTCGCCACGCCCAGCCTGGAGGACGTCTACCTGGCGCTCGGTGGGGACGCGGCCAATGCGGCAAAGGGGCTGGTGAAGGCGTGAACACGCAACGGCCGACTGTGTCTGTGGGGAGCAACGCCAGGTGACGAGCATCGTTCCGACCGGGGCGGTCGCCGGACGGGTGAGGACGGCAGGACCGTCCACCCGCCCGCACGGCCCCGGCGCCCCGCGCCGCGGGCCAGACTGCTGCCTTCGCTGGCCGCTGTGTACCGGGCCCAGCTCTCCCGGGCCAGGGTCGCCCGGATCCCGCTGCTCTTCGTGGCGACCTTCCAGTCCATCGGGATCATGGTGCTGATGCGGGGAGTCGTGGACGGCGGCTCCGAGTCGCGGGCCGTGGTCGCCGGATCCAGCGTCCTGGTCGTGGCCTTCGTAGCACTGAACCTGCTGGCCCAGTACTTCGGCAGGCTGCGGGCCGACGGCGGTCTCGATCACTACGCCACGCTGCCGGTGCCGCCCGCCGCTGTGGTGCTGGGGCTGCGGGGCGTACGCCTCGTTCACGGTGCCCGGCACGATCGTCACGGCTGTGACAGGGAGCGTGCTCTTCGGGCTGCCCATGACCCATCTGTGGGTGCTGGTGGCCGTGATTCCGCTTTCCGGGCGGCCCTGTCCGGCTCGGCGCCGCACTCGGGCTGCTGGCGCCGCGGCAGGAGATCGCGACGCTGCTCGGGCAGCTGGGGATGTCCGCGGCGCTGCTGCTGGGCGTACTGCCGGCCGACCGGCTGCCCGGTCCGGTCGGGTGGACGCGCGATCTGCTTCCTTCGACGTACGGCGTCGAGGCACTGGCCAGGTCCTTCGACGCCCATCCCGACTGGGCGGTGATCGCTCTGGACCTCGCGGTGTGTGCCGTGGTCGGGGTTCTCTCGCTGGCTGTGGCGACGTGGGCGTACCGGCGGGCCGCGGTCCGCTAGCGGCTCTCGCAGTGGGTGCTGCCGCTTTCGGGTGGCGGTCCGGTGCGGCGCGGCACGGGCGGCCTGGCACGATGGCACGGTGAACGCACCCTTGACGCCGCCTCACCAGCCGTCCGACGACCCATGGCAGACGCCGTCGGCGGGTCCCATGCCGTGCCCCTGCCGAGGAGTCCTTGTACGGCTCGGACCTGTCGGCGGAGCTGCGCCAGGGTGCCGTGGTCACCGGGCTGCTGACACTGGCCGGCATTGTGCTCGGGCTGCTGTGGCTGTGGCTGGCGCCGAGGGTGCCGTTGATCTCCGATGACACCGCGGTGTTCCTGAAGGACAGCGAGGGCGAGGAAGCCATAGGGCGGACGGCACGTTCGTGCTGCTGGGTCTCGTGTTCGGTGCGGCGGCCGCCGCCGCGGTGTTCCTCTTCCGCCGGTGCGGAGGCGTCGGGCTGGTGGTGGGGCTGGCTCTGGGCGGACTGCTCGGCTCGCTGCTGGCCTGGGGGTCGGTGTCTGGCTCGGTCCCGGCTCGGATGTGGTGGCGCGGGCCAAGGAAGCCGGCAAGGGCGTGACGTTCGACGCGCCGCTCGAGCTGCATGCGACGTTTGCGGGGTGCTGGCTTGGCCGATCGCGGCGATGGTGGTCCATCTGGTACTCACGGGGCTGTTCGGGCCGCGGGATCCCGAGCCGGAGTGGGACGGGCCGGAGTGGGACGGGCCGTTCGCGGCCTCCCGGGCGGCGGAGGGGCCGGAGCGGCCTTAGCCGGTGCGGGTGGGCGCCTGCGGCGGCTGATCCCTGCCCGCCCCTTCCCGGGTCATGGCCGGGCGATCGGGGCCAGTACCGCCGCCGTCAGCGTTGCCAGGTCCGTCGCGGACAGTTCCACTTCCAGGCCCCTGCGGCCTGCCGAGACGCAGATCGTGGCGTGCGCCTCGGCCGATGCGTCGAGCACCGTGCGCAGGCGCTTGCGCTGGCCCAGTGGCGAGATGCCGCCCCGCACGTAGCCCGTCGTACGTTCGGCTGCCGCCGGGTCCGCCATGGCCGCGCGTTTTCCGCCCACCGCCGATGCCAGCGCCTTCAGGTCGAGTGAGCCGGCGACCGGTACGACCGCTACGGTCAGTTCGCCGTCGACGTCCGCCACCAGGGTCTTGAACACCCGGTCGGGGAGACTCCGAGCGCCTCGGCCGCCTCCTCGCCGTAGGACGGGGACAGCGGGTCGTGCGCGTAGGTGTGAACGGTGAACGAGACGCCCGCCGCAGTCAGTGCGACCGTGGCCGGGGTGCCGCCGGGCTGCTGCTTCTTCGCCTTCTTCGCCACCGGCAGGGCCTCGGGTCAGTTGGGGTAGTTGGGGCACGGGTGAGCTCCACCGCGGGCAGCGACGGCAGGTGCCGGATGACCGCGGTCTCCTTGCGCAGGAGTGCCAGCTCCTCGCGCAACCGGGTCGCGGTGTCCGGGGCCTGGAGCAGCCGCTGCTTCGTCGGGATGTCCAGTACGGCCGCCGCGGCCACCAGATAAGAGACCACGGACGGGTCGTCCGGCAGGTCCGCACCGGTCGTCAGAGAGCGTTCGCTGGCCCCGGCGAGACGTTTCTGGTAGCTGCGGAAGGCCCGCAGGACGCCTTCGGAGAGTGCGCCGGCCTCGTCCGGGGCCTCGTCGTCCCCTTCGCCGCCGGGCTCCTCGTCCAGCTCTTCGACCTCGGCCGTCAGATACGGACCGTTCGAGTCGACCGAGAGCAGCTTCACCCGAGTGGTGCCGGTCGCGAGGACTTCGAAGCTGCCGTCGGCGCGCTCACGGATCTTCGCGGCGTCCGCGACGCAGCCGACCCGGTGGAAGGTCTGGATCGGATCGGGGCCGAAGCCGTCGGCCGGGGCGCGTTCGACGGGTCGGCTGCGGCGACGGTGTCCGGCATCCCGGCGGCCGTCGGGGCGATCTCGCGGCCGTCGCGGATCGCGACCACGACGAAGCGGCGCGCGTCCTCGTCGGTCTCCAGCAGCTCACGCATCATGGCGCGATAACGCTCCTCGAAGACGTTGAGAGGCAGCACGAGGCCGGGAAACAGCACCGCGTTCAGCGGGAAGAGGGGCAGACGAGCGGTGGTCACAACGGTCAAGCCTAATGGCCTCGGAGCCCGCCGTGGTCGGCCAGGTTCCGTACGGCCTGCTTCGCTCCCTCGCGCCCCGGATCGCAGGGGTCGCGGAGGCGACCCGGATCCGTGCGCGGTCCCTTGCGTCGAGGAAATGGCCGAGTGCGTCACCTGAGACCGAGGACCACGGGAACGACGTCGCGTACGGGCCGATCAGCCGGAACTGCTCCAGCGCCTCGTCCCAGCGGCCCCGCGCGAGCAGCACGTAGGCGAGGAGATTGCGCACCTCGGCCGGCCAGGAGTCTGCGGCGGGTACTCGGCGGAGAGCGCGATAGCCGTGTCGGCGGCGGCTTCGATCCGTTCCTCCTGTACGGACGTGGCTCTCCCGGCCCACCCGTGTCCCGGATCAGATCGAAGGCCGCCCGTACCGGCAGCGCCTGCACCAGCGAGTCCGGCAGGGAGTCCTCGGCCGCACGCTCGGCGAAGTCGAAGCACTCCCGGTGTGAGCCGTACCAGGCGGCGGAGAGGTACTTGAGCGCCGCGACATGGCAGCCGTAGTGGTGTGGGCAACGCCGCACGGCCTGCTCCCACAGGGTTTCGAACGCGGTGTGCGATGCGTGGGTGCCGCGCGCATGGTCGAGCGCCAGCCGCCACGGCACCGGATCACGCGGGTCGGCCTCGGCCGCTGCGGTGATGAGCGGGCCCACCTCCAGCAGTTGTTCGGCCCGTGCGGGAGACTCCCAGGCCCGGCGGACGGCGAGCTCGGCCTTGACGAGCAGGGCGTCCGGGTCGCGCGGGATGCGGCGAGCCAGTCGGTCAGCCAGCCGTCGCGGCTGCGGGAGAACGTGACGAGACGGGTGAGAGCGCGGTCGCGGTTCTCCCACTCGGCGGCGTCCCTGGTGGTGGCCAGGAGCTTGGCGGCGGGCTCGAACTCACCCAGGGCAGCGGCCACCAGCGCGGGGAGAGCTGCTCGTCGGGAGCGTCGAGCAGCACCGCGTCGTCCGCGGGCAGTCCGGCCGTCAGTCGCTGGCTGTGCCGGAGCCTGCGCGCGGTACTGAGCAGTGCGCGTAGGAAAGGCATGGTGCAGACCATTGAAAAGCGCTGGTCGGAGTCGCGCCAGAGGGTGCTGTGAAGCTTCTGTGGCGAGTGCATGGGTTGCCCCGGAAAGCTTCAAGAAAGGGTAAAGGAAACGGTGTCCATTGGCTTGATCCAAGCTGCGCAGCTCCTTCGGTTCGCTTCTTCTCCCGCATCTCGACAGGCCTTTCGATCACTGTGCCCGGTGCGATCCGGCCCGTATCCGAGGAGGATCCGGGTCACCCGCGGCGCAGCATCCGTGAGGCGCCCGCAGCGACTGTCGTGGCCAATATCCATCCCAGTATGACCAGGGCCGCCGCGAGCCACTGCCAGCCGCCTTCCAGCCGCCAGTAGCCGTCCTGTCCGAGATTGATCACCGGCACCAGCAGATCCAGCGCGTACAGCGGCGCGTTCCACTGCGGATGCTCATCCGTCTTGATCGCCGCCGGGTCGTAGCGGGAGAAGGCCACCGCGCCGGCCGCCCACAGCACCGCCATCCACACCGCCGCCCGGCCCGGCCGGTAGCCGTACGCCACCGTCCAGTCCTGCAGGAAGCCCCAGAGCTTGGCGGCGAGCGGCAGCGTCTCCCGACGCCGCCGCTGCTTGGCCAGCAGCACCTCGCGGGCGTCCGAGTCCTCCCCGCAGTTGCGCAGGACGGCCGCCAGCCGCTCGTACGGCTCCGGCACGTACTCCGGGTGGCTGCCACCACCCACTCCAGGCGCCGGGAGAGCGGGAAGTGCCCGTACGGGACGAGGTTCTCGTAGACGAAACCGCCCATCGCCAGGCCGCCGGGACCCGGCCAGCTGGACGACACGTCGATCAGGGTGACGACCCGTGCGCCGTTCAGCACGACCCGGCCCTCCTCCGGGCGCTCCGCGTTGAACCGCAGCTCGGGCGCGACGATCCGGCGCAGCGACAGCTCCTCGTGCCTGGCCAGCACGAACCGCGCCTTGTGCAGGTCCACCGCGTCCCCGAACCGCCCGTCGTCCAGCCGCACCCGCCCCGGCACTCGAAGATCTGGGCCGGGTGCCGCGCGCCGGTGTGACGCCGCGGACGAGGCCGTACGGGGAGTGGTGCCCTGGTTCCCGGTGTCGACAGCGACCCAGGCCTCGGTCATGTACAGCGTGCGCTCCACGCTCAGCTGCGGGCGTTCAGGGCGCGCCGCCCGTTCATCCCGCGCAGCCTGCTGCCGCGCAGGCTCAGCGAACCGCCGACCTTCGCCCCGCGCAGGCTCAGCTCGCCATGTGTCTCGACCATCTCGGCCTGCAGGTCCTGGGCGACCGAGAGCCCGTCGCCGATGAGGGCGCGGCCCTGCCGGTCGGGGCCGATGAAGATCTGGCTGATCAGCAGGTCCGTACCGATCTGGGCGTCGGTGAGCCGGATGCCGCGCTCGACCCGGCATCTCGGCAGGTGCAGATCGCCCTCGGTGGCAGCCGGGCGGCCTCCAGGCGCGGAATCGCGCAGGCCGCCAGCCGCAGCGTCGTGAAATGGCACTCGGGCAGCACCACCTCCTGCTCGAAGCGGCAGCCCGTCAGCTCCACGTACGGAGCGACCCGGCCGCCCGCCAGATCCAGTTTCCCGGTGATCCGGACGCCCCGTAGCTTCAGCGCCGCCACCCGGCCGGGCCTGGCGGCCGGCCCGCTCAGCAGCAGCCGGGCCACCGTCCTGGCACCGACACTCCGCTCCGGCCCCCAGATGTGCGGTGCGAACGGATCGTCGCGCACAGCGTCATGGCTGCGCAGATCGTAGGTGGTGCCGTTCCGGAAGGACTGCCACATACCCAGCTCCGCGGCGCTGAGACCATCCGGGATGTCACCGTCGTGCGGCTCGGTCACTGGCCACCTCCGATTCCACTTCGTACAACCGTTCTTCCCTCTGTGTGACGAAGTGAACGCTAATTGTCAGCAGTGACAGCCGGGGTATATATCAGCCAGTGATACGGACGACCGGGCGCCGGAATCCGTCTGAGAGAATTGAGCTGTGATCACTCGAATCGATCTGCGCGGCAACGTCCTCCCGGGGCGGAGCCCTGCGCGACCTGCTGCCCCGTGCCGAGTTCGACGTGGAGGCCGCCCTGGAGACAGTGCGGCCCATCTGCGAGGACGTACGCCATCGTGGCTCAGCGGCGGTCATCGAGTGGGGCGAGAAATTCGACGGCGTACGGATCGCGTCGGTCCGGGTCCCGGCCGCCGCGATCACCGGGCGCTGGAGCAGCTCGACCCCGCCGTGCGGGCAGCGCTGGAGGAGTCGATCCGCCGCGCCCGGCTCGTCCACCGGGAGCAGCGCCGCACCACGCACACCACCCAGGTCGTCCCGGGCGGCACGGTCACCGAGAAGTGGGTGCCCGTCGAACGCGTCGGGCTCTACGTCCCGGGTGGCCGTTCCGTCTACCCGTCCTCCGTCGTCATGAACGTGGTCCCGGCCCAGGAGGCGGGCGTCGAGGGCATCGCCGTCGCCTCCCCGCCGCAGAAGGACTTCGGCGGGCTTCCGCACCCCACCATCCTGGCCGCCTGCGCACTGCTCGGAGTCGACGAGGTGTACGCGGCCGGTGGCGCCCAGGCCGTCGCGATGTTCGCGTACGGCACGAAGGACTGCCCGCCCGTCAACCTGGTCACCGGCCCCGGCAACATCTACGTCGCCGCCGCCAAGCGCCTCCTCAAGGGCCGCATCGGCATCGACGCCGAGGCGGGCCCCACCGAGATCGCGATCCTCGCCGATGCCACCGCGGACCCCGTCCACGTCGCCGCCGACCTGATCAGCCAGGCCGAGCACGACCCGATGGCCGCCGCGGTGCTCGTGACCGACTCCGAGGAGCTGGCCGCCGCCACCGAGGCCGAGCTGGTCCCGCAGATCGCCGCGACCAAACACGTGAGCGACCGCATTGAGCCCGCGCTGGCCGGCCGCCAGTCCGCGATCGTCCTGGTCAACGACATCGAGGACGGTCTCAAGGTCGTCGACGCGTACGCCGCCGAGCACCTGGAGATCCAGACCGCGGACGCCGCAGCCGTCGCAGGCCGGGTCCGCAACGCCGGAGCGGTCTTCGTCGGCCCCTGGTCGCCGGTCTCGCTCGGTGACTACTGCGCGGGCTCCAACCACGTCCTGCCCACCGGCGGCTGCGCCTGCCACTCTCGGGCCTGTCCGTGCAGTCCTTCCTGCGCGGTATCCACATCGTCGACTACACCCGTGACGCTCTCGCGGAGGTCACCCACCATGTGGTGACCCTCGCCGAGGCGGAGGACCTTCCGCCCACGGCGCCGCACTCAAGGCCAGGTTCGGGTGGAAGGTTCCGCAGCAGTGACAGACGAAGGCACCATCCGCAACGCCTGGGACGACCTGCCCATCCGCGACGAGCTGCGCGGACAGTCCCCTACGGGGCGCCCCAGCTCGACGTACCGGTACGGCTGAACACCAACGAGAATCCGTACCCGCTCCCCGAGGCGCTCGTCGACCGGATCGCCGAGCGGGTCCGCGAGGCGGCCCGCACCCTCAACCGCTACCCCGACCGCGATGCCGTCGAGCTGCGCACCGAACTGGCCCGCTACCTCACCCGCACCGCCGGTCACCAGGTCGGACACGCCAACGTCTGGGCGGCCAACGGATCCAACGAGGTGCTCCAGCAGCTGCTGCAGACCTTCGGCGGCCCGGGGCGCACGGCGATCGGCTTCGAACCCTCGTACTCGATGCACGCGCTCATCGCACGCGGCACCGGCACCGGCTGGATCTCCGGCCCGCGCAACGAGGACTTCACGATCGACGTGGAGGCGGCGAAGAAGGCCATCGCCGAGCACCGCCCCGAGGTGGTCTTCATCACCTCGCCCAACAACCCCACCGGCACCGCCGTGGACGCCGAGACCGTCCTGGCGCTGTACGACGCCGCCCAGGAGGCCCGGCCGTCCATGGTCGTCGTGGACGAGGCGTACGGCGAATTCAGCCACCACCCTCGCTGCTTGGGCTGATCGACGGCCGTCCGAACCTGGTGCTCTCGCGCACCATGTCCAAGGCCTTCGGCGCTGCGGGCCTGCGCCTGGGGTACCTCGCCGCCGATCCGGCCGTCGTCGGCGCGGTCCAGCTGGTGCGGCTTCCGTACCACCTGTCCTCCGTCACCCAGGCCACCGCGCTCGCCGCCCTGGAGTACACCGATACGCTGCTCGGGTATGTCGCGCAGCTCAAGAGCGAGCGCGACCGGCTGGTCGGCAAGCTGCGGGAGTACGGCTTCTCGGTCACCGACTCGGACGCCAACTTCGTCCAGTTCGGCCGCTTCGCCGACAGTCACACCGCCTGGCAGCAGATCCTGGACCGGGGCGTCCTGGTCCGGGACAACGGTGTGCCGGGGTGGCTGCGGGTTTCCGCCGGGACGCCGCAGGAGAACGACGCGTTCCTCGACGCGGTACGCACGCTTGTAAACGAGTTCGCCAAGAAGGAGCACGACGCATGAGCCGCGTAGGCCGCGTAGGCAGGGTGGAACGCACCACCAAGGAAACCTCCGTGCTCGTCGAGATCGACCTCGACGGCACCGGCAAGGTCGATGTCGCGACCGGAATCGGCTTCTACGACCACATGCTCGACCAGCTCGGCCGCCACGGGCTCTTCGACCTCACGGTCAAGACCGACGGCGACCTGCACATCGACTCCCACCACACCATCGAGGACACCGCCCTCGCGCTCGGCGGCGCCTTCAGGCAGGCGCTCGGCGACAAGGTCGGCATCTACCGCTTCGGCAACTGCACCGTCCCGCTGGACGAGTCGCTCGCCCAGGTCACCGTCGACCTCTCCGGCCGCCCCTACCTGGTGCACACCGAGCCCGAGAAGATGGCGCCGATGATCGGCGAGTACGACACGACGATGACCCGGCACATCCTGGAGTCCTTCGTCGCCCAGGCCCAGATCGCCCTGCACGTCCACGTCCCGTACGGCCGCAACGCCCACCACATCGTGGAGTGCCAGTTCAAGGCACTCGCCCGCGCCCTGCGGTACGCCAGCGAGCACGACCCGCGCGCCGCCGGAATTCTTCCGTCCACGAAGGGCGCACTGTGACCGGCCTCAACACCGTCCTCATCGTCGTCGGCCTCTTTCGGCCGGCGGCGTCTACTGTTCTGGAAGCAGGACCTGCCCAAGGGCCTGGTCGTCCTGGTCGGGATCGGGTCCGTCATGTGCCTGGTCGCGGGCATTCTGCGGATCCAAGGACTCTGGGACTGAGGGAGCGAGCTGTGAGCGACAACAAGAAGGTCGTCGTCTTCGACTACGGCTTCGGCAACGTACGTTCCGCCGAGCGCGCCCTGGCCCGCGTCGGCGCGGACGTGGAGATCACCCGCGACTTCGATTCGGCGATGAACGCCGACGGGCTGCTGGTCCCCGGCGTCGGCGCGTTCTCCGCCTGTATGGAGGGGCTGAAGAAGGCCCGCGGTGAATGGGTCATCGGCCGCAGGCTGGCCGGCGGGCGCCCCGTCATGGGCATCTGCGTCGGCATGCAGATCCTCTTCGAGCGCGGCATCGAGCACGGCGTGGAGAGCGAGGGCCTCGACGAGTGGCCCGGTACCGTCGGACCGCTCAAGGCGGCTGTCGTACCCCACATGGGCTGGAACACCGTCGAATCCGCCGAGGGCTCTCAGCTCTTCGCGGGCGTCGACCCCGGGGCCCGGTACTACTTCGTGCATTCCTACGCGGCGCACGACTGGTCCCTCGAAGTCACCAACGCCAAGATCCGTGCGCCCAAGGTCACCTGGGCCACGCACGGAGAGCGGTTCGTGGCGGCCGTGGAGAACGGCGCGCTGTGGGCCACGCAGTTCCACCCGAGAAGTCCGGCGATGCCGGCGCCCAGCTGCTGACCAACTGGATCGAGACGCTGTAATGCCGAAGCTTGAACTGCTCCCCGCCGTCGATGTCCGCGACGGCCAGGCCGTACGCCTCGTGCACGGCGAGTCCGGCTCCGAGACCTCCTACGGCGACCCCTGCAGGCCGCGCTCGCCTGGCAGCAGGCGGGCGCCGAATGGCTGCATCTGGTGGACCTGGACGCCGCGTTCGGCACCGGTGACAACCGGGCGCAGATCGCGGAGGTCGCCGGCTCCATGGACATCAAGGTCGAGCTCTCCGGCGGTATCCGCGACGACGCCTCGCTCGCCGCGGCCCTCGCCACCGGCTGCACCCGCGTCAACCTCGGCACCGCCGCGCTGGAGAGCCCCGAGTGGGTCGCCAAGATCATCGCCGAGCACGGTGACAAGATCGCCGTCGGCCTGGACGTCCGCGGTACGACGCTGCGCGGCCGCGGCTGGACGCGCGACGGAGGCGACCTCTACGAGACGCTGGCCCGCCTCGACTCCGAGGGCTGCGCCCGCTACGTCGTCACCGACATCGCCAAGGACGGCACACTGCAGGGCCCCAATCTGGCGCTGCTGCGCGACGTCTGCGCGGCCACCGACAAGCCGGTCGTCGCCTCCGGCGGCGTCTCCTCGCTGGCCGACCTGCGGGCGATCTCCATGCTCGTCCCGGAGGGCGTCGAGGGTGCGATCGTCGGCAAGGCGCTGTACGCGAAGGCGTTCACCCTGGAAGAGGCACTCAAGGCGGTCTCCGCATGACGGATTGCGTACGCCGCATCTTCTCCGGCGCCCCGTGGGAGGAGAAGTTCGGCTACTCCCGTGCGGTGGAACTGCCGGGCGGGCTCGTCCTGGTCGCCGGCTGCACCTCGGTGGTCGACGGCCAGGTCCTGGCGGGCAGCCCGTACGAGCAGGCCGTAGCCTCCTTCGACGTGGCCTTCGCGGCACTGAAGCAGGCGGGCCTCGGCCGCCAGGACGTGGTCCGTACCCGGATGTACATCACCCATGCACGGGACGTGGACGATGTCGGCCGCGCCCACAAGGAGCTGTTCGACGACGTGCGCCCCGCCGCCTCCATGATCATCGTGTCCGGCCTCGTCGACCCCGGCCTGGTGGTCGAGGTAGAGGTCGAGGCCTACCGGGCAGGTGGACAGTGACCCTCGCCGTACGCGTCATCCCGTGCCTGGACGTCGACAACGGACGGGTCGTCAAGGGCGTCAACTTCCAGAACCTGCGCGACGCCGGTGACCCGGTCGAGATGGCGAAGCTGTACGACGCCGAGGGCGCCGACGAACTGACCTTCCTCGACATCACCGCATCCAGTGGCGACCGGGAGACCACCTACGACGTGGTGCGCCGCACCGCCGAGCAGGTCTTCATCCCGCTCACCGTCGGCGGCGGCGTCCGTACTCCCGACGACGTCGACAAGCTGCTGCGGGCCGGGGCCGACAAGGTCGGGGTCAACACCGCGGCCATCGCGCGGCCCGACCTGATCCGGGAGATCGCGAGACGCTTCGGACGGCAGGTGCTCGTGCTGTCCGTCGACGCCCGCCGTACTCCCGAAGGCACCTTCGAGGTCACCACGCACGGCGGCCGCAAGGGCACCGGCATCGACGCCGTGGAGTGGGCGCACCGGGCCGCCGAGCTCGGCGCGGGCGAGATCCTGCTCAACTCGATGGACGCCGACGGCACGAAGGACGGCTACGACACCGAGATGATCGAGGCGGTACGCCGACATGTCACCGTGCCGGTCATCGCCTCCGGAGGCGCGGGCCGGCTGGCGGATTTCGCGCCGGCCGTCGACGCCGGCGCCGACGCGGTCCTGGCCGCGTCCGTCTTCCACTTCGGTGACCTGCGGATCTCCGAGGTCAAGGGCGCTCTGCGGCAGGCCGGACACCCGGTCCGCTGACACCTGCTGCGGGGAGGCCGGTCGCTGAGACCGGTGATCTCGCCGATGTGTGCGCACGGGGTGCGCCGCGAGTGGCGCCGTCAGCCAATGACGGCGGTTGTTCACCAGCGGTGCACCCCGAAGGCCCGGGACGAGGGGCTGCCGGTCCCGCCCGGTGTGGCTCCGCCACAACCGAGAGGATCCCCTCGTGCATCACCTCCCTCCGGCGACATCTCCCCGCGCCGCCACCGGATGTCCAGGACCCGTTCCCGTGCGGTCAGGGCCTGGTGGCCGCCACCGCGGCCACAGCAGGCCTGCTCACGGCGCTGATGCCCGGTGCCCAGGCCGCCGACAACCCCTACGAGCGCGGCCCGGCGCCGAGCAACTCCAGCATCGAGGCGGTCCGTGGCTCGTACGCCGTCTCCGACACCTCCGTCTCCTCGCTGAGCGTGAGCGGCTTCGGCGGTGGCACCATCTACTACCCGACATCCACCGCGGACGGGACGTTCGGTGCGGTCGTCATCTCGCCCGGCTTCACCGCCTACCAGTCCAGCATCGCCTGGCTCGGGGAGCGGCTCGCCTCACAGGGCTTCGTCGTCTTCACCATCGACACCAACACCACGCTGGACCAGCCCGACAGCCGTGGCCGGCAGCTCCTGGCCGCGCTGGACTACCTGACCGGGAAGAGCTCGGTGCGCACGCGCATCGACGCCTCCAGGCTCGGCGTGATGGGCCACTCCATGGGCGGTGGCGGCACGCTGGAGGCCGCGAAGAGCCGTCCCGCGCTGCAGGCGGCGATCCCGCTGACCGGCTGGAACACCGACACGACCTGGCCCGAGCTGAAGACCCCGACCCTGGTCATCGGTGCGGACGGCGACACGATCGCCCCGGTCGCCACGCACTCCAAGCCGTTCTACCGCTCGCTGCCCGGCTCGCTGGACAAGGCGTACCTGGAGCTGCGGGGAGCCACGCACTTCACCCCGAACACCTCCAACACCACGATCGCCAAGTACAGCATTTCGTGGCTGAAGCGCTTCATCGACAATGACACCCGCTACGAGCAGTTCCTCTGCCCGCTGCCGCAGACGAGCCTGACCATCGCGGAGTACAGCGGCAACTGCCCGCACACCTCCTGACCGGATGCCAATGGGGCCGGGCCGCGCACCGCGGTCCGGCCCTTCGTGCTGCCCGCGCACCGGCCCGGGGCAGCGGGCGGCTGCCGTGGGGCGGCGGGCCGGCACTGTGCCCCAGCACAGCGCCCACCGCCTCCTGTTGGGCGCAGGCCCCGCCCGGGCCGCTGCGGACGAGGGTGCGGACGCGAACCTTCCGGCACTGTTTACGCGGAAGTAACGTGAAGGTGTGACCCCATTGACGACCGTGCACAGTCCGCTCCGGCTGTACGGCCGCAGCGGGGAACTCGCCGTCCTGGAAACCCTGTTGGAGCAGCTACGGAGGAGACGGCGGCGCGCTGGTGCTGACGGCGACCCCGGAATGGGCTGCACCGCCCTCATCAGGCACACCGCCACCGCCTACCGCACCCGGGGCGAAGGGCCCGTGCTGTACGCCGCCGCGGCCCCTCGGAACAGCAACTGCCCTACAGCGGACTGCACGCACTGCTCTGCTCGGCGCCGGTCCCACTGCCCTTCCCGCCCGACCGGATACTGGGCCGCGGCATCACCCCGGCGAACTGCTCGACCTGTTGCGGGGCATCGGCGCCGGCCGGCCACTGCTGGTCTGCGTCGACGACGCGCATGCCTGGGACCCCGACTCCCGGGCGGCGCTCGGCTTCGCGGCCCGCAGGCTCGGGGCGGGCAGCCGGGTCGCAGTGGTGGCCGGCGCCGCCGACGAGATCAGCTTCGCCGGACTGCCGGCGCTGCGCCTGGGCCCGCTCCACGACGACGCGGCCACCGCCCTCCTGGACCGGCTCACCGACGGGGCCGACGACATCGACCCCGTCGTACGCGGCGAACTCCTGCGGGAGGCGGCGGGCAACCCCGGCTGCTCGCCGGACTCACCGGCCGCCTCACCCCGACCAGTTGGCCGGGCGCACCGCGCTGCCGTATCCGCTGCCCGGCGGTGAGGGTGTGCTCGACGCGCACGCCGCCCTCCTGGACGGCCTCGTACCCGGCACCCGCACCCTGCTGCTGCTCGCCGCCGCGGCGGAGGAACACGAACCGGACGGGGCGGGCTCGGACGCCGCCCTCCTGCTGAGGGCCGGCGCCCTGGCCGGACTGGCCCCGCCCACCTCGACCGGGTGCTCTTCGCACCGGCCGGGACCGCGGGCGTGCTCCAGCGGGCGGGCAGCCGCGTGCACTTCAGCCACCCGCTGCTGCGCCGCGCCGTCCTGCACCGGGCCCCGCCCGCCCGGCGCCGGGCCGTACACGAAATGCTCGCCACACTGCTGGCGGGCGCCGGCTCCCACCGCTGCCCGCACTCGTCCAGCGGGCCTGCGCCGCCGCCGGCCCGACGACCCGCTCGCCGGGCAGCTGGCGGCGGCGGCCGTCGCCCGCGCCCGCACGCCGAGCGCGCGGCAGCCTGACCCGCGCCGCCGTGATCTCCACCGACGACACGCTGCGCGCCACCCGGTTCGCCGCGGCAGCCGACCAGGCCCGCCTCGCGGGCGACACCGGCCGGGCCCGAGCCCTGCTGGCCCGGTCGGCGCACACCCGCATCGGGCGCCGCACCCTTCGTACGCGGCATGCTGGCCCTGTGCGACGGGCCGGCCGGCGACGCCCGCGAGGTGCTCCTCACCGCCGCGGCGCTGCTCGCCCCGCACGATCCGCACCGCACCCTCGCAGCCCTGTTGGGCGCGGCCGAGGCCTCCTGGGACATGGGGACGCCATCGCCTATCTCGACGCCATGAACCGTGTGCCGGTGTCCCCGCCCGACCGGGCCACCGAGCAGTACCGGGCCGGGATGTGTGCGGTGCTCGGCGGGCGGACCGAGCAGGGCCACGCCCTGCTGCGGTGCTGCCTCGACTCCGCCGACCGCACCGAGGACCCCGCCGCGATGATGCGGGCGGGGAGCTCGGCCCTGGTGCTGGGCGAGGTCGACGCCGCCTGCCGGGCCGGCGCCCGTGCGCTCGCCGCCGTACGCACTCAGGGGCCCGACGCACTGCTGCCGCGGGCCTGGAACACCTCGCCTACGCCGAGCTCAGGGCCGGACGGCACGCCAGGGCCCGCGCCCACGCGCTGGAGGGCTGCACGCCGCCCGGCGTACCAGGCAGCCCAACACCACCACCCATCTGCACGCCGTCCTGGCACTCGCCGCCTCGGTCGAGGGGCCCGCCGAGGTCTGCGCCGCCCACAGCGACGCGGCCCTGGCGGGGCGGGGCCGCACGGCCTCACCCTGGCCGCGACCCTGGCCACCTGGGCGCTGGGCCGTGCCGACCTGGCGCTCGGCCGGCCCGGTGAGGCGGCGGTACGGCTGGCACCACTGGTCCGCCCGGTCCGCGGCGCGGCCACTTCGCCGTCCGGATGCTCGCCCTGCCCTGTTACGTGGAGGCGGCGGTGCTCTCGGGCCGTACGGACGAGGACTCGGCCGGGCTGCCGGCAGCGGTCGAGGAGTTCGCACTGTGGACCGCGCGCACCACCGACCCGCAGGCTCCCGCCCAGCTGGCCCGCTGCCGTGCCCTGCTGGCGCCGCCGGAGGAGACCGCCGGGTGGTACGAGGAGGCGCTGGCCCACCACGACCGGGCCGGTGGCGACTTCGAGCGGGCCCGCACCCAGCTGCTCCACGGGCAGTGGCTGCGGCGCCGGCGCCGTCCCCGCGAGGCCCGCGGCCGCTGCGCGACGCCCTGGTCGCCTTCGAACGCTGCTCGGCCCGCGCCTGGGCCGACCGGGCGGGCGGCGAGCTGCGCGCGGCCGGGGAAGCGGTGGACGTACCGGAGTCGGGCGGGCCGGGACCGCTTGCCGGACTGACCCCGCAGCAGCAGCGGATCGCCCGCTGTGTGGCGGAGGGCGCGACCAACCGGGAGGTCGCGGTACGGCTCTCGGTGAGCCCGCGGACTGTCGATCACCATCTGCGCAACGTGTTCGCCGCACTGGGGGTCCGGTCAGGACCGAGCTCGCCAGGCTGCTGGGCCGATAGGCCCTGTCAGGCCCCTGGGCCTGGCTGTTTCGGCGAGGTTGCAGGACCGTGATGATAAGAACGCCGCACACCCTAGGTACCGACCGGGCGGTATGCCATTCTGCGGGCGTCAGGACCATTCGGTGTGCTCCCGCCCAATGCCGGGCCGGACGCACCGGAGCCGGCGCCGGAGCCGGCCGATTCCCGGTGGAGGCCGCCATGCCACAGGTCGTACGTCCACGGATCAGGGCGCTGCACGCACCGCCGCCCGTCGCACCGCTGCCGCACCGCTTCCGCTCGCTGGCCGACCGCGAGGCCGTCGCCGTACTGCACCGGGCGGCGGGTGTGCTGATGGAGGCGCTGCCGGAGCTCACGGACCGGCTCGTGCAGGCCATACGCGAACAGGAGCCCGGATACCGCGCGGCCATCGAGAAGGACTCGGCGGAGATCTGGCAGGAGGTCCATCACTCGCTGCGGCACAACGTCGCCTCGCTGATCCAGCCCCGCGAGTCCAGGGAGGCCGCGCACCGCACCTCCCGCTGGATCGGCGAGATCCGGGCCGAACAGGGGTGCCGCTCGACGCCGTACTGCACGCCTTCCGGCTGGGCGGCGCGATGGTCTGGCAGGACCTGGTCGATGAGACCGCGCGCCGCCATCCCGAGGACATCCGGCTGCTCGTCCATGTGGCCGCGGACGTCTGGAACTTCGTCGACGAACACTGCGGCGTGGTGGCCGAGGCCTACCGGCAGGCCGAACACCGCCTCGCCTGGCGCCGTGAGAACCAGCAGCGGCTGCTGACCGCGGCCCTGCTGGACGGCACCGCCCGGATCGCGGACCTGCCGGACGCGGCGGCCGCGCTGGGGCTGCCGGTGCACGGACGGTACGCGGTGCTCGCGGTCGCCACCGCCCGCCGCGCCCCGCACGGTACGCAGGGCGCGCCGCTGACGCTGCCCGAGGGGCGCAGGCGCTCTGGCACCCGGGGCCCGGCACGGAGTTCGCGATCCTGTCGCTGGAGACGCAGGTGCGGCCGGCCCCAGCCGCCGGCCGGGACCACCCGGAGCAGGGATCCGCCCCGGGCCCTCCCGGCGGCCCCGGGCGAACTCGCCCTGATCGCCGCCGGACTGGCAGCGCCGCCCGGCACCCGGGTCGGGATCAGCTCCGTCGTCGAGGGGCTCGCCTCGGTCGGCGATGCCCGGCGCCTCGCGGACACCGCCCTGCGTGCCTGCCCCGCGTCCGGCGGCACCGTGCTGCTCGACGAGAATTTGCCGGCCGCCCTCGTCGTCTCATCGCCGACGCTCGGCACCGCGCTCGCCCAGCGGGTGCTGGGTCCGCTGGACCGGCTCGACCCGGCGGACCGGGACGTGCTCATCGAGACGCTGACCGCCTGGCTCGACTCGGACGGCTCGGCGCAGCGGGCGGGTGCGCGTCTGTACTGCCACCGCAACACCGTGCTGAACCGGCTCCGGCGGTTCGAGCAGCTCACGGGCCGCTGTCTGACCCGTCCTTCGGACGCGGTCGAGGTGTCACTGGCGCTGGCGGCGCGGCGGCTGCTCGACGGCTGACGGGCGGGGCCGGTCGTGTGCACCGGCACAGACCTGGCCCGCGCCGGCTGTTCGTACGCCGCCGGCCCGCGCGGGTGCGCTGGACCGTGTACGGGACGCTCCCGCTGATCCTCGTCCCTATGGTCCTTTCGCCCGGGGTCCCGGGCATGCCCATCGCCCTCTTCCCGGGCCCGGACTTCCAGGTGTTCCCGCTGCGGGCCGGGCCTGATCACGATCCCCGCCGGGTTCCTGCCGGACCGGACCGCACAATTTTATTGCGCAATAAATGTTGTGCAATTTTTCTTTCTATCTACGATGGGAGGCATGGCAAGTAATGAATCCCGCCGGATCTCGGACCTCGGCACCCTCAAGGCCGTCGCGCATCCGCTGCGGATGAAGCTGTACCGGGCGCTCTTCATCTCCCGCAAGGCCACCGCGTCCCAGCTCGCCGAGCAGGTCGACGAGGCCGTCTCGCTCGTCAGCTACCACCTGCGCAAGCTCGCCGACCACGGTCTGATCGAGCCGGCCGAAGGGAGAGTGGTGACGGCCGGGAGCGCTGGTGGCAGCCCGCCTCGCGGGGACTGACCTTCCGCGACGAGGACTTCAGGAAGCCCGGAGACAGCCGCCACGCATGCCGCGGTCGGCCGGATGTCGTTCGACCAGCATGTCGAGCTCTACCGCCGCCATCTCGACGCGTACCCGTCCTGGGCCCCGAATGGCGCAGCGCCGCTTTCAGCTCGGAGTACCTGACCTGGCTCACCGCCGATGAGCTCGGCGCGCTCGGCCGCGAGATGGGCGAGCTCGTCGACAGATACCAGGACGCCGGCCGCGCCCGTCAGGAAGCGGGGAGACCGAAGGCCGCGAGAACGTCGCGCTGCACCTGTACGGATTCCCCTTCCGGACCTGAGCCCGGCGCCTTCGAGAGGACGCCCCATGACCGTCACTCTGCCCGCCGAAGCCCCCGAACGCCCTGCCCACCGCGACGGCAACGTGTTGCGCTGGCTCGGCGCCTACACCGCTTCGATGATCGGCGACAGCGTCTACTACATGGCGCTCGCCTGGGCCGCCGCCCGCACCGGCAGCGCTTCCCAGACCGGACTCGTCCTCGCCGTCGGATCCATCCCCAGGGCAGTGCTGATGCTGGGGGCGGCGTCATCGCCGACCGGTTCGGGCCGCGCCGCGTCGTCATCGGTAGCGATGCCGCCCGCGCCCTGGTCATCCTGGGCCTGGCGGGCGCGCTCGTGTTCACCTCACCCACCGTGTGGATGCTCGTCGCCGTCGCACTCGTCTTCGGTGTGGTCGACGCCCTGTTCCTGCCCGCCGTCGGCGCCCTGCCGCCCGGATCAGCACCGCGGGCAACTGACCAGGATCCAGGGGATGCGCGGCCTCGCCGTCCGTACGGCCAATGTCGTCGGAGCCCGCTCGGAGTGGCAGTGGCCGCGGGAGGCCCGTGCTCGGCTTCGCCGCCGCCGGGTGCTGTTTGCCCTGTCGCTGCCCCTGCTCCTGGCCGTACGGATCAGCCCCTGCCGGACCGGTCCCCGATCCGGACCCGGCCCCGGGCCCGTCCCGGGCGCAGCCCGGCGCGAACTGACCGACGGGCTGCGCCCATCAGGCGTCACCCGCTGCTCGGCCCGCTGATTCTCGTCATCGCTGTCACCGAGCTCGGCTTCGTCGGCCCGCTCAACCTCGGGCTCATCCTCCTAGCCGACCAGCGCGGCTGGGGTGCCTCCGGGATGGGGTGGATCGTCGCGGCGTTCGGAGTCGGTGCGGGTGCGGCGGCCCTGCTGATCACCGTACGCGGCAGAGTGCCCAGGGCCGGGCTTGTGATGTGCCTGACCGTGCTGGTCGCGGCGGTCACGATCGGGGCCCTGGCCTTCGCCCGTCAGTGGCGCTCGCCGCCACCACGGGTCTCCTCGTCGGGCTCTTCGCCGGGCTGGGCGGCTCGCTGTGCCTGGCCCTGGTGCAGACCGCCACCGACCCGGCCTACCTCGGCCGGGTCACCTCCGTCACGACGCTCTTCACCCACGCCGTAGCACCGCTCAGCTACCCGGTCACTGGCGCCGCCGTCGCCGCCTGGGGCACGGCCCCGGTGTTCGTCGCCAGTGCCGGGCTGTGCGCGGCGGGGCGGTGACCGGACTGGCCATCCGCACCCTGCGCCGGGCGGAGCTTCCCTGATCCGGCCCGAGCCGGGCGGAAGAGCCTAGATCCCCAGCTCCGAGGTACGCAGCCGGGCCACCGCGTCCTTGTCGCCCTCCAGGTCCACCCGCGCCGTGTCCTGCCGCCCCGCGGCGAACAGCAGCAGCTCACCCGGTTCACCGGTGACCGTCACCACGGGAGTGCCCTTGTGGGCGACCGCCGTCTGGCCGTCCGGGCGGCGCAGCACCAGCCCACCGGGGACCTGCGGCCCAGCATCCTGGCCGTCTTCTCGGTGCGCGACCACAGAACGTCGGCGAAGACCGGGTCCAGTTCCCGCTGCGACCAGTCCGGCTGGGCCCGGCGCACATCCTCCGCATGGATGTAGAACTCGACCGTGTTGGCCGCCTCGTCCAGTTGCTTCAGGCCGAACGGGGACATCCGCGGCGGCCCCGTACGGATCAGCTGGATCAGCTCCTCGTACGGTTTGGCGGCGAACTCGGCCTGCACCCGCTCCAGCCGGTTCTTGAGCGCACCCAGCAGAATCCCGCCCGCCGCGTCAACACGGCGCTCACGCACCACCACATGGGCGGCGAGATCACGGGTCGTCCAGCCATTGCACAGGGTCGGGGCCTGTGGGCCGGCCGCCTCCAACAGATCAGCAAGCAGAAGACGTTCACGCTTCGCATGGGTCGACATGTCCGCCAGCGTACGACCGCGCGGTGCGGTCCGCCCAGTGGACGCACGCCCAAAGAGGCTCGGTGTCACGGCACAATGGGGCCATGACCAGCGCGCCCCAGCCCGGCACACCGCCCACCGGCAACCTCGACCCGGCCATCGCGGCCCGCCTCAAGCGCGGCCCCGACGGGCTGGTCCCCGCCATCGCCCAGCAGTACGACACCGGTGAGGTGCTGATGCTCGGCTGGATGGACGACGAGGCACTGCACCGCACCCTGACCACCGGCCGCTGCACCTACTGGTCCCGCAGCCGCCAGGAGTACTGGGTCAAGGGCGACACCTCCGGTCACATCCAGCAGGTCAGATCCGTCGCGCTGGACTGCGACGCCGACACCCTGCTGGTGAAGGTCGACCAGACAGGTGCCGCCTGCCACACCGGCGCCCGCACCTGTTTCGACGAGGACGTCCTGCTCACCCCGCCTCAGTAAGGTAAAGCCGCCATGGACCTCGAGACCTTCCGCAAGCTCGCCGTCGACCGGCGCGTCATCCCCGTAAGCCGCCGGTTCCTCGCGGACGGTGACACTCCGGTCGGGCTCTACCGCAAGCTCGCGGCCGAGCGCACCGGCACCTTCCTCCTCGAATCCGCGGAGAACGGCCGCACCTGGTCGCGCTACTCCTTCATCGGGGTACGCAGCGCTGCCACGCTCACCGCCCGCGAGGGCAGGCCCACTGGCTCGGCACCCGCCCGTCGGTGTCCCCGTCGACGGGGACCCGCTGCAGGCCCTGCGCGCCACCATCGAAACCCTGCACACCCCACGACCTGACCGCCGACGAGGGGCTGCCGCCCTTCACCGGTGGCATGGTCGGCTATCTCGGATACGACATCGTGCGCCGGCTGGAGAAGATCGGCGAGCACGGCGGCGACGACCTGCGGCTGCCCGAGCTGACCATGCTGCTCACCTCGGACCTCGCCGTTCTCGACCACTGGGACGGAACCGTCCTGCTGATCGCCAACGCGATCAACCACAACGACCTCACCACCGGCGTCGACGAGGCGTACGCGGACGCGGTCAGCCGCCTCGACGTCATGGAGCGGGATCTGTCCAGGCCGGTCGAGAACGCCCCCACCGCCCTGCCGCCCTCCGAACTTCCGCCGTACACCGCACTGTGGGGCGGCAAGGCTACCGGCGCGCCGTCGACGACATCAAGGAACGCATCAGGGCCGGCGAGGCCTTCCAGGTCGTCCCCTCACAGCGCTTCGAAACCCGTGCACGGCAAGCGCACTGGACGTCTACCGGGTCCTGCGCGCCACCAACCCCTCGCCGTACATGTACCTCCTGCGCTTCGACGGCTTCGACGTCGTCGGCTCCAGCCCGGAAGCCCTCGTCAAGGTCGAGGGCGGGCGGGCCATGGTCCACCGATCGCCGGAACCAGGCATCGGGGCGCCACCCCAGGAGGACCAGGCGCTCGCCGATGAACTCCTCGCCGACCCCAGGGCGCGCCGAGCACCTGATGCTCGTCGACCTCGGCCGCAACGACCTGGGACGGGTCTGCGAACCGGGCAGCGTAGAGGTCGTCGACTTCATGTCGGTCGAGCGGTACTCGCACGTGATGCACATCGTCTCCACCGTCACCGGACGCGTCGCCGGAGGCCACAGCGCCTTCGACGTACTCACCGCGTGCTTCCCCGCGGGCACCCTCTCCGGCGCACCCAAGCCGCGGGCGATGCAGATCATCGAGGAGCTCGAACCCACCCGCCGGGGCTGTACGGAGGCTGCGTCGGCTACCTCGACTTCGCCGGGGACTCCGACACCGCCATCGCCATCCGCACCGCCCTGCTCCGGGACGGCACCGCATACGTCCAGGCCGGAGCGGGTGTCGTCGCCGACTCCGACCCGGTCGCCGAGGACACCGAATGCCGTAACAAGGCCGCTGCGGTGCTTCGGGCCGTCCATACGGCGAACCGGCTCCGAAGCCACTGAGGCGGTAGGGGATAGTGGAGTACGTGAGCGCTGTCCCCGTACCCCAGTCCCGTGCCCGAGCCGCTACCGCACCCGACAGTGCCAATAGCCGCCGGAGCCTGGCCGCCGGCCTGCTCCTCGGAGCGGCCGGCGCCACCGTTGTGCTGCTCGCCTCGGGCCAGACCTGGGCCGAAGGCAAGGCCGCCGTCGGTGGCGGCACCCTGCCGCTGACCGCCGACGGCAAGGACGTGACCGGCGTGCCGGCGGCTCTGGCCATCGTCGCCCTGGCTGCCCTCGTCGCCGTCTTCGCCGTCCGCAGGAGCGGCCGCAGGCTCGTCGCGGGCCTGCTCGCCCTCAGCGGTCTCGGTGCCGGGGTGAGCGCCTTCCTGGGCGCCTCGGACAGCGCGGCCCTGGACGAGAAGGCCGCGCAGACCACCGGCGACGCCTCGGCCGCCATCGACGCCCTCAGCCACACCGCCTGGCCGTACGTCACGGCCGCGGGCGGCCTGCTAATCCTGCTGGCCGGGCTGCTCGCTCTGCGGTACGGAAGCCGGTGGCCCACCATGTCCGGACGCTACGAACGCGACGGCACTCCCACCCCGCAAGACGGCCCCAAGCCGCTGGACCCGGACCGGCCCGAGGACCTGTGGAAGGCTCTGGACCGCGGCGAGGACCCGACGCGCGAGTCCTGACCCCAGCTCACGTCCTACTGGCACGTACGGGACAATGACGATGAGCTTTCTGCACAGCGACACCCAGCGACAGCAACCGCGCAACACCAACGAGGAGCAACTCATGGCGGGCAGCAGCCACGGACACACCCGGCCGCCTGGACCGGTGTCATCATCTCCTTCATCGGCTTCTGCATCGCAGGCGTCTTCATGGTCGCGGCCAACCCGCTCGGCTTCTGGGCCGGCATCGCCGTCATCCTCGGCGGCGGGGTCGTCGGTTTCGCCATGAAGGCGGCCGGCCTCGGTATGCCGAAGGAGTCGGCCGAGCTGGTGCAGGCCAGGGACCGCGCCTCGCAGGCCCAGACCTCGCACGCGCAGACTTCCTGATCCGGTCCGCGGACACGATGCAAGGCGCAGCCCGGCCCGGGCTGCGCCTTTCCGTATGAGCGGGGACAATCAGCCCGTGGACGCCTCGACTTCTCCAGCCGCAGCCCCGGACCCGCCGCCTCCCGTACCCGGTGCGCAGCCTCATGACCCGGTGTTTCCCCAGCACCCGTGCCGGTGTCCCGGCTGCGGCGCCTCGCCACGCCGGTGGGGTCATGGCCGTCGTGATCGGGGCGTTCGGTTACGTGGCCGCGGTCGATCCCAACGAGCAGGGCCACTACCCGGTGTGTCCGATGCTCCGGTTCACCGGAGTGTTCTGTCCCGGCTGCGGCGGACTGCGCAGCGCCTACGCCTTCGCCCACGGCGACATCGGAGCCGCACTCGGCGCCAACGCCGCGGCGGTTGTCGGCTACGGCGTCTTCGCCGTCGTCTGGGTGCTCTGGATGGTCCGGGCGGGCCGGGGCACAACCCTGCGCATCGGCCTCGCGCCCGTCTACTGGTGGGGACCGGTGCGGCGCTGCTGATCTTCTCCGTCGCCCGGAACCTGCCGTTCGGATCGGCGCTGGCTCCTTGAATGCCCAGGTAGTGGGACGTATGGACACCGGATGCGCGTCCGGTGTCCTGCTACGGATACCATCGAGTCGGCTGATCCTGTTGGCTCATTTCCCTCATTACCCTTCCGGAAGGGGCCGCTCGCGTGAGTGTGCTCGACGAGATCATCGACGGCGTTCGCGCCGACCTCGCGGAGCGGCAGGCGCGTGTCAGCCTCGACGAGCTGAAGGAACGCGCAGCCCGCGCTCCCCAGGCCAGGACGGGGTCGCCGCGCTGCGCGGTGAGGGCGTGACCGTCATCTGCGAGGTCAAGCGTTCCAGCCCGTCCAAGGGGCCCTGGCCGCGATCGCCGACCCGGCCGCGCTCGCCGCGGACTACGAGGCGGGCGGCGCGTCCGTCATCTCGGTTCTCACCGAGGCGCCGCTTCGGCGGCTCGCTCGCCGATCTGGAGTCCGTCCGGGCCAAGGTCGACACCCCGATCCTCCGCAAGGACTTCATCGTCACCTCGTACCAGCTGTGGGAGGCCCGTGCCTACGGCGCGGACCTCGTCCTGCTGATCGTGGCCGCTCTCGACCAGGAAGCCCTGGTCTCGCTGATCGAGCGCGCCGGGTCGATCGGCCTGACGCCGCTCGTCGAGGTGCACGACGAGGACGAGGCGGAGCGCGCGGTCGACGCCGGTGCCAAGATCATCGGTGTCAACGCGCGTAACCTGAAGGACCTCAAGGTCGACCGTTCCACCTTCGATCGCGTCGCACCCGAGATCCCCGACCACATCGTCAAGGTCGCCGAGTCCGGTGTCCGCGGCCCGCACGACCTCATCGCCTACGCCAATGCCGGCGCGGACGCGGTGCTCGTCGGCGAGTCCCTGGTCACCGGCCGCGACCCGCGGGCCGCCGTCGCCGACCTGGTCGCCGCCGGCGCCCATCCGGCACTCCGGCACGGGCGGGCTGACCTCACCCGTGACCGCCGACCGACCCGCGCCCGCATCCGGCCGGGCCTGCGCCCCGCCGGGACGGCCGGGACCCGCACGCGCCACTGGCGCGCGGCTGCCGGCCACGTGGCTGCCGCGCCCGCCCGGCGGGTGCACGGCCGACGGGTGCGGTACGTCATCGGCGACGAGCCCGGACAGGTCAACGGCATGCGATGGCGCACGGGGTCCGCGCTGTAGCGAGCCCCGGCCGTCGCCCCCGTCGCACCGCTGTGTCCAGGGGATCCGCACGACCGCACCGCACCGACCGCTCACCGGCCGGTGTGGCGCTGCGCTCACGGCGCATACGGCGAACCGATCCGTTGCAATGTCGAGGAGCATGTCGAATGTCGTCCGATTTCTTCATTCCGGACCCCGAGGGTCTGATCCCCAGCGCCGAGGGCTACTTCGGTGCGTTCGGCGGCAAGTTCATCCCGGAGGCGCTCGTCGCCGCCGTGGACGAGGTTGCCGTCGAGTACGACAAGGCGAAGGCCGACCCGGCTTTCGCCGCGGAGCTCAACGAGCTCATGGTCAACTACACCGGCCGCCCCAGTGCGCTGACCGAGGTGCCGCGCTTCGCCGAGCATGCGGGCGGCGCGCGGATCTTCCTCAAGCGCGAGGACCTGAACCACACCGGCTCGCACAAGATCAACAATGTGCTGGGCCAGGCGCTCCTCACCAAGCGCATGGGCAAGACCGGGTCATCGCCGAGACCGGCGCAGGTCAGCACGGTGTCGCTACGGCGACCGCCTGCGCCCTGTTCGGGCTCGAATGCACCATCTACATGGGCGAGATCGACACCGAGCGGCAGGCGCTGAACGTGGCGCGGATGCGGATGCTCGGCGCCGAGGTCATCGCGGTGAAGTCCGGATCGAGGACGCTCAAGGACGCCATCAACGAGGCGTTCCGGGACTGGGTCGCCAACGTCGACCGTACGCACTACCTCTTCGGCACCGTCGCGGGACCGCACCCGTTCCCGGCGATGGTCCGCGACTTCCACCGGGTGATCGGCGTCGAGGCCCGGCGCCAGATCCTCCAGCGGGCGGGCCGGCTGCCGGACGCCGCGGTGGCCTGTGTCGGCGGCGGATCCAACGCCATCGGCCTCTTCCACGCCTTCATCCCGGACGCGGACGTGCGGCTGATCGGCTGCGAGCCCGCCGGGCGAGGCATGGAGACCGGCGAGCACGCGGCCACTCTGACCGCGGGCGAGCCGGGCATCCTGCACGGTTCGCGTTCGTACGTGCTCCAGGACGAGGAGGGCCAGATCACCGAGCCGTACTCGATCTCGGCCGGTCTCGACTACCCGGGCATCGGCCCGGAGCACGCCTACCTCAAGGACTCCGGCCGCGGTGAGTACCGCGCGCTCACCGACGACGCCGCCATGCGGGCGCTGCGGCTCCTGTCCCGTACCGAGGGAATCATCCCGGCCATCGAGAGCGCACACGCGCTGGCCGGAGCGCTGGAGGTCGGGCAGGAGCTCGGCAGGGACGGGCTGATCCTGATCAACCTGTCCGGCCGGGGCGACAAGGACATGGACACAGCGGCCCGCTACTTCGGGCTGTACGGCGGGGCCGACGCGGTCGTCGAGGCCGACGTTGCCGACGGGGAAGCAGAGGTCACCAAGTGAGCGGCAACGTGGAGCTGTTGAACACCGCCCTGGCGAAGGCGAAGACGGAGGACCGGGCCGCGCTCATCGCGTACCTGCCCGCCGGATTCCCGACCGTCGACGGCGGGATCGAAGCCGTCAAGGCCGTCGTCGCCGGTGGCGCCGACATCGTCGAGGTGGGTCTGCCGCACAGCGACCCGGTGCTCGACGGGCCGGTCATCCAGACCGCCGACGACATCGCCCTGCGCGGCGGGTGAAGATCGCCGACGTGATGCGTACGGTCCGGGAGGCGTACGAGGCGACCGGGGTGCCGGTCCTCGTCATGACGTACTGGAATCCCATCGACCGCTACGGTGTCGAGCGGTTCACCGCCGAGCTCGCGGCGGCGGGCGGCGCCGGGTGCATCCTGCCCGACCTGCCGGTGCAGGAGTCCGCGCTGTGGCGCGAGCACGCCGACAAGCACGGTCTCGCGACCGTCTTCGTCGTCGCGCCGAGCAGTAAGGACGTACGCCTGGCGACCATCACGGCGGCCGGATCCGGATTCGTCTACGCGGCCTCCCTCATGGGCGTAACCGGAACGCGAGCGTCCGTGGGTGCGCAGGCCCAGGACCTGGTCCTGCGCACCCGCGCGACCAGGGACATCCCGGTCTGTGGGGCCTCGGCGTCTCCAACGCCGAGCAGGCCAGGAAGTGGCGGGATTCGCCGACGGAGTGATCGTCGGCTCCGCCTTCGTCAAGCTGTTGCTGGACGCCCCGACGAGGCCGCCGGGCTCGCCGCAGTCCGCGCGCTGGCGGGCGAACTGGCCGAAGGCGTTCGAAAGCGCTGATATCAGCAGTCACCCGTATGGGTGGACCTGGAGCCGGGGAGGCGCTCGCGTGCCTCCCGGTTCGTTGCTGCGGTGTGAGCGAGAATAACCCTGAGGGGAAAAGAGTCGCGCGTGACCGGCTGGTCCAGCAGCGCGAGCAGGAGAAGGCGCGCGAGCGCCGCCGGCGCACGCTGATCGTCGCAACCGCCGTGGTGGGGTGCTGGCCCTGGCCGCGGTGGTCGGCCTGATCGCCGCCAACACGGGCAAGGACGACAAGGACAGTGGGGCGGGACCCGCCGCCGTGCCCTCGGGCGCGACGGGCAAGGACGGTCTCGCTCTCCAGGTCGGAGCCGGCGACGCACCGTCCACGCTCACGATCTGGGAGGACTTCCGCTGCCCGGTCTGTGCCCAGTTCGAGGAGGCGTTCCGGGGCACGATCCAGGAGCTGGCGAGCAGCGGTCAGATCAAGGTGGAATACCACCTTGCCACGATCATCGACGGCAATCTCGGCGGCAGCGGATCGCTGAAGGCCGCCAACGCGGCCGCCTGCGCACAGGACGTCGGCAAATTCCCCGCCTACCACGACGTCCTCTACAGCAATCAGCCCCCGAGTCGGACGACGCCTTCGGCGACAACAGCAAGCTGATCGAGCTGGCCGGCAAGGTCAAGGGCCTGGACACGCCCGGCTTCCGCAGCTGTGTGGAGGACGGGAAGCACGACAGCTGGGTGGAGAAGTCCAACACCGCCTTCCAGAACGGCGGATTCCAGGGCACTCCGACCGCGCTGCTCAACGGCGAGTCCATCTTCCCGAAGAAGGGGACGAGCAGATCTCCGTGGCCAACCTCAAGAAATGGGTGGCCGAGGCCAACAAGGGCAAGGAGCCGGGCAAGGTCGGTGGCACCCCTCGCCCTCGTAACGGGGCCGTGCGGGGGCCGTGGGGCGAGGCTCCCGCATCCGGCCCGTTACCCAGACGTTGCAGGCGGGCTTGCCGTACGCCCGGTCAGGCAAGGTAGCGTCGACCTCGTCATGAACCTTGCCTTCATTCCCAGCCCGTCGACCGGTGTGATCGATCTCGGCCCGATCCCCTTCGCGGCTACGCGTTCTGCATCATTATCGGTGTCTTTGTCGCCGTCTGGTACGGCAACAAACGCTGGGTCGCCGGGGCGGCAGAGCCGGCACCGTCGCCGACATCGCCGTCTGGGCTGTGCCCTTCGGCCTCGTCGGCGGCAGGCTCTACCACGTCATCACCGACTATCAGCTGTACTTCAGCGACGGTGAGAACTGGGTCGACGCCTTCAAGATCTGGGAAGGCGGCCTCGGTATCTGGGGCGCGATCGCATTCGGTGCGGTCGGCGCCTGGATCGGCTGCCGCCGCCGCGGGATCCCGCTGCCCGCCTGGGCCGACGCGCTCGCACCCGGTATCGCCCTGGCCCAGGCCATCGGCCGCTGGGGCAACTGGTTCAACCAGGGCTCTACGGCAAGCCGACCGACCTGCCGTGGGCGCTGGAGATCAGCGAGGGTGCGAACCGGGTCGCCGGTACGTACCACCCGACGTTCCTGTACGAGTCGCTCTGGTGCGTCGGCGTCGCGCTGCTGGTGGTCTGGGCGGACCGCCGCTTCAAGCTCGGACACGGCAGGGCGTTCGCGCTTTATGTCGCGGCGTACTGCGCCGGCCGCGGCTGGATCGAGTACATGCGGGTCGACGAGGCCCACCATGTGCTGGGCTTGCGGCTCAACGTGTGGACCGCGATCCTGGTCTTCGTGCTCGCGGTGGCGTACCTCGTGATCTCGGCGAAGGTGCGGCCCGGCCGCGAGGAGATCGTCGAACCCGCAGCGGTCGAGCCGTCCGAGGGCGGCGGGGAATCAAGGACTCCAAGGACTCCGAAGACGCCAAGGACGCTGACGACGACGCCGGGACTGCCGCTCCGGCCGAGGACGCCGAGACCGGCGCCGATACCGATACCGCTACCGAAGCCGGCACCGAGTCCGACGCACCGGAACAGAACGGCACCGAGAAGACAGCCACCAAGAGCTGACCGCACTCTGACCATGAGCAGGGGCCGCCGGACCGAACAGGTCCGGCGGCCCTGCTCATGTCTCCGACGAACCGGGGCGCCATCCTCACGCCTGTGGTGGGCGCCCTGCCAGGGCCAGCGTCCGGCGGGCCACCGCCACCACCGCCGCGTCGACGAACCGCCCGTCCGGCAGGGCCAGCGCACCCTCCTCCAGCAGCGAAGCCTCCACGACCTGCTCAGCGGCCTCGACCTCCCGCGCCGTCGGCCGGAACGCACGCTCGATGACCGGCAGCTGCCGGGGTGGATCGCCGCCCGGCCGAGCAGACCGAGCTCACGGCCGTGCGCACGAGGCCCGCAGTCCGTCCAGGTCCCGGACGTCCGGGAACACCGACATGACGGGCGGGGCGAGTCCGGCAGCGCGGGCGGCGACCACGACCCGGCTGCGCGGCCAGTCGAGCCCGCATCGTTCCGTACCCCAGATCGGCCCGTAGATCCGCCTCGCCCAGCGCGATGCCCCGTACCTCGTGATGGGCCGTGGCGATCGAGTACGCGTGCTCGATGGCGAGCGCCGATTCGAGCAGCGGATACAGCGGTACGCCCGGCGCCAGCGCCGCGACATGGTGGACGGACGCGGCGTGGGTGATCTTGGGGAGCCGCAGTCCGGACAGCCCGGGAAGCCTCGCCATCGTCGCTACGTCGGCCTCGCCGTGTACCCGGACATGGACGGCCGGTGCCGACGCTGCGTGCGCCGTGACCGGCCGGCTCAGGAGCTCGGAGGTCGCGGCCCGCGCGTACTCCTTACGGTCCGGCGCGACGGCGTCCTCCAGGTCGACGATCACCACATCCGCGCCCGAACCGAGGGCCTTGCGGACCTTGGCCGGCTGGTCCCCGGGAACGTACAGCCAAGTCAGCGCCACGGCCGTCACAGCGCGCCTTCCGCCCGCAACGCGGTGATCTGCGGCGCGGACAGGCCGAGTCCGCCGAGGATCTCCTCGGTGTCCGCTCCGTGCGGGCGGCCCGCCCAGCGGATCGCCCCGGCGTCCGCGACAGCCTGAACATCACGTTCTGCATGCGCAGCGGGCCCAGCTCGGGGTCGTCGACCTCGGTGATCGTGCCCAGCGCCCGGTACTGCGGGTCCTCCATCACCTCCCGTACGTCGTGGATCGGGGCAATGGCCGCTTCCGCCTTCTCGAACGCGGAGACCGCGTCCTGGCGGGTGCGCCGGGCGATCCAGTTGCCGACGGCCTCGTCGAGCTCGTCGGCGTGCTCGGCGCGGGTCGTGCCGGCGGCGAACCACGGCTCGTCGATCAGCTCCGGGCGGCCCACCAGACGCATGACCCGCTCGGCGACCGACTGGGCCGAGGTGGAGACCGCGACCCAGTGGCCGTCGGAGGTCCGGTAGGTATTGCGCGGGGCGTTGTTGCGGGAGCGGTTTCCGGTGCGCGGCTGCACGTAACCGAGCTGGTCGTACCAGAGCGGCTGCGGGCCCAGCACGGTCAGGATCGGCTCGATGATCGCCAGGTCGACGACCTGGCCCTCGCCGGTGCGGTCGCGGCCGGCCAGCGCCGTCATCACGGCGTATGCGGTGGCCAGCGCCGCGATCGAGTCGGCGAGCCCGAACGGTGGCAGCGTCGGCGGCCCGTCCGGCTCACCGGTGACTGCGGCGAATCCGCTCATCGCCTCGGCGAGCGTGCCGAATCCGGGGCGGTGTGCGTACGGGCCGAACTGGCCGAAGCCGGTGACCCGGGCCAGTACGAGGCGTGGGTTGACGGCGTGCAGCTCCTCCCAGCCGATGCCCCAGCGCTCCAGTGTTCCCGGCCGGAAGTTCTCGATGATCACATCGGTGTGGGCGGCCAGCCGCAGCAGGACGTTCCGGCCGCCGGGGCTGGACAGGTCGAGGGTCAGATTGCGCTTGTTGCGGCCGAGCAGCTTCCACCACAGTCCGACACCGTCCTTCGCGGGGCCGTGCCCGCGTGACGGGTCGGGCCTGCGGGATGCTCGACCTTGATGACCTCGGCCCCGAAGTCGCCGAGCATGGTGGCCGCGAGGGGTCCGGCGAAGAGCGTGGCCAGGTCCAGGACCCGCAGACCGCTCAGGGGCGCCGGGGCGGGCGCGTTCGTTCCGGTCATGGGCGGCGTGCCTCCTGATGGGTCAGTTCCGCCAGGGCGTCGAAGCCGATGGAGTCGAAACCGTGGACGGATGTGGCGAGGCGGTTCTTCAGCGGAGCGGTCCACCGGTCGGGGATCGCGGAGGGCCGGCCGGCCAGCAGCCCGGCCAGCGAGCCCGCGGTGGCACCGTTCGAATCGGTGTCCCAGCCGCCGGACACCGCGCAGCCGATGGAGCGGGAGAAATCGCCGTCGGCATGGGTGAGCGCGGCGGCGAGCAGCGCCGCGTTGGGCAGGACGTGGACCCAGTGGTGGGTGGCCGCGTAGGCGGCGTGCAGCCGGTCCACGACCGTGTCGAAGTCCGGTTCGGCCCGGGCGAGTTCCACACCGGTGCGGATCGCGTGCGCGTACCGCGAGCGGGCGGCACCACCCGCAGCCCGGCCGCCAGACATCCGTGGACGTCGCTCTCGCCACCGGCCGCCTCGGCGAGTGCGGCGGCCGTGAACATCGCCCCGTACACCCCGTTGCCCGTATGGGTGAGTACCGCGTCCCGGTGCGCCTGCGCGGCGGCCGGGCCGGGTCTCCCGGGCGGGTCCAGCCGTGTACATCGGCCCGGATCTGGGCACCGATCCACTCCCGGAACGGGTTGCGGTGGCGGGCGGTGTCCGGCGGTTCGATGCCGTCGAGCAGATTGCGGTACGCGATGCGTTCGGCAGTGAAGACCCGGCCGGCCGGCAGCTCGTCGAGCCAGAGCCCGGCGAGGTCGGACGTCGTGAAGCCGCGCCCGTACCGCTGGAGCAACAGCAGCGTCAGCAGGGGTGGTTGAGGTCGTCGTCCTCCGGCATCCCGTCGATGTTCTCGGCGAGCGAGGTCGGCGCGGAGCGGCGGTTCCAGGGTACCGGGCTGCCAGCTCGCCGGGCAGTCCGTCGGCGGTGAACCAGGTGTGCAGCGGCCAGTTTCCGGTGGCGCGGGCCAGCGCGCGGATGCCGGTGAGCGGCAGCTTCTCCACCGGTTTGCCGAGCAGGCAGCCGACGGCCCGGCCCAGCCAGGCGGCGTGCAGCCGCTCGGGGCCGAGGACACGGGCCGGGTGGGGAGGCGGGCCAGCGGGGCAGGCGGCCCGGATCGCGTCCAGGCCGGTAGGCTCGTCGCCGGCCAACGGGGATTCGGCCAGGGCAAGTTCATCGAGCAGCCGCTCGGCGAGTGCACGCAGCCGCGGCGGTGCGGGGAGTCGAAGCGCCCGCGCGCGCCGGGCGGGGCGCCGCCGGCCGCGTACCAGCGCTGCTCGACGTCCCGGGTGTCCCGGCCGTCCTGCGCCGCCTGGCGCAGCTCGTGCCCGACCAGGTCCTCGGGCTGGACCCAGGTCAGCCGTACGGTCACCGGGTGCCGGCCAGTGCCGCGAACGCCGACTCGTGAGCCCGGCGGCGGGCCGTGTCCCGTACGAAGATCTCGCGGGTGACCTCGGTCAGGGCCTGCGCGGGGTGTGCAGATCGAGGCGGCTCGCCTCGGAGACGGTCTTCACCCAGGTGGCGGGGATCGTCTGCTCGCCGTGCAGTGCGCCCGCGATCGCGCCGCTCATGGTGGCGATCGAGTCGCAGTCGCGCCCGTAGTTGACCGAACCGAGCACCGTGCGCCGGTAGTCGCCGCCGCCGACCAGCAGCATGCCGAGCGCGATCGGCAGTTCCTCGATGGAGTGCAGCCGGGAGGGCCGCCGGGCGCCGAGGGAGGGTGCGCGGTAGTCGGGCCCGACCGTGTCGAAGGGGCGACGGCGCTGCGCATCGGCGCCAGCGCCGACTCGAAGTCACTGTGCCCGGCGGCTGCTTCGCAGACCGCTTCGATCGCCGACCGGGTCCCGTCCTTGGCGAGCGCCAGACACGTGTCGACCACCCGGGCGGGGTGGCGTCCGGGGTGCAGGCGGCGGCGACCGCGGCGGCGAAGACTCCGGCCGCCTCCCTGCCGTACGAGGACTGATGGGCGCCCGCCACATCCAGCGCCTCCGCGTACGCGGCCTGCGGGTGGGCGGCGTTGACCAGGCCCACCGGTGCCATGTACATCGCGGCCCCGCAGTTGACGATGTTTCCGGAGCCGGCCTCGCGCGGGTCGACGTGTCCGTAGTGCAGCCGTGCGACGATCCACTTCTCGGCGAGGAAGATCCGCTGCAGTGGCAGCGCCTCGGCCTCCAGCTCCGGGATCCAGCGGGGACGGGTCATCAGATCCGGTACGAGATGGCCGGCGACGGCGTACGCGTCCAGGTGGTCGCGCACCGTGCCGTAGACCCGTACCAGCGCATGGGTCATCAAGGTGTCGTCGGTGACGTGCCCGTCGCCCTTGTGGTAGGGGCGATGGGGCGGGCGGTGCGCCAGTCGTCGCCGTGCCAGGGGCCGACGATGCCGCTCACCCGGCCGCCGTGGCGCTCGGTGATCTGCTCCGGCTCCAGCCCTCGACGGGGCCGCCGAGCGCGTCGCCGACTGCTGCGCCGACGAGTGCGCCGGTGATCCGTTCATCGAGTGTGAGTGTCGTGTCGGTCGTGCCTGCCGCGTGCGGTGCGGGCGTTGTAGGCGTCATGCCTGAATTGTCCACCCGGGTGGCCGGTTCCGTCGCTGCCAGCAGTCCGGCGAGTTCGATGAGATCGGTGCCCGCGAAACGGGGCAGCGCGCACCGGCCAGCGTGCGGCAGGCCTCGCGCCAGCCCGCAGGTACGGTGCCGATCCCACCGAGTGCGCCGGTGAGCGCCCGGCCAGGGCCGGCGCGGAGTCGGCGACCCGGGACAGACAGGCCGCCGCGGGCACGGCCTGGGCGATCTCCCGCGGGCGGCGGTGGCCAGCGCGAGGGCGACCGGCACGGTCTCGGCCGCCGCGATCCCGTAGCTGTAGACGTGGTCGACGATCTGGTGCTCGAGTACGGGTACGAGGGCGAAGGCGCCCGCCGCTTCACCGGCGAAGTCCGGGCGATCCGCACCGCGTGGACGGCGTTGCGGGCGATCTCGGTGCCTTCCGGAAGCTGTTCGAGCGCGGCGTTCACCGCGGTGTCGACGTCGGCGCCCGCGAGCGCCTCGGCGATCGCGGCGGCAATGGCGCGGGCACCGTGCACGCCGTCGCCGTCCTGGGTGTACCGGGCGTCGAACTCGGCGAGTCCGGCGGCGGCGACCGGTCACCGGGGTGCACGAGTGCGAGTACGGCGGCCCGTACGCAGGCGGCGTCGTCAAAGTAGTGCGGATTGTCGTGACCGGTGGCGGGTGGCCGCAGCCCGGCGGCGAGATTGCCCAGCCCGGCCCGTACCGAGATCCGGGCCCGCAGGAAGGACCGCCGACTCCACCTCGGGCGCCCTCGCGCTGGCGGCGGCGACCTTCGCGGCCAGCGCGTTCCAGGCCCGGTCGATCGCATCGCGCATCCGGTGCCCGGGGAGAGGCCGGGTGTCTGGTCCGCCTCGGCGGCCAGCACGGTCCGGGCGGCGAACGCGGCCCACTCGGCGTCGTCGGAGGGTCCGAGCCTGAGCGGCTCGGGCGGCTGGTTCAGGGCGATCGGGACGGGCAGGGTGGTCGTCGCGTTCAGCTCGGCGAAGGTGTCCAGCTCCCGGGTCAGCCGCCGGGTCCACTCGGGCATCCGGGCCGCCCGGTGCCGTGCGGCGGGCCACCCGGCGGCATCCCCGGCGGCCAGCCCGAGCAGCAGCCCTCGATCCGGGCCCGCCGGCCGGGTGCGGAGCGAGGCTGTTCGGCCCGGTCGCCCAGGGGCCCGGTACGCGGTTCAGCGGTGGGTCCGGCGCCGGCGTCGGCAGTGAAGGTGACCGCCGGGACAGCGGAACCCACGGCGACACGGGTCGTGCGCGGCCGGCTGACGGGAGCGACGTCAACCGCGACCGGGCCGTCCCCGGGCCGGCTCGCTGTCCGGGACCTGGGGTCCTCGGTCAGCGCGGGGATACGGGGGCGGGTGGGGTCGACGGGGTGTGTGGCGGCGGCGCCGGCCGGGAGGCCGGGGCTGCGGGGAAGCTCCGACGGCCCGCCGGCCGCATCCGGTGCCCGTCCGGTGGGGCGGCAGCCGGGTCGCCTCGGCCGGCCCGGTCCGGGGCGGTCATCGTGTGCCCCTTGCTCGCCGGTGACCGGTGTCGTGGCTCTCCCACCGCGAGGGCCGGCCCGCCTCGTGCCGGGGCGGCGGAGCCGGCCGTCCGGTCCCGCCCGCCGCACGGCCGGGCACCACCGGTGCCTCCCCGGTTCGTCCGGGGTCAGCAGCTCCGCGATGTCCAGCACGTGGTAGCCCCGCATCGACGGCAGACAGCTGCCCCGTACCGGGCCGATCGCCGCGGCCCATTCCTGCGGGATCGAGGCCTCCCGTGCAGGGCCCCGCCAGGCTCCGGCGACCGCGGCGGTCGTATCGGCGTCCCGGCCCATGTTGACCGCGGTCAGCACCGCTGTGCGGAAGTCGCCCCGTGCCGCGGTGAACGCGCCGAAGGCCAGGCCGACGGCCTCGGGCGCCAGATCCGTCCACGGGTAGCCGCCGATCACCACCGCCGAGCGGACCGCACGCTCCATCGTCAGCCGGTCGGGTACGAGCGCTGCGCGGCCGTCACCGCGCGCCGCAACGACCGCGCCGTCCACGAATCCATCGGTACGGCCGAGAGCGCGGCGGCGATCACGGAGGCGAGCCCGGCCCCACCATCGCGGCTGCCACCCCGGCCGCGACCGCCTGGCCGCCGTAGATGCCTTCCTCGTCATGGCTGACCCGCCCGTCCACCGCCACCAGTCGTGCCGCCTCGGCCGGCTCGCCCGCGGCGAAGACGCCGAACGGCGCCGCCCGCATCGCGAGACCGTCGCTCCAGGCGTGCCGGTGCTGCGCCGAGATCGGGGCGGCGAGCCCTCGCCGCAGATTCTCCAGCGTGCCGCGCTCGCTGAATCCCGCACCCGGAACGGCCCCTCGTCCAGATCGGCGATCCAGTGGTGCCAGGCCCGTTCGACATGGGAGACGGTGAGCGCCGAACCATGTCTGGCCAGCAAAGCCCCGAGAAGATCGCGTACTCCGTGTCGTCCGTTCCTGCCGGGTCGGCGCTGACGAAGCCCTCGATACGGCCCCAGCGCCGACGGATCTCGGACGGCCGCATGTTCTCCGCCGGAGCGCCCAGCGCATCACCCACCGCGAGCCCGAGCAGCGCACCCGGGCCCGTGCGCCCCGGGCCGGTGCCGCGGTGCCGGCCGGCTCGGCCGGCTCACCCGGATCCTTCAGCCCCTGCTGCGCCGCACTGTCCGCCATCAGCTCCATCGCGTCGACCCTTCGCTCGCACCGAGCAGTTCACTGCCTGTGCGATCTGTCCCACGCCACGGCCCGCGCAAGGCCGAACGCGGCGACAAAGGGCCGAAAGGGCCACGCGGATGGCCCCTCGCAGTGCAGGTAAGTACGGCCTTCCTTGCTGGCGGGAGCCCTTTCGTGCGTACTTTCGACTGTGTTGAGCGGGGTGGAACGCACGGAGCCCGCTTCCGGAGAAGGGGAGAGCTGTGTCCATAATCGAGACCGACGCCGTACTGCACGAGGCACACCGGGACAACCACACCCACCGCGATGTGAACGGCGGCTGGCTGCGCCCGCGGTCTTCGGCGCCATGGACGGCCTCGTCTCCAACCTCGCCCTGATGACCGGCGTCGCGGGAGGATCCGTCTCACAGCAGACCATCGTGATCACAGGGCTGGCCGGCCTCGCCGCGGGTGCGTTCTCCATGGCGGCCGGCGAGTACACCTCCGTCGCCTCGCAGCGCGAGCTCGTCGAGGCCGAACTCGACGTCGAACGACGGAGCTGCGTAAGCACCCCAAGGACGAGATGCGGGAGCTCGCCGCGCTCTACGAGTCCCGCGGCGTCGAACCCGCGCTCGCCCAGGAGGTCGCGAGGCAGCTGTCGAACGATCCCGAGCAGGCGCTGGAGATCCACGCCCGTGAGGAGCTCGGCATAGACCCCGGCGATCTGCCGTCGCCGCTTGTCGCCGCGTTCTCGTCCTTCGGCGCCTTCGCACTGGGCGCGCTGCTGCCCGTGCTGCCATTCCTGCTCGGCGCGCAGGCGATGTGGCCCGCGGTGCTGCTCTCCCTGGCCGGCCTCTTCGGCTGCGGTGCGGTGGTTGCCAGGGTGACGGCCCGCAGCTGGTGGTTCAGCGGTCTGCGCCAGCTGGTACTGGGAGGCGCTGCCGCCGCGATCACGTACGGTCTCGGCACGCTGTTCGGTGTGGCGGTCGGAGGCTGACGCACTGTTCCGGGCGGCCGCGCCCAGGTGGCGGCCCGGAGCGGTGTGACATTCGTCTTGGCGCACGTCACTGGGCGGATGGGCCCCGCAGAAGTAAAATGAGGGTCTATGCAGGGCTACACATAAGTAGCCGTTACTCGGCGGTTTCGATTCCGTGACCGCTGGGAAAGAGCCGTAGACACCGCGGGCAACGACGCCCGCTCTTCTGCGGCTCCCCGGACAGCGGTCCCACAATGATCCGTCCGACTGTGAGCCACCCCGCCACGCTTCAGTGGCGTCCGCATGTTGGAACGACCTATCCGCTTTTGAGAAGCGTTCCATCATGTAGCCTGCAAAAATTTCGCAGAGGGCCAACGTCGTCCCTCGGCACGCAAATGCCACGACGACGACGGGAGAGCCGATGCGTTCCGACGCCTGGTCGCCCATGGACGGTCGCCCCGCCCAGCAGGGGATGTACGACCCCGTAACGAGCACGACGCCTGTGGCGTCGGGTTCGTGGCCACTTTGACCGGTGTGGCCAGCCATGAGCTGGTCGAGCAGGCGCTGACCGTACTGCGCAACCTCGAACACCGAGGCGCCACGGGATCCGAGCCCGACTCGGGTGACGGCGCAGGTATTCTGCTCCAGGTCCCCGATGCCTTCCTCCGCGAAGAGGTCTCCTTCGACCTCCCGAGGCCGGTGCCTACGCCGTCGGAATCGCGTTCCTGCCCGCGGACGAGTCCACCGAGGCAGTCCGCGAGATCGAGAAGATCGCCGCCGAGGAGGGCCTGAAGGTCCTGGGCTGGCGCGAGGTCCCGGTCACCCCGGACCTGCTCGGCAACGGCGCCCGCGCGACGATGCCCGAGTTCCGCCAGCTCGTGGTGGCGGACGGCGAGAGCGCGGGCATCGCGCTCGACCGCAAGGCGTTCGCCCTGCGCAAGCGCGCCGAGCGCGAGGCCGGGGTCTACTTCCCTCGCTCTCCGCACGCACGATCGTCTACAAGGGGATGCTCACCACCGGGCAGCTGGAGCCGTTCTTCCCGGACCTCTCCGACCGCCGCTTCGCCACCAGGGTCGCGCTGGTCCACTCCCGCTTCTCCACGAACACCTTCCCGAGCTGGCCGCTCGCCCACCCGTACCGCTTCGTCGCGCACAACGGCGAGATCAACACGGTCAAGGGCAACCGCAACTGGATGAAGGCCCGCGAGTCCCAGCTCGCGTCGGGTCTCTTCGGTACGGAGCAGCTCGACCGGATCTTCCCCGTGTGCACTCCGGACGCCTCCGACTCGGCCTCCTTCGACGAGGTCCTGGAGCTGCTCCACCTCGGTGGCCGCTCGCTGCCGCACTCGGTGCTGATGATGGTCCCCGAGGCATGGGAGAACCACGCCTCCATGGACCCGGACCGGCGTGCCTTCTACCAGTACCACTCCACGATGATGGAGCCCTGGGACGGCCCGGCCTGTGTCACCTTCACCGACGGCACCCAGGTCGGCGCGGTCCTCGACCGCAACGGTCTGCGCCCCGGCCGCTACTGGGTCACCGACGACGGCCTCGTCGTCCTCTCCTCCGAGGTCGGCGTCCTGGACATCGACCCCGCCAAGGTCGTCCGCAAGGGCCGCCTCCAGCCCGGCAAGATGTTCCTCGTCGACACCGCCGAGCACCGCATCATCGAGGACGACGAGATCAAGGCGTCCTCGCTGCCGAGCAGCCCTACGCCGAGTGGCTGGAAACCGGCGAGATCGCGCTGGAGGACCTCCCCGAGCGCGAGCACATCGTCCACACCCACGCCTCGGTCACCCGCCGCCAGCAGACCTTCGGCTACACCGAGGAAGAGCTCCGCGTCCTGGTCGCACCGATGGCCCGCACCGCCGGTGAGCCGCTCGGCTCCATGGGTACGGACTCGCCGATCGCCGCGCTGTCCGAGCGGCCCCGGCTGCTCTTCGACTACTTCACCCAGCTGTTCGCGCAGGTCACAAACCCGCCGCTGGACGCCATCCGTGAAGAGCTCGTCACCTCGCTGCGCTCCACGCTCGGCCCCCAGGGCAACATCCTGGAGCCGACCGCCGCGACCTGCCGCAACGTCGCGCTGCCCTTCCCGGTGATCGACAACGACGAGCTGGCCAAGCTCATACACATCAACGCCGACGGCGACATGCCGGGCATGAAGGCCGCCACCCTGGCCGGTCTCTACCGGGTCGGCGGCGGCGGCAACGCCCTCGCCGCCCGGATCGAGGAGATCTGCGCCGAGGTCGACGCGGCCATGGAGGACGGTGCCCGCCTGATCGTCCTGTCCGACCGGCACTCCGACGCCGAGCACGCGCCGATCCCTCGCTCCTGCTCACCTCGGCCGTCCACCACCACCTCATCCGCACCAAGCAGCGCACCCAGATGGGGCTGCTGGTCGAGGCCGGCGACGTCCGCGAGGTGCACCACGTCGCCCTGCTGATCGGTTACGGAGCCGCCGCGGTCAATCCGTACCTGGCGATGGAGTCCGCCGAGGACCTGGTCCGCGCGGGGACGTTCATCGAGGGCATCGAGGCCGAGCAGGCCATCCGGAACCTGATCTACGCGCTCGGCAAGGGCGTCCTGAAGGTCATGTCCAAGATGGGCATCTCGACCGTCGCCTCCTACCGCGGCGCCCAGGTCTTCGAGGCCGTCGGCCTGGACGAGGCCTTCGTCGCGCAGTACTTCAACGGCACCGCAACCAAGATCGGCGGCGCCGGACTCGACGTCGTCGCCAAGGAGGTCGCTGCCCGGCACGCCAAGGCGTACCCGCCTCCGGCATCGCCGCCTCGCACCGCGCGCTGGAGATCGGCGGCGAGTACCAGTGGCGCCGCGAGGGCGAGCCGCACCTGTTCGACCCGGACACGGTCTTCCGCCTCCAGCACGCCACCCGCAACCGCCGGTACGACATCTTCAAGAAGTACACCGGCCGGGTCAACGAGCAGTCCGAGCGCCTGATGACGCTGCGAGGTCTGTTCGGCTTCAAGGAGGAGGGCCGCGAGCCGGTCTCCATCGACGAGGTCGAGTCCGTCGCCGACATCGTCAAGCGCTTCTCCACCGGCGCGATGTCCTACGGCTCCATCTCCCAGGAGGCGCACGAGACCCTCGCCGTCGCCATGAACCAGCTGGGCGGCAAGTCCAACACCGGCGAGGGCGGCGAGGACTCCGACCGGCTGTACGACCCGGTGCGGCGTTCGTCCATCAAGCAGGTCGCCTCCGGCCGCTTCGGTGTGACCAGCGAGTACCTGGTCAACGCGGACGACATCCAGATCAAGATGGCGCAGGGCGCGAAGCCCGGCGAGGGCGGCCAGCTGCCCGGCCACAAGGTCTATCCGTGGGTCGCCAGGACCCGGCACTCCACGCCGGGTGTCGGCCTGATCTCGCCGCCGCCGCACCACGACATCTACTCCATCGAGGACCTGGCTCAGCTGATCCATGACCTCAAGAACGCCAATCCGGCCGCACGTATCCACGTGAAGCTGGTCTCCGAGGTCGGTGTCGGCACGGTCGCCGCTGGAGTCTCCAAGGCCCATGCGGACGTCGTCCTCATCTCCGGCCATGACGGCGGCACCGGCGCCTCCCCGCTGACCTCGCTGAAGCACGCGGGCGGTCCCTGGGAGCTCGGCCTCGCCGAGACCCAGCAGACCCTGCTGCTCAACGGCCTGCGCGACCGCATCGTCGTACAGACCGACGGCCAGCTCAAGACCGGCCGCGATGTCGTCATCGCCGCACTGCTGGGCGCCGAGGAGTTCGGTTTCGCCACCGCGCCGCTCGTCGTCTCCGGCTGCGTCATGATGCGCGTCTGCCACCTCGACACCTGCCCGGTCGGCATCGCCACCCAGAACCCGGTGCTGCGTGAGCGGTTCTCCGGCAAGGCCGAGTACATCGTCAACTTCTTCGAGTTCATCGCCGAAGAGGTCCGCGAGATCCTCGCCGAGCTCGGCTTCCGTACGGTCGAGGAGGCCGTCGGCCGCGCCGAACTCCTGGACACCGAGCGGGCCGTCACACACTGGAAGGCGCAGGGTCTCGACCTGGAGCCGCTCTTCTACGTGCCCGAGCTGGCCGACGGCGCGGTCCGCCACCGGACCGTCGAGCAGGACCACGGTCTCACCAAGGCGCTCGACAACCAGCTGATCAAGCTGGCAGCCGACGCCCTGGGTGCCGGGAGCGCCGAGGCCGCCCAGCCGGTCCGGGCGCAGATCGCGATCCGTAACATCAACCGCACCGTCGGTACGATGCTCGGTCACGAGGTGACGAAGAAGTTCGGCGGTGCCGGTCTGCCCGACGACACCATCGACATCACCTTCACCGGCTCGGCAGGCCAGTCCTTCGGCGCGTTCATCCCGAGCGGTGTGACACTCCGGCTGGAGGGCGATGCCAACGACTACGTCGGCAAGGGCCTCTCCGGCGGCCGTGTCGTCGTCCGTCCGGACCGCGGCGCCGACCACCTCGCCGAGTACTCCACCATCGCGGGCAACACCATCGCCTACGGTGCGACCGCCGGTGAGCTGTTCCTGCGTGGCCGCACCGGCGAGCGCTTCTGCGTCCGCAACTCCGGTGCCACGGTCGTCTCGGAGGGCGTGGGCGACCACGGCTGTGAGTACATGACCGGTGGTCACGCCGTCGTCCTCGGCGAGACCGGGCGCAACTTCGCCGCAGGTATGTCGGGCGGAGTCGCGTACGTCATCGACCTCGACCGTGACAACGTCAACTCCGGTAACCTCGGCGCGATCGAGGCCCCTCCACCGCCGACCAGCAGTGGCTGCACGACGTCGTGCGCCGCCACCAGGAGGAGACCGGTTCGACGGTCGCCGCGAAGCTGCTGGCCGACTGGCCTGCCGCGGCGGCCCGCTTCAGCAAGATCATCCCGTCCACCTACAAGGCAGTGCTCGCCGCCAAGGACGCCGCTGAGCTCGCCGGTCTCTCCGAGCAGGAGACCACCGAGAAGATGATGGAGGCGGCGATCAATGGCTGACCCCAAGGGCTTTTGACCACGGGCCGCGAGGTCGCACAGACCCGCCCCGTCGATGAGCGCGTCAAGGACTGGAACGAGGTCTACGTTCCCGGTTCGCTGCTCCCGATCATCAGCAAGCAGGCCGGCCGCTGCATGGACTGCGGCATCCCGTTCTGCCACAACGGCTGTCCGCTGGGAAACCTCATCCCCGAGTGGAACGACTACGCCTACCGTGAGGACTGGACGGCGGCGTCCGAGCGGCTGCACGCCACGAACAACTTCCGGAGTTTACCGGGCGGCTGTGCCCGGCCCCGTGCGAATCGGCGTGTGTGCTCGGCATCAACCAGCCGGCCGTCACCATCAAGAACGTCGAAGTCTCCATCATCGACCAGGCCTGGGACCGGGGCGACGTAACCCCGCAGCCCCCGAGCGGCTCTCGGGCAAGACCGTCGCCGTCATCGGCTCGGGCCCGGCCGGACTCGCCGCGGCCCAGCAGCTGACCCGGGCCGGCCACACGGTCGTCGTCTACGAGCGCGCCGACCGCATCGGCGGCCTGCTCCGCTACGGCATCCCCGCGTTCAAGATGGAGAAGTCGCACATCAACCGCCGCATCGAGCAGATGCGCGCGGAAGGCACCAAGTTCCGTACCGAGACCGAGATCGGCCGTGACATCGACGCCGCGAAGCTGCGCCGTCGCTACGACTCGGTCGTCATCGCCGCCGGTGCCACCGTCTCGCGCGATCTGCCCGTCCCGGGCCGTGAGCTGAACGGCGTGCACTTCGCGATGGAGTACCTGCCGCTCGCCAACAAGGTGCAGGAGGGCGACCTGACGGTCTCCCCGATCACCGCCGAGGGCAAGCACGTCGTCGTCATCGGCGGCGGCGACACCGGCGCCGACTGCGTCGGTACCGCCCACCGGCAGGGCGCGGCCTCCGTCACCCAGCTGGAGATCATGCCGAAGCCGGGCGAGGACCGTAACGCGGGCCAGCCCTGGCCGACCTTCCCGATGCTCTACAAGGTCACCTCCGCGCACGAGGAGGGCGGCGAGCGGCTCTACTCCGTCTCCACCACCCACTTCGAGGGCGACGAGGACGGCAACGTGGCGGCGCTGCACCTGATCGAGGTGGAGTTCAAGGGCGGCAAGCTGGAGCAGAAGCCCGGCACCGAGCTGCGGGTCCCCGCGCAGCTGGTCACCCTTGCCATGGGCTTCACCGGCACCGACCAGGCCAACGGCCTCGTCCAGCAGTTCGGCATCGACCTCGACGAGCGGGGTAATGTGGCCCGTGACGAGGACTACGCGACCAACGTCGACGGTGTGTATGTCGCCGGTGACGCTGGCCGCGGCCAGTCGCTGATCGTCTGGGCCATCGCCGAGGCCGCTCCGCGGCACGTGGCGTGGACCGTTTCTCACCGGGGTCAGCGAACTGCATGCCCCCATCCGCCCGACGGACCGTTCACTGACGGTCTGATCGCGGTACACAAAGACGTCCCGTACAACGGCGTACGGAACTGAACGCGGCGCCCGCCCAGTCCCCGACCGGACCATGACGGGCGCCGTGGCGCGTCCAGGAGCACTGCCTGGCACCCCTGGAGCGCGGCGGGCTGCTGTGAGCCCCTGTACCCCTGGCGGCGGACCGCCCCGTTCTCCTACGCTCGGGAGAGCAGTCCACGGGGAGGCACATTCCATGACCGTGCGCGGACGGCGACTGGAGCGCTCCGTCGCCTGGATCCTGAAGAACGTCGATGTGGTCATCGCCGCCGCTGTGGCGCTGACGATCGGTTTTCTGGATATCTTCGGCGACGTCATCACCAGCGATGTGGCTTCCGGGGCCACCCTGGTGGTCCTCGGCGCCCTGGCACTGGGCTCGATCGTGGAGCGGGTGCGTCAGCCTGCCACGATCGAGGAGGCGATGGCCGGGACCCGCCGCGCCCTGGAAGACCTCACCATGGTCCGCTCGCTCGCCGGCAACGAGGTCGCCGAGGCCCTGCGCACCGCCCGGCAGCGCACCCACCTCTGGTACTTCAAGGGCGGGACGGGCACCTACTTACGTGCCGTCACCCTGCCCCAGTGCGTGGCCACCGCGAGGGAGCAGCGCTCCCAGCTCACCATGAAGATCGACATCATCAACCCGGACGACGAGCGGATCTGCCAGGCGTATGCCCGCTTCCGGCAGATGTTCGCCACCCGGACCAGCACCGGCCATGCCGGTCACTGGACCACCGACCGGGTGCGCAAGGAGTCGTACGCGACGGTCCTCGCCGCCTGCTGGTACCAGGACCGGCTCACCACCATGGACATCACGGTGCATCTCTCCTCCGCCGTCCCCACCCTCCGCTTCGACTTGTCCGAGTCCTGTCTGGTCATCACCCAGGACGACACGTCGCGGGTCAACCTCATGGTCGAGCGGGAACAGCCCCTGTACGACTACTACGTCACCGAGCTCCACCAGAGCAGGGAGCAGGCCGTCCTGGTCCCCATGCGCGTGGGCGTGCCCCTGGGCGAGGAACCCACCGTCGACGAGACCCGCGCCCTCTTCGACGCGGTGCAACTGCCCCTGCCCCGGACGTTCACCGACAGTGACATCGGCGAAATCATCGTGAAGGCCCTGCACGCGGAGGATCCCTACCGGAGGTGAGGCGCCTCCGGGCGCGACCCCATGGACTACGACGAGCTGGAACTGGCCCTCTCGGAGAGCGGAGCCGAGGCCGACTCCGCCGGTCTGCGTGGACCCGCGGTGATTGCGCTCACCGAGATCGCCACCGGCGCCCGTGCGCTGCGCGCCGTACGCCACCCGCTGGGCTTCCTCTGCCTGCCGATGCTGCGGCAGGGCCTCGCGGCATCTGCGTCCATCTCTTCGACCCGGGATACGGCATCGAGCACAGCAGTGAACCCTGGCACGCCCACAGCTGGGAGCTGCGCAGCCACGTCCTGTACGGAAGCGTCTCGAACCTGCCGGTGCGCGTCAGCAGGGCCACCACGGAACCCACCCACCGGCTCTTCGAGGTGCACAGCGGCCCCGGCGGAGTGGACGAGATCGTCCCCACCGACGCACTGGTCCGCGGCGAACCGGGCCGCGAGCGCGTCAACGGTCCGGGGAGACTTACACCCTCTCCGCAGGGCAGTTCCACGCCACTTCGGCCGAGAGTCACGCCCCGGCCGCCACGCTCGTGCTGGGCCGCTCCATACCCGGCAGGTCGGATCTGTCACTGGGCCCGCTCGACGGGCCGCGCGCACCATGACGCGCGGACTGTGCGGCGAAACGCAGACGGCACGGATCGTCCGTACGGCCCTCAGGAGGATCGATGATCATGTCAGTGCCTGACCCGGACCCCGCGGTGCTGTCCGGTACGGCCGGGCCGTACGCACGTGAGAGAGCGGTGGCGGTGGCTGCGGCAGAGGCGGCCGGGAGCATGCTCCGGGACCGCTTCCGCGCTTCCCTGACGGTCCGTACGAAGGACATGTCCGGTGATGTGGTCACCGAACTCGACCTGGCCGCCGAGGAGATCGTACTGGGCAGGCTGCGGGACCACTTCCCGTACGACAGCATCCTGTCGGAGGAAGCCGGACTGCTGGACGGGGCCGGTCCCCGCACCTGGCTGGTCGATCCGCTGGACGGTACGAACAACGTGGCGGTCGGGCTGCCCGCCTACGTCGTAGGCATCGCCCTGTGCGTGGCCGGAGCGCCGGTGCTCGGCGTGGTCCACGAGCCGCTGACCGGCCGGACCTGGCACGCGGTCTCCGGCCACGGCGCGCACGCCGCGTCCGGCCCGCTCAACGGCCCCGATGGCAAGCTGCCCGCCCCGGCCCGGTCATCGCCTGGACCCAGGGTTACGCGGTCGGGCGCCGTGACACCAGGGCTGCCGCCCTGCGCCAGCATCTGGAACTGCGGTGCCGCCGGGTGCTGCAGCTGTGGGCCCGCTGCTCGGCTGGTCCATGCTCGCCAGGGGACCATCGACGGCTTCGTCGGCTACCGGGCCGAGGGCATCGACCTGCCCGCCGGAGCGCTGCTCGCAGCCGAGGCCGGCGTCCAGCTGCGGACGCTGCGCGGCGAGGTGTTCCGGCCCGGCTTCACCGGTTCCGGCGCGGACCGCTGCTTCGTCGCCGCCCGCGCCGATGTGCTCGACTACCTGCTCGGCCAGGTGGCCGCGGTGACCGGACGCAGCGCTGCCCGGCCGGAGGTCAGCTGACCAGCGCCAGTGCGGATGTCGCGGCCAGGGTGCCCGTCACCGAGAGCACCAGGCCGGTCCTGATGAACTGCCCGTGTTGATCCGGGTCCCGTGCCAGCGGCACCGCTCGAACCACAGAAGCGTCGCCAGCGACGCCCAGGGTGATGACCGGCCCCACATTGACACCGATGAGCAGGGCCAGCAACTGCTCGTGGTTGCCTGTGGGGACTACCGCTTCGCCCGCCACGTAGGCAGGCAGATTGTTCAGTACGTTCGAGATCCCCGCGCCCGCCCCGGCCGACCGCAGCATCCCGAGGAAGCCGTTGTCCGAGCCGAGTGCCCAGGTCAGCAGCTCGTCCAGGCCGTGCGCGTTGACCGTCTCCACCACCAGGAACATCCGGGGACCAGGACCAGCAGCCGCCACGGGACCAGCGAGGCCCGCAGCTCCTGCCTGCGGCGCACCGCGAAAGCCACCACGACGATCAGCATCGCGACCAGGGAGGCCGACCAGAGCGGCACATCCGCGACCAGGATCGCCAGCAGAAAGCCCGCGCACGCCACCGAGCAGATCCGCAGCAGCACCGGATCATCGGCCACCGGCGCGGGCGGCGGGACATACCGGTCCTGGCCGCGCCGGCCGCGGCGCCAGTAGAACGCCCACAGGCACAGGGCCGTCACCCCGATCGAGGCCAGCTGGGGCAGCCACATCACCGAGGCCAGAGCGGACGGCGAGAGCGCCACCCGCTCCGCCGCCAGCAGATTCGTCAGGTTGGACACCGGCAGCAGCAGGCTCGCGGTGTTGGCCAGCCACACGGTCGTCATCGCCAGGGGAACCGCCGCGATGCCCACCCGGTGGCCAGCGCCAGCATGACCGGGGTGAGCAGCACCGCTGTGGTGTCCAGATTCAGGGTGATCGTGGTGAGGGACGCGAACAGGACACAGAGCCCGAACAGCAGCGGATAGCGGCCCCGTCCCGCTCGGGCGACCCAGGCCGCCACCACGTCGAAGACCTGGGCCCGGCCCGTCAGTTCGGCCATCACGATCACTGTGGCCAGGAACACCAGCAGGGGCCGATACGCCGCATCTGCTCCGCCGCGGGGTCCGCGGGCAGCAGTCCCGTCACCACCGCACCCAGCCCCAGGACCAGCAGACCGCCGGCGAGCCAGTCCAGTGGGTGCAGCCGCCGGGTCCCGGTGTCCCGGTCTTCACCTTCGGACTCTTTGGTCCTCCGACGCCACAGGGCGAGATCTCTTACCATGGGACGATGGTGTCAGACGGCGAACTGGGTCCATCAGTAAGCGAGTTCGATTTCTTTATCAGCTACTCACCAGCAGACGAGCAGTGGGCGTCCTGGATGGCGTGGACCCTGGAGAGTGCCGGGTACCGCACTGTCGTCCAGGCCTGGGACTTCGTCCCCGGTACCAACTTCATCGACTACATGGACCGCGGGGTCAGCGAGTCCGCCGCCGTCATCGCCGTGCTCTCCCGGCATTACGAACGCTCCACCTACGGCCGTATGGAGTGGCAGGCCGCGCTGCGCGCCGCCCCGAGGAGCCGGAGCGCCGGCTGCTGACCGTACGGGTCGACGACATGCCCATCGAAGGGCTCCTGGCCACCCTCACCTACATCGACCTCGTCGGAGTGGCCGATCCGGACACCGCCCGCTCCCTGCTGCTGACCCGGGTCGAACAGGCGATGGACGGACATGCCCGGCCGGCCCGCCGCCCCGGCTACCCGGGATCCCCGCCGCCGGGCAACGGGCAGAGCCGCCCGGCCGCCTTCCCGCGGGACCGGACCGCGCCGTGGGACGCGGACCGGGCTGGGCAGGCCGGCGCAGGCCCGCCCGCGCCCGGGATACCCGCCGGCCACCGACGCCTCGGTCCGGGACACGGTCACCGTCCTGCACCTGGCAGGCCCCGACTTCGGACGGGGCGGGAGCCCGACACCCTCAGCCGCCGTCTGCGCGGTGACATCGTCGAGCTCAGGGACGCCGGCGCGCCCGCCCCGACCTGCTGGTCGTCACCGGCGACCTCACCTCGTCCGGCAGCCCCGCGAATGCGACCAGGCGCTCAGCTTCCTGACCGCCGTCCGCTCCCAACTCGACCTGCCACCGCAGCGGGTGATCGTGGTGCCCGGCACCCAGGACGTGAACCAGGCCGCCTGCCGCGGCTACTTCCACACCTGCGAAGCGGACGAGATCGCCCCGCAGCCCCCGTACTGGCCCAAGTGGCGTCACTACACCCGGCTCTTCCGCAGCCTCTACCAGGGGCTCGACACCGTCTTCGACAGCGACCAGCCCTGGACGCTGTTCCCCATCCACGAACTCAACACCGTGGTGGCCGGGTTCAACTCCTCCATGGCCTTCAGCCACCGCCCCGACGACCAGTACGGCGCGGTCGGCCGGGACCAGGCCGCCTGGTTCGCCGAGGCCCTGCGCGGCTACGAGGAAGAGGGCTGGCTGCGGATCGGAGCCGTACGCCACCCGCTCGACGCCACCCGTCACCACGCCGACACCGCAGGCGGGCCGGGCCCGCTGCGGGACGCCGACGTCCTGACCCGGCTCACCGGCCCCGCCTCAACCTCCTGCTCCACGGCCCCACCGGCGGACCCCGCACCACCGGGGCGAACCCGGCCACAGCACGGTCGAGGCGGGAGCGGGCCTGCTGCCCGTCTTCGGCGCAGCCGCGCCGGCCCGCTTCCAGCTGCTGCAGATCGCCGCCGACGGTGTCACCCGCTGGGACGACCAGGCCCCGCGGCGCAGCCACCCGGCTCTCACCCGGCCGGTGGCGCCGTACCGGCCGGGTCTTCCCGGCCCCGACCGGGCCGCCGCTCCGACCGCCCCGGACTTCGACCGGCCCCTCGCCGACGCACCCGACGACTCCCTCACCGACCGGGTCAAGGAGATCTGCCAGGCCCGCAGGGACGGTGTGCGGCTGCGTGACGTCCCGCGCCGCGACCCTGCCGACATGGCGCAGATCATGGCCACCTGGCAGGAGGACGGAGTGGTACGCCAGCAGCGCATCGCCGTCCACCCGGGCCTGCCCACCGCAGCGGAGCTCGACCGGTTCATCGCCCAGGCGCACGCCATGGGAACGGCCGCCGACGCCGTTGTCGTATACGCCGGAGACACCCCGACCAGGCGCTGCGCGAACGGGCATCGGCCGGTGGCGTCCGGGTCGGCCTGCGCAGCTTCATCGAATTCCAGGGCCTGCTGGACCTGCGCGGCTACGTCGCCGCCCAGACCGCCAGGCTGAACAGCAGCGAGCAGTATCCTCCGGCCCGCTACCTCACCCAGCGCTACCGTGACGCGGACCGGTCCGAGGCCACCGAACACACCGGCCTCGTCGAGGACCTCATCGACCTGCTGGAGAGCGACCAGGGCCGGTTCCTCCTGCTCCTCGGGGACTTCGGCCACGGAAAGACCTTCGCCCTGCGCGAGCTGGCGCGCCGGATCCCCGAACAGCTGCCCCACCTCATCCCGCTGCTCATCCCGCTCAACACCCTCGACCGGGCCCACAGTCTCGAAGGGCTCGTCGCCGCCCACCTCGCGGGCCACGGCGTCGACACCATCGACCTGCGGGCCCTGCGCTACATGCTCGCCCAGGGCCGGGTCGTCCTCCTCTTCGACGGCTTCGACGAACTCGTCAACCGGGTCAGTTACGACCGGGCCGCCGACCACCTGCAGATCCTCCTCGACGCCGCCGTCGACCGGGCGAAGATCATCGTCAGCAGCCGCACCCAGCACTTCAAGTCCCACGACCAGATCCTGACCGCCCTCGGCGAACGCGTTGGGCTGCTGCCCCAGCGCCGTATCCTCGCCGTCGAGGGTTCACCCCGACCAGGTCCGCTCCTACCTCGAACGCCTCTACGGCGACGAACAGATCGCCGAACAGCGCTTCCAGCTGCTGCGCAACATCCCCGACCTGCTCGCCATGTGCCGTAACCCCGGCTGCTCTCCTTCGCCGCGGTCCTCGGCAGGACCGGCTGCGCGCGGTCGCCGGAGCAGGCCGTGCACTGAGCCCCGCCCGGCTCTACGAGGACGTCTTCACCTCGTGGATCGACTACGAGGAACGGCGCGGCCAGGGCGGCGCCGGCGCGGCGCCCGGACTCGGCGCCCGGGCCTGTGGTCCTCCGTCACCGCGCTCGCCCTGCACCTGTGGGAATCCGGCCGGACCGCGCTGCGCCTGGACGAACTGACCGCCAACGTGACCGACACGCTCAGCGGCCTCACCGGCCCCACAGCTCTCACCTCCGCGCTCTCCACGGCCGAACGGGCGCAGGCGGTCGGCGCCGGCAGTCTGCTGGTCCGCAGCGATGACGGAGTGTTCCAGTTCATTCACGGTTCGGTGCTCGAATGGCTGGTGGCCAGGAGGCCGCCAGCCGGCTCGACGCGGGCCACGACCTGCTCCTCACCACCCGGCCGTTCAGCCAGCTCGCCGTCGAGTTCCTCTGTGACCTCGCCGACCACGAGACCTGCGCCCGCTGGGTGCGCAACACCCTCGATCCGGACGGGCCCGCCGCTGGTGAGGCGGCGCGGGCCAACGCGCTGCGGATCGGTGACCGGCTCCGCGTGCCGGCCGGCGTCGATCTGCGCGGCGCGCGGCTCGCGGGTGAGGACCTTTCGTACCGGGACTTCTCCGGCGCGGACCTCTCCGGCGCGGTCCTGACCGATGCCCTCCTCACCGGAACCAACCTCTCCGGGGCCGTGCTCCGCGATGCCGGCCTCAGCGGAGCCCGGCTCGACAACGCCGACCTCTCCGGCGCCGATCTCACCGGCGCCGACCTCACCCGCTCCAGGCTCACCGGCGCCGACCTCACCGGCGCCGACCTCACCGGAGCCGCTGGCACCGGGCCGCGCTGATCGCCCCGGTCCTGGACCAGGCCGTGCGTACGGCCCCGGAGCTGAGGGTCGCCGCCATCGCGCCGGGCATGGCCGTCCAGGCCGGACACCGCCCGTCGTCCGTCGGCGTCCCCTACGGCTTCGACATGCGCACCAGCAGGCTCCCCGAGCCCATCGCCTACAGCCCGGACGGAGAGCTCCTCGCGGTCGGCAGCGAGGACGGCGGCGTACTGATCTGCGGTGCGGACACCGGTCAGGCGCTGCGCACGCTCCAGGGCCACTCCGGTCGCGTCTACGCGGTGAAGATCGTCGGCGACACCATCGCGACGGGCGGCTCGGACGGCACCGTACGGCTGTGGGACCCCGTCTCCGGGGCCTGCCGGCACCGCCTGGAGGTGCACGCGGAAGGAGTCTGGCCGCTGGTGCTCGACCGGACGGGCGCACTGCTGGCCACCGGGGACAGGGACGGCCTGATCACCGTCTGGTCCGTGGCCACCGGGCAGCCCTGCACCGGCTGCCCGGTCACACCGCTCCCGTGTACACGGCCGCCTTCGCACCCGGCGGCCACACCCTGATCACCGGGGACGCCGGGGCCGGGTCCGCCGCTGGAACCTGACCGACGGCTCCTGCGACGGTGAGCTGACCGGGCATCAAGGAGCGGTCTACCGAGCCGGATTCAGCCCGGACGGGACCCTGCTCGCCACCGCGGACCAGGGCCTGGGCGACGGCGGGACGGTACGGATCTGGCAGACCGCGGACGCCCGGCTGCTGCACACCTTCACCGGACACACCGGGCGGGTCTACGCCCTGGACTTCCACCCCGAAGGCAACCTCCTGGTCACCGGCGACACCGAGGGCCAGGTCCGGCTCTGGGATCCTCTCGTCGGTACCCCGGCGGGCACCATGGAACGTTGTACGGGCGCGGTCTACCAGGTGCTCTTCGACCCCACCGGACAGCTCCTCACCTCCTGCGACAGCGACGGCAAGGTCCGGCTCTGGAAGGTCGCCGGCCATCCGCGCACGGGCCGGACGGTCACGCTGCACGACCGGCAGCCCACCGCTCACCGGGGTTCCGCCTGGGCCTGCGCCTTCCATCCGCGAGACCGGCAGCTCCTCACCGTCGGTAACGACGGCGGTGCCCAGATCTGGGACGCGGACACCGGCCAGGGCCGCCGTATCCTGCGCGGCCACGGCCGCCGGGTCACCGGACTCTCCTTCAGTGCCGACAGCTCCCTGATCGCCGCGGCCGGCAACGACGGGCGGTACGCCTGTGGGAAACCCGGACCGGCCGCCGTACCGCGGAGCTCACCGGGCGGGGCAACCGGCTCGTCTCGGCCTTCTTCAGCCCCGCCGAGTCCGTCCTGGCCACCGCGAGCAACGACGGGGACATCCACCTGCGCAACCCGTCGGACGGCGCCCATCTGCGCGAGCTGGACGCCGAGACCGAACACATCTGGGCCGGTGCGTTCAGTGCCGACGGCAGGCTGATCGCCACCGCCAACGACGACGACACCGTCCGCCTCTGGTACCGCTCGACCGGCGCCCCGGTCGCCACCCTGACCGAGCACCGGGGCAGGGTCAGGTCCATCGCCTTCGGGTCCGGCACCGAACCCGTCCTCGCCACCGGCTGCGACGACGGTGCCGTCCGTCTCTGGCACCCGGGTACGGCTGAACTCCTCGCGGAGCTGCGGGAGCACACCGACCGGGTGTACGGCGTCGCCTTCGGACGCGACGGCTCATGGCTGGCCACCGCGGGCTGGGACGGTCTGGCAGTCGTCTGGCGCGACGGCGCCGTGGCGCTGCGGCTGGCCGGGCACACGGGCAAGCTCTGGACGGCCGCCGCGCATCCCACCCTGCCTCTGCTCGCCACGGCGGGCGACGACCGCGTGATCGTCCTGTGGCACGCGGAGACCGGTGAACGGCTGGCGGGACTCACCGGACACGCCGGCCGGATCCTCTCGCTGGCCTTCAGCCCGGACGGCCGCACACTCGCCGGCGCAGGGGAGGACGGCACCGTACGGCTGTGGACGCTCCCGCGGACGGCTCGGAGCCCGTACCGACAGCCACCCTGATCGGTCTGCCGGGCGGCTGGGCGACGCTGACACCGGCGGGCGGCTACAAGTACGACGGGGATGCCGCCGGTGAGTTCTGGCACGTCGTGGGCATGACCCGGTTCGCGCCCGGTGAGCTGGACCCTTATCTGCCCGGGGTCACCCGGCTGGCACCGGGCGAGCCGCTGTAGCGGGCACGGGCGGTGTCGTACGGGCCGTGTCGTACGGGCCGTCAGGCTCAGGTCAGCGATGCGGTCCTGGCCAGCACCGCCGCGGCCAGCACGCACAGCAGGAGCACCCCGCCCGTGATCTGCGTCGCCGAGGTGCGCAGCTTCGCCGGGGCGTAGGCGAGCCCGTAGGTCACCAGGCCGCCGGTCAGCAGCCCGCCCAGGTGGCCCTCCCACGAGGTGAACACGGCGGAGATGACCATCCAGAGCAGGAAACCGGCCATGAAGCGGTTGACCGCCCGCATGTCCCGGCCCAGGCGCCGGTTGATGACGTAGAACGACGCGGCCAGTCCGAAGACCGCGCCCGACGCACCCACCGCCATCGTGTCCGGCGAGACCAGGTAGACCAACACCGAACCGCCCACTGCGGCCAGCAGATAGAGCGCCAGATACCGGGCCCGGCCGAGCTGCCCCTCCACCACCCGGCCCAGGTTCCACAGCGCGAACATATTGAAGACCAGGTGCATCACGCCGAACGACGTGTCGGGCGGCAGATGGAGGAACGCGCCGGTCAGCAGCCGGTACCACTCGCCGTCGGCCACCCCGGCCAGGTCGAACCCCGGGTAGGTCTCGCCCTTGTAGTAGTACTGGGCTCCGTCCGGGCCGACCAGCACAGCACCGAGCATCCCGAACCGGTCCACCGTCTCGGCGCGGACCACCTCGACGACGTACGCGACGATGTTCAGTGCCATCAGTACGTACGTCACGACGGGCGCGGAGGCCGCCGGCACGGCACCGCCGAACAGCGAGCGCGCCCGACGGATGGAGCGCTGCCCTCCTTCACGCACTCCACGCAGTGATGGCCGACGGAGGCCTCACGCATGCAGTCGGGACAGATGGGACGGTCGCAGCGGGTGCAGCGCACGTACGTCTCGTACGACGGGTGGCGGTAACACGTGGTGGCGGCGGCCTCCATGGCCGTCTCCTTCATTCGTGGGCGGAGCGGAGGGCCGCAGGGGCCGCGGCGCTCAAGATAGCGAACCGGGCCGGTGGGCGGCGCACCTGGGTACGCGGTGGTGTTCCGGGCCGTGGCAGGCAATAGGCTCGGAAGTCCCTTGTCCCTTGTCCGCTGTCCCTTGTCCGCTGTCCGCTGTCCGCAGCCGCAGCCGCAGCCGCAGCCGCACCCGAGATCGGAGAAGACCGACATGGCCGCCTCATCCACCGCCCCAGGTCCGGCCATCAGTGCGCACAAGATGCTGGAGAGGGCGCCGGCCCTCCTGGTCCCGCAGACGGACGGCGGCCCGGTCACCAGGCACGCGGCGCGGCGGACCGTACGGTGACGCCCCAGGTGCTGAGGGCCGCCGGGCGCGTGGCGGTGCCCTGGAAGAACGGCGGGGAGTCACCCGGGAGATCGCGGCCGGTCCCGGGACGCGGCTGCGGGCACCTTCGACTGGCGGGTCAGCCTCGCCGATGTGGCCGCCGACGGGCCGTTCTCCCTCTTCCCAGGAGTCGACCGCACCCTGACCGTGGTCGAGGGCGAGGGCATGGACCTGATCGTCGGCGGTGAACACCACATCGTCGACGAGCCGCTGTGGCCCCATGACTTCCCGGGCGACCTGGAGACCATGGGACACCTCCTGGCCGGCCCGGTGGTGAACCTCAACGTTATGTACCGCAGAAGCAGCACGCGGGCGGCGACCGCCGTCGTACGCGGCACCGTCCTGCTCACTCCTCCGGCCGGCGGCGCGGTCCTGGCCGTGGCACTGGAGGACGGGGCCCTGATCGAGGGCGCCACCGGCGTTCCACTCGGCCGGTACGACGCGGTGCTGGCCGTCGGCGAGTCCCCGGGCGTGCTCCGGACGCAGGGCTACGCGGCTGTGGTCACGCTCTGCGGCAGGTGACCGCTACGTGCCGGAGAGCCGGCAGGCGTACACCGGGGAGATGACCGGGCGTTCGCCGGACACCGGCAGCCCGTGCTTCTCCGCGATCGGCATCATCAGCTCGAAGAACTTGTCCATGGCCTCCTCGGACTCCCACACGTCGTAGATCTCCACACCCGAATCCGTCGATACGCATACGTGCGCCAGGCACCCGGCGAAGATGTCCCCGGGCTGCGCGCGCAGATCAGCGTTGAGGGCGTTGTACTGATCTGTCGTGAAGCCAGGTACGGCCTTCATCAGGATCGCCGTTGAACTCACCTCGCAGGCGGGGCCTCCCCGCCGCCGGGTGACGGCCGCACCCTTCCAGCACACCACGCCCGCGACAACGCGGCACCCGATCCGGTGACGCGGGAAGAAACCTGACAGAAGATGTCGGGATTCCAGGTTCGATGGCCTCATGACAACGAGTTCCTGGGCAGATTTCCGGACGGCGGAGCCGGCCTTCGCAGACACCGTGCAGCAGCGCTTCCAGCGGTACAGACACCACGTCCTGGCGACCCTCCGCAAGGACGGTTCACCGAGGTCACCGGCCTCGAAGTCGAGTTCCGGCTGGGGAGCCGTTCCTCGGCATGATGCCGAACTCCCGCAAGGCGCTGGACCTCCGGCGGGACCCCGCTTCGCGGTACAGGCCAATCCGGGGCCCGATGCCGAGATGGCCGACGGGGACGTCCGGATCTCCGGGCGCGCGGTGGAGGTGACCGATCCCGGAGTGCTGGCCCGCTTCGTCCAGGAGGTGACGCCTCCGGAGCCGTTCCATCTCTTCCGGGTGGAACTGGCCGAGGTGGTCCACACCGGGCTCGAAGGCGGCGACACCCTGGTCGTACAGGTATGGCGCCCCGGCCACCCGCTGCGCACGATCCGCCGGGGCAACGACGAGGGCTCGGCCCGCGAAGAGCCCTGACGCGGAGGTGAGGCGGGCGGGCCTGCCCGGGGCCCGGGGGCGTGCGCCGGGCGGGGACAATGGGCGGGTGCCTACCAAGAAGAAGCCCCAGGTGACCTCCTCGCCCGAGCGCCGCGGCGAACTACTCGCCATCGCCGCCGAGGTCTTCGCCGCGCAGGGATACAACGCCACCACCGTCCGCAGGATCGCGGACGAGGCGGGCATGCTCGCGGGCAGCCTCTACTACCACTTCGATTCGAAGGAATCGATGGTCGACGAGATCCTCTCGACCTTCCTGACCGAGCTCTGGGAGGGCTACGACGCGGTCCTGGACGCGGGACTGGGCCCGAGGGAGACGATCGAGGCCCTGGTGACGGAGTCCTTCCGGGAGATCGACCGGCACCACGACGCCGTCGCCATCTATCAGAAGGAGTCCAGGCACCTCTCCACCCAGCCGCGCTTCCAGTACCTCGCCGACTCGCAGGTGAAGTTCGAGAAGGCCTGGCTCGGCACGCTGGAGCGCGGTGTCGCGGCCGGGAGCTTCCGCGCCGACCTGGACATCCGCCTCACCTACCGCTTCGTCCGCGACACTGTCTGGGTCGCAGCCTCCTGGTACCGGCCCGGCGGCCATCACAGCCCTGAGGAGATCGCCCGCCAGTACCTCTCGATGGTGCTGGACGGCATTGCCCTGCGTACTTAGACCGACCGGCAAACAGGGGCGGTGCCGTGGTACACGCACGCCCTCGGCCGACGGCGCGACCGCCCCGGCGGAAGAATTTTCCCCGCGGTGCGGCGGGATCTGCCACCCGGCGACGGAACGTGCTACGGTTGTCCAGTTGCAGTTTTGGTACCCATGAACTTTATGTGCGCCTGACGGGAACCCTCCTTCAGGCGCTTTATTGTTTTCCGGCTTTCTCCGGATGGGGCTCAATTGCGGCGACTTGGAATTCGTAAAGTGCGGATTTCCGGCACTGCACCTCTTTAGGAGAATGACATGGCTACTGGAACCGTGAAGTGGTTCAACTCGGAAAAGGGCTTCGGCTTCATCGAGCAGGACGGCGGCGGCGCTGACGTCTTCGCCCACTACTCGAACATCGCCACCCAGGGCTTCCGTGAGCTCCAGGAGGGCCAGAAGGTCTCCTTCGACGTCACGCAGGGCCAGAAGGGCCCGCAGGCGGAGAACATCGTCCCGGCCTAATTGCCGGACGCGTACCTCGCAACCGGGGCCCGCACCGAGAGGTGCGGGCCCGGTTTGTGCTGTTCCGGTTTGCTCAGTCTCCGGGACACCTGCTTCGTGCTTGCATCCTGGGGCGCACACAGCAGTTCACAGAAATTCCGCAGTAACCCCAGGAATCCCCAGGAGGGCAATTCCGTATGACCCGCTTCGAACGCCAGGACCGACCCACCCGCAGCCGCCCGATAAGGGGCGCGGACCGGCCCGGCACAGGCGAACGCCAAGGGATCCGCCAGAGGATCATCCGGCAAGGCGCCGGCCCGTCGCAGGCCCGCACCGGCACAGGGCGGCGAGTTCGCCCTGCCGGAAACCGTGACCCCGGCACTGCCCGCCGTCGAGGCGTTCGCCGAGCTCGACATGCCCGCCGCGCTGCTGAAGACCCTCGCCGCGCAGGGCATGGTCGACCCTTCCCCATCCAGGGCGCCACCCTGCCGAACTCGCTGGCCGGCCGGGACATCCTCGGCCGTGGCCGCACCGGCTCCGGCAAGACCCTGGCCTTCGGCCTGGCCCTGCTCGCCCGCACCGCAGGCCGCCGCTCCGAGCCGCGTGCCCGCTGGCGCTCGTCCTGGTCCCGACCCGTGAGCTCGCGCAGCAGGTCACCGATGCGATGACGCCGTACGCGACGTCCGTGAACCTGCGCATGGCCACCGTCGTCGGCGGCATGTCGCTCAGCAGGCAGGCCGGCACACTGCGCCGCGGTGCCGAGGTGCTCGTCGCCACACCGGGCCGGCTCAAGGACCTCATCGAGCGTGGCGACTGCCGTCTCGACGAAGTGGCCATCACCGTCCTCGACGAGGCCGACCAGATGGCCGACATGGGCTTCATGCCGCAGGTCGTCGCGCTGCTCAAGCAGGTGGAGCCGGACGGACAGCGGATGCTGTTCTCCGCGACCCTGGACAAGAACATCGACAAGCTGGTCAAGATGTTCCTGACCGACCCGGTCGTGCACTCGGTCGACCCGTCCGCGGGCGCGGTCACCACCATGGAGCACCACGTGCTGCACGTGGCGGACGAGACCGACAAGAAGGCCGTCGCCACGAAGATCGCCGCCCGCGAGGGCTGGTGATCATGTTCGTCGACACCAAGCGTGCCGCCGACCGCTTCGCCAAGCGGCTGCTGGCCAGTGGCGTACGGGCTGCCGCACTGCACGGCGGCCGGTCCCAGCCGCAGCGCAACCGGACGCTCGACCAGTTCAAGACCGGCGAGGTCACCGCGCTCGTCGCGACCAACGTGGCGGCCCGCGGCATCCATGTCGACGACCTCGACCTGGTCGTCAACGTGGACCCGCCGACCGACCACAAGGACTACCTCCACCGCGGCGGGCGCACGGCGCGCGCCGGGGAGTCCGGCAGCGTCGTCACGCTGGTGCTGCCCGAGGAGAAGCGGGAGATGACCCGGCTGATGGCGGACGCGGGCATTGCTCCGCGGACCACCCGGATCAAGTCCAGCGACGAAGAGCTCAGCAGGATCACGGGCGCCCGCGAGCCGTCCGGTGTCGCGATCGTCGTCGAGGTTCCGCAGCCGACGCAGCCGAAGCCGCGCACGCGTGCGGCGGGCAGCGGTGGTTCGGGTTCCGGCGGGCCTTCCGCTCGGGCGGCCGTGGCCGTGGCCGCGGCGCCGCGGGCGCGGGTTCCGCGCAGGGCGGCAGCGGCGGCGGGGCACGTGGTGGCTCGGGCGGTGCGCGCGGCGGTGCCGGTGGTGCGCGCGGCGGTGCCGGTGGCGCCGGCGGTGCGCGCGGCGGTGCGAGTGGTGCCGGCTCCGGCCGTGGTGCCGGGTCGGGCGGGCCGGCGGTGCGCCTGCGCGTGGCCGCCGGGCTGCGTAGTCCCAGGGCTCAGTAACCGACGCCCCAGCGGGACCGGCTCATACCGGTCACCGCTGGGGCGTCGTCTCCCGCGTGCTCCAGCAGTTCCGCTATCGCTTCGTGCCCCGTCTGCTGGTCCTGTCCGGCGAACGGCTCACCGTCCCGCAGCAGTTCGACGACGACGGTCACCCCGCCGTCGATGTGCTCGTGGCGCACCACGGTCTCGTGGCCGTCCCCGTACATCGCGCACAGGCTGCGCCGCAGCTCGCTCTCCACGTCCACCGTCAGCATGAGCCGGGCCTCCCGCAGCGCTGGTGCCCAGTCCGGTGCGCCGTGCCGCAGCAGCGTCCGCACCGTGTGCAGCGATCCGCGCCGGGCCGCCAGCACCAGCGGAGGCTCGCCCTCCGGGCCGGGCAGGCCGGGGTCGGCTCCGTGGACGAGCAGGGCTTCAGCGATCTCCGCATGGCCCAGACCGACCGCCCAGCGCAGCGCCGTGAATCGAACTCCTCGCGCAGATCCGGCTGCGCCCGGCGGACAGCAGCGCATCGACGACCTCGGTGTGACCGCCGCAGGCCGCCCCGCACAGCGGCAGATCCGCCGCGTCCCGGCCGCTCGCCCGGTCGGGATCGGCGCCGGCCGCGAGCAGCAGCCGCACCACGGCCGGGCGGTCCTGGACGGCGGCGAGGTACAGCGCGGTTGTCGACTCCTCGTCGGTGGATTCGGCGGACGCGCCCGATCGCAGCGCCCGTACGACGGCGTTCTCGCCCTCGTACAGCGCCTCGAAAGGTCACTCGCGTCCCCGACCAGCTCTTTCGTCATGCTTGTGACCCTACGGCGACCCGGCGGCGGGCCTGTCAGGTGTCGCACTCCATGACCGTGTGGCACAGCCCGCAGCGGGCCCGGACCCGGCCGCGGACGGGGACGCGGATGCGCTGGTGGCAGGTGGGGCAGGCGAAGGAGACCCGCAGGGCGTCGCCGCTGCCCTCGAACGCGTACGGAAGGCTCGGGTCCGTGCCGGATCCCGGTGGTCCTGGGCGTACCGCCGGTCCTTGGCGTAGCGGCGGCGGCCCGACCATCCCGCGGCGGTGAGCGGCGGCTGCTGGAGGTCGCGCAGCTCTGTGCCCGCCCCTGGTGTACGCAGGGTAGGCCTGCGGGCTGGTGAACCACACGGACGGATCCTCGCCGAAGGCGAGGGCGCGCTTGGCCAGTACGTACCCGAATTCCTCCGGGGTGAGATAGCCGAGCTTCTGGCTGGAGGTGGCGTCCTCACGGAAGGCGTCCAGCAGCAGCCAGCCGGCGCCGAGGTAGGTGGTCATCGTGTCGGTGAGGATCTCGTTGTCGCGGGTGCCGGCGAATTCCAGGCCGAGCCGGTGCAGCAGGACGTGGGTGATCTCGTGGGCGAGCGCGGCGCCGATGTCCCTGCGGTGGGTACGGAACCGGTCATTGAGCTCGATGAAGTACTCGGGGCCTGCCGCGAGTTCGACACTCGCGGCATGCTGCATCGGCCGGAAGCCGACGATCATGCGGGCGTCGGGCAGATGCAGGTGCTGCACCAGCGCGCGCGCTACCCGCTGGGCGCCCAGGTGCAGGTCGTCCAGGTCGTCGAAGGCGGCGTCGGCGGGGACGAGGCTGGTGGCGTACGTGTGGACACCCTCGGGGAGATCCTCCGGTACAGCGCGGTGATCGCGGACCTGACGGTGTCCAGATGCGGAAAGCCATGGACGACCGGACTGCTCTCTCTCACGTCAGAATCCCCGTCCGTGACGTTCAACGGACTTCCACTGTAAGCGGATACGGATTGATCTTGGCCGAAAACCCTCCCTTGTGCCAGCGGTGATCATTTCCCGATAATCGGATTGCTCTTGTCGAGGGCATGCCGAAAGTGCCGGCGGTGTGCCTCCGGCCTGCGCAACACCCCACAACCCCCACGGAAGAAGGCAGTCCGTTGAAGCAGCTTATGAGTGCTCTGAAGAGAAGTGCCGTCATAGCCGCGGTGGCTCTGGCCACCGTCGCTCTCCAGCCCGCCAACGCGTTCGCGGCCCCGCGCCGGTGGTCGGCGGCACCCCGCGGCACAGGGGAATTCCCGTTCATGGTCCGGCTGTCCATGGGCTGCGGCGGCGCGCTCTACGCCAAGGACATCGTGCTGACCGCGGCCCACTGCGTGGACGGCTCCGGCAGCGACACCTCGATCACCGCCACCGCCGGCGTCGTGGACCTGCAGTCCTCCGACGCCGTCACATCCGGTCGACCGAGGTCCTCCAGGCCCCGGTTACAACGGCAAGGGCAAGGACTGGGCGCTGATCAAGCTCGCCGATCCGATCGACCTGCCGACGCTGCAGATCGCCACCGGCACCGCGTACAACGAGGGCACCTTCACCATCGCCGGCTGGGGTGCGGCCACCGAGGGCGGCGGCCAGCAGCGGTATCTGCTGAAGGCGGAAGTTCCCTACGTCTCCGACGCGGTCTGCCAGGACGCCTACGGCGACGAACTGGTCCCCGGTGAGGGCTCTGCGCCGGACTCGTCGACACCGGCGGCGTGGACACCTGCCAGGGAGACTCGGGCGGTCCGATGTTCCGCAAGGACGACGCCGGAGCCTGGATCCAGGTCGGCATCGTCAGCTGGGGCCAGGGCTGCGCACAGGCCGGATACCCCGGCGTGTACACCGAGGTCTCGGCCTTCGCGGCGGACATCGCGTCCGCAGCCGCGGGCCTGTGACCCGGAGGCACCGGGACCGGCTGGATCACATCTGAACATCCCCGGGGTGCTCGTACGTACGGGCACCCCGGGCAGCTCCACCTGCCGGGCACCGGCACCTTCCAGCTCCAGCACCCATACCTCGTTGGCGCCCTCGCGGAGCACCGGACCCGGTACGTACAGCGTCTCCTGCGGCCCCGCCGACCAGTAGCGGCCCAGGCAGAAGCCGTTGACCCAGACGAAGCCGCGGGTCCAGCCGGGCAGTGCGAGACCGGCGTGACCGGTCCCCTCGGCGTCCGTCACCTCGAACATCCCCGGAACAGGCCCGTCGGCCCGGCGTCCTCGGCGCTCCCGAACGTCACGCCGGCCACCGCACCCGGCACGTCGAAGGCGTCCAGCCGCAGCGCCGGGACCGTATCCCGTGCAGGTACTGCCGCTCGTGGAGCACCCGCCGGTGACTCCCTTCGGCTCGCCGAGGCGCGGCCCGTAGTTGACCCGGCCCAGCGACTCGACCCACAGCTCGACCGAAGCGGGCCCCGCGACCGGCTCGTCCAGGGTGCTCCGCTCCTCCGTCAGCACCCCGGCCCGCTTCCCGTCCACGTAAACCACGGCCAGGTCCCGCAGGCCGGCCGCGCTCAGCGGGTAGGGCTGTCGCGGTCCGGGCACATCCACCCGATAGCGCACCAGACCGCGGTCCACGCCGAGCTCCTCGAAGGTGGGCGGTACACCCGAAGGAGCCGTCTCCGGGTCGCCCAGTGCCTCCAGTACGCCGGTCAGCGGCGCCCAGTCGGTCAGCTCGGCCCGCACCGGCGCCAGGCCGACGGGTTCGGGCGGCAGTCCGGGAAGCGGGCCGGCCGCGTATCCGGCCAGCACCTCACGCAGCAGCCAGAACTTCTCCGTGGCCCGCCCGTACTCGTCGACCGGCGCGTCGTAGTCGTACGAGGTCACGGTCGGCTGGAAGGCCTGGTCCTGGTGCGGGCCGGAGCGGTTGGCGCCCGCCCAGCCCGCGAAGTTCGTCCCGCCGTGCGCCATGTAGATATTGACGGACGCCCCGTACCGAAGGATCTCGCGCAGCGCGTCGGCGGCCTCGGCCGGATCCCGTACGACGGGGTCCGCGCCCCAGTGCTCGAACCAGCCGCACCAGAACTCCATGCACATCAGCGGGCCCCGGGGCTGATGGCGGCGCAGCACGTCGAACGCCTCGCGCGCCCCGGAGCCGAAATTGGCGGTGGCGAGCAGTCCGGGCACCGACCCGCCCGTCAGCATGTGGTCCTCGGGCCCGTCGGAGGTGAACAGCGGTACCGTCACCCCGCACTGGCGCAGCAGTCCCGTCAGCCGCTCAAGATAGACCCGGTCGGTCCCGTAACTTCCGTACTCGTTCTCCGTCTGAACCATGATCACTGGACCGCCACGGCTGATCTGGCGCTGCACCACCTGGGGAGCAGCGTCCGCAGCCACCGCTCCACCGCGGCCAGATACTCCGGATCACGGGTCCGCACCCGCCGTCCGAACCGGCCCGTCACCCAGACCGGCAGCCCGCCGTTCTCCCACTCGGCACAGATGTACGGCCCCGGGCGCACGATCACCATCAGCCCGGCCCGCTGCGCCGCGTCCAGGAACCGGCCCAGCGCACCCACATCCCGGAACCGGCCGGGCTGCGGCTCGTGCAGATTCCACGGCACGTACGTATCGACGCAGTTGAGGCCCATGGCGCGCAGCATGGAAAGCCGGTGGTCCCATTGGGCCTCGTGCACCCTGAAGTAGTGCAGGGCTCCGGACAACAGCCGTACGGGCTCTCCGTCCAGCCGGAAGTGGTCGTCCCCAACGGTGAAGTCAGCCATCGTGCTCGTACGCTCCTGTGTGCCGGTCTCGTGCTGCAGACCACCATCACCCCTGGTGCATGAGCGGTCCATGGACAAAGATCACTGCTGTTTGGACACAAAGGGAGGAAGGAGACCCGATGTACCACACCTGGATGCGTTTCTTCACTCCCAGCCCGCTCCACCATCGCCTGGGACTTGCCTGTCTCGGGGTGGGCCTGCAGCACGGCGCCCTGCCGCCGGTGGGCCGCGCACCCTGGACCACCACGTGGCCGTCGTGATCAACTCGGGCAGCGGCTGGCTCAGCGGCTCCGACGGCCGCCGGGTGACTGTCACGGCCCCAGCCTGATCTGGCTGACCCCGGCACACCGCACCACTACGGCGCCGATCCGGCCGGCGGCTGGGACGAGGCTTCGTGAACTTCACGGGTCCGGCCACCACCACGTACACCGAGCTCGGCTACATCGAACCGGAGCGTTCCCTCGTCCCGCTCTCCGACACGGCGGGCCCCGGGCGGCGATCGGCCGGATCGTGCGTGCCGCCCGCCGGGGCAACCCGCTCCTGGAGGTCGAGACGGGCGCCGCCGTGCATGAGCTCCTGGTGTCGCTGCGCAGGGCGCGCGCCGACGTCGGACCCGATGGTGACCCGGTGCTGCAGGCACTGGCGCGCGAGGCGTTCCGGCCGTTGTCGGTCGCCGAGCACGCGGCCCGGCACGGTATGACACCCGCGGAACTGCGCACGGTCGTGCGCCGGGGTGCGGGCTGCAGCCCAAGGACTATCTGCTCAGTATCCGGCTGGGCCGTGCCAAGAGCTTCTGGCCGCCACCGATCTGCCGGTGGCCGCGGTCGCCCGTCGCGTTGGCTACGACGACCCGCGTACTTCTCCCGGCTGTTCGCCCGCCGCGTCGGCATGGCGCCGGTCCGCTTCCGCGAGCAGCAGGGGCGCAGCGTGCCGGGAGGCTGGAGCGACCGGGTTCCGGATCCGGAGCATCCGCCGACCATCACCGCGCAGGCAGGCGTCTAAGCTCGTTGACCATGACCACGAGCGATATCGACGAGCCCGTACGCGCGGAACTCCACCGGCTGCGCGAGAGCATCGACAACATCGACGCCGCAGTCGTCCATATGCTCGCGGAGCGGTTCAAGTGCACACAGCAGGTGGGCGTCCTCAAGGCGGAGCACCACCTGCCGCCCGCCGACCCGGCCCGCGAGAGCAGTCAGATCGCGCGCCTGCGGCAGCTGGCCGAGAGCGCGAAGCTGGACCCGCCTTCGCGGAGAAGCTGCTGAACTTCATCGTGGCCGAGGTCATCCACCACCATGAGCGGATCGCGGAGGAATCGGGCTCGGCCGACGCCTCCGGGCAGGCCTGAGCCCCGGCGTTTTGCCGGGGCGCAGGTGTCATCGGTGTCGTGGGGCAGGTGTCAGGGTGAGATCTCCTCCAGCGGCCGGTTGGCCGTCTCCTCGGCGAAGACGCCCGCGACCACGGCTCCCGCCAGGCCACCGCACCCAGCATCACGAAGACCCCGGTGATGTTGTTCCCGGCGCTGTAGACCACACCCACGAGGATGGGGCCGAGGATCACGCCGAGGCGGTTGACCGCGCCGCCCACGCTGCAGCCCAGCGCCCGCATCCGGGTGGGGTAGAGAGCTCCGGGGTGTACAGGTACAGGCAGATGTTGGAGCCGAAGAAGAAGACGGCCGACAGGGACGTCCAGATCAGCACCTGTACCGGGGTGTGGGCGCCGAGCGCCGCCAGGGTGAGCAGGAGCGCCGCCGCGGCACCGAGGAAGACCGCGAAGATCTTTCCGGTGAACAGGCCTCGGATGCCGGTGGCCGGCGTCGTCCGCGTACGCCGGATGTACCGCACGCAGGAGCAGGAGCAGGAGCAGGAGCAGGAGCAGGCGCGGGCGCGGGCGCAGGAGCAGGAGCAGGCGGCAACCGGCTGACCGGACCCTGGCACCCCGGACGGGCCCGTGAGCCTAGCCCGTCCGGCGGTCAGGGGCGCACGAGCCCGGTACGACCCCGGCGACAGGGGAGCTCACACCCCGCCGCGCCCCGGCTCCTGCTCCTCCGCCGCCAGCACGGACCGCTCCAGCTTCTCCAGCAGCCCCGCCAGCTGCTCGCACTCAGCCGGCGTCAGACCCGCCAGCATCCGCCGCTCATTGTTCAGATGCTCCGAGAACAGCTCGTCGATCAACGACAGCCCCTCCTCCGTCAGCCGCGAATGCACCACCCGGCGGTCCCCGGGATCCCGCTCCCGCCTGATCAGCCCGTCCTTCTCCAGCCGGTCGATCCGCAGTGTCACCCCCGCCGAACTGATCAGCCCCGAATCAGCCAGCTCACCGGCTGTCCGGCGAAACGGTGCCCCGGCCCTGCGCAGCGCCGTCAGCACATCGAAACCCGCCATCGACAGGCCCTTTCGCTCCACCGGCCGGGAAATCGCCGTGCTGTACCGCAGAAACGCACGATGCAGCCGGCCGAAGACCTCCAGCGGTGCCGTGTCCAGCTCCGGCCGCTCCGCCGCCAGTCCTCCACGATCGAAGCCACCGCGTCCCGCCGTGTCACGGCCACCGTCCTTTTCGCCATCCCCGGGCACCCCTCCATGCAGGAATACAATGGGTAGAATCTTAGCCCTGAAATGAAAGCCGGGTCGGCTCCCCGGAAGGACAGCCCGGCGGTGGCACCCGGCCGGCCTCTCCTAAGCCGTGCGAGAACCCACCTGCACACGCCTCGCGGCGTACGGCAGCATGGGCGCCATGTCCGTACTGACGCGCAACGAAGCGCAGACCCGAGCCCAGTTCCTCGACGTGCACCGGTACACGATCGACCTCGATCTCACCGCAGGCGAGGAGACATTCGACTCCCGCACCGTCATCCAGTTCACCGCCCACGCGGCCGGAGACACCTTCGTCGAGCTCAAGCCCGCCACCCTGCGCTCGATCAGCCTCGACGGACAGCCACTGGACCCGCAGCTCCTCGACGGGAACCGCTTCCCCTCACCGGCCTCGCCGAGGCTCCCACGAACTGAGCGCCGACGCCACGATGCGCTACTCCCGCACCGGCGAAGGCATGCACCGCTTCACCGACCCGACCGACGGCGAAACATACGCCTACACCCAGCTCTTCCTGGAAGACGTCCAGCGCGTCTTCGCCGCCTTCGACCAGCCCGACCTCAAGTCGGTCTTCGAAATCACCGTCACCGCCCCGAAGGCTGGACCGTACTCGGCAACGGCATCGCCCAGCACACCGGCGACGGCCGCTGGGCCATCGCGCCCACCCACCCGTCTCCACCTACCTGGTCGCAGTCGCCGCGGGCCCTGGCACTCGGTGACCACCGAACACGCCGGACTGCCCTTCGGCATCCACTGCCGACGCTCCTCGCACCCCATCTCGACGCCGACGCCGAGGAAATCCTCGACATCACCCGCGCCTGCTACGACCGCTACCACGAGAAGTTCGACGAGCCGTACCCTTTGACTCCTACGACCAGGCCTTCGTTCCCGAGTTCAACGCCGGCGCCATGGAGAACCCAGGCCTCGTCACCTTCCGCGACGAATTCATCTACCGCTCCGCCGTCACCGACACCGAACGCCAGACCCGGGCCATGGTCATCGCCCACGAGATGGCCCACATGTGGTTCGGCGACCTCGTCACCCTCACCTGGTGGGACGACATCTGGCTCAACGAGTCCTTCGCCGAGTACATGGGCTACCAGACCCTCACCGAAGCCACCCGCTTCACCGGCACCTGGGTCGACTTCGCCATCGCCCGCAAGAGCTGGGGATACGACGCGGACCAGCGTCCCTCCACCCACCCGGTGGCCCCGACCCCGCCGCAGTCCCCGACACCGCGTCCGCCATGCTCAACTTCGACGGAATCTCCTACGCCAAGGGCGCCTCCGCCCTGCGCCAACTCGTCGCCTGGCTCGGCGAAAGGACTTCCTCGCCGGCATCAACGCCCATTTCGCCCGGCACAAGTTCGCCAACGCCACCCTCGCCGACTTCATCGACAACCTCGCATCGGCCACCGACCGCGACGTCCACGCCTGGGCCGGCACCTGGCTGCGCACCACCGGCCCCGACACCCTCACCGCCCACGTCGAAGAAGCCGACAACACCTGGTCCTCACCGTCGACCGCGACGGCAGCCGCCCACCGCATCGCCATCGGCAGCTACGACCACACCCTCGACACCCAGTCCGGCGCCGACCAGCTCGTCCTGCGCGACCGTTCCGAGCTCGACCTCCCGCAGACCGGCGGCCCCAGAACCCTCCCAGGCCACCGCCCGCGCTCGTCGTACTCAACGACAACGACCTCACCTACGCCAAGATCCGCCTAGACGGCACATCCTGGGACACCGCGCTCGGCAGCCTCTCCGGCATCCCCGACGCCCTCACCCGCGCCGTCATCTGGAACACCGCCCGCGACATGGTCCGCGACGGCGAACTCCACCCGCGCCTACCTCACCGCGGCCCGCACCCACCTCCCGCACGAATCCGACCTCGCCGTCGTCCAGGCGTACTCGGCTTCGCCGCCACCCACATCGCCGACCGCTACCTCACCGATGAGGCCCGCCCGGCAGCCCTCGCCACCCTGACCTCCCTCTGCCGCGACCTCCTGCGCCGCACCGAAGGCCTCACCGCCAAGGACTGGGAGCCCCGGGCGCGACACCCCGGGCGCCACCGGCCCCGGCCTCCGCCTCACCGCCGTACGCCATTTCATCGGCGCCGCCACCCAGCCCGACAGCATCCAGGACTGGCTCGACTCGGGCACGGTCCCCGGCGGACCCGAGCTCGACCAGAGCTGCGCTGGCGCATCCTCACCCGCCTCGCCGTCCTCGGCGCCACCGACGAGACGGCCATCGCCGCCGAACTCGCCCAGGACCCCAGCGCCACCGGCCAGAAGGCGCGGCCCGCTGCCGCGCGGCCCTGCCCGCACCGAGGCCAAAGCCGCCGCCTGGCAGGCGATGTTCACCGACGACACACTCTCCAACTACCTGTTCACCGCCACCGCCCAGGGCTTCTGGCAGCCCGGACAGAGCGAGCTCGTACAGGACTACGTATCCCGCTACTACACCGACGCCACCGCACTCGCCGCCCGCCGCGGCCCGCGATCGCCGACGCCGCCGGACGCCACGCCTTCCCCGCCTACGCCATCACCACCGACACCCTCGAACTCGGCACCCACGCACTGAAGGACCCGCGCTCATCCCGGCACTGCACCGCAGGCTCACCGACCAGCTCGACGATCTGCGCCGCGCCCTCGCCGTACGCAACGCCCACTGACCCACCACCCGTACCTCGCCCACCCGTGCCCGGCCCCTGCCCAGGAGGCCGGGCACGTCATCGGAGAACGCACACCCATACCAGCCGGACACCCGCACCCCGCCGCACCGGGCAGCAGTACCCTTTCGAGTTCAGATCGTTGGGCTCTTCGGCCGCGCCATCCGAAACCCGGACAAGCTGGTACGTCCACCCTGCCAGCCGAAGGACCGGACCACCCCATGCCCATCCGCACCTCGCCGGAGACACCGCAGGCTCCACCCACCTGCGACCCTCCTCGACACCGTGCTCACCGCACTGCACGAAGGCGCACGCCGCCGCGACGGCCCTTCCCGCAGGCGGCCCCGACGCCGTCACCTCCCGGATGCGCGACACCGCCGGCCCGCTGATCCCCGACCACGGCACTGGAGCACACCAAGCCCTGCGCACCCTGGTCGGCGCCCTGACCGAAGGCGCCGCAGACCCGCGCACCCCACTGCGCCGCCCACCTCCACCCCGCCCCTCGCCCTCGCGGCAGCCGCCGACCTCGCGGCCTCCGCGCTCAACCCTCCATGGACTCCTGGGACCAGGCACCCGCCGCCTCAGCCCTGGAAGCCGACCTCACCGCCGCACTCGCCGCCGAGGTCTACCCCGCCCCCGCCCCGACGCCCTCATCACCACCGGCGGCACCGAAGCCAACCAACTCGCCCTGCTGCTGGCCGGGAACGCCACGGCCCCGTACAGACCATCTGCGCCGCCAACGCCCACCACAGCATCACCAGGGCCACCTGGCTCCTCGGCCTGCCCAGGCCCATCACCGTCCCCGCACCCACCGGCGTCATGGACCTGCCCGCCCTCCACACGGCCCTCACCGAACTGCACGGCCCCTCCTCGTCACCGCCACCGCCGGAACCACCGACACCGGAGATCGACCCCTCCCGAAATTGCCGCCCTCTGCGCCACCCACGGCGCCGAACTCCACATCGACGCCGCCTACGGCGGACCCTCCTCTTCAGCCCCACCCACCGGAACAAGATCTACGGCCTCGACCGCGCCCACAGCGTCGCCCTGGACCTGCACAAGCTCGGCTGGCAACCCGCATCCGCCGGAATCCTCGCCGTCCCAAGCACACCGACCTCCACGCACTCCACCACCACGCGCACTACCTCAACGCCGACGACGACACCGACGCCGGCCTGCCCGACATCCTCGGCCGCTCCTGCGCACCACCCGACGCCCCGACGCCCTCAAAATCGCCGTCACCCTGCAGGCACTCGGCCGCACCGGGCTGGCCGACCTCATCGACCGCACCATCGCCATCGCCCACCAGCTCGCCGACCTCGTCACCAAACACCCCACCCTCGACCTCTACGACCGCCCCACCATCAGCACCGTCCTCTTCCGCCCCACCGACGCCACCGACCCACGGTCGCGGCGATCCGCCACCCTCCTCAGCCGAGGCCACGCCGTCTCGGCCGCGCCACCCGACGGCAGCCTCTGGCTCAAAGCGACCCTCCTCAACCCCACACCACGACCGACGACCTTCACCGGCTCATCGACCTCATCACCCTCACCACCACCGACGTCACGGAGGCGCCTCCCGATGACCGACCGGCACACCCCGAGCCCGACCGGCCACACGACCTCGTCGGCATCGGCATCGGCCCTTCAGCCTCTCCTCGCCGCCCTCGCCCGACCTGCCCCAGCCCTCTCCGCGACCTTCTACGAACAACGCCCCGCCTTCCACTGGCACCCCGGCCTCCTCATCGACGGCGCCACCCTCCAAGTCCCTTCCTCGCAGACCTCGTCACCCTCGCCAACCCGCCAGCCCCTGGGCTTCCTCAACTACCTACGGACACTGGACCGGCTCTACCCTTCTACTTCGCCGAGCGCTTCCACATCCAGCGCGCCGAATACGACGCCTACTGCCGCTGGGCCAGCGAACAGCTGCCTGGTCTCCACTTCGGCCACCAGGTCGACGCGGTCCGCTGGAACACCGACCGCTCCCTCTTCGAGGTCGACTTCACCCAACTCGACACCGAAGGCGCAGCCGAAGCGCTCGGCCGCGCCTACACCCGGCACATCGCCCTCGGAGTCGGTACCGAACCCTTCGTCCCCGAACCGCTCAAACCCTCGCCGAAGCCCAGGACGTCCCCGTCTTCCACGCCTCCGACTACCTCCACCACCGCGAACAGCTCCTCGCCGCCGGACACATCACAGTCATCGGCTCCGGCCAGTCCGGCGCCGAAATCTTCCTCGACCTCCTGCGTGCCCGCCCGCAGGAGCCGAGAGATCCACTGGCTCGCCCGCACCGAGGCCTTCGCACCCATGGAGTACTCCAAACTCGGCCTCGAACAATTCACCCCGACTACACCCGCTATTTCCACGCACTCCCCGAATCGGAACGCGACCGGCTCCTCCCTCGCCAGTGGCAGCTCCACAAGGGCATCGACGCGGACACCATCAGCGCCATCCACGACGAGCTCTACCGCCGCACCCTCCACGGCGGCTGGCCGGACGCCACCCTCACCCGGGCGTCCGCGTACGCACCGCAGGCCGCCTCGCCAACAACCGCGTCGAACTCCACCTCGAACACATCCAGCAAGCCACCCGTACCAGCCTCTCCACCGACGCCGTCGTCCTCGCCACCGGCTACCGCGAACGCCCCTCGACAGCCTTCTCACCGGCCTGGCCCCACATCCGCCGCGACGCCTCCCAACGCCCCGCATCGACAGCGAATTCCGCCTCGACCTCGGACCCGCCATCACCGGCAACATCTACGTACAGAACGCCGAGCGGCACACCCACGGCGTCGGCGCCCCAGACCTCGGACTAGCCGCCTGGCGCAGCGCCACCATCCTCAACAACCTCACCGGTACCACCGCCTACCCCTCCCACAGCGCACCGCCTTCACCACCTTCGGCCTCAGCCCCGGCCCCAAGCCCACCATCCCCGCCCAAGGCGCGATCCTGGCCCTCTCGCGCAGGGATAGCCACGAATTGCCGAGGAAGGTTCATACGTAGAGCGCGGCCCCGTCGACGAGCGGGAGGGCAGGGGCACGAGCGCCGCGGCCCGGTGGCCGCCCGCGGCGCCGTGCCCCGCCCGTGTCAGAACACCGGCAGTCCATCCCGCGTCAGCCGCCACCCCACCGAAGCGAACCGCTCCGGATCCACGGAGCCCTTCGCCTGCACCCAGCCAATGATCGTGTTCCGGATCTCATCCGAATTCGCCCACAGCTGCTTCGCACCCGGAACGTGCGGAAAGTTGCCTCCGCCACTGGCCCGGTAGTTGTTCACCGCCAGCACGAACTGCGCCGCCGGATCGACCGGCTTCCCGTCGAACGACAGACCCACGATCCGCGAACCAGCGGTCTTCGCGATATCGATGTCATATGTCACCCCGGACACCGCGTCGTAGTTGTAATCCGGAATGCCATCCGCGTTCGTCAGCTTCGACGTGTCCACCGGAGCGCCCGCCGACGTCTGTACGTAGTACCTCGCCGAGTACTCCAGATAGTCCTTCAACTGCGCCCCCGTCAGCAACCGCGCCTCAAGCGTGTTCTCGAACGGATACAGCCCGGCGGCATCCTTGATCGTCACATCGCCGGCCGGAATCCCCGCTGTACGCGAGAAACACGAAGCCTGTGACAGCACCGGAAGCGCCGCATGCTCGCCACCCGCCAACGCCGCCTGCACCGTCTCGGCCTGCACCTGGTTGATCAGGTCGATGATCGGCTCGTCACTCCACGGAGCCTGCGCCGTCGACATGGCCACCACCGACGTACCGATCACCTGATTCACATAGGCGACCACCTTCCTGTGCTCGTCCCCGAGCAGCGAAGTGATCCGCCGGTCCTCCGCCACCGTGTTGGAGTTCAGCACCTCCGCGCCGGCCCTCTCCACCGTCCACCGGCCCTTCTCCCAGACCAGATCGAAGTCGAACAGCGTCAACCGCTGCCCCCACTTCAACGGCTCGGACAGAACAACCCGCTGACCCGTCTCCTTGTTCGTCACGAAGTGCTCAGGGATCTCCGAGTGCGCATGGCCCACCAGAATCGCGTCGATGCCAGGAACCTGCTCCGCCACCAGACCGGCCGAATTCTCCACGTACGGCAGCTGATCCCCGTACGACGACGTACCCGACGAACCCGAGTGCGCAGAAACGATCACCACATCCGCACCCATCGAACGAAGCTTCGGCACCCACTTCGCCGCCTGCTCCTCAAGCCCGGGGAACACCATCTTCCGCCCACGTTCGCCTTGTCCCAGATCGCGATGCCAGGATTCGTCAGCCCCAGCACCGCCACCCGCACCTCACGCCCGTGCGGGTACGAAGTCGCTTGATCACATACGGTGCGAACGCGGGCCGCAGCGTCTTCGCGTCCAGCGCGTTGGCGCCGAGCAACGGAAACGGCACTGCTCCTCGAACTTCCGCAGTACCGGAATGCCGTAGTTGAACTCGTGATTCCCGAGCGCCGCGGCATCATAGCCGATCGTGTTCATCGCCTGCGCCATCGGATGCACCGGACCACGCTTCGCGGTAATCGGATCGATCTTCGCGTAGTAGTACGAGAGCTGAGTGCCCTGAATGGTGTCACCGGCATCGATCAGCAGAGTGTTGCGCCGTCCCCGGTCCGCACGAATCTGCTCCACCAGTGTCGAGATCTTCGCCAGGCCCACATCGTTGTGCGCCGAGTCGTCGAACTCCTTGTCCGTGAAGTAGTCCCAGTTGAAGACGTTGCCGTGCAGATCGGTCGTGCCCATCACGGTGAACGAGTACCGCTTGGCCGGACGGCCGTGCCCGTGCCCCGGCCGTCGGCCTCCGCGGCCGGGCCGACCCGCGGCAGCGCCGCCCGCCATAGCCGCACCCGCACCGGCAGCAGCCGAACGGCCCAGAAACTTCCTACGGTTCAACGGCATCCTTGCACTCCTCGTCATCCCACACGCATGTATGTAACGCGCGTAGATTCTGGCCCAGCCACCGCGTCCCGCAACACCCACGCAGGTTTCGATCTGATGACCGCTCCACTGGACGCTCATCAGAGCGCCTCGGCCACAATTCAACACTTGTCAATAAGCTTTTACCCAAAGGTTGTTGAGGAGTCATACAGAGCTGAATACCTACCCATAGGTAAGGTCTAGTCTCAAACCATGCGCCGAGCGAAAATCGTTTGCACCCTGGGACCCGCGACCGACACATACGACCAGATCAAGGCACTCGTCGAAGCGGGAATGGACATTGCCCGCTTCAACCTCAGTCACGGTACCTACGCCGAACACGAACAGCGTTACCACCACGTACGCAAGGCGTCCGGCGAGACCGGACGGAGTGTCGGTATCCTCGCCGACCTTCAAGGTCCGAAGATCCGCCTCGGACGCTTCCGTGAAGGCCCTGTACTCCTTGAACGCGGCGACGACTTCACCATCACCGTCGAATCCGTGGAGGGCGACCGCCACAGCTGCGGCACCACCTACGACGGCCTCGCCACCGATGTCACCACCGGCGAACGCATCCTCATCGATGACGGCCGGGTAACCCTCGAAGTCACCGGCGTCGACGGCCCCGCGTCCACACCACCGTCATCGAAGGCGGCATGGTCTCCGACCACAAGGGCTCAACCTCCCCGGCGTCGCGGTTTCCGTCCCCGCACTCTCCGGGAAGGACATCGACGACCTCCGCTGGGCCCTGCGCACCGGCGCCGACATCATCGCCCTCTCCTTCGTACGCAGCGGCCGCGACATCGAAGACGTCCACCGCATCATGAAGGAGGAGAACCGCCACCTCCCTGTGATCGCCAAGGTCGAGAAGCCCCAGGCCGTCGAGAACATCGACGATATCGTCGCCGCGTTCGACGGCATCATGGTCGCCCGCGGTGACCTCGGAGTCGAAATGCCGCTGGAACAGGTGCCGATCGTCCAGAAGCGCGCCGTCAAACTGGCAAAACGCAACGCCAAGCCGGTGATCGTCGCCACCCAGATGCTCGAGTCGATGATCGACAACTCCCGCCCCACCCGAGCCGAGGCGTCCGACGTCGCCAACGCCGTCATCGACGGAACCGACGCCGTGATGCTCTCCGGCGAGACCAGCGTCGGCAAGTACCCCATCGAAACGGTCCGCACGATGGCCCGCATCGTCGAGGCGGCCGAGGAGGACATCCTCGCCATGGGCCTCCCGCCCTGACCGACCGCAACAAGCCCCGCACCCAGGGCGGCGCGGTGGCCAGGGCGGCAGCAGAGCTGGGCGACTTCCTCGGCGCGAAGTTCCTGGTGGCCTTCACCCAGAGCGGCGACACGGTCAGGCGCCTCTCCGCTACCGCTCACCCATCCCGCTCCTCGCCTTCACTCCGGACGAGGCCACCCGCGCCAACTCAACCTCAGCTGGGGCGTCGAGACGTTCCTCGGCCCGCACGTGGACTCCACGGACGCGATGGTGGCGCAGGTCGACGAAGAACTGCTGCGCATCGGCCGCTGCCAGAAGGGTGACGTGGTGGTCATTACGGCCGGCTCCCCACCCGGGTCGCAGGCTCGACGAACCTGGTGCGCGTGCACCATATCGGCGAGGACGACTCGAAGTAGGACGCCTCAGTATTTCGGCCCGACGTGAGCGTCCATGAGCGCGACGGATGCCCGTCGGGCGACGGAGATGTTCTTTGAGCTGGACTGCCTCCAGGCGACGCCGACCAGGTCCAGGGCGCCGGTGAAGAGTCCCAGGATGTCGGTGGACAGATTGGTGAAGAAGTACCGGGGTACTCGTAGCGCTTGACTTCTCCGTTGACGCGCCGAGTGGTCCAGTTGGTGATGCGGCAGCCGTCCGAGTGGATGAGGCCCCGGATGAATTCCCAGGGAACTTCCGGACGATCTCCTGTTGCCAGGGCTCCGGACGGATCGTGCGAAGGTGCTTCTTTCCTGCGCCATGCTGGGGAAGAGGCATGGCCAGTGGCGCCCATAACTCGTCACCATGACGCAGCCCTGGCGTTGCAGGATGCAGACTCGATCCTCGGGGCGCACTCGGGCAATTGCGGCCCGGCAGGCTTGGATGAGGCCGGGCCATGCATCGGCGCACGCGACGCGAAACTGGTAGCCACCACGAGGTTGGAGGCTTATGCACCCGTCGCCGAGATAGAGGCCCAGGAGGTAGGCGTACGCGGCTAGGTCATCGGGAAGGCCTGGAACGGACAGGCACCGTGGACACGGTGCAGTGTGCCCCAGCATGCGAGGTAGCGGGTCGATCCGTATTTGCCACTGCCGGAGTGCCCATTGGGAGATGCCCGTCTCATTGCTCACGGAATTGAGGCTGCGGCCCTGGGCGACAAGAGTCAGTGCCTGCTGGCGGGCTTCGATGCTGTACACGTGACCGAGTGTGTGCAGGTGTCCGGCGCACAATCAGCCGTATGGATACCGTTCACACGGTGAGATGAATCCAGGTCGATTCGCATGTGACCTTGGAAACGAAGCAAAGTGCCCCAGGTGGGATTCGAACCCACACTGTCCGCTGTTTGAGAGCGGCCTCTCTAACCAAGTTGGAGTACTGGGGCCTTAGAAAGGAAGGGTTGGTGCTGCCCTGTGCGTCACTACCTTACAGGAGCTAGGTAGGCTCGTGGGAGCAGTATCTGCCCCACAACGAGGAGCCCGTGACCACCCCGAGTCGCCCCAGCCCGAAGACGCCGTCGACGACGACAAGTCGCACGTCCCGCCGCTGACGACCCGCGTCGTCATCGCCGAGACGAGGCCCTCATCCGTCTCGATCTCAAAGAGATGCTGGAGGAAGAGGGCTACGCGGTCGTCGGCGAGGCCGGTGACGGGCAGCAGGCCATCGAGCTCGCCCGTGAGCACAGGCCGGACCTGGTGATCCTCGATGTGAAGATGCCTGTCCTGGACGGTATCTCCGCCGCCGAGAAGATCGCGGAGGAGTCCATCGCCCCGTGCTGATGCTCACCGCCTTCTCGCAGCGTGACCTCGTCGAGCGGGCTAGGGACGCCGGGGCGATGGCGTATCTCGTGAAGCCGTTCAGCAAGAGCGACGTGGTGCCGGCCATCGAGATGGCCGTGTCGCGGTTCGCGGAGCTGAAGGCCCTGGAGGGCGAGGTCGCGGACCTCTCCCAGCGGCTGGAGACCCGGAAGCTGGTGGACCGGGCGAAGAGCATCCTGCAGACGGACTACGGGCTCTCCGAGCCGGCCGCGTTCCGCTGGATCCAGAAGACGTCGATGGACCGCAGGCTGTCCATGCAGCAGCTCGCCGAGGCGCTGATCGAGGACGCCGAGGAGAAGAAGGCGGCGGAGTAGCCCGTACGCGCTTACGCAGGAGGCCCGCACCCGGCCGGGGTGCGGGCCTCCTGCAGCGGACGTGCGTGGTCAGTCCTCGCCGAGGTAGGCCTTGCGGACCGACTCGTCGTGCAGGAGGTCCGCCCCGGTGCCGGAGAGGACGATCTTGCCGACCTCCATGACGTGCCCCTGGTCCGCGAGGGAGAGGGCGGCCTGGGCGTTCTGTTCGACGAGAAGGATCGTGGTGCCCGACGCCTTGAGTTCGACGATGGTCTCCATGATCTTCTGCATCATGATCGGGGAGAGGCCCATGGAGGGCTCGTCGAGCATGAGCAGCTTGGGCTGGGACATAAGGGCGCGTCCCATGGCGAGCATCTGCTGTTCGCCGCCCGAGAGGGTGCCTGCGGCCTGTTTGCGGCGTTCCCCGAGGATGGGGAAGAGGCTGTAGGCGCGCTGGACGTCCTTCTCGATGCCTGCCTTGTCGTTGCGGAGGTAGGCGCCGAGAAGGAGGTTCTCGGTGATCGTCAGCCGGGGAAGATGTGGCGTCCCTCGGGGAGTGGGCGAGGCCCATGGCGACGATCTTGTGTGCGGGTACGTCGGTGAGCGGCTTGCCCTCGAAGAGGATGCGGCCGCCGACGGGCTTGAGCAGTCCGGACAGGGTGCGCAGTGTGGTGGTCTTGCCGGCGCCGTTGGTGCCGATGAGGGTCACGACCTGGCCGGCCTCGACGCTGAAGGTGATGCCCTTGACGGCTTGGATCTTGCCGTAGGCGACGCGGAGGTCCTCGACCTCGAGCAGCGCGGTCATTGGGTGTCCTCCTCCTCGGTGCGGGTGGTTTCGGCCGCGGCTCCCGCTTCGGCTGCGGCTCCCGCTTCGGCCGCCTCGACCTCGGCGACTTCTTCGGCGCCGGGGCGCCTTCGAAGGTGTGCCGAGGTAGGCGGCGATGACGCGTTCGTCGCCCTGGACGGTTTCGGCGGTGCCTTCGACGAGCTTTTCGCCCTGGACGAGCACGGAGACGCGGTCGCACAGGTTGAAGATGAAGCGCATGTCGTGCTCGATGACGAGGACGGCGATGCCTTGTTCCCGGATCGCGAAGATGAGCTCTTCGGTGACCCTGGTTTCCTGCGGGTTCATGCCGGCGGTCGGTTCGTCCAGGAGGAGGAGGCCGGGGTCGCTGGCGAGGGCTCGGGCGATTTCCAGCTTGCGCTGGTCTCCGTAGGGAGGTTGCGCGCGAGGTGTTCGGCCTTGTCCGCCAGGCCGATGAACTCCAGGAGTTCCATGCAGCGTTTGCGACTGGCGTTCTCGGCCTTCTGGTAGCCGGGGAGGCGCAGGAGTGCCGACCAGAGGCCTTCATTGGTCCTGGTGTGGCGTCCGACGAGGACGTTCTCCAGGACGGTCATGTTGGAGAAGAGCCGGATGTTCTGGAAGGTACGGGCGATGCCTGCCTGGGTGACGAGGTGGGGCTTGGGCGGCAGGACGGTGCCCTTGTAGCGGACTTTGCCTTCGGTGGGGATGTAGAGACCCGTGAGGCAGTTGAAGAAGGTGGTTTTGCCGGCGCCGTTGGGGCCGATGAGGCCGACGATCTCGCCCGCGTTGACGGTGAGGTCGACGTTGCGTACGGCGGTGAGGCCGCCGAAGCGCATGGTGACACCACTGGCATCGAGTACGGGGGCGCCGGTCCTGGTCGTGGGTGTGGCAGTTTTCGTCATGGTGGTCACGCCCCGCCTTCGTGGTTCCGGCGGCTGTGTCGGTGAGTGGTGTGTCCGGTAGCACGTCGAGTTGGCCGGTCTCGTGGAATTCGAGCTTCTTGCGGCGGTCGGCGACGAGGCCCTCGGGACGGAAGCGCATCAGGACCATGAGCGCGACCCCGAAGAGGAACAGCTGGTAGTCCTGCATGAACTGCAGCTTGGCCGGGATGAGGTAGAGCAGTGCGGCACCGACGAGGGCCCGCTGAGGGTTCCCATGCCGCCGAGGATGACGGCGGCGAGGAGGAACGCGGAGTTGGGCGGTACGGACCCGGCGAACTGGTACTGCTCGGGGTGACCGTGTAGGAGACGTGTGCCTGGACGGTCCCGGCGAGTCCGGCGAGGGTGGCGCCCAGTGCGAAGGCGAGCAGTTTGAGCCGGAAGGCGTTGATGCCCATGGCGGTGGCCGCGGTTTCGTCTTCGCGGATGGCGACCCAGGCGCGGCCGATGCGGGATTCGCCGGAGCGGCGGAACACCAGGACGACGACGGCGGTGAACACGAGCATCAGCAGGTAGTAGTTGGCGGACCTGCCGAGGTCGAAGCCGCCGATGGTGTGGGCGATGCCGAAGTTGAACCCGAAGATTTCGAGGTCGGGGATGCTGGGGATGCCCTGGGAGCCGTTGGTGAGGTCCGGGCCGCTGACGCCGTTGAGGGCGTTGACGGTGAGGCGGAAGATCTCACCGAATCCGAGGGTGACGATGGCGAGGTAGTCGCCGCGCAGCCGGAGTGTCGGGGCGCCGATGATGACGCCGAAGACGAGTGAGGCCCCGGCGCCGGTGAGTACGGCGGCCCAGAAGGGGTGGACGCCGATGGGTGACAGCGGGGAGCCGGAGACCAGGGCCGCGGCGTAGGCGCCGACGCCCAGGAACGCGACGTATCCGAGGTCGAGGAGTCCGGCGAGGCCGACGACGACGTTCAGGCCGAGCGCGACGGTCGCGAAGATGAGGATGTTGGCGCCGATGAGCGCGTATTCCTCGTTCTGCTGGGTGAAGGGAAGCAGAACGCCGCGACGAGTGCGGCGGCGAGTGTGACGTTGCGGTGTTTCGCGGTCAGTGCGGTGATCCGGGCGATGAGCCCGGCGCGGTTGATCGCGGTGAATCCGAACCCGACGGCAAGGATGTAGCCGATGAAGAGCTCGGCGTACTCGGTGTCGATGCCGTAGGTGAAGACGTACAGCGCGACGCCGAAGGCTCCGGCGATGATGAGGATCTCGACCAGGCGGGGAGCGCCTTGGCCCGGCCGGGTGAGGGTGCGCGGAGGCTGTTGCGGAGTCGGTTGAGGGTGTTCGGCGCGGTGTTGTGGTCCAGGGGCTGATCGCTGGGGAGTCCCAGGGAGGCGACGACGGCTATGACTGAGCCGACGAGGCTGATCCAGGCTCCGGGTTCGAGCTCGATCAGGCCGAGGAGGTTGTTGTCGGCGTCCCGGGTGACACAGACGGCGACGATCGTGTACGCGGTGATGCCGAAGGTGCCGAGGGCGGCCAGTCGGGTGGGGCTGTTGGTGCCGCCGGGGTGAGCCAGCGCAGGCCCTTGACGCCGTTTCCGTACCCGGAGAGTGCGAAGAGCAGGGCGACTGCGGAGACGATCAGGGTCAGGACCTGGAGGCCACCGGGGTATCCGGTGACGGTGAGGTCGCCCGGGAAGGTGTCCGTGTAGGTCCAGGCGAAGAAGGTGCCGGCGAGTGCGAGGGCAGCGCCTGCGGTGGTGGCGATGCGGGCTGCCGCGGTGGGCAGCGGGAGCAGGGCGCGGGCCGTGGTGTGGTTGGTGGTCATCCGTTTCACGCCCGATCCGCGACTCGTTCGCCCAGCAGCCCTTGTGGGCGGATGAGGAGGACGAGGATGAGGAGCACGAAGGCCCACACGTCCTTCCAGGCGCCGCCGCCGAAGAGTTCCATGCCGGGGACTTCGCTCATGTAGCCGGTGGCGAGTGACTCGGCGATGCCGAGTACGACGCCGCCGAGCATGGCGCCGTAGATGTTGCCGATGCCGCCGAGTACGGCTGCGGTGAATGCCTTGAGGCCCATGATGAAGCCCATGCGGAAGCCGATCTGGCCGCTCTTGAGCCCGTAGGCGACGGCGGCGACGGCGGCGAACGCGGCACCGATGGCGAAGGCCATGACGATGATGCGGTCGGTGTTGATTCCCATGAGCTTGGCGGTGTCGGGATCCTGGGAAGTCGCCTGCATTCCGCGTCCGGCGCGGGTTTTGGAGACGAAGAGACCCAGGGCGAACATGCACACGGGTGCTGCGATGAGGACGAAGAGGTCACCGCGCTGGATGCCGGCGCCGAAGATGTCGATCGCTTCGCCCTTGAACTGGGGAAGGAGCGGTCCTTGGTGGCGTCGGGGTACCACATCCATACGGCCTGCTGGAGTGCGAGTGCGAGGCCGATCGCGGTGATCAGGGGCGAGACGTGGCGCGCTGCGCAGTGGCCGGTAGGCGAAGCGTTCGGCGGCCACGCTGATCGCGACGGAGCACAGGACGCCGCCGAGGATCATGAGTGGTATCGCAGCCAGCAGTGAGAACCCGGACGGAAGCCAGAGGTAGACCGTGAGGGCTCCGAAGCCTCCGATCATGAAGATCTCGCCGTGTGCGAAGTTGATGAGCTGGATGATTCCGTAGACCATCGTGTAACCGACTGCGATGAGACCGTACATCGCGCCGAGGATGAGTCCGTTGGCCAGCTGTTGCGGCAGTTCGTTCACCGCAGGGCCTCCGTGGAGTGGTTCGGATATGGCACCGCGCGGGAGTGCTCGTAGCGCTCCCGCGCGGTCGGGTTGCTACTGTGACCGGAAGGTTCCGGGCGGGGTTACTGACGGCCCCGCTGAGCTTGGAGGCCCACTTGGCACCCGTGACCTGGTAGGCGGTCATCATGGTGTTGGTGGTGTCGCCGTACTCGTCGTAGGAGACGGGGCCGGTGACGCCCTCGAACTGGACCTTGCTCATGGCCTCGAGGACCTTTGCACGGGCGTCGTCGGGGACCTTGCCGTCGTTCTCGGCGACAACTGCCTTGACGGCCTCGATGACGGACCAGGCGGCGTCGTAGGTGCCGCCGCCGTAGGCCTCGTAGGCGTCCTTGTATCCGGCCGTCTTGTAGTCCGCGATGAACTTCTTGGCGGAGGAGCTCTTCGACGGGCTTGCCGACGGAGGTGGCGATGTCGCCTTCGGCCTTCTTGTTGAGCGTGATGAAGTCGCCGCTGTAGATGCCGTCGCCGCCCATGAGCGGGATCTTCAGGCTGCCCTTGAGCTGCTGGCTCAGGGTGCGGCGGCGGGTACTCGCCGCCGTAGTAGACGGCCTTGGCGCCGGAGCCCTTGACCTTGGTGACAACGGAGTTGAAGTCACGGTCTTCGGGGTTGATGTGGTCGGTGCCGACGATCTTTCCGCCGAGGTCGGTGAACGTCTGCTTGAAGGAGGCAGCGAGACCGGCGCCGTAGGGCTTCTGGTCGTCGATGAGGTAGACGGCCTTGAGCTTCGCCTCCTTGAACAGGTAGTTCGCGGCGAAGGCGCCCTGGATCTGGTCCGTGGTGGCGGTGCGGAAGTACGTCTTGTAGGGGCGCTTCTTGTCGCCGGTCTTCCAGTCGTTGCCCTGGGTCAGCTCGGTGCCCGTGTTGGCGGGGAGACCTGGGTGAGGCTGGCGTCGTTGAGCGGCTTCTGCATCGACTGGGCGACGCCGGAGTTCAGCGGTCCGACGACTCCGAGGAGCTCTTTGTTGCCGATGAACGAGGCGGCGTTCTGCTGGCCGACGGAGGGCTGGGCCTGGTCGTCGCGTGCCTCGAGCTTGAACGTGACGCCGGGGACGGTCTTGTCCTTGTTCGCGTTCTTGACGGCGAGGTCGGCGGAGTTCTTGATGCCGAGACCCAGGGCGGAGAGGTCGCCGGTGAGGGGCGTCAAGACCGATGACGACGGTCTCGGTCGAGCCGCTTCCGCTGCTCTTCTTGTCGTCGTCGCGCGACCCGCAGGCGGTGAGTGTCAGTGCTCCTGTGGTGAGCACTGCGGTGAGTATGAGCAAAGAACGGTGTCGCACGAAAAGTCCTTTCCTGGCGCGGCCCCTCCTGCTGAGGTGCCGTAACGATCGCCGGGCTGTACTGGTCGATACAGAGCCGTGCAGCAGTCGCGCCGGCGGCGCGGTGACTGGCCGTGACTCTAAGGGCAGGTGAGGGGTGCGGGACTGCTCCGCTGATGATGTGACTGTCTTGTTATGCCGCGAGGGAGGGTGATGGCCACAGTGTGGACATGTGCGGCTTTGGCCGGTCGGTTCGGTGGCCGGATAGTGAGAACGCGCAGCTCCGCTAAGGGGCTTGAGGCGATCATGGTGCTGTCGCACGAAACGGGACGCAGTGGGCGCGGCGGGGCGGACCCGGTGTGCTCGGGGTCGGCTGTGCGGCGATTCCGCGTATTGCACGCATGTTACGCAGTGTTACATTCGGGAGATGTGTTCGACTCGCCGTGTCCGTCTGTGTGGCGGCTGAGTGGCTCATGGAACCGCTCGCGCGGTCAAGGGTGTTGACCGTGAGTATCGGTCGACGTGGCGGTAAAGCTGCGGATATGGTCTGCCCGGTCCGGTATGCGGTGCATATCCGGGCCGGGCAGTGGTGCGGCGCGAGCCGGCCGGTCAGTCGGCGGCGGGCTTGGGGGCGTCACGCAGGAGGCAGGTGAGACGGGCGGTGCAGACCCGCTTGTCCTGTTCGTCCGTAATGACGATCTCGTACGTGGCGGTGGAGCGGCCCCGGTGTACGGGGTGGCGACACCGGTCACCAGCCGCTGCGGGCGCCGCGGTGGTGGGTGCAGTTCAGGTCGACGCCGACGGCGAGCTTGCCGGCCCGCCGTGCAGCATGGAGCCGATGGAGCCGATGGTCTCGGCGAGGACGGCCGAGGCGCCGCCGTGGAGCAGTCCGTAGGGCTGGGTGTTGCCCTCGACCGGCATGGTGCCGACGACGCGGTCGGCCGAGGCCTCGACGATCCGCACGCCCATGCGCTCGCCGAGGTGCCCGGCGGAGAAGAGTGCGGGGAGGTCGACGCCGAGTGAGGCGTACTCGTCGATGATCTCCTGGGGAACGTGGGTGCGGTGTGCTCGCCCATGGTCCGGCTCCGATCGTCTGTGTTGGTTCACTCCTGTTGTGCACTGTTCTTATCAGACGACTGAGCGAACGCTTAGTGGGTTGTGGGTGCGGATCCGTCCCCGACGTTCTCGAACCGCACCACGACGGACTTGCTGACCGGGGTGTTGCTGGTGTCCGCGGTGGAGTCGAGCGGGACCAGCACGTTGGTCTCCGGGTAGTAGGCGGCGGCGCAGCCGCGGGCGGTCGGGTAGTGCACAACCCGGAAGCCGGGGCGCGGCGCTCGACCCCGTCCTTCCACTCGCTGACGAGGTCGGCGTAGGCGCCGTCGGCGAGCCCGAGGGCGTGGGCGTCCTCGGGTTGACCATCACGATGCGGCGGCCGCCCTTGATGCCGCGGTAGCGGTCGTCGAGGCCGTAGATCGTGGTGTTGTACTGGTCGTGGGAGCGCAGGGTCTGCAACAGCAGCCTGCCTTCGGGGAGTCCGGGGTACTCGACGGGCGCGGCGGTGAAGTTGGCCTTGCCGGTGGCGGTGGGGAAGCGGCGTTCGTCGCGGGGGCGTGGGGAAGCGAGAGCCGCCGGGCCTTGCCACCCGGGCGTTGAAGTCCTCGAAGCCGGGGACGACGCGGGAGATGCGGTCGCGGATCGTGCCGTAGTCCTTCTCGAACTCCTCCCAGGGCGTGCGGGAGGCCGGGCCGAGTACGGCACGGGCCAGGCGGGCGATGATCGCCGGTTCGGAGAGCAGCTGGGGCTCGCGGGGTGAGGTTGCCGCGGGAGGAGTGGACCAGGCCCATGGAGTCCTCGACGGTGACGAACTGTTTCCGACCGGCCTGGACGTCCTTGTCGGTGCGGCCCAGGGTGGGCAGGATCAGGGCGCGGGTGCCGGTGACAGCGTGGGAGCGGTTGAGCTTGGTCGATACGTGGACCGTGAGGCGTGCGCGGCGCATGGCGGCCTCGGTGACCGCGGTGTCGGGTGTCGCCGCGACGAAGTTGCCGCCCATGGCGAAGAAGACCTTGGCGTCGCCGTCCCGCAGGGCGCGGATGGCGCGGACCACGTCGTAGCCGTGGTGGCGCGGGAAGTGATCTGGAATTCTCTGTCGAGGGCGTCGAGGAATTCGGGTGCGGGCCGTTCGAAGATGCCCATGGTGCGGTCGCCCTGGACGTTGGAGTGGCCGCGCACGGGCAGACCCCGGCGCCGGGCTTTCCGATGTTGCCGCGCAGCAGGAGGAAGTTGACCACCTCGCGGATGGTCGGCACGGAGTGCTTGTGCTGGGTGAGGCCCATGGCCCAGCAGACGATGGTGCGCTCGGAGGCGAGGACCATCGCGAGGGCTTCCTCGATGTCGGCGCGGTCCAGTCCGGTGGCGGTGAGTGTCTCCTGCCAGTCGGCGGCTTGCGCGGCTGCCGCGAACTCTTCGTACCCGTGGGTGTGTTCGGTCACGAAGGAGGTGTCGACGGCTCCTTCGGTCTCCAGGATCAACTTGTTGAGGAGCCGGAAGAGGGCCTGGTCGCCGCCGATGCGGATCTGCAGGAAGAGGTCGTTGAGGGCGGCGCCCTTGAGCATGCCGCGGGCAGTCTGCGGGTTCTTGAACCGCTCCATGCCCGCCTCGGGCAGCGGGTTCACCGAGATGATCTTCGCCCCGGCGGACTTGGCCTGTTCCAGGGCCGAGAGCATCCGGGGTGGTTGGTGCCGGGGTTTTGCCCGGCGACGATGATCAGGTCCGCCTGGTGGAGGTCTTCGAGGCTGACGCTGCCCTTGCCGATTCCGATGGTCTCCGTAAGGGCGGAACCGGACGACTCGTGGCACATGTTGGAGCAGTCCGGCAGATTGTTGGTGCCGAACTCGCGGGCGAAGAGCTGGAGGAGGAACGCGGCCTCGTTGCTGGTGCGGCCCGAGGTGTAGAAGAGCGCCTCGTCGGGGAGGCGAGCGCGGTGAGCTCCTCGGCGAGGATCGCGAAGGCACGCTCCCAGGTCACGGCCTCGTACCGGTCGGCTCCTGCGGGCAGATACACAGGTTGCGTGATCCGGCCCTGCTGGCCGAGCCAGTAACCGCTGCGGGTGGCCAGATCGGCTACCGGGTGCGCGGCGAAGAAGTCGGGGTCACGCGGCGCAGGGTGGCTTCCTCGGCGACGGCCTTGGCGCCGTTCTCGCAGAATTCGGCCGTGTGCCGCTTGTCGCCCTCGGGCCAGGCGCAGCCGGGGCAGTCGAAGCCGTCCTTCTGATTGACCTTGAGGAGGGTCTGCGCGGTGCGCCGCAGGCCATCTGCTGCTGGGCGATGCGCAGGCTGTGAGCGACGGCGGGCAGTCCCGCTGCCGCGTGCTGGGCTGCTTCGACCTGCGGTGCGTCCTGGACCGGGTCACCGGTCGGGGGCTTGGTGGCCATGATGCTGCTCCCCTTCGAGCGCTTGCGGTGCCTGGCTTCGTCTGCCTGCCCCGAATCCTGTCACGCATCACCGGCCCGGTGCCCGGCGAGGCGGCGGGCGGGCGGCACCCGGTCCGGATTGTCGGTGGGGCGTGGCAGGATCGGGGGCGTGGCTGAGACGGCATCGAAGAAGACGGCAGACAACCGACCGCGCCTGCTCCTGATGGACGGGCATTCCCTTGCGTACCGGGCGTTCTTTGCGCTGCCCGCGGAGAATTTCTCGACGGGGACCGGGCAGCCGACGAACGCCGTGTACGGCTTCGCGTCGATGCTTGCGAACACGTTGCGTGACGAGTCGCCGACGCACTTCGCGGTGGCGTTCGACGTGTCCCGCAAGACCTGGCGCTCGGAGGCGTTCCCCGAGTACAAGGCGAACCGCTCCAAGAGCCCGGACGAGTTCAAGGGGCAGGTCGAGCTGATCGGTGAGCTGCTGGACGCGATGCACGCCGACCGGTTCGCAGTCGACGGCTTCGAGGCCGACGATGTCATCGCGACGCTGTGCACGCAGGCCGAGGCGGCCGGTTTTGAGGTGCTGATCGTCACCGGCGACCGCGATTCCTTCCAGCTGATCACGGACAACGTCACAGTGCTGTACCCGACCAAGGGCGTGTCCGAGCTGACGCGGTTCACCCCGGCGAAGGTCGAGGAGAAGTACGGGCTCACCCGCAGCAGTATCCGGACTTCGCGGCGCTGCGCGGTGACCCGTCGGACAACCTGCCCGGCATTCCGGGCGTCGGTGAGAAGACGGCCGCGAAGTGGATCAATCAGTTCGGTTCGTTCGACGAGCTGGTGGCGCGCGCCGACGAGGTCAAGGGCAAGGCCGGGCAGAATTTCCGCGATCATCTCGACGCGGTGCGGATGAACCGCAGGCTGACCGAGATGGTCCGCGACGTGGAGCTGCCGAAGAGCGCGCTGGATCTTGAGCGCGCGCCGTACGACCGCACGGCGGTCACCGGGGTGCTCGATGTCCTGGAGATCCGTAACCCGAGTCTGCGCGAGCGGCTGATGGCCGTCGATCCCGGTGCGGCCGAGCACGAGGCCCGGCGCCCGCCGCGGGCATCGAACTGGACGGCGCGGTGCTGGGCTCCGGCGAGGTGGCGCCCTGGCTGGCGGCCCACGGCGGGCAGCCGCTCGGCGTTGCCACGGCCGACACCTGGGCGCTGGGCAGCGGCACCGTGACGGAGGTCGCGCTGGCCGCGGCCGACGGTGCTGCCGGCTGGTTCGATCCGGCGCAGCTCGACGAGGCCGATGAGCAGGCGTTCGCCGCCTGGATCTCGGACCCGCAGCAGCCGAAGATCATGCACAACGCGAAGAGTGTGATGCGGGTCTTCCCGAGCAGGGCTGGCGGGTCGAGGGCGTCACCATGGACACCGCGCTGGCCGCGTATCTGGTCAAGCCCGGCCGCCGCTCCTTCGCCCTGGACGCCCTGTCCGTGGAGTACCTCGGCCGCGAGCTGGCCCCGGCCGGCTCGTCCGACGGGCAGCTGGCCTTCGGCGCGGACGAGCAGGCCGAGGCCGACGCCCTGATGACTCAGGCCCGCGCCGTCCTCGACCTGGGCGAGGCGTTCACGAGGCGGCTGAAGGAGGTCGGCGCCACCGATCTGCTGGACGGGATGGAGCTGCCCACCTCTGCCCTGCTGGCGCGCCTGGAGCGGCACGGCATCGCCGCCGACCGGGCCCACCTGGAGGCCATGGAGCAGCAGTTCGCCGGCGCCGTGCAGCAGGCGGTGAAGGAGGCGCACGCTTCGGTGGGCCGTGAGTTCAATCTCGGGTCGCCCAAGCAGCTTCAGGAGGTGCTCTTCGTCGAGCTGGGTCTGCCCAGGACGAAGAAGACGAAGACGGGCTACACGACGGATGCCGACGCCCTGGCCTGGCTCGCCGGGCAGAGCGAGCACGAGCTGCCAGTCATCATGCTGCGCCACCGCGAGCAGGCGAAGCTGAGGGTCACCGTCGAGGGGCTGATCAAGACGATCGGCGCGGACGGCCGTATCCACACCACGTACAACCAGACGGTCGCGGCGACCGGCCGGCTCTCCTCCACCGAGCCGAATCTGCAGAACATCCCCGTCCGTACGGACGAGGGCGGGCCATTCGCCGGGGCTTCGTCGTCGGCGAGGGTTTCGAGACGCTGATGACGGCCGACTACAGCCAGATCGAGCTGCGTGTGATGGCGCATCTTTCCGAGGACGCGGGCCTGATCGAGGCGTTCACCTCCGGGGAGGACCTGCACACCACGGTCGCCTCGCAGGTGTTCGGGGTCGAGAGTCGGCTGTCGATCCGGAGATGCGCCGCAAGATCAAGGCCATGTCGTACGGGCTGGCCTACGGGCTCTCCGCGTTCGGGCTCTCCCAGCAGCTGAACATCGAGGCCGGTGAGGCACGCGGGCTGATGGACACCTACTTCGAGCGGTTCGGCGGAGTGCGTGACTATCTGCACCGTGTCGTGGAGGAGGCCAGGGCCACCGGTTACACGGAGACGGTCTTCGGCCGCCGCCGCTACCTCCCCGATCTGAACAGCGACAACCGCCAGCGCCGTGAGATGGCGGAGCGCATGGCGCTGAACGCACCGATCCAGGGCACCGCGGCCGACATCGTCAAGGTGGCGATGCTCCAGGTGGACCGGGCGCTGACCGAGGCGCAGCTGACGTCGCGGATGCTGCTCCAGGTACACGACGAAATCGTCCTGGAGATCGCGCGGGCGAGCGTAAGCAGGTCGAGGAGATCCTCCGCCACGAGATGTCGACGGCGGTGCAACTGCGTGCGCCGCTGGACGTCTCGGTCGGTGTGGGCACGGACTGGGAGTCGGCCGCGCACTGAGGCCGAAGAAGCAGCCCTCAGGCGATGTCCTCGTTCGCCGGGCGGGTCCGTGCAGTGGACCTGTCCGGCGGCCGGGGTGCCGGACCGCCGCAGCCGCATCCATGCCCCGTACAGCACGAGTCCCACCGCGAGTCCTGCCCCGGCTCCGAAGCACGCGGTCGGGATGATGTCGAGCGGTGTGTCGATCCGCCCGAAGTAGGCGTACCAGCGGGCACACCGGTGGGCGATGCTGAGCAGGACGCAGAGCGTCAGCAGGATCGCTGCCCACCACCGCTCCCGTCGGCCGAGCACAGGTACGGATGCCGGCACCGCGACCGCCCGGCCCGCCGCAGCCCGGACACCGCGAACCACGCGAGCACGGCCAGTGCCACGGCCGAACTCCCGTACTGGACGAGCTGGAACACCGGGTAGCCGCCGGCGCTCCGGCTCAGCACCGGCACCAGCTCGGTGCCCCACCGGCCGTGATGGGTGAAGGCGTCCCATCCGACATGGGTGCCCGCACCGATGACCGCGGACAGGACGAACCACCCGGCCTCCGCGGGCCGCAGCGGCCCTGTTCCCGTCGCCGTCCCCGGACGGACGCGTGCACCCGCCCCTGCCAGGCCGTGGGCAGCAGGGCGACCAGCGGTTCACGAAGCACCAGCCAGAGCGCCACAAGGAGCGCGGTGATCACCACATCCACCGTGAACACGCCCCACAGGGCGTGTGTGACCTCGCCGAATTCCATCGCCCGGGTACCGCGGTGTCCGCGTAGTAGGTGATATCGGGCGCGAACGAACCGGCGACGAGGGCCGAAGCGGCCAGAGGGCCACGTCCCACGCCGGTCCTGCGGATCCCCGGGAGTACGGCTGCGGCATGGCTTAGCGTGAACGGCATGGCGGCCAGTATGCGTGAGCCGCCGTCACCGGTCGTGGACCGGCCGTGCGGTGTGCTCCGCCGAACGTGAGAAATGAGTAAGAACCGGCCATGGCCCGGTGTTGGGGCACCACGAGTTGCCGTAGGGTCGCCTGAATCCTCGCGCTGGGGAGCGCGAACAGCCGTCGACGGGGAGGGACCAGAAAGTATGGCAGCGCAATTCGGCCGCCGACTGCGCAGGGGCCACCACCACTGCGGTGGCCGCCGCCGCTGTGGCAGCACTCTCCGCCTCTCAGGCTCCCGCGGCGCCGCTGGCCGCGGCCGGCGGCGCGGGGACCAGCCCACATCCGGCTCCACACCGTCCGGCGACAGCGCGGCAACCGGCAACTCGCCTTACTACACGGACCTGCCACCGCTCAACACGCCCAACAAGCCCGGTACATCCATCGATCTGCCGGTGGCGGGCACTCCCGAAGCGGGCATACCGGCCTCGATCCTGGCCGCGTACAAGAAGGCCGAACAGGGAGTAGGGAGCACGGACGCCGCCTGCCGTCTGCCGTGGCAGCTCCTCGCCGCGATCGGCAAGGTCGAGTCCGGCCAGGCCCGCGGCGGCAAGGTCGACGCGAACGGCACCACTCTCTCCCGATCCTCGGCCCGGCCCTCAACGGCCAGGGCTTCGCGCTGATCAAGGACACCGACGGCGGTGCGTACGACGGGGACGCCACCCACGACCGTGCGGTCGGCCCGATGCAGTTCATCCCGTCCACCTGGGAGACCTGGGGCCAGGACGGCAACGCAGACGGGCGCAAGGACCCCAACAACATCTATGACGCGGCGCTGGCCGCCGGGCGTTACCTCTGTGCGGGCACCCGTAACCTCGCGGTCGGTGCCGACCTCGACAAGGCCGTGCTGAGCTACAACCACTCGCAGGAGTATCTGCGGACGGTGCGCTCCTGGTTCGACTACTACAACCGCGGCACGCACGAGGTCCCCGACGGCACGGGCGTCCTGCCCACGAATCCCGGCGCCGGCTCCGGGCCTTCGCCGGGCCCGTCCCCTCCGCCCCGGTGGCGGGACCCCGAGTCCTGACCCGGGCCCGACCCGTCCGGGCGGCGGTTCGACACCAACCACCCCGCCCTCAACCACCCCGCCCTCGACGACGCCCACCAAGCCCCCGCCGACCACGCCTGCGCCGACCACGCCGGCGCCGGACCCACCCGGCCGAGAGGCTCGGCAGTCTGGAGAACGCGGGCACCGGCCCCTCGCCGCCACCGCAGGCGAGGCGTTCGCCGAGCGGATCAAGGTACGGGCCAGGAACACCCTCGGCGCGCCGCTGGCCAAGGCCCCGGTCACCTTCGCCATCACCGGCGCCACGGACACCCGCTTCGACGGCGGGCGGACCACCGTGAAGCTGTCCACCGCGGCCGACGGCACGGTCACCGCCCCGGCGCTGAAGGCGGGCGAGGAGACCGGCACGTTCAAGGTGACGGTCATCGCGGGCACCACGAAGAAGCTCACCCTCACCTACACCGTGAGCGTCACCGCCCGCCAGGCGGACACGATCGCCCGTATCGGCGAGAAGGCCCTGACGGCCGCTCCCGGCGCCGAGTTCGCCGACGCCGTGGAGGTGAAGACGACCTACAAGGGCACCGGCGTCGCGGGCACCGCGGTCACCGCAACGATGATCACCGATGCGGACGAACCGGCCGAGAACGACAAGGGCCCGTACTTCAAGGGTGCGGACGGCACACCCGTCCGCACGCTCACGGACATCGAGGCCGATGCCGACGGAGTCCTGCAGCTCCCGAAGATCTACGCCGACGACACCACGGGCACGTTCAAGCTGCGTCTGACCGCCGAGAGCGGCGCCACACTTGTCATCGAGCTCGAGGTCGAGGCAGCCGCCTGATCCCTGGCAGCCCTCGCGAACAGTCCCTCCGCCGCCCGTCGGCAGAGGGACTGTTTCATGTTCCCTCTCGCGCCCCGGTTGCTACGGTGCCCCAGTCCTGACGAGCCGTCAGGTTCCGTACTCCCGGGAGGCCGACCATGCGTGCACTCGTCGCTGCCGCCATCGGGCTGGCCGCAGCCCTCGCGCTCGTCTTCGTGGTCACCGCGATCGGCGCGCCCCCGGTGAGACGTCGCCCAAACCCCTGCTGACCACCATCCCGGGTCCCAAGAAGTAGACGGAGGACACCACCATGCGCCGCCGAGCCGGCCTCGTACTCCTGGCCTTCGCCGTCTTCTTCGCCGCCCTGTCACCACTGATGCGCTGGTACGCCTTCCCCGGCTGGCGAAAGTGCCGCCGAGCCAGTACCAGGAAATGGTCCTCGAGGCGAAGCCCGCGACCCTCCTCGACTACAGCGACGGCATGAAGGTCAAGAAGGTCCCCAAGGTCACCATCGTGCAGACCCTCAAGGGAAATGTGGAGGAGTCCGAGAAGATCGAGCGCAGCGCGGGCCGCGATGTCGTCGTCTGGGACACCCTGAGCTTCTTCGCAGGCCCGGACGGTGAGATGGTCTCCAAGATCCCCGAGCGCTACATCTTCGACGCCCACAGCCAGGCCCCGTCCACGCCACCGGAGAATCGGTGGACGGCGACCAGGTCAGGCGTGAGGGCATCGAGTTCAAGTGGCCCTTCCTCACCGAGAAGCGGGACTACGAGTACTTCGACGCCCAGAGCCGTACGTCCTCGCCCATCCACTACAAGGGCACCAGGGACTTCCGCGGCATGGAGGTCTACTACTTCGAGCAGACCATCCCCTGGACCAAGGTCCCCATGCCCAAGAGCATGCCGATCGAGGGCATCACCGCCGAGGAGATCGCCCAGACAGGCATGACCCGCTGGTACACCACCAAGCGGATGTTCTGGGTCGACCCGGTCACCGGCGCTCCCGTCAACGGCGAGGAGATCCACAAGGAGGAGATGCGCAACGCGAAGAAGATGGGCATGTCCAAGGACACCCTCACGGTGTTCGCCGGGCATGTGAAGATCCGCGAGGACTACGTCGTCGACACCGTCGAACTGGTCAAGTCCCAGCGTGTCCTGGTCCTGCTGCTCACCTCGTACCTGCCGTGGGGCTTCCTGGTCCTGGCCGCCGGACTGCTCGCACTCGCCCTGTGGCTGGAGGCCCGCTCCCGCAGGCCCGCCGGGCCACTGCCCCAGGAGGCGCGCGCCCCGATCCGGAACCTACTCCCGCCTGAGCCGCGCCGAGGTGAACCGGGTCGCCGCCACCGTCGTCGGATCCTCGGGCCACGGGTGCTTCGGATACCGGCCGCGCAGCTCCGCCCGTACCGCCAGGTAGCCCTCCTTCCAGAACGAGGCGAGATCCGCCGTCACCGCCGCCGGGTGCCCTGCGGGAGAGCAGATGCACCAGGACCGGTACGCCCGCCACCCGGGGTCTCCCGCAGCCCGAACAGTTCCTGGAGCTTCACCGCGAGCACCGGCTGCTCCCCGCCGTACTCCACCCGGACCCTGGAACCGCTCGGCACCACGATCCGCTCCGGGGCCAGCTCGTCGAGCCGGGCCGCGTCACCCGTCGCCCACGGCAGCAGCCGCCGCACGGCCTGCCCAGCATCGATCCGTGCCAGATCCGAGCGGCGCCGCGCCCGTGACAGCTCGGGCTCCAGCCACTCCTCGACGCGCGAGAGCAGAGCCTCGTCCGACACATCCGGCCACGGCGCCCCAGCTCCCGGTACAGGAAGGCGAGCCGCCGCCGCAGCTGCTCGCTGTCCCGTGTCCACCGCAGCAGCCCAGGCCCCTCCCGGCGCAGCCCCTCCAGCAGAGCCCCGCGCACCAGCTCCGGCGCCGGCCGCTTCAGCGCCCGCACCGACAGCTCGACGGCCCCAGCCGCTCCACCGAACGCGCCACCACATCGCCGTCCACCCAGCGGACCTCCTCGCCGGAGAACCGCAGGTGCCCGGCGGCCAGTCGTGCCGTGTCCTCGTCCACGACCGCCGCGAGCCGTACCCGCGCGGAAGCGGCGTGCGCGGGACGGTCGGCGACGGCGACCGCCAGCCACGGCGCACTGCGCAGCCGCGATTCCTCCCTCAGCTCGGCCCCCGTCCCCGACGCCATCAGGAACGTCCCGCGCCCGGGCACGCGCCACCCGTTCGGGAAGGCCAGCGCCGCCACCAGACCGGCAGCGGCGTCGTCCGAACCGGAACCCTCACTTTTCACGGAGCCGAGAGGCGCGACAGCCTGCGCACCTCCTGCCGCCAGCGCGCCGCATACCCGTCCTGGCCACGCCGGGCGGTACGCAGGGCAGCCGCCAGATCGTCCCCGTAATCCCGCGGCGGCTCCTCGCTCAGCAGCGCCACCACCTCCGCGGCCCTGCGCCCGCCCACCTCGGCCGCACCGTCCACGAGCGCCCGCGCCAGCCGGGATGCAGCCCGAGCCGGGACATCCGTACCCCGCGCTCGGTGACCCGCCCGGCCGAGTCCACCGCGCCGATGGCCGTCAGCACCTCGCGGGCAGCGCCCATCGCCCGGAGGGCGGCGGATCGAGCAGCGCAAGTCCGGAGGCGTCCGGATCGCCCCAGCACGCCGCCTGCAGCGCGAACGCGGCCAGATCGGCGACCTTGATCTCCGGGGACGGGAACCTGGCGAGCCGTCCGTCCTCGGCCTGAGCCCAGCACCGGTACACCGCGCCCGGCGCCTCGCGCCCGGCCCGGCCCGCCCGCTGGCGTCCCGCCGCCTGCGACGCCCGTACGGTCGTCAGGGCGCTCAGCCCTCGCGCATGGTCGGTGCGGGGCTCCGGGCCAGCCCCGAGTCGACGACGACCCGCACCCCAGGCACTGTCAGGGACGACTCCGCGACCGAGGTCGCCAGCACCACCCGCCGCCCTCGGACGACCCGGCGAGCACCGCGTCCTGCACGGCGGCAGGAGCCCGGCCGTGCACCTGGAGGACCTCGGCGGCCACCCGGAGAGCTGCCCGGCCACCCGGCCGATCTCACCGACACCGGGCAGGAAACACAGCACATCGCCGTCCCTCTCGGCCAGCGCCCGGCGCACCACGGCGGCCACATGTGTCAGCAGCGCCGGGTCGACGCGCATCCCGTGCGGCGGCTTGACCGGCCTGGCCGGCGGCGCCCACACCACCTCGACCGGATGCGAGACCCCTGCGCCTCCACAACCGGGGCGTCACCCAGCAGCCGGGCCCAGCCCTGCGCGTCGGTCGTCGCGGAAGCGGCCACCAGCCGCAGATCGGGCCGGATCGCCGCGCGTACGTCCAGCAGGAACGCGGCGACGGTGTCCGCGTCCAGATGACGCTCGTGGCACTCGTCGATGATCACCACGTCGACCCCGGCCAGCTCCTGGTCGCGCTGCAGCCGCTGGAGCAGCACTCCGGTGGTGACGACCTCCACCACCGTGCCGGCTCCCACCACCCGCTCCCGCGGACCGTGAAGCCGATCCGCCCGCCGGGCTGCTCGCCCAGGAGCCAGGCCATCCGCCGCGCGGCCGCTCTGGCGGCGATCCGCCGCGGTTCGGCGACAAGGACGCGGCGCACCGGACCGCCGCCGGTCAGACCGGCGAGCACCAGCGGCACGAGGGTCGTCTTGCCGGTGCCGGGCGGTGCGCAGAGCACCGCGACGCCCCGCTCGTCGAGTGCCCGCTCGAGGGCGGGCACAGCGGTGCGTACGGGCAACTGGGCCAGGGCATCGGTACGGATCACGCCCCAGTCTCGTACCCCGGCCGTTCAAGGGGACCGGCGGTCCCGCTCGCAGACGAAGATCGCGGTCCCTGGGATGAGGTTTCCGCGCAGGGGACCAGCCGCCCCACTCCTGGCTGTTCCAGGCGGGCCACTCCGGCTCCACCAGGTCGGTCAGCCGGAAGCCGCCCGCCACGACGTCCCGCACCCGGTCGCCGAGGGTCCGGTGGTGCTCGACGTATACGGCGTTGCCCTGTTCGTCCTGCTCGACGTAGGGAACGCGGTCGAAGTAGGAGGCGGCGACCGAGAGCCCTTCGGGACCGGGCTCGTCGGGGAACGCCCAGCGGATCGGGTGCGTCACGGAGAAGACCCAGCGGCCGCCGGGCCGCAGCACCCGGTGCACCTCGCGGAACACCTGGACCGGGTCGGCGACGAACGGCACCGCACCGTAGGCGGAGCAGGCCAGGTCGAAGGAGCCGTCCCGGAACGGCAGCTTCCCGGCGTCGGCCTCGACCAGCGGTACGTCGTCGCCGATCCGCAGCGCGTGCTGGAGCTGGCGGTGGGAGAGGTCCAGGGCCACCGGGCGGGCGCCCCGGGCAGCCAGCCAGCGCGAACACTGGGCCGCGCCGGCGCCGATCTCCAGAACGTCCAGGCCCTTCAGCTCTTCGGCGGGCCCCAGCAGGGCGGCCTCGGCCTCGTCGAGCCCTTCCGGACCCCAGACGAAGCGATCGTCCCCAGGAAGGAGCCGTGGTCGCTCTGGTACTCGTCGGCGTTGCTGTCCCACCAGCCGCGATTGGCCCTGCTGCTCTCCGATTCCCCGGCGTTCCGGCGGGTAGCTTCGGTTCGGTCCCGTAGATCTCTTGGCTCATCGTGCCCGTCGCTGTAGTTTGCCTTCACCCGCCGCACACGGGCCCCACCCGGATGTACCCGGGCCGGGCGGGTGCACGTGAAGTGTTGCCTCGGCCGATGTGGCCCCGGCAGAACCTGAGTTGTGCCGGGAACGGATGGTTGCGCCCGGGTGTGCGCCTTCGCGCATTGACCGTGTCCGGCTGCCCCGTATGCTACAAGTTGCGCTGCGAGCCTGCGCGCTTCAGACCTAGCAGGCCGCGCTCGCTCTGTTGCATGTCTCCTCGGTTGTCGAGGCACCTTCCGGATCACCGGGTGGGGTGCTTCCCAGGCTGTTCCGGCGTCTGCAGAGGCGATACGGGCTTTCGGCGTAGCAGTACCTACGACTCACTGTCCGTACCGGAGCCCTTACCCACATGACGAGCAGCACCGAGACCACCGCCACCACTCCGCAGGTTGCGGTCAACGACATCGGCGACGCGGACGCGTTCCTCGCGGCGATCGACGAGACGATCAAGTACTTCAACGATGGCGACATCGTTGACGGCGTCATCGTCAAGGTTGACCGGGACGAGGTTCTCCTCGACATCGGTTACAAGACCGAAGGCGTCATCCCGAGCCGCGAGCTTTCGATCAAGCACGACGTCGACCCGAACGAGGTCGTCAAGGTCGGCGACGAGATCGAAGCCCTTGTTCTCCAGAAGGAGGACAAGGAAGGCCGCCTGATCCTCTCGAAGAAGCGCGCTCAGTACGAGCGTGCCTGGGGCACCATCGAGAAGATCAAGGAAGAGGACGGGATCGTCACCGGTACCGTCATCGAGGTCGTCAAGGGTGGTCTCATCCTCGACATCGGCCTCCGTGGCTTCCTGCCGGCTTCCCTCGTCGAGATGCGTCGTGTCCGCGACCTCCAGCCCTACGTGGGCAAGGAGCTCGAGGCCAAGATCATCGAGCTGGACAAGAACCGCAACAACGTGGTCCTGTCCCGCCGCGCCTGGCTCGAGCAGACCCAGTCCGAGGTCCGCCAGACGTTCCTCACGACCCTGCAGAAGGGTCAGGTCCGCTCCGGCGTCGTCTCCTCGATCGTCAACTTCGGTGCCTTCGTGGACCTGGGCGGCGTCGACGGTCTCGTGCACGTCTCCGAGCTGTCCTGGAAGCACATCGACCACCCGTCCGAGGTTGTCGAGGTCGGCCAGGAAGTCACCGTCGAGGTTCTCGACGTCGACATGGACCGCGAGCGCGTCTCGCTGTCGCTCAAGGCGACGCAGGAAGACCCGTGGCAGCAGTTCGCCCGTACGCACCAGATCGGGCAGGTTGTTCCCGGTAAGGTCACCAAGCTCGTTCCGTTCGGTGCGTTCGTGCGCGTCGACGAGGGCATCGAGGGCCTGGTCCACATCTCCGAGCTGGCCGAGCGCCACGTGGAGATCCCGGAGCAGGTCGTCCAGGTCAACGACGAGATCTTCGTCAAGGTCATCGACATCGACCTCGAGCGCCGTCGCATCAGCCTCTCGCTGAAGCAGGCCAACGAGGCCTTCGGTGGCGACCCGGCTTCGGTCGAGTTCGACCCGACGCTGTACGGCATGGCCGCGTCGTACGACGACCAGGGCAACTACATCTACCCCGAGGGCTTCGACCCCGAGACCAACGACTGGCTCGAGGGCTTCGAGGCTCAGCGCGAGGTCTGGGAGACCCAGTACGCCGAGGCGCAGACGCGCTTCGAGCAGCACCAGGCCCAGGTCATCAAGTCCCGCGAGGCCGACGAGGCTGCCGCTGCCGAGGGCGCTGCAGCCCCGGCTGCCGGTACCCCGGCTGCCTCCAGTGGCGGCGCCGGCGGCGCCGGCGGTGGCGGCGGTTCGTACTCCTCGGAGTCCGACGACAACTCCGGCGCCCTGGCGTCGGACGAGGCGCTGGCTGCCCTGCGCGAAGCTTGCCGGCGGCCAGAGCTGACGCTCCGACCTCCAGCAGCTGAAGCTGTAGAGCTGTAGATACGAGTAAGGCCCGTCCCCTCAGGGGCGGGCCTTACTCGTTGTCCTACGGTGTGACGTCGATGTTGGTGAGGCCATTGCCGCCGGTGACCGTGTTGTCTGCGTACACGGTGGTCAGGCAGCTCGCACTCTGGTTGGTGACATTGACGGCGAGCCGCTTGTCACCGGTGGAGCCCGACAGGTCCGAGGCGTTGTCGCGGAAGACGGTGCCGCAGCCCCAGCCGCTCTGCTGGGTGTGGGTCTCGTAGCCGTTGTTGGTCGTACGGGAGCCCTTGTTGTTCTCGACCAGGACGTCGTTTCCCTTCACGTCGACCCAGGAGTCGTCGTAGTTGGCACCGGTCAGCCCGCTGCCTTCGAAGGTGTTGCCGATGATCCTCGCCCCGGTGGTGCCTTCCTTGATATCGATGTTCTCGCCGCCGACGCCGGGACCGATGGTGTTGTTCAGGATCTGGGCACCGTCGCTCCGGTCGGAGAGATCGCCTGCGGATCCGACGTACACGCCCTCGCCCATGCCGCGTCCGTCATGTCCGGTGTCGTGGATGCGGGAGTTCTTGACGACGCCGTCCCGGCTGGACTTACGGAAGTGGACGCCCTCCATGTCGAGGTCGTGCACGGTCACCGCGTCGATGACGACGCCGTTGGCGGAGTCGGCCATGATGCCCTTCTGGCCGCCGGTGACGGTGATGCCGTTCACGGTCCAGTAGGAGGCGCCGTTGAGGTGCAGTCCGTAGCCTCCGCCCGCGGTGAGAACCGCCTTGCCGGAGCCGGTCAGGGTGATCCGGGCGGACGGTGTGCCGGGCGTTGTCGCCTTGAAGTTGCCGGTGTACGTACCGTCCGCGAGCCGGATCGTGTCACCGGGGATGCGGCTGTCAGCGCGGCTTTGAGCTGGGCGGCCGTGGTCACGTCGATGACCGCCGCGGTGTCCGCGGTGTCCGCGGCGGCGAGGACGGGTGCCGGTTGCCAGGGCGGCGGCCAGCAGGGCGGGGAGCAGTGTGCGGGTGCGCATGGGGTGCCTTCCCGTCGGAGGGGCTTCAGTGTTCTCGTTTATGAATGTGGGGCGAGTCCCTGAATCTGCTGCCCAGTGACGTTATGAATTTGGGGTGACCATGTCAAGGTCTGGACCATTGTTCGAGTGGGGTGGTGTACTCACTGCATTTGATGCGAAATGTTCTCTATATGCGCCCGGTTGACGGGACGTGACACGCTTCCGTGCAGCCGGCGATGAAAGGGCCGGGGCGGGAATGCGTGTGACCACAGCCGCGTTCTTCACTAGGAACACGAGGAGGAGCGGTAACCGTGCTTGATCCGCAGAGTTTGTACGAATGGGAGCCGAAGGGCCTGGCCGTCGTCGACATGGCGCTCGCCCAGGAGTCGGCCGGCCTGGTCATGCTCTACCACTTCGAGGGCTACATCGACGCGGGTGAGACCGGTGAGCAGATCGTCGACGGCCTGCTCGAATCGCTGCCGCACCAGGTTGTGGCCCGTTTCGACCACGACCGGCTGGTCGACTACCGCGCGCGGCGCCCGCTGTTGACCTTCCGCCGTGACCGCTGGACGGCGTTCGAGGTGCCGACGCTGGACGTGCGAGTGGTCCAGGACGCCACCGGTGCGCCCTTCCTGTTGCTGTCGGGGCCCGAGCCGGATGTGGAGTGGGAGCGGTTCGCCTCCGCGGTGGAGCAGATCGTCGAGCGGCTCGGTGTCCGACTCGCGGTCAACTTCCACGGCATCCCGATGGGCGTACCGCACACCCGACCGGTCGGTATCACTCCGCACGGCAACCGCATCGACCTCATGCCCGGTCACCGCAGCCCGTTCGACGAGGCACAGGTTCCGGCTCCGCGGAGGCGCTCGTCGAGTACCGGCTGATGGAATCCGGGCACGACGTCCTGGGTGTCGCCACGCACGTGCCCCACTACGTTGCCCGCTCCTCGTATCCAGACGCCGCGCTCACCGCGCTGGAAGCGATCACGGCCGCGACCGGCCTGGTTCTGCCGTCCATCGCGCACGCGTTGCGTACCGAGGCGCACCGTACCCAGACCGAGATCGACCGGCAGATCGGGCAGGGAGACGAGGAGCTGGTCTCCCTCGTCGAAGGACTTGAGCACCAGTACGATGCGGTGGCGGGATCCGAAACACGCGGCAATCTCGTCGCCGAACCGGTCGATCTGCCGTCCGCGGACGAGATCGGCCTCGAATTCGAGCGATTCCTGGCCGATCGCGAGGGCGACTCCTGATCGTGCGGTGACAGGGCCTACGCTCGGGCCATGCTGAAAGTGGGCCTGACCGGCGGGATCGGCGCCGGTAAGAGCGAAGTGTCACGGTTGCTCGTCGGCTACGGGGCGGTGCTGGTCGACGCCGACAGGATCGCCCGTGAGGTCGTCGAGCCGGGAACACCCGGGCTGGCGGCCGTGGTCGAGGCGTTCGGTCCTGGGATCCTTACGCTCGACGGCGCCCTGGACCGGCCGGCTCTCGGTGCCATCGTCTTCGCGGATCCGGGCCGGCTCGCCGCGCTCAACGCGATCGTTCACCCGCTGGTCGGCGTCCGCTCCGCCGAGCTGGAACGCGCAGCCGGGGCCGAGGCCGTCGTCATCCACGACGTCCCACTCCTCGCGGAGAACGGTCTCGGCCCGCTCTATGACCTGGTCGTGGTCGTGGACGCCTCCCGGAGACCCAGTTGGAGCGGCTCGTACGACTGCGGGGCATGACGGAATCCGATGCCCGCGCCCGGATGGCCGCGCAGGCGACGCGTGAGAGCGCAGGGCCGTCGCCGATCTGATCATCGACAACGACGGTCCGCTCGATGCGCTGGAGCCACAGGTGCGCAGGCTTTGGTCGGAGCTGACCGAACGGGCCGCCGCCGGCTGAGACGGCAGGAATACTCCGGCCCCGGCCGGGCGTTGAGAACCCGCGCGCGAAGGGAAGGATGCGACTGTGCCCGAGATGAACCCGGAAACCCATGTCATCGACTTCCGTGCGGCCGGACAACTACTGGCCGCGCGTGATCCGAGAGGTGCGGTCAAGCTCCTCGACTCGGTGATCGCGGCCCACCCGGAGAACACGGCGGCCCGACTGCTGCGCGCCCGCGCCTTCTTCGCCGCAGCCCAACTGCGTCCGGCCGAGCTCGAATTCGAACTGGTCCTGGAGCGCGAGCCGGACAATGCCTTCGCGCACTTCGCCCTCGCCCGCACCTTCGAGCGAGCGGGCCGGTCCGCGCGGGCCACCCGACACTTCAGGCTGGCCGCGGCGCTGGATCCGAAGCCGGAGTATCTGAGGGCCGCGCGCTTCGAGGAGCGGGACCGGCGGGACTGACGAGCGAGTGCCCGGCGGCGCAGGGTCGCAGGGGAGACGGACGCGCGCGGGTCGAGCGGCCCTGAACACACCTGAGCCGATGGCCCGCGAAGCGATGAGTTCAGGGCCCCGGCCCGGTCTACCTCTCCGAAAGCGCCACGGAGGCGAAGCAGCTTCCGGTCCGGTGCAAGCCATCCGCAACGTGCCTCGGGGAGACCGTCATGTCCGCAACCACCACCGCTTCCACCACTGCTCCCGTAGTGTCCGCGCCGCGGCGCGGGTGGGCAGGCGTCGCTCTGACGGCCGCCCGGATCGTCCTCTCGCTGTTCTTCGGATTCAGCGCGGTCGCCAAGCTCATCGCCCACGAGTCCGCGGTGGAGTCATTCGGCAGAATGGGCTGGAGCAGTGGTGCGATGTACACGATCGGCGGCCTGGAGCTGGCGGGCGCGGTGGCCCTGCTGATCCCGCTGCTGGCGGGTGTGGCCGCGATGGCCCTCGCCGGGCTGCTGGCCGGGGCATCGGTCGTCCAGCTGACGCTGCTCGACCCTCCGAACGCGATCATGCCGGCGCTGCTCATCGCCGTGGTCGTCCTGATCGCCAGGGACCGGCGTGAGCGCACGGCCGGGCTGGTCGCGCTCGTCGGCCGGCGTGGGTGACGCGGCCCGGCCGGAGCGTCAGTGGACGAAGGTGTAGCTGCGCCAGGGCGGCCGGCTCTCGGCGCCGGCATCGGTGAACGTGGTGGCCACGTAGGCGGCTCCCTTGCCCGAGCAGTCGGGGTGCGGTACATGACCATGTCGATCAGCGTGCGGTTGATGATCTCCTTCGTGCCTCCGGGTTCCAGCCGGTGACAGCCCTTCACCGACGGGCTGTTCACGGTGACCTCGGCATCCTGCTCGGTGGTGTAGCTGACCGGTCCGACCGCGGTCCGGCCGAGGCCGGAGCAGCCCGAGACGGCGAGGGTGAGGAGTGCCGCTGCGGCGGCGATGCCGAGGCGGCGGCGGTGAACGGCGGAGGTCACGGTCACGGACATGGGCGGGTCCTCGTCTGCTCGTCCGGCTCATCTGTACGTCGCAAAGACGTGCTGGCGCTGGCCACCTTGCCCGTTTCCGGTGGTTCCGGCATCCGGTGCGCGGCCGGGCGGGGACGGGCGGGTCAAGGGGTATGAGGGCGGAAGTTCGACTGGTATACGTTCCGGGCATACCGTGGTAAAGAGTTCATTTCGCACTCCCGGCTTTTCAGGAGGCCGTGATGGTTCAGGAGCTAGTGATCGCAGCCGTGGCGGCAGTCTGCGGTGTGGCGCTGTACATCCTGGCAGCCGCCCGGGTGGTCAAGCAGTACGAGCAGGGTGTGGTCCTCCGGCTCGGCCGACTCCACAACGATGTGCGCGGGCCGGGCTTCACCATGATCCTTCCGGGTGTCGACCGGCTCCGTAAGGTCAATATGCAGATCGTGACGATGCCGGTGCCTGCCCAGGACGGGATCACACGGGACAATGTGACGGTCCGGGTGGACGCCGTCATCTACTTCAAGGTTGTGGACGCGGCCAGTGCGGTGATCGCGGTGGAGGACTACCGGTTCGCGGTCTCGCAGATGGCGCAGACGTCACTGCGTTCCATCATCGGTAAGAGCGATCTCGACGATCTCCTGTCGAACCGCGAGAAGCTGAACCAGGGCCTGGAGCTGATGATCGACAGCCCGTCGGTGGGCTGGGGTGCAGATCGACCGGGTGGAGATCAAGGATGTGTCGCTGCCGGAGACGATGAAGCGGTCCATGGCCCGGCAGGCCGAGGCGGACCGGGAGCGGCGTGCGAGGGTCATCAACGCCGATGCGGAACTTCAGGCATCGAAGAAGCTGGCCCAGGCGGCCGAGCAGATGTCCACCCAGCCCGCGGCGCTGCAGCTGCGGCTGCTGCAGACCGTGGTCGCGGTGGCGGCGGAGAAGAACTCCACGCTCGTGCTGCCGTTCCCGGTGGAGCTGCTGCGCTTCCTGGAGCGGGCACAACAGCCACAGCAGCAGGCAGAGCAGGTTTCGCCGCTTCAGTCCGAGCAGGCGGTCAGGGCCGAGCAGCCCGAGCAGCCGGTTCAGCCCGAGCGGTTTCCTGCCGAAGCCGAAGCCGAAGCCGAAGCCGAAGCCGAAGCCGAAGCCGAAGCCGAGCCCCTCAGCCGTCTCTGATTCCTCTCCGGTCCCTGCCGTGACCTGCGTAGACGTACCGGCGGAGGTGTTGTCAGACCCCCGCCTAGACTCGCGGAGTCAGAGGGACCGGATGTGGACCGAGGCGGGAGGGGTGACGGACATGGCACAGCAGACGCAGGGCGCTGCCGTCGGCCGACTGCTGCGGTGTGCCGCGGTCTTCCTGCCCGCCGCCCTGCCCAGGGACGGCCGGATCGCCTTCTGGGACCCGGCCGGGCACAGCGACTTCACGGGGACCGTCGGCGGAGCCTTCGAGGGCCTCGAAGGCTCCGCCTGCACCGTCACCGAGCTGACAGTCGCCGTGCGGGGACAGGGCGGGGACGGGGTCCGGCTGCGGGCGGTGCCTGCCGTGCTGTTGTCCGTCGCCGACGCCCTGCCCCTGCTCGCCCGCGCCCGGCACCAGTCTTCCGCCCATCCCGCCACCCGATGCTGGGCGCGGCAGCACTCCACGCACTCAACCTGGCCGCGCGGCGGGCTTCTCCCGGGTCTGACGGCCGATGACCACGACGCCTGGCGCGCCGGGCCCCGCGACAGCGGCGACATCGCTCATCTGAGGGCGATCGCCGCCTCGATGCCGCCCGAGGGCTACGCGGTCCCGTTGCCGGACCTCGATCCGCCGCAGGTCCCGGAGCCGGGGCGCTGATCGGAGCATTCCTCGACGCGGTTGCCGACACCCTGCCGCGTACGCCCGCCGCCGCGCATGCGATGGGGCCGCCCTTCGCCGCGCGCGAGGCCCAGCACCTGCCCGGAGCCCGTGCCTGGGCCGTCGAGGTCGCCGCCGGACTGGACGCCGGGTGCGGGTCTCGCTGCGGCTCGACCTGTCCGCGTACGACCTCTTCGACACCGCTGATACGTACGGCCCAGCCACGGACGAGGACAGCGCCCTGGCGCCGCGCGCCATGCCGCCGCGGCCATCACCCAGGTGCACAGCCTGGCCGACCCGACCTATGTCACCGACGCGGCCGCCCTGTGGGACGGCGCGGTGGGGAGCCGTTCGGGCCGAGGGCGAGGATCGACGCGCTGCTCGCCCTGCGCCGTGCCGCCCGTGTCTGGGCGCCGCTGGAGCGGCTGCTGGACCAGCCCGTCCCCGATGTGCTCGCCGTCACCGAGGACGAGCTCTACGAGCTGCTGAGCGACGCCGGAGCACGGCTGGCGGCGGCAGGGTGGCCGTCCACTGGCCCAGAGAGCTGGTCCGCTCGCTCACCGCGTCCGCCGTTGTCCGGCCCGCGCCGGGCTCGGCCACCGACGGCACCTCGTTCTTCGACGCCGAGCAGCTCTTCGCGTTCAACTGGCAGGTGTCACTGGGCGACGACCAGCTCACCGAAGCGGAGATGGACACGCTGGCCGAGGCCCACCGGCCGGTGGTGCGGCTGCGCGACCAGTGGGTGGTCGTGGACCCCGCGCTCGTACGCAAGGCACGCAAGCGAGAGCTCGGACTGCTGGATCCGGTGGACGCCCTCGCCGTCGCTCTCACCGGCAGCGCCGAGGTCGACGGCGAGCAGGTCGAAGCGGTGCCGGCCGGCGCCCTCGCCGCCCTGCGCGCCCGGCTCCTCACCGACGACGACACCCTCCCGCCGCCTCCCGGCCTCGACGCCACCCTCCGCGACTACCAACTGCGCGGCCTGGCCTGGCTGGACCGGATGACCTCCCTCGGCCTGGGCGGCTGCCTCGCGGACGACATGGGCCTCGGCAAGACCATCACCGTCATCGCGCTCCATCTCCACCGCGCGCATGCCGCGCCCACCCTGGTCGTCTGCCCCGCCTCGCTCCTGGGCAACTGGCACCGCGAGATCAACCGGTTCGCTCCCGGCGTCCCCGTGCGCCGCTTCCACGGCACCGACCGGACGCTCACCGACCCGGACGGCGGCTTCGTCCTCACCACGTACGGCACGATGCGTTCCAGTGCCGACCGGCTCGCCGGACACACCTGGGGACTGGTCGTCGCCGACGAGGCACAGCACGTGAAGAACCCGCACTCCTCCACCGCCAAGGCGCTGCGCACCATCCCGTCCCCGGCCCGCGTCGCGCTGACCGGAACGCCGGTGGAGAACAACCTCTCGGAGCTCTGGGCACTGCTCGACTGGACCACCCCGGGCTGCTCGGCCCGCTCAAGGCGTTCCGCGCCCGGCATGCCCGGATCGTCGAGAACACCGGCACCGCCGCCGGCCTGGACAACGAGGAAGCGGTCGAGCGGCTCTCCAGGCTGATCCGCCCCTTCCTGCTGCGCCGCAAGAAGTCCGACCCGGGCATCGCTCCGGAGCTGCCTCCCAAGACGGAGACCGACCACCCCGTCTCCCTCACCCGGGAACAGGCAACGCTCTACGAGGCGACCGTGCGCGAGACGATGGCGTTCATCGAAGCCTCGGAAGGGATCGCACGCCGTGGCCTGATCATGAAGCTGCTGGGCTCGCTCAAGCAGATCTGCAACCACCCCGCGCAGTATCTGAAGGAGGAGCCGGCCCGGCTGGCCGGCCGCTCGGGCAAGCTGGCCCTGCTCGACGAGCTCCTCGACACGATCCTCGCCGAGGGCGGATCCGTGCTGATCTTCACCCAGTACGTGACGATGGCCCGGCTCCTCTCCGCCCACCTGGCCTCCCGCGCAATCCCTCCCAGCTCCTGCACGGCGGCACGCCGGTGCCCGAGCGGGAACGGATGGTGGACCGCTTCCAGGACGCCGAGGTCCCGGTCTTCCTGCTCTCACTCAAGGCCGCAGGTACCGGGCTGAATCTCACCAGGGCCGCCCATGTCATCCACTACGACCGCTGGTGGAACCCGGCGGTCGAGGAGCAGGCCACCGACCGTGCCTACCGCATCGGCCAGACCCAGCCCGTGCAGGTGCACCGGCTGATCGCGGAGGGCACCGTCGAGGACCGGATCGCTGAACTGCTGGAGTCCAAGCGGGCCCTGGCGGACGCGGTGCTCGGCACCGGCGAGGCCGCTCTGACCGAGCTCAGCGACCGTGACCTGGCCGATCTCGTCTCGCTCCGGAGGCCGTCATGAGCGGCCCCGCCCCACAGTCCGTCCGGGCCCCGACGATCTGCGGCGTACCTTCGAGGCGGTGCCTGCCCGGGCGTCCGGAGCCGCGGGCCCGTTCGCGGACACCTGGTGGGGCCGGTCATGGGTGGACGCGCTGGAGTCCCTGTCGATGGACGAGCAGCGGCTCGCCCGCGGCCGTACGTACGCCGACGGCGGCCATGTCGCCGCGATCACCGTCACCCCGGCCGGGTCATCGCCTACGTCCACGGCAGCCGCCCCGTCCGTACCGCGCCGAGCTGCGCCTGCGCACGTTCTCCGCCTCCGACTGGGACACCTTCCTCGACGCGGCAGCCGCCCGCCCGGGCATCTCGCCGCGCTCCTGGACAAGCAGATGCCGCACTCCTTCTCGACACGGCGGGTGACACCGGCATCCGGCTGCTGCCCACCGCGGGCGACCTCGATCCGGACTGTTCCTGCCCCGACCGCGGCTGGCCCTGCAAGCATGTGGCGGCCCTCTGCTTCCAGACGGCACGGCTCCTGGACAGCGACCCGTTCGTCCTGCTGCTGATGCGCGGCCGTGGCGAGCGCGAGCTCCTGGACGAGCTGAGCCGCCGAAACGCCGAGCACTCCGCCCGCGAGCGGCCCGCGGGCCCCTCATGCCCTCGGTCCCTGCCCACGAAGTCATGGCCGACCGCTTCCTCCCCGCTTCCGGCCCCTCTCCCGGTGCCGGCCCATCCGGTCCAGCCACCCTCGTACCCTGATCTGCCAGGTGCGCGCGACCCGCTCTCCCTGGACCATCTGGCGACGGATGCGGCAGCCCGCGCCCATACGCTCCTGACCACCGGACAGGACCCGCTGGCAGGGCTCTCCACCTGGCAGGACGCGGTCCGGCTCGCCGCGGCCCGTCCCACAGCGGGCTCACCGCCACCACCCGCGCCCTCTACCGCGAGCTGGCCTTCGCCACCGGACGCAGCCCGACCGACCTGGCCCGTGCGGTCGCGGCCTGGCGGCAGGGCGGCGCCGAGGGCCTGGCCGTCCTGGAAACTCCGTGGGATCCGCCGGCCGGCCCTTCGACCGCGCCCGGCCCGCCCTCGCGGCCGCGGACTTTCCACGCTTCCAGCCCTGGCACAATCACCTCACCCACCCCGACGGCACGCTCCAGCTCCGCTTCGGCCACGACGGCCGGTGGTACGGCTACGAGTCCGATCCGGGTGAGGACGACTGGTGGCCACGCGCCACTCCGGACCCCGACCCGGTGGGCGCGCTGACCGCACTGCGTGACAGCTAGGGTCTTTCGGCAATGGGGGCGCAGATGGCGGACACAACGGTATCCGGCGCGGTGACATGGGGACTGTTCGCCGCCTGGGCGGTCCACGATCTCGAGGAGCCGGCCACGATGGCCCGCTGGACCCGGAGAGCCGGTCCGCGACTCCAGGAGCGTTTTCCGGCAGTGCCGGACCAGGTGGGGAGCGGATGCGGCTCACCCAGAGGGATGTGAACGTCGCCATCGGCTGATGGCCGGGGTCGTCGGCGCAGCATCGGCGGCCGGAGCGCTCTTAGGGGCCGCAGCCGGTTCTACCGGACGGCGCTGCTCGGGTTCGGGCTGCACGGGCGGTGCACATGGCACAGTCCGCGGCCTACCGCGGCTACACCCCGGAGCCGTCACCGCACCGCTGGTCGTCATCCCGTACTCGCGCTGGGCGGTGCGGCGGCTGAGGGCTGCGGGTGTCCCGATCGACGGGGAGGCTCATCGGCTGCCGGTCTCGCACTGTTCCCGGTGGCTGCCGCGGGCGTGCACGGGATGGCCCGCTGGGTGAACCGGCGCCGCGCGGGCCGCAAGGCCGTATCAGTCACTGGCGGTAGCCGCTCAGGAAGCGGCCGATGCGGCTGATCGCCGCGTCGAGATCATCGGCGTGGGGAGGGTCAGGATCCGGAAGTGGTCCGGGCGCGGCCAGTTGAAGCCGGTGCCCTGCACCACCTGGATCTTCTCCTGCAACAGCAGATCCAGGACGAACCTCTCGTCGTCGACGATGTGATGCACCTTCGGGTCGATGCGGGGAACGCGTACAGCGCCCCTTCGGCTTCACGCACGACACCCCTGGGATCTCGTTCAGCCGCTCCCAGGCCCGGTTGCGCTGCTCGTGGAGCCTGCCCCCGGAGCGACGAGCTCGCGGACCGACTGCCGGCCGCCGAGCGCCGCCTGGATCGCGTACTGGGCGGGGCGTTGGGGCACAGCCGCATCGAGGCGAGTGTGGTCAGCCCCTCCAGATAGTTCCGCGCGTGCTGCTGCGGCCCCGACACCACCATCCAGCCCGAACGGAATCCCGCCACCCGGTACGTCTTGGACAGGCCGCTGAAGGTGAGGCAGACCAGGTCCGGGGCGAGGGCCGCCACACTGTGGTGTTCGGCGTCGTCGTACAGGATCTGGTCGTAGATCTCGTCGGCGAACACCATCAGGCCGTGCCTGCGGGCCAGATCGAGGATGCCTTCGAGAATCTCGCGCGGATAGACGGCGCCGGTGGGGTTGTTCGGGTTGATGATCACGACGGCCCGGGTGCGGTCGGTGATCTTCGAGGCCATGTCGGCGAGGTCGGGGTTCCAGTCCGCGGCCTCGTCGCAGGTGTAGTGCACGGCCCGGCCGCCCGCGAGTGTGGTGACGGCGGTCCACAGCGGGTAGTCCGGGCTCGGGATCAGTACCTCGTCGCCGTCCTCCAGGAGCGCCTGCACGGACATGGAGATGAGCTCGGAGACACCGTTGCCGAGAAAGATGTCGTCCACCGTGACATCGGGCAGCCCCATCGCCTGGTAGCGCTGAGCCACCGCGCGCCGGGCGGAGAGGATTCCGCGCGAATCGGTGTAGCCGTGTGCCTGCGGGAGCATCCGGATCATGTCCTGGACGATCTCCTCCGGAGCCTCGAAGCCGAAGAGCGCAGGATTGCCCGTGTTGAGGCGCAGCACACTGTGCCCCGCCTCCTCCAGGGCGTTGGCCTGCTCGATGACCGGTCCCCTGATCTCGTAACAGACGTCATTGAGCTTGCTGGACTGGCGGAACTCCATGCGGTGCCTCCCGACCCGAATTGCGATACTTGGTTTTACCAAGCTTGAGCTTGGAAAGTCCAACAACATGTCTAGACTGCGTCGCATGCCACGTCAGCAGCAGCCTGCAGCCCGCCCGGCCCGGCGCCGGAGTTACGACCAGTTCTGCGCCACCGCAAGGGCGCTCGACTCGGTCGGTGACCGGTGGACCCTGCTGATCGTCCGTGAACTGCTGGGCGGTCCCCGGCGCTACACGGATCTGCACGCGGACCTGCCGGGGTCAGCACCGACGTTCTCGCCTCCCGGCTCAGGGACATGGAGCAGAGTGGCCTGGCGGTGCGCCGGCGGCTGCCGCCGCCCGCGGCGGCAGCGGTGTACGAGCTGACCGAGTACGGCCGCGGTCTGCTGCCCGTACTCACCGCACTCGCCCAGTGGGCGCGCCCGCCCTGGACGGGCGGCGCCCCACCGATGCGGTGCGGGCGCACTGGTTCGCTCTGCCGCTGTTGCGCGCCATGGACACGTTGACGCACGTCGGGGTGGTCGAGGTAGGACTGGACGAGGGCGAGTTCCACATCCGTACCGGTGGGGCGGGACGGAGTCCGGGTGTACGGGTACGGTCCCGCGCCACGCCCCGATGTCCGTATCGTGCTCGACACCGAGCTGTGCCTGGCTATCGGGCGGGGTGATGCCACCTTGCCGAAGCCGTCGAGGACGGCCGGATCGAGGTCATCGGCGAGGGTCCGCTCGCCACCGAACTCCGGGGCGGATGAGGCCCTCGTTCGGGGTGTGCGGCTCAACTGGTGGGTAGCTTGGGGCGTCCGGGTGTTCCGGGCGCTGAGGAGCCGCAAAATGAAGTCCGACAGAACGTTCGGTGCAGAACAGGGGATCCTGCGCAGGGCCCTCCTCGTGGGTGCCTGCATGGCCGCGCTCGCCCTGGTGCCGGCAGCCGCGGCCGCGACCCCGGGCAGCGGAGTGAGCGGCACCGTCGTCGCCGAGGGCGCATCCGAGGGCAAGCTGAAGGTGAAGACCCCGAAGGGCCCTACGGACGTCACCTTCCGGACGATCACGGTCGAGCCCGGCGGCTCCACCGGCTGGCACACCCATCGCGGACAGCTGATCGCCGTGGTCAAGTCCGGGACGCTGACCCGGACTCTCAGCGACTGCTCGGTCGAGGCGACATCTGCCGGGACGTCGTTCATCGAGCCGTCCGGAGCCCGTCACCAGCACATCGGCCGCAACCTCGGGACGGAGCCTGTCGTGCTGTGGGTGACGTATCTGCTGCCCGAGGGGAGCGAACTCTCCGATGACGCGAAAGCGGTGGACTGTCCGGCAGTGAAGTAGCGGGACCGCCGCGGCGCGATGATGGAACGGTGCAACTGGAACCGATCACCTGGGAGCGGCTGGCCGAGACCCTCGCCGCGCACGCCGACGCGCTGAAGCCGGCCGACGGCGGGCCCTGGCTCAAGGTCGCCGTCGACGGCGCCCGGCCGCCCGCACCGGCGAGTTGGCCGAGGGCCTGGCCGATGCGCTGCGGGTGCGCGGACGGGCGGTGCTCACCGTCTCCACACAGGGTTTCCTGCGTCCGGCGAGTCTCCGGTACGAGTACGGCAAGGAGGACCCCGACTCGTACTTCGGCAGCTGGTTCGACACCGGTGCCCTGTGGCGCGAGGTGTTCGGGCCGCTGGAGGCGGGCGGCAGCGGACGGGTGCTGCCCGACCTCTGGGATCCGGTGACGGACCGGGCGACCCGCAGCCCGTACCGGCTGCTGCCGGAGGGCGGGTGCTGGTCGTGCACGGCCCGCTGCTGTTCGGACACTGGTTCCCGTTCGACCTGAGCGTCCATCTGAGCCTGTCACCGGGTGCCCTGCGGCGCCGTACCGAGGAGCGCGAGCGGTGGACACTGCCCGCCTTCGCCCGGTACGAGGACGAGGTCGGGCCGGCCGGCTGCGCGGACGCGCTCGTACGGGCCGACGACCCCGCCACCCCGCCTGGAAGGGGCCGGGCGGGTAGCCCCGGCGGTATGGCCCCGCTACGGGCCGGGCCTGCCGCCGGTCCTCGTGACCGCGTCGGCACCCGCCCGGCAGCCCGCTGCGGCCGCTGCCTTGTCGTCCGCGCCGGCGAGAGCGCGGCGAGGAATCCGCCGGTGAAGGCGTCGCCCGCGCCCGTCGAGTCCACCGGGTTCGGGACGGGTACGGCGGGGACGTGTGCGGTCACCGCACCTCCGGTGGCCAGCACAACGCCCCGGTCGCCGAGGGTGACGGCGGCCCGGCGGGCATGTCGGCTCAGCTCGGCCGCCCCGTCCGCCGGATCCGGCAGCCCGGTCAGCTCGCGGGTCTCGTCCGCGTTGGGCAGCAGCAGATCCACCCCGTCGACGAGCTCCAGGAAGGGCCGGCGCCAAGAGTGGTGAGGAATCCGGACGATGCCGGGTCCACGCTCACCGGGATGCCGCGCCGTCCGGCCTCCCGCAGTGCGAGCAGCGCCGTGGCCCGGCTCGTCGGGGCGAAGAGGAGATAGCCGGAGAGATGGAGGCGGGCGATGCCGTCGAGCATCGACGGTGACCAGTCGGCGGGGCTCAGGCGCAGGACCGCTCCGCTGTCGGTCAGGAAAGTGCGTTCGGCGGCGGCGTCGACGAGCGCGACGACCGTGCCCGTCGGCGCCTCCTTGTCCACGGCCAGCAGACAACGCACCCCGCACGCCGGAGCACGCCCCGGTGCCAGTCCGCGGAATCGGCGCCCGCCCGCGCCAGCAGCCGTACGTCCCGGCAGCCCGAACGCACGGCCCAGCAGGCGACGTTGGCGCCCGCACCGCCCGGAAGCGTCCTGATCCGCGCGGCGGTGTCCGTACCGTGCGCCAGGGCCGGACCGTGCCGCACCACCACGTCGGTGACCACCTCCCCGACGACCAGCAGGCCGCCTGCGGTCACCGGGCCGCCGCCACGGCGATCCGCGCCGCCAGCCGCACATTTCCGCGTACGGCGGCCAGATTGGCCTCCAGTGACGCGCCCTGCGTCTGCCGCATCAGATAATCCAGCAGGAACGGCGTGACGGCCTGCCCGCGATGGAGCGCTCACTGCAGGCGTCCAGCGCCTCGGCGAGCACCCGGTCGTGCACGGCAGGGTCCAGCTGGTCCTTCTCCGGTACGGGGTTGGCGACGATCAGTGCGGCTGCCGGCCCGCCGAGCGCCTCCCGGGCCCGCATCACCTCCGCCACCTCCGGGGCGTACGCACGGTCCAGTCGACCGGCTCGCCCGAGCTGCTCAGATAGAAGCCGGGGAAGAACCCGGTGCCGTAACCGAGCACTCCGACGCCGAGCGTCTCCAGCCGCTGAAGGGTGGCAGGGATGTCAGGACCGACTTCACCCCGGCACACACCACCGTGATACCGGTCCGCGCGAGCAGCCGCAGATCCGCGGACTCGTCCTGGGTATCGCTCCACTGCCGGTGTACGCCGCCGAGCCCGCCGGTGGCGAAGACGCTCAGGCCTGCCCGTGCCGCCAGGAACGCGGTCGCCGACACCGTCGTCGCCCGCTCGCGCCGGCGGCCAGCGCGGGCGCGAGGTCCCGGTGCCCCAGCTTCCGTATCGACGGATCCTGTGCGACCCGTGCCAACCGGTCCTCATCCAGCCCCACATGGGCCCGGCCGTCCAGGACGGCGATGGTCGCGGGACGGCCCCGCGGACCGTACGAGCGTCTGGAGTTCTTCCGCTACCTGGAGATTGCGGGGCGTGGCAGACCGTGCGCGATGATCGTCGACTCCAGGGCGACCACGGGGCGCCGGCGGCAGGGCGTCGTGCACCTCGCCGGACAGGACGGGGGCGTAGCGGTCGTTGTCCTGCTGCGTGTTGGGTGGCATGCCCCATCTCTGTCGCGGGCGCGGTGGGCGCAAACCAGGGCGGCCGCCGGTCCGCCCTTTCCGGACGTGACAGCGGGCGGTGCGAGCCTTCCGCGCATACCGGTCAGAACAGTGGCTGCGGCAGCACTCCTTCGAGCGCGAGCAGTTGCCGCTTGGTCTCCAGCCCGCCGCCGAAACCGCCGAGCCCGCCATCGCTCTCCACGACCCGGTGACACGGCACCACCACGGGCAGCGGATTGGAACCCATGGCCGCCCCACGGCCTGGGCCGCCCCGGCTGTCCCACCCGGCCGGCCAGGTCGCCGTAACCGACGAGGGTCCCGTAGGGCACACCGGATGCCAGCTCGCGGAGCACCTCACGGTTGAAACCGGAGGTGAGCGACCAGTCCAGCGCCAGCGAGAAGTCCCGAAGACCGCCCGCGAAGTACGCCGTGAGCTGGCGTATCGGCTCGGCGAGCCGCGCGGAGCCGGTGTCCGCACCGGCTCCGCGCCGAGCCGCGTCCGCAGCTGTACGAGCGCCTTCTCCCGTACCGCACCGTCCGCGTGGAAGACCACGTTCACCAGGCCGGTGCCGGTCGCGGCAAGGAGGAGCGGCCCGATGTCGCTGCGCACGACGGACCACTCGACGGCCTGCTCGTTGCTGTTCATGCCGACCACCGTACGGGCGGCCACTGACAACGGCCGCCGACGAGCTCGTCAGCGGGTGGCGTCCCGCACGATGTCGGGGTTGTTCGTGATGATGCCGTCGACGCCGTAGCCCGCCACCCTGGCCGCGTTCGCCGCGTCGTTGACCGTCCAGGTGTTGACCTCGAGCCGCTTGCCGTGGGCGCCCTTCAGCTTGTGCACGGCGGCGACGTAGTCGGCGGTGACCGTCGAGTACGACGGGTTGATCTGGTCCGTGAACGCCGCGTACGAAGGCAGGTCGGCCACGGCAGGTGTGCCCAGGAATCCGGTGATCACGTCGGGGCGCTGCTGGTGGATGCTCTTCACGCTCTCGGCGCCGAAGCTCTGGATGATCAGCTTGTTCCGCACGTGCCTCCGGTCGAGCCAGCCCTCGCCGCGCAGGACCCGGAGAATCTCCTTCTCGATCCCGGGTAGGTCGCCGGGCTCTTGATCTCCAGGAGCAGCTTCTGGCGGTTGTGCTCGATCCGGTGCAGATACTGCCTGAACGTCGGTATCCGGGCTCCGGTGAACTGCGCACCGAACCAGCTGCCCGCGTCCAGCTTCGCTATCTCCGCGGCGGTGAAGTCCTTGACCGCCCAGGGCGCACGGCCGGGGAAGACCTCCTCCACGTCGGTGGTCCGCTTCAGATCGGTGTCGTGCAGGACGACCAGCACGCCGTCCTTGGTGCGCTGCACGTCGTTCTCCACCCAGTCGATGCCGAGGCCATCGGCCGCGTCGACGGCTGCGAGGGTGTTCTCCGGAGCGTAGGCGGATGCGCCGCGGTGCGCGAAGACGACCGGGCTGTCCTGCCGGGCCGGGGTCACCGCGGCCTGTGCAGAGGTGGCGGGCAGCAGCAGAGCGCCTGTACCGAGCAGCGTGGCGAGGGCAGTGGCGGTGCGTGTGGACACGTGTACTCCTCGTATAGGAGGTGCGGACACGCAGAGTCTGGCAGCAGGTCACCAACGGACCAAGGGGCAGCGATGACCAAGAGATGAACGCAGAGTCGGCTACGGGGTCACGTACCGCGAGCGGTACGGATAATATGCGCCTCTTATGTTTGCCTGCCGGGCCTCGCCCTTTAGGGGCACCCCGAACCAGGGCTTCCGCGAAGGGCGTACGAGCATGCAGGGCACAGTTGACGGATTCAGTTACGGCCTCGTGACGCCGGTTGCGGCTTTCCTTATGGCGTGCCTCGGCGCCGCGCTCGGTCTGCGCTGCACAACCCGGTCGTTGCGGACCGAGCGCTCCTTCAAGGCGGGCTGGCTGGCTCTCGGTGCGACCTCCATCGGATCCGGCATCTGGACGATGCATTTCATCGCGATGATGGGCTTCAGCGTCGACGAGGCGGACATCGGCTACGACATGCCCCTCACCTACGCCAGCCTCGCCGTCGCGATCGTGATGGTCGGCATCGGCATCTTCATAGTCGGCTATCGCGGCGCGACCCGCATGGCGCTGATAACCGGCGGCACGATCACCGGCCTCGGAGTGGCTTCCATGCACTACCTGGGGATGGCCGGAATGCGGCTCCCGGGTCGGCTCGAGTACGACACGGTCACCGTGGCCCTCTCCGTCGTCATCGCCGTGGTGGCCTCGACCGCCGCGCTCTGGGCGGCCGTCTCCATCCACGGTTTCCTGCCCAGCCTCGGGGCCGGCGTGGTGATGGGAGTCGCGGTGAGCGGAATGCACTACACCGGCATGGCCGCCCTCAGGGTGCACCTCCACCCCGCCGCCGGAGCCGGCGCGCCGGGCGGTGACGCGCCCGCCGCTCTGATCGTCCCGATGCTGATCGGCCCGGGCTGCTTCCTGCTCCTCGCCGCGGTGATCGTGATGTTCGACCCGCTGGTCGTGATGGGGCCCCGGACTGGGAAGAGCCCGGGGCCGGGCGCGCCGGTCACCGGCCCGGACGAGTCGCAGGCATCCCCGCCCAGCGGCAGCGCGGGTCCCGTGAACCCGCTGCGAGCCGGGACCGCCGGCCCCGCGGTACCGGTGATCCGGGGCCGTTGTCAGTGGGGGTCGTACGGTGGTTCCATGCGGCCAGTTTCGAAGATCGAACGTTCGGTGGCGCCTTTCGAGGTCATCAGTCCCTACCAGCCCAGCGGCGACCAGCCCGCGGCCATCGCCGAGCTGGAGCGGCGCATCCGCGCCGACGAGAAGGATGTCGTGCTGCTCGGCGCGACGGGCACAGGCAAGTCGGCGACCACCGCCTGGATGATCGAGAAGCTGCAGCGCCCGACCCTGGTCATGGCGCCGAACAAGACGCTCGCCGCCCAGTTGGCGAACGAGTTCCGCGAGCTCCTGCCCAATAACGCAGTCGAGTACTTCGTCTCGTACTACGACTACTACCAGCCCGAGGCGTACGTCCCGCAGTCGGACACCTACATCGAGAAGGACTCCTCGATCAACGAGGAGGTCGAGCGGCTGCGGCACTCCGCCACGAATTCGCTGCTCACCCGGCGCGACGTGATCGTGGTCGCGTCCGTCTCGTGCATCTACGGCCTCGGTACCCCGCAGGAGTACGTGGACCGGATGGTCCATCTCAAGATCGGCGACGAGATCGACCGCGACCAGCTGCTGCGCCGCTTCGTCGAGATCCAGTACACGCGCAACGACCTCGCGTTCACCCGCGGCACCTTCCGGGTGCGTGGCGACACCATCGAGATCTTCCCTGTCTACGAGGAGCTCGCGGTCCGCATCGAGATGTTCGGCGACGAGATCGAGGCGCTCTCCACCCTGCACCCGCTCACCGGCGAGGTCATCAGCGAGGACGAGTCGGTGCACATCTTCCCGCCAGCCACTACGTCGCGGGACCCGAGCGGCTGCAGAAAGCTGTCGGTGGCATCGAGAAGGAGCTGGAGCAGCGGCTGGCCGAGCTGGAGAAACAGGGCAAGATGCTGGAGGCCCAGCGTCTGCGCATGCGCACCACGTACGACATCGAGATGCTCCACCAGATCGGCACCTGCTCCGGTGTGGAGAACTACTCGATGCACTTCGACGACCGCTCGCCCGGCACCGCCCCCAACACCCTCCTCGACTACTTCCCCGAGGACTTCCTCCTGGTCCTGGACGAGTCGCATGTCACCGTGCCCCAGATCGGTGCCATGTACGAGGGCGACGCCTCCCGCAAGCGGACCCTCGTCGACCACGGCTTCCGGCTGCCCTCGGCCCTCGACAACCGCCCGCTGAAGTGGGAGGAGTTCCTGGGCCGGATCGACCAGACCGTGTATCTCCGCCACCCCGGAAAGTACGAGCTCTCCCGCGGCAACGGTTCGGTGGAGCAGATCATCCGCCCGACCGGGCTGATCGATCCGGAGGTTGTCGTCAAGCCCACCGAGGGCCAGATCGACGACCTGGTGCACGAGATCCGCAAGCGCACCGAGAAGGACGAGCGGGTCCTGGTCACCACCCTCACCAAGAAGATGTCCGAGGACCTCACCGACTACTTCCTGGAGCTCGGAATCCAGGTCCGCTATCTGCACAGCGACGTCGACACCCTGCGCCGTATCGAGCTGTTGCGCGAGCTGCGCTCCGGCGAGTACGACGTCCTGGTCGGCATCAACCTCCTGCGCGAAGGCCTCGACCTGCCCGAGGTGTCGCTGGTGGCCATCCTCGATGCGGACAAGCAGGGCTTCCTGCGCTCGGGAACCTCCCTCATCCAGACCATCGGACGCGCGGCCCGGAACGTGTCCGGGCAGGTCCACATGTACGCGGACAAGATCACTCCGGCGATGGCGCAGGCCATTGACGAGACCAACCGCCGCCGTGAGAAGCAGATCGCGTACAACACCGAGCGTGGGCTCGACCCGCAGCCGCTCCGCAAGAAGATCAACGACATCGTGGCGACCATCGCCCGTGAAGAGGTCGACACGGAGCAGCTGCTCGGCACCGGTTTCCGGCAGACGAAGGTGGCGAAGGCTCCGGTCCCCTCGCTCGGCGGCAAGGCCGGAGCCGGGAAGGCGGGGCGGGGTGGCGAGGTGGTCACCGACCGGCCTGCCACCGAGCTCGCCGGGATCATCGAGGAGATGACCGACCGGATGCGGGCCGCTGCGGCGGACCTGCAGTTCGAGGTGGCCGCACGGCTGCGCGACGAGGTGGGCGAGTTGAAGAAGGAGCTGCGTCAGATGAGGGAGGCGGGCCTCGCCTGACCCCTCGTACCGGGTGTGTTGCAAGAACGACACAAAGCGGCCCGGGCCTGCTTTTGCCCTGTGCGGACTGCGTAGGGTGCGGGGAAACCGCACACGGACGGTTGCGGGGCAAGCGGAGAGGGACAGCGCGTGACGGTCAATATGACCAAGGGTCAGGCCATCAGCCTGCAGAAGAGCGACGGGGGACCCTGACCGCGGTACGGATGGGGCTCGGCTGGCAGGCGGCTCCTCGCCGCGGGCTGTTCGGCTCGCGCACCCGGGAGATCGACCTGGACGCCTCGGCGGTGCTCTTCGCCGACAAGCAGCCCGTCGACGTCGTGTTCTTCCGCCACCTGGTCAGCGACGACGGCTCGGTCAAGCACACCGGCGACAACCTGGTCGGCGGCGCCGGCTCCGGCGGTGACGACGAAGCGATCCTCGTCGACCTGCAGCGGATCCCGGTGCACATCGACCAGATCGTCTTCACGGTGAACTCCTTCACCGGCCAGACGTTCCAGGAAGTGCAGAACGCCTTCTGCCGCATCGTCGATGAGACCAACGGCCAGGAGATGGCCCGCTACACGCTCGACGGCGGCGGCCAGTACACCGCCCAGATCATGGCGAAAGTGCACCGTGCGGGCAGCGGATGGCAGATGACCGCCCTCGGAAACCCGGCCAACGGCCGGACCTTCCAGGACCTGATGCCTTCGATCCTGCCGCACCTGTAGGCAGACAGGACGAGCACGGACACGAGCAGCTCCCGGCGGTATCCGCCGGGAGCTGCGACGCATGACGCGGACGACGCAGCACAGCACCACACCACACTCCATCGTCGAGGGGACAGGGCAATGACGGCCGAGCTGGTCCGGGGCAGAACCACGCATTGCCTCAGACCCGTCTGGAGATCCGTGTATCGGCCGGCTCACCCGTCGTGGCCGGTGCCACTCTCGGGGACGAGCGGGGCACGGTCCACGGCGTCGAGTGGATCGCCCACCCAGGATCGCCCCAGCTGCCCGGACTCGAGGTGTCGAAGCAGGCCGCAGCCGACCACCGGCTCGCTGTCGACCTCGATGCCCTGCCCGACGGAGTGCACCGGGTCACCGTGCTTCTCGCGCTGCCCTGGGCGCCGGCGGGCCCGTCAGGTTCGGCGCGGTCGCCGCGCCCTTCGTGGCCGTCACCGGACTCGACGGCACCGAGATCGCCACGTTCACTCTCACCGGTCTGGACGCCGAGTCCGCCGTGACCGCGCTGGAGCTCTACCGCCGCCAGGGCCTCTGGAAGGTGCGCGCCGTCGGACAGGGCTACGCCCACGGGCTCGCCGAGATGCTCGCCGACCAGGGCCTGCCGCAGGCCGCGGAGCTCGCGGGGTCGATACAGGAGGCGGTCGCCCGGGGCTGGCCCGCTCGGTGACGGCCCCGCCGCCGCGTACCGCGGACGGTGACCGGGCCCGGCGCGCCACGGGCGCCGCACCGACGGGTACTCAGCCCGTCACCCCTCCACGCAGGCTCCCGATCCGCTGGCGGACCCGGGACCGTGCCATCGGCGACCGGCTCCACGGCCGGCTCCACGGCGGGCGGACCCGTGAACTACTCGCACCCGCGCCGACAGAGAGCCGCCCCCAGCCGGCCCCTCCGGCCCCTCCGCCCGCCGCACCCGGGCAGCCCGCGCAGCCCGTCGCCGGCGACGCCACCGGCTGGTCCATGGAGGAGCGCCTCTACAACCAGATCTGGGGATGTTCGAGGACCTGGCCCGCGCCACCGCCGCCCACCGCAGCGCTGTCGACTTCGCCGAGTCCCGGATGGACCAGGAGCTGGGCCGGACCCTGTCCGACCCGCGCAACCGGATCGGCGGAGCGGGTGACCGGGCCCGCCAGGAGGCCCGCGCCAAGTGCGACGAGCTGATCTCCCGGGCGCGTGAGGTATTCGACCGCGATCTGGCCCAGCTCGCAGCCGAGTCCGCCGTCGTCGAGCCGGCACTCCCCGCCGCGTACGCGGGCTGGGACAACCCGTCTGGCAGGCCTACCGCGTCCCGATGGAGATCCCGATGGCCCTGCGCATCGGCGACCTCCATCTGCCCGAGCGTACCGATCTGCGTATCCCCTGCTCGTACGGCTGCCCCTGGAGCGGGGATCTGGGTCGACAGCGGCCGCGCTTCCGAGGCCGCGGGCCTGCTGGACAGTCACCAGCTGCGCCGGCTGGCGATGGAGACAGCGGTCGCCCAGGCCGCCCGCATGCTGGCCGTCTACCCGCTGACGAGTTCTCGGTGCATGTCATCGACCCGCGGGCTCCGGTGCCGCGGCGCTGGCACCCTGGTGAATTCCGGGGTGCTCGCAGGCCGCCGGCTGCCGGTGCCGGGGAGTGGCCTCGGTCCTGGCCCGGCTCACCCGGCGGGTCGATCTGGTGCAGATGGCGGTCAGGGCCGGTGCGGCGGATTCGCTGCCGCCGGATCTGGACACCGGCGAGCAGCTGCTGATCGTCAACGACTTCCCGCACGGCTTCGACGACCGTGCCGTCACCCAGCTGCGTTACCTCGCGGACGAGGGCCGTCGGTCGGCGTCCATCTGCTGATGGTGGCCGACCGGGAGGACACCAGCGTCTATGGTCCGGTGCTCGATCCGCTGTGGCGTTCCCTGTTGCGGATCACTCCAGTAGCCGATGATCACCTCGCCGATCCCTGGGTCGGCCATGCCTGGACGTACGAACCGCTCAGGACGCCGCAGGGCAGCCGTGTCCTGGAACAGGTCCTGGCTCAGGTGGTCGAGGCGCGGCGTACCGGCTACCGCTGACCACTCCCGCAAGGCTTCAGGAGAAGCGCCCGACCTGGCATTTTGGCACTCTTTTGCCTCAAGCTTTACCTATTCTTGGTGTTTCCTGTACTGTTCTTTGGGCGGAGGGAGTACTCCCGATCGCGGCGTTCCCGTCAGTACGGACTGTGACCGGTCCGGGCGCCGGCCCGGTGCGCAGCCCGCGCATTCCGGGTGGAAGAGACCTCCGGCAGCGACGACGCTGATCTATAGCCGTAGCTAACTGCCGGAGGCGCAGTGGACGTGACATGGACTCTTTGGCTGCTGACCATTCTTGGTCTGGTGGCCCTGATCGGTGTCGACTTCTTCATCGGGCGCAAGCCCCATGACGTATCGACCAAAGAAGCCGGAATCTGGACCATCGTCTGGATCGCTCTGGCCGTCCTCTTCGGACTCGGCCTGCTGGTCTTCGGCGAGAGCCAGGCCTCCGGGGAATTCTTCGCCGGCTTCATCACCGAGAAGTCGCTCAGCGTCGACAACCTCTTTGTCTTCGTCCTGATCATGGCGAAGTTCTCGGTGCCCTCACACCTCCAGCAGCGAGTGCTGCTCATCGGTGTGCTGATCGCACTGGTACTGCGAGCGATCTTCATCGCCGCGGGTGCCGCGGTCATCGCCAACTTCTCGTGGGTCTTCTACATCTTCGGCGCGTTCCTCATCTACACGGCCTGGAAGCTCATCCAGGAAGCGCGTTCCGACGAGGAGGAGGACGACTTCGAGGAGAACCGTCTCCTGAAGTCGATCGAGCACCGGTTCGGTGTCGCCGACAGGTATCACGGGACCAAGCTCTTCATCCGGAACAACGGCAAGCGCGTCCTGACCCCTGATGGTGGTCATGCTCGCCATCGGCACCACCGATGTGCTGTTCGCCCTGGACTCGATCCCCGCGATCTTCGGCCTGACCCAGGACCCGTACATCGTGTTCACCGCCAACGCCTTCGCCCTGATGGGGCTGCGTCAGCTGTACTTCCTGATCGGCGGTCTGCTGAAGAAGCTGGTCCACCTCAGCTACGGGCTCTCGGTGATCCTCGGCTTCATCGGCGTCAAGCTGGTGCTGCACGCGCTGCATGAGTCCGGGGTGCATGTCCCCGAAATCTCCATCCCGTTCTCTCGCCGTCATCTGCGGCGTCCTGGTGATCACCACGATCACCAGCCTCATCGCCAACAAGAAGCAGGCGGAGGCCGAGGCCAAGAAGGCCGAGGAGGCCGGGGCGGTTGACGACGAGAGCAAGAGCGTAGGCGCCTGAGGCCTGACGGCAGGGCGTAGAAACCGGCACCGGCCGGGGCGTGCGGAGATGTGCCGCGCACCCCGGCCGGTGCCTTTCCATTACCAGCCGCGCTTGCGCCACTCGGGCAGCTGCGGGCGCTCGTCACCGAGCGTGGTGTCGTGTCCATGGCCCGGATAGACCCAGGTCTCGTCCGGCAGCCGGTCGAAGAGCTTGGTCTCCACGCCGTGGAGCAGGCTCGCGAACGCCTCGGGGTCCTGATTGGTATTGCCGAGTCCGCCCGGGAAGAGGCAGTCCCCGGTGAACAGATGGGGGCCCCGTGCGGGTCGTCGTAGAGCAGCGCGATGGAGCCCGGGTATGGCCGGCCAGATGGCAGGCGGTCAGCAGGACCTGGCCCACCCGGATGGTGTCGTTGTCGTCGACGAGTACATCGGTCGGGACCGGGATGCCCTGCGCGTCGTACCTGCCGGCGTACGTACGCGCACCGGTGGACGCCACCACCTCGCCGAGCGCCTGCCAGTGATCGCCGTGCCGATGAGTGGTGACCACGGATCCGATGCCGTCGTCACCGATCAGCCGCAGCAGGGTCCCGGCCTCGTTGGCCGCGTCGATCAGGAGCTGCTCGCCGGTGGCCCGGCAGCGCAGCAGATAGGCGTTGTTGTTCATCGGGCCGACAGCGACCTTTGAGATCATCAGGTCCGTCAGCTCATGCACATTCGCAGGTCCGCCGACCTTGACCGCTCCGCTGTACGTCATACGTCTCAGCCTATAGCGGGGCAGTACGGGAAGTGGGCCGCCTTCCACCGTCAGCCCGGCGCCGTCACGGCGTCCGCAGAGCCAGCCGAGCAGCTCGGGAGCCGTGCCCCTGACGGTGACGGTGCCGCCGTCGGTGCCGCCGGTAGTCCATGACCGGCCGTTCTCGTCGGTCACATCCGTCGGCACGACCTCGGGATGCCCTGTGAACCGCTCCGCCAGGAAGTCGATCTCCGGGCCACGAACTCCTCCGGCAGGTCCTCCAGCGTGTAACCGACTCCCAGGTCGACATGGTGCAGCTCGACCTCGACCCGGCGGCGGAACGGGACCCGGGAGGCCGAGTCCGTCACACCGTTGCGCATCGTGATCGTGCGGGACCAGTCGGCGGGCGCCGCCGCCGCCTCCAGGAAGCCGTCCCCGCTCTCGCGCAGGTCACCGAGGTGCTCGGCGAGTGAGCGGTGGGCATCACGCTCGATCTCGAGGTCCCGGGTTTCGCTGCTCGCGTACATGGGGCGTCCCTGGAGAACATTTACGAGCGCGTCGGCGTTACGTGAGAGATGGGCAAGGATGTGGCCCCGGCTCCAGCCGGGCAGGAGCGACGGTTCGGCGAGTGAGATGTCGTCCAGTTCGCCCGTCGCTCTGAGCAGCCGATCGGTTGCTTCACGTACGGCGCCCAGGTCGTGAACATGATCAATCATGCGGGCGAGCTTAGCGCCGCCACTCAATCGGGTGAAGGAGTCAGTGGACGACCGTAAATCGAATGTGCGTGCTATAAGCTCGGCACAGAAAGCTTCGTACATCGCTGTGGCGCCCCCATACCCTGGGACAGGGCTCAGTTCCCCGCTTCTCCAGAAAGGTGCGGACCGGCGTGGCCGACCGTCTCATCGTCCGTGGCGCGCGCGAGCACAACCTCAAGAATGTCTCGCTCGACCTGCCTCGTGACTCCCTCATTGTCTTCACCGGGCTCTCCGGGTCGGGCAAGTCATCCCTCGCGTTCGACACGATCTTCGCCGAGGGGCAGCGGCGCTACGTGGAGTCGCTTTCCTCGTACGCCCGGCAGTTCCTCGGCCAGATGGACAAGCCGGATGTCGATTTCATCGAAGGCCTCTCGCCCGCGGTCTCCATCGATCAGAAGTCGACCTCGCGCAACCCGCGCTCGACGGTCGGCACGATCACCGAGGTCTACGACTACCTCCGGCTGCTCTTCGCCCGCATCGGCAAGCCGCACTGCCCCGAGTGCGCGAGGCCCATCTCCCGCCAGTCGCCGCAGGCCATCGTCGACAAGGTGCTCGGTCTGCCCGAGGGCAGCCGCTTCCAGGTGCTCTCACCGCTGGTGCGCGAGCGCAAGGGAGTTCGTCGACCTCTTCGCCGATCTGCAGACCAAGGGTTACAGCAGGGCCAGGGTCGACGGCGCCACGATCCAGCTCTCCGAGCCGCCCACGCTGAAGAAGCAGGAGAAGCACACCATCGAGGTGGTCATCGACCGCCTCACGGTGAAGGACAGCGCCAAGCGCCGGCTGACCGACTCGGTCGAGACCGCGCTCGGCCTCTCCGGGGCATGGTCGTGCTCGACTTCGTCGACCTCCCCGAGGACGACCCCGAGCGTGAGCGGATGTACTCCGAGCACCTCTACTGCGCCTACGACGACCTCTCCTTCGAGGAGCTGGAGCCCCGCTCCTTCTCCTTCAACTCGCCCTTCGGTGCCTGCCCCGACTGCACGGGTATCGGTACGCGCATGGAGGTCGACCCGGAGCTCGTCGTCCCGGACCCGGACAAGTCCCTGGACGAGGGCGCGATCCACCCCTGGTCGCACGGCCACACCAAGGAGTACTTCGGGCGGCAGCTCACCGCGCTGTCCGAAGCCCTCGGCTTCCGTACGGACATTCCGTGGGCCGGACTGCCCCAGCGCGCCAAGAAGGCCCTGCTGCACGGTCACAAGATCCAGACCGAGGTGCGCTACCGCAACAGGTACGGACGCGAGCGCGCCTACACCACCCCTCCTTCGAGGGCGCGGTGCAGTTCGTGAAGAGGCGCCACTCCGAGGCCGAGAGCGACTCCAGCCGGGAGCGCTTCGAGGGCTATATGCGGGAGGTGCCCTGCCCGACCTGCCAGGGCACGAGGCTGAAGCCGATCGTGCTCGCGGTGACGGTGATGGAGAAGTCCATCGCCCAGGTTGCCGCGATGTCGATCAGCGAGTGCGCCGAGTTCCTCGGCCGTCTCAAGCTGAACGCCCGCGACAGGAAGATCGCCGAGCGGGTGCTCAAGGAGGTCAACGAGCGGCTGAAGTTCCTCGTCGACGTCGGCCTCGACTACCTCTCGCTGAACCGTGCCGCCGGCACCCTGTCCGGCGGCGAGGCCCAGCGCATCCGGCTCGCCACCCAGATCGGCTCCGGTCTGGTCGGCGTGCTCTACGTGCTGGACGAGCCGTCCATCGGCCTGCACCAGCGCGACAACCACCGGCTGATCGAGACCCTGGTCCGGCTCCGCGACATGGGCAACACGCTCATCGTCGTCGAGCACGACGAGGACACGATCAAGGTCGCCGACTGGATCGTCGACATCGGCCCCGGCGCGGGCGAGCACGGCGGCAAGGTCGTCCACTCCGGGTCGCTCAAGGGACTGCTGGCGAACAAGGAGTCGATCACCGGTCAGTACCTGTCGGGCAAGAGGGCCATCGCGATGCCGGAGATCCGGCGCCCGGTGGATCCGGCCCGCCGGCTCACGGTGCACGGCGCCCGGGAGAACAACCTCCAGGACATCGACGTCTCCTTCCCGCTGGGTGTGCTCACCGCGGTCACCGGCGTATCGGGCTCGGGAAAGTCGACCCTGGTCAACGACATCCTCTACACCCACCTGGCCCGCGAACTGAACGGGGCGAAGTCGGTGCCGGGGCGGCACACCCGGGTGGACGGCGACGACCTCGTCGACAAGGTGGTGCATGTCGACCAGTCGCCGATCGGCCGCACGCCCCGGTCCAACCCCGCCACCTACACCGGCGTCTTCGACCACGTCCGGAGGCTGTTCGCCGAGACGATGGAGGCGAAGGTGCGCGGCTATCTGCCGGGCCGCTTCTCCTTCAACGTCAAGGGCGGCCGCTGCGAGAACTGCTCCGGCGACGGCACGATCAAGATCGAGATGAACTTCCTGCCCGATGTGTACGTCCCCTGCGAGGTCTGCCACGGGCGCGCTACAACCGGGAGACCCTCGAGGTCCATTACAAGGGCAAGTCCATCGCCGAGGTGCTGGACATGCCGATCGAGGAGGGCCTGGAGTTCTTCGAGGCCGTCCCGACGATCTCCCGTCATCTGCGTACGCTCAACGAGGTGGGGCTCGGATACGTCAGGCTCGGACAGTCCGCGCCGACACTCTCCGGCGGTGAGGCGCAGCGGGTGAAGCTGGCGAGCGAGCTCCAGAAGCGGTCCACCGGCCGTACGGTCTACGTCCTGGACGAGCCGACCACCGGTCTGCACTTCGAGGACATCAGCAAGCTGATCACGGTGCTCTCGGGGCTGGTCGACAAGGGCAACACGGTGATCGTCATCGAGCACAATCTCGATGTCGTCAAGACCGCCGACTGGGTCATCGACATGGGCCCCGAGGGCGGCAACGGAGGTGGCCTCGTCATCGCCGAGGGCACCCCGAGGAGATTGCCTCGGTGCCCGCCAGCCACACCGGAAAGTTCCTCCACGGCGTCCTGGACGCCGACCGGATCACCGAGGCCTCGGTGCCCGCGGCCCGTAAGCCGGTCCGCAGGGCCGCGGCCAGGAAGACGGTCGCGGCGGCCAAGGCCACCCGGCCCGTAAGACGGTCGCGGCGGCCAAGGCCACCCCGGCCCGTAAGACGGTCACGGACCGGACGACGGCTGCCAAGGCGGCCAAGAAGCCCGCAGCCGACAAGCCCGCAGCCGACAAGCCCGCGGCGAAGAAGGCCACCCGCACGCGGAAGGCCTGACCGGGCGGCGGCCCTGCCCGGGCCGCCGGCCGGACCGTCCTGTTGCCCGGGGCCGGTCGTGAGCCCGCCGATCTCCGCCGGTATCGTCGGTTCTGTCGCCGATACCTCTGTTGCCTCACCCGGCCCTGGCGGCTCTCTGTCCCCTCCGACACAATGGAGACCGCATGCCCGGCCTGCCCGCCGCCCGCCGTACCGTTCTGAAGGGTGCCGCTCTCGCCGGCGCCGCAGGGCTGGGGCGGCCGCCTGCTCGACCGAATCGAAGCTCGGTCATGCGCAGACGCCGACACCGACCGCGCCCGTCGACCTCGGTGCCGCGGATCAGGTCCCGGTCGGCGGGGCAAAGCTCTACCGTAAGCAGCGGCTCATCGTGAGCTGCCCGGCCAAGGGCGAGTACAAGGCCTTCAGCGCGCAGTGCACCCACGCGGGCTGTGTTCTGGACAAGGTCGAGGGCAACGAGGGCAACTGCCCGTGCCACGGCAGCCGCTTCGACATGACGACGGGCAAGGCGCTGCACGGCCCGGCCACCGTGCCGCTGTCCGCCGTCCCCGTGAAGGTCGAGGGCGGAAAGCTGGTCGCGGGCCCCGAAGCCTAGGGCCCTCGCCAGGTCTTAGTCCCAGTCCCAGTCGATGCCGACGAGGCCGGGCCGTACGTCCTGCTCCACCAGATGGACGGTCCGGTGCCTGCCGGTGATCGTCAGATCCGACCGGGCGCCGCGCGGTGCCCCGCCGAAGCCTGGGTGAACCGCCGGCACCGTACCGGCAGCGCGGCCTCGTCGAAGCGGACCTGCAGTACGTACTGACCGCCCGCGAAGCTGAATCCGCGCACGTACTCGTCGCTGGGCCCGCCCGTACCGTCCTCGAAGCCGTAGCCGAACAGATACGTCTCACTGGCACGCAGCCGGGTGTCGAAGAGCAGCTCGGTGACCAGCACCCCGTTTCACGGTCCCACCTGACCCGGCCGGTGCGGCAGTTCTCCTGGCGTGCACCTTGATCCGGGACGGCTCGCAGCCCGCGTCGCCCTGGTACACCGCCAGGTAGCGGTCGATCCCGTGGCGGTGCGCCCGCACGAGGTGCTGGGAGTCACGGCCCGTCAGCTCCCGGCCGGCCCCGATCCGTATCCGCTCCTGATGCCCCACCGTGTGCAGCCCTCCGTCCGCCGGCGACTCCAGCCCGGCCAGCAGTCGTTCCACCGCGCCGGACGCGTCGGTGAGGGTGCGGTACGAGCGCACGGCGGGACGCTCGGCGTCCGCGCGCACACCGGCCGCCCCAGCAGCCGTAACAGGGAGTTCTCCGGCAGGGCCAGCACTTCTTCCAGTGCCTTCACCGCGCGCAGCGACTCCGGACGCTGCGGTCGGCGTGCTCCCTGCTGCCAGTAGCACAGGCTGGTCACCCCGACCTTGATGCCGCGGTGCGCGAGATGGTGCTGCACCCGCTGGAGCGGCAGTCCGCGTGCCGAGAGGGCGGTGCGCAGGGCCAGATGGAACGGGCCGGTGTGCAGTGCCTGCGCCAGTTCGGTCTCGGTCTGCCGCATGACGGGCCTCCGGTGAACGTTCACTACGGGACGAGAGGACACCCTGCCGGTGGGAGCCGGGGCCAGGTGACCGGGGCAGGACGTTCACACATCCGCTGCGCCGTTCACACCGTGGTGTCACCCGCATTCAAGCGCGTTGACCCGTTCCCGACAACGGCTGGATCCTCCTCAGCAGCGCCCGGACGCGCTCCTGACGAGACGCGCTACGCCGCCGCGGCGCCCGCAGGCTGCCCGGGGCATGGTCTTCCGCGAGCCGCAGATCGACGGCTGGTACGTCCACAAGGGGCCCGCGTGCTCCCGCTGGACCGGGACGCGCGCCGCGCGGTGGGAGAGCGCGGCACGACGACGGCCGGCTACCGCAGCCGGGTGCGCGCGGCGTACGGGGACAAGCTCCCCGGCTCCGGCTACGCGCACTCCGGCAGGGCGGGCGGCTGTGCCGAGGTTTGCGGACCGGCCGTCGGATCAGCTGCCGCACCGGCGCCGGGGCCGGTCGTCCCCGCCGGTGCCGCCACCCTGCGGGCTCCGCATCCGCGACCGCCCTGGACAGCACCTCCGCGGTCGCGGCTGCCGGAGCTCTGCTCGCCCTGGCCTTCTGCGGCCTCACCGCGGTCCGCCGCCGCCGGCACCGGCAGGCGCCCGCAGCCTGCGCCTGAACGGCGCCCTGATCCCGCGCTCCCGGGTGTGTTCCCCACCCGCACCCCGGAGCGCGGTTCCGTTCGGTGACGCCACGCTGTCACTGCCCGCAAGTAGGGTGTGAGACATGGCAGACCCCTCCAGCTACCGCCCCAGGCCGGGACAGATCCCCGACTCCCCGGGGTCTACAAATTCCGCGACGAGCACCGCCGGGTGATCTACGTCGGGAAGGCCAAGAACCTGCGCCAGCGCCTGGCCAACTACTTCCAGGACCTGGCCGGACTTCATCCGCGGACCCGCACGATGGTCACCACGGCGGCCTCCGTCGAGTGGACCGTGGTCTCCACCGAGGTCGAGGCGCTCCAGCTGGAGTACTCCTGGATCAAGGAGTACGACCCCGGTTCAACGTCAAGTACCGCGACGACAAGAGCTATCCCTATCTCGCGGTCACGCTCAACGAGGAGTTCCCGCGGGTCCAGGTCATGCGCGGAGCCAAGAAGAAGGGCGTGCGCTACTTCGGTCCGTACGGGCACGCCTGGGCGATCCGCGAGACGGTCGATCTGATGCTCCGGGTCTTCCCCGTCCGCACCTGCTCGGCGGGCGTCTTCAAGAACGCCGCCAGGACCGGCAGGCCCTGCCTCCTCGGCTACATCGGCAAGTGCTCGGCACCCTGCGTCGGCCGGGTCACCCCGGACGAACACCGCGAGCTGGCCGAGGACTTCTGCGACTTCATGGCCGGCCGCACCGGTGCGTACATCCGCCGCCTGGAGAAGGACATGACGCAGGCGGCCGAGGCCATGGAATACGAGCGGGCGGCCCGGCTCCGCGACGACACGACGGCGCTCAAGCGGGCCATGGAGAAGAGCGCCGTCGTCCTCGCGGACGCCACCGACGCGGACCTGATCGCGGTCGCCGAGGACGAGCTCGAAGCCGCCCTGCAGATCTTCCACGTCCGCGGCGGACGCGTGCGCGGCCAGCGCGGCTGGGTCACCGACAAGGTCGAGGCAGTCGACACCTCGGGCCTGGTCGAGCACGCCCTCCAGCAGCTGTACGGCGAGGAGAGCGGCGACTCCGTGCCCAAGGAGGTTCTCGTCCCGGCTCTTCCAGAGGACCCCGACGCGGTCTCCCAGTGGCTGGCCGACCGCCGGGGTTCCCAGGTCAGCCTGCGCATCCCGCAGCGCGGGGACAAGAAGGACCTGATGGCAACCGTCCAGCGCAATGCCCAGCAGGCGCTGGGGCTGCACAAGACCAAGCGCGCCTCCGACCTGACGACCCGCTCCCGGGCCCTGGAGGAGATCGCCGAGGCGCTCGGCCTGGACACCGCGCCGCTGCGCGTCGAGTGCTTCGACATCTCGCATCTCCAGGGCGACGACGTGGTCGCGTCCATGGTGGTCTTCGAGGACGGTCTCGCACGCAAGAGCGAATACCGTCGCTTCCAGATCAAGGGCTTCGAGGGGCAGGACGACGTCCGTTCGATGCACGAGGTGATCGGCCGCCGCTTCAAGCGCTACCTCCAGGACAAGGAGCGGACGGGGAGTGGGAGGAGACCCCGGCAGTCACGGGCGAGGTATCGGCACCGGGCACCGCCGCCGAGCAGGCCGGGCCCACCGCGCCCGGCGGGCTCCCGGCTCCGGTGGCTGAGATCCCCGCGGCCGAGAGCCTCGTGGCTGAGATTCCCGCGGCCGAGATCCCCGCAGCCGGGGCTCCCGGAGCCGAGGGGCGCGAGGACGACGGGCGGCCCAAGCGGTTCGCCTACCCCCGCAGCTCGTCGTCGTCGACGGCGGACAGCCCCAGGTCGCCGCCGCCAAGCGGGCCCTGGACGAGCTGGGGATCGATGACATCGCCGTCTGCGGTCTCGCCAAGCGCCTCGAAGAGGTCTGGCTGCCCGACGACAACGACCCGGTGATCCTGCCCCGCTCCAGCGAGGGCCTCTATCTCCTGCAGCGGATCCGCGACGAGGCCCACCGCTTCGCCATCAGCTATCAGCGGGCCAAGCGGGCCAAGCGCATCCGCAGCAGCCCCTGGATGACGTCACCGGCCTCGGGGATACCCGCAAACAGGCGCTGATCAAGCATTTCGGCTCCGTGAAGAAGCTGAGGCAGGCGACAATCGATGAGATCTGCGAGGTTCCGGGGATAGGCCGCAGGACGGCGGAATCAGTGGCCGCCGCCCTCGCCGCGGCAGCCCGGCCGCGCCCGCCGTGAACACGGCCACAGGAGAGATCATTGAAGAGGACGACGGGGCAGCACGTCATGACTGAGCACACACCGGAAAACGAACACACGCACGAGGACACCGGCCGAGCAGACGGAGTAGCAGACGTGAGTACGGGCAGCGACGCGGAGCCGGCCGAGGCCGTCGCTCCGGCCATTCCCGAGCTGGTGATCATCTCCGGAATGTCGGGCGCCGGACGCAGCACCGCCGCCAAGTGTCTGGAGGACCTCGGCTGGTTCGTCGTCGACAACCTGCCGCCGGCACTGATCCCCACGATGGTGGAGCTCGGTGCCCGGTCGCAGGGCAACGTGGCCCGCATCGCCGTCGTCGTCGACGTACGGGGCCGTCGCTTCTTCGACAATCTCCGGGAGTCCCTCGCGGACCTGGAGGCCAAGCACGTCACCCGGCGGATCGTCTTCCTGGAGTCCTCCGACGACGCCCTGGTACGACGCTTCGAGTCGGTCCGGCGGCCGCACCCTCCAGGGCGACGGCCGGATCGTCGACGGCATCGAGGCCGAGCGCGACCTGCTGCGCGAGCTGCGCGGCGACGCGGACCTGGTGATCGACACCTCCAGCCTCAACGTGCACGAGCTGCGGGCCAAGATGGACGCACAGTTCGCGGGCGACGAGGAGCCCGAGCTGCGGGCCACCGTGATGTCGTTCGGCTACAAGTACGGCCTGCCGGTCGACGCCGACCTGGTGGTGGACTGCCGTTTCCTGCCGAACCCGCACTGGGTGCCGAGCTGCGCCCGTTCACCGGGCTCAACGAGGAGGTGTCCGACTACGTCTTCGACCAGCCGGGTGCCAAGGAGTTCCTCAACCAGTACACGGAGCTCCTTCAGCTGATCGCTGCCGGATACCGCCGCGAGGGCAAGCGCTACGTGACGATCGCCGTCGGCTGCACGGGCGGCAAGCACCGCTCCGTCGCGATGTCGGAGAAGCTCTCCGCCCGGCTGGCCACTGAAGGCATCGAGACCGTCCTCGTCCACCGGGACATGGGGCGCGAGTGACCAGTCGCAATCTGCGTCTGCGGCGGTTGAGCAGAGCGACCCCGGCGCTGGGGCCGCAAGCGCGGCGGTCAGCCAAGGTCGTCGCCCTGGGCGGCGGCATGGGCCTGTCGGCATCGCTCACGGCGCTGCGCCGGATCACCGGCGATCTCACGGCCGTGGTCACCGTCGCCGACGACGGTGGCTCCAGCGGCCGGCTCCGCGAGGAGTTCGGCGTCCTGCCCCGGGCGACCTGCGTAAAGCGCTGGCAGCGCTCTGCGGCGACGACGAATGGGGCCAGACCTGGGCCCAGGTCATACAGCACCGTTTCGAGTCCAAGGGCGATCTGCACGAGCACGCGGTCGGCAATCTGCTCATCGTCGCCCTCTGGGAGCAGCTCGGCGACCCGGTCCAGGCGCTCGACCTGGTCGGCAAGCTCCTGGGGCGCACGGCAGGGTGCTGCCCATGTCCGCCGTCCCGCTGGAGCTGCAGGCGCTCGTACGGGGCATGATCCGCAGCGTCCCGACGACCTGGTCACCGTGCGCGGCCAGGCCACCGTCGCCCTCACCCCGGGTGAGGTGCAGTCCGTCCATGTGGTCCCGGCCGACCCGCCGGCCGTCCCGGAGGCGGTCGCCGCTGTCCTCGACGCGGACTGGGTGGTCCTGGGGCCCGGCTCCTGGTTCTCCTCGGTGATCCCGCATCTGCTGGTGCCCGAACTGCTCGACGCGCTGATCGCCACGAAGGCGCGAAAAGTCCTCTCGCTGAACCTCGCACCACAACCCGGTGAAACAGATGGCTTCTCACCGCAGCGTCATTTGGAGGTTTTGGGACGACACGCCCTAAACTCGCCTTGGACGTGGTGCTGGCCGACGAGGCCGCCGTGCCCGACCGTGAATCTCTTTCCGATGCCGCAAAACGGCTCGGAGCCGCGGTCGAACTGGCGCCGGTGGCTTCACCCGACGGCGTTCCGATTCATGATCCGGAGCTGTTGGCCGCCGCGTACGACCGTATTTTTCGTATGCATGGAAGGATCGGCCCATGGCGATGACGCCAGCGGTGAAGGACGAAATCTCTCGGCTTCCGTGACCCGGACCTGCTGCAGGAAAGCAGAGGTCTCGGCGATTCTTCGGTTCGCGGGCGGGCTGCACCTGGTGAGCGGCCGGATTGTGATCGAGGCCGAGCTGGACACCGCCATGGCGGCGCGCCGGCTCAAGAGGGACATCCTCGAAATTTTTGGCCACAGCTCGGAGCTGATCGTGATGGCCCCTGGCGGACTGCGCAGAGGATCGCGCTACGTCGTGCGGGTGGTGGCGGGCGGCGATCAGCTGGCGCGCCAGACCGGCCTCGTGGATGGCCGCGGCCGCCCCATCCGGGGCTGCCTCCGCAGGTGGTCTCGGGGCCACCTGTGACGCCGAGGCAGCGTGGCGCGGCGCTTTCCTGTCCCATGGCTCGCTCACGGAGCCGGGCCGCTCCTCCTCGCTGGAGGTGACCTGCCCCGGCCCGGAGGCGGCGCTGGCCCTGGTCGGAGCCGCTCGCAGGCTCTCCATCCCGGCCAAGGCCCGCGAGGTGCGCGGTGTGGACCGGGTCGTCGTCCGTGACGGCGACGCGATCGGTGCGCTGCTGACCCGGTTGGGTGCCCATGAGGCGGTGCTGGCCTGGGAGGAGCGCCGGATGCGGCGCGAGGTCCGCGCCACGGCGAACCGGCTCGCCAACTTCGACGATGCCAACCTGCGCCGCTCGGCCCGTGCCGCGGTAGCGCAGGCGCCCGTGTGGGCGTGCGCTGGAGATCCTGGGTGAAGAGGTGCCCGAGCACCTCGCGGCGGCCGGACGGCTGCGTATGGAGCACAAGCAGGCCTCCCTGGAGGAGCTGGGCGCGCTCGCCGACCCGCCGCTGACCAAGGACGCGGTCGCCGGCCGGATCCGGCGGCTGCTGGCCATGGCCGACAAGCGGGCCCAGGACCTCGGCATTCCGGGTACGGAGTCCACCCTCAGCGAGGAGCTGGCCGACGGTCTCGTCGGCTGACCGGCCGCAGTCCGCCGGAGAGCTGGCGGCTGCACAGCTCCGGTGCAGGCAGCGGCGGACGTCCCCGCCTGCACCGGGCCGGAGAAACCGGAGATCCGTACTCCTACTCGGGAGTACGGATTTTCGCTGTCCGATCCGTCCCGCTCGATGTCACTCCCGGGGCCCGGAGAGGTAGGGTCGGAAGCGGTCGGGGACATCCCATACAACTCGCCGGCGTCGAAAACCGGCGTACCTAACGAGGAGATCGGTTCGTGACGATCCGCGTAGGCATCAACGGCTTTGGCCGCATCGGTCGTAATTACTTCCGCGCGCTGCTGGAGCAGGGTGCGGACATCGAGATCGTGGCTGTCAACGACCTGGGTGACACTGCGACCACGGCCCACCTGCTGAAGTACGACACCATTCTGGGTCGTCTCAAGGCACAGGTGAGCCACACCGCCGACACCATCACCGTCGACGGCCGCACCATCAAGGTCCTTTCCGAGCGCAACCCGGCCGACATCCCTGGGGTCAGCTGGGCGTCGACATCGTTATCGAGTCGACCGGCATCTTCACCAAGAAGGCCGACGCCGCGAAGCACATCGCCGGTGGCGCGAAGAAGGTCCTCATCTCGGCTCCGGCCAAGGACGAGGACATCACCATCGTGATGGGCGTCAACCAGGACAAGTACGACGCGGCCAACCACCACGTCATCTCCAACGCCTCGTGCACCACGAACTGTGTGGCGCCGATGGCCAAGGTTCTCGACGAGAACTTCGGCATCGTCAAGGGCCTGATGACGACGGTCCACGCGTACACGAACGACCAGCGGATCCTGGACTTCCCGCACTCGGACCTGCGCCGCGCCCGCGCCGCCGCCGAGAACATCATTCCGACCACGACGGGCGCCGCCAAGGCGACCGCTCTGGTCCTGCCGCAGCTCAAGGGCAAGCTCGACGGCATCGCGATGCGCGTCCCGGTACCGACCGGTTCCGCTACCGACCTCGTCGTGACGCTGCAGCGTGAGGTCACCAAGGACGAGGTCAACGCCGCGTTCAAGAAGGCCTCCGACGACGGCGACCTCAAGGGTTTCCTGACGTACACCGAGGACCCGATCGTGTCCTCGGACATCGTCGGCGACCCGTCTTCCTGCACCTTCGACTCCTCCCTGACGATGGTCCAGGAGGGCACGTCGGTGAAGATCCTCGGCTGGTACGACAACGAGTGGGGTTACTCCAACCGCCTCGTCGACCTGACCGTCTTCGTCGGCGGCCAGCTCTGATCCTCGGATCGGCAGGCATCTCGATGTGAGCAAGGGGCTCGGACGGCGCAACGCAGCGTCGTCCGAGCCCCTTGCATGCTTCCAAGGAGTACTGGAACAGATGAAGACGATTCGTGAACTTCTCGCCGAAGGGGTCGCGGGCAAGCGGGTATTCGTCCGCGCCGACCTCAACGTGCCGCTGGACGGCACCACGATCACCGATGACGGCCGCATCCGCGCCGTGCAGCCGACGATCGCCGAGCTCGCCGAAGCCGGTGCGCGTGTCATCGTCGCCTCACACCTCGGCCGCCCCAAGGGCTCCCCGGACCCGCCTTCTCGCTGGCACCCGCCGCGGCGCGCTCGGCGAGCTGCTCGGCGCCGAAGTAGCCTTCGCTACCGACACGGTCGGCGAGTCCGCCCGCACCACGGTCGCCGCGCTCGCCGACGGCCAGGTCGCGGTCCTGGAGAACCTCCGCTTCAACGCCGGTGAGACGTCGAAGGACGACGCCGAGCGCGGCGCCTTCGCCGACCGGCTCGCCGCGCTCGCCGATGTGTACGTCGGCGACGGCTTCGGAGCCGTCCACCGCAAGCACGCCTCGGTCTTCGACCTCCCGGCCCGGCTGCCGCACGCGGCCGGCGGCCTGATCGCCACCGAGGTCGGCGTTCTCAAGAAGCTCACCGAGGACGTCACCCGCCCCTACGTCGTGGTCCTCGGCGGCTCCAAGGTCTCCGACAAGCTCGGCGTCATCGACCACCTGCTGGAGAAGGCCGACCGCATCCTCATCGGCGGCGGAATGGCCTACACCTTCCTCAAGGCCCAGGGCTACGAGGTCGGCAGCTCCCTCCTCCAGGAGGACCAGATCCCGGCGGTGCTCGGATACCTCAAGCGGGCCGAGGAGAAGGGCGTGGAGTTCGTGCTCCCCGTCGACGTCGTCGTCTCGGACAGGTTCCCGGACCTCAAGACCAAGGCCCCGAGCCACCCCAGTACGGTCGCCGCCGACGCTATTCCGGCCGGTGCGATGGGTCTGGACAACGGCCCGGAGACCAACAAGCTCTACGCCTCGAAGCTCGCCGACGCGGCCACCGTCTTCTGGAACGGCCCGATGGGCGTCTTCGAGCACCCCGACTATGCCGAGGGCACCAAGGCGGTCGCCCAGGCCCTCGTCGACTCCCCGGCCTTCAGCGTCGTCGGCGGCGGGGACTCCGCAGCCGCCGTGCGCATCCTGGGCTTCGACGAGAACGCATTCGGCCATATCTCGACCGGTGGCGGCGCCAGCCTCGAATACCTCGAGGGCAAGACGCTTCCCGGCCTCGCCGCACTGGAGGACTGACCCTTAATGACTGCTAACGACCATGGCCGTACCCGCTGATGGCGGGCAACTGGAAGATGAACCTCAACCACCTCGAGGCCATCGCACACGTCCAGAAGCTCTCCTTCGCGCTGGCCGACAAGGACTACGACGCCGTCGAGGTCGCGGTCCTGCCGCCCTTTACCGACCTGCGCTCCGTGCAGACCCTGGTGGACGGCGACAAGCTGAAGATCAAGTACGGCGCCCAGGACATCTCGGCGCACGACTCCGGCGCGTACACCGGTGAGATCTCCGGCCTCATGCTCGCCAAGCTGAAGTGCACGTACGTGGCCGTGGGCCACAGCGAGCGCCGCCAGTACCACGGCGAGAACGACGAGATCTGCAACGCCAAGGTGAAGGCCGCATACAAGCACGGCCTGACCCCGATCCTCTGCGTCGGTGAGGGCCTGGACATCCGCAAGGCCGGTGACCAGGTCTCCTACACGCTCGCGCAGCTCGACGGCGCGCTCAAGGACATCCCGGCCGAGCAGGCCGAGTCCATCGTGATCGCGTACGAGCCGGTCTGGGCCATCGGCACCGGCGAGGTCGCCACTCCCGCGGACGCGCAGGAGGTCTGCGGCGCGATCCGCGGCCGCCTCGCCGAGCTGTACTCGCAGGAGCTGGCCGACGCCGTCCGTATCCAGTACGGCGGATCGGTGAAGTCCGGCAACGTCGCGGCCATCATGGCGCAGCCGGATGTCGACGGTGCGCTGATCGGTGGCGCCGCGCTGGACGCCGACGAGTTCGTCAAGATCGTCCGCTTCCGCGACCAGTGAGTATGCGGTAGCGCGGATCCGTCGTACCCTTGCGGGGGCCGAGGTGGGTACCACCCCGGCCCCGTTGTCCGTATGTGCAGTCCAAGGGAATTGTGGAAAGTAGGGACCAGCCGTGATTATGGGGTTCTCGATCGCCCTCATCGTCTTCAGCCTGCTGCTGATGCTGCTGGTGCTGATGCACAAGGGAAAGGGCGGCGGCCTTTCCGACATGTTCGGTGGCGGAATGCAGTCGTCCGTCGGTGGCTCATCGGTCGCCGAGCGCAACCTCGACCGCATCACCGTGGTGCTCGGTCTGGGATGGTTCGCATGCATTGTCGTACTTGGTCTGCTGATGAAGCTGGACAACTGACCCGTCGTCCGCGATTCCCGGTGAGGGTGTAACTCCTTTCACTGGACGCGCGTTGGGCCTTACGTAGACTGGGGCATCTTCGAGCACCATCACGCAGGGAGTTACGACCGTGGCAAGTGGCAACGCGATCCGGGGAAGCCGGGTCGGAGCGGGCCGATGGGAGAGGCCGAACGCGGCGAATCCGCGGCACGCCTCCGCATCTCCTTCTGGTGCTCGAACGGGCACGAGACGCAGCCGAGCTTCGCCCATGACGCGCAGGTACCGGAGACCTGGGACTGCCCGCGCTGTGGTTTCCCGGCAGGCCAGGACCGCGACAGCCCCGGACCCACCGCGCACCGAGCCGTACAAGACGCATCTGGCGTATGTACGTGAGCGGCGCAGCGATGCGGACGGTGAGGCCATCCTCGCCGAAGCCCTCGCGAAACTCCGCGGCGAGATCTAGTGCCGGGACCGGCAAGCTTTGCCCGTCGCGTCGTCCAGCACGCACGCTCGCCGCGTTGGCCAAAGCCCTTGTAGCTCCGCTACAAGGACTCCCGGCCGCCTTGCGATCGCACGCACTGGACGACGCTCCTTCCGGGCAAACATTGCCGGTCCGGCACTAGTGCCACTCCCGGCAAGCTTTGCCCTGTCGCGCAGACATTGCCGGTCACGGCACTAGAAGTTGTCAACCGGCCGGTCACCCCAGGGTGCCCGGCCGGATTTCGTTGGTCCTCCCGCAGCTTGCCGTTGCTCTCGTCGCCCCTTCAGATCAATTAGGTTGGAGGGGCAGCGGGGCATGTTGCAGGTACGAGAAGAGGGCGAACCCGGATGAACGCACAAAGCCGAACCAAGCTCAACCAGACACCCGAGTGGACGGCGCTGGGCAAGCACCGTGAGGAGCTCGGCGGGACCCATCTGCGACAGCTGTTCGCGGACGCGCCCGACCGCGGCACCGATTACACGCTGCGGGTCGGCGACCTGTATATCGACTACTCCAAGCACCTGATCACCGACGAGACGCTCCGTCTGCTGCGCGAGCTCGCCGGCGCCACCGGTGTCGCGGCTCTGCGCGATGCGATGTTCCGCGGCGAGAAGATCAACACCACCGAGGACCGTGCCGTCCTGCACACGGCGCTGCGCGCCCGCGCGACGCGGTGACCGAGGTCGACGGCGAGAACGTGGTGCCCGCCGTGCACGCCGTCCTGGACAGGATGGGCGAGTTCTCCGACCGGATCAGGTCGGGCCAGTGGACCGGCCACACCGGTAAGCCCATCAAGAACGTCGTGAACATCGGTATCGGCGGCTCGGACCTCGGCCCTGCCATGGCGTATGAGGTGCTGCGTTCGTTCGCGGACCGCTCGCTCACCGTCCGCTTCGTGTCGAACGTCGACGGCGCCGACCTGCACGAGGCCGTGCAGGGTCTCGACCCGGCCGAGACGCTGTTCATCGTCGCGTCCAAGACCTTCACCACGATCGAGACCATCACCAATGCCACCTCCGCCCGCGACTGGCTGCTCACCGGGCTGAGGGCCGGTCAGGACGCCGTGGCCAAGCACTTCGTGGCGCTGTCGACCAACGCGGAGAAGGTCGCGGACTTCGGTATCGACACGGCCAACATGTTCGAGTTCTGGGACTGGGTCGGCGGCCGTTACTCCTTCGACTCGGCGATCGGCCTCTCGCTGATGATCGCCATCGGGCCGGACCGGTTCCGCGAGATGCTCGACGGCTTCCACCTCGTCGACGAGCACTTCCGCACCGCCCGCCCGAGGAGAACGCACCGCTCCTGCTCGGCCTGCTGGGCATCTGGTACGGCGAGTTCTTCGACGCGCAGTCGCATGTGGTGCTGCCCTACAGCCACTACCTGGCCAAGTTCACCGCGTACTTGCAGCAGCTGGACATGGAGTCCAACGGCAAGTCCGTGGACAGGGACGGCAATCCGGTCGAGTGGCAGACCGGACCTGTCGTCTGGGGCACCCCGGCACCAACGGGCAGCACGCCTACTACCAGCTGATCCACCAGGGCACGAAGGTGATCCCGGCCGACTTCATCGGCTTCGCCACACCCGTCGCCGACCTGCTGCCCGGCCTCATCGGCCAGCATGACCTGCTGATGGCCAACTTCTTCGCCCAGACCCAGGCCCTCGCCTTCGGCAAGACGCCCGAGGAGGTCCGTGCGGAGGGGTGGCCGAGGAGCTGGTGCCGCACAAGACCTTCCACGGCAACCACCCGACGACTACGATCCTCGCCGACCGGCTGACCCCGTCGGTGCTCGGCCAGCTGATCGCGCTGTACGAGCACAAGGTCTTCGTCCAGGGCGCCGTCTGGAACATCGACTCCTTCGACCAGTGGGGTGTCGAGCTCGGCAAGGTCCTCGCCAGGAAGATCGAGCCGGTTCTGACCGAAGGCACCGGCGGCGAGCAGCTGGACAGCTCCACCGCGGCCCTGGCCGCCGCGTACCGCACGCTGCGAGGTCGCTGAGCCGATGGTGACGGGGAGGGACGGTACGGCTGCGGCCGCCGCGCAATACGCTCGATCCCCGGGCCGTTTGCTGGTGGCGGGCCCAGTTGCTGCTGCTGACGGCCGCGCCGGTGGTGGTCCTCGGCGTGCTGGGAGCGCTGATTTCAGCTGCCAGGTTCTGGCTGCTGATGCCTGCCGCCGCTCTGGCGGTCGTCGGTGTGGCAGGTGCTGTCCTCCTCCCTCTCTGGTGGTTCCGCACCCACCGCTGGGAGGTCACGGACGACGCGGTCTACGTCCGTATCGGGCTCCTGTGGCAGGAGTGGCGGATCGCACCGATGTCCCGGATCCAGACCGTGGACACCGTGCGCGGCCCGCTGGAACAGCTCTTCAGGCTGGCCACGGTCACCGTCACCACCGCGTCGGCCAAGGGAGCGGTGAAGATCGAGGGCCTCGACCACGACGTGGCGGCAGAGCTGGTCGAACGGCTGACCAGGATCACCCAGGACACGCCCGGGGACGCCACTTGAGCACCCCGGCCGGTGACGGCAAGGGCCCGTCGCACGAATGGCGGCGGATTCATCCGCTCACGGTTCTGGTCACCGCGCTGGTCACGGCGGGAGTCGCGGCCGGCGCCGCCGTACCGACCACGATCGCGCTCGCCGGAAGGTTCGGTTACGCCCCGCTGTCGGCTGGTGCTGGCGGGCGCCGTCCTCCTGATCGGCGTAGCCGCGGCAGGTGACTACGTACGGTGGCGCCGCACCCGCTACCGCATCGGCGTCGAACGCGTCGATCTCCACACCGGGCTCCTCCTGGTCAAACGCCGCTCTCTGGCCCGGACCCGGATCCGCAGCGTCGACCTCACGGCCCATCTGCTGCTACGGCTCCTCGGCCTGGTCACGGTCCGCATCGGCACCGGTGAACACGCCGGTGGTGAATCCACTCTGGAGCTCGATCCGGTCTCCCGCGCCGAGGGCGAGCGGCTGCGGCACGAATTGCTCGACCGGGCCACCGGCTATGCCCCGGGAGCGCACCGCGAGGGCGAGCTGGCCACCCTCGACCCGCGCTGGATCCGCTACGCACCGCTCTCCTTCGTCGCCCCGATGCTGGGCGGTGCGGCGGCCGGCGGCGTGATGCAGGTCAGCGACTGGGTCGGCGCGCAGGGGCAGGTGATCAACTGGGTCGGCGACCGGTTCCGCGACACCCCGGTGCTCTGGATGATCGTGTTCCTGGTCGCGGCGGCCACGGTCGCCGGTGTCGTCGGCGCGCTCGGGCTCTGGGTCGAGATGTGGTGGAACTACCGCCTGGAGCGCGAACCCGGCGGCACCCTGCGGGTCAGACGCGGGCTGCTGACCTCCCGTTCCCTGTCCGTCGAGGAACGGCGGCTGCGCGGAGTGGATCTGGTGGAGCCGCTCGGTATCCGGCTGTTCGGCGCCGCCCGGGTGGACGCGATCACCACCGGCCTCGCCAAGGACGACGAGTCCCGGGGCGCGGACCACAACACCCTGCTCCCGGCCGCGCCCCGCGCCCTGGCCGACTCGATCGCGGCGGATGTCCTGCGCGAGCGGACGGCACCGACCGGCGCCCGCTGACCCCGCACCCCGCGCGGCCCGTGGCCGGCGGCTGCGCAGGGCGCTCGCGGCGGTGGCAGCCCCGTACTCCTGCTGGCTGTCCTCGGGCGCTGCTGACGCCCGTCCTGCTCTGGATCGCGGCGGCCTGCGCGGTGGTGTTCGTTCCGGTCGCCGTGCTCCTCGCCCTCGACGCCTACCGGGGCCTCGGGCACACTCTCAGCGGCGACTACCTGGTTACCCGGTCCGGCACGGTCAGGCGCTCCACGGCCGCCCTGGAGCGGGCCGGGGTGATCGGCTGGACGGTCAGGCAGTCGTACTTCCAGCGCCGGGCCGGACTGATCGGTGTCACCGCCACCACGGCAGCGGGAGCGGGTGCCTACACCGTGTACGACGCCGATGAGTCCGAGGGCCTCGCCTTCGCCGCCGGCGCCGTCCCTGGTTTGCTGGAGCCGTTCCTGGAGCGCGGCTGAGCGACGATCAGCCGCGGGTGGTGGCGATGACGCAGAAGCGGTTGCCCTCGGTATCGGCGAGCACGACGAAGTCCGGGTCAGGCGGATAGAGCTCCCATGCCACCCTCCGCGCACCCAGCCCCGTCAACCGCTCCACCTCGGCGTCCTGCTCGTCGGTGTACAGATCGAGATGGACCCGCGGAACCTCCTCCACCGGCGACTCGCTTCGCCCGAGCGACAGCCCGACGCCATGTCCCGCGGCGGGGACCAGCACCACCCAGTCGTCGTCGAGCGGCTCGCGCTCGACATGGCCCAGCGCCGCCATCCAGAAGTCCGCCGCACGCCGTACATCGGACGCGCCCATCACCACAGTCCCGATACGCACCATGGGCCGACTCTGGCACGCACAAGGCCCGGTCCGCCGGAGAAACAGGAGCGGACCGGGCCTCGGGTGACGCGTGCCTACGGAGAGGCCGGCGGGTACATGGCGCGCGGCAGCTTCGAGGCCGCCGCGGCGTCCAGCAGCCACAGTGTGCGGCTGCGGCCGTAAGCTCCCGCCGCCGGTGCCTGGATCTCTCCGGCCCCGGACAGCGCGATCTCCGCCGCCTCCGCCTTGTCCTCACCCGCGGCCAGCAGCCACACCTCGCGCGCCGCCCGGATCGCGGGCAGTGTGAGCGAGATTCGGACCGGCGGTGGCTTGGGGCGCCGTGCACACCGACGACGGTGCGCTCGGTCTCCGTACCGCGGGCAGCTCGGGGAAGAGCGAGGCCACATGGGTGTCCGGGCCGACACCCAGCATCAGTACATCGAACGCCGGTACGGCCCGTGGTCCTCCGGGCCTGTCGCGGCGGCGAGTTCGGCGGCGTAACCGGCGGCGGCGGCGTCCGCGTCGTCGGCGTACGCACCGTCCGAAGCGGGCATCGCGTGCACCCGGGACGGATCGAGCCCCACCGAGTCCAGCAGGGCCTCACGGGCCTGCGTGACATTGCGCTCCGGGTCGCCGTCGGGGAGGAACCGCTCGTCGCCCCACCACAGATCGAGCCGCGACCAGTCGATCGCGTCCCGTGCGGCCGACCCGGCCAGTGCGGCCAGCAGGCCGTTGCCGTTGCGCCCGCCGGTGAGCACCACCGAGGCGGAACCACGGGAGGCCTGGGCGTCCACGATCTTCGTGATCAGCCGGGCCGCCGCGGCCTGTGCCATCAGCTCCTTGTCGCGGTGCACGACGAGCTGGGGAGCACTCACTTCGAGGCCGCCTTCTTGGCCGCGGCCTTCTTGGCGGCGCCGGCGCCGGCCGGAGCCGCCGGCTGCCGGCCGGACCCGGCGGCCTTGGCCTCACCGGGAGCGCCGAGGCGTTCCACACCGAACTTGACCGTGGACTCGTAGATGTTGTCCGGGTCCAGCCGCCGCAGCTCCTCGGCGAGGAGCTCGGCGGTCTCCCGCCGCTGGAGCGCCACCGAGCGGTCGGGCTGGCCGACCATGCACAGCGTGGCCAGCGAACCGTTGGGCCGGTCCAGAACGATGGCGCCGTTCTTGGTTTCCAGCCGGACCGCGGTCAGACCGGGACCGTCGGACTGGGTGCGCTCCACCGGGACACCGAGCCGGTCCGCGAGCCACATGGCCAGCAGTTCACAGCTCGGGTTGTCGGATTCGCCCTCGACGCTTGCCGAGAGGACCTCGGCGGGCTGCTGGTCGAGCGCGGCGGCCAGCATGGAGCGCCACGGTGTGATGCGCGTCCAGGCCAGGTCGGTGTCGCCGGGGTTGTACGTGCTGGCGCGTACGGCGAGCTCGTCGAGCGGCCGCTCGGCCGAGTACGCGTCGGTGATGCGGCGCTGGGCCAGTGCGCCCAGCGGGTCCTTCGCCGGTTCCGCGGGGCGCCCTCGGGCCACCACACCACGACCGGGGCGTCAGGCAGCAGCAGCGGCAGGACCACCGACTGGGCGTGGTTGGCCAGTTCGCCGTGCAGACGCAGTACGACGGTCTCGCCGGAGCCCGAGTCGGAACCGACCCGGATCTCGGCGTCGAGCCGTGCGTCGCGCCGGCTGCGCGGCGAACGGCTGACCCGCTTGATCACCACGATGATCCGCGAGGGTGCTCGCGCGAGGCGTCGCTCGCCGACTTGAGCGAGTCGTAGGCGTTCTCCTCGTCGGTGACGATGACCAGGGTCAGCACCATGCCGATCGCGGGGTGCCGATGGAACGGCGCGCCGACACCAGGGCCTGGTTGATCTTGCTGGACGTGGTTTCCGTGAGATCGATCTTCATGGCCGGCGCCAGCTCCGTCCGTCGCGTGCGAGCATCTCGTCAGCCTCGGCCGGACCCCAGGTGCCGGCCGCGTACTGAGCGGGCTTGCCGTGCTTGTCCCAGTACTCCTCGATCGGATCGAGGATGTTCCAGGAGAGTTCGACCTCCTGGTGGCGGGGAAGAGGTTGGCGTCCCCGAGCAGCACATCGAGCAGGAGCCGCTCGTACGCCTCCGGGCTGGACTCCGTGAAGGACTCGCCGTAGGCGAAGTCCATCGTGACGTCCCTGACCTCCATCGAGGTGCCCGGCACCTTGGAGCCGAACCGCACGGTCACGCCCTCGTCCGGCTGGACCCGGATGACCAGCGCGTTGCCGCCCAGCTCCTCGGTCGCACCGGATTCGAACGGCAGATACGGGGCGCGCTTGAAGACGACCGCGATCTCGGTGACCCGGCGGCCGAGCCGCTTTCCGGTACGGAGGTAGAACGGCACGCCCGCCCATCGGCGGTTGTTGATGGTCAGCTTGATCGCGGCGAAGGTGTCGGTCTTCGACTTGGGGTTGATGCCCTCTTCCTGGAGATAACCGAGGGCCTCCTCACCGCCCTGCCACGCGGACGCGTACTGACCGCGCACGGTGTGCTTGCCCAGGTCGTCGGGCAGCTCCACCGCCGTGAGCACCTTCAGCTTCTCGGCGACCAGGGCCTTGGGGTGGAAGGACCGGGCTCCTCCATCGCGGTCAGCGCCAGCAGCTGGAGCAGGTGGTTCTGGATGACGTCGCGGGCCGCGCCGATGCCGTCGTAGTAACCGGCCCGGCCGCCGATGCCGATGTCCTCGGCCATCGTGATCTGGACGTGGTCGACGTAGGACCGGTTCCAGATGGGCTCGAACATCGTGTTGGCGAAACGCAGCGCCAGGATGTTCTGGACCGTTTCCTTGCCCAGGTAGTGGTCGATCCTGAAGACCTCGTTGGGCGGGAACACGTCGTGCACGAGGTGGTTGAGCTCCTGTGCACTGGTGAGGTCGTGACCGAACGGCTTCTCGATGACGGCACGCCGCCAGGAGCCCTCCTTCTGGTCTGCCAGCCCGTGCTTCTTGAGCTGCTGGACGACCTTCGGGAAGAATTTCGGCGGCACGGAGATAGAAGGCGAAGTTGCCGCCGGTGCCCTGTGCCTTGTCGAGCTCCTGAATCGTGGACTTCAGGGTCTCGAAGGCCTCGTCGTCGTCGAAGTTGCCCTGGACGAAGCGCATCCCCTGGATGAGCTGCTGCCAGACCTCCTCGCGGAACGGCGTGCGGGCATGCTGCTTGACGGCGTCGTGCACCTCTTGGGCGAAGTCCTCGTCCTGCCATTCGCGGCGTGCGAAGCCGATGAGCGAAGCCCGGCGGCAGCAGGCCGCGGTTGGCCAGGTCGTAGACAGCGGGCATCAGCTTTTACGGGACAAATCGCCCGTGACGCCAAAGATGACCAGGCCCGACGGCCCGCGATACGCGGGAGCCGGCGGTCCTGGGCGTCACGGAGCGGATTGACTCCGGGAACACCAGACAAAGTGGTCAGCCCTCCGAAGGGGCGAGGCGCTTGAGCTCGGCCTCAGTGGACTTGAGCAGGTCGTTCCAGGACGTCGCGAACTTCTCGACGCCCTCGTCCTCCAGCTGCTGGACGACATCGTTGTAGCTGATCCCGAGCTCTCGACGGCGTCGAGCTCGGCACGGGCCTGCTCGTAGGTGCCGGCGATCGTGTTGCCGGTGATCTGCCCGTGGTCCGCCGTGGCGTTCATGGTGGCCTCGGGCATGGTGTTCACCGTGCCCGGTGCGACCAGGTCGTCGACGTACAGGGTGTCCTTGTACGCGGGGTCCTTGACGCCGGTGGAGGCCCACAGCGGACGCTGCTTGTTGGCCCGCGCCTTGTCCAGCGGGGCCCAGCGGTCGGAGGCGAAGACCTCCTCGTACGCCTGGTAGGCGAGACGGGCGTTGGCGAGAGCGGCCTTGCCCTTGAGCGCCTTGGCCTCGTCGGTGCCCAGCGCGTCGAGCCGCTTGTCGATCTCGGAGTCCACGCGGGACACGAAGAAGGAAGCCACCGAGTGGATCTTGAAAGGTCCAGGCCCGCGGCCTTGGCCTTCTCCAGGCCCGCCAGGTAGGCGTCCATGACCTCGCGGTAGCGCTCCAGCGAGAAGATCAGCGTCACGTTCACGCTGATGCCCCGGCCGATGGTCTCGGTGATCGCGGGCAGACCGGCCTTCGTGGCCGGGATCTTGATAAGCGTGTTCGGCCGGTCGACCAGCCACGCCAGCTGCCTGGCCTCGGCGGCCGTTGCAGTGGTGTTGTGGGCCAGCCGCGGGTCGACCTCGATGGAGACCCTGCCGTCCTGCCCGTCCGTCGCGTCGAAGACCGGGCGCAGGATGTCGGCGGCGTCGCGGACGTCGGCCGTCGTGATCATGCGGATGGCCTCGTCCACGGTGACCTTCCGGGCGGCGAGGTCGGTGAGCTGCTGGTCGTAACCGTGGCCCTCCGAGATCGCCTTCTGGAAGATCGACGGGTTGGTGGTAACGCCCACCACGTGGTTCTGGTCGATCAGCTCGGCAAGATTGCCGGAGGTGATCCGGGAGCGCGACAGGTCGTCGAGCCAGATCGCCACGCCCTCGTCGGAGAGGCGCTTGAGTGCGTCTGTCATGAGAATTGCATCTCCTACTAGTCGTATACCGGCGTCAGCGCGCAGCGGCGGCGAGAGATTCCCGAGCGGCGGCGGCCACATGCTCGGCGGTGAAGCCGAACTCGTGGAAGAGGACCTTCGCGTCGGCCGAGGCGCCGAAGTGCTCCAGCGACACGATCCGGCCCGCGTCACCGACGTACCGGTGCCAGGTCAGACCGATGCCGGCCTCGACGGCGACCCTGGCCTTCACGGACGGCGGCAGAACGCTGTCCTTGTACGCCTGATCCTGCTCCTCGAACCATTCCACCGACGGCATCGACACCACACGGGTCGCCACTCCGGCGGCCTGGAGCTGCTCGCGGGCCCCGACGGCCAGCTGGACCTCGGAGCCCGTACCGATCAGGACGACCTGCGGCTCGCCGCCGTCGGCCTCGAAGAGTACGTAGCCGCCCTTGGCCGCGTTCTCGTTCGCCTCGTACGTCGGCACGCCCTGCCGGGTCAGCGCCAGGCCGTGCGGAGCGCCCTTGCCGAACACCTTGGTGTAACGGTGCAGGATCTCGCGCCAGGCGATGGCGGTCTCGTTGGCGTCGGCCGGGCGGACCACGTTGAGGCCGGGGATGGCCCGCAGCGATGCGATGTGCTCGACCGGCTGGTGGGTCGGGCCGTCCTCGCCGAGGCCGACCGAGTCGTGCGTCCACACGTAGGTCACCGGCAGGTGCATCAGCGCGGAGAGCCGCACGGCGTTGCGCATGTAGTCGGAGAACACCAGGAAGGTGCCGCCGTAGATGCGGGTGTTGCCGTGCAGCGCGATGCCGTTCATGGCCGCGGCCATGGCGTGCTCGCGGATGCCGAAGTGGATCGTGCGCCCGTACGGGTCCGCCTCGGGCAGCGGGTTGCCGGCCGGGAGGAACGAGGACGTCTTGTCGATCGTGGTGTTGTTCGAGCCCGCGAGGTCGGCGGAGCCGCCCACAGCTCGGGGACGATCTCGCCGAGCGCCTGCAGCACCTTGCCGGACGCGGCACGGGTGGCGACGCCCTTGCCCGGCTCGAAGACCGGAAGCTTGTCCTCCCAGCCCGCGGGCAGCTCGCCCGCGGCGATCCGGTCGAACTCCGCGGCGCGCTCCGGGCTGGCGGTGCGCCAGGCGGCGAAGGTCTTCTCCCACTCGGTCTTGGCCTCACGGCCGCGGTCCAGCGCCTCACGCGTGTGCGCGATGACCGCCTCGGAGACCTCGAAGCTCTTCTCGGGGTCGAAGCCGAGCACCCGCTTGGTGGCCGCGACCTCGTCGTCGCCGAGCGCCGAGCCGTGCGCGGCCTCGGTGTTCTGGGCGTGCGGGGCGGGCCAGGCGATGATCGAGCGGGCCGCGATGAACGACGGGCGCTCCGTCTCGGCCTTGGCGGCCAGCAGCGCCTTGTACAGACCCTCGGGGTCCAGGTCGCCGCTGGGCAGCTGCTCGACACGCTGGACGTGCCAGCCGTACGACTCGTACCGCTTGAGGGTGTCCTCGGAGACCGCGGTCTCCGTGTCGCCCTCGATCGAGATGTGGTTGTCGTCCCACAGGAGCACCAGGCTGCCGAGCTTCTGGTGCCCGGCCAGCGAGGACGCCTCGGAGGAGATGCCCTCCTGGAGGCAGCCGTCACCGGCGATGACGTAGACGTTGTGGTCGAACGGAGAGGTGCCGGGAGCCGCCTCCGGGTCGAACAGCCCACGCTCGTAGCGGGCGGCCATCGCCATGCCCACCGCGTTGGCGACACCCTGGCCGAGCGGGCCGGTCGTCGTCTCCACACCGGTGGTGTGGCCGTACTCCGGGTGACCCGGGGTCTTCGAGCCCCAGGTGCGGAAAGCCTTCAGGTCATCGAGCTCCAGGCCGTAGCCGGCCAGGTAGAGCTGGATGTAGAGGGTCAGGCTGGAGTGGCCCGCCGAGAGTACGAACCGGTCGCGGCCGGTCCACTCCGCGTCCGCCGGGTCATGGCGCATCACCTTCTGGAAGAGGGTGTACGCGGCAGGAGCCAGGCTCATCGCCGTACCCGGGTGGCCGTTTCCGACCTTCTGTACGGCGTCCGCGGCGAGGACGCGGACAGTGTCCACGGCCCGCTGGTCCAATTCGGTCCACTGGAGGTCTGTGGTGGTCGGCTTGGTGCTCACCCTGAGTCAGGGCTCCTCTCCACTGTTGTTGAACCGGTGGCTCGAACCGCACCGGACATTCTTGAGCCTACCCCTGACGCAACGCCCTTCTTCTGCCCTTTCCACAGTGCGGGCGACCTGCGGAGTTCGCCTCCCGTATGAGCGCTCTCGTTCACTTCTGCGCCACCCCAACACGAGCCCACCCCGCGAAGAGTGGTGTATCCGCAACGTCTACAGTGGACTGGTTCGCGCAAGTCTTTACTGGGCCTTCACGCCCGGAGCTTGCTGGGATTTCTCTGTCAGGGTGTGCGTGACGGCCGTCGAGTCCCGACCCGCAGGGTTGCCTTGACTCCGGGCCCAGGGGCCATCGCCCGTTCGGGGCCCGTATCAAGGCGTTCGTGGCGCTTACCAAGCCGCGAATCATCGAGTTGCTGCTCATCACCACCGTTCCGGTGATGTTCCTGGCCGCTCAGGGTGTGCCAGACCTATGGCTCGTAGTTATTACCACTATCGGCGGATATCTTTCCGCGGGTGGTGCCAATGCGCTCAACATGTATATCGACCGGGACATCGACGCGCTGATGGACCGCACTTCGCAGCGGCCGCTGGTCACCGGCCTGGTGAGCCCGCTCGAGTGCCTGGTCTTCGGTATCTCACTCGCGGTGATTTCCACCGTGTGGTTCGGGCTGCTGGTCAACTGGCTCTCCGCGGCGCTCGCGCTCGGTGCACTGCTCTTCTACGTCGTCGTCTACACGATGCTCCTGAAGCGCCGCACCTCGCAGAACATCGTCTGGGGCGGTATCGCCGGCTGCATGCCCGTCCTCATCGGCTGGTCGGCCGTGACGAATTCGGTGTCATGGGCCGCGGTGATTCTTTTCGCCGTCATCTTCTTCTGGACGCCGCCGCACTACTGGCCGCTGTCGATGAAGGTGAAGGACGACTACGCGCGGGTCGGCGTCCCGATGCTTCCGGTCGTCGCCTCCAACCGTGTGGTCGCCCGGCAGATCGTTCTCTACAGCTGGGTGATGGTGGCCGTCTCGCTGCTGCTGACCCCGCTCGGCTACACAGGCTGGTTCTACACCTCGGTGGCCCTGCTGGCCGGCGGCTTCTGGCTCTGGGAGGCACACGGCCTTCAGACCAGGGCAAAGGCCGGTGTGGCAGGTGCCAAGCTCAAGGAGATGCGGCTGTTCCACTGGTCCATCACCTATGTGTCGCTGCTCTTCGTCGCCGTCGCGGTGGACCCCTTCCTGTAATCGGTCACGGGTGGGGTACGTGGCCCGGGCCACGTACCCCACCCGTCGCCAGTTGAACTACCCGTCGGTAGCATCCTGCTCATGGCAGAGACGGCTCAGACCCAGCAGACGGACGACAGCAAGCACGCGGCCCGCGCGGAGCGCAGGGCGGCGAAGCTCGCCAAGCAGATCGGCGCCTTCGCCCAGGCCCACGGCGGTGCCGAGGGGCAGCTCGCCTACCTCGGCCAGGTGGGCACCCGCATCGTTCTCGTGGGTGAGGACGGCGGCTGGGGCGACCTGGTCGCACCGTCGTACGCCGTCGCCGAGAGCGCCACGCAGAAGGCCGGGATCACGGTCCATGAATCCTTCGACGGCGAGTTCGCCGCCAAGGTGCGCACCGGCCCGTACGAGTGGTCCCGGATGGCCGGTATCCAGGTCGGCGGTCGGTCCGGCAGGAGCTGAAAGAAACGCAAAGCGACCCCGGCCGTCGGATGACGGCCGGGTCCTCGCTTCTCCGTACTGGTGCCGCCCGGCTCAGCTCGCGGCAGCGGGCTCCGGCTGCTCGCTGGTCACCGGGGCGGGAACCGCGGCCCCGGCCGCCGGGCGCTCGCGCAGCGACAACAGCACCGGAGCACTGCGATCCACACGAAGCACGAGCCCAGCATGTGCAGGCCCACCAGGATCTCGGGGTGTCCGTGAAGTACTGGACGTAACCGATCAGGCCCTGCGCCATCAGCACCAGGAAGAGATCACGGGTGCGGCGCTTCGGCCCGGCCGGTGCGTCCACGGCCCTCAGGACGAACCACAGTGCGACGGTCAGTGCCACCACGATCCAGGCCAGGTCGGCGTGCAGCTGCACGATCAGCTTCCAGTCGATCGGGATGCGGTGCACCTCGCTGGAGTCGCCGGCGTGCCGTCCCGCGCCCGTCACCACGGTGCCGACCGCGATCAGCAGGCCCGAGGCGACCACGAGGATCCAGGTCAGCTGCGACACCGCCTTGCCCACCAGCGGCTTCGGCTCGCCGTCGCCCTCACCCAGCCGGTGCCAGGTCAGCAGCGCGACGGCGAGCAGCGCGGTCGAGAGCAGGAAGTGCGCCGCGACGGTGTACGGGTTCAGGCCCACCAGTACGACGACGCCACCGAGCACCGCGTTGCCCATGACGATCCAGAACTGGATCCAGCCGAGCCGGGTCAGGCTGCGCCGCCAGGGCTTGGCCGACCGGACCGCGATGATCGCCCAGCCGACCGCCGCGCACAGTACGTACGTGAGCATCCGGTTGCCGAACTCGATGACGCCGTGCAGCCCCATCTCGCTGGTCGTGGTGAGGCTGTCGTCGGTGCACTTGGGCCAGGTGGGGCAGCCGAGGCCCGATCCGGTCAGCCGGACGGCGCCGCCGGTCACGACGATGGCCACGGCCATCACGATCGCGGACATCACGGCCCGGCGAACGGTCCGGGGACGGCGTCCACCGCTCGGCGATGCAGAGGAGCGGGTTCCGGGCGGCTTGAGCGACTTCGGCTCGGGTCAGCTTGGGCACGCCCACTATCGTAAGCCGACGCTTGTGCAAGCTTTCACGAGGGGACGAGTTACCCCGAAGCGTCATTCCCAGCGGAAGAACCTCGCCGCCGCGCCCAGCCCGAGCACCGCCCATACGGCCAGGATCCCCAGGTCGGTCCACGGCATCGCGGCGCCGTTCTGGAGCACGTCCCTGAGCCCGTCGGAGAGGGCCGAGATCGGCAGCAGTCCCAGCACCGACTGCGCCGCGTCCGGGAACTTGTCCAGTGGCACGATGACCCCGCCGCCCATCAGCAGCAGCAGGAAGACCAGGTTGGCCGCAGCGAGCGTCGCCTCGGCCTTCAGCGTCCCCGCCATCAGCAGCCCCAGGCCGGAGAAGGCCGCGGTGCCCAGCACCAGGAGCAGCAGCACGGCGAAGGGTTGCCCTCGGGTGACCAGCCGAGCGCGAACGCGATCGCTGTCAGCAGGACGATCTGCAGCACCTCGGTGACCAGCACCGACAGGGTCTTCGCCGTCATCAGGGCCCAGCGAGGCAGCGGTGAGGCGGCCAGTCGCTTGAGGACTCCGTAACGCCGCTCGAAACCGGTGGCGATGGCCTGGCCGGTGAAGGCCGTGGACATCACGGCGAGCGCGAGCACGCCCGGCGCCAGGAAGTCGACCGGCTCGCCCGCTCCGGTGTCCACGATGTCGACGGCGCTGAACAGTACGAGGAGCAGCGCCGGGATGATCACTGTCAGCAGCAGCTGCTCGCCGTTGCGCAGCAGCATCCGTGTCTCCAGCGCGGTCTGCGCGGCGATCATGCGAGGCAGCGGGGCGGCGCCGGGGCGGGGTGTACGTACCGGCGCTCATGCGCGCAGCTCCTTGCCGGTCAGTTCGAGGAAGACGTCCTCCAGGGTGTGCCGCTCCACGGAGATGCCCTCCGGCATCACCGAGTGCTGGGCGCACCAGGAGGTGACGGTGGCCAGCAGCTGCGGGTCGACCTGCCCGGTGATGCGGTACGTGCCGGGGCGAGCTCGGCCGCCCGGTGCCGTCGGGCAGCGCCTTCAGCAGCGAGCCGAGGTCGAGGCCGGGCCGGCCGGTGAAGCCGAGGGTGTTCTCGGCGCCGCCGCGGCACAGCTGCTCGGGGCTGCCCTGGGCGATGACCCGGCCCGTGTCGATGACGGCGACGTCGTCGGCGAGCCCTCGGCCTCGTCCATGAAGTGGGTGGTGAGGATGACCGACACGCCGTCGGTGCGCAGCTCCCGTACGAGATCCCAGGTGGAGCGGCGGGCCTGCGGATCGAGGCCCGCGGTCGGCTCGTCGAGGAAGACCAGCTCGGGGCGGCCGACGACGGCCATCGCCAGGGCGAGCCGCTGCTGCTGGCCGCCGGAGAGCCGGCGGTAGGTGGTGCGCCCGCAGCTGCCGAGGCCGAGGCGTTCGATCAGGGCATCGACGTCCAGCGGGTGGGCGTGCAGCTTCGCGGTGTGCCGCAGCATCTCGTCGGCGCGCGCGCCGGAGTAGACGCCACCCGACTGGAGCATCACGCCGATCCTCGGACGCAGCGACGCGCCGTCGCCGAAGGGGTCGAGGCCAAGGACCCGTACGGTCCCTTCATCCGGTCGGCGGTATCCCTCGCAGGTTTCGATCGTGGTGGTCTTCCCGGCGCCGTTGGGGCCGAGGACCGCGGTCACGGCGCCGGCCCGGACGTCCAGGTCGAGGCCGTCCACCGCGGTCTTGGTGCCGTACCGCTTGACCAGGCCGCGGACCTGTACGACGGGCTCGCTCTTCATGGCGGGCAAGTCTAGGCAGGGGAGCGGGTCGCGAACTCCCGGGGCAGGTTTTTCCAGGGCAGTTAGGTAACCCTTAGTGACCAACCGCACCGTAGATCGTTCCGGACCGTGGTTGTCAGTGGCGGATGAATTACGCAACAATGGCGTTGTGAAATACGTTGGCGAGGCTCCGCAGGAGGAACTCGCGACCGGTGAGCGCTCGACGCGCAACCGTGTCGCGCGCTCCATCCTGGACCACGGCCCGTCCACCGCCGCCGATCTCGCCAAGCGCGTCGGCCTGACCCAGGCCGCCGTCCGCCGTCATCTCGACGCCCTCGTGTCCGATGGTGTCGTCGAGTCCCGCGAGCAGCGGGTGTACGGGCGAGGACTCGTGGCCGCCCGGCCAAGGTGTTCGCCCTGACCGACTGCGGCCGGGACGCCTTCGACCAGTCCTACGACAAGCTCGCCGCCGACGCGCTGCGCTGGATCGCCGAAACAGCCGGGGACGAGGCGGTCGTCGCTTTCGCCCGCGCCCGGATGGCGGACCAGGCCGAGACCTACCGGGCCGCGGTCGAGGCCGCGGAACCCGAAGGGCGGACCGAAGCGCTGGCCAAGGCCTTGTCGGCCGACGGGTACGCTGCTACGGCGCGCAGCGCGCCCGGCGCACAGCAGGGCGAGCAGCTGTGTCAGCACCACTGCCCGGTGGCTCATGTCGCCGAGCAGTTCCCGCAGCTGTGCGAGGCGGAGACGGAATTCTTCTCCAGCCTGCTCGGGACCCATGTGCAGCGTCTGGCCACCCTCGCCCATGGCGACGGAGTGTGCACGACGTTCGTCCCCGCAGCAGCCCCGCAGCACCAAAGACCACCACATCAGCATCCGCAAGTACGGCCGGGAGGAACCCCGCATGACGCTCCCTACGGAGACTGTCCACCCTGAGCTCGATGGCCTGGGCACGTACGAATTCGGCTGGGCCGACTCCGACGCAGCAGGCGCGACGGCGAAGCGAGGCCTGTCCGAAGCTGTCGTCCGCGACATCTCGGAGAAGAAGAACGAACCGGAGTGGATGCTGAAGCTCCGGCTCAAGGGCCTGAAGCTGTTCGGCAAGAAGCCCATGCCGAACTGGGGCTCGGACCTGTCGGGCATCGACTTCGACAACATCAAGTACTTCGTGCGCTCCACGGAGAAGCAGGCCCAGTCGTGGGAGGACCTGCCCGCCGACATCAAGAACACCTACGACAAGCTCGGCATCCCCGAGGCGGAGAAGCAGCGCCTCGTCGCCGGTGTAGCCGCGCAGTACGAGTCCGAGGTGGTCTACCACCAGATCAACGAGGAGCTCGAGGCGCAGGGTGTCATCTTCATGGACACCGACACCGCGCTGAAGGAGCACCCGGAGCTCTTCAGGGAGTACTTCGGCACGATCATCCCGGTCGGCGACAACAAGTTCGCGTCGCTGAACTCGGCCGTGTGGTCCGGTGGCTCGTTCATCTACGTGCCGAAGGGCGTGCACGTCGAGATCCCGCTCCAGGCCTACTTCCGTATCAACACGGAGAACATGGGCCAGTTCGAGCGGACGCTGATCATCGTCGACGAGGACGCCTACGTCCACTACGTCGAGGGCTGCACCGCGCCGATCTACTCCTCGGACTCGCTGCACTCCGCGGTCGTCGAGATCATCGTGAAGAAGGGCGGCCGCTGCCGCTACACGACCATCCAGAACTGGTCGAACAACGTCTACAACCTCGTCACCAAGCGCGCCGTGGCGTACGAGGGCGCGACCATGGAGTGGGTCGACGGAAACATCGGCTCCAAGGTCACCATGAAGTACCCGGCCGTCTACCTGATGGGCGAGCACGCCAAGGGCGAGACCCTGTCCATCGCCTTCGCGGGCGAGGGCCAGCACCAGGACGCCGGCGCCAAGATGGTGCACATGGCTCCGAACACCTCCTCCAACATCGTCTCCAAGTCGGTGGCACGAGGCGGCGGCCGCACCTCCTACCGCGGTCTGATCGAGATCGGTGAGGGCGCGCCGGGTTCCAAGTCCAACGTGCTGTGCGACGCGCTGCTGGTGGACACCATCTCGCGCTCCGACACCTATCCGTACGTCGATGTCCGCGAGGACGACGTGTCGATGGGCCACGAGGCGACCGTCTCCAAGGTCTCCGAGGACCAGCTCTTCTACCTCATGAGCCGCGGACTCACCGAGTTCGAGGCCATGGCGATGATCGTGCGTGGCTTCGTCGAGCCGATCGCCAAGGAGCTGCCCATGGAGTACGCCCTGGAGCTCAACCGGCTGATCGAGCTGCAGATGGAGGGTTCGGTCGGCTAGTACGGCCGAAGGCCTGCCGACCGTATCCCCGAGTTCTTGACTGAGAAAGAGAGCACCACGACAGCCATGGCTGAGGCTCAGAACGCCCCAGGACCTCCGACAAGCTCCGGTCCAGGGGGACCCACGCCGGTCGGCTCCACCACCGCCGGCTCCATCGCGGTGGCCGCCGAGTCGACCGTCGCCACGCGCATGAGCGCGCCCCGTCCTTCGACGTCGCGGACTTCCCGGTCCCGCACGGCCGTGAGGAGGAGTGGCGGTTCACGCCGATCGAGCGGCTGCGCGGACTGCACGACGGCACCGCGGTCGCCACTGCCGGCAGCGTCAAGGTCGTCGTCGAGGCGCCCGAGGGAGTCACGGTCGAGACCGTCGGCCGTGACGACGCGCGGCTCGGCAAGGCCGGCATCCCGGTGGACCGTGTCGCCGCCCAGGCGTACTCGTCCTTCGAGCAGGCCTCGGTCGTCACCGTCGCGAAGGACGCCGTGCTCACCGAGCCGGTCCGGATCGCGGTGCACGGCGAGGGCGGTGTGGCCTACGCCCACCAGGTCATCGAGCTGGGCGCCTTCGCCGAGGCTGTCGTCGTCATCGACCACACCGGTGACGCGGTGCTCGCAGCCAACGTCGACTACGTCCTGGGCGACGGTGCGAAGCTGACCGTCGTCTCCGTCCAGGACTGGGACGAAGGCCGTCCACGTCGCTCAGCACAACGCGCTGATCGGCCGGGACGCCTCCTTCAAGTCCATCATCGTCACCTTCGGCGGCGACGTGGTCCGCCTCCACCCGCGGGTCGCGTACGCGGCCACCGGCGGCGAGGCCGAGCTCTTCGGTCTGTACTTCACCGACAAGGGCCAGCACCAGGAGCACCGTCTCCTGGTCGACCACAACGCCCCGCACTGCAAGTCCAACGTGGCCTACAAGGGCGCGCTGCAGGGCGACGGTGCGCACGCGGTCTGGATCGGTGACGTCCTCATCCAGGCCAGCGCCGAGGGAACCGACACCTACGAGATGAACCGCAACCTGGTTCTCACCGACGGTGCCCGGGTCGACTCCGTGCCGAACCTGGAGATCGAGACCGGTGAGATCGTCGGCGCCGGCCATGCCTCCGCAACCGGCCGCTTCGACGACGAGCAGCTCTTCTACCTGCAGTCCCGCGGTATCCCGGCCGAGGAGGCCCGCCGGCTCGTCGTGCGCGGCTTCTTCGCCGAGCTGGTCCAGCAGATCGGCCTGCCGGATGTCGAAGCACGCCTTCTCGACAAGATCGAGACCGAGCTGAAGGCGTCCGTCTGATGGCCTTTGTCAAAGCCTGTGCGCTGAGCGAGCTGGAGGACGACACCCCAAGCGGGTGGAGCTCGACGGCACGCCGGTGTCCGTCGTCCGTACCGAGGGCGAGGTGTTCGCGATCAACGACATCTGCTCGCACGCGAACGTCTCGCTGTCGGAGGGCGAGGTGGAAGACTGCACGATCGAGTGCTGGCTGCACGGATCGAGCTTCGACCTCCGCACCGGCAAGCCGTCCGGTCTTCCCGCGACGCGTCCCGTCCCCGTATACCCCGTCAAGATCCAAGGGGACGATGTGCTCGTCTCCGTCACCCAGGAGTCCTGAGTCACCCATGGCAACGCTTGAAATCCGCGACCTGCACGTTTCCGTCGAGGCCGACAACGCCACGAAGGAGATCCTCAAGGGCGTCGACCTGATCGTGAAGCAGGGCGAGACCCACGCCATCATGGGCCCGAACGGGTCCGGCAAGTCCACCCTCGCCTACTCGCTCGCAGGCCACCCCAAGTACACGATCACGAGTGGCACGGTGACCCTGGACGGCGAGGACGTCCTGGCGATGACCGTCGACGAGCGCGCCCGTGCGGGCCTGTTCCTCGCCATGCAGTACCCGGTCGAGATCCCCGGTGTCTCGGTCTCCAACTTCCTGCGTACCTCCGCCACCGCCATCCGTGGCGAGGCGCCTAAGCTGCGTACGTGGGTGAAGGAGGTCAGGAGACGATGACCGGCCTCCAGATGGACCCGGCCTTCGCCGAGCGGAACGTCAACGAGGGCTTCTCCGGCGGTGAGAAGAAGCGCCACGAGATCCTTCAGCTGGAGCTCCTCAGCCGAAGATCGCCGTCCTGGACGAGACCGACTCCGGGCTGGACGTCGACGCGCTGAAGAGTGTCTCCGAGGGTGTCAACCGGGTACGCGAGTCCGGTGAGGTCGGCACCCTGCTGATCACGCACTACACACGCATCCTCAAGTACATCAAGCCCGACTTCGTGCATGTCTTCGCCAACGGCCGTATCGCCGCGTCCGGCGGCGCCGAGCTTGCCGACAAGCTGGAGAACGAGGGCTACGAGGCCTACACGAAGGGCGGCGCTTCCGCGTGACTGACGCCCGACAGGGCTCTCCGGCCTCCTCGACACCGAGGCGATCCGTAAGGACTTCCCGATCCTGGACCGCACGGTCCATGACGGCAAGAAGATCGTTTACCTGGACAGTGCGGCTACCTCGCAGAAGCCGCGCCAGGTCCTCGATGCGCTCAACAATTACTACGAGCGTCACAACGCCAACGTCCACCGCGGTGTGTACACGATCGCGGAGGAGGCAACAGCGCTGTACGAAGGCGCCCGCGACAAGGTCGCCGCCTTCATCAACGCTCCCAGCCGCAACGAGGTGATCTTCACCAAGAACGCCTCGGAGTCGCTCAACCTCGTGGCCAACATGCTCGGCTGGGCGGATGAGCCCTATCGGGTGGACGGTGACACGGAGATCGTCACCACGGAGATGGAGCACCACTCCAACATCGTGCCGTGGCAGCTGCTCGCAGCGCACCGGCGCGAAGCTGAAGTGGTTCGGCATCACCGACGACGGCCGGCTCGATCTGTCCAACATCGACGAGATCATCACGGAGAAGACGAAGATCGTCTCCTTCACGCTGGTCTCCAACATCATGGGCACCATCAACCCGGTCGAGAAGATCATCCGGCGTGCCCAGCAGGTCGGCGCGCTGGTCTGCATCGATGCCTCGCAGGCCGCACCGCACATGGTGCTGGATGTGCAGGCGCTGCAGGCGGACTTCGTGGCCTTCACCGGCCACAAGATGGTCGGCCCGACCGGCATCGGTGTGCTGTGGGGACGGCAGGAACTCCTGGAGGACCTGCCGCCGTTCCTCGGCGGCGGCGAGATGATCGAGACCGTTTCGATGCACTCGTCGACGTATGCCCCGCGCCGCACAAGTTCGAGGCGGGTACGCCCCCGATCGCCCAGGCCGTCGGCCTCGGTGCGGCCGTGGACTACCTCTCGGCGATCGGCATGGAGAACATCCACCGGCACGAGCAGGCGATCACCGAGTACGCCGTGAAGCGGCTCATCGAGGTTCCCGACCTCCGGATCATCGGCCCGGCGACGGCCGTCGACCGCGGCGCGACGATCTCCTTCACGCTCGGTGACATCCACCCGCACGATGTGGGCCAGGTACTCGACGAGCTGGGCATCGCCGTCCGGGTCGGCCACCACTGCGCACGGCCGGTCTGCCTGCGGTACGGAATTCCTGCGACGACGCGAGCGTCGTTCTATCTGTACTCCACGCCCGCCGAGGTCGACGCCCTGGTGGACGGTCTGGAACACGTCCGGAACTTTTCGGTTAATTACGTCCATCGGCTGAGGGTTGACTGGTGAAGCTGGATTCCATGTACCAGGAAGTGATCCTGGACCACTACAAGCACCCCACGGGCGCGGCCTGCGCGACGGCGACGCCGAGGTGCATCACGTCAACCCGACGTGCGGTGACGAGATCACGCTGCGGGTGAAGTACGACGGCGAGACCATCGCCGACGTCAGTTACGAGGGCCAGGGCTGCTCGATCAGCCAGGCCAGTGCCTCCGTACTCAACGAGCTGCTGGTCGGCAAGGAGCTCGGCCAGGCGCAGAAGATCCAGGAGACCTTCCTGGAACTGATGCAGTCCAAGGGTCAGCTGGAGCCGGACGATTCGATGGAAGAGGTGCTGGAGGACGCGGTCGCGTTCGCCGGTGTCTCCAAGTACCCGGCCCGGGTCAAGTGCGCGCTGCTGAGCTGGATGGCGTGGAAGGACGCGACGGCGAAGGCGCTGTCCGAAGGGAAGACGGCATGAGCGACAACGAGACTCTTACCATCAAGCCGGCCTCCGAGGAGGAGGTCCGCGAGGCGCTGTACGACGTCGTCGACCCCGAGCTGGGCATCGATGTCGTCAACCTGGGCCTGATCTACGGCATTCACGTCGACGACGCCAATATCTGCACCCTCGACATGACCCTGACGTCGGCGGCCTGTCCGCTGACCGATGTCATCGAGGACCAGGCGAAGTCCGCGACCGACGGCATCGTCAACGAGCTGCGGATCAACTGGGTCTGGATGCCGCCGTGGGGCCCGGACAAGATCACCGACGATGGGCGCGAGCAGCTGCGCGCCCTGGGGTTCAACGTCTGATCCCGGTCGTCCGACCCCGGTCGGAGCCGGTTCGTATGCGAACGGCCATGCCTGCCAGACACACTGGCGGGCATGGCCGTTCGCATACCGGCGGCCGAGGCCGAGTGGATCAGTGACGTCGTCAGCCGGAGGCGGGGCCGGCCTGCGGCGGTGCTCCGGCGGCCTGTGCCAGGACCGGGCCCAGATTCTCCGTCCGTATCCGGCGGTCGACGTAGAGCAGCCCGATCACCAGCTGCGGGAACGTCGTCGAAACAACCTGGCTGATCAGCTGGCCCAGCATCATCGCTACCAGGTAGCCGCCCATCGCGACCGCTACCGCGGCGGTGTTCGGGTCGCTGTCCAGCGACGAGGTGCCGATCATGCCGGGCAAGAGCCCGAGGAACGAGAACGGCATCTGGATGACGTAGCCGGCCACCATCGCCATGACGTAGACCAGCAGCGAGATGCCGAAGATCCGCCACCAGTCGCCCCGCACCAGCTGGGAGGAGCGGCGCATCGCGGCGATGGGCCCCTGGCCCTCGAAGACCACGACCGACGGCGCCAGGCAGAACTTGGTCCACAGCCAGACCGCCAGTGGCGCGGTGGCCAGGACGCCCAGGAAACCGAGTGAAATGGCCATGGACCCACCCGACCCGCTGTCCAGGGTGATGAGGCTGATGGTGATGCCGACGAAGGCGACCATGGCCAGTACGACCGGGACGACCGCGATCAGCGACGTGACCATCAGCGTGCCGATCAGCGCGGCGACGCGTGCCCAGGCCCGGCGCCACACCGTGGCGAGGCCGACCGGCCTGCCCAGCACCGCGTCCTGGAGTATGGCCGGGACCGCCGCGTACATCAGGCTCGAGACGAGGGTCATCGTGATCACGCCCGCGAGCACCAGCAGGCCGAAAGCGGTCACCAGCGGAACGATGTCGTGGGAAGTGACGTCCTGCTCGTCCGAGAGCGAGACCACCCGGTCCAGATGATCGGCGACGGCGGAGTAGGCGATGGCCACGATCACCGCCATCACGATCAGGGCGCCCCGTACAGGGCCGCGGCCATGCCGAACAGCTGCTTCCAGTACCGGCCGATCGTCGAGAACGCCCCGTTCAGTACATCCCCGAGACTCAGCGGCGCCAGCGGTATCACCCCGGCTTCGGCGGCGGCATCCAGCCGCCCGTCCCGGCGGCCCCCGTACGGAAATCCGCCATACGGTGCGCCCCGTACGGCCGCCGCCGCCCCACCCTGCGTCCTGCGCCACTGCTCGACTCCGTTGCTCCGTGTCAGACCGGTACTACTGGTCGGCACACCGTAGCGTCCCGGCCCGGACGGGTTCCCGGCAGCTATGTGTACATCCGTACGCAACGATGCGTACACTCGTACGCATGGGATATGGACTGCTTGCCGCGGCCATCGCGGCGGAGGTGGCCGGGACGACGGCCATGAAGTACAGCGAGGGTTTCACCCGGCTCTGGCCCTCACTCATCACGGTCGCTGGTTACGTGCTCGCCTTCGCGCTGCTCGCCCAGACCCTGAAGACGATGTCGGTGGGCACCGCCTATGCGATCTGGGCCGGGGCCGGCACCGCCGCCATCGCGTGCATCGGAATGCTCTTCATGGGGAGTCCGCCAGTGTCGTCAGGCTGGCGGGTATCGCGCTGGTCATCGCCGGGGTCGTGGTGCTGAACCTGGGAGGTGCTCACTGATGGCACGCCGGTACGACCCCGAGCGGCGCGACCGCATCATCGAAGCGGGGATCCGGATCGTCGCGGCGAAGGGTATCGCCGGGCTCAGTCACCGCTCCGTGGCCGCCGAGGCCGATGTGCCGCTCGGCTCGACGACGTATCACTTCGCTTCGCTCGACGAACTGCTGGTCGCGGCCCTGCGCCGGTGCAACGAGAGCTTCGCCCGGACCGTGCGCGAGACCGCGCACCTCGCCGATCCCGGCGTCGATATCGCCGGAGAGCTGACCAGGGTGATGGGGAGTGGTTCGAGGGCGGGAGCGGGCCGTTGGAGCTGGAGTACGAGCTCTACCTCGCCGCGCTGCGCCGCCCTGCGCTACGGGCCGTCGCGGCGGAATGGGCCGACGGGCTGGGGATCTGGTCGCCGGCCGCACTGACCCGGCCACGGCGCGTGCCCTGGTCGCACTGCTGGACGGGATCGCCCTGCAGGTGCTGCTCACCGGGGCGAATTCGATCCCGTGTACACCCGGGAAATGCTGGCCAGGATCGTGGACGGTGCCGCGCGCTGATCACTGTCGCCAGCATGCTCTCGCCGTCCGCGGAGATTCGGCCGGCCGGTCGAGGTGTAGTGGTCCGCCCCGAACGGACGGCGGCAGCCGCGACAGCGGCCCGGAGGCCGAGACCGGTTCGCACGGGGGCCCGCGGCCGGTTAGGTTTCGGTCATGACCGACACGACTTCCCAGGGTTCCGCCCGCACCACCGGCGCTGTTGCCGCCGGACTCGCCACCATCGCCGGTGACGGCACCGTCCTCGATACCTGGTTCCCCGCCCCGAGCTCTCCGCCGCGCCCGGCCCGGCCGGAACGCAGCGCCTCAGCCCCGAGGAGGCGGTGAACCGTCTCGGCGAGGGCGCGGCCAGGGCGATCGGCGTGGACGCCCGCCGCGGGTGGAGGTCGTCGCCGTGGCCACGGTCATCTCCTCGCTCGACGACAAGCCGCTCGACGCGCACGACACGTACCTGCGTCTGCACCTGCTCTCGCACCGCCTCGTGCAGCCCCACGGGCAGAACCTCGACGGCATCTTCGGCTTCCTGGCCAATGTCGCCTGGACCTCTCGGCCCCGTCGCCGTGGACGATCTGGAGAAGGTCCGGCTCAACGCCCGCGCCGAGGGCCTGCACCTCCAGGTCACCTCGGTGGACAAGTTCCCGCGGATGACGGACTACGTCGCACCCAAGGGCGTACGGATCGCCGACGCCGACCGGGTCAGGCTCGGGCGCACCTCGCCTCGGGCACGACTGTGATGCACGAGGGCTTCGTCAACTTCAACGCGGGCACGCTCGGCACGTCGATGGTCGAAGGCCGGATCTCCGCGGGCGTCGTCGTCGGTGACGGTTCCGACATCGGCGGCGGCGCGTCCACCATGGGCATGCTCTCCGGTGGCGGCAAGGAGCGCATCGTCATCGGGCAGCGCTGCCTGATCGGCGCCGAGGCGGGCATCGGGATCGCGCTCGGCGACGAATGCGTCGTCGAGGCCGGGCTGTACGTCACGGCCGGCACTCGCATCACGATGCCGGACGGCCAGGTCGTCAAGGCCCGCGAGCTCTCCGGCGCCTCGAACATCCTCTTCCGCCGCAACTCGGTCAGCGGCGCCGTCGAGGCCCGCCCGAACAACGCGGTGTGGGACGGCCTCAACGACGTACTGCACAGCCACAACTAGCGCTGTAGCAGGCGATGTTCGCCCTGTAGCGAAGCCCGGAACGCGCCCTCTTCGCCGCACCGGCCGGAAGCCCGAGTACGCCCAGTACGGGGCTTCCGGCCGGCCGCCGAGAGCCCGCAACCGGACGCCGCTCCCTCCCTCATGGGCGACCGGTACAGCAACTGGAGTTCATCGCCGAGATCGACCGGCTCAAAACCGTACTGCGGCTGAGCCCCTCCTCGCCGCCGACCGCCGGGAGAACGATGCGGAGCACTCCTGGCACCTGGTGCTGACGGTGCTCGTGCTCGCGGAGTACGCCGCCGAACCGATCGACATCGAGCGGACGTTGAGGCTCGTCCTGGTCCACGACCTCGTCGGGATCCACGCCGGGGACACCTGCCTCTTCGACGACGCGGCCAAGGCGGACCGGCACGAACGCGAGGCCGCCGCGGCGATCAAGCTGTTCGCCCTCGGAGTACGCGAAGGCCGACTGAAGAACAGTCCCTGACGACGACACCTGCACCACCCGCGACCGCCCTGCCCGCAACAGCGCCCTACTGGCCCCGAGGGGCGTCTGCGCTCGGGGCCGGCTCCCGGATGACGTGCGCCACTCGTAGGCACAGGTCGTCCAGCAGCCCGGCCGCGTCCAGTGGCTGCTGCGGTCCGGTGGCCACCCGCTCGATCTCGGCGCGGACGGCGGCCAGCCGCGGGTCGCAGGCTCCGCTCGCCTCCAGCAGCTCCAGGGTGCGGCGCGCCCGTCCATGCATCGGAAGACGCCGTAGTAACCCGGTTCGTCCATCAGGCCGCGAGCGCTGCTCAGCAAGAAACCCGTCAGCAGTGTGAGCCCCTCATTCAGCTGCGGCGGGATTGGTCCGGCCGACCCATTCATAGCTGATCACCTCGCTCCTGTGGCGTCGTAGGGACGGTTGCGGGGCCTGTGCTGGATGACCGACGGGCACCAGCAGTAACGGGTCCAACGGGGCCGGCAGGTCGAGCAGCTCCCGCAGTACGCCGGGCACGAAACCGTGCACCGGGCAGGCGCCGAGGCCGTGTGCGTGCGCGGCGAGCAGCAGGTTCTGGGTGGCCATGGCCGCGCACAGCGGTGCGATCCGCAGCCCGGAGGCGTCGGTGGTCCGTGTGGTGTCCACGCAGACGATGACGATCAGTGGCGGCAGCCCGATCACTCCGGGCGAGAGGCCACGCAGCCGTCGGATCGTCCGCGGGTCCTGGACCGCGAGGAATGACCATGCCTGGGCGTTGCCCCGGAGGGTGCGGCGAGCATGGCGTCCAGGAGAGCCTCAACGACGGGCGCTTCGATCGGCTCGTCGGTGTAACCGCGTACGACGCTGCGGGTGAGCAAGGTCCGCATGAACACGCCGGCCGGCGGAGCCGGGAGGCCCCGGCGCGGAGTTGACCGCACGGATCGTCGGTGGAGGTGCTCAGCGCGTCACGCATGGCAGAGGGCATTCGCTTCCGGAGGGACGGAGACGGTCGGGGTAATGGCCTGGGCGATGCGAACGAGCCGAGGCCGGGCTCGGGGATACCGGACGGGTGACCGGCGGACCGGTCCTGTCCTTCGTCTTCAAGCCCGTACTCCTCCTGGGGTACGGAAATACCGGGAGACTCCCCGACGGCCAGGGCGATCTGTTCGGCGTTCCCCGCTCGTCGGACCCGGAGCCCAGCCAGGACCGCGACTGCGGTTCCAGACCGGCGTCCGCTTGGGCCTTCACAGAGATCCTTCCGGCAGAGGGGCCGAACCCGGACGCACCGGGGGCCACGTTCGGGTCACGCATACGCTTCGATCGAGAGGAAGGGGTCGTAGTCGCGTTGCGCGAAGCGTTCGATGGTCTGCCTTCCCGCGTGGACGGAGTTGCGAACGGGCTCCCATCCCGCCGGTTGTGCGTGCTCGATCCAATGCTCGGCGTGGGTGAAGTACGCGTGGGAGCGGTCTAGTTGGATGCGGATGAGTTGACGCAGCGCCGGGGTGGGTGTGCGTTGTCGGACCTGCCGTTCGAACTCGTCGGGTGCAGCGCGCACTGGCGCAGGTCGTCGAGGGGATGTAGATCTTGCCCAGACGCAGGTCCTCGACGATGTCGAGGACGATGTCCAGGGTCTGCAGGCCGAAGCCCCAGGCGACGGAGGCACGTTCGGCGTCGGCGCACGGTGGTTCGCCGGGTGGTGCGAGGAGGCGGGTGAGCCAGCGGGCGGGTTGTCCGCTGACGCCGTCCATGTAGTGCTCGAGTGCCGCGAGCGTCTCGTACGTGCGTACGTTCATGTCGGTGCGCAGGGCGTCCGCGGCCTGGTGGATGCCGGGTTCGGGGATCTGCCAGGTCTGGACGAGGTCGCAGAACGCCCGGCAGACCAGGTCTTCCCGGGAGGCCGGGGCGGGGCTGGGAGTCGGGGACGGGCGGGGCGTGGTGCGGGGCCTCGTGGAGCTGGTGGACGAAGTCCCGGACGAACCGGTCGTAGTCGAGGGTGCGTTCGGGGAGGGTGCGTTCGGGGGTGTCGGCGAGGTCGTCGGCGAGCCCGCAGAAGGCGAGGATGGCGTCCCAGTAGGGGCGCCGGTCCGGGGCAGCTGGGTTCGCATCCAGCTGTGGGTGCCGTGGTTCTTGTGGCGGAGCAGTGCCGCGCACGAGGTGTAGGCCTGCCGCAGGAGCGGGTCGCGTACGCCGGCCGCGTCCAGTTCCCGGTTCAGTTCCCGGTCCAGTTCGGGTCCGGTCACGGCGCGGGCCGGGTGACAGCGAAGGCCTGGTGGGTGTGTCTGCGCAGCGAAGTCCTGTCCGCGTAGATGTGTTCGATGAAGTCGACGGGCCTGTGGTAGATGCAGGTCGAGCCGGCGACACCGAGGAGGCGGGGGTGTCGAGGAAGAAGGGCAGTTCGGCGATGAGGTAGCTCATGGCCTGTCGGGTCTGTTCGGGGACGGTGGTGCTCCCGTGTGTCCCCGCAGTACGTCGTGGACGACCCGGGAGCACAGGTGGCGGAGTTCGACGTCCGTGTCGAAGGCTTCCTCGGTTTGCCGCAGGAGTGCCTGGTAGGCGGGCAGGGGCTCGAATTCGGAGAGCCGGTGCACGTTCATCCGGGTGGGTGGGACGCGGGATGCCTGCGTTGCCCTGCGTACGCGGTTGTGGATGCGCCCGACCTCCTCGGAGGTCTTCTTCGCGGCCCTCGCGGCCGTGTAGCCCAGTGCCAGCAGGGTCTGCTTTCGCGGCGTGTCCGGGATGACGACGTCGACCTGCTGGAAGGTGGTACCGGCCCAGTGCAGCAGGTCCGTGATGAGGTGTTCGCTGAAGTAGCTGTTCCCGGGGAGATCCCGATCAGGACGTGCTCGCCCCGGGCGAGGACAGCCCGGCAGTTGGGTGTGAGCGGTTCGGTGACGAAGGTCTTGCCCGGTGCGAGGCCGGTGGGGTCGGTGTGCATGGGAGGCTCCTTGGATTGCGCCGGGGGCGGCGTGAGGGAGGCGTGAGTGCGAGGGATCGGCTGCGCGTGGAGTGCGAGTCGTCGCAATCACGGGGTTCTCAGCGCGACACGGGCGGGTGCGGCATCGGGCGGGCGGCGCTCGGCCCGGCGCACGGCGTACAGGGCGATCAGGTAGGCGAGGTCCAGGAGGAGGACGAGGGTGAAGAGGAAGGGCAGGACCGGCCCGCCGGTCACGGTGCCGTTCCGCAGCCAGAGCACGCCCCGAACACCGAGCCGGCGTCCGCCACCAGCCTGGTCGCGGCGATGGCCGTCGACTGGCCCGACGTGGAGCGTCGGGCCGCCAGCATGGAGGGGAACAGACAGGCCATCACCAGCAGTGCGGTGAACGCCGTGTAGGTACCCGCCGTCTCGATTCCGCCGGATCGCTCGAGCTGGCTGAGGGCCGCCTCCATGCCGATCCAGCTACAGATACCGGTGATCGCGACACCGAGCAGAAAGCCCCACCGCGGCAGCCAGGGAAACTGCCGGTGGCCGAAGCGCACCACCGTCCACAGGATGCCGCAGTCGAGCAGGAACCAGATCACGTTCGTCACCCAGAGCGCTCCGGACTGCGGACGTACGAAGGAGAAGTTGGCCTCCCAGGAGAGGTTCAGCCACAGCGCCACGATCGGCATCCCGTAGGTGCGGTCGCGCAGCCCGGCTCGGATGATGAGCACGTAGATGACGGCCCACAGGAGGTTCGATGCCACGATCACGGCCAGGGTCGCGGTCGTCTGCTCTGCCATAAGGGCTCCTCGGTCAGTCCCGCTCGGCGACGAGCAGGACGTAACCGAGTTCCGGCCGCGCGCAGTACTGCTCCATCGCCGCCAGCATCCCGCCGAACACACCGGCCCCGATCGCCTGCTCGAACGCCTCGTGCGCCTCGTGCAGCAGCCGGAGCATGTGCCGTGCGGAATACCGCCAGTGGTCGGTGAGATCGATGCTGTCCACCGGGGACAGCCCGGCGTCGCGCAACTGTGTGTGCCACGCGTCGGGGTGGGTGACAGGTGCATCGCCAACCGGGTGCACAGCGTCCGCACTTCCTCCGGCCGTGCGCCCGCGGGGCGAGCAGCATCCCGTCGGCGATCACCAGGCGGCCTCCCGGGCGAAGTACCCGCCGGATCTCCCGGAGCGCGCACGGACGGTCCGGGACGTGGCTCATCGACTCCACCGCGCAGGCCGTGTCGAACGACTCGGCCCCGTACGGCAGCGCCAGCGCGTCGGCGTGCTCGAACCGGACGCGGTCCGCGAGTCCTTGCGTGCGTGCCAGCGCGGTGGCCCGGATCATGTCCTGGGCGCTCACGGAAATGCCGGTGACCTCGGCGCCGCATTGGCGCGCCATGCGCAGAGCCGGTGTTCCGGTGCCCGCGCCGACGTCCAGGAGGCGCTGCCCGGGAGTGAGGCGCAGATGGTCGGCGATCAGGTCAGTCATGCGGTCGGCGGCCCGGGGAGCGTGTCGTTCTCGCGGGGCTCGGTCCACAGGCCGATGTGCAGATTCCCGCCGTAGGAGGGAGAGGATCTGCGACACCCTGTCGTAGAGGCCGCCGATGCCGCCCTCGGATTCAGGGAAGGCCGCTCGCGGCTCCTGGGTCGGCGGCGCGGGAGACGCTTCCTCGGACGGCTGGGCGCCGGACGGGACACCTACGGCGGTGGTTTTCTGCTGCATCGGGGTCTTCCTCGCGCGGGATGGCAGAGATTGTTACCGGTAGACCAATATCACACTCTGTGATTGACCTGATACTTACGGTGACGAAATCGATGCGCGAACCATGCGAATCCCTGACAGGGCCGATGCGGACGAGGTGCTGCGCGTCCTGCGCACCCGCTGCGTCGTCGGACAGCACGCCGACCGACCGGTCGATGAGGAGGGCCCTCGAGCCTCGGGTGAGCGCGATGCTCGCGGCGCCCAGGCCATGTCCACGGTTGTCCAGCCGGCGATCAGTTTGCCTGCCCGCCGCGGCGAACACCGTTGCGGGACTAGGCGCAATACCGGTGTTTTATGGCTTCACCCGTGGAATTGGGGCTGTTTTGGTGGGCTCGACGAGGGTGACGACGGGGTGTCTGGGCGAGGCGGGTTGTTGTGTTCGGTGCGTTTGAGTGCCCAGTTGGACATTTTGCGTTTGATCACTCGCGGGTTGGACCGTAACCGTCGTGGTTCCAGGAGACGTTCGGTGATTTCATGCAGAGTCCGAGTCAGTGCCCGGGCGAGCCGGGAGGGGAAAATCCCGCCTGGCTGGTGGTCTGCCGGCGGACGACGCGCAAGGTGCGGGTGAAGGACATCCGGTCCGGGTCCTCTCTCCTGCTGGGCGGCCTGGTGCATGAGGTCGCGCAGAGCGTGGTGCACAAGGAGGAACGCGAAGATCTCCTGCTCGGCCCCGACCGGATGCTGGGAGCGTAGGACGAATCGGGGCCCGCCCAGGTGGGTCTTGATCTCGTCGAGGGTCGTCTCGATCTCCCAGCGCTCGGCGTAGAGCGCGGCCAGCTCCATGACCGGCGCGGTGGCCGGGTCCAGGAGAGTGGTGACCAGACGGTAGACGGTGCCTTCTCCACTTGGGTCCAGGGTGTACTCGATGACGCGGACCGGCGCCGGGTCAGCCCGCCGGTTCCTGTCCCGGGCGGCAACGATTTCCGACAGGTACGAGCCATCAGCCAGCGCGGCCACCACGGGCAGGACCGCGTTACTCCTGACCCGCCACAGCAGGTCCGCGCCGGTCCCCGCGGCGGCCCGCCACAGGTCGAAGCCGAGGAAGCCCCGATCCGCCAGGAGGAGCATTCCGCTGGTCAGCGCGGGGAAAAGACGGCGGGCCAGGACCGTCTCATGCACATCCAGCGGTGAGACCTCGGCGGCGAACACGGCATGGGTCCCGCACTCGACCAGAGCCGCGGCCCTGGCCTGCGGATACGCACTCCTGCCCTGACCACGGCCCGTTCCCGGCCGCCCGAAGAAGACGGCGTTCGCCTCCGTATCGGGAAGATCGAAGGTCGTCCCGTCCACCGACACCAACCGCAGACCCTGAAACCAGGCTCCCTCGTCGCGGGGACGGCCACGGGCCGGCAGACCCGGGCGAACAACGCCTTCATCGGTTCCGCCCCCAGCCGCAGCCTGGCCCGTCCGATCGCCCGCTGGTGGGCACCTGCCACGTCTTGGACCAGCGACGTTCCCGTTCCAGGCCCTGTGTGAGAAGCCGTCCGACCTCCTCGTACCCCTGCCCCGAGAACAGGCACATCGCCAGCACGAAATACATCACCACCCGTGCGGGAAGCAGGCGTCGACGTTCCTCAGTACGCCCGCACCCGCCACCACCTCGTCCAACAGCTCCGGCGGAAACGCACGCGTGAGCACTCCAAGGGCGATGCGATCCGAAAACCGATCACTCCCAACTGCCTTCAACTGTCCTGGCCTTGGCACACCAACTCAACGAGCCAGCACCTGCAAAGTCACCGGTATTGGGACTAGGCGTGTTTCGAAAGTCCCGCCCGCCCTGCGGGCGGACGGCGCTACTTTCGAAACACGCCCTAGTTCGTGGCGGCGAGGAGTTCCTCGTACGCCCTGCGCAGTCCAGCGGTCGCCTCGTGGCCGGCGGGCTGCAGCGGTTCGCGGACCGGGCCGGCGTCGAGCAGTGCCTTGACCGTGACAGTGCCGGGCAGGCCGGCGGTCATCATCAGCTCGACGAGGCGCACATTGCGCCTGTTGAGCCGGGCGGCCCTGCGGTGTCCCCGCGTCGAACGCGTCCAGGACGGCCTGCATCTGCCGCGGTGCCACATTGGCGACGGTGCTTACGTAGCCCGCGCTGCCCAGCGCGTACAGCGGCAGGTTCAGCTCCTCGCAGCCCGAGTAGTACGCCAGTGAGGTCCGGGACAGTACCTTGGTGGCGGCGAGCAGGTCGTAGGAGCAGTCCTTGACCGCCACGATGTGCGGGTGGTCCGCCAGTCGCAGCAGGGTGTCCGGCTCGATCCGGGTGCCGGTGCGGGACGCGATGTCGTACAGCATCAGCGGGATCCCGGTCGCCTCAGCGACGCGTACGAAATGCGCCTCGACAGCGGCCTGCGGAGGCCGGCTGTAGTACGGGTCACCACCAGCAGCCCGTCGGCGCCCGCCTCTTCGGCGTCCTGTGCCAGCCGGATGGTGTGCCGGGTGTCCGGGCTGCCGACGCCGGCGAGGAGCGTCACCCGGCGCCGACCGCCTCCCGGACCGCCCGCAGCAGTGCGGTCTTCTCCGCGTCGGTGGTGGTCGGGGACTCGCCCGTGGTGCCGCTGAGCACGAGACCGTCGCAGCCGTCCGCGACCAGGTCGGTGGCGTGCTTGCGGGCGGCGTCCAGGTCCAGGTCGCCGGCGCCGGTGAAGGGCGTGATCATGGCGCAGAGGGTGCGGCCGAAGGGCCTGGTGGCGTTGGTGGTCATCTCCGCAGTGTCGGCTGCCGGTCGGTACAGGTCCACTTGGTTCTGCTTGGGGTGACGGCGAAGTGATGCTGAAGTGTCGACTGCGGAAGGCGTACCGTCTGGCATGATCGAACAGGCAAGCGGCAGACCGTTCCAGGGGTGGGTGTACGGGAATGCGGGTACAGAAAACGATCTCGGCGGCCACGTGCGTGGCGGCCTCCATGCTGACGCTCTCGGGCTGCTCCGGCTTCCTCGTCCCGGCGGGCGAAGGGGAGCCGGGTCCGACGCCGGGCCCGGTGCGCACAACGGCGGCGATCAGTCCGCCGACGCCCGGATCCTCTGCCGTCGCGGACGCGCCCGCACAGGGCGCTCCGAGCCCGCCGCATCGACGGCGGACTGCCCGGCCTCGGGCGCCGTCGTGGAGATGGGCCAGGTGCAGGCGGCGATGTTCCACCGCGCCGTCGTGCTCACGCTGACCAACTGCGGTACGAAGCCCTACCGCGTCCACGGCTACCCGTCCGTACGGGCCCTGGACGAGGACGGCCGGCGGATCCCGGTCCCGGTGAACGCGGGCAGATCGATGTTCGGCGACGACCAGGGGCCGCAGGACGTCACGCTCGAGCCCCACGGGAAGGTCACATCCATCCTGGCCTGGGTCTCGACCAAGGAGGGCGGCGACCTCATCGAGGGGACGCCCTGGAGATCGCACCCGCCCCTGACGCCGGCGCGCGCGTCTTTCCGCTGGAGGGGCACGACCTGCGCCTCATGGACGAGTTGAACACGACCGCGTGGCGCACCGAGAGGCCCGAGTGAACCGCCCTTGACCTCAAGTGCGCTTGACGTATGAAAGTGGTGATCAGCGGCACACCGCGGGGTGTGCCCGGAGAGGATCACCGTCATGCCGTCAGTGCAGTTCGACTCCCGCCCGATCTCGACCGTTCCGACGTCGGCCTCATCAGGGTCAGCACCTGGGACGTCGGTACGCCCGAGCGCCAGCGGGGGCGGTGGAGGCCGTCCGTGTGGCGTGGGGCAGCCGTGACTGGCCGCACCCCGGACTGCTCTCCTACACCGTCCACACCGGGGAGGACGGGAAGACGCTGCTTCACTACTCGCAGTGGTCCGGCGAGGAGGCGTACCAGGACTTCGTCCGCGACGGCCGCGACGCGCGCAACGCCTCCATCGACGAGGCCATGCCCGGCATCGAGCGGCTCGGGCTCCACGCGTTCGAGCTGTTTCGCTCCGGGGTGACGGAGGGCGACACCAGGGAGCCGGGGTGCATCGTGATCGTCGACGTCGAGTTCGACGGACCGGACCCGGCCCGCCAACGGGACTGGGTGGACTCGGTGTTCGAGGCCCTGGGCGACGACCCGACGCCCGCTCCCGGAGGCATCTCGGCGCACTTCCACGTCAGTACGGACGGGACCCGCGTACTCAATTACGCGCAATGGGAGAGCGCGCAGGCCCATATCGACGCACTTGCCGCACCCGGCGACGGAATCGGGTCCCCGACACCACAGTGGGAACGGGTCCAGAACTACCCGGGGATCACAGGCGGCGGCGTCCACCGCTACACCCCGCGCTCAGCGTAAGCGCGGGTGCGGGCAGGTAGGGGAACCGGGCCGCGCGGCACGAAAACGTTCTAGGCTTGGGCGGCCTGAACCTACGCACCGAGTACGCCCGAGCACGCCCCGAGGAGAACCACCTGATGCCCGCAGAGCGCCTTTCCCTGCCGCCGGTGCGGCTGCACACCGAGGCCGAACTGGCACGGGACGCGCTCGCCGCTCCGCTGCTCGCCCGTGCCGTCAGGATCGCCCGCTGGGCGGGACCCGGCACCCGGGTCGGGGCCGGAGGCGAGCTCGTCGACGCACAGCTGCCCGGAGCGGCGGCGCACCTCGGCCTTACCGCGGACGAGGACGGGGCCGCCGTCGCCAGCGAGGCCTGGCGCCTTGCCGTCGACACCGGGCTCGTCGACGTCGAGGACCCGAGGATCCCGAGGATCCCGAGGATCCCGAGGGGTTGTCGGACCCGGAGGCGGCAGGAGACGAGGAGGGCACCGCTGCCGCGGGGAGGGCTTGGCGCTGCTCACCGGCGGATCCCCGCGGACGTACTCGCGATCTGGCTCGACGGTCTGGAGGCCGTGCACGCGGATGCCATTGCGCCGGCCTTCGACGACTTCGCGGATCTCGTCAGGGAGGACGGCAGTGTCGACTTCGGCGCCCTGGACTGGGACCCGGAGGTGGAGTCGGAGTTCCTCGACGGGGTGCTCGGCAACCTGTATCTGCTCACGCTGTCGGGGACCGGGATCGGCGCGGGCACCCGGTGCCGCTGCCCGCCCTGGCCGCTTCGATGATCGTGCCCGACGACATGGGCGAGCCGACCGACGACATCCTGGAGCAGGTCTCCGAGGCGATGATGCGGCTGGACGATCAGTTCCGGCTGCTCGAACCCATCGGGATCGTCGAATACCGGCCGGTGGACGAGGCATTGCTGGCCGAGGAGGGCGAGGATGCGGTGCCGCCCGCCGATGACGAGGACGTCACCCGGTACGGGATGGTCACCCTCACCCCGCTCGGCCTGTACGGCATCCGGGCCCGGATGCTGGACGCCGGGTGGACGCTCCCGCGGTCGGCGACCTCACGGACAAGGGGCTGACGGACTCCTCGACGGCATCGCGTACTACCCGGAGGCGGCCTCCCGCGCCGAGATCCAGCTCTGGCTCGACAGCCGTGGAGCGGACGGAGCCGCCAGAGCCGCGGCAGAGCTGCTGGCCGCGGCGCGCGGCACCGACGAGGCGGCGCCGCTGCGCCGGTTGCACTGCCAGCAGGCGCTTGCGCTGGCCGGGGCGGAGGCCGAGCCCTCGGTCCGCGCGGTCCTGGACGATCCGGAGCTCGGAGGGCTGGCCCGGGTCTGGCTCGCCGAGCGGGCGCCGCCGATGTGCCCGCGCCGCCGGAGACGATGATCTTCTGGCTCGCCATCGACACGATCGCGGCGCAGCTGGACGCGGACGGCGAACTGGACGAGCTCCAGGAGCTCGTGGAGGGCCTTTCCGGCCAGCACAGCGGCTTCTTCGACGAGGCCTGGCGGGTGGAGCACCCGGCGACGGCTGACGTGCTGGAGGCGATGGGGCGGCTGCACAGGGACAAGAAGACGGCGAAGGACGCCCGGAAGGCGGCGTTCAAGGCGCGGTCCCGGCGGCCGTAGGCGCAGCCCGGCAGAGGGCTTGATGTCGAGGACGACTGAAAGCCGTACGCCGTTCAACTGGTGTTGGTGCGGGGAGGGAACGTGATCGCGCCAACCACCACGCTGCACCAGGAGTACGCGATGTCGTTCACGCGCAGGGAATTCACCAGAAGCTCAGCCCTCACCGGAGCGGGTATAGCCCTCACGGGTGCGGTCGGCGCGCTGGCCACCGCACCCGGCGCCCTGGCGGTGGAGGACACGAGGCACGGGCACGGGCACGATGATCACGACCACGGGCACGGCCATGACAAGGAGCCCGGCTACGGGCCGCTGCTCCCCGACCCGAAGGGCATCCTCGCGCTTCCCGCGGGATTCTCGTACCGGATCATCACGCACAGTGGTGTCACCAAGCTGGAGTCCGGCGAGTTCACCCTCCAACCACGACGGCACGGCTGCCTTCGAGGGCCCCGCGGTGTCACGCTCCTCGTCAACAACCACGAGCTGAGTGGCGTCCGCACCGGCTGGGAGTACCCCGTCCCGCTCACCGATGGCCTGGTCTACGACCCGGTCGCGGCCGGTGGCTGCACCGTCGTGGAGACCCGCCGCGACGGCCGCACCGCCGAGTGGGTCGGCATCGCCGGTACGTCCACCAACTGCGCGGGCGGCAGCACCTCCTGGGGCACCTGGCTCACCTGCGAGGAGACCGAGGACAAGGCGGGGAAGAACGGCCTGCTCAAGGACCACGGTTACGTCTTCGAGGTCGACCCGTACGACAAGCGCGCCAACCGGGACCCGCGCCCCGTCAAGGCGTTCGGCCGGTACGCCCACGAGGCCGTCGTGATCGACCCCAAGCGCGGTCACGCCTATCTGACCGAGGACGCCTCGGGCCCCAACGGCCTGCTCTACCGCTGGGTTCCCCGCACGGCTTCAAGCACGGCCGCGGGAAGCTGCGCACGCTCGCCGATGACGCCGGTGTCCTCCAGGCCACCAAGTGCTTCGACAGGTCCGGCGTGTTCGTCGACGACCTGTCCCGCGCCACGAAGATCGGCACGGTCTATGGCGTGGACTGGGTCGACGTACCCGACCGTGACGCCAGGACCGTCTCCGTGCGCAAGCAGTTCGACGACACCCAGGTCACCCGCGCCCGCAAGCTCGAGGGCATGTGGTGGGGCGACGGCGGTGCCTACTTCGTCTCGTCCTTCGCCCGGGACGAGAGCCCGGTGGCGCACGACGGCCAGGTCTGGTTCTACGACCCCAAGCGCCGCACGATGACCCTGAAGGTGCTCCTGGGTGTCAACCCGCGCCCGGTGCGGACGGCGCCTTCGACGGCCCGGACAACATCACCGTGTCGCCCTACGGCGGCATCGTGATCTCCGAGGACGGCGAAGGTATCCAGCACCTCTTCGGGGCGACCGACAGCGGCCGTACCTACCCGATCGCGCGCAACGATCTGAACGCGGGCACGGAGGAGGACCCTCGTACAGCGAGATCGCAGGGTCACCTTCTCGCCCGACGGGAAGACGCTCTTCGCCAATATCCAGACGCCCGGCATCATGCTCGCCATCACGGGCCCGTGGAAGCGGCAGCCCAGCCGGCACTGACACGCCGGACGCGCGGACGCGCGGACGCGCGGACGCGCGGACGCGGCCGGGCCGATCGGCCCACGGGCCCGGAAACAGCCGGCCCCGATCCGGAGGATTGCTCCGTTTCCCTGGGATTGCGCCCTGCCGTCCGGCCGGAAGCGATAACCGCCACACCTTCGGGGTCTCTCCGGAGCGGCGTTCGGCGCGGTGCCCGTGCCGGAAGCGGGCAGGAGCGCGGACCGGCCCCGGAACGGCTGATTACGAATCCAGTACTACTGCGCCCTCAGGAGTGGTCGGGCATGGCGTCGGGCGCTCGCAAGGCGCATACTCAATGTAATGAAACAGTCAGCCTCTCGGCGCCACCTGCCTTCCAGTCCCTTCAACCGCCCGGCCCAGGCGGCCCCACCGGTCGAATGTTTCGATGTGGGCGACCGGGTGTCGCACGACCAGTTCGGACTCGGTCGAGTCCTTGCTGTCGAGGGCGACAATGACGCAGTGCTCATCGACTTCTCGGGGCGACAGGGGAGGATCCTGAGCCCGTACTCCAAGCTGACCAAGCTCTGAGACAAAGGACGAGCAACTGCAGCGTCCGACCGGAGCAGCTCCGGGACCGGGGCACCTGAGAGCCATCAGGTGCCCCGGAAGCCGTATCCGGGGCAGGGGCCTTTACAGGGCCTTTGCCGCGGGCTTCACCATGCCGCGGACGGTGCGTGACTTCACGAACTCGCCCATGCCCGTCATCTCCCATTCGCCGGAGTACTGCTTGATGAGCTTGGCCATCATCACGCCGGTCTGGGGCTCCGCACCTGTCAGATCGAAGCGGACCAGCTCTCGCCGGTGGCCGCGTCGATCAGCCGGCAGTAGGCCTTGGCGACCTCGGTGAACTTCTGGCCGGTGAAGGAGTTGACCGTGAAGATGAGCCCGGTCGCCTCGGCCGGGATCCGGCCCAGATCCACGACGATCACCTCGTCGTCACCCGCGCCCTCACCCGTGAGGTTGTCGCCCGAGTGCTTGATCGCGCCGTTGAGGATGGAGAGCTTGCCGAAGTAGCAGCTCTCCAGGTGGTTGCGATTGGAGCCGAAGGCGATCACCGACGCGTCGAGGTCGATGTCCTTGCCGCGGAACGCGGGCTCCCAGCCGAGGCCCATCTTGACCTGCGAGAGCAGCGGCTTGCCGCCCTTGACGAGGGACACGGTCTGGTTCTTCTGGAGGCTGACCCGGCCCTTGTCGAGGTTGATCTTGCCGGAGGCGGCGGGCGCCGGCGCGGCAGCCGGCGGGCCGGGGTGCTGCCGGGGCCGGGGAGCGGTCCGCGGATCCACCGGAGCGGGCGCGGGCGGCATTGCGGGGCCGCCACCGGGGCCACCGGCGTCGCGACAGGCGCGGCAGCCGCGGCGGGCTCCTCCACCGAGACCCCGAAGTCCGTGGCGATGCCGGCCAGGCCGTTCGCATATCCCTGGCCGACCGCGCGGGCCTTCCAGGCGCCGTTGCGCAGGTAGATCTCGATGACCACGAGTGCTGTTTCGCCGCCCAGCTGGGGCGGGGTGAAGGTGGCGAGCGCACTGCCGTCGTCCGCGTTGCGCACGGTGGCCGTGGGCTCTACGCCCTGGAAGGTCTGGCCCGCGGCGTCGGGGCTCGCGGTGACGACGATTTTCTCGATGCCGGGCGGGATCGCGGAGGTGTCCACCACGATCGCGTCGGGCGCGGAGCCGCCGCCGGAACGGTAGGTCACACCGGGGCCCGAGGGCTGGTTGTAGAAGATGAAGTCGTCGTCGGAGCGCACCTTGCCGTCGGCGGTGAGCAGCAGGCCCGAGACGTCGAGCCGCACGGGGCGGCGACGTCCACCGCCACGCGGGCGGCGGAGAGGGGATGTTCGAGCCGGGTGTCATTACGGTCATGCACGGGGTAACGAACGACCCGGCTTTGCCGTTCCCTTACCTTCGCGGCTTGCTCCGTCCGGATTCAGCGCCCGCCGCGGGCCCGGTTGCGGGGTGATCGCGGGCGGTGCGCTCGTTGCCGTGCCGGTACGCGCCGGTCCAGCGGGCCATGACCAGTTGGGCGTCACCGGACACCACCTCGGCCGGGAACCTCTTCGCACGGTCGCCGCGCAAGGTGCCCGCCCCGGCGGTTCCCGTCGCGCGGATTTCCCCAGGAGTTCGGCGACACGCCCTAGTGGGGCCAGATCGGCGGGTCGGTGACGAAGTGCCCGCCGATGTGGGCGTGGTCGGGTTGTCCGGGTCCAGCTCGCCGTGTTCGGCGACGAGCTTCTCCGCGTACTGCTCGGAATCGTCCTGCGGTTCGTACCCCAGGGACCTGGCCGTCGTCAGGTCCCACCACAGACGGGTGTTGTCGGAGGAGCCGTAGACGGTGGTGTGCCGCACATCCTCGGCGGTGAGCGCGGCGTGGAAGAGCCGGGCGCCGTCGCCGGGGCTCATCCAGACCGACAGCATCCGGACCGACGTCGGTTCCATGAAGCAGGAGCCGATGCGTACGGAGACGGTCTCCAGGCCGTACTTGTCCCAGTAGAACTGCGCGAGGTCCTCGCAGAAGGACTTCGAGAGGCCGTAGAAGGTGTCGGGCCTGCGGGCGGTGTCGATGGGGATCAGGGGTCGCCGGGCAGTGGCCGCGGGGTGTAGCCGATGGCGTGGTTGGAGGAGGCGAACACGATGCGTTCCACGCCCTCTTCGCGCGCCGCCTCGTAGAGGTTGTGCGTCCCCTCGATGTTCGTGCGGAGGATCTTGTCGAAAGAGGCTTCCAGGGAGATGCCGGCGAGGTGGATGATCGCGTCGACGCCCCGTACCGCCTCGCGCAGCGCCTCCTTGTCGCCGAGACCGGCGGTGATCGCGTCCGGTTCACCCTCGATGGGAGTGATGTCGAGGAGGCGGAGCTCGTAGCCGTACGCGGGCAGCAGTCCCCGCATCAGGGTGCCGAGGCCGCCGGCGGCGCCGGTGAGCAGGACGGTGCGGGGAGCGGGCATACGGGCGGTCTCCTCGGTGCGGGCGCAGGGCGCGGACGCGGACGCGGTGTGCGGACGCGGTGTGCGCGTGATGCGGGCGGTGCGTACGGACAGCAAGGTACGCGAGGCACGCGGATGCGGCACATCCGTAAAACGGGTCAAAGCCATGGATGGCATTCACATGCATGGACAAGCTAAGAAGTCCTTGCGGATCACGTCAAGTGTCGCGCGGAGCGAGTGACTCCGTCTCGGGGTTGCGTGTTCCTGTCTTGACCTGCGCCGCGCGGCTGCCTTAGCGTGGCGGCGTTCAGAAATATGGACACCGATCAGAATTGTGCACGCCTGAATCTGCTCAGGGAGCGCCCGTGACCTCAGCCCCCTTGCCGCCCGACTCACCCATGTCGCCGGGCCGCTCTTCTTCCCCGTCACCGCGTACGGGCCGGACGGCACCGTCGACCTCGACGCCTTCCGCGCGCACGTGCGCACCGGCATCGACGCCGGTGCGGCCGCGGTCTTCGCCTGCTGCGGCACGGGCGAGTTCCATGCGCTGACGCCCGAGGAGTTCGCTCTCGTCGTCGCCGCCGCCGTCGAGGAGACCGCGGGACAGGTGCCCGTCGTCGCGGGCGCCGGATACGGCACCGCACTCGCGATCCAGTACGCGAAGCTCGCCGAGGCGGCGGGCGCGGACGGACTCCTCGCCATGCCCCCGTATCTCGTATTCGCGGACCAGGAAGGCCTGCTGAGCCATTACGCGGCGCTCGCCGGGGCCACCGGCCTGGAGACGGTCGTCTACCAGCGCGACAACGCGGTCTTCACGCCGCAGACCGTGCTCGCCCTCGCGCAGACCCCCGGAATCATCGGGCTGAAGGACGGCTACGGCGACCTCGACCTGATGCAGCGCATCGTCAGCACCGTGCGCACCGAGTTGCCGGGGAACGGCTTCCTGTACTTCAACGGGCTGCCCACCGCCGAGCTCACCGGGCTCGCCTACCGAGGCATCGGCATCACCCTGTACTCCTCCGCCGCCTTCGCCTTCGCGCCGGACATCGCCCTTGCCTTCCACCGGGCACTGGACGCGGGCGACGACGACCTGGTCAACGCGTTGCTCGATCACTTCTACCGGCCACTGGTCGAACTGCGCTCCTGGGGCCGTGGCTACGCCGTTTCGCTCGTCAAGGCCGGAGTGCGGCTCCAGGGCCTGGACGTCGGTGAGGTGCGCACCCGCTCACCGAGCCGTCCGCGGCCCACATCAAGGACCTGGCCGGGATCATCGCGAGCGGCCGCGCACTGCTGGCGGAGCACGGGGCGGGAGGCCAGGAGTGAAGACCTCCGCCTTCCTCTACCCGTGGGACGTCGTCGGGGACCCGGACGCGGCGGCCCGCATCGCGGACCTCGGCGTCCAGCAGGTGACGCTGGCCTCCGCCTACCACTCCACCCGGGCCCTGACCCCGCGCCATCCTGCCCGCAGGATCGTCACCGCCGAGCACGCCGCGGTGCTCTACCCGCCGGACCCGGAGCGGTGGGCGGGGCGTGGGCTGCGGCCGTACGAGCAGTCCTGGGTGGCGGGCGAGGACCCGTACGGTCAGGCGGCCGAGGCGCTGGGCAAGGCCGGCCTTCAGGTGCACAGCTGGGTGGTCCTCGCCCACAACTCCCGGCTGGGCGCCGAGCATCCGGACACCTCGGTGGTCAACGCCTACGGCGACCGCTATCCATGGGCGCCGTGCATCGCCCGGCCCGCCGTGCACAGCTATCTGGTGGACCTGGCGGCGGAGGCCGCCGTACGGCCCGGGCGTGCGGCACCGAGCTGGAGTCCTGCGGCTGGTACGGCTTCGCGCATCTGCACGCCCACGACAAGACGACGGGCGTCGGCCTCGGGGACGCCGCGCAGTATCTGATGTCGCTCTGCTTCTGCACCACATGCCGCGACGGCTACGGGAAACAGGGCGTGGAGCCGGACGCGCTGGCGGCAGTGGTGCGCGGGGCGCTGGAACCCGCCTGGGCCGGGCCCGGCTCAACCGAATCGGGCTGGTCCGGCGTCGAGAAGCTGCTGGGCGCCGGGCTCGCCGCGGCCACTGCCCAGTGGCGGAGCGAGGTCGCCCGTACGCTCCAGGAAGCCTCGGTCGCCGCGGTCCGGGCGGCGGCAGGACCGGACTTCCAGGTCCTGCTGCACGCCGACCCGGCGTCCTACCGCTCCGGTGCGAACGCGGGTGTCGACGCGCGGCACATCCTGACGGTGGCCGACGGTGTCGTGCTGCCCTGCACGGGCCCGGACGCCGCACGCGAGGCGGTCCTCGGGCCGTTCGCCGGACTTGCCGGAGTGCTGGCCGCCAATCTCGGCGTGGTCAGCGCGATGGGCGGCAGTCCCGCCACCCTGGAGCACGACGCCGAGCACGCCGCCTCGCTCGGTGCGACCCAACTGCGCCTGTATCACGCGGGGCTGGCGTCCGGCCCGGATCTGCGAGCCGTTGCCGGGGCGCTGTCACGCATCGGCCGGTGACGGGCGGGCCGGCGGGGCGCCGCCGGCCGCCCCGCCGGCCCGTGCCCAGCCACGCCGCGGTGAACAGCCCGGCCGCACCGGCCAGCGGGAGCAGCACCTGGATGCCGACGACCGCGACGGCCCCGCACCGAGCGCCAGGGCCACCGCGTTGGGCATCATCATCAGCGAGCTGGCGGTCGCGGCCGTACGGCCGAGCAGCGCATCGGGCGTCTCCCGCTGCACCGCCGTCATCGCGGCAACCAGCACACACGGCAGTCCGAGACCGATCGCCCGCTCGCCGCGAGCGCCGTCATGTCGTACGGCAGCGCCCGCGCGGCCACGGCCACCGCGAACAGCGCGATCCCGGCCGCCGCGAAGACCCGCTCGGGCATCCGCCGCAGCAGCGGCCCGCCAGCAGCCCGGCCGCCACCGAACCGGCGCCCTGAACGGCATACAGCACCCCGGTGTACGCCGGGAGCGGCCGAGGCCGTCGACCACGGCGTAGATCATGGCCCCGTTCACCCCGGCGAGCAGCATCGTCGCCGCGCCCGCGTACACCAGCGGCCGCATTGTCGCCGACCGCCTCACCTGCCGCACTCCGGCCAGCAGGGTGCCGCGCCGCGAAATCCGTACGGGCCGCTCCCGTACAGGCAGACGCGCGAAGACCAGCGCGGCCAGTGCGAACGTCGCCGCGTCCAGCACCACCACCGTATCCGCGCCGAAGCGTGCGAACAGTCCCGCGCCCGCCAGCGGTGCGAGCAGCTTCATGCTCTCGTTCGCGGTCATCCGCAGCCCGTTGAAGTCGCCCACCAGCTCCGTGTCGATGCTCTGTGCGACCAGCGCCGCCTCGGCCGCGTTCAGCAGCACGCCGCTCACGCCGTATACGACAAGGACCGCGAAGAGCACCGGGACCCGCCCGGCCGAATCGACCGTGAGCAGCGAGGTCAGCAGCACTGCCATGGTCAGATTCACCCGGATCAGCAGGGGTTTGCGGGGCACCCGGTCGGCGAGCGCGCCCAGCGCGGGCCGGCCAGTACCGGCGCCCACATCGCGAATACGGTCAGAGCCGCGAGACTGTCCGACCCCGTCAGGGACTTGACCTGGATTCCGGCGGTGAGCCACATGGCGGACGTACCGAATCCGGAGACGACCACACCGGTCAGACAGAGCCGTGCGGTGCGGTCGCGCACCACCTTCACCACCGCCGAACCAGCCATCGCCCACTGCACCCGCTCTCACTCGCACCGCTGTGACCTGGAGGTTCCGGTCCGGACCGGAACCTTGGACGTCATGCTGGCGGCTAAGGACGGGTGCCGGCATCGGGCAGATGCCCCGGTCGGGCGTCGAAACATCTTTGTCAGAAGCGTTGACGAAACATTCAGAGCCGCTCTAGCTTCATCGCGTCGTACTTCGTACTTCATATATGAGACTCGATACGCGAGATGCGAGAGCCCTGCGCCCATGACCTTTGCGCCTGCCCCATTCCGTCCCGGACGCAGTACGTGCTGGAGGCGATCAAGCACGCGATCCTCACAGCACAGCTGAGACCGGGACAGGCGCTGGTCGAGACCGAACTGGCCGCACAGTTCGGGGTGTCGAAGACTCCCGTGCGTGAGGCGCTGAAGACACTCGCCGGCACCGGACTCGTGGTCATGAGCCAGTACAAGGGCGCCACCGTGCGCCTGGTCGACGCGACCATGGCCCGGGAGGTGTACGACGTACGTCTGCTCCTGGAGCCGGAGGCGCTGCGCCGCTCCATGAACCGCAAAGCCTCCCTCGACGAGGCCCAGGAGGCCCTGGAACGGGCCGACTCGGCGGCCGACAAGGCCGAGCGGTCGCTGGCCAACCGGGACTTCCACCGGGCGCTGTACCTGCCCTGCGGCAACCCGCTGCTCTCGCGGATGCTCGACGAGATCCGTGACCAGGCCGCGCTCGTGTCGACCGTGGCGTGGGCGACCATCCCGTCCTGGGACCGGGAGGCGGCCGAGCACCGGGAGATCCTGCGGCTCGCGCTCGCCGACGACGCGACTGCCGCCGCCGGTGCACTGCACGCCCACATCGCGTCATTCGTGCGCCGCGCATTCCCCGACGACGAAGACGGGGTGACGCGGCGTGAACCACCTGCTGGAGCTGAACCACCAGCACATCGAAGAAAGGCCGGTCCGCATGGACTTCTCCCCGCTCAAGGCGGCTCTCGCAGACGTCGTGGCGATCCCGGTGACCCCGTTCGCCGAGGACGGGACCATTGACGTCACCGCGCATCGCGCGCTGCTGCGGCGGCTGCTCGACGGTGGCATCCGTATCGTCACCCCGAACGGCAACACCGGGGAGTTCTACGCACTCACCCCGACGAGCGGCGCACGGTCACCGAGCTGACCATCGACGAGACCGGCGGCCGGGCCACCGTCCTGGTGGGCGTCGGCCACGACGTACCGACGGCGGTGGCCGCGGCGCGGCACGCCAGGGACGCCGGCGCCGAGATGGTCATGGTGCACCAGCCCGTACACCCTATGTCTCGCAGGACGGCTGGATCGACTACCACCGGGCCATCGCGGAAGCTGTCCCGGACCTGGGCGTCGTCCCCTACATCCGCAACTCGCTGCTCGCCGGCGACCGGCTGGCAGAGCTCGCCGACAGCTGCCCCAACGTCATCGGGGCGAAGTACGCGGTCCAGGACGCGGCCCGGTTCGGTGCCTTCGCCCGGGACGCGGGCCTGGACCGGTTCGTCTGGGTCGCCGGGCTCGCCGAGCTGTACGCACCCTCCTACTTCGCCTCCGGCGCCACCGGATTCACCTCGGGGCTCGTCAACGTCGCCCCGGGGTCTCGCTGGCCATGCTGGAGGCACTGCGGGCCGGCGACTACGCCGCGGCGATGAAGGTCTGGGAGCAGATCCGCCGCTTCGAGGAGCTGCGCGCCGACGGGCAGTCCGCCAACAACGTGACCGTCATCAAGGAGGCCCTGGCTTCGCTCGGGCTCTGCAGCCGCGATGTCCGCCCGCCGAGCCGGGTGCTGCCCGAGTCCCGGCGCGCCGAGGTGGCCGACCAGGTCGCAGGGTGGTCCATATGAGCAGTGCGGACGGCCGCATCACTCCCAGGAGCTGCGCAGCCATCAGTGGTACGGGACGGACGGGCTGCGCTCGTTCAGCCACCGCGCCCGTACCCGCCAGCTCGGCTACCTCCCCGAGGAGCACCTGGGCAAGCCGGTCATCGCGATCCTCAACACCTGGTCCGACATCAACCCCTGCCACGTGCATCTGCGCGACCGTGCACAGGCGGTCAAGCGGGGCGTCTGGCAAGCGGGCGGATTCCCGCTGGAGTTCCCGGTCTCCACCCTCTCGGAGACCTTCCAGAAGCCGACCCCGATGCTCTACCGCAACATGCTGGCCATGGAGACGGAGGAGCTGCTGCGCTCCTACCCCGTCGACGGCGCCGTGCTGCTGGGTGGCTGCGACAAGTCGACGCCCGCCCTGCTGATGGGCGCGGCCTCCGTCGACCTGCCGGCCGTCTTCGTGCCCGCGGGGCCGATGCTGCCGGGCCACTGGCGCAACGAGGTCCTCGGCTCAGGCACGGACATGTGGAAGTACTGGGACGACAAGCGGGCCGGTCTCATCGGTGACTGCGAGATGGCTGAGCTGGAGAACGGGCTCGCCCGCTCTCCTGGTCACTGCATGACGATGGGCACCGCGTCGACCCTGACGGCCGCGGCCGAAGCGCTGGGTGTCACGATGCCGGGCGCCTCGTCCATCCCCGCTGTCGACTCGGGGCACGACCGGATGGCCGCACAGTCGGGGATACGGATCGTCGAACTGGTGTGGCAGCAGCTGAAGCTGTCGAAGATTCTCACCGCGGAGGCATACGACGACGCCGTCGCCACCGTCCTCGCGCTCGGCGGCTCCACCAACGCCGTCATCCACCTCATCGCGATGGCCGGCCGCTCCGGGGTGAAGCTCACCCTGGACGACTTCGACCGCATCGCCCGCACCGTCCCGGTGCTGGCCAACCTCCGCCCCGGCGGAAGTACCTCATGGAGGACTTCCACTTCGCCGGCGGGCTGCCCGGATTCCTGGCGCAGCTCACCGACGTACTCCACCTGGACCGTCCCACCGTCGCACACACCACCCTGCGCGAGCAGCTCGACGGGGCGCTCGTGCACAACACCGATGTCATCAGGGAGCGGGACAACCCGCTCGCCGAGGAGGGCGGGGTCGCGGTACTGCGCGGCAACCTCTGTCCGGACGGTGCGGTCATCAAGCACATCGCCGCCGAACCGCAGCTGCTCCGCCACACCGGCCCAGCGGTCGTCTTCGACGACTACAGGCAGATGCAGAGCACCATCAACGACCCGGCCCTGGCGCTGACGAAGGACCATGTGCTGGTGCTCCGCAACGCCGGACCCAGGGCGGCCCCGGCATGCCCGAGTACGGGATGCTGCCGATCCTCGACTACCTGCTGAAGCAGGGTGTACGGGACATGGTGCGGATCTCCGACGCCCGGATGAGCGGCACCAGTTACGGCGCGTGTGTGCTGCACATCGCGCCCGAGTCGTACGTGGGCGGACCGCTCGCGCTCGTCCACACCGGTGACCTCATCACGCTGGACGTCGGGGCGCGGCTGCTCCGCCTCGGCGTGTCCGACGAGGAGCTGGAGCGCCGCAGGGCCGCCTGGACGGCGCCGCCCGCCAGGTACGGGCGCGGTTACGGGCGCTCTACCAGGACCAGATCACCCAGGCCGACACCGGATGCGACTTCGCGTTCCTGGCCCGGCAGGGAGAAGTGCCCGACCCGTACGCGGGCTGAGGCGGACGAACAGAATTCCTGCGCACCGTCCAGTTCGGTATACCGAACACCATGCGGTAAGCGCTTGCGCAAGGCATCGAAAGCCCAGCACGCCCAGCACGCCCAGCACGCCCAGCACACCCAGCACTTCCCAGAGATCGGAGACGCGTCATGGCCCAATCCGCAGCCGTGGCCACACCGCCCCCAAGGCGTCCCGGCGCCGCTCGGCGACCCCGCCGACTGCCGTACCTGCTGATCGCCCCCGCCGGGCTGCTGATGCTGGGCTTCATCGCCTACCCGGTGATCAGCGTCTTCTACTACAGCCTGCAGAACTACAACGTCACCAAGCCGTGGCGGAACGGCTTCGCCGGGCTCGACAACTTCACCCGGATCTTCACCGAGGACGAGCAGTTCTGGCCCACGCTCGGCTTCAGCGCCCAATGGGTCCTCACCCAGGTCACACTCCAGCTGGCGCTCGGCCTCGCACTCGCCCTGATCGTCAACCAGACCTTCATCGGCCGCGGCATATCCCGCGCCATGGTCTTCTCGCCCTGGGCCGTCTCCGGGGTACTGACCAGCACCATCTGGATCCTGCTCTACAACTCGTCGACCGGCTTCAGCCGCTACCTCGCGGACGCCGGAATCGGTGAGTACGGCACCTCGGTGCTCTCCGACACCGGGACCGTCTTCTGGGCCGCCACCGTCGCCGAACTCTGGCGCGGGGTCCCCTTCTTCGCCATCCTCATCCTCGCCGACCTGCAGTCCGTACCCAAGGAGCTGTACGAGGCGGCATCGGTCGACGGCGCCGGCCGGCTGCGCCAGTTCTTCCACATCACCCTGCCGCACCTCAGGGACGCGATCATTCTGGCCACCCTGCTGCGCGGGGTCTGGGAGTTCAACAACGTCGACCTGCTGTACACCCTGACCGGCGGCGGACCGGCCGGCGAGACCACCACCCTGCCGCTCTACGTGGCCAATACCGGCATCGAGGGCCACGACTTCGGTTACGCCTCCGCGCTCACCACCGTCGCCTTCGTGATCCTCCTCTTCTGCTCGATCGTCTATCTGCGCCTGAGCAAGTTCGGAGGCGACAACAAGTGACTGCCGCACTCGCAGAGAAGAACAGCGCCCACGCCGGGGACCGTCCGTGCGGCACAGCGCCCGCCGCCCGCCTCGCACCGCCGCGCCAAGCGCGAGCGAGCCTTCGACGACGTACCGCGCTGGCAGATCTATCTGCCGCTCGGCCTCTACCTGGTCTTCACGCTCATCCCGTTCTACTGGATGTTCCTGTTCGCCGTACGGCCCGCGGGCTCCACCTCGCTGGTGCCCTGGCCGATGACCGGGGAGCACTTCTCCAGGTCTGGAACGAGCGGAGCTTCGCCCTCTTCTTCCAGAACAGCATGATCGTCGGCGTCTGCACACTGGTCGCCACGACGCTGGTCGCGCTGGCCGGCGGCTATGCCCTGGCCCGGTTCAACTTCAAGATCAAGGGCGCCTTCATGCTGGCGCTGCTCTGCTCGCAGTTCATCCCGGGCGCGCTGATGCTCGTACCGCTCTTCGAGATCTTCAAGAACCTCCAGATGATCAACTCACTGGCGAGCGTCGTCATCGCGGAGACCGTCTTCCAGCTGCCCCTGTCGATCATCCTGATCAGCGGTTTCATCAAGAACGTGCCCGTCTCCCTGGAGGAGGCCGCCTGGGTGGACGGCTGCTCGCGCTTCCGGGCCTTCTGCGCGGTCGTGCTGCCGCTGCTGCGCCCGGGCTGATCGCCGTCGGCTCCTTCGCCTTCGTGCACAGCTGGAACCACTTCCTGTTCGCCCTGATGTTCCTCAGCGAGCAGGACAAGCAGACGATCCCGGTCGGCCTGAACACCCTGATCGGCGCCGACAGCGTCGACCTGGGCGCCCTGGCCGCGGGCGGTGTCATCGCCGCGGTGCCCGTGGTGATCGTCTTCGCCTTCATCCAGAAGTGGCTGGTCACCGGCTTCAGCGCCGGCGCCGTGAAGGGATGAGTGACGTGCGACCAGGTATAAACGACGCGCGGCCGGCCACCACCACACCCGTCCTCTCGTCCTCGCGGGCGCCGGGGCCACGGCCGCTGGCATCTCGCCAACATCCGCCGGCTCCAGGACCAGGGGCTGGTCCGCCTCGCCGGGATCTGCGAGCTGAACCCGCTGACCGGAGGCGAACTCGACGCCTTCGCCGGTGAGATGCCCGAACAGGCAGCCGACTTCGGTGCGCTCCTGGACTCCACCGGAGCCCGCGCCGCCGTCATCTGCACCCCATCCCGACCCACACCGAACTGGCCCTGACCGCGGCGGCCCGCGGTGTACATCTCCTCCTGGAGAAGCCGCCCGCCGCGAGCTGGACCGACTACGCCCGGATGGCCGACGGGGTACGGGAGGCGGGCATCGCCTGCCAGATCGGCTTCCAGTCCTACGGTTCGCACGCCGTGCCCGCGATACGGGAACTCATGCGGAGCGGAGCGATCGGCACGGTACGGGGCATCGGCGCCGCGGGAGCCTGGGTCCGCGACGACGCCTACTTCCGGCGGGCGCCCTGGGCCGGGCGGCGCAGGCTCGACGCGGTCGACGTCGTGGACGGAGTCCTCACCAACCCCTCGCCCACGCCCTGGCCACCGCACTCGAACTCGCCGACAGCACAACGGCCCAGGACGTGGCCCGCATCGAGACCGAGCTGTTCCGCGCCCACGACATCGAGGCCGACGACACCAGCTGCGTCCGCGTCACCACCACGGACCGACTGCCCGTCACCGCTGCCGTCACCCTCTGTGCCGAGCAGGCCGCGGAGCCCTATGTGATCGTCCACGGCGACCGCGGCCGGATCACCTTCTGGTACAAGCAGGACCGCGTCCTCGTCCAGCGTGCCGGACACGGCCCCGAGGAGTCGGTGCACGGGCGGACTGACCTCCTGGAGAACCTCGTCGACCACCTGGCGCACGGGATCGCCCTCCTCGTGCCGCCGCACCGCACCGGCGCGTTCATGCGCGTCGTCGAGGCGGTCCGCACCGCGCCCGAGCCCACCGCGCTGCCCCGGACGCCTGGCACACCGAGCCCGCGACCACCGGCAACGGGGTGCGGCGCGTGGTGCACGGCGTCGACGCACTCGTCGCCGCGGGCGCCGACACCCTCACCCTCTTCTCCGAACTAGGCGCCCCTGGGCGCGATCCAGCGAGGTGAGCACACCGTGACCACCGCACTCCTCAGCTGCGCCGGACGCCCGGTAGGCCGCTACAGCTACCGGCCGGGCACGGACAGCCGCCCCTACCTCCACCCCGTCACCACCCTCGCGGGTACCCACGTCACCGAGGAACGCCCGGCCGACCACATCCACCACCTGGGCGCCTCCGTCGCCGTACCCGACGTGGCCGGACACAACTTCTGGGGCGGGCGCACCTTCGTACGCGACCAGGGCCCGACCGCGCTCGACAACCACGGGGTGCAGCGCCACCTCGGCTGGAAGCTCCGCGACCCGGACGGATTCGTCGAGGAGCTCAGCTGGGAGGCCGACGGCAGCGAGCTGCTGCGTGAGCACCGCACCGTCGCCGTCAGCCGGCTCTCCGACTCCGCCTGGGCCCTGGACTTCTCCTTCTCGCTCACCAACCGGGGCACCACGGACCTGTCCATCGGCAGCCCGCCACCAACGGCCGCCCGGGCGCCGGATACGGCGGCTTCTTCTGGCGCGCACCAAGGAGAAGACCGCACCCGCCGTGTTCAGTACAACCCTCGACGGCGAGGAGGCCGTGCACGGCAGCGCCGCCGACTGGCTGGCCCTCACCGGCCGGGGCTGGACCCTGGTGTTCGCCGGGGCCACCGAGGAGACCCGGCGCGACCCGTGGTTCGTACGGACCACCGAGTACCCGGGCGTCGGCTCTCGCTCGCCGCCGACCGGCGACTTCCGTCGCCGCCGGCGACACCGTCGTACGCCGTGTCGTCACCGTCGTCGCCGACGGCACGCTCGACCGGGACACGGCAGCCGCCTACGTCCGCAAGGTGGTGACCGCGTGAGCAGGCCCTGGACCGCCGACCTGGGCGACGGCACCTACCGCAACCCCGTACTCAACGCCGACTGGTCCGACCCGGACGTCATCCGCGTCGGCGATGACTACTACCTCACCGCGTCCAGCTTCGGCCGGGTCCGGGCCTTCCGCTGCTGCACTCGCGCGACCTGGTCAACTGGGCGCTCATCGGGCATGCGCTGGAGCGCATCGAACCGGTCGCCGACTTCGCCGTGCCGCGCCAGGACTCCGGGTGTGGGCTCCTCCCTGCGTCACCACGCCGGACGGTTCTGGATCTTCTGGGGCGACCCCGACCAGGGTGTGCAGCAGATCAACGCAGCCGACATCCGCGGCCCGTGGACCGCGCCGCACCTGGTCAAGGCCGGGAAGGGGCTGATCGACGCCTGCCCGCTGTGGGACGAGGAGACCGGTGAGGCGTATCTCGTGCACGCCTGGGCCAAGTCCCGGTCCGGCATCAAGAACCGGCTCACCGGCCACCGGATGAGCCCCGACGGCCGAGAGCTTCTGGACGAGGGCAGGACCCTCGTCGACGCCGACCGGATCCCCGGCTGGTTCACCCTCGAAGGCCCCAAGCTCTACCGGCACGACGGCTACTTCTGGATCTTCGCCCCGGCCGGGGAGTGGAGACGGGATGGCAGGGCGCCTTCCGCTCGCGTGACTTCTTCGGCCCGTACGAGGAACGGGTGGTCCTGGCCCAGGGCGGCACCGAGGTCAACGGGCCGCACCAGGGCGGCTGGGTCCGCACCCGGCAGGGCGCCGACTGGTTCATGCACTTCCAGGACCGGGGAGCCTACGGACGAGTGGTCCATCTGCAGCCGATGCGCTGGACGGACGGGGACACCTCCGGCCCGGGCGGGAAGCTGGCCCGTCATCGGCGACCAGGGCGAGCCCGTCCTCGTGCACACCAAGCCGGACGCCCCGGACAGCCCGTGGAAGCACCGGCCTGCGACGACAGCTTCCCCGGCGGCCGGTACGGCAGGCAGTGGCAGTGGGCGGCAGGCCCCGGCCCGGCTGGACGGTCGAGCACGCCGCCGACGGGCTGCGCCTGACCTGCGTACGGACCGCGTACGCACACGATCTGCGAGTCCTGCCCAACGTCCTGGTACAGCGGCTGCCCGCCGAGGTGTTCACCGCCGAGGTCGAGGTCGCGCTGAACGGCGACGAGCCGGGCGCCAAGGCAGGGCTCGCGGTGCTGGGCAACGCCTTCTCCTGGATCGGTCTGGAGGCGGGCCAGGACGGGGCGGTGCGGCTCGTGCACCGGTACGCCGAGCCCGTCGCCGAACACGAACGGGACGCCGAGCACCCCGGCCGGCCCCGGCAGGGCGGGCCCGGCTCCGTATCGAGGTCACCTCCGGTGCCCGCTGCCGCTTCTACGCGGACACCGGCGACGGGGCCGGCTTCCGCCTCCGGGCAGGTCTTCGCAGCGACGCCCTGGCGCTGGGTGGGTGCACTGCTCGGACTCTTCGCCACCGCACCGGCCGGGACGGGACCCGCCCCAACGGCCTGCTTCACCGCATTCCGCACCACCGACACAACCGATACACCGAGAGAGAAGAGCCGGCCATGAACATCTCGAAGAGGCGATCAGGACGTGCCGCGGCAGCGGTGTCCCTCACGGCGGTCCTCGCCCTTACGGCCACCGCCTGTGGTGACGACGGCAGCGGCTCCGGCAACGAGGGCAGCGGCAAGGGCGAGGTCACCTTCTGGGACAACAACGGCGGGCCGCGCACTGCCATCTGGACCGAGATCATCAAGGACTTCGAGAAGAAGAACCCCGACATCAAGGTCAAGTACGTCCCGATCCCGATCGCCGACGTCCAGTCCAAGTACGACACGGCGATCGCGGGCGGCGGTCTGCCCGACGTCGGCGGAGTCGGAACCGCCTACCTCGCCAACATGGTGTCGCAGGAAGCCCTTGAGCCGGTCACGGACCGGATCAAGGAGTCGTCGCTGAACGGCAGGCTCGTCGAGAGCATGGTCGAGAGCGTCAAGGACGCGGGAGGCCGTGGCGAGGACCTGTACAGCGTGCCGACCTCCGCGAACAACGGTGTGCTCTGGTACCGCACCGACCTGTTCAAGGCGGCGAACCTGGACGCGCCGGCCACCTGGCCCAAGTTCTACGAGGCAGCCGGCAAGCTCACGGCCGCCAAGGACAACAAGTTCGGCTACACCATCCGCGGTGGTGCGGGCTCCATCGCACAGTCCCTGGACGCGATATACGGCCAGTCCGGAATCACCGAGTTCTGGAAGGGCGACAAGACGACGCTCAACGCCCCGGAGAACGTCGCCGCGCTGGAGAAGTACGCCGCTCTCTTCAAGAAGACGACGCCGGCCGCCGACGTCAACAACGACTTCACCAAGATGGTCGCCCAGTGGGACACCGGCACCATCGGCATGCTCAGCCACAACCTCGGCTCCTACCAGGACCACGCGAAGGCGCTGGGCGAGGAGAAGTTCGCCGGTATCCCCGCCCCGATCAGTGAGGGCGGCACCCGCGTCCAGGTCTCCAACCCGGTTGACGGACTGGGCCTGTTCAGGGCGAGCGACAACAAGACGGCTGCCTGGAAGTTCATCGAGTTCGCGGCCTCGCACGAGGCGAACAGCAAGTGGAACGAGTCCGCGGGCGCAATCCCGGCCAACACCGAGGCCGCCAAGGACCCTGGATCACCAAGACCGAGCCGACCGCGCTCGCCGCGAAGGCCCTCACCGACGGCTCCACCAAGATCGTGGACCTGCCGTACTACCTGCCCGACTGGAACAACATCAGCAAGGCCGACAACGAGCCGGAGTTCCAGAAGCTGCTGCTCGGCAAAGTCTCGGCCCAGGAGTTCCTGGACAAGATGGCCGATGAGCTGAACACCGCCCAGAAGGAATGGAACGAGCTGGGCAACAGCTGACCCGACCGTCTCACCACGGCCGACACCCCGGTGACCGGGGACCGGCGGCGGTCCGGGTCGCGCCCGCCGCCGGTCCTCTCCTTCTCCTCGTGTACGTCCTACGAGAGGCAGTCCCAACGTGTCACTCACCCGCAGACAGACGGCAGCCGCACTCCTCGCGCTGCCCCTCGCCCTCACCGCCACACCCGCCGTCGCGCACGGTGGCGGAGGCAGACCACGGCCGCGCAAGCTCCATATCGCGGGCGATTCCACGGCCGCCCCGAAGTACGCCGACGCCGCACCCGAGACCGGCTGGGGCATGGCTCTCCCTTCTTCCTCGGCCGCGGCCTGGCCGTCGCCAACCACGCGGTGAACGGCCGCAGTTCGAAGAGCTTCATCGACGAGGGACGCCTGACCGCGCTCTTGGAAGACGTCCGCGGCGGCGATCTCCTCCTCATCCAGTTCGGGCACAACGACGAGAAGACCGAGGACCCGGCCCGCGGTACCGACCCGTACACCACGTACCAGGAGTATCTGCGCCAGTACGTGAAGGGCGCCAGGCCCGCCGGGCGGACCCGGTCCTGATGACCTCGGTGGAGCGGCGCCGGTTCGCACCGGACGGCACCGCGCAGCCCACCCACGGCGAATACCCGCGGCGATGCGCGCCCTCGCCGCCGAGGAACGCATACCGCTGCTGGACCTCCAGGCGCTCACACTGGCCCGCTGGCAGGAGCTGGGCCCGGACGGCACCGAGGCGTACTTCAACTGGCTGGAGCCCGGGAATCCCCGAACTACCCGGCCGGTCTGCGGGACAACACCCACTTCCGGCCGCCGGGCGCCATAGAGGTGGCCCGGATGACCGCCCGCGCACTGTGCGACCGGAAGGTGCTCGCCGCGCGCGACGTCCGCCGCCTCGACACCCCGGTCCCCGATCAGTGGATCACCTGGCCGCAGGGCTGACACTCCACGCCGCTCCCCTCCTGCTTGCTCCTCTGCCCCTCCCTCCGGTACGACAGTCAAGGATTCGCCATGTCCGCACGCATGTGTCATGCCCGCGCCATTGCTGTGGTGATGGGCTGCGCCTCGCTCGTCCTCGCCGTGGGCGCATCCGCCCAGGCGGCGCCGCATCACCACCACAACAAGGGGCCGAGCGCGCCGTACTCCCGGCAGGCGACGGCTGGGCCGCCGCCGAGGGCTCCACCACCGGCGGCTCGAAGGCCACCGCGGACCACATCTACACCGTCACCAACCGCGCCGAGCTCATCGCCGCCTTCGAGGACGCCGGCGACGCACCGAAGATCATCAGGATCTCCGGCACCGTCCACGGCAACGCCGACGTCAACGGCACCCCGATCGGCTGCGAGGACTACCAGCGCGACGGCTACACACTGGAGAAGTACCTCGCCGCCTACGACCCGGCGACCTGGGGCAGCGAGGAGGTCCCTCCGGCCCGCTGGAGGACGCCCGGGTCGCCTCCGCCGAACTGCAGAAGGCCGCGGTCAACGTCGAGGTCCCGTCCAACACCACGCTCATAGGCGTCGGCAAGGACGCCACCGTCATCGGCGCCGGCCTCCAGGTCAGGGACGTCTCCAACGTCATCATCCGCAACCTCACCTTCGAGGACACCTACGACTGCTTCCCGCAGTGGGACCCCACCGACGGGAGAACGGCGCCTGGAACTCCGAGTACGACAACCTCGTCGTCCACGGATCCAGCCACGTCTGGGTCGACCACAACACCTTCAGTGACGGCGACCGGCCTGACGCCGGCCAGCCCAGCTACTTCGGACAGGTCTTCCAGCAGCACGACGGCCTCTTCGACATCGTGCGCGGCGCCGACCTCGTCACCGTCTCGTGGAACGTACTCAAGGACCACGACAAGACCATGCTCATCGGCAACAGCGACGGCGCCGGGGCGTCCGACCGCGGCAAGCTGCGTGTCACCCTGCACCACAACCTCTTCAAGGACGTGAAGGAGCGCGCGCCCGGGTCCGCTTCGGCAAGGTCGACTCGTACAACAACCACTTCGTCGCCACCGACGGCAGTGCTTACGGCTACTCGTACGGCATCGGCGCCGAATCCCAACTGGTCGCCGAACACAACGCCTTCACCGTCCCGCGCGCGTTCGACAGGGCGACGATCCTGAAGAAGTGGTCCGAGGCCCCGGTCACCGCCGGGGACAACCACGTCAACGGCCACCGGACCGACCTGATCGCCGTCCACAACGCGGCAGTGCCCGAGGAACAGCTCACCGAGGGCGCCGGCTGGACGCCCACCCTGCGTACGAACGTGGACAACCCGCGCTCCGTACCCCGGCTCGTGGACCGCAAGGCAGGAGCCGGCAAGGCCGTGGGCCGCTGACGGGACAGCACCTTTGAACCGGCCGGAGCGGCACCGCACGCTCTCCGCCACCCAGGAGACGCGCCGCTCCGGCCCACTCGCCCCTGCGAAGGAGCACCGCCATGCCTGTGCAACCCCAACGCCCCAGCCGCCGCAGCGCCCTGACCCTGCTTGCCGCCGGCGGCGCAGCCTCGCGGCCGGGGCCCCACCGCACACGCGGGCACCGCACCGCGACGCCCCTTCGGCCGCTACGGTTCACCCGCCCGGCGGCTCGATCCCCGGACCCTTTACGTCGACCGGCGCGGCCGGGCGACCACACCGACATCCAGTCCGCAGTGGACGCGGCCTCCGGCACCGGCCACACCCTGGTGCTCGCCCCGGCGTCTACCGCGGAACCGTGTTCGTCACCGCCGCGTCGGCAGGACTCACCCTGATCGGTGCCGGCGGTGACCCGCACGGCACCGTCATCGTCCACAACAACGCGGCCGGCACTCCCAAGCCCGACGGCTCCGGCAGTTACGGCACCAGCGGATCGGCCACCGTCACCGTCCAGGCCGCAGGCTTCACCGCACGCGATGTGACGTTCGCCAACGACTGGCTGCGCGCCGACCACCCCGAGTACACCGGCACCCAGGCGGTCGCCATCAAGGTCCAGGGTGACCGCTCCGCATTCCACCACTGCCGCTTCCTCGGCCACCAGGACACCCTCTACGCCGACACCCTCTCCTGACGGCCTTCGCCCGCCAGTACTTCAGCGACTGCTACCTGGAGGGCGACGTCGACTTCGTCTTCGGCCGCGCCACCGCCGTCTGGGACCGCTGCCACTTCCGCACCCTGACCCGCGCCGACCTGCCCCGGCCCCGTACGGCTTCGTCTTCGCCCCAGCACGGCCGTGGCCAACCGGCACGGCTACCTCGTCCTGCGCTCCCGCGTCACCAGCGAGGCCCCCGACGCGTACTACAAGCTGGCCCGCCCTGGGTGCCCTCTTCGGACACCACCGCCCGGCCGATGCTCACTGTCCGAGGCACCCACCTCGGCGCGGGAATCGACGCCGTCACGCCCTACGGCACCATGTCATCGGGCTTCCCTGGCAGGACCAGCGCTTCGCCGAATACCTCAACACGGGTCCCGGTGCGCGGATCGCCGTCCCCGGAAACCGCCCCCAGCTGAGCGCGGACGAGGCCCGCTCGCACACCCCGGCCGATTATCTCGGCGACTGGCGGCCGTACGGCAGTACAGCCGGGCACCGGTGACGGACGGGATCGACCGGCGTGTCCTGCCCGCGTTCTACGAGCAGCTGAAGGCCGAACTCACCTTCCCGCTCGCCTGGGAGCACAACCGGTCCCAGGCCTTCCCGGCCTGGCGGGAAGCGGCGCGCGCAGTGGCCGAGGACGCGCTGCTGCAGCCCCACGACCGGCGCCCCGTCCCGTTCTGCCCGGAGACGGTCGAGGAGCAGGAGGCCGGCCCGTACACCCGGCGCACCGTGGAGTTCGCCCTCAGCCGCTACGGGCGGGTGCGCGGCTCCCTGCTGCTGCCGCACGGCACGGGCCCCTTCCCGGGTGCTGCTCCTGCACGACCACGGGTCGGAGTTCCGCATCGGCAGGGAGAAAGTCGTACGCCCCTGGAACCGCCCCGACCGCCTGGGCCTGGCACAGGCATGGTCCGATGCCTGCTACGGCGGCCGGTTCGTGGGCGATGAACTGGCCGCCCGGGGTACGTGGTGCTCGCCGTGGACGCCCTGGGCTGGGGACCGGGGCCGCTCGGTTACGAGGACCAGCAGGCTCTGGCCGCCAACTTCTTCCAGGTGGGTTCCTCGCTGGCCGGCCTCGCGGCGCACGAGGACATCCGCGCGGCGGCCTTCCTCGCCTCCCTGGAGGAGGTGGACGAGAACCGGGTGGGGGCGGTGGGCCTGTCCATGGGCGGCTACCGGGCCTGGCAGGTCTCAGCACTCTGCGACACCGTCCGGGCCGCGGTCGCCGTCTGCTGGATGACCGGCCTCAGGGAGATGCTGGTCCCCGGCAATAACACCCTGCGCGGCCAGTCCGCCTACCACATGCTCCACCCCGCCTCCGGCGTCACCTCGACATTCCGGACGTGGCCTCCTGGCGGCCCCGAAGCCCGCGATGTTCCACGCGGGCGGCAGGGACGAGCTGTTCACCCGCAGGGGTGGACGCTGCTTACGCGAAGCTGCGCGCGGTCTGGGAGTCGCAGGGCGCGGGCGGCCGACTCGTCACCACCGTGTGGCCGCAGCACGGACATGAGTTCGCGTCCTGCATGCAGGACGCGGCATACGACTGGCTTGACGCATGGCTCATCGGCACAGTGACGACGCCCAGGCCTACGGTCGTGGCTGCGGAGAGGAACCCGGACGATGCGAGGAACGCACTGAAGTGACCGGCCCCGGTGCCGGGGCCGGGATCGGCGCCGCGGTAGCCCGGCGGTTCGCCGCCGAGGGGCCAGGGTGCTGGTCGCAGAACTGAACGAGGAGACCGGCCGTGCCACGGCGGACGAGATCGGTGGCCGCTTCGTACGCACCGATGTCAGCGACAAGGCGCAGGTGCCGGCGATGGCCGACAACGTCGGACGGGTCGAGAACAAGACCGACGAGGTGCTGGCCCGCGGTCTGGGCATCGGCTTCCACGGACCGTTCTGGGCGATGCAAGCAGCCTTCCCGCAAGCGCGCACAGGGCAGAGCTGCTGCCGCTCCTGCCGACGGGCCGCCCCAGATCCGCCCCGCCCCGCCCCGCGACGTCCGATCCTGCCGAGGCGATGACCTGGGCCGGGGCCTCGGGGTGGACGGCATTGTGAAGAAAAGTGGTAAGCCAACGATTGTGAATCGAAACAAGGGGATCTGTCAGGTTTCGTACCGTTTCCACAGCTTAACGGCACCCTTGGGGTTGTTTGCCGAGTTGGACTTGTGCGCCACCAGGCAGAGGTACTGCTTGCCGTTCAGGGCCGTGCGGTCGTTCACCGCGTACTGCTGATTGACTCGCCACGCCGAAAATCCTGCGGCCATGCGATGGCCCCTTCCCATGGTCGGCGCACTGCCGACGACGAAAATCATCTCACGGGTGCGTGCCCGCGGGCGATCGCGCCTGCCCAGGGCAACCGTTGCGGCAGACGGCCGTCGCAGTCGGCGTACCCACGGGCAGTGGGGTGGCTCGCCGCAGCCCGGACGCGGCAGGCCCCGTTGACCGCCAGGGCGCCACGGTCCGGCAAAAATCCGCGTACAGCGCGCCCGGACGCCGCGCGACGCCGGGCTCCCGGCACGCGGTCGCGGTAACGGAGATGCCGAGCTGTGGCTCAGGCGCCCGGGAGGGGCGCCTGAGCGGCCCTCGTCCTGGTCGTAGCTGATATCCGAGGCGGAGTAGCGGCAGTACGTACCGTCGGGGCCGCTGCCCGTCTCGTCCGGCTCGTCACCGTTGTCGTTGCCCGTGTAGCGGACGCACGGCTCGATCTTCTTGCTGCTGTCGCCGTGGATCCGCACCGAGCGCAGGGTGGCGGTGTCCCCGTAGTTGGTGTTGATGCCGACCAGGGACTTGCCGGGCGCCGTCACGTCGACGTCGTCGACGGTGATGCTGCGCTTGTGCTGCGTGGAGCAGTTGCCGCAGGAGCGGACCAGCTTGCCGAAGTCGGAGACCTGGAACTTCGTGACGGTCAGGCTGCCCGCGCCGTTGAACTGGAAGACCTTGTCGGACGCCTCCCGGGCGCCGCCGCCGGTGACCGTGTACGTGGAGCTGCTCGATGTGCCCTTGAAGGATGCGGCGTCCTCGCCGACATCCTCCCACCAGACGTTCTGGATCGTGCAACTGCCGGAGCAGTGAACGCCGTCGGCGGCCGGGGTGCCCAGGATGACGTTCTTCAGCGTCGCCCCGTCCTTCAGCTTGAAGACCGGGTCCTGGCCCTCGCCCTGGCCTCCGTCGCCGAGATCACCACTTCCGTAGAAACGCTTCAGCTCGCCGTCGTACGACCCGGAGACCTCGATGGTCTCCGTGACGGCCTGGGTGCCGGTGTGACTCGGCCAGTCGGCCACCGCCGCTGCCCGCGCGGCAGCCGGGGCGCTGTGGTGGCGGCCGTGGTGGCCGCCCCGGCCGGCTGGAGCATCACGTTGGTGGCGAGAGCGCCGCCGGTCAGTGCCAGCGCCGCGGTCAGCGCGGCGGCAGCGGCGGCGGCCGGAGCGGCGCCGGTGGGCGTTCGGTAGTGCGGCTCGTTCCCTCATCTGCGGTGTTCCGTTCCTTGGGGTGGGGAGCGGGGAGTGTTGCGCTACTGGGTCGCCACCACCACACGCAAGGTTGCCGGATTCCGCTTGTCTTTTCTTCCCAGGATCCGGGATCAGCGCCCGACGGAGAAAACGGAGAAATCAGCGCCCGACGGAGAAGTCGCCGCCCGCCTCCGCCTGTTGGCCGCCCGTACGCGCGCGCACCGAGTAGTCGTCGTCCCCGGCGTCCCGGTCGCCCTGCGCATGGTTGTACTGGCCCGCGAAGGTGTACGTGCCCGCGGGGCGGTACGCCCCGGCTTCATCGACCACCGGTAGACGAGGAAGCCGCCCTCCTCCTGAGCCGATGCGACGAAGTCCTCCTCCGGCAGGGAGCGCCACGATCCGGTGGTGACTACCTCGCCGGTGAGCGCGATCCGCAGCTCGACGGTGAGCGCGGCGAGCGGCTGCCGGGCCTTGAACGTCACATTGCTCTGCGCCCAGTAGGCGTTGCTGTGGGCGTCCACCGAACCGTCCGTCCACAACGGCCCGTCCTCGGCGGGCAGCGCGCCGCCCCGGACAGCGGGCGGCGAGGCCGGCGCCGTCGAGGCCGCGGGGCGGCGGTCCTCACCCCGCCCCGCCCCGCCGAAGTGACAGCGACCGCCCCGACCGCCAGCACTCCGCACACCGCGGCCGTCGCGCCCGCCACCCGCAGCCAGGGCGCCGACGGCCTCGGTACATCGGGGCACGCGGCGCCGGCTCCGGTGCCATCCCGCGTTCGATCCGGGCCAGCATCCGGGCCCGGTCGGGCGGTGGGCCTCGGCGGCGTCGCGCAGCCGCTGGCGCAGCTCGTCGTCCATCACTGCCCTTCTCCGCTGCGCTGTCCCGCGACTGCCACCTGCGCCTGCGCGCTCACGGTCTCCGGGCCGAGCAGCCGTTGCAGTTCCGCCACTCCGCGCGAGGTCTGACTCTTCACCGTACCGATCGAAATCCCGAGCACCAGCGAGGTGTCCCGTTCGGACAGATCGAAGGCGTGCCGCAGCACCACGCACGCCCGCTTGCGGAACGGCAGCCTGCGCAGCGCCTCCTGGACGTCCACGACGACCGGCACATCGGGATCGTCGACCGCGTCGCCGTCACCGCGTGGCGACCAGAACAGCGCGATCCTGCGACGCTCGCGCACGGCACTGCGGATGCGTGAACGGGCCATATTGGCGACGACCCCGCGTGCGTACGCGACCGGGTGGTCGGCGCCCCTGACCCGGTCCCAGCGGTGCCACAGGGCCATCAGCGCATCGGCGGCCAGATCGTCCGCGGCATCGGCCTCACCGGTCAACAGGTGTGCCAGGCGGGCGAGTTCGGCGTAGTGCGCTTCGAAGAACGCGTGGAACTCGGTGACAGCGGCATCGTCGACGACTGTGCCCACGGGTACCTCACTCCGCACTCGATTCCGTACGCTTTCCGGCTGGGCACGCTCACAGCCGGGCCCGCGAGGGGCGGGCGGGCGCAGGGCGTACCAGCGCACCCGGAAGCGCTTCGACACGGGTGCATAACCAGCAAGGCGCAAACGGCCGCAGCCGTGAACCCTGTCACAGAGAAAACGGACCCAACGCCCGAGGCGGAATCCTCACGCGCTGCCGGGTTCGGCCAGCCACTGGGTCCGCAGACCGGTGCGGCCGGAGACGGCCTCGAAGTCGGCGTCGTAGTGGAGGAGGGTGAGATCCGACAGCTCGGCCACAGCGGCGACCACGAGGTCGACCGGCCCCGCCGAGCGGTGCTGTCCGTGTTCGGTCAGGATCTCCTGGACCTTTCGGGCCCTGCGGAATACGCCGTCGGGGCGGGGACCCAGTTGAACAGGTGGTGCAACCGTTCCTGTTTGGCCAGACGGTCCGCGCCGGATCGGGCCGAGTGGAGGATCTCCAGCTCCGTCAGGTCGCACAGGGCGATCAGCCCGCTGTTGAGGGCGGGACCCCGTCGTTCGTCGAACTTGTCGCTGATCAACAGCCGGGCCACGGCGGAGGTGTCCGCCAGGTAGGCGACAGTGGTCACGGCCGGTAGTTTCTCTTGTCGAGCAGCATGTCGAACTCGCCCAGCGCGCCCATCTCGCGCAGTTCGGCCAGAGCTATGGCGCGACTGCGGCGAGCGATCACTTCCTTGAGGGCGGTGTTGACCGTGTCCTTCTTGGTGCTGGTCCCAAGGAGCTCGGCGGCCTGGGCGAGAGCGTCGTCGTCGACCTCGAGCAGAAGCTTGGACATGGAACCTCCCGTATAGATGACTCATTCGGAGTGTCTATACAGGCGGGGATGCCGGCGATTCCCCGGCCGCCGCCTCACCCGTTGAGCGCCGCCTTCATCATCTTCTGTGCGATCGGAGCAGCCAGGCCGTTGCCGCTGATCTCGGAGCGGGCCGCGCCGGAGTCCTCCACGACGACGGCGACCGCGACGCCCTTGCCGGTCGCCTTGTCCTTCGCGTACGAGGTGAACCAGGCGTACGGGTGTTGCTGTTGTCCACGCCGTTCTGTGCGGTGCCCGTCTTACCGCCCACCTCGGCCCCGTCGATCTGCGCGTTGGCGCCGGTGCCCTTCTCGACGACGGTGACCATCGCGCTGCGGATCTGTTCGGCGGTCGACTCCGACACGACCTGCTCGGTGTCACCGTCCACGAAGTCCTCCAGCGTGGTCCCGTCGGCGTCAGTCACCTTCGAGACCATGTGCGGTGATGCCAGCTCGCCGCCGTTGGCCAGGGCCGAGGAGACCATGGCCATCTGCATCGGGGTCGCGGTCACCTCGAACTGGCCGATGCCGGACAGCGCCGTCTGCGCCTTGTCCATGCCGGAGGGGAACACGCTCTCGGCGGCTCGCACCGGCACATCCAGCTTCTCGGTACTGAAGCCGAACTTGTCCGCCATCGTCTTCAGCTTGTCCTGGCCGAGGTCGGCCGCCGCCTTCGCGAACACGTTGTTGCAGGAGTACTGGAGTGCGGTGCGCAGTGTGGCGTCCTCGCAGGGTGCGGAGGCGTTCTCGTTCGTCAGGACCGTGCTGGTGCCGGGCAGTGTGTACGGGTTGGGCTGTCCGTACTCGTCGACCGAGCCGTAGAGGCCGTTCTCCAGCGCCGCCGACGCCACCACCAGCTTGAAGGTCGAGCCGGGCGGCAGAGGCTGCCGCAGCGCACGGTTGACCAGTGGTTTCTCCGGGTCGTCGAGCAGTTGCTGCCAGGCGTCGCCGTCCGTCGTCCCGCTGATGTCCGAGGGTCGTAGGACGGGGTGGAGACCATGCCCAGGATCCGCCCGGTCTCCGGGTCCATCGCGACGGCCGCGCCCTTGTCGTCGCCGAGCGCCTCGTAGGCGGCCTTCTGGACGTCCGGGTCGATGGTCGTCAGCACGCTGCCCGGTGCGGTCTGCTTGCCGGTGATCACATCGGCGGGTTCTTGAGCCGGTCGTCGGTGCCGTCCAGGACGTGGCTGTAGATGCCCTCCAGCTGGGTGGTGCCGTATGCCTGTGAGCTGTAGCCGGTGACGCCCGCGTACAGGTCGCCCTGTGTAGGTGCGCTTGTACCGGAGGTCGCCGCCTGTGGTCCCCTTCGATCCGGTGACCGGGGAGCCGGCCACGATGATGTCGCCCAGCGGCTGCGCGTACTGCGCGATGGTGTTCCGCCGGTTGTGGTCCTCGTCTGCGAGCGCCCGTGCGTCGTATGCCTGCACCCAGGTCGCCCGCACCAGCAGGGCGAGAACCATCAGCAGACAGAAGACCGAAGCGCGCCTGATTGTCTTGTTCATCCCGCTGGAGGGACGAGTGGGGCCGCCCGGACGTTCCCGTCTGTGCCGCTTCTCACCGTTTTCTCACACGCTGGTCACCGCGGCGGCAGCCGGCCGGGCAGGAGCGTCTCAGCCGTTCAGTGTGAGGAGTACCTCGTCGGTCTCCTCGCCGCGGGCGTGCGCGAAGCCCCGGTCCTTGCCGGTCACGGTGAACCCGCACTTGTGCAGCACCCGTACCGAGCCGAGGTTGTCGGCGGCGGCCCGCGCGTGCAGCGGACGCTCGGCCACGGTGTCGAGCAGGGCCCGCAGTGCGGCGGTGGCGAGTCCCTGGCCCCAGTGCGCCCTGTCGATCCAGTACGTGACCTGGCGCTCGGCCGGTGCCCCGTACACCCCACGCCGCCCACGACCACACCATCGGCGAGCACGGTCCGCATGAGAACGGTCCCGGAGGCGCGGATACGCGCCCAGTGGGCGTTGAACGCGGCCCGGTCGGTGGGGTCCTCGCTGGTGAAGGCCGCCGTCCGGGTGGCCTCCGGGTCGCTCATGAAGGCGAAGAAGAGGGCAGGTCGCCGTCCCGCATCTCGCGCAGGGTGACACGCATTGGTTCAGAGCCTCCGGGTCGCGAGCGTGAGCCGGTCACGGGCATCGAGCAAGGCGTCCTTGACCATCTGTTCGTGCGCCGGGGTGAGCCGGGCGACGGGCACCGAGCAGCTGATCGCGTCGCGCGCGGGGTGCGGTACGGGATCGCGACGCCGAAGCAGCGCAGCCCCAGGGTGTTCTCCTCGCGGTCCACCGCGTACCCTGCTCGCGGATGAGGTGCAGCTCCTCGATCAGCTTCTCGCGGTCGGTGAGGGTGTGCTCGGTCAGTGCCGGCAGTGTCTCGGGCAGCATCTTGCGGACCTGCTCGTCACTGTGGGTGGCCAGCAGCGCCTTGCCCAGCGAGGTGGAGTGGGCGGGCAGCCGGCGGCCGACGCGGGTGAAGGGGCGCAGATAGTGCTGGGACTGCCGGGTGGCGAGGTACACCACGTTCGTCCCGTCCAGGCGGGCCAGGTGGATGGTCTCCGTCGTGTCGTCGGAGAGCCGGTCCAGGGTCGGGCGGGCGGCGGCCACGACCTCGTCGCCGTCGATGTACGAGGTGCCGACGAGCAGGGCGCGCACTCCGATGCCGTACCGCGTGCCCGTTGCGTCCGTCTCCACCCAGCCCAGCTCCACCAGGGTGCGCAGCAGCATGTAGAGACTGGACTTCGGGTAGCCGACAGCCTCCTGCACCGTGGCCAGCGAGTGCATGCCGGGCCGCCCCGCGAAGTATTCGAGGAGCTCCACCGTCCGTACAGCGGACTTGACCTGCGCTCCACCAGACTCGGCAACCGACATCGCCCTACGCCCCTTCCAGCCTTCTTGCAAAACCCTGCGACTTCTTGCCAACACGGAACGCCCGGAAATAGAGTCCGTGCATATTCACGATCAGGAACTTTGTTCAGAATACCGAACAAGTCCTGATGTGCAGCAGTGGACCGGAAGGAAACACGGTGGCAGCAGCACCAGTCTGGAGTGTCGACCCCGAACCGGGAACCCGCGTGAGCAGGTTGCGGTGGAGGCTACAGCGGAGGAGGTCGACCGGGCGGTCCGGGCCGCGCACGCCGTGCGCGAGGCCCTCGCCGACCGCACGGTGCGGGCCGCGTTCCTGCGCACCGCGGCCGATCTGCTCGCCGAGGCCGGTGAGCACGTCATCGAGGCGGCCGACGCCGAGACCGCGCTCGGCCCGGCCCGGCTGACCGGCGAACTCGCCCGCACCGCAGCGCAGTTGCGTGCTTTCGCGGAGGTCGTCGACGAAGGTGTCTACCTCGACATCCATATCGACCACGAGGACGGCAGCAGGACGCCGCCCTGGCCCGACATGCGCCGCTACAAGATCCCGCTCGGCGTCGTCGCCGTCTACGCGGCCAGCAACTTCCCGCTCGCCTTCTCCGTCCCCGGCGGCGACACCGCGAGCGCACTCGCCGCCGGCTGCCCGTCGTCGTCAAGGCACACCCCGACCACCCGCCACCTCCGAACTCTGCGCCTCCATCCTGCGCAGGGCCGCCGCGAAGGTGGGTCTGCCCGAGGACGTGCTGATCCTGGTGCACGGCTTCGACGCGGGCGTCGAGCTGGTCAGGCACCCGCTCGTCACCGCCGCCGGGTTCACCGGCTCGGTACGCGGCGGACGGGCCCTGTTCGACGCCGCGGCCGCCCGGCCCACCCCGATCCCCTTCCACGGCGAGCTCGGCTCCTCAACCCCGTCGTGATCACCGCGGCGGCGGCAGCCGAGCGCGCCGAGCAGCTCGGGGCGGGACTCGGCGGCTCGATGACGATGGGCGTGGGGCAGTTCTGCACCAAGCCCGGCTTCGTCCTGGCCCCACCGGCGAGGCGGGCGATCAGCTGCTGAAGTCCCTCACCGAGACGGTCAGCGACACCGGGGCCGGTGTCATGCTCGACCACCGGATGCGGGACGCCTTCGTCGCAGGAGTACGCGAGCGGGCCGGACTCCCGGACGTGGATGCCCCGTCACCCCGGGCGCGGGCAGCGAACACACCGTCTCCGCGGGCTTCCTGACCGTCCCGCCCAGCGGCTGGCCGCCGAAGGACCGCACGACGCGCTCCTGGAGGAGTGCTTCGGCCCGGTGACCGTGGTCGCCCGCTACGACTCCGAGGACGAGATCACCGCCGTACTCTCCCGGCTCCCCGGCAATCTCACCGCCACCCTGCACATCGCCACCGAGGAGGCCGACGGCAGCGCCGCAGCACTCCTCGCCGCCCTCACCCCGCTGGCCGGACGCGTCCTGGTCAACGGCTGGCCGACCGGCGTCGCCGTGGCCCCGCCCAGCACCACGGCGGCCCCTACCCGGCCACCACCTCCACCGCGACCTCGGTCGGCGCGACGGCGATCGAACGGTGGCTGCGCCCGGTCAGCTACCAGTCGACCCCCAGGCGTTGCTCCCGCCGGAGCTGCGCGAGGACAACCCGCAGGGTCTGCCCCGCCGGGTGGACGGGTGCCCGGCGTGACGCCCCAGCCGGTCGGACTGCCCTTCCCGCTCACGGCGTTCGGCCCCGAGGCGGAGTGGACGTACGCGGACGGGGTGCTGACCGGCCGGTCGGGCGCCCGGCAGGACCGTTTCGTCCCGCCGGGCGGTGACGGCCTGGAGCCCGCCTCCGACGCACCGCGCCTGCTGGGCGCGGTGCCGGAGGGTGACTTCCAGCTGAGCGCCCGGGTGAAGGTCGGCTTCGCCGCCGCGTTCGACGCGGGAGTGCTCTACCTCCATGTGGGGAGCGGGAATGGGCGAAGCTCTGCCTGGAGCTCTCCCCGACCCGGCCCACCATCTGCACCGTTGTCACCCGCGGCCACTCCGACGACGTCAACTCCGCGGTCGTGGACGGCGACAGCTGCTGGCTGCGGCTCAGCCGCACCGGCAGTGCGTTCGCCTTCCACGCCTCGGCCGACGGCGAGAAGTGGACCTTCGTCCGCGTCTTCACCCTCGGTACCGCGGCGGAGCGGGCCGCGGTTCTGGCCGGCTTCCTCGTCCAGTCGCCGACGGGCGAGGGCTGCGAGGCGTCGTTCGACCGGATCACCTACCGGCCGACCGGACTCGCCGACCTGCGTGACGGCAGCTGATCACCGGGACAGCGATGGTGCCCTCCGGCCGGAGGGCACCATCGCTGTCCCGGCGGTCAGCGTTCCGACAGCTCCGCCTGGCCTCCTGGACGACCCAGCCGTTGCCGTCCGGGTCCTTGAAGGACATGAATGAGTTCCAGGTGTCACCCTTGCCGTCCTCCCAGCCCGTGGCGCCGACATGACGGACCGGGGAGACGTCCACACCCCGGGCCACCAGCTCCCGGCGGGCGGCCTCGATGTCCGTGACGCAGAGCTGGAGGCCCTGCAGTGTGCCCGGAGCCATCTCCTCCATGCCGGGCGCGGCCGGCATCCCCTGGAGCATCGCGATGGAACACCACGAGCCCGGCGGGTGATCTGGATGACGCGCATTGCGGGGCGACCTCGTCGTCGAGGTCCACCTTGAAACCGGCCTCTCGGCGTAGAACTCCTTCGCGCGGTCCATGTCGGTGACAGGGACCGGGATGACCTCGAGCGTCCAGTTCATGCGGAGCCTCCTCGCGAAACGCCGGCACGGCCCGCCGGACGGGAACCCACCGTCGCCCATGCGGGTGCCCCGCGCACGCCGAAATCGCCCGTCCGGCCCGTACTTGCCCCTGACGCGCCGGGCCGGGCCGTGGTGACCGGCCGCTGAAGGCCTGCCGTACGCGCCTGGTGTTCACCTGTGTGCCACCGGGAATCCTCCTGCAATCAACCCACGTTTCACGGCTTCCTCATCCGCCCTTGATTGCGTGTCCCGTGCCGGCCGGTCCGGCACGTAGACGCAAGGAGGCGCATGGTGTCGCGACCCGACATGGCCGCATCCCGTGAGTCCCGGACGGCGATGCCCCGGCGCGGGAGGGTGACCAGCCGCTGCACGTGGCGAGCAGGCTGCACGCGTTCAACCGGTTCGAGCTGAAATACCTCGTGCCCGTCGAACAGGCCGTCGAGATCCGGGAGGAGCTCGGCGAGCGGATGGACCGGGACCTGAACAGCCCGGCGGGCGGTTACGGGTCTGGAGCCTGTACTACGACAGCCCCAGCTGCGGTTCTACTGGGAGAAGATCGAAGGCCTGAAGTTCCGGCGCAAGCTGCGGATCCGGCACTACGGCGAGCCCGACGGTGTCACCGACGAGTCGCCGGTGTGCGTGGAGATCAAACAGCGGGTGAACCGTGTGACGCAGAAGCGGCGCATCACCCTGCCGTACGCCACTGCCAGAAGCCTGTGCGACGCCCGGGAGATGGTGGAGCACTCGCCCAGGGAGAGCGCGTTCGTCCAGGAGGTGCTCGACCTCGTCATCCGGCTGAACCTCCGGCCGACCGCGATCACCGGATACCAGCGCGAGGCGTTGGTCGGCCGTGCCTCCGACACAGGGCTGCGGGTCACCTTCGACCGGCGGATCCGGGGCCGCGACCGGGACTTCCACTTCGGGACCGCCACGCCGGAGAACCGGTTCACCGTCCCGCCCCACATGACGGTGATGGAGATCAAGGTCAACGAGCGCACGCCGCACTGGATCACGGACCTGGCCGCGCGCCGGAATCTGAACCTGGTGCGGATCAGCAAGTACGTGCAGTCCATCGAAGCGTTCGGCCTGGCGCCCAGGTCGGTCTTCCACGTCAACGAGGCGGACTGTCCGCCACCCACTCCCACACCCGACTGCCGCTGGGCAGCCGGCGGCGCTGCACGCGCCGTTGAAAGCAGGAGCACAGTGAACTTCGATCTGCAGGAACTCAGCGGGACGTTCAGCGTCGCCGACGTGGTCGCCGCCATGGCGCTGTCGTTCATCCTGAGCACGGTGATCGGCTACACCTACCGGTACACACACCGCAACGTCTCCTACAGCCAGTCCTACGTCCAGACGCTGGTCATCGTCGGCATGATCGTCGCCCTGATCATGCTGGTGGTCGGCTCGAACCTGGCACGGGCGTTCTCCTGGTCGGCGCGTTGTCCGTGGTCCGGTTCAGGAACGCGGTCAAGGAGACGAGGGACGTCGGCTTCATCTTCCTGGCGATGGCCATAGGCATGGCCTGCGGCGCCGCTTCTACACACTGGCCGCCGTCGGCGCCGTCGTGATCTGCGTCGTGATCCTCGTGATGTTCAAGTTCAACTGGTTCGCCCTGAACGTCCAGCGCCAGGTCGTCAAGGTCCAGGTCCCCGCAGGCGAGGACTACACACCCGCCATCCGTGACGTGCTGATCAAGTACACCAGCGAGTTCGAGCTGGTGAGCACGGAGACGATCCGTGGCGGAGCCCTGAACGAGGTGTTCTACACCGTCCGGATGAAGAAGGGCACCGAACCCGGGGACCTCGTCACGGCCCTGCAGGAGCGCACCTCCGGGCAGCGGGTGACGGTGCTGACCGGTTACGACACGACAGACCTGTGATGAGCGGCGGTACGACGCCGACGCGTCGGCGGCGGCTGAAGGACCGGCTCCCGGTGCGGCTGCGGCATCACTGGAAGCCGGCCGGAGCGCTGTGCGTAGGGCTCGCCCTGCTCGTGTACGCCTTCGGGGACGCCCGTGTCTCGCCGTACGTCACCTCGGCCTCGCAGGTGGAGGCCGACACGATCACCGACAACGTCGAGGGCACGGTCGGTCTGTACGACACCACCGTCAAACACTCGATCCAGCTGTCGTACGACCAGACCGACTTCGACAAGATGATGAAGGAGTTCGAGGACGAGGGACCAAGGACTCCATCGAGGCCGATCTCACCATCGACGGGGTCTACCTCCAGGATGTGGGGATCCGGCTGAAGGGGAACTCCACTCTGTCGTCCCTGCGCGGTGACCGGGGCGGGGCCGGTGGCGGCCGGATGCCCGCCGGAGCCGGGCAGGACGCCCCGCCGCAGCAACAGGGCGGCGGGGCCAGGACCGCGGCCCGGCCGCGACCGGCGGCGGTCCTGGCGCTGCGGGCGGTACGGGCACCGAAGGCGCCGCTGGCGACGCAGGCGGCGGGAAGGCCGCAGGTGCAGCGGACGCCGCAGGCGGTGCGGATCGTGCAGGCGGGGAGGGGAGGGATGACGCAGTTCAACCTCTCAGCCGGGAAGCCGGAGGAGCTCCCTTCCTCATCAAGATCGACGAATACGTAGAGGGCCGTGCCTACCAGGGCGAGCGGGAGATCTCGCTGCGCCGGGAAGCGACGCGCAGGTGCCGCTGAACGAGGCCCTGGCACTGTCGATGACGGACGAGAGCGGGGAGCCGGCCGAGCGGTACGGCTTCACCACGGTGGCTGTCAACAACCGTCCGGCCGTCACCAGGCTCATGGTCGAGAACCCCGACACCGACTACGCAGAGGCCATCGACGGCAACGGGATCCTCTACAAGGCGAGGGCAGGCGGCAGTTTCGCCTACCGAGGTGATGACCCTCCGACTACGAGACGTCCTTCCGGCAGCTGAACAAGGTCGGAAGCCAGGACCTCGAACCCGTCATGAAGCTCATCAAGTGGGTGGACGGGGCGTCGGACAAGGAGTTCGCCGCCGACCTCGGCAGCCACGTCGACATCGAGTCCTTCTCGGCGTACGTCGCCGCGCAGAACCTGCTGATGAACTTCGACGACATGGCGGGGCCCGGCAAGAACTACCTGCTCCGGTACGACCTGGACACGAAGAAGTTCTCCGTCCTCGGATGGGACTACAACCTCACCTTCAGCGGAGACGCCGAGGCCGGGCCGGACGACTCGATGAGCATGGGCGGCGGCCGGCCCGGAGGCGCAGCCGCAGGCACGCAGGGCGGCGACGAGGCAGCCGGGGCGGAGCCGCTCAGGGCCAGGGCGACATGCCCGCTGCCCCGAAGGGGCACCGGAGGGCATGCCGGGTGGCACCGGCGAAGGCGGTCCGCAGGGCGGTCCGCAGGGCGGTCCGCAGGGCGGTCCGCAGGGCGGCTTCCCGGGGAGGAGAGGGCCAGGCCGATGCCGGCCAGGGCGGCGGCGGTCGTGGCGGCATGTCAGGACATGAGCTGAAGGAGCGCTTCCTGGAGCTCGACGCCTTCGACGCCCCGTACAAGAAGGCGTACAAGGAGCTGTACGAGAAGTTCTTCGGCTCCGGTGCGGCACTCGAGGCGCTGGACGGCATCGCAGGCCAGGCCGAGAAGGCCGGAGTCGACGAGGCGGCGCTGAAGAAGGCAGTCGCCACGCTGCGCACGACCGTCACCGCGCGCACCGAGGCACTGGCCGAGGACACGGAGGTAACCGGGTGAGCACCGGCGCCCCGGGCACGGATTCCCCGATCCGGCCCGGGCGCCGGCGCACCATGTCCGCGGTGCCCTGCGCGTCCCGTACCGCGCAGACCGCACCGCATCCCCGGCCGGCGCATGAACCGCCCTTACCACCCGAGGTGAACCCAGCCGTGATGGCCTCATCAGCCCGGCACACCGTTCTGGTCGTCGAGGACGACCCGAGCATCCGCACCCTGCTCGGCTCCGCCCTGCACGCCGCCGGATACGCCGTCGTACCGGCGGGAACCGGGCAGGACGCCCTGTCCGAGACGAGCCGCTGCAAGCCGGACCTGATCGTGCTGGACGTGATGCTCCCCGACACCGACGGCTTCACGGTGACGCGCGAACTGCGCGCCCGGGGCATCTACACGCCGGTCCTCTTCCTCACCGCACGCACCGAGGTCGAGGACCGCATCATCGGCCTCAGCTCGGGCGGCGACGACTACGTCACCAAACCCTTCCACGTGCAGGAAGTCCTGCTGCGGGTGCTCGCCATCCTCCGCCGCAGCGCCGGACCGCGCACCGCACCGCCCGCCGGGCGCCCGCCCTGCGCTACGCCGACCTCACCCTCGACGAAGAGGCACACGAGGTCGGCCGCGCCGGGCAGCGGGTGCCGCTGTCGCCGACGGAGTTCCGGCTGCTGGCCTGCCTCATGGCGCACCCCGAGAAGGTGCTCGCGAAGCAGCAGATCCTGCAGAAGGTCTGGCACCACGACTTCGCCGGCGACACCCGCATCGTCGACACCTACATCAAGAACCTGCGCCGCAAGATCGACCGCACCGAACCGCTGCTCATCCACACCGTGCGGGCGTCGGCTACTGCCTGCGCCTGCCACGGGACGAAACGGCATGACAGGGATACCGGGGCGGCTGCGGCCCGCTCCCTGCGCACCCGGCTGGTGCTGATCGCCACGGTCCTCGCCACCGCGGCGGTGCTGGTGTCCCAGACCACCGGACTGACTCTCACGCGCTCCTGGCTCATCGGGCAGGTCGACGACCGGCTCACCGACTTCCGTCCACCCTCGCCCGTCTACCGGGACATCGCAGACGGCACCGCACCCGATCGCCGGCCACGTCCCCACGAGGTCCTCCCTCCGACTTCCGCGTCTACTTCTACGACGCCAGGGGCCGTCTGCTGCCCGACTCGCTCGGCAGCGGCCGGAGCGAACCACGCCTCGCCCGCACGATCGGCGCGGGCCGGCACACCGACGGGCACCCGGTCACGGTGCCCGCGCAAGACGGCGACGGCGACTGGCGCGTGGTCGCCGACTCCGGACCCGAGGGCATGCGCGCCGTCGTGGCGCTGCCCCTGGATACCGTGCAGGACGCGATGGCCAGGCTGCTCTGGTTCAGCCTGGGCATCGGGCGGCCACCGCGGCCGGAGTGATGCTGCTGGGCGGTGCCGCCGTGCGCCTCGGCCTCCGGCCACTGACCCGCGTCGAACACACCGCCCGGAGCATCACCAGCGGTGAGCTCGAACAGAACGTCACCGACACCAGCCCGGACACGGAGGTAGGCCGCCTGGGCATCGCCTTCAACACCATGCTGGACCAACTGCGCGCGGCACTGCACCGCAAGGACAGGACCGAGCGCAGGCTGCGCCGCTTCATGGCGGACGCCGGACACGAACTGCGCACCCCACTGACCTCCTCCAGGGCTTCGCCGAACTCCTGCTGCACGACCCGCACATGTCCCCGGACCGCCGACGCGAGGCCCATGAGCTGATCGCGCAGAACGCCGACCGTATGAGCCGTCTGGTCGACAGCCTCTTCCTGCTGGCCAAGCTCGGCGACGCTCCCACCACCGAGCACGGCCCGATCGACCTGCTCTCGCTGGCCGCGGACGGCATCGCTGCTTCCGCCGTACGCCACTCGGGGCGGCGCGTCGACCTGGCCCGCTCGGGGCGGGTGGCGTCAGCGGTCCCGGAGAGCTCGACGTGGTGGAGGGATCCGGCGATCCTCACCAGCTCGCTCAGGTGCTTTCCAACCTTCTGGACAACGCCTGCACCCATACCCCGCCGGGCACCCGGCTCCAGGTGCGGGTCGGAAGCCTGCGTGCCGGCCCCCGTACCGGAGGCGCCGACCGCCCCGGCCGCACCAGCGCCAATCCGCCCCTGCCCTCAGGTGCCCCGGCCCACGTCATCGAGGTCGCCGACGACGGCCCCGGTCTGGCGCCTCAGGACGCGTCGCAGGTCTTCGACCGCTTCTACCGGGCGCCACCGGCTTCCGGCGCCCTTCGCGACAGCGGCTCCGGCCTCGGCCTCGCCATCGCCTCGACGATCGCCGAAGCCCACGGCGGCCGCCTGGAACTGGACACCGGCCCCGGCGAAGGCTGCACCTTCCGGCTGCTCCTCCCGGCCGGCCCTCCCTGGGGCGAGGCCACCTGAGACGAACCTCGGACATCTACCCTGATTCCGGGCCGCGCCCGGTCACATATCGAAGTGTCCTCTCGCATACGTGAACTTCCTTTCCCGACCCGGCAACCTGGGTGCCCCGGGTGGCGACCCATGAGTGCACTCGTACTCCGTCGTACCGAGAAAGGGATCCCCATGCGCACCCACCTCCGCAGCCGTCGAAGCCGCATCGTGGCACTGGCCGCAGCCGCAGCCGTCGCGTCCTCACCGTCGCCGTCCTCCCTGGCTCCGCCGGTGCCGCCGAGTCCAGCCCGGTCGGCTTCGGCGCCGATGCGACCGGCGGCGGCGACGCCTCCGCGGTGACGGTCAGCAGCCTCTCCGCATTCGAGTCCGCCGTGGAGGGCGACAGCGCCAAGACGGTTGAAGTGGACGGGCTCATCTCGCTCAGCGGTCAGGTCGACATCGGCTCCAACACCACCGTGATCGGCGCAGGTTCGTCCTCCGGCTTCACCGGCGGCGGCCTCCGGCTCAAGGACGCCTCGAACATCGTCATCCGCAACCTCAACATCAGCAAGCCGCTCGCCCCTCCGACGGCATCACCGTCCAGAACTCCACCGAGGTCTGGATCGACCACAACTCCTTCTCCGCGGACCGCGACCACGACAAGGACCACTACGACGGCCTGCTGGACATCACGCACGCTTCCGACAACGTCACCGTGTCCTGGAACACCTTCAAGAACCACTACAAGGGCAGCCTCGTCGGCCACAGCGACAGCAACGAGAGCGAGGACAAGGGTCATCTGCGCGTGACGTACCACCACAACCACTTCCAGAACATCTTCTCGCGCATCCCCAGCCTCCGCTTCGGCACCGGCCACTTCTACGACAACCTCGTCGAGGGCGCCGACACCGGAGTCCACTCGCGGATGGGCGCGCAGATGCTGGTCGAGAACAACGTCTTCCGCGACACCAAGATCGCTATCACCACCAGCCGCAGCAGCGACGAGGATGGCTACGTGGTCGAGCGGGGCAACGACCTCGGCGGCGCGGCCACCGAGATCTCCCGGACGGGCTCGTTCACCACGCCGCCGTACTCCTACACGGCCGAGCCCGCGTCGTCGGTCCCGTCCTCGGTGACCTCCGGAGCGGGAGCCGGAAAGATCTGATTCCCCGGGGTAGTGCGCGGCCCGTCCGCAGGGCCGCGCACACGGAGCGGCGTATCTCGCTCATGCCGTGGTCTCCGGGGCGATCTCGGCGATCAGGTCTTCGACCAGGCTCTTGATCTCGTCGCGGATCGGGCGGACGGCGGCCACGCCCTGGCCGGCGGGGTCGTCGAGATCCCAGTCGAGGTAGCGCTTGCCGGGGAAGACAGGGCAGGTGTCGCCGCAGCCCATCGTGATGCAGACGTCGGATTCGCGGACCGCGTCGATCGTGAGGATCTTCGGCGTCCGGGCGGAGATATCGATGCCGATCTCGGCCATCGCCTCGACGGCGGCGGGTTGACGGCGGCGCCGGGGTTCGATCCGGCGGAGCGGACCTCGGCCCGGTCGCCGGCCAGGTGGGTCAGCCAGGCGGCGGCCATCTGGGAGCGGCCGGCGTTGTGGACACAGACGAACAGGACAGAGGGCTTGTCGGGCATCAGGAGACCTTCCTTGCCTCGCGAGGAAATCAGGGACTACTGATATCAGCCCTTGGTGGCATCAGTGGGCAATGATGTGAAAGTGTCAGTCCATGATGACTTCAGTCGAAGCTGATGTAATCCGGGTCCTGGGTGATCCGCTGCGCATGCAGATGGTCACTCTCCTGGCCCGGGAGACGCTCTGTATGTCGCATCTGGTCGAGGAGACCGGTGCCAAGCAGACGAATCTGTCCAACCATATGAAGGTCCTGCGCGAGGCGGGACTGGTGGAGACCGAGCCGTGCGGCCGGTTCACCTACTTCAAGCTGCGGCCCGAGGTGCTGGCCTCGGTGTCCGCACAGTTCGCCGACCTCGCCGAGTCCGCCCGCACCGCCGTCGAGAACAGGAGGGCCTGCCCGTGACTTCCACCGAGCCCACCACCGCCGGCACCACGCCAGGAGCCGGCGGGGACGATTCGATCGTCAAGAAGCTTTCCACCCTCGACCGGTACCTCGCGGTGTGGATCCTCGTCGCCATGGCCGTCGGCCTGGGGCTGGGCCGCCTCGTCCCGGGCATGAACGACGCCCTCGCCAAGATCGAGGTCGGCGGGATCTCCCTGCCGATCGCGCTCGGCCTGCTGGTGATGATGTATCCGGTGCTGGCCAAGGTCCGCTACGACAAGCTCGACACCGTCACCGGCGACAAGAAGCTGATGGTGTCCTCGCTGGTCATCAACTGGATCGTCGGACCCGCGGTCATGTTCGCCCTGGCGTGGATCTTCCTGCCAGACCTGCCCGAGTACCGCACCGGCCTGATCATCGTCGGCCTCGCCCGCTGCATCGCCATGGTCATCATCTGGAACGACCTCGCCCGCGGCGACCGCGAAGCCGCGGCCGTCCTCGTCGCCCTGAACTCGGTCTTCCAGGTCCTGGTCTTCGGGGTGCTGGGCTGGTTCTACCTCGACCTGCTGCCCCAGTGGCTCGGCCTCGGTGACGGACAGGGCCTCGATGTTCCCGTGTGGCACATCGCCCTCAACGTCATCGTCTTCCTCGGTGTCCCGCTGCTCGCCGGCTTCCTCACCCGCCGCATCGGCGAGAAGAAGATGGGCCGCGAGAGCTACGAGACGAAGTTCCTGCCGAGGATCGGCCCGTGGGCGCTGTACGGGCTGCTGTTCACGATCATCATCCTGTTCGCCCTGCAAGGAAGACGATCACCTCGCAGCCGCTGGACGTCGTGCGGATCGCCCTGCCGCTGCTGGCGTACTTCGCGATCATGTTCTTTGGGTCCTTCCTGCTCGGCAAGGGCCTCGGGCTCGCCTACGACCGCACGAGCACCCTGGCGTTCACCGCGGCAGGCAACAACTTCGAACTGGCCATCGCGGTCGCCATCGCCACCTTCGGCGTCACCTCCGGTCAGGCCCTCTCCGGGGTCGTCGGCCCGCTCATCGAGGTCCCCGTCCTGATCGGCCTCGTCTACGTCGCCCTCGCCTGGCGCAAGAAGTTCGCTCCCGACACCGTCGCCACGCCCGGAAGGAACGCTGATGCGCAGTTCCAGGGCTCCGACTTCGACATATGTCTATGTTGACACTTGTCGATACCAATGCCAGACTTCGGACATCGACAGCAATCGAATCAAGGGTCGAACCGGACGCCTGTCTCGGAGGACATCAGCGCCATGAACACCACCACTGCGGACCTTCCGGTTGTCGTCATCGGGGCCGGCCCGCCGGCTGGCCGCCGCCGCGCACCTGCTCGAGCACGGCATCACCCCGCTGGTCCTGGAATCCGGGCCCGTCGCCGCCTCAGCCGTACGCGACTGGTCGCACGTACGCCTGTTCTCCACCTGGGGCGAGGTCACCGACCCGGCAGCCGAGAAGCTCCTGGCCCCGGCCGGCTGGACGAAGCCCGACGCGGACACCTACCCGTCCGGAGGGGACTGGGCCGAGCAGTACCTGCAGCCCCTCGCCGACGTTCTCGGCGACCGCGTCCGCCTGGGCGTCACCGTCACCGGTGTCTCGCGCCGGCCGCGACCGAATCGTCGACACCGACCGTGAGAGCCAGCCCTTCGTCGTCCACCTCACCACCACCGCCGACGGCGACGAGGAACGTATCCTCGCCCGCGCCGTCGTCGACGCCTCCGGCACCTGGACGACCCCGAGCCCTGCTGGGCCGGCGGCCTGCCCGCCCTCGGCGAGAAGAAGGCAGCCGACCACATCACCTACCGCGTGCCCGACCTCAAGGACCCCGCCGTCCGGGCCCGTTACGCAGGCAAGCGCACCGCGGTCATCGGCTCAGGCGCCTCCGCCTTCACCGCACTCGCCACCCTCGCGGAAGTGGCGAAGGACGAACCAGGCACGCACGGGCTGTGGATCCTGCGCCGCGGCATCAGCGGCTCCACCTTCGGCGGCGGCAGCGCCGACGAGCTCCCTGCGCGCGGTGCCCTGGGTCTCGCCGCGAAGGCGGCCGTCGATCAGGGGTACGCCGACGCTGTCACCGGCTTCCGCACGGAAGCTGTCGAACGCGGCGGCGACGGCCGGATCGTCCTGGTCGCCGAGGACGGGCGCCGCCTGGACCCGGTCGACGAGGTGATCGTGCTGACCGGATTCCGCCCGGACCTCTCGTTCCTCTCCGAGATCCGCCTCGGCCTCGACGAACGCCTCCAGGCGCCCATCGAGCTGGCCCCGCTGATCGACCCCAACCAGCACTCCTGCGGCACCGTCTACCCGCACGGCCACCGCGAACTGTCCCACCCCGAACAGGGCGTCTACCTCGTCGGCATGAAGTCCTACGGCCGCGCCCCGACCTTCCTGGCCATGACCGGCTACGAGCAGGTCCGCTCCGTCGCCGCCGCCATCGCCGGCGACATCGAATCCGCCGACCGCGTCGAACTCGCCCTGCCCGACACCGGTGTCTGCGGCGGAGCCGGACTCTTCGACGCCCCGGACGCCGCCCAGAACGACGACGGCGGCTGCTGCACCACCCGGATCCCGCACTGGTGCAGCTCGGCGTCGGCCCGCCGGCCACCGCCACGGTCACTGACGAAGCACCGGCCGGCGGCCACTGCGGCTCATGACCGGCCCGAACGCCGTTCGCCCAACTGCACCGGAGGCCGACTTGCGGCTAACCGAGCAGCGCCGTGGTGCTCGCCCCGTCGAGCGACTCCCGTGTGGGTCCACGCCCGCTCGCCCTGGGTGAGGTGGTTCAGGATGCCGCCGAGCGTCAGCTCGCTGACGGTGGAAGGCTCGGCGACCTGCGGGTCCGCGACGTCCAGCACGGTGATGAGCAGGGTCCGCCGCGCCTCGCGCAGTGCGTTCAGGATGGCTTCGATCTCAGGGTTCATGGGATCACCCCAGGAAGCAAATAAGACAGATCCTGACCGCTTGGTGCGGGAATCACCCGACGCGATTGAATGTTGAACCGGCGGCGGAGGAGGCTCCTCCGCACTGTGCGGTCGGTACAACCAGAGCTGGAGAGAAGAAGAATCATGCGCGTCGAGATCTGGAGCGATATCGCCTGCCCGTGGTGCTACATCGGCAAGGCCCGCTTCGAGAAGGGCCTGGCCGGGTTCGCCCACCGCGAAGAGGTCCAGGTGGTGCACCGCTCCTTCGAGCTCGACCCGGGCGGGCCAAGGGTGACACCGAGCTGGTGATCGACATGCTGTCCCAGAAGTACGGGCGTACCCCGAGGAGGCCAGGGGCATGGAGGCCAATGTCGCGGCCAACGCGCAGGCCGAGGGGCTCGGGTACCGCACCGAAGGGCGCGATCACGGCAACACCTTCGACATTCACCGGTTGCTGCACCTGGCCAAGGCGCGTGGCCGCCAGGACGAGCTGCTGAGCCTCGCCTACCGGGCGAACTTCGCTGAGGAGCGTTCCGTCTTCGAGGATGAGGTACTGGTCGAGCTGGCCGTCGAGGCCGGTCTCGACGCGGACGAGGCGCGTACGGTGCTCGCCGACCCGTCGGCGTACGCGGACGAGGTGCGCGCCGATGAGCGTGAGGCGTCCGAGCTGGGGGCGAACGCGGTGCCGTTCTTCGTGTTCGACCGGCGGTACGGGATCTCCGGCGGCCAGCCGTCCGAGGTCTTCTCCCAGGCGCTGGAGCAGGCCTGGAAGGACCGTCCGCTCACCACGATCGGCGGGGACGCCGCAGCGTGCGACACTGACGGCGCGTGCGAGGTGCCGCAGGCTGGCAGCAGTGTCTGAACCTCGCTGACCAGCACTGATAAGCCTTACTTGGAGTAATCCTCAACTCTCAGTGATTGACTATGGGTTGAGGGGACTCCAGGCTGGGCGCATGGAGATCTCTTCGCTCAGCCACGCGGTGAACGCCGAGTTCGCGCCCGGGACCACATATCTCAACACCTCCACCTGCGGTCTGCTGCCACGCCGTGCGGTCGAGGCGGTGAAGGCTCTGGCCGAGGAGAACGCCGCGGGCAACAGAGCCGGTTCGGGTGACTCCGGCGTCGTGGACGCGGCCAGAGCCGGCTTCGCGCGGCTCGTCGGCGTCGGTGCCGACCGGGTGGCCGTTGGCAGCTCGGTCGCCGTGCATGTGGGGCTGATCGCGGCCTCGCTGCCGGTCGGTGCCGAAATCCTGCTGCCCGAGGGGAGTTCAGCTCGGTCGTCACCCCGTTCGCGGTCCGCGGTGACCTCGGGCTGCGCTATGTCCCGCTGGACGCGCTGGCCGAGGCGGTCCGGCCCGGTACCGCGCTCGTGGCCCTCTCCTGCGTGCAGTCCGCCGACGGCAGGGTCGCCGATCTGGACGCGGTGCGGGCGGCGGCAGCCGCCCATGGGGCCCGTACGCTGCTGGACGCCTCCCAGTCCGCGGGCTGGCTGCCGCTGGACGCCGGGGCGTACGACTACACCGTCACCGCCGCCTTCAAATTCCTGCTCTGCCCTCGGGTACGTCCTTCCTCACCGTCACCGAGGAGGCCCAGCGAGGGCTGCGGCCCGTTTTGCCGGCCCGGACGCCGCCGAGGAGCCCGGGAACAGCAACTACGGGCCGGTCACCGGCTGGCGCCCGGCGCCCGCCGCTTCGACGCACCGCCCTCGTTCCTGTCGTACTACGGGGCCGAGCGCTCCCTCGCGCTGGTGGGTGAGATCGGCGTGGCGGCAATCCACAGCCATGCGACCGGACTCGCGGCGCGGTTCCGGGCGGGCTGGCCGGGCTCGGGCGCGAGGTGGTTCCGGGTGCGACGGCGATCGTCGCCGCCCGGGGCTCGGCGGCCGGGAGCCGGATCTTGCGCGGGCCGGGGTGATGGTCGCCAACCGTGCGGGGAACCTGCGGGCGGCCTTTCATCTGTACAACACCGAGGCCGATGTGGACCGCGCGCTGGATGTGATCTCCGGCTGATCCGGCCGGTCAGCCCGTCCCGGGCGGCCGTCCGTCTCGGGGCAGAGGTTCGCCTCCACCTTGGCCAGCAGGCGGGCCAGCTCCTTGCGCTCGGACGGTTCGAGACCGGCGAGTGTGTGCTCCTCCAGCCTCGACCACGCGGCCTCCACGTCGGTGTGCAGTGTGCAGCTGTGCTCGGTGGCCTCGACCAGGACGGCCCGGCGGTCGCCCGGGTCGGGGCTGCGGTTGACATGCCCGGTCTGCTCCAGCCGCTGAAGCATCTTGGTGATCGTCGAGGGATCGAGGTCGACGGCCTTGATCAGATCGGCCTGGCGCACCGCGCCCGTGTCCCACAGGTGCATCATCAGGAATTCCTGGCCGGGGTAGAGCCCGAGCCCTTTGAGCAGCTTGCCCGCTGCTGTCCGGTGCAGTCGCGCGACCCGGGAGAGGGCATGGCTGACCGGCCCGCCGCGGGCGGCCAGGGTGGCGCCTGGGTACAGGCGGGATCGGCGGGGTTGGTGATGTCGGCCTTCATCGGGACTCCTCGGGGCTCCTCGGCGCGGTGCCGCTGCCCGGTCCCACTGCTGGGTCCGTGACGTCCCCATGAACTTTACCTTGGTCGGCCAAGTAATGGGTTACAGTGGCGCACAGCTCATTAGTTGGCCGACCATGTAAATGCCCTGGGGCTTCCATGACCACCGTGTTCGATCCCATTGACCTCTCCGGCACACAGCTTTCCAACCGGATCGCCCTCGCGCCGATGACCCGCAGCCGGGCCGGTGACGGCGGTACGGCCACCGACCTCACCGTCACGTACTACACACAGCGCGCCTCGGCCGGTCTGATCATCAGCGAGGCCATCCAGCCCTCCGTGCTGGGCCAGGGCTATCCCTTCACCCCCGGCCTGCACAGCGCCGAGCAGGTCGCCTCCTGGCGCAAGGTCACCGACTCCGTACACGCGGCGGGCGGCCACATCTTCGCCCAGCTCATGCACGGCGGCCGGATCGGCCACCCCGTACTCCTGCCGGACGGACTCACGCCGGTCGGCGCATCGCCGGTCGCGGCGCCCGGTCAGGTCTTCACACATGTGGGGCCGAAGGACTTCGTGGAACCGCGTGAGCTGACCGACGCCGAGATCCGCGCGACCATTGCGGACTTCGCCGCAGCCGCCCGCAACGCCGTTGACGCGGGCTTCGACGGCGTCGAGCTGCACGGCGCGAACGGGTACCTGATCCACCAGTTCCTGGCTCCCAACACCAACCTGCGCACCGACGAGTGGGGAGGGTCGGAGCGGGCCCGGGTCCGGTTCGCAGCCGAGGTGACCAAGGCCGTAGCCGCCGAGATCGGTGCCGAGCGGACCGCGCTGCGCATCTCCCCGGAAACCCGGTCAACGGCATCGAGGAGCCCGAGCCGGACGCCGTCTACACCGCGCTCGTCGCGGAGCTCGAACCGCTCGGGCTGGCGTATCTGCACGTCCTGGAGGTGGTGGACACCCGTGAGCTGACGCTCGCCCTGCGCAAGCAGTTCTCCGGGACCTTCGTCATCAACGTGTTCTCCGAGGGGCCGACCGGACCAGAGCACCACACGGTGATCGACGACGGTATCGCGGACCTGATCTCCTACGGTGCGCTCTTCCTCGCCAACCCGGATCTGCCGGCCCGGCTGAAGGTCGGTGGGCCGTTCAACACCCGGACAAGTCGACCTTCTTCGGCGGCGACGCGAAGGGCTACACCGACTACCCGGCGCTGGGCGCCTAGGCTCAATACCGGTGTTTTATGGCTTCACCCGTGGAATTGGGGCTGTTTTGGTGGGCTCGACGAGGGTGACGACGGGGGTGTCTGGGCGAGGCGGGTTGTTGTGTTCGGTGCGTTTGAGTGCCCAGTTGGACATTTTGCGTTTGATCACTCGCGGGTTGGACCGTAACCGTCGTGGTTCCAGGAGACGTTCGGTGATTTCATGCAGAGTCCGAGTCAGTGCCCGGGCGAGCCGGGAGGGGAAAATCCCGCCTGGCTGGTGGTCTGCCGGCGGACGACGCGCAAGGTGCGGGTGAAGGACATCCGGTCCGGGTCCTCTCTCCTGCTGGGCGGCCTGGTGCATGAGGTCGCGCAGAGCGTGGTGCACAAGGAGGAACGCGAAGATCTCCTGCTCGGCCCCGACCGGATGCTGGGAGCGTAGGACGAATCGGGGCCCGCCCAGGTGGGTCTTGATCTCGTCGAGGGTCGTCTCGATCTCCCAGCGCTCGGCGTAGAGCGCGGCCAGCTCCATGACCGGCGCGGTGGCCGGGTCCAGGAGAGTGGTGACCAGACGGTAGACGGTGCCTTCTCCACTTGGGTCCAGGGTGTACTCGATGACGCGGACCGGCGCCGGGTCAGCCCGCCGGTTCCTGTCCCGGGCGGCAACGATTTCCGACAGGTACGAGCCATCAGCCAGCGCGGCCACCACGGGCAGGACCGCGTTACTCCTGACCCGCCACAGCAGGTCCGCGCCGGTCCCCGCGGCGGCCCGCCACAGGTCGAAGCCGAGGAAGCCCCGATCCGCCAGGAGGAGCATTCCGCTGGTCAGCGCGGGGAAAAGACGGCGGGCCAGGACCGTCTCATGCACATCCAGCGGTGAGACCTCGGCGGCGAACACGGCATGGGTCCCGCACTCGACCAGAGCCGCGGCCCTGGCCTGCGGATACGCACTCCTGCCCTGACCACGGCCCGTTCCCGGCCGCCCGAAGAAGACGGCGTTCGCCTCCGTATCGGGAAGATCGAAGGTCGTCCCGTCCACCGACACCAACCGCAGACCCTGAAACCAGGCTCCCCTCGTCGCGGGGACGGCCACGGGCCGGCAGACCCGGGCGAACAACGCCTTCATCGGTTCCGCCCCCAGCCGCAGCCTGGCCCGTCCGATCGCCCCGCTGGTGGGCACCTGCCACGTCTTGGACCAGCGACGTTCCCGTTCCAGGCCCTGTGTGAGAAGCCGTCCGACCTCCTCGTACCCCTGCCCCGAGAACAGGCACATCGCCAGCACGAAATACATCACCACCCGTGCGGGAAGCAGGCGTCGACGTTCCTCAGTACGCCCGCACCCGCCACCACCTCGTCCAACAGCTCCGGCGGAAACGCACGCGTGAGCACTCCAAGGGCGATGCGATCCGAAAACCGATCACTCCCAACTGCCTTCAACTGTCCTGGCCTTGGCACACCAACTCAACGAGCCAGCACCTGCAAAGTCACCGGTATTGCGCCTAGGCTGATTTCGGCACCGGACGGGCCCGCGGGGAAGGGGCCCGTCCAGTGGGGCTACAGCGGCGCACCGTGCCACTTCCACGAGGTGACCCGGTCGCGGCCCGGCAGATCGGCACGGCCGGTGGACCAGAGCAGTACGGTCCACCGGTCCGCGTCGTCCGGGCGTCGGGGAAGAGCCGGGCCAGCACCCGGTCGCAGAGATCCGCGGGCGGGGCCCAGGAGAGCGACAGGCCCTCGGCGACGTCATGGGTGTGTACGAGGGTCTCCACAATGCCCATCGCGGCGAATCCCTCCGGGTCGGAGATCCCGTACGAATGGTAGGAGCGGATGTCGGGCGAGGCCGACCGCACCATCGCCGACAGCAGGGCGCCGCTCGACTCCAGGGTCTGCAGCAGCCCGGCCGGCCCGGCCGCCGGGTCGGCGAAGACCGCGTTCCAGGGCCGCCCTCGCGTTCGGGCGCCCACCGGTAGGGCACCTCGCCGTCCAGCGGCGGCCTGCGCGGGCCCAGTTGGACCGCGTAGGCGAAGAGGTCGTCGCTCAGATGCTCTACCGTCTCCCAGCAGCTCCACTCCAGGGAGCCGGCCGGCACCGTCCAGCCGTCCGCCCGGGATTCACCGAGTGCGTCGACCGACAGGAGTACGGCAGTGGTCACATCGTCCGCGGTGACGGGCAGCCGCGTCCCCGACAGTGCGGCCCGTTCCGCGGCACCGCACTCCACGCAGAACTCGTTGCCCTCGACGTCGGTCATCGTTGCCCAGCCCCGCCCGTCGGGCCTGCGGTGGTCACCGACCAGGGTGGCGCCGAGAGCGAGCAGCCGCTCGACCTCCTCGTCACGGGTACGGTCCTCGGGCCGCAGGTCCAGGTGGATCCGGTTCTTGGCGCCCTTGGATTCCGGCACTGTGACGAAGAGCAGCGCCGCCCCGGCGCCTCCACGAGCGCCTCGGGATCGCCGGGCGCGTCGTCTTCGGACAGGGTGAGCCGAGCACCTCGGACCAGAAGAGGGCCAGTTCGTAGGCGTCGGCGCAGTCGATGGTGATGTGCTGTACGAGCGAAGTCATGGGCGCCACTGTCTCCGCTGACCGGCGTCGAGGTCCAGCGAGTTGAATGCAGAGGGTCTGGCGGTTACTGGACTAGCGGGCGACGTCACTCATGTCCAGCACCGTGGCCGCCGCGGGCGGCCGGATGGCCAACGGCTCGTCGAAGTCGCTGAACGATGTGGTGGTGACCTGCTTTCCGCCTTGGTACACGGCCTTCAGCAGATGCGGCTCGCCTTCGGTGGCGACATAGAAGGTGTACTTCCCTTCCTTGTCCGCCGGATCGGTCACCTTCAGCCCGAGCGCCTCCCGGCCGCTGATGCGGGTGGCCTTTCCCTTCGTCACCGTGCCGAACGACTCGAACGGCCAGGTGCACTGGGACAGCCCGTCACCCGGCTTCGACCTGGCGACGGGTACCTTCGCCCATGTGTCCCGCCGAGCGGTGCCGAGATCGTTGCCGCTCCAGGTCTCCAGGTAGTCCTTGTCCGGGCGGACGTAATCTGTCTTGCCGATCCGGATCTGTTCCAGGGTGCCGGTCCCGGGCCGGGTGCCCTTCACCTTGCACCGGCTCTTCAGGTCGGTCGTCATCCGCCACGTCCCTGAACCGTCGCCCACCGTATTGGTGATCTCGATGGTCACGGAGCTCAGTTTGTCCATCCTGGCGTTGGCCTCGTCGAGCAGATCAGCCGCCGACTTCGGCGTCGGCGGGGGCCGTCGTCACCGCCCCGCACCCGGCGAGCGCGACCCCGGCAAGCAGACACGTCAGTGTCACCGCCGTCGTCCTGTGAATCGTTCGCATAAGGCCCCCACCTTCCACCGCGCGCACGATCACGATCATGATCGGCAGCGGGAGCGTACCAATGGCGATATGGCAGCCTGCTGTTGGGCGTACGACGGGGCTGGCGCCGGTCAGACGGCGCTCGCGACGCCCATAGAGCGCCTCCGTGCCGAGAACGCGCGATGCAACGCCCGAAGCCGAGGGCGTTTCCTGTGAACGGAGTCGCCCGCGCCTTCGTCCGGATCACCCTCGCCCCGGAGGCTGCGGAGATCCGCCTGCGTCAAGTTCCGTCGATCCCCGTCCGCACATCGCAGTGGCCGTGATCCGCCATGATGACGACCCGTTCGTTTCGTTCCTTGCGAGGCCTCCGCAGCCCGTGCCGGGGTGCATCGAGTGTGACCGTCTCGTATGCGCCGCGAAGCTGGCCGACAAGCAGGCCGACCCGTCCCGGCGACGGACGAGCGCGTCAGGCTCCGCAGGTACCTGGAAGCCGTATGCGCCCCCGCATCCAACGCAGGAAGGGCGGGACGCGCGATGCGTCCCGCCCCAACTGACCGTTGTACGCGCCTACTTCACCGGCGTGAAGTCCCGCGCCCCGATGAACTCGGGACGGCGGATCGGAGCCGCGAAGGGCTCCTGAGCCGCGTTCTCCACGCTGTTGAACACGATGAAGACGTTGCTGCGCGGGTACGGGGTGATGTTGTCCCCGAGCCGTGCATGCAGTTGCAGTCGAACCAGGTCGCCGAACCGGCTCTGCCCGTGAAGAGCCTGATGCCGTGCCGGTCGGCCATCTTCGTCAGCGCCTCGTCGGACGGCGTGCCTGCGTCCTGCATCTGCAAGGACTTCCTGTAGTTGTCCTTCGGCGTCTCGCCCGCACAGCCGAGGAACGACTTGTGCGAACCGGGCATGATCATCAGCCCGCCGTTGGTATCGTAGTTCTCGGTCAGCGCGATCGAGACGGACACGGTCCGCATGTTGGGCAGACCGTCCTCGGCGTGCCAGGTCTCGAAGTCCGAGTGCCAGTAGAAGCCCGAAGCCCCGAAGCCCGGCTTGACGTTGACCCGGGACTGGTGGACGTACACGTCCGAACCGAGAATCTGGCGGGCCCGGCCCACCACACGCTCGTCGCTGACCAGCCGCGCGAAGACCTCGCTGAGCCGGTGTACCTCGAACACCGAACGTACGCTCTGCGACTTCGGCTCGATGATCGAGCGTTCGTCGGCACGCACCGCCGGGTCAGCGATCAGCCGGTCGAGCTCCGCGTAGTAGACGGCGACCTCGTCCGGTGTGATCAGCTGGTCGACGGTGAGGAACCCGTCCCGTTCGAACCCCTGGAGGCCCGTCGCGGCGACCGGACCCGGTGCGCCGGGCGCGGACCAGATGACCGGGTCCTGGCGGGGAGTGGTCATCTCGGCGGCGCCGCGCGATGGGTACAGGTCGGCGCGTACATCGGTGGTCATGGTTCAGCCCTCCTCGGTCAGCAGTGGATAGACACCGTTCTCGTCGTGGTCCTCCCGTCCGGTGACGGGGGATTGAAGACACAGACGCAGCGGAAGTCGGTCTTGGGCCGCAGGGTGTGGTGTTCGTGTCCGTTCAACAGGTACATCGTGCCGGGGAGATCCAGTGCTTCTCGCCGGTCTCGTCGTTGGTGAGCTCGGCCTCGCCCTCGGTGCAGAGCACGGCCTCGATGTGGTTCGCGTACCACATCGAGGTCTCCGTGCCGGCGTACAGCACGGTCTCGTGCAGCGAGAAGCCCACCTTCTCCTTGGCGAGCACGATGCGCTTGCTCTCCCAGGTGCCGGATGCGGACTTTATGTGCCGGTCGGTGTTCTCGATGTCACTGAACGATCGGACAATCACGGTGGCTCGGTGCCTTTCTCTTCTTTACTGCTCTTCTTTGCGCCTGCCCGGTTTTAAACGGTCAGGCAGTCTCGCGGACGCAGCGGGCCAGCGTGCGCAGGCCCTCGTCCAGCTCTTCGGGGTGATGGTCAGCGCCGGAAGCAGCTTGACGACCTCGCTCTGCGGGCCCGAGGTCTCCAGCAGCAGACCCAGCTCGAAGGCGCGGGCGCAGATCGCCGAGGCGCGCTTGACGTCGGTGAACTCCAGGCCCCAGACCAGGCCACGGCCGCGGAACTTCGCCGTGTCGTCCTCGCCGCAGATCGCCAGCAGGGTCTGCTCGACCTGCTCGCCGCGGGCCAGGGTCTGCTTCTCCATCTGGCCGTCCGCCCAGTAGGCGTCCAGCGCGGCGGCGGCGGTGACGAAGGCCGGGTTGTTGCCGCGGAAGGTGCCGTTGTGCTCGCCCGGCTCCCAGATGTCCAGCTCGGCCTTGAACAGGCAGAGCGACATCGGCATGCCGTAGCCGCTGATGGACTTGGACAGGGTGACGATGTCGGGCGTGATGCCCGCTTCCTCGAACGAGAAGAAACTACCCGTACGGCCGCAGCCCATCTGGATGTCGTCGACGATCAGGAGCATGTCCTGGCGGTGGCACAGCGACTGGAGCGCGCGAAGCCACTCGGCACGGGCGACGTTGATGCCGCCCTCGCCCTGGACGGTCTCCACGATCACGGCGGCGGGCTTGTTGAGGCCGGAGCCCTGGTCTTCGAGGAGCCGCTCGAACCAGAGGAAGTCGGGGACCTGGCCGTCGAAGTAGTTGTCGAACGGCATCGGCGTGCCGTGCACCAGCGGGATGCCGGCCCCGGCCCGCTTGAAGGCGTTGCCGGTCACGGCGAGTGAGCCGAGTGACATGCCATGGAAGGCGTTGGTGAAGGAGACGACGGACTCGCGTCCCTTGACCTTGCGGGCCAGTTTCAGCGCGGACTCGACGGCGTTGGTGCCCGTCGGGCCGGGGAACATGACCTTGTACGGCAGGTCACGCGGCCGCAGGATCACGTTCTGGAAGGTCTCCAGGAAGGCGCGCTTGGCGGTGGTGGCCATGTCCAGGCCATGGGTGATGCCGTCGCGCTCGATGTAGTCGATCAGCGCGCGTTTCAGCACCGGGTTGTTGTGGCCGTAGTTGAGCGATCCGGCGCCGGCGAAGAAGTCGAGGTACGAGTGGCCGTCCTCGTCGGTGAGACGGGCGCCCTGCGCGCGGTCGAAGACTGCCGGCCAGCCGCGGCAGTAGCTCCGCACCTCCGACTCCAGGGTCTCGAAGACACTCAGGGCGGGCGGGGTGATGGTCACAGCGAATCTCCTGCTCGAGGGGGTGTGACGGGCGACGATCGAAGCTGCTTCCGTCGATGGAAGCGTGGTACCGGGGATGGGCCCAGGCAGCCGGGACACGTGGTCAGGCGTGTACGCGGAGGTGCGCTCGGCCGGATGCGCAGAGTTGCGCTCAGGCGTGGAAAGGTCCTATGCGATACAGCACCTCGGGCAGATGCGTCTCCTCGGGGAACAGCTCGCCGTCGAAGAGCACCTCGTGCTCCAGCCCCACGTCGTGGCGCTGGGCGAAGGAGGTGAACAGCCGGTCGGACGCGGTGTTGTCCGGGGTGATGGTCGTCTCGACCGATGCCAGACCCTGGTCGGCGGCGACCCGGGTGGTCAGTGCGTCCAGCAGGGCGGCGGCGAGGCCCTTGCCCCGGTGGCTCCGGTCGACAGCGACCTGCCAGACGACAAGCGTCTGTGGGTGGTCTGGGCGGAGGTATCCCGTCACGAAGGCGATCGGCTCGCCGTTCTCGTCGCGGGCGACCACGGAGGTCGCTGCGAAATCACGGCACCACAGCAGGTAGCTGTACGAGGAGTTGAGGTCCAGGACCTCGGAGTCGCGGGCGATGCGCCAGATCGCGGCTCCGTCCTCCACTCGTGGTGTGTCGATTCTGAGGAATTCGCTTCGGGCACTTGCAAAGTCTGCTGGTGCTGCGGTCATGTGAATTGAATTTACCCAGCAAATTTCTAAATTGCATCGAGGTAGGGGTTGGTTAAATGTGGTTCCTGTGTTATCACGCGTGCGCGTACTCTCGCGCGAATCAAGGGTGATTGTGTATGTAATGTCCTGGATTTATCGGGCATAGCGGTCCGGCTGTGGAGTCGGTCACAGGGTTGTAACTCTCTCGAGACGTGTCCGAATCGCAGAGATCGGCTTGGGTCGACCTTGTTGAAACTGGGGTGTTTAGGGTGGGGAAAGCGGGCAGAAGAATGCGGGAAGCTGCTCTCGATAATGCAGCTTCCCGTTTTATGAATTACTGATGGCCGGTGTTCGAATTCAGTTGCCCGGCCAGGTTTCCGAGACGGCATCGCGGGCAGCAGCAATGTCGGCCCGCAGTCCCGCGCCGGTGAGCGCCGTGCCCAGGGCGGTGAGCGAGGACAGCACCGCATCCCGCGTCGCGTGGGTGCCGTAGTGGTTGACCCGGATCATCTCCTTGGACAGTGCCCCGCCTCCCGCGATCAGTGGCACGGAGGGTCCGCCGCCAGCGCGTCGCTGACCAGTGACGCGGCGTCGACTCCTGCCGGGGCGCGCAGTGTCGTGGCGACCGGTGCCGCGTCCCGTGCGTCGTGGACATACGGCTCCAGACCGCCGCCGAGGGCCGCGGTACCCGCCCGGTCGCCGCGGCGGCCGAGGCGTGACGTGCCATCACCGCATCGGGGCCGTCCGCCGCGATGCGCTCCAGGCACGCCTGAAGGGCCAGCATCTCCAGCTGCGCGGGGCGTGGGGAAGTGCCTTGCGGCCACTGTCGATCCAGCGCGACTTCCAGTCCAGCAGCGAGAGGTAGGACTGGCGCGGAGCCCGCGGGTTGGCGGCGATCCGCTCCCAGGCCCGCCCGCTCACCGATACCGCCGACACCCCGGCGGGCCCGCCCATGGCCTTCTGCGCCCCGATCACGCACAGGTCGACGCCCCACTCGTCCGGCAGCAGCGGCTCGGCGCCCACGGAGGCGACGGCGTCGAGCATGAACAGCGCGCCGTGCGCCCGGACCGCCTCGCCGATCTCCGCGACCGGATTGGTGTTGCCCGTCGCCGCCTCGGCGTGCACCAGCGAGACGAAGTCGATCCCGGGTGGGCGGCCAGTGCCGCGGCGACCTGATCGGCCGTGACCGCCGTGTGGAAGGGCACTGCCAGATCGACGACCTCGGCGCCGCAGTCCCGCAGCCAGTTCCCGAACGTCTGCCCATAGGGACCCGTGACCACGTTCAGCGCGGTCGAACCGGGCCGGGCGCCGCCCGGATGCAGCCCTCCAGGGCAGCAGCGCCTCGCCCTGCATGATGACGACGTCCTGCTCGGTGGCCAGGAGAGCGGCCACCTGCCGTTCGATGGCCGCGAACTGTGCGGCGGTCAGCGCAGGGAGATCGAGGAAGGCATGCGTCACGGTGGTGCTCTCTTCGGGTCGGATCGGACTGCGGGCGCGCGGTCCGGCGGGCGGACAGGGCTGCTTCCGAGGGTACCCAGCGCCGCGTCCGGGGCCCCGGACACCGCCTCGTACAGTGCTGTCCATGAGCGATCACGAGGTGGCGCGGGTGCTGCGGGTGAAGGGGCGGGTGCTGGCAGGCCCCGACGACGTCAGGGACGGGCTCTGGGCCGTCGACGGACGGATCACCTACGAGCGTCCTCCGGGCGCTGACGACGCGGTGACCGTCACCGGCTGGGCGCTGCCCGGTCTCGTCGACGCGCACTGCCATGTCGGCCTCGACCATCACGGCGCCGTCGACGCGGCGACCAGCGAGAGCAGGCCCGCGCCGACAGGGACGCCGGCGCGCTGCTCATCAGGGATGCCGGATCACCCTCCGACACCCGGTGGATCGATGACCGAGAGGACCTGCCGAAGATCATCAGGGCCGGCCGTCACATCGCGAGGACCCGCAGGTACATCCGTAATTTCGCCCATGAGGTCGAGCCCGGCGACCTGGTCGCCCAGGTCGCGCACGAAGCCCGCCGCAGTGACGGCTGGGTGAAGCTGGTGGGTGACTGGATCGATCGCGACGCCGGGGATCTCACCGCCTGCTGGCCGCGCGGCGAGGTGGAGGCGGCCATCGCGCAGGCACACCGGCTGGGAGCCGGGTCACCGCGCACTGCTTCGCCGAAGCCGCGCTGCGGACCTGGTGGAGGCCGGGATCGACTGCGTCGAGCATGCGACGGGCTGACCGAGGACACCATTCCGCTCTTCGCCGAACACGGTGTCGCGATCGTCCCGACGCTGGTCAACATCGCCACCTTCCCCGGCCTCGCGGCGGGCGGCGAGGCCAAGTACCCCGCTGGTCGGCTCATATGCGGCAGCTGTACGAGCGCCGCTACGACACCGTGCGGGCGGCGTACGACGCGGGGATCCCGGTCTTCGTCGGTACGGACGCGGGTGGCTCACTGGCTCACGGCCTGGTGGCGGCGGAGGTCGCCGAGCTGGTGAAGGCGGGCATCCCGCCTCTCGACGCCCTCTCCGCCACGACCTGGGGTGCGCGGCAGTGGCTGGGCCGCCCGGTGCTCGACGAGGGCGCCCCGGCGGACCTGGTGGTGTACGACGAGGATCCGCGGGCGGATGTACGCGTGCTGGCGGCGCCCGCCCGGGTGGTGCTGAACGGGCGTGTGATCGGCTGAAGGGTCCGCCGCCGGGCAGCGGCGCCGTGTTGACCGGCAGTGACCTCATCCATCCACGGCTCGTTGAAATACTTCTGTGCGTACTCCGGCGGAGTCGGCCGGAGCGCCGCTCGCGCTCGGCGAAACGGGTGACGACGAGGAACACCCGTACCGAAGGAATCGAATATGTACGCGGAAACACCCCATTGGGGTGAACTGACGTCATGTATCCGCCGGTTCACCCTCCGTGCGTAAAGATTCACGGAGTCGAGGCCACCGGTGCCCGCGATGTCCCCATTGGACGGCGCCCGGTGGCTCCAAGTCTCTTGTGGGGTTCCACCAACTGAACAGCAACATCTTCCGTCTGGCTGCCCTGGCGGTCGCCGCCGCCCCTGTCGCTCTGCTGGTCGCCGTCCCCGCGCAGGCCGCCACCACGACAGCCCCGGCCACCGGGAACACCGGCGACGGAAAGGCCTCCGCGGTCGTGCTCCGCACGGCACTGGACGTCTCGCTCCTGAACAAAACGATCGATGTACCGCTCCAGGCCACGCTCAACGAGGTGAAGGCGCCCGCGAGCGCGGAGAAGACCGCGCTCAGCGTGGAGCTCGACGGGGTGGACCAGGGGCAGGCGGTCAGTGTCCTGCGCGCCGACGTCGCCACGGCGAACGCCACCGCCGACGCACACGGGTCGGAGGGTTACGTCAATCTCGCCAAGGCCCGGGTGCACGTGCCCGGTCTGCCGCTGCTCTCGCTCATCGAGGTCGAGAAGGTCACCTCCAAGGCGCTCTGCGAGGCCGGGAAGAAGCCGGTCGCGGAGTCGAACGTGCTGGGGCACGTCTCGGTGCTCGGCAAGAAGATCACGCTGAGCGCGGGCGGCACGAGCCGGGTGGCGGTGCCCGGCGTGGGTGAGGTGACCCTGGACCTGTCGAAGACCGCCACGACCTCGCGGACGGCCGCTGCCACAGCGCTGCAGCTCAAGGTGTCGGTCAACCCGCTCGATCTCAACGTCGCCGAAGTACAGGGAGAGATCACACTGGCCGAGGCGACCTGCGAAACCCGAAGCAGGCCGAGGAGCCGGGGCCGGCAGCGATGGCGGCGCCGGCGCCGGCTCCGGCGACGGAGGCGGCAAGGACGACGGCGCCGATGTGAAGCCCCAGACCGGGGCCGACCCGCGCCCGCCGCCGCGGAGGAGAACCTCGCGGAGACCGGTGGCAGCTCCACCACCCCGTACCTCGCGGGCGGTGCTGTCCTGCTGCTGGCGGCCGGCGCAGGAGCGACGGTCATGGCCCGCGGGCGTTCCCGGAGCTGACCGGCCCCGAGGGGACGGTCACGAAAGGGCGGTGTTCGCGCGACGGAACGCCGCCCCGTCCCATGTCAGCGCCCAGGTCTCCCGGGCAGCCCCTGGAGCGCCTGGTCGAGTGCCTGCAGGAATCTGTTGGTCGTCGTGCGGTCGCGCACCGCCAGCCGCAGCCAGTCGGCGCCCAGCCCCGGAAGGTGTCACCGCGCCGAGCGGCGAAGCCCAGCGACCGCAGCCGCTCCCGTATCTCTCCCGCCCGCTCCAGCCGGACCAGGACGAACGGCCCGGCGGCCGGCTCCACCACCCGTACCTCAGTGAACTCCGCGAGCCCGGCCAGCAGATGCGCCCGGTCCACCGCGACCAGGTCCGCGGCCTGTGCGGCCTCGGCCAGCGCCCGCGGCTCCATACAGGCCTCGGCCGCGGCCAGCGCGGGCGAGGACACCGGCCACAGCGGCTGAGCCTCCCGCAGGGCGTCGATGGTGCTGCCGTCGGCCAGCACGTAACCGATCCGCAGCCCCGCAAGCCCCAGGTCTTGGTGAGGCTGCGCAGGACGACGAGCCCGGGATGTCCGTACGCCCGCACAGCGCCTCCCGTTCGCCGGGGACCGCGTCCATGAAGGCCTCGTCCACCACCAGCGTCCGGCCGGGCGCGCCAGCTGCTCCAGCACCCCGCCGGGTGGAGTACGGATGTCGGGTTGGTCGGATTGCCGACCACCACCAGGTCCGCGTCCTCCGGCACGGTCGCCGGATCGAGCCGGAAGCCGTCCTCGGGCGCAGCAGCACCCTCCCCACCTCGTGCCCGCGGCCCGCAGTGCGGCCTCCGGTTCGGTGAACTGCGGATGCACGACGACCGGGCGCCGGGCCGGCAGCGCCCGCGCGATCAGGACGAACGCCTCCGCGGCACCGGCCGTGAGCAGCACCCGCTCAGGTGGCAGCCCGTGGGCCGCGGCGACCGCGGCCAGCGCCGGGCCCCGTCCGGATAGGCGGCGAGCGATCCGATCGATGCGGCAATCCGCTCCCGCAGCCAGTCAGGGGCGTACCGGTCCGTACGTTGACGGCGAGGTCGGTCAGATCCAGGCCGCGTACTTCCGCGTCGCCGTGATGCCGCAGGTCGGGCCCGGCGCTGTCGATGTGCTTCGTGGGGGTCAGCATGGCAGCCATGGTGGAGGGCCCGGATCCGTACGTCGACGCCGGGGCGGGATGGAGCGCGGCGCCCGGGACCGGGCGCCGCGCGGCGGCCACCGCGCAGGTCGCCGATGCGGTGCGCGTCTTGTGGACCACGAGTTCGTCCGCGCCGGCCAGCGCGGCGGCCTCGGCGACCGAGGGCGTCCCGGCGGCGGTGAGCGGTGTGTCCGACGGGTTCGGTACACGGACAGTGGCCAGCATCCCGGCCGGATACGTCCGCACCGGAACACCAGCCGTGCGGCCGCGCCGGTGATCCCCGGCTCGTCCGCCTTGCTGTCCACCGTCGCGAGCTCGGCCACGTCGGCGGCCGAGAGTCCGGCTGTGCGCAGCGTGGCCCTGATCAGCCCGAGGACTTCGCCGGCCGGCACCCCGGCGGGCACCGACTCCGACGACGAGCACGGTGCGGGTCATCGGCTGGATCCTTCCGGGGAGGCGGGTTCGGGGGCGGGCGGGGAGAGGCAGGTAAGGGCGGCCTGGGATGCGGGCACGGGAGTCAATCGGCTAGAGAGAGCCCATGGCGGTGTTCGTCGCGCTCGGCGCGTTTCTGATGACTCTGGTCGGCGGCTGGGTCGCCCAACGCGTCACCGACCGCCGTCACCTGGTGCTCGGCTTCGCCGGCGGGCTGATGCTGGGCGTCGTCGGCCTCGATCTGCTGCCGGAGGCGATGGAGGCCGCGGGCGGCGGGTCTTCGGCGTCCCGGCCGCCCTGCTGCTGTTCGTGGGCGGATTCCTGGTGGCCCATCTGGTGGAGCGTCTGCTGGCTGTACGCCAGACCGCACACGGGCGAGCGAGGAGCGGGTGCCGCAGGTCGGGATGACGGCGGCGGCCGCGATGGTGGGCCACAGCCTCATGGACGGCGTCGCGCTCGGTGCGGCCTTCCAGGTCGGCGGAGGGATGGGCGCCGCCGTCGCGCTCGCCGTCATCACCCATGACTTCGCGGACGGTTTCAACACGTACACGATCGCAAGCCTCTACGGGAACGCCCGCCGCAAAGCGCTCCTGATGCTGTACGCGGATGCCCTGGCACCGATCGTGGGCGCCGCGACGACGCTGCTGTTCACCCTTCCGGAGCAACTGCTCGGCTGCTATCTCGGTTTCTTCGGCGGTGCGCTCCTCTACCTCGCCGCCGCCGAGATCCTGCCCGAGGCGCACCACGACCACCCGGCCCGCTCCACGCTGCTGTGCACCGTCGCGGGGTGGGCTTCATCTGGCTGGTGGTCGGGGTCTCGGAGTGAGCTCACCCTCGGCACTTCTCGACGAAACGCCGGGCCACGCCGGGCGCCCGGCCCAGTGCGTGTGCAGATAGCTGGCATGCACGCCCTGCTGTACGAAACCCTCCAGCCGCCGTTCCGGCTGATGCATGCCCCAGGCGGGTGGCACCGGCGCCCGGTTCCAGCACCGTCCGGTGGAACTCATGACCGCGCAGCCGGGTCCCCGCCACGGCCAGCACACTGTCACTGACCGCCACCGCGTTCCGGTAGCCGAGTGTGAGGCGCTGCGACATCGACGCCGAGGCGTCCAGCACCCGCACATCGGCCGCCCGTCCAGTTCACGCGCCAGATACAGCAGCCCGGCGCACTCGGCCGCCACCGGGGCGCCGCCCAGTGCCAGTTCGGTCACCGCCCTGCGCAGCGGTTCGTTCGCGGACAGCTCGGGGCGTACATCTCCGGAAACCCCGCCGATAACCAGCCCGGCCGTGCCTGCAGGCAGCTCCTCGTCGCGCAACGGATCGAAGACGACCACATCGGCGCCCGCGGCCGTCAGCAGTTCCGTGTGCTCCGCGTAGGTGAAGGTGAACGCGGCCCCGCCCGCCACGGCGATCACCGGTCGCTCACCCGGCGCCGGATACCGCTCCGGTTCCCACACCTCGTCGGGCAGCTCGGGCGCCGAACGGGCCAGCGCCAGCAGAGCGTCCAGATCGCACCCGGCCCGTACCCGCTCCGCCATCGCCCGTACGGCGTCGACGGCCTCGGTCCGCCGTTCGGCCACCGGCACCAGACCCAGATGGCGTGAGGGAGTCGCGACCTGGGCGGCCCGCCGCAGGACGCCGAGCACCGGCAGCCCCGACTCGTCGAGCGCCTCACGCAGCAGCGCCTCATGACGGTCGGACGCCACCTTGTTGAGGATCACCCCGCCGATCCGCACCTGCGGGTCCCAGGTCGCGAAACCGTGCACCAGCGCCGCGACCGAACGGGACTGTGAAGAGGCGTCGACGACCAGCGCCACGGGCGCCCGCAGCAGCTTCGACACCTGGGCGGTCGAGGCCAGTTCACCCTGGCCCGAGGCCCCGTCGTACAGCCCCATCACCCCTTCGACGACCGCGAGATCGGCGCCGCTCGCCCGTGCGCGAACAACGGGGCGATCAGCTCGGGCCCGCACATGTACGCATCGAGGTTGCGGCCGGGCAGGCCGGTGGCCAGCGAGTGGTAGCCGGGGTCGATGTAGTCGGGTCCCACCTTGTGCGCGGACACGGCAAGTCCACGCTCCGCGAAGGCCGACATCAGCCCCGTGGCGACCGTGGTCTTGCCGCTGTTGGAGGCCGGTGCGGCAATGACCAGACGGGGACAGTCACCACTCGATGCCCCTCTGGCCCTTCTGGCCGGCGTCCATCGGGTGCTTGACCTTCGACATGTCGGTGACCAGGTCGGCGGCCTCGATCAGCTTCTGCGGTGCGTTGCGCCCGTGATCACCACATGCTGGGTCCCGGACGTTCACGCATGACCTCGACGACCTCGTCGGTGTCGATCCAGCCCCAGTGCATCGGATAGGCGAACTCGTCCAGGACGTACAGCTTGTACGTCTCGGTGGCCAGGTCCCGCTTGACCTGCTCCCAGCCCTCACGGGCCTTCTCCTCGTTGTCCAGCTGATTGTCGCGCTGCACCCACGACCAGCCCTCGCCCATCTTGTGCCAGTCGACGCTGCCGCCCTCTTCGCTCGCACCGAGCACCTTCAGCGCGTTCTCCTCGCCGACCTTCCACTTCGCCGACTTCACGAACTGGAACACCCCGATCGGCCAGCCCTGGTTCCAGGCGCGCAGCGCGAGCCCGAACGCCGCCGTCGACTTCCCTTGCCGATGCCCGTGTGGACGAAGAGGAGCGGGCGGTTACGACGCTGTCGGGTGGTGAGCCCGTCATCCGGTACCGATACCGGCTGTCCCTGTGGCATTACGCGGCCCTCCCTGCTGCTTGAACATCCTTGACGAGCCCGGCGATCGAGTCGGCCCGCAGCTCGTCGAGCGTCACGGCGGTGCCTCCCAGATCCCGGGCGAGCTGTGCGGCGAGTCCGAGCCGTACGATCCCCGACTCGCAGTCCACGACGACCGAGGCCGTGCCCTGTGCCGCGTGCAGACGCCCGGCCCGCGCGGCCAGCGCCACCGGATCGAGGCCGCCGGTCGCCCGGCCGTCCGTCACCACGACGAGCAGCGGCCGCCGCGAGGGTCCCGCAGCCGTTCCACCCGCAGGACGTCGTGCGCCCTCAGCAGCCCGGCGGCCAACGGGTGCGCCCGCCGGTCGGCAGTGACTCCAGCCGGGCCGCCGCCGCGTCCACCGACGAAGTCGGCGGCAGCGCCACCTCGGCGTCCTTGCCCCGGAAGGTGACGAGCCCGACCTTGTCCCGCCGCTGATAGGCATCCAGCAGCAGCGACATCACCGCACCCTTCACGGCGCTCATCCGCTGCCGGGCAGCCATCGATCCGGAGGCATCCACCACGAACAGCACCAGGTTCCCCTCGCGCCCTCCCGGGTCGCCTGCCGCAGATCGTCACGCCGTACGACCAGCCCACGGCCGGACCGCCCGCGCGCCAGCTGATGCGGCGCGGCGGCCTGCACGGTGGCCGCCAGATGCAGTTTCGTCAGGGCCCCGCGGCCGTCGCGCCCCGGTGGTCCGCCCGTGCTCGGTCCGCGCCCGGGACCGCCGCCCGGCGGCGCCCTCACCCAGGCCGGGCACGCTCAGCATCTTCGTACGGAAGGGCTCGGCGGCCCGGACCGGCTGCTGCTCCCGGCCCCGGCCGGCAGCCCCTGCTCAGGGGCGTCGCCGTTCTGCTCCTGCCCCTCCGGCCCCTCCTGCCCCTCCGGCCCCGAGGACCGGGGTCGGGCCCCGAGTCCTGCGGGGCACTCCACCACCGCCACCGGGACCGTCGGGACCGGGGTCGGGCTCGTCGTCGCCGTCATCCTCGCCCTGGCCGCCGCCCTCGTCCCCGGCCGCTTCCTTGAGCGTGTCGTCCAGCTTGTCCTCGTCCAGTCCCGGCGCGTCGAAGGGGTTGCGGCGGCGCCGGTGGGGAGTGCCAGCAGGGCGGCCTGCCGCACATCCTCGTCGGTGACCTCCTCGCGCCCCGCCCACGCGGCCAGGGCGGTCGCGGTCCGGGCCATGACGATGTCGGCACGCATCCCGTCGACCTCGAACGCGGCGCAGGTCGCCGCGATCTGGCGCAGCACACCGTCGCCGAGCACCACCTGGGAGCAGGGCACGCGCGGCGACGATCCGCTCCCGCAACTCGGCTTCGGAAGCAGCCCACTTGGCGGCGAAAGCGGCCGGATCGTCGTCGTAGGCGAGCCGTCGGCGTACGACCTCCACCCGCAGATCGGTGTCACGGGAGGCGGCGACCTGGACGGTCAGCCCGAACCGGTCGAGCAACTGAGGCCGCAGCTCACCCTCTTCGGGGTTCATCGTCCCGACGAGCAGGAAACGCGCCGCATGCCGTACGGAGACGCCCTCGCGCTCGACGTACGAGGCGCCCATGGCAGCCGCGTCGAGCAGCAGGTCCACGAGATGGTCGTGGAGGAGGTTGACCTCGTCCACGTACAGAATCCCGCGATGCGCGTCGGCCAGCAGCCCCGGCTCGAAGGCCTTCACACCGTCGGAGAGCGCCCGCTCGATGTCCAGCGCCCCACCAGCCGGTCCTCGGATGCCCCGACCGGCAGCTCCACGGTCCGTGCCCCTCGACACGCCGGGACCGGCATCGTGGGGCCCGTCGGGACACGCCGGGTCGGGCGCCACCGGATCGCATGAGAACCGGCACCCGGGACGACGGAGACCTCCGGCATGAGTGCGGCGAGGGCGCGCACGGCGGTGGACTTGGCGGTGCCCTTCTCACCGCGCACGAGCACACCGCCGACGGCCGGACTGACAGCGTTCAGCAACAGCCCGAGCCGCAGATCATCCTGTCCGACGATGGCGGTGAACGGATACGGCGTACTCACAGGGCCTCCTCTGTCGCATGTACATCTGATCCAGGCGTATTGCGGGGCACACCCGGCCTGCGGGAGTCCCCGGCCGGAGTCGGAGCCCGCCGTCGCAGGCGCCCGGGCGGTACGAAGGGCAGCCGCTGCGGCGCCCCGTCTCGATCAGGCGCCACAGAGCATCCGTATCCGCATGCTCCTCGACGAGATCCCCAGCCGGTCCAGCTGTTCCTCCCGCAGCACCCCGAAACTCGTGTCAGGAGCGGCCACGAACCGCCGTCCCGAAGCCCGTGCGACTTCCGCCAGGAACCGCCGCCGGAACGCGTCGCTCTCCAGCGACCCGTGCCAGTGGGTTCCCCAGACCGCGCCGACCCGGCACCCGTCCAGGAACGGCTCACCGCCGCGCACGTCGGCGACCCCGTGGTGGATCTCGTACCCTCCACCGGCTCTCCGAGCGCCTCCCCGACCGGCCGGCCGAGCACCTTCTCCCGGCCGAAGCGGATGTCTACCGGCAGCAGTCCGAGCCCGTCGACGAGTCCGGCACCGGACTCCACCTCGTCCTCGATGGACTCACCGAGCACCTGGAACCCGCCGCAGATGCCCAGCACCGGACGGCCCTCGGCGGCCCGGCGCCGCAGCGCGTCGGCCAGCCCCGCTCACGCAGCCAGGCCAGTGCCTTCACGGTGCCGCGCGTACCGGGCACGATCACCAGGTCCGCGTCGGCGAGCTCATCGGCCCGGTCCACGAACCGCACCGCCACACCCGGCTCGGCCGCCAGCGCGTCGACATCGGTGAAGTTCGACATCAGGGTACGGCGCACACGGCGACCCGCAGCACGTCCTCGCCGTGCGGCGCGACGGCCGACTCCCGTACGGCGCCGCGCATCGACACCCGCAGACCGTCCTCCTCGTCGATGCCGAGGCCGTGGGTGAACGGCAGCACCCGTACGTCCGGCGTCCGGTGAGCTCGTACAGCATGTCCAGACCGGGCTCCAGCAGCGACACATCACCGCGGAACTTGTTGACGAGGTACCCGGCGACCAGCGACTGGTCCTCGGCGCTGAGCAGCGCCGTCGTGCCGAAGAACGAGGCGAAGACGCCACCGCGGTCGATGTCACCGACGACCAGCACCGGGAAGCGTGCGGCCCGTGCGATGCCCATGTTCACGATGTCCGTGCGCCGCAGATTGATCTCGGCCGGGCTGCCCGCCCCTCGCAGATCACGGCGTCATACGTGCCCCGGAGCCGGTCCAGGCAGTCCACGACCGTCCCCAGGAGCGCCTCCTGGCGCCCTCCGTGGTAGCCGCGCGCACTCATCTCGCCGACCGGTTTGCCCATCAGGACCACCTGACTCGACCGGTCGCCCCGGGCTTGAGCAGCACCGGATTCATCAGCACGCTCGGCTCCACCCGGGCGGCCTGCGCCTGCATCGCCTGCGCACGGCCGATCTCCGCACCTTCGCGGGTGACGAACGAATTGAGTGACATGTTCTGCGCCTTGAACGGTGCGACCTTCACCCTGGCGCACCAGCCACCGGCAGATGCCCGCGGTGACGACACTCTTGCCCGCGTCCGAGGTGGTTCCGGCGACCAGCAGTCCGCCGCTCATGTCCTTCTCCGTCCCGCGGCCAGCCGCCCGCCACACACACGCCGAGGGCCAGTGCACTCACCCGGCGCGACAGCCGCACCGCGCGTTCGATGTCGGTGACCCGCGGTTGACGGCCGGCCGCTCCGTTGAGCACCGGCCGGTGCTCAACGCGCCCGGCGTACGCGAGGGTCCCGCCGAGGCGTACGCCCAGCGCACCAGCGAACGAGGCCTCCACCGGACCCGCGTTGGGGCTGGGGTGGCTGCCCGCGTCGGCGCGCCAGGCCCGTGCGGCCTCTCGGGGCGCCCGCCCGTGGCCACGGCGAGCGCGGCGGTGAGCCGGGCGCCGGGCCATCCCGCGAGGTCGTCGAGGCGGGCCGAGGCCCAGCCGTAGCGTCCGTAACGGGCGACTTGTGGCCGACCATGGCGTCGAGCGTGTTGGCGGCCCGGAAGGCGACGAGGCCGGGCACCCGCCGAGGGCACCCACACCAGGGCGCCGACGACGGCGTCGGAGGTGTTCTCGGCGACGGACTCGACCACGGCGCGGGCTATCTGCGGCCCGTCCAGAGAGTGCGGGTCGCGTCCGCACAGATGCGGCAGCCGTTCCCGTGCCACGTCGATGTCCCCGGCGGCCAGCGCACAGCCGATGGCGCGGGCCTCACGGCCCAGCGACGTACCGCCGATGACGGACCAGGTGACGGCCGCGGTCAGTGCGACGGCGGCGGCCGGACGCTCCCGTACGGCACGGGCGGCCAGCGCGGCGACGCCTGCGGAGCCTCCGGCGCAGACGAGGGTGTGCAGTGCGCCCCAGCCACGGTGATCGCGCCACAGGAGGTTCTCGACGCCCGCCGCGGCCCGGCCGAACGCTGCGACCGGGTGCCCCGGCGAGGATCACCGAGCAGCAGATCACCGGCCAGGCCGACGGCGGCGCCGTACGCGAAGATGCGGTCGGCACGCACGTCTCAGCCTGCCGTCGCGCCTCGAAGGGGCAACGCATCAGGAGCTGGTGGGACCGGGACCGACGCACGGCAGCCGAACATGGCAGATGTCCTCACTCAGGGTCCGCGCCCTGGTTCGACGTGACCGGCGACGAGAGTCTCCTGGCTTCCGGATCCGCAGTCTCCCCGGCCTTCCAGCCCGTGTTTCGCGGGCCGTGACTCGACGGTGCGGGAGACTGCTCCCCGGTGACAGTGGCGGGACCGCGCCGGATTCGCACCGGCTTCCTCTCCTGTCGCCGTAAATGGCTCCGGCAGTCCACCACGCTGCGCGAACGCCCGTCAACTTGCCGTTGACCTGCGAGGCTTCGGTGTGTGCCGGCACACGCGGACACCCGAAGGCACCCGCGGACACCCGCAGGCACCCGCAGGCACCGCGGACACACCGGGCCGGACACACGCGCGGTGTGTCCGGCCCGGTGCGGGTGAGCGAAGAAGTCAGGCGACGATCATGTAGATCCCGTACGCGACCGCCGCGACGCACAGCCCGAAGCAGGCGTAGGCGCCGGTGCGGGCGAGCACGAAGGAGGAGTCGCCGGTGCGGGTCGTCGAGGCCTGCTTGGAGAGCCCGACGATGCCCAGGGTGAAGAGGCCGACGAGCGCCACGGTGACCACGAGGCTGACGCCGAAGACGGAGGCGAGGGCTGCCCAGTCGATGTTCATTCGGATCTGTCCTTACACCGTGGCCGGGTCGGCCGGGGCGGGATGGTGGTCTTGAGGTCCGGGACCGGGCTGCCGACGGGCGGCGGGGTGACGGCCGCGATGGCGGTCGTGACGACGCCGGCGGGCTCTTCCTCGCCGAGGACGTTGTTGTGGTCGACCGGCTTGCGGCGCGACGCCAGCCAGATGGCGGCGGAGCCGGCGACGAGCAGCGCGGCGACGACGATGACGCCCCAGGTGCCCTGCTTGGTGAGGAGCTCGGCCCCGCACCGACCAGACCGGCGGCCGGCAGGGTCAGACCCCAGGCGACGAACATCCGGGTGGCGGTGGACCAGCGGACCACGCCTCCCTTGCGTCCGAGGCCCGCACCCATCACAGCGCCGGAGCAGGACTGGGTGGTGGAGAGGGAGAAGCCGAGGTGGGAGGAGGCCAGGATGACCGTGGCCGCACTGGTCTGGGCCGCGAAGCCCTGCGGCGGCCTGAGGTCGGTGAGGCCGCTGCCCATGGTGCGGATGATGCGCCAGCCGCCGAGGTAGGTGCCCATCGCGATGGCGATACCGGCGGCGCAGATGACCCAGACCGGCGGGTTGGAGCCGGGGACAGGACGCCACCGGTGACCAGGGCCAGGGTGATGATGCCCATCGTCTTCTGCGCGTCATTGGTGCCGTGGGCGAGCGAGACGAGACCGGCGGAGGCGATCTGGCCTGCCCGGTAGCCCTTGGCGGTCGACTTCTTCTGGCCCTCGTCGGTGATGTTCGCACCGATCCGGTATGTCAGCCGCGAGGCCAGGTACGCGGCCAGACCGGCGACGACCGGGGCCGCGAGGGCGGGCAGCAGGACCTTGGTGACGACGGTGCCGCCGTCCACCGAGGACCAGCCCGCGGACATCACAGCGGCGCCGATGAGGCCACCGAAGAGTGCGTGGGAGGAGCTGGAGGGCAGGCCGACCAGCCAGGTCAGCAGATTCCACAGGATCGCGCCGACGAGCGCCGCGAAGATGACCTCGGTTCTCAGGCCGCTTTCATTGATGATCCCGCCGGAGATCGTCTTGGCGACCTCCACCGACAGGAACGCGCCTACAAGGTTGAGAACGGCGGACATGGCCACCGCTGTCTTGGGTTTGAGAGCGCCGGTCGAGATGGTGGTGGCCATCGCGTTGGCGGTGTCGTGGAAACCGTTCGTGAAATCGAACACGAGAGCTGTCACGATCACGATCGCGAGCAGCAGCGTGATGTGTTCCATTTACCCAGGCAATCGTTCGACGTCAGTGGCAATTGGAACGTAGGCAACGTGGATGAACGGAAGGTGAACTGAGCAGGGCGTTGCGGTGACTCCGGGCGGAGTGGGTCCGCCCGCCTGTCTGCGCGGGTGGCGGCGCGGCCGTCGGTGGCGGTGCGGGGCCGCTTCCTGCTCCGTTTGATGAACCTTTGGGCGCCGGCTCCCCTATTGGGAGACTTCGGTCACCTGACGGCCCTCCGCGCCCGGCTCATAGGATCCACCGATGAGCCAAGCGCAGCAGGATGCGATCGAACAGACCTGGGACGACGTCGTGGCGACGGCACGCAGGTCCGCCGCCGACGGGCTGGTCGTCGGTACCTCGGGCAACGTCTCCGCACGGGCGGGCGACATCGTCCTGGTCACCCCGACCGGTGTGCCCTACGACCGGCTGCGCCCCGGGGACGCGGTCGGCGTCGACCTCCGGGGCGCCAGGTGCTCGGTGATCTGGCCCCGACCAGCGAGCTGCCGCTCCACCTCGCCGTATACAACAACAGCGACGCGGCGGCCGTCGTGCACACCCACGCGGTGCACGCGACGGCCGTCTCGACCCTCGTCACCGAGGTACCCGCGGTGCACTACGCCGCCGCGATGCTCGGTGGCCCCGTCCGCACCGCTGGCTACGCGCGCTACGGCACGGACGAACTGGCCCGGAACATGCTCACCGCCCTGCACGAGCGCACGGGCTGCCTGCTGCAGAACCACGGAACCGTCACCTACGGAGCCACGCTCGACCAGGCCTACGACCGCACCGCCCAGCTCGAATGGCTGTGCAGGCTCTGGCTCACCGCGAGCTCCGTGCCCGGCCACACCCGACGCTGCTCTCCCGGGCCCAGCTCGGCGACGTACAGGAGGCACTGAAGGGTTACGGGCAGCCGGGCTGACCCGGAACGGCGCGGCTGCGCCGGCCCGCAGCACCCGGGCGCACGGGGCCGGCACCGTCCGGCCCCGCCCACTGGCACGCGCCGCCCGGGCCATGAGACTGAAGCCGTGCGCCCGGCAACAGCGGCGGCAGCAGCCGTCACCACGATCCTCGGCGTCGGTGCGACAGCGGTCGTGGCCGGCCGGTACGCCAGCGATGTCGCCCTCAAGGCGCCGTCCAGGCGTCCCTTCCCCAAGACCGCAGAATCACCGTGCACGCCACGGCGGCCGGGCAGGTCACACTGACCCGCTCCTTCGCCGCGCTCCGCCCCGGTACGTACGGGCTGGTGGGCCGAGGTGTCCACGCGGTGGTCGGCCCGGTGATCGAGCAGGCGCCGCACCACGCCGCCGACACCGTCGTCCGCAGACTGGAACGCGTCACCCACGGCTCCCTGGAGCCGGGTGCCAAGGTCCGCATCACCCCGAGACGCATGTCGGCGACCCGGGCGAGGCGCTCGGACTGGACCACAGGGAAGTGGAGATCCCGGCAGAGCTCGGCGCTCTGCCCGCCTGGTTCGTACCCGGCATCCGCGACACCTGGGTGATCACCGCGCACGGGCTCGGCACCACCAGGGAACACCCCATGAACGTGATGAGGTTCCTGCACTCCCAGCAGCTCCCGGTGCTCGACATCGCCTACCGCGGTGACGACGGCGCGCCCGGTCCCCGGACGGTCTGGCCCACCTCGGCGAGAGCGAATGGCGCGACCTGGACGCTGCCATCCGCTACGCCGTGCGCTACGGCGCCGAGAGAGTCGTCCTGCACGGCTGGTCCTCCGGTGCGTCCATGGCCCTGTACGCCGCCGTCAACTCCGCCCTGCGCGACCGCATCAGCGGCCTCGTCCTGGACTCCCCGGTCCTGGACTGGCAGACGACTCTGCGCGCCCTGGCCGCCGCCCGAGGCGTCCCGGCCGCACTGCTGCCTCTCATGGTCCGGGCCGCCCAGGGCCGGACCGGGCTGCGCGGCGCCCGGCTGCTGGACACCGCCGTGCCGACCGCCCTGCACACCCCGACACTGATCTTCCACGGCCCCGACGACACCCTGGCCCCTGGCAGCCGTCACGGGAACTCGCCGCCCGCCGCCCCGACCTGGTCACTCTGCACCCCGTGCCGCAGGCTCCGCATGCGGCGATGTGGAATGCCGACCCGGAAGGTTATGAAGAGGTGCTGCGACGCTTCCTCACGCCCCTGATGTGAGGTGATGTGCTGGATCGGCCCGGTTGGTGACAGGGCCGCCAAAGCTCCTCGCGCCCCTGACCCGGCTTCCGTTTGGGCTTTCGGGCTGTCAGAGGCAAGACTGCTCCCGTGACGTCCCGTACTCCGCGCGACTCCAGGCTGCGACTTGTCCGCCCGCGACCCCTTGCCACTGCCCGCAAGGCCGTGACCACCCGGCACACCAGGCCGGCCCCCGCCCTCCCGAGGGCACCCGCCTCCGGCGGAACTGGCCCGCCAGGCCAGGAAAGTGCTCGCCGATGCCGTACGGATCGCCCACTGGGTGGCCGACGGCGCGACCCCGGTGCTCCGCCGCTCGCGGCCCAGGTACTGGTGCAGGCCGCGGCCGCACTGGAACTCTCCCCGGCTCAGGTGCGGGCGGGCTGGGACCGAGCCAGGCTCGCCGGTCTGATCGAACTCCACGGCGACACCGCGCGCCCCGGATGGCGGCTGCGCGCCTGGGACCGCGACGACTCCGCCGTCCTGCGCGGCTGGGTGGCGCTCTTCGACGCCTGGTCGCTCGTGCACGCAGCGCCCCGCGACATCGAGGCCGCCGCCGTGGCCGAAGCGGTCGAGGCCGTACCCCAGGTGCTCTCCCTCCTGCAGCTCTCGGCAGGCCCGGTCACCGTGCCCGCCCTGCTGGATCTCCTGGGCCAGCGTGTCGCCGAGCTCCACGAGGAACGGTGCGAGGTGCCGTACGGGCCGCGGCAGGCGTCCCGCACGGACGCCCCCGCCGACCGACAGGAAGGCCCGGTCCCGGAGCTCAACGCACTCCTGCTCGACTGGGCCATGGAGGGCCTGGCCGCCGTCGGCGCCCTCACCCTCGGCGCCGGGCACGCCACCCTCACGCCCCTGGGCAACTGGGCGGTCTGGGTCAAGCTGGAACAGATCTGCGTCGCTGCCCAGAGCCCGGCCGGAAACATCGAGCAGCCCGCGGCCGACATGCTGCTCGGCTGTGCCCGTCTCACCCGGGCCCGGCCCGGGCCGAATACCGTGCCTGGCTCGCTGCCCGTCCCGTAGGCAGCGCCGTCGCCGAGCTGCTGGCCGTCGCCCGCGGCGAGGACGCCCTGCTGCGCGGCCTCGCCTTCGAGGCGCTGCGGGTCGTGGAGCCCCCGCCGAACCCGTCGTGCGTTCCGTCGCCACCGATATGTACCTCCGGCCGTACGCCCTGCTCTGGCTCGCCGAGTACGAGGGCACCGACCCCGACGACGCGCAGGAGGTCCTCAGCCGCGAGGAGGCCACCTGGCTCTGGGTGGACACCGCGGCAGCCGTCGCCGACCACGGCGAAACCGGGCTCCTGGTGCGTCACCTCGACTCCGCGGTCCAGGGCACCGTCCCGGCCCTGCTCGACGAGGTGCGGGCGGTCGGTCACCCGCGCACCGTCCAGGTGCTGGTCGCCCTGGCCGCCGCGCATCCGGACCCGGCCCTCGCCAAGGCCGTACGCAGGGCCGCTTTCCAGGTGCACACCGGCAGCGCCTGAACACCGGACGCGGAGCCCGGGACGCGGCCGGCCCGCGGGCTCCGGGCGTTTCCCGGTGTGAGCCGTGTCTCAGTTTTCCGCCGGGCGCCGGCAACGCCCTGTGCAACGCCGTGCGCGCGGCTCCCCATGGCGGTAGCGGGGCCGCGTGCCGCAACGATGCAGCAACCACGCGGAAAAGCAAGTGGACACCGCCGGTAGAATGGTTCTCATGGCAATTCTCCTTGTGCATTAGACGGCGTCGAGTCGTGAACCCGTAGTCCTCCCTCCGCCGTCCAACCGCCCTGGAGTTTTACCGTGATCACCGCTTCCGGCATCGAGCTGCGCGCCGGCGCCCGCATGCTCATCGAATCCGCCTCCTTCCGTATCGCCAAGGGCGACCGCATCGGCCTCGTCGGCCGTAACGGCGCCGGCAAGACGACCCTCACCAAGTGCCTCGCGGGCGAAGGCGTCCCCGCCGCGGGCACGATCACGCGCTCCGGCGAGGTCGGCTACCTCCCGCAGGACCCGCGCACCGGTGATCTGGAGATCCTCGCCAGCAACCGCATCCTCTCCGCACGCGGTCTCGACGAGATCCTGCGCAAGATGCGCGAGAACGAGCAGCGGATGTCGGCGGGCCAGGGCGCCACTCGCGAGAAGGCGATGAAGAAGTACGAGCGCCTGGAGACGGAGTTCCTCACCAGGGCGGGTACGCCGCCGAGGCCGAGGCCGCCACCATCGCCGCCGCGCTGAGCCTGCCCGACCGGGTGCTCGCGCAGCCCCTGCATACGCTCTCCGGTGGCCAGCGCCGCCGGGTCGAGCTGGCCCGCATCCTCTCTCGGACGCGGACACCCTGCTCCTGGACGAGCCCACCAACCACCTCGACGCGGACTCGATCGTCTGGCTGCGCGACTACCTCAAGTCCTACCGCGGCGGCTTCATCGTGATCTCCCACGATGTCGAGCTCGTCGAGACGGTCGTCAACAAGGTCTTCTACCTCGACGCCAACCGCGCGCAGATCGACATCTACAACATGGGCTGGAAGCTCTACCAGCAGCAGCGCGAGGCCGACGAGAAGCGCCGCAGCGCGAGCGGCAGAACGCCGAGAAGAAGGCCGCGACGCTCAACGCGCAGGCCGACAAGATGCGCGCCAAGGCCACCAAGACCGTGGCCGCGCAGAACATGGCCAAGCGCGCCGACCGGCTGCTCTCCGGACTGGACGCTGTCCGGATCTCCGACAAGGTCGCCAAGCTGCGCTTCCCCGATCCCTCCCCGTGCGGCAAGACCCGCTGATGGCCGAGGGCCTGTCCAAGTCGTACGGATCGCTCGAGATCTTCACCGATGTGGACCTGGCCATCGACAAGGGATCGCGGGTGGTCATCCTCGGTCTCAACGGCGCCGGCAAGACCACGCTGCTGCGGCTGCTCGGCGGAGCGGAGAAGGCCGACACCGGCGAGATCATCGAGGGCCACGGGCTGAAGCTCGGTTACTACGCCCAGGAGCACGAGACCCTCGACCCGGAGCGCACGGTCCTGGAGAACATGCGCACGGCGGCGCCCGACCTCGACCTTGTCGCGGTCCGCAAGACGCTGGGCTCCTTCCTCTTCTCCGGGGACGACGTCGACAAGCCCGCCGGAGTGCTCTCCGGTGGTGAGAAGACCGGCTCGCGCTGGCGACGCTGGTGGTCTCATCGGCCAACGTGCTGCTGCTCGACGAGCCGACGAACAACCTCGACCCGGCCAGCCGCGAGGAGATCCTCGGAGCGCTGCGTACCTACAAGGGAGCCGTCGTCCTCGTCACCCACGACGAGGGCGCGGTCGAGGCGCTCCAGCCGGAGCGGATCATCCTGCTCCCGGACGGGGTCGAGGACCTGTGGGGCTCGGACTACCGGGATCTGGTCGCACTGGCCTGATCCACTCCGTATGGATCATTCGGCCCAGTCGTGATCCATCATCTGAGTGAGTCCCTCTCGTACCAGGGCGCGGCGCACGGCAGATACCTGCCGTGCGCACCCATTTGGTGCGACTTCTTGTGTGCCGCTCTGACCTGGCTTTTCTTCCTGACGATCGCCTCAATCGCCTCCGCACCCCCACGGAATTCACTGTTCCGTTTGTGGACTTCTCCCGAGAGCGGGCAATCCCGTCGCACGGACCTTGCCGAATGGGTGGCCAGGAAGCCCAGGAGGGGTGATCATGAGAGTCCAGAGCGCACTTCCCACGAGGAGGCACGGGTGGCCGAGACTCTGAAGAAGGGCAGCCGGGTAACCGGCGCCGCGCGCGACAAGCTCGCGGCAGACCTGAAGAAGAAGTACGACTCCGGTGCGAGCATCCGGGCGCTGGCCGAAGAGACCGGCCGCTCCTACGGGTTCGTCCACCGGATGCTCAGCGAGTCCGGCGTGACGCTGCGAGGGCGCGGCGGAGCGACACGAGGCAAGAAGACCGCTTCGGCCTGACGGCCGTCGTCGGTGGGGCGGGTGTGTACGCACTCTGCCCGGGCGCACCGGAACAGGGTGGCCACCCGGCCGATCACAGGGTCGTCCGGGTGGTTACTGTTCAGTACTACTAACCAGTAAGTGCTGACTGCACCCGATCCGGAGGCGCCTCATGACCTCGCTCGACCCTGTGCTCGACAAGGACGGCGTACGGCTCACCGTCGATGACGCGGTTGCCACGGTGACTCTCACCAATCCGGCCAAGCGCAACGCTCAGTCTCCCGCTCTGTGGCGGGCGTTGACAGAGGCCGGACGGGTACTGCCAGGCAACGTGCGGGTCGTCGTGCTGCGCGGCGAAGGCAAGTCCTTCTCCGCGGGCCTCGACCGGCAGGCGTTCACTCCCGAGGGTTCGACGGTGAGCCGTCCTTCCTCGATATGGCGCGCGGTCCGGAAGCCGGGCTCGATGCGACCATCGCCGAGTACCAGGAGGCGTTCACCTGGTGGCGGCGCAACGACATCGTGTCGATCGCGGCCGTCCAGGGGCATGCGATCGGTGCGGGTTTCCAGCTTGCCCTCGCCTGTGACCTGCGGATCGCTGCCGAGGACGTGCAGTTCGCGATGCGCGAGACCAGTCTCGGTCTCGTCCCCGACCTCGCGGGCACCTACCCACTGGTGAACCTCGTGGGTTACGCCCGTGCGCTCGAAATCTGCGCCACCGGCCGCTTCGTGCACGCGGAGGAGGCCGAGCGGACCGGCCTCGCCAACCTCGTGGTCCCCGCCGACCAGCTCGACGGCGCGGCCCGCGACCTGGCGGCAGCACTGCTGGCCGCCCCAGCGACGCGGTCGTCGAGACCAAGGCGCTGCTGAGCGGCGCCGTCACCCGTACGTACGACGACCAGCGCACCGCCGAGCGCGCCGCGCAAGGGCGCAGGCTGCGCGACCTGGCGGGCATCACCGACTGACGGGCCACCGGCCCCGCACACCGGTGGACGCGGCGGTGCGCGGGTCAGTCCCGGTCGTCCTCCACCACGGCGGTGACCAGAACGGCGACCGCCGGATGCCCCTCGGCGGCCCCGGACACCGCCGCACGGACCGCCCGCCCACATCGAGCGCCCGGTGGTCCCTGGACGTGGCCAGCTCGATCCGGATGTGATCCGCGCCGGTGTGCACCGCAGTGCCCAGCTCGCGGGTCAGCGCGACCACACCGGGCACCCCGGCGGCCAACGTCCCCAGCCGTTCGGCGGGTTGCGCCGTACGCACATCGGCAGCCGGTGCGGCCGTGGCGGCGGGCGGGGATTCCAGCAGCTCCGTCACCCGCAGATCAATCTCGGCGATCACCAGACCCAGCCGCTCCGACGCGGTGGTCAGCAGCGCCGAGCGCAGGGCGTCCGCGGTGGCCGTCAGTGGCCGCTCTGCCGTGGCCGAGAAGTCCGCCTCGATCCTGAGCGGCCCCGGCGGCAGCGCACTGGGCGGAGCCGGAACCTCCGAGGGCGCCCGCCCTCGCCGGCCGGCCCGATCCTGAGCTGCCCGAGCACCGCGCCGGAACCGGCCGCAGCACCCCGCAGCACCACCGCCGCCGCTCGCTCCGCGATCCAGGTTCCGTCGGCCGGGCCCCAGAGGGAGCAATCGGCCCAGACCAAGACGCTGCCGTACCGCAGCGGTCCATCCGTCGGCCCTGTCAGGGCTGTCAGCCTTTGTCATGCCTTCACCCTGCCGCATCCGCGGCGCGAGACGGGCAAGCGCACCTAATGTGGGCAATGGAAGTCCAACCCTGCCCGAAGGGAAATGCGGCGATGACCGAGACATCACGGAACCGGCCCGAGAGCTCCGGCAGCAGTCAGGCGACCGGGGACGACAGCCGAAAGGGTTCGCTGACCAAGCGTGGCGGGGAGACCCGGCAACGCGCGGCCGTACGACCATCGCCGACGGCGTGGTCGAGAAGATCGCCGGAATGGCGGCCCGCGACGTCATCGGCGTCCACGCGATGGGCAGCGGCCTTTCCCGTACCTTCGGCGCGATGCGCGACCGGGTCCCCGGCGGCGGGAAGTCCGTCACCCGCGGCGTCAAGGCGGAGGTCGGCGAATCGCAGGCCGCCCTCGACCTCGAGATCGTCGTCGAATACGGCGTGTCGATCGCCGATGTGGCCCGCGATGTACGAGAGAACGTCGTCGCGGCCGTGGAGCGGATGACCGAGCTGGAAGTCGTCGAGGTCAACATCTCGGTCAGTGACGTCAAGCTGCCCGACGAGGAGGACGACGACGACGAGGACAACTCCGAACCACGTGTCCAGTAGGTCTCCCGCGAGCATTGAGGAGCGCACGATGAGCATGGCACTTGTCGGCCTGATGGCCGGCATGGCGCTCGGTTTCGCCGGGTACTTCGGCGGATTCGGAGCTTTCCTGCTGGTGGCCGCACTGGGAGCGGTCGGCTTCGTCGCCGGCCGCTTCCTGGACGGCGACCTGGAACCCGGCGACTTCTTCAGGAGCCGCGAGCGCGGCGACCGGCGACGGTGACGGCGGTGACCGGCCGGGTGACGGCAGTTGAACGCGGCGAGACCCGGATCGCCGACCGGGTCGTCGCGAAGATCGCCGCGCAGGCGGCGAAGGAGGCGGTCGACGAGCGGCCCCAGGACGGCGAATCCCCGCACGCCACAGTCACCGTGCACCGGGACACCGCCCGCGTCCGGGTCACTCTCGAGCTCGGCTACCCGTCCGACATCGGCCGCCAGTGCGGTGCCGTGCGTCGCCAAGTCATCCAGCGGGTAAGGGCATTGGTAGGTATGGAGGTGCCCGAAGTGGCGGTGCAGGTCGAGCGGCTGCATCCTTCGGGAGCGAGCGCCGCTGCTCAGGGAGGATCCGATGAGCGAGTCGCACAGCCCGGAGAACAGCACGCAGCGTATGCCCACGGCCGAGCCGCAGGGCGGCGGCCTCGCCCTGGACCAGTCCGCATCGGGTTCCGCCTACTCCGCGACGCCCACGGAGAAGGACCAGGGAGGCAAGGCCGGCCGATTCTGGTCCGAACGCCGGATCCCCGCCGCCCTGCTGGCCCTGGTGGTCCTCGGCGGATCCGGACTCCTCCTCTACGACATCGCGGCGGTCCGGGCCGACCACCCGGCCATGCAGTGGCGGCGTTCCTCGCCGACGGTCTGGCGAGCCGTCACCTGGACGATGTCTGGGTGCTTGCGGGATCCGCAGCCGCAGCCGCGATCGGCCTGTGGCTGATCTTCCTCGCGGCTACCCGGGGCTGCGCGATCTGCTGCCGATGCGCCGGGACCGCGCCGGTATCCGGGCCGTACTTGACCGCACGGCAGCCGCCATGACGCTGCGCGACCGGGCCATGGAGGTGTCCGGTGTGCAGTCCGTACGGGTCAGGATGGCGCGCAGGAAGGTGACGGTGCGAGCCGTCTCGCACTTCCGTGAACTCGACGACGTACGGTCCGATCTGGACTCCGCAGTCGGCACGGGCATCGGAGAGCTGGGCCTGGCCAAACCGCCGAGCCTGTCCGTGCACGTCCGCCGGCCGACCAAGAAGGGGTGAGCCGCGTGCTCAGGACCGTCAACCGGGTGCTGCTCGGCCTCGCCGGGCTCGTACTGGTCATTGTCGGCGGCGCTGTTCTGGCCACCGGGCTCGGCCTGTCCGTGCCGTCCTGGTGGCCCTACAACGGCCGGAGCGACGTACTGCTCAGCGAGACCGGCCGGGGCCGCTGGCGCGACGAGGGCTGGTGGTGGCCGACCGTCATCGCGATCCTCGCGGTCCTGGTCGTCCTCGCCCTGTGGTGGCTGCTCGCCCAGCTGCGCCGCGGCCGACTGGCCGAGGTACTGGTCGACAGCGGCGACGGCGAGGTGCGCTGCTGCGTGGCCGGGCTCTTGAAGGGCACTCGCGGACGAGGCGGACTCCCTGGACGGCGTGTCCCGTGCCAAGGCCAGGCTGACGGGTCGGCGCAACGCCCCGCGGGCCGGGCTCCGGCTGATGCTGGATCCGCACGCGGCTCCGGGCCGGGTCCTGCACGGACTCGCCGACGGGGCGCTGGCCGGTGCGCGCAAATCGGCGGGTCTGGACGAGCTGCCGGCCGAGGTCAGGCTCACGGCGGTCAAGCACCGTGCGGAACGGTGACCTGATGGCTCCGCCGGCCCGGCAGCCCGTCAGAAGCCGTGTCGCGCGCCGCCGTCGACCGGCACCATGATGCCCGTCAGATACGACGCGGCGGGGAGAGCAGGAAGGCGGCGGTCCTCCCGAATTCCTCCGGCGTGCCGTAGCGGCGCAGCGGGATCCGTGCCTGGTTGGCCGTACGGGAGGCCTCCGCGTCGCCGGACAGCGCGTCCAGCTCGCGCACCCGGTCGGTGTCGATCCTGGCCGGCAGCAGTCCAACGACCCTGATGGAGCGCGGACCCAGCTCGTCGGCCAGCGATTTGGCGAAGCCCGCCAGACCGGGGCGCAGTCCGTTGGAGATGGTCAGACCGGCGATCGGCTCATGGACCGAGGCGGAGAGCACGAAACCGATGACACCGCCCTCGCCGAGCGAGGCGGCGGCCGTACGAGCGAGCCGAATGGCACCGAGGAAGACGGACTCGAAGGCTGTCTGCCACTGCTCGTCGGTGTTGTCGGCGGCGAGGCCGGGTGCGGGCCGCCCACGCTGATGAGAATGCCGTCCAGCCGGCCGAAGCGCTCCTTGGCGGCATCCACCAGGCGCTGTGCGGCCCCGGGGTCGGCGTTGTCGGCGGCGAGACCGACCGCGTCCGGTCCCAGTCCGGCGGCGGCCGCCGTGACGGTGTTCCCGTCCCGGCCGGTGATGATCACCTTCGCGCCGTCGGCGGCCAGGGCGTGCGCCGCTGCGTTGCCCAGCCCGCGGGTCGCACCGGTGACGATGTAGACGCGGTCCTTCAGTCCAAGATCCATGGCCCTATCCTGCCGCGTCCCACCCGGCCAGGTCGACCGCGCTGTTCACCAGTCCGATATGGCTGAACGCCTGGGGTAGTTGCCGAGCTGGCGCCGGGCCGTCGTGTCGTACTCCTCGGCCAGCAGTCCCACGTCGTTGCGCAGCGCCAGGAGCCGCTCGAAGAGCTCCTCGGCCTCTTCGCGCCGTCCGGTCCGCAGAAGTGCGTCCGCCAGCCAGAACGAGCAGACGATGAAGGCCCCTCACCGCCGGGCAGACCGTCCACGGAGCTGCCTTCGGTGCTGTACCGGCGTACCAGACCGTCGCTGGCGAGTTCGTCCCGTACGGCGTCGACCGTGCCGATGACCCGCGGATCGTCCGGCGGCAGGAAACCGGTCCTGACGATCAGCAGGGTCGCGGCGTCCAGCTCCCGGGATCCGTAGGACTGCGTGAAGGTGTTGCGTACCGGGTCGTAGCCCTTGTCGCAGACCTCCGCGTGCACGGCGTCACGCATCGCCCGCCACCGGCCGGCGTCGCCGGGCAGCGAGGAGTCCTCCTCCAGGGTGCGTACCGCCCGGTCGGCGGCGACCCACGCCATCATCTTGGAGTGCACGAAGTGGCGGCGCTGCCCGCGGATCTCCCACAGGCCCTCGTCCGGTTCGCGCCAGCTGGACTCCAGGAAGCCGAGCAGGCTGAGCTGCAGTTTCCAGGCGTGCGGCTTGTCGGCCAGACCCGCCTCACGGGCGAGCCTGAGCGAGTCGACCACCTCGCCGTACACGTCCAGCTGCCGCTGGCCGACCGCCGCGTTGCCCGTGCGGGCCGGGCGGGAGTGCTCATAACCGCTCAGCCACGGCAGTTCGGCCTCCGGCAGCCTGCGCTCGCCCGCCAGGCCGTACATGATCTGCAGGTCGGCGGGGTCTCCAGCGACGGCCCTCAGCAGCCAGTTCCGCCAGGCTTCGGCCTCGTCCAGATATCCGGCCGAGAGCATGGCACCCAGGGTCAGGGTGGCGTCGCGCAGCCAGCAGTACCGGTAGTCCCAGTTCCGTACGCCGCCGATCTCCTCCGGCAGCGAGGTGGTGGCTGCCGCCACGATGCCGCCGGTGGGTGCGTAGGTGAGCGACTTCAGTGTGATCAGCGAGCGGAGCACGGCTTCCCGGTGCTTGCCCTCGTAGGTGCATTTCGCCGACCAGGCCGCCCAGTCGTGCAGGGTGTGCCGCAGTGCCTTGTGCGGGTCGATCAGCTTCGGGCGTGGTGAGTGCGAGGGATGCCAGGTGAGGGCGAACGCCACGCTCTCGCCCTCGGAGACCGTGAACGAGGAGCAGGTGCTGAACTGCTGCCCCAGGTCTTGACCGGGGTTCACTGCGCAGCCAGACGGAGTCGGGGCCCGCGACGGCCACCCGGTGACCATGTGAGCGGCGCATCCAGGGCACCACGGAACCGAAGTCGAAGCGCAGTCGCAGCACGGAGCTCATGTCGACGCTGCCGCTGACGCCCTCGACGATCCGCATCACGTCGGGCGACTTGTCACGCTGCGGCATGAAGTCGATGACCTTGACCGTGCCCGTGCGCGTCTCCCAGTAGGTCTCCAGGACGAGGGAGTCCGGCACATAGGCGCGCCGGGTGCAGGTGTCGCTGCTGTCGGTACCGGTGGGCGCGATGCGCCAGTGGCCGTTGTCCTCGTCGCCGAGCAGGGCCGCGAAGCAGGCGCCCGAGTCGAAGCGTGGCAGACACAGCCAGTCGACAGAACCGTTCCTGCAGACGAGGGCGGCGGTCTGGAGATCGCCGATGATGGCGTAGTCCTCGATGCGTGGAGTCACGATCTGGCGTCTTCCCGAACTGCGGCCCCGCTAAGCAGGAACCCGTCAGGCGTTCGCGGGCTCGGGCTGTTCCGGCTGTCCGGCGTCCTCGCCCTGCGCCGCGGCCCGTTCGAGATCCTTCTTGTCACGGCGAACGAGAATCACCCACCCGACCGGCACCGCGGCGGCGAACAGCCACCACTGGACCGCGTAGGCCATGTGCGAGCCGATGGAGGAGTCATCGGGGCGGCGATCATTTCGGGGTACCGTCGGCCGGCTCGGGGCCGGTCTGTTCCATGTACCCGCCGAGGACCGGCCTGGAGAGCAGCTGTGACTGCTGGGCGCTGTTGATCAGCATTACCTGCCGGTCCGGCAGCCCTGCCAGATCCTTGATGCCACTGCTGCCCGTTGTCTCGTCGGCCTTGAGCCTGCCGGTGACGGTGACCTCGCCCTGGGGGCGGCCGGTACATCGGGGAAGGACCGCTGGTCGGTGGCGGCCGGAACCCAGCCGCGGTTGACCAGGACGGTGCCGCCGCCCTTGAGGTTCAGCGGGCTCAGGACATGGAACCCGATGCGGTCGTTGTCCGAAGTACGGCGCCGTACGACCACCTCGTGCCCGGTGTCGAACGTCCCCGTGGCCGTCACCGCCCGCCAGTAGTCGGAGCGCGGAACGGTATGGCCGGGAGAGGTGAGCCCGGAGACCGGGCGGGCTTCGCCCGGAGGTTGTGCGAGATCAGTGAGTTCTGCGCGACCCGGTGCTCATGCCGGTGCAGCTGCCAGAAACCCAGCTCGACCATCGTGGGAATCAGCGCGAGGACGAGGAGGGTGACGATCACCCACTGCCGGGTCAACAGGAAGCGGTACACCCACGACGGTACAACCGTGGTCATGGGGTGCAGCACTCAGGGGTCGCAGCGGGGACCGGTGAGCCGTCACACTTTGTCCACGATGCCTGTCCTCCCTTCGGCCTTGGCGCAGTGACCGCCGCAGTACCAGTGGCCCTCGACCTCGACGCCCTGGCCGATGACCTGGACCCGGCAGTGTTCGCAGATGGGCGCCATTCGGTGAATGGCGCAGGCGAAACAGTCGAAGACATGCACGGCGCCCTGCGCGTGCACCTCGAAGGACATCCCGTAGTCGTTTCCGCATACCTCACAACGTGCCATGCGCCACAGGGTGGGACGCGCGGTGGCGGCGGGCGAGCGGATGGCGGGCGAGTCGCGCCCGGTTCACTCCGATGACGGTCCCGACTGCTCCGGCACCGCGCCGGACCGCGCCGGAGCCACGTCCCGCAGCAGGTGGGTGAAGGCGCTCTCCTCCAGGACCGGGGTGCCGAAGGACTTCGCCTTCACCGTCTTCGAGGTCGCCGAGTCCGGATCGTTGGTGACGAGCAGGCTCGTCAGCCGCGAGACGCTGGTCGCCACATGAAGCCCGGCCTCCACGGCGCGGTCCTCGAGCAGTTCGCGATCGATCGAGGTGTCCCCGGAGAAGGCCACCCGCATGCCCTGCATCAGCGGCCGGTCCTTGTCGTACCTCCCGGGTTCGGATACGGGCAGGCCGGACGCTTGCGCGAGGGCGCCAGCTGCCCTGCCCGTGGGAGGCCTGGTATCCGATCCGCTGGGTCACCGGTGAGTCCGACCACTCGGTCAGCGGACGGCACTCCAGCAGCGGCAGCCGCACCCGTCCCGGGCCGCCGCGTGCAGGCTCGGCCGGAATGCCTCGGCCAGCACCCGGGCGTCGTCCAGCGCGTGGTGCGCCCGCTGCTGCACCACACCGAAGTGCGCGGCCAGCGACTCCAGCTTGTGATTGGGCAGCGGGAGCCGCAGCTCCTGGAGAGGGCGATGGTGCACAGCCGCTGCTCGACGGGTGCGACGACCGACGCGCGTGCGTACTCGCGGGCGATCATGGACCAGTCGAACGCGGCGTTGTGCGCCACGAGCACCCGGTCGGCGAGCCGCTCGGACAACTGCCCGGCGATCTCCGGGAAGAGCGGAGCGCCCTTGAGGACATCGCTGGTCAGCCCATGGATCCAGACGGGCCCGGGGTCCCGCTGTGGGTTGACCAGGGTGTACCAGTGGTCCTCGACCTCGCCCTGGGCGTCGAGACGGTAGACAGCGGCGGACACTATCCGGTCGTCGCGGGCGAGGCCGGTGGTCTCGACGTCGACGACCGCGTACCCCTTGGGTAGGCGGTCGGCCACGGCGCTGCAATCTGACGGTCGTCGAGCATGGTCACAGAGAATACGGGCCGCGACCGACAGTCCCCATTCGGCCCGCTCCGTACGGGCGGGTCGGCGTGCCGGCTGCCTTGACGCGGTGAGACCCTCCCGGGTGACGGAGACGCAGAAGCACGACGAACCCCACGCAGGCGGCCTCGGCGCACGGCTCAACTGGCTGCGCGCCGCGGTACTGGGCGCCAACGACGGTGTGGTCTCCACCGCGGGCCTCGTCGTCGGTGTCGCCGGGGCGACCGGCAACCGCGCCGCACTGCTGACCGCGGGCTGGCCGGGCTGCTCGCCGGATCCATGTCGATGGCGGCGGGCGAATACGTATCGGTGTCCACCCAACGCGATTCGGAGAGGGCCGCGCTGGCGATGGAGAAGCGCGAGCTGGAGGAGACCCGGAGGCCGAACTCGCCGAGCTGACAGGGCTGCTGGAAGGCAAGGGGCTCAGTAGGCAGGTTGCCCGTGAGGCCGCGGTCCAGCTCACCGAGCGAGATGCGCTGCGCGCCCACGCGGAGGTCGAGCTGGGTATCGACCCGGACGAGCTGACCAATCCGTGGCATGCGGCGGGCGCGAGCTTCCTGGCGTTCACCGTGGGCGCGCTGCTGCCGCTGCTGGCCATCGTGCTGCCGCCGCCTTCGGTGCGGCTGCCGGTCACGGTGGTGTCGGTGCTCGCCGCCCTGGCGCTGACCGGCTGGTGGAGCGCGCGATTGGGCGAGGCGGAGCCGGGGCGGGCGGTGCTGCGGAACATGGCCGGGGAGCGGTGGCCATGGCGGTGACGTACGGGGCGGGAGCGCTGCTGGGGCCGCGGGGTCTGAACCTGGCTCCGAGCCTTGCCGGATCAGCGCAACTTCCGTACCGGGCAGTTGTGTTCCTGTCCGTAGCGGCCGATTTTCCGGAACCCGTAGAGGCTCCTGTTGGCAGAAGGTGCCAAAGACTGCTGACATCACGTCTCACATACTTGTCAGTAACAACGTCTAGCCGCGGCGGCCCTGCGGCTCTACCGTGCTCGCATGGAGCCGAACCTGCCCGATGTCGTGCTGTGGTCGATCCCGGCCTTCGTCCTGCTCACCGTCCTCGAGATGGTGGTCCACCGGCTTCACCCGGACGAGGACGCCGCCGGGTACACCGCCAAGGACGCCGCCACCAGCGTCACCATGGGGATCGGCAGCCTGGTCTTCGACCTGCTGTGGAAGATACCCATCGTCGCGATCTACGCCGCGGTCTACGAGCTGACTCCGCTGCGCGTCCCCGTCCTGTGGTGGACGGTCCTGCTGATGCTGCTCGCCCAGGACTTCTTCTACTACTGGTCCCATCGCGGTCATCACGTCATCCGGATCCTCTGGGCCTGCCACGTGGTCCACCACTCCAGCCGGAAGTTCAACCTCACCACCGCACTGCGCCAGCCCTGGACCTCGCTGACCGTCTGGCCCTTCTACGTTCCGCTCATCGCCTTGGGCGTCCACCCGGCCGTGCTGGCCTTCTGCTCGTCGGTGAACCTCGTCTACCAGTTCTGGGTGCACACCGAGCGGGTCGACAAGCTGCTCCGCCCCTTCGAGTACGTGCTCAACACCCCTCGCACCACCGGGTGCACCACGCCTCCCAGGGCGGCTACCTCGACCGGAACTTCGGCGGCATCCTGATCATCTGGGACAGGGCCTTCGGCTCCTTCACCGCCGAGACCGCGCGCCCGTCTTCGGCCTCACCAAGAACATCGACACCCACAACCCGCTCCGGGTCGCGACCCATGAGTACGCCGCCATCGCCCGCGACGTTCGAGCCGCGGCCACCTGGAGCGAGCGGGCCGGACGGGTCTTCCGCGGGCCGGGCTGGCAGCCCACGGGCACCACTGCCGTGCCCGTGCTCGCGCCTGCGCGCACCGCCGAGCGCACCGGATGAGCCGCCGCCCCGCCGGGATCCGTGCGGACCGGCTCGCCCGTCTTCTGTTCATCGCCTTCCTCGCCGTCGCGGCCCTCGACGTCCTCGGCTTCGCCGGCATCGGCGCCGCCCACCTCGTCGCCAAGCCACTGCTGATGCCGCTGCTCGCCGCGTACGCGGCAGCCCGCGGCGGTCCCCGGCTGCTCGTCGCCGCGCTGCTGTTCGGGTGGGGCGGAGACGTATGGCTGATGCCAGGCACCGACACCGCCTTCCTGATCGGCATGGGCTCCTTCGCCGTGGGCCACCTCTGCTATCTGCGGCTCTCCGGGCGGGCCCGGGCTCCGTCCTCGCGGGCATCGCGTACGCGGCCGTCCTGGCGGTCTTCCTCGTGCTGATCTGGCCCGCGCTCCCCGCGGACCTGCGGATCCCGCTCACCGGCTACAGCCTCCTGCTCACCGCCATGGCCTGGCGGGCCGGCGCACTCGGCCGGTACGCGGCATCCGGCGGGCGCTCTTCCTGCTCTCCGACACCCTGATCGCCACCGGCATCGCCGACTGGCCGCAGCTGCCCGCCCCCGACTTCTGGGTGATGCTGACCTACATCGTCGCGCAGCTCCTGCTCACCCTGGGCGTACTTGCGCACCGGGCGGATTCCACGGGAGCCCCGGCCCGGGCGTACGGTGAACGGCGCATCAACATCTGAGATCAGCGAGGACCCCACGCATGCGCGCCACCGTGATCCACGCCCCGCACGACATCCGTGTCGAGGAGGTGCCTGACCCGCGGATTCAGCAGCCCACCGACGTGGTCCTGCGGGTCCTGCGGGCCTGCATCTGCGGCAGCGACCTGTGGGCCTACCGCGGCGAATCGGCCCGCCGGCCCGGACAGCGCATCGGACACGAGTTCCTCGGCGTGGTCGAGGAGGCGGGCCGGGCGTCAACGGCTTCGCCGCCGGTGACCTCGTCGTCTCCCCGTTCGTCTGGTCGGACGGCACCTGTACGTACTGCGCCGAAGGCCTCACCACGTCCTGCGCCCAAGGTGGCTTCTGGGGGCGGTGGGCTCCGACGGCGGTCAGGGCGAGGCAGTCAGGGTTCCGTTCGCCGACGGGACCCTGGTCAAGCTCCCGGCCGCGGCAGCCTCCGACGACCGGCTGCTGACCGCGCTGCTGGCCCTCTCCGACGTCCTGGGCACCGGCCACCACGCGGCCATAGGCGCCGGCGTGAAGCCCGGCAGCACCGTCGCCGTGGTCGGTGACGGAGCGGTCGGCCTGTGCGCGGTCATGGCCGCGAAGCGGCTGGGCGCCGAGCGGATCATCGCGCTGGGGCGTCACCCGGCCCGCACCGGCATCGCCTGTGACTTCGGTGCCACGGACGTGGTCGCCGGACGCGGTGAGGCGGCCCTGGACGCCGTACGGGAGCTGACCCGCGGTGAAGGCGCTCACGCGGTGATCGAGGCCGTCGGGACCGAGCAGTCCATGCGCACCGCGATCGACATCGTCCGCGACGGCGGCTCCATCGGCTATGTCGGCGTCCCGCACGGCAGCGCCACCGGACTGGACCTCGGCGTCATGTTCGGCCGGAACATCGCGCTGCGCGGCGGCGTCGCCCCGTGCGTACGTACATCCCGGAACTACTCCCGGACGTACTGGACGGCACGATCGACCCGTCGCCCGTCTTCGACCGGACCGTCGGCCTCGACGGGGTGCCCGGCGGCTACAAGGAGATGGACGCGCGCACCGCACTGAAGGTGCTCATCAAGCCGTAGGGGCGAACCGGGCAGGGGCCGGGGACAGCGGTCCCAGGCCCCTGCCTCGTGCTGTGCTACCTGCGGACCGCGTCCAGCGCGTCCACGACACCGGCTCCGTAGAAGCCGTTGTAGTTCTTGCCGCCCTCACAGACGGCGTCGACCGTGCCGTCACCGTCGATGTCGTAAGGGTCGCCGCACGCGGTGACATCGGCCTGGTGCGTGAGCAGCGCCTTCACCGTGCGGGCCGAGGCGTACGGGTGGGTCGACTTGATCAGGGCCACGACACCCGCGACGTGCGGGGACGCCATGGACGTACCGGCCTTGTAGCCGAAGCCGCCGCCCGGCAGCGTGGACAGGATCAGGCCGTTGGTGGCAGGCGGGGCGGGCGGCTGATAGGCCGTCGAGTCGCCGCCGGGGCCGCCACGTCGATGACACCGCGGCCGTAGTTGGAGTACGAGGCCTTGAGGTTCTTCGCACCTGTCGCTGAGACGGTCACGACACCCGGCAGCATCGTGGGTATGTCGGGGCACTCACTGGGGTTGACCGTGCGTGTGACCGGATCCGTGTCGTTGGGGCTCGTCGTGTCCTCGATCTCGTCGAGGGCCAGGTCGTGGTCGGAGTTACCGGCCGCGGCGACATTGACGGTGCCCTTGCTCTCCGCGTACTTCGTGGCGCGGCCGACCGCGTCGACCAGGGCGCCCTGGTCCGGGTCGTTCTTGCAGTTGAAGAGCCAGGGTCGGTGTAGTAGCTGTTGTTCGTCACGTCGACGCCGTGTTCGGCGGCCCAGACGAAGCCGCAGACAACGGCCTCGGCGTAGAAGAACCCGTCCGGGTTCGACACCTTGATACCCGAGACCTTGACGCCCGGGGCAACCCGGTCACGCCGACGCCGTTCTTGGCGGCGGCTATGGTGCCCGCGACATGCGTGCCGTGGTCGCTCTCACCGGCGGCCGGACGCCAGGAGCCGGCCGTGGTGTCCGGTGCACCGGACACACAGTTCGCCGAGGCGCCGCGGTCGAAGTTCGGTGCCAGGTCGGGTGCGTGTCATCCACACCGGTGTCGATGACGGCGACCGTGACCCGCTTGCTGCCGAGCGACTTCTCATGTGCCTTGTCCGCCTTGATGGCGGGCAGGTCCCACTGCAGGGCTCCAGCGGATCCTGGTCCGCCGTAGCGTCCGCCGCAGCGGTCCGCGCCTGCTCGGCGGTGAGCGGCTGCTCCACGCCGATGTCCTTCGTGGCCTGCGGCACGATCGGGTTCGTACGGGTCGCACCGGCCGACTGAACGCCCTGGCCTGCCGGATCGTCTTGCCGAAGTCCGGATTCTGCGAATGGACGACGATCACGCCGATCCGGTCGTACGAGATCACGACCGTCCCGCCGGCCTTGGATATCGCCTTCTTCACCTGCTTGACGGTGCCGTGACCGCCCGCGTGTTCACGACGTACGACAGCTTGGGGCCGTCGGCCGAAACCGCCGCGGTCGGCTCGCCGGCCGGAGCGGCCGTCGCGGTCCCCATCGGCAGGAAACCGAGCGAGGCCGTGAGAACAAGTCCGACGGGCAGCGTGAGTGCGCGTGTCCGTCCGGATGCCAGATGAGCCATGGGTTCTCCACATCATCCGTGCCTATTCGACCGGACACGGGCCGTGTCCGGTCGGGTACATGACGAGTGAAGTTATCGCTGATCATCCCGGTGCATCAATGATTACGGGCAAGTGGGTTCGATGTGTGATCTGCCGCAGATGCGCCCGAAGAGGTGACTTCGAGAAGGGCAACCCCACGGTGAACCGCTTCGTCGCGCTCTCCGTGCCGTTGTCAGGGAGTCGCACAGCAGCCCCGACACCCAGAGGTCCCCGATGAAATCCACCGTCCCTACCACCGCACCCGCGTCGCGAGGAGATTCCGTGGCTACCGATGCACCGCCGCCCGAGGGCAGTACGGACAACACCCCTGCCCAGCCGACGACCGAGGCATTCCTCGAGATGCAGGACAGCGCCGAGTTCACCGAACTGCGCCGCTCCCACCGCTCCTTCGCCTTTCCGCTGACCATTGGCTTCATTGCCTGGTATCTGCTGTACGTGCTGCTGTCCAGCTATGCCGGCGGGTTCATGGGCACCAAGGTCTTCGCCAACTTCAATGTGGCCTTCGTGTTCGGCCTCGCCCAGTTCGCCACCACCTTCCTCATTGCCTGGTTCTACTCAAGGCACGCCACGACGAAGCTCGACCCCCAGGCGGCGGCCATCAAGTCCCGTATGGAGGCCGACGTATGAGCACCCTGCACCACTCGCACTCCGTGATCCAGATCGCCGCCTCCTCCTCGACCACCGAGCACCGGCCACTGATCATCAGCCTCTTCGCGGTGTTCGTCGCCGCGACCCTGGGCATCACGGTCTGGGCCGGCCGGCAGACCAAGAGCGCCTCCGACTTCTACGCCGGCGGACGGCAGTTCACCGCCTTCCAGAACGGGCTCGCCGTCTCCGGCGACTACATGTCCGCCGCGTCCTTCCTCGGTATCGCCGGTGCCATCGCCCTCTTCGGATACGACGGCTTCCTCTACTCGATCGGCTTCCTCGTCGCCTGGCTGGTGGCCCTGCTACTCGTCGCCGAGCCGCTGCGCAACTCCGGCCGCTACACGATGGGCGATGTTCTGGCGTACCGGATGCGGCAGCGGCCGGTCCGTACCGCCGCCGGTGTCTCCACCATCGTCGTCTCGATCTTCTACCTGCTGGCCCAGATGGCAGGTGCGGGAGTCCTCGTATCGCTGCTGCTCGGCATCACCAGCGACGCGGGCAAGATCCTCATCGTGGCGCTGGTCGGCGTACTCATGATCGTCTACGTGACCATCGGCGGGATGAAGGGCACCACCTGGGTGCAGATGGTCAAGGCCGTGCTGCTCATCGCGGGCGCACTGCTGATGACCTTCATGGTTCTGTGGAAGTTCAACTTCAACGTCTCCGACCTGCTGGGCACCGCTGCCGAGAAGAGCGGTCACGGCTCGGCCTTCCTGGAGCCCGGCCTCAAGTACGGCATCGACAACATCTCGAAGCTGGACTTCATCTCCCTCGGTATCGCGCTGGTCCTGGGCACCGCGGGCCTGCCGCACATCCTGATCCGCTTCTACACCGTGCCGACCGCCAAGGCCGCCCGTAAGTCGGTGAACTGGGCGATCGGCATCATCGGTGCCTTCTACCTGATGACGATCGCGCTCGGCTTCGGCGCCGCGGCGCTGATCGGGCCGGATGACATCAAGGCGAAGAACCCGGCGGGCAACGCGGCCGCGCCGCAGCTGGCCGAGTACCTCGGCGGGTCGGGACCACGGGCGGGGCCATCATGCTCGCGGTCATCTCCGCGGTCGCCTTCGCGACGATCCTCGCCGTGGTCGCGGGCCTCACCCTCGCCTCCTCGTCCTCCTTCGCCCACGACATCTACGCCAATGTCATCCGCAGGGGAAGGCGACCGAGAAGGAGGAGATGCGCGCCGCCAAGTGGGCCACCGTGGCCATCGGCGTCGTGTCGATCGCGCTCGGCGCGATGGCCCGCGACCTGAACGTGGCCGGCCTGGTCGCCCTCGCCTTCGCGGTCGCCGCATCGGCCAACCTGCCGACCATCCTCTACAGCCTGTTCTGGAAGCGCTTCACCACCCAGGGCGCCCTCTGGTCCATCTACGGCGGTCTCGCCTCGTCCGTGCTGCTCGTGCTGTTCTCCCCGGTCGTCTCAGGGAAGGCCAGCTCGATGTTCCCGGACGTCGACTTCGCCTGGTTCCCGCTGGAGAACCCCGGACTGATCTCCATCCCGCTGGGCTTCCTGCTCGGCTGGGTCGGCTCGGTCCTGTCCAAGGAAGAGCCGGACAAGGGCAAGTACGCCGAGCTGGAGGTCAAGGCACTCACCGGAATCGGAGCGCACTGACACACCGCTCCGCATGCGCGAGGCCCCGTCGTAGGGTCCTACGACAGGGCCTCGCCGCACCTCGTGGCAAACGGGCCCCGCCCATGTCACAGGTCTCGCGTAGGCTCGGAGGAGTCAGACACCGCATCCGCGGCACATCACCGGGGAGGGGCTCAGAGTGCTCATCGACACCTATGACCGGGTCGCCACCGACCTGCGCGTCTCACTGACCGACAAGTGCAATCTGCGCTGCACCTACTGCATGCCGGAAGAAGGCCTGCAGTGGCTGGCCAAGACAGAGCTGCTGAGCGACGACGAGATCGTCCGGCTGATCCGGATCGCCGTCACCGGGCTCGGCATCCGGGAGGTCCGTTTCACCGGCGGTGAGCCGCTGCTGCGCCAGGGCTCGTCTCCATCGTCGAGCAGTGCGCCGCCCTGGAGCCCCGCCCCAGGATGTCCCTCACGACCAACGGCATCGGACTCAAGCGCACCGCCACCGCGCTGAAGGCCGCGGGCCTGGACCGCGTCAACGTCTCGCTGGACACCCTGCGTCCCGACGTGTTCAAGACCCTCACCCGCCGCGACCGGCACCACGACGTGCTGGAGGGCCTCGAAGCCGCCCACGAGGCAGGTCTCACCCCGGTCAAGATCAACTCCGTCCTGATGCCCGGACTCAATGAAGACGAAGCCCCGAGATGCTCGCCTGGGCCATCGCTCATGAATACGAGCTCCGCTTCATCGAGCAGATGCCGCTGGACGCCCAGCACGGCTGGAAGCGGGACGGAATGATCACAGCAGGCGATATCCTCGCCTCGCTGCGCATCCGCTTCACACTGACCGCCGAAGGCGAGGACGAGCGCGGCTCCGCACCCGCCGAGCGCTGGACCGTGGACGGCGGACCGCATCGCGTCGGCGTCATCGCCTCCGTCACCAGGCCCTTCTGCAGTGCCTGCGACCGCACCCGGCTCACCGCCGACGGACAGGTCCGCACCTGTCTCTTCGCCCGCGAGGAGACCGATCTGCGAGCAGCCCTCCGCTCGGACGCACCGGACGAGGAGATCGCCAGGATCTGGAAGCTCGCGATGTGGGGCAAGAAGGCCGGCTCCGGACTCGACGACCCGGCCTTCCTCCAGCCCGACCGTCCGATGTCAGCGATCGGTGGCTGAGGGCCGGCCGTCGGCCGAGGACTCCCACTCCGCCAGCGTCACGACATCCTTCAGAAAACCGCGTACGCCGAGGAAAGAGGAGAGATGCTCCCGATGATCGTCACAGGCCAGCCAGGTCTTGCGGCGCTCGGGCGTGTGCAGCTTCGGGTTGTTCCAGGCGAGCACCCATACGGCATCGGCGCGGCAGCCCTTGGCGGAACAGACCGGCACGCCGACAGTGCTCTCGGCGGAAGTTTCGAAAAGTTCACGGGCTCAACCCTAGGCCAGCCACCCGCAGATCAGCGGTGCAGGCCTTCTGACGCATCCCTGCCGGAGAAGGGCGACGCCGAGCAGCCACGGGGAGCTGCCCGGCGTCGGTCCGTCACTCCGACGGGGATGCGGAGCGCCTACGAAGTATGTCACGGGGACTGGGGTGCGAGTCACCGGAACTTCATGATTGATCTGAAGCTTTACTGAGCTTCGAGGACCGCACGAGCTCAACTGTGCTCGTGCGGATGCTGGTGTGACCGGCCGGTCCGGCCTCGGAGGGGCTTGAACAGGGCGGCATCCAGGGCGGGCTGCATCGGCGCAGGCACGAACGTCGAGGGAAGCGAAGTCACGTTCTCCCGGCCTCCGTTGGCGATGACAACGGAGAAGTACGGGAGCAGAATGCCCAGCGCGAGCGCTACGAACGCGACATGCCTCTCGACGTTCCACAGCACGGTGGCGAGCACCACCGAGAGTGTTCGCACGGACATCGAGATCACATAGCGCCGCTGCCTGGCGCGCACGTCATCGGCCAGTCCCTGCCGCGCCCCCGTGATCCGGAAGACCTCCGCGTCGCTTCGCTTCCGCCCCATGCTCCACCGCCAGATTCACTGTGCCGGATTCCCGTCTGACCGGGCCACTCCTAACGTTACGCCCGGCATCCGCCGGGTTCGAGACCGGGGCGTGCCCTGTCAGTGCGGGAGTGGACCGGCGCCCACGTACGGCCCTGTCCGGAATGCGTCATATTCCTACCGGGCCGAGACTGGGCTGACGTGCGCACTTCGCGCCGCACGAGGAGGCGACATGAGCTGGCTGTGGGCAATCATCGTGGGTTTGGTGCTCGGTGTGATTGCCAGAGCGATTCTGCCGGGCAAGCAGAACATCCCGCTCTGGCTGACGGTTGTTTTCGGCATTCTGGGCAGCATTCTCGGCAATGCTGTCGCGACCTGGATCGGTGTCAACGACACCAAGGGCATCGACTGGATCCGGCATGTACTGCAGCTGATCGGTGCCGTCGCCGTCGTGGGCGTCGGAGACATGCTCTGGCAGTCGATCCGCGGCAACCGGGGCGGGAAGCAGAGAACCTGACCGGCGCCGCACAGCACTGCGGCCGGCACGCGAGAGCGTGACGGCCGCAGTGCTGTGTCGGTGTCAGCCGCCCGTTACCTCGACGGCCGCCAGGTTCTTCTTGCCCCGGCGCAGCACCAGCCAGCGCCCGTGCAGCAGTTCCCCGCGGGCGGGCGCGGTCTCGCCGTCCGTGACCTTGGTGTTGTTCACGTAGGCCCCGCCTTCCTTGACCGTGCGGCGGGCAGCCGACTTGCTCGGTGCCAGACCGGCCTCGACCAGCAGGTCCACCACCGGGCCCAGCTCGGCGACCCGGGCGTGCGGCACCTCGGACAGGGCGGCACCCAGCGTCGCCTCGTCCAGTTCGCCGAGCTCGCCCTGGCCGAACAGCGCCTTGGACGCCGCGATGACCGCCGCGCACTGCGCTCCACCGTGCACCAGCGTGGTCAGCTCCTCGGCCAGCGAGCGCTGCGCCGAACGTGCCTGCGGACGCTCCTCGGTGAGCTTCTCCAGCTCACCGAGCTCTTCCGGCTCTTGAAGCTGAGGATGCGCATGTACGTGGAGATGTCCCGGTCGTCCGCGTTGAGCCAGAACTGGTAGAACGCGTACGGCGTCGTCATCTCCGGATCCAGCCAGACGGCCCCGCTCTCGGACTTGCCGAACTTGGTGCCGTCCGCCTTCACCATCAGTGGCGTCGCCAGCGCGTGCACGGCGGCCTCCGGCTCCAGGCGGTGGATCAGGTCGATCCCCGCCGTGAGGTTGCCCCACTGGTCGCTGCCACCCTGCTGCAGGGTGCAGCCGTAGCGCCGGTACAGCTCCACGAAGTCCATGGCCTGCAGCAGCTGGTAGCTGAACTCGGTGTAGCTGATGCCCTCCTGGGACTCCAGCCGGCGGGCCACCGAGTCCTTGGTGAGCATCTTGTTGACCCGGAAGTGCTTGCCGATGTCCCGCAGGAACTCGATCGCGGACAGGCCGGCGGTCCAGTCCAGGTTGTTCACCATCGTGGCGGCGTTGGGGCCCTCGAAGGTGAGGAAGGGCTCGATCTGCCCACGCAGCCGTCCGACCCACGCAGCGATGGTCTCCGGGTCGTTCAGCGTGCGCTCAGCGGTCGGCCGCGGGTCACCGATCTGGCCGGTGGCCCCGCCCACCAGGGCAAGCGGCCGGAGTCCGGCCAGCTGGAGCCGGCGCATCGTGAGCACCTGGACCAGATGCCCGACGTGCAGGCTGGCCGCGGTCGGGTCGAAGCCGCAATAGAAGGTGACCGGGCCGTCCGCGAGAGCCTTGCGCAGTGCGTCCTCGTCAGTGGACTGGGCGAACAGCCCGCGCCACTTCAGCTCGTCGACGATGTCCGTCACGGTCGATTTCTCCTTGCGGTGTCCGATGGCTTGCGCGGTCAGTCTATGGCGGTCATACGCCGGGGCTGACCGAGCTCATATTGAAATCGGGGATACGCAGCGCGGGCATGGCGGCCCGGGTGAAGTAGTCGCCCCACTCGCGCGGCAGCGTCTTCTCGGTACGCCCCGCTTCGGAGGCCCGGGTCAAAGACCGACCGGCGACTCGTTGAACCGGAAGTTGTTCACCTCGCCGACCACCTCGCCGTCCTCCACGAGATAGACCCCGTCCCTGGTCAGCCCGGTCAGCAGCAGCGTCGCAGGGTCGACCTCGCGGATGTACCACATGCACGTCAGCAGGAGGGCTCGGCCGCTCGTCGCGGCGACCATCTCCTCCAGCGACCGCTCGCCCCCGGCGTCGAGCACCAGGTTGTCCATGGCCGGCGCGAGCGGCAGGCCGGTCAGCCCGCCGAGTGCCGGGTCGTCGTCAGCCGCTCCAGCCTGCCGTCCTTCACCCAGTCCGTGGGCGCCAGCGGCAGACCGTTGTCGAAGACGGAGACATCGTCCCCGGAGGCGTGTGCGATCACGAACGGAGCGGACTCGAGCCCCGGTGCGTGCGGATCACTGCGCAGGTTCAGGGGCAGCCGGGAAAGCGTCTCACCGAGCCGCGTACCACCACCCGGTTTGGAGAAGACCGTCCGGCCCTCCACGGCATCGCGCCCGCTCGACGACCAGAACTGATAGATCAGCAGGTCGGCCACGGCGGTCGGGGGCAGCAGGGTCTCGTACCGGCCGGCCGGCAGCTCGATCCGGCGCTCCGCCCAGCGCAGCGCTGCGCGAGCTCCGCGTCCAGCGCCGCCGGGTCGACATCCTTGAAGTCCCTGGTCGCACGGCCCGCCCACGCGGACCGGGTCCGGTCGGGCGACTTCGCGTTCAGCTCCAGTGTCCCGTTCGGCTGGTCGTGACGCAGCCGCAGCCCGTCGACGTACCGACATAGGTCGAGGTCAGCTCGTGGTTGGCGAAGCCGTACAGCTCACGGCCGCCGGAACGGGCACGGGCGAAGGCCTCACCGAGCGCCGGGGCGAAACCGTCGAAGACGCCGGAGCCGGTCTCGGCAGGGGCGTCGGTGAAACCGGCGGAGACCGGCACCCGGAGACCAGCGGCTGCGCGTCCTCCGCCGGACCGGCTCCCGCGCGGCGGCCTCGGCGGCCCGCACCAGCGGCTCCAGGTCGTCGGCGGTGACGGCCGAGCGGGTCACCACACCGGACGCCGAGCCCTCGGCGCCGTCGACGGTCGCGATCACGGTCAGCGTCCGCCCCGGGTCACCCGTTCGTGGTGAGCGCGTTGCCGGCCCAGCGCAGGTTGGCGGAGGACGTCTCGTCGGCGATGACCACACAGCCGTCGGCGGTGGACAGTTCGAGCGCGCGCTCGACGATCTCGTACGGCTTGCTGACGCGGCTCATCGACCGGCCTCCTGCGTCGTGTTGAGGATGTTCACGCCCCGGAAGAGGGCGGAGGGACAGCCGTGCGAGACCGCGGCCACCTGCCCGGCTGGGCCTTGCCGCAGTTGAACGCGCCACCCAGGACATAGGTCTGCGGGCCGCCGGTCTTCTCCATCGAGCCCCAGAAGTCCGTGGTGGTCGCCTGGTAGGCGACATCGCGCAGCTGACCGGCCAGCTTGCCGTTCTCGATCCGGAAGAACCGCTGCCCGGTGAACTGGAAGTTGTACCTCTGCATGTCGATCGACCAGGACCGGTCGCCGACCACGTAGATGCCGTGCTCCACCCCGCCGATCAGATCCTCCGTGGACAGCCCGCCCGGATCCGGCTTCAGCGACACATTGGCCATGCGCTGTACGGGTACGTGGCCCGGCGAGTCCGCGTACGCGCACCCGTTGGAGCGGCCGAGGCCCGTCAGCTTCGCGATCCGCCGGTCCGTCTGGTAGCCCACCAGCGTCCCGTCCCTGACCAGGTCCCACGACTGCGCCTCGACGCCCTCGTCGTCGTACCCGATGGTCGCGAGGCCGTGCTCCGCGGTGCGATCGCCCGTCACATTCATCGCGGGGAGCCGTAGGCCAGCTTCCCCAGCTTGTCGAACGTGGCGAACGAGGTCCCGGCGTATGCCGCCTCGTACCCCAGCGCCCGGTCCAGCTCGGTGGCATGGCCGATCGACTCATGGATGGTCAGCCACAGGTTGGACGGGTCGACGACCAGGTCGTACGTCCCCGCCCGTACACTCGGCGCCCGCATCTTCTCGGCGAGCAGGCCCGGAATCCGCTCCAGCTCGGCGTCCCAGTCCCAGCCGGTGCCGGTGAGGTACTCCCAGCCCCGGCCCGCCGGCGGCGCGATCGTCCGCATCGAGTCGAACTCACCGGTGGTGCCGTCCACGGCCACCGCGGTCAGCTGCGGGTGCACCCGCACCCGCTGCTGGTGGTGACGGTGCCGGCCGTGTCCGCGTAGAACTTGTTCTCATGGACCGTCATCAGTGACGCGTCCACATGCGCGACCCGTCCGCCGCGAGCAGCCGACCGCTCCACTCGGCGAGCAGCGCCGCCTTCTCCTCGTCCGGTACGGAGAAGGGGTCGACGTCGTACTTCGAGACCCAGGTCCGCTCGCCGTGCACCGGCTCGTCCGCCAGCTCCACGCGCTCCTCGGAACCCGCTGCCGCGATCACCTTGGCCGACAGCTTGGCCATGGCCACGGCCTGCGAGGCCACCTTCGCCGCGGCGTCCATGGTCAGATCCACCCCGGAGGCGAATCCCCACGCCCGCCGTGCACCACCCGTACCGCATACCCGAGATCGGTGCTGTCGGATGTCCCGGAGGGCCGGGCATCGCGCAGCCGCCAGGTGGCGCCGCGCACTCGCTCGAACCGGAAGTCGGCATGCACCGCGCCGAGCGCACGGGCGCGGGCGAGCGCCGCGTCGGCGAGCGGACGCAGCGGCAGGGCCAGGAACGACTGATCTACCTCGTGGGCCACGCGGGCCTCCCCTTCTCCACCTCTGCACAATGTCTTCGCAGTGAATCATGGGGGCTCCGGACGTTCCGGGCGCTCCTTTGCGCGGTCCGTTGGCTGGAGGGCCCGTTCTGTGGGAACCCGACAGTCGCGGCGCGGCGGTGCTGTCGGAGGCCGATTCCCGTTATGCGGCACGGTACCGATAGGTTTTGGATGTACCAGACCGCCAAGGAAAGGGTGATCCGTTGAGCCGCTCGGTTCTCGTCACCGGAGGAAACCGGGGCATCGGCCTCGCCATCGCCCGCGCTTTCGCCGAAAACGGCGACAAGGTCGCGATCACCTACCGTTCCGGTGAGCCACCGCAGACGCTCACCGACGCGGGTTGCCTGGCAGTCCGGTGCGACATCACCGACAGCGAGCAGGTGGAGCAGGCCTACAAGGAGGTCGAGGAGAAGCACGGTCCCGTGGAGGTGCTGGTCGCCAACGCGGGCATCGCCAAGGACCAGTTGCTGATGCGGATGTCCGAGGACGACTTCACGTCGGTACTCGACACCAACCTCACCGGCACCTTCCGGGTCGTCAAGCGCGCCAACCGTGCCATGCTGCGGGCCAAGAAGGGCCGCGTCGTCCTGATCTCCTCCGTCGTCGGCCTCCTCGGCTCGGCGGGGCAGGCCAACTACGCCGCCTCAAGGCCGGTCTGGTCGGCTTCGCCCGGTCGCTGGCCCGGGAGCTCGGCTCGCGGAACATCACTTTCAACGTCGTCGCGCCCGGTTTTGTCGACACCGACATGACCCAGGCGCTCAACGAGGAGCAGCGCAAGGGCATCGTGTCCCAGGTGCCGCTCGGCCGTTACGCGCAGCCCGAGGAGATCGCCGCAGCCGTGCGCTTCCTCGCTTCCGACGACGCGTCGTACATCACTGGAGCCGTCATTCCCGTTGACGGCGGATTGGGTATGGGTCACTGATCACCATGAGCGGAATTCTCGACGGCAAGCGCATCCTCATCACGGGTGTGCTGATGGAGTCGTCCATCGCATTCCACACCGCGAAGGTGGCCCAGGAGCAGGGCGCCGAGGTCATCCTGACGGCCTTCCCCGGCCGACGCTGACCGAGCGCATCGCGAAGAAGCTGCCAAGCCGGCCAAGGTCATCGAGCTGGACGTCACCAACGACGAGCACCTGGACCGGCTTGCCGGTCTGGTGCGCGACGAGCTCGGTTCGCTGGACGGCGTCGTCCACTCCATCGGCTTCGCACCGCAGGACGCCATGGGCGGCAACTTCCTCAACACCCCGTTCGAGTCGGTCGCCACCGCGATGCACGTCTCGGCGTTCTCGTTGAAGTCGCTCGCCATGGCCTGCAAGCCGCTGATGAGCGAGGGCGGCTCGATCGTCGGTCTCACCTTCGACGCGCAGTTCGCCTGGCCCCAGTACGACTGGATGGGCCCGGCGAAGGCCGCGCTGGAGGCCACCTCCCGCTACCTCGCCCGTGACCTGGGCAGGACGGTCTGCGCTGCAACCTGATCTCCGCCGGACCGATCGCCTCCATGGCGGCCAAGTCCATCCCGGGCTTCGGCGAGCTCGCGGACGTCTGGAACCATCGTTCCCCGCTGGAGTGGAACATGGCCGACCCGGAGCCGGCCGGCCGCGGTGTCGTCGCACTGCTCTCGGACTTCTTCCCGAAGACGACGGGCGAGATCATCCACGTCGACGGCGGCGTGCACATGATGGGTGCCTGACCGCTCAGGCTCCGCCCGGCCGCGTACCGTTCCTCCGCCCGGAGGACGGGTACGCGGCCGGGCTGCGTTCCCAAGTCGAAAAGATGGTCGATCCACCGCAGAATGTGGAGGAACCGGACTTTGGTCAGGCTGCGGGGAGGAAAGCACCATGCGTTCCACGCGTCGCCGTACCTGGGCCCTGCTGGCTGCCGCGGCCGCCGCCGCCGGACTCCTCGCCCCGTGGCGGTGAGCGCGGCGAACAGGGCCGGGAGCGGAGCAGCAGCGCCACCTGCCCCGAGCCCCGAACCCGCCGGCGCCGAATGCCGTACGACGGTCGACGGCTCCCAGGTCGTCGCGTACTGCCACAATCCGTATCCCTCCGTCGACCTCGTCCAGCTCCACACCGAGTGCGCCCGCTGGTGGGATGTCGACGCGGACGGCAAGGCGGTCGCGGTTCAGCCCGGCCGGACCGTGCGGATGGAGGACCGCTGCTGGAAGGAAGTCGGCAGGGCCTGGGTCAGTCACCGCTCCGCATAGCCCGGCCCGGCTGAGGGCTGTTACCCTCCTGTTTCCCCTGCTGTTCCCCTCAGACCTGGTCCCGCAGGCAGTTCAGCGCATGGCTCGCCGCCTCGGTCCCGGCCGTCTCGGCGTCACCGGCCCGGATCGCCTCGACCAGCCGTGCGTGGTCGACGTGTTTCTCCGGCCGCAGGTCGGATCCCACGTCCTCACGCAGACGGTGGCGCAGCACATCACCCAGATCGGCGTAGAGCGCGGTCAGCGCGTCGTTGTGCGAGGCCGCCACCACGGCGAGGTGCAGCGTCGCATCGGCGGCGACGAACGCCTCCGCATCACCCACGGCCCAGGTCTCCTCGCGCCGCGACATCAGCGCGTCCAGCTGCTTGAGATCCCGCTCGGTGCGGCGTACGGCCGCCAGCCGGGCGGCCGACGACTCCAGCGTCGAGCGCAGCTCGGCTATATCGCGCGGGTCCGCGGAGGCGAAGCGGCGGTGCATCACGCCGGCCAGCTCGCTGGTCGCGACGACATACGTGCCGGAGCCCTGCCGGATGTCCAGCAGCCCGTTGTGAGCGAGTGCGCGCACCGCCTCCCGCACTGTGTTCCGGGCGACCCCCAGCTGCTCGACCAGTTCCGATTCGGTGGGAATCCGTGAGCCCACGGGCCACTCGCCCGCGGTGATCTGATTTCTCAGCTGGGCAATCACCTGGTCGGCGAGTGCCGAACGCCGTGGAGACGTCAGAGCCATGGTGCTCCTTGCTCAAGGTACGTGAGTGGACAACCAATCATCCCATGATTCTATGATGACCTCATGCCCGATGACGAGACCCGGACCCTGATCCCGGCAACCACGCCCAGTGCCTCCCCTCCCGGCAACTGCGGCAGGCCCCGCCAAGTGGCTGCCGAGGCTGGTGATGGCCGGACTCGTCCTCGCCGCGCTCAACCTCCGCCCCGCCATCACCAGCCTCGGCCCCTCCTCGAAGAGGTGCGGGAAGGGCTGCATATGAGCGGCAGCGTCGCCGGGTGCTCACCTCCGTACCGCCGCTCTGCTTCGCGGTCTTCGGGTTCATGGCACCGCGGCTCGCGCGTCGCTTCGGTGCGGGGCTGTGGTCTGCGCGGGCATGGCCGCCATCACGGCGGGTCTGCTGATCCGCCCGTTCGCCGGCGGCACGGCCGGCTTCCTCGCCGCCAGCGCCCTGGCCCTGATGGGGATAGCCGTCAGCAACGTCCTGATGCCGGTGATCGTCAAGCGCTGGTTCCCGGACCGGGTCGGCAGCATGACCGGCCTCTACTCGATGGCCCTGGCCCTGGGCACCGCGCTGGCGGCAGCCATCACCGTCCCCATGACCGACGCGCTGGGCGGCAGCTGGCAGACCGGCCTGGCCGTCTGGGCCGCGCTCGCGGCCGTCGCGATCCTGCCCTGGGCCGCACTGGTACGCGATCCCGGCGGCGCTTGCGGACCGTCCGCGGGAAGCTCTCCGCGCGGCCCGGCTCTGCGGATCACCCGCAGCCGGACCTCCTGGGCGCTGGCCTGCTTCTTCGGCCTCCAGGCCACGGCCGCCTACATCACCATGGGATGGATGCCGCAGATCTTCCGCGACGCCGGAGTCCCGGCGGGCACAGCCGGCGTCCTGCTCGCGGTGACCATGGCCATGGGCGTACCGCTGGCTTTCGTCATCCCGCGGACCGCCGCCCGCCTGAAGAACCAGGGTCCCATCGTCCTCGTCCTGAGCGTCTGCGGGCTGATCGGCTACGCGGGTCTCTATCTGGCGCCCGCGCAGGTGCCTGGCTCTGGGCCGTGCTGCTCGGCATCGCCAACTGCGCGTTCCCGCTCGCACTCACCATGATCGGCATGCGTGCGCGCACCGGCGCCGGAGTGGTCAGGCTCTCCGCCTTTGCCCAGTCCACCGGTTATCTGATCTCCATCCCCGGCCCGCTGCTGGTCGGCGTGCTCTACCAGCACAGCGGCGGCTGGGGTCTGCCGATCGCGCTGATGGCGGGCCTCATGATTCCCCAGCTGGTGGCGGGGTGCTGGCCGGACGGGACCGGACGATCGAGGACGAATGCTGAGATGCGAAACTGTCCTCATGCCAGTGCTCGATCCGAATCCCCAGAACGGCCAGAAGAAGTTCCTCCTCATCCTGGGAGCGATGCTGATCATCTCGGTGATCATCGGCGTGATCGCCACGATCGCCTCCCCATGACGCGTCGGGGTGGGGCTAGGGCCAATACCGGTGTTTTATGGCTTCACCCGTGGAATTGGGGCTGTTTTGGTGGGCTCGACGAGGGTGACGACGGGGTGTCTGGGCGAGGCGGGTTGTTGTGTTCGGTGCGTTTGAGTGCCCAGTTGGACATTTTGCGTTTGATCACTCGCGGGTTGGACCGTAACCGTCGTGGTTCCAGGAGACGTTCGGTGATTTCATGCAGAGTCCGAGTCAGTGCCCGGGCGAGCCGGGAGGGGAAAATCCCGCCTGGCTGGTGGTCTGCCGGCGGACGACGCGCAAGGTGCGGGTGAAGGACATCCGGTCCGGGTCCTCTCTCCTGCTGGGCGGCCTGGTGCATGAGGTCGCGCAGAGCGTGGTGCACAAGGAGGAACGCGAAGATCTCCTGCTCGGCCCCGACCGGATGCTGGGAGCGTAGGACGAATCGGGGCCCGCCCAGGTGGGTCTTGATCTCGTCGAGGGTCGTCTCGATCTCCCAGCGCTCGGCGTAGAGCGCGGCCAGCTCCATGACCGGCGCGGTGGCCGGGTCCAGGAGAGTGGTGACCAGACGGTAGACGGTGCCTTCTCCACTTGGGTCCAGGGTGTACTCGATGACGCGGACCGGCGCCGGGTCAGCCCGCCGGTTCCTGTCCCGGGCGGCAACGATTTCCGACAGGTACGAGCCATCAGCCAGCGCGGCCACCACGGGCAGGACCGCGTTACTCCTGACCCGCCACAGCAGGTCCGCGCCGGTCCCCGCGGCGGCCCGCCACAGGTCGAAGCCGAGGAAGCCCCGATCCGCCAGGAGGAGCATTCCGCTGGTCAGCGCGGGGAAAAGACGGCGGGCCAGGACCGTCTCATGCACATCCAGCGGTGAGACCTCGGCGGCGAACACGGCATGGGTCCCGCACTCGACCAGAGCCGCGGCCCTGGCCTGCGGATACGCACTCCTGCCCTGACCACGGCCCGTTCCCGGCCGCCCGAAGAAGACGGCGTTCGCCTCCGTATCGGGAAGATCGAAGGTCGTCCCGTCCACCGACACCAACCGCAGACCCTGAAACCAGGCTCCCTCGTCGCGGGGACGGCCACGGGCCGGCAGACCCGGGCGAACAACGCCTTCATCGGTTCCGCCCCCAGCCGCAGCCTGGCCCGTCCGATCGCCCGCTGGTGGGCACCTGCCACGTCTTGGACCAGCGACGTTCCCGTTCCAGGCCCTGTGTGAGAAGCCGTCCGACCTCCTCGTACCCCTGCCCCGAGAACAGGCACATCGCCAGCACGAAATACATCACCACCCGTGCGGGAAGCAGGCGTCGACGTTCCTCAGTACGCCCGCACCCCGCCACCACCTCGTCCAACAGCTCCGGCGGAAACGCACGCGTGAGCACTCCAAGGGCGATGCGATCCGAAAACCGATCACTCCCAACTGCCTTCAACTGTCCTGGCCTTGGCACACCAACTCAACGAGCCAGCACCTGCAAAGTCACCGGTATTGGGGCTAGGGCGTGTTTCGAAAGTAGCGCCGTCCGCCCGAAGGGCGGGCCCGGCGGCGTCTGGTGCGTGCGATCGCAGGCGGAGGGTCGCCCCGATACTGGGTGTATCGGGGCGATCCCGACAGCGCGGCGAGCGTGCGTGTCAGGCGTCGCCGGGCAGGCGGGACTTTCGAAACACGCCCTAGCACCCCATCCCCTAGGGGCCAGGGTCAGGGTCCAGTGGGTGGGTCACCGGATAGGACCGGCGCCCGGGTGTCCGTAGATTCTGGGTATCAGAACCGATGCCCCCGGAGGCGGACATGGCGGCCCCAGCGCACACCCGGTCCCACCGTCAGGCCTCGGAAGGCGTCGAGGTCAGGCTGCCGTGGTGGGCCGTCGCCCTGCCCGCCGTCGCGTTCGCCGCCCTCCTGTTACTGATGGCGGGCCCCGGGCGCGCGCACGCGTCGAGCGGTGATCCGGCGATCGGGCAGCTGCTCGGGCGAATCCTGGACCTGCTGGTCCGCTGACGGCCTGCCGGGTGGGCCACCGGAGTGGTTCGCTCGCACTGAGAGAGCACCCCAACACCCTGCGCCGGGCGGCACATTTCATGCGAAGCTGAGGTGTATGAGCGTCGATACACCTCGCAGGATCGTCCTTCTCAGGCATGCAAAGGCGGAATGGTCGCAAGCGTCCGACCACGAGCGGCCACTGGCCGAACGGGGCCGGAAGGATGCGCCAGTCGCGGGCCGCAGGCTGGCCGACTCCGGCATCGATTTCGATCTGGCCCTGTGTTCCACCGCCACCAGGACGCGCGAGACGTGGAAGCTGGCGGTCCACGAATTCCCGCAGCGCCCCAGGACCACGTATGAGGAGAGGCTGTACGAGGCCTCCCTCGGCGAATTGATCGCCCTGTTCAACGAGATCCCCGATGACGTTCGCAACCTCCTCGTCATCGGCCACAACCCGGGCATGCACGGCGTCGCCGACGCCCTCGCCGGCCAGGCCGAGGGCGAGACGCTGGCCCGGATGACCAGGGACGGCTTCCCGACCGCGGCCTACGCCGTCGTCGAGTTCCCCGGCTCCTGGAAGAGTCTGGAGCCGGGTGTGGGCAAGCTCGTCGACTACTGGACGCCGAACGACTGATCAGGACGTACGAAGGGCCCCGGCACAGTCGCTGTGCCGGGGCCCGTCACGATTCGGGTACGTCCGCTCACTCGACGAGACCGTCTGCGGCCTCGACCTCCTCGCGGGTGATGCCGAGCAGATACAGCACGGTGTCCAGGAACGGGACGTTCACCGCCGTATGGGCGGCCTCACGGACGACCGGCTTCGCGTTGAACGCGACTCCCAGGCCGGCCGTGTTCAGCATGTCCAGGTCGTTGGCGCCGTCACCGATCGCCACGGTCTGCGCCAGCGGCACTCCCGCCTGTTCGGCGAAGCTACGCAGCAGCCGCGCTTGCCCGCCCGGTCCACGATCTCGCCGACCACCCGGCCGGTGAGCTTGCCGTCGACCACTTCCAGGGTGTTGGCAGAGGCGAAGTCGAGGCCGAGCCGCTCCTTGAGGTCGTCGGTCACCTGGGTGAACCCGCCCGAGACCACACCGACTTGGTACCCGAGCCGCTTGAGCGTACGGATCAGGGTGCGGGCGCCGGGCGTCAGCCGTACCTCGGCCCGCACCTTGTCCACCACCGACACATCGAGTCCGGCCAGCAGCGCCACCCGCGCGTGCAGGGACTGTTCGAAATCCAGCTCACCGCGCATCGCCTGTTCGGTGACCTCGGCGACCTTGTCCTGACAGCCCGCATGGGCGGCGAAGAGCTCGATGACCTCGTCCTGGATCAGTGTCGAGTCCACATCCATGACGACCAGCCGCTGAGCCCGTCGGCTCAGACCGGCCGATACGACGGCGATGTCGACGCCGATCGAGGCGGCCTCCACGGCCAGCGCGGTCCGCAGCTCCTCGGTCCCGGTACCGGACACCGCGAACTCCACCGCGGTGACGGGTACTTCGCCAGCCGGAAGATCCGGTCGATGTTGCCACCGGTCAGAGTGATCCTGGCCGCTATGGCGGCGGTCGACTCCGCGGTGAGCGGGTGGCCGAGCACGGTCACGTGGGAGCGCCCGTAGCCGCGGGGCGGTTGTCGCCCGTACCCGAGATGATCTCGGCCTGCAGCCTGAGCGACTCCGCCCAGCTGTGCACGGTCGCCCGCAGGTCGCCCTCGGTCGCAGTGCCTGCGGCAGGAGCGGTGACCAGGGCGCACAGGACGATCCGGCCGCGGGTGACGACCTGCTCGATGTCCACGACATCGACCGCGTACGCCGCGAGTGTGTCGAAGAGCCCGGCGGTGATCCCGGACGGTCCTTCCCGAAGATCTTGACGAGGAGGGTGGGTACGTCGATGCCCTGACGGGACTCAAGGAGCTCAGGTGGCTGAGATGCGCTCATGGTGCTTCCACCGTATCGGTCCCGGCGTGCTCCGAGCGCCCGTCCCGAGTGCCGGACAGGGCGTCGTGCGGCAGCTCACAGCATAAGGCGGACCATTTGCTCACGATTCATGCGGATGTGAATGATCGATAAGCATTCATCCGTGACTGATGTGCTCCGCGCCGGTTTCGTCCGGGCCGGTGGCGTGACAGCACAGGTCTCCGCGCTGTCTACACCCCGCCCGGCTTTCCGTTCGGGACCTGCTCCTGGAATAGTTCGCCACGATGTTCAGCATCCCTAGACTCCCTGCAATGGGGGTGACTCGGGGACAACTAGTGGGGCGCGGAGTGCCGGAACTCGTACTGGAATTGAATGGCAGGACCTGGACGCTCGATCCGTCCAGGTCGTACACCCTCGGACGCGATCCGCAGGGCGACCTGATGATCGACGACGCCAGGGTGTCGTGGCGGCATGCCACGATCAGCTGGGAGGCCGCAGTTGGTTCATCGAGGACCACGGCAGCACCAACGGCACCTATGTGCAGGGCCACCGGATCCATCAGATGGAGATCGGTCCCGGCTCGGCGGTGCACCTGGGCAATGCGACTGACGGACCGCGGCTGAGTCTCACCGGCGCTGCGGCGGCCGGTGTCCACAGTGGGCAGGGCGCGGGTGCCCAGCAGGCACCCGTACAGCCCCAGCAGCAGCCCCAGCAGCAGGGCGGTGCCGGCTGGCCGGATCCCGGGCAGCAGCAGCCCCAGGCTGCCTGGCAGCAGCCGCAGTACGACGCACAGGCTCAGGTCCCGCATCAGCAGGGTCCGGCCAAGACGCCGGAGCCGGCGGCCCCGGCGGTGCCGCGGGGGCCGGCCGGTCTACGGCGACCGCAGTCCGACGACCTTCCACCAGCTGGACCTCGGCCGGGTGATGCGCATCGGCCGTGCGCTGGAGAACGAGCTGGTCGTCTCCGACCTGCAGGTCTCACGCCACCACGCCGAGTTCCGCGCGATGCCCGGCGGCCGTTTCGAGATCCACGACCTCGGATCCCACAACGGCACCTACGTCAACGGCCAGCCGCTCAACAAGTCCGGCTCCGCGCTCATCGGGCCGAACGACATCGTCGGTGTCGGTCACTCGACCTTCCGGCTGGTCGGGGACCGGCTGGAAGAGTTCGTCGACACCGGTGAGGTCTCCTCTCGGCCCGCCACCTCACGGTGACGGTCGACGGCGGCAAGAACATCCTCAAGGACGTCTCGTTCGGCGTCCCGGAGAAGTCGCTGGTCGCCGTCATCGGCCCGTCCGGCTCCGGCAAGTCGACCCTGCTCAAGGCGCTCACCGGCTACCGGCCCGCCAACCAGGGCGACGTCCTGTACGACAACAGGAACCTGTACAAGCAGTTCGCCGAGCTGCGCCAGCGCATCGGTCTGGTCCCACAGGACGACATCCTGCACAAGGAACTCACTGTCACCAAGGCGCTCAAGTACGCTGCCAAGCTCCGCTTCCCCGCCGACACCACCGAGGCCGAGCGGCAGGCCCGGATCCACGAGGTCCTCGCCGAGCTCAAGCTCGACATCCACAAGGACAAGAAGGTCACCTCGCTCTCCGGTGGCCAGCGCAAGCGTGTCTCCGTGGCCCTGGAGCTGCTCACCAAACCGTCGCTGATCTTCCTGGACGAGCCGACCTCCGGCCTCGACCCGGGCATGGACCGCGATGTCATGCAGCTGCTGCGCGGCCTCGCCGACGACGGCCGTACCATCCTCGTGGTCACGCACTCCGTGGCCGAGCTCGCGATCTGCGACAAGCTCCTGGTGATGGCACCCGGCGGGTCCGTCGCCTACTTCGGTCCGCCGGAGGAAGCGCTCAACTTCTTCGGCTACACCAGCTGGGCCGACGTTTTCTCCGCGTTCGAGAACTACCGCGACTACGACTGGGCGGGCCGCTGGCGGGCTCGCAGCACTACCAGATGTACGCCGCGGACATCGACGCCGTAGCGGCACAGTCCGTACACATGCCACCGGCGCAGCAGATGCGCCCGCCGAAGCCGCAGGGCTGGCTGACGCAGCTGTGGACCCTGATGCGCAGGTACGTCTCGGTGATCGTGTCGGACAAAGGTTTCCTGGGCCTGATGGTGATCCTGCCGGCAGTACTCGGCGTGGTCAGTGTGGTCATCCCATCGGACTTCGGCCTCGTGGAAGCCACTCCAGCCGGAAAGTTCAACGGCAAGGCCGGGACGATCATGCTGATCCTCGCGGTCGGCATGTGCTTCACCGGCTCGTCGAACTCCGTACGAGAACTGATCAAGGAACGGGTCATCTACGAACGGGAACGAGCCACCGGCCTGTCCCGCTCCGCCTACCTGATGTCCAAGGTGATCGTCCTCGGCGTGATCACGGCCTTCCAGGGCGTGATCATCTGCGGCATCGGCTTCTCCACCCGCGAGCTGCCGGAGGAGGGCCTGATCATGCCTCCTGCCGTGGAGATCTGCGTGTCGATCATCGCGCTGGGCTTCACGTCGATGATGGTCGGCCTGATGATCTCCTCGCTGGTGAAGACTTCCGAGAAGACCATGCCGCTGCTGGTCATGTTCGCGATCGTCCAGGTGGTCTTCACCGGTGTGCTCTTCCAGCTGTACGGATCGCCGGGCCTGGAGCAGTTCGCCTGGCTGATGCCGTCCCGCTGGGCGGTGGCCGCGGCCGGCTCCACTCTGGACCTCGCCCACCTCATGCCGCCGTGGGACCCAGAGAACCGGAACGATCTGGACCCGCTCTGGGAGCACACGGCCGGTCAGTGGGGATGAACATCTCGGTGCTGCTCGTCATGGCGGTCATCTGCGGTATCGCGGTCGCGCGGCTGCTGCGCCGCCACGAGCCGGAGGTCATGCGCAAGTAGCGCAGGTGGCGTGATCCGGCACAGGAACGCCGAGGGCGGCACCCGTGGTGCCGCCCTTCGAGCGTACGCGGTTGTCCCGCGGGCGCCGATCCTGGGTTCGGCAGAGGTGAACCAGTGATCAGTAGGCGCTGTCGACGTTGTCGATCGAGCCGTACTTGTCCGCGGCGTAGTTGGCCGCGGCCGTGATGTTGGCGACCGGGTCGTACTGGTTCTTGGGCGTGCCGGCGACGTGGTAGAAGTCGAACGTCGGCTTGATGACCTGCAGCAGGCCCTTGGACGGGACACCGTTGACGGCGTTGACATCCCAGTCGTTGATGGCGCGCGGGTCACCGCTGGACTCGCGGATGATGTTGCGGTGCAGACCCTCGTAGGTGCCGGGGATGTCCTTCTTGTCCATGATGGACAGGGCCTCGCGGATCCAGCCGTCCAGGTTGTTGGCGTAGACCGGCTTGCGGTCGGCCGCACGGCTGGCGGTGCTGGCGGAGCGCTTCTTCGCGTCGGCCTTGGCCTTCGCGTCGGCCTTCACCTCCGCGGCAGCGGCTGGTCTTCGCCTCGGCCTTGGCCTTGGCGGTGTCGGAGGCCTTCACGAGCTGCTCCGCGGTGGAGTGCTGCCCGATGACGCTGTTCTGCACGGACTTGGTCTGCGATGCGCCGGCGAAGGCGACCGGGGCGGCGGAGGCGGCCTGGGGCTCGGTCTCCGCGGCGGCGTTGTCGGGGACGAGGGAGAAGGCGAGACTGCCGACGGCCAGAGCGGAGACACCCGCGACGGAGAACTTCTGCGCCTTGTTCAGGCGACGGCCACGGCTGGAAATGCGGGACACGGACATGTAGTCGTACCTCTTCGAATAGCAGGAGTCCTCACGGAGGACGCGGACGGAAGCAGCGGTGCGCCTCTCCGTCGTGGACAGTTGCAATTCTTAGCGCCAGCAAAATGCCCTGGCAAAGGTGTGACGTACGAAGCTGGATAGTGGATCACGGGGCTGTTCATACACACTTATCCGTTTTGAGACTCGCCAAGTTGCCCGTTTTGCGTCAACTATCCGACTTCGTAAGTGACGTGGGTCCTATGCATGGGCTCACACGGGGACCCCAGAACTCACAAAACGTTGCTCTCGTAATGCGGAGCGTTACGTTCCTTATCCGCTGGGAGGAGAGGGCCGCCCCGGACCGTCAACAGGGGTGGACCTAGGTCCTGCGCCCCAGGTCCACGCCGCCCACAGCCCGATACGGCTGCCGTATCCCCGCCGGTACGGTGCAGGCATGACCCATCGCCCCGGTCGGGCCTCGCTGCGGTGAGTGCAGCCCTGCTCGCCATGAACCGGCACCTCGATATGCGGGACGTGCTCAAGACGATCGTGGCCTCGGCCCGCGAACTGCTCGACGCCGAGTACGCGGCCCTGGGCGTTCCCGACGACCACGGGGCTTCGCCCAGTTCGTCGTTGACGGAATCAGCGACGAACAGTGGAAGGCCATCGGCCCGCTGCCCAGGCAGCACGGCATCCTCGCCGCGATGCTCAACGAGGCCAAGCCCGAGCGCCTCGACGACGTCCGTGAGGACCCCGCTTCGGCGGCTGGCCCAGCGCCCACCCCGAGATGTCCGACTTCCTCGGTCTGCCCATCCAGGACGGCGACGAGACCATCGGCGCCCTGTTCCTCGCGAACAAGCGGTGCCCCAAGCCGGGCGGCGGCTGTGGCTTCACGGAAGAGGACGAGGACTCCTGTCGATCCTCGCCCAGCACGCGGCCATCGCCCTCGTCAACGCCCGGCTGTACGAGCGCAGCCGCGAGCTCACCATCGCCGAGGAGCGCACCAGGCTGGCCCACGAGCTGCACGACGCGGTGAGCCAGAAGCTGTTCTCGCTCCGGCTGACCGCACAGGCCGCCGCCGCCCTGGTCGACCGTGACCCGGTCAGGGCCAAGGGGAGCTCCAGCAGGTCGCCACCCTGGCCGCGGAGGCGGTGGACGAGCTGCGTGCAGCCGTCGTGGAGCTGCGCCCCGCCGCGCTGGACGAGGACGGCCTGGTGGCCACGCTCCGTACCCAGGTCCAGGTCATGGACCGGGCCCAGAGCGCCCACATCACCTTCGAGAGCGCCGGGGTGCGGGCGCTGCCCGCGGCCCAGGAGGAGGCATTGCTCAGGATCGTCCAGGAGGCCCTGCACAACGCCCTGCGCCACTCGGGAGCCGAGCGGGTCGCCGTCACGCTCAGCCGGCACAGCAGGTCCACGGTGCTGCGGATCGCCGACGACGGCCGGGGCTTCGACACCGCGGCGGTCCGGCACGCGGGCCGTCATCTGGGGCTGGTCTCGATGCGGCACCGGGCAAGCAGCGTCGGCGGAAAGCTCAGCGTTGAGTCGGAGCCCGGCAAGGGCACCACGATCGAGATGGAGATCCCCGGTGGCTGACAAGATCATCAGAGTGCTGCTGGTCGATGACCACCAGGTCGTACGCCGCGGTCTGCGTACGTTCCTGGAGGTCCAGGACGATATAGAGGTCGTCGGAGAAGCGTCCGACGGAGCCGAGGGCGTCGCACGGGCCGAGGAGCTGCGACCCGATGTGGTCCTGATGGACATCAAGATGCCGGGCACCGACGGCATCGAGGCCCTGCGCAAGCTCAGGGAGCTGGACAACCCCGCCAAGGTGCTGATCGTCACCAGCTTCACCGAGCAGCGCACGGTGGTCCCTGCCCTGCGCGCGGGGCGTCCGGTTACGTGTACAAGGACGTCGACCCGGACGCGCTGGCCGGAGCGATCCGCTCGGTCCACGCTGGGCACGTCCTGCTCCAGCCGGAGGTCGCGGGGCGCTCTTGGCCCAGGACGACGCCGGCAGCGGTACGGGGCGGGGAGCACTCTGACCGAGCGCGAGCGGAAGTGCTCGGGCTGATCGCCGACGGCCGCTCCAACCGGGAGATCGCCAGGGCGCTCGTCCTCTCGGAGAAGACCGTCAAGACGCACGTATCGAACATCCTTATGAAGCTGGATCTGTCGGACCGGACCCAGGCCGCACTCTGGGCGGTCAGGCATGGGGCTGCGAACTGAGCGGACAGGAGACAGGACCCAATCGGAGAGCCTCATTCCGGCCGCCGGTGCGGGCTGCCTCCGCACCGGTCACAGCGGTGCGGGCGCCCACGGGCCGGCCGCCAGCTCCCCGGGCGTCGTCTCGGGCAACGTCGTCCAGGTCCCGGTGAACATCCCGGTGAACGTGGTCGGCAACACCGTGAACGTGGTCGGCCTGCTCAACCCGCCTTCGGCGACCTCGGCCTGAACGGCTGACCTCGGCGCCCGAGCCGCCGGACGGGCACGTCACGCCTGCCCGGCGGCACGCGCACGAGGGAATCGGAGCAAGGCGGCCCCGCGCGCACCCGCCTACCGCGCCCGCTCCTCCACATACGCGTTGTACGCCGCCACCTGCGCCCGCCGGGCCACCCGCTCCACCGGCCTCAGCGCTTCGCCGCGCGCCGCGATCTCCGAGGCGCTCACCGCTCCGCCGTGCCCGTTCTCATGAGCGACGGAAACCAGCAGCCCACTCGCTGGGCCAGCTCCAGCACGCGCACGGCCCGCGGCGGATACCCGGGGCCAGCACCTCACGCCCCGCTCGGCCCGCGCCCGGTACGCGTCAACCGCCGCCTCGGCCACCGGTCCGGAACCGGCCACATCCAGCCTCGACAGCGCCGCCGTCGCATCCCGCAGCGCCTCCGCGAGTCCCGCTCCGCCTCACTCAGCGAGGGCACATCGGCCGGCGGAGCCTCCCGCACCGCCAGACAGCGCCACACCACCTCGACGTGCAGGTCCCCGGCCGGCCCCACCTCACTCACCTCCGGTACGAGCCCGTACGGGGCCCCGGACGTGACCACCGCCTCCTCGGCCTCCAGTGCCCGTGCGTTGAAGTCCGGCGGCCCGCTGAGCCCCAGCGGATGCCCCGGCACCGGCAGAGCGACCCGGAAACCACTGGCCCCAGTCTCCGCAGCCGCCCGAGCGCCAGCGTGAGCCCGACCGGCCCCGCCTCTCCCGGCAGTCCGTCGACGCGATGCACCGAGTCCTCTCCGACGATCGCCATCGCGGCGGCATCCGGCGATACAAGTCCGGCCAAAGTGCGTTTCCCCATGCGGTAAACCGCCCTGAGCGTGGTTCCGAAAGCATGGGAACAGCCTAGGGAACGGACCTAGGCTCCGGAGCACTCTTCGGGTGGCGTAGGTTTTCCTATGGGAGCTGTGCCTACAGGCACGCGACGATCTCGACACTGCATATGGGGAGACAACGCGCCATGAGCGATGTACTGGAGCTGGTGGACGTATCCGTGGTCCGCGATGGACGCGCTCTGGTGGACGACGTCTCCTGGTCGGTCAGGAGGGGAGCGCTGGGTCATCCTCGGCCCGAACGGCGCCGGCAAGACCACGCTCCTCAACATCGCGTCCAGCTATCTCTTCCCGAGCACAGGCACTGCCAAGATCCTCGGTGAGCGGCTCGGCGGGGTGGGTACGGATGTCTTCGAGCTGCGTCCCGCATCGGCATCGCCGGTGTCGCGATGGCCGAAAGCTGCCCAAGCGCCAGACGGTCCTGCAGACGGTGCTCACCGCCGCGTACGGCATGACCGCCACCTGGCACGAGAACTACGAGGCCGTCGACGAGGACGCGCCCGCGCCTTCCTCGACCGGCTCGGCATGACGGAGTACCTGGAGCGCAAGTTCGGCACGCTCTCCGAGGGCGAGCGCAAGCGCACGCTGATCGCCCGCGCGATGATGACCGACCCCGAGCTGCTCCTGCTCGACGAGCCGGCGGCAGGCCTCGACCTCGGCGGTCGCGAGGACCTGGTCCGCCGCCTGGGCCGGCTCGCCCGCGACCCGTACGCCCCTCCATGATCATGGTGACCCACCACGTCGAGGAGATCGCACCCGGCTTCACCCACGTCCTGATGATCCGTCAGGGCAAGGTGCTCGCCGCCGGCCCCATGGAGACCGAGCTCAGCTCCCGCAACCTCTCCCTCTGCTTCGGTCTGCCCCTCGTCGTCGAGCACTCCGGCGACCGCTACACGGCGCACGGTCTGCCGCTGTCCTGAGCCCCGAGCCACAGCCGCTTCCCCGGCGCACTGTGCGCGAGGGTGCCTGCGGTCATACGATGACCAAGTGGAAATCGACGCGTGGGTATGGTGGTTGATCGGTGCGGTGGGTCTGGGCATCCCGCTCGTCCTGACCGCGATGCCCGAATTCGGGATGTTCGCCGTCGGAGCGGTGGCCGCGGCGGTCGTAGCCGCCCTCGGCGGCGGCATCGTGGCCCAGGTCCTGGTCTTCGTCGTGGTCTCGGTGGCGCTGATCGCCGTCGTACGCCCGATCGCGGCCAGACACCGTGCGGGCCAGTCCCAGTACGCCACCGGGATCGACGCGCTGAAAGGCCGTCAGGCCGTCGTCCTGGAACGGGTCGACAGCAGCGGTGGCCGTATCAAGCTCGGCGGCGAGATCTGGTCCGCGCGCACGCTGGACAGCGACCAGAGCTTCGAGCCCGGCCGACAGGTCGATGTCGTGGACATCGACGGAGCAACGGCCGTTGTCATGTGAGCGAACCGGTCACGCGGCAGGCCATGGTCTGTCAAACTTGAAGTCGATCATCATGAGAATGCGACCGTCATGAGAGCGCGACCTCAATCATCGAGATCCGTCGGCAACCGAAGGGCACGAGGCACACGATGAATGCGATCATCATCGTCCTGATCATCCTGGTGGTGCTCGTCTTCATCGCCCTGATCAAGACGATCCAGGTCATCCCGCAGGCCAGTGCCGCCATCGTGGAGCGCTTCGGCCGCTACACCCGCACCCTGAACGCCGGACTCAACATCGTCGTCCCGTTCATCGACTCCATCCGCAACCGGGTCGACCTCCGCGAGCAGGTCGTGCCCTTCCCGCCACAGCCGGTGATCACCCAGGACAACCTGGTCGTCAACATCGACACCGTCATCTACTACCAGGTCACCGACGCCCGCGCGGCGACCTACGAAGTCGCCAGCTACATCCAGGCGATCGAGCAGCTCACCGTCACCACGCTGCGCAACATCATCGGCGGCATGGACCTGGAGCGGACCCTGACCTCCCGCGAGGAGATCAACGCGGCCCTGCGCGGAGTTCTCGACGAAGCCACCGGCAAGTGGGGCATCCGCGTCAACCGCGTCGAGCTCAAGGCCATCGAGCCGCCCACCTCCATCCAGGACTCGATGGAGAAGCAGATGCGCGCCGACCGTGACAAGCGCGCCGCGATCCTCACCGCCGAAGGCATCAGGCAGTCCGCCATCCTCACCGCCGAGGGCGAGAAGCAGTCCGCCATCCTGCGCGCGGAGGGCGAGGCCAAGGCCTCCGCGCTGCGGGCCGAGGGCGAGTCCCAGGCCATCCGTACGGTCTTCGAGGCCATCCACGCCGGAGACGCCGACCAGAAGCTCCTCGCCTACCAGTACCTCCAGATGCTCCCGAAGATCGCGGAGGGTGACGCGAACAAGCTCTGGATCGTGCCCAGCGAGATCGGCGACGCCCTCAAGGGCCTCAGCGGAGCCTTCGGCAACCTCCCCGGTGGCGCCCCGGCTTCGACAACGGCAAGGAACGACGTGAGAGCCCCGGTCAGCTGACCGGGAATCCCCTTCGTGCATGATCTGTGAGGCCCCTCGACCTTCATGGCGGGAGGCGTCACTGACCATCGAAGGAGATGGCCTTGTCCATCTGGGAAATCCTCGCGATCTTCGCGGCCGGAGTCGGCGCGGGCACGATCAACACGATCGTCGGCTCGGGCACGCTGATTACCTTCCCCGTACTGCTCGCCACCGGCCTGCCACCCGTGACCGCCACGGTCTCCAACGCCCTGGGGCTGATCCCCGGATCCGTCAGCGGAGCCATCGGCTACCGCAGGAGCTCGTCGGCCAGCGCGGCCGCATACTCAAACTGAGTATCGGCGCCCTGGCCGGGGACTCACCGGCGCCACACTCCTGCTGGCCCTGCCCGCCACGGCGTTCGAGACGATCGTGCCCGTCCTGGTGGGACTCGCTCGTCCTGGTCATCCTGCAGCCCCGCATCAGCAAGGCGGTGCAGCGCCGGCGTGCGCACACCAACACCCTGCCCGCCCCGACGGCGGCCCGCTCCTGTTCACCGGAATGACGCTCGCCAGCGTCTACGGGGTTACTTCACAGCAGCGCAGGGCATCATCTACCTCTCGCTGATGGGCATGCTGCTGGACGACACCATGCAGCGGCTGAACGCGGTGAAGAACGTGCTCGCCGCCATCGTCAACAGCGTCGCCGCCCTCTTCTTCCTCTTCGTCGCGGACTTCAACTGGACGGCCGTCGTGCTCATCGCCGTGGGATCCGCCATCGGCGGGCAGATCGGCGCCAAGGTCGGCCGACGCCTCAGCCCCGTGTTCCTGCGCGCGCTCATCGTCGTAGTCGGCACCGCCGCAATCGTCCAACTGCTGCTCCGCTGACGTGCCGAAGTCCGTCCCCTCATGGAGACGGGCTTCGTACGTACACGGGCCTACGCCTCCTACGCCGCCTGCGCGGTGGACTGCGCCAGCCAGTGCGGGAGCGCGGACCGGTCGCCGGCCCCAGCGCGAGCAGCATCGCGTCCGCGGGCGAGGGCACGAACGGCTGCCGCAGCAACGGCATCCCCGCCTGCTCCGGTGTCCTTGCCGCTTTGTGGTGGTTGTCCTCGGCGCACGATGCCACCGTGTTCAGCCAGGTGTCCTGCCCGCCCTGAGCACGCGGCACCACGTGGTCGACGGTGCTCGCCCGCCGTCCGCAGTATGCGCAGCGGTGCTGGTCCCGTATCAGCACACCCCTTCTGGACCACGGAGCCTGTCTTCGGAACGGCACCCGTACGTAGCGGCAGAGCCTGATCACCCGGGGCACCGGAATATCCACGGCGGCACCACGCATACGGAGACCGGGGTGCGACTGCTCGACGACAGCCTTGTCCTGCAGGATCAGCACCACCGCGCGGTTGAGAGTCACCGTCGACAGCGGCTCGAAGCTCGCGTTCAGCACCAGCGTGTCACGCATCCTGCCCACCTCCCGTGTGCCGCCCGCCCCTGGCAGGCCGGATCAACTCTGGCTGGGCAGGCCGTGATGGACAACGCAATAAAATGCCCTGCCCTGGTCTCTCCAAGACCAGGGCAGGGCAAACAGCGGGAGAAATCTCAGCTAGCGGGAGCCGTGTACTCACCGATCAGCTGGGCGCGGGCCAGCGTATGGAACCGGAGATTGAATCCGGCCACCGCAGGCGACACGTCACTGTCGGGGCCGAGCCGCTCGCTGTCCACCGCGTACACGGTGAAGACATAACGGTGGCTCTCCCCGGCCGGCGGCGCGGCACCGCCGAACTCCTTCGCCCCGTAATCGTTACGGACCTGGACGGCACCCGGGGCAGGCCTTCGAACTTCCCGCTCCCGGCGCCGGCCGGCAGCTCGGTGACCGATGCCGGGATGTCGAAGACCACCCAGTGCCAGAACCCGCTGCCCGTGGGGCATCCGGGTCGAAGCAGGTCACGGCGAAACTCTTGGTCTCCGCGGGAAAGCCCTCCCACCGCAGCTGCGGCGAAGTATTCCCGCAGCCTGCACCTGGGCATCCGCCAGTACGCCTCCCGGCGCAAGGTCCTCGCTCACCACGGTGAACGAAGGAACCTCGGGATGGAAGTCGTGCGGTAGCGGCGCCTTCTTGGGCTCGGACACGTCAGCACCTCTCCTGATCGGCTCGGCAGGTCTCTGCGGTGAGCCTAGGCCGTGTCAGAGCCAGTTGCGCTGTCCGCCGACCTGGGCGAGCCACTGGTTGAGGTACGCGCTCCAGTCCGTGCCCTGGAAGTCGTTGTGACCGACCTTGAAGGAGCGGTACGAGTCGCTGCCCTCGCTGAAGAGTCCGGGCTTCTTGTCCATCTCCAGCACGACGTCCATCTCGCGGTCGTCCGCGATGAACGTCAGCTCGACCTGGTGCAGCCCGCGGTACTGCTGCGGCGGGACGAACTCGATCTCCTGGTAGAACGGCAGACGCTGGCGCGTCCCACGGATGTGACCGCGCTCCATGTCTGCGCTGCGGAACCCGAAGCCCAGCTGCCCGAAGGCGTCCAGGATGGCCTGCTGGGCAGGCAGCGGATGCACATTGATTGGGTCCAGGTCGCCGGAGTCCAGGGACCGGGCGATCTCCAGCTCCGTCGTCACACCGATGTTCATACCCGCAGGTGCTGCCCGCGAAGGTGGTGATCGGCGTCTCCCACGGAATCTCGAGCCCGAACGGCACGACGTGAACGGCACCGGCCTTCACCTCGAAGGCGCCACCGAGCCGCAGCTTGGTGAATTCGATGTCCTGCTTGGTCTCCTGCTCGCCGCCCTCGACCTCGACACGGGCCTGCAGGCCGACGGAGAGCCCTTCGATCTTCTGGTCCACGGATCCGCCCTGGATCCGGACCTCTCCTGGACGACCCCGCCGGGTACGACGTTGAGCTCGGTGAGCTCGGTCTCCACCGACGCGCCACCGGCACCCATACTCGCGAGCAACCGCTTGAAGCCCATGTTTCTCCTCCTAGGTCCTGACCCTACATACGCGTGATGACGGTAGCCGGTTCCCGAACCCCGGATCCCAGTACCCTCGGATGCCATGAACGAGGACCTGGACGTAACCGACCGCACCCCGCTGACCCGGGACTTCTTCGACCGGCCGGTGCTGGAAGTGGCCCCGGATCTGCTGGGCCGCGTCCTCGTCCGTGTCACCGAGGACGGCCCGATCGAGCTCCGGCTGACCGAAGTGGAGGCGTACGCGGGCGAGATCGACCCCGGTTCCCATGCCTTCCGGGGCCGTACACCCCGCAACAAGGTGATGTTCGGCCCGCCGGGGCACAGTTACGTCTACTTCACGTACGGGATGTGGCACTGCCTCAACCTGGTGTGCGGCCCCGAGGGCATGGCGAGCGGTGTCCTGCTGAGGGCCGGCGAGATCGGTGCCGGCGCGGAGCAGGCACGCAAACGCCGGCTCTCGGCCCGCAATGACAAGGAACTGGCCAAAGGCCCGGCACGTCTAGCCACCGCCCTGGACATCGACCGCGAGCTGGACGGCAGTGACGTGATCGCCGGCCCGAGCGCCCCGCTGTCCGTACTGCACGGCACACCGGCACCCAATGACCTGGTGCGAAGTGGTCCCCGCACCGGTGTGGGCGGCGACGGCTCCCATCAGCCGTGGCGCTTCTGGATCGAAGGCGACCCCACGGTGAGCCCGTACCGCGCCCATGCGCCGCGCCGTCGCACAACTTGACTCGCCTTCGCCCGATGCCTAATGTGGTCCGAGCCGCTGGAACGGAACAGTTGTCGGCATGGTCCATCCGGACCGGGCCGGAGCATCCCGAGGCGGTCAACCACTACCTTCGACTCACCCTGGCGGGTGTGAATTCGGCATGCCCAATTCACCTTGTCGGCTCGATTATGAGCTGCCGAGGGATCGGCTAAAGTAGTGAACAAGCCGAAAGGCAAGGCCACTCCGCAGGCCGCTGGAATCGAATTCGGACCGGAAACGGAACGGAAAAGAATCTGGTAAAGTCGGACTCGCCGGAAAGGGAAACGCGAAAGCGAAGAACTGGAAAGCGGCCCCGCTTCGACCGGGAATCGGACACGAAAGAGTCTGATAGAGTCGGAAACGCAAGAACGAAGGGAAGCGCCCGGAGGGCCCCGGTGAAACGGGACCGAAGGAAGCGTCCGTTCCTTGAGAACTCAACAGCGTGCCAAAAGTCAACGCCAAATATGTTGATACCCCGGCCTGCTTCGGCAGGTTGGTGGTTCCTTTGAAAGTCCTATTCGGTGCCTTCGGGTTCCGGTAGGCAATTACACAGCGAGGACGCAGTGAACGGTCGGTCTTATTCCGACTTGATCGTTCCGCTTCGTGTGTGTGTTCCCGATTACGGGAAAACATTCACGGAGAGTTTGATCCTGGCTCAGGACGAACGCTGGCGGCGTGCTTAACACATGCAAGTCGAACGATGAAGCCTTTCGGGGTGGATTAGTGGCGAACGGGTGAGTAACACGTGGGCAATCTGCCCTTCACTCTGGGACAAGCCCTGGAAACGGGGTCTAATACCGGATAACACTCTGTCCTGCATGGGACGGGGTTAAAAGCTCCGGCGGTGAAAGATGAGCCCGCGGCCTATCAGCTTGTTGGTGGGGTAATGGCCTACCAAGGCGACGACGGGTAGCCGGCCTGAGAGGGCGACCGGCCACACTGGGACTGAGACACGGCCCAGACTCCTACGGGAGGCAGCAGTGGGGAATATTGCACAATGGGCGAAAGCCTGATGCAGCGACGCCGCGTGAGGGATGACGGCCTTCGGGTTGTAAACCTCTTTCAGCAGGGAAGAAGCGCAAGTGACGGTACCTGCAGAAGAAGCACCGGCTAACTACGTGCCAGCAGCCGCGGTAATACGTAGGGTGCGAGCGTTGTCCGGAATTATTGGGCGTAAAGAGCTCGTAGGCGGCTTGTCACGTCGGATGTGAAAGCCCGGGGCTTAACCCGGGTCTGCATTCGATACGGGCTAGCTAGAGTGTGGTAGGGGAGATCGGAATTCCTGGTGTAGCGGTGAAATGCGCAGATATCAGGAGGAACACCGGTGGCGAAGGCGGATCTCTGGGCCATTACTGACGCTGAGGAGCGAAAGCGTGGGGAGCGAACAGGATTAGATACCCTGGTAGTCCACGCCGTAAACGTTGGGAACTAGGTGTTGGCGACATTCCACGTCGTCGGTGCCGCAGCTAACGCATTAAGTTCCCCGCCTGGGGAGTACGGCCGCAAGGCTAAAACTCAAAGGAATTGACGGGGCCCGCACAAGCAGCGGAGCATGTGGCTTAATTCGACGCAACGCGAAGAACCTTACCAAGGCTTGACATATACCGGAAAGCATCAGAGATGGTGCCCCCTTGTGGTCGGTATACAGGTGGTGCATGGCTGTCGTCAGCTCGTGTCGTGAGATGTTGGGTTAAGTCCCGCAACGAGCGCAACCCTTGTTCTGTGTTGCCAGCATGCCCTTCGGGGTGATGGGGACTCACAGGAGACTGCCGGGGTCAACTCGGAGGAAGGTGGGGACGACGTCAAGTCATCATGCCCCTTATGTCTTGGGCTGCACACGTGCTACAATGGCCGGTACAATGAGCTGCGATGCCGCGAGGCGGAGCGAATCTCAAAAGCCGGTCTCAGTTCGGATTGGGGTCTGCAACTCGACCCCATGAAGTCGGAGTTGCTAGTAATCGCAGATCAGCATTGCTGCGGTGAATACGTTCCCGGCCTTGTACACACCGCCCGTCACGTCACGAAAGTCGGTAACACCCGAAGCCGGTGGCCCAACCCCTTGTGGGAGGGAGCTGTCGAAGGTGGGACTGGCGATTGGGACGAAGTCGTAACAAGGTAGCCGTACCGGAAGGTGCGGCTGGATCACCTCCTTTCTAAGGAGCATCTAGGTTTCCTTCGGGGAATCCAGAGACCATTTCGTCGGCAAATGTTCGACGGTGGTTGCTCAAGGGTGGAACGTTGACTATTCGGCACGGTTGGCTGGTTTTCGTAAGTACTGCTTCGGCGTGGAAAACGGAAAAGAGTTGATCGGGTCGGGCACGCTGTTGGGTATCTGAAGGTACGGGCATTTTTGTCTGTTCCTTTGGTTGCCGGCCCCAGTGAACTCGCCTGTTAGGGCGGGGTGATGGGTGGCTGGTCGTTGTTTGAGAACTGCACAGTGGACGCGAGCATCTGTGGCCAAGTTTTAAGGGCGCACGGTGGATGCCTTGGCACCAGGAACCGATGAAGGACGTGGGAGGCCACGATAGTCCCCGGGAGCTGTCAACCAAGCTTTGATCCGGGGTTTCCGAATGGGAAACCCGGCAGCCGTCATGGGCTGTCACCCACTGCTGAACACATAGGCAGTGTGGAGGGAACGAGGGAAGTGAAACATCTCAGTACCCTCAGGAAGAGAAAACAACCGTGATTCCGGGAGTAGTGGCGAGCGAAACTGGATCAGGCCAAACCGTATGCGTGTGATACCCGGCAGGGTTGCGCATGCGGGTTGTGGGATCTCTTTTCATGGTCTGCCGACTGTGAGACGAGTCAGAAACCGTTGATGTAGGCGAAGGACATGCGAAAGGTCCGGCGTAGAGGGTAAGACCCCGTAGCTGAAACATCAACGGCTCGTTTAAGAGACACCAAGCAGCACGGGGCCCGAGAAATCCCGTGTGAATCTGGCGGGACCACCCGCTAAGCCTAAATATTCCCTGGTGACCGATAGCGGATAGTACCGTGAGGGAATGGTGAAAAGTACCGCGGGAGCGGAGTGAAATAGTACCTGAAACCGTGTGCCTACAAGCCGTGGGAGCGTCGCTGTTGTTCTTCGGAACAGCAGTCGTGACTGCGTGCCTTTGAAGAATGAGCCTGCGAGTTTGCGGTGTGTTGCGAGGTTAACCCGTGTGGGGAAGCCGTAGCGAAAGCGAGTCCGAATAGGGCGATTTAGTAGCGCGCTCAAGACCCGAAGCGGAGTGATCTAGCCATGGGCAGGTTGAAGCGGAGGTAAGACTTCGTGGAGGACCGAACCCACCAGGGTTGAAAACCTGGGGATGACCTGTGGTTAGGGGTGAAAGGCCAATCAAACTCCGTGATAGCTGGTTCTCCCCGAAATGCATTTAGGTGCAGCGTCGTGTGTTTCTTGCCGGAGGTAGAGCACTGGATAGGCGATGGGCCCTACCGGGTTACTGACCTTAGCCAAACCCGAATGCCGGTAAGTGAGAGCACGGCAGTGAGACTGTGGGGATAAGCTCCATGGTCGAGAGGAAACAGCCCAGAGCATCGACTAAGGCCCCTAAGCGTACGCTAAGTGGGAAAGGATGTGGAGTCGCAGAGACAACCAGGAGGTTGGCTTAGAAGCAGCCACCCTTGAAAGAGTGCGTAATAGCTCACTGGTCAAGTGATTCCGCGCCGACAATGTAGCGGGGCTCAAGCGTACCGCCGAAGTCGTGTCATTCATACACATAGGGCCAACGCCTGTATGGATGGGTAGGGGAGCGTCGTGTGCCGAGTGAAGCAGCCGCGGAAGCGAGTTGTGGACGGTTCACGAGTGAGAATGCAGGCATGAGTAGCGATACACACGTGAGAAACGTGTGCGCCGATTGACTAAGGGTTCCTGGGTCAAGCTGATCTGCCCAGGGTAAGTCGGGACCTAAGGCGAGGCCGACAGGCGTAGTCGATGGACAACCGGTTGATATTCCGGTACCCGCTTTGAAACGCCCAGTACTGAATCAGGCGATGCTAAGTCCGTGAAGCCGGCCTGATCTCTTCGGAGTTGAGGGTAGTGGTGGAGCCGATGAACCAGACTTGTAGTAGGTAAGCGATGGGGTGACGCAGGAAGGTAGTCCAACCCGGGCGATGGTTGTTCCCGGGTAAGGGTGTAGGCCGTGTGATAGGCAAATCCGTCACACATTAAGGCTGAGACCTGATGCCGAGCCGATTGTGGTGAAGTGGATGATCCTATGCTGTCAAGAAAAGCCTCTAGCGAGTTTCATGGCGGCCCGTACCCTAAACCGACTCAGGTAGTCAGGTAGAGAATACCGAGGCGTTCGGGTGAACTATGGTTAAGGAACTCGGCAAAATGCCCCGTAACTTCGGGAGAAGGGGCCATCACTGGTGATTGGATTTACTCCATGAGCTGGGGTGGCCGCAGAGACCAGCGAGAAGCGACTGTTTACTAAAACACAGGTCCGTGCGAAGCCGTAAGGCGATGTATACGGACTGACGCCTGCCCGGTGCTGGAACGTTAAGGGGACCGGTTAGTGCACTTTCGGGTGTGCGAAGCTGAGAACTTAAGCGCCAGTAAACGGCGGTGGTAACTATAACCATCCTAAGGTAGCGAAATTCCTTGTCGGGTAAGTTCCGACCTGCACGAATGGCGTAACGACTTCTCGACTGTCTCAACCATAGGCCCGGTGAAATTGCACTACGAGTAAAGATGCTCGTTTCGCGCAGCAGGACGGAAAGACCCGGACCTTTACTATAGTTTGATATTGGTGTTCGGTTCGGCTTGTGTAGGATAGGTGGGAGACTTTGAAGCAGCCACGCCAGTGGTTGTGGAGTCGTCGTTGAAATACCACTCTGGTCGTGCTGGATGTCTAACCTGGGTCCGTGATCCGGATCAGGGACAGTGTCTGATGGGTAGTTTAACTGGGGCGGTTGCCTCCTAAAGAGTAACGGAGGCGCCCAAAGGTTCCCTCAGCCTGGTTGGCAATCAGGTGTTGAGTGTAAGTGCACAAGGGAGCTTGACTGTGAGACCGACGGGTCGAGCAGGGACGAAAGTCGGGACTAGTGATCCGGCAGTGGCTTGTGGAAGCGCTGTCGCTCAACGGATAAAAGGTACCCCGGGGATAACAGGCTGATCTTCCCCAAGAGTCCATATCGACGGGATGGTTTGGCACCTCGATGTCGGCTCGTCGCATCCTGGGGCTGGAGTCGGTCCCAAGGGTTGGGCTGTTCGCCCATTAAAGCGGTACGCGAGCTGGGTTTAGAACGTCGTGAGACAGTTCGGTCCCTATCCGCTGCGCGCGCAGGAATATTGAGAAGGGCTGTCCCTAGTACGAGAGGACCGGGACGGACGAACCTCTGGTGTGCCAGTTGTCCTGCCAAGGGCATGGCTGGTTGGCTACGTTCGGAAAGGATAACCGCTGAAAGCATCTAAGCGGGAAGCCTGCTTCGAGATGAGTATTCCCACCCCTTTGAGGGGTTAAGGCTCCCAGTAGACGACTGGGTTGATAGGCCAGATGTGGAAGCCCGGCAACGGGTGGAGCTGACTGGTACTAATAGGCCGAGGGCTTGTCCTCAGTTGCTCGCGTCCACTGTGTTGTTCCCAGGCTGCGAACAGTTATCGCGCCGGTTGAACAACGTCACTACTTAATTGAAAAGTGTGCTTGTTCGCTAAGTGCCGATATCCCGCTCTGTGCGGGGTGGCCGATAGTGTTTCGGTGGTCATTGCGTTAGGGAAACGCCCGGTTACATTCCGAACCCGGAAGCTAAGCCTTTCAGCGCCGATGGTACTGCAGGGGACCCTGTGGGAGAGTAGGACGCCGCCGAACATCTTTCAGGACCCTTGGTCCCAGCGTTCATGCTGGGACCAAGGGTCCTTGTTTGCCGAAGCGCGTCGGAAGGCCGACTGCGCGAGAATGTCTTGTGGTACCCGATGACAGGAGTCACCCCATGTCCACCAACTCTCCCGACGATCGTCCGGAGCGCGAGCCGCGTCGCCGGGACGGCGGTGACAAGGGCGGCTTCCGAGGTGGTCGTGACGACCGGTCCGGTGCGCCTCGACGTGACAACGACCGCGGTCCTCGCCGTGACGACAGCCGGCCCACGAGCGGTGGCACCGGTGGTGGGTTCCGCCGGGACGACAGTCGGCCCACGAGCGGTGGCACCGGTGGTGGGTTCCGTCGTGATGACACTCGTGGTGGTAATGACCGTGCGCCCCGTCGTGACGACAATCGTGGTGGTGGCAGCTCCGGCGGTTTCCGTCGTGATGACAGTCGTCCGCCGCGTCGTGAGGACGACCGTGGTGGGCGTCCCAGTGGTGGGTTCGAGCGGCGTGACGACCGGCCGAGCGGCCCCGCCGTGACGACAGCCGCGGTGGTGGCTCTGCCGGTGGTGGGTTCCGCCGGGACGACAGCCGTGGTGGCAGTGACCGTGCGCCCCGTCGTGACGACAATCGTGGTGGTGGCAGCTCCGGCGGTTTCCGTCGTGATGACAGTCGTCCGCCGCGTCGTGAGGACGACCGTGGTGGGCGTCCCAGTGGTGGGTTCGAGCGGCGTGACGACCGGCCGAGCGGCCCCGCCGTGACGACAGCCGCGGTGGTGGCTCTGCCGGTGGTGGGTTCCGCCGGGACGACAGCCGTGGTGGCAGTGACCGTGCGCCCCGTCGTGACGACAATCGTGGTGGTGGCAGCTCCGGCGGTTTCCGTCGTGATGACAGTCGCGGTGGTGGCTCTGCCGGTGGTGGGTTCCGCCGTGACGACAGTCGTGGTGGCAGTGACCGTGCGCCCGTCGTGACGACAGCCGGCCCACGAGCGGTGGCACCGGTGGTGGGTTCCGTCGTGATGACAGTCGCGGTGGTAATGATCGTGCGCCCCGTCGTGACGACAGCCGTGGTGGTGGCAGCTCCGGCGGTTTCCGTCGTGATGACAGTCGTCCGCCGCGTCGTGAGGATGACCGTGGTGGGCGTCCCAGTGGTGGGTTCGAGCGGCGTGATGACCGGCCGAGCGGCCCCGTCGTGATGACAGTCGCGGTGGTGGCTCTGCCGGTGGTGGGTTCCGCCGTGACGACAGTCGGCCCACGAGCAGTGGCACCGGTGGTGGGTTCCGTCGTGACGACACTCGTGGTGGTAATGACCGTGCGCCCCGTCGTGACGATGACCGTGGTGGGCGTCCCAGTGGTGGGTTCGAGCGGCGTGACGACCGGCCGAGCGGCCCCGCCGTGACGACAGCCGCGGTGGTGGCTCTGCCGGTGGTGGGTTCCGCCGGGACGACAGCCGTGGTGGTGGCAGCTCCGGCGGTTTCCGTCGTGATGACAGTCGTCCGCCGCGCCGTGACGACGAGCGTGGTGGGTACCAGGGCGACCGGGACCGTGAGCCGATCAAGCGGCTTCCCATCCCTGACGATGTCACCGGACAGGAGATCGACAAGGATGTGCGGCAGGAGCTGATGAGCCTGCCGAAGACCCTTGCCGATGATGTCGCGCGCAACCTCGTCATGGTGGCCCGGCTGATTGACGAGGAGCCCGATGAGGCGTACGCGTACTCGCGCATCGCGCTGAGGCTGGCTTCCCGTGTCGCTGCTGTACGTGAGGCGGCCGGCTTCGCCGCGTACGCGACGCAGAAGTACGCGGAGGCGCTGGCCGAGTTCCGGCGTCCCGTCGGATGACAGGGTCCGTGGATCTGTGGCCTGTCATGGCCGACTGTGAGCGCGGGCTCGGAAGGCCCGAGCGGGCGATGGACATGGCCGGTGGGCCCGAGGTCCAGAAGCTGGACAAGGCGGGTCAGGTCGAGATGCGCCTGGTGGCCGCCGGAGCCCGTAGGGACATGGGGCAGATCGATGCCGCTATCGTCACTCTGCAGGGCCCCGAGCTCGCCTCCCACTCCGTCCACTCGTGGACGCCGCGACTGCGCTACGCGTATGCGGATGCGCTGCTCGAGGCGGGGCGTGAGGACGAAGCACGTGAGTGGTTCGGGAAAGCGCTGGAGGCCGACAAGGACGGTTCGACCGATGCGTCGGACCGGCTTGCAGAGCTCGATGGCGTGGAGTTCGTTGATGCCCTTGGTGCGGGCGAGGACGAGCGTGTGGTCGTCGAGGTGCCCGAGGTCGCGGACGACGCGACGGACGAGGACGAGGACGAAGAAGAGGATGAAGAAGAAGAGGCCGACGACGCTGCGGATGGTCCCGCGAAGGCGTAGGCGGTGAAGAAGGGGCGGCACCCGGCAAGGTGCCGCCCTCTGTTTGTACGGGGCGGTGGCGCTCAGCCGGTGTCGAGGCTGCGCAGCACCACGCCCGTGGCCGGCTTGGGTCCGAACGAGGTCGACTTGCGGGGCATGGTGACCCCTTGCCTGGCCAGGTCCCGGACGATGTCTTCGCGTACCGGATGCATCAGGACCGCCGTGGTCCGGTGGCGTTCGGCCTGTTCGACGGCGGCCGCGGTGTCGTGGATGTACGCGATGTGGTCCGGGGCGTCGGGGATCTTCCAGACCTCGTCAAGCAGCGTGGAGTGCAGAACGGTCGCGTCGAGGTGCTGCCACGCGGCGGGCGGTCCGAGGGCACCGTGCGGGCCAGCAGTTCCTCGTCCGGACGGTCCACGAGATGGAAGCGGCCGTCGCCGGCGAGAAGGAAGGCGTTGCCTGCGACCGCGGCTTCGGCCAGTGCGTCCAGCGCCTGGGGAGGGAGGCGTCGATGTGCCGGATACGGAAGCTGCCGCTGAGCGCGTGGAGCGCATCGGCGACGGGGAAGCCGTGCAGCAACCGGTGGATGGCACGGACCTGGAGGGATAGCGGGCCGTGTCGACGAGGAGCACCAGGCCGAAGTCCCAGGGCCCTGGAGCGCTCTGCTCCTGCTGGAGTCTGAGATACGTGGCCCAGCGGTGGTGGCCGTCGGCGATCAACGCCTGGTGGCGGGCGAGATCCGACTGGATCCCGTCGAGCTCGGCAGGGTCGGTGACGGCCCAGAGGCGATGGCTGAAGCCGTCCTCGGTTGTGGTGGCGAGGAGCGGGGCCCTCCACCGTGCGCTCGATGACGGCGGTCGTGCCAGTACGTAGGCCGTCGCTCACATAGGTGAACAGCAGTGGTTCGAGATGGGCCGACATGGTGCGCATCAGATCGGCGCGGTCCTCGACGACATCGGCCATGACGTCCTCGTGCGGGAGCACGATTCCGTCGGCGGCGGGGAGAGCGCCAGGGCGCCGATCACGCCGCGCTGCAGGATCTCGTTGTTGCGCTGCTCGTATACGTAGAGCGCCGGAGCCGGGTCCGGGGCGAGTACGCCCTCCTGCAGCCAGCGGTCCAGGGTCTGGGCGGCCTGCTGGTGGCGGGCCTCGGCGGTGCCGGCCTGCGGGAGGATCAGCCGGACGATGTTGTGAGGATCCGCGGACTCCAGGTGGAGCAGTCCATCGGGCCTGACGACGACGTCGTACGGCGGTGAGGTCACCGCGGCGAGGCTGCCGACCCGCTCGGGGACATAGCGCAGTCCACGAAAGGGGATCAGCCGTAGCCCTCGGCCGGCGGGCCCTGATGTGTTCATTTGTGCATCGTATGTGCGCTCTCCGGATGCGCGATGATCGGGGCAGAGGCATGGAAAGAGGAGCACAGGTATATGAGTCAGCAGTACAGGTCCCGGCCACTCGGGAGCAGCGTGGCGCTGAACGAGGCGTACGACACGGCCCTGCTGGATCTCGACGGGTGGTGTACGCGGGCGGACACGCGATCGTCCACGCCGTTGAGTCCCTGGTCACCGCGCGGGACGGTGGGATGCACCTCGCGTATGTGACGAACAACGCGTTGCGGACCCCGGAGGCTGTCGCGGAGCACCTGACGGAGCTGGGTGTGCCGGCCGAGCCCGCGGACGTGATCACGTCCGCTCAGGCCGTGGCCAGGCTGATTGCCGATCAGCTCCCGGCCGGTGCGCGGGTGCTGGTGATCGGCGGCGAGGGACTGCGCGTCGCCCTTCGCGAGCGCGGTCTGGTGCCGGTGGAGTCCGCGGACGACGAACCGGCCGCGGTGGCACAGGGGTTCGGCGGCCCGGATCTGGCCTGGGGGCGGTTCGCGGAAGCCGCGTACGCGATCGCCCGAGGGGTGCCGTGGTTCGCGTCCAATACGGATCTGACGATTCCGGGTGCCCGGGGAATCGCACCGGGCAATGGTGCGGCGGTAGAGGTCGTACGCATCGCGACCGGCGCGGAGCCACAGGTCGCGGGCAAGCCGTTGCCGCCGATGCACCGGGAGACCGTGCTGCGGACCGGGGCCGAGCGGCCGCTGGTCGTGGGGACCGGCTGGACACCGATATCGAGGGTGCGTTCAACGGGGGCGTCGACTCGCTGCTCGTACTGACCGGGGTGACCGATGCGGCGCAGCTGCTTTCCGCCGAGCCGAAGTACCGGCCGACCTATGTGGACCGGGACCTGCGGGGGCTGCTCACGGGCCAGCCCGAAGTGACCGCGGCGGGTGACGAGTTCAGCTGCGGTGGCTGGATCGCTGCCGTACGTGGGGAGGCGCTGGTGCTGGAGGGTGACGGGGACGAGCTGGACGGGCTGAGGGCCCTGTGCGGAGCGGCCTGGACACATGCGGGAGAAGGTTCGTGCGGGCTCGACGCGGGGAAAGCGGTTGCGAGGCTCGGGCTGTAGCCGGTGGCGGTCCAGGGCCCGCTCAGTGAGGGAGCGAGCCCTGGACGGGCGGGTCGTGCGTGGTCGGAGTGGCGGCGTCAGGTCACCTGTCGGCGCGATGTTCCAGTGCCGCGCATCCGCGCCGGACAGGGCGTACGCGCCGAACGGGGACCAAACAGGAGGGTAGGCTAGCCTAACCTGGTGTTTGGTTGACGGTCGCTGTGGCTGCTCCGGTACTGGTGAGCAACGCGATCGGGCAGAGCAGGACACAGCTGCAGCCCGATTCGCCTGCTAGGGCGTGTTTCGAAGTAGCGCCGTCCGCCCGAAGGGCGGCCCGGCGGCGTCTGGTGCGTGCGATCGCAAGGCGGAGGGGCGCCCCGGTACTGGTGTATCGGGGCGACCCCGACAACGCGGCGAGCGTGCGTGCCAGGCGTCGCCGGGCAGGCGGGACTTTCGAAACACGCCCCAGGGCGCCAGGAACCTCGCAGAACAGCCCCACCGACCCGGGAGTACGACCATGCAGCGCCTCACCGCAGACTCGGTGACCCTCGGCTACGACCAGCGGACCATCGCCGAGGACCTCTCGGTCGAGATCCCCGACAACTCCTTCACCGTGATCGTCGGTCCCAATGCCTGCGGTAAGTCGACCCTGTTGCGCGCGCTGTCCCGGATGCTGAAGCCGAGCCAGGGACGGGTCCTGCTGGACGGGCAGTCCATCCACCGGATGCCCGCGAAGAAGGTCGCAAGGATGCTGGGTCTGTTGCCCCAGACCTCCATAGCTCCCGACGGCATCACCGTCTCCGACCTCGTCTCGCGCGGCCGGTACCCGCACCAGGGGCTGCTGCGGCAGTGGTCGCCCGAGGACGAGCGGGTCGTTGTGGAGTCCATGGAATCGACCGGAATCGATGAACTCGCAGATCGCTATGTCGATGAATTGTCCGGAGGCCAGCGCCAGCGCGTCTGGATCGCGATGGCACTCGCGCAGCAGACCCCGCTGCTCCTGCTCGACGAGCCGACGACGTACCTCGACCTCCATCACCAGATCGATGTGCTCGACCTGTGTGCGGAGCTGCACGAGACACAGGGCCGCACGCTGGTCGCCGTCCTGCACGATCTGAACCATGCCGCCAGGTACGCCACCCACCTCATCGCCATGCGCGAGGGCAGGATCGTCGCCGAGGGCGTCCCCGGCGATGTCGTCACGGTGGAACTGGTCGAGGAGGTCTTCGGGATGCGGTGCCAGGTCATCGACGACCCGGAGACAGGCACCCGCTCGTCGTACCGGCTGCCCGCAAGGCCGCCGGGGCGCCAGGTCGGCTGCCGGAGCCGCTGCCGGGGCGTGAGCGGCGTGAGGCGTCCGGCGTCCCGCTAAAGCAGCGACTTGAGCTTCAGCAGGTCGCGGAAACCGGCCTCCAGCCGGACCCGGCCCGATCCCCACGCCTTCGTGAAGTTCAGCTCACCGTTCACCATGGCCACCAGGTCGTCCCCGGTCATCGCGAGGCGGATCTGGGCCTTCTCCGGGCGGCCCGTCGGCCGTGTCGAGCACCCGGATCCGGCCGTTCGTCAGCCGTCCGGTGAATGTCACATCGAGATCGGTGATGTGGCAGCTCAGCGAGCGGTCGAGGGAAGCGGCGCTGCGTACGCCGCCGTCGGCCCTGCGAGGCTGCCGGAAAGTGTGTCGAGTGCGCTGCGGCACTCCTCCATGGTCGCCATCGTGATCGACGTTACCCCAGCCCTTCGCGGTAGCGTTTCCGCATGAGCGACTCGATGCCTGGGCCGGCGGCGGCGCCAGAGATGAAGCCCGAGGTCACAACCGGGGCCGGAGCGCCCTGTTTCGACCCGCAGCACCCGCACCCTCGGCGTCGGACGTACCCCACCGGGGACGCCGGGGTGGACGCGGGATGGAGCGGCTGGCCGACGCGGACCACCTCCCTGCGGACGGGCACGTCGAGGTGTACGAGGATGTACACCGAGGCCTGCGTGACGCGCTGGCCGCGCTGGACGCCAGGCCCGCACCCGTACCGACGACCTCGTACAACAACAGGAGCTGAACCGAACGTGGCAGGAGTGGCACGTCGCCGCCTCGACGCGGAGCTGGTACGCCGCAGTCTCGCCCGCTCTCGCGAGCACGCGAGCCAGCTGATCGCGGCGGGCGGGTGACCGTCGGCGGCAACACCGCGACCAAATCCGCCACCCAGGTCGAGACCAGCGCCGCGGTCGTCGTGACGAAGGACGACAACGACCCCGAGTACGTCTCGCGCGGCGGGCATAAACTCGCCGGCGCCCTCGCCGCCTTCGTACCCTCGGGCTCGAGGTCGAAGGGCGGCGGGCACTGGACGCCGGGGCGTCGACCGGTGGCTTCACCGATGTGCTGCTGAGGGCCGGAGCCAGCGAGGTCGTGGCCGTCGACGTCGGCTACGGGCAGCTCGCCTGGTCGCTGCAGTCCGATGAACGCGTGATCGTCAAGGACCGTACGAATGTACGGGAACTGACACTTGAACAGATCGACGGGAAGGCGGTGGGCCTGGTGGTCGGCGATCTGTCGTTCATTCCGCTCGGCCTCGTCCTGCCCGCCCTGGCGCGCTGCGCCGCCCCGACGCGGACCTGGTCCTCATGGTCAAGCCGCAGTTCGAGGTCGGCAAGGAGCGCCTGGGCAGCGGTGGTGGTCCGCAGCACAGAGCTGCGGGCGGAGGCGGTACGGGAGGTGGCACGCCGGGCCGGTCTGCTGGGCCTGGGTGTGCGGGTGTCACAGCGAGCCCGCTGCCCGGACCGTCGGGGAACGTCGAATACTTTCTGTGGCTGCGGGCCGGCGCACCTGAGCTGGATCCCGCGGATGTCGACCGTGCAGTGGCGGAGGGGCCTCGTTGACGACGCATGCAGCACCACCAGGTAACGCGGGAAGAACTGTTTTCCTGCTGGCACACACAGGCCGTCCGGCCGCGATCCGCAGCGCCGAGCTCGTGGTCCAGGGCCTGCTCGGCCACGGCCTGGGCGTACGGGTCCTGGCAACCGAGGCGGCCGATCTGCCGCTGCCACCGTCCGTGGAGACGGTCACGGACACGACTCCCGGGGCCGTGGACGGCTGTGAACTGCTGATCGTGCTCGGCGGGGACGGGACCCTGCTGCGCGGCGCCGAGTTCTCCGGGCCTCCGGTGTCCCGATGCTCGGCGTCAACCTCGGCCGGGTCGGCTTCCTCGCCGAGGCGGAGCGGGACGACCTGGACAACGTCGTGCAGCGGGTCGTCACCCGTGCGTACCAGGTCGAGGAGCGCATGACGCTCGACGTCGTCGTCAGCAGCAACGGTGACATCGTGCACACCGACTGGGCGCTCAACGAGGCGGCCGTGCAGAAGGTCTCGCCCGAGCGGATGCTGGAGGTCGTCCTGGAGATCGACGGCAGGCCGGTGACCGGATTCGGCTGCGACGGGATCGTCTGCGCCACCCCGACCGGATCGACTGCGTACGCCTTCTCGGCCGGAGGCCCCGTCGTATGGCCCGAGGTGGAGGCACTGCTGATGGTGCCGATCAGCGCCCACGCCCTGTTCGCCAAGCCACTGGTGACCTCCCGGACTCGGTGCTGGCCGTCGAGGTCCAGCAGCACACCCGCACGGGGTGCTGTGGTGCGACGGACGCCGGACCGTCGAGCTGCCCGCAGGGCACGCGTCGAGGTGCGTCGCGGGCGGTGCCGGTACGGCTGGCGCGACTGCACCAGGCCTCGTTCACCGACCGTCTGGTCGCCAAGTTCGCCCTCCCGGTATCGGGCTGGCGGGCGCGCCGAACTGACCCTACGGTCGGCCGCCTCGCACGGCGGCGCCGAAACCTCGTATGGTCATGTCCGTGTTGGAGGAGATGCGGATACGGTCGCTCGGAGTCATCGACGACGCGGTGGTGGAGCTGTCACCCGGTTTCACCGCGGTGACGGGCGAGACCGGCGCAGGTAAGACCATGGTCGTCACCAGCCTTGGGCTGCTGCTCGGCGGACGTGCCGACCCTGCCCTGGTGCGGGTCGGTGCCAAGGCCGCGGTCGTCGAGGGCGGATCACGGTGTCCGAGGGCGATGCGGCAGCGCTGCGCGCCGAGGAGGCCGGGGCCGAGCTCGACGACGGTGCGCTGCTCATCAGCCGTACCGTTTCGGCGGAAGGACGCTCCAGAGCCCACCTCGGGGCAGATCCGTGCCCGTCGGAGTCCTTGCGGAGCTCGCCGACGAGCTTGTCGCCGTACACGGGCAGACCGATCAGCAGGGCTGCTCAAGCCCGCGCGGCAGCGCCAGGCCCTAGACCGGTACGCCGGAGCCGGTGTGGACGGCCCGCACACCAAGTACACGGCGGCCTACCGGCGGCTGCGGGCGGTCGCCGGCGAGCTCGACGAGCTGACCACCCGGGCCAGGAACGGGCCCAGGAAGCGGATCTGCTGCGCTTCGGGCTCGGTGAGGTCGCCGGAGTCGAACCGCTGGCCGGGGAGGACACCGAGCTCGCGGCCGAGGCCGAACGGCTCGGCCACGCGGAAGCCCTCGCCTCCGCCGCGGCTCTCGCACACGGGGCGCTCGCCGGTGATCCCGAGGACCAGGAGGGCATCGACGCCACGACCGTGGTCGCGGCGGCCGGGCAGTCCCTGACCGCCGTCCGTGCCCATGATCCGGCGCTCGCCGCTCTCGCCGACCGGATCGGGGAGATCTCCATCTTGCTGGCCGACGTGGCGGGCGAGCTGGCCGGGTACGCGGACCAGCTGGAGGCCGACCCGCTGCGGCTCGCCGCTGTCGAGGAGAGGCGCGCGGCGCTGACCGGGCTCACCCGCAAGTACGGCGAGAACATCACCGCCGTACTTGCCTGGGCCGAGGACGGCGCCGCCCGGCTGACCGAGCTGGAGGGCGACGACGAACGGATCGGCGAGCTGACGGCGGAACGCGACGCACTGCGCAGCGAACTGTCCGGACTCGGGCAGACGTTGACCGACGCCAGGACCGAGGCCGCCGCGCGCTTCGCCGAAGCGGTGACCGAGGAGCTGGCGTCGCTCGCCATGCCGCACGCCCGGGTCTCGTTCGCCATCGGGCAGACCGAGGCACCGGACGAGTCGTCGGGCATCGACATCAGCGGCCGGAACGTGCTCTACGGGCCGTCCGGCGCGGATGAGGTCGAGCTGCTGTTGGCCCCGCACCCGGGGCCACCCCGGCCGATCGCCAAGGGGCATCGGGCGGTGAGCTGTCCAGAGTGATGCTCGCCGTCGAGGTGGTCTTCGCGGGTTCCGATCCCGTGCCGACGTATCTCTTCGACGAGGTCGACGCGGGCGTGGGCGGCAAGGCAGCCGTCGAGGTCGGCAGGCGTCTGGCGAAGCTCGCCAGGTCCGCGCAGGTCGTGGTGGTGACACACCTTCCGCAGGTGGCGGCCTTCGCCGACCGGCAGCTGCTGGTCGAGAAGACGGTGGACGGCTCGGTGACCAGGAGCGGCGTCACGGTCCTCGAGGGCGAGGACCGGGTGCGGAGCTGTCCAGGATGCTGGCCGGCCAGGAGGACTCGGAGACGGCGCGGGCGCACGCCGAGGAACTGCTGGCGACCGCGCGCGGGGACGGCTGAGCGGGCCGGCCCCAAGAGGCTGCCGACGTCAGTTTTGCGCCATCTGCTTCACACGTGCAGGTGGCGCCATGCGCCACGTTGTTGGCACATACAGCGGAAGAACGTTCCGCCAGTCCCGGAACGTCCGTACGGACTGGCATCCTTGACGTTGTACATACGCCCACTCGGGAGCCCCGGGAGCCAATCCACGTGTCACAGCTGCGTACGGTCCAAGTCCTGGGCGGAGGCAGTGCGGGCAGCAGCGCTCATGTCAGCTCGCTGGCCGCGGGGCTGGTGGCCAGAGGGTGCAGGTCACGGTCTGCGCGCCGGCCGGACTCGACCGTACTTACGACTTCCCGCGACGGGGCCCTGTTCGCTCCCGTGCCCCGGCGCGGCGACCCGCAGCCCTCGTCGCGCTGCGGGCCGCCTGCGTGGACGCTGACGTCGTCCACGCGCACGGTGTGCACGCAGCGGTACGCGCTGCGCTCGCGCTCAGTGGCCGGTGTACGCCACTGGTCGTGACCTGGCACACCCGTGCCCACGCCGAGGGTGCCCGTGGCCGGCTGCTGCACTTGCTGGAGCGAAGGGCCGCCCGGGCCGCGGCCGTTGTGCTCGCCACCTCCTGGGACCTGGTCGACCGTGCCCGGCGCCGCGGGCGCGCGACGCACGGCTGGCACGGGTGGCCAGTGCGCCCGCCCCGTTCCGGCGCCGTCCGCGACGCCAAGGCGCGGGCCGAACTGGGTGCGGTGGACCGTCCTTTGCTGGTGACGGCCGGCCGTCTCGTACCGGACCACGGATACGACACGCTGCTGGACGCCGCTCGGGTATGGCGAGAGCTCGACCCCGTACCACTGGTGGTCGTCGCGGGGAGGGCGGCACCGGGCCGCTCTGCAGCGCCGGATCAGGAACGAGCAGCTGCCCGTGGTGCTCACCGGCTGCCAGGACGACCTCGGCGAGCTCATCGCCGCCGCGGACCTCGTGGTCCTGCCGGGCCGGTGGGAGGCCCGGCCGCTGCCGCGCAGGCGGCCCTGCGGTCCGGGGTGCCGCTGGTGGCCGCCGCGGTCGGCGGGGTGGCGGAACTCGTGGGCGAAGCAGCCGAACTGGTCCCGTACGGCAATGCCGAGGCGCTCGCCCGTGCGGTCGTCCGGCTGCTCGGCGATACGGCGCAACGTGAGCGGCTCGCCGAGGCGGGACGCGTCCAGGCCGCCGGGTGGCCGACCGAGGACGACACGATCGCCCAAGTGCTCGCCGTCTACGACGAGCTGTCCCAGCCATCGCCCGCCACCCGGACACGGTGAGGGCGGGTCCGGCCCGTCGCGGGCCGGACCCGGACGCTACGGTGCGTGGCGGCGGGCGCGCAGGGCGAGACCCAGTTCCAGTACGGTCTGCGGGTCGTCCAGGTCCGTCCCGAGCAGCTCACCGATGCGGGCCAGCCGGTTGTAGAGCGTCTGCCGGTTCAGATGCAGTTCGCGCGCAGTCTCCGCCTTGCGGCCCGCATGGGCGATATACGCCTCCAGTGTGGGCAGCAGCGCGGGACGCGAGGTGCGGTCGTGGTCGCGCAGCGGCCGATCGCCCGGCCCACGAGGCCGCCAGATCCGGATGTTCCCGCAGCCGCCACAGCAGAAGATCGATGTCCAGGCGCCGGGCGTCGTACCAGGGCGGCCGGGGAGCCCTGCGCCGCCGTCGCAGTCTCCGCCGCGTGCCGCAGCCCCGCACCGGCCGCCGCCCAGGTGCCGGCGACACCGACCACCACGACCGCCGGACGGTCCGCTGCCCGCACCAGACCGGCCCGCTCGACGCCCGCCCGCAGTGCCGCCGCGACCGGTCGGCGACCGCGGTGCGTTCGCTCGCCGAGCGCAGCCCCAGCAGCAGCGGCACCCGGCCCTCCACCGGCCGCACCCGAGCAGTGCGGGCACTCCCACCGCCGACAGCTCCTCCAGGGCCGCCCGCGCCAGCAGCGACCAGTTGCCCGCCGGTGCCAGCTCCGGTGCCAGCAGCATGACCACCGGCAGCAGCAGGGTGTCGCCCGGCCTGAAGCCCAGCACCTTTGCCTGCGCCGGCGCGTCCTCGGGGTGATCCGTCCTCGGCGAGATCCGTGAGGAAGTCACCGCGGCCGCGTGCCGCCAGCTCCTCCTCCTGGCGTGCCTGCATCAGGACGACGGCCAGAATCCCCGCCGTCCGCTCGGCCGCCATCCGGTGCACGGTCACCAGCGGCCCGGACAGGGCGAGCAGCACCAGCCGTGCCCGTACCGAACCGGCTCCCGCACCGCCGCCCGGCACATCCACCAGCACCGATCCCGCCGGGGCGCCTCACGGGCCGCCCGGCCGCCGCGCATCCCTCCCAGACCTGAAGCGGGTCGGCGCCCACCGGCCCGGTGCCGGTGCCCGCCGCGTACAGCAGCCGTCCGTCGGGCGTTTCCAGGAAGACCGGGCCAGTGGTGAAGTCCGCCAGGATGCCGAGGACCTCGGCCACCCGCCGCCGCCGCCGCCGAGCACCGCCCGGGTGCAGCGCCGGTGCACTTCTTCCACCTGCTGGAGCAGCGCGTAGTGCCCGTTGACGATCTCGGTATGGATCTCCTCGGTCACCGCCACGAACGGCACCTCGCGGTGCAGCTGTACGAGCGGCAGCCCGGCTGCGCGTGCGGCCTCCACGAGGGCCGCGGGCAGCCGGCTGAAGCGGGGCCCGAGCTCCACCACCAGGGCGGCGATCCCGGCCTCGGCCAGTCCGCGGACGAAGGCACGCTGCTCGGAGGGCCGGCTGCCGAGCCCCAGACCGGTGGTGAGCAGGAGCTCACCGCCCTGAGCAGTGAGGCCATGTTCGGCGCCTCGCCCGCGTGCACCCAGCGCACCGTCCGGTTCAGCCGGTCCGGGCAGGCCACTACCTCCGGAAGCCCGCCGCGCAGCCCGGGAAGCTCCAGTGCCCGTTGCACGGTGATCCCGCCCTGTGTCTCCACTGACTCCGGCCTCGTGCTTCCACTCTCGCCCTGTCGGGCGGTTTCCTGGTCAGGAAGCTACCGGTCCGGCCTGCCCGCGGTGGCCGGCGGGCTCGATGTTGTGGTTGAGATGGAAGACGTTGTCCGGGTCGTACCTGGTCTTGACCGAGGCAAGGCGCGCGTAGCTGTCGGCGCCGACTCCGGCGACGACGCGGTCCTGGCCACCGCTGCGCCCATGGGGAACAGGACGTGCTGGGAGCCGGAGGGACGGGCATCGAGGCGGCGCCGGAGCAGAAGACATCCACGGCCTCGTCGGGGAGGCTGCCCAGGTACTCGGCGGACCAGTAGTTCCGCATACCGGGCGGGTCGTCGAGCATGCACTGCAGATCCGCGTACGGAAGCTGAGCGATGACCTGTGCTTCCGGGCCCAGCGCGAGCAGCGGTGCACACAGCTCACGGCTTGCTGCTCCGTTCCGGCCAGGGTGGTCAGGATGCCGCAGACGAGCTGCCCGACCAGCCGCTCGGGCATGAACTCCTCGGGCGGACCCGTGAGATAGAGGCACGCTCCGCCCTCCTCGTCCGGGGCGGACTCCATCAGCTCCCGGTAGATTCCGACGACTCGGGGCCCGTCGTCCGGCCGAAAGAGCAGCAGCCCCGTGCTCATCGCGGGAAGTTCATGCAGCCGCAGGGTCAGGTAGGTCGCCACGCCGAAGTTCCCGCCACCCCGTGCAGGGCCCAGAACAGCTCGGGGTTCTCCTGCGCGTCGGCACGGACGCTGCTGCCGTCAGCGATGACGGGTTCCGCTGCCAGCAGGTTGTCGCAGGCCAGCCCGAACTTGCGCTCGAGCCAGCCCGATCCGCCGCCCAGAGTGAAGCCGCCGACTCCAGTGGTGGAGACACGGCCGCCGGTGGTCGCCAGGGCGAACGGCTGTGTCGCCCGGTCCAGATCGCTCATGGTGGCGCCGCCGCCGACACGGGCGGTACGGGCCCGCGGGTCGACGTACACGCCGTGCATGCGGCACAGATCGATCACAAGGCCGCCCTCGCTCAGGGACATGCCCGCGACGCTGTGGCCGCCCCTCGCACCGCGATCTCCAGGCCGTTCTCACGGCCGAAGCGCAGGGACCGGGCGACAACGGCTTCGGAGGCGCACTGGGCGACCACCGAGGGCCGACGGTCGATCATGCCGTTGGACACCGTGCGGGCTTCGTCGTACCCGGCGTCTCCCGGAGCGTAGGCATCGCCGGTCAGACCGGTGCGGAAGCCGTCCGGAGCGGTGGCGGACGGGACCGTGCGGGCTGTCATGACAGCCCCTTCCGAGGGACTCGCAGGACCTTCCAGCGTAGTCCCCGGCCTGTCGGCCCGGCTGGTCCACCGGGCCGACACGACCTCGTTTCCGCACCCTGGGGCGGCCCGGGGCGGGACAGGTGTGGGTTCCGGTTGGTCCTGTCGTCCCTTGGAGTGTCGGGCGTGAGTGGGACAAGGCCCCGGCGCGCTGACGATTTGAGTAGATGGCCCGAGGGGATCAACGCGCAAGACCTGTGTCTGAGGACGGCCCGGGTGGCGGATTCTCCTGTTGTGCCAGGAGACTGGTGATCCCTGCGCGGACGAACTTTCGGGCCTGTTCAGCGCGTCGGGCCCGCCAGTCGGCAGAGGCAGATGGGTTCTTCAGGAGGTCCATCCCGTATCTGCGTTGGTGGATGTCATCCACGACTGCTGTCGGTGCTCCCATGGAGCGCAGTTCTTCGAGGGCTCTTTCTTTGGTGATCAACTGGCCATTGCGTAGGGTCACTGATGCTCTCGCAAAGGTCAGCATCCCCAGGTCCACCCAGATGTCCTGGAGCCATAGTTTGGTCTTGACGCTGCTTGTCACAGGCAGCCAGTAGTCCTCCAGTTCGGAACGGATGAACTCAGCGAGCTCCTGGTCGCTCACCCTGGGCAGCAGGCTGACCGGTGGCGGTCCGCTCAGGACAACTGCCCCCAGGGCCAGTTCGCGTCGGCTCACAGGGGTGACGGGACGCTCGAACCACTCGCCCTGAGCCCAGGTCGGATGTTCCTGTGCCGTATCGGACTTGCCTCCCTGGGGCACGTAGGTGCAGTGCAGGGTCCGGGCAAGGGGATGTCGGCGATCAAACGCCCATGCACGAATCGCAGTTCCTCTTGCTGCACGTCATTGAGTTCCGTACCGACCAGCGCCACCAGATCGAGATCACTGCGTTCCAGCTGGTAGTCCCCAGAGCCAGCGATCCATGCGCCCAGAGGGCGACCAGAGGCACTGCGGCTCCGACGTCGGACGTGAAGCGTGCAAGCAGAGGCTTCACATCAGCGGGGAGGTCACGCATGAAGGTCGTCCTCGTACGGAGGTCGGCAATGGCGGCAGAGGAGTCGAGCGGGTGTTCCTGGATCGGATCTTGTTCTTCAGCAGACAACTTGAAGCTCCTTCTTCTACCTGTTCTGCGGAGTGAGACCATTGGGCATCCCGGGGTGAGACGGGGCGATCTGGCGGGCTGTGGCTGTCAGTACGTAGTAGGTGCGCCGGCGTGCCGCGCCTGGCCGGGCCAGCACCGCGGAGACCAAGTCTTCGTCGTTGACGGCCGGCCCCTGGCCCTCGGGGATCACCTCGGCCCGGTCCGAAGTCAGCAGTTCCCGCATCGACATCCGCACCAACCGGTCACGGGCATCCTGAGGATGACCTCCATGCCCGTGGCCAGGCTCGCGAACTCCACGACCTCGACCGTCTCGCCGTCGAACCGGAAACTCGTGCCGACCCCGAGCCGCGTTCCCGCCCGCTCATGCGGCCCTCGTCAGCACGTGCCCCGAGCTGAGCGGCCGGTCCAGCTCCGTCGTCACATGCCCCGACCACAGCAGGTGCAGCACCGCCGACTTCACCAGCGGCCGGGGCAGTCGGGCATCAGCCGGAAAGCCTCACGCAGCGACCGTCCCTCCAGCTCGCAGGCCCGCAGACCGTCCAAAAGGTCCGGATCGAACAACCAGCCCTGCGGTAGCCGGCGAGGAAGCGGACGTTCTCCAGCTCATGAGGGTCCGGTTCACTCCAGACCTCGTAACGCCACCCGCGGGAGGCGACCGCCGCACGCGTCCAAGCGAACGTGAACGCGATCTTCGGCCGCTCCAGCCGATGCCGTGGCCTGACATCCACGACCACCGGCCCGTCATCGGTCAGCAGCAGATAGTCCGGGATGTGCCGCCGCAGCCTGCCCTCCACCACTGCCTTGAGCAGGAGAGGCTGAGCGATGACATGCCGGACGTCCGGAGCGAATTCCGCGAACAGCAGCCGGGACAGCTCCAGCCGCGACTCGTAGATCACATGGTCGCGCACCGTCGCCGCCCAGTACGTGCCCGAGTAGTGCTGCTGGCCTTTGTACCAGCGGAACGTCCGCCACGGCTGCGCCTGCTGCAGGAGATCGAGTGGCGCGGATGCCCACTCCAAGTCCTCCACCACGGACTCGTCGGCCTGCCGGACACTCACCTGTACCGACGCAGGCTGATCTGTCGAGCTCATCGAACCCCAACCTTGCGTTCTCCAAGGCGGCCTGATCGACCGCCGAACGCCGTAGGCAGGCCCCGGTCGTCTGCGTTGATGACGACCGGGACGGTCCGGTACACAAAGTGGGGAACTACTCGGGTCAGAGGCATGAATCCCGCTCACATGTCGTATCCGACACGGCCTACGACATTCCCGCACGGAATCCGACACGGGAAAAAACGGGATCCCACAACAGGTCAGCCGACGTACGCTCCGCTGGCCGTGAGCCGCAGAGCGGTGTCGATGAGCGGCACATGGCTGAACGCCTGCGGGAAATTCCCCACCTGACGCTGCAGCCGCGCGTCCCACTCCTCGGCCAGCAGACCCAGGTCGTTGCGCAGGGACAGCAGCTTCTCGAAGAGCTGACGGGCTTCGACGACCCGCCCGATCATCGCGAGGTCGTCCGCCATCCAGAACGAGCACGCCAGGAACGCGCCCTCGTCGCCCTCCAGACCGTCCACACCCGCGGCGTCCCCGGATGTGGGGTAGCGCAGGATGAAGCCGTCCTCGGTGGAGAGCTCCCGCTGGATCGCCTCGATCGTGCCGATGACCCGCTTGTCGTCCGGCGGCAGGAAGCCCATCTGCGGAATCAGCAGCAAGGACGCGTCGAGCTCCTTGGACCCGTAGGACTGGGTGAAGGTGTTGCGCTCCTGGTCGTAGCCCCGCTCGCACACATCGCGGTGGATGTCCTCGCGCAGCTGGAGCCAGCGCTCAAGCGGGCCTTCGGTGTCCCCGGACTCGATCAGCTTGATGGTGCGGTCGACCGCGACCCAGGCCATCACCTTGAGTGCACGAAGTGCCGGCGTGGCCCGCGTACCTCCCAGATGCCCTCGTCGGGCTCGTCCCAGTGCTTCTCCAGATAGCTGATCAGCTTGAGCTGGAGGCCCATCGCGTAGTCGTTGCGGGTCAGGCCCGTCATATGAGCCAGGTGCAGTGCCTCGGTGACCTCGCCGTAGACATCGAGCTGGAGCTGGTTCGCAGCGCCGTTGCCGACGCGGACGGGGCTGGAGTTCTCGTATCCGGGCAGCCAGTCCAGCTCTGCCTCGCCCAGCTCCCGCTCGCCTGCGATGCCATACATGATCTGCAGGTTCTCCGGGTCGCCGGCGACGGCCGCAGCAGCCACTCGCGCCAGGCGCGGGCCTCCTCGCGATAGCCGGTGCGCAGCAGGGAGGAGGGTGATGGCTGCGTCCCGCAGCCAGGTGTAGCGGTAGTCCCAGTTGCGTACGCCTCCGATCTCCTCGGGCAGTGAGGTGGTCGGAGCCGCCACGATGCCGCCGGTCGGCGCGTAGGTCAGCGCCTTGAGCGTGATCAGAGAGCGGACCACCGCCTCGCGGTAGGGCCCGTGGTAGGTGCACTGGTCGACCCATTCGCGCCAGAAGCTCTCGGTCGCCTCCAGAGAACTCTCGGGTTCCGGCAGTGCGGGCGGCTCACGGTGCGAGGGCTGCCAGCTGATCGTGAACGCGATCCGGTCGCCGGGCGCCACGGTGAAGTCGGAGTAGGTCGTCAGGTTCTGCCCGTACGTGTCGGCCTGGGTGTCCAGCCAGACCGAGTCGGGGCCCGCGACCGCGACCGTGCGGCCGTCGACCTTGTGGACCCACGGTGTGACCCGCCCGTAGCTGAAACGCATGCGCAGTTCCGAGCGCATGGATACCCGGCCGCTGATGCCTTCCACGATCCGGATCAGCTGCGGGGCACCGTCACGGGGCGGCATGAAATCGGTCACGCGGACTGTGCCGCGAGGGTGTCCCACTCCGATTCCAGGATCAATGAGTCGCCGCGATAGCGTGACGGTCGGCGTGGAGGGTTCTGTTCCCTCCACGCGCGCAGGTGCCAGGCGCCAGAAGCCATGCTCCTCGGTGCCCAGAAGTCCTGCGAAAACGGCATGTGAATCGAAGCGGGAAGGCACAGCCAGTCAGCTGTGCCGTCCCGGCAGACCAGGGCTGCGGTCTGCATGTCTCCGATGAGTGCGTAATCCTCGATGCGCCCGGCCACGTGCATCTCCAGTCGAACGGCCATGTCGCCCCGGAGGGCGCTTACTGCTGGTCAAGGGGTCGTTGTAGTAGAACCGACGAGCTCTTGCACGGGTGAGCGGGCTGGGGTGGAGCCGCTGGGCCGGCCAACTCGGCAGCGAATGGTCCGAGCAGGATACGACGCACCCGGAAGATCCGCGCGACGGTCTTGACAAGATCTCTGAGCTGAACGGGTGGGACGTGAAGTCCCTGCGGTGGTTCTGTGACGCCAGTGTGACGGGTGTGGCCGGAAGCAGCCTCCTCCGTCGCTGATACCCTGGTAGCCCGTGGACCGGTGGTCGTCCGAAGACAGCAGACGAGGCCCCGGAACCGCAGCGACGGTACCTGGCGGATCCCGAAAGATTCGGCCATGCCGGTACGCACCTCACTATCGCGACCACGGGAGCCCCTTTGGCTATGCAGCCCACATCCACGACGACCAAGCACATCTTCGTCACCGGGGTGTCGCCTCCTCCCTCGGCAAGGGTCTGACTGCCTCCAGCCTGGGTGCCCTGCTCAAGGCACGGGGCCTGCGGGTCACCATGCAGAAGCTGGACCCATATCTCAACGTAGACCCCGGCACGATGAATCCCTTCCAGCACGGCGAGGTGTTCGTCACCAATGACGGTGCCGAGACCGACCTGGACATCGGGCACTACGAGCGTTTCCTGGACGTCGACCTCGACGGCTCGGCGAACGTCACCACCGGCCAGGTCTACTCCCAGGTCATCGCCAAGGAGCGGCGCGGCGAGTACCTGGGCGACACCGTCCAGGTCATCCCGCACATCACCAACGAGATCAAGCACCGGATCCGGCGCATGGCGATGGACGACGTCGATGTCGTCATCACCGAGGTCGGCGGGACGGTGGGAGACATCGAGTCGCTGCCGTTCCTGGAGACCGTCCGTCAGGTCCGCCACGAGGTCGGCCGGGACAACGTCTTCGTCGTGCACATCTCGCTGCTGCCCTACATCGGCCCGTCCGGCGAGCTGAAGACCAAGCCCACCCAGCACTCCGTCGCGGCACTGCGCAACATCGGTATCCAGCCGGACGCCATCGTGCTGCGCGCCGACCGTGATGTCCCGACCGCCATCAAGCGCAAGATCTCGCTGATGTGCGACGTCGACGAGGCGGCCGTGGTGGCCTGCCCCGACGCCAAGTCGATCTACGACATCCCCAAGGTTCTGCACACCGAGGGCCTGGACGCCTACGTCGTGCGCAAGCTCGACCTGCCGTTCCGCGATGTCGACTGGACCGTCTGGGACGATCTGCTGGACCGGGTCCACAACCCCGACCACGAGGTCACCGTCGCCCTGGTCGGCAAGTACATCGACCTTCCCGACGCCTACCTCTCGGTTACCGAGGCCATCCGGGCCGGCGGTTTCGCCAACAAGGCCCGGGTCAAGGTCAAGTGGGTCGCATCCGACGACTGCAAGACGCCCGCGGGCGCGCAGAACCAGCTGGGTGACGTCGACGCGGTCTGTATCCCCGGCGGCTTCGGCGAGCGCGGTGTGGTCGGCAAGGTCGGCGCGATCAAGTACGCCCGTGAGAACAAGGTCCCGCTGCTCGGCCTCTGCCTCGGCCTGCAGTGCATCGTGATCGAGGCGGCGCGCAACCTCGCCGAGATCCCCGACGCCAACTCCACCGAGTTCGACGCCGCCACCGGCCACCCCGTCATCTCGACGATGGAGGAGCAGCTCGCGTACGTCGAGGGCGCGGGCGACCTGGGCGGCACCATGCGGCTCGGCCTGTACCCGGCCAAGCTCGCCGAGGGCTCGCTCGTCCGCGAGGCGTACGAGGACCAGCCGTACGTGGAGGAGCGCCACCGCCACCGCTACGAAGTCAACAACGCCTACCGCGCGGAGCTGGAGAAGAAGGCCGGCCTGGTCTTCTCCGGCACCTCCCGGACAACAAGCTCGTCGAGTACGTCGAGTACCCGCGCGAGGTCCACCCTACCTGGTCGCCACCCAGGCGCACCCGGAGCTGCGCTCCCGTCCCACCCGCCCGCACCCGCTCTTCGCCGGACTGGTGAAGGCGGCCGTGGAGCGCCAGGTGGCAGGACGCGGGACGGACACGTCCGTCTGAGGCGTTACCGTTGGCCGGGGCAGGCATCTGCGTGATGCGTGCCCCGGCTTCTGTTTGTTCATGGGAGGACGCAGATGGGTTTCCAGGACACACCCGAGGAGTGGCAGGTCACCGCGACGGTGACGCCCTTCACCGGCAACAAGACCAGCGTCCGCACCGACGACGTGGTGATGCCGGACGGCACGGTCGCCCGCCGCGACTACCAGGTCCACCCGGATCCGTCGCCGTCCTCGCGCTCGACGAAGCGGGCCAGGTCCTGGTCCTGCGGCAGTACCGGCACCCGGTGCGCCACAAGCTCTGGGAGATCCCGGCGGGCCTTCTCGACATTCCCGGCGAGAACCCGCTGCATGCCGCGCAGCGCGAGCTGTACGAGGAGGCGCACGTCAAGGCCGAGGACTGGCGGGTGCTGACCGACGTCTACACCACGCCCGGCGGCTGTGACGAAGCCGTACGCGTCTTCCTCGCCAGGGATCTGTCCGAGGTGGAGGGCGAACGCTTCGAGGTCTCCGAGGAGGAGGCCGATATGGAGCAGGCCGGGTGCCGCTGAACGAGCTCGTACAGGGGTGCTCGCCGGGGACCTGCACAACAACTGCCTGGTGGTGGGTGTCCTCGCGCTCACCGCGGCGCTGGCGGGCGGCGGGCGGACTCGCTGCGTCCGGCCGATGCGCCCTGGCCTGCCCGGCCGTTCGAGGCCTGACGGTCCTTCGGCTCGCACGGTTCCCGGCGTTCGTCCCAGCTTTGGACGTCGGACGATCGTAATAAATGCTGACCCGATCGGGGATACTCCCGCCACGCTCCACCGTGATCGTCCACACCACTGAACTACGCTCAAAGGCCCCGACCGGAGTTCCGGCGGGCACCGCGTGCAGCGAAGTGGAGCGTGGCTCGTGACCGATCAGGCGGTGGACACCAGCGGCCCGGCCAAAGCAGCGGGGACCGAGGATCAGTCCGGTGCCACCCACCTAAATTCTTCGGCCGTACACGCGAGTTGAAAGCCCTGCGGGCCGACATCGAGCGGGCGGGCCTGGACACTCTGGCCGGCCGCAAGGCCGCACGGGCAAGGGTCCTGCTGATCGCCGGACGGCCCGGTTCCGGACGGAGCGCGCTGGCGGCCGAGCTGGCCCGGCGGCTCGCGAGTCCGGAGCCGGAACCAGGCGCCACCGGCCCCGACGACTACCCGACGGGGTACTCCGGGTGGGCCTCACCGACCCGGGCGGCGAACGGATTCCCACCGAGCGCACCGCCCGCGAACTCCTGGGCCTGCTGGCCGTCGCCGCCCGCCCGGTGCCGGCGAGGACGAGCTCTCCGAGATGGTCCGAGGCTCTCGCCGTACGCCGCGCCCTGATCCTGCTCGACGACGCCGCGGACGCGGAGCAGGTCGACCCGCTGCTGCCCGACAACGCGGACTGCCTGGTCGTCGCCACATCTACTGGCCCGCTCACCGGGATTCCGGGGTCCGCCCGTGCACCATCGGCGGCCTGGACGCGGCCTCCGCCGTACAGCTGCTCGCCCGCGCCATCGGCCAGGTCCGCATCACCGTCGACCCGCGCACCGCCGAAACTCTCGCCGAGGAGTGCGGCGGACAGCCCGCCGCACTGGTCCTGATCGCCGGCTGGCTCGCCGCCCGGCCCGGCGTGTCCGTCGCCGACGCCGCCAAGCAGCTGCGGGACCTGCCCGAGGACACCGAGCAGCCCACCGGCGCCCGCCCGCTGGCCAGGGTCTTCCGGCTGGTCCATGAAACCCTGCCGCAGGCCGCCGCCCGGATACTGCGCCTGCTCGCCCTGGCCCCGCGGGTCTCGCCGACGCCCACACCGCATCCGCGCTGGCCGGCTGCTCCGTATCGGCCGCCCAGCAGACCCTGGAGGACTTCGTCAGGCTCGGACTGCTGCGGACGAACGGCGCGCCCTGCCGCAGTACGAGGTACCCGGCTGCCTCGCCCGCTGCTGCGCGCCGTGCTGGAGGACCGGGAGCGCCCGGCCGAGATCCAGCTGGCCAGGGCCGGATGCTGGAGCGGACCGTCCGCCGGCTTCAGTCCTGCCGTGCGGTCACCGACCCTGAGGGCTCCCGGCCCGCCGGAAGCTGGCCGGGCTGCCCCGCTCACTGCGCTTCCCCAACACCGAAGCGGCTGCCGAGTGGCTGCGGATCCGCCAGCCCGCCCTGCTGGCATCGGCCCGGATCGCTGTCGAGGACGGGGGCTGGACACCCTGGCCCGCAGGCTGGTGGCCGCACTCGTGCGGGCGCTGGCGGTGCACCGGGGCACCGAGGACGCGGCACCCGAGCTGTACGGACTGCACGGCCTGGTCCTCGACGTCGCCGAACGCCGGGATCTGCCCGTGAACGGGCCGCCGCGCTGCTGAACCTGGCCGACCTGGACGCCAGGACGGGCCGTACACAGGAGGCGCTGGTCCGCTACCGCGCCGCGCTGGACGCCGGGCGGGCCGCGAAGGACCTGTACGCGACCGGCCGTGCGATGGAATCCGTAGGTGGTGCGTACGCGGAGCTCGGTGACTTCAACAGGGCGGCCGACTGGTACGGCAGGGCGCTCGCCCAGCGGCTCACTCAGGGCGAGCGGGCCGACGAGGCGCGGCTCTACGGGCGGCTCGGAGCCGTGCACTCCTACGGCGGGCGGTACGGCGAGGCCCTGCGCAGCTGGCGGGCGGCCGCGGCGGGCTACCGCAGACTCGGGGACCTGCCCGCGCAGGCGCGGGCACTCAGCGAGGCCGCGCGGGTGCAGGAGTACGCGGGCAGGCCGCAGGACTCGCTGCACACCTGCCGGGAGGCGGTGGAGCTGGCACGGCAGGCCGCCGATGCACGCCTGCAGGCTGCACTGCAGCTCCGGCTTGCCGACACTCTGGACCGGCTCGGGGACCCCGCTGCGGCCGGGCTGCACCGGGCCGCAGCCGACAGATTGCTGGGCGATGAGGACTCTGCCTACGAAATCCGTAGTGCTTCGTCAGAAAGTTAATGCTTTGTAAGGCTAGACAGCGGGAAGTCCTTCATTAAAACTGGCTCTGCCGCCCATCCCTGCGGTGTCGCCATTTATGCTGGGTATATGCGGGTACCACTCGTTATGCCCGGTGCCCTCCCAGAGCCAAGGACCGTGATCGACGTGAAGGTCGGCATCCCCGCGAAGTCAAGAACAACGAGTTCCGGGTGGCGATCACCCCTGCCGGAGTGCATGAGCTCGCCCGTAGCGGCCATGAAGTCCTCGTCGAGCAGGGGCCGGTGCCGGCTCCTCGATCACGGATGAGGAGTACGCCGTCGCCGGGGCGCGGATCCTGCCCACCGCCGACGAGTGTGGGCCGCCGCCGACCTGCTGCTCAAGGTCAAGGAGCCGGTCGCGGAGGAGTATCACCGCCTCCGTAAGGGTCAGACGCTCTTTACGTACCTGCACCTCGCCGCCTCCCGTGCCTGCACGGACGCGCTGCTGGAGTCGGGCACGACCGCCATCGCGTACGAGACGGTCGAGACCGCAGGCCGCGCGCTGCCGCTGCTCGCCCCGATGTCCGAGGTCGCGGGCAGCCTTGCCCCGCAGGTCGGCGCCTACCACCTGATGCGCTCGGCCGGTGGCCGCGGCGTGCTCCCGGGCGGGGTCCCCGGTACGGCGGCAGGCAGGGCCGTCATCATCGGCGGCGGCGTCTCGGGCTGGAACGCCACCAAGATCGCCGTCGGTCTCGGCTTCCACGTAACCCTGCTCGACAGGGACGTCAACAAGCTGCGCGAGGCCGACCGGGTCTTCGGCACCAAGGTGCAGACGGTCGTCTCCAACGCCTTCGAGCTCGAGAAGGCTGTGGTCGATGCGGACCTCGTCGTGGGCGCCGTACTGATCCCCGGGCGAAGGCCCCGAAGCTCGTCACCAACGAGCTCGTCGCCAAGATGAAGCCCGGAAGTGTACTTGTCGACATTGCAATCGACCAGGGCGGCTGCTTCGAGGACTCGCATCCGACGACGCACGCCGAGCCGACCTTCATGGTCCACAACTCGGTCTTCTACTGTGTCGCGAACATGCCGGGCGCGGTGCCGAACACCTCCACGTACGCCCTCACCAATGCCACGCTTCCGTACATCGTGGAGCTCGCGAACCGCGGCTGGACCGAGGCGCTGCGCCGTGACGCCGCACTCGCCAAGGGTCTCAACACCCATGACGGGCAGGTCGTTTACCGCCAGGTCGCCGAGGCGCACGGCCTCGACCATGTCGAGCTGAGCACGCTTCTCGGCTGACGGGTCAACACCCTCCGTCAACCTCACGCGTCCGGCCGGACCTTGCCGGGCGAGGTCCGGCCGGACGCGTGCCCGGGGTCGGTGAGGGGTGCTCAACTCGCCTCGAACATGACCCTCTACCCGTTTTGTGTACCTGCGAAATGCGCGTCATGCGTGCCCCGCACCCTTGACAGAGGGTGTTCGATTGCCGACACATGGGGTCGGGAACGGCGGATTGTGTTGCTGCGGACCGGTGACACGCCATAGAGTCGCCAATCGTCGGCATAGTGCCACGCTGACCTATCGATAAGTTTCCTGGTCACACCCAAGGAGGTAAGACGACTTGTGAATGAGTCGACATTTACTCCTGGGGTGGTCAACCAGGGATGCCTGCACGGGGTCTGAGCCCGATCGGGCTCGAAGCTGTCGGCTCCGTCGCTGTTAGCACCTTCGCCACCCACCAGCACATGACGACAGCCCCCAGATGATGGACGGCCTACACGTGAACGCCACGGCCGGCAACGAGAGCGGTCGCAAGTCCGACCGCTTCGCCGACTTCGCCGAGGTGCCCGAGGGCACTTCTACGACCCCGATGCCGAGTACGAGCCGGATGCGGAGTACGCGGCCACGCTCGCGCCCGACGCCGCACGCCAGCGCCGCGAGCGGATCGGCCCGACGGGCCGGCCGCTGCCGTACTTCCCGATCCCTGGCCCGCTGACCGATCATGGCCCCGCGAAGATCATCGCGATGTGCAACCAGAAGGGCGGCGTGGGCAAGACCACGTCGACCATCAACCTGGGTGCCGCGCTCGCGGAGTACGGACGGCGCGTCCTGCTGGTCGACTTCGACCCGCAGGGAGCCCTGTCGGTCGGTCTCGGGTCAACCCGATGGAGCTCGACCTCACGGTCTACAACCTGCTCATGGAGCGGGGCATGTCGGCCGACGAGGTCCTGCTCAAGACCGCAGTGCCCAATATGGACCTGCTGCCGAGCAATATCGACCTCTCGGCCGCGGAAGTGCAGCTGGTCAGCGAGGTGGCCAGGAGTCGACCCTGCAGCGCGCCCTGAAGCCGCTGATGGCCGATTACGACTACATCGTGATCGACTGTCAGCCTTCGCTGGGCCTGCTCACCGTGAACGCCCTGACGGCGGCTCACAAGGTGATAGTCCCGCTCGAGTGCGAGTTCTTCGCGCTGCGCGGGTCGCCCTGCTCACCGAGACCATCGAGAAGGTCCAGGAGCGGCTCAACCCCGAGCTGGAGCTCGACGGCATCCTCGCCACCATGTACGACTCCCGTACGGTGCACAGCCGCGAGGTCCTCGCGAGGGTCGTCGAGGCGTTCGACGAGCACGTCTACCACACCGTCATCGGGCGCACGGTGCGCTTCCCGGAGACCACGGTCGCCGGTGAGCCCATCACCACCTACGCCTCCAACTCGGTCGGTGCCGCCGCCTATCGTCAGCTCGCCAGGGAGGTGCTCGCCCGGTGTCACGCCGAGTGAGTCTGCCGGGGCCGACGAACTGTTCCGCACCACAGGGGAATGGGCCTTCAGGGCTCGTCCCCGCGGAGCGGCGACGCAAGGCGAACGGTGAGGCACGCGTGCCCGCGCCGGCCGGGGAGAACGATCCATCGGCCGACAGGTCCGGGCAGGCGGGGCGTCGCGGGGGCCGGCGGTGCTGCTGTTCCCTCCAGGGAGGAGCACTCCGCGGCGGACTCCGACGGCGGCGGATCGCGCAGCCGGGGCGAGGCCGACCGTGCCGCGTCCGGCAGGACCGGCCAGGGGACCCAGAGCGACCGGCAGCCGGCGTCACAGCCTGCCGCATCGCCCCAGTCGTCCCAGGAGCCTGCTCCCGCCGTCCAGCAGCAGCGCAGGCGCGGTGGGGGCGTGGCGCCAACCGCCGTCCCAGTGGCCGGGAGCGCCACGACGAGAAGATCACCGTCTATGTGTCGGCCGAGGAACTGATGGACCTCGAGCACGCACGGCTCGTCCTACGCGGTGAGCACGGCCTGGCAATCGACCGCGGCCGCATCGTGCGTGAGGCGGTCGCCGTGGTGCTCGCGGATCTGGAGTCCCGGGCGACGCGAGCATCCTCGTACGGAGGCTGCGCGGCCGCTGACCGGTGCGGCGCCGGTAGCCTGCCCGGGGAGAGGGCCACCGAGGGTGGCCCGGCCTCGCGAACGGGCCACCGCCCGCCCGTGTCCCCGCCGCATCCCTGGACCACAATGCCGACTGCTGATAATCCCGCCCGCCCACCCCGCCGTACCCTCGGCCGCGGGCCGGGCACGGATGCGGTGGGCGCCGGCGCCGTACCTCCGGGCTGCCCGCCGCCGAAACCGAGGAGGCCTCCGCGGGCCCTCCGTGACCGCACAGGGCGTGCGGGAGCCGGTACCGGTCCCGGAGCCGCCTGGGGACGGGCGGCCTCGGCAGCCGCCGCGCACGAGGCCGCCCCGGCGGACGGCAGGCGCTTCACCGTGCGGCTGGTGAATTTCGAGGGGCCGTTCGACCTGCTGCTTCAGCTGATCTCCAAGCACAAGCTCGATGTGACCGAGGTCGCACTCTCCCGGGTCACGGACGAATTCATGGCCCACATCCGGGCCATGGGGCCCGACTGGGATCTCGACCAGACCACCGAGTTCCTCGTCGTCGCCGCCACCCTGCTCGATCTCAAGGCCGCCCGGCTGCTGCCCACCGCCGAGGTGGAGGACGAGGCGGACCTCGCGCTCCTGGAGGCGCGGGACCTGCTCTTCGCGCGACTCCTGCAGTACAGGGCGTACAAGCGGATCGCCGAGATCTTCAGCACCAGACTGGAGTCCGAGTCGCGCCGCTACCCCGTACCGTCGGACTCGAACCGCAGCACGCCGAGCTGCTGCCCGAGGTCGTCATCAGCATCGGGGCCGAAGGGTTCGCCCGGCTCGCGGTGAAGGCGATGCAGCCGCGTCCCAGGCCGCAGGTGTACGTCGATCACATCCACGCGCCCCTGGTCAGCGTGCGCGAGCAGGCGGAGATCGTGGTGGCGCGGCTGAAGGCGGCGGGAGTGGTCAGTTTCCGGGATCTCGCCGAGGACGCACCGGACACCCTGACCGTCGTAGCCCGGTTCCTGGCGCTCCTGGAGCTGTACCGGGAGAAGGCGGTCACCCTCGACCAGGAGGAGGCGCTCGGTGATCTCATCGTGCGCTGGGCGGCCGCCGAGGGGCCGCACCGACGGTGACGGACGAGTTCGACCAACAGGTGCGGGAGGAAGTGCAGGCATGAGCGCGCAGAGCAACGGCCACGCCGGGGAGAGAGCAGCGCGGTCGCGGAGCTCGACCTCGGGCCCGCCCTGGAGGCGGTCCTCATGGTCGTCGACGAGCCCGCCACCGAGGAGCACCTGGCCAGGTGTTGCAGCGGCCCGCAGGGCTGTCGCGGACGCCCTGCGGCGGCTGGCCGACGAGTACACCGTGCAGGGGCGCGGGTTCGATCTGAGGCTCGTCGCCGGAGGCTGGCGCTTCTATACCCGCCCGGAGTATGCCGAGGCGGTCGAGGGCTTCGTCCTGGACGGCCAGCATGCCCGTCTGACCCAGGCGGCTCTGGAGACTCTCGCGGTGGTCGCCTACCGCCGGCCGGTGAGCCGGTCGAGGGTGTCGGCGGTGCGTGGCGTGAACTGCGACGGCGTCATGCGGACCCTCCTTCAGAGGGGCCTGGTCGAGGAGGCGGGCGCGGAACCCGAAACAGGTGCGATCCTGTACAGGACGACGAACTACTTTCTGGAGCGCATGGGCCTGCGAGGCCTGGACGAGCTCCGGAGCTCGCGCCCTTCCTCCCGGAGGCGGACGCGATCGAGGCTGAGACGCTAGAGGGTGTGCCGTCGTTCGATCCGGACGCACCGGACACCCCGGAAACTCACGCAGACGACCAAACGGAATTTTGATGCGAAGCAGTGGCAGTAACAACGGAAGCGGCAGCGGCAAGAGCGGCGGCAACCGGAATCCCGGGCGGCGGCTCCTTCCGGCCGAAGGCCGGTGGCCCGGCCGGCGGCGCGAAGGCCGGTGGCCCGAAGGCCGGTGGCGGTCGCGATGCCGGCCGCGATGGCGGACGCGACGACAAGCAGGAGCAGCGCCCCGCAGGCCCCGCCCGAGGAGCGCCGCTACGACGTGGGCTCCGACAAGCCGGGCGGCGACGGCGGCCCCGCAGGCCGCGGCGCCGCGGCCCGCGGCGGTGCCAAGGGCGCCCCGAAGTCCGCGCAGCACGTCAGCAAGGGCGGCCGCCGGGTCGGCGCCCGTCCCGCCCGCGCGAGCTCGACGCCAAGATCGAGCAGCGCAACCGTGACCGGTACGCGGACAAGCCCGAGATCAAGACCCCAGGACGAACCCGGGCGCCGAGCAGGAGGGCGAGCGTCTGCAGAAGATCCTCGCCCGTGCCGGCATGGGCTCGCGCCGGGCGTGCGAGGAGCTCATCGACCAGGCCAGGGTCGAGGTCAACGGCGAGATCGTTCTCGAGCAGGGCAAGCGTGTCGACCCGCAGAAGGACGAGATCAAGGTCGACGGCCTGACGGTCGCGACCCAGTCGCACCTGTTCTTCGCGCTGAACAAGCCGGCCGGAGTCGTCTGCACCATGGGCGACCCGGACGGCCGTCAGAACCTCGGTGACTACGTGAACAACCGCGAGACGCGGCTGTTCCACGTCGGCCGGCTCGACACCGAGACCGAGGGTGTCATCCTGCTCACCAACCACGGTGAGCTGGCCCACCGGCTGACCCACCCCAGGTACGGCGTGAAGAAGGTCTACCTGGCCGCCATCCAGGGGCCGCTCCCGCGCGACCTCGGCAAGCGGCTCAAGGACGGCATCCAGCTGGAGGACGGGTACGCCCGTGCCGACCACTTCCGGGTCGTCGAGAACACCGGCAAGAACTACCTGGTCGAGGTGACCCTCCACGAGGGGCGCAAGCACATCGTCCGCCGGATGCTGGCCGAGGCCGGCTACCCGGTCGAGCGGCTCGTGCGGACGTCCTTCGGGCCGATCCCGCTGGGCGACCAGAAGTCCGGCTGGCTGCGCCGGCTGACCAACACAGAGGTGGGCATGCTGATGCGCGAGGTCGATCTCTAACCAGCCCCTCAGTGCGCCTGGCCCGCGGCCGGCTCCTCGTTCGTCTTTTCGAACAGGAACCGGCCGCGGGCCTTGCTGCCGGCGTTTCCCTTTATAGTCAGAGTGACTATAAAAAGGAAGGCGGCGGCGTGCACCTCGCGGAGATCCTCGATCCCCTGCAACAGCCCCTGGTGACAGTCCTGGGCACCCCGGTCAGCTGGACCGAGGTGCTCGGCTTCGGCAGCGGAGCGCTGTGTGTCTGGCTCGTGGCCCGCCAGCACCTGGCCAACTGGCCGATCGGCATCGCCAACAACCTGTTCTTCATCCTGCTGTTCGCCCAGTCCGGCCTGTACGCAGACGCCGGCCTCCAGATCGTCTTCATCACCCTCGCCGCGTACGGCTGGTGGACCTGGACCCACGGGGTGGATCAGGTACATCCGTCCTGCCGGTGCGCAGAACCACGCGCACCGAATGGACCTGGCTGGTCGCGGCGGGGCGGTGGGGACCCTTGCCCTCGCTCTTCTCCTGTCCCGGGCCACCGACTCGACGGTGCCGTTCTGGGACTCCCTGACGACCTCGCTGTCCCTGATGGCGACGTACGGGCAGTGCCGCAAGCGGCTCGAGTCCTGGTGGCTGTGGATCGCCGCGGATGTCGTCTACATCCCCTGTACGCCTACAAGGGGCTCTACCTCACCTCCCTGCTGTACGTCGGATTCCTCACGCTCTGCCTTGTCGGCCTGCGCAACTGGAACCGGGACCTCGCCACGGACCGGCGCCCGGCACAGGTGCCGGCATGAGCGCTACGCGCACGGCCTGGTCCTGGGCAAGTTCTACCCGCCGCACGCCGGCCACCACCATCTCGTCCGTACCGCCGAGGACCGCTGCGAACGGCTGACCGTCCTGGTCTGCGCGGCCTCCGTCGAATCCGTCCCGCTCGCCGACCGGGTCGCCTGGATGCAGGAAGTGCACCCGGACGTACGAGTGACCGGAGCCATCGACGACACCCGCATGGACCTGACGGACCCGGCCATCTGGGATGCGCACATGGCCGTCTTCACCGCGGCAGTCCCGGAGCCGGTCGACGCCGTCTTCACCTCCGAGTCGTACGGGGACGAACTGGCCCGCCGCTTCGGCGCCGAATCCGTCCTCGTCGACCCATCGCGCACCGTCTTCCCGGTCTCGGGAACCGCGGTCCGCGAAGATCCCGTCGCTTGCTGGGACTTCCTCGAACCGCCGGTACGAGCAGCGCTCACCCGCCGCGTCGTCGTCCTCGGTGCCGAGTCCACCGGTACCACCACGCTGGCCCTGGCGCTCGCCGAGCACTACAGGCGGCGCGGCGGTATCTGGGCGCAGACCCGCTATGTGGCCGAGTACGGACGGGAGTTCAGCGAACAGAAGCTGGCCTCCCTGCGCAGCAGGTGGCCCGGCGCACAGTGGGAGGACGTCGCCTTCGGCACGGACGACTTCCCGCGGATCGCCGAGGAGCAGAACGCCCGCGAGGAGACAGCCGCCCGCACCGGCTCCCCGGTGCTCATCTGCGACACGGACTCCTTCGCGACCACCGTCTGGCACGAGCGGTACATGGGCGGACGCAACCCGCTCGTGGAGAAGACCGCCGACCGGATCGACCACCACCTCTGGCTGCTCACCGACGACCGGGGTGTCCCCTTCGAGGACGACGGACTGCGCGACGGCGAGGAGCTCCGGCCCTGGATGACAGAGCGCTTCCGCTCCGAACTCATCCGTACGGAACGCCGGTTCACCGAAGTCACCGGCCCCACCCCGCCCGCCTGGACGCAGCGGTCGCCGCCGTCGACGAACTCCTCGCCACCGGCTGGGACTTCACCGCACCCTCCCGGAGCAACGATGAGCACAGTGCCCGAGGGGTACGATCCCGCGCGTTCGCCCCTTCGCCGTCACCGTCGACCTCGCTGTCTTCACCGTCCGCGAAGGCCGCCTCCACGTTCTGCTCGTGGAACGGGAGAGGCGCCCTACAGGGCACTGGGCGCTGCCCGGCGGCTTCGTCCTGCCGCGCGAATCAGCGCAGGAGGCGGCGCGCCGGGAACTCGCCGAGGAGACCGGCCTCACGCAGAGCGCCGTCTGCGCCTTCCACCTCGAACAGCTCGGCACTTACAGCGAACCGGACCGCGACCCCAGGATGCGGGTCGTCTCCGTCGCCTACGCCGCGCTCGTACCCCATCTGCCCGAGCCGCGCGGCGGCGGAGACGCGGCACGCGCGCAGTGGTGGGCGACGGGCGGCCTCGGCCCGCTCGCGTTCGACCACGACCGCATCCTCGCCGACGCGCAGGACCGGATCGGGGCCAAGCTCGAGTACACATGCCTGGCCACCGCGTTCTGCCCCGCCGAATTCACCCTCGGCGAGCTCCACCAGGTCTACGAGACAGTCTGGGGTGTCGAACTCGACCGGCCCAACTTCCGCCGCAAGGTCCTCACCACGCCCGGCTTCGTACGCGCCGTCGACGGACCGCCGCGGCGCACCGGCGGACGGGAAACCGGCCGCGCTGTACCGCGCGGGCACCGCCACCGCCCTGCACCCTCCACTCCTGCGCCCGGAAGGACGAGCTGAATGATCTCGACAAGGACCCTCACCAAACAAGCAGCCACGGGTGCGCTGACCGGCTCGCGCTCGGCGACGCGCTGGGCTTCCCGACCGAGTTCAACGACGTGCCGTCCATCCTCGCCAAGTGCGGCCCGTGGCGGCAGATGCGGCTGCCGAAGCCGGCGTTCGTCAGCGACGACACGCAGATGACGCTCGCGCTCGGCCAGGGCATTCGGACCGCCATGGACAGCGGACTGCTCACCCCGGAGCGGCTGGCCGGCCCGGTACGCAGCGCGTTCGTCGCCTGGTACCACTCCCCGGACAACAACCGCGCGCCCGGGAACACCTGTCTGAAGGCCTGCCGCATGCTCGACAGCGGTCGACTCTGGCAGGACGCCAGCCAGACCGGGTCGAAGGGCTGTGGAGCCAATATGCGGGTGGCCCCGGTGGGCTCGTACCCGGCCTCAGCGAGGAACAGCGCTCCGGCGCGGCCCAGCTCCAGGCGGCCCTCACCCACGGCCACCCCACCGCGCTGGCAGCCTCCGACCTGATGGCCCGTGCCGTCTTCCTGCTTGCGCAGGGCGCGGAACCGCTGGGCCTGATCGGACAGCTCCGCAGCTACGCCTACGAGAGCAGCGGCCACTACCTCACCCGTTGGCTCGGCGACCTCTGGCGGTACGCGGGCGACTCGTCGCCCGAGGCGTACATCCAGCGCGGCTGGGACGACTGCCTGGCCGCCCTGGCGCGGGTCCAGGACGCCCTGAGGGCCCCGTCCCCGGAGACCGACCCCTGCGAGGCCACCGGCGACGGCTGGATCGCCGAGGAGGCCCTCGCCACGGCCCTGCACTGCTTCCTGCTCTTCCCGGAAGAACCGGTCATGGCCCTGCGCCGGGCCGCCTGCACCCGCGGCGACTCCGACTCCCTGGCCTGCCTCACCGGAGCGCTGGCGGGGCGCACCTGGGAGCGGAAGTGTGGCCCAAGGAATGGTCGGAGCGCATTGAGTACCGCAGTGATCTGCTGTCACTGGGGGCGCTCTGGGATGCGTGAACCTCGGCCGGTTGGGCGCGCGGGGGTGCTCCTGCGGGGCGGGGGCTGTGCGTGGTGCCCCGGGGCCGGGGCGCGGGTTTTGTCCTCAAGCGCCGGACGGGCTTGGTTCTGGTCCCCGGGTCCGGGGTTACCGGTGGGTGGTGGCCCGGGGCCCTCCGGAGTGTCTCCTCAGACGACGAACGTGCGGGGTGCACGCGGTTGACCCCGTAAGCCGTTCGTCGTCCTGCGGGACTCTCCTGCACGCCCCGGACCGGCCGTCTCGTATCCATCCGCTCCGCCGGTCCGCGGGTGTGGATGAGACGTGGGGTGGGGCCGTGCAGGAGAGTCCCCGCAGGCAATGGCGTACGTGAGGGGTCCTCCGCGTGTCCGCCAGTCCCGAGGAGACGCTCCGGAGGGCCCCGCCCCAACCACCCACCCGCACTACTCCTGGGCCGATGCCCGGCGGGTGCGGATCAGGAAGTCCTCCACTCGGAGCGGTCCGGCCCGGGAAGCAGCGGGGTGCGGGGACCCGCGCGTCGCCGACCTCGATGGTCAGCTCGCCCGTCCGCCCGGTGGCGTCTGTCCGCTCCACCGGAGTGCAGGCACTCCAGGGCATTGGGGTTGGCCCGCAGCGCCAGCGTGATCGAGGATCAGCGCCGCGGCTTCAGGGTGGTCATGCGCGCGAGGCTATGCGGCCTCATTCGAGCCGGATGCTGTCACCCTCGACCGTGATCTTTTCGGCGGGCAGTGGACGCGTTGCGGGCCCGGCTTCGACCGAGGCGTCCGTGACGCTGAATCTGCTGCCGTGGCACGCGCAGTCGATGGTGCCGTCTTCGACCGCCGAGACGATGCAGCCCGCATGGGTGCAGACGGCCGAGAAGGCTTTGAACCGGCCCTTCTCCGGCTGGGTCACCACCACCTTGCGGTCCTTGAAGATCGTGCCGCCGCCGACCGGGATGTCCGAAGTCCTGGCCAGTTCGCCGCTGCCGGGGCCGGGTGGCGGTGTCCGTGTCGCCGCCCCGTCGCCCGACGAACCGCAGCCGGCCGCCAGCGCGGCGGCGCCCGCCGCGGTCGCCGTGAGTACTGTCCTTCGCCGAGCGGTCATGGCTCTCCTTGTGTGGCGTCGGTCACCGTGAACGTTCCGTCCCGGCACGTGCATCGTGACGCCCCGGACAGCGAAGGCGAAACACCCGGCCACGGCGTCTCACGGAGAGCACCGTGACCACCGGACCTGTCGCACCTCTAGGCTGAAACTGCAAGCGTTACGAGGGAGCAAGGGGTACGACGTGGCGGTACGAGCGGTCCGTGGAGCCGTCCAGCTGGATCAGGACGAGGCCGGGCATATGGACGAGCAGGTGGGTGCTCTGCTCACGGCCATTCTGGAGCGCAACGATTTCGTCGCGGACGATCTGATCAGCGTCTGGTTCACCGCCACCCCGGATCTGCACAGTGATTTCCCGGCCGCGGCCGCACGCGGCCTCGGCATCGTCGACGTACCGCTGATCTGCGCCCAGGAGCTGGACATCAAGGGCGCCATGCCCCGCGTGGTCCGTATCCTCGCCCATGTGGAGACGTACCTCTCCAAGGCGGAGATCAGCCACGTCTACCTCGGCGCCACCGGCGCCCTCCGCAGGACATCGCCCAGTGAGAACAGCCGTCGTCATCGGGACCGGCCTCGTCGGTACCTCCGCAGCCCTCGCCCTGGCGGGACGCGGCATCCAGGTACACCTCGTGGACCGCGACGCGTCCTCGGCGAGTACGGCGGCAGCCCTCGGCGCAGGTACGGAGGATGCCCGCAGAGCCGTGTGGACCTGGCGATCGTCGCGGTACCGCCCGCCCACACCGCTTCCGTGCTCGCCGCAGCCATGCGCGACGGTGTCGCCCGCGGCTACCTCGACGTCGCCAGCGTCAAGGGCGGTCCGCGTCGGGAGCTGGAAGCGCTCGGCGTCGATCTGACGCCGTACATCGGTACGCACCCCATGGCCGGCAAGGAGCGTTCGGGCCCGCTGGCCGCGACGGGTGACCTCTTCGAGGGCCGCCCCTGGGTCCTCACCCGACGCGGGACACCGACACCGAGGTCCTCAACCTCGCCCTGGAACTGGTCGCGCTCTGCCGCGCCGTCCCGGTCGTCATGGACGCCGATGCCCACGACCGGGCTGTGGCCCTGGTCTCCCACACCCGCAGCTGATCTCCTCGATGGTCGCTGCGCGTCTGGAGGAGGCCGACGAGACGGCCGTACGCCTGTGCGGGCAGGGGATAAGGGATGTCACCAGGATCGCCGCGTCCGACCCCGGATGTGGGTGGAGATCCTCTCCGCCAACCCCGGCCCGGTCGCCGATGTACTGGCGGGAGTCGCGGCCGATCTGGATGAGACGGTACGGGCGCTGCGCGGCCTGCAGTCCGCCGACGAGGACAAGCGGCGGGCGGGCACCGAAGGCATCCAGGACGTCCTGCGCCGCGGGAACGCGGGCCGGATCAGGGTGCCCGGCAAGCACGGGCGGCCCCGGCGGCGTACGAGATCGTGGCCGTGCTCATCACCGACCAGCCGGGCGAACTGGCCGCGATCTTCGCCGATGCCGGGCGGGCGGGGTCAACATCGAGGACGTCCGCATCGAGCACGCCACCGGCCAGCAGGCCGGTCTGGTCCAGCTGATGGTCGAGCCGAGCGCCGCACCCGCGCTGAGCGTGGCGCTGAGCGAGCGTGGCTGGTCGATCCGTCCGTAGAGCGGGTGGGAGAGCGACCCGCGGGCTGCGGGATGCCGGGGTGCAAGGGCCGCCCAGCACTCGGTAACCTGGGGAGGCCGTTCCGTGGCCCCGCTCCGCCCGCCCCGTGTACCAGGAAGGTGTCCACCACCGTGGAAACCGCAAGCGCCGCCGCCCGGACCGCCCCGGCCGCAGTGATCGTCGCCATCGACGGGCCCTCCGGCACCGGCAAGTCGAGCACCTCCAAGGCCGTCGCGGCCCAGCTCGGCCTGAGCTACCTGGACACCGGCGCCCAGTACCGCGCGATCACCTGGTGGATGCTGAACAACGGCATCGACGTGCACAACCCGTCGGAGATCGCCATGGCAGCCGCCAAGCCGGTCATCGACTCCGGTACGGACCCGGCGGCCCCGACGATCACCGTCGACGGCGAGGACGCCGCAGGGCCCATCCGTACCCCGGAGGTCACCTCCAGGGTCAGCGCCGTCAGCGCGGTGCCCGAGGTGCGCACCCGGATCACCGAGCTGCAGCGTTCCATCGCAGCCCGGGCCGAGCGGGGCATCGTGGTCGAGGGCCGCGACATCGGCACCACCGTGCTTCCCGACGCCGACCTCAAGATCTTCCTGACCGCCTCCCCGGAGGCGCGTGCCGCTCGCCGCAGCGGCGAGCTCAAGGGTTCCGATCTCGTCGCCACCAGGGAAGCCCTGATCAAGCGGGACGCGGCCGACTCCGGCCGCAAGACCTCACCGCTCGCCAAGGCCCGGGACGCGGTCGAGGTGGACACCACCGAGCTGACCCTTCAGCAGGTCATCGAGTGTGTCGTCACCCTCGTCGGGGAGAAGCGGGCCGCGAAGTGAGCGAAGCCACCAAGCGCCCACGCTTCGCGGGGCGGCCGTCGGGCGGGGCATCGGCATCGGTCTGATGTACGGGCTGTTCAGGCCCAGGGTGCTCGGGGCGTGGCGGGTGCCCGCCGCCGGACCCGTCATACTCGCGGTGAACCATGCTCACAACATCGACGGACCGATGCTGATGGGTACAGCGCCACGGCCCGTCCACTTCCTGATCAAGAAGGAGGCGTTCGTCGGTCCCCTCGACCCGTTCCTGCGCGGAATCGGTCAGCTGAAGGTGGACCGTACGACCGTCGACCGCACCGCCATCACCCACGCGCTGGGTGTGCTGGAAGAGGCGGGGTCCTCGGGATCTTCCCGAGGGCACCAGAGGCGAGGGCGACTTCGCCTCCCTGCGCGCGGGACTCGCGTACTTCGCGGTACGCGGCGGGGCGCCGATAGTGCCCGTGGCGGTCCTGGGAAGCACCGAGCGCCGCGGACGGCTGATATCCGCGCTGCCTCCGCTGCGCAGCAGGGTCGACGTCGTCTTCGGAGACGCCTTCCAGGCCGGTGACGGCAGTGGCCGGCGGACCAGGAAGGCGCTGGACGAGGCGACGCTGCGGATACAGGGGAAGCTGACCGCGCACCTGGGAAACGCCAGGCGCCTCACTGGGCACTAGGGCGTGACGTCGAACCACCGTCTGCCGCGCGACGTCTGGCACGCACCTGACGCCGCGCGGCGGCCTCCGGCCGGACGACGGTAGTTTGACGTCAGGGCCTGCGAGACTGAGTAGTGGACCGCGCGATCGTGGTCCATCGATGATGATGCAAAGAGGGAACGGACTTCATGAACGACCAGATTCACTCCGGCGGCTCGGACCACGAGCACGGAGCACTGGCGATGCCGAGTACGCGGAGTTCATGGAGCTCGCCGCGCAGGAAGGATTCGACCCCAAGGAGGTCGAGGGCGCGATCGGTGAGGCCGGTCACGGACCGCTTCCCGTCCTCGCCGTCGTCGGCCGCCCCAATGTCGGCAAGTCGACCCTGGTGAACCGCATCCTCGGCCGTCGCGAGGCTGTCGTACAGGACAAGCCCGGTGTCACCCGTGACCGCGTCAACTACGAGGCCGAATGGGCCGGCCGCCGCTTCAGGCTCGTCGACACCGGCGGCTGGGAGCAGGACGTGCTGGGCCTGGACGCCTCTGTCGCGGCCCAGGCCGAGTACGCGATCTCGACGGCCGACGCGGTCGTCTTCGTGGTCGATGCGACCGTCGGCGCGACCGACACCGACGAGGCCGTCGTCAGGCTGCTGCGCAAGGCCAGAAGCCCGTCGTCCTGTGCGCCAACAAGGTCGACGGACAGAGCGGGAGGCGGACGCGACCGCGCTCTGGTCCCTCGGTCTCGGCCAGCCCACCCGGTCTCCTCGCTGCACGGCCGCGGCACCGGCGACATGCTCGACGCCGTGCTGGAGGCGCTGCCCGAGGCCCCGGCCCAGACGTTCGGCACCGCGCTGGGCGGCCCGCGCCGGATCGCGCTCATCGGCCGCCCGAACGTCGGCAAGTCCTCGCTGCTGAACAAGGTCGCCAATGAGGACCGTGTCGTCGTCAATGAGATCGCCGGCACCACCCGTGACCCGGTCGACGAGCTGATCGAGCTCGGCGGGATCACCTGGAAGTTCATCGACACGGCCGGTATCCGCCGCAAGGTCCACCTCCAGGAGGGTGCGGACTACTACGCCTCGCTGCGCACCGCGGCCGCCGTGGAGAAGGCCGAGGTCGCCGTCATCCTGATCGACTCCAGCGATCCCATCAGCGTCCAGGACCAGCGGATCGTCACGATGGCCGTGGAAGCGGGCCGCGCGATCGTGCTCGCCTTCAACAAGTGGGACACCCTCGACGAGGAGCGTCGCTACTACCTGGAGCGCGAGATCGACACGGAGCTCGCGCAGGTCGCCTGGGCCCCCGCGTCAATGTCTCCGCTGTCACCGGCCGGCACATGGAGCGGCTGGTCCCGGCGATCAAGACCGCGATCGCCGGCTGGGAGACCCGCATTCCCACCGGCCGGCTCAACGCCTTCCTCGGTGAGATCGTCGCCTCCCACCCGCACCCGGTGCGCGGTGGCAAGCAGCCCCGCATCCTCTTCGGCACCCAGGCGGGCACCACGCCGCCGCGGTTCGTGCTCTTCGCCTCCGGCTTCCTGGAGCACGGCTACCGCCGCTTCGTGGAGCGCCGTCTGCGCGAGGAGTTCGGCTTCGAAGGCACTCCGATCCACATCTCCGTCCGGGTGCGCGAGAAGCGCGGCCGCAACAAGTGACACCGGACAGCCGGTAGACAGTGAGCCCGGGCCGCTCGCATGCAGCGAGCGGCCCGGGCTTCGCCGTGCTGTCAGGCCTCGGAGGACCGGGCGGCAACGCGGCAGGCTGGGAGCGGCCTGCGTGCCGGCCGACCCGCTGCCATGAGCCGAGGTTGCCGGTGTGAGCGCCCTGGCTGCCCTGTCCGCTCGACGTCGTGCTCGGGTGCCCGCTCAGTGGCGTACGGCTGCCGAACAGGCCGGTGGTGAAGGCCTTGAAGCCAAGATTCTCCTCACCGATCCGATCGCCCGGCAACGCCCGGAACGACCGGCGGTACTCGGAGTACAGCGCGTCGTAGATCGGGGTGGGGACTTGCCAGTAGATGGATCCCGCGACGGACGCATGGCAGGGATCGGGCTCTGGTGCTGGCGGGAGGGTCGTATGAGTGCACGTATGTGCCAACGACCCCGGCGCCCGTCGGATGCGGGCCGGGTGGAGAAATCGCTGTTCGACGGGGTGCCCGGAGCGTGCGGACATGATCAGGTCCCGGCCAGCGGCATGGCGGCCGCCACCAGGAGCCCGTTGACCGCGGCCTTGTCCAGGGCGTCGCGGAGCAGATCCTCACGCGGCTGCTCGCCGATCGAGCCCGCCGGGGCGGCGAAGACGAGCACGGTCTTGGACTTGTTGGCCGCTGTCCGCCAGCCGTCGGTGACCTGGAGCGGCTGGTGGGCCTGCCACCAGGCGACCGGGTGCCGCCGGCGGCACCCGGCTGCAGCACGGCGTGCAGCTGGCCCATGGCCAGCAGGACCGACCAGCCGGGCAGCACGCCCGGCAGCCGGTTCAGATGGGGCGTGGGCCCGAAGCCCTGCTCCAGTAGCAGCTGCAGGAACTGGTCGCCTCCGCTGCCATCTGTGCCGGGCCGGGCGATCGGGCCGGTCGGTTCGACGACCAGGGCCGGGCGGAGATCGTCCTCGATCAGGACGAGACCGCTGGTGATGCCGAGGACGGCCTGTTCGGGCATGAGACCCTCCGGGTTCTGTGGTTCGCTGCCGGTGATGCTTCGCACTGCGCCCTGGAGCTGTTCCTCCGCCACCTGGACGATCTGCGAGGGGATGCAGGTCGCATGAGCGAACGCCAGCACGGCCGTCTCGTCGCCGATGAAGAGCACCGTGCTGGTGCGTTCCTGGTCGGAGTCGCCGGGGTGCGGCAGGAGGTGCAGTCGTAGCTGCCTGGGGCGTTGTCGCCGATGAGCAGCCGGTCGGCTTCGGCATCGCCGATCTCGGCGCGTACGTCCTCGCTGACGTCGAGCATGCGCGGCACGGGTGGCTCCTGGGACTCGGTGCGTGGGCCGGGCGGTTCCCGGCTCATGCAGAGACAACGGATGAGCCACGGCCGGGGTCACGCGCGAATCGGGAACAGAAAGCAGGAGTGTCTGCACAGCGATAGGTCGACAGATCGTGAGAGTGACTCTGACTGACTGATTCCGCGGCGGTACCGGCCCAGTCGCAGACGTGTTCGGCCAGCGCCCTTCTTGTGCGACCGATGTGCGAATTCTGTGGGTGGGCGGTGTTCGAAGTAGAGTCTGGTACAGACCGGTCGAATCAGGCAGAAACGGCGACATATGCACATCTCGTTCCTGCTTCACAACGCGTACGGCATCGGGGAACGGTCCGTACCACCTTCAATCTCGCGCACACCATGGCCGAACACCACGACGTCGAGATCGTGTCGGTATTCCGGCACCGTGACACGCCGGCTCTGGGTGCACCCGGCGGTGTCCGGATGAGCCATCTCGTCGATCTGCGCAAGGAGAGTCCCGGCTACGACGGTGACGCGGCCGGACATGCCAGGCCCGCCACGGTGTTCTCGCGCGGCGACAGCAGGCACCGGCAGTACAGCGAGCTCACCGACGGCCGGATCGGGGACCACCTGCGCTCACTGGAGGCCGATGTCGTCATCGGGACCCGGCCCGGGCTCAACGTCCACATCAGCAGGCAGGTGCGACGCGGGCCGGTCCGCATCGGCCAGGAGCACCTCACGCTCGACAGCCACAGCTATCGGCTGCGCCGCGAAATAGGGCACAGGTATCGACTGCTCGACGCGGTCACCACCGTCACGGAGGCCGACGCACGCGACTACCGGAGCCGGCTGCGGCTGCCCGGTGTGCGTATCGAGGCCATCCCGAACAGCGTGCCCGCTCCGCGGGTGCGCCGGCCGGGGCGACCTGAAGTGGGTCGTCGCCGCGGGCCGGCTGCACAAGGTCAAACGCTACGACGTGCTGGTCCGGGCCTTCGCCGAAGTGACGGCAGTCCGCCCCGACTGGCGGCTGCGGATCTACGGCGCCGGCGATGCGACAGGCGACGAGCAGCAGGAGCTGAACAACCTCATCGGCGAACTCGGGCTCCAGGAGCATGTGTTCATGATGGGATCGGTCCATCCGATGGACTCCGAGTGGCCCAAGGGATCCATCGCGGCGGTCACTTCGGACCGTGAGTCCTTCGGTATGACCATCGTCGAGGCGATGCGCTGCGGACTGCCGGTGGTCGCCACCGACTGCCCGCACGGGCCGGCGGAAATCATCGACGACGCAACCGACGGGCTGCTCGTGCCGACGGGGATTCGGCAGCGGTGTCCGGCGCCCTGCTGGCGCTGATGGAGGACGACGGGCTGCGGCGCCGGATGGGCGCGCGGCGCTCGCCGCCTCCGCACGGTTCGACCCGGCACGGATCGCCGAACGCCACGAGAGCCTCTTCACCGAGCTCGCGGCAGGGAGGGCGTGGCCGCTCACAGAGCGTGCTGAGCAACGCCCTGCACCGGTCCACGGGCAGTGTGCTGGACGGGGCCTACGCGCTGCGGCACAAGGCCACCGGCAGGGCCGCGGGGCCAGGAGCCAGTAGGCCCTGTGCGGGGCGGCGAGCCGTCGGCGGTTGCGGACAGTGGCTGTCCGCAACCGCTGGCAGACTCGGTCCATGCTGGAGACATCCGCACGACTGCTGCGCCTGCTTTCGCTGCTGCAGGCCCACCGCGCCTGGTCCGGTGCCGATCTGGCCGTCCGTCTCGGCGTCACACCCCGGACCGTCCGCCGCGACGTCGGCAAGCTCCGTGAGCTCGGTTACCCGGTCAGCGCCGGCCCGGGATCCGCAGGAGGCTACCAACTGGGTGCCGGCGCCGAACTCCCGCCGCTGCTCCTCGACGACGACGAGGCCGTCGCGGTAGCCGTAGGACTGCGCACAGCGGCCGGCCACGGGATAGAGGGAATCGGCGAGTCGTCCGTACGTGCGCTCGCCAAGCTGGAACAGGTGCTGCCCAACCGGCTGCGCCGACGGGTGAGCGCGCTGGGTGCCTTCACGGTGCCGCTTCTGCCCGCGTCCGGCGCGTCCACCGTGGACCCCACGGTCCTCACCGAGCTGGCCGGTGCCTGCCGGGACAGCGAACGGCTGCGGTTCGCCTACCGCGACCACGGCGGTTCCATATCGCGGCGGACGGTCGAACCGCACCGGTTGGTGTGTACCGACCGCCGCTGGTATCTGGTCGGGTGGGATCTGGACCGCTCGGACTGGCGTACGTTCCGGTGGACCGGATCACACCCACCCGCCGCACGGCCCCGCTTCGTCCCGCGTGCCGCTCCGCCGACGATCTGGCCGCGTATGTGTCCCGGGGATCTCCACGGCGGTGTACACGGTGCGTGCGGTGGTCCGGCTGAAGGTGCCCGCCGAGCGGGCGGCTGAACGGATCTCGCCGTCGTCGGGAGTGCTGGAGGCGGTCGACTCCGAGAGCTGCCTGCTGCGTACGGGGGCGATGAGCACCGAGGCCCTGGTGGCCCACCTGTTGTTCATGGGCTTCGACTTCGAGGTGGTCGAACCGCGGGAAGTCACCGACGCGGTGAGGGCCGCCCGGGACCGGCTGTCCCGGGCGCTGGGGTGACCGGGGATCCGGGTCCGGATTGGTCGAGTCCGGATAGTGGTCCGGGCGGGGACCGGGCGACACGAGGGAAATATAAGACCTGGATAAGTGACAGGGAATTCCAGCTGAATCCCGCCATTGCCGACCGGTCCTGTGCCGCTGGTCCGGAAGCGGACCGTGTTCCCGTCGCACTCCACCGGAATTAACCCGTAGTCGCCCGGAAGACATTATCCGGAGCACGGCAATTCAGGAATACCGGTTCCGGACCGCCTTCCGCGGTAAGTGGTCCGAAGGAGATGAGGGTGGGGATCCTGTGACACAAGTGTGACCGACGGGATATGCGGGATGCGCTACCGACCGTGTCCACCCCGCTTCCGCCGGGGTGCGCGGCGGCCTACGGTGGGAGGTATGGCACCTATACCGACCCCTTCCGCGCAGCCGGACGACGCCCCGATTCGTACGTGGGCCTCGACGCCGAGACCGCCGAGCAGCAGGCCAGGACGCGTGGCTGGAGTACCGTCAGGGCCTTGCCTCCGGGCACGGTCATCACCATGGAATTCCGCAGCGGGCGGATCAACTTCGAGGTCGACGCCTCCACCGTGACTCGCTGCTGGGTGGGCTGAACCACCCTGGACGAGCGAAGGCCCCGACCGGAGTCGGGGCCTTCGCTCTGCGATATGGGGCGCTGTGTACGGTTCCCGCAGCTCAGGGGTGATCGAACCGCCGGCTACTGGGCGTGTCGGCGATACGCCGCTCCGGGCGTCCGGTCACCGTGCGGCGGGCGGCGGAGCCTGCCGGGGATCGGGGACGCACCGCGTGCGGCTGGTGGGCGCGCGCCCGGGTGCCCGTGGGTGTCCGCCCATGCCGGACAGTTCGAGCGCTGGGCCCCGTCCTCGGCGCTGTCCGTGACGGCCGGGACAGGCGCCGGAAGCGGCTCGCCCGCGGCGGCGGGCGCGGACGGCACGGCCGCAGGCGCGGAAGATACTGGTTGCGCACCGAGAGAATCCAGTCCTCGGCCCGCCCGATCAGCGGCTCGAACCACGGCAGGGCCAGCAAGATCAGCAGACCGGCCACCCAGCCCAGCAGAACATCGCTGAGCCAGTGCGTGCCGATGTAGACGGTCGTGAGCCCCACGCCCAGGGCGACGGTCGCCGACAGGGCGGACAGATAGCGCCTGGCCCGAGGCGTGGTGGCCAGGTAGGCCAGGATTCCCCAGGTCACGACGGCGTTGGCGGTGTGCCCGGAGGGAAATATATCGCCGCCGGCGAAGAGCTCCGCGGAGCCGATCTCGGTGGCGTAGTGCGGGCCGAGCCGCCCCAGGCCGATCTTGACCGCGCCCACCGTGACATTGAGCAGCAGCAGCGAGGCGCCCAGGGTGAGCAGGGGCGCAGGGTGTGCTGCCGCCAGGAGCGCCAGCCGAGCCAGGCGGCGACCATCACAGCCGTGGGGCCGCGCTGGCCCAGCACGACGTAGTAGTCGAGGAAGGCGTGAAGCTCGGGCCACTGCTGATAAGGCCGGAACAGCATGACCTTCCAGTCGAGGGCCACCAGCCAGGAGGGGCAAGCACGGCGATCACGATGGCGAGATAGAACGCCAAAGTCCCGCCGAAGAGAGCGGTGCGGTGACGACTCATCCGCGGGATCTCTATCTTCGGCGGTTCCGGCTCCCGGTCCAGACGGGCGAAGATGTCGGTACGCACACAAAGGACGTTACAGCGAGTGAGTGCGAGATCTGGTCCATCCGGCCGCTTTGTGATGACGATGTGATGTGGACTTTGTCTCGGAACGGTATCCCGGTCCGGATCGGGCGCCGAATCGCAGTCGGCCCGAGTCTTATTCGTCACACGGTCGATTCGTAAGCTTGTTTGATGTTCGCTGAAATGATTCAGAGGGCTTTCTGTGTGAATTTATTCAGCCATTCGAAGAGCGCCGGCAGGGATGTCCGGAGTCGGTCCGGCGGGCCGCGCAGGGCTCCCGGCGGGCGGCCCCGTGCCCTTCGCGGCCGCCCGTGGGTGGGGCCGGATGAGCTGGAGGGCGTGGCGTACGACACACTTCCGTGGGGCGGGGCTATGAGGTGCACCACGTCTGACCACGCGGGACTCGCGTACGCTGACGGCTCACTCGCCCGTCGATGCCGGGCCCGAGGGACACCGAACGCAGGGTCCTCGTTGGTCTGCCGAGCGCGAGGGACTCTTTTGGGAGGTACGTATATGACTGAGACGTCCACGGCCGGAACCCGGCTGCGTGCAGCAGTCGGTGATGCCAACCGCTGGGTCGTCCTGGTCGTCCTCTGTCTCAGTCTGCTGCTGGTCGCGCTCGACGCGACCGTGCTCCATGTCGCCGTCCCTCCGTCACCGAGGACCTGCGGCCCAGCGCCGTCGGCCTGCTGTGGATCGTGGACGCCTACCCGCTGGTCTGTGCTTCGCTGCTGATTCTCTTCGGCACACTCGGTGACCGGATCGGCAGACGCCGGTGCTGCTGTTCGGCTACACGCTCTTCGGCCTCGCCTCGGCGCTCGCCGCGATGGCGGACACCCCTGCCGTGCTGATAGCGGCCCGTGCCCTGCTCGGTGTCGGCGGCGCGATGATCATGCCGGCGACCCTGTCGATCCTCCGGCAGGTCTTCCCCGACCGCCGTGAGCGGGCCACGGCCATCGGCATATGGACCGCGGTCGCCGCTGTCGGCGCCGCCGCCGGGCCGGTCGTCGGCGGCTTTCTCGTCGAGCACTACTGGTGGGGCTCGGTCTTCCTGATCAATGTCCCGCTGATGGCGCTGATCCTGCCGCTCGGCCGCTGGCTGCTGCCCGAGTCCCGCGGCAGCGACCAGGGGCCCTGGATGTGCTCGGCGCGCTGATGGCCGCGGCCGGTGTGCTCGGTGTCGTACTCGGGGTGAAGCGACTGGGCGGCGGCGAGGGTTGCTGAACCTCACCACCCTCGGCCCCTGGCGGCCGGAGTGGTGCTGCTCGTCCTCTTCGCGCGCAGGCAGAAGCGCCGTACGCATCCGCTGATCGACGTCGCGATGTTCTCCAGGCCGGCCTTCACCACGGCCGTCGGCTGCATCGTCCTGGCCATGCTGGCGCTGGTCGGGCTGGAGCTGGTGGCCGTCCAGTACCTCCAGCTGGTCCTGGACCTCAGCCCGCTGGAGACCGGGCTGAGGCTGCTCCCGCTGACCTTCGCGGCGATGGCGGCGGGTGCCACCGGCTCGTACACGCTGCGCCGCGTCGGGCCCCGCCGGATGGTCGGCTGGGGTTTCGTGCTTACGGCGGCAGCGGTGCTGCTGTTGACCCTGATGGGCCAGCACGACCGGCCCGCCCTGCTGACCACCGGCTTCGTGCTGTTGGGCTTCGGGCTGCAGTCCACGCTCTTCGGTGCGTACGAGTCGATGCTCAGCGAGGCGCCCCCGAGCGGGCCGGCGGTGCGGCGGCGATCGGCGAGACCTCCTACCAGCTGGGTGCGGGCATGGGGATCGCCCTGCTCGGGAGCGTCATGAACGCTGCCTACGCGCCGGGCTTCGCGGGGCTCCACGACAAGGGGTGCCCGCCGGGGCGGCGCCGCCGCCTCGCACTCGCTGGGTGAGGCCTACCAGGTGGCGGGGCAGCTCGGCGGTCCGGTGGGTGACCTGCTGCGGGACACCGCGAGGCATGCGTTTGTCAACGGGCTGCATGTCACGCTGATGGTCAGCGCCGGGCTGCTGCTGCTCGGGGCGCTGGCTGCGCTGCGACTGCCGGGAGCCATGGACTGCACGGAGTCGGAGGCGGAGGCGTGCCGTCCGGGTGAACCGGGGATGCCCGGTCCCGCGTACCGCAGCCGGGGTGCCCGGCGCCCGCTCGCCCGCGCGCGTCCCGGAGCCGAGGGCGTCCGGACCCCGCAGGTCCGAGCCGCGCAGCGAACCCGGCGCCAAGCCGCCCCAGGGCCGGCCCGATCGGCCGCACCAGCTGCCCTCGCGGCTCGAACCCGCCGAGGTCCAGGGCTCTGGACGCGCGGGGCACTGAGCCGTAACGTCAGCACGACGCCGTAACTACCACTGCTAGTTTTAGTCCCGTGCGAGCCGCCGGAGGCACTCTCATGTCCACCACCGAGCCTGCGAAGCCGTCGAAGCTGCCGCCCTTCGATCCGTACGACCCGATCGGCATCGACGATCTCCTCGATCCCGAGGACCTCGCGATCCGTGACACCGTGCGCACCTGGGCCGCCGACCGCGTCCTGCCGCACATCGCCGAGTGGTACGAGAACGGCGAGCTGCCCGGCATCCGCGAGCTGGCCCGCGAGCTGGGCTCCCTCGGCGCGCTGGGCATGTCGCTGAAGGGTACGGCTGCGCGGGAGCCACCGCCGTCCAGTACGGGCTGGCGTGCCTGGAGCTGGAGGCGGCCGATTCCGGGATCCGGTCGCTGGTCTCGGTCCAGGGTTCGCTCGCCATGTACGCGATCCACCGCTTCGGCTCCGAGGAGCAGAAGCAGCGCTGGCTTCCCGGCATGGCGGCCGGTGAGATCATCGGCTGCTTCGGTCTCACCGAGCCGGACCACGGCTCGGACCCGGCCGGGATGCGTACGTACGCCAAGCGTGAGAGCGGCGGGGACTGGATCCTCACCGGCCGCAAGATGTGGATCACCACTGGCTCGGTCGCCGGCGTCGCCGTCGTCTGGGCGCAGACCGGCGAGTCCGACGGCGGCACCGGCATCCGCGGCTTCGTCGTACCGACGGACAGCCCGGCTTCTCCGCCCGGAGATCAAGCACAAGTGGTCGCTGCGGGCCTCGGTCACCAGCGAGCTGGTGATGGACGGCGTACGGCTGCCCGCTGATGCGGTACTCCCGTCGGTGACCGGTCTGCGCGGTCCGCTCAGCTGCCTCGGTCATGCGCGCTACGGCATCGTCTGGGGAGCCATGGGTGCGGCGCGTGCCAGCTTCGAGACGGCCGTGGAGTACGCGAAGACCCGTGAGCAGTTCGGCAGGCCGATCGGGGCTTCCAGCTCACCCAGGCCAAGCTCGCGGACATGGCCGTGGAGCTGCACAAGGGCATCCTGCTCGCCCACCATCTGGGCCGCCGGATGGACGCGGGCAGGCTCCGTCCGGAGCAGGTCAGCTTCGGCAAGCTGAACAACGTGCGGGAGGCGATCGAGATCTGCCGCACCGCACGCACGATCCTGGGCGCCAACGGGATCTCGCTGGAGTACCCGGTGATGCGCCACGCGACGAATCTGGAGTCGGTTCTCACCTACGAGGGAACCGTGGAGATGCACCAGCTGGTGCTGGGCAAGGCGCTCACCGGGCTGGACGCCTTCCGGTAGCCCGGACCCGTCCAGCGAGCGCCCTGCTCAGCTCTGGTTGAAGAAGCCGTCGGCCGGCCGGCCGGTGGCTTCGCCGTTGACCACCTGGGTATTGGCGGGAGTCAACAGGAACACTCTGGTGGCCACCCGGTCGATCGAACCGCGCAGCCCGAAGATCAGTCCCGCGGCGAAGTCCACGACGCGTTTGGCGTCGGTGGGATCCATCGCCGTGAGGTTGACGATCACCGGGACACCGTCCCGGAAGAGCTCTCCGATGCCGCGCGCGTCCCGGAAGCTCTCCGGGGTGACGGTGGCGATCCGGCGGCCCTTGTCCTCGGCCTCCTCGGAAGCCACCTGCACACGAGGGTCGGTCACCCAGGCCTGGCCCGTCCCCGTCTCAGCACCCCGGAGTACTCGTCGTCGTAGTACCGCTCGTCGTTGTCCTCTACGAGGCCCAGCCAGGCACTTGCCTTGCGCACCGATCCCATGGACGCCTCCTCTCACCGCGGTTCCTTGGCGTTCCGCATCTCTTTCGTATCCCTATCGTCGTCCATGATGCGGATACCGCGCCAAGGGATAGTCGGCGCGCAGGGATTCGTGACGGTACTGATGCAGAAGATGTGGCGTTTCGTCAGGGTTCCTCCTGCATATGGCCGCTTGCAAAAGGAAAATATGATGCTCCGGTCCGTATGGGTGACATGGGGGCGTACGGGTGAACGAGCCGCTCGGTACGATGCACGCCGCGCATGTGCACGAGCTCGGCGCATCAGGTGTACGGCTCACGGGGATCGTCGTGTTCGGAATAGTGAGGCCCTGTCAGCATCGGTTGTCCGAGGGGCTCAAGACGCAGTGGATGGCCCATCTGTGCGGGCTGTGCCTCGCCCTACGCTCGGATCACGGACAGTTTGCCAGGATTGTCACGAACTATGATGGCCTGATCGTCTCGGTCCTGACGGAGGCTCAGGCCGACCGCACCACGGGATGGCGGCGGACCGCAGGTCCTGCCCGCTGCGCTCGATGCGCACGGCTCCGGTCGCCAAGGGCGAGGGGCCAGGCTCGCAGCCGCGGTCTCGCTCGTACTGGCGTCGGCGAAGGTGCGCGACCACGTGGCCGACCGGGACGGCCTGTTGAAGCGCCGCCCGGTCGCCGCCGCGGCTCGCCGGGTCGCCGCCGGCTGGGACAGGGCCGGAGCGCGTGCCGGCGCCGAGCTCGGCTTCGATACGGCGGTACTGGTCGACGCGGTCGACCGGCAGACCGGCATCGAGTCGCTCGCAGGCCCCGGCACCCACTGCTGACGGTGACCGAACCCACCGAGACGGCGACTGCTGCGGCCTTCGCCCACACCGCCGTACTCGCGGGCAAGCCACAGAACGCGGAGCCGCTCGCGGAGGCCGGCCGGCTCTTCGGCCGGCTCGCGCATCTGCTGGATGCCGTGGAGGACAGGAAGCTGACGCCGCGTCGGGTGCCTGGAACCCGCTCACCGCGACCGGTACGCCGCTGACCGAGGCCAGGCGGCTGTGCGACGACGCGCTGCGAGGGTGCGCCTGGCGATGCGGGACGCGGAGTTCACCGACAGCGCGCTGGCGCATGTGCTTCTGGTGCACGAGCTGCGCCGATCGGTGGACCGGGCGTTCGGCTCGTCCTCCTGTTCACATCTGCCGGGCGGTGCGCATCCCGGGCGGTGCACCTCGGTGGCCCGCGGCCGACGGGCATCAGCAGCCGGCCGGTGCGTACGGGCCGCCTCCCGGCAACCCGTACGCACCGCAGCCCGGCAGTCCCTACGCGCCGGACCGGGCGGTCCGTACGGGCCCCCGCCCGCCCCGCCCGAGCCGCCGCGCAACAGGCGCGGACTGATCACGGGCTGCCTGGTGTGGGCGGGCCTCGCCTGCACCTGCCAGATGTGCTGCGGGACCTTCGGCGACCCCTGGAGCGGACAGGAGCGTGAGGGCCTGTGCCGGAAGTACGACTGCGGGGACTGCTGCGAGGCCTGCGACTGCTGCAGCAACTGCAGTGACGGGTGCTGCTGCGACTGCGACTGCGGGTGCGACTGCTGAACCGGCTCTCGCCGCCCGCTTTCACTTGATCTCGGGCGGCGAGATCTGCGACGCCTTGATGGCCGACTCCCCGATGCCCCACTTCTTCAGGATGCGGCCGTAGGTGCCGTCCGACTTGAGGCTGTCGACCGCGGCACGGAAGGCGGGCGCCAACGGGTGCCCTTCTTGAAGGCGAAGCCGACGTCGAGCCGCTTGAACTCGTTGAGGAAGCGCAGCCCCTCCTGTTGCGCCACGGCGTAGCGCAGCCCGTTGATCGTGGACATCACCACATCGCTGCGGCCCTGCTGGAGCGAGATCCAGACCGCTGACTGGTCGGCGTAGGTCTTCACCTCGTACGGCTTCTCGCCGGCCTCGGCGCACACGTGCCGGTTCTCCTCCAGGGTCGCCTCGAAGGTCGTCCCCGCGGCGGTGCCCACCGTCAGGCCGCAGAGCTGGGTCAGATCGGTGACCTTCTTCAGCTTGCTGTCGTCCCGGACGGCGAAGCCCTGGCCGTCGTTGATGTACGTCACGAAGTCGATGGTCGCGCGACGCTCGTCGGTCACCCCGAAGTTTCCTGTGCCCAGGTCGTACTTCCCGCTGCCGAGCGCGGGCAGGATGGCTTCGAAGGAGGCGACTTCACGCTTCAGCTTCAGCCCGAGCGCCCTGGCCACAGCATCCGCGAAGTCGACGTCCCCGCCGGCCAGCGTCCTGCCGTCCTCCAGGTAGAACGCTCCGGGCGGTGTGCCGACGCTGGTGGCGAGCCGCAGGGTGCCCGAGGAGCGGATGTCGGCGGGCAGCAGCTCCGCGGCGGCCTTGTCCTTCTGCACCTCGGACACCACGTCGGCCGTCGGGACCTTTCCGTTGCCCGCTGCCCCGGCCGGTGCGGTATCCGCGCCCCGGTCCGCATGCGGCGAGTGTGAGCGCGGCGACAGTGATCAGGGCGAAGGCAGCGGTGTGCCGGGTTCTGGACATGGCGGAGTCACTCCGGATTCATCGACCGTGCACCGGTGCGAGGGCAGCACGGGGCACGGGGCGGGAGATCGGCTGTGCGAGGGAGGGTGGAGCAGCGCTGTGTGGGTGAAGGCACGCGGAACGCTGTGCTCGAACGCGGAAAGGGGCGTGAGCAGGAGAAACAGAAACGCAGGGGGTCAGCTCAACAGGAACAGGACCACACGCGACCGAAGTCGATGTGGGAGCGGGTGACCAGCCACTGCTGCGAATACATGGGACAAGTGGAACAGGCATCCGTTTGCACGTCAACCGAGCCGATGCGTACGGCTCACAGTGTGGACAAGCTTGACAACAGGCCCCGTTGGGCGCTTTCTCGGAACCGGACCGGCGCTGAGGGGCCCGGTCCACGTTGTGTTCACCGCTGTGAAGGCACTTCCCGTGTTCGATCTCTGCATCCACGGAGCCTTCGCATGTCTGCCCAGACCGATGTCCTGCCTCCTCCCGTCCCCGCACCGTCCGCCAGGACGACGCACCCGCCGCCCTGCGGATCGTCCCCGTGCGGCGAACCGGCCAGTGGGCGGCGGCCGTTGCCATCCTGGTGCTGCTCGCCGCCGCACTGATCTCCGTCGTCCGCAACGAGGCATTCAGGTGGGATGTCGTCGGCGACTACTTCACCACCGCGTCCGTACTGCGCGGACTCGGCCTCACGCTGTGGCTCACCGCACTCGTGATGGCGCTCGGCTTCGCGCTCGGCACCCTCCTCGCCGTGCTCAGGCTCTCGGGCAACCGAGTGCTGCAGGCGGTCAGCTGGGGTACATCTGGCTGTTCCGATCGACCCCGATCCTGGTCCAGCTGCTCTTCTGGTTCAACATCGGTGCCCTCTACCCGCAGATCCTCGGCGTCAGCACGGTGAACCTCCTGGGCCCCGTCGCCATCGCCGTCATCGGTCTCACCCTGCACGAGGCCGCATACGCCGCCGAAGTGGTCCGGGCGGAATACTCTCCGTCGAGCGCGGACAGCTGGAGGCCGCACAGTCGCTCGGCCTCGGGCCCTGGCGCCGGTTCCACCGGATCGTGCTGCCACAGGCCATGCGCTCCATCGTGCCGCCCGCGGGCAACATGCTGATCGGCACGCTCAAGGGCACCTCGATCGTCAGCATCATCGCCGTGCAGGATCTGCTCTACTCCGTGCAGCTGGTGTACCACCGCACCTACCAGGTCATCCCGCTGCTGCTGGTCGCCACCCTCTGGTACGTCGCCGTCACCTCGCTCCTCGGTATCGGGCAGTACTACATCGAACGCCACTACGCACGCGGCTCGGCGGGCACCCGGTGAGCGCCGTCCCCTGCCTCGTCGTCATCGGCGGCGGACCGCGCGGCACCGGCGTCATCGAGCGCATCGCCGCCAACGCCGGTGAGCTGTTCGGGAACCGGAGCCTGGACATCCACCTCGTCGACCCGTACCGCCGGGCGGCGGCCGGATCTGGCGGCAGGACCAGTCCCCGCTCCTGTGGATGAACTCCATGGCCCAGGACGTCACCATGTTCACCGACGACACGGTGGTGCAGGACGGCCCCATCCGGCCGGGACCGGCACTGCACACCTGGGCGCAGGAGGTGCGCGAGGGCAGGATCACCGTCGCCGCCGAACCCGCGGTCCTGGCGGAGATACGGAGCCTGGGCGGCCAGGACTTCCCCAGCCGTCGGCTGCAGAGCAGCTATCTGCGCTGGGTGTACGAAGAGTCCGTGGCGGCGCTGCCGCCCGGATCACCGTCCACGAACACCGTGGGTACGCCACCCGTCTGGCGGGATCACGCGCCGGCCGGCAGCGAGTGTGGACAACGGGGCGCACCGAACCCCTCGTCGCCGACCTCGTCGTCCTCACCGTCGGCCACCTCGGCGCCGAACCGGACGCCGGGCAGCGGGAACTGTCCGGCTTCGCGGCGCGCCACGGACTGGTCCATCTGCCGCCCGGCTTCACCGCCGACAGCGACCTCTCGGCGCTGTCCGCAGGCGAACCCGTCATCGTGCGCGGTCTCGGCCTCGCCTTCATCGACCTGATGGTCCTGCTCACCGAGGGCCGCGGCGGACGGTTCGAGGACGGGGTCTATCTGCCCTCCGGCCGCGAACCCGTCCTGTACGCCGGATCGCGGCGCGGCGTCCCCTACCGCTCCAAGATCGGCTACACCCTGCAGGGCGAGCGGCCGCCGCTGCCCCGCTACCTCGGCCCGGACCATGCCGACGAGCTGCTGGGCAGACCCGGTCACCTCGACTTCCGGCGCGATCTGTGGCCGTTGATCTCCAAGGAACTCGGCCACGCGCACTACCACCGGCTCTTCACCGCCCACCCCGAGCGCACCGAGGACGGCCTGCCCGGCTTCGAGGCGAAGTACGCCGTTGCGGACCCGGACAGCCCGGAACTGCGAGCCCTGATCGCCTCGGCCGTCCCCGACCCTGCCGACCGGCTGGACCTGGACGCGCTCGACCACCCGCTGGACGGGTGCACCACACCTCCTACGACGCACTGCAGGATGCGCTGCGCGACCACGTCACCGCCGACCTCGAACGACGCCACGACCCGGGCCACAGCGCCGACCTCGCAGTTTTCCTCGGACTGCTGTCCGTCTACGGGCAGTTGATACGCCTCGGCGATATCGGCGACCGATGGCACGGCTTCTTCAACTCCCTCGCGTCCGGCCCGCCCGGACCCCGGCTCCACCAGCTGCTGGCCCTCTCCCGGGCCGGCGTCGTGCCTTCCTCGGCGCCGGCATCACCGTGGAGTGCGACGAGGAACAGGGAGTCTTCCGGCCGGCAGCGCCAGCGTGCCGGGCGAGCACATCGAGGCGCGGGCACTGGTCGAGGCCAGGCTGCCCGACGCCTCGGTCCGGCGCACCCGCAGCCGGCTGCTCCGCGGGCTGTACGAGGACGGCGCCGCCGCCACCGGCACAGGGCTGCTCCAGGTGGATCCCGGCGACGGCCGGATCCTGGACCGCGAAGGCAGGGCCCACCCACGTCGCTTCGCCCTCGGCCCGTTCACCACCGCACGCTCCAGCGGTGCCTTCACCCGGCCACGCACCGGCGGCCCGTCCTTCCGGCAGAACGACGCCACCGCACGCGAGGCGCTCGTGTTCCTGCGGGACCTCGCCCCCAGCGAACCCGTCAGCGCCTGACCGTGGCCGCCACCTCCGTACACACGCAGCCAGAAGGAACAGACATGCCGCTCACCAGCGATCCGCCCACCGGCAACGGCACGGGCACCATGGTCGAAATCCGCTCCGTGCACAGAAGTTCGGCCCCTGGAGGTGCTGCGGGGCATCGACCTGTCCGTACGCACCGGAGAAGTGACCGTTGTCCTGGGCCCGTCGGGCTCGGGGAAGTCCACCCTGCTGCGCACCATCAACCACCTGGAGAGGGTCGACCGGGGCTGGATCAGTGTCGACGGCACCCTGGTCGGCTACCGCAGGGACGGCAACAAGCTGTACGAACTGCGTGAGCGGGAGGTCCTGCGCCAGCGCACCCGGATCGGTTTCGTCTTCCAGAACTTCAACCTCTTCCCGCATCTCACCGTCCTCGACAACATCATCGAGGCCCCGGTCGCAGCCCTCGGCCGCCCACGCAAGGACGCCGTCGCCGCCGCGGAGCGGCTCCTGTCGAGGGTCGGGCTCGCCGACAGAGCGGGGACGTACCCCAGGCAGCTCTCCGGCGGACAGCAGCAGCGTGTCGCCATCGCCCGCGCCCTCGCCCTCGAACCGAAGCTGCTGCTCTTCGACGAGCCGACCTCCGCCCTCGACCCCGAGCTGGTCGGAGAGGTCCTCGACGTCATCAAGGACCTGGCGCACGGGGGCACCACGATGATCGTCGTCACGCATGAGATCGGCTTCGCCCGCGAGGTCGCGGACAACGTGGTCTTCATGGACGAGGGACGGATCGTCGAACAGGGCCCGCCCGCCGACGTACTCGACCACCCGGCCCATGAGCGCACCCGCGCCTTCCTGTCCAAAGTCCTGTGAGCTCAGGAGCTGCTGGCCGGCGGGAGCTGGCCAACAGCCCTCAAGCCCGTCCAACCTCTGAGAGGTCCGTATGTCTGTCACCAGGCCACTGCATCTGGCCGCCGAGATCGGCGGTCCGCCGCGCTACGACGCGGCCCCTTCATCGCCCTCGCCCGCCTCGCCGAAGCCGGTGCCCTCGACTTCGTCACCCTCGGGGACTCCTTCGCCCGTCCGGGCCCGACGCCCTCTCCGTGCTCTCCCGGGTCGCTCCCGCCACCGGCCGGATCGGCCTCGTGCCGACCGTCACCACCACCCACACCGAGCCCTTCCACATCTCGTCCGCCGTGGCCACCCTCGACTGGGTGAGCCGGGGCAGGGCCGGCTGGAGCGCCGAGGTGTCCACGACCGCGGCCGAGGCCCGGCTGTTCGGGCGGCGTGCCGTCGCGCCCGCCGCCGCGCTGTGGCAGGAAGCGGGGAGGTGGCCGACGCCGGGGCCCGGCTGTGGGACAGCTGGGAGGACGGTGCGGAGATCCGGGACACCGCCACCGGACGGTTCATCGACCGGGACAAACTGCATTACGTCGACTTCGAGGGCAGCACCTTCTCCGTTCGGGGCCCGGCCATCGTGCCCAGGCCGCCCCAGGGCAGGCCCGTCGTCGCCATCGACGGTACGAGCGGTCCGGCCAGGGAGCCCGCGGCCCGGCACGCCGATGTCGTGTACGTACGGGCCACCTCGCCGGAACAGGCCGACGCCATTCGCGCAGACGTACGCCACAGGGCCGCGCGGTACGGCCGCGATCCGGACACCGTCCGGGTCCTGGTCCTGCTCACCGTCGACCTCGGGGACGCCGAGACGGCCCCGGAGCCCGGATTGCCGGACAGCGGGCCGCGGCTCGCCGGACGGGGACCTACTTCCGGGCGGCCCGGTGGACCTCGCCGAGCTCATCACCCAGTGGCACCGGGGCGGGGCGGCGGACGGCTTCCACCTCACCCCCATCACCCCGGGGCGCGACCTCGAAAGGATCATCAACGGCACCGTGGCCCTGCTCCAGCACCGCAGCCTGTTCCGCACCTTCTATCCGGGCGGCACACTCCGCGAGCACCTCGGTCTGGCCCGCCCGACCAACAGGTTCGCCCTCGCAAGGACCGAAGGGGAGCGCTCATGACCGCGACGAAGCCGTCCGCCGGCAGGCAGATGCACCTGGCCGCCCACTTCCCGGGCGTCAACAGCACCACGGTATGGGCGGACCCACGCTCCGGGAGCCAGATCGACTTCACGTCCTTCGAGCGGCTGGCCCGCACGGCGGAGCGCGGCAAGTTCGACTTCTTCTTCCTCGCGGAAGGACTGCGGCTGCGTGAGCACAACGGGCTCGTCCACGACCTGGATGTGGTGGGCCGGCCCGAGTCGCTCACCGTCCTGAACGCACTGGCCGCGGTCACCGACCGGCTCGGGCTCGCCGCCACCGTGAACGCCACATTCAACGAACCGTACGAACTCGCCCGCCGCCTGGCCACACTCGACCATCTGAGCGCCGGGCGGGCCGCCTGGAACGTGGTCACTTCCTCCGACGCCTTCACCGGGGAGAACTTCCGCCGCGGCGGGTATCTCGACCGTGCCGACCGCTACACCCGCGCCGCCGAATTCGTCTCCACGGCGCGGGAGCTGTGGGACTCATGGACGCCGGAAGGCGCCCGCGCCCGTTCGCACACACCGGGCAGCACTTCGACATCTCCGGGGAGTTCACCGTGCCCCGGTCCCCACAGGGCACCCGTCGTCATTCAGGCGGGGACTCCGACGAGGGCCGCGAATTCGCCGCGTCCGCCGCCGATGTCATCTTCACCAGGCACGGCACCCTGGAGGCGGGCCGGGTCTTCTACGCCGACGTCAAGGCGCGGCTGGCGAAGTACGGCAGGGAGCCCGGGGATCTGAAGATCATGCCCGGGGTCACCGTCGTCGTCGGCGACACGGACGCGGAGGCCCAGCAGGACGCCGCGGACATCCGCCGGCTGCAGGTCTCGCCGCAGAACGCCATCCTCGCTGCCGAGCAGGTCTGGGGCCGCGACCTGTCCTCCTACGACCCCGACGGGCCGCTTCCCGAGATTGATCCGGACCCCGGATCGGGGCTGGTGCAGGGCCGGGTCGGAATCGCGGACCCGCTCGCGGTGGCGGCCAGGTGGCGTGCTCTGTCGCAGGCCAAGGGGCTGTCGATCCGGCAGACGGTCATCGAGTCGACGGCCAGGCAGTCCTTCATCGGCTCGCCCGTGACGGTCGCGGCGGCGCTGGCCGAATTCGTTGTCACGGACGCGGCCGACGGCTTCATCCTCGTACCCCACCTCACCCCGGGCGGACTCGACGCTTTTGTCGACCGGGTCGTCCCGCTCCTCCAGGAACGCGGAGCCTTCCGCTCCGAATACACCGGTTCGACCCTGAGGTCGCACCTCGGACTGGCCGAGCCGGTATGGAAGGGTTGAGCACATGAGCACGGACGCACAGCAGGACCGGCAGGACTGGGAGAGCTGGCACGAGGGGCGCATCGTCGCGGCAGCGGCGCCGTACGGGCCGCTCTCCCTCACCGGCACGCACTGGCTCTCCGACTACCCCGATGGCCGGATTCCGGCTGTGCCGGGCCAATGGCGCGAGGACGGCGACGAACTCGTGCTCTCGGCCACCGCGGACGACGGGCTGAGCGTCGGCGGAAAGCCGCTGAACGGCGAGGCCCGGCTCGGTCCCGACCGCGGGCCGATCGATGGCTCCACAGTGGCCCAGGGGAGCGACGGCTCGTGGTCCTGCGGCGTGAAGGACTCTGGGCCGTACGGGACTTCGACCCGCACTCCCCGGCCAGGCATGCCTTCAGGACCATTGACGCCGCCCCGTACGACGAGAGCTGGGTACTGCCCGGCACCTTCCGCCCTACAGCACCAGCCGGACCGTCCGCGTCGAGAACGCGGACGGGCGCGAGCGAGGGCTGGGGCTGTCGGGCGAGATCGCCTTCACGGTGGACGGCGCGGAGCACACACTCCAGGCGGCCGTCGAGCCCGACGGTTCGCTCTGGGCCGTCTTCGCCGATACGACCAGTGGGAAAGGCAGCTACCGCTTCCGTTTCCTGCGGCCCGGTGCCCCGGACGGGAACGGCCGAGTGCAGGTCGACTTCAACCGGGCGCTGCTGCCGCCCTGTGCCTTTGCCGACCATTTCATCTGCCCGTTCCCACCGCCGGGCAACACACTCACCGTCGCGGTGCCGGCGGGCGAGCGCAACCGCGTCGACGCCTGATCCGGCCGCTCCGAAGACACCGGACACCACCCCTCCTGCCCGGGACACCACCCTCCTGCCCCGGCAGCCACAGCGCTGCCGGGGCAGCTCCGCGTGGTGAAGCGTGGGCCAAAGGGCCCACTTGCGCCGTGAGTTGGGGCCCCGAATACTCCGGAACAGCGCTTGTCACGGCACGAACCATCCCCGAACCGAACGCATTTCGAACGCATCCGGGGACGGGGACACGCCACTGACCGCGCCTCACGGGTCCTGCCACCCCACCGGCAGACCCCGATTCCCTCGGGAGGAACGAACAGTGAGGATCAAGCGCACCACACCACGCAGCAGGACAGCGAGACGGAACAGGATCGCCGCCGTCGCCACCGGGTTTGTCGCCGTCGCCGCACTTGCCGTACCCGCGGCCAACGCCGACACGATCGGACCGTACAGCGCCAACCAGCTCAGCGCGGCCGGCAGCGCCGTGCTCGACGCCGATGTCGCAGGCACCGCCTGGAACGTCGACCCGGCGGGCGGACGCCTCCTCCTCACAGTCGACAGCACGGTCTCCCAGGCGGAGATCAATGAGATCAAGAAGTCCGCGGGGCCAACGCCGGCGCCCTGCGCATCGAGCGCACTCCCGGCACGCTGAGCAAGCTCATCTCCGGCGGAGACGCGATCTATGCCTCCGGCTGGCGCTGCTCCCTCGGCTTCAACGTACGCAGCGGGAGCACCTACTACTTCCTGACGGCCGGTCACTGCACCGACGGCGCCGACACCTGGTGGTCGGACTCCGGGCGTACCACCGTCCTCGGCACCACCACCGGCTCCAGCTTCCCGGTCAACGACTACGGCATCGTGCGTTACACCAACTCCTCGGTCACCAAATCGGGCACCGTCGGAAACCAGGACATCACCAGCGCGGCCAACGCCACCGTCGGTATGGCCGTCACCCGCCGCGGCTCCACCACCGGCACCCACAGCGGCTCCGTCACCGGCCTCGACGCAACGGTCAACTACGGGGCGGAGACATCGTCTACGGAATGATCCGCACCAATGTGTGCGCCGAGCCGGGCGACTCCGGCGGCCCGCTCCACTCCGGCTCCACAGCCATCGGCCTGACCTCCGGCGGCAGCGGCAACTGCAGCTCCGGCGGTACGACGTTCTTCCAGCCCGTCACGGAAGCGCTGAGCGCCTACGGCGTCAGCGTGTACTGAGCCGTCCCGTACCCGTCGGCTCTCGGGGCCGACGTCGTCCCTCCGAAGGGGCAGCCATGGCCACCGACGAGAACCACGGTGTGCCGAAGGCTCATTCAGGGGCGGCGTCGGTGGCGCTGGGATGAATCTCCTGCCGGGGGTCGGGAGCCCTTGCGCTGGTTGAACATCGGCGTGCACCTGACCACCCAAGGTCATCACATTGAGGGTTGCCGAGTTCTCGTTGGCGATGGCGCTCTCCACGCGGGCGACCAAGGTGGTGAAGAGATCACCTTCCGAGAGGCCGACATAGGGGCCGACCTTGGTCTGGAAGTAGATCCGTTCATGTCCAAGCAGTTGTTCAGTGGACCTGTAGTTCTTCCACTGCTCACGGTAGCGGTACACACTCTCCAGCGAGACGGAGCCGAGCACGACGAGGCTCAGCACCGTAGCCGTGAGCTTCGCGAATGACAGATCGAGGTTGACTAAAACGGGGACCAAGGCACCGCCGACGACGGACAGTGTTCGCATCCGGAGATGCATCGCTTTGGTTTTGACAGCCTTTCGGTCATACCACGCTTGGTATTGAGACAACCTGATTTCCACGTAGTCCTGCGCCGTGGTCACAGGCTGAGAGGGAAGGGTGTGAGTCGATCGATTCCTTGGCGTCCGCGCTTGGCATAGGCGGGAGTACATCGGTGATGCGTCGGCCCAGTCAACCCGGAAGCCGTCGGGGTGGGCTTCGCCCGATACCTCGTGCGCGCCTCTGGTCTGTGGCATCGTAAAGCAACTGCCTTTGCTGGCAGGCGCGTTGTCTTGGTGAGACCATTCGGCCTCGCCTCTCGGGTGGGGAGACAGCATGAGCGGAACAGACACGGACAGCACTGTGCCGATGTCCGATACCCCCAGCGCAGGGTTCGCCGGAGTCCGTTGTTGTTCACCGTCCCCTTGTGCTGCTCGGGTTACTGATCCTCATCCTGATCTGGGAGACGATCCGGGCCAATATGGCGCCAGATGTGCGAGCGGGCTGGCCATGGCGTCTGCAACTGCTCGATATCGAGGCGCTGGGAAGCCTGTTGGCCGTCGCGGCCGGCGCGGTACTGGCCAGGGCACAGTACGCGCGCACGGTGCGCCCTACCTGGGCTGGCAGGGGCCTGGGCGAAGGGGATCTCAGCGAGGACGCTTCGGCCTGGCGTGTGGGCATATTCAATGGTGGGCAGCACATCGCCGCCATAGAGGCATGGGACTGCATGGTGGTCCTGGCCGGCGAGTCCGACGCCCTGCGGTGGGTCGATGCCACTGAAGCGTCGGCCCGGCTGACAGCGGCCGGGTATGCCGTCGCGGAGGACTTTCAAATGATGGTCTTCGGTAGGGGTTTCCGCTGGTGGGCACTTCAAGCCATGAGTCGGTGCTGGTCGGTGCCTTCTCGAAGAGATTTGTGCGAGGCGTCGGGGCGCTCTATGTACGAGTACGAGTGACCGATGTCGTTGGCGACAGCCACGAGAGGGTGCTGGACTGTTTGAAGGGCGCGAGGACCCCCATCAACGCCCCCATCGACTGATACTTCATCCGCAACCGCTTGCCCTGCGTGGCGCACGGATGAGGAGGGCGCATGACAGCTGACCGTGGCGGGCGCATCGTCACTTTCTACGCGTACACCGGTGGTACCGGGCGCACCATGGCCCTGGCCAACACCGCCTGGGTCCTCGCAGCCAACGGCAAGCGGGTGCTGGCGGTAGACTGGGACCTGGAAGCCCCGGGCTGCACCAGTTCTTCCACCCTTCCTCGACCCGTCGACGCTGGGTGCCACCACCGGCGTGATCGATCTGATCACCGAGTACGCCTGGGCCGCGACCAATCCCGCCCAGCGCGCCGACGACTGGTACCGCGACTACGCCCGCATTCAGCCGCACGCGGTCTCGCTCAACCCGGAGGCGCTCGGGTGGGAGTTCCCGCAGGGCGGCACTCTCGACTTCGTCTCCGCCGGCCGCCAGAACCGCGAATACTCCGCGACCGTCTCCACCTTCGACTGGGACAACTTCTACGACCGGCTCGGCGGTGGACACTTCTTCGACGCCCTGCGCGACGACATGAAGGCCAACTACGACTACGTCCTCATCGACAGCCGTACCGGCCTCAGCGACATCGCGGACATCTGCACCGTCCATCTCCCGGACATGCTCGTCGACTGCTTCACCCTCAGCGACCAGTCCATCGACGGCGCAGCCTCCGTGGCCCGTCAGATCGCGGAGCGCTCACCGGCCGCCCCATCGTCGTCCTTCCCGTCCCGATGCGGATCGACGAGGGGAGAAGGAGAAGGCGGATGCCGGGCGGGCGCTGGCACGGCTGAAGTTCGACCGGCTGCCGCGCAACCTCTCCGGTGACGAACTCACCGCCTACTGGGGCACGGTGGAGATTCCGTACCGCCCCTACTACGCCTACGAGGAGACCCTGGCCACCTTCGGTGACGAGGCAGGGCTCAGCAACTCGCTACTGTCCGCCTTCGAACGGCTCACCGCGGTCATCACCGAGCAAGAGATCACCTCGATGCCCCCGGTGGGCGAGGAGATTCGGCTGCGCATCCGGGACGCCTTCACCCGGCGCAGGCCCGCGCTGCCCGCCGATCTCTTCCTCAGCTACGTGGCGGAGAACCGCATGTGGGCCGACTGGGTCGAATCGGCCCTCACCCGGGCCGGATTCCGGGTCGTCCCGCGCGATGTCTCGGCCGAGCGGGACACACCGGAGCCGGCGGACGCCGCGGCCGAGGCGGCAGTCAGGACCGTGGTGCTGCTCTCCAGCGCCTACCTCAAGTCGCCGCGTGCGGTCGGCGTGTGGGACAGGGCGGTCGCCGAGGACCCGGGTGGCGGCAGGCGGCAGTTGCTCTCGCTCAGGGTCGGGGACGTGCGCCTCTCCGCGCCGTACATCGACCGAAACCCAGTCGACCTGTTCCGGCTGGACGAGGTGCACGCCACCACCGCCCTCATGCGTGCGCTGGACCGGCCCGTGCAGCTTGTCGACGGGGCGTCACCGGGGCCCCGGTTCCCCGGCACCGTGCCCAGGATCTGGAACGCCCCGCCCGCAACTCCGGCTTCACGGGCCGCTCGCTGGTCCTGGAGCGGATGCGCGACCAACTGGGCGGTGGGATGGCCGTCGTGCTGCCGCAGCCGCAGACGCTGTACGGGCTCGGCGGGGTCGGCAAGACCCAGGTGGCTCTCGAATACGTATACCGTTTCATGGCCGACTACGACCTGGTGTGGTGGATATCGTCCGAGCAGACCGACGACGTGGTGGCCGGACTCGCCGAGCTGGCGGTCAGGCTCGGAGCCCAGGGCGGTGACGACTTGGCCGCGGCCTCGCAGGAGGCCGTCGACATGCTGCGGCGCGGTGTGCCGTCCGACCGCTGGCTGCTGGTCTTCGACAACGCGGATGATCCCGAGCAGCTCAGGCGGTACTTCCCGCAGGGCGGATCGGGCCACATCCTGATCACCTCCAGGAACCAGACCTGGTCCCAGCACGGCGACTCGCTGCCCGTCGACGTCTTCCTGCGGGAGGAGTCGATCGAGCACCTGCAGCGCCGCGCCCGGGGCTGAGCGACGAGGACGCCGCCCATGTGGCCACCGCTCTCGGTGACCTGCCGCTGGCCGTCGAACAGGCCGCCGCCCGGATCGCGGAGACCGCCACTCCCATCGGCACCTATCTGGAACAGCTTGCTGGAACCGATGTCGGTGTGATCCTGCGGGGCCCGGCGGTGCCGTGACGAATCGGCCGGGCCCCGCAGAAGTCAGCGGAGCCGGCCGGCGTTGTCCCTTGTGTCCAGCAGCCAGTTGAGCACCCGGGAAGCACCGACAGCGCGTCGAAGTGTGCAGCCGCCGGTTCCAGCACGGCCGTGGCGCCGGGATCTGTCCGGCCAGCCACCGTGAATGGCCGACCGGTGAGAAGACGTCCTTCTCGCCGTGCCACAACATCACGGGACCGGTGATGTCAGCCGGGTCGAAGCCCCAGGGACGGCTGAACGCGAGTGCGTCGTCGATCCACCCGTACGCCGAAGTGCGCAGCCCCTCCCGGTAGTTCGCCAGCAGCATGGTGCGGATTCCGATGTCGTTGACCACTACCCGGTCGGAGTCCGTCAGCTCCAGGCGAAGGTCGTCGAGGAGCCGTACGGGGTCCTGTCTGATCTCCGCCGAACGGCTGATGAAGGACTCCGCGAGCCCGTCCGGATCGGTGGCCGCGGTGGAGTACGCGAGCACATTCGACGCGGCCATGCCGTCGAACCAGTCCAGGCCCTCGGCGTCCCAGGGGCCAGCCCCACCAGAGCGGCGGTACGGGTGACCCGTTCGGGCATCAGTGCGGCGCAGGCCAAGGCGTGCGGTGCGCCGCCCGAGCGGCCGACCACGGCGAAGCGGTCCAGGCCGAGCGAGTCGGCGATGGCCCGTACGTCCTCGACGACATCCACCACCCGGCGTCCCGGCAGCCGGTCGGAGCCGCCGTACCCCGGGCGGTCATAGGCGATCAGTTGCATGTTCCGCTGGTAGAGGACCATTCCGCGTGGCGCGGGACCCAGCCGGCTGCCCGGCATGCCGTGCAGGAGGAACACCGGTCTGCCCTGTGGATCTCCCTGGCACTCCACCATCAGATGCCGGCCATCCGCCGTACGCACCCGACTGTGCACCCCGCCTCCTCCGCTCGGTCACCCGCCCGGACCGGGCGCAAGTGCCCGGCGTGTGGCGCCTGTTCGATGATGACCTATCGGAGCCACAACCGGGACTCCTTGACAGGGGAGCCCGGATCATCTCCGGGAATTTCCTCGCGCCCCTGGTCGGCATTCGGACCCACGGCCGCGCCATCCGGATCTTCAGGGGCGATTACAGGACAGGACTAGTCCTCACCCGCTGCCGATATCCGATTGCACCAGGTGTTCGCAGACGGAACCGAGGTGGGTGGATGCCCAGCATGTGAACGGGACGGGGTGAAGCGTCACTGTCGTGTGTGCGTCCTGAAGTCGGCCTTGTGTGCTACCGGTCGCGTCGGAATAGTGGGCGGCTCCATCCTCCGTGTCCGGGCACCCCACTTGTCCGAGCGCGGCCCCACAGGAGGTTCCAAGTTGAAGCACCGACGCATATCCAGGAAGCGCGTGGCCATGGCGGGATCCGCTGTCGTCGCCCTGGTCGCAGCAGGAGTGACCTTCCAGACTGCGAACGCCAGTGATGAAGTACCCCAGTTCACCGCCAAGACCCTGACTGCGGACGCGGCCGGAACTCTCGCCACCACCCTGGACAAGAGCCTGGGCGGTGACGCGGCCGGCACGTACTACGACGCCGACTCCAAGAACCTCGTCGTGAACGTACTGGACGAGGCGGCGGCCGAGCAGGTGCGCCAGTCGGGTGGCAAGGCCAAGGTCGTCGAGCACTCGACCGCCGAGCTGAAGTCGGCCCGGCAGACCCTCACCGACAAGGCCACCATCCCCGGCACATCCTGGGCCGTCGACCCGGTGAGCAACAAGATGATCGTCACCGCCGACCGTACGGTCGACGGCGCTGCCTGGGACAAGCTCAGCAAGGTCGTCGAAGGGCTCGGCGACAAGGCCGAACTCAACAAGTCGGCAGGGGAGTTCAAGCCCCTCATCGCAGGCGGCGACGCCATCTGGGGCGGCACCGGACGCTGCTCGCTCGGCTTCAACGTGGTCAAGGGCGGCGAGCCGTACTTCCTCACCGCAGGCCACTGCACCGAGTCGATCACCAGCTGGTCCGACACGCAGGGCGGCGCGGAGATCGGCGCCAACGAGGGATCCAGCTTCCCGGACAACGACTACGGCCTGGTCAAGTACACCTCCGATGTGGAGCACCCGAGCGAGGTCGACCTCTACGACGGCTCCACCCAGGCGATCACCAAGGCCGGCGAGGCCACCGTCGGCATGTCGGTGAGCCGCAGCGGCTCCACCACCCAGGTCCACGACGGTGAGGTCACCGCCCTGGACGCCACGGTCAACTACGGCAGCGGCGACATCGTCAACGGGCTCATCCAGACGACCGTCTGCGCCGAGCCGGGCGACAGCGGCGGCTCGCTCTTCTCGGGCGACACCGCGATCGGTCTGACCTCGGGCGGCAGCGGCGACTGCTCCTCGGGCGGCGAGACCTTCTTCCAGCCGGTTCCGGAGGCGCTGTCCGCCTTCGGCGCCGAGATCGGCTGACGCAGGGCTCCGCACGCGTAAGCGACGGGCCCGCTCCTCACCCCACGTGAGGCGAGCGGGCCCGTCAACGCTGTTCAGGAAGCCCCTGTCGGCGCTACCCCGCGTGAGCGAGACGAACGCCGCCCACTCGCCACGGCCTGCCCGCAGCACCGGGCCGCCATCCGTGATCTTCGAGTCCCGTACGTATACAGCGCCGTTGCCGGCGGCCACCTCCACGCAGTCACCGCCGTCCGATCCGCTGTAACTGCTCTTGAACCAGGCCAGCTCGTTCACGTTCCCGATTTCCTGCTCCATGCTCATGTCTCTCCCACCAGCCGTTCGATGAGCCGTGCAGACTCCAAGACGTTCAGCGCCTGCGATCGCAGCTTGCCACATCGCAATCCGAAGGAGCTGACGTCCGCCGGATCGCTCACGGTGCATCCGACGCCCTGCGACTCGAAGTACCCGAGGTGTTGGTGCGCTTTCGTCTGCACGGTGACGAAGGGGCCGTTCTTACCAGGGTGGAAGCCCTGCAGGGCAGGCATCACCTGCACTTCCACATTGCGCAACTTACTTACCTCCAGCAGGTGTTCCCACTGGCCCCGAGTCACCTCGACACCGCCCACAGGGTCGCGCAACGCCTCCTCCCCGATGATGAACGACAGCTCGGCCAACGGGTCCCGCGTCAACAGCCTCTGGCGCCCCAGCCGCGCCTCGGTGTGCTGGTCGATGGTCTCCTCGCTGAACGGCGGACAGTGACCGGCGAACACCGCCCGTGCGTATGCCTCCGTCTGCAACAGCCCCGGCACCAGCAGCGGGTCGTAAGAGAAGCGGCTCAGCACATCTGCCTCGATGAGCGCGAAGCTGCGGAAGAAACGAGGCAGCTTCGCCCGGTCCACCTCGCCCTGGAGAACATCCAGGACGCCGCCCGCCGCCAGCACCCGCTCCGCCGCGACCGTGAAGGTCTCCTTCGCAGCCCGCCGTCCCTGCTCGACCGAGGCGACCTGCTCCAGCGAGTACCCGATGGCCTCTCCCAGCGCCTGCTGGTTCAACCCGGCCCGCTTGCGCAGGTGCTGGAGGAGCGTGCCGTAGGCCACCCACACCCCGGCAGCTCCCTGTCCTCCTCGGCCTTCACCTTTGTCGCGCGTCCGTCCCGCGTCTGCCCCACTGCCCTCACGCCCTTCCCATCACCCCACTGCGACTGGACATGGTTCAACAGCAGGGGCCATTCCGCGTCACGGCCCCGGGCCCGTACAACCACCCGTACAACCAGAGCCCTCTGACAGCCGCTGGCCGGTCGGGAGCGTCTGGGCCCAGCGGCGAGCCGGCCCGGCGTCGTGCGTCACGAACCAGGTCGGTAGGGCCTGGGGCACTCGGGGTGTCTCAGGGCGGCTGGAGCACAGCTCGCGATGGGAGCGGAGCCGCATGAGGCAGTGACGAGGTGCCTTTGAAAGGGCCGTTCAACCGAGCTTCCGTGCCGGGAGGACGTCTTCACCGCAGTTGCTCGGGGGCGAGCAGACGTTGAGGCACAGGCGATGTGGCGTGGGCCCGCTCGGCGGGGGCGCCGCTCAGCGCTCCGTCCATGTATCCGAACAGTGCGGCGCCGATCGGGTCCGGCAACGGCTTGCCGTCATCGCCGAACCGCTCGTACTTCATCAGGTTGTAGCCGATCGCGGCCTGGCGGCGCCCGTCCCTCGTGGACAGCGCCCAGGTCCCGGCTCCGAACACGCCACCGTCGTGGCCCCAGTACCAGTCGCCGCTGGGCATCTTGAGCGTGTACAGGCCGAGGCCGTAACGCATCGCCACCTCCTGCCCCGGAGCCGGCTCGTGGGCGGGGACCGTCGTCTTCATCTCCCGCAGCTCCGCCGCGCCGAGCAGCTTCCCGCCCAGGAGCCGGCGGTAGAAGTCGTTGAGGTCGTTCATCGTGGAGACCATCGCACCGGCCGTCCCGGCCCAGGACATGTCGTAGACGCTGTAGTCGCGCGCCGGTTCGATGGTTCCGTAGAAGGACTCGTACATCTTGGCGTGTGGCCCTGATATGCGGGCGGAGCGCGGGAAGTACGTATGCCGCAGTCCGGCCTTGCGTATGACGTTTCTGGTGATGTACGACTCCGGATCCTGGCCCGTGACCTTCTGCAACAGCAGACCGGCGATGACGTAGTTGGTGTTCGCGTACGAGTGCGTGCCACGCGGCGCCGGCGGCTCGGCCGCCAGGCCGAGTCGGACCAGCTCCTCGGGGACCAGCTTGCGGAACCGGCCTTCATCCAGGGCCTGCCCGGGTCCGTCACCAGCTTGGGAAGGCGGGCGGTATGTAGTCCGCGATGCCGCTCGTGTGGTTGAGCAGCATCCGCACCGTCACCTTCCGGCCCCGCTCGCCCGGCACCAGCTCCGGAAGGTAGTCGCCGATCGGCGCGTCGAGGTCTATTCGGCCCTTGGCCACCTGCTGGAGGACGGCCACCGAGGTGAAGGTCTTGGTGATACTGCCGATACGGTGCTCGTAGTCCGGGCGCATCGGCCGTCCGGTGTCGATGTCGGCGACGCCTGCCGCTCCGCGCCACTGCTCGGCGCCGTCCCTGACCGATGAATAGGCCCCGTACATCCCCGCCTGGTGGAACGTCTCAAGGGAGGCGCGCAGCGCTTTCGGGTCGAGGCCGGACATGGTCGATGCGGCAGATGCGGGGCGGAGGCTGACTGCGGGGCGGTGGCCCCGGCCGGAAGCGCACCGACCACGAGCGACAGCAGGGCCGCTGATGCCACGGCGGCCCGGCGCGCTCTCCGGCGGTCGGGGTGAGAGTGCGGTCGGGTGCTACGCATGGGCAAATCCCGTCTCGTCAGGTGTGCGTGGCAGAGCTCCCCATCCTCTGCGCGTCGCACCGGCCATCCATCCTCCCTGGGAACGACCTTGTGCACAGGAAGAGATGATGTTTGTCAGGTGTCGGCCCGCCCGGCGCCAGGTCGTACCTTCACCGGTGCCGTCAGCCGCTTCGCCATATAGCTCCATGTTCCCAACTGGGCGCGCGGGGCTCCGACGCGGGATCTCACGGATGTTGCGGTGCCGAAATGCCGAGGTCCTGTCGCATGGTGAGCTGCATCGCCGTGATCGCTTCCCACATCTGGATCAAGAAGCTGTGGGCCTCCTGCCACTCCTGCTGATCGTGCACGTCGTCCTCGGCCAGCGACTCCATCAGCTTCTGGCCTCTGCGAGTGCTACACGGACCGCTTGACAGGACTGCAGGACGTTGTCGGGGACGAGCATCTGCGCCTGGGCGTAGGTGTCCTGAAACTCGACGCGGGCCACCTCAGTCGCGGGGTCCTTGTCCGCCCCGGAACGCAGGGCGTAGAGGTCCTCCATCATCTGGAACCGATACCGTCGGGCACCGGAGTTCAGTGCGACGTAGGTGTCGCGTCGGCGTTCCAGGTTCGCCTGGGCGTCGTCGATGTGTCGCATCGTCCGGTCGGAGCGTTGCTGGAGCTCGAACTCCTGGCGGCGCTGGCGTGAGCTCACCCACGCGGTGGTGATCGGGGCCGGCAGAGTGCCGACCACGCCCACCACGGCAACCAATAACGCTATGACGGAGCACTCGTCCGACTGCCACTCGTCGTACGCGGGCCCGCTCAGCCCCGCCATGCCCGTCATCCGCTCGCCGGGCTCGGCTCCCAGCGCCTTGAGCAGCGCATCCGGGGAAAGCCCTGGACGAGCGAGACGCAGTAGGCCTCAATGAGGTGCGCGTACTGCCTCCTCGAGTCACCCGTAGTCGGCGGCGGTCCCGCTGTCGGTCATGGCCGCAGCATGGCAGCCGCTACTGACACATCCGGGCGCGGCGGCCACACGCCGGACAACGGACGCGCCGATCCGTACAACGGCCGTACCGGGCACAGAGGTACGGCGTAATGCCCTGGTCCACGTGAGGGTGCGACGGCACGGTTGCCGCATGACACCGAGAACCGTCGCCGCCGCCGAACCCGCACCTGAACCCGGCTCTGAACCAGCGGAGTTGGCCATCAGACTCAGCAGCACGCCCCGTGGCGCCCGCCTCGCGCGGCGGCTGGCCGAACAGCAGCTCGCCGTCTGGGGATTCCGTACGACTGCGAAACAGCCCGGACCGTCGCTCTGGTCACGTCGGAACTGGCCTCCAACGCGATCACCCACGGCCGCATGCCCGGCCGCGACTTCCGCCTGGAGCTGCTCCTCCTGCCCCATGCCGTCCGAATCGAGGTCACGGACACTCGCCCCGAACGCCTCCTGCCCAACTCGGCGCCCACTCCCGCCGATGCCACTACGGGCCGCGGCCTCCTCCTCGTCGATGCCTGCACGAACCGATGGGGCTGCAGAGTCCGCGACGCCTGTACCAAGACAGTCTGGGCCGAGGTGGCAACCTCGATGGGCGCGGTTTGAGCCTGCCCGGGAAAGCAGGCCGGGGCGGGCATTGGAAGAGGCACCGGCAGTGCGGCTGTCCGACGGGGCCGGGTGCCGCAGCTCTCAGCGGCTCGGCTCTGCGCACAGCGCGTGGTCGATCAGGTCGGTGACGCCCTGGAGCTGGCGGCCGGCCGTATCGGGGTCACCGGGGCGACTGTGTGCGGTAACGGTGACGGCGGCGGACGGCTGTCCGGCCGCGGTGACGGCCGGCGACACCACGTAGCCGAATCCGCTGCCGCTGTGCCCCAGTACCCGCCGCCGCAGGACATCGGGATCCATTTGAGGCCGAGGCCGTAGCGGCTGCCCGGCGGGTCGCCGTGATCCTCAGGCACAGGGACGGTCCGCTGCATCTCGGCGAGTTGGGCGGGGAAAGCAGGTTCTCCCGCAGTAGTGCGGTGAAGAACCTGTTGGTGTCCGATGCCGTGCTGATCATCGCGCCGTCGGCATCCCCGTCGAAGGGAGGTAGGCGATGGTGGTATCGGTCATCGGGCCATCGGGCTCGAACTGCTGGTAGTTGTGCGCGTGCGGACGCGGCAGCAGTGGATCGTTGCCGGGAACGATGGTGTGATCGAGCCGCAGTGGACGCAGGATTCTGGCTCGGACCTCCTGCTCCCAGGAGCGACCGGTGACCGACTCGATCGCCATGCCCGCGAGGATGTAGTTGGTGTTGGAGTACTTCCAGCCGGACCCGGCCTCGAAGAGGGCCGGTGTCGCATGGCGAAGGCGACGCGCTGCTCCGAGGTATAGGTGGTCCAGCGGTTCTGGCGATAGCCGGCGGCGGTGGGATCAGGGACCACATCGCCGGTGTAGTCGGGCAGCCCGCTGGTGTGCTGGAGGAGCTGGCGCAGTGTGATCCGGCGGCCGTCGTTGCCCTGCCCGCGGACAACGCCCGGCAACCACCGCTCCACTGTGTCGTCGAGGGACAGCTTCTTCTCATCGGCGAGCTGGAGCAGCACTGTCGCGACAAACGTCTTGGTGGTGCTGCCGATTCTCACGTACGCGTCCCGGGGCACGGGCTGCCCGGTGCGCAGATCACCGACTCCGCTGCGGACGGTGCTGACTGCGCGGAGCGTCTCGAGCCGGGCCGATACCCCGGTGACCCCGGCGTCGCGCAACGCGTCGGCATCTCGTTGCAGCGAAGCGGGACCGGCGCCGGGGCCGCTGCTCCGGCTTCCGCGGCATTGGCGGGGACAAGTACAGCGAGCAGCGCGACAGCGCAGGCCGTCACTGACTGGAGGGCGCCTCTGCGAGTGGTCGGCATGAGACGACCGTAAGGATGCGCGGGCGCGCATGCCATACGGCCAGCCCAGGTTTCCCGCTCGGGGTCCCCCTGCAGCCGTCGTCACAACCAACAGAACTCGCCTCGTGACCAGCAGTCAGGAGGGTGCCGGAATCAACGGGACTGCGGAGCGAACCCGGGTGTGACGAAGGACGTCCGGTCGCGGGAGGTCGTGCCGTCGGTGATCCACCAGTGCGTGGCGTTCTCGCCGTTGAGGCCGAACAAGGGGTTCGGGGACCAGCCGAGGATCAGCTCGTCCTTGCCGTCACCGTCGAAGTCGGCGGCCCCGGCGGGCTGGGCGTGCAGCTGGTCCGCAGGCGTCTTCCTGCCGTTCGTCTTCGCGGGCCCTTCGCGCAGGACAGCGGTCCGCTTCTCGCCGTCGATGAGGATGACGCCCTCGTGCGTGAGGAGAAGGATGCCGTCGCGGCCGTCGCCGTCCGGGTCGGCACCGACGTATCCGCCGGATCCGATGAGTGCGTACGCGCCCTCGGGCCTCGCCGGCAGCCGGGATGTGACCGGTGCGGCGCCGCTGCCGGGTACACGGCGAGTGATCCGTCGACTTCGGGTTCCTCCGTCCCCTCACCGGGCTCGTTGTTGCGGCTGCCGTCGTCCCCTATGGCCACATCACGCTGCCCGTCGCCGTCGAAGTCGCCGAACGCGTGGCCGTTTCCGTCCCGCAACTGCCTGCCGCTCGTTGCGGGTCCGGAGCCGCGGCGGGCCGGGTGGAAGGTGTTGCCGGACTGGTCGCCGTCGTTGACGGCATGCAGCAGCAGGAAGTGGCCCGGGGCTTGCCGGAGGGGTCGATGTCGTCAGCGACGAGCGAGCCGCTCGACCAGGGCAGCGCGGTGTCGCTGCGCGCCGGTGCACCGGCGCGGGTGAACGGGCCGTACAACAGCACCAGGGACGACTGGTTCTGCGCGAGAGCCGCGAGGTCGTGGTGTCCGTCGCCGTCGAAGTCGCCGCGCACCACCGAGTCCACGCCCAGCTTCGCCGTGCTCTGTGGCAGCCGCACCGGCCTCGCTCCGGCGCCCGCGTCAGGTCCCTCGGGGCCGCCCCAGGTCACGTACGGAACGGTGGGAACGGCCGAGATGTGTCCCTCGCTGGCGTACGGGCCCGAGCCGACGGATGTGACGAAGTCCGGGAATCCGTCACTGTCCAGATCCGCGGTTGTCAGCGAGCCGGCGGTGACACTGTCGCCCGCGGGTGGATCCTGCGCCGGTTCTGGCAGGCCCAGGTCCTGGCGTCCGTAGACCGTCCGCGTCGATGGGGTGATCCCTCGGCCGATCCGTAGACCACGGCGACCCGCTTCGTACGGGGTCGTCTGGGGCGTCGCCGAGGACAGGGGCACCAGGAGGTCGCGATGGCCGTCGCCGTTGATGTCGTCGGGGTCCTTCGACCCCTTTCCGGGTAGGTGCCCGGCTTTCGACGGGCGGGCTGGGCACTTGGCCGGCCGAGGTCCGGTCCTTCGGCGGGGATGGTTCCTGGCCGGTCGTACCGCTGCCGCAGCCGGTGAGCGGGGCGAGCGCGGAACATATGACGCAGGCGACGAGAGCCGGCAAGGCGGTGCGAGGCTTCATGGGCCTCACCCTCACATAACGTGCCGTCGCGGTGCACTTGTACCGGTGACCGCGCAACTTCCCCTGTGACCCAGCTCATAGCGCTGCCGTACAGCAGATGAACGGGCGTCCGCGTCTAGGCGGAGTGGCAGGAAGGGAGGAGTGACAGGAGGGAGGAGCGTATGGATCTGGCAACTGAGTGGAAGCTGGGTGCCGTACTCGGCGAGGCCGAGCCGGCGGCAGTTCGTGGGGAAGCGAGCTGCTGCCGGCCCGGTGGCGTTGTGTCAGGGAGCGAGCCCGGCCAGTGCTTCCGCCACGGAGCCCTGGTCCAGCGGGCCGATGTGCGGCGCGGTGGGAAAGTCATGGACGGTGAAAGGGTTGCCGGGGTGCGGGCATCGGCCTCCGCGATCATCCGGTCCTGGAGCTTCGTTGCGATCGTCCGGTCCCTGCCGAAGCGCAGATACGTGCGGGACAGCCGGCCCCAGGTCTCCGGTACGCCCACGGCCCGTCCCGCGTACGCCGTGGTCGACTCATCCGTCTGCATACTGCCGAGCCGCTGGCGGAACACGTTGTCCGGATAGTGCGCGCACATCATCTCGCGGAGCGCGTCGAGGTCTTGCGCATTGCTGGTACGGGGATTGAGCCGCATCACACCGAGCTGCTCCGGGTCTCCGATGATCTGGCCGAAGGGGATGAGCGCGTCCGCGTTCTCGGGCGCAGCGGTGCAGGCGTCGGGGTCGGTAGCGCAGGGCTGGGGCAGAAGGCAGCCATGTAGCAGATGTGGGCGAGCAGTTCGGGTACTGCGTTGCTCACCCGGCTGACCGTGGCGCCGCCCAGGCTGTGGCCGACCAGGACAACCGGGCCGTTCGCCGCGGCGTGGCGCACCACGCGGGTGACATGCCTCTCGTAGCTGTCCAGGCTCAGTGCCGCGACGGGCGAGGGCTCGGTGGCCATGCCCGCCAGATCCTGCTGTTGGTAGGACTCCGGCACGAATGCCTGCGATCCGTGCAGCGGCAGATCCACCGCGACGACGCGGTAGCCCCGCAGGGTCAGCTCCTGCGCCACGGGCAGCCAGTACGCCCCGCACTGTGCGTCCCGTGCACCAGCACATACGTACAAGGCCCGGTCCTGGCGCGAATGCTGCCCCGCACCGCCGCGGCAGCCGATGGGGCCGCCCCGCACCGGCGCCGAGAGCAATCCCGCCCGCTGCGAGGCCGAGCCCCGCAGCAGTCCCCGGCGAACGGTGTCCACGCGCCGATTGCCGCTCTCACGATCTGCTTCGTAGTCCTTCGTCATGCCTCGACGCTATGGGCCGGACACGGCTCCAGGAATGGGATCCGCCCCGCAGCGGGGTGGTGGCAGGCCCCGGTGCGGGGTGGTGGTGGAGCCACCTTGCGCACAGCGAGCCGGATGCCGATGTTGCCCGGATGCAGCCCTGTCAGGTGTGCTGGGGTTCAAGTGTCCGTGGCAGCAACTCAGTTCAGGGCAGGCGTTGAACTCGGGGCCGTCGATGTGACTCGTAGCACTCACCGGATCTTCGGGTCGGGCATGCGCGATCATGGTCGGATGGACACTCGTTTCCTTGGCATCGCTGATCTGGCCGAAGCCCCGTCCGTGGCGGTCGTGGTCGACGTCATGCGTGCTTTCACCGTGGCTGCCTGGGCCTTTGCCAAGGGCGCGGAAAAGATCGTTCTTGCTGAGTCGCTGGACGAGGCCCTGGCGCTCAAAGCCCGCCATCCGGACTGGGTGGCGCTCAGGACGGTCCGTCCACGCCCGGGTTCGACGCCGTCAACTCGCCGGGCCTGCTGCGGTCTGTCGACCTCGGCGGACGGACCGTTGTGCAGAAGACCACGGCAGGGACGGTTGGCGCCCTTGCGGTCAAGGAGGCCTCGCTGGTGCTGTGCGCCGGCTTCGTGGTGGCGGAGGCAACGGCTCAGCTCCTGCGGACGCGCAACAGCGACAGTGTCACGTTCGTGGTCACCGGCGAGGACGGGCAGGCCGAAGAAGATCTGGCGTGTGCTCAGTACATCGCCCGGAGGGCCACCGAGGCCGGGACGGATGCTGCTGAGTACCTCCGCCGGGCTGCCGAGTCGCGCGCCGCCGCCGAGCTGGCGGAGGGCGTGCGTCAAGGATCCCACCCCGATGACGTCGCACTCTGTCTTGAGCTCGACCGGTTCCCCTTCGCCATGGTGGCGACCTTGGAAGGCTCGCTCATGGTCCTGCGTCCACACGCGACGCCTTCGCCGGCTGACGCGGACCCGGTCTGATCGCTGGTGAGGGCTGCTCTCAGCATGCGAGAGCGAGCCCCTGCCGGGTAAGGGGTATCAGTTGCATGTCGACGGCGGCGACGACTGTGTCGTGGCGTCTGTGTCCCGCCATGGTGCGGGCTCACCGGCCGCCGGAAGCCGAACCGATGACAACCGCTCGCGCCCACTCGGGCGGCGCGTCCGGGATGTAGTCGGGATCGTCCTCGTCCCACGACGAGGGTGTGTCCTGCCGGGCGAACAGGCCCACCACCGTCCGGCACGACGGCTGGGTGCTCGGCCACGGTGTCTGGCCGTCGGTCAGGGCAACGACGACATCGGGCCGGGGCCGCGCTCGCAGCGCCTTGACGAAGCCCGCGCGCAGATCCGTACCGCCACCGCCCACCAGCGGGATTCCCTCGGCACGGCACAGCGGGTGTACGACCCCGGCGGCCGCGTCGCACGACAGGACGCTGACCAGATCGCGACGGCCGCCCACGGCTCGGGAGATCGCGGCAACCTCCAGCAGCGCGCTGCCCAGTTCGGTGTCACTCACCGATCCGGACGTGTCGATGACCACCGACACCCTCGGCGGCCTGCGCCGCAGGCTCGGCAGAACGACGCCGGGCATCCCGGCCGAGCGCCGTGACGGGCGGCCGTAGCTGTAGTCGTCGCCCGCACCCGAGCCCGAGGCCGCCGAACGGATCGCCGCGCCGAGCAACTCCCGCCACGGCTGCGGTGGGTGAAAGGCCTCCTCCGCCCACCGCTGCCACCCTTCGAAGCGTCCCCGGACGGCCGGTGATGCCCTGAGCCACCCGGAACCGAACGGCGTCCCGTTCCTGCGCGCTGAGGCCGTGCGCGCCGTCCGGCCCCAGGTCCCACTCCCGGTCCAGTCCGTCGGCGCCACTGCCGCAGTCCAGCCAGGCCAGGTCCTGCGTACGCGGACCCAGCCGGAACTGGCGCAGGTAGTCCTCCATGAGCTCCCCGGGAAAGCCCCAGGGATCCCGGATGGACAGCACCTTCCGGCCGGAGCAGCCCGTCACCGAACACATCGTCGTTGATCTCGCAGTCGGCGGCGATGTTCATCCGCAGCCGCTCCCCGGGGCCGGTCAGTCCGCGCTCCCGTGCGACCCGGTCACCGCGCCCGTGATGGTCGCGCAGCAGGTGCGACACCTCGTGCACCCATACGCCGGCCAGCTCCTCCACCGGGGTTCGCGCCACGAAACCGGGGAGACGTAGCACCTCCAGTGCCGGTCGACGGCCATCGTCGGTACCCGCCGTGACTCCACGGTGTGCAGGGCGAACAACGCCGTCGCCAGGTAGGGGCGGACCGGGCGGCGTGCAGCCGGGCGGCGAAGAGCTTGTCGAGGTCCAGTGCCCCGGTGCGCCCGGGGTCACCGGCGGCCCTTCGCGGCGAGCGCGGTCCGGGCCGCTGCCTGGTCAGCCCGCCGGGACAGGGAGACCGCTCCGGCGAGCTGTTCGATCGACGCCGGAACGTCCCAGTCCTCCTGGCGCAGCGTGGCGAGAGTCGTCGCGGGGACGACCACCAGGTCCGGGGCGCCGGTCTCCAGCGCCCGGACCAGGAGCGCCCACGCCGCGTCCCAGCGGGACTTGTCCGGGCGATTGCGGACCGCCGCCACCACACCGTCGAGTACGGCCTGGCGCAGGTCTCCTCGTTCGGGCAGGGCGGCTGCCGCCGGATCGGCGAGAGCAGCTCGGGGTCCGGGAGGTCCATCCGGTCCAGGCTCGCCAGCAGTTCCAGCCCAGGACCGTCTCCCACCGTGCCCCTGACCAGCATGGAAAGCACTTCCCGGGAGGATCCGGACGCGGTCGCGAAGGCGATCAGGCTCAGGGTCATGTCCCAGCTCCGGGGTGACGGCCAGGGGCCGCCCGGCGCGTCTCGTTGCTGGGCAGCCGGTGCACGAGTGCGGGGCGGGCGGAGAGAGCCCGCACACCGCACGGCGGGCGAAGTCCACGGCCTCCGGCAGCTTCCGGGGTCGAGCCGGGGCAGCGTTGCCCGGGGCCATGTCCCGCCGAGGCCGCGTACGACGACCTCGTGGTCGTGGGTCCACTGAAGGTGTACGAACCGGTTGGCCAGCGGCGGGCTCAGCTCCCAGCCGTCGGCCGCCGACGACCGCGGGTTGGCGGCAGCCACGATCCGTACCCGGGCGGCAGTTGCAGGGCGCCGATCCGCCGTTCGAGTACGAGCCGGAGCAGGGCGGCCTGAACGGCCGGGGCGCGGTGGACAGCTCGTCCAGGAACAACAGGCCCCGGCCGGCCCGTACCAGCCGCACCGCCCAGTCCGGCGGGGCCATCGGGACACCCTGCTCGGCGGGATCGTCTCCGACGATGGGCAGGCCCGAGAAGTCGGACGGCTCGTGCACGCTGGCGATGACTGTGGTCAGCGGAAGGTCCAGGGACGCGGCGAGCTGTGTCAGGGCCGCGGTCTTGCCGATCCCCGGCTCACCCCACAGGAGTACGGGCAGATCGGCGGCCACGGCCAGCGTCAGAGCCTCCAGTTGGGTGTCGGGGCGCGGTTCGGTGGTGGTGTCGCGCAGCAGGGCGGTCAGCTCCCCGGCGACGTCGAGCTGGGAGGCGTAGGGGGTACTGATCGGGGCGAGCGGGGTGCATGTGGGCATGTCTGATCACCTATTGGGTTCGTGGTGGGGCGAGTGGAGGCGGGGAGGAGTCCCCGGGTCAGTGGAAGACCGCGTGGCGCGGGTGCGAGCGGTGGTCATTGGCGCGGCGGCGGTCCGATCGGAAGTGGAGCGGCCCGGGACCGGTCAGGTCGGCCCTGAAAAGCCCGTAGTCGATCCGCCGCTGCGCAGCCGCTTCCAGCTCGTCCCGCAGGGCGCCGCTGCGCAGCACGGCGCCGGGACCGAGCAGGCCTTCGACGACGGCCAGTGCCCCGGCGATGTCTCCGTGGTCCAGGCGTTCGCGTACGCCGGAGAGGCAGTCCGGATGGCGGTGCGCCTCGTCGATGGCCTGCAGGCAGGAAGTGGAGTACCGGTCAGCGCGACCAGCAGTTCCTCCCGGCGGATCTCGGCCGGGTCGTGGTCCAGCGGGGCCAGCACCCGTCGACCAGGCCGATTCGGTGCCGGGCGCCCCGGCATTCCACCGGGCGCGGCTGTCCTGCCCGGTCCGGAGCCGGTGACGGGCCGGTCGGCGCATGATCGGGTACGAGCGCCGATGCGACCAGCGGGTGCAGCCGGCCGGCCTCGATCGATCCGGTGCGGATCAGCTCAAGGTCGGGCAGCGTCCAGGCCGCCGCGTCGGGCAGCACCGGCAGCGTGCCGGCGCCGCCGTCCGTGGTCACAGCCGCGATCCGCAGGGCCGGCGGCCGGGGCCGTCCCCGTCCGCGACCAGGTCCAGGCGCAGCCGGTGCCGGGCCCCGAAACGTACGGCCACGGGACCGATGGGTCGGCGCTCGGCATGGAGCAGGATCCCCGCCTCCGCCGCCCACCGGTCGACGGCACAGCTACGTCCCTGCGGGACCATGTCCAGTACGTCCGCCTTCGGCGCAGGACGGTGGTCGGCGGGTGGCCCACCGGCCCCGGACCGGATGCGCAGCTCATCGGTCCTGCGCGCGTCCCACAGATGGCGGTGCAGGTCGAGGCGGTACCGTCGGTTCGGATGGGGTGCGGATGGCGGCGGGCGCCGGCCTCGGAGTGGGATCCGTCCCACAGCGTGAGGCTGATCCGCTGACCGGCATCCGCCCAGGCCGGGGAGTACGGACCACCAGGTGCACCGGGTGCGGGCCGTCGGGTCCCCGGCGTCGTAGCGAGCCAGCGCTATCGTCAGGCCCGGCGCAGCAGCCCGTGAGGAGCGATCCTCGGCATGTGCCAGCGCAACAGGTCAGGAGCCAGGTGGCGGAGATCGGCCCGGATCCGGGCCGCGAGCTCCGGGCCATGGGTACGTGCCACGGACCGTGGGCTGAGATCTACATCGACGCCTGCGGCGGCGCACGCTCCTGCCCAGTCCCCGGCGCAACGACGGGCGGTCGCAGTCTCGATCATGGAGGGCGGCACGGCGAACTCTCGCACGCGCAGCCAGAAGGAAAGGCGGGAATCCCGGTTCGCGGTCTCAGTGAGCATCAGCACTCACCTTGAGCGGACGGGGCCCCAATCTGATAGCAGAGTAGGTCGTCATCGTCGGGCAGCCTATCGCTCCGCACTCTGATCGGCCAGGCCTTTCTGCTGGCAATGCCACCCGGGCCAGGGTGGTTGGAGGTGTCGGCTGCTCACGTGCCTACGCGCGCTGCGGCGATGTGCAGGCGCGACTTCCCTGTGAGGTGGCTCTCGCCTCTTGCCTCTGACGCCAACGTCAGGTTTTAGCGTAGCCATCGCATCCGTCCCGCACATCCACAGGAGGCATGAGATGACGTTCAACCGCCGAACAGTGCTGGGCAGTTCACTGGGCCTGGCCGTCGCCGTCGCGGCCACTTCCTTCACCGCCGAGAGCGCACTGGCTGCGCCCGGCGCCGCTTCGGCGGTGAAGGAAGTGGCCGGGAGCCGCTGACCGTACCGACTTCCGACGGCCTCACCCTGTCGGCGATGGCGTACGGCAATCCCGCGGCACCCGAGATCCTGTTCGCCCACGGTCTGGGGCAGAGCCGTCTGTCCTGGCAGCGGCAGGTCGAGCGGCTGTCGGACCACTTGCGAGTCGTCACCTTCGATATGCGAGGACACGGCGGGTCCTCCGTTCCGGACTCACCCGACGCCTATGCGGACGGCGCCCGCTGGGCCGACGACATCCGGGCCGTCATCGAAGCGGCGCAACTGCGGCGGCCGACCATGGTCGGCTGGTCGTTCGGCGCTCTGACCGTGGGGCACTACCTGAAGCACTACGGTGCGCACGGCCTGCGGGTGTCGCACTGACGGGAGCCGTCACCAAGATGTCGCCGGAGCTGCTCCAGCCGGAGGGCATCGCTCTCGGCGAGGGGCTCGCCTCGTCCGACCTCGCCGTGCGGGTACAGGCGGTCCAGGACACCCTCGCCGCGACCTTCGCCAAGCCGCTCACCCACGCGGAGCACAACCGCATGCTGGCCTTCAACGCGATGGCTCCCAGGGCGCTGCAGATCGGCTACGGCCGCGTTGGTTCCGAGGGGTCGACGAGGCGTTCGGCATGCCGGGGCGCATGTTCGTCACCTACGGCGCGAAGGACGCCATCACACGTCCCGAAATGTCCAGGCGCCTTCTCGATCTGAACAGCAACGCGACGCTCTCGGTCTACGGGACGTCCGGGCACGGCCCTTCTACGACGATGCCGCACGCTTCAACCGAGAGCTGAGCCGCTTCGCTTCCGCATGATGGGGAGCCGTCCCGGGCCGGCCCTGCCGGCCGGGAAGACGGCACCGGCTACGGGCGGACCGCTCGGCCCGGCAGCGACACGAAGTCCCACTGCCCGTGCGGCACCGTGTAGAGGACATGGCCCGGCTCCGACCGTGCGTACCGTGCGCCGCGGGCGCCGTGACAGCCGAGCGGCTCGGCGCCGGGACGTGTACCTCGGCCTGCGCCCCTACCGGTACCTCGACATGGAGGCGCAGCCGGACATCCGAGCGGGACCACGCCACGGCGGCCCGGCCGCGCACCGTACGGATGGAGGTGCGCGCCCAGTCGACGCCCGTACGGGAGTCGGGGCGCACGGTGAACGTGAGCCAGCCCGCGTCCCCGGCCGCAGCCCGGCCACGTTCTCGTGGAGCCACTGGACGACGGTGCCGTGGAAGTAGTGATCGCGTGAGCGTGAGTCCTCCTGCCACATCTCCCACATCGTGTCCGCGCCCTGGTCGAACCAGTACCCCAGCTCGGGTACGTCCGCTGGGTCGCGAGGGCGTGGGCCACCTCGGGACGGCCTTCGGCGCTCAGCGCCCGCAGGAGCACGCTGGTGCCGAGTGCGCCGGTGTTGAGATGGTTCTCGCGGGCCACGACGTCGGCGGCGAGGCTGTCGGCCACGCCGGTGCGGGCGGAGTCGGGGCCAGCCCGAACATGAGCGGGATCGCGTTGCTGGTCTGCCGGTACTCGGGGTCCTTCGCGGTCCGGTAGTGGCCCGCCCGGTCGTCGAGGAAGGCGGAGTTGAACGCCGACCTGAGGTCCGCCGCCGCGGCGCGGTAGCGCTTGGCGGTCGCCCTTTCCCGAGGATCTCGCCCATCTCCGCGGTGTGCAGCAGCGCCCGGTACAGATAGGCGGTCGCGGTCAGCCGGGTGTCCTCGGGCGGCAGCCCGTCGGAGCCGGGCGGCAGGAAGTCCCCGAGTGCGGTCACGGCCAGGCCGTCACGCAGTCGCGACAGCTCCCAGTCGAGGTAGCGGGTGAGTGTCGGCCAGTGCTCCCTGGCGACCTGCTCGTCGCCGTACACCCGGTACATCTCCCGGATCAGGAACGGGTAGACGGTCGTCCACTCGGGTGACGGGCCGAGCTGGTTGTAGCCCCAGCCGGAGCTCGGGACGATGACCGGCAGGTGTCCGTCGGCGAGCTGGCTGTCCGCGAGGTCGCCGAGCCACTTGGACAGGAAGCGGTGCATACCGAAGGCGTACGCCATCACAGGGGCGCCGAGCTGGGCGTCACCGGTCCAGCCGTTCTTCTCGAACATCGGTGTGTCGGTGGGAATGCCATGCAGGTTGTTGAGGATCGTGCGGCGCATGGCCTGGTCCAGCTGCTCGTAGAACGGCTCCGAGCAGTGGAACTCACTGACCTCATCGACCTTCGTGTGCACGACCCGGCCGAGGACCTCGTCCGGCTCCGGCCGCCGCGGCAGCCCGCTCACCTCTACGTAACGGAAGCCCTTGTAGGAGAACTTGGCTCCCACACCTCCTTGCCGCTGCCGCCGGCGCAGATGTACTCGTCGGCCTGGAACCGGCCCGGCACATGGGAGGTCTCGGCATGCACACTGCCGTCGGCCTTGAGCTTCTGCCGTGTACGAGCCGCACCTTCGTGCCGGCCTCGGCCGTGACCGTCAGACGGGTCCAGCCGGCCAGGGTGCGGCCCATATCGACGAGGTGGACCCCTGGCCGCAGCTCCGTGACAGCCGTGGGGCGCACGGTCTCGATGATCTCGATGGGGTCGTGCGGCTGGGCCCGCACTGTCCCCTTGGGCGCACTCCGGACGGGGCCGGCTGCCAGGATCCGTCGTCGAAACCGGGTCGGGTCCAGCCGCGCGGGGCACGCCGCGCATCGTATGTCTCGCCCGCGTAGAGGGAGTTGGTGAGCGTCGGACCGTCAGTGATACGCCAGTCCGGGCCCGAGGCGATCGTGGTGCGGCTGCCGTCGGGATGGTCGATCTCCAGCTGGGCCAGCAAGCGGGCTCGCCGTGCCAGGGCGGGTGTGCCAGTTCCAGACGTTGGGTGTCGTCATGCCGTAGAAGCCCCGGCCGAGGGTGACGCCGATGGTGTTGACGCCACGCTCCACCTGCTCGGTGACGTCGTGAACGGTGTACAGGACGGTCTCGTCGTAGTTGGTGAAACCAGGGTCCAGGACCTGCCGGCCAACCCGGCGGCCGTTGATCTCGGCGTCGTAGTAGGCCAGTCCGCTGATGTACAGACGGGCGCGGACGACCGGCCTGCGGAATGTGAACTCCTTGCGCAGCAGCGGCGCGGGCAGCTCGGGGCCGTCACAGCCGTGCCCGTGCCCCAGGGGTCCATGCCGTACGGGCCGATCACCGTGGCCGCGGGCCAGGCGCTGTCGTCGTGATCGGACCGCTGCCACCCGTCCTCCTCCGCGTCGGTGGCGCGCCACCCGGCCCCGAGACCAGCTCGTGGCGCCCGGTGCTGCTCTCCACCTCGAGCCGCAGCAGCAGGCCGGCCGGGCTCGGTGCGTCGCCCCTGTTGGTCGCGACCACCGCCACTGCGACCTGTCCGCCCGCCGCACGGACCAGCTCGGTCACATCCGAGGTGTGCGCCTCGCGCCAGCTGTCCGTGCGCTCGGGCTGGTGCAGCACCTGCCGGCCGTCGATGCAGAGCGTGAAGTCGTCGTCGGCGGTGACCGACACGCGTGCCCGGGTGACCTCGGTCCCTGCGGGCAGGCCGAGTGTGGCACGGAACCAGCGAGGGCCGACCGGAGTGCTCCACAGGGGCGGGCCGGGCGCCCAGATCCATGACGTGTCGTCGAACCCGGGCGGGGCGGGCGGTGCGTCGGCGCCGATCCAGCGGGCCCGCCAGCCGTCGGAAGGCAGTGCGGTCTCCCACCAGCGCGCCTCGCTCCATGCTGACGCGCGGCCCTTCTCGTCCCACACGCGTACCTGCCAGTGGTAGCGGGTGCGGTCATGAAGCGTGGGGCCCGCATACGGCACGCCCACCGTCCGGTCGGATGTGACCCGGCCCGAGTCCCAGAGCGGACGGCGGCTCAACTCGTCGGCATCAGCGGCCACCCGGACCTGGTAGGCACTCTGGCGGGCGCCTTGGCCGCCGGCGGCGAGTTCCCAACTCAGCCGCGGACCGGAGGAGTCCGTGCCGAGGAGATTCTCGGCGTACTCGACGGTGGTCCGCGCGACCCGCAGCCGGCCCGCCCGGAACCGGGCTTGCCCGGCGGCTGTGCGGACGCTTCGGCGGTGGACGCGTACGACGCGGTCGCTGCCGCGGCGGTCGCTACTGCGGCGCGCAGGACGACGCGGCGGTTCCAACTTCGGCTCATGCGGCTGGGTCTCCGTGTGGGTGGGGTGCGGCAGAGGATGAGGCGTCGCGTGGCTCCGGTACGCGAGATCCGCCCGATGGGTGAAAGGTTTCAATCGGGCCCCTCGGAAGCTAGAGCCCACGGTGATTCGCCGTCAATGGGTGCGTAGCCGCCAGTTATCGTCGCGTCCCGGATCGTCGTGATCCTGCTGTGCAGGGCGGGATTGGGCTCTTGACGGCTCAAGTTGCGCCCGCTACGTTCCCAGGCATGAATCGATTCATGACCTGGCGACCCGTCAGGCGAACGGCCGGGGCCGGTACCTGCCCGCTTGGATGGACTCGCTGAACGACTCGTTCGGCTGTTGTGCCGATCGAGGGAGGGTGAGGAGGAGCCGGTCCGGGAATCCCTGTCCCCGCGGCTCGCGGTCCCACTCCGCGTACGTCTTCAGGCGCGCCTCAACGGCCGCCCGCAAATGGCCGCCGAGTTCTGCTGCCTCGTCGGAATTGCGCGTGCTGCGCAGCGGGCAGGGTGCGCTTCCCGCGCCGCTTCCCGCCGGCCGCAGTGCTGCTCGCGCCGGGCGGGAAGTGGATCCCGCCTTCCCCGCCCGGTCGTGCGCCGCTCAGCGCCGCCCGCGCAGCCGGCCGAACACCTGGCGGACCTGCGCCCGCTTCCGCGGGTCGGCGCTGGCCCGCCGGGCCGAGGTGATGGTCCTGCGCCCTTGCGGGCTGCGGCTGAAGTCCTTGATCCGTGCGATCAGCCCGGGCATGTTTCCTCCACAGTTGCTGGTCGGTCCGTGATGACCGCCTACCCCTGATGCCGGAAATGATGTAAGGACGCCGCCCGGGGTGCCGTCACGTCGTGCTGTCGCGCGTACGGAGGCAGATGTGCGGGCTCACGCCTGCCAGGATCCGGGCAGCCCGCAGGCGTCGACGATCTCCGATGCGTAACGAAGCGGGCTGGCATCGCAGTTGCGACTTGTAAATAAGTGGCCGTAAGTGAGCGGTGCGGACATGACAAGTCAGGATAAAGTGCCCGCTGAAATGCAAATACGCTCCCCTTATCGCACGAAACAGCAGGTATGGCGCTCCACGAGGTCCTAGTGAATCGGAGATCGCTATGGCCTGAAGAGAGCTGTTACGGTGCGAAAGTTTGCGGGCTCAAAGGGCCCGCTTTTGTGAACGCCCCGGATCCAGCGATGACGCGTTCCGGGGCAGGAGCTGGAGCCCTTCCCCGCGCCCAAGCCGTGCGGGATGCGCCCGCAGGTCCCGGTTCGGCATGCCGGGTGTTGTGGCTGGCGCGGGGCTCCACGAGTCGAAAGAGGTGGTGCGTGTGGACGGAATGGAAACAGCGCAGTTCAGTTCCGTGGTGGTAGTCGGTCTGCTGGTCTTCTTCTACGGAGGGACCTTCCTGATCTCGACCCGGATCGGCAAGAAGGACGAGAACGCCGACGGGTACATGACCGGCGGGAACAACATCGGTTTCGGTATCTCCGCCGCCAGCATGACGGCGACGTGGATCTGGGCGTCCTCGATGTACGCATCCGCCACATCCGGTTACACCTACGGGATATCGGGGCCCATCCACTACGGGCTCTGGGGCGCCCTGATGATCCTCTTCATCTACCCTTCGGAAAGCGCATCCGCAGCGTTGCCCCGAAGGCACACACGCTGGCCGAGGTCATGTACGCCCGGCACGGCCGCTCCAGCCAGTTGATGCTCGCCGGCTCCAACATCGTCGGCAGCCTGATCAGCCTGATGTCGAACTTCATCGCCGGTGGCGTGCTCATCTCGCTGCTGTCGCCGTTCAACTTCACCCAGGGCGTCATCGCGGTGGCCGCCGGTGTACTGCTCTACACCTTGTGGTCCGGGTTCCGCGCCTCCGTGCTGACCGACTTCGTGCAGGTCGTCGCGATGCTCGGCGCGGTGGCCGTGATCGTCCCGTTCATCTTCTTCGCGGCCGGCTTCCCGGCGGCGTTCGAGACCGGCGCGGAGAACCTGACCCCGCAGCAGGGCAACTTCTTCTCCAGCGAGGCGTTCATGGAGCAGGGCGCCCCTACATCGCCGCGGTGCTCGCCTACGCCATCGGCAACCAGACCATCGCGCAGCGGCTCTTCGCGGTGAAGCAGTCCCTGATCAAGCCGACCTTCGTCACCGCGACCATCGGCTACGGCGCCATGGTGATCGGCGTCGGCATGCTCGGTGTGCTCGCCCTCTACCTGGGCTTCGAGCCGAGCGGTGGCGACCTGAACAACCTCATCCCCGAGATGGCGGCCACCTATCTGCCGCCCGTGCTGCTGGCTCTGTTCTTCATCATGATCATCGGGGCGCTGTCCTCCACCGCCGACTCCGACCTCTCCGCCCTGTCCTCGATCATGATGGCCGACGTCTACGGCCAGAACATGGCGGGCAAGGGAAGGCCAACCCCAAGACGATGCTGCTGATCGGCCGCATCACGATGGTGGTGGCGACCGCTGCGGCCGTGGCCTTCGCCAGCCTGCAGCTGAGCATCCTCGATCTGCTGGTGTTCGTCGGCGCGTTGTGGGGAGCGCTCGTCTTCCCGGTGCTGGCCAGCTTCTACTGGGACAAGGTCACCAACAAGGCGTTCACCGTGTCGGTGCTCGCGGCGCTCGCGGTGTTCCTGCCGGTCCGCTTCAGCTGGATTCCGGTGGACGGTGTCTTCGGCATCGTCGTGGACGTGCTTTCGGTCCTCGGCGTCGGTGTTGTCCTCGGCTTGATGGTGTTCGGGTTCCTGGGGCCAAGGCGGCGAAGATCGTCGGCGTGCTGGCGATAGTGGCCTGCGCACCGTTCGCCATCGGGTCCCTCCACGAGTACGCGACGCTGTGCGGCTCGCTCGTCGCGTACTCCGTGAGCACCGTCATTTGCTGGGCGATGTCGGTGGGCCGGCGCGAACGTTTCGACTTCGCCGTCATCGCGCAGCGCACCGGTGACTTCGACGACGGTGCCGAGGCTCCTGTCCCGGACCGGGCGGCAGGTACGTCAGACACCGACGTCGCACCCGAGCCCGCAGCAAACACCAAGTGAACCAAGAGGAGGCACAGTGACCACCATCGCCTTGACCGCGTACATCCTGATGTGGCCCGTCATCGTGGCCGGCGTCCTGTTCGTGATCAGCCGTGCGTTCTTCCGCGAGTGGGCCGAAGCCCGCCGCAACGGCCAGGACATGATCTGAGCCAGTCCTGTGGGCCGGCCCCGTCGAGGAGGCCGGCCCTGGGCTTCCCGGCGGAGGCCGGAGGTGGTCAGCGCGCCGGGCTCGTGGTGTTCGCGGGGGCGCTCGCAGGGTTCAGCTCGCGGATGATGCGGGTCAGGTCGGCAGGGAGCGCCGCGAGGCGCACCGGCTCGCCCGCGTCGTCGAGTTCGGCGATGTGCCAGCTTCTCGGGAGGCTCTCGCCGTCGCTGCCCCGGACGCGCCGTACTTCCTTGACGGTGAGCCGTTCCACCGGTATCCGTATCGCCGCGAACCGGCCGGGTCCGGAGTGGGGTGTCACCGCGGGCGGGCCGCCTCCGAGGACAACGTGGGTGCCGAAGCCGTGCGGGTTGTAGCCGGTGTGCTCCAGGAAGCGGGCAGGTACAAACACCTCCTTGGCCTCCCCGGCCGGCTCTTCGGCGGCTCCGGTCCGTCCGGGTGCACGGACGCGGGTGGCGCGCCAGGCCCAGGCGAAGAGGCTCAGCGTGACCAGCGAGCCCGCGGCCGTCCAGGTGACTGCCACCGGAGAGGTGAGCAGAGTGGTGGGGTGGACGTAGCAGAGCGGCAGCAGCCACAGAGCGGTGCCGGCGAGCGCCCCACGAACGGCAGGGCCGACGGGAGGACCTCGTCGTCGGGCAGCCGGCGCCCGCGCAGTCTCAGCAGCACCCGGGCGCCGGGGTGGCCCGCGCCGAGGACGCACGCCGCCGCGATGGCGGCCAGGCCTCCGGCGCCGGGGACGTGTTCGTGCCAGACATGGCGCTCTCCGGCGACCTCCATCACCTCGCCTCGCCAGAAGGTGAGTTCGACGCTGTCGCCGGTCCGGAACGCCAGGGCGTCCTCCTGTGGGACCGCGACCCGCTCCAGCGGCCGGCTGTCGGCCAGGTACAGCCAGCTGCGCTGTTTGGGGCGGTTGGCCTCGGTCCGCGCGATCACGGCGGGCCGGGTGGTCAGGCACTCTCCCCGAGCTTCGCGGGCGTCCCGGCGGTGCACGGAGTGGCCGCCTTCCATGCCCGCTCGTCCGACGCGGTGTCGGAGACGAAGCCCGCGGCCAGGCCCGCGCATGCCAGTAGCAGCACGCACATGCCCAGTGATCCGGCCCGGCTGTGTCCGGCGCTGCGGGACGAGATCACGGGGTGCTGTCCGATGCCGGATCTCCGTACCGGCGGTGCAGCGCGCGGAGTTCTTCCAGCTTCGTATCGAAGTCCGGGGCGTGGGCGGACGGGGCGGACCAGCTGCTCGGCAGGGCAGGAGCCGCCGGCGCCCGTCGCGCAGCAGCAGACTGACGCGATGGCTCCGACCCCGTCCGGTGGTCTCGTACCTCAGATATACGCGCAGGTCGGCGATGTCGGGCCAGGGCACGCTCCGCCGGCGCAGCAGCGTCCGGGAGCGCAGGCCGTGCGCGTCGGCACTCACCTGGGTGGTGACCCGGTGGAGCGGCACGATGCCGGCCGCTGCGAGAAGCAGGCCGACGCCCAGCCACATGTCCGCACCCCAGTAGGCCATGCGCACCGCGGCCAGGATCGCTCCGGCCGCCCCCAGTCCGGCGAAGAACCACAGGGTGCGTTTTCTGAGGGGCGGCAGACAACTTCCTGGACATCAGTCATGTACGGGATGTTCTGCCATCCGGGCCGCGAACGCTTGTCGGGTATGCGGCAGTCTTCCGGGTGGCAACGCTGCCGACCGGAAGCACAGCGAGACGAGACGTTCGGCCGGCCGGGCCGGTACCCCAGCTCCCAGGGGCTCGGATGGTGTGACGGCGCCGCGCGTCAGACGAGGGTCGAGCCGCCCCGCGCGGTGTCGTCCTGCACCGTGCCGGGTTTGTGCCGCATCGCGGACAGCAGCGTGATGGCCGTGCCGACCACCGCCCAGGCGGAGAGCACCAGCAGCGGTCCGGTGATCGCGTTGCCCCTGAAGTACGCGATCGAACGGGCCACCCAGGTGCCCGCTCCCGGTGGCAGGGCGGGTCCGATCGCCCGCCAGAATTCCGGCAGCATCGGCAGCGGGAAGGCGCCGCCCGCGCTCGGGTTGCCCGCGATCACGATGATCAGGACGGCCAGGCCGATGCCGACGATGCCGGTGAGCGCCTCCAGGGCGAGCGTGATCATTCCGACCGAGAAGACGACCAGGGCGCCGAGCCCGGCCAGGCCCCACAGGCTGCCGGGCAGGGCGTCGAGTACCGGTCCGACGATGATCGCGCCGCCGATCCCGCCCGCGATCGAGTACAACGCCATGACGCCGGTGCGGATCACCGCCCGCTTCCGGTTGGCGGGCCTGGTGCCCGCACTGATCGCCAGGATCGAGGCGCAGAGGTAGCCGCCGACGCACCAGCCCACGACCAGGTAGAAGGACGAGAGCCCGTTGAAGTCCTGCGGGGAGGCCGGGGCCACGTCCACGGCCCGCACCGTGCGCTGCTCGGCCTTCTCGGCCTCCGTGACGATCTTGACCAGTGAGTTGGCCAGTACGGTGCCGCCGCCGGAGGCGACGAGCACAGTGTCCGTGGTGCCACTGGAGCTGACGATCAGGGCACCGTCGATGTCGCGGTTCAGGACCTGCTTGCGGGCCTCGGCCGCGTCCCCGATCGTGCGCGGATCCAGTGGACCGCCGGGAAGCTCTCCCAGCCGGGTGACGAGCTGGGCGGACATCTGCTGGGGGCCACGACCCCGAAAGCGACATCGGTCGGCTTGGCTTGTGCAGCGCCCCGATGTAGGACGCGATGAACAGCAGTTGCAGCCCGAGCACGCCGATGACGAGCAGTGCTGCCCGCGTCGTGACGGCGTTCTTGACCTCGCCGGCGAATGTCATGTCCCCACGGTCCGGGTGTGCCGTCGATTGCGCAGGCTGAGCCGGGCCGAATGGCTGAAGGGGCGTGGGCAGAGTGACCCGCTCTCGGTTATCGTACGTACGTTCGAAACTTGGTCTATGGTGGAGAGCGAAGGGGTGGTGAGTGCGGATCGGTCCAGGAGGTGCGGATGTCAGGGTTCACGCATCTGCATACCGCTTCCGGGTTCTCCCTGCGGTACGGGGCATCGCACCCGGAGCGGCTGGCCGAGCGTGCCGCCGAGCGGGGATGGATGCCCTCGCGCTGACCGACCGCGACACCCTCTCGGGTACGGTCCGCTTCGCCAGGGCCTGCGAGGAAGCCGGCGTCAGGCCGCTCTTCGGAGTGGACCTCGCGGTGGCCGGACGCGCGGGGAGGAAGGGCGCGCACACCGGCTGCGCACCCCGGTGCGAGGTGGTGCCTTTGTCGATGAATCCGCACCCCGGGTCACCTTCCTCGCCCGGGACGGCGCACGCGGCTGGGCCGAGCTGTGCCGCCTGGTCACCGCCGCCCACGCCTCTCGTGCGGGAGCCGCGGACGCCGGGCAGCCCATGATCGGCCGGTCCGCGCTGCCCGCCGAAGGGCTCACCGTGCTGCTCGGACCCGCCTCCGAGGTCGGCAGGGCGCTGGCCGCCGGCCGTCCCGACCGGGCCGCCGCGCTGCTCGCTGTCTGGCGGCAGATCTACGGTGACGACCTGCGCCTGGAAGCCGTCCACCACGGCCGCGAGGGCACCGGGCCCGGATCGCTGCGGCTCGCCGCCCGTACCGTCGGCTTCGCTGCCGAGCAAGGGGTGCGGGCCGTGCTGACTAACGCCGTCCGCTACGCGGACCCGGGCAGGGCCCGGTCGCCGATGTGCTCGACTCGGCCCGCAGGCTCGTCCCCGTCGACCCGCGCCGCTCCCCTGGACAGCGGGCAGCGCTGGCTCAAGGGCGCCCGTGCGATGCGGGAGACCGCCGAGCGGATCACCTCTGCCGCGGGCCTCGGTCCCGGCGCGGGGAGCGGCTGCTGGCGGAGACCGGGCGCAGTGCCGATGCCTGCCTGGTCGACCCCGCGGGCGACCTGGGTCTGGGCACCGTCCACTTCCCCGAACCCCGGCTCGTCGGCGCCGGGCAGCGCACCGCTCAGCGGGTACTGGCCTCCCGCGCGGCGGCGGGCATGGTGCTGCGCGGCCACGACCGCAAGCGCGGGCACTGGGAGCGGATGCACCGCGAGCTGGACATCATCGCCCACCACGGCTTCGCCTCCTACTTCCTGACGGTCGCTCAGGTGGTCGATGACGTGAAGGGGATGGGCATCCGGGTCGCCGCGCGCGGCTCCGGCGCCGGATCCCTGGTCAATCACCTGCTCGGGATCGCGCACGCGGACCCGGTCGAGCACGGGCTGCTGATGGAGCGCTTCCTGTCAAGCGGCGCTTCGTGCTGCCCGATATCGACATAGACGTCGAGTCCGCCCGCCGCCTCGACGTCTACCGCGCGATCATCGGACGCTTCGGCACCGAGCGGGTCGCGGCCGTCTCCATGCCCGAGACCTACCGGGTGCGCCACGCCATCAGGGATGTCGGGGCCGCGCTCTCCATGGACCCGGCCGAGACCGACCGGCTCGCCAAGGCCTTCCCGCACATCCGGGCCAGGGACGCCCGCGCCGCGATGGAGGAGCTGCCCGAGCTGCGCGCCGTCGCGGCGCAGAAAGGGAAGTACGGCAGGTTCTGGGAGCTGGTGGAGGCGCTGGACGCGCTGCCGCGCGGTATCGCCATGCACCCGTGCGGGTGCTCCTCTCGGACGACTCGCTGCTGCGGCGTACGCCGGTCATGCCCACCAGCGGCGACGTCCCCGCGGCGTCGAGGGCGGGGAGACGCACCCATCCCGATGGCGCAGTTCGACAAGGACGATGTGGAGCACCTCGGACTGCTCAAGCTCGATGTGCTGGGCGTACGCATGCAGTCGGCGATGGCGCACGCGGTCACCGAGCTGAAGCGGGCCTCGGGGCAGGAGCTGGACCTGGACGCCGTACCGCAGGGCGACCCTGAGACGTACCGGCTGATCAGGACCGCCGAGACGCTGGGCTGCTTCCAGATCGAATCGCCGGGCCAGCGCGATCTGGTCGGCAGGCTCCAGCCCGCCACCTTCCACGATCTGGTGGTCGACATCTCGCTGTTCCGCCCGGGCCGGTCGCCGCCGACATGGTGCGGCCGTTCATCGAGGCCAGACACGGACGGGCGCCCATCCGCTATCCGCACCCCGATCTGGAGGGTGCGCTGCGCGACACCTACGGCGTGGTCGTCTTCCACGAACAGATCATCGAGATGGTGAACATCATGACCGGCTGCGGCCGGGGCGAGGCCGACCGGGTGCGGCGCGGGCTCTCCGACCCCGAGTCGCAGGCCCGGATCAGGATCTGGTTCGCACGGCGGGCGGCCGGGAAGGGTATGCCGCCGAAGTGATCGACCGGACCTGGGAGATCATCGAGGCGTTCGGCAGTTACGGCTTCTGCAAGGCGCACGCGGTCGCCTTCGCCGTACCGACGTACCAGTCGGCCTGGCTCAAGGCGCACCATCCGGCGGCCTTCTACGCCGGACTGCTCACGCACGACCCGGGATGTACCCGAAGCGGCTGCTGCTCGCGGACGCGCGGCGCCGCGAGGTGCCGGTGCTGCCGCTGGATGTGAACCGGTCGGCGGCCGCCCATCGAATCGAACTGGTGTCTGGTGGTGATGCGGAGCAGTGGGGGCTGCGGCTGGCGCTCTCGGACGTCCACGGCATCAGCGAGGCCGAGGTCGCCCGGATCGAGGCCGGGCAGCCCTACACCTCACTGCTGGACTTCTGGCAGCGGGCCCGGCCGGAAAGCCCGCCGCCGAAAGGCTGGCCCAGGTCGGCGCGCTGGACGCCTTCGGCGCCAACCGCCGGGATCTGCTGCTGCATCTGTCCGAGCTCCACCGCGCCCAGCGGGCTCCGGCTCGGCTCCGGCGCCCAGCTCCCGCTCGGCGACGGCCACCGGACCGCCACCATCGGCCTGCCCGACCTCAACGACGCCGAACGCCTCAGCGCCGAGCTCGGCGTCCTGAGCATGGATGTTTCGCGCCATCTGATGGGCGATCACCACGCCTTCCTCGAAGAGCTGGGCGCGGTCTCCGCCAAGCGGCTGCGGGAGGCGCGGCACGGGGAGACCGTACTGGTCGCGGGTGCCAAAGCGGCCACCCAGACACCACCGGTGCGCTCCGGCCGGCGGGTCATCTTCACCACCCTGGACGACGGTACGGGCCTGGTCGACCTGGCCTTCTTCGACGACAGCCACGCCGCCTGCGCGCATACCGTCTTCCACTCCTGGCTGCTGCTGGTGCGCGGTGTGGTGCAGCGGCGCGGCCCGCAGAGCATGAGCGTGGTCGGCGCGGCAGCCTGGAACCTGGCGGAGCTGGCCGAACTGCGGCGTACCGGCGGCCTCGACGCGGTCGCGGCGAGGCTGGCGGAGGTGCCCGCTCCTGAGGGTGCCGACGCCCCGGACAACGGGCGCCGGATCCAGCTGCCGACCGGGTACGAGATGAACCCGTGGTCCGACCTCCAGCCGGCCGGCGACGGGACACCCACCGGAAGGAAGCTGTGGCACCGGAGCCCGGGGAGCGCGGGATGAGTGACGAACAGCCGACGGTCCTGTGCCTGAGGTTCCGCCGGATCGCCGGCGGACCTCCCAACAGTGCTGCTTACGAGGGCCTGCTGGCCCTGCTCGGCGCGTTCACCCCGGTCGTGGAGGCGGCCCCGCCCGATGCGGCACTCGCCGATATCGGGGCGCGCTGCGCTACTTCGGGCAGGACGCGGCAGGACTGGCCTCGGTGATCAGGGTCCGTGCACTGGCACTGCACGGTGTGGACTGCGCGATCGGGGCCGCGGAGAATCCCATGCTGGCCAGGATGGCGGCCCGGCAGGCGGCGACCGGAACGACCCTGCTGGTGCCCGCGGGCGGAGCGGCCGGCTTCCTCGCGGCGGGGCCGGCCGCCGCGCTGGACGGTGTCGGGGCGGCGACGGCACGCACCCTGTGCGGGTACGGGCTCGACTCCATCGGCCGGATCGCCGCGGCGCCGCTCGCCACCCTGCAGCGGATCACCGGGGTGCGGACCGGGCGCGAGCTGTGGGAGCGGGCGAACGGCATCGACCGTACGAGGGTCCTGCCGAACGCCGCCGCCCGGTCGATCGCCGCCGAACGTCCTTTCCCGCACGACGAGCTGGACCCGGAACAGCACCGCCGCGCGCTCCTCTCGCTCACTGAGGAGCTGGGTGTCCGGCTGCGCGGAGAGGGACAGGTGTGCCGTTCGCTCGCGGTCTCGGTGCGGTACGCCGCCCGGACCGGATACTCGACGCTGACCCGCAGCCGTACGCTCCGGGAGCCCACCGCCCACTCGGCGGAGCTCACCGCACTCGCGTACCGGATCCAGGATTCGTTCGGGCTGCAGCGGGCGCGGGTCCGGGGATCGGGCTGCGGGCCGAGGGGCTGGCGGAGGCGGAACGCGCCTGCCACCAGCTCACCTTCGATCCGGTGGACGAGCGGGCGCGCCGGATCGAGGCGGTCTCCGACCGGCTGCGGGCGAAGTTCGGGCCGCAGGCCGTTAAGCCGGGCGGCTCGCTGCCTGACCCGGCAACATTTCTTTACTGACGCGTAACTTCCCCGCTACCTTACTCATGCGTAAGTTGGCATGAGCACACAGAGACACCCAGCTGTGGTCCGGACCGCAGGGCGCAACGACATCGCAACTCCCTTGAGCCGCAAGGAGACCGATCGATGCTGTCCCGGACCCGCGCGCCGCGCACCCACGCGCACGCCGAACCCTCGCCGCGCTGCTCCTCACCGTCGCCGCGGTCGCCACCCCATGGCGACCGCGACCGCAGCCACCCACCCCACCGCCGCTGCGGAAGCCGCCACATCCCGCGGCTGGAACGACTACTCCTGCAAGCCCTCCGCCGCGCACCCCGCCCCGTCGTCCTGGTGCACGGCACCTTCGGCAACTCGGTCGACAACTGGCTCGTCCTCGCGCCGTACCTGGTGAACCGGGGCTACTGCGTCTTCTCGCTCGACTACGGCCAGCTCCGGGCGTGCCGTTCTTCAACGGCCTCGGCCCGATCGACAAGTCGGCCGAACAGCTCGATGTCTTCGTCGACAAGGTGCTCGGTGCCACCGCGGCGCCCGAGGCCGATATCGTCGGCCACTCCCAGGGCGGCATGATGCCCAACCACTACCTGAAGTTCCTCGGTGGCGCGGACAAGGTGAACGCCCTGATCGGGATCGCCCCGGACAACCACGGCACCACACTGCTCGGACTGACCGCGCTGCTGCCGTACTTCCCCGGAGCCGGGGACCTGCTCACCGAGAAGACCCCGGCCTCGCCGACCAGGTCGCCGGGTCCGCCTTCATCACCAAGCTCAACGAGGGCGGCGACACCGTACCGGGCGTCAAGTACACCGTCATCGCGACCAAGTACGACGAGGTCGTGACCCGTACCGCACGCAGTACCTGGACGGGCCGAACGTACGCAATGTTCTGCTCCAGGACCTGTGCGGGGCGGACCTGTCCGAGCATGTGGCGATCGGGACCATCGACCGGATCGCCTTCCACGAGGTCGCGAACGCCCTGGACCCGGCACACGCCACCCCGACGAACTGCCTTTCGGGGATCGGCTGATACGGGCCGGGGCCGCTGCGCGGTGATGCGCGGGAGCCCCGGCCGGCCGGTCACAAGCGCCTGGTGGCTGCCGCCCTGCGCCGGGCGGAGGCGAACAGTGCGCTCGCGCCGACGGCGAGCGCCGCGGCTGCCGGGGCCTCGAGGGTGCGGCGGCGCTGTTCGCCCGGGCGCGTTGCCCCGCCTGCCGGGGCCGCCTCGGTGACCTTCGCTCCGGTGGCGGCGTCGTTGTCACCGTGCCCGTTGTGTTTGACGGACGACTTGCCGGCGCCCGGCCGATCTCCTGCTCGGACGGGGCGGACGCGGCCGGAGCGGGAGGGCGGCAACCGAACCACTGCCACTGCCCTCGCCGCCGAAGGTCACATCCGAGCAGGCGTAGAAGGCCTCGGGGAGTCCGGCCGCTGCCAGACCGTGTAGACCAGCTGCCGCCCGGAAGCCTGTGGCACGGTGCCGTCGAAGGCGTATCCCGGCGACGCACCGGCGGAGGTCCTCGGGAACACGGTGCTTGTCGGGACGGAGTCTCCATCGAAGCTGCTTGCCCTCGACGTGCACTCAGGGAAGGTGCGTTGGGAGGCGGGCCTGAGAAATCCTGATCGGTTCCTCTGGTGGGGTGGTGAGTCGAACATCGGCGGATCGATCGTCGTACAGGGGAAGAACGCGTACTTCGTCGCGCGGCCGTTGTACGGCAGTGGACCGTCCGGGAGGGAAACCGAGCATGAGTGGCGTCACGGAGAACGAGACACGGAGGAGACGTACGCGCCACCCCGTCCTCCTCGCGTTCGGTATCGGCTGCTACACCCTCGGCGCGATGGCGGGGTCCTTCCTCCTTGCCGACGGCTTCGGGCCAGGTCTGCAAATTCCGTTGTGGCCCGTGCACGGGTTGTGCTCATCCTGCTGATCCGGAAGCTGGGTGCCAAGGAGTCCAGCACGTACGCGATGCTGTTCATCGTCGACACCTCCTTGATGTCCGTGTACGTCGCCGACATGGCTCGCGACGACCTCACACTGCAGCGTAGGGGCGTGCAGGTCACGGCCACGGTCGTGAGGGAATGGCGCGAGTCCCAGGGACGCACGGCCAGTCACTTCTACGCGTTGGAGCGGCAGGACGGCACCCCGGTCCCGGGCCGGCAATGAAACCGCCGAGCGACCGCTACGACGTGGGCCAGTTATTGACGGTGATCGAGGATCCACAGGGCGAGTTCCGCCGCAGGCGCCGGCCATGCCGACGCGACAGGTGAGACGCTCGGTTCAGGCGCGTTCGCACTGGCTGCGCTCCTGGTCGTCAGCTGGATGACCTGGCGGGGATCGGGCAAGGCCGAGCGGCGCAACGACGGCACATCGTCGGCCGCCGGGCGGCATCCGTCCCAGGCCGTCACCGGTGACCGCCACGCGATGGAAGAGCAGGAGAAGAGGCTGCGCTCGGTCCTGGGCACGTACCCCACCGGCCGTCGTCGCTACCTCGAGGTCAGCCCGGAGGAGTACCCCGACGTGTCACAGAACCGGGCCGCTCGGATCGCCTGGGAAATGGGCCTGCGCGCGGAGGCGGTTGACAACCGGGGTTCCTGGCGCTTCGGGGAGACCGTGATCGAGGAAGTCCCGTGGGACTGAGCCCTCGTTGTCCGAGCCCGGCCGGCAGTGAAGGCCCTTAGCCAGGGGCGGGCGCAGGGACAGACGTGACCGGCGCCGGCCCGGCGGGGCGGAGGTCTCCGCGTCGGCCGAGGGCGGGATGGCGTCGCCGCCGATATCACGGATGTGCACGGTGGGCGGATGTATGTCCGGGTTCAGTGGGATCCATTCCGGAAAACTGTTCATACCCATGGACATGAATCAAGGACCAGGCTGTTGACGCGTTCACGGTAAGCCTTTAGCGTCCGTAGAAGCGCTTTCGCCAAGCCGATCTGGAGACAGACGATGCTACTGAGACCCGTCATCGCGTGCGTCAGCCTGCTGGCCGGCGCGCTCGTCGCGCTCGTCGCGCTGTCCGGCACCACGGTGCAGGCCGCACCCGCCCGATATCAGGCCGAGAACTCCACGGCCGCCGACCCCGTGCTGTATGTCGCGCCGGACGGCGGCGAGTGCGGCCGGGACCGAGTCGGACCCGACGACGCTCCCTCGGCGATCTCCCGCATCACCTCCGGCGGCACGATCTACCTGCGCGGCGGGACCTACGGCTTCTCGGAGACGGTCACCATCCCGCAGGGCAACGACGGCACCGCGAGTGCGCGTACGGAGCTGTCCGCCTATCCGGGGAGACTCCGGTCCTGGACTTCTCGGCGATGAGCGAGGAGACGACGAACCGCGGGCTTGCCGTGAACGGATCCTTCTGGCACGTCAACGGCATCGTTGTCGAGCATGCCGGTGACAACGGCATCTTCGTCGGTGGCAGTGACAACGTCATCGAGCGCACGGTGACGCGCTTCAACCGTGACACGGGGCTCCAGCTCTCGCGGATCCTCTCCAGCACCCCGTGACCAGTGGCCGTCCAACAACCTCGTCCTGAGCGCGGAGTCGCACGACAACGCCGACTCCGACGGCGAGGACGCCGATGGCTTCGCCGCGAAGCTCACCGTCGGTCCGGAAACGTCTTCCGCTACGCCGTGTCCCACAACAACGTCGACGACGGGTGGGACCTCTACACCAAGTCGGAGACGGGCCCTATAGGTGCGGTGACCATCGAGGACTCCCTCGCCTACGAGAACGGCACCCTCAGTGACGGCAGCCAGAACTCGAACGGTGACCGAAACGGCTACAAGCTCGGTGGCGACGACATCGAGGTCGACCATGTCGTCCGGCGCAGCATCGCCTACAACAACGGCAAACACGGGTTCACTTACAACAGCAATCCCGGGCAGATGTCGGTGTCGGGCAATGTCAGCATCGACAACGACGAGCGCAACTTCCAGTTCGACGGCGGCACTTCGGTGTTCCGGGACAACGTGTCGTGCCGCAGTGGCAGTGGGACGAACGACAGGACCATCGGCGACGCCGACAGTTCGAACCAGTTCTGGACCGGTACGAACGGATCCCGGTGCTCCGACTACACCGGCGCACTGGACTGGTCGTTCGCCACGGACGGCAGCCTCGCCGTGACCTTCGGCGGTAACCAGGTGATGCCGTAACCGACGACCGACAGGGCCGGCGGGTCCATCCGATTCATTCGGATGGACCCGCCGGCGGCCACTGCATGACCTGCCCGCTGGTGCGCGACAGCGTCGACTTCTGACCCGCGCGGAGCTCCTGCGCCGGGCGCTCCGGAACCGGAGCGCCCGGCAGGTGCGGTGACCACGGTTCAGATCTGGACGCCCGGCACCTCGTCCTCCACGACCACGCTCGCACGCGTGCTGATCGGCGCGTCCGGCTTCGTCACGAAAGGCAGGACGCGGAAGTCGCTGGTCCAGCGGTCACGGTCCACGGTGACCCGCACATAGCCGCGCTGGCTGTTGAAGAACTTCATGTGCGGGTTCGCCGCGAGGAACTTCTGTCCCTCTGCCGTCATGTCCGCTCCGTCGCCGCCACTGGTGACCGAGGTGCCCACGAACTCCGAACCCACGGTCGCCGAAGCCGGGTCGGAGTAGTCGCGCTTCAGGTCCCAGGCGTAGTTCTGGTGCCGGTCGCCCGTGATGACGACCAGGTTGCGGACCCCGCGCGTGCCGGCCTCGGCGAGCAGCCGGTTGCGCTCGGCGACGTAGCCGTCCCACGGATCCATCCAGACCGTCGTGCCAGGGCCCGGGTCCTGGTCGGTCTGGCCCATCGGGGCCTGGTTGCCGAGGATCTGCCAGCGCGCGGACGAGCGGCTGAAGCCCTTGAGGGCCCAGTCCCGCTGCCGGGCCCCGAGCATGGTCCGCCGCGGGTCGAAACGATCGGCGCAGTCGGTCGATGTCCCGTCGCCGCACGGCTGGTCGTCGCGGTACTGGCGGGTGTCGAGCATCGTGAAGTCGGCGAGCCGGCCGTAGGAGAGCCTGCGGTACATCTGCATGCCGGGGCCGACCGGCAACTGGGGGCGACGCAGAGGCGCATGCTCGTACAGGGCCTGGAAGGCGTCGGCGCGGCGCCGCAGAAACGTCTCGGGACTCTCGTCGTTCTCGGAGACCCCGTCCGCCCAGTTGTTCTCCACCTCGTGGTCGTCGAAGGTCATGATCCACGGGAAGCGGGCGTGCGCCTCGCGCAGCGGGCCTCGGACTTGTAGAGGCCGTACTGCAGGCGGTAGCGGGCGAGGTCGAGGGTCTCCGTGTGGAACTTCGGGTCGGTCGCCACCCCGCGCTTGTTCGTCTTGACGCCGTACTCGTACAGATAGTCGCCGAGGTGCACCACCAGGTCCAGGTCCTCCTGTGCCATGTGGTGGTAAGCGGTGAAGTAGCCGTCCTGCCATGCCTGGCAGGAGGCGAAGGCGAACTTCAGCCGGCGCGGGGAGTCCCACGGCGCCGGGTGGTGCGCGTACACCCCACGGGGAGATCTCGGAGCCGACCCGGAAACGGAACCAGTACGTGCGATCGGGGCCAGCCCGTGCACCTCGGGATGGACGGAGTGCGCCAGCTCGGGAGAGGCGATCACGCTCTCGCGGCGTACGACCCGGCGGAACCGCTCGTCGAGCGCCACCTCGTAATGGACGCGGACGGGTGTCACGGGCATCCCGCCGAATCCGTCCTGAGCGAACGGGTCGGGTGCCAGCCGCGTCCACAGCACGACGCCGTCCGCCGTCGGTCGCCCGAGGCGACACCGAGTGTGAACGGATCCCCTTCAGCGCGGGCGCGGCGAACGCGGAGCCCGCGCCCCACGCACCCGTACCGAGCATCAGCGCGGCGCCTGCGGCCCGCCATATCCGAACATCTGCCGACGGGACACGGAACTTGCCACCACGGTGTGTCTCCTTGGTCGATCTGAGCCAACCTCGGACACGCTGCCTGGAGTTGATGTCATGCCCACGCGCAGTGGGTGGCCGGGGACCGATCAATGCGTGAACACGGCAGCTGAACGGTGGGCGCCCGCGGACCTCACCCCTGACGATCGTCGGGGTGAGGGTTGACGTTCGGCTCGGGACCCTGGCCGCCCCGCTTCTACGTTCGGGCACATGGAACGAGAAGCGCGTATGAAGAGCCGGGCCGGCCGGCTGACGGTTGCGTCAGGAGTGCTGGGCGCGGGTTCGCAGTGCTCGCCCTGCTTTCCCCGGGCGGGCTGGGCGAGGCCGGTGCGGTCGAAGTCAGCGGCGGGTGTCGGTGTCCGCGTACCGCTCGGTGACCGGGGCGGTGGCGGACGCACCGTCCTGGGCTGCCCCACTCCTGGAAGTCGCCACCGAGGGCACTGTGGTGGTCCTCGGGATGCTGCTGGTCTGGATGTGGTGGACCGCGATCCGCCGCAAGGACGCACGGGCGGTCGCCGGAGCCGTACTGACCGGCGTCGCCACCGTGGCGGCCTACGCGGTCAGTGAAGCGGTGAAGCTGGTGGTGGACGAGGAGCGGCCTTGCCGTGCGCTGCGCAGGGGCGCCGATGTGATCGCGCATTGCCCGGAGGCGGGGACTGGTCGTTCCCGAGCAACCACGCCACCCTTGCTGCCGGGACGGCGGTCGGCCTGGCCATGCTGCGGCCCCGCCTCGCCGCGGTCACACTGCCACTGGCCGGGGCCGCGGCGCTGCTGCGCGTCCTGGTGGGAGTGCACTATCCGCACGATGTGCTGGCCGGTGCGGTGCTGGGCGCCGCTGTGGTGGCTGCCGTGCTCCTCGTGTTCGGGCCGCTTGCCGGGCGGGTGGTGTCACGGCTGGGAGGCAACGCGCCAAGGATCCCGGCCTCATGGGCCACGACAGCGGCAGCGGCGCGGTTGCCGACGCCCAGTCGCGCGAGGATGGAGCTCACATGGGCTTTGACCGTCCCTCCACCACATGCAGCCGTCGGGCGATCTGCCCGTTGGACAGCCCGCTTCCCAGGAGCGTCAGTACGTCCCGTTCCCGGGCGGTGAGGGCGTTGACCCGGTCACGGGCGGCGGAGCGCCGGCCGGCCAGGGCGCCCGTTCCGGTCGCCGCGAGGTGCGCGACGACCCGGGCCGCGACCTTCGGTGACAGATAGGCGGCGCCCCGGCCACCGCGCGGACCCCGCGATCAGCTCCTCGGGCTCGCCCGACTTGATCAGGAAGCCGGCCGCGCCGCCGCCGAGGGCCTGGAGGATGTAGTCGTCCTCACCGAACGTCGTCAGCATGATGACGCTCGTGGCGGGCGTGGTGCGGCGGATCTCCGCCGCGGCCTCGATGCCGTTGAGACCCGGCATGCGGATGTCGAGCACGGCCACCGTGGGCGGTGACGCCGGACCAGCTCCACGGCACCGTGACCGTCGGCGGCCTCGGCGATGATCTCGATGCCCGGGTCCGTGGACAGAATGGCGCGTACCCCGCGCGCATCATCGCCTCGTCGTCGGCGATCAGTACCCGGATCACCGGACGCTCACGGGGTGAGGGCGTCCAGGGAGACCAGCGTGTTCTCCCGGAAACAGAGCCGGTAGACATCTCCGGACCGGTCGTTGAACCGGTCTGCCGTCATCGCGTAGTACTCGCACGTGGTGCCATCTCCATTCGGTTCCACAGCCGACGGACGGTGGTTCGTCTGACGGTCCGGCAGGACAGGCTCCACCCCGGCGCGATCCTGTCCCACTCGCAGCCGGGTGTAGTCGCCCGGATCGAGGACCGACTGTGATGCCGACAGCATCTCCCACCCCATCAGTGCTCCGCTCAGCACCGCTCCTGTCACCAGGGGCAGCATGAGCGCCGCGACCAGGACCCGTCCGACGCGCCGCCGGGCGTGGCGGTGTTCCGTGGCAGCCCGCCGGCCGGGCGACGGGCTGCCGGGGAGCGGGTGGTGGGGCTGCGGCGGGAGATGTGCGGAAGCCGTGCCACGACGGCGAAGCCCCGTCGCGCGGGCCGTGGCTGAAGGAGCCGCCTGCCAGTCGCACACGTTCGTCGAGACCGATGAGGCCCCGCCCCGTGCCGGGGCGGCGTGGCCATGGCAGTCGGTGGCGGGCCGTTCTCCACCACCACCTCGGTCTCCGTGACGGTGTACGTGACCCGGACCGTCGCCGAAGCGCCTGGCGCATGCTTGGCGATGTTGGTCAGAGCCTCCTGCACAACGCGATGGGCGGCCCGCTCGACCACCGGCGGGATTCCGTCCGCCTCGCCATCGATGTGCAGCCCGACGACGAGCCCGGACTCGGACGCCTCGGCGGTCACCCGGGCGATGCTGGAGTCGGAAGGCCGCGTCGTCACTGTCCTCGCGCAGGACACCGACCACTTCGCCAAGACGCTCCACCGCGGCCGCAGCCCTGGCTCTGATGTCGCCCGCGGCTCTTCGGTGGTGCCCTTCGAGGCCGGGTGAGAGCTTCAGAGCCCCGCCGACAGCGCGATCAGGCTGAGGTCATGGCCGAGTACGTCGTGCATGTCCTGCGCGATTCGGGCCCGTTCGCGCAGGCGGGCCTGGCCTGCGATCAGCCGCTGCTCGCGCTCGAGCTGTTCGGCCCGCTCCCATCCTGCCCGGACGAGCTCCTGGTACTGGCGCCAGAACCGGCCTGCGAACCAGGGCAGCATCGTCGCGACGACCAACACCGCCACGAACCTGCTCCCCAGCGGCAGCCATCCGGGTACGGCGGACACCGCCACCACACCGGTCGCGATGACCGCGACCAGGACGAAAACGGTCGCACGGGCCCGCCCGGACCGCCGCCCGCCAGGAACGCGGCGACCGCGGCCGGCGCGGCCCACCACAGGTTCACCATGCTCAGACCGGCGGCCACCGCGGCGGCGGTGGCCGGAAGGTTCGCCGGAACGGAAACCCGCCGAGCGCATCCACCGTTGATCGTCATGCTGTCCACGGGCGCGACGTTACGTACTTCGAAGCCCGTCCGGTACTGCCGAAAGTCCAGTCCCTGTCCGTGCCGTGCTCCGCTCCGGCCGGGCCTCGCCCGAGCCGCCGGCTCAGGCCACGGCGCGGTAGCGCCGCTCCGGCGGCCCGTTCCTCCGTACCGCAACGTCACCTCGGCGCGGCCGGTCTCCGTGAAGTACTCGAGGTAGCGGCGCGCGCTGACCCGGGACAGCGCGCCCGCCACCGCGCACTGGGAGGCGGACATACCCTCCGGGTGGCCGCGCAGTACGCGTTCCACCAGATCCGCGGTGTGTGCCGCCAGGCCTTGGGGAGTTCGCGGGAGCCCGGGGCGGGTGCCGAAGATGCGGTCCACGTCCTCCTGACGGGCTTCCTGCCTGGCCTCGTCCAGTGCGCTCAGGCGGTTGCGCAGCGATGCCACGTGCTGGAGCTGCTCCTGCAGGGCCGAGCGGTGGAACGGCTTGATCAGGTAGTGCAGTGCGCCCGCTCGCAGGGCCGCCCTGACCACGGCAGCGTCGCGGGCTGCCGTGATGAAGAGCGCGTCGGCGCTGTGGCCGTCCCCGTCACGCTCCTCCGCCGCGCGCAGTTCCCGTAGCACGGTGATTCCGTCCATATCGGGCAGGTAGACGTCGAGCAGCACCAGGTCGGGGCGCAGTCGCTGGGCCGCGAGCAGGGCTTCGGTGCCGTTGTGGGCCACTCCGACGACCGTAAAACCATCCATTGCGGACACATAGCGGCTGTGCAGCTTCGCGACCATGAAGTCGTCGTCCACCACCAGCACATTCGTCACGCCGACACCGTAGGGCGCGACCACAAGGACCACAACGTCCGTTGGTTGCGGAACGGAGACAGCTCGTTAACGCACAGGCAACATGTGGGCCACTTCACACGCTCGTTCATGCATGGCTCGAAAGGCGGCACCCGTGCGATTGCGCACTCCACTCGCCCTGTGCGGGCAGCGCTCCTGGTGCTCGTGGGGCCACCGCTGCTCTCCACGGGCAGTGGCTCCGACACCGGTACGCAGATTCCCGGTCTGCGCCTCATGGTTCCCAATTCACCCGGCGGCGGCTACGACATCACGGCCCGCACCGCGGCGAAGAACGCCGAGGACGCCGGGCTCACCCACGGCATCGAGGTGTTCAACCTGCCCGGTGCGGGCGGTACCGTCGGGGTGACCCGGCTCGTCGGCGAGCACGGCAACGGCAAGCTCGCCATGTCGATGGGGCTCGGGGTCGTAGGCGCCGTCCACACCAACAAGTCGCCCAAGACCCTTGGTGACACGACCCCGATCGCCCGCCTCACCGAGGAGCAGGACATCGTCGTCGTCGCCAAGGACTCCCCGTACAAGACCATCGGTCAACTGCTCACCGCATGGAAGAAGGACCCGGGAAGATCCCGGTGGGCGGTGGCTCTCGCCCGGCGGGCCGGACCATCTGGCGCCCATGCTGATGGCGAAGGCCGCCGGGATCGCGCCCAAGCAGGTCAACTACGTCCCCTTCGACGGCGGTGGCGAGCTGCTCGCCTCCATCCTGGGCAACAAGGTGGGCTTCGGCGTCTCCGGCGTCGGCGAATACCTCGACCAGATCGAGGCGGGTGAGCTGCGGCTCCTGGCGGTCACCGGACCGAAGCGGGTGCCGGGCCTGGACGCCCCACCCTCCGCGAGGCCGGACTGGACACGGACTTCACCAACTGGCGTGGCATCGTCGCACCGCCCGGCCTGTCCGACGCCGAACGCGACAAGCTCATCACCCTGGTGCGGGAACTGCACGATTCGAAGCAGTGGCGGGACTCCATGAAGAAGAACGGCTGGGACGACGCCTTCCTCACCGGCGACGCCTTCGGTGAGTTCCTCCAGGCCCAGGACCTGCGCGTCGCCACGGTCCTGAAGGAGCTGGGGCTGTGACCACCGAGACCGGGGCACCACAGCCCACCACCGTGCGCTCCTGGCTGCGCGACCACTCCGAGCTCGGCGTCAGCGTCCTGCTGCTCGTACTCGGCGTCCTCGTCCTCACCGACGCCCTCACCATGAACGTCGACATCACCCAGCGCGGGCCCGTCGGGCCCAAGACCGTCCCGGTCGTGGTCGGGGCCGGACTGCTGCTCGTCGCCGTGCTCCTCGCCGTCGACGTCCTGCGCGGCGGGCGCGGCGAGGCGGAGGCGGGCGAGGACGTCGACCTCTCCGAACCGGCCGACTGGCGGACGGTGACCCTGCTCACCGGCGTCTTCCTCGCCAACGCAGTCCTCATCGGCCCGCTCGGCTTCCCCATCTCCGGCGCCCTGCTCTTCTGGGGCTCCGCGTACGCGCTCGGCAGCCGCCACTACGACCGCGATCCGCTCATCGCGGCCGGCGTGTCGCTGGTGACCTACTTCGTCTTCAACAACCTGCTCGGGGTGCCCTCCCGGGTGGCCCGCTGATGGGGTGCTCTGACCGATGGATTCCCTCAACTCCCTCATCGACGGCTTCGGCACGGCTCTCACGCCGGTCAATCTGCTCTGGGCCGCGCTCGGTGTCCTGCTCGGCACCGCGATCGGTGTGCTCCCCGGCATCGGCCCGGCCATGGCGGTCGCGCTGCTGCTGCCGGTGACCTACGGCCTCGAACCGACCGGTGCCTTCATCATGTTCGCCGGGATCTACTACGGCGCGATGTTCGGCGGTTCCACCACCTCGATCCTCCTCAACACCCCGGGAGAGCGCGGCCGTCGTCGCCGCCATCGAAGGAAACCCGATGGCGAAGGCGGGCGCGGCGCACAGGCCCTGGCCGCCGCCGCCATCGGCCACTTCACCGGCGGCATGATCGGCACCATCCTGCTGGTCGTGCTCGCCCCGACCGTCGCGTCCTCGCCGTCGACATCGGCGCACCGGACTACTTCGCCATCATGGTGCTGGCCTTCATCGCCGTCACCTCCGTCCTCGGCTCCTCCCGGATCCGCGGCCTCGCCTCGCTCCTCATCGGCCTGACCATCGGCCTGGTCGGCCTGGACCAGATGACCGGCCAGCAGCGCCTCACCTTCGGCTCGCTCCAACTGGCCGACGGCGTGGACGTGGTGATCGTCGCGGTCGGGCTCTTCGCCATCGGCGAGGCCCTCTGGGTCGCCGCGCATCTGCGCCGTTCCACCGGAAAGCCGATCCCCGTCGGCCGCCCTTGGCTCGGCAAGGCGGACCTCGGGCGCACCTGGAAGGCCTGGCTGCGCGGCCCCGTCATCGGCTTCCCGTTCGGTGCGATCCCCGCGGGCGGCGCGGAGATCCCCACCTTCCTCTCGTACGTCACGGAGAAGCGGCTCTCCAAGCACCGCGACGAATTCGGCAAGGGCGCCATCGAAGGTGTGGCCGGCCCGGAGTCGGCGGCCTCGCGTCCGCGGCGGGAACCCTTGTCTCGATGCTCACCCTCGGCCTGCCCACCACAGCAGTCGCCGCGGTGATGCTGGCCGCCTTCCAGCAGTACGGAATCCAGCCGGGCCCGCTCCTGTTCGAGCGCGAACCCGAGCTGGTCTGGGGCCTGATCGCCTCGCTCTTCGTCGGCATGGTGCTGCTGCTCGCACTCAACCTGCCTCTCGCCCCGGTGTGGGCGAAGCTCCTGCGGATCCCGCGCCCCTACCTCTACGCGGGCATCCTGTTCTTCGCCGCGGTCGGCGCGTACGCGGTCGGCGGCGAGGCCATCGACCTGGTCATCCTGCTGGTCATCGGCCTGATCGGGTTCGGGATGCGGCGCTACGGGCTGCCGGTGCTCCCCGCGATCATCGCGGTCATCCTCGGCCCGGCCGCCGAACAGCAGCTGAGGCGCGCGCTGCAGATCAGCGACGGCAGTGTGACCGGCCTGGTCAACACGCCGTTCTCGGTGACGGTGTACGCGATCGTCGTGCTGCTCCTGGCCTGGCCGTTGGTGCGGAAGCTGGTGGTGCGGCGCAGGGCGGCCGAGGTGGACAAGTAGCGGCGCACGCAGCGTCGCTGGGGGCGGTCCGGCAGGTCCGGACGGCCCTCCTGCCGTGCCGGCCGATTGTCAGTGGCGGCTGGAACGATCGGAGGCATGACGACGATCGACTGGGATGCCGCCGCCGACTCCTTCGACCAGGAGCCCGACCACGGGCTGCTCGCCCCGGAGGTCCGCCGGGCCCGGGGCAGCGGACTGTGCTCTGTCCGGCTAGGCCCAATACCGGTGACTTTGCAGGTGCTGGCTCGTTGAGTTGGTGTGCCAAGGCCAGGACAGTTGAAGGCAGTTGGGAGTGATCGGTTTTCGGATCGCATCGCCCTTGGAGTGCTCACGCGTGCGTTTCCGCCGGAGCTGTTGGACGAGGTGGTGGCGGGGTGCGGGCGTACTGAGGAACGTCGACGCCTGCTTCCCGCACGGGTGGTGATGTATTTCGTGCTGGCGATGTGCCTGTTCTCGGGGCAGGGGTACGAGGAGGTCGGACGGCTTCTCACACAGGGCCTGGAACGGGAACGTCGCTGGTCCAAGACGTGGCAGGTGCCCACCAGCGGGGCGATCGGACGGGCCAGGCTGCGGCTGGGGCGGAACCGATGAAGGCGTTGTTCGCCCGGGTCTGCCGGCCCGTGGCCGTCCCCGCGACGAGGGGAGCCTGGTTTCAGGGTCTGCGGTTGGTGTCGGTGGACGGGACGACCTTCGATCTTCCCGATACGGAGGCGAACGCCGTCTTCTTCGGGCGGCCGGGAACGGGCCGTGGTCAGGGCAGGAGTGCGTATCCGCAGGCCAGGGCCGCGGCTCTGGTCGAGTGCGGGACCCATGCCGTGTTCGCCGCCGAGGTCTCACCGCTGGATGTGCATGAGACGGTCCTGGCCCGCCGTCTTTTCCCCGCGCTGACCAGCGGAATGCTCCTCCTGGCGGATCGGGGCTTCCTCGGCTTCGACCTGTGGCGGGCCGCCGCGGGGACCGGCGCGGACCTGCTGTGGCGGGTCAGGAGTAACGCGGTCCTGCCCGTGGTGGCCGCGCTGGCTGATGGCTCGTACCTGTCGGAAATCGTTGCCGCCCGGGACAGGAACCGGCGGGCTGACCCGGCGCCGGTCCGCGTCATCGAGTACACCCTGGACCCAAGTGGAGAAGGCACCGTCTACCGTCTGGTCACCACTCTCCTGGACCCGGCCACCGCGCCGGTCATGGAGCTGGCCGCGCTCTACGCCGAGCGCTGGGAGATCGAGACGACCCTCGACGAGATCAAGACCCACCTGGGCGGGCCCCGATTCGTCCTACGCTCCCAGCATCCGGTCGGGGCCGAGCAGGAGATCTTCGCGTTCCTCCTTGTGCACCACGCTCTGCGCGACCTCATGCACCAGGCCGCCCAGCAGGAGAGAGGACCCGGACCGGATGTCCTTCACCCGCACCTTGCGCGTCGTCCGCCGGCAGACCACCAGCCAGGCGGGATTTTCCCCTCCCGGCTCGCCCGGGCACTGACTCGGACTCTGCATGAAATCACCGAACGTCTCCTGGAACCACGACGGTTACGGTCCAACCCGCGAGTGATCAAACGCAAAATGTCCAACTGGGCACTCAAACGCACCGAACACAACAACCCGCCTCGCCCAGACACCCCCGTCGTCACCCTCGTCGAGCCCACCAAAACAGCCCCAATTCCACGGGTGAAGCCATAAAACACCGGTATTGCGGCTAGGCCAGCAGCCCGGTGAGCCCCTCGGCGCGAGCCAGTTGGTCCAGCTCGTCCAGTGCGCGCAGCGCAGCCCCGGCTGCCGCTGGGTCCTGCGCTGCCAGGCCGCTCTCCTCGAACTCGTCCTCGTCCAGGCGCAGTACGGATGTGCCGTCGGCCGACACCCACAGGTCCAGATCCAGATCCTCGACCAGCAGGTTCTCCTCCCGCAGTACGGCGGGCGGGCGATGTCGCAGTACCAGCCCTTCAGCCCGCCGTCAGCGGTGCGGACCTCCTTCACCGCGAACCAACGGTCGCGCCAGTAATGCTCGGTGAAGACGTCGCCCGGTTCGAACCGTACGAAGCCGAAGTCCCGGATCCCGGGGCTGCCCAGGGCGCCCGTACGGTGATCCGCACGCCGTCGTCGCGGACCAGCTCCGCCGGATAGCGGATCTTGGTCCGGCCTGCTTTGAGCAGGGTGACGAACAGTTCGTTCTCAGCTGAGTCCGTGGACATGCCGTACCTCCGTGGCGCCGATCTCATAGCCGAACCAGTCGTTGATCGCGAGCATCGGTCCGTTGTCCGCATCGTTGCCGGTGAACGCGTGCGTGTATCCGGCGGCCCTCGCCCGGTGCAGGGAATCGTTCTTGACGAGCTTCGCCAGGCCCCGGCCGCGGTAGGCCCGCAGCGTCCCGGTCATGGCCGAGGAGTAGCGGGTCAGGCCGTCGGTGTTCGCCGCGCTGAAGGCCGCGACCTTGCCGTCCACCAGCGCCACCGAGGTCAGTTCGCGGTCCAGACCGGGATCACCCCAGGTGTGACGGAGCCAGTCCTCGTAGTCCGTGAGCTCCACCGGGGTGTCACTGGGCTCGTCCGCCGTCGTCTCGGCGTCCGCCCGGAACATCGGGCGCGGGTCGTCGGCGAAGTCCGCCGCCGTACGCAGCTCGACGCCTGCGGGGGCTCGGCGAGGGCGGCAGTGTGCCGTTCGCCAGATCGAGGCTCAGGAAATGGGCCGGTCTCCGCGCCTCATAGCCACGCTTGCGGGCGAACGCCAGATTCGCCGGTTCGTCCAGCACCCAGGTGTACACGGCCACCGCTCCGACCTGCGCCAGATACTCCTGCGCGGTCCGCACCAGCAATGAGCCCGCCCGCGGCCCATCCGGTCCGGACGCGTGTAGGCGTTGCAGTAGCCCTGGCCCGGTTCCGGGCTGTCGTACGCGATCCCGACCTGTGCGGTGCCGATGAGCTCCCCGTCCTCCTCGGCCACCAGCATCCGGAACCGCTTGTCGGGATGCGCCGTGGCGAGGTGGAAGGCGACCTGTTCCCCGGTCGTCACCATGTGGGGAAGCGTGGCACGGCGGGCCTGGACCCAGGCCTCCGCGTCGGCAGGACGGAAGTCGCGGACGATGACAGTCATGCGCCGGACGGTACGCGGGGCACGGTCCCGGACGCCTTCCAATTTCCGGCGGTGGGAGAGAATCGAAGGGTGACCATGAAGATCGCCATTGATGCCGACGCCGCGACCGCCCCGTACGAGCAAGTGCGTACACAGATCTCCGAGCTGGCACGGTCGGGCGCGCTGCCTGTCGGCTACCGACTTCCGACCGTACGGGGCTTCGCCGAGGAGCTGGGCCTGGCCGCCAACACCGTGGCCAAGGCCTACCGGGCGCTGGAGGCCGACGGGGTGATCGAGACCCGCGGCCGCAACGGGACCTTCATCGCCGCAGCGGGTGACGCGGCCGAGCGCAGAGCAGCCGCCGCCGCGCAGGAGTATGCCGAGCAGGCCAGGCGGCTCGGGCTGGCCCGCGGGGACGCGCTCGCGCTGGCGCAGGACGCGGTGCGGGCGGCGTACGGGCAGTGACGGCGCCGGACACCGGAGCCGGACGTCGCAGACACGGGGTCTGGGGCACGGGGTTTGAGACACGGGCGTCTGAGACACGGGCGTCTGAGGTACGAGCGTCTGAGACACGGGCGTCTGAGGTGCACGCGTCAGAGGTACAGCCCGCGTCCGCCCCACGTCCTGCTTCGGCACCGACGCGGGGCCGCTGCCGCGTCGCAGCGCGTACAGCTCGGCGAGTGTCGCGCCCTGACCGCCGAGTCCTTCCTCCGTGCCCAGCCAGGACACCGACTCCCTACGGGTCAGCGAACCCACCTCGATCCGGGCCAGGCAGCGGCCGGGCCTCACGACGGCCGGATGCAGCCGCTCAAGGTCCTCGTTGGTCGTCACCCCACCAGCACGTTGCGGCCCTGGCCCAGCAGCCCGTCCGTGAGGTTCAGCAGCCGGGACAGCGCCTGGCCCGCCGTGTGCTTGGCCTCGCCACGGATCAGCTCGTCGCAGTCCTCCAGGAGCAGCAGCCGCCACCGGCCCTTCGCCGAGCCGTCGTCCTCACCGATCGCGATGTCCATCAGATAGCCGACATCGTTGAAGAGCCGCTCCGGATCCAGTACGCAGTCGACCTGGCACCAGTCACGCCAGGAGCGGGCGAGCGTGCGCAGCGCGGATGTCTTGCCCGTCCCCGGCGGGCCGTGCAGCAGAAGCAGCCGGCCCGAGATGTCGTCCGGGGTGACCTTCATCAGGCGGTCCATGGCATCGGCCACCGGAGCCGTGTAGTTGGGCCGGATCTCATCCCATGTCCCGGCGGAGATCTGCCGGGTGGTGCGGTGCGGGCCGCGGCGCGCGATACGTACCAGAAGCCCATCGGCACGTTCTCGGGCTGCGGCTCCGGTTCGTCCTGGGCGCCGTCCGTCGCCTCCGCGAGCACCTTCTCGGCCAGCTCGGGACTGGTGGCGGTGACGTGGACGTCGGCGCCACGGTTCCACCGCGAGATCAGCAGCGTCCATCCCTCGCCCTCGGCCAGGGTGGCGCTGCGGTCGTCGTCGCGGGCGGCCCGCAGCACCTTCGCCGCCACCGGCAGCAGCGTCGCCCCGACGTGACGCGGTCCAGGGAGGAACTGTGCGAGTACGGCTGCTCGCCCGTCGCGAAGCGGCCGAGGAACAGCGCGTCCACGACGTCGGAGGGGAATCGCTGTCGTCGACGGTGAGCCGGATCGGCAGAGCGGACTCAGGGTTGGCAGACATGGCGCACATGATCCGGCACGCCGGCAACCGGCGCATCCATGTTTTGCCGGCTTGTCCGGGCAGCGGGCACGCCGTGCTGGTGCGGACAGGGCGGCCGGACTCACCGGACAGGCGCATTGCCCGTCCGGTGGATCCGTCACCAACCTCCATGGACAGAACACCTAGTGTCCTGCGCCTGAAATCCTGGCGTAAAGTTGCTACGGTTTCAGGATGTCGTTTTCGGGACGCCCTTCCATCGAGTTCGTGTTGACCGCTGACGAGCGTGACCAGCTGGTGCGCTGGTCGCGGGGGTTTCGAGGTTGGCTGTTCGGGCGCGCATTGTGTTGCGGTGTGCTGAGCCGGATGTTGTGTATGCGCGGGTTGCTGATGACTTGGGTGTGTCGGCCATGACGGTCGGCAAGTGGCGCAAGCGGTTCGTGGAGTCACGGCTGGAGGGTCTGGCGGACACCGATCGGCCGGGGCGGCCGAAGACCGGCCTGTCTCTGAGTGATCTCGAACGGGAACAGCTGACACGTTGGGCCCGTCGGGCGAAGTCCTCGCAGGCATTGGCGTTGCGGTCAAAGATCGTGCTGGCGTGCGCCGAGGACACGTCGAACAAGCGGGTCGCCGGCCGGCTGGGGACTTCGGTGTCCACTGTGGCCCGGTGGCGGCGCCGGTTTGTTGAGTTGCGGCTGGAAGGTCTGGCCGACGAACTACGGCCGGGCCGGCCACCGTCGATTCTTCTCGACCGGGTGGAGGAGGTTGTCGTCGCCACGCTGGAGACGTCGCCGCGTGATGCCACGCACTGGTCGCGGGCGTCGATGGCCGAGCGGACCGGCCTGTCGAAGTCGACGATCGGACGGATCTGGCGGCAGTTCGACCTGAAGCCGCACGTCCAGGACACGTTCAAGCTGTCCACGGATCCGCAGTTCGTGGAGAAGGTCGTCGATGTCGTCGGCCTCTACCACCACCCGCCGGAGAAGGCGGTGGTGTTGTGTGTGGACGAGAAATCCCAGGTGCAGGCCCTGGACCGCACGCAGCCGGTCCTGCCGATGATGCCCGGCATGCCGGAGAGGCGTACCCACGACTACCAACGGCACGGTGTGACCAGCCTGTTCGCCGCGTTCGACATCGAAGACGGGAGCGTCATCAGCTCCCTTCATCGCCGTCATCGGGCCGTGGAGTTCAAGAAATTCCTGGTCAAGATAGACAAGGCTGTGCCGGCTGAACTCGACGTCCACTTGATCTGTGACAACTACGCCACCCACAAGACGCCCGCGATCAGAGCCTGGCTAGGACGGCACCCTCGATTCCACGTCCACTTCACACCGACTGGGTCCAGTTGGATCAACCAGGTCGAGCGGTGGTTCGGGCACCTCACCGACAAGCTCATCCGCCGCGGGACCCACCGATCGATCCAAGCGCTTGAGGCCGACATCCGTACCTGGATCCAGACCTGGAACGAGGACCCCAAGCCGTTCACATGGACCAAGAGCGCCGACGAAATCCTCAACTCGTTATCGAAATATATTGCCAGGATTTCAGGCGCAGGACACTAGGAGCCGCTGAGCCTGCCGCGTAGCCGGCGGGCACCGCGTACGACCGCGAAACCCTTGGTGAGGGCGCGGTCCACGGCGAAGGTGCGGGTGAGCGACCGGCCATCGATCAGCTGCCCGAGCCCGGCTGCGGTCGTGCTGCGGCGGACGGTCACCCGTTCCAGGGCGTACGGTCCCTGGCGTCGGCGTGCCAGCGTGTTGCCCACGGCCAGCGACTGGGCGAACCCGGCGGTCCGTACCGTCTGCCGGACCCGGCGGCTGGAGTAGCCGTACGGGTAGGCGAAGGAGAGGGTCGCTCGCCCAGTTCACCGGTGATGATGTCCCGGCAGCGCACGGTCTCGGCCCGCAGCCGTGCGTCGTCGAGCTGGTCCAGCTGCGGATGGGTGTGGCTGTGGCCACCGATTTCAACTCCAGTCGCGGTCAGTTCACGCACCTGCCCCCAGTCGAGCATGGTGTCCAGGGCGCCGCCCTGGTCGTATCTGCCGCGCAGCCAGCCGGTGGAGACGAACACGGTGGCCGTGAAACCGTGCTCGGCCAGGACGGGCAGGGCATGACGGTGCACTCCTTCGTACCCGTCGTCGAAGGTGATCAGCACGGGTCTCGGCGGCAGCGGCCGTCCGGTACGCCAGCTCTCGCCCAGCGCCGCAGTGGTGAGGGAGTGCAGCCGCGCTCGGCCAGGACGCCCATCTGCGCCCGGAACGCACCGGGCGAGACCGAGAGGCCGAACACGGCTGCTGCCGGGCGATGGCCGATGGCGTGGTACATCAGGATCGGCACCGCCTCGCTCATGACGCCTCACCCCGCGCCTCCGCCTCCCCGCCCGTCTGTCCGCCCGTCACTCCGGCGGTTCGACCGATGGCCGGTACGGAGAAGGCGGCCCCGCTGCCCCGGGCGCGCAGGGTGCCCAGGGCGTAGCCGCCCGCGGCAGCCGCCACCCCGGTCGCGATGGCGCCCGCCCGGCCCGCGCCGCCGGCCCGGCCGAGCAGTGCGTCCCGTACCCGCGCACCACTCCGGCCGGAAGCACCCGGGTGGTGTAGCGGCGCTCGGACTCAAGGCCTTTGCCCGCCCCCACGCTCCGGGCCACCAGGGCTTTGGAGAGCCCTCGGCGTACGCCCGGGTGCGGAAGTAGCCGAACCGTTCCCTCGCGACCGGGACCTTGTGGTGGATCACCGCGCGGTCGTCGATCAGGAGCACCGCGTGGGGAGGGCCCTGGCGAGCCGGATACACAGCTCGGTCTCCTCGCCCCCATCGGACGCCTGTCGCCGTCCTGGCCGATGCCGGTGGCGAAGCCACCCGCCGCGTCGAAGGCCGTACGCCGGAAGGATGCGTTGCCTCCGAGGACGTTACGGACCCGGACCGTGCCCGGCGCCATCCCCTTGTAGGTGCACCCGACGACCCAGTCGAACTCCTCGGGGAACCAGGCCGGCCTGCGGCCCGATGCCCAGGCCGGCTCGGTCCGTCCTCCGACGGCCATCACTCTCGGGTCGTCGTAGCACTCGTCGAAGCGGCGCAGCCAGTCCCGCTCGGCCACGGCGTCGTCGTCGAGGAAGGCGACGATCTCGCCGCGGGCGGCGGCGATGCCGGTGTTACGGCCGGCGGACAGACCGCGGGGCCCGCGTTCGCGAGTACCCGCACCTGGCTGTTCTCCCCGTACTCCGTGTCCAGCCGGTGCAGCAGGGCCGGGTTGTGGTCCACCACCAGCAGGGTTTCCCCGGCCGGCAGCGACTGCGCGCCCACCGAGCCGACGGCCGCGAGAATGTCTTCCCAGCGGTCCTCGGTGTAGACACAGATGACCACGGAGAAGTCGCGCGGGCTCAAGACACCTCTCCCCGGCCGATCACGAGCGGCAGGGACGCGGTCCTGTGTCTGCCGCGCCGGACGCGCTTTCTCCCAGGATCACCTTGAGCACCCGGATTCCGTCGCGCACGGCGCTGAGGTTGCTGACACCGTGGATGCGGTTGTACTCGTGGCTCGGTACCTCCTGGACTCTGAGGCCGGCCTTGACCACCCGGATGTTCATCAGGGTCTCGATCTCGAACCCGGTGCAGTCCAGGGTGATCTGGTCCAGGCAGCGCTTCCAGAACGCGTTGTAGCCGTAGCAGAGGTCGGTGTAGCGAGCCCCGAACTTGCGGTTGACAGCGGTGCACAGCGCCCAGTTCCCGAGCTTGCGGATGGGCGTCATGTCGTCCGTGCCGCCGCCGTTGGCGAAGCGGGAGCCCTTGGCGAAGTCGGCGCCGCCGACCAGTGCGGAGACATAGCTGACGATCTCCTCGCCGTCGGCCGAGCCATCCGCGTCGACCATCACGATGATGTCGCCCGTGCAGGCCGCGAACCCACTGATCAGGGCGTCCCCTTGCCCTTGCCGACCTGTTTGACGACCACGACGTCGGGGCGCAGTTCACGGGCGACCCGGACGGTGTCGTCGGTGGAATTCCGTCGACCAGGACGACTTCATGGATCCAGTCGGGCAGGGTCTTGAACACATAGGGAAGATTCTCCGCCTCGTTCATCGCGGGAATCACGACACTTACCGGAGGCGCTATCGCGAGGTGGGAAGAGATCGGTCGGTAATTGCCCACTATTCGAGCAACTTCGGTCTCTGTGGCTGCCGTTCTGTTCGAGGACGACAGGGCTAACGGATCCGGTCCCGGTGCTGCCGGGCGCAGAACTGAGCTCATGAGTTTCTATCCCTCTCGTCCGGTGGACAGCCCGCCCCGGGCTGTCCGGATGTGTTCCGGTTCGAAAGGGGTTCTCATTCCGGCCATGACGGCATGAGGCCATGACGACATGACGCTCCGGCCGGATGAGCTGGCACAACTGGCCGCACGACGGCCGACTCGAATCGAGTGCGGCCGCTGAGCGCGGCACCCCTACTGCCTGCTGCGCCCCGTTCCGGTATCCATCGCGGTGCTGGAGCCCTCCCTGAGCTGCCTTGTGTGATGGGCCGGTGCGGGTGGAAGTACGACGTTATTGGCGATTGGAACTGTATGGCAAGACCTGTAACCCGGTCCCGCATTTTTGAGTTTTGACCCGACTGTCACAGACGCGTACGAAATTATGGCCTCCTGCCCTTTCCGTGACTTCCGGATTCCCGGAAGGCGGGTCGGGGAGGGTGATCAGTGTGCGCGCCGAAATGAACAGAACGTCATTAGGTACTGATTTGCGTGCGGCGACCGGGGTTGCGAGGAGGTGTGAGAGCGCGAAAGGGGTGCGCGGTGGCGAGCCGGGGCCGGTGAGCGCACGTCAGTGCTGCGCCCACTCCCGAGACCACCACCGCACAGCCCGTCAGGACCATTGACAGACCTGTCCGAACTGGGTGTTTCTTGCCCTGATGATCCGCATTGGCGACTTTGCCCCCAGCGCGCCGGATGCCGGACTTCAATGTGACGCAACCTCAGGGGGCGTCAAGAAGCACTCGTCGAACGGTTTTGGCATGAGCACTTCCGGAATGGAGGCCGCTGCTGCTACCACGGAGTAGGCAGAGATCCTGCCCAAGGAGGTTCCATGAAAATTTCCAGAATCGTGGCGTTTTCGTCCTCTCTGCTCCTCGGCGCCGTACTCGCCCTGACCGGGGTGGGCGTCGCAAACGCCGGAGAATCCGTACAGGCGGTCGACTATGTGGCCCTGGGTGACTCGTACTCCTCGGGTGTCGGGGCCGGCAGCTACGACAGCGGCGCCGGCGACTGCAAGCGCAGCACCCGCGCCTACCCGGCGCTCTGGGCCGCTGCCAACTCGCCCGCGTCCTTCGCCTTCACCGCTTGCTCGGGGCGCGTACCGGTGATGTCACAGCCGGTCAGCTCGGCCCGCTCGGTTCCTCGACCGACCTTGTCTCGATCTCCGTCGGAGGCAATGACGCGGGCTTCGCCGATGTCATGACCACCTGTGTCCTGCAGTCGGAGGCCACCTGTCTCAGCCGGATCGCCACTGCTCGCGGCTATGTCGACTCGACCCTGCCCGGGAAGCTCGACTCGGTCTACTCGGCGATCAGTGCCAAAGCGCCCTCCGCCCACGTCGTCGTCCTCGGCTATCCCCGCTTCTACCGGCTCGGCGGCAGCTGCCTCGCAGGTCTGAGCGAGAAGGAACGCTCCGCCATCAACGGGGCCGCCGACTACCTCAACGCGGCCACCGCCAAGCGGGCCGCCGACCACGGATTCACCTTCGGTGATGTCACGTCCACCTTCAGCGGTCACGAGATCTGTTCGGGCAGCGCCTGGCTGCACAGCCTGAACTGGCTCAATATCGGCGAGTCCTACCACCCCACCGCCGCCGGGCAGTCGGGCGGCTATCTGCCCGTCCTCGACTCCGCTGCCTGACCGCACCCGCGGCCGGTCGACCGTAGCGACGGAGGCCCGTCCACCAGGGTCTCCGTCCTCGACTGCCCTCAACCCGGCTCATTCCGGGCCCTCTTGGTGACTGATCGTCAACCTTCGTATACGTGTGCGCAATCCCTCGGCCGGATACACGAGTGTCAGCGCGGGACGATAGGGTTAACCTGCCCGGGCCGGGTGCCCTCGATCGGGTGGGGAGTGACATGGAACAGATAACGGTGCGCAGCAGGCCGCGTGTGCCTGCTATTACATGCGGGAGCGGTGCGACCAGTTCGCGCCTCGACCGCCATCTCGCAGTGCTGGGCGGCCCCGCCGTTCCGCAGCGCGAGTCGGCGGAAGCGACGCTGCTGATGCTCGAGCTCACTTCGCGCGACGCCGCGCACACCCACAGGAGCCGGAGCGCGCGTGTTTCGCTCTTCGCGCCGCTGCGGCGACTGCGCCGCTCGCTCTTCGGCAGCCGCCGCTGACCGACGGCTCGTCATGACCGATGCGGCCCACCGCTCAGGGCCGTATCCCGGATCACTCCGTCCCGGCGCAGTGCTGCCGTCTGCTCGTCCGTCATTCCCAGGGCACTCAGCAGTGCGCCGGTGTGTTCCCCAGCGCCGGTACAGGTCCCCATCCGCGTCTGAGATCCGCCCGGCAGCGTGAATCGGCGGCAGGAGCGCCCGCAGTGCCCGCAGCGGGCCGGCCGTCGATGCCACTTCCCGCCGCCTGCCCCGCAGCGATACGGCGACCACCCCGAGAAGGCGTACACCGCCGCCCGCCAGGCACTGGACGTGAGCGTCGTAGGCGCGTTCGTGTGCGTACGTCCGTCCGCCCCGTAGCCGGAGATGTCCACGGCCACCAGCCTTGGGTGTGCTGCGCAGAGTGCGGCGGCGTCGAGCCCGAGCCGTGCGGCGGCGCCCTGCGCCAGATTCTGTACGAACACCTCCGCATCCGCGATGAGGCGGTGCATCCGGGTCACTTGTTGCCACGTGCGTAACGCCGCACCGTCAGGGCACGAACACCGCGAGCAGCACCGGCGACGTCCACCCGCTGCGCGGGCTCGATCGCGCGGTCGCCGAGGGCGCGGTCTGCGCAATCCTGGCGCCGAACGGAGCGGGCAGACGACCGCAGTCCGGGTCCTCACCACGCTGACGACACCCGACGGCGGCAGCGCCAGGGTCGCCGGGCACGACGTGTTCCGTGAGGCGGCGAGCGTACGCGCGGCAATCGGGGTCACCGGTCAGGGCGTCTAGGTCGACGGGGAGCTCACCGGCCGCCGGCCCCGTTCGTGGGCTCACAGCAGGGCGAACTGCCCCTCCGGGCCCTCCTCGTGATGGTCGAGCACGGAGGCGGGGCGCCGGGCCGGTGGCGCGACCGGCAGCACGCCGGCCGCCAGCAGCTCGTCCCGGTCGATCGTCTCGGCCCGCACGAGACGGTCCCGCAGCGCTCTGCCGGGGCGGAGCCCGTCCAGCAGCGCCAGTACGGTGATCAGTTCGAGGAGCTCGGAGGTCCACTCCTGGGGCCAGCCGCGTGGACGCAGTGCTTCCAGCCCTTCGGTGTCCGCCGCCACCGTGCGCCGGTCGAACCAGAGCTCCAGCATCCGGACGCCGTTCACCCGGAACTCCCAGGCTCCGGCAGGGACGGGTGAGACGCGGCCCTCGCCGAGGCTGAGCACCTCGCCCTCCGGGTCGTAGTGCAGACCGTCGGGCCGGGGCGGTACGGCGGCACGCACATATGGGCGACGGCCGCCCGGCAGCCGTGGACGTTGCCCGCCGCGCGCCCGCGCAGCTGGACCCGCAGCAGCTCACGACCCAGCTCGGTCCCGGCCGACCACAGGGCGGGGTCGGCGGGCAGCGGCACCAGGGAGCCGGCGGCGGAGGGCGGGCGACGGCGAGGGTCCAGGCCAGAACGGACTCGGCGGTGACCGTGTCCCCGTACCGGGTGCAGAGCAGGCCGAGCAGCCCCGGTGTCAGATTGGGCTCGCGGCCGCCCGGCCTGCGGTAGAGGGCGGATGCGGCCCGGCCGGCCCGCGGGGAGTGGCCGTCCGGGAGCAGAGCCGTCACGGACAGGGCGGGCCCGCCGTCCTGGGGCACGTATCCGTGCTCGACGGCGAAGAGCTGCCGCTCGTCGGCGACCCGCCACAGCTCGGGACGGGCCGCGTCGAGCAGCCGGTGGTCGGGGATCAGCCACTGCTCGTCGAACGGTCCGTGCAGGATCCGAACCGGGTCGGGGCAGGGCCCGGCTCCCGGCGAATCGGCCCGTTCCCGTCACCCGGCCGGGCAGCGCGGCGACCGCGCTTCGCGGCGTACGGGAACGGCTGGGCCGGAACAGGAGGTCCTGCTCGGGGCCTTCGGCCCGCACGAGCCGGTCCCAGCGGGCCCTGAGCGAGGCGGCATCCGGGAGGTCACCCATGGACGCCCGGTTCTCAGCGGTCGCACGGACCACGGCATCAGGTCGTCGAGCCGCGGGACCGCCTCGTCCCCGCCGGCTCCGGCCGCCGCCCGTGCTGCCGCCGCCCGTGCTGCCACCGTGTCGTCCTCCCCGTCGCCACGTCCGCCGCCCCTGGCATCGTAACGTCGGGCCTGGGCGCAGGGCGGTGTCAGTGGGCTTGCACCGTCACGGAGAAGGAGAAGCGGTCCCCGCGGTACCTGATCTGCGCGACGTCCACCACCCGGCCGTCCTCGTCGTAGGTGACGCCCGTGTAGTGCAGGATCGGGCTGAGCAGCGGGACGCCGAGCAGCTCGGCGGTGGCCGGGTCGGCCAGCCGGGCCTCGACGGTGTCGGTGATCCGGGAGATCCGTACGCCGACGGTGTCGCGCAGCACCTTCGTCATCGGCCACCGCTCGAGATCGGCCGCGTCCAGCCGGGCCGCGACCTCGGGTGTACGGCGTTCTCCGCCCAGTTGGTGGGCTCCCGCTCTCGCCGTCGCAGCGCAGCCGACGGTAGCTGACCACCTCGGCACAGCCGGGGAAGTACTCGGCGAGGTCGCCAGGCACGGTGACCGGGCCGTGTCCGAGCACCGTGGTCAGCTCGCCCGACTGCTGGGCGACGATCGTGTCGATCGAACCCAGCAGCCGGACCGGTGAGACGCGGCGTGCCCGTGGCTCGATGAAGGTGCCGCGCCGCCGGTGCCTGCTGATCAGTCCCTCGGTCTCCAGCTCCTTGAGCGCCTGGCGCATGGTGAGAACGCTGACGCCGTAATGCCCGGCAAGCCGCTCCTCGGTGGGCAGCCGCAGTGAGGCGTCCTGCGGGCGGCCCAGTATCGAGGCCCGCAGCGACTGCGAGACCTGGTACCACAGGGGCAGTTTCCGGTTCAGCACCAGGGAGTCGGGGGCGAAGGCGGGCGGGTGATTCACCGGGTTCACCTCGGGGCCTGATTCATCCCGTTCACCTGGGCTCTCTGCGCTGCGGGCCTGCAGGGTCCACGGCCGGGTTCACGGCCGGAAGTTGCGGCTCAGACCCTGCCATACGTCGTCGTATCCGTGCTGCAGGTGTCCAGCGTTCGCTGCTTGTGCGGTCGCGATGACCGGCCACCGGGTCTCGAACATGAAGGCCAGACCGTCGTCGATCTTCTGCGGCTTCAGCTCCGCCGCGCTCGCTCGGTCGAAGGTCTCACGGTCCGGGCCGTGCGCCGACATCATGTTGTGCAGTGAGCCGCCGCCCGGCACGAAGCCGTCCGCTTTCGCGTCGTAGGCACCCTCGATGAGGCCCATGTACTCGCTCATCACATTGCGGTGGAAGTACGGCGGGCGGAAGGTGTCCTCGCCGACCAGCCAGCGCGGCGCGAAGACGACGAAGTCCACGCCCGCCAGACCGGGAGTGTCGGAAGGCGAGGTCAGCACGGTGAAGATCGACGGGTCGGGATGGTCGTAGCTGATGGAGCCGATGACATTGAAGCGGCGCAGGTCGTAGACGTACGGGGTGTGGTTGCCGTGCCAGGCGACGACATCGAGCGGTGAGTGGTCATACGTGGCGGACCAGAGGTTCCCGCAGAACTTGTTGACGACCTCGACCGGGCCCTCGTGGTCCTCGTACGCGGCGACCGGTGCGAGGAAGTCGCGCGCGGCCGCGAGCCCGTTGGCGCCGATCGGGCCGAGATCGGGGAGGACGAACGGACGGCCGTAGTTCTCGCAGACGTAGCCGCGGGCGGTGGCGTCCAGGAGCTCCACACGGAATCGGACACCACGTGGGATCAGGGCGATCTCGCCGGGATCAGCGCGCAGGAGGCCGAGTTCGGTACGGAGCAGCAGGCCGCCCGTTCCGGAACGATCAGCAGCTCGCCGTCGGAGTTGCTGAAGACCCGTTCCGTCATCGAGGAGTTGGTGCTGTAGAGGTGCACCGCCATGCCGGTGCGCAGCGCGGCGTCACCGTTGCCCCCAGGGTCCACAGGCCGGCCAGGAAGTCCGTACCGGCCGGCGGCGCGGGAGCGGATTCCAGCGCAGCCGGTTGGGGTCGGGGACGGTCTCGGTGAAGGGCGCGGTGCGCACGGCGCTGTTGCCGGTGCGGACGAAGGGGATGGGCGGCGGAGGGCGGATCCGGTAGAGCCAGGAGCGGTGGTTGTCCGCCCGCGGTTCGGTGAAGGCCGAGCCGCTCAGCTGTTCCGCGTACAGCCCCAGGGCGCGCGCTGCGGTGAGTTGCGGCCGTGCGGCAGAGCGCCGGGGATCGCCTCCGAGCTGTGCTGGTTGCCGAAGCCTGCGCAGTATGCGAGTCCTTCCGCGGTCTTCCTCGCCTGGTTGATGCCGCTCATCTTGTGCTCCTGGTGCTGAAGGGGCTTCGGAGCCCTTGGACGAAGAATCCTATGCATAACCATAGGAATGGAGATGAGGTGCGTCAACGAAATTGGCAGTGCATAAGGGGTTCTATAAGTTGAACAATGCTCTACTCTCCGGCACATGTCGTGGACACGAAGACTCCTGCTGGTTCTCGCAGTGCTGGCCGCCGCCCTTCGCCGCACCGGCGGCCCAGGCGCACGAGGAGCGGCCGGTCACCCTTCCCGACGGGACAGGCAGCGTCCCCGTCCACCGCGCCGGCGAACCCGATCTGCTGGTCTGCAAGAGCGACCGGGAGGACTTCGAGCGCCGGATATCGGGCTTCCCGGCGCAGCTGCGGGAGCGGAACCTGGAGCTCTTCGGCCGCTGCCTGAAGTCCGGCTACCGGCATCTCCAGCAGGCCGTCGACGCGGTCGCCCGGCCCGGCGTGAACATCGCGGTCCTGCCCGGCCTGTACGAGGAGGAGCCGTCGCTGGGCAAGCCGGCCGGGAAGTGCGCCCGGCTCAAGGCTCCCAACTCGCAGCTCGGCTACCAGATCCTCAGCTACGCGCAGCAGAAGCAGTGTCCGCACAACCAGAACCTGGTGGCGATCCTCGGCAAGAAGCAGCTGCAGATCGAGGGCACGGGCGCGGAGCGTACGGATGTCGTCATCGACGCCAAGTACCGCAAGCTCAACGCGGTCCGTGCCGACGGGTCCGACGGGATCTACTTCAAGAACTTCACCGCGCAGCGCACCACCTTCAACTCGCTGTACGTGCTCGCCCAGGACGGCTTCGTCATCGACGACGTACTCACCCGGTGGAACGACGAGTACGGCTTCCTGACCTTCGCGAGCGACCACGGGCTCTACAAGAACTGCGAGTCGTACGGAAACGGCGACTCCGGCATCTACCCGGGCAGCGCCTCCGACATCAACAACGACCGCGGTTACGACGTGCCGCGCTACTCGATCGAGATCACCGGCTGCCGCAGCCACCACAACATGGTCGGCTACTCCGGCACCGCCGGTGACTCCGTCTACGTCCACGACAACGAGTTCGACCACAACATGGGCGGCGCCTCGATGGACAGCGCCTTTCCGGGCACCCCGGTCTGCCGCAGAACCACGCCCGCTTCGAACGCAATCTGATCCACGACAACAATGCCGACTACTACCCGTACGTCGCCGACGGTACCTGCGCCAAACCGCCCGTCGAGCGCGGATACGAACGGGTGTGGTCTGCCCGCAGATCTCCATGCCGCCGGGCACCGGCATCATCACCGCGGGCGGCAACTGGAACATCTACGAGAACAACTGGGTCTACGGGCATCAGCGCGCCGCCTTCTACCTGAGCGCTGTCCCCGCCTTCATCCGCGGTGAGGAGTCCTCGCCAAGCAGGCCGACACCTCCCACCACAACAGGTATGCCGGCAATCACCTCGGCACGGACAAGGACGGCGGATCCCGGCCCAATCGCACCGATGTGTGGTGGGACGGCCAGGGCGAGGGCAACTGCTGGCAGTCCGGGACCGGGCCCGCCACCCCGCGCACCCTTCCCGAGTGCGGGCAGGAGCGGGGCGAGGTGTCCGGGGCACCGGCCGGGTGGCCGGCGAACCGGTGAAACTCGCCCAGCTGCTGGTCTGCGCCGACTACAGCGTGCAGGCACGCAGGCTGCCGGCCGGCTGCGACTGGTACGGCGCACGGGGTATCGAGCGCGTCGAGGTGCAGATCGCGCTGGGTGTCGCGACCGTCCTGGCGCTGGTCGGCGGTGTGCTGTGGTGGCGCAGGCTGCGCCACCACAGGCTCGCCACCGTGCTGACAGCGGTGGGGGCGATCGGGCTGGTGCTGGATGTGGCCGGGTCGACCATGGGTCTTGCCTCCTCCTATCTGCCCGCGGTGGCGCTGCTGCTGACGGGTGTGTGGTGGACCGGTATCGGGCTCGTCCTGCGCGGGGCCCGGCCCGGGCTCGGCTGGACCACGGTCGTTCTGGGCGCGCTGACCCTGCTCGACGCCTTCGACAAGGCGGTCCTGATGATCCCGTGGATCCCCTCGGCCCGGCATGGGTACGCGGGCTGCTCGGTGTTGTGTGGGTGCTGTGGGCTGTGATGGCCGCAGCCCGACAGGGCGCGCCATCCGCTCAGGACGGCACTTCGCCCGGTACGACGGTGCCGGACGCCCGGCCCGTGGCCGAGACCGGTGGAGGCACGTCGTGATGGGCGCCGGCATCTTCCGCCGCGGGGCCCCGGGCCCGGCCGTGCCCTCTGCCGCGCCTGCTCCCTTCTCTCGGTAGCCGTCCTCCTGGTCGGCGCGAGTGCGTGCGGTGGGCGGGCCACCACGCACCACAAGCCCGGAACCAGCCACGAGCAGGCCGAAGGCGACGTCGGGCAGCTGCTCGCCACCGATGACGGGACCGGCCACCGGCTGCGGCAGGTGGACGCCGCGGGCGCCCCGGCGTGACGCTGTCCGTGCGCTCCGACTCCGAGGACGGCTGGAACGTCCACCTCGGCGTACAGAACTTCCGGTTCACCCGGACAGTGTGGGCGGCGCCGCACTCCCGGGCGTGGTCACGCACGCCTGTTCCTCGACGGCCGCCCCATCGCCCGGGTCTACGGCGCCTGGTACCACCTCGCCGGCACGCTGGTCCGCGGCTCCGGCAAAGGCGACGACGGCAAAGGCACCGACGGCAAAGGCACCGACGGCCGGTCCTCACCGCCGGGCTGTACGCCGACGACCACACCGCCTGGGCCGTCGGTTCCAAACCGGTCCGCGCCACCATCCCCTCACCACCAACACCTCGCCCACTGCGCCGAAGGCCTCGGACAAGGCCTGGGGCAAGGCCTGGGACAAGGCCTCGGACAAGGCGGACCGTGTCCTGGACATCGTCATCTCCCGGGGCAAGATCAGCCCCGCCCCAGGCCGCCTGGAGGTCAAGAAGGGCGAACGCATCGCGCTCCGGGTCCGCTCGGACCGGACCGACACCCTCCATGTCCACGGCTATGACGAGGAAGCCGGGCTCCCCGCAGGCAGAACCGCCACCCTCAATCTCACCGCGGACCGCACCGGGCTCTTCGAGGTCGAGACGCATGAGTCCGGCCTGCTCCTGACCCAGCTCGCCGTACGGTGACCGCCATCCCCGCTCCACGGCGAGCACGCTCGCCCACGGCGTCGGATCGCAGCACGACCTGCCACTGTCCCCTTCTACGCCTACGCAGGCGCCTTCGCCGCGCTGTTCGTCTCCTTCCTCGCCCTCGGCCTGCTCTGGTCGGCATCCCGCTTCCGGGGCGATCTCGCGGGCCGCCCGTTGCCCGCCGCCGTCCAGCGCACGGCCGACGCCCCGGTCACCCGTACGGCAGCACGCGCACTCGGCCTGGCCATCGCGCTGTTCGTGCTGCTCCACCTCCTTCTCGGTCCCGACGACCCGGAACGCAATCCGGCCCCCGGCACCGTCTATGTGCTCCTCTGGGTCGGTCTTGTCCCCGCCTCGCTGCTCCTCGGTCCGGTGGCGCGTCTGCTCAACCCCTGCGCACCGTGCATCTCCTCTTCTGCCGGTCCCTGGGCCGCGACCCGGCTGCGGGCGGACCGTCCCCGCGCGCCTAGGTATGTGGCCGGCGGCAACCGGTCTCCTCGCCTTCACCTGGCTCGAACTGGCCGCCCCAACCCCGCGTCCACCACGGCCCTCCTGCTCTTCTTCACCTGCTACGCAGCCGTCCACTGGGCGTGCGCCGCCCGTTACGGCTCACAGTGGTTCGACCACGGCGACGCCTTCGAGGCGTACTCCGGGCTGCTCGCCAGGCTCTCCCCGCTCGGCCGCCGGCCCTCCGACCGCCGCCTCGTCCTGCGCTCCCCGTTCAACGGACTCGACGCGACCCGCAGACCCGGGCTGGTCGCCACCGTCTGCGTCATGCTCGGCTCCACCGCATACGACGGCTTCGCCGACGCCCTTCCTGGATCAGCACCGTCCAGACCTCATCCATCGGCCGCACCGCCACAGCCACCCTCGGATTCCTCGCCGCGACAGCCCTGGTCGCCGTGCTCTATGCCCTCTGCGCCGGGGCCACCCGGCTGGTATCCGGCCAACTGCCCCGCCCCTCACCGCATTCGCCCATACGCTCGTCCCCATCGCCCTCGGCTATCTTCTCGCCCACTACTTCACACTCTTCGTAACCCAATTTCCACGCACGGTCATGATGGCACTCGGCACTGACAACCCTCCCCGCCGCCACCCCGCTGTCCCCGGCGGTCTCGCCGTGCTGCAGGTCTCCGTCATCGTGCTTGGCCACGTCCTCGGCGTGATCGCCGCGCACGACCGGTCCGTGCGGCTGTTCCCGCACAGCCGCGCTGTCGCAGGGCAACTGCCCTTGCTGGGCCTGATGATCGCGTACACCATCGGAGGGCTGGCCCTGCTCATCGCCTGACGGCCGAGAGGGCAGGTGGCAGCCGGCCGTACCGACGACACCCCGCGGAGGGGAGCCCACGGCATCATGGAGCCCGTGCCCCACACGAACACGAACCTCCGCCGCGCCCCCGTCCAGCAGCGCAGTGCCGACCGCCTCGCCCGCATACTCGACGCCTGTGCCGAACTCCTCGACGAGACCGGCTACGAACGGCTCTCCACCCGGGCGGTCGCAGGCCGTGCCGAGGTGCCGATCGGCTCCGTCTACCGGTTCTTCTCCAACAAGCGCGCTCTGGTCGACGCCCTGGCCGAACGGAATCTGGACAGCTATGCCGAGCGCATCGTGGGCCGCCTCGCGGCCATCCCGGCCGAGGACTGGCAGGCGGCCATCGACGCCGTACTCGACGAGTACCTGGCCATGAAGCGCTCGGTCCCCGGCTTCGCGCTGGTCGACTTCGCAGGCCCGTCCCCGGTCGGCGATCCGGGCGACGACGCCAACCGCAGGGTCGCGGGCCGGCTGGCCGGACTGCTCTCGGGGCACCTCGGCCGCACTCCGGGTGAGGATCTGCAGCGGGTGTTCCTGGTCTGCGTCGAGGCCGCCGACGCGCTGCTCCAACTCGCCTTCCGTGTTTCCCCGTCGGGCGACCCGCCATCGTCGCCGAGACCGGGCGCTGCTCCGGGCCTATCTGGCACGGGTGCTCGACTGACCGCGGGAGGAGCGGACAACGCCTTCCCTGCCGTCCATACCAATCGGTATGCTCGGCTGTGCCGGGGAGCGCGACCGCCGAGAGGCCGCAGCGCCCGGCGCACGTCCGCGCGCCATCGCTGCAGCCCGGGAGGGCCCATGTCCCACGATTCCCGCACCGCTCCGCGTATCTGCCCGCTCTGCGAAGCCACTTGCGGGCTCACCCTCACCATCGAAGGTGCCCGGGTGACCGGCGCCCGGGGCGACCGTGACGACGTGTTCAGCCGGGGCTTCATCTGTCCCAAGGGTGCGTCCATCGGTGGTCTCGACGCCGACCCCGACCGGCTGCGCACCCGCTCGTGCGCACCGGCGGGTGCTGCGGGAGGCGAGCTGGAGCGAGGCGTTCGACGTGATCGCGGCGAGGATTCCGGCGCTGGCCGAAGAACACGGCAAGCAGACCGTGGGCGTCGTCCTGGGCAACCCCAACGTGCACACGATGGCCGGCGCTCTCTACCCGCCCCTCCTGCTCTCGACTCTCGGAACCCGCAACGTGTTCACCGCCGGCACTCTCGACCAGATGCCCAAGCATGTCTCCAGCGGGCTGCTGTTCGGCGATGCCAATGCCATCGCGGTGCCGGACCTGGACCGCACCGACCATCTGCTGATGCTCGGCGCCAACCCGCTCGAATCCAACGGCAGCCTCTGCACCGCCCCCGACTTCCCGGGCAGGCTCAAGGCGCTGCGCCGCCGAGGCGGCACCCTCACCGTCATCGACCCGCGCCGCACCCGCACCGCGCGCCTGGCCGACCGGCATGTCGCCATCCGCCCCGGCGCCGACGCCCTGCTCCTCGCCGCGCTCACTCACGTCCTGGTCCAGGAGAAGCTCGCAGACCCCGGCGCTCTCGCCGAGCACCTGGACGGCGTCGACGAACTCACCGAAGCCATCGCGGACTTCACACCCGAAGCGGTCGCCGCGGCCTGTGACGTGGACGCCGCCACCATCCGTACGATCGCCCGCGAGCTGGCCGCCGCCCCTACCGCGGCGGTCTACGGGCGTATCGGCAGCTGCACCGTGGAGCACGGCACCCTGGCCAGCTGGCTGGTCGATGTCCTGAACATCCTCACCGGCAATCTCGACCGCCCCGGCGGTGCGCTCTTCCCGCTCTCCGCCACCGCACGCGCACCACGTCCGCCGGCTCCTGGCAGGGCTTCGCCCTCGGCCGCTGGGCCAGCCGCGTCTCCGCTCATCCCGAGGCCAAGGGCGAACTGCCCATCGCCGCACTCGCCGAGGAGATCGAGACCCCGGTGAGGGCGGATCCGCGCCCTGATCGTGCTCGCCGGCAACCCGGTGCTCTCGGCGCCCGACGGTGACCGCCTCGACCGGGCACTCACCGACGATCTCGACTTCATGATCAGCGTCGACCCCTACCTGAACGAGACCTCACGCCATGCGGACGTGGTGCTGCCCCGCCGCCGCCCTCGCAGGCCGCCCATTTCGATTTCGCCCTCAACACCCTCGCCGTGCACAACCAGGTCCGCTACACCCGCCCGGCCGTCCCGCTGGAGGCCGGCGGGATGGACGAGAGCGAGATTCTCGCCCGGCTGGTCCTCGCCGTCGGCGGCAGGCACGGGCGCCGCCGGAGACAGTCGACGACCTGGCCATCCGTACCGCCCTGGCCGGAGCGGGAGCCCCGAAGGGCTCGCGGCCGAACTGACCGGCCGCACCGGCCCCGAGCGGCGCCTGGACCTGATGCTGCGCCTGGGCCCCTACGACCTCACCCTGGAGCGGCTGCTCGCGCATCCGCACGGCATCGACCTCGGCCCGCTGGGGCCCCGTGTCCCGGCGCTCCTCAAGACCCGCAGCGGGCGGATCGAGCTGTTCCCGGCGCCGATCGCCGCCGATCTGCCCCGGTTGCGCAGTGCGCTCGGGAAGGAGCCTGCCGGGCTCGTCCTCGTCGGCCGCCGGCATCTGCGCTCCAACAACAGCTGGATGCACAACATCGCATCCCTGAGCGGCGGTTCCAATGTCTGCACGCTGCAGATCCACCCGGACGACGCGGCCAGGATCGGGCTCGTGGACGGCGCCGCCGCCGGATCAGCGCCGCAGGCGGCGAGGTCGAGGCGCCGGCCGAGATCACGGACACCGTACGGCCCGGAGTGGTGAGCCTTCCGCACGGCTGGGGCACAGCCGCCCCGGCACCCGGCTCTCGGTGGCCGAAGCAGGCCCTGGAGTCAACGTGAACCAGCTCCTCGACGGCACACTCCTGGACCCGCTATCCGGTACGGCTGTGCTCAACGCCTTCCCCGTTGCTGTATCACCAACTCGCTGACCTGGGGTTTTGCTCGTATTGCTCGCACGTCAACATCTTGTTAACGCAATGACGGGCCCCTAACGTCATCCGAACCGCCGGGCTCCGGTGAGAGTTCAAAGGTGAACGTTAGGTATCCACATGCTGACAATCCTCGGATTTGCCATGATCGCGACCTTCCTGGTCCTGATCATGATGAAGAAGATGTCGCCGATCGCGGCGCTGGTCCTGATCCCCGCACTCTTCTGTGTCGCCGTCGGGCAGGGCGCCCAGCTCGGCGACTACGTCATCGAGGGCGTCGGCAATCTCGCGCCGACCGCCGCGATGCTGATGTTCGCGATCGTCTACTTCGGGTGATGATCGACGTCGGCCTCTTCGACCCGATCGTCCGGGGCATCCTGCGCTTCTGCAAGGCCGACCCGATGCGGATCGTCGTCGGTACGGCGCTGCTCGCCGCGATCGTCTCGCTGGACGGTGACGGTTCCACCACCTTCATGATCACCGTCTCGGCGATGTATCCGCTCTACAAGCGCCTGAAGATGAGTCTGGTCGTGATGACCGGAGTCGCGGCAACGGCCAACGGTGTCATGAACACCCTGCCCTGGGGTGGCCCCACCGCCCGTGCGGCCACCGCGCTGAAGCTGGACGCGGGCGACATCTTCGTGTCGATGATTCCGGCACTCGCCGTCGGCCTGGTCGCCGTCCTGCTCCTTTCCGTCGTCCTGGGCCGCCGCGAGCGCAAGCGGGTCGGCATGCTGACACTCGACGAGGTGCTGGTCCAGGATCCCGAGACGGTGCTCGTCGGTGCGGGCGGCGGCGGCGACCGGCTCGCCAAGGGCCCGGCAGCGGGGCAGGAACCGGGACCGGAACCAGCGGGAAGCCCCTGACGACGAGGACGAGGACGATTTCAGGGGACTCGACCCCAACAGGTCCACCCTGCGCCCCAAGCTCTACTGGTTCAACGCCGGACTCACCGTCGCGCTGCTGACCGCGATGATCCTCGAACTGATGCCGATCCCGGTGCTGTTCCTCATCGGCGCCGCTCTCGCCCTCACCGTCAACTACCCGCACATGCCCGATCAGCGGGCCCGCATCGCGGCCCACGCCGACAACGTGCTGAACGTCTCCGGCATGGTCTTCGCCGCCGCCGTCTTCACCGGTGTCCTCACCGGCACCGGCATGGTCGAGCACATGGCCGACTGGCTCGTCGGTGCCATCCCCGAGGGATGGGCCCGCACATGGCCATCGTCACCGGCGTACTGAGCCTCCCGCTCACCTACTTCATGTCCAACGACGGCTTCTACTTCGGCGTCCTGCCGGTGCTCGCCGAGGCCGGCGCCGCGCACGGGTCTCCCCGCTGGAGATCGCCCGCGCCTCCCTGGTCGGCCAGCCCCTGCACATGTCGTCCCCGCTCGTACCCGCCGTCTACGTCCTGGTCGGCATGGCCAGGGTCGAGTTCGGCGACCACACCAGGTTCACCATCAAATGGGCGGTGCTCACCTCGCTCGTGGTGCTCGGCGCCGGAATCCTCTTCGGCATCATCTGATGCCTCCGGAATCCGGGACCGGGACCGGGACAGGGTCCGGCAGGGCTGGCTGCTGCGCCTCGTCATCGCCTTCGCCTTCGCGCAGGGGCGGTGTCGATGGCGCGGCCCGCCGTCTCCTACCGGGCCCTGTCGCTGGGCGCGGACGAGCGCGCGATCGGGGTCATCACGGGTGTCTACGCCCTGCTCCCGCTGTTCGCCGCCGTACCCCTGGGACGCAGAACCGACCACGGCCGCTGCGCACCCCTGCTCCCTGTCGGTGTCGTCCTGATCGCCGGCGGCTGCGCACTCAGCGGCACGGCGGGCTCCCTGGCGGCCATGGCGGCCTGGAGCGGGGTGATGGGGCTGGGCCACCTCTGCTTCGTGATCGGTGCCCAGTCGCTCGTCGCCCGGCAGTCCGCACCCGCCGAACAGGACCGCAACTTCGGCCACTTCACCATCGGCGCCTCGCTCGGCCAGCTCATCGGCCCCATCGCCGCCGGATACGTCGTCTCCGGGCAGGACGGCACCATGGCCCGTACGAGCGCACTCGCCCTCGTCGTGTCCGCGGCGGTCGCCGCCGTCTCCTTCACCGCGCTGTGGCGCATCGAGCACCGTGCCCCGTCGGCGCCCGCGGCAGGAAGGGCGCGCAAGGTCCCGGTGGGCGACATCCTGCGCACCCGCGGCGTCCCGGCCGGCATCTTCATCAGTCTCGCGGTGCTCTCCGCCACCGACATCCTGACCGCCTATCTGCCGGTCGTGGGGAGCACCGCGGTATCGCACCCGCCACGGTCGGACTGCTGCTCAGTCTCCGGGCCGCCGCCACCATTGCCTGCCGGCTGGTGATGACACCGATGCTGCGCCTCCTCGGCCGCACCGCCCTGCTCACCACCACCTGCCTGCTGGGCGGTCTGCTCTGCGCGGGCATCGCGCTGCCCGTTCCGTGTGGGCGCTCGCCCTGATGCTCGCCGCCCTCGGATTCTGTCTCGGAGTGGGCCAGCCCCTGTCGATGACCACCGTCGTCCAGGCGGCCCCGCCGAAGCCCGCTCCACCGCACTCGCCCTGCGGCTGACGGGCAACCGGCTCGGTCAGGTAGCGACACCGGCCTCGGCCGGGCTGCTCGCCGGGTGGCCGGCACCGCGGCGCCGTTCGTGATGCTCGGCGTGCTGCTGATCGGCGCCGCAGGACTCGGCGCACGGGGCGGTGGCGGCAGGCGGCGTGGCCCGAAGGACCCTACGAAAGGCGGTGCGGCAGCGGCCCATGCGCCGAACCGGCCCGAAAGCTGCCGCCCGCCGCGTGACCCGTGTCTCCGGCCGTTCCCTGGCGCCCGAAAACTAACAGCGCTAGTTTGGGGCGCGGACGACACTGTTCGTACGAAGGACGACTTCGGCGGCACGCACAGCAAGCCCGGGAGGAAACAGCCATGAAGGCGCATGACGGGATGTACATCGGCGGGGAGTGGCGGCCCGCGGCCGGCTCCGGCACGATCGCGGTGGTGAACCCGGCGGACGAGCAGATCATCGGCCATGTCCCGGCGGGTACGGCAGCCGACGTCGACGCCGCGGTGACCGCCGCCCGCGCCGCGTTCCCCGGCTGGGCCACGACCCGCCCGCCGAGCGCGCCGCACGGATCGCCGCGCTGCGCGACGTCCTGGCCGCGCGCAAGGACGAGATCGCCGAGACCGTCACCGCGGAGCTGGGCTCCCCGCTCGCCCTGTCACAGATGGTCCACGCGGGCGTGCCGGTCCTGGTCGCGGGGTCGTACGCCGAACTGGCCGCCTCGTACTCGTTCGAGGAGAAGCTGGGCAACTCCACCGTTCTGCTGGAGCCGGTCGGTGTGGTCGGCGCGATCACTCCCTGGAACTATCCGCTCCACCAGATCGTCGCGAAGGTCGCCCCGGCGCTGGCCGCGGGCTGCACCGTGGTCCTCAAGCCCGCCGAGGACACTCCGCTCACCGCTCAGCTCTTCGCCGAAGCCACTCGCGAAGCGGGCCTGCCCGCAGGCGTCTTCAACCTCGTCACCGGCCTCGGCCCGGTCGCCGGACAGGCGCTGGCCGAGCACGAGGGCGTCGACCTGGTCTCCTTCACCGGCTCCACCGCTGTCGGCAGGCAGATCGGTGCCACGGCGGGCGCCGCGGTCAAGCGCGTCGCGCTGGAGCTCGGCGGCAAGTCCGCCAACGTGATCCTGCCCGGCGCCGACCTGGCCAAGGCCGTCAAGGTCGGCGTCGCCAATGTGATGTCCAACTCCGGTCAGACGTGCAGCGCGTGGACCCGGATGCTCGTCGACGGCGAACGCTACGAGGAGGCAGTGGCCCTGGCGGCGGCGGCCGTCGCCAAGTACGTACCCGGCGAGCGTGTCGGCCCCGTAGTCAACGCCAAGCAGCAGGCCCGGGTGCGCGGTTACATCGAGAAGGGCATCGAGGAAGGCGCACGCCTCGTCGCCGGGGACCCGAAGCGCCCAAGGCGCAGGGCTACTACGTCAGTCCCACGGTGTTCGCCGATGTCACGCCGGACATGACGATCGCCCGGGAGGAGATCTTCGGCCCGGTGCTCTCGATCCTGCGCTACGAGGACGTGGACGACGCCCTTCGTATCGCCAACGCGACCGTCTACGGGCTGGCAGGCGCAGTCTGGGCAGCCGACGACGCCGAGGCGGTCGCCTTCGCCCGCCGGATGGACACCGGGCAGGTGGACATCAACGGAGGACGGTTCAACCCCTGGCGCCCTTCGGCGGTTACAAGCAGTCCGGAGTCGGGCGCGAGCTCGGCCCGCACGGGCTGGCCGAGTACCTCCAGACCAAGTCCCTCCAGTTCTGAGTCCCACACCGACCGCCAAGGAGCCGTTCGTGGTCCGCGCCGCCGTACTGCCCGCCGTCGGAGCTCCCCTGGAGATCACCGACATCCAACTCCCTCACCCGGCCCCGGCCAGGTGAGGATCGCTCCGCCGCGGCAGGTGTCTGCCACTCCGACCTGTCCCTGACCAACGGCACCATGCGGCTGCCCGTCCCGGCCGTCCTGGGCCACGAGGGCGCGGGAACCGTACTCTCCGTCGGGGCGGGCGTGACCCATGTCGTCCCTGGTGACGCAGTCGTCCTCAACTGGGCGCCGTCCTGCGGCAACTGCTTCCACTGCGGGATCGGCGAGGTCTGGCTCTGCGCCGACGCACTCAAGGGTGCGGGCAACATCCACGCCCGTACCGCCGACGACACAGAGCTCCACCCGGGGCTGAATGTCGCGGCCTTCGCCCAGGAGACCGTAGTCGCCGCGAACTGCGTCCTGCCGGCCCCGCGAGTCATTCCGCTCACGGACGCGGCCCTGCTCGGCTGCGCGGTCCTCACCGGATACGGGGCGGTGCACCACTGCGCCAGGGTCCGTACGGGCGAGAGCGTCGTCGTCTTCGGGATCGGCGGGGTCGGCCTCGCCGTCCTCCAGGCAGCCCGGATCGCCGGCGCATCGAAGATCATCGCCGTGGATGTCACGCAGGAGAAGGAAGAGCTCGCACGCAGGGCGGGCGCCACCGACTACGTCATCGCGTCCGACGGCACTCCGCGGGAGATCCGCAAGCTCACCGGCGGCCAGGGCGCGGACGTCGCCGTGGAGTGCGTCGGCCGGCCCGCGACGATCCGTGGCGCCTGGGAGTCCACCCGCCGCGGCGGTCGCACCACAGTCGTCGGTATCGGCGGCAAGGACCAGCCGGTTACCTTCAACGCCCTGGAGATCTTCCACTGGGGCCGGTCGCTGACCGGCTGTGTGTACGGCAACAGCGACCCGGAGCGGGACCTCCCGTCCTCGCGGAACACATCCGTGCGGGCCGCTTCGATCTCTCGATGATGGTCACCGAACGGATCACGCTGGACGGCATCCCGGCGGCCTTCGACAACATGATCGCGGGCAAGGGCGGGCGCGCGCTGGTGGTGTTCTAGGCACCTGGGCGAAGAACCGGGAGGCCGGGCGCCGTGATGGCCGCCCGGCCTGCTCCGGTCCTGGTCAGGGAGGTGGGAGCTGTGCCGCCGTTCGCCGCGCCGTCGTACGCGCTCGGGTCCGCGACACCGCCACCCCGGCGAGACAGAGCAGGCCGCCGCCGATGGTGAGCGGTGCGGGTACCTCGTCCAGCAGCAGCCATGACATCGCCACCACCAGGGCGGGCACCGCGTAGGTGGTGGCGCCCATCCGGCCCGCGGTGGTCCGGGCCAGAGCATAGGCCCAGGTGGTGAAGGCGAGAGCGGTCGGGAAGACTCCGAGATAGATCATGTTCAGGGTGGCGGATACGGGAGCGTCGGCGGCCTCGGAGACCAGCACACCGGAGAACGGCAGACATGCCACGGTTCCGGTCAGGCATCCGAAGGTGGTGATCTGCAGTGCGGAGCCGTGCCGCAGGGCGGGCTTCTGGCTGACCACCCCGGCCGCGTAGGTCACCGCGGCCAGCAGACACAGCAGGACGCCGAGTACGGAGGAACTCCCGTGCCCGGACATGGAAAGGCCCACGACGGCGGCACCCGCGAAGGACACCGCCATGCCTGTCAGCAGTCTGCGCGGCAGTCCCTCGCCGAGCAGCCGGGCGCCGAGCAGAGCGATCAGGATCGGTCCGATGTTCACGACCATCGCGGCGGTTCCCGCGTCGACCTGCTGCTCACCCCAGTTGAGCGCCACCATGTACAGCCCGAACCAGAGCAGACCGGATCCGACGATGCCGGGCCATGCGCCCGGGAAGGCAGTCCTTCACGGCGTACGAGAAGGATCGCGCCGAGCGTCAGGGTCCCGGTGAGCAGCCGGCCGAGAGCCAGCGCACCCGGTGAGTAGGACTCGCCCGCACTGCGGATGGAGACGAATGCGGAGGCCCACAGGACCACCGTGGTGCATGCCGCGGCGGGGCCCGCCAGTCGCGTCCCGGCGTACTGTCCGCAGCCAGGCGCGGTGTCGGTGTCGGTGTCGTCGTCATGGCCCCGACCGTAGGCCCACGATGCTTCGGCAGCTACCGAATAGTGGCCGCCTCGATGCCGAGCAGCCCGGACAGTGCCCGTTCCCCGTCCGGTGTCGCCTTCACCGCACGCCCCGACCCGATCCGTACGCACCATCCGGCCGCCAGCGCATGTCCGCACAGTGCGGCGCCAGCGGTCCCCGCCAGGTGCGGGCGGCGTTCCGTCCAGTCCAGACAGCCCCGTACGAGCGGCCGACGCGTCCTGGTCTCCAGTGCGATGCCCAGTGCGCGGAACCAGTCGAGACCGTCGTCGGTGAGGGCGAACCCGGTGTCCTGCCGCAGCAGTCCGCGAACCGTCATCGCCTGTGTGATCGTGATGCCGAGCCGCCCGGCGAGATGGTCGTAGCAGGTCCGCCCCGGGCCTGCGCGCTGCTTACGCTCGCCGCGCGCAGGGTCCGCGGCTGCTCGTCACCCACCCAGGCAGCACCTGAGCTGCCAGATCCTCGACGAGAGCGGCCGTACGTTCGTCGGCGAGCCGTACGTACCGGTGCCTGCCCTGCCGCTCCTCGGCCAGTAGCCCGCCCGCGACGAGCTTGCCCAGATGCTCGCTCGCCGTCGACGGGCCACCCCGGCATACCTGGCCAGTTCGCCCGAGGTCCAGGCGCGGCCGTCCAGCAGGGCGAGGCAGAAGGAGGCGCGGGTCTCGTCGGCGAGCAACGAGCAGGGCGGCTAGGGCGTGTTCGAAAGTCCCGCCTGCCCGGCGACGCCTGGCACGCACGCTCGCCGCGTTGTCGGGATCACCCCGATACACCCGGTATCGGGGCGACCCTCCGCCTTGCGATCGCACGCACCAGACGCCGCCGGGCCGCCCTTCGGGCGGACGGCGCTACTTCGAAACACGCCCTAGCGGGGCGCGGCCGGATCGTGCGGTGTCATGCGTGCCATATGGCCAAGGATGCGTCAGGCGCGGTTCGGCGCGGGCCGAACAGTGCCGGCGCGCACCGTCTGCTCGTACTGGAGCGCGAGACCGTCCAGCAGCGCCCGCAGCCCGTCTCGAAGGCACCCTCGTCCACCTGCTGGCGGCGGTCGGCCAGCAGGTGGGCCTGTCCGAGGTGGGGGTAGTCGGCGGGTCGTACGCGGTCTCGTCGTCGACGAAGCCGCGGGCGAAGGAACCGAGCGCGGACCCGGTGATGAAGTAGCGCATCAGTGCGCCGATGTACGTCGCCTGGGCGTGCGGCCAGCCCGCCCGGACCATTGCGCCGAACACCGCGTCGGCGACCCGCAGGCCGGCCGGACGCCGTCCGGACCCTGGGCCAGCACCGGGACGATATGCGGGTGCTCGGTCAGCGCGGCACGGTAGGAGAGCGCCCAGTCGTGCAGCGCGGCGGGCCAGTCGCGGGTGTCGGACTCGTCGAACATCGACAGATCGACCTGGGCGGAGACGCTGTCGGCGACCGCGTCGAGGATCTCGTCCTTGTTGCGGAAGTGGTTGTACAGCGAGGGCCCGCTGACCCCGAGCTCGGCGGCGAGCCGGCGGGTGGAGACGGCGTCGAGCCCTTCGGAGTCCACGAGTGAACTCGCCGCATCGACGATGCGGTCTCTGCTGAGGAGGGGCTTGCGCGGTCGGGCCATGCGGCACATAGTAGGGCCTGCAACCAAGAAACTAGCAGTGCTAATTTAAACTGGGGAGCCGCAGGATGAACCTGGAGCTGAGCGAGGAGCAGGAAGCCGTCCGGCAGCTCGCCGAGGACTTCGTCGCACGGGAGATCGCTCCCCATGTGGTCGAGTGGGACCGCGCCGAGAGTGTCGACAAGTCGATCGTGAAGAAGCTGGGCTCCCTCGGCTTCCTGGGGCTGACGGTCCCCGAGGAGTACGGCGGCTCGGGCGGTGACCACCTCGCGTACTGCCTGGTGACCGAGGAACTCGGGCGCGGCGACTCGTCCGTACGCGGCATCGTGTCGGTCTCGCTCGGGCTGGTCGCCAAGACCATCGTTTCCTGGGGAGCGAGGAGCAGAAGCGGCAGTGGCTGCCGAAGCTCACCGCGGGCGACGCGGTCGGCTGCTTCGGGCTCACCGAGCCCGGCACCGGCTCGGACGCCGGGAACCTGGCCACCAAAGCCGTACGCGACGGCGACGACTATGTGATCAACGGCGCCAAGATGTTCATCACCAACGGCACCTGGGCCGATGTGGTGCTGCTCTTCGCCCGCACCAATGACACCCCGGTCACAGGGGAATCTCCGCCTTCCTGGTGCCGGCCGACAGCCCCGGCCTGACCCGCCGTACCGTCCACGGCAAGCTCGGGCTGCGTGGCCAGGCCACCGCCGAGGTGGTGCTCGACGACGTCCGCGTCCCCGCCTCCACCCTGATGGGGCCAGAGGGCAAGGGCTTCTCCATCGCGATGTCCGCCCTGGCCAAGGGCCGGATGTCGGTCGCGGCAGGCTGCGTCGGCATCGCCCAGGCCGCCCTTGATGCCGCCGTGCGGTACGCGGGCGAACGCGAGCAGTTCGGCAAGTCCATCGCGAGCTACCAGCTCGTCCAGGAACTGATCAGCGACATCTCCGTCGACGTCGACGCCGCGCGCATGCTGACCTGGCGCGTCGCCGACCTGATCGACCGGGGCCAGGACTTCGCCACCGCGGCCTCCACCGCTAAGCTCTTCGCCTCCGAGGCCGCCGTGCGCGCGGCCAACAACGCGCTGCAGGTCTTCGGCGGATACGGCTACATCGATGAGTACCCGGTCGGCAAGCTGGTCAGGGATGCCCGGGTGATGACGCTCTACGAGGGCACCAGTCAGATCCAGAAGCTGATCATCGGCCGCGCGCTGACGGGCGTCTCCGCCTTCTGAGCACCGTGCTGAGTACGTCGGCGGATGTGGTCCGCGCCACCGCGCCCGATGCTGTGCAGCATGAGTGAGACAACATCGGTCAAGCAGCAGAACACCGCCGCCTTCTACGGTCAGGCCGTACTGTCCTTCGGGGCGGCGACGGGCGCGGTGGCCCTCGGTATCTTCTTCCTCGACGCCGACGCCTGGGTACGCGCCTTCCTCGCCATCGGCGTCCTCTACCTCATCACTTCGTGCTTCACCCTGGCCAAGGTCATCAGGGACCGCCAGGAGGCAGGGCAGCTCGTCAGCCGCGTGGACCAGGCCCGGCTGGAGAAGATCCTTGCCGAGCACGACCCCTTCCAGAAGATGTGACGATCTCGGGCACCGGGCGCTTCGAGTCAGGCTTCGGGGAGCCTGGTCGAGTAGGTGACGCGTTCGAGGTGGTAGTACTCGGCGACGCACCCGGCCGGCCAGGGGTTACGTCCCTGCCGGCCGAACGGTTCCAGCATCCCGCTGACGGTGACGGCCTTGTACGGGAGCACCTCGGCGCCTGCCGCCTCCTGCTTCCGTAGCCACCGGTCCTGGTGGTCCCACCGCTGGGCCCGCGCTTCCATGGCGTTGCCGAGGCGGCTGAGCGAGATGGCGGGCCCTACGCAGACCATGACGCAGAGCGCGGCGCAGAGTGCCTTGACCGGGCCGGTACGCCGGCCGTGCAGCCGCACGGCCTGTCCGATGAGCAGGCCCGCGCCGACGAGCAGCGCGATGTACAGCAGCAGGTAGTCGTTCCACAGCCGGTTGGCGGTCGCGACGCGCACGCCGAAGATCGGATAGGTGATGACCGTACAGAGGTATCCGGAGACGAGCAGGGCGAGTGTGCCGGTGGTGGCGAGCAGGGGCCGGTGAGCGGGTGGGCGGGCGGGTGCCCGTCGGCGCGGTGCGCGGTCAGGCCCAGCAAGAGCCCCACGGCGACCGCTCCGACGTACTGCCAGGTGGTGGCCACCGTGACGGTGATCTGTCCGAACCCGCGCAGCGACCCGATGAGCGAGTCGGGGCGAGCAGAGCGGAGTTCTGCGCACCGTACCGCTCGCGCCGGGCCCCGGAGCCGGGGAGGCGAGCAGGACGAGGGCGCCGATCCCGGTCCCGGCGATACCCGCCGCACACCACGCCCAGCCGAAGGTCCGGGCGTGTGCTGGCAGGACTCGGCGGCCGGTCAGCAGGGCGGCGAACAGCACGACCAGTACGACGACCGCGGTCTCCTCGGACAGGGTGCCGATGACCAGGCCCGCGAGCAGGGCGACAGCCAGGGCGAGAAGCCTGCCCCGGCGCGAACGGGCACACAGGAGCGGAATCACCGCGGCGCAGGCGAGCACGGGGGCAGGGTGTGCGAGACCGAGGCGGCGGGCCAGTAGAACGTCTTGTATGTGTTGGTCGTCACGAACAGGAAGAGCGCGGTCACCACGGAGGCGGTCAGGAGCGCTGTGCCACGGGGCGCCGTAAGTCCCGCTCTGTGCAGTGCAGCGATGGTCACCGCCCATAGGACGCCCAGTGTCAGTACGCCGCTGACCAGGGCGAACCACTGGTGTCCCGCGACACCGAACTTCGCGTAGGCCCCGACCAGCAGCCCGTTCGCGATCCGTCCGTTGTCGTCGAGGTAGAACTTGCCGACAATGCCGGCGATGCCCTCGTCCCGCACGAGGGGCAGGAAGCACCAGTCGTCGGCGCTCGGCCGGACCCAGCGGCCGAACCATGACGCGGCGGCGAGCAGGCCGAGGGGCAGGAGCGTGAGGGCCGGTACCCAGAGGTCCTTCCACGGTCGCTTTGTCGATGGCCGGAGCCGTTGGCCCGACGGCACGCTCCCTCATCCGGCCGCCCCTTCTCGTCCGGCGGCTCGGGGCGGCGGTTCCGGGGACGCTGCCAGCCATGTGCGGAACTGCCTTTCGTCGCGAGGAGGTCCGAGGCAGCCGGCCGGCGCTTCGGCCGTTCACGGTGCCCTTCAGGGAGTTGTCGTTCGAAGGCCGTCGTTCAAAGGACGTCGGACTCGCTCATCGGCCGCTCGGGGCCGATTTCCTCCGCGGGGCGCCGGTGTCCCGGCCCGATGTGATCGCCCACCGCGCCAGAAGGAAGGAGACCGGTGTGACGAGCACACCCGCGGCCAGGGCGGCAAGGTTCTTGTCGATACCCAGACCGCTGACCGCGATATAGAGCAGGGCACCCGTTGCCACGAGGTTGACCAGGCTCGACAGGGGAAACGGACGAAGCCACGCCAGGTCGGCTTTGTCCCCACAGTGATGTAGGAGTTGAGCAGGAACGAGCCGATGACGCTGACCGTGAAGCCCAGCACATGGGCGATCAGATACGGAATCCACTGGTTGAGCGTGTAATAGACCGCGAGATACACCGCCGTATTGGCACAGCCGATCAGTACGAACGATGCGAACTGGCGCATGGTGCGCGATCGGCCTGCCGCGAGCCCGCTCAACTCGCCCGGGGCAACTGGCTCCGGTTCGCCCGGCAGTACCAGGCGCGATTCGCTCGTCTCCCGCACGACATAGGGCGGGCGGTGTTTCGCCTCGTGGTAGATACGGCCCACGTATTCGCCGATGACACCGAGTGTGACCAGCTGAATTCCGCTGAGCGCCACGACAGCGGCGAGGAGGGTGGCGTAACCGGGCGTGTCCGCGCCGTTCAGTGCGACGTTCGCGACGGTCCACAGCGCGTACGCGAGTGCGGACACGAAGACCCAGAAGCCGGTGTAGATAGCGAGGCGCAAGGGACGGTTGTTGAAGGACAGTAATCCGTCGATGCCGTAATTCAGCAGCCTCCTGTTGCCCCATTTCGACTGTCCGGCCGTGCGCTTGCCGTTCCGGTACCGGAAGCTGACCGTGTCGAAGCCGATCCAGGAGAAGATCCCCTTCGAGAAGCGATTGCTCTCCGGCAGTGAGAGAACGCTCTCCACCGCCCGTCGCGACAGCAGCCGGAAATCCCGGAACCGTCGACGACCTCCACGTCCATGCATCGGCGGACCAGGGCGTAGTAGGTATGACTGAGCGCATTGTGCAGCGCTCCGTCACCTGTCCGGTCACGCCGCGGAATGACTTGGTCGTAACCGTGCCGGTGCAGTTCCAGCATGCGGGGAATGAGTTCGGGCGGGTGCTGGAGGTCCGCGTCCATCAGCACCACTGCCGCTCCCGGGACATGCGGAGTCCGGCGAGCATGGCGGCCTCCTTGCCGAAGTTACGGCTGAAGGCGGTGTACCGGACGCGGCTGTCCAGTGCCGCGAGGCCACCGAGGATCAGTCGCGTCCCGTCAGTGCTGCCGTCGTCCACGTAGCAGATCTCCAGCTCGTTCCCCAGGGGCTCAAGGGCGGCGAGCAGCGTGGCGTGAAAGGTCTCGATCGCTTCGGCCTCGTTGAAGCACGGCACCACGACCGATAGCTGAAGGGCAGTCATTTCTCGCTCCCCGGAATCGACCAACCGCCTGTCTCCGGGTGACCGGCAGCACCCCGACGTCCGCATCAAGCCTCTGGGTCTCAGCTCTCCGACCCCGTCCACTGTGCGGTCTTCCGCGATCCCGCAAAGCTATTCGGACTCCGAACGTGCGAAAGGTTCTGTTCTTTTCATACGAACAGCGCAGGTGGCTGCGCGTACGGGTCAGGCTCAGTCCTGGCGCACCCTCGGCACCTGATCCCGGCCAGGATCCCCGGCAAAGTCACGCTAAGCGCTTGCTCAGGTTCGGGGTATGGTGTTCGTCCGCTGATGGAGAGGGATACGTGACGATGAGCACGGCCAAGGAGACCGGCGGCGAAGAGACGCCGTGGGGCGAGGTCACGCCCGAGGCGGCCAGACGACTCCTCGTCGCCGCCGTCGACGCCTTCGCCGAGCGCGGGTACCACGCGACCACCACCCGTGACATCGCCGGCCGGGCGGGTATGAGCCCGGCCGCGCTCTACATCCACTACAAGACCAAGGAAGAGCTGCTCCACCGGATCAGCAGGATCGGTCACGACCGGGCCCTGCTCCTCCTTCAGACGGAGGCCGACAGCGGCGGCACGGCGGCCGAACGCCTCGCAGGCGCTGTGCGGTCCTTCGTCCGATGGCACGCCGAGCGGCACACCACGGCGCGCGTGGTCCAGTACGAACTCGACGCTCTCGGCGAGGAGCACCGAGCCGAGATCCTCGCGCTGCGCCGGAAGACTGACGCGGTGGTGCGCCGGATCATCAGCGACGGGTGCGCGCGGGGAGTTCGACGTCCCCGACGTCCCGGGCACCACACTCGCAGTGCTGTCCCTGTGCATCGATGTGGCGCGCTGGTTCAACGCGCAGGGAGCCGGACGCCGGAAGAGGTCGGCGCGCTGTACGCCGACCTCGTCCTGCGTATGGTCGCGGCCCAGAAGTAGTACGGGGAGCGGGCGCGGCCTCGGGCCTCAGAAGTAGTAGCGCGACACCGACTCGGCGACGCAGGCGGGCTTGTCGCCGCCCTCGCGCTCGACCGTGACGACGGCGGTGACCTGGACGCCGCCTCCCGCCTCCTCGACGCTCTTGAGCACGGCTGTCGCGCGCAGCCGTGAGCCGACCGGGACGGTGGAGGGAAGCGGACCTTGTTGGTCCCGTAGTTGATGCCCATCTTCATGCCCTCGACCCGCATGATCTGCGGGACGAGGGCGGGCAGTAGTGACAGCGTCAGATAGCCGTGCGCGATCGTCGTGCCGAAGGGCCCGCCGCGGCTCGCTCCGGGTCCACGTGGATCCACTGGTGGTCCCCGGTGGCCTCGGCGAACTGGTCGATCCGCTTCTGCTCGATCTCCAGCCACTCGCTGTGACCCAGCTCCTCGCCCACTCCGTCGCGCAGCTCCTGTGCGGACGTGAAGATCTTCGGCTCTGCCATGTTCCTGGTCCTGCCTTCCGGCTCGCTGCCTTCATGCCCGAGAACGTCTAAGCGCTTGCTCAGCATGGTTGGGTGGTGCGTTCCTGTCAACGACGGACAGCAGTAGGGTTCGGGAGTGCCACAGATCCCGCAGACACTCCACGAACTCACGGTCGGCCAGCTTTCCGCGCGAAGCGGCGCCGCCGTCTCGGCCCTGCACTTCTACGAGTCCAAGGGGCTCATCAGCAGCCGCCGCACCAGCGGCAATCAGCGCCGCTACACCAGAGAGACCCTGCGCCGGGTGGCCTTCGTGCGCGCGGCGCAGCGGGTGGGTATCCCGCTCGCCACGATCAGGGACGCGCTCGCGCAGCTGCCGGAGGAGCGCACGCCCAACCGCGAGGACTGGGCGCGGCTCTCCCGAACCTGGCGCACCGAACTGGACGAACGCATCAAGCAGTTGAGCCGGCTGCGCGACCACCTCACCGACTGCATCGGCTGTGGGTGTCTGTCGCTGGAGACGTGCGTGCTCTCCAACCCCGACGACATCTCCGGCGACCGGATCACGGGTTCGCGTCTGATGCCCGAGCGCGGGCAGGGCGACTGCCGGTAGGGCCTGAACGGCTGGTGCCGGGCCGCACCGGGGCCCGGCACAGTGCTGCCGCCGCCGAGACGAGCTCGGCGTTGGAGGCGGCTGCCCGGCCGTCCGGCAGGGTCAGGACGTCCTCCAGGCCGATTCGCAGATCCAGGCCGAGCCGGGCGGCCAGCACGGCTACCGGCCAAGCCCGCCGTCCTCGCCGTGCAGCAGCACTCCGGTGCGCGTCTCCTGGCCCAGCTCGGCCAGGAGCAGCCGCGCCGATCCGGTGGCTGTGGCCGGATCGGTGTCGGTGACCTCGGCGAGCACCCGCAGGACCCTTGCCGCCAGGGTGAGCGCCGGAACCGGCGTATCCCGTCGGTGTCCGACCACAGGCCCGCCTCGACACCGATGCCCCGCTCCAGGAGAGCGGCGGCAATGTCCTCGGCGCCCGGCTCGTGCCAGTTGACCGAGGCATGGTCGGGCAGCACCGTCCAGGCGCGGATCAGCTCGACCCGGCGCCCGGGATCCTCCTCCGTCCAGGCACCGGTCGTCACGCCGACCGGAACGCGCACCGCGGTGCGTATCGCCGTCAGCGCCGAGGCCACCGCCTCGGGCGAGCGAATCCTCGCCGCGGGGCGTCCTCGGGTGCACATGGACGTCCAGGGCGCCGGCGGCCACGGCCTGGGCCGCCGACCTTGCCATCGCCTTGGGTGAAAGGGGGACGGACGGGCCATCGCCCGCCCCACGCCGGCCGTTCAGACAGACCTGGATCATGTTCCCGATAGTGACATCCGCCACTGACAACGCCCGGCTGTCACCTCGACGGTGCGGGCGCCGCCGGCAGCGTGGGGTCCGCATCCAGCGCGGCGCCCGCATCCGTGGCGGCCCCGCGCCTCAGGCCACCTGTGCCAGGTCCCTCAGCCGTATTCTTCTGGCCCTTGCCAGCGTGCCGGCTGTCAGCACCGGCTGCGGCACCACGATCCCGCACCCGGTACAGACCGGCCCCGACCAGGGCTCCCGGTCCAGGTCCTGCCGCCAGACGATGCCGGTCGCCGCGCAGACCGGACAGGCCGCCCGGGCTCCGAACCAGGGCGGCGATCAGCCGCCCCAGTACCTCGGCGAGCGGCGCGGCCGGATGGACCCCGGGTCGTCGCAGGGTGCGACCCGTTGCCGCCCCAGGTCCGCCGGTGCCAGTCGTCGAACGCGCCTGGCCTGCGGATGCCTTCGTGCTTCTCGCGGCGCCGCCGTTCGGCGAACCCGTCTCGTACACGAGCCAGACGGCCCGTGCCTCCTCCAGCTCCTCCAGCGCGCGCATCAGCAGCACCGGATCGGGTGCCCGGTCCTCGGGCTCGATCCGTGCCGGGCGCACAGATGATCCCAGGTCGCACGGTGACCGTAAGGGGCGAATCGCTCCAGGCACTTGCGCAGCGAGTACCGCCGCAATGCCAGATCGCCCGCGGATCGCGGACCTGTCTCGCAAGACTCCGGAAACCGGCCATGACACTGCCACCTCCGTCGCTCGTACTTCGGCGTCAAGGGATGGACGTACGACTGCCCGTTTCGGCTCCATCGAAAGGTGAAACCGTCCATTGGCTGAGATGACGCATCCGCGACGGTGCCCTCCCGGCCGCCGGACAGGCCCGGCCGCCGGGTCCGTCCGGCGGCCGGGAGCGCCTCACCGGTACTGCAGGTACTTCTTGCGCTGCTTGCGGAACGCCGCCAGATCCGAGCGCCAGGCCCCGGCCACCTCATCGGTGTCCGCGCCGGCGTCGATCATGGTGCGGACCCGGGTGTTGCCCGTCAGCTTGTCGATCCAGTTGTCCTCGCGCCAGGCGAATCCGCTCCAGGTCCGCTTCGCCGTCACCAGCAGCGCGATCCCGGTGCGTACCGGGTCGAAGGTCTCCCGGTCCTGCACATGGAGCTGCACCCCGCCCACCGTCTTCCCCGCGAACTTGAGAAGACCGGGGCGAAGTAGGCCTCCCGGAAGGCGACGCCCGGCAGGTCCAGCGCGTTCACGGCCGCCGCCCACCGGTGGTCGATGCCCTCCGCGCCCAGCAGCTCGAACGGCCGCGTGGTGCCCCGGCCCTCGGAGAGGTTCGTGCCCTCGAACAGGCAGGTGCCCGAGTAGACCAGCGCAGTCTCCGGAGTCGGCATGTTCGGGCTCGGCGGCACCCACGGCAGGCCGGTCCCGTCGAAGAAGTCCGACCGCCGCCACCCCGACATCTTCACGATGTCCAGCTCCACCGGGCGATCGTCCAGGAACTCGGTGTTGAAGAGCAGCGCCAGCTCGGTGACCGTCATGCCGTGGGCCTGGGAGATCTCCCGGCGGCCCACGAACGTCGCGAAGGCCGGGTCGAGCACCGGGCCGAGCGCCGCCCGCCCGCTCACCGGGTTCGGCCGGTCCAGTACGACGAACCGCTTGCCCGCGAGCGCCGCCGCCTGCATGCAGTCGTACAGCGTCCAGATGTACGTGTAGAAGCGGGCACCCGCGTCCTGGATGTCGAAGACCACCGTGTCCACACCGGACGCGGTGAAGATGTCCGCGAGCGCCTGCCCGTTCTTGAGGTACGTGTCGTAGACCGGCAGGCCGGTCGCCGGGTCGTCGTACCTGCCTTCGGAGCCACCGGCCTGCGCGGTGCCGCGGAAGCCGTGCTCCGGCCCGAAGACGGCGGTCAGATTCACGCGCTCGTCCGGATGCATCACATCCACGATGTGCCGCACATCCGAGGTGACCCCGGTCGGATTGGTGACGACTCCGACCTTCTGACCCTTCAGCAACCGGTATCCGTCGGCAGCCAGCAGGTCGAAGCCGGTACGCACACGGCTCCGCCCGGGCCGTGCCCGGGCGGGCGGCAGCCGCCGGCCCGGTCCCGGCCGCGGTGGCCGCGAGGGCACCCACCGCACCGCCGGCGGCCAGCAAACCACGTCTGGACAGGCTCATTGTGCTACCTCCATGATCATGCCGACTGTCGTGGCCACGCAGGCTAGCGCGGGTGGGGGCGCCACGGAATGACCTTGACCGGGCAGATTCCCCTCCCTGCCCAGCCCTCTTCCCCGATCACATACCGACTGGTTAGTCTGCCAGTGCAGTCGGCTGAGAGAGGCGGGATCCGATGAGTACGGTGCAGGGCGCGGGCGTAGTGATCACTGGGGCTGGAGGCGGCATCGGAGCCGCTCTGGCCCGCAGGTTCGCCGCGGAGGGTGCGCGGGTCGTCGTCAACGACCTGGACGCCGGGCGGATCGAGGCACTCGCCGGGGAGATCGGCGGCACCGCGATCGCGGGCGACGCCTCGCATATCGTGGACGCGGCACGCGACGCGCTCGAGGGCACAGTGGATGTCTACTGCGCCAACGCCGGTCTCGCGTCGGGCGGTGACGCCTTCGCCGACGAGGAGGTCTGGGCCGCGGCCTGGGACGTCAATGTGATGGCCCATGTCCGTGCGGCCCGCGCGCTGCTGCCCGGCTGGCTTGAGCGAGGCAACGGCCGGTTCATCGCCACCGCTTCGGCCGCCGGGCTGCTGACGATGATCGGCGCGGCCCCGTACAGCGTCACCAAGCACGGTGCCGTCGCCTTCGCGGAATGGCTCTCCCTGACCTATCGGCACCGGGGCGTCAAGGTCCACGCCATCTGTCCGCAGGGCGTGCGTACGGACATGCTCACCGCGGCGGGCTCCGCGGGCGAGCTCGTGCTCGCTCCCAGCGCGATCGAGCCGGAGGCGGTGGCCGATGCGCTGTTCGAGGCCATGGACGAGGACCGTTTCCTGGTCCTGCCGCACCCGGAGGTGGCGGGATACTACCGGGCCAGGGCCAAGGACCCGGATCGCTGGATCGGCAACATGAACCACCTGCAGCAGAAGTGGGAGGGAGTGGAGCATGACCGAGTCGATATACGCCGCGAAGCCGTGGGTGGCCCTGCTGAGCGAGGCCCAGCGCGCGCCCGTCAGCCCGCCGGAGAGCGTGGTGCACGCTTTCCGCGCAGCCGTTGAGCGGGCTCCCGGGCACACCGCGCTCGTATACTTCGACGGACGCCTCACCTACCGGGATGCCGATGCGCTGTCGGACTCCGTCGCCGGCCATCTCGCGGCCGAGGGCTGGAGCGGGGCGACCGGGTCGCGATCATGCTGCAGAACACCCGCACTTCGTCCTGGCGCTGCTCGGCGCCTGGAAGGCAGGCGCCACCGTCGTACCGCTCAACCCGATGTACAAGTCCGGCGAGGTCGGCCATGTGCTGAAGGACGCGGCCGTGACCGCGCTGATCTGCTCCGACCGGGCCTGGGAGTCCTATCTGCGCGAGACCGCGGAGGCCGCCGCGAGTGTCCGCATCGCCGTCACCGCCTGCGAACTCGACCTCCAGAGCGTCGACGATCCGCGGGTCCTCGGCTTCGAGCGGCTCCCGGCGCCCGGCCCCGACGACTGGGCGGCCGACCTGGTGGCCGTCGCCCGCAGGGCCTGGCCGTCCCCGCCGGCCGGGAGCTCACCGCCGCGGACATGGCCCTGATCAGCTACACCTCCGGGACCAGCGGTACGCCCAAGGGCGCTGTGAACTCCCACGGCAACATCATGGTCAACGCCGAGCGGCAGCGCACCGGCCACGGCATCGCGGAGGGCTCCGCCTACTTCGCGCTCGCCCGCTCTTTCACATCACCGGCATGGTGTGCCAGCTGACCGCCTGTATCGCCAACGCGGGCACTCTCGTCCTGGCGTACCGCTTCGAGACGAGCGTCGTCCTGGAGGCGTTCGCGGAGCACCGCCCGCCTACACCGTCGGCCCGTCGACCGCCTTCATGGCGCTGGCCGCCCACCCGCAGTCACACCCGAGCACTTCGCCTCCTTCCAGGTCATCTCCTCGGCGGCGCGCCGCTGCCGCCGGCGCTCGTCGAGAGTTCCGGGCCGGCCTCGGCCCGTACATCCGCAACGGCTATGGGCTCACCGAGTGCACCGCGCCGTGCGCCTACGTGCCGCCGGAGCGGGAGGCTCCGGTCGACCCGGTATCCGGGACGCTCTCCGTCGGTGTCCCCGGGCCCGACACGGTCGTGCGGATCGTCGACGAACAGGGCCGGGACGTGCCCTTCGGAGAGCAGGGCGAGATCGCGGTACGCGGACCGCAGGTCGTCTCGGGTTACTGGAATCTGCCCGAGGCCACCGAGGCCGCGTTCCCGGACGGGGAGCTGCGCACCGGCGACATCGGCTTCATGGACGCCGAGGGCTGGCTCTATGTCGTCGACCGCAAGAAGGACATGATCAACGCCTCCGGCTTCAAGGTCTGGCCGCGCGAGGTGGAGGATGTCCTCTACACCCACCCGGCGGTCCGCGAGGCGGCCGTCGTGGGTGTCCCCGACGCCTACCGTGGCGAGACCGTGCGGGCCTACGTCAGCCTGCGGCCCGGCACCGGGTGGAGCCCGGTGAGCTCGGCGCGTACTGCAGGAGCGCCTCGCCGCGTACAAGTACCCGCGCGAAGTGGAGATCCTGGCCGAGCTCCCGAAGACGGCGAGTGGGAAGATCCTCAGGAGGGAACTGCGTTCCCCGGTAGAACAGTTCACGCACAGTACGAGAGGGCAGGTGGCGGCAGATGGCCAAGGCGACGGACGGGAACGGTAAACCCGTTCCTCAACGGCTGCTGGCCGCCGCCACCCGGCTCTTCGCCGAGCGTGGCTACGACCGCACATCGGTCCAGGAGATCGTCGAGGCGGCGGGAGTCACCAAAGGGCCCTGTACCACTACTTCGGCTCCAGGAGGACCTCCTCCAGGAGGTCTACGCCCGGGTGCTGAGGCTTCAGCAGGAGCGGCTCGACGCCTACGCGAACGCCGATGCCCCGATCGAGCAGCGGCTGCGCGACGCGGCCGCGGACGTGGTCGTCACGACCATCGACAACCTCGACGACGCCTCGATCTTCTTCCGCTCCATGCACCATCTGAGCCCGGAGAAGAACAAGCAGGTACGGATGGAGCGCCGCCGCTACCACGAGCGCTTCCGGGCCCTGGTCGAGGAGGGCCAGCGCGGCGGGGTCTTCTCCACCGCGACGCCGGCGGACCTGGTGGTCGACTACCACTTCGGCTCGGTCCACCACCTGTCGACGTGGTACCGCCCGGACGGCCCGCTCAGCCAGCAGGAGGTCGCCGACCATCTGGCGGATCTGCTGCTGAGGGCCCTGCGCCCGTAACGCACAGGCACCCGTCCGCATGAATGTCCGATTAGCGAACACGTATGTCCGGATTCAGCTCTTGACGGTACGCGGTCAGCTCGTTGAGCATCGGTCACGCACACCGCAGCTCCAGGCCCGGCCGTGCACGGCCGGTATCCCCGCACGTTCGTCAGTCCCCGAACGGAATCCGGAGCCACCGATGAGCTTTTCCCTGAACGGACCCCTGTCCGCGGCCGCATCCGCAGTGGCGGTCGCCGCGCTCCTGGCCACGGCCGCGCCGGCGGCGCAGGCCACGCACCCGGCTCCCGCCGCGCGTACGACAACTGCCGCCGCCCCCGACATTTCCCTCGCCGCCGTCAAGGCGCACCTCACCGGCTCCAGTCGATCGCGGGCGAGAACGGCGGCAACCGCGCCCACGGACGGGCCGGCTACAAGGCCTCGATCGACTATGTGAAGGCTGAGCTGGACGCGGCCGGATTCACCACGGTGCTCCAGCAGTTCACCTCCTCGGGCGCCACCGGGTACAACCTCGTCGCCGACTGGCCCGGCGGCGACGCCGACCAGGTCCTGATGGCCGGCTCCCACCTCGACTCCGTGACCTCGGGGCCCGGCATCAACGACAACGGCTCCGGATCGGCCGCCGTCCTCGAAACGGCCCTCGCGGTCTCCCGGGCCCAGCTCCAGCCGGACAAGCATCTGCGCTTCGCCTGGTGGGGTGCCGAGGAACTCGGGCTCGTCGGCTCGCGGTACTACGTCAACAGCCTGTCGTCCACGGAGCGTTCCAAGCTCTCCGGCTATCTCAACTTCGACATGATCGGCTCGCCGAACCCCGGCTACTTCGTCTACGACGACGACCCGGTCATCGAGAAGACGTTCAGGACTACTACGCCGGGCTGTCGATACCCACCGAGATAGAGACGGAGGGCGACGGCCGCTCCGACCACGCCCCTTCAAGAACGCGGGCGTTCCGGTCGGCGGGCTGTTCTCCGGAGCGGACTACACCAAGACGGCGGCCCAGGCCCAGAAATGGGGCGGTACCGCGGGGCAGTCGTTCGATCGCTGCTACCACTCGTCCTGCGACACCACGAGCAACATCGACGACACGGCCCTGGACCGCAACAGTGACGCCATCGCCCATGCGGTCTGGACCCTGGCCGGCGCGGCAGCTGCCCCGGCGGGCGGGGCTCTTCACCAGCGCCGCTGAAGCCGCCGTCCCCGGGAGTGGAGCGGGAGGCGCCGCTGAGTGCGCCTCCCCGTACGGCCCTCAGAGGTACTTCCTGATCTCCCGCCGCGCCAGCGACCGCTGGTGCACCTCGTCGGGCCCGTCCGCCAGCTGCAGGGTCCGCGCCGACGCCCACAGCTCGGCCAGTGGGAAGTCCTGGCTGACACCGCCGGCGCCGTGCAGCTGGACCGCCCGGTCCAGGATGCCGACCACCGCGCGCGGGGTGGCGATCTTGATGGACTGGATCTCGGTGTGCGCACCACGGTTGCCCACGGTGTCCATCAGCCAGGCCGTCTTCAGGACCAGCAGCCGAAGCTGCTCCACCGTCACCCTGGCGTCCGCGATCCAGTTCTGTACGACACCCTGCTGGGCGAGCGGTTTGCCGAAGGCCGTACGGGAGACCGCACGCCTGCACATCAGCTCGATGGCACGCTCGGCCATCCCGATCAGCCGCATGCAGTGGTGGATCCGGCCCGGCCCCAGCCGCGCCTGGGCGATGGCGAAGCCGCCGCCCTCCGCGCCGATCAGATTCGTCGCAGGCACCCGTACATCGTTGAAGACGACCTCGGCATGGCCGCCGTGGGAGTGGTCCTCGTAGCCGTACACCTGCATCGCACGGCGCACTTCGAGACCGGGGTGTCGCGCGGGACGAGGATCTGCGACTGCTGGCGGCGGATGTCCTCGCCGTCCGGGTCGCTCTTGCCCATCACGATGAAGATCTCGCAGTCCGGGTTCATCGCCCCGAGATGTACCACTTACGGCCGTTGATGACGTAGTCGTCACCGTCCCGCGTGATCCGGGTCTCGATGTTCGTCGCGTCCGAGGAGGCCACCTCGGGCTCCGTCATCGCGAACGCCGAACGGATCTCCCCGGCCAGCAGTGGCTCCAGCCACCGCTTCTTCTGCTCGTCGGTGCCGAACTGGAACAGCACCTCCATGTTCCCGGTGTCCGGCGCCGCGCAGTTCAGCGCCGTCGGTGCCAAGTGCGGGCTGCGGCCCAGGATCTCGGCCAGTGGGGCGTACTGGAGGTTGGTCAGCCCGGCGCCGTACCCGGCATCGGGAAGGAAGAGGTTCCACAGGCCCTGCCTGCGTGCCTCGGCCTTCAGGTCGTGCACGATCTGCGGGTGTCCCAGGGCGACGCGAGGTGCGCGCGCTGCTCGGCCGCGGTCTTCTCGGCCGGGTGGACATGCTCGTCCATGAAGGTGAGCAGCTGGTGCGCAGCTCCTCGGTACGGGCGTCGAATGCGAAGTCCATGGGTGATCAGCCTTCCTGGAGGGTGGTGAGGCCATGAGTGATGAAGACCGGGACGAGGTCGCCGATGCTGTCGAAGCCTGCGCCGACTGTCTGGCCCAGGGTGTAGCGGTAGTGGATGCCCTCCAGGATCACGGCGAGCTTGAACCACGCGAAGGCCGTGTACCAGGAGATGGCGGAGGTGTCCCGGCCGGAGCGGGCGGCGTAGCGCCCGATGAGCTCGGCGGGCGTCGGGTGACCGGCCGCGCCGCTGGTGGTGGACACCGGGCTCCTGGGCAGACCCAGGTCGGAGCTGTACATCACGAGCAGGCCGAGGTCGGTCAGCGGATCGCCGAGGGTGGACATCTCCCAGTCCAGGACGGCCTTGATCCCGTCGTCCGCGCCGATCAGCACGTTGTCCAGGCGGTAGTCGCCGTGTACGACGGTGGGCGCGGGGAGCCGGGCAGCTGACGGCCGAGCGCGGCGTGCAGCTCGTCGATGCCGGCCAGGTCGCGGTTGCGGGAGGCGTCCAACTGCTTGCCCCAGCGCCGCAGCTGGCGGTCCAGGAAGCCCTCCGGGCGGCCGAAGTCGCCGAGGCCGACGGACTCGGGGCCACGGAGTGCAGTTCGACCAGGGTGTCCACGAGTCCCAGGACCACGCCCGGGTGCGCTCGGGGCCGAGCGGGCGAGCTGCTCCGACGTGCGATACGGGGTGCCCTCGACGTACTCCATGACGTAGAAGGCCGAGCCGATGACCGAGTCGTCCTCGCAGAGCAGTACCGGCTCGGGGACGGGTACGGCGGTCGGATGCAGGGCGCTGATCACCCGGTGCTCGCGCTTCATGTCGTGCGCGGTGGCCAGCACATGCCCCAGCGGGGCCTGCGGACCACCCACCGCCCGGTGCCGTCGGTGACCAGGTAGGTCAGATTGGAGCGGCCGCCCTCGATCAGCTGGGCCTCGAGCGGTCCGCTCACCAGCCCCGGCCGCTCGCGGTCGAGATGGCCGCGCAGCAGGTCGAGGTCGAGACCTGGCGGGTGGACTGGGCTCATGGTGCGCACCTCCGGGGCGGGTGGACGATCGCAACCATGATGCCGACCAGTCGGTATGTCGTCCAGTGGGCTCCCGGAATCCGCTCCCGTGAACTACGGCCCGACCCTGGCGTTCAGTCGCATCCCTGAATAGGGTTCACGTATGGATACCGCTCTGCTGATCGACGAAGTCCGGCTGACTCCGATCCTCATTGCCGATCCGCCGCTGCTGAACACCCAGGGCGTCCACCAGCCGTACACCCCCGGCTCATTGTGGAGGTCGTCACACGCGGCGGTGTGACCGGCATCGGGGAGACCTACGGCGACGGCAAGTACCTCGACCTCGCTCGGCCGCTGGCCCAGGCCATGACGGGCCGGCCGGTCAGCGATCTGAACGGGCTGTTCGCCCTGGCCGAGGAGGTGTGCGGCGATTCACGCGCCGCGGACGAGCGGGTCGACGCGGGCGGGCTGCGCGGTGTCCAGAGCTCCGGAAAGCTCCGGCTCTCGGTCGTCTCCGGCTTCGAGGTCGCCTGCCTCGACGCGCTCGGCAAGACCCTTGGACTCCCCGTGCACGCTCTGCTCGGCGGCAAGGTCCGTGACAGCGTGGAGTACAGCGCGTACCTCTTCTACCGCTGGGCCGAGCACCCCGAGGGCGGCGAGCGGGACGACTGGGGCGCCGCCCTGGACCCGGCCGGCGTCGTCGCCCAGGCACAGCGCTTCGCCCGCGACTTCGGGTTCACCTCCTTCAAGCTCAAGGGCGGTGTCTTCGAGCCCGAACAGGAGATCGCCGCGGTCCGCGCGCTGGCCGAGGCCTTCCGGGGCAGCCGCTGCGCCTGGATCCCAACGGTGCCTGGTCCGTGGAGACCTCGCTGTACGTCGCCGAGGAGCTGAAGGGCGTACTCGAGTACCTGGAGGACCCGGCAGGCAGCACCGAGGCGATGGCCGCGGTCTCGGCGGGCACGGATGTGCCGCTGGCCACCAACATGTGCGTCACGACTCTCGCCGAGATCCCCGAGGCGTTCGCCCGCGACGCGGTCCAGGTCGTCCTCTGCGACCACCACTACTGGGGCGGACTGCACCGCACCCGGGAACTGGCCGGGATATGCCGCACCTTCGGTGTCGGCCTCTCCATGCACTCCAACACCCACCTCGGCATCAGCCTCGCCGCGATGACCCATGTCGCGGCCACCGTGCCCAACCTGGACTACGCCTGCGACAGCCACTACCCCTGGCAGAGCGAGGACGTCATCACCGACCGCCATGTCTTCACCGGCGGCCGGCTGGCCGTCGGCGACACCCCGGCCTCGGCGTCGAGCTCGACCGCGAGCGCCTCGCCGCACTGCACCGGCGCTGGCTCGACGACGACGGCACGATGCGCGAGCGCGACGACGCGGCGGCGATGCGCAAGGCCGAACCGGGCTGGCTGACACCTTCCGTCCCACGCTGGTGAGCAGCCCTTTCGCGGCCTGAGTTGCGTACTTTCCGACCTGCGCCGATCGTCGGAGGATGAAGGCGATCAGCTACAGCAGATACGGCTCGGCCGACGTCCTGGAGTACGGCGAGCGGCCCGACCCGAAGGTCGGCCCGGACACGGTCCTGGTGAAGGTGTGCGCCGCTGCCGTCAACCCGGTCGACTGGAAGGCCCGCGAGGGCTATCTCCAGGCCGGCCTGGAGGCCGTCTTCCCCGTCATTCCCGGCTGGGACGTCTCCGGCGTCGTCGTGCAACCGGGGATCGCCGTCGATGAATTCGCGGTGGGCGACGAGGTCATCGGCTACGTGCGGGAGGACTTCCTCTCCCGGGGACGTTCGCCGAGTACGTCGCCGCACCCGTGCGCACCCTCGCCCGCAAACCCTGAGCCAGAGCTTCGAGGAGGCCGCGGGGCTGCCGCTGGTCGGTCTCACCGCCTACCAGGTGCTTCACCGCACCCTGCGGATCCGCAGCGGTGAGACCGTCCTCATCCATGCGGCCGCCGGTGGCGTCGGCTCGCTCGCAGCCCAGCTCGCCCGGCACGCGGGCTGCCGTGTCATCGGGACGGCGAGCGCCCGCAACCACGACCATGTCAGGCAGCTCGGCGGCGAACCTGTCGAGTACGGCGAGGGGCTCGCCGACCGGTTGCGGGCCCTGGCTCCCGATGGCATCGACGCCGCCTTCGACACCGTGGGCGGGGACGCCCTGCGGGTGTCGGCCGAAACCCTCGCCGAGGGGGACGGCTGGCCTCCATCGCGGATGCCGAGGTCTTCTCGTACGGCGGGCGCTATGCCTTCGTACGCCCCGACGCCACCGATCTCGCGCACCTGGCCGGGCTGGCCGAGCAGGGCATCATCAAGGTCCATGTGGACCGGGTCTTCCCGTTGGAGCAGGCGGCGGACGCCTATCGGCTCAACGAGGAGGGCCGCACCCGCGGCAAGATCGTCGTGACCGTCGACTGGGACAGCTGACACTCCCGGCGACCGCTCAGAACAGCATGGCGGCGGCGAACACCGCGAGCGCGACCGTGCACGCCGCCGTCGTCAGCGCACTGCGTGGCGACAGCGGCTGCGGCTGCACGGTCCCCATCCCCGTCACCCGCCGGTGGGCCACCCGCAGGAATCCCAGCCAGGCCAGCGCGCTCAGCGACACGCTGAGCACCGCGGCCGGGCTCGCCCCGCTGTGCAGGGCCTGCTTGCCCGCGAGCAGGGCCACCACCGTGCAGGACAGTGTGGTGCGCCGCCAGGCCAGTCTGGTCCGTTCCGGCTGCAGGCCCGGATCGCGCCCGGTGGCGGTCACCGGCCCTCCCAGCCGAAGAGGACCACCACCACCATCGCCACGGCGACGACGGCGACCACGAGACTCAGCAGCGTCGGGAAACGGGAGACCGGAAGATCCTCGCCGCGCCGCATGGCCCGCTCGCACCGCACCCAGTGATTGACCGCCCGCAGCGCACAGAGCACCCCGGCGGCGAGCAGCCCCAGCGCCATGCCGGCGCGGATGCTCCAGGCCAGAGAGGGCAGGAACTGGTCGACGGCGAACCCGCCGCCGATCAGTGCGAGAGCGGTCCGGATCCACGCGAGGAAGGTGCGCTCATTGGCGAGTGAGAAGCGGTAGTCGGGGTGTCGCCCTCTTCGCGGATCCGCTGCGGGGCGAACCACAGCCGCAGGCCCCGCACGAAATCGCTCATGCCCGGAACTCCCGCAGCCGCCGGTAGGCTTCCAGGCCGTCCGGCACCCAGGGCCACTCGCCGAGCCGCCGCTCCAGCTCCGCATCGGTGAGGAAGGTGTGCCAGGCGACCTCCTCCGCCTGCGGGTTCACCGGCGGCTCGCACCGCACCTGGTAGATGTACGACCACCAGGAGTGCTCGGCGCTCTCGTAGAGGAACTTGAACAGCGGCTCCGGACGGGGAGCTCCGGGACGCCGAGTTCCTCCTGGGCCTCCCGCAGCGCCGCGTCGTCGTACGACTCGCCCGCGCCGACGACTCCGCCGACGAACATGTCGTAGTGCGAGGGGAAGACGAGTTTGGTGGCTGTCCTGCGGTGTACGAACAGCCGGCCCTCGGCGTCCCGGGCCTCGATGAAGACGCAGCGGTGCCGCAGGCCCCGCGCGGTGGCCTCACCGCGTGGCGCGGTGCCCACGACCTCGTCGTTCTCGTCGACGATGTCCAGGATCTCGTCAGAAGGGCTCATGCCACCCATCCAACATCACGCACTGTCTGTCGCTCCGGCCCGGCCCGCTGCCGCCCTTCACCGGGGCTGGAGGCTGCTTCCCGGGGACCGGCGTCCGTCCATCGACCCGCCCGGCATCGCCGGATGCAGCCCGAGCAGCACGATCCCGCCGACGACCGCAGCGAGCCCGGCCGCCTGACACGCCAGGGCGACCGCGTCGGTACGCAGCTGGTCACCGAGGAAGCCGATCCCGCAGATGATTCCGGCCAGCGGCTGGGCAGCGGTGAGCGCGGGCAGCGACATCCGCAGCGACCCTGTCTCGAACGCGCTCTGGACCAGGATGAGGCTGGTCACCCCATCACGACGAGCGCGTACGGCTCCCAGCCGGTGAACAGCGCCCCCACCCGCCGTCGGACAGCCGTACACCACAGACCCGGGTCAGGGCGTCCTGGAGGCCGTACAGCAGCCCGGCCGCCACCGCGAGCAGGAGGGCGTGGCCGCACCGATGCGTGAGTAACTGGCAATAGCGGTCAGGACCATCGCCAGACCCGCCACCACGCCGATCACCAGCCAGTGCCGCAGCGGATCCGTCACCGCCTCCCCGCCGGTCACCTGGGCCGCCAGCAGGAAGGCTGTGACGCCGCCCGCCAGCAGCAGAAGGCCGATCCAGCCCTGTCGGCCGAGCCGCTGCCCGGTACGCCGGCGTGACAGCGCCATGGCAAAGAGCAGATTGGTCGCGAGGAGCGGTTCGACGACCGACAGCTCGCCCTGGCCGAGCGCCAGCGCCCCAGCACCATGCCGCAGATCATCAGGCCGATTCCGGCCAGCCAGCTCGGCACCCGCATGAGGTCGAGCAGCAGCCTGGGGAGAGGAAGTCGCTCATCGGCGCGCGCCGGGCGGCGTCCTGCTGGAAGACATAACCGAATCCCAGGCAGGCGGCGGCACTAACGGAAAGTACGAGGATCAGCACCGACACGATCTCTTCCTCAAACCAGGCCGGGAGTCAGTGAGTCGTTTCGACGATAGCGCCACCGGCGCCGGGGCGCGGTCACAGTGCCGCCGACCGGGCGGTTGACGCGGGAGCGGCCGGTACCGAAGATCTGACGCACGAGTAACTTCGCGCACCGCACCGCACCGCGCTCTGCACCGCACCCGCACTGCACCGCACCCGCACTGCACCGCACCCGCATCGCCCCGAAGGATGGAACCCAATGGCGTACGACGCTGATGTGATCGTGATCGGGGCGGGCCTCGCGGGCCTGGTGGCCACCGCCGAGCTCGTGGACGCGGGCCGGTCGGTGATCCTGCTCGACCAGGAGCCCGAGCAGTCCATCGGGGCCAGGCGCACTGGTCCTTCGGCGGCCTCTTCCTCGTCGATTCGCCCGAGCAGCGCCGGATGCGGATCAAGGACAGCCATGAGCTGGCCCTCCAGGACTGGCACGGAACGGCCGGCTTCGACCGCGAGGAGGACCACTGGCCTCGCGAATGGGCGCAGGCGTACGTCGACTTCGCGGCCGGTGAGAAGAGGTCCTGGCTGCACGGACAGGGACTGCGGTTCTTCCCCGTCGTCGGCTGGGCCGAACGGGGCGGCTACGACGCCAACGGCCACGGCAACTCCGTTCCCCGGTTCCACATCACCTGGGGCACCGGGCCCGGTGTCGTCGCGCCCTTCGAACGCCGGGTGCGTGAGGGCGTTGCCAAGGGCCTCGTCCGGTTCGGGTTCCGCCACCGGGTCACCGGTCTCGGCCGCTCGGCGGGGCCATCGACACGGTCACCGGCGAGATCCTGGAACCGAGCGGCGCCGAGCGCGGTACCGCCAGCAGCCGGGAGGCCACCGGCACCTTCGAGCTGAAGGCCCAGGCCGTGATCGTCACCTCCGGTGGCATCGGCGGCAACCACGACCTCGTACGGGCCCAGTGGCCCGAGCGGCTCGGCACTCCGCCGCAGAAGATGCTCTCCGGCGTCCCCGCCCATGTCGACGGGCTGATGGTGGGGATCACCGAGGAAGCCGGCGCCCATCACATCAACCGCGACCGGATGTGGCACTACACCGAGGGCATCGAGAACTGGAACCCCATCTGGGCCAGGCACGGCATCCGGATCCTGCCCGGCCCGTCCAGCCTCTGGCTCGATGCCCGCGGCAAGCGGCTGCCCGTCCCGCTCTTCCCCGGCTTCGACACGCTGGGCACCCTCGAACACATCATGAAGTCCGGCCACGGCTACACCTGGTTCGTGCTCGACCAGAAGATCATCGGCAAGGAGTTCGCGCTCTCCGGCTCGGAGCAGAACCCCGACCTGACCGGCAAGTCGGTCCGTGACGTGATCGGCAGGGCCCGTGCCGACGTACCCGCGCCGGTCAGGGCGTTCATGGACAAGGGCGTGGACTTCGTCGTCGAGAAGGATCTCGCCGCACTGGTCAGAGGCATGAACGCGCTGACCGGTGAAGGACTGATCGACGAGGAGGAGCTGCGCCGTGAGATCACCGCACGCGACCGCGAGGTCGCCAATCCCTTCACCAAGGACCTCCAGATCACGGCGATCCACGGAGCCCGCGCCTACCTGGGCGACAAGCTGATCCGTACGGCGAAACCGCACCGGCTGCTCGATCCCAAGGCCGGCCCGCTGATCGCCGTACGGCTCAACATCCTCACCCGTAAGTCTCTGGGCGGTCTGGAGACGGACCTGTCCTCACGGGTCCTGACCGCCGACGGCACCCGCTGCCGGCGTGTACGCCGCGGGGAGGCGGCGGGATTCGGCGGCGGCGGGTGCACGGCTACCGGTCGCTGGAGGGAACGTTCCTCGGCGGCTGCATCTTCTCCGGCCGGGTCGCGGGCCGCGCGGCAGCGGGAGCGGTCGGGTAGGGGCGGAAGGGCGGGAGAGTGCCGAGTGGCGCACATCACTCGGCGCTCCCGCGGTCGTCCCCGTCCACCGCGCCGAGCTGCGTGAATGGTTCAGACCAGTGTGGAATCCAGCCAACTGTGACGGAAGTGAATGGAGTTGCGCACAGGGCGCCCTTGACTGGAAGTGTTACCTACCGCTTTGCTGTGCGCGATCGTTTGCTCGCACACCGCGTCGAAAAGGAACCCTGCGGATGTCCCCGCCTCCGCTGCCGCTCGGCCGCTCCCGTCGACGGGCGGTCGCTCGGACCACGCCTTCGACCTGGCCCTGGACGACAGTGAACTCGTCGAAGTACGCAGCCAGTTAGTCCAGGGGCGATGGACCAGGGCCCGCTCCCTGCTCGTCGCCACCGGCACCGACTGGGACCGCCGCAGCCACCGTGTCCTGGCCCTCGCCGAGACCTCGTCGGCAGCCGACTGGGCCCGCGACTGGCTGCTCGTCGAACCTGACAGCCTCGACGCCACCACCCTCCTCGCCTGTGCCACCGTCGCCCGGGCCCTGCGCCCCAGGCCTCCTCCGGCGAACGCGACCGGGCGCGCGAGACCTGTCTGGCCGCCGCCCGGCTCGACCCCGACGACCCCACCCCTGGGTCGCCCTGATGACGCTGGACCGCGCCCACGGCACTGCCGACGAGGCCGGCAAGCTCTTCGAAGAGGTACGGTCCCGCCACCCCGAACACCACCTGGCGCATCACCTGATGACCGCCTGGCTCGCCGAGAGCCACCCGGGCAGCGGTGCGGACCCGCTCCACGAGGTCTACGACTTCGCCACCTGGGCCGCCGAACAGGCCCCGGCCGATTCGCCGCTCGCCGTGCTCCCGGTTGTCGCCCACGCCGAGCGGTACCGGGTCCTGGTGACGGCGGGCAGTCTGCCCGGCGACCCGGCGCGCTCGGGCCACTGGTCGGGACGGCGGGCCCGGCAGGTGATGAAGGCAGCCTTCGACTGGTGGCTGGAGTGGGAACGCGAGGACCACCCGCGTCACCACGTCGACCTCAACTTCCTGGCCCACGCCAAGATCTGCGAGGGACGCCCCGCCGAGGCCGCCGCGCTGTTCCACCGGGTCGGCTCCCATGCCACCGCGGCCCCTGGTCGTACTGCGGCCACGAGCCGTACGCCGAATTTCTAGCCGCGCGCCGCATCGCGCTCGGCACCCCGTGATGCACATCGCTCTCAACGAAGGGACCACCCCGCCATGTCGACGGGCAGATCAGAAATGAGCCGGACCGGCACCAGGCCGCCGGACGGCACCGGCGGGATCAGTACGTACAAGGGAGAGGAACGCGCCCTGCGGGCGGACCGGCTGGTACCCCGGGCTGCTGCTCTCGGTCCTCGCAGCCAGCGCCCCGCTCATGGTCGTGGCCGGTGTGATGCCGACCGTCTTCGGCGTGATGGGCATTGTCGGCCAGCCCCTCCTCTACGTCATACTCGGCGTCGTCCTGATGCTGTTCAGCTTCGGCTACGCGGAGATGAGCCGGCACGTCCACAACGCCGGTGCCTTCTACGCCTACATCGCCCGGGGCTCGGTCCCACCGCCGGTGCGGGTGCCTCGCTCGTCGCACTCGTGGCGTACAGCGCCATGCAGGTCGGCATCTACGGGATCCTCGGGTTCGAGGTCTCCGGGCTCTTCTCCAGTTACCTCGACATCGATCTGCAGTGGTGGATCCCAGCCCTCGTCTCCGTAGCAGTGGTGGGCGTCCTGGGCTGGCTGAAGATCGATCTCAACGCCAAGGTGCTGGGCGTTCTGCTCGTCATCGAATGCGCCCTCGTCGTCATCTTCGACATCGCCGCGGTCAGCAAGCCGGGCCCCGAAGGCCTCTCCTGCACGCCTTCAACCCCGAAACCCTCACCGGCGCGGGCCTGGGCACCGCGCTCTGCTTCTGCATCGCCGCGTTCGTCGGCTTCGAACAGGCCCCGTGTACGCGGAGGAGACCAGCCGCCCGCAGATCGTCGTCTCCCGGGTGATGTTCCTGGCCGTCGGCTACGCCGCCCTCTTCCTCGCCATCAGCTCCTGGGCCCTCACCGTCGCCGCCGGACCCGGCTTCATCGCGGACACCTCCCTCAAACAGGGGCCCGGCATGCTCTTCGGCCTCACCGAGGAACGGCTCGGCTCCACCTTCACCGACGTCCTGCACGTCCTCTTCGTCACCGGCATGTTCGCCGCGCTGCTCAGCTTCCACAACGTCGTCGCCCGCTACGCGTTCGCCATGGGCCGGGAGGGACTGCTGCCCGCCGGCTTCGGCCGCACCAACAAGTCCAGCGGTGCCCCGCCACCGGATCGATGCTGCAGTCCGCGGTCTCCGCCGTGATCGTGCTGGCCTTCGCGTTCACCGATGACAACCCGACAGGCGACCCCACGGCGCCCGTGCTGCACCTGTTCACCTGGATGGGCAACGTCGGTGCGCTCGGTGTCATCCTGCTGATGGCCACCGCCTCGTTCGCCGTCATCGCCTTCTTCGTACGGCGTGGCGCCGGCCGGGCCCAGGCACCCGGCTGGTGGCCTCCGCTCTCGCCGGGCTCGCACTGCTGACCATCGCCGTCTTCACCGTCAGGGACTTCGACGTGCTGGTCGGATCCGGCCCGGCTCGGTGCTCAACTGGCTGCTGCCCGGCGTCATCGGACTGGCCCTCGTCGGCGGTCTGGTGTACGGCGCGGTGCTGCGTGCCACCAAGCCGGAGGTGCACGCGAGGATCGGCCTCGGCAACGAGGCGTTCCAGCTGGAGAAGGCCGCGGAGAGCGAGCAGTCCCGGCACTGAGTGAACGGACAGCTCCCGCGAGGGTGACGGACACCCGCGGCCCCTGGTGACAGGAGGCCGCGGGCCGGTCCGGAACAGCGAAGGCGCTCGCCGGCCCGTAGGCACGCCGTGGCATGCGCACCGGGTCGGTCGAGCGCCTGGCCTGCCGGGAGCACCCGCCGTGGCGGGAGCCGGACAAGTGGTCAGAACAACAGCGACAGCAGCATGATGAAGGCCAGCGAGACGACGGAGATGATGGTCTCCATGACCGACCAGGTCTTGATGGTCTGGCCGACATCCATGCCGAAATACTCCTTCACCAGCCAGAACCCCGCGTCGTTGACGTGGCTGAAGAAGAGCGAACCGGCGCCGACGGCGAGGACGAGCAGTGCGGCCTCCGGGTGGACATTCCGGCCGCGAGCGGGCGACCAGGCCGGCCGCCGAGATGGTGGCCACGGTCGCCGAACCCGTCGCGAGCCGGATGGCGACAGCGATCAGCCAGCCGAGCAGCAGGGCGGGAATCGACCAGTTCTCGGAGAACTCCAGGATCATCTCGCCGACACCGGCGTCGATGAGGGTCTGCTTGAAGCCACCGCCCGCACCGACGATCAGGAGTACACCCGCGATCGGGGCGAGCGACTTCTCGACGGTGGTGGAGAGCCGTCCCTTGGTGAAGCCCGCCGCCCGGCCCAGCGTGAACATCGCGACGACCACGGCGGCGAGGAGCGCGATCAGCGGCGAGCCGATCACATCGGTGACCCGCTGGACGCCGTTCTCCGGGTCGTCCACCACGATGTCGACCAGTGCCTTGACCAGCATCAGCACGACGGGCAGCAGGATGGTCGCCAGGGTGGCGCCGAAGCTGGGACGCCGGTCCAGATCCTCCGACGGGCGCTGCGGGATCATCTTCTCCGGCGCCTCGATGTCCACCCAGCGCGCGGCGTAACGGGAGAAGACAGGACCCGCGATGATCACGGTCGGGACGGCGACCAGTACGCCGAGGGCCAGCGTGACACCCAGATTGGCGTCGAGGGCGTCGATCGCGACCAGCGGGCCGGGGTGGGGCGGGATCAGCCCGTGCATCACGGAGAGACCGGCCAGCGCGGGGATACCGATCCGCATCAGGGAGTAGTTGCCGCGTTTGGCGACCAGCAGCACCACCGGGATCATCAGCACGATCCCGACCTCGAAGAACAGCGGAAGCCCGATGATCGAGGCGATCAGCACCATCGCCCACGGCATCGCACGCCCGCTCGCCCTCGCGAGGATCGTGTCTACGATCTGGTCCGCACCGCCGGAATCGGCGAGCAGCTTGCCCAGAATGGCGCCGAGGGCGATGAGCACACCCACACCCGCGACCGTGGAACCGAGGCCCGCGGTGAAGCTGGTGATCGTCTTGGCGGGCGCGGCACCCGCGAAGGAGCCGAGCGCGAGCGATCCGATGGTCAACGCGAGGAACGCGTGCATCTTGAGCTTGGTGATGAGCAGGACGATGACTGCGATGCCCGCCAGGACTGCGATGCCCAGCTGTGCGTTGCCGGCCGAAGTGATGGGTTCGACGGCATCCGCTGCCAGCATCTCGACGCTGAGACTGGTCACGGTGGTGATCCTTAGTTTTCGAGCCGGCGCAGCGCGGCGACGGCTCGGCCGGTGATTTCTTCAGGGTGCCGGACACATCCACGGCGACGCCCGCCTCGTCCTCCTGCAGCGGCTGCAGGGTGGCGAACTGCGAATCGAGGAGCGCGGTCGGCATGAAGTGGCCCTTGCGCCCGGCCATCCGCTCCTCGATGAGGGCACGGTCGCCGGTCAGATGCAGAAAGACGGCACCGGGGCCTCGGCACGCAGCCGGTCACGGTAGGACCGCTTGAGGGCCGAGCTGCTGACGACTCCGCCGAGCCCGGCCCGGCCGTGCGCCCACTGCCCGATCGCGTCGAGCCAGGGCCAGCGGTCCGTGTCGTCCAGCGGGGTGCCGGCCGACATCTTGGCGATGTTCGCCGGGGATGGAAGTCGTCGCCCTCGGCGTAGGGAACGCCTAGTCCGGCGGCGAGCAGGGGACCGATCGTGGTCTTGCCGGTCCCTGCTACGCCCATCACCACAACGACGTGGGGGTGCTCATTGGTGCCTCGCTGTCTTCTTCGACATCGGTCCGTCGCGCTACTGAAACCCATTACATACGACTTATTCAAGTAGCTGTGACATAAACGTCGTACTTATTGTTCCCGAGGTGTGCCCCGTAGGGTTGTGCGCATGACCACACCTGCCCGGGGCTCCACACGCATGTGCTCGACGCCCTGGGCCTGGAGATCGCCGCGGGCGACTGCCCACCCGGCCGGGTACTGCGCACCGACGAGCTGGCCCAGCGCTTCGACGTCTCACGCACGGTCGTACGCGAAGTGGTCCGGGTCCTGGAATCCATGCACCTGGTCGAGTCCAGGCGCCGGGTCGGCGTCACCGTTCGTCCCACCGAGGCCTGGAACGTCTACGATCCGCAGGTCATCCGGTGGCGGCTGGCCGGCTCCGACCGTCCCCGCCAGCTGCGCTCCTCACGGTGCTGCGCTCGGCGATCGAACCCGTGGCCGCGGGACTCGCGGCGGCCAATGCCACGCCCGGACAGTGCGCGGAGCTCACCGAGTGCGCGCTGGGCATGGTCGCCACCTCGCGCGGCCAGCAGCTGGAGGGCTACCTCCGGCACGACATCGCCTTCCACCGCATCGTGCTCAACGCCTCCGGCAACGAGATGTTCGCCCGGCTCGGCGATGTGGTCGCGGAGGTCCTGGCGGGCCGTACCCACCATCAGGTGATGTTCGAGGACCCGGATCCGGCCGCCGTCACCCTCCATGTCCGGCTCGCCGAAGCCGTACGCGAACGGGATGCCGACGGTGCCGAGCGGCTGACCAAGCAGATCGCGGTCGGCGCGCTGCACGAGCTGGACGTACTCGCCCCTGACCTGGGCCGTAACCGGAGCCGGGTACGGTGGCCGGTGTTCGATCTTCGGAGAATCGGGATGGGAGACCACGGCATGGCGCAGCAGGTACAAGGGGTCATCGCACCGGGGAAGAACGAGCCGGTCCGGGTCGAGACGATCATCGTGCCGGATCCCGGTCCCGGTGAGGCCGTGGTGAAGATCCAGGCGTGCGGTGTCTGCCACACCGACCTGCACTACAAGCAGGGCGGCATCAACGACGAGTTCCCCTTCCTGCTCGGACACGAAGCGGCAGGCATCGTGGAGTCCGTCGGTGACGGGGTCACCGACGTCGAGCCGGGTGACTTCGTCGTACTCAACTGGCGTGCCGTGTGCGGGCAGTGCCGCGCCTGTCTGCGCGGTCGCCCCTGGTACTGCTTCGACACCCACAACGCCAAGCAGAAGATGACCCTCCTGGACGGCACCGAGCTGTCCCCGGCACTTGGGATCGGCGCGTTCGCGGAGAAGACCCTGGTCGCCTCCGGCCAGTGCACCAAGGTCGACCCCGAGGTGTCCCCGGCCGTCGCCGGGCTGCTCGGCTGCGGTGTCATGGCGGGCATCGGCGCCGCGATCAACACCGGCCAGGTCGGCCGCGGCGACTCCGTCGCCGTCATCGGCTGCGGCGGTGTCGGCGACGCGGCCGTCGCCGGTGCGCCTGGCCGGCGCGGCGAAGATCATTGCCGTCGACATCGACGACCGCAAGCTGGAGACGGCGAAGAAGATGGGCGCCACCCACACCGTCAACTCCCGTTCCACCGACCCCGTCGAGGCGATCCGCGCGCTGACCGGCGGCAACGGCGCGGACGTCGTCATCGAGGCGGTCGGCCGCCCGGAGACGTACAAGCAGGCCTTCTACGCCCGCGACCTCGCCGGCACCGTGGTCCTCGTCGGCGTACCCACCCCGAGATGCAGATCGAACTGCCGCTCATCGACGTGTTCGGCCGCGGCGGCTCGCTCAAGTCCTCCTGGTACGGCGACTGCCTGCCCTCGCGCGACTTCCCGATGCTCATCGACCTGCACCAGCAGGGCCGCATCGACCTCGGTGCGTTCGTCACCGAGACCATCGGACTCGGCGACATCGAGCAGGCCTTCGGCCGGATGCACGACGGCGACGTCCTGCGCTCGGTGGTGGTCTTCTGATGGCCGCTCGCATCGACCACCTGGTCACCTCCGGAACCTTCGCCCTCGACGGCGGGGAGTGGGACGTCGACAACAACGTCTGGATCGTCGGTGACGACACCGATGCGGTCGTCATCGACGCCGCCCACGACGCCGCCGCCATCCAGGCCGCACTCGGCGGCCGTACGCTGCGCGCCATCATCTGCACGCACGCGCACAACGACCACATCGACGCGGCCCCGGCCCTCGCGGATGCCACCGGCGCCCCGATCCTGCTGCACCCCGATGATCTGCCGCTGTGGCGGCAGACCCATCCGGACCGCACCCCCGACGCCGAACTGAGCGACGGCCAGGAGCTGGAGATCGCGGGCACCGCCCTCCAGGTGCTGCACACCCGGGCCACGCCCCGGCGCGGTCTGCCTCTATGCCCCGGGCCTGGACACCGTGTTCACCGGCGACACCCTCTTCCAGGGCGGACCCGGCGCGACAGGGCGGTCCTTCTCCCACTTCCCGACGATCGTCGCCTCGATCAGGGACCGGCTGCTCGCCCTTCCGCCGCAGACCGCTGTCCGCACCGGACACGGCGACTCCACCACCATCGGCGCGGAGGCCCCGCAGCTGGACGAGTGGATCGCCCGCGGACACTGACGCCTACGGGCTGTCCGGCCACGAGGCGAGCCGCAGACCGCTCTCGAAGCGGCGCGGCCCGCCCGTGACCGGATCGGTGAACTCCAGCACCCGGGCGAGGAGTTGCAGCGGCCGGGAGAAGTCGTCCGGTGCGCTGTCGGGCTCCACCACCGGGTAGAGCGGGTCATGGACGAGAGGCAGGCCCAGGGCGTTCATATGGACCCGTAGCTGATGGGTCCGCCCGGTGGCGGGCAGCAGCCGGTAGCGGCCCAGACCCTCCCGGTGCTCCAGCAGCTCGATCCGGCTCTCGCTGTTGGCATCGCCCGGCTCCTCGCGGGCGGCGACGATTCCGCGCTCCTTGACGATCCGGCTCCGTACGGTGACCGGGAAGGCCCGAGCGGGATCGTGAGCGGCCACCGCCTCGTACTCCTTGCGCACCAGCCGGTCCCGGAACATCGTCTGGTACGCGCCCGCTCCCGGGCCGTACGACGAAGAGCACCAGGCCCGCGGTCAGCCGGTCCAGCCGGTGCGCGGGCTGCAGCTCCGGCAGCCCCAGCTCCCTGCGCAGCCGGGCCACCGCGGTCTGGGTGATGTGCCGGCCGCGGGAGTGGTGGCGAGGAAGTGCGGCTTGTCGGCGACGACCAGGTGCTCGTCGCGGTGGACCACGCCGACCGGGAAGGGCACCGGCTCCTCGGGCGCGAACTCCCGGTGGAACCAGAGGTACCGGCCCGGCGTGTACGGCTCGTCGCCCCTGCCGCACCGCCGTCCGCACCCACGAACAGCCCCTCGTCGAGCATCGAGTCCACCTGCTCCGCCCCGATCGCCCCCGCGAACCGTTCCAGCAGGTGGTCCCGGAGGTTTCCCGGACCCCGCCGGGATCCTCCGGCAGCCTCACCCGTACCGGATCGACGCCGTGCCGCTGGGGCAGCGGGGCGGCGGGCGGCTTCCTGCGACCTCTCATCGGCCGGTACGGGGTGTCGGAGCCGGGCGGTTTCGCGCGGCGGGCTGCTGTTCACGGCGGGGTCACTGACGGTCCTTCTCGGTGGCGGGCAGGGACTGGGCCGGCTCGGCGCTGGTCAGGCTGTGGGAAGCCACGTGGGGCGCAGAAAGCCATCGGCCCGAACGCAGCTGACCGGCAAGGGGAACCCCGGCAGCTGGGCAACCCCGCTCCGCCGTGGAGGAAAGCAAAACCCCAGGTGACCCTGGGGTTCGTGCTGTGCTGGTGTCCGAGGGGGACTTGAACCCCACGCCCGATAAAGGGCACTAGCACCTCAAGCTAGCGCGTCTGCCATTCCGCCACTCGGACCGGGTGCGTCTCGCGGGCGCTGCCCGTTCCGACGTGGAAAACCATAGCAAACATTCGGGGTGCTCGATCACCACCGTGCGTGTGAAGGGCGCATGACGAGGAGCGCCCGGTCTTGGGTGGCGGGGCCGGGCGCGCGAGGATGAGGGGAGCACCACAGCGACAGTGGAAGGAAGCAGCGTGAGCGAGACCAACACGGCCCCGACCGTCTCCGGCGAGGATGAGGTCGTGGACCTCTGTCGTGAGCTGATCCGGATCGACACCAGTAACTACGGAGACCACTCGGGCCCCGGGAGCGGCTCGCCGCCGAGTACGTGGCGGAGAAGCTCGCCGAGGTCGGGCTGGAACCGAAGATCATCGAGTCACACAAGGGGCGCGCGTCCACCGTGGCCCGGATCGAGGGCGAGGACTCCTCCAAGCCCGCCCTGCTGATCCACGGACACACCGATGTCGTGCCGGCCAACGCGGCGGACTGGACTCATGACCCGTTCTCCGGCGAGATCGCGGACGGCTGTGTATGGGGCGCGGTGCGGTCGACATGAAGGACATGGACGCGATGACCCTTGCGGTCGTCCGCGACCGTATGCGCAGCGGGCGCAAGCCCCGCGCGACATCGTGCTTGCCTTCCTCGCCGACGAGGAGGCGGGGGTACGTACGGTGCGCGCCACCTTGTCGACAATCACCGTGATCTCTTCGACGGAGTCAACGAGGCGATCGGTGAGGTCGGCGGATTCTCGTTCACGGTCAACGAGAATCTGCGGCTCTATCTGGTGGAGACCGCTCAGAAGGGCATGCACTGGATGCGGCTCACCGTGGACGGCACCGCCGGGCACGGCTCGATGACCAACAACGACAACGCGATCACCGAACTCTGCGAAGCCGTCGGCCGGCTGGGGCGGCACCAGTGGCCGGTCAGGGTGACCAAGACCGTACGGTCCTTCCTCGACGAGCTGTCCGACGCGTTGGGCACCCGCTCGACCCGGAGGACATGGAGGCGACGCTGGCCAAGCTCGGCGGCATCGCCAAGATGGTCGGCGCCACCCTGAAGAACTCCGCCGCTCCCACCATGCTCGGTGCCGGCTACAAGGTGAATGTCATCCCGGGCCAGGCCACCGCACATGTGGACGGGCGCTTCCTGCCCGGTTTCGAGGAGGAGTTCCTCACCGATCTGGACCGGATCCTCGGTCCCCGGGTGAAGCGCGAGGACGTGCACGGCGACAAGGCGCTGGAGACCGGCTTCGACGGGTCGCTCGTCGACGCGATGCAGATCGCGCTCAAGGCCGAGGACCCCATCGCCCGCGCCGTGCCCTACATGCTCTCCGGCGGTACGGACGCCAAGTCCTTCGACGACCTGGGGATCCGCTGCTTCGGCTTCGCTCCGCTGAAGCTGCCGCCGGAGCTCGACTTCGCCGGCATGTTCCACGGTGTGGACGAGCGGGTCCCGGTGGACGGGCTGAAGTTCGGGGTCCGGGTGCTCGACCGGTTCATCGACAACTCCTGAGGTTTGAGCCCGAATTCGCCAGCGTGTGCGTACATAACCAGAACGAGTGAAAGGGGTCGCGCGCTCGTAGCCCTTCACTCCCTCCTCGTTACAAGTGATGCGGTCCGCGGCTGGGACCGCATTACCAACTAGGAGGAATAATGATCAAGAAGGTCGTCGCAATCGCGGCAGCTACCGGTGGTCTCGTGCTCGCGGGTGCGGGTATGGCTGCCGCCGACTCCGGTGCCCAGGGTGCTGCCATCGGCAGCCCGGCGTGCTCTCGGCAATGTCGTTCAGGCCCCGTCCACGTGCCGGTGAACGTGTGCGGTAACACGGTCTCCGTGGTCGGGCTGCTGAACCCCGCCTTCGGCAACACCTGCGTCAACGCGTGACCATGCGCGCCAACCCGTAAGGGTTTGAGCCCGGTCGGCCCCGGAGTGCGCACCATGCACTCCGGGGCCGCTGGGCGCTCGGCCCTCGCGCATGTGTCCGGGGGTATTTCGGAAGGCAGAAGGCAGGAACGACCTATGCGACAGGTCACACGTAAGGGCCTGATCACCATGGCGGCCGCGGGCGGAGTGCTCGCGCTCAGCGGCGGTTACGCACACGCGGACGCCGGCGCGGCCGGCAGCGCTTCGAATTCAGCGGGGTGCTCTCGGGAATTCGATCCAGGTCCCGATCGACATCCCGGTCAATGTCTGCGGAAACTCCGTGAACGTCGGCGGACTACTCAACCCGCGAGCGGGAACGACTGCGGAAACGGATCGCAGGGAGCCGGGCACGAGGCGGGTCGCACGACAACACCCGAGCCGCTGACAGCTCGGGCAGCCGTGCTTCCGGAAGTCAGTCGTCCGGCAGCCGTGCTTCCGGGGACCAGACGCGGCGCAGCACGGAGGGAACAGGCAGGCATCGTGCAACCGGTGCCACGGCCGAGGGCACGCGACCGGCTCGCCGGGCATCGGATCGGGCAACCAGCTGCAGGTGCCGGTCGAGATCCCCGTGAACCTCTGCGGGAACAGCGTCACCATCGGGGCCTGCTCAACCCGGTCTTCGGCAACGACTGCTCCAACGACGCGGAGGTGAGCCCGCCGGTAACACGGACGCCCACCAACCCTGACCGGCCGGTCCAGCCGCCCGTGCACGTGCCGTCCGAGCCCAATGCTCCCAAGGCCCAGCTCATGCCCGACGAGCAGCTCGCACACACCGGGGCGGGCGGGGTGGGTCTGCTGATTCCGGTGAGCGCGGGTCTGCTGCTCGCCGGTGCGGGCACCGTCCTGTACCGGCGCTCGCGCAGCACCGAATAACAGCACGGCCGACGGGCGGCACGCCACGTCGAGGGATCCGGCCCCGCACCTCGTGCGGGCCGGATCCGTATCACCAGGTGGCCCGGAGCTGACGGATGATCCGCCGTCGCAGCCGTACTCTGCGGCTGCCGTCCCGGCGTAGCGTCAGCCGGTCCAGTTCCCAGTGCCCGTACTCGGCATGGTCGGTAAGCAGGCGGGCCGCTTCCTCGCGGGACACGCCGCGCGGCACGTACACGTCGACAAATTCGTATTCCGGCATCGCATCTATTGTGCGGGCAGCGCCCCTGTACGGATAGCGTCTGTCCTATGTCTGATGCTGCGCAGCCCACCGCTGCCGAGGTACGCGCCGCCGCCGAAGCGGTCAAAGCTGCGCTCGACCGCCACCTCGAGGCGGTCGAACGCCGTGCCGGGGACGACGACCCCGCCGTTTTCGACGCGTTCAACGCTCTGGCCGCTGCGGCCGAGGTCTACGACGAACTGCTCTACGACCACTACGACGAGGTCACTCCTTCGAGATCCCGGGTGCGGACGACTCGCTGCCGCCGTACTCCGGCCCGGAGGAGCCCCATGCCGTGACCGTGCTGATCAGGCGCGACTACGCGGTGGCGGAGCCCCAGCGACTGCTGGCCCAGGCACAGCGGCTCGCCGACCTGGACCCCGGCGGGCAGGAGAGCGACACCGCGGCAGTGGTCGGCTCCAGCGTCCATGCGGCGTTCGGTGTGCTCTTCGGCGAGTACGAGCCGGACGAGATCGCCTCCCGGCACCGGGAATTCGGACTGGAGGAGGGCGACTCCACACTGTGGGTCTCGGCCTCGGACGAGCTTCCCGACCCGGGGAGTGGCTCAACGGGCCCTTCGACCAAGCCGACCCGGCCCTGGTGGTCTGCCGTTTCGATGTCAGCTCGGTCTTCGACGAGGACGAGCTGGACGAGGAGCTGGATGAGCTTCCGGCGGGAAACCCTGATCATCCGCCTCCGGGCACGGCCGGTGGCCCCGGTGCGGTGCACTGGGGCCACCGGGCTGTCTACGGGCGGGCTCCGTGGCCGACAGCGCTTCCAGGAGCGGGCGCAGCCGTGTAGTCCGGTCCTGGGCGGGGCCTCGGCCACCGCCCGGGGAGTGCCTGGTCCACTCCGTGCACCACGGAGAGGTGGCGCTCCCCGCGGCTGAACGCCGTGTACACCCAGGGCCGGTTCAGCCCCTGTGCCGCGTCACCGGGCAGCACGACGACCACGGCGGGCCAGCGCATTCCGGCCGCCTGATGAGCGCTGAGTGCCCAGCTGTGCCGTACGGACGACTCCACCCGGTCCTGGGGATGACGACGGGCTGCCCGCGCAGTCCAGATGGAGGCCGTCCGCGTCGGCCCGGACGACGGACCGGGCACGGCCCGGCCGGGGCGGGCACATGGATGACACGGTCGCCCGGGTCGAAGCCGCCGAACCGGCCGGGGCCGGGATTGAGCCGCTGCTTGAGCGCCGCGTTGAGCGCCCTGGTACCCGCCGAGCCGCCGTGCCCGACCGTGATCACCTGGGTGTCGGACGACGGTACGCCGATGGCTCGCGGCACCGAGTCGGCGACCAGCTGCACCGTGCGGTGTACCGCCTCTCCCGCGTCGCGCACGGGGACGATCACGACCTCCTTGCCGGGGCTTCGACCTGGTTCAGCTCGCCGATGCCGATGCCGGAGACCAGTTCACCGATCGGGCCCGGGTCCGGCGTACGGGAAATGACCTGCGGGCACCCGCGGGCCGCCAGCACATCCGCGAACACCCGGCCCGCACCGGCGGATCCCAGCACCCGGGATCGCCGCTCAGCACCAGCCTGGTGCCGTCGGCCAGTGACTCCACCAGCATCGCGGCGGTCTCCACATCGAGCTGCGGGGAGTCCAGCACAACCAGCAGGTCGAGGGCGAGCGCCCCTCCTGGTCGCGGCCCGGACCCTCCACACCGGCGAGGAGGCCGACGAGCGTGACAGCCGTCTGCGGATCACCGGTGGCCGAGGCCAGCCGGTGGCGGCCGTCCAGGCTGTGGACGGCTCCCACGGCCCGCAGGCCCAGGCCCTGTGCCGCCGCGATCAGAGCGGCCGGCTCGGCCCGTGCCGCCTCGCCGCCGCAGTGGGCGACCAGGCCGCAGGACGCGGCCGTACGGATCAGCTCGGCGGCTGAGGGGACGGGCCGCCGCAGCGGCGTCCGCCCAGTCGGCGTCCTTCTCGCAGGCGTTGACCAGCCGCGCCAGACCGTCGGCGAGGCTCTCCTCGGCCAGCGCATACCTGTCGAGACCCAGCAGCACTTGTACCGGTTCCTGCTTGTCCTGCTCGCCCTCACCATCCTCGCCATCCACGTCTTCGGCCGCTGCGCCGTCCGCTTCCTCCGCTTCCATGGGATCGAAGCCAGGCTCGACGCCTTCCTGGAAGACCAGGACGACGCCTTCGGCGATGGCGTGCCGCACGGCGGTGTCGGGGTCGCTCACCGCGCGCTCGGCGAGCGCCGCGCTCACCGCCGACGCGTCCTGCGCCGTGTGGCCCTGCAGCGCGGCCCGCTCCAGCAGCCAGCCGACCAGCGCGGCGGTGCGCCGCTCGTCGTCCGGTCCGCAGCCGTCGCCCAGCAGGGCGCGTGCAAAACCGTCGGCCTGTTCGGGGCGGACCCGGGCACGGCCAGCAGCTGCCAGGGATCGGCACGCAGGGCGTCGGCTGCCTGCTCGCCCAGCGTCCCGGCTGCGGGGCCGGCCAGGGTCTCGGGTGCCCCGGCCTCGGAGAGCAGCGCCCGGACCGCGGCTGTCGCGTCGGCGGACGCGCCCTGAGCAGTCCGGGACGGCTCGGTGCTCCGGGGCCGTGCCGGTGACGGTGTGGCCGCGGGGCAGCCCTGCGTGGTGCGGGGCCGCAGTGGGTGAGTCGAAGAACGTGGTGCCGGCCTTCTCGCCGCTCTCGACCGCGCGTACGGCGGCGAGCAGATCGGCGGCGGTACCGCTCAGCTTCGTACCGGCCGGGATGGGCCCTCTTTCCCTGCCTTGCGCTTCTCGATCCGCTCGTGCAGCTCGCGCTGGGCGGCGAGCTCGGCTTCGGCCTCGGAGGGCGCTGCAGCGGCCTCCGGGCCGGTGGCGGCTTCTGCGCCGGCGGCTGCCGGGGCCGTCTGTGCCTCGCCGTCATCACCCTCCTCGGGACCGGCGGAGGGCGTGAGGTCCGTCGGCTCATCGCCCGTCCCCGGTGCTGGAACCTGCCGCGTCTCCCGCAGCCGTCGCGCCGTCGCTGCTGGGCTCGTCGCCGCCGTTCTCGTCCGTGCCGGACTGGCCGACGGCCGGTGGGTCCGCAGCGACGACGTCGGGGCCGCGGTCCTCTCGGTCCTCGGCCGAGGGGCCTGGGTTTCCCCGGGAAGCGCAGTCACAGCGTGCTCCAGTCCTGATCCGGATAGCGGTGCACGGGCGCCGACACATCGTCGAGCGCCCGGCAGATCTCGTCAGGAAGACTAAGCGCCTGCACTGACAAAGCTTCAGTGAGCTGCTGCGCGTTGCGCGCGCCGATGATCGGGGCCACCACGCCCGGCCGGTCCCGCACCCAGGCGAGCGCCACCTGGAGGGCCGTCGTGGCGAGGCCGTCCGCCGCCGTCGCCACCGCGTCCACGATCCTGCTCGCCGGGTCGTGGAGATACGGCTCGACGAACGGCGCCAGGTGCTCAGAGGCCCCGCGCGAATCCGAGGGCGTGCCCATGCGGTACTTGCCGGTCAGCACCCCTCGGCCCAGCGGGAGGAGGGCAGCAGCCCACGCCCAGATCGAGCGCGGCGGGCAGCACTTCCCGTTCCACGCCGCGCTGCAGCAGTGAGTACTCCATCTGCGTACTGGCCAGGCGGGTACGTACGCCGGGCGCGGTGAGCTGCCAGGTCGCGGCCTTGGCCAGCTGCCAGCCGCAGAAGTTCGGCACCCTGCGTATCTGACCCGCCCGGACGACACCGCCAGGTCCACCGCCTGGAGCGTCTCGTCCAGCGGGGTCACCGGATCGAAGGCATGGATCTGCCACAGATCGACATAGTCCGTCCCCAGCCGCTCCAGCGAGGCATCGAGCGCCGCCAGCAGATGCCTGCGTGAGCCGTCGAAGCGGCGGTAGGGATCGGGCACGCTGCCGGCCTTGGTCGCGATGACCAGATCCTGCCGCGGCACCAGGCTGTCGATGAGCCGGCCGAGCAGGTATTCGGCCTCACCGCCGCCGTACACATCGGCGGTGTCGACCAGTGTGCCGCCCGCGTCCCAGAAGACCTTCAACTGGTCGGCGGCGTCGTGCTCGTCGGTGTCCCGGCCCCAGGTCAGGGTGCCGAGTCCGATCCGGGACACGCGAAGGCCGGTACGGCCGAGATGCCTCTGCCCTCTGCTCCATGGGCGCTGAGATTACTGGCCATGACCTCGGCGGGTGGAGGCCTGTGTACAACCGGAACCGGCGGACCGGGCAGGGGAGAGGCCTGCCGGATCCCGGTCATGCGCGCTAGAGTCCGGAGCAACAGAGACGTTACTGATCAGTAAGGGGAGCGGCTATGCGGCTCGGCATCAATCTCGGTTACTGGGGCGCCGGCATGGACGGCGACAATCTCGCCATGGCGCAGGAGGCCGACCGGCTCGGCTACGACGTCTGCTGGGCCGCGGAGGCGTACGGCTCCGACGTTCCGACGGTGCTGGCCTGGGTCGCTGCCCAGACCGAGTCCATCGACGTCGGCTCCGCCATCATGCAGATCCCGGCCCGTCAGCCCGCCATGACGGCGATGACCGCGGCCACTCTCGACTCGCTCTCCGGTGGCCGGTTCCGGCTCGGGCTGGGCGTCTCGGGGCCGCAGGTCTCCGAGGGCTGGTACGGCGTCAAGTTCGACAAGCCGCTCGCACGCACCCGTGAGTACGTCGACATCGTGCGCAAGGCGATGTCCCGCGAGCGCCTCTCCTACGAGGGCGAGCACTGGACGCTGCCGCTGCCCGACGGGCCGGGCAAGCCCCTCAAGCTCACCGTCCACCCGCAGCGCGAGCACATCCCGCTCTACATCGCCGCGATCGGACCGAAGAACCTGGAGCAGACCGGCGAGATCGCCGACGGAGCCCTGCTGATCTTCCCTCCGCCGAGCACCTGGAGGAGACAGCGGTCACGTACCTGCGGGCAGGCCGTGAGAAGGCGGGCAGGACCATGGAAGGCTTCGACGTCTGCCCCACGCTGCCGCTCGCCGTCGGCGACGACGTCAACGGCCTCGCCGACATGTTCCGGCCGTACACCGCCCTGTACGTCGGCGGAATGGGCAGCCGCAAGCAGAACTTCTACAACCAGCTCGCCCAGCGCATGGGCTACGAGAAGGAAGCCGCAGAGATCCAGGAGAAGTACCTGTCCGGTGACAAGAGCGGTGCGGCCGCGGCCATCCCGCACCAGCTCATCGACCAGACCGCGCTGCTCGGTCCGGTGGAGCGGATCGCGGACCGGATGCAGGCCTATGCCGCCGCCGGTGTCACCACCCTGACCCTCGCCCCGGCCGGCTTCACGCTCGACGAGCGGCTGGCGGCCCTGCGCGCGGGCACGGATGCCCTGGAGCTCTCCGGCCTCGCCGCGTAGCCCCGGGAGGCCCGCGGGCAGCACTACGGCCGTGGTGGGGCTCGGGGTCTTCCCGCCACGGCCGTTGCGTGGAACAACGCGCCGCAGGCCGCACGGTTACGCGGCTACGCCACCTGTCGTACAACCGCTCGGGTTGCCGACCGCCCGTACCGCATTTGACTGTGCCTCTGCGGACACCGGTGCGAAAGGTGGCAGTGATGCTCTCGGCGAAAAGTCTGTTCCAGGAGATTCTCGACGACGACGAGTCGTTCCGGCTCTTCTGTTCGATCGCAGCCGGCGGGGAGTCCCAGGGCGGCTGGGAGAACGGGCGTATCGCCGCGCTGGCCCCGGGAGCCTGCGAGAGCTGGCCCCAAGATCGCACGGCACGGCGCCGACGAGGACAAGCACGGCCGGATCTTCGGGGCGCTGCTGAAGCAGCGCGGACTCGAGCCGGTCCCCGTCCCGTACGAAACCGACTACACGCTGCTCCTGGAGCGGCACGGCATCGGCCTCGCGCACGAGCGGCTCCGCCGTGAGGAACCGCTCCGCGAGCGCGACATCGTCACCTACCTGGTGCACAGCAGGGTCACCGAGCAGCGGGCCTCGGAACAGATGAAGCTGCTGTGCAGGTACTTCGCCGACGATCCGGGATCGGCCGGGCGGTGCGGATGATCTCGAACGACGAGGACAGCCACCTCGCGTACTGCCATGAGGAACTGCTCCGCCTGGCCCGTGCCGGCCACGGCCGTACGATCCACCGCGCCCTGCGGGAGTGCGCGCTGGCCGAGATCCGGGTGTACCGCGATGTCAGCCTCGCCGTCATGGACCGCATGGGGCGATCCTGCGCTGGCCACAGCCGAAGACGGCGGCGCTGAAGGCGGGAATCTACGGGATGTACGCGTACGAGCGCCTGGCCGGCTGGCGGCGCAGCATGAGCCTCGAACAGCCCGAACGGCGCAATGCGCTGGGCAGCCCGGCGACGCCGGCACCCGAACCGGCCTGAGCCTGCCGGGCGCTTCCCGCCGGGCCGTCCGGCACGGCCTACAGCCAGTTGCGGCGCTTGAACAAACGGTACAGACCGAAGACCGCGCAGCCCATCAGCGCGACCACCGTCGGGTACGTCCAGACCCAGTGCAGCTCCGGCATGTGGTCGAAGTTCATGCCGTAGATGCCGGCCACCATCGTCGGTACCGCGGCCATGGCCGCCCACGCGGAGATCTTCCGCATGTCGTCGTTCTGCCGTACTCCCATCTGCGCCAGATGCGCGGAGAGAATGTCCGAGAGCAGCCGGTCGAGCCCCTCCACATGCTCGTTGGCCCGGGTCAGATGGTCGCTGACGTCCCGGAAGAACGGCTGGGAGTGCTTGTCGACGAACGGCACGCCCGCGCCGGCCAGCCGGGCCATCGGCGCGCTGAGCGGACCCGTGGCCCGGCGGAATTCCAGCACCTGCCGCTTGAAGGTGTAGATGCGGGCGGCGGTGTTCTTGGAGTCGCCGGTGCCGTCCGGAGCGAATACCTGTGCCTCCAGCTCCTCCAGGTCGATCTGGAGTTCGGCGGCGACCTCTATGTAGTGGTCCACCGCCGCGTCACTGACCGCGTACAGCACCGCGGTGGGGCCATGCCTGAGCACATCGGGCTCGGCCTCCAGGCGGCGGCGTACGGCCGCGAGGCGCACCTTCGCCGTGCCGGACCGTCACGACGAAGGAATCCCCTATGAAGAGCATCAGTTCATCGGTGCTGACGGTGTCCGTCCGGTGTTCGTAGACCACCGGCTTGATGACCGCGAACAGCGAATCGTCGTAGATCTCCAGCTTGGGCCGCTGGTGCGCGCGCAGTGCGTCTTCCACGGCCAGCGGGTGGAGCCCGAACTCGCTGCTGACCAGGTCGAACTCCTTCTGCGTCGGCTCGTGCAGTCCGATCCAGAGGAACGCGTCCCCAGCGGCCCGTGCCTCGGCGAGGGCATCGGAGAAGTCGGCGGGGCCGTCGGTCCGGCGCCCGTCCCGGTAGATGCCACAGTCCACAATCACGCGCGCATTCTTCCCTGTCGTCGCTTTACCGGCATCTCTGGGTGCCCTCTACCCTGGCCCCTATGCCCACGCTGATCCTTGTACGCCACGGACGCTCCACCGCCAACACGGCCGGAGTGCTCGCGGGCCGCACCCCGGTGTCTCACTCGACGAACGCGGCGCAGAGCAGGCCGCCGCCCTGCCGGACGGCTGGCGGCGGTCACGCTCGCCGCCGCGGTCAGCAGCCCCTGCAACGCTGTCGCCAGACCCTGCAGCCGCTGCTCGACGCCCGCCCGGCCTCCCTCGCACACCGAGGACCGGATCAGCGAGTGCGACTACGGGGACTGGTCCGGGCGTAAGCTCGCCGAACTCTCCGACGAACCGCTGATGTCCGTGGTCCAGCAGCACCCATCGGCCGCGGCGTTCCCGGGCGGCGAGTCCATGCGTGCCATGCAGGCCCGTGCGGTGGATGCCGTACGGGACTGGAACGCCCGCATCGAGGCTGAGCACGGGGATGATGCCGCCTACGTCATGTGTTCGCACGGCGACATCATCAAGGCCGTCGTCGCCGACGCACTGGGTATGCACCTCGATCTCTTCCAGCGGATCCATGCCGACCCTGTTCGGTCACCGCGATCCGTTACACCCGGCTGCGGCCCTTTCTTCTCCGGCTGGGCGACACCGGGGACTTGACCTCGCTGGCGCCGCGCGAACAGGCCGTCGGACCGGACGGGCGGCGGACACCGCAACGGATGCGGCAGTCGGAGGCGGCGCTGGGACGCCGTGATCGCTCCGGGCAGTAGGGTGGACGCGCCGTAGGGGCCATTTCGGGGGCATCCCGGGGCTCAGGCCGCCCATTCACCGTCAATTCTCAAGGGAGACAGGACGTGTCCCGTCAGGTGTTCCTCTACGACCCCCGGACCGTTTCGTGGCCGGTACGGTCGGGCTGCCGGGCCGCCGTACGTTTTTCCTGCAGGCATCCTCAAGGGGACGGGTCACCAGCGTGGCCCTGGAGAAGACCCAGGTCGCCGCGTTGGCCGAACGGATCGACGAGCTGCTCGACGAGGTCGTCAGGCGGACCGGCGGCAATTCACCGGTGCCCGCGGTGGCGCCCATGGACGTGACCGACGCGGCACCGCTCGACGCGCCTGTCGAGGAGGAGTTCAGGGTCGGCACGATGGCTCTCGCCTGGGACGGCGAGGAGCAGCGCATGATCGTCGAGGCCCAGGCCCTGGTGGAGCTCGACGCCGACTCCGAGGACGATCTCGCGGAGGCCGAGGAGCGGCTGCTCCAGGACGAGGAGAACGGCCCGCCGATGCTGCGCGTGCGGCTGAGCGGGGCACAGGCGCGGGCGTTCGCCAAGCGCGCCCTGGACGTCGTGAACGCCGGCCGCCCGCCCTGCCCTCTGTGCAGCCTGCCGCTCGATCCGGAAGGACACGTATGCCCGCGCCAGAACGGATACCGTCGCGGGGCCTGACGGAGACCGGGCTGCTCACCCTGCTCGCCCAGGGGCAGCTCACGGTTCTCGGTCAGGTCCGGGCGCATCCAACGCGGTCCTCCACTGCACGGTCGCCCTGGAGGGCGATGAGCGCACCTGCGTGTACAAGCCGGTCGCAGGGGAACAGCCGCTGTGGGATTTCCCCGACGGCACCCTGGCGCAGCGTGAGGTGGCGGCGTACGAGATCTCCGAGGCCACCGGATGGGGCCTGGTGCCGCCCACGGTGCTGCGTGAGGGGCCCTACGGCGAGGGCATGTGCCAGCTGTGGATCGAGGCGGACGAGAGCGCCGACGGCGCGTTGCCGCCACTGCTCGCGCTCATCGAGGACGAGGAGCCGGGGAAGGCTGGAAGGCCGTCGGCTTCGCCGACGTGGGGAGGGAAGAGCGCTGCTGGTGCACGCGGACGATCCGCGGCTGCGCCGGCTCGCGGTCCTCGACGCGGTGATCAACAACGGTGACCGCAAGGGCGGGCACCTGCTGCCCGCCCGGGCGGCCGGCTGTACGGAATCGATCACGGTGTCACTTTCAACGCGGACGACAAGCTGCGGACCCTGCTGTGGGGCTGGGCGGGCGAGCCGCTGACGGACGAGGCGGTCGAGGTGCTCGGAGGGCTGTCCGGCGAGCTGGAGCCGGGGCGGCCCTCGCCACCCGGTTGGGGAGCTGATCACGGCGGCCGAGTTGGATGCGCTGCGGCAGCGGGTGGCGGGCTGCGTGCGGCTGGGCGGCACCCGCAGCCGAGCGGGGACTGGCCGGCCATTCCCTGGCCCCCGGTCTGACCGGTCTGAGCACCTGCGGCGAGCCGCGCCTGAGCGGGCACACCAGCGCCGCGCAAGACCGCCTCTTCGGCCACGATCTCCCGTCCGGTTCGTATCTGGAAGCATCGTCCGGTTACGCTCATGGAATGCATGCCTGGCCCGCTTCTGAGGTCCCCGCCCTGCCTGGCAAGGGCCGCGACCTTCGGATCCACGACACCGCGACCGGCGGACGGATCACCCTTGACCCCGGTCCCGTCGCCCGCATCTATGTCTGCGGCATCACGCCGTACGACGCGACCCATATGGGTCATGCGGCGACCTACAACGCGTTCGACCTCGTTCAGCGCGTGTGGCTCGATACCAAGCGGCAGATTCACTATGTCCAGAACGTGACTGACGTGGACGACCCGCTGCTGGAGCGGGCCGTACGCGACGGCGAGGACTGGACCGAGCTCGCCGAGCGCGAGACAGCACTCTTCAGGGAGGACATGACCGCCCTGCGCATGCTTCCGCCGCAGCACTACATAGGTGCGGTGGAGGCGATACCCGGCATCGTCCCGCTCGTCGAACGGCTCAGAGACGCCGGCGCCGCCTACGAGCTCGACGGCGACGTGTACTTCTCGGTCGAGTCCGACCCGCACTTCGGCGAGGTTTCCAACCTCGATGCCGATGCGATGCGGCTGCTCTCCGCCGAGCGCGGCGGCGACCCGGAGCGCCCCGGCAAGAAGAACCCCTGGACCCGATGCTCTGGATGGCCGCCCGTGCGGGCGAGCCGAGCTGGGACGGGGCCGGCCTCGGCCCCGGCAGGCCCGGCTGGCACATCGAGTGCGTGGCCATCGCGCTGGACCACCTGGGCATGGGCTTCGACATCCAGGGAGGCGGCTCCGACCTCGCCTTCCCGCACCACGAGATGGGCGCGTCCCACGCCCAGGCGCTGACCGGCGAGCATCCGTTCGCCCGCGCCTATGTGCACGCCGGCATGGTCGGCCTGAACGGCGCGAAGATGTCCAAGTCCAAGGGCAACCTGGTCTTCGTCTCCACGCTGCGCCGGGACGACGTCGACCCGGCGGCGATCCGGCTCGCGCTGCTCTCGCACCACTACCGGGCCGACTGGGAGTGGACCGACCAGGTGCTCGCCGACGCGGTGGAGCGTCTCGCACAGTGGCGTGCCGCCGTCTCCCGGCCCGACGGACTGTCCGCCGACGCCGTGGTCGAAGAGGTCCGCGAGGCTCTCGCGGACGACCTGGACGCCCGGCCGCCCTGGCCGCCGTGGACCGCTGGGCCGCCCTGCAGAACTCCGGCGGCGGCACGGACGAGGCCGCGCCCGGCCTTGTCTCACGCACCGTCGACGCGCTGCTCGGCGTCGCGCTGTAGTCAGCCCGCACAACCACCCGATCAGCCGTGACGGAACCGGCCCCGGACTTCGAGAGAAGTCCGGGGCCGGTCCCGTCATACGGGTCAGTCCTGGGCGGGCTCCCGGGAGGAGCGTCCGGTGGATCTCCCGGGTGTCGGTGTCCCCGTCCCCGGGCCCCTCCTTCGGCTCCTGGCCCCGCCCTCGTCGGCTCCCGGCGCCGGTGGCCTCCCGGTGTCCGGACGCTGCGGCTTGGCGGCCTGGTGCGTCCGCTGGAGGTGTCCCGCAGGTACGGGACATCGCCGCTCTCCGTCGCGTGCCCACCGGGCGGCTGGCCCGGACCGCCGTCCCTGCGCCGCAGGTACCGCTCGAATTCCCGGGCGATGGCCTCGCCGGACGCCTCGGGCAGCTCCGCGGTGTCCCTGGCCTCCTCCAGCGTCTGCACGTACTCGGCCACTTCGCTGTCCTCGGCGGCCAGTTGATCGACGCCGAGCTGCCAGGCACGGGCGTCCTCGGGCAGTTCACCCAGCGGGATCCGCAGCCCGATCAGGTCCTCCAGGCGGTTCAGCAGAGCCAGGGTCGCCTTCGGGTTGGGCGGCTGGGACACGTAGTGCGGCACCGCCGCCCACAGACTCACCGTCGGGACGCCCGCATGCGTACAGGCCTCCTGGAGGATTCCGACGATTCCCGTCGGGCCCTCGTACCTGGTTTCCTCCAGATCCATCGTCCTGGCCAGATCGGGGTCGGAGGTGACTCCGCTGACCGGTACCGGACGGGTGTGCGGGTGTCGCCGAGCAGCGCACCCAGGATGACGACCATCTCCACGCCCAGTTCATGGGCGAATCCGAGATCTCGTTGCAGAACGAGCGCCAGCGCATCGATGGCTCGATGCCCCGGACCAGAACCAGGTCACGCGGCTTCGCCGCCGATACGGACCACGGAGAGTCGTGTGGTGGGCCACGTGATCTTGCGTACCCCACCATCCAGCCACACTGTGGGCCGGTTGACCTGGAAGTCGTAGTAGTCCTCGGCGTCCAGCGCCGCGAACACCTCGCCCTTCCACTCCCGGTCCAGATGTCCGACCGCTGTGGAGGCGGCGTCACCGGCGTCGTTCCAGCCTTCGAACGCGGCCACCATGACCGGGTCGATCAGCTCGGGTACCCCTCGAGCTCGATCACCCAGGCCTCCTTCCGAAGTTCCCTTGTGTACGGACCAACCTTACGGGTTGCGGGCCCTGTCACCGCAGCCACTTCGTGCGGGCCGGTTCACTCCATCAGCTTCTGGATTCATCCGAGCTGTGCTGATCGAATCCGAGCGAATTTCGTCCTGATGCTGGACGTTGGGCGGCAGGCGGCGATATACATCGGATGACCACACAGAGGTCCGATGTTATTCCCTGGGGGCGCACATGAGTCAGACCGTCACGGATTTCGAGGTCCACGACATCCGCTTTCCGACCTCGGAACAGCTGGACGGCTCGGACGCCATGAACCCCGATCCCGACTACTCCGCCGCGTACGTCGTCCTGCGTACGGACATCCCGGACGGTGTCGGTGACGGTGCCATGGAAGGGCATGGCTTCTGTTTCACCATAGGCCGGGGCAACGAGGTCATGGCCGCAGCCATCGAATCACTGCGCCACTTCGTGCTGGGGCGCCCGCGCCCAGGACGGCCGCCGATCTCGCCGTGCTGTACCGCGAGCTCACACACGACTCCCAACTGCGCTGGCTGGGGCCCGAGAAGGGCGTGATGCACATGGCGGCCGGCGCGGTCGTCAACGCCGCCTGGGACCTCGCGGCGAAGTGCGCGGGCAAGCCCGTCTGGCAGTTCCTCGCCGGGATGACGCCGCAGGAGCTGGTCTCCTGGTCGACTTCCGCTACCTCACCGACGCGCTCACCCCCAGGAGGCACTCACCATCCTGAGGGAAGCCGAACCGGGCCGCGCCGAGCGCACCGAACGCCTCCTCGCCGAGGGCTACCCCGCGTACACCACCTCGCCCGGCTGGCTGGGATACGACGACGACAAGCTGGTCCGGCTGGCGAAGGAAGCGGTCGCCGACGGCTTCGCGCAGATCAAGCTGAAGGTCGGCGGCAACCTCGACGACGACATCCGCAGACTCTCGCTGGCCCGGGAAGCCGTCGGCCCCGGCATCCGGATCGCGGTCGACGCCAATCAGCGCTGGGACGTCGCGGACGCGGTGGAGTGGCTGAAGGCCCTCGAGCCGTACGACCCGCACTGGATCGAGGAGCCGACCAGCCCCGACGACGTACTCGGCCACGCCGCCGTGCGCGCGGGCAGACGATCAGGGTCGCGACCGGTGAACACGTCGCCAACCGAGTCGTGTTCAAACAACTCCTGCAGGCCGGCGCGGTCGACTTCGTACAGATCGACGCCGCACGCGTCGCGGGCGTCAACGAGAATCTGGCGATTCTGCTGCTCGCCGCGAAGTACGGCGTCCCGGTCGCCCGCACGCCGGTGGCGTCGGGCTCTGCGAGCTGGTGCAGCATCTGTCGATGTTCGACTATGTGGCGGTCTCCGGCACGTGGGAGGACCGCGTCATCGAGTACGTCGACCATCTCCACGAGCACTTCGCCGACCCCGCCGTGATCGACGCAGGACGCTATGTGGCCCCGCGTTCGCAGGGCTTCTCGGCCCGGATGCTCCCGCGTCACTGGCCGAACACCGCTACCCGCAGGGCCCCGTCTGGCAGGCCCGCCGCACGCCCGAGGAGGCCAACTGATGACCGGCGCACAGGACTTCGATGGAATGTCGGCCCTGGTGACAGGAGGGGCGTCCGGTATCGGGGCCGCCGTGGCCACCCTGCTGCTCGCACGCGGCGCGCGCGTCGCCGTACTCGACCGTGAGACTGCGGACGCACCCGCCGGGACGCTCGCGCTGAAGGCCGATGTGACCGATGACGCGGCCGTACGCGAAGCGGTCGGCCGCGCCGCCGCGGAGCTGGGCGGACTGCACACCCTCGTCTCCAACGCCGGTATCGGCTCCATCGGCACCGTCGAGGACAACGCGGACGAGGTGGGCCCGGTCCTGGACATCAACGTCACAGGCATGGTCCGTACCGCCCGCCACGCCCTGCCCCATCTGCGCAGGGCCGCGGCCGGCCGGCCCGGCGCCGTCTCGATCACCCAGACCTGCTCCATCGCCGCCACGGCCGGTCTGCCGCAGCGCGCGCTGTACAGCGCGAGCAAAGGGCCGTCCACTCCCTGACCCTGGCCATGGCCGCGGACCACGTCCGCGAAGGCATCCGCGTCAACTGCGTCAACCCCGGCACCGCCGACACCCGTGGATCGGCAGGCTCCTCGGCCGGGCCGAGGACCCGAAAGCCGAACGCGCCGCACTCAACGCCCGCCAGCCCCTCGGGCGACTGGTCTCGGCCGACGAGGTCGCCGCCGCGATCGTCTATCTGGCGAGCCCGGCCGCCGCGTCCGTCACGGGCACCGCACTCGCGGTGGACGGCGGGATGCAGGGGCTGCGGCTGAGGCCGGCCGACGGCTGACCGGACCCGCACCACAGAGCCTGGCCGCCACACCCGGCACCCCGCACCACCGAAGCCACGCCCACAGAGCTCCTAGCCGGTACTCAACAAAGGACGGGACCCCATGAGAGTGCGTACGACGAGTGCGGCGGCCTGTGCCGTACTCCTTGCCGTGACTGCCCTCGCAGGCTGCAACCGTGAATCCCCGGCCGACGGGGAAGCCGGCGGCAAGGTCGGCATCGACCTGCCGCGCAGCGACAGCGACTTCTGGAACTCCTACCAGCAGTACATCGAGAGCGGCGTCAGGAGCGGCGGCGTCGAGGCACTGCCGCTGACCAACTCGCAGAACGACATCGGCAAGCTGGTCGCCAACGTCCAGACCTTCACCGACCAGGGCGCCAAGGCCGTGATCATGGCCCCGCAGGACACCGGCGCGATAGCGGAGTCGCTGAACACGCTGAACGAGAAGAAGATCCCGGCCATCAGCGTCGACACCCGCCCCGACAAGGGCGACATCTACATGGTCGTGCGGGCCGACAACAAGGCGTACGGAACCAACGCCTGCAAGTACCTCGGCGAGCAGCTGAAGGGCAGGGCAAGGTCGTCGAGTTCCAGGGGACCTCTCCTCGATCAACGGCCGCGACCGGTCCGAGACCTTCAAGACCTGCATGGACAAGGACTTCCCCGGCATCAAGGTCTTCGAGCTGGCCACCGACTGGAAGGGCGATGTGGCCTCCGCCAAACTCCAGTCGACGCTGGCCGCGCACCCCGACATCAACGGCATCTACATGCAGGCGGGCGGGTGTTCCTGCAGCCCACCCTGGCCCTCCTGGAGCAGAAGAAGCTCCTGAAGCCGGCTGGTACGCCCGGTCACATCACGATCATCTCCAACGACGGCATCCCCGAGGAGTTCGACGCCATCAAGGCCGGGAAGATCGACGCCACGATCTCCCAGCCCGCCGACCTCTACGCGAAGTACGCGCTGTACTACGCCAAGGCCGCGCTGGAGGGCAAGACGTTCGAGGAGGGGCCGACCGACCACGATTCGAAGATCATCAAGATCCCGGGCGGCTTCGAGGACCAGCTCCCCGCACCTCTGGTGACCAAGGAAAACGTCGACGACCCCAAGCTGTGGGCCAATCAGCTGGAGAAGAAGAGCTAGCCATGGACCAGGCACCACCACCGGCCGTAGAGGCGAAAGGCGTCGTCAAACGATTCGGGCCCACCGTGGCGCTCGACGGCGTGAAGCTCACCGTGCTCCGGGCGAGTCCCACGCACTCGTCGGCCGCAACGGCGCGGGCAAATCCACCCTCGTCAGCGTCCTGACCGGACTCCACCGGGCCGACGCGGGCACCGTGCGCTTCGGAGGGAACCGGCACCCACGTTCGGCGACACCATGGCCTGGCAGTCCAGGATCGCCTGCGTCTACCAGAAGTCCATGGTCGTCCCCGATCTCACCGTCGCCGAGAACCTCTTCCTCAACCGCTTCGACCAGGACTCCCGCTGGATCAGCTGGGGCAGGCTGCGCAAACGCGCGGAACAACTGCTCGCCGAGTACGGGTGCAGGTAGACCCGGCGCACGGGCGCGGGATCTGGCCGTCGAGCAGCGTCAGTTCGTCGAGATCGCTCGGGCGTTGTCCTTCGGGGCGCGGCTGATCGTCCTGGACGAGCCGACCGCCCAGCTCGACGCCCGGGGCATCGGACGCCTCTTCGACAAGCTCCGCGAGCTTCAGAGCCAGGGAGTGGCGTTCCTGTTCATCTCCCACCATCTGCAGGAGGTGTACGAGCTGTGCACCACCGTGACGGTCTACCGTGACGCCCGCCATGTGCTGACTGCCCCGTCGACAGCATCGGGAAGACCGAGCTGGTGGCGGCGATGACAGGTGAACAGGCCGCAAGCGCGTCCGCCTGGCACGCAGGCGGGCCTGAAGCGTCACGGGACGGATCGGCCGAGCCCGTGCTGCGTACCGAACAGCTCGCACTGGAGGGGCATTTCGACCCGCTGGACCTCGAAGTGCGCCCGGCGAGGTGCTCGGCGTCGCCGGCTCGGCGGCAAGCGGCAACACCGCACTGGGCGAGACACTGGCCGGCATGCGCAGGGCGACCGGCGGCACGGTCCGGGTGCACGGCAGGACGGTACGTCCCGGCAGCGTGCCGCACGCGCTGGACGCGGGCATCGGATACATCCCCGAGGACCGCCACGACCAGGGCCTGGTGCTGAACCGCAGCGTCGCCGAGAACGCCACCCTGACGGTCACCGGCCAGCTGGGGCCCTGGGGACCGTGATGCCCTCCCGTACCCGGCAGTTCGCCCGGTCGATGATCGCGTCACTGGACATCAAGACCCAGGGACCCGAGCAGCCCGTCAGCGGGCTTTCCGGCGGCAATCAGCAGAAGGTGGTGGTCGCCCGTGCGCTGGCCCGCGCACCGAGCGCACTGGTCGCGGTCAGGCCGACCGCCGGCGTGGACGTCAAGTCCAAGGACTCGCTGCTCGGGGTCGTACGACGGGTGGCCGACGAAGGAAACGCCGCAGTGATCATCTCGGACGAGCTGGACGATCTACGAGTCTGTGACCGGGTACTCGCCCTGTTCCACGGGCGGGTGGTCGCAACATTCGCAAGCGGGTGGACCGACGGGGAACTCGTCGCCGCCATGGAAGGTGTGGGGAAAGGGAATGACCGGGACGATACGGCCGTCCGTCGCCGACGACGGAACCATCAGCGGTGCGAAGGAAGCAGGCCCCGCAGCCGGCTCGCGCTGATCCGGTGGAGCGACTTCTCCCTGGTGCCGGTGATCCTGGTGCTGCTGGTGATCGGGTTCATCGTCTCGCCGGTCTTCCTCACCTCCAACAACCTGATCAGCGTGGTCCAGCAGTCCTCCGAGCTCAGCCTGCTGGTCCTGGGCCAGGCACTGATCCTCATCTGCGGCCGGATGGACCTGTCACTGGAATCGACGATCGGCATCGCGCCGGTGGTCGCCATGTGGCTGGTGCTGCCCGCGGAGGGCGGCCGTTTCGCGGGTATGGAACTCTTCCCCGCCTGGTCGGCGATCCCGCTGTGCCTGCTCGTCGGGCTCGTGGTCGGCCTGATCAACGGTTTCCTGATCCTGAAGCTGCGGGTCAACGGCTTCATCGCCACACTCGGCATGCTCACCATGCTGCGCGGTCTCCATATCGGCATCACCGAAGGCAAGTCGATCACCGACGTCCCGGAGTCCTTCCGCTACCTGGGCAAGAGCGAGTGGCTCGGCGCCCCGGCAGCGGTCTGGATCTGCCTGGCACTGTTCGCGATCGGCGGCTCCGCCCTGGCGTGGCTGCGGCACGGACGTTCGCTGTACGCGATCGGCGGCAACCCGGAGGCGGCACGCGCGGCCGGTATCCGGGTCGACCGGATCACCTGGATCGTGCTGGCGATCGGCGGAGTGCTCGCTGCCTTCGCGGGCATCCTCTACACCGGCCACTACGGGTCGGTCGCGGCCACCCAGGGCAACGGCTGGATCTTCCAGGTGTTCGCGGCCGCGGTCATCGGCGGGATCAGTCTCAAGGGCGGACGGGGCACCCTGTTCGGCGCGCTGACCGGCGTACTGACCCTTCAGCTGGTGGTCAATGTGATGACCCTGGGCGGTGTGCCCGCGCTGTGGAACCAGTTCCTCAACGGCGCGATCATCATCCTGGCGCTGGTCATCTCACGCTTCGCGAGCGGGGAGAAGCAGGACTGAACCCCGGCCCGCTCACAAGGTGGACCGCAGCCACTGCTCCACGCTCGCCACATGCACCGTCGACCAGGAGCGGGCCGCCTCCGCATCCCTGTCCCGCAGCGCCGAGAGGATCGCCCGGTGCTCGTGCAGGGTGCGGCTGACCGCGTCCTGCTGGGTCAGCCCGCGCCAGATCCGGGCCTGGTGGTCGGCCCGGAGAGGCCGTCGAGCAGTGAGCAGAGCACCGAATTGCCGGACGACTGCACGATCCCGCGGTGGAAGTCCAGGTCGGATGCGACCAGTTCCTCCACCGAGGGTCCTCGCCCAGCGCGTCCAGCTGCGCGCTCAGCGCGTCCAGCTGGGCCTCGGTGATCCGGACGGCCGCCATCGCGGTGGCGGCCGGCTCCAGGATGCGGCGCACCGCGGGAACTCCAGCACCGTGTCATCGCGGTGGAAGTCCACCACGAAGCTCATCGCCTCCAGCAGCAGCTGCGGATCGAGGCTGGTGACGTAGGTCCCGTCGCCCTGCCGCACGTCAAGGATGCGGATCAGTGACAGGGCGCGCACGGCCTCGCGCAGAGAGTTGCGGGACAGCCCGAGCCCGGCGGCGAGTTCACTCTCCTTGGGAAGCCGGTCGCCCGGCCGGAGCGCACCGGAGACGATCATTTCCTTGATCTTCTCGATCGCTTCGTCGGTGACGGCCATATGGGCCTCCTCGCACAAGACATCCGATGTATGCCTTCATTATGCGGTGTCCGAGGCGGAGATGGGCCCGCCCTGGGATCAAGGGCTCCCGCGCACGGCCCTCCCGCGGGCGCACGCCAAGGGCGGCCCGGTGCGGGCCGCCCCTTGGCATACGTGGACGTCAGCGCTTGTCGGCCAGCACGTCCTCGACCTCGGCCCTGATCTCGTCCGTGGCCAGGCCCCGGATCGTCAGCGTCGTCCGGCGGCGCAGCACATCGTCCGCCGTCTCGGCCCACTCGCGGTCGCGTGCGTACGCGACCTGTGCCCAGATCTCCGGTGCGTCCGGGTGGATGCGTGCCGCAAGCGCGGGATTCTCGTTGGCCATCCGCGCGATGTCGAAGGACAGCGAACCGTAATGGGTGGCGAGGTGCCGGGCGGTATCGGCCCCATCCGCGGACCCGGCGTGCCGCCGTCGACCAGCAGCCGGTGCGCGACCGCGTCGGGTTGGCGATGCCGGGCAGCAGGACCTTCTTCGGCAGCCGGGCCATCGGCTCCATGTCCTCCGCCAGCGGGTGTCCTGGCAGTGCGGCCAGCTTGTTCATCACCGTACGGCCGATGTGGCGGAACGTCGTCCACTTACCGCCCGCGACGGACAGCATCCCGGCGCGCCCTCGGTGACGACCGTCTCGCGCTTGGCCTTGGCCGTGCCGCCAGGACCTCCCGGCAGCACCCGCAGCCCCGCGAACGAGTACGTGATCAGATCGCGCGAAAGCTGCTGGTCCCGGACCGAGAAGGCCGCCTCGTCCAGGATCTGTGCCGTGTCCTTCTCGGTGACCGCGACATCGCCCGGGTCGCCCTCGTACTCCTCGTCCGTCGTGCCGAGGAGCAGCATGTCCTCCCACGGCAGCGCGAACGTGATCCGGTACTTGTCGATCGGGGTCGCCAGCGCGGCCTTCCAGGGACGCGTCCGCTTCAGCACCAGGTGCGCGCCCTTGGAGAGCCGTATGGAAGGAGCCGCGTTCGGGTCCTCCAGCTTGCGCAGGTGATCGACCCACGGACCGGTGGCGTTCAGCACCAGACGGGCGTCGATTCCGAACTCCGTACCGTCCCTGCGGTCCTCGAGCTCGGCCCCGGTCACCCGGCCCTTGGTGAACCGCAGCCCGGTCACCGCCGCGTGGTTGAGTACGACCGCGCCCGAGTCGACGGCGGCACGGACCGTCATCAGCGCCATCCTGGCGTCGTTCATCTGGTCGTCGCCGTAGACCGCGACGGCCTTCAGGTTTTCGGTACGCAGCTCAGGCACATCGCGCTGTGCCTTGGCCGGGCTGATCACATGGCCGACACCGTCACCGAACGCGGACAGTGCCGAGTACGCGAAGACACCCGCACCGAGCTTGGCCGCGCCGTGCGGACCGCCCTTGTAGACCGGCAGGTAGAAGGTGAGCGGATTGGCGAGGTGCGGTGCGACCTGCCGGGACACGGCGCGTCGCTCGAAGTGGTTCTCCGCGACCAGCTTCACCGCGCCGGTCTGCAGATAGCGCAGACCGCCGTGGAGCAGCTGGAGGAGGCGGAGGAGGTGGCGCCGGCGAAGTCGCCGGCGTCCACCAGTGCCACCCGCAGTCCGGACTGCGCGGCGTGCCAGGCGGTGGAGATGCCCAGGATGCCGCCGCCGATCACCAGGAGGTCGTACGTCGCCTTGGAAAGCTGCTCCCGGGTCTCGGCGCGGCTCGGAAGGGAGCCGGAGGCCGGATGCGTCCCGAGGGCAGGGACGCTCTGCAGGGTGGTCATGATTGGTTACTCCTCGCCAGTGTTCTCGTCGAGCCAGCCCATGGATCGTTCGACGGCCTTGAGCCAGCTCTTGTACTCGCGGTCACGGGTTTCCGCGTCCATACGGGGTGTCCACTCGGCGGCCCGGCGCCAGTTGGCGCGCAGCGCGTCGGTGTCCGGCCAGAAGCCGACGGCCAGGCCGGCGGCGTAGGCGGCGCCGAGGCAGGTGGTCTCGGCGACCATGGGGCGCACCACCGGTGCGTCCAGGAAGTCGGCGAGCGTCTGCATCAGCAGGTTGTTGGAGGTCATGCCGCCGTCGACCCTGAGCGTGGTCAGCTCGACGCCGGAGTCCTTGGTCATGGCGTCGCTGATCTCGCGGGTCTGCCAGGCGGTGGCCTCGAGCACGGCGCGGGCGATGTGCGCCTTGGTGACGTACCGGGTGAGACCGGTGATGACACCGCGGGCGTCGGGGCGCCAGTACGGGGCGAACAGACCGGAGAAGGCCGGTACGAAGTAGGCGCCGCCGTTGTCCTCGACGGTGGAGGCCAGCGTCTCGATCTCCGCGGCCGACTTGATCAGGCCCATCTGGTCGCGCATCCACTGCACCAGCGAGCCGGTGACGGCGATGGAGCCCTCCAGGGCGTACACCGCCTTCTGGTCACCGATCTGGTACCCGACGGTCGTCAGCAGACCGTTGTACGAATTCACCGGCGTGTCGCCGGTGTTCATCAGCATGAAGGTGCCGGTGCCGTACGTGGACTTGGCCTCGCCCTCGGCGAAACACGTCTGGCCGAACAGCGCGGCCTGCTGGTCGCCGAGCGCGGAGGCGACCGGGACACCGTCCAGGACGCCGCCCTTGGCGTGGCCGTAGACCTCGGAGGAGGACCGGATCTCCGGCAGCATCGAGGCCGGGATCTCCATGGACTGGACGATCTTGTCGTCCCACTCCATCCTGTGCAGGTTCATCAGGAGGGTGCGCGAGGCGTTGGTGACGTCGGTGACGTGGACACCGCCGTCGGTGCCGCCGGTCAGGTTCCAGATGATCCAGGAATCCATGGTGCCGAAGAGGATCTCGCCCCGTTCGGCGCGCTCGCGCAGCCCTCGACGTTGTCGAGCAGCCAGCGGGCCTTGGGCCCCGCGAAGTACGAGGCGAGCGGCAGCCCGGTCTCGCGGCGGAAGCGGTCCTGGCCGACGTTGCGGCCGAGCTCCCGGCAGAGCGCGTCGGTGCGGGTGTCCTGCCAGACGAGCGCGTTGTGGACGGGTTCGCCGGTGTTCTTGTCCCAGAGCAGGGTGGTCTCGCGCTGGTTGGTGATGCCGATCGCCTTGACGTCGGCGGAGGTGATGCCGGCCTTGACGATGGCACTGGCGACGACCTCCTGGACGTTCTCCCAGATCTCGGTCGCGTTGTGCTCGACCCAGCCCGGCTTCGGGAGGATCTGCTCGTGCTCCTTCTGGTCGACGGAGACGATCCGGCCGTCCTTGTCGAAGACGATGCAGCGGCTGGATGTGGTGCCCTGGTCGATGGCCGCGATGAACGGCCCGGTGCCGTGGGTGTGCGTCCCGGTGGTGTGTACGTCGGTCACGGTGTGCTCCCGGAGGTCTGTGTGGTGTCGGGGTCGGGGCTCAGGCGAAGGCGAGGTTGTAGAGCCCTCCGGCGAGCGCGGCGCCGATGAGGGTCCTACTACCGGTACCCAGGCATAGCCCCAGTCGGAACCGCCCTTGTTCGGCAGCGGCAGCAACGCGTGCACGATCCGTGGACCGAGGTCGCGGACCGGGTTGATCGCGTAGCCGGTCGGGCCACCGAGCGAGAGACCGATCGAGACGACTACCAGGGCGGTGATCAGCACGCCGAGTGTGCCGAGGCCGTTGCCCTCGTCGTTGAGGCCCTGAGTGAGGATCGCCAGTACCAGTACGGCGGTGGCGATGATCTCCGTGACCACGTTCTGTACGGCGTTACGGATTTCCGGGCCGGTGGAGAAGATGCCGAGCACCGGGCCGGCCTTGGGGCGGCCGACTGGTCGACCATGCCCTCTTCGGCCGGCTGCGCGTTCACGATCTCGGGGTCCTTGAGGTGCGCGTGGAGCTGCCCGTAGTACACGGCCCAGACCAGCACCGCGCCGATCATGGCGCCGAGCAGTTCGGAGACGAGGTACAGGGGTACGTCGCTCCACTTCGTGCCGCCCTGAATCGCGAGGCCGATCGTGACCGCGGGATTGAGGTGGGCGCCGGATACGCCGGAGGCCAGATAGGCGCCCGTCAGCACGGCGAAACCCCACCCGAAGGAGATGGTCAGCCAGCCGGCTTCGTAAGCCTTGGAGCGTTTGAGAGTGACGGCGGCACAGACGCCGCCGCCGAGCAGGATGAGTATGGCGGTACCAATGGTCTCGCCGATGAAGATGTCGGAGCTGGACACCCGCGACTCCTTTGTCCTTCGTCCAGGGAAAGGCGAACACCGGGTCCCTCCGGTGGCCGCGCCCAGGTGGGTACCCGCACGAGCGGGAAGTTCACCTGTATGGGCCTGACCGGTCCTCGGCACTGTCACACCCTAACGCGTATTGCCGTTAAGTGTTCGACAATGCCGACCGATGAACGGCAGTGTTTCGTTCAAATGAACAAAGCGTCAAGGGTTCTGTGGCATAGGACTCGCTGCGGAACTCGATCGTTACCGGCGGGCGGCGCGTCTCAGAAGCGCCCGGCGCCCAAGTCCCGGGAGACGGCGCGTGCGCAGTCGCGGACCGCGGCGATCAGCTCGGCGCGCAGCTCCCCGCCGGGGCCGACCCGCTCCACCGCACCCGTCACGGCCACGGCGCCCACGGGCATCCGCCGGCGGTCATGGATGGGGCGGCGACCGCGGCCACCCTTCCCAGGTCTCCTCCACGTCGGCGGCCCAGCCCCGCGCCCGGATCAGGTCGAGCAGTGCCTCGAAATCCTCCGCACCGGTAATGGTGCGCGGGGTGAGCGGCCGCCGCTCCGCCTCCATGGCCTCGCTGTGCGCGACCGGGTCGTAGGCGGCGAGGACCTTGCCCAGGGCGGTGGAGTGCAGCGGCTGCATGGCCCCGACCTCCAGCACCTGCCGGCTGTCGTCCGGCCGGAAGACGTGATGGATGATGAGAACGCCGTGCTGGTGCAGTACGCCCAGGTGCACGCTCTCGCCGCTGGAGCGGGCCAGGTCGTCCGTCCAGACCAGGGCCCGTGCCCGCAGCTCGTGCACGTCCAGGTAGCTGTTGCCCAGGCGCAGCAGTTCGGCGCCCAGCTGGTAGCGGCCGGACGTGGCGTCCTGCTCGACGAACCCCTCGTGCTGGAGCGTGCGGAGGATGCCGTGTGCGGTGCCCTTGGCCAGGCCGAGCGAGGAGGAGATGTCGGAGAGCCCCAGCCGACGCTCGCCGCCCGCCAGTAGGCGCAGCATCGCCGCCGCCCGCTCGAGCGACTGGATGTTCTTGGCCATCGCGCCGTACTCCTCCACCTCGGTTCGACAATGCTGAACACTATCGGTCGATGCCGACCTCTGTCCGGCCGTGTAAAGATTCTGCGCCACGGCCCGGAGCGGCTCGTCCACCGCACAGCATGCAGTCCGTCCCGTGGGACGCCATGACGGGCGGGGCCCCTCGGGCTAGGCTGACCGGGTGCGCCTTCTTCAGAAGGACGTAAAGCCGACAGCCGTCGCATCCCAGGGAGATCATCCATGGCCTCGTTGCCGACCCCTTCCACTGACAGCCGGAGCCGAGCAGACGCGCTGCGCGAGGCGCTCGCCACCCGTGTGGTGGTCGCAGACGGTGCAATGGGCACGATGCTCCAGGCACAGGACCCCACTCTTGAGGACTTCGAGAATCTCGAAGGCTGCAACGAGATCCTCAACGTCACCCGGCCCGACATCGTCCGCTCGGTGCACGAGGAGTACTTCGCGGTCGGTGTGGACTGCGTGGAGACGAACACCTTCGGGGCGAACCACTCGGCGGCGAACGAGTACGAGATCGCCGACCGGATCTTCGAGCTGTCCGAGTCGGGCGCCCGTATCGCCGAGAGGTCGCCGACCAGTTCGGCGCCAAGGATGGCCGGCAGCGCTGGGTGCTGGGCTCGATCGGCCCCGGCACCAAGCTGCCATCGCTCGGCCACATCGCGTATGACGTGTTGCGGGACGGCTACCAGTGCAACGCCGAGGGCCTGCTCGCCGGCGGGGCGGACGCCCTGATCGTGGAGACCACGCAGGACCTGCTCCAGACGAAGTCGAGCCTGATCGGCGCGCGCCGGGCGATGGACTCGCTGGGCATCGACGTGCCGCTGGTCTGTTCCCTGGCCTTCGAGACGACCGGCGTGATGCTGCTCGGCTCCGAGATCGGCGCCGCCCTGACCGCTCTGGAGCCGCTGGGCGTCGACCTGATCGGCCTGAACTGCTCGACGGGCCCGGACGAGATGAGCGAGCACCTGCGCTATCTGGCCCGTCACTCGCGTACGCCGCTGATGTGCATGCCGAACGCGGGTCTGCCCGTTCTCACCAAGGACGGCGCGCACTTCCCGCTCAGCCCCGACGGCCTCGCCGACTCCCAGGAGATGTTCGTCCAGGACTACGGCCTGTCCCTCATCGGCGGCTGCTGCGGCACGACCCCGCCCACCTGCGGGCCGTCGTCGAGCGGACGCGCGAGCTCACCCCGAGGGCGCGTGACCCCGTCCGGAGCCGGGTGCGGCCTCGTTGTACCAGACGGTGCCGTTCCGGCAGGACACCGCGTACATGGCGATCGGTGAGCGGACGAACGCGAACGGGTCGAAGAAGTTCCGTGAGGCGATGCTGGAAGCCCGGTGGGACGACTGCGTGGAGATGGTGCGCGATCAGATCCGTGAGGGCGCGCACATGCTCGATCTGTGTGTCGACTACGTGGGCCGCGACGGGGTCGCCGATATGGCCGAGCTGGCGGGCCGGTTCGCGACCGCCTCGACCCTGCCGATCGTGCTGGACTCCACGGAGCTGCCCGTCCTGCGGGCGGGGCTGGAGAAGCTCGGCGGGCGTGCGGTGCTGAACTCCGTCAACTACGAGGACGGTGACGGGCCGGAGTCGCGGTTTGCGAAGGTCAGCGCGCTTGCCAAGGAGCATGGTGCGGCGTTGATCGCGCTGACCATCGACGAGGAGGGCCAGGCCCGCACGGTCGAGCACAAGGTCGCGATCGCGGAGCGGCTGATCGAGGACCTCACCACGAACTGGGGCATCCACGAATCGGACATCCTCATCGACTGCCTGACCTTCACCATCTGCACAGGGCAGGAGGAGTCCCGCAAGGACGGTGAGGCCACGATCGGGGCGATCCGTGAGCTGAAGCGCCGTCGCCCGGACGTGCAGACCACTCTGGGCCTGTCGAACATCTCCTTCGGTCTGAACCCGGCCGCCCGTGTGGTGCTGAACTCGGTGTTCCTGGACGAGTGCGTCAAGGCGGGGCTGGACTCCGCGATCGTGCACGCGTCGAAGATCCTGCCGATCGCCCGGCTGGAGGAGGAGCAGGTCAAGGTCGCCCTCGACATGATCTATGACCGGCGGGCGGAGGGCTACGACCCGTTGCAGCGCCTCATGGAGCTCTTCGAGGGCGTCAACATGAAGTCGATGAAGGCGGGGCGCGCGGAGGAGCTGATGGCGCTGCCGCTCGACGAGCGTCTTCAGCGACGGATCATCGACGGGAGAAGAACGGCCTGGAGGCCGATCTCGGCGAGGCACTGGAGACCCGGCCGGCCCTCGACATCGTCAACGACACCCTGCTGGCGGGGATGAAGATCGTCGGTGAACTCTTCGGCTCCGGCCAGATGCAGCTGCCGTTCGTACTCCAGTCGGCCGAGGTGATGAAGACGGCCGTGGCCTTCCTGGAGCCGCACATGGAGAAGACCGACGCCGACGGCAAGGGCACCATCGTGCTGGCCACGGTCCGCGGCGATGTGCACGACATCGGCAAGAACCTCGTCGACATCATCCTGTCGAACAACGGCTACAACGTCGTCAACCTCGGTATCAAGCAGCCCGTCTCAGCGATCCTGGAGGCTGCCGAGGAGAACCGGGCCGATGTCATCGGCATGTCAGGTCTGCTGGTGAAGTCGACCGTGATCATGAAGGAGAACCTTCAGGAGCTCAACCAGCGCAAGCTGGCAGCCGACTTCCGGTGATCCTCGGCGGCGCGGCCCTCACCCGCGCCTACGTCGAGCAGGATCTGCACGAGATCTACGAGGGCGAAGTGCGCTACGCCCGCGACGCGTTCGAGGGACTGCGCCTCATGGATGCCCTGATCGGCATCAAGCGCGGTGTCCCGGGTGCCACCCTGCCCGAGCTCAAGCAGCGCCGCGTTCCCAAGCGCGACGCACCGGTCCTGGAGGTGGAGGTGGAGGAGCCGGAGGACGGCGTCCGTTCCGACGTCTCGGTCACCAACCCGGTTCCCGAGCCGCCGTTCTGGGGCACCCGGGTCATCAAGGGCATCCCGCTCAAGGAGTACGCGTCCTGGCTGGACGAGGGCGCGCTCTTCAAGGGCCAGTGGGGCCTCAAGCAGGCCCGTGCGGGCGACGGACCGACCTACGAAGAGCTCGTGGAGAATGAGGGCCACCCGCACCTGCGCGGCTGGCTCGACAAGCTCCACACCGAGAACCTGCTGGAAGCCGCTGTCGTCTACGGCTACTTCCCGTGTGTGTCCAAGGGCGATGACCTGATCCTGCTGCACGAGGACGGCTCGGAGCGCACCCGCTTCACCTTCCCGCGCCAGCGTCGCGGCCGCCGTCTGTGCCTGGCCGACTTCTTCCGCCCCGAGGAGTCAGGGGAAACGGATGTCGTCGGCCTCCAGGTCGTCACCGTCGGCTCGAAGATCGGCGGTGCCACGGCCGAGCTCTTCGAGGCCAACTCCTACCGCGACTACCTGGAGCTGCACGGCCTGTCCGTCCAGCTCGCCGAGGCGCTGGCGGAGTACTGGCACTCCCGGGTCCGCAGCGAGCTGGGCTTCTCGGGCGAGGACCCGTCCCAGGTCGAGGACATGTTCGCGCTGAAGTACCGCGGAGCGCGCTCTCGCTCGGCTACGGAGCCTGCCCCGAACTGGAGGACCGGGCAAAGATCGCCGAGCTCCTGGAGCCCGGGCGGATCGGCGTCGAGCTCTCCGAGGAATTCCAGCTCCACCCGGAACAGTCCACGGACGCCATCGTCATCCACCACCCCGAGGCGAAGTACTTCAACGCGCGGTAGAACGCGTGCGCCGCATGTCAGCGGCAGGAGCCGTACACTGGTCGGTCCAGCGCAGGCCGGTCGCCCTTCCCAGCTGGGAAGGCGGCCGGCCTTCGTCCCTTCACGGAGGTGTGCCGATGACCAGTACGGTTCCCGCGTCCTTGACCCGCACGGCCGAAGGCGGCACCCTGCAGGCCGTCTTTCTCGACATGGACGGCACCCTGGTCGACACCGAGGGCTTCTGGTGGGACGTGGAGGTGGAGGTCTTCGCCGACCTGGGGCACCGGCTCGAGGAGGCCTGGCGGGACGTCGTCGTCGGGGCCCGATGACCCGCAGTGCCGGCTATCTCATCGACGTCACCGGGGCGGACATCGCACTGGACGAACTAACCGTGCTGCTCAACGACAGGTTCGAGAAGCGCATCGCACAGGGGTGCCCCTGATGCCGGGTGCCGCACGGCTGCTCGCCGAGCTGAGGGCGCACGAGGTGCCGACCGCGCTGGTCTCGGCCTCGCACCGGCGCATCATCGAGCGGGTGCTCGACGCTGTCGGCCGTCACCACTTCGGCCTTACGGTCGCCGGTGACGAGGTCGTCCGCACCAAACCCCACCCTGAGCCCTACCTCACGGCCGCGGCTGGATTCGGAGCGGATCCGCGGCGCTGCGCGGTCATCGAGGACACGGCTACCGGGGTCGCCTCGGCGGAGGCGGCAGGCTGCCGTGTCGTCGCCGTGCCGTCCGTCGCGCCCATCGCCGCCGCGCCCGGCAGAGCCGTCGTGAGCTCTCTCGAACAGGTCGACCTCCCGTTCCTCAAGGGGTTGGTCACGGGAATGCGATGACTGGTCTACCGAGCGTATTCCGGTGATCGAACAGCGAAACTCCAGGCACTGAGCCGCACTGTTTCCACCCTCCCGAGCGGGTGGAAGGCAGGTTCATGCCAAATGCCGAGATCGTCAAAGGGTGAGTCTTCTCACTCGATGCGGCTCTCGCGGTCGTGCGAGATCGGTTGAGGTGCCCGTTTTGGGGCGCCCAAGTGTCCTGATTCGTGGAGCCGTGTACGAATCCTTCCCAGCAGGTGAAAACAGGTGCGCGGTCATCGCCGATCACCAACTGATTACGCAGCGACACCGCGCCGGTCGGGCAACGCGGCAGCGCCAACTAATCTCGTAATCTCACATGCCGGAATGAGGGAGAACGTCCTGATGAACCGTAAGACGCTGGTGCTGCCGGCCGTAGTCGGCCTGCTCGCGCCCGTGCTCGTCGCCTGTGGCGGGTCGGACGGCGGGGCGATGCCATCGTTGTCGGGACCACGGACCAGTTCGCCGCCAGCAAGGACAACCTCGCACCGCTCGACCCGGCCATCGGCTACGAGGCCGGCGTCTGGAACGTGCTGCGCCAGACCGTGCAGACCCTCACCCACGTCCCGCGCGGCGGGGCGCGCCGGTGCCCGAGGCAGCCGAGAGCTGCGCCTTCACCGACACCGAGAACGAGAGCTACCGCTGCACGCTGCGCAACGGGCTCACCTTCGCGGACGGTACCGCCGTGACGCCCGAGGATGTGAAGTACTCCATCCAGCGCGTCATCGACATCGACTGGGATAACGGGCCCATCGGTCTGGTCGACAACATCGACACGATGGAGACCAAGGGCGAGAACCAGATCATCTTCCACCTGCGCACACCGGACGCGACCTTCCCGTACAAGCTCGCCACCCCGCCCACCGGCATCGTGCAGAAGAACAAGTACCCGGCAAAGGGTGCCCGCGAGGGCTTCCAGGTCGACGGCTCCGGCCCGTACACCATGGAGCCGGAGGTCAAGGACGACCAGGTAACCAAGGTCGTCTTCACCAAGAACCCCAAGTACAAGGGCGATCTGAAGGTCCTCAACGAAAAGGTCGAACTGGACCTCTTCCCCGACTCGAATGCCATGGGCAAGGCACTCGACGACAAGAAGATCGACCTGATGGCCCGCACCATGTCGCCGAAGCAGTCGGAGCAGATGCTCGTGGAGCCGAAGGAAGGCATCAAACTCACCGAGATGCCGGGCCTCTTCATCAGCTACCTCGGCTTCAACACCGAAGACCCGTCGGTGAAGGACAAGGCCGTACGCCAGGCCATGGCCCAGCTCATCGACCGGGGCCCCATCGCGAGCAAGGTGTACGGCTCCACCGCGGAGCCGCTCTACTCGCTGATCCCGTCCAGCATCACCGCACACACCAACTCGTTCTTCAACAAGTACGGCGAGCCCAGCGTCACCGACGCCGCCACCATCCTGAAGGCCGCCGGCATCAACACCCCGGTGAAGTTCACGATGCACTACACGACGGACCACTACGGCTCCGGCACCAAGACCGAATTCGAGGCGCTGCAGAAGCAGCTCAACGACTCGGAGCTGTTCGACGTCGACATCGAGGGCACCCCGTGGGCCAAGTTCCGTGTGGCGCAGAAGCAAGGTAAGTACCCCGTCTACGGCATGGGCTGGTTCCCGGACTTCCCGGACCCGGACACCTACTCGGCGCCGTTCCTGGACAAGAACAACTTCCTCAAGTCGCCCTACAAGTCGAAGCTCATCCAGGACGAGCTCATTCCGGAGTCCCGCCTCGAGGCCGACCGCGGCGCCGCGACCAAGACCTTCCAGCAGATCCAGGACGTCGTTGCCAACGACGTTCCGCTTCTCCCGATCTGGCAGGGCAAGCAGTACGTCGCCTCCCGCGACGGCCTGAAGGGCGTGGAGTGGGCCATCAACTCCTCGGCCGACCTCCAGCTCTGGGAGCTCGAGCGCAGCGGCTCCTGACCTGCTGACCGCCTGACACGGAAATCCGGTCCGGGGCCTGTGGCCCCGGACCGGATTTCTATCGCACGCGCCCGGCCCACCGGGGCCGCCGCCTCACTGCGCGCCCGGACGCACCAGCCCGCTCTCGTACGCGTACACCGCGGCCTGTACCCGGTCGCGCAGGCCCAGCTTCGTCAGCACATGGCCCACATGTGTCTTGACCGTCGTCTCGCTCACGAACAGATCCGCGGCGATCTCGGCATTGGACAGCCCGCGCGCCACCAGCTTCAGGACCTCCACCTCACGGTCCGTGAGGGTGTGGAGAGCATCGGGCACCGGCTCCTCGCCGGACGGCAGATGATCCGCGTACTTGTCGAGCAGCCTGCGCGTGATACTCGGCGCCAGCATCGCCTCGCCCGCGGCGACCACCCGGATGGCCTGCACCAGCTCATTGGCCGGAGCATCCTTCAGCAGGAAGCCACTGGCACCCGCGCGCAGCGCCTCCACCACGTACTCGTCGAGGTCGAAGGTCGTCAGCACCAGCACCTTGGCCGGACCGTCCCGGCCGGGGCCGGTGATCTGGCGCGTCGCCTCCACACCGTCCATCCGGGGCATCCGGATGTCCATCAGCACGACATCGGGCTGCAGCGCCCGCACCTGGTCGATCGCCTGGAGGCCGTCACCGGCCTCACCCACCACCGCGAGGTCGCCCTCCGCCTCCAGGATCATCCGGAAACCGGTACGCAGCAGCGGTTGGTCATCGACCAGTAGGACGCGAATAGCCACGGAATCTCCTTACGGGCCTTCGACGGCCACTGGTTGGCCGTCCTCGGCCCCGACGGATCCCATTCTGCCCTGCACACCCTGCACCGACTCCGCCGGGCGTACCGACAGGGGATAGACCGGGGAGTCCCACCGAACTCGGGACAGACCGCACGGTGGTCGCACCAGCCGCACAGCTTCGTCGGCCTCGGCCGCCACTCGCCCGTCTCGGTCGCCAGCGAGATCGCCTCCCACAACGCCAGCAGCTTGCGCTCCACCCGCTCCAGATCGGCCGGCACGGGATCATAGGTCAGGACGTCACCGCTGCCCAGATAGACCAGCTGCAGCCGGCGCGGCACCACATTCCTGAGCCGCCAGATCACCAGCGCGTAGAACTTCATCTGGAACAGCGCTCCCTCCGCGTACTCAGGACGCGGTGCCTTGCCCGTCTTGTAGTCCACGATCCGGACATCGCCGGCGGGCGTCACATCGATCCGGTCGATCACGCCGCGCAGCCGCAGCCCCGAATCCAGCTCCGTCTCGATGAAGAGCTCCCGCTCCGCCGGCTCCAGCCGCGTCGGGTCCTCCAGCGAGAACCACCGCTCCACCAGGCGCTCCGCTTCACCGAGCCACCCCGCCAGCCGCTCACCCTCCGCGTCCCCGCGAACAGCTCGGCCAGCTCCGGCTTCGACTCCAGCAGCCGGTCCCACTGACCGGGAATCAGCGCGGTCGCCCGGGGCGCCGTACGGTCCACCGCGGGGCGTCGAAGAGCCGCTCCAGCACCGCATGCACGAGCGTGCCCCGGGTAGCCGCCTCGCTGGGCTTCTCCGGCAGCTTGTCGATGACCCGGAAGCGGTACAGCAGGGGCACTGCATGAAATCGCTCGCCCGCGACGGCGACAGGGACGAGGGCGGCTGAGGCGGCCGCGGTACAGAGGTCATGCCGAAGACCCTACGACCCACCACTGACACCGAGCGGCATACCATCGACGGCAGAGCCTCCCACACTGCATGATCGTGGCAGACGCCACCGACCGAAGGGACCCAGTGGACGAGAGCGGCGACAGCGGGCGGCCGCAGCCCGGCGCAGGGGCACGGGCCCCGGCACCGGCCCGGGCAAGGGCAAACCGCAACGCCCGCAGAACCCGGCGGCGGCATCCTCATGGGCCGCCCTTCGGAGTGCCGGTATACGTCGCACCCAGCTGGTTCGTCGTCGCGGCACTCATCACCTGGGTCTTCGGCGGCCAGCTGGACCGTGTCCTGCCCGAGCTCGGAGGCCTGCGCTATCTGGTCGCGCTCTTCTTCGCGATCGCCTTCTACGCTTCCGTACTGGTCCATGAGCTCGCCCACACGGTGGCCGCGCTGCACTACAAACTGCCGGTCCGCCGCATCCAGCTGCAGTTCTTCGGCGGTGTCTCCGAGATCGAGAAGGAATCGGAGACGCCCGGCCGCGAATTCGTCCTCGCCTTCGTCGGCCCCGTTCTCTCCCTGGTCCTGTGCGGCGTCTTCTACATCCCGCTGCAGTTCGTCGAGACCGACACCGTCCCCGGCGTTCTCCTGGCCGGACTGATGATCTCCAATCTCATCGTCGCCGCCTTCAACCTGCTCCCCGGCCTTCCCTGGACGGCGGCCGCATGCTCCGCGCCATCGTCTGGAAGATCACCGGCAAGCCCATGAGCGGCACCATCGCCGCAGCCTGGACCGGCCGCGGCCTCGCCGTCACGGTCCTCATCGGTCTCCCGCTCCTCACCCACACGGGAGCCCTGGGCAACAGCACCAACGAGATCAATGGCGTGGAAACCGTCACCGACGCGCTCTCGCCGCGATCCTCGCGGGAATCATCTGGACCGGAGCAGGCAACAGCCTGCGCATGGCACGCCTGCGCGAACACCTCCCGGACCTGCGTGCCCGCACCCTCACCCGGCGAGCCGTTCCCGTCGAGTCCGCCACCCGCTGTCCGAAGCCCTGCGCCGCGCCAACGAAGCAGGCGCCCGCGCCCTCGTCGTCGTCGACGGACAGGGAAACCCAGGGCGTCGTCCGTGAGGCCGCAATCGTCGGCGTACCCGAGCACCGCCGCCCTGGGTAGCCGTCAGCGGTCTCGCCCAGGACCTCACCGACGGCATGCGCGTGCCCGCCGAACTCGCGGGCGAAGCCCTCCTGGACCGGCTCAAGGCCACCCCGGCCACCGAGTACCTGGTCATCGAGGAAACCGGCGAAATCTATGGCGTCCTCTCCACCGCCGACGTGGAACGTGCCTTCGTCGCAGCCATGGCCAGACCGGCTGCCTGACCACCCCGTCCGGCCGCCCCTCCCCGGCGTCCACGAGTCCTCCACCGCCCCGGGCAGGCGGTCGGAGGCACCCGAATAACCGGTAGGCTGGTCACATGTCCGAACCGACCGGTGCCGCCCGCCGTCGCGGCCCATTCAAAGTCGGGGACCAGGTCCAGCTCACCGACCCCAAGGGACGCCACTACACCTTCACGCTCGAGGCCGGAAAGAACTTCCACACCCACAAGGGTTCTTTCTCCCACGACGAGCTGATCGGTGGTCCCGAGGGCAGTGTTGTCCGAACCACGGGAAACGTCGCCTATCTCGCGCTGCGCCCCTGCTCCCCGACTACGTCCTGTCCATGCCCCGCGGCGCCGCCGTGGTCTATCCCAGGACGCGGGCAGATCCTGGCCTTCGGCGACATCTTCCCCGGCGCCCGCGTAGTCGAAGCCGGCGTAGGCTCCGGCTCGCTCAGCACCTTCCTGCTCCGCGCCATCGGCGAACAGGGCATGCTGCACTCCTACGAGCGCCGCGAGGACTTCGCCGAGATCGCCCAGCAGAACGTCGAGCGGTACTTCGGCTCCCCGCACCCCGCATGGCAGCTCACTGTCGGCGACCTCCAGGACAACCTCGTCGACACCGACGTCGACCGCGTCGTCCTGGACATGCTCGCCCCTGGGAGTGCCTCGAAGCCGTCTCCAAGGCGCTCGTACCCGGCGGCATCCTCTGCGCCTACGTCGCCACCACCACCCAGCTCTCGCGGACCGTGGAGTCCATCCGTGAGATCGGCTGCTTCGCGGAACCCCAGCCCTGGGAATCGATGGTCCGCAACTGGCACGTCGAAGGCCTGGCGGTCCGGCCCGACCACCGGATGATCGGCCACACCGGCTTCCTCGTCACCGCCCGCCGCCTCGCCGACGGCGTCGAAGCGCCGCTGCGCCGCCGCCGCCCTCCAAGGGCTCCTACGGCGACGACTACGACGGCCCCGGCAGCCGGAGCGGCTCCGCCACCCGCGACTGACCGAGTACAACGCAAAGGCGCCGCCACAGAGTTCCCCGGACCGACCGGGAACTGAACGGCGGCGCCTTTGCGTTGTACCGACAGCCCGCGGCGACCCCACAGTTCCCCTGCAGTGTGAGGTGTGGCACGATGCTGGCCACCCCGCCCGCCGACGTTCAGCCGGCACCGCCTTCCCAGGCTCCCAGGAACCACAGGAGATATACGGCGTGCAGACCTCCGCACTCCCGGACCTCGCGCACACCGACGCAAAGCCGGTGCACTGGCTCGCCACGGCCGCGGCGATGGCCGCCGTCGTCGCCTGCGCAGGCCTGCTTCAGCCCGAGGCCGCGACGGCGACCGCCACCGCGGCCGAGCAGCACCGCACCGCATCGCAGCAGCGCGCCGCCCCGACCCGGCTGCCGCCACCTTCCCGCTGGACTGCGGCGGCGCGGACCATACCGTCGCCGACCAGGCCGGCGGAGACCTCGACGGGGACGGGACGCCAGAGACCGTGGCGGTCGTCCACTGCGCCGCCGGATCAGGGACCCGCCCAGCGGCGTCTACGTCCTTACGCACGGGAGCGGGCCGCACCCGGGTCGTGGCGACCCTGGTGGACCCGCTGAGAAGATGTCGGTGAGCGAATTCACCGTCCGTGACGGCGTCGTCGCGGCGAAGCTGCTCGGCTACTCCTCCATCGACATTCCCCGCTGCTGTCCCGACCAGCAGAAGAACGTCACCTGGCAGTGGAAGGGCAACGCATTCGTCCGTGCCGTGCAGCAGCCCGCACGCAGCGCCTGAGGGCCGACGCCCGCCCCGGGCCGCTTGGCTGCTCAGGCCGCTTCGGGCCCGAACACCTCGACACTGTCCGAAACGCGACGTACATGAATGCAGTCGCCCGGACACTCCTTGGCCGAATCCACCACATCCTGGAGCAGCGGCAACGGGACCGGCGTGGTGGCGCCCTTGTCCTGGAGGAGCTCGTCCTCGCCGCTCTTCACGTACGCCAGACCATCGATGTCCAGCTCGAAGACCTCGGGTGCGTACTGCACACAGATGCCGTCGCCCGTACAGAGGTCCTGATCGATCCAGACCTCCAGGTCCTGCGTGTCACTGTCGCCCGGCGCGCCCTGCTGCACGGTCATGTGTCCTGCCGTTCCCTGCGTATCTGAACCAATTGGAGCCAGCCCTGACGGGTGTTGAACGCTTCGACGATACAACCGGCAGCTTTCCGATGCCGAAGGGTGGGTATTCCTCTGGCGTGAGGGGAGCGCAAGGGTGAAGATCGGACACGCTCCCGGGTCTTTGTGATCTAGGGGTTTCAATCATCACCCACCCAGGTAGGGTCAGGAAGCGTCCAGCTCCCCTTGGAGGAGGTGAGGACCGTGGCAGCCCACGACGACGAAATGAACCGCGGCACCCGGCCCGCGCGAGGGTCACAAGACCCAGCCGGCCAGGTCGCCTATCTTGAGCAGGAAATCGCCGTCCTGCGACGTAAGCTCGCCGACTCTCCGCGTCATACGAGGATTCTCGAAGAGCGGATCGTCGAGTTGCAGACCAACCTGGCAGGCGTGTCCGCACAGAACGAGCGGCTCGCCAGTACGCTCCGCGAGGCCCGCGACCAGATCGTGGCCCTCAAGGAGGAGGTCGACCGGCTGGCGCAGCCACCGGCCGGCTTCGGTGTCTTCCTGCAGTCCAACGAGGACGGCACCTGCGACATCTTCACCGGGGCCGCAAGCTCCGGGTGAATGTCAGCCCCAGCGTCGAGCTCGAGGATCTCCGGCGAGGCCAGGAGGTCATGCTCAACGAAGCGCTCAACGTGGTCGACGCCATGAAGTTCGAGCGGGCCGGGGACATCGTCACCCTCAAGGAGATCCTGAGGACGGCGAACGCCTTGGTCGTCGGGCACACCGACGAGGAACGGGTGGTGCGGCTCGCCGAGCCCTTGCTGGACATCACCATCCGCCCCGGCGACGCCCTCCTGCTCGAACCGAGGTCGGGTTACGTCTATGAAGTGATCCCCAAGAGCGAGGTCGAGGAGCTCGTCCTGAAGAGGTCCCCGACATCGACTACGACAAGATCGGCGGCCTGGGCGACCAGATCGAGCTGATCCGCGACGCAGTCGAACTCCCCTACCTCCACCCCGACCTCTTCAAGGAACACGAACTGCGTCCGCCGAAGGGCATCCTGCTCTACGGCCCCCGGCTGCGGCAAGACGCTCATCGCCAAGGCCGTTGCCAACTCGCTGGCCAAGAAGGTCGCCGAAGTCACCGGACAGCCCACGGGGAAGAGCTACTTCCTCAATATCAAGGGCCCCGAGCTCCTCAACAAGTACGTCGGCGAGACCGAGCGGCACATCCGTCTCGTCTTCCAGCGTGCCCGGGAGAAGGCGAGCGAGGGTACCCCGTCATCGTCTTCTTCGATGAAATGGAATCGCTCTTCCGTACCCGGGGATCCGGCGTGAGCTCGGACGTGGAGAACACCATCGTCCCCAGCTGCTCGCCGAGATCGACGGCGTGGAGGGCCTGGAGAACGTCATCGTCATCGGTGCCTCCAACCGCGAGGACATGATCGACCCCGCCATCCTGCGGCCCGGCCGTCTCGATGTGAAGATCAAGATCGAGCGTCCGGATGCGGAGGCGGCCAGGACATCTTCGCGAAGTACCTCACGCCGTCGCTGCCGCTGCACGCCGACGACCTGGCCGAGCACACCGGCTCCAGGCCGGCCGCCGCCCACGCCATGATCCAGTCCGTCGTCGAGAGGATGTACACCGAGTCCGAGGAGAACCGCTTCCTCGAGGTCACGTACGCCAATGGCGACAAGGAAGTCCTCTACTTCAAGGACTTCAACTCCGGAGCGATGATTCAGAACATCGTCGACCGGGCAAAGAAAATGGCCATCAAGGCATTCCTCGAGCAGGGCCAAAGGGTCTGCGCGTCTCCACCTCCTCCAGGCCTGCGTGGATGAGTTCAAGGAGAACGAGGACCTGCCGAACACCACCAACCCGGACGACTGGGCCAGGATTTCCGGAAAGAAGGGTGAGCGGATCGTCTTCATCCGCACACTCGTCACCGGAAAGCAGGGTGCGGACACCGGTCGCTCCATCGACACGGTGGCAAATACCGGGCAGTACCTGTAGAACGCAGACCGGCTGCGGGCGCCAGGGCGGCGTCCGCAGCCGGCTGTTTTCCGGCCGCTTCGGCCATACCCGAACAATGACGTAATTGATCTCCCCACCGGCGCATAGGCGCTCTAGGCTCTGTCATACCGCCGAGTCGCGCAGTGCGGGACGGCACCGCACACGTACCGGACCAGCAGCGGTACTTGAGCGCCGCTCCCGGACGGGACCGGCGCCGGGCAAGGAGGGCCGCATGACCGTACGGCGAGTAATGGGCATCGAGACGGAGTACGGGATCTCCGTCCCCGGCCACCCCAACGCCAATGCCATGCTCACCTCATCCCAGATCGTCAACGCCTACGCGGCGGCGATGCAGCGTGCGCGCCGTGCGCGCTGGGACTTCGAGGAGGAGAATCCGCTGCGCGACGCGCGAGGTTTTGACCTCGCTCGCGAAACCGCAGACTCCAGCCAGCTCACCGACGAGGACATCGGCCTCGCCAACGTCATCCTCACCAACGGTGCCCGGCTGTACGTCGACCACGCGCACCCCGAATACAGCTCACCCGAGATCACCAATCCGCGCGACGCGGTGCTCTGGGACAAGGCCGGCGAACGGATCATGGCCGAGGCCGCCGAGCGGGCTGCCGCCATCCCGGGCGCCCAGCCGATCCACCTCTACAAGAACAACACCGACAACAAGGGCGCCTCCTACGGCACGCACGAGAACTACCTGATGAAGCGGGAGACGCCCTTCTCGGACATCGTGCGCCATCTGACCCGTTCTTCGTCTCGCGCCAGGTCGTCACCGGCGCGGGCCGAGTCGGCATCGGCCAGGACGGCCACGAGCACGGGTTCCAGATCAGCCAGCGTGCGGACTACTTCGAGGTCGAGGTCGGCCTGGAAACGACCCTCAAACGGCCCATCATCAATACCCGCGACGAACCCCACTCCGACGCAGAGAAGTACCGCCGGCTGCATGTGATCATCGGCGACGCGAATCTGTCGGAGATCTCCACCTATCTCAAGCTGGGCACGGCGGCGCTCGTCCTGTCCATGATCGAGGACGGCTTCATCAACGTCGACCTCGCCGTCGACCAGCCCGTACGCACCCTGCACCAGGTCTCCCACGACCCGACACTGAAGCAGCTGATCACTCTCCGCAGCGGCCGGACACTCACCGCGGTCCAGCTTCAGATGGAGTACTTCGAGCTGGCCCGTAAGTACGTCGAGGAGCGGTACGGGCGGATGCCGATGAGCAGACCCAGGACATCCTGATCCGCTGGGAGGACACCCTCAACCGGCTGGAGAACGATCCGATGAGCCTCTCCGGTGAGCTGGACTGGGTGGCCAAGAAGGAGCTCATGGAGGGCTACCGGCGCCGGGACAGCCTGGACTGGGACGCCCCGCGCCTCCATCTGGTGGACCTCCAGTACGCGGACGTTCGCCCCGACAAGGGCCTCTACAACCGCCTGGTGGCCCGCGGGAAGATGAAACGCCTCCTGGACGAGACCGCGGTCGAACGGGCCCGCACGAAGCCGCCTGAGGACACCAGGGCCTATTTCCGTGGCCGCTGTCTGGAGCAGTACCCGGACGACGTGGCCGCGGCCTCCTGGGACTCGGTCATCTTCGATCTGCCCGACCGTGACTCGCTGCAACGGGTGCCCACGATGGAGCCACTGCGGGGACCAGGAACCACGTCAAGGAGCTCCTGGACCGTTGCCGCACCGCGGAAGAGCTGGTCCGGGTGCTGTCGGGGGCTGAAAGACCTGCCGACTGGGAATCAATGAGATGACCTCCGGACGTTGAGACAAGTACCGGGCCAATGTCGGACCCCGTAGGTAGGGTCTGATCAAGTGCTTCGAACCGAGCGGGGTGAGCTATATGGCGACCAAGGACACCGGCGGCGGACAGCAGAAGGCGACGCGCTCCACCGAGGAGACCGAGGAGCAGGCGCAGGAAGCGCAGGGCTCCGAGGACCTCAAGGAGCGACAGGAGAAGCTGGGCGACGACGTCGACTCGGTTCTGGACGAAATCGATGATGTGCTCGAAGAGAATGCCGAGGACTTCGTGCGTTCCTTCGTGCAAAAGGGCGGAGAGTAAGGCGCGCTGCCGCTTCGGTCCGACCGGCTCACACCGGTCGGACCGGGGCGGATGACTGGCACATACGCGGGTAAGGTCCGTGCACAGTTCGAAAGATCGGCCCGGCCCCAGTGGCGGGCCGCCGCCCACCCGGAAGGAAACGCGTGGAAGCCAACCCTCGTAGCACCGGGCGTCTGCCGGCAGCCTTCCTGACGCCGGGTTCGTCCTCGTTCATGGACTTCCTGTCCGATCAGTCGCCCTCGATGCTGCCGGGCAACCGCAGCCTGCCGCCGCTGCAGGGGCCATCGAGGCGCCGCACGGGACGACCATCGTCGCTGCCTCGTTCCCCGGTGGTGTGGTGCTTGCCGGTGACCGGCGGGCGACCATGGGGAACATGATCGCGCAGCGGGACATCGAAAAGGTGTTCCCGGCCGACGAGTACTCGGCGGTGGGGATCGCCGGTACGGCAGGTCTCGCCGTGGAGATGGTCAAGCTCTTCCAGCTGGAGCTGGAGCACTTCGAGAAGGTCGAGGGCGCCACGCTCTCCCTGGAGGGCAAGGCCAACCGCCTCTCCACCATGATCCGCAGCAATCTCGCGATGGCCATGCAGGGCCTCGCCGTCGTCCCGCTGTTCGCGGGTACGACGTCGACCGGGAGAGGGCCGGATCTTCTCGTACGACGTCACGGGCGGCCGTTCCGAGGAGCGTGGGTACGCCGCCACCGGCTCGGCTCGATCTTCGCCCGTGGGTCGATGAAGAAGCTGTACCACGATGACCTGACGGAGGAGCAGACCCTCACCCTGGTCGTGCAGGCGCTGTACGACGCGGCAGACGACGACTCGGCGACCGGTGGCCCGGACGTGGCCCGCAGGATCTATCCGATCGTCACCGTCATCACCGACGAAGGCTTCCGGAGGCTGACCGACGTGGAATCCTCCGAGATCGCCCGCTCGATCCTGGAGCGCCGGATGGAGCAGCCGGACGGCCCGCGTGCCGCGCTGCTGTGACCCGGCCGCGCAGGCTCCTTCGATGCACTCGTCACTGACAGAAAGGGACGGATAGCCGGTGTCGACGCCGTTCTATGTCTCACCTCAGCAGGCCATGGCCGACCGGGCGGAATACGCCCGGAAGGGTATCGCCCGTGGTCGCAGCCTGGTTGTGCTGCAGTACGCCGACGGCATTGTGTTCGTCGGCGAGAACCCGTCCCGTGCGCTGCACAAGTTCAGCGAGATCTATGACCGGATCGGTTTCGCGGCCGCCGGTAAGTACAACGAGTACGAGAATCTTCGTATCGGCGGGTGCGCTACGCGGATCTGCGTGGGTACACCTACGACCGCGACGATGTGACGGCCCGTGGTCTGGCCAACGTCTATGCGCAGACGCTGGGCACGATCTTCTCGAGTGCGGCGGAGAAGCCGTACGAGGTGGAGCTGGTGGTCGCCGAGGTCGGCGCCGGGCCCGACGGTGATCAGATCTACCGGCTGCCGCACGACGGCTCGATCGTCGACGAGCACGGCTCGGTCGCGGTCGGTGGCAACGCGGAGCAGATCAGCAGCTTCCTGGACCAGCGCCACCGGGACGGGATGTCGCTCGCGGAGGCGCTGAAGCTGGCCGTGCAGGCACTGTCGCGTGAGGCCAACGGGAGCGAGCGGGAGATTCCCGCGGAGCGGCTCGAGGTCGCGGTCCTGGACCGTACGAGGCCGCAGCAGCGTAAGTTCAAGCGGATCGTCGGTCGGCAGCTGACACGGCTGCTGGACGCGGACGGTGCGGGGCGACCCGACCGACGCGCCGTCCGACATCGAGGACGCCGATGCGGGCGATACGCCGGCGGAGGGTGCGGGCGGAGCGAAGGGGCCCACCGGGTCCAAGGGGCGAAGGAACCCAAGGCTCCCAAGGATTCCCCGGGTCCAGGACTCCTCGCAGGAGTAGTAGCTGTTCTGTGCCCCGGCCGCCACGCGGCGGCCGGGGCACAGTCATGACCGGATGCCGGGAGCGGGTGCGGTGGAGCCGCGCACCACCAGGCGCACGGGAAGGCTGCCCTGTTTCGGGGGCGTCCGTCCAGGACGGCGAGCAGGGCTGTCATGCCGCGCTCGCCGACCTGCTCGGCCGGCAGCCGCACGGTGGTGAGCTCGGGTTCGACCGCGGTAGCGAGTGCGAGGTCGTCGAAGCCGGTCACCGAGATGTCGTCGGGCACTCGCAATCCGCGTCTGCGCGCGGCTTTGCAGGCCCCGCGGCCAGGATGTCGTCGTCGCAGACGATCGCGGTGGGCAGTGGCCCGGGGCGGCCAGGAGCCGTTCGGTGGCCTCCCGTCCGGCGCGTACTTCGAGCGGGAGGGGACGGTGCGTACGACGGCGTCGGGCACGTCCCCAGCGCGTCATGGAGGGCCTGGGCGCGGACGGTGAAGGTCCACGTGTCGACGGCGGAGGCGAGGTGGACGAAGCGGCGGTGGCCGAGGCTCAGCAGATGCTCCGTCACCTGGCGCATGCCGCCGGCGATGTCGAGGTTGACCTGCGCTGCCGCAGCGGGTCGTCGGGGTCGCTGTCCAGCATGACCAGGGAAGGTCCGCGCTCCGCAGCGCGCCCAGGGCGTCGGCGGCCATGGAGGAGGCGATCACACCGTCGAGTGCGGCGCGGGTGGAGGCGAAGGGTCCCTGGCCGGTCCTGTGCCATCGGGCGAGGGTAGAGGACGACACCGAAATCGTGTTCGGCGGCGACGGCGGCGGCGCCGGTGTAGACGCGGGCGAAGAACTCATTGGTGAGCGCGGGGACGACGAGGAGCGCGGTGCGGGTGCGGCCGAGGCGCAGGTTACGGGCCGCGAGATTCGGCCGGTAGCCGAGGTCCAGAGCGCTGTCCCGTACACGCTGGGCGGTGGCCGCGGAGACCCTTCCGTGCCATTTGCCGCCGAGTACGAGGGAGACGGTGGCCTGTGAGACACCCACGGCCCGTGCCACGTCCCGGCTGGTGGGCCGTGCCGGGCGGGCTGCTGCGCGCTGGTCACTCGGGCCTCCGTACAGGGCGGGAAAGTGCCGCGCGATGGACTCGTGGGCGCTTACATGGTACTTATGAACCTCAACGTTATACGTAAAACCTCTGGGTGTGGGCCCCGGGGAGAGGGTGGACATGGCCGCGGGATATCTGGACATCCTCCGGACGCGGCATGCCGCCCGGCTGCTGGCGGGCACCCTCGTGGGCGGTTGCCGAACGGCACCGCGCATATCGCGATCGTCCTGTTCACCCGTGCACAGGGCGGCAGCTACACCCTGGCGGGCGCTCTCGCCGCCGCCTACGGCCTGGCCACAGCCGTCGGGCAGCCGCTGCTGGGGCGCGCGGTGGACCTGCACGGCCAGCCGCGTGTCCAGCTCCCCGCCGCCGTGCTCTCCGCGCTCGGGATGTCCGGGCTCGCCCTGGTGGGGCTCGATGTGCTGCCGCTCGCCTATCTGGCGGTGATCGTGGCCGGTGTGTTCACGCCGCCGCTGGAGGGCGGACTGCGGGCCCTGTGGCCCACCGTCCTGGGGGTGAGGACCGGGTGCACAGGGCGTACGCGATGGACGCCGTGGCCCAGGAAGTGATGTTCACCGTGGGGCCGCTGCTCGTGACGGTCCTGGTCTCGCTCTGGTCGCCCGCCGCGGCGCTCCTGGTCATCAACGCCATAGGGGTCCTGGGTGCGCTGTCCGTCGTGCTGTGCGAACCCTCCCGGCCTGGCGCTCCGCACCCGCGAGGCGCACTGGCTGGGGCACTGCGCTCGCCCGGCCTGCTGGCCCTGCTCGGCTCCTTCTTCTTCGTCGGACTCGCGCTCGGCTCGATCACCGTGGCAGGAGTGGCGTACGCCGACGACCACGGCCGGGAGTCCGTGTACGGCTGGCTGATGGCCGCGCTCGGTCTGGGGCCCTGGTCGGCGGTGCGGTGTACGGGCGCGGCAGTGGGCCGGCGCGCCGAGCGGCGGCTCCGGGTCATCGTGGCGCTGCTGGCTCTGGGCTACCTGCCGTTGATGCTGACGCCCGGGGTCCCGGCGATGACCGCACTGGCCGCTGTGGCCGGGTCTTCCTCGCGCCGGCGATCGCCTGCTCGTTCATCGTGGTCGACAGGCATGCGCCGCGGGCACGGTGACGGAGGCGTTCTCCTGGCTCGTCACGACCTTCGGGTGGGCGCTGCCGCCGGAACGGCTGTGGCGGGCCCGGCCGTCGAGATCGGCGGGACGGCATGGAGTTTCGCCGTCGCTGGGGCCGGTGGGTGGCCGCGCTGCTGGTTCTGCTGGCCACCGGAAAAGTCCTCGCAGCTCCCGGGCATAGGCCTGCTGTTGTGGCGGGATCGGAAAATGATCGAAACGGTGCGGCCGAACCCGGTTTCAGCTCAGGCCATAAGGCGTAATGTTCAGTCATGGACCGCCGCATTTTCGGGCTGGAGAACGAGTACGGCGTCACTTGCACGTTCAGGGGACAGCGCCGACTGTCACCTGACGAAGTGGCGCGCTACCTCTTCCGCCGTGTTGTGTCATGGGGCCGCAGCAGCAATGTCTTCCTGCGGAACGGCGCCCGCCTCTACCTCGATGTGGGATCGCATCCGGAATATGCAACCCCGAATGCGACAATGTGACCGAACTGGTCACGCACGACAAGGCAGGCGAGCGCATTCTCGAAGGCCTGCTCGTCGACGCCGAACGCCGCCTGCACGAGGAGGGAATCGCGGGCGACGTCTATCTCTTCAAGAACAACACCGACTCGGCTGGAAACTCCTACGGGTGCCACGAGAACTACCTCGTGGCCCGGCACGGAGAATTCTCCCGGCTCGCGGACATCCTCATTCCGTTCCTCGTCACCCGGCAGCTGATCTGTGGTGCCGGCAAGGTGCTGCAGACTCCGCGTGGTGCGGTCTACTGCGTCAGCCAGCGTGCTGAGCACATCTGGGAGGGTGTCAGTTCAGCGACCACCCGTTCCCGGCCGATCATCAACACCAGGGACGAACCGCACGCCGACGCGGAGCGCTACCGGCGCCTCCACGTCATCGTGGGCGACTCCAACATGTCCGAGACGACCATGCTGCTGAAGGTCGGCGCGACCGATCTGGTGCTGCGCATGATCGAGGCGGGCACGGTGATGCGTGACCTGACTCTGGAGAACCCGATCCGGGCCATCCGCGAGGTCAGCCACGACATCACGGGGCAGCGCAGGTGCGCCTGGCCAGCGGCCGTGAGGCCTCGGCCATAGAGATCCAGCGCGAGTACTACGAGAAGGCCGTCGACTTCGTCGAGCGCCGGGGTATCCGTACCGGCACCGTCGAGCAGGTGCTCGAGCTGTGGGGCCGCACGCTCGATGCCGTCGAGGCCGAGGACCTCGACCGGATCGGTACCGAAATCGACTGGGTGATGAAGTACCAGCTGATCGAGCGGTACCGGGCCAAGCACAACATGACCATGTCGAATCCGAGGGTCGCCCAGATAGACCTCGCCTACCACGACATCCACCGCAGGCGCGGCCTGTACTACCTGCTGGAGCGCAAGGGCCAGGCCGCCCGTATCTGCAACGACCTGAAGATCTTCGAGGGCAAGTCGGTGCCCCCGCAGACGACCAGGGCGAAGCTGCGCGGGGACTTCATCCGCAGGGCCCAGGAGCAGCGGCGGGACTTCACCGTCGACTGGGTCCATCTCAAGCTCAACGACCAGGCGCAGCGCACCGTGTTGTGCAAGGACCCGTTCCGTTCCGTTGACGAGCGGGTGGAGAAGCTGATCGCGGGTATGTGAGCCGGTGCAGGATACGCACCGGTACCGATGTCGTCCGGGCCCCGTACGTTCCTCGTACGGGGCCCTTCGCTCGGCCTAGAGTGTCGGGGAATCACCTACTGTGCCGTCTGAGATCTGAGGAACCAGTGCGCCGAATTGCCGGCCTTCTCGTCGTCCCCTTCTGCTGCTGTCAACGGCGGCATGCGGCAACGACGACAAGGCCTCCGACTCCACTTCTTCGTCCACATCGTCCAAGAACGGAGTTCCCGCGATCACCGCGGGAGCGAAGTTCGGCGAGAAGCCCACGCTGGCCAAGGGCGAGGGCACCCGCCCAAGGAGCTCAAAACCGAAGTCATCAGCGAAGGCGATGGCGCGAAGCTGAAGAACGGCGACGCGATCCAGGTCAACTACCTCGGGCAGGCTTGGGACTCCACCAAGCCGTTCGACAACAGCTTCGACCGTAAGCAGCCGTTCGATCTGACGCTCGGTGCCGCCATGGTCATCCCGGGCTGGGACAAGGGCCTGGTCGGGCAGAAGGTCGGTAGCCGAGTCCAGCTGGTCATCCCGCCGGAGCTCGGCTACGGCGAGCAGGGTCAGGGCGACATCAAGCCCAACGCCACCCTCGTCTTCGTCGTCGACGTGCTGAAGGCGACGCAGATCCCGGCCTCCGCCAAGGGCACCGAGGTCGCCCAGGACAACATCGACCTGCCGAAGGTCGGTACCAAGACCGACGGCAAGGCGCCGAGCGTCACCATCCCCAAGAGCGACCCGCCGAAGAAGCTGGTCTCCAACTACATCCTGGAGGCCAAGGGCGACGTGATCAAGGAGAGCGACAGCGTCGTCGTGAACTACGTGGGTCTGCTGTGGAAGGGTGGGAAGGAGTTCGACAGCACCTACAAAACGGGCAAGACCCAGACCTTCCCACTGGCCAATGTCACCCTCAAGGGCCTCAAGAACGGTCTGATCGGCAAGACGGTCGGCAGCCGTGTGCTGCTCGTCGTCCCGCCGGACCAGGCGTTCGGTGACAAGGCGGAGCAGACCATCCCCGCCAAGTCCACCCTGGTCTTCGCCGTGGACATCCTGACAAAGATGTAAGACTGTTCCGGTTGCCCAGTTCATCATTTAGAGGAGCATTTCAGTGAGCATCGAGAAGCCCGAGATCGACTTCCCGGGTGGCGAGCCGCCGGTCGACCTGGAGATCAAGGACATCTGGGAGGGCGACGGACCGGTGGCCCAGGCGGGTCAGACCGTCTCCGTGCACTACGTCGGTGTGGCCTTCTCCACCGGCGAGGAGTTCGACGCTTCGTGGAACCGCGGCACGCCGCTGCAGTTCCAGCTCGGTGGCGGTCAGGTCATCGCGGGCTGGGACCAGGGCGTCCAGGGATGAAGGTCGGCGGCCGTCGTCAGCTGACCATTCCCGCGCACCTGGCCTACGGTGACCGCGGTGCGGGTGGCGGCGCCATCGCGCCGGGTGAGACGCTGATCTTCGTCTGCGACCTGGTCGGCGTCTGATCCGGCAGGTGACACCAGTGAGGGCCCGCGCCGCACGGCGCGGCCCTCACCGCTGTCCGGCGCGGGCCCTCGCTTTTGCCGGGACACCCCGTAGCGGTACGGTCGGCGGTCGTAGAGCAAGTAGAGAAAGGGCGTCGATGGCGATTGCCAAGGCCGAGCGGCTGATGAACCTTGCGCTGTGCCTGCTGGGTACCAGGCGCCCGCTCAGCAAGCGCGAACTCCGTGAGTCCATCGAGGCCTACCTGGAAGCGGGCTCCGACGACTCCTTCAACCGGATGTTCGAGCGGGACAAGGACGATCTGCGCGAACTGGGCCTGGTCATCGACACCGTCGAGAACCTGGACGGCGACATCGGCTACCTCGCCCGGCGGGACAGCAACCGGCTGCCTCCCATCACCCTGGACGCGGAGGAGGCAGCGGCCCTCGGGCTCGCCGCCAAGGTCTGGCAGCAGGCCCGCCTCGCCGGTGCCGCCAGCGGCGCCCTGCAGAAGCTGCGGGCAGCCGGCATGCCGGAGACCGAGGACGCCTACGAGGTGCACAGCGCCCTCGAACCGCGGATCCCGGTCCATGAGGCGGCCTTCGAGCCGCTGATGCTGGCCTGCCGGGACCGCAGGCCCGTCACGTTCGACTACCGCAAGGCCAATTCGGCCCGCCCGAGCAGCGGCAGGTCGAGCCCTGGACCCTGGAGTGCTGGCGAGGCCACTGGTATCTGGCCGGCTGGGACCGTGACCGGGGTGCCGAGCGGGTCTTCAGGCTGTCCAGGATCTCCGGCCGGGTGCGCTCCCGCGCGGGGCGTTCACGGCCGATGTGCCCGATGTGGTCACGGTCCGCGAGACGGTCGAGAGCTGGGCAGGGGAGACCGCGACGCGGACCGCCCGGATCCGGCTGCGGGCCGGGTCCGGCTATCCGCTGCGCTCCCGTGCGATATCGGTACGGGAGCTCGGCGACGGGTGGGACGAGCTGGAGATTCCGTACGGTCACGGCCTGGACGCATGGCTCGTCGAATTCGGCCCGGATGTCGTCGTGAGCGAACCCGCGGACCTGCGGGCCGATGTGGTGGACCGGCTGCGCGCCGTGGCCAAGGACTGAGGGGACCCGTAACTCGTGGCCACGAACGCGATCGACCAGACCCGCCGGATGCTCTCCCTGGTGACGTATCTGCGTGAGCGCCCCGGCGCGCACGTCCAGGATGTCGCCCGTGCCTTCGGGATCACCGAGGACGAGCTGATCTCCGACCTGGATGTGCTCCCCATGTGCGGGACCAGCTTCCGCGGCGGCGACCTGCTCGACATCGACACCGATGGTGACCGGATCTGGTGGCACAACCCGGACGATGTGGCCGAGCCGCTGCGGCTGGCCGCGGACGAGGCGACCGCGCTGCTAGTCGCGGCCCGTGCCGTTGCCACCTGCCGGGGCTGCGGGAGAGCGACCGGCAGGCGCTGGTGCGGGCGACCGCAAACTGGAGACGGCGGCTGGCGAGGTGGGCGCCGCGAGCTCCCGGCTCTCGGTCACTTTCGAGTCGGAGGGCGGGGTGTTCGCCGACGTCGACCGGGCGATCTCCGAGCGGCGCCGGCTCTGGCTGCGCTACTACTCGCCCGCGCGCGACGAGCTCACCGAGCGCGAGGTGGACCCGATCCGGCTGTTCGCCGTCGGCCACACCTATATGGAGGGCTGGTGCCGGCTCTCCGAGGCGCGGCGCACCTTCCGCCTCGACCGGGTCGCCGAGATCCGGCTGCTCGACGCCCCGTCCGCACCGCCCGAGCTCGAACTGCGGGACCTGTCGGAGGGCCTGGTGCAGCCCGCGGCGGAGGATCCCGAGGTCGTGGTCGAGGTGGGACCCGGTGGCCGGTGGGTCGCCGAGTACTACCCGCATGACAGCGCGGAGGAACTGCCCGACGGCGGTATGCGGATCACGCTGCGTACGCCGGACCCGGCTTCGCTGCGCAGGCTTGCCCTGCGCCTGGGCGGTGAGGGCGTATCACGGCTCCGCAGGAACTGGCTCAGAGCGCACGGCTGGCGGCCCGCGAGGCGCTGGCCGCGTATGACGGCGCGGCCTGAGCGGGCACGACCGGAGCACGGAGGAACTATGGACCGTATGTCTGTGATAACGGGAATGTCGGCTGCGCCGGTTCCTGTGCCGGTGCCCGCAGCCGTACGGTTCAGAGCGGCCTGTCCGGACTGCCGCGAGCGCTTCGAGCTCGGGCGGGCGCACTGCGCCTTGCTATCGGTGCCAGCCGCCGCACCACCTTCTACACCTTCACCTGCCCCGAGTGCGGCTCCGCGGTCCGCAAGCCCGCCGGGGAGCGCATCATCGAACTCCTCACCGGTGGGGAGTCCGGACGCTGCGCCTCCATACCGCCCTGCAATAGCGGGAACCAACGAGAAACATCGAGGCTCTGCGCATGTTCTGGCCCATGCTCGCCATCGCCCTGGGATTCTTCGGCGTCGCTGTACTCGGCATGCTGGCAGTCAAGGTCTTCGTCGAGGCTCAGCGGCTGGGCCGCCAGGTCTCCGCGACCACGGAGCGCATCAATCGTGCAGCGGAGGATCTCGAACGAGCGGCCACCGGTCTCGCCGACACCGGTGAGGCCTTGCGATAGCAGGGGAGCACCCTCCTGATTCCGCTCTTCGAGGGGTACGCTTCGGGGTCGGCCCAGGCAGGGAGGTGTGGGCCGCAGACGGGATTATGCACAGGCATTGCCTCGCGTTTACCCCTGCGGGTTACGATCGCTGCCAGCGCGAAGTCGGACGTATGTCCGGTCGAACGGGTAGCGAGCCCACCCCCAGTCGCCTCAGTGATAAGGAAGTCGGACATGATCGGCAATCTGAAGCCCCTCGAGATCGTTCTGATCATCGCTGTCATCCTGTTGCTCTTCGGTGCCAAGAAGCTTCCTGACATGGCGCGCTCGCTCGGCAAGTCGGCCCGCATCCTGAAGAGCGAGGCGAAGGCGATGAAGAAGGACGACTCGGCGGATGCCGCGGCGCCCACGACGGAGACCGTCGCGGACCCGGCCCCCAGTCGACCACCGCCCGTACCATCCAGGCCGCTCCGGGAGATGTCACCAGCTCCCGTCCGGTCACTGAGCCCAAGCCCACCACCCAGAGCTGACAAGCTGACGAGTTCCACCGACAGCTGCCGCACGAGACGAGGGAAGTGGGTTGCTCAAGTCTGCCCGCAAGCAGGAGAAGGACGAAGAGGGCGGATGCCTCTCCTCGATCACCTGCGTGAGCTGCGTAACCGGCTTCTGAAGGCCGTACTGGCCATTGTCGTGGTGACAGTTGTCGCTGCCTTCTTCCAGAAGGAGATCTACGACTTCCTGCTGCGCCCGCTTCTCAGCTCTGTGGGCTGTGAGGGCGGAGTGGTCATTTCGGTGGACGGGAATCCGTGTGCGGTGCTGAAAACCGACACCGTGATGGGGCCTTTCACCAACGCCCTGAAGGTCGCCCTCATGTCCGGTGTGCTGCTGGCCGCCCCGGTCTGGCTCTATCAGCTCTGGGCTTTCGTGGCGCCCGGCCTGCACCAGGGTGAGAAGCGGTACGCGTACGGCTTCGCGGTCGTGGGCGCACCGCTCTTCCTGGCCGGTGGATTCCTGGCCTACATGATCCTTCCGGAAACGGCGGAGATCATGCTCGGTTTCACTCCGAAGGACGTCCAGAACCAGATCGCGCTGGACGACTACCTCGATCTGCTGACCCGCATGGTGATCGTCTTCGGCCTCGCCTTCGAGCTGCCTTTGCTGCTCATCGCGCTCAACATGACCGGTGTCGTCTCCGGGAAGCGGATGCTCGGCTGGTGGCGGGGCATGATCGTCGGTCTCACCGGTTTCGCGGCGATCGCGACTCCCGGTGGTGAGCCGCTGTCGATGGTTCTCCTCGCAGGGCCGCTTGCCATCCTGTACTTCATCGCGGTCGGCTTCTCCCTGCTCAACGACAGGCGCAGGAAGCGCAACAACCCCGATGCCGAGCTCGACGACGACGAGGCCTCGCAACTCGATCTGACCCCGAGGCCGTCGATTCGGTCGAGGGTGTCTCCTCATCGAGGGCAGCACTTCCCGAGCAGGCCAGCGGTGACCAGGACGGTGGGCGATCTCACCGGCTCAACGGTTACGACGACATCACCTGATCTTGTAGGGTCCTCTCCCAGACTTCGCCCGGGGGCCCAGTGACCAGCGAGATCACCCTTTCGTCAATCCCACCGCAGGACGCGGCCGGGCGCGCGTGCCGCGCAGCCGGCCGCTTCCGCGTTGCGGGACGCCGGATATTCGGTACGGACCGTCCTCGGCGAGGACGCCGAGGACGCTCTGCGGCGAGCCCGTGAGGCCGTGGACGCCGGTACCGGGGCCCTGGTCGCAGTGGGCGGCGACGGCATGATGTCCCTTGCCCTGCAGGCCGTCGCCGGGACCGGGACTCCCTCGGTGTGGTCGCGGTCGGCACGGGCAACGACTTCGCCCGTGCGCTCGGGCTCCCGATACGCGAACCGGCCAACGCCGGACGGCTGGCCGCCGAGGCCCTCAAGGCGGGCACCGTGCGTGATATCGACCTCGGCCGGGTCGGCGGGCGATGGTTCGGGTCCGTGCTGGCCTCCGGGTTCGACTCCCGTGTGAACGACCGCGGCAACCGGATGCGCTGGATCGGCGGGCGTTTCAAATACGACCTGGCGATCCTCGCCGAGCTGGCCGCCTTCGAGCCGATCCCGTACCGAATACGGCTGGACGGCGGCCCGGTGCGGGAGATCGAGGCGACGTTGATCGCAGTGGGCAACGGGTCCACGTACGGCGGTGGAATGCGGATCTGTGCCGATGCGGTCATGGACGACGGGCTCTTCGACGTGACCGTGGTCGGGGACTGCGACCGCACCACCCTGCTCAAGGTGTTCCCGAAGGTGTACAAGGGGACACACCTGAGCCATCCGAAGGTCACCGTGCACCGGGTCTCCTCGATCGAGCTGGCGGCGGCCGGAGTCACCGCGTACGCGGACGGTGAACCGCTGGGGCGCTCCCCTCACCGCCACCTGCGTGCCGGGCGCTGTCCGGGTTCTTGCACAGTGAAATAAAGACCGGGCCGACTGTCACAGGCGCCGGGTAGGCTCGTATCAAGATGACAGAGGACCTCTCACCAGCTGAGCGATACCAGGCTTCTCGGGTCCGTGCGGCCGAGCAGGCAACGGCACTGTGGCCCTTCCGGGAGATGTACGAATTCGGACTGGACCCCTTCCAGATCGACGCCTGCGAGGCGCTGGAGGCGGGCAAGGGGTGCTGGTCGCAGCGCCCACCGGGTCGGGCAAGACGATCGTCGGCGAGTTCGCCGTGCACCTCGCGCTCCAGCAGGGCCGCAAATGCTTCTACACCACGCCCATCAAGGCCCTGTCCAACCAGAAGTTCGCCGATCTGGTCAAGCGCTACGGCGCGGACAAGGTCGGCCTGCTGACCGGGGACAACAGCGTCAACTCCGATGCTCCGGTGGTCGTCATGACCACCGAGGTGCTGCGGAACATGCTGTACGCGGGCTCGCAGTCGCTGACCGGTCTCGGCTATGTCGTGATGGACGAGGTGCACTACCTCTCCGACCGCTTCCGCGGCGCCGTCTGGGAAGAGGTGATCATCCACCTTCCGGAGTCGGTGACCCTGGTGTCGCTGTCGGCGACCGTGTCCAACGCGGAGGAGTTCGGCGACTGGCTGGACACCGTTCGCGGTGACACCGAGGTGGTCGTCTCCGAGCACCGGCCCGTGCCGTTGTGGCAGCACGTCATGGCCGGGCGCCGGATGTACGACCTGTTCGAGGAGAAGAGCGACCACGGCGGCCGGGGCACCGGGCGGCGCGAGGTCAGCCCCGACCTCGTGCGGCTGGCGCGGATGGAGAACCAGAGCGGATACAACCCGCGCGACCGCCGCCGCGGAAAGATGGTCCGCGAGGCGGACCGGGAGCGGAGCGGCGTCAGCGCGGCCGGATCTGGACCCGTCCAGGCCCGAGGTCATCGACCGGCTGGACTCCGAGGGCTGCTGCCCGCCATCACGTTCATCTTCAGCCGGGCCGGCTGCCAGGCCGCCGTGCAGCAGTGCCTGCAGGCGGGGCTGCGGCTGAACGACGAGGACAAGCGCCGGCTCGTACGGGAGATCGTGGAGGAGCGGACCGCGTCCATCCCGCCCGAGGACCTTCATGTCCTGGGCTACTACGAGTGGCTGGAGGGCCTGGAGCGAGGGCTCGCCGCGCACCACGCCGGCATGCTGCCCAGCTTCAAGGAGGTCGTCGAGGAGCTGTTCGTCCGAGGGCTCGTCAAGGCGGTCTTCGCGACGGAGACGCTGGCGCTCGGCATCAACATGCCTGCCCGCTCGGTGGTGCTGGAGAAGCTCGTCAAGTGGAACGGCGAACAGCACGCCGACATCACCCCGGCGAATACACGCAGCTCACCGGCCGCGCCGGGCGCCGAGGCATTGATATCGAGGGTCACGCGGTGGTGTTGTGGCAGCGGGGATGGACCCGGCGGGGCTTGCGGGGCTCGCGGGCACCCGTACCTATCCGCTCCGCTCCAGCTTCAAGCCCTCGTACAACATGGCCGTGAATCTTGTCCAGCAGTTCGGACGGCACCGTTCGCGCGAGCTGCTGGAAACGTCCTTCGCGCAGTTCCAGGCCGACCGGTCCGTCGTCGGGATCTCCCGGCAGGTCCAGAAGAACGAGGAGGGCCTGGAGGGCTACCGCGAGGGCATGACCTGCCATCTCGGCGACTTCGAGGAGTACGCGCGACTGCGCCGCGACCTCAAGGACCGCGAGACGGAGCTCGCCAAGCAGGGGCGGCGCAGCGGCGGGCCGCCGCCGCGTCGTCGCTGGAGAAGCTGAAGCCCGGTGACGTCATCCACGTTCCGACCGGCAAGTTCGCCGGTCTCGCCCTGGTCCTGGACCCGGGGCTGTCCGCGGGAGGGCCAATGGGCACCGCGGCCTCGAATACCACGAGGGGCCGCGCCCCTGGTGCTGACCGCGGAGCGGCAGGTCAAGCGACTCGCCTCGATCGATTTCCCGGTGCCGGTCGAGGCGCTGGAGCGGATGCGCGTACCCAAGTCGTTCAACCCGCGCTCACCGCAGTCGCGCCGCGACCTGGCCTCCGCGCTGCGGAGCAAGGCGGGCACATCGATCCGGGGCGGCACCGCAGGAGCGGGCCGCCGCAGCCGACGACCGGGAGATCGCCCGGCTGCGTACGGCGCTGCGGGCGCATCCCTGCCATGGCTGTGACGAGCGTGAGGACCACGCGCGGTGGGCCGAGAGGTACCACCGGCTGGAGCGCGACACCAGGCAGCTGGAGAACCGCATCGAGGGACGGACGAACACGATCGCCCGGACCTTCGACCGGATCGTCGCGCTGCTCACCGAGCTCGACTACCTCCGGGGCAACGAGGTCACCGACAACGGCCGGCGCCTGGCACGGCTCTACGGCGAGCTGGACCTGCTGGCGAGCGAGTGCCTGCGGGAGGGCGTCTGGGAGGGCCTCAACCCGGCCGAGCTCGCGGCCTGTGTCTCGGCGTTGGTGTTCGAGTCGCGGCAGGCCGACGACGCGGTGGCGCCAAGCTGCCGTCCGGCCCCGCCAAGGCCGCCATGGGGAGATGGTCCGTATCTGGGGACGTCTGGACGCCCTGGAGGAGGACTTCAAGATCAGTCAGACGGAAGGGGTCGGCCAGCGCGAACCCGACCTCGGCTTCGCCTGGGCGGTCTATATGTGGGCCTCGGGGCGCACGTTGGACGAGGTGCTGCGCGAGGTGGAGATGCCTGCGGGGACTTCGTAAGGTGGTGCAAGCAGGTCATCGACGTACTGGGACAGATCGCCGCGGCCGCGCCGCGGACAGCGGCACCGTGGCGAAGAACGCGCGCAAGGCCGTTGATGGCGTACTGCGGGGCGTGGTCGCCTACAGCTCCGTGGGGTGATCCCGCTGAGTGGATGAGCAGCTGAGTGGCCGCAGGCAGGTTGTCCGTGCCTGTGGCCACTCGGCTATGGGATCCCTTCTCAGGCCTTCTTGTTCTTCACCGCGACTCCCGCGCAGGCTGCCCCAGCACGATCGCCAACGCTCCGACGATGACGTTGTTGAGCATGACACCGGTGTCAGGGCTCTGGCCCACGATCCAGGTCGACGCGATCAGCCAGCCGCCGAGAGCGCAGATGGCCAGGCTCATTCCGGTCATTCGCTCCGGCATGGCGGTGAAGCAGAGAGCCAGCACCGCTATCGCGAGGCCGATGACGAGGTTGTGCGTCACCAGGGAGGGCTGGTTCGCCGTGAAGTGGAGCACCCACGGCGAGACAGCGCAGTACAGGCCGAGGAGAAACACGGGTGCGTCTGCGAGGGCCGTGCTGCGGCTGCGGCTGCGGCCGCCACCGGCCACGCGATCGTGGCGCGCCCGCATTTCGGTGGCATCGGGGTGACCGGTGATGTCACTGCCGGTGTGGGAGAGGTTGCTCATGAGATCGTCTCCTTCGCCTACAAGAGCGACCGCGGCAGGAACCTGCGGTCATCGTCTCTCCCGACCAGTGTGCTCTTATCTGTCCCTTATGTGCAGGTTCAGGGTGCTTTGATCCTGCGATTTCGTCGAACCGACTGCTCTCCTGCTGTGTCGTCAGGGGTGGGGAAGTCCATCAGGGCGAGCGGCTGCGATGTCGGCTGAGCGGATCCTCCGGCGGGTTCGACGGTGATGCCCATGCCGGATGCCCCGTCCACGGGCCCGTCCATGACCAGCGCGCCGTTCGCTGTCGAGGGATTCATCAGACCCGCGGACCGCATGGTTCCGTCGTCGTTGAACCACAGCTGATACACCTTGCCTCCGCTCGGCTGTGCCAGGCCGGAGCTGAGGAACACCGCCCGGTTCTCGCTGTGCGAGACGACGACCGTGCCCCGGGCGCCGCCCTTCAGTGCTCCCGAACTGCTGCCGGCATCCGGCGCCGCGAGCACTCGGGTCAGCTGTTCGTTCTGCTGCTGTGCCCGGTCCGCCTCCTGCCGCGCATCCTGTGCGACCTGGTTCTGCCACACGGCGACGCCGCCGAACGCGGCGACGGCCGTGATGCAGGCGGCGAGCGCGTAGCTGGACCAGCGGCCGACCCGGCCGGTCGCTGCGGTTGTGAGGGTGGAACTGTCGTGGGCAGGGGCTCCTGCCGTACGGTCGTGATCTCGTGCAGGACCCGGTCCCGCAGCTTGGCGGGGCCGTGGCGGACACCGCGAGCCCGAGCCGGGCGGCGGTGGCGGACAGCTCGTGCACCTCCTGGGTGCAGGCCTCGCAGGCGGCGAGATGCCGTTCGAACGCACGGCGTTCATCGTCCGGCAGTGCGTGCAAGGCGTACGCCCCGGTCAGCGTGTGCAGATCGGCCGTGCTCATCCGTTCACCCCAGGCAGTCGCGCAGCCGGATCAGCCCGTCGCGCATCCGTGTCTTGATGGTTCCCAGTGGTACCGAGAGCAGCTCTCCCACCTCGCGATAGGTCAGCCCCGGTAGTAGGCCAGGGTCACCGACTGCCGCTGGAGCTCGGAGAGGGTGCGCAGGCAGCGCCGGACCTGTTCCCGTTCGAGCCGGGTCTCGACCTGTTCGGACACTTCGTCGAAGTCGGGGGTGCGGTCGAGCAGTGCGGCCTTGTGCTCCCGCGCCGCGGATGACTCGGCCGAGCGGACCCGGTCCACCGCCCGGTGATGGGCCAGGGTGAGTACCCAGTTCATGCCGCTGCCGCGGGCCGGCTGGAAGCGGGGCGCGGTGCGCCACACCTCGACAAGTACCTCCTGGGCCACCTCTTCGGACTGTGCGGGATCGCGGAGCACGCTGCGTACCAGACCCAGGACCGGCCCGCTGACCAGGTCGTACACCCGAGTGAAGGCTTCCTGGTCCCCGGGCGACCTCGACGAGCAGCTCCTGCAGATCAGGTCCGGGCGAGGTTGCCCCGCTGATGTGTACGGCTTCTTTCACGCGGACGTTCCTCCCGGGTACGCATCGGTTTCCTGAGGTGATTCGGAGCCGGTGGCCGTACGGATTGGCCGGCGGGCCAGATACTCGCGCGCCTGCCTGTGCTCGGTACATCGCGACCAGCTCGGCGGCTCTCGGGTCTGCTCGCGGATTGGGCGGCTTCTGTGGATATGCGTGAGGCCCGGTCGCCGTCCAGGGCGGCGACCGGGCCTCGGGTCTCACGCAGTGCCGTCAGGAGTCAGCGGGGCTGCTCCTCGGTGGCGCCTTCCTGCTCCCGCTCCACCTGCTCGTTCCACTCGCGCTTGACGGCGCGCCAGGTGTCATCGTTCTGGCCGAGCCGCCAGTAGCCGGAAATCGAGAGCCGGCTGAGCGGAATCCCTCGGTCCAGCCGGAGGTGGCGGCGGATCTCCTTCACGAAGCCCGCTTCGCCGTGGATGAACGCCTGGACCTCGCCCTCGGGAAGTCCAGCGCCTTGACCGCGGCGGTGAGGGTCTCGCCGAAGGGCGCTCGCCGCGGTGCAGCCAGGTCACCGCCACTCCGTCCGGCGTCACGATCTTCTGCTCCTCCGAGGCGTCCGATACCTCGATGAAGGCGTGCACCAGCGCGTCCGAGGGCATCTGCTCCAGAGCCGCGGCGATGGCCGGCAGGGCGCTCTCGTCGCCCACCAGCAGGTGCCAGTCGGCGGAGGCCTGCGGTCCGTACCCGCCGCCGGGGCCCAGGAACGTCACCTGGTCACCGGGGCGTGCGCGGCCGGCCCAGGGCCCTGCGAGACCCTCGTCGCCGTGGACCACGAAGTCGATCGCCAGCTCACGGGTGGTGGGGTCCCAGGAGCGGACCGTATAAGTGCGGGTGGTGGGCCATAGCTCGCGCGGGTACTGCTCGCGGATCGTGGCCATGTCGAATGGGTGTGCGTAGTCAGCGCCTTCGGGCGCGAAACACAGCTTGACGTAGTGGTCGGTGAATCCGGAAAGTGTGAAGTCGGCCAAGCCGTCGCCGCCGAGGACCACACGCACCATGTGCGGGTGATCTGCTCGGTGCGCACGACCTGGGCGCCCTGTGCCCTGGGTGCCTGGCGTGCGGGCCGCTCTGCCACGAGGTTCTCCCTGCTCTGGACAAACACGAGGTGTCGTACTTAGGTAAGCCTAAGTTAGCACCTCATGCCTGGAGGGTGGAGAGCAGGCGCTGCAGCGCGCTCCCGAGGCCCCACTGTGCGGCGAGAGCTTCGAGGGCGGCCGGGTCTCGCGGTTCGCGGGGCAGGGTGGCGTCGAACTCGGGCAGTGGTACGTCGCCGGCGACCCGCACCACCTTCGGTGCGACGGCCACATAGTCCCTGGCCTCGTCCAGCCGCTTGCGCTGCGACGGTGTCAGCCGGGCCGCCGGGTCGTCGACCGCGGCCATGATTCCCGCCAGGTCGCCGAAGGCGTCCAGCAGCTTCGCCGCGGTCTTCTCTCCGATGCCGGGCACTCCGGGCAGGCCGTCGCTCGGATCGCCGCGCAGCAGTGCCAGGTCGACGTAGCCCGGCCCGTCCACTCCGTACTTATCGCGCAGCCATGCCTCGTCGGTCAGCTGCAGGGTTCCGACTCCCTTCAGCGGGTAGAGCACCCGCACCTGACGGGCGTCGTCGACCAGCTGGTAGAGGTCCCGGTCGCCGGTGACAATGTCTACGGGGCCGCTCGCCCGGCCGGCGAGCGTGCCGATCACATCGTCCGCCTCGTACGGGCGACGCCGACCCTGGCGATGCCCAGGGCGTCCAGCACGTCCTCGATGATGGGGACCTGTGGGGTCAGCGTGTCAGGGTGTCCTCCTCGTCCGCCAGCCCCTCGGCCGTCTCCACCGCCACTCGGTGTGCCTTGTATGTGGGGATCAGCTCGACCCGCCAGTGCGGCCGCCAGTCCGCGTCCATGCAGGCGACCAGATCATCGGGGCGATGGTCCTGTACCAGCCTGGCGATGAAGTCGAGCAGCCCGCGCACGGCGTTGACCGGTGTGCCGTCCGGTGCGCGCACCGAGTCCGGGACGCCGAAGTAGGCGCGGAAGTAGAGGGAAGCGGTGTCGAGGAGCATCAGGCGTCGCGTCACACCCCGATGATGCCGCACGCCACTGACAGCGGCCGCTGCCGACGCCCATAGTTCCCGCCGCGACCCCTTCTAAAGTGAGCTGCCTCACACAAGTGTTTGACGTACGTAAGTGCGGGCAGGCGCGACATCGGAGCGGACCACGTCCAGTTTTCAACCAGTGCACGTGCCTTGCGGACCGAATCCGCACCGCTCCACGGTCTGCCGGAGGGTGGCAGACCGTTCTCGGTTCAACGCGTGAGGTGTATGTGTCAAGGCTGCAAGCTGAGCACTTGTACAAGGTGTTCGGCAGACGACCCGATCAAGCCGTGCAGAAGCTCGAGAACGGCACCGACCGAGACGAGCTGCGCGCCGACGGAACGACCGCAGCGGTGATCGATGCCTCGTTCACCGTGGAACCGGGGCAGATTTTCGTCGTGATGGGACTTTCCGGATCGGGAAAGTCCACATTGATTCGAATGCTCAACGGGCTGCTGGATCCGACGGCGGGACGTGTGCTGTTCGACGGCCAGGACCTGACGGCCCTGAGCCCCGCGAGCTGCGCGCTGTCCGGTCCACCAGGATCAGTATGGTGTTCCAGCACTTCGCGCTCTTCCCCACCGGAGCGTTCTGGAAAACGCCGCGTACGGCCTGGAGGTCCAGGGTGTGCCGCGTGTGGCGCGGGAGGAGCGTGCCGCGGAAGCTCTGGAGATGACCGGTCTCGCAGGCTGGGAGAAGTCCTGGCCCGACGAGCTCTCCGGCGGCATGCAGCAGCGTGTCGGCCTGGCCCGCGCACTCGCGACCGACGCCGACCTGCTGCTGATGGACGAGTCCTTCAGTGCCCTGGACCCGCTGATCCGCCGCGATATGCAGGATCAGCTCCTCGAACTGCAGAAGCGGCTGAAGAAGACCATCGTCTTCATCACCCACGACCTGAACGAGGCCATGCGCCTCGGTGACCGGATCGCGGTCATGCGGGACGGGGAGATAGTCCAGCAGGGCACCGCCGAGGACATTCTGGTCCGTCCGGCGAACGACTATGTCGCGTCGTTCATCCAGGATGTCGACCGGTCCCGCGTGCTCACCGCCGGTTCGATCATGGAGCAGCCCGAGAAGGGCCGCTCCGACAAGGACTTGCTGGCCGACGCGCCCGCCACGGTATCCGCCGACACGCCGATCGCCGAGCTCTTCACCCCTGTTCCACCAGCGGGGTCGCGGTCGCCGTCACCGACGAGGACGGCGGTGTCATCGGTGTTGTGCCGCGCAACCGTCTGCTCGCCGCGCTGGGCGAGGAGCCGCAGGTCGACAAGACCCTGCCGGTTCAGCGTGAGGTCAAGAAGGTGAACGCCGGTGCCTAGGTTCTCCTTCGGGAGTGGGTCGAGAGCGCCGTCGAATGGCTCCAGTCCAACCTCAACTGGATCTTCGACGTCATCAGCTCGGTGCTCGAGGGTGCCTACGACGGCGTCAACGCGGTGCTCGGTGGTGGTGAGGCGCTGCTGATGGCCGGCATCTTCGCCGTCGTCGCGTTCTGGCTGCGCGGTCTGCTGCCGGCTGTCTTCACCTTCGTAGGCTTCGCGCTCATCGACTCCCTGTCCCTCTGGGACGAGGCGATGTCGACACTGTCGCTGGTCGTCGTGGCCGCCGTCATCACGGTCGTGGTCGCGGTGCCCATGGGTATCTGGGCGGCGCGCAACAACAAGGTGAGCGCCACGCTGCGGCCGGTGCTCGACGTCATGCAGACGATGCCCGCCTTCGTCTACCTGATCCCCGGCGTCATGTTCTTCGGTATCGGTGTCACCCCGGTGTCATCGCCACCATCGTCTTCGCCATGCCGCCCGGCGTACGGATGACCGAACTCGGTATCCGCCAGGTCGACAGCGAACTGGTCGAGGCCGCCGAGGCGTTCGGCACGTCCCCAAGGACACGCTGACCCGGGTGCAGCTGCCGCTCGCCCTGCCGACGATCATGGCCGGTATCAACCAGATCATCATGCTGGCGCTGTCGATGGTGGTCATCGGTGGTATGGCAGGTGCCGGTGGTCTCGGCGAGAAGGTCTACTCCGGTATCACCCAGCTCCAGGTCGGTCTCGCCGCCGAGAGCGGCATCGCGGTCGTCATTCTCGCCATGTACCTGGACCGGATGACCGGAGCGCTCAACGAGCGGGTCTCCCCGCTCGGCCGCCGGGCCGCGGCCAAGGTCGCAGCCAGCGCGCGGCGTCTGAAGTTCACGCACTACAAGCCCGGTACCGCGGTCGCGATGGTCGGCGTGGTCGTCCTCGCGCTCGTCGCCGGCGGACTCAACATCGCAGGCACCGGCGACGATGCCAAGAGCAACCAGGCAGACAGTTCGGACGTCGGCAAGGGCCAGAAGATCAATCTGGGCTACATCCCCTGGGACGAGGGCATCGCCTCCACCTTCCTCTGGAAGGAGCTCCTGGAGCAGCGAGGCTTCACCACGGGCGTCACCCAGCTCGACGCCGGTCCGCTCTACTCCGGCGTCGCCCGCGGTGACATCGACTTCCAGACGGACTCCTGGCTGCCGACGACGCACAAGGACTACTGGGACAAGTACAGCAAGCAGCTGGACGATCTCGGTTCCTGGTACGGGCCGACGTCGCTGGAGCTGACCGTCCCTTCGTACGTCAAGGGCATCGACTCGCTCGAGGACCTCAAGGGTCAGGGCAAGAAGTTCGACGGCAAGATCATCGGCATTGAGGCGAGTGCCGGGATGATGGGCACCCTGAACAAGCAGGTGCTCAAGGAATACGGTCTGGAGGGCGAGTACAAGGTCGTCTCCTCCAGCACCTCCTCGATGCTGGCTGAGCTCAACGCCTCGATCAAGAAGAAGGAGCCCGTCGTGGTGACCCTGTGGTCGCCGCACTGGGCCTATGGCGCGCACGACCTGAAGAAGCTGAAGGACCCCAAGGGTGCCTGGGGCAAGGGCGAGGAAGTCCACACCGTCGCCCACAAGGGTTTCGCCAAGAAGTCCCCGGTGGTCTCCGACTGGCTGAAGAAGTTCAAGCTCACCGAGGAGCAGCTCACCAGCCTGGAGAACGAGATCCAGGAAGCGGGCCAGGGCAACGAGCAGGACGGCGTACGCAGCTGGCTGAAGAAGAACCCCGGCCTCGTCGACAAGCTGGCACCGGTCCCCGGTGGTACGGGCACCTCGAAGCAGGGCAAGGACGCGGGCAAGACCGTCAACATGGGGTACTTCCCGTGGGACGAGGCCATCGCCAGCACCTACCTGTGGCAGAACATGCTTGAGGACCGCGGCTACAAGACCACGATCAAGCAGCTCGACCCGGGCCCGCTGTACACCGGCCTCGCGCAGGGCAGCTCGACGTCCAGTTCGACTCCTGGCTGCCGACGACGCACAAGGAGTACTGGGACAAATACAAGGACAACCTCACCGATCTCGGTTCCTGGTACGGGCCGACGTCGCTGGAGCTGACCGTCCCTTCGTACGTCAAGGGCATCGACTCGCTCGAGGACCTCAAGGGTCAGGGCAAGAAGTTCGACGGCAAGATCATCGGCATTGAGGCGAGTGCCGGGATGATGGGCACCCTGAACAAGCAGGTGCTCAAGGAATACGGCCTGGAGGGCGAGTACAAGGTCGTCTCCTCCAGCACCTCCTCGATGCTGGCTGAGCTCAACGCCTCGATCAAGAAGAAGGAGCCCGTCGTGGTGACCCTGTGGTCGCCGCACTGGGCCTATGGCGCGCACGACCTGAAGAAGCTCAAGGACCCCAAGGGTGCCTGGGGCAAGGGCGAGCAGATCCACACCGTCGCCAAGAAGGACTTCGCCAAGGACTTCCCGGAGTTCACCGACTGGCTGAAGGACTTCAAGCTCAGCGAGCCACAGCTGGCCTCGCTCGAGGTGGAGATCCAGAAGGGGCCGCGGGTGAGGAGAAGGAATCCGCCCGCCGCTGGATGGATGCCAACCCGGACGTGATCGACAAGCTGGCGCCCGTCGGCAGCTGATCGCACCACCTCTGGATCCCGAAGGGACGGCCCCGGTAGCGCACCGGAGCCGTCCCCTTCAGGCTTGTGGAGAGAGCCCGGAAGGTTCTCGTCCCGTCACTTCGGCTCCATCCCGCAATCGACATGCGTAGGGTGCTGGCAACCGGGAGGATGGCGATCCGGGAGGGAGCCGGACATGGACGACAAGGAAGCGCTTCGAGTGGGTGCCGCGGTCCGCCGACGGCGCAGAACACTCGGGCTCACACTGGCCGCGGTGGCAGGCCGCAGCGGCCTTTCCGTACCGTTCCTCAGCCAGATCGAGAACGAGCGGGCCCGGCCCAGCGCCCGGTCCCTGGACCGGGTGGCCGAGGCGCTGGAGACCACCACGGACCGACTGCGGGCAGCCGCGGACTCGGCGCGCGCCGTCGATCTGGTGCGGGCGGGTGACGACGGCGTACGCAGACTGGTGCGCGGCCGTCATCAGCTCAGTGCTCTGGAGTTCATCGGCGAACAGGACCTCGGGCGCGAGTTCCAGCACCGCAACGACGAAGTGATGTACGTCGTGGAGGGCTCCGTCGAAGTCGAGGCGGAGGGGCAGGCCTACCGTCTGGACCGTGGCGACACGCTCTTCCTGTCCGGTGGCGTCCGCCACCGGTGGCGCGCGACAGGCCCCGGTACCAGGCTGCTGGTCGTCTCGGTCGCCGAGCACATCGACGCCACCTACGACTCCCGCCGCTGAAGAGTGTGCCCGCCGTGCGTGTCGTCTCCCTCGCCCCGTCGCTCACCGAGGCCATCGCCGTCACCGCCCCGGTCTGCTGGTGGGCGTCCGCGACTGGTGCACGCACCCGCACAGCACCCCGCACAGCTGCCCGTATCGGCGGTACGAAGGACGCGACACTTTCGCCGGTGACGTGTTGGACCGCCTCGGCGTGCAGGCCACCCGGAGCGCTTTCCCTGCATCCGTGGACGAGCTGAACGAGGGCCGGCGCCGAGCTGGTGGTGCTGCCCGACGAGCCCTGCCGCTTCACGGCGGGCAACGGGCCGGACGCCTTCCTGCGCTGCGTGCCGTACTCGTCGACGGACGTCACCTCACGTGGTACGGGACCGTCGCTGACCGCAGCGGCTGCGGCCCTGCGAGCAGCGCTCCGCTGACCAGTCCGCGCAAGGTGCTGGTACCCGCCACCGCCCAGGCGGCCACCAGGAGAACGTAGAGCCCGACGGCCAGCCAGGTGAACGCGGTCAGCCCGGTGTGCCTGGCCAGCCGGCGGCGCCGGTGACACACGTACCGACGGGGAAGGTGAACCCCACCATGTCATCGTGAACCGCATCCCGCCCCGGGCCGCCCGCACCGCCAGGGCCACTGCCAGCGCCAGCCACAGCAGTGCGAAGCCCATCACCGGCACCCCGTACAGCACGGCCAGCGAACCGAAAGCGGAGGCGTGCGGGCTCCGATCGCATCCGGCGCGACATCGGCCAGCTGATTGACCGCCGTCGTCGACTGGCCGAGCGGGCCCAGCACCAGGAACAGCGCCGGCGTCAGCGCGAGCGGCAGCGGGCCGTGGTGCACCAGCCGGGCGAAGACCAGCGGAAGGACCACCAGCGTCGCCAGCAGTGACAGCCCGAACATCGCGTAACACCCCAGCAGCAACGTCTCGCGCCACTGCCCCGGGGCAGCTCCGGCACCAGCAGCGGTCCGACCGCCGCCGAGACCATCGGGGCCACCAGGGGAAGCAGCCAGACGGGTGAGGCGGAGCCGGGCTCCAGCTGATGCCGTACGACCATCAGATACGGGACCGCCACTGCGGCGGCCAGCCCCGTGACCGTACCCAGCACGAACAGCACCGCATCCACGGCGACCGCGGCCGGATGCCCGATGACGCCCTGGCCGGTCACCATCGTGGCCGCGCCCACCGCGAGCAGTGCCATGGAGAGACAGCCGTAGAACGGGGCGACGGCCGGGTCCAGCAGATGGGCGCGGGCCTGTTCGCGGTGGAGGATCCAGTGGCCGACACGGGCCGCCAGCACCACGACGAGCAGCACGGCGGAGAGCGCCCACACCACGGTGCAGAGCTCCCTCAGCCCCGGGATGTGCACAGGCAGCGCCACGCCGGCGGTGGCCACGATCGCGGTGCCCATGACGGTCGCGTACCAGTTGGGGCCGATGTGCCGCAGGGATGGCAGCCGGAGCTCGCCGGGGAGTCGAGGCGGGGCCGGGGTGGGTCTGCGTCTGGGGAAAGATGGCCATGCCACGATTCTCCTGGGACGCCCGGTGCCCACCAGAGAGTCCCTGCCTATGAGGTCATAAGCTGGTTTTATGCCCAGCGACGATGATGCGCCCCTGCCACATTCCCTTTCCCACCGGGTTCCCGACCTGGGGCGATGGTCCTGCTGCTGGCCGTTGCCCGGCACGGCAGTCTGGGCGCGCCGCGCGCGATGTCGGCATCACCCAGCCCGCCGCCTCCAGCCGCATCCGGTCCATGGAACGGCAGCTCGGTGTCGCACTCCTGGACCGTTCGCCGCGTGGCTCACGGCTGACCGACGCGGGGCCCTGGTCACCGACTGGGCCCGCAGGGTCGTCGAGGCCGCCGAGGCGTTCGACGCGGGGCGCAGGCGTTGCGGGACCGGCGCGACTCCAGGCTGCGGGTCGCGGCGAGCATGACCATCGCCGAGTACCTGTTGCCGGGATGGCTGATCGCGTTGCGCGCCGCGAGGCCGGGCACCGCCGTGTCGTTGCTGGCGGGCAACTCGGCTGCCGTCGGGGTGCGGCTGCTCACCGGTGAGGCGGATCTCGGATTCGTCGAAGGTCTGTCAGTGCCGGAAGGGCTCGACGGCACGGTCATCGCGCACGACCGTCTTGTCGTCGTCGTCGCCCCTCCCACTCGTGGGCCCGCCGCCGCACGCCGCTGACGCCGAGCGAGCTGGCCGCGACCCAGCTGATCCTGCGCGAGCACGGCTCGGGCACCCGGCAGGTGCTGGACGCGGCACTCGCGGTCCACGGCGGACTCGCGCGGCCGCTGCTCGAGCTCTCGTCGACGACCGCGGTAAAGGGGCGGCAGAGAGCGGGCAGGTCCGTGCGTGCTCAGCGAGCTGGCCCTCGGCGAGGAGCTGTCGGCCCGCCGGCTGGTCAAGATACCTATCGCGGGCGTACGGCTGCGGCGGCAACTGCGCGCCGTATGGCCCTCGGGCCACCGCCCCACGGGCCGGCCCGTGACCTGCTCTCCTTGACGGCGGGCGAGGCGTAGCCTGCGGGCTCTGTGCGGGGCGGTGGTTGCCGGTGGGTGGTTGGGCGGGGCCCTCCGGAGCGTCTCCTCGGGACTGGCGTGTTCACCCGGACACGCGGGGACCCTCACGTACGCCATTCCCTGCGGGGACTCTCCTGCACGGCCCCACCCCACGTCTCGCCGTGACCTGCGGGCCGGTGGAGCGGATGGATACGGGACGGCCGGTCCGGGGCGTGCAGGAGGGTCCCCGCAGGACGACGAACGGCTTACGGGGTCAACCGCGTGCACCCCGCACGTTCGTCGTCCGAGGAGACACTCCGGAGGGCCCCGGGCCACCCACCACCGGCGCCCCGGCCCAGGGGCCAAAACCAAGCCCGTTGGGGTCCCCCGGACGAAGTCTGGGGAGATTGAGGACGGAACCCCGCACCCCGGAACAGGGGCAGCGAACTCAAGCCTGCCCGGCGTGTGAGGACAAAGCCCCACGCCCCGGACCGGCTTCCCGCGCCACCGCCACCAGCGCCCGCATGATCCGCAGGTCGTCGCTCATCTCCGGATGCCACTGGACCCCGAGCACCCACCCGTCCCGGGAGCTCGACCGCCTCGACCGTGCCGTCCGCCGCGTGCGCCGAAGCGACAAGGCCCGGGGCAAGGCGGTCCACGGCCTGGTGGTGGTAGGTGGGCACCAGGGATTCCTCGGCCACGAGCGATGCGTACAACGTCCCCGCGACCGGTGTCACGGGGTGCTCGCCGAGGACCCCTTCCTGCCGAACGGCCCGGTGTGGCCGTCGAGGTGCTGGATCAGAGTGCCGCCCAGCACCACATTGAGCAGCTGCATACCACGGCAGATACCGAGCACCGGTACGCCGGATTCCAGCGCGGCGTGGAGCAGGGCCGGCTCCCAGGCGTCACGCTCGTGGGCCGGCGGCCCGGTCCGGAAGTCGCGCTCGGCGCCGTACAGCCCAGGCTCGACATCCGCGCCGCCCGCGATCACCAGGCCGTCCAGTCGGGCCACGGTCGCGGCCGCACGCTCCGTGGCGTCCGGCGGCAGCAGCACGGCAAGGCCGCCGGCCCGCTGGACCAGCTGTGGATAGGCGGAAGGAGCAGCGCGGCGGGCAGCTCCCAGACCCCAGCGGGCCGCGTGCTCCAGATAGGTGGTGACGCCGATGAGAGGCTCGGGCATGGCGCGGTCCTTCCGCCGGGCCGCTGGAGGGCGGCACGGTTTCCATGGTGATGCCGCATACCTTTATCGCTTCCCGTGTGCTGCGCAATAGCGATCACCGGCGGATGCGACTGCCGTGGGCAGCGCAACCGGTGTCGCGCCCGCGGTAGCCGGGCAGAGGTGGTTCGTGTGTCGCCGTCAGCGCAGCACCGGACGAGGAGCCTTCTGTGGCAGACCGAACACCCCGCTCGGGACCGAGGAACTGCGTGTCCTGGTCGCGAGCGGTGAGATCGATACCGTTGTCCTCGCCTTCCCCGACATGCAGGGACGGCTGCAGGGCAAGCGGTTCGCTGCCTCGTTCTTCCTCGACGATGTGCTGGAACACGGCACCGAGGGCTGCAACTATCTGCTTGCCGTCGATACCGACATGAACACCGTCGACGGATACGCCATGTCCTCGTGGGATCACGGATACGGCGACTTCGCCATGCACCCCGACCTCGACACCCTGCGCAGGGTCCCATGGAACGAGGGCACGGCCATGGTGATGGCCGATCTTTCCTGGGCGGACGGATCACCCGTCGTCGCCGCCCCCGGCAGATCCTGCGCCGCCAGCTGGACCGGCTCGCGGAGCACGGCCTCACCGCCCATGTGGGCACGGAACTCGAGTTCATTGTCTTCAAGGACAGCTATGAGCAGGCATGGGACCGCAACTACCGCGATCTCACCCCGGTCAACCAGTACAACGTGGACTACTCCATTCTCGGCACCGGCCGCATCGAGCCCTGCTGCGCCGCATCCGTAACGAGATGGCGGCGGCGGGTCTGACCGTCGAGTCGGCCAAGGGGAATGCAACCCCGGCCAGCACGAGATCGTTTTCCGTTACGACGAGGCCCTGACCACCTGCGACCAGCACGCCGTCTACAAGACCGGCTCCAAGGAGATCGCCGCCCAGGAAGGTGTCGCGCTCACGTTCATGGCCAAGTTCAACGAGCGCGAGGGCAACTCCTGCCACATCCATCTCTCCCTCCAGGATGCCGACGGCCGCAATGCCATGGCGGGGAGGGAGGCTCGATGTCACAGGTGATGCGGCAGTTCCTGGCGGGCAGCTCGCCGCCCTGCGGGAGTTCTCACTGCTGTACGCGCCGAACATCAACTCCTACAAGCGCTTCCAGTCCGGCTCCTTCGCGCCGACCGCCGTCGCCTGGGGCCACGACAACCGGACCTGCTCGCTGCGCGTCGTCGGTTACGGCCGTTCCATGCGGTTCGAGAACCGGCTGCCGGGTGGAGACGTCAACCCGTACCTCGCCGTGGCAGGCCTCGTCGCCGCCGGTCTGCATGGCATCGAGAACGAGCTGGAGCTGCCTGCCGCGTGCGAGGGCAACGCCTACAGCGCAGGCTACGACCAGGTACCCACCACACTTCGGGAAGCCGCCGGGCTCTGGGAGCAGAGCGATGTGGCCAGGAAGGCCTTCGGCGACGAGGTCGTCGCGCACTACCGCAACATGGCACGCGTCGAAGTCGAGGCCTTCGACGCCGCAGTGACCGACTGGGAGCTCCGCCGCTCCTTCGAACGCCTGTGAGGAACTCCGTGACCCCAGCCACCACGTACTGAATCCGGCGACCGGAGAGTGCGTAGCCACCGTTGCCGCCACCACCGTCGCCGAGGTCGGCGCCGCCGTCACAAGGGCCGCGGCAGCCAGCGCAGGTGGACGGCTCTGGCCCCGGCGGACCGTGCCCGTCTGCTGCGCCGTTTCGCGGTGCTCGTCGACGAGCACCGCGAGCAGCTGGCCCGGATGGAGGTCGAAGAGGCCGGCCACACCCTGGCCAACGCCCGCTGGGAGGCGGGAACGTCCGCGACCTGCTCGACTATGCCGCAGGGGAGTGGAACGGCTGGGCGGCCGGCAGATTCCGGTCCCGGGCGGGATCGACCTCACTTTTCTCGAACCGCTCGGCGTCGTGGGGTCATCGCCCGTGGAACTTTCCGATGCCGATCGCGGCCTGGGGCACGGCGCCGGCCCTGGCCGCAGGCAACGCCGTGCTACTGAAGCCGGCGGAGACCACCCCGCTCACCGCTGTACGGCTGGCCGGGCTCGCCCTGGAAGCAGGCCTTCCGGAGCATCTCTTCCAGGTACTTCCGGGCGCGGGGAAGTGGCGGGCAACGCCCTGGTCGAACACCCTGACGTCGCCAAGATCGTCTTCACCGGATCCACTCGGGTCGGCAAGCGGATCATGGCGAAATGTGCCGACAGGGTGAAGCGGCTGACCCTCGAACTCGGCGGCAAGAGCCCTAATATCGTCTTCGCCGACGCGGACATCGAGGCCGCCGCGGCTGCCGCGCCCATGTCGTTCCTGGACAACGCCGGCCAGGACTGCTGCGCCCGCACCCGCATTCTCGTCCAGCGGTCCGCGTACGACCGCTTCCTGGAACTCCTCGAACCCGCCGTCGCGTCGGTCGTCGTCGGGGACCCGTCCCAGGACGCGACACAGATGGGCCCGCTGATCTCCCGGGCTCAGCTGGACCGGGTCCGCTCGTACGTCCCCGAGGGCACGGGCGGAATCCGGGCAGCGCACCCTCCGGCCCCGGCTTCTGGTTCCCGCCGACCGTCCTGACCGATGCCCGCCCGGACTCGCCGGTGGCCACCGAAGAGGTCTTCGGACCGGTTGCCGTCGTGCTGCCGTTCGAGGACGAAGCGGATGCCGTCCGACTGGCCAACGCCACCCAGTACGGTCTCGCCGGCTCGATCTGGACTCGCGACGTGGGCCGGGCCCTGCGTGTGTCCCAGGCGGTGCGGGCCGGGAACCTGTCCGTCAACTCCCACTCCGCGGTCCGTTACTGGACCCCGTTCGGCGGGTACGGGCAGTCCGGCCTCGGCCGCGAGCTGGGCCCCGACGCACTCACGGCATTCACCGAAACCAAGAACGTCTTCATCGGCACGGAGGCCTGAAACAGTATGACCACCGACATCGGAAACATCTGCCGCCGACTGGTCGGCCGCACCGCCGTCATCACGGGGCCGGCAGTGGAATCGGCCTTGCCACCGCACGCCGTCTTGCGTCGGAAGGCGCCCACGTCGTGTGCGGCGACATCGACGAAGCAGCGGGTGGGGCGGCGGCAGCGGAGACCGGCGGCACCTTCGTGCGCGTCGACGTCACTGACCCCGGGAAGTCGAGGCGCTGTTCAAGGCCGCGTACGACACCTATGGATCGGTGGACGTCGCGTTCAACAACGCGGGCATCTCCCCACCCGACGACGACTCCATCCTCACCACCGGACTCGAGGCCTGGAAGCGTGTCCAGGACGTCAACCTCACCTCCGTCTACCTGTGCTGCAAGGCCGCTCTCCCCTACATGCGACGGCAGGGCCGCGGTTCGATCATCAACACCGCGTCCTTCGTGGCCCGGATGGGCGCGGCGACCTCCCAGATCTCGTACACCGCGTCCAAGGGCGGTGTGCTCGCCATGTCCCGGGAGCTCGGCGTGCAGTTCGCCCGGGAGGGCATCCGGGTCAATGCCCTGTGTCCGGGGCCGGTCAACACCCCGTTGCTCCGGGAGCTGTTCGCCAAGGATCTGGAGCGCGCGGCCCGGCGGCTGGTGCACATTCCGCTCGGCCGGTTCGCCGAGGCTACCGAGATCGCGGCCGCCGTCGCGTTCTTGGCGAGCGACGACTCCTCGTTCGTCAACGCGACCGATTTCCTGGTCGACGGCGGGATTGCCGGGGCGTATGTGACCCCGCTCTCCTAGGCTGTGTCGTCAAACTGCCCCTGTCCGGCCGACGGCCGGGCCGTGCGGCGTCTGCTGGTGGCGGCCCGGGCGAGGTCGGCTTCGGCGCAGAGCCTGATCCCTGGTGGAACCGTGTGACGGGACTTCGCGATAGTTCAAATATTGCGCAAGCTGTAAAGTGTGTTCATGGATGATGAGGAAATCGCAGTCTGGGAGCGCGCGGTACTCGATGGTGGCCCGGCCGATGGGCTGCGGGTGCGCGTGGCCCACCGGCCGCGGGTGTTGCAGGTGACCTATCCGTGCGTGGTCGAGAACGCCGGGGCCGAGGTGCGGGCCGATGCGCTGCATGTCTACCGCTTCGACTTCCGTGTGCAGGGTGAGCCCTTGCGGTACGGCTTCGACTGGGTCAGTCCCTGAATCGTCAGCGGGTGCGACGCCGCCTCCCGGGCGGGACTCGCAGGGGATGCGTCGCCAGGGGTGGCCTGCAGGGGTGGAGCGCCTGCTGCCCGGCCTCGTCGGGAGAGGTTGTCGCGGTCCGCGATGCGTCCTCCTCTTTCATGGCCCTGGTCTCGCTCTTGAGGATCCGCAGTGACTTGCCCAGGGCGCGGGCCGTGTCCGGCAGTCTCTTCGAGCCGAACACTGCGATGACGACGATCGCCACGACCAGCAGATGCCAGGGCTGAAGCGCGTTACGGAACATTTCCGTCCTCTCGGGTGCATGGTGGGCGCCCGAAGAATGCGCCCGCCTGAAAGTTGCTACATTGCGCAACTGTACAACCGTGGGTGGGTCAGTCGTCCCCTCGGTATGAGCCGGACGCATGAGGGGTATGGGCATGACCAGCAGTCACCGGGGCCATCCCGGGCCGCAGCGACACCAGGGCCAAGGGTCCGGTGCGACCGCGGGCCCGTACGCTCGACGGCGAGGACGCCAGCGGCAGGAACGGCGATCAGCAAGCCGAGTCCCCGTCGCCGGGCCGGCGCCGGGCCGCGCCGGGCCGGTGTCCGGCGACGGGATCGCTGCGACCCTCTACGCGGAGATCCGGGCGGCCTCCGTCGCGGGCATCCGCGTCATCCTGGGGCAGACGTATGCGGCGAGCCCCTCGGTCACCGCTTCCACCCAGCCGATCGCGACGGGGCCCGGCCCGTCGGTCCCCGGCCGGGGCGTATCCGGGACCCAGCCGTGGTGGAGTGCGGGATCAGCCTCGTCGCACACCAGCCCGCCTGACAACCAAAGCCCATCGACGGCTGGAGTGCGGTACACCCGGGAGGCCGGCCCAGGAGGGCGTCAGGGTTCGGTGAACGGTCGTGCCCGTCGGCCGGGGCCGTCAGCGGGCTGGTCTGGCTCGGCCGGCTGACGGCTACAGGTGGGAGGCGATGGCGGGCATCAGGTCCTGGAAGGTACGGCCGGTGGCGGGTTCGCCGATCGCGGCCATCTGCCAGCCGCTGCCGCTTCGGTGGACCTTGGCCATGATCTGGGCGGTGTAGTCGCCACCGCCGGTGAGGGTGTAGCGGGCCAGTTCCTGACCGGTGGTTTCGTCGACCAAGCGGCAGAAGGCGTTCTGCACTTCGGCGAAGGTCTGGCCGGTGAAGGAGTTGACGGTGAAGACGATCTGGTCGACGCGAGCGGGTACGCGCTGCAGGTCGACAAGGACCGACTCGTCGTCCTGTCCCTGGCCGGCGCCGCCGACGAGGTTGTCGCCGGTGTGCCGCACCGATCCGTCGTCGCTGACCAGATGCTGGAAGAAGACGACGTCGATGGGCTCCTGGCCGGCGAAGAGGACGGCGGAGGCGTCGAGGTCGATCTCGCGGGTGCCGGCCAGTTTGGCGAAGAAGCCCTTGCGTGGTGCGGCCTGCCAGCCCAGTCCCATCCGTACGACGCTGAGCGCTCCGCCGTCGGACTTGCTCAGACTGATCTGCTGGCCCTTGCCCAGGTTGACGGTCATGTGCGGCCCTTCTCGTGTGCGATACGTGTGTGGCGGTGTACAGGAGTCAGACGTTGACGCCGTAGTCGGAGGCGATGCCGGCAAGGCCGGAGGCGTAGCCCTGGCCGATGGCGCGGAACTTCCACTCGGCCCCGTGGCGGTAGAGCTCCCCGAAGACCATCGCGGTCTCGGTGGAGGCGTCCTCGCTCAGGTCGTAGCGGGCCAGTTCGGCCCCGCCCGCCTGGTTGACCACACGGATGTAGGCGTTGCGGACCTGTCCGAAACTCTGCCCGCGGGCCTGGGCGTCGTGGATCGAGACCGGGAACACGATCCTGGTGATGCTGCCGGGCACGGTGGCGAGATCGACCTTGATGATCTCGTCGTCACCCTCGCCTTCACCGGTGAGGTTGTCACCGGTGTGCTCCACCGAACCATCGGGGCTCCTGAGGTTGTTGTAGAAGACGAAGTGCTGGTCGGAGACGACCTTCCCGGCTTCGGCGCACAGTATCGCGCTTGCGTCCAGGTCATGATCCGTACCGGTCGTGGTCCGCACGTCCCAGCCCAGGCCGATCAGGACCGCGGTCAGGTCCGGTGCCTCCTTGCTCAGTGACACGTTGCCGCCCTTGGCGAGACTCACACCCATGGTTCTCCTCCGCTGTTCCAGTGCTCTTGTGCTGACATCTGCGTCAACGAGCGAGACCCTTCCATAGTTCCATGATTGCGCAACCGATAGAGTGATGAGGTGAAGGCCGGGCGGTGCGCGAGACGGCAGCGGCCTGGGCGTCCTGCTTCCCGCGGCGACAGACCAAGGAGTGGGCAGAGTGTTCTCCGATGTGGGGCCACTTGAACTGGTGACGCTCGTGATCTTCGCTGTTCTGCTCTTGGGGCCGGACAAGCTGCCGGAGATCATCCAGAACGTTGTGGGATTCGTCCGCAAGGTCAGGAGTTCTCCGACAGTGCGAAGCAGGAGATCCGCTCCGGCCTGGGCCCGGAGCTTGCGGACTTCGAGTTCGAGGACCTCGATCCCAGGACGTTCATCCGCAAGCAACTGCTGGACAACGATGCCCTGGGGCTCGACGGAATCCGCAGTGCCTTCGATCTGAGACAAGAACTGACGGACGTGGCGGACGCCGTCAGCCACGGACGGGGCGACAGGGGCGAGAGCGGTCCGTCCGCACCCGTCAGCCTGCCCAAGGCCGGTGACGCGGCCGTCCAGCAGGAACGCCCACGGTTCGATCCCGGCATGACGTAAGACGCAGCGATACCGGCCGCGTACCCCGGCTGAGCGCCAAGCACCCGGGCGCACTTCACGTTCAGCAGTCCCGACCACCAGGAGGATCAGACATGATCACACTGACGAAGGAAGACGGCCCCGCGGATCTGGATGGGGTGACCCATCTGGCCATCGGCGTGTCCTGGGATCCCACGGCCGGGAGCAGCGGCGGGCTGCTGGGGAAACTCCGCCAGAGGATCGGCACCGATCTCGACCTGATCGCCATCGCGATGCAGGGCGCGGAGCCGGTACGGCTGGCCGGACTTGACTCACTGGACCCGCTGGGCAACGGCTCGTTGATCCACAGTGGGGACAACCGGACCGGGCACGGGGACGGCGACGACGAGACGGTGACCGTCGAGCTCTCCCGGTGCCGTCCAACATCACGTCCATCGTGTTCATCGCCGCCGCGTACAAGAAGCGCAGCTCCTTCCAGCACGCGCGCAACATCAGCTTCAAGGTGTACGACGCGACGGGCGGCAGCACCCAGCAGGTCGCCGACATCTGGCCCAGCCTCCTCACCAGCGACAACGGCTGCGCCGTGGCCAAGGCGATGCGGGACGGCGCGGGCTGGAAACTCCAGGTGATCAATGAGACCGGGAAGATCAGGCAGGGCGACGAACAGGCCCTGATGCGTTTCGCCGTGAGCAAGTAGCGCAAGCTCCTTACGCCGTCGCGACGGGGACTGAGCCGATGAGCTGGTAGGCATCCGCCCAGCCGGCGTTCGATTCCCCGCGCCGGCAGGCCCCTACCTGTCCGCATGGTGCTTGTCATAGCGGGCTTTGGCGACCGTGAGGCCGGCCGCGTACATGACGAGGACGAGGCCGAGCAGCAGGTAGTACACGGGCGGCAGGGCGGTCATGCCCAGCCAGGGCCCGAGGGGTGAGCGGCAGCAGCACCCGATGGCGGCCAGCGCGGTGGCCGCGAGCCGGACCGGTCCTGGGGCGCCGCGCTTGGCAGTGCGGCGGCCCGACCTGAGCAGCAGCATCACGAGCGCCTGGGTGAGCAGGTTCTCGGTGAACCATCCGGCGTGGAATACCGCCTCGCTGTCCGCTGCGGCCGTGTTGTGCACCGCGAGGGCGAGGACGCCGAAGGTGGCCAGGTCCGCGGTGGCGTTGAGCAGGCCGAAGCCGGTGATGAAGCGGAGGAACGCGCGCGGCGTCAGGGTGGTGGGCCGGCGCAGCGTGGCCGGGTCCGGCCGGTCGTAGGCGAAGGCGAGTTGGGCGGCGTCGAAGCACAGGTTCTGTGCCAGGACCTGTACCGGGAGCATGGGAAGGAAGGGCAGCAGCAGGCCCGCGCCGAGCATGGCGATGACGTTGCCGAGATTGGATGAGAGCGTGATGCGCAAGTAGTTGGCGATGTTGCCGCTGCTGCCGCGCCCGGCAGTGATGGCCTGGTCGATGGTGGTGAGGTCCTTCTCGGCGAGCACGACGTCGGCGCTCTCGCGCGCCACGTCGACGGCGTCACGCGGGCAGATGCCGACATCGGCGGCGTGCAGCGCGGGCAGGTCGTTGACCCCGTCGCCGAAGAAGCCGGTGGTGTGCCCGTGCGCGCGGAGCGCGGTGACGATACGGGCTTTGTGGGCGGGGTACAGCGTGCGAAGACGGTGGTGGCGCCGGCCAGGTCGGCCAGTTCGCGTTCGGACAGCGCATCGAGGCCGTCCGCCAGGATCACCTCGCCCGCGTCGAGGCCGAGCTCGTGGCAGACGCGGGCGGCGGTGCCGGGATGGTCCCCGGTGAGGATCTTGACGGCGACGCCGCGGCGGGCGAGGGCGCCCAGGGCATCGGCGGCGGTCGGGGCGAGGGCGTCCCGCAAGGTGACGAAGCCGGTGAAGGTGAGCCCGCGTTCGTCCGCGACGCCGTAGGTCCCGAACCGGGCGGAGCGCTCGGCCAGGGCGACCGCGATCACCCGCAAACCGCTCTCGGCCTCGCGGGCGGCGAAGGCGAGCATCCGGCCGCGCTCGGACTCCTCCAGCACACCTTGGCCAGTACGTCCTCGACGGCGCCCTTGACGACCAGCGTGTGCATGCCCGTGCGGGCAGGGGAGGAACGGCGCGAAGGGCCTCGGTGGCGGGTTCAATTCGGGTGACGGGTGGGCGTACGACGGCGGTGGCGAGGCGGCGTACCGGATCGAAGGGCAACGTGGCCACACCTTCGTACGCCATCAGGTCGACGCCGCACGTCTGGGCGGCGTCGAGGATCGCCTCGTCCAGTACGTCGGGGAGGGCAGGTCGGCGAGCTGCACCGTCCACCATGCGTTCACCGCCGCCCAGTGCAGTACCTGCGGATCGGGGCGGCCATGGGGTCCAGTGAGCGCTCGACGACGGGACGGTCCTGGGTGAGGGTTCCGGTCTTGTCCAGGCACAGCACATCAACTGCTCCGAGGTCATGCAGTGCGGGCAGCCGTTTGACGATCACGCCGGCGCGCGCCAGCAGCGCCGCTCCGCGGGCCTGCACGGTGGTGATGACGACCGGCAGCATCTCCGGGTCAGGCCGACCGCCACCGCCACCGCGAACGGCAGTGTCTCCAGACCCCGCCCGCGGAGCGTGGCGTTGGCCATCAGTACCAGTGGTGGCGTGAGCAGCATGAATCGGATGAGGATCCAGGAGATCCCGCGCACCGACCGGTCGAACCCGGTCCGCTCGCGCTGCCCCGGTGCCGCTGTGCGCGGCGGCGAACGAGCGCGGGCGCCGGTCGCAACGACCACCGCCGAGGCATTGCCCGAGGCCACGCTACTGCCCTGGAAGCACAGCTGTGGCTGCCCGAGCAGGTCCGTACCCGGAAGCTCGGGCGTGTCGACGGGAACTGGGGACCGGCGCCGACTCGCCCGTGAGCGCTGCCTGATGCACGGTCAGGCCACTGGCGCGCAGCAGCCGTACCTCGGCCGGCACCAGGTCGCCCGGGCCCAGCCGGATCACATCGCCCGGCACCAGAAGATCGACGGGGATCTCTCGGCCAGCGGCGCCGCCTGCTCGTCGCTGCGTCGCAGTACGGTCGCGGTGGTGGCCACGAGCTCGCGCAGGGCGGCCATGGACTGCTCGGCCCGCCGTTCCCCGCCGGCGCGCAGCACACAGCTGACCGCTACCAGGATCAGGATCACGCAGGCGGTACCCCAGGAGGACACCGCAGCCGACACCAGTCCGAGGCAGAGCAGCACCGTGGTGAAGGGATCGCGCAGACTGCCCACGAGGCGGCGGGGCCAGGAGACGGGCCGTGACGCGGGCAGGGTGTTCTCGCCGAACCGGGTCAGCCGCTCATCGGCCCGCGCCTCCACCAGCCCACGCGGCCCGCTGTCCAGAAAACGCAGTACCTGTAGTGGGGTGAGCATGGCCAGGTCTCCCGAGACGTCACCCGGCGGTGGCCCGCTGCCCGGTTCCGGTATGCCCTGCGGGTCCGGGGCGGTACGGCCGGGCCGGGAACTGGGGCAGTCTCAGGCACCGAAGCGGCGAAGACGTGCCGGGCGTGAGGCGTGTGCGGCGCGGTCGGACAGCTGCCCGACCATCAGCCGTACCACGGTCACCACATCCGGGTCGTCGACCAGATAGACCTGCCGCCGCCCCTCCCGTCGCGACCTCACGAGACCGGCCAGCTTCAGCTTCGTCAGATGCTGGCTCACCGCGGGCAGCGCGCCGCCCACCGCTCCGCGAGCCCGGTCACATCGCACTCGCCCTGCGCCAGCGCCCAGACAATGTGCAGACGGGCAGACGAGGCCAGCAGCCCGAAAGCTGCGGCCGCCTCCGCCAGCACCTCGGCGGGGATCCTCGAAGCCGCCGGCATCGCTCTCCACCTTGTTCTCCCATCCCGCCCGGGCGACATCCGTGGCCCCTGGAAGGGCCCAGTCCAGGCCGCGCTCCCGAGGTGCCCGGTGCGCTCGGGCCGTGGCGGCACTCGGCACGGTCTCCGGCCCAGGGGCTGCATCATGGCGCCGGGGCCGCCCTCCGCCTTGCAGCTGCGTGCACAGGGCTCCGCTCCCTGATCCGGCCCGATCCGAACGAAAGGTCCTGGCGGCTGCCCGGGGACCGGACCCTAGAGTGGTGCGCATGAGCAATGCGACGCCGCCCGGGTGGTACCCGGACGTGGGTACACCCGGCACCGAGCGGTGGTGGGACGGCACGGCCTGGACCGCGCACACCCGCCCGCTCGCTGCCGCGCAACCCGGTCCGTACCAGCAGCGGTTCGGGGCGCCGCAGTACCCGTCGCCGCTTCCGCGGAGGGCCGGCAGCGGTGGCCGTCGCGCCGTCGCGATCGCGCTGTCCGCCCTGGTGGTCGTCGGCGCGGCCGTCACCGGAGTCGTGGTGCTGAACCAGGACGAAGGCGGTACGCCACCGAGGTCCGCGCCCAGCAGCGCTGCGCCCGTGCCCGGTGCCACGGACGCCGGGACGACCCCGTCGCCCAGCGATTCCGCCACCGGCGACCCGAGAGTGCTTGTCGACCAGCTCAACGGGATCACCCTGCCGGTCCCCGACGGGTGGGAGAAGCCGGAGAGCACCTGGACGACGTGTCGACCATGCGCACGGTGGACTCCTACAGCTGCCCCGGCGACTCGGGGAGCTTCTGTTATCACGGCACGGTCACCACCCGTACGGCGAGCGGCTCGGACCTCACTTCCGCCCAGGCGCTCGCCGAGGCCGACATCACGACCGCCGCCGACAACGCGTACGAGGAGGACGGCGTCGGGGACCTGATCCACGGCGGCATCAGGTCACACAAGGAGATCGAGTCCAGGCCGGTGAGCGCGGGCGGGCGCAGTGGCTACCTGGTGCGCTGGCAGGTCACCACGGGCAAGGGCCCGGGGCTACGTGCAGTCGCTGGTCTTCCCTCCGCCTCGGGCAGCGAAACACCGGTCATCGTGCGCTTCGCCTTCGACGCGGGCGGGACGAGCTGCCGCTCTCCCTCATGGACGCCATCACCCAGGGCATCCGCCCCATCGGTGACGAGGCGACGAGTGGCGGCGTCGGCAGCTCCGTAGGCCCCTGAACCGGCGTGCGTGCCGGGTCTCAGAGGAAGGTGCGGCCCTCACCGCGGTACGTCGGCACGGTTGCTGTGATCCGGTCGCCCTCGATGAGCTGAAGCTCGTCGAAGCGCTCGCACAGCTCACCGGCCTTGGCATGCCGGAACCACACCTTGTCGCCGATCAGCAGATCGTCGGCCGGAGCACCGAGCAGCGGAGTCTGTACCTCGCCGGGCCCCTCCTGCGGGTCGTAGCGCAGCCCTGCGGGAGATAAGGGACCGGTAGCCGGTCCGCCCGCGGCGCCGGACGCCGGATAGCCGCCGCCGAGGACAGTCACCACGCCCACGCCGGGCCTCCGTACCACCGGCTGCGCGAACAGGGCGGCCGGACGGCCGGTGAACGAGGTGTAGTTGTCGAACAGCCGCGGTACGTAGAGCCCCGAGCCGGCCGCGATCTCGGTCACCGCGGACTCGGCGGCGGTGTGCTGCACACTGCCGGTGCCGCCGCCGTTCACGAACTCCAGGTCCGGCGTCACCGCCCGCACCGCCCGCACGACCTCGGCCCGCCGGGCCGCGAGTTCCTGCGCGCCGCGGCCTGCATCAGCCGTACCGCGCGTGAACGCAGCGGCCGGCCCGTGAGCAGGTCACCGACCCCGGCGACATGACCCTCGTACGCCATCAGGCCCACCAGCCGGAAACCGGGCCTGCGGGCCACCGAGCGGGCCAGCTCGGCCAGTTGAGCGGGGAGCGCAGGGGAGCGCAGCGCGCCGATCCTGATCCGCCCGCCCAGCATCTGCAGTGAGGTGTCCAGCTCCAGGCAGACCCGGATCTCCTCGCGTCCGCCGGCCCGCGCCGTGTCGATCAGCTCCAGCTGCGACTGGTCGTCCACCATCACCGTCACGGCGGCGGCCAGCTTGGGATCAGCTGCCAGCTCGGCGTACGCGGTGCGGTCGGCCGACGGATAGGCGAGCAGTACGTCATCGAACCCGGCCCGCGCCAGCCACAGCGATTCCGCCAGGGTGAACGACATGATCCCGGCGAACCCGGGACGGGCGAGCACCCGCTCCAGAAGAGCCCGGCAGCGCACCGATTTGCTCGCGACCCGGATCGGCTTCCCGCTGCCCGGCGGACGAGGTCCCCGGCGTTGGCGTCGAAGGCGTCCAGATCGACCACGGCGATCGGGGCGTCGAGATGGGCGGTGGCCCGGTTGTAACGGGTCCGGTCAGCGGCGCGGGCAGTCATGGCCGCAGCTTGCCAGACGGCTGTACCACTGGGTAGGGGGACGATCGGGGCAGATCCCCAGGCCGGGCGTCCCGTTCCCACCGGCCGCCGCTCAGCCCGTAGAGTGACGGGCACGCGGTGGCCGGCGAGCTCGCCATGCAGGTGATCCGCGGGCGGTACGAGGACGTGAACCAGGGGCCGGATGAGTACCGAAGCGCGGCGCTCTCCTGTGCCGCCCCGCCCGACCACCCCACCCTCCACACCGCCACCGTCTGCCCCTGAGCGCCCCGCCGCCGGGACGACCGGCGCGCCGGGCCCCGGCCCCACCGGCCAGGGTCCCGTGGACAGCGCTCCGGCAGCCCGCCGCCCGCGGCCCCGCCGCGTGCCGAGACGCCGCGCACCGCGGGGCCGTCGGCAGGCCGCCGCAGCCGCCGGTCCGCCCGGCGCCCGGACCGGCCCCTCGCCCCACCCGTCAACGGGCAGCAGCCGGCCCCGCCGAAGTCACCACCCGGCTGCGGCCCGTGCCCGCCGCCGCGCCGGGCCGGACCCGGCTCCGCGCCCCGCCCGCCGCGCCGCCGGCCCGGCTGTGACCCGGCGCAGGCCGGTCGGATCCGTGGACCTCACCCCGGACCTCACTCCGAGGCCAGGCACCGCCCAGGGATGCCCCCGGGGACGTATCAGCCGATCCGCTACCCGCACGCCGAGACACCCATGGAGACCACCACCCGGCTGCGTCCCGTCAAGGCCCGGCACCCCACAAGGACCGCATCCGCAGCGGTCTGTGTGGTGCTCGGGCTCGGACTCATCGGCGGCGCGATCACCGGGGCCTGGCTCACCGGGGACTCCTCGGCCGAGCCCGGCACCGGCAGCGCCTACAACGTCAGCCGCTCCATGTGGCACAACACCCCGTCGACACGCTCTTCCCGCGCACGCTCAAGGGCGACGGAGCAGGGCCCGGTGCGGCGGACCGGGTCTGGTCGCGGGTCGCCGTCGCCGCGGACAGCGACTGCGCCAAGGGTCTCGATCCGCTGCTCCTGAAGACGCTGCGCCCGGTCGGCTGCGAGCGGATGGTCCGTGCCACCTACACCGATGCGACGCACAGCAGTGTCACCACGGTGGGGATGATCTTCACCGAGGCCGACGCCGCTGGGATGAGCGCGCTCAGCACCCGGTTCAGCGGCCAGCGGCTGGGCGAGCGGGCCGACCTGATGCCGCGTACTTACCCTGCCAAGGGCACGGTTGCCGCAGCCTTCGGCGACCGCCAGCGGGCCAGCTGGACGGTCCGTGTGCTGACAGAGGCACCCGTCGTCGTCTTCGCCGTCTCCGGCTTCGCCGACGGGCGTACCGTCAGCGACCCCAGCCCGTCGCCGAGGCCGTGACGGCGGGGCGACGACGACGGTGGCCCGTGCCGGCCTCGGCCACGAGGCCAAGGGCGTCGCCGACCGGGTCGAACGTGGCCTGCGCAGGGCCGTCACCGACCTCTCGGAGAAGCCGGAATGAGCCGCCCCGGCCTTCCATGCAGCCGCGGCGTCATCGCGTGCTCTGCGCGGCCCTCACCGCCACCGTTTTCGCGGTACTCCCCGCGGCTGACGCCCGGGCCGACGCCATCAGGGACAAGCAGTGGGCCCTGGAGACGCTGCACACCGACCGCGCCTGGCAGACCACCAAGGGCAAGGGCATCACGGTCGCCGTACTGGACACCGGAGTCGACGGCGGCCATCCCGACCTCGCGGGCCAAGTCCTCCCGGGCAAGGACCTCATAGGCTTCGGCGCCGAGCGCGGCGACCCGTCCTGGGCCCTGCACGGCACCGCGATGGCCGGGATCATCGCAGGCCACGGCAGTGGCCCGGGCAGGAGGACGGCGTCCTCGGCGTCGCGCCCGAGGTGAAGATCCTCCCCGGCCGGGTGATCCTCGAGTCCAACGACCCGTCCCGCTCCAAGGCCCGCGAGTCACGCGGCACTGCCCTCGCCGAAGGCATCCGCTGGGCGACAGACCAGGGCGCCGACGTCATAAATCTCTCCCTCGGCGACGACAGCAAGTCCGCCCACCCGGAGCCCAGCGAGGACGCCGCCGTCCAGTACGCACTGGGCAAGGGCGTCTCCGTGATCGCCTCGGCAGGCAACAGCGGGGAGAAGGGCGACCGCGTCTCCTACCCGGCCGCCTACCCGGGTGATCGCGGTCGCCGCGACCGACAAGTACGGGACACACGCCGCGTTCTCCACCCGCCGCTGGTATGCCACGGTCAGCGCGCCCGGAGTCGACATCGTCGTCGCCAACCCCAACCGCCAGTACTACATCGAGTGGGTACGTCGGCTGCCTCGGCGTTCGTCTCCGGAGCCGTCGCCCTGGTCCGCGCCGCCCACCCGGATCTGTCGCCCGCGCAGATCAGAAGCTGCTCGCCGACACCGCCCGCGACTCGCCCGAGGGCGGCCGGGACGACGCCCACGGCTACGGCCTCGTCGACCCGGCCGCGGCGATCGAGGCCGGGCCGGGCTCAGCCCCGAAGGCCTGCGGGCCGAAGCCGCCGAGGCCGGCTACCGCGAGCAGTACTTCGGTTCGGGACCCGACTCCCGGCCCGAGGACGACGGCCCGGCAGGCTGGCTCGCGCCCTCGGCCGGAGGCCTCGGCGCGGTCCTGCTGGCTCTGGCAGTCGTCCTCTGGCGGGCAGGAACCGGCCGGGCGGCGCGGGTTCACCGGGCGTCGCTGACCCGCCGGCTCCTGCCACCACGCCCACCGCGGCCTTCGCGACCGATTCGACGCGCGCGATCCCCGCCTCCCGCGTCGTATGCCCACGGGAGAGCACAGCCAGCAGGTAGACACGTCCGCCGGAACGGACCTGCCCGATGCTGTTGATGTCCCACAGCCCGGTCGTGGTCCGGGGCATCCAGCCGTTCTTCAGCGCCCAGCTGCTGCCCGCCGCGGACACTCCCCACTGCTGGTCCGTCTCGACCCGCCCCATCAGCTCCCGCAGATAGTCGCGGGAGTCCTCGGACAGTTCGGAGTCCGTACCGAAGACCGCCCGCAGCAGACACACCTGATCCGCGGCAGTGGTCTGGGTCAGGCCCCAGGCCCGCGCGGCCGTGGTCCGGGTCAGCCCCAGCCGTTCGTTGGCCGCGTCGAGCGCCGCCGTACCGCCGATCACCCGCAGCAGCTTCGTGGCCGAGGCGTTGTCGCTGCGCCCGATCATGGCCGCGGCGTATCCGTGCTCCATGCCGTTCAGCTCGCGCCCCTCGTCCTGGGCCAGCAGCAGCAGCGCCGCGAGGATGGCGACCTTGACGATGCTCGCGGTGTCGTATGTGGCAGGGTCCCCGTACACCGCGCTCGCTCCGCTGCCGCTGCCGCTGCCGCTGCCGCTGTCCAGGACCGCGACCGACATCTCGGCGTCCCCGGTCAGGGCGCGACAGCGGCCGCGAGTTCCTTGTCGAGGTCCACCTCGGCCTCCCTGCTCCCCGTCGTCGGAGCCTGCGCACTGGTAAGGGACGATACGGACGCCACGCCGGCGCACGCACGACACAGCCCACGACCCACCGGACGCGCGCCCCGCGGCGGAACCCGCCGGCATGCGCCGGAGGCCGGGAACCGCAGCCGGCCACCGCCGGTGCCCGACCTGTCGGCCGGGCGCGAAGCGCGACCCACTACCCTCCTTATGTGGCGCTCAAGAACATTCCGGACTCCGGTTTCTCAGATGACGACGGCACGGCAGCCCCCGCACTGACGGCGGCGCTCGCCGCGTGGTCGCAGGACCGGACGGCGGTGGGGCCGGTCCTGGACGCCCTCCGTGAGGCCAGGCTGCTCGTCCCGGTCGTCGCCGTCCTCGGCGAGAGCGAGGAGGACGAGAACGGCTGCGCCGCGAGAAGACCAGCGATATGGCAGTCCCCACGCTCCAGGCCGGTGACCGGCGTGCCCTGCCCGCTTTCACCTCCACCGCATCGCTCGCCCGCTGGGACCCGGCGGCCCGCCCGGTCGCCGTACCGCTGCACCAGGCACTGCAGGCCGCCGCGCACGAGAAGGCGGACACGGTGGTGCTCGATCTGGCGGGCCCCGTCGCCTTCGAGCTGACCGGCCCCGCCCTGCTCGCTCTCGCCGAGAACCGCACCAGCACGGACCCGCTCGACGACCCGGCCGTCGTCGCTGCGGTACGTGAAGCCGTGGCCGCCGAGCCCGCCGTGATCCGGGCCCACCTCGGCCCGGGTGCGGCGGACGGCACGCTTGCGGTGGTGCTGGCCCCGGCGCGGTGGTGGCCGAGGCCGCACAACGAGTCGCCGCGGCGCTGGCAGCCAGCGATGTCCTGCGCGCCCGGCTGGTGCAGGGGCTCGACCTGGCACTGCTGCCGGCGGATGCCGCTGCCCCGGTGAGCCGCTGTTCAGCCGCTGAACGGACGAGCCCGTCGCCTGTGTCAGGCAGCGGGCTCGTAGAGGTGGGCCAGGATCCAAGGCGACGCCCTAGCCGTAGACGGGGCCGGTGTACTTCTCGCCGGGGCCCTGGCCGGGCTCGTCCGGTACGAGCGAGGCCTCGCGGAATGCCAGCTGGAGCGACTTCAGGCCGTCCCGCAGCGGGGAGGCGTGGAAGGTGCTGATCTCGGTGGTACTGGCGTCCAGCAGGCCTGCCAGCGCCTGGACCAGCTTGCGGGCCTCGTCCAGGTCCTTGTGCTGCTCGCCCTCCTCGGTCAGGCCGAGCTTCACGGCGGCCGCGCTCATCAGATTGACGGCGACTGTCACGATCACCTCGACCGCGGGGACCTCTGCGATGTCGCGGGCCATGTCGTCGAAGCCGGGGATTCAGTGGTGGGGTCGCGTCACTCATGCCCCACACGATAAGGCCACGTCCGCACGCCTCTGTCTGCGGGAGCGGGTACGAGCCCAGGTGCGGGCAGGTGCGGGCAGCGGGTTAGCGGGCGCCCCGCGGAGCTGCTAACCTTGTGTAACGACCGGCCGGACACCTATGTGCTCGGCCCACAAGTGGAGGCTCCGATCTCCCACCCGACTGTCCTGAAGGACGGCGGGTCACCGGTCAGGTGGTGACCATCGTTCCGTACGGACGATGGAGCTGCCCGATGCGCCCCGTGGTTGACGCCGCGGTGTTCCGGTATTTCAGGAGCCCCGCCTGTGTCCCGTCCGGGGCTTTTGATTTTCCCGGCTCGGTTGGTCTCAGGAAAACAGACGTTACGCGGCTGTCCGCCAGGCGGTCGCGTGGTGCTACCGAGGAGGATCCATCAGCGCCGAGCCCCGCATCAACGACCGGATTCGCGTTCCCGAGGTGCGACTTGTCGGTCCCAGCGGCGAGCAGGTCGGGATTGTTCCGCTTGCCAAGGCCCTGGAGCTTGCACAGGAGTACGACCTCGACCTGGTCGAGGTGGCGGCGACAGCCCGTCCGCCCGTGTGCAAGCTCATGGACTACGGGAAGTTCAAGTACGAGTCGGCTATGAAGGCCCGTGAGGCGCGTAAGAACCAGGCGCACACGGTCATCAAGGAAATGAAGCTCCGGCCGAAGATCGACCCGCACGACTATGACACCAAGAAGGGTCACGTCGTCCGGTTCCTCAAGCAGGGCGACAAGGTCAAGATCACGATCATGTTCCGTGGTCGTGAGCAGTCCCGCCCCGAGCTGGGCTTCCGACTGCTCCAGCGTCTCGCTTCGGATGTCGAGGACCTCGGGTTCATCGAGTCCAACCCGAAGCAGGACGGCCGGAACATGATCATGGTCCTGGGCCCGCACAAGAAGAAGACCGAAGCCATGGCCGAGGCCCGCGAGGCCCAGGCCGCCCGGAAGGCCGAGCGTCAGGGCTACACGCCCGACGCCGAGGCCGAGGGTGACGCTGCTGAGGCTCCGGCCGCAGCAGCTGAGGGTGACGCTGCTGAGGCCCCGGCCGCAGCAGCCGCCGAGGCTCCGACCGAGACACCTTCCGAGGCGTGACCTCTGGGGCTGCCATCCAGGCGCCCCGGGTCCCTCGGGAACCACCCAAAGATCTGACGCCCTGCAGGTCCGGTGCTCGCACCGGAGGGGCGCCACTGACGAGGAGAGAACGGCGCTATGCCGAAGAACAAGACGCACAGCGGTGCCAGCAAGCGCTTCAAGATCACCGGCTCCGGCAAGATCATGCGCGAGAAGGCCGGCAAGCGCCACCTGCTCGAGCACAAGTCTTCCAAGAAGACCCGCTCGCTGTCCGGCACGGTCGTCGTGGCTCCGGCGGACGTCAAGAAGGTCAAGAAGCTTCTCGGCAGTGAGGACGCCGCTCCCGGTAAATCCGGGGCGCGACCTCGATCCGACCGGGACCACCTCGTTTCCGGGCCGGGTGAGTCTGAACCGCGACCACCCGGCCCCGCTGCAAGGAGTTAAAAGTGGCACGCGTCAAGCGGGCGGTAAACGCTCATAAGAAGCGCCGGGCAATCCTCGAGGCTGCCAAGGGCTACCGCGGTCAGCGCTCGCGCCTGTACCGCAAGGCCAAGGAGCAGGTCACCCACTCCCTGGTCTACAACTACAACGACCGCAAGAAGCGCAAGGGCGACTTCCGTCAGCTGTGGATCCAGCGCATCAACGCCGCTGCCCGTCAGAACGGCATGACGTACAACCGCCTCATCCAGGGTCTGAAGGCCGCCAACATCGAGGTGGACCGCAAGATCCTGGCCGAGCTCGCGGTCAACGACGCCAACGCGTTCGCCGCCCTCGTCGAGGTTGCCCAGAAGGCCCTCCCGAGCGACGTCAACGCCCCGAAGGCTGCCTGATCCAGGCCGCTCTTCCAGGTTTCGAGCCGGACCCGCAGGCGCCAGCCGTCTGCGGGTCCGGTGCGTTGCACGACGTGTTCCGTACGAGGCAGTCCGTACGCAGAAGAAGCTACGCAGAGAGGCTTGCCGCCGACCATGGGCATCCCCGAACCGATCTCCTCGCGATCGCCGCGCGTCGCCGCCGCCCGAAGGCTGGCCCGGCGCAACTTCCGCGGCAAGGAGCGCAGGTTCATCGCCGAGGGCCGCAGGCCGTGCGCGAGGCCGCGGAGCACCGGGGCAGTGACGGCGAACCCACACTGGCCGAACTCTTCGCCACCGTCGAAGCGGCCGACCGGTACGCGGACATCATCGACGCCGCCCACACCGCGGGGCCGGGTGCATCTCGCGGACAGCGAGGTCCTCGCCGATGTGTCTCAGACCGTCACCCGCAGGGCCTGATCGGCGTCTGCCGCTTCCTGGACTCGCCGTTCGACGAGATCCTCGCGGCAAAGCCCGCACTGGTCGCCGTGCTCGCCCACGTACGAGACCCCGGGAACGCCGGCACGGTGCTGCGCTGCGCGGACGCCGCGGGTGCCGACGCCGTCGTGCTCACGGACGCCTCGGTGGATCTCTACAACCCCAAGTCGGTCCGGGCGTCGGCCGGTTCACTGTTCCATCTCCCCGTCGCCGTCGGTGTACCCGTGGAGCGCGCCGTCCAGGGTCTGCGCGAAGCGGGCGTACGGATCCTCGCCGCGGACGGTGCGGGCGAAGACCTCGACGACGAACTCGATGCGGGCACCATGGGCGGGCCCACGGCCTGGGTGTTCGGCAACGAGGCCTGGGGCTGCCCGAGGAGACACGGGCGCTGGCCGACGCCGTGGTCAGGGTGCCGATCCACGGCAGGGCGGAGAGCCTCAATCTCGCCACCGCCGCCGCCGTGTGCCTCTACGCGTCCGCGAGGGCCCAGCGCCCGCGCCGTACGGACTGAACCACAAGCGCCTCTTTCGCCGCTTCACCGATCGTTGTGAGCCACACCGGCCGGTGCGTCCCCGCAGGGTGTCGCTCGCCGACCGCCGCCTAGTAGGGTGACGAACTCGGGGCCCACTGCACCGGTTCGAGAGGTGGGGTACGGGAATATGGCTGTCGGCATGAGCAGGCCGCGTCAGACGCACACGGCCGTCGTGCGCGCCACCACGGACCGGGAGAGCCGGGAAAGCACGAGCGCGATCATGGGCGATACGGGAATCGGCATCGACCCGGACGATCTGCCCGACGGCCTGGTCGTCGCAGACGAGACCGGCCGGATCATCTGCTTCAACGCGGCTGCGGCCCGGATCACCGCCACCGCGAGGGAGCCGCGCTCGGCCTCCCGCTGGAGCAGGCCCTCCCCTGGAAGACCTCAAGGGCCGCCGCTGGTGGGCCCTGACCGATCCGTACGGCGGCCTGGCCACCAGGGTCGGCCAGCCCGAGCGGAATCTGCTGCTCCCCGGCGGCCGCGAGGTCCTGGTCTCCGCACGGTACGTACGCGAGCACCCGACCGGTCCGGTGCGCCGGCTGGTCGTCTCGCTGCGCGGTACAGAGGCACGCCGCCGCACCGAGCGCAGCCACGCCGAAGTGATCGCCATCGTCGCCCACGAGCTGCGCTCCCGCTGACCTCGGTCAAGGGCTTCACCGCGACGCTGCTGGCCAAATGGGAGCGGTTCACCGACGACCAGAAGCTGCTGATGCTGGAGACCGTCGACGCCGACGCCAACCGTGTCACCCGGCTCATCGCCGAACTGCTCGACATCTCCCGTATCGACTCCGGCCGGCTGGAGCTGCGCAGGCAGCCCGTCGACATCTCCGCCGCCGTCGAACGCCATATCCAGGCCCTGACCGCGAGCGGCCAGGCGCCGGACCGATTCCTCGTGCGTACCCAGCGGCCACTGCCCGATCTGTGGGCTGACCCGGACAAGGTCGACCAGGTCCTGGGCAACCTGCTCGAAAACGCGGTGCGCCACGGCGAGGGAACCGTCACCATTGAGATCGCCCCGCACCGGCGAAGAGTGACGAGACAGGAACGGCAGTCACGGTGAGCGACGAAGGTCCCGGCATCCCCGAGGAGTCGATGGGCCGCGTCTTCACCCGCTTCTGGCGCGGCAGCAAGCGCGGCGGTACCGGCCTGGGCCTGTACATCGTCAAGGGCGTCGTCGAGGCACACGGCGGCACGATCACGGTCGCCCGCGGCCCCGGCGGCGGCGCCGAGTTCCGATTTATTCTGCCTGTGAGCACTCCGGCCTACCTGGCCTGACGCCCACGGGCTTCTTCGCCTCCCGCGCCCCTTAGAATCGACCTTTGGCACCTTTGCGTCCTGGAGTCGTCGAGCGGGACGCGCCATCAGCCAATCGGAAGCACGGGAAGAGATGTCGGCACCGAACAAGTCGTACGACCCAGTCGAGGTCGAGGCACTGAAACCGGAAGAGATCGAGCGCATGCGGGACGAGGCGTTCGCCGCCTTCGCCGCCGCTGGCGACCTCGACGCGCTCGCCCAGGCGAAGACCGCGCACGCCGGTGGCACCTCGCCCCTGTCGCTGGCCAACCGGGAGATCGGCGCACTGCCGCCGCAGGCCAAGGCCGAGGCGGGCAAGCGTGTGGGCCAGGCCGCGGCGCCGTCTCCAGGCGCTGGCCGCCCGGCAGGGCGAGCTGGAGGCCGAGCGTGACGCCCGGGTGCTGGTCGAGGAGGCGGTGGACGTCACGCTGCCCTACGACCGCACTCCGGCCGGTGCGCGCCACCCCTGACAACCTTCATGGAGCGCGTCGCGGACGTCTTCGTCGCCATGGGCTACGAGATCGCGGAAGGCCCCGAGGCCGAGGCGGAGTGGTTCAACTTCGACGCCCTGAACTTCGTGCCCGACCACCCGGCCCGGCAGATGCAGGACACCTTCTTCGTCCAGGGCACCACGCCCGACGGGAAGGCCACCACGGGCGACGAGTCCGGCATCGTGCTGCGTACGCACACCTCGCCGGTCCAGGCCCGCACCCTGCTCGACCGTGAGCCGCCCGTCTACGTGGTCTGCCCCGGCAGGGTCTACCGCACCGACGAGCTGGACGCGACGCACACCCCGGTCTTCCACCAGATCGAGCTGCTCGCCGTTGACGAGGGCCTCACCATGGCCGACCTCAAGGGCACCCTCGACCACATGGTCAAGGCGCTCTTCGGCCCGGACATGAAGACCCGGCTGCGGCCGAACTTCTTCCCGTTCACCGAGCCGTCCGCCGAGATGGACATGGTCTGCTACGTCTGCCGCGGCGAGTCCGTCGGCAACCCGGACCGGCCCTGCCGCACCTGTGGCAGCGAGGGCTGGATCGAGCTCGGCGGCTGCGGCATGGTCAACCCCAGGTGCTCATCGCCTGCGGCGTCGACCCCGAGAAGTACAGCGGATTCGCCTTCGGATTCGGCATCGAGCGGATGCTGATGTTCCGCCACAACGTCGAAGACATGCGAGACATGGTCGAGGGTGACGTCCGGTTCACCCGGCCGTTCGGGATGGAGATCTGATGCGCGTCCCGCTTTCCTGGCTGCGGGAGTACGTCGACCTGCCGGTCAACGAGACCGGCCGTGACGTACAGGCCAAGCTCGTCGCCGTCGGGCTCGAGGTCGAGACCGTCGAGCAGATCGGCGCAGGCCTCAAGGGCCCCTGGTCGTCGGACAGGTCCTGACCATCGAGGAGCTGGAGGGCTTCAAGAAGCCCATCCGCTTCTGCACGGTGAACGTCGGCACCGCCAACGGCACCGGTGAGCCGCAGGAGATCGTCTGCGGCGCCCGTAACTTCTCCGTCGGCGACAAGGTCGTCGTGGTCCTGCCGGGTGCGGTCCTGCCCGGCGACTTCGCGATCGCCGCCCGCAAGACGTACGGCAAGACCTCGCACGGCATGATCTGCTCCACCGACGAGCTCGGCATGGGCGACGACGGCACCCACGGCATCATCGTGCTGCCGCCCGAGCACGAGGTCGGCACCGACGCGATCGAGCTGCTCCAGCTGGTCGACGAGGTCCTCGACATCGCCGTCACGCCGGACCGCGGCTACTGCCTGTCCATGCGCGGCGTCGCCCGCGAGACCGCCATCGCCTACGGCCTGCAGCTGCGTGACCCGGCGCTCATCGACGTGCCCGCGCCGAACGCGTACGGCTACCCGGTGCAGGTGGCCGACCCGATCGGCTGCGGCAGGTTCACCGCCCGCACCGTCGTCGGCCTCCAGCCCGAGGCCCGGTCCCCGATCTGGATGCAGCGTCGGCTGCAGAAGGCCGGGATGCGTCCGATCTCGCTCGCCGTGGACGTCACCAACTACGTGATGCTCGAGCTCGGCCAGCCGCTGCACGCCTACGACCGCACCCGCATCGACGGGCCGATCGGGTGCGCCGCGCCGAGCAGGGCGAGAAGCTCACCACGCTCGACGGGACCGTGCGCGTCCTGGACGCCGAGGACCTGGTCATCACCGACAACCGCGGGCCGATCGGTCTCGCGGGCGTCATGGGCGGCGCCAACACGGAGATCGCGGACGCGCAGGCCGAGGAGAGCAGGACCACCGAGGTCGTCATCGAGGCCGCGCACTTCGACGCGATCTCCATCGCCCGGACCGCGCGCCGCCACAAGCTCTCCTCCGAGGCGTCCAAGCGCTTCGAGCGCGGCGTCGACCCGCAGGCCGCTGCCGCTGCCGCGCAGCGCACCGTCGACCTGCTGGTCCTTCTGGCGGGCGGCACCGCGGAGTCGGGCGTCACCGACATCAGCGCCCCGTCCGCGCCCCACAGCATCGCGATGCCCTCGGCCCACCCCGACCGGGTGGCCGGTGTCGTCTACGGCCGCGAGACCGTCGTACGCCGCCTCCAGGAGGTCGGCTGCGACGTCTACGGGCAGGACGAACTGATCGTCACGGTGCCGTCATGGCGCCCGGACCTCGTCGCGCCGAACGACCTGGCCGAAGAGGTCATCCGGCTGGAGGGTTACGAGAACCTGCCCTCCACCCTGCCGACGCCGCCGTCAGGCCGGGGCTCACCGACCGCCAGCGGCTGCACCGCCGCATCGGCCGGGCGCTGGCCGGAGCCGGTTACGTCGAGGCGCTGAGCTACCCGTTCATCGGCGATGCGGTCTTGGACCAGCTCGGTCTGGACAAGGACGACGCCCGCCGCCGTACGGTCACGCTCGTCAACCCGCTCTCCGACGAGGAGCCCGCGCTGCGCACCACGCTGCTGCCCGGCCTGCTCGGCGCACTGCGGCGCAACGACGGCCGTGGCAGCCACGACCTCGCGCTCTTCGAGACCGGTCTGGTCTTCGTGCCGACCGGCGAGGAGACCGAGGCCGTACGGCTGCCCGTCGACCGGCGTCCCACCGGCGAGGAGATCGCCGGGCTGGACGCGGCACTCCCGCGCCAGCCGCGCCGTGCCGCGGTCGTCCTCGCGGGCGCCCGCGAACAGGCCGGCTGGTGGGGCAAGGGCCGCCCGCCGACTGGGCGGACGCCATCGAGGCTGCCCGCACGATCGCCCGTGAGGCGGGCGTCGAGCTGACCGTCCGTGCCGACCAGTACGTTCCGTGGCATCCCGGCCGCTGCGCCGCGCTGTACGTCACGGTGGACGGCCAGGAGACGCTCTTCGGGCATGCGGGCGAGCTGCACCCCGGGTGATCAAGGAGCTCCACCTGCCCGAGCGGACCTGTGCCATGGAGGTCGAGCTCGACGTCCTGGAACAGGCCGTCGACGGCGCCCTCCAGGCTCCGCGTATCTCCTCCTTCCCGGTCGCCACCCAGGACGTCGCGCTGATCGTGGAGCAGGACGTCTGTGCCGACACGGTGGAGCAGGCGCTGCGCGAAGGCGCCGGTGAGCTGCTCGAATCGCTGCGGCTGTTCGATGTCTTCACCGGTGACCAGATCGGTGCGGGCAGGAAGTCCCTGGCGTACGCGCTGCGCTTCCGCGCGGCGGACCGCACGCTGACCGTCGATGAGGCTTCGGCCGCCCGCGACGCGGCCGTGTCGCTGGCCGCGGGCGGACCGGCGCGGTGCTGCGCGGCGCGTAAGAGCACCGGCGGCACAGTTCGCACCAGTGGGAGGGGCGTATCCGGCCACCGGATACGCCCTCCTTCATTCCCGCCGACCTGCGGAGGGACCGCACGCGGGCCAGGGGACGGCACCGGAGGTAACCCGGCCCGGCCCGGTCCGAACCCGCAGCCACCCTCCCATCATTGGGCAGTAGGTCGTGCGATCCGGCGCCGTCCGCGCTGCCACGGAGTGTCGGGCAGGTCGGCAGAGCGGACGGCGCGGGTGCGGGTCGTCGAACTGTACGAGGGGAGCTGACGACCCGGCCGCCTCTTGCGAGGCACTCATTCAACTGGCTGCCGGTGCGGTGCGGCAGGGCGCACAGCAGGACGGTTCGGGCATTTGGTTCACACCCGTGTGAACCGTGCTCCACTAGGCTCATTGCGACACGCACTGGGGGCAATGGAGCCCAACGTCCTGCTCGAATCGCTGATCGACGAGGCCGGCGTGTCCCGGGCAGGGCTTGCCGGGCATGTCAATCAGGCCGGTCTGGCCCGGGGCTGTGCCTGCGCTACGAGCACACCGCGGTGGCCCGCTGGCTGAAAGGGCAGCGCCCCGTGGACAGGTGCCCGACCTGATCTGCGAGGTCCTCGGGAAGCGGCTGCAACGGACCGTGACGCTCGACGACATCGGGATGGGGACACGCGGCGCGACCCGCTGCCGCGGGGCTGCGGCCTCTCCGTCTCCGGATTCGTCGAGAGCGCCACCGCGCTGTGGCGCTCCGACGAGCAGCAGCGCCCCACGTCGTCGCCGTGCCTGCTGTCACCGGCACCACGGCGGTGATGCCGGTATGGGAGTGGGAGAATCCGCCCGAGGACACCGATGTCTCCCGTCCGGGTCCGGCCCGCGTGAGCACGGCGGACATGGCGACGCTCCGCGCGGCCCGTGCCCACTACGAGCAGATGTACCGCAAGGCGGGCGGTATCGCGACCAGGTCGCGCATCGTCGGCTTTCTCAATGCCGAGACCGCACCGCTGCTGCGCGGAGGCTACAGCGACGCGATGGGCCGCCAACTGCACCGGGCGGCCGGTGGTCTCGTGGCCGTCGCCGGAATCTGCGCCTACGACTCCGACGCCCACGGCCTGGCCCAGCGCTACTTCCACCAGGCACTGCGCCTGGCCAAGGCCAGCGGTGACCGTGGACTCGGCGGTTACGTGATCGCGCTGCTGGTCAACCAGTCGCTGTTCCTGGCCGAATACCGCAGGTCCGTCGCCTTCGCCGAGGCCGCGCTGCGGCCTCCGGCCCGCACATCACCCCGGCGCTGGCCGCCGATCTGTACGCGATGCAGGCCAAGGCGTACGCGCAGCTCGGTGACCACCGCAGCACCCTGGCGTGCATCGGCCGCGCCGAGTCCGAGTCCGGCCGCATTCACCCCGGTCGGGAGCCGGACGAGACGGGATATGTGCAGCCGGGCCTGGTCAACGTGCAGGTGGCGGAGGCGCTGCTCAGTCTCGGGGACATGACCGGCGCGCGGGAGCAGGCGACAGCAGCCGTACGCTCCCCGGCACATGACCGGGGCCGGGTGCACAGGCTCGCCATGCTCACCCGTCTGGAGCTGCTCCAGGGGAACCGGACCGGGCGGCGGGCACGGCTGCCGAAATGGCCGAATGCGCCAGGGCATGGAGTCCCAGCGGCTGCGCGACCGGCTGCGGGCGGTGCGCGAACAGCTGGCCGCGAGCGGCTGCGCCGACGCCGAGAAGGCGGCCGGCATCATCGACGGAGCGCTGCTCGTGCCTCTGTGAGCTCCGTGGCAGCGCACCTGATGAGTTCCTCTACGGGGCCGCCCTGCTCCGATATTGCCATCGACTTGTCGGAAGGTGGCAGAACTGTGCAGTGGATGAACTTGAGCGAACAAACCGTGTATGAGAACCCCTGGTTCCGGGTCAACTTGGCCGATGTCGTACTCCCTGACGGCTGCCATCTCGACCACTTCCTCATCCGGCTCCGCCCGTCGCGGCGGCGACCATCGTCAATGAGGCCAACGAGGTACTGCTGCTGTGGCGGCACCGGTTCATCACCGACAGCTGGGGCTGGGAACTCGCCGCGGGGTCGTCGAGGACGGTGAGGACATCGCGGCGGCGGCCGCACGGGAGATGGAGGAGGAGACCGGCTGGCGCCCCGGCGAGCTGGAGCCGCTGATGACCGTCGAGCCCGCCAACGGCCTCATCGACGCCCGGCACCATCTCTACTGGTCGCGGGAGGCGACGTACACCGGCCCGCCCGTCGACGGCTTCGAGTCCTCGCGCCGTGAGTGGGTACCGCTCAAGCTGGTACCCGACATGATCGCCCGTGGTGAGATTCCCGCGGCCAACATGGCCGCCGGGCTGCTGATGCTCCGCCATATGCGGCTGGGCTGAGAGTGCGCCCGGCACGAGGGGCCGGCCGGGAAGGCCGGCCCGCGTGCGCGAGTACGGTGCAGTTCAGTCGTACGTGTAGAAACCCGAGGCGCTCTTGCGGCCGAGCCGGCCCGCGTCCACCATCCGCTGGAGCAGCGGGGAGCGGCGTACAGCGGCTCCTTGTACTCGGCGTACATCGAGTCCGCGACCGAGGCCACGGTGTCCAGGCCGATCAGATCGGCGAGCTTCAGCGGGCCCATCGGGTGGGCGCAGCCGAGCTCCATCCCGTTGTCGATGTCCTCACGGCTGGCGATGCCCGATTCGTACATCCGGATCGCGGAGAGCAGATACGGGATCAGCAGTGCGTTGACCACGAACCCGGACCGGTCCTGGGCGCGGATCGCGTGCTTGCCGAGCACATCCTGCACCACGGCCTCGGCGCGCTGTATCGTCTCGTCGGACGTCGTGAGCGCGGGGATCAGCTCGACGAGCTTCTGCACCGGGGCCGGGTTGAAGAAGTGGATGCCGATGACCTGGTCAGGGCGGGAGGTCGCGACGGCCAGCTTCACCAGCGGGATGGAGGAGGTGTTGGAGGCCAGGATCGCGTCCTGGCGGGTCACCACCTGGTCGAGCACCTGGAAGATCTCGGTCTTGACCTGCTCGTTCTCCACGACGGCCTCGATGACGAGGTCGCGGTCCGCGAACTCACCGAGGTCGGTGGTGAAGCTGAGGCGGCCGAGCGTCTCGTCGCGCTCCTCCTCGCTGATCTTGCCGCGTTCGGCGGCCTTGGAGAGGAGTTGTGCAGCCGGGTGCGGCCGATCTCCAGCGCCTCGCCAGTGGTTTCGGCCACCCGTACCTCGAGGCCGCTGCGGGCGCACACCTCCGCGATGCCTGCGCCCATCTGGCCACAGCCGACCACCCCGACGCGTGCAATGTCGGCCATATAATCCGTCACCTCGTGCCTTTCGCTGATCTCCGTGCGGCAGTCCCCGCGTGATTCCGGTGCCCGCCTCGACCCCACGACGTTACTCCGGGATCCGGCCACGTCGGTCTGCGGGGCGTCAGCCCGGGGACGGGCATGATCTGCGTCATACGCAGTTGCCGAGAGTGACGAATGAGGACAGAGAAACGGAAGGTGTATTCATATGCGGCGTTCGGGGCGAAGAGCCTTTGTGCTGAGTGCGGCCGCGGTCGTGGCCTCCCTGGTGACGGCCGGCGATGCCGCCTCGGTCCAGGGCCGGAGGGCCGTCGCCCGGCGCGGGCCGGAGGCTGAGCAGGGCCAGCTGCGCGGTGCGTGGATCGCCACGGTCTCCAATCTGGACTGGCCCTCTGCGCCGGGCCTCTCGGCCGCGGCACAGGAAGCGGAACTGATCCGGCACCTCGACCGGGCCGTCGAACTGCGGCTGAACGCGGTGATCCTTCAGGTCCGGCCGACTGCCGACGCCCTGTGGCCCTCGGCGTACGAGCCCTGGACGCAGTACCTCACCGGCGTCCAGGGCCAGGACCCCGGCTGGGACCCGCTCGGCACCGCCGTACGTGAGGCCCATGCCCGCGGTCTGGAGCTGCACGCCTGGTTCAACCCGTACCGGGTGGCCAATCACACGGACCGCTCCCGGCTCGTCGCCACCCACCCCGCCAGGCTGCACCCCGACTGGGTACTGCCGTACGGCGGGAAGCTCTACTACAACCCGGGGCTGCCCGAGGTCCGGCAGTTCGTCCAGGACGCGATGCTCGACGCGGTCCGCCGTTACGACATCGACGCGGTCCACTGGGACGACTACTTCTACCCGTACCCGGTGGCCGGACAGGTCTTCCAGGACGATGCCACGTACGAGCAGTACGGTGCGGACTTCGGTGACAAGGCGTCCTGGCGCCGCGACAACATCGACCGGCTGGTGCGCGAGACGGGCGAACGGATCAAGGAGATCAAGAGCGGCGTCCGGTTCGGGATCAGCCCCTTCGCGGTGTGGCGCAACGCCACCACCGATCCGCACGGCTCGGACACCGCGGCCGGGGTGCAGACCTACGACGATCTGTACGCCGACACCCGCAAGTGGGTCAAGGAGGGCTGGATCGACTACATCTGCCCGCAGATCTACTGGAACATCGGCTTCGCCGCCGCCGACTACGCGAAGCTCGTCCCCTGGTGGGCCGAGACCGTACGGGACACCGGTGTCGGTCTGTTCATCGGGGAGGCCCTCTACAAGGCCGGTGATCCCGCCCAGCCAGCCGCCTGGCAGGACCCGGCCGAACTCTCCCGCCATCTCTCCTTCGCCCACGACTACGAGCAGGTGGGCGGCCATATCTACTTCTCCGGCAAGGACGTGGCGGCAGACCGCGTCGGTGCCATGGCCCGGGTGGTGGCCGACCACTACGCGACAAGGGCACGTTCGCCTCGCTGACCCGGGAGCCGTGGGGCCTGGGCGGGCCCCACGCACTGTTCCTAGCGTTGTTCCCGGTCCTGGGGCGCGGTGTGCTGGACGACGCTGTCGGGTCCGGGCGACATCAGGTGTTCATGTCCGTCCTCGAAGCGCAGCCGGTACGGGGAGTACCCCGTCGCCGAGCACTTCGATGATCTCTGCGATCCGGTCGTGCTGTCCCACGGTCCTGCCGTGCGTCAGCAGCCGGTCGCCCGTATGTGCCTCCATCGGGAGCGACCTCCTCACGGGTGGCGATCCATGTCGACAAGTCTATGGCCGGATACGGCCCGCCCGCTGGGTGGCCGCGATACAGACCAGTACGGCCACCGCTGCCACGGGTGCGGCTGCCGAGACTTCCTCGCCGAGAGCGAGGAACGACCACACCAGGGTCAGCAGCGGCTGCGCCAGCTGGAGCTGGCTGGCCCGCTGGACGCCGATCTCCGCCATTCCGCGATACCAGACGTACAGGCCGAGGAAGGTCGATCCTGCCGCCACCCAGACCAGGCCGATGACCCCGTGTGCGGTCAGCCGTACCGGTTCGAAGGGCAGCGCGATCGCGGCTCCGGCCGCCGCGACCGGCAGGGCGAGGATCAGTGCCCAGCCGATCACCTGCCAGCCAGGCATGACCCGGGCCAGCCGGCCGCCCTCCGTGCCGGCGGGTGGCGGCAGCCTCTGGCTCCGCCTTCCCGGGGCCGGAGCCAGTACCGGAGCGGGTGAGTCCGCGCTGGTCTCCGCCGCCCTCCGGGCGGGGTCGCCGTCGCGCCCGGCCGTCCCTATCACTGCGCCGAACCACCGGCGGGGCACATCAGGCTGAGCTTCACCGCCGTCTCCGGTCCGGCCGAGCTCGCGGAAGGCGTACGGCGGCTGCGTACCGCGTCCGACGAGCTCCTCGCACGCCCCGGTGCGGACGGTAGCCTCTCCTCATGAATGACACCGGCGCCCCTCACGACCGCTACGAGATCTCGTCCGATCCGTCCAGGCTGGATGCCGCCCGTATCCACAACTGGCTGTCCACCGATGCCTACTGGGCCACGGGCCGGACCCGTGAGCAGCAGGACAGGGCCATCGCCGGGTCGCTCAGCTTCGGGGCCTACGACGTCTCATCGGGAGAGCAGGCCGCGTATGCGAGGGTGGTCACCGACCATGCCTCGTTCGCCTGGATCTGCGATGTGTATGTCGACAGGGCGGCCCGTGGTCACGGCCTGGGGACCAGGATCGTCACCGCGGTCAGGGATCATCTGACCCCGGTCGGGGTCCGCAGGTTCCTGCTCGCCACCGAAGACGCCCACGGGGTCTACGAGAAGGTCGGATTCACACCACTGGAAGTCCCCGGCCAATGGATGTCGCTTCAGCTCCGCTGACCCGCAAGCGCTTGCGCCGTTTCCCCGCCCTCTTGACCGGCGAGACGTTCAGCTCCACGATCGCGGCCATGAGTGTCCGCGTCTCCCTGGTTGCCGCAGCACGCAGCTCCGCCCTGCTGGCGGAGCGTTTCGACGACGACCGGCCGCTGGACCGGACCGGCTGGCACGAGGTGCAGCTGGCCGCGCACCTTCTGGTGCCGCTCGGCGCCGCGGAGCTGCGCTACTGCTCGCCGACCGCTCGCAGCCGTGCCACCGGTGACGCCCTCGGGTACGCCCCCATGGCCCAGCCCGCGCTGCTCGACTGCGACATGGGCCGCTGGCGCGGCCTGACCCTGGCCGATGTCGCCGCCCGCGAACCGGCCGCCGTCGACACCTGGCTCGCCGACCCGCGTTCCGCCCGCACGGCGGAGAGCCACTGCTCGCCTTCATCACACGGATAGGGGATGGCTCGACACTCGCCCGGTCCGCGACGGTTTCATCGTCGCGGTGGCCGAGCCGGGCGTGCTCCGGGCAGCCCTCGTCTACGCGCTGAACGCCCCGCCGTCGACGTACTGGAGCGTGGATGTCCGCCCGCTCTCCACGATCACGCTGACCGGTATGCCGGGCCGCTGGAATCTCAGCCTGGATGCGATTTCCCGCTGACCTGGGGCCCGTGGTCTTCCAGCCGGTCCGACCAGTCGGTATGGTGCGTCCCGGTCGAGCCACACCGGGCGGAACCCGGGGCGAGGAGGCCTCCGTGCCGCAGATCCACGGCCACTGCGACGACAGGTAGGCAGTAGCCCGGAAGCACTACGGGTCCGGCGCTACGACCGGCCGCGGGGCTTGCCGCGCTTGGCACCCTTGGCGCCGGCGGAACCGCCCGCGTGCCCTTGCCGCCGCTCTTGCCGGCCGACTTGCCTGCCGCGGGCTTCTGCCGGGCGCCGCCCCTGTCGGGGCGCTTGCTCTTCGGCTGAGCGGGGCAGGGCCGGGCGGCCCCGGTGCTGTTGACGGTGCGCCCGCGGACGATCCCGATGAACTGCTCCACCAGGTCGGTGGTCTCCTCCTCGGGCCACGACAGCGCGATGCGCGACTCGGGTGCATCAGGGACGGGCCGGTAGGTGAGGTCCTTGCGGTGGTGCAGCCGGGCCAGCGACTGCGGGACGAGGAGCACTCCCACGCCCGCCGCCACCAGCTCGATGGCATCCGCCGTCGTGTCGGGGCGCTCATTGGCGGGCTGTCCGGGCCGCTGCTCCCATTCGAGGGTGTCGTCGACGGGGTGCAGTACGAGCTCGTCGGCCAGATCCTCGGTGGACACCTCGTCGACCGCCGCGAAGACGTGGTCCTTCGGGATCACCACGACCGTTGTCTCGGCGTACAACGGGATCGCGCTGAGGTCCGTGCGGTCGAACGGCAGCCGTACGAAGCCTGCGTCGGCCCCGCCGTCCCGCAGGAGGCCGGGCGCTTCGGCGGGGACACCGCGACCAGGGTCAGCGGTACGTCACGCATCCGCTCGTTCCAGATCCGCACCCATTTGGTGGGCGTCACCCCGGAACGTAAGCGAGCCGGAAGGAAGAGGTTGCTGCCGAGCCTGTCACTCAGCCAGGTTAACCGGTCATGGTCGGAGGTCTCGCACATGCTCGCTACCCTTGAGGCCATGACGTCGCACCAGAGCACCCAAACGATGAAGCCCGCAACCGCGGCAAAGAAACTGGGTGTGTACCTCGAGGCCACCCCGCAGAGTTCCAGGAGGGTGTCGTCTCGCGCACCGAGCTGAACACGCTCCAGACAGACCCGCCCGAGTGGCTGCAGGAGCTGCGGCGCAACGGCCCGCACCCCGGCCGGTTGTCGCGGCGAAGCTGGGCATCTCCATCGCCGGACTTGCCCGTGGCGGGGTCACCGACCCCTCACCACGGAGCAGATCGACGCGCTGAAGACGGACAGCCCCGAGTGGCTGCAGAAGGAACGCGCCACCCAGGCCGAGGTCCGCAAGGAAGCCGTCCGTATCAAGGAGAAGAACGCGGAGCGCGCCGAGGAGTCCAGCCAGTAGCGTTCCGGACGCCCGCCGGACCGTCGCGTTCAGACGGACCGGTCCTGGACCGTCTCGCGCGGTCGAAGCATCGGCCTTCTCCGAGATCGGGATGAGGGCGCGGGGCAGGCGGCAGACCACCCGTCGTCGGCACCGTGCAGGCGCGTGCCTGCCGGTGCTGCTTTCCAGTGCCAAACCGGAACGGACGAGCGATGTCGAGCCGGTGCACGGCGGGCCGGCGATCGGCGCCGTCGCCCGGAAGGCGGCGCCAGGGCGTGATCGGTGCCGCGGCACCGAGCACGCCACTCGCCCAGGTCGGCGAAATGGGTCGATGTTCTCGCTCACCCAGTCGTCGTAGGAGCGCAGTGGGCGGCCGACGATGTCCCGCACGGACGGCCGCTGGTCGAGTGTCCACCGAACGAGCTCGGCGAATCGGGCGCCGTACTCTTCAAGGGCGTACAGCGTCACGTCGATTGCACCGTCAGGCCGGCCAAGACGCTGCCAGACCGCCCGGCTCTCGCCCGGCGCCAACTCGACCGTATTGATGTCGCGGCCGAGAGCGGCTGCGATGCTCCGTATCCGTGAGTGTGTGCTCGGCGGCGGGGCCACCACCTCGATGACAGTCCCGGCGTACTCATCGCCGAGCAGGGCCGCGGCCGCTACGGCGGCGAGGTCCTCCTCGTGGATGAATGGGTAGTGGCCTTGGTTGAGGAAAGACTCCCGGGCCATCCTGTCGGCGCGGATGCCGGCAGGCCAGCGTGCCCTGTGACCGGGTACGTCCTGTGGGCTGCTGCTCGACCGGACCGGCCGGCTCTCGGTGACGGGCTTGGGGACCGGGTCGACCACGTCGTCGACGCGAGCGAGGAACTGGACGTCCCCGCGGTGCTGTTGCGGCCGGACGGCCACGTGGCGTGGGCCGGTGAGGATCAGCAGGATCTGCTCGGTCAGCTCTCCAGGTGGTTCGGCGCTGCCACCGGCTGAGCACGCAGCCGGCGGCCGGAAGGGATGGCGCTGCCTCCGGCTGAGTCCGGTGCAGTCCGGGGCCGTTGTGACTGAGCGCTTCAGCCGGCCTCCACGGCCGGCTGAAGCGCTCACTCAGTCAGTTGCTGTGAGCTCGGGCTCTGTGTTCAGCCCTGCTCCCGCTCCACCGGGAGCCACAGCTCGGCGTCTGCTTCCGCCATGTCCGGGGAGAGGTGGGTGCGCAGGATTTCCGGACCCGGGCGGCTGCGGTACGGGTTGGAGGGAACCACTCCGCGTACACGTCCCGCCAGAGGTTCTGGATGGCTTCCGGCGCCCGCCCGAGGTGGTGAAGACTGCCCAGGTACCGGCCGGGACATGGAGGACGCTCGTGCCCTCGGGGCCGCCGCGGACGTGATCACCCCGTGGTAGTAGTCGAGTTCGGTGCCCTCGGCGCGGCCGGGGTCCAGATCGTCGCAGACCGTGACGGCACCCTGCGGCTCCTGGTCCGACAGCTTCTCCAGACGCTCCTTGACCTGCGGGTCGATCCCGCGGACGAAGTCGATGATCGCCCGGTTCGGCCCCGCGTGCACCAGAGGTACCCGGGCCTTGAGACCGACGACGGTGAAGCCCGTTCTGTCCACCACGCGATAACGCATGCTGCTGTTCCCTTCGATGGTGAGGCGGAAGGTCAACCGGGGCTGTGAGACAAGCGCGGTGCCGGTGCGACGGGCCTCACCCGGCCCGACACCGTGCATGGCGCGGAACGCCCTTGCGAACGCCTCGCCCGAGCTGTAGCCATAGCGCACCGCGATCTCCAGCAGCGAGTCACGACCGCTGAGCACTTCGGCGCCCGCGACAGTGAGCCGCCGGCGCCGGACGTACTCGGACAGCGGCATGCCCGCGAGCGCGGAGAACATCCGGCGCAGGTGGTACTCAGAGGTGGCCGCGGTACGCGCCAGCCCGGCCACGTCGATGGACTGGTCGAGGTTGCCCTCGATGTGTTCCATGCTCTGGTTGAGCCGCTCAAGCATGTCCGGCCCCTTCCTGTTGGCGCTCTCCACGCTAGACAGCGGGCATGTCGCCGGACCCGACATCCTGTGCCCGTTCAAGTCGGGTGCACGACAGCCCGTGCAGCGAGCGCCGGCGAACCCGGAGAACCGTCCCGCCGAAGTGAGCCTGTCCATGGATCTTGCGCTGAGCTGCGGCATTGCCAGTTCTGCGGAATCCGGCGTGGGCTCCGGGCCTGCCGGACCGGCCAAGGTGCGACGGAGGCCCCGCCGGATGCCTGACCGCGACGCAGCGAGAAGCGGGTCGGCGGAATCTCCGGACCCGGACGATTCACACCCGAACGGCGAATCTCTGACTCAGGTCACTGGTGCGCTGCGATCCTCTCCACCAGCCCAATCCCCTGCGCCAGCAACTCCGCTCTTCTTCCGTCAATTCCGCGTCAATCGCCCGCGCAAGCACAATCCGCTCTGCGCCCTCGCTCCTCCTCCAGCAGCGCCTGCCCGCAGAGGAGAGCTCGACCAGGCTCTTGCGTCCGTCGGTCGGATGCGCCCGGCGCTGCGCCGCCAGGGCGTGTCGAAGTCCGCCTGCCCGGCGACGCCTGGCACGCACGCTCGCCGCGTTGTCGGGATCGCCCCGATACACCCAGTATCGGGGCGACCCTCCGCCTGCGATCGCACGCACCAGACGCCGCCGGGCCCGCCCTGCGGGCGGACGGCGCTACTTTCGAAACACGCCCCAGTGTTCTGAGTCAGGAATTCTGTTCAGATGTGTAAGCTTGTTCCATGGCGCGGACGGGGCGGCCGAAGGCCGAGTTGACACTGTCGGACGAGGAACGGGCTGCACTCGAGGAGTGGGTGCGGCGACGTTCCACGCCGCAGGCGTGGGCTCTTCGGTGTCGGATCATCCTGGCCTGCGCGGAGGGTGTCTCGAACAAGGATGTGGCTGCTCAACTCGGTTCCACACCTCATGCGGTGGGGCGCTGGCGGGCCCGGTTCGTGCAGTACCGGATCGCCGGTCTGGGTGACATGCCACGTCCGGGCGGCCCCAGGACCGTGACGGACGAGCAGGTCGCCGATGTGGTAGCCAAGACGCTGCAATCCACACCGAAGAACGCAACGCATTGGTCGACGCGGTCGATGGCTGAAGAGTTGGGCCTCTCGCAGTCGTCGGTGTCACGGATCTGGCGGGCATTCGGCCTTCAGCCGCACCGGTCGGAGACCTTCAAGCTGTCCACTGATCCGTACTTCGTCGACAAGGTGAACGACGTCGTCGGCCTCTACCTGGATCCGCCCGAGCGTGCCCTGGTGTTCTGCGTCGACGAGAAATCGCAGATCCAGGCCCTGGACAGGTCCCAGCCGGTGCTGCCGATGATGCCCGGGGTCCCCGAGCGGGCCACCCACGACTACGTCCGGGCCGGCACCACCACCCTGTTTGCCGCCCTCGAGGTCGCCACCGGCAAGGTGATCGGCTCGCTGCACCGCAGACACCGTGCCGAGGAGTTCAAGAAGTTCCTGATCAAGCTCGACAAAGAGGTGCCTGCCAGCCTCGAAGTTCACCTCATCTGCGACAACTACGCCACCCACAAGACGCCCGCCATCAAGAGGTGGTTGTTGGCCCACTCCCGGTTCCACCTGCACTTCACACCGACCGGCTCGTCGTGGCTGAACCTCGTCGAGCGATGGTTTGCCGAGCTGACCAACAAACAGATACGGCGAGGCGTCCACAAATCTGTCCAGGCCCTCGAGAAGGACATCCGCAACTGGATCGCCGCCTGGAACACCGATCCCAAGCCCTACGTCTGGACCAAGACTGCAGACGAGATCCTCGAACGCCTCGCCAGCTATCTGAACAGAATTCCTGACTCAGAACACTAGGGGTCTGTCCGGCGGATCATGCCTGGGCAGTGGGGTCCGGCACGCATATCTGCGGCGTTGTCCTCGGTCTCCCGGGGTCGGTCCGGGTGGCCCTCCCGGAATCCGGTCCCAGCAGCGGGGCCTTCTCCGGGACCGGGGGCGACGCGGCGTTACGAGACCAGGATCCGCCAACTGCCCGTCCCTCCCGCCGGCCAGTCCTCGGTCACACAGGTATTCGCTGTCCGGCCCGGTGATCGTTGCATAAAACTGCGCATATGCGTATAGTCATGCCATCGACTAGGAGGTCTCGATGGTGGTACGAGCGGCGGTAGCAGGGGCGAGCGGGTATGCGGGCGGGGAGTTGCTGCGCCTGCTGCTGGTCCACCCGCAGGTCGAGATCGGCGCCCTCACCGCCAACTCCAACGCAGGTCAGCGGCTCGGTGCGGTGCAGTCGCATCTGAGGCCGATCGCGGACCGGGTGCTCCAGCCGACCACGGCCGAGGTCCTCGACGGACATGATGTCGTGTTTCTCGCCCTGCCGCACGGGCAGTCCGCCGCTGTCGCCGAGCAGCTCGGCGACGACGTGCTCGTCGTCGACATGGGCGCCGACTTCCGGCTGAAGGACCCGCGGACTGGGAGAAATTCTACGGCTCGCCGCACGCCGGCACGTGGCCCTACGGACTGCCCGAGCTGCCCGGCGGCCGAGGAGGGCTGGCGGGGACCAAGCGCATCGCCGTGCCCGGCTGCTACCCGACCGCCGTCTCCCTCGCGCTCTTCCCGGCGTACGCGGCCCGCCTGGCCGAGCCCGAAGCGGTGATCGTCGCCGCGTCAGGCACCTCCGGCGCGGGCAAGGCGGTCAAGCCGCACCTGCTCGGCTCCGAGGTGATGGGCAACATGTCCCCGTACGGCGTCGGTGGTGGCCACCGGCACACACCGAGATGATCCAGAACCTCAGCGAGGCCGCCGGGCAGCCGGTTACCGTCTCCTTCACCCCGACCCTGGCGCCCATGCCCCGCGGGATCCTTGCCACGTGCAGCGCGAAGGCGAAGCCGGGGTGAGCGCCGAGTCGCTCCGTACGGCATACGAGAAGGCCTTCGCCGACGAGCCGTTCGTGGACCTGCTGCCCGAGGGGCAGTGGCCCGCGACCGCGGCCGTGTACGGATCCAACGCCGTGCAGATCCAGGTCGCGTACGACGAGGCAGCCGGCCGGATCGTCGTGATCAGTGCTATCGACAACCTCGCCAAGGGCACCGCCGGCGGCGCCCTGCAGAGTATGAACATTGCCCTCGGACTTCCCGAGGACACAGGTCTTTCCACGATCGGAGTCGCACCGTGAGCGTCACGGCAGCCAAGGGATTCACGGCAGCGGGCATCGCCGCCGGAATCAAGGAGAGCGGTAACCCGGACCTGGCCCTCGTGGTCAACAACGGGCCCCGCCGCGCCGCCGCGGGCGTCTTCACCTCCAACCGCGTCAAGGCAGCGCCCGTCCTCTGGTCGGAGCAGGTCCTCAAGGGCGGTGAGGTCACCGCGGTCGTCCTCAACTCCGGTGGAGCCAACGCCTGTACGGGACCCAAGGGCTTCCAGGACACCCACGCCACCGCGGAGAAGGCCGCCGACGTCCTCGCCGGCCACAACGCCGGTGAGATCGCGGTCGCTTCGACCGGGCTCATCGGTCAGCTGCTCCCCATGGACAAGCTCCTGCCCGGCATCGAGAACGCCGCGGCGGTCCTGAGCGAGCACGGCGGCGAGAAGGCCGCCATCGCCATCAAGACGACCGACTCGGTGCACAAGACCGCCGTCGTCGACGGTGGGGCTGGAGCGTCGGCGGGATGGCCAAGGGGCGGGCATGCTCGCACCCGGCCTCGCCACCATGCTGGTCGTCCTCACCACCGACGCCGATGTGGACGCCGCGGGTCTCGATACCGCACTGCGCGCCGCGACCCGGACCACCTTCGACCGTGTCGACTCCGACGGCTGCATGTCGACCAACGACACCGTGCTGCTGCTCGCCTCGGGAGCGAGCGGTATCGCCCCGGAGCAGGCCGCTTTCGCCGAGGCCGTGCGGACTGTCTGCGCCGACCTGGCACATCAGCTGATCGGTGACGCAGAAGGCGCATCCAAGGACATCCGGATCGAGGTCATCAACGCAGCGACCGAGGACGACGCCGTCGAGGTGGGCCGCAGCATCGCCCGTAACAACCTCCTCAAGTGCGCCATCCACGGTGAGGACCCCAACTGGGGCCGGGTGCTCTCCGCCATCGGTACCACGAAGGCCGCCTTCGACCCCGACCGGCTGAACGTGGCCATCAACGACGTCTGGGTCTGCAAGGGTGGCGGGGTCGGTGAGGACCGCGACCTCGTCGACATGCGCTACCGGGAGGTCAGGATCACCGCGGATCTCGACGCGGGAGCCGAGTCGGCCGTGATCTGGGCCAACGACCTCACAGCGGAGTACGTCCACGAGAACAGCGCGTACAGCTCATGAGTGCCGCGCGGAAGCACACCGCACTGCCGAAGGCTCAGATCCTCATCGAAGCGCTGCCCTGGCTGACCCGGCACAACGGCAGGACCGTCGTCATCAAGTTCGGCGGCAATGCCATGATCGACGAGGACCTGAAGGCGGCCTTCGCCCAGGACGTCGTCTTCCTCCGGCACGCCGGTCTCAAGCCCGTCGTCGTGCACGGCGGTGGCCCGCAGATCAGCGCCCAGCTCGACAAGCAGGGCCTGGTGAGCGAGTTCAAGGCCGGCCTGCGCGTCACCACGCCCGAGGCGATGGACGTCGTACGGATGGTGCTGGCCGGACAGGTCCAGCGCGAGCTCGTCGGCCTCCTCAACCAGCACGGGCCGCTCGCCGTCGGCATGACGGGTGAGGACGCCCATACGATCACCGCGATACAGCACCGCCCCATGATCGACGGCGAGTCCGTCGACATCGGCCGGGTCGGTGAGATCACCGAGATCAACACCGGCGCCATCCAGGCGCTGCTGGACGACGGCCGGATCCCGGTCGTCTCCTCCATCGCGCGTTCGGCCGAGGACAACCACGTCTACAACGTCAACGCGGACACCGCGGCCGCCGCACTCGCCGCCGCGCTGAACGCCGAGACGCTCATGGTCCTCACCGATGTCGAGGGTCTCTACGAGGACTGGCCGAACAGTGAAGACGTGATCAGCCGTCTCACCGCCACCGAGCTGGAGAAGCTGCTGCCCGAGCTGTCCAGCGGCATGGTCCCGAAGATGCGGGGCTGTCTGCACGCCGTACGCAACGGTGTCGAGACCGCTCGCGTCATCGATGGCCGGGTCCAGCACGCGATCCTGCTGGAGATCTTCACCGACGAGGGAATCGGCACGATGGTCGTGCCGGACGCAGAGGGGAATGATGAGCAACGAAGAGCTCTCGCAGCGCTGGCAGGGCGCGCTGATGGACAACTACGGCACGCCGCGGCTCTCCCTGGTCAAAGGCGCCGGCGCCCGCGTATGGGATGCCGAGGGCACCGAGTACCTCGACTTCGTCGGCGGTATCGCGGTCAACGCTCTGGGCCACGCGCACCCGGCCGTGGTCGAGGCCGTCTCCAACCAGATCGCCTCCCTGGGCCATGTCTCCAACCTGTTCATCGCCGAGCCGCCCATCGCGCTCGCGGAGCGGCTGCTGCAGCTCTTCGGCCGCACCGGCAGGGTCTACTTCTCCAACTCCGGAGCCGAGGCCAACGAGGCCGCCTTCAAGATCGGCCGGCTCACCGGACGTACGCACATGGTCGCCGCCGACGGCGGCTTCCACGGCCGGACCATGGGCGCGCTCGCCCTGACCGGTCAGCCCGGCAAGCGTGAGCCGTTCCTGCCGCTGCCCGGCGACGTCACCCATGTGCCGTACGGCGATGTCGAAGCGCTCGGGTGGCGGTGACGGCCGAGACCGCGTTGCTGATCATCGAGCCGGTACAGGGCGAGAACGGTGTCGTCGTCCCGCCCAGGGGATATCTGGAGGCGGCCAGGGAGATCACCCGGGCCACCGGCACGCTGCTGGTGCTGGACGAGGTGCAGACCGGGATCGGCCGCTGCGGCCACTGGTTCGAGCACCAGGCCCACCAGGGTGTCGAGCCCGACCTCGTGACGCTCGCCAAGGGCCTCGGTGGTGGACTGCCCATCGGCGCCACTGTCGCGTTCGGCGCGGCGGCCGACCTGCTGACGCCCGGCCGGCACGGCTCGACCTTCGGCGGGAATCCCATTGCCTGCGCCGCCGGTCTCGCCGTCCTGGACACCCTCGCCGCCGACGGCGCCCTGGACAACGTGAAGCGGCTCGGCGAGAAGATCAGGGACGGTGTCGAGGGCCTGGGGCACCCGTTGGTCTCCCACGTCCGCGGCTCCGGGCTGCTGCTGGGTATCGTGCTCACCGGGCCCCTCGCACCGAAGGTGCAGCAGGCGGCTCAGGGAGCCGGACTCCTGCTGAACGCGCCCGCACCCGATGTCGTACGGCTGATGCCGCCGCTGATCATCGGTGACGCGGAGGTGGACGCGTTCCTGCGGATTCTGCCGGACGCTCTCGACGCGGCTTACGGGGACGGACGATCCGGTCGGTGACAGATCCGGAGAATGAGGCGACGACGATGACCGAGGCACCGGAATCCGAGCACGGCGGGCAGGCGGTCCCACAGACGCGCACTGCCCGGCACCGCCGGATCGTGGACATCCTGAACCGGCAGCCGGTGCGCTCGCAGAGCCAGCTGGCCAAGCTCCTCGCCGACGACGGGCTGAACGTCACCCAGGCGACGCTCTCCCGGGACCTGGACGAGCTGGGTGCCGTGAAGATCCGCAACACCGGTGGCGAGCTGATCTACGCGGTGCCCAGCGAGGGCGGCTTCCGCACCCGCAGGCGCCGCTCGGCGGTTCCGCGAAGGAGGAGCGGATGCGCAGGCTCTCCGCCGAGCTGCTCATCTCCGCGGAGGCCTTGCTGCGCACCCGCCGGGGCCGCCCAGTTCCTCGCCTCGGCCATCGATCAGGCCGAACTCCGGGCGATCCTCGGCACGATTGCCGGAGACGACACACTGATGCTGATCAGCCGTGACCCGAACGGCGGCCAGGCGCTGGCCGACCACCTGCTGCGGCTCGCACAGAACGAGCGCTGATCCGGCTCAGTAGCGCGTGATCGCGGTCGGGCCGGACGCTGTCCCGATCGCGATGTGCGGACGCCGGCCCGGATCGGCCCAGGCCAGGATCCGGTCCATCGCGGCCGCCGGGACGGAGACACAACCGGCGGTCGCACCCGTGCCGTTGACGTGGAGAAAGATTCCGGCTTCCCGGCCCCGCACCGGACGCCGGTAGTTGAAGCCGATGACGAGCGCGTGGGCGTACTGCGTGCGGTAGGTGACCAGATGTTCGGCCTCGTCCGCCCGGCAGTTGGCGGGCCGTGGCTCCACCCACCGGTTGTAGGCAGGGGACGCGTTGTCCTGGCACCACCACGAGCGGTCGTTGACCCGGCGGTACGGGTAGCGGGTCCGGGCCGCCGCTGCCTTGATCCCGAAGGCGTACGGCAGGTCGTACAGCCCGGTGGGTGTGGTGTTCGTGCCCTGGGTACGGGAGACGCCCTCGGCCAGGCCCGCCGCCCGAAGCGGGCCGGCGCGGATCCCGCCGCCACCCACGTACCCCGCCGCATGTTCCACCAGGTGACCCGGCCGGTGGAGGCGTCGGCGTCAGGGGCTTCGGCGGTGATCAGCTGGGTGCCGCCGCCCGTGTCCGCCAGCCGTTCGGGAAGCGGCGGCGGAGCCGCGGGCCGCGCGGCGAGCGAGCCCGTCAGAGCGAGCAGAACCGAAGTGACCACCAGAGATCCGCGCATGCCCGGACCGTACGGCGCGAGGCGGGCCGGCCCCACCGCACCTGCTCCGTACGGCCCAGCCGCTCACTCCGTGGGCGGCAGCGGCAGGGGCCAGCGGCAACGGAAGCCCGGGGAGCCCGTCGATGCTGGTGGCGATATCCGACTTCGTCTCGAAGTAGGCGCTCAGGCTGTCGTCGTCCTCGCGCCTGAAGCGGCTCGCATGAAGCGACCGGTCCTGGTCGTACGACATGTTGGGCACCGCGTAACCGCACGTGTCCCGTATCAGCTCGGCCGTCACGACGATGATCGCGCGCAGCCCGTGCGGGTCGGGTCGACGCCGGGGAAGTGGGTGAGCAGGCCGGTGAACCGCGGGTCGTCGCGGAAGACCGGCTCGCCACGTCCGTGTACGCGCACGATGTTCGGCGGCCCTGGAAGGCGCACCACATCAGGGTGATGCGCCCGTTCTCGCGGAGATGGGCGACGGTCTCGGCATTGCTGCCCGCGAAGTCGAGATAGGCCACGGTCTGTTCGTCCAAGACGGCGAAGGAACCGCTGATGCCCTTGGGCGAGAGATTTACCGTGCCGTCGGCGTCCAGAGGCGCCGTAGCGGTGAAAAGAGGTGCTGTTCCTCGATGAAGGTCCGCAGCCGTCCGTCTATGCGCTCATACGTTTTCCCATGGCGACCATTATCGGCGCATGCCCCGCCTGTCCCAGGGGTACGGGCTGTCACCCCGGTCAACTTTGACAAAACATACGAGTGATTGCATAGTTATGCCTACCAGTGAATATGCCGTGAGGAGAACCCGTGACCGGGAGCGTCGTACTTGCCTGCTCGGGTGGCCTCCGTGACCTCGCGGCCAAGCGCGGCCTCGCCTGACTTATAGCCTGACAGCCACCTCTCTCCACCGGCCGAGTGACCGGCCGGTGGGGAGGTGGCCGCAGATCCCGACCCCTTGTAATTCCGAGGAGCACGCAGTGAGCAACGGCACCGGCAACAGCGACGTACGCCTGTGGGGCGGCCGTTTCGCCGACGGACCGGCCGAGGCGCTGGCCAAGCTGTCCGCCTCCGTCCATTTCGACTGGCGGCTCGCGCCGTACGACATCGCCGGTTCCCGTGCCCACGCGCGTGTCCTGAACAAGGCGGGCCTGCTCGACCAGGACGAGCTGACCCGTATGACAGCCGGCCTCGACGCGCTCGAAGCCGATGTGGCGAGCGGTTCCTTCACCGGCACCATCGCTGACGAGGACGTCCACACCGCGCTGGAACGCGGCCTCCTGGAGCGGCTGGGCCCGGACCTCGGCGGCAAGCTGCGCGCCGGGCGGTCCCGCAACGACCAGGTGGCCACCCTCTTCCGGATGTATCTGCGCGACCACGCCCGGATCGTCGGCGGGCTGATCGCCGAGCTCCAGGATGCCCTGGTCGGCCTCGCCGAGGCGCACTCGGATGTGGCCATGCCCGGCCGTACGCACCTCCAGCACGCCCAGCCCGTCCTCTTCTCCCACCACGTCCTGGCCCATGTGCAGTCGCTGTCCCGGGACGCCGAGCGGCTGCGGCAGTGGGACGAGCGCACCGCCGTGTCGCCGTACGGCTCCGGGCGCTGGCGGGTCCTCCTCGGGCTCGACCCGGAGGCGGTCGCCGCCGACCTGGGCTTCGAGCACGGCTCCGTCGCCAACTCCATCGACGGCACCGCCTCGCGCGACTTCGTCGCCGAGTTCGCGTTCATCACCGCGATGATCGGCGTCAACCTCTCCCGGATCGCCGAAGAGATCATCATCTGGAACACGAAGGAGTTCTCCTTCGTCACCCTGCACGACGCCTTCTCCACCGGCTCCTCGATCATGCCGCAGAAGAAGAACCCGGACATCGCTGAGCTGGCGCGTGGCAAGTCCGGCCGCCTCATCGGCAATCTGACCGGCCTGATGGCGACGCTCAAGGCCCTCCCGCTCGCGTACAACCGCGACCTTCAGGAGGACAAGGAGCCCGTCTTCGACTCCTGCGACCAGCTGGAAATCCTGCTGCCCGCCTTCACCGGCATGATGGCCACGCTCACCGTCAACCGGGAGCGGATGGAGGAGCTGGCCCCGGCCGGCTTCTCACTCGCCACCGACATCGCGGAGTGGCTGGTCAGGCAGGGTGTTCCGTTCCGTGTCGCACACGAGGTCGCCGGTGAGTGCGTCAAGGCGTGCGAGCAGCAGGGCATCGAGCTCGACCAGCTGACCGACGAGCAGTTCGCCAAGATCTCCGAGCACCTCACCCCGAGGTGCGCACGGTTCTCAACGTGCCGGGATCACTCGCCTCCCGCAACGGCCGCGGCGGCACGGCCCTTCGGCCGTCGCCGTCCAGCTCGCCGAAGTGAAGGCCGACCTGGCGACGCAGCACGCCTGGGCCGTCGCGCGCGACTGAGTACGGTCTCCGGGGCATCGCGGGCTACGTTGGTCGGGAAGGAGTTCGCAACCGACCACGAGGAGCCCGCGATGCCCTTCGCACGCCTGAACCGAGCGACTACCCCGACCGCCCACATCGGGCTCGGCCTGGCTGCCGTCGGCAGGCCCGGCTACATCAATCTGAACCGTGACCGCGATCTTCCCCGGAGCGCAGCGTCGACGCACTGCGCGCCAGGACCCATGAACTCCTGGACGCCGCCTACGCGCAGGGCGTCCGCTATGTCGACGCGGCCCGTTCCTACGGCCGCTCCGAGGAGTTCCTCGCCGAGTGGCTGGCCGCCCGCCCCGAAGTGACGGACGTCGTCATCGGCAGCAAGTGGGGCTACACCTACACCGCCGACTGGGCCGTGGAAGCAGAGGCGCACGAGGTCAAGGACCATGGTCTGGCCACGTTCGAACGGCAGCGTGCCGAGACCGCCGAGCTGCTCGGCGACCGGCTCGATCTCTACCAGATCCACTCGGTGACGGCCGGAAGCCCGGCGCTCACCGACAAGGCCCTGCACGAGCGCCTCGCCGCCCTGGCCGCCGACGGAACCACCGTCGGGATCTCCACCAGCGGTCCCGCCCAGGCCGACGCCATCCGGGCCGCTCTCACTGTCACGGTCGACGGCGAGCCCTCTTCCGCACCGTCCAGGCAACCTGCAACGTGCTGGAGACCTCGGCCGGGCCGGCGCTGGCCGAGGCTCACGACGCCGGGCTGACCGTGATCGTCAAGGAGGCCCTGGCCAACGGCAGGCTCGCCGGGACCGAAGCCCCGCTGTCGTCCGGGAGATCGCCGCCGAGGCAGGACTGGGCGCGGACGCGCTCGCCCTGGCGTACGTACTCCACCAGCCATGGGCGGGCGTCGTCCTGTCCGGAGCGGCCACCGTCACCCAGCTCGCCGGCAATCTGCACGCCCCGTCCTCGACCTGGGCGCGGACCGGCTGGACCGGCTGGGCGCGCTGGTGGAGGAGCCTGAGGCGTACTGGCGGCACCGCTCGCAGCTGCCCTGGAGCTGACCGGTTCACGCCCAGGCGGCGAGCCTGTCGAAGTCCGTGCGCACCAGCCCGATCCGGGGTCGATCTGCCGCAGCAGGGACCGCCCCGGGTGGTGCGCATCGACCCAGGCCCTGTCGAGGTCCGTGATCTCGTCGTCGACCCAGGCGAACGGCCTGCCCGCCGCGTACTCGACGACGTACCACGTCTTCCAGTACGTCCCGTCCCCGGTGTCGCCGTGCATCGCGGGCCAGTCGATGTACGGCAGCGGGGCAGCCCGATGTGCGGGCCGATCCACTCATTGGCCTCGTCCTTCCAGGTGGTCGCCCAGACGAGCTCGTACCGGTCGGCGAGCGCCAGCAGCTCGTCGCCGTGCCGGGGTTGAGCAGGACCGGCAGCGGCTGCCCCACCGTCCACCCCGTCGGTCGCATGCGGTGGCGCCGGTAGCCCTCCGGCGTCCTGCGGCGCGACAGCGCAGCGTACGGATTGAGCGGGCCATCGATATCGAGCAGCAGCAGCGGCTTCATCGCTTCATGGTGCCCGCCGGGCCGCCGTCAGGAGCTAGTCAGGAGCTCGTCAGGACGACGAGTTGCTGGGTCGCCCGGGTCATCGCCACATAGCGGTCGACCGCGCCTTCGACGCCGTTGCCGAACGACTCGGGGTCGACGAGGACGACCAGGTCGAACTCGAGCCCCTTGGACAGTTCCGGGGTCAGCGACCGTACGCGGGACGTCGTCCGGAATGCGGGATCACCGATGACGCAGGCGATCCCGTCGGCATGCGCGGCGAGCCAGGTGTCGAGGACCGAGGCCAGATCCGAAGCGGATCCGTGTACGACGGGGATGCCGCTGCTGCGGACCGAGGCCGGCACGTTGGCGTCCGGGAGCACGGCCCGGATGACGGGCTCGGCCTCCGCCATGATCTCTTCCGGCGTCCGGTAGTTGATGCTCAGGGAGGCCAGGCTGATCCGGTCGAGCCCGATCCGCTCAAGCCGTTCCTGCCAAGACTCCGTGAACCCGTGCCTGGCCTGGGCACGGTCCCCGACGATGGTGAAGCTCCGGGACGGACAGCGGAGCAGCAGCATCTGCCACTCCGCGTCGGTCAGTTCCTGAGCCTCGTCCACGACGATGTGCGCGAACGGGCCGGCGAGCAGATCCGGTTCGGTGCCGGGCAGTGCGCTCTCGTCGATCAGGGTGTCCTGCAGGTCCCGTCCGTGCAGCATCCCCACCGCACCTTCGCTCTCGTCGATCACGGTGTTCTCCAGCAGGCTGTTGATGGCGTCGGCCCTGCGCTCGCGCTCGGCGGCGACAGCGGCCTCGTTGCGACGCTTGCGCCGCGATGCCTCCGGGTCGCCGACCCGCTGCCTTGCCGCGTCCAGGATCGGCAGGTCGGACACCGTCCAGGCCTGGGCATCCTCGCGCTGCAGCTGCGACACCTCGTCGCGGCTGAGCCAGGGAGCGCACTTGCGCAGGTAGGCGGGTACGGACCACAGGTCCCCGACGAGCTCGGCCGCTTCGAGCAGCGGCCATGCGCGGTCGAAGACCGCGAGCAGCTCCCGGTTCTGCAGCAGAGACTTGCGGAGCAGGGCGACCGGGGTGTCGTCGTCGTGCTTGTCCACCAGGATCGTGAGCAGCTCCTCCCAGATCTGGTCGCGCGCCTCGTTGTGCGGAGCACCGGGTCCCGCTGCTTCGAACGCCACCGCCCAGTCGTCGACGCTCAGCCGGACGTCGGACCACTGGGTCGTGACCGTCATCGCCTTGGCGGGCGGCGCCTCGTAGAAGCTGACGGCCGCCTCGACCGCCTTCACCAGGTTCGCGGACGACTTCAGGAGGGCCACGTCCGGGTCGGCCTCGATCGCTGCAGAGGCTCCTTCGGCGACGAGGTGGCGCAGGGTGCAGGTCTGTACACCCTCTCGCCGAGGCTGGGCAGGACGTCGGCGACGTAGCTCAGATAGGGCTGGTGCGGACCGACGAACAGCACGCCGCCCCGGCGGTGACCCAGGCGGGGTCGGAGTAGAGGAGGTAGGCGGAGCGGTGCAGAGCGACGACGGTCTTGCCCGTGCCCGGACCGCCGTCGACGACGAGAGCGCCGCGGGATCCCGCGCGGATGATGGCGTCCTGGTCGGCCTGGATGGTGCCGAGCACGTCTCGCATCCGAGGCGACCGGTTGCTGCCCAGGCTGGCGATGAAGGCGGACTGGTCGTCGAGCGCGGCGTGCCCGGCAAATCCGTCCGAGGTGAACACCTCGTCCCAGTAGTCGCTGATCCGGCCGCGGGTCCAGCGATACCTGCGACGGCTTGCCAGACCCATCGGGTTGGCGTGGGTGGCTCCGAAGAACGGCTCGGCCGCGGGGAGCGCCAGTCGAGCAGCAGCCGACGGCCCTCGCTGTCGGTGAGGCCGAGCCGTCCGACGTACACGGGCTCGGAGCTGTCCGCGTCGACCATGTGTCCCAGGCACAGGTCCAGACCGAAGCGACGCAGTGCGCGCAGGCGAGCGGTCAGCCGGTGGATCTCCATGTCCCGGTCCATCGCCTGGCGGCCGATTCCGCCGGGCGCTCTGCGCTCGGCGGCGAGGCTGTCGGACAGTTCGGCGATCGACTGCTCGAGGGACTCCGCGATGGCCGCGAAGTGCTGTTCATCGCCGGCGATCAGCGTCGGGTCGGCCTTGGGGAGAGGCGGTCGGGAAGGTCGAACGCGCTGGTGGTCAAGGGGTTCATGTCGTCAGCTCCATCTGGGGCCGCTTGCAGCCAGTGCGCGCAGCAAGGCGTCCGGACCGGCGTGACAAGCCAGGTGGCCAGGGCGCGCAATGCTCCGCCTGACGTGGACCCGGTGGCCGTTGTCGGTTCAGTCGCCTGTGTTTGTGGGTTCTCGTGTTCCGGGTCCTGGCCCGACGATCCCGCGTGGTTCACGCGGACATCGCGGGCCTCAATGGCTGACCGCGTCGAGCAGTAGTTTCGCAGCCACCGTCGCCCCGTCGGTACGGATCGTGCCGGCCACGGCGGCCGCCCTTGCGCTGGTCCCGTCGGCCAGGGCCGTCCTGAGCGCGGCCGACAGGGAGTCGAAGGCCGGAGTCGGGCCGTCGTGCGCCGCGCCGATGCCCAGCGCGGCCACCCGGCCGGCCCAGTAGGGCTGGTCCACCCCTGGGGTACGACCACCTGAGGCGCGCCGGCCCGGGTGGCCGTCGTCGTCGTACCCGCGCCGCCGTGGTGCACGACGGCAGCCACCCGGCCGAACAGTGCCTGCTGGTTGATCTCGCCGACGACGGAGAAGCAGTCGTCCAGGTCGTCGATCAGGGCCAGATCGGCCCAGCCGCCGGCCAACACCACGCGGCGGCCCTGCGCCCGGATCGCCTCGATGGCCACTTGGGCGACGTCCGCCGACGCGAGCATGGGCATGCTGCCGAAGCCCACGTACACCGGTGGTGCGCCGGCGTCCAGGAACGCCACCAGCTCGTCCGGGAGCGGGTGGACGTCGGGCAGGATCCAGGCGCCGGTCTGGACGACGTCGAGGCCCGGCGTCTCGTGCCACGGGTCCAGGACCGGGTCCGTCGCCAGCCACGGCCGGTCGCCGATGACGTAGTCGCGGACGTCGTCCACCGGCGGCAGGCCGAACGACGCCCGGTTCGTGTTGAGCGCAGCCCCGAACAGCGCGTTGATGCTCTGCGCGTCCAGGTCCCACAGCACCTGGTTGTCGGTCACCTCCGGCGGGAACGGCCGGCCCTGATACGCCAGCGGCGGATGGTGCGGCGACGGCAGGGTGAGCTGCTGGAAGGTCACGGACACGGAGCGGATGCCCAGCTTCGGCCACCGACAGCGCGCCGGCCGCGGCCGGCATCACGCCGGTCGCCACCAGCACATCGCATCCCTCGGCCGCCTCGGTGACCGCTTCGAACTGACCGGCGATCAACTCGGCCGCGTGCTGAGGCAGCGACGACGGTGGCGGCGCCGCGGCCGTCAGCGCGCGCGCCGGCCGGCCGACCGGTACCAAGGGGACGCCGACACCGGCCAGCCGCTGCACGAAGTCCTCGTCCGGAGGTGCGCACACCCGTACCTCCGCGCCGAGTGCCCGCAGCTGCACCGCCAGTCCCACCAGCGGTTCGACGTCCCCGCGTGACCCATACGTAGACAACAGCACATGCACTTCGTGACTCTCCCATTTCCACAGCTTCTGGCGTAGGCCGATGATTCTGCGGCATGACCGGGGTCTTGCCGCAAGGCCCCATGCGCTATATGTTGAGAGTGGAAAGGAGTGGGTGCTCCTCCTTTCATTCCCTTTGATCGTCCGCTGTGGCCGGACAACCTCCTTGTGAAGCGCTGGTGCGCCGCGTATGCCGCCAGGACCGGCATTCCGAGGTCTGTGCTGTCGCCCGATGGCTGATCGGCCTGTCCGGGTGGGTGGTTCTGCGTCGACTCGGTGAGACGTTCACGTCTCATTTGGTCTACTGTTGTCTCATGACTCTCGACCGTGAGCAGGTGCTGCGCAGCGCCGCCGCCCTGCTGACCCACAAATCCACCGCCACCATGGACGAGGTGGCCAAGGCGGCGGGCATCGGTCGTGCCACCCTGCACAGGCACTTCGCGGGGCGCGATGCGCTGGTCGAAGCGCTGGAAGACCTCGGAATCCAGGAGTTCGGGGATGCCCTGGACTCCGCAGCCCTCGACGAGGGCACCTCCGAGGAGGGGCTGCGGCGTTTCATCGCGGCAGTGGAGCCCAGCGCCGGCCTGCTGTCCTTCCTCATCAACGAGAACCAGCTCTTCGAGGGCGACGAGGTCAACGAGGGATGGAACCGTCTGGACGCCCGGGTATCCGCCTTCTTCCGACGGGGCCAGGAGCGCGGTGAATTCCGGATCGACCTCACCCCGTCCTGGCTGACCGAGGCCCTCTACGGGCTCATCGGCACCGGCGCGTGGGCCGTCCAGGCGGGACGGATCGCCGGGCAGGACTTCCAGTACATGATTGTCGAGTTGCTGCTCGGCGGAGCACGCCGGAGCGTGGAGAAATGACCAGCATCGACCGGCGCGCGCAGACCTCGGACGGGCTGCACCAGCCAGGGCGGTGGATCGCCCTGGCCGTCCTCGTTCTCGCGGTGCTGCTGGTGGCCATCGACGCCACCGTGCTGGGTCTGGCAACCCCTTCCTCAGCGAGGACCTCGAACCGACCGGCACTCAACTGCTCTGGATCGGCGACGTCTACTCCTTCGTCATCGCGGGGCTCTCGTCTCCATGGGCAGCCTCGGTGACCGCATCGGCCGCAAGAAGCTCCTGCTGGTCGGTGCCGTCGCGTTCGGCTCGGTCTCGGTGCTCAACGCGTATGCCACCAGCCCCGAAATGATGATCGTGGCCCGGGCGCTGCTCGGCGTCGCGGGGCCACCCTCATGCCGTCCACGCTCGCCCTGATCCGGAATCTCTTCCACGACCCGCGCGAACGCAGCCTCGCCATCGGTATCTGGGGCGCCGCGGCCTCCGCAGGCGCCGCAGTCGGTCCCGTCGTGGGGAGTCCTGCTCGAACACTTCTGGTGGGGCTCCGTCTTCCTGATCAACCTGCCGGTCATGGCGGTCCTGGTGGTCGTCGGCATCAAGATGATCCCCGAATCGAAGAATCCGGCACCGGGTCCCTGGGACCTGCCCAGCGTGGGGCTCTCCCTGATCGGCATGATTGGCGTCGTCTACGCCATCAAGGAGCTGGCCGCGCAGGGCGGGAGCCGGCAGATCGCCGTGGCGGGCGTGGCCGGCCTGCTGGCACTCGCCTATTTCGTACGCAGACAGCTCAAGCTCCCCGCGCCCCTGCTCGATATGACTCTCTTCCGTCACCGGGTTTCTCGGGGCCGTCCTCGCTGATCTGCTGACCATTCTCGGTCTGTCCGGGCTCGTCTTCTTCCTCTCCCAGTTCCTGCAACTGGTCCAGGGCGCGGCCCGCTGCAGGCCGGTCTGGCCGAACTGCCCGCGGCCGTCGGGGCGGTGACTGCAGGCCTGATGGCCGGATCGGCTGCCCGGCGCTTCTCGGTGCGCTCCGTGGTGTCCGGCGGGCTCGGGGCCGTCGGAGTGGCGCTCGCGGCGGTCACACTGATCCACAAGGAGACCGGTTACCCCTGCTGGGTGCTGTGCTCCTGGTCGTCGGAGTGGGTGCGGGCTTCGCCTTCACCGTCACATCCGACGTGATCCTCTCCAGTGTGCCGAAGGAGCAGGCCGGATCCGCGTCCGCTGTCTCGGAGACCGCGTACGAACTGGGCGCGGCCCTCGGTATCGCCCTGCTCGGCTCCATCGTCACCCGCATCTACCAGGGCTTCGGCACTCCGGAGGGCGTCCCGGCGGCAACCGCCGACGCCGCCCATGAATCGCTGGGCGGCGCCGTGGAGTGGCCCGCGGCCTGCCCGGCCAACAGGGGAAGCGCTGGTCTCCGCGGCACAGGAGGCGTTCGTCGACGGGCTGCGGGCGGCAGCGGGCGTCGGTGCGGCCGTGCTGCTGGCGACGGCGGTCGCCGCGTGGTTCCTGCTGCGGGGCCAGAAGCTGGAGGACGGCATCGAGCACCCGTAGGCCGTAGGCCGTGTCCGTGAAGTCATGCCCTGATCGGCGGGCACACGAAGGGCTCGTACCTCCGACCGGAGGTACGAGCCCTTTCGTGTGCCGCTGTCAGGTCACGCGGCCTTGGCCTTGGTCGCGTACATGTCGACGTACTCCTGGCCGGACAGCCGCATCACCTCGGCCATCACCGAGTCCGTCACGGCCCGCAGCACATAGCGGTCGCGGTCCATGCCCTCGTAGCGCGAGAACTCCATCGGCTCACCGAACCGGACGGTGACCTTGCCGGGGCGGGTACGCCGGCGCCGCCCGGCTGCAGCTTGTCCGTTCCGATCATCGCGAACGGGACCACCGGTGCGCCCGTCATCAGCGTCAGCCTGGCGATGCCCGTACGGCCCCGGTAGAGCCGCCCGTCGGGGAGCGGGTGCCCTCGGGATAGATGGCGAAGACCTGGCCCTCCTCGAGCACCCTGCGGCCCGTCATGAGCGCCGCGACGCCGCCGCGGCCCCGTCCCGGTCGACCGGGATCATGCCGGAGCCGGTGAAGAACCAGGCCATCAGCCGGCCCTTGATGCCCTTGCCGGTGACGTACTCGTCCTTGCCGATGTAGAACACCGGCCGGTCGCAGCAGATCGGCATGATCATGGAGTCGATGAACGTCAGGTGGTTGCCCGCGAGGATCACAGGACCGGTCCCGGGATGTTCTTGGCGCCTTCCACCTGAGGGCGGAACATCAGGCGCAGGATCGGTCCGAGCACTGCCTTGATGACCGTGAGTCGGGACAACGCTTCCTCCGGGGTGCGGCCGGGACGGCCGGGTCGAGGTGCTGGGTCTGTGCAGGTGAGAACGATACTCGCGGGTACCGCCCGATCGCACATCGGGTTCACGCAGTGGATACGCGGCGTTGACATGTGTTTCCGCCATGTTCGTCCAGGGCTGCCGTACAGATGGCGTAGCTGCCTACGATCAAGCCTCGCTCGACAAGGTGCCGGACATCCATATGCGAGGAGCATTCATGACAGAGCGTGCGCAGACGAGCCCCGGCCGCCGGGCACTCTCGGGCGGCGGTCCTCGGTACTGCGGCCCTCGGACTGCCGGGTACGGCCAACGCCGCCGAACAGGACGGCAGCGGGCGCGGCAAGGGCCACGGTTCGCTCCGGGACCTGCCCGTGCCGACCGTTGTCGGCCACCGCGGCGCCAGCGGCTACCGGCCCGAGCACACCCTGGGCTCCTACCAGCTCGCTCTGGACATGGGCGCGCACATCGTCGAGCAGGACCTCGTGCCGACGAAGGACGGCCATCTCGTCTGCCGTCACGAGAACGACATCACCGATACGACTGATGTCGCCGACCACCCCGAGTTCGCGGGCCTCAAGACCACCAAGAAGGTGGACGGTCTCTCCCTGACGGGATGGTTCACCGAGGACTTCACCCTTGCCGAACTCAAGACGCTGCGCGCCAAGGAGCGCATCCCCGGCAACCGTCAGGAGAACACCCTCTACGACGGACGCTGGGAGATCCCCACCTTCGAAGAGGTGCTGCGCTGGGCCGACAAGGAAGGGCGTAGGCGCGGCAGGCCCGTCTGGCTGTACGTCGAGACCAAGCACCCTCCTACTTCCGGGGCCTGGGTCTCGGCCTGAGGAGCCGCTCGCCCGGCTGCTGCGCCGCCACGGCCGGCACCGGGAGCAGTCCGCGCTCATCCTGCAGTCCTTCGAGCCGGGCTCCATGCAGCGGTTGTCCAAGCTCGTCGGCACCCCGCGTGTCGTGCTGCTGTCCGGGCCCACCGAACGGCCCTGGGACTTCGTGGAGTCCGGCGACCCGCGCACCGTCGCCGACCTGGTGAAGCCCGCCGGGCTGAAGTGGATCGCCTCCTTCGCCCAGGGCATCGGGCCCACCCTCGACCTGGTCATCCCCAAGGACGGCGCCGGCCGGCTGACCTCGCCCACGACGCTGGTGCGGGACGCGCACGGGCAGGGGCTGGTACTGCACCCGTACACGATGCGGAACGAGAACACCTTCCTGCCCGCGGACTTCCGGCGCGGCAGCGACCCGAACGCGTACGGGGACGCGTTCGGCGCACTGCGGACCTACTTCGACACCGGCATCGACGGCATCTTCTCCGACCAGCCGGACACCGCACTGCTCGCGGCGGCCGACTTCACCAAGGGCTGAGCAGCGTCAGCCACCGACCGGCCATGCCCCGGTCGGGTGGTGCTCCCGCACGGCAACCGCCCGTGGGCGGGAGCGTTGGTGAGGCATGACGCCTCTTGATCATGTAACCGGTGCCGGTTCGGCACCGGTGGTTCCAGGACCCTCGCCGCCGCGGCCGTGGTCCGCGCCCTGTACCCCTCGTACGTGCGGAGGCGGCTGCCGAGGCGCCTGCCGGGGCGATGGACCCCGACGACCTGGAACAGGCGGTCTGGCTGCGGCTGCTGGAGCGGCTGGCCGGGAGGGACCGCCGCCGGACCGGGCACGCTGGGTCCGCGACGCCGTACGGGCGGAGATGCGCCGGGCCCGTCGCAGGGCAGGGCGCGAGCGTGGATACGTCCAGGGGAGCACCCGGGGATCCGTCAGGCAGTCCGGAGCGGATTGTCCTCGGCGCCGCCGAACGCCGCGCGCTGCGTGCGGCAGTGGGCCGGCTGCCCGGCCGCTGTCCCCGGTTACTGGAGGCGTTACTTGCGCCGGGAGATCCGACCTATCGGGAAATCGCAGGGAAGTTGGGTATGTCACAGGGAAGTTTGGGTCCGGTGCGTTCCCGATGCCTTGGATGTCTGCGCAGAATTCTCACGGCGGAGGTTGCAGCTCCTGGACCGTGGGGAAAGGAGCGTTAGACAACCGGCGGAACAGTTGAGCGGGAGGCATGCACGCATGGGCATGAGCGTGACCATCTCGGCGGCGACGGCACAGGACGTCGAGCAGATCTTCAGGCTTCGGTACCTCTGCTTCCAGAGCGAGGCGGAGCTCTACGGCAACTACCGGATCGACCCACTCCTCCAGACCCTCGAATCGGTTCGCGGTGAAGTCGCCGCGGATCTCGTGTTCGTGGCCCGGCTCGGCGAGGAAGTCGTCGGTTCGGTCCGCGGTTTCGCCGACGAGGACGGCACCGGTGTCATCGGCAGACTCTGCGTTCACCCCAGGCTCCAGGGGCACGGCCTCGGCGCACGCCTGCTGAGTGCCGCGGAATCGGGCCTGGCGGCGGGCGTTCGGCCACCCGGTTCCGGCTGCACACCGGGGAACGCAGTGAGAACAACCTGCGGCTCTACCGCAGGGCGGGATACGCGCAGGTGGGCAGCGCTCCCGGTGACGACGGCGTCCGCCTGATACTGCTGGAGAAGGACGCCGCAGCCCCGGAGTATGTGACCAGCGCCTGAACGTCCGCGGTGTTCCCCGGGGTTACGCGTTCCTCGCGCGGCGCAGCCAGATCATCCCGGTGACCGGCAGGATCACCGGGATGAACAGGTAACCCATCCCGAAGTCGGACCAGACCGTGGCGTCGGGGAACGCGGACGGCTTCACCAGTGTCCACGTACCGATGACGAGCACCCCGCGAGCTCGGCGGCGCAGCACACCAGCGCCGCCCTGCGGGCCTTCTCCCGCCCCGCACCAGCGAGTACGTGATGAAGCCGTACACGACGGCGGCGATGGCCGACAGCACATAGGCCAGCGGTGCCTTGTCGAAGTCCAGGATCATCTGGACGATTCCGCGGAGGCGGCGGCCACGGTGAACACCCGTAGAACCAGACCAGCACTCGGCCGGGCCCGGTGCCGAGCTCGAACTGCTGCTTCGGTGCGGGGTGGAGGCGTGCCCGGAGCTGTCGGTGTCGGTCACGGTCAGTTTCCCCAGATGTCGTAGAGCCGCACTTCGAGCACGGCCAGTACGACCGCGCCCGCTGCCACCGTCACTGAACCCCACCGGGTGCGCTCGGACAGCGGAGGAATCCGGCCGCGGGCACGGCGGCGAAGGAGCCGGCCAGATAGGCGATGAAGATCGTCATGCCCTGCTCCGGCCGCTCACCGCGGGCCAGCTGCACGATGCCCACCACCAGCTGGGCCAGCGCCAGCACCGACACGACGGCCATGCCGATGAAGTGCCAGTCCTTCGTGGGCTGGTCCCGGTAGGCGGCGAATCCGCACCAGGCGGCGAGGGCGAGCGCGGTCACGGCGACCGCGACCGTCAGGGCGTCAAGCATGAGGACGAGGGTATTACGGACCGGCAGGGCCCCGCGTGCGGGCCCGGACCAGGGGCGGGAATCGTGGCTTTGGCCACACCCGGGTCACGCACAGGCGTCGCCCGATGGGGTCCCCGGCGCCGCCCGACCCACATATCTGCTGGTCAAAGCCTTGGGGCCCGGGGCCCCGATGTGTCGCAGGGTATCGCGGTGACCATCCAGCACCGTCCGCTATTCGGACAGCCGGGATCGGCGGAACGTTACGTCTGTTTTACTTGCCCCATGACCACGACGAGCTCCCGCACCCTGCGACCGAGGCGATCACCACGCCCGGTGCTCGTTGTATGTGTCGAATGCGCGCCTTCTGAGGGTCCACGCCTGAGTCCCGCGCCCCGAAGCGGGACCGAGCCGACCGCACCCGGCGGACAAGTCCGCCCGGCAGGCGCTGCCTCCGGTCGGCCGTTCCGCGCCCAGCCGTGCCGAGACCCCCGGTCGAGAACACCGAGAACAGTCTCATCAGAAGAATGCCCCGTGCCCGGCGGACACCGCGCCGTGCACTCGACAGTGACGGAAACCCCTGTGATCACCACTTCGGGCCTCACGAAGGTCTACCAGTCGCGCGGCCGTGATGTCACCGCCGTGGACGGCGTCGACCTGCATGTCCGCGAAGGCGATGTGTACGGCGTCATCGGACAGAGCGGCGCCGGAAAGTCCTCCCTGATCCGCTGCGTCAACCTGCTGGAACGCCCCACCTCCGGCACCGTGACCGTGGCCGGCCAGGACCTCACCGCCCTCGCCGGGCGCGGCCCGGCCGGCAAGGCACTGCGCGAGGCGCGCAGCCGTATCGGCATGGTCTTCCAGCACTTCAACCTGCTGGCATCGCGCACCGTCCAGGGCAACGTCGAGCTGCCGCTGGAGATCCTCGGCGTCGCGGGCCGCGACCGCACCCGTAAGGCGCTCGAACTCCTCGACCTCGTCGGTCTCGCCGACAAGGCGAAGGCCTACCGGGCCAGCTCTCCGGCGGCCAGAAGCAGCGCGTCGGAATCGCCCGCGCCCTGGCAGGAGATCCGAAGGTGCTGCTGTCCGACGAGGCCACCTCCGCGCTGGACCCGGAGACCACCCGCTCCATCCTTCAGCTGCTGCGCGACCTCAACCAGGAGCTGGGCCTCACCGTCCTGCTCATTACGCACGAGATGGACGTCGTCAAGACGGTCTGCGACTCGGCCGCACTGATGCGGCAGGGCCGGATCGTCGAGTCCGGCACGGTCGGTGAACTCCTGGCCACCCCGGTTCCGAACTGGCCCACGAGCTGTTCCCCGTCGGCGGAACGGCCTCCGGCCCCGACCGGACGGTCGTCGATGTCACCTTCCACGGGAGGCGGCAGCCAGGCCGGTGATCTCGCAGCTCTCGCGCACGTACAACATCGACATCTCGATCCTGGGCGCCGCGATGGACACCGTCGGCGGCAACCAGATCGGCCGGATGCGCATCGAGCTGCCCGGCCGGTTCGAGGAGAACGTCGTGCCGATCGGCTTCCTGCGCGAGCAGGGCCTGCAGGCCGAGGTCGTGGACAGCGAACCCGCCGGCAGCCCCGGCACCCCGCGCAGACTCCCGCCCCGCTCACCAAGGAGGTGGCGAAGTGACCTGGTCCGAAATGCAGCCACTGCTGACCCAGGGAACCATCGACACCCTCTACATGGTGCTGTGGTCCACGCTCATCACCGTCGTCGGCGGACTGCCACTCGGCATCCTGCTCGTCCTCACCGACAAGGGCGGACTGCTCCAGAACACCGTGGTGAACAAGGCCATCGGCGTGATCGTGAACATCGGCCGCTCGCTGCCCTTCATCATCCTGCTGGTTGCCCTGATCCCCTTCACCACCTGGGTCGTCGGCACCTTCATCGGCCCGTCCGCGATGATCGTGCCGCTCTCGATCGGTGCCATCCCGTTCTTCGCCCGGCTCGTCGAGACCGCGGTCCGCGAAGTCGACCACGGGCTCGTCGAAGCGGTCCAGTCCATGGGCGGAACCATCTGGACGATCGTGCGCAAGGTCCTCCTGCCCCAGGCGATGCCGTCGATCATCTCCGGCGTCACCACCACCGTCATCGTGCTCATCGGCTACTCCGCGATGGCCGGCGCGGTGGGTGGCGAAGGGCTCGGATCCAAGGCCATCACGTACGGATTCCAGCGCTGGGAGAACGAGTTCATGCTCGCCACCGTCGTGCTGCTGATCGTCATCGTGACCGTGATCCAGCTGATCGGCGACGGAGCCATACGTCTGCTGGCCCGCCGAGGCCGCACCACCTCCTGAGACTTTCCCTCCCCAGAAGCCCCGAACTCCTTGTCCGGGCGTACCACCGCACCACCGTCACCACCGGAAAGAGGCACTCTTCGTGCGTAAGAACATCAAGATCACCGCTGCTGCCGCCGCCACCGCTGCCCTCGCCTTCGGCCTCACCGCCTGCGGTACGGACTCCGACCCCGCGGCCAAGGGAAGACCGGCGCCGATGCCGACACCTCCAAGGCCCTCGTCGTCGCAGCGTCCCCGACGCCCCACGCCGACATCCTGAACTTCATCAAGAAGGACCTGGCCGAGAAGGCCGGCCTCAAGCTGGAGGTCAAGGAGTTCACGGACTACGTCCTGCCGAACACCGCGACCGAGAACGGCCAGGTCGACGCCAACTTCTTCCAGCACAAGCCGTACCTGGACGACTTCAACAAGCAGAACAGCACGCACCTCGTCCCGGTCGTCAACGTGCACCTGGAGCCCCTGGGCCTCTACTCCAAGAAGGCCAAGGACCTCAAGGACATCAAGGCCGGCCAGACCGTCGCCGTACCGAACGACACCACCAACGAGGGCCGCGCGCTCCAGCTCCTCGCCGAGAACGGCCTGATCACGCTCAAGTCCGGTGCCGGCTCCAACGCCAAGCTCAGCGACATCACGGACAAGAAGGGTCTGGAGCTCAAGGAGCTGGAGGCCGCGACCGTGCCCCGCGCCCTGGACGATGTGGACGCCGCCGTCATCAACGGCAACTACGCCATCGAGGCCAAGCTCCAGCCGGGCAAGGACTCCCTCGCGCTGGAGAGCGCGGACGGCAACCCGTACGCCAACATCCTCGCCGTCAAGGACGGCAACGAGAAGGACCCGCGTGTCCAGAAGCTGGTGAAGCTCCTGAACTCCGACGAGGTCAAGCAGTACATCGAGGACACCTACAAGGGATCGATCATCCCCGCCTTCGGTGCCCCCGCCAAGTCCTGACACCTCCACGGCACTTGCCGACCGGCCCCGCGTACCCCACCAGGGTGCGCGGGACCCGTCGTACGGACCCGGCCATGCACAAGGGCAGTCCGATGCTGCATGCTGTGCCTTTACACGGTCTTCGGCATGGAGCTGCGCATGAAAACCACCTTCCCGTCCATCTCCATCAGCACGGACAGGTTGGTGCTGCGCCCTTCGACATGGAGGACCTCCCGGCACACATCGAAATGATGAACGACGAACTGGTCGTCGCGTGGACCGAAAGTCCCCACCCGTACACCCAGGTCGACGCCGAACGCTGGATCCGCAGGATCGCACCCGCCGAGCGCACCAACGGCAACGGCATCGTCTTCGCCGTCACCGAATTCTCACCCAGCGCCTCGTCGGCTCCGTCCGGCTCGTCAACACCGACTGGCGCACCCTGGCCACCGAGGTCCGCTACATCACCGCCCCTGGGCGCGCGGCGAGGGCTACGCCACCGAGTCGGTACTGGCCACCGCGCAATGGCTGTTCCGGGACCAGGGGTTCGAACGCATCGAGCTGCGCACCGCCGCCGACAACACCTCCTCCCAGCAGGTCGCCCAGAAGCTGGGCTGCATCAGTGAAGGCATCCTGCGCAACGCGCGCATAGCCCGGACCCGGACCGAGAACGGCACGGACGGCGGCTGGACCGATATCAGGACCGATCTGATCGTCTGGGGCCTCCTGCCCGAGGACCTGGAAGGCGTCGCCGAGCAGCTGGCCGACGCGGGCGGCTACGGCACCTACAGCGACTGGAACTGAAACCGGGAAGCCACTGGCAGGGGCTTGGAACGGACCGGATACGCTCACTCTGCCCGCCACCCCGCGGACACCCACGCCTGCGACACCCCAGGAGACTGACGACGATGGCCGACCGGGTCACGGTGATCGGCTGGGACGGCTCGCCACTGACCAGAGCGGCCACGGCCGCGCTCTCGGCCGCCACGCTCGTCGCCGGAGCCGCTCACCACCTCGCTCTCCCCGAGATCCCGCGAACCGCCGAACGGATCCGTCTCGGCAGCGTCGACCTGGCCGCCCGCAGGATCGCCGGGCACCGGGGCAGCGCAGTGGTCCTCGCCGACGGCGACCCCGGCTTCTTCGGCGTCGTACGCACCCTGCGCGCACCCGAGCACGGCCTGGAAGTCGAAGTCGTGCCCGCCGTCTCCTCCGTCGCCACCGCCTTCGCCCGCGCCGGGATGCCGTGGGACGACGCCCAGGTCGTTGTCGCCCACCCGCGCACCCTGCGCCGAGCGGTCAATGTCTGCCGCGCCCACCACAAGGTCGCGGTGCTGACCTCGCCCGGCGCCGGCCCCGCCGAACTGGCGCTCCTCCTCGACGGAGTCCACCGCACCTTTGTGATCTGCGAGGAGCTCGGCACCGACCGGGAACGGGTCACCGTTCTCACCAGCGACAGGACCGCAGACCACACCTGGCGCGACCCGAACGTCGTCATAGTGATCGGCGGTGGTCCCGAGACCACCGCCGCCGGCGCCTGGATCGCCGGCCGTCAGCCGGCCTACCCCGCGGAGTCCGGGCTGGGCGCTGCCCGCCGAGGCCTACCGGGACGGCGACGGCCCAGTGGCCGGGGCCGGGACCTTCCGGGAGGCCGGCGAGGGTGAGTCACCGGGCTGCGCGCCGCCCAGCTGGCCCGCCTCGGCCCGCGTACCGGCGACCTCGTGTGGGACATCGGATCCGGCAGCGGGGCTTTCGCCGTAGAGGCGGCCCGCTTCGGCGCGGCGGTCCTGGCCGTGGACAGTGACCCGGACGCCTGCTCCCGTACGACTGCTGCGGCCCGGACCTTCGGGGTCGCGGTCCAGACCGTCCAGGGCAGGGCCCCGCACGTCCTGGAACGCCTGCCCGAACCCGATGTCGTACGGATCGGCGGCGGCGGCGTCGTCGTGGTCACCGCCGTCGCGGACCGCCGGCCGGAACGTATCGTCACCCATGCCTCCACCCGGGACGAGGCGGAGGCGCTCGGTGCGGCGCTCGCCGAGAACGGCTACACCGTCCAGTGCTCGCTGCTCCAGTCCGTCGAACTGGACACCTCCGTCTGGGCGGAGCGCGAACGTTCTGTCGTGTTCCTGCTGTCCGCACTGCGTTCGGACCTCGCCCCTGACCGGCTCGCGGACGTACGCGGGTAGGCTGACCGATTGTTGTACCGCACCCGGCCGTTCGACGGTTCGTTCGTCAATGTCCGGAAAAGTGGACCGTTTTGGTCCGCACTGTGGTACGGCGCAACCGGGGAATGCGCAACGTGGCGCAGGCCACAGCGAGCTGTGGCAGAACTGCCTGTCGTGACGGTGAACAACCGCGACAATATGTCGGTCCGCGCGCGTTTCGTGCCGCGCGGCGAGCCCGCTCGTTCTTACTGACGAGCACCGGCGTGCCGTGGTTCGGGCATCCCGGGCGAAGGGCCGAAGGAGCACTGACGATGGGCGAGGGGTACGCATGACTGACACCGGCCAGATCCCGGGCGAGGGACTGCCCAAGGACGCAGGCACGGTGGAGCAGCCGGGCATCCCCGCCCCGGAGGCCTACACGTTCCCCGAACCCTCCGAGCACGTACCCGAGGACGACGATCTACTGCTGATGCCGACTTCACAGGGCGCCTGGAGCGACCCCCGCAGGCTGCCCCGGCCCCGGCCAGGCTCCCGCGCCGGCTGCGCACCAGCCGCAGCACGACACCCAGGAACCCGCGCAGGCCCAGGCCCAGAGCCAAGCCGCGTATGCCGCCGCAGCTCAGCCCGCCGAGGCACCCAGCGGAGCCGGAACACACGAGTCCGGTGGCCGGGACTCCGGTTCCGTCGACCTCAACGGCGTACGGATTCCGGCACCGGCGGCGCCTGCCACGGTGCAGCCGCTCGCCCAGGTCCCCGTGGGCGCCCACGCGAGCGCCCTCCCGGCGGCCACTGCACAGGGTCCCTCATCGGCCGAGGCGCCCTCCTACGGCGGTACCCCGAGCGGGGTGTGGTCCGCTCGCTCGCGGACCGCGGCCCGCGGGCGCGACGCAGGGCACCATGCCCTCACGGCACGCCGGGCCGCCGACAGCCGGGCCCGAATACTTCGGCGTTCCGGCGGACGACGCCCCACTGCCGGGCCCGCAGCTGGGCGAGATCCCGCCGCAGGGCGGGAGCCCGTGGGCGCCCGGTTCCTGGGACGGACGCTCAGGAAGGGCAGTGGCCCGAGCAGCCCGAGCAGGAGGAGCCGGCTGCTCCGGTGTCCCCGCGGAATCGGCCGTCCCTGAGCCCGCGGCCGAACCGCTGCCCGTGGAGGCAGCGGCCATGCCCGTGGAGACGCCCACCGAGGCGCCCGCAGAGGTGCTCATCGAGGCGCCCGCCGAAGCTCCCGCGGCGGTTCCTGCCGCAGCCGAGCCCGTGAGCGGATTCGTTCCCGTGGACGGCTCCGTGCCGACGGCTCCGCATCTCGCGCCGACGCCTGTCGCCGGACAGCCGGGACACCTGAAGCGGTGGCCGAGCCGGTTCAGCCCGAGGCGGTCGGGGAAGCGGCGCCCGATACCGATCCCGATCTCGCACCCGTGTCGGCTGCTGAGCCGATCGCACTTGCTCCTGTCGCCCCGATCGTGGTTGAGCCGCTGCCGGCCGTGCCGGCCGTGCCGGAAGCCCGGAAGCCCGGAAGCCCGGCGGCCCCGGCGGCCCGGAAGCCGTGCAGCCCGAGGCCGTCGCGCCCGCTGCGGCAGCCGAAGTCACCGACGTCGCCGCGGTCACCGAGGCCGAGCCGGCCGCCCCGGCAGCCGCCCCGAGCCGACCACGATGGAGCAGGCCGAGGCCCCGGCAGCAGCGGAGCCCGAGCCCGTATCCGGGCCGGAGATCATCGAAACCCTGGAGCCGGTGGCCGTGCAGCCCGTGGCACCGGACGCGACCGGCGGCCCCGAGGCCTTCGAAGCCGCAGCCGCCGAAGTGGTGGCGGCTGTCGCCCCGCCCGTTCACGAGACGCCGGTTCACCAGGCTCCGGCCGACGAGGCCCCGGCCGAGGCAGAGGAACTGCCGGCCGATGAGCCCCCGCTTCGCCGCCCGCCCCCGGCTACAACGACGTGGAGCGCGAAGCGGTCCTCAAGGTCATGCGTGAGCGCCGCGACATCCGTAACGGGTTCCGCAGCGACCCCATCCCGCACGAAGTGCTGCTCCGCGTGCTGGAAGCGGCGCACACGGCGCCGAGCGTCGGCCACTCGCAGCCCTGGGACTTCGTGGTGATCCGCTCCGCGGAGACCCGCCGGTCCATGCACGAACTGGCTCAGCGTCAGCGTGAGGCATACGCGAAATCGCTGCCCAAGGCCCGTGCCAAGCAGTTCAAGGAACTGAAGATCGAGGCCATCCTCGACACTCCGGTGAACATCGTGGTCACCGCAGACCCCACCCGTGGCGGCAGGCACACCCTCGGCAGGCACACCCAGCCGCAGATGGCGCCTTACTCCTCGGCGCTGGCGGTCGAGAACCTGTGGCTCGCCGCCCGTGCGGAGGGCCTCGGCGTCGGCTGGGTCAGCTTCTTCGACGAGCGGGAGATGGTGCGTGCCCTCGGCCTGCCCGAGCACCTCGATGTCGTCGCTTACCTCTGTGTCGGTTACGTCGACGAGTTCCCCGATGAGCCCGAGCTGATGCAGGCGGGCTGGTCCAAGCGCCGCCCGTTGTCCTGGGTCGTGCACGAGGAGACGTACGGCCGTCGCGCCCTGCCCGGCGAGGAGCCGCACGATCTGCTCCAGGAGACCATCGCGACCATCCGTCCGCTGGACGCCAAGGCGCTCGGTGAGGCATGGGAGCGCCAGAAGCGGATGACCAAGCCCGCCGGCGCGCTCGGCATGCTGGAGATCATCTCGGCCCAGCTGTCCGGACTCTCCCGGATGTGTCCGCCGCCGATTCCCGAGCCTGCGGCGGTCGCGGTCTTCGCGGGCGACCACGGGTGCACGCCCAGGGCGTAACCGCCTGGCCGCAGGAGGTCACCAGCCAGATGGTCGCCAACTTCCTCGGTGGCGGGGCCGTCTGCAACGCCTTCGCCGCGCAGGTCGGCGCCGAGGTCTGCGTGGTCGATGTCGGAGTCGCCGCCGACCTTCCCGCGACAGCGGGCCTCCTTCCCGGAAGGTACGCGCGGGAACGGCCGACTTCACGGCCGGCCCGCCCTCACCCGCGAGGAGGTACTCGCGGCGATCGAGGTCGGCATCGAGACCGCCCGCGATCTGGTCGCTGCCGGGAACAAGGGCCTGCTCACCGGCGAGATGGGCATCGCCAACACCACGGCGTCGGCCGCGCTGATCTGCGTGTACACCGGCCTGGACCCGGCAGAGGTGACCGGGCGCGGCACCGGGATCAACGACGAGATGCACGCCCGCAAGGTCGATGTGGTCCGCCGGGGCCTGGCACTTCACCGGCCGGACCCGCCGACCCGATCGGCGTACTCGCCGCCGTGGGCGGTCTGGAGCACGCCGCTATGGCGGGCTTCCTGCTCGGGGCGCCTCATTGCGTACGCCCGTCATCCTCGACGGTGTGAGCGCCGGGGCCGCGGCCCTGGTCGCACGGGCGATCGCCCGGAGGCCCTCGCCGCGTGCATCGCCGGCCACCGCAGCGCGGAGCCGGGCCATGTCGCAGCGCTCAACAAGCTGGGCCTGCGCCCGCTGGTGGACCTGGACCTGCGGCTGGGAGGGCACGGGCGCCCTGCTCGCCCTGCCGATCGTGCAGAGCGCAGCGCGCGCGATGCATGACGTCGCGACGTTCGACGCAGCGGGCGTAACGGAGAAGTAGCGGTACCTCTTTCCCGGCCACCCACTCGGCAGCCCCTCCCTGGCCCGGGAAGGGGCTGCCGAGGGACGGTGCGGGCGCCCCACGCCCGCACACCCCGTCCCACCACCCCGTATCGTGACCCCTTGCCCCACCCCGCCCCACGTCACAGCCGCTCCACCGCCGCAGCGGCCCGCAGCACACCGCACCCTGCACCTGCAGCCGCACGAGGAGCCCGCACCGACATGGCCGAGCATGCCGATCACCCCGCCTACCCCGTCGGACTGCGCCTGAGCGGGCGCCGCGTCGTCATCGTCGGCGGCGGTCAGGTCGCGCAACGCAGGCTGCCCGCTCTCATCGCGACTGGCGCCGACATCACCCTGGTGTCCCCGTCGGCGACACCCTCGGTCGAAGCGATGGCCGACGCGGGTGAGATCCGCTGGGAGCGCCGCCGGTACGAGGACGGGGACCTGGCCGACACCTGGTACGCCCTCGTCGCGTCCACCGACGCCGCCGCCAACGATGCCGCGTCCGCCGAGGCCGAGCGCACCCGTACCTGGTGCGTGCGCAGTGACGACGCGGAGGCCGCGACCGCCTGGACCCCGGCCACCGGCCGCAGCGAGGGCATCACGATCGCCGTTCTCACCACCACCTCGCAGGGCCGGGACCCCGCCACTCCGCCGCCGTACGCGATGCCATCGTCGAAGGCCTGCGCGACGGCACCCTCGCCGCCCCGCACCACCGCACCCGGGCCCCGGTGTCGCGCTGGTCGGCGGCGGTCCCGGCGATCCCGACCTGATCACGGTCCGTGGCCGCCGCCTCTCGCGGAGGCGGACGTCGTCATCGCCGACCGGCTCGGACCCGGGACCTGCTCGACGAACTCCCGCCGCACGTCGAGGTGATCGACGCCGCGAAGATTCCGTACGGCCGCTTCATGGCACAGGAGGCCATCAACCAGGCGCTGATCGACCACGCCAAGGCGGGCAAGGCAGTAGTCCGGCTGAAGGGCGGTGATCCGTTCGTCTTCGGCCGCGGCATGGAGGAGGCCCAGGCCCTGGCTGCCGAGGGCATCGCCTGCACCGTCGTGCCCGGCATCTCCAGCTCGATCTCCGTCCGGGCGCGGCCGGGATTCCCGTCACCCACCGCGGTGTCGCCCATGAGTTCACGGTGGTCAGCGGCCATGTGGCGCCCGAGGACCCCGCTCGCTGGTCGACTGGGCGGCCATCGCGCAGCTGCGGGGAACCCTCGTCCTGCTGATGGCCGTCGACAAGATCGGAGCCATCGCCCGAGCGCTCATCGCCCACGGAAAGTCCCCGAGACTCCGGTCGCACTGGTCCAGGAGGGTACGACGGCCGCTCAGCGCCGGGTCGACGCCACCCTCGCGACGGCCGGCGAGCGGGCGGTGGCCGAGGACGTACGCCCCGGCCGTGATCGTCATCGGCGAGGTCGTCGCGGTCGGACCCGACCGGCCACGGCACCCGCTGTGGAGCCCTCGGACAGCCCCGCCAAGTAACCGGCGGTAATAGAACTTCACCGGAGCCGTTGGCACCACACACCGGACAAGGCAGTATCACCCTGTGGCTGATCTCATCACCGTCGATGACCCCGACGACCCGCGTCTGCGCGATTACACCGGCCTGACCGATGTCGAACTCCGGCGCCGGCGGGAGCCGCCGAGGGCCTCTTCATCGCCGAGGGCGAGAAGGTGATCAGACGGGCCGGACAGGCAGGGTACGAGATGCGGTCCATGCTGCTCTCCGCCAAGTGGATCGACGTGATGCGCGACGTCATCGACGAGGTCCCCGCCCGGTGTACGCGGTCGAGCCGGAGCTCGCCGAACGCGTCACCGGCTACCACGTGCACCGCGGAGCCCTCGCCTCCATGCAGCGCAAACCGCTGCCAGCTGCCGCTGAACTCCTGCGCACCGCACGCCGGGTGGCCGTGTTCGAGGACATCGTCGATCATGCCAATCTGGGCGCGGCCTTCCGTAACGCGGCGGCTCTGGGCATCGATGCCGTCCTGCTCACGCCGCGCTGCGCCGACCTCTCTACCGGCGGGCCGTCAAGGTCTCGATGGGGCGGTCCTCCAGGTCCCGTGGACCCGGCTGGAGTCATGGCCGAAGGACGTCGAACTGCTCCGCACGGCCGGGTTCACCACCGCCGCCCTCTGTCTGAGCGAGCGGTCGATCACCCTGGACGAGCTCGCCGGGCGTGAGTACGAGAAGCTGGCGCTCGTCTTCGGCACCGAGGGGACGGCCTCACCCCGAGGCGCTCATGGCGGCCGACGAACACGTCCGTATCCCGATGGACGCGGGAGTCGACTCGCTGAACGTCGCCGCGGCCTCCGCCGTGGCCTTCTACGCGACACGGGTCCGGCCGACCTGACCCGCGCGATCCGGCCGCCGCCGAGAGCCGGCCCCGGACCGGTCCGGGGCCGGCGAGCGCTACTGCAGCCTGACGGACTGATCCTGCGTATGCGACGGGCCGCCGCCCAGCCCTGGGCCGGGCCCTGGCACCCTGTGCGGCCGCGATCCCCAGTGCCACCAGCAGCGTTACGACGACGAAGACGACGAGGCGCTGCCGCAGCAGCCGGGGATTGGCCGGCCGCCGCCCGGCCGAAGTGTTCCGGGCACCCGGGCGGGTGCCCGGCCTGCCGTTTGTCCCCTGGGTCCCGTTCGTCCCGTGCGGACGCTTCCCGGACGCGCGGCGCCGCGCGGAGGCTGGGGCGCGAGCCGCCGGTGCGGGGTGAGGGCGAGCGCTGGGCGGACTGCGGACGCGGTTCCGGGTGGGCCCGCCACCCGCCCGTCTGGTGTGCTGTTCGGTGTACGGGCCGTCCAGCCGGCCGGTCGGCCGGTCCAGCTCCTGCTCGGAACGCTGCGCGGGCGGCCTGCGCTCGTGCAGCCCTGGGCCTCCCGTGCGGCGATCTCCTTGAGCCGCATCGACAGCTGCAGCGTGCTGGGCCGCTCCTCCGGGTCCTTCGCCAGACAGGCGCGTACCAGCGGCGCGAGCGCATCGTGCACGTCGTACAGCTGCGCCTCCTCGTGCACCACGCGGTACAGCATCACCTCGGAACTCCCGTGCCCGAAGGGCGAATCGGCCATCGCCGCGTACGCCAGTGTGGCGCCGAGCGAAGACGTCCGTCGCGGGCGTCACCGCCGCGCCGCGCACCTGCTCGGGGCGAGGAATCCCGGCGAGCCGACTGCTGTGCCGACGTGAGTGAGGGTGCTCGCCCCGGTCGCCCAGGCGATGCCGAAGTCGATGATCCGGGGCCCTTGGGGACAGGAGGATGTTCGACGGCTTCAGGTCGCGGTGGACGACACCGGCCTCGTGCACCGCGACGAGCCCCTCGGAGAGCGCCGCCCCGATGGAGGCGACCTCGGCGGCCGACAGCGGGCCCTCCTCGTTGACCTTGTCGTGCAGCGAGGGTCCCGGTACGTACTGCGTCGCGAACCACGGGCGGTCCGCCTTCAGGTCGGCGGCGACCAGGCGTGCCGTGCAGCCGCCGCGGATGCGCTGAGCGGCGGAGACCTCGCGCGCGAAGCGCGACCGGAACTCCTGGTCCTCGGCGAGGTCCGGCCGGATCACCTTGAGAGCGACACGCTGACCCCTGCGGTCGGAACCGAGATAGACCACACCCATGCCGCCCGCGCCGAGCCGCCGGTGCAGCCTGAACGAGCCGACGACACGCGGGTCCTCGCGCCGGAGCCGCATCATCGCCATCGTCTGCCCATCCCCGCTGCCTGGTCCGCCTGACGAGGCACAGCTTACGTACCCGTGGCGCGGCGTGCTCAGAGGCCGCGCCCTCGCCGGCCCATCGATTGTCAGTGCCGGGTGGGAAACTTGAATAGTGGTCAGGGAGCCGCGGATCCAGGCTCCCCGGCCCGTGCGAGATCTCAAAGGGGCGTCGCAGAAGGGGATTGGATCAATGAAGGGTGATCGCGTGGAGATAGTCGTAGACGCGGGAGACACGACTCGGACATACGAGGTGGTGGCCTCCAGGGCAGGGCGCCGGGTCGAGACGGCGGTCCGCCGGGGTGGTGGAAGTGAGTGAAGTCACCAGAAACGGGTCAGTTGTCCGGACCGCCCGTTTCATGGCGACCAGGGTGCTCGCCCTGGTCGAACAGCCGGTCCCCGCAGTCGACCCGTCCGAACATCCCTCCGGGATGTCCCCAGGTCTAGCGCCTGGTCTCCACCCAGGGAGTACGCCGACCGGTGACGGCTCATCCTCCTGGAGGCCCGCCGATCGGTACGAGGGCATGACGCTCGGTGGCTTCGGCTTCCTACTGTTGAAGTCAAGCGGCGGGCGAAGTATCTCGTCCCCGAGGCCGACGCCCGCCGCTCCGGAACAGGTCAGGAGAGGAATCATGTCGGACACGGCAGTGCGGACCATGATCCGTACGCAGGGACGCAGGGCATACGCCTCGTTCGGTGCCCGTCCGTCCGGCCGTCGCCACCCGCTGGTGGCGACCGCGATGGTTCTTCCCTGGCGGCCCTGCTCGTAGTCGTCTTCGGCGGCTGGGACGCAGTGGTCACACAGGCGTCGTCCGTGGGCGTGATGCTGGGGCGCTGAGCGGCGCCCGGGTCCGGGAGAGCGGTCCGGACCGGGACATCCGGCCAACAGCCCGTGGGGACGGGGTGCGGCGGACGGCAGCGTTTGTCCGGCCAGCTGGGAGCTGGCCGGACATCGCGCTGTCCGGATCTTTCGGGCCGGCCGTGCCGCGTACGCTCGTCGCCGGGGCCGGCGGCCGGGCCGGACCGATCACCGGGGAGCCGAGCTCATGACCACCACCGCAGTCGTACGCGCCCTGGGCGACCTCGCGCACGGCAGCCTCCACCCGCGCACCGCCGACTGCGGCTGCGACGCGGCACAGGTGCTCGCGGACCGGGCCGACGGCACTGTCGTGCGCAGCGGCCGGATCGTGGCGAAGGCCCATGCCCCGGCACGGACGCGGTGGCCCTGGCCGACCGCCTGGCTCTGGCCGAGGTCCCGTCCCTGGCGGACGTCCTGCTGCCGTCCCTGCCCGCCCGGCGGCCCCGCGGGACAGAGCCCCGGCCCGCCGCGGACCACACCCCGGCTCCCACGTCCCCGGACATCCCGCGGGCACGGACCGCGGACCCGATGGCTCGCGGGGCAGCGGTACCCGTCTGTGATTCCCGGCGATCCGTGCCGCTCACGGTGGGCGGCCGCCCGTCAGTCTCTGGCCCTACGGCGAACCCGTCGATCCGTCCGACCCGGACGCCGCCCCTGGGCAGAGGCCGCCGTCCTCCTGGCCCGCCTGCACAGGACCCCGCCGCCCCACCCGCTCCCGCCGATGCGCGGGCCAGCCAAGGCCGCCCTGGCCGTCGGCCGGATGCGGGCGGCCAGGCCGGACGATCCCGCCACCGCGCCCGTGCTCGCGGCCTGGCGGTCTCTGCCCGGCTGGGCCCGCGGCGAGGTGCCCGCGCCCGCTCGCCGCTCCGGGTACCTCTGTCACGGCGATCTGCATCTCGGGCAGCTCGTCCGCCACCCGGCCCCGCACGGTCCGTGGCTGCTCATCGACATCGACGACGCCGGCCTCGGCGACCCCGCATGGGACCTCGCGCGCCCGCCGCCTGGTACGCGGCCGGACTGCTGCCGCCCGAGGTCTGGCTGCGCTTCCTGGACGCCTACCGGGCCGAGGGCGGCCCGCTGTGCGCGGCGACGGGGACCCGTGGCCCGAGCTGGACGTGCCGGCGCGTGCCCTCACCGTGCAGACCGCCGCGCTCGCCTTTGCCAAGTCCGTTGCGGAGGACCGGATTCCGGACGAGGTGGAGCAGCTGATGATCGACGCGTGTGTCCGAATTGCCTCCCTCCCGCCCGAGTTGGCGACCGCGCACTCGTCGTAGGGTGAACCGACCGCCGCCGAGCATGCTTTCCGGCGACATCGAACCGACGGTGAGGAGCCGACTCGATGATTCAGTGCCCCAAGTGTCACGCCCAGATGCACACGTACAACCGCAACGGTGTCCAGATCGAGCAGTGCAGCGGCTGCCGCGGGATATTCCTCGACTACGGCGAGCTGGAGTCGCTGGCGCGGCTGGAGTCGCAGTGGGCACAGCAGGCCCCGCCCCGCCGCCCGCCCCGCAGGCCTACCCGGCCGGTGCCGCTCCCGCCCCGCCTGGGGCGCCCGCATCAGGGCGGTCATCAGGGCGGCCACTACGGAGGCCACCACCGTCAGAAGAGCTTCGGCCGGATGCTCTTCTCCTCCTGAGCGTGCCACTGGCGTACAACGGGCCCGGACGCTGTGCGTCCGGGCCCATTGCCCCGCTCGCACCCGCTTCGCGTACCGTCGACCGAGATTGGTCCATGATCTAGTCACGGCCCTGGCCATTGCTTAGGGTGAGAGGCCATGAACTTCCTCGACAGGTCCCGGACTGTCGCACCCCAGGCTGGAGCCGCTGGCTCGTTCCGCCCGCCGCGCTCGCCGTGCACCTCTCCATCGGACAGGCCTACGCCTGGAGCGTGTTCAAACCGTCGCTCGAGTCCGCACTCGACCTCTCGGGCACAGCAAGTGCTCTCCCCTTCCAGCTCGGCATCGTGATGCTCGGCCTCTCCGCGGCCTTCGGCGGCACCCTCGTCGAACGCAACGGCCCCGCTGGGCGATGCTCGTCTCCCTCGTCTGCTTCTCCTCCGGCTTCCTGGTCTCCGCCCTGGGCGTGGCCACCGGCCAGTACTGGCTCGTCGTATTCGGCTACGGCTTCATAGGCGGCATCGGACTGGGAATCGGCTACATCTCTCCGGTTTCCACCCTCATCAAGTGGTTCCCCGACCGGCCCGGAATGGCGACGGGCATCGCCATCATGGGCTTCGGCGGAGGCGCCCTCATCGCCTCGCCGTGGTCCACGAAGATGCTCGAGGTCTTCGGTACGGACAGCTCCGGCATCGCGACCTCCTTCCTGGTCCACGGTCTTGTCTACGCTGCGTTCATGTCCCTCGGTGTCTTTCTGGTGCGGGTACCCCCGGACGGCTGGCTCCCGGCCGGCTGGCAGCCGAAGCAAGAGACCCGACGGCTCGTCACCACCGCGCAGGTCTCCGCCCGCAATGCCCTGCGCACACCGCAGTTCTGGTGCCTGTGGGTGGCCCTCTGCATGAACGTCACCGCCGGTATCGGCATCCTGGAAAAAGCCGCGCCCATGATCACCGACTTCTTCGCCGGCACCGCGGCCCCGGTCTCGGTCTCCGCCGCGGCGGGCTTCGTGGCCCTGCTCTCGCTGGCCAACATGGCCGGCCGGCTTCTCTGGTCCTCCACCTCGGACCTGATCGGCCGGAAGAACATGTATCGCGTCTACCTCGGTGTCGGCGCCCTGATGTATCTCGTGATCGCCCAGCTCGGCAACGATTCCAAGCCGCTGTTCGTATGCTGCGCGCTGGTGATCCTCTCGTTCTACGGCGGCGGATTCGCGACGGCGCCCGCCTATTTGAAGGACCTCTTCGGCACGTATCAGGTCGGCGCCATCCACGGCCGGCTGCTGACCGCCTGGTCCACTGCGGGAGTTCTCGGCCCGCTGATCATCAACCGGGTGGCGGACGCGGGGAGCGCGCCGGTCACAGCGGCCCGAGCCTCTACACGACATCACTGACGATCATGATCGGGCTGCTGCTCGTCGGGTTCGTCGCCAACGAGCTCATACGTCCTGTTCACGCGCGTTTCCACGAGGCACCGGAAGGGAGCAACCGTGTTCACCAGGAGTCATAGGGCACTCATGACGTTCGTCTGGCTCTGGGTCGCCGTGCCTTTCGTCTACGGGCTCTACGAGTTGATCCGCAAGGCCACCCAGCTCTTCACCGACTGACCGGCGGCCCCGTCGGCGCACGACAAAGCCCCGGTCGTCGAAACGACCGGGGCTTTGCTGGTGCGCGATACTGGGATTGAACCAGTGACCTCTTCCGTGTCAGGGAAGCGCTCTCCCGCTGAGCTAATCGCGCAGGGAAGACCCTGCGTGTACTGCGTGCGCGATACTGGGATTGAACCAGTGACCTCTTCCGTGTCAGGGAAGCGCTCTCCCGCTGAGCTAATCGCGCGGGATCCTTGCGGACCAGTGGACGATACTGGGATTGAACCAGTGACCCCTTCCGTGTCAGGGAAGTGCTCTCCCGCTGAGCTAATCGTCCTTGGAGGTGGAGACGGGATTTGAACCCGTGTAGACGGCTTTGCAGGCCGTTGCCTCGCCTCTCGGCCACTCCACCAGGGATGGGGGTTCGGGAAGATCCCCACCTACTGCGAGCGGACGACCAGGTTCGAACTGGCGACCTCAACCTTGGCAAGGTTGCGCTCTACCAACTGAGCTACGTCCGCTTGTCATTCCCGGTCGGCTTGCGCTTCGCGGTGACGAGTTGAACTCTAGCGGATTCCCGGGCCAGCACAAAACGCGTTTGTGCAGCGTGCTGCGGTGCACCGGCCTCGGCGCAGGTCACCGTGCGTGGCCCTAGACTCATCAGAGTGCACGATCTCGCCCCAATGGCCCGCTTCGGCGGCCTCGTCGCCTCCGGTCTGCAGGATGTGACCAACGATCCCGCGGCTCTGGACTCGTCTGGTTTCTGGGCTGTATGTGCCGATTTCGAAGGCCGTCTTGTCTGTGCCCGTTTCGCCACGGTACGCACCGAGCCGGTGCCCGGTCCCGTATCCGGAGCCTGGCAGGGGCCGGCCCTGGGGACTGGACGTCCTCCCTGGACCGGGATGCCTACCTGGCCGGTGTGCGGCGGATCCGTGCGCACATCGCGGCGGGTGAGGTCTATCAGGCCAATCTCTGCCGGGTGCTCTCCGCGCCGCTGCCCGATCCGGCGGCAGCCGATGTGGACGCCCTGGCCGCACTTCTGGCGCGCGGCAACCCGCCCCGTACGCAGGAACGATTCGGCTGCCGGCGCAGGGTGTGGAGATCGCCTCGGCGTCCCCGAGCTCTTTCTGCGGCGCGACGGTTCGACCGTCGAGTCCGGGCCGATCAAGGGAACCGGGCGCACCGAGAGCGATCTGCTGGAGAAGGACCATGCGGAGAACGTGATGATCGTCGACCTGGTCCGCAACGACCTGGGCCGAGTCTGCGCGACCGGCAGCGTGAGCGTCCCCGACCTCTGTGTAGTGGAGAAGCACCCGGGCTGGTCCACCTCGTCTCCAGCGTGCGCGGACAGCTCGACGAGGGCCTGGGCTGGCCGGGGCTGCTGGCCGCGGCCTTCCCGCCGGGCTCCGTCACCGGGGCGCCGAAATCCAGCGCCCTGCGGATCATCGAGGCCCTGGAGACGTCGCCGCGCGGCCCTACTGCGGAGGGATCGGCTGGGTCGACGCCGACCGGGTCACCGCTTCGCTGGCCGTCGGGATACGGACCTTCTGGATCGATCGGGCAGACGCCGCGCCGGTTCTCCGCTTCGGTACCGGAGCGGGCATCACCTGGGGTTCCGACCCGGAGCGCGAGTGGGCCGAGACCGAGCTGAAAGCCTCCCGGCTGCTGGCGGTAGCGTCGGGCGCGTACGACGGAACAGGGGAACCGCATGAGGATTTGGGCCGATGGCGAACTACGGAACGCCGAGGACGCACGGGTGTCCGTGCTGGATCACGGACTGACCGTGGGCGACGGTGTCTTCGAGACGGTCAGGATCTCCCAGGGCCGCCCTTCGCGCTCACCCGGCACCTCGACCGGCTGACCCGCTCGGCCAGGGGCCTGGGTCTGCCGGACCCCGATACCGACGAGGTCCGGCATGCGGCATCGGCTGTCATCGAGGCGAACCCGATGACGCTCGGCCGGCTGCGCATCACGTACACGGGCGGACTCTCCCGCTCGGATCCGACCGCGGCAATGCCGGGCCCACCCTCGTCATCGCTCTCGGAGAGGCCAAGCGCCGCCCGACACCACCGCGGTGATCACCGTCCCGTGGACACGTAACGAACGCAGCGCGGTCACCGGGCTCAAGACCACCTCGCACGCCGAGAACGTGGTCGCGCTCGCCCGTGCTCACGAGCATGGGGCGTCCGAAGCGATCTTCCCCAACACCGTCGGGCAGCTCTGCGAGGGCACCGGATCCAATGTCTTCGTCGTTGTCGACGGGCAGCTCCACCCCGCCCCTCACCTCCGGGGCTCTCGCCGGGATCACCCGGGCGCTCGCCGTGGAATGGGCGGGGCGCAGGAGACGGAGCTGGCGCTGGAGGTCCTGGAGCATGCCGAGGAGATCTTCCTGACCTCCACGCTCCGCGACATCCAGGCCGTGCACCGGGTCGACGGGCGGGAGCTGCCGGGCTGCCCGGGCCGGTGACTGCGAAGGCGATGCGGACGTTCGATGAGCGGGCGGGCAGCGATCTCGATCCGTAAAGAGGGTGACGTGCCACCGTCCAGCGGATAGAACACACTTGATGACCACGACTCTCCGGCCGACCGGGCCGATTCAGCGAGGCGCCGACGGCGCGCGGGCGCGCACCTTCGAGGTATGCGACAACGGGCACCCCGTGGGCACTGTCGGAGTCAGGACCGATCCGGCGTTCGGTACGTCGGCGGGCATACTCCACTCCTGCGCATCGAGGAACCGAACCGCAGGCGTGGCCGCGGAACCATCGCCTCGCTCGCCGGGGAAGAAGTGCTCCGGGCTGGGGCTGCACCCAGGTGCGGCTGGTGGCTCCGGCGGACAACGAACCGGCACAGCGGCTGGCGGGCGTACTCGGATACACCGAGCGCAGCCGGAACATGCTCAAGACCCTCCGCGGGCCGGCGCCCGGTTTGCCCGATGGGGTCACCGGGCGCCCGATGAACGCCGAGGAGTTCGAGCGGTGGAGAATCGTCGCAGTCCAGGAGTATGCGCAGAACTGGATCGACCAGGGTGTCCCCGAGGACCAGGCCAGGCTGAAGTCCGAGTCGGACCACTCCACCCATCTGCCGGACGGCCTGGCCACCGAGGGATGAGCTTCCATGTCCTCGTCCATGAGGGCGAGGTCGTCGGCCATGTCTGGGTGGCCCAGCGTGAGGTCGAGCCCGGCAAGACATTCGGATACGTCTTCGACGTCGAGGTCGGCGACGCGTACCGGGGCCGGGGATACGGCCGCGCGCTGATGCACCGTGCGGAAGGCATCACCCTCGACGCGGGCACGACCGGCTGGGTCTGCACGTCTTCGCGTCAAACACGCCCGCGCTTCGCCTGTACGACTCGCTCGGCTACGAGACGACGCAGTACAACCTGGCCAAGCCCCTCTAGGGCGTGTTTCGAAGTAGCGCCGTCCGCCCGCAGGGCGGCCCGGCGGCGTCTGGTGCGTGCGATCGCAAGGCGGAGGGCGCTCCGATACCGGGTGTATCGGGGCGATCCCGACAACGTGGCGAGCGTGCGTGCCAGGCGTCGCCGGGCAGGCGGACTTCGAAACACGCCCTAGTCGTGGCAGCGGCGCCTGTCCCCGGGCGCCGGGGCGGTCGTCGCCGGCCGGTCCTGGGCCGCAAACGCTCAGGACCACCGCCGGTGCGGCCACAGCCGGCACCGCAACCGCATCCGGTGTGACGTTCGGCGGCGGCGGGGCCGCATGCCCGGACGGCGTGCAGCGCCTGCGCCGGTCACCCGTTCGACGCCGCAGGTCAGTCCTGGTCGGCGAGCAGCCGGTCGGCGATCTCCTCGATCCGCTCGCGCAGCCCGTCCTGGCTCTTGCCGCCGTCGAGCCGCTCGTCCCCGATCACATACGTCGGTGTCCCGGTCACTCCGATCGCTTTGCCCTCCGCCTGGTCGGCGTCGATGATCAGCAGATGCCGGCCGTCGATCAGGGCGGTGTCGAACTCCTCGGCATCCAGCCCCAGTTCGCGAGCCACATCAAGCAGCAGTGGCTCACCCCGGCGGGCCAGATCGGCGGTGCGGGCGAGGACGGCCTCGACGTAGGCCCAGTCCTTGCCCTGTACCGCGGCCTCCTCGACGGCCTGCGCGGCCGCGTAGGCGTACTTGTGTTTCTCCAGCGGGAAGTGCCGCAGCCGGACCTCCAGTCGGTCCCCGTACCTGGCGCGCAGGGCATGAACATCGGTGAGGGCCTGGTGGCAGTCGGGGCACTGGAACTCGCACCAGATGTCGAGGACGAGCGGTGCTGCGGAGGGGAATCGTTCATGGAATCAGTCTTCCAGGCGGGACCGGTGTGTCCCAATCGGGACCTGGGGAGGAGTTCAGCCCTGAAATGTCCCTGATGTGGCCCGGGGCGTGGCCCCGGCGGGGTGACCGGTGCAGGATGGAAGAGACGTTTCCCCGTACCAGGAGGCCCCGATGCTTGCCGAGACCATCTGTTCCGCGGCGTCGGCGGCGGGCCTGGGTATCGCCGCGGTCACCGCGTACCGCAAGCGATTCCTTGCGGCGACCCGGATCGCGGCCTATTCGCTCGTGCCGGTCGGCCTGGTGATGACCGGCGTCGTCGAGTGGGTTGCCGGCATCGCCTTCAAGCCCAGTGTGTGGATCGGCTTCGGCCTGCTCGCGGTGGCCTGGCTGCTCTTCATGACCACGCGGGCCGTCGAGCGCCGCAGCGGCTCCACCCGCAAGGAGCGCAAGGCGGCCGCCAGGGCCGCGCAGGGCGAGGCGGTCGCCCGGCCGCCTCGGCACCCTCGCTGGGGGCGGCGCCACGCCGCCCGTCCGCAGGCGCGGCAGGCGCAGGCTCAGGAGCGGCCGAAGGGGAAGCAGCAGGGTTCCGCGCCCGGTGAGGACTTCAGTGACATCGAGGCGATCCTGAAGAAGCACGGCATCTGACAGGCGGGATGCGGACCCGCGCAGGGAGGATGAATCGATTCATGCATTCCCCGTGCCGGGTGTGTGCTCCGCTGCTCGGGTGTGGGTATGTTTGGGGTGTCATGGACCCAGATCTTGACGCTCGTATGGGGATGGGGTTAGCGTCCCGGTCGGATTGAAACAATTCATTCCTTCGCCCGCGCAGGTCGGGACGACGAGGGCCGCCCCGCAGTACCGTCCGTACGGCAGGGGTGACGCCGTGTCGGTTCGCGGCCGCCAGGAGCATCGGTAGGGCAGGGCAAGTGGGGCGTGTGGCAGGGATCAAGGATGTGGCCCGGCAGGCCGGAGTCTCGGTGGGCACCGTCTCCAATGTGATCAACAGGCCCGAGGCGGTGCTGCCGGACACCCGTGCCCGGGTGCTGGCGGCCATCGAGGAACTCGGCTACGTACGCAGCGAATCGGCCAGGCAGCTCAGGGCGGGCCGCAGCCGGATCATGGCGTTGCTCGTCCTGGACATGGGCAACCCATTCTTCGTCGACATCGCCCGCGGCGCGGAGCGCGCCGCCCGCCGGGCCGGTCTGGGCGTGATGGTCTGCAACAGCGACCAGAGCCCGGGGAGGAGGCGGCGTATCTCGGACTCTTCGCCGAGCAGCGGGTCTGCGGTGTGCTCGTCACCCCGGCGGACGCCACCGGTCGCAACCTGGAGGCGTTCAGCCGCCACCGGATCCCGTTCGTGCTGGTGGACAGGGTGGCGACCGGGACCGAGCACTGCGCCGTTTCCGTCGATGACGTCCGGGCGGCGCGCTCGCCGTCGGCCATCTCGTCTCGGCCGGACACCGTTCGGTCGCCTATGTGAGCGGTCCGGGAGACCTGCACCAGATCAGGGACCGCCGCGTGGGTGCCCTCGCGGCGCTCGCCGAGGCGGGCCTGCCGCCTGAGGCCCTCATCGAGATCCCCTCCGACCGCCTGGACGTGGCGGCGGGCCGGGACGCCGGTGCCAGACTGCTGGGCCTGGTGCCGCGGCCGAGCGCCGTCTTCTGCGCCAACGACCTGCTCGCCCTGGGTGTCCTGCAATCGCTGTACGCCGCCGGCGTACGGGTGCCGCAGGACGTGGCCATCGTCGGGTACGACGACATCGAGTTCGCCGCGGCCGCCGCCGTGCCGCTCACGTCAGTACGGCAGCCGGCGGTCGTCATGGGACGGATGGCCGCGGAACTCCTTCTGGAGGAGGCGGACGAAGCGGACGGCAGCCACCAGCACCGCAGTGTGGTGCTCCAGCCGGAGCTCGTCGTCCGCGCCTCCAGCGCGGCCCCGATGAGGTTCGGCGGGGCAGTCCCGAAAATGTCGGCGAACCGCACGCGAAAGCGAATCCATGCGGTCTTGAAAGAGTGAACTCCCCAGTGAAAAGGCGCGTTGATCGCCAAGAGCGGGTCCACTGGGTCATGATCACTTCGAGATGGTGGACACATCCCGGGCGAGGCCCCGCATCCCCTGCCGAAGAGTCGCGTGGCTGCCTCTTCGCGCTTTCCCAGCCCCTCTGATGATCTTCCTCACGGTGGTCGGCGGCCTGCTGCTGATGGCCGCGCTGCACGATCTGTTTCTGCTGTGAGGCCGTCGTGAGGCGCCCGCCGGTGGCCCGGCGCCATGAACCGGCCGGTCAGCCGGCCGCTTCCCGGCGCCGGGCCCGGTACGCGGCGACATGGAGCCGATTACCGCAGGTGCGGCTGGAGCAGTAGCGACGGGACCGGTTGCGGGACAGATCCACGAACGCGTGCCGGCAGTCCGGCGCCTCGCAGCGCCGCAGCCGCTCCAGCTCGCCGGCCACCAGGATGAAGGCCAGGGCCATGCCGCAGTCGGCCGCGAGATGGTCCGAGATCGAGGCGTCCGGTGCGAAGTAGTGGACGTGCCAGTCGTAACCGTCGTGATCGGTGAGCTGCGGGGTGGTGCCCGCGGCGGCCACCAGCTGGTTGACCAGGGTGGCTGCGGTGCGGGCGTCGGGCGCCGCGAATATCTCCGCGAACCGGCTCCGTACGTCCTGGACGGCGCGCAGGTCCTTTCGCCCAGGCCTGTCACGCCACTGATGAGATGGCGCTCCGCGAAGTCGTGGAGCGCCTCGACGTCGGGGAGGCCGTCGACGGGTCGCTCTCCGGTGCGGTGTTCACCAGATCGACCACCGTGTCGAGGGCGATCCGGGTGTCGTGTGGGATCAGCACGCTTTGCTCCCTGGCCTCCGGCGGACGGGCGCCCGCCTGCCGACTGACTCTACTGGCTGGGGCGAAGCCCACATGGGGCCGGTACGGGCTCGCCGACGGCGAGGAGGGGCTTTCACCTGCCGGGCGGAGCGTCCGGGCCTGTGCGGCCCGGACGGCGGCGTCCGTGGCCGCACGGACGTCCGGGGTGCGGCGCCCTCCCTCGGGTTCGTCGATCCGGCGGGACCGTCGGACCGGACGGACGTGTCCGCAGCACCGGCGCCGTCACCGCGGTGGATTCCGCGGCGACGGCGCCGGTGTCTGCCGTGTGAGTTGTCCGCGCGACGCCGTCTCCCCGAGTAGGACGGCGTCCCGCAGTTCCGGCCTGGCTCAGTTCTCGGCCAGGATGTGGGAGAGCTCCGTATCGAGATCGAAGTGACGATGCTCGGTGCCGGGCGGAACCGCGGCGTCGGTCCTCTTCAGGAACGACTCCAGGGCCTTGCCGGGGCCTCGAGCAGGGCTTCGCCCTCCGGGGAACTCAGCGCGATGCAGACGACGCCCTGACCGTGACTACGTGATGGCCAGACGCGGACGTCTCCGGTGCCGGTGGGCCGGTGCAGCCCTCGGCAAGGAGGTCGCGGGCGAAAACCCACTCGACCGTTTCCTCCGCTCCGGTGTGGAAGGTGGCGTGCACGGCATACGGATCGGCCGTGTCATACCGCAGGCCCGCGGGTACAGGCAGTGAGGACTCGCTCGACACAACGAGGCGCAGGTGCAGCTCGCAGCTGACCGTGGTGTTCATAAGCGCCAGGGCCTTTCGCTCAGTGTGCGCTCGGGGATTCGCACGTCGGCGAAATCGACATGCCACTTACGATGTCGTTGTAAACCCCTCTGACCCATTTGGGATGCTTCGGGCGGTTCGTTGGGGATATGTAACTTTAGGTGATTCACCCATTCCGGTGATCGGAGCCGTTCGGGTAGGTTGGCTCCATGAATGCGGAGAGTGACGAGCGGAGCGAGGTCGCCTCACGGCCGGCCCCGCAGTCCGCTGCGGGGACGTGCCGAAGGCGGACCGGGAGCTGGGCTCGCGGGCGCCCGGCTTCATCAAGGCGTCCAGGCTGTTGCATATGAGCTGGCAGGTCGGCATTTTCGTCGCCGGTCTCGCCGTGGTGGCGGCGGGCATCGTCATGCTGGTGCTGCCCGGCCCCGGATGGCTGGTGATCTTCGGCGGTATGGCGATCTGGGCGACCGAGTTCGTCTGGGCGCAGCTCGTGCTGCGCTGGACCAGGCGCAAGGTCACGGAAGCGGCCCAGCGGGCCCTCGATCCCAAGGTGCGGCGACGCAACGTCATCCTCACCGCGGTGGGGCTTGTGATCATCGCGGTGCTGGTCGGGATCTATGTCTGGAAGTTCGGAATCACGATGCCGTGGAAGATCGCCCAGTGACCTGAGGGTGGTCCGGTGGGGCTGCTGACATGGGGTAATGTTTGCGGTGCGCCGGGGCGATTAGCTCAGTGGGAGAGCGCTTCGTTCACACCGAAGAGGTCACTGGTTCGAAACCAGTATCGCCCACCCGGACCGACGGCCCGGAAGCTGAAGAAGCTTCCGGGCCGTCGGCATTCTGTCCTGGGCGAGGTCGCGCGGCTCGGCCTAACGCATCCGGCCGATGCTCTCCCGCACCCGGCGGGCGTCGCGCAGTCGCTGTTCGTACGTCGCGCCGATCGCGAGCAGCAGGAGCCCGGCGAGTGCCGGGGTGCCCAGCGGGGAGTGCGTCGAAGACCTGGACCACGTGCGGGGCCAGTTCGTGCAACCCGTCCAGTGCGAGGGCCGAGCCGCCCAGCAGCAGCGGGGCCCGCAGCCGGTAGTGGGCGCCGGCCAGCGTCACCACCAGGGACGCGGCACCGAGCAGCAGGGCCGCAGCCAGTGCGGGTCGCCCCATGCCATCACCAGGCTCGGCACCAGCGTCATCGACAGGGCGGGGCCGTACGCCACCCAGGAGGAGGCGCCCGGATCCCTGCGCCGCCGGAGGTACCCCACCCGAAAGCGGCCACCGACACCGGCACCGTGTACGCCTCCGGATCCGTCACCCGGAAGCCACCAGCCGCACCCAGCCGGCCAGCAAGAACAGCGCCACCGCGAGATACCCCGCCACCTGCCTGCGCTCCGGCCGCACCGCGCTGCCGGCGGCGAGCACCCCGCACAGCGCCAGCACCAGCGCCAGGAACGACGCGTCCCCGCCGCGAGCCCCACCGCGATCACCGCACCGAACGCCCCGGTGACCTCCACCGCCAACGCGACCGCGGCCACCCGCAGCCGCGCCCGAGGAGCGTCGTCACCGCGGGAACCACCAGCACCACCGGCGCGGTATGAGGGGCGCTCCATCCCAGCGACGCCCCGGCGGCCAGCGCCACCACGACCGCACACAGCACCGCGATGCAGCCGGTCAGCGCCTGCACCACAGCCACCCGGGCCCTGGCCGCCGCACCCGCGAACAGCACCAGCAGCCCGCCGAAGACCGCATAGGTGCCGGTCTCGTCGGCCAGCGCCAGCGCCCCACGGTGACGGTCCCCGTCAGCGCGCACACCAGCCCGGCCGACGGCACACCCGTGTAGGGCGCACCCGCACCGCCGGGCGCACCGCCACCGCCAGCAGCCCGGCCACCAGCACTACCTGCACGGCCAGTGCCACCGCGTACCGCACATCCACAACCGTGAGCAGCACCAGCAGCGCGGACCAGCCCAGGACCAGGGCCCCACCCCGGCACCGGTGCGCCACGTCTCATGCGGCGACACCATGGTGCCCGCCACCCGCAGCAGCCGAGCCCACCCGCGTACGCGGCACCCAGCAGACCCGCCACCACCGCCAGCACCACCGGCGACGGGGCCAGCTGCGACCACGGCACTCCGCCCCAGCGAGCCCCGGAGTCCGGCCGGCGCACCCGACCACACATCGCTCAGCACCCGCACCGGACCCACCAGTACGGCTGCCACCGCAGGCAGCACCCACATCACAGCGCCCGCCGTGACCGCCGCCGACGCCGCCAGCACACCCGGCCGGCCGGCTGCGGGACCGGGTCCGCACCACCGCCGACAGCGCCGTACCGCACAGCAGGTACACCACGACGGTCCAGGCCGACGGCACTCCCGTACGCAGCACACCGCCCACCGAGGCCACCGCCGCGAACCCGGCCACCACCCGGCCGCCGCCGCGAGCTCCTTCGGCGCGCGCCATGTCCCGGCCAGCGCCACCGCGGCACCGGCCAGCAGCAGCGCCCGGGCCCGACGGCCTCCGGCACGGCGTCGGCCGACAGGGACTGCACCAGACCCAGCAGCAGCGCGATCAGTCCAGTCACCGACGCCCCTGCGCACGCTGTGATCCGTACCGCGAGGCCCTTGGTCCACAGGGCCACCGCGACATCCGCCGCCGCCGTCACCAGCAGCGCCCACCCGAAGGCGACGGCCGGCGCTTCCGCCGCGCCGGCCCACATGACCAGCGGCAGCTGGCCGGCCACCACGGCCGCGGGCAGCGGCAGCCGAAGCCCGTCCCACATGAGTCCGTACACCGACCACACCGATACGAGCACCGCACAGGCAGCTGCGGCGAAGCCGAGACCGTCCGTGCCAGGGGCCGCCACCGCATGCAGTGCGTACGCGTCCAGCACCGTCAGTACCAGTGCGAGCGCGGCCACCGCCTCGGCCGTCGAGGTCAGCCCGCGGCGCAGCAGGACCGCGGGAGCCGACAGCGCGGCGACCGTCACTGTCGCCAGCACCGCCGACCGGCCGCCGATGCCCATCTCGCCCCAGCTGAACAGGGTGAACGCAATCGCCGCGATCGTCAGCAGCAGTCCACCGAGGATCAGCAGTACATTCTGCGCACCGTGTCCGGCGGCGGGCCGGGGACCACGGCCGGGCCCCAGGGCCGGCCGGAGCCGGGCCGGCGCAGGGTGGGCGACCGGCGTCCGCAGTACGCTCACCAGCCAGGCACGCCGATTCAGCAATTGCAGCCTGCGGGCGTCCAGTCGGCCCAGTTCTCGGTCGAGGAGCGCCAATTCCTCGGCGGGCGGCGGCACATGTTCCATGTACGGGAGTGTGGCCGCCGCCACAGTTTCGTACATGCGCTCGGATACTCAGTTCCCCGGCTGAGTAGGTGATCCGTCGACTGCACAAGGAGTTTGAACGAAGCCCGCCGAGCCCTGTATGGTTCAACCCGTTCCCGGGCGATTAGCTCAGTGGGAGAGCGCTTCGTTCACACCGAAGAGGTCACTGGTTCGAAACCAGTATCGCCCACCGGGAAAAGCCGGTCCGTCGGCATCATCGGCGGACCGGCTTTGCATGCCCGCTGCGGATCAGGCCGCCGCAGGAAGCTCCGGGCGCAGCGGCCACGCCGGGTCCACCGCCTCCACCGTGCCGTTCCTGCCGAACCACGCCTGCGGCCCCGCGCCTGTCCCGCGTGCCACACCGCCTGCAGCGAATGCAGCTCCGCCGTGGTCAGCCGGTCCAGCCGGGCGGTGAAGCGCCGGCCCACCGCCCGCACCAGCTCCAGCGAGGCCGCCGCATCGGCCGCGGCATCATGTGCCCGTTCGGCACCACCCGGTACAGCGCACACAGATCCGTCAGCAGCCGGGGCCCTTGCGGTATCGGTCCAGATGCCTGTCGAGCACCAGCGGATCCAGCACGCACAGTGGTGAGTTCTGCAGATAGCCGGCGAGTGAGGACGCCCGGTGACGCTTCAGCTCCCGCTCCAGCAGCGTCAGAGCGAACGGCGCGTTCATCACGACGAGCGGCCGGCCCGTCGCGCAGTGCTCTGCCAGCGCGCGGGCTATCTCCTCCACCACCGGAGCGGGCCAGCGGCCGTTGCGCTGAAGATGGTCGTCGGTCAGACCGTGGATCTCGGTGGCCCCGAGGGCACCGGTATCCCCGGACTGACCAGCCAGCGGGTGACACGGACCCGCCCGCCCGCGGTGTCCTGGGCGACGAGGCGGCCGAAACGATCCGGTCCTCCTCGGCGTCCGTACCTGTCGTCGCGGTGTCAAAAGCGGCCAGTGGACCTTCGAACCAGTGCATCATCCCCGAACTCCTCGCACCCGCTTGGCAGATGACGGGATTCCTCTGCCCGGTTCGGTGATACCCGGGCTGTTTGCCGGATACGCCGTTTACGGTCCTTCGCCATCCGTGGTCCGCCGCGCCCGTCGAATTCTCACCGGCGGACGTCCCGCCCTGCGGAGTCTCGGGAGCCGGCCGGTGAAGCCGCTGCGGGCGGACGCGGGGTATCCCTTTGGCGTCAGGGGCCTCCGGCTCGGTACGATTCCTCTCGTGTGCGTAAGAGGAATGCGCCGCACCCCTCAGTCAGGAGAGACCGGTGTCAGACGTCCGTGTGATCATCCAACGCGATTCCGAGCGGGAAGAGCATGTGGTGACGACGGGAACGACGGCCGCCGAGCTCTTCCCAGGTCAGCGCACCGTCGTCGCCGCCCGGGTCGACGGCGAGCTGCGGGACCTCGCCTACGAGCTGCGGCACGGCGAGAGCGTCGAGCCCGTGGAGATCTCCTCCGAGGACGGCCTGAACATCCTGCGGCACTCCACCGCGCACGTCATGGCACAGGCCGTGCAGGAGCTGCACCCGAGGCCAAGCTGGGCATCGGCCCGCCGGTCAAGGACGGCTTCTACTACGACTTCGACGTCGAGAAGCCGTTCACGCCCGAGACCTCAAGGCCATCGAGAAGAAGATGCAGGAGATCCAGAAGCGGGGACAGAAGTTCTCGCGCCGGGTCGTGACGGACGAGGACGCCCGCGAGAGCTCGCCGACGAGCCGTACAAGCTGGAGCTCATCGGCATCAAGGGATCGGCCTCCACGGACGACGGCGCGGACGTCGAGGTGGGCGGCGGCGAGCTGACCATCTACGACAACCTGGACGCCAAGACCGGCGAGCTGTGCTGGAAGGACCTCTGCCGGGGCCCGCACCTGCCGACCACCCGGTTCATCCCGGCGTTCAAGCTGATGCGGAACGCCGCGGCGTACTGGCGGGGCAGCGAGAAGAACCCGATGCTGCAGCGCATCTACGGCACCGCCTGGCCCACCAAGGACGAGCTCAAGGCGCACCTGGCGTTCCTGGAGGAGGCCGCCAAGCGTGATCACCGCAAGCTCGGCAGCGAGCTGGACCTCTTCTCCTTCCCGGACGAGATCGGCCCCGGCCTCGCGGTCTTCCACCCCAAGGGCGGCGTCATCCGCCGTGCCATGGAGGACTACTCGCGGCGTCGTCACGAGGAGGAGGGCTACGAGTTCGTCTACAGCCCCACGCCACCAAGGGCAAGCTCTTCGAGAAGTCCGGTCACCTGGACTGGTACGCCGACGGCATGTACCCGCCCATGCAGCTCGACGACGGGGTGGACTACTACCTCAAGCCGATGAACTGCCCTATGCACAACCTGATCTTCGATGCGCGCGGCCGTTCCTACCGTGAACTGCCGCTGCGCCTCTTCGAGTTCGGCACGGTGTACCGGTACGAGAAGTCGGGCGTCGTGCACGGCCTGACCCGCTCGCGCGGCTTCACGCAGGACGACGCGCACATCTACTGCACCCGGGAGCAGATGGCCGAGGAGCTCGACAGGACGCTCACCTTCGTCCTGAACCTGCTTCGCGACTACGGTCTGACCGACTTCTACCTGGAGCTCTCCACCAAGGATCCGGAGAAGTTCGTCGGCTCCGACGAGGCCTGGGAAGAGGCAACCGAGACGCTGCGCCAGGTCGGCGAGAAGCAGGGCCTGCCGCTGGTCCCGGACCGGGCGGTGCCGCGTTCTACGGCCCGAAGATCTCGGTGCAGTGCAAGGACGCCATCGGCCGTACCTGGCAGATGTCGACCGTGCAGCTCGACTTCAACCTGCCGGAGCGCTTCGACCTGGAGTACACCGGCCCGGACGGCACCAAGCAGCGCCCGGTCATGATCCACCGCGCACTGTTCGGTTCGATCGAGCGGTTCTTCGCGGTGCTCCTCGAGCACTACGCGGGCGCGTTCCCGGTGTGGCTGGCCCCGGTCCAGGCGGCCGGCATCCCGATCGGTGACACGCATATCCCCTACCTCCAGGAGTTTGCCGCCGAGGCGCGGAAGAAGGGGCTGCGGGTCGAGGTGGACGCCTCCTCGGACCGGATGCAGAAGAAGATCCGGAATCACCAGAAGGCCAAGGTGCCGTTCATGATCATCGTGGGTGACGAGGACATGAACGCGGGCACGGTGTCGTTCCGGTACCGCGATGGCTCGCAGGAGAACGGCGTCGCCCGCGACGAGGCGATCGCCAAGCTCGTCGACGTGGTGGAGCGTCGCGTACAGGTGTGATGTGTTCCCCGCGCAAGCGAAGCAGCCCCGGCGAGCTACCCGCTCGCCGGGGGCCTTTCGTCCTCCCGGGTGAACACCTGCAACAGCCATGACGAGAACGAACCTGTCACCGCGCCCAGCAGTGCGAGGCCGCAGGCCATCAGCCCGGCAGCCACGGTCCTGCCGCCCGGTGTGACCGGGACGGCATCCCCGTAGCCGACCGTCGTGAGCGTCGCGCACGCCCACCACACCGCGTCCCCGAAGGTACGGATCGTGGTGCCCGGTGCGTCGTGTTCCTGGTGGTAGACGGCGAGCGCGGCTGAGAAGCCGAGCAGCAGCGCGGTCATCCCGGCATAGGTCATCACCCGGGCGTACAGGTTCAGCCGGGGCCGGTCCCTGCGACGCTGGACCGCCGTATAGACCTTCACCATGCGCAGGGGCGCAGCAGGGCAGGAGGAGTACCAGGGTGTCCAGCCAGTGGCTGCGTACGAATCGCCGGCCGAGGCCGCTGAGCCGGATGCGTACGCCGTAGTCCAGCAGGAAGAGCAGCCAGGTCGAGCCGACCAGCGCGAGAGCGATGTCACGCCAGGGGCGGCGCCGTGCGGGGCGAGGACGCGGACCGCGTATCCGGCGAGGAAGAGGAGCGAGGCGGCGAGGAGCGGCACTTCCGTGCGGTGCTCCCACCCGTGAACCGGAGGGGACGGAGTCCGTTCGGCGGTCGCTCATGGCCTCAGCATTGCGGTGTGCTGCCGGGTCCGGCCCCGGCGACACGCTCAGCAGGAGCGAAGCAATATGCTGACCGGCATGACGAGTGAGCCGGAGCAGCAGATCGGAGTGGGGACGCCCGACGCGTTTCAGCGCCTGTGGACGCCCCACCGGATGGCGTACATCCAGGGCGAGAACAAGCCGAGCGGTTCGGAGGCCGGAGACGGCTGTCCGTTCTGCGCGATCCCGTCGAAGTCGGACGAGGACGGGCTCATCATCGCGCGCGGCGAGAAGGTCTACGCCGTGCTGAATCTGTACCCGTACAACGGCGGGCACCTGATGGTCGTGCCGTACCGGCATGTCGCCGATTACACCGAGCTCGACGGTCCGGAAACGATGGAGCTCGCCGACTTCACCAAGCGCGCGATGGTGGCTCTGCGGGCCGCTTCCGGGGCGCACGGATTCAATATCGGGCTGAACCAGGGTGCTTCCGCCGGTGCCGGCATCGCCGCGCATCTGCATCAGCATCTGGTGCCGCGCTGGGGCGGGGACACCAATTTCATGCCGGTCATCGGTCATACGAAGGTGCTGCCGCAGCTGCTCGGTGACACCCGGGCGATGCTGGCCGATGTCTGGCCTGCCGAGCTGCCTGCCGTCTGATCTTCGTCCTGCGGTGGAAGTGGGGCGCCCGTGGCCATCGGCCGGGCGCCCCACTTCGGGTCGGGGCCCCTGGTCAGGCGTCGTACACATCGGCCTTCCTGGGTGCGGGGTCCTGTACGAGTCCGCTGAGGATCATGGAGCGGTTGTCGAACCGGTCGGTGTCGACGCCGTTCTCCTTGAGGACGCGCATGGCTGCGGAGTGCACGACGCGCAGCACGGGGTGGCCGCCCGCATGGCGTCGTCCGCCATGAAGCGGTGGCCCCACGGTTTGGCCGCCCAGGCGTGGCGCAGACCGAAGGGCTCGGGCAGCACTATCTTGCCGCCCAGGTAGTCGAGGAGCGGCGGGTACCAGGTGAAGGGGCGCGCAGGGCGAGCCTGACCACTTCACCGGCCTTGACGAGCGGGAGCGTGATCTTGCGGGTCTCCCAGAATTTGACGGCCTTGCTGACCGTCTTGGTCTCCGCCTCGGGCTTGGACAGGAAGAGCGAGTGGACCGGGCCCAGCGCGTGGCCGGTGACTTCGATCCGCAGGGTCTCGTGGAGCACGGTGACGGTGATCATCATGGTGATCACCAGCTGGCCGTCCCAGAGGGTGAACTGGACGCCCAGGTAGTGCCGGTCGCCGCTGCCGAACTGCTGATGGTTGCAGATCCGCTGTATCTCGTGCGTCTTGACCTGGAAGGTCGCGACGTCCTCGCCCGCCGGACGGGAGACCGAGTCGGCGTTCTCGCCCACGGGTGAGACGATCCAGTGCTTGACCGACGGGGTGGGGAAGCCGCCGGTGTGCAGCGGCCCGCGCTCCAGCATTTTGAGCTGGTCGTGGATGACCCGGATCAGGTCCCAGCTGCGGAACTGGTTGATCTCCTTGGCGGGGTCCGCGGAGACCAGTTCCTCGGCGAGCTGCCAGCTGCCCCAACGGGTGCCCATGCCGAGAATGCCCTTGGGGCCGGCGTAGAAGACGGAGTTCGACTGCTGTTCGGCGGAGAGCTTCTCCAGGCCCTGGCGCAGGGCCTCGCGCGCGGTCTCGTTCGGGTTCTTCGGTACGGCCTCGGGGATCTTGGCGCTGACACCGGAGCCGGACAGCAGCCCGTCCCAGCGGGCCCGCATGTCCTTGGCGGAGGCCTCCGTGATCCGTTTGGCGATCAGCCAGCCGATCACAGGGGCGATGATCATGGCACGCAGATAGAGACCCAGGAGGCCGGGGACGGGCATGGTGATCAGGAAGAACACGGCAGCGGCGCCGACCACGAGGAGCAGGATGGCACCCAGCGCGTGCAGGGCCTTGTCCTTGGAGTTGTTGAACACCTCGCGCAGCCGGAAGGCCAGGACCCACACGATCATGCCGGGCAGGAAGGCGAAACCGAACAGGGCCGTCACCGTGGTCAGCCTGATGTCCCGTGCCCTGCGCAGGCTCGTTGCGGACAGGCAGTGCTCGACGACGGTCTGCGGGTCGGAGCCGAAGGACTGGATCAGGGCCTTGCGGCCGCCGCCCAGCGTGCGCTCCTGGACGGCCCGCGAGAATGCCTCGCCGAGATTGGGCTTGAAGTAGTCGGACTTGAAGAGCTTGGAGTCGCCCGGCTTCACTTCGGACTTGTGCCAATCGCTGTTGGCTTTGAGGATTTCGCTCACATCGCTGTCGCGGTACGCGGCGGAGGCGAGGGCGTTCGTCGCCACCGCCTGTCCCGCCGAACCCTGGAGCGGAATCTGCGCTCCGGAGAGAAATCGAATCCGTCGTTGGCCACTGTCGCCCCCACTCGCCGCACGGTCTGCTCCTGCGGCTGTTCCCAACTACCGTACGCGGCACACCTTCTGAGCTGGGCCCACAGCGTATCGTCCCGATCGCGCCGTTGCCCGTGGTGACGTCCGGCCGGCCGGTGGGGACTGATTGTGATCAACTATGTTCCATTTGTAGTCATTTCCTGCTCTTCGCGGATGCGTTCGGCAAGCTGGGGCGGCATGGCCTCGTGCCGGGCGTACGCCCGGTCGAACCGGCCGGTGCCGTGCGACAGCGAACGGAGGTCTACGGCGTACCGGCCGATCTCGATCTCGGGTACCTCGGCGCGTACGAGGGTGCGTCCTCCGGCTGCCTGCTCGCTGCCCACGACCCGGCCGCGGCGGCCGGCGAGATCGCTCATGACGGCTCCCACATATGCGTCGGGGATCAGCACCCGGACCTCGGTGACCGGTTCGAGGAGCTGGATGCGCGCCTGGGCGGCCGCCTCGCGCAGGGCCAGCGCGCCAGCGGTCTGGAAGGCGGCGTCGGAGGAGTCGACCGAGTGCGATCTGCCGTCGAGCAGTGTGATGCGTACGTCGACCAGGGGTGCCCGGCCGCGACTCCGCGGGCGGCCTGGGTACGGACGCCCTTCTCGACGGACGGGATGAACTGCCGGGGCACCGCACCCCGACCACCTTGTCGACGAATTCGATGCCGGTGCCCGGCGCAAGCGGCTCCACCTCGATCTCGCAGATGGCGTACTGGCCATGGCCGCCGGACTGCTTGACGTGCCGGCCGCGCGCCGTGGCGGGGCGGCGAAGGTCTCACGGAGAAGTACCAGGTGCGGCACGGCGTCGACCTGGACTCCGTACCGGCTGCGCAGCCGCTCCAGGGCGACCTCCATATGTGCCTCGCCCAGACACCACAGGACGAGCTGGTGGGTGTCCTGGTTCTGCTCCAGCCGCATGGTGGGGTCCTCGGCGACAAGCCGTGCCAGCCCCTGGGCGAGCTTGTCCTCGTCCGCCTTGCTGTGGGCGCGGACAGCGAGGGGCAGCAACGGGTCGGGCATGAGCCAGGGCTCCATCAGCAGCGGATCGTCCCGGTCGGAGAGGGTGTCGCCGGTCTCCGCGCCGCCCAGCCTGGAGACGGCGGCGAGATCTCCGGCGATGCAGCGGTCCAGGGTGCTGCTGCTTGCCGAAGGGGAGGACAGCGCGCCGACGCGCACGTCGGCGTCGTGGCACGGGCGGGCCTCGTGGCCGGGGCCGGTGAGGCCGTGGCCGGACACGTGCACGGTGTCGTCGGGGCGCAGGGTGCCGGAGAAGACGAACCGTCCTCGACCCGTCCGGCCCGGTTGACCGCCCCTGCCGCCAGCGCGAGAGCCTCGACCAGGGTGGTCTTGCCCGAGCCGCTGTGGCCTACCAGCACCACGTTCCGTACGCAAGCGGGCCGGCCGGCCGCCGCTGCTCTGCCGGCGGCCCCGGTTTGGGTATGTGCCTTGTCGCCCATGATTCAGTGCCTCCCGGTCGATGGCGCGTGCGGAGAGATTGCCGACGCGGTGGGGAGAAGAAGCACGGGCGCTAGCTAGAGGCCGTCTCGGCGGCTCCGTCGACGCCCGCGGTCATTCGAGCTTGGCACTCGGGCAGAGGCGCGTCCATACGTCGTACCCGGCCGTCCGGGGCTTCCGCGGCACCCGCCGGACGGGTGCCCGCCGGTGGACCGCAGGGGTCGTGACTACGATGGGCCAGTCGGTGGCCGAAGGGGCCGCGCGGCCAACGAACGTCGGGAAGGCCATGCTGAACAAGTACGCGCGTGCATTCTTTACGCGTGTCCTCACACCGTTCGCCGCTCTGCTGCTCCGTCTCGGGTCAGTCCCGACGCGGTCACTCTCATCGGTACGGCCGGAGTGATGGCAGGTGCGCTGGTCTTCTTCCCGATGGGGAGTTCTTCTGGGGCACGATCGTCATTACCGTCTTCGTATTCTCGGATCTCGTCGACGGCAACATGGCCCGGCAGGCCGGGATCTCCAGCCGGTGGGGCGCGTTCCTGGACTCGACACTGGACCGTGTCGCCGATGGGGCGATCTTCGCCGGGTTCGCGCTCTGGTACGCGGGCAGCGGCGACGACAACGTGCTGTGCGCGGTCGCGATCTTCTGCCTGGCCAGCGGCCAGGTGGTCTCGTACACGAAGGCGCGCGGTGAGTCGATCGGTCTGCCGGTCGCGGTGAACGGACTGGTGGAGCGTGCCGAGCGGCTGGTGATCTCACTGGTGGCCGCCGGGCTCGCCGGCCTGCACGCGTTCGGTGTGCCCGGGATCCAGATCCTGCTGCCGATCGCGCTGTGGATCGTTGCCGCGGGCAGCCTGGTGACGCTGGTCCAGCGGGTGGTGACCGTACGCCGGGAATCCGCCGAGGCGGATGCCGCGGGAACGGCGGAGCAGGGGAGCGAGACCGCGCAGTGAGCGGCACGAGGACGGACCTGAAGGGCCGGCTGACGGACGGGCTGTACGGGCTGGGCTGGGGAGCCGTCAAGAAACTCCCCGAGCCGGCCGCCCGAGCGCTCTTCCGCACCGTTGCCGACCAGGTGTGGCGGCGGCGCGGCAAGAGTGTGCTGCGGCTGGAGTCGAATCTGGCCAGAGTGGTGCCGGACGCGGGCCCCGATCGGCTCGCCGAGCTGTCCAGGGCCGGCATGCGCTCGTACATGCGCTACTGGATGGAGTCCTTCCGGCTGCCGACGTGGAGTGAGCAGCGGATTCAGGACAGCATCCGGATCGAGGGCGCCCACCGGCTCACGGAGGGCATGGACGCCGGGCGTGGGGTCATCGTGGCCCTGCCCCACCTGGCGAACTGGGACCTGGCCGGTGCCTGGGTCACCACCTCGCTCAAGATGCCGTTCACGACCGTGGCGGAACGGCTCAAGCCGGAGACGCTGTACGACCGGTTCGTGGACTACCGCGAGGGCCTCGGAATGGAGGTCCTGCCGCACAGTGGCGGGGCCGCCTTCGGAACCCTGGCGCGGCGGCTGCGGGCGGGCGGTCTGATCTGCCTGGTCGCCGACCGCGATCTGTCCGCATCGGGCGTAGAGGTGACGTTCTTCGGCGACACCGCGCGGATGCCCGCCGGGCCCGCGCTGCTGGCCCAGCAGACAGGTGCGGTGCTGCTCCCGGTCACGCTCCGCTACGACGGAACTCCGGTGATGAAGGGGCAGATCCACCCGCCTGTGGAGGTACCCGGGACAGGTGACCGGACCGAGAGGACGTCCTCCATGACACAGGCGCTGGCCGATACCTTCGCCATCGGGATCGCCGAGCACCCGGAGGACTGGCACATGCTGCAGCGGCTCTGGCTCGACGATCTGGACCCCGAGGGGATCAGCAGTGAAGATCGGCATTGTCTGCCCGTACTCCTGGGACGTACCGGGCGGAGTGCAGTTCCATATCCGGGACCTGGCCGAGCATCTGATCCGTCTCGGCCACGAGGTCTCGGTGCTGGCGCCCGCCGACGACGAGACCCGCTGCCGCCGTATGTGGTGCCGGCGGGCCGGGCCATACCCGTCCCGTACAACGGGTCCGTCGCCCGGCTGAACTTCGGCTTCCTGTCCGCGGCACGGGTGCGCCGCTGGCTGCACGACGGCACCTTCGACGTCATCCACATCCATGAACCCGGCACACCCTCACTGGGGCTGCTCACCTGCTGGGCGGCGCAGGGACCGATCGTGGCCACCTTCCACACCTCCAATCCCCGTTCCCGGGCGATGATCGCGGCCTACCCGATCCTGCAGCCCGCGCTGGAGAAGATCAGCGCGCGGATCGCGGTGAGCGAGTACGCGCGGCGAACCCTGGTCGAGCACCTCGGCGGCGACGCCGTGGTCATCCCTAACGGCGTCGACGTCGGCTTCTTCGCGGCGGCGGAGCCGAAGGCGGAGTGGCAGGGCGGCACGCTCGGGTTCATAGGCCGCATCGACGAGCCCCGCAAGGGACTGCCGGTCCTGATGAAGGCACTGCCCGCGATCCTCGCCGCCCGTCCCGAGACCAGGCTGCTGATCGCGGGCCGCGGCGACGAGGAAGAGGCGGTCGCATCGCTGCCCAGGCAGTTTCGCGAACGCGTCGAGTTCCTCGGCATGGTGAGCGACGAGGACAAGGCGCGGCTGCTGCGCAGCGTCGATGTGTACGTCGCGCCGAACACCGGCGGCGAGAGCTTCGGGATCATCCTGGTCGAGGCGCTGTCGGCGGGAGCCCGGTGCTCGCCAGCGACCTGGACGCGTTCACCCAGGTACTGGATCAGGAGAGGCCGGCGATCTGTTCGCCAACGAGGACGCGGACGCGCTCGCCTCGGCCGCGATCCGGCTGCTGGGCGACCCGGAGCGGCGCGCCGGTCTGCGCCTGCGGGGAGCCGCGCATGTGCGCAGGTTCGACTGGTCGACGGTCGCGGCCGACATCCTGGCCGTGTACGAGACGGTGACGGACGGGGCGGCATCGGTCGCCGCGGACGAACGGGTGGGGTTGCGGGCACGGTTCGGCCTGGCCGGGACTGAGTCCGGACACCGCCCGCGAAGCCGGGACCGGCGCCCGTTGCGCGGCTGAGGGCCGCGGACGGGGCCGGTCGGCGGACCGGAGCAGCTCCTGCCGGGGCTTGGGAATGCCCGGTACGGCATCCCGGGGAAAGGGTGCGGTCCGTGCGACGGTAGCCTTTCGGCCCGTGACCGAAACCCTCATCTGGATCGCCGTCGCGCTCGTCGCGATCGGCCTGTACCTCAGCTGGACCGCAGGCCGGCTGGACCGGCTGCACACCCGGATCGACGCGGCGCGGGCCGCGCTCGACGCCCAGCTGCTGCGCCGCGCATCGGTCACCCAGGAGCTGGCCACATCCGGAGTCCTCGATCCCGCCGCTTCGATCGTTCTCTACGAGGCGGCGCACGCGGCACGGCAGGCCGAGGAGGAGCAGCGTGAGGTTGCCGAGAGCGAGCTGAGCACCGCCCTGCGGGCCGTGTTCGGGGAGCCTGCCCAGGTCGAGGCCGTGAAGGAGATCCCGGGCGGCGAGGAAGCGGCGAACGAGCTGGCCGCCGCCGTGCGCCGGGTGCCGATGGCGCGGCGGTTCCACAACGACTCGGTGCGCGCGGCCCGGGCACTGCGCAAGCACCGGACGGTGCGCCTGTTCCGGCTGGCCGGGCACGCGCCGTTCCCGCTGGCGGTCGAGATGGACGACGAGCCGCCGGTCGCGCTGGCGGACCGCCCCGGCACCTGAGGGGCCGTAGAACGATCCACCGGCTGCCCATTGGCCCTTGCTGTGGACTGGTCTCGGAGCGTTTGCTCGGTGCTGCAGTCTCCAGCGTCTTTCACCCAGTGAGGTTGATCCGTGTCCACTCCCAGCACCCGCAGTCCGCCGAGTCCCCGGTCACCGGCACCGCCCGCGTCAAGCGCGGGATGGCCGAGCAGCTCAAGGGCGGCGTGATCATGGATGTCGTCAACGCCGAGCAGGCGAAGATCGCAGAGGACGCGGGCGCCGTGGCCGTCATGGCCCTGGAGCGGGTGCCCGCCGACATCCGCAAGGACGGCGGCGTGGCCGGATGTCCGACCCGACCATGATCGAAGAGATCATCGCGGCCGTCTCCATCCCGGTCATGGCCAAGTCCCGCATCGGTCACTTCGTCGAGGCCCAGGTCCTGCAGTCGCTCGGCGTCGACTACATCGACGAGTCCGAGGTGCTGACCCCGGCCGACGAGGTCAACCACAGCGACAAGTTCGCCTTCACCACCCCTTCGTCTGCGGTGCCACCAACCTGGGCGAGGCACTGCGCCGTATCGCCGAGGGTGCCGCGATGATCCGCTCGAAGGGTGAGGCGGGCACGGGCAACGTCGTCGAGGCCGTCCGGCACCTGCGGCAGATCAAGAACGAGATCGCACGTCTGCGCGGATACGACAACAACGAGCTGTACGCCGCGGCCAAGGACCTCCGTGCCCCGTACGAGGTGGTCAAGGAGGTCGCCGAGCTCGGCAAGCTGCCCGTCGTGCTGTTCTCCGCGGGCGGCGTGGCCACCCTGCCGACGCGGCGCTGATGCGTCAGCTCGGCGCCGAGGGCGTCTTCGTCGGGTCCGGCATCTTCAAGTCCGGCGACCCGGCCAAGCGCGCCGCCGCCATCGTGAAGGCCACCACCTTCTACGACGACCCGAAGGTCATCGCGGACGCCTCCCGCAACCTGGGTGAGGCCATGGTCGGCATCAACTGCGACACACTGCCCGAGGCCGAGCGCTACGCCAACCGCGGCTGGTAACCACTGATGACCGACACCCCTGTCATCGGAGTCCTGGCCCTCCAGGGCGATGTGAAGGAGCATTTGACCGCCCTGGCCCGGCGAGCGCCTGACCAGGGCGGTCCGGCGGCCGGAGGAGCTCGCCGAGGTCGACGGGCTCGTCATACCCGGCGGCGAATCCACCACGATCTCCAAGCTGGCCGTGCTCTTCGGCATGCTGGAACCGCTGCGCGAGCGAGTACGGGCCGGCATGCCGGTCTACGGAACCTGCGCAGGAATGATCCTGCTGGCCGACAAGATTCTTGACCCTCGCTCGGGCCAGGAGACGGTCGGCGGCATCGACATGATCGTGCGCCGTAACGCTTTCGGGCGGCAGAACGAGTCCTTCGAGGCGGCCGTCGAGTTCGCCGGAGTGCCGGGCGGGCCTGTCGAAGGAGTCTTCGTCCGGGCCCCTGGGTCGAGTCGGTCGGGGCGCGGGTGGAGGTCATTGCCGAGCACGGCCGCCATATCGTCGCAGTACGCCAGGAAATGCCATAGCCACGTCATTCCATCCCGAACTGACCGGGGACCACCGGGTTCACGCACTCTTCGTCGACATGGTGCGCGCAGCCGCTGACTCGATCCCGGTAGGATCTCTCGGGTTCGGATCGATTTTGGTTACGCGAAGGAGAAGGCAGATGTCCGGCCACTCTAAATGGGCTACGACGAAGCACAAGAAGGCCGTGGTTGATGCCAAGCGCGGCAAGCTCTTCGCGAAGCTGATCAAGAACATCGAAGTTGCGGCTCGCACCGGCGGTGTGGACCCCGAGGGAAACCCGACCCTCGTCGATGCCGTGCAGAAGGCGAAGAAGAGCTCAGTCCCGAACAAGAACATCGACTCCGCGGTCAAGCGCGGTGGCGGTCTCGAAGCGGGCGGCGTCGACTATCAGACGATCATGTACGAAGGTTACGGGCCGAACGGTGTCGCGGTGCTCATCGAGTGCCTCACCGACAACCGTAACCGCGCGGCCTCCGACGTACGTGTCGCGATGACCCGCAACGGCGGTTCGATGGCCGACCGGGTTCGGTCTCCTACCTCTTCAACCGCAAGGGCGTCGTCATCGTACCCAAGGGCGAACTGTCCGAGGACGACGTCCTGAACGCGGTCCTCGACGCGGGTGCCGAGGAAGTCAACGACCTCGGTGAGAAGTATGAGGTCGTCAGTGAGGCCACCGACATGGTCGCGGTCCGTACCGCGCTCCAGCAGGCCGGCATCGACTACGACTCCGCCGAGGCCGACTTCCTGCCCACCATGCAGGTCGACCTCGACGAGGACGGCGCACGCAAGATCTTCAAGCTGATCGACGCGCTGGAGGACAGCGACGACGTGCAGAATGTCTTCGCCAACTTCGACGTCTCCGACGAGGTCATGGAGAAGGTCGACGCCTGAGGGCGGGCACAGCCTGGACGGGCCGACGGGACACACCCGTCGGCCCGTCGCATTGTCAGTGCGAGCCGATAGCCTGCCAGAACAGTTGACCGAGCGGTGAGCGCAGCGAGGACGAGGGGTTCCATGCGGGTACTCGGCGTGGACCCGGGGCTGACCCGGTGCGGGGTCGGTGTCGTCGACGGAGTCGCGGGCCGTCCGCTGACGATGGTCGCGGTCGGCGTCGTCCGCACATCGGCCGACGCCGAGCTCGGCCAGCGGCTGGTCGCCATCGAGCGGGGCATCGAGCGCTGGCTGGATGAGCAGCGGCCTGAATTCGTGGCCGTGGAGCGGGTGTTCAGCCAGCACAATGTCTCCACGGTGATGGGCACCGCCCAGGCCAGTGCGGTCGCCATGCTCTGTGCCGCCCGTCGCGGCATCCCCGTCGCCCTGCATACTCCCAGTGAGGTCAAGGCCGCTGTCACCGGATCGGGCCGCGCCGACAAGGCACAGGTCGGGGCCATGGTGACCCGGCTGCTGCGGCTCGACGCACCACCCAAGCCGGCCGACGCCGCCGACGCCCTCGCACTCGCGATCTGCCACATCTGGCGCGCACCCGCGCAGAACAGGCTGCAACAGGCCGTCGCGGCCCACCGCACACTGAAAGGCCGTACCGCATGATCGCCTTTGTCTCCGGCCCGGTGGCCGCCCTCACCCGGCCACCGCCGTTATCGAGGTCGGCGGCATCGGCATGGCCGTCCAGTGCGCACCCGCCACCCTGGCCGGTCTGCGGATCGGCAAGGAGGCCAGACTGGCGACGTCCCTCGTCGTACGGGAGGACTCCCTGACCCTGTACGGCTTCGCCGACGACGACGAGCGGCAGATCTTCGAGCTGCTCCAGACCGCGAGCGGGGTCGGCCCCGGCTAGCCCAGGCCATGCTCACCACCCACAGCCCGGACGCCCTGCGCATCGCGGTCTCCACGGGCGACGAGAAGGCACTCACCGCCGTCTCCGGGATCGGCAAGAAGGGTGCCCAGAAGCTGCTGCTGGAGCTCAAGGACCGGCTCGGCGAGCCGGTCGGCGCCCAATCGGCCAGCAGGGCATCGGCACCGCGGTCAGTTCCTCCTGGCGCGATCAGCTGCAGGCCGCGCTGATCGGCCTCGGCTACGCGACCCGGGAGGCCGACGAGGCGGTCGCCGCCGTCGCCCCGCAGGCCGAGGCCGCCGTGGCGCAGGGTGCCCAGCCGCCTGTGCCACAGCTGCTGCGTGCCGCACTGCAGACGCTCAATCGCGCACGCTGAGACCCGACGCCGGCCGGAGCACCCACGGCACGGCACAGAACACCCGAGGCGGGACTGACGAGATGAACTGGGACGAGACCGGACCCGACACCGCAGAGCTGACGGGCGCGCAGCCCGAGGACCGGGTGGTCGATGCCGGTGCCGACGGCGAGGACACCGCGGTCGAAGCCGCGCTGCGCCCGAAGGATCTCGGTGAGTTCGTCGGCCAGGAGACGGTGCGCGCGCAGCTCGACCTGGTGCTCAAGGCCGCCCGCGCCCGCGGTGCCACCGCCGACCACGTCCTGCTCTCCGGCGCCCCCGGCCTCGGCAAGACCACCCTCTCCATGATCATCGCGGCTGAGATGAACGCGCCGATCCGGATCACCTCAGGTCCCGCCATCCAGCACGCAGGCGATCTCGCCGCGATCCTCTCCTCCCTCCAGGAGGGCGAGATCCTCTTCCTCGACGAGATCCACCGCATGTCAAGGCCTGCCGAGGAGATGCTCTATATGGCGATGGAGGACTACCGGGTTGACGTCATCGTCGGCAAGGGCCCCGGCGCCACCGCCATCCCGCTCGAGCTGCCGCCGTTCACCCTGGTCGGTGCCACTACCCGGGCCGGGCTGCTGCCGCCCCGCTGCGTGACCGCTTCGGTTTCACCGGCCATATGGAGTTCTACGCCCCACCGAGCTCGAGCGTGTCATCCACCGTTCCGCGGGCCTCCTCGACGTCGAAATAGACGTCGAGGGTGCCGCGGAGATCGCCGGCGTTCCCGGGCACCCCCGTATCGCCAACCGGCTGCTGCGCCGGGTCCGGGATTATGCCCAGGTCAAGGCCGAGGGGCGGATCGATGTCGGCATCGCGGCAGCGGCGCTCAAGGTGTACGAGGTCGACCACCGTGGCCTGGACCGGCTGGACCGGGCAGTGCTCGGCGCCCTGCTGAAACTCTTCGGGGCGGCCCGGTGGGTCTGTCCACCCTGGCCGTCGCGGTGGGGAGGAGCGTGAGACGGTCGAGGAGGTCGCTGAGCCCTTCCTCGTACGGGAGGGACTGCTGGCCAGGACCCGCGGGGCCGGGTCGCCACTCCTGCCGCGTGGGCCCATCTCGGACTCGTGCCGCCGCAGCACGTCGTAAAGGGACAACAGGGCTTGTTCGGGGCGTGATGCATCACAGGTTGGCCCCCAGAGGAACCACGGTGTCATGCTGGGCGTTGTTCCAATGATGCGGACTCGCTTAGACTCCGCCGATGCCGCCGGTATGGCGGCGTACCCACCCGTAGATCAGGCCGTTCTCCAGTTCGGTCGTGCGAAGGAAGTTCCGTCCCGTGAGTCTCGTGACCCTCCTCCCTTCATCGTGCTCATCGGGGCCATGTTCCTGATGACCCGGTCCGCCAAGAAGAAGCAGCAGGCGGCTGCGCAGATGCGCAACGAAATGCAGCCCGGCACCGGCGTCCGGACGATCGGAGGCATGTACGCCACCGTCAAGGAACTGCACGACGACACGGTCATCCTCGAGATCGCGCCCGGCGTCCACGCCATCTTCGCCAAGAACTCCATCGGTGCCGTCCTGGACGACGCCGAGTACAACCGCATCGTCCACGGTGACGACGAAGAGCTGAACGCCGAAGGCACGGTCGTTCCCGACGACGCCTCCTCGCTCACCGCTGATGCCGACGGTGACGCAGCCGACACCGCGGACGACGCGAAGATCGACCTCGGCAAGAAGGCCGAGGCCTCCGACGTCGAGCCCGAGAGCACCGAGGCCAAGAAGGACGCCGAGGACGCCACCGCCGATAGCCGCAGCGACGGCGAGGCCGGCGCGAAGTAGTTCCACGATTCCTGGACGCCGCGCGCCCAAAGGTGCGCGGCGTCTTGGGCCCGTGAGGTCGTCTGCGGGGCAGGTCCCCACAACACTTCGTGGCCGCTCCGGCGCGTACCGGCGCGGGGCGGTTGGACAGGGAGAAACGAAAAGGTGGCAGCACCGAAGAAAGGCCGGGGATCAACCGGTGGACAGGGCAAGCCGGGCCGCGCCCTGGCTCTGATCCTCATTGCCATGGTTGCGCTCGCCGGCGGGATGATCCTGTCCGGCCACACCACGCCCCGGCTGGGTATTGACCTGGCGGGCGGCACGTCGATCACGCTCAAGGCGAAGAGCCAGCCCGGCAAGCCGGACGCGATCAACGAGACCAACATGAACACCGCGGTCAGCATCATCGAACGCCGTGTCAATGGTCTGGGTGTCTCCGAGGCCGAGGTTCAGACCCAGGGCAAGTCGAACATCATCGTCAACATCCCCAAGGGCACGAACTCGAAGCAGGCGCGGGAACAGGTCGGTACGACCGCCCAGCTCTACTTCAGGCCGGTGCTCACCGTCGCGGACGGAGGGCCGACGCCCACCGGCTCCCCGAGCCCCTCCGCGACCGGGTCCAAGGCGCCGAGTGCGGCTCCCAGCGACGGGGCCACCGACAAGGAGACGGCCTCCGGCTCGAAGGCCACTCCCTCGGCAACCTCCACCACCCAGGGCCGTGCGGTCACCGGCGCTCTGAAGCAGGACGAGACGCCCGCTCCGAGTGGCAGCGCCTCGGACAAGGCGACAGCGTCCGAATCTCCTGCCGGCACGGAGGCGCCCGACCCGCGACCGCGGCACTGCAGAAGAAGTTCACCGAGCTGAACTGCACCGACCCGGCCGCGCGCGTCAAGGCGGGCGAAGGCATCAAGCCGTCCGAGCCCACGGTCGCCTGCAGTTCCGAGGGTGACGCCAAGTACCTCCTCGGCCCTGCCGAGGTCTCCGGTACGGATGTGGACAGCGCCAAGGCCGCGATCGACCAGACGAACGGTGGCCAGTGGATCGTTCAGATGGAATTCACCGACGCCGGTGCCAAGAAGTTCCAGAAGATCACAGGTCAGCTCGCGCAGCAGCAGCCGCCGCAGAACCAGTTCGCCATCGCGCTCGACGGTGAAGTCGTCTCGGCGCCTTCTGTGCGCACGGCCCTGAGCAGCAATGCCGAGATCTCCGGCAGCTTCACCCAGCAGTCGGCCGAGGACCTCGCCAACGTCCTCTCGTACGGTGCGCTGCCGCTCTCCTTCACGGAGGACACGGTCACCACCGTCACCGCGGCGCTCGGCGGCGAGCAGCTCAACGCCGGCCTGATCGCCGGTGCCATCGGTCTGGCCCTGGTCGTCATCTATCTGGTGGCCTACTACCGAGGTCTCGCGTTCATCGCGCTCCTCAGCCTGCTGGCCTCCGGCGTCCTGACCTACACGATCATGGCGTTGCTGGGCCCGACCATCGGTTTCGCACTGAACCTCCCAGCGGTCTGCGGCGCTATCGTGGCGATCGGAATCACCGCGGACTCGTTCATCGTCTACTTCGAACGCATCCGCGACGAAATCCGCGAAGGCCGTACGCTCCGCCCGGCTGTCGAGCGGGCCTGGCCCGTGCCAGGCGCACCATCCTGGTCTCCGACTTCGTGTCGTTCCTCGCCGCGGCGGTGCTCTTCCTCGTCACTGTCGGGAAGGTCCAGGGCTTCGCGTTCACGCTCGGTCTCACGACCCTGCTCGACGTCGTCGTGGTGTTCCTCTTCACCAAGCCGGTCATGACGCTGATGTCCCGCACGAAGTTCTTCGCCAGCGGCCATCCGTGGTCCGGTCTGGACCCGAAGCGGCTCGGCGCCAAGCCGCCGCTGCGCCGTTCGCGCCGTGTCAACGCCCCCACCGACCACCCGAAGGAGGCGTGAGATGTCGCGACTCGGCAATCTCGGCGCCCGGCTCTACCGTGGCGAGGTCGGTTACGACTTCATCGGTCACCGGATGCTCTGGTACGGCATCTCGATCCTGATCACCATCACGGCGATCGTGGGTCTGGCGGTCAGCGGTCTGAACATGGGCATCGAGTTCAAGGGCGGGGCGGTCTTCACGACCGACACCAAGGCCAAGATCTCGGTCTCCCAGGCCCACGAGGAAGCAGTGGCGGCCTCCGGCCACGAGGCGATCGTCCAGGAGCTCGGCAACGGCGGGCTCCGGATCCAGATCACCGAGGTCGACACCGCCAAGGCCGACGAGATCAAGGCGGAACTCTCCAAGGACCTCGGGATCCCCGAGGCGGAGATCAACGCGGACCTGGTCGGCCCCAGCTGGGGCGAGCAGATCGCCAACAAGGCCTGGATGGGCCTCGGCATCTTCATGGTCCTGGTGGTGATCTACCTGGCCATCGCCTTCGAGTGGCGAATGGCCATCGCGGCTCTGATCGCGCTGATCCACGACCTCACCATCACCGTCGGTGTCTACGCACTGGTCGGCTTCGAGGTCACCCGGGCACCGTGATCGGTCTGCTGACCATCCTCGGCTACTCCCTCTACGACACGGTCGTCGTCTTCGACAGTCTCAAGGAGGGCACGGTCGGGATCACCAAGCAGACCCGCTGGACGTACAGCGAGATCGCCAACCGCTCCATCAACGGCACCCTGGTGCGGTCGATCAACACCACCGTCGTCGCTCTGCTGCCGGTGGCCGGCCTCCTCTTCATCGGTGGCGGTGTTCTCGGCGCAGGCATGCTGAACGACATCTCGCTGTCGCTCTTCGTCGGCCTCGCCGCCGGTGCGTACTCCTCGATCTTCATCGCCACACCGTTGGTCGCGGACTTCAAGGAGCGCGAGCCGCAGATAAAGGCTCTGAAGAAGCGGATCCTCGCCAAGCGGGCGGCGGCAGCCGCCAAGGGCGAGCCGGCCGAGGACGAGGGCAGCCGAACGACGCCCCGAGGACGCCGAGACCGCGGGTTCCCTCGTCGGCCAGCGCCAGCAGCCAAGGGCCACGGCCGGACTCCGGGAAGCGTCGATGACCAGTACTACCGAATCGACCCGGGATCTCCTGCTCAGCCGGATCCGCGATGTGCCGGACTATCCGAAGCCCGGAGTGATGTTCAGGACATCACTCCGCTGCTCGCGGATCCGGTGGCCTTCACGGCGCTCACCGACATCCTCGCGGAGCTCTGTCTGCGCCACGGAGCGACGAAGGTCGTGGGCCTGGAGGCGCGCGGATTCATCCTGGCGGCGCCGGCCGCGGTCCGGGCGGGGCTGGGATTCATCCCCGTGCGCAAGGCGGGGAAGCTCCCGAGGCCCACACTGCGGCAGGCCTACGACCTGGAGTACGGCACCGCGGAGATCGAGATCCACGCTCAGGACGTCTGCGCCGACGACCGGATCATGGTCATTGACGACGTCCTGGCAACCGGTGGCACCGCGGAGGCTTCGCTGGAGCTGATCCGGCGAGCCGGTGCCCAGGTCGCAGGCGTCGCGGTTCTCATGGAGCTCGGTTTCCTCGGCGGCCGGGCCCGGCTGGAGCCTGCCTTGGCGGGCGCACCGCTCGAGGCGCTCAGCCAGGCCTGAGAACAGCCCCAGCCATGAACGGGTGCCCGGGACTCTCCGGGCACCCGTCGTCGTCTGCGTGGCCGACTGCCCAAGGCCCGGAAGAGCGGCAAGATCACGGTGCCGTGGGGAACGTCGCCGCCAAGAAGGAGATGAAGTCCGGGGAGGCGCGCTCCCGCAGCGGAACTGAACTGCCGAGCGAGCAGCTGCGGCCTTGGCCGCACCCGTCCGGCGTAAGGACTGTGCGGGGCCCGCCGGAGATTCTCAGCACGGCCTGAGCGGCAGCAGCCGACAGTGAAGGGAACCACCGGCGCACAGGAGGGGCGTCCGGGAACATCCGGGTGCCCGTCCCGCGTTGTTAAGGGCTCTCACCGTCCCAGGGAGAGGTCCGGCCGGGGCTCGATACCATGGCCTTTCCGGGTAGCCCGGATCCGCACGAGGAGTGCTCTTGTCAGACGAGGCCCAGCCAGCCGCCGCCCCGAAGCCGGACAAGCCCGGGCGGCCCCCGCCACGCCCGAGACGGCGCAGAACGCCCGGGCGCCTAAGCCCGCGGAGGGTTCGCCGCAGGGCCCGGCCGCCCTGCTCCCGCCGGTCCGCTGCCGGCGAAGCCGACGCCTCCTGCCGCTACCCAGCCCGGCTCCGCAGATCCGAGGAGCGGTGCGTCCGACGGCCCGGCGCCCGGCGCCCCTGCCGGATCGTCGCCTGCCGTCCCCGGTAAGCCCACGGTCCCCGACATGCCCGCCGCGCCCGCACAGCCCGCCGTCGCGGCGAACCTCCCGCCCGCCGCCCCAAGCCCCGGCCAAGCCGGTCGGCTCCACCGGCGCGGTGGCCCGTACCGGCGGATCCTCCAACCGTGTCCGTGCCCGGCTTGCCCGGCTCGGCGTGCAGCGATCCAGCCCGTACAACCCGGTACTCGAACCGCTCCTGCGTACCGTCCGCGGCAACGACCCCAAGATCGAGACCGCGACGCTGCGCCAGATCGAGCGCGCCTACCAGGTGGCCGAACGCTGGCACCGCGGCCAGAAGCGCAAGAGCGGCGACCCTACATCACCCATCCGCTTGCCGTCACGACGATCCTCGCCGAGCTCGGCATGGACCCGGCGACGCTGATGGCCGGTCTTCTGCACGACACGGTCGAGGACACCGAGTACGGCCTGGACACCCTGCGCCGGGACTTCGGCGACCAGGTCGCGCTCTCGTCGACGGCGTCACCAGCTCGACAAGGTCAAGTTCGGTGAGGCGGCGCAGGCCGAGACCGTACGCAAGATGGTCGTCGCGATGGCCAAGGACCCGCGGGTCCTCGTCATCAAGCTCGCCGACCGGCTGCACAACATGCGCACCATGAGGTATCTCAAGCGGGAGAAGCAGGAGAAGAAGGCCCGCGAGACGCTCGAGATCTACGCGCCCCTGGCTCACCGCCTGGGCATGAACACCATCAAGTGGGAGCTGGAGGACCTCGCCTTCGCGATCCTCTACCCGAAGATGTACGACGAGATCGTCCGTCTCGTCGCCGAGCGGGCCCCAAGCGCGACGAGTACCTCGCCATAGTGACCGACGAGGTCCAGTCCGACCTGCGAGCCGCCCGGATCAAGGCCACAGTCACCGGCCGGCCGAAGCACTACTACAGCGTCTACCAGAAGATGATCGTGCGCGGCCGGGACTTCGCCGAGATCTACGACCTGGTGGGCATTCGCGTCCTCGTCGACACCGTCCGCGACTGCTATGCGGCTCTCGGCACCGTCCACGCCCGGTGGAATCCGGTACCGGGGCGGTTCAGGACTACATCGCGATGCCCAAGTTCAACATGTACCAGTCACTGCACACCACGGTGATCGGTCCGAGCGGGAAGCCCGTCGAGCTCCAGATCCGCACGTTCGACATGCACCGCCGAGCCGAGTACGGCATCGCCGCGCACTGGAAGTACAAGCAGGAGCCCTCCGCCGGCGCTTCCAAGGTGCGCACCGACGTGCCAAGAACACCGGCCGCGGCCAGGACACCGTCAACGACATGGCGTGGCTGCGCCAGCTCCTGGACTGGCAGAAGGAGACGGAGGACCCCAGCGAGTTCCTGGAGTCCCTGCGCTTCGACCTGTCGCGCAACGAGGTCTTCGTCTTCACGCCCAAGGGCGATGTCATAGCGCTTCCCGCGGGTGCGACACCGGTCGACTTCGCGTACGCCGTCCATACGGAGGTCGGCCACCGGACCATAGGAGCACGGGTCAACGGGCGGCTCGTACCGCTCGAATCGACGCTGGACAACGGTGACCTGGTCGAGGTCTTCACCTCCAAGGCGACCGGCGCCGGGCCCTCCCGGACTGGCTCGGCTTCGTCAAGTCGCCCGCGCCAGGAACAAGATCCGCGCCTGGTTCTCCAAGGAGCGCCGCGACGAGGCGATCGAGCAGGGCAAGGACTCCATCGCGCGTGCCATGCGCAAGCAGAATCTGCCGATCCAGCGGATCCTGACCGGCGACTCCCTGGTCACGCTCGCGCACGAGATGCGCTACCCGGACATCTCCTCCCTGTACGCGGCGATCGGCGAGGGCCATGTGGCCGCACAGGGGTCGTGCAGAAGCTCGTCCAGGCGCTCGGTGGCGAGGACGCGGCGAACGAGGACCTCGCGGAGAGCTCACCGCCGTCCCACGGCCGCAACAAGCGCCGGGCCAAGGCCGACCCCGGTGTCGTCGTCAAGGGCGTCGAGGACGTCTGGGTCAAACTGGCCCGCTGTTGTACGCCTGTTCCCGGCGACCCGATCATCGGCTTCGTCACCCGCGGCAGTGGAGTCTCCGTGCACCGCGCCGACTGCGTCAACGTCGACTCGCTCTCGCAGCAGCCCGAGCGGATCCTGGAGGTCGAGTGGGCGCCGACCCAGTCGTCGGTCTTCCTGGTCGCCATCCAGGTCGAGGCGCTGGACCGGTCGCGGCTGCTCTCGGATGTCACCCGCGTTCTGTCGGACCAGCACGTCAACATCCTGTCTGCAGCCGTCCAGACCTCCCGAGACCGGGTCGCGACCTCACGCTTCACCTTCGAGATGGGCGATCCGAAGCACCTCGGACACGCTCTGAAGGCCGTACGGGAGTGGAGGGCGTCTACGACGTCTACCGGGTGACGTCGGCGAAGCGTCCCTGACTCCACAGTCCGTCCGAAGGGGAGTACATGCCCGAGCTCGGCTTAATCGCCGACCGCTACCAGCCTGTGAGGCTGCTGGGACGCGGAGCGATGGGGGTGGTCTACGAGGCCGAGGACCAGCTGCTCGGCCGCCGTGTGGCGGTGAAGCAGCTGTCGGCCGTCGACGGCCTGTCGGCGGACGACGAGGCGCTGGCGCGCTTCCGCCGTGAGGCGAGGGCACTGGCCCGCATCGACCACCCGGTGTGGTGACCCTCTACGACAGCGGATTCCACGGAAACACCCCGTATTTCGTGATGCAGATCCTTGACGGCGTCGATCTCGCCGCACTGGTGGTCGAGGCGGGGCCGTTCTCGTCGGAGACGGCGTGCAGTGTCGCGCTGGGGATGGCGGCGGCGCTCTCGGCCGCCCACACCGCGGGAGTTCTGCACAGGGATGTGAAACCCACGAATGTCGGCATCACCCGGCATGGCAGCGTGATGGTTCACGACTTCGGTCTGGCCCGGCTGGCCGGGGAGTCGGCCATCACCCGCACCGGAACCTCCATGGGCACGCCCCAGTTCATGGCACCCGAAGTGATCATGGGGCGAGGCCCGGCCCGCCGCGGATCTCTACGGGCTGGGGTCTGCATGTACCTCATGCTCACCGGGAACCTGCCCTTCGGTACCGAGGCCGAGGTCGGCGCCGTCGTGGAGCGTGCGGTCGGTGCCGGAGTCCCCGCGCTGAGCGACAGCGCGCTGCCGGTGGCTCCGGAGCTCGCCGCGCTGGTGGACGGGCTGTGTGCGCAGAACCCGGCGGATCGTCCGCATGAAGCCGCGGACGTGGCCCTGATCCTCGAACCGCTCGTCGGCAGTGGGCGGACGGTGCTGGCGGACCTGGTCACCGCGATGGTGCGCGACACCGCGATCCAGCAGGTCTACCGGCCGACGGGCTGGGGCGCCCGGGACGCGGGGCCGGAGTACGACTGGGACGAGGGCGCAGTCCCCGGCAGCGGACCGAGATGCTCGACGGATTCAGGCCGCTCACCCTCAGCGTCGCCACCCGGCGGCTGGTCCTCAGCAGCATGACTCCGCAGAATGCCCTCTCACGCCAGCGCGAAGCGGTGAGTCTCGTGCTGCGCGGAGAGCTTCAGGAGGCGGTCCAGATGCTGTCGTCGATCACACAGGTCTGCCTCTCCTCACTGGGACCCGGCCATCCCACCACGCTGACCAGCCAGTACTGGCAGGCGGTCTGTCTCGCCCGGCTCGGGGCCGGCGGCGAGGCGCTCGAACTGTTCTCACGGGTGAACCACCACACCGACCACGGGAGGGGCCACGGTGACGGCTGAATACGAAGTGCGGCTGGCGCAGGACGTCGGGGAGGGCGGTACGGAGGATCATCTCCGCGCGCTGCTCGGCTGGGTGAGGGAGGACGAGGCTCTCGCCCGGGATGCACGGGGCAGCCTGACCAGCTCCTTCCGCCCGAGTCCCGGGCAGATGGGGAACGGTCTGGATCTGCTGGCGCTGGCCATCGGCACCACCGTTTCCACCGCCTCACTGGTCTTCTCCGTGTTGCAGTGGCAGGCCGCGCGACGACCTGCGCCGACCGTGATTCTGCGCCGTGGCGGTGTAGAAGTGCGCCTTCTCGCCGATCAGGCACACGACCAGGAGGCCCTGCGCCGCATCGCCGGCATCCTCGACCAGCAGGACGGACAGAGCCAGGAGCCCGAGGGGCGATGACGGGACTGCCTGACCCCGGCGCGTCCAGAGCCGTTCTGATCGGCACCGCCGCGTATCGGCATCTGCATGCGCTGCCCGCGGTCAATGCCAATCTCACGGACCTCGCCGGCGAGCTGTGCGACGCCACGGTGTGGGGCTGCCCGAGCAGCACTGCGCCGTCGTCGCGAACCCGCAGAACGCGGCGGCGATGCTCGACCCGGTGCGGCAGGCGGGCGAGGAGGCCACCGACACCCTGCTCGTCTACTACGCGGGGCACGGTATGCGTGATGCCGAGTCCGCGGATCTCTACCTCGGTCTGAGCGGATCGCGCGAGAACGCGGGCTACACGGCCGTCGCGTATCAGCATCTGCGTGCCGAACTCCGTGCCTCCCGTGCCCGGTGCAAGATCGTGGTGCTGGACTGCTGCTTCAGCGGCCGGGCAGCCCGTACGCTCGCCGCGGGACAGGATGTGCTCGCCGCGCAGGCTGCGGTCGACGGCGCATACGTGCTGACCGCCTCCCCGAGACACGATGGCCCTCGCACCGGACGGCGAGCGGTACACCGCCTTCACCGGGAGTTGCTGACCCTTCTGCGCGAAGGGTTACAGGACGGCCCCGAACTCATCGACCTGGACACCGTCTTCCGTGTCCTGGAGGAACGGCTCAGAGGCAAGAACCGTCCGCTGCCGCAGCGTTCGCAGGAGAACGGCGTCGGCCGGCTCGCACTCGCCCGGAACAAGGCACGTGCCGCCCGGCGCACACCGGCCGGGCCCGTCCTCGCCGCCGACGTGCGCGCGGCCATGGTGGTGGCAGGCCTCGGTCTGGCCCGGATGCTGCGGGCAGCGGGGCGAAGCAGAGACGCGCTGCCGGTACTTCGGATCGCGCTGCAGGAGCGTGTACCCGACGGCCAGGGAAGCCTGCTCGCCGTCCAGTTGGAACTCTCCGAGGTGCTGTCCGAGGCAGGGCAGACCGGCGAGGCCATCGAGGTGCTGGAACAGGCGTTCCAGCAAGTGCACAAGATCTACGGCCCGGAGGCGGTTCTCGTCTGCCGACGGCTCGCGGATCTGCTCCAGGAGTCCGGCAATCACATCCAGGCGTGCGAGGTCCTCAAGCACGCACTGGATCTCGCGGAGAACGGCGTCCGCGCCGTGTCCTGACAACGGACGTGCCGGCGGTCGTCCGACCACCGGCACGTCCTCCTGCCCAGCGGGCTGCCTGTCAGCCCCGAACTCCTCAACGCCCTTGAGCGCCTGGTCCAGCAGCGCCTGCCTGCCTTCGAGCTCCTTGGCCAGTTTGTCCGCCCTGGCGTTGTTGCCCGAGGCGCGAGCCGTGTCGATCTGCTTATGCAGCTTCTCAACGGCTGCCTGGAGCTGACCGGTCAGACCCTCGGCGCGGGCCCGCGCCTCCGGGTTCGACCTGCGCCACTCGGCCTCCTCGGACTCCTGGAGCGCACGCTCCACCGTGTGCAGCCGCCCTCGACCTTCGGGCGGGCGTCACGCGGCACATGGCCGATGGCCTCCCAGCGCTCGTTGACGGAGCGGAACGCGGACCGTGCCGCCTTCAGGTCCTTCACCGGCACCAGCTTCTCGGCCTCAGCGGCGAGCTCCTCCTTCAGCTTGAGGTTCTCGCTCTGCTCCGCGTCCCGCTCGGCGAAGACCCGCTGCGCGCCGCGAAGAAGACGTCCTGGGCGCCGCGGAAACGGTTCCACAGATCGTCCTCGGACTCGCGCTGGGCGCGGCCCGCGGCCTTCCACTCGGTCATCAGATCGCGGTAGCGGGCGGCCGTCGTGCCCCAGTCCGTGGAACCGGACAGGGACTCGGCCTCGGCGACCAGCTTCTCCTTGGCCTTGCGGGCCTCCTCACGCTGGGCGTCCAGCGAGGCGAAGTGGGCCTTGCGGCGCTTGGAGAACGCCGAGCGCGCGTGCGAGAAGCGGTGCCACAGCTCGTCGTCCGACTTGCGGTCGAGACGCGGCAGCCCTTCCACGTGTCGACGAGCGCCCGCAGCCGCTCACCCGCGGACCTCCACTGCTCGCTCTCGGCCAGCCCCTCGGCCTCGACGACGAGCGCGTCCTTGGCCTGCCGCGCCTCATCCGCCTGCTTGGCCTTCTCGACCTTGCGCTCCTCGCGCCGGGAGTCGACCGTCGCGACGAGTGTGTCCAGCCGCCTGCCGAGCGCGGCAAGGTCACCGACGGCGTGATGCTCGTCGACCTGCGTACGCAGATGCTCGATCGCCGTCGTCGCGTCCTTGGCCGACAGGTCGGTCGTCTTCACCCGCCGTTCGAGGAGGCCGATCTCGACGACCAAGCCCTCATACTTGCGCTCGAAATAGGCCAGAGCCTCCTCCGGGGAACCGGCCTGCCACGATCCGACGACCTGCTCGCCATCGGCTGTACGCACGTACACGGTGCCCGTCTCATCGACGCGGCCCCACGGGTCGCTGCTCACAGCGCCTCCTCCACCTGATGCCTGCGAAGGGGTCACCCTCGGGCATCGTCCACAGTTTCCTGGGGCGGGCAGCGCCCGCCCTGCACAACGCCAATCTAGGCGACCGGCTGCCCGGCTGTCCGCACTCAGCGCGGCTGAAATTCTCCGGTCCGCACCGAGCACCGGGGCAGACCGGCCGCCCGGACGGATCAGTCCTTGCCGACCGTCGCCTTCTCGATCGTGACGGCCTTCTTCGGCGGACCGTCGGGCGCACCGCCGTCGGTACCCGCCGCGGCGATCTTCTCGACGGCCTTCAGACCGTCCTCGTCCATGGTGCCGAACGGGGTGTAGGTCGGCGGCAGTTTGGTGTCCTTGTAGACGAGGAAGAACTGGCTGCCACCCGAATTGGGCTGGCTGGTGTTCGCCATCGCCACCGTGCCTGCCGGGAACGTCACGGCACCGCCGTCCCCGGCTTGCCGAGCGCGGTCAGATTCTCGTCCGGGATCGTGTAGCCGGGACCGCCGGAGCCGTCGCCCTTGGGATCACCGCACTGCAGGACGAAGATGTTCTCCGTGGTCAGCCGGTGACACTTCGTACCGTCGAAGAACTTCTTGTCCGCGAGAGCCTTGAACGAGTTCGTGGTGTGCGGGGTCTTCGCCGCGTCCATCGCGATCCCGATGTCGCCCTGGTTCGTCTTGAGCGACATCGAGTACTTCGACTTCTTGTCGATCTTCATCGCCGGCTCGGACGCGCTCTTGGACGGAGAGGCTGACGGGCTCGCGCTCGCTGCCGCGTCCGCACTGTCCTTCTTGCCGTCGTTGCCGTCGTCGCCGTCGAGAGTGACGTAGGCGCCCGCGCCGATGACCGCCACCACGGCCAGCGCGGACGCGATGACCACGGTAAGGCGCCTGGTCCTGCGACGTGCTTCCTCCCGCCGCTGCTGCTGCCGCTCGAACTTCTCCCGGGCGAGCTGCCGCCGCCGCTGATCGCTGCTGGCCACCGGTTGATCTCCTTGTGCGTCGTGTGATCCGGGCCTGGGTTGCCCCGTACCGTATATGGGTTAGCTGTGGAATGAGCAGCGCCGGTAGGCTCTCATCTGCTGCATCCGTCTCCGCAGCGCCCTCCGTCGGACGAACACTAAGGACGATCGTGCTTATTGCCGGGTTCACCGCCGGGGCCTGGGGACCAACTGTTACCTGGTCGCCCCGCCGCAGGCGAGGAGTGCGTGATCATCGACCGGGCCATCAGGCGACCCAGGGCGTCGAGGAAGCGTTGAAGAAGCATCGGCTGAAGCCCGTCGCCGTCGTGCTCACCCATGGCCACATCGACCATGTCGCCTCGGTCGTCCCCGTGTGCGGCGCACATGACGTTCCTGCCTGGATCCACCCGGAGGACCGGTACATGATGAGCGACCCGGAGAAGTCGCTCGGCCGCTCCATCGGGATGCCTCTCATGGGCGAGCTGACCGTGGGGAGCCGGACGACGTCAGGGAGCTCGTCGACGGCGCCCGGATGAAGCTGGCGGGCCTCGAGTTCGGCGTATCGCATGCGCCCGGCCATACCAAGGGGTCGGTGACGTTCCGGATGCCCGAGGCCGCGGATGTTCCGCCGGTTCTCTTCTCGGGTGACCTGCTCTTCGCCGGCTCCGTCGGACGCACCGACCTGCCCGGCGGCGACCACGCCGAGCTGCTCGAGTCGCTGGCCCGTGTTGCCTGCCCCTCGACGACTCGACCGTGGTGCTGTCCGGCCACGGCCCCAGACGACCATCGGCCGCGAGCGCGCAGCCAACCCGTATCTGCACGGTATGGACGCGCCCCGCCGAGAATGTGACGAGAGAAAACCTGTGAGCACCTTCCAGGCCCCAAGGGCACGTACGACATGATTCCGCCGGACTCCGCGAAGTACCTCGCAATCCGTGAGGCGTTCTCGGCGCCCCTGAAGAACTCCGGCTACGGCTATATCGAGACCCCGGTTTCGAGGACGTCGCCCTGTTCGCACGCGGAGTCGGTGAGTCCACCGATATCGTCTCCAAGGAGATGTACGCCTTCGAGACGAAGGGCGGCGACAAGCTCGCACTGCGCCCGAAGGCACCGCATCCGTACTGCGCGCCACGCTGGAGGCCAACCTCCACAAGGCGGGCAACCTCCCCGTCAAGCTCTGGTACTCCGGCTCGTACTACCGCTACGAGCGCCCGCAGAAGGGCCGGTACAGGCACTTCTCGCAGGTCGGCGCCGAGGCCATCGGCACCGAGGACCCGGCGCTCGACGCCGAGCTGATCATCCTGGCCGACCAGGCCTTCCGCTCGCTGGGGCTGCGTGAGTTCCGGATTCTGCTGAACTCGCTGGGCGACAAGGAGTGCCGCCCGTCTACCGCGAGGCGCTCCAGGGCTTCCTGCGCGACCTCGACCTGGATGACGAGACCCGTCGGCGTATCGAGATCAACCCGCTGCGCGTCCTGGACGACAAGCGGCCCGAGGTACAGAAGCAGTTGTCCGGTGCGCCGATGCTCAGCGACTATCTGTGCGACGCCTGCAAGGCGTACCACGAGGAGGTCCGCTTCCTGCTGACCGCTGCCGGGGTGGTGTACGAGGACGACGAAGCTGGTCCGCGGCCTCGACTACTACATGCGCACCACCTTCGAGTTCGTCCACGACGGTCTGGGTTCCCAGTCAGCGGTGGGCGGCGGCGGCCGTTACGACGGGCTGTCCGAGATGCTCGGCGGCCCCGCGCTGCCGTCCGTCGGCTGGGCGCTCGGCGTGGACCGTACGGTGCTGGCGCTGGAGGCGGAGGGATCGAGCTCGATATCCCTCCACCACCGATGTGTACGCGATCGCGCTCGGCGACGAGGCGCGGCGGGTGCTGTTCGGCGTGGTGACCGAGCTGCGCAGGGCCGGTGTCGCCACTGACTTCGCGTACGGCGGCCGAGGCCTCAAGGGTGCGATGAAGAGCGCGAACCGCTCCGGCGCCCGCTTCACGATCGTGGCGGGCGAGCGCGATCTGGCCGAGGAGTGGTCCAGTTCAAGGACATGGAGTCGGGCGAGCAGCAGTCGCTTGCCCTCGACGCGCTGATCGCCGAGGTACGGGCGAAGCTGGTCTGATCCGGCCGTGACCCACTGTGCCCGCCCGGCTCCCCGGGCGGGCACAGTGCGTCCGGCGCCGTCAGCCGCGCCGGTCCTTCCAGCGGAACGTCCATGCGCACAGGATCAGCCCGCCGACGCACCAGGCGCCCAGGACAAGGGCGACCCGCCCGTACTCCCAGCTGCCCGTTGACCGGAATGTAGACACCGGAGACGAACTGCAGCACCAGGAAGGGCAGAACGACCACCGCTGCTGATCGCGATTCCGAGCAGTGCGCAGCCCGTGATCCCGAGGACGAAGATCCAGCTGAACGTAAGCCACTTGACGGCGCGCGTGGGCAGCGCGAGGCCGTAGCGAGCGGTGCCGACGAGCAACAGGACAGCGGCCTCCAGCAGACAGGTGACCAGAACCAGCCAGGCCTTGCCGAGGTAGGCGGCGGGTGGCATCGGTGTGCAGCGCAGCCGGCGCAGCACCTTCTCGTCCCGTTCGATCGTGACGTCGCTGAAGATCGAGGCGAACAGGGTCAGGAACACCACGGGGAAGGCGACGGTGAACACGACCTGGTCGCGCTGGCGGAAGAACTGCTTCAACTCCATTGCGCCGCGCCGCAGACCGAGTCCCCACGTACCGGGCGGCGCGGGCAGTCCGTCAGCACGTGTTGTCCGCTGCTGACGTACGGCCTCGCTCACCGTGCGTTCTCCTGTCCGGTGAGCCGGAGGTAGACGTCCTCCGGGGTGGGCCGGGTGATGCTCAGCGAGGGGATCTCACCGTCGAAGCGGCTCATGAGGGCGGCGACGGTACGAGTCGGGTTCCGCGTACGCTCGGCGCGGGCCGATCCGTCGGGCTCGGCCCACTCGATGGTGGCGTCCCTCCCGAACGTGTCGCGCAGCGCTGCCGGTTCACCCTCGGCCACGACCTGCCGGCTGCTATGACGGCGAGCCGGTCGGCGAGGGCTTCGGCCTCCCGCAGATGGTGCGTGGTCAGCACGATCGTCGTGCCTTCCTGGGAGAGGAGCCGGATCAGCTCCCAGAACCGACGGCGGGCGGACGGGTCGAAGCCGGTGGTCGGCTCGTCGAGCAGCAGGAGTTCGGGGAGCCTATGACCCCGAGCGTCACGTCCAGGCGGCGTCGCTGACCGCCGGAGAGCTCCTTGATCCGGGAGTCCGCTTTCGTGTCGAGACCCACCAGCTCGATGACTTCCCCGGGGTCGCGAGGCCGTGGGCAATAGCGGGCGAAGTGCGTGACGGTCTCCCGCACCGTCAATTCGGCGGGCGCCGATTCATCCTGCCAGACCACCCCGACGCGCGAACGTCAACGGCGGCCTGCGGTGGCGGGGTCGGCGCCGAGGACGGACACGGTGCCTTCGTCACGGCTGCGGTGACCTTGCAGAATCTCCACCGTCGTGGTCTTGCCGGCCCCGTTCGGACCGAGGATCCCGAACACCTCACCATGTCGGATCCCCAGGTCGAGGCCGTCCACGGCGGTCAGTTCGCCGTAGCGCTTTCGCAGTCCGCGGACTTCCACCGCAAGTTCGGTCATGACCGGAAGCGTCTCGTGGAGCCTGGAGTTCCGCGCCTATTTTGCGTACACATTTATGTTCACCGAACGGATGACCCGCGAAGTGGTGCGGCAGAATGACTGGTGCCCGGCTGACTACTCAGTTATGGAACGGCGATATGACGACTGCAGCGGTAGACCACCCCTCCTCGCATCTGGATGAGGACGGAGGGAAGAGGACCATCGGCGGCAGCCGTGCGTTCGCACTGCTGCTGGTGATCACCGGCGCGGCCGGACTGCTCGCTGCCTGGGTGATCACCATCGACAAGTTCAAGCTGCTCGAGGACCCCGCCTTCACTCCGGGTGCAGCCTGAACCCGGTGGTCGCGTGCGGCAACATCATGAAGAGCGAGCAGGCGGCCGCCTTCGGCTTCCCCAACCCGATGCTCGGAATCGCCACCTATTCCGTGGTGATCGGTATCGGCATGGCCCTTCTCGCGGGCGCACGCTTCCGCAGCTGGTACTGGCTCGGCCTCAACGCGGGCACGCTGTTCGGCGTCGGATTCTGTACTTGGCTGCAGTACCAGTCGCTGTACAGCATCGGCTCGCTCTGCCTGTGGTGCTGCCTGGCCTGGGTCGCCACGATCTTCATGTTCTGCTACGTCACCACGCACAACATCAAGCACCGCATCCTGCCCGCGCCCAGCTGGCTGCGCAGCGGCCTCTCGGAATTCCACTGGGTGCCGCCGGTGCTCTGGATCGGCATCATCGGCATGCTGATCCTGACCCGCTGGTGGGACTTCTGGACCAACTGACCCGGTCCGCCGCTGCTCCGTGGACGGCCACTGAGGCGCCGCCCGGCGGCGTTGTCAGTGCGGTGGCATAGGGTTCAAAACGTGGAGCCCGACCTCTTTACCGCAGCCGCCGAAGACCGCCAGGAAAAGGACCCGTCCAGCAGCCCCTCGCTGTCCGGATGCGTCCTCGTGTCCTCGACGAGGTCGTCGGCCAGCAGCATCTGCTCAAGCCGGGCTCGCCCTTCGCCGTCTCGTGGGGAGGGCGGCGGACCCGCGGCCCTTCGTCGGTCATCCTCTGGGGACCGCCGGGCACCGGAAAGACGACTCTGGCGTATGTGGTCAGCAAAGCGACCAACAAGCGCTTCGTGGAGCTCTCCGCGATCACCGCGGGCGTCAAGGAGGTCCGGGCCGTCATCGAGGGTGCGCGCCGTGCCACCGGCGGCTTCGGCAAGGAGACCGTCCTCTTCCTCGACGAGATCCACCGTTTCTCCAAGGCTCAGCAGGACTCCCTGCTCCCCGCCGTGGAGAACCGCTGGGTGACCCTGATCGCGGCCACCACGGAGAATCCGTACTTCTCGATCATCTCCCCGCTGCTGTCGCGGTCCCTGCTGCTCACCCTGGAGCCGCTGACCGACGAAGACCTGCGCGCACTGCTGCGCCGGGCCCTGACCGGCGAGCGGGGCTGGGCGGCGCTGTCACCCTGGCCGAGGACGCCGAGGCGCATCTGCTGCGGATCGCCGGCGGCGATGCGCGCCGGGCGCTGACGGCGCTGGAGGCCGCTGCGGGTGCGGCGCTCGCCACCCATGAGCAGGAGATCACCCTCAAGACGCTTGAGGAGACCGTCGACCGTGCCGCCGTGAAGTACGACCGGGACGGCGACCAGCACTACGACGTGGCCAGTGCTCTGATCAAGTCCATCCGCGGCTCCGACGTGGACGCGGCACTGCACTATCTGGCCCGGATGATCGAGGCGGGCGAGGACCCCGGTTCATCGCCCGGCGGCTGATGATCTCCGCCAGCGAGGACATCGGACTCGCTGATTCCACGGCGCTGCCGACGGCCGTGGCGGCAGCGCAGGCCGTCGCCATGATCGGTTTCCCGGAGGCGGCGCTCACCCTCAGCCATGCCACGATCGCGCTGGCACTCGCTCCGAAGTCCAATGCGGCGACGCTGGCGATCATGGCCGCCCAGGAGGACGTACGCAAGGGCCTCGCGGGCCGGTGCCGGCCCATCTGCGCGACGGCCATTACAAGGGTGCGGCCAAGCTGGGCCACGCCCAGGGCTACGTCTATCCGCACGATGTGCCGGGCGGTATCGCCGCCCAGCAGTACGCCCCGACGCGGTTCGCGACAAGCGCTACTACGAGCCCACCCGCTACGGCGCGGAGGCGCGGTACGCGGACGTGGCGGACCGGGTGCGCGAGCGGCTCGGCCGGGCGGGTTCCGACGGTGCGGGGACAGCGCGGGGCCGTCATGACATGACCGGCGCGGTCCCCGGAAGGTTCAGCAGGACGCCGCTTCGAAGAGCGTGTGCATGGCACGACGCAGCTCGCTGATGTCACGCACCGGCTCGGGAATTCGAAGCGCGCGTCGAAGCAGACCCCGCCGTCCTCGACGAAGCGCACCCGCAGACCGAAGCGGTCGAGGGCGACCGGGACGGCGGCGGGCAGCTGCGGCGCGCGGTCGCCCGCTGTCCGGTCGCCGAGCAGCGCGCTCAGCGTCGCCATCTGCTCGCTGTGTGCCGCGTGCAGATGCTGGAGCAGCTCCGCCTCGTGAACGACGAGCGGGTCGGCGACCGCGTCCCGTAGCTCTTCCGGCTCGACCTCCTCGGCTCCCCACAGGTCCTCGACGTGTGCCTCGCCGGTCTCCAGCCGCAGCATCATCCGGCCGGGCCGGGCCAGGCCGGGTACGCAGGTGAGCCAGCCGGCCACCCTGGCCCGGCCGCGTATCCGGTGCGGGACGGAGACGGGCGCCACGTCGGTGAGCTCCAGGACGGCGGTCAGTTCGTCGCCCTGCGCATGCGTCGCGGCGCGTACGGCCGGGGAGTCGGTGGGGAATTCGAGGAACAGATCCCCTCGGGACCCACGCTCCGGGCCGATGGTTCCAGGCGGTCGGGACGGATCACACGGAGCCGGGTACGACCAGCACCGCGGAGCAGGTACTCTGTACGAGAGTTCGTGTGCGTTCGGCTGCTGACGGCATCCGAGTGTTTTCAAGCCCGCTGGGACGCGGCTGACCACGATCAGATCGGCCTTCCGTCGTTGCGGCGCCTTCTGTGCGCCGCCGCTGTCTGAGCTGTCCGTGACGTGTGTGGTGTTCCCAGGGCGAGACATGCGATCTCCTTGAGTAAGGTAAGCCTAACCTAACCCACAACGGAGGTCTGGAGAACGTGCCTAACCAGTCGCGTCCCAAGGTCAAGAAGTCGCGTGCCCTCGGCATCGCTCTGACGCCCAAGGCTGTCAAGTACTTCGAAGCCCGCCCGTACCCGCCGGGCGAGCACGGCCGTGGCCGCAAGCAGAACTCGGACTACAAGGTCCGTCTGCTCGAGAAGCAGCGTCTGCGTGCGCAGTACGACATCAGCGAGCGCCAGATGGCACGCGCCTACGACCGCGCCAAGAAGGCCGGCGGCAAGACGGGCGAGGCGCTGGTCGTCGAGCTCGAGCGCCGTCTCGACGCCCTGGTCCTGCGTTCGGGCATCGCCCGCACCATCTACCAGGCCCGTCAGATGGTCGTCCACGGCCACATCGAGGTCAACGGTGGCAAGGTCGACAAGCCGTCGTTCCGCGTCCGTCCCGACGACGTCGTGATGGTCCGTGAGCGCAGCCGCGCCAAGGTCCCCTTCCAGGTGGCCCGCGAGGGTGGTTACGACACCGACGGTGAGACCCGCGCTACCTCCAGGTGAACCTGAAGGCCCTGGCCTTCCGCCTGGACCGGGACCCGAACCGCAAGGAAATCCCGGTTATCTGCGACGAGCAGCTCGTCGTCGAGTACTACGCCCGCTGATCCAGGCGTAGCTCGCATCAGAGCTCGGGCCCGCCCTCCCTGTTGTCCGGGAGGCGGCGGGCCTTCGCTTCCCCGGGTGCGGGCCCGCCGCCGCGGAGAGCTCTGTCCCTGTCCGGCCCGCCAGGCAGCCTTCCTGTGAGAGCCCGCGCCACCGCCGCGTTCAGGTCCAGCCGGCCGCCGATGCGCCGCTCCGACTCGTACCGCACATCGCCGAGCTCCCTGCGGGCCCGTTCCTCGCACTCGTCCGGGGCTTTCCGTAATGGGCCGAGCCGAACAGCGGCAGTCCCACTGACGGCCAGATCCGCTCCGCCGCCCCTGCAGCACGGCGGCTTCCGCCGGATCCCCTCGACCGCGGTGACCAGGGCGAGCAGCTCCAGCGAGAGCACCGTGCCCAGGAGATCGTGGAAGGTGTGGCCGATGGACAGGCACTGCCCGAGGAGCTTTCGCGCACGGCCGGTCTGCTCCGCCGCAGTGCCGCGTACGCGAGTACATACAGCGCGTACGCGAGCGCCCACCGCTCCCCGTGGTCCTCGCAGATCTCCTTGACCTCTTCGCAGATCGCCGCCGCCCCGTCCAGATCCCCACCGAACGCCACTGTCATGGCCAGCTCGACCTGGGCCATCAGCACATTGCTGTTCAGCTCGCCGATCTCCCGGTAGCGCGTCAGCGCGTCGCTCAGCAGCTCCTCGGCGCGCACCAAGTCGTCCGTGACCATCGCCAGACAGCCCGTGCGGTGCACCGCGTAGGCCACTGCCGACGCGTCCTCGCAGCGTCCGGCCTCCTCCCGGCACTCCTGCAATGCCGAGATGGCGCCGATCGCGTCCCCTGGAGGACAGCCACATAGCCGAGCACCCACAGCGCCTTGAGACGCGAAGGCTCGTACGGCGAGTCCTCCTCCAGCACATGGTCCAGCCAGTGCCTCCCTCGGAGAGCCGACCGCAGCCGACCCAGTAGAACCAGAGAGTGCCCGCCAGATACTGGGCGAGATGGACCTCGTCGGGGCTCTCCATCGAGCACTCCATCGCACGCCGGAGATTGGGCAGATCGCTGTCGATCCGGGCTGCCACCTCGGTCTGCCGGGGCTGAACCAGTCGAGCTCGCACCAGGTGACCAGCCCCAGGAACCAGTCCCGGTGCCTGCGGCGCAGCCGGTCGGTGTCCCCGGTCGCGGTCAGCCAGTCGGCTCCGTACTCCCGAACGGTGTCCAGCAGCCGGAAGCGGCTGCCTGCGACCGAGTCCTCGCGCACCACGACCGACTGGGCGAGCAGTCCGTCCAGGACGTCCAGTACGGAGTCGGCCGGCAGGTCGGGGCCGCTGCAGATGTACTCGACGGCCTCCAGGTCGAACTGCCCGGCGAACACCGACAGCCGCGCCCACAGCAGCCGCTGTTGCGGAGTGCACAGCTCATGGCTCCAGCCGATGGCCGTACGCAGGGTCTGGTGGCGGGGCAGCGCGCTTCGGCTGCCACCGGTCAGCAGCAGGAACCGGTCGTCGAGGCGGTGCAGTACCTGTTCCATCGACAGGGCCCGCAGCCGGCCCGCCGCCAGTTCCAGGGCGAGCGGGATTCCGTCGAGACGCCGGCACAGTTCCCGCGCGGATGCCCGGTTCCCGTCCGTCAGCAGAAAGCCGGGCTGCACCGCACGGGCCCGCTCCTCGAACAGCTCCAGCGCGTCCTCGTCGCCCATCGGGGCCAGCGGGAGCACGAGCTCGCCGTCCACGTGCAGCGGTCGGCGCCCGGCCGTGAGCACCCGAAGGTCCGGGGCCCGGCGCAGCAGTTCCCGTACGACGTCGGCGCAGGCGTCGATGAGTTGCTCGAAGCCGTCGATCACCAGCAGGAGGCTGCGTCCGGCGAGGTGTTCCACCAGGGTGACCCGTGGCGGCCTGTTGGTGTGGTCGCTCAGGCCGAGCGCATCCACCAGCGCGTGTTCGAGGAGTTCCGGATCACGGATGTCGGACAGCTCGGCGATCCATACACCGTCGCAGTACCGTTTCTCCAGCAGAGCGGCGATCCGGCCGACACAGCGGGTCTTCCCAACTCCGGCTCCTCCCGAAACCGTTACCAGCCGGGACTCCCCGAGCAGCCGGGCCAGTTCGCTCAGCTCCTCCTCGCGCCCCACGAATCTGTTCAGTTCGGCCGGGAGATTGCCGTAAGCAGGCCTGGAGCGGGAGCCGGTGCCGTCGGGTGTGGGGAGGGGGCTGAGGGCGTCGCATGAGACACGCAGAGTACTGGCTGATAAGCGCTCCGTAAAATCTCTCTGCGGCAACTGCCTCCCGCGCGCCCGTAATGCGGTACAGGGCGTGACGCCTGGCGCGATAGGGTCGGGGACGACGATTGGCTGTGCTGACAGCGTTCGCCGGTCAAGCAGAGACAAGCCCCGGCCGGGGCAAGCGACAAGCAGAGAGCGGTGCACTGTGTCCGGTGGAGAGGTGGCCGGGATCCTGGTGGCCGTCTTCTGGGCGATCCTGGTCTCGTTCCTCGCCGTGGTGCTGGTGAGGCTGGCTCAGACGCTCAGGGCGACCACCAAGCTGGTGGCGGACGTGACGGAGCAGGCCGTCCCGCTGCTCGCCGATGCCTCATCGACCCTGCGCTCGGCGCAGAGCCAGCTCGACAAGGTCGACGCCATCGCGACGGACGTCCAGGAGGTCACCTCCAACGCCTCCGCGCTCTCCACCACCGTCGCATCGACGTTCGGCGGGCCGCTGGTCAAGGTCGCCGCATTCGGCTACGGGTGCGCCAGGCGATCGGCCGCAGGACCGCTCCGGAACAGGAGCCGGCCCGGCGCCCCGCCCGCCGCACCGTAATTGTCGGCCGTACTGTGCCGTCCGCTCGCAACAAGAAGCGGAACGGCCGAAGCCCCGCGGACAGAAGGACTGAGCAGCGATGTTCCGCCGTACGTTCTGGTTCACCGCCGGCGCCGCAGCAGGCGTCTGGGCCACCACCAAGGTCAACCGCAAGATCAGGCAGCTGACCCCGAGAGCCTCGCGGCGCAGGCCGCGGACAAGGCGATCGAGACGGGTCACAAGCTGAAGGACTTCGCCCTCGACGTGCGCGAGGGCATGGTCAGGCGCGAGGCCGAACTGGGCGGGGCGCTGGGCCTGGAGGCACCGGTCGACCCCGAACTCCCGGTGAGCGGCCATACCGCCGTCGAACCGGCCGGGACCGGCAGCCCGCCACCCGTCGCAAGCTCCCCTACAACTCGTACAACCGGAATGAGGACCACTAATGGAGTCGGCTGAAATTCGCCGCCGCTGGCTGAGCTTCTTCGGAGCGCGGTCACACCGTCGTCCCTTCGGCGTCGCTCATCGCGGACGACCCGACTCTGCTGCTGGTCAACGCGGGCATGGTTCCCTTCAAGCCGTATTTCCTCGGCGAGGTCAAGCCGCCCGGCCCGCGCGTCACCAGCGTGCAGAAGTGCGTGCGTACGCCGGACATCGAAGAGGTCGGCAAGACCACCCGGCACGGCACGTTCTTCCAGATGTGCGGCAACTTCTCCTTCGGTGACTACTTCAAGGAAGGCGCCATCGAGTTCGCCTGGGAGGCTCTCACGGGCTCCGTGGCGGACGGCGGCTTCGGCCTCGACCCCGAGAGGCTGTGGATCACGGTCTACCTCGACGACGACGAGGCCGAGCAGATCTGGCGCGAGAAGATCGGCGTACCGGCCGAGCGCATCCAGCGACTGGGCAAGAAGGACAACTTCTGGTCCATGGGCGTCCCCGGCCCCTGCGGACCGTGCTCCGAGATCAACTACGACCGCGGACCCGAGTTCGGTGCCGAGGGCGGCCCCGCCGTCAACGACGAGCGGTACGTGGAGATCTGGAACCTGGTCTTCATGCAGTTCGAGCGGGTGCCGGTGACGGCAAGGAGGACTTCCCGATCCTCGGCGACCTGCCGTCACAGAACATCGACACCGGTCTCGGCCTCGAGCGTCTCGCCATGATCCTGCAGGACGTACCGAACCTGTACGAGACCGACACCCTGCGCGTCGTCATGGACAAGGCCACCGAGCTCACCGGCGTGCGCTACGGCGCCGAACAGGGCACGGACGTCTCGCTCCGTGTGGTCGCCGACCACATCCGTACGTCCGTGATGCTCATCGGCGACGGAGTCACCCCGGCAACGAGGGCCGCGGGTATGTGCTGCGCCGCATCATGCGCCGCGCCATCCGCAACATGCGCCTCATGGGTGCCACCGGACCGGTCGTCCGCGAGCTGGTCGATGTCGTGGTCGACACGATGGGGCTTCAGTACCCGGAGCTCATCACCGACCGCAAGCGCATCGAAACCGTCGCTCTGGCCGAGGAAGCCGCCTTCCTCAAGGCCCTCAAGGGCGGCACGAACATCCTCGAGACCGCTGTCACCGAGACCAAGGCCACCGGTGGCAAGGTCCTCGCCGGCGACAAGGCGTTCCTGCTCCACGACACCTGGGGCTTTCCGATCGACCTCACCCTGGAGATGGCCGCCGAACAGAGCCTCTCGGTGGACGAGGACGGCTTCCGCCGGCTCATGCAGGAGCAGCGGGCCAAGGCCAAGGCCGACGCCAGGGCCAAGAAGACCGGCCACGCCGACCTGTCCGCCTACCGTGCGGTCGCCGACAACTCCGGCACCACCGAGTTCACCGGCTACACCGCCACCGAGGGCGAGTCGAAGATCGTCGGCCTCCTCGTCGACGGAGTCCCTCGCCGGCCGCCACCGAGGGCGACGAGGTCGAGGTCGTCCTGGACCGCACCCGTTCTATGCCGAGGGCGGCGGTCAGCTCGCCGACCAGGGCCGGATCAGGCTCGACACCGGTGCCGTCATCCAGGTCCGCGACGTACAGCAGCCCGTCCCGGGCGTCTCGGTCCACAAGGGCTCCGTGCAGGTCGGTGAGGTGACGGTGGGCGCTTCCGTCTACGCCGCCATCGACAGCAGCCGCCGCCGTGCCATCGCCCGCGCCCACAGCGCCACGCACCTCACGCATCAGGCACTGCGCGATGCTCTCGGCCCTACGGCCGCCCAGGCCGGCTCGGAGAACTCCCCGGCCGCTTCCGCTTCGACTTCGGCTCGCCCGCCGCCGTGCCGGGAACGGTCCTCACCGACGTCGAGCAGAAGATCAACGAGGTCCTCGCCCGGGAGCTCGACGTCCAGGCCGAGGTCATGTCCATCGACGACGCCAAGAAGCAGGGCGCCATCGCGGAGTTCGGTGAGAAGTACGGCGAGCGCGTCCGGGTCGTCACCATCGGTGACTTCTCCAAGGAGCTGTGCGGCGGTACACATGTCCACAACACCGCCCAGCTGGGTCTGGTGAAGCTGCTCGGTGAGTCGTCCATCGGTTCCGGTGTGCGTCGTATCGAGGCCCTGGTCGGGGTCGACGCGTACAACTTCCTCGCCAGGGAGCACACGGTCGTCGCCCAGCTCCAGGAGCTGCTGAAGGGCCGCCCCGAAGAGCTCCCGGAGAAGATCTCCGCCATGCTCGGCAAGTTGAAGGACGCCGAGAAGGAGATCGAGAAGTTCCGCGGCGAGAAGGTCCTTCAGGCCGCCGCCGGGCTTGTCGACTCCGCCAAGGACGTACGGGGCGTCGCGCTGGTCACCGGCCAGGTCCCGGACGGCACCACCGCCGACGATCTGCGCAAGCTGGTCCTCGACGTCCGCGGACGCATCCAGGGCGGCCGGCCTGCCGTCGTGGCCCTGTTCAGCACCGTGGGCGGCCGCCCGCTGACCGTCATCGCCACCAACGAGGCCGCCAGGACGCGCGGCCTCAGGCCGGGGACCTGGTCCGCAGCGCCGCCAAGACCCTCGGCGGCGGTGGCGGCGGGAAGCCGGACGTCGCCCAGGGCGGCGGCCAGAACCCGGCCGCCATCGACGACGCCGTCGCCGCTGTCGAACGCCTCGTCACCGAGACGGCGTGACGCCGGACATGACGCAGATGCGCCGTGGACGCCGACTCGCCATCGACGTCGGGGACGCCCGGATCGGGGTCGCCTCGTGCGACCCCGACGGGATCTCGCCACACCGGTGGAGACCGTGCCGGGACGTGATGTCCCGGCCGCCCACCGGCGGCTCGGCCAGATCGTCCAGGAGTACGAGCCGATCGAGGTGATCATCGGCCTGCCCCGCTCGCTGGGCGGCGGCGAAGGCCCCGCGGCGGCGAAGGTCCGGGCTTTCGCCCAGGTGTTCGCGCATGCCGTCGCGCCCCTTCCGGTCCGTCTTCTCGACGAGAGGATGACCACAGTGACTGCCGCTCAGGGACTCCGCGCCTCGGGCGTGAAGTCCAAGAAGGGGCGATCTGTCATCGATCAAGCTGCCGCTGTGGTGATCCTTCAGAACGCTCTGGAGTCCGAACGGGCGTCAGGCGAAGCCCCGGGCGAGGGCGTCGAAGTGGTTGTCTGATCGCGATACGGTAACGTTCCGCGCGATGCGGCGGTGTTCGAACAGTCACCGCACAGTGAAGCGAAGAGACGGAAACCGCGTCTCGCGGCTCTAGGGGATCGATGACTGAGTATGGCCGGGGCCCCGGCTCCGAACCGTGGCATCCCGAGGATCCCTTGTACGGGGACCAGGGATGGGGAGGCCAGCAGGCTGCCCACGGCCAGGGCCAGTACGAAGGCCAGCAGCAGCCCTACCCGCAGGACCCGTACGCCCAGCAGCAGCACGGCTACCCGCAGGCGCAGCAGGACCCGTACGCACAGCAGCAGTACCAGCAGTACCAGCAGCAGCAGTACGGCGCCCAGCAGGACCCCTACGCACAGCAGCACCCGCAGCACCCGCAGCCGCAGCAGCCGCAGTACAACGACGGCGGCTGGGACACGGGCCAGCAGGCCGCGATGCCGTACGAGTCCCAGGCCGGGTACGGGAACGGGCAGAACGGCTACGGCGAATCGGCCGACTACTACGGCACGCCCGAGGCCTACCCGCCGCCGCAGCCCCCGGCCGCCGCGAGCAGGCCCCCGAGCCGCAGCAGCAGGCACCCGACTGGGACCCGGATGTCCCCAGGAGGAGACCCACCCGTTCTTCACGGGCGCGGACGAACCGGCGGGCAGCGACCCCGCGACGATGACGGCTACGACGACGACCCGCGCGAGTCACGCCGGGGCGGCGAGCGCCGGGGCAAGGGAAAGAAGAAGAACCGCAGCGGCTGCGCCTGCCTGGTGGTCTCGGTGGTCCTCGTCGGCGGGCTCGGCGGCGTGGGGTATTTCGGCTACTCGTACTACCAGAATCAGTTCGGTGCGGCGGAGGACTACGAGGGCACCGGCACCAGCTCGGTCGAGGTGGAAATTCCGAAGGGTGCCTTCGGGAACGAAATCGCGAACATCCTGAAGAAGGCTGGCGTCGTCAAGTCCGTCGACGCCTTCATCTCGGCCCAGAACGGAAATGAGCGAGGGAAGTCCATCCAGGCCGGCAGTTATGCCCTCAGGAAGGAGATGTCCGCGGACAACGCCCTGAAGATGATGCTCGACCCGAAGAGCCAGAACGGGTTGTCCATCCCTGAGGGTGCTCGCAACGCAGCCATCTACAAATTGATCGACAAGAGGCTGGGCGTCGAGAAGGGCACCACCGCGGATGTAGCCAAGACCAATGCGGGAAGTCTTGGTCTGCCTGACTGGGCCGACGATGGTCCGGTCGTCAGGACCGGTTGGAGGGATTCTCTATCCCGCCACATACCCCGTGTCCAAGGGTATGAAGCCGGAAGCCGTCCTGAAGAGGATGGTCGATCGGGCCAATGCGGAATACAGCAAGCTCGACCTGGAATCAACGGCCAAGAAGTACGATCTGGACGGTCCGTGGCAGGTTCTCACCGTAGCCAGCCTTGTTCAGGCGGAGGGCATCACCCACGATGATTTCCGCAAGATGGCCGAGGTTGTGTACAACCGCCTGGAGCCGGACAACACGGTAACCAACCGTAAGCTCGAGTTCGACTCGGCATTCAATTACTTGAAGAACCAGAGCGAGATCAAGATTGGGTCGAACGAGATTCGGAGTAACGACGACCCGTACAACACCTATTACCACACCGGGTTGACGCCCGGGCCGATCAGTAACCCGGGTGACGAGGCGATCCAGGCTACTCTCAACCCGACCACCGACGGCTGGATGTTCTTCATCTCGCTCGACGGCAAGAAGACCGACTTCACCAAGACGGTTGCCGAGCATGAAAAGCTCAACGACAAATTCAAGGAACAGCATGGTCTCGGCTGACGGACGCCGCCGCGCAGCGGTCCTCGGCTCGCCCATCGCCCACTCCCTCTCCCCGGTCCTGCACCGGGCCGCCTACACAGAGCTCGGGCTCGGCCACTGGTCGTACGACCGTTTCGAAGTGGACGAGGCCGCTCTCCCGGGCTTCATCGAGGGGCTGGACTCCTCCTGGGCAGGGCTCTCGCTGACCATGCCGCTCAAGCGTGCGATCATCCCGCTGCTCGACTCCGTAAGCCCGACGGCTTCTTCGGTCGAGGCGGTCAACACCGTCGTCTTCGCCGAGGACGGTCGGCGTACCGGTGATAACACTGACATCCCCGGCATGATCGCCGCACTGCGTGAACGTGGCGTGGACAAGGTGGAGTCCGCAGCCGTCCTGGGCGCCGGGGCCACCGCATCCTCCGCCCTCGCCGCGCTCGCGGTGATCTGCCAGGACCGGTGACGGCCTACGTCCGCAGCCGGCAGCGGGCCGAGGAGATGCGGGCCTGGGGTGAGCGGCTCGGCGTCGACGTCAGGACCGCCGACTGGGCGGAAGGGGCGCAGGCCCTGAGCGCCCCACTGGTCATCGCCACCACCCGGCCGGGACCACGGACGCGCTGGCAGGGTCGGTCCCGGAGTCTCCGGGCACTCTCTTCGATGTGCTGTACGAGCCCTGGCCGACCGCCCTCGCCGCCGCATGGTCGGCCAAATCGGGTGCAGTCGTCGGAGGTCTCGACCTTCTGGTGCATCAGGCCGTGCTTCAGGTCGAACAGATGACGGGCTGTGTCCCTGCCCTCTGGCAGCCATGCGCAATGCTGGGGAAGCGGCTCTCGCGGCCCGCTGACCCGTCCACGAGGGCCCGCGGAACGTCCGTCTGCTGGACCGGCGGCAGCGCGTGCCCCGCTCGTGGGAGGATCGGGGCGGCGGGCCAGGGCCGCGCACCCGGTCGCGCCATTGCAGTTTCAGGCGCGAGCATGAGGAGCACCGTTGAGCAGGTTGCGCTGGCTGACCGCAGGGAGTCGCACGGCCCCGCACTGGTGGCGACGCTGGAGGGTCTTCCCGCCGGCGTCCCGGTCACCACAGACATGGTGGCGGACGCGCTGGCCCGACGACGGCTCGGTTACGGCCGTGGTGCGCGGATGAAGTTCGAGAAGGACGAGGTCACCTTCCTGGGCGGTGTCCGGCACGGTCTGACCATGGGATCGCCGGTCGCCGTCATGGTCGGTAACACCGAGTGGCCCAAGTGGGAGCAGGTCATGTCGGCCGACCCGGTCGACCCGGACGAGCTGGCCAAGCTGGCCCGTAACGCCCGCTGACCCGCCCCAGGCCCGGCCACGCAGACCTCGCGGGGATGCAGAAGTACGGCTTCGACGAGGCCCGGCCGATTCTGGAGCGCGCCAGCGCACGGGAGACCGCGGCCCGTGTCGCCCTCGGTGCTGTCGCCCGCTCCTATCTCAAGGAGACCGCGGGCATCGAGATCGTGAGCCATGTAGTCGAACTGGCCGCAGCCAAGGCCCCTACGGCCTTTACCCCAGGCCTTCCGACGTCGAGAAGCTCGACGCCGACCCGGTGCGCTGTCTTGACTCCGATGCGTCCGAGGCGATGGTCGCCGAGATCGACAAGGCCCACAAGGACGGCGATACGCTCGGCGGCGTCGTCGAGGTGCTCGCCTACGGAGTACCGGTCGGCCTCGGCTCGCATGTGCACTGGGACCGCCGCCTGGACGCGCGCCTCGCCGCTGCGCTGATGGGCATTCAGGCCATCAAGGGTGTCGAGGTCGGCGACGGCTTCGAGCTGGCGCGGGTGCCCGGCTCGGAGGCACACGATGAAATCGTGGTCACCGAGGACGGCATCAGGCGGACCTCCGGCCGCTCCGGCGGCACCGAGGGTGGTCTGACCACCGGTGAGCTGCTGCGGGTCCGCGCCGCGATGAAGCCCATCGCCACCGTGCCCCGGGCGCTCGCGACCATCGATGTCGTCACGGGTGAGGCCGCCAAGGCCCACCACCAGCGCTCCGATGTCTGTGCTGTCCCGGCTGCCGGGATCGTCGCCGAAGCCATGGTGGCCCTGGTGCTGGCCGATGCGGTCGCCGAGAAGTTCGGCGGCGACAGCGTCCCCGAGACCCACCGCAATGTGCAGTCCTACCTCGACCACCTGCAGATCCGGTGAGCGCCCGCTGATCGTCCTCGTCGGCCCGATGGGGTCGGCAAGTCCACCGTCGGTGAGCTCCTGGCCGAACGGCTGGGCACCACCTACCGCGACACCGACGCGGATGTCGTGGCCACGGCAGGCAAACCGATCGCGGAGATCTTCTACGACGAGGGCGAGGAGCACTTCCGCAGGCTGGAGCGGCAGGCCGTGCAGGCCGCCGTGGCCGGGCACACCGGCGTCCTGTCTCTCGGCGGCGGAGCCGTGCTCGATGAGACGAACCGCGAACTGCTGTCCGGACACACGGTCGTCTACCTCTCGATGGACGTGGACGAAGCCGTCAAGCGGGTCGGACTGGGCGTCGCCCGGCCGCTGCTCGCAGTAAATCCGCGCCGTCAGTGGCGCGAGCTGATGGACGCCCGCAGGCACCTCTACGAAGAGGTCGCAGGCACGGTCGTCACCACCGATGAACGCACCCCGAAGAGGTCGCCCAGGCGGTCCTCGACGCACTGGATCTGCGGGAGAGGACACGCATGACGGAGCAGGGCCCCACGCGAATCCAGGTCGCGGGAACGGCCGGTACCGACCCGTACGAGGTACTCGTCGGCCGGCAGCTCCTCGACGAGCTGCCCCACCTCATCGGCAACCGCGCCAAGCGCGTCGCCGTCCTGCACCCGAGGCGCTCGCCGAGACCGGTGAGACGGTCCGCCAGGACCTGGCCGGCCAGGGCTACGAGGCCATCGCGATCCAGCTGCCGAACGCCGAGGAGGCCAAGACCGTCGAAGTCGCGGCTTACTGCTGGAAGGCACTCGGCCAGACCGGTTTCACCCGCACCGATGTCATCATCGGTATCGGCGGCGGCGCCACCACCGATGTCGCCGGATTCGTCGCAGCCACCTGGCTGCGCGGGTGCGCTGGATCGCCGTCCCGACGACCGTCCTGGCCATGGTCGACGCGGCCGTCGGCGGCAAGACCGGCATCAACACCGCCGAGGGAAAGAATCTCGTAGGGGCCTTCCACCCGCCGGCCGGAGTGCTCTGCGACCTCGCCGCGCTCGACTCCTCCCGGTCAACGACTACGTCTCCGGCATGGCCGAGATCATCAAGGCCGGCTTCATCGCCGACCCCGTCATCCTCGAACTCATCGAATCGGACCCGGCAGGCGCCCGTACGCCCACCGGGCCGCACACCGCCGAGCTGATCGAACGCTCCATCCGGGTCAAGGCGGAGGTGGTCTCCAGCGATCTCAAGGAGTCCGGACTCCGCGAGATCCTCAACTACGGACACACCCTGGCCCACGCCATCGAGAAGAACGAGCGCTACAAGTGGCGCCATGGAGCGGCCGTCTCCATCGGCATGGTCTTCGCCGCCGAGCTGGGCCGGCTCGCAGGCCGCCTCGACGACGCCACCGCCGACCGGCACAGCGCTGTCCTGGAGTCCGTCGGGCTGCCGCTCACCTACCGCGGCGACCAGTGGCCCAAGCTGCTGGAGAACATGAAGGTGGACAAGAAGTCCCGCGGCGACCTGCTGCGCTTCATCGTGCTGGACGGCCTCGGCAGGCCCACCGTGCTCGAAGGCCCCGACCCGGCGATCCTGCTCGCCGCGTACGGGAGGTCTCCGCGTGAAGTCCCGAAGGGTCTTCGTGCTCAACGGCCCCAACCTCGGGCGCCTCGGCTCCCGTGAACCCGATGTGTACGGGGCGACGACCTACGCCGGACTCGTCGACACCTGCCAGTCGCTCGGCAAGGAGCTCGGCTTCGACGTCGAGGTCCGCGAGACCAACGACGAGGGCGAGCTGATCCGCTGGCTGCACGAGGCTGCCGACGGTTCGATTCCGGTCGTCCTCAACCCGGGCGCCTTCACCCACTACTCGTACGGAATGCGCGATGCGGCCGCCCAGCGCACCGCCCCGCTGATCGAGGTGCACATCTCGAATCCGTACGCACGGGAGGAATTCCGCCACACCTCCGTCGTCGCCCCGGTGGCCACCGGCACTGTGGCCGGATTCGGGATCGGCTCCTACCGGCTGGCCCTGCGGCCCTGGCCGGCGAACTCACCGACTGATCCGGGCACTCCGTACCGACCTCGCCCGTTCACCCTCCGGCGGCCGGGGACGGTACGGTTGCCGTTCGACCAGCGCCAGTTGCCTGTACGAGACGGAGTGGCACCGGATGCAGCACGCAGTGGGGCCCGCTGCCGCCGCCACAAGGATCCGGAAACGGACCTGTCGGCTGGATGCACCAGGCCCAGCACCCAGGCCACCCCGGTCCGCCGGGGCCGCCGCCGCCGATACCCCCGCGCCCCAGGGGCAGGGCTGGACAGGGCCTGCCCCCAGCACGCCCCGCACCCGTCTCCCGGGAGACCACCGGGCACATCCAGCTTCCGCCCGGCGGGCCGTCCCGCTGCCCGCGCCGCCTGCCGAGCCCGGTACCGGCGCAGCGACCCTGGCCGTCCTCCTGATCGGCCCCGCGGGCGCAGGCAAGACCACCGTGGCCAAGCTCTGGGCAGCCCGCCGCCAGGTTCCCACCGCGCATGTCTCCCTGGACGACGTCCGCGAATGGGTCTGCTCCGGCTTCGCCGACCCGCAGGCCGGGTGGAACGACCACTCCGAGGCCCAGTACCGGCTGGCCCGGCGCACCTGCGGCTTCGCCGCCCGCAACTTCCTGGCCAACGGAATCTCCTGCATCCTCGACGACGCGGTCTTCCCCGACCGGCCCGTCGTCGGCCTCGGCGGCTGGAAGCGCCACGTGGGCCCCGGACTGCTTCCCGTCGTCCTCCTGCCCGGCCTGGAGATCGTCCTGGAGCGCAATGCGGCCCGCAGTGGCAACCGCCGTCTCTCCGACGAGGAGGTCGCCCGGATCCATGGCCGGATGGCCGGCTGGTACGGCTCGGGCCTGCCGATCATCGACAACTCCACATACGACGTGGAGACCACTGCCCGGGTCCTGGACGACGTCCTGGCCCGCTCCATAGCCAGCCCTCCGACCTGGTAGCAGGACGGTGCCCTGCCCGGTCGGCTGCGCTGGCCGGGCGGGCGCGGCCGACGCTCGTAGGCTCGGAACATGTCAGAGGTGTACGCCGTCCGCCGCGGGCTGCTCCGTGACCGGTGCGCTGCCGCCGGATCCGCGGCCGCCCTGGTCTCCCGCCCCGCGAACGTCCGCTATCTCGCGGGCGGAGCCCGCCGGGCGCCGTGCTGCTGCTCGGCCCCGGCCAGGATGTCCTGCTCTGCCCCGCACCCCAGCGGCGACCCGCCCAGGGGCGCCCCGACGAACGGCTGCGGCTGGACGTCCTGCCCGCTCCGGACGGCGACCCGGTCGTCGCCGCCGCAGGCCTGGCTCTCGGCCTGGGCGCGGACTCCCTCGCAGTCGAGGAGCACGATCTGACGGTCTCCAGGCACCGGGCCATGGGATCGGTAGCGCCACGGCTCGGCCTGGCCGACCTCGGCTCCATCGTGGAGCAGCTGCGCCTGGTCAGGACGAGGAGGAGATCGCCTGCCTGCGGATCGCCGCGGAGATCACCGACCAGGCCCTGGGGAGCTCCTCGAATCGATCCTGGTGGGCCGCACCGAACGGCATCTCGCCCTGGAGCTGGAGCGCCGTCTGGTGGACCACGGGGCGGACGGCCCTGCCTTCGCGACCTCCGTCGCCACCGGTCCCAATTCCGGCCAGGGGCGTCATCGGCCCTCGGACCGACGGGTGGAGGAAGGCGATTTCCTTTCTGTCTGCCTCGGCGCGACCTACCGCGGCTACCGCTGCGAGATCGGCCGCACCTTCGTCATCGGAACCGCGCCCGCCGACTGGCAGATCGAGCTCTATGACCTTGTTTTCGCCGCTCAGCGGGCCGGCCGAGAGGCTCTGTTGCCCGGCACCGCCTACCGCGATGTGGACCGCGCGGCACGTCAGGTCCTGGCTTCCGGGGCATGGAGAGGACCTCGTGGCCTGGACCGGGCACGGGTCGGGCTCGAAATCGACGAGGACCCGCAGCTGGCACCTGCAGCCATGGGTAAACTGGACGCTTGTGTGCCGGTCACCGTCGAACCGGGGTCCACCTCCCGGGCCGGGCGGTGTCCGGATCGATGACACGCTCGTCGTGCGCCCCGAGGCGGACGGCGGACCCGAGCTACTCACCATTACGACCAAGGAGCTGCTCGCGCTCTAGGAGAGCACTGAAGATTGAAGATTCGAAACCGTGCCCGCGAGGCCCGGCAGGGACACAGCTCCTGATCCAGGATCTTCAGCACTCTCCTCATGCATCCCTTGGCCGTCCACCAGCTTCAGTCCAGGAGATTCCGCAACCGTGGCTTCCACGAACGACCTCAAGAACGGCCTGGTGCTCAAGCTCGACGGAGGCCAGCTCTGGTCCGTCGTCGAGTTCCAGCACGTCAAGCCCGGCAAGGGCCCGGCCTTCGTGCGCACCAAGCTCAAGAACGTGCTTTCCGGCAAGGTCGTCGACAAGACGTTCAACGCCGGCGTGAAGGTCGAAACGGCCACCATTGACCGCCGTGACATGCAGTTCTCGTACATGGACGGCGAGTACTTCGTCTTCATGGACATGGACACGTACGACCAGCTGATGGTCGACCGCAAGGCTGTCGGTGACGCCGCCAAATTCATGATCGAGGGCTTCACCGCCTCCGTGGCCCAGCACGAGGGCGCGGTGCTCTACGTCGAGCTGCCCGCCGCGGTCGAGCTGACCATCCAGCACACCGACCCGGGCGTCCAGGGCGACCGCTCCACCGGTGGCAGCAAGCCCGCCACCCTGGAGACCGGTCACGAGATCGGTGTCCCGCTCTTCATCACCACCGGTGAGAAGATCAAGGTCGATACCCGTACGGGCGACTACCTCGGCCGGGTGAACAGCTAACCGTGGCTGCCCGCAACAAGGCCCGTAAGCGCGCCTTCCAGATTCTGTTCGAGGCCGACCAGCGCGGTGAGTCCGTGCAGACGGTCCTCGCGGACTGGGTCCGGCTCTCGCGGACCGACGACCGTCAGCCGCCGGTCGGCGAATTCACGATGGAGCTCGTCGAGGGGTACGCACAGTACGCGGACCGGATCGATGACCTCATCATCACGTATGCCGTGGACTGGGAGATCGACCGTATGCCGGTCGTCGACCGGAGCATTCTGCGGCTGGGTGCTTACGAGCTGATCTGGGTGGACGCGACGCCGGACGCCGTGGTGATCGACGAGGCGGTCCAGCTCGCCAAGGAGTTCTCCACGGATGACTCCCGTCCTTCGTGAACGGCCTGCTGGCCCGTTTCAAGGACCTCAAGCCGAACCTTCGTCGGGAGCAGTAGCCCTCGACGGTGTTCAGCCGAACGAAGGGCCCACGGTTGACGCCGTGGGCCCTTCGGCGTTTCGCTGAGTTCGGCCTCAGAGCCGGACGGGCTTGATTTTGGTCCCCTGGTCCCGGGGCCCTGCGGGTGTCTCCGCGGCTCGGCCGGTCCGCGGGTGTGGACGAGACGTGGGGTGGGGCCGTGCAGGAGAGTCCCTGCAGGCAATGGCGTACGTGAGGGTCCTCCGCGTGTCCGGGTGAACACGCCAGTCCCGAGGAGACGCTCCGGAGGGCCCCGCCTGCCTGTTTCGGGGTCCCCGGACGAAGTCTGGGGAGCTTGAAGACAAACCCGCACCCCGGCCCCGGCAACACCGCGCCCCGCGTGCCGCCACGCAGAACGCCGGGCAGGCGGGCACCGAAGGGCCCGCCTGCCCGGCGGTACGTTTCTGTGGAGGGCGTCAGCCCTCGTCGTGGGCGACCGCGCGCCGCGCATCCGCGTCCAGCACGCCCCAGCTGATCAGCTGTTCCGTGAGCACGGACGGCGACTGGTCGTAGATGACGGCCAGGGTGCGCAGGTCGTCCTGCCGGATCGACAGCACCTTGCCGTTGTAGTCGCCGCGCTGGCTCTGGATCGTTGCCGCGTAACGCTGCAGCGGTCCGGCCTTCTCCGGTGGGACATGGGCAAGGCGCTCCAGGTCCAGGACAAGCTTCGGCGGCGGCTCGGCAGCCCGCCGGGCGTCGTACCGGGCAGGAGCTCCTGCACCGGGACTCCGTAGAAGTCCGCAAGCTCGGCAAGACGCTGTACGGTCACTGCGCGGTCGCCGCGCTCGTACGAACCGACTACGACTGCTTTCCAGCGGCCCTGGGACTTTTCCTCCACGCCGTGGAGGGAGAGGCCCTGCTGGTGCGGATGGCGCGGAGCTTGGCCCCGAGCTGTTTTGCGTATTCGCTGGACATAAGGCTCCCCGGACACTGGAACAGTTTTGCGGCTCCGCCGCGTGGCTGGTAACTCACTGTGAGGTTACGCAGCGTTACTTGGATGCGTCAAGCCGAAAGGTCCGGACCGCCACCTCCCAGGGTGCCACCAGGGCCAGGCACAAGCCCTGGTAATGTGAATGACGCAATTTTGACGTCCTTTAACATCCGTCCGGTGAGGCGGAGAAGGAGGTCCGTTTCTTATGGACGCACAGCACAACGACATCGGCAATGCGGCACGTCCCGTTCTCGAGGCTCCCGACATCGCCCGTGTTCTGACCCGTATCGCCCACGAGATCGTCGAACGCGCCAAGGGCGCCGACGATGTGGTGCTGCTCGGCATCCCGACACGGGCGTGTTCCTCGCCCGTCGGCTCGCCGAGAGCTCGAGGAGATCACCGGCCGGAAGACACCGGTCGGCTCGCTCGACATCACGATGTACCGCGACGACCTCAGGATGCGCCCCGCCCGCGCCCTGGCCCGTACCGAGATCCCTGGTGAGGGCATCGAAGGCCGGCTCGTCGTCCTGGTGGACGACGTGCTCTTCTCCGGCCGCACGATCCGCGCCGCACTCGACGCGCTCGGCGACATCGGTCGCCCCGCGCCGTGCAGCTCGCGGTACTGGTCGACCGCGGTCACCGCGAACTCCCGATCCGTGCCGACTACGTCGGCAAGAACCTCCCACGTCGCTGCGGGAGACGGTCAAGGTCCAGCTCGCCGAGGAGGACGGCCACGACGCCGTGCTGCTCGGTGTGAAGCAGGCCGTCCCGGCGGGCGAGCAGTAGCTGCCGGTACCCATACGGCCACAGTGGCGGTATGGCAGCTTCCGCACGTCCGCATGCCTGATTCCTCCACCATCCACGGAGACTCCCAGATGCTGTGCCCTCCGGGAAACCCCGGACCCCCGTCACCTCATCTCGGCCGCAGACCTCACCCGCGACGACGCAGTCCTGATCCTCGACACCGCCGAGGAGATGGCCCGGGTCGCGGACCGGCCGATCAAGAAACTCCCCACCCTGCGCGGCCGTACCGTCGTCAACCTCTTCTTCGAGGACTCGACCCGCACCCGCATCTCGTTCGAGGCAGCCGCCAAGCGGCTGTCCGCCGATGTCATCAACTTCTCCGCGAAGGGTTCGTCCGTCTCCAAGGGCGAGTCACTCAGGACACCGCCCTCACCCTGGAGGCGATGGGCGCGGACGCCGTCGTCATCCGGCATGGCGCCTCGGGCGCCCCGTACCGTCTCGCGACGTCGGGGTGGATCGACGCTGCGGTCGTCAACGCGGGGACGGCACGCACGAGCACCCACCCAGGCTCTGCTGGACGCCTTCACGATGCGCCGTAGGCTGGTCGGTGCCGATGCCGGACTCGGCCGGGACCTCGAGGGCCGTCGGATCACGATCGTCGGCGACATTCTGCACAGCCGGGTGGCCCGCTCCAACGTCCACCTGCTGACGACGCTCGGCGCACAGGTAACCCTGGTGGCTCCGCCCACCCTGGTGCCGGTCGGCGTCGAGCAGTGGCCCTGCGACGTCAGCTACCGCCTCGACGAGGTGCTGCCGAAGTCCGACGCGGTGATGATGCTTCGTGTGCAGCGTGAGCGGATGAACGCCGCCTACTTCCCGACCGAGCGCGAGTACTCCCGCCGCTACGGCCTGAACGGCGAGCGGATGGCGAAGATGCCGGAGCACGCCATCGTGATGCACCCGGGCCCATGGTCCGCGGCATGGAGATCACGGCCCAGGTCGCAGACTCCGACCGCTGCACCGCGGTCGAGCAGGTCGCGAACGGTGTCTCCACCCGTATGGCCGTCCTGTACCTGCTGCTGGGCGGCTCCGAGACCGCCCTGCCGTCCGCCGCCGCCCGAACCGAGGAGAACAAGTAATCATGAGCAAGACCCTTATCCGCGGCGCCAGGATCCTCGGCGGCGAGCCGCGGGATGTCCTGATCGACGGTGAGACCATCGCTGAGATCGGCACCGGCATCGAGGCCGGCGACGCCACCGTGGTCGAGGCGGCGGGCCAGGTCCTGCTGCCCGGCCTGGTCGACCTGCACACCCATCTGCGCGAGCCGGGCCGTGAGGACTCCGAGACCGTCCTGACCGGCACCCGGGCCGCGGCGATCGGCGGCTTCACCGCCGTGCACGCGATGGCCAACACCTTCCGGTCGCCGACACCGCCGGTGTGGTCGAGCAGGTCTGGCGGCTCGGTAAGGAATCCGGCTACTGCGACGTGCAGCCCATCGGCGCTGTCACCGTCGGCCTCGAGGGAAAGCAGCTCGCCGAACTCGGAGCCATGCACGACTCGGCCGCCGGAGTGAAGGTCTTCTCCGACGACGGCAAGTGCGTCGACGACGCTGTGATCATGCGGCGCGCGCTGGAGTACGTGAAGGCGTTCGGCGGTGTTGTCGCCCAGCACGCCCAGGAACCCCGCCTCACCGAGGGCGCCCAGATGAACGAGGGCATCGTCTCGGCCGAGCTCGGCCTCGGCGGCTGGCCCGCCGTAGCCGAGGAGTCGATCATCGCCCGCGATGTGCTGCTCGCCGCCCATGTCGACTCCCGGGTGCACATCTGCCACCTGTCGACCGCCGGTTCCGTGGAGATCGTCCGCTGGGCCAAGTCCAGGGCTGGAACGTCACCGCCGAGGTGACCCCGCACCACCTGCTCCTCACCGACGAACTCGTACGGTCGTACAACCCCGTCTACAGGTGAATCCGCCGCTGCGCACCGAGGCCGACGTCATGGCCCTGCGCGAGGCGCTCGCCGACGGCACCATCGACTGCGTGGCCACCGACCACGCCCCGCACCCGCACGAGGACAAGGACTGCGAGTGGCCGCCGCGGCCATGGGAATGGTGGGCCTCGAGACCGCGCTCAGCGTGGTCCAGCAGACGATGGTGGACACCGGCCTCATCGACTGGCCGGGAGTCGCCGACCGTATGTCGTTCCGTCCAGCGGCCATCGGCCGGCTCGAAGGACACGGCAGGCCCGTCTCGGCGGGTGAGCCTGCCAACCTCACGCTGGTCGATCCGGCATACCGTGGAGCCGTGGACCCCGCAGGCTTCGCCTCTCGCAGCCGCAACACTCCGTACGAGGGTCGCGAGCTGCCGGGCCGAGTCACCCACACCTTCCTGCGGGCCGTGCCACGGTCGTCGACGGGAAGCTCGCGTGACAACACTGAACCCCTCTACCAGCTGGCCGCCGAGCAGAAGTCGGCGGATGTGACCGACTGGTCCGCCCGCATCAGCTGGGTCCTCGGTCTGATCGTCTTCATCGCCTTCATCTACTGGCTGATGCGCCAGGGATGGAAGTGGCGAGGAGCCTCCAGTCCGGTCTGCCCGAGTTGGCCACCACTCCGGAAGGGTTCGCGGACGGCGAGCAACTGCTCACGCTGACCGGCCGCTACCACGCGTCGACCACCGCAGGACAGTGGCTCGACCGGATCGTCGCCCACGGACTCGGTACCCGCAGCCGCGTCGAGCTCACCCTCACCGCCCAGGGCCTCGATGTCGTACGCCCCGGGCGGCCGGCTCTTCGTGCCTGCCGCCGCACTGCGTGAGGCCCGCCTCGACAAGGCCCTCGCGGGCAAGGTCCTGCCCGAGGGCGGCCTTCTGGTCATCACCTGGGCGCACGGCGACCAGCTGATCGACTCCGGATTCCGCTCCGACCACTCGGCCGAGCACCAGGCCTGGGTCGACACCGTCAACCACCTCACCAGCACTACGGAAGGCACCGCACGATGACGATCTCCACCCGGGGAGCCGGCCAGGCTCCCGCCGTACTCGTCCTGGAGGACGGCCGGTCCTTCCGCGGCCGTGCCTATGGGGCCGTGGGGAGACCTTCGGCGAGGCGGTGTTCAACACTGGCATGACCGGCTATCAGGAGACCCTCACTGATCCGTCGTATCACCGTCAGGTCGTCGTGATGACCGCGCCGCACATTGGCAACACGGGTGTGAACGACGAGGATCCGGAGTCCAAGCAGATCTGGGTCGCTGGATTCGTCGTACGCGATCCTGCCCGGACGCCCTCCAGCTGGCGCTCCCGGCGCTCGCTGGATGAGGAGCTCGTCAGCCAGGGCATTGTCGGGATCAGTGGTGTCGACACCCGTGCGCTGACTCGTCATCTGCGGGAGCGGGGTGCGATGCGTGTGGGGATCTTCTCGGGCTACGCGCTGGCTGATGAGGGCATGCTGCTGGCCAAGGTTCGCCAGGCCCCGGAGATGAACGGCGCCGACCTCGCCGCTGAGGTCGCGACCAAGGAGAGCTACGTCGTCCCCGCGGCAGGCACCAAGAAGTTCACCGTCGCCGCGATCGACCTCGGCATCAAGGGCATGACCCCGCACCGTATGGCTGAGCGCGGCATCGAGGTGCACGTCCTGCCCGCCACTGCCACGCTGGAGGACGTGTACGCGGTGAAGCCCGACGGAGTCTTCTTCTCCAACGGCCCCGGCGACCCGTCCACCGCCGACCACCCGGTCTCCGTCATGCAGGGCGTCCTGGAGCGCAGGACCCCGCTCTTCGGTATCTGCTTCGGCAACCAGATCCTGGGCCGTGCGCTCGGTTTTGGTACGTACAAGCTGAAGTATGGGCACCGCGGCATCAACCAGCCGGTGCAGGACCGTACGACCGGCAAGGTCGAGGTCACGGCGCACAACCACGGTTTCGCCGTCGACGCCCCCTGGACAAGGTCTCCGACACGCGGTTCGGCCGCGCCGAGGTTTCCACGTCTGTCTGAACGACCAGGTCGTCGAGGGCCTCCAGCTCCTCGACGGGCCCGCGTTCAGCGTCCAGTACCACCCGAAGCAGCTGCCGGCCCGCATGACGCCGCCTATCTCTTCGACCGTTTCGTTTCCCTGATGGAGGGCCAGCGTGCCTAAGCGCTCCGATATCCAGTCCGTTATGGTCATCGGCTCCGGCCCGATCGTCATCGGGCAGGCCGCCGAGTTCGACTACTCCGGCACCCAGGCCTGCCGCGTACTCAAGGCCGAGGGCCTGCGCGTCATCCTGGTGAACTCCAACCCGGCGACGATCATGACCGACCCGGAGATCGCCGACGCCACGTACGTCGAGCCGATTACCCCGAGTTCGTCGAGAAGATCATCGCCAAGGAGCGCCCGACGCGCTCCTCCCCACCCTCGGCGGCCAGACCGCGCTCAACACCGCGATCTCGATGCACGACAACGGGGTGCTGGAGAAGTACGGGGTCGAGCTGATCGGCGCCAACGTCGAGGCGATCAACAAGGGCGAGGACCGCGAGCTGTTCAAGGGCGTCGTCGGGGCCGTCAAGGCCAAGATCGGCTACGGCGAGTCCGCCCGCTCGGTCATCTGCCACACGATGGACGACATCATCAAGGGCGTCGACACGCTCGGCGGCTACCCGTCGTGGTCCGCCCCTCCTTCACCATGGGCGGCGCCGGCTCCGGCTTCGCGCACGACGAGGAGGAGCTGCGCCGGATCGCGGGCCAGGGACTCACGCTCTCTCCGACCACCGAGGTGCTCCTGGAGGAGTCGATCCTCGGCTGGAAGGAGTACGAACTGGAGCTGATGCGCGACCGGAACGACAACGTCGTGGTCGTCTGCTCCATCGAGAACTTCGACCCGATGGGCGTCCACACCGGCGACTCGATTACCGTCGCCCCGCCATGACGCTCACCGACCGCGAGTACCAGCGGCTGCGCGACATCGGCATCGCGATCATCCGCGAGGTCGGTGTTGACACCGGTGGCTGCAACATCCAGTTCGCCATCGACCCGGTTGACGGCCGGGTCATCGTGATCGAGATGAACCCGCGTGTCTCCCGTTCCTCGGCTCTGGCGTCGAAGGCCACCGGCTTCCCGATCGCGAAGATCGCCGCGAAGCTCGCCGTCGGCTACACCCTCGACGAGATCCCCAACGACATCACCGAGAAGACCCCGGCCTCCTTCGAGCCGACGCTCGACTACGTCGTGGTCAAGGCCCCGCGCTTCGCCTTCGAGAGTTCCCGTCCGCCGACTCCACCCTCACCACCACCATGAAGTCGGTGGGTGAGGCGATGGCGATCGGCCGGAACTTTACCGAGGCTCTGCAGAAGGCCCTGCGTTCGCTGGAGAAGAAGGGCTCGCAGTTCGCCTTCACCGGCGACCCCGGCGACAAGGCGGTACTCCTCACCGAAGCGGGCCGCCCGACCGACGGCCGTATCAACACCGTCATGCAGGCGATCCGCGCCGGTGCGACGCAGGAAGAGGTCTTCGACGCGACGAAGATCGACCCCTGGTTCGTGGACCAGTTGTTCCTGATCAAGGAGATCGCGGACGAGCTGGCCGCTGCGGACAAGCTCGTTCCCGATCTGCTCGGTGAGGCCAAGCGGCACGGGTTCTCCGACGCTCAGATCGGTGAGATCCGCGGTCTGCGCGAGGATGTTGTGCGCGAGGTCCGTCACGCGCTGGGTATCCGGCCGGTCTACAAGACCGTTGACACGTGCGCCGCGGAGTTCGCCGCGAAGACCCGTATTTTACTCCTCCTACGACGAGGAGTCCGAGGTCGCGACGCGTACCAAGCCGGCTGTGATCATCCTCGGCTCGGGCCCCAACCGGATCGGGCAGGGTATCGAGTTCGACTATTCCTGTGTCCATGCCTCGTTCGCGCTGAGCGACGCGGGTTACGAGACGGTGATGGTCAACTGCAATCCGGAGACCGTCTCTACCGACTACGACACTTCCGACCGGCTGTACTTCGAGCCGCTCACGCTGGAGGACGTGCTGGAGATCGTCCATGCCGAGTCCCTCGCGGGTCCGGTCGCCGGTGTCATTGTCCAGCTCGGCGGCCAGACTCCCCTCGGTCTCTCCCAGGCGTTGAAGGATAACGGTGTGCCCATCGTGGGGACCTCCCGGAGGCGATCCACGCCGCGGAGGACCGTGGTGCTTTCGGTCGTGTACTGGCCGAGGCCGGGCTGCCGGCACCCAAGCACGGCACCGCCACCACTTTCGCCGGTGCCAAGGCCATCGCCGACGAGATCGGCTACCCGGTCCTGGTGCGCCCGTCGTATGTGCTGGGCGGGCGGGGTATGGAGATCGTGTATGACGAGACCCGGCTCTCCTCGTACATTGCGGAGTCCACCGAGATCAGCCCGACCCGGCCGGTCCTGGTGGACCGGTTCCTGGACGACGCGATCGAGATCGATGTCGATGCTCTCTTTGATGGCCACGAGCTTTACCTCGGTGGTGTCATGGAGCATATCGAGGAGGCGGGTATCCACTCCGGTGACTCGGCGTGCGCTCTGCCGCCGATCACGCTGGGCGGGTTCGATATCAAGCGGCTGCGTGCCTCGACCGAGGCCATTGCCAGGGTGTCGGGGTCCGGGGCTGATCAACATTCAGTTCGCGTTGTCCGGGGACATTCTCTATGTCCTGGAGGCCAATCCGCGTGCTTCACGTACTGTCCCGTTCACCTCGAAGGCTACGGCTGTCCCGCTGGCCAAGGCTGCTGCCCGTATCTCATTGGGTGCGACTGTCGCGGAGCTGCGTGTGGAGGGTCTGCTGCCGAAGGCCGGTGACGGTGGGACTCTGCCGCTGGACGCGCCGATCTCGGTCAAGGAGGCTGTCATGCCGTGGTCGCGTTTTCGTGACATTCATGGCCGCGGTGTCGATACGGTCCTGGGCCCGGAGATGCGTTCCACCGGCGAGGTGATGGGTATCGACTCCGTTTTCGGTACGGCGTATGCGAAGTCGCAGGCCGGTGCTTATGGGCCGTTGCCTACCAAGGGCCGGGCGTTCATCTCCGTTGCCAACCGGGACAAGCGCTCGATGATCTTCCCGGCCCGTGAGCTCGTCGCGCATGGTTTCGAGCTGATGGCGACCTCCGGTACGGCCGAGGTACTCAAGCGCAACGGCATCAACGCCACGATCGTGCGCAAGCAGTCCGAAGGGAGGGGCCGAACGGTGAGAAGACGATCGTTCAGCTCATTCACGACGGGCAGGTCGACCTCATCGTCAACACCCCTACGGCACCGGCGGCCGTCTCGACGGCTACGAGATCCGCACCGCGGCCGTCGCCCGGTCCGTGCCCTGCCTCACCACGGTCCAGGCCCTCGCCGCCGCGGTCCAGGGCATCGACGCACTCAACCACGGCGACGTCAGCGTCCGCTCACTCCAAGAACACGCCGAACGTCTGACCGCGGCCCGCGACTGAGGGCCTTTCGTTCGGATCATGCCGGGCTCGCGGGGCTTGCCCTGATCCGGCCTGATCCGAACGAATGGCCCAGCAGCCAGCTGGGGACACCGGAAACGGTGTCCCCTCTTCATGCTCTTCATGAGGACAGTGATGTATAAAATCTTCTTCCAGCTGGTCTTCAAGCGGATGGACCCGGAGCAGGCCCACTACCTGGCCTTCCGCTGGATCCGCCGCGCGGCCCGCACTCCGTACTGCGCACCTTCGTCGCCGCCGCGCTCGCACCCGCTACGAGGAGCTGCGCACCGAGGCCCTCGGCCTGCGCATGCACGGCCCGTTCGGCCTCGCCGCGGGCTTCGACAAGAACGCGGTCGCCATCGACGGGATGTCGATGCTCGGTTTCGACCACATCGAGATCGGCACGGTCACCGGCGAGCCGCAGCCCGGCAACCCCAGAAGCGCCTCTTCCGCCTCGTCGCGGACCGCGCACTGATCAACCGGATGGGCTTCAACAACGAGGGCTCGGCCGCCGTCGCGGAGCGCCTGGCCGCTCGCAGGCCCGTCTTCCGGACGACGGTCGGCGTCAACATCGGCAAGACCAAGCTCGTACCGGAGGCGGAGGCCACCGCCGACTACGTGAAGTCCACCGAGCGGCTCGCCGCCCACGCCGACTACCTCGTCGTCAACGTCTCCTCGCCCAACACCCCGGTCTGCGCAACCTCCAGGCCACCGAGGCGCTCAGGCCGCTGCTGTCCGCCGTACGCGAGGCCGCCGACCGCACCGTCACCGCCCGCCGGGTGCCCTCCTCGTCAAGATCGCCCCGACCTCGCCGACCAGGACGTCGACGCGGTCGCCGACCTCGCCGTCGAGCTCGGCCTGGACGGCATCATCGCCACGAACACCACCATCGCCCGCGAAGGCCTCGGCCTGAAATCCTCGCCGTCGCTGGTCAAGGAGGCCGGCGGACTCTCCGGGGCGCCCGTCAAGGAGCGCTCGCTGGAGGTCCTGAGCCGTCTGTACGCCCGCGTGGGCGACCGGATCACCCTGATCGGTGTCGGGGGCATCGAGAATGCCGAGGACGCCTGGCAGCGCATCCTCGCGGGTGCGACGCTCGTGCAGGGTTACAGCGCCTTCATCTACGAAGGTCCCTTCTACGCACGGGCGATCCACAAGGGCCTGGCCGCGCGCCTGGCCGCCTCCCCGTACGCCACCTCGCCGAGGCCGTCGGCGCCGAGACCGGAAGGTCACACGGTGACACCGGAACCCTTCGGCGCACGCCTGCGCCAAGCCATGGACACTCGCGGGCCCCTCTGCGTCGGCATCGACCCGCATGCCTCACTCCTGGCCTCCTGGGGCCTGAACGACGACATCGCGGGGCTGGAACGCTTCACACGTACGGTCGTCGAGGCCCTGGCCGACCGCGTCGCCGTGCTCAAGCCGCAGTCCGCGTTCTTCGAGCGCTTCGGCTCGCGGGGCATCGCCGTTCTGGAGAAGGCGGTCCAGGAGGCACGGGCGGCCGGCGCCCTGGTCCTGATGGACGCCAAGCGCGGCGACATCGGATCGACGATGGGCGCCTACGCGGCGACCTACCTCGACAAGGACTCACCGCTGTTCTCCGACGCGGTGACCCTCTCGCCCTACCTCGGCTTCGGCTCTCTTCGCCCGGCCCTGGACGCTGCGGCGATCTCCGGAGCGGGTGTCTTCGTGCTCGCCCTCACCTCCAACCCGGAGGGCGCCGAGGTGCAGCGCGCCACCGCGGCGGACGGGCGCTCGCTGGCCCAGCTGATGCTCGACCACATGGCCGCCGAGAACGAAGGCGCATCGCCGCTCGGCTCCGTCGGCGCTGTGGTCGGTGCCACACTCGGCGACACGGGCGTGAATCTGGCGATCAACGGTCCGTTGCTCGCCCCGGCATCGGGGCCCAGGGCGCGACCCCGCCGATCTGCCGAGCGTCTTCGGTGCCGCGGTGGGCAATGTGGTGCCCAGCGTGAGCCGGGGTGCTGCGCCACGGGCCGGATGTTTCGGGGCTGCGCGAAGCCGCCGGACGGTTCGCGGACGAGGTCCGAACGGCCGTCCCGGGTAGCTGACGATGCCACGTAACAGCGCGTTGACGGAATCCTGACCAAAATCCTGGCTGTTATGCCGGATATATCCCGGTCGGCAAAGGCTGACCAGGACTTTTCGTCAGTTCTCGCTGACTCAGGCGGCCATGGCCGCTAGTCTCCGTCGAGAGCCAACGCGCACAGGTTGTTCGTTGCTCACCAGGTGTGGGGCTTACCGAGTTCCTCACCGGGTCCGTATCCGACAGATCGACATCCGAGGTGACGTAGGCGTGGCTCTTCCGCCCCTTACCCTGAACAGCGCGCTGCCGCGCTCGAAAGGCCGCCGCGGCTCGCCGGGAGCGGGCCGAGGTCAAGAATCGACTCAAGCACTCCGGCGCCTCCCTCCATGAGGTCATCAAGCAGGGCCGGGAGAACGACGTCATCGGCAAGATGAAGGTCTCCGCTCTCCTCGAGTCCCTGCCGGGCGTGGGCAAGGTCCGCGCCAAGCAGATCATGGAGCGGCTCGGCATCTCCGAGAGCCGCCGGGTCCGGGGTCTTGGCTCCAACCAGATCGCATCCCTGGAGCGTGAGTTCGGCGGCAGCGCCGCCTGAGGGTCTCAGGCACTCCTGAGAACCTGGATAATCGCCTCATGGCTGCAACATCCCGGGGACGTCCCCGCACCCCGGACGTACGTCCGCGGCTGACCGTGCTCTCCGGCCCTTCAGGGGTCGGCAAGAGCACGGTCGTCGCTCATATGCGCAAGGTTCACCCCGAGGTCTGGCTCTCGGTGTCGGCCACGACCCGTAAGCCACGCCCCGGCGAACGAAACGGCGTCCACTACTTCTTCGTGGACAACGAGGAGTTCGACAAGCTCATCGCCAACGGCGAGCTGCTGGAGTGGGCGGAGTTCGCGGGCAACCGCTACGGCACTCCGCGCAGGGCGGTGATCGAGCGTCTGGAATCGGGCGAGCCGGTACTGCTGGAGATCGATCTCCAGGGCGCCCGGCTGGTCCGTCAGTCGATGCCCGAGGCCCGGCTGGTCTTCCTGGCTCCGCCGAGCTGGGACGAACTGGTGCGTCGCCTCACGGGCCGTGGCACCGAAGCGCCCGACGTGATCGAACGCAGGCTGGACGCCGCCAAGGTGGAGCTGGCAGCCGAGGCGGAGTTCGATATGACGCTTGTCAACACCTCTGTCGAGGGTGTGGCACGTGAGCTGCTAACCTTGATGCTGCAGGCTTCCGGCCTCCGTGGCACCAGCGACTGACAACGTCGGCCCGTTACGGACGCAGAGCATCACTACTGCGGAACCAGCATGATCAAAGATCTCTTTGATCTCTATCCCTTCGGAAGGCAGAGAGTGTCCTCTTCCATCACCACGCCCGAGGGCATCATCAACCCGCCGATTGATGAGCTCCTCGAGGCCACCGACTCGAAGTACAGCCTTGTGATCTACGCCGCCAAGCGCGCGCGTCAGATCAATGCGTACTACTCGCAGCTCGGTGAAGGCCTCCTCGAGTACGTCGGTCCGCTCGTCGACACGCACGTGCACGAGAAGCCGCTCTCGATCGCGCTCCGCGAGATCAACGCGGGCCTGCTGACCTCCGAGGCCATTGAGGGCCCCGCGCAGTAAGCAGGAATGCACCTTCACCACAGGCCCGGCGGTCAGGACCGCCGGGCCTGTGGTGTCCGGCGACGGGGCCGAAGGGGCCGTCCGGCGCGGTGAGGCAGCATGGATCAGCACATGAGTCGTACGGCATCGAGCCGTGCGCGGCCGAGTGTGCGCAGACACGAGTGCGGGGAGACGCAGTGGACAAGCCGAAGGTCGTCCTGGGGTCAGCGGCGGAATCGCCGCCTACAAGGCGTGCGAGCTGCTGCGCAGGCTGACGGAGTCGGGCCATGACGTACGGGTCGTGCCCACCGCGGCGTCGCTGAACTTCGTGGGGCGGCCACCTGGTCCGCGCTCTCCGGGCACCCGTGTTGACCGAGGTCTGGGACGACGTCCACGAGGTGCCGCATGTGCGGACCGGTCAGGCCGCCGACCTCGTCGTGGTCGCTCCAGCCACCGCCGACATGCTGGCCAGGGCCGCCCACGGCCTCGCCGACGATCTCCTCACCAACACCCTGCTCACCGCTCGCTGTCCGGTCGTCTTCGCGCCCGCCATGCACACCGAGATGTGGGAACACCCCGCCACCCAGGAGAACGTCGCCACCCTGCGCCGCCGCGGTGCCGTCGTCATCGAGCCCGCGGTGGGCCGGCTCACCGGCGTCGACACGGGCAAGGGCAGGCTGCCGGATCCGGGGAGATCTTCGAGGTCTGCCGCCGTGTCCTGGCCAGGGCGCCACCGCCCCGACCTGGTGGGCCGCCATGTGGTCATCAGCGCCGGCGGCACCCGTGAGCCTCTCGACCCCGTCCGTTACCTCGGTAACCGGTCCTCCGGAAAGCAGGGTACGCGCTGGCGCGTACCGCCGTGGCCCGTGGCGCCCGGGTCACCCTGATCGAGGCGAACACCGCGCTGCCCGACCCGCGGGCGCCGATGTCCTGCGTGTCGGGACCGCGGTACAGCTGCGCGACGCCGTGCTGAAAGCGGCTGCCGGGGCCGATGTGGTGGTGATGGCGGCGGCGGTCGCCGACTTCCGGCCCGCCGAGTACGCCACGGGCAAGATCAAGAAGAAGGACGGCCAGGAGCAGCCGCCGATCGCTCTGGTCCGCAACCCCGACATCCTTGCCGAGGTTTCCGCGGACCGGGCCGGGCCGGACCAGGTCGTCGTCGGATTCGCCGCCGAGACCGACGACGTCCTGGCGAACGGCCGCGAAAGCTCCGCCGCAAGGGCTGCGATCTGCTCGTGGTCAACGAGGTGGGGAGAGCAAGACCTTCGGCTCCGCGGAGAACGAGGCGGTGGTGCTCACTGCCGGCGGCGGCGAGACCGCAGTACCCTACGGGCCGAAGGAAGTGCTCGCCGACACAGTCTGGGACCTGGTGTCCGCGCGATTCGGCTAGATTTCACAAACGCTGGGTCCGACGGTGCAAAGTGTGGCAAAACGGATGCAATCGCCACCCGGAAGGAGTGATCGTCGTACCGGTATCACCAGTGTCGCAGGTCACAAAGCTCCCAAGGGGCGAGACGCGTGACCCAACTGACGGAAGCGACCGATAAACTGGTCGACGGACGTGCCGGGCGCAGCTCCCGGTGGTCCACCAATGATCAGCCAGCAGCCGCTGCAACCCCAGGGAGCGATGTGTCCCGCCGTCTCTTCACCTCGGAATCTGTAACCGAGGGTCACCCCGACAAGATCGCTGACCAGATCAGCGACACGATTCTCGATGCGCTCCTGCGCGCGGACCCCACCTCGCGCGTCGCGGTCGAGACCTTGATCACCACAGGGCTGGTGCACGTCGCGGGTGAGGTCACGACCAAGGCCTACGCCGACATTCCCAACCTCGTACGCAACAAGGTGCTGGAGATCGGCTACGACTCCTCCAAGAAGGGCTTCGACGGAGCCTCCTGTGGAGTCTCGGTGTCGATCGGTGCACAGTCCCCGGACATCGCCCAGGGCGTCGACACCGCGTACGAGAAGCGCGTCGAGGGCGACGAGGACGAGCTCGACAAGCAGGGCGCGGGCGACCAGGGCCTGATGTTCGGTTACGCCTGCGACGAGACGCCCGAGCTGATGCCGCTCCCGATCCACCTGGCGCACCGGCTCTCGCGCCGGCTGTCCGAGGTCCGCAAGAACGGGACCATCCCTACCTGCGCCCCGACGGCAAGACTCAGGTCACCATCGAGTACGACGGCGACAAGGCCGTCCGCCTCGACACGGTCGTCGTCTCCTCCCAGCACGCCTCCGACATCGACCTGGACTCGCTCCTGGCACCCGACATCCGCGAGTTCGTCGTGGAGCACGTGCTGGGGCAGCTCATCGAGGACGGCATCAAGCTGGACACCGAGGGCTACCGCCTCCTGGTGAACCCGACCGGGCGGTTCGAGATCGGCGGCCCGATGGGCGACGCCGGCCTGACCGGCCGCAAGATCATCATCGACACGTACGGCGGCATGGCCCGCCACGGCGGCGGGCCTTCTCCGGCAAGGACCCTCCAAGGTCGACCGCTCGGCGGCGTACGCGATGCGCTGGGTCGCGAAGAACGTCGTCGCGGCCGGGCTCGCGGCCCGCTGCGAGGTCCAGGTCGCCTACGCGATCGGCAAGGCCGAGCCGGTGGGGCTGTTCGTGGAGACCTTCGGCACCGCCGTGATCGACACGGAGAAGATCGAGCACGCGATCGGCGAGGTCTTCGACCTCCGCCCGGCCGCGATCATCCGTGACCTCGACCTGCTCCGCCCGATCTACGCTCAGACCGCTGCGTACGGCCACTTCGGCCGCGAGCTCCCCGACTTCACCTGGGAGCGCACCGACCGCGTGGACGCACTGCGCAAGGCGGCCGGGCTGTAGCCCGGTCCCCTCAGCCCGTCCGCCGGGGCCCGGACACCGTCGACGGTGTCCGGGCCCCGGCGTGTGCCTCCTGGATCGCCCCGGTCCGGAGCCGGTGTCAGTGGTGTCTGGTATGAATTTGGCTGTGAGCAGCGACGACGAGCAATCCGCCGACCCCGGCGCCGGGGCTCCGGAGCAGCTTGCGCTCATCCGGGAAACGGTGCGCAACGCCAAGGTCCCGCGGGCGAAGCCCCGGACCTGGCGGGTGCCGCGCTGGCCAAGGAGCTTCCGGTCGCCAGAGTGCTGGTGAACAAGGGCGTGCTCCATCTCGACCAGTACTTCGACTACGCCGTGCCCGAAGAGCTCGACGCGGACGCACAGCCCGGGGTCCGGGTGCGGGTGAGATTCGGCGCCGGGGGCGCAACGTCCTTGGCGGGCGGCGTGAGGGCGGCGGCCTGATCGACGGATTCCTCATCGAGCGGCTTGCCGAGTCGGACTATCAGGGGCGTTGGCCGCACTCGCCTATGTCGTCTCGCCGGAGCCGGTGCTCGGGTCCGAGCTGCTCACCCTCTCGCGGGCCGTCGCAGACCGCTATGCGGGCAGCCTGGCCGACGTACTGCAGCTCGCCGTGCCGCCCAGGAACGGGAGGGCCGAGTCCAGCCGTCGCCCGATCCGCTGCCACCGCCCCGGCCCCGCCCGCCGGGAGCTGGGAGCGGTACGAGCAGGGGCCCGCGTTCCTGCGGGCGCTGGCCGAGGGCGGTGCACCCAGAGCCGTATGGACCGCACTGCCGGGGCCGCACTGGCCCCAGGAGATCGCCGGGGCCGTCGCGGCGACGCTCGCATCGGGCGGGGCGCCCTCGTGGTCGTACCGGACGGGCGGGCGGCGGGGCGCGTGGACGCGGCTCTCACCGTTCTGCTCGGGAAGGGCGCCACGCTCTGCTGACCGCGGACTCAGGCCCCGAGAAGCGGTATCGCGAGTGGCTCGCCGTGCGGCGCGGTTCGGTACGCGCGGTGGTCGGGACCAGGGCCGCGATGTTCGCTCCGGTCGCGGATCTGGGTCTGGTGGCCGTCTGGGACGACGGGGACTCCAGCCACAGCGATGACAACGCACCCTTCCCCATGTCCGCGAAGTCCTGGAGCTGCGGGCGGCGCACGGACGGTGTGCGTTCCTGCTGGGCGGGACCAACTGCACCGTGGAGGCCGCCCAGCTGGTCGAGAGCGGCTGGGCGCTGCCGCTGCGCCCGGACCGGGAGCAGCTGCGGATCGCGGCGCCCTCGTTCGTACCGTCGGCGACGGGGAGCTTGCGCGGGACGGGGCCGCGCGGACTGCGCGGCTGCCGAGCCTGGCCTGGCAGACGGTGCGGGACGGGCTGCGCAGCGGACCGGTGCTGGTCCAGGTGCCACGTCGCGGATATGCGCCGAGGCTGGCCTGTGAGCGCTGCCGAGAGCCCGCCAGGTGCCGGCACTGCGCGGGCCCGCTGGAGGCGCCCGACCAGCAGGATCTCAACTGCTCCTGGTGCGGGCGGCCCGAGACCGCCTGGGCCTGTCCCGCCTGTGGCTCCGCCCGGCTGCGCGCCCGGATCGTCGGCGCACGCCGGACGGCCGAGGAGCTGGGCCGGGCGTTTCCCGCTGTGCCGGTACGGACGTCCGGGCGTGACCATGTGCTGGACTCGGTGCCTGATGTGCCCGCGCTGGTGGTCAGCACACCTGGCGCCGAGCCGGTAGCCGAGGGCGGCTACGCGGCTGCCTTGCTGCTGGACGGCTGGGCGATGGTCGGGCGGCCCGATCTGCGTGCGGGGAGGAGGCGCTGCGCCGCTGGACGGCCGCCGCCTCGCTGGTCCGGGGCCGTCCGGAGGGCGGCACGGTGGTGGTCGTCGCCGAGCCGACCCTGCGGCCCGTCCAGGCTCTGGTGCGCTGGGACCCGGTGGGGCACGCGCGGCGCGAGCTGGCGGAGCGGGCCGAGCTCGGCTTTCCGCCGGTGTCCCGGATGGCTTCGGTCACCGGCTCGCCGGAGGCGCTCGCCGCGTACCTCGCCGCCGCCGAGCTGCCGGCCCAGGCACAGGTGCTCGGCCCGGTGCCAGTGCCGGGAGCGGAGCCGGGCAGGCCCCGCAGACCCTGGGACGCGCCGCCGGGTGAGACCTGGGAGCGGGTGCTGATCCGGGTGCCATCGGGGCATGGGGCGGCCTTGGCAGCGGCGCTGAAGGCGGCGCAGGCGGCCGGATGTCCCGGGCGGCGCGGACCCGGTGCGGATCAGAATCGACCCGCCGGACATCGGCTGACGCGGGACGCACCGGTGAGGCAGATGCGCGCCATGCGGCTGCCCCACCGTGTGACAGGCACGGAGGGGCAGGAGAGGGCGGCGGCGTCAGCCGTTGCGCGGGCCGGGAAGGCGCCGGGCGCAGCTCCTCACGCAGCGGGGGCGCTCCGGCGTCGGCTGCGAGGGCTGCGGCGGCATAGAACGTGCGGCGGGCACCGCGGGCAGTGCGGGTGCGGACCCGGGAGGCAGGGGTACGGGGCGTGACGCCGGGGTCTCGGCTGCGGCCTCGGCCGCCCCGGCTGCGGGTGTTCCGGCGGGCGCCGTAACGGCGGTGCACCGCCTGCTTGGTGACCCCGAGGGCCGAGCCCACCGCGTCCCAGGAGAAGCCGAGTGAGCGGTCGAAGTCCACCGCAGCGGTGACCAGGGTCTCGACACTGTCCCGCAGCTCCTGGGCCAGCCGGACGGTGGGAGCCGGGGCTCTGCCGTAGACGACGAAGCCCGCGGAGGGGCCGGAGCGGCGCGGACGGTAGACGTTGCCCAGCTGCGCAGTGAGGGTGCGCAGCGCGTCCACCTGCCGCCGGACCCGCTCGATATCCCGCACCAACAGATGCAGACTGGCACGCGCCTGGGCGTCGTGGGTTGCGTGGTCGGCCATGAAGAAGCCTCTCGAACCGGCGTTGAAAGGGATCGGACCGCACTGAGGCGGCCCACTTCGGTCAATCTCAGCTTGACCAACGCGTCACCCGGGGATGTGGTCACGCTCTCTGGGCGTATACGCACGCACGAGGGGCGCGCGGCCGCGCTACGCCCCCGGCGAACCCTGGAGCACCCGGAGCACCCGGAGCGGCCGGGCGGGCGTGGCCGGCGGGCGTAGTACCCTTTGGCTCTGCTTATGGGCAGTGGTCAGGACCTGGCCGTCGTGACAGGCTCCCGCGGACGAGAAGCCGAGCGAGAAGCCGCTTCGTCCCCGGCGGAGGAGTCACAGACTGGTGCGCTGCTCAGCCCCGTACCAGCTTGAGAGGCCACCGGATGAAGCTCGTCTTCGCAGGCACCCCGAGGTAGCCGTCCCCGCGTTGGACGCCCTGATCGCCTCCGGCCGCCACGAGGTGGCCGCTGTCGTGACCCGTCCCGATGCACCCGCAGGCCGAGGACGCCGGCTGGTCGCCAGTCCGGTGGCCGAGCGGGCCGAGGAGGCGGGCATCGAGGTGCTCAAGCCGGTCAGGCCGCGCGACGAGGAGTTCCTGGCACGGCTGCGGGAGATCGCCCCGGACTGCTGCCCCGTCGTCGCCTACGGGGCCCTGCTGCCCAGGTGGCCCTCGCCGTGCCGGCCCGTGGCTGGGTCAATCTCCACTTCTCACTCCTGCCCGCCTGGCGCGGCGCCGCACCCGTGCAGCATGCGGTGATGGCCGGTGACGAGCTGACCGGTGCGTCGACCTTCCTGATCGAGGAGGGCTGGACTCCGGGCCGGTGTACGGCGTGCTCACCGAGGAGGTGCGGCCCACCGACACCAGCGGCGATCTGCTCACCCGGCTGGCCTTCGCCGGTGCCGGGCTGCTCGCCGCCACCATGGACGGCATCGAGGACGGCACCCTGCACGCGGCGCCTCAGCCCGCCGACGGCGTCACCCTCGCACCGAAGCTCACCGTCGAGGACGCCCAGGTCCAGTGGACGGCGCCGGCACTGCGGGTCGACCGGGTGATCCGAGGCTGCACCCCGCCCCCGGCGCCTGGACACTCTTCCGCGGGGAGCGCCTCAAGCTGATCCAGGCCGTGCCGGTCCTGGACCGCACCGATCTGGCCCCGGTGAGCTGTCCGTGGGCAAGAACCACGTCCTCGTGGGAACCGGCTCGCATGCCGTGCAACTGCTCTGGGTACAGCCGCAGGGCAAGAAGCCGATGAAGGCCGCCGACTGGGCCCGCGGGGTGCGCATCGCCCCGGGCGAGCTGCTGGGCCTGTGAACCGGTTCGGGCCGCCGGGACGGGTTGCTCGGCGGCGACGTACGCTGGGTGGGTTCGCCCCTCACCATCAGCGGAGCACCTTTCACGTGAACGACCAGCAGCCTCGCCGTCCCGCCAAGCCGCACCGCCGCCCTCAGAAGGATCCCGTCCGGTTCCTGGCCTTCGAGGCGCTCAGGGCTGTCGACGAACGCGACGCGTACGCCAACCTCGTCCTGCCTCCGCTGCTGAAGAAGGCGCGCGCCAAGGGCGACTTCGACGGCAGGGACGCGGCGCTGGCGACCGAACTCGTCTATGGGACGCTGCGCCGCCAGGGAACCTACGACGCGATCGTCGCGGCCTGTATCGACCGGCCGCTGCGCGAGGTCGACCCGCCGGTGCTCGATGTGCTCAACATGGGGTGCACCAGTTGCTCGGCACCCGGATCCCCACGCACGCGGCCGTCTCGGCCAGCGTGGAGCTGGCCCGGTGGTACTGGGCGAGGGACGGGCGAAATTCGTCAACGCCGTCCTGAGGAAGGTATCGGCGCACGACCTCGACAGCTGGGTGGAGCGGGTGGCCCCGGCCTACGAAAAGGACGCCGAGGACCATCTCTCCGTCGTCCATTCCCATCCGCGGTGGATCGTCTCCGCTCTCTGGGACGCGCTGGGCGGTGGCCGCGCCGGGATCGAGGATCTCCTCGAAGCCGACAACGAACGGCCCGAGGTGACCCTGGTGGCCCGCCCCGGCCGCTCCACCACCGATGAGCTGCTGGCAGCACTCGGCGAGGACAACGGCCTGCCCGGCCGCTGGTCGCCCTATGCGGTACGGATGGCCGAGGGCGGCGAGCCCGGCGCCCTGACCGCTGTGGAGGAGGGCAGGGCGGGAGTGCAGGACGAAGGCAGCCAGCTCGTCGCCGCCGCCCTTGCCAACGCACCCGTCGACGGCAACGACACCCGCTGGCTGGACGGTTGTGCGGGCCCCGGCGGCAAGGCCGCCCTGCTGGCCGCTCTCGCCGCCGGACGGGGCGCGGCACTGCTCGCCGCCGAGAAGCTGCCGCACCGCGCCAGGCTCGTCGAGCGCTCGCTGGCCGGCAACCCGGTCCCTACCAGGTGATCACCGCCGACGGGACCCGCCCGCCCTGGCGGCCGGACAGCTTCGACCGGGTCCTGATGGATGTGCCGTGTTCGGGCCTGGGGCCCTGCGCCGCCGTCCGGAGTCCCGCTGGCGGCGCAAGGCCGAGGACCTGGAGCGCTTCGCGCCGCTGCAACGGGGCCTGCTGCGCGAGGCGTTGAAGGCGGTGCGGATCGGTGGCGTGGTGGGCTACGCGACCTGCTCGCCGCACCTCGCCGAGACCCGCGTCGTCATCGACGATGTGCTCAAGGGCCGCGGCGGGCGCCCGTCCTGGCCGAATGGGTCGATGCCCGGCCGCTGATGCCGGGAGTGCCCGCGCTGGGTGACGGTCCTGACGTCCAGCTGTGGCCGCATCTGCACGGCACGGATGCGATGTATCTGGCGCTGCTGCGCCGTACCGGCTGAATACCGGGCCGAGGACGGGGCGAAAAGGCCGGGAATGTGCGAACCGTAATGATCCCGTGAGGCTTTGGGGCGCACCTGGGCGGGAAGTGGCGCCGAGCATGGCAGGCTTGGTGCATGGCGCAGATCAATCCCAGCATCCTTTCCGCCGACTTCGCGCGTCTCGCCGAGGAGGCGAAGGCCGTCGAAGGCGCGGACTGGCTCCACATCGATGTCATGGACAACCACTTTGTGCCCAATCTGACGCTCGGCGTGCCGATCGTGGAGGCGCTGAGCAAGGCCACGGACACTCCGCTGGACTGCCACCTGATGATCGAGGACGCGGACCGCTGGGCTCCGCAGTACGTCGAGGCGGGTGCCGGTTCCGTGACCTTCCACGTGGAGGCCGCGGCGGCGCCCGTGAGGCTGGCGCGGGAGATCCGGGCGAAGGGGCGCGTGCCTCGATGGCGCTCAAGCCCGCGACGCCCATCGAGCCGTACGAGGATCTGCTGCCCGAGCTCGACATGCTGTTGATCATGACGGTGGAGCCGGGCTTCGGCGGCCAGTCGTTCCTGGACATCATGCTGCCGAAGATCCGCCGCACCCGTGAGCTGATCTCCAAGCACGGCCTGGAGCTGTGGCTCCAGGTCGACGGCGGTGTCTCCGCGTCCACCATCGAGCGGTGCGCGGAGGCCGGTGCCGATGTGTTCGTCGCCGGCTCGGCGGTGTACGGGGCAAAGGATCCGGCCGAGGCCGTGCGGTCCTTGCGCTCCCAGGCGGACGGAGTCATGGCCGCAGCCCCGTGGGCATGCGGCCACTGAACGAAGCGCAGATGAACGCGGCCCGACGGGCCTGATCAAGGATCGCCGGATCTGACAGGATGAACGGCGTATCGAGCGTGTGAACAGCAGTGAGGAGATCGCGGTGTCTGGCATCTCGGCGGGTCGGTCGGCCATGCGGATGGGGCCCGCTGAGCTGGTCCAGGCGGCGGCCATGGCGCGCCGGTTCTACCTCGAGGGCAAGTCGAAGATCCAGATCGCCGAGGAGTTCGGCGTCAGCCGCTTCAAGGTGGCGCGGGTGCTGGAGACGGCGCTCGAGCGTGATCTCGTACGGATCGAGATCCGGGTGCCGGCCGAGCTGGACGCGGAGCGCTCCGATGCGCTCCGGGCCCGTTACGGGCTCCGGCACGCGGTCGTCGTCGAGTCTCCGGCGGAGGAGCAGGAGGACGCGCCCGACCCGGAGAACCTGGGTGAGGTCGCGGCCGATCTGCTCGGCGAACTGGTGAACGAGGGCGATGTGCTCGGTCTGGCCTGGGGCCGCTCCACCATCCATATGGCGGCGGCTCTCGACGAGCTGCCCCGTGCACGGTGGTGCAGCTCACCGGCGTGTACGACGCGGGGACCGCGGAGCGCGGTTCGGTCGAGGCGGTCCGGCGTGCGGCCCAGGTGTCCGGCGGTGAGGCACACCCCATCTACGCGCCGATGCTGCTGCCCGACCCCGCGACAGCGGCCGCTCTGCGTCACCAGACGGGTATCGCCCGCGCTTTCGAGTACTTCGACAAGGTGACGGTCGCCGCGGTCTCCATCGGCTCCTGGGAGCCGGGTATCTCCACCGTCCACGACATGCTCTCGGACGAGGAGCGGGCGCACTACGCCTCGCTGGGCGTCGCCGCCGAGATGTCCGCGCACCTCTTCGACTCTGACGGCCGACGGGTCGGCCGCGACCTGGGCGAGCGATGCATCACCGTGGAGGCGGACCGGCTGCGCCGGATCCCCGAGGTGGTGGCGATCGCGGGTGGCCGGCGCAAGGCGGCGGCGATCGGTGCGGTTCTGCGGTCCGGCCTGGTCACCAGTCTGGTGACGGACACGGCTGCCGCCGACTTCCTGCTCACGGAGTCGGCCGCCGGACAGCGCCCGGCGCTGGAGCGGGCCGACCCGGACGACTGATCCTGCCGGTGTATGACGGAGGCCGGGCGCCGTACGGGCGCCCGGCCTCCGTCATACACCGTGCCGCAGCTACCCTCGGCCGCGCCCCGGCCGTTCGGTCCTGAGCCACGCGGTCCTGAGCCACGCCGAGGACCGTCTCCTCCAGGTACTCCTCCGGCTCCGCGTACTGGCTGACATCCGCGTGGTTGTAGCGGGGAGTCTGCCGGGACCAGTCCAGATTGCCGCGCATCCAGCTCCGCATCCCGTCGAGATAGGGGACGAGAGCCCGGCCAGCTGCGGGTACATATCGAGCAGCTCGTCCTCGGCCGCGAGGAAGCGCTCCGTCTCGGTGGCGATCTCGGAGCAGACGTGGTCGAGCGCCTTCTGTTTTCCGTATCCCCGGTGGTGGCGGACCAGATGGACGAGATTGTGGATCTCGCCGAGCACCTGCTCCTTCTCGTAGGAGTACACATCGTTGGCCCAGCACACGACGTTGCACGAGGCTTCCAGGGCCGTGATGAACCGTGGGTCGTTGTGAACCGACTCGGGAGCCTCGATGCCGACGACGATTTCAATCAGGTCCATGCAGACATGGATCGCGCCGGTGTGCCGTCGCTTGGATATGTACATCTCCTCGGAAGGGACCACGTCGTCGGCCCGGTTTCCGGCCTCCCAGGTGGTGGCCGTCGTCAGGTAGGTGATGAGGTGGCGGGCGAATCGCGTGCGCCAGTGGGGGCGGCGTCCGGAGTCGTGCGTTCCCACAGATCGGCCAGCGCGACGACGGCGGCGGGGAGCTCCTCGCCGGGGCGCCGGCCGGGATCCGTACCCTCGACGACGGCCCGCATCCGGGCCACCACCTCGCGTACCCGGTCCGGGCTCTGGCCCAGGTGCCCGTCGTCCAGCTGGTCATCGACGAGAAACAGCCAGACGAACCAGTCCGCGACCAGGTCGAGCTGCTCGCTGCTCGCCGTCGGGTAGACCATGCCGACGAAGGCACCGAAGTCGGCCTGCTCGAAGCGCCGTCTCGCGGACTCGCGGTGCACCAGACCGGTGCGGCGGGTCCAGCTGTCTAGGTGGCCGCGGGTGTGCCGGACGTGTGGACTGGTCCGCCGCGGGAACGGGCAGTAGATGTCCGGAAGTTCACTCTCCACAGGCGGATCTGGATCCTCTCCGGTCAAACGTGTGACGGGTGTTGGCGCTGTTCCCCAAGAGCGCTGCGGTTCCCCGGGCCTGCGGATGTGAAGCTACCTGACCACTTGTCACCGGGTCCAGGGATAGTGATCACGAATGGTTGAATTCCATTCGGGTAGGGTCTGCGGGTAAGGCAGGTTTCCACTTGCCCGCCCCGCAAGGCCTCTTTGGAGGAAGTTACGAACGCGGGGTCATTTGCTGTGTCTTCGTGGAGACGACCTGCACCGTTTCGTATGAATAAATGGGTGTTATGCGTTTTCTTGAGCCCGGCACAGGTCGTTACACAGCTTCCCCTCGGTCCCGTACGACCTCACGTACGACGATGTCTTCATGGTCCCGGGCCGCTCCGCAGTCGGTTCCCGGCAGGCCGTGGACCTCTCGTCGCCCGACGGCACCGGCACCACCATCCCGCTCGTAGTCGCGAACATGACCGCGATCGCGGGCGCCGGATGGCTGAAACAATCGCCCGCCGCGGCGGTCTCGTCGTCATTCCCCAGGACATCCCGATCGAGGTCGTCACCGAGGTCATCACCTGGGTCAAGACGCGCCACCTCGTGCTCGACACGCCGATCGTGCTGGCCCCGGCCAGACCGTCGCCGATGCCCTGTCCCTGCTGCACAAGCGCGCCCACGGCGCCGGTGTCGTGGTCGACGGCGGGCGGCGGCCGGTCGGTGTCGTCACCGAGCACGACCTGAGCGGCGTCGACCGGTTCACCCAGCTCTCCGAGGTCATGTCCAAGGACCTGGTGCTGCTGGACGCGGACATCGATCCGCGCGAAGCGTTCAACAAGCTCGACGGCGCCAACCGCAAGCTCGCCCCGCGGTCGACGCGGACGGCAGGCTCGTCGGCATCCTCACTCGTAAGGCCGCGCTGCGAGCGACGCTCTACGCCCGCGACCGACGCCGCGGGCAAGCTGCGCGTCGCAGCCGCCGTCGGCATCAACGGCGACGTCGCGGGCAAGGCCAAGCAGCTGCTCGACGCGGGCGCCGACACCCTGGTCGTGGACACCGCACACGGCCATCAGGAATCCATGATCAGCGCGGTCGCGGCAGTACGGGCGCTCGACCCGCGGGTCCCGATCGTCGCGGGCAACGTCGTCTCGGCCGAAGGCGTGCGCGACCTCATCGAGGCCGGCGCGGACATCATCAAGGTCGGTGTCGGCCCCGGCGCCATGTGCACCACCCGGATGATGACCGGCGTGGGCAGGCCCCAGTTCTCCGCGGTTCTGGAGTGCGCCGCCGAAGCCAGGAAGCATGGCAAGCACGTCTGGGCCGACGGCGGTGTCCGCCATCCTCGCGATGTCGCGATGGCCCTTGCCGCGGGAGCGTCAATGTGATGATCGGCTCCTGGTTCGCCGGTACGTACGAGTCGCCCGGTGACCTCCAGCAGTCGGCCGACGGCCGCTACTACAAGGAGTCCTTCGGGATGGCCTCGGCGCGTGCGGTGAAGAACCGCACGTCGGAGGAGTCCTCGTACGACCGCGCCCGCAAGGCGCTGTTCGAGGAGGGCATCTCCACCTCGCGGATGTTCCTCGACCCCACGCGGCCCGGTGTCGAGGACCTGATCGACTCGATCATCGCGGGAGTCCGCTCCTCCTGCACCTACGCGGGTGCGGGCTCGCTCGAGGAGTTCGCCGAGAAGGCGATCGCCGGTGTGCAGAGCGCCGCGGGTTACGCCGAGGGCAAGCCGCTGCACGACAGCTGGAGCTGATCGCGGGGTCTGCGCGATCGGTTGCCCTCCGGGAGTCCGTGCCGGGAGGGGCGTTCTTCTGCGTCGCCGCAGACGGTGGGGCGGGCACGTTTCCGGTCATCCGCCGGAGATTTCCGCGGTTCAACTCTGTTGAATTATAAGTAATATGATCCGCAATCAGCTGCCCCCTCTGCGGTAAGGGATCGGATCTCATGTCCTTCTTCACTGACTTGGCTCAGCAGTACATCGACGGCGAGTGGAGGCCGGGGAAGGGTCCTGGGACATCATCGACTTCAACCCGTACAACGGTGAGAAGCTCGCATCGATCGCTGTTGCCACAGCCGACGAGGTGGACCAGGCCTACCGTGCGGCCGAGCAGGCCCAGCAGGCGTGGGCGGACACCAACGCGTATGCCCGCCGGACGGTGCTGGAGAAGGCGCTGCGGATAGTCGAGGAGCGCGAACCCGAGATCAGCGAGGCGATAGTCGCCGAGCTGGGCGGCACCGGCTGAAGGCCGGCTTCGAGCTGCACCTGGCCAAGGAGTTCCTGCGCGAGGCGATACAGCTCGCGCTGCGGCCGCCGGGCAGATCCTGCCCTCGCCGACCGAGGGCAAGGAGAACCGTGTCTACCGTGTGCCCGTAGGCGTCGTGGGCGTCATCAGCCCTTCAACTTTCCCTTCCTGCTCTCGCTCAAGTCGGTCGCTCCCGCGCTGGCCCTCGGCAACGCCGTGGTTCTCAAGCCGCACCAGAACACCCCGGTCTGCGGCGGGACGCTGCTGGCCAAGGTGTTCGAGGATGCCGGACTGCCCGCCGGGCTACTGAATGTCATCGTCACCGACATCGCCGAGATCGGCGACGCGCTCCTGGAACACCCCATCCCGCAGGTCATCTCCTTCACCGGCTCGGACAAGGTGGGGCGCCACGTCGCGACGGTGTGCGCGACGAACCTCAAGCGGGCCGTGCTCGAACTCGGCGGTAACAGCGCCCTGATCGTGCTCGACGACGCCGACATCGACTACGCCGTCGACGCGGCGGTCTTCAGCCGGTACATCCACCAGGGCCAGGTCTGCATGGCTGCCAACAGGATCCTGGTCGACCGTGCGGTCGAGGAGGAGTTCACCGAGAAGTTCGTCGCCAAGGTCGCCTCCCTGCGAGTCGGTGACCCGGCCGACCCCGCCACGCAGATCGGCCCGCTGATCAACTCCTCCCAGGCCGAGGCGATCTCCAGGCTCGTCGACCAGACCGTCGAGGCCGGTGCCACCGCGCTGCTGCACGGTCGTGCCAACGGCAATGTGGTGAGCCCTTCCGTGCTGACCGGGATCGCTCCCGGCTCTCCCGTGCTGCACCAGGAGATCTTCGGGCCGGTGGCCCTCCTCGTGCCCTTCGACGGCGAGGACGAAGCGGTCCGGATCGCCAACGACACGCCGTACGGGCTGAGCGGCGCCGTGCACACCGGCAACATCGAGCGCGGCGTGAGGGTCGGGCAGCGCATCCACACCGGCATGATCCACATCAATGACGGCACGGTCCACGACGAGCCCATCGTCCCGTTCGGCGGCGAGAAGAGCTCCGGTCTCGGCCGGCTGAACGGCGAGTCCATGATCGAGGCCTTCACCACACAGAAGTGGATCTCGGTGCAGCACGGCCGCTCGCAGTTCCCGTTCTGACCCAGTCACCACCTGCGGTGGGCGCCCGGCACCGGCGCCCCATGGTGTACTTCGGGGCGGCACCGCCGCCCGAATCCACCGTCGCAGAAAAGTGATCCGGTGCGCCTGAACGACCTCGACGAACGTATCGTCCATGCCCTCGCCGAAGACGCCCGGCGCTCCTACGCCGATATCGGCGCGCTCATCGGACTCTCCGCTCCAGCCGTGAAGCGCCGCGTGGACCGGCTGCGTGCCGAGGGCGCCATCACCGGCTTCACCGTGCGGGTGGACCCGGCGGCGCTCGGCTGGCAGACCGAAGGATTCATCGAGATCTACTGCAGCCGCAACACCGCTCCCGAAGCCATCAAGCGCGGGCTCGCCCGGTATCCGGAGATCGCGTCGGCGTCCACCGTGACAGGGGACGCGGACGCGATCGTGCAGGTCTTCGCCGCCGATATGCGGCACTTCGAGCAGGTGCTGGAGCGCATCGCGGGCGAGCCCTACGTGGAGCGGACCAAGTCGGTCCTAGTGCTGTCACCGCTGCTGCGCCGGTACGCCTCGGGCGCACCGGCCTGAAGGAACGGCCCGGGACTCCGGCGCCAGGGCGAGCTCCTCGGTACATGCTGACCGAGACCCAGATCACCCTCCTGACCTGCGTGAACGCGGGACGCAACGAATCGCCGTGCCGGTCGTGCGCTACGCAACGAATCGACGGTCGATGCACAACACTCGGGCCTTGTCCGGTCCGAATCCCAGGCCGTACGGTCAATACGTCTCCCCGCCCGCACCGCCCGAGGTCAGCCATGCCGCCGTTGCGCACCGCCCTGCTCCAGAGCTCCGGACGACTCGGCTGTGTGGAGGCGAACACGAAGGTGCTCGACGAGGCCGCGGGGCGGGCTGCCGAGGCCGGTGCCCAGCTGCTGGTGTGCCCGGAGATGTTCCTCACCGGCTACGCCATCGGCGGCGACGTCCCCGGCTGGCCGAACCCGCCGACGGTCCCGGCGCGCAGGCCGTCGGCGACATCTGCACCCGCTACGGGATCGCGGTGCTCTACGGCTACCCGGGCGAGCGGGCGAGCAGATCTTCAACTCGGCACAGCTCATCGGACCGGACGGCACATCGCTCGCCAACTACCGCAAGACCCACCTCTTCGGCTGCTTCGAGAAGGAGTGGTTCACCCCGGGCGAGCAGCCCGTCGTACAGGCCGAGCTGAACGGCGTCCGCATCGGCCTGCTGATCTGCTACGACGTCGAGTTCCCGGAGAACGTCCGGGCGCACGCCCTGGCCGGCACCGGTCTTCTGCTGGTGCCGACCGCGCAGATGCACCCTTCCAGTTCGTCGCGGAGTACGTCGTGCCGGTTCGCGCCTTCGAGAGCCAGATGTATGTGGCCTACGTCAACAGGACGGGGCAGGAGGGCGAGTTCGAGTTCATCGGGCTGAGCTGTCTGGCAGGTCCCGACGGCACCGTACGGGTGCGCGCAGGCCGTGGTGAGGAGCTGGTCATCGGCGACGTGGATCCCGGGTTCCTCAATGCCTCGCGCGTCGCCAACCCTATCTCCAGGACCGTGTCCCCGGTCTGTACGGCTCCCTTCTCTGAGTCCTCCGTCCCCGTTCCGCTTTTTCCGCGCAAGGGCCCGTACCCCATGACGTCCACGGTGCCCAACGCCGTCCAGCACCTCGACGCGCAGCCTCCGATCACCATGTTCGGGCCGGACTTTCCCTACGCGTACGACGACTTCCTCGCCCACCCGGCGGGGATCGGCCAGATACCGGCCACCGAGCACGGCACCGAGGTGGCCGTCATCGGCGGCGGGCTCTCCGGCATCATCGCCGCCTACGAACTGATGAAGATGGGCCTCAGGCCCGTCGTCTACGAAGCGGACCAGATCGGCGGGCGGCTGCGCACCGTCGGTTTCGAGGGCTGCGACCCGTCGCTGACGGCCGAAATGGGCGCGATGCGCTTCCCGCCCTCGTCCACCACGCTCCAGCACTACATCGACCTGGTGGGCCTGGAGACCAGGCCGTTCCCGAACCCGCTCTCCCCGGCCACCCCTCGACCGTCGTCGACCTCAGGGGAGTCGCACTACGCCGAGACCATCGCCGACCTGCCGCAGGTCTACCGCGATGTGATGGACGCCTGGAACGCCTGTCTGGAGGAGGGCGCCGACTTCTCCGACATGAACCGGGCGATGCGTGAGCGCGATGTGCCGCGCATCCGGGAGATCTGGGCGGAGCTCGTCGAGAAGCTCGACAACCAGACCTTCTACGGATTCCTCTGCGAATCCGACGCCTTCAAGTCCTTCCGGCACCGCGAGATCTTCGGCCAGGTCGGCTTCGGCACCGGCGGCTGGGACACCGACTTCCCCAACTCCATCCTGGAGATCCTGCGGGTCGTCTACACCGAGGCCGACGACCACCACCGGGGATCGTCGGCGGCAGCCAGCAACTGCCACTGCGCCTGTGGGACCGCGAACCGCAGAAGACCGTCCACTGGGCCCCGGCACGTCGCTCGCCTCGTTGCACGGCGGAGAGCCACGCCCGGCCGTGACCCGGCTGGACCGTACCGCCGGGAACCGGATCACGGTCACCGACGCGGCCGGAGACATCCGCACCTTCCGGGCCGCGGTCTTCACCGGTCAGTCCTGGCTGCTGCTGTCGAAGATCGCCTGTGACGACGCGCTCTTCCCGATCGACCACTGGACGGCGATGGAGCGCACCCACTACATGGAGTCGTCCAGCTGTTCGTGCCGGTGGACCGGCCGTTCTGGCTGGACAAGGACGAGATCACCGGCCGCGACACCATGTCGATGACGCTCACCGACCGGATGACCCGGGGACTTACCTCCTGGACGAGGGGCCCGGCAAGCCGGCCGTCATCTGTCTCTCCTACACCTGGTGCGACGACAGCCTGAAGTGGCTGCCGCTCTCCCGAACGAGCGCATGGACGTCATGCTCAAGTCACTGGGCGAGATCTATCCGAACGTCGATATCCGCAAGCACGTCATCGGTAACCCGGTCACCGTCTCCTGGGAGAACGAGCCCTACTTCATGGGCGCGTTCAAGGCCAACCTGCCGGGGCACTACCGCTACCAGCGGCGCCTGTTCACGCACTTCATGCAGGACCGGCTGCCTGCCGACAAGCGGGGATCTTCCTCGCGGGCGACGACATCTCGTGGACGGCGGGCTGGGCCGAGGGCGCGGTGCAGACCGCGCTGAACGCCGTGTGGGTGTGATGACCCAGTTCGGCGGAGCCACGGACCCGACGAACCCGGGCCCCGGGATGTGTTCGACGAGATCGCTCCGGTCGAACTCCCGGAGGACTGAGCGGCCGCCTGCTGTGGCGGGTCAGCGGCACGGAGTGAGCAGACAACGCCCCACCAGGCCGACGCCCGCATCCATCCGCTCCCTGAACTCCTCGGCCAGCAGCGGCAGTCCACGCAGCCGCCACAGCACCAGCGCCGCCGACCACGCCGCTTCGCGGGCCCGCTCCAGGCTCCACGCGCCCGCCAGATGCGTGAGCGGATCGGCGACCTGGAACAGATCGGGGCCCGTCACCAGATCTTCGCGGATCTGCTCCTCCAGCAGTACGAGGAGGTCGCCCACCCGGCCGAACTCCCGCTCCAGGTCGGCTGGAGCGCAGTCGAGCGTACGACAGGTGTCCACCACGGCGACCGCCAGATCGTGGCCGATGTGCGCGTTGATCCCGGCCAGGGCGAACTGCAGCGGACGTACGCCGGGATGTCTGCGGTACTGGAACAGCGGACGCCAGCAACAGGGCGGCCGTCCGCCCGCCTCGGCCGTCTCGACCGCGGTCAGATAGTGCTCGGCGAAGCGGACATCCAGTGCGGAGACGGTCCTGCGGCCGGGGAAGGCGCCGCTGCCGATCCGGCCCCGATGGTCTCGGTGACCGTCAGGTAGGCCTGGTTGAAGACAGCGACCCCGTCGCGGGGCGGCAAGTCCGACCGGAACGCACGCATCCGCCCGATCACCGTGCCGGCTTCGGCCACCGCTGTACCAGGGCCGGCCGACTCTGCGAACTGCTCGAACTCTGCCATCCGGGCAGGGTCCCAGCCGTAGGCCCCGCCTGGAGCCGACCGGCCCGGGGTTCATCGGAACGGGCGAACATCCGGTGCCGGGGAGCGGAACCGGAGTGTCGGGTGCACGCGCGCAACGCGGGATCGCGGCCGGGGACCGGAGGCATGCCGCCCGGTGTCATGCGATTCGGACAACGGCCCGCAGTCAGGGCTTGTCGGCAGGTGCCTTCTCGTCGTACGCGGACGTACCCGAGTCCAGCAGGGGCTCCTCGGTCTTGAGGTGGGCCGGGGCGAACGCCCTCAGCACGTGATAGCCGGTGATCACGACGATGGTGCCGAGGGCGATGCCGCTCAGCTCGAAGTTGTCGGAGACCTGAGACTGACCCCGCCGACGCCGATGATGATGCCCGCGGCTGCCGGTACGAGATTCAGCGGATTGCGCAGATCGACCTTGGCATTGGTCCAGATCTGGGCGCCCAGCAGGCCGATCATGCCGTAAAGGATCACAGTGATGCCGCCGAGGACGCCGCCGGGGATCGCGGCCACGACGGCACCGAACTGGGGCAGAGGCCGAAGAGCAGGGCGAAGCAGGCGGCGGCCCAGTACGCGGCCGTCGAGTAGACCCTGGTGGCCGCCATCACGCCGATGTTCTCGGAGTACGTGGTGTTGGGCGGGCCGCCCACGGCGGTGGACAGCATCGACGCGGCGCCGTCGGCGGCGATCGCGGTGCCCAGCTTGTCGTCGAGCGAATCGCCGGTCATCTCGCCGACGGCCTTCACATGCCCCGCGTTCTCGGCGACGAGCGCGATCACGACGGGCAGCGCGACCAGGATCGCGGACCATTCGAAGCTCGGTGCGTGGAAGGAAGGCAGGCCGATCCAGTCGGCCTGGGAGACGCCCGACAGGTCCAGGCGCCAGTGGTCGACGGACTCGGCGCCCCTGCGGGAGTGGATCTTCCGAAGACCAGGTCGAGCATCCAGGACAGGGCATAGCCGAAGACCAGCCCGAGGAAGATCGCGATACGGGAGAGGAACCCGCGCAGACAGACCACGGCCAGTCCGGTGAACAGCATCACCAGGAGCGCCGTCCACTGGTCCTGGGGCCAGTACGTCGATGCGGTGACCGGTGCGAGATTGAAGCCGATCAGCATGACGACCGCGCCGGTCACCACCGGCGGCATCGCCGCGTGAATGATCCGCGCCCCGAACCGCCGGACCGCGAGTCCTGCCAGAAACAGCACCGCGCCGACCACCAGGACCGCTCCGGTGATGGTGGCGCTGCTGCCGCCACTGGCCCGGATCGTGGCGGCGACGCCGACGAAGGACAGGGAACAGCCCAGATAGCTGGGCACCTGCCCTCGTGTCGCCAGTAGGAAGATGGCGGTCGCGACACCGGACATCATGATGGCGAGGTTCGGATCCAGGCCCATCAGGACGGGCGCGACGAACGAGGCACCGAACATGGCGACCACATGCTGAGCGCCGAGGCCGAACGTACGGGGCCAGGTGAGGCGTTCGTCGGGTCGTACCACCGCCCCGGAGCCGGGGACTTCCGTCGCCGTGCAAGGTCCAGCGCACGCCGAGGCCCATGGTCGCTCCCTGATGAGGTGTGCGGGATGTCGTCGACCCGCGGAAAAGATCAGGGTCATGCTAGTCGGGTCCTGGACGGCTCCCGCCGCCGGTCCGGGTCTCAGCCGCAGCGGGAGCCGGTCCGGGCATGCCGCCGTTCGCGACCTTGCGGTCGGCCGAACGCAGCACCCGGCACCGAGCACCAGGCCGAACGCCAGCACTGTCACCAGACCGAACGAGACGATCAGCGAGGTCGCCTCGGCCAGTGAGCCGATCGCCGACGGGGCGATGAGCCCCGAGGTGTAGGTGATGGTGGCGACGCCGGCGATGGCCTGGCTCGGGTTCGGCCCGCTCCGTCCGGCCGCGGCGAAGGCCAGCGGGACGACGACCGCAACACCGAGACCGAGCAGCCCGAAGCCGGACAGCGCTGTCGCCGTGTTCGGTGCCAGGACCACGAGCAGCCCGCCCACGGTCGCCAGCACACCGCCGACCCGCACCGTCCTGACCGCGCCGAAGCGGTCGACGATTCTGTCGCCGGCGATCCTCGCCACCGCCATCGTCAGCGCGAACGCCGTCGTCGAGGCCGCCGCCAGTCCGGCGGAACTGCCCATGATCTCCTTGAGGTACACCGCCGACCAGTCCAGGCTGGCGCCCTCCGCGAATACCGCGCAGAAGCCCACGGCGCCGATGATCAGCGCCGACTTCGGCGGCAGGGTGAAGCGCGGCGGCGGCGCCTCGTCCGGCTCACTGCGCAGATCAAGCACCTGCCGGCAGGCGATCAGGCCGAGCAGAGTGAGGACCGACGCGGCAATGGTGTGGTGCAGCCGGGCGTCGGCGCCGATATGGGCGGCGACGGTGCCCGCGGCCGAGCCGATCAGGGCGCCTACGCTCCACATCCCGTGCAGGCCGGACATGATCGACTTGTTGAGGCGGTTCTCCACCTCGACGCCGAGCGCGTTCATGGCCACGTCCGACATCCCGGCCGTCGCCCCGTATACGAACAGAGCCACGCAGAGCGTCAGCAGATTCGGGGCCATGGCCGGCAGGACCAGTGCCAGCGTCCACAGGGTCAGCAGACCGCGCAGCGCCGTCCTGGCGCCGAAGCGGTGGCTTATCCGGCCGGCCAGCGGCATCGTGAGCGAGGCACCGATGGCGGGGAAGGCCAGGGCGAGGCCGAGCTGGCCCGCGCTCAGCGAGGCGTGCTCCTGGATCCAGGGCACCCGGGTGGCGAAGCTGCCTGTGACCGCTCCGTGCACGGTGAAGACCGCGGCCACCGCGTATCTGGCCGTTTTCACCTGCGCGGTGCCGAAGGCGGTGTTCCTGGAGTCCGTCATTCGCCGTGCCCTCCCCTGGGACCTCGGGCCTGCCGGCTGGTCCGGCGGCCGTGTCCGCGATGCGGGGCGTAAACTATCAGGAACCCTGCCTGATAAATAGCCGGTACAAGCAGCCGATGCGGAGCCGACGGCAGTGATCTGGAAGGATCCCGGCATGCCCGCATCCCCGAGCACCGCACGGGCCATCAACGACCGGCTCGCCCTGCGACTCCTGCAGCAGGAGGGCCCGTTGACGGCCACGCAGCTCAAGTCCCTGACCGGACTCTCCCGTCCCACGGTCGCCGACCTGGCGGAGCGGCTGCAGGGTGCGGGGCTGATCCGGGTCGTCGGCGAGACCGGCGCCGAACGCCGCGGCCCCAACGCCCGGTTGTACGGGATCGTGGCCGACCGGGCCCATCTGGCCGCCCTTGATGTGCGTACCGACAGCGTCGCGGTGATCGTTGCCGATCTGGTGGGCGTCACGCTCGCCGATGCCACCTTGCCGATCGGCAGCGGGGCCGGCACGGAGGAGGCCGTCGAGCAGGCGGTGGCACTGCTGGAACGCACCGCACGCAGAGCGGGAACGGCCCCGCTGCACAGCGTCGGCATCGGCGCCCCGGCCTGATCGACCCCGTCTCGGGAGAGCTCCGCGACACCACCGGGCTGCCGAGCTGGCACCGGAGCCTGGTCGCAGTGCTCCAGCGGCGGCTGCCGGGGACGGTCCTGGTGGAGAACGAGACCAATCTGGCCGCCGTCGCCGAACACCGCACCGGGGCCGCCAGCGACCGGGACACCTTCATCCTGCTCTGGCTCGGCCACGGTATCGGCGCCGCCCTCATGCTGGACGGAAAGCTGCGCCGCGGCACCTCCGGCGGAGCGGGCGAGATCGGCTTCCTGCCGGTGCCGGGCACCGCCGGACTGCCGTCGGCGGTCAGCTGTGACGGCGGATTCCACTCCTGGTGGGGTCCGCCGCGGTGTGCGAACTGGCTGCCGCTCACGGCATCGGGGAGCGCGGGGCCGGGCCGGACGGAGACCACGGGCAGGACCCGGCCGCCGCGTTCGCGGTTCGTGCCGCGCTGACCGCCGGCGCCCGGGGCTCGGCGTTCCTGGACGCCCTCGCCGACCGGGTGGTTCTCGGCGCCGCCGCGGTCGTCTCGGTGCTCGACCCGGGCTGTGTGGTGCTGGCCGGCGAGGTGGGGCGCGCGGGCGGTGATGCGCTCGCCGGCCGGGTCGAGGAACGGCTGGCCCGGATGTCGCCGCTGCGTACGGAGGTCAGGGCCGGTGCGCTGGGCGGCACCGCGGTTCTGCACGGTGCGCTGCTCGCCGCGCGCGAGGCCGCGCAGGACGCCCTGTTCACCGCGGGGGTTGAATGCCGGTGCCGGTAGGGGCGGCCGCGAGCCGCGGCGTCCGGCGGGCAGTTCTGTGAGCCACCCACAGATGGCACCTGCATGGCCGACGGGCGGGCGTGGCAGACTGTTTGTGTACCAGTAGCAGCGCACTCCGGGGTCGGTGCAATTCCGAACCGGCGGTTATAGTCCGCGACCCGTCCGCATCCAGTGGCCGGTTGACCAGGTGAGATTCCTGGACCGACGGTTAAAGTCCGGATGGGAGGCAGTGCGCGGCGGGCCGTCACAGGTATGCCGCCGTAGGCGGATGCATTCCGGATTCCGGGAGAGCCGCATCCATGTCTGCGGGTTCAGTTTCGGCGTCCCCTGTTGCGTCTCGTTTCATCTGTCGTCATCGACAGGCCCCGGAGTCCGTGCCCGAAGAGGCAGGAGGACCCGGTGGCCACCGCCGACATCAACGCCATGCGGCGAGCGATCACGCTCGCAGCCCGCGGACTCGGCTCCACCAGCCCCAACCCGGTCGTCGGGTGCGTCATCCTCGACGCCGAAGGCCGGCCCGCCGGAGAAGGCTTCCACCAGCGCGCTGGTGAGCCGCACGCCGAGATCCACGCGCTGCGCGCGGCGGGCGGAAACACCGGGGCGGCACCGCCTACGTCACCCTCGAACCCTGTAACCACACCGGACGTACCGGCCCCTGCGCCCAGGCGCTCGCGGCGGCCGGTGTCCAGCGAGTGGTGTACGCCGTCGGCGACCCGAACCCGCAGGCCACCGGCGGTGCCGACACCCTGCGCGCAGCCGGGATCCAGGTGGAACAGGGCCTCCTGGCCGACCAGGCCGAGGCGGGCAACATCGCCTGGCTGACCTCGGTGCGCCTGGGCCGCCCGTATGTCCTGTGGAAGTACGCGGCGAGCCTGGACGGCCGGATCGCGGCCGCCGACTCCACCAGCCGCTGGATCACCTCCGCGGAGTCCCGCGCGGACGTCCACCGGCTGCGCGCCGAGGCCGACGCCGTTGTCGTCGGCTCCGGCACCGCTCGCGCCGACGACCCTCAGCTGGGGTACGCGGCATCGAGGGCGCCCGCCAGCCGCTGCGCGTGGTCGTCGACACGGGGCCACCGCCGTCCGGCCCGGCGCCCGGGTCCTGGACGACACCGCGCCCACGCTGATCGCGGTCGCCGAGGACGCGGACACCGCGCACCTGCCCGCTGGGGCCGTGCTCCGGCTGCCGCGCGCCGCCGGCGTCCGCGGTCTGGACATCGATGCCCTGCTGGCCGCCCTGCACGGGCGCGGCGTCCGCTCCGTACTCCTGGAAGGCGGGCCGGTCCTGGCCGGCTCCTTCGTCGCCGCGGGAGCCGTCGACACAGTCGTCGGCTATCTCGCCCCGGTCCTGCTCGGCGCGGGCCCGCAGCTCTCGCCGACGCAGGAATCACCACCATCTCCCGGGCGTTGCGCCTCGATGTGACCGAGACCGTGCGCTTCGGCCCCGATCTGCGCATCACCGCCGTCCCCACCCCTGCTCGGAAGGGAAACTGAAGTGTTCACCGGAATTGTCGAAGAACTGGGTGAGGTCACCGCCGTCGAAGCTCGGCGACGCGTCCCGCTTCCGACTGCGCGGTCCCGCCGTCACCGAAGGCGCCAAGCACGGTGACTCCATCGCCGTCAACGGAGTCTGCCTCACCGTCGTGGACCTCGGTGAGCACGACTTCACCGCCGATGTGATGGCCGAGACCCTCGACCGCTCCAGCCTCGGTGCGCTGGCCATCGGATCCCGGGTCAACCTGGAGCGCCCGATGGCCCTCGGCGGCAGGCTAGGCGGACACATCGTCCAGGGCCACGTCGACGGCACGGGCCACATCATCGACCGAAAGGTCTCCGAGAACTGGGAGATCGTGAAGGTCTCGCTGCCCGCGGACCTGACCCGCTATGTGGTGGAGAAGGGCTCGATCACCGTGGACGGTGTGAGTCTGACCGTCGTCGATGCCGGGCCGGACTACTTCACCATCAGCCTCATCCCCACCACTCTCGCGCTGACCACGCTCGGCATCAAGGAGCCCGGCGACCCGGTCAACCTCGAGGTGGACGTCATCGCGAAGTACGTCGAGCGGCTGCTCGGCGGCAGCGGTGCCCGGAGCCGGGGAGCCGGCCGCATGAACGGGCTGGAATGGCTGAACTCGGAGGCGTTCACCGCCTTCGGCCAGCACATCATCTGGTCGGACATGATCGGCAACACGATCGGTCTGCTGGCACTGGCCCTGGGCTGGCTCCGCTCGGTGTGGACCTGGCCCGCCCAGCTCCTGTCCGGCGCCGTCCTGATCGCGGCCAATGTCTCCGTCCAGCAGGCCGGCAGCGTCGGCAAGCAGGTGATAGTCGTCGCCGTCGCCGTCTGGGGCTGGCAGCAGTGGACGCGTGGCAGGCAGAAGGCGCAGGACGGCTCCATCGCCGTACGGTTCGCCACCTGGCGCGAGCGCGCCTTTCTGGCGGGCGGCGCAGTGGTCGGCACCCTCGCGGTCGGCGGCCTGTTCACCGCCTTCCCCTCGCTCTCCTGGAGCCCGTGGGCGGATGCGTACATCTTCGCCGGCACGCTCATGGCGATGATCGCCCAGGCCCGCGGCATGGTCGAGTTCTGGTTCGCGTGGCTGCTCGTGGACCTCGTCGGGTGCCGCTCAATTTCCACAGCGGACTGGCCTTCTCCGGTCTCATCTACCTCGTCTACGGGGCCCTCGTCCTGTGGGGCATGCGCGACTGGTGGCTGCGTACGCGGACACCTGCTCTGGAAGGAGCCACGGTATGACTGCCCAGCCCACCTGGTTGCACCGGGAGCACGAAACCATCGGGGACCTGTCCCTGGACCCCGTCGAGCAGGCGATCGCTGACATCGCCGCCGGACGTCCCGTCGTGGTCGTCGACGACGAGGACCGGGAGAACGAGGGCGACCTCGTCATCGCCGCCGAGAAGGCGACTCCCGAGATCGTCGCCTTCATGATGAGTGAGTGCCGCGGCCTGATCTGCGCGCCCATGGAGAACGAGGAGCTGGAACGGCTCGCACTCCCTCAGATGGTCGATCACAACACCGAGTCGATGAAGACCGCCTTCACGGTCTCCGTGGACGCCTCGGCCACCCATGGAGTGACCACCGGTATCTCCGCCGCCGACCGGGCCACCACGCTTCGGATGCTGGCCGGTGGTGAGGCGGGCCCCGATGACTTCGTCCGCCCCGGCCACATCTTCCCGCTCCGTGCACGCACCGGCGGCGTCCTCGTCCGCAACGGTCACACCGAGGCTGCCGTCGACCTGGCCAGGCTCGCCGGGCTGAGGCCCGCGGGCGCCATCGTCGAGATCGCCGGCGAGGACGGGTGATGCTGCGGCTGCCCGAGCTCGTCCCGTTCGCGCGCAAGTACGGGCTCACGATCATCTCCATCGAGGATCTGATCGCCTACCGCCGCAGCAGCGAGCCGACCGTGCGACGCGAGGCCGAGGTGCGGCTGCCGACCACGTTCGGCCGCTTCGCCGCGTACGGCTACCGCTCCACCGTCGACGGCGTCGAGCATGTCGCCCTCGTGCACGGCGACATCGGCGACGGCAGGGACGTCCTGGTCCGGATCCACTCCGAATGCCTGACCGGCGACATCTTCCAGTCCCAGCGCTGCGACTGCGGACCGCAGCTGCACACCTCCATGGAACGCATCACCGAGGAGGGCCGCGGCGTCGTCGTCTATCTGCGCGGCCACGAGGGCCGTGGCATAGGGCTGCTGTCCAAGCTGCGTGCGTACGAACTCCAGGAGCGGGGCGCCGACACGCTCGACGCCAACCTCGAGCTCGGCCTGCCCGCCGACGCCCGGGATTACGCGGCAGGCGCCCAGATCCTCGATGATCTCGGGGTCCGCACGCTCCGGCTGATGACCAACAACCCCGACAAGACCGCCGCGCTCGTACGGCACGGGCTCGGGATCACCGGCCGTGAACCGATGCCCGTACAGGCAGGCGAGCACAACCTGCGCTATCTGCGCACCAAGCGGGACCGCATGGGGCACGACCTGCCCTGGCTCGACGCCACCCCGCGTCGACCTGCGGCAATCAGTAAGCACAGACACCAACGGTAGGAGAGACATGAGCGGCAAGGGCGCACCGAACTGTCCGTACGCAACTGCGGTGACCTGCGGGTGGCTGTGATCGCGGCCCAGTGGCACGAGAAGGTCATGGACGGACTCGTCGACGGCGCCCTGCGCGCCCTGCACGACCTGGGCATCGACGAGCCGACCCTGCTCAGGGTTCCGGGCAGCTTCGAGCTCCCGGTGGTCGCCAAGGTCCTGGCGGGACGCGGATACGACGCCATCGTCGCCCTCGGAGTGATCATCCGCGGCGGTACCCGCACTTCGAATACGTCTCCCAGGGCGTCACCACCGGGCTCACCCAGGTCAGCGTGGACACCGGGGTCCCCGTGGGCTTCGGCGTCCTGACCTGTGACACCGAGGAACAGGCTCTGGAGCGGGCCGGGCTGGAGGGCTCCAGCGAGGACAAGGGCCACGAGGCGGTCACCGCCGCAGTCGCCACCGCGGCCACGCTGCGCACCGTCAGCGAACCCTGGCGCTGAGACGGCCTCCGGGACCCCGTATTCTAAGGACCATCATGGCGAACAAAACCTTCGAAGAGCTCTTCACCGAGCTCCAGCTCAAGGCCGCCAACGGCGACCCTCCACCTCCCGCACCGCCGAACTGGTGGACAAGGGCGTACATGCCATCGGCAAGAAGGTCGTCGAGGAGGCCGCCGAGGTCTGGATGGCTGCCGAGTACGAGGGCAAGGAGGCCGCCGCCGAGGAGATCTCGCAGCTGCTGTACCACGTTCAGGTGATGATGGTCGCCCGCGGAATCTCCCTCGACGACGTCTACGCCCACCTCTGAGCACGCTCCCCGCCCAGTTTTCTGCACGTCTCCGGAAAACCCCTTCGCACAAAGGAACCACGCCCTCATGCTGCGCATCGCTGTCCCCAACAAGGGTTCACTCTCCGGGCCTGCGATGGCGATGCTCCATGAGGCCGGCTACCAGCAGCGCAAGGAGTCCAGGAGCTCGTACTCGTCGACCCCGTGAACGAGGTCGAGTTCTTCTACCTCCGGCCGCGGGACATCGCGATCTACGTCAGCTCGGGCCGGCTCGACATCGGCGTGACCGGCCGCGATCTGCTGCTGGACTCCGGCGCCGAGTCCGAGGAGATCCTCCAGCTCGGCTTCGCCCGTTCCACCTTCCGCTACGCCACCAAGCCCGGCACAGCGCAGGGACCGCAGGACTTCGGCGGTATGACGATCGCCACCTCCTACGAGGGCATCGTCGCCAAGCACCTCGCCGACGAGGGTGTGAACGCCTCAGTGGTCCACCTCGACGGAGCCGTGGAGACCGCGATCGAGCTCGGCGTCGCCCAGGTGATCGCCGATGTCGTCGAGACGGGCACCAGCCTGCGCAACGCCGGACTCGAAGTCATCGGCGAGCCGATCATGAAGTCGGAGGCCGTGGTCATCCGGCGTACCGGCGCGTCCCAGGACGACCCCAAGGTGCAGCAGTTCCTGCGCAGGCTGCAGGGCGTCCTGGTCGCCCGCAGCTACGTGATGATGGACTACGACTGCCGCGTCGAGCACCTGGAGCGCGCAGTGGCCCTCACCCGGGCCTCGAGTCGCCGACCGTCTCCCCGCTGCACCACGAGGGCTGGGTCGCCGTCCGTTCGATGGTCGCCGCGAAGGAAGCCCAGCGGATCATGGACGACCTGTACGAGCTCGGCGCCCGCGCCATCCTCACGACCGCCATCCACGCCTGCCGCCTCTGACTACGGAGGAAGACCATGCCAGCCCCGGGCCCGAACTCCCCGCCCTCCCGGTCACTTTCCGGCCCACCGTCACCCGAGTGGTGCTATTGACCGTCGGTCTGGCGATGTTCGTCGTCATCACGGCCATCGCCCTGATCCTCGAGACCCTGAGCCCGGGTGAACGGACCAGCTTCGTCTTCGTCGCGCTGCTCTTCCTGGGCGTACTGGCGCTGCTCAGCAGGCCCAGGGTCGTCGCCGACGACGCCGGGGTCACTGTCGTCAATCTCACCCGCACCCGCCGGCTTGCCTGGGAAGAGATCCTGCGCGTCAATCTGCGGGTGGGTGACCCTGGGTATTTCTCGATCTCAGCGACGGCACCAGCATGCCCGCCCTTGGTATCCAGCCCGGAATCGCCAAGGAACAGGCCATTCGTGATGCCCGTAGGCTCCGCGCACTGGCCGAATCCAGGGGCACCGGAATGGACCACGCAACGGATATCGGCTGAGCCCCTGCCCCATACGGCCGGTTCTTGATTACTCTGGAGGGCGGCGGCGCCCAGTGCGCGCCCGCCCGCACCAGAGGTCCATGAGGCCCGCGGGGCATTCCTGCGACCCAGGAGTGACTCCCTCCAGCAATGGACGGATCGTCCGGTAGTACCTGCGCCGCCCCAGCAGAGCCCGATAACGGGCTCTCCCAGGAGGCGGCGGAATGACCACCCTTGCTGCTCCTCAGCGCAGCATTCCTTCTCATCCTCGCCAACGGATTCTTCGTGGCAGCCGAATTCGGGCTCGTCACGGTGGAGCGGCCGGACGCCGAACGCGCCGCGGCCGAGGGCGACCGGCGGGCCCGTACCGTCGTCGCTGCCCTGCGCGAACTTTCCTTCCAGCTCTCCGGCACTCAGCTGGGCATCACCATCACCTCACTGGTGGTCGGCATGCTCGCCGAACCCGCCCTCGCCCAGCTGCTCGCCGGGCCCTCACCGCCACCGGACTGCCCGGCGGAGCGGTGCCCGGCGTCAGCGTGGTGATCGGCATGCTGATCGCCGCCGCCGTCCAGATGGTGATCGGCGAGCTCGTACCGAAGAACTGGGCGGTCTCACGGCCGCTCCAGGTCGCCCGGTTCGTCGCGGGACCCCAGCACCGCTTCTCCACCATCCTGCGGCCGGTGATCACCGTGCTCAACACCGTGGCCAACCAGCTGGTACGGCTGATGGGCGTGGAGCCCACCGCTGAACTCGCTTCCGCCCGAACCCCGGGCGAACTGGTCTCGCTCGCACGGCACTCGGCCGAGGCCGGCACGCTCGAACAGGACACCGCCGACCTCTTCGTACGGTCGCTGTCGCTCGCCGGACTCACCGCGCAGCACGTCATGACCCCGCGCGTCAAGGTCAGCGCCCTGCAGTCGACCGCGACGGCGGCGGACGTCCTCAACCTCACCCGTGCCACCGGCCTCTCCCGCTTTCCCGTCTACCGGGAACGCATCGACGAGGTCGTCGGCATGGTCTACCTCAGGACACACTCGCCGTCCCGGCCCAGGACCGGCTTCGCACCCCGGCGGGGCGGATTGCCGTACCGCCGCTGCTGGTGCCGGAGACGCTGCCCGTCGAGCAGCTGCTCCAGCGGCTGCGCAACGAGCAGCCGATCGCGGTCGTGGTCGACGAGTACGGCGGCACCGCGGGTGTCGTCACCCTCGAGGACATCATCGAGGAGCTCGTGGGCGAGGTCAGGGACGAGCACGACGCCGAAGGCGCCGACCGCCCCGACCTGGTGGCCGTCGTGGCCGAGGACGGCCGGGCCGGCTGGGACGCGGAAGGCAGCTGCCGCGTCCTTACCCTGCGCCGGATAGGACTCGAGGTGCCCGAAGGTCCGTACGAGACCGTGGCAGGACTGGTCGCCGGTCTGCTGGGACGCATTCCTGCCCCGGTGACCGGGCCGAACTGCCCGGCTGGCGGATCTCGGTCCGCCAGGTCGGCCACTACCGCGCCGAACAGGTCCGCTTCGTATGCCTCACCGACCTGCCGGAAGCGGCAGGCCGGGCATCGTCCCACGCACTGCTGGAGGCTGTGCGATGAGTCTGGTCCAACTGCTTTTCGCCGGGCTCCTCGTGCTGGCGAACGGCTTTTCGTCGGCGCCGAGTTCGCACTCGTCTCGGTACGCCGCAGCCAGGTCGAACCGCTCGCCGCGAGCGGATCGAGCCGGGCCCGCCAGGTCCTGTACGGCCTGGAGAACCTGCCGCAGATGATGGCCGCCGCGCAGTTCGGCATCACCATCTGCTCGCTCACCCTCGGCGCGGTCGCCGAGCCGACCGTCGCCCAGCTCCTGGAGCCGGTCTTCCACGCGGCGCACGTCCCCGAGGGGCTCATCCACCCGCTCGGCTACGCGCTGGCGCTCGTCTCCGTGGTCTTCCTCCATCTCGTCATCGGCGAAATGGTCCCGAAGAACCTGGCGATGGCCGCCCCGAGAAGACCGCGTTGTGGCTCAGCCCCGGCCTGGTCGGCTTCGCCCGGCTCTGCCGGCCGGTCACTTCGGCCCTCGGCGCCTGCTCCCGGCTCGTGCTGCGTCTCTTCGACGTCGAGCCCAAGGACGAGGTCGAGGCCGTCTTCACCAGCGAACAGCTCAACCGGCTGGTGGCGGACTCCGGGCTGGCCGGGCTGCTGGAACCGGAGGCGCAGGAGCGGCTCGGGGACGCACTGGAGCTGGGCAGCAGGCTCGTCACCGATGTGCTCCTGGACCGGCCGTCCCTGGTGACGGTGGATCCCTCCGTCACTCCCCGCCGGCTGGAGGAGCTGACCGTAAGGACCGGCTACTCGCGCTTCCCGGTCTGCGCACAGGACGGCGGGGTCTTCATGGGGTACCTGCACGTCAAGGACGTCCTGGACCTGGAGGACGTCGACCGCGCCGTCCCGCAGCAGGTCTGGCGTCCCATGGTGACCGTACGGGCGGAGCTTCCGCTCGACGACGCCCTGACAGTGATGCGCCGCGCCGCGACGCATCTGGCCCAGGTCGCCGACTCCTCCGGCAAGGTGCTCGGCCTGGTCGCCATGGAGGATGTGCTGGAAATGCTGGTCGGCGAGGTCCGCGACCCGGCCCACCACATCTCGGTACCGCGCCGCACGGTGGAGGTCCCGAAGGAGCGCATGGCCATGGCCCGCTGGGCTGATACGACCCGAGCAGGACTGAAGGCCCGATCGCCGGGCGGGCGCAGCAAGCCCGCCCGGCGATCGAGTACAGAGCGGCCCCGCACCGTCACAGCGCAGGCGGCTCCTGCGGTCCTCGTCCCGCCGGCCCGCGCCCGGACAGCACCTCGCCGTACGCCTGCATCAGATCCGGCAGCCGCAACGTGGCCAGATCGTCCCGGCCGGGAACGGCCGCGTAGCCGGAGAGCCGCAGATCACGGTAGGCGCAGCTCTTCTCGTACAGCGTCCGCAGGAAGCGCCCGTTGCCCAGCTCGTCGATCCACCCCTGGTCGACGACGTGCCCGCTGATGCTGCGGAGCTCGTCCAGGGATTCCTCGTCCCACAGGTCACCGTTCTCGGCTGCCAGCACTCCGCCGATCGCCGTCAGCTCCAGCGGGCGGTAGCTGGGAAGTCCACCCGGGAGGTGAAACGCGAGGAGAGACCCGGGTTCGTGGACAGCAGCCGGTCCATGCCTTCCGGATACCCGCGAGAATGACGACGAGATGGTCCCTGTTGTCCTCGGCCCGCTTGAGCAGGACCTGCAGGGCCTCGTCGCCGTACGCATCGCCCTTGCTGTAACCGGAGTTGGCGAGACTGTACGCCTCGTCGACGAAGAGCACACCGCCGAGCGCCGAGTCGATCAGCTCGTTGGCCTTTACTGCCGTCTGGCCGAGGAACTCGCCCACCAGATCGGCCCGTTGTGCCTCCACCAGATGGTCACCGCCGAGCAGCCCGAGTGCGTAGAACACCCGGCCCAGGATCCGTGCCACCGTGGTCTTGCCCGTCCCGGACGGCCCGGAGAAGATGAAGTGGCGCTTGGGCGGTTGTACGGGCAGCCCCTGCTCGGAGCGCAGCCGCGCCATGTTCAGCTGTGCGGACAACGCCTTGACCTGGCGCTTCACGGGCTCCAGGCCGACCATGCGCTCCAGTTCACCCAGAGCCCGGGCGAGCAGCACCGGGTCGCTGGGGCCTGCGGGGAAGACGGACGGCCCGGGCGGCCCGGCACCGCCGGCTTCGCGCGCGCCCCGTTGGGCAGGGTCGGGGCGCCGGCGCCCGGCAGCCCTGGGGCTCACCGCCGAGCCGGGGCTCCGGGCCGTCCACCAGATCGGTGCCCAGCGGCGAGTCGCCTTCCGGCTGGGTCTCCGCGCCCGTGCCGTCGGCGCCGAATCCGGCCAGTGCCACCGGGGCAAGATCGGCCGAATCGTCGTAGCCATCGCCCTCGGAGATCGCCGCGAGCCGGGCCGAGGTGTCCATGAAGGCCGGATCCACGCGATGCACCGCCCGGTAGAGGGCAGCGCGGCCGCGCTGCGTCCCGTCCCCTCGTGCGCCCTGGCCAGCCAGTAGCGCAGTTCCTTGCGCTGCGGCTGTTCGCTGCGGCAGCGCATCAGCGCGGCGGAGAGCAGGGTTCGGCCTGCCCGTACATCTCCAGGCGCACCCGCGCCATGCCGCCGAAGAGTCCCGCCTCGATGCCGAGCAGCGGATCGTTGACGAGCTGCTCGGTGGTGCGGACGAGCTGTTCCCAGTCCTTGACGAGATAGGAGCGGCAGGCGTGCAGGAACCGCACCTGCGCATCCGCGTCGACCGGAGGAAGCCCGGCCAGGGCCGGTCGAGCTCCGGTACATGCCGGCCGTCCAGCCAGTGCGAGGCGTGCGCGAGCAGCAGATCGCGCGGGCTCTCCAGCACCGGCTGCACCCACCACCCAGCCAGTACCAGGAGTTGAGCGTACGGCGATGACGGGCCCGCTGTTCGCCGAAGCGGTCGCGGTGGTGGTACATGCGTAACAGCGCCGTGGTCGTGTCGATCCGCAGCGCATGGAGGCCGAGCCAGCCGTCCGCCATCCCGGGATCGAAGCGCACCGCAGCTCTGAACTCCTCCTCCGCCTGCGGGTAGGCGCCCATCGTGTAGGCGTCCACACCACGCAGCCAGGCGAGGTCGGCGGGGCCTGCGCACCCTGCGTGCCGATGTCCATCAGGTCCCCACAAAAGCGTGCCCCAGGATTTCCCGCCTCGCACAGCATGCCCACCTGGGCACGCCGAATCACTGTGCCGGGGACGGGAATTGACCGCACCAAGATGCATCGTACCTGTACAGGCGGTGAGGGACTGAGGCGCTGTCGGCGCATCGGTGGCCGTGACCGAGGGTGAGCGCAGTGCCCTTCGAGGGGCCCGGCAGGGTGCGGGCACAGAGCGAAGCCCCGATCACGGGGAACAACCGGGGCTTCGCGTTCAAGAGGGCTCCGAAAAGCCGCACATTGAGAACGTAAGACCTGTACGGGCCCTCGGTCAAGCCGAGTTGAGACATGTCGGGGAGATTTCCGACCGCTCAGTATGGCGGCGCGTCTTGTTCACCATGAGTGACGGAATGGTTCGTGCCCGTTGCCCGGCGGGGCCCTCCAGCCACTCGTACCCCACAGGCAACTGCCGTACGAGGATGTCGGCGAAGGGAGCGAGGGTCTTCGGCGAAATGCTGTTCTTCCGCGGCGGTCCAGCCGTCCCAGAACGCCGAGAGCGCCGGGCCGTCCCGGCGCCGGCCCCGCTGCCAGGACTGCTCCCTGTCGCCGTCCATCCAGAGCAGCTTCGCCAGATACGGACGTACCTCCCGGCGGCCCGCCCCACTCCCTCGATCAGCATGACGGGAGCGGGCTCCAGTGTCCGTGGCGGGCAAAGCGCCGGGCCGTCCAGTCGTACGGGGCGTAGTGCGCGCTCTGCCCGCGGGACAGCGGGCCGAGCACCTGGGCCCGCAGCCGGTCCGGCCAGGCGAACAGCTCCTGGTGGGAGGCGAGATCGTCCAGGTGCAGCACGGGGCGCCGCCGAGCGCAGCCGCGAGGCGGGCGGTGAAGGTGCTCTTGCCCGAGCCGGCGTGCCCGTCCACCGCGATCAGCCGCACCGGCCCGCAGGATGCGGGCAGCAGGCGCAGGCCACGGGCGTGTTCAGCCAGATCGTTCATGCCTCCAGCCTACGAGCCGGGTCGAAGCGACCCAGGTCACGTCAGTGGGCCAGACCAATATTGTTCTCACGACGCGAGGCGAATCGCTGGCCGGATCCGGTGGCGACCCGCAATAGTTGGCCCACTGATCGGCACCCGCAGCCCCATCCGCAGACGACCGGGGTCTCGCCCATGACCAGCCCTACTTCACGCAGAACCGTGCTGAGCGCCGCGATCGCCGCAGCGGCCGGTGCCGGTACGGTGGCGGCCGCCACCGGCTCGGCCGCGGCCAAGGCGCCCGCCTCCGCCCGGCCCCGATCCTCCTCGGCGGCCTCACTCGTGGACAACCGATTCTTCAGCACGTACACCGACTGGCGCTGCGGTTCGGGCGCCGGTACCCGCGCCGTGGCGGGCCGCAGGCCGGGTCTGGTGATCTCCGCCCCACCGGGCGCACCGACTACCTGGACCCGCACACCGGCACCACCGCCGCCTGGGATCACGCGAGCTGGACCTCGCCGGTCCACCGCCCGTCGGTCCCGGCGACCGAGGTCATCGTCTCCTGGAACGCCGGCACGCCGCCGGGTACCTGGATCCAGACCGAGCTGCGCGGCAGCTACTCGGACGGCACCGACACGCCCTGGTACGTGATGGGGCGGTGGGCCGCGGGCGACGCCGACATCCGCCGTACCTCCGTCGACGACCAGAGCGACGGCAAGAGCTCGGTGTGGACCGACACCTTCTCGCTGGACGACGCGGCCAGTGGCCTGCGGCTGGTCTCCTACCAGCTGCGGCTCACCCTGTACCGGACCCCGGGCAGCAGCCTCACCCCACCGTGTGGCGGCTGGGTGCGATGGCTTCGGACATCCCCGACCGGTTCACCGTCCCGGCCGCTGCCCGGGCGGGGACGCGAACTGGCGGTACCGCGCTATTCGCAGAACGTCCATGTGGGGAGTACCCCGAGTACGACAACGGAGGCGAGGCCTGGTGCAGCCCCACCTCCTCGCAGATGATCATCGAGTACTGGGGCCGCAAGCCCACGGCCGAGGACCTCGCCTGGGTGAAGCCCGGCCTCGCGGACCCGCAGATCTGTCACGCGGCCCGCTATACGTTCGACTACCAGTACGAAGGCTGTGGCAACTGGCCCTTCAACGCCGCCTACGCCGCCACGTACCGGGACATGAACGCCGTTGTCACCAGGCTCGGATCCTTGGGCGACCTGGAGAAGCTGGTCACTGCGGGCATCCCGGTGATCACCTCGCAGTCGTTCACGAAGGAGGAGCTGACCGGGGCGGGCTACGGGACCTCCGGCCATCTCATGACCGTGATCGGCTTCACCGACTCGGGCGACGTGATCGCCAACGATCCGGCATCGCCGGACAACGCGGCGGTGCGCCGGGTCTACAAGCGGCGCGAATGGGAGAACATCTGGCTCCGCACGAAGCGCTACGACGCGAACGGGCAGGTCAGAGGTGGTACGGGCGGTGTCTGTTACGTCTATTGGCCGTCTAACCCAGCACCGACTCAGCACCGCGCTCTGAGGTCGCTCGGCCTGCTGTGAGCATGTAGGGCCCACGGCCACCTCGACCACCTGGCGGCAGCGTTCGTGGCCGTCCTGCGTGAGGTGGCCGTACCGGTCCACCGTGACCTTGATCGAGCGATGCCCGAGCCAGCGGGAGACCTCGTGAATGGAGACGCCGCTGGTCAAGGTCACGGTCGTCCACTTGTGCCGGAGGTCGTGCGGTGTGTATTCGGGGAGTCCCAGCCTCTTGATCGCCCGGCCCCAGGACTTACGAAGTAGATCCGGGTACGGAAGGCCCCCACTGGCATTGTTGATGGGCAGACGGTCGATGAACGGTTGGAGGGAATCGGCAACGGGTACGTCGCGCCACTCTCCCTCTTTTCGGTGTTTCAACGGGGCGTACTTTTGTACGTACTTCCCGCTGGCGTCCTTGTAGCGCGTTACCTGCCTTCGAATCCTGAGGCTTCCGTCGTGGAAGTCCGCTGAGTGCACTCCCAGTGATTCCCCTATGCGGAGCCCGCAAGAGGCCATGAGCCATATGGCGGGGCCAGTCGGGGTCCTATGGAATGAGCCAGGGCTGCGATTTCCTCGAAGCTGGGAAGGGCCCTGTCGTCAACCGGGATGACCGGATTTTCCAGCTTATCCGCAGCCGCTACCGGGTTGCTTTGGATTCGCTTGTGCCGGGCGGCGTGCGAGAACATGGCCGACATCGCGATATGGCGTGACTCGATGGTGTTCAGGGCGGCCCTTCCTGGCGCCATCGCGCGTACAGGCTCTCGATGTCCGCTGCGGCGACCTGGGATATGGTCTTCCGCCCCAGGTGGGGCACGACGTGCAGGCGCATGATGCGTTCGTAGGACTCGAGGGTTCCTGCTGAAGCGGCCTTTCCGCGAGCCACTCGTCCGCGTACCTACGGACGGAGACCTTGCCCGCGCTGGGGTCGACGTAGAGGTTCTCTCGTTTGTCCCCTTCTACCTTCGTGGCGAAGTCGACAGCGTCCTTCTTCCTGTCGAACGACTTCTCTCGCTGGCGAGCGGTTCGTCCGCCCGGCTCCCGGTACCGAACGGTCCACCGCTTGCCCAGCGCGGTTGCACCGCGGTCGACTATTTTCGCCAACGTCATATCCCGTTCCTTCGGCCTGGCCGGCGGCCAAGTTGGTTTCCGTTGGTCGTGTTGTAGTCGATGTTTCCGGCCGTGCCAAATGGCTTACGTGGGCAGCAGTTATCAACGCGGACGGTTGCCGCGAGCATGGTGATGGCGGGGAGCGGTGCCTGTGCGGGCGATACACCGGACCCTGGAAGGCGCCTGGGGTACGCAGTTTGTCCAGGGATCGAACTGGCCGACTGGCAGACAGGCTGAGGTCTCGGGCAGACGCTGAGCTCGTTGGGGCGTCGGCGGCGGGATTCGTACCTGAGTTGTGCTGAGGGCCGGGGCGCGACTTCGCAGGTGATCAACAACGTAGTGTTGCGGCCTCGTCTTCCAGGTTGTCGCGGAACGGCGTCGCCACAGCGTGAACGCGGCGGCGATGTGGCGACGTGCGCTCACGTCGTCCATCTTGGTGACCTTGACCAGGTGGGCGAAGGCCTTCGCTTCCAGGCCGCGGACTTGCTCGTATCCATAGTGGGTGACGGTGTGGCAGTCGGTGCACAGGCAGATCAGCCGCTGAGGCGTTGGGTGCGGGCGGCTTCGTCGTAGACCCAGCGCTCGTGGGCCCCAGCCACCGCTGGGCCTGCCGGTCTTCTGCCGCCCCGCAGGCTTCGCAGCGACTGCAGGGTCCTCGTGACACGTTGAGTAGGCGGATCCGCCGGACTTGGAGTGCAACCCGCCTGTATCAGGCCAAAGCGTCAGTGTCCTGTGCGGATGCCGGGCGGTAGGCTGAGGGCCGTTCTGTAGCGGATTCCGCGGCGCCGCAGCGCAGGTAGGGGTTGGCGTGGCCCAGGCGTCGAGCGTGCTTGAGAGTCAGTTCACGGACCTGGCTCTCGCATCAGCCAATTTCGGATTCATGCTTCCCTACGAGCCCCTCCTCGTTCTCCACGGCGCCTCATGTGAGGTACGTGCATCTACCGCGCCCGCTGATGCGCTGATGGCGGCGCGTCAATTCGGTGAGGTCCTCACCGCCAAGCTTGGCCACCTGGCCGGAGTGCAGCTGCCCGCGGGCGATCAGCCGGCCCGCCTGCAGACCCTGGCTCGCGCTGGGATGCTCACCGCGGGGGTTCTGGCTGCGTTCCAGGATCTTCACGGCTTCGACGGCGGCGAACGTGGTGAGCAGGAGGTGGCGGCGCACCTGGTCGACCGCTGCTTCTCGCTGGCCGGCTGGTTCTTCCGCGCCCAGACAGGCGACCCGGAACCGATGGCCTTCGTCAGTGCCGAAGCGTCCGATCTGAGAATTCTGGCGCACCGAGTGGCCTCCCTGGAAGCGGCTCTGCCCCAGCTGCGGCGGGAATTCGACCTGCGCGTTGCACCGGCGTCCCTGTCGGCCTCTCAGCGTGAGCAGTTGATCTTCAGTGCGCGTGATGCCGCCTACGAGCCCTGCGGAAGCCGACATTGCCGCGGAGGTACAGCGCAGGCTCACCGAGGCGGGATGGGATGTCCTAGGTGCGGGCGAAGAGGATGAACGCAGCCGCTCCTCGGCTGCGTTCTGGTTGGACCCGTCTGGCCGGCGGGCGCCGGGCCGACATGCTGCTGACGGTCGGTGGGCAGGTGGTGGGAATCATCGAGTGCAAGAGGGACGGCACGGATCTTGCCGACGCCATGGAGCAGGCGGGCGCAATGGCCGAGGTCGCCACGGAATTTTCGCCGTGGCCTGTCTGGCGCTCGCCGTTGCCGTATCGGTATGTGAGCGATGGCCGGCGTCTACTGTTCTGCGACGCCCATGACCCCGAACCACAATCACGTCTCGTGAGCGGTTTCCATCAGCCCAGCACGCTGGCCCGTTGGCAGCGCGAGGCGGAGGCGGACAGCGCGGCGCCGACCTACCGGGCCCGGCAGGCCGCCTACTTGCCGAGGGCGAACGAGGAATTCCGACAGCTTCGCGTATCCCAGCACCGGGCGGTACGGGCTATCGAGCAGGCCCTGGAAGCCGGTCAGCGACGCGTCCTGGTGCAGATGGCCACCGGCACCGGGCGGAGCTTCACCGGCGTGTTCACGGCGTACCGTCAGCTCAGGTACGCGGGCGCGGCCCGCATCCTCTTCGTCACCGATCGAAGGTGATAGCGAAGCAACTGATCGCCCAGCTGCGTCAGTTCAGTATGTCGGACAGAGGGCGCCGTTTTGATGACGTGTTCCACGTCGAGGAGCTGACCGCGGCCGGCCTGGCGCCGTCGGCATCCGTGGCCGTGGCCACGGTTCAGAGACTGTCGGCGATGCTCGCGGGCACGCCGCCGGCCCCGAGGACGGATCCGACCGCGTATCGGCGTATGAGACCGCCGAACGGCAGGCACATCCGGCTACGGCACCCCTCGACGTGACCTACTACGAGGCGCTGCCGCCGATGCGTTCGATCTTGTCATCGTCGACGACTGCCACCGCGGGCTCTACGGACAGCGTCGTGCTCTTCTTGAGTACTTCGACGCCCCCGTAGTCGGCTTCAGCGCGACGCCGACCGCTACCGTTCTCGGCTTCTTCAACGGCAACCTGGTCGACTCCTACACCTACGAACAGGCCGTCGCCGATGGCGTCGCCGTGGACTACTCCGTCTACGAGATCCGGGTCGCCGACTCCCGACAGCTGGCCTTCGCCGCGCCCATCGACGCTGCGGGTGTGGAGGCCAAGGGCTCGCGCCGTGCCCGGTACGAACAGCTGGACGAGGAGCTGGCCCACACCGGGCCGCATGGCTCTGCGCGGATTGTCGCCGCCGACCACCTGGCTGCGGTGGTGACGGCTTTCCGTGACGCGCTGCCAACTATGTTCCCCGACAGGACGCAGGGCGGCGTGCTCGGCGTGGTCCCCAAGACCGTGGTGTTCGCGCAGGACGGAGCCCATGCCGACGAGGTCGTGGAGCGCATCCGCGACGTGTTCGACGCCAAAGACACCTTCTGCCAGCAGATCACGCAGCGCGATGATCGTGCGGCGCAGATGCTGCGGGAGTTCAGGACAACACCGCAGTTCCGGATCGCGGTCGTGACGGATCTGATCTCTGGGTTCAGCGACATGCGGGCGATCGAGTGCCTGGTGATCCTGCGCGAGGTGCGCTCCAGCGCCTACTACGAGCAGTTGCTGGCCCTGGGAACGCAGCCCATCGCGTCCACGGAGCTGCGCGCCGTCACCCCGGGGCGGTCGTCAAGACCGAGCTCGTGGTCGTCGACGCGGTGGGCGCTTCACGTCACCACCGGCCGCTTGTGAATGTGACCGACGCATCCGGGCCGGCTGGGCGGGCCGCTTTGGAGCGACTGCTGAACCGCACCGTGGACGGCCTGGTGACGCCGCAGGAGACGGCCGAACTCGGGGTCCGGCTCGCCCGGCTCATCCCCAAGCTGGGAGAGGCGGACGGCACCACGATCCAAAGCTGGCGGGCCAACCTCTGCAGGAGCTGGTGGCCGATCTCCTCGATTCGGTCGACCAGGATCACCTGGCACAACTACGCCAGGCGGGAGGCGAGAAGGCCGTCGAGGGTGAGCGGTACGCGGCCATCTACCCGCTCGCTGAGACACCTGCACTGCGGGAGGCGCTGCTCGGCCTCTACGACCGGCCGACCGCATCGCGGGTGACCGCACCCGACAGGCGGCGCCGGAGAACGGAGACGGTGCGCCGGCGGCTGGCCGCGTTCACGCAGCAGGCCGGGCCCTTCACCCCGGCCCAGCTGTGGTGGATCGAAAAGATCGCGGACGGGACAGCCGCCGCCGAGCCCCGATTCGACCCGACGCATCTGGACGGAGTCCCCTTCTCGGCGCGCGGCGGCACGGACGGCTTTCTTCACGCCTTCGGACCAGACGCCGCGATCGACCTCCTGGACGAACTGCGCAGGGCCCTGGCTTGATGAATGACTTGCCTGTCGACTGGAGGATCGTCCGGCTGGCCGACGTGCTGAGCGAACCGCTGGTCAACGGCCGGTCCCCGCGCCTCGGCGGCGACGGCTTGCCCGTACTGCGCATGACGGCGCTTCGGGCAGAGACCGTGGACTTCACCCAGTCCAAGAGCAGCGACCGCGGCGACGACAGCGCGCTGCTGCTGGCCGAGCGCGGGGACCTGCTGGTTGGCCGGGTCAACGGCTCACTCTCCCTGGTCGGCGAGGGCGCCCTGGTGGACGAGCCCCGACCCCATGGCCATCCCCGACACCATGATCCGAGTGCGGGTGCGTCGCGATGTGGTCGATCCGCGCTACCTCGCACACCTGTGGAAGTCGCCGGTCATGCGGCGCCAGATCGAGGCACGCGCCCGCCAGGGCGGCGCAGCGATCTACCGGATCAACCAGCCGGATCTGGCCGAGGTCCTGCTGCCGCTGCCCGCCCTGGTGGAACAGCGCCGGATCATTGGCCTGTTGGAGGACCACCTCGCCCGCATCGACGCCACCACGATCCGTACCGGCAACGCCCTCGACCAGGCCGACGTCCTGATCCGCACCCTGACCGCGCGGGCCGGGCTCGGCGCCCTATCCGCCACCGCGGGCCTGCGCCGGGTCGCCGGCGCCGGTGACGGGACACTGCCCCACCTGCCCGCGCACTGGCGATGGGCCCGCCTGGAAGACGTCGCCGAGGTCACACGCGGCATCACCGTGCTCGGCAAGCAGCAGTGGAATCCCGCCGATGTGGACGTCTCCTGCCTGCGGGTCGCAAACGTGCAGCGTGGCCGCCTCGACCTGGACGACGTACGCACGATCCGGCTGCCCGCACCGCGGGCACAGGCAGCTTCGCCTGCGGGCGGGCGATGTGCTGCTGACCGGCGGCGGATCGAGCGACACTCTGGGCCGCGGCTGGATCTGGGAGGAGCAGTTGCCCTACTGCGTTCACCAGAGCCACGTCTTCCGTGTCCGGATCACCGCCCATCAGCTGCACCCCGTCCTGCTGGCCTGGCACGCCAACGGCTTCGGCCGCCAGTGGTGCGAACGCAACGCCACCCAGGTCACACGGCTGGCGTCCATCAGCCTGGGCAAGATCCGGCTCATGCCGGTCCCAGTCGCGCCCGCAGACGAGCAGCACCACCTGGTCACGGTGGTCCAGGCGCACACCAGGGCCCTGACCGCGGCATCGGCGGCGGCCGAACGCGCTCTTGTCGTGGCCAGTCGGCTGCGGAGCAACCTGCTGGAGCGCGCCTTCACCGGTCACTTGTCCCATCCGCTCTCGCCGTCCGGGCAACAGGAGTCTGTGCTGTGAACCTCACTGTCTCCTCCCGCCCCAGACACGACCAGGCCCTGGTGGAACGGCTGTGGTCCTTCGGCAACGTGCTGCGAGACAACGGCATTTCGGGCCTGGAGTACATCGAGCAGCTCTCCTGCCTGATCCTCCTCAAGCGCGCCCACGAACAACGCGAACGCCCCTCAACTCGCAGGACGTACTCGGTTTCGACGCCTGGGCACAGCTCACCTCGACAGAGCAAGACCGCCAGATCCTGGTCTACGAGCAGATCCTGGACCAGCTCGCCTCCAGGCCCGGAACGCTCGGGCTCCTCTTCCGCAGGGCACAAAACCGCATCCCCGACCCGGCTCTCCTCCACCGCATGGTCGTCGACCTGGTTGACCGCTACCAGTGGTCCGCAGGCGACACCGGTGCGGTCATCGAGAGCTGCTGGCCCGCATGAGCACGGACACGAAGACCGGTGCTGGCCAGTACTTCACCCCCGGCCGCTGATCGAGGCAATCGTCCAGTGCGTCCAGCCCGGCATCGAGGACACCATCGCTGACCCGGCCTGCGGCACCGGCGGCTTCCTGATCAAAGCCTTCGACTACCTGGTCGACAACTTTCCGTCAGGTGTCACCGCGGCCCAACGTCAACGGCTCAACGAGGAAGCCTTCTTCGGCACCGAACTCGTCGACGCCACCGCGCGGCTGGCCACGACGAACCTAGTGCTGCACGGCATCACCCGGGTCGACGAGGCCCACCCGTGCATCACCGTCGAGGACACGCTGGCCCGCCCGCCGGTGCGGCGCGCGACGCTGGTGCTCACCACCCCCGTTCGGACGCCGCTCCACCAGCGAGGCGCTCTACCGGGAGGACTTCTGGACCACCACCACCAGCCGGCAACTCAACTTCCTGCAGCACGTCCACAGCCTGCTGGACACCGATGGCCGGGCGGCCGTCGTGGTGCCCGACAGTGCGCTGTTCGAAGGCGGGGCCGGTGAGCTGATCCGACGGCGGCTGCTGGCCGCGTGCGACGTGCACACTCTGCTCCGGCTTCCCACGGGTATTTTCTACGCCGGCGGAGTCAAGGCCAGCGTCCTGTTCTTCGACAAGCCCGACCCGCAGCCGGACGGCAGCCCGTCAACGAAACAGCTGTGGGTGTACGACCTGCGATCCCAACACCAGAAGGCCAAGCCCACGACGCTGACCGGAGCCGACTACGCCGACTTCGTGTCCGCCTACCGGCCCGGACGGCCTCGCAGCGAACGAGCCGAGACACCCCACTTCCGGTCCTTTACCGTCCAGGACCTGCTCGCCCGGCCCGGCGTAAACCTGGATCTTCAGGTCACCGAACAGCCGGCCGGGCCCTTCACGCTCGAGGAACCCGAGGCCGACCTGCACCGTATGGCCCAGGAGATCACTGCTGAACTGAGCGCGGCCCTGGCCGAGTTCGATGTCCTGGTTGAGGCGCTGCGCCCGTACGGCGTGCACGCGGACGGCCCCGATCGTGAGGCGAAGCGGTGAACGCGACCAGGGACGCCACGACCGGGGGATACCGTGCGGCTGCAGCGACTGAGCCTTCCCTCCTACCGGGGCCTGCAGCGCTTCGAACTGGATCTCACGGGCGCCCTCGACGGCGGCCATGCCATCGCCACCCTGATCGGCCCCAACGGCGGCGGCAAGTCGCGGGCCCTGCACGCGCTCGCCGAGATCTTCGGCGCTCTGCACCGGCCGGGACACCGTGCAGGGTTCGCCTTTGACCTCCAGTACGAGGTGCACGACACGACCGTCCGGGCCGTTCAGACCTCACCCGAAGCTGCTCCCGAGCTGACCGTGACCACTTCCCTGGGCCAGCCGATACGCGTGGCCCGCGCGGTGTGGACGCAGCATCTACCCGATCATGTCTTCGGCTACCAGGCACACGCCCAGGCTCCCTGGACCAGCGAGTTCGACCAGCACCGCAGCGCAGCCGCACGCTGCATCAGCCAATGGCGCCGCCAGTGGATGAACGACTTCGACGAGTGGCGCGCACGCCACTCACCGCAAGACGTAGAGCTGTGGACCGAGCAGCTCACCCTGCCCGTCAACTGCCCCTGTACACGCCCGTCTTCCTGTGCACGCCCGCGCATCTGCCGCTGCTGCTACTTGCGCAGACCACCCACTGGTCGGATTCGTTCGGCACCTACCTGCGCCGCCACTCCTACCTCCAGCGGGTGGCCTCCGCGGTCCTGCGGATCCGGGCGCCACGCGCCGCACGCGCCCGCACCTGGCCGCCCTGCCGTACTGGGGCCTGGGCGGGCCTGCCCGCACCCTGTTCGCGGCCGCCGCCGAGTCCGGCCGGTTCGGCCTCATCCCCGATGCCGACCCGGTGGACGGAGCCGGAAGCCCGCCGACGGGTTCCAGATCGTCCTGGGCACCTCGGAGGACGTCCGCGCCTTCCGCAACCTCTTCGACAGCGACCTGTCGATGTTCGGCCTGCTGGCCACCTTGCTGGATGCCGGCTACCTCACCGTCGACGTCCGCCTGGACAAGCCCGGCGCGCTGACCCTTGGCCTTAACGACCTGAGCTCGGGAGAGCAGCAACTCCTCACCATCTTGGGCCTGCTGAGACTCCAGCGGGCGCACGAGTCGCTCTTCCTTCTGGACGAACCCGACTCCCACTTCCACCCCGAGTGGAGCCGACGCTGGTACTCCTCCGTGCGCAGCGTGCTGGGACCGCATCAGAACTCGCAGTTCCTCACCGCCACCCACGAACCGCTCCTGGTGGCCAACATGACCCGCGAGCAGATCCGCGTCGTCACCTCCGACGAGGAGGGCCAGGCCGCCGCGGTGATCCCCGGGCCAACCCGCGTGGGCAGGCGCCGGCGGCCTGCTGACCACCGACCTGTTCGGTCTGCCCACCCAACTGGACGAGCACACCCAAGAGCTGGTTGACCGTCAGTACGCGCTGCTCCCCGAGGCGGACAGCGACCCGGTCAAGCAGGCAGCACTGCGCGACGTGACGGCCCAGCTGGAGACCATGGACTTTGCCACATCCGATCGCGATCCGCTCGTGGCGGCCTTCCTCGCCGAGCTCCACCGCAGGCGCCTCGCGCTCCTCGAGGCTGCCCATGGACCCAACCCGCCCTCGCCGGAACAACTGCAGGCTCTGGTCGCCGAGCTGTTCCACGAGCGCTTCTCGTCGGTGATCTGACGCCGATGAGGCACGTGAACATGAAGGGGTCACCGCCCCGCCGGCCTGGGGACCAAGACTCGACGCACCCTGGACGCGGTCAGAGACGCGATGACCGCCAACGCGGAGCGCATTTTCACCGCGCACTGGACCGAGGACGCCGTACGCGACATTCTCCTCGACCTCGTCGGCGGAAAGTGCTGGTACTGCGAGACCCTCATCCTGCGCGCGGACGTCAACGTCGACCACTTCCGGCCGAAGTCCGAAGTGCTCGACGTGCCCGGCCACCCGGGCTACTGGTGGCTGGCCTACGAGGTGTCGAACTATCGCATCGCCTGCAAGCACTGCAACAGCGGCGGAGCCCGGTACAACGGTGTCCCGGAAGGCCGAGCCAAGGGCAGCCAGTTCCCGCTCCTGGCCGGCACACGCGCCCGCGCTTCCCAGGATGATGTGGAACGGGAACAGCCGCTGCTGTTGGACCCGGCCCACAAAGGCGACCCAGACCTTCTCGGCTTCGACACTGCCGGCTACGCGCGGCGCAGCAATACGCCCTACTCGCACGCCGAAACAGACAGCGGTCTGTGCCGCGCCGACGAAACCATACGGATCCTGGCGCTCAACGACTCCCGGATCATCAAGCAGCGCAGCTTCCTCATGCGGGAGGTCGGCGTGCTCGCCCGTTTCGGGGACGCGCCTGACATCCAGCAGTTGATCGACGACAAGGTGGGGCCCCAAGCACCGTGGAGCTCGGCAGCCGCCATTGCCCTGGCCCTGCAGCGCGCCTGCGACCGGCCCCCGCTGCGCCCGCCCGCCCGCGACGGCGCCCGGCGGCCCACCGGTCATCGGTCCGGCACGTTCGAAGGTCGACCTGTGCGACCTGCTGGAGCATCTGGATCCGGACGACCTGAAGGCTGGCATCACGCTCACCGGCCAGTACAACAAGAAGGTGCACGACGCGGTCCTGAAGGACGATGGGTGGATCTACATCGGGACACGCCCTGGCGCACCCCGACGACCGCAGCTCGGGCAGTCACTGGCAGCAGGAAGATCGTCGGATGGGATTTCTGGCGGCTGACCATCGGCGGTGTGGAACTGACCCTCGCTGAGTTCCGTGCCAAGCACTTCCCGCCCATCGCACCGACTTGAGTCGGGGACGCCCGCAGCGGCCACGAGGCCACGCCCTTGCCCCGGGCGGTGAACTGCAGGCCCGACCGGTTCAGCAACGAACTGCCGCATATGGGTTTGCGATCCTGCGCTGCTTGAGCGACATCAACGGCCACCCGGCAGATCGGTGTGTGTGCGACGGACAGGGAGGGCGGACCTCCGCACTCGACGGTGCAGCGCCAGCGGCCAGGGCGTACTGGTGCGGGGCGCCGGGCTCAGGAGGATGCTGCCAGGACGGCGCGCCAGGGACGCCCGAGCCGGTCCAAGGCCGTCATCATGACCGCGGCCTCCGCGGGGCTTGGCAGGTGCCGAAGAGGCGCCCTTCACCCGCCGCCACGCCCGCGCCGTCACCGCAGTCGGTGGCGCCCTGCTCGTCATGGTCGGCGTGCTCCGGGGCATGGACGTGGATGATCGGCGAGCTGCGGCACTGGAGCGATGGTCACCAACTTGCCCTGCGGGCACCCAGTTCTCAGACCAGCGAACGCGCATTCCGGCTGCTGGACTTGATGAAGGACAGCCCCGAGCCCCGCCACCGGCGCCCGCACCCTCAGCCCGGCGCCGCGCCCGGCGGGAGGGCGCTGACGGACAATCCCCGCCCCTTCCGGCGCCCGATCCGGAGACCGACCTACCGCGCAACCGTGACGCCCGAGCCCTGCCCGTCGCCGCTCCCATGCCTCCGTGCCCGATCTCGATCGTTTTGCGGAAGAGCGCCGGTGGCACGCCCTATTGTCGGTCCTCCAGGCACCACAGTGCGGAACGTACGGGTGCAGGGTCGCGGGAATCCAAGGGAGCGGGAACCACTGTGCAGGCCAAAGAAACGCTGTTCGCCGACCTTGTGCAGGGGCGGGCTCAACAGTTCCAGGTGCCGCTCTACCAGCGGACGTACTCCTGGACAGAGAAGCAGCTGGCCCAGCTATGGAGCGACATCCTCGATCAGGTGGACCTGCTGGAGACCGGGGAGAAAGCGAGCGCGCACTTCCTCGGCTCCGTGGTGCTCGCCCCATCCCCGCAGAACGAGGCGACGTTCCCTCGCTGGCTGGTGGTCGACGGACAGCAGCGGCTGACCACGATCTCCCTCGCACTCGCCGCCATCCGGGACCACCTCGCCCAAAGTCAACCGGACGAGGCCGAGCGGATCGACGAGGAATACCTGATCAACAAGCGGAAGAACGAGAACGACCGGTTCCGCCTCCTGCCCACCCAGGCCGACCGGCCGCACTACGCCGCGCACATCCGCAGCACCCACGAGGGACAGGTGGCGGGGACAACGTGTCGGCCGCCTACCGCTTCTTCCGCCGCAAGCTCGTCGAGGCGGAGGATCCCGCCGATCCTCAGGACGTCCTCCGGATCGAGCAGGCGATCACCTCCCGGCTCACCCTGGTTGCGGTGACCGCCGAGGCCGGTGACAACGTCCACCGCATCTTCGAGTCCCTCAACAACACTGGCCTCAAGCTCAGCCAGGCCGACCTGCTGCGCAACTACCTCTTCATGCGGCTGCCGACCCGTGGCGAACTGGTCTACGAGACGTACTGGCTGCCGCTCCAGGCCAGCCTGAGTAACAAAGAGCTCGAACAGCTCATGTGGCTGCAGCTCGTGCTTGACGGCGACGACCGGGTCCGCCGTCAGGACCTGTACGCGGCGCAGCAGCACCGCTTCGAGCAGACCGAGGTCAGGGAGGCGGACATCGAGGCGTACGTGAAGGAACTGCACCGGCGATCCATGCACTTCCGCAAGATGGTCCGCCCCGACGAGGAGGGCGATCCGGCCGTCCGTGCCCACCTTCGCCGACTCGACGCCTGGGAGGCCGCGGCCACGTACCCGGCGCTGATGCTGCTGCTCGATCGTCGCGAACGTGGAGAGACCGACTCGGCGGAGACGGCCCGCGCCCTGTCGTACATCGAGAGCTTCCTGGTACGCCGCACCGTGTGTCGCGTACCGCCGAACAACCTCAACCGGATCTTCCAGTCGGTGCCCGCCCAGCTCCCGCTGGACGTCCCCGTCGCCGACGGCCTGCGCCAGCTCCTCTCCGCCAGCAACCGCTACTGGCCCGACGACGACGAACTGCGCGAGAAGTTCAGGACCGCGCCCTTCTATCTGTACGGCCGGCCGGAGCAGCGCAAACTGGTCCTCCAGCGGCTGGAGGAGAGTTACGACCACCCCGAGCCTGTGGATTTCGCCGCCGCGAAACTCACCATCGAGCACGTCCTGCCGCAGTCGGCGGGCGACGATTGGCTCAAGTTCTCGCCGAGGACGCCACCGACGGCGAGACCTCACAGGACGTGCACGCCCGACTCCAGCACACCCTGGGCAACCTGACCCTCACCGCCCAGAACTCCGAGCTCTCCAACCACCCCTTCGACCGCAAGCAGGACCTGCTGCACAGCAGTCACCTGGAGATGAACCGCCGCATCGCCGCCACCGACCGCTGGGGCGCCCGCGAGATTGGCACCCGTGCCGACGAGCTTGCCGGGCGGGCGCTCGCGCTGTGGCCGTCCCCGCTGCGCGGGTGGGCCGGGCCGAGCGGAGCCGGGATTGGCAGCTCGTCCACCAGGTCCTCGCCGCCCTGCCGCACGGCACCTGGACCTCGTACGGCGACCTCGCCGCGTACATCGGCTCCGGCGCCCAGGCGGTGGGCAACCACCTCGCCCAGACCGCGGGCGTCGTGCAGGCCTACCGCGTTCTCAACGCGGAGGGGCGGATCGCCGACGGCTTCCGCTGGGCCGGCCCGCAGCCGGAGGGCGAGGACGTACGGGCGCGACTGAACGCCGACGGCATTCACTTCACCCAGACCGGGGCCGCGGACCCCGCCCAACGACTGACCAGCAGCGACCTGGCACTGCTGCTGGCCGACCCCGACCAGGAGCAGTCCTCGGAAGGCACGGTCGCGGCGGGGCGCGACGGAGCGGAGCCAGAGGGGAGACCGGGCCGAGCGGTTCTTCCGCCAGCTCGCCGCGGACGACACCCCGAGACCGTGGGCGCGGTGCGTACCCTCCTCGCCCGGTGGGAGGAGCTGGGCGGCTGGGTCGGCTATGGGGCCGGCCAGGTCACTACCAGCGCTTTCCTGATGCTGGGTGCGGCAGGTCTCCCCGGCGCCGGAATCTGGCCGCTGGTGCTCTACCCCGGCGGCGGACGCGGTGGTTCGGCGGAGGTGGTCTTCCAGTACCTCGCCACCCGCGAGCCCTTCACCGACCGCCTGCTGCGTGCGGAGCTCCTCGGCCGCATCAACGGCTTGGAGGGCGTCGACATCCCGGAGGGAAGCTGGACTTGCGTCCCAACTTCCGGTTGGCCTTGCTGGAGAAGGACGGGAACCGCGACGCGCTGGCCGAGACCCTGACCTGGTTCCGGGACCGATGGATCGGCCGGGACGTGTCCTGAGCTTGCAGTAGAGCCTGGGGTGCTCGAACGGGTGGTGTTCGAGGCCCTCACGTGGGGCAACGCCGGGCGTGGCAGCAGCTGCTTCGTCATCGTGAGGTTGAGACACCAAGTGAGGCGGACGCGGCCGCCGTTGACAGTTCGCCCGAGCCGCTCGCCCACGAGACGGCGTTGCATGAACTCCAGGAGTTCCGTGTCGATCTCCGCTCCTGTCTGACACGGTGGGGTGACGCCCTCTTCGAGATCGCTGACGCGGTGCTGTGCGGCGAGGGCCCATACGCAATTTGGCCGAGCTGAGCCTGGTGCCCGGTTACGCCCGCTCACACGGCTCCATCCAGTGCGCCATGAACAATGGCCGCATCGACATAGAGCGCCTGAACTGGTCCTTCATGCTGCGCGACGAGGAATTGTCAAGACCTGTGGATCTGGGTTCCACGCAGGGTGCGTCATTACTCACGTGGTCGGGGTGAAGGACGGCCGCCGTGACAAGCGTGCAAGGAATCCTCGGCGACTGCATCCGGGGCGATCAGCACTTGGCTGCACTCGCGTTGACTCGTCAAGTCAGTTCGCGCGCCAGTCGTCTGAGTGCAACGGTCTGACTGCCCGCGAAAGCAGCGACATCAATCGCGACCGCCACAAGGGTGAGCAGGACAAGCACACTTGCTGCAGCCACAGACACCGCAGCGAGCACACATGCCGCAAGTGCATTCGCTACAAGTACGAGACGCAAGCTCCCCGCCAAGGGACGAAGACTGAGCCACCACACGACACCGGCCCACAGCACGGCAGCCCCACCGATGCTGACGACGACGAGTGTCGACAACTGGACCGTAGTCGCCGTCAGGGGCGCAGTCGAAGCGATCACCAGCCCGACGAGCAGGCAATAGAACGCATCAATGCGGAGGCTCAACAGACCGAGCCGACTCCCGGACATGCAGAGAGGCTAACTCTCCTCCTGGGGACTTCGCTACGCCTCGTTCCAGAGAGGAAGGAGCAATTGTCAAAATCTTAGGATCAGTTGAGGTGGATCACACTGCGAGGTCCCCGTCTCGTTCGACGAGGTGACGGTTCTCGAAGCGGGCGCGGACGAGGGCAACGAGGTGGGGTGCGGTGACCGCCCGCCAGCGGGCCTGGGCGGACTCCACGAGCTTGAAGACCATCGCGAGGCCCGCAGCCGGGCTGCTGGCGCTGCGGGTGACCCTGGTCCGGAGCTTCACGGTGGAGAACGTCGACTCGATCGTTATCTCGAGCTCAGCAGCATCGTGCCTCTCTGGCCTGGAGGTTCACGGCGTGGACAGTGTCCTCGACGTCGCCGCATGAGCCTCCAGGCCGTGTTTCAGCGGTGGTCGATCGATGCGGAAGCGTGACGGGTTCGGCCCTCAGCTCGCTCGTCGCCGAGGGCCCGGGCGAGCTGGCGCCGGAGCCGCACGTTGTCCTCGGTGAGCTCGCGATTGCGGGCGAGTGCGGCCTCGAGGCGACGGCGGAGTGACGCGTCGGAGGTGCGCTGGCCTGCGGGAATCGTGGGGGCTGGTGTCTGGCGGAGGCGCTCGATCTCGGCACGAAGATCAGGCTGGGTGTAGAGCCAGGACCGGGAAACGCCGGCGGTGCGGGCGACGGTCTCGAAGGTGACCGGGGCCCCGGTGCGGTCGAGTTCGCGGAGCGCCTGGATGGCCTTGGACCGGGTCAGCTCGGGGCGTCTGCGTGCGGATATGACCAGGTGGGCGGTGTTGTCAGCCAGCATCAGCAATGCCCTTCGCGTCGTCGGGGACGTCGGGGTTCAGGGCGGTGATGACGGTGTCGAGGTTGTCCAGGACCTGGGTGTTCATCTCGACGAGCCGCTGTTGGCCGCGGGCCTCGGCGGCCGTGATGATCTGCAGGATCTCACTGCGGTGCTGTCGGTGCTGCGGGAGGAACTCAGGGTGGTAATGAACATCGGGCTGGTCAGACAGGCTTCTCTGAACTAACAAGCATGCCTCCAGTCGATGGGTGCGTTTCTTCTTGAGTGGCGAAGATTCTGCAGGTCATGCGGTGAGGGCCAGTTGGTCGTCGTAGCGGATGGCGTGGTCGCGGAGGCACTCGCGTTGCAGGTGGTAGGCCCAGTACGCCTCGACGGATGGTTCGGCCGCAGCTCCCGGGAGGGCGTGCGGCGACGGGGCGGTTGGGCCCGGGGCAGTGAGTTTTCCAGTTCGGCCTCCCTCGCGCTAACGAGCTCGTGCATGGTTAGCGCTGGCGGGTCGAGGGTCGCAGATTGGCCGTCGTGTTCACGTTCGCACACCGCTGCCCATGGTGGCGGTCTGCTGGTGGGAGAGGAGCCCGGCGACGGCTGGATGATGTCGCTCATGTGCTCGCGGCGGCCGTGGTGGCGAGCGAGAGCCCGCCAGTTCTTCAGGTGCCCGATGCCGTGCTCGACGCGGATGCGGCGTGACGAGTGGGCCTTACGCTGGCGTTCATGCATCTGCTCGTACCATTCGGGCGGGTTCTTCTTGAACTTGCGGTGCGGTGGTGTCACCACGCGTCCGCCGGTCTGGGCACCGAGTCCCTGGTAGCCGGCATCGGCCAGGATCTCCACGGCGGGCCCTTCGGCCAACAGCCTGACCAGGCCCAACTGGCGGGCGTGGGTGATGTCCGCGCAGCTGCCCGGTTCGGCCGGGCTGCAGAAGAGCAGCCGCCCCTTGGTGTCCGTGACGACCATGGACTTGACGGCGTTCTGCTTGTTCTTGCCGGAGATGAACTTCTCTCGGTCCTTGCGCCCGGCCGCGGGCCTTCGGACGCGGATTTCGGTGCCGTCGATGGTCCCGGTCTGGCCGCTCGCACCGAGGTGTTCGATGACCTCGGCGAGCGAGCGCAGCCGGACATCGGGGTGACGGTGCAGCCCCGCTGGGCCAGCAGGGGCGCACTTCACCGATTGCACGCGTGATGGTGGAGCGGTCGACGCCGAACCAGCAGGCCAGTACGTCGTGGGTCGCGCCATGGCGGAGGTGGACCAGGGTCGCCAACAGGCGGTCGATGAAGACCAGTTTGTGTCTCGCTCCGGCACCCAGCGCTCGGCGACGAGGTTGTGAGGCGAGCGCGGACTGATGCTGCTCGTGCCACAACGGGCCAATCTCGGCAACGAGTTCAGTAATCACATGGGGCGTCAGTCCCGTGATCCGCTGGCTTCGGATGATTGCTGCACGCGCCCGGTTCCCCACCACACAGTCCATGATCAACGATCAGGGTCCCGACCCGCCAGCGCTAACCATGCACGAGCTCGTAAGACTTGTCCCGTAAATGATGGTCGAGGCAGGCGGGGCAAGGTGCAGTGGCAAGATGACGGCATCGACGCTCCTGAGAGGTCATCTTCGTGCCCACGCCCGCCGACTACCTCGCACTGGCGCATGTCGAGAAGGACAGCGTTGTGCTGCAGCGTCTCGCGCAATGTCCGTACCCTTCGTCTGGCAGGCCCTGGCTGCCAATCCCCACCCACCCGTCGCCCTGCAGGAGCTGAGCACGGCCCGAGACAGCGTCTGGAACGACAACAGGCTCCTTTGTCTGCTGGCGAAACATTCCGGCGCGAACCCCGTCGTTCTTCGAGCTGTCCTCGGTGCCGTTGCCGCGAAGCTCGAAGAGGGTGAACGGCCCTACGCCGCCGTGCTTGCTCTCGCAGACCGGCTGGAGCTTGAAGCGGACGAGGTGAGGAAGCTCGGCAACCTCCGTGGCGCCTCTGCCCGTCTACGCCACCTGCTCAGACTGCGGTTGAGCCTTCGCAAGGCGCTCTGATCGCGGTGGCGGTGTGCGCGGTGGTGGCCGGAGCACGCGGGTTTACTGCGATCGGGGAGTGGGCCCGGGACGCCGGGGCGTGGCACTTGCCCGGCTGGGGCTGGGGCTGGGGCTGGAGCGGGGCGGGGTGGACGAATCCACGCTGCGGCGCCTGTTCGCCCGCCTGGACGCGGGCCATCTCGATGCGGTGCTGGGTGCCTGGGCGGCGACCAGGACCGCGCTCGTCGCGGGCCGCAGGGTCATCGCCATCGACGGCAAGACCGTCCGGGGCGCACGCGGCGGCAGTTCTCAGGCCCCGCACTTGGTCGCCGCCCTCGCACACGGCTCGGGCGCGGTGCTTCGGCCAGGTCGCGGTGCGGGAGAAGAGCAACGAGATCCCCGCCGCCCGGGACCTGCTGGCCGTTCTTGACCTGGACGGTGTGGTGATCACGATGGACGCGATGCACACCCAGTACGACACCGCGACGCTCGTGACCGAGGCCGGAGGCGACTACATCCCGACCGTGAAGGCCAATCAGAAGTCGTTGTTCGCGCAGCTTAAGGCCCTTCCCTGGACGTCGGTACCCGCTGTCACCAGGACGGACCGAGGACACGGACGCCGCGCCACCCGCACGATCAAGGTCGTCGACGTACCGGCGTGGATCGAGTTCAGCGGAGCCGTGTAGGTCGCCCAACTGCGGCGCACCGTTACCAGGAAGGGCCGACGGACCGTCGAGATCGTTTACCTGATCACCAGCGCGGACGCCACCGCCGCCCCACCGGCAGTCCTGGCCGTATGGGTGCAGTCGCACTGGGAGATCGAGAACCGCCTGCACTGGGTCCGTGACGTCACCTTCGACGAGGACCGCTCCCAGGTCCGCACCGGGCAGGCACCCGCGTCATGGCGGGCCTACCACCGCCATCACCCTGCTCCGCCTGGACGGCCACCACAACATCGCCGCCGCCCTACGGCATCACGCACGCGACACCGACCGCCCCATCAACCTGCTCCTGACGGCATGATCAACGACTTTGCCGGGGCCCTGGGTGGTGCCGTCTTCGTTGAGCACGGGCGTATCTTCCCGACCCGCGTTCACAGCGCGGGCCTCCTCGGTGACTTGACGATCACTCGCTCGGGAAGGTACGCCCTTCGCGAGCCCTCCAGAGGAGCTGACACCACACCCTGGTTCCGCCCGGACGCTGTCACCAGCGACCAGCGGACCTTCTGTCACACTTACGGGCGCGCCGAGGGCGCCTACGAGATGGTCCCAGGCTGGTCGTACTCCATCGTCGCCGCTCTGACCAGCGGCCCCACCTCCTGGACCGCACCGCTCGACGCCCTGCGCCTGCGCCCGGGCGACCACCTCCAGCAGGTCACCGCAGACCAGCTGCACACGGTCGGGCACAGGATCGTCGCCCTGGGCCGCTGGAAGGCGGGCGACGTTCCGATCCGGGTCGTGGCCGACTGCGGCTACGACGGCCCGTACCTCGCCCACCAGCTCGCCGACCTGCCCGTCGAGGTCTGCGTCCGCCTGCGCGGCGACCGTGTCCTCTACCGCGACGCGCCCCGGCGCACGCTTCGCCTTCCATACCCCCAACACCTGGGGATCGCCCGCCCACGACACCGTCCACCCACAAAGAATTACGCGCGGCTGTCGTGGTGCAGGATCGCCGTTCTAGCCGCCCAGGCAAGGATGCTCTGTGTCCGGATGGATAGGCCGAGTCGGTTCCAGTGGAAGATTACGTGGTAGCTGAGCACCTGCCTCAACCCGCGGTCCAGCGTCCCGGCCTGAACGGTACGGCGGAGTTCCTGCCCCGTGGAGCGGAAGGCGGCGGCCCACTCGGCGACGGGCTCGAGCAGGCCGCCGGGGCGCAGCAGGGCATCGCTGTCTGCGAAGAGCAGAGGCCGGATCTCTTGGCGCGGGCGTCCAGCCGGTCTGCTGGGACGCCGCTGACGGCTGAGCGGTGTTCTTCCGTGATGACGCGGTGCCACACGTCCCCTTGCTCGTACCACTCCAGGCCCGCAGCGCGCATCATGATCGTGCAGAGGAGAACGGACAGCTCGCGCGGGCCCACAGCCAGGTCCCCGCGCTGCCTCAGTTGCGGCGCCTCTCGGCTGTCGGTGACGAACAGTGCGTGGGCGGCCGTCATGCTGGCCGGGCCCCGAACGCTGCGGTCTCCGGCTCGTAGATCCCGGGCCACCACCGGTGCAGGTGCCCGTCGGAGACGAGACGGTCGAAGCTGTCGCCGACGGTCAGTTTGGTTTCGGGCTCGGGCTGCAGGCGCAGGCGCCAGCACGAGTGCTTGCGGGTGTACCACCAGTCGGCGATGGCCCCGCTGCCTCTGCCTCCCGGAGCACGGGGAGCACGTGCGCGGTGAAGGTGGTGTCGGCGTCCGCCCAGTCGGTGAAGTGGAGGTAGGCCTGCCACCAGTCGGTGGTGGCGGCGTGGCGGGCCAGCGCCTCCCGGCCCGCCTGGTCGTAGACCGCCACGGCGTCGGACAGGATCGTTCGTTCCATCCCGTACTGGGCTGCGACGTCGGGGATCGGCAGGCCGGTGAGGGCGGCGGCGACTGCGCCCTGGATCGGGCTCGGCTCCGTCAAGTTCAGTTGATCAAGAGACATGCGTCCCATCCGGTGATTGGGGCCTGCTGTGAGGCGTAGGTGGTGAGGGCGAGCGCGGTGCCGGCGTCGCCGTTGATCAGCCCGGTCGCGGGAGGCCACAGGGCTGGGCGTGCGCTGCGAGCGTGTCGCCGAGGCGCCTCGGGAGGGTCTGAAGGCGGTGGTCGAGGGCATCGGCGGCGGCGCGGGTGGCGGTCTGGTAGATGCCTGCCCAGCCGTGGCACAGACCCGAGTCGGTGACGTGGGCGAGCTGTTCGGAGTCGGTGAGGGCGCGGTACAGGGCGTCCTCGTAGAACGCCTGGAGGTCGGGGCGCGCAGGGCGAGCCCGGCGAGTTGCCCGGCCCGTGCGATGCCCGTGGTTCCGTAGCACCAGCTCGGCCGCGTGGGGTGTCGTGGTGGGGCGTCCGCGGCCGAAGTCACGGCGCGAGATGTGCTCGGGCCACCAGGGACCGGAGGGACTGAGCTGGCACCAGACGTCAAGGTGTTCGCAGATGGTCCACATGGCCTCGTGGTGGCCGTTGACGGTGATGCCGCGGCGCAGGGCTTGGGCCAAGAGGAGGAGCGGGCCGGTGATGCCGTGGGCGGCACCGAGTTGGCGTGGCCGCCCGGGAAGTGAGGGATTCGCCTCGGGCGGGATCGTGGCGGACCCACCAGCCGGGCAGGCCGAGGCCACCAGAGGCGAGTGGGCGGGTCAGGGCGACGAGGTATCGCAGGACGCGTTCCAGGGCGAGCCCTTCGGGGTCGGCGCGCAGGAGGTAGGCCCCGATGCCGGTGAGGCCGTAGAAGAGGTCGTACTCGGCGAAGGCGGGCAGGTCGCCCTTGCGGATGCGGGTGAGCGCGGCATCGACACGGCGGTGGGCGAGATCGGTGATGTGCTGGTGGAGCGTCCTGCGCGCAGGGTCGTACAGGTGTTGGAAGGGCCGCGGAACGGTGGTGAGGACGAAGCCGATGGCCGGGGCGCCGAGGAACAGACCGGTGGTGTCGGCCGCGCTGATGTGTCCGGCGGCTGCGGCGGTGATCCACCGGTGGGCGGGTGCCAGGAGTCGCCGTAGCGACTAGCCATCTCGATGTGCAGCAGGCTGATTCCGGCGGCGCCGTCGGCGAGGACTGCACTGCCCAAGGTTCGTCCGGGGCGGAGGAGCGGGTTCCGCGAGTTGGGCGGTGTACTGCTCCAGGATCGCTGCGGTGGTGGTTGGCGCTGTCATCGGGCCGCCATGCGGTGCTGGAGGGCCGCGGTTCGTACGAGCCGGAGCGTGGTCTCCTCGGTGCGCGGGTCGACGCCCAGAGCCCGAACGTGGTGCTGGTGCAGTAGCGACCGGGCGACGTCGAGCGGATCACGCTGACCGGTCAAGGTGTTCCGGTAGGCGTCCACGGCAGCGGTGCGGGCCCGCCACGCTTCGGTGACTGCGGAGCCGCCAGAAGAGCCGCGAGCGGAGGCGCCGTTCGGCGCGGCGAGTTCGAGCACCTGGCCACGCAGGGCCGGTCCAGCCGCCCTTGCTCTGCGGGAGGTTGCGCACCAACCACTCCTCGGCTGCGGCGCTGTTCGGCGCCAGAGGGTGACGAGGCGCAGGGCGCTGGCTGCGGCGAGGGCCTGCGGGCGACGGCGTCGGTGCGCTCGGTGAGCTGGATCTGCGCGAGGGCGGCGGCAGAGTCCGCCGCGAACACCTGGTGCGCGGCGTCCATGGCCGCCGCCCTGCCGAAGCGCCCGGTCTGCGGCTGGTAGGGAGCCAGGATGAGTCCGGACGACAGACCGAGCCGGTGCAGGTTGTCCGCCCAGGTACGGATGTACTGGGCGGCGGTGCCGTACGCCTCTGGCGGCAGGTGCAACGTGAGGTCGAGGCGCTGGTCGGCGTCCGGACGGGCCATCTCCCGGTGCCGGGTGAACCACCAGGCCGGCGGCTGCTCGTCGAACGCTGCGAGAAGGCAGGGCAGATGGCGGCTCAGGATCTCGTCGTAGCGGCGTGGGTGGGCGTGGAGCTGCGCGAGGAGCACGTTGCCGGCGCCCGGGAGGTGTTGCTCGGGGCCGGCGAAGTGGTCGGGCGGAATGCGGGTACATCGGTGGTGCCGGGCTGGGGCCGGCCCAGGGAGAGCCAGATTTCGTGTGCTCGCCCGATCCAGCCGTGGGCCTCGCCGTCCGGGACCTCGCGCAGCTCAAGCGTCTGGTGCTGTCGAGGTGCGCGCGCAGTACCCGGCGGTGGACCGGGTGGGACAGGTCGAGGGGAGGCGTTGGTCGTACTCGATCATGGCGACCTGCATCGGGACCCGTAAGCGGTCCCGCCAGGCGTCAAAGGCGCTCTCCCACCTCCGTCGGGGCTTTGCGGCCGGGCAGGTCGTTGGCCATGAGCAGCCATCGGGCCTGAGCAAGGATGGTGCGGCGGTAGCGCACTCGTGGGAGGTACGGGAGGCGGGAGCCGGCGCCGAAGTCGAACGGTTTGTAGGCGGCGTACCGACCGTTGGCCACCTCGGCGAGGAAGCGGGCCAGCGGCGGAGTCTGCGTACCGCCCTCCAGGGCGTGCAGGACCCGTACGTCGATGCGCCGACCGGAGGAGAGCTGTACGAGGTGGAAGCTGCGTGGGTCTGCGGTGACGGCGATGTGGGTGAGTTGGATCGTCGTCTCGTCCGTCTCCTGGTGGCCGGACAGCTCGATGACGTGAGGCAGTAGTCGCGGTGTGCGGGTGACGTTCTCGTTGCGGTGTCGGCGGGCGGGAACACGAGCTGCGCCGTGAGGACGCCCGGAGCTCCGTCGTATGTGGAGGCGAGTGCGTCCTGGTGCTCGGGTGGCAGGAGATGGGCGAATCGGCCGGCCATGCTGCTGCCGGGCCGTGGTGCCGCGGTGAGAAGGATGTCGAAGGAGCCGCTGGAGAGAGCCGTGGTGCTGGGGAGTGGACTTCGAAGGCGGTCTCCACACGGGGCACGAACAGCCGCACGTCGCTTCCGGCAGCCTTCTCCAGGGCGTCGACCATGTCGTCCGTGAGTCGGAGTTCGTCGCGGCCGTCCAGGAGGACCTGCTGCATCAGGGCGAGCAGCAGCTCGTCCCGATCGGTGCGCAGCTTCGGGGCGGCGCCACGTTCGGAACCGATATATCCGGCGGGCAGTCCCAGGCCGCTGTCGGAGACCAGATCCATCACCGGCACCAGGGCGCCGACGCCGTACCGGGCCCGGAAGCGGCGGTGGTAGTCGCGCCAGTGCTGGTAGCCGTAGGGCTGCGGGGTGGTCCGGTACAGGGCCGACACGGCTGCTTGCACTTCCGCAATCACGGCCTGCGGGAGCTGGGTCTCGCAGTCGAGGACGGTGTCGATGAGCAGTGGAGTCGGGGTGACCGGGGTGAGGGCCCGCATTCGCGTAGCGAGAGCGCTCACGCTGGCGTCGGAGAACATCGGCTGGTGGGATGACACCTCGTCGCGCACCGCGTACAGCGCGTGAACCAGGTCCCGCACCTCCGGGATGATGTCCGCCTGGTGCCGGTCCAGTTCGAGGCACAGGTACTGGAAGGAGTCCACGGTGGTCATGGGCGCCCACAGGCTGGTGATGAGGAACTGCTGCTCGACCAGGCCCAGGAGGAGAGCGTCGATCTTCTCGTCGGTGGCCTGCGGGAAGCCGGCGCGCAGGTGGTCGTGGAGTTCGCCGTACGGGATGGGGCGCGGGCCGCGTCCATCGCGGCGGCCACCGGCCGGGCGTTGCGGACGGATACCTCGACGGGGGCCAGGAGGACGGCGTGGCCGTCGGAGGGCGGGCCCGGCGCCACGAGCCGGTCGCCGCGCGTGTGAACGGCGTTGTTGGCGACGAGCGGTAACCGCTTCAGTAACGCGGGGTGCGCTGGAGACGCAGGATCATGTCGGTGACCCATTCGGCGTCCGGCCGGATCATCGCGCGGTGCTTGTCGCGCCACCGCACGCCGGCCCGGGGCCCGACGGACACCGGGGCGGTGCCGGCGAACAGGCCGAGCGGGGTCGGGCGGTGCTGCCACCGCAGAAGGTAGGAGACCGTCGACAGCGCTGTGCGGCGCACGTGACGGGCTCGGCCTGCCGGCCGCGTACGACTGCCTCGATGGCGTCGGACAGGACGGGGTGGCCGCCTCCAGCGCGCGGCGGAAGTCCTCGCGCTGCCAGACGCCGTTCAGCCATCCGCGGGTGACGGCCACGTCGTCCAGGTCGAGGGTACGGGGATGTCTGCCAGTCCGGGGCCGGTGGTGGCGCGCAGCATCGCCACGCCCTGCCACTGGTAGCCGGCGACTGCTCGGGAAGCCATGAGGCCCTTCCGTCAGGCGGAGCGGGGAGGGAAGAAGGGGAGGGGCCGGTGGGCCGGGCGAAGCGCTTGGCCCGGCCCACCGGCGAGGACGGCCTGGATCAGGCCGGGTCCTCGGTGAAGGAGCCGCACGCGGAGGCGCCGGTCGCGCAGGTACTGCCACAGCCGTCGCCCGTGGAGCACATGAGCTTGCCGTACGCGTGCTCGGCGATGATGACCTTCACATCCAGGGGCGCGAAGTCGTCGTCGTCCAGGCCTGCCAGCGGGGCGGGCGGGGCCAGAGTGGCGCTCGTCATGATGTGCCTTCCTCTTGTGCGGATGGTTCGGATGGTGCGGGACTACCTGGCTCCCGGTGTTACGCCGAGGGCCAGGAGAGCGAGATCCGGCTGTGCACCTTGTCGATGACCCGGTCGGCCGGGATCTGGTCATCGGGGTGCTGGCCGGATAGACCCGGATGACCGGGCTGGGGCCGCCGCGCCGGTTGGCCTCCCAGTCGCGGAGAACGTCGGCGATCTTGTCGGCGAGCTGCTGCGCGTTCGGGCCGAGGGCGTGCACGCCGTACTCGATGTGCTTGTTGTCCTCGGTGCGGCGGGTGACGAGGTAGGCGAAGGTGTCGTCCTCGACGGCGGCGAGGGCGAACCGCTTGTTCACGGGGGCGACCAAGCCCGTGTCCAGGTCTTCGTCGACGGCCATCGTGTAGAAGCCCGGCAGGCTGATGGCCATCGCCACCTGGAGGGTGTCGATGAGTTCCTGGAGACGAACGGTGACGCCGGTCCACAGTTCGTGGCGCGGTGTGGTGACCGCGTTGTCGAGCCGGTGCGGGTCGGCCGGCAGGCCGTCATCGAACTTGAGCCCGATCTCCGGAGTGCCGTTGACCAGAAGGAGTTCTTCCCTGTGGGCGGTCGAGCCCTGCATCGGTACGAAGCCGCAGATCCGTGCCGACTCGCTCTCCAAGTAGGGGCCGTGCTCGCCCGTGACCTGAGTGAAGGCGACCGACCGGGTCAAGCCCGCATCCGCAGCGGCACCACGAGCCGGCCACCCTGCTTGAGCTGCGCGGTCCACGCCGATGAGATGTCCCAGGCCCCGGCGGTCACCATCACGACATCGACCTCACCGAGGCCAGGAATGGGCTCGGCAGCATCAGCGGTGACGACGTGGACGCGGCCGTAACCGTGCTCGTCCAGGAGCCGGCGCGCGCGGTCGGTGACGACGGGGTCGATGTCCACGGTGACGACTTCACCGTCCTCGCCGACGAGCTCGGCGAGGTACGCCGCGTTCAGCCCGCCCGAGCCGATCTCCAACACCCGCATGCCAGGCCTCACCTGGGCCTGCTACAGCATCATGGCCTGGATCTGCGGGGCGGAGACGGAGCTGAGCTGCACACCGTGCTCGTCCGTCTTGGTGATCACGGCGGCGTACGTGTCGTACGCCTTGTCCAGCGGGTGTTGGGCGTGAACTCGTGCCGGGGCACCTTGCGCATGGCCGCTTCGGTCTCCGGCGAGGAGATGTTGTCGTCCGCGCACAGCTCGTCCACCACCTTGTTCCGCAGACGGGTCGCCTCGTCGGGCTCGACGGTCGTGTTCGTCATGAACTTCCTTCGGTCGTACGTGTTCGGGAGATAGGCCGGCACCGCGTGCCGGTGGGACGGGGCTGCCGGTGAACGGCCTCCTTCTTGTCGGAGCGCGCGCCCAAGGTTGTGGATGGTGCCCGGGGATTTGGTGCCGGTGGTGAGCCGCCCAGCAGCCCTGTCTGTACCACTCAGGACCGCCAGGCGGCCGTCTATGCGGCGGGCACAAGATCGTCCAGATTGACGACCTCGTAGTCCCGCAGTTCGCGTACGAGTTGGCTCGCCAGGAACCAGCCCAACTGGGGATGCCCGTACGGCACGGGCGCGTCGTCGTGCTCGGCAGGAAGCGGTTCCAAGCCGAGGGCGGAGAGGCGATACCGGGAACCGACAACACCCCAGAGCGACGTCGCCCGCGCACGGAAGGCGACGTGCCCTTCCGCAGATGCGGACACAATTCGATGGCAGGCCGCACATGCTTAAGACACACCGGCGGCTGCGCCGTCCGCACCGGCTCACCACCCCGGTGAGCCGTGCCCTCCGCAGCTCCGGCCAGGAAGACGTACCCCGGTCGGTCTCGGCCGAGCAGAACCCGATCTGGCAACGAAGCTGCCGCATGCACGCCAACTGCCGGGCAGGATTGACCAAGCGCCACTGCGGTTTGCCCGCCGGGCTCCCGGAAGCATCGACCGACTGGGAGCACCGCGCCCACAGCTCACCGTGCGGGCCACGGTCGGCCGGTGTCTCGTTGTGATAGGCGAGACGCACGGAGCCGAAGGCGTTCATGCTGAGCGTTAGTTCCGATTCCGGTGCGCCGTACTCGCCCTCCCGTGAGGTGATGTAGGGGACGAGTTCCGACGCTGCGCCGGCCCGCTTCACGAGGCTGCCCCGCCGTGTCGAGAGGAGCATCGAGAGACCGGTGCGGGGTGACGATACGGCCGTCGGGGAGGAGTTCGCCGGTGTCCTCGACTATGTCCATCAGTCTTGTGGGTGTCTTTGATGTCCAACTCGCTGCCATGGAGGGGCCTTTCAGTGCTACATGGACGGGTTCTGTTCGCCTGTCCATGTCGGCCTGGGGTGTGGTGTGTCGTTCGCAGTGCAGAGACTTCGGTTGTCCGAAGACGGTCCGGTCTCGTACACCGTGGTGGGGGTCGACGGCTTGCCCGTCGATGACGTGGAGGACTTCCTCGCGTACCTGACGGCGAGGGTGCATCGCCGAACACGGTTCAGGGCTACGCCTACGACCTGCGCGACTTCTTCGTCTGGCTGGGACAGATGAGCTTGGACTTCCGGCGTCTGCGGCTGGAGGTGGTCGCCCAGTTCTTCGACTGGCTGCGCCGTCCGAAGCCGGCCCGCGCGCCGGAGGTGTTCGTGCTGCCGGGGTGGGCCAGGCGCTGGAGAACACCACGCTGCAGCGGAAGCGGGCCGCACTCGCGTCCTTCTACTGGTTCCACGCCAGGCGGGATGAGAGCGTGCCCGCGCTGCTGGGAAACCTGCTGGCCAGGCAGCCGACAGGCTCCTACACGCCGATGCTGGCGCACACCCAGCGAGGAGGCGAGGTCGAGTACAGCCCGATCCGCATCCACGCCCACCGCAAGCCGCCCCGGACGCTGACCGACAACGAGGTCCAGCGGCTGATGAGTGCCTGTAACCGGCGCCGGGACCGGTTCCTGATCGCGCTCCTGGACGACTCGGGACTGCGGATCAGCGAAGCCCTGGGCCTGCGACACGCTGACTTGAATCTCCGCAAGGGCGAGGTGCACGTCGTTCCACGCGAGAACAACGCCAACCGGGCCAGGGTCAAGCGCATGAAGGGACGGATCGTCCCGGTGCGGCCGGAGCTGTTCGACCGCTACGCCTCCTACATGGAGAGCGAGTACGGCACGCTGGACTGCGACTTCGTGTTCGCCAACCTCTTCCGCGCGCCGATCGGCTCCCCGATGACCCGGGCGAACGTCAACGAGCTGGTCGAGCGCCTGCAGAAGCGGACCGGCATCACACACTTCGCCGCATGCCTGCCGGCACACCTACGCCACCCGACTGCTCCGGGCCGAGGTGCCGATCGAGGTCGTGGCCGAGCTCTCGGTCACGCCAGCCCGCAGACCACCGCCGAGATCTACAGCCACCTCAATGTCGAGGATCATCGCCGGGTACTCCTCTCGGCCGGGATCATCAGGACGGGGCACCGGCCCGGTGAACACGCCCCGCACGAGTGCAGGCGCCGCCGGCCTGCTGGCCAAGCTGATGGAGACGGTGCGCCCGGAGTTCCGGGCCGAGGTGTTCTGTCCGCCGCGGGACAGCCCGGTGTTCTTCCCGGGCGAGTGCCGTATTCCCTCCTGCCCGACGACGCTGACGATGGGCCAGCTGAAGCTGTGTCGCACCCACCACCACCGCTGGGCGGCGGCAGGACGACCGGTCGACCTGGACGGCTGGTCCGCACAGGAGGACGCACGACTGCACCAGCGACGCCAGGTGTCGGCCTGCCTGGTCGCCGGGTGCAACCGAGCCCGAGCCGCCCACGCTCTGTGTCACCGCCACGCCTCGCGGTGGACCCACGCCGGACGCCCACCCCTTGGAACCTGGCTGGGACGGACCCTTTATCAACCGCCGCGCAAGCCCTGGTCCGCCGAGCGGACCTGCGAGTTCCCCGACTGTCCGCGCTGGACCGACAGCACCGACGCTCCGCTGTGTCACACCCACCACAACCGGTGGCGCAAGCACGGCAGACCGGCCCTCGACACCTGGTACGACGACCTCGCTCACCGCGGAGACCCGAAGATCCGCCTGGAACAGCTGGCCCCGCCCTGCGCCTGGAGTTCCAGTTCGGCCTGCAACACCGGCACGACGAGGGACTGCGCTTCACCCCAGCCCGCGACGTCCGGCGCGCGGTCACCTGGGCCCGCGAGGCACCCACCACCAGCCTCCTGGACTGGGACGAGAGCACCTGGCGCAACCACGTCGCTCCGCTCGGGCCTAGCGGAAAACGCCACGGCCACAACGTGGTGGCCTTCCGCTTCATCGCGGACACCCGCTTCGCCCTGGAGCACCTGCTCATCGCCGATGATCCGTGGGCCGACCAGTATCCGCGCGATGTCTGGGACCTGCGGCACTTCGCCCTGGCCGAAGGAGAGACTCGCTTCCTGCGCTTCGGCGGCATAGCCCAGCCCTGGCTGCGCGAGCTGGTCAAACGATGGTGTCGTTGGCGCATCAGCACGAACATCAGCGTCAACACCGTCGCGGGAAACCTGCGCTCCCTGCACCATCTTTCTCGGCATCTGCCGCCGAAGGCCGCGCCGGCCGACCTGACGCGCACCAGGATCGAGACGTGGCTCGCCGCCCTGGCCGTCGACTACCCCGACGTGTTCACGCGCCGGGCCGCGGTCAACTCGCTGGGCCGCTTCCTCGCCGACGCCCGCGCCCATGACTGGCAGCCAGTCCTGCCGCGCGACGCCGTCATCTACAACGACGCTCCGCCTCCGCCGCCGGCCAAACCCCGCTGGATCTCCGAACACCTGATGCGGCAGATGGAGAACCCCGCCAGTCTGGCAATGATCAACACCGACGATCTTCGTCTCATGGTCCCGCTGCTGATCTCCTGCGGCCTGCGCATGAAAGACGCCCGGCGCCTGCGGTTCGACTGCGTCACCCATGACGACACCGGCGCCCCCTACCTGACCTGGGTCAACCACAAGATCCACGGCCGGATCGCGTTCTTCCCCATCAGCCAGGCCCTGGCCGACGAGATAGCCGCACAACAGAAGCGCGTCCAGGCCCGCTTCCCCGCCGGAAGCCGCTTCCTGTTCCCCGGCTGGATGGCCAACCTCAACGGCAGCAAGGCCGTCTCGGACACCTGGTGCCGCGAACAGATGGAAACCTGGCTGGAGCGAATCCGCCTCATCGACGAGCACGGCCGAGCTGCTCGCGTGACCTTCCACCAGTTCCGCCACACGCTGGGCACCCGGCTGATCAACGCCAACGTCCCGCAGCACATCGTCCAGCAACTGCTCGATCACATGTCGCCGCAGATGACGGCCATCTACGCCCGGCTGCACCAGAAGACCCTGCGCGAGCACTGGGAGAAGTCCTCAAGGTCAACGCCGAAGGCGAAGCCGTCGCGCTGCCCGTGGACCATCCACTTGCCGACGCGACCTGGATGCGGCTGTCCCTGGTCCGCGCCAAGGTCAGTCTCCCCAACGGCTACTGCGGAGCCCCCATCCAGACGGACTGCGAGTACGCGAACCCCTGCCTGGACTGCCGCTTCTTCATCACCACCGGCGACTTCCTCGACCAACACCGACGTCAGCGGGAAGAGACCCGCAAGCTCATCGGCGACGCCGAGCAAGCCGGCGTGTCGCGCATCGTCGAGAAGAACACCCGCACGCTCGGCAAGCTCGACACCATCATCGACGCCCTGGAACAGGCCGGACCACAACAGATCGTGGCCGGCGGAAAGGTAACCGATCTCGATGCCACCGGCTGACAACACCCGCTTCCTCGTCGAAGCCTCGAAGGCACGCAGCAGACAAGCACGCGAGCACGCCGAAGAAGCCATCAAGGCAGTCGCCCGCCGCAACGAACGGCCCACCGTCGTCGGCATCGCAAACGCAGCAGGTGTCTCCAGGTCCTGGCTATACACGCAGACCGACCTCATCACCGCGATCAACCAGCTCCAGAAGCGAGCCCCGGCCCCCACCGCAGCCCCGCAACGCGGCCAGCGACGCCTCCCTGCACCGCAGGCTGGAAACCGCGCTCGAACGCAACCGGCAACTCCGCGACCAGGTCTCCGACCTCAGCCGAAAACTGGAGACCGCCCACGGCGAGATCCGCCGCCTCCGCGCGCTGTCGAGCACGCCGGTGGGTGGCGCGAGCAGCTCACGGTGAAACTCTGGCAAAACCGACGACAGCCCGACGCACCGGAGGACCTGCACCGACCGCCCTCTACGCTGCCGATCATGACGCAGAGCCCTGTTGAACTGGTGATCTTCGACTGTGACGGCGTGCTGGTGGACAGCGAGAGGATATGCATCAAAATAGACGCAATGATCATGGCTGACCTGGGGTGCACGTTCACTGAAGCTGAAATCATCGAGCGGTTCGTGGGCTCGTCCACCGAGGTCTACACCGCAGCTGTCGAGGAACGGCTCGGACGGCGCCTGGAGAAGGGCTGGCAGCAGCAATACGAGCATCTCTACGATGCGGCCTTTGAGGCCGAACTGACCGCTGTCGACGGCATCGCAGAGGTTTTGGGGCGCCTTACCACTGCCGTCTGCGTCGCCTCGAACGGTGATCACGCCGGCATTCGCCGAAGCCTGGAAATCGCTGATCTGACGGGCCACTTCGAGGACCACATCTTCAGCGCGACCGACGTCCGTCGAGGCAAGCCTGCACCGGACCTCTTCCAGCACGCCGCACGTTCCATGGGGTACAACCCGAGCGGTGCGCGGTGATCGAGGACAGCGCATACGGAGTGCAGGCAGCCCGCGCCGCCGGCATGCGGGCCTTCGGCTACTGCGGTGGCCTCACCCCGGCCTCGCGGCTGGAGGGAGCAGGCACTGTCGTGTTCGACGACATGCGAAACCTGCCCGAACTGCTGGCGACCGCCGCCATCTAAGTTCGCACTGCCCTCGCCCAGAACTGCTGAAACGACATGTCCATCTCGCGAAGCAGCACGTCAGACCAGCCCCTGCGATTGGGAGATCGACATAACCTCGAAGAGAAGCACTCCGTTGCACAGCAAGCTCCAGCCCTGTTCAGGGCGGTGCGCGACGGGCGCGCGGCCTCCTGTCGGGAGCCTCAGCCGTGGGGCACGGCGGGTTGTGCGCACACATGGTGCTCGTCCTCTCGGGTGGGAAGTCGGGCCCTCTTCGGCGAGCTACGGTGCCGTGGGGAACACGGAACGGAGATTGCCGAAGAGGGAGTCGTGGGGCCGCTACACGAAGTCGGCGATGGCTGACTCGCTGTAGCCGTAGAAGCGACCGAGGGCGGTGACGCTGCGGTCGCCCCAGAGCATCGGTGGCTTCTCGCCCCACTCGACAACGGGGCCGCTGTCCGGACAGGACGACAACCGCAAGCGAGGGTTGGGGAAGCCGGGCTGCTCAAGGAGAAGGTCACGGACCTTGAGCCCGAAGCAGAAGCACGACACTGGGTAGTACCCGCCTCGCCGCGTGCCCCGGCGGGACCGCGAGAAAGGGCGTACGCAGGGTGCGCACAGCGACGCTCTTCTCCAAGAGCCAGGTGTCGGAGATGCGCTGCTCGTAGTAGTCGAAGTCGTACGCGTCCCGCGGAAGGGCTGCCGCCGTGGCGGTCACGGGCGGGTGTCTGACGGCGCTGGGGTTGTGCATCACTCCGCTTCCGTGATGTAGCGGGCTTCGATCAGCTCTTCGACCAGGTCGGAGGTCACGAAGGCCAGGCGACGTGCAAGGCCGACAGCCTGCTGGTGTGCGGCCGGAGTTCGCTCGCCCCTCAGGGGAGCCCTCGTTCAACGAGCTGGACCATCGCCCGGGTGGGCGGAAACTGCTCGTCCGCGAGGGCGATGTCGCTGAGCTGCTTCAAGTGGCTGCGGAGGCGGTCGATCAAGGCGTCGGTCGTCGTGACCGACGGCAGCTGATTGCCGATTGCCGTGTCGAGGTCGTCGAAGACTTCCTCGACATCGAGCGGACTCCAGTCCTTGATCCGCTCCAGGACGGACCTCAAGCCCTCTGCATCGAGTGGAGGTGTCCACTGCGGGATGCTCGGCTCGTCGGCCGGCGGAGGAACCACGTCGTTCTCCGGAACCAGAGCGGTGAGGGACATCGGAGCTCCTGTAGAGGGCCAAGTGCCGGCCGTGAGGGGTCAGAAGTGTTCGGGGTTTCCGGGGTTCCGATGAAGACCCACACGTCCTTGCCCCTTGGGGTCACGGATACGGACATGTCGTCGGCCAGGGCTCGTAGCAACAACAGCCCGCGCCCCTCCTCGGCCAGGGGCCCGGAGACGCGTATACGGGCGGGCAAGGGTCCTGGTCGCGGACGACAGCGGTGACTCCGTCCGGCACCTTCTGGAGGAGCAGGCTGGCCATCCAGCATCCGTCGGTGTCCGCCACCGTGTGCTGCAAGACGTTGGTGATCAGTTCGTTGACCACGGTCAGCATGCGGTGCGCAGTGCTGTCGTCGATACGCCACCAGCAAAGGTGCGCCGCGACGATGCTCCTGACGGTTCCCAGATCTTCGGCCCGGACTTCGAAATTCATGTCGAGTTGACCGCCCACGCTTCTGGACGTGGCTCGAACAGAAGCGTCCCGATCGCGGGTGCCGATGAGCAGGTCCATTGCTGCTTCCTCCGTTCTGCCAGAACCCCTTCAGCAGGGGTGGGTTGCGGTGTGTACTGGACTGGAACCGGTCAGCAACCATTTAGGCAGAGCGCACCGAGAGCGTGCAGAGCCTGATGCCGACAGATGAGAAGTTCGGCATCAACGACTTCGGGGACAGAACATGCCGCAGCCAATGAAGCAGCTCGATCCGGGTGCCTCCCCAGGAGTGGTTCGGCAACGAGCTGCGCAACCTGCGCCTGGAGCACGGGCTGTCGGCCAAGGCGCTGGGGCGGTTGGTGCAGGTCAGCGACGACATGATCTTGTCGATCGAGAAGGGAAATATCCAAGCTGCCGTCGCGACGTGGCTCAACGGCTCGATGATGTCCTCCGTACGGGAGGGCTGTTCGACCGGGCGTGGCCGATGGCCTTCGGTAACCGCGATGCCGACAGAAAGCGCGCTGATGCCGATAGGGCATCCACGGGAAGAGGGATGGGCCCGTCCAGGTGTCGGGAGGCCGCATCCTGGGCAGAGACGAACCGACTCTTCGCCCTGGGAGCCATGAGCCCGTGATTCGACGCTCGTTCCTCCAACTCGGTGGCCTCGCCGCCGTCGCGTCCCTCGACCTCACCGAGATCTTCGCCCCCGCCGAGCTGACTCTCCCGGCGAACGTCAACCCCGGCCACGTCGACCAGGTCCTGGCCGCAGCCACCGCCATCAGCGGCATGGACAACGAGCTGGGCGGCGGCGGCATGGTGCGTGACGTAGCCAGCCGAGCGATGCAGTGGTCGGCCGGCCTCCTCCAGGCCCAGTGCCCTGAGCACCTGCGAACCGAACTGTTCGCCTCTGTGTCGCGACTCGGGATCGTGGTGGGTGCCTCCGCGTTCGACGCCTACCACCACGATGACGCCACCCAGACGTTCCGGTTCGCGGCGGACTGCGCCGAGGAGGCCGGCGACTGGCATCTACGGGCCAAGACGTACTCGTTCCTCGCCCGGCAGGCCGTATGGATCGGAGCCCCGACGACGGCCTGACCTACGCCGAGAAGGGACTCGTACGCGCCGACCGGTTGTCCGCGACAGAGCAGGCGATGCTTCACACGGCACGGGCCAGGGCTTTCGGGAAAATGGGGAACGTGCGCGACACCATGGCGGCCGTCGGTGCCGCGGATGAAGCGTTCGCCCGGGCCCGCCCTGCCGAAGACTCGCCGTGGATGGCCTACTACGACGAGGCGCAGCACAACGGGGACACAGCCCACGCCCTGTTCGATCTCGCCATCCTCGCTGGACAGGACCCGGGCAGGGCAGCCCGCCGATTCGGCACAGCGGTGAAGGGACACACCGACGCCTACAAGCGGTCCCGTGCGATCTCGCGCACCAAACTGGCCTCCCTGATCATGGCCAAAGGCGACCCCGCCAAGCGGCGGCACTCGGCCACGAGGCCCTGGACGAGGTAGGCCGACTCACCTCCCGGCGCGCCGCCGACGACCTACGACAGCTCGGCCGTTTCGCCGCGAAGCATCAGACGGTCCAAGAGGCTTCCGGGCTGCGCGAGCGGATCGCCGCTACGGTTTCCGCATGACTTCTGCGGCAGCCGCGCCTGCGCGTAACGTCCTGGAGCAGGCATGTTCCGCGGTCGGACTGGAATCTGCCGGGGCGGAACCGCTACGTCTGGCCGAGAACCAGATATGGCGGCTACCGGGCAGGCAGGTGATCGTACGGATATCACGGGCGGGCCAGAGCGCTGCGGCGGCCCGTGAGGTGCGCGTCGCGCGTTGGCTCGCCCGGGAGAACGTCGCGGCTGTTCGCCTGGTCGACGTGGAGCAGCCGGTCGAGGTGGGCGGTAGGCCAGTGACATTCTGGGTGGAACTTCCGCCGCAGGAGCACGGCTCCGTTCAAGACGTCGCCCAACTCCTCGCGCAGCTCCACTCCTTGCCCATGCCAGGCATAAAGTTGGGGTACCTCGATCCCTTCGTCCGGGTCGGAGAGCGACTCCAAGCGGCCACCACGATCCGCGATGACGACAGGGAGTGGCTGCACGGACTCCACCGCGACCTCGCAGCGGCCTGGGCCGAGCGGCCGGCCGGCCTCCCCGACCGGGCTGTGCACGGCGACGCCTGGCCCGGCAACTTCGTTCGCACGGCCGACGGGGTCCTGATGATGGACCTGGAGCGCTTCTCCGTGGGGCCTCCGGAGTGGGATCTCGTATCCACCGCAGTGCGCGCGAAGACCACGGGCGCGGTCACCATGCGCGAGTACGACCAGTTCTGTGCGGCCTACGGGCACGACGTCACGGCGTGGGAGGGCTATCCCGTCCTCGCGAGTGCCCGAGAGCTGCGGATGGCGACGTACGCCGCCCAGCATGCAGCCGGCAACGATGAATGGATCAGCCAAGCGCAGTACCGGATCGACTGCCTGCGTGGTCGATCCGGTCCGCGGCCGTGGACATGGAAGGGAATCCTCTGATCTGGGCACTCGCCAACGCACCGCCGGCGTCAGCGCGGCGGCGAATAGGGCCTGTGTCAGTGGCGTGATGCCGCACTTCGTACTCGTCGAGTTGTACGAGGTGGGCCGCGCACCGAAACCGCGCTACCTGAGGAGCCCGAACGTCACGGCGGCGGCAACTCCACCCAGCAGGGCGCCGACGATGGTCTGCGCGACGGTGTGGTCCCGGAGCTGGACACGGGACCACCCGATGGCGGCGACGACAAGGGCGAGGGCGGCCAGGGCCGGCCCGAAGGTGAGCGTCAGGATCGTGGCCACCCGCCGGCGACGGCGGTGTGCACCGATACTTTCCACCAGACGGTGACCACCATGGTGGCGGCCAGGCCGACGAGCATGGCGATAACCAGGGCGAAGAGCTCACGGGGAGCGTCGAAGACGACCTGGATCAGGATGCCGACGAGCACGGAGAGCATGGTCGCCGTGAGTGGGACGGCGCGCTGGGACCGGACCTTGACGTGCTTGTCCGTCCAGGATCCGCGTTTCACACCGAACAAGATGATGGCGATGGGAATGCCACCGCAGAACAACGCGGCGAGGAGTCCCCAGGCCAACCCTTCGGCGCTTCCCGTGCTGTGCCAGCCGATGATCAGCAGGATGGCTATGACGAGGTAAGCCGGCGCGAGGGCGTCGGTGACTATGCGGGCTAGGCGAGTTGAAGTGAGCTTCATCCTGAACTCCGGGCTGAGGAGAATTCTCGAACAAGTGCTGATTCGTAGGCTGTTGCCAGGTGCCTCAAAGCTTCGACTTCGCTGTGAAGGTCATTGCCGCCACTGGCCGGGGCTGTGTGCTCACCCACGCGGGCGTCTCCGTTTTCCCGCGCCTCCTTGGCGCTGGCGATCCAGCACGCCTCGGCGTATATCTCGGCCTGGGCGCCTATGAGGCCTTTCTCCGCGACGTAACGTGCGGCCTCGGAACGTAGGGCCGGGGAGGCATGGTCCCCGAGATCCAGAATCGCGTCTCGGATTTCTATCCCCGTCGATACAGGCGACCGCGTGTGTGGCGGAAAAGAAGAGCATCCGCTCGTCTGCTGCGCGGTGGATCGAGACGCACTGAAGGGACAGCGGCAGTGAGCTCAAGCCAGAGAGGGTAGAGCCGCGTGAGAGCGAGATGGGCACGGCCCCATTGGTGGAGTCGACGGACGACCGGCAAGGTGCTTCCGGCGAGGATGAAGACCAACGCTGCGAACAAGAGGGCGCTGCTGACGTTTTCATCAGTCCGAGGGATAGCGGCGTCAAGCCGAGGTAACGAAGCGCCAAGGCCAGTACGCGGTGCCCCGCGTAGACGATCCCCAGAGCTGTCCCCATGCCGGTGATCCGAAGCCCGCGCCCCAGGAGGCCGGCTCCGGGAGGCGACCCCATCGCCAGCACAGTCGAGTGGCACTGACGAGAGCCGTACCGAGGTAGCCGGACCAGATGACGCCGTAGACGGCGATACGCCAGTCGTCGGCGAAGTCGGTGAGAAGGTCGGTGGCTTCCCGGGCTGCGGAGCGGCGAAGAACAGCAGGGTCAGACCGACTCCTGCGGCAAGAGGGACGGCGATGCGCGGACGTGATCCGCGGAGCGCAGTGGCCTGCTCCTGTGCAACGTCATACACGAACGTCAGTACGGCGTAGGCGGCTGTGATGCCTGCCAGGTGCTTGCAGAGGGTCGTCACGTTGTGGATCCCCAGCCAGGAATCCAGAGCCGATGAGACACCGTCCGGACGGATGGTCATGGCTATGGACAGCGCGAAGAACGCTACCCAAAGAGCGCGCTTCGCCGGAACACGCCAGGCGGCCGGCGCGCGCCACACCGTGACGATCCACAGCAGGGCTGCGGGGATGAAGGAAGCCATCAGATCAGGAGTCGCTCAGCGCGTCGTCGAGGCGCTGCAGGACGGGTTGCTTCGGGTCTCGTTCGGGGAGAACAAGTTGGCTTTCCTGGCAAGGAGGTCGGCGAGCTGCTCGGCGGCTCGCTCATCCTCCGTGTTGTAACTGGCCCGCCCGAGCACACTCTTCACGGCTGACGAGTCAACCCGCTTGAAGAGATGCGCCATTCGTTCAACCTGCAACGAGGTGTGTTCCAGCAGCATGTGACTTACTTCGTGGAGGACGATGTGTGTGCGATGAAGCGGGGAAGTCGATTCCTCGTGGAAAATGTGATCGGCCCGTTCCGTGGCGATCCAGGCCCCGCAGGAACTCCGCTGGACGTGATTCCCGGAGTGCTGTGAAGGTATACGGGGCGTCCGCGTTGTGCAGACAGCATTTCGCAGAAGGTCTGTACGTCAAACGGGTCGGGGATCTCTGTCGCGGCGAGCAAGCCCTTGTGCTTCGGGGATTTTGCCGCGCTGCTGCCCACCCGACCGAAGTGACTGCGCAGGTTCAACGTGCTGCTCCGGTTCGATGTCTTACCGAAGCGTTCTTCGGCCGAATCACGATACGACAGTGATCACGCGCGAATGGGCTGGGGAATGCAAGGAATGGCTGTTGTTGATTGGATGTCAGTTGATCAAGCTCGAAAATGGTGCATAGTGCATTTTTCGGCGTCGATCTTCGCAGTGTGGAATCGGCGTGGTGACAACCGTCACGCGTTCGGCTTCGCGGGTCGTCGCGAAGCCCTCCAGTGCGCGCGCCCTTTCGATGAATCCGCTGATCGTCGAGAGTGTTTCAGTCGACAGGCCGGCGGCGCGTAGGGCCACGGCGCGGACGTCGGCGTCCCGCATGGTCGTCAGGAGGGCCAGCTCGGCTTCGATCTGCTCCGACTCCTTGGCGTCGAAGAAGTACGCCGGAGGTACGCCGAAGAAGGTGGCCAACGCTCTGATCGTTTCCAGCTTCGGGTTGCGGTTGGATCCGGTCCGGAGCTGCTGAATGGCGCTGGCCGAGATGGACGTCCCTGTGCTCTCCCGGATGCCGGCGGACACCTCGGCGTAGGTGTACGGCCCTCGCCCCTTGGGGTGCATGTCTCTGAAGAGCCGGTCGAGCAGTTCCGCGAACTGCCGCTCTGTGGTCATTCCGGATCCCTTCGCTGCGCGGGTGAGCCCATCCACTTCGGTGGTGCTGCGCGTCCAATCGTATCGAATGGCGACACTGCGGTTGACGAAGCGTCGCGATTGCGGTGTATGTTGATCGCACGTTCGTCCACTGTAGTGGTGATTGCCTGGTCAGGGCGGGTGTAAGAGGTGGACTTGTAACGAGGCTCACCCTATGGTCCTGGTCCCAGCAGATCGCCTGTAGGCGCTGCGGCAACGAACGAGAGGGAAGAGACAGGGAAGGAAGAGGGCCAGTGCCCGGGAGCTACCAACTCCCGGAGCGCCAGGCCGGCACCCCAGAGGGGCCGACTCACATCTCGCGGGCGGCGGGCTTTTCAGGAGAACCACCGCACCGCGCTCCTACGAACAACGGAGTATCGCATGCTCGCCACGCCGAGCGGAATCCCGGCCTGCCCGGAAACCGGCCGCCAGCACCGTCTCGCCGCCCAGCTCACCGGCATGATCCCGGGCGCGGTCACCATCCGCGTCAGCCTTACCGATCCGAGCCAGGCCTGGCCGCATCCGCACGCCAGTGCCAAGGGCGAGGCCGGCGAGACGGTGGCGCTGAGCCGGACGACCGCCAGGGTTGCGGCCCGCTGGATCCTGCGGGTCTGGCCGGAGGCGGACTGGACCCGGCCGCACATCCTCGACCTCGCCGACGCGACCCTCATCCGTAGCGACCTCGCGGTCGGCCGGGGCCGCTGACATGGCACGGATACGCACCATCAAGCCGGAGGCGTTCGTCTCCGAGTCGCTCGCCGAAGTGAGCGTCGAGGCCGAGCGGACCTTCTTCGGGCTGCTCACCCAGGCCGATGACCACGGCCGCCACCGCGACAACGCCGCGATCATCGCCGGGCTGCTCTGGCCCCTGCGCGCCGAGCACACTTCGGTCCATGTCGAGGACGACCTCCAACAACTCGCGAACGCCGGCCTGATCTGCCGGTACACCGGCTGCGACGGCCGCCGCTACCTCCACATCGTCACCTGGTCCGAGCATCAGAAGATCGACAAGCCGAGCCAGTCGCGCCTGCCCGCCTGCCCGCAGCACCAAGCCGCCCACCGGTGCGCACCCTGCAAGGGCACCTGCACCGAGCGGACGCAGGGACCGTCTACTCCTCCCGGGTGTTCGCCGAGGCTTCGCCGAACACTCCCCGAGGCCTCGATCCGCCCGCTCAGGCCGCCGCGACACATCCCGGCCCCGCAGGCGGGCCTCCCACCGCCCAGCAGGACCCACTTGACGTCACGGTCGGCGCCCATCACCACACGGGCGCGAAAACGCAGGTCAGGACGCGTTCGCCGAGGATTCCCCGAACCTTCCCCGAAGCCTCCCCGAGGGCTCGGCGCCTGGATCTAGGATCTTGGATCCTGGATCTTCTTTCCTACGGGCGCACAGCGCCCGCTCCCACCATCTCGACGGACCAGCTGGTGGGCGAGTACATCGCTGCCTGCGGGGAGCGTCCGCCCAGCGACGTGATCGGGCACCTCGGGCGGATCACCAAGAAGCTCCTGGCCGAGGGCATCGCCCCGGAACACGTCCGGCGGGGCTGCGGAACTTCGCGGCCAACCCCAAGCACCCGAGCGTGCTGACCAGCATGGTCAACGAGGCCATGAACGCAAGGCCTGGCGGTTTGGTACGGCCGGGAAGCTGGCCTAACGTGCCCGCTCACCAGGCGTGGACCAACCCGGCCGACGCTGCAGCCGCCTACGCCGAGGAGCTGTGATGCGTAACCGCGAACCGCAGACCCTCGCCGGCGAGGGCACCCTGAACCGGATAGCCCGGATTCTGGCCGCCCGCAACATCGACCCGGCCACCGTCGCCGCAATCGCCGACGACCCCGAACCCTTTCGCCGCTGGACGCCCTGTCGGCCGGAATGCCTCCGCGCTACCAGGCCGCCATCGCCGACCACCCCAGGTCCTGACATGGGCCCGCGACGTCACCGAAGCGGCCGTCGCCCCAGCCCGGGAGCCCGGCGGCAGGTCGCCACCGGACCCAGCCTGCTGATGGCCGGCGTCGTCGGAGCCGGCAAAACCCACCAGGCGTACGGCGCGATCCGCCTCCTGGTGCAGAACGGGATCGGCGTGCGCTGGCGCGCGACCACCGCCGCAGACCTCTACGCCGACCTACGCCCCCGCCCCGGCGTCGACAGTGAGCGGGAACTGGCGGCCTACAGCCGGGTGCCGCTGCTGATCATCGACGACCTCGGCGCGGCCAAGGCATCGGAGTGGGTCGAGGAAGTGACGTACCGGCTGATCAACCGCCGCTACAACCACATGCTCCCGACCTTGATCACCACCAACCTGGCGATCAAGGACCTCAAGCCTACCTCGGCGACCGCGTCACCTCCCGCCTCGCCCAGATGACCACCCGGGTCGAGTTCGAACCGGTCGACCGCAGACGCCACCGCACCGCAGCCTGACCCACCGCAGGCCGCCCCACCGGGCCGCGCCCTCAGCGCGCCGCCCCATGCACCTCACGACCCAGCGCACCTCTCCGCCGACGCCCCATGCGCGCGGAGAGCGATCGGAGCAACCCGCATGACCACCACGACGATCAGCTCTGCCCACCACCGGTCCCTGGGCGATCACACCTGGCAGGACGAGGCCGTCTGCCAGTCCACCGAGTACAACCCGGTGGACCCCGAAATCTTCTTCCCCGAGCCCGACGAGACGGCCAAGATCACCGCCGCGAAGTCGCTGTGCGGCCAGTGCCCGGTGCGGCGCGCCTGCCTGGACGCCGCCCTCGAGAACAACGACACCGACGGCATCCGGGGCGGACTGACCGAGGAGGAGCGTCGACCGCTGCACGAGAAGCTCGCCCACCGCCTCGACTACAGCCGCGTCAACGCCACCATCGCCGGACGCGACGTCCACCTCACCAAGGCCGAACGCCGCGCGGTCGTCCAGGCCGCCTACCGCCACGGCCTCACCGAACAGAGCCTGGCCTGGCTCCTGAAGATCACCGAGGAACACGCCCAGAAGCTGTACCGCGAGACCCGCCGGGCACTCGTACACCGTGACCTGGAGCCGGCGACGAACACCGTCCAGCCGCCCGTGACCGACGGCGAGCGCCTGGGTCGCGTCGACTTCGGGACCGCGGCATGACCAACACGCACGCGCCGAGGACGGCGCACATCACCGGCTGGGACCGCACGGTCGTCATCGCCCTGGGCGGCGCGGGTTGCGCCCTGTCGTACGACGCCCTCCAGCAGATGGCCGTCGCCATCCACATCCGCGGATTCCTCACCTACCTCTTCCCTCTGGTGATCGACGGGTTCATCGCCTACGGCGTACGGGCCCTGCTGGTCCTGCGCGACGCGCCTCTGCGCGCCCGGCTTTATGTCTGGACGCTCTTCGGTACGGCGACGGCGGCCAGTATCTGGGCCAACGCGCTGCACGCGGTCAGGCTCAACGAGGAGGCGGGTCGGGTGACCGGGCTGCGGCTCGGGGACACGGTGGTCGCGGTGCTGTCCACCATCGCCCCGCTCGCCCTGGCCGGAGCTGTCCACCTCTACATCCTCATCGCCCGGGGCCGGTCAGGACGGTGACCGCGAGGACCCCGGTCATCCCGGTCAGGTCGGTCTCTCCGGTCACCGCCGTCCGGCTGACCGGCCCGAGGACGTCGAGGTCACTCGGGCCGACTGGACTGACCGGGTCGGTCAGCCGCAGTCGAAGGCCGGTCAGGTCAGCGCCGGACAGTCGGTCACTGCCCTGACCGACCGGCCGCACCCGTCCCCGGACAAGCCGACCCCGATCCCTCGGTCACTGACCGGGGACAGCGCCCCGGCGGACAGCGGTGCCCCGGTCACCGGTCAGCACGGTCAGCCGGACGAGGCCGCTGACCTGCCCGGACAGCCGACCACCGCCCCGGCGGTCACTGACCGACCGGCCGGCCCCGAGCCGGTCACCGGCCACCGGGGCAGCCCGTACCGGTCACCGGTCAGCCAGTCACTCCGCCGCCGGTCACTGACCGCGGCCCCGGACAACCAGTGACCGGCGACCCGACCCGGACACCGAGGAGCTGCTGAAGATCGCCCGGTCAGCGGTCAGGGCCGAGGACAAGCTGACCCGCAAGGTGGTCGCCCAGGCGATCCGCGGTCAGCAGATTCCGCTCTCCAGCGACACGCTGACCGTCCTGATGGCCCAGCTCCGCGCGCAGCACGGACAGCCGGTCACCTCCACCCGGAACTGACCGGACAGCCCGAAGCGGGTGACCGAGCCGGACACCCCGGCCGGTCACCCGCCCCCGGACACGTACCCCCACACCCTCCCCAAGCGAAGCGGAGAGCACCTCATGCGCACCCGACCGGCCACCCCGCCGAGGTCGACTCCTGGCTGACCGTCCTGCACCAGCACGGCCACCTCCACCGCGCCAAGTCCACCCCCGACAACACCTGGACCGTGCAACGAACCCCGCACACCCGCCCCTGGACCCTGCACCACCCGGTTCTCGCGATGGACTGGATCGAGGAACTCGTCCTCGAAATCCGGCAGCAGAACCCGGAGACGACCCGGTGAGCGCCCACGACCCGGCAGTCCCCACGTCCGGACAGCAGCGTGACCCACGACGGCTCCTGGCGGAGCAAGCTATCGCGTACGACGGTCCTACGGCCCGTCGTACGCACTGCCCCGCCCAGGAGGGCGAAGCCGGCTGGTCCCCGGGCGAGGGCGCACGGGGACCAGCCGGGCAACCGGCACCAGGGGCGCCGGTCACCAGGGAGAAGCCGAACACGACGACCACCGCGAGCAGCCGAGCCCGAGCACGCCCGCCTTCCCCGACCGCAAACCGCGCCGCCGCACCCGCAACCCGAGCGAGCGCACCCGCAAGACGACCACCCGCCTCTCCGACGACGAGAAAGCCGAGATCGCCGACGCCGCCACCCAGCGCGGCGTCACCGTCGCCCGCTTCCTCGCCACCGCCGGCCTGACCGCCGCCCGCGGGCCCGCAGCCGTACACAGGAACGACCGGCTCGACGCGGCCATCGACGAACTCGCCGCGCTGCGTACCGCGCTGGCCCGCATCGGCAACAACATCAACCAGATCGCCTTCGTCCTCAACAGCGGCGGCCACCCGCGCGCCGGCGAGCTCGAACACGCCCTGGGCGCGCTGACCCAGCTTCTCGCCTGCGTCGACGACGCGGCGAACGACCTGGTGAACAGGCGGCTGTGATGGTTCCCGACATTGGACGCGGCTCCCGCACCCACGGCCTCCTCGTCTACCTGTACGGCCCCGGCCGGCGCGAGAGCACACCGACGCGCACCTCGTCGGCTCCTGGGACGGCTTCGCCCCCGACCCCGGCCGCGACGCCAGCCCCGACCCCGATCCGAAGGCCACCCTCGCCCGCCTCACCGCCGCCCTCGACCTCCGGGTCAAGCAGGCCGGCGATCGCGCACCCGCCAAGCACGTGTGGCACTGCTCGGTCCGGACCGCCCCGGCGACAGGCGACTCTCCGACGAGGGTGGAACGCCGTCGCCCAACGCATCGTCCACGCCACCGGCATCGCCCCGGACGGTGATCCCGACGGCTGCCGGTGGATCGCCGTCCGCCACGCGGAGGACCACATCCACATCGTCGCCACCCTCGTCCGAGGCGACCTGCGCAACCCGCGCCTCAACTACGACTTCAACAAGGCCCAGGCGACCTGCCGCCGCATCGAGAAGGAAATGGGCCTGCGCCGCCTCAACGCCGGCGACGGCACCGCAGCGAAGAACCCCACCAGCGCCGAGAAGTTCAAGGCCGAACGCACCGGCCGCCCGAGACCTCCCGCGAGACCCTCCGCGAAGCCGTCCGCCGGGCCGTCGCGGGAGCGGACGACGAAGGAGTTCTTCACCCGGCTCCACGAGGCAGGCCTGCGCGTGAAAATGCGCCACGCCCCGTCCGGCGACGCGCTCGGCTACAACGTGGCCCTGCCCGGTGACCGCAACCGCCATGGTGAACCGGTCTGGTACCCCGGCTCCAAACTGGCCCCCGACCTGTCGCTTCCGAGGATCCGCCTCCGGCTGGCCGACGGGACCGCCGAGCGGACAACACCTTCGGCCGCCGACGGCCGCCCCGACTGGTCCCCGCCCGCCCGAGAGCGACGGAGCGCCACCGGGGTCGCCGAGTGTGCCGCCGTCCTCCTCGACAGCGACGACGACGAAGCAGCCGCCCAACTCGTCGGTGTAGGCGAACTTCTGGACGCGGTCGCCCAGACCTCCCCAGCCGCCACCCGCGCCGAACTGGGAGCAGCCGCCCGTGCCTTCGAGCGCGCGACCCGCAGCCACGTCCGTGCGGAGCGCGCCGACAGCCGGGCGCTCCGCACGGCGGCCCGGGCATCATCCAGGCCGGCAGCGCCCTCGGCCGTGGCGAGGACGGCGGCACCACCGCCATGCTCCTCTCCACCCTGGTCCTGGTCACCCTCGCCGCCGCCCACTGGCATTCCGCCCGCGGCCACGCCAGCAGGCCCACGCCTCCCGACAGGCCGCCGAGCACCTACGAGCCGCTTACCGCCAGGCTGCCGCCACGCCCATGCGGGCACTGCGCGACCAAGGCCGCGCCCTGCCCGAAGTCGAACGCCGAACCCACGAGGCCACCATCCGCGCAGCCCTGCCGGAACAGGAGCCGCTAGCAGACAGCTCGTCAACGAAGAACGATGCCCTGGCCGCCACCCTCGCCCAGGCCGAGCAGGCAGGTCACGACCCCAGGCTCTTCTCCAGCAAGCCATCGACATGCGCGAACTCGACACCGCCGAGAACACGAACGACGTCCTGGTCTGGCGCCTACGCCGCCTTGCCCATCTCCCCGCACACCCGGGCGAAGCGACCCGCCGCCCGCAGGCCAGCACAAGCCGACCCAAGACCGCGGCCAACCACACCATCAACCGGACGGCACCCACGGCAGCATCCCGCCCCGCAGCCTCCGACCCCGCAACCGCCCACCGCGCCGCTGATCAGAGTCCGGTCTCCGGCCCGCCGGAGACCACGAAACCCGTGGACAACCGACCCCACCAGCCGCTATGGATGAAAACAGAAGGACCCCGACCGGAAGATGAAACTCGTGCTCAGAACCACCCACCGCCCCACAGAGCCGACAACACCCGTGCAGCCCAACCCTCCCACCGGAACCGATCCGCTGCTGCAACACGAGTACGAGACACAGCCACCCACGGGCCCCGGCGTGACACGTTGCCTCAACCACCCACGCGAACTGGCACTTCGCGGAATCCCGGCGATGTGCACAGCCTGTAACGCCCGACGAGACTGGCTGCTCATCAACCACGGCCGCAACGTCTGGATCGTCTGCCGCTGCAGTAACCAGTGGCTCGAACCCGAGATCAGCCGCGCCGACTTCGACGCCCTGATAGACATCCCAGACGGGACCACCTACCCCAGCATCGAGCACGGTCTCGCCGCGCTCGGCTTCGACGGGACCTTCGCCGGCACCTACCTGGACGGAGAGTGCGGTACGCGATCTTATGCCCGGCTTGTCATCGCTCGATGGGGTGACGTTGGGGCATCGTTGCCGGTCAAGCGTTCGTGATTCGCTTGGGTGGCGGGATGAGTGATCGCAAGCCGTACTCGAGTGACGTCTCCGACGAGCAGTGGGCCCTGGTCAAGCCCGTGATCACGGCGTGGAAGGCCGGCCACCCTCGGTCAGCGGCCATCAGGGCAGATACGCGATGCGGGAGATCGTGAACGCGATCCTGTACCAAAACCGCAGCGGCTGCCAGTGGGACCTGCTTCCCCATGACCTGCCGCCCGCCGGCGCGGTGAAGTACTACTTCTACAGGTGGCGTGACGACGGTACCGACCAGACCATCCAAGATCTATTGCGGTGGCAACTGCGGGAGAAGAGAGGTCGATTAGCCGACCCGAGCCTGGTCATCCTGGACACGCAGAGTATCCATGCCGCCGTCGGCGTCCCGGCCACCACGACGGGCAAGGACGCGGCGAAGAAGGTGCCGGGGCGCAAGAGATGCCTGGCCGTGGACGTATTGGGCCTCGTCGTCGCGGTCGCCGTCCTGCCGGCCAGTGCACACGACAATGCCGCCGGTATCGAGCTGCTGGACGGCGTGGCCGCCCAGACCGACACGGTGAGCAAGGCCCTGGTCGACCAGGGCTTCAAGAAGAGCGTCGTCGACCACGGCAAGCAGTACGGCATCGACGTCGAGATCGTCGAACGCAACCCGCTGACAAGGGCTTTGTCCCGCAGGCCAAGCGGTGGGTGGTGGAGCAGACGAACGAGATCCTGATGTTCTACCGGCGGCTGGTCCGCGACTACGAGCACAGGCCCGCCACCTCCCGCTCACACGTCTTCTGGGCAATGACCTCCGTCATGGCCCGCCGGCTCACCGGCGCCACCATCCCTGCCTGGAGGACGCCGTGAGCGACAACCCGCAGATCAGCGCCGTCCTGGCCTACGTCGAGGCCCGCGAGCGTGAACTGAGCGAACAGGCTGGACAGCTCCGCTCCCGCATCGAGGACCTCACTGCCCACCTCGGTGAACTCGACGCGGAGAGCGAGAACCTGCGCATCACCCGCAAGACCCTCCTTGCCATCCCCGACCTGATCCCGTCGAGGAAACACCCGCCCCGACGCGCCGGAACACCCGGCCTACCAGCAGATCCTCGCCGCCCTTACAGACGCCGGCCGTCCGCTGCGGGCCCGCGACCTGTGCGAGGCACTCGACCTGCCGATCCTCCCGAAGAACACCGAAGGCATCCGGTCCAAGCTGAAACGCCTGGTCACACGAGGCATCCTCACCGAACCCGAACCCGGCCTGTTCACTCAGCCCCGCACCTGACCAGCGACCCGATCCGCCGACCAGGGAACCTCACCCAACTCCAAGTCCGAAAGGGCATTACCTCGCATACCGCACTCTGAGGGCAGACCCACGAGGTGCACCCAGCCCTTCTCGGTCTGGCGCGGGTCTATCAGGATTCATGACACTCCCACATCAGAAACGATCAACGTCTACGAAAATCTTGTCAGAGCCTGAATCCTGATAGACCCTTTCGGAGGAAGCTTCAGAGTGTGGCTGTTGGCTGGGCTGCGAAGTGGCAGTCTGGGAGCAGACGGTAAGAACGGTAAGAGTGGGGGCTGGGGTGTCGCGGTCGGTGCGGTGGGCGGTAGCGGTCGGTGGGGTGGTGGCCGCGTTCGGGTTGTGTCTGTGGGGGCCCGGGTGGTTTCGTGGGGGTGGATGCCGCGGGGAGGCGGACCGGTGGGTGGTCGCGACGGCTTTTGCCACGGTCGCGGCCGGCGTGGTGGGTGCAGCCATGTCCCGGTGGGCGGTGCAGGAGGGAGCCCCGTGCCGCCGTCGCCGGGCGGGCGGAGTGTCTCGCAGAAGGTGAGGGCGTCGGGCGGGGCGCGGGTCAGTCAGGTCGGCGGAAGCCGGAACGTGCCCGCGGGTACTGCGGGGCGGGCCCCGGCAATGTCGAGCAGAATGCGGACGTCTCGGGTGATGCGGAGGTCACCCAGACCGGGGCGACCAGAACCCCAGCGGACCTACGCCATGAGCGCGGGCGACAACGGCTCCGGCCGTATCGACCAGAACGCGACGGCGAAGGACCACGCGAAGATCGTCCAGGTCGGCGGGGACCAGTTCAATGTCGCGGGAGATTACATCGCGGCGCCGGGCCCGGCGCCGCGGGCACTGGCAGCGGCCGAAGCCGCAGACAGGGCGAACAACAACTCCGACGCCGTCACCACGCTTCCCCGCCCGCCTCGGAGCCCCGCTGGGGCAGCACACCCTCAGGCTCAACCGGATGCTTTGAGAATGAGTCGACGCCGTGTGCTGACGGCGCTCTCCTTCGCCGGGGTCGCAGCCGCAGCCGGAGGCGGGACCTGGGTCCTGTGGCCCAAGGAGGCCCAGAGTTTCGAATTGCCGAGCGGTAAGACGAAGATCGACGCGGTCATGCCGGTGCCGCCGGACAACCCGCAGCAGGTTGTATCCGACTACTGGCTGTTCGCCGAAGACCGCTACCTCCGGGTCAAGATTTCCGCGGATGCGGATGCGAAATACCCGTATATGAGGTTCTGGAGCCCCACCGAACTGTCCCAATGGGGCAAAACCATTGGGACAGTAAAGGGTTTCAGAAGGGAATCGACGCCGTACTGGGCGTTCCGGGAAGGCCTAATCAGTACTGGGTGTTCTCCGAGAAACAGTACATCCGCATTGAGGTATCCCCGAAAAGGAAACGAGGACAAGCTGGTTCCTGACCCCAGCCCTAGCCCCAGCCCCATCAGCCACTGGGACAAGGTTTTCAAAGGGTTCACCAGAATCGATGCGGTAATTCCAGTACTAGATGATACGGACGAGGTCTGGGTATTCTCGGGCGACGATTACGTCCGGATCAAGCTGGAGAGCAGCGGGAAGGTAAAAGACCCACCTAAGAAGCGCGGGAAAATTTCTACTGGATGGAAGAACAGCATTGGCTCGCCCAGGGTTCCCCACCGGAATCGACGCAGCGATTCCGGTGCCAGGAAGCCCAATCAGTACTGGGTGTTCTCCAAGATGGAATGCATGAAGATCAATATCTCAGACCACATCGACTCAGTGCTCCAGGGTCCCAAAACTCTCCGAACCGAGCCCACGTGATGAGCAGTCAGGGTCTCTGTGAAGTTTCGAGGTGCGCGGTTCGCCCCCGAAAGAGTGAAGTTACTGTCGTCGGCCTCGGCGAGGACATCGAGGCCGATGGCTCTGGCGATGACGAGGAGCAGCGTTTCTCTGGCAGTTCGGGAGGCGTTTCCCGCGTCGAGTATCGATGGCTTCGGACAGCAGCTCGGTGTCGACTGGCAAGACGCCGTCTGCCGGTCCTCCGAGGCCCGGGACAAAAGCGCTGGCTACGGGCGCAGGTGGCGGCAGTCGTCTCGCCGTTGCCGAGTGCCGACGGGTGCCTCCCGTTCTCGTCGACATCAACATCCGGACCCAGCGAGCGCCTCCCGAGGGCGTCGACAACTGCTGTCGTGTGACGGTTCTGGCACAGATCTTGGGGAGCGGTAGCGGAGCGTGACGATTCGTTCGATTGAAAGGGTGGCCACGAACCCCGACTGCCCGACTCAAACGCTCACCTCGTAACCTCCGCGCATGACTGATGATCTGTTCCAGTGCCGCTGTGTCCTCTGCCATGACTACGGTGACCGGGACGAAGCGGACCGGATGGATCTGACGATCATCGAGAATGCAGCAGCATGGATGGCACGTCGTGATGGTTCCCGAGGACGAGATCGGTCCTGGGTTCGCCTACACGATCGGTCTCGCACACACTCACGGTGCACCTGAACTGGCCATGTTCGGACTCGACATCCACGCCATGCACCGCATGCTCAACAGTCTCGGAGCGAAGTCCTCCGCGGGCGCTGTACTGGCTGACGGCCAGAGTCGCCCTGACGTTGTCGACGGTCAGCAAGTCGCGCTCAGGCAGGTCGATCTCCGCTGGTACCGGACCTTCTTCGGGCGGGCCATCGGGTTCTACCGGCGGCCTCCTTTCCCTGTTCTGCAAGTCGCGTGGCCCGACGCGGATGACCGCTTTCATTGGGACGAGCAGGCTGAGGAACGGCATCGGGAGTCGCAGCCTCAGTTGTGGCAGCCGCCGAGTGAGCATCCTGTCGGGATCTGGACGTCCGAACTCTGAACTCTAGCGTGCCGGCCAGCGACAGACCACCGTCGTAAAGTGGCTCTCCTGTCGCTTCCGTGGGTTGCTGACCAGGGCATACATGCAGAACACGCCGCACCCGGGGTACGTTTCGACTGCTTAAGGAACGAAACGGAAGAACCTGGATGCGGCGTGCGAACGCAAGGATATGGACTCGGCTGCTCGGTGTCGAAAAGACGTTGATCGAGCAGGTCGAGGCCAAAGAGAAAGGCTCCGGTGAGGAGGCCGACGGCAGTGTGGTGATCGTTGCCCATGCCCGTCCGGTCAAGGGGCGGCGGCAGAGGTGCGGGATCTGTGAGCGCAGGGCCGCGAAGTACGACGCCGGTGAGGGGCGGCGTCGCTGGCGGGCCCTGGACATCGGCGTGCTCGCGGCATTCATCGAGGCCGACGCGCCCCGGGTGTCCTGTCCGGTGCACGGGGTGACGGTGGCGGTGGTGCCCTGGGCCATCTACGGCGCCGGCCACACCCTGGCCTTCGACGCGCAGGTCGCCTGGCTGGCCACCTGCTGTTCCAAGACGGCCGTCACGCAGCTGATGCGGACCGGCTGGCGCACGGTCGGCTCCATCGTCGCCCGGGTCTGGGCGGATACCGAGGCGCAGACCGACCGGCTGGCCCGGCTCCGTCGGATCGGGATCGACGAGATCGCGTTGGGAGCCCGGAGCGTTCTCGAGGCCGAACGACTCGAACTCGGCGACAGGCAGAGGTCGAAGCCGTCAGGTGCGTATATCTCCAGGACGGGCTGCATCGCGATCACCTGGCCGAAGTGTTCCGCATCCCCGCCCCTGTCGCCTCCCGATTACGCCGAGCACCCTCATCTCGGCCAAGGAAGCTGAGCACTTTCGGTTGTACCGGCCGGAGCGGATACGGGGTACGCCTACGACTGGGAGCGGTATGTCCGTGGCAGTGGGTCGAGGGCGGCGCGAAATGTCGCTGAAAGTCCGGTGTACTGACACAGCCTCGGCTCCCTAGAGTTGTGCCCCGGACCGGAACGAGGGAGGACAAAGGATGGACGCGGAGATCGCGCTTCTAGCGGGTACCGCCGGGACGACGATCGCGGCGCTGCTGGCGACCGATATGTGGAACGGCGTACGGAACGGCGTGGTTGGTCTGTGGCGACGTGTCCGGCCGGACCATGAGGAGCAAGTCGGCGCTCAGCTCGACACGTCGCGCCGGGACCTCCTGGGCGCGCGGAGCAGTGGTGACGAGGAGGCCGAGCGGGAGATCGCGGCGGAGTGGCAGGGCCGCATTCGCCGTCTCCTCGTCGCGCACCCCGAACTGGTGGCGGAACTGCGTTCCTTGCTGATCGAACTCGACCCCGGCGCACCCGCCACCCCGACCGTCACCCAGCGTGCGACCGCCTCCGGCAGCTCACGCGTCTACCAGGCCGGCCGTGACCTGAACGTCGACCAGCGGTGACCGGCCGCAACGACGGCCGTGCCACTGATCAGGGCGCGTCTACCAGGCTTCCGGTGACCAACACATCACCGAGCACCACCATCACGGCGCCGCCTGGGCCGGCCCGGACTCGGTGCGGCATCCGCCTATCGGCCGAGCACCGGCGATCCTGAGGGATCGCGGCGAACTCATCGGGCGACTGAGGGAGGCGGTGAGCGAGGGCGCCGGAAGCACCGTGTTCGTCCTGCACGGCCTGGGAGGATGCGGAAAGACGGCCGTGGCGTGCGCACTCTTCGCACACGCCACCCGGGAACGCGGACGCCTGGGCCTGTGGGTCAACGCCTCCGATCAGGCATCCCTACGGGCCGGGATGCTCGCTGTGGCCGCAGACCGCGGCGCAGGCGACGGCGAACTGATGGCCGCGCGCAACGGCTTACGCGCAGCCGCAGACTTGGTCTGGGACCACCTCGACCGGTCCGACACACCCTGGCTGCTGGTGCTGGACAACGCCGATGACCCAGCGGTGCTACGGGACGGCGGATGGCTGCGCACCAGCCCTCGCGGAACTGTCCTCGTGACCACACGGCAGGCCGCCGGCCACTGGTGGCCCGCAGCCGAACTGCTGTACGTGGATGTCCTGCCGCGTGAGGAGGCGGCCCAGGTCCTGCGCGACCTCGCCCCGGAACGGGATCCGCCGAGGACGCCGCCGCCATCGCCGACAGCCTCGGCCGACTCCCGCTCGCCCTGACTCTGGCCGGCGGATTTCTGGCACACCAGGTGATCGCCCCTGGACGATGGAGGAATACGGGCGCCGTCTGCAGGAGCGTCCGGATCCCATCGAACTTATCGACCAGGGAGCCCTCGACGCGGGCAACGACTCGCGCCACCTGGTCAGCGGAACGTGGCAGCTCTCGCTGAACTCCCTGGCCGGGCAGAACCTGCCCGAGGCCGTCACCCTGCTGCGCCTGCTGGCCTGCTGGTCGAACGACCCGCTGCCCCTGTCGCTGCTGGCCAACATCCGGCTCGACCTGACCCTGCCCGCAGACCGGGTGGAACTGGCGCTTCGGGGCTGCTTGACCACTCGCTCACCGAACTCGTTCCCGGCGACATCCGCTGCCTGCGTACGCACGGAGTGCTGCTCGACAGCGTCGCACGCGTCACCCGGCCGATGAACGCGACCAACTCGCCGCCGCAGCGGCTGGACTTCTCCTGCACTCCTGCCCGCATCCCCGGAACGCGGCCTGCGCGACAGCCTGCTCACCCCTCACCCCCATATCCTGGCACTCCTTCGCCGCGTCATGACCTGGCCCGAGATCACGATCGGCACCGCCGAGTCAGCTGCCACCTGCGCCTTGCGTCTGGCGACGGCCCAGCATCGTTCCGGCGATTACGCATCTGCGCTGGCCACGGCCGAACAGGCGACAGTCCTCGTGCAACGACGACTGGGAAACGATCACGTCCTGGCGCTGCGCCTGCGGCAGCGGATCGGGAAGGCGACCGATCGTCTGGGGCGCCTCGACGCGGCTGCGGATCTCCACCGCGGGCTGCTCGACGACTTCGAACGGGTCTGCGGTCCCGAGGCGCTGGACACCCTGACCACCTGCCTCCATCTGTCCCGCCCGTTGGTCTGGCTCGATCGAGTGACGGAAGCCGTGCAGTTGATGCACCGGGCGGTCGCCGGGCGAGCCGCGCTGCTGGGCCCATGGCACCCGCTGACGCTGGAGGCGAGGGCATGTCTGCTCGAACTGCCTCCCGGTCCGGACCTGGACCGGGAGGCACTGGCAGGACCGGATGTGGTCGCCGACTGTCGCCGTGAGTTGGGCCCAGACCACCCGATCACACTGTCGGCCGACCTCAACTGCGCAGGTGCGCTGCTCAACACCGGAAAGCACGCCGAAGCACTGCTGTTGGCCCGCCGTGCGCTGGCGGCGCACGAACGCCGGTTCGGAGCTCGCTACCCCATCACGCTGGCGGCACGAAGCCTGCTCAGCAACGTCCTGCACGCGGTCGGCGAGGACCGGGAAGCGATCGAACAGGCGGAAATCGTCAGGAAATGGCGCGAGCGGGTACTCGGTCCAGAGCACCCGTGGACGAGGGAATCCGGGACAAGCTGGGGCGGTACCGGCGTTCCCTGGCGGAGGCAACGTCACCAGACCCGAACTGACTCGCGGTGGTTCGGTGTCTGTTCAGGATTCGAGTCCGCCACCGGTACGGACTCCGTAATCCACACGGATCCATCTCCACACGTCACCTTGACTCCGTCCGTCGGCTGCAACGATGTCCGCAGAACCCGCAGACGACGGTCAGCCACCACGGCAACCGGGCCGGATCTTCCCGAGCTGCCGAACCTGACGGCGCGCACCTGGTTGTGGATCTCCTCCCTGGAGGCGGTCCAGTCGATCTGCGAGAACGCGGGTTCCATCCACCCGCGTAGGTGGCCGACCTCTCCTCCTGCGGTGTACCGGGCGAACCGGCTTCGGCCAGCGAGAGCGCGCCGGGCAGAAGCCGCTCGATGTACCGGTCGACCTCTTCCCACAACAACCGGGGGCGACATCGTCACCCAACGCGATACCCGCCTCCTGCGCCAAGATCCCGCCGGAGTCGAATTCGCTCTCCATCCAGTGGATGCTGACGCCGATTTCCTTGTCGCCGTTCCTGATCGCCCAGTTGACCGGAATGGGGCCTCGGTACTTCGGCAGCATCGACGTATGCACGTTGACGGCACTCAAGTTCGTCGACCGGAGTACCGCCGGCGGCAGCTTCCAGGAAAGCCGTAGCAGACAATGAGATCGGCCTGATATCCCGCGAGGATGTGCGGCAACATGCTCCTCCGGCCCGGAATCAGCAGATCCATCCCGTTCGGCAGGGCGTCGACGATCTCGCCCACGACATCGCCCGCACCGCTTCGCGTCGGCTCGCCCGGCCGAAGTGATCTCGCATGCAGGTAAGCGACGGGCGTGTGTCCGGCCCGCTCGCACACGCGGTGCAGGAGGGCGAAGCCCTGCGCAGAGTATGAAATCAGGATAATGCGCATATGCAGCCTTTGTGGTGCGACCGGCGTCCGGCCGAAACTCTCATGCCCATCCCGGACTCTCCACCGAGTTCCGGGCGGGACTACTCCGTCCTACTCCTCGGTCACGGTCGGCGGAGGCAGCGGAGCGACCCGGCGGCTGAAGAAGTCGTCCAACGGCTCACCAGCCTGGTGCATCTCCTGGATCGTCTTCCGCCAGCGAGAGATGACGTGCGGATCGTCAAAGCGGATACCGCCGGCGAGTTTTCCGTCGTCGTCATACAGCACCTCGTACATCACTGAGGAGCCGAGGACCACGATCTCCGGAAGCGGGTGCTGCGTTTCGTACCGGAGGATGTCGGCCCCGCTGAGGACTCTCGTGTCCTCCCGCACTGGGCCTTCAGGTGCAGCAGGTGGAGTTCCCACTGGAGGTATGGAGCGATGGGCTCCTCCACGCAGCGGACACGGTGGAGGGCGAATCCGCTTCCGGCGATTCGCCGGAGGTACTCCTCGTAGTGACCCCGCTGTCCCTCGATCAGTGCCAGGGACTCGTCCCAGTGCCCCTTGCGGAAGGCCTCCCAGCTCTCCACCCGGGCTCCTGGAAGCTCTGCTGACGTTCGAGCTTCCAGAACCCTTCGGAGCCGGAACGCCAGAAATGGCGACCGAAGTCCTCGGAGTAGTCGTCAAGTCCGAGGCGCTGACCCGGACCGCCGGCCTGTGGGCTAAGCATCGGGAAGGTCCACCTTCGCCGCAGCGGCTGTCCTGCGGGGATGACGACGATCCGTTCATCCGGGGCGACGACGAGCCCCGGGGAAGGCTGGGCAGGTAGGAATCGGTGAGGTCGCGGCCAACGATGGCGATGTCCCCGTTCTCCAGTTCCCAGATATCCGGGCATCCCTGCTCGCCGCCCGTGGTCCCGAGCTCGGTGGGGATTTACCCAGGCGGCGCACCAGCGGCGAAGAGGGATCGGCTTCCCAGCCCCGAATCATCACGGCTCTCCATTCAGTCCCCGAAGGTAACCTAGATCCAATACCGGTGACTTTGCAGGTGCTGGCTCGTTGAGTTGGTGTGCCAAGGCCAGGACAGTTGAAGGCAGTTGGGAGTGATCGGTTTTCGGATCGCATCGCCCTTGGAGTGCTCACGCGTGCGTTTCCGCCGGAGCTGTTGGACGAGGTGGTGGCGGGGTGCGGGCGTACTGAGGAACGTCGACGCCTGCTTCCCGCACGGGTGGTGATGTATTTCGTGCTGGCGATGTGCCTGTTCTCGGGGCAGGGGTACGAGGAGGTCGGACGGCTTCTCACACAGGGCCTGGAACGGGAACGTCGCTGGTCCAAGACGTGGCAGGTGCCCACCAGCGGGGCGATCGGACGGGCCAGGCTGCGGCTGGGGCGGAACCGATGAAGGCGTTGTTCGCCCGGGTCTGCCGGCCCGTGGCCGTCCCCGCGACGAGGGAGCCTGGTTTCAGGGTCTGCGGTTGGTGTCGGTGGACGGGACGACCTTCGATCTTCCCGATACGGAGGCGAACGCCGTCTTCTTCGGGCGGCCGGGAACGGGCCGTGGTCAGGGCAGGAGTGCGTATCCGCAGGCCAGGGCCGCGGCTCTGGTCGAGTGCGGGACCCATGCCGTGTTCGCCGCCGAGGTCTCACCGCTGGATGTGCATGAGACGGTCCTGGCCCGCCGTCTTTTCCCCGCGCTGACCAGCGGAATGCTCCTCCTGGCGGATCGGGGCTTCCTCGGCTTCGACCTGTGGCGGGCCGCCGCGGGGACCGGCGCGGACCTGCTGTGGCGGGTCAGGAGTAACGCGGTCCTGCCCGTGGTGGCCGCGCTGGCTGATGGCTCGTACCTGTCGGAAATCGTTGCCGCCCGGGACAGGAACCGGCGGGCTGACCCGGCGCCGGTCCGCGTCATCGAGTACACCCTGGACCCAAGTGGAGAAGGCACCGTCTACCGTCTGGTCACCACTCTCCTGGACCCGGCCACCGCGCCGGTCATGGAGCTGGCCGCGCTCTACGCCGAGCGCTGGGAGATCGAGACGACCCTCGACGAGATCAAGACCCACCTGGGCGGGCCCCGATTCGTCCTACGCTCCCAGCATCCGGTCGGGGCCGAGCAGGAGATCTTCGCGTTCCTCCTTGTGCACCACGCTCTGCGCGACCTCATGCACCAGGCCGCCCAGCAGGAGAGAGGACCCGGACCGGATGTCCTTCACCCGCACCTTGCGCGTCGTCCGCCGGCAGACCACCAGCCAGGCGGGATTTTCCCCTCCCGGCTCGCCCGGGCACTGACTCGGACTCTGCATGAAATCACCGAACGTCTCCTGGAACCACGACGGTTACGGTCCAACCCGCGAGTGATCAAACGCAAAATGTCCAACTGGGCACTCAAACGCACCGAACACAACAACCCGCCTCGCCCAGACACCCCCGTCGTCACCCTCGTCGAGCCCACCAAAACAGCCCCAATTCCACGGGTGAAGCCATAAAACACCGGTATTGGGCCTAGTGCATCGGAGGAGGCGGGGCAGTGAACAGGTCTTTTCGCCGGAACCTTGATCGCCTCCTACTCGCCCTTCACCCGTAGGACAGCCGCGGATACGACGGCGGCAAGTCACGCGACGGACGCAAGCGCCACATCCTGACCGACACCGAGGGCCTGCTCCTCGATGTGACTGTGACCACGGCCGATGTGCACGACTCCAGGCCGCCCCGGCGCGCTGCTGGAGACATTCATGGAACAGCCGGGCCGGCTGCTGAAGCTGGTGTGGGTCGACAGTGCCTACCAGGGCCCGGCGCTGGCCAGAGCGTTCGCCCGTCACGGCGTGAGGATCGAGGTCATGCGCCGCTCCGACGGACAACGCGGATTCGTCGTACTGGCCCGCAGGTGGGTGGTGGAGCGAACGCTGAGCTGGCTCTCCCGCTCACGCCGCCTCAACTGCGACCACGAACGCCGCCCCGACCACCACCAGCAGATGGTGTGGTGGGCAGCCACGATCAAGCTGTCGCGGTGCCTGGCCGGCGATGCCCCGCGCTGGCCGGAGAAGCGTCCAGGGCGACGGCCCCGGGTGCAGGCATGAACCGTCCGTCCCCGCACCAGCCAGCCCCGCTTCTCCAGCGCGTAGGCACAGTGACGAATCTTCTCCACCTCGTTCTTGATCTCCGCCTTCCGGCCCACCGCCCGCGTCAGCTCCACCCCGTTCACCGGCCCCACCACCGCGGCGAACACCTCCCGGTACACACCGCTGAGCGCCTCCGTACCCATGCCCGACCGCCACACCGGCGGCCGCTCGCCACGGCCCGCCCGGAGCCGCTCGACCCCATGCCGGCAGCCGCCTCGCCACCAGACGGCACGGAAACCGACGGATCCACCGTGCTCTCAGCCAGCGCCGAAACGAGCTCCTCACGCCCCACCCGAGCCCGCTCGACTCGCTCCCGCGCGGCATTCACCTCCGCCTGAGCCTGCTCCAGAACCTCCGTCCAGGACTCCAGCTCCTGCCTCGCCCGCGCCTCACGCAGTTCCATCAACCCCAGCACCGACGGTATCGCGACCTCCTCGATCAACAACAAGCTGTCCGCTGCCTGCCCCTACCCCACAACGATCACGCCCGCACACGAAGAAGCCCCTGCTCATCGAACAGAGACTCCCTTTGCCACAACGCACTCAGTGCGATCAAGACTCAGCGGATATCACATCCAGCCATCTGGAAGGCGCTGACTAGCATCCGGAGTGGCCTAAAACAGCAACAGGCATGGCCAGTTGCTAACTGAGCTCTAAGGCCGATATCGACTGCATGTGAATGCACCGGCATCCGCGGATTACAGAGAAGGCTTATCGGCAAAAGGAAGCAAAAGCGGCATATTTATCCATTTCCCCTTACGCTTATGCACAGTCTGCGATATTGTCATCACTGAGTGCCGTGGTGAACGAAAGCCCTAGCTGCCGCCGAGGGGTGCGGAATCTTAATTTTGCACCCATTTTCTCGCGCATTCGACGTGCCACAGGAAAGAGATTGCAGTGAAAACTTCAACAAAGAGCTGCGCTGCCGTAGGCGGGATGGTGTCCGCACTGCTGCTGGCTTTCGTTCCAACCGCTTCGGCGAATTGGAACGGAAGCCTCAACAATGCGTTTGTAAATCACGAGTCGAAAAGGTGGAGCGATGAACTCTACTCGCAAATAACGTTCCACGGGTGCCGCAACGTGGCGACCTCCCTGTCGAGAAAACCTCGACATCCAGATATGGCAGGACATCAACCTTCAGCCCGACGACTCATTCGACAATAAGACCTACTCGGCCTGCTATTCAGGCAAGGTAAGCAACGGCGAATGGACTGATCTTCCTTCTGGGAAGAAGTCCTACTACTTCCAGATCATGAAGATCGGCGGGAAGAAGAATTCGACGGGCGACCCGGCCTTGAATGTTGAGAAGTTCGTAGTAGACACCACCAAGGCTGACGGATAGCAGCCCATAGGGCGGGGTCGTCTCGCGATCAGCAGGCGACCCCGCCATTTTGCAGTTACCGAGGATACTATATGAAGCTCAGCACGCTCCTTCGTGCCGGAAGCTTGCGATGGGTAGCACCATTCATCGCAGTGCTCACACTTTTCTACTACTTCACAGGTGAGACTGCTCCTCTTGCCGATTATCGCGAGTATGCCCCATCTCTTGTTTCCGAACCTCTGACGACGCTTTACGCACTGGCCTACGCAACTGCTGCCACACTGGCAGTATGGGAAAGTGGCCGGCTTCGGGCGATGGGGTTTGGCGCGTCGTCCCTGTACGGTCTCGCTTCAGGGTAGCTGCAAATGCCATTCTGCCTAGTCTGATTTTCTCGTGGTTGATCATCGTTACCCCGCTGTGCTCAATCTTTCACGTGCAGCCGTGTTCCCCACATTCGGAAGTCTCCTTCTGCCTCTCGTGGCTATCCTGGTTTGTGCCGCATATTCCATCATAGGCTTTGCTGTGGGGCTCAAGCTTCCGCCGGTGATTGCTGCGCCTATGGTGGCTATTACTGTGTGGGTCTGTGTTGCTTTCACTCGGGCAGTACAGCCCTATTGGATCCGTCACATGTCCGGGCAGTATGCTCCGTTGGGTTTTGGCGAGCTTCCCGCTTTCTCTGCCCTGCTGCCTCCCATTCTGTTTGCCGGCGGCATCGCCGCAGCGTTTAGCTTGATGTGGGTTCTCCCGGCGCGGCGTTCTATCTCCTTTGCGATTTCTGCCGCAGTTGGCGGTGTCAGCATTTTTGCGGATACGCGATTGCGGAGTCTTGAGGCATGCGCCGCCCTTCTTACGGGCCAGTCCCTGAGGTCTGCACCGGCAGCGAGCCGCAAGTGTGCATGCCTGAAGTCTCGTCCATGGAACTGCCAGAGGTCCAGCAAGCAACTCATTCAGTACTTAAGGGCCTCAACCAAAGGGTGCCATTACCCTTCCTCGGAAGGTAACGGATCAGCTATCGAACGGTCGTTATTGGAAGCATTCTACCGAAAGCGAATGGCACGTTCCTCTAACTCACGCAGCCAAACAGGGCAACATTAGGTACCAATTGCTGCTCCAGGCCGTTGATTTTCCTTGTGTGCGACCTGACCCTGCCACGGCGCATGCCGCGTTGATGTGGGCAGCGATTGCTACGGATCAGTTGGATACCTACGAGGAGCGCACTCATCCCACAATTAATACCGCCAAGGCGAAGCGTGCGGAAAATGAGGCACAGAGAATGGTCCGGGTTGCACTAGAGGGAAGCCCCAAATCGCAAGGGCCTTGGTTTCGAAAAACTCTTTCTGATGCATGCCAGGTAACCACCTCGTGATTCTGTGGATAAAGGTGCGGCGTGCGGCAATTGTGTTGCCCTGTAGCCTGGCGCTCTTCTTCGTTCTGGTCCTCCTAGTGCAGACCACTACTGTTCCTCTTCCGTCTATCACGGGACGAGGGCAGGTGGCATTGTCGCTATTCATCCCCGCGCCCATCTTTGCAGGGATTGCACGCTGCCTGGACATGCGGCTTCCAGCGCCAGAAAGTAGCGGAGTTCGTCCGGTGTCTTTTATGGATGCCGTGATGGTCGCGGTTGCCACGTTGACGAGCCTCATTCTTTGCGAGGGGCGCGATTCTTCGTTGAAGCGCCACAAGCCCTAGCCACAGGACGTAATGTCTTCTTCCTCACTGGGATTATGCTTCTCTTTAGGGGAGTAGCAGGAGAATACGCGGTAATGGTCCCCGTGGGATGGCTACTGCTGACAGTTTTCGTCGGCTTTCAGTCCCCGGGCGACCCTTACGCGTGGTCAATAATTGCTGAACCGGCCTCGAAGATACACGCCGGATTTGCTTCTCTCGCAGTCTTCTGTATCGGACTGCTCGTCTTGATTCGCACCCCAAGGGAACTGCCATGACCCTCGACATTGCCTCATGCACCTATGGTTACCGGCGCAGGAAAGAACCAGTATTGCAAAACTTCGACTATCGACTCGCGGGCGGGCTTACCATTCTTTTGGGTCCCAACGGGGCAGGCAAGTCGACTGTTCTGAAAATTGGAGCATCGACACTAGCCCCTCACGCCGGATCTGTTTCATTCGACGGCCTGAAAGCCGGAAGTAGATCGTTTCGGCAGGCCGTTGCGTGGATGCCTCAGGACATCGTTCCTGCACCTGGCTTGACTGCTCGAGAATACGTGGCTTATATAGGTTGGCTGAAAGGGATGGACCGCAGCAGTGCCTGGCAACAAGCCCGACGCGCCCTAAGCCGAGTGCAACTTGCAGAAAAGGCCGACGTCAAGACCAACCATTTGTCCGGTGGGCAGCTGCGTCGTGTAGGCGTTGCTGGGGCGCTGGTCCATGACGCTCGTGTCCTGTTGCTGGACGAGCCCACTGCGGGAATGGACCCTCAGCAGCGACGTGTCTTCCGAAACGTCCTCAATGACCTGGCCAGTGATGTACAGGTTCTTCTGTCAACGCATGACATTGCCGACCTAGCAGAAGAAGCGGACAATGTGTCGGTCCTTCACAGCGGACAGATCCTGCACCACGGCGCCACAGAAAGCTTCCTGGCATGGACCCCTCCTGGCGCCGTATCAGGGCGAGCCGCGGAGGCCGCCTACACCGCTATGTTGGAGCACCACGGCTGCGATACCTGAGCTCACTCCATGCGCCGCGTCGGGAAAGCACGTAGACATATGGGACCGAGACCGTGCCTGTTGCCCAGGAATTCGACCAGTGGGGCGCTCAGGCAGTCTAAGCCTTGATCCGCCGAGGCGGTTTGAGGATGATCTCCTGCCCGGTTGTTGAGTTGGTTCTGTGTGGGCGGCTGAGTGAGCCTTTTCCATCTTGATCAGGTGGCGAGTTCGAGGGCGAGGACGGCTCGGACGACGGCTGTGATCCGGGTGGTGCTGCAGCGGAGCTTCCGCAGGAGCCGCATCTCCACCCTCAGCTGCAGCACTCGTTGGTCCGCTACCTGCGCAGAACCGTCAAGGCGCGCCCCGAGCTACCCGGGAATGGCCGTTGCGGCGCGAATCCGCCAGTTCGGCACGGATCCTGGAGGGAGCGGGGCAGCGGCCGGGCCCACGCCATTCAGGCAGGGCACAGCAGTTCCTCGGGGCGAGCGTGCTAGAAGGCAGGCGGCTTCTGCGACGGAACTGGTCATGGGCCGTGCTGAGTGGGCAACATCGCTTGTGTCACGAGAAGTTCGATCTCATACCTCTGCGCCTCGGCCATACTGTTTCGTCGGGAGCTGACGGTCCAACGAGGCGGGGTGCGTACATGACGACCGTTGAGGATGATGGGAGCAGGGCGCGCCTAGTACTGCAACCGTGTTTGGCGTGACGGTGGTTCAGGTGAGGGGCTTTGGCTTCGTCGTTTGTAGTGGCTGATGCGTGCTCGGTGTTGTGCTCGTCGTCGCCAGTGGGACCAGTGCAGGACATGGGCGATCGGGGAAGGAGACGTGCTGTGAGGTGGGCGGTCAGACGGCGGATCTCGGGCAGGCTCAGCGGGACGAGGTGCTGTTCACCTGGTTTTGATCCCCTTTTGAGCTCCTGTGAGCGGACCGTGGTCAGGTATGCGTGGGCTGCCATGGCGAGGGTGATGTGGCGGTACCAGGCGTGGTATTTACGGACCTGGTAGTGGTCGAGGCCGCATTCGTTCTTCGCGGTCTGGAAGCATTCCTCGATCGTCCACCGGCGGCCGGCCACGGCCAGGACGGTGTTCAAGGTGGTGCCTTCGGGCCCGAAGCACACGTAGTAGGCGATCTCGGTGGGATCGGTGAGGCTGCGGCGGGCCAGAACCCAGTGCTCGACACCCTCCTCGCGCCACGGACGGATCGGTGCTCGGGCCCAGTCGTAGACTCGCTCTCCGTGGGCACCCGGCCGCACGAACGGCGCTTCCACGCCTGCCGGGGCAGACCGGCGACCAGCTCGTCCACGGGATGATCCATGCGTGAGGCGGTAACGACGGTATCGGTGCGGCGGGTCGCCAGCACGTGGAACACCCGCGCTGTTCAAGCCAGTAGCGTAGGCCCTTGACCTGCCCGTATGCCTCGTCGGCGGTCAGCCACGCGAACGGCACCCGGGCGGCGAGTACCCGCTCGATCATGGCCTTGGCATGTTCGTTCTTCGTGGCGAAGGCGACCTCGTCGGGGACCGCGGCGGCGCGGCAGCGTTCGCGGTCCTCGGTCCAGGACGCGGGCAGGTAAAGCTCCCGGTCGATCAACGTGTGACCGGCATCGGTGGCATAGGCCCAATACCGGTGTTTTATGGCTTCACCCGTGGAATTGGGGCTGTTTTGGTGGGCTCGACGAGGGTGACGACGGGGGTGTCTGGGCGAGGCGGGTTGTTGTGTTCGGTGCGTTTGAGTGCCCAGTTGGACATTTTGCGTTTGATCACTCGCGGGTTGGACCGTAACCGTCGTGGTTCCAGGAGACGTTCGGTGATTTCATGCAGAGTCCGAGTCAGTGCCCGGGCGAGCCGGGAGGGGAAAATCCCGCCTGGCTGGTGGTCTGCCGGCGGACGACGCGCAAGGTGCGGGTGAAGGACATCCGGTCCGGGTCCTCTCTCCTGCTGGGCGGCCTGGTGCATGAGGTCGCGCAGAGCGTGGTGCACAAGGAGGAACGCGAAGATCTCCTGCTCGGCCCCGACCGGATGCTGGGAGCGTAGGACGAATCGGGGCCCGCCCAGGTGGGTCTTGATCTCGTCGAGGGTCGTCTCGATCTCCCAGCGCTCGGCGTAGAGCGCGGCCAGCTCCATGACCGGCGCGGTGGCCGGGTCCAGGAGAGTGGTGACCAGACGGTAGACGGTGCCTTCTCCACTTGGGTCCAGGGTGTACTCGATGACGCGGACCGGCGCCGGGTCAGCCCGCCGGTTCCTGTCCCGGGCGGCAACGATTTCCGACAGGTACGAGCCATCAGCCAGCGCGGCCACCACGGGCAGGACCGCGTTACTCCTGACCCGCCACAGCAGGTCCGCGCCGGTCCCCGCGGCGGCCCGCCACAGGTCGAAGCCGAGGAAGCCCCGATCCGCCAGGAGGAGCATTCCGCTGGTCAGCGCGGGGAAAAGACGGCGGGCCAGGACCGTCTCATGCACATCCAGCGGTGAGACCTCGGCGGCGAACACGGCATGGGTCCCGCACTCGACCAGAGCCGCGGCCCTGGCCTGCGGATACGCACTCCTGCCCTGACCACGGCCCGTTCCCGGCCGCCCGAAGAAGACGGCGTTCGCCTCCGTATCGGGAAGATCGAAGGTCGTCCCGTCCACCGACACCAACCGCAGACCCTGAAACCAGGCTCCCCTCGTCGCGGGGACGGCCACGGGCCGGCAGACCCGGGCGAACAACGCCTTCATCGGTTCCGCCCCAGCCGCAGCCTGGCCCGTCCGATCGCCCGCTGGTGGGCACCTGCCACGTCTTGGACCAGCGACGTTCCCGTTCCAGGCCCTGTGTGAGAAGCCGTCCGACCTCCTCGTACCCCTGCCCCGAGAACAGGCACATCGCCAGCACGAAATACATCACCACCCGTGCGGGAAGCAGGCGTCGACGTTCCTCAGTACGCCCGCACCCGCCACCACCTCGTCCAACAGCTCCGGCGGAAACGCACGCGTGAGCACTCAAGGGCGATGCGATCCGAAAACCGATCACTCCCAACTGCCTTCAACTGTCCTGGCCTTGGCACACCAACTCAACGAGCCAGCACCTGCAAAGTCACCGGTATTGAACCTAGATCACATCTGATGCAACGTCGGGCAGAGACTTCCAGCCAACGGCTCGTTCCTCCGTATCGACCGGACAGTCGGGCGGATCACGGTGAAATCGCCCGGGGTGGACCGACAGGAACGACCGGACTTACGCCCGGCCGACCGACCGTGACAGCGCTTCACGAATATGTACTGCCGTTCCGTCCGTCCCTGTGAGTCTTGTAGCAGTCGATGGGGCACGCTGGAGGAGAGCGCACCGGTCAGGTCTTCGAGGCCCGCCCCTCGACGAGTTGGCTGCGGAGTTGGAGGAAGGCGCTGCGGTCCCGGTCAGACCTGGGCGAGGCGGTTCGAGAGGTCGAGGGCGGCGGTCGCGACCGTGAGGGCGGCGCACAGGCCGAGCACCTCGTGGATGGTCGGGTGGACCAGACGTGGCCAGTCGTCCGGTGCGGCGGGCCAGGAGGCGAGGTGTACCTCGGCGGTGGCCAGGCTCAGGTGGGCGGTGACGTTCCAGCCGGTGGGGAAGCCGGCTCCCAGTGGAGGCGAATGCGTCCGAGAGGGAGCTTCGGAGATTCGGTGGCGAGCCAGGTGACGTCGAGCGGCCCGTCGGGTAGGACGGAGACGCGCTGGACCAGTGCGCCCGTACACCGCTCGGCATGGGGTGCGCGGCGATGCTGTGGAGCGGAAGGACGTGCGACGAGATAGGGACCTCCGGGGCGTTGATGGGGTTGGTCATGTCCAGTTGAGGGCCTCGCCCACCGCCACCGGGAGGTAGCCCTCCTGGCCATCGTCGGCGATGAACGCTTTGCCGTCCCGGACGATGACCTGGGCTCCCACGTGGTGGGCGAAGGGAAGTCGGGGTTGACGGCGAGGCGGATCGGCAGGTTGGGGTCAAGCTCCAGGAGCTGACGGAGCACATGGCCGACGGTCAGGTGGCGGGGCACGGAAGGCCTCCAAGATCGGTAGGGAAGGGCGGGTGCGGGGAAGGCCGACTCGTCTGCACGTCAGGGCAGCCGGAACGGGCCCCGTGCGTTGGGCGAAGATCAAGTCCGATGTCCTGCCGCCATTCGCGGTCCTCGCGGACGCGTTCACGTCCGTGGTGGTAGGAGCGGGGTTGTGGCCGGGGCAGCAGTTGTAGCGCCGCATCCCGCGTCGGGTCATCATCTTGTCGCGCGTCATGTGGTGCGGTCCCTTCTTCATGCCGGATTGCATGGGTGCTGTGGCGGAGAGTTGTGGTTGTTCAGCGACTTGAAAGCTTTATGCGGATGCGGTGTCCGCGAAGTCGCTCTGCCACTGGCGTCGTTCGGCGTACCGGGCGGCGCGGCGGCGGATGTTTTGGTAAGGCGGCCGTACTGACCGGGTAGGTAGTAGCAGGTGCAGCCTCGTCGGGCGTAGGCGCACGTGCGGCGGTGGCCGGGCGGGTGGCCAGGAGCATGCGCGTGGCCGGAACCTCCTGTCTGGGTGGTGCTGTTCGGAGCGGGCATGGTGGTGACGTGGTCAGCGGTGGGCGACGAGGGCGGCGATGAATCCGGCAACGGCCTCGGAGGGGAGTGGAGGCCGAATTCCTGAACCCATGGGGCGTCTTCGGCGGGCTGGACCCGGACCTGCCAGACGATGTCGCGTTGCCAGGCGGAGGGATCTCCGGGGAGCCAGCCGACGTAGATACGTCCGTCCGGGCTCGTAGCGTGGACGTTGGCCTCCGGGGTCTCGACGACCGCCCAGCCGAGGGCGTGGAGGAGGTCGAGGACCGGGGCCGCGCAGTGGTCGGAGGAGAGCCGGCAGTGGTCGTCCGGGGCGGGGTGGATGACGGCTGGGAGGAGGGTGGCGGAGGCGTTCACGGTTGGACGGTCCCTTCGTTGACCTGCGGTTTTCCCGACACCCGTACGTTGGCATGCGGTGCGCAGGAGTACGTAGTCCTTTCCCGGAACTGGCGTCTGCCGTGGGCGAACTGGCCGCCGGCAGCAGATGGCCGGCGGCTCCGGGAATGGATGAACGGACCTGGTTGTCGTATCCGGGTTGCGGCAGCGGGCCACACGGAACCGAAGAGGAGCAGGGATGGTGGAGCCGGTCAGGCATCGGGACGGAGCCGGACTGGAGCGCAAGATCCGGGCGGCCGGGCGGCCGTGGACGGTCGGCGACATCGCGATGGCCGCTGACGGCCAGTGGGCTGTTGGTACGCAGTGCGACGGGTGGTGGGGCGAGGGTGCGGTGGTGGAGGAGCGGGTCGCGGAGGGGTGCCGTGTCGAGTTGACGGTGGAGGAGCTGGCCCGCGCCGTGGGCTCCCGCATCGCGGAGGCCGACCGCGACGAGGACCTCGCCTGACCGGTCAGCGGCGCGGCTCCGGGCCGGCCACCGGCGGGCCGACAGCGGCCGGAGGGGCGGGCTGATCGGGTGCCTGGCCCAGGGGTGTGGTGTGTGCCCGGAGCGGGCGACGGCGGCCTGGGTCAGCCGGGCTGCCGGGGCCGAGACCGTGGTCGCGGCGGATTCGCGGGCTTCGATCACGTGGCTGATGGCCTGCAGGGACGTACTGCTCTCCGCCTTGGCGACGCGGAGGTCTGCCGCTGAGCTGGTGATCCGGTCCAGGTCGTAGAAGGCCGGCACGTGGCCGACCCGGGTCAGGGCGTGCAGACGGTCCTGGTGCACGGTCGCAGCGCTGTCGGTGATGACCATGGCCGAGCGGATGCGCATGGCCGAGCGCAGGAGCGGGTCGTCGCTGGGGCGGCAGATCGCGAGGGATTCCAGAGCGTCGATGGGGCGGTTCCAGGCTTTCTCGATCATGGCTGTGGCCTGGTCGAGTGCGGTGGTGTTGGACATGAGCGGCTCCACATGGTCGAGGAGAGGGCGTGTTCGTCAGCGGGCGTACCCGGAGCGCGCGGCCTGCGAAGCCGGCAGCGAACGCGGCGACGGGGTTACGGGACGAGCCGCGGCAGTCGTCGGCACCACCGTGGAGCGGGATTTGGCTGCCTGGACGCGGTGGATGTCCAGGGAGTGGGCATGCGCGGTTTGACCGGTGTCGCGGTGACCTGTGGGGAAGGCGTTGCAGGTCGTAGCCGTAACGGATGACTGGCGACGGGTCGGTGAGGGCGGTGTTCATCGCGGTCACCAGCCTCTGCGGGTGAAGGAGGAAGCGGTGGCGTACCACTGGTTTCCTGGCGGCCCGGCAAGGGTGAGCCAGCGTTCTTGATGGCCCCGCATCTCGGCGGTGTGGTCACGGTGGTTCTGGCGCAGGTAGACCTCGGCCAGGCGGTCGGGCGACTGGAAGTAGACGTTCTGGGGCTGTAGCTGTGGCTCCAGCCCGCCGCTGCCAGCGGTGTGCCGGCATCCAGTGCGGTCAGGGTGCTGTTGCCGTGGTGGAGGTAGGAATCGGGGCCCTCCGCGTAGGCGGTGGCGAGCGCCGTAGTGAAGCCGGCGACGATCTCGGTGGGGGTCCCGCTCTGGAATGTGACCAGCCAGCGTGGCGTCGCGTAGTCCGAGCTGTACGCGGTGATCTTCCACAGGGCGTCGTCGTCGCCCTCGGGCAGGTAGGCCAGGCGGACCCGCTGGTCAGGGTGTTGACGTACACGTTGCCCACGTCATCGCCGTTCAGCAACCAGTCGCTGTCGAGGAGCGGACGGAGAGCGGGGTCACCGGTGAACGTTGATCCGGCGAGGTAGCGGGGCTGACGTGGTACTCGCGCCACTGCTCGTCATCCGAGCTGAAGGTCATGGGGCGTTCCTGAAGAAGAGAAGGGGAGGGTGATGCGCCTGCGTACGCCGTGGAACGGGCCGTTCGGCCGCACACGGGCTCCGTGGAAATGAGCCGGATTACCGGCTCCGGAACGGGTTGTGGGGCTCACCCGGCGGTTTCCATCCTGGCGAGCAGTGAACGGACCAGAGTGGGCAAGTGGCCTGGGCCATCGTTGATCCAGACGTGGTCGGTCGCTTCGCCGAGGACGTACGTGGCGTCGTCGAGGAGGCCGCTGGAGATCTCCATGCAGGCGTCGGTGATCCGGGTGATGGCGAGAAGGGACTCGGAGAGCACGGCGACGTAGTCGCCCGGCGGAAGGTGGGCGGCCTTGGCAGCGGTGCGGATTTGCGTCAACTCCAGGTCGCTCAAGGCGAAGTCGAGCTCGCTGTCCTGCTCGGTGCCGTCGGGCGTGGTGAAGGTCGGGTCGTCCGGTGGCTGTGTGGGGATGCCGACGCGGGTGCAGATCTGGTCGACCGAGGTGGTGAGCTCGGCGAGGGACTCGGTGAGCCATCCCAGCGCGGAGGCGTAGGAGGCCAGGGTGAACAGACCCGCCGGCGTCGCGGGGCGCGGCTCGGCGGCCAGGAATTCTTCGAGCCGGCCGTTCAGCTCGCAGACCACCCTGGGTCCGGCCGACAGCGCACCCAGTACGGGGTGCAGGTAGGAGCGGCTGGCAGCCGTCGGGTACTCGGCGGTGAGGATCCCGGAGACACTCTGCGCGGCGTCGGTGAGCAAGCCCGCCAGTTCGGTGCGGGTCAGCGGGGCGCGGTCGGTGATCATCGGTGGGGAGCCTTTCGGGAAGCGGTGGCAGTGGGTTGGGCCGCCGCCATTGGGAGGGGCGTCGGCTGGTTTGCCGTGTGGGGAGAGCGGGAGCGTGCGGCCTGCACGCGTGCTTCGGCGGCCGAGGAGGTTGTCTCGACGTCCGCGTTCTGGTGGGGGCCGGTGCGCAGGTGGGCCGTGCGGTAGACCGCGTACTCCTTCCGGCTGCCCGCGGCGACGAGATAGACCCCGCGCTTGTGGTGCGAGGTGGACGGGCGGGCGGAACTGGATGACCATCCGATAGGAGACGGATGGGTCGACGTACACCTTGTGAAAGCCTGCGAGACGGCCCTTCAACGGCAGGCAGTCGTCACTTCCGTGGACCAGGTTCTGCAGCTCCAGCAGCGCCAGATCACGTATCTCGTCGGGGAGTTCGCGCAGGTCCGCGATGGCGTCCGGGTGCGCGGCGAAGGCGAAGCGGGCGCGGCTCACATCGACCGCCCAGGGCTCGGCCGCTGGGTCGGTCCTGGCGACGGCAGGCTGTGGGTATCGAGGCCGGCCTTCGGAGTCGCCGAGGCACCGGCTGAGCGGGTGAGGGCGGCGCGGGTCCGCAGGGCAGCGCCGGTGTCCCTGCCGTCTCCCGGTGGGTTCGGCAGCGGGCTGTTGCGGTCGTCCAGCCAGTGCCGGGCTGCGCTCTCGTCGGCGAAGGCGCCCTCACGCGTCGTGTACGTGTGTGTTTCGAAGTCTCCTCTTCGAGGAAGATGCGAATCGGTGCCTGAGCAGCGCTGGAGTCGCGGGTCAACGTCCATGTCTCGCAGGGGTCGTAGTCCGAGGTGTAGCTGTCCAGGACCGTGTACCGGGTGCCAGACGTGCGGAGCTTCTGCTCGACCTGTGTGGTGAGAGCGTCGGCGGGCTGTATGAAGTCGTCTCCCACCTGGGAAAGGTGCTCCGGTGGGCAACCGTGCTCGACCAGCCAGTTCTGAGCGAAGGACACGGTGGAGTGGTAGGACGACTCGAACGTGAAGGTGTTCCGGTTCAGGTCCCGTGCGACCTTGATCGCGCAGATCTGAGGTTCGCCGGGCACACCCAGGTGACCGAGGCGTCATGGGCGACGACGAAACTGCGGGAGACGTCGCGGGCGATGTGGTGCTCGGCAAGGACGGTGAAGTCACCGGCCCAGAATTGTTCCTCCGCGTGCTGGGAGGCCGCGTCGACGGGTTCGAGATCGTCGAGGTGGAAGTCGAGTTCGTCGCTACTCATGCGGTCAGTCCCAGCTGGTCGGGCGCGGGGTGGCCAGCACGCGGTGGTTGGGCCGGGTCGGGCTCGTCGTGCACGCGGCGAAGGGCCCGTCGGGAGCGCGGAGGTGGACCAGTGTCTGGTCGAGGTGGTCGCGGTGCCACGTCGAGGGACCGGGCAGGCCGGCCTCGGCGTCGGTGAGCTGCTGCCACGCGAGCCAGAGGGCGTGCAGCCGGGCCACGGCTTCGGGGTGTTCTTGCCACCGCGTGCACCACGGGCGGGTCGTGCTGATCTCGCCCGTAGATCGGGAGGAAGAGGTGGTTCACCCAGGCGCTGAGGGCGGCGAGTTCGACCTCGTACGCCTCTCCGCCCAGGGCAATGATGAACACCGAGGTGGGGCCGGCGGCCGGCTCGGAGCCCGCTGTTGTTGCCGGAGTGTTGTCTGTCGGCTGGGGGCGAGTGTGGGCTCGGAGCCGAGGCGGTCGAGGAGGACGCCGTGCTGTTTGACCTCGGCCATGGTCTTGGCGAGGCTGCTGGCGAGGTCGTCGAGGTTCTCGTCGGGGACGCGGAACGGCTCGGGGCCGGGGCGGTCGTGGTGGTGTCGGGCATCGGGGCGTGCTCCCTCTGTGGGACGGCGACATGGGGAAGAGGATCCGGAGAAGCCGCGATTTGGCCCGGCCGGGAAAACCCGGTAGCCGGGCGCTACGCCGCCGCGCAGCGAGGGCAGCGAGGAAGGGCGGGGCCAGCAACCGCACCGCCCGGGCGGCCTGTTGAGGTACGACACCGTTGCCGAGCGCGGTGAGTTGGGCGGGGCGGCCGAGCCCGGGTGGCGGTGACCCAGCCGGCGTCGAGGCCCTGCATCCACTCCACGAAGTCGGCACGCAGCCGTCCGGTCGAGTCGGTGGGCGCCGGGGCGGGGCGGGTGAGCGTCTCCCACCGGGTGATGGCGGCTGCGTACGCACCCCATCGCCGCTCAGCTCCGATTGCCTCCAGAGCGCCGGAGCCACCGTTGGCGAGGAGTCGGCCGGCCCTGCCCGGTCGGCGTTCCGGGCGCCCGGGTCGCGGGCCGGCGGTGTGGGCAGCAGGGACGCATCGCGCTCGGCAGGGTCATGTCGCCGTTGCCGTACCGCTGGTTGGGCGGGCCTTTGGTTCCGTCCGACGCCTTCGGGGTGGGCAGGAGCCACTCCACCTCGTCGGCCAGGTTCGGGCCGTGGCCCCGCTCTTCCTCTTGGCGGGGTGTTGCGAGCCGCCGTTCCTGCCGATATTGCTGGTCGGCGTCTTGAGCAGGGGCTCGGCGGGCCAGGCGGCGAGGAAGGTCCGCTCGCGGCGGTGAGGGGCCCCGATGTCGGAGGCGCGAAGCACGAGCCACCTCGCGTCGTACCGGAGGTCGGCCAGGGATCCGAGTACGGCACCGAGTGCTCGCAGAGGAGGCTGGGCTGGTTCGTCTCCCAGACACCACGGGCAGAATTCCACGTCGCCAGGGGAACCGGCGGGTGAGGTGAGGAGGCCGCGCACATTCTCGATCACAACCAGGCAGGGTCGGAGGGCCTCGACCGCACGGGCGACGTGCAGCCAGAGCCCGGAGCGGGTCTGGGAGTTGAGTCCGGCACGGCGGCCGGCGACCGAGACGTCTTTGACAGGGGAAGCCCGCGGTCAGGACGCACACCGGCGGGACGGTGGACCAGTCGACGGCCGTGATGTCGCCCAGGTTGGGCACCCGGGCCAGTGCCGGGCCAGGATCCGCGAGGCGCCCGGATCGACCTCCGCATGCCAGGCCAGGCTGCCGCCGAGCGCGGACTGCACCCCGAGGTCCAGCCCTCCGTACCCGGAGCAGAGCGAGCCGATCAACGGCGGGTGCACGCTGTTGGTCCCCATGTCACCGCCCCGCACGATCCGGCCCGGTGCGGCCGCTGCCGGCGTGGCAGCGGGAGGTGTGGGTCGGGGAGCGGGAGCTGTGGTCGTGGACCGGCTGCGGGCGGCTCGGAGCCGTACGGACGGGGTGAATCCGTCGCCGACGCGGCGTGGAGGGAGTCGGCGGCTTCGCGCAGGGCCGTGTCCGCCGCACCGAGAGCGTCTTCCATCACCCGCACTGCTGCCTCCCGGGCCTCCTGGGCGTCGGGCCGGTTACGGAGATGCTCGGTCTGGTTCAGGAAGGCGAGCTGGTGAGCCGTCTCCCCGAGGGCGGATGCCGCCTCGCCGGCAGGTCGCGCAGCGGCGGCGAAGCCCGCGATGACCCGGGCCGAGTGGACTTCGTGGTCCTGGGCCGCGGCACGGAGGAAGACCTCATGGCCCAGGTCGGTGATCAGCTCGCCGAGTTCGGACATCTGCCTGGCGACGGCGACGGCGACGATGCCGGGCAAGCGGCGGTAGTTCCCAGGGACCGGGAGCTTGCCGCGCTGGGCGTCGAAGGCCGAGGCCATGCCACGCAGGGCTGAGATGTCAGAGCTGGGGGTGTTGTTCACGGCGAATCCCAAAGGAGAGGACGAACAGAGGACGGGGCTTTCAGCTGTGGCCGCGCGAGGGAGATCGCACGGCAGCAGGGCCGGGCGCAGAGCGGGCTCGGGCCGAGGACGGCGAGATTGGGTGTGGCGTGCTGCGGGCGAGGGCGGCGTGCACCCGCGCAGGAGAAGGCCTGTTCGACGAAGAAGCCGGGGCCGTTGGCGGCGGAGGAGAGTGGCCGTTCGCCGTCCGCCAGCGGGTACGCACGTCATCGAGTGGACCCAGCGCGTGCAGGGCGTGATTGATGAGCTGCCCAGGGGACAGCGACTCGTTCTCCGCCAAGCCCCAATGGTGCGAGCAGAGGTGACAGCGGTGCGGATGACCGAGGAACGGATCACCTGCTCACCGAGCCACTCGGCGCTGCCAGGACCCACACCGTCACAGATGGCGGCGACCTGCCCGCCGGACAGCGTGCCGTCGGCCAGCAGACCGCGCCGCTGCGCCTCCCAGAGCAGGGTGATCCGGTCGATGGGCTCGCCCCGGTGGTGCAGCGCGCCGAGGCAGCGGTAGAGCTGCCCGTGGGCCGGGTCGGCGAAGTCGCCCGGCCGCAGCCAGCCCACCACCTCGTCCATGGCCCTCGGCCGCTCAACAAGGACGGCCAGCAGGAACCGTTCGTCCTCGGCGACCTGACCGGCCCGAACCGGCGGCGCTGCGGCCGGAACGGTGGCCGGCGGCGTAGCGGGCGGGACCGGGCGCGGGTCGGTACCCCATTGCCGTGCGAGATCGTCGAGAACCCCGGACAGAACGTCCGCGTGGTGCAGGGTTCCTCGACCTCGGCCCGCAGGGCGTCGGCGCGAGCCGCCTGGTGAAGGCGGATCGCGTGCGCGGTGACGCTGCGATGGATCGCCCCTCCAGCACCATGCGGCCGTATGCCGGAGCATGCTCGGGGCGCGGACAGGCCGAGACCAGGGTGTGGGCGTAAACCGCGCTCAGCCCCGTACGTGGAGGACGGCCTCGTCGACCGCGTCGGTCACCCACGACAGCGGAACCGTCCCGTCGTCTGCCAGCGCGGGTGTCCATCGGCTTGAAGCTTGCGTAGGGCGGCGAACAGCGCCCGGTGGACCGGCCGGTCGAAGTGATCCGGTGCGAGCCAGTCGAGATGCGCCAGCTGGCCCGGTCGAGCAGCACGGAGCCCAGTACCGCCTGCTTCGCGCGCAGCAGCAGGTTCATCGTCGCCCTCCGGCGTCGGTGGAAGGAGGTTCACCCTGCCGGGCATGGAGATCGGCGACCGCCTGGTCGGCAGCGGCCATCGCCTTGGCGAAGCCGTCCAGCACACCGGTGAACACGGGGTCGGCGGCGAGAACCGAGCCGGCCCCGCTGACCAACCACCACTGGTCGTCGCGCAGAACGACCGGGGAGCGTACGAGCCGCCCGGACGCGGCGTGGGCGCACTCATGCCGACAGCCCGAAGCCGTCACGGCCAACGGCTTTCGCGAGGGCCCGCTCGGTGATGGCCTTCGTCGCGCGGGCGGAGGCCGGGCCGACCACCTTGGCGGAGGGCTCCTTGTACCAAGGCCGGAGGTCGAGCATGGCAACCCGGATGCCGGTGGCCAGGAGCAGTGTCTTGCCCTGGGGAGGGCGCGGATCGCATCGGGCGGCAGGATCCGCTCGCTGCGCATACTGACCGAGGTGGACGTTCCGCCGTCGCTGGTGGATACCGACGTGGTCTGCACGTCGTGGTCACCGACCTGCCGACTGAGGCGGTCGGCGAAGTCGGCGTCATCGATGCCCGATCCGATGATCTTGATGGTGGCGGCGGACCAGAGGGCATCCATGCCGGCCTCGCCCCAGCACCGCTGGCCCTGCCGGTAGGACTGCAGGATCGTCATCGGGATGACACCACGACTGCCCAAGTGGCTGTAGAGGTCGGGGAGGTCCGAGATCTTGCAGACGTTCGCGGCCTCGTCGAGGACGCAGAGAGCGGCGGGTCGAGCCTGCCGCCGGAGCGTTCGGCAACGATGACGGCCGCCCGCATCACGGCGTCGGCCGCCGCGGCGATGATCGCGGACGCGCTGCCGCCGCCGTCCTTGCTGAGGAGGTACAGCGTGTCGCGGGAGGTGGCGAAGGCGAAGGGCTTGAACTCGGGGAGGCCCTTGGCGGGGTGACCCAGGCGGCGACGTCCGGGTCGAGCAGGCAGCTGGCGTACTGCCTCGCGGTCTCGTAGATGCCGTCGCGGGTCTCGGTGGCGCCGGAGACGGTGCCCTGGAGTTGGGCGGCGACCGCGTGGTGGCCGACGTCGGTGAGCAGATCGACCGGGGTCCGGTCGGCGGGGAGGCGAGCCAGGCCAGGACATCGGTGATCGGCCGCCGGTGGCCGGCGGCGGCGAGGAACAGTGCGCCGAGCGTGTTGGACGCGGCGGTGGACCAGAAGTCGGCGCCGTTCGACTCGTCGACGCTGGCGGCGACGAAGTGCCCGGCAAGGCGTTTCGCTCCGGCCAGGTCGCGGGCGTCGGCCAGGATGTCCCACCACATCTCGCGCGGGTGGTGGGCGATCTGCTGCGGGTCCAGGGTCCAGATCGTGCCGACCTCGGCCCGGGCGTCGACCGTCGCGGTGAAGGCGTCGTTCGCCGCCTTGTTCGACGTCAGCAACACCGGACCTGGAGCCGCGAGAATCGCGGGTATCGCCAGCCCGGAGGTCTTGCCGGAGCGCGGGGCCATGATCGCGACGATCACGTCCTCCCACGACGCACGGACATCGGAACGCCCAGGGAGAGGGTGCCGAGCAGGATGCCGCGGTCAGCAGGAGCGACCTCTTTACACTCCCGGCCGCTCAGGGACGGCCGCAGGCTCCGGGCCTTGGCGGTGATCTCCTTGTCCAGCAGGGGGCGAGGTCGCCCTTCCGCGCGAGACCCTTCTTCGCACCGCCGCGCAGCCGTATCCACACCACCAGGCCGAGGACAGCGAGGCAGACGGACAGCAGGCCGGGAATGATCCGTGCGCCGACGAGCAGGGAGGTGGGGCTCAGGCTCGGCCACAGCACCTCGGGTGCAGCAGCGCGTCGGTGGCCGTGTACGGGGCCCAGGGCCCGGTACCGACCAGGGAGTTGCTGAGGTTACCGGTCAGCCAGGCCAGCGAACCGAAGGCGAGCCCGACGCCGAGTAGGCCGAAGAGGAGATAGAGGAGCGCGTCCGATCCGGTGGTGGTCGAGGGCGCGCTGGTACGCGGTGCGGGCATGGTGGGTCCTGAGAGTGAGCGCAGACGAGTGATGGGTGGTGGGGTGCGACGTGCGTTCTTCTGCTGGTCATCTGGGCACTCCGATTCGGGGCGGCAATGCAGCGCGGGGAGCGCTCCGGCGAGGGCATTTACATCGCTGGCAGGAAGGCAACTCATGCACCACCTTGGCGGGGCATCGGGCGGTCAGAAGTGAGGGTTCTCGGTGGTCCGGTCGGCCCCGGTGGCGGCCTGGAGCAGCTCGGTGAGGTCGTCGGGTTCGGAGGAGCGCTGGTCGATCCACCACCCGGCGCGGGTGACGGTGCGGGCGGCCTTCTCGATCTCCTCCCACTCCCTTTCGCTGGTCTCGCCTTCGAGAACCAGGGCGGTGTAGGCGGCGGCCATGACCTGGTGGCGGCAGCGCACGCCCCAGGGCAAGGCTCGCTCGGTCCCGTCCAGGGGCGGCATCTGGTACTGCTGCGACCAGGCTTCGGATTCGGCCCGTTCTTCGGCGCGCTTGGCCTTCAGCCAGGCAGCCTTGTCCGGTTCGGCGCCTTCCTTGGAGGTTCGCCAGCAGTCGGTGCACTCCTGCTTGGCGAGCCACTCGGCAAAGCCCGCACGCCGGTCGGCGGCCCGGTTGGACAGGTCGCGGTCGGCATGGTGGCCACAGGAATGGGTGATCTGCCAGATGGTCTTCACTGTCATGGAACGGTTCCTTACGGGGGTGGGGTCAGCGGTTGAGGGCGAAGGTGATGCGCGGGTCAACCGGCAGGGCCGCCGGAGTGTCTTCGGCGGAAGCCGGCGTCCTGGCCGGGAGGCCGTCGCGGGCTGGACTGGCAGTGAAGCGGCGGCGCTGACGGGGAGTCACGGGTGAAGCCCCGGTCGTGGTCGGGGCGTGCGGTTGCTGCGGGAGCAGGAGGGCGGCGATCAGCTACGTCCTGGGCGAGGGAGGGCTGCACCGCGGCCTGGAGATCGGATCGATGCATCGACAGACTGGCGGCGGCGACTTTCCCCAGGGCTTCGCTGCGGTCGGTGGTGATGGGCAGCGTGTAGATGTCCAGGGTCGGGTTATGGCGCCAGCCGTGCTCCTCCAGGACGAGGCGGCCCCGAGTGCGGAGGAGTGGTCGTCGGTGGCAGCGATGATGCCGAGCTGCGGATGTTCGGCGAACGCGACGTCGGGAACCATGCGCGGCGGCCGGTCAAGGTCGGCGATCGTTTCCGAGGCCAGTGAGGGGTCGAACGCGGCATCGACGTCGACCTGGTAGCCGGCGTCACGCAGCAGCGTGACCGCCCGGTGGCGCGGCCCTGACCGTCACGCCGTTGGTCGGCCAGTGCGTACAGCGTTGGCTGGTCCGGGACGGGGTGGAAGTAGAATTCCTTCAACATCCATGTATTGGCGGCGAGTTGTTTCGGGTTCGCGGCGACGATGCCGTAGTCGGGTGGTGCCCGATCGCGACGTCGGGAAGCGAGTCGTAGTGGGTGCGCATGGCTGATCCCTCCGGTGCGGGCTCGGGAAACGCTGTGGTCGAGGGCCGAGGTGGTTCTGCTGGTGCGGGGCATCGCGTACTCCGGCGGAAATGTGGTCAGCGACCGAGTGCGGACGGGGACGGGCGGGCGGAAGCGCGGGGCGTACGGCCGAAGCTGCTGGCATTGGTGCCAGGGCCGTGAACTGGGCGGTCGGTGAGCGTGTGCGAGCGGCCCTTACTCGCGACGAGGCGACGTCCGGTCGCGGAGGGACGCCCAGCTGATCGAGGCGCCCGTCGATGGCGGCGAGCAGGCTGGGGCGCTGCCGCCGTGCTGGGCATGGGGCCGCCTGGCTCCGAGTCGTAGATCACTTCGTGGACTGTGGAGTCGTCAGGATGCCCTCGGGTCACCAGCCAGCTTGCTGGGTGCCCGGGTGGGTGGTCGGTCGGCGGTTCCTGGGGTGGCGAGATGATCAGCGAGCTGCCGTCCGGGAGGCTGGCGTGGACGATGTAGTCGCTGAGGCCGCACTCGACAGTGCACTCCAGGCCACGCTGCCGAAGGGGCACGGTGAGGTGACCGTATCCGTGCTCCGGCCCCTGCGGGCCGGCGACGGCCTGCCGGAGGAGCGGTTTGCTCGGGCGGGCGGATATCGGTAGGTCCTCCTGATGGAGCGGAACCCGGGGTTCATCGGGACGCACGAGCTTTCTCCTTCTCCTGGCCGGGTGCCCGGTGACCGACGGCGCGAGCCGCTGGTAGGGTGAGGGGCGCGGTGTTCCACGAGGATGCGGCGATCAGTCGGCTTGGTCCCGCCGGAACTCGGTGCTATCGACGTCAGCGGGAATGACGTGGGGGCTTTGGGTTCGACGCGGGTGGTGCGGGAGGCGAAGCGGGCGAGGCCCCGCGGATGCCGAGAGCGGAGCGAGCGAGGGCCGCCTGGACGCGGCCGGCCTGCGAGGCCCGATCGTGATCCGCTCGCTCGGCCAAGTAGCCGGCTGCCCGGGTGAGCGCCAGTCCTGGGAGGACAACTCGTCGGCGTAGTGCCAGCCTTCGGAGTTGCGGATCTCCTGTGCATGGCTCGCGTAGATCTCCCGTGAGCCAGGGAGCGAGTCGTCCATGAGCGCCATGATCTGGTCCCACTCGTGCCGGATCCGGCCTGCTCGTTCCAGAGTGGTGTCGATCCCGCGCAGCCGCCGGAGGTCCGCGCTGACTGGTCCCTCGACGTAGTCGGCACCGTGGGCGGCGGCGCGGACTCCGGCCAGGACCTCGGGGCCGTAGGCGAGGAAGACCTCGACGTGCTTCCACGCCTCTGCGTCACGGGTCGCTTTGCCGTCCGCGTAGCCCTTCTCGTCGATGGGCCAGCCGTCCTTGTCACAGAAGGAGTCCGAGACCGCGTCCCAGGCGTCGGATGCCCGAATGATGCCGGCGGCGGCGGAGGCGAGCGCCGGGATGTGCTGCCTCCATGCCAGTTGATCGGTGGCCGTCAGGGGCTGGCCTTCACGGGAAGCGGGAGAAGAGGGCATGGTTGGTCCTCGTTGCTGTGTCGATGCCCGCTGGGAGGCGGAAGCGAGCGGACGGGGCTGGGGATACGTCCCTACTGCCGTGAGTGCGTTCTCGTCAGATTCGTTTCAGTCATGTCCCTTGTCGTGGTGTAGGTGATGCGCCCGTGTGGGTGCGTGCCACCCCGTAGGGGCGCGTTTGTTGAGGGAGCTTTTGTGGAGAAGGACACGGAGCGGGAGCGCAGCGCAGAGGCAGCACCGAACGCGTACGAGCGGGTCCTCGCAGAGGATCGGCGGGTAGTCCGGGAGGCACTGCGCTCCAGCCGTGGTGGGGCACACGGCGGTCTGGTGGTGACGGCCGTGGCGCTCGGTGTGGTCGGGGCTTTGGCGGGTCCCAAGTGGCCGTTGATCATCGGGGTGCGATCGCGGTCTGGTTTGCGCTGGCCTGGGGTTGTCCGCCGACGCGGCGGACGGGGCTGGAAGGCGACCGAGCGTGCATACATCGCGACCTTCGGCTGGGCCCAGTGGCTCTGACCTGATCGGTGTCGGCCTGGCGGTCAGTTGTGCACGCCGCTATTCCGATCACGGGCCGGAGCTCCCCGGCCCGTGCAGACAGGAAAGCCCCGGTTCCCCGACCGGTGACCGGGCGTGGGCTCTCCGGCACACACGCCCGATGAGTTCCGCCCGCTCGATGCTTCAGAATTGACGAACCCACGAGCCTATGCCGACATGCGGGCGTCGGTGTCGAACAGTTCGCGCTCGGCCGGGTGCAGGATGTGCTGCGTGATGAAGGAGCGGCCTGCGACCTTCCACAGGCCCCGTCCCTTGGTCAAGGCGGACACGGCCTGGGTCTCGACGCCGGTCAGGCCGAGCAGTGAAGCGGCTGCGGCGAGTTGGTCGGGTTCCTGGCGGTAGATGATGCGGGTGGAGCAGTCGGCGAGGAGGCCCTCGGCCAGCACCCGGCCGCGTGAGCCGGCATCGCCCGCGCTGAGCAGGTCGCTGAGGCGGTGGATGACCATGAGGTTGGCGATGCCGAGTCCGCGGGAGAGTTTCCACTGGGACTGCATGCGTTCCAGCAGGCCGACGTGCCGCATCACGCGCCACGCTTCGTCGTAGATCACCCAGCGTCGGCCGCCGTCAGGGTCGGCGAGTGCGGATTCCATCCACGCCGAGGCGCAGGTCATGGCCAGGACCAGGGCGGTGTCGTCGCCGGAGCCGCCGAGGCGGGAGAGGTCGATGGACAGCATCGGGGTAGCCGGGTCGAAGACGACGGTGCTCGGGGCGTCGAACATGCCGCTCAGGTCGCCGTGCACCAGGCGGCGCAGGGCGTGTGCGAGGTCCTGTGCGGCAAGCCCCATGTGGCCGGCCTGGTCGCCGAGGGCCCGGTCGAGGCGCTCGGGAGAGCCGAGGGCGTGGGCGATCTCGCCGAGCAGGGGCACCGTGCCGTCGGCGTCGGCCTCGGCGACGACCAGGTCGAGCGCGAGGTCCAGGGCTGTGTGTTCCATCGGCAGGAGATCGCGCTTCAGCACGGTACGAGCGAGGCCGGCCAGGAGCAGAAGGCGGCGCTTTCGGACCTCGGTCGACCAGTCGCCCTCGCTCACCGACGCGGGCCGGGCCGGAGCATCCAGAGGGTTCAGCCTGCCGGGGAGCCCCGGCCCCAGCGCAATGCTGTAGCCGCCGAGAGCCTGTGAGACAGCCGTCCACTCTCCCTTGGGATCGCAGGGCACGTAGACCCGGTAGCCGTGGGCGATCGCCCGGGTGGCTATCGACTTGGCCAGCGCACTCTTGCCCATGCCGATGATCCCGGCCAGGACGGCGTTCGGGTTCGTGAAGCCCTCGATCCTGCCGCTGCTGTACAGCGAGAACGGGTCGTAACAGAAAGCCGCTTCGGCGTGTACATCGCGGCCGATGAAGATGCCCTCCGCGCCCAGGCCGCCCTCCGCGAGGAAGGGTAGGCCCCGGACACGGTGGCGGTGGTCATCCGGTGGGCGGGCAGGCGCAGTTTGCCGCCCCGAGCCGAGGAGGAGCCGGGGCGCCCGGACGACGGGGAGACCGGGCGCAGCTCCGGATCGAGCAATTCCGCGGCACGGTGCTTGGGCGCGGCGCCGGCCAGGCGCGCCTGACGACGGGCCTCGGCGAAACCGGTACGAGCGGCCCGCTGCTCGGCACGGGTCGCCTTGCGGGGACGAACAGGTGGGAGGCGCTGACGCGGGTGCGGGGCATGGACGTTCTCCAGGTGGGAGGCGGGGTCAGTGGCGTACGAGGCCGGTGAACGGTGCGTGCAGGTCGGCAGGGGTGGTGCGGCGGCGCACGAGGCGCGCGGTGCGCTGGTGGCGCTGGCAGACGGTCAGCTCGGGCGCCCCTTCGGGCAAGGCGGCCCGGCACGCCTCGGGTTCGGGCACTTCGCCGGAGTCCGGCCGGGGCGCCGCGTGGTAGGCGGTGTGGATGTGGTCGGCGGCCTGCCAGGCCTGGTGCGGGCAGCACGGAGGGCGTCGCCCTCGACAGCAACGAGCTGTCCCGTGCGGGAGGCGTGGGCGTCGAGCAGTTCGTACAGCGAGACGAGATGGGCGTGCAGGGCGTCCAGCTCGGGGCGGGTGGTGACGAGCGGACCGCCCGGGATGTTGAGCGCGCGGTGGAAGTCGAGCGCGGCGGTGGCGAAGGGCACGAAGTCCTGCGCGGTCGTACTGGCGGTGCGGGACATGCGGGCGCTCTTTCACAGGAGAGAAGGGGACGAAGGCCGGTTTCAGACGGTTCGGGCGAGCGGCATGGCGGCGGCGGTGAACGCCTCGGCCTGCTGCCAGGTGAGCGGCCGCAGATCGAGCTGGGCGCCGACCGCCGCGGTTTCCACGACCGCGCAGGCGGAACGCAGTTCCTCCTCGGAGTCGGCCGAGACGGTCAGCAGCCCGGTCAACGCGACGTCCGCGTGCCCCGCGATGAGCTGGCGTTCACGGGACCTGATGTCCTGGTACTCGATCGAGTCCGCCTCGGAGTCGACCTGCCCCGCCGCGTCCGTTCCGCAGCATCCGCGATCACGCTGGCCTTCCTGCGCTGGACATCGCGCAGGGCGGCGTCCAGGCCCTTCGGCTCGTACGACAGCGACAGCGTGCGCCGCACCCGGCGGTGAACAGGAGCTGGTGCAGGAAGCCGGCCGAGGTTTCGGTGCGGGGCCAGTTCTCCACCCAGTACGTGGCGTGCACGGCCGAGTCGGTGGCGATGTGGTCCGCCTTCTCGACGACCACGACCGGGCCGGCGGCAGCGGGCTCCGCCTCGGGCGGCCGCTGACCGACCAACGGTCCAGTGCGGAGAGCGCCTTGGGGTCGTACGCGGTTCGAACGACAGCCGCGATCTCGCGAGCGGTGAGCCAACCCGTGGGGTTGAGCCCGGCGGTCCGTGCGGCCTGGTCGAACGTCGAGGTCAGCTGGCCCAGGACGTTGAAGGACCCGGTGAGACCGCCTCCGGCCTGATTGATCAGACGGCGTGCGGCCTTGGCGTCCAGCGACACCGCGACGTACGCCTCATGCGGCGCCGCGGCAGGGCCCGCGCTCTGGATCAGCTCGCTGTAGATCGCACCGGCCACGGGGTATCGGGCCGGCCGTGCTCCTCCAGTACCGGCGCAGAGCATCGCCGGAGTCAGGGACGGTGCGCTCGATCACCTGGATCCTGGCCACCTGACCGGTGCGGGCCAGTGCGGCCAGCGCGCGCCCAGCCGTTGACGTTGGCGTTCTGCGTACCGGGGTCGAGTAGTGCGTAGGCGCGGGAGGAGACCTTGACGACGGCGGTCAGCGTGCCCGTGTGCGGGTCGTGGACCGCACCGTAGCGGCGGTCGGGGGCGGTGACCACGCGCAGACTGGCCGCTGTGCCGGGCAGGTGGAGGAGCCCTTCGCGGACCGGACGGTGCGAGGGGCGAGTGAGCCAGACCAACTGCTTGCGCAGTCGGCGGACCATGTATCGGGTGACGATCGGAGTCCAGTCGGCCAGGGCGCGGCCTCGGTGGCGGACGAAGACGAGAAGGGCGATGGCGGCCCATACCGGAATGAGTTCGAGAGCGCCGATCACACCGCGGGCGAGGATCACGGAGAGCAGAAGCAGACCGGCGAGGCCGGCGATGATCAGCTGCGGGGCGGTCAGGCCGAGCAGGATGCCGCGCCTGCTGCGGTGCGGGAACTTCACGGTGGCCGTGGTGGCTTCGGCCTGAGGTTTGACGGACATGGTGGTTCCAGAGGGTGGGAGCGGGCGGAGGGCGAGGCGTGCGGCGTTCTTCTGCAGGGCATGGCGAGGCTCCGTTTCCGCTGGTCGGTGGTGTGGGGAGTGGGGGCGAGCTGTGGGTGCGGCTCGCCCCGGTGGTGGTTGGTCAGGAACCCGCGGGCGGCTGGGTGGGCTGCTGTCCCCAGCTCGTCGGCGTCGGGGAGCCTGCTGCCGACGGCCCCGTGGGCAGCAGCGACGGTGCGGAAGGGCTGCTCGTTCCCCGGGCGCAGGGGAGCGGGCAGCGCGACACCAGCGCGGGAGACGCTGCTGACCGGGGCCGACACGCCGGCGAACTGAGCACCGGGGCGGCTCCTCCTTCGGCATCCTCTGTCTCGCCCTCGCTGGGCCGGGTGATGAGCGGAGGGATGCCAGGGCGCTGGATCAGGGCGCGGCCCTTGTCGCCGGAGGCGTTCGGGTCCTCGCCGTAGCGGAAGCTGGTCTGTGGCTTGGGCGAGCCGGAGTCGATGCCCTCCTTGCTGAGGTTGCCGCCGGCGGGTTGATGCCGGAAGCGACACCGTCCGTGCCTGCGCCCGGGACCTGGCTCGGACCCTGCGGCGAAGGGGCGCCTGCGCCGGTCCCGGCCCGCATCGCCATGCTGCCCGCGGTCTTCGCGGCCCCGCGGCGACCGCCATGCCGGCGACGCCGGTGCGGTGCAGGTCGCCATGGCCGCCGCCATCGCTCGCCCAGTGGACGAACTTGTACGTCGCGTACGGGCACAGCAGGACCAGGACCATCACGACGATGCCGGCCATCGCGTCGGACAGTGCGGCCATGCCGTCGTGGGTATCCGACTTGCCCATCGCCGAGACGCCGATGAGGAAGACCACGGTCATCAGCAACTTCGAGACGACCAGGGTGGCGGTGGCCTCGATCCAGCCACGCCGCCACCGCTTGGCGACCTCCCACCCTCCGCCGGCTCCAGCGAAGACAGCGAGGGAGACCATGACCAGGACGCCGACCTTGCGTGCGACCATGACACCCCAGTACAGGAACGCGCCGATCGCGCATCCGAGGGCGACCATGGCTGGGACTCCCCAGCCGAGGCCATACATCGCCCCCAGCTCGGTGACCTTCACCACTCGGCGGATCGCGTCGTCGACCGAGCTGTTGGCCGCTTGGAACAGGCCGTCGGACAAGGCGTCGACCACGGTGATGGCGACGGAGGTGAAGGCGATGGCACAGAAGCTGAACAGGACACCGGTCATGGTGCCGATCGCTGCCTGGGCCAGGGCCCGCTCGTCGCGTCGCCAGGCCGCGAGCATCAACTGGATGCAGAACGTGCCGACAGTCAGCGCGAGCCCGATGGGCAGCAGCAGTTCGTAGTTCTCCCTGAACCACGACGCGTTGAGGTCGATGGCGGTGGTCGCGTTGACGGTCCTGGCGGCGAGATCAGCCGCGCTGGCGGCCAGTTCACCCATGGACTTCGCGATCCATGCCCCGATGCCGTCGGTGACGGCCCCGGCGGGTTGGTGGCGAAGTCGACAGCGCCGCAGACCTTGTCCATCAGCGGAAAGTCGCAGACTCCCATGGTGGTACCTCCTTTCCGGGCTGGGGATCAGGGCGCGACGGACGGCATGACACCGGCCAAGGCGCAGGAATGGTCGGGCCGGCACTGGACCGCGAGGGTGGTAACGCGGTTCTCCGCGCCGCCGGCGGGCGAGCCCCTCCAGGCGATCGACTGCTTGCCGGAGACGGTCACGGCGTAGACGTACGCCTGCGTGATCGTTCCGGGATCAGCCTGAAGAGCCTGGGTGAACGCGTCCGGGAAGTGCCCATCGTTCACGGTCGCGGTGGCGAACTGGCCGTTGGCGGCCATGTTCTTCCACAGCACGGGCGAGGGAACGACCGCGTCGACCGAGTCGCGGTCGGCGTACATGCTCTCGGTGGTCAGCCACCCGTGCAGAGAGGTCAGCAACTCCGCCTGGGAGTACGCACGGGTGTCGTAGGACCACAGCGCTGCGGCGGCTGCTTTCCCGAACACGATCGGATCGTGCGTGTCCGGTGGGACCGGGAGGGCGGCGGAGCTTGTGATCGGCGACGGCGACCCGGCCGGCGAAACGGACGGGGCAGAGGGGAGACCGAAGTCGCCTGAGTTGCAGGGGCTTGGCGGGTTCCCTGCCGTCGCGGGTGAGGTAGGCGGCCAGACCGGCGAGGGCGACGAGCACCACCAGGACGGCGGTGCCGAGCAGCGCCCGGCGGCGCACGCTCGATGCGCCGCCGGGGTTCGAGGAGCGGGAAGACATCAGCGGACCTGCGTCCCCAGCGTGCTGAAGAACGCCACCACACCGTTCGCGGCACCCAACAGGAGCGCCGCACCGGCGCTGACCAGCACACCCTTCTTGCCGCTGGCCTCGGCCTGGTGGCCGCCGGAGTGGTGACCCCACGCCCACACGCCCGCACTGACGGCAAGCGCACCGACCACGGCGATGATGCCGAAGAGGTTGATGGAGCCCATCACCTGCTTGAGGACGGCGAGGCCGGGCAGCCCTCCCTCGTTCGGCTTGATCCGGGGTCGTAGGCGAGCTGGACGACCTTGTCAGCGAGATACATATAAGAACTCCAGTTCGATTCAGTGCATGCCAAAGCCCAAGCGGGCGGAGCGGCGGCGCGAGAAGGAAAGAGGGCGGAGAAACGGCTGTAGGTTCCGATTTGGCTTGTCATCCGAGGCCGCGATGACCAGCGACTTTGCGGGAGCGTCCAGCCGATTTGTCGGCGGATCTGTCCGCCCGATCTGTCGCTTCCTGCGCGTCGGCCGCTGAACGGGAGAGCTGGACCGGCGAACCGTCCGACCACTTGTCAGCGTCGGCACGGAAAAGGGAACACGGTACGGATACCGGTGTGTCGGCTTCCGACCAGGGTAGCCTGCCGAAGAGGCAGGACGCCCAGACGATGGCGGGGCCGGCCTCCGGAGGGAGGAGCCGCTAACGGCGGCTCCAAACCGACAAGTTGCCGACAGATTGCTCGGACAGCGACAACTTGAATCGGAACCTACAGGCAGGTCAGGTGACTCGGCGGGCCGCGAGAATCTGCGACTTCCAGGCCGCGAGGGTCGTGATGCGGACCACGTCACCCGTGCGCGGGGCGTGAATGATCAGACCCTGGCCGATGAGCATGCCGACGTGCTCAGGAGTGTTGGCTGTCCCCTCGGTGAAGAGGAGGTCACCCGGCCGGAGAGCGTCGACCGAGACCGACTTGCCGTCCTTGACCTGCGTGTACGTCGTCCGAGTCAGGGTGACCCCGGCAGCCTTGTACGACTGCTGCATCAGCGAGGAGCAGTCGCACCGGCCCATGGGGTCCGGCCCATGGGAATCGGTGCAGTTCCCACCCCACTGATACGGGGTATCGAGCTGGCCGAGCGCCCAGCGGGTCGCAGTCTGGACCTCTCGCGGAGCGTCCGCGGGGATCTCGTACCCGTCAGGCACCGCGCCCGCCGGGATGGTCCCGAAGTCGGTACCGTCCCCGTCCGCCGTGCAGCCGCCGGCGATGCTGGTGGTGTTTCCCGAGCCGGACGGCGCAGGAGCCGTTGATGCTACGTCGGCCGTCGGTAGCAGAGGCTCGATCGCCTGCTGCAACGCGGTCGCAAGGGCTCCCACTTGGCGTAGGCCTCCGGGAAACCGGACCGCTGCACCGCCTGAGCGGCCTGCGTGACGGAGAGGGACTGCCAGCCCGAGACCCTCTTCAGCCCCTCGTAGAACTTGGTCGAGGCATGTACCGGGTCGAGGATCTCGTTCGCGGTGCCCCATCCCTGCGACGGACGCTGCTGGAACAGCCCCAGCGAGTCGCGGTCACCGTAGGTCAGGTTCCGCAGCCCACTCTCTTGCAGGGCCGTCGCCAGAGCCACGACCTGCCCACGGGCCGGAACGTTCATCGCGACGCCGGTGGCCTGGATCGTCTTGGCGTTGGGCACCTGCTCCTCCGGATTATCCAGTCCCGGCACGGAGACCGAGTCCTTTCCGCCGCCGTCCAGAATCGCCTTCACCTGAGCGGCGACGGCTGAGGTATCCACAGACGGTGTACCGCCGGTTGAACAGGAGGCCGAAGCCGCCCCAGCGCCGATGGCGAGGATCGGAACCGCCAGGAGCAGCGGACCGGCCGCGAAGAGACCGACGACGGCTCCGGTGGTCTTCTTCACCGCAGACACCGCTCACCGAGACGGCGATCCCGGCCGGACGGCGTTGCTGGATCGGGACGCGGGGTATCAGGCCATGCTGCATCGCAACGGCTCCTCGATGTTCGTAGGAGGCGTAGTGCCAGCTCTCGTGCAAAGCCGCCGGCACCACGCCGATGTGAATCCGCCTCTCGGACCGGCCCGGGCCAGGGGAGTTGGCAGCTCCTGGACGCCGGTCTCAGGTCATGCGCGGCAGTCGGCCGCGCTCGTAATCTCAGGCGATACACCGGATCTCCTCACGGCTTCGGAAAGAAGGGTCAACGGGCCTGCCACGCTGCTCGTCCGAACGAGGCAACGTAGATAAGCACAGGTCAACGGGTGCGAAACGAGGTTCCGACCTGGTGACGTGGCGAGACAGTAGACCGGGATTCCGGCCGCACCAAACGGCTCCGGGCCCGACCCAGGAGCCTGAAGCGGCTCGTTAGGTACGGCCGGAACGCGCGGCTAATCTCCGGCGCAACCCCGCTCGAAGCGACTGCTGTTGAACGCCGTCTGGAGCGGGCACAGCCCTGCCGCGCGCTGAAAGAGGTCCCAGACATGAGCTACATGCTGCACCGAGGCGATGCCCTCACCGTGCTGAAGTCCCTCCCGGATGAGAGCGTCAACGCCGTCATTACCGACCCGCCGTACAACTCCGGCGGACGTACCAGCTCGGACCGCACCGGCCGCACCGCTCGTGCGAAGTACGTCACCAGCGGATCCGCGCACGACCTGCAGAACTTTCCCGGAGAGAACCGGGACCAGCGGAGCTATCGGAGTTGGCTGACCGCCCTGCTCACCGAGGCGTACCGGGCTTCCACCGAGCACTCGGTGGCCCTCGTCTTCTCGGACTGGCGTCAGGAGCCGACCACGTCCGACGCTCTGCAGATGGCTGGCTGGACGTGGAGCGGAACGATCCCGTGGATCAAGCCCGCCAGCCGGCCGCGCAAGGGTGGGTTCAAGCAGTCCGCCGAGTTCATCACGTGGGGCGTCAAGGGCAGCCTGGCCAGGACCGAGGCCTCTACCTGCCCGGCCACTTCATCGCCTCCCAGCCCCGCAAGGACCGGGTGCACATTACTCAGAAGCCCGTGGAGATCATGCAGCAGCTCGTACAGATCTGCCCCGAGGGCGGCGTCGTCCTCGACCCGTTCACCGGCAGCGGCTCCACGGGCGTCGCGGCCCTCCGCGAGGGCGCCGGTTCGTAGGGGTCGAACTGTCCGAGCACTACGCCGACGTGGCCGAAAAGCGACTCCGCGCCGAGCTGACGAAGGACAACTTCACTCTGGCTGGACCGGAGGAATGACCATGAGAGCGGAAAGGTCGAAGTCGACAGCCCACAGACGCCGAAGGGCGGTTGGTGCATCGAGAACCCGATGCACCAACCGCCCTTCTTTGCGTCAGGCCGCCTCGAACGCCCGCCGGATCAACGGCGCTGCGGGCCCGTCTGGCCTGGCGCATGCAGCCGGTCATCAAGCCGACCGCGCTGGTCATCGATGACACCGGGTTCCTCAAGGACAGGGACGCGTCGGCGTGCGTGACCCGGCAGTACACCGGCACCGCGGGCAAGGTCACCAACTGCCAGGCCGGGGTTTCGCTGCACCTGGCTTCCAACGAGGCCTCGGCGGCGGTGAACTGGCGTCTGTTCCTGCCCGGGAGCTGGAATCCCGCCTCGCCGAAGGCCGATCCGGCCAAGGTGGCCCGCCGTGACAAGTGCTCCATCCCTGCCCAGGAGGGTCATGTCGAGAAGTGGCAGCTGGCCCTCGACATGATCGACGAAACGCGGTCCTGGGGCATCGAGGTGCCCCAGGCCATCCACCCCGGCCCCGCTACCCGCTGCGTCAGCTTCCCGGTTCCTGGAGCAGGTGATGGCCGACCAGGATCAGGACCTGGCCGACGTTGACCTGTACGACCCGGCCCCAGCCGCCCGCCTAGAGCGGTGACGGCGCACCAAGTCAGGAAGGCCGGTGGATCCCGTTGCCGGACGATGTGCGTGTGAACCAGCTCCGCGTCTCTTCCGCGGTCAGTACGCGGATCAGCTCGGCCGTGCCCGGGAGATGTGGGAAGAAGCGGTCGGCGTTCCAGCTGCGCTCGTATGTCGGCTCGTCGAGCACGAGCAGGCGGCGTCCTTCCACCACAGGTATGTCGTCGGGCAGCCCTTCGTTCCAGATCCGCTCGCCGTCTGCGGTGAGGAGCTCGAAGGTGCCGGTCGCAATGGTCTGGGTGCGTCCCTGCGCCGGCTCGGGATCGGTGGCCAGGCGGACGCTCTCCGCCGACGGCACAGTGCCGGGTACGTAGCCGCCGCCGACGAGGACGTGGGCGAGCAGCGTGTGCAACTGGAAATTGTCCCCGATGCCGCCGATGCGTACCTCGAACCCTGTCCCGGTCGGCCTGTGCAACACCACGAGGGGCTTGTCGTCCAAAACTGCCAGTGCGTAGACGAGGCATTTCAGGTCGTGCCGCTCCAGGGACGCAAGCTCGCGGCAGACAGGGAGGATCGCGGATGCATGCCGACGGCGCACCTCGGTGCTGCGGCACAACACGGCCAGCGCGGGCGGCTGCCACTGTTCGACCGAGCACCAGGCCAGCGCCAGCCGCGCGGCCTCGTACCCGTCGCCGCCGAGGCGGGCCAGCAACGCGTCGTCAATGATTTTCTCGTCCGGCTCCGGCAGCTCGTTCTCCGCTGCGCAGGTGGAGGTCCAGCGGCGGGCGAACTCCAGGGCGTCGAGCAGGTTCTGGTAGACACCGCCGAGGATCGGATCGGCGCAGTCGGCCGGATCGGCCCCGTGCTCGACGCAGAAGCCGGCCGCCATCGCCAGCATCGGCTGCGGGCCGGTAGGCGGGAAGGCGGGAAGCAACGCCGCCAGCCGGGGCCCTGCCAGAACACGTTCAGCATCCGGTGCCGACTGCACGGCATTCATCATGGCGGTGAAGGCACGCCCGGTGCGGTCACCATCGCGAGCGGCGACCGCCTCTTCCAGCTCGGACACGGTGGCGGTGAGGCCCGTGGCCTCCCACTTCTCTTGGAGATCATCAGCACACCTTACGGTCACGTGCACGAGAACACCGGCCCCCGCAGCAGCCGCTGGGCCGCCCGCCAGCACATCATCAGCGCCGCCCGGCACGGCGTCGGCGACACGAACAGAGCCGGCCGCCCCAACAACGGCGAGATGCTGCGCGCCGTGAACGCGGTCGCCCGCGATATGTGGGGCACCACGGGCAATGCCCTTCCGGACACCGAAGACGCATACTGCGCCACCAAGGGCCCCTGCTCGTTAGCCTGTCAGTATGTCGGAGCGCCCCATGCCCGGCCGCACGGACGGCCTGATCACCCTGGTTGCCGCGGATGCTCTGTGGGTCGGTCTGACGGCCGACAGCGCCGTGCCGACGGCTGCCGGGGCATTCGTCTGCCCTCCTGCCCGAGCTCAGGTGGGACATGTCCTGCTCGGCAGCCACGTGGCCGCGACGGTAAGGGTGAGCAGCGGTCAGTGGAGTGTTCCGGAGGCCGAGGTGCGCCGTGCTGCCGGGAAACTGAACGCGGTCCGGATGGATCGGCAGGACCTGGTCCGCATCGGCCCGTTTCGTACGGCGCCGAGGTGGGAGTCCCACGAGCGGACGCCGCTGCCTTGGCGCCGGCGCATCACGGAGGAACTGCAGAAGCTGAGCGACCCCGAGCGGGAGTACGACGTGAAGCCCGCCGGCCGTATCTCCTGGCGGGGATCGACTGGCGGCACATACTCGTGGAGCAGACCCGCGACGAGGCGCAGCGCACATGGTGGCTGCCGCGCACCGTGGTCAGACTCCTGGATGCGGCTGAGCACGCCGAAACCCAGTGGGTGCAGGACGCACGGCCCCGCCAGGCAAGCGCAGCCGTCACCGAGCCGACCTCCCACCCCGGCAGACCCCGAGCACCGGCAGCCGGCAGAAGACGAACCCCGACCCTCGCCCCCGCTCTGCGCCCGTACACCAAAGAGCTGGAAGGCCAGCTGTACTCGGTACTCAGCAGGAAGCCCAATACCTCCCGCAAGGTGGCCGAGTGGGCGTGTGCCGTCTGCCGCACCGCACCCGCCACCGTGCTCGACCACTGCCACGAACACGGCTACGTCCGCGCCCCCGTCTGCCAGTCCTGCAACACACAGGAACGCCCCGACCACCTGTACAGCAACGACATCCGCGTGGCGAACCACTACACACGCCTCTTCCACACCGACACCGAAACCTGGCTCCGCCACTGGCACCGCTGCACCGGCTGTCGCGCACGCACCACCCTGCCCCTGCCACACCTCGCCGCATGGACCGCCCACACCGCCTGCCGACCACTGCGCCCGACCCACCGCGCGCCCCGAGGGCGCAAGCCCTGCGGCGCCCTGCGCGTGTCCTGGACGGGCAGCTACAACGCGCCCGGTTCCTGCCTGCTCACTGTCGCCGTCGACTTCTGCCCTCCGGCGAGCACCGTGTACTGGCGCGAGTCCCTACCGTGAAGCCGCCGAGCGGTTCCGTGCCTGGTTGGCCGAGACGGCCCTGCCGTGGCCGCCGTCGCCGGCCCGGACCGCTTGGACGGCCTCCCCGCCCAATTCCGGCCAGTCATCGTGGACACCAGCGGCGAAGATCTGGAACTGTTCTGAGCAGGCCACCGGGACAACTGACGTTGAAACGCCCGCGGTTGTCAGGTGTCTCCGATTCTTGCGTCGAGTTGGCCGGCGGCCGCCGGTCCTGGAATCGAGCCTAGTTGGTGCGATTGTCTTCTCCAACGGGCGCTGATCAGTAGGGTGTAGGAGTGATCCGCCGGTACCCCGTCCCCGCGGCCCTGCTTCTTCTGTCGCGAGATGCGTGTGTGCTCCGAGTGGGGTCGTACTGGCCATCGGGGAGCCAGGGGATGCAGTGAGCAGTACGGCCGTGCCGTCGTGTATCGGTCCGTACCTCGTCGAGCGCAGGCTCGGCGCGGGCGGTATGGGGAGGTCTACCTCGCCTACTCGGTCGCGGGCGAACCGGTCGCCGTGAAGGTGATCCGGCCCGACCGCACGGATCCGCACACACGTGCCCGGTTCGAACGCGAGGCGGCGATTGCGCGCACGATCTCGGGTACCGGACGCGTGGCCCGTTTCATCGAGGCGGACCCGTTCGCCGAGCAGCCCTGGCTGGCCATGGACTACGTCCCCGGCCGTCCGCTCTCCGATGTCGTGAAGGACCAAGGTCCGCTGTCCGCACCGCTCGTGGCGAGCCTCGGCGCGCTGCTGGCCGAAGGGCTTGCCGCTGTGCATGCCGCGGATTTGGTGCACCGCGACCTGAAGGCACAGAACGTCATCCTCGGCGACTTCGGGCCGGTGATCATCGACTTCGGCCTCGGCGCTTTCGTCGGAGCCTCCAAGGGGACGCTCACACAGGCCGGCATGGTCATCGGCACGGTGCGCTGCATGCCGCCCGAGCAGGCTCTGGGCTCGCTGGACGTGACGCAGGCAGCTGATGTGTACGGCCTGGGCACCGTACTTCTGTACGCGGCGACTGAGCACTACCCGTACGACGGCGCACGGTGGGAGGCTGTTGCCGCTCAGGTGGTCAACCCCGATATCGGCCCCGACCTGTCCGGGCTGCCCGATGAACTGGCCCCGTTGTAGCGGGCATGCTGGCGCATAAGGCAGACGACCGCTCCTCCCTGGAGGAGGTGACCCGGCAGTGTGCCGACCTCATGCGGGAGTTGGGTACGAGTCCGGCTCGTGCACGGCGTGCCCTGATCCAGGAAACGACGGCGAAGGACCATTCCACGATGGTGCTCCCGCAGCCCGACGGACCGATGCTGGATCGGCTCGACTTGTTCGAGAAGCTGCTGAGCGAGGAGCCGACGTTCCAGGATGAGGACGTCCCAGCTCCGGCGCCCGGGGTGAGCCCGGTTCCGACGCTCCGACGGACAACGACATTATGAGCCCGCCGCTGACGCCGTCCCCGCCCGTGCAGGTACCCGAGCCCGAGAGCGAAAGCCCGGTTGTGCCCGCACCGCGAAGGACCCGCTCTCCCGCTTCCCGCAAGGTCGCCGAGGAGCTGCGCGAGCGCTACGCGGTAGGGCCGGCGCTCGCCTGGCCGAAGCGCTGAACTGCCTTTCCGCCCTTCCACCGACAAGACCGTCCGGGACGACGGAAAGAGCAAGGCCGTCGCGGCCGCCGTTCAGGCGACGCTCGTCCGACTCACCTGGCCACCTCAAAAGCCCACCTGACCCACACCGCACATCACGAGCACAGTCCGCAGAGGAGCACCACGTGACCACGGCGATGCAGCCCGAGGTTCCTGAAGGGCGTAACGCCGATCCCGGGCAGCGGGCTCACCGGGCCGACGCCAGGCCGACCTTCGCCCCGGCGCGCAGGTCCGGATCCGAGACGAGCAGTGGCTCGTGAAGTCCGTCGCGGAGTCCCGTGACGGACTCATGGTCGAAGTCAGCGGCGTTTCCTCGTTCGTCCGTGGCACGGATGCGGTCTTCTACTCCGGGCTGGACGTGATCGAGGTGCTCGATCCGCGCAAGACCCGGCTCGCACCCGACGACACCTCCAAGCACGCCAAGGCCCGCCTCCATCTGGAGGCGGTCATACGGAAGACCGCGCTGCCGCAGACCGAGCACGGCATCGCCCTTGCCGACTCCTTCCTCATGGACCAGCAGCAGCATCAACTGCGACCCGCTGAGCTAGCGTTGTCCATGCGCAATCCGCAGCCCCGGCTGCTGATCGCCGACGTGGTCGGCCTGGGCAAGACGCTGGAGATCGGCATCACGCTCTCGGAGCTGATCCGGCGCGGGCGCGGCGAGCGCATCCTCGTGGTCACGCCCGCCCATGTGCTGGAGCAGTTCCAGCGTGAGTTGTGGACCCGCTTCTCCCTTCCGCTGGTGCGCCTGGACTCCACGGGAATTCAGCGCATCCAGCAGGAGATTCCGGCAGGACGGAATCCGTTCGCCCACTTCAAGCGCGTCATCGTCTCCGTCGACACACTCAAGTCGGCGACGTACGGCCATCACTTGGAGAACGTCGTCTGGGACGCGGTGGTCATCGACGAGTCCCACAACCTCGTGAACAAGGGCACCCGTAACAACCGCCTCGCCCACCGCCTCGCCGAGCAGACCGATGCGCTGATCCTGGCCTCCGCCACTCCGCACAACGGTGACGCCGAATCCTTCGCCGAGCTGATCCGGATGCTCGACCCGGCAGCGATCGCCGATCCCAAGAACTACAAGGTTGCCGACCTCGACCACCTCTACATCCGGCGCACCAAGACGGACCGCGAGGTACGCGACAGCCTCAGGACAAGCCCTGGGCCGAACGCGGCGCCTCATTGCCGGTGCCGGCTCCGGCGACGCCGAAGGAAGTCGCCGTCCTGGAGAAGCTGGCGAGCGAGTGGACCCCGGGGACCTGGACTACTCCTCGATCTGCGCCGATCCGCTGGTCGGCTACAACTTCCTGAAGGCTTTCCTCTCCTCCCACGTAGCCCTGCGGGCATCCTCGCCAGCCGCCGTACCTACCTGGACGACCCGAAGCGCCGTACGGCGAAGGGGAAAGGGAAGGCGGACACTCCTGAGCGCCGCGCCGCCCTTGCCATCGAGAGTAAGGCGCTCGCGGAGCTGGAGACACTGGTCGCGGACTTCACCGACCAGGATTCCGCCAAGCTCGACGCTCTCGTGCGCACACTGAAGGATGATCTCGGTGTCGGCCCGCGCTCCCAACGCCGCGTCGTGGTCTTCTCCGAGCGGGTCCACACCCTGGACTGGCTGGCCCGGGAGGTCCCGGAGCGGCTCGGCTTCAAGAAGAAGAACGAGACGAAGGCCGACACGGCACGTCCCTGGAAGGCGTACGGCGGAGCCGTCGAGGTCATGCACGGCGACACCACCAACGACCAGCAACAGCAGGAGATCATCGACCGCTTCGGACGGCGCGAAGAGCCGGTACGGCTGCTGTTCACCGGCGACATCGCCTCCGAGGGCGTCAACCTGCACCACCAGTGCCACGACCTCATCCACTACGACCTGCCCTGGTCCCTCATCCGTATCGAACAGCGCAACGGACGCATCGACCGCTACGGGCAGGCGGTCAGCCCGAGTTCCGGGCCCTCAACCTCACCGCCGACGTGCCCTGGCGGCGCGACGAGGAGAACGGCGAGATGCTCACGCTCGACGACCGGCTCGTGGGCACCCGACTGCTGCGGCGCGAGGCACAGGCACACGAGATCGAGACCGGCGAGGGCAGCGCTGAGGCCGTCACCGGCCTCTACAACGACAAGAAGGAAGAGGACCGCCTCACCCGCGATCTCATCAAGGGCAGCACTGTCGAGCGCTCCATCAAGCAGTCGCAGCAGGAGTCCGGCGGAGTCCTCGCGGGTTCCTCGCCGGCGCCAACGCCCGGCTCGCCGACCCGGCGGCCCTCCCGCCGCCCTCGGCACGGCCCCGGTCCCCGAGGCCGACGTGCCCCACGTCTTCACCAACACCAAGGCGTATTTCCACGCCGCGATGGACCTCATCTACCCGGAGGCCGAGCGCGCAGCCCTCGGCTGGAAGCCCGAAACGGCCCATGGCCGCATCGAGTTCACTCCGCCCGAAGACCTTCAGTACCGCTTCCGAGCGCTGCCGAATTCTTACCTGAAACAGGAGAAGATCCTCACGACGTCCAAGGACGACGGCACGCTGAGCATCACCTTCGACAAGCAGTACGCCGCCGACCGCCTGGAAGATGCCCGTAACGCCAAGCAGGGCAAGACCGACCAGACCACCTCACAGTGGCCCAACGTCTCCTACGTCTCCGACATCCACCCCGTGCTCGACTGGGTGACGGACAAGGTCCTCGCCAGGCTCCGGTACGACGAGGCGTTCGTCCTCGCCTACCGGCCCGACACCACCAAGGCCAAGCGGATCGACGCCCGCCTGCCCGAGGCGCTCACCGGCCCGGTCTACCTCCTCCAAGGTGTCTACTCCAACGCTGCGGGTAAGCCGACGGTCGTGGAGTGGATGGGCGTCACCGGGCTCGGCGAGGACAACCCCTGCGTATGGCGCATGGACTCGGCGTTCCTCGCCGCCTGCGGTGTCGGCCCCGACATGCCCGGCCGAGCCCAGCCCGTCGACCCCGGCCACCTCCAGGAGCTTGTCCCCGCGGCCGTAGACGTAGCCGAGGCCCACCTGCGCGAGCGCCGAGCCGACTACGACAAGCAAGTCGACTCCTACCTCGCCCCGTACGAGGACCGGGTACAGGTCTGGGAGCAGGACGCCTTGATCGCCGTCGGCAACCAGCAGCACCGCATCCAGCAGGTGTACGACACCGCCGCCCGCCGTCGTGACCTCGTACGCCGCCTGCGGACCAAGGGCGACCCGATGCTGCGGGTCCTCTGCGTCCTCGAACCCTTCACGCCACCACCGCGCACGCCGAGGAGTCCGCACGATGAGCTACACCTACGACTCCTTCGCCAACCGCGGCGAATACCTCTCCGCCCACTACTTCAGCGAGGAGCTGGAGAACACCCTCAAGAAGGGCAAGGCGGGCGACGAGGGCCTGTTCACCCTGTGGACCGACCGAGAGACCGACCCGCACGACTCCCGGCCCACCCCACGCGAACTCCTTCCCCGCCTCCGCGGCGACTACCTGGCCACCGTGCGCCCTTCCTGAGCGCCCACGCCCAGCAGGAAGAACCCGGCAGCACCTACGACGACCCGACGGGGAGTGGGCCGAACACATCACCACCTGGCACACCACCGTCCTCAAAGCCCTCGGCTACGACGGACGGCCCGAGCCGATCACCGTGCACAACGCCGGCAAGGAGTACGAACTCCAGACCGCCTGGCACGGAGACGGCATCGTCGCCCTCGACTGCGGCTGGACCGCCTCCTCGACGACGCCCTCGACCCTGACGAGGCCGGACGGCTCCTCCACCCCTCAAGACCACCGACGGCCTCCTCGAAGTCGGCGAGAAGCTGACGGGCTGGCTCTTCCAGAGCGAACTCCACGAGCTCGGCGGCGACGCACCCCGATTCGTCCTGATGCTGTGCGGCGGCGTGCTCGTCCTGCCGACCGCGGCGCCTGGGCCGAAGGCCGCTACCTCGCCGTCAACCTCGACACCGCCCTCGCCCGCAACGACACGGCGAAGGCCGGCGAACTCGCCCTCCTCACCGCCCTCTTCTCCCACGACATGCTCGCGCCCCGCCCCGACGGCAAGGGTCGACGCATCGACGAGCTGCTCAAGGCATCCGGGACAACGCCGTCGGCGTCAACTCCGAGCTGCGCAGGGACTCCAGCAGTCGGTCGAGATCATTGCGAACGAAGTACTCGACCGCCTGCGTGAGGCGAAGGTCAAGCCGAGGGAGATCGAGGACCTCAAGAAGGGTCCGTTCGCAAAGCAGCTCACCCACGAATCCCTGCGCTACCTCTACCGCATCCTCTTCCTCCTGTACGCGGAGGCCCGCCCCGAGCTGGGCATCCTGCCCGCCGACGACTCCACCTACGAGGCCGGCTACTCGATCGCCCGGCTGCGCGAGCTCGTCGCGCGCGAGCGAAAGCTGGTCGAGGAGGACAGCCGGGGCGGCTTCCACCTCTACGCCTCCCTCGATGTCCTCTTCAACAAGGTCAACTTCGGACACCGTCCGCACGGCACCGAGGCGGACGACGACAAGCCCGCCGCCGAGCGCAGCGAACAGCGCGGCCTCCGCTTCGAGCCGCTGCGCAGCGAGCTGTTCGACCCGAAGGCGATCACCCTCATCGGCAGCGGAGCCCTGGACCCCGATGGGACGAGGGCGACGACGAGGAACCGCAGTGGCTGGATCTGAGGCTGCGCAACGAGGCCCTGCATCAGGTGCTGCGCCTGCTCACACTGAAGGAGGCCGGCCAGAAGGGCCGGCAGGGTGGCTTCATCTCCTACCGCAACCTCGGCATCAACCAGCTCGGCGCCGTCTACGAAGGTCTGATGTCCTATACCGGCATCATCGACGAGAGCAGAGAGCTCGCCGAGGTCGCCAAGCCCGGCGCAAAGAAGGGCAGCAATCAGCACGGCGATCCCGAGAAGGGCTCCTGGCTCGTCCCCGCCGACCGGCTGAACGACTACCCGGAGAACACGCACGTCGTGTACTCCGCCCAGGACACCGAACAGCACGGCCTGCGCGGCCCCAAGAAGTACGCGCCCGGCAGGTTCATCTACCGCCTGGCCGGCCGCGACCGCGAGACGTCCGCCTCGTACTACACCCCGAGTCCCTCACCGAGGTCACCGTCGAGCTGGCGCTCAAGCACCGCCTCGACCAGGAGAAGGACGCCGACGGGAACACGGTACGGACCCGCGCGAGTGAACTCCTGCGCTACACCATCTGCGAACCGGCCCTCGGCTCCGGCGCGTTCCTCAACAAGGCGATCGACCTGGTCGCCGACGAGTACCTCAAGCGCCGCCAGGAGGAGCTTGGCGCCAACCTGGACACGTCAAAGGCGCTTGAGGCGAAGCAGCGGGTGAAGGCGTACATCGCCCTGCACAACGCGTACGGGATCGACCTCAACGACATGGGTGTGGAGCTCGCCGAGGTGTCGCTGTGGCTCAACACCATGCACCCCGGGATGCGTGCGCCATGGTTCGGTCTGCACCTGCGGCGCGGTAACTCCCTGATCGGAGCTCGTCGTTGGGTGTATGAGGCCACGCGGATCAAGGGGAGCGGACCATCGGCGCGCAGAAGCCGACCAAGCTGCCGTTCCGGGCGGCCGGGGACGGCGCCGAGCAGCCGCTGCCGGACGGGCTGTGCACCAGTTTCTCCTGCCGACGCCCGGGTGGGGCGCGGTTGCGGGGCGAGCGGCGACGCGAAGAAGCTGGTCGAGCAACTGGCCCGGCCACAGGTGGATCAGCTGAGGGCGTGGAAGAAGGGCATCCAGACCAAGCCCAAGAAGACGGGCGGCAAGGCGAGCCAGCTTGCCCGGCTGCAGGCCGCAGCCCGTCGCGTCGAGTTCCTGTGGAAGCTCGTCGCCAAGCGCATGGAACTCAGCGAACAGGAGATCGCCCGCACCATAGACGTCTGGGGACCGACCGCGAGGAGGACACGGAGGAGTACGCCTTCCTCCGCCACGACAAGCGGCGCACGGGTCAGAGTCTGCCGCTGACCAAGGAGCAGGTCTTCAAGGACCTCTTTGAGGCGGAGGGTTCCCCGTACTGGCGCCTCAAGCAGGTCATGGACGCGTGGTGCGCGCTGTGGTTCTGGCCGCTGGACAAGGTGGGGCTGCTGGACGGGACGGACGCGGAGTACGAGACGGCGCCGGTGGTGTCGGCCGAGGCGGGGCGGACCTGGACGCGCTGTTGTCGTCGGTGGCCGGGGTGGCCGTCGGGAGCGAGGCGCCGTTGCCTGTGCCCGAACCCAGGGCGTGCCGCGCATCGCAGAGAGCCAGATGCTGTTCGCCATGGACGGTGACCAGGCATCCCTGGGGAGGCGGCGGGCGACGAAGAGCTCGTGAAGAAGGAGGCGCCCAAGAAGGCACGTACGCGCTCCGCGCCGAAGAAGCCTCGTGGGCCGGTACGTCGGCGTGACGTCATCCCGCTTGCGGACCTGAACGACTGGATCGCCTTCCTTGAGTCCATGGTGGGCACGGAGTCGATCAAGGAGAATGCGTTCGCGGCATCAATCGACTCCTTGAAGGAACTGGCGATCCTTGAGGACCTGGTGCAGGCCGAGATGGGCATGGACGATGCGCTGAAGGCGGTGGGGACGCGGTATCCGTGGATGCGGGTCGTCCGTGACATTGCCGAGGAGCAGGGCTTTCTGCACTGGGAGTTGGACTTCGCGGGCGTCTTCGAGAGCGAGGTGGGCGGGTTCGACCTGCAGGTGGGCAACCCGCCGTGGGTGCGGCCGGAGTGGAAGGAAGACCCGGTCCTTGCGGAGTACGAGCCGTGGTTCATGCTCACAGAGAAACCGAAGGCGGAGGAGAAGAGCAGGCGGCGGGGGACGAGCTGGCGCGTGAGGAGGTGCGGGAGTACCTGCTCGGCGAGGTGACGAACACGATGACGACAGCGAGCTATTTGTCTGCTTCCCCTGTCTATCCACTGATTTCAGGCAGTCAGCCCGACCTGTACCGGGCGTTCATGTGCGAGGTGTGGGATCACGCCGGACGCGTCGGAACGGCCGGGATGGTGCATCCTGACACCCACTTCGCAGGAGACAAGGAGGCTGTGCTGCGGGCAGCGGCCTACCGGCGGCTGCGCGTACATGGTGACTTCGTCAATGCGGGCAACCGGTTCTTCCCGCCACCAGTAGGGCGGTCAAGCCATTTCGGCGTGCACATCTACGGAACTGAAGGGAGATCTCCTTCGACTCCCTGTCGTGGCTTTTCACCGTCGACTCGTTTCGTTTGTCCGCCACCGCGGCGAAGACCGGTGCCGATCCGGGCGTCAAGTACGACGGTGGCTGGGACGAACGTCCTCACCCGAAGCGCGTCGTCCGCGTCACGCCCGACACCCTCAGGCGCTGGCGTCGATTGGCAGGTGACGAGGGTCCCCTGGAGCACACGCGTCTGCTCACACCCGTCAGTACAGCAGAGGATCCTGCGATCGACGCGTTGGGCATGTATTCCTTGCGTCTTGGTGCGCTGTACCCGGATATCACCCGGGGATTCGACGAAAGCAGTGCCAAGAAGGCGCAGTTCGGCCCAGGTAAGAATCAGCGTCTCATCGACTACAACACGGGCGTCGACGGCCATGAGGACTATCGCGCAGAAGCGTGGAACGACGTCATCCTCAAGGGACCGCAGATCGGCGTTGCCAACCCGATGTTCAAGCAACCCAGCCAGGGCAGCGGCGAGGTACGCGGTCTCGACCCGAGGTCGCTGGCGGACGACGCGGTGCCGGAGTCGGAGTACCGGTGCGTGGCGCCGCGCGATGTGTTCTTGGACGAGCAGGATCGGTGGCCAAACTGGGACCGATACGAGGAGCTTCTTGCGTCGGAGGAGGAGCGGGGACAGGCCAAGCTCCGGATCGCGGAGAAGCGTGAGTTGGAACCGGAGCAGGTCGAGGACGAGCAGGTTGAGGAGTTCCTGTTTGCCAAGGCGAGCTCTCCGTACAGCGAGGACTATCGGGTTGCGTGGCGGCGGCAGATCGCACCGGATACGGAGCGAGCTCTTTATGCCGCGCTGACCCCACCAGGGGCCTCGCACATCCACATGGTCCACAGTGCCCGGCTAAGGAACGAGTGTCTTACGGTACTGAACGCCGGGTTTTGGGCTTCTCTGCCGCTGGACTATCTGTTGCGTACGACTGGGCGATCAGACCTGCAAGTAGCTGGTGCGCGTGCGATGCCTGCGCCGCAGCCCGACCACCCTCTAGCCCCGCCCTTCTCCTCCGCACCCTTCGCCTCAACGCCCTCACCACCGCCTACGCCGACCTCTGGGCAGAGCTCTACGACCCAAGTGGCCCGGCTGCGAGCCCTGGGCCATCGACTGGCCCCACCTCACAGCCAAGCTGCACGACGTCACCCCCACCTGGCAACGCAATACCCCTCCGCACCGAATACGCCCGCCGCGCCGCCCTCGTCGAGATCGATGCGCTCGTCGCCGTCTGGCTCGGCATCGACGCGAAGACGCTCATCGCGATGTACCGAGCTCGCTTCCCGATCATGCAGGACTTCGACCGGGTGACCTGGTTCGACGCCACCGAGCGGAAGATCGCAGGGGACCGGTATACATACGGCTTCGACCAGACCAAGGAGCACTGGACTCAGTTCCAGCCCTACCACGAGGCTTACGAGAAGGACTCCAAGACCACCGCCCCAGTTCCCGTCCCCGACGGCTACACCGCCCCTTCTACAAGGCCAACCGTAAGCATGAAATGCGCGCCGCCCACGCCTACTTCAAGCAGCGCCTCGACGAGGCCGTGAACAAGGGTCTGTGGGACCCGGAGAAGATGGAGGTCCCGATCCCATGAGGCCGACCCTCGAAGCACAGGGGCTGAAAGAGAGCCTGCTCCAGTACCTGTCCACGACGTACGGCCTCGCCGACGAGGGCGCCCGCAAGGCGCTGCACTCCTTCCTCGGGAACGAGACGACGGGCATGTTCCGCGGCCCGTACCTTCGTCTCCGTACCCCTTCACCCCGGCTGGCGACGGCTGGCAGCAGCACCTGGACTGGGTACGTACGGACGGCTGGACGCCGTACGCGCACCAGGCCCGGGCCTTTGCCCGGCTCACCTCGAAGGACGGTCACACACCCGAGCCCACCCTGGTCACCACAGGCACCGGCTCCGGCAAGACCGAGTCGTTCCTCTACCCCGTGCTCGACCACTGCGCCCGCGAGCGCGCGGCCGGGCGCAACGGGGTCAAGGCGATCTTTCTCTACCCGATGAACGCCCTGGCCACTGACCAGGCAGGCCGTATCAACGAACTGCTCACCGACTACGACGAGTTGAGCAGCGTACGCGCCGGCCTGTACATCGGGGACAAGGCGGCGACGCATTACGACCGCGTCTACACGCGCCGGCAGGACATGCGGCTGTCGCCGCCGGACATCCTGATCACCAACTACAAGATGCTCGACATGCTCCTGCAGCGCGCTGCCGACGCGGCGCTATGGGACGACTGCGACATCCGCTACGTGGTCGTCGATGAGTTCCACAGCTACGACGGCGCGCAGGGCACCGACGTGGCCATGCTGCTGCGCCGCCTCGCCATCGCCGTCGACGCCAACCGGCCCGGCAAGCCGCTCGGCACGATCACTCCCATCGCGACCTCCGCGACCCTCGCCTCCGGCACCGACGCCGACGGGTGCGGCAGCTGCTGTCCGTGGCCGGTAGCGTCTTCGGCACCGAGTTCACCGAAGAGGCGATCGTCGGCGAGAACCGGCTGACCGTCGACGAGTTCATACTCGACGAGACGGTCACGGACGCGAAGTTCCTTCCCGGTCAGGCCGCGCCTCCGAGACACTGACCGCCCTGCCGGATCCGGCTTCCGGGCCGGAGGCGCTCGCGGACCTTGCCGAGGCTGTCACCGGTGTCAGTACCACTGATCCGGTCGTCCTCGGTGCCGCGCTCAAGCGCAACCGTCTGGCGTATGCGGTGCTGAAGGCCTTCGACGGCACGACGTGCACCTACGACGAGGTGCTCGACGTGATGCGCCGCAGCGGGCGAAGAGCTGGGACGAGGCGATCACGACGCGGCCGCAGGTCGCGGCGGTGGCACTCGCCCGCCTCGTCGCCCTGTTGTCGATGGCACGCGACCCGGACACACCGGCCGGGATCAGTCGCCCCTTTGCCCAGGTTGAGGTGCACCAGTGGGCACGGTCCGTCACACGCATGCTGAGGGGCGTACTGCCTTGGCCGAAGGCGGAGTTCGCCTGGGACATGGCCGGGGCGGAGAGCCGGCTGCGTACGACGCCCGACACGACCACCTCGCGTGACACCAAGGTCTTCCTGCCCGCGGTGTACTGCCGCGAGTGCGGGCGCTCCGGCTGGTCGGTGCTCGCTCCCGAGTCGGATCTGGAGGAGCTGAGCTTCGAGGCACACAAGATCCGCAGGGCCTCCGTCACGGCCAACAAGTCCAAGGTGCGCACCCTGGTGGCGGCCACGGACAACGAGTCCCGTGAGGGCAACGGCCGCACCGCCATGGACCGGGCTGTGCAGAGGTCGCTGGCCACCGGTGGCGCGGGCGTACTCATGGTGCTGGACGGTTCTTCCCGTCGCCTGCGTCTGCCCGATCCTCAGGCCGACTACGACGACGAGGGCAACCCGCGGCCCGCCGGCCCCGATTCCGTGTTCGTCCTTGTCCAGCTCGGGGACACCGCGGAGCGTGCCGCCAAGGACGACTGGTGCCCGGCGTGCGGCACGCACAACGCCATCCGCTTCCTCGGTACGGGCCCTGCCGCGCTCGCCGCCGCGTCCATCACCCAGCTCTTCACTGGCGGGGAGATGGACGAGAAGCAGCGTGAGACGAAGACGCTGATGTTCAACGGCTCTGTGCAGGACGCCGCGCACCGGGCCGGGTTCGTCGCCTCCCGCTCGTACACCTTCCTGCGGGCGCTGTTCACCAAGCACCTGAGCGAGCAGCGGTCCGTCGCGCTGAACGACCTTGTCGCCAATGTCGTCCTGTCCACCACCGACCGTGAGACTCTCGCCGCCGTCGTCCCGCCCGACCTGCACGACGACGCGGGAGTGGCGCGGCTGCTGTCGGGGAAGGGGCGTGGCGGCGACAAGAAGACCTGGGATCTGATCGGTGAGCGGTTCGCGTTCGAGGCCGTGATGGAGTTCGGCCACCGTTCGCGCAACGGCCGTACCCTCGAACTGACCCGTACCGCTGCCTCCTGGGTGGGCATCCCCGACGAGCAAGCGGCTGTCGCGATCGTGCGTGCCGCCCACGAGGAGTCCGCCCACCACGGGATTACCCTCACGGCGCACGACGACACCCGATACCTGGCCTTCCTGCGCGGACTGCTGGAGCGGCTGCGTACGCGGGGAGCGGTCGGGCACCGCTGGATGGACAAGTTCCTCGACGAGGCAGGCACGAGCCGCTACTTCATCTGGGTGGCCGCCCGCGTGGCATGAAGGCTTTCCCACGGGGCGTCTCGGCGCCGACCTTCCTGCTCGCCCGGCCCAAGCAGAAGAGCGAGTTCGACTTCGCCGCCGGGCGTCTGTCCTGGTACCAGTCCTGGGCCCAGCGCTGCTTCGACATGCCCCGCGAGCAGGCCGACGACTTCTGGGTGCGACTGCTGCCCCGGCTCACGGACGCCGGGCTTCGCAGCACGCACCCCGACCGACACGGCCGTCCGCGTCTATGGCCTCCAGCCGGGCGCCATCCGCCTGCAGCTGTTATCCGAAGCGCAGGTCAACGAGGCGTATGTGCGCTGCCCGAAGTGCTTCTGGGAGCAGACTGTCCATCCCGCGCTGCTGGCGCAGTACCACGGGCAGCCCTGTCAGTCGTATCGCTGCTCGACCGGACGTCTGGTCGCAGGAGACCGGTGGCTGGAGACTGTGGACCGGCACGACCGGGACCGTGACTACCGCGACGACTACTACCGCAGCCTGTACCGGCGCGCCGGTACCTACCAGGTGATCACCGCAGAGCACACCGGCCTGCTGTCCCGCGCCAAGCGTGAGCGCGTCGAGGAAGCCTTCCGTAAGGGCGAGGGGTTCAACGACCCCAATGTGCTGTCCTGCACGCCCACCCTGGAGATGGGCATCGACATCGGTGACCTGTCCGCCGTCGTCCTCGGCGCCCTGCCGCGCCGGCCGGCCAACTACGCCCAGCAGGCGGGCCGGGCCGGGCGCCGTACGGGCAACGCCTTCCTCCTCACCATCCCCGACCGATCCGCCGCGACCTGTACTTCCTCGACCGGCCGCGGGACATGATCGACGGGCGGATCGTGCCGCCGGGCTCCTACCTGTCCGCCATCGAGATCCTGCGCCGCCAGTACACCGCCCATCTCCTCGACCTTGCGGCACGCGGCCGGCTGCTGCGCGAGGACGGCAAGCCGCTGGCAGCCCTGTCGCGCCGTGCTGACGAGCTCTTCGGCCCCTCCGGCTACCTCGCCGACTTCACCGAAGCCGCACTCGCCCACGGTGAGGAGCTCGTCGCGGGCTTCCTCGCGCTGTTCCCTTCCGGCGTGAGCGAGACCGCCCAGGAAGAGCTGGAGAAGTACGCGGTCCGGGGCATCCGCAGCGCCATCGAGAAGGCCGAGCGGGAGTGGGGGCGCGGGAACCAGAAACTCCGCACCCGTATCCGCACGATCCACTCGGCCATCGACGAGCTCAAGGAGGGCGACGACGAGCAGGCACGTACGAAGGCGGAACTGAAGGCCGAGCTGGACGCCCTCTCGAAGCAAGGAGCCACGCGTCAGCGCCGGCCTGCCCAGACCGTGCTGTGCGACCTCGGGCTGCTGCCCAACTACGCCCTCATCGACGCCACGACCACCCTGGAGGCCACCGTCTACTGGCCCGAGGGCAGCACACCCGACGGGCGGGACAGCTACAAGTCGAAGCCGTTCTCCTACGAGCGGCCACGAAGCTACGCCCTGTCCGAACTCGCCCCCGGCAACACCTTCTACGCCGAGGGCTACAAGCACCGCATCACCGGCATCGACATCGTCACCGGCCGGGACCAGGACTGGCGCCACTGGCGCTTCTGCCCCTCGTGCGGCTACGTCCGCACCGAGAAGGCCAAGCACGACATCACTCCCTGCCCCGCTGCGGGAGGCAGGCATCGCCGACTCCGGGAGCCTGTGGCAGATCGTCCAGCCCCGCGTTGTCACCGCCCGCGACAAGCGCGAGGACGCCAGGATCGGCGACGAGAGCGACAACCGCGACAGCCGTTTCTACACCGTCGTGGACATGGTCGACATCGCCCCCGAGGACTTCGTCCCGGGCAAGTCCTGGCGGCACACCAAGGAGATCTTCGGCGTCGACTACACCCGCCACGCCGTCATTCGCCGCGTCAACGCCGGACCGCTCAGCGTCGGCGCTCAGGAGAACGACCAGCTCGCCGGGAAGCCCGTGCGCATCGCCCCGTTCCACGTGTGCACCTCCTGCGGCGCTGCGACCGCCGACGGACGGCCGGTCTTCGACGACGACCGCGACGCCGTCGACAACTCCGCCAACCGCCGACGAGACATCAAGCACCACACCCCTGGTGCCCGGTGCGGCGCGGTGAGCCGGATGTGCCCCAGGAACCCGTCCTGCTCGCCCACGAGCTGGAGACCGAAGCCCTGCGCATCCTGCTGCCCGCCGCGACCGTCCTCGTCGAGGAGCGGGTCCACTCCTTCCAGGCAGCCCTGCGCCTGGGCGTGGACGAAGCCTTCGGCGGCGACCCCAGCACCTCGACACCACCCTCGCCACCATGCCGGACCGTGACACCGCGGAGAAGCGACACTTCCTGGTCCTGTACGACAGCCTCCCGTACGGCACCGGCTACCTCGACCGGCTCACCGCCCCGGCAGCCTTCCGGCAGGTGCTCGAGGGCGCACGCCGGCTGATCGAGGAGTGCCCCTGCAACGGGGAAGCCATGCCGGCCTGCCACCGCTGCCTGTACCGCTATGCCGACGAACAGCACATCGACCGCGTCTCCCGTCAGGCCGCCGTGGAGATCCTCGACGAACTCCTCGGTACCGAAACCGATGCGTGGGACACCAAACGGGTCGGCAACACCGACCAGATCGGCCTCGACGGACAGGTCGAGTCCGACCTCGAAGCCCGCTTCCTCACCGCCCTGCGAGGATGGGCCGGCCCGCGCGGCGACGCCGCCCTGAAGGAGAGCGGCACCAACAGCGCCTATCTGCACCTCGACGAGGACGGCACCGTCCACGGCTGGCGTCTGACCGCCCAGCGCAACGAGGGATTCACCCGCACCGACTTCACCTTCGAACGCACCGAAGGACCCAAGCGGAAGATCACCGTCTACCTCGACGGACACCGCTACCACGCCACCCGCCGGCACAACCGGCTCGCCGGCGACGCCGACAAACGCAACCGGCTCCGGGCCGACGGGCGCATCGTTTTCCAGCTGACCTGGGACGACCTCGACGCCTTCGAGCGGCAGGCCGGCACGGCACAGGTCCCCTCAGGACGGGAGCCGGCCGAGCCGGTATGGCCGCCCTATCCGCACAGCGCCCAGGACATCGCGAAGCGGCTCCACGCCGAACGTGGTGGCGACGATCTCGCCACCACCGCGTTCGCCGATCCGATGACCATGCTCCTCGCCTACCTGCGCAGCCCGGACGACGCAGCCTGGGGCAGGCGGGCATCGGCCGTGGTCGGCGGACTCCTCGGCACCGGCCAGGAGATCCTCGTCGGCAACGGAAGCCCCGACCAGACCCGCCAGTCGCTCGACCGCCTCCTCGACGCCTGGGGCCACACCGACGGCATCGACCCGGCCCCCGTCCAAGGCACCGGCACACTCAACCTGTTCCAGACCAACGACCAGTCCGGCCTCCCCGTCGCCTTCCTCGTCGACGGAGCCACCAGCCACTGGTCCGCCCTGGTCTGCCTCGACGACACTGCACCCGACCAACTCGGCACACCCGAGCACAAGGCCCGCTGGCACTCCTGGCTCCAATGGTCCAACGTCCTGCAGTTCCTCACCCACGACAACGGCGACGCCGTGCAGCTGACCACGGCCATCGCGGCGAAGTACGACCTCTCGGCCCTCAGAGCATTCGGTGGCCCCGGCGAACTCGAATCGCTGGTCATGCGGTACCGCATCAGCATCCCCGCACCACGGACCCCTGTGGCGGAGGCAACCGACGACACCTCGCTGGAAGCGAAGCTGCGGGACCTGCTGTGGGACGGAGAGATCCTCGAATACCTCGACGAGGACGAACCCGGCGCTCCCTCACCCGCCTCGCCCACGCCCTGGCAGACCGCGGCAAGAAAGCACCCGCATACGGCTACGAACTCGGCGAACGCGGCTGGCTCGCCGACTTCGCCTGGGACCACAACGGCCGCCGGATCGCCGTCATGGCCGAGCCGCACAACCACAAGGACGAGGAGAGCGACAAGACCTGGCGTGCCTACCGCGAGGCCGGATTCACCATCCGGTCGGCCGACGACTGGCTCGCCGATCTTGACGCCCTGCTGACCGCGCTCCCCGATACCGCCACCCGACCCGTTTCCGAAGAACAGGCGATCGCACGATGACCGCACGCCTCAGCCTGTACCAGAAGGCCGAAAACGAGCTCTACAAGATGGACTCGTCGGTCAAAACGAAGTTCTACGACTTCTGTCACCAATTCCGCACCGACCCCGACCACCCCAGCCTCGACCTCAGGCCCCTCAAAGGCGACGGCCGGATCCACCGAGCCAAGATCGACCGCTCGTACCGGGCGCTCTCGCCCGGGCGGGCGTCGGCGCAGACGGCATCCAGCAGTGGCTGATCGTCGCCGTCCGCCACCGCAAGGACGTCTACGAAGAACTCACCGTAGCCATCAACCGGATCACCGGCGAGATCGAGTTCGTCGACCTCGGCGTCGTCGGCCAGAGCGTCCTGCAACGCGCCGGCCTCCAGCTCACTCCGGCTCCGGAGGACCAGACCGAACCGGCCGAGCCCACACCCGCACCCGTCGCAACACCGGAACCGGACCTTTCCACCGAACCGCTCCTCGCCGGCTGCACCCCGAGGACCTCCGCCGACTCGGCGTCGCCGACGCACTCATCGACCTCGCCCTCACCGTCACGACCGACGAGGAACTGGACCACCTCATCGCCGGCGCCCGCGCCTGACCGCCGAGATCCTCACGGGCCTCGGCTCCGGGATGACCGTGGACGAGGTCGAACGTGAGATCACCCAGCCCGCCTCCACCGAACTCGAACCGGGCTTCGAGAACGACATGGCGACAGCCCTCACCCGCACCGCGGTCACCACGGTCGACGACGACATCCGCAACGTCCTCGCCGAGGGCGACTTCCGCGCCTGGAAGGTCTACCTCCACCCCACCCAGCGCAAGATTGTCGAACGGAACTACGGCGGCCCCGCCCGCGTCAGCGGCGGCCCCGGCACCGGCAAGACCATCGTCGCCCTGCACCGCGTGGCCCGCCTCGCCGCAGCCCTGCCCCCGGCCACAACAAGCCGATCCTGCTGACCACCTACACCAAGAACCTCACAGCCGACCTGCGCTCCCGGCTCACCTCACTCATGGACCCGGCACTGCTCGGCCGCGTCGACATCAAACACATCGACCAGCTCGCACAGAACGTCCTCACCGAGAACGCCGCGCCCGGCTCGCAGCGCAGCCTGATCGCCGAAGACCGGGCCCTGGACGTACTGCGCGAAGTCCTCTTCGAACACGACGAGCAGCGCTGGGGCGCCGAGTTCCTCTTCGACGAATGGGAACAGATCGTCCTCGGCCAGTCCCTCGCGACCCGCCAGGACTACTTCAAGGCCCGACGCGCCGGCATGGGACGCGCCCTCGCCCGCCCCGAACGCGCCGCCATCTGGAAACTGCTCGACCAGTTCACCCTGCGCCTGAGCGGCCTGGGCCGGAAACCTGGGCACAGGCCGCCGAACGGGCGGCCCGCTACGAAATGGAACGCGCCCACAAGATCAAGATCCGTGCCGAGCGCAAAGAGGACATCGGCGGCGGCGACCTGGTCCACCTCGACGACAACAGCTCAGCCATGCGCTACCTGCGTCACCGCTACCAGCACATCGTCATCGACGAGGCCCAAGACCTCAGCCCCGCCCACTGGAAGATGCTGCGCGCCATGGTCGCGTCTGGCGACGGCGACCTCTTCATCGCCAGCGACACCCACCAGCGGATCTATGACCGGCAGGTCACCCTCTCCACCGTCGGAGTCCACATCCGCGGCCGCGCCTCGAAGCTGACGCTCAGCTACCGCACCACCCAGGAGATCCTCGACCAGGCCGCCAAGGTCGTCCGCGGGGCCACCTACGACGACCTCGACGACGGCACCGACACCCTCGACGGCTACCACTCCCTGCTGCACGGCCCCACCCCAGTACGTCGCCTGCGCCGACTGGACCGACGAGATCACCCAGCTCGCCGGAACCCTCAAGCAGTGGCGCGCGGACATTGCCCAGCCCACCGCGGACGGCACCGTACGCGACCCGAGCGGCACCATCGCCGTCTGTGTCACCGACGGCGAGATGGCCGGCCGCGTTGCCACCGACCTGGAGATGAAGCACGGCATCACCACGGCCACCCTCACCAAGGACGGCCCACAGGGCGGCGGAGAAGTCCACATCGGAACGATGCACCGGTTCAAGGGACTTGAGTACCAGAAACTCGCGATCATCGGCGCGAGCGACGGGATCCTTCCGCGCACCGCGCTTGTCGAGCAGTACGAGAAGACCGACCCCAACCGGTACGAGCGCGAGATCAAGAAGAGCCGCAGTCAACTCTTCGTCGCCACTACCCGGGCGCGGGATGCGTTGCGCATCTCATGGCACGGCAAGCCCAGCCCGTTTCTCCCTTGTAGGGCGGGACCGATTCTGGACGGTGGTGACACCGCCACCGGTCAGAGCCCTGGCGGCCAGACTGGTCGCTGGGAACCTCAAGATCCCGGTTGTGCTTCACACGAGGTACTCGTCCATGAGTTCCGCGAGGTGCATGAGGGCTGGCCACTTGGTGTCGTTTGCCGTGTGGGTGTAGGCACGACGCTGGGCCTGTACGTACATGGCGAACTCGGCGGGATCGTCGCCGTCTTGCAGAAACGCGGTGGCGATCTCCAGTGGGCGGGGTTGCTGACGGACCAGGTGGCATTGTTGGGCTGGGCTGGATCGAGTTTCGTGATGCCGAGGGCGTCTGGTTCTGGTCCGAGCGGGGATTGATGCCGTAGAAGACGGTGTCGCTGACCCTGGCGAGACCGGAGAACCTGCCACTGCCGGGAGCGCGCAGCTGGTGCGCTTCATCCCATGGCACACCGAAGAGGTGGGGAACCGCATCCCTGTCGTTGGCCTCGCGCACCGGACGATCCGCAAGCCGGGGTGATCGCCGGGCTTGCGAGGCGCTGGTACCGCATCAGGTTTCTCGAATCCGGTGCCAGGAAGATGCAGAGCGTTCGGGGTGAGGTGCGCGTCTTGGAGCCACGGCCAGAGCTCTCGGCGGCGCAGGACGGCGCCACGCGCAAGAAAGACGCGATCGGTGGTCGAGTCCAGGGCTAGGGCTTGGATGAGGAAGTCCGTGACGGCGCGGTAGTTCTTGGTGAGACGGATGCGGCCTCTTCCGGCGGTGAGCGCTTCGGGTAGCTCAGTGAAGAGGAGCTCGGGTTCGACGCGCTGGCCAGGGTCGGCATGAGTTGGGCTGTGGGCGGGTGGCCGGGGCGCATTCGGATCAGCATGGGTACGGTCCGCCCGTCTGGTGCATTCGAGATCCACACCGTGGAGAGCTCGAAGGGGCCGGTGACACCCTGCGGAGCGGAGATGTCGGCGATGTGGCCTACTTGGCGCAGGGCATCGAGGACGGAGGACGCGGCTCGTTCGATGTCGCTCACCCGGTGGTCTGTGCCGGCTAGAAGTTTCTGCTTGCTCCCAGGCTCTGGAGCTGGGCGTACGGGGCGCATGCACTGCACGCGTCGACCAAGGGAGGGAAGTGTTTTCTTCAGGAGAGGCTTGGGGTCGCCCTGCCGTGTACGCAGGAAGAAGCCATCGTCTTCCAGCTCGATGACCGTGGCGCGAAGGGCTGCGGGTCGGGGAATGTCTCGGTGATGCGTCGGATTCGTTCAGCGGCGGCTCGCTCGTCCTCGGTGCGCCGTACTGCTGGCTCATCGTGGTCGGATCGGGGATGCCGCCGACGAGGTCACCGGGGTCACGGTGATGGATGGTGAGGGCGAATGGGCCGGTGTAGGTGGTCTGGGCATCCGACGCTGCGGCGTCGTTCTGTGCCGTGAGTCCCAGCTTGTGAGTGAGCGCTAGGTGGAGCGTCTCTCGAGTGCGTGAGGCAGCCGTCCAGTGCTCCAGCTGGTAGTGACGTTCTGGTGCGGTGTTGACCGGCTGAAGCGCCTTCGTTTTGGTTTTGCCTTACTCGTCGGCGTAGCGGGGATGAGTCCCAGTGGCGCGAGCACAGGGCGAGGGCGTCGAACACCTCGAGGTGATCGATGGGCTGATAGCCGGGTTCTGCAGGGTGCCCAGCGGTACGTCGGCGGGCCTTCTCGTCCGCATCGGGAAGGTAGTACTTCATTCCGCTGCTGTGAACCGCGAACGCTGCGACGGCGGTGTCGCTGTTCTCGGAGAGCGTCTCGGGGCGGTGCGCAGGAGGTCAGGGTCGGGGTATCGGTGACGTGTGAGCAGGGCGAGTAGCTTGCTCACGCCGGGCGACCACTTCCAGCGGGCTTCGTCGCCGCGCCCATGGATGGTGGCGGATGCCTGCACCAGCATGCGGCGCTCCGCCGAGGTGACGAAACCGGAGTCGGCGTGCAGCAGCACCGTGACGGTCGCCGGGTGGCTGCCGCGGCGGGGCACATACGACGAAGGCAGCGCGGCGAAGCGGGCTATGTGGAGGTCCGCGTGGACGCGGACCTGGGCTTCGCCAGGGATCGTCTCCAGGTGGAAGTTGATGTACGGCGTGTACAGACCCGTCGCGCCATCGCGGTCGGTGAGGGAGTGGGCGGCCCGAGGTAGACGCTGCGTCGGCCATCGCTGCGAGTGGGGCCGAGCCACGCCTTGTACTCGTGACCGCGCAGATACAACCCGGTCGCGGCGACACGCTCGGCAAGGAGGCTGGGCAGCAGGCTGAAGACCGTGTCCCCGGGGTGCGCGCTTCCGTTGGGGTGGAGCTGGTGGTGTGCGAGATCGATGTCATGCGGCTCCCACACGAGTGGATGCTCTCCGAGAATCTCGGGCCAGTCCAACTCGGGCAGATGCGGGGCCACGTCTGTGGCGGCCCAAGCAGCGACAGCGAGGTGGAAGGGCATGTCCACGGGGCGGTAGCCCTGAGGTAATTGCGTTCGTGGAGGTTCCAGCTGATGGAGCTGATCCGCGGGTCGAGAAGCTGCGCGATCTGGCTCAGAGAGCTGGAGGGCAGGTTCCCAGGGTCCTTACGTCGGCGCGGCAGGGAAGCCCAGGCAGGTTCCAGATGTTTGAGCCATGCGGCGGGGCAGGCCGCCGTATGCCCCTGGACGGGCAGGTGGGACTGCTTGTCGAAGATAAAGACCGCAGCTTGCTGGTGGCGGTAGGCGGGCATCAGCGTCCCCAGTCGAGAGTGTCGTAGAGGTGACCGGCAAGGCCCCAGCATGCCTGGGCTAGCTCGTGGCGCAGACGCCCCTCGGGCCCCGTGGCGGCCGGTGGCTCGGTGAGAAGCTCGCTAAGCATTGTGCGCGCGGCGACTACGACGCTGGTCCGTTCGGTGTCGGCGGCAGTCTCATCCAGCTGGGCGGCGCGGGGTGCGAACGCGGCATCGCAGAGGTAGATCAGGACCGGCTCGTTGCCACGGATGCCTCGTCCGCTCGTCTGGTATGTGGAGTTGAGCAAGTTGGACGTGAAGGCATCCCGGTGGACCCTGTCCGTGAGCCGGCTGAACAGGATCGGCTGGCCGAAGTGACGCCAGGTTCTACGGGCACCGTGAGGGAGGCTCAGAGCGAGGCCAACAGCATCGAGGCTCGGATCGCTGAGATCCGCCGGGTTGTTGAGGCGGCGCATGGCGCCCGCGCCCAGGAGCGACAGGACGAAGGATGGATCGTCGGCCGGCGGGTGAATGCGGACGAGGTAGAAGATCGCGCCAAGGCCGCCACTTGGCGAGCGTTGAGGATGTTGTGACCGCGCTGGATAGCTCCCTCAGAGGAGATGAGGATGTCCGCGCCGCTGTGGGCGAAGGTCGAGACCCTGCGGCGGATCAGTCCGTAGGACCGGGATCGTCGTGATCGCGGACCACATGAAGGGCCTTGTACGGGGTCTTGTGGTTGACGTAGTTGGCGACACTCTCGGCGTCGCGGGTGCTGAGCACGACGAAAAGGACTTGCTGCCGGTCGGAAGCCAGGTGCTGGCGTACCTGCTCCAGCAGGGACACCGGGGCGCCTGGCCGAGGCACGCAGATGGAAGCCGTCACCTGCATCAGGGCCTGTTCTCGGCGGGCCCGGTCGCCGCCGGTTCCAGAGACGAATACCGGTGCGGCCCCGGCGACACGGCCCGGCCGCAGGTGCATTCGACTGGCGAGAGCGCCGCCTGGGCAGGCGCGGGAGTACGCAGAACCAGAGAGACGGGGACGTCGATGTGGTACTTGGGGATGTTGGCATCCAGGACGTCGCCGACGTGAGGATGACGTTGGGGCCGTCGATGCCTTCCGGCGCCAGGAGATCGTGCAGGTGGTGGAGAAGCCATCGGCCGACCCCGCGTAGCCAGACCAGTGCAGGGCGCCGCTGTCGCCGGCGGGTTGGGCTGCCACTGCAGCGCCATGAGATTGCCTGCGGGCTGCTCGGGCACGAGGGCGAGGAGATCCTGGGTGGCTGCTCACCGAGGAAGCTCAGGTCCTCGGGAAGCCGCAGCACCTCGGCGACAGCCGGATAGAGCTTACCCATCTCGAAGAATGATGCCGTGATGCGGGCCGCCCAGATGCCCGCCTGGAGGAGCCGGACGCGTGAGGTCTCCTCCTCAGTGGTCTCGTCCTTGGCGTCGATGGTCTTGCCCTCGGAGTCTGAGTCCTCACCGTCTTCTTCGAAGGCCTTTTGGCTGATGCCGGTCGACTCGGCGTCGGCCTCATTGCCAGGAGTGTGTGCGCGGAGCCATCCGAGTGCGAGATCGTCAGGGTTGGCACCGGTGTCATGGGCAGCGGTCATCGCGTGGAGCAACGGGGCGAAGTCTTCGGAAGGCTCACTGAACGGCTGGGAGGACAGCGGTTCAAGGCAACGCTCGAAGAACTCCTTGGCCGCGTCCTCACGGTCGGCGTCGTGGCGGAAATCCTGGCGCTCGCCGAGCCCGTGCACATCGCGGGCGAGGCGGAAGAGAATGGAGTGACCGGTGAACGGACCCTCACCCAGAAGGGTACGCAGCGGCTCGCCCTCGAGGGCGACCAGCAGCTGGTAAAGGCGAACCCGGGCCTGCCCGTGGCGCCGTTCCAGTTCCTCGTATTTCTGGACCTTCGGGTTCTGCAGCGGCATGTGCCAATCGCGGTCGAGTCCGTCGGCGATGCCGCGCCGGGTGCGTGTGCTCCAACCTCTGTCCGGATCGGTGAGGACCTCATGCTGCAGGAACGCCTCGTCGAAGGCGCGCTGTACGTCGTCGGCTTCGTCGACATAAAGGAAGTCCAGATCGTGCTGGAAGCGTTCTGCGACCCGCATAGAGGCGCTTGACCAGGTCGCCCGGGAGAAGAAGGCCCGCCGGTGTGGTGATCTGTACCTGCGCCGTATCCAGCTCGAGGTCGGCGCGCTGACGAGGGCACACGGGAAGAAGCGGACAGTCACTCTTGCCACGTTGCCCGACGACCTGGAGGGAGTTACGGCAGGGCCGTTCCCCTTCCTCCAACGGATCTCCACCGATCAACGGATCAAGCAGGCACGCATCGACGGCGAAGCGTGCGGCGGCATCCGGCTGATCGGGAAATGTGGAATCGCCGTCTTGGAGCAGACTGCGCCAGTACGCGGCGACATGCCGAGTCCGTTCGCCCTGCCCGATCTTCGGCACGGCGTCGAGGCCCAGGGCCCGGAAAACGACGTCTTGGCGAAGCTGTCCCCGACCGAGGGAGGACGTACCCACCCGCATCCCACGCTCCACAGCGAGCACAGTCAACCCGTCCAAGAGGGTCGACTTACCGGAGTTCATGAGACCGATGGACTGCATGACGCCATCGACCGTGAAGTCAGTGCAGTCGTCTCGCAACCGCCCTGTCGCCGGGTCGGGGACCGCCATGTCCAAGTCACCGAGGCGACGGGCGAAGTCCCTGTTGGTGATGTGAGGGTGGAGCACGAGCCGTCGGTCCATCTCCTTTCCGGTATTCACCAGGTCGCTCCGCGTGAACGGGAACGCCTTCCGGATGCGCGCGGTGGCGGGTGGGGTCGGAGCCGGAACCTCGCCTGGGTTGATCCACTCGGGATGTGTACCGACTCCGTGGAGTCGTCGGTGCGGCGGAAGGTACACACGGAGCCGGGCGGGCCGGGCGGCGCAGGGTCTCGGTGTTGTACGGAACCGGGTCTTTCAGGGCCTGGCGGTAGGTGTCGTGGCGGCCGACGAGGTAAGAGGAGGACCTCGGGGTGAACACTGTGGATGGACGGACCTGACGGCCGGGAGTCTCGTCACGCTCGAAGCCCCGGACCTGCGCCGGGAGCTGGGCATACGCATCCAGAGTCCGCAGAAACTGACCGGAGCGAGCCATGTCACCCATCAACAGCCGGAGCGCCCGCACTTCGCGTTCCAGACCAGGCCTGGGGAGGCGTATGTGGAGAGCACCGGCCACAGGGCACCGACCCCTTGGCCCGGCATATGATCGGCCAGGAACGTCAGTCCGAGTTCCAGCTGGCACAACTCACGCGGCAGCAGTGGGTCAGGAGTGGGCGAACCGAGTCGTCTCCAAGCTCCTCCACCAAGCGACCCATCCAGTTCCGGATATCCCTCACGCGCGCTGCCCTACTTCTCTGGATCGCTTGGCAACCAGGCGGATGAAGGTGTCCTCATCGACGACCTCAACACCGCTGACCCGGCCATCGAGCTCACGGCCCAGATCGGCGAAGTACGCGGCTGTCGCGCGGTGCTTGGCCAGCACGAGGAAGCGGCGAACGGCGCGCAGCCGGCGGTCGCAGGTGAACTTGCGCCCGAGCAGCGTCGCGCTGAGACAGTCCTTCGCATCGAAGAGCCAGCACTCGTCCTGGTCGGAGTTGGGCTCACGGAACCGCACGGCACCGTCCCAGGCATCCAGCCCTGGGTACTCGTCCAGGCGCACAAGACCGTTTGGTAGTTCGGTGATCGCGTCAAAGATCCGTGCTTCGACCAGACCTGGGTCATGATGGAAACGACGGGTAGCTCGATGTTGAACCCAGTAGCCCTCCAGGGTTCGCAACTTCTCCTGCACCGCGCGCCCACGGCACCCGGGACCGGGCAGGAACCGTCTACGCCCGGCATCGGATTGCCGCACGAGTCACAGACCCGCAGCATGGCACCCGCGGGAGCCTGCTGAAACCGGTACGCGACGCGGATCAGCTCCTTGAAGTGCGGCTCGCCGCTCGCTCCGGAGGCCGGCATCTGGTGCGCTCTCCGGAGTACCTCAAGATCGCTCAGGACTGGCTTGCGGACGTGCATCAGGCGGAGCTGGACGTACGCCCGCTGCACTTTCTCCTCGGTACGCCCGTTGGCCTGCGCGGTCGCCAGCAGTTGCGCGAAGATCTGGTTTTCTACGAGCTCGGCCTCGACATCGGCCTTGGCTGCCAGCGCCGCCGCCTGCTCTGAAAACTCCGACAACTCGTCGCCCTCCAGCAACGACTGATCCAGATCGGCCTCGGACAGGGCCAGCCGCACCGGCCACTCGCTCATCGGATGCCGACAGGCTGCGATCACGTCGAGATCATCCTGAGGCCAGTTCGCGGCCTGGTGGTGGCCGACCCACCACAGCCGCGCGAACCCCGTACGCCACGCGCGTGGCAACAGCCCAGCGCGCGGACTACGCGCGTCGTGCACCTGGCCTTCCGAGCCCTGCTGTCGGTCGAGCCGGATCCTGGCCAGTCCCGCGCACAATAGTTCGATCGTGAGGTAGTCGTCAGAAGCGACATCCCTCTTGCCGTCAGGGGCGCCGTCGCCGAGACCTGTAGTGATGAAAGAGTCACGGTCGACAGGATGGCCGGAAGCCAGGCCCAGGTGTGGCGGCTTCACCGGGCCGGAAGGGCACCGAGTGGCCTTGGCCTTGGCTCTGCAGCGCTGTTCAGCCCCGACGAGATTCGCACGTACGGGATTGCCATAAGTTGACGTGGGCCTCGGAGTAGAAAGACAGCGCCCGGTCAGGGGCCATATTTCAACGCATCGACGATACTCGCTGTGAGACCACCACACGCAGCCCCTTGCACGTGACGTTCATGCGGCCATTCGGCATCGATCTTCCAGCCATTGCCGAACCTCCGCCGGGGAGAACCGTAGTTGTTGGCCAACCCGGAAACTCGGAACCTCTTCCTTGAGATGGTTGTCGTACACCCAAGAGGTCGGCTTCCCGAGATAGACGGAAAGCGCTTTGACGTCCCACATTGGCTCACGCATGAACAATTCTCCTACGCTTGCTTCGGTTGCTCACGAGGACGGTACTGAGGAAAGGCGGCCGCTCCAACTGAGGGACGTCTGCCCGGCGGCAACGAGGAGCACGGGTCAGCACTGAACCAGCACGCCGCACCCGAACGGGCCCGAACGGACGGCAAGGGAAGCCAGCACCAGGTCAGCACGAGCGTCTCTGCGTTCAAGATGCCTCATGCGTTCCGCGCCTGTGACCTGCATGTTTGCGCGGGAGGGCGCCGCATGCTAAGCGACGCCCTCCCATTTGGAGAACATCTGGCTGCGCACCAAGCGCTACGACGTGGACGGCAAGGTCAGAAGCGGCACGGGCGGGGTGTGTTACATCTACTGGCCCGCTGACCCGGCAGCGAGTCAGCGCCGGGTTCTGAAGTCACTCGGTCTGCTGTGAGCCTGCGCGGCGATACGGCCGTCTCGGCCACCTGACGGCATCGCTCCCGGTCGGGCGGGGTGGCCGGGGCGCCCGGATGGCGATCCGGGTTCGGCGGAGCGGTGCAGCGCCTCGGCGGTCTGCTGGTCGCCGAGGCCGCGGCCATGACGGACCGGAACAGCGGACCGGCCGCGGGTCCGCGAGGGTCTTCCGCGTCAGGCGGGCACCGGCCCACGGACCGACGTCACCGGGGTGGTGCATCCGGCCGGGGCGGATCGTTCCCTCAACAGCCATAACGGGGCCCTGGTTCCATTAGTCGTGGAGGCGTGCTAGCTTGCATTCATCTTAACGAAACCGCAGACCCGTTAGTGGTTTCGGTGATGCGAGTGGAGGAACCTGCCATGGAATACCGTCAGTTGGGCACGTCCGGACTCAAGGTCTCCGAGCTGAGCTTCGGCGCCGGCACCTTCGGCGGCCAGGGCGCACTGTTCGGCGCCTGGGGTGCCACGGACGCGCAGGAGGCACGCCGCCTGGTCGACATCAACCTGGAGGCGGGCGTCACCATGTTCGACACCGCCGACGTCTACTCCGGCGGTGCGTCCGAGGAGATTCTCGGCGAGGCGGTCAAGGGCCGCCGCGACCAGGTGCTGATCTCCACCAAGGCCGGCCTGCCGATGGGCGACGGCCCGGGGACGCGGGCACCTCACGCTCCCGCCTGATCAAGGCCACCGAGGACGCGCTGCGCCGCCTCGGCACCGACCACATCGACCTCTTCCAGCTGCACGCCTACGACGCCGCGACACCGATCGAGGAGGTCCTGGCCACGCTGGACGACCTGGTCCGCACCGGGAAGATCCGCTACACCGGCGTCTCCAACTTCTCCGGCTGGCAGCTGATGAAGTCGCTGTCCACCGCCGAGCGGTACGGTCGGCAGCGCTACGCAGCGCACCAGGTCTACTACTCGCTGCTCGGCCGCGACTACGAGTGGGAGCTGATGCCGCTCGCCCGCGACCAAGGCGTCGGCGCGGTGGTCTGGAGCCCGCTCGGCTGGGGCCGGCTCACCGGCAAGATCCGCCGCGGCACTCCGATCCCGGCCGGCAGCCGCCTGCACGAGACGGCTTCCTTCGGCCCGCCGGTCGAGGACGAGGCGCTGTACCGGGTGGTCGAGGTGCTGGACGAGCTCTCGGAGGAGACCGGGAAGACCGTCCCGCAGATAGCCATCAACTGGCTGCTGCGCCGGCCCACGGTGTCCACGGTCCTGATCGGCGCCCGCAACGAGGAGCAGCTGCGCCAGAACCTGGACGCGGTGGGCTGGAAGCTGACGCCGGACCAGGTCGCCCGCCTCGACGCGGTGTCCTCGCGGACGGCCCCTACCCCACTTCCCGTACCACCGCCAGGAGGGCTTCGCCCGCCTGAACCCGCCGATGACTGGATGACCGGGCGCGGTGCGTGCGGGGTCAGGGCTGGGCGAAGTCCGTCGAAGCCGGATCGCCTCGTGTGCTGTCCTCGACCAGGATCAGCAGCGCGGTGCGCAGTCCCGGGTCCTTCCTGCTCCAGGCGCACCTGTAGGTCGCCACCGACTCCGGCCGCACGCCTCCGGCGCGGTTCAGTAGGGTCCAGCGTGTAGAGGCTGTCCTGCGGGGTGCCGCGTACCACCATTGCGCCGATCCCCGCGACCTGGTCGTTCACTGGTGAAGAGGCACTGTTTTCGGGCGGGCGGTATGCCGGCCGTTTGCCAGCGGTGGACCGGATCCTGACCATCCGTGAGGGCGCCTCGACCTGGACCTGACCACCCGGGCGCCGACGCGAAGGGCGCCCGCCGGCCTCCTCCGAGCAGAGAAGACCATCGAGTTGCCGTTCACCTTGTCCCACCCGCAGCAGTGCTGCCGCTGATGCGCCGGCCCTTCGTTCCAGCGGCTCTGGCCGCGGGTGCCGTGGCACCCGACGTCCCGTACTTCCTGGGCGTCCTCGGGTGTCGGAGACCAGCTCCCAGGACTGGTACGGGCCGTTCCTCAACGCCACACAGACGCACTCGCCGGGTGTGGGCCTGCAGGTCAATCTGCCCTTCGCCATCGCTCTGGTCGCTGCCTGCCGGATGCTGCGCGCGCCGGTCACAGCACTGCTCCCGGCCGCCCTGCGCCTTCCGGAATCCGAACGGACAACCGGCCTGCCGGCCAAGGCCCGGTACATCATGTGGCTGCTGGTCTCCGCCCTGATAGGGATCGCCTCCCACCTCGCGTGGGACTCCTTCACCCACGGCGACGGCTTCCTGGTCACCCACGTGCAGCCGCTGCGCCTCGGCCCCGGGAGGGTTCACGGTCGCCAGGCTGCTGCAGTACATGAGCACCGCCGTCGGCCTGGCGGCCGTCGGCCGGCACCTCTGGCGGCGCCGGGGCCGACTGGGCACCCACGGCGGCACCGGCACCGTTGCCCGGCTGAGTCCCGTCATGCGGTGGAGCGTGGTGACTCTGCTGGTGGTGGCACCCGTGCTGGGGCCGCTGTCAATGCCCGTGAAGACTTCAACGCCTACCGCTATGTGACCGAAGTCGACTACAGCCAACCGACTACCGTCGACCTGGGCGACGGCGTGAGCGACACCACGTACCCATCCAAGACGGTCCAAGCTCCTTGGGGACCCTCGCCGAAGGAGTGCTGACCGGGGCTGCCAAGAGAGCGGGAGCCACATCGGTGGTCACACTGCTGCTGTACTCCGCCACCTGGCGGATTGGCACCATCTCGCGCCGGCCGACGACGAGGTCCGGCTCCGGCCCCTCACCGCGACCGACGCGGGGCGGGAGGTGACGGTGTCCGTTCGCTTCATGCTCGGCAAGGCGGTCGGCCTCACATACGACCGCTGATCCTCCCGCCATGTCACGGGCTGCCGGGCTGTCTCGTCCCAGGTACCGGAGAGCGAGGTCGGAATCGGGAAGGCGATGGGGATGCGGATATTCATGGCAGCCGGGACCGGAGCCATCGGGCAGGACCCGGCGTGAGCCGGGTCGAGGAGTTCGAGGAGCTGCGGCCGCTGCTGTTCTCGATCGCCTACCGGTTGCTCGGCAGTGTGAGCGAGGCGCAGGACGCGGTTCAGGAGACCTGGCTGCGCTTCGATTCCTCCCGACGCGGCCCACATCGGCCAAGGCGTTCTGTCGGCCGTGGTCACCCGGATCTCGATCGACGTGCTGCGGTCGGCCCGCTTCCGGCGGGAGGAGTACGTCGGGCAGTGGTTCCCCGAGCCGCTGCTCACCGATCCCTATGAGGATCCGGCCCGTGCGGCGGAGCTGTCCGACTCGGTGTCGATGGCTGCGCTGTTGCTGCTCGAGCGGCTGAGCCCGCTGGAACGGGCGGTTTTCGTGCTGCGGGAGGTGTTCGGGTACGGCTTCCCGAGGTCGCGTCGGCGGTGGGGAGGTCCCAGGCGGCGTGCCGCCGGCTCGTGGTGCGGGCTCGGCGCCACATGGACGCGGGCCGGCCCAGGTTCGAGGCGGACCGCAGGGAGCGTGAGAGCTCGCCGGGCGATTCTTCGACGCCTTCAGGGAAGGGGATGTGGACGGGCTGCGGGAGCTTCTCGCCACCGATGTGTCGATGGTCGGGGACAGCGGTGGCAAGGCCCCGCAGTGGGGCAGCGGCGTCTTCGGCGCTGACAACGTGGCACGGTTGCTCGTCTCGGTCTTCCCCGCTCATCCGGATCGAGGTGGCGGTGGAGGCGCACGAGGTGAACGGCCTGCCGGGCGTGATCTTCCGTGACCGGGACGGCCGGGTGCTCAATACCTTGGCGCTCGACGTACTCGATGGGCGGATCCAGACGATCCGCTCGGTGAGCAACCCTGACAAGCTCGGGCACGTCGGTCCGGTGGCGGACGCCTGGGTCGTCATGCGGGAGGCGAACCGGGTGCGCCGGTCCATGGACTGAGCGCAGGAGCCGGCTGCGCTCCGGTCCTGTGTCAGCTCCGCGATGCCAGCATCTGCCCCATCGCGGCCAGTACGGACGGCTCGACGCGGTAGTAGACCCAGGTGCCGCGGCGCTCGGAGGAGAGCAGGCCCGCCTCCTTGAGCTTCTTCAGATGGTGGGAGACGGTCGGCTGGGAGACGCCGACGTCGGAAATGTCGCAGACGCACGCCTCGCCGCCCTCGTGCGAGGCGACGAGCGAGAACAGCCGCAGCCGGACGGGATCACCGAGTGCCTTGAACATCGCGGCAGTCCGCACGGCTTCCTCGGCTGTCAGTGCCCGCTCGGTCATGGGCGGGCAGCAGGGCACAACGTCGGGCTCCAGCAGCGGCAGCGCTTGTACGTTCGACATACGTCTATGTTGACATACGTCGATCCAGGATCGATGGGTCGTCCCCTGCCCCGTTCCGGTCCCTGACCGGGGCAGCGGACGACGCCAAGGCACCGTCCGCCTGCCCCACCGCGGACCGGCCGTCTCACGATGCCCGATGGGTCCCGGTCAGATGCCGACGTAGGCCGCGAGGTGCTCGCCGGTGAGGGTGGAGCGGTCGGCGACGAGGTCGGCGGGGTGCCCTCGAAGACGATCCGGCCGCCGTCGTGGCCTGCGCCGGGGCCGAGGTCGATGATCCAGTCGGCGTGCGCCATCACCGCCTGGTGGTGCTCGACGACGATGACCGACTTGCCGGAGTCGACGAGCCGGTCGAGCAGGCCGAGCAACTGGTCGACGTCGGCGAGGTGGAGGCCGGCGGTCGGCTCGTCGAGGACGTAGACGCCGCCCTTCTCAGCCATATGGGTGGCCAGCTTGAGCCGCTGCCGCTCGCCGCCGGACAGTGTGGTGAGCGGCTGGCCGAGGCTGAGGTAGCCGAGCCCGACGTCGGCGAGCCGGTCGAGGATGCGCTGCGCGGCGGTGTGCGTGCCTCGCCGGCGCCGAAGAACTCCCGGCCTCGCTCACCGACATCGCCAGCACCTCGCTGATGTCGCGGTCTCCGAGGCGGTGGCCGAGCACCGATGCCTCGAACCGCTTCCCTCGCACTCCTCGCAGGTGGTGGCGACGCCGGCCATCATCGCCAGGTCGGTGTAGATGACGCCTACGCCCTTGCAGTTGGGGCAGGCGCCCTCGGAGTTGGCGCTGAACAGCGCCGGCTTCACGCCATTGGCCTTCGCGAACGCCTTTCGGATCGGGTCGAGCAGTCCGGTGTACGTCGCCGGATTACTCCTCCGCGAGCCGCGGATCGCACCCTGGCCGACCGAGACCACACCCGCGCCGGCAGGGACCGAGCCGTGCACGAGCGAGCTCTTGCCGGAGCCGGCCACACCGGTGACGACGACAAGCACCCCGAGCGGGACGTCGACGTCGACGTCGCGGAGATTGTGCGTCCTCGCGCCGCGGATCTCCAGCGTGCCGGTGGGCTTGCGCACCGTCTCCTTGACAGAGGCCCGGTCGTCGAAATGGCGGCCGGTGATGGTGCCGCCGGTCCGCAGCCCCTCGACCGTGCCCTCGAAGCAGACGGTGCCGCCCGCCGTACCCGCACCGGGGCCGAGGTCGACGACGTGATCGGCGATCGCGATCGTCTCCGGCTTGTGCTCCACGACGAGCACGGTGTTGCCCTTGTTCCGCAGCCGCAGCAGCAGGTTGTTCATCCGCTGGATGTCATGGGGTGCAGGCCGATGGTGGGTTCGTCGAAGACGTAGGTGACGTCGGTGAGCGAGGAGCCGAGGTGCCGGATCATCTTGACGCGCTGCGCCTCGCCGCCCGACAGCGTGCCCGAAGGCCGGTCGAGCGAGAGGTAGCCCAGACCGATGTCCACGAACGACTCAAGAGCCTGCTGCAGCGAGACGATCAGCGGCGCCACCGACGGCTCCTTGAGGCCGCGGACCCATTCGGCCAGGTCGCTGATCTGCATCGCGCAGGCGTCGGCGATGCTGATCCGCTTGATCTTCGACGACCGGGCGGCCTCGCTGAGCCGGGTGCCACCGCACTCGGGACAGGTGGCGAAGGTGACCGCCCGTTCCACGAACGCCCGGAGGTGCGGCTGCATGGCCTCCTTGTCCTTGGACAGGAACGACTTCTGGATCTTGGGGATCAGTCCCTCGAAGGTGAGGTTCACGCCCTCGACCTTCACCTTGGTCGGCTCCCGGTACAGGAAGTCCTGCATCTCCTTCTTGGTGAACTTGCGGATCGCCTTGTCCGGGTCGAGGAAGCCCGACTCGGCGTAGGTCCGCACGGTCCACCAGCTGTCCGACTTCCAGCCGGGGATGGTGAACGCGCCCTCGGCGATCGACTTGGAGTCGTCGTAGAGCTGGGTGAGGTCGATGTCGGAGACGGTGCCCCGGCCTTCGCAGCGCGTACACATGCCGCCGGTGCGGGTGAAGGTCTGTTTCACGGTCCTGCTGCCGGCGCCGCGTTCGACCGTGATCGCACCGCTCGCCCGGACCGAGGCGACGTTGAAGGAGAACGCGTTGGGCGAGCCGATGTGTGGCTTCCCCAGCCGGCTGAAGAGGATGCGCAGCATCGCGTTGGCATCGGTGGCGGTGCCGACCGTGGAGCGGGCGTCGGCCCCATCCGCTGCTGGTCGACGATGATCGCCGTCGTCAGCCCTTCGAGTACGTCGACCGCGGGCCGCGCCTGCGTCGGCATGAAGCCCTGCACGAAGGCGCTGTAGGTCTCATTGATCAGTCGCTGGGACTCCGCGGCGATCGTGCCGAACACCAGTGAGCTCTTGCCCGAGCCCGAGACACCGGTGAACACCGTCAGCCGGCGCTTCGGGATCTCGATGCTGACGTCCTTGAGGTTGTTCACGCGCGCGCCGTGCACGTGGATCAGGTCATGGCTGTCCGCGTCGTGCAGCGCAGGCGACCGCGTGTCCGTCCTCTTGGCCTTGCTCATCGGGTCTCCATCTGTTGGGCGGGGCCGCCTTCGCGGGCTCCACCGGCATCGCCCGGCGCGATCCGACCGGTTCGGGGCAGTACGTCTGCTTCCGCTCGGCACCGCTGGGCCCCGGCCGTGCGGAGTGCCCGGCTGAGGCGTCGGACCGGCCGGCGGACATCGCGCATCGGCTCGCGAAGGTCCCGCGAGTGGTGATGCTCATGGCATTCAGGCTAGGTGCGGCCGGGGGCGGCGCTTCTCGATTCCTGACCGGTCTGGTCACCTGTTTCGCCACGCAGGACGGCATTCCGCCGTCGCTTGTGCCGCCCGGCGCCGGTAGACGCTGGGCGGCACGCCGACCAGTTCGGTGAAGCGGGTGGAGAAAGTGCCCAGCGATGAGCAGCCGACCGCGAAGCAGGCCTCGGTGACGCTGAGATCGCCCCGGCGCAGCAGCGCCATCGCGCGCTCGATGCGCCGGGTCATCAGGTACGAGTACGGCGACTCGCCGTAGGCCAGCCGGAACTGGCGGCTCAGATGCCCGGCTGACATGTGCGCGCCCGGGCGAGCGCCTCGACGTCCAGTGGCTGCGCGTACTCCCGGTCGATCCGGTCACGAACCCGGCGCAGTCGCGCGAGCTCGCGCAAATGTTGCGCCGCGGCATCTGTGCTGGTCACCTGCGAGATGGTGCCACGTTGCGCCGGAGTTGCCCAGCGCAGCTGCTCACTCGCCCCGGTGGTCCCACGGGCGGCGGGCGAGTGTCTTTGTTCGACATGTCCGCGACGTCTATTGGCTGAGGCCGCTGGACAGGGCATCGAGCAGCGGCCCTGCGGCCACACCCAGGACCAGCGAGAGGGCGGCGCAGATGTAAGCGACGGTGCGTGCGGTGCGGCTCTCATCGCCAGGGTTCGTGGTGTGGTCGCCGGGGAGAGGGCGGGACGGATCCAGCGCAGGTAGTAGAAGAGGGACGCAACGGTGTTGACGGCAGCCAGGACGGCGAGCCAGGTGTAGCCGCCGTCGATCACCGCGGTGAACACCTCGAGCTTTCCGATGAAGACGGCTGTCGGCGGGTGCCGAGGAAGCCCAGCAGGCAGACCACCAGGGCAGTGGTGAGAAGGGGCGCCGATGGGCCAGGCCGCGGTAGTCGTCGAGGCTCGATGCCTGGGGCAGGGCGCAGACGACGGCGAACGCACCGAGGTTGGTGACGGCGTAGGCGGCGAGGTAGTACAGCAGCGCGGGCTGGGCCGTGCCGGCGGCGGTGGCGACGGCCACCGGCATGAGGAGGTAGCCGACCTGGCTGATCGTGGAGTAGGCGAGCAGCCGTTTGACGTCGGTCTGGAAGAAGGCGGCGAGATTGCCCAGCGTCATCGACGCGGCGGCCAGGACCGCCAGCAGCGCGGCCCAGGGCAATGGGGCTGCGTCGAGGGGACCGCGCCGAGCCGGAAGAGGGCGATGAGCGCGCCGATTTTGGGGAGGGTGGCGATCAGGGCTGCCGCCGACGGGGTACTGCCCTGGACCGCGTCGGGGATCCAGTAGTGCGCGGGCACGGCGCCGGCCTTGAACAGCAGCCCGCCAGCAGCCCGAGCGTGCCCACGGCGAGCAGTGCTCGTGGTGCGTTGCCGAGGGCATCGGCCAGGGCGGGTAGCCGGTGGTGCGGCCGGTGGCGTACAGGATCGTGATGCCGGTGAGCATGACGACTCCGAGGAGAGCCCCGATGACGTAGTACTTCAGCGCGGCTTCGGTGCCCGGCGCGTCCTTGCGGAACCCGGCCAGGGTGTACGTGGGGATGGAGGCGAGCAGATATCCGGCGGACAGCAGCAGCAGGTCCTGCGCTCCGGCCAGCACCATCGCTCCCAGCAGGGCGAGCAGGATGAGGACGTAGAACTCGGCTTCCCGGGGTCGCTGTGCAGCGGGCGCAGGCTGAGGGCGAGGACGATGAGGCCGCCGCCGAGGATGATGATGCGCCCGGCGCTGGTGAGCGGATCGAGGGCGAGTGCGTCACCGAAGGCCGAGGCGGCGGGGTCCGGTGCGGCTACGGCCGCGGCGATGATCCCGGCCGTGCAGGCGGCGGCGGCCAGTGTCCCGGTGATCCACTGGCGATGGCGGGGCAGCCAGGCGCCGAGGAGCAGGCTGAGCACGGCTCCGGCCACCAGGAAGATTTCCGGGAGGATGTCGAGGGGTTCTCGTTCATCTCCGTCATCGGGCCAGCAGCTCCAGCACCGCGGTGGAGGCGGGTTCGACCACGTCGAGGAGGAAGCGGGGCACGATGCCGACCACCACGGCGAGGGCGAGCAGCGGTACGACAGCGATGTTCTCGTGGGCGCGCAGGTCACGGAAGGGACGGGGAGTGCCGGGGCGTCGGGCAGCCGCAGGGGCCGAGGAAGATCTTCTGCAGGGCGCGCAGGAAGAGCCCGGCAGTCAGCAGGATGCCGATCACCGACAGGGAGGTGGCCAGGGGCGGGGCCGAGGCTGCCGGTGAAGATCTGGAACTCGGCGATGAAGCCGGAGAATCCGGGCAGGCCGAGGGAGGCGAACGCGGCGATCACGGTCATGCCGGCGAACACGGGTGCCTTCGCGGCGAGTCCGGAGTAGGCGTCCATGTCGTAGGTGTGGCCGCGCTGGTGGAGCGAGCCCGCCAGCAGGAACAGGGCGCCGGTGAGCAGCCCGTGACTGACCATCTGGGTCACGGCTCCTGTCACGGCGAGGGATTGGGCCTGGCGGCTGGTGTCGGCAGTCGCGGCGGCGGCGCCGACGGCCAGGACGATGTAGCCCATGTGGTTGACGGAGGTGTAGGCGATCATCCGTTTGAAGTCGTTCTGCGCCAGCGCGACCAGGGCGCCGTAGAGGACCGATACGACTCCGATGACGACCAGGACGGTGGCGTACCGGCGCCAGGCGTCGGGCAGCATCGGCATCGCGATGCGCAGGAATCCGTAGGTGCCCATCTTCAGCAGCACCCCGGCCAGGATCGCCGAACCGGTGGCCGGTGCTTCGGTGTGCGCGAGCGGCAGCCAGGTGTGGAACGGCACCGTGGGCGTTTTGACCGTGAGGCCGATACCGATGGCGAGCAGGACCAGGCCCGCGTAGGCGGCCCGGCCGGCCAGCGGGTCGGCTGCGGTGAGGTCGACCATGTCGAAGGTGTGCGGCGAGGCGGCGAGGTAGAGGCCGATGAATCCGAGCAGCAGGGCCAGCGAGCCGAGGAAGGTGTAGAGGAAGAACATCAGCGCCGCACGCCGGCGTTCCTTGTGGCCCCAGCCGGCGATGACGAAGTACATGCCGACGATGGACAGGTCGAAGAAGACGAAGAACAGGATCAGGTCCAGAGATACGAACAGACCCAGACAGGTCGTCTCCAGGAACAGGAACAGGGCCGCGAACTCGCGGATTCGGCGGTTCTCGCGCCACGCGTGGACCGCGCAGGCGAGGAAGAGCACACACGTCAGGGCGAGCATCGGCAGGGACAGCCCGTCCACCCCGACGTGGTATCCGGCCCCGGCGCTGGGAATCCAGCGGGCGCGGGTCTCGTACTGAATGCCGCCGCCCGGGTCGTAACCGGCCCACAGGCCGATCACCATGACCATCAGCGCCGCTGTGGTAGCCACCAGATTCCGTGGATCACCTTGACGGGGGTGCGGCGGGGCAGGGCGAACAGCAGCAGGGCGATGGCGGTGGGGATGAAAACGAGGACGGTCAGCACCTGGGGCCTACTTCACGAAGACGAACACGACGGCTAGGACGGTGAAGGCCGCGACGGCCTGGGCGAGGTACTGGTGCAGTTGCCCGGTCTGAGGCCGTCGCGCCGTACGGCCGAGCGACCGGCAGGCGGCGGCGACGGCGGAGACGGATCCGCTCACACCCGTCTCCAGGCGGCGGTTCGACCAGCGGGCCAGGCCCACCGCGCCGCGTCCGGCGCCCAGTACCGCGGCATCCAGAACGCGGTCGTCGAACCGGGCGGCGGCGCGGGCGAGGGCGAAGGCCGGCCGCACCAACGTCAGATGCGCGGCCCGTTCCAGATGCAGCCACCCGCCGAAGAAGCCGGTGACAGCTGCGGGCACGGGCACCTTTCGGCTGCCCCATGCCCATACGGCACCCGCCGCACCCAGTGCGAGAGCCCGCTGAGCGCCCATTCCCATGGCTTCGGGGCGGAGTGCCCGGTGGCGTTCAGCACGCGTGACACCGCCGCGCGTGCGGGTCGAACGCCAATGGGCTCAATGCCGCGCAGGCCAGCGCCAGTACCGCAGCCGGAGCGAGCGCCCGGCCGGGGACGTGCGAGGTGCCGCTTCCTGCGATGTCCTGACCCTGCTCGGCTGCCGGTACGGGCTGCCAGACGAACCAGAGGGCTTTGGCGCTGTAGAGCGCCGAGAACACCGCGGCGGCCAGTCCGGCCGCATACAGAGCGGGAGTGTCCTCGAACGCGGCGGCCAGCAGGACGTCCTGGACGCCCAGAGCGACAGCGGCGGCAAGCCGGCCAGGGTGAGTGCGCCGACGGTGAACAGCACGCCCGCGGTCCGGTATCTGCGGGCGGCGCCGTACAGCCCGGTCAGTGCCTTGGTGCCCAGTGTCGTCAGCCAGAGTCCGGCGATCAGGAACAGCAGGCTCTTGGCGGCGGCGTGCGCGATCAGCTGCAGGGTTCCGCCGGTGGTTGCGCCTGCCCCGGCGGCCAGCATCATGAACCCGATCTGTGCACAGCTGGACGCGGCGAGGAGCTGCTTGAGGTCGGTCTGTGCGAGGGCGACGAGACCTAGAGCGATCGCGGTCAGCACGCCCGTCCAGGCCACCACCGCGCTGCCCCAGCCGGAGCTCTGCAGCAGCGGCTGGATACGCAGCAGCAGATAGGCGCCTGCGACGACCATCGTCGCGGAATGCAGCAGTGCGGAGACGGGGCTGGGGCCGGCCATGGCGCGCGAGAGCCAGAAACTGAACGGAAGCTGGGCGGACTTGCCCAGAGCCGCGGCGATCAGCCCGGCGGCGATCAGCGAGCGCCAGGGCTCCCCGGCGCCCGACAGGTCGCTCAGCGCGAGGGTTCCGGTGGGGTCCGCGGCCAGTGCGGCTCCTGCGGCCAGGTAGAGGCCCAGATCGGCGGCGCGGGTGGTCAGGAAAGCCGTGTTCGCGGCGCGGACCCGCTCCCGGTCACGCCACCAGTAGCCGATCAGGGCCCAGGAGATGGCGCCCATGACCTCCCAGCTCATCAGCAGAACCGCAAGCGTGTCCGCGGTGACGGTGACGAGCATGCTTCCGGCGAACACCAGCATCAGGCCGAAGAACCGGCTCCGGTTCTCGCCGGGGCCGAACCCCGCCGCGCTGAAGGCCAGGATCAGTACGGTGACGGCCGTGACCGTGACCGCGAGGAGCCGGACAGTCCGTCGACCGACAACTGAGCCGGCAGCCCGGACAGCAGCGGGGCCCGGACCGCCGGGTGACCGAATGCGGCCTGCACTGCCAGGCCCAGCGCCACCAGCATGACCGCCACGGCGACGGGAGCGGCGGCCCGGTCGGCCCGGCGCCCGGCCATCAGCAGTACGGTGCCCGCAGCCGGCGGCAGGGCGACCAGCGCCCAGAGCGTGCAGTTCACTGCTTCAGCTCCGCGGCCATGTCGGTCATGTCGACCTCACGTTTACGGAACAGGGCGGTCACGACGGCGAAGCCGATCGCCATCTCGAGAGCCATCGCCGTCACCGCGACGATCACGATGACCTGGCCGTCCGCACTGCCCGGAGCGATGTGGCGCCAGATGCCCGCGGCCGCGACGATGACGCCGCCCAGCATCAGCTCCAGGCCCATCATCAGCATCACGACCGACTGTTGCGTGAGCGCGCCGAACAGACCTGTGCACAGCAGGGCCGCGGCCAGCAGCATGACCGCTTCGAGAGTCACCGGCCCACCCGCCCCGTACCGGATCGTCCGCGCGCTTCGCGTCGAGGCGGTCGCCGAGCCGGTCGTAGCGGCCGCGGCGGGTGGCGAGCACCACGCTGGAGACGATCGTCGCGAAGAGCGCCATGCCCAGCGTCATCATGGTCAGCATCTGAGGGCCCATCAGCGACAGGCCCAGATCCCTGGTCACGTCCTTCGGTGGCCGGCCCTCGATCGCGGGCCACGGAACCAGGAAGATCCCGGCCGCCAGCAGCGCGAACAGCACGCCGCACAGGAGCGCGGAGCCCTGGTGTTGTGGAGCATGGTCATCGGCATGAGCCCGGCTGGATTCATCATGTATATGACCATGAATACGGCCATGATCGACATCTCGATCGTCATCATCAGGACGATGACGATGCCCAGGTAGTCCAGTCCCAGGACGATGACCACGCCCGCAACACAGAGCAGCGATGTGAGCAGGGAGAACGTCGCGCGGGGCATCGAGTCGAAGACGAAGACCATCACCCCGAGGCGACGGCCAGGACGGCCAGAACGTAGAAGAGGACGTCGTTCAGCACGGGCTGCGCACCTTCCGGGTCACCGGCCGAGCACCAGCAGCGCCACGACGAGCGCCTGCGCGATCGCCAGCGGCGTCAGCACGAGCCAGGCCACCTCCGTATAGCGGTCCATACGCAGCGTGGGCAGGCGGCGGCGAACCCACAGCAGCAGGGCGAGGACCGCTGCGGTCTTGATCAGGGTCCAGGCCCATCCCGGCAGCAACGGACCGTGCCCGCCGCCCAGGAAGAGCGGAACACTCGCCGCGGCGGCGACCGTGAGCAGCAGTCGGCGCCCGCCCAGGAACAGCACCCGGTCCACTCCGGACAGCTCGGCGGCCGCGCCGCCGGCCGCGTCCGTTCCGACGGGCTGGTCGAATGGGCCCCAGAACGACATCGCCAGCGCGCTCGCCAGGAAGATGACGAAGGCGACAGGCATCCACACCGCGAACCACAGCCCGGACTGCGCATCGACGACCGCCCCGACCCGCAGCGACTGCGCTCCGAGCGCCGCAGTGGTGATGGCCAGCATGTGCGGGATCTCGTAGGCCAGCCCTGCGCGAGGAAGCGGTAGCCGCCGATCATCGAAAGCGCCGAGTTCGGGCCCCATCCCGCCAGCCACACCGCCGCCCAGGCCAGCGCCTCCATCGCGTTGAACCACACGATCCCGTCCGGCAGATCGCTCACCGCGGTGAAGCCGAAGGGCACCACGACCGCGGCGAGGACCGCCGCGACGGGCAGGAGGATCACGCCGGCGCGCAGCAGCAGCCGGTCGGCGGCGTTCGTCGTCCGGCGCTGCTGCACCAGCAGCCGCAGCACCTCGCGGCCGGGCCCGGGGCCGGCCGGAACCCAGCCGTTCCTCCACGGTGGCCGCACAGGCGGCGGCAGCGACGAGGGCGGCGGGAAGTACCGGAACGGACCACAGTGAGGTCGGATCAGCCATGCGGCACCTGCGCGACCGCCGCTGCCTGCGGGAGTTCATCGAGGTCGGGATCGATACTGGCCACGATGAGCCGGGCACCCGCGAACTCCGCGCCTTCGAGCAGGCGCGGCAGCACGTCCAGCAGTGCCTGCGACGCCGTCGCAGTGCCGCCCACCGCGCCGCGCGGGCCCATCCGCCGCCGGGTGGCCTCAAGCGGCCCGGTCTCCTCGCACCGGGCCGCCGATCCGGCCGCTTCGTCGAGCCACAGCGTCAGCCGGCTCCAGACGTCACCGTCGGCCACCAGTGCCGGCCCCGACACTCCCGCCGCCGCCGCGGTCTGCGTACTCAACTCACCGAGGCCGATGGTGAGCCGGCGAAGCGTCCGCGAACGGCCCACCCGCCGGACCAGCGGCCCGACTGCGCCCAGGACATCTCCGGCAGCCCGGCCGGCCAGTGCCACGTCACGTGCGGCCCGTGCCCGCTGGGCCTCCGCTTGCCATCCGGCCACGGCCAGCAGCCTGCCGACACTGTCCAGATGCGCCGCGCACCTCCGCCGCGCCGCCTGCCCACGGCCGACGTGTTCGCCCGCGGCCGCACGCAGCCAGGGCTCGTCCCAGAACGGCAGCCGGGAACCCGCCAGGACACGCGTCTGCTCGACATCCGCCTGCTGGATCACGTCGCCCTGCAGTGTCACGCGCAGGACCAGGCCGGCAGGCCAGTCCAGCAGGGCGGGCCCCAGCGGAAGGTGGAGCTGGTCCAGCCGCAGCCCGTCCCTGTCGTCACCCCGGTCCGCCATCGGTAACCCGGCGACATCCATCCCCATGTCGTGGCCCGCGTGCCCGCTGTGCATGTCGTGGCCCGCGTGCCCGCCGCCGCCGTTCTGACCGTTGACGTCATGGCCGTGGCTCTCGGGTGCTGCGGGTACGTGCTCCGGCGCCGGGCCGGACGGAGTGCGCAGCAGCGCGGCCGCAGCCTCGTCGAGTGCTGCGCGGGCGTCCTGGCCGGCGCCGATGCGGACGCGGGCCCTGGGGCGGGGATCGCGGCCCAGAGTCCCTCGCACCACTGCGAGTCGGCGGGATCCGGATCACCGACCACCGCGAGTACGTTGGCGGCTGCCGGCCCGGCGGCCAACGGCCATCCGCGCTCGCGCAGTTCCCGTTCCAGCTGCAGCCTGGCCTCGGTCGCACCCGGGCAGACCGCCATGAGAACAGCGGGCCGGGCCAGGGCGGCCTTCCTGATTCCGGCTCTCAGGTCCATCGGAAAGCGCCTTCCCGCCAGGCGTAGGCCACGGCGGCCATGAGGATGCCGAGGAACAGAAACATCTCCACTACGGCACTGACGCCGACCTCCGCCACGACCAGCGTCCACGGGTACATGAACAGCATCTCCATGTCGAAGGCGAGGAAGACCAGCGTCACCGGGTACCAGCGAACGTGGAACCGGGAGAAGGGATGCTCCGCGGGCCCCAGTCCGCCGCTGAACGGCGTGGCATCGACGAGCGGTTCGCGCACCACCCGCAGCATCGCGCCGGCGCCGTGGAGCAGGGCGATGCCCGCCGTGGCGATCCCCAGCAGCAGTAGAACCGGCTGCCAGCCGGAGGTGTTCATCGGCTCCGCCCTTCCCTCGCCCTGTCGCTGACGGTGACTGATGATCCACAGCCGGTTCACCGTCCGTCGACCCTATGCCAGTGGGGGTATGGGCGCCGATCATCCTCCGGGCGATTCGGCAACGCTTGCATTGCATACGGGTGGGGGTATACATGAGGCAGCAAGTACCCTAGGGGTATAGTTCGCGCGGAGGGAAAGACCATGTCGTGCTGTACACCTGACAACAGCTGTTCCACCGGCGCAGCGCAGACCGGCACCACGGTCGTCGCAGACAGTCACACCGCTGTGTACGCGGTCGCGGGAACGACCTGTGGCCACTGCAAGGCCACGCTCACCCGTGAGATCGACGAGCTCGACAGCGTCCTCGCCGTCGAGGTCGACATCGACGCCGGGCGGGTGACCGTCACCACCGTGGGTGAGCCCGACGACGCGCTCATCGCCGCCACTGTCGATGAGGCGGGATACGAGCTCACCGGGCGAGCCTGACCGGTCAGTGCGTCCGCCGGCCCCGGCGTGTACCGGAGCCGGCGGTGCCCCGCCCTTATTTGCCACCAGTTCGAGGAGCAGAGATGTCCACCACGATGACCGGCGCCGTTGCCGCCGAGGTCGAACTCGCCATCGGCGGCATGACCTGTGCCTCGTGCGCCGCCCGTATCGAGAAGAAGCTGAACCGGATGGACGGTGTCGAGGCCACCGTCAACTACGCCACGGAGAAGGCGAAAGTCAGCTACCGGGGTGAGGACATCTCCGTTCAGGACCTGATCGCCACCGTCGAGGCGACCGGTTACTCCGCGCAGGAGCCCGCTCCGGTACGCACCGGAGGCGGCCCCGGCGACGAGGGCGAGGCCGGCCGGCCGGACGCGCTGCGTACGCTGCGCCAGCGGCTGATCACCGCGGTCGTGCTGTCCGTCCCCGTCATCGCCATGGCGATGATCCCCGCCCTGCAGATCGAGTACTGGCAGTGGCTCTCCTCACCCTCGCCGCGCCCGTGGTCACCTACGCGGCGTGGCCCTTCCACCGAGCCGCGTTCACCAACGCCCGGCACGGCGCGGCCAGCATGGACACGCTGATCTCGGTAGGCACCTCGGCGGCCTTCCTGTGGTCCCTGTGGGCGCTGTTCTTCGGGACCGCGGGCACGCCCGGAATGACCCACGCGTTCGAGCTGACGATCTCCCGCAGCGACGGGGCGGGCAACATCTACCTGGAGGCGGCGGCCGGTGTCACCGCGTTCATTCTGGCCGGGCGCTATTTCGAGGCCCGTTCCAAGCGCAAGGCCGGGGCGGCGCTGAAGGCGCTGCTGGAGCTGGGGGCCAGGAGGTCACCGTCCTGCGCGGCGGCCGTGAGGAAACCATCCCGACGGCCGAGCTCCAGGCCGGAGACCGCTTCCTGGTACGCCCCGGCGAGAAGATCGCCACCGACGGCAGGGTCGTCGAGGGTTCCTCCGCCGTGGACGCCTCGATGCTCACGGGGAGTCCGTCCCCGTCGAGGTCGGCGTCGGAGACTCCGTCACCGGGGCCACCCTCAACGCGGGCGGGAGGCTGGTGGTCGAGGCCACCCGTATCGGAGCGGACACCCAGCTCGCCCGGATGGCGAAGCTCGTCGAGGACGCGCAGAACGGCAAGGCCGCTGCTCAGCGTCTCGCCGACAAGATCTCCGCGGTGTTCGTCCCCGTCGTGATCGCACTCGCGCTGGGGACCCTGGGCTTCTGGCTCGGCAACGGTTCCGGCCTGACCGCAGCATTCACCGCCGCCGTCGCCGTACTCATCATCGCCTGCCCCTGCGCCCTGGGGCTGGCCACTCCGACCGCCCTCATGGTCGGCACCGGACGCGGGGCTCAGCTCGGCATCCTGATCAAGGGACCCGAGGTGCTGGAGAGCACCCGCAAGGTCGACACCATCGTTCTGGACAAGACCGGCACTGTCACTACCGGCAAGATGACGCTGCTCGCGGTCCACACCGCCGACGGCCAGGACGAGAACGAGGTCCTGCGCCTGGCAGGCGCTCTGGAGCACGCCTCCGAGCACCCCATCGCCCAGGCCGTCGCCACCGGTGCCATCGAAAGGGCCGGCGACCTGCCCACACCCGAGGACTTCGCGAACGTCGCAGGTCTGGGGGTCCAGGGCATCGTCGAGGGCACGCGGTCCTCGTCGGCCGGGAGAAGCTGCTCGCCGAATGGGCGATGGAGCTTCCCGTGCCCTCCAGCGCGCCAAGGCCGCTGCCGAAGCGGCCGGACGGACGGCCATCGCGGTGGCCTGGGACGGAGAGGCCCGTGCGGTCCTGGAGGTGGCCGACGCGGTCAGGACACCAGTGCCGAAGCCGTCAGGCGGCTGCGGGCCCTGGGTCTGACGCCGATCCTGCTGACCGGCGACAACCAGGCCGTCGCGGACTCGGTGGCGAAGGAAGTGGGCATCGACGAGGTCATCGCGGAGGTCATGCCGCAGGACAAGGTCGATGTCGTCAAGCGCCTCCAGACCGAGGGGCGTTCGGTGGCCATGGTGGGCGACGGGGTCAACGACGCCGCGGCGCTGGCCCAGGCCGACCTCGGCCTGGCCATGGGCACCGGCACCGACGCCGCCATCGAAGCCGGCGACCTCACCCTCGTACGCGGCGACCTGCGCACCGCGGCCGACGCCATCCGGCTCGCCCGCAGAACACTCGGCACCATCAGGTCCAACCTCTTCTGGGCCTTCGCATACAACGTGGCCGCCCTGCCGCTCGCCGCGGCCGGACTGCTCAACCCGATGATCGCCGGAGCGGCCATGGCCTTCTCCTCGGTCTTCGTCGTAGGCAACAGCCTCCGGCTCAGGAGCTTCCGCGCCGCAGCCTGACGTACAGCGCAACCGCTCGACCGGGGAGAGCTGAGGCAGAGGTCTCGGCCCTCCCCGGTCTCGGCTCTCCCCGGTCTCGGCTCTCCCCGGTCTCGGCTCTCCGGCCAGGCCGGGATCCGTACCCGGACCGGCGGATCGTCGTGCGGTGGACGGGTGCCCGATGTGTTTACGATGGGCTCATGCCACGCCACGAGCCGCCTGCGGTGCCGCAACCCGGTTGCCACGCCGTGGGCTGCTCGTGCTCGGTCTGCTCATCGGACTGCTGGGGATGCACGGCCTCGGGTTCGTGCCTGCCGCAGCGCAGATGAACGCGCACCCGCCCAGCAAGAGCGACGGCCATGTCGTGGCGGTCATGGAAGTGCCGGATGAGTGCGGCCACCATGACGATGGCGGCAACGGGCACCCGGAGCACGCCGATTCGACCTGTGCCTCAGGCGCTGTCGCGGAAGATCCTGGGATTTTGGCCCCGCTCCCGTCGACGATCGACGACGTTCCGCGCGGCCAGGAGACGGCCACCGTCCCACGGGGCCGCACCGACGGAGGCCGGGCTTTCCTTCTCCGGCCAAGCTGCAGCTTCTGCGGATATAGGCGAGATCCCTGGTCATCGCGGCCGTGTCCCCGCCGGGGCCCCGGCGCGGTGACACCCATCGCCATGCCCTTCCGCAGAACGATCCAGGAGTCTCGCGTGAACGCGTACCGCAGGCCGATCCGTCGTACCGTCCTCGTCGCCGCCACGGCAGTGGCCGCTCTGGTCCTGTCCGCCTGTGGTGGTGAGGACTCTCACGACATGGGAGCGCCCGGCGAGCCCAAGTCGTCGCCCTCGGCCAGGGCTTCCGCCGAGGCCGGCGACCACAACGCGGCGGATGTCGCCTTCGCCAGGACATGATCCAGCACCATCGCCAGGCGGTGGAAATGGCCGAGCTGGCCGAGACCAGGGCCTCGTCCGAGGGACCAAGCAGCTGGCTGCGAAGATCGAGGAGCCAGGACCCGGAAATCCGGACGATGTCCGGCTGGCTGACCTCGTGGGGCGAGGAAGTTCCCGCAGACATGTCCGGCATGGGCCACGACATGGGCCACGACATGGACCATGACATGCCCGGCATGATGAGCAGCGAGGACATGGACAAGCTGGAACAGGCGAAGGGCGCCGGGTTCGACACCATGTTCGCCGAGATGATGATCAAGCATCACGAGGGCGCGGTCGAAATGGCCCGTACCGAGAAGTCGGACGGCGGGTACGGCCCGGCCAGGGCGCTGGCCGATGAAGTGGTCAAGGCGCAGACGGCCGAGATCGAGCAGATGAACAAGATGCTCGGCAGGAGCTGAACCACCAAGCGGCGGCCGACGGATTGTTCCGTCGGCCGCCGCTGCTGTGGCGCCCCATCTCTGCTGTGCTTCCGGTCAGTGTTTGTGGCCGGGGATTCCTGCTCTTCCTCGTCCGGGGTCCTGTCGGGGCCGGCTCGGCACTCCTGGCAGCCTTCCCGCCTCGACGGTGAACGCTGCGGTGTGGACGGTGCCTTCGTGCTGGAAGTCGAGGAAGAGCCGGTACGTTCCTGAGCTCGGCGCGGTGGCGGTGAACGAGATCCGCGGGCCGGGCTCGGTGGTGCCGTCGCCCGGTTCGCCGTTGGGGTGGACGTGCAGGTAGGCCAGGTCGCCCGAGCGCAGGGCGACGAGGTGGCCGTACGCGCCGAGGTAGGGCTGGAGATCGGTGACCGGCTTGCCGTTCCTGGCGACCTTCAGGCTGAGCTCGCCGCTCCTGCCGGGTTGCAGGCCCCGTCGAGGGTGACCTCGTAGCCGTCGACCTTCGTGGTGGCGTCGGGGAGGGCACCTTTGCCGGGGCGTACGCCCCGACACGGCCAGGTCGGCGCCGAGGGTTACGCCTTCGGCGCCCTTTGCGGCGGGCTTGAAGTCGGCGAAGGCCCGGTAGGCGCCTGCGACGGGCAGGTCGGCGGATGTGCTCCAGGTGCCGTCGGCTGCGCGTGTCGGGTGCAGGTGGCGGTAGACGGTCAGATCGCGGGAGGCGACGATGAAGTGCAGTTCCTTGTCGTGCTCGCGCTCGTATGCGGTGATCCTGCGGCCGTTCTCGTCCTGGATGGAGAAGCGGAGCTTGGCACCTCCTCCGGCGGGGACCCGGGAAGTTTCGAGGGCGAGGGTGTAGCCGCCCTCCGAGACCTGCAGGCCACCGGCCGGTGCGCTCTGATGCCCGCCGCCGTCACCGGTCTCCTGCTTCGCCTCCCCGTGGCCGTCGTGTGCTGCGGACTGTTCGCCTCCGGTGACGGGGTCGACGCCCTTGCCCACGCCGTATGCGGTGCCGAACGTCGCGGCGAGTGCGGCGGCGAAGGCGGTGATCTTCAGTCCCGTGTTCATGACGTGTCTCCCCGGAGGTACGGGCCGCCCGCGAAGGAGCGGCTTACCTGCTCCAGGATACCCCTGGGGTACCGTGTCAATCTGGGCCCGCCGGTCCGGCGGCTGTGTGCTCTCCGGCACACCCGGCTCTCTTCGCGGTGCGGGCCGGCGCCCGGATCCCGTACCGCGCGGGGATCCGGGCGCCGCCGGCCTCCGTGGCGCGACCGGGCACAGTTGGGAGTGATCCGGGTCTCTTCCCGGCGGGCCTGCCTCGCCGGCACTGTGGTCGCGTCACCGGGGGATGCCACAGCCGGACGACCGAGCGAGATGCCATGAACGCGACTGCGGCCCAAGGTGCTGGAGCACATCCTGGGCTGGACGCTCGTGGTCGTACTCGCCATGTTCGCCACCCAGGCCGGACTCATGTGACCCGGGTACGCGCGAGGGCGGGCGCCCGCCCGGCGCCCCGCCCTCGCTGTCTGTACGACCCGCTGTCGTCGGCTAGTTGATCGCCTTGATCAGTTCGCCGTTGTCGGTGTCACCGCTCAGCTCCCAGAAGAAGGTGCCTCCCAGGCCCTGCTCGTTCTTGTAGTCCATCTTCGTCCCGATGGTGGCGGGGGTGTCGTAGCTCCACCAGTTGGTGCCGCAGAGGGCGTATGCCGTTCCTGCGATGGTGTCTGTCGCCGGGCAGGTGTTCTTGAGCACCTTGTAGTCCTCCATGCCCGCCTCGTACGTCCCCGGAGCCGCTCCGGTCGCCGAGCCGCCGGGTTCGGACTGTGTGACGCCGGTCCAGCCGCGGCCGTAGAAGCCGATGCCGAGCAGCAGTTTCTCCGACGGGATGCCGAGCCCTTCAGCTTGGAGATGGCGGCGTCGCTGTTGAAGCCCTCCGCCGGGATGCCGGGGTAGGACGTCAGCGGGGAGTGCGGTGCCGTCGGCCCTCGGCGGCGAACGCGCCGAAGAAGTCGTACGTCATCGGGTTGTACCAGTCGAGGTACTGTGCCGCTCCGGCGTAGTCCACGGCGTCGATCTTGCCGCCGTCGGATCCGTCCGCGGTGATCGCCGACGTGACCAGGTTGTCGGTGCCGAACTTCGAGCGCAGCCCCGACAGGAGCTCGCCGTAGGCGTCACGGCCGCTGGTGTCGCAGGTCAGACCACAGGCGTTGGGGTACTCCCAGTCGATGTCGATGCCGTCGAAGACATCGGCCCAGCGGGGATCCTCCACCAGGTTGTAGCAGGACTCGGCGAACGCCGCCGGGTTCTTCGCGGCCTCGGTGAATCCACCGGACCAGGTCCAGCCGCCGAACGACCAGACGATCCTGAGGTCGGGGTGCAGCTTCTTCAGCTTGCGCAGCTGGTTGAAGTTGCCCCGCAGCTCCTGGTCCCAGGTGTCGGCGACCCCGTCGACGGACTGGTCGGCCGTGTAGGCCTTCTCGTAGTCCGCGTAGGAGTCCCCGATGGTGCACTTGCCGCCCTGGACGTTGCCGAAGGCGTAGTTGATATGTGTGAGCTTGTCGGCGGAGCCCGAGGTCTCGATGTTCTTGACGTGGTAATTGCGCTGGTAGACACCCCAGTTGGTGAAGTATCCGACCACCTTGCTGCCGGCTGCCGTGGGGCGGCTTCGGCGGCGGCTGCCGGCGCCTGCCGGCGACAGGCGCCGCGCCTGCTGATGACGTACCCGCGACGCCGAGAAGTGCGGCGCCGAGGGCGGCTGTACAGGCGGCTGCGACGAGCGCCCGGAACCGGGCGCGGGGACGGTGCAGTCTGAGCATCGTGTCTCCTCGTGGGGAGGCTTGAGCGTGGGGGTGCGGATCGATCGCATGCTTGGCATGAACGCGAAAACGCGTTGGGGAGACCGTAGGAGGACTAGACCAGTTGGGTCAATGGTGCGGACCAATCTCCACAACCCTTCGGTGCGGCGGCCCCGGTGACGCTGGCGCTCCGATCGGGCATACTCGACGCGCCACAGCCGCTGGCCAGCGACTCCTGTGATCCGGGAGTGCAGGATCGGCTGGGAAGCTACATTTCCGGGCCCGGCCGGGATCACCCGGCGGCGCCGCACCCACCCGCGCGCGCGACCGCCGCAACGCCCGACAGGGAGGAGAGCGCAGTCATGTCCGACCGTGCCCCGCAGCCGGTGGAACGCCGTCTGCCCACCGAGGAGTCCCGGCAGCTCGTCGCGCTCGTCCGCGACATCGTGTCCAAGGAGATCGCACCCCGGGCGGCCGAGGAGGAGGAAGCGGGCCTGTTCCCGCGCGAAGTCTTCACTCTCCTCTCGGAGTCCGGGCTGCTCGCGCTGCCCTACGATTCCGCCTACGGTGGCGGCGATCAGCCCTACGAGGTGTACCTCCAGGTCCTTGAAGAACTCGCCGCGGCCAGGCTCACCGTCGGCCTCGGCGTCAGCGTCCACTCGCTGGCCTGCCACGGGCTCGCGGGATTCGGCACCAACGAGCAACAGGCCGCACATCTCCCGGCGATGCTCTCCGGCGGCCTGCTGGGCGCCTACTGCCTCCGAGCCGGCCTCGGGCTCCGATGCCGCCTCGCTGCGCACGAAGGCCGTACGGGACGGTGACGACTGGGTCATCACCGGGACCAAGGCGTGGATCACCCACGGCGGTATCGCCGACTTCTACACGGTCCTGGCCCGGACCGGAGCCGAGGAGCCCGTGGCATCACCGCCTTCCTCGTCCCCGGCGACGTCGAAGGGCTGAACGCGGCTCTGCCCGAGAAGAAGATGGGCATGAAGGGATCGCCCACCGCCCAGCTGAACTTCGACTCGGTGCGGGTCGGGGACGACCGCCGCGTCGGTGACGAGGGGAGGGCTTCGCGATCGCGCTGTCCGCACTCGACTCCGGACGTCTGGGTATCGCGGCCTGCGCCATCGGGGTCGCCCAGGCGGCGCTGGACGAGGCCGTCGCCTATGCGACGGATCGGCGCCAGTTCGGCCGCCCCATCGCGGACTTCCAGGGGCTGCGCTTCATGCTCGCCGACATGGCCACGCAGATCGAGGCGGGCCGGGCGCTGTATCTGGAGGCCGCACGGCTCGCGACGCGGGCATCCGGTTCTCACGGCAGGCGGCGATGGCGAAGCTGTTCTGCACGGACGCGGCCATGCGGGTGACCACCGACGCCGTCCAGGTGCTGGGCGGCTACGGCTACACCCTCGACTTCCCCGTCGAACGGCTGATGCGCGAGGCCAAGGTGCTGCAGATCGTCGAAGGCACCAACCAGATCCAGCGCATGGTCATCGCCCGCCATCTCGCGGGCCCCGAGACGCGCTGACCCGGGCGGGCCGGTCCTGCCGGGCGGACGTCGCCATGATCCGGTTCCACTCCTGGTCATGGCGGCCCGGCAGGGTACGGCCCGTGCTCTCCCAGCGACGCAGCATGGCCCGGTAGATGGGCGGGTCGGTGATGTGCGGCCCGGCGGGCCGGTCCGGCTGTGCGGTGGCCCGAGGCGGGGCACCGGACTGCGGAACCGATTCTTCGGGACCCGGAGCCGGACCCGGACCCGGAGCCGGACCCGGAGCCGGACCCGGATCAGCGAGACCGCGAGGGCCGGCGCCGGGCGTTGAGTGCAGCGTGGTCATACAGGGCCAACGCCGAAAGCCCGGGCCGGGTCACTGTCCGGCCAATTCGAGCGCCCGTTCCTCATCCCCTGCCGGGCCCGGCAGGGCTACGCCGTACGGAGGCCGTCAGGCGGCGTGACGCCGCATCTGCGGCACCCGCAGCGGGCGCGAGCCCGGACCGCCGGCGTGCGAGAAGGGCTGCATCCGCCAGTCGAGACCCTGAGGAAGAGTCAGGAGCAGTGCCGTCTCCTGCTCCTGGACCTCGGCGGACTCGTCGGCCTGGAGTGCCTGGGAGACGGCGCGGCTCGTGCCTGCGCACACCGTGAGCACGAACGGGTTCCACGGAGTGGGGCACAGCGCGTGCTCCGGCAGGACGTCCTCGTCCGCCGGCAGCGCGATCCGCTGCGCGCAGTCCGGGCAGATCACCCGGTACATCTCGAACGTGTCGTAAGCGTCGGGAGCGGTGTCCTCGCCGGGATCAACGGACTCCGGTTCGAAACGACCGGTGAGCTTCAGGCTCTGCATGGGAAATTCCCCTTGGGTGGGCCGACAAGGCGCCACGGCCTCGACCAAAGCAAGCACTTCCCGTCGGGAGTGGGCCGTAACCGCGAGGCTCCTGGCTACCCACCCGTAAACCTGTGGCATTCGTCACATGCCCGCCGCAGGTGCCTGTCCGGAGTGCCGATGACTGTGCCTGGAGGGACCTGGGGCAATAGGTTGATCCGCATGGAGGAGCTGGACCGTCAGATTGTGGAGTTGCTCGTCAAGGACGGGCGGATGAGCTACACCGACCTGGGCAAGGCCACGGGCCTGTCCACCTCGGCTGTTCATCAGCGCGTCCGCCGGCTCGAGCAGCGCGGGTGATCCGGGCTACGCCGCGGTCGTCGACCCGAGGCTGTGGGGCTGCCGCTCACCGCGTTCATCTCGGTGAAACCCTTCGACCCGAGTGCGCCCGACGACATCGCCGAGAGGCTCGCGGGCGTCCCGGAGCTGGAGGCCTGCCACAGCGTCGCGGGCGACGAGAACTACATCCTCAAGGTGAGGGTCGCAACGCCGCTGGCGCTGGAGCATCTGCTCACCCGGATCCGCACCCTGGCCGGTGTCTCCACCCGTACGACCGTCGCTCTCTCCACTCCGTACGAAGCGCGCCCGCCGCACATCTGAGGGAGCGCGGGCGGGGGCGCGGACCGGTGGGGTCCGGGCAGGCGGGAGACTGGTCCCATGACCGAAAGCACTGCCCCCAGGGCGAACACCGCACCGTGCTGCTGCGCGGTGGAGACGTCCACAGCCCCGCCGACCCGTTCGCCACCGCGATGGTCGTGGAACGCGGGCATGTCGCGTGGGTCGGCTCCGAAGGAGCTGCCGACGCGTTCGCGAGCGGCGTCGACGAGGTGATCGACCTGGAAGGGGCCCTGGTTACCCGGCGTTCACGGACGCCCACGTGCACACCACATCGACCGGCCTCGCCCTGACGGGGCTCGGCCTCTCCGGAGCGCGGACCCTTCAGGACGCCCTGCGGAGCGTGCGTGCGTATGTGGACGCGCACCGCGGCGAGGGGATCTTGCTGGGGCACGGCTGGGACTCCGCACGGTGGCCGGAGCAGCGGCCTCCCTCGCGCAGCGAACTGGATGAGGCTGCCGGTGGTCTGCCGGTCTATCTGACCCGTGTCGATGTGCACTCCGCGGTCGTGACCACCGCCCTGCTCGACCTCGTCCCCGGGGTCACGCAGATGGCCGGATACAGCCCCGACGCGCCCCTGACCGGCGCCGCCCACCACGCGGTGCGTGCCGCGGCCTACGGCGCCGTCACGCCGCGGCAGCGGGCTGCCGCGCAGCGCGTCGCACTGGCGCACGCCGCCTCGCTCGGCATCGGCACCGTTCATGAGTGCGGGGGCCGAGATCTCGGACGAGGAGGACTTCACCGGGTTGCTGAAGCTCGCCGGTGAACAGCCCGGCCCGCGGGTCTTCGGGTTCTGGGCCGAGCTGATCCAGGACGAGAGGGCGCACGCCGCGTCCGGGAGCTCGGTGCGGCCGGTGCGGCCGGAGACCTCTTCGTCGACGGCTCGCTGGGCTCGCACACCGCCTGCCTCCACGAGCCGTATGCCGACGCCCGCACACCGGCACCGCGCAGCTGGACGCAGCGCAGATCGCCGCGCACGTCACCGCCTGCACCGAGGCCGGGCTCCAGGCCGGGTTCCACGCCATCGGCGATGCCGCGGTCTCGGCCGTCGTCAATGGCATCAGGACGGCTTCCCGGACGCTAGGGCTCGACCGTGTCCGCGCTGCGAGGCACCGGATCGAGCACGCCGAGATGCTCACCCCGGAGACGATCGCCGGCTTCGCTGAACTGGGGCTGAGTGCCTCGGTCCAGCCGGCCTTCGACGCTGCCTGGGGCGGCGAGGAGGGATGTACGTCCAGCGGCTCGGTGCGCAGCGGGCGGGCACCCTCAACCCGTACGCGGCCCTCCTGCGGGCCGGAGTGCCCCTCGCGTTCGGTTCGGACAGCCCGGTCACACCGCTGGACCCGTGGGGACCGTGCGGGCTGCGGCTTTCCACCGGACACCCGGGCACCGTATCTCCGTACGCGCGGGTTTCACCGCCCACACGCGCGGCGGGTGGCGGGCCGTGGGCCGCGACGACGCGGGCTCCTGGTCCCCGGCGCCCCAGCCGACTACGCGGTCTGGCGTGCAGACGATCTGGTGGTCCAGGCGCCGGACGACCGGGTCGCACGCTGGTCGACCGACCCCGTTCCGGCACTCCGGGCCTGCCGGATCTCACTCCCGGCGCCGAGCTCCCGGTCTGTCTGCGCACCGTGGTCTTCGGACAAACTGTCTACGTGCGGCCGAACGAGTGATGTTCGGATATTTCGTACCGCCGATCGAAGGCGCGCGCACTCTGTCACGACCTGCGAGTCCTCGCCACTGACCAGGCAACTTGCGAAATAACCCCAGGTCGAACGGCTGTTGACAGAACGCGCCCACTGGCCGGTAGGTTCGGCGGGTCCACCACAGGACGTCCGACCGGTCAAACCTCCATGCAGTCGTCGAACGCCGCTGGGTCATGGGGTGGTGCGCCGCACCGGCGCACTGCCGCTGACAGCCAGGTTCAGCGCCCGCGCCTCGGGGGCGAGGGAAGGTTTCGGCCGGACGGCGGGTGGGACCCGGTGGGGCCCGGACGTTCAGTAGACAACGGCTTCAGGTCGACCCGCAGCCAGCGGGTCCCAGGTCGGCCCGAAGGACGCCGGGCCCCGATCCGTAGTTCTGTCCGCACTTCCGTGGATCTGTCCTGCCCGGCACGGCCCGCCTCCGGGTCCGGGCACCGCGTTTCAGTCCGGCCGCCGCACCCTGGATATGGTGTGCACCTGTGTACGGACTTTAAGGGGCAGCAGTGAACGACGGCGGTCAGCGGCAGTACGGCCCGCTCGGCAAAGTCTTGGTGATCATTCCGACCTACAACGAGGCCGAGAACGTCGAGCTCATCGTTGCCCGGGTGCGCGCCGCCGTCGCGGATGCCGACATCCTGATCGCCGATGACAACAGCCCCGACGGCACCGGCAAGGTCGCCGACGAGCTGGCGGGCCAGGACAGCCAGGTCCACGTCCTGCACCGCCCGGGCAAGGAGGGCTCGGCGCCGCCTATCTGGCGGGCTTCCGGTGGGGATCCGAGCACGGCTACGGCGTTCTGGTCGAGATGGACGCCGACGGCTCCCACCAGCCCGAGGAGTTGCCCCGGCTCCTGACCGCGCTGAAGGGTGCCGATCTGGTCCTGGGTTCCCGCTGGGTACCCGGCGGCCGGGTGGTCAACTGGCCCAAGCATCGCGAGGTGATCTCGCGCGGCGGCAGTCTCTACTCGCGGATGCTCCTCGGGCTGTCGGTGCGGGACGTCACCGGTGGCTACCGGGCCTTCCGCACCGAGACACTGGACGGCCTCGGTCTCGACGAGGTCGCCTCGCAGGGTACTGCTTCCAGGTCGATCTGGCGCGCCGTTCGGTCGAGGCCGGCTACAACGTCGTCGAAGTGCCGATCACCTTCATGGAGCGCGAGATCGGCGACTCCAAAATGAGCCACGACATTCTCGTCGAGGCGCTCTGGCGGGTCACCGGCTGGGGCATCTCGGGCCGGGCGAACAAAGTCATGGGCCGCAAGACGCTCTGACGCAGCCGTCCTGGTCCATGATCGCCCCTTACGCCGCTTGCACGTCCGTACAGGCACACTGGAAGCATGACGACCGGCACCCCGCCCTCGAACCGTCCACGGCGCTCACGCGCCCGTACCTTCCTGCCGCTGGGCCTCGCCGCCTGGCTGGTGCTGGAGATCTGGCTGCTGATCATGGTGGCCGATGTGGCGGGCGGGTTCACCGTGCTGCTGCTCCTGATCGCCGGCGCTGTGCTCGGGGCCGTAGTGATCAAGCGGGCCGGACGGCGGGCCTTCCGCAACCTCACCGAGACGCTCCAGCAGATGCCGGGGCAGCCCGGGGCGTCCACCGGCCGGCCCGCACCCTCCTCGGCCGGCAGGGGCAACGGCTTCCTGATGCTGGGCGGCCTGCTCCTGATGATCCCCGGCGTGATCTCGGACGTGGCGGGGCTTCTTCTCCTGGTGCCTCCGGTCCGTTCCATGCTGAGCCGGTACGCGGAGCGGTCCCTGGAGCGCAGGATGCGGGCGGTGGCACCCGGCGGTCTCTCGGACGCCTTCCAGCAGGCCCGGATGCACCGTCCGGACGGAAAGGTCGTCCAGGGCGAGGTCATCCGAGAGGACGGCACGCAGGCACACTCAGGGCCCGACGACGGCCCGGAGGGCCCCGGCCGCCGCTGGCTCCCTGATCCGCGATCCGCTCGGCCCCTGGGCTGCGGCCCGGGGCGGTACGCGCAAAGCGGTACGCGCAAGAGCCGCGGGCCGTGACACATGTTCTGTGTCACGGCCCGCGGCTCTGATCTTGTGGATCTGCGCGTGTTGAGCGGTCAGGCAGACTTCCTGCTGTCCCGCGGGTGCACGGCAATGTTCATGGCTCCGGAGCGCAGAACCGCCAGCCTCTCGGCCAGCACCTCCTCCAACTCCTCGCGGGTGCGCCGCTCCATGAGCATGTCCCAGTGCGTACGCGCAGGTTTGCCCTTCTTCTCCTCGGGGCCATCCCCGTCCACCAGGAGTGCCTGGGCGCCGCACGCCTTGCACTCCCACTCCGGCGGAATATCCGCCTCTACCGAGAACGGCATCTCAAATCGATGTCCGTTCGGGCATGCGTACTCCACCGCCTGGCGCGGGGCCAGATCGATGCCGCGGTCCGTCTCGTAGCTGGTAACCACAAGTCGCGTGCCGCGGAGAGCTCGCTCACTCATGAATCGTGCCTCCCGGGCTTGTCGCCCACAGGACAGATGTCGCTGTCGTCGTCATCCGGTCAACGTCCGGTCGGCGGTAAAGATTCCCGTTGCCGGTCATACGTCGCCCGTCGTGCCGCTGCATTATCAGGGTTGAGTACCCACCACTGCCCGGTTTGTCACATGTGGTCGAAGTTGTCACCCAACGGTTCGGCTTCTTCCACTCGCAGTAACGGTCCTCCGGGCGGGCCAAAGGCGTACACTACCGGCCTTTCACTTCAACGTCTAAATCCGGTCCGGTACGGGATTGCCGGCCGCCGAGATTCCCGCCCGCACGGGCACCCTGGCAAGCAGCACGGAACCGAGCGCGAAGAAGACCACCAGCGACAGGATCGCGTCCCGGTAGCTGCCGGTCAGCTGGTAGCAGAGGCCGAAGACGAGGGCCCAGCCAGCTCAGTCCGCGGTCGCTCATCTCGTACGCGGAGAAGTACTCCGCCTCCTTGCCCTGTGGCACCAGGTGCGAGAACAGTGAGCGCGACAGTGCCTGGCTGCCTCCCAGGACCAGCCCGATCGCCGCCGCCAGTGTGTAGAAGAACACCGGTGCGTCAGCGGGCAGTACGTAGGCCGCGGCCAGGATCAGCGTCCAGACGGCCAGCGAACCGAGGATCGTGCGCTTCGCGCCGTACACCCGGGCGAGCCGGCCCATGCCGAGCGCCCCGGCCACGGCGAGCACCTGTACCAGGAGGACCGCTGTGATCAGCGTCGTCTGGTCGAGTCCGAGCTCCTCGGAGCCGTACACCGAGGCCTGTGAGATCACCGTCTGGATGCCGTCGTTGTAGACGAGGTAGGCGAGCAGGAACGACAGTGTGACCGGGTGGCGGCGCATGTCGCGCAGCGTCGCCCTCAGCTGCCGCCAGCCGGATCCGACCGCACCCTCGCCGCTCGGTGCCACCCGCCGGTCGCGCAGCCGGCGCAGGGGTATGACGGTGAAGGCACCCACCACACACCGGCCGAGGCCAGGCAGATCCGTACCGCGTCGGGCTCGGACAGTCCGAAGGAATCGTGGCCGGTGTAGAGGATGAGATTCAGGACGAGTACGAGCGCACCCGAGGTGTACCCGAAGGCCCAGCCGCGGGAGGAGACGGCGTCGCGCTCGTCGGGCGCGGCGATCTGCGGCAGGAAGGCGTTGTACAGCATCATCGACACGGAGACCGACGCGTTCGCCACGATGAGCAGGAACGCACCCAGCAGATAGCGGTGGCCGTCCAGGAAGAACATTCCGGCCGTCGCTGCGGCTCCCACGTACGCGGCCGTCGCGAGCAGCGGCTTCTTGCGGCCGGTACGGTCCGCGGCGGCGCCGACGATGGGCATCAGCACGACTGCGAGCACGACGGACACCGAGACCGAGTAGGCGAAGAGAGCCCGGCGCGCACCGGTATGCCCAGTGGGTGCACGAATCCGTCCGCGTCGGCGGCCGCCTTGGCTATGGATGTCAGATAGGGGCCGAGGAAGACGGTGAGGACGCTGGTGGAGTAGACGGAGCAGGCGAAATCGTAGAAGTACCAGCCCCGTTGCTCCCGTTTGCGGTCTTCGGACCCGGCGGGTGTTCCGCCGGATCGGCGGTCCCCGCGGTTTCGGTGCTCAAGCCCCGCCCCTCGTTCGGTCCGTGTGCGGACGGACACGGACGGGCGCGGCGGCATCAGGCCCAGGCCCCCGCTCGCTCAGCACCGTTCGCAGCGTCTCGATGTGATCGGTCATGATGCCATCCACGCCGAGGTCCAGGAGCGCCGCCATCCGCTCCGGATCGTTCACCGTCCAGACGTGGACCTGCAGGCCGAGCGCGTGCGCGGTACGGACGAAGCTCCGGTCGACCACCCTGATGCCGCCCCGGCTCTCCGGGACCTGCGCGCACACGGCCCCGCGCGCAGTGCCGCCGGAATACCGTACGAACGCAGCCGCAGGCCGACGATGCCGCGCACTCCGTAGGAGGTGGCCAGCCGCGGTCCGGCCAGGCGGTGTGCCCTGGCCACCCTCGCTTCCGAGAAGGAGCCCACGCACACCCGGTCCCAGGCGCCGGTCCTGCGGATCAGCCCGACGATCGGTTCGAGTGCGGGCCCGGCCTTGATGTCAACGTTCCAGCGGGCCTCGGGGAACTCCTCCAGCAGTTCCTCGAAGAGGGCAGCGGTTCGCTGCCCGCCACCCTCGCCCGGCGTACCGCGCTCCAGGGAGGTCGGATATCCGGCCGCGGGCGTCGGTCACGCGGTCCAGGGTCGCGTCGTGGAAGGCGACCAGCCGGCCGTCCGCCGTGGTGTGCACATCGGTCTCGAAGTAGCGGTAGCCCGTGGCGGCGGCCCGGCGGAAGGCGGCCGCGGTGTTCTCCATACCGTCAGCCGCCCCGCCGCGGTGGGCGAAGGGATGGCCGAGGGATGGTCCAGATAGGGTGGCGTGCAGAAGTCACTCCGGGATTATGGCCTGCGGCGGTGTCCGGCCGGCAAGGCCAGGGACGACGTCCCGCGGCGTGGGAACGGTGAAGACGCGCAGGAAGACCTGCGCGAGCGGGCCGATGGCCAGGGCGTACAGGACGGTGCCCGCGCCCAGTGAGCCGCCGAGCAGGAAGCCGGTTACCACGACCGCGGCCTCGATCGCCGTGCGGACCAGCCGGATCGACCGGCCGGTGAGCCGGTGCAGACCGGTCATCAGACCGTCGCGCGGACCGGGGCCGAACCGGGCGGAGATGTAGAGACCCGTGGCCACACCATTGAGCACGATGGCCGCTGCCATCACCGGGATCTGCGCCCCGAGCCCGTGTACATCCGGTACGAGGGCGAGCGTGCCGTCCATCGCGATCCCGACGGCGAAGACGTTGGAGACGGTGCCGAGCCCGGGGCGCTGTCTGATCGGGATCCACAGCAGCAGGACGACCGCGCCCACGATGATCGAGACGACGCCGATCGAGATGCCGGTCCGCTCGGTGAGGCCCTGGTGGAGCACGCCCCACGGTTCGAGGCCGAGTCCGGCGCGGACCAGCAGCGCGGAGCTCGCCCCGTACAGCGCCAGGCCTGCGAAAGCTGGACCAGCCGCCTGGTGAGGTGTGTGCCGCTCCGGGCGGAGGTGTCGGACAAGTGGTGCCCCTGGTGTGGTGATAGTGGACTGCTGCATGTCACTCTGTGGCGGGGATTGGCTGCCAACTATGGCCAATCCAAGGAAGGTGGACTGGTTTTGATGGCTCAGTGGACTTCTACCGTCGGGGCGGCGCAGCTTGCCCGGCAGCTCCGGCGCAGCAGCCCGGCCCGCTGGGCCCGGCAGCCGTAAGCCTCCCGCCTATCGCGCGCTCGCCGACGGCGTACGCCTGCTCGTCCTCGAAGGCAGGGTCCCCGTCGCGGCCCGGCTGCCCGCCGAGCGGGAGCTCGCGCTGGCCCTGTCCCTCAGCCGGACCACCGTCGCCGCAGCCTACGAGGCGCTGCGGGCGGAAGGGTTCCTGGAGTCCCGGCGCGGTGCCGGGAGCTGGACCGCGGTCCCGGCCGGCAATCCGCTGCCGGCCCGCGGACTCGAACCCCTGCCCCGGAATCGCTCGGTTCGATGATCGACCTGGGCTGCGCCTCGCTTCCCGCACCGGAGCCCTGGCTCACCCGCGCGGTGCAGGGAGCGCTGGAAGAGCTGCCGCCGTACGCCCACACGCACGGCGACTACCCGGCGGGTCTGCCGGCGCTGCGGCAGATGATCGCCGAGCGCTACACCGGACAGGGCATCGCGACGATGCCGGAACAGATCATGGTCACCACCGGGGCGATGGGTGCCATCGATGCCATCTGCCATCTCTTCGCCGGACGTGGCGAACGAATCGCGGTCGAATCGCCGAGCTACGCCAACATCCTCCAGCTGATGCGCGAGGCGGGCGCCCGGCTGGTGCCGGTGGCGATGGAGGAGGGCCTCGGCGGCTGGGACATGAACCGCTGGCGGCAGGTGCTGCGGGACGCCGCGCCCGGCTCGCGTATGTCGTCGCGGACTTCCACAACCCACCGGGGCGCTGGCCGACGAGCAGCAGCGGCGGGCCCTGGTCGAAGCGGCCCGCTCCGCCGGGACCGTCCTCGTGGTCGACGAGACGATGCACGAGCTCTCCCTGGACTCCGATGTCGATATGCCGCGCCGGGTCTGCGCCTTCGATCCGGCGGGCAGCACCGTCCTCACCGTCGGATCGGCGAGCAAGGCCTTCTGGGCGGGCATGCGGATCGGGTGGGTGCGTGCGGCTCCTGAGGTGATCCGCAGCCTGGTGGCGGCGCGCGCCTACGCGGACATGGGGACGCCGGTGCTGGAGCAGCTCGCCATCAACTGGCTGATGCGTACCGGTGGCTGGGAGCAGGCGGTGGCGGTCCGGCGCGAGCAGGCCCGGGGCAACAGGGACGACCTGGTGCGGGCGCTGCGCCGGGAGCTCCCGGGTGGGAGTTCGCGGTGCCGCGCGGCGGGCTCACGCTCTGGGTGCGCACGGGAGGGCTGTCCGGTTCGCGGCTGGCCGTCGCGGGCGAGCGGGTCGGCGTACGGGTCCCGTCGGGTCCCCGGTTCGGCGTCGACGGCGCTTTCGAGGGTATGTGCGGCTGCCGTTCACGGTGGGCGGCCCGGTGGCGGACGAGGCGGCGCAGCGGCTCGCGGCCGCCGCGGAGCTGGTGCGCTCCGGTGCGAGCGCGGGAGCCGAGGCGCCGCGGACCTTCGTGGCCTGATTCCCGGGTGCCTCGTCATGACACCGGGAGTCAGGCCGCCCGGTGTCATGCCTCGGCGATCGCCGGTGCTGTGACCAGCGGGTCCACCGCGAGCGGCGCCGCACCGCCCGCGGGGCCTCGTCGGCCACCGGTGCGGGCGCGGCTTTCAGTGCCGTGGACTGTCCTCCTGGCCGTCCGCCGGGGAGCAGGTCGAGCACCACCTGCCGGTGTGCCTCGCTCGTGGCCCTGTCGTAGGGGTCCGGCGTGGCCGGCACCTGGAGCCGCAGGACCGGGCCGGCGCCCAGCCTTGCGTACCCCGGCCGGGCGGGACGTCGGGCGTGGGGTGGTGTGCGGCTGGGTGTCCAGCACCGACTCGACCTGGTCGCGGGTCGCGGGGCCGAGGACGGCCCGGGCCGGGTATGGGCCCGCACGGTCTCGGTGACGGCGTCCAGGCTGTCGAACTGGTCCGCGACGACGACGGTGACACCCGCTGCCCGGCCGTGCCGCAGTGGCACCCGGAGCAGCTCCTGCGGATCGGGCCTGCCGTCGGCCGCGGCCAGATGCCCCAGCGCGCTGGGGCGGTCGAGCAGGATCCACAGGGGCGCCTGATGTCCTCGGGTGCGGGTGCCCGGCCTGGCGGGCCCGATTGGCGGCGATCAGCCGCCGCTCCGTCTCGTGCGCTGCCCATTCGAGGGTCGCCAGCGCCCCGGCCAGGCCGCACTCCACGGCCAGGACTCCATCGCGCCCGGTGAGGCAGGCGTACTCGCCGGTTCCGCTGCCTTCGACCACGATGATGTCGCCGCCGTGTTCGAGCGCCTGCAGGGCGATGGAGCGCATCAGGGTCGTGGTGCCGCTGCCGGGCTGTCCGACTGCCAGCAGATGCGGCTCCGTGGAGCGTGCGCCGGTCCGCCAGATCACCGGCGGGGCGTCCCGGTCCGTGTCGCCGTCCAGCACCGGCACGGTGCGCCGCACCGCTTCGGCGTCGGTGAAACCCAGCACGGTCTCACCTGGCGCGGTGACGAACCGCTGGGCCGCGATCGAGGTGGGCAGCGGATCCAGGACGGTCATCAGCAGGTGGTTGTTCTCCTCGTCCCAGGTGAAGTGATATTCGCGGCCGCGGCCCGACTTCGCGTGCAGCAACTGTTCGATGCGGGCCCGGAAGCGGCCTCCCGTCGGAGAAGTAGGCCGGGTAGGTCACCCGGAGCCGGGTGAGGCGCCCGGTGGCGTCGAACGAGTACGACGAGCCGAAGGTCCTTTCCCAGTCGCCGCCGTGGGAGAACAGCGGACTGGGGTCATCGGGAGTGGAGAAGTACGGCACGAGCGCGTCGTAGACGGCCTGCAGCCGTGCGGTCTCCGCCTCGTCGGGTCCGGTCCTTGCCGCGGTGCGCTCCCGTCCCGCCCATGCGGCAGCGCCCATCACCGAGATCGCGGCCAGCAGGGGCCCGTACGGGATGAACACCACCGCGAGCACGCAGGCCGCGACGAGGAACAGGTTGGGGCCGCGCCGGTCCTGGTGTCGCGGCCCACTTCTGCCGTCCTGCTCCGGCCAGCAGCCGCAGACCACGAAGGATCGTGATCAGCGGATGGAGGACGTCGGTGGCGCTGTCGGCGGCCGTGCGCGCCCTCTCACGACCGCGAGTGATCGATGCGCTGCCGCTGCTCAGAATGCGGGGAGTGGTCGCCGGGCCACGTCGGTCTCCTGGAGGTGGGAGCGGTTGTGGAGCGTCAGAACTTGATTCCGCCCAGCATGCTGGCGAGGCTCGCCCGCCGGCCGTGATGCTCGGTGCGATGGCGGTGCCGGCCAGATAGAAGCCGAACAGGGCGCAGATGAGGCCGTGGGACGCCTTGAGGCCGTCCTTCTTGAAGAACAGGAAGACGACGATGCCGAGCAGTACCACGCCCGAGATGGAAAGAATCATGAGCGGTTCTCCTGGTCGAGAGGGACAGTCACCATGAGTACTTCCAGCATCACCAGAAGTATCTATACGATAAAAGGTGTAATCGGGTGAAAAGGTGACATTTTCACTGGACTGGCGGGCAAGGGAGGGCTGCCCAGGGCCGCAGGGCCCCGTTCCGGCCCGGGAAGGGGCCACTCGCAGTGATCTCTTGCCGTATCGGGGGCAGGCTCATGTCGGCTGCGGAGCAGTATTCTGTCGATTCACTCGTACGGCCCAGTGCCGTACTCCCCACCAGGCCAACAGCGGCGAAAACGGTTATGGAAGGCGGTCCGTCCGATGAGTGAAACCCCGATCCCGAGGTGGTCGAACTGGCGACCAAGGTCTTCGACCTGGCCCGCCGCGGCGAGAGTGATGCGCTTGCCGCCTACGTCGACGCGGGTGTTCCCGCCAACCTCACCAACGACCGGGGTGACTCACTGCTGATGCTTGCCGCCTACCACGGGCACGCCGGTGCGGTTGCTGCCCTCGTCGGCCGTGGCGCCGACCCGGACCGGGCGAACGACCGGGGTCAGACTCCGCTCGCCGGCGCCGTCTTCAAGGGCGAGGGCGCGGTGATCGACGCACTGCTCGCCGCAGGTGCCGATCCCGGTGCCGGAACGCCGTCGGCAGTAGACACCGCACGCATGTTCGACAAGGCCGACCTGCTGGAACGCTTCGGTGAGCGCTGAGACCCCGGCCCCGCCGCCCGCTGACCGGTCCGCCGTAAATGTGGTCGCGTTGGCGAAATGGCTGGGTCATCATGACGTCGCGGGTCCGCTCAGGACCACCGACGAGAGGCAGAGGAAGATGAGCCACACCAGGCAGAAGACGGCAGTCGGCCGATCATGTTGCTGCGCGGCCTAGCCGTGTCCCGCAGAGTCCCGGACACGACCTGGTGCTCCCCGGCACCTGGAACTGCACAGTCCCGGTTGCGTCGACAGCTTGATGTGAGGCTTTCCCCATGTTCGATCCGTTCATAGCACCGAGCGGCACTCTGCTCGGCATGTTGCAGAGGGGCCGCGGCGACGGCACGCTCCACGCGCTCGCCGCGCCACGATCCGAGGCCCTTGCGGCACTCAACCACTGCGTTCTGAGCGATCCGCGTCACGACTGGCAGGTAGAGAACCGCTCCTCTACTACGCACGTCTATATCTCGACCTCGACGGCGGCATCGAAGAGATCGAACGGCACCTGTGCGATCCCGACGATCACCTCGACACCGACGACTCACGCACGGGCCTGGCCCTCGCGGTCCTCGGCCACCTCGCCTCGTACGGACGAGACGACGCCATGGCGCTCCTGAGGCACTACGCGGTGACCGGGTCCAACTGGGCCTGGGCGCTCGACGAACTCGCTCTGCGTGACGACGACGCAGGGCTGTGCTCCCTCGCCCTGCCCGTCCTCGGCCGCTTCCCCGTCACCCCGGACGGCGCTGCCGAACTGGCCGCTGCCGTACGGGATGCCTTCGAGCCCGCCCTGGCGGCTGTGGGCCGACGATCCGCGCGAAGCGGTCGGAGCCCGCGTCAGGACCGCGACCGAACAGGGCTCCTTCGACCGCTGGCAACGCCAGATGCGGCCCGGCGGGCCCCGTCCCGGCTGGAGTGTGCAGGCAGTCTTCGACTGGGCCCAGGAAGGGCTGGAGCGCGGCAGCGTGCTCCATGTGCCGGCGGCCCGCTGCCTCTCCGCCGTCGCCGGCCTAGACGACCGCCCCTGATCCTTGAAGCCGCCCGCAGCGGCCCGAAGGCGCCCGTTGCGCCGCCCTGCACTATCTCGCGGGTGCCCAGGACCCTGCCGTACTCGATCTGATCGAGGCTGCCGCCGTCAGCCCTTCGCGTACGGTCGCCGAGGCGGCCGTCGCCGCCTTCGAGCGGATGTGCGGAGAGCCCGCGGTGAACCGGGCCCGGCGCTGGGCGCGCCGGCCCGACCCACTCGGAGATTCGGCCGCCGGAGTGCTCGCCTGCCGCGGCGGGCGCAGGACGCCCCGCTCGTCCTGGGGCACTGCGCGAGGCCGTACGGGGACGGACCCGACGCACCGCTCCTGTGGACGCTGGTCGACGGTGCGGGCCGGCTGGGAATCTCCTGCGCCGCCCCGGTGCTGCGCCATGTCTACCGGGAGACGTCGTCCTCGCATCTGCGTGGGAGAGCCGCCCGCGCACTGGCCGCGACCGACCCGTCCTTCGCCACCGGCTTCGCCGTCGAATGCCTGTGGGACTGCGAGGAGACCACCCGGAGGTCGCCGCGCTGCACGCGGAGACGGGCGACATCAGGGTTGCCGAACGGCTGCGGCGGCTGGCCGCGGACCCGGCGGAGGAAGCCGAGGTGCAGACGGCGGTGCGCAGCAGGATCGGGCCGGACGCCCCGCGGTCTGAGGCGTTTCCGTGACCGCTCGCGGTGGCCGCGTTCCTGCGGCAGGTGAGAGCGCGTCCCGAGGGGTGCGGACATGGGACGGGCGGAGTCAGGGCGCGCCGGGGCAGGATGGCACCGCGCGCCCCGGCCGCCGGTCCGCAGGACAGCCACCAAGACACCGCCTGCACCCGCGCGTTGTCCGTGCCGCGTCCTGCAGTCGGCCCCCATGGAACACCGCGTGCTGCCGGCACCCCGCCGCATGTGACGATCCAGCCCTGTCGGACGGCGACCGCTGACTGTACGTCTTCCCGTCCGTCGACCACGCAGGCTCGAACCGGACCTGTGGCGCGCTGGGCTTCGTACTGCGCGGCGAGTGTGCAGCCGGGCATTCACCGGGCCGTCCCGGCCGGGTGAACGACTGGTGTCTGGACCTGGGCGTCGTTCCCTGACCGCACATCAGGTCTGCGCTGCGTCAGAATGGGAAAATGACCGGACGCTGGGAATTCTGGATCGACCGTGGCGGGACCTTTACCGATGTGGTGGGCCGGGCCCCGGACGGGCGCCTGATCTCCCGAAAGCTCTCTCGCACGACCCGGACCGCTACCGCGACGCGGCCGTCGCGGGCATCCGGCTGATGCTCGGGCTGGGCCCCGGCGACCGGTCCCGGCCGACCGGGTCGCCGGGGTGAAAATGGGCACCACCGTAGCGACCAACGCGCTTCTGGAGCGGCGTGGTGAACCGACCGTGCTCGTCATCACCCGCGGCTTCCGGGACGCGCTGAGGATCGCGTACCAGAACCGGCCCCGGCTCTTCGACCGCCACATCCTGCTCCCCGAGACCGTGTACGACCGGGTGATCGAGGTCCCGGAACGGATCGACGCGCACGGCCGGATCGTGCACCCCTCGATCACGCAGCGGTGGCCGGGCAGCTGAGAGCCGCCAGGGCAGACGGGATCCGCAGCGCCGCCGTCGTACTCATGCACGGCTACCGCTACCCCGACCACGAAACCGCCGTCGCCGAGGCAGCCCGCGAAGCCGGCTTCACGCAGGTCAGCTGTTCGCACGAGGTCAGCCCGTTGATCAAGCTGGTGCCGCGGGGCGACACCACCGTCGTCGACGCCTACCTCTCGCCGATCCTGCGCCGGTACGTCGACGAGGTCGCCGGTGAACTCCGCGGGATCCGCCTGATGTTCATGCAGTCCAACGGAGGACTGCGCGAGGCCGCCCATTTCCGTGGCAAGGACGCGGTGCTCTCCGGCCCGCCGGGGAGTCGTCGGCATGGTCCGCACCTCCGGGCAGGCCGGATACGACCGGGTGATCGGCTTCGACATGGGCGGCACCTCCACCGATGTCTCCCACTACGCGGGCGAGTTCGAGCGGGAACTCGGTACCCAGGTGGCCGGAGTACGGATGCGCGCGCCCATGATGAACATCCACACCGTCGCCGCCGGTGGCGGGTCCGTCCTGCACTTCGACGGCAGGCGCTACCGGGTCGGCCCCGACTCGGCGGGCGCCGTCCCCGGGCCCGCCTGCTACCGCCGCGGCGGGCCGCTCACCGTCACCGACGCCAATGTGATGCTCGGCCGGGTCCAGCCCGCCCACTTTCCGGCCGTGTTCGGGCCGGACGGCGACCAGCCACTCGACGCGGACGTCGTACGCGAGCGCTTCGACGACCTGGCCGCTGAAGTGGCGACCGCCACCGCGAACCGGCCGGCCGCCGCTGAGGTCGCGGCAGGCTTCCTGGAGATCGCCGTGCTGAACATGGCGAACGCCGTCAAGAAGATCTCCGTCCAGCGCGGCCATGACATCACCCGCTACGCCCTCACCAGCTTCGGCGGAGCCGGTGGCCAGCACGCCTGCGCCGTCGCCGACGCACTGGGCATCGACACCGTCCTGGTACCGCCGCTCGCCGGGGTGCTCTCCGCGTACGGCATCGGCCTCGCCGATGCCACCGCGATGCGCGAGCAGTCCGTAGAGGCCGAACTGGACGCCGGTACCCGGGCCGGGGTGGGGAACTCTGCGACGAGCTGGCGAGCCGCACCGGCCGAGCTCCGTGCCGACGCCGTCCCCGACGCCTCCATCAGCACCCGCGCGAGGGTCCTCCTGCGCTACGCCGGTACGGATGCCGGACTTCCCGTCGCTCTGGCCACGACCGCGGCCATGACCGAGGAGTTCACGGCCGCCCACCGAGCCCGTTACGGGTTCACCACGGACAAGCCCCTGGTGGTCGAGGCGGTCACGGTGGAGGCCACCGGCGCGGCCGGGCCCCACACCCTCAACCGGTGGACCCGACGCCCGGGAAGGTGCGCTGCGTGCGCTTGCCACCGTACGGATGTTCGCCGAGGGCCGGTGGCAGGACACCGCGCTGTACCGGCGTGAGGCGCTGGGCACCTCGGACACCGTGACCGGGCCGGCCATCGTCGCCGAGGACGACGCCACCACCGTCATCGACCCCGGCTGGCAGGCCGCTATCGGGCCCGCAGGACACCTGCTGCTGACCCGGGTGCGTCCGCGCCCGCCCGCGTAGCCGTCGGCACCCGGGTGGACCCGGTCATGCTGGAGGTGTTCAACAACCTCTTCATGTCGATCGCCGAGCAGATGGGCGTACGCCTGGAGAACACGGCCCATTCCGTCAACATCAAGGAGCGGCTGGACTTCTCCTGTGCGCTGTTCGACGCGGACGGTGGTCTCATCGCCAACGCCCCGCACATTCCGGTGCATCTCGGATCGATGGGGAGTCCATCAAAGAGGTGTTGCGGCGCAACGGCACCACCATGCGTCCCGGCGATGTGTACGCGATCAACGACCCGTACCACGGCGGCACGCACCTGCCCGATGTGACCGTCGTGACGCCGGTGTTCGACGAACCGGGCGAAGGCGGTGCCGGGACGGAAACCGGCTGCGGTTCCTGGTCGCCTCGCGCGGCCATCACGCCGAGATCGGCGGTATCACCCCGGCTCCATGCCCGCCTTCAGCCGCACGATCCACGAGGAGGGCGTGCTGTTCGACAACTGGCTGCTGGTGCGTGACGGCAGACTCCGCGAGGCCGGGACCAGAGAGCTGCTCACCACCGCCGCCTACCCCTCGCGCGACCCCGACACCAATCTCGCCGACCTGCGCGCCCAGATCGCGGCCAACGAGAAGGGCATCGCCGAACTGCGTCGCATGACCGGCCAGTTCGGAACCGATGTCGTGCAGGCCTATATGGGCCACGTCCAGGACAACGCGGAGGAATCCGTGCGCCGGATCATCGTCGGGCTGCGCGACGGCTCCTGCCGTTACGAGACCGACAACGGCGCGGTGATCGAGGTGGCGCTGAGCGTGGACCGCACCGAGCGCAGCGCCGTCCTCGATTTCACCGGCACCTCGCCGCAGCAGCCGGGCAACTTCAACGCCCCGAAATCCGTGGTGATGGCCGCCGTCCTGTACGTCTTCAGGACTCTCGTGGCCGACGACATCCCGCTCAACAGCGGCTGCCTCAAACCCCTTCAGGTGCGGGTCCCGGAAGGGTCGATGCTGTCCCCGTCCATCCGGCGGCGACCGTGGCCGGCAATGTGGAGACCTCCCAGGCCGTCACCGGCGCCCTCTACGCGGCGCTCGGCGTCCAGGCGGAGGGGTCCGGCACGATGAACAACCTCACATTCGGCAATGACAGCGTCCAGTACTACGAGACGGTTGCCAGCGGCTCGGGCGCCGGGGACGGTTTCCACGGAACCGACGCGGTACAGACCCATATGACCAACTCCCGGCTTACCGACCCCGAAGTCCTCGAATGGCGCTACCCGGTACTCCTGGAGAACTTCGCCATGCGCGCGGACAGCGGTGGGACGGGCCGGTGGCACGGCGGCCGCGGGTGGAGCGCAGGATCCGTTTCCTCGAACCGGTCACCGTGGCGCTGCTGTCGGGGCACCGGCGCGTGGCGCCCTACGGCATGGCCGGCGGCGGGCCGGGTGCGCTGGGCGGTCAGCACATCGAGCGGGCCGACGGGACGGTCGTACCCTGCGGGGTGCGACACCGCGGAGCTGGATGCCGGGGACGTACTTGTACTGCACACGCCGGGCGGGGGCGGATACGGGTCCGGGTGACCGGTCGCTTCTGCGCCGTTTCGACCGTTGTCGGTGCGAGGACCTAATCTGTGCAGCGTGACTTCGCCTGCCTACCCGGACAACGCTGCGCCGCAGCTCAGCGTGCGGCCGCGGCCTGCCCAGGCCCCGCCGCCGATGAGGGGCTCTCGCGCAGGCTGCGCGCGCTCGCCTGCACCGCGCCGCTGCACGACCTCGATGTGCGCAAGGCGAATCTGGCCGGTGAGTACACGCGATACGCGATGGCGGAAGTGGCGCTCGCCGCGATCGACCTGGTCACCCTCAACATGGACTTCGACACGGGCGCCGACCACGAGCAGATAGTGGCCAGACTCCTCCCGCGGATCGCGGCCCAGGCCCGGGCCGCCCGCAGCGGAGCACGAACGGGTCGGCCGTTGGGTGCTGGACAACCTCATCAACGTCGGAAGCGTGGACCGTGGCTTCCGGGCGGTCTACGGCACCTTCGGGCCCGACGGGGTATATGTCCGCCGCGACTACGACTTCAAGCTCATTGAGGAAGTCCCCGGTTACGGCGGCAGCGTCTACCTCCGTGCCACCGACGAAGCTGTCAACGTCCTGGTCGGAGCCCTGGACATGGACGTCACCAGCGCGCAGATCGCAGCCGAGGTGAAGCTGGAGGTCCTGATCAGCCGAGGGCGCCTCGCAGACGCGCAGCTCGCCGCCGAGCATGCCCGCTACCGCACCGTGCAGTACGCGGAAACGCTCCGCAGGACCCTGGAGGCGACCCGGCGCAACGTGCGCGCGGTCGACTGGCTCAACACGGTCCCGGACATGATCGCCGAGGCCCTGGACCACGTCGCCGACCGCTACCGCCACGAGAACGCCATCCTCACCAACATCCGCAAGGCACGGGACGAGGCCGAGGACCACGAGCACAAGCGGCGCGCAGCGGAGCTCGTCGACATCGTCAAGGACTGCATCCGCCGCCACACCCAGCTGCAGTCCAGACTCCTGGAGGCAGGGCCGCTCTTCCGCGCCGAACAGGACCGGCAGGCCTTCGCCGCACCCACTTCCCGCACCGGCCTCGATCTGTACGGACAGCTCGTCGCACCGCTGCTTCCCCTTCCCGTCGAGGAGTCCATCCGCGTTACCGACGCGTTCTTCGCCCACGGCACCGGACTGCGCACACCCACCTCCGTACGCGTGGGCGACCTGGTCGAGATGCTGCTCATGCCCCTGCGGAACGGGAACACCTGGGCGCCGAAATGCCCGAACCCGACCTGATCGCCACCCCGCCGACAGCAGATTCAGCGAGGAGCAGCTCGAGAGCGCGATGGAGCTGCTCGACCTGGAGCACGACGCGCCACGCAGACTTTCCGGTCTCCTCGCCGAGGCCAGGCTCCGGGATGCCGAGCTGCCCTACCTCGTCGCCCTGCTGGCGGTGCACGCCGCCAGCCCGCCGGTCGGCACCGCGTACCGGCAGGGTGAGCGGCGGCTTCTGTTCGCCGTGGACGACGGCAGCGAGCTTCAGGACCCGGAGTTCGGCGGCGCCGACCTGATAGTGGGCATGGCCCTGCTGGACGCGGCCGAAATGGCCGCCGACCGGAAGGAGACCTCGTGACGTGTCTCGCTCCGCACCCGCCGACGACCGCCCACCCCTGCCGCCCGTTTCACGCGGCACCCGTACCGAGGAGCCACTCCAGTGAGCGAGCAGCACGCCGAGCAGACCGACGCGTGGGGCGAGCCGTCCGTGGTCCACGTCGCCGGGAGCGCGCAGCCGGCCGAAGCGAGCGCACCCGCCGCAGTCACGCCTGCCGACGCCGCGGACGCGGCGCGGCTCGTCTCCTTCGGGCTCCAGCCCAAACTGATGCCCGCGCGCGACGCGGAGTACGCCGACCTGCTCCGCCGCTACCGGGAGGAGCCCGGCTTCGCCCGGCTCGCCGACGCCGTCGCCACCGGGCTCGGGCTCATCGTCCTGGAGGTCTCCACCCGGGCAGGCATGGCCGTGACCGCCGGCGAGGACTCGGTCTTCGCGGTACGCATGGGCGACTACGCCCGGCGAGCCTCCTCCGACGCCGCCGACCGGTTCCTGCACGGCCTTGCGCACCTCGCGGTCGCCGCCCTGGCCTTTCCCGCCCGAGGACCTGGCCGACGACGCGTACATCGGCCGCATCACGGTCAACGGAGTGGACGCCTTCGTGCGCCAGGCCTGCCACCGGCTGGAGGAGCGCGCCGAGGAGCACGGCGACAACACCGACCCGGCCACCGAAGCCCCGGGACTCGAGTCCGGCTGGCGGATCTACGCCCGCCGCAGCGCCACCGGAGCCACCAAGGACGCCAGGCGGCTGTCCGGATCCACCACCGGCATCATCGGCAAGGCCGTCGCCTTCCTCACCGACTCCGGCTTCCTCCAGCGCACCGGTGACGATGCGGGCGGCGCCTACCGCACCACCGCCCGCTATCAGCTCCAGGTACGCGACATGGCAGGCAGCGCAGCCATGGCCGAGCTGCTCGAGCTCGGCGTCGTCCCCGTCACCGACGGCTCGGCCACGCTGCTGCCGCCGCCAGGCACCGACGATCTGGACCTGGCCGCCGACGCGGGTCTGCCCTTCCACACCTGACCCTGCTCCGACGCCTTTCTTCCCTCCTGCTGCCTTTACCGACGAGAGTCCGCCGCCATGTACGAGTTGTCCCGGGTCCGCCTCTACTCCATCGGACCCGCCGGTGCGCTACGCCGACACCGTGCTCGACCTGCGCGGTGTCGGCAAGCCGGTGCCCAATCCGGCCCCGGCCCAGGCCGAGTTCTTCGAGGACGAGCCGGTCGGTCCGCCCGCCGCCCGGCACCCGCCGGTGTGCTCTTCCTGGAGAACGGCGGCGGCAAATCGGTCCTGCTGAAGCTGATCTTCTCGGTGATGCTGCCCGGCCACCGCAACACCCTGGGCGGCGCCAGCTCCGGAGTGCTGCGCAAGTTCTTGCTCGCCGACGACTGCGGCCATGTCGCCCTGGAGTGGCAGCACACCCTGACCGGCGAGTGCGTGGTCGTCGGCAAGGTCAGCGAATGGCGCGGACGCCAGGTCTCCAACGACCCCGAAAGTTCGCCGAGGCCTGGTATTCCTTCCGTCCCGGCCCCGGGCTCAGCCTCGACAGCCTCCCGGTCGCGGAAGCCACGACCGTGGGCCGGCCGGCCGAGGGAGTTTCCGGCGCACATGGCAGGCGACGCACCATGAAGGGCTTCCGCGACGCCCTCACCGACGCGGGAAGTTCTACCAGCACCTCGATGTGCACTGGGAAGAGATCCACGACCGCTGGAACGAGCACCTCGGCGACCTCGGACTCGACCCCGAACTCTTCCGCTACCAGCGTGAGATGAACTCGGACGAGGGCGAGGCCGCCGGACTCTTCGCCGTCAAGAAGGATTCCGACTTCACCGACCTGCTGTTGCGTGCCGTCACCGACACCAGGGACACCGACGGCCTGGCCGATCTGGTCAGCGGCTTCGGGAACAAGCTGGGCCGCCGAGCCGAGCTCACCGCGGAGCGCGATTTCACCGCGGGTTCCGTCGATCTGCTCGGCCGGATCATCGAGGCCACCGCCACCCGGTCCCGAAGCCGTGACGTTCACGCCGGTTCCGAACGCCGCACCCGTACCCTCGCCCGCAGACTCTCCGCCCGCGCCGCAGAGGAACGAGGCCGCACCGCGGAGCTCGCCCACCAGGTCACTGGCGCCGCCCACACCGTCACCGAAGCCGAGGCGGTCCGCGGACGCCGCGCCCTGATCGCCGCCGAGCTGGCCTACCGGCACGCCTCACTGGCCCTGACCGCAGCCGAGAAGGGGCTGCGGCCCAACGCCGTGAACTGGGCGACGCACGGACACTGCACTCCGCATGGCAGGCCGCCGAAGCGGTCCTGCGCCACCGCGCGGCCGCCGACCGCTCCGCGCGCGTGGCCGTGGCCATCCGTGAGGCCGAGCGTGACGCCGCCCGGCCCTCGCCGCGCGCGCCACGGCCGCCGCCGATCTCGTACGCGCACTGCACACCGCGGCAGAGGCCGGCGAGGGCGTGGCCAACGGGAGGAGGAGCGCTCCGACAACCTGCAGTCCGTCGGCGAGACGGCCCACCGCGACGCCACCACCGCGGCCACCGAGGCCCAGCGCGCCCGCAGCGAGGCCGGACACCTGCGCCAGCGGCTGGCCGAGGTCGAGCAGGAGACCGCCGAGGCGGTACGGGCCGGATGGCTCGACAACACCGCCCGGACGCAGACCCGGCACGCGCGGCTCTCGCCGCGAGCGACGCGGAACAGTCGGCCGTCGCAGCCTGGGACACCGCCAGGAAGCCGCCGGGTCGACAGCCGAACAGGCCAGGAAGCCGCGGCGGCGGAGAGCCGCGCCGAGCTCGCAGCGGCCCGCGCCGCCGACGGTGCACAGTCGGCCGAACAGTCCTACGAGGCCGAGCACCGGGCCGCCGAGTCCATCGCCACCGACCACCGCCTCGCAGACCTGCTCGGTATGCCGTCCGCACCGGGGCACCGGCGTGCCCAGGCCAGGCAGGGCGCCGCGGGCCGGAGTGCCGGACCGGAGGCGGACGGGCCGCATGGCTCCGCACACCGGGACGGCAGGCCGGATCCGGGAGACGGCACCACCCCGGCACCAGCCCGGCCGGCCGGCCGACCGCCGTCGCCGGCCGGCCCGACCCGCTGAACACGGCCTTGCCGTCGAGGAGTTCGACGCCGCAGCCGACCAGTTGCGCGAGCTCCTCGACCAGAGCGTCGCCTCTGCCGAACGCAGGCTCTTCGACCTGCGCACCGGGGCAGCCGACGACTCACGCATCCTCGGCGCGCTCGGCGACGGCGGGCTGCTGCCGCCCGGACCCGATGTGCTGACCACCGTCGAATACCTCGGTGAGCACGGCATCCCGGCACTGCCCGGCTGGCGCTACCTCGCCCAGGCCGTCGACCCGCCGACCATGCCGCCGTGCTCACCGCACGCCCGAGCTCGTCGACGGCGTCGTCATCACCGATCCCGACTCGCACGCCCGAGCCCGCGAGCTCCTGGCCGGCGCCGCCCTGTTGCCCGCTCGGCCGTGGCCGTCGGCACCACGGCCGCGCTCGCCCCCGTCCCGGCCCTGGACGGCGGCGGGGCGGGCGACGGGTGTTCCTGGTCCCGCCGAACCCCGCGATGCACGACGAGCACGCCGCCGACGAGGAACGCCAGGCACTCAGGACCAGGGCCACTGCCCGTGACGAGGACATCCGGACTCTGGCGGCCCGCCTCACGGGCGACCGCTCCCTCGCCGCCCGCATCGGCTCCTGGCGCTCCGACTGCCCGCCCGGCACGCTGGCCGAGCTCGCCGAAGCGGCCCGCACGGCCCGGTCTGCGCGCAGGGCGCCGAGGCCGAGCTCGCCGAGGCCCGCTCCGTCCGCGCCGAGGCGGATGAGGCCGCCGCCGACGCCGCCCGCGTCCGCGACGAACGCCAGGAAGCTGCCCAGCGCGCCCGCCGCGCCGCCGATGCACTGGCCGGACTCGCCTTCCGGCTGCGCGAACGGGCGGGCTGGCAGGCACGGCTGCGGGAGCTGACGGAGGAGGCAGCCGAGTCCGAGGCCCGTGCCACCGTCTGCCTGGACCGGGCACGTGCCGCGGACGAGGACCGCAGGGCCGCCCAGCGTGCCGCTGATGACGCCCGCCGTACAGCCAGGGCACTGCGAGCCGAACGCGCCGAAATCGCCGGCGCTCCGGAGATCCTCCCGGAACCTGCCGCCGACAGCGCACGCACCTCGCTGCCCGCCCTGCGCGAGGCATACCGTGCGGCGTCCCAGCTGTACGAGAAGGTGGGCGTCGGCGCCGACCTGCGGGCCGAACAGACCCGCGCCGAGAGCGACGAGGCGCCGCCCTCACCGAGCTCGACCGCCTCACGAACAAGGTACGCACCCGAGCCGCCCAGCTCCTCGAAGGCACGGACGGCGCCGACGGCCCTTCCAGGCAGGCAGCGGCAGCCCGTGCGGAATCCCTGGTCCAGCTTCTGGAGTCGCGGGCCTCCACGGCCAGCGAGCAGCTGGGCCGGCTGCGCGGCGAGGCAGAGCGCCTGGCCCCGGTCGCCGACGAACGTCAACACACCGAGCTTGCCGCCGGCCTGGTCCCCGCCGACGCGGAACAGGCCCAGGTGCTGCTCCGGACGGCCACAGCCGAACTGGCCACCGCCACCGGCTCGCTGGACACCGCACGCGCCGCCCACGCCGAGCTGCTCCACACCCACCGCAGGGCCGAGGACTCGGCGGGCGGTTTCGAGGAGACCGCCGCCCTCCTGCGCGACCTGCTCAGGGACCACGGCACCGAGGACGGGACCGAGAGCACCGACCCGTATCCCGGAAGTTTCGAGGAGGCCAGAGCGTCTGCCGCCGAGGCCCGGCGCTCACTGCGTGGCTGCGCCGCCGATCTGTCGGCGGCCGAGAGCTCCGTACGGGAAGCGAGCGATGTGCTCGTACGGCACGCCAACTCCACCCGCTACGAACAGGTCCGTACCCCGGCCCGTCAGCAGATCCGCGAGCTGCCTGCCGCATCCCTGCCCGAGCACGCGGAGAAGTGGGCCGTCGCCTTCGCCCCTCGGCTGCGCGTCCTCACCGACGAGCTGGTGCAGCTGGAGCGCAACCGCGACTCGATCGTCGACCGGCTCCGCGGCCTGGTGGAGTCCGCGCTCACCACCCTGCGCTCCGCTCAGCGGCTCTCCCGGCTTCCCGAGGGGCTGGGAGAGTGGTCCGGCCAGGAATTCCTCCGGATCCGCTTCGAGGAACCCGACCAGGCCACACTCGCAGAACGCCTCGGCGAGGTCATCGACGAGGCCACGCACGCCGCCCTCAAGAAGAACTCCGACCTGCGCAGGGACGGCATGTCCCTGCTGCTGCGAGGGTAGGGGCGGCACTGCGGCCCAAGGGCATCGCCGTGGAGATCCTCAAGCCGGACGCGGTGCTCCGCGCCGAGCGGGTCCCGGTCGGGCAGATGGGCGATGTCTTCTCCGGCGGACAGCTGCTCACCGCCGCGATCGCCCTGTACTGCACGATGGCGGCGCTGCGCAGCAACGACCAGGGCCGCGACCGTCACCGGCATGCCGGGACGCTGTTCCTGGACAACCCCATCGGGCGCGCCAACGCTACGTATCTCCTTGAACTGCAGCGCGCGGTGTCGGACGCCTTGGGGTCCAGCTGCTCTATACGACCGGGCTCTTCGATACCACGGCTCTCGCCGAGTTCCCTCTGGTCATCAGGCTCCGCAACGACGCAGACCTGCGGGCGGGGCTGAAGTACATCAGCGTGGAGGAGCATCTGCGGCCGGGGCTGCCGCAGCAGGAACCGGACAGCGAGACCGTCCACGGGAGATCACGGCAACCCGCATGTTCAAGCGGTCCGCGGTGGCGCCCGACGCCCTGACCGGAGGGCCTGCCGTGCGGCAACAGCCGCCGCCCGCGGAGTCGTAGGAGCAGCCGTCGGCACAGGCGACGCGGGTGCGCCCGCCCGAACGGTCATCCGCCGGAGCACAGACCGGTCAGGCCTGTGAAAGGCCGCCTGTGCGCCGGCCCGTATCGGGCCGGCCTCCCGGGCCGCCGTCCTGGCCGCTCGCCGGGCCCGGCGCCGCTCGCGGCGTATCTGCCGTGCCGTGCTGCTGGGCACGGACACCACGCCGTTGCGCTGGTTCCAGACCTGCCGCGTCACCCACACATCCAGTACCGACCAGGTCGCGACCACCGTGCTGCCCACACCGCTGAGCACCATCGGGAAGGCGAGCCAGGACCCCGCAAGCGTGCTCAGGAAGGCCACCATGGCCTGAATGATGGTCAGCGACGTGATCAGGACGGCACGCACGGCGGCCGTCCTCACCGGGTCCGGCATCCGTCGCCGTACCGCGGGTTCCTCCACCCACAGCTGCCTCGGGATATGTACTCTGCCCGGCGGTGCTGTCGTCGAGGACGCAGCCGACGAGGCTGCGCTGCGACGTTCTTCCGTGTCCAGGACCTTCAACTCCCCACCACTGTCCGACTTCAGGGTGGCTGCCCGGCCTGCGCCTGTTCTACGCCGACGGAGCCGGCTGTCCTGCCCCGTCGTGTCGTATACCCCGTACAGATGGACGAATGACCGGCTGGGAAGATTCCCGGAAAATGCTCGGCCGGCTAAGGAACATCACGGAACGAATAATTCCAGCCAACTGCCCGGTGCGGATATATGGCGCTCTGCCAGGCATCTTCTGGCACGTTCGCGTTTTCCATCTCCGGGAATACCGGGACAACCCATGATCAACGCACGGGACGTCGGCTGAAAATCGTCCGGACACGCCTTCGAGTTGTCAGGGTGTCAGTAGTAGGCTCGCGCCGTTTGTTGACGGACCGCTCACGGACCACCGACTCAACACCGACACAACCACCTCCGCACTGCGGGGTCGAGCAGGGGAGGCCATGCGCTTTCGCGGGAAGTCCATCCGCAGGAAGATCGTGGCGTTGCTCCTGGTGCCGCTTGTCTCCCTCACCGGACTGTGGGTCTTCGCCACCTACGTCACCGGCCGCGAAGCCAGTGAACTGATGGGTGCTAGTGCCGTCGTGGAGAAGGTCGGCGATCCTCTCGAAGACACTGTCCGGGCCGTCCAGGGCGAACGCCGGCAGACACTCGTGTTCCTTGCCGACCCCGGGCCTCCGATGCCCTGCCCTGCTGCGCCGGCAGCGTGCCGCGACCGACCGGACCGTCGTCGAGGTGAGGAACAGCGCACGGCAGAAGGACATCCGCGATTCGCTCAGCGCCGAAGCCGAGACCCAGCTCGACTCGATCCTCAGCGAGATCGACGGCCTGGACGCCCTGCGTCAGTCGGTGGAGAAGCGCACCATCGACCGGGCCCGCGCCATGGCCTTCTACAACGGGCTCGTCGACCCCTGCTACCGCTTCCTGAACGGTCTCCGCACGATGGAGAACGTATCGATGGACAAGCAGGTAAGGGCCATCGTCGGGGTCTCCCGGGCACGCGAAATGCTCTCGCGCCAGGACGCGCTGATCACGTCCGGACTGATCGCGGGACGGCTCACCGCACCTGATCTGCGCGAGGTCTCCGATCTCGCCGCCGGCCGCGAGCTGCTCTACGAGGTCAACCTGGAGCTGCTGCCCGTATCGGAGCGCCGACGCGTCGAACAGTACTGGGGCAGTCCGGACACCGAGCCGCTGCGGACGGCCGAGCGCACGCTCATCGAAGCGGGACCGTTCAAGAAGCCGGGCACCGTCGATGCCGAACGCTGGCAGGAGGTGGCTGTGCCGGTACTGGACCGGCTGGCCAACGACTCCACCGAGATGGCCAACCGCTTCCAGGACCGCGCCGAGCCGGCCGGCTACCGGGTCCTGATCCAGGCGGGAATCGCGGGTGTCCTCGGATTCCTCGCCCTGCTCGTCTCCGTCTTCGTCTCCGTGCGCGTCGGCCGTGAGCTCATTCGCGACCTCTCGCGGCTGCGCAAGGACGCCCACGAGGTCTCCGGTGTGCGACTGCCCAGCGTGATGCGCAGGCTGGCCGGGGCGAACAGGTCGACGTCGAGACCGAGGCCCCGCACCTCCAGTACGAACGCGACGAGATCGGCCAGGTCGGCCAGGCACTCAACACCCTTCAGCGGGCCGCGGTCGAAGCCGCCGTGAAACAGGCGGACATGCGCCGAGGCGTCTCCGAGGTCTTCGTCAACCTCGCCCGGCGCAACCAGGTCCTCCTGCACCGCCAGCTGACGCTCCTGGACACCATGGAGCGCCGCACCGAGAACAGCGACGAGCTCGCCGACCTCTTCCGCCTGGACCACCTCACCACCCGTATGCGGCGCCACGCGGAAGGCCTCGTGATCCTGTCCGGGGCCGCCCCGTCCCGGCAGTGGCGCAAGCCCATCCAGCTGATGGACGTGGTGCGAGCGGCGGTCGCAGAGGTGGAGGACTACGAGCGGATCGAGGTCCGGCGGCTGCCCCGGATCGGCGTGGGCGGCCCCGCCGTTGCCGACCTCACTCACCTCATCGCCGAACTCCTTGAGAACGCGACCGTGTTCTCACCCCGCACACCGCGGTCCAGGTGCACGGCGAACGCGTCGCCAACGGCTTCACCCTCGAAATCCACGACCGCGGACTCGGCATGACCCCGAGGTCCTCCTGGACGCCAACCTGAGGCTTGCCGAGACACCCGACTTCGAGCTCTCCGACACCGACAGGCTCGGCCTCTTCGTCGTCAGCCGGCTGGCCCAGCGCCAGAACGTCCGTGTGTCGCTGCAGATCTCCCGTACGGAGGGACGACCGCGGTCGTCTTCATCCCGGCCCCGTTGCTCACCGATGCCCCGACACCCACGGCACCGGCTTCCGGCTCGACCGCCGGGCCGAGAAGGCGATCAGCAGTAGTGTGCCCGGCAGCAACAAGGCCCGCAGGGACGGCCTGGCGGACAGCCCCGACGCGGACGGCGGCAGGGGCGGGAGCAGGCCCTCGGTCCTCTCCCGGTTCCCGCCGGCCTCGACGGCCCGGCGGCCCTCGACGGCCCGGTCGAGCTCGAAGGCCCGGTCGGCGCACTGGACTTCGGAAACGATCCATCGCGGGACCGGACTCCGGACCCGGCCCTGGACCCGGCGCTCGGCCCCGTACTGGACGGGGTGTCCGACCTCGAGGACACCGAGAGCGAACGAGGGGCATATTCCGGGCCCGCGACCTGCACCGGGGCACGGAGCGTGAACAGCATCAGCAGGCCGTGGACCAGGGCGGCGAACGTGCGGCCGATATCCACCCGATGCGCCCTGCGGGCCGTTCCACTGCCCCGCCGACGCAAGGCGCCGACGTTGGTCACCGACCGGGGACGGCGTGTCGACGAGGCAGGCCGCGCCCACCCCGCGCATCAGGACCCCGACGCCCCCGGCGCCCACCAGGACTCCGAGTCGGGCGCCCTTCCGACGGCGTCCCGTCCGGAACCCCTCCGGCACGGCCGTGCCGTCTCCCGCACGGGAGACAGTGGGCGGCCTGCCCCGCAGGGTCCGCCAGGCCAGCCTCGCCCACCAGCTTCGGGAGGACTCCACGGGCCGGACCCCGGCCAGGATTCCGCGGACACCGTCGACGACCTCGAACGTGACGCGGACGAAGTACGCAATCGCATGGCTTCGCTTCAAAACGGCTGGCAGCGCGGCCGTCGGCAGAACGCCGAGGACGTGACCGGCCCCGGCGATACAGCACAAGGAACCACTCCGGGAGGGGACGGCCGATGACCGCACCGAACGCCGCAGCACACAACGCCTCACGCCAGAGCTCGGGCGAACTCAACTGGCTGCTCGATGAACTCGTCGAGCGAGTCGCCAGCATCCGCAAGGCGCTGGTGCTCTCCAGCGACGGTCTCGCCACCGGAACGTCCCAGGACCTGACCCGGGAGGACAGCGAGCATCTGGCGGCGGTGGCCTCCGGCTTCCACAGCCTGGCCAAGGGCGTGGGCCGCCACTTCGACGCGGGCCGGGTCCGCCAGACCGTCGTCGAGCTCGACGAGGCCTTCCTGTTCGTCACCGCAGCCGGCGACGGCAGCTGCCTCGCCGTCCTGGCCGACGCCGACTCCGACGTCGGCCAAGTGGCGTACGAGATGACGCTGATGGTCAAACGCGTGGGGATCCATCTGGCCAACGCCCCACGCGCAACCGGTCTGCCCGCCGGAGGGTGAGGGACGGCATGAGCGCTGACTCCGCCCGGGGCACGGTCTCCGGGTCCCCGGCCGCCGCCCGTACCGGCTCCGGACCCTCGCGTTGGTATGACGCCGACGCAGGTCCGGTGGTCCGTCCGTATGCCATGACCCGGGGACGCACCAGCAGCGCGTCCCGCCATCTTCTCGACCTGATCGCGATCGTCATCCCCGAACCGGCGGCCGACGATCCCGGCCGGGACCAGACGCTCTCCCGGAGCACGTGGAGATCGTCGAACTATGCAGCGACATGCCCCAGTCGATCGCCGAGCTCGCAGCCGGCCTGGACATCCCCGTAGGGGTTGTCCGGGTGCTGGTCGGAGATCTCGTCGAGGACGAACTGGTTCATGTCACCCGTCCCGTTCCGCCGGCCGAGCTGCCGGACGTGAACATTCTCCGCGAGGTGATCAATGGCCTTCGGGCGCTCTAGCCGCAGAAAGCGGCCCGTTGAGCCCGTCACCCTGAAGATCCTGGTGGCGGGTGGCTTCGGTGTGGGCAAGACGACCCTGGTAGGTGCGGTCAGCGAGATCAAGCCGCTGCGCACGGAGGAGAGACTGAGCGAGGCCGGCCGTCCCGTCGACGACCTCGCAGGTGTGGAGGGCAAGAACACCACGACGGTGGCCATGGACTTCGGGCGGATAACTCTGCGCGAGGACCTGGTGCTCTATCTGTTCGGCACACCGGGGCAGGACCGGTTCTGGTTCCTGTGGGACGAGCTGGCCCAGGGGCGCTGGGCGCGATCGTCCTCGCGGACACCCGGCGGCTGGAGGACTGCTTCGCGGCGGTCGACTACTTCGAGCGCAGGGGATCCCGTTCACCGTCGCCGTCAACCGGTTCGACGGGGCCGGGCAGTTCCCGCCGAGACGGTGCAGGCGGCGCTCGATCTCGACCCGGAGGTGCCGGTGCTGCAGTGCGACGCACGCGACCGGTCCTCCGTACGCGATGTACTGGTCGCGGTCGTCGAGCATGCGATGGTCCGGGCCGACCGCCTGCGGGAACCCGCCACGACCTGAGAACCGCGGGAAGGCAGCGGAACACGGCCCGTACCCCGCCGACCGGGGTACGGGCCGTGCCGGCGGGCAGGGCCGAGTCTTCACCGGAGGTGAAGTCGCGTCAACGCTGTGGAACAGGCGGTCAGCTGTTCTCCGCGAGCCAGCCGGCAGCGGTCTCGGCCAGCTCCTCGTCCCGGCCCGCGAGCATCATCCGGATCATCTGCACATCGCCGCGCAGCGACCACGCCGGATGCCCGAACGTGGCCGGATTGTTCTTCTCGATCAGGAAGTGCGCCGGCCAGGCGGTCCCGTACCCGATCAGCGGCAGTGCCGCCGCGTAACGCTTCCGGCCGCGGGCGAGCCCGTAGGCGGCGATCGCGAGACCCGTCAGCGTTCCCGCCAGATGGAGCCACCGGGTCGCCGCCCTGGAGTGCATCGCGACGTAGTAGGGCCAGAATTCCTCGTACGTATCGAAAGTCTGCTGCGACATAGGGGCACCGTAACGGCTCGCACGGCAACCGGATACGGCGGTTGCGCGTCCGAGAGGAGAACGGGCGGCCGGAGCCCACGGGGTGGTCCCGGTCGCCTGTCGTGCCGCTGGGGCAGCGTCGGGCCTCAGTGCCCGGCGACGGACCGCCGGGCAACCGGGAAGTCGAAATAGGTGTCCGGGAAGAGCTCCGGCTTATAGGTGTAATGCCACCACTCCTCGGCCAGGTTCACGAAGCCGAGGCCGGTGAGTGTCTCCTTGAGGAACTGCCGGTTGGCGCGCTGAACCCCTGTACCCGCGGGTCGTCCGTATGCGACTGGGTGTCGAAACAGTCGTACCCCGTGCCCATGTCCACCGAGTTGTCGGGGAACCGCTCGCCCTGAGGCGCGAAGCAGTTGGACAGCCTCTCACCGGGCAGGTACGGCCTGGTCGGCGCGGCAGGCAGTTTCACCACCGTCAGGTCGACCGTGCTGCCCCGGCTGTGGCCGGACTTCTCCGCGATGTAACCGTCCTCGAACAGGCGCGACTTGTCCACCAGCGGGTAGAACTCGTCCTTCATGGTCTGATCACCGAGATCCTTGGCCCAGCGTACGAAGTGGTCCACCGCACGCTGTGGCCGGTAGCAGTCGTACACCTTGAGCGAGTAGCCCTGCCGCAGCAGCCGGGTCTGTGCCGTGTGCAGCGCGAGGGCCGCGGGCCGGGTCAGGATGCAGAGGGCTGCCGGTAGCCGTCGACCGGCTCGCCCATGAAGTTGTGGGCGGTCGTGTACCGCATCTCCTGGATGATCGTCCGATCGACGGAGCGCAGTGCGACGAACTCCCCTGGAGCCTTCGGTTCGGGCCTGGCCTGCGCCACCGGGGCAGCGGCGGTTACGGCGAGCAGAGTGGCGGCAGTGGCTGCCAGAGCGCGGAGAGCGGTAACGATTCCTGTCATGGGCACATCGTCTATCAGCTTCGGGGCACTGAGGGGAAGCCCCGCACTCCCAGGCCCCGCACTCCCAGGCCAGGCGCTCCTGGTCCGCCGGCCGCTACGGCCGACCGGCACCGCCCTCGCCTTCGGCCCCCGCACCCGAACCGGATACGGCACCGGCCCCTCCTCACCTACCCGCTCGACCACCACACGCCCATCGGCCAGCCGCGACGAATACCGCTCGACCTCCGCCCGCTCCCATCCGTCTCCCGCGTCCCGGACCACGAGCCCACGCCCGCTGCGCCCGCAGCCGGAGCCCAGACCTCCAGCTCGAGCCGCTCGTCCGCTCCCCGCACCGGAATCACCGCACCGGCGCGCGCCAGCACCGGGATGCGTGACAACGGCGTATCGACCACGACGCTCCCTGGCCCCTCGTACGCCCTGCCGGTAGCGGTGTCGTACCAACGCCCCGCGGCAGCCGCACCGGCCGACTGGTGGCACCCGCCCCAGCACCGGCGCCACCAGCAGCGCATCGCCCAGCAAGAACGCGTCCTCGCACTCCCGCAGGGCGCGATCACCGGAGCGCCCACCACAACGGCCGCACATACGGGGCGCCGGTCAGCCAGGCCAGCTGCGCCAGTGTCACGAAATACGGGTGCAGCCGATCCCGCTCCAGCAGCGCCGCCTTCGCGTGCTCCAGCACCGAAGGACCGAACTCCACGGCTCCCGCCGCCCGCGTCGATAGCCGCATGCGTACGGAACAACGGCAGATAGGCACCCAGCTGGAACCAGCGCAGATACAGCTCGGGCGACGGCGACCCGTCGAACCCGCCCACGTCCGGCCCCGAATACGGCACCCGCACAGCCCGAGACCGAGCACGAGGGCCAGCGAGGCCCGCAGCCCCGGCCACCCGTCGCCACATCACCGGACCAGGTGCCCCGTAACGCTGCATCCCCGCCCAGCCGGAACGCGAGAACAGGAAGGGCCGCTCCTGCGGCCGCAGCCTGCGCAGCCCTCATAACCGGCCCGCGCCATGGCCAGCCCGTACACATTGTGTGCCTCACGATGATCACCACCGAAGCCCTCCAGCGAATGCCGGGCCGACCGCGGAAGCGTCGGATCCCCGAACGCGGCGAACGCCACCGGCTCGTTCATGTCGTGCCACACGCCGGAGAAGCCCTGCGCCAGCCGCTCCTCGTACAGCGTTCCCCACCACTCCCGCACCTGCGGATCGGTGAAGTCCGGGTAGACGCACTCACCCGGCCACGTCTCCCCGAGCACCGGCTGCCCCTGCGCGTCCCGGACGTACGCACCGGCCGCCCCACCTCCCGCCGCTGTCGAACACGGCGTTACCCGGCTCCGCCCGCACCGCCGGATCGACGATCGACACCAGCCGGACCCTTCCTCACCCAACTCCTTCGCCAGCCGGGGCAGATCGGGAAACCGTTCACGGTCGACGCTGAACACCTGATGCGCGTCGAAATGATCGATGTCCAGGTGCAGCACGGACAGCGGCAGCCCCGCTCCCGGTACCCGCGACGATCCGCCGTACCTCGTGATAACTGCCGAACCCCCACCGGGCATGCTGCGCGCCCAGAGCCCACGCGGGCGGCAGCGCGGGCGCCCCGGTCAGCGCCGTCCAGCCCTGCAGCACCCGGGCGGGCGTCCCGGCAACCACCCAGCAGCGAAGCGGCCCTCCCTCCATCCGCACCTCGCAGGCACCCGGCAGATCGTGCCCGGATCCCGCACCCTCCTCGCCCTCACGAAGCGTCACCCGGCCCGCCCAGGTGTTGTCGTGGAAGGCAAGATGCGTCCCGGCGTCGGCGACCACCAGCTGCACCGGCATCGTCAGATACAGCGGGTCGTCCCCGGACCGAAACGACCGCCCGGATCGGTGTTCCACAGCCGGTACACACCATCACGCAGCCGTGGACCTCCGGCCCGCCCGCCGAGTCAAAGAACCGTGCGTCGGCCGGAACCTCGGACCGCTGCACCCACCGCGCCGAGCCGCCCGCCACCGGCTCCCACCAGCGCGGCGGCAGCTCCTGCGGAGCACCACCCGCCGGGTGTACGCAGCTCCACCGCCCCGTGCCGCGACACCACCACCGTCAGCCGCTGGGAGACCACCTGCCAGCCACCGTCCTGGCCCGGCTCGAGCCGGGCGCGCGGGTCGGCCTCGGGAGTGGCACCCGGCAGTGCGTACGACGGCGTCGGCTCCGCACCGTCCCAGGACCAGAACACCGCACCGCCCACTGCCACGCGCACCCGCAGCTGCGAACGGGCGAACCTCACGACACCGCCACCGGGCCCCGGCTCCGCTCCCACCACCAGCCCGGCACTCGCGCCCGCTCCGCACCGCGAGCAGGCAGCGCCCGCGCATCCGCGCGCCGGCGCCGAAGCGTGGAGCGCACCGTACGCATCCCTGCACCGAACCGACCATCTTCAGCGAGCGCACCAGGTCATGACCGTTCATGCAGCTCACCCTGCCACCCGCCCGGTCAGGAACAGGCCCCGTTCAGCTTCCGTTCATCTGCTCCACGGCCACACAGCAGGCGAGGGACGATGGCGGGGACTCTGGTGCGAAAGACGATCACATGGCATCGTCCGTGAAAGCCGCTCACGCGCACACCCAGCCCGTGCGCGCGACACGCACACCCGCGTACCCGTGGAACCAGGGAGCCGCCCCATGACCTCAGCAGCCGACGAAGCCCCTGTGGCAGCCCGGCCCGGACCGCATCGCGGCCGCAGCCGTCACCCGCTTCCAGAGCTGGGCGGCCGAGCGGTACGGAGCTCCTGCCGACGGTGGCTACGCCGCGCTGCACCGCTGGTCGGTCGACGAGCTCGACACCTTCTGGCAGGCGGTCGCCGACTGGTTCGACGTCAGGTTCTCCACACCGTACGAGAGCGTCATCGGCAACCGAACCATGCCCGGTGCCCAGTGGTTCCCCGGCTCCACCCTCAACTACGCCGAACACGCCCTGCGCACCGCACAGGACACGCTTCGGGCGGATGCCCGGCCCTGATCCACGTAGACGAGACACACCCAGATCCCGGTGAGCTGGGCCGCACTCCGCCGCCAGGTGGGCTCACTCGCAGCCGAGCTCCGCGCCCTCGGTGTAACTCCGGGGACCGCGTCAGCGGCTACCTCCCCAACATCCCGCAGGCCGTCGTGGCCTTCCTCGCCACCGCCGCCGTCGGCGGAGTATGGACATCGTGCGCCCCGACTTCGGCGCACGCGGTGTCCTCGACCGCTTCCAACAGGTCGAACCGGTCGTCCTGTTCGCCGTCGACGGCTACCGCTACGGCGGCAAGGAACACGACCGCACCGACACGGTCGCCGAACTCCGCAGCGAACTGCCCACCCTGCGCGCGGTCGTCCACATTCCGCTCCTGGGCACCCAGGCACCCGAAGGCGCCCTTGAATGGTCCGCCCTCACCTCCGCCGACACCGAGCCGGTCTTCGAGCAGGTCCCCTTCGACCATCCGCTGTGGGTGCTGTACTCCTCAGGCACCACCGGACTCCCGAAGGCGATCGTCCAGTCCCAGGGGGCATCCTCCTCGAACACTTCAAGCAGATCGGCCTGCACTGCGACCTCGGCCCCGATGACCGCTTCTTCTGGTACACGTCCACCGGCTGGATGATGTGGAACTTCCTCGTCTCCGGCCTGCTCACCGGCACCACCGTCGTGCTGTACGACGGCAGCCCCGGCTACCCGGACGTCAGCGCCCAGTGGCGGGTGGCCGAACAGACCGGAGCCACGCTCTTCGGGACCTCGGCCGCGTACGTCATGGCCTGCCGCAAGGCCGGCATCCACCCGGGCCGCGACTTCGACCTCTCCGGGTCCAGTGCGTGGCCACCACCGGTTCCCCGCTGCCGCCCGACGGTTTCCGCTGGCTCCACGACGAAGTCGCGCAGGACCTGTGGACCGCCTCCGTCAGCGGTGGCACGGACGTCTGCAGCTGCTTCGCCGGTGCGGTACCCACCCTTCCCGTGTACATCGGTGAACTGCAGGCACCCTGTCTCGGCACGGATCTGCAGTCCTGGGACGCCGCGGGAGAACCGCTCATCGGAGAAGTCGGCGAACTCGTCGTCACCAACCCGCTGCCCTCCATGCCGATCCGCTTCTGGAACGATCCCGACGGCAGCCGCTATCACGACAGCTACTTCGACATGTACCCCGGAGTCTGGCGCCACGGGGACTGGATCACACTCACCGGCCACGGCTCGGTCATCATCCACGGCCGCTCGGACTCCACCCTGAACCGGCAGGGGTACGGATGGGATCCGCCGACATCTACGAAGCCGTCGAGCGCCTCCCGGAGATCCGCGAATCGCTCGTCATCGGCCTGGAGGAACCGGACGGGGCTACTGGATGCCGCTCTTCGTCCACCTCGCGGAAGGCGCCACCCTCGACGACGGACTCCGCGACAGCATCAAGCGAACGATCCGCGAGAACCTCTCCACGCCATGTACCGGACGAGGTCATCGAGGTCCCCGGCATTCCGCACACCCTCACCGGCAAGCGAATCGAGGTCCCGGTCAAGCGTCTCCTCCAGGGCACCGCTCTCACCAAGGCGGTCAATCCGGGCTCCATCGACAACCTCGAACTCCTCCACTTCTACGAGGATCTCGCCCGCGAGCGCCGCTGACCGGCGTCACTGTCAGTCCCCGTACTTACTCTGAGTGAGTATTGATCGACAGTGCACAGGGGACTCATGGCGCACACCAAGCGCACCAGGCACACCGGCAGCCCGGGCGGGCCGGTTCACGGTTCGGGACATCCATGCGACGGGCACTGCGCCGCGAAGCACCCAGCACCATCGGCCTCCTGGTCGATGCAGAGGACTTCGCGGCCATGCGGCGCTATCGCAGCTTCACCTTCGACGACCACACCACCTATCTCCAGGAGGTCGAAGGCCTGCTCAAAACGCTCGCTTCGCAGGGCATGCACAGCACGGTGGTCCTTTTCGACCCGGAGGACTACGCGGAGTTCTGCGCCGAATCATCCTCGACCCCGACGCCCGGACGAGCCGTAGCCGTTTCACCGCCGAGGCTGCTGCGGTCGGCGCCACCGTCGCGTACACAGGACAACCGATCGACACGCTGATCCCCTTCTCGTCTCGCACGTGGTGCGCAGGGCGACATGGGAGTACGCCACGCTCCTCCTGGCCGACCTCGGCTCATGCGCGGACTGCGGTCAGGACATCGGCCGCGCCGCCTTCGACCGGGCCTCGCACCTGCTGATGCGGATCCTGGAGACGACAGGACCGGGGACCCACCACCTCGTCTGCAGCACTCCTACCGAGAGCGAGCAGCTCCTCGCCGTACTCCGCACAGAACGGGATACCGACGGCCCGGCCCGTCTCGAAACGGCGGAGGGGCCGAGTTCGCCACTGTCCTCGCGGTGGGAATCGCACTCGAGGCCCACGGGGAGTAGTGCTCCGCACCAGCAAACCGGGCGTCCCGGACCGGGTCCACGGCTGGCGCCTCACAGGGCGGCCTCCTCCCGCTCAGCGCGGGCGAGGTCTTCAGCGCCTACTGCACGGACGCGGACACCGGCGAACCGGTTTCCCCGGAGCCGGGCGTCGAGTACTGCGCGGGCTTCGACATCGGCGCGGATGAACCCGATGCCCACCACTGACAGACCGAAGGGTTCCCGCCTGACCGGCGGGAACCCTTCAAACAGCCACATGCCTGACGGGCTACTCGCCCGAGAGCACCGCCTGCGCCGCGACCCGCGCCTCTTCGGCGGAGTCAGCCGCGCGCCGCGGAAGCCGCACGTTCGCACTGCGCGAGCGTGTGCTTCGCCAGCGTCGCGCGCACGTAGGCAATGGAAGCGGCACCCATCGAGAGCGAGGTGACTCCCAGACCTGTCAGCACACAGGCGAGCAGCGGGTCCGCAGCGGCCTCACCACAGACGCCACAGCTCTTGCCTTCGGCTCTGGCCGCATCGGCCGACAGCGCGACGAGGTCCAGCAGAGCCGGCTGCCAGGGATCCTGCAGCCGGGAAACGGCGCCCACCTGACGGTCGGCGGCGAAGGTGTACTGCGCCAGGTCATTGGTGCCGAGCGACAGGAACTCCACCTCCTGCAGGATCGAGCGTGCCCTGAGTGCGGCCGAAGGAATCTCCACCATCGCGCCGAACTTCGCTCGCAGCCCGGCCTCGCGGCACGCATCCGCGAAGGCCTTGGCATCGGCGCGGTCCGCCACCATAGGAGCCATGACATCGAGGTACACGGGCAGCCCCTCGACCGCCTTCGACAGAGCGGTCAGCTGGGTGCGCAGAACGTCGGGGTGTTCCAGCAGGCTGCGCAGCCCGCGGACACCGAGAGCCGGGTTGGGCTCGTCCGCCGGAGTCAGGAAGTCCAGCGGCTTGTCCGCACCGGCGTCGAGTACCCGAACGACCACACGGCCCTCGGGAAATGCCTCGAGGACCGCGCGATAGGCCGCGATCTGCTTCTCCTCGGACGGAGCCTGCTTGCTGTCGTCCAGGAAGAGGAACTCCGTACGGAACAGCCCGACACCCTCGGCCCCGGCCTCCAGCGCCGCCGGCAGATCACCGGGACCACCGATATTGGCGAGCAACGGCATCTTGTGACCGTCGGAGGTGGCACCGGGCCCGCTCGCAGCCGACAGTGCAGCCTTGCGGGCCGCGGCAGCACCTGCATCGCCGCCCGCTTCTCCGCACTCGGGTCGACGAAGATCTCGCCGGTGCTGCCGTCCACAGCGACGACCGTGCCCTCGGCCAGCTCACCGGCACCGGGCAGAGCCACCACGGCCGGGACACCGAGTGCCCGCGCGAGAATCGCGCTGTGGCTGGTCGGGCCGCCCTCTTCGGTAACGAATCCGAGGACCAGGGCCGGGTCGAGAAGTGCCGTGTCGGCAGGAGCCAGATCCCGGGCGATCAGCACGTACGGCTCATCGCTGTCCGGTACCCCGGGCATCGGCACGCCGAGCAGCCGGGCCACGATCCGATTGCGAACGTCGTCGAGGTCGGCGACACGCCCCGCCAGGTACTCCCCGGCGTTGGCCAGCAGAGCCCGGTACGCGGCGAACGCGTCGTACACGCCGCGCTCCGCGGTGCTGCCCACGGCGATGCGTCGATCCACATCGGCGATGAGCTCGGGGTCCTGCGCCATCATGGCCTGGGCCTCGAGCACATGCTGAGCCTCGCCGCCCGCCAGATTGCCCCGAGCGATCAGGTCGGCCGCCACAGCCTCGACGGCCTGGCGGGCACGACCCTGCTCCCGTCCGGCCTCCTCGGCGGGAATCTGTTTGGCAGGCGGCTCGAGCACCGCTGTACCCATATGCCGAACCTCGCCGATCGCCACACCGTGGCTCACGCCGACGCCTCGCAGCGTTGTCTCCATTGCACCCGTCTCCGATTGTGCGGTGGCCGCGCCACCGCGATGGATGTCCAACTGGCTGGTCGGGAGCCCTGAAGCGCCCTCCCGTGCGGAAGCCGCTACTGCCAGCCGAACAAGGTGTCGCCGACCTTCACGTCGCCGTCCTCGCGCACATCGGAGAGGAGTCGGCGGTGGCTTCGAGTGCCACGATGGGGCAGATGGCCGACTTGCCGGCAGTCTCCACACCGGCGGGGTCCCAGCGCACGATGCCCTGGCCGCGGGTGACCGTGTCGCCCTTGTTCACGAGGAGCTCGAAGCCCTCGCCATTGAGCTGGACGGTGTCGATGCCGAGGTGGGTCAGCACTCCGTGTCCCTGGTCGTCCACGACGACGAAGGCGTGCGGGTGAAGGGAGACAACGATGCCGTCGACCGGCGATACAGCCTCGGACGGCTCACGCACGGGGTCGATGGCGGTGCCGGGGCCCACCATCGCGCCGGAGAAGACCGGGTCGGGTACCGCGGCGAGTCCGATGACGCGTCCGGCAATAGGGGACGTCACTGTGGTCATGGGGAGCCTCCCAAGAGTGGAGATTCGTGTGTCGCCGCCGTGGCTGATGGGGGCGGCGTACTGCTCAGCAGCGTAAGTCATATGAAGTCACGGTTCCGCCCGAGACCTACCGGTTGACAGATCCAGGGGTGCACCCGAAACGATTTGCCTCGACTACCGGCGACCTGTACTGTCGTACTCCTGCCTGGCCCCAACGCGACATTGAGTCGGGGTCGGCGGCGATGATTAAGCCAAATTCTAACCTTGACTCTCCTTCGGCGTGCCTGCGGGGCTGGTCAAGAGATAAGAAGAGGGCTGATAGAGTCGGACTCGCCGGAAAGGGAAACGCGAAAGCGAAGAACTGGAAAGCAAGCCCGCTTCGACCGGGAATCGGACACGAAAGAGTCTGATAGAGTCGGAAACGCAAGAACGAAGGGAAGCGCCCGGAGGGCCCCGGTGAAACGGGACCGAAGGAAGCGTCCGTTCCTGAGAACTCAACAGCGTGCCAAAAGTCAACGCCAAATATGTTGATACCCCGGCCTGCTTCGGCAGGTTGGTGGTTCCTTTGAAAGTCCTATTCGGTGCCTTCGGGTTCCGGTAGGCAATTACACAGCGAGGACGCAGTGAACGGTCGGTCTTATTCCGACTTGATCGTTCCGCTCTCGTGTGTGTGTTCCCGATTACGGGAAAACATTCACGGAGAGTTTGATCCTGGCTCAGGACGAACGCTGGCGGCGTGCTTAACACATGCAAGTCGAACGATGAAGCCTTTCGGGGTGGATTAGTGGCGAACGGGTGAGTAACACGTGGGCAATCTGCCCTTCACTCTGGGACAAGCCCTGGAAACGGGGTCTAATACCGGATAACACTCTGTCCTGCATGGGACGGGGTTAAAAGCTCCGGCGGTGAAGGATGAGCCCGCGGCCTATCAGCTTGTTGGTGGGGTAATGGCCTACCAAGGCGACGACGGGTAGCCGGCCTGAGAGGGCGACCGGCCACACTGGGACTGAGACACGGCCCAGACTCCTACGGGAGGCAGCAGTGGGGAATATTGCACAATGGGCGAAAGCCTGATGCAGCGACGCCGCGTGAGGGATGACGGCCTTCGGGTTGTAAACCTCTTTCAGCAGGGAAGAAGCGCAAGTGACGGTACCTGCAGAAGAAGCACCGGCTAACTACGTGCCAGCAGCCGCGGTAATACGTAGGGTGCGAGCGTTGTCCGGAATTATTGGGCGTAAAGAGCTCGTAGGCGGCTTGTCACGTCGGATGTGAAAGCCCGGGGCTTAACCCGGGTCTGCATTCGATACGGGCTAGCTAGAGTGTGGTAGGGGAGATCGGAATTCCTGGTGTAGCGGTGAAATGCGCAGATATCAGGAGGAACACCGGTGGCGAAGGCGGATCTCTGGGCCATTACTGACGCTGAGGAGCGAAAGCGTGGGGAGCGAACAGGATTAGATACCCTGGTAGTCCACGCCGTAAACGTTGGGAACTAGGTGTTGGCGACATTCCACGTCGTCGGTGCCGCAGCTAACGCATTAAGTTCCCCGCCTGGGGAGTACGGCCGCAAGGCTAAAACTCAAAGGAATTGACGGGGCCCGCACAAGCAGCGGAGCATGTGGCTTAATTCGACGCAACGCGAAGAACCTTACCAAGGCTTGACATATACCGGAAAGCATCAGAGATGGTGCCCCCTTGTGGTCGGTATACAGGTGGTGCATGGCTGTCGTCAGCTCGTGTCGTGAGATGTTGGGTTAAGTCCCGCAACGAGCGCAACCCTTGTTCTGTGTTGCCAGCATGCCCTTCGGGGTGATGGGGACTCACAGGAGACTGCCGGGGTCAACTCGGAGGAAGGTGGGGACGACGTCAAGTCATCATGCCCCTTATGTCTTGGGCTGCACACGTGCTACAATGGCCGGTACAATGAGCTGCGATGCCGCGAGGCGGAGCGAATCTCAAAAGCCGGTCTCAGTTCGGATTGGGGTCTGCAACTCGACCCCATGAAGTCGGAGTTGCTAGTAATCGCAGATCAGCATTGCTGCGGTGAATACGTTCCCGGGCCTTGTACACACCGCCCGTCACGTCACGAAAGTCGGTAACACCCGAAGCCGGTGGCCCAACCCCTTGTGGGAGGGAGCTGTCGAAGGTGGGACTGGCGATTGGGACGAAGTCGTAACAAGGTAGCCGTACCGGAAGGTGCGGCTGGATCACCTCCTTTCTAAGGAGCATCTAGGTTTCCTTCGGGGAATCCAGAGACCATTTCGTCGGCAAATGTTCGACGGTGGTTGCTCAAGGGTGGAACGTTGACTATTCGGCACGGTTGGTTGTTTCTTCGAGTACTGCTTCGGCGTGGAAAGAGGGAAGAGTCAGTCGGGTCGGGCACGCTGTTGGGTATCTGAAGGTACGGGCATTTTTGTCTGTTCCTTTGGTTGCCGGCCCCAGTGAACTCGCCTGTTAGGGCGGGGTGATGGGTGGCTGGTCGTTGTTTGAGAACTGCACAGTGGACGCGAGCATCTGTGGCCAAGTTTTAAGGGCGCACGGTGGATGCCTTGGCACCAGGAACCGATGAAGGACGTGGGAGGCCACGATAGTCCCCGGGAGCTGTCAACCAAGCTTTGATCCGGGGTTTCCGAATGGGGAAACCCGGCAGCCGTCATGGGCTGTCACCCACTGCTGAACACATAGGCAGTGTGGAGGGAACGAGGGAAGTGAAACATCTCAGTACCCTCAGGAAGAGAAACAACCGTGATTCCGGGAGTAGTGGCGAGCGAAACTGGATCAGGCCAAACCGTATGCGTGTGATACCCGGCAGGGTTGCGCATGCGGGTTGTGGGATCTCTTTTCATGGTCTGCCGACTGTGAGACGAGTCAGAAACCGTTGATGTAGGCGAAGGACATGCGAAAGGTCCGGCGTAGAGGGTAAGACCCCGTAGCTGAAACATCAACGGCTCGTTTAAGAGACACCAAGTAGCACGGGGCCCGAGAAATCCCGTGTGAATCTGGCGGGACCACCCGCTAAGCCTAAATATTCCCTGGTGACCGATAGCGGATAGTACCGTGAGGGAATGGTGAAAAGTACCGCGGGAGCGGAGTGAAATAGTACCTGAAACCGTGTGCCTACAAGCCGTGGGAGCGTCGCTGTTGTTCTTCGGAACAGCAGTCGTGACTGCGTGCCTTTGAAGAATGAGCCTGCGAGTTTGCGGTGTGTTGCGAGGTTAACCCGTGTGGGGAAGCCGTAGCGAAAGCGAGTCCGAATAGGGCGATTTAGTAGCGCGCTCAAGACCCGAAGCGGAGTGATCTAGCCATGGGCAGGTTGAAGCGGAGGTAAGACTTCGTGGAGGACCGAACCCACCAGGGTTGAAAACCTGGGGATGACCTGTGGTTAGGGTGAAAGGCCAATCAAACTCCGTGATAGCTGGTTCTCCCCGAAATGCATTTAGGTGCAGCGTCGTGTGTTTCTTGCCGGAGGTAGAGCACTGGATAGGCGATGGGCCCTACCGGGTTACTGACCTTAGCCAAACTCCGAATGCCGGTAAGTGAGAGCACGGCAGTGAGACTGTGGGGATAAGCTCCATGGTCGAGAGGGAAACAGCCCAGAGCATCGACTAAGGCCCCTAAGCGTACGCTAAGTGGGAAAGGATGTGGAGTCGCAGAGACAACCAGGAGGTTGGCTTAGAAGCAGCCACCCTTGAAAGAGTGCGTAATAGCTCACTGGTCAAGTGATTCCGCGCCGACAATGTAGCGGGGCTCAAGCGTACCGCCGAAGTCGTGTCATTCATACACATAGGGCCAACGCCTGTATGGATGGGTAGGGGAGCGTCGTGTGCCGAGTGAAGCAGCCGCGGAAGCGAGTTGTGGACGGTTCACGAGTGAGAATGCAGGCATGAGTAGCGATACACACGTGAGAAACGTGTGCGCCGATTGACTAAGGGTTCCTGGGTCAAGCTGATCTGCCCAGGGTAAGTCGGGACCTAAGGCGAGGCCGACAGGCGTAGTCGATGGACAACCGGTTGATATTCCGGTACCCGCTTTGAAACGCCCAGTACTGAATCAGGCGATGCTAAGTCCGTGAAGCCGGCCTGATCTCTTCGGAGTTGAGGGTAGTGGTGGAGCCGATGAACCAGACTTGTAGTAGGTAAGCGATGGGGTGACGCAGGAAGGTAGTCCAACCCGGGCGATGGTTGTTCCCGGGTAAGGGTGTAGGCCGTGTGATAGGCAAATCCGTCACACATTAAGGCTGAGACCTGATGCCGAGCCGATTGTGGTGAAGTGGATGATCCTATGCTGTCAAGAAAAGCCTCTAGCGAGTTTCATGGCGGCCCGTACCCTAAACCGACTCAGGTAGTCAGGTAGAGAATACCGAGGCGTTCGGGTGAACTATGGTTAAGGAACTCGGCAAAATGCCCCGTAACTTCGGGAGAAGGGGCCATCACTGGTGATTGGATTTACTCCATGAGCTGGGGTGGCCGCAGAGACCAGCGAGAAGCGACTGTTTACTAAAACACAGGTCCGTGCGAAGCCGTAAGGCGATGTATACGGACTGACGCCTGCCCGGTGCTGGAACGTTAAGGGGACCGGTTAGTGCACTTTCGGGTGTGCGAAGCTGAGAACTTAAGCGCCAGTAAACGGCGGTGGTAACTATAACCATCCTAAGGTAGCGAAATTCCTTGTCGGGTAAGTTCCGACCTGCACGAATGGCGTAACGACTTCTCGACTGTCTCAACCATAGGCCCGGTGAAATTGCACTACGAGTAAAGATGCTCGTTTCGCGCAGCAGGACGGAAAGACCCGGACCTTTACTATAGTTTGATATTGGTGTTCGGTTCGGCTTGTGTAGGATAGGTGGGAGACTTTGAAGCGGCCACGCCAGTGGTTGTGGAGTCGTCGTTGAAATACCACTCTGGTCGTGCTGGATGTCTAACCTGGGTCCGTGATCCGGATCAGGACAGTGTCTGATGGGTAGTTTAACTGGGGCGGTTGCCTCCTAAAGAGTAACGGAGGCGCCCAAAGGTTCCCTCAGCCTGGTTGGCAATCAGGTGTTGAGTGTAAGTGCACAAGGGAGCTTGACTGTGAGACCGACGGGTCGAGCAGGGACGAAAGTCGGGACTAGTGATCCGGCAGTGGCTTGTGGAAGCGCTGTCGCTCAACGGATAAAAGGTACCCCGGGGATAACAGGCTGATCTTCCCCAAGAGTCCATATCGACGGGATGGTTTGGCACCTCGATGTCGGCTCGTCGCATCCTGGGGCTGGAGTCGGTCCCAAGGGTTGGGCTGTTCGCCCATTAAAGCGGTACGCGAGCTGGGTTTAGAACGTCGTGAGACAGTTCGGTCCCTATCCGCTGCGCGCGCAGGAATATTGAGAAGGGCTGTCCCTAGTACGAGAGGACCGGGACGGACGAACCTCTGGTGTGCCAGTTGTCCTGCCAAGGGCATGGCTGGTTGGCTACGTTCGGAAAGGATAACCGCTGAAAGCATCTAAGCGGGAAGCCTGCTTCGAGATGAGTATTCCCACCCCTTTGAGGGTTAAGGCTCCCAGTAGACGACTGGGTTGATAGGCCAGATGTGGAAGCCCGGCAACGGGTGGAGCTGACTGGTACTAATAGGCCGAGGGCTTGTCCTCAGTTGCTCGCGTCCACTGTGTTAGTTCTGAAATAACGAACGTCCGTGTTTTTCCGGTGTTGGTTAATTTCATAGTGTTTCGGTGGTCATTGCGTTAGGGAAACGCCCGGTTACACTCCGAACCCGGAAGCTAAGCCTTTCAGCGCCGATGGTACTGCAGGGGACCCTGTGGGAGAGTAGGACGCCGCCGAACAATTATTCGGGAAAGCCCCGTGCCCTTGTGGCACGGGGCTTTCTGCGTTCACGCTCTCTTCTTGATACCCCTGGTGTCCGGTTCACCGACAGCTGAGGGTAAGGTCAGGGGCATCATTCGCACGTTCTTCACAGGAGGCCCCGGGTGGAGGTCCAGGAGACTCAGGTCCAGACGGACCGGGTGCTCACCATCCCCAACATCCTCAGCATGGCTCGCCTTGTTGGGGTGCCGCTCTTCCTGTGGCTGATTCTCCGCCCTGTGTTCGGTGGTCCCACGAGCGACGGCTGGGCCTTGCTCGTGCTGATGCTCAGCGGCATCAGCGACTATCTCGACGGCAAGCTCGCCCGTCGGTGGAACCAGATCAGCAGCCTCGGACGGCTCCTGGACCCGGCGGCCGACCGCCTCTATATTCTTTCGACCCTCATCGGACTGACCTGGCGGGAGATCCTCCCGCTCTGGCTGACCGCAGCACTTCTAGCCCGTGAACTGATGCTTCTCGTGATGGTCGGAATCCTCCGTCGGCACGGCTATCCGCCGCCGCAGGTGAACTTCCTCGGGAAAGCTGCAACGTTCAACCTGATGTACGCCTTCCCTTGTTGCTGCTCAGCGATGGAAGTGGTTGGCTGGCATCGCTGGGCGCCATTTTCGGATGGGCGTTCGCAGGTTGGGGTACAACGCTCTACTGGTGGGCAGGGATCCTGTACGTGGTTCAGGTCCGCCGGCTCGTCAAGGCGGATGAAGCAGCCGATTAGCTCGTTGATGCGGTGTCGCGCAGTGTGGCCGGCCCGCGCTTGATGTTCTGAATGCAGCCCCGACGGGCGTAGTCGGCTAAAACCGTCGTCTCTTCAAGGAGGACGTTTCCGACATGAAGGCCGTCGTGATGGCTGGTGGTGAAGGCACTCGCCTTCGCCCCATGACCTCAAGCATGCCCAAGCCGCTCCTGCCCGTCGCAAATCGGCCGATCATGGAGCACGTGCTGAGGTTGCTCAAGCGGCATGGTCTCAATGAGACCGTCGTGACCGTCCAGTTCCTCGCCTCTCTGGTCAAGAATTACTTCGGAGACGGCGAGGAGCTCGGATGGAGCTCACCTACGCCAACGAGGAGAAACCGCTCGGTACTGCGGGAGTGTGAAGAACGCCGAGGAAGCTCTTAAGGACGATACATTCCTCGTTATTTCCGGCGACGCCCTCACGGACTTCGACCTCACCGAACTGATTGCTTTCCACAAGGAGAAGGGCGCACTTGTCACTGTGTGCCTGACCCGGGTCCCGAATCCACTGGAATTCGGGATCACGATCGTCGACGAAGAAGGACAGGTCGAGCGGTTCCTGGAGAAGCCCACCTGGGGCCAGGTTTTCTCCGACACCGTCAACACGGGCATCTACGTCATGGAGCCCGAGGTCTTCGACTATGTCCAGGCGGACACATCCGTGGACTGGTCCGGAGATGTCTTCCCGCAGCTGATGAAGGACGGCAAGCCGATCTACGGCTACATCGCCGAGGGCTACTGGGAGGACGTGGGCACTCACGAGAGCTATGTGAAGGCCCAGGCCGACGTCCTGGAACGCAAAGTCGACGTCGAGCTCGACGGATTCGAGATCTCCCGGGCGTGTGGGTCGCCGAGGGTGCTGATGTGCATCCCGACGCCGTTCTCCGCGGGCCGCTGTACATCGGTGACTACGCCAAGATCGAAGCGGGCGCCGAGATTCGTGAGCACACGATCATCGGATCGAATGTCGTCGTCAAGACCGGTGCATTTCTGCACAGGGCCGTCGTGCACGACAACGTGTACATCGGCCAGCACAGCAACCTGCGTGGCTGTGTGATCGGAAAGAACACCGACATCATGCGAGCGGCGCGCATCGAGGACGGCGCTGTCATCGGCGACGAATGTCTGGTGGGCGAAGAATCGATCATCCAGGGCAATGTGCGGGTGTACCCGTTCAAGACGATCGAGGCCGGCGCCTTCGTCAACACCTCGGTGATCTGGGAATCGCGAGGACAGGCGCACCTGTTCGGGGCCCGGGCGTCTCCGGAGTCCTCAACGTCGAGATCACTCCCGAGCTGGCGGTCCGGCTCGCTGGTGCGTACGCCACGACCCTGAAGAAGGGCGCCACGGTCACGACGGCTCGTGACCACTCCCGTGGTGCCCGTGCGCTGAAGAGGGCGGTCATCTCGGCGCTGCAGACCAGTGCCATCGACGTCCGGGACCTGGAGAACGTCCCGTTGCCGGTTGCCCGTCAGCAAACGGCCCGGGGCAGCGCCGGCGGAATCATGATCCGTACCTCCCCGGGGTGCCCGACTCGGTCGACATCATGTTCTTCGACGAGCGGGGCGCGGATCTCGCAGGCGCGTCAGCGCAAGCTGGACCGGGTGTACGCCCGCCAGGAGTACCGCAGGGCCTTCCCCGGTGAGATCGGGGATCTGCACTTCCCTTCGAGCGTCTTCGACTCGTACACGGGCTCCCTGCTCCGTAACGTCGACACGGCCGGTATCGCCGACGCGGGGCTCAAGGTGGTGGTGGACGCGTCCAACGGGAGCGCGGGCTTGTACTGCCCAGCCTGCTCGGGCGGCTCGGGGTGGATGCCCTGACCATCAACCCGGGCCTCGACGAGTCACGGCCCACGGAGACCGTCGAGAGCCGGCGGTCCGGGCTGGTACGGCTCGGCGAGATCGTGTCCTCGGCACGGGCGGCGTTCGGGGTGCGGTTCGATCCGGTCGGCGAGCGGCTGTCACTGGTCGACGAGCGGGGCCGGATCATCGAGGACGACCGGGCCCTGCTGGTGATGCTGGATCTGGTGGCCGCGGAGCGGCGGAGCGGGAGGTGGCGCTGCCGGTGACCACCACACGCGTCGCCGAGCAGGTGGCGGCTTATCACGGCACTCAGGTCGAGTGGACCACTACGTCGCCGGACGACCTGACCCGGGTAGGGCGGGAGGAAACCGCCATCTTCGGCGGTGACGGGCGCGGCGGCTTCATCATTCCCGAGTTCAGCAGCGTCTTCGACGGTGCGGCCGCTTTCGTCAGGCTCATCGGGCTCGTGGCCAGGACGCAGCTCACGCTCAGTCAGATCGACGCCCGGATTCCGCGTGCCCATGTGCTGCGCAAGGACCTCGCGACGCCCTGGGCGGTCAAGGGGCTCGTCATGCGGCGTGTGGTGGAGGCGGCAGGTGATCGCAGTGTGGACACGACGGACGGTGTCCGGGTGGTCGAAACCGATGGGCGCTGGGTGATGGTGCTTCCGGACAGGGCCGAAGCCGTCACGCATCTGTGGGCCGAAGGGCCCGACGATGCCTCTGCCCAGGCGCTGCTCGACGAATGGTCGGCCATCGTGGACAGCGCGGGCGACTGATTCGACAGCGCTGTGCCGGGAGCCGCGACACCCGGCTCCCGGCACACCGGTGGGGCCATTCGGTGGTAGCCGTAATGACGTGCGACGATGTGCGGCATGTCGCAGCAGCCCCCGATCGGAGTACCCGCACTCCTCCCGCCCGCCCCGACGCGTCCATGTCGCTGCTGACCAATGTGATGGACCACAGTCTCGACGAGGGGTACGCGGAGGCTTCGGCGCGTCGCGAGGCTGACGGCAGCGCAGGCATGCCCGCACGCTCAAGGCGAAGCTGGGGCTCGCGGCCGGGCTGGTGCTTGCCGCCTCGTCGTGACTCTCGGTGCCGCCGAGGCACGGGTCGCGGCGCCGGTCGTGGCCAAGGAGCGGGAAGAGCTCATCGACCGCGTCAACGCGGAGACCGCCACTGCGGACACGCTGGAGTCGGAGGTCGACAAACTTCGCACCGACGTGGGCGAGCGGCAGCGCAAGGCACTCGAGCAGCACGGTGGTGACCAGGGGCAGCTCGTGGCGCTTCTCTCCGGGGCAACCGCGGTGCAGGGACCTGGAGTCAAGCTCGTCGTCGATGATGCGGAGAACACCGACCAGGGCGGTGGCGGACCACGGAGTCGTCCGGGTTCGCGGACAACGGCCGGGTGCGTGACCGTGACATGCAGCGTGTGGTCAATGGACTGTGGCAGTCCGGCGCGGAGGCTATCGCCATCAATGGCCAACGGTTGACGGCCCTGTCGGCGATTCGTGCGGCGGGCGACGCCATACTGGTCGACAACAGGCCGCTGGTGCCGCCGTACACGGTGCTCGCGGTGGGGATGCCAGAAGCTCGGCAGCGCGTTCCAGGACAGTGCCGATGGCCGGTATCTGCGTGCGTTGCACGAGAGTTTCGATATCCGCACCAGCCTGTCCGAACAGGAGAAGGTGAGCCTGCCGGCCGCGCCGAGCCTGATCGTACGTACAGCAGAGCCTAAGGCCGCAGCCACCGGCAGTGGTGCGGCAGAAACAGGAAGGGCACATCGTGATCGCCGTACTGGGCCTCGTCGTGGGAGTCGTGGTCGGACTGTTCGTCCGGCCCGAGGTGCCGGCGGTGGTCGAGCCCTATCTGCCGATCGCCGTGGTGGCCGCGCTCGATGCCGTCTTCGGCGGCCTGCGGGCCATGCTCGACGGCATCTTCGTCGACAAGGTCTTCGTGGTGTCGTTTCTCTCCAACGTCGTAGTGGCCGCACTGATTGTGTTCCTCGGCGACAAACTGGGTGTCGGAGCCCAGCTCTCTACCGGTGTGGTGGTGGTGCTCGGCATCCGGATCTTCTCCAACGCCGCCGCGATCCGCCGACACGTCTTCCGGGCTTGAGGCCGATGAGCAACGACGAGAACCGCAGCAGCGAGCAGCCCGCCGGTCAGCAGCCGGCCGTCCCACCCGAACCTGTGTCCGCAGCAGACTCAACGCCGTCGGGACCCGAGCCCGGCGCACTCTCCGGCGCCAGCGGCTGCTGGCCGGCCTGTGGCCGCCAAGGGTCAGTCGCGCCCAACTCATCGTCGCGCTGCTGCTGTTCGTCCTCGGACTGGGGCTTGCCATCCAGGTCAGGTCGAACAGCGACAACAGCGCACTGCGCGGTGCCCGCCAGGAGGACCTCGTGCGTATCCTCGACGAGCTCGACAACAGGACCCAGCGGCTCGAGGACGAGAAGCAGCGTCTCGACGACCAGCGCACGGAGCTCGAGAACAGCTCCGACCAGGCGGAGGAAGCGCGTAAGCAGACGCTGGAGAAGGAACGGCAACTCGGGATTCTCGCGGGCACTACGGCGGCTCACGGACCGGGCATCACGCTGACGATCAGCGACCCGAGTGGTGCCGTCGAGGCGGACATGCTGCTCGACGTCATCCAGGAGCTGCGGGCCGCCGGTGCGGAAGCGATCGAGATCAACGGTGTACGTGTGGTGGCGAGTACGTACTTCTCCGGTGATGCGGGAGATCTTCGGGTCGACAGCCGCAGGATCCAGTCACCGTATGAGTTCAAAGTGATCGGCAAACCGCAGGACCTCGAGCCGGCGCTGAACATTCCCGGCGGAGTGGTGCAGACGCTGGAGAAGGAGCAGGCCACGGCGCGGGTTACGCGAGCAGAGGACATCGTCATCGACGCCTTGCGACCGGCGAAGCAGCCTGACTACGCTCGGTCGTCGGCCCAGTGAGGCCGCAGCGCATGAGGACCGTAGGACACGGATTTCAGGTTGCGGGGGTCGGCGCATCGTATCGGTGGCGTGTGGTGGAAACTGTCGGGTGGATACGGACGTTGTGAAGATGTCCGGGTCGGCAGGTGTGTTCATTCAGGGTTCGTCCTGCCCCACGGGCGGGTCTATTTCGGTCAAGGGAAACGCCCGTGAAGTTGTTTGCGAAGTTGTTCGGGAAGAGTGCACGCGAGGAGAGCAGCAGCGCTGCTCGCCACCGAGCTCCGCGTGGTAGCCAGGATGAGGACCAGGGCGTGGAGCGTCCGCTCTTCCGTGATGAGGTGCCCGGTTCCGCCGGCGAAACGCCCGGCGCGTCGTCTGTTGACCCTGCTGGTGCCGGGCGCATAGGTTCCGGAGGGCCATCGACCTCAAGTGCGGGTGGAGGGTTTACCCCACCCGGAGGGCTCGTCCATGCCGGTTTGTACGAGGTGCGGGCATCGCAACGCCGAGGCCAGTCGGTTCTGCTCCAATTGTGGTGCGCCGCTGAGGGCGGGGTGCCGGAGCGCGCCTCGGAGACGACGTCGACCATCTCGATCTCCGGTCTCGAGGCGTACGAGGCCGAGGCGACGGGGCAGACGGCCGTTCCCTCCCTCTCACCGGAGGCCCAGTCCGCTGTCGACGCCCTTCCTGCGGGTTCCGCGCTCCTCGTGGTGCGCCGCGGGCCGAATTCGGGCAGCCGGTTCCTGCTCGACAGCGACCTCACCACTGCGGGCCGTCACCCGCAGAGCGACATCTTCCTTGACGACGTGACCGTGTCGCGGCGTCATGTGGAGTTCCGCAGGAATCCGGACGGTAGTTTCACCGTGGGCGATGTCGGCAGCCTCAACGGCACCTACGTCAACCGTGAGCGCATCGATTCCGTCGCGCTGTCCAATGGCGACGAAGTCCAGATCGGCAAGTACCGACTGGTCTTCTACGCGAGCCAGCGGGCGCCTGACCCTCCTCGGACTCCGTCCGGAGGGACCCAGGAAGGTTCATGCTGCGAACACCGACAGGCGGTGCCGGTCACGGCACCGCCGCTGCGGACAAGCGCGCGATGAGCATCGGCACGGTGCTTGTGCAGCTGCGCGACGAGTTTCCCGAAGTCACCATTTCCAAGATCCGTTTCCTGGAGGCCGAGGGACTCGTCGAACCGCAGCGGACGCCTTCCGGATACAGGAAGTTCAGCTCCGCGGATGTGGACCGGCTGGCCCAGGTCCTGCGTATGCAGCGGGACCACTATCTTCCGCTCAAGGTCATCCGGGAGCATCTTGATGCCCTGGACCACGGTCGGCGGGTGCCGCTGCCCGCCACTGCCGGACAGCTCGATCCCGCGGACGGCAGCTGGGGCCAGGACGCGGGCCGGGCGACAGTCGCGCGTATTGGGCGTCCAGAGCTCCTTGCCGCCGCAGAGGCCACGGAGGACCAGCTCGACGAGTGGGAGTCGTACGGGCTGATTGTGGCCTCTGAGGGGGCAGCTACGACGCCGAGGCGGTGACCGTGGCGAAGCTCGTGGCGGATCTGGGGCGATTCGGTCTGGAACCCAGGCATCTGCGGGCCGTGCGTGCGGCCGCGGAGCGGGAGGCCGGACTGGTCGAGCAAGTGGTCGCACCCCTGCGCCGGCACCGGAATCCGCAGGCCAGAGCCCATGCGGAGGCCACCGCGCGAGCTTGCGGAGCTATCCGTACGACTGCATGCGGCGCTCGTCCAGAGCGCTCTCAGGGTCCGGTTCCACTGATCATGGCGGAGCCCGACTACCCAAACATGGCGGGCACGTCCTAGGGTTGCTGTGTGAACGAGCTCGACGTTGTGGGTGTCCGGGTGGAAATGCCCTCCAACCAACCGATCGTGCTCCTGCGTGAAGTGGGAGGCGACCGGTACCTCCCTATTTGGATCGGCCCTGGTGAAGCGACAGCGATCGCCTTTGCCCAGCAGGGCATGGCTCCGGCCAGGCCGCTGACCCATGATCTTTTCAAGGATGTGCTCGAGGCCGTCGGCCAGGAGCTCACCGAGGTCCGCATCACGGACCTCCGGGAAGGGTCTTCTACGCGGAGCTGGTCTTCGCCAGCGGGGTCGAGGTGAGCGCGCGGCCTTCCGATGCCATAGCGCTTGCCCTGCGCACCGGTACGCCGATCTACGGCAGTGACGGAGTGCTGGACGAGGCAGGGATCGCCATCCCGGACGAGCAGGAGGACGAGGTGGAGAAGTTCCGCGAGTTCCTCGACCAGATCTCTCCGGAGGATTTCGGTACCAACAGCCAGTGACCGTCCAGGGTGTCGTCAGCGCATCCGACAAGCCGTTCCCGGAAATGAGTCACGGGAAACCACCCTCAGGGTGATTATCACTCGGCGTGCCGAGTGTGGCGATCGTTGACGCACCCCGAGTGACTGCCTACCTTCGAGATGGCAGGTCAAGGACGGAGGTCGGCGTGAGAATCAGCGGCGACGGTACGGCTGCGGGCGGGCCGTATCCGCAGCACAGCAGTGCAGCCGACCACACCATCAGGCAACCGGTTCAACCGGTGGCGATGGCAGCGGACGGCGTGACAGTGGCGAGCGACATCGGCTACCGGGGCCGACGGCATGCGCGGCGGCGGGGATCACCTATCGACAGCTCGACTACTGGGCGCGCACCGGGCTGGTGGAGCCGAGCGTGCGTCCGGCGTACGGATCGGGGACGCAACGCCTCTACAGCTTCCGGGACGTGGTGCTGCTCAAGATCGTGAAACGGTTCCTGGATACCGGGGTCGCTCTGCAGAACATCCGCACCACCGTCCAGCACCTGCGGGCTCGCGGATGCACCGATCTCGAGCGGATGACCCTGATGAGCGACGGGGCGACGGTCTACGAGTGCTCCTCGCCCGACGAGGTCGTTGATCTGCTCCAGGGCGGGCAGGGCATCTTCGGGATCGCGGTGGGAGTCGTCTGGCGTGACGTGGACTCGGCCCTGTCTCAGCTGCACGGCGAGCGGGTCGACACGGGGAGACTCTGATCGGCAACAACCCCGCCGATGAGCTGGCAAGACGGCGCAACCGCGCCGGCTGACGCAACGGTCCGCCCGGTTCCGCACAGGCGCCGGGCAGGGCGGTTGTCAGTGGCGTGGGGAGCATCGGGGTGTGAGAGTCTCGCCCACCATCCTGCACCTGGACATGGATGCCTTCTACGCTTCTGCCGAGCAGGCGGCGAAGCCCAGCCTGCGTGATAAGCCGGTGGTCGTGGGCGGGCTGGGGCCGCGTGGTGTCGTCGCCACCGCGTCGTACGAGGCCAGGCGCCTGGGTGTGCATTCCGCGATGCCGATGGCCCAGGCCCGGCGTCTGGCGCCCAACGCCGCCTATCTGGTGCCGCGCTTCGCGCTCTACCGGACCGTGAGCGATCAGGTGATGGAGCTGCTCGGGAGGCTGTCCCCGCTGGTGGAGCCGCTCAGCCTGGACGAGGCCTTTGTGGACCTGGAGGCCGGTGGTGTGGCGGACGACTCCGCATCGGCCCGTGTCATCGGTGAGCAGCTGCGCATCGCCATCAAGGCCGTCACCGGTCTCAGCGGATCAGTCGGCCTCGCGGGCTCGAAGATGCTGGCCAAGATCGCCTCGGAGGAGGCGAAGCCGGACGGGATCCTCGTCATCGAGCCGGGCACCGAGCGCGAGCTGCTCGCCCCGATGTCCGTCCGGATCCTGCCGGGGTGGGGCCTGCCACGGGGATCATCTGCGGCGGGCCGGGATGACTGTGGTCCATGATCTGGCCGAGGCGGGTGAAGCGGAGCTCGTGCGGCTGCTGGGCAGAGCCCACGGCACCTCCCTCTACCGCATGGCCCTCGGCCACGACGACCGGCCCGTAGTGTCCGAGCGGGACGCCAAGTCCGTATCGGTCGAGGACACCTTCGATGTGGACCTGCATGACCGGGTGCGGGTCAGGACAGAGGTTGAGCAGCTCGCGGGCCGCTGTGTGCTGCGGCTGCGGGCCGCCGGGCGGTCGGGGCGGACTGTCGTGCTCAAGGTGCGGCGTTACGACTTCTCGACGCTGACCCGCTCGGAGACCCTGCGCGGGCCCACTGACGAGCCCACGGTGGTCAGGAGGCCGCGGCGCGGCTCCTGGAGGCAGTAGATACCACAGGAGGCGTACGGCTGCTCGGAGTGGGCGTGACAGGGCTCGCGGACTTCACTCAGGAGGACCTCTTCGCACAGGCCGCCGACGCCCTGCACGCGGCGGCGGGCGAACCGGATGCGTCGAGCGGGGTGGCCGACGGGAGCCGGAGCCAACCGCGGAAGAGGTTGCCCAGGAGAGTGCGGGCCTGCTCGCCGCCCGGCACTGGCAGGCAGGGCACGATGTGCGGCACGAGGTGTACGGCCACGGCTGGGTGCAGGGCAGCGGAGTCGGCCGGGTCACTGTGCGGTTCGAGGAACCGGGGCGCGGGCCGGCCGGGTACGCACGTTCCGTATCGACGATCCGGAGCTGCAGCCGGCCGATCCGCTGCCGCTGGTCCGCGAGCCGGTGGACTACTCCTCGTGGCCCGCCAGCCTGCCGAAGTCCCTGTCCGGGCCCGTCTCGCCCGAAGGCGGGGAATCGAGGCCGTAATGGCGGTAGAGCTGGAGTTCCTGCTCGGGGACAGATGCCGGCCGACGCCGAAGTCGGGTGCGTTCTTGATCACGGCGCGGTCGAAGGGAACCAGCAGAGTGTCTGCGGTGAATTCGCTCGGCTCCAGCGGGACGAACGCGTCCCTGGTGAAGATCCCGGTGCGCACGGCCGCCCACTCGGGCACGCCGGTCGCGTCGTCGAGATAGACCTCGTCCACCGTTCCGATCTTGATGCCTCTGCTGTCGAATGCCTTGCGGCCGATCAGGCTGCGCGGGTCGATGTCGGCATGCACGGTGCCTCCCACTGGTCGCAACTACTGGGAGTGGTCGCAACTGCTCCACAGCACTACGAAAGGGCAGATCCGGGGTGTCGGCCACTCGAGACTGCCGGCGCGCACCCCGCTGGTAGGCTGGGAAACGGCTGCCGACACCGTGCGGGAGAGCCCTCCGGAGAGAAAATCCGGAGGCGCCGAAGGAGCAACTCCTCCCCGGAATCTCTCAGGCACACGTACCGCACGGACGAGGTCACTCTGGAAAGCAGGGCAGGACTCGTGCGGCAGGCGCCGGACGGGCCCTTTCCTCACCGACGGTGAAAGCCGGTAAGCCTCGCGGCGGACCGGTGAAGCTCTCAGGTCGAGATGACAGAGGGGAGGCCGTTCGGGCACCCACGCCGTGGTGCCCCTCACAGGTCGTGACAGACCAGGAGGCCTCCACTCATGACCACCCCCGCACTCCGCTCTCCCAGCTGGAGCAGGGCATCCCCTTCGAGCAGCGTCACATAGGGCCCGATGGCGAGGCCCAGGCGAAGATGCTCGCCCAGGTCGGCTACGGCTCCCTCGACGAGCTGACCGCCGCCGCGGTGCCCGACGTGATCAGGAGCGCCGAGGCCCTGCGGCTGCCCGCCGCCCGCACAGAGGCCGAGGTCCTGGCGGAGCTGCGGTCCCTGGCCGATCGCAACCAGGTGCTCGCCCCGATGATCGGGCTCGGCTACTACGGCACCTTCACCCCGCCGGTGATCCTGCGCAACGTGATGGAGAACCCCGCCTGGTACACGGCGTACACGCCCTACCAGCCGGAGATCTCCCAGGGCAGGCTCGAGGCCCTCCTGAACTTCCAGACGATGGTCGCGGAGCTGACGGGGCTGCCCACCTCCGGCGCTTCTCTCCTGGACGAAGGTACGGCCGCCGCCGAGGCCATGGCACTCGCGCGGCGCGTCGGCAAGGTCAAGAACGGTGTCTTCCTGGTCGACGCGGACACCCTGCCGCAGACCATCGCGGTGATCGAGACCCGCGCCGAGCCGACCGGTGTCGAAGTCGTCGTCGCCGATCTCACGGATGGCATCCCGGCCGATGCCGTCGAGCGCGGTGTGTTCGGAGTGCTGCTGCAGTACCCGGGCGCTTCCGGAGCCGTTCGCGACATCAAGCCCGTCATCGACCGGGCCCACGAGCTCGGCGCGATCGTCACGGTCGCCGCCGATCTGCTCGCGCTGACCCTGCTCACCTCGCCCGGCGAGCTGGGCGCGGATATCGCGGTGGGCACCACACAGCGCTTCGGTGTCCCGATGGGCTTCGGCGGACCGCACGCCGGCTTCATGGCGGTCCGTGAGAAGTTCGCCCGCAGCCTGCCCGGGCGTCTCGTCGGAGTCTCCGTCGATGCGGACGGCAACAAGGCCTACCGGCTGGCCCTGCAGACCCGCGAGCAGCACATCCGCCGGGAGAAGGCCACCAGCAACATCTGTACCGCTCAGGTGCTGCTCGCTGTGATGGCCGGGATGTACGCCGTCTACCACGGCCCCGACGGGCTGCGCACGATCGCGCAGCGCACCCACCGCTACGCCGCGATCCTCGCCGGGGCCTGCGGGCCGCCGGTATCGACGTGGTGCACGGCACGTACTTCGACACGCTGACCGTCCGCGTGCCCGGCAAGGCGGCTGCGGTCCTCGCCGACGCCCGTGAAAGCGGCGTGAACGTGCGGCTCGTCGATGCCGACCATGTCTCGCTCGCCTGCGACGAGACCACGACGCGTACGCAGATCGCCACTGTCTGGGCAGCCTTCGGTACCGACGGCGACATCGAGGCGCTGGATGCAGCCGCGGCTGACGCACTGCCGGCCGGCCTGCTGCGTACTGATGACATCCTCACCCACCCGGTCTTCCACCAGCACCGGTCCGAGACGGCGATGCTGCGCTACCTGCGCAAGCTCGCCGACCGCGACTACGCGCTGGACCGCGGCATGATCCCGCTCGGATCCTGCACCATGAAGCTGAACGCGACCGCCGAGATGGAATCGATCACCTGGCCCGAGTTCGGAGCGCTGCACCCCTTCGCGCCGGCCGATCAGGCGCAGGGCTTCCTCACCCTCATCCGTGAGCTGGAGGAGCGCCTCGCCGAGGTCACCGGCTACGACGCCGTCTCCATCCAGCCCAACGCGGGCTCACAGGGCGAGTTCGCCGGTCTCCTGGCCGTACGGGCGTACCACCGGGCCAACGGCGACGAGCAGCGCACCGTCTGCCTCATCCCGTCCTCGGCGCACGGCACCAATGCCGCCAGCGCCGTGATGGCCGGCATGAAGGTCGTCGTGGTGAAGACCGCCGATGACGGTGAGGTCGACATCGAGGACCTCCGTGCCAAGATCGAGAAGCACCGTGACGAGCTCGCGGTTCTCATGATCACCTATCCCTCGACGCACGGTGTCTTCGAGGAGCACGTCGCCGACATCTGCGGTGAGGTGCATGATGCGGGCGGCCAGGTGTATGTCGACGGCGCCAACCTCAACGCGCTGGTCGGTCTCGCTAAGCCGGGCAAGTTCGGTGGCGACGTTTCGCACCTGAACCTGCACAAGACCTTCTGCATCCCGCACGGCGGCGGCGGCCCGGCGTCGGTCCGGTCGGGTGCGCGCCCACCTCGCGCCGTACCTGCCCAACCATCCCCTTCAGCCCGCGGCCGGCGGCCACCGGCGTCGGTCCGATCTCGGCTGCTCCCTGGGGCTCGGCCGGCATTCTGCCCATTTCCTGGGCGTACGTACGTCTGATGGGTGGCGAGGGCCTGAAGCGTGCGACGCAGGTTGCCGTACTCGCGGCCAACTACATCGCCAAGCGTCTGGAACCGCACTTCCCGATCCTGTACAACGGCCCCGCCGGTCTGGTGGCGCACGAGTGCATCGTGGATCTGCGGCCGATCTCCAAGGCGACCGGCGTCAGCATCGACGACATCGCCAAGCGCCTGATCGACTACGGCTTCCACTCGCCGACCATGTCGTTCCCGGTGGCAGGGACGCTGATGATCGAGCCGACCGAGGTGAGAACCTCGCCGAGCTCGACCGGTTCTGCGACACCATGATCGCCATCCGCGCCGAGATCGAGAAGGTCGCTTCCGGCGCCTGGGGTGGGGACGACAACCCACTGCGCAACGCCCCGCACACGGCGGCCGCGCTGGGCGGTGAGTGGGCGCATGCCTACAGCCGCGAGGAGGCCGTCTTCCCGGCCGGTGTCTCGCCGGCGGACAAGTACTGGCCGCCGGTGCGCCGGATCGACGGTGCTTTCGGGGACCGCAACCTGGTCTGTTCCTGCCCGCCGCTGGACGTGTACGACAACTGATGCGCGTTCAGGGTGGAACGCTGATGCCGTAAGGCACCCGCTGGCATGCATCGGGGCCGGTGCGGAGACTTCTCCGGGCCGGCCCCTTCGTACAGCCGTGGTCAGGCGGCCTTCATCACGTGGCCGGTTTCCAGCGGCCGGTGCGGGCGATGATCTGCCCGTCCGGGAGCAGCTCGCCGGTGTCCTCGAAGAGCAGGACGCCGTTGCACAGCAGGCTCCAGCCCTGTTCCGGGTGGTGTGCCGTCAGACGCGCGGCTTCCCTGTCGGCGGAGTCGGCGGTTGGGCAGGGTGGCTGGTGCTGGCACATGGGTGGGTTCTTTCGCTGCGTTGAGTTGAGTGTCCTGCGGCTCGACGGTGCATTCATGGCCGCCCCGTATCAGTCGGTCCGGTCCCAGTGTTGCTCTACGGGAGCCAATCCGCAGGCATTTCGCGGCAGCTCCTGTTCTCCTCCCATGACGCGTCACCCGGCCGGACGGTTCAGCGCAACTGCACTGTCCCTTCGGGTGGTTCGGGGTGGCCCGGCCGGGCTAGTCCGGATGGTGCGAATACGCCCCGCCGTGCCGCGTTCCGCTACCGCGAAGGGCGGCGGAACAGGGCACGACGGGGGCGTACTGCTGCGAGGATCAGGCCGGCGAGCCCAGCAGACCGGGGAGGGATCCGGGGTGACACGCAGTGTCATCACAGGAAGCAGATCGGCGACCCGGTGCGGACGGTGGGCCGTGATGCCGGCGGCGCGGGTGCCAGGGGCACGAGGATGTCGGCCGGGGCGAGTGTGCCGTCGGTGGCGTCGGCGTCGGGGTCGCCGTGCAGCCACAGGGTGAGCATGTAGAGCTCGGGGATCGACAGCAGACGCGGCTGGTAATGGGTCTTCGCCGCCTCCGCCTGCCGCACGGCGAGTTCGGTCGAGGCGAGGTACGGCCCCTCGAAGAAGTGCGAGAAGGCCCAGCCGTCCGGGGTGAGCATCGTGTCGGCGGCGGCGACGGAACGATCTCCGCTGCGGATCAGGAAGCGCCAGGCCGCCAGGCGGGTTCGGGGCGCGGTCCCGTCCGGAACGATCCGGTCAAGGATGTGGACGGGGAGCGGGAGTTCGGCGTTCAGCGGCCCCTGGACGGACCGTAGAGCGGGTGTGCGGGCCTCGCGGACGGCGGTGGGAGAACTGAGTGCCGTGAGGACAGTGCGCAGTGCCGGCGCGGGAGCCGGAGGGACATGCAGCGGCATAATGGGTCGCCTCTCACTTCGGAGACACGGTGATGCGTGGGCTGGTGCAGACGGCGCTGTCGGCGTGTGGGGCCAGAGGGAGGCCGGTGACGAGCCGGTGCGTCAACTCTCTGACTCATTCACGGAGTTTATACGACAGGTGTTCACGCAGTGTTTCGGCTAGCCGACCCAGATATTTCCGGCAAGGCGGGATCAGGACTTTGAAATGTAGAGTTCATGCTGATTCGACCCGCTGATACCTGCCTGCATCAGGTGTTTTACCGGTACGGCGGTAGGCTGAAAATCGTCGGTGTTTTCGCTACGCCTCATGTCGCGGAAACTGTATTTCGCAGCATGCCGACGGAATGTGCCCCGGCTTCAGTCGTCAGACTACCGGGTGTCCATGGCCTGCGGGGCGTTATCGATCATCTCGTCTGGGCATTATCGATCGTGATGCGAACGGCCCGGACTGCGGGCGGCCCACTTCAGGAGGGAACCGTCGATGGGCGAGAAGGTCGTGGCGGACGCATTCGGCCTGTCCGATCGACAGACCTACCGGCACAAGCTCTCCCAGTGCCTGGAGGGGCTGGCGAGGCTCCTGGCGGAGCAGAGGTTCGACCGTCCGAGGAACCTCATCGGTCTTGAGATCGAGCTGAATCTGGCGGGCTCGGACGGCATGCCGAGGATGCGGAATGCGGAGGTGCTGCAGCGCATCGCGAGCCGGGATTTCCAGACCGAACTTGGCATGTTCAATCTGGAAGTAAATATCGTTCCGCACCGCCTGAGCGGGCGCGTTTTCGACCAGCTCGCGGAAGAGCTGCGTACTGGCCTCGCCTATGCCCATCGGAAGGCGGTCGAGGCCGATGCGGGATCGTGATGATCGGTATCCTGCCGACTCTGGGACGTCAGGACGTGGTCTCCGCGAATCTTTCGGACGTCGACCGCTACACACTGCTCAACGAGCAGATGGCGGCGGCGCGAGGCGAGGATTTCACCCTCGACATCGAAGGCGTTGAACGGCTGGTCTGCACCTCGGCTTCCATCGCCCCGGAATCGGCCTGCACATCGGTCCAGTTGCATCTGCAGGTGACACCGGCCCGTTTCGCCGATGTGTGGAACGCGGCGCAGGCCATTGCACCGGTCCAGATCGCTCTGGGCGCAAACGCGCCCTTTCTGTTCGGCAAGGAACTGTGGCGGGAGTCCCGCCCCCGTTGTTCCAGCAGGCCACCGATGTCAGGCAGCCCGAGCTCAGGAACCAGGGAGTGCGCCCGAGGACCTGGTTCGGTGAGCGATGGATCGGCTCCGCGTACGAACTCTTCGAGGAGAACCTGCGCTATTTCCCGCCGTTGCTGCCGATCTGCGACGACGAGGACCCCTGTGGGTGCTCGACGAGGGCGGAGTGCCCCGGCTGGGGAGCTCGTGCTCCACAACGGCACCATCTACCGCTGGAACCGGCCGGTGTACGGGCTGGCGGAAGGCGTTCCCCATCTGAGGGTGGAGAACCGGGTCCTGCCGGCCGGCCCCACCGTGACCGATGTGATCGCCAACGCGGCGTTCTACTACGGTCTCGTACGCGCGCTCGCCGACGAGTCCAGGCCCGTCTGGACCAGGCTGCCGTTCGCCGCCGCTGCGGAGAACTTCGACGCCGCGTGCCGCCACGGAATCGAGGCCGAGCTGCTCTGGCCGCGTCCGGGCCGCTCGGGCGGCGTCGCGAAGGTGTCCGCGGTCAAGCTCGTGCGAGATGAACTGCTCCCGCTCGCCGCCGCCGGGCTCGATGCCTGGAACATCGAGCCCGCCGACCGTGACCGATACCTCGGCGTTATCGAGGAGAGGTGCAGGCGGCGGGTGAACGGGCCTCCTGGCAGGTCGACACCTACCACCGGGCGCTGGACGCGGGACTCGAACGGGAAGCGGCGCTGGCGGCGACCACTCGGCGCTACGGCGAGCTGAGCCAGGCGGGCGAACCCGTACACACCTGGCCGGTCGGCTTCCCGGCGCCCTGACACCGAGGTCCGCGGTCCTGCGCGGTCAGCGCGCAGGCAGGCCGGTCGCAGCGGTACCAGCTAGTCCTCCGCGGCCAGGCCGCCCTGTGCTGCCGTCATGATGGCCTGCAGGATGACGGCCTGGATCTCGGCCGGGTCGCTGACCTCGTAACCACCGCCGCCGGTCACCTCGGCTATGTCCGCCACCTCTTCGCGGTCGGCGTCCGGGCCGACCGCGATGGCGATGACCGGGACAGGCCGCTGCGGGTCGGCCAGCCTCTTCAGCTCCTCGATCAGGGCGGTGCGGGAGATGCTGTCCTCGTCCTGGTTCGATCCGTCCGTGAGAATCACCAGGGCGTTGAACTTTCCCTTCACATACGAGGACTGCGCAGCCTTGTACGAGGCCAGAGTGGTGTCGTACAGGCCGGTGGCGCCGTTCGGGACCGGCTGGAGCCCGGCGAACGCCGCCGCGAGCTTCTCCCGGTGGGTGCCGCCGCCCTTCGCCGGATCGCCGAGCCGGCTGGTCGGCATCAGCTTGCGGTAGTCCTTCTCGCCGTCCAGCCGGGTGGCGAACTCCCAGAGACCGATCTCGTCGTTGGGCGTGAACTGGCCGAGCGCCTGGATGAGTGTGGCCTTGGTGACATCCATCCGGGACTGGCTGCGGCCGGGCACGAGGGTGGCCATCGAGCCGGAGGCGTCGACGACCGTTGTCAGGCGGGCGCTCTGCACGGTGATGGTCCACATGCCGAGCGTCTCCTGGAGCACGTCCGCGGACGGAGGGATGACGGCCGAGGTGGCGAAGGGCTGGGGTGCCCGGCCTCCTGCCGAGGCGACGACCGACTCCCGGCGGTGCCTTCGGAGGTCCGGAAGCCGCGCTTCTGCAGAATGTTGCTGGAGCTCTCCTCATCGAGGAGTCTCATGAACCGCAGCGCCGTCCGGCTCCCCTGCTCGGAGAGGAGCACCGCCTGGTTGCGTTTCGGGTTGCCCTGCTCGGCCCCGGAGCTGTCGTGTGCGAGGGTCTCCAGCAATTGCGTGTCGCTGTCCGACATACGCTGCGCCAGCAGTTTGGCGGTCCGGGCCACCGAGGTGTCGCTGTCCTCGCCCTCCTTGGCGGAGGAGGTCCCGATACCGGCGAGCGCGAGCAGGCCGGTGGCGCTGCGGGCCGGGTCGGCGGTTTTGAGGCGTACCTTGTCCGACGTCATGGCAGCGGTGGTCAACTCGGACCAGGAATATGTCTTCTCCGGCCAGCCCAGAGTCCTGGACACCGACGGGACCATGGCGAGTGCCACCGGGGACGAGGCGACGGAGTCGGTGGGGTGAACGGGTGCCGTCCCCATGCCCTTCGCCCGGTCCAGCCAGAGGTCGGAGTCCGGCAGCCAGACCTGGTAATCGGGAGCCTGCGTGCCGGTGGCCAGTGTGTCCGCGACCTTGTAGGAGTCACGTGGCACCACAGTGACGGACAGGCAGTGGTCGTCGGATCTCACCTGGTCCTTGCGTGCCTTGTCGGCGATGGCACGCACCGTAGGGCGATATCGGGGAGACGGCCATGGACAGCTCAACGGCCGAGTCCTCGCAGGACTCGGAGAACGACAGCAGGCCGCCCTTTGCCGCTGCCGCTGTTCCCGCTGCCACCGCCAGTACGAGCATCGTGGCGATGGCAATGGTGCGACGGCGGCGGCGGGAGGAGCATCCCGCCGCCCTGCGCCGCGCATCCGTCGGGCAAGGTGTGACGTCCCATGGCGGTGGTGCCCTTCCCTGAGGATCAACAAGGAAAAGGAGGACCGCACCCTCGTCAATGGTGGTCGTCCCCGGCCGGTCACGCATGATCTTCGTACCTGCATTCGAGACCCTAGTGGGACGGTGGGCGGGATGAGATGCGATTGCACAACTAAAGGCAGGTGTACAGGTGAAGGCGGGTCGTGTGGCTGAATCTTTTCCTCAGGAGGCCGTGTCACGACGGATTCTGCGGTCCGAAACTCTGCTGGTGCTGGCGGTCTCGCTCGGGGCGAGCGGGGTGTCTGCCCTGATCAGTTTTGTCGGATCACTGACGAAACCAGGGGTTTGAAGGATCAGGCCGCAACACTGAACGGCTCGTATGCTCCCGGGCGGCCATGGCTGGATCTGGCCTGGCAATTGTTCGGAATCGCAACGGCTCTGGTGCCTGTCGCCCTGGTGGCTCACCTGCTGATCCGGGAACGGGCGGGGCTGCGGAGCATCGGCTTCGACCGGACCAGGCCCTGGACAGATCTTGGCCGGGGGCGCTGGTCGCTGCGGGGATCGGCAGCGCGGGACTCGCTTTCTACCTGGTAGCACGGGCCACCGGATTCAACCTGACGGTGGTTCCTGAGTCGCTTCCTGATGTGTGGTGGAAGTTCCCCGTACTTATCCTCTCCGCTGTGCAGAACTCCGTGGTCGAGGAAGTGATTGTGGTCGGCTATCTGCTGCGCCGGCTGGGGCAGTTGGGGTGGACCCCGATGGCCGCACTGCTGGCCAGCTCGGTGCTGCGCGGTTCGTACCACCTGTATCAGGGGATCGGCGGCTTCATCGGGAACATGGTGATGGGCGTTGTCTTCGTGCTGCTGTACCGGCGTTGGGGGCGGGTCGGGCCGCTGGTGGTCGCCACGCGCTGCTCGATATCGGTGCGTTCGTGGGGTACGCGCTGCTTGCGGGGAGGGTGGACTGGCTGCCCACGCCGTGACCGGTGCGGGGCGTACTTCCGAAGGGTGTACGGAGGGCTTCCGTGCGCCCCTTCAAGGTGTCAGGGCCCGACGAGCAGTTCTCCGTCGATGACGGTGACGGCGGTGCCGGTCAGCAACGTGCGGTCGCCGCGCAAGGACGTATGGACGCGGCCGGAGCGGGCCGAGACCTGTAGTCCGGTGAGATCGTGGCGGCCCGACCGGGCCGACCAGAACGGGGCCAGCGCCGTGTGGGCGCTGCCGGTCACCGAGTCCTCGTTGATCCCGACTCCGGGGAAGAAGCCTCGCGAGACGAAGTCGTAGCCGAGTGAGGGTCCTCGGCCCCAGCTGTGACGATGACGCAGTTCCGGGGAGCGCGGTGAGTGCGGCGAAGTCCGGGGCCATTGTGCGCACGGCCTTCTCGTCGGTGAGTTCGACCAGGAGATCACCGAGTCGGGTTCCGGTGTCATGGACGGATACAGGATCCGCGCCCAGGGCCGCCGCCAGGCCGGCGGAGTGCCGACTGCGGTCAGCGGGGCGGTGGGGAAGTCCATGGTGATCGTGCCGTCGTGGCTGGCGGTGGTCGTGAGGATCCCGCAGCGCGACGAGAACCGCACGGTGCCGGAGGCTGTCGCGGTGGTGTGCAGGACATGTGCTGTGGCGAGTGTGGCGTGGCCGCACATATCGACCTCGGTGGACGGGGTGAACCAGCGAAGTGCCCAGTCGGCGGCACCGGCCGGCGGCAACGGGTGGGCGAACGCGGTCTCGGCGAGATTGACCTCTGATGCGATCTGCTGGAGCCGGCCGGTATCGGGGAAGGCGTCGGAATCCAGCAGAACGACCCCTGCGGGATTGCCCGAGAAGGGGCGGGCGGTGAACGCGTCGACGATGCGAATCCTCATGACCCGACCGTAGATGTGGCGGAGAGCTGCAGGACAAGGCCAATTGCATCCGGGTGGCTCCTCCTGTGCGGGTGGATCCGCACGCCCGGATCTCGCCGGCCGGGAGATACCGGACGATCCGGGCCTCGCCCGGGAGCCGGCATGTGTCATCGGGTGCCGCTCTGCTCGACGGTGTTCTGGGGCAGAGGCAGGGGCAGGGGCTGGGGCTTCGGATCGGCAGCGTCGGTGCCGGCGACGCCGGCGCACCCGGGTCGGCTGAGGTGGGGCCACATAGGGCGGGCTGAGTGTTGCCAAGCGACTGATACCGATATATCGTTGACGCATCGCGACAGATCAACGATACAAGGAGAGTGGCGATGCGTTCACATGGACACGAGCATGAGCACGGGCATGGCCACGGACACTGCGGACCGGGGCAGCAGGGCCGGGGCGACTTCGAGGGCGGCGTGCGGCCTTCGGTCCGCCGTTCGGTGGCGGGCCCTTCGGTGGCGGGCCCTTCGGCGGCGGACGCGGCCGGGTGGCGGCCGGGGCCGGGCGCGGCGCGGTGACGTGCGTGCGTCGATTCTGGCGCTGCTCAGGACCGCCCGATGCACGGGTACGAGATGATCCAGGAGATCGGCGAGCGTAGTGGCGGGCCTGGCGGCCCAGCCCCGGCTCCGTCTATCCGACGCTCCAGCTGCTGGAGGACGAGGGTCTCATCGCTAGTGCGAGCGAGGGCGGAAAGAAGCTGTTCACGCTCACCGATTCAGGGCGTTCCGAGGCGGAGTCGGGCCCCGAGGCCCCGTGGGAGGAAGTGGGTCGCGGTGTCGACTGGGAGGGCGTGAACGAGATCCGGCAGGCTGGTTTCGGCCTGATGGAGGCGTTCGGTCAGGTCTGGAAGACGGGCTCGGCCGCCCAGCAGAAGAAGGCGCTCACCGTCATCAACGATGCCCGCAAGAAGCTGTACCTGATCCTGGCCGACGAGGACTGACTCGCGAGCGTCCGGGGTGTGGGTGCAAGCTGCACAGGGAGGGCTCCGTGGATCGACCGCGAAGCCCTCCCTGTACTTGTGTCGGGGCGGTCGGCGCCGCCTACGCCGCGACCAGGCCGCCCAGCTTGCGCAGCGACTCCTGCAGTGCGGCGGCCGCCGAGTCCTGAGCTTTCCCGCCATCAGGGAGACCGCGGCGCCGGTGAACTCCCCGTCGATCCGCATGGTGGTGGCCTGTCCGTCGGGTGTCAGCGAGTAGCGCATGGCGAGGTTGACTCCCATGGGTCCCTTGCCCCTGGTCGTCAGGAGCCGGGCGGTCTCCAGCTCATCGACCGTCCAGGTCACCTCCGCGGGAAATCCCATGAGCTTCAGGTTCTCCTCGTAAGTGTCCGAAAGTTCGAGCGTCGCCGGAGGGCCCTTGGGGAAGCTCGTGTGGGTGGCGTTCCACTCGCTGTATCTGGTGAAGTCCATCAACTGGGCCCAGACCTTTTCGGGTGGTGCTTCGATGCGCGCCTCTGCGCTGACCTCGGCCATGCGACCACCCCTTGCTCGTCGGATAACGGTGTCGCGGAACGTAGCGGCAGTGGCTGGAATATTCAATACTGATGAACTGTCAGATTCCGTGTTTCCATTGGATCCGCCAGACCTTCGCGGAGTCGAAGCGGTCCGAGGCGCGCGGATGCGGACCGTCCTCGTGGCAGTGGAATGCCGCCCAGAACAGATCGGCCGGCAGTGCGTCATCCGGTGCGTGGACGCGGTAGACGTACTCCCTCCCGTCGAGTGCGGGCAGGGCGACCATCCAGAACACGTCGCCCCTCCTGCCGGTTCCCATGATGTGGTCTGAGGGACGTACGCACAGTGGCTGCCGGTTGCTCGCGGATGCGGCCGCAAGGCGGCGCGCCCCGAGCGGCCGTCGGTTCCGCGCCATGGCTGGATCTCATCCGCAAGGATGAGGAACCGCAGAGGACCGCCCAACCTGGGTGGGATGTGCAGATGGGCCGCTCCGGGGACGCTTTTGCGCTGCGGGAATGATGGGGTGAGAGGTGTGCAGAACCGGACGCCGCGGGTACCCGAACAGCCCGCACCGAACCATTCCGGACCCGAAGCCGGATTCACCGAGCAACTGGCCTCGGTGATGACCGGCGCCCGCCGGCGGCGCTGCGCGACGGGGACCGTCACATCGACACGGCCCATCTGCTGCACTCGCTCATCGAGTCGGATCCCGAGGTCCGCGCGGCTTTCGAGGACGGTCCGCAGCTGGCCAGAGTTCTTGGCTACTTCGTGCAGCGCAGCATCGGTTACGGGCTTCGCTGGTACGGGACGGTGGAGGATTCGGGCGCGCTGGCGATCGTGCCGGAGCAGCCGGCGGACGGCTGGTCGCCTTCGGCCGCCGCAGTCATGGAACAGGCCAGGAGCCGCGCCATGATGCGTGGGGCGCGGCGGGCCGGTGGTCTCGATCTCCTCGCGGCCCTGGCCGCGGACCGGAATGCCGTGGCATGGAGGTGCTGGGACGGGCCGGCGTCGATGCCGCGTGGCTCGCAGACCGCGCGGCCGACCGGATCGCACAGACGCCAGGGCAGGTGTGAGGGAGACGGTCGCAAGGCCCAGGAGTATCCGGGCCGGATCCCGACAGGTGTGACAGGGGTGACGGTGCTGACCGCACCTGCCATGATGTGGCGATGCACGCGTCTCAGGGGAGAAACGCCGGCCTGGGACTAGCCCTGGCCTCGGCGTTCGCATTCGGTGGTTCAGGGTGGCGGCCAAGCCGCTGATCGAGGCGGGCCTCGACCCGCTGCACGTGGTGTGGCTACGGGTGACGGGCGCCGCTCTCGTCCTGCTGCCGGTGGCCTGGCGGCACCGGAATCTGGTGCGGGAGCGGCCTGCGCTGCTGGCCGGATTCGGGCTGTTCGCCGTGGCAGGCGTCCAGGCCTGCTACTTCGCCGCGATCTCCCGTATCCCCGTTGGAGTCGCCCTCCTTGTCGAGTACCTTGCGCCCGCACTCGTCCTCGGCTGGGTCCGGTTCGTGCAGCGCAGGCCCGTCACCCGGGCCGCGGCGGTCGGTGTCGTCCTCGCGGTCGGCGGGCTCGCCTGTGTCGTCGAGGTGTGGGCCGGGCTGGGCTTCGATGCGGTGGGGCTGCTGCTCGCCCTCGGTGCGGCGTGCTGTCAGGTCGGCTACTTCGTCCTGTCGGACCAGGGCAGTCAGGACACCGTGGCCGGCGGTGGGAGGGCCGAGTCTCCGCATCCGGTCGGCGTGATCGCGTACGGACTGCTGATCGGCGCGGTGGTACTCACCGTGGTCGCGCGGCCGTGGGGATGGACTGGCCGGTCCTCACCGGCAGCGCCGAGATGAACGGCAACGCCATCCCGGCCTGGCTGTTGCTCGTCTGGATCGTGCTGCTCGCCACGGTGCTGGCTTACGTCACCGGTGTGGTCTCGGTGCGGCTGCTCTCCCCGCAGGTGGCGGGAGTCGTCGCGTGTCTCGAAGCGGTCATTGCCACGGTGCTGGCCTGGGTGCTGCTGGGTGAGCACCTGTCCGCGCCGCAGCTCATCGGCGGCAGCATGGTGCTGATCGGCGCCCTTATCGCGCAGTCCTCGGCGCCGAAGCCACCCTCGGGGCCGGTGGCATCCGGGCGGGAGCGGCAGCGAAGGATGTGCCGGGTGCGGGTGCGCGGAACGGTGCCGAGGGGAGTTGTCCGCGCGCCGGACCGCACCGTAGGGTGACGATCATGCATCTGACCGTCCTTCCGCCGCCTGCCGCCTGGCGCGGGCGGCACTCCTGACGAAGACCGGGCTCGGGTTAGTTCCCGAGCGGTTCGTTGCTGCCCGCGAGCGGAGCCGAGCGAACACCACCCGTCTTCCTGTGGAGAAGTCACGTGTCGAATCCTGCTTCCGGCCTGCCCGTCGGGCGGAGCCTGCTCTACCTCGTCATCGCCGGGGTCGCCTGGGGTACCGCGGGCGCTGCCGCGTCGCTGATCTTCCGGGTCAGCGATCTCGGTCCTCTTGCACTGTCGTTCTGGCGGTGCGTGGGCGGCCTTGTGTTCCTGGCCGGCGCACTCGCACTGAGGCCCCGGCGGGCGCCCGTCGCTGCCGAGCCCCGTCGGCGACGGCTGTTGCGCATCCTGGGGACGGGCATTGGCCTCACCCTGTTCCAGAGCGCCTACTTCGCGGCTGTCGAGGCGACCGGCCTCGCGGTCGGGACCGTGGTCACCCTTGGAGCCGGGCCTGTCCTCATTGCTGTTGGTGCGTGGCTGACCATGGGGAGCGGCTCGGCAGGGGCGGGCTCGTCGCCGTGACGGGTGCGCTCGCCGGGCTCGCAGTGCTGGTCCTGGGCGGCCAGGGGCGGACGTACAGCCCCTCGGAGTCGCATTGGCGTTGCTCGCGGCCTCCGGGTACGCGGCGATCACACTGCTGACCCGATGGCTGGGGCGTGACGGAGCGGGTGGCGACGCGCTCGCCACGAGCGCCTGGGCCTTCGGGATCGGCGCTGTGGGACTGCTGCCCATGGCAGCGGCCGAAGGGCTCCTGCCGCACACGGCCGAAACCGCCCAGGTGCTGTGGCTCCTGGTCTACGTGGCGGCTGTGCCGACCGCGCTCGCCTACGCGCTCTACTTCGCGGGTGCGGCGGTGGTCCGTTCCGCGACTGTGTCCGTGATCATGCTTCTGGAGCCGGTGAGCGCGGCCGTAATCGCGGTGACCGTCCTGCGGGAGCAGCTCACGATGGCGACGGTGACAGGCACACTGCTCCTGCTCGCCGCCGTTGCGGGACTTGCCGTCGCAGAGGTGCGAGGGCTGCCGGGACCCGGCGCGGGGCGGCAGTGTCCGTCTGATGCGGCCACCTGCCGCAAGTGTGTGACGGGCCCGGTCCCGTGTGGTGGCCCCGCCCCACCCGTCCCACCACTGAAGAATCGTTGTGACCTGCGGAAATGCCGTTGCAAGACATCTCGGATCACACCAGAACTAACTACACCAGGTTCTCGAATCCGCTGTGAGTGCCGACCCTGCCTTGCGTGACTCGAATCCGTGCGTCCACCCCTTGCTCAAGGGGAACGACACCGAAGACGACGAGGTGTTTCTCGAACCCGAGGAGTACGCCCTGCTGAGGACGCATGTGCGTGCCGACGCTGTCGACACCGTCGACGCACTGGTGAGCACCGGCCTCCGGTGGGTGAGGTGACGGCGCTGCAGCCCGGCACTTCACCTTCGCGTCCAAGCGGCCGACGCTCCGCGTACAGCGAGCGTGGAGGCGGCGCGGCGACGGCGGGACCAACGGCGTTGTCTGGGGAAGGCGCCGACCGACCTGGTCTTCACCGCACCGGAGGGTGCGGCGTGGCTGGGCTGTCCCGTAAGTACTTTTCGAGTTGGGGCACTGCTTGGCTTGTCCTGCCGTTCTGGCGCGGTCCCACGCCCGACCGCAAGATCAGCCGGGGTCGCGACTACAAACGAGGAGAGCGCCCGCAAGGCCGCCTCCGAGCTGACGGCCACCGGCGCGCGCGCCGCCGCCGTGGCCATGGACGTCACCGAGCCCGCGTCCGTCGAGGCCGGTGTCGCGTTCGCCGTCGACACGTTCGGCGCACTGCACCTCGCCGTGAACAACGCCGGTATCGGCGGCCCCGCCGCGACCACCGGCGAGTACGGCATCGAGGACTGGAACAGGGTCGTCGCCACCAACCTCAGCGGCGTCTTCTACTCGATGCGCTACGAGCTCCCGGCCATCGTCGCCGCGGGCGGCGGCGCCATCGTCAACATCTCGTCGATCCTCGGCACCAAAGGCTTCGCGAACTCACCGGCGTACGCCGCAGTAAGCACGGGGCCGTCGGCCGCACCAAGACCGCAGCGCTGGAGTACGCGGCACAGAACATACGCATCAACGCGGTCGGCCCCGGTTTCGTCGACACCCCGCTGCTCCGCAACACCGACGGCCCGGCCCGCGACCGTCTGATCTCGCTGCACCCGGCCGGCCGCCTCGGCACGTCCGAGGAGGTCGCCGAGCTCACGGCCTTCCTGCTCTCCGACCGCGCTTCGTTCATCCACGGCAGCTACCACCTGGCGGACGGCGGCTACTCCGCCTCCGGAGCCCCGGTGGCGTGCCGGCGCCACAGGGCCCAGAAAGGTAACCAAGGAGAAAAAACGGGGGTGAAGGAGAGCCATGAAAGCCGTCCAGTACCGCACCGTCGGCGCCGCACCCGAGGTCGTCGAGATACCGGAGCCCACACCGGGGCCCGGACAGATCCTGCTGAAGGTCAGCGCCGCCGGCGTCTGCCACTCCGACATCGCCGTGATGAGCTGGTCCGCCGACGAGTTCCCTTACGACCTGCCGCTCACCCTCGGCCACGAAGGCGTCGGCACCGTCGCCCAGCTCGGTGAGGGTGCCCAGGGTGTCTCGGTCGGCGATTCCGTCGCCGTCTACGGCCCCTGGGGCTGCGGCACCTGCGTGAACTGCGCTGAGGGCCGGGAGAACTACTGTCTGCGCGCCGCCGACCTCGGCATCAACCCACCCGGGCTCGGCACCCGGGCGCCATGGCGGAGTACATGATCGTCGATGATGCCCGCCACCTGACACCGATCGGCGACCTCGACCCGGCCAAGACGGTGTCGCTGACCGACGCGGGTCTCACTCCGTACCATGCGATCAAGCGTTCGCTGCCGAAGCTGGTGCCCGGCGCCACCGCGGTGGTCATCGGCACCGGCGGCCTCGGTCACGTCGCCATCCAGCTGCTCCGCGCCATGACCGCGGTCCGTGTCATCGCACTCGATGTCACGGAGGAGAAGCTCGCACTCGCCCGCGCCGTCGGCGCCCACGAAGCGTGCTCTCCGACGAGAACGCGGCCGCCAGGGTTCGCGAACTCACCGGCGGGATCGGCGCCCAGGTCGTACTCGACTTCGTAGGCGCCGCGCCGACCGTGAAGACGGCCGGTGCGTCCGCCTCCGTCGACAGCGATATCAGCATCGTGGGCATCGGCGGCGGTGCACTGCCCGTCGGCTTCGGAGTCCTGCCGTTCGCCACATCGGTCAGCGCACCGTACTGGGGCTCCCGCAAGGAGCTCGCCGAAGTGATCGAGCTCGCCCACGCCGGTGCCGTCGACGTCCACATCGAGACGTACTCCATCGACGAGGCACCGCTCGCCTACGAGCGGCTGCACGCCGGCACGGTCAACGGCCGCGCCGTCATCCTGCCCAACGGCTGACCGGCGCAGCACAGCACCCGCCCGCGGGCCGTCGCACCGGTGCGACAGTCCGCGGGCGACGTCTGTCCCGAGGTCTTCAGCGCCGAGCGGGCCTCCTGCCCGCCAGGCCGGTCGGACCGGCGGTGACGCGGCTACGCCGACTTGGCCGTCACCCGGCGCCCCGGGCTCTGCCAGCAGGCCAGCGCCTCGGTGGTGGTGGTGACCGTGGCCACCAGAGCCAGTGTGTTGCGGATCATCAAGGGGTGTAGTCGGCGGGCACACCCGCGATGGCATCGGCCGGCACCACCGCGGTGTAGCCGAGGTTCACGGCGTCGAAGACGGCGTTGGGAATCGCCACATTGGCCGAGACTCCTGTGATGACGAGGGTCCGGCAGCCCAGGTTGCGCAGCAGGGCGTCCACGTCCGTGCCGGCGAGAGGTGACAGGCCGTGCAGCCGCCGTACGACCAGGTCCTCGTCCGCGACCTCGATCGGGGCGGCTATCCGCACTGCCGTGCTGCCGGAATGCTGCTGGACCGGCAGCCGGGCGGCGGCCCGGAAGAGCCTGGCGTTGTGACTGGACGCGCGCCCGTCGGGGCGGCGTTCGGCCACCGCGTGCATGACCTGGACCCCGCCTCGTGTGCGGCGGCGACGAGGCGGGCGACGTTGTGGAGCGCGCCGGAGGACCGGGCCTCCGTGGCGAGCTCGGGCAGTGCGCTGTCGTGGCCCACGACACCCTGCTGGCACTCGACGGTGAGCAGGACGGTGGTGGCGGGAGCGAGCTGGGCGGCGAGCCGCTCCCTGGGTTCCTTCGACGACACTGTGTCCCCTCTCGGACGGACTTCTCCGGACGGACCGGGCGCGCGAGGCTAACGCCCATTGCGCGACGGGGAAGAGGCCTCATGATTTCTGACACTACGTCAGACTCTAGGAAGAGGTAGCCGGATGACCGTCACCCAGCGCCGCGGCCGGCGGATCATGATGACCGAGGACGAACGGGACACCTACCTCCGCGAGCAGCGCACCTGCCGGGTAGCCACCATCTCCGCCGACGGACGGCCGCACGTCGCCGCCCTGTGGTTCGTCTGGGACGGCACATCGCTGTGGCTGTACTCGATCACCCGGAGCCTGCGCTGGGCACAGCTGCGCAACGACCCGAAGCTGGCGGTGGTGGTCGATGACGGAGTGGAGTACGCAGATCTGCGCGGCGTCGAATTGTCGGGCGAGGCGGTGTTCGTCGGCGAGGCCCCCGTACCGGCGAAGTGTGTCCCGAACTGGACCCCCGGAAAGGCTGTTCACGTCGAAGTACTTCGGGATGGAGACCATGCCGCACGACGGGCGTCACGCCTGGCTGCGGCTCACCCTGAGGCCATCACCTCCTGGGACTTCCGCAAACTGGCGGCCTTGGCTTCGTCGGCCCGCCCTGAGCGGCGCCCGAAGCATCCAGGTGGCGGCCCGCGGCGCCAAGCGCCTCGACGGCGGCCCTGATCGACGGCCGCCGGTCCGCATCGGTGCGCCACACCGCATGGATATGGCGCCGCATCTTCTGCCGTACCGGTACGAGCCGGACTCCGTCCGGGACAGGCCCGCGCCCCAGCCGGGGAGCCACACAGACGCCGAAGCCTGCGGCGATCAGCGCGAGCTGGGGTGTGATGCTCACCTGCCAGGTGGGCGATGCGCGGCTCGATTCCTTTGGCCCGCAGTGCGGTGAGCACTGCGGAAACAACCCGCGCGCCGCGGTCGGGAAGGCCGCCAGCCTGACTTCGCCCACCACCTCACCACGCTGCGCCTCGATGTCGGCCTGGGCCAGCTCCACCTGGGACAGGATCCGTGCGGCACGGTCGGCCAGCAGCCGGCCGGCATCGGTCAGGCGGACGCCGCGACCGTTCCTGGCGAGGAGCTGCTGGCCCACTCGATACTCGACGCGGCCTACCTCTGCCATCTGGGTTTTGTCCGCGACGGCTCACCGGTCGTGCTCCCGACCCTGTTCGGCCGGGTCGGCGAGCGGCTGTACGTGCACGGCTCGACCGGTTCGGGCTCACTGCGGTCGATGTGCGGCGGACCCGGGGATGCAGGTCTGCCTCACGGTGACGCATGTCGACGAACTGGTTCTGACACGCTCGGCCTTCAACCACTCGATCAACTACCGGTCCGTGGTGGTCCATGGCATCGCCCGCAATGTGACGGACCCGCAGGAACGGAGCACCGCACTCGACGCGATCGTCGACCAGGTCGTGCCCGGCAGGTCACGCGATTCCCGGCCGGCCGACGCGAAGGAACTTGCCGCAACAGCGGTGATCCGCCTCGACCTGGAAGAGATTTCCGCCAAGGGCCACACCGGCGGGCCGGACGACGAGGACAGGGACCTCGCTCTCGCTGGATGAACGGGAAGGGCGACAATCACCCCATGCGTGCACTCCTGACCACCGGCACACCGCCCGCGTGGACCGTGACCGAAATCGCGCCGCCCGTCGTTGACCCGGACCAGGTGCTGGTAGAGGTCGCCAACGCAGGGCTGAACCGCGCCGACCTACTGATGCGCGAGGGCGCCTACGTCCCGTCCAGCGCCGACTGGAACGTCGCGCCGGACCGCGTCGGGTTCGAGATGGCGGGTCGAGTGCGGACGGTCGGTGACCATGTCACCGGCATCACGCCCGGTCAGTACGTCATGGCACAGACAGGCGGCGCCTGCGCCGAGTTGGTCGCCGTCGACCACCGGCTCCTCCTGCCCGCGCCCGACCTCCTGGACCTCGTCGCCGCCGCTGGCCTGCCCAGCGCACTCCTCACCGAATACGACGCCCTGACCGGGGCAGCGCAGTTCCGGCCCGGCGACCGCGTCCTCATCACCGGTGGCACCAGCGGAGTCGGTCACATCGGTGTTCAGCTCGCCCGCGCCCTCGGCGCCCGTACAGTCATCGCGACCACCCGCTCCAAGGCCAAGGCGGGCCTTCTGCGCGAGCTGGGCGCCACCCAGGTCGTCAACACGGATTCCGATGACATCGCCAAGGCGCTCGGTCCAGACGCCTTCGACGTATGCCTCGACCACCTGGGCGGACATGTCCTAGCCGGCCTCCTCGGCGCCGCCGCTCCCCGCGCCAGGATCGTGCAGATCGGACGGCTCGCCGGGACACACGCCCACCTCGACCTCGAAACGCTCGCCTCCCGCCGGATACAGCTGATCGGCACTACCTTCCGCGGCCGCGAGGCTGACGAACTGCACTCCCTCACCGCCCGACTGCGCGAAGCCCTGCCCGGCCTACTGCGAACCCACGACTTGCGCCCTGTCGTCGACTCGGTCCTTGACCTCAGCGAGGCAGAACGTGCGGGGCAACTCCTCGACCGGCCCGGACTCATCGGCAAGGTGATCCTGCGTATCGCCTGACGCCAGCCATACGGCCCTCGGGCGGTGGCTTCGGACTCCTCGTGCAGCCGGAACGACGCAATCGGCGATGACGACGCGCGCGCCGCCGGCCGCTGGGAGAGGGCGAGGCCCATGCCGGATGAAAAATGTCCCAGTGGGACTTATGTCGCACTGGGACGATATGAGCAGTGAGGTGCCCGGCCGGTGCCGTGGTCAGGTACGGCGCCGGCCGGGCGGTCTGGTGCGGGCAGCCCCAGGTCCGGCCCGGGGTCAGTCGCCGCCGGTGCCGCCGGTCACTCCCGTATGGCCGGCGGTGGTGCGGTCGTCAGCCGGGTGATGGCCTCGGTGGTGAGCGACCGGTCGTGGGGTCGGTGTCCAGCGCGCGGTGGATGGAGAGCCCTTCGATGAGGGCGTCGAGCTGGCGGGCGACGGTGGGGGTGAAGTGCTGTTCGAGGATCCGGCGGCTTCGGTGCATCCAGGCCCGGGTGAGCTCCCGGTAGACGGGCTGGCGGGCGGCCAGGGTGTACAGCTCGTGAGTGAGGACCAGCTGTCGCTGGTTGCCGCTGGAGAGGTGATGGACGAGGTCGGCGACCGCTTCACGGGCCTGGTCCGGGCCGGCGGCCGCGCCCAGCCGCTGCTCGAAGACTTCGACGATGGTGGCGGAGAACCGGGTGAACGCCTCTTGCAGCAACTCGTCCATGTTCTTGAAGTGATACGTCATCGACCCGAGCGGCACCCGGCTCGGGCGGCGACCTGCGATGGGAGATGCCCGCGACCCCTCGTCGGCGATCAGGTCGAGTGCGGCGTCGATGATGCGGTCACGCCGGGTGGGGTCGTTGTGTCCGGTGGTCACCGGGGCTCTCCCTGGACCGGGCGGATCACCCGGGCGGGGTTGCCGACGGCGACCACGCCGGCGGGGATGTCCTTGGTGACGACGGATCCGGCACCGACGACGGAGTTGTCGCCGATGGTGACGCCGGGCAGGACGATGACGCCGCCGCCGAGCCAGACGTTGTCGCCGATGGTGATCGGCAGGGCTGCCTCCAGCTTGTCGCGCCGTGGCTGCGGCTCGATGGGGTGCGTCGGGGTCAGCAGCTGTACGTTCGGCCCGATCTGGCAGTCGCTGCCGATCCTGATGGGCGCAACATCCAGCGCGGTGAGGTTGTAGTTGATGAAGGTGCCCGCGCCGACGCTGATGTAGCTGCCGTAGTCGACGAACAGCGGCGGCCGGATGTGCGCGTCATCTGCGAGGCTGCCGATGAGTTCTACGACCAGCGGCCTCGCGGCCTGTGCATCCACGGCGAACGCCGCCTCGTATTCCGCGGCCAGGCGGACCGCGCGCTGCTGCGCGTGGGCGTTCTCCGGATCGCCGTCGATGTAGAGGTCTCCGGCGAGCATGCGCTCGCGATGGGTGCGGGGTCTCCAGCGAAGTAGTCCTTCATGGGTACGATCGTACACTCTGAGGTGTACGATCGTACGCTCAAGACCCCAGCGTATGAGGCCTGGCTTCCGATGGATTCGACAACCCGCCGCTGGCGTGCGGCCCTGTTCACCTTCATGCTGGTCGCCGGACTAGGCATGGCGTCGTGGGTGTCGCGCACACCCGCGATCCGGGACGTGCTCGACGCCTCCACGGGGCCATGGGCCTCGTTCTGTTCGGGCTGTCGTTCGGCTCCATGTTCGGGGTGCTCGCCTCCGGCGGGCTGGTCAGGCGTCACGGCGGACGCTCCGCCATCCGCGTGGGGGCGGCACTGATCGTGGTGGGCCTGGTGGTGGTGGCCGCCGGGGCGACGGTGCCCCTGTCCGCCGGGGTCTTCTGTGGCCTGGCGTTGTTCGGGGCGGGACTCGGGCTCTCGGAGGTCGCTTTCAACATCGAGGGCGCCGCGCTCGAACGGCGCGTCGGGCGCCCGGTTCTGCCCGTACTGCACGGCTGTTTCAGCCTCGGCACTGTCGCCGGGGCGCTGCTGGGCATGGCGCTGACCGCAGCACGTGTTCCTGTCGGCCTGCATCTGCTGTGCGTCACCGCGATTGTCGCCGCCGCTGCCGTGTGGGCGGTGGCATCCATCCCAGGGGAACCGGGAAGGCCGACGTGGCTGCCGGCGACCGGGCCGACGGTGGCTGGACGCATCAGTTCCGGGTGTGGCGCGACCGGCGGCTCGTCCTCATCGGCCTCATCGTGCTCGCCATGGCCCTCGCCGAGGAGCTGCCAACGACTGGCTGCCCCTGGTCATGGTCGACGGCCATGGTGCCACCGCCACCGCCGGCTCCTTCATCTACACCGCATTCGCCGCGTCGATGACACTGGGCCGCTTCGCCGGCGGTCCCCTCCTGGTCAGGTTCGGCCGGGCTGCCGTGGTGCGCGTCAGCGCGCTCAGCGCTGTCGCGGGCCTCGCCCTGGTGATCTTCCCTCCGACCCCGCCATCGCCACCGCGGGTGTCGTCCTGTGGGGCCTGGGCGCTTCCCTCGGCTTCCCTGTCAGCATCTCCGCCGCCGGTGACGACCCGCACGATGCCGCTGCACGAGTCTCTGCCGTCTCCACAGCCGGCTACCTGGCTTTCCTTGTCGGGCCCCGCCCTCGGACTTCTCGGGGACCACGTCGGCCTCCGTCACGCCCTGATCGCGGTCCTGGTCCTGTTGCTTGCCGCCTCGTTCCTCGCCCCTGTCATGCGGCCTCAGCCGCGCAGCCGTACCGGCAGCTTCTGCACGCTGTTGCCCACGAAGGAAGCGTGTCGCGGCAGTTCGGGCTCGGGGACGGCGAGAGCCAGGTCGGGGAAGCGCGAGAACAGCTGATCGAGCGCGGCAGTGGCTTCTATCCGGGCCAGCGGGGCGCCCATGCAGTAGTGGGCGCCATGGCCCAGTGAGAGGTGCCGGGCCTTGCTGTCGCGGGTGATGTCGAAGCGTTCGGCATCGGGACCGTGGGCGTTCGTGTCGCGGCCCGCTGCCGAGTAACCGGCCAGCACCGGGGTTCCCTTGGGTATCAAAGTGCCATCCAGCATCAGGTCGCGGGTCGGGTAGCGGAAGGGAAGTAGCTGACCGGGCTGTCCCAGCGCAGTGTCTCCTCGACGACGTCTGCCCAGGTCGCCTTGCCCGACTGGACCAGGACGAGCTGATCCCGGTGGGTGCACAGCGCCCGTACCGCGTTGGTGATCAGGTTGAGAGTCGTCTCGTGGCCGGCGATGATCGTGAGCATCAGGGTGCCGATCAGCTCGTGCGGGCTGAGCCGGTCGCCGTCCTCCTCGCGGGCCGCGATCAGTGCGCTGGTGAGATCGTCCCCGGATTCTCCATCCGGGCGGCGGCGACCGCACCAAGCACCTCCACCATCTCCCGGTTGGCCGCCATCGCCTCCGCGGGGCCGATGTCCGTGGCCACAATCTGGTTGGAAAGACGGTGCAGCCTGTCATGGTGTCCGGCGTCCACGCCCAGAAGTTCACAGATCACGCCCATCGGCAACGGCAACGCGAACTGCTTACGCAGATCGGCGACGCCGTCACCGGCGGCGGCCTTCGAGGTCGTCCAGGAGCGAGGCTGTCAACGCCTCTATCCGGGGCCGTAGTTCCTCGACGCGGCGCGGGGTGAACGCCTTACTCACCAGGGACCGCAGCCGTCGGTGGTCGGCACCGTCCGCGGTGGTCATCCCCTGCACAGTGGCGAAGGTCTTCAGCGGCCAGCCTTCGGCAATCCCACCGGCCTGGAGCGCCGCGAAGTGCTGTGCGTTCTTGGCGACATCGGGATGTGAAAGGAACTCCTTGAGCGCGTCGTGACCCAGCACCGCCATGCCCTCCACCTCGCCGGGGAGGATCACCGGGGTGACGGCACCCTGGGTCAGAAGCCGGGCATTGGCCGCGTGCGGGCATCCGCCTGCCGGATCCATGCGGTGCGGCCGGCCGACTGCGGAGTTCACCGGTGACGTGTTCAACTGGGCACTCCAGATGGGTTGAAGGGTGAGCGGGTGACGGAGCGCACCGCGCTGCGCGGTGCGCCTTGACGAGTCAGTAGGGCGTGGTCCGCGACTGCGGAGGAGATACGGGGCTCTGCTGTGCCGGTGACCGTACGAGGCCCTGTGCCACCTGCGGCAGCGCCGGGCTCTGCGGCAGCTGAGGTGTGGTGAAGCGGACCGGGAGCGCGCCCAGGCCTTTGCTCCAGGGCGACTTGATCCATTCCAGTTCGCTCTCCGGGATTCCGAGCTCCAGATCGGGCAGCCGGTGCCGGATCGTGTCCACCGCGGTCCGGGTGATCAGCCGGGCCGGGTCCTGCGCGGGACACGTATGCGGGCCTGCTCCGAACGCCAGGTGGGAACGGTTGCCGACCACTGGTGTGCCGTCGGCCGGCAGTACTTCCGGATCCGCGTTGGCCGCGGCCAGGCCCAGGACCAGCATGTCGCCCGTGCTGATGTCCTGGCCGCCGAAGCGCATGTCACGAGTGGCGTAGCGGGCGGGGAAGTTCTGGGTGGGCGGGAAGCGCCACAGGACCAGGTCGAGCGCATCGTCCACGCTGAGGTGGCCGCCGGTCAGTGAGGAGCGGAACGCGGGATCGCAGAGCAGGATCCGCAGCGTGGTGGCGATCCAGTTCACCGTGGTCTGGTTACCCGCGACGAACATCACCACCAGGTTGTGCAGCACCTCCTCATCGGTGAGCTGCGCGGGATGGTGCAGCAGGGCCGAGGTGATGTCGTCGCCGCGGTTGCGTCGCTTCTCCTCGATCAGTGCGAGCAAGATGGCCCCATCCGCTTGCTGGCATCCGCCGATACGGTCGTGGCGGCCGCGGTGCCCGCGACAGCGTCCACCAGCTGCTGGCCGGTCCGGTCGTCCACACCGAGCAGTCCGGCTATCACCTGCATCGGCAGTCTGCGGGCGTAGTCGGCGACCAGATCCGCCTCCCCGTGCCTCGCGAACGACACGATCAGCTGTTCGGCAGAGGCCCGGACACTCCGGCGCAGCTCGTGTCCGTTGATCCAGGCCAGCGCGTCCGAGACGGCAGCCCGCATCCTGCGGTGCTGCTGTCCGTCCGCGAAGAGCAGCGCGGGACGCCAGCCGACGAACGGCAGGAGAGGCGAGTCGGCAGGCACCCGGCCCTGCCGCAGCAGGCTCCAGTGGCGGGGTTGTGGGAGAAGTCCTGCTCATCGCGGGTGAGTTGGAGCAGCTCGCGGTGGCCCATGACGAGCCAGGCATCGATGCCCGGAGCAATGGAGACCGGCGCCACCGGGCCGTGGGCTGCCCGCATTCTCTCGTACAGGGCGGGCATCGCGTTGCCGTCGAGAGCAGGTCCGTACAGCGCGGTCGCCGGGGCAGGTGCCCCGGTAACGGGACACCTGGCGGTGGACCCGGCCGGGGTGCGACGTACTCATGAAGACTCCGTGGCGACGTGGACGAGGTGCCTGACGAGAGCGACAAGGGCTCGAATCGACGACGCGCGGTCGCGTGCGTCGCAGGTCACCAGAGGCGTTTCGGGAAGCAGGTCGAGCGTCGTACGCAGGTCGTCCGCGTTGTACTGCGGGCCGCCGGGGAAGACGTTGACGGCTACGGCGAACGGCAGGTCGAGGTCCTCCAGATTGCCCAGGGCATCGAACGACGCGGTCAGATCCCGGGTGTCCACCAGAGCGAGAGCGCCGAGGGCACCCTTGGCCAGATCCCGCCAGGCCGGCAGGAACCGCTGCTGACCGGGGTACCGAACAGATAGAGCACCAACTCGTCGTCAATGGTCAGCCGCCCGAAGTCCAGGGCGACCGTGGTGGTCGTCTTGGCGCTGTCCGCGGCGGTGTCGACGCCGGCCCCTGCCTGTGTCATCGGTGCCTCGGTGAACAGCGGCTCGATCTCCGACACCGTTCCGATCAACGTGGTCTTGCCCACCCCAATGGGCCGACGACGAGGATCTTCGCTGCGCCCACGACGCTCGATGTGAGGTACTTCCCAGGGGCCGAGGCAGGCATCCGGTCGGTCTCGAGGGTGGTTTCAGAGGTGGCTTTCGAGACCATGGAGAACCTTTCTGAGCATGGTCACATCGGCGCGTTCGGCCGGGGAATGGGCGGGCGGGTCACGATCAGCCCCACTGGAGCAGATCGGAGAGCAGCACCTGCACGACCGACGCCGGTTGGCCGATGTGGGCGGCCACCTCCGCGACCGAGATGAGCCCTTCGCAGTGGGTCAGGATGGCGAGGTGCTCCGGTTGGAGGGATGCGGGAAACGCCGCTTCTGTCGCCATCACCAGGGATTCCCAGGACAGCGGCTCACCGCCGGACTCCGCACGCCCCGGGTGATCACGTAGGGGCGAATCGCCGAGGCCCTCGCTACCTCGGGCCGCTCCGTCATGACGACGCGGCGGCCTGATCCCGCGGCAGGCTGCTCAGATGTGCACCGATCTTCGCCACGAGCACCTGCATTTGCTGGGCCACGAGACCCACGTCAGCCTCCAGGTCGGTCGCGACACCCAGGTGCGCACCCACCCGGCATGGGTGAACAGGACGAACCCTGGTCGGACTCCAGCATCAGCTGACGCACTCCGGCGCCACCGCCGAACAGCAGCGCGGTCGCGGACCTGCCCGTCATCGTCAACGCCGCGCAGGCCGCCGAGAGCGATTCCGCTTCGGCGACGCTCAGGTCGGCCACGGGACCCGTGAGGTTCTCCGCGGACGCGTGCCCGAGCCGCAGGCCGTCCTCGGAGACCACCACGCAGTGCCGGACCCCGGGGATCTCGGTAAGGGGCGGAGCATCCAGCCCAGATCGGGGAGTCGAGTGATGGTTCCGGTCATGGTCGGACTCCGTCGCGCTGGTGGGGGTGTTGGGCAGGTTCTGTTCGCTGTCCGGCGTCGGTTCCGCGGACGGATCCGGGGCCTGGGCCGGTCGCGCCCGTCCCGGTCGAGGGCGGCACGGCCGCGCAGCGTGCCGGAGACAACATTGGCGATCGACGCACCCGCCGCCTCCGGTGTCCACGGTTTCGTGGACCCGGGAGCGGGCTGTTGCACCGGTGCCGCGTGCCGTGCCGTCGCAGAACCCGCCGGCTGCGCCGCCGCGGCAGGTCGACCGCCATACGGTCTGTCACCCCTGCCCCGGCCGTCTCGGGCATGTCAACGGGCTGCTCGGCCGGCCGGCCGGGTCCACTTGGCTGTTCTGCCCGCACCGGGTCGTCGCGCTGCTGCACGGCCGACTCCGCAGCCGGCCGTCTGTCCGCCGCGAGCTGCGGCAACGGTTCGGTCAGCAGTCGGAAGGGTACGAACATCACCGCTCGCGTGCCGCCGTAGGCCGAGGCGCCGCTCAGCTCCACGTTGAGGCCGAGCTCCCGGCTCCAGCGCCCGACACACGCCAGACCGAGCCGGGGAACCGCACCCAGACGGGCCAGATCCAGGTCGTCGCGGAGCTGGCCCAGGGCCTGTTGCAGAACGTCCTGCGGCATTCCGAGCCCGGCGTCGTCGATCTCGATGACCGCGCCGGCGCCCACCTCGCGGATGCTGACGGCGACCTGGGAGCGCGAGGGCGAGAAGACCGTGGCATTTTCCAGTAGTTCGGCGACGGAGTGCATCAGCCCTTCCACCGCAGGCGGCACCACGTACAGCGTCTGCCCGCCGTGCACCTCGATCCGCCCGAACTCGACGATTCGCGACTGCGCGCCACGTACACAGTCGTAGAGCGAGACCGGACGGGTCTCCCGGCGGGCCGGCCAGATGCCGCACATCACCAGGAGGGTCTGCGCCTTGCGGGTCATCTGTGAAGCCGCGTGGTCGGCCTTCATCACGTCGGACATGAGGCGGGGTCGTCGATGGACCGCTCGATCTGGTCGAGTACCTGCTGCTGCACCGTGGCCATCACATGCATGTTGCGTGCCACGGATTCGAAGGCGGCCTGCACCGAATCGCGCAGGGCTCGCTCTCGGTGCACCGACTCGTCCGAGCAGAGCGCCACGACCACCGAGGCCAGTGCCTGGGCGAACTCCTCGCCGGTGTGGCCCGGCAGTGTCAGCGGTCCCGGTATCCCTCCAACCGCTGCCCGGTGCGCAGATGTTCGGCGATCGCCGGGACACGAACCGCGGCAAGGTGTGTCACTTCGGCGCCCCTGGCGGCGGCGAGCTCTGCCTCCTGAGAGCGTCGGGCCCGCTCGACGGTCAGCTCTCGGGTGAGTAGCAGTACCCGGGCGATCAACAGGACGACCGCTGCGGCGCAGCCGCCCGCAAGGATCTGCCGCCATTCGGTGTCCGCGACAACGCCTGCCGACACCCACCGGCCGCCGCGAGTATCGTGGCTGCCGGCCAGACGACGGCCGGGTGACCCTCCGGCCCGTTCTTCTGCCGGCTCACCATGGCGCCCTCGACCCGACAACTTTGCAGACCACAGCCCCTGCCACGAAGAATTGATCCTTCCAGGACACATCGAACTCCCCTGCGAAGCCGGGATCATGCAGAGCCTAGACCAACAGGTCTGATTTAGAAGGAAACTGCAGAAGTCTCAGCCTCAACATGCCTACGGATCCGGCGTCTTGGCGTCCGCGACCATGGCGATGTCAGATGCCGGCACGGACCGCGCGCGCCGGACGGCCTGCGGTTTCAGGTGACACGTCGCCGATTCGCCGGAGTGATCAGCGCGAACGGCCCCTCGAATTCGCCGTACCCGGGGCCGTTCGTGTCGTGGGCGGACGTGCGCCGGCGGCCGCCGCGGCTTTGACTGCTTGCTACCAGGCGGTTGGGAGTAGTTGCCGCTGTGGCCGTCGGCGTGCTTCCCCGCAGGGTGGACCGGGCGGCGTGAACCGTCCGCAGGACTGGGCGCGCCTTGTGGTCCTGGCAGGCGTGTCAGGCGATCTCGATGAGCAGATCACCGGCTTCGACCTGCTGGACCTTGCCGATCGCGAGACGTCGCACCACTCCTGCGGCCTGGGCGGTGATCGACGCCTCCATTTTCATCGCCTCGATGGTGGCGACGGTCTGGCCGGCCGACACCGACGCCCCTCCGCCACCTGGAGGGTGACGACCCCGGCGAATGGTGCGGCGACATGCCCTCGTTGCCGCGGTCCGCCTTCTCGGCAGCCTTGACCTCGGTGGCGACGGACTTGTCCCGCACCGACACCGGCCGCAACTGCCCGTTGAGGGTGGCCAGTACGCTACGGACCCCACGCTCGTCGGCCTCGGAGATGGCTTCCAGCTCGATCAGCAAGGTGACACCCGGGTCGAGCGTGACCGTGTGCTCGGTCTCCGTCTCAAGCCCGTACAGGAAGTCCTGTGTCGGCAGGACCGAGGTGTCCCCGTACGCTTCGCGGTGGGCGAGGAACTCCTTGGTCGGGCCGGGGAAAGAAGCCGGTTCAGTGTCGCGCGCGGCGACTGCTCCAGACCTTCGCGATCCTCGTCCGACAGGTGCGGCGGCTGTGCCTTCGCGGGGCGGCCGTGCAGCGCACGGGTGCGGAACGGCTCCGGCCAGCCGCCCGGCGGGTCGCCCAGCTCACCGCGCAGGAACCCGATCACGGAGTCCGGTACGTCGAACTTGCCGGGGTCGGACTCAAAGTCCGCCGCCTCGACACCCGCGCCCACCAGATGCAGCGCCAGATCGCCGACCACCTTCGATGACGGCGTCACCTTCACCAGCCGGCCGAGCATGCGGTCGGCCGCGGCGTAGCAGTCCTCGATGAGTTCGAAGCGGTCACCCAGACCGAGGGCGATGGCCTGCTGGCGCAGGTTGGACAGCTGACCGCCAGGGATCTCGTGGTGGTAGATCCGGCCGGTGGGCGAGGCGAGTCCGGATTCGAAGGGGCGTAGACCTTGCGGGTCGCCTCCCAGTAGGGCTCCAGATCGCTGACGGCTTGAAGGGAGAGGCCTGTCGCCCGGTCGGTGTGGTCGGTGGCGGCGACCAACGCCGACAACGGGGCTGGCTGGTGGTCCCGGCCATCGAGGCGACCGCCGCGTCCACCGCGTCGACTCCCGCGTCGATGGCGGCGATCAGTGTGCCGAGCTGCCCGCCCGCGGTGTCGTGGGTGTGCAGGTGGACCGGCAGGTCGAACCGCTCGCGCAGTGCGGTGACAAGAGTGCGGGCGGCCGGCGGGCGAAGCAGCCCGCCATGTCCTTGATGGCGAGCACATGGGCGCCCGCGTCCACGATCTGTTCGGCGAGACGCAGGTAGTAGTCCAGGGTGTAAAGGGTCTCGCCGGGGTCGGAGAGGTCGGCGGTGTAGCAGAGGGCCACTTCGGCGACCGCTGTGCCCGTGGCGCGTACCGCGTCGATCGCCGGGCGCATCTGGGACACGTCGTTCAGGGCGTCGAAGATCCGGAAGATATCCATGCCGGCGTTCGCCGCCTCGGCGACGAACGCCTCGGTGACCTCGGTGGGGTAGGGCGTGTAGCCGACCGTGTTGCGGCCGCGCAGCAGCATCTGGGTGCAGATGTTGGGCACCGCCTCCCGGATCTTGACCAGACGCTCCCACGGGTCCTCGGCGAGGAAGCGCAGCGCCACATCGTAGGTGGCGCCTCCCCAGCACTCGACGCTCAACAGCTGTGCGGCGCCGTGGGCCACGTGCGGCGCGACGGCCAGCAGGTCGCGGGTCCTGACCCGGGTGGCCAGCAGGGACTGATGGGCATCGCGGAATGTCGTGTCGGTGACGGCGACAGCCGACTGGGCGCGCAGCTCGGCGGCGAAGGCCTCCGGGCCGAGGGCCGCGAGGCGCTGCCGGGACCCGGCCGGCGGAGCCCCGGTCGGGACGACGGGCAGCTTGTCGACCGGGTCGATGGCGGCAGGGCGGGGACCGTACGGCCGGTTGACGGTGGTCTCGGCGAGATAGCTGAGCATGCGGCTGCCGCGGTCGGCCGACGGACGGGCCCGGATCAGCTCCGGGTGTTCGTCGATGAAGCTGGTCGTGATGCGCCCTGCCCGGAACTCCGGGTGGTCCAGCACGGCTCCCAGGAAGGGCAGGTTGGTGGACACCCCGCGGATGCGGAACTCCGCGATGGCCCGGCGCGCCCGGCGAGCCGCATTGGCGAAGTCGTGCCCGTGGCAGGTGAGCTTGACCAGCATCGAGTCGAAGTGGGCGGACACCTCGGCACCGGTGTGAACGGTGCCACCGTCCAGCCGGACGCCGGCCCGCCGGGGAGCGGTAGGCGGAGATGGTGCCGGTGTCCGGACGGAATCCGTTGGCCGGGTCCTCCGTGGTGATGCGGCACTGCATCGCGGTGCCGTTGAGGGTGATGTCGTCCTGGGCCAGGTGCAGTTCGGGCAGGCTCATGCCGGCGGCGATGCGCAGCTGCGCGATCACCAGGTCGCGTCCTGTGACCTGTTCGGTCACGGTGTGCTCGACCTGGATGCGCGGGTTCATCTCGATGAAGACGTGGTTGCCGCGCTCGTCGACGAGGAACTCGACGGTGCCCGCGTTCACGTAGCCGATGTGACGTGCGAAGGCGACGGCGTCGGCGCAGATCCGTTCCCGCAGTGCCGGGTCGAGGTTCGGGGCAGGCGCGATCTCGACGACCTTCTGGTGGCGGCGCTGCAGCGAGCAGTCCCGCTCGAAGAGATGTACGACGTTGCCTTCGGCATCGGCGAGGATCTGCACCTCGATGTGGCGGGGTTGATCACCGCCTGCTCCAGGAAGACCGTCGCGTCGCCGAACGAGGAGCGTGCCTCGCGCATGGCGGCGTCGATCGACTCGCGCAGTTCTCCCGCCTCGGCGACCCGGCGCATGCCGCGCCCTCCGCCGCCGGCGACGGCCTTGACGAAGACCGGGAAGCCGATTTCGTCGGAGGCCGCGACGAGGGCGTCCACGTCCTCCGTCGGTTCGGAGGACTTCAGCACCGGTACACCGGCCTCCCGGGCGGCCGAGACCGCCGGGACTTGTTTCCGGTCAGGTTCAGTACCGGCGCCGGTGGTCCGACGAACGTGATGCCGGCTTCGGAGCACGCGGCAGCGAGGTCCGGATTCTCCGACAGGAAGCCGTAGCCCGGGTAGATCGCGTCGGCGCCCGCCTTCCGGGCGGCCTTGATCACCTCGTCCACGGAGAGATAGGCCCGCACGGGATGTCCGGGCTCCCCGATCCGGTAGGACTCGTCGGCCTTGGCCCGGTGCAGGAGTTGCGGTCTTCGTGCGGGTACACAGCCACTGTGGAGATTCCGAGCTCGAACGCCGCGCGAAACGCACGGATCGCGATCTCTCCACGGTTGGCGACCAATACCTTGTCGAACATCAAACTCCCCAGTCGTGTCACGAGCGTGTGGCCCCGGACGGCGATGTCGCACGGGATGCGTATGTCGTATCCCGTGATCACATGGCGGTGGCGAAGTGCTCCTTGGTTCTCGGGCCCGAAACGTTCGACACCGTACCGGAGACCTACCCAGAGATCGCGGGCACAGAAGATGGCCTGCGTCACGTACCGGGAACGGTCTGCGGGCTGAGGCCTCGGGCGAAGCCCGTTCGCTCACTGCGGTGCTCGCGGCCCGGACGGCGTTGGTGTGTGGTGCTCGCGCTCCAGCCGCATTCAACACGGACGGCGACGACGAATACCTGCACGACCCGCACGGATGGCCCTGCGCACCGTCGATGGCGACCGCGCACGCGGAGCACTCCGTCGCCACCGGCGAGGACGATTCAGCGATCCTCACGCTTGCGTGAGCTGTGCGCCCGTCCGGCGCCCATGGCAAGCGGCCTGTCGACGGCGCCGCACCGCGAGGGCTGGTGCTAGGAGGCCTTGCTCAGGGCAGGATCGGTGCGCCAGATGACGGCGAGCTCGGACAGTGGTACGCCAAGCACCTCGCTGAGCCGGACGATGGTGCCGAACGCGGGCGTCGGCAGCCGGCCGGTCTCGATCTTGCGGAGGGTCTCCGGCGAGATCTCTGCCGCCAGGGCCACTTCGGCGGGGCTGCGTCCAGCCCGGGCGGAGCGCAACGCGGCCCCGAGGCGTCGGCCCGCCTCGATCTGTTCGGGGGCGAGTGGATGGCGAACCATGCGCACATGCTAGAGCCGCAGATGTCAGGCGGCAACCACTCCACCACCTGGTATAAATATACCTATCGGCAGCCCCGTGGAATCGAGGATCGCAGTGATCGAGCACAAAACTCCCGAAGACATCGAGCGTATGCATGTCACTGGACAGTTCGTCGGTCAGGTGCTGGCTGAGCTTGCTGATCTTGCCGCAGTAGGGGTCAACCTGCTGGATCTGGAGCATCACGCCCGCCGCCGGATCAAGGAGCGTGGCGCGGAGTCCTGCTATTGGGACTACGAGCCCTCGTTCGGAAAGGGCCCGTTCCGTAATGTGGTGTGCCTCTCGGTCAATGATGCCGTGCTGCACGGATTGCCGCACAGCTACAAGCTGCGCGACGGGGATCTGCTGACCATGGATATGGCGGTGGTCATCGATGGATGGGCCGCGGACTCGGCGCACTCCGTCATCGTCGGCACCCCGGCCCAGGAGGACCTGCGACTGATCGAGGCCACCGAGGTCGCCCTGGAAGCCGCGATCAAGGTCGCCCAGCCGGGCAACAAGCTCGGGGACGTCTCGGCGGCCATCGGTGCGGTTGCCGCCGAGTACGGCTACCCGGTCAACCTGGAGTTCGGCGGGCACGGTATCGGCCGCACGATGCACGAGGACCTGCACATCCCCAACGACGGTCGCCCTGGCCGCGGCTGGAAGCTGCGTCCCGGCCTGACGATCGCGATCGAGCCCTGGTTCGCTGCCGGCACCAACAAGATCGTCTATGACCCGGACGGCTGGACGATCCGCTCGGCCGACGGCTCGCGCACCGCTCATTCCGAGCACACGGTTGCCATCACCGAGACCGGCCCGCTCGTGCTCACCCGGCGCCCTCGGAGTGATGCGGGGCTGGAGGACCAGCGGTAATCACTGGAGGCCGGACGCTGACGAGGGCTACCTGGCCCCCGGCGGACAGCCGGCTTCACGAAGCGCGAGGCCAATGTTCAACCTCATCTTCGCAGCTCTCGTCCTGGCCATCCTGGCAGGGCTGCTGATGCCGCGTCGCGGCGTTGGACAGCCTCCACGATGGCACAAGCAGCCAATTGCGCTCGTCATGCCGCCCTGATCGCCGGCGGCTTCACGGTCATGGTGTGGGGCTTCGCTGTCTTGGCAGGAGGTCTGGACGTTCGGGAGACCTGAGGGCTTACCCATCGCACCGACTACGACCAGGCGTGGCGTGACCGCACGAGAGCGGAGGGCACGTCCTGCTTCCCGTTGGCCAACGCATGCAACGAGCGCGTCAGTCTCGCCGCATTGGTGAACCCCACGATCGTCGTTATCGCTGTCCTCGCCGTCAGCGCTCTTGCCCTGCCCTGTTCCGGATCGCTCATGCGATTTTCCACAGAAAGAAGCTGGTCTCCTCGTGACGGGTCGGCGTCCGGCGTCCGCGCCGGTACTTCTTCGGCAGCTGGGCCAGGGCGATTCGGGCCGTGGTGATGTGATCGGCGGCGGTGTTGCTGCCTGCGTTGCCCGGCCTGAGCAGGCCGGCCACCGGCTTCCCGCTGCCACCGCTTCCATGATCGACGAAGACCGTCAGTGGATGGTGCCCGAAGGCCCTCGTCCGGGTCGCGGTGGCATCTTGCTTCTCGGAATGGGCAAGCACCAGCACCCCGTCCAGGTCCACGATCACCTGACCTGTGGCGTCCGGGGCCGCGTCCTCGGCCAGATCCCGGACGTGCTCGCGAGCTTCGGCCCGCGGGCCCGGATCGCGTGCAGGGCCTTCGGCCCGGCCGCGGAGAGGGTGTCGATGAGACGGGGTCCGTCGGGTCGGAGACGGGCTCAACGCCGCTCTTCGCGGGCTGGAATCGGCACGGCCGCCGGCCGCCACTCGCCTGATCAACCCGAACACCCACGAGTCGGATACCTCGCCGTTCACGACGCAGTCCTCCCGCAACGTCCCTTCACGCATGAAACCGATCTTCTTCAGGACCTGGGCAGATGCCACGTTGCGTGTATCGGTCTCGGCCTGAACTCGATTCAGGTCCAGTGTGTCGAATGCCCACTGCAGCAAGGCGTAGGCGGCCTCCGTCGCGTAGCCGTGCCCCACATCGCTTCGCCGAGGACGTAGCCCAACGACGCGCTGCGGTAGTCCGGGTTCCATCCGGTCAGACCGCACCAGCCGACGAAGGCTCCGTCAGAAGCGCGGTCGATGGCCACCGGGCTCCGGTGCCTTCGTCCGCCATCTTCCGGCACATGTTGATGAAGCGTTCTGCGCGGGCCCGTTCGTCCCACGGCGGGGAGTCCCAGTAGCGCATCACGTAGCTGCTGCTGTGCAGGGCGAAGAGCAGGTCCGCGTCGGCGTCGGTGAAGGGGCGCAGTCGCAGGCGAGCGGTGTGCAGCATGGGGGCGGCCAAAGTCATGCGCACCATCTTGTGTCCTCATGGGGCGGGCAGAACACCGAATATCCGATCCCGGCCCGATCCTCACGACCAAGGCTCCGCCTACCAGCAGATCGTGCACGGCACGACTGCTCGGCCTGCCCACCGACGACCCAGACAGGACATGAGCGTGACCCACAGCCGCCTCGCCTGCCAGGGCTTCCTCGTCCAACCCGGACGAGGTCACTACCAGAAAACGGACTCAACGACCCCTAAAACAGCAAGGCAAGTAATTGACAGAGGCTTGTTGATATGCCCTGGCGGTTCGTTTGAATCAGCGTTTGTTGACGGGCGATAAGAATTGACATGGTCGTGTTGATATGCCCCGGCGACTCGCTGGAACCAGCAGTTCGTTAACAGGTGATCGGGAATTGACAGGGGTGTGGCGATTGCCTATCGTCCACCAATCGTCAGGTCTTTGCCGATCGCACACGAAGGTATTCATGACCACGTCCCCGACATTGCCGAAGCTCAGGCAGCAGTTGATCCTTGCCGTTCTCATGTTGTGCTCGCTGCTGATCTGGCTGGACAACACCGTCCTGAGTACCACCCTGGAGACCCTCGCGGACCCGGCCCGTGGACTGGGTGCCGGCCCGGCCGAGCTCCAATGGGCCACAGGCTCGTACACTCTGGCCTTCGCCACCTTGATGTTCACCGCAGGCGCACTGGGTGACCGCTTTGGTCACCGGACTGTGCTGGCAACCGGGTTGGTGGTCTTCGCCGGGTCCTCCGTGTGGGCGGCGTACGCAAGCGACGCAGGCCAACTGATTGCCGCTCGAGCGGCAATGGGAGTAGGCAGTGCGCTGATCATTCCCGCCAGCCTGGCCATCCTTATGTGGACCTTCACGGGCCCGGCACGGTATCCGCGATTGCCGTTTTCTCGACATCTGCCGGTGTCGGAATGGCTGCAGGCCCGGTGTTGGCAGGGTTGCTTCTCAGTCATTTCTGGTGGGGCTCGGTCTTTCTGGTCAATGTTCCGGTCGTGGCGTTGGCGCTGGTCGGAATCGCCGTGCTGGTCCCGAATTTCCGCAGTCCCGTCCCGCGACCGCTGGACCCGGCTGGGATGTTGCTGTCGATCAGCGGGCTCGCGGCGTTGGCCTACGGGCTGATCCGTGCGGGACAGGTGGCCGTGTGGAGTCGTTCCGATGTCTGGGCGCCGATTGTCGTCGGGCTGGTCCTGCTGACCGTTTTCGTATTCGTGGAAATGCGAATCAAGGCGCCCGGCTTTGATCCCCGGCTGCTCGCGCAACGTGCATTCGGCGGCGGCAACGCGGCGCTCGGACTGCTCCTCTTCGCTATGGCAGCCGTCACCTTCTATAGCGCGTTCTACCTGCAGGGCGCACGCGGCTTCTCGCCGATGGAGGCGGGCATGGCCAGTCTCCCGACCGCGCTCGGTGCGATCCTGGGGCGCCCCTTGGAGCGGGTCTGGTTCGCCGCTGGTCGCTTCGCGCTGTCACCGCACCCGCGCTCGCCGTGGCGGCGCTGACCATGGGTGCGTACGGGTTCCTCGGACTGCAAACCCAACTCATCTGGATCGAGGTCCTATTGCTGGTCCAGGGCCTCTCGATCGGCATGGTGATCGGCCCGGTGACGGCAGCATTGATCAGCTCCCTGCCGTTGGAACGGGCCGGTGCCGGGTCGGCCGTCACCAATACCGTGCGACAGACCGCAGCGTGATCGGGATCGCAGTGGGCGGCACGATCATGTCGATCGTGTACCGGCGTGCGATCGAACCCTCGCTGGGCGATGTACCCGGGCCGGAACAGGACCGGGCGCGGGTTTCCGCCGAACAGGCCCGGCATGTCGCTGCCGCGATTCACCGGCCCGCTCTTGCGCACGCTGCCGATGATGCGTTTGTTCACGCTATGCACGTCGGTGCGGCCTGGATCATGCTCGTCGCACTCTTCGGAGCAGCTGTGCTGGCAATTGCCTTGCGTCCGGTCGGAAAGCCCGCGGGGCTGGTACAGGAGTTGGACTACGGGGTCGGGGAGACAGCCGCTCCGTAACCGGACCGCGGGCTCAGAATGCGATGGTGCTGTGTTGCGGTGCGGTGCGGACGGTGTGACGTTGATTGAAAGGCCTGCCACGCACCCCGGCAGGCCGGACCGGGCCAGGCTGACGGCCACGGGTGAGCAGTCACTCCCCTGCGGGTCTCCGGCCCCGCGGCGGTGCCGTAGACCTGCTGGGGAGAGGACCGATGGGGCCGGCCTGACGGTGCAGGTGTGGGGTGAAGGCCTCGAAACGCCGACCGTTCCCAGTACGCCACGGCGGAATCGGAACAAAGTATCTCAGCGGGAGCCCACATGACTCACGAACACGAGCCCAACGCCGAGGCCGAAGGCGGCCCGGAAAACGACCGGTCTCTCCCCGACGCCGCAGTCGTTCCTGTCCACGCCACGGCCGGGGAGTCCGATGCCCCGCCGTGGTCTCAGGACGAGGAGAAGCGGGCGGCCGCACGGATCCTCGTGGTGCAGATGGGCCACTGCTTCCGCACATCGGGTGCCACCGGCACAGCAGGGAGCAGGTGTTCGTGAAAGCGGTGGCCGGTGCCTGTGCCGAGGAACTCGGAAAGCCCGGTCTGCCGGGCCGGGAGCTTTGGCGCCTGCGAGTCATCAAAGCCGACGAGCCCTTGGAGGAGTACGCCGGCGACGCGTTCGTCGCCTTCCACTGCGACGGCTCGACCCATCAGAGCGCGCGCGGGCGAGCGTCGGCTACCGCAACGCCGCAGGGCAGTTCTCGCTCAGGCATGGAAACATGCCTACGAACAGCACGGCTGGTCGGGCGGATTTCGGGACGACAACTACACCGAGAACCTGAAGAAGTACTACGGCACCCGAAATGCCGTCGAGGCCGGTAACGAGCGAGCGTTCGTCGCTGAGTGCGGATTCCTCACCAACCGGGACGACAAGGCTCTGCTGACCGGCCCGGGCGGAGTCAACCGCGTGGTACGCGCCCTGTTCGATGCGCTCGGTATCTGAATCCTGCTGAGCCTCAGCTGTCGGCGTCGAGGCCACCGGGCTGAACATGTCGCCGGCTCTGCCCCTGGCTCGTGGATCTCCAGGGAGCCGTGCCGTATAGCCTGAGGAAATGCTGACAGAAGTCACCGCGACCCGCTATGTCACGCCCCTGCGGAAGGCGGATCGCTCCCCGGGATTGTCGAGGCCGACGACCTGGGCACGTATGTCATGAAGTTCACCGGTGCGGGACAGGGCCGTAAGACTCTCATCGCGGAGATCATCTGCGGGGAGCTGGGCCGCCGGCTGGGACTGCGGATCCCGGAGCTCGTGACCATGCAGCTCGACCCCGTCATCGGGCTCGCGGAGCCGGATGAGGAGGTGCAGGCCCTGCTCAAGGCGAGCGGCGGGCTGAACCTCGGGATGGACTATCTGCCCGGCTCACTCGGGTTCGATCCGCTCGCCTACCGGGTGGGCCCGGCCGAAGCGGGAAGGTCGTCTGGTTCGATGCGCTGATCAACAACGTGGACCGGTCGTGGCGAAACCCCAACATGCTCGTCTGGCACGGGGACCTCTGGCTGATCGATCATGGGGCCACCATGATCTGGCAGCACAACTGGCCGGGAGCGCAGGCCTCGGCGGCCAAGCCGTACAACGCCTCGGACCACGTCCTCGCCCCGTTCGGCCCGGACATCGCGGCCGCGGCCGCCGAGCTCGCCCCGCTCGTCACCGAGGAGCTGCTCACCGAGGTGGCGGCCGACGTGCCCGAGGAATGGCTGGCCGGTGAGCCCGGCTTCGAATCCACGGACACGCTGCGCCGGGCGTACGTGGAGGCGTTGCTGGCGCGCTCCGCCACCGTCCACGAGCGGATCTCGTTGGATGCGCCCACCACGACGCAGCAGTCCGGGCACCGGGATGGCTCACGGAGCACAGCACGCCCTGGCCGCATCCCACGAAGAAGGACCGCGTGGTGCAGGCAGCCGCCGAGCCGAGCAGCAAGGCCGACGGCCGATGATCAAGCGCGATGTCTTCGAGTACGCGGTGCTGCGCGTCGTCCCGCGCGTCGAGCGAGGCGAGTGCTTCAACGCGGGCGTACTGGTGTACTGCCGGGCCAGGTCATTCGTGGCGGCCCGTACCCACCTCGACGAGCAGAAGCTGATGGTGCTCGATCCGCAGGCCGATGTGACCGGCGTACAGGCCGCACTACGGGCCGTCGAAGGAGTCTGCGGCGGCGGAGGCGGCCGGGCAGGCGGCCGGGGACGATCCGGGACGGCGCTTTCGCTGGCTGATCGCGCCGCGCTCCACGGTGGTCCAGCCGGGAGCTGTGCACAGCGGACTGACCGCGGATCCGGCAGCCGAGCTGGAGCGCCTGCTCGACCTGCTGGTCCGTTGATCCGCGCCCCCGACGACGCCGGGGCGGGCCCTCATGCGGCGCGGTCCGGTGTGACATGCGCCGCGGCCCCGTGGGCCGTTGACACCGGGTGTCAGGGCTTCTAGCGTCTCGTCTGCTGAAGGTACTAAGCGGTTGCTCAGTTATCGGGAACTTCCTGACGTCCGCTGAGCCGCGATCCAAGGGCGAGGAGAACCAAGCATGTCCACCACCGAGCAGCGCGTCGCCATCGTGACGGGAGCGGCGCGGGCATTGGCGCCGCTACCGCGGTACGCCTGGCGGCCGAGGGCCGCGCCGTCGCCGTACTCGACCTCGACGAGGCGGCCTGCAAGGACACGGTCGAGAAGATCACCGCCGCTGGGGTAAGGCCCTCGCCGTGGGCTGCGATGTGTCGGACAGCGCCCAGGTGGAAGCCGCCGTCGCGCGGGTCGCCGCAGAGCTCGGTGCCCCGACGATCCTGGTCAACAACGCGGGTGTGCTCCGCGACAACCTGCTCTTCAAGATGAGCGAGCTGGACTGGGACCTCGTGATGAACGTGCACCTCAAGGGTGCGTTCCTGATGGCGAAGGCGGTCCAGTCGCACATGGTGGAGGCCAAGTTCGGCCGTATCGTCTCGCTCTCCTCCTCCTCGGCGCTCGGTAACCGCGGCCAGGCCAACTACTCCGCGGTCAAGGCCGGTCTCCAGGGCTTCACCAAGACCCTGGCCAAGGAGCTCGGCAAGTTCGGCGTCACTGCCAACGCCGTCGCACCCGGCTTCATCGTCACCGAGATGACCGCCCAGACGGCCGCCCGGGTCGGCATGGGCTTCGAGGAGTTCCAGGCCGCAGCGGCCACCCAGATCCCCGTTCAGCGAGTGGGCCGCCCGAGGACATCGCCAACGCCATCGCCTTCTTCACCGGCGAGGACGCGGGCTTCGTCTCGGGGCAGGTCATGTACGTCGCCGGCGGACCGCTCAACTGACCCGAAGGGCACGACAGGATGACTGTGCAGGACAGTGGCAAGGTCGCGCTCATCACGGGTGCGAGCCGGGGCATCGGTTACGGCATCGCCGAGGCGCTGGTCGCCCGTGGCGACCGGGTGTGCATCACGGGCCGCGGCGAGGACGCACTCAAGGAGGCCGTCGAGAAGCTCGGCTCCGACCGGGTGATCGGTATTGCGGGCAAGGCGCACGACGAGGCCCACCAGGCGGTGGCCGTGGAGCGCACCATGGAGGCTTTCGGCCGGGTCGACTTCCTGATCAACAATGCCGGCACGAACCCGGTCTTCGGAGCGATCGCGGATCTCGACCTCAATGTCGTCCGCAAGGTCTACGAGACGAATGTGATCTCGGCCCTGGGCTTCGCCCAGCAGACCTGGAAGGCCTGGCAGAAGGAGAACGGCGGGGCAATCGTCAACATCGCCTCCGTCGCCGGCGTTTCCGCTTCGCCTTTCATCGGTGCGTACGGGATGAGCAAAGCGGCCATGATCAATCTGACCCTTCAGCTGGCGCACGAGTTCGCACCGGGCGTCCGGGTCAATCGATCGCTCCCGCTGTTGTGAAGACCAAGTTCGCCGAGGCGCTTTACGAAGGCAGGGAGGCGGAGGCTGCGGCCGCCTATCCGCTCGGCCGGCTCGGTTTGCCGCAGGATATCGGAGGTGCGGCAGCATTCCTCACGTCCGCGCAGTCCGACTGGATCACGGGACAGACTCTCGTGGTCGACGGCGGGATCTTTCTGAATGCGGGCGTGGGCTGAGAGCAGCCTGGGCCGGTTTGGTCCCGATTGAGCCAAGTGCCCCGCCAGGTCAGCTGATTGACCCGGCGGGGCGCTGCGGTATGGTCTGCCGACCCAAGGCTGACCGAGGAGCGTGCGCGTGTTCTACCGGGCCAGGCTGCAGGTTGTTGCAGCCCTTGCATCCCTTTTCCTGCTGGCCGGCTGCGGCCTATTTTCCGACAGCGGTTCGGAAACGGACCAGCGAATAGCGGTCGGTACGACGAGCTCGCCCTCGACCCTCGATCCTGCGGCTTCCTGGGACGGTTCCTGGGAGCTGATGCGTAACGTCTTCCAGACCCTGGTCAGCTTTCCCACCGGTACTACGAGCCCCGAGCCCGACGCCGCGGAGTCCTGCAAGTTCACCGACGCCACGAGCATGGCCTACCGGTGCAAGCTCCGTAAGGGCCTGAAATTCTCCAATGGGCAGGAGCTCGATGCCGAGGCGGTCAAGTACTCCATCGACCGGATCGTGAGGATAAAGGTGAGGGGCGGTCCGCTGGGCCTGCTCGGCTCCCTGGACCGGGTGGAGACCAAGGGGACGACACGGTCGTCTTCCACCTCAAGAAGGCCGACGCCACCTTCCCTTCATTCTCGCGACTCCTGCCATGTCGCTGGTCGCACCCGATGACTATCCCTCGGACAAGATCCGCGACGACGGAAGGTCACCGGATCCGGGCCGTACGTCCTGGAGTCGTACGAGGCGGGCGTCAAGTCCGAACTGGTGAAGAACCCTGATTACGAGGGTTTCGCCGACCGCAGGAATGACGCTGTCACCATCCGCTACTTCGAGGAATCCGCCCGCATGGTGGATGCTCTGAAGAAGGACGAGATCGACGCGACCTACCGCGGTCTGACCGCCGAGGAGGTCGTGAGCCTCGAGGACAACAAGAAGGACAACAGCGGCCTGCAGATCGTCGAGACGGTCGGTGCCGACATCCGCTTCCTGGTCTTCAACCCGAAGGACCCGGCTGCCGCGAAACCGGCAGTCCGGCAGGCCATCGCGCAGCTCGTGAATCGTGACGCGCTGGTCGCCAGGGTCTACCAGGGCACCGCGGAGCCGCTGTACTCCATGGTTCCCAAGGGCATCGCCGGCCACACCACGAGCTTCTTCGACTCCTTCGGTGACGCGGACGAGGCAAAGGCGAAGGGCATCCTCACCGAGGCGGGAATCACCGAGCCGGTCAAGATGACCTTCTGGTACACCACGGACCGGTACGGCTCATCCACGGCTCTGGAGTTCGCCGAGCTGAAGCGCCAGCTGGAGGGTCCGGTCTGTTCGAGATCACGCTGAAGAGCGCGCCGTGGAAGGACTTCCAGAAGGGCTTCACCGAGGGTGAGTACCCCGTCTTCGGCCGTGGCTGGTTCCCGGACTTCCCGGACCCGGACAACTTCATCGCCCCTTCGTGGGCAAGGACAGTGTCACGGGCACGCCGTATGCCTCGAAGGAGATCACCGAGCAGCTGCTGCCCTCCTCCCGGCAGGAGAGCGACCGGGGCGCGGTCAGCCAGCAGTTCAAGCGGGCCCAGGAAGTCCTGGTCGAGGACGTCCGGCTGCTGCCGCTGTGGCAGGGCAAGCTCTATGTGGCGGCCGGCGAGGACATCGGTGGCGGGGAGCGCGCTCTGGACCCGCAGACGGTCATGCAGATGTGGGAGCTCTACCGCAAGTCGAGCTGGTAGGACGCGCAGCGGCCGTTGTCAGTGGCCACCGGTAGGTTCTCGGGTAAGAACCAATTGTTTACCGGAGGTTGTGGACGTGACCTACACCGACCTGCTGCCCGATTCCTGGCGCGGCGTCCTCGGCGACGAGCTCGAGAAGCCCTACTTCAAGGAGCTCACGGATTTCGTCGAGGCGGAGCGGGCCAGGGGCCGGTGTACCCGCCGCGCGAGCAGGTCTTCGCCGCGCTGGAAGCCACCGCTTACGACCGGGTGAAGGTGCTTGTTCTCGGCCAGGACCCGTACCACGGCGAGGGCCAGGGGCACGGGCTGTGCTTCTCGGTGCGGCCCGGCGTCAGGACGCCTCCTTCGCTGCGCAATATCTACAAGGAGATGAACGACGAGCTCGGCCTGCCGATCCCTGACAACGGATATCTGATGCCGTGGGCCGAGCAGGGTGTCCTCCTGCTCAACGCCGTGCTCACCGTCCGGGGCGGCGAGGCCAATTCGCACAAGGCCAAGGGATGGGAGAAGGTCACCGACGCGGTGATCCGTGCGGTTGCGGCGCGCCCCGATCCGGCGGTTTTCGTGCTCTGGGGCAATTACGCGCAGAAGAAGATCCCGCTGATCGACACGGAGCGCCATGTCGTGGTGAAGGGCGCACACCCTCGCCGCTCTCCGCGAAGAAGTGGTTCGGCTCGCGGCCGTTCACACAGATCAACGAGGCGATCGAGGCGCAGGGGCACGAGCCCATTGACTGGCGCATCCCCGACCTCGGCTGACGGCGGGCCCCGGCGGGTCGGCGCCCGCGCCCGCGCCTGAGCGGGAATGCCGACGGCTCCGGTTAGCGTCGAGTCGACCGGAACCGGCTGGACGGGTGCGAAGGAGAGCGCAGTGGCGGAGCAGCAGGAGGCGTCCACGGATGCCGTCATGACCAGGATCGGCCAGGCGATCATGCTGCTGCACGGCGGGGACCGTGAGGAGGCCCGTAACCGCTTCGGCGCCATCTGGTCCGAGATCGGCGAGGTGGGGACGCCCTGCACCGCTGCACCCTCGCGCACTACATGGCCGACACCCAGGACGATCCGGGGACGAGCTGGCCTGGGACCTGCGCGCCATGGCCGCGGCGCAGGGCCTGACCGACGAGAGGACCGCGGAACACCAGGACTCTCTCGCCGTGCGGGCCTTCTTCCCTCGCTCCACCTCAACCTGGCGGCGGACTATCTGAAGCTGCGGCGGCCCGAGGCGGCCCGGGTCCATCTGGACCGGGCGCGGGCGGCCGCGTGCGTCCTCACGGACGAGGGGTACGACGGCGGGGTCCGCGCGGCCATCGGACGCCTGGAGCAGCGGATGCGGGGCAGTGACCGCAGGCCCGTCGGTCCTTCGACGGGCCTGCGGCCGGATCGTGCTCAGCGGCCGTAGGCCTTGTCGCAGATCCTCGACTCGGGACTTCCGTCCGGCCAGTTCCGTATCCCCGCCCCAGGGCACAGATGTCCTTACGGTCTGCTCCGGCACCTGGGGCAGGGGCGTCGGGAATGGGGGCGGTCGGAGCGGAACGCGTTGTTCGGGGAGTCGGCGCGGTCCCGCTGCGGCGGTGTGCGCGGCTCGGTACGCCCGGTACCGGATGCGGCGCCGCCGGACGGGAAGCCGATGTGGACGGCGTCCCATCCGGCAGGATCCCCAGGGAGTCCCGCGCCGACGGCTGCACGATCTGCGGTACCGCGTCATGGACCGGTCTGCTGGTCCCGGCAGGTGTGGGGCGTCCGTCTGCGGCGCCACCGACATACAGCCCGTGACGGCCGTGACGGCAACCCCACCAGGAGCTTTGCTGTGATTCTGGTTCGATGCACCTGGGTAACTCTGCTGTGCGCGGCGCCGTCGCGGGAGCCCGTGAGCCAGGAATGGCCCGCACGAGTGACCCGGTCAGCCGAATGCCGCCGGCCGACGCCCCGGGCAGGCCTCCGTGCCGCCCGCCGTCGCGAGCATTCCGTGCAGCAGCTCGGTGAAGGCGGTGCGCAGCTCGCTCGGGCGGTGGTGCTCCGTGGTAGGACCCGGCGGCGTACGAGAACATCATTCCTTCGCACCAGGCCACGAGGGAGAGCGGCGCATGGCGCTGTGGATCGGGTGACCCGGCTGCTGCCTTGAGAGCCACCAGCGGCTCCCGGAACTGCCTGCCCGGGTTAATCCACCACCGGTACTACATCTGTAGTAACGTGGATGTCGTCACTGCGGGTGTAGTTGCGAGGAGGAGTCAGCCATGGCTACGTCCCACGCGGTCGTCATCGGCAGCGGAATCGGCGGTCTCACCGCCGCAGCCGCCCTGCACCGGGGCGGCTGGCAGGTCACCGTTCTTGAGCGCGCACCCTCGCTGGAGCCCGTCGGCTCCGGCATCAGCCTCGCCCCAACGGCCAGCGGGCCCTGGACGTCATCGGGCTGGGCGATGAGGTCAGATCACTCGCTGCCTGGCAGGGGGACGGCGGTATGCGAACCCGGGGGCCGCTGGCTCGCCCGTACGGACAGTACGGCGACAGCCGAGCGGTTCGGCGGCCCGCTGGTCCTGCTGCACCGCGTCACCCTGATCGAACGGCTCTGTGCGCTGCTTCCCGCATCCGCAATCCGCACCGGAGCGCCGGCGCAACTGGTGAGCCGGGTGCCGCCGGTGGCCGCAGGGCCGTCGTCAGGACACCGGCGGGTGACATCGGAGCCGACCTCGTGATCGGCGCGGACGGGATCGGATCGTCGGTCCGGGGCAATCTCTTCCCGCACCACCCGGGGCCCTCGTACAGCGGGTTCACCACCTGGCGCGTCGTCGTGCCCGCGCCCGGCCGGCCGTTCAGCCCGCACGAGACCTGGGGCCGCGGCGCACTGTGGGGCAGCCAGCCGTTGAAGGACGGCTGGATCTACGCGTACGCAGCGGCCACCGTTCCGGCCGGAGCCCGGGCCGATGACGACGAACAGGCGGAACTGCTGCGCAGGTTCGGCGACTGGCACGACCCGATTCCGGGATCATCGGCGCGATCACACCGGGCCAGGTCCTGCGGCACGACGTGCACCAGATGACCGATCCGCTCCCGGCCTTCCATCGCGGACGCACCGTGCTCGTCGGCGACTCCGCGCACGCCATGGCGCCGACGCTCGGCCAGGGCGGCAATCAGGCCATCGAGGATGCCATCGTGCTGGCCCACCACGTCGCTCCCGGCACCGACCGGGAGCGGGCCTGGCGGCGTACAGCGCGGCCAGGCTTCCCCGAACCACCATGATCGTCCGTAAGGCGGCGCGGATCTCCCGGCTGATGCAGCTGTCCGGGGCGCCCGCGGTCGCGCTCCGCGACGGACTGATGTCCACCGCCTCGCGGCTCGGCCCCGGACTGGTCCTGCGCACGTTCGACGGGATCGCCGACTGGCAGCCGCCGCAGCGCACGTATGCTTCCGGGACCAGCAGGAACGGGCATGGCACGGCCGTGACAAAGCCCTCGTAACGGCGACAGGGAGACCTTGTGAAGGTCGGCTGCATCGGGCTCGGCGACATCGCGCAGAAGGCGTACCTGCCGGTACTGACCACCGTGCCCGGGATCGAACTGCATCTGCAGACCCGCACCCCGGCCACCCTGACCGCCGTCGCCGAGACTCACCGGATCCCCTCGGAGCAGCTCCACACCGACCTCGATTCGCTGCTCGCCCAAGGACTCGACGCCGCTTTCGTACACGCGCCGACCGCCGTGCACCGGCAGATCACCGGCCGGCTGCTCGAGGCGGGCGTGCCTGCCTACGTCGACAAGCCGCTCGCCTATGATCTCGACGATTCCGAGCAGTTGGTGGACCTCGCCGATGAGCTCGGCGTGAGCCTCGCAGTGGGCTTCAACCGCAGGCTCGCCCGGGGTACGCCCAGTGTGCCGACCACCCACGCGAGCTGATCCTGCTGCAGAAGAACCGGGTGGGCCTGCCCGAGGACCCCCGGACCATGGTGCTCGACGACTTCATCCACGTCGTCGACACGCTGCGCTTCCTGGTGCCGGGTCCCGTGGAGAGCACATCGGTCCGCGCCCGGATCGTCGACGGACTCATGCACCACGTGGTGCTCCAGCTGGCCGGGGACGGATTCACCGCGATCGGCATGATGAACCGGCTCAACGGATCGACCGAGGAAATCCTCGAAGTCTCGGGCCAGGACAGCAAACGCCAAGTCCTCAACCTCGCGGACGTCGTCGACCACAAGGGTCAGCCCACGGTGCGGCGGCGGGGCGACTGGTGCCCGTCGCCCGCCAGCGTGGCATCGAGCAGAGCGTGCTGTCCTTCCTGGACGCCGTACGTGCCGGGGAGTTGCTCAGCGCCGGGACGCGCTGGCGACTCACGAGCTGTGCGAGCGAGTGGTCCGGGACGCGCTCGACCAGGCCTTCTGAAGGACCGCAGCGCCTCGACGGCGCCCAGGGCCGCCAGCACGGCCAGCGCGCCGTACAACGGCCAGTCACCCAGCCTGACGTAGAGGGTGCTGCCCGGGCCAGCGGTACGTCGAACACCTCGGCGGCGCTCGTATCCGTACCCATGGGTGTGCCCACGCCTTCGCCCGCGGGCCGTACACGGCGCTGGTGCCGGTCAGTGTGGCGTGGACCATCGGGCGCCGCTCTCGGCCGCCCGCAGCGCACCGAGTGAAGCGTGCTGGCCGGGTGCCCAGCTGTGCTGGAACGACGAGGTCGACGACTGGGCGACCAGTAGCTGTGCGCCGTCCTTCGTCAGCTGCCTGCTCATGTCGGGGAACGCGGACTCGAAGCACACCAGGGGCCCGATCCGCAGCCCGGGACCGCCCGGCAGCGTCATCACCACCTGCTGGGTGCCGCGCAGCCGGTCCTCGCCCGCGGCCTTGCCCACCGAGGTGGCCCAGCCCAGCAGTGAGCGTGCCGGGATGTACTCGCCGAACGGCACCAGGCGCATCTTGTCGTAGCGGTCACCGGTCGGCCCCTGTGGATCCACCAGCACCGCGGACTTGAAGATTCCGGCCCGGCCGGGCCCTCCGTCTGCCTTGCGTCCATATTGACCAGCACCGGAGCCCCGACCCGGCGCGAAAGCACCGCGATCCGGTCAGCGGTCCCCGGGCTGCGGGCCAGGTCGACGCCGACACTGCTTTCGCCCCAGACCACCAGGTCGACGTCCTCGCCCACCAGAGCGAGGGTCAGCTCTCACTGCGGGCGAACCGGCGCTCCACGCCGGCCCCACCCTCAATGACCCCGGCTGCACGACCGCGATCCGGGTCACGCCGGTACGCTCCGGCTGCGGCGCCAGGCCCAGACCGCCGTCATGGCCAGTGCGCACGCCACGAGTGAGGCGGCTGCGGCGGTGCGTGCCACGGGCACGGCCAGCAGCAGAGCCACCGCGGTGTTCACCGCCAGCACGAGCAGGCTCACCAGCCACACGCCCCTGCCGAGGCCACACGCAGGGCGGGCTCGGACTCCCACTGGCTCGCGCCGATCAGCCCCAGGGTCCGCCGAGCCCCTCCCAGGAGCGGATGAGTTCGATCATCAGCCATCCGGACGGCACCACGGCGACGGCAGCGAAGGACCGCGCGACGGACGGCGATCCGTGGAGCATGCGGGCCACCAGCAGACCCCACGGGCCCCACAGCAGGCCGAGCAGAGCAGCCAGCACCACGATGAACACCTGGAGGCTCGGCATCAGCCAGTGGTGCACGGCGAGTATGAATCCGGTGCCGCCGAGCCAGCCCTCGATCGCCGCTCTGCGGGCCGTGCCTGCCGACCGGATCAGCAGCAGCCAGGGCACCAGCGCGACATAGGCGAACCACCCGAGCGACGGGGCGGGGAACGCGAGCGGGCAGCGCGCCCGCGAGTACCGCGGCAACGCCGCGCCACCGGGCGAGCCCAGCAGCCACTCGAACCCGCGGAACCCGCCACCCCGGTCCTGTCAGTACGAGCCGGCCCGCCCCGAATCCGCATGCCATGCCCTCCTGGACCGCGTGGTGACCAGCGGACTGCCACGGGCTCTCCCCACTGTCCCAGCCGCTCTTCCTCCCCAGTGTGGGGAGAAGATCACCGTCGGACAGGGGCCGCTGCGGCGCGCCGCCGAATGAGGCCCGGCTCCGCGCGGACGGGCGCGGATCGTGGATCAGCCGGCGGCAGGGGCGCCCGGCATCCGACGCCACTTCTCGTGGACCACGACCGTACGGATCCGCCAGCCCGGCTCCGTACGATGCAGCTCGAACGTATAGCGACCGCCGGAGACGAAATTCGGCGCGTTCTCCCCGCCGTCGGTAATGCCCCGCCTCCTGGTACCAGGCGCATCGGGTTCAGGTAGTCGGCCTGCACCTGCGCGTTGTCACCGGGATAGCCGCCCAGGTCCTGGATGTCGAGCCGGCGGTTGACGATCAGATGCTGGCGGACCGGAAAGAGCCGCATGGTCTCCTCGAGCCACTGGGCGACGTCGGCCGCCGGGCCCTCGATACCGCCCGCACTCCGGTAGTCGGCGCGGCCCTCAGCGGTGAACAGTGCGCGGTAGTCCTGCCACGCGCCGTCGTCCACCGCCACCGCATAGCCGGTGATCACTGCATCGATGGAAAGCTGGTCCATTACGGTCGCAAGAGCCACACGCTGTGTCATCGGCCAAGTCTGGGTCAGCACGGGCCCCACGCCAGGGCCTGCACGGCCTGCGGCCGGGATACCACCCGTAACCGGTCTCGCTGCTGCGCCCACGGACGTATCCCCGAGCGAGCGCGTCTCTCCGGCCCTACGGTGGACGGGAGTCTCCGGACGAAGGGCAGGTATCTGCGATGGCCGGTGAAGTCTCCTTCTTCGAACTGGGCGCGGGCGACCCCGAGCAGGCCCGGACGTTCTACGGCTCGATGTTCGGCTGGACCTTCGATCCCGGCCCCACCGATGACGGCGGCGGCTACGCGATCCGTACGCCCAACGTCCCCGGCGGGCTGCACGGAGGTGAAGCCGGCGCGAGCCGTATCTGTTCTTCGCGGTCGACGACATGCAGTCCGCTGCCGCGCGGGTCCGCGAACTCGGCGGTACGGTCGACGACATCAACCTGGACGGCGACGAATCCTCGGTCGCCCGGTTCGGCCGCTTCAAGCTCTGCCACGACGACCAGGGCTCCCCTTCGGCCTGCACCAGCCGCCGCGCTCCGAATGGGAAGCGCTGAACCGCCCGCGCGCCCGGGACTCCTGATCAGACGGAAGGCCCTGCCCGGCCCGGCCCGGCGCGACACCCGTCAGTGAGACACGCACCGGGTGCCGCTCCGAGTCATCGGCTCCCGAACGTCAGAGAGCCGTGAACGCTCCCTCCACCGCATCACAGGTCGCTGTCAGTTCGTCGTCGGTCACTGCCGCTGAGACGAACCAGCACGCCATTGCGTACGCATTGCTGTGTACGCCCCGCTTGAGGAGCTCGTGGCGGAATGTGTCGTAACGGGCCTGGTCCGAGTGGAGCAGATCCCGGTACCGGCGGGTCGGGGCGCCGTCGGGGTGAACACGATCTGGAACATCGCGCCGACACCTTGCACCGAGCAGGGCACGCCCGGTCGCGGCTCGCCCGCCGTACCGCCTCCATCACCCGGCGTCCGGCTTCGTCGATGCGCTTGATGACGGCGGGATCGGCGAGCGTACGCAGTGTCACGAGGGCGGCGACGGCGCACAGCGGAGAGCTGTTGTAGGTGCCGCCGTGCTTGACCCGTCCCTCGGCCAGCGGTTCCATCAGCTCGCGCCGCCCGGCGAAGGCGGCGATCGGCAGCCCGCCGCCCAGGGCCTTGGAGTACACGGCGAGATCGGGGAGCACCCCGAACAGGCCCTGGGCGCCCGCCGGTCCGGTGCGAAACCCGGTACAGACTTCGTCGAAGATCAGCACGATGCCACGCCGTGTGCACTCCTCCCTCAGCAGGTCCAGATAGCCGGCCTCGGGCATGGTGCAGGCGTTGTTGGCGACGATCGGCTCACAGATGACCGCGGCCAGCTCGCCGCGGCAGGCGTCGAGGACCGCGCGCAGTGCTGCCGGATCGTTCCAGGGACAGACGACCACGTCGTCCACGACTCCCGCCGGGATGCCGGGGAATGCGGCACAGCGTACGGGGCGTCGTACGGGCCGGCTTCGGCCTCACTCGGCCGGTTCGAGATCGCGAGGGTGTCGGACCAGCCGTGATAGTGACCTTCGAACTTCAAGATCCGAGACCGTCCGGTGTACCCGCGGGCGGCGCACCGCGCCTTGAACTGCCTCCGACCCGGGTTGGCGAACCGTACGAGATCGGCGCACGGCACCATCTGCTTTATCTGCTCGGCCAGTTCGACTTCCGGCACATTGCAGGTGCCGAACATCGTTCCGGAACCGATCACATCCGTCAGGGCCTGGGTCAGCAGGGAGAGGCATGGCCGAGTACGGCACTGCCGTAGGCGATGAGGTAGTCGATGTACTCGTTTCCGTCGACGTCCTGGATGCGGGCACCGGATCCGCTCTGCATGTAGAGCGGATATGGGTGCGGACCTGTGGAGGTCAGCCTGGAGGAAGAACTGATGCCGCCTGCCAGGGACTTCTGCGCCCGTGCAAACCAAGCCCGGCTACCGGCCGTACCGTGCAACGCCTGGAATCCGCCATTCATGTGGTGCTCCCGTTTGGTGAGGAGGAGGGGGACAGTCTCGGATAGCCGTCCACCGGAAACAACGGAGGAGAGCGTCAGTGAGAGGGGCCTGCGAAGTGGCCGAGAAGACGGCTGTCATCACGGGTGCTGGAAGCGGTATCGGCCGGGCCTGCGCACTGGGCCTGCTGGCCGATGGATGGACGGTTGCGCTGACCGGTCGTCGCAAGGAACCGCTGGAGGCGACCGCCCGGCTGGCCCCGGTTGCGGATCGTGAGCGGGCCGTGGCGATACCTGCGGACATCACCGTGCCGGCCGCCGTCGCGGAATTGTTCGCCCGGGTGAGTGACCGCTTCGGCCGTCTCGACCTGTTGTTCAACAACGCAGCCGACACCATGCCGTACACCCCGACCGAAAACGTGTGTGCGCAGGACTGGCACCGGGTCCTGGACTCGATCGCCACCGGCACCTTCCTCTGTTCACGTGCAGCGTTCCGGATGATGAAGGACCAGTCCCGCGCGGTGGCCGGATCATCAACAACGGTGCCCCTCCGCTCAGGTGCCGAGACCGGACTCGATCGCCTTCACCGCCGCCAAACACGCGGTGGCAGGACTGACCCGCTCGCTCTCCCTCGACGGCCGCCAGTACGACATCTCCTGCGGCCAGATCGACATCGGGAATGTGACACCGGCGGACCGGCCTCAGCCAGCCGTTCGCCAGGCGGACGGCTCACTGAGGGTGGAGCCCACCATGGACGTGCGGCACGTCGTCGATACGGTGCGTGCGATGGCCGCCCTGCCGGTGGGGGTCAACATCCAGTCCGTCCTGGTCATGCCCAGTTCCATGCCGTACGTCGGCCGTGGGTAGGCCACTTGCATCCAGCCCCGCCAGATAGGCCCTGGCACCGCGCATGGAAGCCAGCCGGCCGTCCCGCTCCCAGGCGAGCATCCGGTGCAGCCCGTCCAGGTGGATCAGTCCCTCCCGGACCGTCAGTCCCTCGTAGTCCTCCCGGGCACAGCACACGTGCTGAGGAACAACGGACTCTGCGGCCCAGCCTTCTGCCGGTCGAGTTTCAGCGCACACAACGGATTGGTCCGGGCGTACGACGGGCCCAGTTCAGCCAGCCGGGCCGCTGCCGCGTGAGCGTGAGCCCGTCTTCGGGATCAGCTCTTGCCCGCCGTCTTCGCCCAGGTGCCAGGGCAGTACGACCCCAGCAGCTCAACTCGGTCCAGGTCCACCACATGCCAGCGTCCGCCCGAGGTCAGGTCCGCGTTGCGCAGGTGGGTCAGTGCCTCGTCGTTCGAGTTCGCCTCGTCGCTCCCGTCGTACGGGTGCTCCTCGGCGAAGTGCCTCAGCACTGCAGCGAACGTGACACTCTCCAGAACCTTCATGCGAGCGGCCCCTCATCCTGATCCTCATGGCCGGTGTCGTAAGCGCGAAAGTGCCGTTCCTCGAACAGGTCCGGCCACTTGCTGTGGGCCAGGCCCGCTCCCGCGCGACAGCCAGCACCTGCCGCCAATAGGGCTTGACGGGTGGCCAATGGACGCCCGGCCCCGCATGGCAGTACGAAGCGTCAATCATGTACCGGAAGCCTGCCCGCCCACGGGGCCGGGCGCGGCGCGCCTGGTATGGAAGAGCGCCGAGTGCAGGATCACGGTCGACCTCGGTGGCAACTCATCAACCAGGACCTCTCCCGGCAGTACGGCTGTTCCCAGCCGGGCGCGTGCGTTCTTTCGGCGACCTCCCGGTGCGAACCGGGCAACAGCGCCAGTCCGCCCATCGCGGGACGCAGCCCGCCTATGTAGTGCAAGGCGTGGACCATCGGATGCGTGCGGTCGCGCTGGGGGCGCTGCTCGTAGTCGTGGTGCCAGCTCTTTCCGCTGCCACCGGGCGGCCGGCGGTCGCTGTGCAGGTGATGGAAGACAAAGGACGGTCCGAGCAGTTCGCCCAGTAGTTTCAGCAGCGGAGGATAGACAGCCAGCTCGCCGTGCGCGCCATATGTAACTCCACCACGGATGGCGGCCCGAACTCCTTCGGATGCCGGCAGGCGTCGATGGACCGCTGCCGCAGCCCGCCGCCCACCCAGTGATCCACCTCCGGCGCGAGGCGCGCGACAAGATCAGCCGGCAAAAATCCGGCAGGACCAGATAGCCGTTCATGGAGAACTTCGCCACATCGACTGCCGCACCCTCACCATCGCTCATGGAACAAACCTCCCGTTTCATCAGCGCGCGCCGAGACAGGATGGAAGCTATCCGCGCTTTCACCTCCGCATGCGCTGTCTGGGACAAATGACCAAAGTGCGGCTCTTCCAGTACCAGGCGCGTACGGCGTACGGCGTATGGCTCGATTCGATGGCGGAGTTCGCGACGTCCGCCTTCCAGGTGGCTGGTGTCCGGTGTCCGGTGTCCGGTCCAAGCGCCATGCAGGGGCCGGCGCTCGCTCCGTCCCCGTACAACAGGCGGCTCGCCTCGGCGGCTGACGCCCGGGACTGAGCGGGCGGCATAATCCGGTCATGCCACTCACTGCCCGACAGCTCGCCCTGGCCACCCTGGACCGTCAGCTCCTGCTCGAACGCCGACGCCTCGATGTGGCGGAGGCGGTCCGCCGGATCTGCGCGGTGCAGGCACAGACACCGGCGTCGCCGTACCTGGCGCTGTGGAACCGCTTGCAGGATTTCGCGCCCGAGGACCTCGATGCGGCCTTCGCGGACCGCCGGATCGTGAAGGCGTCCCTCATGCGGATCACACTGCACGCCGTCCACGCCGAGGACTACGCGCACTACCACGCCGCCATGCTGAGCACTCTGAGGGGCGCGCGGCTGAGCGACCGCCGCTTCACCTCGACAGAGCTGACCCACGCCGACGCCGACGCGCTGCTCCCAGAGCTTGCTGGGTTCCTGGCGCGACCCGCACCGGAGCCGAGGTGGAGGAGGAGGTCACGGGTCGGTTCGGCGAGCACGCGCACCGCGTGTGGTGGGCGCTGCGGACGTACGCGCCCATACATCACGCGCCGACCGGCGGTCCGTGGTCCTTCACACAGCGGAACGCCTACCTCGCCTCGCCCGGGTCCGTGCCGCAGGACGCGTCAGCCGGGGTGCAGCGACTGGTGCTCAACTACCTGCGGGCGTTCGGGCCCGCGTCGGCCAGGACTTCGCCCGGTTCACCTTGCTGGGGCGCGCAATAACCACGCAGGCGCTGCACGAGCTCGGGGACCAGGTGGTGCGGGTGACAGGTCCGGGCCGGGCCGCCTTGTTCGACGTGGCAGGCGCGACCGTGCCAGCCGAGGACACCCGGCACCGCCGAGGCTGCTGCCGATGTGGGACAGCACCCTGCTGGCGCACGCCATCCCAGGCGGGTCGTGCCCCAGGAGTACCGGCCGCTGGTCGTCCGGCGCAACGGAGACATGCTGCCCTGTCTGCTCGTCGACGGTCAGGTCGCCGGAGTATGGCGTGCGGTGGAAGGCGGGCTGGAACTGACCGCCTTCCACAAGCTCGGGAAGGCTTCGTGGCAAGGCCTGACCGAGGAGGCGGAGAAGTTGTCCGTGCTGCTCGCCGACCGTGATCCAGCCGTCTACGGGCGCTACGGACACTGGTGGGACAAGGGTTTTCCGGGGTCGAGAGCACGGTCGTCAAGGGCTGACCGGCGCCGCGTGAGCGGCTGCAAACGCGGTGGCGGGCTGTCAGCCCGCCGACTCGCCCGCGTGCGGGCTCAGTACACCGGCCGCGATCAGGATGAACAGGACGATGCCGAGGATCACGCGGTAGATGACGAAGGGCATGAAGCTCTTGGTCGTAATGAACTTCATGAACCACGAGATGACCAGGTACCCCACACCGAACGCGACGAACGTCGCGAAGATCGTCGGGCCCCACGACATGCCCCTCGCCCGCGTCCTTCAGTTCGAAGACGCCCGAGGCCAGCACCGCCGGAACGGCCAGCAGGAACGAGTAGCGTGCCGCAGCCTCGCGGGTGTAACCCATCAGCAGACCACCGCTGATAGTGGCGCCTGAGCGGGATACGCCGGGGATCAGAGCCATCGCCTGGCAGAAGCCGAAGATCAGCCCGTCCCGGACGCCGAGCTCCTTGAGCGACTTGCGCTCCTTGACCACACGGTGCCTGCCGCCCGCCTCGTCACGCGCCGCCAGACGGTCCGCGATGCCGAGGACGATGCCCATCCCGATCAGGGTGGTCGCGATCAGCCGCAGATCACGGAACGGCCCCTCGATCTGGTCCTTGAACGTCACGCCGAGTACACCGATGGGGACCGAGCCGATGATGACCAGCCAGCCCATCTTGGCGTCGTGGTCGCTGCGCATCGAGGCGTTGGTCAGGAACGGAACCAGGCCGACAGGATCCGGGAGATGTCCTTACGGAAGTAGATGAGCACCGCCGCCTCCGTGCCGATCTGGGTGATGGCGGTGAACGCCGCACCGGATCGTGCCACCCGGCGAACGCCGCGGTGAGCCGCAGATGTGCACTGGAGGAAATCGGCAGGAACTCCGTCAGTCCCTGAACGAGGCCCAGGACAAATGATTCGAACCAGCTCATGGGGCTTAGGCCATCCCGGAGGTGATCATGCAACGGCCGACGGACCTGAGGCCGTCGGCGGTGTGCGGATTGCGGTCAAAAGGGACGGGACGGAACAGCCCCGGATCCTGTCGGTCGCGGGCAGCGTATCGCCTGTAAGTGAACGTACTGGTGCCTGCCCCGGTACGACCGCCGCTCAGGGCCGTGGCCGCGCCCGGTCACGGCCCGCCCAGCCGGTGACGTTTGCGCCAGGCCACCAGGGCCGCGCCCGCACCGGACAGCACGATGAAGCCCATCGCGGCCAGGAACGCCGGGGACGTCGGCGAGGACGCCTCGCTGCCCGCGATGACGTAGGCGGCCGTATTCGGTATCGAGCCCAGCCCGGTGGCCAGCAGAAACGGCGGATACCCCATCCGCGAGGTGGCAGCGCAGTAGTTGACTGCGGCGAACGGCACCCGGGGAAGAGGCGCAGGGCCAGCATGGACCGGAAGCCGTGTCTGCTCAGCAGCCCGTCCGCAGCCTTGAGCCACCGCCCGCGCAGCAGCGTACGGAGTGCGTCCTGCCCCAGCACCCTGCCCAGCGTGAAGGAGACGCCCGCCCGAGCACGGTCCCTGCCACGGCCGCCGCCAGGTCGGTCTGGGCGCCGAAGACGCGCCCGCGGCGAGGTTGAGCAGGGGACGCGGCACGAACGCGACGGTGCACACCCGTAGGCGACACCGAACAGCATGGCGGCGGAGCTGCCGGTCAGCTGCGGCGGCCAGCCGGAGGCGAGCAGCCGCTGTGGTTCGAACAGCATCATCGTCGTCGCGGCGGCCAGCAACACCGCTACGAGCAGCGAGAACCGTGACCAGGGCGACAGCAGCACCCGCGTACAGCGCACTGCGAGGCCGCCGGCGGCCGGGCGGCGGGGACGGGGTCGAACATTTGGGAGAGTAACCGAAACAGGTGTGTGATCGCCGTAATGTGCACCCGATGGGCCACCTGACGGGCACCCTTCCGTCGCGCCGGTCGGCGCGGGACTTTGTGGCCGAAAAGATGAAGGCCCTGCCGCCTTTGCAGGGGCACAGCTCTCGCATGGGGCGGCAGCCGACCCCAATGAGGCGCCGCATTCGGTGCACTCCATCAGCACGCGGCGGACCGGAGTGTCGGGGGCGGCCGGTGCCGGGGTGGCGGGCAGGTGGGGTGGGATCTTGTCGGTGAGCCGGCGGCGCACAAGCCGACGGGGAGCCGACCTGGGCGGGGAGGCCGGAGACGAGGGCATGGGTGAGGTAGCTCGTGTTCACACCCCGGTCCAGCCATGCTGCGGCCAGCCCTTCCAGTACGGTGCAGTCGGCGGCGGAGAGGGCCAGACGCGGCTCGGTGCGGCCGAGTTGGGCCAGGGCGATCCCGAAGCTCAAGCGTCGGGGCCGAGCCCTGCCTCGTACCCACGAAGGAGTGAGCCGGCCGGTCCCGATCCTCGAAGCTCAGGAGTCGAGCCCCGAGTTCCGGGGGTGAAGGCTGCCTGTTGCGTTTCGTAGGCTTTCAGCCAGTAGGGCACAGTTACGTTGCACCGGGAAATTCGTACGTGTGATGATCCTGCACATGGCCATGGGCGGGGACGAGATGCCGGAGCAGCAGAGGCGCTCAAGACTGGCCGACCTGGCGGACTTGACGGATCAGTCGGGTTCGCCGGCGAGGCCGATGCCTGCGGCGGCATCGGTTGGGACCGAGGGAGACGAGCTGCGCACGGCTCGCAGGGAGTTCGCCGAGCTGCTGGGGAGTTTCGGCGTACGGCGGTGCTGGTGCCGTTTGATGCGTTCGGGGATTTGTGGTCGGCGGAGCAGAGTGGTGTGCGGTGGATTTGTGCGTTCTCGGATGAGGAGGCGTTGGCCCGGTTCGCGGTTGCTCGTGGTGAGGCCGGGCGGGAGTGGGCCTATCAGGCCGTCCTCGGTGCGCGGTTGCTGGATGTGATGGTGCCGTTGTTGCCGGGGCCTGCGGGGGTGGCGCTGGATGCGGGCAGTGAGGACGGTGGGATGTTGTTTCCGCCGGTGGCGGGATTGTTCCGGAGTCGGTTGCGGTGGATCTCGGGGGATGCAGTGAGCGGCGAAGGTTCTGATCTTCAGGTGCCGCCTGCGGCGTTGAAGGCGATTGCGCAGGGGATCAATCTGGCGCATGCCGAGTTGAAAGATCTCGGCATGATCGGTCGGGCGTCGACGGGCCGGGGTTTCGCGGATCTTGCCTTGTCGGGGCTGGAGTTGGGGCATGGCGGGCTGACGTCGGAGTTCGAGATGTTCTGCAATCGCTGGGAGTGGGGTGTGCGGGCCCTGTCGCAGAAGGGGAACGGCTTCGCGCTGGCGGTCGGGTTGTCGGCGGGTTCCTTCGCGGAGCAGGAGCAGTACATCAAGGACTCGTTCAAGGTCGGCGTGAACTCGCTGAACGGGAATCCGCACCTGTCCGAGGACGAGGTCAAGGCCATGAGCTGGGACACGGTCAGTGAGCAGTCTCCGTACGACGGTGCGGACTGGAGTGCGGACTCGATGGTCAAGGCCAACGATGAGGTGGGCCAGACGTGGCGGGACACCACGTATGACGCGGAGGACGCGATGCTCGATTCCTGGGAGAACTCCGGGTTCATCTCTCCGGAGGAGCGTGCTGCGACGGACGCGAAGCTGAGGGAGGCGATTGATCCGTCTCAGGGGATCATCGATCAGGCTGAGCAGCCGCGGTGGGGGCAGGGCAGCTGATGGTGGACCTGGGAAGGCTTGGCGGGGATCTGTACGACGGTGTCGGCAATCTGGTCGACAAGGGCAAGGAGATCGCCGGTGAAGCGATCGACACCGGTACTGATGTGCTCGGCTCGGGGCTGGAGAAGGTGGGTGCCGAGCAGTGGGCGGATGCTGTTGAGGACTGGGGGACGAGACAGCATCCTCGCTGGGTGCGGAGGTCGGCGAGCAGCAGCTCGGGCGGAGTGAGGAAGCCAACGAGCTGATCCATGGCAGACCGGAGAAGATCAGCGCGGCGGTGAAGAACCTCCGGGACTTCCGCCGCGCGTTCGATCTCGTCGGTGGGGGATGAGGAAGCTCGACTCCGGGCACTGGAAGGGTGAGGCTGCCGAAGCTTTCCGGGCGAAGTTCGAGACTCTGCCGACTGACTGGCTGCGGGCGGCGGATGGGTTCGAGGACGCGGCGAAGGCGTTGGAGAGGTACGCCGGGACGGTCACGGGCGCGCAGGCCAAGGCTGGTGAGGCGATTGCTCTCTACAAGGAGGGCAAGGAGGATTACGAGACGGCCGCTGCCGCGTTCCGGGAGAAGGCGGAGGCGTACAACGCGGTACGCAACACCGATCATCCGCTTCCGCATCCGGGGAGTTCTCCGATCCAGGACTGGTCAAGCGGCAGCACGCGCAGGAGATCCTGGAGCGTGCCCGGCGGGCGCGCAACGAGGCTGCTGAAGCGGCCAAGGGCGTGGTCACCGCTGCGATGGCGCACGCGCCGAAGGAGCCCACTGGCCTGGACCGGGCGAAGCAGGATTTCTATGACTTCGGAATGGGCCAGGGCATCGAACTGGCCCATTTCGGCGGCGGTGTCCTCAAGGGCACCGCGGGCCTGGTGAACTTCATCCGCTCGGTCCATCCACTGGACCCGTACAACATCACGCACCCGGCCGAGTACTACAAGGGCGTCAACACGACGCTCGCCGGCCTCGTCAGCACCGTCACCAACCCCGACCGGGCACTCAAGAACGCCTGGGACGCGGCCAAAGGCGACCCTCCGAATTCATCGGCCGACTCGTCCCCGAACTCATCGGCACCAAGGGCGGGGCCTGATCAAGGGCGGCCTGCGGGCCGGGATGAAAGACCTCGTCGAACGCCCCAAGGGCGGAAACCGGAAAGGGCACGAGGCCGCCCCCGACTCCAACGCCAACCAGTGCAGCAAGGTCAAGTGCGCCGGCGACCCCGTCGACATCGCAACCGGACGCATGCTGCTCCCACAGACGGACATCGCGCTGCCGGGATCACTGCCCCTCGTCTTCGAGCGCGTCTTCGACTCCTCGCACCGCGCCGGCCGCTGGTTCGGCACCGGCTGGTCGAGCACGGTCGACCAGCGCTTGGAGATCGACGCGGAAGGCGTGGTATTCAGCTGCAACGAGGGAAGTCTGCTCGCCTACCCGCACCCGCACCCGGCGTCCCCGTCATGCCGACGCACGGCCGGCGCTGGCCCCTCGACCGGGTGAGCGACGGCTACACCGTCACCGAACCGGAAACGGGACGGGTCCGGCACTTCGTCGACCACGCAGGCGGGGAGCTGGCGCTCTTGGGCCAGATCGATGACCGTAACGGCCGCTGGATCACATTCGAGTACGACGAGACAGGTGCCCCGACGTCGATTGTGCACCACGGCGGCTACCATCTGAAGCTCACCACGAGGGACGGAAGAGTCACCGCCCTACACCTGGCAGGCGCGGCAGCGGACGGGACCGATCAGGAGATCCTCCGCTACGGCTACACCGACGGACACCTCACCGAGGTCACCAACTCTTCGGGCCGCCCCTGCGCTTCGACTGCGACGACCTGGGCCGCATCATCGCTTGGACAGACACCAACGGCAGCCGGTACGAGTACGTCTACGACGAACACGACCGCTGCGTGTACCAGACCGGCACGAACGGGCACCTCGAGGCCCGCTTCACCTGGGACGACACGGACCCCGACACCGGTCTGCGAACGACGACCATGACCGATGGTCTCGGCCACACCAAGCGGCACGTGGTCAACGACCGCTCCCAGGTCATCGCCGAGGTCGACGCCCTGGGAGCCGTCACCCGCTTCGAGTACGACCGCATCCACCGGCTGCTGTCCGTCATGAACCCGCTCGGACACACCACCCGGTCGACGTACGACGAGCAGGGGCATCTCGCCTCGGTGGTCCGCCCGGACGGGCGGAGCTGACCGCCGACTACAACTCCCTCGGTCTGCCGGTGCGTATCAGGGGCGCGGACGGGACGGTGACTCGACAGACGTATGACGGGCGCGGCAACCGAATGTCGGTCACTGAGGCCTCGGGCGCGACGACCACGTTCTCGTACGATGAGGCCGGTCACCTCACATCCATGACTGATGCCCTCGGACATAGCACCGCAGTGCGGTGCGACACGGCAGGTCTGCCCATCGAGATCGTGGACCCCTGGGCGCAACGACTCGATATGGACGGGACGCTTTCGGCCGCCCGGTGTCCATGACCGACGTGCTGGGAGCTGTCACTCGCTTCCTGTGGACTGTCGAGGGCAAACTGGTCCTCCGCGCAGATGCTGACGGCAGCGAACAGTCCTGGTCTTATGACGGTGAGGGCAATTGCGTCTCCCACACCGATGCGATGGGAGGTGTCTCCACTTTCGAGTACACAGACTTTGACCTCCTGGTGGCACGGACCGGCCCGGACCGAGTGCGGTACGGGTTCAGCTATGACCCACTTCTCCGACTCATCGAAGTCATCAACCCGCAGGGACTGGCCTGGAACTACCAGTACGATCCGGCCGGTCGGCTCACTACGGAGAACGACTTCGACGGCCGGGCGCTCACGTACACCTACGACGCAGCGAGCCGCTTGACCTCTCGCACCAATGGTGTCGGTCAGACCATCCGGCTCGAACGTAACGAACTCGGCCAACTGCTCCGCAAGGAAGCTGATGGCGCAGTCACCCACTACGAGTACGACACCTTCGACCAGCTGGCCGGTGCGTCCGGGCCGGACACCACTCTGACCCGGATGCGAGACCGCTACGGTCGCTTGAAGCACGAGACAGTCAACGACCGTCGCCTCTCCTTTGAACATGACATCCTCGGACGCCGTACCGGCAGGACGACACCTGGTGGAGCCGTCAGCACCTGGGCCTACGATTCGGCAGGCCGCCGCGCTGAGCTCACCACGTCCGGCCGCACGCTCACTTTCGAACGGGATGCGGCAGGACAGGAACTGACCCGGCGCATCGACGACACGGTCAGGCTCAGCCACGAGTTCGACATCGTGGGCCGCCTCACCGGCCAGCACGTGACAGGAATAAACCGCACCCTTCAGCGCCGTGCCTACTCATATCGCGCCGATGGCAACCTCGTTGGCGTCGACGAAATGCTCGGCGGCGCCCGGACCTTCGATTTGGACGCACTCGGCCGGGTCGCCTCCGTGCACGCCTCGAACTGGACCGAGCGATACGCGTACGACGCGGCCGGTAACCAGACTGACGCGACCTGGCCCACGTCACACCCGGGGCAGGAGGCAACGGGTGCACGCACCTACACAGGTACACGCATCAATGCAGCGGGGAACGTTCGCTACGAGCACGATGAGCAGGGACGGGTCGTGCTTCGCCAGAAACGGCGGCTTTCCGGAAACCGGAGACGTGGCGGTACGCGTGGGATGCTGAAGACCGGCTAGCTTCAGTGACTACGCCGGACGGGGCGGTGTGGCGCTACCAGTACGATCCGCTGGGCCGTCGTACGGCCAAGCAGCGCCTAGCCGACGACGGCAGCACCATCCTGGAACAGACTTCCTTCACCTGGGACGACGCGAACCTCTGTGAGCAACTGGCCAGTGGAGAGGGGCTACCTAATCCCGTTATGCTCACGTGGGACCATGAAGGTATGCGCCCCTGGCCCAATCGGAACGAATACTTTCAGGGGAGCCGGCGCAAGAGGCCGTCGATGAACGATTCTTCTCTATCATCACGGATCTGATCGGCACTCCGAGTGAGCTCATCGACGAGTCGGGTGAACTGGCCTGGCGGACGCGCGCAACGCTGTGGGGCACGACGACTTGGGCGACAACGAGCACGGCATACACGCCGCTTCGATTCCCGGGCCAGTATTTCGATCCTGAGACTGGCCTGCACTACAACGTCCACAGGTACTACGATCCCGAAACGGCCTGTTATGTGAGTGCCGATCCCTTGGGTTTGGATCCGGCCCCAATCCGCGGTCATATGTGACCAACCCACACGTGGGCCGACCCTCTCGGGCTGAAGCCTTGCAAGATTCGCGTATCGCCGGTTGCATCCGACTGGGCCACCAAAGGCGCCCATATTCACATTCCGCTGAAGAAGAAGCCGGGCCTTGAGGACGAAGTTCGGGTATTCGTGGACGATAAGGGAAAAATTGCAGGTGAACCAATCAGGCTCGAACAGGGTTGGGCCTCGGACAAGAGCGTCCAGGAGGCTGTGGACGCCATAAACACCGATCCCAAACTGCGCGCTGATCTACTGACCAAGGTGAAGTCCGCCCAGGAGCATATGCTTGACAACAACTGGGGCAACAAAAGAATCGAGCCGATGAAATGCAAGAACTCATTGACAAGCTGGAGGGATGGTAGTGAGCGCCATTCGAGCGATTGCCTCATTCGTTGCATTGGGGCGACTGTATGGAGTTGGCGCTGGTTCCACTCTCGCGGAGCTTCAGCGGGCAATCAACTGTGACTTTGTGGATGTCATTGATGAGGAGGGATTCAATGCGTCGTGATTATGGTTTCATTGAATTCTATCTGAATTCAGGTCAGGACTGGATCGTCTCCGGAGGGGCGATCGAACTGCATAAACTTGCAACTCGTGCCGATATGGTAAATCGGTGGCGCGTTGCAATGGGTGACAAATTTCCCAGTACCTCACTTGGCTCGAACTGCATGAGGAGCTTTCTGTACTATCGAACCCTCCATCCCTCAAAAGTATCGATCAAGGTGATTTTCTAGAATATCGCGCATCGGAGACAAAGGTTTCCGTTCTGGTAAACAACGACCATGAGGAGCGTGATGGGTGGTTGGGGCATGGGGATGTTTGGAGTGTCAGTCTCGGGTAGCTCGCTTCCGTAACGACACCTGACGGCATTCAATGAAGCAAAGCGGCGCCAGGGTGCCCACGTGAACATGGGCAACCGTGGCGATGAACCGGAAACCCTGATCCTGCCGGCAGTGCTCGTGGTCGCGGCGACTGCCGTGGCGACCGTCCAGCTGTGGCCCAGTACGTTGAAGGATCTGCGCGCAAGCAATCTGTGCCAGAGCGAGGTCCAGCTCCCCGCCTCCTGTGCCGGTCCAATCGGAGCCCACGCGCGCTACTCACCGTCACTCTGGAAGTCGCCCCAGGCGTCCTGGTCAAGGAGGACTGGGACACAACAGCCTTGATCTCCAGGAGTCGCACCGTCCTCCTGGAGGGCATCGAAACCCTCACCGAACAGTACGGCTGCACGGCATAGATCCGGCCGGCGCCAAGCAGCTGCGGGTCGCGACATGTGTGAGGAAGCCCGTAGAGGGCCTTCGCTGACCCGTGGTGCTCCGGCGTTACCCTGGCCTTCGCCTCAACCATCCGATGAGGTACGAAGTCCGGTGTGGACAAACAGACTCAGCCCGCGACCGTTCGCGTGTTCATCGCACTCGCCCCACCCGATGACGCGAAAGAAGAACTGGCCCGAGAGCTGCGCCCGGCCTATGGCACGCACCCTCGCATGCGGTGGAACCGCATCGAGGACTGGCACATCACCCTGGCATTCCTCGGGAGCTGCCGGCCGAGACCGTTCCGCTCCTGCGGGCGCCGCTCGCCGGCCTCGCAGCGGACCACCCACCCATGCGTCTGGCGCTGCGCGGCAGCGGAGTCTTCGACGACCGGGTGCTGTGGAGCGGGATCGATGGAGACCTCGATGGGCTGAACACGCTCGCCGCCGATGTGCGCACCACGGTCAAGAGCTGCGGCGTCGCCTTCGAGGATCGGCCCTGCGCCCACATCTGACGTTGGCCCGTGCCCGCCGGGGATCGATCCTCGGCAGGAAATCGCCGATGGGCTCACCGGATTCACCGGCCGCCGATGGCCTGCCGAACGCCTGCACCTGGTCGGCAGCAACTTCGGCCGTAGCCATGGACCGATCCACTACCGCGACATCAAGGCTTGGGCCCTCGGCGGCGGGAACCGCACTGGATCTTGAACGAACCAACCAGGGGCGGACAGAGGGCACTCGCCCCGATGGTCGATGAAATGGTCGAGTGCGGCTCCGTCCACGGCCATGGCCGCTGGCAGGGCCCATCGCCCTGAGCTCCGCCATGGGGCTGGCGCCCCGGACGGAGCGGCGGTGACATAAATGGCGTGCACTGCCACCGGCCGCGCTCGCCGCCATGCCCGATCACCTACACGATCCTCCGCAGCGCGACACGAACGGCCCCGGACCGTGGCCGGCCTGCGCAACCTCGCTCTCGGCAGCCACCGCCACAACGGCCGCACCGAGATCCCCGCCGCTCCCCATCACACGGCCCGCGGCTACCGCCGACCCTGCCGGCTCCCGGCCGCACCTGACGAACCAGGACGGACCGCATGGATGCAAAGCCCAGGTGTCCGCACCCGGACCGGGCAACCCGAGGCCCGGGACCGTCGCGGTGACTTCGGCCGCTCGCTCGCGTTGTACACAGCGTGCCGAACTCACTCAACTTCGCCCCAGCCGCAGCTCCTTCGACCCGGACCGCGAATTCGGTCCGGCCTCCGCGCCTGTTGACGAGCCGACAGGGGACGCCGCCCGGAGCCTGCTGGCCTACGTGGCTGCGCTGCCGCTGGAGGACCCCGATGCGCAGTTGCTCGCCGTGGTCGTATCCATCCGCGCCGCCCGTGGCGGAGTGGGCAACCTGACCGGGACCGACCTGCGCGCCCTGCGCCTGGCCGATACGGACGGTGCCGTCGCGGCGCTGACCGCTCTGGGGTGGCAGTCGGCGGGTGAGCTTCTGCTTGCGGATCCCCAGACGCCCGTGGGCGTGTCCGTTCCCGACCTGGCCGACACCGTGGACCGCACACTGCCGTTCGGTAAGGCGATGCGGTCCAAGGTGTCCGGATGGAGCACGCGGACCGCCGCTGCCAAGCCGCTGAGGAAGACGTCGGCCACTATGCGGCTGGCCGCCCTGTTCCTGGCTGCCCACGGCTCCTCCGACTGTCATCGAGACCTGCCGGCCGATCTGCCCGAGCACTGCCGGGCCGTCCTGCCCGACCTTGTGGACAAGGGGTTCCTGGCGGAGCTGGATGGTGACCGGTATCGGCTGCACGAGGCCGTGAGCCATCTGTCCGGCAGGGACCCGGATGCTGAGGTCTGCCGGCCCGCTGCCGAGGAACCGGGCCCCGTGACCCCGGCAGCCCGGTGTCGGCCAAGAAGAAGATCAGCCCGGCCATGTGGGAGGCGTGGAAGGAGCAGAAAAGTCCGGCTCTGCGCCGACACGCTGAGGCTGTCGAGCACTGTTCCCTCTGTTCCTTGCCGCTCGCGCAGGTGACGGAGGCGTTCATGCGTGAGGTCGTCGACATCCCCGTACAGCGGAAGGTGCTGCTCGCCTGCGAGGCGTTGGAGGACGCCCACCCGACCGCGGCCCCGGGCGGCGGAGTTCGCCGCCGTGTTCCGTGCGGAACACGGTCACGGCCCTCCGGCAAGCAACTGTGCCTGGGCCTGGGCTGGAAGAAGCAGGGCCGCGGGATGTGGAACCTCATCGCGCAGCGGCTCATCGCCGATGGCTGGCTGACCAACACCTCACCCGTTCCCTGGACGCTGCGTCCGGGCAAGGCCGCAGTTGAGGCGGCAGCTACGACGGGGCCGGTGCAGTCCCCGCGAACCGTGCGCTGACCCCGGGCCCGGACAGCGGATCATTCCTGCGCTAAAACCATTCGACGCGCCCGCGCCGCTCCGCGATGATCGGGGCATGTTCCGGTTCGCCTTCCTCGCAGCGCAGTCCGCAGTCGCGGACGCGCCGAAGGCTGCCGTGAGCCCTGTGGCCGAGACCGCGACAACAGCAGGCGTGACAGCAGCAGTCGCAGCAACAGCAGTCGCAGCAACAGCAGGCGCAGCAGCAGCCTTCGCCGCTGCCGCAGCGCCCTCGGCGGCGCCCGAAGCTGACCCTCCCCGACAGTCCGGCGGACCCCGTAAGGGAGGGTCGGCCGGGCCCTGGGGTCCAGACTTCTCAGCTTCGAATTCCAAGGAATGAGCCATGCCCAAGACGGCATACGTGCGCACCAAGCCGCATCTGAACATCGGCACCATGGGCCACGTCGACCACGGGAAGACCACCCTGACCGCCGCCATCACCAAGGTCCTCGGCGACCGCGGCACCGGCACCTTCGTGCCGTTCGACCGGATCGACCGGGCGCCCGAGGAGGCGCAGCGCGGCATCACCATCAACATCTCGCATGTCGAGTACGAGACCGACACCCGGCACTACGCGCACGTCGACATGCCAGGCCATGCCGACTACATCAAGAACATGGTCACCGGTGCGGCGCAGCTCGACGGGGCGATCCTCGTCGTGTCCGCACTCGACGGGATCATGCCGCAGACCGCGGAGCACGTCCTGCTGGCCCGTCAGGTCGGCGTCGACCACATCGTCGTCGCCCTCAACAAGTCCGACGCGGGCGACCCCGAGCTGGCCGACCTCGTCGAGCTGGAGGTCCGCGAGCTGCTCTCGGCGCACGGCTACGGCGGTGACGCCGTCCCCGTCGTACGGGTGTCCGGTCTCAAGGCCCTGGAGGGCGACCCGCGCTGGACCGCGTCCATCGAGGGGCTGCTGGACGCGGTCGACACGTACGTGCCGATGCCGGTGCGCTACACCGACGCGCCGTTCCTGCTGTCGGTGGAGAACGTGCTGACCATCACCGGTCGCGGCACGGTCGTCACCGGGGCCGTGGAGCGTGGCACGGTGCGCGTGGGGACCGGGTGGCGGTGCTCGGTGCGGACATCGAGACGGTTGTCACCGGTCTGGAGACCTTCGGCAAGCCGATGGAGTCCGCGCAGGCCGGGGACAACGTCGCGCTGCTGCTGCGCGGTGTGGAGCGTGACCGGGTGCGCCGCGGCCATGTGGTCGCGGCGCCCGGCAGCGTCACTCCGAGCCGCCGATTCACGGCGCAGGTCTACGTCCTGTCGGCGAGGGAAGGGGCCGCACCACCCCGGTCACCACCGGCTATCGGCCGCAGTTCTACATCCGTACGGCTGACGTGGTCGGAGACGTCGACCTCGGCGAGGCGGCCGTGGCGAGGCCGGGCGACACGGTCACCATGACCGTCGAGCTCGGCCGCGACATCCCGCTGGAGCCGGGCCTCGGCTTCGCGATCCGCGAGGGCGGTCGCACGGTCGGCGCCGGGACGGTCACCGGCCTGCTCTGACGCGACGGCCGCACCGAGAGCCCGCCTCCCGCAAGCCACGGGAGGCGGGTTGCGCCGAGTGCGCCAGACTGGACGGCATGGCAGACACAGCACTGGTCCTCGGCGCCGGAGGCGTCACCGGCACCGCCTGGGAAACCGGCATCCTGCACGGGCTCGCCAAGGCGGGCGTCGACCTCTCCACCGCGGATCTGATCGTCGGCAGTTCGGCAGGAGCCATCGTCGGGGCCCAGCTCGCATCGGGGCTCATCACCATCGGCGACCTCTACGAGCAACAACTCGAGGATCCACAGGGTGAAAGGGGCGGCAGGCTCGGTCCGGTGACGATCCTGCGCTACGCGCGGGCCGTGCTGTCCGCCCGTACGCCCGAGGAGTACGGCCGCAAGCTGGGGCCTTGGCCGGGGACAGCCGTCCCGGTGCCACCGCGGCCGAGCGGCGCCGCATGATCGCGGACCGGCTGCCGTCGGCCGAATGGCCCGAGCGGGCGCTGCTCGTCACCGCGGTCGACGCGGCCACCGGCGCACTGCACACCTTCGACCGGGCGGGTACGGTCCGGCTCGCCGACGCCGTCACGGCCAGCTGCGCGGTCCCCGCCGTGTGGCCCGCGGTCAGCGCCGGCGGCGGAACCTGGATCGACGGGGTGTGCACTCTCCGGCCAACGCCCAACTCGCCGCCGGATACGAACGCGTCATCGTGATCGCCCCCACTGCCAGCGGCAACAAGGTGATCGTCTCCCCGGGCACAGGCCGCCGAGCTGGAGGCCGCGGGCGCCCGGTCGAGGTCATCACGCCGGACGCCGACGCGAAGAAGGCCTTCGGCCGCAACTCGCTCGACCCCGCCCGCAGAGAGGCAGCGGCTCGGGCCGGGCTCGCCCAGTCTGCCGCGCATACAGAGGCCGTTGCTTCGGTGTGGAGCGGCTGACCGGGGCGGAACGCGGAACGCGGCGCCCCTCACAATGGGGAGTGAACGAGCCGATACCCGTTATCCGAGACGTCGACCGCGGTACCGCCAAGCTGCTGCCCGATGTGGACCGGGAGCGCGCCTGGCTGCTCACGGTCGACGGAGCGCCGCAGTCGTACGTGGATCTCGATGATCCGGCGTACCTGGAGTTCGAGTACGTCCAGCGGCTGGCCCATGTCCTGGACTGCGCTGCCGCGCCGGAGTACCTCTCGACGCGGTGCATCTCGGCGGCGGCGCGCTCACACTGCCCCGCTATGTCGCGGTGACGAGGCCCGGCTCCCGGCAGGATGTCGCGGAGGCGGACCGTGGTCTGCTGGAACTGGTCGCCGGCCACCTGCCGTTGCCCCGGAGCGCCGGGATCCGGGTGCACGGGCGGATGCGCGCGAGTGGCTGGAGCAGGCGCCGCCGGAATCGGCCGATGTGCTGGTCGCGGATGTCTTCGGCGGCTCCCGCATTCCGGCGCACATCGGTTCCGTCGAGTACGCGCGGGCCGCTGGACGGGTGCTGCGCGAGGAAGGAATCTACGCCGCCAATCTGGCCGACAGCGCACCCTTCGGGTTTCTCCGCTCGCAGCTCGCCAACTTCGCCTCGGTCTTCGGCGAACTGGCGCTGATCGCCGAACCGGCCGTGCTGCGTGGCAGGCGCTTCGGGAACGTGGTCCTCGTCGCCTCACGTACCGGCATCGACATCGCGGCGCTGACGAGGCGCTGCGCGGCCGACGCGTTTCCCGCCCGGGTCGAGTACGGGGCCACTCTGACACGCCTCATCGGCAGTACACGGCCGGTACGGGACAGCGACGCGGTGGCCTCACCCGAGCCCCCGACGGGGCCTTCGGCATCGGCTGACACCGCGGTCCGCCCACCACGCGCCGCCGACAGCCCCTTGGCGATGTCCGCCGTGTCACTGCGGCGGGTCAGATTCCGTACGTCCGGTACCAGGAGCACGCATGCCGTCACCAGCACGATCAGCGCCGCGCAGCCCCAGAGCGCCTGGCTGCGGCCGACCAGTCCTTCCACCGGACCCGCCACGGCCGTGGCCAGCGGCACCATCGCGACCGAGCCGAACCAGTCGTACGCCGCCACCCGCGACAGCTTCTCCTCCGGAATCTCCTGGTGCATGGCAGTCATCCAGGAGACGCCGAACACCTCGATGGCCACGCCGCTGACGAACATCACGGCGCAGAGTCCGGCCACCGGCAGCGGTACGGCGAGTCCGGCAGAAGGAAGCGCCAGCGGGAACACACACAGGGTCCCAGCCAGCAGCAGCCGCTTCGGTTTCCAGCGCATCATCAGCACCGCCCCGCCCAGGGTGCCGACCCCGAACGCGGCGAGCGCGAAGCCCAGGGGCGCGCACCTCCGAGATCGTCCGGGCCACCAGCGGCCCGTACACCGCCTCGGCGGCCCCGACGACGGCCACGACCACGGAGAACTGGGCCACCACGGCCCACAGCCAGGTCCGCCCGACGAACTCCTGCCAGCCCTCGCGCAGGTCGGACAGCAGCCCGCCGCCCGGCGCACGTGCCGGGATATGGCTGACGTCGAGGAAGGCGCGCAGCACACCGGCGAGCGCGAATGCGGCAGCGTCGACGGCCAGTACCCAGCCGGGGTTCATCGCCGCGATCATGGCCCCGCCGAGCGCCGCGCCGCCGATGGCCGCCCGTGCATGGACATCCGGAAGAGCGCGAAGGCGCGGCCGGCCTGCTCGCGGGTGACGGTGGACATCAGCATGCCCTCGGCAGCCGGACCGAAGAAGGCCTGCCCGGTACCGCACAGGGCGGTCAGCAGCATCATCTGCCACAGCTGTGGATCGCCGGTCAGTACCAGCCAGGCGAACACGGCCTGGGAGACACAGTTCAGCGTGTTCGCCGCGACCATCACGTGGTGGCGGGGCAGCCGGTCCGCGATCGCTCCGCCGATCAGCAGGAAGACGACCAGCGGTGCGGTGCGGGCGGCGGCGACCAGACCGACATCTCCGCCGTCACCGCCCGCCTCCAGAACCGCGAAGGCCGCCGCGATCAGCGCGCCATGGGTACCCAGGCTCGTGATGATCGCGGCGGCCGTCAGCAGACCGTAGTTGCGGCCGGTCCGGGAGGAGCGGCGTTCGGAGGAGGGGCGGCGGAAGTCACCAGGGGACTATCGCCGCCCGGACCCCGCGCTGCCAATGGATTGGCCGCGCGGGGGCGCGAAGGGTCAGGACGTGCTCTCCGCGCTCTCCACGAGCCGCAGCGTGCTGAGGATCTTCTGGATGGTGGCGTCCGGGAGCTCGCCGTCGATCCCCGTGTTCGCGTGCAGGATCCAGGTCGAGTACTCGCCCTTGTTGTTCTTGAAGGAGAACGCGATCGACTTGCCGTCGGTGTCGCACTTGTCCTTGTTGGCAAGTCCGGTCGCCGTCGCCGTCGCGACGCTGCCGGAGACACCCGACTTGGTGGTGTACGGCACGGCCTTGCTGGTCTTGACCTTCTCCTCCGGGTCCGTCTGGGCGTACGCGGCCCACACCCAGTTGCTCGCCTCGATCCTGGCGGCCTCGTCGGTGCTCTTGGCGCCCTGTGCCCCTTGGTGCCGGCACTGGCCAGTCCGGTGTCCTCCTTGACGCCGTCCTTGTCGGTGTCGTCGGTGCACCACTTGCTCTTGAAGTGGGCGGGTGCGGAGAAGGTGGCGACCGGTGCCCCGTGGGGTCCTTGGCGTCCTCGAATCCGGAGGCCACGTCGGTGCCCGAGAGTTCCCAGTCGCCGGGTACGTCGAACTGCGTACCCCACTTGGGATTGGTCACGACCTTCCAGCCGGGGACCACCGGCTGGCCTCCTCGCCGCCCGCGGGTTCGCCGGAGGTGAGGAGGCGGCGTCGGAGCCCTTTGCGGACGGCTTCGCGGACGGCGATGCCTTGTCGCCTCCGGCCTCGGTCGAGCTGCCCGGCTCGTCGTCCTTGTTCATGACGACGACACCCGTGATCACGGCAGCCGCTACGACCGCGATGGCCGCGACGACCGCGACGATCGTCGTCTTCTTCTTGTCGTCCCGCGGCGGCCCTCCGGGCGTGCCCGGAACGGCGTACTGCGGCGCGGTCTGCTGCTGGTACGGATTGGGCTGCGGGTACCCGGGCTGCTGTCCGGGCTCGCCCTGCTGCTGATACCCCGGCTGCTGATAGGGTTGGGCTGTTGGTACCCCGGCTGCTGGTACGGATTCGGGTTCTGGTTCGGGTCCTGCGGGTTCTGCTCGCCCCGGGCGGCTGCTGTCCTGGCCACATGGCCAGTAACCATAGAGGGCGGGGAGCCTGCTGCCACGGCCGCCCCTGTGAGGGGATGGTCAAAGTCTGCTACCAGTGAGTAACATTCGGGCATGAGTACAGAAGAGATGACGGTCGGCGAGATGCTGACGGCGACGGTTCCGATGGTCCGCACCCTCAACCTGGCGTACCTGGAGACGACCGCGGAGCGGGCTGTTCTCTCGATGCCTGACCAGGCCGACTACCACAACCACCTCGGCGGCCCGCACGCCGGAGCGATGTTCACCCTCGCCGAGTCCGCGAGCGGTGCGATCGTCGTCGCCGCCTTCGGCGATCAGATGGCGCGGGCCGTGCCGCTCCCGGTCACCACGGAGATGTCCTTCAAGAAGGTCGCGATGGGCGCCGTCACCGCGACCGCCACCCTCGGCCGTCCGCGGCTGACGTCATCGCCGAGCTCGACGAGGGCAAGCGCCCGGAGTTCCCCATCACCGTCGAGATCCGGCGTGCCGACGGTGCCGTGACCGGTGAGATGACCGTGGTCTGGACGCTGCGTCCCAACCGCTGACCCGCACGAACCCGGTACGGGCCGTTGTGTTCCCTGACAGGGCGCGGCGGCCCTTCTTCGTTGTCCCGCCAGGTAGGCTGCCCCTCTGCACAGCCGCAGATTCAGTACGGGAGGGACCGGCGTTGCACGTCCAGGAGTGGCTCGAGACGATCCCCGCGGTCAGCATTTACCTCCTGGTGGGGTCGTCATCGGGGTGGAGAGTCTGGGCATTCCGTTGCCGGGCGAGATCGTTCTCGTCAGTTCGGCGCTCCGCCTCCCAGCACGGCGACATCGACCCCGTGGTGCTCGGGGCCTGCGCATCGGCCGGCGCCATCATCGGTGACTCGATCGGTTACGCGATCGGCCGCAAGGGCGGGCGGCCCCTGCTCGCCTGGCTCGGCGGCAGATTCCCCAGACACTTCGGCGAGCCCCAGATCGCGATGGCGGAGCGTTCGTTCGAGAAGTGGGGCATGTGGGCGGTCTTCTTCGGCCGCTTCGTCGCGCTGCTGCGCATCTTCGCCGGCCCGCTGGCCGGTGTGCTGCATGCCGTACTGGAAGTTCCTGATCGCCAACGTCCTCGGCGGCATCGTCTGGGCCGGTGGTACGACAGCCGTCATCTACTCGGTGGGAGTCGTCGCCGAGGCGTGGCTCAAGCGGTTCTCGTGGCTGGGGCTGGTGGTGGCCGTGCTGTTCGGCCTGACCTCGATGCTGGTCGTCAGGAACCGTGCCAGGAAGGCCGCGGGCAGTCCTCCCCGGTGACCGCTGCCGAGCCGGCCGCGGTGCCCTCCGCCGACTGAACGGGTCCGACCGGCGTCAGCTTTCGTGTGCCTGCCGGTGCGCCTTCGCCAGTTCCACGTAGCCGACCGCGTTCAACCTGATGCCATCGAGCTCCTCCGCGGTCAGTTCCCGCTTCACCTTGGCCGGCACACCGGCGACGAGTGAGCCCGGCGGCACACGCATGCCCTGCGGGACGAGGGACTGGGCCGCGACCAGGGATCCCGTTCCGATGTGCGCACCGTTGAGGACGGTGGCACCCATGCCGATCAGTACGTCGTCCTCGATGATGCAGCCGTGCAGCACGGCGTTGTGGCCGACCGAGACCCGGGCGCCCACGGTCAGCGGGAAGCCGGGGTCGGTGTGCACGCTGCAGTTGTCCTGGATGTTGCTGTCGGGGCCGAGCGCGATCGGTCCGCAGTCGGCGCGCAGCACTGCCTGGTACCAGACGCTGGAGCCCGCGGCCATCGAGACTTCGCCGATGACGACGGAGGTCGGTGCCACGAAGGCGTCCGGGCGATCTCCGGCTCCTTGCCGCCCATGCCCGTGATCAACGCCTGCTCTGCCATCGCCTGCTCCTGAGTGCTGCGGGGTGTGTTGCGGTCGCCTCGGAGGAACCGTAAACGACGGCTCGCGGCCGATGAGGGTGGGGTAAACATCACAGCCGGTCGCCACCGTTGGTCCCGCCCCGCCGATTACGGTGTGCGGGTGCCGAAGAACCGAAACACGTTCTCATCCCTCACCGAATGGCGGGGCCGGATTCTGTCCCGCGCCGTCCACCGCGGCTGGGCCTGGGTGCAGAAGTCGGGTGCCGTCACCGCCGGGCACCCGGGGCAGCTGCGATTCGGCCGGATCGGAGTGGGGACCCGGCTGGCCTTCCCCAGGGCACGGTGTTCGGCGAGCGGTGGATCGAGCTCGGCGAACACTGCGTCATCGGCGAGCAGGTGACGCTCACCGCCGGTCTGATGCCCGGCCTGGAACTGGGGCCGGAACCGATCCTGACGCTGGGCAACGGTGTGGTGCTGGGCCGCGGGAGCCATGTCATCGCCGACACCAGGGTGACGATCGGCTCGGACACGTACTGCGGACCGTACGTCTACGTCACCACGACCAACCACAGCTACGACGATCCGGACGAGCCGGTCGGCAAGCAGTGGCCCGGATGGAGCCGGTCGCCATCGGTCCGGGCTGCTGGATCGGCACCGGAGCGGTGATCCTGCCGGGGCCAGACTCGGCCGCAATGTGGTGGTCGCCGCCGGAGCGGTGGTACGGGGTGAGGTCGCCGATCACTCGGTGGTGGCCGGCGCTCCGGCCCGGTCGTACGGAGCTGGGATCCCGGCAGGGCTGGCAGCCGCCCCTGCGTACGCCGGCGCCCATCCCGATCCCGGACGGTGTCACGCCCGAACAGCTGATGGCACTGGCGCACCTCGACGACATCCCCGGCAGGGCGGGCCCAGCGGAACGCCCCTGACCCGTCGCCGGCAGAACCGTCCCGGCGGCCTCCGCCCCCTTCGAGACGCTGAACCGGCCGGATCCAGAGGCTGTCAGCGTACGAAGAATGCGCGCACCCTCGGTACCTTCGAAGATGCCTCGCCCGCTGTGGACCGTCTCGGCCTGCTTCCCGCACCCGTGGCCCAGGCCGTGAGCGCGGGCTGGGGCGGTGTCCCGAGCGAGCAGACCGTCCACGTCGACACGGACCCCGCGATCGCCGACACCGCGGCCTTCGCCGGACATCATGGCGCCGGATTCCTGGACCGGTCGGCCAACTGCGTGGTCGTGGCGGGAAAGCGGGGCGGCGAGGTGACCCTGGCAGCATGTGTTGTGCTCTCCCGCACCCGTGTTGATGTGAACGGTGCGGTACGCAGACATCTCGGTGCGCGCAAGGCGTCCTTCGCCGCGATGGACGTTGCGGTCGGCGAGACCGGCATGGAGTACGGCGGGATCACTCCGATCGGGCTGCCCACCGCCTGGCCCCGGCTGCTGGACCCCGCAGTGGTCGACGAGGACTGGGTCCTGATCGGCAGCGGCAGCCGCCGCGGCAAACTGATCGTGCCGGGCAAAGCCCTGGCCGCGCTGCCGGGGCGGTACTGGTCGAAGGTCTGGGCGTCTGAGCAGCGGGCTGCGTCAAAGACGCGCCGGCCGGTGGTCCGCGAGCCACCCACGGCGAAGTCCACGGCCGCCGTGAAAGGGATCAGACGGCTTCGTGCCGGGCCCACCCGGCCGGAGCGTACGGCTGAGCTGTGGTCCGATCGCTCGAAGTCGCTCCCCAGCGCGGCGAAATCGCTGTCGTCCAGCTCGACGTCCTCGTACTCCCACCACTGGGGCCGGCCCTGCGCCGTCACCACACAGCGGTAGCTGCGCCTGGGCGGACCGGGTACCCGGTACTCGGCCAGGTGGAAGGCGGAGCAGGTGCTGAAGTCCGTTCCCAGCAGCAGGATCTGTGCGTTGGACTCGTACAGACGGGCCAGCGGCGAATCCTCGCCCAGGTGACAGTCGCGGCGGTGGTGTGCGGTCAGTATCCGGGCCGCGGGACCGAGTGCGCTGAAGGAGGTCTGTGGGTGGTCACTGCGCTCTGCCCCCGGTGCCAGCCGCACCGTCTCGGCCAGCAGGCCCATGGAGGGCGCCGGTGAGGCGGCCCTGTCGAAGGGCGGCATGTCCGCGCGGACCATCTTCCGGGCCTCGGTGCTCAGGCCACGGACACGGTCCAGATACGGGCGCGAGGTGTCGGAGTTCTCCGGTGTGAAGGAGGGAACCACCAGTGTTCCCTCCGGCCCGAGGGTCCGGCACAGGGCCTCGACCACGGTGTGGGCGCCGCCGTCGACCGCTCCCATAGAGCGCATCGAGGCATGTACCAGCAGCACACCGCCCTGCTCCACGCCGAGTTCGGACAGCTGGGCAACCGCTCGGTCACCGGTGAGTAGGCGTTCTGTCACGGCGGACATTGTCCCCGTCCTGCCCGGGTGCGACACCGCGCCTGTCAGCCGCGAGGGCCAGGGCCGGAATTTCGATCGCGGGACAGCGGTCCATCACCATGTCGACTCCGGCCGCACGCGTACGGTCGTAGGCCGCTTCGTCGATCACCCCGAGCTGGAACCAGACAGCCTTCGCGCCGGCCGCCACCGCCTCGTCGGCGACGACGCCGGCCAGCTCGCTGTTGACGAAGACATCCACCACATCGACCGGGAAGGGGATGTCCGCCAGCGAGCTGTAGCCCTGCTCGCCGTGGACCGTCTCCGCCTTGGGATGCACCGGCACCACCCGCTTGCCGAAGTGCTGAAGGACCTCTGCCACGCCGTAGGTAGCCGGGAACGGTTGTTGGACAGGCCCACCACCGCCCAGGTGCCGCCCTTCTCCTGGAGAATCCTGCGGATCGTCTCATCGTCTGCGTACATGCCCCGGACAACGGACGGCACTGCCGGACCATTCCCGCCCTGCCCGAGAGGAACCCGAGAAGCCCGAGAAGCCCGAGAAGAGCCCGAGAGGAGAGGAAGGAGCGGCGCATAGGGTGGCCGGATGCAGGAGCAGTACCGCACAGTCGCCCGCGCGGGCGTGCACGAGACCGAGATCAGCAGATCGCGCTTCCTCTGCGCGCTCGCCCCAGCCGCCACCGAACAGGAGGCGCAGGAGTTCGTCGCACGCGTCCGCAAGGAGCATCCGACCGCCGGCCACAACTGCTTCGCGTACGTGATCGGCGCCGATGCCTCCGTGCAGAAGGCGAGCGACGACGGGGAGCCGGGCGGTACCGCCGGCGTGCCCATGCTGCAGATGCTGATGCGCAGAGAGATGCGCTACACCGCCGCCGTCGTCACCCGCTACTTCGGTGGCGTCAAGCTGGGTGCGGGCGGACTGATCCGTGCATACGGGGAGCGGTCGGGGAAGCGCTCGACGCCCTGGGCACCATCACCCGCAGGCGGTTCAGGCTGGCCACGGTCACCGTCGACCACCAGCGGGCCGGAAAGCTGGAGAACGATCTGCGTGCCACCGGCCGGGCCGTGCGCGAGGTGCGGTATGCGGAGGCAGTGACCATCGGGATCGGGCTGCCGGACGCGGACATCGAAGGGTTCAGGGCCTGGCTCGCCGACGCGACGGCGGGCTCCGCCGTGCTCGAGCTGGGGGCGAGGCGTACGGGGACGTCTGAGCAGGATGAGGGATCGCAGGCCCGCCGGTATTAGCGTGGTGCGTGCCGACCGGAGGGATCTGCGGTCGGTGCGGTGCAGCTCCGGTGCAGCTGCGGGGTGGAGGAAGAGGAACATGCAGGTCGCAGCCGTCGAGGTGATGTCTTGAGGATTCTGCATACCTCGGACTGGCACCTCGGGCGTTCGTTGCACCGCGTCCCGATGCTGGACGCCCAGGCCGCCTACCTCGACCATCTGGTGGCGACGGTGCAGGAACGCGACGTCGACGCCGTCCTGGTTTCGGGTGATGTCTACGACAGGGCCGTGCCACCGCTGTCCGCCGTCCGGCTGTTCGACGACGCGCTGCACCGGCTGGCGGCCGTGGGCGTGCCGACCGTCATGATCTCCGGCAACCACGACTCGGCGCGCAGGCTCGGTGTCGGCGCCGGGCTGATCGGGCGGGCCGGCATCCACCTGCGTACCGACCCCAGGGACTGCGCCTCTCCGGTCGTCCTGCGCGACAGCCACGGCGATGTGGCGTTCTACGGACTGCCCTACCTGGAACCCGCCCTCGTCAAGGACACCCTGGGGGCGGCGAAGGCCGGGCACGAGGCCGTACTCACCGCCGCCATGGACCGGGTCCGAACCGATCTCGCCGCCCGGCCGGGCACCACCCGCTCCGTGGTACTCGCCCACGCGTTCGTCGCCGGGGCGAGCCCAGCGACAGCGAGCGTGACATCACCGTCGGCGGGGTCGCCGCAGTCCCGGCCGGAGTGTTCGACGGTGTCGACTACGTGGCGCTCGGACATCTGCACGGCTGCCAGCGGGTCACCGAGCGCGTGCGCTACTCGGGCTCGCCGCTCGCGTACTCCTTCTCGGAGGCCGCCCACCGCAAGACCATGTGGCTCATCGACATCGACGCCGCAGGCGGCCTCGCCGCCGAACGCGTCGACTGTCCGGTGGAGCGCCCGCTCGCCCGGCTCCGCGGACGCCTGGGCGCGCTGCTCGACGACCCCGCGCTCGATCGGCATCAGGAGTCCTGGGTGGAGGCCACGCTCACTGACCCGGTGCGCCCCGATGAACCGATGGCCCGTCTCGTCGAGCGCTTCCCCACACCCTCAGCCTCGTCTTCGAGCCGGAGCGGCCACCGGGGATCCCCTTGCCTCGTACGCCCAGCGGCTGAGCGGACGCGACGACCAGCAGATCGCGGACGACTTCGTGGCCCATGTACGCGGCGGGAACGGGCCGAGCGAACGGGAGCGCACCTTGCTGCGTGCCGCCTTCGATGACGTACGGGTGGACGAGAGCGTGCACGAGGTGTCCCGTTGAGGCTGCACCGGCTCACCCTCACCGCCTTCGGGCCCTTCGGCGCCACGGAGGAAGTCGACTTCGACGCACTCTCATCGGCGGGGCTCTTTCTGCTGCACGGCCCGACCGGCGCGGGCAAGACCTCGGTCCTGGATGCTGTCTGCTACGGGCTCTACGGCGCGGTGCCAGGGGCCCGGCAGAGCCGGGGACATCCCTGCGCAGCGACCACGCTCCCGCGGCGCTGGCCACCGAGGTGCGGCTGGAGCTGACCGTCGGCGGGCGGCGCATGGAGATCACCAGGCGGCCTGCCCAGCCTCGCCCCAAGCGCAGGGGCGAAGGCTTCACTACGGAGAAGGCCCAGAGCTGGCTTCGCGAGTACGACTCCGAGAACGGCTGGCAGGCTCTCAGCCGCTCCCACCAGGAGATCGGCGAGGAGATCAGCAGGCTCATCGGGATGAGCAGGGACCAGTTCTGCCAGGTGGTGCTGCTGCCCCAGGGCGACTTCGCCCGCTTTCTGCGCGCGGACGCCGAGGCCCGCGGCAGACTGCTCGGCAGGCTCTTCGACACCCGTCGCTTCGCCGCCGTGGAGGAGCGTCTGGCGGAGCTGCGCCGCAGCGCCGAGGCCAGGGCCAGAGCGGGCGACGAACAGATCCTCGCCGTTGCCCAGCGGATCGCGCAGGCCGCGGGCCCCGCTGCCCGCGAGTGGCCGATGCCCGAAGCCCAGCCCGGTGAACCAGGCCTCGCCGAGGGCATCCTGGAGTGGGCGGCCGTCGCACGCGGCAGCGCCCGGGAGCGGCTCCTCATCGCCGAATGCGTCCTGTCCGCCGCGGAGAGCCGGAGGGCCGCCGCCCGTAGCGCACTCGACGCCGAGCGCGAACTCGCCCGGCTCCAGCAGCGGTTCGAGGAGACCAGGTACCGCGAAGCCGGCCTGGAGAGCCGCCGTCCCGAACACGACCGCTGCCACGAACAGCTGGCACGCGCCCGCAAGGCCGATCTGGTCGCTCCCGCACTAGAACTGCGCGGCGAGGCCGACAGGGCCTACCGCACGGCCGCCGCGGCTTTGGTCCGCTCGCGCTCCGAGCTGCCCGGCGACCTGGCCGGCGCGAGTGCCGAGCAGCTGGCGGAACGGGAACGCGGTCTCGGATCGGAGCTCGGCGCGCTGGAGGCGGCCCGCCGCGCCGAGCGGCGCAGTACGCAGATCGACGCCGAACGGGCCGGGTTGGAGAAGCAGTCACGCGCCGACGACGAGCTGGTCCAGGACGCGGTGGACTGGCTGGCCGGCTGGGATGCCGCTCACCGCGGCCTCCGGGAGCGGATCGAGACGGCCCAGGAGGCCGCGACCCGCGCGGAAGCGCTGGCAGGCCGTCTCGAACCGGCGCGCAGAGGGCTGGAGGCGGCACGTCGCCGGGACTCGCTCGCAGTACGGACCCGGGCCGCGGCGGAACGCCTCGCCGGGGCCCGCGAACACGCACTCGTCGCGCACGAGAGCTGGCTGGGACTGAGAGAGCGGCGACTGCGCGACATCGCCGCCGAACTGGCGGCCCAGCTGGTCGACGGTGCGGCATGCGCCGTGTGCGGATCGGCCGAACACCCGTCCCCGGCCCGAGCCGGGGACGGCCATGTGGACCGGGCCACCGAGGAGGCGGCGCTCGCCGCCCACCGGCGCGCCGAGGACGCCCGCGCAGAGGCGGAGCACGGTCTCGGGTGCTGCGCGAACAGTTCGCCGCGGCACGGGCGCAGGCCGCACAGTCGCCGGCCGTGGGGACGGGCGCCGGAGCCCGGTGGGTACCGGCCGTCGACGCCCGGTCCGCGGGACCGGCCATCGACTCCGACGACCCCTCCGTGCCCCGGCTCGAAGCGCTGGTCGCCGAGCTGACCCGCGAGCACGCCGCCGCGCACCGGCTGGCCGCCGGGACGCACGCAGCGCGTGAGGCCCTCGCCGCGGCCGAGCGGGAGCACCTCGGCCGGCTCGACCAGCGACAGCAGGCCGAGCGGCGGGCCGCCGCCCGTACCTCGCAGCGCGAGGCGCTCGATCGCGAACAGGCCGCGTTGGAAGCTGAGTTGGTCAAGGCGCGCGGGGATCTGACTCCGTTGCCGCGCACGCACGCCTGCTGGAGCGGCGAGCCGCGTTGCTCGCCGACGCCGCGCAGAGCCTGCGGACCGAGCAGAGTGGCGCAGCGGCGCAAGGAGGCCGACGACCGGCTGGCCGACGCTGCCTTCCGGGCGGGGTTCGACACCCGGAGGCTGCCGCCGGAGCGCTCTCACCGATGCGGCGCAGCGCGAGCTCCAGCACCGCATCGATGGCTGGCAGGCGGAGGCAGCCGCCGTCGCCGACCGGCTCACCGAACAGGACGCTCGGGCAGCCGCCGGACACCGGCCGGCGGAGCCCGGTGGCCCAGGCCGCCCACGACACCTCGGAGCGGCAGCTGCGGGACAGTGCCGCGGCACTGTCCGCCGCGCAGGAGCGCTGCGCGGAGCTGGGCCGGCTGTCGCGGCGAGCCACCGACGAGGTGCGCAGGCTCGGCCCGCTGCGCCAGGAGTACGAGCGCGTGGCGCGGCTCGCCGGGCTGACCGCCGGCACATCCGCCGACAACGAACGCAAGATGCGGCTGGAAGCCTACGTACTGGCGGCCCGGCTCGAACAGGTCGCAGCCGCTGCCACCGCCCGGCTCCAGCGGATGTCGTCCGGCCGCTACACGCTGGTGCACTCCGATGCCCGCACCGGTGGGCGCCGGGCCGGACTCGGTCTGCATGTCGTCGACTCCTGGACCGGCCGGGAGCGCGACACGGCCACCCTGTCCGGCGGTGAGACGTTCTTCGCCTCGCTGGCCCTGGCCCTCGGCCTCGCCGATGTCGTGACCGACGAGGCGGGTGGCGTACGGCTGGACACCCTCTTCATCGACGAGGGTTTCGGCAGCCTGGACGACCAGACCCTGGACGAGGTGCTCGATGTGCTGGACTCGCTGCGCGAGCGGGACCGCAGCGTCGGCATCGTCAGCCATGTGGCGGACCTTCGCCGCCGTATCCCCGCCCAGCTCGAAGTGGTGAAGGAGCGGCACGGATCGGCGGTACGCCATCGTGTCTCCGACGTCCTCAGCGGCTGATCGCGTGCCGGGGAGCGGCGAGGAGTGCACGATGCCGGTGGTCACGGTGCCGAGGCACCGATCCGGTCCGAGCATGCCGCCGGCCGTCGGCAACCGCGGCCGCTGACCAGCTGAAAGCGGGTGACAAGCGGTGCGGCCGGGTCGCAGAATGACCCCATGCCTCAACTCCCGCACCCCACCGCCGATGAACTGCGCCGAGACCCGCTCCCGCTCCGGGGCCGCACCGCCCTGGTCACGGGCGCCAGCCGCCGCAGCGGCATCGGGTACGCGGTCGCCCGGCGGCTCGCCGCCTACGGGCGAGCGTCTACCTGCACCACCACGTGCCGCACGACGCGTCACAGCCCTGGGGGCCGACGAACCGGACGCGGTGGCCGCGGGCGTACGGGAGGTGCTCGGCGCCCCGGACGCGGTCGTCGCCCACGGACCGGCCGATCTGTCCGACGCACAGGCCCCGCCGCGCTGGTGGCCACAGCCGCAAGGACACTCGGCGGACGGCTCGACATCCTCGTCGCCAACCATGCGCTCAGCGGTAACGACGGCCCACTGAACGCGATCGACGCGGCTGACCTCGATGCCCACTGGGCGGTGGACACCCGCTCGGTGATCCTGCTCGCCCAGGCGTACGCCCGGCTGCGCGGCACGCTTCCCGCCCGTACACCAGGGGCCGGATCGTGACGATGACCTCCGGCCAGGACAAGGGGTCGGGCATGCCGGACCAGCTCCCCTACGCCCTTGCCAAGGGCGCCCTCGCATCGGTGACCCGCTCGCTCGCAGCCACGTTCAGCGATCTGGCAGTGACCGTCAACTCGGTCCACCCGGGCCCTGTCGACACCGATTACCTGAGCGGTGAGCAGTACTCGGCGGTGGCGGCCATGTTCCCGGCCGGACGCTGGGGCATGCCCGACGATCCGGCGCGGCTGATCTCCTGGCTGGTGACCGACGAGGCGGAGTGGGTCACTGGACAGGTCATCGACTCGGAGGGCGGGTTCCGGCGCTGAAAGCCGCACCTGCCCGCCGAGCCGTGACCATCCGGAGTCAGAGCCTGGACAGCTCGTCCACCAAGTCGTCCAGACCGAGCGAGCCCTGTGAGAGGGCGGCCATGTGCCAGGCCTTGAGGTCGAACGCGTCGCCACGAGCGGCGCGGGCGTTCTCCGGCCCAGCAACCAGGCGCGCTCACCCAGCTTGTAGCCGATGGCCTGTCCTGGAATCGACAGATAGCGGGTCAGCTCGCTCGTTACGAAGTCGGCGGGCCGGCCGCTGTGACTGCCGAAGAACTCCTCGGCCAGAGCGGGGTCCACCGCTCGCCGGGGTGGAACGGCGACTGCGCAGGGATCTCCAGCTCCAGGTGCATTCCGATGTCCACGATCACCCGGCAGGCGCGCATCATCTGGGCATCCAGATAGCCGAGCCGGCGCTCCGCGTCGGGCAGGAAGCCCAGCTCATCCATCAGCCGTTCCGCGTACAGCGCCCAGCCCTCGACGTTGGCACTGACCATCCCGACCGACGCCTGGTAGCGGGAGAGGCTGCTCGCGACGTGGGTCCACTGCGCGAGCTGCAGGTGGTGGCCGGGAACGCCCTCGTGGTACCAGGTGGACACCAGGTCGTACACCGGGAAGCGGGTCTCGCCCATGGTGGGCAGCCAGGTACGGCCGGGACGTGAGAAGTCCTCGGACGGCCCGGTGTAGTAGGGCAGCCGCACCGCCCGGCGGGGCGATCCGGGACTCCACCTTCCGTACCCGCTCGGCGAGTTCGAAATGGGTGCCGTCCAGCGCCGCGATGGCCTCGTCCATCAGGCTCTGCAGCCAGGCCCGGACCTCGTCGACGCCCTCGATGTGCTTGCCGTGCACATCGAGGTGGGCGAGCGCTTCCCAGGGACCCGCGCCGGGCAGGATCTTCCCGGCCTCGGTCTGCATCTCGGCCAGCAGCCGGTGGTATTCGGACCAGCCGTACGCGTACGCCTCGTCGAGATCGAGATCCGTGCCGTTGTACAGGCGTGACCAGCGGGCATAGCGCTCGCGGCCCACGGTGTCCGGGGCACCCTCGATCGCTGGGGCGTACACCTCGCTCAGCCACCCGCGCAGGGCCTCGAATCCGTCGGAGGCCCGACGGGCGGCGTCCTCCAGATCCTCCCGCAGGGCCGCGGGGCCCGGGGCGACGAAGTCCTGGAAGAAGCCGGAGCCGTCCTTCCCCGCCCACTCCGTCAGCTGTTCGATGAAGGTGGCCGTCGGCCGGGGACCGGCGTACAGCTTGCGCTCCAGACCGAGCTGGAGCGAGGCGCGGTATCCCTCCAGCGCCTCCGGAACGGCCCGCAGACGGTCCACGACCGCCGCCCAGTCCTCGTCCGTCGCGGTCGGCGTCGCCGTGAACACCTCGCGGATGCTGTGTGCCGGTGACTGGAGGTTGGAGACGGTACGCAGCGCCTCCTCGGCTTCGTGGACGGCGAGTTCGGCCGTGAGGCGCTCGCGCAGCAGTCGTGCGCAGCGGCGTTCCGCATCGCTGTCGGCGCCCGGTACGCGCTCCGCCGCGTCCAGCTTCACCAGCGTGGCACCGATGAGCGCGGCGATGGCCTCCTGGCCGTCGGGCGAGAAGTCGGGCAGGCGGGGAGCTTCTGCGACACCGAGGTACGTACCGGTGATCGGGTCGAGTTCGATGATTGCGTCGACGTAGGCGTCGGCGATCTGGCGGGCAGCGCGCTGCTCGGTGTATCTGACATGCGGACATCTTCGTACGGCGAGCGGTACTGCGTCACCGATGTATGCGGCTTCAGCCGTCGGAGGCGGGTTCTCCGACCGGATCTGTGGAGGCCGCGCGTGTCCCGCTCCTCCCGGTGGAGGGCGGCAGCAGAGGCCCGCACTCCCACTGCTGGAAGACCAGCCTGGTCTCCACCCTCGCCACCTCGCGGCGCGAGGTGAACTCGTCCAGCACCAGGCGCTGCAGATCGGCGGTGTCCGAGACGGCCACATGTACCAGATAGTCATCGGGGCCGGTGAGATGGAACAGCGCACGGGACTCGGCCAGCCCCTGATCCGCTCGACGAACGGGCCGATGAGCTCCTGCGGTGCGGCCGGACCTGTACCAGGAGGAGGGCCTCCAGGCCCCGGCCGAGTCTGGCCGGGTCCAGGCGCAGCTGATGACCGAGGATGATGCCGGAACGCCGCAGTCGCGCCACCCGGTCCAGGCAGGTGGACGGAGCCACCCCGACCTCGGCGGCCAGCTCGCGATACGTCATCCGTGCATCGTTCTGCAGGAGTCGCAGAATATGCAGATCCACCGGATCGAGAGCGACGGATTCAGCCATCTGTCGAACGTAACACGGTGCATTGCCGTCAAATGCCGGAAGGTGTTCAGAGTTGTGGCATGGACACCGAAGCCTCGACGACATTCCAGGCCCCCACCCGGCCAGGTCGCTGGCCACCGAAGCCGTGCACGCCGGCCGCGACGACCTCGCCTCACTCGGCCTGCACGCCCCGCCCCTCGACCTGTCCACCACCTACCCCTCGTACGACTCGAGGGGAGAAGCGGAACGCATCGACACCTTCGCCGCCACCGGAGCGAGGCCCGACGGGCCGCCCGTCTACGCCCGCCTGGACAACCCGACGACGGCCCGGTTCGAGACCGCCCTGGCCCGGCTGGAAGGCGCTGAGAGCGCGGTCGCGTTCGCCAGCGGCATGGCGGCGCTCACCGCGGTCCTGCTGGCCCGCGCGAGCATGGGGCTGCGCCACGTGGTCGCCGTGCGTCCGCTCTACGGCTGCAGCGACCACCTCCTGGGTGCCGGACTGCTCGGCACGGAGGTGACCTGGACCGATCCGGCGGGCATCGCCGATGCGATACGTCCGGACACCGGACTGGTCATGGTCGAGACTCCCGCCAATCCGACGCTGGCCGAGATCGATATCCGTGCCGTGGCGTACTCGTGCGGCTCGGTCCCACTGCTCGTCGACAACACCTTCGCCACGCCCGTGCTGCAGCGGCCGGTCGAACACGGTGCCCGGTCGTGCTGCACAGTGCCACCAAGTACCTGGGCGGTCACGGCGATGTGATGGGCGGAGTCGTCGCCTGCGACGAGGAGTTCGCGGCCCGGCTGCGCCAGGTGCGGTTCGCCACCGGCGGTGTACTGCACCCGCTGGCCGGCTATCTGCTGCTGCGCGGGCTCTCCACGCTGCCGGTGCGGGTACGGGCGGCGTCGGCGAGCGCCGCCGAGCTCTCCCGAAGGCTCGCCGTCGACCCCGTATCGCCCGGGTGCACTACCCGGAGCTGGGCGGGCGATGGTTTCCTTCGAGGTGTGCGGGGATCCGCACCGGGTGATCGCCGGAGTCGGGCTCATCACGCCTGCCGTCAGTCTCGGCAGTGTGGACACCCTGATCCAGCATCCGGCCTCCATCAGCCACCGCATTGTGGATGAGGGAGACCGTAGGGCCTCGGGTGTCAGCGACCGGCTGCTGCGGATGTCGGTCGGTCTCGAGGACGTCGAGGACCTGTGGGCCGATCTGTGTCAGGCACTCAACGACGGGCCTGTCGGGAGTGTCCCGTCTGCTGCGCGCCAGACGCATCCAGCCGGGCTGTGATGACCAGAGTGCCTTCCTCGATCTGGTAGTCGAGGGGCAGCGAGAGCGCACGCATGGCCGCGACCATGCCGGTGTTGTGGGCCTGGGTGACGGCGTACACGCTCGCAGCCCGCCTCGACGGCCAGGGCCACCAGCCGGGCGAGGAGTTCGGTGCCGACGCCGCGGCGCTGCCAGTCGTCCTCGACCAGGAGGGCGACCTCGGTCTCGTCCCCGTCCCACAGGAGGTGGCCGAGTGCCACCAGCCGGCCCGAGGCGGTCTGGACGGCAAGGGTACGGCCGAACCGCGGGCTCAGCAGATGGTCCAGGTAGCGGTCGGCATCGCGTACCGGGCCGTGGTAGCGCAGGCCGAGTGTGCGCTCCGAGCAGCGGTCGTGCATGGCGCGGGCGGCGGCGAGGTCGCCGCGGTCCGCCCGGCGCACAGTGATCTCGTTGCCCTCGGCGAGGTGAGGACGTGTGCGCTGCTGGGGACGCGCGGGCCGAGTCGGGCATCGAGCTCGACCAGGGCGCGGGCTCGGGCGAACTCGGTCGGTGTGAACGGCAAGTAGGGGCGCTCGACGGTGATGACGCCGCCCGATGGATCGCGCAGCCGCATCGTGTTCTCCTCTAGCACGCCTTCCACGGGCGCACTCTCACCGGTGGGACGGCCGGTGACGGAGAGGGCGGGCAGCGAGTGGATGGTGCAGCGGCCGAGCAGCTGACGCAGCGCCAAGGGGAGCTCGGCGGCGTCCAGCGCCGTGCGGGTGGCCAGGCCGAGTACCCGGGTCGGCGTGTCCACCAGATCGTGGGCGTCCGCGCGCTCGATCCAGGTGGAACGGCCGCCGGCGACGGAGATCTCCCGGGTGAGCTGCTGGGCCTGCAGCGCGGCGGGCGCCCGCAGCAGGAACTCGTCGACCGTGCCCTGCGCCAGCGGATGAGTCTGGAGGGTGAGGATGTCGATCCGGTGCCCGGCCAGGGCGACGCACAGTGCGGCAAGGGTGCCGGGAGTGTCTTGTACGGTCGTTCGCATCCGCCACAGGACCGTTTCTTCGGGCTGCTCGGCGGTCCCCGCGCGCCCACTGGCTTGGGGCCCTCCAAGGCCGGTGCCGGTTCTTCACCCGAGGGCGCGGCGGTGTGTGCTCCGGTATCGATGACCGCAAGCGGCGGGGTGCGTGGCTGTGGCGCCGTGCCCACCAGGTGGAACGCGGCCGTGGCGACGAGAGCCACGGCCGAGGCGACCAGGAGGAAGGCCTCCCGGCTGGTGCCCGATCAGATTGGCGATCGCGTCGGCCACCGCGACCGCCGTGAAGAGGGCGGCAAGTTCGATCAGGTCCCGCCGCCAGTGATGCGGGCGGCGGGCACTCTTCGCAGATGTCACATCAGTCATGTTCGTACTGTGACCGAACGGTGTTGCCTGATCACGAACGTCTTGTGACTGATGGGTTAAGTGTGCATCTGGTCGCCTATCATCCGGCTTCGGAGGATTCCGCAGCAGGGCGCCGGTGCGGGGTCCGGCCGAGCCGGCCGCCTGCTCCGGCTCACTGTCCGCTGCGGCCGGGCCGCAGCACCTTGCTGAACAGGACCGTGCCGCCCTGCGCCCACAGACGTACCGTCAGCTCCCGCTGCCACCGTCGATATCAACCTCTCCGAAGAACTGCGGCGACTCCATCGGTGACACGTTCGCCCGCTCGGGCGCACGGACGAAGACCCGGTCGGGACCGAACGTGCCGTCCAGTTCGTTGGCCGGGAATCCGCCTGCGGCCAGCGGTCCCGAGACGAACTCCCAGAACGGCTCGAAGTCCTGAACGCCGCGCGTTCGGGTGCGTAGTGCTGAGCCGATGTGTGGTGCACATCGGCCGTCAGCCAGAGTGTCCCGGTGATCCGCCGGTGCTTGATGTACCGCAGCAGCTCGGCGATCTGCAGCTCACGGCCGAGCGGAGCACCCGGGCCTCCCTGCGCCACGGCCTCGAAGTCGGCGGCGCCGTCCGGGACCACCAGCCCCAGCGGCATGTCGGCGGCGATCACCTTCCACGCCGCCCGCGACCGCGACAGCTCACGCTTGAGCCACCCGAGCTGCTCGGCGCCGAGGATGCCCGTGGTGTCATCGGGCTGCCGGCCTGGGGAGTTGGCGTTGCGGAAGGTGATCGCCGACCCATGCCTAATGCCTGGCGGCAGCCGTTGAGCCAACCCCAGATGAACAACCGCTCCGGAACGTCTGACTGAGTCGCGCGGATGCCCGGCCACCCTGCCCGTTCCCGTATCCGGACCTGTCCCCGCCCGGATCTATGCCGGGCCGAGTGCCCTGCCAGCAGGCCGACGCCCCGCCGGATAACGGCCGGGGTCAGATGCGCATAGCCGAGGACGAGAGACCGTGCCGTCCTCGTGGCCCGTCGTCCCGCAGTGGCTCAGTGGGCGCGGCGCGATGCCGGCCGCGGCGGCCCGGCGCAACAGCCGGGTTGTGGGCCGTACCGCTCGGGCAGGCGGGCGATGACGTGCAGACCTGCGGCGATCCCGCTGATCCGGGTGCCGGGCAGTGTTCCGCCAGCGTGGCCACCATCGCGTCGCGCCGCTCCCGGTAGGCCCGCTGACAGCGGCGCAGCTGCCGGTCGTAGCCGCCACCGGCCACGAAGTCCGCGAGAACCGCCTGGTCTATCGGCGTTTTCGGGCGCCGTTCGAAGGATCGTGCCCCGTTGGACCGGGTTGCCGGATCAACGGACCGCGCCGCTGGATCAGCGGCTCGTGTCGAGGATGACGCGCGCCACCAGGGCAGGGTCGTCATTCATCGGAACGTGGCCGCAGCCGGGCAGCCGCACCAGACGGGCCGCGGGGATGATGTGCTTGGCCCGGATTCCCTGCCGGCGCAGCAGCAGCCGGTCACTGCTGCCCCAGGCAATGGTGACGGGCAGACCCGGCACATCATCGGTGACTGCGACACCGAGGCCGGCGGACAGGGTCTGGTGGAAGCCGGTCGCCTCGCGCAGCGCCAGGGTCTCCGCAACCACGGCATCGGGTGAACGGCGGCCCGGCCGCGCATAGATGGTGCTCGTCAGCGCCGCCCGGCCCACCGTGCTCTGCGACAGCCGTTCGATCATCGGCCGGGGCATTGAGAGCGCGCCCGCCGCATCGCGCGCAATGCCCCGAACGCGTAGCGGCGCTCTGTGACGGTCCAGAATCCGGCCGGGGACAGTGCCGTCACCGACCGGGCGAGCCCTTCGCGGCCCAGTTCCAGGGCCAGCAGGCCCCGAGCGAATTGCCCGCCACATGCGGACGCTCCAGGCCGAGCTTCTGGCAGAGTGCACCGAGTACCGGAACCACGGTCGCCAGGTCGTGTGGGAGGCCGTCCGGCAGCGCCGCGGAGGCGCCGAATCCGGGCAGGTCGACGGCTATGACGTCCCGTTCGGCGGCCAGGATCTGCAGTACCGGATGCCAGGCCTGACGATGGTGCCCGATGCCGTGGAGCAGGAGCAACGGCGCGCCGGAGCCGACCCGTTCGTAAGCCAGGGTGACAGGGCGCCGGCCGACGGCCGAGTCGACTGTGAACGAAACCGTATCGGCCATGCTTCTGCTCCCTGGAAGGATCCGGAACGAGGGCGGGCACGCACTTAGACATCCCGTCAGTAACAATTACCCTCCGGTAGCTTGTAGTTCAAGGGCTACGGCGATTCCCGCTGGACAGTGTTCTGCCTCTCGGCTGGGACGGGTGGTGACAGTCGACGACCTGACCGATCTCTTCGAAGAAAACCGGCCCGTCCTCACCGGGGTTGCCTATCGAATGCTCGGGCGGGTCGCCGATGCCGAGGACGTGGTGCAGGAGGCGTGGCTGCGCTGGTCGTCCGCGGGGCGCGAGGATGTGCGGGAGCCGCGGGCCTTTCTCGTACGGATCACCACTCGCCCGGCCATTGACCGGCTCCGCCATCTGCAGTCACTGCGTGAGGCATACGTGGGGCCGTGGTTGCCCGAGCCCGTCGTCACCGATTTCGGGCCGGCCAGACCGGACACCGCGGAGCAGGCCGTTCTCGCCGACTCGGTCTCCCTTGCCGTGCTGGTTGTCCTGGAATCCCTCTCCGCTGGAACAGGCGGTCTTCGTCCTGCGCGAAGCCTTCGGGTTCCCGTACGCGGAAATCGCCGACACCCTCGACAGGACCGAGGCCGCCGTGCGGCAGCTGGCCGACGCGCCAGGCGCCATGTCGAGGAGCCTGAACCGCGCTACGACGTGGATCCGGCAGTGCGCCGTGACCTGACCGAACAGTTCCTGGCGGCAGCCGCCGGCGGTGACATCGAGCAGCTGCTCGCGCTGCTGGCCCCGATGTGCGGCTGGTCAGTGACAGTGGGGGCAAGTCGAAGGCGCCTCGGTGTGTCATCGAGAGCGCGGACAAGGTCGGCCGCTTCCTCTGGGCGGTGGGTCGCGAGCGGCCGGCCGGTACGGAGACCAGGGTCGTGGAGATCAATGGCGGCCCTGCCCTGGTGCTGCTCGTCGACGGGAAGCCGGACACTTTCTTCCAGGTGGAGGTCATGGGCGGAATGGTTAAATATGCCTATCTCATCCGTAACCCGGATAAACTCTCCAGTCTGTCCGTCTGCTAGGCGGGTATTCCTCCGGAATCGGCACGGGGCCCCACGGCCCTCCCGGACGTGGGGCTCCGCTGCGCGCGCCTCGCGGTTGCAAGAACGCCCTGTGAACGCTCTGCGGCAGATTGCGGTTTCGTTCCGTTACCGGACGAGGGTTGGTCTTGACCAAGTGGATACGCCGTTCTAGGGTCTTCAGAGATAAGACAGGAACCTTTAATAAACAACGTCGCGGAAAGTCGCCGGGCGAATGCGGAGGACAGGGTGGGGACGACGCAGCTGGAATCGGTACAGGAGCCCAAGTACTGGCATCTCAAGACCGTGCTCAGTGAGGCACTCGACTCGGACTTCGCGGTGGAGAGATCCTGCCCAACGAGCGTGACCTCGCAGCACGGTTCGGCGTCGCCAGGGCAACGCTGCGACAGGCTCTGGAGCAGCTCGAGCTCGAAGGCAGACTGCAGCGCCGTCGTGGTGTCGGTACCACCGTCGCCCCGCCGCGTGTGGGGTGGCCGTCTCCGCCGTGCAGCACGACTGGGAGGGTGGCGGTGCCGGCGAGGCCTGGCAGCCCATCGACTGCGTCACCTCGGCCGCGCCCGCTTCGGTGGCCGCGATGCTCGGAGACGATGCTGGGGACGCCGTGCACATGGTGCGCCGCATCCGGGTCACCCACGGACAGGCGGTAGCGGCCGAGCTGCTCTATGTTCCGTCGGCGTCCGTGCCCGAACTCTCGGCGATCGACGCCCCGTCCGGTCCTGCGCGGGCTCGGAGCGTTCTGCGCGAGCTGCACCGGCTGGGGCTCGACGGACAGGACCGTTCCGTGGAGCTCGGCTCCGCCCGCGCGGACGATGCCAGGGAGCTCGACCGGCTTCCGGGTGCGCCCGTCCTCGTGGTCACCACCCGCTACTTCGCCGCAACCGGTACCGCGGCCGTATCGGTCGCCACCTACCGGGCCGATACCTGCCGGCTCACCTTCGGGGACTCGGGAGCCCTGGAAATCAGCGAAGAAACGCCGCAGCGCCAGGCATCCTGATCCTTCCGCCCTTCTGACTCCTGCGGTCACCAGGTTCCTGTTCTTCCCGGTGACGAGAGTCCTGGAGCTCTTCGCCCGTGCGAACCGGCGGCCCGTCGCAGTCAGCGGCGGGCCGTTGCCGTCCCTCCACGGCGAAGAGCTCTTCTTCGACATGGTCCAGGGCCAGCCGAAGGGCCCCGGTGGCGACAGCCGCCTCGCCCAGGAGGGACAGTGCGACCCGAGGCGGTCGCAGACAGTACCGGGCCAGCTCGTCGCGGAGAGGATCCAGTACGCCGTCCAAGCCCGCCGCCCAGCCGCCGATCACCACGAGCTCCGGATCGAGCGCCAGCACCAGAGCGGCGACGTCGTGGACCAGACGTTGGATGAACCGCTCGACAGCGGCCTGCGCGCCGGTGTCGCCCTCCCGGGCCTTGGAGAACACCGCCGCGACCGCGCGCTCGTCCAGCGGATCCAGCGGGTGTCCGTCGTCGAGAGCAGGTGCTCCGGCGTGACATCCCTGCCCAGCAGGTGCAGCGCGCCGATCTCGCCGGCCGCACCGCCGAACCCGCGGTGCAACCGGCCACCGATCAGCGAGCCGGCCCCGGGCTCAGGCCCGCCAGGACGAAGACGATGTCATCGGAATCGGCCGCCGCGCCCTTCCAATGTTCGGCCACCGCAGCGGCATTGGCATCGTTCTCCACCAGTACCGGGCAGCGGAAGGAGCGCCGCAACCGCTCGCCGAGAGCAAGTCCGGTCCAGTCCGGCAGCGCGGTGCCCAGTCGCACGGTGCCATCGGCCTCCACGATCCCGGGCTTCCCACACCGACCGCGCGCAGACTGCTCCGCGATACCCCGGTACGACGCAGCACATCGGCGATCACAGCCCGCACCTGCTCCAGCCTGTCGTCCGCACACGCGCTCTCGGACACCTCGCGGGAGCCTGCGCCGATGATCCGGCCATCCAGTCCGGACAGCAACGCCGAAACCCGGTGCGGGCCGATCTCGACGCCCAGCAGGTACCCGGCCTCGGCACGGAACCGGAACCGCCGGGCAGGGCGCCCCTGCCGCCGGGCCTCACTCTCGTCGGGGAGAGCCTCGACGACCAGGCCCGCGTCGAAGAGACCCTCCACAACTCCCTCGACCGTGGGCCGCGACAGACCTGTGATCCGGGTCAGGTCTGTGAGCGTCGGCGAGCCGGCCTCTCGCAGGGCGTGCAGCACTACTGCGGAATTGATCCGCCGGAGCAGGGACGGGTCCCCACCGGTCAGCCTGCCCACGGTGTGTCCTCCCAGGTCGCGCGCATGTCAGCCGGATCGTACTCGGTGGCCGGGAGTGCGGCGACCGCCTCCCGGAGCCGGTATCGACTGGTGATCTGGCTCAGCCCGGAGCCACGAACCCGGACTCGTAGGCGGCGATCACCGCCTGTGTGCGATCCCTGGCACCCAACTTCCCCAGCACGGCGCTGACATGGGTCTTCACCGTCTCCACGCCGACCACGAGCTCGGCGGCGATCTCCGCATTGGACAAGCCGCGTGCCATCAGCCGGAGCACGGCTGCCTCGCGGTCGGTGAGCGATGCGCGTACCAGCGCCGCCCTGGCCTTGTTCGTACCGTAATCGGCGGCAAGCTGTCGGACCGCGGCAGGAAACAGAAGGGACTCGCCCTCAGCCACCAGACGCACCGCATGCACGATCTCGGCCGGCCGGGCGCGCTTGAGGAGAAAGCCGTCTGCCCCGGCGCGCAGTGCCTCGTAGACGTACTCGTCGTTCTCGAAGGTCGTCACCACAAGGATCTTCGGCGGGTCGGGCACGGTTCGCAGCACCAGCCGGGTCGCTTCGATGCCGTCCATCAGCGGCATCCGGACATCCATCGCCACTACATCTGGCCGCAGCCTGTGCAGGAGGGGATCACCGCGGCACCGTCGCCCGCCTCGCCCACGACCTCGATGTCGGGTTGGGCCTCAAGAACCGCCCGCAAGCCCGCGCGGACCAGAGGCTCGTCGTCGACCAGAAGTACGGTAACCGGCATTCACTCAGCGTATGCCGTGCAGTGGAAGGCTCGCGTGCACCCTCCATTCACCGTCACAGGGGCCGGTCTTGGCGGTCCCGCCCAGCAGGGTGGCTCCCTCGCGGATGCCTCGCAGCCCGCTGCCGCTGCCAGGCGTGCGTGTCGGCCCGGTGATCGGATTTGTCACTTCGAGCTCCAGTCGGCCGCCCGCCACCGTGATCCTCACCCGGACGGGGACGGACCCGGCATGACGCAGCACATTGGTGAGTGACTCCTGGAGGATGCGATAGCCCTCGTTCGATACCGGAACAGGTACCAGATCCAGGGTCCCGGCCACCTCCGCGTCGATCTTGACCCCGGAGCCGCGGGCGGAATCCAGCAGCCTGCCGGCTTCGGAGAGCGTCGGCCGCCTGCCGCCGGGAATATCCGACTCGCGCAGCACCCGCAGCACCCGTTCCAGATCGTCGAGGGCGTCGCGGCCCGTCTCCTCGATGGCCGCGAGCGCTCGCTCCGTGAACTCCGGGTCCTGAGCAGCGCGCGGCGCCTGCCTGCACGACCGCGACCGTCAGGGCGTGCCCGATCGAGTCATGGAGTTCTCGCGCGATGCGGTTGCGTTCCAGCAGCTGCTGCGTGCGCTCCTCCAGGGCGGTCATCCGCTCCGCCGGGGACGGTCCGAGCAGACTCGGGCGGCCGCCGTGGCCAGGTCTCCGGCCAGAATCACCAGAGGGAGGAGCGCCAGGACCGGCAGGGGAGAGAGCAGTGCATACCACCAGTGCGGATCGACTCCGTGAAGCAGGCCTGTCTCGCTGGGAGCGGCTCCGAAGGACAGGAGGAGGAGGTCGACCGTCGTGGCCGGCAGCCAGACGGTCACGAACCCTGTCACAGCCGCGAGCAGTAGCCGTACCTCCAGCCAGGCCACGGTTCGCCAGCGGTCCGCCCAGGTCGCCGACCGCTCAACCGAGATGGCGGCGTCCGGGTGGCCGTGCTCCTTCGGTGTGAGAAGGAGCTGTGCCTGGACGCCCTCGGCGAGACGCATCGCAGGCACGAGGCCGACCGGCACCGCGAATACCAATGGCATCCATGGCATGTCGAAGGAAATGAACAGCCACACGCTGACGACCGCGATCGGTATCAGCATATGCAGCCAGCGAGTGTAGGTGGCAGGCCTGGTCAGCGGAGTGAGGAAGCTGCGCATGAGGCAATGGTGCCAGCGCCGTGTGGGCGGCTCCCCGACAGAGGGAGACGATCCACTCGGTCGGGGAGGCCAGAGACACGGTGCGCCCGCCAGGCTGAGCTCATGACCAGCATTGATGTCCACGAACTCACCAAGGACTACGGCTCGACCCGCGCCGTGGACCGTCTCACCTTCAGCGTGCGACCGGGCAGGGTTACCGGCTTCCTCGGACCCAATGGCGCAGGCAAGTCGACCACGATGAGGCTTGTCCTGGGGCTGGACCGCCCCACCGGTGGCACCGCCACCATCGGTGGCCGGCCCTACGCCTGTCTGGGCAATCCGCTGCGCCGGGTAGGCGCGCCTCGATGCCCAGGCGGCCCATGGCTCACGCACGGCGCGCGACCATCTGCTGGCCCTTGCCGTGAGCAACGGCATATCCGGCAGCAGGGCCGATGCGGCGCTGGACGAGGCCGGGTTGGGCCAGGTCGGCGGACAGCGGATCAAGACGTTCTCGCTCGGTATGCGCCAACGCCTCGGGATCGCCGCCGCGATGGTCGGCGACCCGGAGGTAGTGATGCTGGACGAGCCGTCGAACGGACTGGACCCGGAGGGCATTGTCTGGATCCGCGAGCTCCTGAAGCGGCTGGCCCGACAGGGCCGCACAGTCCTGGTCTCCAGTCACCTGATGAACGAGACATCCTCGTTCGCCGACCACCTTGTGGTCCTGGGCAGGGCAGACTTCTCGCCGATCTACCGATGCAGGAATTTCTCGATGCCCGCAGCAGGCCCTGTGTGCGGCTGCGCACGACTGACTCCACCCGACTACGTGAAGTGCTGGCCAGGAAGATGTACACGCCGGTGCAGGGCGAAGACGGGCGTTGGACCGTAGACGGCGCCAAGGCGGGTGAGATCGGCGCGCTGGCCGCTGCCGAAGGCATCCCCTTCTCGAGCTCATCGATGAGCAGCCAACTCTGGAGCAGGCCTACCTCGACCTCACCGCGAATGAGGCCGAATTCTCCGCCGTGTCCGCCAACTCGCCCACGACCCGTCAGGAGGCGTGAAATGCCGTTCACAGGGGTGCTCCGCTCCGAGTGGATCAAGATCAGATCGGTGCGGTCAGTATCCGGTTCCCTGATAGCGGTGTTCGTCGTCACCCTTGTCTTCACCGTTCTCACCCTTGCCACCGTCGGTCAGGCCGAGGCGGACAAGGCGGACGCCGACCTGGTGTTCGGCGCCTTCTACGGGCTGAACTTCGGCCAGATCGCGGCCATCGGCTTCGGCGCGACAGCGCTGTCCTGCGAGTTCTTGAATGGTGGGCTGCGGATATCGCTGTCCGCAGTCCGCGCCGCGGCCTCTTCTACGCAGCGAAGATGTCCATGGTCGGCGGGCTTGCCCTCGGGTGGGGCTGGCCACCAGTTTTGCGGCTTTCCTCGTGGGCCAGTTGTTCATGGGACAGCATGCGATCGGTCTGGGGAGCCCGGAGCGATGCGGGCCGCGTTCGGCGGTGGTGCCTATCTCGCTCTGATGTCCCTGTTCGCGGCGGGCCTGGCGGCGCTGTTTCGCAGTGCGGTCGCTGTGCTCAGCCTGCTCATCCCCTTTGTTCTGATCTTCCCTTCGTGATCGGGGACGTAGCGGGCAACATCGCGCGCTATCTGCCCGACCGGGCTGGGCAGTTGGTGCTGCACCAGAATCCGGAGGGCAGTCCGGGCCGTGGGCAGGCCTGGCCGTGACCGCCGCATGGGCCGCCGCGGCTCTTCTGGCCGGCTGGTGGGCGGTACGGAACAGGGACGCCTGAGAGCTTCGCAGGGGCCGGACCAACCATGTGTCAGTGCAGAGCGGTTTACTGACGGTATGACCACCGCACAGTATCTCCGCCTCATCGACGGGATGTGCTCCCGGAATTTCCGCGGAGCGCACACCGTCGGCCCAAGGAGTCAGCGGACCCGGCTACCACACGGTATTCCTGCACATGGACGACGAGTACGGGGACGACGAGGCAGCGAGCCCCGAACGTCGGGCGCAATGCCTCGCGGAGCACGACGCGCTGCTCACACTGCTCGGTTCGCGCTGGGGTGAGCCACAAGCCATCAGCACCTGGAGCGCCCAGGAGCGGATGATGGCAGGCGAGGTGATACCGGAGCCCTGGGCCGACCCCGTCGCGAGTTGTGAGTATCTCCAGCTCTGGAGGATCGAGGACCGCTGGGTCGCCGTCGGGCTCTGTCAGGAACAGGACGGACCGGGATGTGAGTTGAGTGTCCTGGTGACGATGATCGACCCACCCTGACACACCGTCCTGGTGCCTATCCGGGCCAGGGACCGCCTGCTCGGCGGCGGCCGTGCGTAGACGGGTGTACTCGTCCGCCATGGTCGCGACGGTCCAGTGGGCGTTGAGACCACTCGGATTGGGCAGGACCCAGACCGGGCGTTGCCAATGGTCCGCTCCTGCGGGCCGATCTGCGCACGGCGCTCGCCGAAGGCGGTGCGATAGGCCGTGACGCCGACCACGGCGAGCCACTGGGGCGTCAGCTCTTCCACCTTCGCGGCCAGGATCTGTCCTCCGGCGCGGAATTCGTCCGCGCTCAGCTCGTCCGCCCGTGCCGTGGCACGCGCCACCACATTGGTGATCCCCAGCCCGTATCCCAGCAGTTCGCTCTGGTCCGCGGGGCGCAGTTGACCGGATGTGAAGCCCGACCGGTGCAGCACCGGCCAGAAGCGATTGCCGGGGTGCGCGAAATGGTGTCCCGTGACGGCTGTCATGAGGCTCGGATTGATGCCGCAGAACAGCACGCAGACCGCCCGCGACCACATCGGGAACGATGCGGTCGCGGGCGGCCCTGAGCTCTTCGGGCGTCATCCGGCTACGGCGCAGGCCGTCAGAGGATGGAGCCGGGGTGTAACCGGCAGCCACCGGGTGCTGCTTGGCGATCTCCTCGATACGGGACACCAGGGCGGAGACCTGGTCACTCGCCGCTCCCGTGAACGACAGCTTGTCGGCCATCAGCGCATCCAGCTGTCCGCGGTCCAGTGGGATGCGGTCATCGGTGGCCAGCTTGTCCAGCAGCTCGTTGCGCTCCGTGCCCTGCTCCCGCATGGCGAGCGCCGAGGCGACCGCGTTCTCCTTGATGGCCTCGTGGGCGACCTCCCGGCCGACCCCAGCCCGTACTGCGCCCATCAGCACCTTGGTGGTGGCGAGGAACGGCAGGTACCGGTCCAGCTCGCGTGTCACGACAGCGGGGAAGGCGCCGAACTCGTCGAGCACCGTCAGGAAGGTCTCCAGCAGACCGTCGAACGCGAAGAACGCATCCGGCAGCGCGACCCGGCGGACCACGGAGCAGGACACATCGCCCTCGTTCCACTGGTCCCCGCGAGCTCGCCCGTCATCGAGGCATAGCCGCGCAGGATCACCATCAGGCCGTTGACGCGCTCGCAGGAGCGGGTGTTCATCTTGTGCGGCATCGCGGACGAGCCGACCTGACCCGGCTTGAAGCCCTCGGTCACCAGCTCGTGGCCCGCCATCAGCCGGATGGTCTTCGCGATCGAGGAGGGCGCCGCCGCGAGCTGGACCAGAGCGGTCACCACGTCGTAGTCGAGGGAGCGCGGGTAGACCTGGCCCACCGAGGTGAAGGCCTGGGCGAAGCCCAGGTGCCCCGCGATGCGCTGCTCCAGCCCGGCGAGCTTCGTGGCGTCGCCGCCCAGCAGGTCGAGCATGTCCTGCGCCGTACCGACAGGTCCCTTGATACCGCGCAGCGGGTATCGGGCGAGCAGGTCCTCGAGCCGTCCGTACGCCACCAGCAGCTCGTCGGCCGCGGTCGCGAAGCGCTTGCCGAGCGTCGTTGCCTGCGCGGCTACATTGTGCGAGCGGCCCGCGATGACGAGCTCGCCATGTTCCGCCGCCAGTTTGCCGAGCCGGGCCAGCACCGCCACCGAACGGTCGCGCATCAGCTCCAGCGAGAGCCGGATCTGCAACTGCTCGACGTTCTCGGTGAGGTCCCGCGACGTCATTCCCTTGTGGACCTGTTCATGGCCGGCGAGGGCGTTGAACTCCTCGATCCGGGCCTTCACGTCGTGCCGGGTGATCTTTTCGCGCTCGGCGATCGAGGCAAGATCGACTTGGTCGAGTACGCGCTCGTAGTCGGCGAGGGCTGCGTCGGGCACCTCGATCCCGAGGTCCTTCTGAGCGCGCAGCACCGCCAGCCACAGCTGGCGCTCCAGCTTCACCTTCTGCTCGGGGACCAGAGGACGGCCAGCTCCGTGGAGGCATAGCGGCCGGCCAGGACATTGGGGATGCGAGGCTTCGCAGACACAGCAGTCACATGTCCAGATTCTACTGTTGGATGCTGCAGGCCCGCGCCGCCCGTTTGTGGATTGCTACGAAGGCGAAGCGGTCAGCCGTCCACCCGCTGCCAGGCCGTAACCGGGCCCGGTCCGGCGGCTTCCCGGGGTGACCCAGAAGGCCTGGCCGAGCTCGGGGTTGAACTGGGCGCCCGCCCGCCCGTCGCCGGACGACCGGCCGGTGAGCCGTCGGCCGATCCACGGAACGAGGTGCTGCCGGGCGAACCGGACGTCGTCGATGCGTCGCCTGGCCCATCGTGGCGGCAGCGAAGCGGGCATCGGGGACCGCCAGTCGCTCTGGGCCGGCAGTCCCAGGGTCTGCCAGACGGCCTCGGCGACCCTGCGATGTCCCTCGGCCGTCAGATGCAGCCGGTCGACGTCCCACATCCGGGGATCGCCGAGCGAGGGTGCGCCGTACAGATCGACAAGGAGGGCGCCGTGCCGGCCTGCCAGCTGCTCGAGCAGGGAGAAAAGCTCCTCCATGCGCGGACGGAACCGTTCCATCACCGGACCGTTGCGCCCCGGGCTGCGCATCAGGACCAGCTGCCCGCATGACGGAGCGAGACGCTCCACCGCCTCCTCCAGCCGTCCTCGCACCAGCCCCATGTCGCACTTGGGCCGCAGGGTGTCGTTGAGTCCGCCGACGAGTGTGACCACGTCCGCCCGCATGGCAGCGGCGACATCCACCTGCTCGTCGACGATCTGGCCGATCAGCTTTCCGCGTACGGCGAGATTGGCGTACCGGAATCCAGGAGTGCGGGCCGCGAGCCGAGTGGCCAGGACATCGGCCCAGCCCGGTACGAACCGTCGGGCAGCAGATCCGACATGCCCTCGGTGAAGGAGTCGCCGACCGCGACGAAACTGGTGTAAGAGGCATTCATTTTCATGGCCAAGAAATTATACCGCGGAAGCGGCGGGAGGAGCGGCCCGCACCCTCCCGCCCACACCACCGGACGCGATGCCGGTGACCGCCTCAGCGCGACTGGGGCCTGCCCACCAGTTCGCGCAGTACATCCTCCATCGTGACCATGCCGGCCAGCCGGTCCTCCTCGTCCAGCACTGCCGCCAGGTGCGTACGGCTGCGCCGCAGAGCGGTCAGCACATCGTCGAGAGGCGTCGCCGCCCGCACCCGGGCGATCGGCCGCATGGCCGTCACGGGAACGGAACGTCGCGCGGCGTCGCATCCAGTGCGTCCTTCACATGGAGATAGCCCAGAATCCGCTGCTCGCTGTCCATGACCGGGAAGCGTGAGAAGCCGGATTCGGTCGAAAGCCGTTCGAGCTCCTCGGGTGTCGTCCCGACCCGCGTATAGAGCACCCGGTCGACCGGCAGCACCACATCCCGTACGGGCCTGCGGCCCAGCTCCAGGGCATGCCTGAGCCGTTCGGCCGAGCGGTCGTCGACCAGCCCGGCGTCCCCGGCGTCCTTCACCAGCCGGGCCAGCTCGTCGTCGGAGAAGGTCGCGGACACCTCGTCCCTGGTCTCCACCCGGAGCAGCTTGAGCAGCAGGTTGGCGAAGGCGTTGATCGCGAAGATCACCGGACGCAGCGCCCTGGCCAGAGTGACCAGGGGCGGGCCGAGCAGCAGCGCGGTGCGGGCGGGCTCGGCCAGCGCGATGTTCTTCGGCACCATCTCGCCCAGCAGCATGTGCAGATAGGTCGCCACGGACAGGGCGATCACGAACGAGATCGGGTGGACCAGGCCGTGCGGCACACCCGCCGAGTCGAAGACCGGCTCCAGCAGATGAGCGATGGCGGGCTCGGCGACGATACCCAGCACCAGGGTGCAGAGCGTGATGCCGAGCTGGGCCGCCGCGAGAGCGCCGAGACATGTTCGAGGCCCCAGATGACGCTGCGCGCTCGCCGGTCCCCGGCCTCGGCCGCCGGCTCGATCTGGCTGCGGCGCACGGAGATCAGCGCGAACTCCGCGCCGACGAAGAAGGCATTGACGACCAGGGTCAGCAGGCCGATGAAGAGCTGGACGGCGATCATCGTTCGTTCTCCGTCAGCTCGTCGGAACCGGGCAGCGGGGCGTGCAGCAGAGCGCGTGCGGCGCGGCGCCCGATGCGTCCACCACGTCGATCCGCCAGCCCGTCATCTCGACGGCGTCACCGACCACGGGGATGCGGCCGATTTCGGTGGCGATCAGTCCGGCGAGTGTCTCGTAGGGTCCGTCCGGCATCCGCAGTCCGATGGTCCGCAGCTGGTCGGCGCGGGCGGCGCCGTCGGCGGACCACAGGGTGCGTCCGTCGGCGTCCTCGCCGGCCGGTGCGAGGTCCGGTGTCTCGTGCGGGTCGTGTTCGTCGCGTACCTCGCCGACGACTTCCTCGACGATGTCCTCCAGCGTCACGACGCCGGCAGTGCCGCCGTACTCGTCGATAACGACCGCCATGGCCAGCTTGCCGGACAGCCGGTCGAGCAGCCGGTCGACGGTCAGGGTCTCCGGTACGAGGAGGGGCTCGCGCAGCATGTCACCCACCCGCTTGCGCGGTCGCTGGTCGGCGGGAATGGCCAGCACGTCCTTGATGTGGGCGACACCGACAACGGTGTCCAGGCTGCCCCGGTAGACCGGGAAGCGGGAGAGGCCCGTGGCGCGGGTTGCGTTGGCGACGTCCTCAGCGGTTGCCTGTACCTCCAGGGCGGTGACCTGGACGCGGGGCGTCATGACGTTCTCCGCAGTCAGCTCGGCCAGGTTGAGGGTACGTACGAACAGCTCGGCGGTATCCGCCTCCAGCGCGCCCTCCTTGGCGGAGTGACGGGCCAGGGCCACCAGCTCCTGTGGGCTGCGGGCGGAAGCCAGCTCCTCGGCCGGTTCGAGGCCGAAGCGGCGCAGGATCTGGTTGGCGGTGTTGTTCAGGTGGCTGATGAAGGGGCGGAAGACCGCGGTGAAGACGCGCTGCGGGGTGGCGACCTTCTTGGCGACGGCCAGCGGCGAGGAGATGGCCCAGTTCTTCGGGACGAGCTCGCCGACCACCATCAGGACCACGGTGGACAGCGCCGTGCCGATGACCAGGGCCACGGAAGAGGCCACGCCGGGGAGAGGCCTGTCGCCTCGACCGGACCGCGGATGAGCTTGGCGATGGACGGCTCGGACAGCATGCCGACCACCAGGTTCGTGACGGTGATACCGAGCTGGGCGCCGGACAGCTGGTAGGTGAGGCTGCGCACGGCCTTGAGGGCCCCGGCCGCGCGCGCTCACCCCGTTCGACGGCGCGTTCGAGCTGGCCGCGCTCGACGGTGGTCAGGGAGAACTCCGCCGCGACGAATGCCCCGCAGGCGAGCGACAGCAGCACGGCCACGAGGAGGAGAAGCACTTCGGTCATCGGTTCACCTCCGTCCCATGATCGGGCAGGGGAGGAGGATCGCGCGATGTCGGCTACTGGGAGGCTCGCCCATGGGCGGACGCTCACACCTTTCGAAAGAATTCGGACAGTCGGGGCCCCATGGTAAAGGGCCAGGAAAATTCGATGCGTGTCGCACACTCGTGCTACGCGCCGTGCCTGCCCCATGCTCTCAGGCCAGGGCTACAGCGCCTTCACCCAGCGCCGCCAGTGATTCTCACGGTCGTAACCAGCCGCGGCCCACGTATGGTGCGCCCGCTCGTTGGCTTCCAGGACCATGGCATCGACCCGCCGGCCGCCAAGGGCGGTGAATCGCTGTTCCGCCGCTTCCAGCAGGGCCGTGGCGACGCCTTGCCGGCGGTGGTCCGGTGCACGGCCAGCCGGTAGGCGGAGCATCGCCATCCGTCGAAACCGGCTATCACCGTTCCCGCCAGTAGGCCGTCCCGCTCCGCGACGAGTAGGGCTTCGGGGTCTCGGGAAATCAGCCGGGCCACCCGTCGTGGTCGTCGCTGATGCTCTTTCCTTCCGCGGCTTCGCGCCAGAACCGCAGTACCGCGTCGATGTCCGTCAGTCCGGCGCAGCGGATATAGAGATCGCTCATCGGCTGATCCAAACAGAAAACAGGCCGCCTCGGCGAACGATTTCGCGCCGGATTCAGGGTGAGTGAGGGCTCGTGTACCGTCCATCGGTCCCAGTTCCCTTGCGGGCGCTAGCGCAGGCGCGCTAGCGTGATGGCGTGCCCAAGACTCAGCTGAACGTTCGAGTGGACGAGGCCACCGCCGAGGCGCGCGGCAGCGCGCGCTGCAGAGGGGATGAGCGTGAACCGCTATATAGAGGAGCTCGTCAAACAGGATGCGGGCGAAGTGGGACACACCTTCGTCGAAGCCGCGGCCGACTTCATGAAGCAGTACGAGTCGGTGTTCGCCGAGGAGTTCGGCCCGGAGCGCGAAGGCAGCCGTTGAATCTGCGGATCGACCTTTCCTGGCTGCTCATGGTTGCCGAGCACAGGACGCCCGGTGACCCGCAGGTCGTCGACTGGGGTGCACTCGTCGCCGCGGTCAGCCGTCACGAGGCGGAGATCTTCGGCAGCCCGTCTACAGCGACCCGCACTCCCGGGCGGCAGCCCTCCTTCAGCTGCTGCTCCACGTCCCGGCGCTGGAGCACTCCAACGCGATGTTCGCGTCAGCCGTGGCATACGGCTATCTCGTCGCCTCCGGGCTGAAGGTGAGCACCTCTCCCGAGCAGGTGCGCGATCTGGCCAGGCTCGTCAAGGTGGGCAAGGCGGACGTCCGGGTCATCGCCGACGAGCTGCGGCAGTGGAGCCTGTAGCTCCCTTCGCAGGGGCGGTTCGCTCATTCCACAGCCATGGACCGGCGTGCCACCCAAGTATGCAGGGAGAGGTCGGCAGCTGCACCCTTCTCCGGAATCCTCAGCCTGCGGTAGGTCCCCATCTCGAAGCCGGCCTGCTCGATCGCGGCCAGGGTGTCCCGCGCCGTATGGCAGCCTCCGAAGAGCCTCGGCCAGACGGTACGGTCCGCGACCCGCTGGGCCGTCGCCGACGCGTGGCCGGCAGCCACCACGTGTTCGAAGAAGCGCAGCTCGGCGCCGGGCCGCAGAACCCGCTTGATCTCGGCGAGCGCGCGCGGCAGATCCCGTACGGTGCACAGCACGAGGGAGGCCACGGCGGCGTCGAAGGCCTCGCTCTTGACCGGCAGCGCCTCCGCCGTACCGGGAACCACATCGACCGGGACCTGAGCCCGCAGACCGGACCGGGCAGCGAGCTGACGCAGAGTGCGTTCCGGCTCGATCGCGACCACCTCGGAAACGGCTCCCGGGTAGTGCGCGAAATTCAGCCCGTTACCCGCGCCGATCTCGATCACCCGGCCGGAGAGGCCGGACAGGAGTTCTTCGCGATGGGCCGCTATGCCGCCCTTCAGGTCGGCGGTCACGCTCATCCGGGCGTAGAACCGGGCGAAGACCGGGTGGTGAACCGCGTCCGGTGGAATCTTCGAACTGCGCAGACGCATGACGGGCCTCCTTGATGGAACGCACGCAAAGAGCAGGTGGGGCTCCTTCCATACTCTCGCGTACGAGCGGGCTCAGCCCCTCATGGGACCCGCTTGCCTCCGCCGAGCTCCGGTGCCAGCCAGCCCGCCGCCCGCGCACGGAAGTCGGCCGGATCCAGCGAACCCGCCCCGGCCGGGACCACCCCGAGCAGCGGGGCGCCCGCCGCCACCGGAAGATCCTCGATATTGCACCGCGCGGCCAGACCGGGATCGGCCGGCATGCTGCCCACCACCACGCCGAGGCACTCCAGACCGCGGGCACGCAGCGCTTCCGCCGTCAGTGCGGTGTTGTTGAGTGTGCCGAGGCCCGCGGCCACCACGATCAGGACCGGCGCGGCCATCAGCCGGGCGGCGTCCGCGAGGGTGGAGCCCTCGTCGTCGAACCGTACGAGCAGTCCGCCCGCACCTTCGACGAGTACGAGATCGTGTTCGGCCGCCAGCTTCTGGGCCGCCTCGGCGACCTCGTAGGGCGCACCGGGGCGAGGCCGGCTCGCCGTGCTGCCGTCGCAGGAGCCAACGGTTCGGGGAAGCGGGCCAGTTCGACCGCCGTCACATGGCCTCCCGCAAGCCGCGCCACCTCCGCGGCGTCCCCGTGCTCCCCGGGGCCAGCCCGGTCTGCGCGGGCTTGAGTATCGCGACCCGGCGGTCGTGGAAGACCGCGGCCACGGCCGCGGTCACCACCGTCTTGCCGATCTCGGTACCCGTGCCGGACACCACCAGAATCGTCATCTCAGCCCTCCCGCGCTGCCGCACACGGCACGGCAGATCCGGGCCACGTCGTCATCGCCCGTGACATACGGCGGCATGGTGTACACGAGGTCGCGGAACGGCCGCAGCCACACGCCCTCGCGCACGGCCGCGCGGGTCGCGGCCTCCATATCCACCTCGTGATCGAGCTGCACGACCCCAATAGCGCCCAGCACCCGCACATCGCGCACCGCGGGCAGTTCTGCGGCTGCGGCGAGGCCGAGCCGCAGGCCAGCGCCGATCCGCCCGACCTCCCGCTCCCAGTCCTGGCCCAGCAACAGGTCGATGGACGCGCACGCGACCGCGGCGGCGAGTGGATTGCCCATGAAGGTCGGCCCGTGCGCCAGCACCGGTACCTCTCCGCTCGAGATGCCGTCCGCGACCCGAGTGGTGCACAGCGTTGCCGCCAGTGTCAGATAGCCGCCGGTCAACGCCTTGCCGACACACATCACATCGGGCGATATCCCGGCGTGACCCGCCGCGAACAGGGAACCCGTGCGGCCGAAGCCCGTCGCGATCTCGTCGAACACCAGCAACACGTCATGGGCGTCGCACGCTTCGCGCAGCACCCGCAGATACGCCGGTGAATGGAAGCGCATGCCGCCCGCGCCCTGCACCACGGGCTCCACGATCACCGCGGCGACCTCATCCGCATGCTCCGCGATCAGATCGCGCAGATGCTGTACGTAGGCGGGGTCCGGCTCCGCGTCGAAACCGTCCGGTGGCGCGTCCGCGAAGATCTGCCGGGGCAGCGCCCCGACCAGAGCTCGTGCATTCCGCCCTCGGGGTCGCAGACCGACATCGGCTGCCAGGTGTCCCCGTGGTAGCCGCCGCGCCAGGTCAGCAGCCGGTTCTTGGCCGGGCGCCCCGCCGAGCGCCAGTACTGCAGGCACATCTTCACGGCGACCTCGACCGAGACGGACCCCGAATCGGCGAGGAAGACATGCTGCAGTGGCTCGGGGTGATCTCCACCAGCCGGACCGCCAGCCGCACGGCGGGCTCATGGGTGAGCCCGCCGAACATCACATGGCTCATCCGGTCCAGCTGGCCGCGCGCAGCCTCGTTGAGCACCGGGTGGTTGTACCCGTGCACCGCCGACCACCAGGACGACATGCCGTCCACCAACTCGCGCTGCCCGTAGGTGGGTTCGGCGAGCCGCAGTCGCACTCCGGACGCGGATTCCACGATCAGCGGCTCCGTATGGCCCGGCATCGGGCCGTACGGATGCCAGACATGGGCCCGGTCCAGAGCGCGCAGTGCGGCGGGGAGAGCGGTTCAGGCATTGGGTGCGAGATCCGTTCCCGCGCCCGGCGGCGGACCGAAACCAGGTCCGTACGAGCTGCCGCCATGTCGGAGGCGGAGGCCTGCCCGGCCGGGACCCGGTCGCTCCGCGCAGCTCCATCGCCGCAGGGCGCACAGCCGTCGTCGGCGTGCGAGCCGCAGCCGCCGACCGCAGCGCGGTGCTCGGGAAGCGTCGTCGTGTCCGTTCCTCCACCTCGAATCCGGCGTCCGCGATCATGTCGAGGTCGCTCTGGCCGGACTGGCCCTCGGTGGTCAGGTAGTCGCCCAGGAAGATCGAGTTGACCAGGTTCAGGGCGAGCGGCTGCATCGAGCGGAGGTGTACCTCGCGCCCGCCCGCGAGCCGCACTTCGACATCCGGGCAGACGAACCGGACCATCGCCAGAATGCGCAGGCACCGCTGCGGGGTGAGGTGCCACTCCTTGGCGAGCGGGTGCCCTCGATCGGGATGAGGAAGTTCACGGGTACCGAGTCGGGGTCCAGCTCGCGCAGCGAGTAGACGACGTCGATCAGGTCGGCGTCGCTCTCGCCCATTCCGGCGATCAGTCCGGAGCAGGCCGAGAGCCCCGCTGCCTGGGCCTGCTGCACCGTATCCACCCGATCGGCATACGTGTGCGTGGTAGTGATGTCCCCGTATGTTCCCTCGGAGGTGTTGAGGTTGTGGTTGTACGCGTCGGCGCCCGCGGACCTGAGACGGTCGGCCTGTCCCTGTGAAAGCAGACCGAGACACGCGCACACCTCGACGCCCTCGTTCTGCTCCTTGATCGCCTCGATGGTCTGCGAGACCCGGTCGACGTCCCGGTCCGTCGGACCGCGGCCGCTCGCCACCAGACACACACGCTTCGCACCGCCGGCCACGCCGCGGCGGCGGCCTGCGAGGCCTCGTCAGGCTTGAGCCAGGTGTACTTGAGGATCTCCGCCTTCGAGCCGAGCCTCTGTGAACAGTACGAGCAGTCCTCGGGGCAGAGCCCGGACTTCAGATTGACCAGATAGTTCAGCTTCACCCGCCGCCCGAACCACTGCCTGCGCACCTTTCCGGCGGCGGCCACGACTTCCAGCAGTTCGTCGTCGGAGGTCGCCAGTACGGCGAGCGCTTCTTCGCGGGTCGGCAGTTCGCGCCGCAGCCCCTTGTCCACCAGCGTCTTCAGCAGGTCCATGGTCATGATCCTGACGTACGGCACAGTCATCAGCCAGGGAGGAACCAGACAGTACCGGCGTGCAAGTGTGTGTGTATTGCCACACCCTGGCCTGCTGCGCCCCCGGTTAGGGTCTGTGAGCTGCCTACAAAGAGCTGCCTACAAAGAGCTGCCTACAAAGGGACCGCCGCATGCCCTTCGCCCCGTTCGACTGGATCGACGACGAGGCCCGCCGCCGTGCCGCCGCGGGTCTCGTGCGGACACTGCGCCCGCGGCCGGCCGACCCGGACCTGCTGGACCTCGCGAGCAATGACTATCTGGGCCTCACCCGGCATCCCGAAGTCGTCGCAGCGGCGGCGGATGCGGCGCTCACGTGGGGCGCCGGGGCCACCGGCTCACGGCTGGTCACAGGATCCACCGCACTGCATGCCGAACTCGAACGCGATCTCGCGGACTTCTGCGGATTCGAAGCGGCGCTGGTGCTCTCCTCCGGTTACGCGGCCAACCTGGCGGCCCTCACGGCGCTGACCGGTTACGGCTCGCTGATCGTCTCCGACGCGGGCAACCACGCCTCGATCGTCGACGGCTGCCGGCTCTCCCGGGCCGGCACCGCGGTCGTCCCGCACGCCGACCCGGACGCCGTGCGCAAGGCTCTGCAAGCGCACGACGGCCGGGCGCTGGCGGTGACCGACTCGGTCTTCTCGGTGGACGGTGACGCCGCCCCGCTGGCCGTACTGGCCGATGTCTGCCGCGCGGAGGGCGCGGCCCTGCTGGTCGACGACGCGCACGGCCTGGGTGTCCTCGGCGAAGGCGGGCGCGGGGCACTCGCGGCCGCCGGCCTGGCAGGCGGCGAGGGAATCGTCGCCACACTCACCTCTCCAAGTCCCTCGGCAGCCAGGGTGGAGCGGTCCTGGGACCGGCAGGGGTCATCGATCACCTGGTCAACACGGCCCGGACGTTCATCTTCGACACCGGCCTTGCGCCGGCGGCGGCGGGGCGGCCCTGGGCAGCCTGAGACTGCTCCGCCGTGAACCGGAACGCGCGGCCAGGGCCCGCGAGGTAGCCACGGCCCTGCACGGGCGGCTGACCGGGGCCGGGCTGATGGCGGTGCGCCCTGACGCAGCCGTCGTGTCCGTCCGGGCGCCGTCAGCGGACGCGGCGGTGCGGTGGGCCGCCGACTGCCGGGCGGCAGGGATCTCCGTGGGTGCTTCCGTCCGCCGTCGGTGCCGGACGGGATCTCCAGGCTGCGGCTCACCGCTCGGGCGGACCTGACGCAGAAGCAGATCACGACCGCGGTGGAGACGGTCCTGCGTATGGCTCCGGCCGGAGCGTCCGCAGCCATCGGCCATGGCGGACCAGCAAGGAGTGCGGCGGCCGGCTCGGCGTGAGTCCGGCGCCGGACGGCGGCAAGACCGTCTCGATCGTCCTTCCCGGACCATCCGAGCCGGGGCATGAGCAGGCGACGGCCAGGTCACCGGACAGTCGCCGCCCGGCCGAAGCCGCTGCGCAACAGCTTCGCCAAGGTCGCTGACGCGGCACTCGCCCGGTCGCCGCGGTGCACGACGGAGATGGTCCGCCGGAAGTCTGCTGGTTCCAGTCGCCGTATGGTCAGCGGTGTCGAGGACATCGCGGCGACCATTTCAGGGATCACCGCCACGCCGAGGCCCGCGCTGACCAGCGCGCACACCAGCGCGTAGCCCGGGGACTCACACACCACCGCAGGTGTCGCCCCTGCCTCGGCCAACGCGCGCTCCACACCGCGCCGGGGCGGATGCGACGGGCGCTGCTGATCAGCGGCCGGCCCGCGAGCTCGGCGACCGGCAGCCGTCCGGTCCCTTCGGACAGCGCCTGCCCGACTGCGGTGACCAGTACGAGCTCCTCGACGAGCAGTGGTTCGGCGACCATTCCCGCGGGCAGGGGCTGGGCGGCCGCCGGTGCGTACGCATGAGTCAGCGCGAGATCGACCTTGCCCGCGGCCACGGCGGTGACGCCATCGGGAGGCTCGTAGTCCGTGACGGTCAGTTCGACATCCGGATGGGCGCGCCGGAACGCGCTGAGCACCGGAGGCAGCAGATGAATGCCGGCCGTGGTGAACGTGCCGACCCGGAGCCGGCCGCCGGAGAGCCCGCCGATCTGTGCCAGCTCGTGCCGCGCCTGATCCATCTCGTCCAGGATCCGTCGTGCACGCCCTGCCAGCAGCTCCCCGGCCGCCGTCAGCTTCGTCCCCGGTGGTGGCGCACCAGCAGTGCCGCACCCGCCTCCCGCTCCAGCTTGGCCAGCTGCTGGGACAGCGCGGGCGCGGTATAGCCAGTCGTGCGGCGGCCCGCGTGATCGAACCGGCCTCTGCGACCGCGACCAGCGCGGCCAGGCGCGTCGGGTCGTACATTAAGCATTCCTTTGGCAGACCTAGAAGATTGCATATACATGCTAAAGGCTACGCCGGTGCAGGGTGTAGCCCATGGACGCACAACTGCTGGCCTTCACCGGAGTCGCCGCGGGAATGGTCGCGCTGCCGGGCGCGGACTTCGCGGTGGTCGTACGCAACGCACTCGCCTCGCGCCGGTCCGGGGTGGCCAGCGCACTGGGAGTCGCCGGTGGACTGCTGGTGCACACCGCGCTGGCAGTCGCCGGGCTCGCCGCGGTGCTCGTGACGGTACCGGTGCTCTTTCGGACCGTACAGCTGCTCGGCGGCGCATGCGTGCTCTATCTGGGGCTGAGCGCGCTGCGCGCCGCTCGGGGCAGGCCCGCGGCCGATGAAGGCCGGACGTGGCAGGAGCGCGGGCACAGAAGGGGTGTGGTCCTCGCTGCACCAGGGCTTTCTCACCAATGCCCTGAACCCGAAGGCTCCCGTTCTCTTCCTCAGCCTGCTGCCCCAGTTCGTCCCTGCCGGGCAGCCGCCGCTTCCCAGGACCCTGGTGCTCGCGGCCGTGGTCGTGCTGCTGGCACTCATCTGGTTTCCGGCCGTGGCGCTGCTGGTGGACCGGCTGGGCCGGTGGCTGCGCCGGCCGCGTACCGCCCGCGCGATCGAGGGCGGCAGCGGCGCGGCGCTCACCGCGCTGGGGCTCGTACTGGTGACCGGGCCGCTGCTGCACTGAGGCCGGTGCGTGCGGGTGTCAGCGGACCCGTCCGTACCAGACGCTCTTCGACCAGATCTTCTCCAGCCGGACCACCGCCCCGGTCTTGGGCGAGTGCCAGATCTTGCCCTTGCCCGCGTAGATGCCCACGTGGTACACGCCGCGGCCGGAATGGAAGAAGACCAGGTCGCCGTGGCGCCGCTGGGACGAGGAGACGTGGCGGGTCTTGTTGTACTGCTGCTGGGCGGTGCGGGGTAGCTTCTTCCCGCCCTCTTGAACGAATAGAGCGTGAGCCCCGAACAGTCGAAGCGGCGGGGCCTGCGGCGCCGTATCTGTAGGGCGAGCCCTTCTTCGACGCCGCGATCTTGAGCGCTTTCGTCGAATGGGTGGCGGCCTCGGCCTCGTCCACGGCGCCCGGTGCCAGCATTGTGGCACCGACAGCGAACGTGAGGACCGAGGCCGTACCGACCCGGGCAAGCAGTGACGGGACATGAACCTGCGCAGTCATGCGCAACCCTTCGTCAGCCGCCTGTGAAGGATGACCTGTCGGGTTCGGGCTGGCGAAGTTGCCCGGCCGCGCTCGGCGGCTTCACCCGAGGGCCGTCCGGATTTCCGGTCGGCCCGTTGTGCTCGGGTCCTCCACTCCTGCCGATCCACTCCTGTCGACCAGGCATCCGGACGGCGGCAGGACTCGGCGTCCGCCGGACCGCCCCGCCGCGGTGGCGGGGCTTGTCGTCCCAGGGATCTTGACTCACGAACTGACCGATTTCCGAGGTGAAACGACGTTATGTGAGTCTCATCACGAATGAACCATTTGGGTGGAGGAGGGTGGCCGGGGAGCCCGAATGGGCGGACCGAGTGGCCCCGCACCAGCGGCGGAACCCGGAATGCAACTCATCGCCTGTGCCCATCGCGCAAGTTGGGCCGTCCCTCCGGCGGGCGGCCGCCTACGCCGAACGAGCGAGGAATCATGTTCGGTCCCTCGGGCGTGTCGTTGAGCGGTCCGGGGAGTCGAGTCGGTATGGGCGCCCGGGTGAAGGGCGGTCAACTCGATGCCTCGGGAGGTACGCCGACCCGCCCCGCCCGCCGTTCTCCGTCCAGCACGCGCAGTGCGCGGACCAGGGTGGCCGCATGGATCGCGGCCTCGCCCCGATCGTGCATCAGGGCGAGGGCGTCGCGCAGTGCCGCGGCACGGGAGGCCAGGGCCTGCGCGGCCCGGAGGGCGCCGTAGGTGTCGCCACCGTGGGAAGGGTTGATCCGGCCGAGCTGGTCGAGGACTTCCAGGTATCGGTCGATGAACTCGCCCTCGGCGCGGGTCAGCGCCGGCAGCGGCGGGAACTCCGGTGGCAGCATCGGGGATTCACCTCGCGGGTGCGGCGGCTGGGACGTCTTGCGGCTCTCCATGATGTGGTCCACCAGTCCGTACGCCTTGGCGGCGGTGGCGTCCAGGATGGTGTCCCGCTCGATGTCGGCGCTGATCTCCTGCGCCGAACGCCCTGTATGGCGGACCAGCATGGCCGTGAGCATCTCGCACACGCAGCAACTCGCGGGCCTCGATCTCGAGATCGGAAGGCTGGCCCAGCATCGGCTCGTCCAGCGACGGCTGCTGAATGACTACCCGGGCGCCGGGCAGGGCATGCCGACGGCCGGGTGCGCCGGCCGCGAGCAGTGCGGCTGCGCAGGACCCGCCTGCCCGAGACAGAAGGTCTCCACCTCGCAGGTCAGGTACTGCATGGTGTCGTAGATCGCAGCCATCGCGCCGAACGAGCCGCCGGGGAGTTGATGTAGAGAGACGGGCGGTCTGGTTCGGAGTGCTCCAGGTACATGAACTGGGCGATCAGGTCCGTGGCCGCGGTGTCGTCGACCGGGGTGCCGAGGAAGATGATCCGCTCGGACAGCAGCTTGGAGTACGGGTCCAGGGTCCGGGTGCCGGTCGCGGTGCGCTCGGTGAGCTCGGGCAGTACGTAGCGGGCAGCGGGACGGGACATGGCGATGCCTCTCCTGGGAGCGGGGCTGAAGAACTCCATGTAAAACGTACAGGACGTACAGAAGTTACGATGGGGACTATGGCCTACGAGATTCCGGTGACGCAAGCGCGGGCAGAGCTCGCCGAACTGATCAACCGTGTTGTCTACGGTGGCGAACGGGTGGTCGTAACCAGGCACGGCAAGCCGCTCATCGCGTTGGTCTCCGCCGCTGACCTGCAGCGACTGGAGAGCGAGGAGGCGGCGACCGAAGAGCCGGTGATCCGTTCGGTGTCCTCGATCGGCTCAGTGGCGTCCGCTCCCGGCGAACGCCGCAGCTTCGGTATCGCCGCGGAGTACCGCGGTCAACACGACCGGGACGACTGACCCGGCGGCGGACCGGGCCGGTCCGCCCGGTAGGCCTGGAACGCGAAAGGCCGTGCACCGGTCCGCTGCGGCGGGAGTGCACGACCGTTTCGGGCGGGGCCGCTCAGCCCGCCAGGCTCGCCTCCCGCTCGGGGAGCCGGCCGCCTCTGCGGGTGACCCGGGCCGCTGCCGGCCGCCCGCCAGTACCGCGGCGAGGCCGAGAACCGCCCAGATCGAGAGTGTCAGTACGGCCTTGCCCGACGCGCTGCCGTCGAAGAAGGCGACCGACCGCAGTAGTGATCCGCCCGCGCCCGGCGGCAGCCACTGGCCGATCATGCCGACGGGGTCGGGAAGCAGCTCGGGGCGCTGGTCACGCCCGAGAAGGGGTTGCCCAGGAGCACCATCAGCAGTGCACCCAGGCCGATCCCTCGCACTCCGAGCAGGGTGGCGAGTCCGGCCACGGTCGCGCCGATGGCCAGCACGGTCAGCCCGATGACCCCGGCCTCGGCCCACCAGTCGCCGGTGAGCGCGCCGAGCCAGCTGTGTGCCACGGCCGTGGCGGCAAAGCCCACCAGGGCTGCCGCGCCGACCAGCGTCACCGCAGCCCTGGCTCCGCGCAGCTTCACGAGAGTCACGACCCCGCCCGACGCCACTCCGGCCAGCGCCAGCGGCAGGATGCTCGTGCCGAGCACGCTGCCGCGCGGGTCGGCCTCGGGGCGGCGACGACATCGGTCACCGGGACGACAGTGCCCGCAGGGGCGGAGGCGGTGACCGCTTCGTGCAGCAGCTGCGCCACGACCGGGCTCGCCGCCGAGGCGGTGAGAAGCTGAGGGCCCGCTGGTGACGACCACGGCGCCGTATACGGTCCGGTCCTCGATGGCGGTGCGGGCGGCGGCCGCGTCGTCGTAGCGGTGGATCTCGAAGGCCCTCGCGTTGCTCGAACTGCTGCTGGACCCGGTCGGCGGCGGGAGCGGTTCCGGCGATGCCCACAGGGAGGTCCCGCGGTGCGGTCCGGGCGGCCGGCCAGGAGAAGGCCCAGAGCGCGAGCGTCACCAGCACGGGCACGAGCAGGATGACCGCCACCGCGCTGCGGTTCGGTGCAGCGGACATGATGAAGACCTCGATTCAAAGAGAAGAATCGTTCGTTTTCTGGCAATCCCACTGTCCCGCCGGCTCGGGAGCTTGTCAAGAATGAATGTTCGTTTTAGGTTTGCGTCATGGCACGTGTATCTCAGGACCACCTCGACGCCCGCCGCCGGCAGATCCTCGCCGGCGCCTCGCGCTGCTTCGCCCGCAACGGGTTTCACGGCACATCGATGCAGGACGTGCTGAAGGAGGTGGGCCTGTCAGCAGGAGCGGTCTACCGCTACTTCACCGGTAAGGAAGACCTCATCGCCGCCATCGCGGGCGAAGCGTTCCAGAGCATCAGGCAGGCTTTCGGGGAGGCCGCCGAGACCACTCCGCCACCGGCCCCGATGTCCTGCTCGGCCGGGTGCTGCGGGGCTTTCGCCGGGCAGGTGTACGGGATGGAGCGCCGTGCTTTCGCCGCGCTCGTCGTGCAGGTGTGGGCCGAGACCATGCGCAACGACCAGTTGGCGAAGATGCTCGACGAGGGCTACGCGGGCATGCGCACTGCCTGGGCCGCTCTGGTGGAGGCCTATCGCGAGGCCGGACTCATGCGCTCCGACGTTCCCGCAGATCATGTCGCGCGCACGATGATCGCCATCGCTCAGGGATTCATCGCCCAGGAGGCGCTGTTCGGGGCGTCGAGCCCGAGATCCTGGAGAACGGCATCAGCGGACTGATGTCCATGGATTCGCAACGGATCAGTTAACGCGCCGGAAAAACTTCCGCCCTAATGTGCAGTGTCCTGCCGCGGGACCCGCTTCAGGATTCAACAGAGCGTTGAAGAGGGATACGGTCCCGCTGCGCCCAGGGCCGGTACTGGGCGCGAGACAAGAGGTGGAAGCGTGCAACTGACCCCGCACGAACAGGAACGCCTGCTCATCCATGTGGCAGCCGATGTCGCCGCGAAGCGCAGGGCACGCGGACTGCGGCTCAATCATCCCGAGGCGATCGCTCTGATCACCTCGCACCTTCTGGAAGGTGCCCGGGACGGCTGCACCGTCGCCGAACTCATGGCCTCGGGAAGGAAAGTGCTCACCCGCCACGACGTCATGGACGGGATCCCCGAGATGATCCACGACGTCCAGGTCGAGGCCACCTTCCCGGACGGAACCAAGCTCGTCACCGTCCATGACCCGATCGTCTGACGGGGAGAGCCGCAGATGATCCCCGGAGAAGTCCTGTACGCGGACGGCCCGGTGCCGCTCAACGAGGGCCGTCCCGTCACCCGTCTCACCGTCCTCAACGCAGCCGACCGGCCCGTCCAGGTCGGCTCGCACTACCACTTCGCCGAGTCCAACCCGCTCTGCGCTTCGACCGGGCGGCCTCCCACGGGTTGAGGCTGAACGTCGCCGCCGGAACGGCCGTGCGCTTCGAGCCCGGCGTCCCCGTCGATGTGGAACTCATCCCGCTCGCAGGGTTGCGCATCGTCACCGGACTGCGCGGCGAAACCGGAGGTGCACTCGATGCCTGAGCTCCATCGCGCCGTGTACGCCGATCTGTTCGGGCCCACGGCCGGCGATCGCATCAGGCTCGCCGACACGGATCTGCTCGTGGAGATCGAGGAGGACCGCTCGGGCGGTCCTGGACAGGCGGGGACGAAGCCGTATTCGGCGGTGGCAAGGTGATCCGCGAGTCGATGGGCCAGGCGCGCACCACCCGCGCCGAAGGCGCACCGACACGGTGATCACCGGCGCTGTCATCATCGACCACTGGGGCATCGTCAAAGCCGACATCGGCATCCGCGACGGCCGGATCACCGGCATCGGCAAGGCCGGTAACCCGGACACGATGGACGGCGTGCACCCCGATCTGGTCATCGGGCCCGAGAGTGAAATCATTTCCGGCAACGGCAAGTTCATCACCGCGGGTGCCATCGACGCGCACGTCCACTTCATCTCGCCGACCCTCGTCGACCAGGCGCTCTCCGCGGGCATCACCACCCTCGTCGGCGGTGGCACAGGTCCGGCCGAAGGCACCAAGGCCACTACCATCACGCCGGGGTCCTGGCATCTTGCCCGCATGTTCGAGGCGCTGGAGGCGTACCCCGTCAACATAGGCCTTCTCGGCAAGGGCAACACCATGTCCCGTGAGGCCATGCACTCCCAACTGCGCGCCGGAGCACTCGGGTTCAAGATCCATGAGGACTGGGGAGCCACCCCGCCGTCATCGACGCCTGCCTGGGCGTGTGCGAGGAGACCGGCGCTCAGCTCGCCATCCACACGGACACGCTCAACGAAGCCGGCTTCGTCGCCGACACGCTGGCCGCCATCGCCGGACGCTCCATTCACGCCTACCACACGGAGGGCGCGGGGTGGGCACGCCCCGACATCATCAGCGTCGTCTCGGAGCCCTACATCCTGCCCAGCTCCACCAATCCGACCAGGCCGCACACCGTCAACACGATCGAGGAGCACCTCGACATGCTGATGGTCTGCCACCACCTCAACCCGGCCGTGCCGGGACCTCGCCTTCGCGGAGTCACGGATCCGGCCGTCGACCATCGCTGCCGAGGATATCCTCCACGACCTCGGCGCCATCTCGATCATCTCCTCCGACTCCCAGGCGATGGGACGCATCGGCGAGGTGGTCATGCGCACCTGGCAGACCGCCCATGTGATGAAGAGGCGACGGGGATCACTGCCGGGCGACGGGCGGGCCGACAACCACCGTGCTCGTCGCTATGTCGCCAAATACACCATCAACCCGGCCGTCGCCCAGGGGCTGGACCGAGAGATCGGCTCGGTCGAGACCGGCAAGCTCGCGGACCTCGTGCTGTGGGACCCAGCCTTCTTCGGGGTCAAGCCGCAGACCGTCATCAAGGGTGGCCAGATCGCGTACGCGCAGATGGGCGACGCCAACGCCTCCATCCCCACGCCGCAGCCGGTCATGCCCCGGCCGATGTTCGGGGCGGTCGGCCGGGCGCCCGCCGCCAACTCCTTCAACTTCGTCGCGGGCGCGGCGATGGAGGACGGGCTGCCGGAACGGCTGGCACTCGGGAAGCAGTTCGTGCCGATCACCGGCACCAGGGGCGTCACCAAGGCCGACATGCGGGAGAACGACGCCCTGCCGCGTGTCCATGGGACCCCGACAGCTTCGCCGTCACCATAGACGGCGAAGCTGTCGAACCTGCTCCGGCTGCGGAACTGCCCATGGCTCAGCGCTACTTCCTCTTCTGAGGGCGGCCGGCATCATGACGCACGCAGCCTTGCTCGTCCTCGCCGACGGCCGGTTCCCCGCCGGGGCCACGCCCACTCCGGTGGCGCCGAACCCGCCGTCGCGCAAGGACGTATCCGTAACGCCCAGGACCTGGCGGAATTCTGCCGGGGCCGCCTCCACACCACCGGGCTCACGTCAGCCGCGCTCGCCGCGGCTGCCGCCACGGCCTCGATCCGCTCGCGCTCGATGAGGCCGCGGACGCCCGCACCCTCGCCGGCGCTGCGGGCAGTGGCGCGCAAGCTCGGCCGACAGCTGATGCGGGCAGCGCGGGCCACCTGGCCCAGCCCTGAACTCGTCGCGCTCGCCGGGGCCAGACCGCGCGGCGCCCACCAGCCCGTGGTCCTCGGCCTCACCGCACGGGCGGCGGGCCTGAGCCCCGGGACGCCGCGTACTGCGTCGCGTACGAAACCGTCAGCGCCCCGGCCACCGCGGTGGTCCGACTGCTCTCCCTGGACCCCTTCGAGGCCACCGCAGTACTCGCCCGCCTCGCACCCGAACTCGACCGAGTCGCCGAACAGGCCGCCGCAGCGGCACGCAACGGCATCGACGCGCTGCCCGCGGCCTCCGGGCCGCTGCTGGACATCACCGCCGAGGCGCATGCCGCCTGGCCGGTTCGTCTGTTCGCCTCCTGACTCCCCGCCACACCCGGAACTTCCCACCGTATCCGGACCCCTGCCACGACCAGGAGCCGCATCCATGCACTTCGACCACACCCATGACGGACCGTCCGCGGTCTCGGCCGACGCCGGACGCCCCGACGGAACCCGGCGTGCCCTTCGGATCGGACTCGGTGGTCCCGTCGGCTCCGGGAAGACCGCGACCGTCGCCGCGCTCTGCCGCACCCTGCGCGACCGGCTGTCGATCGCGGTCGTCACCAACGACATCTACACCCGGGAGGACGCCGCCTTCCTGCTCCGCAACGCCGTACTGCCACCCGAGCGCATCCAGGCCGTGGAAACCGGCGCCTGCCCGCACACCGCGATCCGTGACGACATCTCCGCGAATCTCGAAGCGGTCGAGGACCTGGAGGAATCCGTGGGGCCGCTCGATCTGATCCTCGTCGAATCAGGCGGCGACAATCTCACCGCCACCTTCTCCAAGGGGCTCGTCGATGCCCAGGTCTTCATCATCGATGTGGCCGGCGGCGACGACATCCCGCGCAAGGGCGGCCCAGGGTCACCACCGCAGACCTCCTCGTCATCAACAAGACCGACCTCGCTCCGTATGTCGGCTCCGACCTGGACCGGATGGCCCGTGACGCCGCCGAGCAGCGCGGCGAACTCCCCGTCGTCCTCACCTCGCTGACCGCCACCGAGGGCGTGCGTCCCGTCGCGGACTGGGTACGGGCGCGGCTCGCAGCCTGGACCGCATGAGCGTCCGGGCCACCGCACGTATCGCCGCAGCCCTCGACGACCGCGGCCGCACGCTGCTCCCCGTGCTGGAGAGCGACGGGCCACTCGCCCTGCGCCGCACCAGGTCGGCCACGGCCCCGGACGCCCGCGTCACGGTCGTCGGTGCGATGAGCGCCCCCTCGGCGGCGACCGGCTCGCCATCGCGGCACAGGTGGGGACGGGGCCCGGCTGGTCGTCGATGCGACGGCAGCCACCGTCGCGCTGCCCGGCGCCGGGCCGGATCGCGGACCGGCGTCGTACGACCTGAGGCTGAGCGTGGGGAGGGGCGGAGCTCCGGTGGCTCCCCGAGCAGCTCATCTCGGCGTACGGCAGCGAGCTGCACATGTCCACCGGGTCGAACTCGCGCCCGGTGCACGCCTCGTACTGCGCGAGGAGCAGATCCTCGGCCGGCAGGGCGAGAGCACCGGCACGCTCCTGACCCGGCTCACCGTCCGCAGGGCCGGCCGGCCGCTCCTCGACCAGCAGCTGGCCTACGGGCCTGGGGCGCCCGGCGGATGGGACGGCGCAGCCGTGCTGGGCGGCCACCGGGCCGTCGGCCAGCTCCTCGTAGTGGACCAGGCCTTCGAGGACGCCTGCCCTCAGCGGCGGCTGCTCGGTCCGACCGCGGTACTCACCCCGCTGGCCGGTCCCGCGGTGCTGGTGACCGCGGTGGCCGCCGACGCCCGCCTGCTGCGTGGGCTGCTGGACGAGGCCCTGGGCCACGTCCAGTGAGGGCCGTGAACAGCCCGCCGCGCCCCGGTTCGCTCAGCGGGACTGTGATCACCGGTTATTGGTTCGGTAAAGAAACGTACGTACGCCCTGTTCTCGGCAGCCCCACAGACGAAAGGATCCGCTGGACGTAGTGATCAACGGCGCCGCCGACGGGCACGTCACACAGGGGAGGTTCCACTTGAGACGCACAGCAGTGCTCGGTTCGGCCGGCGCTCTGATCGCGGGCACGCTCATAGCGGGCGCGATGGCCGCGCCGGCAGCGAGTGCCGACGGCCGACACCACGGAGTACCGGAAGCGCGGGGCGTCCAGCAGGCCGCGGCACGGGCGGCCAAAACCGGCATCGACTGGGCAGACTGCCCGGCGGACTGGGCGATATCCGCACCCATTCAGTGCGGCTGGGTGACCGTACCGCTCGACTACGCGAAGCCGGACGGCAAACAGATCCGGCTCGCCGTCGACCGGCACGTCAGCACGGGCACCAAGAGCGAGCGCCAGGGCGCACTGCTGTACAACCCGGAGGCCCCGGCGGCTCCGGCATGGCGTTCCCCAAGCGTGTCGTGACCAAGAACCCGATCTGGGAGAAGGCCGCGGATGCCTACGACTTCGTCGGCTTCGAGCCGCGCGGCGTCGGCCACTCGGCGCCGATCTCCTGCATCGACCCGCAGGAGTTCGTGAAGGCACCGAAGGCCGACCCGGTGCCCGGCAGCGAGGCCGACAAGCGCGTTCAGCGCAAGCTCGCCGCCGAATACGCGGATGGCTGCGCCGAACACAGCGGCGACATGCTGCCGCATATGACCACCCTCAACACCGTTCGCGACCTGGACGTCATCCGGGCCGCACTCGGCGAGAAGAAGCTCAACTTCCTGGGCGTCTCCTACGGCACCTATCTGGGCGCGGTCTACGGCACTCTCTTCCCGTCGCATGTACGCCGCATGGTCGTCGACAGCGTGGTCAACCCGGCGAAGGAAAACATCTGGTACGAGGCCAACCTCAATCAGGACGTCGCCTTCCAGACCCGCTGGAACGACTGGAAGGCGTGGGTCGCGAAGAACGACGCCGTCTACCAGATCGGTGACACACCCGGAAGGTCGAACAGGCCTGGCTGAAGCTGCGCGCGGCCGCCAAGAAGGCGCCGCTCGACGGCGTCGTCGGCCCCGCCGAACTCATCGGCTTCTTCCAGGGCGCGCCGTACTACGACTCCGCCTGGGCACCCACTGCGCAGATATGGAGCGACTACCTCGGCGGCGACACCCAGGCGCTGATCGATGCGGCGGCACCCGATATGTCGGACACCGCGGGCAACATCTCCACGGAGAACAGCAACGCCGTGTACACGGCGGTCGAGTGCGCGGACGCCAAGTGGCCCACCAGCTGGAAGAAATGGGATCGCGACAACAGCCGGCTGCACAAGGACCACCCGTTCATGACCTGGGCCAACGCCTGGATGAACCTGCCCTGTGCGACCTGGCAGGCAGAGCAGCAGACACCGCTCGACATCCACGCCGGCAAGGGCCTGCCGCCGGTGCTGATCGTGCAGTCCGAGCGCGACGCAGCCACTCCGTACGAGGGCGCTGTCGAGCTGCACAAGCGGTTCAAGGGCTCCCGTCTCATCACCGAGAAGGGCGCCGGCTCGCACGGTGTCACGGGTCTGGTCAACCCGTGCGTGAACGAGCGGGTGGACACCTACCTGCTCACCGGAAGACCGACCGGCGCGATGTGACGTGCACCCGCACGCCACACCGAAGCCGTGATCAGCACCTGAGCCACCGAGAACGGGCGGCCGAGACCCGGCCGGCTGCCCGTTCCCGCCGACTCAGCCGCTCAGGCCTTCCGGTCGGACCGTTCCAGCCAGTCGTCCTCCGTCGCGTAGTCGAAGAGGGTTTCGCCGTAGTTCCGCAGCATCTTGGGAAGGCCTGCGTCCACCCTGTCCGCGCAGCTGGGATGCGAGCCACTCGACGGTGCTGGGGAGCGATTCCACATAGCCCGTCACCGGCCGGTAGCCGAGCTCCGCTCCGCGGCCGTCATGTCGTAGACGACTGGATGAGGCAGACTCCACGGCGTCGCGCCGACACGGCCCCGGCGGCGCCCCGCCACCAGCACGGTTTCGGTCTGCAGGCCGAACACGTCGTCGATGGCCGCGCCGATCTCCGCGATGGTCGGCGCCTGCGGGTCGCCGGCGTTGAGCACCCGTGAAGCCGGCCGCAGCGCGGCCAGCCGGATGAGCTCGGCCAGGTTGGAGACATGGGCCGGATGGAAGCGGCACATCCCGTCGTACGCGAGCACCCGACGCCTGCGCCCGTCCAGCAGGCGTTTGACGAAGTACAGCTCGCGCGGCGCGCCGCAGTACTCGCCGTGCACCGCGCCCGCCCGCAGCAGCGTCGCCGGAAGCACATCGCCGGCCGCGAGCAGGTCCTGTTCAAGCTGGACCTTCCGTGTCGCGTAGGTCGTGTCCCCGGGCGTCACCGTGCGTTGAGTCTCCGGAATCGGCACTGGGTACTGCGGCGCGCCGTCCGGCTCCTCCTGGGTGTCGAAGCCGCGCCCGTGGTCGTCCTCGTACACCGCACCGCTGGAGATGACGACCGCCGATCCGACCCGGCCGGCCAGCCCGTCAGCTGCCGGGCATGGGCCCTGCCGAACGCCACCATGTCGACCAGCACGTCACAGTTGTCGCCCAACGCGGCCTCGAGGGCCCCGTCCTCGTCCCGGTCAACGGCCACCGCGCGCACCGAACCGTCCCACCGGTCGTCCCGGCCACCTCTGCGTGAGGCGGCGGTCACCTCCCACCCGTCCTCAGCGAGCGCCCGCACCGCGGCACGCCCGATCTGGCCTGTTGCTCCAAGAACCCATGCGCTTCCCTTGCTCATGAGGGAAACGGTAGGGGCCGGTGCGCGGGGCCACGGGAGTTCGCCGTCCGCGGATTCGCCCTCAGCGTCGCAGCCCGGGGAACTTCCTCGGCTGCTGGGCCTGCGCGGCCTTCACCTTCGCCGCGTACTCATCGACGTACTCCTGGCCCGAGAGCCCGAGGATCGCGTACATGATCTCGTCGGTGACGGCCCGGATCGCAGCCTTCTGGTCGTCCATGCCCGCGTAGCGAGAGAAGTCCAGCGGCTCGCCGAAGCGGATCGCCACCCGCTTGATCCGCGGCACGGTCTGCCCGGGGCTGGATCTCGAAGGTGCCGACCATCGCGCACGGAACGACGGGGACCTGCGCCCTGATCGCCATCACCGCGACCCCGACCTTGCCCTTGTACAGTCGCCCGTCGTGCGAGCGGGTCCCCTCCGGATAGATCCCCAGCAGCTCGCCCTTGGCCAGTACTCCGAGGCCCTCACGGATCGCTGCCTGGCCCGCATCCTTGCCCGACCGGTCCACCGGAATCTGCCCAGCGCTGCGGAAGAAGGCGGCGGTCAGCCGGCCCTTGAGACCGGGGCCGGTGAAGTATTCGGCCTTGGCGAGAAACGTGATGCGCCGCTTGATGATCGAGGGCATCAGGAAGTGATCCGAGAACGACAGATGATTGCCCGCGACGATCGCTGCACCGTCATCGGGAATGTGATCGAGTCCCTCGATGCGGGGCCGGAACAACAGCCGCAGCAGCGGCCCAGCAGGACGTACTTGAGCATGTAATAGAACATGGGGCGGCTCCTCGGTCTGCCGGATCGGCTCCAGGGCCGCATTCTGCCAGGTCAGCGAATATCTCAGGGAGGACAGCCAATGTGTATATGTCGTCCGGTGCAACCGTCTGCGGGCGGGGCGAATGCTGACCCAATGCTGACTTTACGGACTGCACGTCCGGCCGGGCTCTCTGTGGTCGGTCGAGCGAGTGCGGGCCGGGGCCGGCCCGTCAACGTCTCGATGTGCTGACTTGCCCAACGGCGACCGTCCGCACGTGACCGTCAGCGCGATCAACAGCCGCGGTCACAGCACCTCGCCGCTGATCACCGCAAATGGGTGAATCCAACTTGTTCGGCCTCCTTTGTCCCCCTTCCGGAACTCGCGTTGCGCGTTCCCGACCCCGGGTTCCTTCAGTCGGGGCCGCCTACCGGCAAAGCTCGTCACGTACGGCGCCGAGATATGCCCATCGGAAGAGCGAATCCTGAATCGAGGAGCGTCCTGCCCGTGAAATCCCAGCGTGAACTCCTGACCCCGCAGATGCTGCGGTACGACGACTTCGACGACCGTGCGGAAACCCGGTATCTGCCTTACCTGATGTATTTCCACCGGGCAGATTTCCATTCCGGTACCGTGAATACTGATCGGCTTGGATTCAGGGTTTCCCACGGTGCCGACGAGCAGGGATCGGTGGCGAATCCGCCGAAGGGCCCGGTCCGTCTGCTGGCCGGCAGTTCCACCCCGTTCGGGATCGGAGCGACCAGTGACGCCGCCACCGTGGCGTCACGCCTGTGGACCCGGTACGCGCCCTCCGTCCCCTGGCTCAACTTCGCCGGACGCAGCCACAACTCGATGCAGGAGCTGCTGCTGTTCCTGATGCACCGGGAGCTGGTCCCCGAGGTGGACGAGATCGTCGTGGTCTCCGGCCTGAACGATCTGGCGCTCAGCCGGCTGCCGGACGCCCAACGAGGTGACCACGGCGGATTCTTCAACTGTGGTGAGTACTTCGACCAGATGGAGGAGCTGCGCGCCTCTCACCGCAAGTCCAAGCGGGCTTCGGCCGGCGCCCCGGAGCTGCCGGGGACGAGAGCCATGTGGTGCCCCGCTCGCGGACCGGATCGCGTACGCCGTCGACCTGACCACCCGCCACCTCGCCGCGCTCCGCCTGCTGGCCGGGCCGACCGGCGCGCGCATCACCTACGTACTGCAGCCGTTGGCGACCTGGGTCCGGGAGTCGTGCTCGCCCGAGGAGAAGGCGATCTTCGGTGAGCTCGACGAGATCTCCAACTTCTGGGAGCTGTACGGCGACATCGCCACGCTGGAGGCGGGCCGTAGGTACGCCGAAGCGCTCCGGGTCGCCTGTGAGGCGCAGGACGTGCGTTTCCTGGACATGAGCCCGGTGCTCGCCGAGTCCGTGACTGAGAACGACTGGCTCTACGTCGACCGTGCGCATTTCACCGACCACGGTACGGAAATCGTCTCCGGCCTGCTCGCCGAATCCCTCGGGCTTTCCTGACCGGTTCAGCCCAATACGCCTTTACGCATGAGAGGGCTATCAGCCATGTCGTTCGTACGGAAATTTGTCGCGAAAGTGTTCCGGCGTAAGCGGAAGGCAAAGAACGACGCTTCCATCTACCCCATGTTCTGACCGCACGCGCACCGCACAGGCCCGGGTGCTCCACCACGCGGGAGAGACGGAGAGAGGGAACGATGCACAGCCAACAGGCAGCTGCCACGGCCACGCTGCCCGAAGAGCACCTGGCGGGCCCTCCGAACGGGCTGCCGGGGACGGCGGCTCCGCACGGACCGTGTACGTGTACGCGACGGACCCGGAAGCGTTCCTTCCCGAGGGCAGGTTCGTCGAGGAGGTACGGACCGTACTTCGACGCTATGCCGCGGCCACGGACGACGCCTCGCTCGACGCCCTCGTTCGGCAGGCCGCCGACTGGGTGCCGGTGAGCGCCAGCGCTATCTCGCTCTCGTCCGTGCCGAGGGGAAGGGGCAGCGGACCTTCCCGCCGGGCACCGCCAGGTGCTCGTCCGCCGGGCCGTCCTCGGCTGCGCTCCGCTGGCCCTCATGTCCGGCGCCTGGCTGCAGTGGCTCAGCGCCCCGGGAACGCCGACGACCCCTGGTGCTGCGCATTCTCGCCCTGTACGCATCCGACGTGGGCGCGGGCCACCCGCGGCCTCCCGGGCAGTGCCTACCTCGAGCTGCTGCGCCGGTTGCGGCTCGCCGAGAACGCGGCACCGGCCGTACGGCTCACCGGCGATCAGCGCATCACGGACGGAGCGTTCCGCCTGCCGGCACTGCTCCTGGCGATGAGCCGGCGACCCGACGACTTCCGGGTGAGATCCTCGGCGCCGACCTCTGCCTGCGCGCCGTCGGGCTGCTGCCCGCACTGGAGCTGGTCCAGGAGGTGCTGCCGACCGAGGCGGACTGGGCCACCGTCGACCCGGGCAGGAAACGTGACCCCGAAGGGCCCTTACCCGTCGAGCAGTGCCGCGCCGCAGTGGACGCGCTGGTCGAGAAGGAGAGTGAGCGGGTGCCGACGCGGTGCGCTCCGGCTTCCGCTGGATGCTGGCCGGTCTCCGTGACTGGTCCGAGGCGCTCCACGCGGAGCTCGTGGCGGCCGGGGACCCCGCGTTCGACATGGCCGAGCTGATCCGGCTGCGGTCGCGTGAAGGCGCCGTCTACCACCACCGGTTCATGCTGGAGGGCAAGTCCCTGTCCGGCTGGCTGGCGGAGTGCCGGACCGACCCGGGGCCGCTGCTCGACGTCCTGGCGCGCAGCAAGCTGGTCAAGCCCGGTCGTTCCGGGGCCAGTTCGCTGGTACGGGGGCTGGTCGGCGTGCGCGGACCGATGTTCCGGGTCTTCTCGCCGGAGGATCTGACGGTCCTGCGCCGGTGGATCGACTCGCTGCCCGCGATACCTGCGGACGCCGCGGAGCCGGAGACCTCGGAGTCGAAGTCCGTACGGGCCGGCTCGCCGGAAAGCGCGGCCACGGCAGGCCCGGGGACACCCTGGAGGCCGTCGCCGGAGCCCTGCGGGCGGGGCGCGCTCCCGGGGCACACGCCGTCCGGGCTGCGCGAGGCGTACCACCTGCTGATGAACCGTACCGACACCCCGGCCCTGCGCCCTGGGCCCTGGACTACGTGGCCAGCTGGCTCGCGCGCTCCGGGCACGGCATGGACCGTACGACGATGCCGTTACCCGAGCGCTGGGGCCACGAGGGCTGCGGCCCTGGCTGCAGGCCCAGCACGACCGGCACGGCGCGGAGTTCGAGGAGAACGCGGCGATACCCCTTCCCTCGAAGGAGGCGGTCGTCGACGACACCCTGCAGACGGCGCCGCTGACGCTGATCGACGGCAGCTGGCTCCAGGGGTTCACCGACTACGAGCAGGCCTCGTCCGCGATCGGTCACTCCTCTTCGAGACGTACTGGGACGAACTCGGCAATGGTGAGCCGCCCTTGAACCATCCGCTCATCTACCGCGACGTGCTCAAGGAGATGGGCGTGGAGCTGCCGCCTACGGCCTCCGCCGCGTTCGCGCAGTGGGCCGGATTCCGCGAGGAGTCCCTCGAGCTGCCGGTGTACTGGCTGTGCGTGGGCGCTTCCCGCAGACCTTCCTGCCGGAGGTCCTGGGGCTGAACCTGGCCATGGAGCTGTCGGGAGTCGGCGGCACCTATCGCCGGGCGCGGCTGGCTCTGAAGGCGTACGGCTTCAGCACCCGCTTCGTGGACATCCACAACACCATCGACAACGTCGCCACCGGGCACTCCGCCTGGGCGGCCGATGCCGTGGACACCCTGCTGGCCTCGCTGCCCGATGCACCGGGACCCGGTGGCCGGGCCGATGTGGGGCCGGGTGCGTGTGGGCTACCGCTCGCTCAACCCGCCGAGGGGCGTCAGGGCGCGGTTCGCCGCCCGCCGCAGCCGCTTCTCCGGCCGGCGCCGGTGAGGTCCGCGATGCCGCGCCCTGCCCCGCATCCGGCCGGCCCCCGTCCCTGCGGCGTAATGACGCATCACCCGGCCACCCGCCGACATGGTCCCGATCCCAGCCTCGACCCCAACCTCGATCCCGATTCCGATCCCAGCCGGAGGAACGCAGCGGTGTCTGACCTCATTCTCGGAGTCTCGGCCTTCTACCACGACAGCGCCGCCGCGCTGATCGCCGACGGCGTGCCCGTTGCCGCAGCCCAAGAGGAACGTTTCACCAGGCGGCGGCACGACCCTCGTTCCCTCCCGCGCGATCGAGTACTGCCTCGACGAGCAGGGTGAGCCTGGACGACGTCTCCGCCGTCGCCTACTACGAGGACCCCGGCTGAAGTTCCGCCGGGTGCTGGCGACCCTCGCGGGCGCCGCGCCCACCGGCTTCGCCTCCTTCCGCGACACCCTGCCCGCCTGGCTCGGACGGGCGGCAAGCTGCGCACCGACGACACAGTGCGCACCGAACTCGCCGCGCTGGGGCGAGGCCGGTGCCCGAACTCTCGGTACGCCGCCACCACGAGTCGCACGCGGTGTCCGCCTTCTTCCCGAGCCCCTACGAGTCCGCGGCCGTGCTCTGCATCGACGGCGTCGGCGAATGGGCCACGACCACTCTGTGGCACGGCCGGGGCACCGACCTGCAGCCCGTGTCCGAGTTGCGGTTCCCCACTCGCTCGGCCTGCTGTACTCCGCGTTCACCTATTTCTGCGGGTTCAAGGTCGACTCGGGCGAGTACAAGCTGATGGGCCTCGCGCCCTACGGCAAGCCGCGCTACGCCCGCCTCATCCGGGAAGAGCTCATCGACCTCAAACCCGACGGCTCCTTCCGCCTGGACATGCGCTACTTCGAGTACCTGCGCGGCCAGGTGATGACCGGACGCGGCTTCGAGAAGCTCTTCGGCGGACCGCGGCGTACTTCCGAAACCCCGCTCACGGAAAGGGAGTTCGATCTGGCGGCCTCGGTGCAGGAGGTGACCGAGGAGGCGGTGATCCGGCTGGCCAGGACAGCGCGCGAGCGTACGGGGAGTCCCGGCTCTGCCTGGCCGGCGGCGTCGCACTCAACTGTGTGGCCAACGGCAAGGTGATCGACGCCGGGATCTTCGACGAGGTCTGGATTCAGCCCGCCGCCGGTGACGCAGGGGAGCCCTCGGAGCCGCCCAGGCCGTCGCGATGCAGAGGGCGCGGCGCGACCATGTGAGTACGGGGCACGACGCGATGAGTGGCTCCCTGCTCGGGCCCGCCTACGGTGACGAGGAGATCGCCGCCTACCTGGACGCGCGCTCCATCCCGTACCGGCGGCTGGAGAGCGACACCCTGGCCGCGCGGGTCGCGGACGGGCTGGCCGAGGGAAGATCGTCGGCTGGTTCCAGGGGCGCATGGAGTTCGGGCCCCGGGCGCTCGGTGCCCGGTCCATCATCGGGGACCCGCGCAACCCGGACATGCAGTCGGCGATGAACCTCAAGATCAAGTTCCGGGAGTCCTTCCGCCCGTTCGCGCCGGCTGTCCTGGCGGAGGACGCCAAGGACTACTTCGACCTGCCGCAGGAGAGCCCGTACATGCTGGTGGTCTCCCAGTCGCCGCCGCCCAGCGCCTGGAGGCCCAGGACGGCGGAGCCTCCGGGCTCGATCTGCTGAAGGTGCGGCGCTCCACCATCCCCGCAGTCACCCACGTCGACCACTCGGCGCGCGTGCAGACGGTGACCGACCACAGCAACCCCGCCTACCACCGGCTGCTGACCGCTTTCAAGTCCCTCACCGGCTGCCCGGTGCTGGTCAACACCTCCTTCAACGTACGGGGCGAGCCGATCGTCAACTCCCCGCAGGAGGCCTACACCTGCTTCATGCGGACCGACATCGACATGCTGGCGCTCGGCAACTTCCTGCTGGAGAAGAGCGACCAGCCCGAGTGGACGGAAGCGTCCGACTGGCGCGACGAAATTCCCTGGACTGAGGCTCCCTGGCCGGTCCCCTCCGTGTCGCCACGAGCACTCCGCCGCCACGAGAAACGGAACGAACGTTCATGCGTACCTTCCTGCTCCTCATCGCTTACTACCTCGTCGTGACGCCTGTCGGACTGCTGAGCCGACTCGTCAACGACCCTCACACGCCGTTGGAACCGGCATGCGGACACGTACTGGAACGCGCCAGCCCCGTCACCGGCTCGCTGAGCGATGCAACGAGGGCGTACAACCGACCTAACGGAGACAGACGATGACCAGCTTGCTCCAGTTCGCCCGGTACCGAGTCGAGGACAGCGCCCGGGACCTGTTGCGCAAGGAGATCTCGGCCCGGGTATCGGAGAGCAGCCTCGATTCCGACCTCGACGACGCCATACTCGGCGGTATCGGCGCGTACGCGCTGCGGCGCCATCTGCCCGGTGACATCCTCCAGGGCAGCCAGGTGTTCACGGCAGCGGGCTCCCACGTGTTGCTTCTGTCCAACCTGCCCACCCAGGATTTCCCGCCACCCCGGTCAGCGGATTCGCCGACGAGAGCGAACTCGCCGTGACCAACGCGATCCACCTGGGACTGATACGCCTCCTCGGGTGCACGCCGTTCGCCGTCAGTTACGAGAACGACGGCCGGCTCATCCGCAACGTGGTGCCCAACCCGGCGGCCTCGGGAATCACCAGCTCCTGGGGCCGACTCGGAGTTCTTCTGGCACTCCGACAACCCGCACCAGCCGTTCGGCCCGCCCGGATCCGACCCCCGGCTCTACACCCCGCCCTACCTCACCTTCTTCGCCATACGCAACGAGGAGCGGATCCCCACCGAGGTCGCGGCCCTCGACGACGTCGTCGTACGGCTCGACGAGCAGACCAGATCCGCCCTCGCGGCACCGGAGTTCGAGGTCGGCGCACCCGACTCCAACGACGGGAGGCGATCGGCCCGCTGGTGAAGACCCCGGTCCTGGAGTCCGGTCCGGACGGCCGTCACCGCGCCCGCTACGACCGGGGACCACGGCCGGCCTCACCCCGCCGCCCAGCAGGCGCTGGAGCGATGGCGCGAGGTCCTGCTGGACATGCCGTCGGCCGATCTGGTGCTGCGGCCGGGCGACTTCATGATCTTCGACAACCTCCGCGTGCTGCACCGCCGCAAGGCGTTCACGCCGCACCCGCACACGACGGCCCGCTGGCTGCGCCGCTGCTACGCCGCCTGACCACCACCTCCGTCCCACCCGCTCATCCACCGCACACCACTTCGAAGGGAATCCCATGGGCAAGTACCGCGTGGCAGTCATCGGCGGCCGGCCGGCACCGGTCGCGGGAGCCAAGGAACTCGGCATCGACGTCGTCCTCGTCCATGAGGAGGGCTCCTACGACGTGTCCGTCGCCCAGCACTGCGAGCGCATCATCCACGGCCCCATCGCAGACGGCCAGGCCATCCTGGACCTCCTGAAGCCGCTGCACGACCAGCGCCCGTTCGACCGTGTCCTCACCACCACCGAACCGGCCGCCGAGTCCACCGGCTTCGTCGCGGACGCGCTCGGTCTGCCGGAGTCACCGAGGCCACCGCCCGCGCCCTCAGGACAAGGCGCTCACCCGGCAGCTGCTGGACCAGCACGGCGTGAGCCCCGTGCGCTACCGCTTAGTGCACAGCGCCGACGAGATCGCGGCGTTCCGGGCCGAGGTCGGTGACCGGATCATCGTCAAGCCGGTGGACGGCGTCGCCAGTCTGCACATCCACCCCGTGGACGGACCCGAGGACGCCGCGAAAGCCTGGCAAGCGCTCCAGGAGGCGGACATCTCGACCGTCATCGCCGAGGAGTACCTCGACGGCCCCGTCGTCAGCGTCGACTCCTTCGCACGCGGGCCGCCACCTCACCATCGGCTATTCCGAGTACCGCATGAACGAGCGGTACGTCGAGTGGGAGGTCAGCACCCCAGCCGTTACGCTGCTCCCTGGCTGGCCGAACTCCGTGAACTCACACCGAAGTTGCTCGACGCCGTAGGTCTCACCGAAGGGCCCTCGCACAGCGAGTTCGTCCTCACCCCGAAGGGCCCGCGCGTCCTCGAATCACACGCCCGGCTGGCCGGCAGCGGCGCGCCGAGCTGGTTCGCCGCGCCTTCGGGCTCAACCTCAACCGCATGTTCCTCACGGTCCCGCTCGGCATCGACGAACTGCCGCAGACCTCGCCCGAGCGCTGGCGGCGCCGCGGTCCGGTTCTTCACCCCGAGCCGGGCACCATCGACGCGATCGAGGTCGACGACGACGCGGCCGACGCGATCCGCCATGTCCCCAGGGACGAGAAGCAGTACGTCTTCCTGCCGTACCTGGACGAGTTCGTGGATACGGAGGTGGCGGCGGTGATCGGCAAGAGCGTCGGCGAGACCGTGCCCCGCTGCTGACCGTCGCCGACTGCGTCTCCGGGTACGTCATCGCCTCCGGGCGCGACGCGGACGACGCCGTGGCCAAGTGCGAGGCGACCAACGACCGCATCCGCTTCAAGACGAGCTGAAAGGGGCCCGACAGCCCCACAGGCCGCTCTCTTCCCGGTGCGTTGCCCGGGCGGCCGGGCATCTCAGCGGTGGTCCCCGCCGTCCGGATGCCCGGCCCCCAGGCACGGCATCAGCATCCTGATCGCCTTCTGCCTTCTGCCTCCTGCCTTCTGCCTCCTGTCTCCTGGGATGGACTCACCCATGAACACGATCACTTACCCCGTTCTGGCGGAGGGGTCCCTGCCGGACCCCGTCGACCAGTTGCACACCGTCCGTCAACTGGTCGAGGAGCGGTACAGCAGCGAGCAGCCCCTCGCCCGCGCCGCGCTGCACCTGATCGACTGCGCCACCGACATCGTGGGCCAGCTCCCGGACGGCGACCTGGACGCGGCGCGTGGCGCACTCGGCTCGGCCCGTGCCGCAGTGGTCTCCGCCACCTTCGCGGTGGGCCGGGTCCGGGACATGTCGGCAGCCGGAGCCGATCAGGCATGAGTAATCACATCGTCGTCATCCACCGCTGGCGCGACCGGCACGCCCACTACGAGGACTACCTCGACCACCGCGCCCACCGGGTCACCTACGTGACCACGGAACTGGCGCTCGACTCGGTGCCCGGCGGCGCGGCAGCCGCCCGTACCGTCCTGGCCACCGACGACCTCGACGCGGTCTGGCGCGCGGTGACCGAGCTGCGCACCCACTTCGGTGTGCCCGAACGCGTGGTGGCCCTCAACGAGGGTGACCTCGACACCGCCGCACTCGTCCGCGAGCGGCTGGCTGCGCCGGCCAGACGGCCGGCCCCTGGCCCGCTTCCGCGACAAGCTCACCATGAACCAGGTGACCGCCGACGCGGGCATACCGGCCCCGCCTTCGCGGACGCCCCGACGAGGCGGCCGTCCTGGCGTTCGCCGAACACCACGGATGGCCGGTCGTGGTCAAGCCGCGCCGGGGTACCGCCAGCCGCGGTGTCGTACGCCTCGACTCCGAGGCGGGCCTGCCGCTGCTGCGCACCTCGCCCCGGAACCGCGACTGGTCCAGGGGTTCTGCGCCGACCCGGTCTTCCACATCGACGGTCTGTGGACCGGCGAGGAACTGGGCCCCTGGCGAGCCTCCCGGTACGTCAACACCTGCGTGGACTTCACCCAGGGCGAGGCGCTCGGCTCGGTCGAGATCGACGACCCCGATCTCCTCAGCCCGCTCTCGGAATTCACGGCCCGAGTCGCGCGAGCGCTCGGCCCGGAACCGTGGGTCTTCCACCTGGAGGCGTTCGTCGGTACCTCCGCTGACGGCTCGCCCTCGATCCAGTTCCTGGAGGCGGGATACCGGGTCGGCGGGGCAGAGATCCCGTTCGTCTGGCGGGAGGTGCACGGTATCGACCTCGCCCGCGCCGCCGCCGACGTCCAGCTGGGCCGGCGCCCGGAACTCCCGTACCGGATGAATGGCGTACGGGGCTGGCTGCTGGTGCCCTCACCCGTACCGGCCCCTGCCGCGTGACGGCCTGGGAACTCCCGAACCGCCGGCCCCGATGAGGGCCCCTACGCGTCCGTGATCCCGGCCGTGGGCCAGTGGTCCGCGCGCGGGCGGGTACGAGCACGTGGGCGCCCGGTTCCGGTTCCGCGGCGGATCGAGCGGCGACGTGGAGAAGGCCATTCTCAGGACGGCAGCCCAGTTCCGGCTGGAGTGCATCCCGGTGCTTGGGGCACGCGTGGTCTGCGGACTGGACCGATGACGGGCAGCAGCAGAACAGAGCCTCCCGCCGTACTCGTCCTGGAGGACGGCCGCTCCTTCCGCGGCCGTGCCTATGGGGCCGTGGGGAGACCTTCGGCGAGGCGGTGTTCAACACTGGCATGACCGGCTATCAGGAGACCCTCACTGATCCGTCGTATCACCGTCAGGTCGTCGTGATGACCGCGCCGCACATTGGCAACACGGGTGTGAACGACGAGGATCCGGAGTCCAAGCAGATCTGGGTCGCTGGATTCGTCGTACGCGATCCTGCCCGGACGCCCTCCAGCTGGCGCTCCCGGCGCTCGCTGGATGAGGAGCTCGTGAGCCAGGGCGTTGTCGGGATCAGTGGTGTCGACACCCGTGCGCTGACTCGTCATCTGCGGGAGCGGGGTGCGATGCGTGTGGGGATCTTCTCGGGCTACGCGCTGGCCGATGAGGCTGTATTGCTGGCGCGTGTGCAGGAGGTGCCGGAGATGGTGGGCGCTGACCTTTCCGCTGAGGTCGCGACCAAGGAGGGCTACGTCGTGCCCGCGGCCGGGACCAAGAGGTTCACGGTCGCCGTGATCGACCTCGGTATCAAGGGGATGACGCCGCATCGGATGGCGGAGCGTGGCATCGAGGTGCATGTTCTGCCTGCCACTGCCACGCTGGAGGAGGTGTATGCCGTGAAGCCGGATGGTGTGTTCTTTTCCAATGGGCCCGGTGACCCGTCCACCGCTGATCATCCGGTTTCTGTCATGCAGGGTGTTCTGGAGCGTGGGACTCCGTTGTTCGGTATCTGTTTCGGGAATCAGATCCTGGGCCGTGCGCTCGGTTTTGGTACGTACAAGCTGAAGTATGGGCACCGGGGATCAATCAGCCGGTGCAGGACCGTACGTCGGGGAAGGTGGAGGTCACGGCGCACAACCATGGTTTTGCTGTGGATGCCCCGCTGGACAGGGTGTCGGAGACGCGTTTCGGCCGTGCGGAGGTGTCGCATGTCTGCCTGAACGATCAGGTGGTGGAGGGGCTTCAGCTCCTGGATCGGCCGGCGTTCAGCGTCCAGTACCACCCCGAAGCAGCTGCCGGCCCGCATGACGCCGCCTATCTCTTCGACCGTTTCGTTTCCCTGATGGAGGGCCAGCGTGCCTAAGCGCTCCGATATCCAGTCCGTTATGGTCATCGGCTCCGGCCCGATCGTTATCGGGCAGGCCGCCGAGTTCGACTATTCCGGTACCCAGGCCTGCCGGGTGTTGAAGGCCGAGGGCCTGCGGGTCATCCTGGTGAACTCGAACCCGGCGACGATCATGACTGATCCGGAGATCGCGGACGCCACGTATGTCGAGCCGATCACCCGGAGTTCGTCGAGAAGATCATTGCGAGGGAGCGTCCTGACGCGTTACTGCCGACGCTCGGTGGCCAGACCGCTTTGAACACCGCGATCTCGATGCACGACAACGGGTGCTGGAGAAGTACGGGGTCGAGCTGATCGGTGCCAACGTCGAGGCGATCAACAAGGGGAGGACCGCGAGCTGTTCAAGGGCGTCGTCGGGGCCGTCAAGGCCAAGATCGGCTACGGCGAGTCCGCCCGCTCGGTCATCTGCCACACGATGGACGACATCATCAAGGGCGTCGATACGCTCGGCGGCTACCCCGTCGTGGTCCGCCCCTCCTTCACCATGGGCGGCGCCGGTTCCGGCTTCGCGCACGACGAGGAGGAGCTGCGCCGGATCGCGGGCCAGGGACTCACGCTCTTCCGACCACCGAGGTGCTCCTGGAGGAGTCGATCCTCGGCTGGAAGGAGTACGAACTGGAGCTGATGCGCGATCGGAACGACAACGTCGTGGTCGTCTGCTCCATCGAGAATTTCGACCCGATGGGCGTTCATACGGGTGACTCGATCACGGTCGCTCCGGCGATGACGTTGACCGACCGTGAGTATCAGCGGCTGCGGGATATCGGGATCGCGATCATCCGTGAGGTCGGTGTTGATACCGGTGGCTGCAATATCCAGTTCGCTGTTGACCCGGTTGACGGCCGGGTCATCGTGATCGAGATGAACCCGCGTGTCTCCCGTTCCTCGGCTCTGGCGTCGAAGGCCACCGGCTTCCCGATCGCGAAGATCGCCGCGAAGCTCGCCGTCGGTTACACCCTCGACGAGATCCCCAACGACATCACCGAGAAGACCCCGGCCTCCTTCGAGCCGACGCTCGACTACGTCGTGGTCAAGGCCCCGCGCTTCGCCTTCGAGAGTTCCCGTCCGCCGACTCCACCCTCACCACCACCATGAAGTCGGTGGGTGAGGCGATGGCGATCGGCCGGAACTTTACCGAGGCTCTGCAGAAGGCCCTGCGTTCGCTGGAGAAGAAGGGCTCGCAGTTCGCCTTCACCGGCGACCCCGGCGACAAGGCGGTACTCCTCACCGAAGCGGGCCGCCCGACCGACGGCCGTATCAACACCGTCATGCAGGCGATCCGGGCCGGTGCGACGCAGGAGGAGGTCTTCGACGCGACGAAGATCGACCCCTGGTTCGTGGACCAGTTGTTCCTGATCAAGGAGATCGCGGACGAGCTGGCCGCTGCGGACAAGCTCGTTCCCGATCTGCTCGGTGAGGCCAAGCGGCACGGGTTCTCCGATGCTCAGATCGGTGAGATCCGCGGTCTGCGCGAGGATGTTGTGCGCGAGGTCCGTCACGCGCTGGTATCCGGCCGGTCTACAAGACCGTTGATACGTGTGCCGCGGAGTTCGCTGCGAAGACCCGTATTTTTACTCCTCCTACGACGAGGAGTCCGAGGTCGCGACGCGTACCAAGCCGGCTGTGATCATCCTCGGCTCGGGCCCCAACCGGATCGGGCAGGGTATCGAGTTCGACTATTCCTGTGTCCATGCCTCGTTCGCGCTGAGCGACGCGGGTTACGAGACGGTGATGGTCAACTGCAATCCGGAGACCGTCTCTACCGACTACGACACTTCCGACCGGCTGTACTTCGAGCCGCTCACGCTGGAGGACGTGCTGGAGATCGTCCATGCCGAGTCCCTCGCGGGTCCGGTCGCCGGTGTCATTGTCCAGCTCGGCGGCCAGACTCCCTCGGTCTCTCCCAGGCGTTGAAGGATAACGGTGTGCCCATCGTGGGGACCTCCCGGAGGCGATCCATGCCGCGGAGGACCGTGGTGCTTTCGGTCGTGTACTGGCCGAGGCCGGGCTGCCGGCACCCAAGCACGGCACCGCCACCACTTTCGCCGGTGCCAAGGCCATCGCCGACGAGATCGGCTACCCGGTCCTGGTGCGCCCGTCGTATGTGCTGGGCGGGCGGGGTATGGAGATCGTGTATGACGAGACCCGGCTCTCCTCGTACATTGCGGAGTCCACCGAGATCAGCCCGACCCGGCCGGTCCTGGTGGACCGGTTCCTGGACGACGCGATCGAGATCGATGTCGATGCTCTTTGATGGCCACGAGCTTTACCTCGGTGGTGTCATGGAGCATATCGAGGAGGCGGGTATCCACTCCGGTGACTCGGCGTGCGCTCTGCCGCCGATCACGCTGGGCGGGTTCGATATCAAGCGGCTGCGTGCCTCGACCGAGGCCATTGCCAGGGTGTCGGGGTCCGGGGCTGATCAACATTCAGTTCGCGTTGTCCGGGGACATTCTCTATGTCCTGGAGGCCAATCCGCGTGCTTCACGTACTGTCCCGTTCACCTCGAAGGCTACGGCTGTCCCGCTGGCCAAGGCTGCTGCCCGTATCTCATTGGGTGCGACTGTCGCGGAGCTGCGTGTGGAGGGTCTGCTGCCGAAGGCCGGTGACGGTGGGACTCTGCCGCTGGACGCGCCGATCTCGGTCAAGGAGGCTGTCATGCCGTGGTCGCGTTTTCGTGACATTCATGGCCGCGGTGTCGATACGGTCCTGGGCCCGGAGATGCGTTCCACCGGCGAGGTGATGGGTATCGACTCCGTTTTCGGTACGGCGTATGCGAAGTCGCAGGCCGGTGCTTATGGGCCGTTGCCTACCAAGGGCCGGGCGTTCATCTCCGTTGCCAACCGGGACAAGCGCTCGATGATCTTCCCGGCCCGTGAGCTCGTCGCGCATGGTTTCGAGCTGATGGCGACCTCCGGTACGGCCGAGGTACTCAAGCGCAACGGCATCAACGCCACGATCGTGCGCAAGCAGTCCGAAGGGGAGGGGCCGAACGGTGAGAAGACGATCGTTCAGCTCATTCACGACGGGCAGGTCGACCTCATCGTCAACACCCCTACGGCACCGGCGGCCGTCTCGACGGCTACGAGATCCGCACCGCGGCCGTCGCCCGGTCCGTGCCCTGCCTCACCACGGTCCAGGCCCTCGCCGCCGCGGTCCAGGGCATCGACGCACTCAACCACGGCGACGTCAGCGTCCGCTCACTCCAAGAACACGCCGAACGTCTGACCGCGATGGCCGTGCGGGATCAGCTCGAACTGGCCGGTGTCGAGGTGTCCATGGCGACCGAGACGGCGAGCAGGCCGAGGGCCGTTCCCATCATGTAGCGCTGCACCTTGAGCCAGGAGGGTCGGCGAGCAAGGAAGAGGGCGATGGATCCGGCGGCCAGGACGATGCTCAGGTTGACGGTAAGGGCCACCGCGATCTGGACGGAGCCGAGCACCAATCCCTGGAACAGCACATGCCCCGACTCCAGGTTGATGAACTGCGGGATGAGGGAGAGGTACATGATGGCGATCTTCGGGTTGAGCAGATTCGTCATCAGGCCCATCGTGAAGAGCCTGCGCGGGGAGTCGCGCGGCATGTCCTGAGGAGCGAAGACTGAGACGCCCCCGGGCCTCAGCGCGGTCCAGGCGAGATAGGCCAGGTACGCCGCGCCCGCCAGTTTCACCGCCACGTAGAGCTCGGGTACCGCGATGAAGACCACCGACAGGCCCAGGTTGGTCGCCAGCAGGTAGACCAAGAACCCCAGAGCGACACCGCCGAGGGAGACGACCCCGGCACGCCGGCCCTGGGTGATGCCCGGGAGACGAGATAGATCATGTTCGGGCCGGGGTGAGCACCATCCCCAGGGCCACCATCGCGACCCCCAGTACTCCGGTCAGCTCAACCATGGCTGCGCGCTGCTTTCTGTTCGTACGGGAGAAAGGCGGACTCGCCCGGGCCGGATAAGGACAGCGGGGCAGTGGTCCGGTTCGGAGTCGTGCGGGCCGTGGTGTTCACCGGCTGATGGGTTCCTTCCTCTCGGTGTTCTCGGGCCGACAGTTCCGTCGTCCACTCCGTGCATTTCGCGTCTCGTGCGGAGCTGCCCATCGGAGCAATTTGAGTATAAGGTCAATCCTTTCCTCGGTTCAATGCGGAATATTGAACTCGGTGCAATGCTGTGCTTCGATGTCGATGAGTGAGTCGAAGAGCGATGAGTGCGGGAGGTGAGGTTCGTGAAGGACTACCGGAGCGTCGCCGATGCGGTGGCGGAGGAGATCAGAGCGGGCCGGCTCAAGGCGGGTGAACGGCTCCCCGCTCAACGGAAATTCGCCCGGCAGTACGGCATCGCCAATTCCACGGCCACCCGCGTCTATCAGGAGCTCGCCCGCCGGGGTTTCACCGTTGGCCATGTGGGCCGCGGCACCTTCGTGTGCGACGATTCCGGCGCGACCGCCGCTCCCGCGCTGTCCGAGCCCGCCGACAGCCGGGTCGACCTGGAGCTCAACTACCCGGTGGTGCCCGAGCAGGCCGGGCTGCTCGGGGCCGGTCTTGGCAGGATGCTGCGCCCCGACCGTCTGGAGTCGGCACTGCGTCCGGTCGGAGCGGCCGGTACCCCACCGCGCGCGACGCCGCGGCGGATCTGCTCGCACGGGCGGCTGGCGCCCCGATCCGGCGCGGATCCTGTTCGCCGGGAGCGGTCGCCAGGCGATCTCGGCGGTCGTCGCCACGCTGACTCGGCCGGGTGCGCGGCTGGGCGTCGAGGAGCTGACGTATCCCGTGCTCAAGGCGATCGCCACCCGGCTCGGCGTCACCCTCGTGCCGCTTGCCATGGACGAGGCCGGACTCATTCCGGAGGCGGTGGAGGAAGCGCACCGTGCCGGGCCGCTGCACGCCGTCTACGTACAGCCCATCCTGCACAATCCGCTGTCGCTGACCATGCCCGCGGGCAGGCTGGACCGCTTGGCCGATGTGCTGCTGACGTGCGGGATCCATGCGATCGAGGACAGTGTCTGGCCTTCCTCCGGGACGACCTGCCACCTCTCGCGTCGCGTGCGCCCGAGCGGACGGTCCTCGTCGACAGCCTGTCCAAACGGCTGTCCCCTGGGCTGTCCCTCGGGTTCGCGGTGGCCCCGCCGCCGTGACGGGCGGGTGGCCGCGGCGCTGCGCTCGGGTGGCTGGACGCCGATGCGGTTCCCGCTGGAGGCGATGGCCCAGTGGCAGGCGGACGGTGCCGTGCAGGTACTCGTACGGGCCAAGCAGCAGCAGGCCGCGGCGCGGCAGGAGATTGCGCAGCGCCACCTTGGTGGCTTCGTCACCCGCAGCGCCCCGGGTTCGTACTACCGCTGGTGGAGCTGCCGCGGCCGTGGCGCGCCGACACCTTCGTCGCCGCGGCGCGGCACGGTATCGCGGTGACCCCGGCTGCAGCGTTCTCCGTCGGGCGCCACCGCGGACCGCAGGCGATTCGTCTCGGCCTCGCTTCACCGACCGCGGAGACCCTCTCCCGGCCCTCGCGACCCTCAGCGACCTCGCCAGGTCGGCCCCGGACGATCTCGCCCAGGACTGAGGCGGTGCCCCGGCCCGCGTGCGGAGCGCCCATCGTGCCGGCCGTCTCAGAGCGTGAGACATTTCCCTGTCGCTTTCGAGGAGAAAAGGCCGGATAGGGAATTGTGCTGTTTGTGCTTTTCGTGCATCAGCCCCAGGCCGAGTCTTTTCGTGCCCGTTGTGCGGGGCATGTGAGTTCTGGAAAGCAAGTATGCGCAGCGCTGACGGTCCGATACATACCATCACCTTATCGATGTGATTGTTGCCATGTTTCGCGGCGGGGTTTCCCGTTTGTGAAATTTCCCGGGTGAGTTCCTGCGAGTCGGCTCGGGGAAGCTGTCACTTCTGTTTTGTTCGGGCGCATTGTTTGCGTCACGGTCATCCTTTCGCATATTCCGGCGGCGGTGCGAGCCTGCCTGTGGTCCTGACCACGAATTGCGGCAACACGAAGGATGAGCAGATGACTTCAAAAGCTGACATAACGCTACTTACTGAGGTGCGGCTGTGCGAGGGTGGCCTGCAGCGCTACCGGGAGGCCCTGGAGGCGGGGACCGTATCGGGCGAGGTGCCCGGATGCCTCATCCGGTCGGGGCTCCTGAGGCCGCTGTCCGGCGGGCGGGATGTGTACGTGCCGGTTCCCCGGAATCGCCGAATCGATACTCGCGCGTCATGTCGAGCGCGACATCGAAGAGCGCCGGAAATCCCTGGAAGTCCTGCATTCATCCTTTCTCGCGGCGGAAGCCGTCTATCGAAAGGTGCAGCGGCGGGCGGAGCTGCCGATCGAGTCCCTGAGCGGTGAGGAGGTGATCGGTGAGGCGCTGCGGAAGGCCGTCGGGTCCTGCAAGGAGGAGTTGCTGACCGCGCAGCCCGACGGCGGCCGGTCGCCCGCGCTGCTCGCCGAGGCGCTGCCCCGCGATCTCGCTCTGCTGCGGAAAGGTGTGCGGCAGCGGACCCTCTATCAGCACAGCGTACGGTCGCACGCGCCCACCTTGGCCTATATCGAACAAGTCCTCGCCGAAGGCGCCCAGGTTCGCACCGTGGATGAGATCTTCGAGCGTGTCATCGTCTGCGATCGATCGATCGCCTTCATCCCGGGACCGCAGAGCGGAAGAGTGGCGCGCTGGCCCTCCGGCACCCGGGAGCGATCGAGTTCCTCGCCAAGATGTTCGATCATGCGTGGAGCGCGCGGAGCCCGTCTCGGTCAGTATCGAACGGCACCGCCCCGACCTGCTCACCAACTCTGTCCGCAGGACCGTGCTCCGCATGGTGGTGACCGGTCACACGGACGAATCCATCGCGTCACGGCTGGGCGTGAGCGCTCGCACCGTCTCCACGCACATCCGGAAGGTCTCCGAAGCGCTGGGGAGCCGCAGCAGGGCCGAACTGGGCTATCTCCTCTCCCAGCGGCGGCTGCTCGAACAGGGGTGCCCTTCTCGGTGAGCCCCCACGCTCCCAGGCACGTCAACGGCGGCAGGCCACTCGTTGAGTCTTGCGGCTGGCACCTGCCCCTGCGCCTGGTCGCCCGGTGGTTCTCCGCAGCGGCGTGGATTGCGGGTCAGTGGCAGCCGGATGCGCGGCAGTACCAGCCAATTGCCCCAGGCGGTGAAGGCAGGGCGCCGGAGGCCGCGCCGCCGAGCCCGCCGATGGCTCCCGCCGATGGCTCCCGCCCGGTGGCCGCGGCACTGATGTCCATGGGCGCTTCGAGTGCGCCGAGGCGCCCGAAGGGCAGTCCGGCCGCTGATCCGACGTTCGGTCCGAGAGCCGGCAGGTCGATCAACGTGCCCTGGGCGAGTTCCGGTTCCGCGGGGCGCACCCTTCGCGCAGGGTAGAGACGAATGACGGCGAGGCGTCGCGCCACGCGTGTCGTTCTCCAGATCCTCACCCGCCGGCGAGTGAAGGGGACGGACCTTCGGCCGGCCCGTCCGGTGCGCTGTGCGGCCATTGCCGTCGAACCACGGGGCCGGCCGCGGGCTCGCCCACCCCAAGGGCGCCGAGGAGCGCGACGGAACGTCATGGACCGGCCATCCGGTCGGCCTCACCATGACGACGGGCATCGCCTTTGCTTGATGTGTCGGGTGTGGGCGGGCGCGCGCCCGGCGCATGGGAGCGCGATTCGATCTCTGTGTGTCACGGCGTCCGCTGGCGCACGCGGGCGGTTATCCGGATTTGTGTGGGTCGAATTTGGCGATACAGGCACAATGGGGACATAGGGTGGCCGGATGTTTTCGTAGAGGGCGGGTTGGCATATGTCTCAGGCGATTTTCTACTTTTGCCTTCTGCTTGAGTACTCGTGAGTAACGGGGTGAATGTGCGTCTTCGGGCGTCAAGGGTCCTCTAATGTGTGATTGGCATGAACGGGCGAAGTGGGGAGCCCGGCTCGGTGCCGGTGTACCGCCGGTATCCGGAGGCGTAACGTATCTCCGCTCCACGTTGCCGCGATCCACCGCGAGGGGCGGATGGCTCGGCGGTGTGGCTGTGGAAAATGATCGGCGCAGCATGCCTCGAAATAACTGATGAGCATGTCGTGGAAAGAGTCAGAAACAGGTGGGGACGATCGTGATCAATCCTTTCGATGACGAGTCGGGACGGTTCGTGACGCTGGTGAACGGCGAGGGTCAGTACTCGCTGTGGCCCGCGCATATCGATATTCCGGGCGGCTGGCGCGTGGATGGCCCGGAAGGGTCGCGTCAGGAGTGTCTGGATGCGGTGGAAGGCGCCTGGACCGATATGCGGCCTGCCAGTCTGGTGCGGGCGATGGAGGCCGACGTCGGACAGTAGGCCGGGGTCCGGGCCATCGAGGGTGCCGTGTGGCGCCCTGGTCCGGGCGGTGTTCCGACGCTCCTGTCTGATCGACTTCGCTCCCGTTCGATAGAAATCGATCAGGATGGTCGGCGATTCTGTCACCTGTCGCCTGTAAGTGCTCATGGCACCTTCATGCGGCTTTCGTAAACCATCGGTGGACTGCCTCGTGGTTCGTCCTCAATGCGCGAAGAAAACGGATCCCCTGCCGGGAGACTGTGCCCGTAGGGGCCCCGGCAGTGCCTGAAGTGACGGGTTCGGTGACGTTCCTCTTCGCTTTCACCGGTCCGCCTTCGGCAATCGGTGCTGCACCGGCTGGACGGTTTCGTCCTGCCTTCTTCGTCGTCCCCGAAAACTCTCCCCAAAGGTGTGGATCAGGCATGCACGAAAACGGCTCTGTCTCATCACGCACGGTTCCCGAAGAGCTCTTCGAAATGACCCCGGCTCAGCAAGGTATTTGGTATGGGCAGCTGGTCGACCCGGACAGCCCGAAATACAACATCGGGGAATGCTTCGAGATCCGTGGCGACCTCGACGAGGGATTATTCGCCGTAGCACTCGACCGGGCCGTCACTCTGTGCGACAGCCTCAACGTCGAGTTCGTCACCAGCGGCGATACGGTCCGTCAGCAGGTCGTCCGCCGCCCACCGGCCGAAACCAGCCGACTCCGTCTGGTCGACCTGTCCGACGCCGAGGATCCAGCCGCCGCGGCCGAGCGTTACCTGGCCGACGACATGGCCACCGTCGACAGGCTCGATGCCCCGCACCACCACTTCGCGCTGCTGCGTCTCGGCCACCGGCTGCACTACTGGTACGTCCGCTTCCACCACATCGCTGTCGACGGCCTCGGCGGCGCCGTCTTCGCCCGTGCCGTGGCCGACCTGTACGGGCGTGCCGTGCGCGGTGAGAGTCATGCCGCGGTCGAGCCGCCCGTCGCGCCCTTGCGCGATCTCATAGCCGACGAGGCGGCCTATCGCGGCTCGGACCGCTATGAGGCCGACCGTGCCTACTGGACCGGCAGGTTCGCGGACCTGGTCGCCGACCGTGCCGTGGACACGACCGCGGACGATGCTGACACGGACGGCAGCAGGGCGCTCATCCGCCGACGCACCGACGCTCCGGCGCCGACCGTGCTCGACGGGCCGGACGTCCGGCTGCACACCGGCGAGACGCTGCCTGTCGCCGTCTTCGACGGCCTGCGCCGGCTCGCCTCCGCCAACCGCACCAGCTGGACCGCCGTCCTCGTGAGTGCGGTCGCCGCCTACACCGGCCGGGTCACCGGGACGCAGAACGTCACTGTGGGCCTCGCCTCCAACGGTCGTCACGGCGGGCTGCGGCACATCGTCGGCATGACCGCCAACATTCTGCCGCTACGACTGACCATCACCGCCGACATGACGGTCGGCGCCCTCGTGCGAGTCGTCGCCGCCGAGATGCGCGGTGCCCTGCGTCATCGCCGCTTCTCCCGTGAACAACTCGCCCGTGAACTGAACATGGCCGACGACGCGGCGCGACTGACCGGTGTCGTCGTCAACATCATGGGTTACGACTACGACCTCGACTTCGCCGGCAGTCCGGTGCCTCCCGCGTGCTGTCCATCGGTCCGGTGGACGATGTGTCCGTCTTCGTCTCCGAACGGTCCGAGGGCACAGGGCCGTTGATCGGCTTCGACGCCAACCCGGAGCTGTATCGTCCGGAGGACGTGCGGCTGCACCAGCAAGCCGCCGTCGCCTTCCTGTCGGATCTGGCCGGCACAGACACCGACACCCTCCTGCGCGACCTGCCGTTCCTCGATGACACCACCGCCGAAGCCCTGCTCGCGCAGGGTCGCGGAACCGGCCTGCGGGCGGAGATCGTGGCCTCCTGCCTGCCGGAGGTGTTCGGCGCGCAGGCACGCCGAACACCGGACGCCCCGGCGGTGGTGGACGGTGCCGTCACGCTCTCCTACCAGGAGCTGGCGCGGGCGGCGGAGGACCTCTCCGGCGCCCTGGCCGGCTGGGGCGTTGTTGCTGAGGACGGCGTCGGCGTCCTTGTGGGCCGCTCGGCTGCCGTGGTGTCCGCCACGCTCGGCGTGGTCGGCGCGGGAGCGGCGTACGTGCCGATGGACGCCGCCTGGCCGGCCGAACGGCTCGGCCGCGTCATGGAGGTCGCCCGGATCCGCGCTCTGGTGGTCGACGAGAACACCGCCGACCGGCCCTGGGTGCAGGAGACGGCCGCGGCCCTGCCGGTGATCGTCGTCGACGGTCTCGGTCGCGTCGTACGCGGTGCTCCACCGCAGCCGGGGCCGCTGCCACGGGTGACCCGCGGGGACCGGCTCGCCTACGTGATGTTCACATCCGGCTCCACCGGCTTGCCCAAGGGGTCGGCGTCACCCACGCCGACGTGCTGGCGCTGGCCGCCGACGCCACCTGGGCAGGCGGCGTGTCCGACGCGGTGCTGCTGCACTCGGCCTATGTGTTCGACGCCTCCACATTCGAGATCTGGGTGCCGCTCCTGAACGGCGGCCGTGTGGTCGTCGCACCCGGCGGGTCCTGGAGACACGAGTCCTACGGGACATGGTGGACCGGTACGGGTGACCGCACTGTTCCTGACCACGGCCCTGTTCAACGCGGTGGCCGAGGCGGGCCCGGCTGTGTTCGCCGGGCTGCGCATGGTGGCCGTGGGCGGCGAGGCGGCCGCCCCGGACCTGATGCAGCAGGTGGCCGCCGCCGTGCCCGGCACACGCGTTCTGCATGTGTACGGCCCCACGGAGACCACGACCTTCGCCGCCCGCCATCCGGTCGCAGCCGGTACCGCGGGGTGCCGCCCATCGGCCGGGCCCTCGACGGAATGCGCCTGTACGTGCTCGACGGCGCCCTCGGCATGGTGCCGCCCGGCGTCGTGGGGAGTTGTACGTGAGCGGTCACGGCGTGGCCCGCGGCTACCAGGGCCGTGCCGCGCTGACCGCCACCCGGTTCGTCGCCGATCCGTACGACGTGCGCGGTGGCCGCATGTACCGCACCGGCGACCTCGTGCGCTGGACCGCGCGCGGCGACATCGAGTACGTCGGGCGCGCGGACGGACAGATCAAACTCCGCGGGTTCCGCATCGAACCCGCCGAGATCGAGAACGTCCTGCTCACTGACCCGGACGTGCGAGCCGTCTGCGTCCTGGTCCGCGAGGACACACCCGGCGACCGCCGGCTCGTCGCCTACGCCGTGCCCGCCCCGGCGCCCGGCTGGACGACTCCGCCCTTGCCGTCCGTGTCGGGCGCGCCCTGCCCGCGTACATGGTGCCCTCCGTGTTCGTACCCTCCACACGCTGCCACTGAATGCCAACGGCAAGGTCGACCGCCGCGCCCTGCCCGTCCCCGCGCCGTCGTCGCCACGGGCCGTGCCCCGCGCACCGCTTACGAGGAGGTCCTGGCCGGCCTGTTCGCCGACGTCCTGGGTGTGACCGCAGTCGGCATCGGCGACAACTTCTTCTCCCTGGGCGGTCACTCGCTGCTCGCCACCCGCCTCACCGGACGGGTGCGGGCCGCGCTGGGCGCCGAACTCAGCCTGCGCACTCTCTTCGACCACCCACGGTCGCCTCCCTGGCCGCTGCCCTCGATACGGCAGCAGCCACCCGGCCCGCCCTCTCCCGCAGCAGCGGCCCGAAGCGGTGCCGCTGTCATTCGCTCAGCAGCGGCTCTGGTTCCTCAACCGGGTGGAGGGCCCCGGCGACACCTACAACGTTCCGCTCGTCCTCGGACTCGAGGGACCTCTGGACACCGACGCCCTGCGCGGCGCCCTGGCCGACGTGGTCGCCCGGCACGAGAGCCTGCGCACCGTCTTCGCCGAACAGGACGGCGTCGCCCGCCAGGAAGTCCTCGACGCGGGGCCGCCGCGTCGCTCGTCCCCTCGTCGTCGAGCCGGCCCCGGCCGAGGAGACAGCCGACGCCTGGACCGAGGAAACCGTGCGCCGGCTGACCGCCGCGCCCTTCGACCTCACCGGCGACATCCCCGTCCGCGCCCACCTGCTCCGCCTGGGCCCCGCCCGCCACGTCCTGGTCCTCGTCCTGCACCACGTCGTCGCCGACGGCTGGTCTCTGGCCCCGCTCAGCCGTGACCTCGGCGCCGCCTACCGCGCCAGGAGCGCGGGCGTGGGCACGCCCGGCTGGGCCGCGCTGCCCGTGCAGTACGCCGACTACGCCCTCTGGCAGCGCCAGCTGCTCGGCGAGGACGGCGACCCGGACAGCCTGGCCGCACGTCAGCTGGCCTTCTGGGAGGAGGCTGCGCGGCGCCCCGACCTGCTGGACCTGCCCTCGACCGGCCCCGCCCGGCCGTGCCCAGCCATCGGGGCGACGCGGTCCCCTTCGAACTGCCCGCTGCTGCCCACAGCGCGCTCACCCGGCTGGCCCGCGCCGAGGGCTGCACTCCCTTCATGGTGCTGCAGGCGGCCCTCGCAGTGACGCTGCACGCCCACGGCGCCGGTAGCGACATCCCACTGGGTACCGCGGTGGCCGGACGTACCGACGAGGCACTCGACGATCTGGTCGGGTTCTTCGTCAACACGGTCGTCCTGCGAGTGGACCTGTCCGGCGACCCGACCTTCCGGGAACTGCTGAACGGGGTGAAGGAGTTCGACATCGCCGCCTTCAGCCACGGCGACATCCCCTTCGAACGGCTCGTGGAGGCGCTCAACCCCGAGCGGTCCGGTGACCACAACCCGCTCTTCCAGACCATGCTGGTCCTCCAGAGCCAGGAGCGGGCGAGCCTCGACCTGCCCGGTGTCACCGTCCACGACCGGTCCCGGCACACCGGGATCAGCAAGTTCGACCTGACGTTCTCGCTCGCCGAGGTCACCAGAGCCGCCGAGGTCACCAGATCCGCTGAGCTCACCGACGTCACCAGATCCGCTGACCAGGCCGGGCACGCGTCCGCGGACACGCCTTCGGACAAGGGAGGCCCGGAGGCATCGGCGGCTACCTGGAGTACGCCACCGACCTCTTCGACGCCGACACAGCCCGCGCGCTGTGCGCCCGTTTCGCCCGCATCCTCACCCTGGCCGTGACCGACCCCGACCGTGCCGTCAGCGACCTCGACCCGCTCGCCCCGGATGAGCGGGACCGCCTCCTCGCCCAGGGCGCGGTGCGGCGCTGCCGATGTCCGTCCGCACCGCCCCGGAAGCGGTCCGGGAGCGGGCCGCGCGCACACCGGACGCGGTCGCGGTGCGGGACGCGCACACGAGCCTCACCTACGCCGAGCTCGACGCCCGCGCCGACGCCCTCGCCCACGTCCTGCGCGCACGGGTGCGGCACGCGAGGAGCGGGTAGCCCTCGCCGCGCCGCCGTGCGTGGACACCGTCGTCGCCATGCTGGCCGTTCTGCGGGCAGGCGCCGCCTATCTGCCCGTCGACCCGCAGTACCCGCCCGCCCGCATCCGGCACATGCTCGACGACGCCCGGCCCGTCCTGCTGCTGACCACCACGGACGTCCACCCGGACCTGCCGGCCTGCGGCATACCGTGGCTCGCCCTCGACGAGGCGGCCGCCCGGCCCACGGCCCCACCGGGCCCCTGCCGGACCTACCCCACCCGGCGGACCCCGCGTACGTCATCTACACCTCCGGCTCCACCGGCCGCCCCAGGGAGTGGTCGTGCCGCACGCCGCCCTGGCCAATCACATGGCCTGGATGGCGCGGCACCTGGCGATCACCCGGGCGACCGGGTCCTCGCCCGTACCTCGACCAGCTTCGACGCCTCCGTGTCGGAGCTGTGGCTCCCGCTGATGAACGGAGCCGAAGTCTGCGTGCTGCCGCACGGCGCCAACCGCGAGCCCCGCACCCTCGTCTCCTGGATGAGCCGATTCGGCGTCACTGTCGCCCAGTTCGTGCCCTCCCACCTGGCCCTCGTCCTCACCGAGGCGGCGCACGCCGCGCCGCTGCCCGGCCTGCGCGCAGTGCTGTGCGGCGGTGAACCGCTGCCGCGCGCCCTGGCCGACGACGTCGCCGAGCTGTGGCGGGCCGAGGTGCACAACCTCTACGGGCCGACCGAGGCGGCCATCGACGCGACCGCCCACCGCACCCGCGGCCCGCAGAGCGGTGGGCACGCAGACGCCGGCACGCCGTACGAGACCGTGCCGATCGGCCGCGCTGTCGACACCATGCGGGCCTATGTCCTGGACGGCCGACTGCGGCCCGTACCACCCGGCGTCACCGGGGAGCTGTACCTGTCGGGTCCCAACCTCGCCCGCGGCTACCTGGACCGCAGGGCCTGACCGCCGCACGGTTCGTCGCCGACCCGTTCGACGCCACCGGCGTCCGCATGTACCGGACGGGTGACCTCGCGCGGTGGAACCGGCAGGGTCTGCTCGACTACGTGGCCCGAGCCGACGATCAGGTCAAACTCCGCGGCTTCCGGATCGAGTTGGGCGAGGTCGAGGCCGCGCTCCTGGCGCGGCCCGGTGTCACGGCCGCCTGCGCCGTGATCCGCGAGGACGTACCGGGCCTGCGCCTCCTCGTCGCCTACGCCGTCGCCGGCGACCCGCCCTGCGCCCCGCCGCCCTGCGCGACGCCCTCGCCGAGATCCTGCCGCACTACATGGTGCCCGGCGCCGTCGTCGTTCTGGACGACCTCCCGCTCCTGCCCAACGGCAAGGTGGACCGGCGAGCCCTGCCGGAGCCGGGGCCGGGCACCGACGATCCCGCCGGACACGGGCGGCGCACCCTCCAGGAGGATGTGCTCGCCGGCATCTTCGCCGACGTCCTGCACAGGCCTCCGGTGGGCCCGCACGACAGCTTCTTCGACCTCGGCGGGCACTCGCTCATCGCCATGCGCCTGGTCAGCCGTATCCGCGCCGTCATGGGCGCGGAGATCGCCGTACGCACGCTCTTCGAGCACCCGACCGTCGCGGGTCTGGCCCGCGTCCTCGACACGCCGGGCCGGGCCCGCCGCCGGTGGTGCCCGCGGCGCAGCGGCCCGATCCGCTGCCGCTGTCCTTCGCGCAGCAGCGGCTGTGGTTCATCAACCGGCTCGAAGGTCCCAGCTCCGCCTACAACATCCCGCTCGTCCTCGAACTCGACGGGATCCTGGACGCCGACGCCCTGCGCGCCGCCCTGCGCGATGTCGTGGAGCGGCACGAGGCGCTGCGTACCCTCTTCCCCGAACGGGACGGTGTACCGCACCAATCGGTTGTCCCCGCTGAGACCGCCACACCCTTCTGCCTGTCGTGACCACGGCGCCGGCCGATCTGGAGGCGGCCGTCCTGGCCGCCGTGCGCGAGCCGTTCGACGTCATCTCGGACCTGCCGTTGCGTGCGCTGCTCCTGCGCTCCGCACCCGGCCACCACGTCCTGGTGCTCGTCCTGCACCACATCGCGGGCGACGGCTGGTCCCTCGCCCGCTCGCCCGCCATCTCGGCGAGGCCTACCGGGCCCGTCTCGCGGGCGGGAGCCGAGCCGGCGGCCGGCACCCGCTCCAGTACGCCGACTACGCACTCTGGCAGCACGCCGCCCTTGGCGACGGCGTCGCGCCGCAGAGCGTTCTGCGCCAGCAGCTCGACCACTGGCGAGGCGCTCTCGCGGATCTGCCCGGGCTGATCGAACTGCCGCTGGACCGGCCGCGCCCGGTCACCACCGATCTGAGGGGAGGCGTGCACACCTTCGACGTACCGCCTTCTGTGCACAAACAACTCCTGCGCCTGGCACGGAGTCGAGCAGCAGCCTGTTCATGGTGCTCCAGGCGGCGGTGGCCACGCTGCTGCACCGGCACGGCGCGGGTGACGACATTCCGCTCGGCTCGCCCGTCGCCGGCCGCACCGACGAGGCGCTGGAGGATCTGGTCGGGTTCTTCGTCAACACACTCGTCCTGCGCACGGATCTGTCCGGCAATCCGACCTTCCGTGAACTGCTCGTACGGGTACGGGAGTTCGACCTGGCTGCCTATGGGCACCAGGACGTGCCCTTCGAGCGTCTCGTCGAGAGCGTCAACCCCGTCCGGTCGCGAAACCACCATCCGCTGTTCCAGACTATGCTGGTCCTGCAGAACCACGAGACCGCCCGCCCCGACCTGCCGGGCCTCACCGTCGAGGACCGGCTCGTCCACAACGGCCTGAGCAAGTTCGACCTCACCTTCGCCTTCGACGAGGAGCGGGGCGAGGCCGGCCTCAGTGCCGGGATCGAGTACGCCACCGCCCTCTTCGACCTCACCACCGTCGAAACCCTCGCGGACCGTCTGGTCAGCCTGCTGGAGCAGGTGGCCGCCGACCCCGGTCTGGTCCTCACGGGCTACGACCTGATGACGCCGGACGAACACGCCCGTGTCACGTACTGGGGCACCGGCCGCGTCCTGCCGGCGGACACCGAGGACGGCTGCCTGCCCGCGCTCTTCGCGGCCCAGGCGCACCGCACACCTGACGCCGTAGCCGTTACCGCAGACGACTGCGCCCTCACCTACGCCGAACTCGACCTGGTCTCCGCCGATCTCGCCCGCACCCTGGCCGGCCTCGGCGTCGGCCCCGAGTCCGGGGTCGGCGTGCTGCTCACCCGGTCGACGGCCGTAGTGTCGGTGTCCTCGGTGCGGTCCGAGCGGCCGGTGCCTATGTCCCGCTGGACGCGAGCTGGCCCGGGGAACGACTCGAACAGGTGGCCGGGTGGCCGCCGTGCGGGTCCTCGTCGTCGACGAGGACGCCTTCGCCTCCAGCTGGGTGACGGCGACGGCCCGCCGGATGCCGGTGGTGGTCGTGGACCGGGCCGGACGGGTCCTGCGGGGCGCGCCCGAGCAGCCGGGCCGCCCGGCCACCGTGCCGGGCCCCGGTGCTCTCGCCTACGTGATGTTCACCTCCGGCTCGACCGGCCTGCCCAGGGCGTCGGCGTCACGCACGCCGATGTCGTGGCGCTGACGGCCGACTCCGCCTGGCAAGGCGGTGCCACCGATGCGGTCCTGATGCACTCGGCGTACGTCTTCGACGCCTCCACGTTCGAAATCTGGGCTCCGCTCCTGCACGGCGGCCGGATCGTCGTCGCACCGGACGGTGTCCTGGAGGCCCGCGCTCTCGGCGACGCCGTCCATGAGCACGGCGTGAGCGCCGTCTTCCTGACGACGGCACTGTTCAATGTGATCGCCGAGACCGATCCTGGCGCTTTCGCCGGCCTCCGGCTCGTCTGCGCGGGTGGGGAACTGGCCTCCCCGGACGCGATGCAGCGGGTCGCCGGCGTCGCTCCCGGCGTACACGTCCTCCACGTGTACGGACCCACCGAGACCACCACCTTCGCCACCCGGTACGAAGTGGCGGCCGACCTCCCGTCGGGTCCGCCGCCCGTCGGGCGCGTCCTGGACGGTATGCGGGGTTACGTCCTCGACGGCTCCCTGGGTCCGGTCCCGCCGGGCGTCGTGGGCGAGCTGTACCTTGCCGGACGCGGCGTAGCACGCGGATACACCGGCCTTCCCGGCCTGACCGCCACCCGCTTCGTGGCCGACCCGTTCGACCCGGCGGGCGGGCGCATGTACCGCACCGGCGACCTCGTCCGGTGGACTCACGACGGGCAGATCGGCTACGTCAACCGCGCCGACGGCCAGGTGAAGCTGCGCGGCTACCGCATCGAGCTCGGCGAGATCGAGGGCGTGCTGGCCTGCTGCGACGGCGTCGCCGACTCCTTCGCCGTCGTCCGCGAAGACACCCCGGCGACCGACGGCTCGTCGCCTACGTGGTGCCAGCCGTCGGCACGCGCCCGAACCGGGCGACCTCGCCCGGGCCGTCGGCCGTTCCTGCCCGCCTACATGGTGCCCTGCGCCTTCGTCCTGCTCGACGCGTTCCCGCTGACCCTCAACGGCAAGGTGGACCAGCGCGCCCTGCCCGAGCCCGGCCATGACACTCCGGTCCGCGGGCGTGCTGCCCGCACCGCCCGTGAGGAGATCCTGTGCGGACTCTTCGCCGACGTGCTCGGACTGGACGGGACGGGAGCCGACGACGACTTCTTCGCCCTGGGCGGCCACTCGCTGCTCGCCACCCGCCTCGCCGCGCGCATTCGCACTGCGCTCGCAGTGGAGGTCCAGGTCAGGGCCCTATTCGAGCACCCCACGCCGGCCGCGCTCGCTGCCGCGCTGGACGGCGCCGAAGAGGCAAGAAGCCCTCTGCAGCGCGCCCGAGCCGCCCCGATCCGCTGCCGCTGTCCTTCGCGCAGCAGCGCCTGTGGTTCCTCAACCGGCTGGAGGGCCCAGCGCCACGTACAACGTGCCGCTCGTGCTCCGTCTGGACGGCCCGCTCGACGCGGAAGCCCTGGAGAGCGCCCTCGCGGACGTCGTCGAACGCCACGAAAGCCTGCGCACCGTCTTTCCCGACACCGACGGCGTCGCGCGCCAGCTCATCCTCGACGCCGGGGAAGCCGACCTCGACCTGACGCCCCGTGACACCGACGCCGCCCGCCTGGCCGAGGTTCTGACGGCCGAGGTGGCGCACCCTTCGACGTGAGCGCGGAAGTCCCGGTACGGGCCCGGCTGGTGCGGCTCGGCGCCGAGGCCCACGTCCTCGTGCTGGTCGTCCACCACATCGCGGGCGACGGCTGGTCCTCGCCCCGCTCGCCCGCGACCTCGGCGACGCCTACCGGGCACGTGCCGAGGGCGAGGAACCCTCCTGGACGGAACTCGGCATCCAGTACGCCGACTACACCCTGTGGCAGCGCGCGCTGCTCGGCGACGAGCGACCCGTCCAGCCAGGCCGCCCGCCAGCTGGACTTCTGGCGCACCGCACTCGCCGGCGCCCCGAGCTGCTCGATCTGCCCTGCGACCGGCCGCGCCCCGCCATCACGGCACATGGCGGCGACGCGTTCGCCTTCCGTGTCGACGCGGACACCCACCGGGCCCTGGCAGGTCTCGCCCGTGCCCGCGGATGCAGCCTCTTCATGGTGCTCCAGGCGGCGCTCTCGGTGCTCCTCTCCGGCACGGCGCCGGCGAGGACATCCCCATCGGCACCGCCGTCGCCGGACGCACCGACGAAGCCCTCGACGACCTGGTGGGCTTCTTCGTCAACACCCTCGTCCTGCGCGCCGATCTGACCGGGGATCCCACCTTCGGCGAAGTGATCGACCGGGTCAGGGAGTTCGACCTGGCCGCCTACGCACACCAGGACGTGCCGTTCGAGCGGCTGGTGGACTCACTCAGCCCGGTCCGGGCCCAGAACCACCACCCGCTGTTCCAGACCATGCTCGTCCTCCAGAACCAGGCGGACGCCACGGTCGACCTGCCGGGCCTCACGGTGACGGAACAGCCCGTGCACACCGGCATCAGCAAGTTCGACCTGACCTTCACCTTCGCCGAGACACACGACGGCGCGGGGCCCGCAGGCCTCCACGGCATCCTGGAGTTCTCCACCGAACTCTTCGCCCGCGCCACCGCGCACGCGCTGGCCGCCCGGCTGACCCGTCTGCTCGCCTCGCTCGCCGCCGACCCGGGCCGACGTGTACACGCCGCCGACATGCTCGACGCGGCCGAGCGGCAGAGCCTGGAGCGAGCAGCACACGGCCCGGTCCGGTCGGTGGCAGCCACACGGTGCCCGAGGCATTCCGTGCGCAGTGCGTCAAAACCCCGCGTCGATCGCCGTGCGGGATGGCGCGCACCACCTCACCTTCAGCGAACTCGACGCACTGTCCGACGACTTGGCGCACCACTTGCACGACCAGGGCATCGGCCGCGGCGACCTCGTGGCCCTGGCCCTGGACGGGACGGCCGATCAGACCGTCGCGATGCTGGCGGTGGCCAAGACGGGGCTGCCTACCTGCCGGTCGACCTCGAGTACCCGCAGGCGCGCATCGCCTACATGCTGGACGACGCCCGCCCGGCGCTGCTCCTCATCCACGGCACCGCCCGCGCCGCGCGGTACGTTCCGTCCGTACCCAGCCTCGCGCTCGACGACCGGGCCGCCTGGTCCACCGGGCGCGCGGGCCGCCCGCCGCCGTGCCGGACCCGCGCGACGCGGCGTACGTCATCTACACCTCGGGCTCCACCGGCCGCCCCAAGGGCGTCGTCGTCACCCATTCCTCCTGACCAACCACATGGCGTGGATGGCGGACCACCTCTGCCTCACCGACGACGACCGGGTCCTCGCCCGTACCTCACCGAGCTTCGACGCCTCGGTGTGGGAGACCTGGCTGCCGCTCCTGCATGGTGGCTCCACCTGCCCGGTGCCGCCGGCCGCCAACCACGACCCCGCCGGTCTGCTGGCCCGTATGCGCGAACTGGGCGTGACCATCGCCCAGTTCGTGCCCTCGCACCTCTCGCTCGTACTCACCGAGACCGGCTTCGACGAGGCGCCCGCGACGCTGCGGGCCGTTCTGTGCGGCGGCGAATCCCTGCCCCGGTCCCTGGCGGAGCGCGTCGGGCGTGCCTGGCGGGCCGAGGTGCACAACCTGTACGGGCCCACCGAGACGACCATCGACGCCGCGGCGCACCACCACCGGGACGGTGAACCGGACACTCCCGAGAGGAGCGTGCCGGTCGGTCACCCCATCGGCAACACCCGCGCCTACGTCCTGGATGCCGGTCTCCGGCCGGTGCCGCCGGGCGTCACCGGCGAGCTCTACGTCGCGGGCGACGGTCTCGCGCGCGGCTACCTGAGACGGCCCGGCCTGACCGCTGCGCGGTTCATCGCCGATCCGTACGGTCCCGGCGGCAGCCGTATGTACCGCACGGGCGACCTCGTCCGAAGGGACGCGGACGGCCTGCTCACCTATGTCTCCCGCGCCGACGACCAGGTCAAGCTGCATGGATTGCGCATCGAGCTGGGTGAGATCGAGGCCGCTCTCATCGCGTGCGACGGAATCGACGCCGCCTGTGCCCTCGTCCGCGAGGACCGGCCCGGCGAGCGGCGTCTGGTCGCCTACACCGTTCCCACCAGGCGCGGCGGCAGCGCGGCTGTCGCCGACAGTGAGCTGCGCGCCGGGCTGGCGTCGGCCCTGCCGCGGTACATGGTGCCGGCGGTCTTCGTCACTCTCGACGCGCTGCCGTTGCTGCCCAACGGGAAGACCGACCGGCTCGCCCTGCCCGCCCCCGAGCGCCCGGCCGGCACCAGGCCGGGCGGACAGCCGCGTACGGCACAGGAACGTGTCCTGTGCGACGTGTTCGCCTTCGTCCTTCGCACTCCCACGGTCCGCACCGACGACGACTTCTTCGCGCTCGGCGGCGACAGCATCCTGTCCATCCAGCTCGTCAGCCGGGTCCGTGAAGCCGGTCTCGGTGTCACCCGCGAGACGTCTTCACCCACCGCACGCCCGAGGCCATCGCGGCCGTCGCCACCACGCTCGGCCGCGACACCGTCGCGCCGGACGAACAGGGCGCCGGTGAGATGCCGGCGACGCCCATCGTCGCCTGGCTCCTGGAGCGGCACGGCAGCACGGACGGCTACAACCAGGCCGGGTGCTGCGCACGCCCGCGGGTGCCGACGAGGGCTCACTCATCGGCACTCTTCAGCTCCTCATCGACCGCCACGACATGCTCCGTCTGCGGGTCACCCGCCCGGCCGCGGGTGAACCCGTCCTCGAATCCCTGCCGGCCGGCGCCGTGCCGGCCCGCCGCCGCTTCACCCGCGTCGACGTCGCGGGTCTCGACGCCGATGCCGTCCGGGCCGCCGTCACCGAGGCGGGCGAACAGGCTCGCAGACGGCTGCGGCCCGCGCAGGGGACGTGGTCGAGGCCGTCTGGTGCGACGCGGGAGCGCACACCCGCGGGCGGCTGCTGCTCGTCGTGCACCATCTGGCCGTCGACGCGGTCTCCTGGCGCATCATCGCCGCGGATCTGGCCACCGCCTGGCAGCAGACCGTCACCACCGGCACGGCCGCCGCCGAGCGCCCCACCGCGGCAGCGGCACTCTCCGCAGTCACCACGTCCTACCGGAGATGGGCACTACTCCTCGCGTCCCAGGCGCGTGGTGCCGCGCGGGAGGCGGAACTTCCCTTGTGGGAAGCGGCGTTGAACACCCCGATCCGCAGCTGGGATACCGGCCGCTCGATTCCGACCTGGACACCGCCGACCGGACGCGGACCCTGGTCACCCGCCTTCCCGCCACCTGGACCCAACCCCTGCTCACCACCGTCCCCGCCGTCTTCCACGCCGGGGTGGAGGACGTCCTGCTCACGGGTCTCGCCCTCGCCGTCTGTTCATGGCGCGCGGAGCGGCCGACCGCCTCGGCGGGCCCCGGCCGGGCGGCACCGGCGTACTCCTCGACCTGGAGGGCCACGGCCGCGAGCAGATCGCCGAGGACGTCGACCTGTCCCGTACGGTCGGCTGGTTCACCAGCCTCTACCCGGTCAGGCTCGACCCCGGACCCGTCGATGCCCGCGACCCGGAAACTTCGACGCCCCTCTGGTCGAACGCGCACTCAAGCGTGTCAAGGAACAGCTGCGGACCATTCTCGACCACGGCGTCGGATACGGCATGCTGCGCCATCTCAATCCGGACACCCGTCCTCGGCTGGCCACCGCACCAGAACCCCAGATCGGCTTCAACTACCTCGGCCGGTACGCCGCTTCGCCCGTGGGCGGGGTGAGGACGCCGACTGGGACATGGTGCTCGACGGCGGCGGGCCGCGCAGCCAGGACCCGGACATGCCTGTCCATCACGTCCTCGACATCAACGCACACACCGAAGACCTGCCCGACGGCCCTCGCCTGGTGACCCGCTGGACATGGCCCAGCGACCTCCTCAAGGAGGAGGACATGGAGGCGCTGTCCGAGATCTTCACCCGCGCACTGCGCACCATCGCCGAACATGCCGAACGACCCGACGCGGGCGGCTACACGCCGTCCGACCTTCCCTGGTCTCGCTCAGCCAGGCCCAGATCGACCGACTGCAGAACAAGTGGGGTGGACGCAAGTGACCGGGTTCCAACTGGAGGACGTACTACCGCTGACGCCGTTGCAGGCGGGCATGCTCTTCCACGCGCTATACGACTCCCGCGCCGTCGACGTCTACACCGCACAGTTCGTATTCGACCTCGAAGGTCCCGCCGACGTCACCGCGCTGCGCGCCGCCATCGGCGGCCTGCTGCGGCGGCACCCAACCTGCGGGTCGGCTTTCTCCACGAGGACCTGGACGAGCCCGTGCAGGCCGTCGCCGCCGAGGTGCCGGTGCCGCTCGAGGAGCTGGACCTGACCGGGGCGGACGGTGCGGGTGCGGCGGATGAACGCCTCACTGCCTTCCTCGCCGCGGACCGCACCCGCCGCTTCGACCTCACCACCCGCCGCTGATGCGGTTCACGCTGGTGCACACCGCGCCGCAGCGCTGCCGGCTCGTCATGACGAGCCATCACATCCTGTTCGACGGCTGGTCGGTGCCCCTGCTGGTACGTGAACTGTTCGAGCTCTACGCACGACATGGCGACGACAGCGCCCTGCCCCGTGTCGCCCCCTACCGGACCTACCTCGGCTGGCTCGCCCGGCAGGACCGCACCGCCGCTCTGGACGCGTGGCGCACCGCCCTGGCCTCACTGGCGGCGCCGACCCTGCTCACCGGGCGCCAGGCCACGGGCGGGCCGGGCTCCGGCGAACTGCCCCGTACCCTCGTCCTCGACCTGGACGCGGCCACGACGCACCGGCTGCGTGAGACGGCCCGCGCCCACCGGATCACCCTCAACACCCTGGTCCAGGGTGCCTGGGGATACTGCTCGGCCACCTCACGGGACGCCCTGACGTCGTGTTCGGGACCACCGTTTCCGGACGACCGCCGGAGATTCCCGGCATCGAGTCGATGGTCGGCCTGTTCATCAACACCGTCCCCGTACGGCTCCGCCCGGAACACGGCGAAACCCTGGCCGCACTCCTGACACGGCTCCAGGAGGAACAGGGCCGTCTCCTCGGCAGCCAGTTCGTCGGCCTGACCGACATACGTGGCGTCACCGCTCTGGACGAACTCTTCGACACACTCGTCGTGTTCGAGAACTATCCGCTGGACGCCGAGGCCCTGCGCACTGCGCAGCAGGGCTGCCCGGTCTCGCCGTCACCGGGTTCAGCGGCACGGACGCGGCCCACTACCCGCTCACTCTCACCATCGCTCCGGGCGACGCTCTGAAGATCACCTTCGGTTACCGGGCCGCCGTCCTCGACGGCGACGAGGTGGCCCGTACGGTCGCCCGTATGCGGCGTCTGCTGACGGAAATGGCGGCAGGGCTCGACCGCCGCGCCGACGCCGTCCCCGCCCTCCTGGACGGTGAGCGCGAGACGCTGCTCTCCCAGGGACGCGGCGCTGAGCTTCCCCGGTGCGGACGTGAGCGTCCCGGACGCTGTCGCGCTGCGCGCCGCCCGGCACCCGGAAGCGGTGGCGGTATCCGGTGTGGGCGAGCAGCTGACCTACCGGCAGCTCTGTGACCTCGCGGATGAGGTGGCCGGCGCCCTGACGGGTCTCGGAACCGGCGCCGAGGGCGGCGTCGGTGTCCTGGTGGGCCGCTCGGCCGCCCAGGTCACTGTCTCCGTGGCGGCCCTGCGCGCGGGCGCCGCCTACGTGCCTCTCGACCCGCGCTGGCCCACCGCGCGGCTCAGCCGCGTAGCCGAGGTGGCCGCCCTGTGCGTCGTGATCGTCGACGAGACCACCCGCTCGCACCCCTGGGTGCGCCAACTCGGTTGCGACGTAGCCGTGCTGACCGTCGACGCCGCAGGCCGGGTCCGGCACGGAGGCCCAGCCGGCCCCGGACCCTCCCCGCTGTCACGGGCGGCGCCCGGCTCGCGTACGTGATGTTCACTTCCGGCTCCACCGGTCCGCCCAAGGGTGTCGGCGTCACTCACGCCGACATCACCGCCCTCGCGTCCCACCGGGCGTGGGGTGAGGGCGCGGCCGATGCCGTCCTGCTGCACTCGGCGTACGTCTTCGACGCCTCCACCTTCGAGATCTGGACCCCGCTCCTCAACGGCGGCCGCGTCGTCGTCGCGCCCGGGGACCCTCCAGCCCGCCGTGCTGCGTGACCTCGTCGCCCGGCACGGCGTGACCGCGGCGTTCTTGACGACGGCCCTGTTCAACGTCATCGCCGAGACCGACCCCGGAGCCCTCGGCCTGCTCCGCCTGGCCGCCGCAGGCGGCGAGGCCGCCGCGCCCGGTGTCCTCCAGCGCCTTGCCGCCGCCCACACCGACACCGTCGTCCTGCACGTCTACGGGCCGACCGAGACCACCACCTTCGCCACCGTCCACCGCGTCCGCGCCGACGACGCTCCCGCAGCGCGCCCCGATCGGCCGGCCGCTGGACGGCGTACTGTCTACGTCCTGGACGCGGCGCTGCGGCCCGTACCGTCCGGCGCCGAGGGCGAACTGTACGTCGCGGGCCCCGGTGTCGCGCGCGGCTACCTGGGAGCCCCGGCCTCACGGCCACCCGGTTCGTCGCCGACCCGTTCGACGGCGCAGGGCACGCATGTACCGCACCGGTGACCTCGTGCGCCGAAGCGCCGACGGCGCCCTGCAATACGTGGCCCGAGCCGACCAGCAGATCAAACTGCGCGGCCATCGCATCGAACCGGCCGAGATCGAGGCGGCGCTCCGGGCCGACCCGTCCGTGCGCGCCGCCTGCGTCGTGGTCCGCGAGGACCTCCCCGGCGACCGGGCCCTCACCGCCTATGTCGTTCCCGCACCCGGACGCACCGCGGATCCGGACCTGCTCGCCGCGCACGTCGGCCGCCATCTGCCCGCCTACATGGTGCCGACTGTCATCCAGCCACTGGAGGAGTTGCCGCTGACGCCCAACGGCAAGCTCGACCGGGTGGCCCTGCCCGCGCCCGCCGCCCGCCCGGCGCTGCGGGCCGGCCGCCGCGCAGCTCCGCGAGGAGATCCTCGCCGGGCTGTTCGCCGACGTACTCGGCGTGGCCCGGGTGGGCGTCGATGACAGCTTCTTCGCCCTGGGCGGTCACTCCCTGCTCGCCACCCGCCTCGTGGGCCGCGTCCGTACCGCACTGGGCACCGAGACCGAGATCCGCACCCTCTTCGAGAACCCCACCGTAGCCTCGCTCGCCACCGCCCTGGAGAACGCGGACCGCCCCGCCCGCCCGCCCTGGTCCCGCAGGAACGCCCCACCGCACTCCCGTTGTCCTACGCCCAGCAGCGCCTGTGGTTCCTCCACCAGCTCGAAGGCCCCTCCAGTACGTACAACATCCCTTCGCCGTACGCGTCGACGGGCCGCTCGACACGGATGCCCTGCGCCAGGCCCTCGGCGATGTCGTCACCAGGCACGCGGCCCTGCGCACCGTCTTCCCCGAGCACGATCGCGGACCGCGCCAGCACATCACCGACCCGGACGCCGTCCGCCTCCCGTTCGTCTTCGAGGCCGTGGACGAGGGCAAGCTCCCCGACCGGATCAGAGCCGCCACGGCCGAACCGATCGACATCGAGCACCGCCTCCCGCTCCAGGCGACCCTGCTGCGCCTGGCCGACGACGCCCACGTCCTGGTCCTCGTGATCCACCACATCGCCGCCGACGGCTCCTCCCTGGCACCCCTGGCCCATGACCTGGGCGTCGCCTACCGCGCCCGCGTCCGCGCCGAAGCCCCGGCCTGGACCGGACTTCCTGTCGACTACGCCGACCACACCCTCTGGCAGCGCCGCCTGCTCGGCGACGAGCACGACCCGGAAAGCCTCATGTCACGTCAGCTGGCCTACTGGAAAGGTGCGTTGGGCGGGCTGCCGGAGATGATCGACCTGCCGTGGGACCGGTCGCGGCCCGCCGTCCCCGGCATACCGGTGCCACTTGCGAGTTCACCGTCGACCGCACCACCGCCCAGCAGGTCGCAGACCTGGCCCGGCCCGCGGATGCAGTGTCTTCATGGTGCTCCAGGCGGCCCTGGCGACCGTACTGTCCCGGCACGGCGCGGGCGACGACATCCCGATGGGCACAGCCGTCGCCGGACGGACCGACGAGGCCGCCTCGGACCTCGTCGGCTTCTTCGTGAACACCCTTGTGCTGCGCACGGACCTGACGGGCGACCCGTCGTTCCTCGAACTCCTCGACCGGATCAAGGAGTTCGACCTCTCCGCGTACGCGCACCAGGACGTCCCCTTCGAGCGCCTGGTGGAGCTGCTCAACCCGCGCGCTCGCAGAACCACCATCCGCTCTTCCAGATCATGCTGATCCTCCAGAACCACACCCCGCCACCCCGTCGACCTGGCAGGCCTCACCGTCAGCGGCGTGCCGGTCGACCCGGGTCAGCAAGTTCGACCTGTCGTTCACCTTCACCGAGATGTACGACGACAGCGGCGCGCCCAGCGGCATGCGGGCCGCCGTCGACTACGCGACGGAACTCTTCGACGCGGCAACGGTCCGCGACCTCGCGGACCGGCTCGTCATGCTGCTCGGTGCCGTGGCCGCCGATCCCGGCCGCCCGCTGCGCTCGTACGACGTGCTCACGGCCGCCGAGCGCACACGCCTTGCCGGCTGGGGACCGGGCCTGTCGACGGCCTGCCGGTGGCGACGGTCCCCGCGCTCTTCGAGCAGTGGGTCCGGCGCACCCGGATGCCCCGGCGGTCCGCGACGCCACCACCACCCTCACCTACGGTGAGCTCGGCACCCGCGCCGACGCCCTCGCCCACCACCTCGCCGCGCAGGGCATAGGCCCCGAGGACCGGGTGGCCGTCGCCCTGCCCCGTACCCATGACCTCGTCGTGGCCCTTATGGGCGTCCTCAGGACCGGGGCGGCATATGTGCCGCTCGACCCCGACTACCCGGCCCAGCGCCTGTCCTACATGCTCGAGGACGCCGGACCGCGCCTGCTCCTCACCACGCCCGCCATCCACCGCCTCCTTCCGAAGTCCCCGGTGCCCCACCTGTACGTCGGTGACCTCGGGGACAGTGCCCGGCCGGTCGCGCACACCGCTGCCCGCACCGGTCCCGTCCCGGCCCCCACCCGGCGCACCCGGCGTACGTCATCTACACGTCCGGCTCCACCGGACGCCCCAAGGGCGTCGTGGTCACCCACCGGGGCGCCGGCGCCATGGCCCGGACCCAGAGCGAGCGGCTGTGCGTCGCCCCGGGCAGCCGGGTGCTGCAGCTGGCATCCGTCAGCTTCGACGCCGCGTTCTGGGAGCTGTGCATGGGGCTGCTCTCCGGGGCCTGCCTGGAGATCGACGAACGCGACGCCCTGCTGCCCGGCCCCAGCCTCGCCGCTCTGGTCCGCGAGCGGGCATCACCCATCTCACCCTGCCGCCCGCAGCCCTCGCGGTGATGCCGCCGGGCTCGCTGCCCACCGGGATCACGGTGGTCCTCGCAGGCGAGGCCTGCCCGCCCGCCCTGGTGCACGCCTGGGCGCGGGACCGCTTCCTCATCAATGCCTACGGCCCCACGGAGACCACCGTCTGCGCCACCATGAGCGCCTTCCAGCATGCGGACGGGCCGCTGTCTCCCGACCGTGCCGTCTCCATCGGCGTCCCCGTCAACGGCACCCGGGTCCATGTCCTGGACGACCGGCTGGCGCCCGTGCCGCCCGGCGTCGTCGGCGAACTGTACGTGTCCGGGAGGGAGTGGCCCGCGGGTACCACGGCCGGGCCGCCCTGACCGCGTCCCGCTTCGTCGCTGACCCGTTCGACCGCGCGGGGCCGTATGTACCGCACCGGCGATCTGGTGCGCTGGACGGCCGAGGGGAACTCGTCTACCTCTCCCGAGCCGACGACCAGGTCAAACTCCGCGGCTTCCGCATCGAACCCGGCGAGATCGAGGCCGTGCTCACCGCTTTGCCCGACGTCGCCTCGGCGTGTGCCGCCGTTCGCGAGGACCGGCCCGGCGACCGGCGCCTCGTCGTGTACACCGTGGCCGCGGAGGGTGCGCCGGGTCCGGGCGAGGCCGAGATACGCGCGCACCTCGCCGCGACCCTGCCCGCCCACATGATCCCAGCCGCCCACGTACGTCTCGAAGCCCTGCCCGTCACCCCCAACGGCAAGACCGACCGGCGCGCCCTGCCCGCACCCGAGCGTGCCGCACCGGCCGGAGGCCGTGCGCCGCGTACCGCGCGCGAGCGCGCCCTGTGCGAGGTGTTCGCATGGACGCTCGGTGTGCCAGGGGTCGGTGTCACGGACGACTTCTTCGCGCTGGGCGGTCACTCGCTGCTCGCCGTGACCCTGGCCCGGCGGATCGGGAACGATGCGGCCGGCGCCCCTCCCTGCGAGCTCTGTTCGCGACACCCACCGTCGAGGGAGTCGACCACCTGCTGGGCAGCACAGCGGAGGAGGGAGCCGGCCGGACGCCGCCACACCGGACCTGGCCGCCGAGGTCCGCCTGGCGGCGGGCATCTCGGGCGCGGGCCGAGACGGTGGCCCCGCCGGCCCCGCGGGCAGGTCCCGCCGCCCATCCGCCCGGCCTCTGCTGACCGGCGCTTCCGGCTTCCTCGGCGCCTTCCTCCTGCGCGACCTCATCGAGACCACCGATGGCCCGGTCGACTGCCTCGTACGGGCCGAGGACGAGCAGCGAGCCGCACACCGGCTGAGGGCCAACCTGGAGCGCTACGGCCTGTGGAACCCCGGTACGCGGCCCTGATCCGCCCCTCCCCGGCGACCTCGCCGCCCCGGGCCTCGGTCTGTCACCCGAGGACCGGACCGCCCTGGTCCGCCGTCTCGGCCCTGTCCTGCACAACGGTGCGCGTGTCAACTTCGCCGCCGCATACGGTGACATGCGCGCTCCCAACGTGGTCGGCACCGAGGAACTGCTGCGCCTGCTCGCCGACTCCGCCTCACCCGGGATGCATTACGTCTCCACCACGAGCGTCTACGCCCCGGTGCCCGGCCCCGATCCGGTCACCATCACGGAGTCGACTCCGACGGGCCCGGCGCCCGACCTGCCCGACGGGTACGCGCAGAGCAAGTGGGTCGCCGAGGGACTCCTCGGCCTCGCCCGTGAACGAGGCCTGCCGGTGACCGTCCACCGGCCCGGCCGCATCAGCGGCGACACGGCCACCGGCGCCTGCCAGGACCGCGACCTGCTGTGGCAGCTCGTCAAGGGTGTCTCCAGGCGGGAGTGGTGCCGGACCTGCCGTACGGGTCGACCGACTGGGTGCCCGTGGACTACGTCAGCGCCGCGGTCGTGGCGCTCTCCCTGTCCGGCCGTACCGGTGCGGACACATATCACCTGACCAGCCCGGACGCGCCGGGCCTGGACCGCGTCTTCGAAGCGGCGGCTCGCTTCGGCCACGAGCTGCGAACCGTTCCCCGGCGCATTGGCAGGCCGGCGTCGCGGCGCAACCCGACAACGCGGCGCAACTGTTCCTCGGCGACGAGGGTCAGACGCGGCACGAGACGATGGACCACCGCCGCTTCGACTCCAGCCGGACGGCCGGAGCCGCAGCGGCCCTGGGTATCCACCAGCCACCCCTGACCGACGAGGTCCTGAACCGCTACATGGCCTACTTCCACGAATCAGGCTTCCTGCCCGCTCCGGGGCACCGGTCACGTCGTAACCCGCGATGCGCCGACGAGGGCGCCTGCCGGGTCCCGCCCGGCAGGCGCCCGGTGAGAAGACCGTGCCGACCGGTAGCCGAGCGGGCGCGGGCGATTCGGTGAGGGCCGGACGGCGCCGGCCACCTCATCCGGCAAGCCTCACTCAGTCCTTGCCGCGTGCGTGCCTGAAACGCGCCAGCCCTTCCGCGAGATCGATCAGCGGATCCGGATAGTCCAGTCCTGAGCGTTCCGCGGAAGGCAGTCGCCAGGGCTCGTGTACGGCCTTGTCCCCGACGTTACGCAGTTCCGGCACCCAGCGGCGGACGTAGGTCCCCTTCGGATCGAAGCGCTTGCCCTGGATCACCGGGTTGAGGACGCGGTTCGGACGGGTGTCGGTGCCTGTTCCGGCGGCCCACTGCCAGTTGAGCTGATTGTTCACGACATCGCCGTCCACGAGCAGATCCAGGAAGTGCCGGGCTCCGATGCGCCAGTCGACGTAGAGGGTCTTCGTCAGGAAGCTCGCCACCAGGAGGCGTGCGCGGTTGTGCATCCAGCCTTCGTGGCGCAGTTGACGCATCGCCGCGTCGACCACCGGATAGCCGGTGCGGCCGTCCTTCCACGCGGCGATCTCCTCGGCGGCCTCCTCCGACCGCCAGGAGTCCTGTTGCGACCGGTAGTCCCTGACGGACGACTCGGCCTGGCGGCCAGCACCTGGTGGTGGAAGTCGCGCCAGCACAGCTGACGCACGAAGGCCTCCGCGCCGGGACCCGCGTGGATAGCGGCCCGCCGGACCAGCTCGACGGGGAGAGGGCACCGAAGTGGAGATAGGGCGACAGCCGTGATGTGGCGTCACCGGCCAGGTCGTCGTGCCGGTCCTTGTACGCGGCCAGCCCGTTCCGTTTCCAGCTCACGAACCGCTTCCGCCCGCGGTTTCGCCCCGGTGGGAACGCCGGGCGAGACCCCGGCCACGTCGCCGCGGGACGGCAGCGGCTGCGAGCGCAGCCCGTCCGGGACGTGCACGGTGCGCGGGGCCGGAAGGGTCACGCAGCCGTTCCCGGACCAGTGCCGGAAGTACGGTGTGAAGACGGCGAAGTGGTCCGAGCCGGCCGGCAGCACAGCTCCCGGAGCGACAGCGGTGATCACGGCCTCGTGCACGTGCAGCCGGACGCCACGGCTCTCCAGCTCCTTGTGGAGCCGCTCCTCCCGGTGGTGTGCGTACCGTGTCACGCCGGCGCTCATATGGACCTCGCAGGCACCGCTCTCCGCCACAACCGAGCACACCTCTCGAACAACCGGCCCCGAGCGCACCACGAGCCGGCCGTTGCGTTCACGCAGGCCGGCGTCGAGATCGGTCAGGCAGTCCGCCAGAAAGGCGCAGCGGTTCGGGGCGTCGAACCCCGCCGCGTGGATACCGGGGTCGCGCACGAAGAGGGCACCACCTCGCTCGCCGACCTCAGCGCGGCCCGCAGGGGCGGATGGTCGTGCAGACGCAGGTCCGCGGTGAACAGGACGACCGCGACGGTCATGGCGCCACTCCTGGTGTTGTGCGGGGCTGCGGCGGCGGTCCCGGGCGTCGGCGCAGTACCGCCAGGGGACCACGCCCGGACTTCCCAGGGCATCAGGCGCGCGGACGCACCGCACCCGCACCCGCGCATGCGGGTGCGGTCGGCGTCGTGTGTTTCGCCGCGGTTCAGGGACAGCCGGCGGGTCGGCGGATCACTCGGGGATGACGGGCGCCGGCTCCTTCGTGGGTTCCGGCCGGCGGCTGAGAGCTCCGGCCACCACGCCCTCGGACCGATGTCCCTGACCAGCGCGGGTACGAGCAGGGACCTGACGACGAGGGTGTCGAGGAGTACGCCGAAGGCGACGATGAAAGCGATCTGGACGAGGAAGGCCAGCGGGATGACGCCGAGGGCCGCGAAGGTGGCGGCGAGCACGACGCCCGCGGAGGTGATGACCCGCCGGTAGCGGTGAGGCCCCGCAGTACGCCTTGGCGCGTGCCGTGCTTCAGGGATTCCTCGCGGACGCGGACATCAGGAAGATGTTGTAGTCCACGCCCAGCGCGACCAGGAACACGAATCCGTAGAGAGGCACGGAGGCGTCGGTGCCGGAGAAGCCGAAGACATGCTGGAAGACGAGGGCGGAGACGCCCAGGGTGGCGAGGAAGTTCAGGGCCACGGTCGCGACCAGGAGGACCGGCATCACCAGTGAACGGAGCAGGCCGATGAGAATGACCAGGATGATCACGAGTACGACGGGCACGATCAGCATGCGGTCGCGCTCTGCGGTCTGCTGGGTGTCGTACTGCTGAGCGGTGTAGCCCCCGACAATCGCGTCGGCGCCGGGCACCGCGTGCACGGCCTCGCGCAGCTGGGCGACGGCCTCCTTGGCGGCATCGCTGTCGGCCGCGTCCTGGAGCGTCGCGTTGATCCTGACCTTGCCGTCGACCACCAGAGGTGTTCCGGTGCCGGGCTGTCCGGAAGCGGTGGCGGGCAGTGCTGCGGCCACGCCGTCGGTCGCCCGGGCTGCCGAGGTCACCTGGCGGACTCGGTCGGCGTTGGCCATGATGACGGCCGGATTGCCCGAGCCGCCCGGGAAGTGCTCGCTCAGCGTGGCCTGCGCGGCGACGGACGGCGCGTCGTTGACGAAGAGTTCATCGAGCGGCACGCCCTTCGAATCGAGGGCGGGGCGAACGCCGCGCAGGCGAGCAGTCCGGCGAGAGTGAGGGCCCAGACCTTGCGCGGAGCCCGGTCCACGAGTGCGGCGACCCGGGTCCAGATGCCGTGACTGCTGTGGGTCTCGCCGCCGGTGCCCGGCGCTTTCGGCTGGGTCGGCCAGTACGCGCCGCGACCCAGCAGGACCAGTACGGCGGGGAGGAAGGTGAGTGAGCTGAGTACGGCACAGACGATGCCGATGGCGCCCACCGGGCCCAGCGAGCGGTTGTTGGTGAGATCACTGAGCAGCAGGGCGATGAGACCGAGTGCGACGGTCGCCGCGCTTGCCACGATGGTGCCGGCGGACTCACGCAGCGCCGCGCGCATGGCGGTGACCCGGTCGCCGTGCCGGACCAGTTCCTCCCTGAAGCGTGCGGTGAGAAGGAGGGCGTAATCCGTCGCGGCGCCGATCACGAGGATGGAGAGAATTCCCTGTACCTGCCCGTCGACGCGCACCATGTCGCGGTCCGCGAGCGCGTACACCACACCGCACGCGAGGCCGAGCGCGAAGACCGCGCCGAGGATGATGACGAGCGGGAGCAGGAGACTGCGGTAGACCAGTAGCAGGATGATCAGCACCGTCACGAGGGCGACGCCGAGCAACAGGCCGTCGATGCCGGCGAACGCGTCGGACAGGTCGGCCTGGCTGGCCGCCGGTCCGGCGAGCTGAACTTCGTGCCGGGCACCTGCTCCGCCACCTTGACGATACGCTCCAGAGTGGCGGGAAGCTCGTCACCGAGACCCGGCCGCAGTTCGGCGACACCCTGGAGAGCCAGCCCGTCCTTCGACGGGACTGCCGGTGACGCCTCACCCACCAGGCCGGGCGTTCCGCTGAGCGAGGTGAGGGCGGCGGTGGCGGCCTCGCGTTGTCCGGCGCTCACCTCACCCCCGTCCGCAGCGGTCCAGACCACGATCGCCGGGAGGGTCTCGTCCTGCCGGAATGCCTTCTGCGCGTCGATGACCTTGGTGGATTCGGCGTTCTGGGGAGGAAGGCCGCCTGGTCATTGGTGGCCACTTCGCCCAGCTTGCCGGCGTAGGGGCCCAGTGTGCCGCCGACGCCGAGCCAGACGACGAGGAGAACGGCGGGCACCAGCCGGCGCAGAAGCCGTGTGGAGCTGAACAATTGCACTCCCGGGTACGGAGACGAGCAAGTTTACTTAATCAATGACTATCTCAATGATCAAGATACATTGCGTTTCCGGACTCCGACCCGATGCCCCTGCTTCGGTCAGCGCGGCCGGCCGAGTTCATCGTTCAGCGCGGACAGGAAGCGCAGCGCCGTCGTGAGCTCGCCGCTGCTGAAGCCTTCCCGCGCTCGGGCGGTCGCCGCGGCGAGAGGCATGAAATGGGCCCGAGCGGCTGACTTGGCGTTGGGGAGATAGTGCAGATGAACGACCCTGCGGTCGGTGCTCTCCCTGGCTCTGCGGATGTGCCCTGCCCTCTCCAGCCGGTCGAGACATGCCGTGACCGCGCCCGAGGTGAGACCGAGGTGCTCCCGCAGGAGACCCGGAGTGACCGGCGCCTGCGCATCCATGATCGTGCCAAGTGCCTGCACGTCGGTGGCGTGCAGCCCCTGGTCGGCCGCGAAGCTGTGTACGACCCGGTTGATCTCGCCGTTCAGACGACGCAGTTGCACCGCGAACGCGTGCAGCTCCTGCCCACCGGCTTCCTCGGCGGGCTCGCCCGCCTGCGTCTTTCCTGTAGTCGCCACACGTTCAGCCTATAGACGAGGCCGCTGCGGAGTGAAGGGAGCACGGCCCGGTCCGGCGTCCGGTGGGCTGCCTCCCGGGAGCGGTCGCTCTACCGTGGAGGTAAAGGCCCCGCGATGCCGAGGAGGAGCCGTGTCCCAGCCTCACCGACCGCCCGGACCCGCCCGACGCCGGTCCGGGACGGAGCCGGTCACCGCACGCAGCGCCCTCGGGCTCCGCCTGATCCTGTCGATCGGGGCCTGGCGCTCTTCGTTGTTCTGACAGTGCTGTTCGCCCTCTGGTCGGCGTCCTCGGGACCCTACGATTCTCCCAGCGCCACCGTGCTCGGCGTCCTGGCAGGCGCCTGCGGTCTGCTCGCGGTGATCGCCGCAGTCGACCTCGTGGTCGTCGTACGCCGGCGTTCGCACGGCTCACGCGCGAGGCCCTGAGGCTTCAGACGTCCCGGGTGGCGACCATCCCCAGCGTGGCGAGCCCCAGTACCACCCAGGCGAACCAGAGCCAGCCGTTGCTCCCCAGCGCCACTGTGTACGCCGTCACCGCCACCAGCGCCCCGACGGTGAGTATTCCCATGGTCTTCGTGGATCCGGACATGCGCGCACGCTCCTAGTCGGCCGCGCGGCCGTTGAAGCCATGGTCACCCCACGGGCACACTTTCCGCTACTGTCCGCGGGCCTGCAAAGAGGCGAGATAGGCGTTGTACGCGTTCAGCTCCCGGTCGCCGTCCCGTTCGGCGGCGCGGTCGGAACGATTCGCCGTGCGCTGCTCGGATCGGTACCACTGGAAGACGAGCGCGACCAGCACCAGCACGGAGGGGATCTCGCTGAACGCCCAGGCGATACCTCCGGCCCAGTTCTGATCGCTCAGGGCGTCGATGCCCAGCGAGGCAGGCGGGTTCATGTACGTCCCCACCATCGGCTGGCTCGCCATCATCAAGGCGATACCGAAGAACGCGTGGAACGGCATGCCCGCGAAGAGTTCCAGCATCCGCATCACATAGCCCGGCCGGTGCGGCCCGGGTCGATGCCCATGATCGGCCAGAAGAACACCACGCCGACGGCGAGGAAGTGCACCATCATCGCCGCATGGCCCGTGCTCGATCCCATCAGGAAATCGAAGAGCGGGTGAAGTACAGGCCGTACAGGCTGGCGATGAAGAGGGGATCGTGAAGACCGGATGAGTGATGATCTTCATATAGCGGCTGTGGAGCAGCATGAGCACCAGCTCACGCGGTCCGGTCCGGCCACGGCCCGCGACCGGCAGCGCACGCAGCATCAGCGTCACCGGGGCACCGAGCAGCAGCAGAATCGGTGACAGCATGCTGATCACCATGTGCTGCACCATGTGCACGCTGAACATGACCATGCCGTAGTCGTTGAGCTTGGTGCACATCACGAGTGCGATGCTCAGCACGCCGACCACGAAGAAGACAATCCGGTTGACCGGCCAGGCGTCGCCGCGCCTGTGCAGCCGCAGCACGGCGTAGACGTACAGACCGAGTGCGGCCAGGCAGCCGGTCAGGAAGAACGGGTCCGCGGAGAATTCGAGCCCACGCCCCAGCGTGAACGGCGGCAGGTCCATGTCCATGCCGTGCCCGCTGTGATCCATCTGTTCACTCCCGATGGGGATGGGGACGTCCCCGTTTCGTGCCGGTTGTCCGGTCAGACTAGGACTGCCCCGGCCGCAGTTGCGGCCGGGGCAGTCCTTCGGGACACGGTCGTACTCAGAGCACGCACTGCGCCTCGGCGTAGCGCTCGGCCGGGACCGTCTTCAGGGTCTCCACGGCCGCCGCCAGCGGCACCATCGTTATGTCCGTGCCGCGCAGCGCCGTCATCATGCCGAACTCGCCGCGGTGGGCGGCCTCCACCGCGTGCCAGCCGAAGCGGGTGGCCAGGACCCTGTCGTACGCGGTCGGGTGCCGCCGCGCTGGACATGGCCCAGGATCACCGGACGCGCCTCCTTGTCGAGGCGCTGCTCCAGCTCGATGGAGAGCTGCGTGGCCACCCCGGTGAACCGTTCGTGGCCGTAGATGTCCTTGGCGCCCTGGTTGAACTCCATCGAATCCGCGCGCGGCTTCGCGCCCTCGGCGACCACGACGATCGCGAACTTCTTGCCTGCCGAGAAGCGCTGCCCGACGAGCGCGGTCAGCTCACCGATGTCGAAGGGCCGCTCGGGGACGACGATGGCGTGCGCCCCGGCAGCCATGCCCGAATGCAGGGCGATCCAGCCCGTGTGCCGCCCCATGACCTCCACGATCAGCACCCTCTGGTGCGACTCGGCGGTGGTTTTCAGCCGGTCCAGCGCATCGGTGGCGACACCGACAGCGGTGTCGAAACCGAAGGTCACATCGGTGGAGGCGATGTCGTTGTCGATGGTCTTGGGCACACCGACGATGGGCAGTCCGGCTTCGGAGAGCAGATTGGCCGCCTTCAGCGTGCCCTCGCCCCCGATCGGGATGATCGCGTCGAGGCCGAGGTCGGCGACATGGCCCTTGGCCCGCTCCACGCCGTCACGCAGATGCGCGGGCTGGACCCGGACGAGCCGAGGATCGTGCCACCGCGAGCGAGAATGCCGCCGACCGCATCGAGGTCGAGTTTGCGGTAGTCGCACTCGAGGAGGCCCTTCCAGCCGTCGTGGAAGCCGATGACCTCGTCGCCGTGGTCGACCACCGCGCGGTGCACGACGGAACGGATGACTGCGTTGAGGCCGGGGCAGTCGCCGCCGGAGGTGAGCACACCAATTCGCATTGCCCGGGAACCCTTTGCAACGTGGGGCCGACGACCGGACCACGTCGTCCGGTTGGATCCCGCCACCCTACCGGCGCAAGGTGGCGGGACCGAACCCACTGTCCGACTGCTGGACGTCCCTGAGCGGTACGCAGGACGCCGGGAGGCTTCAGGCGGGCTGCGTCGCCGCGGCGATCCGCTCGGACCGCAGCGCTTCGTACCATCGGTCGTCGGTCGGCGGCAGCGCGTTCACATCGAGGGCCAGCTTCAGCAGCAGGTCCGCGATCAGCGGGTTGCGCGCCAGCACCGGACCGTGCATGTACGTACCGAAGACCGTGTCGTTGTAAGCGCCCTCGGTGCCGTCCCCAGTGCCGTTGCCCCCACCGAGGCGGACCGGGCGAGCGGCCGTGCCGTCGGGCCGAGGTGGGTGACGCCCTGGTGGTTCTCGAATCCCGTCAGCGGCGGCAGCCCAGGTGCGGGTCGATGTCCCCAGCACGTCACCGACGCACCGGGCCCCTCGCCACGCGTGGAGACCACATCGAGCAGCCCGAGACCCTGCTCGCGCTCACCGAGGTCGTTGATGAACTCGTGGCCCAGGATCTGATAGCCCGCGCAGACGGAGAAGATGATCGCGCCATTGGCCGCGGCCCTGCTCAGCCCGCCGTCACGGCGCAGCCGCTCCGCGGCCAGCCGCTGCGGCCGGTCCTCACCGCCACCGATCAGATAGATGTCGCCGGACGTCGGGATCGGCTGGTCGCTGCGCACATCGACACGCGACACATCGAGACCGCGCTGCCTGGCCCTGCGCTCCACCACGAGGGCGTTGCCCTGATCGCCGTAGGTGCTGAGGAGGTCCGGTAGACCCACACCAGCCGCAGGCTGTTGTTGCTCATGCTTCGTCCTCTCCGGGGTGGCCCGCGCCGGGTTCAGTTGCCGACACGACGGCGCAGATCCTGGAAGGCGGTGTAGTTGGCGATGACCTCGATACGGCCGGGCGGCGCCAGCTGGACGGCTTCGTCCAGGGTCTCGCAGACCCGGAATTCGAGACCGGCCACCTCGAGCCGGACCGCGAGGTCCAGCTTGCGGTCACCGAGTACGAAGATCGGGTGCCCGTACAGCTGGGTGTAGTCGACGTCCCACAGCCAGGAGGTGTCCGTGCCGTCGGCGCCACGGGCGTTCACGGAGAGGATCACCGGGGTGGGCGGCGGGTCGATCAGGAGAACGTCTCCAGCCAGCCCGCAGGGTTCTTCGCCAGCAGGAGCCGCAGCTCACGGCCGAGGAAGCTGACGACGTCGTAGCGGCCGGCCACGGCCTGCACCTGGTACATGCGCTCCAGGGCGACCTGCGGCGGTACACCGAAGACCGCGGCCACGGCAGCGGAACTGGTGGCGTTGGCCTTGTTCGCCCGGCCGGGCAGCTGCAGGTGGATCGGCCACGCCGATCCGTGCGGATCCAGGACGTAGTCGCCGTTCAGCGCCCAGCTGGGCGCGGGCCGGCGGAAGCCGCACTGGCCGCAGAACCAGTCGTCGCCGGGGCGCTGCATCACACCGCCGCAGGACGGACACGACCAGGCGTCGTCCTTCCACGCCTGACCGGCTGCCACCCACACCACATTGGGGAGGAGGACGCTGCCCAGACGATCAGCGGGTCATCGGCGTTGGCGACGATCACAGCCTTCGAGCCGGACAGGCCCTCACGCCACTTCTCGGCCAGCATCCGGGTCTCCGCCGCGCGGTCCAGCTGGTCGCGCGAGAGGTTGAGCAGCGCGATGACCTTGGTGTGGTGTCCCGCGCGACACCGGCGAGGTACTTCTCGTCGACCTCGATCACGCCGAACTTCGCGTCCGAGCCGCCCGCCAGGGCCGAGGTGATGCCCGCGGGCATATTGGCGCCGAGCGCGTTCGACACGACCGGCCCTGCGGCCGCCAGTGCCTCGGCGATCAGCCGGGTCGTGGTCGTCTTGCCGTTCGTCGCGGACACCAGGATCACGTCCAGGTGCTGCGCCAGCCGCCCCAGCAGGTCGGGGTCGAGCTTGAGCGCCACCCGGCCGCCGATCACCGATCCGCTGCCGCGCCCGCAGCGCGCGACACCGCCGCCGCTGCCTTGCCCGCCGTCACGGCGAGCTTGGCCCGCGGCGACAACGGCTCCGTGTTGCCTGCCATCGTCCTTGATCCTCCTTGCATCGGTCCGCGCCCAGCCTATCGATGTCCGGTACGGCGACCGCACCACGGCACCACCGCGGAAGGCCGTGGCACGTGGAACGTACGCTGCTCCCCATGCGAAACCGCCCGATCCCCGGCAGTTCCGGACTGGTCCGTGCCATGAGTCCGTTCGGCGACCCGGTGCTCCACGGCCCTGCGAAGAGGTCACCGACTTTGGTCCGACGCTCGCGCGGCTGGTCGAGGACATGTTCGCCACGATGTACGCGGCGCAGGGTGTCGGGCTCGCCGCCAACCAGATCGGCGTCCCGCTGAAGGTGTTCGTCTACGACTGTCCGGACGACGACGATGTCCGCCATCTGGGACATCTCGTCAATCCGGAACTGATCGAGGCGGACGGCATTACGGTACGCGGACCGGAGGGTGTCTTTCACTTCCGGGATCGAGGCCAGTACCGAGCGCTTCGATCACGCGGTGGTCCGGGGCCGGACCACGTCGGGAGAACCGGTGGAGGTCACCGGCACCGGCTGGTTCGCCCGCTGCCTGCAGCACGAGTGCGACCACCTGGACGGCCTGGTCTACACGGACCGGCTCACCGGGCTGCGTCGCGCCAGGGCGCTGCGCGCGGCCCGGCGGGCCGCGCCGGGCCGTACCTTCTGATCCCGCGGCACTCCTTGATTCCGCTGCGGCAGACAGCGGAATCAGAAACCGGGGCCGCCCGGCCGGTCGCCCGCTCCGGCCAGCCTGCCCCAGAGCAGGTCGGCGAGGCTGTGAACCAACTGGGCGCGTGAGCACGGGCGGTCGCCCAGCCACCAGTCGCCCGCGGCGTGCATCATGCCGACGATGCCGTGACCCCAGATCCGGGCCATCTGTTCGCTGTCGGGACCGAGGTCCACTCGTTCGGCGATCACCTTGCCCAGTTCCTCGCCGAGACGGCGCAGCAGCGGGCGGAGTGCCGGCCGACGTCGAAGCCCTGTTCCGGAGCGGGGCGGCGTCGTCGGAGGGATGCATCAGGAAGCGGTAGACCTGGGGCGGGCCTCGATCGCCGCGAGGTAGGTGTCCAGGGTCGCCTCCACGCGTTCACGCCGCTCGGCGGGCGCGTCGAGCGCTACCCGCAGGGCGCTGAGCAGGGCGTCGGTGTGGCGTTTGGCCAGTGCGCGGTAGAGGCCGCCCTTGTCGCCGAAGTGGCGGTACAGGATGGGTTTGGTGATCCCGGCCTCGGCGGCGATCGCGTTCATCGAGGCCTTGGGACCGTCTCTGAGCACCACCCGGTCCGCGGCCTCGAGCAGTTCCCGGCGGCGGCGTTCTGCCGCCGGCCTCTGCCGCTCGGCCCCTCGTGCGGTCTCCATGCGTGTCTCCCACCCCTGGCCGTGCTGTTTCCTGACGCTCGGGCAACGTAACACCCTGTCCGTGCCTGCGAGGATCCGCGCCGATGTGGTTGACAGAGGCTACTTGCTGGTAACAGACTGTTGTTACCGGGAGTAACATATGTTTGATACAGAAGTGCATGGAGGGAACATGGCCGAGTTCACGCTCGAGCTCAACGACGACCAGAAGCAGGTCCGCGACTGGCTTCACGGCTTTGCCGCGGATGTGATCCGCCCGGCCGCTTCGGAGTGGGACGAGCGTGAGGAAACGCCCTGGCCCGTCATTCAGGAGGCGGCCAAGGTAGGCATCTACTCCCTCGACTTCTATGCCCAGCAGTTCTTCGACCCTACGGGCCTGGGTATTCCCGTGGCCATGGAGGAGCTCTTCTGGGGCGACGCGGGCATCGCCCTGTCGATCGTCGGTACGGGCCTGGCGGCCGTCGGTGTCCTCGCCAACGGCACCGAGGAGCAGATCGGCACCTGGATTCCGCAGATGTACGGCGACGCCAATGACGTGAAGCTCGCCGCCTTCTGTTCCTCCGAGCCGGACGCGGGCTCCGACGTCGCCTCGATGCGTACGCGCGCCGTCTACGACGCGGCCAAGGACGAGTGGGTCCTCAACGGCACCAAGACGTGGGCGACCAACGGCGGCATCGCCAATGTGCACGTAGTGGTCGCCGTCGTCGACGCCGAGCTCGGCTCCAGGGGCATGCCTCGTTCGTCGTGCCGCCGGACACTCCGGGCCTGAGCCAGGGCAGAAGTTCAAGAAGCACGGCATCCGCGCCTCACACACGGCCGAGGTCGTCCTGGAGGACGTCCGGATTCCCGGCCATTGCCTGCTCGGTGGCAAGGAGAAGCTCGACGAGCGCCTCGCCCGCGCCAGGGAGCGTGCGAATTCGGGCGGTGAGCGCGTGAAGAACGCGGCGATGGCCACCTTCGAGGCATCCCGCCCGGTGGTCGGCGCCATGGCGGTCGGCACCGCCCGTGCCGCGTACGAGGTGGCTCTGGACTACGCCAAGACCCGCACCCAGTTCGGCCGTCCGATCATCGACAACCAGGGCATCGCCTTCCAGCTGGCCGACATGCGTACGCAGATCGACGCCGCCCGGCTGCTGGTCTGGCGCGCCTCCTGGATGGCGAGTGCCGGCAAGCCGTTCACCTCGGCCGAGGGCTCCATGTCCAAGCTCTACGCGAGCGAGACCGCGAAGACCGTCACCGCGCAGGCGGTCCAGATCCTCGGCGGCAACGGGTTCACGCGTGAATACCCGGTGGAGCGAATGCACCGTGACGCCGCGATCTACACCATTTTCGAGGGCACGAGCGAGATCCAGCGCCTGGTGATCGCCCGCACCCTGTCGGGGATGCCGATCCGGTAGTGCGTGCGGGGCGGGCCGGCCCCGCCCTGGCGGTTCTACCGCTGCGGCAGGTTCGCCTCGATGGCCGTCAGCACCTCGGGAGCCTCCGGCTCGGTGCGGGGCGGATACGGGCGACCGGCTCGCCGGCCGGGGAGATCAGGAACTTCTCGAAGTTCCACTGAACGTCGCCGGCCGCGCCTTCGGCGTCCGCGAGCTGAGTCAGCTCGGTGTACAGCGGGTGACGGTGCTCCCCGTTGACGTCGACCTTGGCCAGCAGCGGGAAGCTGACCCCGTACGTCGTCGAGCAGAACGTCTGGATCTCCTCGGCGCTGCCCGGCTCCTGGCCCGCGAACTGGTTGCACGGCACACCGAGGACGGTGAAGCCGCGGTCGCCGTACTCCTTCTGGAGCCGCTCGAGACCGGCGTACTGGGGGTCAGCCCGCACTTGGAAGCGACGTTCACCAGCAGGACGGTCTTGCCCTCGAAGGCGCCCAGTGTGGTCGGTTCGCCGGTGAGGGTGTGAAGCGGGATGTCGTGCAGGGTCATGGAGAGTCTCCTCGAATATATGACGTCGCTGTCCATTGTGACGCCCCGGTTCAGTACGTCTGCTGCGGGCGGACCGTCTTGTAGTAGAAGGTGGTTGCCTTCAGCGAACCCGCCGGGTCGGCCGCGTATCCGGGAACGGATCCGCACTCCGTCCAGCCCGCCGACCGGTAGAGCCGCTCGGCGGGGCCGCCGGTCTCGGTGTCAAGGACCAGCAGCGAGAGTCCCTCCTCGGCCGCCGACCGCTCTGCAGCGGCCAGCAGCGCCATGCCCAGTCCTGGCCGTGGGCCGACGGGCGGACGATCAGCATGGTGACCTCCGCACGGTGGCAGGCGTTGGGCAGGGTCTGTCTGACCAGCCCGACCGTGCCGGCCACCCGCTCCCCGTCCCTGGCGATCCAGACCTGATGGCGCCCCGCATCGACGGAGGCGGCCCGCACCCGCCACCAGTCGGCGGCAGCGGCCCGGTCCAGGGTGCGAGGAAGCCCACGGACGCCCCGCCCTCCACGGTCTCCATCAGCAGGGCGGCCAGTTCGTCGGCGTAGGTGACCAGCTCGGGGCCGGTCACCGGGACGATCTCGGTCATGCAGCGGGTCCTTTCGCGTTCGTGGCACAGCAGCCGTCGGTCTCATCATCCCGATGCTGTGGACGGGGCCGCAGCCGGACGGTCGAGCCTGAGGGTGAGGACGTACGCGACCACGACCGCGACGATCACGAGCGGCATGACCGTGACGCCATCGGATCCCAGCAGCAGCGTGGCCAGGAGGACCGAGGTCATCGGCAGCCTCAGCATCCCTACACACATCGCCCCGATGCCCATCGCGAAACCCGATGTGACGTTCAGTCCGGGCAGATGGGACAGCGCCAGCCCGCCCGCCGCTCCCACGAACATCGCCGGAAAGATGGGTCCGCCCCTGAAGCTGCTCAGTGACGCGCAGTACGCGAGCGCCTTGCACACGATCAGCAGGAGGAGCGTACCGGCCGGGTACGCGGCGTTCTCGGCGAGCAGCGTGCCCAGGGCGTCCTGGCCCGAGTAGAGCACCTCGGACGCGTCCTCTCCCGTGTACTCGGCGTACAGGAGCGCGAGCACTCCGACGACCACACCCATCGCCACGGTGGCGGTCACCCTCCGCCGTTCGGTCCATTCCTGCAGGAGGAGGGACAGCCGTTTGATCCCCGTGCTCGCGAGGGCGGCAGCGAGCCCCAGGACGATGGCCCAGCCGAACTCGGCGACGGTCGGCTGCCCGGCGTCCGGTACGTGGGGCAGGCCCAGGGAGTAGGTTCCCAGCCCGGTCCACGAGCCCAGGCCGATGAAGATGAGAGAGCCGATTCCGGAGGCGAGCAGCCCGGGTACGAGCACCAGTCCGAGCGTCAGCCCGGCGAGACCGGAAGCCTCCATCAGCAGGAACGCACCCAGCAGCGGTGACCCCAGCAGAGCGCTTACGGCGGCGAAGCTCCCGCGGCTGCCACCAGCGCGCTCGCGCTGGGCTCGATATCTGGTTTGACCAGGCGCACCGCGTACAGGGCAAGCCCGCCGCCGAGCGCGATGAGCGGCGCTTCCGGTCCCAGCACCGCGCCGAGCCCGAGGGAGCACAGTGCGGCGAGCGCGATACCGGGAAGCTCCGAGGCCGTGGCCGGTCCCGAGTGCACCATCCCTCGGCCGGCTTGTGCCCGCCCTGTCCCGGGAGGTGGCGGATGGTCAGCGCGACCAGCAGTCCGGCCACGGCGAGCAGCGGCACCGGCCACCAGGACGGTGTGCCGTCGAAGCCCAGCGTGCGGGCAGGTCCTTGTAGGTCAGCGTCTGGAGCTCGTGGACGAGGGCCAGAAAGCCGAATGCCGCCGCGGAGATGGGGACCCCGAGGATCGCCACCATGATCAGGAGCACTGCGTAGCCCCGGGTGCGCACCACTTCGAGGGGTCCGGGGACTCTGTCCCCGGTGCTGCGACCGGTTCGGCCGACATGGTCATGGTCTCCTCGGCATCGGGCCCCGGCCGGGACATGCTGTCCCGCGGGATTCACACGGTGATACCACGATGTATTGGTATGTCCGTGATGCACCCGCTGGTGAGGTGATGCGATTCCGGCGCCGGCCACCTGCTGCCCTGCGACACGGCTTGAGAGGATCAGCTCGTGAACTCTCCCGAACCGTTGCCCGAGCCCTTTCCCGAGTCCGCTGCCCAGCTCCGGCCCGAGGACGCGACCGGTCAGGCCCCGGGCCGCCGCACCGTGCGCTGCCGTGTGTGCGGGCGACCGCTCACCGGTACGGCTTCGCGCCGCACCGGTCTGGGGCCCGCCTGCGACGCCAGACTGCATCCGGCGGGCCCGGACACCCGGGCCCGCCGACGCGACGCCGACCAGGACACCCTGCCCGGCATCTGAGACCTGCGCGGACGGGCTACGCGCCCAGCCGCCGGAACAGCCCCTCCTGCACCACCGACACCAGCAGCCGGCCCTCGATGTCGTAGATCCTGCCCTGGGCCAGCCCCCGGCCGCCCGTGGCGATCGGCGACTCCTGGTCGTACAGGAACCACTCGTCCGCACGGAACGGCCGGTGGAACCACATGGCGTGGTCCAGCGACGCCATATCGAAGCCGCGCGGCCCCCACAGCGGCTCCACCGGGATCCGGACTGCGTCCAGCAGCGTCATATCGCTCGCGTACGTCAGCGCGCAGGTGTGTACGAGCGGATCGTCGCCCAGCGGGCCGACCGCGCGCATCCAGACCGCGCTGCGCGGGTCCGCGCCCCGATCTCCTCCTGGTCCACCGCAGCCGGTCGACATAGCGGATGTCGAAGGGCTGACGCCGCGCCATCCGCTCCAGCGCCTCAGGCAGTGCACCCAGATGCTCGCGGACCTCGTCGGCGACCGTCGGAAGCTCGTCCGGACCGGGGACCATGCGGGAGGGCGGCAGCTGGTGCTCGAAGCCGGCCTCCTCGGGGCGGTGGAAGGATGCGGTCAGATTGAAGATCGTCCGGCCCTGCTGCACGGCCGTGACCCGGCGGGTGGTGAAGGAACGGCCGTCCCGCACCCGCTCCACGTCGTAGACGATCGGCACCCGGACGCCCGGGGCGCAGGAAATAGGCGTGCAGAGAGTGGACCGGACGCTCGCCGTCGGTCGTGCGGCCGGCCGCGACCAGGGCCTGCCCGGCGACCTGGCCGCCGAAGACCCGTTGCAGAGACTCATCGGGGCTGCGGCCCGGAAGATGTTGACCTCGATCCGCTCCAGGTCGAGAAGGTCGACCAGACTCTCGGCGGGGTTCGTCATGCGTTCGTCTCCACTACTCACGACCGGACCGCTGCCCTCTGCGGCCGCGCTCACAGCTGACCCACGGCGGTGACCCGGACGACCGCACGGCTCTCCTCGTCGGAGGCCGCCAGATCGACCTCCGCCCGGATGCCCCAGTCATGGTCACCTGCCGGGTCGGCAAACGCCTGCCAGACCCGCCACAGGCCGTGCTCCGGGTCCTCGTCGATCTTCAGCAGCTTCGGACCGCGGGCGTCCGGACCGGTGCCCAGGTCCTCGTGCGCGTCCCAGTAGCCGTCCATCGCCTCGCCCCAGGCGTCCTCGTCCCAGCCCGAATCGGAGTCCAGCTCGCCCAGATCGCGGACCCTGTCCAGCGCGGCCAGCTCCACCCTGCGGAACATCGCGTTGCGCACCAGCACCCGGAAGGCGCGGGCATTGGCAGTGACCGGCTTGACCTCGTCGGCCCGCTCCTGCGCCTGCTCGGCGGTCTCCACCTCGGGGTTGGCCAGTTGCTCCCACTCGTCGAGCAGACTGGAGTCCACCTGGCGCACCAGCTCGCCGAGCCAGGCGATCAGATCCTGGAGGTCCTCGGACTTCAGATCGTCCGGGATGGTGTGCTCAAGGGCCTTGTAGGCGCCCGCCAGATAGCGCAGCACGATGCCCTCGGTGCGCGCCAGCTCGTAGTGCGAGGTGAACTCCGCGAAGGTCATGGCCCGTTCGTACATGTCCCGGATCACCGACTTAGGCGACACCGGATGGTCCCCGACCCACGGGTGGCTCGTGCGGTACACGTCGTACGCGTGCCACAGGAGCTCGCTCAGCGGCTTGGGATACGTGATGTCCTGGAGTCGCTCCATGCGGTCCTCGTACTCGACCCCGTCCGCCTTCATCTGCCCGATCGCCTCGCCCCGCGCCTTGTTCTGCTGGGCTGCGAGGATCTGCCGGGGTCATCCAGCGTCGACTCGACCACGGAGACCATGTCCAGGGCGTACGACGGGGATTCGGCGTCCAGCAGGTCGAAAGCCGCCAGCGCGAAGGTCGACAGCGGCTGGTTGAGCGCGAAGTCCTGCTGGAGGTCGACGGTGAGCCGCACGATCCGGCCGTCGGCATCGGGAGTTTCGAGCCGCTCCACCACGCCACCGTCCAGCAGCGAGCGGTAGATGGCGATGGCCCGCCGGATGTGCCGCAGCTGCGCCTGCGCGGCTCGTGGTTGTCCTCCAGTAGATGCCGCATCGCGGTGAAGGCATTGCCGGGGCGCGCGATCACCGAGAGGAGCATCGTGTGGGTCACCCGGAAGCGGGAGGTCAGCGGCTCGGGATCGGAGGTGATCAGCTTGTCGAAGGTGGTCTCCGACCAGGCGACGAAGCCCTCGGGAGCCTTCTTGCGGACCACCTTGCGCTTCTTCTTCGGGTCGTCGCCGGCCTTCTTGACGGCCTTCTCGTTCTCGATGACGTGTTCGGGGCCTGCGCCACGACGAACCCCGCCGTGTCGAAGCCCGCTCGCCCGGCCCGGCCCGCGATCTGGTGGAACTCGCGGGCACGCAGTGTGCGCACCCGGGTGCCGTCGTACTTGGTGAGGGCGGTGAACAGCACCGTACGGATCGGTACGTTGACCCCGACGCCAAGGGTGTCCGTACCGCAGATCACCTTCAACAGGCCCGCCTGCGCCAGCTTTCGACGAGCCGGCGATACTTCGGGAGCATGCCGGCGTGGTGCACCCCGATGCCGTGCCGGACATAGCGCGAGAGGTTCTGGCCGAACTTGGTGGTGAAGCGGAAGCCGCCGATCAGATCGGCGATCTTCTCCTTCTCCTCCTTCGTGCACATGTTGATGCTCATCAGCGACTGCGCGCGCTCGACCGCGGCGGCCTGGGTGAAGTGCACGATGTAGGCGGGTGACTGCCGGGTGTCCAGCAGCTCGGTGAGCGTCTCCGTGATCGGGGTCAGCCGGTACTCGTAACTCAGCGGCACCGGCCGGGTCGCGGAGCGCACCAGGGAGGTGGGGCGACCGGTGCGCCGGGTCAGGTCCTCCTCGAACATCGACATGTCGCCGAGCGTCGCCGACATCAGGATGAACTGTGCCTGCGGCAGCTCCAGGATCGGGATCTGCCAGGCCCAGCCGCGGTCCGGCTCCGCGTAGAAGTGGAACTCGTCCATCACGACCTGGCCGATGTCGGCGTATTTGCCGTCGCGCAGCGCAATGGAAGCCAGTACTTCGGCGGTACAGCAGATGACCGGGGCGTCGGCGTTGACGGAGGCGTCGCCGGTCAGCATCCCGACGTTCTCCGTGCCGAAGAGCTTGCACAGGTCGAAGAACTCTCGGAGACCAGCGCCTTGATCGGCGCGGAGTAGAAAGTGACCTTGTCCTGGGCCAGCGCCGTGAAGTGCGCACCCGCGGCGACCAGGCTCTTTCCGGAGCCGGTGGGGTGGAAAGGATCACGTTCGCCCGGAGACCACCTCGATCAGCGCCTCCTCCTGAGCCGGATAGAGGGTGATGCCCTGGCTCTCGGTCCATGACGAGAAGGCCTCGAAGAGGGCGTCCGGGTCGTCGGTCGTGGGCAGCTGATCGATTAGTGTCACACCCCATCTTGCCTTCCTTGTGCCCGGATGAGGGAACCGGAGAGCAGCACGAAGATCATGGACGATACGCTGCCCACTCAACTCGGCTGCCTCGCAAAGGCAATGGCAGCCCGGCCGCAGGCGGCCGGATCACGATGGGGGCGGGAACGACCATGATGGGACCGGCACACTCTCTGTCAGGGGCAGCGGCCTGGCTGGGGTGGGTGCGGCGGCCGCCGCCGCGGGCACACCATGCCCTGGCCCGTCCTCGTCGTCGGCGCGCTGATCTGCGCGGGCGCAGCGCTCGCCCGGACCTCGACCACAAGTCCGCCACCATCTCGCGCGCCTTCGGCCCGGTGTCCAAGGGCCTGTGCGAGATCGTGGACAAGCTCTCCTCCGCTGTCTACAAGGCGACCAAGGGATCAGGTGACCCCGTAGGTCAGGTGGCCACCGGACGTTGACCCATACCTGGCTGTGGGCTGTGCTGATCGGGGCCGGCGCCTCGGCCGCGGCGATCACGGGCGGCCGGTGGGCGGTCCTGGCGATCCTCTTCGTCCACCTCGTGCTCGCCGTGGAAGGACTGCTGTGGCGGGCCGCCAGGATGTCCAGCGACGTCCTGGTGTGGCTGCTGGGCGCGACCAGCGCCTGGATCCTGGCGGGCGTGCTCGACCAGCCGGGCAACGGCTCGGACTGGCTGTTCAACGCACCCGGCCAGGAGTATCTGTGGCTCGGGCTGCCCATCGTGCTCGGGGCTCTGGTGCACGACATCGGAGACGCGCTGACCGTCTCGGGCTGCCCGATCCTGTGGCCGATACCGCTGGGGCGCAAGCGCTGGTACCCGCTGGGACCGCCGAAGTTCATGCGGTTCCGGGCGGGCAGCTGGGTGGAGCTGAAGGTGCTGATGCCGGTGTTCATGGTGCTCGGGGAGTCAGCGGGGCAGCCGCCCTCAACGTGATCTGACCGGCGGTGTGTCCACAGTCGTAGCAGGATGGCCGCATGCTGCTGACCCGGCTCGCCCACGTGTCCATGGAGGTCGCCGCGGCGTCGGCCGGAAGCGGAAGGTCGCACTGCTGGCGGCGCTGTTCCGGGAGGCCGGGCCGGACGAGGTGCCCGTCGTCATCCCGTATCTGGCGGGCCGGCTGCCGCAGGGGCGGCTCGGCATCGGCTGGGGACTCCTGGCGGACCCGGTACCCCCGCCGGTGAGCCCAGCCTCACCGTGCGGCGGGTGGACGCGGAACTGACGGCGATCGGGCGCTGCGCGGAGCGGGTTCGCAGGCCGGGCGCAGGCAGCGGCTCCAGCGGCTGTTCGGCGCTGCCACCGCCGACGAGCAGCATTTCCTGCGCGGCCTGATCACCGGCGAGGTACGCCAGGGCGCACTGGACGCCGTCGCCGTCGAAGCGCTGGCCGAAGCTGCCGGGCGCAGCCCGCCGAAGTGCGGCGCGCCGTCATGCTGGCCGGATCGCTGCAGACGGTGGCCCAGGCACTGCTCGCGGACGGCCCCGGCTCCCTGGCATCCTTCCGGCTCACCGTGGGCCGGCCGGTCCAGCCGATGCTGGCGCACACCGCCCGTTCGGTCGGCGAGGCGATCGACAGGCTCGGCCCGTGCGCAGTCGAGGAGAAGCTGGACGGAATCCGCGTACAGGTGCACCGGGACGGGGCGCGGGTGCATGTGTACACACGCACGCTCGACGACATCACCCAGCGGCTGCCCGAGATCGCCACGGTGGTGGCCGTCTTCCCGGGCGACCGGTTCATCCTCGACGGCGAAGTGATCGCGCGCGCTGCCGACGGCAGGCCGCTGCCGTTCCAGGAGACCGCAGGCAGGGTGGGCTCACGGCGCGATGTGGCCACCGCGGCGGCCACCGTCCCCGTGGTCCCCGTCTTCTTCGACGCACTGTTCGTGGACGGCCGCGACCTGCTCGCACGGCCCTTCGGCGAACGCCACAGCGAGCTGGCCAGGCTGGTTCCCGAACCGTGGCGGGTGCGGCGTGTGAACGTGCCGGAGCCCGGAGATACGGCCGGGTGTGCGGCCGCGGAGGCGTTCTTCGACGAGACTCTGGCACGCGGCCACGAGGGGTCGTCGTCAAGGGCCTCGACGCGGCGTACAGCGCGGGCCGCCGGGGCGCCTCCTGGCTGAAGGTGAAACCCGTACACACCCTGGACCTCGTGGTGCTGGCGGCCGAATGGGGCCACGGCAGGCGCACCGGGAAGCTCTCCAACCTCCATCTGGGAGCGAGGCGGCAGGACGGCACCTTCGCCATGCTCGGAAAGACCTTCAAAGGGCTCACCGACGAGTTGCTCGCCTGGCAGACGGGACGGCTGCGGGAACTGTCCACCGGCGACAACGGCCACGTCGTCACCGTGCGCCCGGAGCTCGTCGTGGAGATCGCCTACGACGGGCTCCAGCGCTCCACCCGCTACCCGCCGGGGTCACCCTGCGCTTCGCCCGGGTTCTGCGCTACCGCGAGGACAAGCGACCCGAGGAGGCGGACACGGTCGACACCGTCCTGGCCCGGCAGGCTTGAGCGGGGCGGAGGTCAGCCTCGGGTGACCGGCGCGGCAGTGTGCGCCCGGATCTGTTCCTGGGTGAGATAGGCGTCCGTGTGCTCGAAGTCCCGCAGCGTCGCCGGTTTGCCGGCCAGGAACCCGGTCCGTACGAAATCGTCACCGGCAACCGCGTTGAGCATCCAGCCGGCCGCCACCCGGGCCTTGGCCACATTGGTCCGCAGCGCCGCCCAGTGGTACCCGCGGGCGACAGCCTGGGCCGGCGCGCCCTTCAGCTCGATGCCGAACGGCTTGGAGACCGCGTCCCAGCCCCGAGATCCACGACAAGGCCGAGGTCCTTGTGCACGTACGGCTGAAGGGGAAGACCGCGCAACGAAGCGATGATGTTGTCCGCGAGTGCGCGGCTCTGGCGCATGGCGTGCTGTGCTGTGGGTGGGCAGATCGCCCCGTCGCCCTTGACCAGGTCGGGCACCGCCGCGGCGTCGCCGAGCGCGAAGACACCGTCGGTACCGGGCAGTTTCATCTCACGTGTCACCGCGAGACGGCCGCGGACCGTCTGTGCGCCGAGTGTGGCGATCAGCGGGCTGGCCGCGACCCCGCCGTCCAGATCAGGGTGCGGCAGGGCAGGACCCGGCCATCGGTGAACGTCACCTCGTCGGGGTCACTCTCTCGACCGACACACCGAGCGACACCTCGATCCCACGCTTGCGCAGCACCTCCAGCGCGCTCAGGCCCAGCTTGTCACCGAGCTCAGGCATGAGCTTGGGAGCGATGTCGATCAGATGCCACTTGATCAGCTTCGGGTCGAGCCGCGGGTAGCGCTTCAGCGCGCCGGTGGTGAGCCGCTGCAGGCACGCAGCCGTCTCGGTGCCCGCGTATCCGCCGCCGACCACCACGAACTGCAGCCGGGAGGCCCGCTCCTGCGGATCCTGGCTGGCATCGGCCAGATCGAGCTGAGCGATGACGTGATCCCGGATGTAGACGGCCTCGGCGAGCGTCTTCATCCCCTGGCGTTGTCGGCCAGTCCAGGAATGTCGAATGTACGGGTGACGCTTCCGGCGGCGAGCACGAGATAGTCGTAACGCTCGTTCACGATCTCACCGGTGATCTTCCGGACCACACAGATCTTCGCCCCGGTGTCCACTCCGATGGCCCCGCCCGGACGATCCGGGTGCGGTGGCGCCCGCTGCGCCGCAGCGACAGGGCGACCGACTGGGGAGTGAGCACCCCGGCCGCCACCTGGGGAGCAGCGGCAGATAGAGCTGGTACGAGAACGGGGTGACGAGCGCGATCTCCGCCTCGCCCGGGGCGAGACCGCGTTCCAGGCGGCGTACGCAACCGGTCCCGGCGAAGCCGGCGCCTACAACGAGAATCCTGGGTCGTGCCACGGTGAGTGTCCTTCTCGGGCTTCGACCGGTCCGATCCGGTCGCCTTCTCGCCTGCCCCGCAATCCGGGTCGGTCACCCCTCATCCTCACCGGCCGTATCCGAGTCCGCCTCCCGACGGCTGTCCGGACACGGGATGCTCGTCGCAGGTTTCCCTGAAGGGCGGGCGCCACCCCGGCCTCACCCGTGCCAGGACCGCCACAGCGCCGCGTACGCGCCGTCGGCCGACACCAGCTCGTCATGGCTGCCCAGCTCGCTGATCCGGCCGCTCTCCACGACAGCGATGACGTCCGCGTCGTGCGCGGTGTGCAGCCGGTGCGCGATCGCCACCACCGTGCGGCCCTCCAGCACCCGGGCCAGGGAGCGCTCCAGATGCCGGGCCGCACGCGGGTCGAGCAGCGAGGTCGCCTCGTCGAGCACCAGGGTGTGCGGATCCGCAAGCACCAGCCTGGCCAACGCGATCTGCTGCGCCTGCGCCGGGGTCAGCGCGAGTCCGCCCGAGCCGACCTCGGTGTCCAGACCGTCGCCGAGCGCTCCGGCCCAGCTGTCCGCGTCGACCGCGGCCAGCGATGCCCACAGCTCGGCGTCCTCGGCGCCCGTACGGGCCAGCAGCAGGTTGTCGCGGAGCGAACCGACGAAGACGTGGTGCTCCTGGTTGACCAGGGCCACATGGGTGCGTACCCGCTCCGCCGTCATCCGTGACAGCTCCGCTCCGCCCAGGGTGACCTCACCGGTGCGCGGGCGTAGATCCCGGCCAGCAGCCGGCCCAGGGTGGACTTGCCCGCACCGGACGGGCCGACGAGCGCGAGTCGGGTGCCCGGGCGACATCCAGCGACACCTGGTGCAGCACGTCGACCCCGGCGCGGTACCCGAAATGCACGTCGTCGGCCCGCACCCGGCGCCCGTCGGGGCCGACCCGTCCTCGCCCGCGTCCGGCTCGATCTCCCGTACGCCGACCAGCCGGGCCAGCGACACCTGGGCGACCTGCAACTCGTCGTACCAGCGCAGGATCAGACTGATCGGGTCGACCATCATCTGGGCCAACAGCGCACCGGTCGTCAGCTGCCCGACGGTGAGCCAGCCCTCGATCACGAACCAGCCGCCGAACATCAGCACCGCGCCGAGAATCGTCACATAGGTGGCGTTGATGACGGGGAAGAGCACGGAGCGCAGGAACAACGTGTACCGCTCCCACGCCGTCCACTCCTTGATCCGACGGTCCGACAGCGCCACTCTGCGTGCTCCCAGACGGTGCGCCTCCACGGTCCGCCCGGCGTCCACGGTCTCCGCGAGCATCGCGGCCACCGACGCATACCCGGCGGCCTCCGAGCGGTAGGCGGAAGGCGCCCGCCGGAAGTACCAGCGGCAGCCGATGATGAGCACGGGCAGTGCGATCAGTGCGACGAGTCCCAGTGCCGGGGCGGTGACGGTGAGCGCACCGAGCAGCAGCCCGGCCCACACCACACCGATCGCCAGCTGCGGTACGGCCTCCCGCATGGCATTGGCCAGCCGGTCGATGTCCGTGGTGATCCGGGAGAGCAGATCACCCGTACCCGCCCGTTCCAGGACCCCGGCGGCAGCCCGACCGAGCGCACCAGGAAGTCCTCGCGCAGATCGGCCAGCATCTCCTCACCGAGCATCGCGCCCCGCAGCCGCATGATCCGGGTGAACACCGTCTGCACGAGGAGCGCGAGCGCGAACACCGCTGCGGTGCGCTCCAGATGGAGGTCACCGACCCCGTTCGACAGGTCCTCGACCAGTCCGCCCAGCAGATACGGGCCCGTGATCGACGCGATCACCGCGATGGTGTTGGCGGCGACGAGCAGGGCGAACGGCTTGCGGTGCCGCCTCAACAGCCCGCGTACATAGGTCCGTACGGTCGTCGGCGTCCCGACCGGCAGGGTCGTCGCCGACTCCGGGCGGCCGGGTCGTAGGCCGGTTGTGCGACGCCGATCATGCCGTCTCCTCGATTTCCACGATTGCTCCGGCCGTCTTCAGCCCGCCGGCTCCCGCGGCTTCGCCGTCGGTCTCCCGGGTGACGACCGCCCGGTAGCGCGGCTCGCTGTGCAGCAGTTCGCGGTGCACGCCTACAGCCACGACGCTGCCCCGTGGACCAGCACCACCCGGTCGGCCAGGTCCAGCAGCAGCGGGGACGAGGCGAACGCCACGGTCGTACGGCCCCGGCGCAGCTCCTTGACCCCGGCGGCCACCCGGGCCTCCGTATGCGAGTCGACGGCGGACGTCGGCTCGTCCAGCACCAGTGCCTCCGGATCGGTGACGAGCGAGCGGGCCAGTGCCAGCCGCTGGCGCTGGCCACCGGACAGGACCGGCCGCGCTCGGTGATCCTGGTGTTCATGGGATCCCCGTCCGCGTCGACGGAGGCCTGCGCCAGCGCGTCCAGCACATCACCGCACTGGGCGGCAGCCAGGGCGGCCCCGGCGGTGACCCGGCCCGAGGACGGAATGTCCAGGAGCTCCCGCAGCGTCCCGGAGAGCAGCACCGGGTCCTTGTCCTGCACCAGCACAGCGGCCCGCGCCGAGTCGAGGGGCAGCTCGTCCAGCGCTACACCGCCCAGTAGCACCGAAGGGAGCTGCTCAGGTGTGCCGTCAGGAGGTCTTCGGTCCAGGCGTGGCCGCCGAGCCGCTCGGCGAGCCTGCCCGCCTCGTCGGGATCGCCGCAGACCACGGCGGTGAACAGGCCCCGGGTGCCATCAGCCCGGTGGCCGGGTCGTACAGATCGCCCTCGGGCGCCATGGCCTCGATCGTCGACGGCTGGGTGCCGCGGTGCAGCGACAGCACCCGGACCGCGAGCTGTGCGGACGGCCGGGAGAAGGAGTACGCCATCGCGATCTCCTCGAAGTGGCGCAACGGGAAGAGCATGAGCGTCGCGGCGCTGTACACGGTGACGAGCTGACCGACCTCGATCCGGCCGTCGCGGGCCAGCGTCGCCCCGTACCAGACCAGTGCGATCAGCAGGATGCCGGGCAGCAGCACCTGGATGGCTGAGATCAGCGCCCACATGCTCGCGCTGCGGACGGCTGCCTTGCGGACCTCCTGGGAGGCGCTCCGGTAGCGGCCCAGGAACAGCTCCTCGCCGCCGATGCCACGCAGCACCCTGAGGCCGGCGACCGTGTCGGCGGCGAGTTCGGTCGCCCTGCCCGCCTTCGCGCTGGACGTCGGCGCGACGGGTGGCCCGGGGAGGAGCGGTAGAACGGCCAGCGCCAGAACCGGCATGGTCAGGGCGACCAGTGCACCGAGCGAGGGCAGATAGAGCACGAGCCCGGCGCAGATCAGCACGAGGGCGACGGCGGCGGCGGCGAAGCGGGACAGCGCCTCGACGAACCAGCCGATCTTCTCGACGTCGCCGGTGGAGACGGCGACGACCTCACCGGCCGCGACCCGCTTGGTCAGGGCCGATCCGAGCTCGGCGGTCTTGCGGGCCAGCAGCTGCTGGACCCGGGCGGCGGCGGTGATCCAGTTGGTGATCGCGGTCCGGTGGAGCATTGTGTCGCCCACGGCGATGAGGATGCCGAGAACGGCGATCAGCCCGCCGGCCAGGGCCAGAGAGCGGCCGGAGCGTTCGATGACGGCCTGGACCGCGATGCCCACGCCGAGTGGAAGTCCGGCGATGGCACATTGATGCATCAGCCCCATGAGAGGGACTTGAGCTGACCGGTGAGCTGATTGCGCCCGAGCCAGAGCAGAAAGCGTGGGCCTGACCGGACATCGGGATCGCCGGGATCTGAGTACGGTAGATCGCGAATCTGCATGACGTCCCAAGCTCGGTAGGGCGGAGATCCGCGGCAGACCTCGAAGCGATCCGAGGAGCCGGCCGGGGACCAAACCGTGCAAGGTTCGCCTCCCGACAGGGTCCGAGGCAAACGCTTTTCCGCCCGGGCGAGCACCGGGAGCCTTCTCGCAGTCGAGATCCGGCCCCTCGATTCACCACAGGCCACAGGCCACAGGCCGCAGTGTGCGGACCGACCTGCTGGTCACGGCACCGGGCGTGGGACCCCGAGTCCGAGGAGCGGGCCCCGCGTCCTGGGACGCAGGGCCCGTGCTGTCACTCGGCCGGCTTCTCCGAGTCCATACCGGAGCGGGCCTTCTTCCACTCGCCCCGGGTGAAGTCCGGGATCTGCTGAGGGGCGCCCTTGGCCTTGATGGAGAGATGGCTGAGCGGCACCGGCGCCGTCCAGGTCGCGGCGTCGTACACATCGAAGTCGGGCACGAGCCCCAGCCGCATGCACTGCATCAGCCGGAACACCATCATGTAGTCCATCCCGCCGTGGCCGCCGGGCGGGTTGGCGTGCTCCTTCCAGAGCCAGTGGTCCCAGTCGGCGTAGTCGGAGAAGTCCGCCCACTGGTCGTCGGTGTTGTCCGGCTCGAGATAGATGCGCTCGGGGTAGTCCTCGAAGACGCCCTTGGTGCCACCGAGGCTGTTGATGCGTGAATACGGGTGAGGCGTCGACACATCGTGCTCCAGGCGGATGACCCGGCCCTTGGCGGTCTGGACGAGACTGATCGTCCGGTCGCTCTCGATGTACGTTTCCTTCCAGCTGGGATCCCCGGCCGGCATGTGCTTCTTGCGGTACTCGGCAAGGCCGAGCGAGGGCGATCCGATGCTCGTGATGCTCACGGCACGGTCCCCGCGGTTGACATCCATGTAGTTGGAGACCGGCCCGAACCCGTGGTTGGGATAGAGGTCGCCGCGCAGCCGCGTGTGCCACAGCCGCCGCCACGGGCCCTCGTAGTAGTCCGGGTCGAACATCAGGCCGCGTAGATCGTGGTTGTATGCGCCCGCGCCGTGCAGGAGGTCACCGAAGAGACCGGCGTGCGCCATGCGCAGCACCCGCAACTCGTTGCGGCCGTAGCAACAGTTCTCCATCTGCATGCAGTGCCGTTGGGTGCGCTCGGACAGATCGACCAACTCCCAGAGCTGGTCCAGCTGGAGAGCGATGGGGCACTCCACGCCGACATGCTTGCCGTTCAGCATGGCGGTCTTGGCCATCTCGAAGTGGAAGTCCCATGGTGTCGCCACATAGACGAAGTCGATGTCCCCGCGCTTGCAGAGGTTCTCGTAGTCGTCCTCGCCGTTGGTGTACACGGCGGGTGCCGGCTGCCCGGCCGCGGTCACCTTTGCCGCTGCCGCCTCGGCCTTGGCCTTCACCGGGTCGCATACCGCGACCACCTGCACGCCGGCGACGGCCAGGTACAGGTCGATCATGCTGCCGCCACGCTGGCCCAGGCCCACGATGCCCACCCGGATGGTGGAGCGCCCCTCGAAGGGAACTCCGGCCATGGTGCGCCCTTGCGGGCGGGCGTGTGAGCGGCAGCCGCGCCCTGCGCGGCCGGGCCGTCGGCGGCCGATGCGGTGGTACTGCCGAGACCGGCGAGGCCGAGCCCGGCGCCGGCCACTCCGGCTGTCGTCCAGAGCACCGAACGACGGCTCATCGAGCCGTCGTCCGTCTGCTGCGGGCCCTGGTCCTGCTGTGCGTCGTCGTTCATCGAGCCTCCAGAGAGGGGGACTGACGGTGCGCGCGCAGGTTCAGGGACCGGAGGAAGGGACCGGGGAAGGTTCCACAACAGGACCCTGAACCACGTTTAGGACCCTGGACGTTGAGGCTGATGTGGCGCAAGGGATGGTCATTGGACTCTTGCGCTGAAACCATGGACTTTCGTGTGGCCGCCGGGGCCGGTGGCCGCCGGGACCGGTGTCTCAGAGGACCGTGTCTCGGAGGACCGGACGGGTCGCCCACTCCAGCTCCATGAGCACCGAGTAGTACCGGTGCCCGGTTGCGCGGTCCATCCCGATCTCGCACATCCGGTTCGCCGACAGATAGGCGTCGTACTCCCGGGCGTTCACCTCGGCGGCCTCCTTGGCGGTCGCCGAGTCGGTGAGCTCCTTGTGCAGCATGCCGCGATCGCCCGCGAAGGCGCAGCACCCGGCGTCGTCCGGGACGAAGACCTCGTGCGCGCATGCCTCGGCGACCGTACGCAACTGCGCCTCGTCGCCCAGGTGCTGCATCGAGCAGGTCGGGTGCAGGACCGAGGTCTGCGCCCTGCGGAACACCGTCAGCTCCGGCAGCAGCTCGTCGGCCCCCATACGAGCGAGTCGACAAAGGTGATCTCCTGTGCAGCTCACGGTTGTCCGCGGTCAGGTAGGGCACCACTTCATGAGCCATGCCCAGCGTGCAGGAGGAGGCATCGACGATCAAGGGCAGCTTTCCGCCGGCGGTCCAGCCCCATGCGGCTTCCACGATGCGGTTGGCCATCACCGCGTTGGCGTCGTCGTACCCCTTGGAATGCCAGATCGTCGCGCAGCAGGTCCCGCGACATCGTCCGGGATCCACACGGGCTTCCCGGCCCGTGCGGACACCGCGACGACGGCCTGCGCGAGGAGAGCCCCGGTCGTGGCCGGGGCCGGCGAAGATGCGGTTCACGCACGCCGGGTAGTAGACGGCGTGCGCACCGGTGCGCGAAGTGGGCGGCAGCTTCCTGGCGGCGGCCCCGGGGATCTCCGGCAGCCACTCCGGCACCAGATCGGGACGTACGGCCTTGCGGGCGAGCCTGGTTGCGGACTCCAGCAGCCCTTCTCCGATGCGGTCGGTGAGGGTGGCCGCCGCGGCGACAGTGAGCCGTGCCGCGGCCTCCACCGCCTTGAAGTGCTTTGCGGTGAGTGTCGCGATCCGCTCCTCGCGCGGCGAGTGCCGGTGGTGGCGGAAGTCCTTCATCATCGCGCCGGTGTCGATGCCGACCGGGCACGCCAGCTTGCAGGTGGAATCGCCCGCACAGGTGTCCACGGCGTCGTACCCGTAGGAGTCGAGCAGCCCGGACTCCACCGGGAGCCGTCCTGCTGGCGCATCATCTCGCGGCGCAGCACGATCCGCTGGCGCGGAGTCGTGGTCAGGTCCTCGCTGGGGCAGGTCGGTTCGCAGAAGCCGCACTCGATGCACGGGTCGGCTACCGGCTCCACCTTGGGGATGGTCTTGAGCCCGCGCAGATGCGCTCGCGGATCACGGTCCAGGACGATGCGCGGCGCGAGCACGGCGTCCGGGTCGATCAGCTGCTTGGTGCGCCACATCAGCCCGGTGGCCTTCGCTCCCCACTCCAGCTCCAGGAAGGGTGCGATATTGCGGCCGGTGGCGTGCTCCGCCTTGAGCGACCCGTCGAAACGGCCGACGACGAGTGCGCAGAAATCATCCATGAACGCGGCATACCGCTCTACATCGCGGGCTTCGGCGGCGTCGAACGCAAGCAGGAAGTGGAGATTTCCGTGTGCCGCATGGCCCGCCACAGCGGCGTCGAAGCCGTGGGCCGCCTGGAGCCCCAGCAGAGCCTCACAGGCGTCGGCGAGCCGGGAGGGTGGTACCGCGAAGTCCTCCGTGATCAGGGTGGTGCCCGCGGGCCGGGACCCGCCCACGGCGGTGACGAAGGCCTTGCGGGCTTTCCAGTACCCCGCGATCGTCCCCGTGTCCCGGGTGAACTCATTGGTGACGGAGTGGGCCGGCCTGACGAGTTCAAGACCTGCCACCACTGTGGCCGCCGCGCGTTCGTACGCTTCCTGGGCCGTCTCGTCGGGGCCCGGAACTCCACCAGGAGCACCGTCGTCTCCTTGGGCAGCGCTGCCCAGTCGGCGGGGACGCCCCGCACACTGACCGAGGCACGCAGGGTGTTGCCGTCCATCAGCTCCACGGCGACGGCGCCCGCTTCGTTGAACCGTGGCACGGCGGCCGCCGCCGCTGTCAGGGAAGGGAAGAAGAGCAGCGCGGAGCTGATCCGCCGGTCCAGCGGCAGGGTGTCGAACACGACCTCGGAGATGAAGCCGAACGTCCCTTCGGAGCCGACCATCAGCCCGCGCAGGATCTGCACCGGCGTCGAGCCGTCCAGGAACGCGTCGAGGCGGTAGCCGTTGGTGTTCTTGATCTCGTACTTGGCACGGATCCGGGCGGTGAGCTCCGTATCCGCCTCGATCTCCGCCTTCAGCGCCAGCAGGCCATCGCACAGGCCCGGCTCGGCATGGCGCAGCAGCTCGTCCGCGCCGGGCTCGCCCGTGTCGACGACGGTGCCGCCCGGTAGGACGAAGGTGAGCGAGGCGACCGTGCGGTAGGAGTTACGGGTCGTCCCCGCCGCCATCCCCGAGGCGTTGTTCGCGACGACACCGCCGATGGTGCAGGCGATGGCGCTGGCGGGGTCGGGGCCCAGCAGCCTGCCGTGCCTGGCGAGCGCCGCATTGGCCCGCATGACCGTGGTGCCGGGCCGGATCCGGGCCCGTGCCCCGTCGTCGAGGACCTCGATCCCGGTCCAGTGCTTGCGTACGTCGACGAGGATGTCCTCGCCCTGCGCCTGGCCGTTGAGGCTGGTGCCGGCGGCGCGGAAGACCACATTGCGGCCCTTGCCGTGTGCGTAGGACAGGATCGCCGAGATGTCGTCGATGTCCTCGGGAACCAGCACGACCTGGGGAAGGAAGCGGTAGGGACTCGCATCGGAGGCGTACCGGACCAGGTCGGAGATCTTCCACAGCACCTTCTCCGGACCGAGCAGCGCGGTGAGATCCGCCCGCAGCGGTCCGGGGTGCCCTGCGCCTTCCAGTCGGGGACGCGGTCGTGGGAAGGCGCCCGCGCCGTACCAGGACGCAGGGCTTCCGGCTTCGGCTCCAGCAGCGGCATGTCAGGGTCCTCCCGGCGGCTCGGCGCGGTGGCCCGCACCTTCTCAGCAGCGGTGCCGCTCCGGCATCCCGTTCACCAGAGCGGACAGCAGACCGCCGAGCACCTCGCGCTGATCGGCGGTCAATGGAGCCAGGATCTCCTCTGCGGCGGCGCGGCGCGCGTTGCGCAGCGACCGCAGCGTGGCGCGGCCCTCGTCGGTGATCTCGATCCGGACCACCCGGCGGTTGGTGGGATCCGGGCGCGGCGCACCCGGCCGCTCGCCTCCAGCCCGTCGACCAGCGTGGTCACGGCGCGCGGGACGACATCCAGGCGCTGGGCGAGATCGGCCATCCGGGCGGGCCGTCGTAGTGCGCGACCGTGCGCAGCAGCCGGAACTGCGCGGGCGTTATGCCTATCGGCTCCAGCTGGCGGCTCTGGATGCGCTGCAGCCTGCGCGTCAGCCGCAGCAGCTGTTCGGCTGTCACGCCGTCGGAGTCGGGGAGTCCATGAGGGAACAATATCAGGACCTTGTTCATTGTGAGTATAGGTAACAATGAGCTAAGCTCCCAAAAGTCCGGCTGTCCCTTTCCGGATTCCCGGTTTCCGCACGCCTGCCGAAGGAGCCCATGAAACCCGACGAACCCCGGTGGACGCCCCCGCCCGAGGACGGAGCCCAGCCACCGGCCGAGGTGCGCCGCATTTTCCGCCTGTTCCGCCCCTACCGCGGGCGGCTCGCGCTGGTCGGGCTCCTGGTCGGCGCCTCGTCGCTGGTGTCGGTCGCCTCTCCGTTCCTGCTGCGCGAGATCCTGGACACCGCGATCCCCAGGAACGGACGGGGCTGCTCACGCTGCTCGCGCTCGGCATGATCCTCACCGCCGTGACGAACAGCGTCTTCGGCGTCCTGCAGACTCTGATCTCCACCACCGTCGGCCAGCGCGTCATGCACGACCTGCGCACCGCCGTCTATGCCCAGCTGCAGCGGATGCCGCTCGCCTTCTTCACCAGGACGCGCACGGGTGAGGTGCAGTCGCGCATCGCCAATGACATCGGCGGCATGCAGGCCACCGTCACCTCCACCGCGACGTCGCTGGTCTCCAACCTCACGGCGGTCATCGCCACCGTCGTCGCCATGCTGGTGCTGGACTGGCGGCTCACGGTGGTCTCGCTGCTCCTGCTGCCCGTCTTCGTCTGGATCAGCCGCCGTGTCGGCCGGGAGCGCAAGAAGATCACGACCCAGCGGCAGAAGCAGATGGCTGCGATGGCGGCCACGGTCACCGAGTCCCTTTCGGTCAGCGGCATTCTGCTCGGCCGCACCATGGGCAGGTCCGACTCCCTCACCAGGAATTTCGCCGAGGAGTCGGAGCGCCTGGTGGACCTGGAGGTGCGTTCCAACATGGCGGGGCGGTGGCGGATGTCGACGATCGGCATCGTCATGGCCGCCATGCCCGCCGTCATCTACTGGGCTGCGGGGATCACCCTCCAGTCGGGAGCCACCGCCGTCTCCCTCGGCACACTGGTCGCCTTCGTATCGCTCCAGCAGGGCCTGTTCCGGCCGGCGGTGAGTCTGCTCTCCACCGGTGTGCAGATGCAGACGTCCATGGCTCTCTTCCAGCGCATCTTCGAATACCTCGACCTCGATGTGGACATCACCGAGCCCGAGGTGCCCGTCCGGCTGGAGAAGATCCGCGGTGAGATCGCCTTCGAGAACGTCGACTTCAGCTACGACGAGAAGAGCGGCCCGACTCTGACCGGCATCAATGTGACCGTGCCGGCCGGCGGGAGTCTGGCCGTCGTGGGACCCACCGGCTCCGGCAAGTCCACGCTCAGCTATCTGGTGCCACGGCTGTACGACGTCACCGGTGGCCGGGTCACGCTCGACGGCGTCGATGTGAGAGACCTGGACTTCGACACGCTGGCCCGTGCTGTCGGCGTGGTTTCCCAGGAGACCTATCTCTTCCACGCCTCGGTCGCCGAGAACCTCCGCTTCGCCAAACCGGACGCCACCGGGAGGAGATCGAGGCCGCGGCTCGCGCAGCGCAGATCCACGACCACATCGCTTCCCTGCCCGACGGCTACGACACTCTCGTCGGCGAGCGCGGCTACCGCTTCTCGGGCGGCGAGAAGCAGCGCCTGGCCATCGCCCGCACGATTCTGCGGGACCCGCCCGTGCTGATCCTCGACGAGGCGACCAGTGCGCTGGACACCCGTACGGAGCACGCGGTCCAGCGCGCCATCGACTCGCTGTCGGCCGGGCGCACCACCCTGACGATCGCGCACCGGCTCTCCACCGTCCGTGACGCGGACCAGATCGTCGTCCTGGACGGCGGCCGTGCGGCCGAACGCGGCACGCACAAGGAGCTGCTCGGCCGGGACGGCCGGTACGCGGCCCTGGTTCGCCGTGACGATCACCTTGCTCCCGCGACCGGTTGAGCCCGCGCTCCGATGTGCTGCCGGCCAACGACGCGGAGTTGCGAGTGGTCAAAACCCCAAACGCCCACACGTTCGAGCGAACATCCGATCCCGTGTTCGCGTGTTCTGTTCTGCTCAGACCGGAACGGCGTCCAGTAGCCGCATGATCGAACGGACCGCCGCGCGGCCGGCCCGGTTGGCCCCGATCGTGCTGGCGGAGGGCCGTACCCACGAGCTGGATGCGCGCGTCGCGTACCGCCTGCGTGCCGTCGACCCGGATACCACCTCCCGGTTCGCGCAGCTTCATCGGTGACAGATGGTCGACAGCGGCCCGGAATCCGGTCGCCCAGAGGATCACATCGGCCTCCACCGTGTGGCCGTCCGCCCAGGCGACCCCCGTCGGGGTGATCCGGTCGAACATCGGCAGCCGGTCCAGCACGCCCTGCTCGCGGGCGCGCCGGACGGCGTCGGTCAGGGCAGCCCGGTCACGCTCACCACGCTCTGTGGGGCGAGCCCGCGCCGTACCCGCTCCTCCACCATGGCCACCGCGGCCCGCCCCTGCTCCTCGCCGAACGGTCCCTCCCGGAAGACCGGGGCCTTTCGCGTCACCCAATACGTCCCGGCCGACATGTCGGCGATCTCCATCAGATGCTGGTGCCCGAGGCGCCGCCGCCGACGACGATCACCTGCTGACCCGCGAATTCCCGGGGCCCCGGTAGTTCGCCGTGTAGCTGGCGCCCCAGGAACGTGTCCTGACCCGGATAACGGGGCCAGAACGGCCGGTCCCAGGTGCCTGTCGCGCTGATCAGCGCGCGCGTGGCGTACGTACCCTCGGACGACTCGACGAGCAGCCGCCCGCCGTCTCCTTCGCGCACGGTGCTGACATCGACGGGACGGTGAACGTGAAGTTCGAAGCGGCGTTCGTACGCGTCGAAGTACTCGCCGATCACCTCGGAGGAGGGCGACTGTCGTCGGCACCAGTCAGCTCCATGCCGGGCAGGGCGTACATGCCGTGGACCTTGCCGTACGTCAGCGAAGGCCACCGGAACTGCCAGGCGCCACCCGGCCGCGGAGCATGGTCGAGGACGACGAAGTCGCGCTCCGGCTCCAGCCCGGCGCGCCGCAGATGGTGGGCAGCGGAGAGGCCTGCCTGTCCGGCGCCGATCACGACCACGTCCCGCTCGTGCATCCCGAAGTTGTTCACGCTTCTACCAACCCTCGGGAGGCCGGACTCTTCCCGAGGGCGGGCAGGTATCCCGGCGCCAGAATGGAGCCCATGCCCGACTCCTTCAGTACACACATCCTGGACATCACCACAGGCACGACCGAACGGGTCACCGACCTGACGGCCCACTGCGAGCAGTTCCTCGCCCGCACCTCCGGGGGCAGGGACGGGCTGCTCAATGTCTTCGTGCCGCACGCGACGGCCGGCATCGCCATGCTGGAGACCGGAGCCGGCAGCGACGAGGACCTGCTCGCCGCCCTGCAGACGCTGCTTCCCGCGGACAACCGCTGGCAGCACCGCCACGGCAGCCCGGGTCACGGCCGCGACCACGTAATGCCCGCCCTCGTGGCTCCACACGCGACACTGCCGGTGATCGCGGGGCGTCTCGAACTCGGGACGTGGCAGTCGGTCTGCCTGGTCGACACGAATGTCGATAATGCCAATCGCCAGGTGCGGCTGAGCTTCCTGGGCTGATCACGATCATTTCCCGGGGCCGTGCAGCCGATTCTCCGACCGAAGGCTCTTGTAGGTGTGCCGCTGAAAGCGCAACTCGGTTGCCGGCCATTACGTAGTCGTGGCGGAGTCCCACCTGCATTGATGATCTGGGCGGCTGGCCATGAGACCGCTTGGTCCGGGGCCCAGACGTGTAGGTCGGTGGCGCCGTACGACGTCCGAGTGGAACGTGTTCACGATCTCGGTGAAGCCCGGGCATCGATCTCGTGGGCGAGATCGTCGGTGATCCGCCCTCGTTCGGTGAACTGTGCAGAGTAGGTGCACCGAGACTCCTCGCCTCCTTCGAGCGAGATTCTCATACCAACAAATCTCAGTCCTGCACGGGGAGGCCGGGGCCGTGGACATGGAAGGTGAGCCCCGTGACCCGGCCTGACTGGATCACCGGGCCGTGCTGAACTCCGCCGCTGATGGCGTTGTGTACGGGTACCGGACAGGCCGCGGACGTGTTGACCAGCTGCTGGAGAGAGACAGCACGTCATACAGGTCATCGACTGTGACGGAGTCCGTCTGCAGTAGCCGGTACAAATCGGCGCGCCATCGATCCTTGATCTCGTGGGTGGCTTGTGTGTCGTCAGCATCCCCGGTTAGCAGTCTGGCCCGGTCGGCGTCCAGGTCCGCGACTGTGGCACCGCCTGCACCGGTACGTGAGAAGAGCCGTCCGGCGAGGGCACGCGCCTGCACCCAGGAGTCGGTGACCATGAGTGAGACCAATGTGGTAGCTCCCGACGCGGCGAGAACAGCGAACTCGGTTTCCATCGTTCCTCCTTGGGGTCAGATCCGGGGTGGCGGCCGGGTTGCGCGGGGTGCTGTTCGGCGGCCCTTCGTCCGGGTGAAGGCCGCCGACGGGTCGAAGCGGCGCACCAGATCGTCAGCCGTCTCATGCTGTTCCTGGTCCCTGACGGCATCCGCGATCTGCTTGGCCAGAAACCTCCGTTGGGTGTCTCCATCCTCGAGGCTCAGGGCGTTCAGGGCGTCCGCGAGGTGGTCCGCGGCCGTGGGTGCCCGCTCGAAAGCGGCCGCCTGCCATTCCGAGGGCTCCTTGCCGTCCTGTTCCTCACGCGGCTGAGGGATGAGGTCCCGCAACCGTTCGGGAATGTCAGTGTCGTTGGCCGCGGATGTAAGCCGGGCGAGCATGCCGAGATCCTCCACGGTCCTCTCCACCTGTTCGTCGTGCTTGGCGAGCCACCAGACCACGGCGCTGCCGGTGTCCTTGAGTACGTCTTCGCCCAGGTACTTGCGCTTGCTCTGCTCGTACTTCCGCTGGTGCTCCCAGACCGCCTGGTCCTTGCGTACCCCGGCGAGGCTGTCCAGGCGTTCCTGGTCGTGCTCATGCAGGGTGAGCCGCACATCCTCCGCCATGGCCTGGAGCTGACCCGTGCTGTCGGGAAGCAGCGAGCTGAGCACACCGGCCAGCTCGTGCCGGACGAGTGAAACCCGGCCCGGCTCCCGCTGCTCGGTGACTGCTCGGGCACGGTCAAGTACGGCTTCGACGGCGAGGCCCGCCGGGTTCAGCACGCGTCCGTGACCGGACGCGTTGAGGGCGTCCCAGCGAATGGTCGCGGAGATCAGGAAGTCGTAGTCGGTCCATTGGCTGGGCAGTGCCACACGGCTGACGTGGTGTTCGGTTCGCTCGATGGGAGCAGCGGTGAGGTGTTCCTCGAAGGCGACCGACACGGAGCTGCGGCGCAGCGCGGCGACTCTGAAGGCCACGGCAGGGGCCGCGACGAGAGCACCGACAGGATCGCCCATGCCCACGTGGGCCACTGTTCCGTCAGGCCGAGGATGGTTAGCACCAGACCGCACAGGACGGTGAGGAAGACGGTGGCGGACTTGCATCCGGTGGTCACGGCGTGGTCCCCTGGGTGATTCCGCCTGCGGCGGCGTGATCGGCCGGCTGAGGCCCTGAGCTGAGCAGATCTTCTGGAGCAGCAGGTCGGTGGTGAGTACGGCGCGTGAGGATCCGCCGGGCGCGGTGCGTTCGGCGTCGCGGGCGCTCGCGTACAGCGCGGCGAAGGCAGCACCGCGCCGGCCTTCACACCGGTCGGCGGCGCCGACGAGGAGGTCGAGCAGCAAGTCGCCTCTGTCTCCGGCATCAATCGACGTGTGGAGCCAGCTTTCCGCGTGCGGTTGCCATGTCGGCCGAGGCAGCTTGTTGAGTACGGCATGCCAGCAGGTGATCACGGAAGACTGCACGCTCTTCTCCTCCGCCAGCGCGCGCCGTTGTCATACGGGTCGGTCAGCGCCTCGGCGAGGCCGACCCGCAGGAAGATGCCGAGGTCGGCCTGTGAGGGCTCGAAGCGTGCCAGGCGGTGGAGCAATCTACGGCGTAGTCGGTGGCTCGACTCCACCAGGTCACTCAGCGCTTGCAGTGCGCCGGCGGTGCCGTGCTCGCGGCGCGCCAGGTAGTACAGCCGGAGCATGGCTTGGTCGGGGTGGCCGGCTGCGATGACACCGGCACATACCTGGACCAGGACCTGGGCGTACTCTCCCTGAGCTGCTTGTTGGCGCACCATTGATAGATCCAGCCGCGGAATGCCCTTGCGTGTGCGGGGTCGCCGAGACCACAGGTGAGGGCCTGGACGGCGGCCTCCAGCCCGGCCCTGCTCGTGGCCGTCGAGCCCCAGTCTTCGGCCAGCGACGCCAGTTCTTCCGCGCGACCGGTCCGCAGATACTCCGCTGCCAGCTTCGCCACGAGGCCGTCGCGCAGCTCATGGGTGATGTGCGGGCTGGTCAGGGCCACGCTGCGCGCGGTCCACGTGCCGAGATGCTGACGCAGGTCGGGCATGTGGTCCCAGAAGTGGGTTCGGACCGCCGAGTCGTAGTCCAGGTCCCTGAACCGCACGTGACCGTCCGGTCCGGCACCGGCGGAGATTTCCACCAGGCGCTCGGCGAGATCTTTGCGCTGGAGCAGCGGGAGGTCGTCGGGTGGCGAACCGACGGTGCGCAGCAGGAGCTGAGCGGCGCGGTGGACGACGTCGGCGTGAGCGCCGTGGAGCATAGCGACGCTGATCAGCAGTGCCCGCTGAGAACTGTCACGTAACGTGGCGACGAGGGTGGCGACCTCTTCCCGCCGGTCGGCCTGCGCTTTCGGGCAGTTGTGCACCACTGCGTGAAGTCCTCGCCCAACGTGGCGGCCTCGCGTGCCCGCCGTACCAGGTCGGCGAAGTCCGCGATCTCCCGCAGCGGCCGCTGCTCGTACAGGAACTCCGTGACCGTGGGGTCGGGGCGGAGATACTGTTCGGTCGGCACACCATGCATACGCAGGTGCCGCCGCAGGACCCACTCACGGCACGGCTGCACGATTTCTACCCTGTAGTGCTGGAGGTCGGATTCGAGGGTCCCGCCATGCGGCATGACGACCACGAGATGTGCGTGTTTCTCGTGTACGGCTTTACGGAGGGCGGAGAGGTCGGCCCGGAGGCGGCCCACCGGACAGTGTCGGCAGCCGACAGATCCAGCAGCAGCCGGTCGCCTGCTCCGACCAGCTCCGGGTCCGCGAGGGAAGTTCGCCCTCCTCGTCCGGCAGGAGTTCCCGGAAGGTGCCCATGTCCGTGTGATGTTCGCGCAGGAGTACACGGGCCGCGCACGTCCTGCCGCTGCCAGGTAAGCCGTCCAGGATCACGGTGCCGGTGTCAGCCAGTTCGGAGCGAGCCTTCCCCATGCCGGGCGGGGCGACCAGCACGCGCCGCAGCCACGCGAGCTGGTCGTCGGCGAAGCGTGTGAAGTAGGGTCTGCCCGAGCCCTGCTGGTCGGCGCCGATGGTGACGTACATGTCCCCGGTGCCGTTGTGTAGAGGCCCGGTCGTGCCTGCGACCCAGGTAGTGCCGCTGCGCTCGCTCACCGGCCGTCGTCCTCGTGCCCGTCGGGTTCACCGAACTGGTGCCGGATGTCGCCGTGGTGGTTGCCCTCGAAGTACGTCATCCCGCTACCGGAGAAGTGCCGGCCGCCCGACTCATGGCGGGAGTTCTGATAGATGTCGCCCTGACCCGTGTGGACGGGCCCGGTGGATCCTTTGATGACGGTGCCACCGACGTCTCCGGTGAAGTCACGGCTCTGCACTGCGGTTCCGCTCACGTCCCCGATCGAGTTGGTTACGGAGTCCGGTGCGAGCGACGAAGCGGTGTCCCGGTCCAGATCGCGTAGGCCGGGGACCATGTCGGCCACCACGTCACCGAGACGTTTCAGTCCCGTCTCGGCGTCTTGTGTACTGAACGGGACGGACTGGATCTCTGCGAGCCGGGCCAGCTCGTCAGGCAGGTCGTGCTCGTTCAGCCGGTCGGTCTTTCTGCCGTCCAGTACGGGGACGACGGGTAGCTCACAGGCGAACGCCTCCGTGATCTCCTTGCGAACCCAGTCCTCGGGATCGCGCAGCCGGGACTGGAAGTTCGTCCAGTCCGGGCCGATGACGGCCAGGAGGACCGCGCTGCGACGCAGATGGTGCAGCAGCTCATCGGGATAGGCCTGGCCAGGGGCGATGGACTTCGATGCGCGGAAGATCCGGTCGCTGCCGAAGCGACGCGAAAGCTCCTGGTCGATCAGGGCGGCGGTCTTCTCGCCGTCCCCTGTGCGGTAGTTGATGAATACGTCGGTCACGTCGAAGCCTCTCTTCAGGAAGTGGGAGGGCGCGTTAGGGTGCCGAGCCGCGGAGCAAGCCGGCGTACGGCAGAGTGATTCGGATGCCGGGCCAGGAAGCGGGCGAGGCGTCGGAGGTCGATCGTGACGGTCGCGGACCGGACCGCGGCCACCCCATCGAGAAGCGGCGCCGTCACCGCGCAGGCGTGGTCGATCTCGCCGCCCGACGCATAGGCCAATGCCCGGCGTATGCCGTACCGCACCTGGGTGCGGACCGCGTCCGGGAGACCAGGGCGAGCTGCCGGTCCAGTTCCTCGGCAGCCTCCAGCGGGCGGCCGAGGTCGACCAGGCACCAGCCGGTCACCATGCCGACCGAGTCGGGCAGATGCATGCTGCCGATCACCGGTGTGTCGGCGTCGTCCTGGCGGGCAAGATGCGTCCGGGCGCGGTCAGAGCACGCTGGCAGGCGTCACGGTCGCCTGCCAGCGCATGCCCTTGAGCCTCACGTTGCGCCGCCAGGCCCGGATCCGCGGTGGCAGTGTGCCGCTCTGGGCCCGCTGCGCCAGGGCGACCGTCTGCGCCGCGTCGTCCTGGTACAGCGTGATCAGGGCCCTGCGGACCAGCGCGTAACCGCCCAGTGTGCGGTCGCCGCCGGCAGCTGCCAGATCCACCGCGCGCTGCGTCCACCACAGAGCCGCGCGCTCGTCCCCTGTCTCCTGCATCAGCCAGCCCACGTATTCGGCATACCGGGAGCCGAGCGCCAGCAGATCCCTGCGAGTGCCGTCGTCGGCATGCGCGGACAGTTCCCGCAGCGTGTGGGTCTGGGCGATCAGACCGGGAAGCAGGAACCCGGGCTCGACGCTCTGCCCCAGACGCCGGTAATGCGTGAACAGGGGCGGGATGCCTCCAGCATGCCCTCCCCGCAGAGGGGCCAGCGGGCCGGGGCTGCTCATGGGCAATCTCATCAACGAGGCGGCGCCGGCTCCACGACCTGTCGCCGTCCCACGGGCTTGAACCAGCTCGGGCCGTCCGGTGACAACTGCATGGTCCATTCCTCCTCATTGATTCTGTCGGCCGTCTGTACAGGTGGCGGTTCGGTAGCGGGTCCGGTGGCCAGGGCGACCAGCGCTCCCTCGGCCCGGAGGACGGCGTCGCACAGTCGGACGAGATCGCGGCTGGGTGCCTTGATGCCTCGTTCGACCTTGCTCAGCTGCGCCTTGCTGTAATGCACGGCGGCAGACAGTGCGGTGAGGCTGAGTCCGGCGTCCAGACGACGCTTCCTCAGCTCCTCGCCGAACCCGGTGGACGGCTGTGGCACGGGAACCTCCAGAACTGTCCGTCCAGGAAAAGGCGTTCGCAGAGAAAGCGTGCGGCAGTCCCGGCCGGACGGACAAGGTGATCGGTGCTGTTTCCCGTTTCCTTCTCCGCAGGTGAGGGCGCCACTCCCGTGAATCAGGCCCCGTTCTGTCTTCTTTGGGGCGCGCAATGTGCCGCTGCGCCACTTCATCGGGCGATCGCTCGGACGGCCACCTCAAATGGGGCAGATTTCACCTGTGGGCTGTAGCCGAATTCTGTACTTCACAGACGGCTCGCTCGCGGAGCTCGTCGGGATACTTCCGGGTGCAGGCACCAGATCAGCGCTTCCCATCTGCCGAGGCGATCGTGCCTGCTTCAGGGCCGCTACGAAGTCCGGTTCAGTTCAGACTCCGACTGGAAAAACATCCAGGATGTGGCCTTCAGCGCTGCGAGTCCAGCCGCTTCTTCGCGCAGCCATACGGGCGCCCTATAGTTGGCCCTATGAGTCGCTGGACGGATTTGGCCGGGAAAGCATCCGGGGAGGACTACGCCGCACGATTCGCGACCCTGGCCCGTAGTGGCAAGAACGTGCACGGTGAGGCGCGGTTCTGTGCAGCTCTCGTGCCTGTTGGAGCGCGGGTGCTGGACGCCGGGTGCGGAACCGGACGCGTCATGATCCGGCTCGCGGAACTCGGATACGACTGTGTTGGGGTGGATCTTGACGCGTCGATGCTGGCAGTGGCGCGGAAGCAGGCGCCTGGACTGCCCTGGTTCCAGCTCGATCTGGCCGAGTTCGAGCCGGCCCTGCTCGGCATTGCAGGAGGCTTCGACCTTGTCGTTGCTGCGGGCAATATTTTCCCGTTGCTCGCCCCGGCACCGAGACCACAGTGGTTGAGCACCTGTCCGCGGCACTGCGTCCGGGCGGCCTGCTGGTCGCCGGCTTCGGCCTGGACGAAGCTCACCTGCCGGTGCTTCCCAGCCTCACGCTGTCGGACTACGACGACTGCTGCGCCGCGGCCGGCCTCACCCTCGTCGACCGGTTCGCCACATGGGGTGCCGATCCTTACGACGGCGGCGGTTATGCCGTCAGTGTCCACCGTCGGTGAGGGCGTACTGGACATCTTGATTGCCGCGTCCACCAGACGGGCCGGGGACCACTGTGCACCGTTGGTAACTCCCTGGAGGTAACCAGTTGTTGGCGGTCATTCCCCGATGGTGCAGGGCGGCACTCAGGGCCTGTCTGCGTACCGATGCGGTGTCAGGGCCAGGGTGCCGGGAGCACAGGTAAGCAGTTCGATCAGCCCGCGGCGTTCCGGGCCGCGAGTTCGTGATACCCGTGCCCTTTTCCTGGTCGGCGTTGTCGGACACGCCCGGATGCTGATCCAGCCGGGGTTGATATCGTCGTGGACGGAGTTTTCCTGCCAGTACTGGCTCAGTCCGCCAGCTTCCATGTCCACCGCCAGGACTTTTCGTGATAGCCCGTGAGGTAGCTGCGAATTTCGCTCTCGCGGTCGGCGATGACGGCTACGCCGGACCCGATCGCTCCCGGTAGACCTCGAACTCCGTGGCTGTGACCGTCACCGCCGCGAGCCGGGACACGGACAGTCCGCCTGACTCAGGAGAGGGCCATGGTCGATCAGCTGGACGCGGCTGAGGAGTTGTTTCGCTGCGGCAAGCGGTTCCGTCCGCTTTTCGGGTGCGTCCCTTCATGCCGCCCGCGGGTCTCGTGGGCCGTCGCTCCTGCGAGCGACGTAGACAGTGTTGGACGAGGCCCCGCCCTGAAGCGGATTGTCGAACTCGACCACATGTGCAGAGGTCTCCGCGAAGACATTCGCGAGTACCAGGCCGAACTCATCGTCGGGCGGGTCGTTCGACCACAGCGCGAACACGCCCCGGGAAGAAGTAGTTCAGCCAAGGCGGTCAGACCCTCCTGGCGGTAAAGCGCGGCATGGCCGGGGTGCAGCACATGCCGTGGTGAGTGGTCGACGTCCAGCAGGATCGCGTGAAAACGACGACCGGGAGTCTCAGGATCCAGCCCGCGCGGGGCTGCACCGGCGCCGTCGGACGTACTTCCCGTCGGCCCACGTCCGTCCGCCTCTGCACTGTCCTCGGGCACCGGCCCGCCCGCGCTTCCAGCTGCCATCGCGAAGAAGTCCCCGCGCACCAGTCGGCACCGGGGTCCGAGGCAAGCCCGCACCCAGGGGTACGAGCCCGCGCAGGTGCCAGTCGATCACCTCGGCGAGGGCGTCGACGACGATCAGCGAGCGCACCCGCGGATCGTCCAACGCCGTGCGGGCCGTGTACCCGAGGCCTAGTCCGCCCACGGCGACATCGAGCGGGCTCTCCGGCAGCTCTGCCAGACCGAGCCGGGTGAGTTCGACTTCCCCGTGGTGAAGAGGCTGGACATCAGATACTCATCACCGAGCTTCACCTCGTACACGTCCTGGCCCGACACCGGGTCCCGCCGCCGTCGCAGGCTGATCTCGCCCATGGGCGTCGGCCGCCAGTCGATCTCCTCGAAACGTGCGCTCATCCGGTGTTCCTTCTCTGTCCTGGGCGTGATGCCGTGGGCGGGTTCGGGTGCCACCCAGGAACGTACAGGCGTCCCGTCGGTCACCGCGGCGGCGACGGCGCTTGAGCCGTCGAGTCAGGAATCCGTCCGACGGGCCGGCTGGGGCGGGAGACGGGGCGGCAACGATGTGCTCCTGCGTCCTGCCCCTGCCTCCCGTCAACCCGCTGGCCAACGATCTGGATCGACAGGGTAGGTGACACCTGCAGTTCGGATACGCCGTGTACCACTGCATGGGCGCGGCACTGGCGCGTATGCAGGTCAACGCGGTACTGGCACGGCTGGTGCGGGAGTTCCCGCCTTGGAGCTATCTGCGGAACCCGCGGCGCTGCCGTGGGATCACGGCACGCTGTTGCAGCATCCCACGTCACTTCCCGTGCGCTGGGAGGTCTGGATTCTTGCGCAACAGGCTTAGGAGGCCCGGGAACCTGGCCTCCAAGTCCTCGTGGCGCAGGTGGCCTTGCGGCTGTTGCCGCGGTCGACCTGCCGGATGAGGCCGGCTTCGCGCATAAGCCGGAAGTGGTGGCTCAGGGTCGACTTGGCAACCTTGAAGTCGAATGAAGAGCAGTTGCGCTCAGTACCTTCGGGCTCCGACAGGAACGCTGAGATGACCTGGTATCTCAGCGGGTCCGACAGTGCGTTGAGCACCGTGCGCAGGTTCATTTCCTCGCGGCTGGGGTGGCCGTCCGTATCGGGCATCGCCGTCTCCGGTCTGTAGCACGCACAGGCCTCCGGACACCTGGGCGGTAGGTACTACTTGCATCGTACCTGGAACTGATGCCATCCTCAGGTTCGGAAAATTTCTAACCTAAGTCGGGAGACCGGCACCCCTGGAGTTGACTCGATGTCATCAGTCACCGACGCCGCACCGGATTCCCCGGCGGAAGCCCTCGGCCACCATCGGCACCGCTCCGGCGCGGGGTCGCCAGGCCCTACCCTCGTGGCCGTTCTGCTCGCCGTGTTTGTGGTCCCCACCTCGATCTCCGGCACCGGCGTCGCCCTGCCCTCGATCGCGACCGACCTGAACGCCGGCCCCGGCCCAGTGCAATGGGTCGCCAACGCGTTCAATGTTGCTTTCGCCTGCTTCACCCTCGCCTGGGGATCCATCGCCGACATCATCGGCCGGGTCAAGGCCTTCGCCCTGGGGCCGCCGTCTACACCGTCGCCTCCATCGGCAGTATCTTTGCCGCGAACATCTACCTCCTCGACATCGCCCGCGCACTCGCCGGACTCGGCGGAGCCGCGATCTTCGCCTGCGGCAGCGCCATCCTCTCCACCGTTTTCAGCGGACCCGCCCGCGCCAAGGCCTTTGCCCTGTTCGGTACCGTCGCCGGCATCGGCCTCTCCGCCGGTCCGTCCATCGCCGGCGTCCTCTTGCAGAGCGCCGGCTGGCGCTGGGTTTTCGTCCTGCATGCCGTCGCCCTCGGGGTCGTCCTGTCCCTCGTCCCGACCATCGCCCGCCACGCGAAGGAAACCCGCCGCGAGGGAGCCCGGTTCGACCTCCTGGGAAGCCTCATTTTCATCGCCGCGATGTTCTTGCTGACCTGCGGCATCGTTCAGGGATCCCAGTGGGGCTGGGCCGGCACCGGCGTCCTCGGACTGTTCGCCGGTTCGATCGCCGCCCTGATCCTGTTCGCGTACGTGGAAAGGCGCCGCGAGCAGCCGATGCTTGATCTGACCCTGCTCTCCAACCGTCGCTTCCTGGCGCTGTGCCTGGTCCCGATCGCCGGCTCCTTCGGCTTCGTCACCATGCTCACCTATCTGCCCAGCTATCTCACCGCGGCAGGTGGCTACGGAACCGGCACCGCCGGCCTGATCATGATCCTGCTCACCGTCCCGATGCTCATCTGCCCGCTGCTCGCCGCCAAGCTCGTCTCCCGCGGCGTCCCGGCCATGCGCATCATCTACATCAGCATCGCCTGCCTCGTCGTCGGTGACCTGGGCCTGCTGTTGTACACCCCCACGTCTCCATCGCCGTCGTCGCTCTGCCCATGCTCATCACCGGCGCAGGCATGGCCCTTGCCGCCGGACTCGTCGACGGTCAGGCCCTCGAAATGGTGGCACCCGAACAGGCCGGCATGGCTGCAGGCTTCCTCAACACCCTCCGCCTGGGCAGCGAAGCCATCGCGGTCGCTGTCTACGCCTCACTCCTGGCCACCACCATCTCCTCCGAAATCAACGACGGCATCAACGCTTTCCCGTACAGCGGGAACGCCGACACTCTCTCCGGCAATATCGCCGTCGGCGACATCAGCGGCCAGACCACCCAGGTATCCGCTCCCCAGCGGTCCGACTTCACTGACTTCCTCATCGACACCTACAACACCGCCTTCCACCAAGTCCTGTGGATCCTGGCCGCCGTCTGCCTCGCCCTCCTGGCCATCATCGCCACGATGCTGCGCCGCTCGCCCGGTCGTCAGGCATGAATCCCCAACGTTGGCACGAAGGGACAGTGCCCATGGGGCTCACCTACAGCCCATGGCGAAGACCCTGCAACTGAATCCCGATGGAGCCCCTGGCTGAGAGGTTGACCGCCCTCCGGCGCCGCGACGACCTCCGGACGGCCAGGTCGCCCCGGGTAGCAGGTCATGGCGACTCCCAGGGGCTGGCGCCTCCTGTGGAAACTTCGCTGCGGCACCAACCGGATCACCGACACCGTGAAGGCCGTCCGCGTCCCTTATTACGCATCAACGTGAGGTTGACCTACTGCCTCGCCGGACCTCCGGGTACGACAGGAAGGTCGCGCCCTTTCCCGCCCTGGGCCGGCCCCGGTGTCAGTCCTTCTGCGGTGACGCCAGGACGTACCGCGTCTTCTCCGGGATGTGTGACGTGTCGCGGCGCGCCAGCAGCCAGTACAGGGCCGCGGGGACCGCCAGGCCCACGATCCAGGAGATGTCCGCGCCGCCCAGTGGATCCACCAGCGGGCCCGTGTAGAAGTGGGTCACGAGGAACGGGAGCTGGGCGAGGATGCCCACCCGTAGACGGTGAGGGCGTCCCAGCGCCAGGCACCGTAGCGGCCCTCCGGGTCGAAGAGCGCCGGGATGTCGTACCGCTCCCGCGAGATCAGGTAGTAGTCGACCAGGTTGATCGCCGACCACGGCGTGAAGAACGTCAGCAGGAACAGCAGGAAGTCCTTGAAGGAGGTCAGGAAGCTGTCCTTGCCCAGGAGCGCCACCACCGTCCCCGCCACCATGATCAGCGCGATGTACGCGGTCCTGCCGCGCGGCGACAGTGTCCTCTGGCCGCGGAATCCGCTGATGCTGGTCACCATCGACATGAAGCCGCCGTAGGTGTTGAGCACGTTGATGGTCAGCTTGCCGAGCGCGATCGCGAAGTACAGCAACGACGCGATCAGGCCCGTGCCGCCCAGGCCGACCACGTATCCGACCTGGTTCTCGAGGAACGCGTTCCCCGCGCTCGCCGCCACGAGCACACCGAACGTCATCGACCACTGCGAGCCGATGGCCGATCCCGAAAGGGTCCACCAGAACGTGGACCGCCCCGACGTCGTACGCGGCAGATACCGCGAGTAGTCCGCGACGTACGGCCCGAAGGCGAGTTGCCAGGATGCCGAGAGCGACACCGCGAGCAGAAACATCGGCAGGTCGAAGTGCGCGTCACCGAGCAGCGCCGACAGGTCCACGCGGTCCAGGAGGCGGATGCCCAGGTATATGAAGGCGAGCGCGCAGACCACGCTGGCCACCCGCCCCAGGACATGGATCACGCGGTAGCCGACCGCTGCCGTCATGGCGGTGATGACCGCGAAGAGGATGATGCCGGTGGTGTCGTTCGTGTGCGTGAGCTGGGCGGTTGCCTGTCCGGCGAGGACGCTGCCGCTCGCGAAGAAGCCCACGTACATGAGGATGACCAGGAGGAGGGGACGATCGCGCCGCGCACTCCGAACTGAGCGCGGGACTGGATCATCTGGGGCAGGCCGAGCTTCGGGCCCTGCGCGGAGTGCAGGGCCATGACGGTGCCGCCGAGCAGATTGCCCAGCAGCAGGCCGATCACCGACCACACCACGTCGCCGCCGAAGACGACGGCGAGTGCTCCCGTGACGACCGCGGTGATCTGGAGGTTGGCGCCGAGCCAGAGGGTGAACTGACTGAACGCGGTCCCGTGCCGTTCGTCGTCCGGGACGATGTCGATGGAGCGCCGCTCCACCAGGTCTTCAGCTGCCATGACTCGGTTACCCGTGCCTTTCGGTGGTGTGTCCTGCCGCTCGGTCCGGCGGCGGTTACTTCTTCTTGATCCCGTGCTGTGCCGCCCAGTCGTTCGCGACGTCCTCGGGTCCTTCTTGTCCTTGTCCACCAGGCGGTTGAGCTCGGTGAGGTCCTTGGTCGTCAGCGCGTTGCCGAGCCGGGCGAGTGCCTTGCGGGCCGTCGAGTCGGCCTTGCGGTCAGCGATGAGAGGAACGATGTGCTGGCCGGGGATCAGGTTCTTGGGGTCGGTGAGGGCGACCCAGCGCTCGGCGGCGATGTCGGTGTCGGTGGTGAAGAGGTTCGCGACGTCGACGTCGCCCTTCTTCAGAGCGCCCTTGACCAGCGGCCCGGAGGAGTCGAGGGACTTGAACTCCTTGAACTCCACGCCGTACACGTCCTGAGGCCCACCGAGCCCACCGTGCGCTTCTTGACCTCGGGCGCCGCGCCGATGACGAGCTTGCCGTTGTGCTTGGCGAGGTCGGCCAGGGACGTGAGGCCGTACTCGTCGGCGGTCTCCTGGGTAACGACGAAGGCGTCGGAGTCCTCGGCCATGCCGTAGGGGAGGATCTGGAGGCCGCGCGGCAGGATCATGGCGAGGGCGTTCTGCATCTCACCCTCCTCCGTGACCGTTGCCTTGGCGTCGAGGTAGTGCAGCAGGGCGCCCTGGTATTCGGGCAGGAGGTCGATGTCGCCGCCTCTGAGAGCGGGGATGAGGATCTCGCGGGTGCCGAGGTTGGGGCGGACCGTGGTCTTCACTCCGACGGCTTCGAGCGCTGCGGCGTAGAGATGGCCGAGGATCTGGTTCTCGGTGAAGTTGGCGGTGCCGATGGTGACGCCGCCCTTGCTGGAGCCTCCGCCACCACCACCGGATCCCTGCCCGTCGAGGGAGGTGATGCCGCTGCTGCAGGAGGCGAGTGCGGGGACGGAGGCGGCGGCGAAGAGTCCGCCGAGGAGGGTTCTGCGGTTCATCGTGCTTGCTCCTGGGCCGACTTGGCGGGGCGGTTACGGAAAAGGGTGCGCTGGAGTGCGGAGAGCGCGAGATCGAGTACGACGGCGACGACCGCCACGAGCACGGCACCGCCGAGGACCTGCACGAGGTCACGCTGGGCGAGCCCGTCGAAGACGTACCGGCCGAGCCCGCCGAAGGAGACGTACGCGGCGATGGTGGCAGTCGCGACGACCTGGATGAGCGCGAGCCTGAGCCCGGTCATGATCAGGGGAGCGCGAGGGGCAGTTCGATCTGGAAGAGGACCTGGTGCCAGCGCATGCCCTGGCCGCGCGCCGCGTCCCGTACCTCGGGGTCGACGGCCGTCATCCCGGCGTACGTGTTGGTGACGATGGAGGGAACGGCCAGTGCCACGAGGGCGATGTACACGGGCCACATCGACAGGCCGCTGGCGAGGAAGACCAGCACGACGAGCCCGACCGTGGGCAGCGCGCGTCCGAAACTGGAGAGGTTGATGGCGAGGAATGCGCCACGCCCGGTGTGCCCGATGAGCAGGCCGATCGGCAGCGCGATGGCGGCGGCGACGAGGGTGGCGAGCAGCGAGTACTGGAGGTGTTCGGCGAGGCGGTGCCCGATGCCGTCGGGGCCGGTCCACTGTTCGGCGCTGACCAGCCAGGCGCCGAGGCCCTTGAAGAGTTCGTACATGAGATCAGGCCCTCTGCTTCTGCCGGCGGGCCCAGGGAGTCAGGACGTACTGGAGGGTGACGAGCAGTGCGTCTGCGACGAGCGCGAGGAGCAGGGTCAGGACGACACCGACGATGACGGGGTGGGAAATTGCGCTGGAACCCGTCCGTGAAGAGCTGCCCGAGTCCGCCGTCGCCGATGTACGTGGCCACGGAGACGAGGGAGATGGCCATCACCGTCGCGATCCGCACGCCCGCCATGATCACGGGGAGGGCGAGGGAAGTTCGACGGTGAGCAGCGTGCGCAGCGGCCGGGTGCCCATGGCCTTCGCGGCTTCCTTGGTCCTGGCGGGGACGGAGTCCAGGCCTTCGACGGTGTTCCGCAGCAGTACGACGAGCGTGTAGACCGTCAGGCCGATGACTGTGGTGGTGCGGGTGAGCCCGCTGACCGGCAGGAGGAGCACGAAGACGGCGATGGAGGGATGGTGAACAGGACGTTCGACAGGCCGAGGAGGATCCCGCGCAGCCTGCGCACTCGGTGTGCGGCCACGGCCAGGGGAGCGAGACGATCAGGCCGAGGAGTACGGCGGTGACGGCGGCCTGGAGGTGGGAGAGGGCAAGGGTGGTGAGATCACCGGTGTGGTCGGATATCCACGACCAGTCGACGGTCATGCGGCCACCGTGCTTGCCACGCTGTGCACGTGTCCCGCGTGGGTGTGGATGTCCTCGTGGGACGTGACGCCGGTGAGGACGCCGTCCGCGTCGACCCGTGCGACCAGGCCGCTCGGCGCGGCGATCGACTCGTTGAGCGCCGAGAGGAGCGAGTCCGTGTCCCGCAGGGGCCGGACCGGGCTCTGCGCATCCGTCTCGCTGTCGCGCCAGACCAGCGGCTTGCGGGCGGTGTCAAGGGCCAGTTGCCAGCGGGCGCCTTCGGGGCGGGCTCTGGGGACCTCTGCGAGCGAGGTCAGGGACAGCAGCTTCAGGCCGCGCTCCGCGCCCAGGAAGTCGGCGACGAACGCGTCCAAGGGGCGGGCCAGGAGTTCGGCGGGGCGGCGCACTGGACGAGATGGCCACCGGTACGGAAGACGGCTATGCGGTCGCCGAGCCGTACGGCCTCGTCGATGTCGTGCGTGACGAAGACGATGGTCTTGCTCAACTCTCTCTGGAGCCGGAGCAGTTCGTCCTGGAGCTGGGTTCGGACCACGGGGTCGACAGCGCCGAACGGCTCATCCATCAGGAGGACCGGCGGGTCTGCGGCGAGCGCGCGGGCCACGCCGACGCGCTGCTGCTGGCCGCCGGAGAGCTGGTGCGGATAGCGCTTCCCGGCGTCGGCGGTGAGACCGACCGTCTCGAGGAGTGCAGCCGCCCGCGTCCGCGCCTTCTTACGGCCCCAGCCGAGCAGGAGCGGTACGGTCGCGATGTTGTCCAGGACGGTGCGGTGGGGAAGAGTCCGGACTGCTGGATGACGTAGCCGATGGAGCGGCGCAGCTCGGCGGCGTCCTGGTCCAGGACGTCCTTGCCGTTGACCCTGATCGTCCCGGAGGTCGGATCGACCATCCGGTTGATCATGCGGAGCGTCGTCGTCTTGCCACAACCGGAAGATCCGACGAGGACGGTCACGCCCCCTCAGGCATCTCAAGGGTGAGGTCGTGCACCGCGGTTGTGCCGTTCGGGAAGCGCTTGTGGACCTTGTCGAATTGGATCATGAGGACTCCTTGCCCGGCTGCATATCATCATGCAGAGTTCTCGGTGACTGAATAGATTGTCAATAGGTCGCTGCCACTCAGGTGTAAATCCCTGGTTACAAGTGGTCGTGGGGCGAGACAGAGCGCCTGTTTGAGGAGGAATCACCACTGATGTCGTCTCATACCGTGGACCGGGTCGCCGGCGACAGCGGAGCGACCGTCGTCCTGGACGGCCGCGGGCTGATGGTCGCAGATGTCGTACGCCTTGCCGAATCCACCGCAATGCCCGTTCCGGCAACCGACGGGATGGAGCGGGTGGAGGCCTCCTGGAACGCCGCGCGGGAAATCGCCTCGTGGGGTCGTGTCTACGGTCGCTCCACCGGCGTGGGCGCTAACCGGAGTGAGTCCGTGCCAACGGAGGCGGCCGCCGACCATGGCCTGCGGCTGCTGCGCAGCCATGCCGGAGCGATCGGCGAGAGCTCCCCGCGCGGCAGGTCCGAGCCATGCTCGCCGTCCGCGCCAACCAGCTGCTCGCGGGTGGCGCCGGCCTGCGCCCGACCGTCGTCACGGCGCTCTGCCGGGCCCTGGAGACGGGCGCCCACCCGAAAGTCAACGAATTCGGCTCGGTCGGCACGGGCGACATCGCCGCGCTCGCACAGATGGGCCTCGCGCTGGCGGGTGAACGCCCTGGCAGGGAGCGGGTGGCCCCGATGCGCAGCCCTCGACAACAACGACGCCCTCGCGCTGATCAGTAGCAACGCCCTCACCCTCGGTCAGTCCGCGCTCGCCGTGCACGAGCTGCGTGGCCTGATCGCGGCCACACAGGTGGTGGCGGCGCTGTCCCTGATGGCGATCGATGGTTCGTACGAGGCGTACGCGCTGCCCGTGCACGAGGCGCGGCGGCACGCCGGTTCGTACGCGGTCGCGGAACGGATGCGGCAGCTGCTCGGCGCACCGGACCGCCCCAGGCCGCCGCTCGGCCGGATCCAGGACCCGTACGGCCTCCGCTGCGTGCCGCAGATCCACGGGCCCGCGCACGACGCGGCGGATGCGCTCGAAGACGTCCTGACGGTCGAGATCAACGCGGCGGCCGAGAACCCGCTGATCTCGGCCGCCGACATGACGGCCTACCATCACGGTGGTTTCTACCTTGCTCAACTCGCCCTGTCCCTGGACCACTTCCGGCTAGCGGTGACGCAGGTGGCGCGCCTTTCGACCTCGCGCCTCTCGATGCTGAACGAACCGGGCTTCACCCGTATGCGGCCGTTCCTCGCGGACGGCGAACCTGCGTCATCGGGCGTGATGATCCTCGAATACGCGGCCGGGCGGCGCTCGGCGATCTGAGGGCTCTCTCCGCGCCCGCGTCACTGGGCCACGCGGTGCTCTCGCGGGGCGTCGAGGAGCAGGCCAGCTTCGCCTCGCTGGCGGCACGCCAGACCCTGCGGGCGTGCGAGGCGTACAGGCTCGTCGTGGGCTGTGAACTCGTCGCGGTAATAAGGGCGTTGAGGCAGCGAGATATGCGTCTCGACCCGGAGCTGCCGGTGGGCCGCGCCTTCGAGCTGGCGGACGCGGTGCTCGATGCGGAGCTGGCCGACCGGCCGTTGACAGATGATGTGGCGGAGGCGGCCGGGCTGCTCGACCGGTTCACCGAGCTGTGGCTGGATCTCGGGCCCGGGAGCGGAACGGCGTTCGATGGTCAGGGTGTTGTGAGAGGGCGCTCCGGGTGAAAGTCCCAGGGCGCCTGGTTCCAGTCGCCGGCGACGCAGCTGCCCAGCATCTGATCAGGCCCTGAGACCGTCATCCATTCGTGCACCAAGTCCCGGATCAGCAAGGCCGGAACGGGCTGGGGGCCTTTCGGGTCGGTCGTAGCGTCTCAGCGTCCAGTCGTCATCGGCCCGGCTCGGCAGGGGAAGCCCGCCGTGCGAGCACCTGGTGGTCGGTCCGCTCCGCGCAGGAGTGACCTGACCGCGCTCAGGGCATCATCGACGCAGGGGTGCCTGTGAGCGGGAACACGAGTGAGCACGACAGGACGCTTGAGGTCATCGAGCTTCGGATGAAGGAGTACGACTCCCTGCGGTCCGAGGTGGTTCAGAGAATCGGAGCACGACAGCAGCTGGCCGGATATGCCGGCGCGGCGACCGCCATCGCGGCGACGCTCGGTAGCGGCCTGGGGCTCTGGCGGATCCTCGTGGTGGGGCTCGTGCTGGCTGTTGCCTACCTGTATCTGCGGGACAGCAATGACGGCATCCAGAGGCTCGGGACGCACCTACGGGCCATCGAGAACGATGTGAACGAGCTCGCCCGCAGGGTATACGGGCGGGACGTCCTGTCCTGGGAGTCGGGAAGGCAGGTCCAGCGGAACGGAGAGCAGAAGCTCTGGAAGGCGATCGGGCGCTTCGGAGGCTGGCACCGCGACGATCCACGGGTGAGGATGCCCGCGCCACGTGAGGAACCCGAAGATTAGTCCAGCAGTCGGACTCCTCGGCGACCTACAGGAGCTGAGTGGTGTCGGCGGCTCACTCACGGCACGCATCCGCCCGCAGTGGGTGCTTATCATGCTGTTCCATGAGTCAGTTGTTGAGTTTGGAGGTCCCGGACCACGCACGTTCGGTGCGCCTCCGTACGGAGCGAGGCATCTTCGCCGCCCTGGATGTCGAACCCGCCGGGCACGCTCCTCCCGGGCGACGGCCCTGTTCGTGCCAGGTTTCATGGGCAGCAAGGAGGACTTCCTCCCCATGCTGCCGGTGCTGAGCGACGCGGGCGTACGGGTACTGGCCGTCGACTGCCGAGGCCAGTACGAGACCGGTGAGGCGTCGGCGGACCCTTCGTTCTCCCGTGCCGACCTCGCGAGAGATCTGGTGGCCGTCGCCCGGTGCGTCGACGCCGGCCCGGTTCATCTGCTGGGTCACTCGTACGGGGGCTCATCAGCCGCGCAGCGGTCCTCGCCACCCAGGGAGACCCAACCCTCTGGGCATCGCTCACATTGATGAACTTCGGCCCTGCCGGGTCTCCACCTGGCAGCGGGAGCGCCTGCATCTGCTGCTCTCCGTCATCGACTCGATGCCCTTGCCGACATCTGGCCCTTCGTGCGGAGCAGCGATGTCCTCGTTCCCGAGGACGTCGAAAGCTTCCTGGAGTGCCGCTGGCTGAGCAACAGTCCCTCGCAACTGGCGGCCGGGGCCGAGCACATGCTCGAGGAGACGGACACGACGCCAGAACTGGCGCGACTTTCAGTTCCCCTGTCCGTGATCTCGGGGACTCCCGATGGGACCTGGGCGCCCGAAGGGGTCGAACGGATGGCCCGTGAACTGGGCGCCGGATTCGTCAGGATCGAGGGCGGCGGCCATTCCCCAACGTGCACATGCCTGCGGAAGCGGCTTCTGCCCTGCTCGATTTCTGGCTGCCCAGGCAGGGCGCGGTAGCTGCCTGAGACTTGCGGCTCCACGGCCCATGACGCTGCCCGCGCCGTCCGTCAGATGGGGCCGCAGGCCGCACCTGTACGTCCCGTGTGGACGTACCCGCATGGATGGAAAGTCCACTGGCAGCCGGTCCGGTCCTGGTAGAGGATCACGTCCATGAACTCTCGCATTGATGGTCACTGACCGATCGGTGCGGTCCTTTCATGCTGTGATCGCTGGATCGGTCAGGAGCCACTGCTCGTCCGGCAGGCCGCTCGGGGTGCGGCTTGCGTTCAGCCACCCGGCCACCCCAACAGGCCACCGGCTCCGGACCGGCTGATTGGAGCCCACAACCACTCCATCAGGCGAGAGCGGAAACCTTCAGGGCTCACGAACCGCCCTCCGAGGGGTGGAGGTTCGGTAGTAGGGTTTTGACCCGCCGGAGCGTGAGAACGGTCTCTGCTGTGGATGCGTCGCTCAGGGCACCGATCTTCTCGGTCAGGAAGTCATAGAGGTCGTCGGTGATGCGGCAGAGCACGGAGATGACGAGGTTGGTCCGCCCGGTCACGGCCGCGGCGAAACGAACTTCGGGATGGTCCGCCACTGCCAGGCCCGCCTGCGCCAGTGCGCGGGAGGGAGGGTCAGCCAGCACAGGGCCTCGATGCCGTGTCCGAGGGGCTCGTGATCGTATTCGACGGCGAGATACAGCACGCCGGTGGCGCGCAGCCGTTCCAGGCGCCGCTTGGCTACCGTCTCTGACGGGCTGGTGGCGGCCTGCAGTTCGGTGAGCGTGGCGCGGCCGTCACGCCGTAGTACCTCCAGCATGGTCTGCTCGGCGGCGTCGAGAGTGGGGTCAGCTACTGGAGAAGGCTGAGGAGTTCGGTATCGAACCCCGTCCACCGGTGGCGCCGGCTGACGAGCAGGAGCACGAGGACTCGGCGCCCGGCCCGCGTGGGCCGGGCCCGGGAGCGCCCGTGTCGGGGATGGGGAGGCGAGGGTGTCAGACGCCTGTCGCTGCCCTGGTGCCGGTCCACCGCAGTAGGCCATAGAGGAGTTGCGTCGCTCCCGGCATGAAACGGGAGCCGTGATGGTAGACCGGATCCATGCTGGTGACGATCAGGCGGCCGGCGGTGGAGACCAGGTCCTCGTATAGGAGGACCTGACGACGATCGGGCTCACCCTCCTGCTCCAGGATGGTGTGGACCAGTGCGGTCGCCCCTCCGGCGGTTCCAGCAGCCCGTGGTAGTGCCAGCGCACGGCCCGCTCCGTGAGGAAGTCCCACGCCGGGTGGTCCGAGTGGTTCAGACGCACGCCGTTGTCGTCGCCGGTGCGCCACCACCAGAAGTTCGTCTCCGCGGGGAGCAGTCCGCGCAGCCCGGGCAGCCAGCCGGTGATCTCGTTCTCACCGAGAACCACAACGGTGCCGCCGTTGTGTGCCACTCGCAGGAGGGCGGGCGCCGCCCGCGCCAGCAGGCGGGGTGGAGACGGTCGGAGACGATCAGGGTGTCCAGGTCGGCGAAGTCGTCCTCCCCGGCCTCGGGCAGGTATATCTCCCGGGGCGCCAGGCGCGGACCGCCGGGTCGGCGAGGGCCGCCAGCTGGTGGAAGGCGCCGCCGTGCAGGAAGCCGAGGCGGGGTGTGGAGCTCATGTCAGGGAACCTTTCAGCCAGTCGAGGAGACGCGGCCCCAGGTTCCGGGTGGAGCGGTCGGGGTCGCAGAACCCGTGCAGATCGTTCCCGGCGTGGGCCAGGACCGCCCCGTCGCCCAGGGGAGGATGACGTCCAGGGGAGCTTGTGCGGGCCGATCGCATTGACCACGGTCCCGTTCCCGGGTACGGAGGCGTGGTAGCCGCGGCCGTAGAAACCCGCGACCCCAGCCGTGCCAGTTCGGCTCCGCGGGCGTGCCCGGAACGCCGGTGCGGTACAGCAGCTCGTCGTAGTCGACGCCCTTCCACACCCGGTGCTGGGAGACCGGGACGACCCGCAGGTCGTCGGGCCCGTGGTGGTCGATGGCCCGCCACGGGGCAAGGCCGGGAAGGAAGGGGCGGCGTACGTGTCCGTTGACGACGACGCGGCCTCCGGCGCGCACGAAGTCCTCCAGGAGACCGCGACACCGTTCCAGGAAGATCTGGTCGCAGCCGAGCGAGAGCATGAGGCCTTTGACTCCGGCCAGCGCAGTAGCGTCGAGGCCGTAGAGGTCGACGGTGGCCACGGACCGGCCGGGTGAGATCTCCACGGGCGGGTACGTGCCCATGGTCACGTACCGGACGGACGCGTCCGGGCAGGGGCAGGGTGGCCAGGGTGCGGGCCGGCGTCCGAGGGAGGCTGCGGATGTCATGCGGCTGTCTCCTTCTCGACGGGGTGTGCACCCGCGTCGTGGATGCGAAGTGCGGGGCGAAAGGGCCCGGCCGGGTCCCAGGTCGGGAACCACGACGGTGCGCGGTCCGCGCGGGCCGTCGACCCGTGCGGTGGCGACGGGCAGGCCGTACAACTCGCTGAGTGCCTGCGCGTCGAGGAGTTGTGCGGCCGGGCCGGTCCGTACATCGTCCGGGCCGAGGACCAGAACCGCGTCGTCCGCCAGGTGCAGTGCGTGATCCGGGTGGTGTGTGGTCAGGGCGATCCCCATGCCGTCCGCCGCCAGATTCTGAAGAATCGTCAGCACACGTGCCTGGTTGTGGAGATCGAGCGAGGAGACAGGCTCGTCCAGCACCATCACACGGCACTGCGCGGCCAGGGCACGGGCTATCAGCACCATCTGCTGCTCACCGCCGGACAGTTCGGCGTACGAGCGGCCCGCCATGTGGGCGATGCCGACCTGTTCCAGGGCGTGGGCGGCCAGTTCCCGGTCACGGCGGCCGGGGACCGCGTACGACTTCAGATGACGGGAGCGGCCCATGAGGACCATGTCGGCCACCGAGTACGCGAACGCCGCGCTGTGTGACTGAGGCACGTAGGCCACCGGCGCGCTCGTGGTGACGGTGCCCTCGGTGGGGGCGAGCAGCCCGGCGAGAGCGCGCAGCAGGGTGGACTTGCCGCGTCCGTTGGGGCCGAGCACGGCGAGGACACGGCCCTCGTGGGCGGTGACGTCGACGCCGCGGAAGACCCACGTGTCCTTCTTGTAGCGGTGTCCGAGACCGCGTGCTTCGATCACTGGGACCACATCCGGTTGCGGGACCTGGCGAGCAGGCCGATGAAGAAGGGCGCGCCGATCACGGCGGTCAGGATGCCGAGTGGCATCTCCGCGGCGGTGATCGTTCGCGAGAGGGTGTCGATGAGGGTGAGGTATGCCCCGCCGATCAGGAAGGCGGCCGGCAGCTGCGCCCGGTGGTCGCTGCCGGTCCACAGTCGCGCGAGGTGCGGCACGACGAGGCCCACCCAGCCGACCAGGCCGGCGACGGCCACCGAACCCGCGGTCATCAGCGCGACGGCAGTGAGCAGCAGGAGCCGTGTGGTGCGTGGAGGCACACCCAGCGCTGCCGCGTCCTCGTCGCCCAGCGAGAGAACGTTGAGTCGCCAGCGCAGTGCGAGGACGACGGCAGTGCCGAGAAGGATCGGGACTGCGGCGGTGACTACCTTGGCGTAGCTGGCGGTGGCCAGCGAGCCCAACAACCAGAAGACGATGGACGGCAGCTCCGACTCCGGGTCGGCGACGTACTTCACGAACGAGACCAGGGCGGTGAAGAAGGCGCCGGTCACCGTACCGCCCAGCACGATCATCAGGATGGGGTTGCCGCTGTTGAGCCGGCCGATCAGGAGGACGGCGCCCAGGGCGACCATGCCGAAGGCGAACGCGCCGCCCACCACACTGACGGAGCCGACACCGAGCAGCAGGGCCAGCACGCCGCCGAACGAGGCGCCGGACGAGACGCCGATGACGTCCGGACTGACCAACGGGTTACGGAAAACGCCTTGCAGGCTGCGCCGCCAGGGCGAGCCCACCGCCGACGAGCAGGGACAGCAGGACGCGGGGCAGCCGTACATCGAGGACGACGGTTTCCTCGTTGGGCGTCCATGTCTCGTCGAGGGGAGTACCTGCCCCAGGAGCAGCCGCAGCATCTCGTTGGGCGGGACGACGAACCGGCCGAGTGCCAGGGCGGCGAGGGCGATGACCAGGGTGATCGCGGCGAGGAGCAGGAGGCGGGGCACGCGGCGGCGCTTCGATGTCGCCGGACCGGTGGGAGGCACCGAATCCGCCTCGGGAAGCGAGGAGGCTCCGGGGGCGTGGTGCACGGGGGCAGGAGAGGGCTGGTGGATCCGGTCGACCCGGCGTCAGGAGCGGAAACCGGCATAGTTCGCGCTCTTCGTGTTCAGGTCGAGACGCAACACCTCGTCCGTCTGAGCGGCGGAAATGCCGTACTCGTACAGCAAGTCGAAGGTGTTCCTGATCTTCTCGCGCAGTCCGTTGCGGCCGGCGATTTCCGGGTGCAGGACCTGGGCCACCCAGCGCCACATCAGTGGGGACTCGCAGCACGGCGGGTCCCAGCGATAGCCGCCGAGCGGGACCTTGTAGACGCGCCGGTCGCGTACCGCGCGGACGGAGGACAGGGACTTGTCGGCGTAGATGTCCGAGGGTGCCTTCTCGTCGAAGGCCGACAGAAGGATCACCTCGGGGTCCCAGGCGATGATCTGCTCGGTGGAGACCTGGGGTGCATCGGCAGAGACGTCCTCGGCCACGTTGCGGCCACCCGCCAACTCGGCCCAGTGGGTGACGTAGTCGGCGGCGGTGGCGGTGGTGAACCCGTCCGCGGACGCCTTGAGGTACAGGACCTTCTGCCGTCCGTCTGCCAGGTAGGGCTTGACCAGCTTGCGTACGGCGGCGTCCTCCTCGTGCATCCAGTCCAGGAGGCTGGAGGAGCGCTCCTCCTTGCCGAGCAGTTTGCCGAAGAACATGACCCAGGTCTCCATCATCTCCTGGGTCCCGTAGGTGAGGCCGATGACCTTCAGGCCGGCGGTCTCCAGCGGCTTGATGATCTCGTCACCCATGTCGGCCCACTGGAGTACCACATCCGGTTCGAGGCCCATGACGGTCTCGACGTTGGGCACGAAGTCGGCGCCGGCGATGGTGGTGGTCTTCTTCGACCCGGGAAGATTGTTCCGAAGATGCCCTGGCGGTTGGCGGTCAGGGTGGATTCGTTGATGCCCACGATATGGGTGTACGAGCCGTCGACTGCGGCGAGCATGGAGGGCGATGGGATGATCGCGGTGACGATGCGTCTGACCGGGCCGTCGAAGGAGATCTTCTTGCCGCGCTGGTCGGTGATGGTAAACGCGGCGGCGGGCGACGCGGTCGCCGCAGCCGCCTGCACGTCACGCGACGAGCAGGCTCCCAGGAGGCTGACGCCGCCGACAGTGACGGCGCCGACACCGAGGCCGCGCAGCACGGTCCGCCGGGTCGGCGGGATTGACGTGGGTACAGGTATGGGCATAGGGGACCTTCCGCGTTACTTAGGTGAGGCTAACCTAACTCACCTTCGATAGCTCCTGTCGCCCGGGTCGTGTTCCTGGATGCCGCCCAGCCTGTGGCGGGCGCGCCGGTGGCGAGGGGAGAGGCGTTGAGTGCGGAGACCTGCCCGGGCACGGTGGAAATCTGCCCCGGCGGTGCGCGAGCGGCGCGGGCGGTCGGTGGGGCGCTGTTGACGCCGGCTGTGCGGGAACGGCCATGCTGGGGTGAGCACTCCAGGGTACCTGGCCGCCCCGGTTGCCCGGCGTGCAGATGGCCGGGCCGGAGGGGAGTTGAGCGCCGCCAGCCGACGCACGGCTGGGGCCGATCAGCGGCGGGCCCCGGCCCGCGTGAAGACGCTGATCGGCGGTCCTCCACGTCTCATGCACATGGAGGGCACACGGCGGGTGCGCCCTGGACTCCCTGTTCGTCACCCGCTTTGCTCTGCCGTACTGCCCTGCGGCTAGTTTGTGTGCAGGACAGGTAGAAGGGCCCGTGGTGGCAGAGGTGCACGAGGAATGGGAGGTCGGGAAGAGTGTCGCTGCGCGGAGGTGATCCAGTCGAGATCGGCGGCTATCCGCTTGAGGCGCGGCTCGGCTCGGGTGGCATGGGCACGGTCTTTCTGGCCCGTACGAGCTCGGGGCGACCTGTCGCGATCAAACTGATCCACCAGCAGTTCGCCGGGGACGACGAGTTCCGCATCCGTTTCCGGCAGGAGGTGGCGGCTGCGAGACGGGTGAGCGGCGCGTTCACCGCCGCCGTGGTCGACGCTGCCACGGAAGTCGAGCAGCCGTGGATGGCGACGACCTATATCGAGGGCACACGCTCGCCCAGCGCATCACGATGAAGGGGCCGCTGGACGGAGCGGAGCTGAGGATGCTCGGCATCGGGCTGGCAGAGGCTGCGCGACATCCACCGGGTGGGGTCGTCCACCGTGACCTGAAGCCCTCGAACGTCGTGCTCTCGCCCGAGGGCCCGCGCGTCATCGACTTCGGCATCTCGCGCGCCGTGGACCAGCAGACGCTGACGATGACAGGGCGGGTCATCGGTACGCCGCCCTTCATGTCGCCGGAGCAGTTGCAGGCGCCGCGTGGTGTGGGGCCGCGGTCCGATGTCTTCTCGCTGGGGACGCTGCTGGTGTACGCAGCGACGGGCCAGGGCCCTTCGACGCGGACAGCCCGTACATGACGGCGTATCAGGTGGTGCATGAGGAGCCGTCGCTGGGTGCCGTGCCGGTGGCATTGCGCGCGGTCGTCGAGTCGTGCCTGGACAAGGAGCCCGAGGGCGCCCCTCGGCGGACGAACTCCTCGTGCTGCTGCGGGACCTGCCGGCCGACCTCAGCGGGACCGGCGCGTACGGGTTGGCGCGAGCCGCACCCGCGACATGCTCACCCAACATCACTTCGCTACGCGGGCCACCCCGGCGCCGGCTGCCCCGGCCACCACTCCGGTCGGTCCCGATACGGGGAACGCCGGCACTCAGATCGGCCGCCGTCTGCGTCGCCGCTGGCGTCCCGTGCTCGCGGCCGCGGTCGCGGTGGCCGCGATCGGCGGGAGTCGCCGCGCTGACGGCGGGCGGCTTCGAGGGGAACAGCGGCGGCGGCGACAAGGGCAACAGCGTCGCGGCGCCGGGTGCCGCACTTCCGGACGGCTTCGGGCCGTGGCGCAAGACTGTGCAGGGCGGTCGCGCGGACATCCCCGACGAGCTGCGTTGCGTCGCGCGCGGCGACGCGTTGTTCTGCGGGGCGGTGGTGTTGTCGCGACCCGAATCAGGGCCTTGGACGGCTCGCGGGTGTGGACGGCGAAGAGCCCGGGTGTCCCCGTCCAGGGCATGCATCTGGTGGGCGCCACCGACGACACGGTGCTCGGTTACCGCTTCGCCGCCCAGGACGCCCGCAGGACCCTCCCAGTGAGGTGGTGGCCATCGACGCGAGCAATGGCCGTGAGCTGTGGTCAGTGCCGTCCGGCGCCCAGTCGACGGCCGTCACCGGTCGGACTCAGGACGCCGTTGTGCTCGGCTCCGCCGTCGTGACGGTCGACGCTTCCAACTCCCGCTTCGAGGCCCGGGACGCGCACAGCGGAGAGGTCACCTGGACGACGTCGTTCCCCGCGGGTACGCAGTGCGCCCGGTTCCGGCCGGCCCACAGCTCTTCGCGATGTGTGCGACGGATGTGGAGGTGGACGCCTCGGAGGTGCGCCACCCCACCCTGTACACGGTCGACCGCACCTCGGGGACATTGGGCAGGCCCATCGCGGTCAGCGGCCCCGCCGTGCCGATGGGAGTCGCCAACGGCAGCCTCGTACTCCTTCAGGGGCACATGGAGGGAACGGCGCTGGCCGGCTACGACGGGTGGCGCGGGTCGACCCGGCCTCGCGGAAGGTCACGTACTCCCGGCTGGCCAAGACCTACTCAGGGACGCCCGGCATGGCCGACGGCACCCTCTACGTGAGCGGGCAGACCGGTCTTGTCACAGCGCTCGACCCCGCTACCGGCCGGAAGAAGTGGTTCCGGCAGACGGGCGTGGAGGGCGCGTCGGGTCCCGTATCGGAAGCCGGCGCGCTGTATTTCAGCTCGGCCACCGGCCGGGTGGTCGCGCTGTCGCCGTACGATGGCAAGCCCCTGTGGACAACAGATCCGCAGGCCGATGGTCTGACGGGTGAGCAGGGCGCAAGCCCGCGCGTGACCATCGTGGGCGTGCAGTGATCGTGGCCGCGGCCAACAACACTCTCTTCGCCTTCGACGCGCAGAAGCCGCCGAAGTCGGGCTGACCTCGGCTGCACCGGCGGCCGGCCGCCTTCCTTGCCGTGCGGACAGCGTCCTTGGCGTTCCTGGTGCTGGTGAGCCTGTGGATGCCGAGTCCCGTGCCGGCGATGTCAGGCGTCGAGTCCTGAGCGGCAGTGGGCCACCATCGACATGGCCAACTCGGCGAGCGGGTACCAGCCCATCGCATCGCACACGCCCGGCTCAGGGCCGGGGCGTGCCGCGCCGGCCGCGTACGTCGAAGAAGATGCCGGGCCGTGCACCGCCGCCAGGGCTGCGGTGGCGCACCGTGGTGGCGAAGCGGACGTCGAGCGGGTCGATGATGCCGGTCTCTTCCCTCGCGGCCGCAGGATCAGCTCGACGGGAGGCTCGGTGTGTCGCTCCGGGCTCAGGTGTCGCTTCGGGTTCGTGTTGAGGGCGGTGGTCCGGCCGGAAGGGACCGGGGCGGTGCCGAACTGTCCCGTGACGCCGTGGCGAGCCGTTGGTGCTGGTGTTCTCGCGCTTGGCAGTCAGGATGACTGGACTCGGTCGAAGAGGGCGAGGGCTTCGGCGGGGTCCGCGCTCACGAGGCGTTCCAGACCGGCCGTCGTGATCTTCGCCCACCTGCCGGCCCGTGCCCACATCTGTTCCTCGAAGGCGCGGACGGTCTCGTCCAGATCTTCAGGGCCGGTGGCGATGGACTCGGCGAGTTCGGCGCCTTCCAGCATCGCGAGGTTCGCGCCCGCCCCAATGGGGGCATCAGATGGGCGGCGTCGCCCAGTAGCGTCACCCCGAAGACGTGGGTCCAGGTGTGGGACACGGGCAGGACGTAGAGGGGCGTTCGACGAAAGCGGTGCCGTGGCGGAGGAGGTCGAGGACGGGAGCGGCCCAGCCGTCGAACAGAGCCAGCAGGCTCGATCGCACGGCCTCGACGTCGGCCAGGTCCAGGTTCGTGTGCCAGTCCAGCGGCGCGCGGAACTGGGCGTACACCTTGACGTGGCCGCCGCTGTTGCGCTGGGCGACGAGAGCTCGGTTCACGCCGTACACAGCCAAGGAACCGTCGCCGATCAGCCGGGCGAGGTCAGGGTGGCGGGCGTCGACGTCGTCGAGGAGGTCTCGACGTAGGTGACGCCGGTGTAGTGCGGTGTCGCCGACGAGACCGCCGGGCGGATCCGGGACCGGGCGCCGTCCGCGCCGACCACGAGGTCGAACGTCTCCTGCCGCCCGTCCGCGAAGTGGACCAGTACGCCATCCCGGGTCCCCGGCACCACCTGCGTCACGCCCCGACCCCACTGGACGTCGAGAGGACCGAGCAGCAGGTCACGGAGTTGCCCGCGGTCGATCTCGGGATTGGCCCGGTCATCTGGACGGGGCTGCCAGTCGCGCAGGACGGCTCCGTCCGTGTCCAGGATGCGCATGGCCTGCCCCTCGGGACGGGACAGCGCCTGGAACTCCGCCAGCAGCCCGGCCTTGTCCAGTGCAAGCTGGCCCAGCCCTTCGTGCAGGTCCAGGATGCCGCCCGGGGCGGGCGTCCCGGGCGGCATCGCGTTCGAGGACGGTGACCGGGTGACCATGACGGTGCAGGACGCGGGCGAAGGTAAGGCCGGCAGGACCGCTCCCGACCACTGCGATGCGGTGTCTCATATCAATACACTGTATTGTTCGAATACGGTGCAGCGCAACGGTACCGTGTGAGCATGACTGTCTGGGACCGGCCGGAACCGCCGAGTCGCCCCGTGCCGCTCGACCGGGAGCGGATTGTCGCCGCCGCCATCGCACTGGCCGACGAGGGCGGGCTGGAGGCGGTGTCGGTGCGCAAGGTCGCCGCCCGGCTGGACGCCGGCCCGATGCGGCTGTACGGATACATCTCCACCAAGGAGGAACTGTTCGACCTCATGGTGGACGAGGTCCAGGCCGAGATTCTCCCCGAGGAGCACTCCGGTGACTGGCGGGAGGCGCTGCGTATCCTCGCCCATCGCACCAGGCAGGCCGCTCTCCGTCACGCATGGCTGGCCGACCTGCTCGGCGGTCGACCGACCCTGGGTCCGAACGGCCTCGCAGTGACCGAGGCCACGCTGGCCGCCCTCGACGGCCTCGCCGATGTCGACACCGTCATGCGCGCCGTGGAGACTGTCAGCGCCTACTTCACTGGCGCGATCAGGCGCGAGATCGCGAACCTGCGGGCCGAGCACGCCACGGGCCTGTCCAAGCACGACTGGCAGCGCGCCACGGCCCGCATGTGACGAGAATGTTGGCCACGGGCCGCTTCCCGGCGCTGGCCAAGGCCGTGTACGACGGCACGGACGTGGACGCCGAGGCGTCCTTCGCGACCGGTCTGGACTGGGTCCTCGATGCCGTGGCCGCCAAACTCACCCGGCCGTCGGCGTGACAATCGTTCGGCCCAGGGACCGAGGCCGGCGGTGGGCTCGTCCATGACGAGCAGGCCCGCGTCGCGATGTGCTGCTCGGGCCACCGAGGTGCGCTGCCATCGACGTGAGGACGTCGTCGGCACCGCGGGCCTCGCCCGCTTCTCGTCGAGCGGCTGTCTGACGCCAGCCGCATCCCGTCGGCCACGCCTCACATTCCTCCCACGTCGACTCCGTGCGCGATGAGCTCCTCAGCGATTGACCTGTGGTCGGCGACCATGTGGTGTGTCCGATGCCCGGTGGGTCTTGACCGGGCCGGTGTCCACCGCTCGCAGCCCCGGCCCGCTGTGCGGTAGCGCGCCCGGCCGTCTTCTCGGCCCTGGGGTGCCCACTCATGGGGCGCCAGGGCCCTGATAGGTTCCAGGCCCTGTTGGCTGGTGATGACGTGATTCTGCTGGGGAGGGGTCTTAGGTGGGTCGGGTGTCGTCATGGCTGCGCAAGCCGTTGTTCATAGGGCTGTCGCTCGTGTTGCCAGTCACCGGGGCGGTGTTCTTCTTCGGCGTCGGCCGTTCGGACGACAGCGGTCATTCGGCGTCGAACCGGGCGCAGTTGAAGCGTGCCTGTGCGGGCTGTTGCCGTACGAGGAGCTGCGGGGCCTGGTGCCCGACGACGTCGCTGGCACGGTGAGCCAGTACGGCACCGTGCTCGAGCCCGACGAGGACAGCCGTTCCCTGGTGAACTGCTCCCTCACCTGGCCGGGGCATGGGTCGGTGCGGGTGCGGGCCGTCGCACTCATCTCCCGGATGCCGACGACGGTGCGGGCCGAGGACATACTGCCCAGTGGTGACGAGGCGGGGTACGAGGCGCCCGGAACCACCGGCTGGGTGGCCAGGGGCGGGCGGACGTGGGTCGTCGCCGAGTGTCCTGGTGGGCTCGAGGGCCGGGTCCGCGAGGTGTCCGGGATGTACGTCACAGCCGATGTTGATCTGCCCGTTCCCGGCAAGGGGCGCCGGCCGAGTATCTCGCGGACTTCCGTACCGCCGTCCAGGTCGCCAACGGAATCACCGCGGCTCAGAAATGCGGTGGCCCCGCTGAAGATGCCTACGAGGGTCATCGACACGTATGAGGCCCATGTCACCACGGATGCGGACGGGGCAACATCAAGGTCGTGGGGATCGACGAGCCGGGCCTGGGCATAAGGAAGTGCGGTGGGCTCGGTAAGCGTGCGGGCTTCCCCGGCGAGTGGACCGCCGGCGGGGATCTGCAGGACTCACGGCTGCTGAGCGTCTGCGAAGCCACCAACCTGGACCGTGAGGACCCGATGGACACGGACCCGAGGCCACCCGACGGTGCGGTCGTCAATGTCTCGGCGGCCAGTTGGGCGGGGCCGCTCAGCAAGTCCGCCAACGACCAGTACCACCGTTCCGGCGACAGCTTCAGCTTCGACGAAGGGAAGCGGACAAGGGTCCTCCGCGACTCCGAGCCGCCGGAACTCGCCCTCTGGGCGGGCTCGGTGTGCTCCGCGGGCAGCACGTACCACCGTGTCACCGTCCGCACGGAGACCTCCGGCTTCGGCTCGAAGACGCTCAGTGAGGCAGAGCGGAGCAGGTTCTCCGAGGACGCCCGCAAGCTGATGGACAGCTATCTCGCCGACCCCGACGGCTGGCCCGTGCGGCAGGGTGCCATGACACCAAGATCCTTGGAGAGGCGGAGGGATGGCGGTGACACGGATCGTCCTCCGGTCGATCGCGGCCCTGGTGGCAGCGGCCGTTGCCGTCGCCGGCTATCTCCTGGTGCACGGTGACTTCCAGCGCTGGAGCGACGAGTCGGCGCTCGACGGAGCCTGTGACGGGCTGCTCGACCGGGACGCGGTGCGCGGCGTCCTGGGTCCGGGAGCCGTCGAGGTCGAGGACGCAAGACGCGGTGCGGGCCTGGTGAGCTGCGAGGTGCACGTCCACGACGGCGGTACTGCCGAAATTCGTATCCTCGACACCGCAGAGGCCGGGCGGACCTGGGATTCCCTCTACAGGGTTCGGGGAGTGTGCCGGTCGGCCACGGATGGACGGGGCTCTTCGGAGCATCCGCGGACTTCTCCGCGGACCCCTCGGCGCCGACGAGAACGACGATGTGACCACCAGCCTGGTCCTCGAGTGCACCGGGGAAACAGCGCCAAGGGCCTGTCCGTCACCGTCGCGACTACGCTCGACAAGCCACTGGACGACCCGGCTGTACGACCGGAGTTCGCCAGGATCGCCACCTCCACCGCGGCCGAGGTCTCGAGGGCCCGGCATTGTGGAGCCAAGCTCGGGAAGCCCGTCACCAGCCTCGACCTGCCGCGGAACAAGGACGAGTACAAACCGCTCGGCACAGCCGACGGAACCTGCTCCGGCGTCCCCGCCGCACGAGGCGTCGCGATTGCCACCGAGACCCCGCGGGGCGCTCCGTACGAAATATGCAGCCTCGCTGACGCCGGCCTCTGGACACGCTACGTACTCGAAGCGGACTACGGCGCCTATGCGCAGGAGCAGTTGCTCGAGTACGAGGAGGACTACTATGAGGACACACCGGACTCCGACACGCCCGCGCACCATCGCGACCGTGACGGCGAGATGAGCTGGACGACGGCCAAGTGCCCCGGCGGACAGGCCCTGTTCACCCTGCGTCCTTCGTCCGAGAAGGGAAGCGCCGCACATACCCGAGTGGCAACGCGGACCTTGCCTACGAACGGGCCGCGCTCAAGGTATTCGCCGAACGCTCGGCGAAAGCCCACGACTGCTCGGCCCCAGCCACCCCTTGACGCCGCCCCGAACTCGAAGCCGGCCTCCTCGAAATACCCGGCGGGGACTCGGAGCCGTCGGCCCAACACCGGAGGGCTGCGTCCAGAAGTGCAGGTCCCCGGACCGGCGGGACATCGAAAGAGCAGGGCGCTCTTGGCCCGAAGGCGGAGTGTTCACAGACGCGCCGCGGTGCGGACGAGGCCGGCGACAGCGACGGACCGGCTGTGCGGCGGCCAGGCGATCACGGTCGTGACCGACGGCGCGTCCAGCACCGGCACAGCGGTCAGGTCGCCCCCGAGCTGAGCCCGGCAGGACTCCGGCGCGATCATGGCAGCCCGGCCCAGCGCGATCAGCTGGAGCAACTGCGTGTGGTTACGAACCTTCGGACCAGCACCCTCCGGATATGTCCCGTCCGCACGCGGCCACCGTGGCAGCGGCAGCCGGGCAAGGCGGAGACCTCCGCCATATGCACGCCGGGCCGCCCGGCCAGGTCGTGCCCGGACGGCAGGACCACGATCTGCCCCTCGGTGGCCAGTTCCTCGGTGTCGAACCCGGCCGTCGGGTCGAACGGCCGGTGCAGCAGGGCCACATCGGCCCGGCCGTCCCGCAGCAGCCGCCCCTGCTCCCCGATCCCGCACAGCAGCAGATCCACGTTCACCGCACCGGGCTCCGCGGCGTAGGCGTCCAGCAGCTTCGCCAGAAACTCGTTCGACGCACCCGCCTTCGTCGCAAGAACCACACCGGCATGGCCCGACGCGGCGCGCGCGGTCCGACGGGTACGGCGCTCCGCGGCCTCTACCGCATCCAGTGCCACCCTTGCCTCCCGCAGCAGCACCGCCCCGGCCTCCGTCAGAGTGACCGCGCGACTGCTCCGCTCCAGCAGCACCGCACCCAGGCGCCGCTCCAGCAGGCCGATCGCCCGCGACAACGGCGGCTGGGCGATGCCCAGCCGCTCCGCCGCCCTGCTGAAATGCAGCTCCTCGGCAACAGCGACGAAATACCGCAACTCGCGCGTTTCCATACCCGCAGAATACCGGGGCCCATTCGGCATTGATACCCGCACGGTATCGCCGCCCACCCGATCGGTGTTGGCGGATCATGCCTGGCTCTCCCACGATTGACCCATGACTGGACAGAAGACCGCGCTGGTGACCGGCGCGAACAAGGGTATTGGGTACGAGATCGCGGCAGGGCTGGGAGCCCTCGGCTGGAAGGTCGGGGTCGGCGCCCGGAACGAGGAGCGCCGTGAGGCCGCGGTGGCGAAGCTGCGCGAGGCCGGCGCGGACGCGTTCGGCGTTCCGCTCGACGTGACGGACGACGTGAGCGTGGCCGCCGCCGCCCGGCTGACCGAGGAAGCCGCAGGCGGCCTCGACGTGCTCGTCAACAATGCGGGGATCACCGGCGGCTGGCCGCAGGAGCCCAGCACGGTCGACCTCGCGAGGGTGCAGGCGGCCGTGGACACCAATGTGTTCGGTGTCATCCGCGTGACCAACGCGATGCTGCCGATGCTGCACCGCTCGGCGTCGCCGCGGATCGTGAACATGTCCAGCAGTGTCGGATCGCTCACCCTGCAGAGCGCGCCCGGCGTGGAGATAGGTCCGGTCGCCGTCGCGTACGCGCCGTCGAAGTCCTTTCTCAACGGCATCATGATCCAGTACGCCAGGGAGCTGAGCGGCACGAACATCTTGATCAACGCCGCCTGCCCGGGCTTCGTGGCGACCGACCTGAACGGCTTTCGTGGCGTTGGCACCCCGAAGCAGGGCGCGGCGACCCCGATCCGGCTCGCGACCCTGCCCGACGGCGGCCCGACCGGCAAGTTCTTCAATGACGCGGGAGGTGCCCTGGTGACGGGCTCGGCGGCCCTCACCGGTCGTACGACGCGGGCCGGTTGCACGGCCGCGCGCTGAACCCTGCCAAACACCTCGCGGCCGACAGGGCGATGGCCCACTGCACGCCGAGTGGGGCCGCGGGGCCCTCGTGGCAGAGCGGCGGACCGTGCCACCCGCTAGTCCACGGGTGGCACGGGCCGGCCGCACCGGTGCCTCGATCCGGCACGTCGATCAGTCGGGACCGGCTCAGAACACGAACGGGCCGGGCGACTGGGCGGACGTTGCGTTACAGGTCGCCGTGACGCCCAGGACCACAACCTTGAGGGAGGTGGCCTCCAGACTGTCTCCAGAAGCGACCGTCCCGGTGAGCGGCCCCGTGGATACGGGGCTTCCGGCGGGATGGCAGGGTTGGCCTTGCCGGAGAAGGCCACCGAGCCTGAGCCCTTGTTGGTGAGCGTGAGCGTTGATGCAATCGAGTTCGCGCCGAGACTGATGGGGTGGTGATGGCGGACGTCGAGACGTCGATGGTCGCGGCCGTACCACTCTGGGTAGCGGTGAGCGTCGCAGCGCCCGAGCCGAACGCGCCGCAGTCGAAGGAGATGGTGGCGGTGGTGGGGACGACCGCGCCGGCCGTGGGGCCAGAACGAACGTGCCCGCTGCGAGGGCGGAACAGATGCCGAGTCGCCGTAAACCGTGTCTCATGATGTTTGCCCTTCATGTGGGGACCGCCGGCGCGTGAGGCTTGCATGCCACGCCGGAACATCATTCCTGACGAGCCATCAGGAAGGTGGCCCTATTGAGGCACGGTCGCCTTTAGGCAACAAGACACACCGCCATGATTTTGACATGCCACAGCCAATATTGGTCATTGGCTGCCGCCCGAGCCGCTGTCGGGGCCCTCCCCGGCCGCCATCACGGACTCAGGGACGCGGCGGTCATTTCCCTTCGAATACGGCCTGGGTGCTGGTGACGACAGCGCATCTGCCGGCCGCCCATCGCGGTGCCATCGCATGGTCCTCGGCGGAGAAGTCGGCCACCGCGTCAGCCACCACGAAGGCCTGGATGTCCTGCATCCAGGCGTCGCACGCGGTCACCGGGACGCCGGTGTGGGCGTAGACACCGGTGGTGACGATCTGGTCGCGGTCCTGTTCGCGCAGCCGCTCCAGAAGATCGGTGCGGACGAAGCCGCTGTACTTCCACTTGGTGAGCACCGTGTCACCCTCGTCGGGCGCGACGGCATCCGCGACGGCGGCGGCGTACGGGTCGGCAGGCAGGCCCGGACCCCAGAAGTCCTGCTGCAGGCCGCGCTCGTCCGGGGTCTGGCCGCCGGGCTGCGCGGTGTAGCGAACCGGAACGCCGAGTCGGGTTGCGTCCTCTTTCAACTGCCTTACGTGCGAAAGGAGTTCAGCGATGGGAAAGGGCTGGAGGTCGTAGGCCGACAGGAAGTAGTTCTGCAGATCGTGGACGAGGAGCACCGCACGCGCGGGGTCGACGGTCCACTCGACCCGGTTGGCGGGCAGCTCGTCGGCGGCCGGCATGGGGTACGGGGCAATGGCGGGCAGAGCCATGGTGCTGAGATTCCGTTTCGGAGTCGTCGGGAAGCCGGGGCGGCGGGACCGGGAGGGCTCATGCGTCAGGGAGGCGGGTGCGCGGCGGGCCGCGGCGTTCCGCAGGTCCTTCTTGGAGACCTTCCCCACGCCGGTCTGGGGAACACGTCCACGAACTCGACCCGGTCCGGCACCTTGTACGCGGCCAGGCCCCGTTCTCGTACGAACCGTTTGATGTCCGCGGGCCTCAGCGGACCGGCGCCCGGACGCAGGATCACGTACACGCGGGTGCGTTCGCCCAGATACGGGTCGGGCTCGGCCACCACGTTGGCGTCGTGCACGGACGGGTGGGCGAGGACGTGGTTCTCCACCTCCTGCCGGCGCCCGCGTAGAGGCGCAGTGTGCGCCTCGGGTCCAGCAGACCGGCCGCGGTGAGAATGCCGTATCCGAGGCCGTCGCCCTGCGCGCGCAGCCGCTCCCACGCAGCGAACGCGCCCAGCCGAGGAACGACTGGCCGTGCCGGGCGCCCCGGACGCCGGCCCGCTCGGCGTCCGGATCACCTGGCCGTCCGGTGGCTCGTCGCCGTGGGTGTGTTCCTGCTTGGCTCGGTTCTGTGCGCGTCGGCCTGGTCGGCGACCAGCCTGATCGTGTTCCGGGTGATCCAGGGCCTCGGCGGCGGGCTGCTGCCCGCGACCGGGCAGGCGCTGCTGGCCCGTGTCGCGGGCCCCGGCCGCACCGGACGCGTGATCAGCATCGTCGCGGTCGTCCCGCTGCTGTCACTGGTGTTCGGCCCGCTGGCCGGCGGATCCATCCTCTCGGTGGCGCCATGGGGTTGGCTGTTCCTGGTCAACCTGCCGATCGGCGCGGTCGCCGTCCTGCTCGCCCGCCGCCACGTACCCGTGGTGCCGCCGTCGATGCGGCGGACTGCGTTCGATCTGCGGGGGCCTGCTGCTCTCGCCCGGCCTGGCCGTGCTGGTGTTCGGGCTGACCGAGGTCGCCCACGGTCGCACCCTCCCGGCCACGGCCGGAGTGTCCGCGGGGCTGGCGATGCTGGCCGGCTTCACCATGCACGGGCTGCGGACCCGGCGAACACCGCTGGTCGACCCCGGCTGTTCGCCCGGCCTCCTTCGGCGCCCCGCCGTCGCCCTGCTCGTACTGGGCGCGTCGGTGTTCGGCACGATGTTCCTGCTGCCGCTGTACTTCCAGACCGGGCGCGGGATGCCGGCGTGGGAGGCCGGTCTGCTGCTCGCCCCAGGGGCTGGGCGCGGCGGCGGGTCGGTGCTGGTCAACCGCACCATCAACAGGTCGCGCCGCGGACCCTGGTGGTCACCGGCATCGTGCTGATCGTCGTGGGTACGGTTCCGTTCACGCAGCTCGGCCACGGGGTCCCGGACGCCGTGATCGCCTCGGCGCTGGCGGTCCGCGGCTTCGCGATGGCCATGGTCGGTGCGCCCGTGATGAACATCGTCTACAGCCGCATCGAGCCGGAGCATCTTCCGCGTGCGTCCGGAGCGCTCAACCTGCTCAACACCGTGGGTGGCTCGGTCGGCACCGCTGCGCTCGCCGTGGTCCTGCAGAACCGGCTGTCCGCACGCGGCCCGGATATTTCAGGGGCGTTCGGCGACACTTTCTGGTGGGTGCTCGGTTTCTGTCTCTTCGCCGCCGCCCGGGCCACGAGGCTGCCCCGGACCCAGGCCAGGAAGTCATGATGTGACCACGCCCGCAGGCGCGTACGAGGTGTCGGTGCTGCTGTCGCCGACCGCCGCCGGCCGGGGAACGGGAGACCCTCACCGGGCCCGGCGTCGCAGCAGACCTTCCGCATGGCGAGACGGCACAGCATCCGGAGCGAAACCATCCGTATGTTCGTATGCATGCCTGCATCGGTTCTGTCACTGTGCCTCGCGCTGTTCGCGCATTCGGCGTGGTGCGTCGACGACGGACTCTGACGCCGCTGAGTCCCGCCTCGGCAGCGCGTCCCGCGCCGCCGACAGCCAGTGCCGCCGTCCGCCGTGCACCATCGGAGACCCTCAGTGACCACCGCGCCACCTGCCGCGCCACCGCGCGCGCTGCCCGCCCTGTTCGTTCCTCTCCCACTTCCTCGCCGCAGCCGGAGGCGCCGTCCCTGCCTTCGGTGCGCAGGACGCCCCTCGTTGTGTCCGGACTGCTCGCCGTGGCGCTGACCGCGTATGTGGTCCGCGCACGGCGCCAAGCCGGGCGTGCTGCTCCTGCTGGGGCTCGGTCTGGGCGTCGCCCTGTTCCACTCGCGGTTCGGCTTCACCTCGGCGTGGCGGCAGTTCATCGCGGTCGGCAACGGAGCCGGGCTGCGGGCGCACGCGCTGCTGCTCGGTACGACGGCCACGCTGTTCGCGCTGATCATCGGCACCAGCACCGGGCTGTTCGGCTCGCAGCCGACACCTTCCGCCGGGTCGATCGGGTGGGTCTGGTCGTCGGCTCGCTGCTCTTCGCCATCGGAATGCAACTCGGCGGGGCCTGCGCCTCGGGCACCCTTTCGCCGTCGGCTCGGGGCAGACCTCGGTGGTGCTGACCCTGGGCGGGTTCATCCTGGGCGCCACGCTCGCCGCGTGGCAGTTCGACCTGTGGAAGGACCTTCCCGCCTGGGAGCCGGTCGTACTCTCCGACCACATCGGCTGGTTCGGCTCCTGGGCCGTGACGATCGCCGCGCTGGTACTGGTGGTCATGGTCACCCGGCGGGTACAGGCCCGTCGCAACCCGCCACCCTGGGGCCGTGCCCTCGGCGCGCACCGCGGCCCTCCGGGCCGTCCGCGGCTCCTGGCCGCTGGCCGCCGGTGCCCTGGCGCTGGCGGTGCTCGGCGCGGGTGTGCTCGTGGTGTCCGGCGGTGCCTGGGGTGTCACGAGTGCCTTCAGCCTGTGGGGCTCGGAACTGGTGGGTGCGCTCGGCGGTCACCCGGAGAGCTGGGCGTGGTGGAAGCAGCCCGGCAACGCAGAGATGCTGGCCGGCCCGGTCATGGCGGACAAGACCAGCCTCACCGACATCGGCATCATGATCGGCGCGGCGGTAGCGCGGCGCTCAGTGGTACCTGGGCACTGCACCGTGGCATTCCCTGGCGTACGGCGGTCGCGGCGGTGCTCGGCGGTGTACTGATGGGCATCGGCGCCCGGTTGGCCGGCGGCTGCAACATCGGTGCCTATCTGGCCGGCGTCTCATCGGGCAGCCTGAGCGGATGGCTGTGGGGCGCGGTCGCGCTGGCCGGGACCTGGCTCGGGCTCAAGCTGCGCCCGCTGTTCGGCCTGGGCAACCCCAAGCCGGGGACGGCGTCTGCTGAACCCGTCCGGCGTCCGCACGACCGGCGTTCTCCCGGGCCCCGGCTACTCGGGAGGACGTGCCGGTCCGGGATCCGAGTTCCTGCCGAAGGCCGGTGAGCTCCGGGCTCACCGGCGCGGCCGGTGGCTGTGCGGGTCAGTCCCAGCGGTCCTGGTTGAGGAAGCGGCTGAAGCCTCGCCAGGAGTTGGCTCCCATCGCACCGTCGATGGGCCCGGTATATCCATGGGCGGCGGCCAGTCGCTGGACCGCGGCCCAGGAGTTGGCGCCCATCACACCGTCGACGGGGCCGGTGTAGCCCCAGTTACGCATGTTCTGCTGGAGCGCGGCGTAGGTATTGGATCCAGGAACCCCGTCTATCGGGCCGGTGTAACCGGACTCGATCCGCAGCCAGTTCTGCGCCCGCCTCCACATCACAGGACCCGGAACACCGTCCTGCTCCGTCGCCGACTTCGGCAGCCCGCCGCCGCCCCTCCCAGGTAGTCCAGTGGGTTGACCCGGGTGCCGCCCGGGTGATCAGATGCCAGTGCACGTGCGGTCCGGTGGAGCTTCCGGAGCCGGGGCGCCGACGGCACCTCCGGACAGTCCGACGGTGGCACCCTTGCCGACCGAGGTGCCGTTGGCCAGCAGGAACTGCGACAGATGCATGTACTGCGTCCGGTAACCGTCACTGTGGGTAATGGTCACCGTGTGTCCACCCGTACCGTTGTCCGGGATGTTGGTGACGGTGCCGGCGCCGGCGGCCGGCAGTGCGGTCCCGACGGCCATCGCGTAGTCGAGCCCGCCCAGAGAGCCGTCGTTGAGGTGGTCCTGCCAGGTTCCGGTCATCCGGTAGCCGCTGAACGGGTTGTAGATGTCCAGCGCCTGGGCGGGGTTCCCCGAGAACAGCACGCCGCCGACGGCCATCCCGAGTGTGGTGACCGTGCCGCGCAGCAGTGTGCGGCGGCTCATCTCGATCCGTGGCCGATCCTGATGTCCGTCTTCGGTCCCATGGCTCTTGCACACAGCAACTCCCTTGCGTATGAGGCAACTTGAGGTGGTGTAGGGTCGCGCCGCCACGGTAACCTACGCGCATAGATGTTGATAAGAGCATGTCATGTTTGCTGCTGAGTCCCACCTTCACCGGAGGAAGCATGCGCAGGAGAACCCTGATCCGCGGCGCCGTGGCGACGGCCCTGGCCGTCCCGGCCGGAATCGTCATGGCCGCCAGTGCTGCGGCCACCACGGGCCGCGCCCAGCTCGGGCTGCCGACTTGCAGGGCGTGGACGTCTCGAACTACCAGCTGGGCATCGACTATGCCCGAGCCGCCACGGAAGGCCAGAGTTTCGTCATTGCCAAGGCCGGGGTGTCAGCTCGCCGAGGGTCCGTACATCACGTCCTCCTATCCCGGCCATGTCGACGGTGCCCGCGCCGCAGGCCTGCGGGTGGGCCACTACTGGCTGTCGGGAGACTTCCTCACTCCCACCGCCGCCGCCGACTACTTCGTGGACCATCTGCACGACTACCGCGCCGGCGACGTGCTCGCGCTGGACGTCGAGGTGCTCGACGACTCCACCCGGCTGTGGGACGACACGGAGGTGTCAGCCTGGTTCAACCGGGTGCGGGAACGGGTCGGGGCGTACGTGCCCTGGTTCTACATCAGCACAGGTGCGCTGCGCGCCGGCACCTGGAGCCGTACCGTCGCCGCCGGTGCTCACCTGTGGGCGGCCTCCTGGGGCCCAATGATGGCTCCTATCCCGGCGCGCCCGACCTCGGCGGTCACTACCCCGACTGGGCCGCCCACCAGTACACCTCCGTGGGCTCCGCCGGTGGAGCCGCTCCCGTCGACCTGAACCTCGCCCGCCCCTGGGCATTCGATCTCACCGAGCCGACCGACCCGCCGCCCGGAGGGGACCGGCTGCCGAAGTCGGCGACGGAGCAGGACGGTGTTCCGGGTCCTGTGATGTGGAGGCGGGCGCAGAACTGGCTGCGGATCGAGTCCGGTTACACCGGCCCGATAGACGGGGTTCCTGGATCCAATACCTACGCCGCGCTCCAGCAGAACATGCGTAACTGGGGCTACACCGGCCCCGTCGACGGTGTGATGGGCGCCAACTCCTGGGCCGCGGTCCAGCGACTGGCCGCCGCCCATGGATATACCGGGCCCATCGACGGTGCGATGGGAGCCAACTCCTGGCGAGGCTTCAGCCGCTTCCTCAACCAGGACCGCTGGGACTGACTTACCCACGGATTGCAGAGGCGGCCCACCGGGCGGACATTGCACAGTCGTCGCCGGATCGGCCGGGTGGCAGCACCTCGTGGAGCGCGCTCATGGCGCTCGCGGGTGCTGCTCTGTGTCCTGGGCGGCACAACGGCGGCTTGGTGAGTGCCGGTTACCCCGATTGCGGGGGCGTGTGCCGGAGTGAATGGCAGCGCTGTTTTCTGCCTCGTGGGAGAAGTGCTCCAATGTGTCTCCGGTGGCTCGATATCCAACAATATTAAACGTCTAGACCAAACAAGATCGAACGGAAGGGCTTGACGGCGAGGTCTGAGTGGGAGATTCTCCTGAACTCCTGATGGTTTAGACCACTTGGAGATTCAGTGAGACGTCGCAAGGTGACACCGGTTGTATGCCTGCTGGCCACGGCAACCGTATTGACCTCCCTGGCATCCCCGCCGCCGCTCACCCGGCCGACCGGGCGGCACCGCCGCCGCCCTCCCGCCGGTCTCACCCAGCCCGCAGTCCATCAGCCGCACCGGCTCCGACGCCGTCGTCACGGGCCGCGTGATCGTGGTCGCAGACGACCGGACCGACGCCGCAGCCCTCGACCGCCTCGTCGAAGAGCTCAAAGCGCACGGTGCCCCGGGTGGATGTGGTGGCACCCGACCGCGTGCCCCGAGCCGCCGCCGGCCTGCTCACCGTGCGACTCGGGCCCGCCACCCGCTCGGACATCGCCGGCAAGCTCGGCGCCACGACCGCCCCGACCACGCCGAGGGCTACGCCCTGCGGGTCTCGGCCGGCAAACCCGGATCGACGATAGCCCTTGGCGGCACCGACGCCACCGGCCAGTTCTATGCCGTACAGACGCTGGGCCAGCTGTTCGTACGTGCAGGCAAGGGCTGGAAGGTGACCGGCGCACAGGCCGCCGACTTCCCTCGATGCCGCTGCGCGGCGCCATCGAGGGCTTCTACGGGCAGCCGTGGACCCACGCCGAACGGCTGGACCAGATGGACTTCTACGGTGACGTGAAGGCCAACACCTACATCTACGCGCCCAAGGACGACCCGTACCACCGCAGCAAGTGGCGCGAGCCCTACCCGGCCGACAAGTCCGCGGAACTGGGCGAACTCGTGGAGCGTGCCACCGCCAACCACGTCCGCTTCACCTTCGCGGTGTCCCCGGGCGAGTCGATCTGCTACTCGGACCCGGCCCACCGCAAGGACCTCAAGGCCAAGCTCCAGGCGATGTACGACCTGGGCACGCGGGCGTTCTCCGTTCCGCTCGACGACATCAGCTACACCAGCTGGAACTGCGAGGGCGACAAGGCGGAGTTCGGCGAACCCGGCCGCGAGGCCGCCGCCAAGGCGCAGGTCGATCTCCTCAACGACGTGCAGAGCACCTTCATCGACGCCCATCCGGATGCGCAGCCGCTGCAGATGGTGCCGACCGAGTACGGCGACCTGACCGACACCGCCTACAAGGAGACGCTGCGCGCCACGCTGGATCCCGCGGTCGAGGTGATGTGGACCGGCACCGACGTCGTGCCGCCGACCGTCACCAACGAGCAGGCCGAAGGAGCGGCGAAGCTCTTCGGACGCAAGGTGTTCCTCTGGGACAACTATCCGGTCAACGACTTCGGGAACACCAGCGGAAGGCTCCTCCTCGCGCCGTACGACAAGCGCGAGGCAGGTCTGTCTGAGCACCTCACCGGCATCGTGGCCAACCCCATGAACCAGCCGTACGCAAGTAAGGTCGCCGTCTTCGGTGCGGCCGAATTCGCCTGGAACGACAAGGGTTACGACGCACGTGCCAACTGGCAGCGCGCCATGACCTACCTCGCGGACGGCGACCGGAAGGCGACCGAAGCCCTGCTGGTGTTCGGTGACCTGGAGCACATGGCGCCCACCTTCGGTGACACCCCTGGCAGCCGCAGGCTCCCGAACTCGCCCGCCGTACAGCGATGTTCTGGTCCTCATGGGAGTCCGGAGACCGGTCCGGCGCACTGCGAGAGCTGCGCCCGTACGCCACTGCCATCCACAACGCGCCGGCGGTCATCCGTGACGGCGCCGTCCAGGACGGATTCGTCGCTGACGCCGCACCGTGGCTCGACGCCACCGAGCTGTGGGGCGGCGCCACCGTGACGATGCTGGACGCACTCGACGCCTGGCAGGCAGGCGACAAGGACACCGCCGCACAACTGGTCACCGAATCAAAGGGGCTGCAGGACCAGGCGCGCGCCCTGCGCGTCGACCCGCCCCGCAACAGCTGGGGCAAGGTCCAGCCAAGGTCGGTGACGGCGTGCTCGACACCTTCCTGGAGCAGGCGGAGAGCAGCATGCGCTAGACAGGTCGCCTCCTGCCGGTGTGCGGGGCCGCCTCATCGGGGCCCCGCACCAGGGACGGACACGGCGGTCGGCCGGATCGGCGACGCCGGAGGCAAGCAGGACAAGTACCGCGTCCAGATCTTCGTCAACGGCTGGAACACCGGTCAGTTCGTCAACAACGTCGTTCCCCAGGAGGAGTTCGTCATCCCGTCCGGCTTCCTGAAGCCCAATGGCGACAACTCCGTCGCGCTGGCGGTGACCGCCGAGCAGAGCGGCGTCGGGCCGGACTCGGGACAGGGTGTCGTCGAGATCGACCACCGCGTGCAGGTCGAGGTCTGGATCCGGTGGGACACCGCGGATCCGTCGGCCGAGGACTATGTCCGGGCCGGATACGACATTATCAACGCCCCTTGCGATCACCTGTACTTCATTCTCGCGCCCGGCCAGCAGCACGGGACGGGGAAGAAGTCCGCTCAGGGCATCTACGACCTGTGGGCCCCTCGCACCTTCATGAGCAGCCCCGGGCAGGACATACGGCTCGCAGAGGGTGCCCCCATGTCGGGCGGCCACCTCTCCGTCTGGTGCGACAACCCTGATTTCCAGACCGAGCAGCAGGTGTCGGACTCCGTTCGCCCACGGCTGCGCTCCTTCGCCCAGCAGATGTGGGGTCGGTGAAACCGGCGCCGGACTACGCCGGGTTCCTTCCGCTGATCGAGTCGGTCGGGGACGCACCCGGCTGACCGTGGGCAGCACGGCGGTCTGCTCGGATCACACCGGTTGGGTGATCAAAATGCCGTGTGGTTAACATATGAGCACCGCCTAGCTCGAAAGATAAACCTGTGACTGTCAATGACGACTCGTTCACCAACTGGAAGATCCGCGAAGAGATCGCGGAGTCGATGATCCCCATCATCGGGAAGCTGCACCGGGAGCGGGACGTAACGGTCCTGCTCCACAGTCGCTCCTTGGTGAACAAGTCGGTGGTCAGCATCCTCAAGACCCATCGGTTCGCCCGGCAGATCGCCGGCGAGGAGCTCTCGGTCATCGAGACGCTTCCCTTTGTGCAGGCCCTCACCACACTCGATCTCGGACCTTCCCAGATCGACATCGGCATGCTCGCCGCGACGTACCGGGCCGATGACCGCGGTCTCCCGGTGGCGGAGTTCACCGCTGAGGCCGTCTCCGGTGCCACGGGGCCAACAAGATCGAGCGCCGGGAACCGCGCGACATCGTCCTCTACGGGTTCGGCCGTATCGGCCGTCTGCTCGCCCGCCTGCTCATCGAGAAGGCCGGCTCCGGCAACGGCCTGCGGCTGCGCGCCGTCGTCGTGCGCAGGGGCAGTGGTCAGGACATCGTCAAGCGCGCCTCGCTGCTGCGCCGCGACTCCATCCACGGCCAGTTCCAGGGCACGATCACCGTCGACGAGGCGAACAGCAAGATCATCGCCAACGGCAACGAGATCAAGGTGATCTACTCCGACGACCCGACGACGGTGGACTACACGGCGTACGGCATCAAGGACGCCGTCCTCGTCGACAACACCGGCAAGTGGCGCGACCGCGAGGGCCTGTCGAAGCACCTGCGCCCAGGCATCGCCAAGGTCGTCCTGACCGCCCCGGGCAAGGGCGATGTCCCCAACGTCGTCCATGGCGTCAACCACGACATGATCAAGCCGGACGAGCAGATCCTGTCCTGCGCGTCCTGCACCACCAACGCGATCGTTCCACCGCTGAAGGCGATGGCGGACGAGTACGGCGTCCTGCGCGGCCACGTGGAGACAGTCCACTCGTTCACCAATGACCAGAACCTGCTGGACAACTACCACGATTCCGACCGGCGGGGCCGTTCGGCGCCGCTCAACATGGTGATTACCGAGACCGGCGCAGCCTCCGCCGTCGCCAAGGCGCTGCCCGACCTGGACGCAAGGATTACCGGCAGCTCGATCCGTGTCCCGGTGCCGGACGTCTCGATCGCCATCCTCAGCCTGCAGCTCGCGCGCGAGACCACCCGCGAGGAGGTTCTCGACTACCTCCGTAACGTGTCGCTGGCCTCGCCGCTCAAGCGTCAGATCGACTTCACCAGTGCTCCCGACGCGGTTTCGAGCGACTTCATCGGCTCGCGTCATGCTTCGATCGTCGACGCCGGCGCTACCAAGGTCGAGGGTGACAACGCGATCCTCTACCTCTGGTACGACAACGAGTTCGGCTATTCCTGCCAGGTCATCCGAGTCGTACAGCACGTCTCGGGGTGGAGTACCCGACCTACCCGGCCCCGGTGGTCTGATCCCGGCGCACTGCCTGGGGCGTCCCCGGGGAGGTCACGGGTTTCATGGGGCCGGTCGGTGATGGCCCTATGAACCTGTAACCCTCCGCGCTACCCTCCGCCGCATGATTTCCACGGTGGTCTGGGGAACCGGCAACGTGGGCCGCGCTGCCATCCGTGCCGTCGAGGCCCATCCGGCTCTGAAGCTCGTGAATGTGCTCGTCAACAACCCCGCCAAGATCGGCCGCGACGCGGGCGGTCTTGGCGGGCTCGACTCGATCTGGGTATCGCGGCGACCGATGACATCGACGCGGTGCTGGCCGCCGGGCCGGGGCGGTGGTCTACGCGGCGTCCGGCGATATCCGCCCCGACGAGGCCCTGGCGGACATCGTCAGGGCGGTCCGGGCCGGCGCCGTGGTCGTCACCCCGCGATATACGCGCTCTATGACCAGCTGAACGCGCCGCCGGAGCTGCGGGAACCGGTGCTGGCCGCGATCGCGGACGGCGGCGGCTCGCTGTTCGCCTCCGGCGTCGACCCGGGCTGGGGCAACGATGTGCTGCCACTGCTGATCAGCGGGCTCGGCAGCACTGTGGATGTGATCCGCTGTCAGGAGATCTTCGACTACTCGACCTATGACCAGCCCGACTCGGTCCGGAACCTGGTCGGCATGGGTCAGCCGATGGACTACGAGCCGCTGATGCTCGCGCCCACGGTACCGACCATGGTGTGGGGCGGTCAGATACGACTGATGGCCAGGGCCCTGGGCGTCGAACTCGACGATATCCGCGAGACCATGCACCGGCGTCCCCTCGATGCGACGGTGAGCACCAGGACGATGGGCGAGTTCGAAGCCGGCACCCAGGGCGCGGTGCGGTTCGAGGTACAGGGCATCGTCGCGGGCGAACCCCGCATTGTCATCGAACATGTGACCCGCATCCACCCCTCCTGCGCAACGGACTGGCCGACGCCGCCCGATGGTTGCGGCGCACACCGCGTGGTCATCGAGGGCCGTCCTCGTATCGAGGTCACCATCGAGGCCACCGACGAGGGTGAGAACCGGTCGGCGGGCGGGAACGCCACTGCTGTAGGCCGACTGGTGAGCGCCATCGACTGGCTCGTGGACGCGGAACCTGGACTCTACGACGCGCTCGACATCCCGCTGCGTCCCGCAGCCGGCGGACTCGGAAGGAGACAGCCGTGAACATCGACATACCCGAGGGTCAGGACCCGATCGGATACGTATGGGGCGAGATGGTCCCCGGTATCGGCATCGCCGCCGCGAACTTCTCGATGGCGGTCTACGAGCACACCACCCTGGGGCTGCGCGAGTTCGAGGCCGCGCGGCTTCGGATCGCCCAGATCAACGGGTGTCTCTTCTGCCTCGACTGGCGGACCGAACGGGACGGGGCGAAGGTCGAGGACGAGTTCGCCGAAGCGGTGACCCAGTGGCGTACAGCCGACGCACTCGACGACCGCACACGGCTGGCGGCCGAGTACGCCGAGCGGTACGCCCTGGACCATCACGGTTTCGACGAGGAGTTCTGGAGCCGGATGGCCGGGTGCTACAGCCAGCACGAGATCGTGGAGCTGAGCATGAGCATCGGCTCCTGGCTGGCATTCGGCCGGCTCAACCATGTGCTCGGTCTGGACGCCGTGTGCGTGCTGCCCGGCCATTGAGGGCGGTCAGGCGAGGTCGTGGCGGGTTGCGCTCATAGATCGGTGGCGATGATCTTTTCGATGTTCCGTTCGGCGAGCGCAGTGATGGTGACGAACGGGTTGACGCTGGTGTTGCCGGGGATCAGCGCGCCGTCGATCACGTACAGGCCCGAATATCCGTGCAGACGCCCGTAGTTGTCGGTTGCCTTGTTCAGCACGGCGCCGCCGAGCGGGTGGTAGGTGAGGTGGTCGCCCCAGATCTTGTTGACGCCGAAGAGGTCGGTCCGGTAGATGGTGCCCTCCTTCGTGTTGATCTTGTCGAAGATGGACTTGGCCATGTCGATGGACGGCTGCTTCCAGGAGGTCTGCCAGTTCAGTTCGGCTTTGCCCGTTGCGGCGTTCCATGAGAACTGGGCGCGGTTCGGGTTCTTGGTGATCGACAGATAGAACGAGGCGTAGGTCTCGATCCCCGTGGGCAGCGGTGCCACCTCGGCGAACGCGCCGCCATTGTCCCAGTTGTCGATGCCGCCGCAGGATGCTCGACTGGACGCTGCCGGTCGCGTCCCACATGTGGTTGGCGCGGCCGCACATCACGTTGCCGTTGTCGCCCCAGCCCTTGCCGATCTCGCCGTTCAGGCCGGGCAGCGCGCCGGTGGCCTTCAGCTGGGTCAGCAGCTTGCTGGTGCCGACGCTGCCGGCCGCGAAGAACACCCGGTCCGCCGTCACCGTCTTGGTGGCCGAGGTGTCACCGCCGGTCGTGAGCTGGTCCATGACGACGGTGAAGCCGCCGCCGGCCGCCGGGGTGACCGAAGTGACCCTGTGCAGCGAGGAGATGGTGACTTTGCCGGTCGCCCTGGCCTGGGCCAGATAGGTCTGCTGCAGTGACTTCTTGCCGTAGTTGTTGCCGTAGAGGATCTCGCCGGCCAGTGCCGACTTGGGGACCGTGCCGGCTGCCTCCTTCTCCATGTAGTCCCAGTCGTACACGTCGGGCACGAAGACGAACGGGAAGCCGGAACGCTCGGCGTGCTTTCGTCCGACTCGGGCGTACTGGTAGCACGCGGCGGAATCGAACCAGTCAGGGTCGACGGTGCCGACACCGAGGCCGGAGTTGGCGCGCGGGTAGTAGGTGCTGTACATCTCCTCGGCGTTCACCGATGGGAGGATGTCCGCGAAGTTCTCGCGTCTGGGGGTGACCGCCATGCCGCCGTTGACCAGGGAGCCGCCGCCCACTCCACGGCCCTGGTAGACCGTGATGCCGCTGAAGTCCTCGGCGTCCAGGATTCCGGTGTAGCGCGGGATGTTCCTGTCGATCGGGAATCCGAGGAAGTTGCTGAGGGCTGTTTCGTCTTGGTACGCAGCCAGTACGAACGGGCGTCCGGGTTGGTCGTGTTGGCGAAGATCTTGCCGTCGGAACCGGGGTGTCCCAGGACATGCCCATCTCGGCCATGTGTACGTCGATGCCCGCCTGGGCGAGACGCAGAGCGGCGACGGAGCCCCGTATCCGGTGCCGACCACCAGAACCGGGACGTGGGCCCCGGCTCTGATCGACGTGGGCGCGGCCTTCGCCTGCGCTGAGGTGGCGTGACCGGCTAACGCCGCCGCCCCAAGAATGGAACTTGTTCTAGTGATGAATCCGCGGCGCGATACGGCCATGGAGGCCTTGGTGTGCGGGCTGGGATCGCTCATGTGGCGTTCCTCACTCTCGACGGAATGGGAACGAGTTCTACTGTTGTCGGCGTAAGAAGTCACTACATACCTGAAAGTAATGTGCGCAGCTCTCCGCTCCCCGGCCGGCTGTGGCGGTCCACTGGATCTGGCGTCGCACCGGCTCATGGAGGTGCCCGACGCTGTCCGCGATGCGATGCGATGCGCTGCGTCTCGTCGCCGAGCGTGCTGGTGGCCTCGTCGAAGCACAGGATGCGGGGCGCCGGAGGAGGGCCTGGGTGATCACCGGGCGCTGTCGCGGACCGCCGGAGATCGCGACTTGATCTGTTCGGACATCGGCAGCACCCTGCTGCGGGGCAGGGTCACGCCCTGCTGCTGTACGCAGCCAGTGAGGACCGGTCGGCCCGGTTCGGCGAAGTGGCTGCGCCCGCCGTAACGCAGGGCGTAGGGGAGGCAACGACTCCGCCGCCGTACTGGCCCGGGGACAGGCCTTCCTGCTGCCCGCCCACCTGAACCCGCTCTTCCGGCCGTGACGACCGGAAGAGCCGGCAGTCGGTGGCCGCAGCGGCTCCGGCTGAAGCTCTGTCAGGCTCCGTCCCCGGAGTCGTCCGGTTGAAACCTCGCCCCTGCCCGGCGTGCCGTCCAACGGTGACAGCGGGCCCGTTCTCACACGAAGGGCCCATGGCGTACCTCGAATGCGGCGCTCTCCAGTGGTGGGGACCCGGATTTCGGCTGACGGTGGATCACGTCGCACCTGTGATCCGAAGTGCCGGCGAAGTGCCGGCCCGCGCAGGAGTGGCGAAAGGAATCTCTCCATGCGCTCTGCCCGCACCCTGTTCGCCGCCGCCGCTGTCACCGCGGTCCTCGCGGTCACCACCCCGCCGCCTATGCCCTGACCTCGTCCGACGGCTGGGACAAGGACAGCGCCTCGTCCTCCTCCAGCGGCAACGACGACGACCGCGAGAAGCCGGACTCGTGGAAGCACGAAAGCCCGAGGGCGGCGTCCACACCGGTGGTGGCGCTCTGGCCGCGGTCGTGACCGAGAGGGACGACAGCGGTTCCTCGACCGGCAGCAACGCGGACCGTGAGAAGCCGGAGTCCTGGGGCCAGGAGGAGTCGTCCGGCAGCGGCGAGAGCTCCGAGTCGTGGAAGAAGGAGAAGCCCGAGGGCGGCGTTCACACCGGTGGTGGCGCTCTGGCCGCGGTCGTGGCCGAGAGGGACGACAGCGGTTCCTCGACCGGCAGCAACGCGGACCGTGAGAAGCCGGAGTCCTGGGGCCAGGAGGAGTCGTCCGGCAGCGGCGAGAGCTCCGAGTCGTGGAAGAAGGAGAAGCCCGAGGGCGGCGTCCACACCGGTGGCGGAGCGATGGCCCTGTCCGGCAGCAGCCTGGCCGCGGGTTCGGCACTGATGCTCGGTGGTCTCGGCGCCGGGTGTACCGCCTGCGCCGCCGCAATGCGTCGGGTGGCGCGGCGGCCTGATGGGTCCGCACCGCTAGTACGTTGCATCAACTCGCGGCCGCCGTCCCCACCGGGCGGTGGCCGCGCCGATTGCGAAAGGCACCGCCTGCATGGCCGCCCTGCAGCCGTCCGGTACAGACTCCTCCTCCCGCACCCTCGGCCGTTCCCTGCTGTGGCCGGCTGCGGCGGTGGGACTGGGTTTCGTCCTCGTCTACAACTCCCTCGACGCTTCGGCGGGAGCGAAGCCGTCCGTTCCGGCCGCGGTTTCCGCCCCTGCCGCCCAGGGCCTCCGCCGGGGCCCTGCTATGCCGCGTTCCGTCCCGAAGCGGATCTCGATCACCGAGATCGCTGTCAACGCTCCCTTTGCTCCGCTCGCCATCGGCCCCTCCGGGCAGCTGAACGCACCCCGCGAACGACAGGAATCTGGTGGGCTGGTTCCAGGGCGGCGCCACCCGGGGAGCGTGGTACCTCCGTGGTCGCGGGCCATGTCGACACGAAGACCGGCCCGGCCGTGTTCCTGCTGCTCAGGACCCTCAGGTCCGGCGCCGGCGTGGACATCACCCGCGAGGACGGCGCCGTCGCCACGTTCAAGGTCGACTCGGTGGAGACCTTCAGCAAGGCGGACTTCCCGAATGAGCGGGTCTATAACGACACCGGCTCCGCGCAGCTGCGGCTGATCACCTGTGGAGGTGCCTACGACAAGAAGGCGAAGGACTACGAGGACAACGTGGTGGTGTTCGCCCACCTCGACTCGGCCAAGCGGCCATGACCGACGGCTCCGGCATCAGCCGGGCCGGGCCTGTGTGTCCCGCTCCGCGACGGCGACCTGGTGCAGTGTGCGGCCGGTGCGGGCGGACCGGGCGTGATACGGATCCGGTGTGCCGGGCCGGTCGTGGATGGCCAGTCGGTCGTTGGCCTTGATCAGCAGCCACGCCTCGGGGCCCTCGCTGTCGCCGTCCTCGCCCCTCGCGTGGAAGCGGGTGAGTGCGAATTCGCCGTGCAGCTTGGCGCCGTCGAGCCAGAACGTGGCGTGTCCGCGTGCCAGGGACTCCTGGAACGAAACCGGGTTGCCGCGGGGTCGTGGCCCAGTGGCAGATAGGTGCCCTGGTCCCAGACGATGACGGTGCCGCTGCCTCGCTCGTCCTGCGGGATGACGCCCTCGAAATCCCGGTACTCCAGTGGGTGGTCCTCCGTCGGCACGGCCAGCCGCTTGTCGCGCGGATTGTCCGAGGGGCCGCGCGGCACCGCCCATGACATGAGTACGCCGCCCACCTCGAGCCGGAAGTCGAAGTGCATACGCCGTGCGTCATGGATCTGTACGACGAAGAGCCCCGGGCGGCCGGTCGCGCCGTAAGGCCGGGGCTCCGGGTCGCACGGGTTCGGGTCCTCGGTGTGCCGTTGCTGTTCACGCCTTGGTCCTTCCGCCCGGAAGCGCGGGGCGGTCGCGCTCCTGTCCGGTGGGGCCGGCTGCTGCCGCCAGTACCTCCACTGTGCCGCTGCCGGCTGCGGACCGCAGGACGGAGGGAGGGCCGGCCGGGTTCAGGTGCCTATGCGTCTGTCATATTCCGTTACCTGTCCGGTCTGGACCAGGTCCTTGACGGCTCTTCGGTCACTGCCTTAAATCAACTATTGAAATATGCGCTCGAGGTGATCTCTCCGATGGTTCACCTCTCGACGCATACCTGTCATGCCCATGCTTACTTTCGGAAGCTCCCTCCACCTCCCCACCCCGAAGTGAAGTGATGACTGTGTACACCCCAGCGCGCCGTGAAGAGGCGTCTGCCCAGAAGCATCGCACCGCGTTGTACGCACTTTCCCTGCTCTGCTGCTCGGCGGCCGTGACCGCCCTGCCTGCCGGAGCCTCCGCCACGTCCGCCCCCACTCGGCTGCGGCCTCCACGATCTCGACTGCAGCGGCACCGGCCGCGGTCGCGTTCTCCGACGACTTCGACGGGGCCGCGGGCTCTGCCGTCGACGGCGGCAAGTGGCAGATCGAGACCGGCGACAACGTCAACAACCACGAGCGGCAGTACTACACGGCGGGCAACAACAATGCCGCGCTCGACGGCCAGGGCAACCTCGTCATCACGGCGCGCAAGGAGAACCCGGGAACTACCAGTGCTGGTACGGCACTTGTGAGTACACCTCGTCGCGTCTCAACACCTCCGGCAAGTTCACCCAGACGTACGGGCATGTCGAGGCCAGGATGAAGGTCCCGCGCGGACAGGGCATGTGGCCCGCGTTCTGGATGCTCGGGGCAGACATAGGCGACGTCGGCTGGCCCAACAGCGGCGAGATCGATGTCATGGAGAACGTCGGCTTCGAACCAGGCACCGTCCACGGCACCCTGCACGGGCCCGGCTACTCCGGTTCCGGCGGCATCGGCGCCGGCTACACGCTGCCGGGCGGAGCGGCCTTCGCCGACGACTTCCACACGTTCGCCGTCGACTGGGCCCCGACTCCGTCACCTGGTCCGTCGACGGCACCGTCTACCAGCGGCGGACCCCGGCCGACCTGAACGGCAACAACTGGGTGTTCAACAAGCCGTTCTTCCTCATCCTCAACCTCGCGGTCGGCGGCTACTGGCCCGGCGACCCCGACGGCAACACCACGTTCCCGCAGCAACTCGTCGTCGACTACGTGCGCGTGACCACCAACGACTGAACCGGCATCCGTCCGCCGTGCGAGCGGCGGACGGACTCCGTCCGGTCCCGGTGCCCACGGACGTAGCATGATCTCCATGGAACAGCGCACACTTGGCAGGACCGGCCGGGACGTATCGGTCGTCGGACAGGGCACATGGCAGCTGGGCGGGGACTGGGGCGAGGTGCGGGAGGCCGACGCCTTCGGTGTCCTGGATGCCGCCGTCGAGTCGGGAATCACCTTCTTCGACACCGCGGACGTCTACGGCGACGGGCGCAGCGAACAGCTCATCGGCCGTTATCTCAGGACCGGCCGGACGCGGGCATCTTCGTCGCCACCAAGATGGGCCGCCGCGCTGACCAGCTGCCGGAGAACTACGTACTGGACAACTTCCGTACCTGGAACGACCGTTCGCGCACCAACCTCGGTGTCGACACCCTCGACCTCGTACAGTTGCACTGCCCGCCGACGAGTGTCTACTCCTCTGACGCCGTCTACGACGCGCTGGACACCCTGGTCGTCGAGCAGCGGATCGCCGCCTACGCGGTGAGCGTCGAGACCTGTGCGCAAGCCCTCACCGCCATTGCCCGCCCCGGCGTCGCCAGTGTGCAGATCATCCTCAACCCGTTCCGCCTCAAGCCGCTCGACGAGGTGCTCCCGGCGGCCCTTGCCGCGGGGTCGGCATTATCGCGCGCGTCCCGCTCGCCTCTGGGCTGCTGTCGGGCAAGTACACCGAGGAGACGGTCTTCGCGCCCGGGGACCACCGTACGTACAACCGTCATGGTGAGGCATTCGACCAGGGTGAGACCTTCTCCGGCATCGATTACGTGACCGGGGTGTCCGCTGCGGCGGAGTTCTCCCGGCTCGCTCCCCAGGGGCGACACCTGCGCAGACAGCGCTGCGCTGGATCATCCAGCAGCCGGGGTCACCAGTGTCATCCCCGGTGCGCGCTCAGTGGAACAGGCCCGCGCCAATGCGGCAGCGGCCTCGCTCCCGCCGCTGCCGCAGGGCAACGTGGACGCGGTGCGCGACCTCTACGACCGCCGGATCCGCGCGGAGGTCCACTCGCGCTGGTGACTCGGTGCGGGCGGGCCGGGACGGGCGGCGTCAGTCGTCGTCCTGGTCCTCTTCGCTGTCCTGTCGCGGGACGTCGCCCGCCGGCTGCCCGGGCGAGGGCGATTCGATACCGGCTGTCGGGGAAGGGCCTGACTCCGGAGTGCCGGCCGCACCCGAATCGGGGAGAACAGGACCATCCCCAGATAGACCGCGGCTACGAAGGCGACCGCGCCGGCGATGGCACTGGCAACACGGGGCCGGTATCTGATCGCTTCGCCTGCGGTACGCCGGCGGGCGGTAGCGGATCCGGTCGACCTGGGGCGGGGTGGCCCGTCTTCGACCGGTGGGCTGCGGCAGCCGGTATGTCGCGGGTGCGGCCGGGCCCGACGGTATGCGTACCGGCGCGGTGGGGGCGGACGCGGGGGCATGCTGAGGCAGCGGCTGTGGGCGTCCGCGCCAGGCGTCCGTACGGAACCAGTCCGAGACCTGCTGTGCGCTGGGCCGGTCCTCGGGCTTTGGCGAGCAGTCCCAGCAGATACGAGTCAAAGGCGGGGAGATGTCGACGCCCCGCTGCCGGAGCGGTACCGGAGGAGTGTCCACGTGCTGGTAAAGCGTCGCGGTGGCGGTGTCCGAGCGAAACGGCGGGTGCCCGACCAGGAGTTGGTAGATGACGCAGCCCAGGGAGTACATGTCCGAGGCGGAATCGGCCGTGCGGCCCAGGGCCCGCTCCGGAGCCAGGTAGAGACTCGTGCCGACGATCTGGCCCGCGGTGGTGAGCGCCGTCGAGGGATCGTCGACGAACTGCGCGATTCCGAAGTCGCCGATCTTTACGGACCCGTCGGCATCCAGCATCAGGTTGCCCGGCTTGATGTCGCGGTGGACGATGCCCTGACGGTGAGCGGCTGCCAGGCCGGCAGCCGCCTGGCCGGCGATCAGGGCCACCTGCTCGCAGTGGACCCTCTCCTGTGCGGCGAGCAGATCTCCGAGGCTTTTTCCTCGACGAGCTCCATCACCAGATAGAAGCGGTTCTCCCAGGCGCCGAAGTCGAACACCGCCACCAGATGAGGGTGGCTCAGACGCGCCGCGGTCTGAGCCTCCATCCGGAAGCGGGCGGTGGACGAGGCGTCGGCGTGGTCGCCAGCAGCAGTTTCACCGCCACGGCCCTGCCGAGCACTTCGTCCGTCGCGCGCCACACCTCACCCATACCGCCACGGCCGATGGGGATATCAACCGGTACCGACCAGCTACCAGCACCTGTGCACACCAATCTCGAACTGTGGCTCGCTCCGACTGCCGCAGCGGCGGCCTCACCGGGCTCTTCGGCTCGGGACGGGGCAGGGGCGCGGCATGATCAGGATATCCGGCCGCCGGACCCTCCGTCGCACCACAGTCCGCCGACTGGCGAAATCCAGCCACTCGGCGATGCGCGGACGGCGGCTGTTTGGTGACGGCCCCTCACCGGGGCTGAGGTGAAACCGCCCTGCCCGCCCCGCCCGCGAAGAGCGGCTCTGTGCCGGTGAGCGCCGTCCCGTGCCCCGGCCAGTGATCAGGCCTGACTTCCGGCTGCCAGTCCCACCGTCTCGACGAGTGGCAGCATCCGGTGCGGGACCCGTTCGCGCAGCGCCACATCCGTCCTCGTCCTGACCACTCCGGGGAGCTGGATCAGCTGCTGGATCACGTCTTCCAGGTGCCCGTTGTCACGAGCCACGACCCGGGTCAGCAGATCGCCGCCCCCGGTCGTGGAGAACGCCTCGATGATCTCCGGGACCGCCGCGAGCGCGTCTCCCACCTCGTCCAGATGGCCCTGGGTCACTTCCAGGTGGACGAAGGCGAGCACGGGTGCCCCAGGGCGGCGGGTGAGAGCGAGGGCCGGTGCCGGTGATGACTCCATCCCTTTCCAGCCGCTCCAGGCGGGCCTGAACCGTGCCGCGGGCGACGCCCAGGATGCGTGCGTACTCGCGCACGCTGGTGCGTGGCTGCTCGATGAGCAGCCGCAGGATACGAGTGTCGAGGATGCCCACCGCCATGGTCCGCCCGCCTTCCTGCCGGCCCGGTGATCCGGGCCCCGACTGTACCAATGGTGCAGCGGTCGACAGATGCCCTCGGCCCCTTCATGGTCCGTTGGCTTAATAGTGGCGCAGCGCACCCCAATGACTGCGCCAATGGCTCAGGCCATTGGCCGTCGGTTGAGCCAGCGGGCGAGGGTGTTCTGATGTAGTCGGTCGATGGCGCTGCGGATCCCGCGGCGCCTTTTCGTGCCGGTATGCAGGGCCGGCAGGCAGAGGTGGGGGCATGTGTTGCTGAAGAGGACGTTCGTTGCCGTGGATCCGGGCCGGCTGCGGCTGCGCAGCGGGATCCGGGCCGTACTCGGCATCGGGGCGGCGGTGGCCGTCTGCGGTCTCGCCGGTCATTCGCTCGTCGCGGCCATCACCGGTGGCCTCGCCGCGCTGCTGGCCCTCTTCACAGTGACCGATGCCACCATCCGTGCCCAGGCGGTCACCACCGCGCTGCTGCCCGCAGCCGGTTTTCCTGTACTCGCTCTGGCCGCAGGGCTGCACGACTACCCGTTGGCCAGGGATGTGGCCCTTCTGGCGGTCATGGGCGCGGGTGTGTATGCCCGGAGGTGGGGCCGCGCGGTCACTGCCTCGGGGTGTTCGCCTTCATGGCTTTCTTCGTCACGCAGTTCCTCCACACGCTGTCCGGGCAACTGCTCGAGCTGTACGGGGCCATCGCGCTCTCCCTGCTCGTCTCCTCCACGGTCCGCTTCGGGCTGTGGTGCTACGAGCGGCGGCTGCCCGCAGCGGCCGTGCCCGTCCCGTGGCCGGCCGCGGAATGGGCCGGTGACCACGCGCCAGGCGGTGCAGGCGGTCGCGGGCGGCGCCATGGCGCTCATGGCCGGTCAGCTCCTGTCCGAGCAGCGCTGGTACTGGGCAGTGGGGCCACCTGGTGGGTCTTCGTGAACACCGCCTCGCGCGGTGAGACGCTTGTACGCGGCTTCCGCAGGGTCGCCGGCACGCTCATCGCAATTCCCGTCGGCCTGATCGTCATCGTGCCGCTGCACGGGCCGCGGTGCCCTCGGCCGTCCTCGTCGCGGCCGGCGTCTTCGGGATCTTCTACACCGCTGCCGTCTCGTACACCTGGATGATGTTCTCGGTGACGATGCTTGCCGGTTCGCTCTACGGGCTCCTGGGCGTGCTGGACCGGGCGTTGCTCGCGTTGCGGCTGGTGGAGACCGGCGTCGGAGCGCTCGGTGCGGTGATCGCGGTGCTCCTGGTGCTGCCGGTCACCACGCATGCCACCACCCACGCGTGGATCGAGCGTGCCCTGCGCTGCGTGCATGCCTGCACCGCGGAGGCCGCCGCACGGCTCGCGGGCTCGGCGACCGCGGACCGGGCCCGCGGGTCGCCGAGCTGGAAGCGCTGCTGGGGCGGGTACGCCTGTCCCTGGCCCCGCTGGTGCACCCGCTGAGTCCACTGCGCGCTCGCAAGGCCCGCGCCCGGCAGGTGCTGGCCCTGCTGGACGACTGCGCACGCGAGGTACGTGGACTCGCGTCCGTCGCGGCGGACCCGGAGGCCTCCCACGACGCCAGGCTCGCCGCTGCCTGCTGGCGGGTCGAGGCCTGTGTGGAGGCCCTGACCGCGTCCGACAGGGAGTTCCACAGGGCGACGACGACCAGCGTGCTGCCGCACTCGGCTGTCGTGGGGCCGGCCCTGGCTCATCTGCACGGACTGGAGAGGGCGCTCGGCGAACTCGCCGCCCCGCTGCGAAGCTCCCCGCGCGCTCCGCTGGTCGGCGCCTGACGCCGATCGAGCTGGGCCCGGCCCGCGAACCGGCCGCGCTGGATTGGTCTGGACCGCGGAGGGCTGCCTGCTACCGTCGGCCGGGAAGATCGCGGCGGACGGTGAAGAGGGCAGTGCGATGGGCGGCAACAATGCGGGCGGGCGTTCATAGGGTCGTTCACCTCGGCTGGCGGCCGGGGAATCATGACCGCTGCCGTGGACCGGGATACCGGGGCGCTGACCGTGCTCGGTGCCACGGACGTCCTGCCCGACCCTCGTTCCTCGCACTCGGCCCCGCCCCGGTTCCCGGAGCGGGCGCAAGGGTCCTGTACGCCGTCAGTGAGACCGCGGACGGCGCGGCTGCCGCGTTCGGTGTCGACGGCGACGTCCCGAGCCTCATCGGCGAGGTGCGGCCGGTGAACGGAAACAGCCCCACACACCTGGCCGTCGTCGCGGGACATCTGGTCACCGCGAACTACGGATCGGGCAGCGTCACCGCGCTGCCCGTGGCCTCCGACGGCTCGCTCGGCAGCCCGTCCGCCGTACTCCAGCACGAAGGCGGCGGGCCGGACGCCGGCCGGCAGGCGGGGCCGCACGCCCACCAGGTGCTCGCCGACCCTTCGGGGCATGGGTGCTGAGTGTGGACCTGGGCACCGACTCCGTACGCATCTGCGCCATTGATCCGCATACGGGGTCACTGGCGCTGCACAGTGAGACGGCGTTGCGGCCGGGCAGTGGGCCACGGCATCTGGCCTTTCACCCCTCGGGCGCGTACGCCTACATCCTCAACGAGCTGGAGCCGACCGTTACGGTGTGCCGCTGGGATGCGGCGGCCGGCCTGCTCGAACCGGTCGGTGGGACGCCCGTGCTGCCCGACGGTGCGGAGAGCACGGCGCGGACCTACCCTCCGAGGTGGTCCTCTCGCACGACGGACGGTTCCTGTGGACAGCCAACCGCGGACACGACAGCATCTGCGTCCTCACCCTCGACGCGACCGGGGAGAAGCCGGTCCTGGCGGCGGCCGTTGGCTGCGGCGGGCGCTGGCCGCGGGATCTTGCCCTCGACCCCACCGGACAGTGGCTGTACGTCGCCAATGAGCATTCCGGCAACGTCAGCTGGTTCGCCGTGGACGCGGAAACGGGTGTGCCGGCCCATGCGGGATCGATCGAGGCTCCGGCTGCCTCCTGCGTGATCTTCGGCTGACAACCGACACCTGAACGGCACGTGGCACGGACCGGGGACCCCGGTCCGTGCCACGTGCCGTTTCAGGTGTCGGGCAGGTCCCGCACAGGTCAGTGCGCCTGTGCTCCCTGCGGCGTGGCCGGAGAGATGCCCAGACTCGTCGCGTACAACGACAGCACGAGCTTGCCGATCGCAGGGTACGCACCGAGCGGCTCGGCCGTCGCACAGCCCGCTTCCTTCGCGGCGGCTGCCAGCAGGCCGGCGTCGATTTCCGGACCCACCAGGTACGGAGCGAGCGCGAGCTGCGCCGAGCCGGAGCTCTGCAGCTGTTCGGCGATCGCGGCGACCGAACCCTCCACATCCAGGGCGGCGGCCATCACCGGTACGGCGAGCCGGGCGGCCAGCAGCATGCCGGTGATGCCGGCGGCCTGCACGCCCTCGTCGCCGCCCACGGTGGCCAGCACGATTCCGTCGGCGGCGGTCGCCACGGTGAACAGCCTGGCGCGGTCGGCGCGCGCCAGCCCGGCCTCCGAAAGACGCACGTGCAGCGCCTCGGCGAGCAGCGGATGCGGACCGAGCACATCGGTCAGCTCGGCCTGGACACCGCTGTCCATGACCGCCTGCCGTATCCGCCGGATCAGGCCACTGTCCGGCCCGCGAGCAGCGGCACCACGACGGCGCAAAGGCCCCGGGCTCGGCGACCTCACGGCCCGCTGCGGTGGCCTGCTCGTAGCGCGCGACGCGCTCGACCGTGGTGTGCGCGAGTACAGAGGCAAGAGTGGGGTACTCGGCGTCGTCTCCGTCGAGGTAACCGATCAGGGCATTGAGACCGGGGAGCTCGGAACGGGCGATGCTGATCACCTCTTCGGCCAGGCTGCGCGTGGCCGAAGAAGGTACCGGAACGGCAAGAACGAGCGCGGCAGCGCCCTCAGGTGCGACCACGGGCTCCGGGCGGCGGTGCCGTCCGGACTGGCGAGGTCGCGGCATTCGTACAGGCAGGCCGGAAGCGGGCCCAGTGGGGTGCTCATGGCGCCGCATGCTACTGGTTTTGGGTGCCCTCTGTTCGGGGAGGGTCCAGTCAGGCGTTATCTGTCCACTTATGTCTGATAAGTGGCAAAACAGATGACTGTCCTGCTCTGTCCGGCCTGTTGCCCGTCCGGATTCCTACCCCGGTCCGGGCAGGAACAGCAGCGTCGGATGGAGTGGCAGTCGCAGACCGGAGACGGCCAGGGACCGGGCGATGCTCAGCGAACCTGCGAGCGGATCACCCGCCGCGGACACCACCCGCGCCTGCGGCACCTGCTGGTCCAGCTCTTCGCGCAGTGGTACCAGGAGGGGCTCGCCCATCCGGAACAGGCCGCCGGTCAAGGCCACTTGATACGGCGCGCCACCAGCCCGGCGCCCCGGACCCCGGGCACACCGCTGCCGTCGCCTCGGCGATATGGGCGGCCGCCTCCCGCAGGATCCCGGCCGCGACCACGTCGTCGCCGGCACATGCCGCGACTTCGGGTGCGAAGGAAGCAAGGAGCGCCGGTCGGTCCGTACGCGGATAGAGCAGGCCGGGCAGCTCGGCGGCGGAGCCGAAGATTTCCTCCAGCCGGGTGAGCAGCGCCACAGACCCGCCGCGCCGTCCGTCGTGCGCGCGCATCGCCGCGTCGAGTCCGGCCCGGCCGATCCAGGCACCGCCGCCGCTGTCGCCGAGCAGGTGGCCCCAGCCGTCCGCCCTGCGCCAGACTTTCAGGTCGGTGCCGAGCGCGATCATGCCCGTCCGCCGGCCACCACCGCCCCGGCTGCTGCCCGAATGCCCCGGCATACGCCGTCACCGCGTCGGCGGCCAGCGCCAGGGACCGTACGCCCAGTGCGCTCGCGAGTGCAGCCGGCACCTCCGCGCGCAGCTGTCCGCCCAGGGTCGCCATCCCGGCGGCCCCGATCGCCACAGCCCCGATGCCGGCCGAGGCCGTGTCCCGCCCATCGCCATCACCCCGCCCCGCCTGGTGCAACAGCTGCCGGGCCGCAGGCAGGAGCTGTTCCAGCAGATGTGCGGCGTCGATCCCGGCCGGCCCGGTGCGTACCGGTTCGGTGCAGTGAACCGTGGACACGGCAAACGCCTCGTCGACCGCCCCGAGCGCCACCCGCAGCCCGGAACCGCCCGAGTCGACCCCGAGGACGAGCGGGCCGCCGCCCGTCACGGCAGCCGCCGACCGGCGTCACACGACAGCGGGCCGGCTTCCGGCGCCACCACCGAACTCGGGCCGATTGCGTGGGTGGCGGCTTGCGGATTCGCGCGTGAGGGCGCCGACCGGAGCCGATGACGGAAGCCGAGTGGACTGATCACTGGAAGCAACGTGCACCGCTGCTCTCGGACGAATGCCTACGCGACCTCATGGATCGGCTCCAGGAAGAAGAGGATTGACGACGGCACGCACCCTATCGTTCAACGCCCTCCCGTGGGGACGGGTGATCAGCCGAGGTCATGTGGGCCGGTAGGGTGACGGTTGTGGCAGCGCGACCGTTGACTGAGCTTGTGGACCCCGGGTGGGCCGAGGCATTGCGCCCTGTGGCCGGGCGTATTGCGGCGATGGGGACTTCCTTCGCGCGGAGATCGCAGCCGGCCGTACCTATCTGCCGGCGGGGAAGCACGTTCTCCGCGCTTTTCAGCAGCCCCTCGACGAGGTACGTGTCCTGATCGTGGGCCAGGATCCTACCCGGCCCCGGGGATGGCGATCGGGCATAGCTTCGCGGTCGCGCCCGACGTACGGCGCCTGCCGGGCAGCCTGGAGAACATCTTCCGGGAGTTGCAGGCAGATCTGGGCCTTCCGCGGCCCTCGAACGGCGATCTGACTCCCTGGACCCAGCAGGGAGTGCTCCTGCTCAACAGGGCGCTGACGACAGCTCCCGGCAAGCCTGGAGCCCACCGGGCCAAGGGCTGGGAGGAAGTGACCGAGCAGGCGATCCGCGCTCTGGCAGCACGTGGCAAGCCGCTGGTATCGGTGCTGTGGGGCGTGACGCCCGCAATCTGAGGCCGTTGCTCGGCGACCTGCCTGCGATTGAATCCGCCCATCCTTCTCCTATGTCGGCGGATCGCGGCTTCTTCGGTTCGAGGCCTTTCAGCCGTACCAATGACTTCCTGGTTCGCGAAGGCGTGCAGCCGGTGGACTGGCGACTGCCATAGGCCTTGGCCGGTGAGCGCGTCGACCGGGCACGTTCCCGTCACGTGCGCGCGGATCTCGCCGGGCGCACGTGACGGTGAGCTCATCGGTGTGGATTGATGAGGGCTGCCAGAAGGTGGGAGTCGAGCAGGGAGGCATCTGCCGTCCGGTCGGCCCGCGCGTAGCCGGCCAGCATGCGCTTCGTCAGGACCAGGGCCTCCGGCGAGCGTCGGACGAGCGGTTTTGTCCAGGCGTCGACAACCTCGTCCAGCCGCTCGAGCGGGGCGGTCTTGTGGAGGAGGCCGATCCGGTGGGCCGTGGCTGCGTCGAACACGTCGCAAGTGAGCATGAGTTCGCGGATCCTGGCGGCGCCGGCTTCGGAGATCAAACGGCCCATCGCTCCTCCCCAGGCGGGTGGGAGTCCTATGCCGACCTCCGGCATGCGGAAGCGGCAGGTGTCCGCGCCCGCGCGGAGGTCGCAGAACGAGGCGAGCGCGAGTCCGGCACCGATTACCCGGCCGTGGAGCCGGGCGATGGTGACCGTGTGGGTCTCCTCCAGCGCCTTGCACAGGCGGTGCGCCTTGTCCGCCATGCGCCGCAGTCCGGCTCCGGTCGGATCCGCTGTGAGCGCTGCCCGGTACTCGTTGCGGTCGGCGCCCAGGCAGAAGTCCGCGCCCATGGACGACAGGGTCAGGACGCGGATGTCCGGGCGTTCGTGGAGATCGTCGAGCAGACGAAGGAGATCGTCGAGGACGGCGACATCCAGGGTGTCGTCACCCTCCCGGGGATTGAGGCGGACGTGGAGCACCGGGCCGGACTCCTCGACGTGTATTGCCTTGGAGGAGGGGCTGGTGGGCGTACTGGTTGTTGCGGTCATGCGAGGGCGACATCCAAGTTCAGCAGGCGCCGGAACGCGACCCGGGTGCCATCGACGGGCGGCGCACCAGAGTGAGGCGGGGAGGCGACGAATGAGTTGATGGAGCAGGGTCTGGGCCTCCAGCCGGGCCAGTGGCGCGCCGAGGCAGTAGTGGATGCCTCCGCTGAAGGCGAGATGTGCGGGTTTGCGCAGAGGATCGAATCGGTCGGGGTCGACGTGCCTGGCCGGGTCTCGGTGTGCCGCTCCCAGCAGGAGGTGGACCATCTCGTCCCTGCGTATCTCCATGCCGGCAAGGACACAGTCCTTGCCGGCGACCCTGCTGATGACATGAGTGGGCGGGTCGTAGCGCAGCGTCTCCTCCACGAACGCGGGCACCAGGTCGGGGCGGTCGGCGACCAGGCCCCAGCGTGCCGGGTGCTCGACAAGCAGGAGCGTCATGGTTGTCAGCAGTGTCGAGGTGGTTTCCAGAGCAGCCAGGAGGATGAACAGGACCAGGTAATAGACCGACTCATCGGCTTTGTCGCGGTCGGGTTCGATGGCGTCCCACGCCTGTATCCAACGGGACACGGGGTCCTCGCCGGGTGCGCGCGCCGGTCGCTCACCAGAGCCGTGAAGTAGGTGCGCAGTTCGGCCGTGGCAGCATCGGATGCGCCCAGCTGGCTGGCCGAGGGCAGCAGCTCCTGGGTGAAGACCTGATCATGGGTCAGTTCCCGCAGCCGGGGCCAGTCGGCGGCAGGCAGCCCGAGCCACTCACCGATGGTGGCGATCGGCAGTTCCTCGCCCACCAGGGCCGAGAAGTCCGCCTCCCCGTCGGCAAGCTGCTCTGCAAGGGAATCCAGGAGCCGATCAGTCGTCCGGCTCACCGTCCGGCCGATCCGCTCTATCGTGGTCCGGTCGAAAGTGCCGGCCGCCAGGCGGGCCCGGGTGTGGTCCGGGGGTTGAGAGCGGCCAGCGTGTTGCTCATCTCCTGCGCGGAAGCGGCGTTCCAGCGCGTGCCCGAACCCTGCTGCGCTCGCCACCGTTTGTCGGGTTCCAGCCAGTCACGGCTGCGTAGCACCTGATCGCAGACGGCGAAACTCGTTACGACGGAGCCACCCCAGGGAGCAGGGATGACCTCCCCTCGACAGCAGCTCCTGGTATATCGGGAAGGGATCGGCCTGCCCCTTCGTCGTCCGCAGACGGGAGAAGAGGGAAGCGGACGCCCTGCGGTCGTGCGACGGAGTTGTGGCAACTCTCATGATGGCGGCTCCTTTCTGAGAACCAAGCCGCCACTGCATACCCACAAGATCATTGAATCATCCAATAACACAGGGGTATCAGGAGGTTACTTAAATCACTCGCCCCTCGTCCATGCCAGGAATCGGCTGAACAGGCCCCCTTTGCTGCGACGCCGAAGCTCCAGGCGGCTGGGAAGCCCGGCCAGTGGAACGCTGCTCGGTGGATGTCGACTGGGACGTCTGGGCCGCATGCGTACGGGCCGTCACTGCCCGCGGGTGAACCGGATCGGGAGGGTCACCAGGGAGCGGCTCCATGGACTCGGCACCCAGGCGAGCGTCTTGAACGGGACGCGCATCTCGACGTCGGGCAGCTGATTGAGGAGGCTCTCAACGGCGGTAACGGCAATCATGAACGCCGGGTCCTTGGCGGGGCAGGCGTGCGGGCCGGCCCCGAAGGCCAAGTGCGCCTTGGCGCTGAGCTGCTGGCGGTGCCCGGTGAGCTTGGGGTCCGTGTTGGCCGCGGCGAAGGAGATCAGGACCGGGTCATTGGCCCGGAGTGTCCTGCCGCCCAGTTCGACGTCATGGGTCGGGTAGTGAGCCGCGTAGTTGGCGATCGGCGCGAAGTCCCACAGGCTCTGGGAGACCGCGTCCTCGACCGGCAGCCCGGTCTGCCATTCCTCGCCGAGGTACAGCGCACTGCTGGTTCCGATGGTCGCGGTCAGAGGCGCGGTGCCGCCGGAGAGCAGGGTCACCAGCTGGTGCAGCACCTCCTCGTCGCTCAGCTGGGCAGGGTGCATCATCAGACGCGTGGTCAGATCGTCGGCCGGGTGGCTCCGTTTGAGGGCGATCAGCTCGGTGAGCGCCCCGCCCAGCACCTCGTCGGCGCCGGGTGTGCCCTCGAAGATGCCGCTGATCCCGGCGATCACGCGGTCACCGATCTCCGGCGGGCAACCGAACAAGTCGCTGAAGACCAGCAGCGGCAGCGGCTGGGCGTACTCGGCCATCAGCTCTGCCTGGCCACGCGGCTCGGAGCTGAAGCGGCTGATCAGGTATTCGGCAGACTGCTGGGTCCGCCTCACGAGCTGCAGTTCGTTGACCGTGGCGAGGCTGTCGGTGACCGCCTGGCGCAGGCGGGCATGGGCCGCGCCGTCGCTGAACAGGGCGTTGGGGCGGTAACTCATCATGGGCAGAGCCGGGCTGTCCGCCGGGACCCGGCCCTGGTTCAGCGCGTTCCAGCGGCGGGAGTCGCGGACGAAGGACGCGGGTTCTGCAGGACGTAGAGGGCGGCGTCGTAGCTGGTGATCAGCTCGACCTCGACATCCGGTGCTATGTCCACGGGTGCGCTCAGGCCGAAGGGCGCAGCTGCACGTAGTGGCCGTCGGGGTCGGCTCCGAACGAAGGGCCGAACAGTTGGACGTTCCCGTGTGCGGGGCATCCGGGAGGTATCTCCTGCGCGTCATGGGGATGTTGCATTTGCGGTGCTCCTAGCCGAGTCGGGTCATGAGGTGTTCGACGAGGGTGATGAGTGCCTGCGCCGAGGTCCTCTCGTCGCGTACGTCGCACTTCACGACGCGGGTGTCGGCAGTCAGGTTCAGCGCCTCACGCACTTCGTCGAGCGGGTAGTCGGTGGTGCCCTCGAAGTGATTGACGGCGATGGTGTACGTCAGGCCGAAGCTCTCGACCAGGTCGAGAACGGCGAAGGACTCGTCCAGCCGCTCGGGGTCTACGAGGACCAGCGCGCCCAGCGCGCCCGGACAGCTCCTCCCACATCTCCTTGAAACGCTCCTGTCCGGGCGTTCCGAAGAGGTAGAGGACCAGCGAGTCGCTGAGGGTGAGGCGGCCGAAGTCCATGGCCACGGTGGTGGTCTTCTTGTGAGGTGTGCCCGACAGGTCGTCGAAACCCTCGCTGGCTTCGGTGATCTCCTCTTCGGTCCTCAGCGGCTCGATTTCGGAGAGACTTCCGATGCAGGTGGTCTTCCCGACTCCGAAGTGCCCCACTATGAGGATCTTCACCGCATGGGATACGTCTGGATCCAGGTACACGCGTTACGCTCCGAATCGATTCTTCAGGCCTTCGAGCACAGCGCTGACCAGTTCTCTGTCGGCACGTTCGGCGCGCGGTATCGGCCTTCTCACGAGGATGAGGCTGTCCTCCTCCAACTGCGCCAGCAGGATTCGCACTATGCCCAGCGGCAGGTGCGTGTAGCCGGCCACCTCGGCCACGGACAGGAAGCCGTCGGTGACCAGGTCCATGACCTGACCCGCCTCCGGAGAGAGCGTGCGCGCCGATGCGTCCTGTGCTGCCATGACGAGTGTGGTGTGCTCGTACTCGTGATCAGGGGCAGTGCGCGCCCATTGGTGATCACGAAGAGGGAACTAATGGTGACGTCAGCTCCAGCTCCTGCTCGGGGTCCTCACGCATGGCCTGCCTCCTGTCCCCGTGCTGCCGATGTGGACACTCTGGGGATCACATCGTGCAGGCGTGTGGTGAACTCCTCGATATCGCAGTCGGGTTCGGCAGCGGCGGCCAACAGGGCCCCGGTACCTGCCGATATCAGAAAGACCCAGCCGTGCTGGAACTCGATGACCGTCTGCCGCCAGGACGCGTCCTGTTGAACGCCCGCGAACTGCGAGGTGACTCTGCTGTAGGCGTGGATGCCCGTCATCGCCGCAGAAATGGTGTCTGCCAGATCCTGTTCATCCCGCGGGTGGCCCGCGGGCAGACCGTCGGATCCCAGTAGCACGGCATGGCGGGCGCCCTGTACCTCGGCGATCACCTGGTCGAGGTCGGTGAGCACGAATCCGGAATCGCCCGCCCTCTCCGACCGGACCGGGCCGGTACTCCGCGTACCGGCGTCGTCCTGCGTATTCACTCTCGGCGGCGAGGTGAGGTTGTTGCCCAGTCGGGCGACAAGGCGGTGCATACGGAAGGATATTTGTTGCATGTCCACGTCGGGTGCCGCAGCGGCGGCAAGTAGGCGCCCTGTCCCGCTCCGATCAGAAAGCTCCACCCGTGGGAGAACTCGATGATCGTCTGATTCCACTCCCGGTCCTCCTCAGGCCCGGCAAAGTGAGCTGTGGCCCGGCTGAGTGACTGCATCCCGGCCATGGCGGCGGAGACAGTACGCACCTCCTTCTCGGCCAGGCCGTCCGTGGCCCCACGAGGAAGGCCGTCCGCGGACAGCAGGACGGCGTGCCGGGCCCGGGGCACGTTTTGCACGATGTCCTCGAGCATCCACGACAGGTCTGCGGTCATGCGTCTTCGGGCCCTTCGAGCGACGTGGCATCAAGGTTGCGGCTTGAGAGCGTGCCGCGCTGGAACGCCCCAGGCTGCGTCCGGAGGCACGGCCGGTCTCCGCGGGAGCCCGTGGCGCCGACTGCGTGGTCTCGGGATCCGGCACGCTCGCGATGGGTGCCTGGCGCGTTCCGCGCTTCGGCAGGCCGTGCGTCGTGCGCGAGGCCGCGCTCTGCGACCGCCCTTCGGCTCCCAGGATGCTGCTGACGGGGCCTCCTGGGCCGGTGGCGTTTCCTCCATGGTCCACAGCTCCTCGGGCAACAGGACGACGGCCCTTACGCCGCCGTACCGGGAGACCCCGGTGACATCCACCCTGAAGCCGTACTGACGCGCGATCAGGCCGATCACCGGGAAGCCGAACTTCGGCTGGTTCCCGAGCTGCGAGAGGCGGGGAACGACGTCGCCGGACAGTACCTCGGTGGCGCGATGCCGGTCCTCGTCGTTCATGCTGACACCGGCGTCGTCGATGACGATGCAGAGGTTGTTCTGGATCCGCTGGAACGTCACCTCGATCGGTGCGTCGTGCTGGGAGAAGCTGGCAGCGTTGTCAAGCAGTTCGGCAACCGCGAGGGCGACGGGCGCGACCGCGGACGCCTTCAGGGCAAGGCCGGACTGCTGCATGATGGCGACCCGGTGGAAGTTGCGGATCTGGCCCTGGGCACTGCGCACCACGTCGTAGACGCTGGCGGCCCTGTTGCGGCGGCCGAGAGGCGCGCCGCACATGACCGCGATGCCCTGAGCCTTACGCGCCATCTGTGCGTTGGCGTGATTCACTTCCAGCAGGTCGCTGAGTACGGCGTGGCCGCCGTACTTCCGCTGTATGCCGTCCAGAAGCGTCGTCTGCTCCGCTGCGAGACTCTGCAGGAAGCTGGCGGCACCCTTGAGGACCGCCTTGGTGTTCTCCGCCGCAGCCTCCTCGGCCTCCCGGAGGAGGCGGTCCTGCTCGCTCCTGAACCTCTGCAATTCGGCTCGGGAGTGGTGGAGCTGGCTGTCGGATGCGTGCAGCCGACTCCCCAGCTCGGCCTCGGACTGCTGCTTCTTCGCCCCGAGGGCTCTGTTGCGAGCGGTGAGTGCGACGGCGGCGACAACGGCTGTCGCCGCCACCGCGACCAAACACCACACAAGTGCGTCTTGAATCATGGAAACCTTTCCCGGCGCAGGCAGACGGTGACGGACGCACCTCGCGAGGACCCGCGACACGGCCACTCGGCACTGCCAGGCGGCTGTTGCGTGGAGAGCAGGCCGCCGATCGAATTCAGCATCTGAACCCAGTGGATCAAGATCACAGATAGCCGGGATGCTATCACCGGGCCGTAGCTCCACCGAGGTCGGTCAGGGCCCCGGTTCTCGGCCAACGCGTCCTGCATACAGGCATGTTGCAGAGTGCGTTCGCCTCCGTCGTGGCAGGTCCTCGCTACTCTCGCTTCTGAACCTTGAATCGTTCAAGGGTGTTCACAAGAGGAATGACAATCTCTCACATACTGCTGTACCGCCGCCAACCGGTGTCATCGGCGGTCGTTTACGGGCAGGGGAGGGCACCGTCCGAGCGGAAGTGGGCGTCGGTCATCCCGGCAGGCCCTGGACCGGCCCCTGGACCGGCCCCGGACCGGCCCCGGACCGATGATTCGGATGCCCCGCGGCCATGAGTGGCGGGACGGACGGCGGCGGGAACAGTTGGGCTTCAGTGAAGGCCGCACTGAGTGAGATCCTGCAGGACCGGCAGTGCATGTGGAGGCCTCGCCGACGGCGGCGGTGAGAGCGTGAACTACACGGCTCAGTAGTTGGGTTGGATAGATATGGGCGCTTTGTCCGTCACCCCGTCACCCCGTCACCCCGCAGTCGCAGAACGCGGTGCCGATCGTCCTTTCCCGCGCCCACTTCGCAGCCGGTACGCCCGCCGTCGCCGTCCTGATGTCCCGCAATGTGATCCTCGCCGTGAGGCCGGTCCGGCGGCGCACGCTGTGCCCCGCGGGCAGGCGGGTCTGGCCTCCGGTGATCTCCGTACGGAGGAAGTCGTCGACAGCGCAGATGCGTTCGGCCGCGGGGCGCTCTGCCGGTCGTGCCTGCGCACCGATCAGCTGCCTGTCAGTCGAGCCTCACCGCCCGCACGCACAGCACATCCGGCAGATGCGAGGCGAGCTGCTGCCAGCTGTCCCCGTCGTCCGCGCTCGCGTACACCTCGCCGTTGCGATTGCCGAAGTAGACGCCGGCCGGGTCCGCGTCGTCTGTACAGAGCGCGTCGCGCAGCACTGTGCCGTAATGAGCGCCCTCGGGCAGACCGTTGGACAGCGGCTCCCAGGACCTGCCCGCGTCGCTCGTGCGGTAGACCCGGCAGCGGTGGCCGGCGGGGACCCGGTCGGCGTCGGCGTTGATCGGGAAGATGTAGACGGTATCCGCGCGGTGCGGGTGCGCGGCGGCGGCGAACCCGAAGTCGGAGGGCAGGCCCTCGCCGATGTCCGTCCAGCTGTCCCCGGAGTCGTCGCTGCGGAAGACACCCCAGTGGTTCTGCAGGTAGAGCCGGTCGGGATCGGCTGCGTCCCGGGTGACCTTGTGCACGCACTGTCCGAACTCGGGATCGGGGTCCGGCAGGAAGACCGCCGACACGCCCTTGTTGGACGGGGCCCAGCCGGCGCCGCCGTCCTGGTCCTGAACACCCCGCGGTCGACACCGCGACGGTCACCGCCCGGGGTCCTCGGGTCGGGCAGGATGGTGTGCAGGCCCTCGCCGCCCCGCCCGGCACCCACTGCGAACGCGTGGGATGCTCCCACAACGGACGGACCAGCTCGAAGGACTCGCCGCCGTCCTCGGAGCGGAACAGCGCCGCGGGCTCGGTCCCCGCGTACACCACATCAGGTGCCTCGGGGCCGGCCGGCTGCAACTGCCAGACCCGCTCCAGGGACGCCCCGGTGAACTGTGGGAACTTCACCGCGGGCTGCTTCGGCTCCACCCAGGTGGCGCCCAGATCGTCGGAGCGGAACACCGAAGGCCCCAGTGCGCGCTGTCGCCGCCGACCAGCAGCCGGGGACCTGCCGGCGGGTGTCGATGGCGACCGAGTAGATCGCCTGGGCGTTGAAATGCGGTTCACCGAACTCCCATGTGCCGCCGCGCCTGCGGCTGATGAAGAGCCCTTTGCGGGTACCTACGGTGAGCAGTACTTCGGTCATGGCCGAGTCCTTCCGAAACGCCTTTGTGCCGGATATGGGTCAGTCTGCACCCACCCACTGACAGTGGCCCGTACAGCAGGCGTCCGCCCGGGCAGGTCGGCGACGGGAGGCGCTTGCGGAGGCACTCTTGACCCGTGCCCGGTCGGCGTATTGGGTAGCGCGGAAAGCGCTTGCTGCCCAGATGGTCCGGACCGAGACCGAGACCGAGACCGAGACCCAGGCCGAGGCATGGGCCGGGGCATGGGCCGGGACCGAGACCGAGGAGCACATGTGACGAGTTTCGAAGGGCTGCCCGGCGCCGTCGCCGTATCCCATCTCCAGGTGTACGACTGGCCCACCGAGGACGGCCTGCGAGGCGGTACGCCCCATCTCCACCTCACCTGCTCCGAGGGGTACGTGGTCATCGCGGGACGCGGCAGTGTGCAGACCCTCACCGCTTCGGGCTTCCAGCAGACGCCGCTGGCACCCGGATCCCTCGTCTGGTTCACCCCGGCACGATCCACCGCCTGGTCAACGAGGACGGGCTGCGCATCGTCGTACTCATGCAGAACAGCGGACTGCCGGAGGCCGGTGACGCCGTACTCACCCTGCCGCCCCGCCTACTGGCGGACCCGGCCTCTACGGTGCCGCTGTGACTCTGCCCGCCGAAGGTACCGAGGAGGAACAGGCACACGCCGCGCGCGCCCGGCGTGACCTCGCGGTCCAGGGCTTCCTCGCACTGCGCCGCGCCACCGAGGTCGGCGACCCGGGCCGCTGGCCGTGTTCCACCGGTCCGCCGCGGAGCTCGTTCTGCTGCGGGCGGAGGACTGGCGGGCGCGCTGGCAGCGGGCGCCGCCGTCGCCTCGGCGGCGACGGGCCACCAGCTCGATGCGCTGGCGCGCGGTGACAGCGGCTATCTCGGTGATGCCCGGTGTACGCGGAACGGCCCTGGGCGCGTGGGAGGTTCGGCATGTGCGGCCGACTGGATGTCTACCGCGGCTGACCCGCTGCGGCGGACTGCGTGGAGGCGGTGGGCGCGGAGGCGGCGGGCGGAGCATCCCGGGTGCGGGTCAGCAGCCGGGTCGTGCTCCCGTCGTCCTCCGCGATGTCACGGACGTGCCGGAATCCGATGCGCTCCAGCAGCGCCAGCGAGGCATGGTTCTGCGCCGCGACGGTGGCGTGCACCTCCGGCAGCCCGAGCGAGCGGAACCCGTAGTCCACCAGAGCCAGGGCCAGCTCGGTACCCAGTCCCCGGCCCCAGGCGTCCGGGGCCAGAGCGTAGATGATCTCGTGGCCGCCCGACTGCTCAGTGGGCTTGAGCTCGGCGTGGCCGACTCTCCGGTCATCCTCACGGACCGCCCACACGGCGAACAGCTTCTGCGCGTACACCTTCGTGAAGATCCGCCCGAACAGGGCGCGGTCCTCGGCCTCGGTCGCCGGTCCCTCGCCCATCCAACGGGACACCCGGGTGTCCTGGAACAGCGCCACGAAGCCGTCCTCGTCGGCCGGTGTGTAGGGATCGAGCCGGAGGCGTCCGGTACGCGGATCAGGTGTCATGACACCGGAGGCTACGCAGGCCAGGCCCGCCATGCGGCGGATTTTCCGCCGGCCCGTCAGCGTCCGGGCGGGGCAGTGCTGCTGCGTACCACCAGGCTCGTCGCCAGATCGACCCGTGTGGTGGCCGGCTTACGGCCACGTCCGAGGTCCAGCACCAGCCTGGCGGCGGTCTCGGCCATCTCTATGAGCGGCTGGCGCACCGTGGTGAGCGGGGGCTGATCCACCGTGTCAGCGGCAGGTCGTCGAAGCCGACCACGCTCAGGTCCTGAGGGATCCGCAGACCGAGCTCGCGCGCGGCCTCGTAGACACCGAGCGCCTGCAGATCGTTGCCCGCGAAAATCGCGGTGGGCGGGTCCGGCAGGCGCAGCAGCTCCAGTCCCGCCGTGTAGCCGTCCTCGTGGTGGAACTCTCCCTCCCTGATCAGGTCGGGATCGATCGGCAGACCGGCGGTCTCCAGTGCCGCCCGATAGCCATCGGTCCGGGCGCGGCTGCACATCATGCGGGAAGGGCCGCAGACGATGCCGATGCGTCGGTGGCCCAGGCCCGTGAGGTGGCGGGTGGCGGCCAGGCCGCCCTGCCAGTTGGTCGCTCCGACCGACGGGATGCCGTCACCCGGATCGCCCGCCGGATCGACCACGACGAACGGGATGCTGCGGCTGTTCAGCTGGGCGCGCTGCGCCTCGTCGAGGTCCGAGAGCACCAGGATCACCCCGGCCGGGCGGCGTGCGAGGACGCCGTCCATCCACGTCTGGCCGGGGTCGGTCTGCCTGCGCTCTCCGAGAGCACCAGGCTCAGGCCCTCCTCGCGGGCCACGTTCTCGACCCGCGTACGACTTCCATGGCCCAGGCGCTGTCCAGCTCATGGAAGACCAGGTCGATCAGGCGCGACTGGGCGGCAGGACCGCGTCTGCGGCGGTAGCCGTGCAGCAGCAGCAACTCCTCCACCTTGGTCCGCGTACCGGCGGCGACATCGGCACGTCCATTCAGCACCTTCGAAACTGTCGGGGTGGAGACTCCGGCCGCTCGGGCGATCTCTGCCAGCGTTGCGGAGCTCTCCGACGACTCGTCGACGGGTGACTTCTCCTGTTGGGACCGGATCTTTGCGGGGCTCATGAACGAATCGTAGCTTCCCGCCGCGCTGAACAGGGGTGGGGACGAGTCCGGAAAGCCTGTTCCCGTCCCCTTGACGGGTTCGAAACGCGACCGTACGGTTCCGGCAACATTCGGAAAGTTGCTCGAAAGATTCGAAGAGGTGCGGTCATGCGGTCGGGCATTTTCACTCACGGCACATGTACAGCGAGATGGACCGCCGCCGGTGCGGCCATGGTCATGGCCGGTCTTCTGGCCGGCTGTGGTTCGGGCGGGGCAGCGGCAAGGACGGCGCGATCCTCACCGCCTACGTCTACGGCGACGACTCGGTCAAGATCCAGGAGGCTGCGGTCGCCGAGTTCAACAAGACCTCCAAGGTCAAGGTGAAGCTCGTGCCGGTCCCGGCACCGACTACGTGAACAAGCTCCGCAGCGCGATGGGATCGCCCAGCGCGCCGGACATCTTCTACAACTGGGGCGGCGGCTCCATCAAGCCGTACGTCGATGCCGAGCAGGTCGTCGACCTCACCTCCACCGTCAAGAACGACCCCGTACTCAAGGACGGCTTCCTCCCGTCGGTCATGACGGCGGGCAGCCTCGACGGAAAGATCTACGGGGTGCCGATGCGCGGCATGCAGCCCGTGATGTTGTTCTACAACAGGACCCTCTTCGCACAGAACGGCCTTCAGGCTCCGAAGACCTGGGAGGACCTCCAGAAGGTCATCACCGCCTTCAAGGCCAAGGGAATCACCCCGTCGCACTCGGCGGCGCCGAGAAGTGGCCCGAGCTGATGTGGATGGAGTACCTGCTGGACCGGGTCGGCGGACCCGAGGTATTCAGGAAGATCCAGCAGGGTGACGCGAATGCCTGGGGTGACCCGCGGTGCTCAAGGCGGCCAGGACCGTCAAGGACCTGATCGACGAGGGCGCCTTCGGTAAGAACTTCAACTCGGTCGACTACGGCACCGGTGGCGCTCCGACGCTGTTCAACAAGGGCCAGGCAGCGATGCACCTGATGGGTTCGTGGGAGTACTCGACCCAGTTGGGCAAGGCACCCGAATTCGCCGAGAAGGACCTCGGCTGGACCGCGTTCCCGACCGTGACCGGCGGCGTCGGTGACCCGGCGAACGTGGTGGGCAACCCACGAACTACTGGTCCGTCAACTCCCGCACCAAGCACAAGGAGGAGGCCATCGAGTTCCTCAGGGCGATGGCCTCACCGGCGTACTCCCAGGCCCTGATCGACAACGGTGACGTTCCCACCACATCCAACGTGGCCACGAAACTGAGCGGTTCGCCCAACCCCGAGTTCGCGGCCGATCAGTACCGGATGGTCGAGAAGACGCCCAGTTTCACTCTCTCGTGGGACCAGGCACTCGAATCCCGGCAGGCCACCCCTGCTCACCGAAATCAGCAAGCTGTTCGCCGGCAAGTCCACTCCCGAGCAGTTCGTCGAAGCGATGAAGGCCGTCAGGTAACGATGTCGCACCACACTCCGCTCGCGAAGAAGCGCGGGGACAGGAAGGCGGCCTTCGGTAACGTCGGCCGGCCTTCGGTCGGCTGGGCCGTGCCCGGCATCCTCTTCTTCGTCGTCTTCGCGATCATCCCCTGGCGATTGCCGTCTACCTCTCCTTCTGCGAATGGGACGGTCTCAGCTCACCGGAACCGACCGGCCTGGACAACTGGACCCGGTTGTTCAAGGATTCCGAGTTCGGCAAGGCCGCCTGGCTGAGCCTCGTACTCACTACTGTCAGCTGGGCCTTCCAGACCCCGTCGCACTCCTGCTCGGCGTCTGGGCAGCGGGCCGTCAGCGCAGTCGGGCTGTGCTCTGCGCGGTGTTCTTCATTCCTCTGCTGTTGTCCACCACCGCGATCGCCACGCTCTTCCACGCCCTGCTCGACCCGAACTTCGGGATCATCAAGAAGATCGGTCCCTGGATCGGAATCGATCCGAACATCATGGGATCGTCCACCGGTGCGCTGATGATCGTGGCGTTCGTGGGCGGCTGGCAGTTCATGCCCTTCCACACGCTGATCTACCAGGGCGGTGCCCGGCAGATCCCGGAGGTCCTCTACCAGGCAGCTTCCATCGACGGCGCGGGAATGGTGCGGCAGTTCTTCCACATCACCCTGCCGCAGCTGCGGCACACCGTGACGACCTCGTCGGTTCTGATGATCGTCGGCTCGCTGACGTACTTCGACACCGTGCTCATCATGACCAAGGGCGGTCCCGGCACGGACACGACGATCCTGCCCTATCTGATGTACCGGACCGGTTTCCAGACCTACGACCTGGGCTATGCCGCCGCCATCGCCACCGCTCTGGTCGTCGTGGCCACCAGCCTGTCGCTGATCATGGTCCGCTTCAGCGGCTTCGGGGCGATGCGGTCCACCCGGGAAGGTATGTGACGCGATGTCGATCGACACCCGCCCCCTGCACCGGCGGCCCCGGGCGCCGCCGGCCGGCGCCCGCGCCGCGGACTGCCCGGCAATCCGCTGGCCGGCCTGGGCTCGCTGGTCTGGCTCCTCATCGTGGTCGTACCGCTCTACACGCTGGTCTCCGCATCGCTGATGCGCCAGGACGAGGCGCTGAACGGTGACCCGCTGGCCATTCCGGCCGACCCGACTTTCGACAACTACAACACCGTGCTGAACAACGGGTTCGCGACGCTGCTCGGCAACACCGCGATCGTCGCGGTCGCCACAGTGGCCATCGTGCTGGTGCTCTGCGTACCGGTGGCCTACGTGGCGGTGCGCACCCGCAGCCGGCTTTCGTCGCTCGCGTTCCGGACGTTCCTGCTCGGTGTGGCGATTCCGGCGCAGGCGGTGATCGTGCCGCTCTACCTGCTGATCGGCAAGATGGGTCTTTACGACACCCTTTACGCGATCATCCTGCCAACCGCCGCCTTCTCCATGCCGGTCGCGGTGCTGATCCTCAGCGGCACGATGCGTGACGTCTCCGAAGAGATGTACGAGGCGATGTCCCTCGACGGCGCGTCGCCCTTCCGGATGCTGTGGCAGCTCGCGGTCCCGCTCTCCGGGCCGGCATCAGCACGGTGGCGATCTTCTCGGCGCTACAGGCCTGGAACGGGTTCCTGTTCCCGCTGATCCTGACGCAGTCCGAGGAAAACCGTGTCCTGACGCTGGGTCTGTTCAACTTCATCACCCAGTTCGGGTGAACATCCCGCCACGCTGGCCGCGATCGTCCTCTCCGTCGTGCCCATCTTCGCCGTGTACCTCGTGGCCCGGCGTGCCCTGGTCAACGGGCTGATGGGGTGGGCGGCAAGTAGTACACCCTGCCGCCCCGCATCACCGCACAAATGAGAGGAACCCCTGCCGCAATGGAAAACCACACCGTCCCGCAAGCCAGTGAGGCCGTGCCGGCCACCGCAGCCGACGGCCCGTGGCGCGACCCTCGCTCCCCGCCGAGGCGCGGGTGGCCGACCTTGTCGCCCGGATGACCCTTCAGGAGAAAAGCGCGCAGCTCTACGGGGTCTGGGTGGGCGCCGACGCCGACGGCGACGGGGTCGCACCTCATCAGAACGAGATGGTCGATCCGGTCGACTGGGAGGAGCTGACCATCCGGGGCTGGGCCAGCTGACCCGGCCGTTCGGCACCGCACCGGTAGACCCCGGCGTTGGCGCGGTCGCGCTGGCCCAGGCGCAGCTCGGAATCACCGAGGCGGGGCGCTTCGGCATCCCGGCACTCGCCCATGAGGAGTGCCTGGCGGGGTTCACCGCCTGGGGCGCCACCGCCTACCCGGTTCCGCTCGCCTGGGGCGCGGCCTGGGACCCGGAGCTGGTAGCGGAAATGGCCCACCGGATCGGCCATGACATGAGGTCGGTCGGCGTCCATCAGGGCCTTGCCCCGGTCCTGACGTGGTCCGTGACCTGCGCTGGGGCCGTGTCGAGGAAACCATCGGAGAAGACCCTATCTGGTCGCCACCATCGGCACCGCCTATGTCCGGGGCCTCCAGTCCGCCGGAATCATCGCCACGCTCAAGCACTTCGCCGGGTACTCCGCATCGGCGGGTGCGCGCAATCTGTCGCCGGTCAGGGCGGGCGTGCGGGAGATGGCCGATGTGATCCTGCCGCCGTTCGAGATGGCACTCAGGGAAGGCGGTGCCCGTTCGGTGATGCACTCCTACGCCGAGATCGACGGGGTGCCGGCCGCCGCCGATCCGACCCTGCTCACCGAACTGCTCAGGAACACCTGGGGATTCACCGGAACCGTCGTCGCCGACTACTTCGCCATCGGCTTCCTGGAGACCCTGCACAAGGTCGCTGCCGACCGCACCGACGCCGCCCGGCTCGCACTCGGTGCCGGGGTCGATGTGGAACTGCCCACCGTCCGCAGCTACGGAGACGTGCTTGTCGCAGCCGTACGTGACGGAGCCGTCGCCGAGGAACTGGTGGACCGGGCGCTGCGCCGGGTTCTGCTGCAGAAGTGCGAGCTCGGCCTGCTCGACCCGCACTGGTCACCCACGCCCCCGTGCTCGATGCGGTGGACCCCGGGCAGGCGCGCGGCACCGTGGACCTGGACCCTCCGCAGAACCGCGCCCTGGCCCGGCTGCTGGCCGAGCGGTCCTGCGTCCTGCTGGCCAATACCGGCGATACGCTGCCGCTGCGCGGCCACGGACGGATCGCGGTGGTGGGCCCCGAGCCGACGACCCGCTGGCCATGCTCGGCTGCTACTCCTTCCCCAGCCATGTCGGTGTCCTGCACCCGGAGATGCCCATGGGCATCTCGGTCCCGACGCTTCTGGAGGCGCTGCGGGATGAGTTCCCCGGTGCCGGTATCGAGGCCGCGCAGGGCTGCGACGTGGAGGGAACGGATACCGCCGGCATCGGGCCGGCCGTCGAGCTGGCCCGTGGCGCCGATGTCTGCGTGGCCGTGCTGGGCGACCGGGCCGGCCTGTTCGGCCGCGGCACCTCCGGCGAGGGCTGCGACGCCGCCGACCTCACACTGCCCGGCCGCCAGGCGGAGCTGCTCGACGCATTGCTGGAGTCCGGTACCCCGGTGGTTCTTGTGCTGCTGGCAGGACGCCCGTACGCGCTGGGCGGGCGGTCCGACCGGCTCGCCGCCTGTGTGCAGGCCTTCTTCCCCGGGAGGAGGGCGGTCCTGCCCTGGCCGGAGTGCTCTCCGGGCGGGTCAACCCGTCCGGCCGGCTGCCCATCGGCGTTCCCTACGGTCCGGGCGGCCAGCCCTGGACGTATCTGCAGCCGCCGCTGGGCCAGGCCAACGGGGTCAGCAATCTGGACCCGACCCGCTCCATCCGTTCGGTCACGGACTCTCGTACACCTCGTTCGCCTGGGAGCCCGGCGCCTTCGCGCCGGCCGAGATCCCGACCGACGGGGGTGCCGACCTCGAACTCACGGTGCGCAACACCGGCGACCGGGAGGGCGCCGAAGTGGTCCAGCTCTATGTCCACGACCCGGTCGCGCAGACCACCCGCCCGGAGACGCGGCTGATCGGTTACGCAAGGGTGCCGCTCGCCGCCGGGCAGGCCCGCAGGGTCCGCTTCCGCTTCCATGCCGACCTGGTCTCGTTCACCGGGATCGGCGGCCGGCGGATCGTCGAACCGGGCGACCTCGAACTGCGCTTCGCCACCTCCAGCGCCGCGGCCGACGTCCGGCACACCGTACGGCTGCGCCTGACCGGGCCCGAGCGCACGGTCGGTCATGGCCGCCGACTGGTCTGCGACACCTTGACCGAGCCGGTGGCCGCGGAGATCTGAGGTACCGGGCCGGCCGCCTATCCGGGCAGCTCGAAACTTTCGGGATCGGACCGGCCGGTGTTCATGTGCTCCAATTCTGCGGACAGCGGTCTCCGGCCGGACCGACCGGGGCAGGCAGGCCAAGGAGGCGGCAACGATGAGCATCGAGATCGTGGACACAGAGGGGCGCGGCGTGGCACTGGAGGTGGCGCCCGCCCGGCCGAGGACCCGTACGGGTCGGGATCCTGATCGCGGGGCCCTCGGCGGACGCCTACTGGTCCTGCACACCGGCCGCGGCCCGGGAGCTGGCCGCCGCGCTCACCCTCGCGGCGGGGAAGCCGAGAGCGCACGGCCGGCCGAGCCCGTCACCGTACGGGCGGATGAACTGGTCCGCGGTGATGTGAGGGACGGGGACCGGCTGATGACGGTCCGAAGCGTGCGGACCGAGGGTGCCACCACCCAGGTGACCTGGAAGTCGGGCAGCGGGCGCAGCTGGACGCAGAGTTACGCGGCCGACGCAGCCATCACGCTCCGGCGCCGGCTGCGGCCGGGAGCCTGAGGCGCCGGGGAAGGGATGCGCCGGGCGGGCCGCAGGCCAGTAGTACGAGGGGTTTCGTAATTCGGCAACCGTCGTAGTACGGTAACTCACGTACTTATGGCCGAGGGGATTCTCCATACCCGCCGGTCCAGTCGCACCAGGTGAAACGGAGCCCGCGTGAACGCCCTCTTCAAGCCCTGCACCCTGCGGTCGCTGACCATTCCCAACCGCATCTGGATGGCTCCCATGTGCCAGTACAGTGCCGAGGTCTTCGGGCCGGACGCGGGTGTCGCCAACGACTGGCACTTCTCGCACTACACCGCCCGTGCGACGGGCGGTACCGGCCTGATCCTGGTGGAGGCCACCGCCGTCAGTCCCGAGGGCCGGATCAGCCCGGCAGACCTCGGTATCTGGAACGACCGGCAGGTGGAGGCCCTCCGCCGGATCACCGACTTCCTCACCGCCCGGGGAACCGTCCCCGGCATCCAGCTCGGGCACGCCGGCCGCAAGGGATCGACCGACCGCCCCTGGCGCGGCGGTGGACCGATCGAGGCCAATGCCCCGGAGGGCTGGCAGCCGGTCGGGCCCAGCCCGGTGGCGTACGGCGAAGGGGACCCCGAACCGGCTGAGCTCACCGCCGAAGGAATCCAGGAGGTCGTCGCGCAGTTCGCGGACGCCGCACGGCGCGCGCTGGAAGCAGGCTTCCGCGTAGCGAGATCCACGGCGCCCATGGTTATCTGATCGGCCAGTTCCTCTCCCGCACAGCAATCGGCGCACCGACGCCTACGGCGGATCCTTCGAGAACCGCACCCGCCTCGCTCTGGAGATAGTGGACGCGGTGCGGGCGGTATGGCCCGAGGAGCTGCCCTGTTCTTCCGTATCTCCGCCACCGACTGGCTGACCGAGAACACGGACGACGAACGCGAGGGCTGGACCGCTGACGACACCGTCCGCTTCGCACGGGAGCTGCTGGCGCACGGAGTCGACCTGCTGGACGTCTCTACCGGTGGGCTCGCACCGCGGGCACGGATTCCGGTCGGCCCCGGCTACCAGGTGCCGTTCGCCGAGCGGGTCCGCACCGAGACCGGACTCCCCGTGGCGGCGGTCGGCCTGATCACTGACCCGGTCCAGGCGGAGAAGATCCTCTCCGACAACGGGGCGGATGCCGTTCTGCTCGGCCGGGAGCTCCTGCGCAACCCTACTTCGTCCGCGACGCGTCGCGCGAACTCGGCGGCGATGTGCCGACGCCCGAGCAGTACGGCTGGGCGGTCTGACCCGGCCCGTGTGAGTACGCTGAGCGGCGATGTTCACTCCACAGGGCCCCACCTTGCGCGAACTCGCCGTACAGGCGCTCTCCTCGACCATGCGCGGATACGACCTGCTCGCCCCGAAGTTCGACCGGACGCCCTACCGGACGCCGGACCGGGTGCTCGACGCCGTCGAACGGGCCGTCCGGCCGCTCGGACCGTTCGGCTCCGGGCTCGATGTCTGCTGCGGCACCGGGGCCGGTATGAGTGTCCTGCGCCGGCTGTGCCGGAGCGGGTCACCGGCGTCGACTTCAGCGCGGGCATGCTCGCAGCCGGGCGGTCCGCGACGGCGGAGGCCACCGGCGGCCCGGCGGTGGACTGGATCCGGGCCGACGCGCGGGCGCTGCCCTTCGCGCCGGCCTTCGATCTGGCCCTGAGCCTCGGGGCGTTCGGCCACTTCCTGCCCGGAGCGCCCGGACTGTTCGCGCAGGTACATGCCGCGCTGCGCCCGGCGGCCGTTTCGTCTTCCCGCTCGGCGCGCCGCCCGCCGTGGGATCGCGGGCGTACTGGTCGCTGCTGGCCTTCGATGCGGCGATGCGGGTGCGCAACGGAGTGTGGCGGCCCCTTCGTCATGTACTACCGCACATTCCGGCTCCACGATGTGCTGGACGATCTGGCCCGGACGGGATTTGACGTGCGGCTGCTGCCTCTGACGGACCTCGGCCTGCGACCGGACGGAAGTCCGCGGGCCCGCCTGGTGGTGGCCGAGCGGAAGCGGCCGCTGTGAAACTACGACGGTTCTCGAACAACCCGTACGATGGGCCCCAGGACGATATCCCCGGACGAAGTGGAGGCGCCGTGACGCCGAACGGCCGTGTGCTCGCTCACCCGACGCGGGACGAGATCCGCGTAGAGGGCGTGCTGCACGCGCTCTCGGACCCGATACGGCTGCACATCGTGAGGCAACTGTCGGCCACCGCCGAAGAGCTGGCCTGCTCCCGCTTCGAACTCCCGGTGTCCAAGTCCACCTCCACGCACCACTTCAGGGTGCTGCGGGAGAGCGGAGTCATCCGCCAGGTCTACCGGGGACCGCCAAGCTGAGCGGCCTGCGGGAGGATGATCTGAACGAGCTCTTCCCCGGTCTGCTCGACTGCGTCCTGGCAGCCGCGGGCCGGCAGGCCGAACGGCTAGGCCAGGGCTGACGCCCCACGGGCCGTGCCCGGCCGGATCTCTCAACGCCCTTCGCCCTGGGCCGCGTCCAGCAGGCCGGCCCAGTCCGGGATCTTCACCTGTCGTCGTCCCAGTGCCTGCCCCAGGGCGCCCTCCGCACGCTCGATCGACAGCCAGCCGTCCCACTCCACCGGCCGCAGTCCCATGGCCCGCAGGGCGCCCAGCGGATCGGCCGCCGCGGGCCGCTGGGTGAGTACGGGGCATCGTCGAGCAGCGAGGCGACGGTCTCCTTGGCACAGGACCGGTTCGAGCCGATCACTCCGGTCGGCCCCGCTTGATCCACCCCGCGACGTACTCGCCGGGTGAGGCCACTCCGTCCCGGAGCACGCGCCCGGCCGTGTGCGGGACGGTGCCCGCACCGGATCGAACGGCAGCCCGGACAACGGCATGCCCCGGTACCCGACGGCCCGCAGGACCAGCTGGGCCTCGATGTCCTCGTACGTACCGGTGTCCCGTACGCCCCCGTTGCCGTCCGGGGCCGTACGCGCGAATCGCACGCCTGCCACTCGTCCGCCCGCTCCAGCAGTTCGACCGGGCGCAGGAAGAACCGCAGACGGATGCGGCGTTCCGGGCCGGACCGCGAAGGCCCGCGCTCCGTCGACCAGCCGCGCAGCACCTCCAGATTGCGCCGCACCACGGCCGGCAGCGGCGGTTCCGGGCTGGCCGGCGAAGCCCCGTATGCCGGGTCGAGGGCGAGCTCCGAACCGTCCACGACCATCCGCGCCCGCGGCAGCGCACCAGCTCGCGCAGCTCGCTGGTGGTGAACCTGGCCTGGGAGGGGCCGCGTCTGCCGGCGATGTGCACCTCGCGCACCCGGCTCGCCGCCAGCGCGTCCAGTGCGGCCGCGGGCACATCGGTGGAGCGCAGCTCCGCCGCGTCCCGTGCGAGGATCCTGGCCACGTCGACCGCGACGTTGCCGACCCCGATCACCACCGCCGAGCGGGCCCCGAGCGCGAAACCGTCGGCGGCCGTGTCCGGGTGCGCGCTGTACCAGGAGACGAACTCGGTGGCCGAATAGCTGCCGGGCAGGTCCTCACCAGGCACGGCCAGCGAGCGGTCCGTGGCCGCTCCCACGCAGTAGACCACCGCGTGGTAGAGCTCCTTGAGCCGGACGGGTGAGAGCCCGTCGGCGCCACCACCCGACATTACCGACAAAGGTGATCCGGTCGTCTTCGAGGACCGCCCGGAGGCTGTTCTGCAGAGACTTGATCTTCTCGTGGTCGGGGGCGACGCCGTAACGGACCAGTCCGTACGGTGTGGGCAGCCGGTCCAGCACATGCACCCGCACATCGGGCACCCGTGACTGCTGCAGCAGGGCCTGCGCGGTGTAGACCCCACTGGGACCGGAACCGATGACGGCGATACGGAGCACGGCGCACCTCTTCCCGAAGGATGCCTCCAGCATCGCACTGCCGGACGCAACGGGGAGGGGCGCGTGAGACCCGTTTCGCCGCGCGAGACCCGTTTCGGGTGGCCGTCAGGACATCAGCGCGCGCATCCGGTCGATCTCGACCGTCTGCTGGCGACGACATCACCCGCCATCTCCTCCACGAGCACGTTGTTCCCGTCGGCGAGCGCCTCGGTCGCCATGGTGACCGCTCCCTGATGGTGGGTGATCATCAGCTTCAGGAACAGACCGTCGAAGGCCTTGCCCGCGCTGCGCCCAGCTCCTTCAGCTGGGCGTCCGTCGCCATGCCGGGCATCGCGGAGTGGTCGTGGCTCTCCTTGCGCCCGTCCCCGCCGTTCTTCGCCAGCCAGCCCTCCATCGCGCCGATCTCCGGCTTCTGGCTTGCCGATATGCGCTTCGCGAGCCCCTTGACGGACGCGGAGGCAGCCCGCTCGGGGCGAGCGCGGTGAGAACGAGGGCCTGCCTGTGATGCTCGATCATCATCTGTGTGTAGCGGAAGTCCGCGGAGTTGGGAGTGTCGTCCCCGACCGCCTTCACGGCTTCCTCGGCCGAGAGCGTCCTGGCGGGCTCGCCGGGTTTGCCCGGGCCACCACCGCGGGACCGGTGCCCGGCCCGGCCCCGGTCCCGCCGTCACCGCCGCCCGCGTCGCAGGCACTCAGGATGAGCAGGGCGGCCGCGACCGCCGTCGCGAGAGCGGCAGTGCGCACGCGCGTGGTCTGACTGCGGATCAACACGACGACCTCCTGTGTCACATGAGGGTGTTGCAGACCGTCCTAACACCTTCCGCAGAGCAATGATCAAGAATTTTTATTACGTCTCTGTTTCCATCTGTTGGTGTGTACACGCGAGGGACGATACTGCCGGGGTCTCAGGAACGGTTCAACTGGGAATGGACACAAGGAGGATGCAGTGACCTCGTTGCACACCACCAGCGTGCGGCGCAGACGTCTGGGTGTGGCGGCAGCCGCGGCCGGGCTGATCGCCACTCTGCTGACGGCCGGATCCGCGGCCGCGACGCCCGACCCGGTGATGCTCCCGCTACCCGTGGCGGCGTCTCAGCCAGCCAGAAGGCCGAAGCCGCGGCCGCCATCAAGAGCGGCGAGATACCCGGCGTGGACGAAATAATCCACAGCGACAACATCGAGCACCTCGCCAACGTCCCCAAGGACGCACTCCAGGGGACCAATACGGACCTGGCCTTCCAGGGGAAGTACGCCTACGCCGGCAACTACGACGGCTTCGTGATCTTCGACATCAGCAACCCGAAGAAGCCGAGGACCGTCTCGCAGGTCCTGTGCCCCGGCTCGCAGAACGACATCTCGGTATCGGGAAACCTGCTGTTCCTGTCCACCGACTCCTCGCGCAGCGACAACTCATGTGCCAGCACCACCCAGCCCGCCACGGAGAAGTCCTCCTGGGAGGGCATGAAGGTCTTCGACATCAGTGACAAGCGCAACCCGCAGTACGTCGCTGCCGTCGAGACCGCATGCGGTTCGCACACCCACACGATCGTTCCCGAGCGCAGGAACGTGTACGTGTACGTCTCGTCGTACTCGCCGAGCGCGACGTTCCCGGACTGCCAGCCGCCGCACGACGGGATCTCCGTCATCAAGGTGCCGCGCAGCCTCCGAGAAGTCCCGGATCGTGAACTTCCCGGTGCTCTTCCGGACGGCGGGAACCCGGGTGCTCCCGACAACCCGGGGTCTCCAAGACCACCGGCTGCCACGACATCACCGTGCTGCCCTCGAAGGACCTGGCCGCCGGAGCCTGCATGGGCGACGGTCTGCTGTTCTCCATCAAGGACCCGGAGAACCCGAAGATCATCGACCGGGTCCAGGACAACGTGAACTTCGCGTTCTGGCACTCGGCGACCTTCAACCAGCGGGCCGACAAGGTCGTCTTCACCGATGAGCTGGGCGGCGGCGGCGCGGCGACCTGCAACGACGAGATCGGCCCGAAGCGCGGCGCCGACGGCATCTACGACATCGTAGGCAAGGGCGATCACCGCAAGCTGGTCTTCCGCAGCTACTTCAAGATCGACCGCCCGCAGGCCGACACCGAGGTCTGTGTCGCACACAACGGTTCGATCATCCCGGTCAAGGGCCGCGACCTCATGGTCCAGGCCTGGTACCAGGGCGGCATCTCCGTGTGGGACTTCACCGACTCATCGAAGCCGAAGGAGATCGCGTACTTCGAGCGGGGCCCCGTCTCCACGGACGAGGTCACCACGGCCGGCCCGTGGTCGGCGTACTACTACAACGGCCACATCTACTCCAACGACATCGCGAAGGGCTTCGACGTCCTCAGGCTCGACGACCGGCGAACCGATCCGGCGAAGAAGGTGCGCATGAGCGAGCTCAACGTGCAGACGCAGCCGGACTACTTCGAGCGCTGATCCCGGGCAGCTCCGACTGTTCGTCCACGCACGGAACACACATCCCCGCCGGGCGGCTCCAAGCCCGGCGGGTCCGTTCCGTTCGCTGCCCGCGGCAGGAATTCATTGACCGATGAGCTGTGCAGGGACATGCTGTACCTCTGCGTCGGCCGACTCCGGTCCAGCTCCGTTCGGCGCGGACTCCGGCTGATCCCCTCATCGGGCCCGGCCAGGGTTGCTCGCCCGAATCCGGCGACGCGGGGATCGCCGGAATCAGGCGTGCCGGCGCCGGGCGCCGATCCTCAGACAGCCGGGCTGACGCCCGTGCCCGCTGCCGCGGCCCACTCCACCAGCAGGCGCTGGTACTCCGCCTCGTCGTCCGGGGACAACAGACCGCCCGAACGCTGCCACAGAGCCCGGATCTTCTCATTCAGGACCGAGGCGGAACGCGCGGGCCGGGGTGAGTGCGGGGCTCGGGGTGAGTGCGGGGATCGGGACCGGGACGGGGACATACCGACAAGGCTAGGCCCAGGTCCGGCGAATCGACCCGTTGTGCGACAGGGACATCCCTCACACGTGCGCCCGGGCATCACTCCGTGTGCGGGCCGCCGTTCCCCTGCGTGTGCGGAACCAGCCCCAGCGCCCGCAGGCCATCCGGCCGCTCCTGGACCGGCAGGTGATCCACGAATTGCACCGCACATCCCGCCGCCGCCGCGCCGCCGTCCGCGTGCCGGTCGTCACCCACCATCACCACATCGGCCGGATCCCGGTCCAGGAGCGTGCAGGCGGTACGGAAGAGGTGCGGGTCAGGCTTCTGGACGCCGTGCTCGAAGGACAGGACGTATGCCTCCACCAGCCCGTCCAGACCATGTGCCCGGAAGACAGGGCGCAGATCCCAGCCGATGTTGCTGACCACACCAACGGCGATCCCGCTCTCGCGCAGACCTCGCAGGACCTGCGCAGCGTCGGGGTAGGGGCACCACGCGGACGGTGCCATGTGACGCGTGTACAGGGCGTCGTACAGACCGGGGTCGGGCAGGTCCACCTGGCGGGCCAGCCCGGTGTACGCCTGGCGGTGGAGCTCCGCACTTCATCGCGGGCGCCGTACGCGGCGGCCAGGTGCGGCGGTACCGGCTGCGGGGCGGGCCGCCCGGCAGGGCTCCGACAGCCGTCAGCTGCCGCACGTACCGCTCGAAATCGGCCGGGCCGACGGCCACGCCCGCATTCCGAGCGCGGCACGCAGCCAGGACCGGACCGGCTCAATGCGGAAGAGAGTCCCGGAGGAGTCGAAGAGCACACCCTGGAACGGCATGAGCCGATCATCGTCGCTTCAGGGACGCCGGGGCAAGGCCGTCCCTCCGCCTGCCGGACGCACACGGAAAGCACCGAATCCCATGATCGAGAACGTGACTGCGGCCACCCCAGCAGCAGACCGCCCAGCACGTCGCTCATCCAGTGCACGCCCAGATAGAGCCGGGTGTAACCCACGCCGGCCACCGAGACCACGGTGACCACCAGCGCGGCGTGCCGGATCAACGGCCTCGTGCCATGGAGACGAAGCACCCAGAGGAGCAGCCCGCAGGTCACCACCGCCGTCATCATGTGGCCCGACGGAAAGGCCGCGTACTGCGCCGAATCCACCGGGTCCGGCCACTGGGGCCGCTCCCGGTCCACGGCAGCCTTCAGGCCCTGCTGGGCGAAGGCGGACAGCAGGCTCGTCGCGGCCACCCAGGCGGCCGTCAGCCGTGCCCGCGCCACCACAGAACGATCACGGCCACCGCGATCAGGGCGCGCATGGTCCAGGGATCCCAGACCCAGTCGGTCAGCACCCGGTTGACGTGGACCAGACCCGGCTCGGTCACCGCCTGCCGGTGCAGGGTCCTGGCGACCGTACGGTCCAGCGACATCAGGGGGACCAGCGCACGGCGACCAGAGCCAGGAGCACGGCGGCCAGGGCCGCACACCATGCCCGTCCGGACGAGGCGGGCATGGTGTGCGGGGAGGTCCGGCGACGGGCGGAGCGGGGAGTACATGGGGTGATCCTCGCGGACGAGTCACGCAACCGGCTATCCCAGCGCGCTGAGACCCGGGACGAAGGCCACCAGCAGGGGACGACCGGCACCATGGCCGCCGCGGCCGTCAGCCGCAGCCGACGGCCGGCTGTCAGCCGGTCCACCGGGGCCAGCAGCCGGTTCACCCGGAGCGGTACGAGCGCCCCCGGCGTGGGCAGGGGCCGAACACGCCCCGGTCCTCGTTGAGTTCGACCAGTGCCAGCGCGATCGTGAGGCGGCCGAAGCGCCGTGACGCCACATCGTCGGCGGCGAGCTCGACAAGCCGGTGCATCTCGTCACGGAATGCGGCGAACACCGGAATCTGCGGGAACCCGGTCGCCAGCGCGGCCGAACAGTTCAGCAGCCAGTCGTGCCGCGCCTGCGCGTGCCCCTGCTCATGAGCCAGCACGGCATCGAGCTGACGGCCTTTCAGTCGGCTCAGCGCCGCGGTGGTGATGACGAGTTGGGGAGCCGAGCCCGGCAGCCACCACGCATCGGGACGCTCGCCCTCCAGCACGACGAGCCGGCCGCTGCCGGGCTCCTCGCCGGGCATGAGCGGCGAACGGACCAGCAGTTCCGTACGGCGCTGCCTGCGGCGCAGATGTCCCCGGTGGATCTCCCGTGCGAGCATGGCGGCCGTCCAGACACCGCCGAGAGCCAGCAGCACCGCGATGACGGCCGACCACGGCCCGTACGCACCAGGGCGTACGCCTCCACCACGGCATGCGGAGCGGGCGCGAAGACATGCCCGCGGACCGCCTGCCAGGCAGCGGCCGCGCTGAAGGTCATGGAGAGCCCGAAGGACAGCAGAACCCCTGCCACCGCGCACTGCCAGACCCACAGCGCCACCACGGGCTCGCGCTCCGGCCACTGTGCCCGCGCCATCAGACCCGGGGTCACGACGGCAGCCAATGCACCGAGCAGCAGCAGCACGAGGGAGACCAACATGACGTCAGCCTATGAGTGGCGCACCACCCACGGGTATGGGCGCGCCCTCCAGTGACATACGACACGGTGCGCGAGGGATTTCGTCTCACAGGGTGAGCAGCATCGCGAACATGGCCGTCCCCATCGTCAGACGGCAGGCCAGCGCCATCTCGGGCGCGCACACGCGCCCGAGCCGCCGCCCATCGCGCTGCCCCGGCCTCCGGCGGTAGCGGCCACCGGGACCAGCCGCCCCGCCGACCGCAGTACGTACAGGGCGTAGTACGCCAGCAGCAGCCCGGTCACCACGGGTATCCCACCGGCGGCCTGCGTGGCTCCGGCGGATGCCCCGAGCCCGTGCCCGAGTGGCCGCCATGGGTTCCCTGACCGACGCCGGGCGCCATCACCACGGTCATGTACACCATCGCGAGTGAGCCGACCAGATGATGGAGATGGTGTCCGCGTCGCCGGACGAACCAGAGCGCGTGCAGCGCGGCCCCGCCGAACAGCACCGCATACACCACCCATATCCACGCAGGGTGTGAGCAGAGCCGCGGGCACCGCCATCGCGGCCATGCCGAAGCCCATCACCGCCTCCGCACGCGCCGTGCTGCGCTCCTCCTGCGCTCCGCTGTGCGCGCGCAGCAGGCAGTACGCACCTGTCACCCCGCACAGCACCATCAGCAGCCAGCCGGGCAACGCCGGTCCGTGCACAGCGAACCTCCCCACGGCGTACGACGCCGGTGTCGCCTAGTCGATGCCCCGGTCCGGGCGGCCCTACCCGGCGCATTTGAGGTACGAGGGAGCGCGCCGGGGCCTGCGGGGGCGGTCCGGGCCGCGTTAGTCTCGTGCGCACCGTCGGCACCTTCAGCACCGTCGCGCAGCAACAACAGAAACAACAGCATCGGCAGCAGAGAAACGGAGAGCATCACCATGGACACCGCCCCGGCCCGCGACTCAGGCAGGCTGACCTTCCGCGACGCGACCGAGGACGACGTACCGGCCCTCGTGCAGCTCATCCAGTCCGCCTACCGGGGCGACTCCAGCCGGGCCGGATGGACCACCGAGGCGGACATCCTCCACGGGCAGCGGACCGATCCGGACGGTGTGCGCGAGGCGGTCACCGCCGCCTCGGGCGGCTGCTCGCGGTCGAGCGCGACGGCGAGCTGATCGCCTGCTGCCAGCTGGAGCACCGGGGCACGGCCGCCTACTTCGGCATGTTCGCGGTCCGGCCCGAACTGCAGGGCGCGGGTCTCGGCAAGGTGATCATCGCGGAGGCCGAAAGCACGGTCCGGGAGGCCTGGGGCGTGAGCGAGATGCATATGACGGTCATCTCCGTCCGTGACGAGCTGATCGCCTGGTACGAGCGGCGAGGCTATCGCCGTACGGGCAAGCTGACGCCCTTCCCGTACGGCGACGAGCGCTTCGGAATTCCGCAGCGCGCGGGCCTCGCCTTCGAGCTGCTGGTCAAGGCCCTGTAGGCCGCTCAGGCGGTGAAGCGGCCGGCCCGGCGGATCTCGGGATAGTCCGTGGTCGCGCCGTCCAGCCCGAGCGCGCGCACCAGACGCAGGTGGTCCTGGGTGTTCACCACCCAGCCGAGCACCTTCAGGTCCTGGTGGTGTGCCTGTTCGACGACCTCCAGAGTGAGCCGGCGGATGTTCAGCGCCAGCGTCGCCGCGCCCACCGCGATCGCGCGGTCCACCACATCACTGCCCCAGCGACTGGCGATGAGCGCGGTCCGCACCCCGGCACCAGCCGGGCGATCTCGGCGACCGCCTCGTCGTGGAACGACGACACCTCCACCCGGCCCGCCAGATCCCGCCGCAGCATGACCTCCGCCAGCGCGCGCGCCGCGGCCACGTCCTGATCTCGGCCTGGATGGGCGAGCCGACCGCATCGAGCACCTCCTCGAAAACGGGCACCCGCTCACCCTGCCCGGCGTCCAGCTCGCGCAGCTCCGCGAGTGTCTTCTCGGCGATGGGCCCTTGCCGTCCGTCGTACGGTCCACCGCGGAGTCGTGCATCACGGCGAGCGCGCCGTCCTTGCTGAGATGCAGATCCAGTTCGATCGCGTCCATGCCGGCCTGCTCGGCACGGACGAAGGAACGCAGGGTGTTCTCCGGCTCGACACCCATGACTCCGCGATGACCGATGGTGAAAAAGTCAAGGCAATCCCTCTTCCGTCGTCGACCCCGACGCTGCTCCTACCACAGGGTGGCGCTCCCGCGCGCAGGATGGCCACTGTCCCGCGCACTCGATGGAAGAAGGCGTCGCGAGGATGCGGCACAGGAAAAAGCGGCGACAAGGAGGGTAGGCAGGATAATTTCCAGGGCCCCACTTGTCCGGAGGAGTCAGACATGGATACGGTTGCTTGACGCGAGGTTCTCCCGTGGAGGAAGTGTTATGACGGAAATTCTTGAGCACAACACCGCAATAGGTGCCGTTGCTACTGGCCAGCGGGTGGTCGAGCATGCGGCCTGGCCTGTGCTCAAGAGCGCCGTGGAGGAGATCCGCCCCTGGCAGTCGAAGGACGGCTCGGTCGACTTCGAGGCCGACGGGGCCCCGTCGCCCGAGACGGCCACGGCGGCGGTCGACCGGGTGATCGCCGCAGTCGAGGAGCTGTCACCACTGCTCCCGCACGACGAGGCCTACCACCGCGCCCTCGTCCCGGACCTGCGCCGCTGGGCCGCGGACGGCTTCGGCGTCCCGGACTTCCTCGACTCCCTGCTCGCCTTCCAGCCGGCCAAGGACCGTGCCGACGGTCTGCAGCACCTGGTCGTATTCGCCATGTACACGCAGAACGGCAACCCGGACCGCAATCTCGAAGCGGTCGTGCTGCGCATGGTCTGGCCCGATTGGCTCGCCGACCTCGAAGCCACCCGCTACGACAACCCCATGTTCTGCGGCATCACCTTCGAGGACTTCACCTCCGGGTACGACACCAACTCGGCGGTGCTCTTCCCCGAGACCATCGCGGTGCGCGAGGCTCCTGAACGCTTCAGCTGGGGCGGTATCTTCTGCGACCGTGAGGCGGCTCGCTTCCGCCGTGTCACCGAGGCCTCCGTGGACCTCCTGGGCCTTGAGCTGCCCGAGGACATCCACGAGATGATCGGCGACCAGCAGCGCTGCGAGCAGGCCTTCGTGCTCTGGGACATGATCCACGACCGCACCCACAGCCACGGCGACCTGCCGTTCGACCCCTTCATGATCAAACAGCGGCAGCCGTTCTGGATGTACGGCCTGGAGGAGCTGCGCTGCGACCTCACCGCCTTCAAGGAGGCGGTGAAGCTGGAGGCCGACGGCTTCGGACAGGGCCGTGACGTGCAGTACGCCGTGCTCTTCGACCGGATGTTCCGCTTCCCCGTCACCGGCGAGCGCAACCGCAACTACGACGGGCTCGGCGGCCAGCTCCTCTTCGCGTACCTGCACAAGCACGATGTCGTCCGCTGGACGGACAACACGCTCACGATCGACTGGGAGCTGGCCCCAGGTCACCACCCAGCTCTGCGCCGAGATCGAAAAGCTCTACCGCGACGGCATCGACCGCCCCAAGCTGGTCCACTGGTTCGCCGCGTACGACTTGGTCGCGACGTATCTCGCCCGCACCCCGGTTCCCGCTGGGCCAAGGGTCCGGACGCACTGGACCTGAACCAGCCGCCCCGTAAACTCGTAGACGACGTGCTTCCGGATGAGTTTCCGCTGAGCATGTTCTATGAGGCGCTCTCCAAAAGCTGAAGAAAGTGATCGCCTCCACCCAGGGGATCACTGCAGCAAATGCCGAGCAGGCAACCGCGTGAGCGCTGGGTCTGAGGAGGCGGTGGCCATGAACGGAAACGGTAGGGGCAGCGGGAGCGGTGCGCTGGAAGGCGCGGTGGTCGCGGTGGCCGGGGCGGCGGGACCGGCAGGCCGGGCGACGCTGCTGAGGCTCGCCGAGGCAGGCGCGGTCGTGGTCGGGTCCGACTCCCATCCGGAGCGGCTGGCCGAGGCGGTCGACGCGGCGCGGTACGCCCACGGCGGTGCGTCCGTCACCGGAGACATCGTCGACCTGTCCGACCTGGGCGCGGCCCGGGAGTGGGCGGCCAAGACGGAGAAGGAATTCGGCCGGGTCGACGGTCTGGTGCATCTCGTCGGCGGCTGGCGGGGTAGCTCCACCTTCGCCGAAACCAGCCTCGCCGACTGGGATTTTCTGGAGAAGCTGCTGATCCGCACTGTCCAGTCCACCTCGCTCGCTTTCCAGGACGTCCTGCAGCGCAGTGACCGTGGCCGCTATCTGTTGATCAGCGCGGCCGGAGCGAGTAAACCCACCGCGGGCAACGCCGCCTACGCGGCTTCAAGGCAGCGGCCGAGGCCTGGACACTGGCTCTGGGCGACGCCTTCCGCAAGGCGGGGCGAGGACGGCCCCAGGTCCGCGGCTGCGATCCTGGTTGTCAAGGCACTGGTGCACGACGCGATGCGCGCCGAGCGCCCAATGCGAAATTCGCGGGCTTCACCGACGTCAAGGAACTGGCCGATGCCGTAGCCGGTGTCTGGGACAAGCCCGCCGCCGAAGTGAACGGAAAGCGCCTGTGGCTGACCCGCAACCGTAACGACCGACGCGCGACGTCATCACGATCCGCAGGTACGCGGTTTCGCCAGTGACAACTACGCCGGCGCGCACCCGGAAGTCCTGGCAGCCCTCGCCCTCGCCAACGGTGGTCATCAGACCGCCTACGGCGAGGACGACTACCGGACATCTCCAGCGGGTCATGCACAGCCATTTCGGGCCCACCGCTGAGGCCTTCCCGGTCTTCAACGGCACCGGCGCCAACGTCGTCGCCCTCCAGGCGCTGACCGACCGCTGGGGTGCCGTGATCTGCGCCGAGTCCGCGCACATCAATGTGGACGAGGGCGGTGCGCCGGAGCGGATGGGCGGACTGAAGCTGCTCACCGTGCCGACCCCGGACGGCAAGCTGACGCCGGAGCTCATCGACCGGCAGGCTTTCGGCTGGGACGACGAGCACCGTGCGATGCCGCAGGTCGTCTCGATCACCCAGAACACCGAGCTGGGGACCGTCTACACACCCGACGAGATCCGTGCCATCTGCGAGCACGCCCATGAGCTGGGCATGAAGGTCCATCTCGACGGCGCCCGGATAGCCAATGCGGCTGCGTCGCTGGACGTGCCGATGCGCACGTTCACCAACACGGTCGGGTGGACGTCCTCTCCTTCGGGGCACCAAGAACGGTGCGCTCTTCGGTGAGGCCGTCGTCGTCCTCAACCCGGACTCAGTCCGTGCGATGAAGCATCTGCGCAAGCTCTCGATGCAGCTCGCCTCCAAGATGCGGTTCGTCTCGGTCCAGCTGGAGGCCCTGCTGTCGCGCGACCTCTGGCTGCGCAACGCCCGCCACGCCAATGCCATGGCCCAGCGGCTCGCCGAGGGCGTCCGCGCGGTGGACGGGTGCAGATCCTCCACCCCGTGCAGGCCAACGCCGTCTTCGCCCGGCTGCCGCACGATGTGAGTGAGCGGCTGCAGAAGCGCTTCCGATTCTACTTCTGGGACGAGGCGGCCGGGGACGTCCGCTGGATGTGCGCCTTCGACACCACCGAGGACGACGTCGACTCGTTCGTACAGGCCATCAAGGAAGAGATGGCCAGGTAGCGCGGCACGCAGGAATGCGGCCGACCGGGAGGATTGCTCACTCCGGTCGGCCGCATTCGCGTCGTTGACGGTGCCGTGTGCCGGCGCCTGTCGCCGGGCGGTTCAGCCGTGCTCGCGGACCTCTGCGGGCGTCGGGGCGGTGCCGCCGAGATGGGCCGGGACCCACCAGGTATCGGCCGCGTCCTTCGGACGTACGGGATAGGCGCGCTGCGCCGCTTCGAGCAGTTCCTGAACGCGCTCACGCAGCCGCCGGGTGATCGCGCCCGCGTACTGGTCCGCAGGCGCCTCCACGGGCTCCCCTACGCGGATGGTGACCGGGATGTGGCTGCGCCCGAAGTTGCGGGCCGGCCCTTGGTCCACAGGCGCTGGGTGCCCCACAGCGCCATCGGGATCAGCGGCACCCCGGCCTCCTGGGCCAGCCGGGCGGCGCCCGACTTGAAGCTCTTCAGGGTGAAGGAGGGGAGATGGTCGCCTCGGGGAACACGCCGATGATCTCACCGGAGCGCAGCGACTTGAGCGCGTGAGCGTAGGCGTCCTCGCCCTGATTACGATCGACCGGGATGTGCTTCATGCCCCGCATCAGCGGTCCGGAGATCTTGTGCCGGAAGACCGACTCCTTCGCCATGAAGCGGACGAGCCGCTTCTGCGGCAGCGCGCCGAGGCCGGTGAAGATGAAGTCCAGATAGCTGATGTGGTTGCTGACCAGTACCGCTCCACCGGTCTTCGGGATGTGCTCCGAACCCTGAGTGTCGATCTTCAGGTCGAGCGCCTTGAACAGCGTGCGAGCGGCGCCGATGACCGGCCGATAGACGAGTTCTGCCATCTGGATGAAGACCCTTCTTCAGTGCCTGGGGAGGGTTCTCCCGGCGGAAGTTACGCAGCCGTAGGTTTTCGGCATTGTGGCGATGGTGCCCCATGTGCGACGCCGTGGCCAGCCCCGGCGGGCTCGGGGCGCGAGATTCTCGTCACGTAGAACCTCCGGAATGTCATCGGGAATGTAATACCGCTGCCCGGTGCTGACCCTTTGCGCAGGGCTCTGTGAGGGAGGCAGCAGATGGACGGGCAGCCCGTCGAAGGCACGCTGGACGCGGACCGGCTCGGTGCGGAACTGGGGAGCGGGCCACGCTCGTGCAGTTCTCCAGCGCGTTCTGTCAGCCCTGCCGTGCCACTCGCCGCACCCTGGCCGGGTGGCGGGCATGGTCGACGGCGTCGCCCACATCGAGATCGATGCCGAGGACCGTCTCGCCCTGGTGCGGCAGCTCGCCATCACCCGGACCCCGACCGTTCTGGTGCTCGACGCAGCCGGCCGGATCGTCCGCCGTGCCGCCGGACAGCCGCGTACGGCTGACGTCGTCGCGGCGCTGGGGCAGGCGATGTGACGGGTCGTGATGCATCTCGCAGATCTCGGGACCCGCTTGACTGCACCCACCACGCATCGTCAGTCTGACGTTATGCCGCCAGAAATCCTTCTCCACGGCCGAGTCCATGTGGACCTCGAGCGGAGTACGAGTGCGCGCTGTCCGGGTGCCCGAGTGCCCGCACACCCTACGCCTGACTCGCAGAAGGAATGTTTTCATGACGGCATCGCCCGAACTCGGCGACTCCCGGACGGCATCGCCCGAACTCGGCGACTCCCGGACGGCATCGCCCGAACTCCTGCGCTCGGTTTTCCGCCAGCATGCCGCGGGCGTCGCGGTGATCACCGCGACCGGTGAGCATCCGGTCGGATTCACCGCCACCTCGCTGAATTCGGTCGCCGCCGAACCGCCCCTCGTCTCCTTCGGTGTGGGCACCTCGTCATCCAGCTGGCCCGTGGTGGCCGAAGCCGGACACGTCGGCGTACACATACTCGGTGAGCGGCAGCAGGAGCTGGCAGCCACCTTCGCCCGCAGCGGCGCCGACCGGTTCGGCCCCTCCACCGGCTGGCGCAGCGGGCCGGAAGGCGTGCCTCTGCTGGACGGTGTGCTCGCCTGGCTGGTCTGCCGTGTCGTGGCCCGGATCCCGGCCGCGGACCATCACATCGTGATCGCTGAGGCAATCGCCGGAGACCCGCGGGCGGCGGTCGGCCGCTGGTCTATCACCAGGGTCGTTTCACCGCTCTGCGAGACTGACGGGAAGCAGGTGCCGGACGGGTGGGGCGCGTTGGCAACGTCACAGTTCCAAGCGCTTGCTTATGGGTAAAACACTGGATGTACTGGCGAGTAATATTTCGCTCGGAGCATCGGTCGACCCGACCGGAAACCGCCCCATAAGGCGCCTATGCTGCGTGCAACAAGGCAGCCCAGAAAAGACGATGCAGTAGGAGAGCCGGCGTGAGCTTGAGGATCGTTGTCTGTGTGAAGTACGTGCCCGACGCCACCGGCGACCGGCACTTCGCCGATGACCTGACCCTGGACCGTGACGATGTCGACGGTCTGCTGTCGGAGCTGGACGAGTATGCGGTCGAGCAGGCACTGCAGATCGCCGCTGAGGCGGACGACGCGGAGATCACCGTGCTGACGGTGGGCCCCGAGGATGCCAAGGACGCGCTGCGCAAGGCGCTGTCGATGGGCGCCGACAAGGCCGTCCACGTCGAGGACGACGACCTGCACGGCACCGACGTGATGGGTACCTCGCTGGTGCTGGCCAAGGCGATCGAGAAGACCGGTTACGACCTGGTCATCGCCGGTATGGCCTCCACCGACGGCACCATGGGTGTGCTGCCGGCGATTCTGGCCGAGCGTCTGGGCGTCCCGCAGGTCACGCTCCTTTCCGAGGTCTCCGTACAGGACGGCACCGTCAAGGGCCGTCGTGACGGAGACTCCGCGAGCGAGCAGCTCGAGGCGTCCCTGCCGGCCGTCGTGTCCGTGACGGACCAGTCGGGCGAGGCCCGCTACCCGTCCTTCAAGGGCATCATGGCGGCGAAGAAGAAGCCGGTTCAGTCCTTCGACCTGGAGGACCTGGAGATCGAGGCGGACGAGGTCGGCCTGGAGGGTTCCTGGACCGCGGTGGACTCCGCGGCGGAGCGTCCGGCCCGCACGGCGGGCACGATCGTCAGGACGAGGGCGAGGGCGGCAAGCAGCTGGCCGAGTTCCTCGCGGGCCAGAAGTTCATCTGAGCACCGCCCCTTCCCGCTACGCCCACGCCTACTTCGCACGCAGGAGATTGAAGTCCCATGGCTGAAGTTCTCGTCTATGTCGACCACGTGGACGGTGCCGTCCGCAAGCCCACCCTGGAGCTGCTGACGCTGGCCCGCCGCATCGGCGAGCCCGTCGCCGTCGCCCTCGGCAACGGGGCGGCCGACACCGCCGCCGTGCTCGCCGAGCACGGCGCGGTGAAGATCCTGACCGCCGACGCGCCGGAGTTCGCCGACTACCTCGTCGTACCGAAGGTGGACGCGCTCCAGGCCGCCTACGAGGCCGTTTCCCGGCCGCCGTGCTGCTCCCTCGGCGGAGGCCAGGAGGTCGCGGCCCGCCTCGCGGTCCGTATCGGCTCGGGCATCATCACCGACGCCGTCGACCTGGAAGCCGGCGACCAGGGTCCGGTCGCGACGCAGTCCGCGTTCGCCGCCTCCTTCACCACCAAGTCCCGCGTCTCCAGGGGACCCCGGTCATCACGGTCAAGCCGAACTCGGCCGCTGTCGAGGCCGCCCCGCCGCGGGTGCCGTCGAGTCCCTGTCCGTCTCGTTCTCCGAGAAGGCCACCGGTACCAAGGTCCTCTCCCGTACCCCGCGCGAGTCGACCGGCCGCCCGGAGCTGACCGAGGCCGCGATCGTCGTTTCCGGCGGCCGTGGTGTCAACGGTGCGGAGAACTTCTCCGTCATCGAGGCCCTCGCCGATTCGCTCGGCGCGGCCGTGGGTGCCTCGCGTGCCGCGGTCGACGCCGGCTGGTACCCGCACGCCAGTCAGGTCGGCCAGACCGGTAAGTCGGTCTCCCGCAGCTGTACATCGCCTCGGGCATCTCCGGCGCGATCCAGCACCGGGCCGGCATGCAGACGTCCAAGACGATCGTCGCGATCAACAAGGACGCCGAGGCGCCGATCTTCGACCTCGTCGACTACGGCGTCGTCGGCGACCTCTTCGCGGTCGTCCCGCAGCTGACCGACGAGGTCAAGACCCGCAAGGGCTGACCCGCCGGGAGTTGTACCCGCTCGACGGTCCGGGGCCGCGTGGTGTTCTCACCGCGCGGCCCCGGACCGTTCCGATCACCATTGACGCAGGTCCGACCGCCTTATAACTTCACTATGCGGATTATTGATTCCGGGAAGCGGAAATGATGAGAGCGTGGAGGGTACGGGAATGAGTCAGCAGGAGAAGGTGGCAACGAGCCTCGCCGGTACGGTCAGCGACGAGATCAGTGCCTCCCTCACGTCGGTGGACGCCGAACTCGCCCGCCGGTACCCGGGAGACCGGGCACCCGCCAGCCCGTCCACACGGTCTATGTCCCCGGCGATGCCTTCACCGCCGGCACCATTGGCTCCTGGGGCGACCAGGCGCTGCGGGCCCTCGACGAGCACGCCCCCGACGCCGCTTCCTTCGCCGCTGTCCTCGGCATCCCGGCGGAGCTCGCAGGGCCCGTCCACGACCGCGTACGCGCAAGCTGGAGCGCGAGCCGGTCGAGGACCTGCGCATCGACTTCGAGGACGGCTACGGCCCACGCCCGGACGCCGAGGAGGACGAGGCCGCCGCCCGTGCGGCCCGGCTGGTCTCCCAGGCGTACCGGGACGGCACCGCGGCCCCGTACATGGGCATCCGGATGAAGTGCATGGAGTCCGCCGTACGGAACCGGGGCATCCGGACCACGGACATCTTTCTCACCGGCCTGATGGAGGCCGGCGGGCTTCCCGACGGACTCGTGCTGACGCTGCCCAAGGTGACGTACCCCGAACAGGTCACGGCCTTCGTCCGGCTGCTCGAGGCCTTCGAGAGGGCTCACGGCCTGCCGGACGGCCGGCTCGGCTTCGAGATCCAGATCGAGACCAGCCAGTCAATTCTCGCCGCCGACGGCACCGCCGCGGTGGCCCGGATGATCGATGCCGCCCGGGGCCGGGCGACCGGCCTGCACTACGGCACCTTCGACTACAGCGCCTGCGTCGGCGTCAGCGCCGCCTACCAGGCCAGCGACCACCCGGCAGCCGACCACGCCAAGGCCGTCATGCAGGTGGCCGCGGCGGGCACTGGTGTCCGTGTCTGCGACGGTTCCACCAATGTGCTGCCCGTCGGCGCCAGCCCCAAGGTCCACGAGGCCTGGCGCCTCCACTACGGCCTCACCCGCCGCGCTCTGGCCCGTGCGTACTACCAGGGCTGGGACATGCACCCGGGCCACCTGCCCACCCGTTACGCGGCCGTCTACACGTTCTACCGTGAGGGCCTGGATCAGGCAGCGGCCCGCCTGGCGGCGTACGTGGCCAAGGCCGGCGGCGACGTCATGGACGAGCCCGCCACCGCCAAGGCGCTCAGCGGCTATCTGTTGCGCGGCATCGACTGCGGCGCCCTGGACAGCGCGGAGGTCGCCCGGCTCACCGGCCTGACCCGCGCGGACCTCGACGCCTTCGCATCCCGCGCCGCGGCGGGCTGACGGTGACCGCACCCTAGGAAGGCGCCTCGCGGGCTCAGGCGGGCGGCAGCTCTCCCGAGCCGCGGGGATCAGGGTGGTCGGGAGCTCCACCCGGGCAGGGCGCCGCCGGCGCCGTCCAGGCGGCGGAAGAGGTGTTCGGCCGCTGTGCGGCCGACAGCCGCGGCGTCCTGTGAGATCACGGTGATGCCCAGCAGATCGGCCAGTTCGATGTCGTCGAAACCGACCAGGGCGATCCGGCGGTCGCACTCGGCCAGGACACGTACCGCCGTGACGGTCACTCGGTTGTTGCCGGCGAAGAGCGCGGTGACGGGTTCCGGGCCTGCCAGCATGGTCTCCGCCGCGGTCCTGACCCGGCGGGGCCGGTCGGGCCCAGGGAGACCCAGGAGTCCTCGACCGTGATCCCGGCGTCCGTCATGGCCGTGTGGTAGCCGCGCAGCCGCTCCTTCGCGGTGAAGATGCGCGGCTGGTCGCCGATGAAGCCGATCCTGCGGTGGCCGTGCGCGATCAGGTGGGTGACACCCTCGCGGGCTCCGCCGAAGCTGTCCGAGAGGACCATGTCGGCATCGACATGTCCCGCCGGGCGGTCGACGAAGACGGTGGCGATGCCTGCCTTTATCTCCGGTTCCAGATAGCGGTGGTCGTCACCCGCGGGGATCACGATCAGACCGTCCACGCGGCGGGCGCAGAGCGCGAGTACGAGCCTGCTCGCGCTCCGGGTCCTCGGCGCTGGAGCCGTTGATCAGCAGCGCGCCGTGGGCGCGGGCCACTTCCTCGACAGCGCGGCTCAGCGGGCCGTAGAAGGGTCTGCGAGGTCCTCCAGGACGAGGCCGATGGAGGCGGTGCGGCCCTTGCGCAGGACGCGCGCGCTGTCGTTTCGGCGGAAGCCGAGGGACTCGATCGCCTCCTGGACGCGGCGTTCGGTGTCGGGTGTGACGCCGGGTTCGCTGTTCACCACCCGGGAGACCGTCTTGAGGCCCACTCCGGCGCGCGCTGCCACATCTTTCATGGTCGGCCGGTTGCCGTAGCGGGGCTCGGGATGACGGGCGGTCTCGGCCACTGTGCACTGTCCTGTCGTCGGGTGCGGATGGTTCCGGCAGGTGTTGTGGCAGGTGCCGTGGAGCGACCGGAGACCGTGGCGTCGAGCATAGGCCCTGGACAACGTTGTCAAGAGAATACAGACTAGGCAGACTGTTTGATCGAACCCACAGGTCCCTACCTCACCCACCCGGAGAGCCACACCGATGTATACCGACCTCGTCGCAGCGCTTGACATCGGCGGCACCAAGATCGCCGGCGCGTTGGTGGACGGAGGCGGGACCCTCCTCGTACGGGCGCAGCAGCCGACGCCGGCGACGCAGGGTGCCGAAACGGTGATGGGGCCGTGACCGGCGTTCTGGCCGAGCTCATGGCCTCGCCCCTGTGGGGCAGGACGCGCGCGGTCGGGATCGGCAGCGCCGGACCGGTGGATGCCACGGCCGGCACGGTCAGCCCGGTCAACGTCCCGGGATGGCGGAGCTTCCCCTGGTGGAGCGGGTGAGCGTGGCCACGGGCGGGCTGCCTGTCACGCTGGTGGGCGACGGGGTCGCGATGACCGCGGCCGAACACTGGCTGGGTGCCGCCCGCGGATATGACAACGCGCTCTGCCTGGTCGTCTCCACGGGTGTCGGCGGCGGCCTGGTCCTCAACGGAAAGCTGCACCCGGGCCCCTCGGGCAACGCAGGGCACATCGGCCACATCAGCGTGGACCTGGACGGCGACCTGTGCCCGTGCGGCGCACGCGGCTGCGTCGAGCGCATCGCCAGCGGACCGAACATCGCGCGGCGGGCGCTGGAGAGCGGCTGGACTCCGGCCGCCGACGGTGATGCCACAGCGGCCGCTGTGGCCGCCGCCGCGCGTGCGGGCAACCCGCCGCCATCGCCTCGTACGAGCGGGCCGCCCAGGCGCTGGCGGCCGGAATCGCCGCCACCGCCACCCTGGCCGACATCGATATCGCGGTGATCGGCGGGGAGTGGCAGGGGCCGGCGACGTGCTCTTCGCGCCGCTGCGCAGGTCGCTGCGCGATTACGCCACGCTCTCCTTCGTCCAGCAGCTCACCGTGGCCCCTGCTGTCATGGGCACCGATGCCGGCCTGGTGGGTGCGGCAGCGGCGGCCTCGGCCGTCCGCCCCGGAAGAAAGGCGTACGGGCCGTGGCCACGCAGTAGCCGCACCTGACGACGCCGGGGCCGATCATGAGACCCGGCGGCGGCCCTCGTGCATCAGGGACGGCCCCGGCCGGGCACCCGGTGGCAAGGTCTCTGCAACAGCATCGCCATGGTGGGGTTTCCGCGGCAGGGTGTTGCGGGCAAGCCTCAGGGGCTACGGAAGAGGGGAACCGTGATCGTCTGGATCAACGGTGCGTTCAGTGCGGGCAAGACCAGCGCCGCGTACGAACTGATCGATCTGATCCCGGACAGCACCTTCTACGACCCCGAACTGGTCGGTGAGGGACTGCGTCATCTGCTGCCCCAGAAGAAGCTCGCCGAAGTGACCGACTTCCAGGACCTGCCGATGTGGCGGCGGCTTGTGGTGGACACGGCAGCCGCTCTTCTCGCGGAGCTGCCCGGGTTCTCGTGGTGCCGATGACGCTGCTGAGGCAGGAGTACCGTGATGAGATCTTCGGCGGGCTCGCCGCCCGGCGCATTCCGGTGCGTCATGTACTGCTCGCACCTGACGAAACGATCCTGCGTAGACGAATAGCCGGCCGGGAGGAGTTCGCTGACGATCCCGGACGTGGCGAGCGGATCCGGCAGTGGGCCTACGAACACATCGAGCCCTACCGGGCGGCGACCGAGTGGATCACCGCGGACGCCCACACCATCGACACCACGGCTCTGACCCCGTATGAGACGGCCGAGCGGATCGCGGACGCCGTGCGCACCGGCACGGCAGGGGAGTGCGAGATCGTCCAGACGCCCGAGCCGACCGCGGAGACCATCGCCGCCGGGGTCCTGCTCTTCGACGGACAGGACCGCGTGCTGCTCGTCGACCCGACCTACAAGCCGGGCTGGGAGTTCCCCGGCGGAGTGGTGGAGGCGGGCGAGGCACCGGCACAGGCCGGTATCCGGGAAGTCGCTGAGGAGCTGGGGCTCTGCCTCGACCGGATGCCGAAACTCCTGGTGGTCGACTGGGAGTCGCCACAGCCGCCCGCCTACGGCGGACTGCGCTCCTCTTCGACGGCGGGGTGCTGAGCCGCGAGGAGGCCACCCGGCTGCTGCTGCCCGGTTCGGAACTGCGCGGCTGGCGGTTCGTCACCGAGAAGGAGGCGGCAGCGCTGCTGCCGCCCACGCGCTACGAGCGGCTACGCTGGGCGCTGCGGGCCCGTGAGCGTTCCATCGTGCTCAATCTGGAGGCCGGGGTGCCGGTCGGGTGAGCAACTCTCCTGCCACGTCTCATCCTGCGGCGACGGCCTTCAGCGCAGCGGCCGCGTCGACGGTGAGCGGGTCACCCTGACCGAAGCAGACGACATCGGGGCCGAGCGAGGCCAGACGTCGTACTGATGCCAGGGCCTGCTCTCTGTCGACATTGAAGACTCCGGGCATCACCTGCCCCGCGCCGGCCACGCAGTCACCGGTGAACAGCACGCCGTGGCGGGCAGATGGATGCCGATGGAGCCATCTGTGTGGCCGGGGAGTGGATCACCCGGGCGCCGTCCCCGAACGCGAGCTCATCGCCGTCCGCCAGTTCACGGTCGACCCGGGTGGGCGGTGCCGGCGGGACGGTGAGCGCGTGCTCGTAGAGCGGGAGCTCCCAGTCGAGGAGCACGGGATCGGGCACCGACTCCTCGCCCCGGATCACCGGGGCGTCGAGCCGGTGGGCCAGGATGTCGGCGCGGTAGCGGTCCGCGAGCTCCCGGCCGCGCCGTAATGGTCGCGGTGGCCGTGGGTGAGGACGATACGGGCGATCCGGGCCGGGTCCAGACCGAGGCCGCGGACCGCGGCCTCGATCGCGGGCGCCGCATTTACGTCTCCGGCGTCGATCAGGGTGAGCTCCGTGCCGTCACGCCAGAGATAGGCCTGACCGATCGGGAAACGGAACATGTGCAACTGGGGAGTACCTCGACGAGCTCCATGCGGCGAACGTCGCACAGCCGGAGGGCCGGCGCACGGACGGTCTGCTCCTGGCAGCGTTCGCTCAGCGCGTACGGCCAGGAGAGGGCCCTCAGTCCTTCCTGGACTCCGCGTAGTTCCGCAGGAACAGCGCTTCGGCCACCGAGAGGCGCTCCAGCTCCTGGGGGACACGCTCTCGTTCACCGCGTGGATCTGTGCCTCCGGCTCGCTCAGGCCGATGAGCAGGATCTCCGCCCGGGGTAGAGCTTCGAGAGGGTGTTGCAGAGCGGGATCGAGCCGCCCATCCCCGACGCCTGCATCTCCTCACCCGGGTAGGCGGCACGCATGGCGTCCGCCATCGAGGTGTACGCCGGGCTGGTCAAGTCGGCGCGGAACGGCTGGCCCTGGCCGATCTGCTCCACCGAGACCGGGCGCCCACGGGCGTGCGACTTCAGATGGGCGGTCAGCAGCTTCGTTGCCTCGGCGGCGTCCTGGCCCGGCGGTACCCGCAGGCTGATCTGTGCACGGGCGCTCGCCTGCACCGACGGAGTCGCACCGACCACCGCAGGACAGTCGATGCCGATGACGGTCACGGCGGGCCGTGCCCAGATCCGGTCCGCTACCGTACCCGTGCCGATCAGCCCGGCGCCGTCGAGGACCTTCGCGTCCTTGCGGAACTCGGCCTCCGGATACTGCAGTCCGTCCCACTCGGCGTCCGTGACCAGTCCGTCGACCGTCGTCGTGCCGTCCTCGGCGCGCAGTGATGCCAGCAGTGCGATCATCGCGGCCAGGGCGTCCGGGGCGGCGCCACCGAACTGCCCCGAGTGCAGGTTGCCTTCGAGGGTGTCGAGTCTTACCCGCAGCATCGTCATGCCGCGCAGTGTCGAGGTCACGGTGGGCAGCCCGACCCGGAAGTTGCCGGTGTCACCGATGACGATCGTGTCCGCCGCGAGGAGCGCGGGTTGGCCTCGGCGTACCGCTCCAGCCCGCCGGTGCCCTGCTCCTCCGAGCCCTCGGCAATCATCTTGACGGAGACCGGGACGCCGCCGTTCGCCTTGAGGGCGCGCAGCGCAGAAGATGCATGATGAAGCCGCCCTTGCAGTCGGCGGCGCCCCGGCCGTACCAACGGCCGTCCCGCTCGGTCAGCTCGAACGGCGGGGAGAGCCAGCCGGACTCGTCCAGCGGCGGCTGCACGTCGTAGTGCGCGTACAGCAGGACGGTCGGCGCCCCGGCCGGCCCGGAAGGAAGCCGTAGACGGACTGGCTGCCGTCGGGGTGTCGAGCAGAGCGACATCCTGGAAGTCCTCGGCGCGCAGCGTCGGCGACCCATCCGGCCGCGGCCTCGCACTCGCTCCTCGGGAACTGTGCGGGATCCGCCACCGACTGGAAGGCCACCAGTTCGGCCAGCTCTGCTTTGGCACGGGGCATCAGCGAAGCGACGGTCTCGGAAATCGGACGGGCGGTCATGGGCACGCTCCTGGCGGGTACGACGTTAGATCTGTGGTGCGCTGTATACGCGACCATGGGTGACGCCATGGGTGCGACGTCACATGTACGACAAAACATGGCCGATCCTCCCACAGCGGGTTCCGGTCGCAACGCGCCGTAGGATGCCGTGAGCAGTTGGGCCACTGGTCGGATCAGGAGCAGAAGCACATCGTGAGCAGCGAGAACGCAGACGCCGGACATGAGCCGGAAGAGTCGTCGGTATGGGACGTCGTGGTAGTCGGCGCGGGTCCGGCCGGAGCCTGTGCGGCGTACGCGGCAGCCGTCGCAGGCCGCCGGTGCTGCTGCTGGAGAAAGCGGAACTGCCCCGGTACAAGACCTGTGGCGGTGGGATCATCGGGCATTCGCGTGATGCGCTGCCGCCGGGTTCGAACTGCCCTGCGGGACCGGATCCATGCGGTGACGTTCTCGCTCAACGGGAAGCTGACCCGGACCCGCCGGTCCAAGCGCATGCTCTTCGGGCTGATCAACCGCTCGGAGTTCGATGCGGGGCTGGTCGAGGAGGCGCAGAAGGCGGGTGCCGAACTGCGCACGGGGCGGCTGTGGCGCGCGTCGAGCAGCACGGCCCGGCCGTGCCCGACCGTCGTACGGTGGCCGTGGTGCTGTCCGGCGGCGAGACGGTCCTGGCCCGTGCGGTCGTCGGTGCGGACGGCAGCGCGGGGCGGATAGGAGCACATGTCGGGGTGAAGCTCGACCAGGTGGACCTCGGCCTGGAGGCGGAGATCCCGGTTCCCGAGACCGTCGCGGAGGACTGGGCGGGGCGGGTGCTCATCGACTGGGGTCCGATGCCCGGGAGTTACGGGTGGGTGTTCCCCAAGGGCGACACGCTGACCGTCGGGTGATCTCGGCGCGTGGTGACGGCGCCGGCACCAAGCGGTATCTGGAGGACTTCATCGCGCGCCAGGGCCTTGCCGGGTTCGAGCCGAAGATCTCCTCCGGCCATCTGACGCGCTGCCGCAGTGATGATTCACCCCTGTCGCGCGGCCGGGTCCTGGTGTGCGGGGACGCGGCGGGCCTGCTGGAGCCCTGGACCAGGGAGGGCATCTCGTTCGCGCTGCGCTCCGGGCGGCTCGCGGGTGAATGGGCGGTGCGGGTGGCGGAGTCGCACGATGCGGTGGACGCGCGGCGCCAGGCCCTCAACTACGCCTTCGCCATCAAGGCGGGACTGGGCGTCGAGATGGGCGTCGGCCGCCGCATGCTCAAGCTCTTCGAGCGTCGCCCGGGATTCTGCACGCGGTGCTGACCGGCTTCCGGCCCGCGTGGACGGCGTTCGCCGGGATCACCAGGGGCACCACATCCCTGGCCGACCTGGTCCGTACGCACCCGCTGGCCCAGCGCGCCCTGTCGGTGATGGACCGCTAGTCAGGTCAGGAGCGGCATCACGGTGGTCACGGAGTGAGCAGCCCGGCACGGAGTGAGCAGCCCGGTATGGGTCCAGGCGTGGGTACGGTCGGGGATGCCCGGTGGGCGCCGCCGCAGTACGGCGATGACGGGCCGGGCTCCCAGGAGCAGTGCCATGGATGCGCGGCGCTCGCGAAGCTCCGTCGCGAGAAGTCCTGACCAGTCCTCACCAGCTGCAGGCCGGTGGCTATCGGCTTCGGGTCGTGATCCGGAAGACCGGGTGGTCGGGGCAGGCGGCGAGGAGTTCGGCGTCGGTGGATTTCGCGGTGATGCCCTTGAAGTACTGGTTGACCTCCCAGCCCCAGCGCTCCAGGTAGGCGCGGACGATCCGCACCTTCTGCTCGTCGTCCGCGATCCTGCTCACGGCCCTCATCATCGATGCCTACGACGCGGTGGGCGAGACCGCGGAGGCGGCCCGTGCGGCGGCCGGCGGATCCTCCGGCCCCCACCCGCCCGCTGGACCGCGGTCGCCTGCGCGGTACGGGACTGGGCCCTCGCACACCCCATGAGTACGCCCTCATCTACGGCTCGCCCGTCCCCGGCTACATCGCACCGCAGGACACTGTCGGGCCCGCCTCGCGCGTCGGGCTCGTCCTCATCGGCCTGGCCCGCGACGCGCACCGGAACGAGGGGCTGGCACTGCCTCCCTGGCCGACGCGCTGCGCCCGAGGCCGAACGCATGACGGCCGACCTCGCCCCCGACCTCCCGCCCGCGGCTGTCGCCGCCCTCGTCGCGGCCTGGGCCCAGCTCTTCGGGCTGATCTCGTTCGAGATCTTCGGCCAGTTCAACCGGGTCGTCGACGCTCGGGACCTGCTGTTCCGGCAGGCCGCCCACGAGCTCGCCCGTTCGGTGGGCCTCATCGGCCCCGTGCCGCCGGGGCCGCCGGGGCCGCCGGGGCGAGCATCGCCGGGCAGTGAGGCATCGGCCCCGAGCCGAAGGGCCGCGCCCGCAGGCGTACTCCACAGGAGTACGCCTGACCATCACGCCCGGCTGACGCCCGGAGGGCGGGTGCCCGTCTAGCGTGGCCGGCATGGACGAGCGGCGATCGCGAAGCAACGTGGGCCCCGGCAGGGACCTCGGGCGGCTACCGGAGCGACCAGGGCCGCCCCGGTGGCTTTCAGGCCTGAGGGCGGGATCCGGGCGCCCGGCTGCCGTGGCCTTCGACCGTGGCGATCGGCGCCCTTGTCATGGCGGGAACCAGCTTCGCTGCGCAGAACCAGGACCGTCAGCCGCTGGGACTGCCCGGACGGCTGCTGCTGCTCGTCGCCGTCGCCGTGCTGCTGGTACGCCATCGGCACCCCGTCGTGGCTGTCGCTGGTGCGTCCGCCACGACCCTGCTCTACCTCGGGCTCGGCTACCCGTACGGCCCGGTGTTCATCGCCGTAGCCGTGGGCTGCTTCAGCGCCATCGTGGCGGGGCACCGCAAGGCCGCCTGGTGGTCGCTGGGTGCGCTGTGGGCGGGCCATGTGCTGCCGTCGCACTGGCTCTACCGGTGGCTTCCGCCGGCCGGTGACGGCGCGGCCCCTGGGGCAGGAGGCCTTCGTCACCGCCTGGGTGGTGCGGTCGTCGCTGCCGCGGAGCTGTTGCGCGTACGACGCGAACAGTGGGCGGCGGCCAGGGCGGAGCGGGAGGCTGCGGAGAAGCGCCGGGCCGACGAGGAGAGGCTGCGGATGGCCCGTGAGCTCCACGATGTCCTCGCCCACAGCATCTCCGTGATCAACGTCCAGGCCGGAGTCGGACTGGCGCTGCTCGATTCCGACCCCGAACAGGCCCGCACGGCCCTCACCACCATCAAGTCCGCCAGCAAGGAGGCGCTCGGCGAGGTCCGCCAGGTCCTCGACAACCTCCGCACACCCGGCGACGCTCCCCGGGACCCCGCCCGGGACTGGACCGGCTGCCCGAACTGGTCGACCAGGCAGCCGGATCGGGGCTGGCCGTTACGGTCGGGACGGACGGCGAGCGGGGCGCCGTGCCGCCCGGCACCGACCTCGCCGCCTTCCGTATCGTGCAGGAGGCCCTGACCAATGTGGTGCGGCACTCCGGGTTGCGGACCGCCGAGGTCCGGATCGGATACAGGGGCGGACGCATCCTGCTCGGGAGCGACGACGAGGGCCCGCGACCGGTGGCGACGCCGGAGGCAGCGGCAACGGACTGATCGGTATGCGGGAGCGGGCCGCGGCGCTGGGTGGCACGATCGAGGCGGGACCACGGCCCGGGGCGGCTTCCGGGTACGGGCGCAACTCCCGCTGTCGCCGGGCACACCGGATCCGGCAGCACCTGCAGAGGAGACATCGTGATCCGTGTGCTGCTCGCCGATGACCAGTTGCTGGTGCGGGCCGGCTTCCGGCCCTGTTGGACGCCCAGCCGGACATCGAGGTTGCGGGTGAAGCGGCTGACGGCGGGGAAGCCGTACACCTGGTACGTGAACTGCGGCCCGACGTCGTACTGATGGACATCCGGATGCCCCGGCTGGACGGTCTCGCCGCGACCCGGGCGATCACCGGCGACCCCGCACTCGAAGCGGTGAAGGTGGTCATGCTCACCACCTTCGAACTCGACGAGTACGTCTTCGAGGCGATCCGGTCCGGGGCGTCGGGGTTCCTCGTCAGGACACCGAACCGGAGGAACTGCTGCGGGCGGTACGTGCGGTGGTGGGTGGCGACGCGCTGCTCTCGCCCGGGTGACGCGCCGGCTCATCGCCGAGTTCGCCGCCCGGTCCAAGGAGCCCACGGCAGCGACCGCGCTGAGCGAGCTCACCGAAAGGGAGCGGGAAGTGATGGCCCTGGTCGGTATGGGCCTGTCCAACGAGGAGATCGCCCGCAGGCTCGTCGTCAGCCCGCTGACCGCCAAGACACATGTCAGCCGCGCGATGGTCAAGCTGGGCGTCCGGGACCGCGCACAACTCGTCGTGCTCGCCTATGAGTCGGGGCTGGTGCGGCCGGGCTGGCTCGGCTGAGAGCAGGGCACCGGCCGCTCCTGCGCAGCTCGGGGAAACGCCACAGCACATGGACCACCCGTGTGACGAAGACCAGGCCGGCGGCCGCGGCCGCGGCCGCGATCCTGAACAGCAGGCTCTCGCCCGCGCGGGTGAGATCGAAGAACAGGGCCGGAGCGAAGAGGCCGGCGAAAGCAGCCCGGCGACCAGAACGCCGCTCACCACCGCGTAGCCGGTCTCGACGGTCATCGCGTCCCGTTCTGCCTGTGTACGTCGTCCCATGTCCGAAGTCTCACAGCGGCGGTGGCCGACGGCAAGGAGCCGGGCGGTCACCACCATGCCCCGCAGTAACAGGAGTGACGTCACATCACTCCGGAGTTCTCCGCCCACAGCTGGGCGACCGCGCGGTCCCCGGTCAGCGTGACGGAGGACAGCGGCAGCCGGTTCCAGAGCGCCAGGCAGAGACCTTCCGCCGTCCCGCTCAACTCGCAGTCGGCAGGCTCCTCCTGTGCGGTACTGCCGCCGTGCACCGCCTGGGGCGGTTCGGCCGACAGCCGTACGGTCCACACGTCATCCGTGTCCACGGCCCGCACCCGCAGGGTGCGCGGTGCATCGGTGCGCACCCGGCTCTTGGGCCGGGCGTGGAATCCGACGAGCAGCTCGTCGATGCTGTCCACCGCGAGTGCGGTGGGCACCGCCGTCAGCGGTCCGCCGCGCGCAGACTCGGCGTCGACCCGGTGGATCATGGTCTCCTGCGCCTGTCGGCGCGCCCAGAAGGCAAGCGGGGACGGCGCGGGAAGGAAGGTCCAGCACTCCAGACCGCCGGGCGCGGCCGGAGCGCGTCGACCAGCAGACGGTGCCCTTCGTCGAACCAGGCGAGCAGCTCGCTCCCGTCCAGGGAGGGTTCCCCGTCATCGGGTGGTAGTCCCGGTACCCCTCGGTCAGGAAAGCGGCGGCCCAGCGGTGCACGTTGCCGGTATGTCTGAGCAGCTGGCGCACCTGCCAGCCGGGGCAGGTCGGGACCGATGCGCCGGGGCCTGCCTCACGGGCGGCGCCGGCGAGCAACTGGCCTTCAGCGGCCAGGGATTCTATGTGCTGGGAGATGTCCACGGCTGTGATTGTGCCAGCAGGGTCAGGCGCCCTGCGGGTGAGCGGCGCGCTCCCGGCCGACGCGGCGCACCAGCCTGGCGAACCAGCCCAGCGTGAAGGCCTGCGCCAGAACGGAAACTGCCAGGGCGAGATAGACGAACCAGGCCGGACCACCCACGTCGGCGCCCGCCAGTGAACTGCCGATCAGGAAGACGAACACGGTCGGTGCGGCCAGGAAGAACAGCCAGACCCCGGCGAACGACGCATCCTCATGGGTTACGAACAACGTGTCCACCGCGACGAAGACGGTGGCCGCCAGCACCAGGCCGAGATAGATCAGGGACGCCGGGTTGCCGAAGGCCATTCGTATCGAAGCACCCAGTTGCCGCGTGTTCATCATCCTGTTCATGTCCTGCTCTCCGTGCGTAGTCGATGCTTCCATCGTGCGCCGGGAGGCCGGTCCGCGCCTGAGTACGGCTACTCATTCGATCAGGTGTGCGTGGCGTTGCGGGCGCCGTAGCCCAGTACCGCAGCGGCGGAGGCGAGCAGCGTCACTGTGGTGAGCGCCACCGGCAGGAGATCCAGTCGGCCAGGAAGCCGATCACCGGCGGCCCCAGCAGCATTCCACCGTAACCGAGGGTCGAGGCGGCGGCCACTCCGCTGGGGCCGGCCAGAGCCCGGCCCGGCCGACCGCGACGGGGAAGATGTTGGCCAGGCCGAGGCCGGTGACGGCGAAGCCGATGAGAGCGAGCAGGACGGTCGGTGCGAGCGCCCGAACAGCATCCCGGCCGCCGCCAGCACCCGCCCGCGACGAGCGTGCGGGTCTGCCGAGCCGTTCCAGCAGCGTGGTGCCGGTGAGCCGGCCGATGGCCATCGTCAGCGCGAACAGGGAGTATCCGGCGGCCGCCAGGCCGGGATCGGCATGCAGGTCCTGTGAGAGGTGCAGCGCGCCCACTCCGCCAGGGCACCTTCGCCGTACGCGGTGCACAGCGCGATCACGCCGAACAGGATCACGATGCGACGGGCGCGACCGCTCATGCGCTGTGGCAGCTCGGGCTTGCTGGTCTCTCGCTGGCCCACGGCCGGGGCGCTGGGGCCGGTTGGTGCCGCAGCAGCGCGGGAGCGGTGGCCGCTGTGACGACGAGTCCGACTCCGGTGAGAACGAAGAGGTGGGTGGAGGCCGAGAGGCCGCCCGCGACGAGTCCCCGAGCCCGGCGCCCGCCATGCCGCCGAAGCTGAACGCAGCGTGGAAACTCGGCATCACCGGGCGGCGCAGCGCCGTGATCAGATCGACCGCGGCGCTGTTCATCGCCACGTTCAAGCCACCGTACGCGGCGCCGAAGAGCAGCAGCACCAGCCCGAGCGTGAGGGCTGAGTGGGTCTGTGCCGGCAGAGCGATGCTCAGCGCGAGCAGCACCCGCAGACCACGGTGACGACATGGCTTCCGTAGCGTCGGCAGAGCCGTCCGGTAAGCATCATGGTGATCACCGCACCCGCGGAGACGCCCAGCAGGGCGAGTCCCAGGGTGGAGGCGGAGGCTCCGGTCTGATGCTTGATGGCCGGGATACGGACCACCCAGCCGGCGAACAGGAAGCCGTCGAGGGCGAAGAACACGGTCAGGGCTGCACGGAGGCGGGCCGGCGAGGAGGAGCGGTGGCTCCGCCGGATCCCCGGTGGGACCGTCCGCAGTTTGTTTAGTTGCGGCACAAAGTCAGCATAGGGGTGCGCGGACGACGTACGCAAGACACCGGCCCCGCCATGACCTGCCGGTGAACGATGCGGGACGCGAGGACGTCGGCAGCGGCTCCGGATCATGGGAGACTCGCCCCCATGAACGGCAAGGTGACCACCACCCGGACCAAGTTGGAGAGGCCGCAGTGCGCTGGGGCCCGCACTGGAGCTGGTTCACACAGGACGCGCGCCCACGCGAGCGGTGCTCACCTCCGAGCTCGGAGTCACCCGCGCCACGGCGGGCGCGGTGGCCGCCGAACTGGAGGCGCTGGGACTCATCCGGGTCGACTCCAGCCCCGGCTCCGCGGCCGGCTCGCAGGGCCGCCCTCGCACCGGCTCGCCGTCCGGGACAACGGCCCTGTCGCACTCGCCGCCCAAGTGCATGCCGATGGCTTCCGCGCCGCGCTCGTAGGGCTGGGTGGCCGGATCGTCGCCACCGCACCAGGCTGTGTCGCAGTCATGGCCGACCCGGCGCAGGTCCTCGGCGAGGTCGTCGAAGCCGGTGCCCAACTGCTGCGCGACAGCGGGCTGCGCTGTGTGGGCGCCGGACTCGCGGTCCCCTCCGCCGTCGCCGAGCCGGAGGGCACAGCCCTCAACCCGCTCCATATCGCCTGGTCCGCGGGGCTCCGGTGCGCGAGATCTTCGCCGCCTGCATACGCGAAGCAGGCATCAAGGGGCCCGCACTGACAGCCAACGACGTCAACCTCGCCGCGCTCGCCGAGCACCGGCACGGAGCCGGACGCGGCGCCCGGCAACTGCTCTGTGTGGCCACGGGACACCGCGGTGTGGGCGGCGCACTCGTTGTCGACGGCCGTCTGCACAGCGGGAGTTCGGGCCTTGCGCTGGAAGTGGGGCACCTCACGGTGAATGCCGAGGGCGGCCCTGTTACTGCGGAGGGCGCGGCTGCCTCGATGTCGAGACCGACCCGCTGGCCTTCCTCACCGCAGCGCGCCGGGACCCGGGCCCGGAGGAGTCGCTCCTCAAGCAGTCCGGCGATCTGCTGCGAACGGAGTACGGGGACCCCGGCGTACGGGCGGCGGCAGAGGAGTTGATCGACCGGCTCGGTCTCGGCCTGGCCGGACTGGTCAACATCCTGAACCCCGACCGCATCATCCTCGGCGGACTGCACCGGGATCTTCTCCAGGCCGATCCGGACCGGCTGCGTGCGGTGGTCGCCGACCGCAGCCTGTGGGGCCGCAGCGGAAGTGTGCCGATCCTGTCCTGCACGCTGGCACACAACAGCCTGGTGGGCGCGGCCGAACTCGCCTGGCAGCCCGTGCTCGACGACCCGCTCGCCGCCCTCGCCTGACGGTGTTCCGGGAGCCGGTTCGTGGCCGTCAGGCACCGGCCGTCGGAGCGAACGCGAAGGCCGCACCGGGTTCTCGATGAGGACGCGGTCCAACAGCGCCTTGCCGAGCGGCCGTTCCAGCCATGGACGCAGCCGGAGCAGCAGATGTGGCATGCCGGGCGCCCCGGCACCAAGGTGTCGCCGCCGAGCAACAGCTGCCCGCCGAACCGGCATCGGCGAGCGCCGATCTTCTCCCACCGTCACCTGGCCCAAGCCTCTACCCGCACCAGCGTCACGGCCCGCCGCCCTCCAGCCGTAGTTCACTTCACCCGACATGTCGGTCCAATCGTGTGGCCACATGTCACCTTGCGGCTTGCGCACACGTCAGCCCGTTCCCCGGTCGCGCTGTCACTCCGAAGTTCCGGCACGGCAGGCCGTGCGTAGTCTGAGACAAGCAAGTGCGGGCCACGTCGCGCTTGGCGCGCGAGACACCGTACGACCCATATTTCGTTGTTGGGGGCAGGACATGACTTCGGTAGGCTCTGGCTCGCCTGGCTATGGGCCGAGCACACCGCCGTCCCCTGACCGGCACACCCCCGTCGTCACCCACATCGCCTGGCCCGCGCACAGCCGCTCCCTCACCCTCGCAGGGCTGATCCGCACGGCCACACGGCTATGACCCGGCCGCGAGCGGGAGGTTTGGCCTCGGTTTTCGTTCCGATCTTCCTCAACCGTTCCTGGCTAAGGCCGCATCAAGCAACGTTCGCCCTGTGGTGATGTGTCGTCCGGTTGCTGCGCCGGGCGACACCGGCCTTTGACCGGACTACGGGAGGACACGCCGGGAGGAGCGCATCCCCGCTCGGGCGTCGACGGCTTCTGCGACTGGGCGGTGGCGTCGGACCGTCGCTTTGCGGGGATGCGCCGGTTCCACCCGGAGGCCGACCGGGTGGTCAGCCCAGTGCGGGGCGTGTACGGCGTGCGGGCCCTCCGCTGTGGTGGACCAGAAAGGGCCGCGCACAGGAAGGCCGCTGCCGCGAAGACCAGCGATTGTGTGACGGAGTCGTTCCGCGCGCCGGCGACGAGCGCGCCGGCGGCTGACAGTGCCAGGGCGACCGCCGGCAGCGCACGAGGGCGCCGCGTGACGCCTGGTGCGTGGGCCGGTGGGAGCAACCGGACCGCGAGGCTGTAGCAGGCGCAGGCCAGCAGTGTGGAGCCCAGTACGTCGCTGGGCCGGTGGTGGTAGGTGGCCAGGACGGCGCCGGCGGTGACGGCGAGCCACAGCATGCCGGCTGCGGTGAGGTAGGGGCGGATGCGGGGAGGCGACGAGGGCGGCGCCGAGGGCCAGCCCGGCGGGGATGGCCACGTGTCCACTGGGGAAGCTCGCCTCGATGAGTGAGACGCGCGCGTCCACCAGATCGGGGCGGGGCAGGATCATCCTGGTGAGTTCCTTGCTCCCGAGCGTGGCCATGACGATCCCGGTCGCGGCGAAGCCTTGCCACCAGCACCTGCGTACCAGAGTGACGGCTGCGATGACCGCGATGCCCACGAGGAGGGTGGGCATCGCGGTCTGTTCCAGGGTGGCAGGGCCGACGACTTGTACGCCGCCCCCGACCAGTCGTAGATCCATGCCGGTTTGGCGCCGTATCCGCTGAACAGGGCGTTCTCGGCCCGCTGCCCGAACGGGGTGCAGACAGCGATCAGGTAGACCGCCACGAACCCAAGGAGGCACAGCGGAGCCGAGACCCGTAGCCGTATCGTCCGCGCAGGGCTGGGTTCGGCCGCGGTTCCCGGACCTGGCCGGGGTCCGGGTGCGTGGACAGGGTCGAGGATCTTGCTGAGTCATCGCTTTCTCTGTTCTTCGTGGGGAGCAGTGCGGTCACGCGCCGCTTTGGGCGCGAGGCGGGCCGAAAGCCCGGCCGGCCCACCGGGGTCTGCTCCTATTCGGAGCGCCCGGCTCTGCCGGCGCTGGGCGGCGATCGCCAGGACCGGGAGGGGTGCGATCAGCAGGAGGAGGACAACCAGGTCCGGCAGGGACTGCATGAACCCGTTCGGCCGGATGACGATCGCCTGTGTGCGGATGAACGCGACCGCCGCGACGGGGATCAGCCACCGGTAGTCGCCGGTGGCGGCCGTCGCCACCCATGCGGCGATCAGCGCGGCGACTTCGAGGGCGAACAGGCCGCGTTGGAAGAACGGATCGTAGGAGGCGATATGCAGGCCCCGGCTACGAACATGGCGAGCACGACGGGGACCAGCCAGCCGTACGAGTGGCGCCGCAGCCGGCCACGACGGCAGGCCGCCAGCACTGCGCACGCGATGAGCAGGGCCCCCGACAGCACCAGGTCATGGGCCAGGATCGGGGCGCTCAGCCCGTAGTAACCGGGCCCACCACGCCCTCGTCGCCGAAGAACGTGGAACTGCCGAGCGTGGCACAGGCGTAGATCATCGCTGCCACCGGCAGGGCGATCCAGGGCTTGCCGCGCAGCAGGGCGATCAGGCAGAGCAGCGGCAGCAGCCCGTAGGGCAGGAGCCGTGTCCGTGTGCCGGGGCCTTGTGCCCACGGGTACCAGCCGGAGAAGTGGAAGGCGATGGCATGGCGGCCGGGGTCGATGTGCAGTGCCCAGTGCCACACGTCCTGCAGGTACGGCACCAGCGCCAGCGCGGCGAGGGCGAGGGCGGTCAGGTGGATGCCGTCCAGCCACCACGGCCGGGCCGTGTCGTCGACGACGGCGCGGGCGCGGGCCTGTACCCGGCACGCGCCAAGGCGACGACTTCCCGCGGCGGGGCCAGGAGCGGCCGGGATACGCCTCGGCCAGGCAGGCCAGCAACTCCTCTCCTGCCGGGAGCGGTAGGGCTCGGGTAGGCCGCGAGCAGCAGACGGTTCATGCCGGGGCTACCCCGGCATCCCGCGAGCGTCCGATGACGACGGCCGCGGCCTGCTGCATCCGCAGCGCCTCCCGGCCGAGCGCCTCGGTGCCGTCCTCGGTGAGCCGGTAGTAGCGCCGCGCCCGCCCGTCCACGATCTCCTCGCCGCCGGTGGCCACCAGCCCGGCCCGCTCCATCCGCTCCAGCGCACCGTAGAGAGTGCCGACAGCGATCCGGAGCCGCCCTCGGTGGCCTGCTCGGCGGCCTTGATAATGCCGTAACCGTGCAACGGCCCGTCCATGAGCACGGCAAGGATGAAGTACTGCGGTTCCGTCAGGGACGGGTTCCGTCGTGTCATGCATCGAGCATATATCGAGGTACGAAATATATCTGCCAGCCCTGGATGATCATCGGCAGCGCTCCCACGCCCGCGGCGAGCGTCACCTCTCTCCCGACCGGCGGGCGCGGCGGCCTCTCCTCGACGCACCCGCGCGGCGTTGGCGGATGCTGACAGCGACCTGGTCCGGGCCGAGCGGAACGTCATTTCCACCGTGTCCGCCGGACCCGTCTCCCCTCCGTTGAACTGCCCGTGGATCAGACTCTGTTCGCCCGGACCGGCTGCCGCGCGCAGCCGGCGAGGCAGCGTTCGACGAGGCCCGGCCCGAGCGGTCGCTTCTCAAGCGCCTCCGGGAAGCGCCGATCGCCGCCTTGGCCGTCTGCCTGCCCGTCGATGATTCGGGCGACCACGTCGGCTACAAGGAGCAGGGCAGCATGATCCACCGCTACACATCTGGCGGAACAATCACGCCGCCAACGAACGCCTCCGCGAGGTCGTGAACAGGGCGAACGTTGCCCGATGCGGCACGCGGTTGGCCCGGAGGGCCCGTCGAACGCCAGGAAGGAGCCCTCCGCGCGGCCTCGTGCTGTGCGGCGACGTCCGGGAAGCGGCCGGGTGGCCCGCGGCCCGCGCCACCTGTCAGGAAACCGCGGGGAGCGGATGAAGAGGTGGTCATGGGCGTCGCAGAGGCCCAGCTCCCCGGCGGGGATGCCGCCGAGGACCGTGCGGACCGTGCTCACCACTGCCGGCCACGGCCGAGCCGGTCGCGCTCCGGCGCCGACAGATGGAGCACCTCGTAGCGGTCGCCGGGTCCCTCGGGGCTTGCTGTTCCCACAGCGTGAAGTGCAGCAGCTCCCAGTGGCGCGGATCGACGGCCAGTGCCGTGGCGACGACCCCGGCGCCGCGGCCGTGCTGCGGGACTCCTCCAGTGCTGCCTCGATCGCCACCGCGGGCGGCGTCGTGGCCGCCAGGTGTTCGCGGCGCCGGACGGCGATTCGGGCGGATGCGTTGACCGCCGGCCCCTCCAGGTACGACAGCCCCGTCCAGTGCTGCACCTCGGGTCGTCCGAAGTCATCGACGATGCCCTGGAATCCGGGGCCCCAGAGGAATGAGTTCATGCCTTCGGGCGACGACCACAGGTACAGCGGGCGTACTGGCTGACCGGCGATCCCGCGCCGCTCTCGCGGATCAGGTACGCCTTGATGCCGAGCCCGGGAAGCCGTCGAGGGCATGGCCCGCTCGGCGACACGTCTGCGGATGATCCGCATGTCGTAGTCGGCGGGAAGAGTGAGTTCGTACTGCATGGCATGCATCGCGAATCCTTCGCAGTGGCCGTGTGCGTGGGCAGGGCTACGGTGCAGATGGCTTGAGCAGGGAGAGCAGACCCCTGACCGAAGCGTCGAAAGCGGCTGGCGAGCCGGATGCGCGGGCCAGCACATAGCCGCCCTGGACTGTCGCGACGACGGCCGCCGCGACCTCCTCGGGGACACTGGCAGGTCCGAATTCGCCCTTGTCCAGGCCCTCCTGGACGATTGCGGTGAGCCGCTCCCGCAGCCAGCGGATCGTGTCGTCGACCGGGGCACGCAGCTCGTCGCTCGCGATGACCTCCGGATCCATCGTCAGCCGCCCGACCGGGCAACCGCGCAGAACATCGCGCTCGCGCAGCAGATACGCCGAGATCCGCTCGTACGCGGAACCGGGGCCGTCCAGCACCTGTCCGGCGGCCTCGCGCATCTGCGCGGTCGAGCGCAGGATGGCCGCGAGCGCCAGATCTTGCTTGCCCGCGAAGTGGTGGTACATGCTGCCCTGGCCCGCTCCCGCCTGCTGCTGGACGGCTTTGGGGCTGGTGCCCACATAGCCGCGCTCCCACAGCAGCTCCCGGGTGGCCTCGATCAGTCGGTCAGGAGTGCTCATGACTCCACTGTACATACTAGTAGGTACAGAATCTGCGGAGCTGGCGGCGAGGCCGGAAGCAGGAGTGGAGCCGCCGCGTACTCCCGGGAGGGTATGCGTACTGCCGTCGGCCGTACGACGGTTCGGCCCAATCCCGGAGGCAGGCTCGAAAGGGACAGGGAAACGAGAACGAAGCCCGAACCGAGGGAGCTGACCGAGATGAACACCCTGGCGCAGACCGGCGGACCCGGACCCTGGATCCTCCTGTTCCCGACCATCTGGGCGGCCGTCGTCGTCGGCGCCGTCACCCTCCTGTGGCGCACCGTCTGGCGAGGCCGGCGCGGCCCTGGCGGGCGGGACGTACCCATCAGGGCGGCTCTGGCGAGCCTTCGCCGATCACGCTCCTGGGGCGCCGCTTCGCCACCGGTGAGATCGACGAGGACGAGTACTGGCGCCGGCTCTCCGTCCTGGACGAGCAGTTCGGCCGCGACAAGGGCGGTGCGGTATGACGGCGGCCGTCCGCACCGCACCCGGGGCCGCGGAATCACCGCGGCCCCGGGCGTGGCGCCGTGAGGACCTGTGGCAGCGGCGGGTTGCGCCCGCCCGGTCAGCCGACGACGGCCGACCGGGCGCGGCTGTGCGCTGTCGGTTCCACAGGAACTTCGGCCGCCGAACCGAACGGGCTGTCGGTCATTGACCCGTACACCGCGAGCGGCGGCAGGGATGTGGTGTCGGAAGGGCCGGCAGCGTGAACCAGACGACCTTCCCGGCACCTTCACTCGGCCGCACCCCAGCTCTCACTGACCGCCGCGATCAGTGCCAGTCCGCGCCCGGAAGTGGCCCAGGACTCCGCAGCGCACACCGTCGGCAGCCGCGGGTCGTGGTCATGGACGGAGACCGTCAGCCGATCGAGCAGCAACTCGATCTCAACGGTGCATGATTTGTCCGGCTGTGCGTGCCGGTGGACGTTGGTCAGCAATTCGGTGACGCCCAGCTCTGCCTGGTCGATCAGAGGATCGAGATGCCAGTAGCGCAATTGCGCCGAGATGATTCTGCGGACCTGACCGATCCGCGACGGCAGGGCCTGGAGCTCCACCGTGCAGTGCCTGCTTGGCTCGCTGATCACGGCTGCGACTCCCGAAATAGGTCCGGAAGAAGACGAAGGGACGGATCCAGCAGTTGGCCGGCTGCTGTTTCTGGTCTTGCATGGTCCGTCACATCTGCCCGGCGACTCCATCACAGTGTCACCGCCGGTACACCATCAGTGACGTGTGACCAGCGTGACTCAGGGGTGGCGCTCCGCAACTCGCGGTTGCCGACCGGAACCGCTCTGTCAGCCCGTCGACCACCCGCGCTGCGCAGTACTTCCAGGAAGCGGCGGACCGGGGCCGCGCCGTCCGGTCTGCGGTTGCGCTGCCCCATCGTCAGCCGGTAGCGCACGCCGTTGAGCTGTGCCGTCGCAGACCCTGCGGCACCGAACCACCGTCTGCCCGCACTCACCGTTCCCACCGGGGCGCTGTCGATCTCCCGGCCGTAGCTGGTCAGCAGAGCCACCCGGCCGTCCTGACGATTACCTGGCCGGCCCTGGTCAGCGAGCGGGCCCACCGCTCGATCCTGACCCCGTCGCACTGAACTCCGCTTCTTGCATTGCGGCTTCGCCCCTCTGCATACCCCACTCCTGATGGGCAGTCTGCCCGGCCGAGAGCCGCCGCACCAGGTCTCTTCGGGACCGAATCCGCCCTGCTGCCCCGGCGCCCGTGCCAAGGCAGGGCTATGGACCATCAAAGTGAACATTTGTGCAAGTAGGGGAATATCGTGGCGGTGGACCAGCCCGGTGTACACGAGGAGGAACGTGCTGATGGACACCAGTGAGCACAGAGGGGGCATGGGATTACCGCCACCGTCGACATCGACCGCAGCGACCCCGAGTACCGGGCCTGGCTGAAGAAGGCCGTATGCATGGTCCAGGCCGATGCCAACCGGTCGGCGGACACCCACCTCCTGCGCTTCTCGCTGCCCGAGGAGTGGGGCATCGACCTCTATCTCAAGGACGAGTCGACCCACCCCACGGGAAGCCTCAAGCACCGGCTGGCCCGCTCGCTCTTCCTCTACGGCCTCTGCAACGGGTGGATCCGCCGGGGCAAGCCGGTCATCGAGGCGTCCAGCGGGTCGACTGCCGTCTCGGAGGCGTACTTCGCCAAGCTGATCGGCGTGCCGTTCATCGCGGTGATGCCCCGCACCACAAGCCCGGAGAAGGCCCGGCTGATCGAATTCCACGGTGGGAAATGCCACTTCGTCGATGATTCCCGGATGCTTTACGAGGAATCCGCCGCGCTCGCCGCCGAAACCGGCGGCCACTACATGGACCAGTTCACCTACGCGGAGCGGGCCACCGACTGGCGCGGCAACAACAACATCGCGGAATCCATCTACCAGCAACTCAGGCTGGAGCGGTACCCGGAGCCCTCCTGGATCGTCGCGACCGCCGGTACCGGCGGCACCTCCGCGACCATCGGCCGGTACGTCCGCTACATGCAGTACGACACCAGGATCTGTGTCCCCGACCCGGAGAACTCCTGTTTCTTCGACGGCTGGACCCACCACAACGCCCTGGCGACCACGGACCGCGCCTCCCGCATCGAAGGCATCGGCAGGCCCCGGATGGAGCCGAGCTTCGTGCCCGGAGCCATCGACCGGATGATGAAGGTGCCGGATGCGGCGAGCGTAGCCGCGGTGCGTGCTCTGGAGGGGCCATCGGCCGCAAGGCGGGAGGCTCCACCGGTACCGGGCTGTGGAGCGCCTTCAGCTGGTGGCCGAAATGGTGGAGCAGGGCAGCACCGGAAGCATCGTCACGCTGTTCTGCGACCCGGGCGACCGCTATCTAGACAAGTACTACTCCGACAGCTGGCTGCGCGAACAGGGCCTGGACATCCAGCCGTACACGGAGACGATCGACCGCTTCCTGGCCACCGGCACCTGGGCCAACTGACGCGGCCGGGCTCAGGCGGCGGTCCCCGCCAGCCGTTCGCCGAGGTTGCGCACGGCGTCCCGGAACGCCCGGCCCGCACCCGCCCGCCCCAGCCGCATCGTGAACCGGAACAGTGCCGACCCGTCGGCTGCTACGGTCCACTGCACCCGCGTCCCCGTCCCGGCCGGAGTGAGCCGCCACTCCTCCAGCAGAGCCCGCGGACCGGGAGCGTTGGTCTCGTCGACCCGGTAGGCGTAGCGCTCGCCGGGTTCCGTCGCCAGGACGGTCTCGCGGAACACGACGCCGCCCCGGAGCCTGACCTCACGGCCGGCGCCCCCATCGGCCGGCCTCACGCCCGTCACCGCGGTGAACCAGCTGGGCCAGGACTCGACGTCCTCGGCGAGCGCGGCGTACACCGCCTCAGGAGATGCGGACACCTCGGCGGCGAAGACGAGGCGCAGTGGAGCCGACTCGGTGAAGTCGAGGGCCACGGAGCGGAGTCGGCGTGTCACGGAACGCACCTCCCGTGCGAGCGGCGGCGGACGGATCCGCGCACACCCTAACCGCTGTACGTTCAGATGTCCGCAGTCGTGCGGGCCCGGCAGGACCGTCTACGCGTACGGGCCCACCGGGCCTTCGAGCAGAGCGTCCAGGGCCCGCCCGAAGACCCGGCGGCCCATGCCGGCCAGCAGCGGATCACCCCACCGCGGCAGCAGTCGTACGCGAAGCTCCTCCACCCACACCACATGGGATCCCGAACCGGTCGGACAGACATCGATCGAGGCCCGGCCCAGCACCACCGGGCCGCGCTTCTCCAACTGGCATACGCCGGCCCGTCCGGCAACGGGCGGTGTCCACCGCACCACTTCCATCGGATCGTCGATGCCGAGCGGGCCGATCCCGGTACGGGCCACGAAGACGGTCCCCGTCCGACTGGGCAGACCCGTCGGGATGGTGACCGAGGTGAGCGGGACATGCTTGCCGTGCCGCTCCCAGTCGGTCACCCGGTGCCAGGCCTCGGCTGCGGGAGGGAGTGAAGCGCTCGATCCGGAAGACGGCCACAGCACGATCCTAAGTGCTGTCCGGTAATCCTGGCGGGCGTACGACGACGGCTACGGGCGGATCCGCCCGCCACGACCAGGCCCGGAAGCTGCTCCTCGATCTCCTCCCGGGCGCCGGCAGACAGCCCCGAGTCGGTGACGAACGAGTCCACCTCGGCCAGGGTCGCGAACGAACTCAGGCCCACCGTGCCCCACTTGGTGTGATCGGCGACCACCACGACCCGCCGGGCCGCCTGTACGAAGCGGCGGTTGGTTTCGGCCTCCGCGAGATTCGGGGTCGAAAGACCGGCCTCGACCGAGATCCCGTGCACCCCGAGGAACAGCACATCGAAATGGAGCGAAGCGATGGCCCGGTCGGCGACAGGACCGACGAGCGAGTCCGAAGGTGTACGCACACCGCCGGTCAGTACCACCGTGGCGGCCCCGCCCGGGCCCGCCGCGGACGCCGGCCGCTGCGCACCGTGGAACACATCGGCGACCCGCACCGAATTCGTCACGACCGTCAGGTCGGGCACATCCAGCAGGTGCTGGGCCAGCGCGAACGTGGTCGTCCCGCCGGACAGGGCGATCGAGCTGCCCGGCACCGCCATCGCGGCGGCCGTGCGCGCGATGTCCTCCTGGCGCTCAGCTCCAGCGTCGACTTGGCCTCGAAACCGGGCTCGTGGGTGCTCGCCTCGACCACCGGCACCGCCCCGCCGTGCACCTTCTCGATGACGCCCTGGCGCGCCAGCGCGTCCAGGTCCCGGCGGATCGTCATGTCGGAGACGTTCAGCTTCCGGGTCAGCTCATTGACCCGGACCCCGCCGCGCCTGCGCACCTCGTCGAGGATGAGGGCACGCCGCTGCTCCGCGAGCAGGTTCTGATTCTCGCCCAACGCCGGGTCCCGTCCTTCCTCTGGCCGCACGGCTCCGCAGCGGCCTGCGGAACGTGCTCATCCTGCCACGCACTCCCATCGGCCGCTTCACTGGGGAGATTCGGTGAGTGCAGGTGCGGGAGCGGGCCCATGTCGGCGATGGTGGTGACGGCTACACCTGTGCCCGGCGCCCGCGGGCGCCCATTCCTGCCGTCGGCCGAGAGGCCGGGCGCATCAGAGAAGAGAGTCACCGAATTGTCCCCTGTCACCAAGGCCGAGCCGAGTGCCGGAGCCGCGCTGGAACTGCTGGTCCACGGTGTCGGCGGGGCAACCCCCAGGAGATGCTCGGTGACCCCGTACGACCCGGGTCACCGGTGACGGCACGGCGGCCGTCTACCGGCGTACCGAGGACATCGCGGCCGAACAGCAGCCCGAGCGGCACCGGGAGGAGCCCGTCGCCGAGGCCTACTGCTGGTCCAACCTCACCTCGGGCAACGGCTCCCGGGCGCTGTGGCTGCTGCTGCTCCCCTTCATGGTCGTCAATCTCGCCCACTGGATGAGGCCCACCACCCAAGGCCGGGCAAGGGCGGTCCGGCTGTACGGAGTCCTGGTGCGGCTCGTCGCGCTCAGTCTCACCGTGCTGCTGACGGCGGCGGCCTGCGAGGTCGCCCTCGATCTGGCCGCCTGGCAGTGCGCGGGCACTTCGCAGTGCTCGCAGCAGCGCTCCTGGCTGGGCTTCCTCTCCACGGACCAGGGCGGCTGGTGGTCCCAGCCGGGGCGGCGGCTCGCGTTCGCCGCGCTGGTGCCCGCCGCACTGGTGGGGCTGCTCTGGTATCTGTCCAACCGCACCTGGAGCGCCTACGAATCGCAGCGCCCGCTGACCGACTTCGATTCGGCCCAGGACGTGCACGCAGCCGATGCCGACACCGATGCCGATGCGGACACCGATGCCGATGCCGATGCGGACACCGATGCCGACGGCGAAGACATCGGCGGAAAGCGGCCCCGTCGTCCGTCCCGCCCTGGGCCGCCCGGATTCTGGTACGGCCGCAGGCTGGTCGCACGGCTGCGCGCCGCGCACACCGCCGCCGGATTCCTCACCGTGGCCGCAGCGGTCGCAGGCGCCGCCGCCCGTCACGACCGGGCGGCCGACGGCCCGTACCCGCCGTCATCGGCGTCCTGTTCGAGTCGGTCCTCGTCCTGTGCGGCCTCTGCGTGCTCTGGGTCGTCTGCAACCGGGGCCGCAGCGAACACCGCCTGGACAGTGTCCTCGACCGCGCCGCCATCACCTTCCTGCCGGGCGTCGCGCTGAGCCTGCTGGTCGTGGCCACGGTGTACGCGGCCTGGTCCCGTCCCGGCTGGGCCTCCGCGGGCACGCTCCCCGGAGAGGCAGCCTTCCGTCTGCTCGCTCTCGGACAGGGTGCCCTCGTCGTCGCCCTCGCCGTCGTCGCGCTCAGCCTGTACCGCCGCACCCCGGAGCCCCGCACCATCCTGTACGGACTCGGCGGCCCGGCCGTCGCGATGCTGGCCTGCGCCCTGGGCGGTGTGATGACCGGCGGAGTGGCCCAGCGCGTCGCCGACTGGCTGGACGGACCGGGCACCCCGGCATGGGCCGCAGGTCGGTGATCGAGGGCCCGCCCGTACTCCTCAGCTGGCAGGCCTCGGTCATCCCGGTCCTCCTGCTGTTCCTGCTCGCCCCGGTCATCGCTCTGGTCGTGCGCACCGCACGGGACGCCCGCAGAAGAGGACCGGCGGTCGAGGCGGAATACGAGGAGTGCAGGCCGGACCCCGCCCGTACCCGGCAGATCGCCCGGACCCGGGCCACCGCCGCGCTCACCGACTCCGCGCCCTGGATCGTCGGCCTGGTCTCGGGTGCCACTCTGCTGCTCGGCGCGGGGCCGTCGCCGGATCATGGATCAGCGGTGAGGTGCCGGGCCTCGCGGTGGACGGGGCGAGCCCGGTCGTCGAATCGCTCGCCGAGGCCGCCCAGGCGACGGGCTCGTGGATGATCGGCTTCGGTTTCATACTGTTCGTCACCTGGGGCGCCGCGCCTACCGCGATGCCTCCGCCCGGCGCACCATCGGCATCCTCTGGGACGTCGGTACGTTCTGGCCGCGAGCAGCCCACCCTTCGCCCCGCCCTGCTACGCCGAGCGAGCCGTCCCCGACCTCACGTCCCGGATGTGCGCCTGGACCGGAAGCACCCGTGGCCGGCTCGTCATCTCAGGCCACTCCCAGGGCAGTGTGCTGGCGGCCTCCGCGGTGTGGCAGCTGCCCGACGCGGCCAGGCGCCGGGTCGCGCTGCTCACCTACGGTTCGCCGATCGAGCGGCTGTACGGGCGCTGGTTCCCCGCGTACTTCGGCCCCGTGGCCCTGGACGGACTGCACCGGTCGGTGCGCTGCTGGCGCAACCTGTGGCGCGCGACCGACCCGATCGGCGGACCGGTCCGGATCGAGGAGACCGACGGCGTGGAGGTGGACCTGGGGCCGCTGAGGGACCCGCTGGTCTACGGACGCACCCGCAATACCCGCTGCCCGAACCGATTCTGGGGCACTCCGAGTACCAGGCCGACCCGGTCTTCGCCGTGGAGCGGGCCGCGCTTCTGGAGCGGCTCGGGCCGATCCTGCCCCAGCAGGCCGGCGGGACTCAGGGCAGCGCGGGAGGTCTTCCGGGTAGAGCAGCGTGAGGTCGTCCGTGCTCGTCTCGGCGAGCTGGGCGACCCGGCCCGCGTGCCGTTCGACCATCGACTCGAAGGTCTGGCGTGCCGTTCGCCCATTGCCGAAGGCGGGGCCCTTGGGAAGCACTGTGAAGTACTTGAGCAGGGCTTCCCGGTCCCGTCCGCCAGGGTGTACTCGTGCTCCAGGGTCTGCTGCTCGACGATGCGCAGCAGTTCCTCGGGAGCGTAGTCACTGAAGGTGATGGTCCGTGAGAAGCGGGATGCCACACCCGGGTTGACGGTGAGGAACCGCGCCATCTCGTGGGTGTACCCGCGACGATCACCACCACCGCGTCGCGGTGGTCCTCCATCAGCTTCACCAGGGTGTCGATCGCCTCCGCCCGAAGTCCCGGCCGGAGTCCTCCGGCGACAGCGCGTACGCCTCGTCGACGAACAGGACTCCGCCGCGCGCCCGGTCGAATGCCTCCTGGGTCCGGATGGCCGTGGAGCCGATGTGCTCACCGACCAGGTCGACGCGGGACACCTCGACGAGATGGCCGTGCTCCAGTACACCGAGCGAGGCCAGGATCTCGCCGTACAGCCGGGCCACGGTCGTCTTGCCCGTACCTGGGGACCCGGTGAAGACGAGGTGTCGGCGCACGGAAGCAGCCTTCAGGCCGGCCTGGAGGCGGCGCCTGCCGACCTCGATCATGTCGGTCAGTGCCCGCACCTCGCGCTTGACGCTGTCCAGGCCCACCAGCGCGTCCAGCTCACCGAGGACGTCGCCCGGGTCGCGTGCCGGATCGGCCGCAGGCTCCGCGGCCGGGCGGGCTCGGCCGCCCGCTGCACCGGCATCGCGCCGAGCAGACCGCCAGTCTGCGTCGCCGTCAGCACCGCGGGGCCGGGGAGCGGTGCGCAGCCCGCCTCGTCGCTGGTGCAGTCCTCCACCACCGGACCGTTGCCGCGGCCGTCGCTGCCTTCCGCGAACTCGTAGCCACCGCGGGCACACCGCTCGGTCCGGCACCGGGTGAGCGTGGTGCGGCAGCCTTCCATCACATGGAAGCCGTAGCCGTCACTGCCGGTGACGCGGCAGCTGTGGAAGGTGCCGCGGCCCTCGGCGGAGACGTAGAAACCGGCCTCGGCGGGCGAGGTGACCGTGCAGCGTTCGATCGTCGGGTCCGCGCCCTTGGTGACGATGACACCGGTCTGCGCGGAGTCGATGGTGCAGTTGTTGAGTGTGCCGCCGCTGCCGTGGTCGCGGAACCAGGCACCCGTGGAGGCCTCCCTGATCCGGCAGTCGTCGAGCTGGGCGGTGGCTCCGTCGCTCACCGACACCGCGGTGTTGCGGATCTGGGACAGATCACTGTCCACCACATCGGCGCGTGAGCCCCGGTCGAGGACGAAGAGCGCGTCGGGAACGTCGTGGACGCGGCACGAGTCGAGTATGACGGTCGCCCCGTCGCTGACCCAGACTGCCGGATAGTCGCCCGTGCTGTCGTGGATCTCGCACTGGTTGGCGTCGACACGGGTACCGGGGTCCCAGACCGACAGGCCGTTGCGGCCGAACCTGCTCACCGTGGACCGGGTCAGTGTGAGCACCGAACGGGACCGCAGATCGATGGCGTTCTCCGGAATGTCATGGATGTCGCAGTCGGCGAGCGTCAGCACCGCGTCCGTGTCCAGGGTGATGCCGTCCGCGGAAGTGCGGTGCACGGTGCACTCCGTGAGATGGGCGGCGGCACGGGCGGTGACCTGAACCCCGCTGCCCTTGGTCTCGTACACCTCACAGCCCACTGCTTCCAGCCCGCTGCCGTCGCCGGTGACGCTCAGCCCCGCTCCGGAGGTGTGGTGGACGCGGCACCGCTCCAGCCGCGGATGCGCACCGTCGCGCACCGAGACGCCGGACTGCCCGGCCGAGACTATCTCGCACTCCTCGAACACCCCGCCAGCGCCGTCGAGTACGGCTATACCGACCCCGGCCGGGTTGTCGACGGTGCAGCGGCGCAGGGTGGCCTGGCAGCGCCCCGTACCTCTATCCCCGCGGCCGACCGGGTCACGATGCGCAGGTCCGAGACCTCCGGTGTCCCTTCCTCGATGAGCAGCGCCGGGCGGCCGAGTCCTGGCCCTCCACATGGAGGTCCCGGACTACCGCGGAGGCACGCAGGGTCACGGGGACGCCGTCGACCGGTGCTATCCGTACGGAGCCGGCGGAGCCTCGGGCCCGCAGCGTCACAGCGCGGTGGACGACAAGATTCTCCCGGTAGGTACCGGGGCGATGGTGAGGACGTCTCCGTCGGCTGCGGCCTCCAGGGCTGCGGCGAGGGATGCGTATTCGCCCGTGCGGCGCCGCCATCGCGATGTGCCGGTGTGCGTCACCTGGACCGTGCCCTGTGCCATGGTGCTGCTGTGCCCCGCCTCGTGCTGTGTGCGCTGCCTCGTGCCTGTCCGCAAGCCGTGCGACGCCGGTGCCACCGGCCTTTGGGCAGCGGGAACTCCGGGTCTGCCCGCCGATGAGTCGGGCAGGCCGGTCCACCGTAGCGCGCGGCGGCCGTGAGTTGACGAGCAGGCTGCTCATCAGCCCCGCAGGTCCGCCGTCTCCGGACGGACTCGCTCCTCTTCGTCAGAATCCGGTCCCGGTCCTGCCCCAGTCGGGACCGGCTCTGGCCCAGGCCTGGTCGAGCCGGATGTAGCGCTGTCGCATCATGTGCCATACGGCCAGGCGGCGGGTGACTTCGATCAGGACGGCCACGACGAGGGACACACCGATCGTGGCCAGCACGGCGTGGGTGTGCGCGGTGGGCATGTCCATGGGGCGCGGTACGGGGCGGCCCTCGTCGTCCGTCCAGATCCGCAGCCGGGAGCCGGGTGCGGTGTGCTTGGACGCGGTCGACACCGTCCCCTTGCGGGCTGTGCCGTCCGGGGCCTGCCAGGTGGCGTGCAGCCGGATGTGCTCGTCGACAGCGACTTCGGGATCGCCGGTCAGGCGTGCGGATGAGGTCGCGGGGCCGGGCAGCACGACAGCCGTCGCGTTGTGGCGCCGCTCGCGCTGGGTCCGTACTGCCTTCTGAAGGGCTTCATCTGTGAGTGAGCCGCACACCCACCCGAGCGCGGGCGCGGCAGTCAGCATCAGCAGCAGTGCGACCAGCGCCAGCCAGGCCTCGTGACGGTCGGTGGCACGGCGCAGGGGATTGTGCCGCCAGCGCCGGATTCCCAGGATCGCTCGCACAGACCGAGCACCCCTTTCCGTATCCGTCATGGACCGGTACGGCACGGTCCGCGAGCCGCAGCGGCGAAGAGAAGCAATTTCACTCCGCCCAACGCCCGGGACGGCCTGGTGAGTTCCGGGTACCGGACAGTCAGCCGAGGATCCGGACCGGGTCCCCGACCCGGATCACGCCGGTGCCTTCCGGGATCAGGTTCTGACCGAAATGGAGGTTGTTTCCGATCCGGCGATGGCGGGAGAGCGTGCGCAGCGGTTCCTTGCCGCGCTCCGAGGTCCGCTGGTCGGTGGTGGTGACGACACACCGTCCGCACGGCTTCACCACACGGAAGGTGACCTCCCCGATCGCGATCCGATTCCAGTGGTCCTCCGCCCAGGGCGAGGTTGCGCCCACTACCGCGTTCGGCCGGAAACGGTTCATGGGCAGCGGGCCCTCGTCGGCGTGGTCGCCCTGCGCGATGAGTGAGTTGAGGGCATCCAGTGACGCGCGGGTGGCCAGCAGCAGCGGAAAGCCGTCCGCGAGACTGACCGGTTCCCCTGGCGGCCGAACCGCGGGTCGACGGCCCTGCGGTGCGATGGCGCGTCGAGATGAACCAGCCGGACACGGGCGCCGAGGAAGTCGCTGAACCAGATGTGCGCGGCTGCCGCGGCCTGCACCACTTCGATCTTGTCCCTGAAGATCTCCGCACCGAGGGTGCGGACCGGCTCGGCACGTCCACCGTCAGCGCCGGGCTGCCGGGAGCCGAAAGCCCTACCCTCCGCCCGGCAGCGGTACGGCGACCGCCTGCGCGAGGCGAGGCTGCTGGCGTTGCGTGACGACCTTGTTCTCGTCGTCGATCAGCATCCACCTGCGGTCGCCGTCGAGTCCCCATGGCTCGACAGCGACCTCGTCCGCAGCACACGCAGCCAGTGATTTGACCGGATGGATGTGAGCAGACAGGAGCACAGAGGAATCCATGCGCCCATCTTGCCAGCCATGTACATGTACCTGTGGGCCGGCTGTGATTGTTCTGCTCAGTACCCCGGTTCTGGTACGGACGGTTGTACGGGTCCTCGTACGGAGAGGTGCGGGAGCCGGCCGGGCGAGGCCGGACGCATCGACTCGTACCCGGTGCCGGGAGCGGGCCGCTGCTGCTGAGGCGGCTGCTGGTAGCCACGGGGCGCGGTGGGCTGCTGAGGGATGTACGGCGCAGGCGTCTGCTGCAGTTGCACCGGCTGCATCCCGGCGTTCTGGTACTGCTGCTGCCCGGCCTGCGGGTAGCCGTAGCCGTACGAGCCGTTGGGCTGGGACGGAGCGGCGGGCAGGGCCGGCAGCGCCGAAGGCAGGGCCGGCAGATAGCTGTTGCCGGTGTCGTAGGCGGCGGGCACTCGGATCGGTGCGATCTGAGGGTGCCCGCTCGGCGACGAGGGAGTCGTAGATCGGGGTGTCAGGGAACGACGGCGCGGCGTAGTAGCCACCGCCGTAGGTGGAGCGAGGGAGGTCATGACACATAAGTTAAGCCCACGATGTGCTGGTTGGGGAGCCCGATAAGGGGGTTGTTTTACGTGTTGTGCGTGAACGGCGTTCCTCAATGCGAGCGAACTTGGCAAAAAGGGCACCCAGCAACGCGATGATCGTGTAAAGAGCGAGTTCACAGGGGTTACCGGCAGACCACCGCGCCGTCCGTGACACGGCTGTGGGCTCACCGGCGGGCCGGGGATTAGGTTGGCCGGAAACTCTTCGGGCGGCCCGACTCGCGATGGAGGCGAGCATGACCATGCTAAAGGAGCCAATGTTCCTGTGCCGGCTCGGGCCGTACAGGTCGAATTGGGCTGGAGCGCCTCTGCGGGGACGCCTGACGTGGACGCCTCGGCGCTCCTCCTCGTGTCGGGAAAGGTCCGAAGCGACGCGGACTTCGTCTTCTACAACCAGCCGGCCCATGGATCCGGTGCGGTGCGCCACGAGGGCAAAGAGACCTCCGGTGACAAGGTGACGGACACCCTCGCCGTCGATTTCGCGCGCGTCGAGCCCGGCATCGACCGTATCGTCGTCGCGGCGTCGGCAGACGGCGGTTTCGGACGGGTGGCCGGACTGTACGTACGGATCGTGGACACCGCGAACGGTTGCGAGATCGCCCGCTTCGAGAGCGCGGACGCGACGGTGGAGACCGCGTTCATTCTCGGCGAGCTCTATCTGCGCCAGGGCATCTGGAAATTCCGGGCCGTCGGACAGGGATACAGCACCGGACTCGAAGGCCTCGCCACGGACTTCGGAATTTCCGTCGACGAACCGCAGCAGCCTCAGCCGGCACAGCGCCCCCAGGGCTCGCCCCAACCCCTCCTGCCACACCGCCCGCACCCCCGCCACGCAGCCGGTGAGACTGACCAAGATCACTCTGACCAAGGAGACTCCTTCGGTCTCGCTGTCCAAACAGGGCAGCACATCGGGCGTGCTGCGCGTCAATCTCAACTGGGAAGTGCGTAAGCAGTTCAAGAGCTGGGAGCCAAACTCGGCCGGGCCGTATCCATGCACGCCGACCTCGACCTCGATCTCTGCGCGCTGTACGAACTCACCGACGGACGCAAGGGAGTTGTGCAGGCGCTCGGAAACGCCTTCGGTTCCCTCCAGCAGCCGCCCTATATCCATCTCGACGGAGACGACCGCACCGGCTCGCTCTCCGCCGGGGAGAACTCACGGTCAACCTCGATCACAAGGCCCGGCTGCGTCGCGTGCTGATCTTCGTAACCATCTATGAAGGCGCGCGGAGTTTCGCCGATCTGCACGCCACCGTAACCCTTCAGCCGCAGAACGGTGCCGCGGTCGACTTCTCCCTCGACGAATGCACGGTTCCCTCCACCGTCTGCGCGCTCGCCCTGATCACCAGCGACGGTTCGGACCTCACCGTGCGGCGCGAGGCCCGCTATCTCGTCCCGGGCGAGGGTGAGCCCCAGCGCACCATCGACGCCGCCTACGGCTGGGGCATGAACTGGACCCCGGCCGCAAGTGAGCCCCGCCGGCAGCTCATGGCTCCGGTGCGGCCTCGGGACGGGTGTACGTACGCCCTTCCAGGCCGAACCGCGGCCCCGGTAGTGCTGCACCGCCGAATCCACTGTCATCAGGAGATACAGCACCGCCGTGAACGGCAGCAGCGGCGCGAGCCAGAGCGGCTGCCGGTAGTACCCGAGCATCGGCAGGTACGTCCCGGTCATCACCGCCCACGCCGCACCCCGCCCACGCGGCGGCCGGATCACCCGTCAGCAGCCCGGCGCCGAGCGTGAGGGCGGCGCCAGATAGATCAGCCCCAGGCCCAGCACCGTCCCGGCCAGCAGCAGCGGGCTGTGCCGCAACTGCGCGTAAGCACTGCGCGAGACCATCTGCCACAGATCCCCGAGCTGCGGATACGGCCGCACGCTGTTCACCCGCTCCGCCAGCCCCAGCCAGATCCGGCCACCGCTGCGCTGCACCGCGCGGGCCAGCGACACGTCGTCGATGACGGCCTGCCGGATGGACTGCGGGATCCGCGCCCGCTCGGCGGCCCCGGTGCAGCAGCACACAGCCGCCGGCCGCGGCCGCCGTCCGGGAGCCCGGCCGGTTGACCCGGCGGAAGGGATAGAGCTGGCCGAAGAAGTAGACGAACGCCGGCACGACCAGCCGCTCCCAGATGCTGGTCACCCGTAGCCTGGCCATCTGGGACACGAGGTCGAAGCCATCGTCTCCCTCGTCGCCGGCCGAGGCGACCAGCTCCCGGAGACTGTCCGGCTCATGCGCGATGTCCGCGTCCGTCAGCAACAGGAACTCCGGCTCGCGCTGCTTGGCCAGCGCCATCCCGTGCTGTACGGCCCAGAGCTTTCCCGTCCAGCCCGGTTCCGGTTCTCCGGGCTGGACCACCGTCAACGGCAGCCCCCGTGCCGTACGGACAGCGCACGTGCGAGCTCCCCGGTGCCATCCGTGCTGCAGTCGTCGACGAGGAAGATCTCCGCTTCGCCGGGATAGTCCTGGGAAAGCAGGGACGGCAGGCTCACCGGCAGCATCCCGGCCTCGTCCCGCGCGGGCACCACCACGGCGACCGACGGCCAGCGTGCCGGGTCGCTGCGCCGGGGCAGCCGCTGGTCGGTACGCCAGAAGAAACCCTGCCCCAGCAACAGCCACATCCACGCGATCAGCGAACCCACAGCGATCCAGGCAACGGCGCTCATCCGCCGAAGTCTGCCCCACTTCGGCCGGTCCACAAGGGCTGTCGACTATGGTGACCGGGTGAAGATCGCGCTCATGGACTCCGGAATCGGGCTGCTGGCGGCGGCAGCCGCAGTACGACGGCTGCGGCCCGACGCCGATCTGGTGATCTCGTCCGACCCCGACGGAATGCCCTGGGGTCCCCGTACACCGCAGGACGTCACCGCTCGCGCGCTCGCCGTGGCACGGGCCGCCGCGGCCCATCGGCCGGATGCCCTGATCGTCGCCTGCAACACCGCCTCGGTCCACGCCCTGGCGGCGCTCCGCGGCGAACTGGAGCCCGTACTTCCCGTCATCGGTACGGTGCCCGCGATCAAGCCGGGCGCCGCGGGGTGGCCCGATCGCCATCTGGGCCACCCCGGCCACCACTGGCAGCAGCTACCAGCGCGGGCTGATGAGTGACTTCGCCGGTTCCATCGACGTCACCGAGGTCGGCTGCCCGGGCTCGCCGACGCCGTCGAGAACGCCGACGAACCCGCGATCGACCGAGCCATCGCCGCTGCCGCGGCCCTCACCCGCACGATGTGAGAGCCGTCGTCCTGGGCTGCACCCACTACGAGCTGGTCGCCGAACGCATCCGCGCCGCCGTGCAGCAGCCCGGCCTCGCCCGCTGGTCCTGCACGGCTCAGCAGGAGCGGTCGCCGCACAGGCACTGCGCCGAATCGGGAGAGGCCCGCTCCGTCGGCCGAACCGGCCGGATCTCTCGCCGTCATCCTCAGCGGACGCGCTGCCGAGCTGCCGGAACGCGCCCTGGCCTACGCCGAGGGACGGTTCCTGAAGGCGGTAAGCCCCGCCCTCTGAGCTCCGGGACGGCACCGCGAACCCGTCCGAGTCCCTGCCCGCCGTACAGAAGGTGAGTACGCTGCTCGGCATGAGGGACGACCACCCCGGAAACACGCGGCACGGTTCGACCGATGCTGCGCCCACGGTCTGGACAGGGCGGGCGACGAACCGGATCCAGTGGCTGCTCGCTGCCGCGGGCGCCGGGTGCGTGGCACTCGGAATCAACCTCGCCGTCGTCTCGGCCTGGAGTTCCGGAATCGCGCCTCTGCTGATGTCCGTGATCGGCTGCCTCGCCGCCGGACTGCTCATCCTCTTCGGGACTCTCGCCTTCGTTCACGTCTCGGTCAAGGTCGACGGGGACGCGCTGGAGGTGCGCTGCGGCACATCGGCCTGCCACGCCGCCGGATCCTGCTCACCCACGTGGTGGGCGCGGACTTCACCCCACGGTCACCCGCGCCAGTGGGGTGGCTGGGCTACCGCTGGCGTCCCGAGCAGGGGACCGCAGTGGTGGTGCGCCGGGGCGAGGGACTCGTGCTGAGGCTGGGCGACGGCAGGAGCTTCACCGTCACGGTGGACGACGCGGAGGCGGCGGTCCGGTTCATCCGCGAGCGGCTGCACATTGCGACTACCGGAAAGTCCGCTGGCTCCTGAACCACCTGGCTGCGCACCCGCAGACGGTCCCGCTCCCGGAAACCCGCGGCATGAAGCATTTCCCGGGCGCCCGGCCGTCCCGGTCTGCCGGGCGCACAGCGTGCCACCGTAGACTCCGCCAGGTGAGCGCCACCATCACCACAGTCGACGACCCGCCGCCCGCCCCCGTGTCCCGCGGCAGGAGGACGTGGCCGCGGCTCGTCCGGCCGGCCGCGGCACTGCTGTCCGGTGCGCTGCTCTACGCGAGCTTCCGCCCCGGCCCCTGTGGTGGCTGGTTCTTCCCGGTTTCGCACTGCTGGGCTGGGTCCTGCACGAGCGCAGGCTGCGCGCCGCGCTGGGGCTGGGCCTCCTTGCGGGACTCGGATTCATGCTTCCGCTGCTGCGGTGGACGGGAGAGGACGTCGGTCCCGTTCCGTGGCTGGCGCTGGCTGCCGCCGAAGCACTCTTCATCGCGGTTGGCTGCACAGGCATCGCCGCGGTCTCCCGGCTCGCGTACTGGCCTGTCTGGGCGGCCGCGGTCTGGACCCTGGACGAAGCGGTCCGGGCCCGGGTGCCGTTCGGCGGCTTCCCGTGGGGCAAGATCGCCTTCGGCCAGGCCGACAGCGTGTTCCTGCCGCTCGCGGCCCTCGGCGGCACCCGTTGCTCACCTTCGCCGTGGTGCTGTGCGGCTTCGGACTCTTCGAAGCGGTACGCCAGTTCCGTAACTACCGCACCACGGGCAAGGTCCCCGCGTCGCGGTCGCCGCGGCAGCGGCTGCCGTCGCAGTCCCCGTCGTGGCCGCCCTGGCCTCTCTGCCACTCGTCGACAACTCCGCGGAGGACGGTACGGCCACGGTCGCCGCGATCCAGGGCAATGTGCCGCGCCTGGGGCTCGACTTCAACTCCCAGCGCCGAGAGGTCCTGGACAACCACGCCGACCGTACGAAGCAGCTCGCCCGGGACGTGAAGTCGGGCAAGGTGCCCCAGCCCGACTTCGTGCTGTGGCCGGAGAACTCCTCCGACATCGACCCGTACCGCAATCCCGATGCCAGGGACGTGATCGACCAGGCGGTGGCGGCTATCGGTGTGCCCACCGTGATCGGCGCGGTGATCGCACCCGAGAACGGCAACCTGCGCAACACCCTGATCGACTGGGAACCCGGCAACGGCCCCGTGGACACCTACGACAAGCGGCACATCCAGCCGTTCGGCGAGTACATGCCCATGCGGTCCTTCGTCCGGATCTTCAGCAAGGACGTCGACCGGGTCCAGCGGGAGTTCGGCCCCGGTAAGAAGGTCGGCGTTTTCGATCTGGCTGGCACCGAGGTGGGCCTGGTCACCTGTTACGAGGCCGCGTTCGACGACGCCGTACGCGACACCGTCACACACGGCGGCCAGCTGATCGCCGTACCAGCAACAACGCCACCTTCGGTGACAGCGAGATGACTTATCAGCAGCTGGCCATGTCGCAGGTGCGTGCGGTCGAGCACGGGCGGGCCGTGGTCGTTCCCGTCACCAGTGGCGTCAGCGCGGTGATCCGGCCGGACGGGACGATCGTCCAGAAGACCAAGATGTTCACACCGGACGCCCTGGTCGACGAGGTGCCGTTGCGGTCCTCGCTCACGCCCGCGACCCGGATGGGCGCGCTGCCCGAGGGATTCTCGCCCTGCTCGCCGTCGTCGGCCTCGGCCTGGTATCGGCCCGCTCGCTGCGCGGCAGGCTGAGCGCGAGGAAGGACAGGACGGTCACCCGGTAGCGCCGGTGACCGGCCACGTAGGCTCGTCCGCATGGCTACCCCGACTTCATCCGCGAGATCCGCGCCACCGCAGGCCACCAACTGCTTCTGCTGCCGGGAGTCACCGCGGTCGTCTTCGACGAGGACGCAAGAGTGCTGCTCGGCCAACGGTCCGACACCGGGAAATGGGCGCTCATCGCCGGCATCTGCGAGCCCGGGGAGGAGCCCGCGCAGACCGCGGAGCGCGAGGTGTACGAGGAGACAGGGTGACTTGCGTCGCGGAGCGGGTGGTCCTCACCAAGGCGCTGAAGCCCATGCAGTACGCGAACGGCGACCGGTGCCAGTTTCTCGACATCACCTTCCGCTGCCGGGCGACCGGCGGTGAGGCCCGGTCAATGACGACGAGTCGCTGGCAGTGGACTGGTTCTCGCTCGACTCGCTGCCCCGCTGAACGAATTCGCCCTGTTCCGGATCAAGCAGGCCCTCGCCGAAGGGCCCGCCTGGTTCGCGCCCACTCCCCAGGCCTGAGGCGGCGGACGCCGGATCTGTGATCCCGGCGTGCCCATGACCGCGAGCCCGGTACGTACCGGGACGCGCCGTACCGCAGTTCCTATCCTTCTGCCACCTCGTCGCGGGCCGCGATCACCATCCCGACAGCCGCCACGATCACGCCGGTCAACGCGTAGAGGAAAGCGGTACGGAACCCGGCGACGCACCCATGGCCGACGGAGATCCCCACCAGCACCGCAAGTCCGAGCGCGCCGCCCAACTGGTCCACCGACCGCTGGGCGCCCGCGGCTGTCCCCGCGTCGTTCTCGGTGACGCCGTGCAGCGCCGCGTTCTGCAGCGCGAGCAGGCCGATGCCCATCCCGGCAGCGACGCCCGCCATGCCCGGCAGACACAGCGACGCCCGCCATGCCCGGCAGACACGTCGACGGTGTAGGAACCCTGGTCGGGGAGCCGGGCCAGCCAGGCGAGGCCGGCCGCCGTGAACGCCGAGCCTGGTTCTGCACCCGGCCGCCGTGAAGGCCGTTAGCCATCTTGTTGCTGTCGCGCGGTCCGCGGCCCGGTGCGACGCGATGATCGGTCACACCGGCTGAGCGGCGCAGCTCCTCCAACTCCTCCTGCTCCTCGGTCGCGAGAAATTAACAGCCGCAGCCGCATCGGTCCCGGTGTTTTCCGCGGGCCCGCGGACCGGGGTTCCGTCGGAAGCGGTCCACGCCGACGGCTGCACGGGCGAAGGCCGGAGCCAGTCTTAATGGCATGTTGGTTTGCCTAAAGCTATTAGGTAGATGCAGAATGGGTTCTGTCGAATGGAGGGAGGGTATGGCACGCGCAGGCCTGACCAAGGAACGCTTGATCCGGGCGGGGGCGGAGCTGGCCGACGAGGTCGGCTTCGACCAGGTGACCGTCTCGGCCCTCGCCCGGCGGTTCGATGTCAAGGTCGCGAGTCTCTACTCGCACCTGAAGAACTCTCAGGACCTGAGGACCGGGATCGCCCTGCTGGCCCTGGCTGAGATGGCCGACCGGGCAGCTGTGGCGCTGGCCGGCCGGGCCGGCAAGGACGCTCTGGCGGCCTTCGCGAACGTCTACCGCGACTACGCCCGGGAGCACCCGGGCGTTATGCCGCAGCTCAGCTGAGGCTCGACCCGCAGACGGCGGCATCCAGCGCGGGCGTAAGACACGCTCAGATGACGCGCGCGCTCCTGCGCGGCTACGACCTGACGGAGCCCGACCGGACCCACGCGGTCCGGCTGCTGGGCAGCTTCTTCCACGGTTACGTCAGCCTGGAGATGGGCGGAGGCTTCAGTCACAGCGCCCCCGACACACAGGAAACCTGGGTGCGGATGCTGGACGCCCTCGACGCCCTCCTGCGGAACTGGCCGACGCCCTGATGGCCGGGGCTGCCCCGGGCCGGCGAATACCCTGATCAACAGGTGGAGAACATGAATACCGAACACGACTGGATCACCACGCCCGTCACCGAGGACATCCTGCGCGGCGCCATCGAACTGGAGCGCACCGCTCATGGAGTGCTGCCGCACCGGCTGCCTGCCTGGGCCCGAGCACAGTGCACCGACGGACAGCTGGCCATGGCGGAGGCCCAGCCCTCCGGCGTTCGGCTGGCCTTCCGGACCCGGGCCACCGTCGTCGAACTGGACACGCTGCCCACCAAACGCGTCTACGTGGGGCTCCGCCCCGCCCTGACGGAGTCTACGAACTACTCGTCGACGGCCGTCTGGCCGGCCGGGCCGGCGTGAGCGGTGGCAACACTCTGACCATTGACATGACCACGGGGTCAGCCGAGACCCGGCCCGGTCCGGGCGGCACCCTCCGCTTCGGCGAACTGCCCGCAGGCGGCAAGGACGTCGAGATCTGGCTGCCGCACAACGAGACGACCGAGCTCGGCGCCCTGCGCACAGACGCCCCCATAGAGCCGGTCCCGGACCGCGGCCGTAGGTCTGGCTGCACCACGGCAGTTCGATCAGCCATGGCTCCGACGCCGCCGGCCCCACCACCACCTGGCCCGCCCTCGCGGCCTCCCTGGGCGGCGTTGAGCTGATCAACCTGGGCCTGGCCGGCAGCGCCCTGCTCGACCCGTTCACCGCGCGGACCATGCGGGACACCCCGCGGATCTGATCAGCGTCAAGATCGGCATCAATCTGGTCAACGCCGACCTGATGCGGCTGCGTGCCTTCGCCCCGGCGGTGCACGGCTTCCTCGACACGATCCGCGAGGGGCACCCGGCCACGCCGTTGCTGGTCCTCTCACCCATCTTCTGTGAGATCCACGAAGACACCCGGGCCCGGCCGCTCCCGACTTCAGCGACATCGCCGCCGGGAAGCTCTCCTTCCGGGCCATGGGCGACCCCGCGGATCCCACCCGTCTGACGCTCAACACCATCCGGCGCGAGCTCTCCCGCATCACCACCGAACGGGCCGCCGACGACCCGAACCTGCACTACCTCGATGGCCGAGAGCTCTACGGCGAGACGGACTTCGCCGAGCTGCCGTTGCCCGACCAGCTCCACCCTGACGCTGCCACCCACCGTCGCATCGGCGAACGCTTCGCCGAGCTGGCGTTCACCGCCCACGGAGCCTTTCCGGACAGCAGCGGCTGAGGACGGTGGCGGGCCGGGCGCGACCGGTCGCCGGCGGTGAACCGACCGCTCAGCGACCCGGCGCGGTCCGCAGTTCGGCGGCGTAGGGCGGCTGGGCCCCGGCGCGCGAACAGGTGACCGCCGCGGCTCGGGCGGCGAACGTCAGCAGCTCGGTCCATGCAGCGTCCGGCAGCGCGGCCACGGCTTTCGCGGACAGCAGGTCCCGCTCCGCCAGGGCGTGCAGCAGCGCAGCGTTCACCGTGTCACCGGCACCGATCGTGTCCACAACCTCCACTGCCACGCCTGGTACGGAGACCTCCCTCCGCGGCGCGTGAACGCGGTCAGTCCCTGCCCGCCGCGCGTGATCACCACGGCAGCGGGCCCGGCGGCCAGCCACTCCCCGACATCGGATCCCAGCCAGTGCGCGTCCTCCTCGCTCAGCTTCAGCAGCGAGACATGCGGCAGCCAGCTCCTGAACCGCGCACGGTAGGCGTCCGCGTCGGGGATGAGCCCCGCCCGGATGTTCGGGTCGAGGGCGATGAACACCCCGCGTCCGGCTTCCCGTCGCATGAGCCGTTCGTACGCGCCGGCTCCAGGCTCCAGTACCAGGGAGCAGGTGCCGAATGACATCGCCCGTACGCCGGGCGGCAGGCCGGCCGGCGTCTCGAAGAGCCGGTCCGCACTGCCCCGACGTGGAAGGTGTAGGCGGCCGAGCCGCCGGCGCCGACCGACGCGACGGCCAGCGCAGTCGGCTCCGGCCCGCGCTGGACAGGGGTGACATCGACCTTCTCCTCGTGCAGGCGTCGTAGCAGCGACTCACCGAAGGCATCGGTGGAGATCCGCGAGCAGAAGGAGACTTCCGCGCCGAGCCGGCCCAGCGCGATGGCCGTGTTGTACGGGCCGCCACCGCGCACGGGCAGCAGTGGCGCCAGCGCGTCACCCGGAGTCTGCGGCACCAGGTCGATCAGGGCTTCGCCGGCGACGATGATCACAGTTTTTCCCTCACATGGCTGGCTGGTTGGCGGGTCGGTATTGAAACCGCGTGGTCGTGAGCGGGCCGGTCAGGCCTTGGCCGGTTCCCTGGCGGGCTCCGGGCCCGCCGTCGGCAGCGTATCGGGCGGGCCCCTGGAGTCTGCCCTGAGTGTGAAGACCGAGAGGCAGGTGAAGGCGCCCACGAACCCCGGCACACCGGACTGGCGTTGTTCACCGTGGACGGCGCAGCCGTCTTCGAGACCACCCTGATCCGGGAGTCCTCCGTCTGGGCGGCGCGGCCGGGAACCTGGCCGCTCCCGGCGCGCGTTGGGCATCTTCCGGACGAGTGGCCAAGATCCTATGGGTGATCAGGTCAGGCGGGCGGCAGGTAAAATGGCCCGCATGCCCAAATCGCCGTCGGTCACCGCAGTCCCGGCCGATCCGTGCGAGGCCGGCCGGGCCGTGTCAGGCAGCGTGACGGAGAAGTCCGGGCCGATACCGGGAGGTTCACCGCAAGCCCTGGTCATGGTCGGGGACCCCGGCACCTCGGAGCTGCTGTCCGCCACCCTGGCGCTCGCCGGCTACCGGACCGCCGCGACGGGCAGTGGTGCCGAGGCATTGCCCTGGCTGGCGGAGTGCCGCTTCCACCTGGTGGTGCTCGATGTCACGCTGCCCGACCTGGACGACCTCAAGCAGAGCAACCGCTTCCTTGCCCCGACCGTCCGGCCGTACTTCTGCTCACCGGGGCCGGTGAGTTCCTGGCAGCCTTCCGGCGGAGCCGGTGTCGGCGGCGGCCGGAACAGGATCACACCGGTCAGGGTGCCGAGCTACGCTACGGCGACCTCGTCCTGGACGATGTGACCTGCCGGGTGCAGCGGGGAGCCGACCCATCGAACTGACGCCCGCGGAGTACCGCCTCCTGCGCTGTCTGCTGGTCAACGCGGAACAGGTTCTCTCCAAGGAGCAGATCGGCGCCCATGTCTGGCGGGAGCGTCCCACCGACGGCGCGGTCGAGAGACTGGTCTCCCGTCTGCGGCGCAAGGTGAACCGGGAGGAGCCGGGCTGATTCACACCCGCCGGGGCTTCGGCTACTGGCTGGGCCGTTCCACACACTCCTGAGCGGTTATGGCGTCCGTCACATCGGCACGCTGTCCGGGAACTGTCCGGAATCTGTCAGTGCCGTCAGCTTGAGTGGGTTCGCAGGTCACCACCCCGTGCCCGTGGGGCCTGCGTTGCCTACGTCCAGGAGCCGAAGAGCGGCAACGGCCCTCACCGGCTCCCGAGAGGAACGAGACGCAATATGTCCGCCCCCACACCTCGTCCGCTCCCGCCGGTCCGGATCCTCCGGGCCGGGCATCGATCCGGAAGCCCTTCGCGCCAAGTACCGTGCCGAACGCGACCGCCGGATCCGCCCGACGGCAGCGCCCAGTACCAGGGTGTCGCCGGTGAGTTCGGTACTACGACGCCGACCCCTATGTCGACCCGGAGTTCAGCCGTGAGCCCCTGCACGACCGGGTCGAGGCGGTAGTCATCGGCGGCGGGTTCGGCGGTCTGCTCGCCGGTGCGCGGCTGCGTCAGGCGGGCGTCGAGTCGATCCGGGTGATCGAGAAGGGCGGTGACTTCGGCGGTACCTGGTACTGGAACCGGTACCCGGGCATTCACTGCGACATCGATTCGTACACCTACATGCCGCTGCTGGAGGAGATCGGCTACGTCCCGCAGTGGAAATACGCACCGGGGAGGAGATACGCCGGCACTCGCAGGCGATCGCACAGCACTTCAACCTCTATGACGATGCCTGTTTCCAGACCGCTGCAACGGAACTGCGCTGGGACGAAGCCGAACGGGAGTGGACCGTCAGCACCGACCGGGGCGACCGGATACGGGCGCGCTACGTGGTGGTCTCAAGCGGAACGCTCAGCCAGGCGAAACTCCCGGGATCCCGGGAATCGAGACCTTCAACGGTCACACCTTCCACACCAGCCGCTGGGACTACGACTACACCGGCGGTGACCAGAACGGCGCTCTGTACAAGCTCGCCGACAAACGTGTGGCCGTCATCGGAACCGGCGCGACCGCCATCCAGGTCGTGCCGCACCTGGGCGCTGATGCGAAGCATGTCCATGTGTTCCAGCGCACGCCCTCCTCCGTCGATGTCCGCGGAAACCGGCCCACCGATCCGCAATGGGCCCAGTCACTGAAACCCGGCTGGCAGCGGCGTCGTATGGACAACTTCCTCAAGACGGTCACCGGCGGCCGTGTGGACGAGGACCTGGTGAACGATGCCTGGACCAGCACCGCCCGGCTGCAGGAGAAGCTCATCCCGACCAACAGTTACGCGGACACCTCGCCCGAGGAGCGTGAACGCGCCTACGAACTGGCCGACTTCCAGAAGATGGACGAGATCCGCACCCGGGTGGAAGCCGTCGTGGAGGAGTCCGCGACGGCCGAGAAGCTCAAGCCGTGGTACCGCTACATGTGCAAGCGGCCCACGTTCAGCGACAGCTATCTGCAGACCTTCAACCGGCCCAACGTGACCCTGGTCGACACGGCCGACACCCATGGCGTCGAGCGGATCACCGCCAACGCCGTCGTGGTCGGCGGTGTCGAGTACGAGGTCGACTGCATCATCTTCGCCACCGGTTTCGAAGTAGGCGTCTCCGGGGTCCTGTCGGGAAAGCTCCCGGTGTACGGCAGGGGACGTCTCGATGCTGGAGTCCTGGCGGAAGGACGGGCCCAGGACCCTCCACGGGTTCTACAGCCACGGCTTCCCCAACTTCTTCCAGCTCGGGCCGATGCAGAACGCCAGCGCCGTCAACTATGTCCACATCCTCGATGAACAGGCAACCCACGTCGCCGAGGTCGTAGCGGCAGCGCAGGGACGGGGAGCCAGGTACGTCGAGCCGACCGTCGAGGCCCAGGAGGCCTGGGTGGCCACCATCCGTGAGAAGGCCGCCGACCTGTACACGTTCCACGCCGAATGCACTCCCGGCTACTACAACAACGAAGGCAGGCCCCGGGAGCGCAGCGAGTCGTTCGGCGACGGTCCGGTCGCCTTCCACGAGCTGCTCAGGCGATGGCGCGCGGACGGCGGGATGAACGAGGTCCTCGTCGAGGCGCCCGAGGAGAGCCGGTGACGACACCCCAGCAGGTTCGACGGGACCGGACGCCGGCGGACCACGAGCACCCGCTGGCAAGCGGACCGGCTCAACCCGCCCAGTCGGCTCTGGGGTTCCAACGGCATCACGTTCGGCCCCGACGGCCGCCTGTACGTCGCCGAGTTCCTCGCCGGGCAGATCAGCGCCGTCGACCTCGACGGCGGGGACGTCGATGTGATCGTGCCGATGGACGGTCCGGTCGAGTCGCCGGACGATCTCGCTTTCGGGGCTGACGGCTCGATGTACATCGCCGACCTGGTGCCCGGCCGGGTGTGGCGCCGGAGCCCTCGAGGTGAGTACACCCTGGTCTCTGACGAGGTGAAGAACCCCAACGGAATCACCTGCATCGGTGACCGGCTCTTCGTCAACGAGATGAAGCCCAACGGCCGCCTGATGGAGCTGTTCCCGGAGGGTGGCGAGGCGGTGGTGCTCACCGAGGGACTGGCCTTCGGCAATGCGATGCAGCGCGGCCCGGACGGATGCCTGTACTACCCGCACATGATCAGCGGTCAGGTCTGGCGCATCCCGCCGGACGGCGGAGTGCCCGAAATGGTGGCCGACGAGGTGCACCAGCCAGTCGCGGTCCGCTTCGACCTCGAAGGCGTTCTGCACGTCCTGTCGCGCGGTGTCGAAGGCATCGTGACCCGTATCGACCTCCACGGCACCGGTTCCTGGACCCAGTCCGCCAGCGGTCTGGTGGGACTCGACAACGGGGCCTTCGACGCGGAGAACCGCATGTTCGTCTCCAGCTATGCCAGTGGCGGCATCACGCAGATGTACCCCGACGGCCGGACCCGCGAGATAGTGCCCCGCGGACTCGACGGCCCCTACGGCGTCACGATCGACCTGGGCGGCACGGTGTACGCGGCCGACCACTACCGGGTTGCGAGCCCGCGGACTCCCATGAAGGCTCCCCGAGCGGCATCGGTTTCGCTGAGGGGAACGGGCCGGGCGGTGTGATCACGCACGCGCTGCTGCACTTCTCCCACGGGATCACCGCCGACGGCGGGCTCCTGCATCTCACCTCGCAGTACGGTGACGTCCAGACCTATGACCCGGAGCGCGGGACCACCCGGGCACGGGCGAGCGGTCTGAGCCGGCCCATGGGCATCGTGGTGGGGCCGGACGGCTCACTCGTTGTTGCCGAGGCGGACGCCGGGCGGGTTCTGGCCATCGACGAGCAGGGCACTGTCACTGTGCTGGCCCAGGGGCTCGACCATCCCGTGGACGTGGCCTTCGACGCCGCTGGGCGCCTCTACGTCAGCGATGAGCACGCCGGGGCGGTGCTCCGGGTCCAGGAGGACGGGCAGACGGTGATCGTCGCCGACGGGCTCGGCGCTCCCAGGGTCTGACGGTGCTGGGTGACGAGCTGTTCACCGTGGAGACCGGCCATCGCAGACTGCGGGCAGTCTCCCTGACTACCGAGGAGATCAGGACCGAGGCCGAGGACCTGCCGGTCGGACCGCCCCGGGGTCGTTCCCCGTACCGAACCGGCATTGTTCACCAACGGCCTGCCCGGCGCGGCCCGTCGCTTCGCCGGTCTCGCCGCCGGTCCGGACGGCTGCCTCCTTCTGTCCGCCAACGGCGAGGGCACCGTGCTGAGGCTGACGCCGTCCCGCGACAAGGCCTGAAGGCGCAGCGGGACGGCTGCCGCGGGTTCACTCGAACGCGGCTGCCACTTCCTTGAGCGCGGTGGCCACCGCCTCGGGAGTCGGGTCCCGGCTCCCCGGGCGATAGGTCACCGACCGCAGCCGGCCGCGGTGACGGAAGGAGCGGTGGCGTTCGTACAGCGGCCAGGAGGCCGGTGACTTGCGGTCCACCGTTGTGCAGCGCCGCCGTTTCCCAGGCGGCAGCCAGCTCCTTCACCAGGCCGGTCCGTGCTCCGGCCAGATCGTGGATCTCGGTCGGGTCGGCCCGGATGTCGTACAGCGCCCACTCGGAGTCGTCGTAGGGCGTGCCGGGACGGTGGAGGGTGACGAGCTTGTGACCGTCGCGGTAGTAGCTGCGGTTGCCGGTCATCTCGCAGTACTGCTCGGTGTGTGTGAGAGATGCTCCGCATCTGCCAGTACGGGGTGAGGCCGGCCCGTCCGGTTCCTGGACCGTGACGCCGCGCCGCTCGGCGGGCCGTTCGACGCCGGCCAGCCCAGGAGGGTGGGGGCGATGTCGGTGACGTACTGGTACTGGGTACGCAGGCCGGGGCCAGCTGCCCCTCGCGGGCACCCTTCGGCCATGACAGCACGAACGGGACCCGTACCCGCCGGCGTAGGTGTGCCACTTGTAGAGGCGGAAGGGGTGTTGGATGCCATGCCCCAGCCGCGTGGATAGTGCACCAGGCTGCGCGGGCCGCCGATGAGTTCGGGGTCGCGGTCTCCGTCGTAGACAGGGGCGGGCGGGAAGAGGCGGGCCGGATCGCGGGCGCAGCGGTTCGGCCATCGGCCGGTCCGTGGCGGCCGGTGGCGCGGCGGCACGGAGTACGGACGCAAGGGCAGCAGGTCCGTACAGGCGCGCCCGGGGCGCAGCACGCGCTCACGCGGGCACTCCCGTCTTCTGAGTGCGCGGGACACGGGCTGCCGGGGGTACGGGTTCGGGCACCGCGGCCAGCAGGGCGCGGGTGTACGGGTCGCGGGGTGTTCGCAGACCTCGTCGGCGCTGCCGCTCTCCACGATCCGGCCCCGGTGCATCACCGCGATGCGGTGGCTGACCTGCCGGACCACCGCGAGGTCGTGCGCGATGAAGACCAGGGCGAGGCCGAGGTCGCGCTGGAGGTCGGTGAGGAGACCGACGATCTGCGCCTGGACGGAGACATCGAGCGCGGAGACGGGTTCGTCGCAGATGAGGACGGACGGTTCGGGGGCGAGTGCGCGGGCGATGCCGATGCGCTGGCGCTGCCCCGGAGAAGGCGCGCGGATACCGGTCGGCGACGGCCGGGTCCAGGCCCGCCAGGCGCAGCAACCGGCCCACCCGCTCCTCGCGTTCGTCCCGGTCTCCCAGGCCGAAGGCGACCAGGGGTTCGGCGACGATCTCGCCCACGGTCATCCGGGGTTGAGCGAGGCGTACGGGTCCTGGAACACCATCTGGACCTGGCGGCGCACCGCGTGCAGCCCGCGGCGCGAGGGCCGGGTGACGTCCTCGCCGCGCAGCCGCATGCTGCCGTCGTCGGCGGGATGGGCGTGCGCCAGTACCCGGGCCAGTGTGGACTTCCCGGAGCCGGACTCGCCGACGATGCCGAGTGTCTCTCCGGCGGCGAGGGTCAGGGACACCCGTCGAGTGCGGTGAAGCGGCGCCCACGGGAGCCCCGTTGCCTGTAGTCCTTGCGCAGCTCATGGGCCTCCAGCACGACGGCCCCGGGCGCGGGCGGTCGATACGGGTGGGCGGGGCGGGTACGGGCAGCGGTTCGCTGCGCCCGGCAGCGGGCAGGCAGGCTACCCGTACACCGTCCGTCAGCCGGGTGAGCGCCGGTGTGCCGGTACGGCAGCGGTCCTCCACGAGCGTGCAGCGCTCGGCGAAGGCGCAGCCGTCACCGAGCACCGCGAGATCGGGCGGGCTGCCGGGGATGCCGGTGAGCCGGGTGCCGGAAGGGGACGAGACGTGGCACGGCGGCTAGGAGACCCGCGGTGTACGGGTGGCGGGGCGGGTCAGCACCTCGGCGGTGGGGCCGTCCTCGACGACCGTGCCGCCGTACATGACCAGCACGCGTTCGCAGGCGCGGGCGACGACGCCCATGTTGTGCGTGATGAGGACCAGAGCGGTGCCGGTCTCCCGGTTGAGGTCGGCCAGCAGGGTGAGGATCTGGTCCTGGACGGTGGCGTCGAGCGCGGTCGTCGGTTCGTCGGCGAGCAGGATGTCGGGCTCACCGGCCAGGGCCATGGCGATGAGGATGCGCTGACGCTGGCCGCCGGAGAACTGGTGCGGATAGTCGTCGGCGCGCCGGTGCGGGTCGGGGACACCGACCCGGTCCAGGAGTTCGGCCGTACGGACCCGACGGGCGGCCCGGCCGTGGTTCCCGTGGGCCCGGAGCACCTCGTCGATGTGCCGGCCGGCCGTCAGGACCGGGTTCAGAGCCGTCATCGGGTCCTGGAAGATCATGCCGATGCGGGCGCCGCGCACCGCGCGCAGCTCCTCCTCGGCGGCGGTCGCCAGGTCCTGCCCGTCCAGACTGACCGAGCCCGTGGTGATACGGCCGGTGCCGGGCAGCATCCGGGTCAGCGCGAGCGCGGTGGTCGACTTGCCGGAGCCGGACTCGCCGACGACGGCCAGCGTCTCGCCACGTCTCAGGCCGAACGAGACCCGTGCACGGCACGCAGGGCCGAGCCGTCGGGGCGGTGAACTCGACGCCGAGGTCACGGACCTGCAGCAGCTCCTGGGCTGTCATCGGCGTATCTCCCGGTTGAGCGCCTCGGAGATGAGTGAGAGTCCGAGGACGAGCGCGGTCACGGTGATCAGGGGCCCGCCGCGAAGTGCGGGGCCTGGGCGAGGTAGGGCATGGACTGGCTCAGTACCGCGCCGAGGGTGGGCTCCGGTGGCCGTACGCCTACACCGAGGAAGCTCATCGCGCCCTCGATGAAGACGGCTACGGTCAGCGATACCGCGATCTGGACGACGAGCGGGTCCGCGGCGTTGGGCAGAATGTGCCTGACCAGCACCCGTCGGCCCGAACTCCCGCCGACCCGGGCGGCGGTCACGTACTCACGTTCTCGCTGTACGAGGATCCCGCTGCGCAGCAGCCGCCCGAAGGCCGGGATCTCGGCGAGCGCGATGACCAGGACGACGGGGAACCGGCCGGGGCCGAGGACCGCGGTGACGGCGAGCGCCAGGATCAGGCCGGGGAAGGCGAGGAGGAGGTCGAAGACCCGCTGGACGACGGTGTCGGCGACCGGGTGCGCGGCGGCGACGAGACCGGCCAGGCAGCCGAGAGCGGCGCCGATGGGGACGGCGAGCGAGATGATCCCGAGGTCGGCGCGGATGCCGTACAGGAGCCGGCTGAGCAGGTCCCGGCCGAGGTCGTCGGTGCCGAGCGGATGCCCGGAGGTGCCGAGGGCGGTGAGGCTCATGCCGCTCTGGTCGGTGGGACCGTGTCCGGCGATGAGCGGTGCGAGCAGCCCGGCGAGAACCACCACGCCGACAAGGGCGAGACCGGTGCGGGCGCGTGCGGAGGACAGTGCGGTGAGGTAGGGGTGGCGCCGGCGGGGCTTGCCGGAGGTGTCCTGCGGGGGCGGGCCGGTGATGAGATCGGCGGTAGAGGTCATGGCGTTTACTCCCACCTGATCCGGGGGTCGAGCCAGGCGTACACGAGGTCTGTGAGCAGCTGGACCAGGACGAAGACGGCGACCAGGAGCAGGAGGAGGTCCTGGACGACCGGGTAGTCCCGGCGGATGAGGCCCTGCTCGGCGAGTTGTCCGAGGCCGGGCCAGGCGAAGATCGCCTCGACGAGTACGGCTCCGCCGAGCAGATGCCCGGTCTGCATGCCGAGGAGAGTGACCACCGGCGGAAGGGCGTTGGGCAGGGCGTGCCGCCACAGCAGTCGGCGCGGTGCGATACCGGCCGCGGTCGCGGTGCGGATGTAGTCCTCGGCCAGTGCGCGTTCGATCCCGTCCTTGAGGTAGCGGCCGAGGACGGCGGCGCTGGGCAGTGAGAGGCAGAGCGCGGGCAGGAGCAGGTACTGCGCGGCGAGGTCGGGCGCGGTGAGGAAGGCGATCCGGCCGCCCGGCGGCAGCACGCCCAGGACCACGGCGAACAGCATCACCAGGAGTACCCGCTGACGAAGGGCGGTACAGCCAGTGCGGCGGTTGTGGCCATCCGGATCGCGGTCCGGATCCAGCGGCTGCGGGAGGTGGCCCCGAGAATGCCGAAAGCCGTACCGAAAGCGATCACGAACAACAGTGAGGCCAGGGTGAGTTCGGCGGTTGCGCCGAGCCCGTCCCTGATCAGGTCGGAGGTCTGGCCGCCGATGGCGTACGAGGGACCGAGATCTCCCGTCAGCAGGGAGCCGATCCAGTGCGTGTACTGGGAGAACAGGGGAGCGTCGAGGCCGAGCCGGTCCCGGATCGCGGCGACGGTCGCCGCGTCCGCATCGGGTCCGGCCAGGGTGGTGGCGGGATCGCCGGGGACGAGCCGCAGGATGGTGAAGATCAGGAACGAGGCGGCGAGCAGGACGAGGAAGGCGGACGGCAGCCGCCGGAGCAGGTAGCTGCGCATGTCACACCAGGTAGGCGTGGTCGAGGTTGAGATACGAGAACTTGTTCAGCGTGGCGCCGTGCAGCCGGTCGGAGGCGACCTGGACCTGTCCGCGGACGACGAGGTCGATGATGAACGCCTCGTCGAGCAGGATGCCGGAGATCTTCTCGTGCAGGGCGTTGGCTCCTGCCGTGCCCGATCCGGGCTTCGTCCAGGCCTCCCGCACGACCTGCGTGTAGTGGGCGGAGCGGTACTCGGAGGTGTTCTTGGCCTCGTTGAACGGATAGGCGCTCACAGCGAGTGTGGCGGGCTGGACCTGCGCGAAGCCGTGCCCCATGGACCACAGGGCCGGCATGTCCTGGGAGATCAGCTTCTTCTGTGCGGTGGCCCCGTCGGTGGGCTGGAGCGTGACGTGGATTCCCACCTGTTTGAGGTCGTACTGGAGCGATTCGGCGATCGCGGTATCACTGGGCAGCGCGATGTGGAGCAGGGGAGTTCGAGCCTGCTGTGCCCGGCGGACTTCAGCAGCTGACGGGCCTTGGCGGGGTCGTGACCGTAATGGGTGCGGTGGGCCTCGGTGAAGGCGGGCGAGGACCTGGGCCAGGGGCGGCGGAGGCGAGGCCGTAACCGCCGAGCGTCTGCGCGAAAGCCGGTCGCGGTCGAGGGCCCAGGCGATGGCCTGACGGACGGTCCGGTCGTTCAGTGGGGCGACCGAGGTGTTGACGCCGAGGTAGACGGCGCCGGCGCCGGTGTCGTAGTCGGTGATGGTCAGGCGCGGGTCGCTCTTGACCACGCCGAGGTTCTTGCCCGGCACCTGGAAGGAGAGCTGGGACTGGCCGGAGCGCAGGGACGAGATCAGCGCGTCGGCCTGGGGTATCACCCGCAGCTCGACCCCGTCGAGGTAGGGGCGGCCGGGCTGCCAGTAGCTTTCGTACCGCGCCAGGCTCAGACCGGAGCCGGGGCTCCACTTCTTCAGCCTGAACGGGCCGGTGCCGATCAGTTTCTTGCCGGTGAGGGCGTCCTCGACCGTGTCCGGGTCGGTAATGATCATGAACTCGAAGAGGTCGAAGAGATTATTCACCGGATGCGCCAGCTTGAGCACCAGCTCATGGTCACCGCGCTTTTCGAATCCGGTGACGGTGGCGGCTGTACTGCGCAACTGGGCGGCCCGCACCGGGTTCTGAAGATTCTTCACGGCGAAGATCACGTCGTCAGCGGTGAACTTCCGGCCGCTGTGGAACGTGACGTTCTCGCGCAGCCGCAGCGTGATGCTGCGACCGTCCTGGGCGTACTTCCAGGACGCGGCGAGCTCCGGTTTCGGGCTGAGCCGGTCGTCGTAGCGGGTCAGAGTGTTGTAGATCAGCCGGTGCTGGAAGGACTGCCCGCTCTGTGAGAACAGCAGACCGGGCGTGAAGTCGCTGTTGACGGCGACGCTCAGAATGCCACCCGCTTGGGAGTGGCACCGCCGCCCTGCGGGTGGACGAGGCTTCCGAGACCGCCGAACGGCAGCCTGCCAGGCCCAGTCCGAGGAGCAGGGTGCCGCCGCCCGCGGCGCGCAGTGTGGAGCGCCGGGACGGCCCGGTGGGCGTGGAGGGTACAGCTCGGTCATCGAGGCCTGCCTGTGAAGGTGGGAGTGAGGGCGGAGCGGATGTCTTCGGGTATTGATTCCGCTGCGGGAGGAATCGAACGAGAAGAGCGCGCGGCTCCGGGGTACGCGGGATCGGCGCGGGCAGCAGGTGATGCCACCGGTGGGAAGGTGAACGGAAGGTGTCCGGGCCGACGGGTCAGGCCGGCACGCGATGCGAGGACTCGGTGCTGCGGTCCGGAACCGGGCGGTGCCGCGTCAGCGACGCGGTGCGAACACCGTGCCGGGCCCGTGGGAGAAGCGGTCCGGCTCAGCTGTGGACGGCACAGACCGCGCTGGCCTGTCGACAGAGGTCGACGTGCCTGCGGGAGACGAGGCGCATGTCCGGGTTCACCGGAGCAATATGACAGTGGCTTCGCCGGGCGGTCAACCCGCTCTGTCCGGATCTTGGTACGAAACCCGCTGTCGCCCCTGCCCGAGGCTACCGGTCGAACGTCGACAGAGGGCTTCTGAACAGCGGGTCAAGCAGAATCGTGCCGGCTGCGACGGGCAGAACCGCCGTCCCGGCATGTGGACTGACGATCCGTTCGGGGTCCTGGCAGACGTGGGACAGATCCACCGCCGCACCCGGATCTCCTCCAGGTACTCCGGATTGACCAGGCTGGAGTGCTCGGTGACCACGACCAGATCGGGGTTGAGGACGTCGAGCAGCAGGGCCGTCGCCCGGCCGACGGCGCGAGCCCGCTCGCGCAGCAGCCGGTCCGCGCGCCGGTCCCGGCCGCCGCCGCGTCCACCACCAGGAACACATCGGGCTCGGGCACGATCCCGCCGCACGGCGGTCAGCGCGACGGCCGTGTTGGAAGCCGTCGCACCCAGGCAGCCGGACCGCCCGCAGGGGCAGACGACCGTCGAGTCGGGTACGGGCAGATGAGCCACATCCCCGCACCGGAGCCCGGCCCTGATGTACCACCCCGGCGATGCCCAGGGCGGCGTCGACCACATTGCCGATGAAGAGATGGACCAGACTGCGGCGCGCGGCCGGCCTGCCGAAGAGGATCTCGGACTGTGCGATGGCCCGTGCGTGATTGTCGATCCGCACTTCGAGTCCGCCCAGGCCACGGGAGAGTTCGCCGGCCAATGGCCGCTGGTGCCAGCCCAGTGCGTCGTGCCGCACGGCCGTCCCCGGGCCGGGGCCACCAGCCGCCGAGTGCCGCGCCCACCCCGAGCAGACGGCGGCCCGCCCGGCGTCTGCGAGGAACGCGCGCAGGCCGCGGAGGATTTGATGCGACAGGTCACCGGCGGCAATGCCGTCGTGCGAGAGCGAGCGGCGGGCCAGCAGCCGGCCGCGCAGGTCCAGCAGGCCGAATGTCGAACCGGGCACCCCGATATGGACACCGCCCGCCACCGGGCCCTCGGCCTCCCGGTGTGCAGGTCGACCGGGATCTGAGGTCTGCCCACACCACCGCTCTCCACCAGTTCGGGCAGCTCCCGCACCAGGCCGAGCCGGACGAGGTCGGTGCACTGGCGCGAGACGGCGGCCGGACTGAGGCCGGAGAGTCCGGCGATCGTCCCGCGGGCGACGGGCCCGTGATCGAGTACGGCGCGCAGCACCATGGCGGCATTGGCCTCACGTCGGCCGTCACCGGTCGTCCGGGAGGTGTGGGGGCGGAGGTCATGAGGGCCTTTCTTCGGTCCTGCGACGCCGGGCGGTCGCAACGTTACGGCGGCGTGAAATCGCGCCGGCGCTCGCGCCTCGCTCCGGGCGGGTGCGCGACACGCACAGGGTTGCAGGGAAAAATGCTGCTCAGAGGCGCTTTGATCATGCACTTCCGGGCATGGGACGGGCCGAGCACAGGCGCCGATTCAACCACTGCCGGGCGCTGCGCGGGGCGGTGCGTGCTTGACGTCTGCCGTGGGGCGCTGGAAGTCTCCGGGGCATGTTCGCGACGGTCGTTTCCGAAGCGCGGCCCGCTCACGCCGGCCGCCCGCAACGCCGGTGGCGTGTACGGGTCGCTGTACCGCTGCCTGACCGGCCCCTTCCTCGTCGCGCATCCGGCGGCGCCACCGCACTCCACGGTTCCACCGTCTCCCGCAGCACTCCGTAGCGCCCCACGCCCGCTTTCGGCGCCCGCTCGCTCTCATTAATTCCTCTCAAAATTAATCGACGGACGATCCTGATTTCCGAAAGGAATCCCGCCATGTCCTCGGCAACCACCGCCCCCGCCTCCACCGTTACCGTCCAGAAGGTCGGCGGCCGTCTCGGCGCCGTCATCTCCGGGTGCGCCTCGGCGGCGACCTCGACCCGCGACCGTCGCGGCCGTACGGGCCGCACTGCTGGCCAACAAGGTCGTCTTCTTCCGCGGCCAGGACCACCTGGACGAGGACAGCCACGAGGCGTTCGGCCGGCTGCTCGGCACCCCGGTCGCCCACCCCACCGTCCCCTCCGCCGACGGGCGTTACTCGCTCGGCATCGACTCCGACCACGGCGGCCGGGCCAACCAGTGGCATACCGACGTCACCTTCGTGCCGGCCTATCCGGCCTTCTCCATCCTGCGAGCCGTCGTCATCCCGCCGTACGGCGGCAACACCCTGTGGGCCAACACCGCAGCGGCCTATGCCGAGTTGCCCGAACCGCTGCGCGCTCTCGCCGACAGCCTGCGTGCGGTCCACTCCAACGACTACGACTACGCGGCCCTGCGCCCCAACGCCCATCCCGAGGCGCTCGCCCAGTACCGCGAGGTGTTCACGTCCACCAAGTTCCTCACCGAACACCCGGTGGTGCGCGTTCACCCGAGACCGGTGAGCGCATCCTGCTCCTCGGCAACTTCGTCCAGCGGATCAGCGGACTCACCGGCCGTGACTCCCGTGCCCTCCTCGACCTGTTCCAGTCACACATCGAACGCCCGGAGAACACCGTGCGCTGGCAGTGGCAGACCGGAGACGTCGCCATCTGGGACAACCGGGCCACGCAACACTACGGCGTGGACGACTCGGACACCCATGAGCGCAAGCTCCGCCGTGTCACCATCGACGGCGACATCCCGGTCGGCGTCGACGGCCGCTCCTCCACCCTCCTGAGCCCCACCGAGGTGCCCGACCCCGCATTCGGTATCGCGTCCGGCGCCTCCGGAACCGCGGTGGCCGCCGCATGAGCAGGTCCGGCCCGTTCCAGACGTACCCGCCCCGGCGGTCGGCGCTGCGGCGCCGCCCGCCGGCGCCCGCAGGTGATCGTGGTCCTGACCGACCAGCAGCGCTGGGATACGACCGGGGCGCACGGCAACAGGGCGGGGTGACTCCCGAGTTCGACCGGATCGCCCGAGAGGGCACCCTGTTCGAGCAGGCGATCACCCCAACCCGGTCTGCGCTCCGGCCCGTTCTTCCCTGCAGACCGGCCGCTACCCCACCGCGGCGGGTGTGTTCCGCAACGGGCTGCCGCTCCCGCAGGACATCCCCACGCTTGCCGGGGCCTTCGCCGGGGCCGGGTACACGACCGGCTACATCGGCAAATGGCATCTGGCGGGCGAGGACGGCCGGACGGTCCCGTGCCGCCCGGCCACCGTGGCGGCTACGAGAAGTGGCTCGCCTCGGACCGGCTCGAATTCACCTCGGACGCCTACCGCACGGTGGTGTACGACGAGGACGGCGAGCCGGTCCGGCTGCCCGGCTACCGCTCCGACGCATTGATCGACGCGGCGATCCGGTTCGTGGCCGACCACCACGACCGCCCTTACCTGCTCTTCCTCTCGCTGCTGGAGCCGCACCACCAGAACCCCACCGACGACTACCCGGCCCCTCCGGCTACCGCGAGCGCTACGAGGGCAGCTGGCTGCCGCCGGACCTGGCCGCGCTCGCGCCGGGGCACCGCAGGGCGGTGCGCACCGCCACCTCGCTGGATATCTCGGCCAGATCAAGCGGGTCGACGAAGGGTGGGGCGGCTGCGCGACGCACTGCGCAGCCTGGGGACGCAGGACCGCACGGTGCTGGCGTGGACGGCGGATCACGGTTCCCACTTCCGTACCCGCAACAGCGAGTACAAGCGCTCGGCACATGACGCGTCCGTCCGCGTCCCGTTCGTGCTCACCGGGCCGGGCTTCACCGGCGGCGGACTCGTCCGGGAACCGGTCGGCACGGTGGACCTGATGCCCACACTGCTGGCGGCGGCGGGCATCGCGGTACCAGCGGCGTGCAAGGGCGCTCCTGACGCCGCTGACCGGTGGGCGCAGCGATCCGGGCCGGCCGGGATCCGCGTTCGTCCAGATCAGCGAGGACCGGGTGGGACGCGCGGTTCGCACCTCGCGATGGAAGTACGTGGTGGAGGCACCGGGGCGGACGCCTGGAACGAGCCGGACGCGGACCGCTATACGGAGACCGAGCTGTACGACCTGGCGGCCGACCCCTACGAGCTGGACAATCTCGCCGGACTCACCTCCCACCGGGCAGTCGCAGACGAGCTGCGCGGGCAGCTGCTGGAGTGGCTCGAACGGATCGAGGATGCCGAGCCGGAGATCGAGCTGGCCGCACCGCGCCCGGCCGGCCAACGCCGCGCGGACCCGTTCCCGGACGGGGCACCGTGGGAAGGGACAGCGTTCGGCCACCGCCCCCGACGCTGACGGCGGGCCGCGCCGCGTGGGCGCTGTGAGGCGGCGAGGGCGTGCTGCGCCGCCGGGACGTCCGAGCCCGCCGCGGGAACCCACCTGCCGAAGGGAGCCTGGATGTGCGTCATGCCGGCATTCTCCTCCGGCTGTCCCGCCGGACGCCTTCCCGGGCCCGGGGCCCGCGAGGATCGGATCAACTCGCGTGTACGGAAGGCGGTTCGCCGTCAACGTCCAGGTCCCGCTGTCCGGCCGCGTATGTGACGGCGGCGTGCGCGATGTTGCGGGCCATTCCGCCGAACACGATCGCGTGGAACGGGGAGACGGCCCACCAGTAGGCATGGCCGAGCAGCCCCGGGGTGGAAGAGCGCGCGCTGGCGGTACTGTGTCCGGCCGCTGCCGTCCGTCGTTGCGTACATCTCCAGCCAGGCCAGTCCAGGCAGCCTCATCTCCGCGCGCAGGCGCAGCAGATGCCGGGCTCGATCTCCTCCACCCGCCAGAAGTCGAGCGAGTCACCCACGCGCAGCCGTTCGGCATCGCGGCGTCCCCGCCGCAGGCCGGCCCCGCCGACGAAACGGTCCATCCAGCCGCGGACAGCCCAGGCCAGCGGCAGTGAGTACCAGCCGTTCTCTCCTCCGATGCCCTCGATCACCCGCCAGAGTGCTTCCGCGGGGCAGTCGAGGGTCAGCTCACGGTGGTCCGAATAGAGGCTGCCGCCTGCCCAGTCGGGGTCCGTGGGCGGGGGTCGCTCGGTGCGCCCGGCAGCGAGGCCGAGGACCAGCGGGTGGTGACGTCGGCCTCCCGGATCCGCTGGAGTGCCAGCGACAGCGCGGTGTCCAGCGACAGCGGTTCTCCCGGACCGTCGGGCATGTAGCGGGTGATGTCGTGCTCGGCGCAGATGACCTCGTGGCGCAGCGATTCGGTCAGCGGCCTGGCGATGGAGTGCGGCACCGGAGTCACCAGCCCCACCCAGTGGCTCGACAGGCGCGGAGTGAGTACGGGGACGGGCACGATCAGCCGCCGTGGCAGCTCGGCGACCGCCGCGTACCGGCGCATCATCTCCAGGTAGGTGACTACGTCCGGCCCGCCGATGTCGAACGTGCGGTTCACCTCCTGCGGCATCCGCGCCGAACCGGTGAGATAGCGGAGCACATCGCGGACGCCGATCGGCTGGATGCGGTTGCTGACCCAGTTGGGGTCACCATCACCGGCAGCCGCTCGGTGAGATAGCGCAGCATCTCGAAGGACGCCGAACCCGATCCGATGATCACGGCCGCGCGCAGCACCGTCGCGGGCACCTCCCCGTCCAGAAAGATCTGGCCCACCTCGGTGCGGGAGCGCAGGTGCGGCGAAAGCTGGTCCCGGGCAGGCCGACCGGGGTGAGCCCGCCGAGGTACACGATGCGCCGCACGCCCGCAGCACGGGCGCTCTCAGCGAAATTGTGTGCCGCCCGGCGGTCGGTGTCCTCGAACCGCGCACCGGCGCCCAGCGCATGAACCAGGTAGTAGGCGACGTCGATCCCGCTCATCGCGTCCGTGAGGGTGGCCGGGTCCGTGACGTCACCCTTGGCGACTTCGACCTCGCTTCTCCACGGGTGATCGCGCAGCCGTTCGGGGAGCGGGCGAGGCAGCGTACGCGGCGGCCTGCGGCCAGCAGTCCGGGGACGAGCCGGCCTCCGATGTATCCGGTCGCGCCCGATACCAGGCAGTGCAGGGGCGGCGCCGGAGCCGGTTCGTCGACAGCCATCTGAGCCTCCGTCGGACTGGTGCGGTTCGATACGGGTGTACGGACGGTCTGCCGACCGGCGCCGACCGCTCTGTGCCACTCAAGACCATGCGACCGGGCCGCGCATCCCCGCACCGGGCACGGGTTTCCCTGCGGCCCGATGCCGGCGCGGTCCACAGGTGAAGTGCCGGGCTCAGCCCGGACCGCCCCGGCTGACCTGCGGACGAGTCCCGAACGCCGGCGCCTGCCTGGCCGGGCGGGCACCGCCATTGATTCGATAGGTTTCGGGGCATGTGGACATTGAGCGCCTTGGGATACCGCCGGCTGGGCGCAGCGGGCTCGGCGGCGGTCGCCGCGGGCGGCTGGGCCGCCGGAACACTGCCCGCCCGCGACCCATGGGGCCTCTGGGTACCTCACGGTTCCACGGTGACCACAGCGGCGGCCGTCCTGGCGTACGCCGGGCTGACACTGCTCGTGGTGGCCTGGTGGCAGTACGGCAGAACCGGGGCGTCCAGCCACCACACGCTCGTCACCCTGGTCTGGTGGGCGGTCCCGCTCACCCTGACACCGCCGCTCTACAGCGCTGACGTCTACAGCTACATCGCGCAGGGCGCGATGGTCCTCGAAGGGCACGACGTCTACATCGCGGGCCCGTCCGTACTCGACCCACGGGGCTCGGAGCCGACGCGGCTGCGAGCGTCGGGGGCACTGGACCGACACTCCGGCGCCGTACGGCCCGTTCTTCCTGATGCTGGCCGGATGTGTGGCCCGGATGTCCGGCGGGACGATCGTTCCCGCCGTACTGGGAATGAGGCTCGTCGCCATCGGCGCGCTGGTGCTGATCGTGTGGGCTCTGCGGCGTATCGCGCGGGAGCACGGCGTGAGCGAGAGCGGAGCCCTGTGGCTCGGGGCACTCAATCCACTGCTGCTCATCCATGTCGTCGGCGGTATGCACAACGACGGGCTGATGATCGGTCTCATGCTGGCCGGTGTGCTGCTCGCCATGCGCGGGAGATGGATCGCCGGGAGTGTGCTCATCGGGTTCGCCGTGATGGTCAAGTCGCCCGCGGCGGTGGCGCTCCTGTTCATCGGCGTGCTGGTGGGCAAGGCGGCGGGCGGCCCGCCCGTACGCAGGGTGGCGAAGGGCTGCTGGCTCCCGGGCTCGTCGCCGGAGCGGTCGCCGTCACGGCGACACTGCTGGGCGGTACCGGCTTCGGCTGGCTCGGGACGCAGAGTGTCGCGGGCACGATACACACCGCGTTGTCGGTCAGCAGTGACCTGGGGCTCGGCCTCGGCGAGCTGTCGCACCTGCTGTTCGGCACGGACCGGGCCCGGTGCGCGAAGCCGTGCGGACGCTGGGCCTGGCCGCGGCGCTCGCGATGATCGCCTGCCTCGCCTGGCGGGCGGTCGAGGACGGCTGCCTCCGGCCCGTGCCTTGGGCCTGGGGCTGCTGGCGCTGGTCGCCCTGTCCCCGATGGTGCAGCCCTGGTACCTGCTGTGGGGCACGGTGGTGATCGCCGCCACCGCGTGGCACGGTGGCCGTACAGGCACTGTGGTGGCCGTGCTGTCGGCGGCCCTCGTGTACGAGACCCATCCCTCGGGAGCACCCCGGCCTACGGCTTCGCCATGGCGGGCGTCGCGGCATTGATCGCCGTACTGCGGGTCAGGCGGGACCGGGCCGTCCCGCAACGGACCGGAGTGCCGGGTCCGCGCAGTGCGCAGCACACGCGTCCCGGGAATGGCACACCGGTGAACCCAGTGCCGGGAACACGCGCGTCTGACAGCCGTCGGCCATCCGGCACCTGCGCCGGCGGGCGGTCCAAGCGGGACTCTGGGAGCCTGGGCACTGGGCTCCGACAGCTGGGGAAGCATCCTGACGCCCGGCGGCGGCTGTGGTCGCAGTTGAAGCAACACCCGTGAAAGGACAGTGCGATGGGCACCATCACCACCTCCGACGGCACCGAGATCTTCTACAAGGACTGGGGCACCGGCCGGCCGGTCCTGTTCAGCCACGGCTGGCCGCTCAACTCCGACGCCTGGGACCACCAGCTGCGTCTGGTCGCCGAGAACGGCTTCCGTGCCATCGCTCACGACCGCCGGGGACACGGCCGCTCCGGCCAGCCGTGGGACGGAAACGACATGGACACCTACGCCGACGACCTGGCCCAGCTGATGGAGGGCCTCGACCTGCGGGACGCGGTCCTGGTGGGCCATTCCACCGGCGGCGGCGAGGTCACCCGGTACATCGGCCGGCACGGCTCCGGCCGGGTGTCCAAGGTGGTGCTGCTCGGCGCGGTACCCCGCTCATGACCCGGACCGATGCCAGTCCGGAAGGCCTGCCGGTGTCCGTCTTCGACGGCATCCGGGCCGGCGTCGAGCGTGACCGGTCCCAGTTCTACTGGGATCTGAGCGAGACGTTCTACGGCTACAACAGGCCCGGCGCGGCCGAATCCGAGGGCATGCGCCGTGCGTTCTGGATGTGGAGCATGCAGGCCGGCCTCAAGGCGGCGTACGACTGCATCAGGCAGTTCTCGGAGCAGGACTTCACCGAGGACCTCCGGCGTATCGACGTACCCACCCTGATCGCACACGGCGACGACGACCAGATCGTGCCGATCGCCGCGGCCGGGCTGAAGTCCGCGGAGATCGTCAGGACGCGACCCTCAAGGTGTACCCGGGGCACCGCACGGTCTGGCCGGCGACTACCAGGACGCCTTCGAAGCCGACCTGCTGGAGTTCATCAGGAGCTGACCGGAGCGCTGGCCTGCACGGGCCGGCCCCGCCGCCGGGTCATCCGGTTCGGTGGCCACCGTCATCCTCATCGTCATCGGGGAGGGCCAGTTCGGTCCAGATCGTCTTGCCCTCGTCGGTATAGCGCACCCCAGCGCTGGGCGAGGTCGGCGCAGATGAAGAGGCCGCGCCCGCCCTCGTCGCTGCTGCGGGCATGGCGCAGATGGGGTGCGACCGGGCTGCCGTCGCTGACTTCGCAGGTCAGGGTCTGCTCCTTGATCAGGCGATCGGTGCCGGCTGCGGCTCGACACCGAGGACCACCGGGTCGATCAGGTCCACCTCGGCATCGTCCCGGTGCGCTGGAACACGGTCTCGGCGCCACGGCGCCACTCGACCACGATGCCCGCGGAATCGACCACCAGCAGCGCGTCGTACGTTGTCATGGGCAGGTCGCCTCCAGGTCTCCGCTCGGGCGGGACATGGTGCCTGCGCCCGACGTCGGCCCTCAGCTTGCCTCCCGCGCCCCGGGGCCGCATATCGGCAGTGCGGGCGCGGCCCGCTCGCCGGCCCCGGTCAGGTGATGGCGGCGCCTCGCACCAGGAGCAGCACCATGTCCGCCCCGCCAGGGCGACCGTCCCCGCGAACGCAGCCTTGCGCCAGTACCGGCCGAGCAACGGGCCGGCGAACGCCGCCGGCGCCACCACCACGAGGGCTGCCGTTCCCCAGACACCGGGCCCCGACGGCGGGCCCACCGCCAGCACCACGGATGCCGCCAGCAAGGGGCCGGTAGCAGCAGCCTGGTGCGCCTGATGCCCAGCCGGTGCGGCAGACCACGGATTCCGGCTGCCAGATCGTCAGCGATGTCCGGGAGTACGTCGCCCAGATGGGCCGCGATCCCGAGCAGTGCGCCGGCCGCCACGATCCACCAGGCCGGCCACGGCCCACCGGGCAGGCTCAGCGTGGCCACGGCGGGCAGGCTGCCGAATCCGATCGCGTACGGGAGCCAGGACAGCGCCGTGGCCTTCAGCCTCAGGTTGTAGGCCCAAGCCGCGGCGACCGCGAACAGGTGCACGGTCCCGGCGAGTACGCCACAGGCCAGGGACAGCGCCACGCATACGAGGAGCGCGGCGAACGCCGCGCCCACGCGGTGCTCCGGCTCACCGCACCGCCGGCCACCGGCTTGTCCCGGCGTTCCGCGGCGGCGTCACGCCCGGCGTCGAAGGCGTCGTTGCACCAGCCCACCGACAGCTGGCCGGTCAGCACGGCCATCGCGACCAGTGTGCAGCGGGCACCGCCGGCGCCTGCTCCGGCGGCCAGCGCGGCGGCCAGCACGGTCACCGCGGCCACCGGGCCCGGATGGCAGGACAGAGCCAGTCCGGCCGCCCGGCGCAGCGGCCGGGCACGGCCGTCGTACACCCGTGGCCGGTCAGTGGTGTCCACTGTGCGATGGTAGGCACTCCGGAGCGGACGAACACGACAGCCACACTGCCCATTTGCGGGTTCAGACCCTGCCGGCAGGCAGGATGGAGGGCATGACACCTCCGAAGCGGGAACAGGGATGACCCGGATCGCGGCTGTTCACGGGGCCGTGCCCACGCACCGCCACACTCAGCGCGAGGTCACCGACATGGTGGCCCGTACCTGTCTGCCTCCGGGCGCGGACCGCCGTGTCCTGGACCGGATCCACCAGAACGCCCGGGTCCGCACGCGCAACATGGTGCTGCCCTGGAGCACTACGGCGAGCTGGACGGCTTCGGAGCGGCCAACGACGTATTCATCGGCGCGGCCGTCGATCTGGGCGCCGAGGCGGTGCGCGGGCGCTGCGCACCGCGGGCTGCGGCCGGCCGATGTCGACCTGCTGATGTTCACCTCTGTCACCGGCGTGGCGGCGCCCTCCGTCGATGCCAGGCTCGTCGGGCGTCTCGGCCTGCGGCCCGACGTGAAACGGCTGCCGGTCTTCGGCCTCGGCTGCGTCGCCGGAGCGGCCGGGGTGGCACGTCTGCACGACTACCTGCTCGGCTCACCCGGCCACGTGGCCGTACTGCTGTCGGTCGAGCTCTGCTCCTGACTTTCCAGCGCAACGACGCCACCCCGCGAACCTGGTGGCCACCGCGCTGTTCGGCGACGGTGCGGCCGCTGTGGTCGCCGTCGGGAAGGACCGCGCGCCGGGTGGGCCCGAGGTGGTGGCCACCCGCAGCCGTATGTACCCGGACACCGAACGCGTGATGGGCTGGGACATCGGGAGCTCGGGTTTCAAGGTGGTGCTCGATCCGGCGGTCCCCGATGTCGTACGCCGCTATCTCGCCGATGACGTCAGCGGATTCCTGGAGGAACACGGCCTCAAACCCAAGGACATCGCGCACTGGGTCTGCCACCCGGGCGGCCCCAAGGTCCTGGAAGCCGTCTCGGAGGTGCTCTCGCTGCCCGAGGGCGCCCTCGACGTCACCTGGCGCTCACTTGCCGAAGTGGGCAACCTGTCGTCCTCCTCGGTCCTGCACGTCCTGAGGGACACGATGGAACAGAGACGGCCCGAACCGGGAACCCCAGGTCTGCTGATGTCCATGGGTCCGGGTTTCTGCTGTGAACTGGTATTGCTGCGCTGGTAGTCCGGAGGACACATGATCTGGTACACCGCCCTGGTGCTGGCCGTCGCGGGCGAACGCGTCGCCGAGCTCGCCGTGGCGCTGCGCAACACGCGCTGGAGCACGGCCCGTGGCGGCACCGAAGCCGGCCGTGGGCACTACCTGGCGATGGTCGCCCTGCACACCGCCCTGCTGGCAGGGTGCCTGACCGAAGCCTGGTCGGCCGGGCGCCCGTTCCACCCGCCGGCCGGATGGATCATGGTGGGCGTGGTCGTCGCGGCGCAAGCACTGCGGTGGTGGTGCATCCGCACCCTGGGACACCGGTGGAACACCCGCATCATCGTCGTCCCCGGCCTGCCCCTGGTGACCGGCGGACCCTACCGATGGCTGCGCCACCCAATTATGTGGCGGTCGCCGCCGAGGGACTGGCGCTGCCGCTGGTCCACGGCGCGTGGGTGACCGCCACCGCCTTCACCCTGCTCAACACAGGGCTCATGGCCGTCCGCATCCGGTGCGAGGACGGAGCGCTGGCCCGCGCCACGACGGCCGGTGCACGGGTGTGATCGACATTCTGGTGGCGGGCGGCGGCCCGCCGGTCTGGCGGCCGCGATCCAGGCCGCACGGGCGGGCATGGAAGCGGTCGTGGTCGAACCGCGCGCCGCTCCGGTCGACAAGGCGTGCGGCGAGGAATCATGCCCAGTGGCGTCGCGGCGCTGCGGGAGATGGGGTCACGATGTCCGGCACCGCCCTGCGTGGAATCCGGTACGTCGAAGGCCCGCGCCGGGCCGAGGCCACGTTCCGTGAGGGCCGGGCTCGGCGTACGCCGGACAGAGCTGCACACCGCGCTGCACCAGCGGGCCGTGGAACTCGGGGTCCGTATCGTGCCCGGCAAAGTGGCGCAGGTGCACCAGGGCGCCGACAGCATCAGCGCCGGAAGGCTGACGGCGCGTTGGCTGATCGTCGCCGACGGCCTGCATTCCCCGTTGCGCCGAGAGCTCGGCCTCGACGCCGCACCGGGCGGGCCACGCCGCTACGGTCTGCGCCGCCACTACCGGGTCGAACCCTGGACGGACTTCGTGGAAGTCCACTGGTCCCGCCACGGAGAGGCATATGTGACACCCGTCGGGGACCGGCTGGTGGGCGTCGCGGTGCTCAGCTCCCGCCGTGAAGGCTACGAGAGCCATCTGAACGCGTTTCCCGCGCTTGCCCGTGCACTGCGGGGACCGGAGGCCGGTCCCGTCCGGGCGCCGGTCCGCTTCGGCAGCAGGCCTGCAGTCCGCGGGCCGGACGCGCCCTGCTGGCCGGTGACGCGGCAGGTTATGTCGACGCGCTGACGGGTGAGGGCATCTCCTGGCCCTGGCCACGGCCGCGGCGGCGGTCGGATGTCTGGCCGCAGGTCGCCCGGGGACTACCCGGCACGGTGGGCCAGGCTGACGAGACGTCATCGGCTCCTGACGGGAGGGCTGTTGTGGGCGGCCCGCTCTCCGCTCGCGGGCCGGATGATCGTGCCGGCCGCCCAGCGTGTGCCGCTCGCCTTCGCAGCGGCTGTGCACGCCCTGCAGTAGGTCCGGGGCGTCAACCCACAGCAGCACCCGGTGCCACCCGGGTCCGCGGCGGCACGGCCGGACCGTGCCGCGGGTGGCCTGCCCAGCCGGTGGGGAGCCCGTGAGGGTGCTGTATCCGCCAGGTGTCCCGTGGGCTTCGGCCGCCCGGCCCGCCCGGGTGCGACGGCGGCATGAGAATGTGCGGTCCACCGCTCGCCCGGTGTATGCGGAAGGTGTAAAAGAGTGCATGGCCGGACGCTACGGCCGCCCGCGCTCCGTTCTCAGGATGACAACGGTCGCAGGCCAGGTCTTCCTCCTGCAGGTGGCGATCGTGGTGTTGCTCGTCGCTGCCGCTATGGCCGCGCTCGTGCTGCAGTCGCACGCCGACAGCGAACGTGAAGCCCGCAACCGCTCCGTCTCGGTGGCGGAGACTTTCGCGAACGCGCCGGGCATGGAAGCAGCGCTGAACAGCCCCGACCCGAGCGCAGTGCTCCAGCCGAAGGCCGAGGCAGCCAGGAAGGGCTCCGGCGTCGACTTCGTCGTCGTGATGAACGTCGACGGATTCCGCTACACCCACCCGATGCCCGACCGGATCGGCAAGCAGTTCGTCGGCGACCTGAAGCCCGCGCTGGCCGGCCGGGTCGTGACCGAGAAGGTGAACGGGACCATCGGGCCTCTCGTGCAGGCCGTGGTGCCCGTGTCGGGCCGCGACGGCACCGTGATCGGCCTGGTGTCCGCCGGGATCACCATCGAGCGCGTGAGCGGTGTCGTCAGGACCAGATTCCGCTCCTGTTCGGCACCGCGGCGGGGATCCTGCTCCTCACCACTGGCGGGACCGCGCTGGTGAGCCGACGGCTGCGCCGGCAGACCCGTGGCCTCGGCCCCACCGAGATGACCCGGATGTACGAACACCACGACGCCGTGCTGCACGCCGTACGGGAAGGGGTGCTCATCGTCGGCGGGGACGGCCGCCTGCTGCTCGCCAACGACGAGGCACGCAAGCTGCTCGGGCTGCCGGCCGACGTGGAAGGGCGCCCGGTCACCGAGCTGGGGCTCAACCGGGACATGACCGAGCTGCTGGCCTCACGGCGGATCGTCACCGACGAGGTGCACCCGGCCGGCGACCGCCTGCTCGCGGTCAATCAGCGCACGACGGACCAGGACGGCGGGCCTCCGGGCAGCGTGGCGACGCTGCGTGACACGACGGAGCTGCGCTCACTGACCGGCCGGGCCGATATGGCGAGGGCCGGCTGAAGCTGCTCTACGACGCCGGAACGGAGGTCGGGACCACCCTCGACGTGGTGCGTACCTGCGAGGAACTGGCCGGCTTCGCGGTGGCCCGGTTCGCGGACTTCGCCACCGTCGACGTGGCCGAGGCCGTGCTGCGCGGCGAGGAGCTGACGGCCACGGGGTGGGCGCCGACATGCGGCGTCTGGCGTTCAGCGGTGCCGGTGACGACGTGGGTTCTTCCCGCTCGGCTCGGTGATCCACTTCGTGCCGACCACTCCCATCGGGTCCGGCATGCTCAGGGGAGGCGGTGCTCGAAGCCGATCTGGCGGCTCTGTCCGGATGGCAGCAGCAGCATCCCGAACGTGCCCAGCGGATCCTGGAGCACGGCGTCCACTCGATGATGGCCATTGCGCTGCGCTCCCGCGGCATCGTTCTCGGCGTGGTCATGTTCTGGCGCTCGGTGAAACCCGAGCCGTTCGAGAGGAGGACCTGTCCCTCGCCGAGGAACTGGTCGCCCGCGCCGCGGTAAGCATCGACAACGGACGCCGCTACACACGCGAGCACACCATGGCGGTCACTCTGCAGCGCAGCCTCCTGCCTCGGGTGCTCCCGGAGCAGACCGCCATGGATGTCGCCTACCGTTATCTGCTGGCACACGCGGGCTCGGCGGCGTCGGTGGGGACTGGTTCGACATCATTCCGCTGCCCGGTGCCCGTGTCGCACTCGTGGTGGGCGATGTAGTGGGCCACGGACTCCATGCCGCGGCCACCATGGGGCGGCTGCGGACGGCGGTCCATAACTTCTCCACCTCGACCTGCCGCCCGACGAGCTGCTGTGGCACCTCGACGAGCTGGTTGCCCGGATCGACCGGGACGAGGCGGTCGACAGCGCCGGCGCCGGAATCACCGGAGCCACCTGCATCTACGCGATCTACGATCCGGTGTCCGGACTCTGCACCATCGCGCGGGCCGGCCACCTCCAGCCTGTGATCGTCCATCCGGACGGCGCCGCCGAATTCGCCGATGTGCCCGGCGGCCCACCGCTGGGGCTGGGCGGGATGCCCTGGACACCCTGGAAGTGCGGCTGCCCAGGAGCAGCCGGCTGGTGCTCTATACGGACGGACTGGTCGAGGACCGGCACCGGGACATCGACGAAGGGCTGGACCTCCTGCGCCGTGTGCTGGCACAGAACGCGGACCGGACGCCGAGGACACCTGCGAAGCGGTCCTGCAAGCCCTCGTGCCCACCCGCGCCCGCGACGACATCGCGCTGCTCATCGCCCGTACCTGCAGGCTGGACCGGGCGGATGTGGCCGAGTGGGATGTGCCGGGCGAGCCGTCGGCCGTTTCCCGGATACGGGCCGAGGTCTCACAACGGCTCGCCGACTGGGGTCTGCCGGAAGAGGTGTTCACCACCGAACTGATCCTCAGCGAACTGGTCACCAACGCCATACGCTACGCCAGCGGCCCCATTCGCGTACGTCTGGTCCGCGATCGCGCACTGATCTGCGAGGTTGCCGACCGCAGCAGCACCTCACCCCATCTGCGGCAGGCGGCAACCACGGACGAAGGGGCCGTGGACTGTTCCTCGTCGCCCAGTTCGCCGATCGGTGGGGACCCGCTACACCGGCGACGGCAAGGTCATCTGGACGGAGCAGACACTGCATTCCACCCCGCCCAGGGACACGTCACCCGGGCCGTGAGAGGGCCCGGCGCCGGTCCGGACCATTCGCCGGGGAGCGGATGTCAGTGCCCGGTGCGATCCTGCGTTGCATGGACGAACTCATGCGGCGACGGGTGTACGGGGCGACCACGAGGACCCCGATCCCGGCCTCGGCCTGGCCGCCGCTACAGCGAGCTGGTCGGCGGCCCGCTCGACGGACTGCTTCTGGATGTGACCGGCTGGACCCGGGCAGCGCTGGGTGAAGGCGCGGCCCTGGACACCGAGATCGGGGCTTTCGGCCCCGGCGGCCGGTCGGCCTACGGGCCACGGGAGGCCGACCCGGACAAGTGGGACTGGCAGGGCGACATGCCCTGACCGCCGGCCGTGCGGCTCAGCCGGATCAGGTCCGGCGGCAGTGCAGGAACAGCTGCGGTTCGGGCCCCGCGGCGGGTGGGACGGCGTGAACACCGTGTCCTGCTTCCACAGGAGTTCGAGTCCGGCCCCGTCACCAGTTCGGTGAACTCGTCGCCGCCGAAGCTGCTCACCCGTACCACCTGCCCCATGAAGGTGGCTTCAGCGTCCTCCACGTCCAGGGGCACCGTCGCCACGACCAGGTGGCCGCCGTGCTTCAGCGACCGCCCGAGCTTGTGCAGCAGCCGGGACTGATCGGTGCGCGACATCTGCAGGAGCGAGAAGTACACACAGACACCGTCGAAACTCTCCTCCTGAAGGGAGAGCCCACGGATGTCGGCGCACCGGAAGGACGCTTCGGGCACCTGACGCGCCGCGAGGTCCACCATGACGGGTGAGACGTCGACGCCCAGCACATCATGGCCCGCTTCGGCCAGGGTCCACGCGGTCGGCCGGCCCGTACCGCAGCCCACATCCAGCACTCCGGCGTGCGGTGGAAGCTGCTCCAGCAGCCGGCGCAACGAGTCGTGGTGGACAGGCGATCGCCCGAAGGCCAGCTCGTACTGCGCTCCCAGAGCGTCGAAGACCGCCGCCGGTGCGTGACCGTGCCCGTCATCCATCGGTGTGTCCCTCCCGGCGACCGGATGTCCGCAGGAGCCTCGCAGTGCTACGGAACGCGGGCCTGCCGTCATGGCGAGCAGTGTGCCACAGCAAGACCACGGTGGATCACGGACGTTGGCGAGCGGTTCAGGCCAACCCCGTGTCCGCCCACGGGCATGATCCGGGCCCGGATGTGAAGGCAAGCGGGCAGAGCCCCGGGTTCCCCGCCGTTCGGGTACGGCGCGACCAGCACCGACGGTCTGCATGAAACGGGCATGAACGGGCACACCCTGCTCGGCAAAGAAGCTGGTCGAACAGCCGTTTTGCTTGTACAAACTAACCGTGGGCCCGAACGGACGCCGGGCCCGCAGCAGATCCGCACCTACAGCAGGGATGGTGTCGTGGGCACCGAGGAACGTCGACGGGGAATTCTCGAGACGGCCCGACGGGACGGGCGGTCGACGTCAACCGGCTGGCCGAACGGTTCCAGGTGGCCAAGGAGACCATCAGGCGGGATCTGCACACCCTCGAGGAGCACGGTCTGGTCCGGCGTACGCACGGTGGTGCGTACCCGGTCGAGAGCGCGGGCTTCGAGACCACCCTCGCGATGCGGACAACCCACCACGTGCCGCAGAAGTCACGGATCGCCGCCGCGGCCGCGGACCTTCTCGGGGACGCGGAGACGGTCTTCGTGGACGAGGGCTTCACTCCGCAGCTCATCGCGGAGGCTCTGGCGCGGGACCGGCCGCTGACCGTGGTCACCGCGTCCCTGGCGGTGGCGACGGTGCTGGCAGACTGCGAGCGGATCGCCGTACTCCTGCTGGGGACGGGTCCGGGCAGCACCATGGCCACGGTCGACCACTGGGCCACCCGGATGCTGGCGGGCTTCGTGATCGATCTGGCCTACGTCGGCGCGAACGGCATCTCCCGCGAGTACGGGCTGACCACCCGGATCCGGCGGTCGGCGAGGTCAAGACACAGGCCATGCGCAGCGCCCGCCGTCGGGTGTTCGCGGGCGTCCACACGAAATTCGGCGCGGTGAGCTTCTGCCGCTTCGCCGACGTCGGCGACTTTGAAGCGGTAGTCACCGACACCGGCCTTCCTCGGCCGAAGCCCAGCGCTACTCCCTCCTCGGCCCTCAGGTCATCCGCGTCTGATCCACCGCAGGCCCCGCGCCCCGCAGCCGCACCGCTACGGCCACAGGGGCAGGGCCGCCATGCCCGGAACACCGATTACCGGGCACGAGCCGCTACGACCGATCAGGAGAACTTATGCCCCACCAGCAACGACGACGTGGGATCCGCGCGCGTGCGGTCGCGGGCACGGCGGCGATGACACTCTCGCCGGGTGCGCCGGAGCGGGCGGCACCTCCTTCGGAGGGTGACGCCCTGAACGTCCTCATGGTGAACAACCCGCAGATGGTCGAGTTGCAGAAGCTCACGGCCGAGCACTTCACCAAGGAGACCGGGATCAAGGTCCGCTTCACCGTGCTACCGGAGAACGACGTCCGGGACAAGATCAGTCAGGACTTCTCCAACCAGGCCGGACAGTACGACATCGCCACCATCAGCAACTTCGAGGTGCCGTTCTTCGCGAAGAACGACTGGCTGCACGAGTTGGACACCTACACACAGCAGGACACCGCGTTCGACCAGGACGACATCCTCAAACCCTGCGGGACTCGCTCACAGCCGAGGGCAAGCTCTACGCCCAGCCCTTCTACGGGGAGTCGTCCTTCCTGATGTACCGCAAGGACATCTTCGCCCAGAACGGGCTCGAGATGCCCGCGAAGCCCACCTGGAAGCAGGTGGCCGCACTTGCGGCACAGGCGGACGGCGCCGAACGCGGGATGAAGGGCATCTGCCTGCGCGGGCTGCCCGGCTGGGGTGAGGTCATCGCGCCCCTCACCACCGTCGTCAACACGATGGGCGGCACCTGGTTCAACGAGGACTGGGAACCGCAGCTCACCTCCCCGGAGTTCAAGAAGGCCACCCGGTTCTACGTCGACCTCGTGCGCAAGCACGGTGAACGGGCGCCTCCCAGGCCGGGTACGCCGAGTGCCTCAACAGCATGACGCAGGGCAAGACCGCCATGTGGTACGACGCCACCGCCGGCGCCGGATCGCTGGAGGCGACCGGTTCCCCGTGAAGGGAAGATCGGATACGTATCCGCGCCGGTGGAGCGGACCAAGAGCTCGGGCTGGCTCTACACCTGGGCCTGGGGCATTCAGAAAGCGTCCAAGAAGTCCGACAAGGCGTGGAATTCGTCTCGTGGGCGTCGGGCAAGGAGTACGAGTCACTCGTCGGTGAGACCAGCGGCTGGGCCAATGTGCCCGCGGGCAAGCGGGCCTCCACCTACGACAAGCCCGAGTACCGCAGGCCGCAGGCGCCTTCGCCGACGTCACCGAGCAGGCCATCTCCGGCGCCGACTCACTGAATCCGGGCACCCAGCCGCGCCCGCGGCGGGGATCCAGTTCGTCGGGATCCCCGAGTTCACCGATCTCGGCACCAAGGTCGCACATGAGATCAGCGCCGCCATCGCCGGCCGTCAATCCGTCGACAAGGCGCTGGCCACTTCCCAGAAGCTGGCCGAGCAGGTTGCCAAGGAGTACCGATGACCACAGCAGTCAGCACCCTCCCCAGTCCCCGCCACAGCCACCGGGACCGGTCCGGCGCAAGAGCAGGGCACGCGCCTGGGCCACCCGGGCCCCGCTCCTGCCCGCCCTGGTGTTCCTGATCGTCGTCACTCAACTGCCGTTCGTGGCAACCCTGGTGATCTCCCTCTTCGACTGGAACTCCTCAACCCCGACAAGCGCAGCTTCAACGGACTGTCCAACTACGCCTCGGTCTTCACCGACGCCGCCCTGCGCGAATCCGTCATCACCACGGTCATGCTCACCGCGGGCGTCGTCATCGCGACCGTGGTGCTCGGCCTGGTCCTTGCTCTGCTGCTGGACCGCACGTTCTTCGGCCGTGGCATGGTCCGGACCCTGCTCATCACACCGTTCCTGATCGTCCCCGTCTCCGCCGCGCTGCTGTGGAAGCACGCGCTGTACAACCCGGAGTACGGGCTGTTCAACGGCGCGCTGAGCTGGATCGGTGACCTCTTCGGTGATACCTCCCCGAGCCAGCCGGACTGGATAGCGGACATGCCGTTGCTCGCGGTCGTGGCCACCCTGGTCTGGCAGTGGACGCCGTTCATGATGCTGATCCTGCTCGCGGGACTGCAGAGCAGGCCCGCCGAGGTGGTGGAGGCCGCACGTCTCGACGGTGCGAGCGCCTGGCAGACGTTCCGCTATCTGACCCTGCCGCATCTGCGCCGTTACCTCGAACTCGGCGTCCTGCTCGGCGCCGTCTACATCGTGCAGAACTTCGACGCGGTGTTCACCCTCACCGCCGGGGCCTGGATACCGCCAACCTCCCGTACACGATCTACCAGACCTTCTACCAAGCCCACGAGTACGGACTGGCGTCCGCCGCGGGAGTCGTCGTGGTGATCGGCACGATCATCATCGCGACCTTCGCGCTGCGGGTCGTCTCGTCCCTCTTCAGTGAGGAGGCGAACCGCGCATGACCGCCACCACCGCTCCCACCGTCCCCGCGACCCCCGAATCCGTGCCGCGCACCGTGCGACGGGCCAGGCGCCGCTCCGCCGCGCTCGGTCTGCTGGCCTGGGTGGCAGGACTCGGCTTCTGCCTGCCCGCCCTGTGGATGCTGCTGACCTCCCTGCACGCCGAACCTGACGCGGCGACCAACCCGCCGTCCTTCACCGCGCCGCTGACCCTGGACAACTACCGGGAGTTCTTCGGCGCGGAATCCGGACTGAGCCCCTGGCCGCCCCTGCTCAACTCGCTCGGCGCCTCGGTCTTCTCCACCCTTCTGGTACTCGTCCTGGCACTCCCGCCGCGTACGCGTCTCCATTCGGCGGGTACGCAAGTGGACGGACGTGATGTTCTTCTTCCTGTCCACCAAGATGCTGCCGGTCGTCGCCGGTCTGCTGCCCGTGTACCTGTTCGCGAAGAACGCCGGGATGCTGGACAACATCTGGCTCCTCGTCATCCTCTACACCTCGATGAACCTGCCGATCGCGGTGTGGATGATGCAGTCCTTCCTGGCGGACATACCCGTCTCCGTCATCGAGGCCGCCCAGGTGGACGGTGCCCGGCTGCCGACGGTCCTGACCCGGGTGGTGGCGCCGATGGCAGGCCCCGGAATCGCGGCCACCGCCCTGATCTGCTTCATCTTCAGCTGGAACGAGCTGCTCTTCGCCCGGGTACTCACCGGCGTCGTCGCCCAGACGGCGCCCGTATTCCTCACCGGAGTCGTCACCAGCCAGGGCCTCTTCCTCGCCCAGCTGTGTGCCGCGTCCGTCGTGGTGTCCCTGCCGGTGCTCGCCGCCGGCTACGCGGCCCAGGACAAGCTTGTCCAGGGCCTGTCTCTTGGAGCAGTGAAATAATGAGGGCAGCCATCGTCGAAGCCCCCGGTAAGGTCTCCGTCACCACCGTCCCCGACCCCACACCGGGGCCGCGAGACGTCGTCGTCTCGGTGGCCTCCTGCGGACTGTGCGGAACCGATCTGCACATCCTGCAGGGTGAGTTCGCACCCACCCTGCCCATCGTGCCCGGCCATGAGTTCGCCGGAGAGGTGGTAGGCATCGGAAGCGATGTCACGGAACTGGCGATCGGCGACAAGGTAGCCGTCGACCCGTCCCTGCACTGCCACGAGTGCCGCTACTGCCGCAGCGGACGGGGCAACCTCTGCGACCGGTGGGCCGCCATCGGCGTCACTGTCCCCGGCGGCGCCGCCGAGTACGCCGTGGCGCCCGTCGCCAACTGCGTACGCCTGCCCGGCCACATCGATGTCAAGGACGCGGCGCTGATCGAGCCGCTGTCCTGCGCGGTACGCGGATACGACGTACTGAGCAGCACTCTGGGCGCCGAGGTACTGATCTACGGCTCGGGGACCATGGGCCTGATGATGCTGGAGCTCGCCAAGCGCACCGGTGCGGCCGGGTGGACATCCTCGACGTCAACCCCGAACGCCTGGCCACGGCCGGCCGCCTCGGCTGCTCCCGGTCGGCGGCCGGCGCCGACGAGCTGGAGCGGCCCGGCGGCTGGGACGTCGTCATCGACGCGACGGGCAACGCGAACGCCATCCAGGACGGGCTCGGGCGCGTCGCCAAGGGGGCACGTTCCTGCAGTTCGGAGTGGCCGACTACGCCACGACCGCGGTCATCGAGCCGTACCGCATCTACAACCAGGAGATCACCATCACCGGCTCGATGGCTGTGCTGCACAGCTACGAACGGGCTGCCGCGCTCTTCGCTTCCGGGGTACTCGACCCGTCCGTCTTCATCAGCGACCGGCTGCCGCTGGAGGAGTACCCGCAGGCCATCGACCGCTTCAAGGCGGGCATCGGCCGCAAGATCGTGGTGGAACCGTGACGGGCGGCGCGGAGGCCGTCCTGGCGATCGGCGAGGCGCCCATCGATCCCGTCACCCGGCCCCGACGACCCGGCCGGAGTAGGAGCATCCTGGCTGTGTGACCTGGTACGGCGCGGTCTGGCGCGTCCCGCTGAGTGAAGGCGGGGCTGAGCTGCGGAAACCGAACGACGGCGGGCCCCGGACGAGCTGTCCCTGAGGCTCGCGCGGGCCGTGATGAGCGCGGTCGAGTCGACCGGAGGGTACGCGGGAGGCGTCTGTTCGCTCCTGGACACCGGGACTGCTGCGAATGGCCGTACTCGCGGGCCTGCCCGGCACACTGATGCGTCCCTGGTGGCGCATGCATGTGAACAGGCCGTTCCCGGTGGCCGAGGCCTATCGCTCGGGGCAGCCGGTATACCTCGGCGATGCCGAGGAAGCCATGCGCCGGTTTCCCCAGCTCATGGCGGGCTGCCGTTCCCTTCGGCTCCCTGTACGCGCCGGTTCGCAGCGGCCGTGACAAGACAGGGTACTGGTCGTGCTCCGCCACGCCACACCGGGGAGCCGGTCGGGCCCGCGGACCGGCACAGGATGCAGCAGGCCGCCCGGCGGCTGGGCACCGTACTCACCACTCTGGAAGCCGCCGGAACACGGGCCGAATGGGAAGGCGACCCGGTGCTCGTCCAGCTGCCCGCGGCCACCGGGCAGCCGGTACGGACCGGCCGTTTCGTGTGGGACCTCGCCGACGGCGCGGTAACGGCCGACGAGGAGCTGTTCGCGATCCTGACACCGCGCCCGCGGCGTTTCCCGGCACCATCGACGCACTGGTGGCCCTGCTCGCGCCGGAGGACGCCTGCGGGCTGCTGACCCTCGCCCGCAGGGCGTCCGCCCCGGAGACCCGGCCGTGCGCAGGATGCGGCTGCGGGGCCCCGACGGGCGGTCGCACCTGCTGGAGTTCTCGGGCCACGACGGGCACCGTCTGACCGGCCCGTGCTGCGTCAGCCCGACGGCACGACCGAGGTCCTGGATCTCTCCGGTGGCGTCGTGCTCGGGGTCGACGCGGGGCGACCTTCCCGGTCACCGACCTCTATCTCGCCCCGGGTCGGTCCTTGCTCTGTTCACCGACGGACTGATCGAACGCGCGGGAACCGATATCGATGAGGGGATCGAGCGGCTGCGCGGCTCGATCGCCGAAGTCGGCGGATCCCGCCTGGCCGACGCGGCGGACCGCGTCATCGGGGACGCGAGGCAGGCACCCGACCGGCCCGATGACATCGCGCTGCTGCAGGCCGCCCGCTGGAGCGACGTCCGCCAGGTCCACCGCCCGGGTGATCCGCCTCCGGATGACGGACTCGGTCATCGACAGACCCGGCGGTGTCCCCTTCATGCCTGATGGGGCCGTAGGATCCCGCCCTGGCCTCCGCACGGTGATCGCGGCGGACGGCCCGCGCAACGGGCGATGCGCACAAGCCCTGTGACGGAGAAGGATTTGGAACCGATGGCAGACAACTCGGAGATGCTGGCCTTCGTACGTGCGCGCCTCGCCGATGAGGAGCGAGTGGCGCTGGAGGCCGGGGCGAGAGCTGGCGCTGTCCGGCCGAGGCCCCGGCGAAGTCCACGACCGCACCAGCGGGATCGCGTTCGTGGTGCGCAGCCGTGGCTACGACCGGCACATCGCGCTCCAGGACCCGGCGCACACACTCCGCCGCATCGAGACGAGCAGAGTTCTGCTGGGGAGTACGAAGAGGTCGCGCACCGGGACACCGACCGCCCGGACCAGGAATTCGCTTCCGGCCGTGCTGTCGGCCTGGGCTTCGTCGTCCGGCAGATGGCCGCCGAACACGCGGGCCACCCGACTACCGGGTGAAGTGGCTGCCCCGGTTCTCCCACTGACGGCTTGCAGATTGTTGACGTGGTCGTCTTGATCTTGTTATTGGGCTTGGTGGTCAGATGGACTACCTGCCGGTCTGGGGTGCGCGGGAGTTCCTCATCGACGGCAGGGAGGCATTCGCCCGGTGGGACAACCTCGCGATCTTCATTGACAAGCGCACCGGTGAGGTCCGTGCGGACCACCGCACGCTGAACTTCCGCAAGATCAGGGAAATGACGCCCATCGCTGTTCCCGGATGAGCGAAGGGGACCGGTCCATGCTCGATGCAGCCACCGAAGCGTTCATCGACCAGGCTCGCCGCCGCCCGCGTCAGCGGTGACGCCGGCCCGGCTGAGTACGCCATGACGGCACAGCTGAGTACGTTGCCCGATACCCCGCCGGGCTCTCGCTGCTCGAATGGGAACCATGCTTCCCGACGCGCCGCGGCACCCGCATTCAGAACGTCACCATGGTCGGTACGGCGCTGGCCGTGACCCTGCTCCCGGTGGTGATCGGCGTGCTGCTGGCCAGGACGATGGCAGCGGATCCGCTGACGCCGGTGAACGCCCTGATCACCAGCGGGGCAGCGCGCCGGATCGCACCCGCGCAATGGCGCAGATACGGCAGGACGCGCTGCGCAGACTGAGGATCGCGGAACGCGTGCAGAGCTGAGCACTTCCCTCGATGAACGTGGCGTGGTGCGACGGTTGGGGCCGGAGCCGGCTGTGAGATAGCCGACAGCCACGGCGGCCGGGGATATCGAGGGCCGGGCGGGGAGGGTGATGTTCTTCGCCGCCAGCGAACGGGCCGCCCGGTCGGGTGGGTGCTGTGCATCCAGGGGTGGTGGTGATGCCAGGATGTCCTCATGACAATCAAGGCGTATTTCGACATCACCATTGACGACAAGCCCGCCGGGCGGATCCTCTTCAACCTGTTCGACGACGTCACGCCCAAGACCGCTGAGAACTTCCGCGCGCTGGCCACCGGCGAAGGGCTTCGGTTACGCGGGCTCCGCGTTCCACCGCGTGATCCCGCAGTTCATGCTGCAGGGTGGCGACTTCACCGCCGGCAACGGCACCGGGGCAAGAGCATCTACGGTGAGAAGTTCGCCGACGAGAACTTCACCCTGAAGCACAGCAAGCCCGGTCTGCTGTCGATGGCCAATGCCGGACCGAACACCAACGGCTCACAGTTCTTCGTCACCACGGTGGTGACCCCGTGGCTCGACGGCAAGCACGTCGTGTTCGGTGAGGTCGCCGACGACGCCAGCATGGAGCTGGTGCGCAAGATCGAGTCCCTCGGCAGCCAGTCCGGCACGACCAAGGCCAAGATCGCCATCTCGGCATCCGGGACCCTCTGACCTACGAGGGCGGCTCCGGCCGGTGATTTTGCCGGCCGGAGCCCTCGCCGGCCCGCCACTGTCTGCCAGGACGGCCGCCGTGGGCGGCACCCGGCCGAGGACCCGGGCGCCGGCCGTCGTGTCGGCGGGCAGGCCGCCCGGCGCGGCCGTAGCGTGACCGGCGAAAGAGCGATTCGCACGATGACCGGGCCACGGTGACGCCATGTGCTGGAGCGCGACCGCCGATCTGGTGGCCGGTACGGCCGTCGTCGCGATCGGAGTGGCCTGTGTCGCGCGCCCCGGCGGGCCCGTGATCTGCCGCTCGCGGCCCTGCCGCTGCTGCTGGGAACCCACCAGATCGTCGAGTCCTTCGTCTGGCGCTTTGACGGCGGCAACGGGCCGGCCACTGTCCTGTGGGCTGTCATCGCCCTTCCCTGCTCGCGCTGTGGGTGCCGGTGGGCGTGCTGTGCGCGGCTCCGCCCGGGCCCGCCGCCGGCTGACAGTGCCTCTCGCGGCCGGGATCGCGACCTGCGCGTCTCTCTCGTACAGCCTCGCCACGCGTCCGGTCACGGCCGAGATCCGCGGCCACACCCTCGGGTACGTCCTCGACCTGCCCCGTCCGGAGCTGCTAGTCGGGGGCTATCTGCTGGCCACGGTCGGCTCCCTGCTGTTGTCGGGCGACCGGCGCCTCGTGCTGCTCGGGCTGCTGGTCGCTGCCGGTGCGGCGGTCTGTGCGGCATTGTGGCGGCTGGAGTTCATCTCCACCTGGTGCGCGTTCGCCGCGGTGTGCTCGGTGGTTCTGCTCGGCTGGGCACGCCGAAAACCGTCCGTGGCGGCGGGGTGAATCGCCGGATCCTGGAAGGCGCCGGGGCCGGGCGGATGCCAGGGTGGAGCCGATCCCGCAGCACCGTGGGACGTGGAAGGAAGGGACCGCACCGTGCGCATCGACCTCGCCGGCAGGACCGCGATCGTCACCGGCTCCTCACAGGGCATCGGCCTGGCCATCGCCACCGGACTGGCAGGTGCGGGGCCCGTGTCGTGCTCACAGGTCGCGGCCGCGACCGGCTGGAGGCGGCGGCCGGTGTGCTGCGTGGCAGTGTGCCGGACGCGGCGGTGGTCATGCTCGCCTGCGACCTGACCACCGAGCAGGAGCGGCCGAGCTGTACGACGCCGTGCCCGCGGCCGACATCCTCGTCAACAACCTCGGCATCTTCGGCGCCCGGCCCGCGCTGGAGCTGACCGACGAGGAATGGCGGACCTACTTCGACGTCAACGTGCTCAGCGCTGTCCGGCTGATCCGCGCCTATCTGCCCGGAATGATGGACCGGGGATGGGGCCGCGTGCAGAACATCGCGAGCGACTCCGCGATCGTCATCCCCGCGGAGATGATCCACTACGGAATGTCGAAGACCGCGCTGCTGGCGGTCTCCCGGGCTTCGCCAAGGAGGCCGCGGGCACCGGGGTGACCGTCAATTCGGTGATCGCCGGGCCCACCCACACCGGTGGGATCGAGAACTTCGTCTACGAACTCGTCGACAAGGACCTGCCGTGGGAGGAGGCGCAGCGTGAATTCATGCGCGTGCACCGGCCCCAGTCCCTGCTGCAGCGCCTGATCGAGCCCGAGGAGATCGCCGGCCTGGTCGTCTACCTCGGTTCCGCACAGGCCTCGGCCACCACGGGCGCGGCGGTGCGGGTGGACGGCGGCTACATCGACTCGATCGTGCCCTGAGACGACCGGCGCACCGCCCTGCGGAGCTTCCCGGCGCCGGCCGGATCCGTGGGCGGAGCGGGGGCGTGGGGCTGGCATGATCAAGGGTATGGACGAGCGCATCATCGCCGCGTGTGACGGGGCATCGAAAGGCAATCCGGGACCTGCTGCCTGGGCGTGGGTCGTGGCCGATGCGCAGGGGCGTCCGCAGCGCTGGGAGGCCGGACCGCTGGGCACCGCGACCAATAACGTTGCCGAGCTCACGGCCCTGCAGGAACTGCTGGAGTCCACCGACGCGACGGTGCCGGTCGAGGTCCGGATGGACTCGCAGTACGCGATGAACGCGGTGACGAAGTGGCTGCCGGGCTGGAAGCGCAACGGCTGGAAGACCTCGGGCGGCAAGCCGGTCGCCAACCGGGACCTGGTGACGCGTATCGACGCCCTGCTGAGCGGTCGGAGCGTGAGCTTCCAGTATGTGCCCGCGCATCAGGTGAACGGAGACCCGCTCAACGCGCTCGCGGACCAGGCCGCGAGCGAGGCTGCCGTGACACAGAGCGCGGCGGGAACCGCACACGGGTCCCCGCAGATGCCGATGCCTGCTCCTGCCAGGGCCTCGAAGGGCCGTGCGGAGGGCGCGGCGGTGAAGGAGACGGCCAGTACGTCGCGTCCGGGGCGCGCGACGATCCGGGCGAGGTTCGCGGGGCGGTGCCACTGCGGGAAGTCCTACGCGGCGAAGGACATGATCGCGAAGAATCCGAACGGCTGGGGCCATCCTGAATGCCGGGAGGCTCTTGTCTGAGCCGCCGAGCCGGGCCCGGATGGCTCAGATGTCGGCCCAGACCAGCCGGCCGGTGAGGCCGGTGTTCGTTCCCCACCGCGTCGCCAGCGCATCCACGAGCATCAGGCCTCTGCCGTCCTCGGTGAGCGAGACGACATCGTGGTCCCCGAGGTCCTCCGGCTCCCGTGGAGCTCCCAGGTCCTTGAGGGCGTCCGCGCCCTCGGGGCCCTCCGGGTCCTGAAGGTCCTCGATGCTCTGCGGTGCGCCCGGAATCTCCGCACCGCCCGGAACACCGGCCCTGTCCGGAATCTCCGTACCGTCCGGGGCCTGATGCCCGCCCGTAGCGTGCAGCAGCCCGGGGTCCGCGGTCCGCCGGGTCCGTGTGAGGCGTCCGACGCCGTCGTCGCCTCCATCGGTGGCCGGGACGGAGCTGGAATGCGCCTGCGGCCCCGGTTCCACACACAAATGCGCACCCCGTCGGGTGAACGCAGGAGAAGGCACCGGACCCGCCGGCCCGTGGCGTGCTGCACGGCGTTGGTCACCAGCTCGGTCACGATCAGAGCCACGGTTTCGACCCGCTCCGGGGCTCGTCCCAGGCCCGCATCGCTTCCTGTGCGCGATGCCGGGCTTCGGGGACGCCCTGGGGAGACGGGGATCCACCAGCTCTGTGCGCTTCTGCCGCCCGAGACACCCGGAGCGGACCGCACGCATGTGTCTATTTCCGACATCTATGCACTCTCGGCGCAAAGCGCATACTTTGCAAGCGACAGAATGTGCGTAGAGCTCCAAATCGGGGCGATCGAGAGAGGTGCGTCCATGAGGCCACGATCCGGCCCCACGGTCGAGCACCGTGTCCTGGCGGCGCGGCTCCGGATGCTGCGGGAGCGTGCGGACGTCAGCCTGCCGACCGCATCCCAGGCACTGGATGTCCACCCCGCCACCGTGCGGCGCATCGAACGGGCCGAGACCGGACTGGACGCGCGGCAGGTCCGTGCCCTTCTCGACTGTTACGGAGTTTCCGCGGGGAAGCCGAATCGATCATGACGCGGCTCGGGGCCGCGAATCTGCCCGGATGGTGGCACCAGTGGCGTGACGCGATGGATCCGTGGCAGCAGGAGGTCATCGGGATGGAATCCTCTGCCGTCCTCGTCCGGACCTGGCACCCGGCTCTGGTACCCGAGCTGCTGCGCACCCGGCCTATGCGGCGGCTCTGTACGGGGTGCTGTACCCGCGGACACCGCGGCGCAGCAGGAACGCCGGGTTGAGCTGTTGCGGGAGCGCCGGCGCCGCCTGCGGGACCGTGGCGCCGCGCTGTGGGCCCTCCTCCCGGCCGCCGCGCTCCACACCCTTGTCGGCGACGCCCGGGTAATGGCCGAGCAGCGGGAGGAGCTGGCCGAATCCGTGCACCGGCCCCATACGACGGTGCAGGTGGTACCGCTCGGCCACCCGCCGCATCCGATGACCGGCGTGCCGCCGCTGCACCTGCTGCGCGTCGCCGCACCGAGATCGGAGACCAGGCGATCGTGGAGATCCCCGGTGTCCGGGTGGACGTCGTCGACGAACCGGCGGCCGTGATGAACCACCGCATCCGGCTGGACGCCGCCTGCGCTGCCGCGCCGCACCCGGGCGCGCCCATGCCCGGAATCTGAGCCCACCGCCCGCCACGCGGCCCGCCGCGTGCTGACCGGACCCCGAACGGGTACACGATGGGACAATGGATACCTCTGCCTGGCTTCTTCTCGGTGCGGTTGTGGCGCTGCTCGCGGCGGTTGCCGCCGCAGTCCTGCTGGTCCGGGTCTTCCGGGCCCGAAAGCTGCTGCTCGACGCCGGAATTCCGCTGCGCAGCAAAGCGTTGGTCTGGGCCGCGGTGATCTACACCGTCTCGCCCGTCGATCTGGTGCCGGACCCCGTCTACCTCGACGACATCGGAATCCTGCTCCTCGCCCTGCGCTCGCTGCACGCAGCCGCCGTGGGGCGGGCAGACGCACCGGAATCCCGCGGGAAGCGGACGGCAACCTTTCGTCGTCCAGGGGCCACTGACACACGTCACCTGTCCCCAGCCCGAAGGCGCACACCGTGGACCTCCTGCAGCATCCCGCCGCCGTCGCCGCCGCGTCACCCGCACCCGTGCACTGATCGGTTCACTCACGGCAGGCCTGCTGGCCACTGCGGGGCTGGTAGCCGTCGGGCAGAGCTCGCACGCCGCCTCCGCCAGGCAGGCCGAAGCGCTCGACCGGGGCGTTGTCAGTGTGCACACCGGCAGCGGAAACCTGGTCAGCTGGCGCTGGCTCGGCACCGATCCGGACAACGTGTCGTTCAACGTCTACCGGGCGGGCACGAAGGCCAACTCCACGCCGGTCACCGGCTCGACGAACTACCTGCACTCCGGGCGCCCGCCACCGCCGACTACACGGTGCGCGCGATCGTCGACGGCGTCGAACAGAGCGACTCAGTGCACGCGATCCAGTTCCGCTCCGGATACAAGGACGTGCCCATCAGCCCGCCCGCGGGCGGCACCACACCCGACGGAGTCGCTTACACCTACGAGGCCAACGACGCCTCCGTCGGTGACCTCGACGGTGACGGCGCCCTCGACTTCGTACTGAAGTGGCAGCCCACCAACGCCAAGGACAACTCGCAGTCCGGCTACACCGGCAACACCGTCATCGACGGGATCCGGCTCGACGGCACCCGGCTGTGGCGGATCGACCTGGGGCGCAACATCCGCTCCGGCGCGCACTACACGCAGTTCCAGGTGTACGACTACGACGGTGACGGCGAGGCCGAGGTCGCGGTGAAGACGGCCGACGGCAGTGTCGACGGAACGGGCAGGGCCATCGGCAGCTCATCCGCCGACCACCGCAACTCCGCCGGCTACATCCTGTCCGGACCCGAGTACCTGACCATGTTCAACGGCCGTACGGGATCGGCCATGGGCACGGTCGACTACGTCCCCGACCGTGGCACTGTCTCCTCCTGGGGCGACTCGTACGGGAACCGGGTCGACCGCTTCCTGGCGGGCACGGCCTACCTGGACGGGGCCAGGCCCTTCTGATCATGGCGCGCGGCTACTACACACGCAGTGTGATCGCCGCCTGGGACTGGCGTGACGGCGCCTTCACCCGGCGCTGGAGCTTCGACACCAACAGCTCGACCAACGCCGGCCAGGGGTACGACGGCCAGGGCAACCACCAGCTGTCGGTGGTCGACGCGGACGGCGACGGCAAGGACGAGATCATGTACGGCGCCATGGCCGTGGATGACAACGGCAGTGGCCTGTGGACCACGAAGAACGGCCACGGTGACGCCATGCACGTGGGGACCTGGATCCGTCCCGGCCGGGCCTGGAGGAGTTCAAGGTCGACGAGGACACCTCGAAGCCGTCGTCCTGGATGGCGGACGCGAAGAGCGGCCGGATCCTGTGGTCCACCCCGGCGAGCGGGGACAACGGACGCGGTGTCTCCGGCGACATCTGGCCGGGCAGCCCCGGCGCCGAATCCTGGTCCTCCGCCGTCTCCGGAGTGCGCGGCCCCAACGGGGACGTCGTCACGAGCCGCAAGCCCTCCAGCACGAACTTCCTGTCCTGGTGGGACGGCGACACCAGCCGCGAACTCCTCGACGCGACACACATCGACAAATACGGCAGCTCCGGCGACACCCGTCAGCTGACCGGATCCTCGGTCCACGCCAACAACGGCACCAAGGCCACGCCCGCACTCTCCGGCGACCTCTTCGGCGACTGGCGTGAGGAAGCGGTCTGGCCGACCACCAGCAACACCGCCCTGCGAATCTACTCCACTCCGTACGAGACCGATACGAAGATCACCACGCTGCTCCACGACACGATGTACCGAGCAGCCCTGGCCTGGCAGAACACCGCCTACAACCAGCCGCCGCACCGAGCTTCGCCATCGGCGACGGGATGGCAACCGCGCCGCGGCCGGACATCAGCACACCGTAGGCGGCCGGCGCGGTGGCACCGCACCGGGGCTCTCAGAGAGGCACGACGGCCAGGACTGCCTTTCCCCGTCCACCCGGTCTCGGACGCTGACCTCACGGGCGAGCTGCTGGACCATCGGCCATCCGAAGCCGCCCGCCCGGCCCGTCATATCGGGGATGCGGGCCTGTGGGTGGGCGGCACTCGGATCGGTGACGCGGACATGGACGCTGCTGTGGTCCGCCGTCAGAGACAGTGCGGTGACCGCCCCGCGTGCCGGAGGGCGTTGGCGACGAGTTCCGATACGAGCAGCAGCAGACTCTGGACGGTGTACGCGGCCGGAGCGGGATGGAGCCGCGTGACGAAGTCCGATACGGCTTCGCGCGCGTCGGCGGCCCGCAGTGGCCGATAGACGCATTCCGTGGGTGCTCCTACGGCAGGCGAATCGGTCATCGGAATCAGTCCGTTCATGTGGTTCAGTCGCGTTTGGTCTTTCTCCTGATGACCTTTCGCATACCCGGATCCTTCGATTCGAAGTGTCCTTCCCGTGGGTCACCCGAACGGGAGGAGCCTGTGGGGCCCTGCGGTCCTGGTCGAGCGGCAGGTTCGCGGGATCCGCGGCTCCACCGGAGGTGTATGGACTGAGAGGCCGGGCACACGAGTGGCCAGAGACTGATCGTCATGGGCCCGCTGTCTCCCGCTCCGATTCCCCTCGGCGCCGGATTCGCTCCGCAGGCACCGTGGTGACCGCTCTGATCGTGCTGGTGGTGTGGCTGCCGGGCTTCCTGATCCGCCCGGCTGCCGGCGGTGGCCGGAAGGGACGCCGGCTGCCGGCGGCAGAACTGCCGTCCAGCAGGACGGGTGACCCCGGCGGTTCGCCGGGGTCACCCGTATGCGGTCCCGGAACGCACCACCCGCACCCATGCCCCGGCCCGTTCACCGCTCGTTCAGCGGGCAATCCGTCGGCGGCATTCCCTCGCACGCTCCTGGGATCTACGCTCGGCCGTACCTAGATCACTTCGAGTCGGCCCGCAGTCGGGCTGACAACGTTGTCTAACCTGCCGGAAGGTTCCGCGAATGCCCTTCAGACCGTCTGCGGTGAGACGCTTCGGCGCTCGATCAGCAGCCATGATCCTCACAGGCGCCCTTGCCGCCGCCGTCATGCCGCCGGCCGCCGGGCGGCCACCGCACTGTCACACGCCCCACCGCCTACGTGGACCCGATGATCGGCACCGCGAACGGAGGCAACACCTTCCCGGGCGCCACCCTCCCGTACGGCATGATCGCCTGGTCCCCTACCAGCACCAGGGGCGACCAGACCAGCACCGGTGCGGCCAATGGCTACGAGTACGGCGCGACCCGCATGCGCGGACTCAGCCTGACCCATGTCAACGGTGCCGGGTGCAATCCCGGTGCCGCGGGTGATGTGCCGATCATGCCGTTCGTCGGCGACATCACCTCCTCGCCCTCGGCCGATTCAAAGGACGCCGTCTATGCCGCGGACTTCTCGCACGACAACGAGCGTGCCGTGCCCGGCCGGTACAGCGTCGGTCTCGACTCCGGTGCCACCGCCGACCTGGCGGTGAGCAAGCGCGCGGGCGTGGCCGACTTCGGCTTTCCGGCCGGCAAGCCCGCCAACCTGCTCTTCAGGGTGTCCAATTCCCTCAACGGCAGCGAGGACGCCGAAGTGAAGATCGACACCGCTCACCGCAAGGTGACCGGATCGGTGCTCACCGGAGCGTTCTGCGGTCGGCGGGCCAACGGCGGTACGAACAACCGCAAGAGCTACTACCGGCTCTACTTCAGCGCTTCCTTCGACCGTGACTTCGCCTCCACCGGTACCTGGAAGGACGGCACGCTCGCACCCGGTGCCACCACCGGCAGCGGTGGTGAGGGTACGCCACCGGCGCGGACCGGGCGGGCCGGGGTCCGGCGGCTGGGTGGGCTTCGACACTGCGGCCGACGACGACGTCCGGATGCGGATCGGGATCTCCTACGTCAGCCAGGCAGGCGCCGAGGCCAACCTCCGCGAGGAGGTGCGGCCGGGCACGAGCGTGGACGATGTGGCCCGCGCCGGGTCCCGGCATGGGACCGGGAGCTGAACTCCGCCCGCGTCGGCGGCGGCAGCACCGCACAGCGCACCACGTTCTACACGGCGCTGTACCACTCCCTGATGCAGCCCAACCTGATCAGTGACACCGACGGCCGGTATCCGGGTATGGACGGTGCGCCGCACCGGGTGAAACGGGGCAGGGAGCGCAGTACAGCAACTTCTCCGGCTGGGACCAGTACCGTGCCCAGATCCAGCTACTGGCGCTGCTCAAACCCAAGATCGCCGGTGATTTCGCCCAGTCCCTGTACAACTTCGCGCGCCAGAACGACGGGGTGTGGGACCGCTGGGTGCACGTCAACGGGGCCACCCACGTGATGACCGGCGACCCTCGGCGGCCACCCTGGCCACCTTCTACGCCATGGGGTAAGAAACTTCGACTACGAGGGCGCTTTCGAATCACTGGCTCGTCAGGCCACCGTGCCCCACGACGACGGGCTCTCGGACGCCGGGTGCCCCGGACAGTGCACCGGTCAGCGGCCCAACCTGGCCCAGTACCTGGAGTCCCACTACGCGCCCCAGGACGTCTGTCACTGCTGGGGCGGTGCAGCCGAGACCCTGGAGGACGCGGTCGCCGACGCGGCGCTCGGCGCTGGGCCCGGCTGCTGGGCCGGGAGAAGGAGGCCGACGCCTTCGACGAGCGTGGCAGCTGGTGGCGCAACGTGTTCAATGACGGGGCCACGGACGGCGCCGGGACCACCGGGTACATCCAGGCACGCAACCTCGACGGTTCCTGGGTGACCCCGTTCAATCCGGGCAGTGACCGGGGCTTCGCACAGGGCACCAGCGCCACCTACACCTGGATGGTTCCCCAGGACGTCCAGGCGCTGGCCGGTGCGATGGGCGGGCGTGACATCGCGGCACAGCGGCTCGACGGCTTCTTCCACAAGGCGGACGGTTCCTGGTCGGTGAAGGGTGGGGACGCGTTGCGCTACGACCCCACCAACGAGCCCGGAATCCACGCCCCTTGGCTCTACAACGCCCTGGGGCAGCCGTGGAAGACACAGGAGACGGTCCGCGAGATCGTGAACACCGTCTACGGCACGGGTCCGCGCGGGCTGCCCGGCAACGACGACCTGGGGACGATGTCCTCCTGGTACGTCTTCTCGGCGTTGGGTCTGTACCCGCAGACGCCGGGCAGCGCGACCATGCTGCTCGGAGCCCCGCTGTTCCCCGTGCGGTGCTCGACCGGCCGGGCGGCAAGGACATCACCATCAGCGCACCGGGCGCCGGCGCGGCACGCCCCTACATCGACGGGGTCGAGGTCGACGGGCGTGCGAGTGACCGGTCCTGGACGCAGCCGCGGCTGGTGACCCGAGGGGTTCCCTGACGTACCGGCTGTCCGGCGAGCGCAATACCGCTTGGGCCACCGCGACTGCGGGCCTGCCGCAGTAGAGCGGCACGGCGGAGGGCTCCGGTGTCGGTGGGCAGATCCGGTGGGCGGATTCAGGCCGCCCACCGGCACCGGTGAGCCGCGACGGCGCCGGTAGTTCGGCCGGTGCGGGGCAAAATTTTCTATCGTTGAAAATTCTGCGTGCACGACCGTTGTTAAGTGTTTGGGGCTGTGGCTCAATGTTCGACTATGTGCTGTGCCTCGCCGGTTCGAGGCACTCCGGCTTCTTTGACGAGGACGACGCCTTGATGCGACAACTACCCAGCCCCGCACGCTATTGAGAACGCTGGCGTGTACAGCAGCGCTGCTTCTGCCCGTATCGGCCATCCTGGTGCCGGCCGCCACCGCCGCCCGTCGGCCGGTGCCGCAACCGCCACCGCCTCCACGTTCTCGGCGGAGGACCCTCCACCGAGGTACACGGCCTGAAGGGCGAGTACTTCAGCATGTCCGCCCGGGCGCCCGGGACTTCGCCGAGCTCGGTGGGGTCGCGCTGGACCCGGAGATCGACTTCCCCGGTCTCACCGGCGCGTTCGAGTCCGCCACCGGAAAGACCGAGCACACCACCGCTCGCTGGACCGGGCAGATCGAAGCCCCCAGAGCGGTGACTACACCTTCGCCGCCAGCGGCGACAACGGGTTCAGGCTCTTCATCGACGGCAAGGCCGTCATCGATCACTGGGAGCCGGACTGGGACAACGAGCAGACCAGTGAGCCGGTTGCGCTGAAGGCCGGTGAACCCCACGAGTTCCGGCTGGAGATGTTCCAGGACGTCGGCGGCGCCAATATGTTCCTGCGCTGGTCGAGTGCGGACATCGAGAAGCAGATCGTCCCGGAGTCCGCGTTCACACCGCCTGCCGACTTCGAGGTCTACCCGGTCGCGCTGAGCGTCGCCGAGGACGGACTGAAGCTGCAGGCGACCTTCGAGGATGAGGTCACCGATCTCGACGCGGTGAAGGACCATCTCGAGATCGAGGTGGACACCTCACCGATGCCGGTGAAGTCGGTGGCGAAGGCGTCCGGTAATCCCAGGGCTCTCGTCGTCGCACTGGACGCGCCCATTCAGAAGGACCAGCGGGTCCGGGTCGCGTACGACGGTGAGGGCGGCCTGCAGTCGGGCGGCGAAACCGTCCCCGAGATCAGCCGCAGGGCCAAGAACCTCTCCACGCACCGGCTTCTCACCCCATGGGGCGAAGCTCGACCGCAAGAACCCGCTGCCCGAGTACCCCCGCCCGCAGCAGGTGCGCGACCAGTGGAAGAACCTCAACGGCCCCTGGGAGTTCGCCGGAGCCGAGGCGGGCGAGCAGCCCGTCTTCGGCAAGTCGCTCGACGAGCGCATCACCGTGCCGTTCCCCGTCGAGTCCCAGCTGTCAGGACTTGAGCGCCACGAAGACCACATGTTCTACCGCAAGCTCGTCACGGTGCCGCGCGACTGGGCCGTCGGCAAGGACGCCGGCAAGGACGCCGGCAAGGCCAAGCGGCTGAAGCTCAACTTCGGTGCCGTCGATTACCGGGCGCGCGTCTGGGTGAACGGCAAGCAGGTCGCCGAGCACACCGGCGGTTACACCGGTTTCAGCGCCGACATCACCGATGCGGTCAAGGGCAAGGGCCCCAGGAGATCGTGGTCGCGGTCACCGACACCACCGGACCCAACCAGCCCAAGGGCAAGCAGTCCACCAACCCCGGCGGCATCTTCTACACCGAGTCCTCCGGCATCTGGCAGACCGTGTGGATGGAGCCGGTCGCTCCGCGGCCGTGGACTCCCTCACGACGACTCCCGACATCGACAAGGGCCGCCTCGCCCTGACCGCCAACTCCGAGGAAGCCTCGGCGTCGGCCCGGATCACTGCCGTCGCCCGGGACAGCAGGGGCAAGGTCGTCGGCACGGTCACAGGACCGGCCAACCGTGAACTGAGCCTGCCGGTCAAGAAGCAGCATCTGTGGACGCCGGACGACCCGTACCTCTACGACCTCGAAGTCACCTTGAAGGACGGCAGGTCCAAGGACACCGTCGACAGCTACTTCGGCATGCGCTCCCTGCGCGTCGACAAGGTCGGCGGCTACCAGAAGCTGGTGCTCAACGGGAAGCCGTTCTTCTCCCTCGCCATGCTGGACCAGGGATTCTGGCCGGACGGCCTGAACACCCAGCCCAGTGACGAGGCCCTCGCCTTCGATCTGAAGGCGCAGAAGGAGCTCGGGTTCAACTCGGTGCGCAAGCACATCAAGGTGGAGTCGCCGCGCTGGTACTACCTCGCGGACAAGCTGGGTCTCCTGGTGTGGCAGGACTTCGTGTCCGGTGACATCTCCAACGAGCAGGGGCAGCAGGCCTTCCTCTCCCAGGGCAAGGAGATGATGAAGCAGCTGCACAACTCGCCCTCGATCGGCGGCTGGATCGTCTTCAACGAGGGCTGGGGCGAGTGGGACCGCACCGAGACCGGACGGATCGCGGAATCGGTCAAGGCCGATGACCCTCCCGGGTCGTCAATGCCCACAGCGGTGTCAACTGCTGCAACTCCAAGGGTGACTCGGGCAAGGGCGAGATCATCGACCACCACGACTACAACAACACCGACGCGCCCTTCCCGGACGACCGGGCCGCGATGGACGGTGAGCACGGCGGCTTCACTCTCCGTACCCCGGACACATGTGGCCGGGTGCCCCTGCCATCTACAGCGGGGTCGCGGACAAGGACGCCCTCACGGCCAAGTACGTCGACAACACCCGTACGTACTACCTGGCCGCGGCCGGCGCCGAACTGTCCGGCTCCGTCTACACCCAGGTGACCGACCTGGAGAACGAGCTCAACGGGCTGTGGACCTACGACCGGCGCGAGATCAAGGTCGATCCCGCCAAGGTGCGCAGGATCAACCAGGAGGTCATCGCGGCCGGCGCCGCCGCCGGTGAGCGTGACGAGCTCGAGGAGGCGGCGCCTGGTCCCTCGACGAGAACCAGGGCACCACAGCGGCCGACAGCGGTCCCAACGGCAAGGACCTCACCCTCGCCGAGGGCGCGTCCTGGACACCCGGTGTGCAGGGATCGGGGCTGAAGTTCAACGGCGAGGGCCAGTACGCCGAGACCGGCGGCCCGGTCCTCGACACCACGGGTGACTACACCGTCTCGGCCTGGGCGTCGCTCGACGCGCTTCCGGCAACTACGCGACCGTCGTCAGCCAGGACGGCCGGCGCCAGGAGAACCCGTTCTACCTCCAGTACGGACAGGGCGGGTTCGCATTCTCCACCCGGGCGCCAACCGCGCCCGCGCGGAGCTGAAGCCGGAGCTCGGCCAGTGGTACCACCTCGTCGGCGTACGCAGCGGCGACCAGGTCAAGCTGTACGTCGACGGCAAGCTCGCGTCCTTTGCCGAGGCCGGCCCGCCGATGTCGGCACCGGACCGCTGTCCATCGGCCGAGCCCAGTGGGCGGCCGAGAAGGGCGACTTCTGGAACGGCTCCATCGACCAGGTGCGGGTGTACGACAAGGCGCTCACCGATCAGGAGGTGACCGCTCTCCACGACGGTGAGCAGCCGTAGGCATCGAGCCGGCCCCGGCAGCGAGGTCGCTGCCGGGGCCGGCCGGTGTCGGCGGGTCCGCACAGGACAGCCGCCCAACGGCCGTCGGAGCAGCTGCCGGAGGACAGCCCTCGGTGCCGTTTGCCGTTGCCGTTGCCGTTGCCGTTGCCGGTGCCGGCAACGGTGCACTGGCGCACTGTCCGCTGTGGACGTGTTCTCCGCGGCGGCACAGGTACGGCAGTAAGCCGTCAAAGGGCTGTCCAGGGGCTGTGTCCGTCCGGATGCCCTACTGGCGTGCCTTCGGGTGCACTTGGGCCGGGGCCGCGGGCGACACGTTTTGGAAACGCATCGGCAACTCTCTTGCCGCCTGCGCCACACCGCCTATATAACGTTGTAAACCGAGCCGCCGAGAGGCCGAGCAGGCTCTCACGACCGCAGCTCGTGCAGCTACGAGAGCACGGAAGAGCCGGTCGCGAGGAATGCAGTGGCATCAGCAGCCGAGCGGCTGATGCGTCGTCCAGCCATGCCCCGACCGCACGCCCGACGGCGTGCCGTCACCCGCCAAGGAGCGTCCCGCGCATGATGACCCAGCGTCGATCCCGTACCCTCGCCGCGGCCTGCTTGCTCGTCGCGACCGCCACGCTGGCCGCCTCCGGCTGCGCGAAGTCGGAAACCTCGAACACCGCAGGCAGCGACAGCAGCCAGGGAGCCCAGGCGGCCAAGTCGCCCGAGGCGTCCTCCGGAGCCGGCTGCTCGCTGCAGACCTACGGCGCGCCCAAGCTGGACCTGAAGGACGCGGTGGTCGGCTTCTCCCAGTCGGAGAAGGAGGCCAATCCCTTCCGTATCGCCGAGACCCAGTCCATCAAGGACGAGGCCAAGAAGGCCGGCGTCAGAAGCTGCTCACCACCAACGCCCAGTCGCAGCTCTCCAAGCAGATCAGCGACATCCAGGACATGCTGTCCCAGGGCGCGCAGTTCCTCATCATCGCGCCGCTGAACTCCGACGGCCTGGAGCCGGCGCTCAAGGCGGCCGCGGCGAAGAAGGTCCCCGTCCTCACCATCGACCGCAAGGTCAACTCCACCGCCTGCAAGGACTATGTGGCCTTCCTGGGCTCCGACTTCGTGGAGCAGGGCAAGCGCGCAGCCGACGCGATGATCAAGACGACAGGCGGCAAGGGCAAGGTCGCCATCCTCCTCGGCGCATCGGGCAACAACGTCACCACCGACCGCACCAAGGGCTTCGTCGACCAGCTCAAGGCCGAGGCGCCCGGTCTGGAGATCGTCGCCCAGCAGACCGGTGAGTTCGCCCGTGACAAGGGCCAGCAGGTCATGGAGCAGCTCATCCAGTCCAAGCCCGACATCACCGCTGTGTACGCGGAGAACGACGAGATGGGACTCGGAGCCGTCACGGCGCTGAAGGCCGCGGGAAAGAAGCCCGGCAAGGACGTCAAGATCGTCTCGGTGGACGGCACCCGCAACGCTGTACAGGCCCTGGTCAACGGCGAGTACAACGCCGTCATCGAGTCCAACCCGCGCTTCGGGCCGCTGGCCTTCGCGACCGCCCAGAAGTTCTACGCGGGCGAGGAGATCCCGGAGAACGTCATCATCACCGACCGGGCATACGACGAGACCAACGCCAAGGAATCGCTCGGCGGAGCGTTCTGATCCGTCCGTAACGGCAGGCAGCGGGCCCCACCGGTGCCACCCGGTTCTCCACCGCCGCCGTGGCGCTTCAGCGGCCACGGCGGCGCCCGCCCACACCCTTGGAACAGCGGAAGGCCAAGACCCATGGCACCACCCGAAGCAGTACCTCAGGCACCGGAGGAGACCGCGGCGCCCGCGGCCCACGGTGCTCGAAGCGCGCTCGGTGAGCAAGCGGTTCCCGGGCGTCGTCGCCCTGGACGACGTCTCCTTCTCCCTGCGCGCAGGGAGACACACGCACTGGTCGGCGAGAACGGCGCCGGGAAATCCACCCTCATCAAGGTGCTGACCGGTGTGTACCAGCCCGACGACGGCAGCCTGCGGATGGCGGGGAGCCAGTACGGTTCACCCGGCCGTTCGAGGCCCAGCAGTCCGGCATCTCCACGATCTACCAGGAGGTGAACCTCGTCCCGCTGATGAGCGTGGCGCGCAACATCTTCCTGGGCCGTGAACCCAAGAACCGCCTCGGCCTCATCGACTTCGCCCGGATGCACCGCGAGACCGCCGAACTCCTGGGCGGCTTCGGCGTGGCCGTCGATCCCCGCAGGCCGCTGCACACCCTGGGCATCGGCACCCAGCAGATGGTCGCACTGGCGCGCGCCGTGTCGGTCAACGCCCAGGTCGTCATCATGGACGAGCCCACCTCCTCGCTGGAACCGCGCGAGGTGGAGACCCTCTTCCGCGTGATCGAGAACCTGCGCGGCCAGGGCATCGCAGTCCTCTACGTCAGCCACCGCATGGACGAGCTCTACCGGATCTGCGACCGCGTCACCGTGCTCCGCGACGGCCGCCACATCCACACCGGCGACCTCGCGGACCTGGACCGGATGCAACTGGTGTCGATGATGCTCGGACGCGACATGGCCGAGGTCCGCCGCTCCGGCGTCACCGGCTTCGCCGCCGGCGGACACGACGCGGCACGCACCCCGTCCTCACCGCGACCGGCCTGACCAGCCGCCACCAGCTGCACGACATATCCCTTTCCCTGTACGGGGCGAGGTGCTCGGCCTCGGCGGCCTCCTCGGCTCCGGCCGCAGCGAGACCGCGAAGGCCCTGGCCGGTGCCCTGAACCTGGACGGCGGCGAGATCACCGTCGCCGGCACCCCTGCGCAGGCTCACCCCGGCAGCCGCCATCCGGGCCGGCATCAGCCTGCTGCCCGAGGACCGCAAGGCCGAAGGAATCGTGCCCGGCCTCTCCGTCCGCGAGAACATCGTGCTGGCCGCCATGCCCCGGCTGTCCCGGGCCGGTGTCGTCTCCCGCGCCAAGCAGGACCGCATCGTCGACATCTTCATGAAGCGCCTGCGGATCAAGGCATCGAGCCCCGAGCAGAAGGTCGGCGAACTCTCCGGTGGCAACCAGCAGAAAGTGCTGCTGGCACGCTGGCTCTGCCTGGAACCCAAGGTCCTGCTGCTCGACGAGCCCACCCGCGGCATCGACGTCGGCGCCAAGGCCGAGGTCCAGAGCCTCATCGACGACCTTGCGGGCGAAGGCCTGGCCGTCCTGCTCATCTCCTCCGACACCGAGGAACTCATCGAGGGCGCCGACCGGATCGTCGTCCTGCGCGGCGGTTCCGTCGCCGGTGAGCTCGCGGGCGACGACGTGGCGGAGAGCCGGCTGCTCGAAGTGCTGGCCGACCACGCACCGGCGCCCGAAGGGAAGGCCCCGGCCGCTCAGGAGGATCTCGAATGACCCAGGCCACTGTCTCCGCACCCGCGCGCCCGCTCAGCAGGCTGCGCGATCCCTCCTGGTACCAGGAGTACGGCGTCTACGCGGCCGTGGTGGTGGTACTGCTCTTCAACGCCCTGTTCACCGACCACTTCATGACTGCCGACAACTTCCGCACCCAGCTCGTCCAGGTCGCCCCCATCGTCATCGTGGCCCTGGGCATGGCCCTGGTCATCGGAACCGAGGGCGTCGACCTGTCCGTCGGCTCGACCATGGCACTGGCCGCCGCATTCCTGCCGCTCTACCTCGGATACGGACTCCTGCCCGCGCTCGTCGTCGCACTGCTCGCCGGGGCGGTCGTCGGAGCGGTCAACGGCGCACTCGTCTCCCTCATCGGGCTGCAGCCCATCGTCGCCACGCTCGCCCTCTTCGTCGGCGGCCGGGGCCTGGCCCTGGTCGTGGCCGACGGCCGGCTCAAACAGATCGTCAACCCCGACCTGCTGTCCCTGGGCACCGGCTCCTTCCTCGGTATCCCGCTCGTCGTATGGATCGCCGCAGTGCTCGCCGTCGCCGTTGCCTTCCTCGTACAACGCACCACCTTTGGAAGGCAGATCGTCGCCGTCGGCGGGAACAGAGCCGCCGCCTCGCGGGGCTCCCCGTCAGGCGCGTCCTCATCGTTGTTTACGTGCTCTGCGGAGTGCTCGCCGCCCTCGCGGGAATCCTCGCCACTGCCAGGCTGACAGCCAGCGACCCTCCTCGCTCGGCACCCTGATGGAGCTCTCCGCCATCACAGCGGTCGTGGTCGGCGGCACGCCGCTCAACGGCGGCTCCATCCGGGTGCTCGGCACCGTCGCCGGTGCGCTGCTGATGCAGCTCCTGCGGGCGACGCTCGTCAAGCACGACCTGCCCGACTCCACCGCACAGATCGCCCAGGCGGCCATCATCATCGCCGCCGTCTACGTCGCCCGGGAGCGTCGGTCCCGATGAACGAAACCACACCAGCCCCGCAGTCCCGGCGCCGCGCAAGTCGTCCGCGCGTTCCGGCGGCGGCGCGTCCATGCCGGCCGCAGGCCCGGCACCGACCACCAAGCAGCGTATCGCCGAACTCCTGCAACGTCAGGGCGTGCTGGCGGTCCTGCTGACCGTGGTGCTCGCCGCCTCCTTCATCTACCCGACGTTCGCGACCTTGGACAACGCACGCGGGGTGACCATCCAGGCGTCCTTCCTCGCCGTGGTCGCCCTCGGCATGACCATGGTCATCATCACCGGCGGCATCGACCTCTCCGTCGGATCGGTCTTCGCACTGGGCGGTGTCCTGGGCGCCTGGGCCTCCCAGTGGGGCCTGCTGCCCGCGCTCCTGGTGCCACTCGTGGTGTGCGGGGGTTCGGTCTGCTCAACGGAGTCCTGATCGCCCGTGGGAACATGGCGCCGTTCATCGTCACCCTGGCCACCCTGCTGGCCGCGCGCGGCCTGCTGCTCGCCATCACCGACGAGGGCGCGACCACCTACCTGGTGCCCAAGGACTCCGCATTCGCGGACCTGGGCCAGGGCAGCCTCTGGGGCTTCGGCTACCCGATCCTGATCGCCCTGGCCCTCTTCGGAGCCGGCGGACTGGCCCTGCAGCGGACCTCGTTCGGGCAGAGCCTCTTCGCCGTCGGCGGCAGCAGTGACGCCGCCACGCTGATGGGCCTGCCCGTCGCCCGTACGAAGATCCTCGTCTACACGCTCAGCGGGCTGCTGGCCGGACTGGCCGGCGCACTCAACGCGGCCAGGCTCACCTCGGGGTCACCATCGTCGGCGTGGGCATGGAGCTCGACGCGATCGCAGCCGTGGTCATCGGCGGCACTCTGCTCATCGGCGGGGCCGGCTCGATCAGCGGCACGCTCTGGGGAGTCCTGCTACTGGCCGTCATCCAGAACCTGATCAACCAGATCGGCTCACTCAACTCCTCGTACCAGTCGGTGGTCAGCGGCGGTTTCCTTATCGTGGTCGTCGTGGCCCAGCGTTACCTCGCGCGCAGTCGCAGAACAACCTGACCCGCCGGGGTCAACCGTGCGGGCAGAGCAGAGCAGAGCCGAGCCGAACCAAGGAGTGCCGTGGGCGTCAGCCTGAAGGACGTTGCGCAGATGGCGGGCGTGTCCATCAAGACCGTGTCGAACGTGGTGAACAACTATCAGCACGTCACCCCAAGATGCGCGCGAAAGTGCAGCAGGCGATCGACGAGCTCGGTTACCGGCCGAACCTCACCGCGCGCCATCTGCGCAAGGGCCGCACCGGCATCATCGCCCTCGCCGTACCCGAGTTCGGCAACCCGTACTTCGCGGAACTGGCCGGGGCGGTCGTCGACGCGGCCGCCCGGCACGACTACACCGTCCTGGTCGACCACACCGCAGGCCTCAGGGAGAAGGAACTCCTGGTCAGCCAGGGCTTCAGATCCCATGTGATCGACGGTCTCATCCTCAGTCCCATCCATCTGGAGGCCGAGGACCTCGTGGCACGCACCGAGACCGCGCCGCTGGTCCTGCTCGGCGAGCGCGAGTACGAGGCCCCGTACGACCACATCGCGATCGACAACGTGGCAGCGGCCCGCGACGCCGTGCGCCACCTCATCGACAACGGCCGCCGCCGGATCGCCTTCCTCGGCTCTCGTACCGGCCGCGAACGCCAGCCCGCCCATCTGCGTCTGCGCGGCTGGCGCGAGGAGCTCGCGGCAGCGGGCATCGCGGCCGACGAATCCCTGGTCGTGGTGACGGACGGCTACGGCCGCGAGGACGGGGCATCGGCCATGGCATCCCTGCTCGACCGCGGCGAACGGCCCGACGCCGTGTTCGCCTACAACGACCTCATTGCCATCGGCGCGATGCGGACCATCACCGAGCGCGGGCTGCGTATCCCTGCCGATATCGCCGTCGTCGGCTTCGACGACATCGAGGACAGCCGCTACGGAACCACCACCCTCACCACCATCGCCCCGGACAAGGAGGCCATCGCTCGCCTGGCAGTCAACAGCCTCGTCGAACGCCTCGCGGGCGAGCCCGTCGCCGAACCCCGGCGGCCGCGTCCCGGCTACCGCCTCATCATCCGTGAATCCACCGGTACCTAGGATCAAGGATCTGCGATGCCCCGCCCACCGTGCACAGCAATCCGTTCGGCACCGCCCACGGGCGTGCGGAGGCCGATGTCTGGACCCTGGATTCCGGGACCGGCGTGCGGGCCGAGATCCTCGGCTACGGCGCCGTCCTGCACAGCCTCACGGTGCCGGACACCACAGGTGCCAGTGCCTCGGTCGTACGGTCGCTCGCGACGATGGACGACTACACGGGGCAGAACCCGTACTTCGGCGCCGTCGTGGGCCGTTACGCCAACCGCATCGCACACGGCCGCTTCACGCTCGACGGGATCACTCACCACATCCCCGCCAACGACCGCGGCCACGCACTGCACGGAGGGCCCGACGGCTTCCACACCAAGGTGTGGGAGGCCACACCCGTACCACCGAGGAGGCCGCGGCTCTCCGGCTCACCCTGCACAGCCCCGACGGCGACATGGGATTCCCCGGAGCCCTGGACGCATCCGTCACCTACACACTCGACACCGCGGGCACCCTGTCCGCGCAGTACACCGCGGTCACCGACCGTCCGACAGTTGTCAACCTCACCAACCACTCCTACTTCGACCTCACGGCGGGGCGGTATCCGAGGCCATCTGCTTCAGGTGGACGCGGACACCTATCTGCCGGTGGATCCGGACGGCATCCCTCTGGGGCCGCCCGCCGCGGTAGGGGCACACCCTTCGACCTCACCTCACCGTGCGCGGTGGGGAGCGCATCGGGCTGCCGGACGAGCAACTGCGCCTGGCCGGCGGCTTCGACCACTGCTGGGTGCTCCGGCAGCCCGCGACCGGACAGGGCGGCGGGCTCCGCCGCGCCGCCCGCCTGACCGCTCCCGGCGCGGCCCGGATCCTGGAGGTGTGGACCACGGAACCGGGCATCCAGGTCTACACCGGCAACCAGCTCGACGGATCGTTCACCGACGCGGCCGGCCGCCGCCACGAGCGGCACGGCGCGGTCTGCCTGGAGACCCAGCACCTGCCCGATTCCCCAACCGCCCCGGCCAGCCCAGCACGGAGCTGCGTCCCGGTGAGACGCTGCGAAGCCGTACCGAATGGCGCTTCCCGCACCTGGAATACGAAACTTTCCACGCGGCGGAGGCGTCAGGGCGGCTCAGAACGTCACGGTGAACCACGGGGCCCACAGGCTCAGCGCGCCAAAGGCGTTGAGCCCGGGCTTCGTCGCGTGTACGGGCCGGCCGGGCCGCTGAAGAAGACCGCGCCCGACTCCAGGGTCTTCCGCGACCGCTCGACGGCCTCCAGACGCAGTCGTGCGAGGTCCCTGGCCGCCGCCTCCGCCCTCTCGTCCCGCTTGAGCAGCTCGGCCAGCGGAGCGACCGTACGGCTCTCGGCTTCGGCGATCCGCAGGTAGAGGCCGGACGTGGCCTCGGTCCGCTCCTCGATCAGCCGGTCGATCTCCGCCTGATGACTGCTGGGCATCGACCGGGCGACACCTTCGGCACGCCGTACAGCCGGTTCCGTCTCATGGTCGCCACGTTCTGCGTCCATGCTCCGATAGTGACGCGGCCCGGCAGAATCGCTAGCCGGGCCGAGTGGCCGAGCGGCTTGTGCATACCGCCGGAGTCATCGACGAAGCCGGCCGGGTCGACGACGGCAGTACGCAGACCGACTGTCTCGCCCCGGAACGGAAGCGCGGCATCACCACCAAGTCGGCCGTCGTCCGCGTGACGGACGCCTGTTCCGCGCGTCCGCCACGCCCCGAACGGTTACTTCAGATAGGCACCCGCCGTCCCGATCTTCCCGGGGCGGCGTTCGCCCCGCCCAGGTCGAGTACGTAGACCCGCAGGTTGCCCTTGCCCGGCGCCGGGACGGCGAGCTTGCCGTCCGTGACCACCTTGGTGTCCCCGGTGACCGCTTCCTTGTAGGTGCCGTTGGGAATGCCGGTGTACGAGGCGCTCCCGGTGACCGTCACCAGCGCGAAACCGTCCGTGCCGCTCGCGGTGTCGGTGTAGCGGCGCTTGTACGCCATCGAGCCGGTGATGCCCACCGTCCTTGACGGTAATGTTCCCGGTGCCCAGCGCGTAGTTCTTCCCGGTGTTGCTGTCCCAGGCGCCCGACCCGTTGTTGAACGTGGCCGCAAGTCCGGACGCGCTGCCGAGGCTGACGGTCTGTTTCACCCAGTCCGTACACGCGGTCTCCATCGCCACGCCGGGCACCGTCGTCCAGGAACCGCCGTCGGGCGCGTAATGCAGCTTGTACGCGGCCCAGTTCCTGGTCTTGGTGTAGTAGAAGACGGTCGCCGTGGACTCCGAGACGGCCGTTGGCACGGTGCTGGTGGAATCCGCGGTGTCGGGTATCGCGGTGAGGAGCGTGAGCAGCCCGCCGGCTGCGACGGCCGCCGCCAGTGGGCGTCTCAGCATCCGGTGATAGGTGCGTTTCATTGCGTGTCTCCAGGGGAGGCCACGGAGAGCTGGACCGTGGCTGCCGACAGCGCAGCCGCTTCGCGAGCGGCGCCAGTTATCCCGCCGGAGAACCCGGACGCGCCTCTGGGTTCGGGCGAGCAGTACCTTCCGACAGCAAGTACCATCAGAACTTTGCTGCAATCTTTTGCAGTCAGGAAGTTACTCGTACATGACAGACGCGTAAAGAGCTCTGCCGGTGATCATCGCGGAATGGCAGGCCGGCCCGGGCGTTCACCGGGGCATGACCTTCTTCACCGATGTGACGGTGCGCGGCTACGAGCTCGACACCCAGGGCCATCTCAATCAGGCCGTCTACCTCCAGTACGCGGAGCATGCGCGGTGGGAGGTGCTACGGGCCGCCGGCCTCCCTCAGGAGGCTGCTGGCCGCCGGACTCGGTCCGGTGCAGCTGGAAGTGACGGTGAAGTACAAGCGTGAGCTGCGCGGTGGCGACCGGGTGCGGGTGAGCTGCGAGTTCATCTACGGCACCGGGAAGACCTTCGAAATCGTGCAGCAGATCGTGAAGGAGGACGGGACGCTCGCCGCGGAGATCGCAGCGACCGGCGGCCTGCTCGACCTGGCCACCCGCAGGCTGGTCGCGGATCCGGCGGGACGTCTCGGATCGCTCGCGCAGAAGCCGGAACTGCTCGGCGGCTGAGCCGCGCGAGCGCCGGGACCAGCGGATCCGCTCGCCCGCCGCCGGCAGTGCCACCGGCAGTGCCTCGAGCCGCAGGGCGTCATGCGGGGCGGTTCCCGTCTGCATGACGCCCTGCGGCGTTCGATGCGTCAGGCGGCGAACTGGTGGGTTCCCGATCCTGCGGCGAAGACCGCGCAGCCGTCCTCCATCCGCAGGAACCGCGCCCGCCCATGGCCGGCGGAGTACTTGTTTCCGGCGGGTATCCATACTTCGCCGGTGGTGTTCGCAGGCAGCGAGACCTTGAGTGCGAAGCCTCCCGGTCCGCCTTCCAGCGGGTGGTGACAGGCCCGTAGACCGAGTCGAAACGCCCCTCGGCCTGCGTCACCCCGCCACCCGGACGCGGCCTCACGATGATCTTCCGGAAGCCTGGGGCGCCGGGTGCGATGCCCGCGATGTTCGCGTACATCCACTCACCCACCGAGCCGTACGCGTAGTGGTTGAAGGAGTTCATCCCGGCGTCCTGGAAGCTGCCGTCCGGCCGGATGGAGTCCCAGCGCTCCCACATCGTGGTGGCACCCCGGTCGATCTGGTAGCCCCAGCTCGGGAAGGTCCGCTGCATCAGCAGCCGGTAGGCGACATCCGTGTGTCCGGTGTCCGTCAGTACCGGCAGCAGCCGCGGAGTGCCGAGGAACCCCGTGGACAGATGCCAGTCCTTCGCCTCAATGAGAGCGACCAGCCTGTCGGCCGCCGGTCCGCGGTCGCTCTCCACCAGCAGATCCATGGACAGGGCCAGTACATACGCCGTCTGCGTGTCGCCCTTCACCCGCCCGCCACCGCTCACGTACGCCGTCCGGAACGCGTCGCGGACCTGGCCGAAGAGGGTCCGGTAGGGCGCGGGTCCTGCCCAGCGCCTCGGCGGTCCGGGCGACGAGATCGGCGCTGTGCGCGAAGTACGCCGTGCCGATGACGTCCTTGGGCGTCTCGTCCTCGATGTTGAGCCAGTCGCCGTACCCGTCGGCGGGTCGCAGGAGCCCGCTGCTGTGCGCCTTGAGGTACTCCAGCCACCTCAGCATCGAGGACCAGGACTGCTCCAGCACCCGCACGTCCCCGTACGCCTGGTAGAGGGCCCATGGCACGGTCACCCCGGCGTCGCCCCAGCCCGCCGCGCCGCTGCCGACGTCGGGAAGATCCGGGGCGACGTTCGGGAAGGCGCCGTCGGCGAACTGGTCGTCGCGCAGGTCGTAGAGCCACTTGGTGAAAGCGCGCCGACTCCATCGCGTACGCGGCGGTGGGCGCGAAGACATTGATGTCACCGGTCCAGCCGAGCCGCTCGTCGCGTGCGGGGTGTCGGTCGGAATGGAGAGGAAGTTGCCGCGCTGTCCCCAGGTGATGTTGCTGTGGAGCTGGTTGAGCATGGGGTCGTCGGTCTTGAAGTCCATGGTGAACGGCGCGGAGGTGTGGATGACCCGGCCCACGATCGCGTCGCGCGCAGGCCGCCCGGATACCCGGTCACCTCGACGTAGCGGAAACCATGGAAGGTGAAGCGGGTTCGTACGTCTCGCGGCCGCCGCCCTTGAGCGTGTAGGTGTCGGTGGCGCGGGCGGTGCGCAGATTGCTGGTGTAGATGGTGCCGTCGGGGTTGAGGACCTCCGCGTGCCGCAGGCGCACGGTCGTCCCGGCAGGACCGGACACCTCGAGCCGTGGGTGCCCACCATGTTCTGGCCGAGGTCGAAGACGAAGACGCCGGGTTCGGGCTCGGTCACCTCCTGAGCCGTCAGCTCGCTCTCGACGCGGCATGCTCCGTCCACTTCGGCCACGAGTGTCGCCGGTACCTCCTCGATCCGGTCCGCCGCCAGCCATCCGGTGGCGTCGAAGCCGGCACGCGTCCATCCCTCGGTCTCCAGCCGGGCGTCGTAGTCCTCGCCCGCCATCAGATCCGCGGCGGTGACCGGCCCGGTCGCCACGCGCCAGTCGGTCCCCGACACCACCCGCTCGGTGGACCCGTCGGTGAAGGTGACCTCCAACTGGGCCAGCACGGCCGGCTGATCCCCGTACTGATGCGGGCCGAACCAGCCGATGCTGCCGGCGTACCAGCCTGTCGCGAGCGTGACCCCGAGCGCGTTGGCGCCCCGGGCCACGAGACCGGTCACGTCGTACGTCTGGTACTGGACCCGCTTGTTGTAGTCGGTCCAGCCCGGCGCCAGGCGGTCCTCACCGACCCGCTCGCCGTTGAGGAACACCTCGTACAGGCCGAGGGCGGTCGAGTACAGCCTGGCGCGTGCGACACGTTTGCGCCCCAGCCGGAACTCCTGGCGCAGCTGGGCGGCGGGGAGTACGCCACCTGCACCTTGCCCCAGGGCCCGGAGCCCCAGGGGGCGAGGACCTGGCGGTGGACCATGCGGTGTCGTCGTACTCGGCGGAGTGCCACTCACCGGTGGGTTCGCGGTCGGTGGTGCGCCAGGCGGCGTCGGTGACGACGGTGCGCACCCCGTCGGCGGTGGTCAGTTCCAGGACGCCGAGCAGTCCGGCGGGGCTCTCCGACGCGTTGGTGGCGGACACGGCGATCACATGGGTTCCGGGGACAGCTGAGCCGTCACCTCCGTGAGCGTGGGCGGCGCCAGCCGTCGGCCGGACCGTCCGCGTCGATACGGGCCACCTCGACGCCGTTCACCCGGGCGGTGAATCCGTCATCGGCGGTCATGACCAGCCGGGCGCGGGTGACGCCGGCCGGGACATCCACCCGGCCGCGGAACCAGCGCGTGGCAGCCGGTGCGCTGGTGGCCGGATCCCCTCGGGGAACCAGATCCAGGAGGCATCGTCCAGTGCGGGCGTGCCGGTCAGCGCCGCGGGCGCGCCGATCCACTGCGCCGACCAGTCCGATGCGGCGAACAGACCGGTCTCCCACCAGGACGGCTCACTCCATGCGGAGGCCTTGCCCCGGTCGTCCCAGACACGCACCGACCAGTAGTAGCGGGTGCGGGACGCCAGCTCGGGACCCGCGTACTCGACCAGCACCGAATCGGCGGAAGCGACCTTGCCGCTGTCCCAGACGTCCGGATTCCCCAGCCGCTGCGGATCGGTGGCGACACGCAGCCGGTAGGCGGTCTGGGCCGCCTCCGGGCTGCTGGAGGCCAGCGGCCAGCTCAGCCGCGGACGCGCGACACCGAGGCCGAGGGGACGGGTCGCGTACTCGACGGTCGGGGTGGTGATGCGGACCGGAGCGCCGGCGGTCTGCGCGGGTCCGGAAGCACGGGCGGCGGGGACGGATGCCGCGGTGAGCGCCGTCCCGATGGCGGTGGCGGCGGTGGTGTTGAGCAGTCGTCTTCTGCTGATCACAGCTCGGCTCCGTTACGACGCGATGATGAATCGTTTCAGTAACGTGAAGTTAAGGTTTTGAATAGGCCCTGTCAATAGATCGGTTGAGCTTGCGTCTACGGCATTGACGTCGTGCTCAAGCGGGTCTACGTTCCCGAGGATGTGTTGAAACCTTTCATGTTTGGGTGGGCTGCGCGGGCGATGGGGAGTGTGCGCCGACGCCGGCCGTTGAGCTGTACGGCTGATCCGGCTCAAGCCGTGCTGGGGATGTGGACGAAAGACGGGTGTTCGCACTTCGCGGATCTGTCCGGTTCCGCGACCGACCCCGCCCACCCAAGGAGAACGTATGCGCCTGCGCGCCCGCTGGGCACCAGCCGCTCTACTGCTGATCGTCCCCTGATCGGCACCAGCCCGGCCACGGCCGACACCGGTGAGAACCTCGTACCGGTGCATAAGTCGGACCGGGCTGTGCCCGGTCAGTACATCGTCACCCTCGGAGCCGGGATGGCGCCGACCGCCATGGCGGAGAAGCTCGGTGTCAGCACCCTGTTCACCTACGGGAAGGTCCTGCACGGCTTCGCGGCCGAACTGACCCCGGCTCAGCTGGAGGCGGTGCGCGGCTACTCCGGCGTCGAGACCGTCGAGGAGAACAGCGTGGCAGGCGCCATTCCGGTCCAGTCCGCAGCGGCGGCCGGCCGGGCCCCGGCGTCGAGCTGGGGCCTGGACCGGATCGACCAGCGCAATCTGCCGCTCGACGGAGAGTTCAACGTGTCCGGCACCGGCGCGGGGGTGACGGCGTACATCGTCGACACCGGCATCGATGCCGCGCACAGTGAGTTCGCCGGCCGGCTGGGCAGTGGATTCGACGGCATCGGCGACGGCCGCAACGGCCAGGACTGCAATGGTCACGGCACACATGTGGCGGGCACGGTCGCCGGTGCGACCTATGGCGTCGCGCGCTCCGCCTCGCTCGTCCCGGTGCGGGTGCTCGACTGCGAGGGCACGGGCAGCTGGGCCGGGATCATCGCGGGACTCGACTGGATCGCCGGGCACGCCGAATCGCCCGCCGTGGTCAACGCGTCCCTGGGCGGACCCTCGTCGGCCGCTGTCGACTCGGCCTTCGACTCACTGCGGGACCAGGGCATCCTGCCCGTGGTGGCGGCGGGCAACGAGAACCAGGACGCCTGCAACGTCTCCCGGCGGGTGCCGGCGGTGTGGTGGCCGTGGCGCCGGCGACGACCAGGACCGGCAGACCACATTCAGTAACTGGGGCGAGTGCGTGTGGATCTACGCACCCGGAGCGGCCATCGTCTCCGCCAAGCTCGGCGGCGGGTCCGTCGCGCTCAACGGCACCTCCATGGCCAGTCCGCATGTAGCCGGCGTCGTTGCCCTCTACCAGGGGCAGAACCCGGCCGCGACCCCGCAGGGGATCGAGGACTGGCTCGCCGACCGGGCGACGCCGGGTGTGCTGTCGAATCTGGGTGCGGGCTCACCCGACCGGCTCCTGTACACGGACGGGCTCTGACAGATCAGAGGTCCTACCGATCCGGCTGCATACGAGCGGGGTCCGCATCCTGCGGGCCCCGTTTGTTCTGTCTCAACTGTGGACGCTCTCGCATTTCTCTGCAACTCTCTGACCGTAAAACGCAAATCTCGTGCGAGTGATTGCAGGAATACATGCCGCATTGCTACGTCCGAGAGCAGCGCCCTCGACGTGTCCCGCGCCGAGGCCGAAGATCGGGGAGTTATGAGAGACCAACGCTGGAGATGGCGGACCCTTTCCGCCGTGATCACCACCAGTCTTCTGCTGATCGGCTGGCCGTCGCTCACCGCCTCGGCGGACGACGGCCCCGATGTCGCCGCGGGCCGGACCGCGGCCGCGAGCAGCGCCAACGCCGGTTCCACCGCCCGCAATGTGACGGACGGCGACCGGGCGACCTACTGGGAGGGACAGGCGGCAGCCTGCCCCAATGGGTACAGACCGACCTCGGCTCCGGGACCCGGGTCGACGGGGTGACACTGAAACTGCCCGCGGACTGGGAGAGCAGAGGGCAGACCCTGGCTGTCCTGGGGAGCGCCGACGGCACCAGCTTCTCGACGCTGAAGACCTCCGCGACCTACACCTTCGGCCCCGGGTCCGGCAACGAGGTGACGATCTCCTTCCCGGCCACCCGGACCCGCTTCGTCCGGGTGAACATCACGGCCAACACGGGCCGGGACAACGCTCAGCTCTCCGAGCTGGAGGTCCGGGAAGCAGTGGAGTCGTCGGCCGACCTCGCAGCGGGGAAGACACTCAGGGCGAGCAGTACCACCGAGGTCCACACAGCCGCCAACGCCAACGACGGCAACCGAGCCAGCTACTGGGAGAGCAGGAACAACGCGCTCCCGCAGTGGATCCAGGCGGACCTGGGTTCCTCCGTCCGGATCGACCGGGTTGTGCTGGGGCTGCCGGACGGCTGGGAGACACGGACCCAGACCCTGAAGATCCAGGGCAGCGTCAACGGCTCCGACTTCACCGATCTGACCGCGTCCAAGGCGTATGTGTTCGGCCCCGCGGGCGGTCGGCAGGTGACCGTCTCCTTCGACGCCACCACCACCCGTTATGTACGGGTACTGGTCACGGCCAACTCGGTCCAGCCCGCCGCCCAGCTCTCCGAGCTGGAGATCTACGGCCCGGGGACCGGCGACACGCAGGCGCCCACCGCGCCCGCCGGCCTCGCTCTCACCGAGCCCTCCACCGGCCGGATCGGGCTGACGTGGAAGGCATCCTCCGACGACACGGGCGTCACGGGCTACGACATCTACGCAGGCAACACGCTCCTGACGAGCGTCGCGGGTGGTGTCACCGCCTACACCGACACCAGGCCTGTCGACGAGGACGTTTCTTACTACGTCCGCGCCAAGGACGCGGCAGGCAACGAGTCGGGCAACAGCAACACCGTCAGGCGCAAGGGCGAATCCGGCGACGCCCAGGCACCCACCGCGCCCGCCGGCCTCGCCTTCACCGAACCCTCCAGTGGCCGGGTCGAGCTGACCTGGCAGGCGTCCTCGGACAACAAGGCGGTCACCGGATACGACATCTACGCCAACAACGTGCTCCGCGAGAGCGTGGCCGGCGATGTCACCAAGTACACCGATACCCAGTCCGCGGCCACCACGGTCTCCTACGTCGTGCGGGCCAAGGACGCGGCAGGCAACATATCCGGCGACAGTAACTCCGTGATCCGAAACGGTTCCACGGCCGCCGCTTCCAACCTCGCCGTCTCCAAGCCGATCACTGCCTCGTCGGTGGTCCACACCTTCGTCGCGGCGAACGCCAACGACAACTCGGTCACCACCTACTGGGAGGGCGCGGGCGGCAGTTACCCGAACACGCTCACCGTGAAGCTCGGCGCCAACGCCGACACCGAGAGTGTCGTCGTCAAGCTGAACCCCGACAGCAGCTGGGGTGCGAGAACCCAGAACATCCAGGTGCTCGGACGTGAGCAGAACGCCTCGTCCTTCACCACTCTGGCCGCCGCCAAGGACTACGCGTTCAGCCCGGCGACCGGCAACACGGTGACGATCCCCGCCGCCGCCAGAGTCGCCGACGTCCAGCTGAAGTTCACCTCCAACACCGGTTCGGGCGCCGGTCAGGTCGCCGAGTTCCAGGTGCTGGGAGCCCGGCCCCCAACCCCGACCTCCAGGTCTCCGCGGTCGGCGCTGCTCCGGCGGCGCCGGTGGAGTCGGACGACATCACACTGTCCGCGACCGTGCGCAACACCGGCGCGCTCGCCGCGCCCGCGAGCAAGCTCGACTTCGAGCTCGGCGGTTCCAAGGTCGCCTCCGCTTCGGTGGGCGCCCTCGCGGCCGGTGCTTCCGCACAGGTCAGCGCCGAAATCGGAGCGCATGACGCCGGTACGTATGAGCTGAGCGCGGTGGCAGACCCGGCGGGCGAGGTCATCGAGCAGAACGAGACCAACAACAGCTACACCGCCGGCTCCCCGCTGGTGGTGAAGCCGGTCTCCAGCTCCGACCTGGTCGCGAGCGCGGTCGCCACATCTCCGTCCGCCCCTCCGACGGTGACACCGTGGCCTTCTCCGTCACGGTGAGGAATCAGGGCACCCTGGCCTCCGCGAGCGGCAGCCACGGGATCACCCTCACCCTGACCGACTCCAAGGGCGCCACGGTGAAGACCCTCACCGGTGCGCACAACGGGTCCGTCGCGGCGGGCGCGACCACCTCACCGGTCCCGCTGGGGACGTGGACGGCCGCCAACGGCTCGTACACGGCGAAGGTGGTGCTCGCCGACGACGCCAACGAGCTGCCGGTGAAGCGGGAGAACAACACCAGCACCGAGTCCCTCTTCGTCGGGCGAGGCGCCAACATGCCGTACGACATGTACGAGGCGGAGGACGGTGTCACCGGTGGCGGCGCCGAGGCCGTCGGCCCCGACAGGACCATCGGAGACGTCGCGGGCGAGGCATCCGGCCGTAAGGCCGTCACCCTCGACAGCACCGGCAACTACGTGGAGTTCACCACGAAGGCTTCCACGAACACGCTGGTGACCCGGTTCTCCATTCCCGACTCCGCCGCCGGCGACGGCATCGAATCGAAGCTGAACCTCTACGTTGACGGCGTCTTCCTCAAGGCGATCGACCTCACCTCGAAGTACGCCTGGCTGTACGGGAACGAGACCGCCCCGGCAACTCCCGGGCTCGGGTGCTCCCCGGCACATCTATGACGAGGCGAACGTCATGCTGGGCAGGACCGTGCCTGCGGGCAGCAGGATCCGGCTGCAGAAGGACGCGGCCAACACCAGCACCTATGCGATCGACTTCATCAGCCTGGAGCAGGTCGCGCCCACTGCCAGTCCCGACCCGGCCACGTACACCGTGCCTGCCGGATTCACCCACCAGGACGTGCAGAACGCCCTGGACAAGGTCCGGATGGACACCACGGACACGCTGGTGGGTGTCTACCTGCCGGCCGGTGACTACGCCACATCCAGCAAGTTCCAGGTCTACGGCAAGGCCGTGAAGGTCGTCGGCGCAGGCCCCTGGTACACGAGATTCCATGCTCCCGCCGGCCAGGACAACACCGATATCGGCTTCCGCGCGGAGGCCAGTTCGAAGGGTTCGTCGTTCTCGGACTTCGCGTACTTCGGCAACTACACCTCCCGTATTGACGGGCCGGGCAAGGTGTTCGACTTCTCCAATGTCTCGGACATCGTGATCGACAACATCTGGAACGAGCACATGGTGTGCCTCTACTGGGGGCCAACACCGACAGCGTCACCATCAAGAACTCACGGATCCGCAACATGTTCGCCGACGGCATCAACATGACGAACGGATCCACCGACAACCTCGTGACCAACAACGAGGCGCGGGCCACCGGTGACGACAGCTTCGCGCTCTTCTCGGCGATCGACTCCGGGGCTCGGACATGAAGAACAACGTGTACGAGAACCTGACCTCGATCCTCACCTGGCGCGCCGCGGGTGTGGCCGTGTACGGCGGCTACAACAACACCTTCCGCAACATCCATATCGCGGACACCCTGGTGTACTCGGGTATCACGGTCAGCTCACTGGACTTCGGCTACCCGATGAACGGCTTCGGGACCGAGCCCACGACGATCGAGAACGTGTCGGTCGTCCGGGCCGGCGGCCACTTCTGGGGCTCGCAGACCTTCCCGGGCATCTGGCTGTTCTCGGCTTCCAAGGTGTTCCAGGGCATCCGCATCAACAACGTGGACATCGTCGATCCCACCTACAGCGGGATCATGTTCCAGACCAACTATGTGGGAGGCCGGCCCCAGTTCCCCATCAAGGACACCGTCCTCAACGACATCTCGATCTCCGGGGCACACAAGAGCGGTGATGCGTTCGACGCCAAGTCAGGCTTCGGCCTGTGGGCCAACGAGATGCCGGAGAGCGGCCAGGGGCCTGCGGTCGGGGAGGTCACGTTCAACGGGCTGAAGCTCAGTGACAACGCCCAGGACGTGAAGAACACCACCTCCACCTTCAAGATCAATACCAACCCGTAGGAGGACACGGAGCGCAGCAGAGGGTGCCTCCGCGGCTTCCGGAGGCACCCGCCTACGTAGGCACTTTGCAGTTTTAAGTCTACTCTTTGCAAGAAATGCGCTAACCTTGCGCCCATGACGCGACGACTTGCTCAGGTGGCGAAGAAGGTCGGGGTCAGTGAGGCCACGGTGAGCCGGGTTCTCAACGGCAAACCCGGTGTCTCGCGGACGACCCGGCAATCGGTGCTGAGCGCACTGGATGTGCTCGGATACGAGCGGCCGACCCAGCTGCGCGGCGAGCGGGCCCGGCTCGTCGGCCTCGTCCTGCCCGAGCTGCAGAATCCCATCTTCCCGGCGTTCGCCGAGGTGATCGGAGGATCTCTGGCGCAACAGGGCCTCACCCCGTGCTGTGCACCCAGACCAAGGGGGCGTCTCGGAGGCCGACTACGTGGAGTTGCTTCTCCAGCAGCAGGTGTCCGGCGTCGTCTTCGCCGGAGGGCTCTTCGCCCAGGCCGACGAACCCCACGACCACTACCGCCGGCTCGCCGACCGCCGAATCCCGGTCGTGCTCATCAACGCCCCCATCGAGGGGCTGGACTTCCCTGTGTGTCCTGCGACGACGCCGTCGCGACCGAGCAGGCGTGGCGCCATCTGGTGTCGCTGGGGCACGAGCGCATCGGCCTGGTCCTCGGGCCCTCCGACCACGTCCCTCCAGGCGCAAGCTCGCCGCGGCGCTCGCCGTCGCGGCTGCCTCGCCCGGTGGAGCGGGAGCGCTCCCGCCGGAGCGCGTCGAACGCTCGATGTTCTCGCTGGAGGGCGGCCGGGCCGCGGCCTCGCGCCTGTTGGAGCGCGGTGTCACCGGGATCATCTGTGCGAGCGACCCACTGGCGCTGGGTGCAATCCGCGCGGCCCGCAGACGAGGCCTCGCGGTGCCCGCCGAGGTCTCGGTCGTCGGATTCGACGACAGTGCCTTCATGAACTGCATCGAACCGCCGCTGACCACGGTCCGTCAGCCCATCGAGGCGATGGGCCGGGCGGCGGTGGAGCTGCTCTGTGCCCGGATCCAGGGCGGGACCGTTCCGCCCGGGGAGCTCCTGTTCGAGCCGGAGCTGGTGGTCCGCGGCTCGACCGCGCAGGCGCCCCGCTGACGGTCGCGGCGGGTGGGGGTTCCCGGGCGAGGAGAGCTCCGGGAATCACATGCGGAAGACTGTCAAACATTTACGAAAACTGCGCGAGATATTGCGTTCACATGTCGGCGGTGGTTGAGTGAACCGCGCCCCGGCAGAGAGTTCGCCGAGGGCCTTCCATGCTCATGCCCGAAGGGGACCACCGATGAGAAGTGCTGGGTTCCGCCGTTCTCGCCGTACACGCCGAACCTCCGCGGCCGCGCTCGTCACCGCACTCGCCCTGACTGCCCTTGCCTCCTGTGGCACGAGCAGCAGCGGCAGTGACGACGACGGCAGCGACTCCGGCAGCGGTTCGTCCGATCCGTCAGCGCCGCTGGACCCGAAGGCCAAGGTGACGCTGTCGATCGACTGCATGCCGCCGGCCGCGAAGGCCGCGGAACTGCGGGAGTGGAACGAGGACATCAAGACGTTCAACAAGAAGTACCCGAACGTCAGGATCAATGGGAAGTCCACGCCCGGTCAGTGTCTGGAGCCCCGCGCTTCACGGCGATGCTCAAGGGCAAGTCGCAACCGGATGTCTTCTACGCCTACTTCACCGATCTGCAGCAGGTGCTGGACAACGACGGCGCCGAGGACATCTCCGCGTACGTCAGCGACAAGTCAGTACCGGCACTGAAGGACATCCAGCCCCAAGTGGTCGACGTGGCACGCAAGGACGGCAAGCTCTACGCCCTGCCGACCAGCAACTACACCATGGGGTTGATGATCAACCGGAAGCTGTTCGCCCAGGCCGGCCTCGACCCGGACACCCGCCGGCCACCTGGGACGAGGTCCGGGCGGCGAGCAAGAAGATCGCGGCGCTCGGCAAGGGCATCGCCGGCTTCGGCGAGTACAGCGCGGGCAACAATGGCGGCTGGCACTTCGCCGCCGCACAGTTCGGCCTCGGCGGTGACATGGTGGACGCAGGCGGCAAGAAGGCCGCGTTCAACGACGACAAGGGCAGGCAGGTCCTCCAGCAACTGCACGACATGCGCTGGGAGGACGACAGCATGGGCCGGACCCAGCTGCTGAAGTGGGGACCTGCAGAAGCAGATATCCACCGACAAGCTCGGCATGTTCCTGGCCGCACCCGACGACATCACCTACATGGTGCAGCAGCTCGGCGCCGAGTACGAGAATTTCGGCATGGGCCCGATTCCCGGCGCCGAAGGAACGCTGTTCGGTGGCAACAACTACATGATCAAGAAGGGCAGTTCGCCCGACAGGATCAAGGCCGCCATCGCCTGGCTGAACTTCCAGAACCTGACTCCCGGAGCGGGCAGTTCGACTGGGCTCGCAAGAAGGCCGACAACCTCCCGTCGGACTTCCGCAGCCCAACTTCTTCCTCGGTGAGAGCAAGGCCACGGACGATGCCGCACGCGTCACCAACGCGACCATGCCGATCGAGAACTTCAAGGTCTTCGTGGACAACCCGGTCCCAGGCAAGGCCGAGCCGCCGAAGGCCCAGGAGATCTACAAGATCCTCGACGTCGCGATGTCCGGAGTCCTGACCAACGAGGACGCCGACGTCAACAAGCTGCTCTCCACCGCTGAGCAGCAGGTCAACCAGGTTCTGGCGAACCGGTAACGGACGCGCGGGGCCGGGTCACGCGGACCCGGCCCCGTACCCGGCCCGTCCGTCTGAGAACGACCGCACCGGCACCGAGGAGAGACCATGTCGGCCCCAACCCTGTCCGGGGCAAGGCGAGCCCGCCGCCGCCCGGACACCACCGCCCAGCCAGGCCGGACTCCGCCCGCGAGGAGTTCGTGCGCGCCCTGCGCCGCAATATCTCTGCGCACGGGTTCCTGATCGGAGCGGTTCTGTGTTTCTCGTTCTTCTCCTGGTACCCGATGGTCCGGGAATTCCTCCTGGCCTTCCAGAAGACCGAGGACGGCCGTACGACCTGGGCCGGCTGGTCCAACCTGAGTTACGTGTTCCACGACCCGGCCTTCTGGCAGGCCTGGCGCAACACCCTGCTCTTCACCGGCCTCGCACTCCTGCTGGGCTTCGTCGTCCCGTTCGTCATAGCGGTTGTGCTCAACGAATTCCGGCACGCGCAGGGCTACCTCAGGCTGCTGGTCTATCTGCCCGTCATGCTGCCACCGGTCGCCGCCGTCCTGCTCTTCAAGTACTTCTACGACCCCGGCTACGGGCTCTTCAACCGCATTCTGGAAATCTTCCATCTGCCCGCCCTGCAGTGGCTCCAGGACCCCGACACCTCGATGCTCTCCGTCGTCATCGCGGCCACCTGGATGAACATGGGCGGAGCCACGCTGATCTACCTGGCCGCCCTCCAGTCGATCCCCGGTGAGCTGTACGAGGCGGCCGAGCTCGACGGCGCCGGACTGCTTCGCAAGATCTGGCACGTCACCATTCCGCAGACCCGGCTCATTCTGTCGCTGCTCTTCCTCATGCAGATCATCGCGACGATGCAGGTCTTCACCGAGCCCTTCCTGCTCACCAACGGAGCCGGGCCCGAAGGCTCCACGACGACGGTTGTCTACCTCATCTACCAATACGCCTTCAACTTCAACAACTACGGCAGCGCGGCGGCACTGGGACTCGTCCTGCTCGTCGTCCTGGCGGGGTTCTCCGCGGTGTACGTACGGCTCAGCCGCGGCAGCGAAGACTAGGACGGGAGTCATACGATGGCATCGAACACGCTTGTCTCCCGGCGCGGGACCGGCCGGCCGCGCGCAGGAAGGCGCAGGGTGCCCGCGAGGCGGACCTGGGCCGCCAGCGCACCCTGATCTCACCGGCCCAGCTTGGCCGGTCCCGCGGCAGGATCATCTACTGGATCGTCTTCGCAGTAGTGGTCACCGCCTTCACCCTCGTGTTCCTCGGCCCCTGTACTGGATGGTCACCGGCGGTCTCAAGACCACTCAGGAGGTCGTGCAGAGCCCGCCCACCGCCTTCCCCAGCTCGGTCCACACGGAGAACTACTCCCAGGCGTGGAACGTGATGGACCTGGCCCGGCTGCTCTTCAACACCCTCTACTACGCGTTCGGAGCGCTGGCCTTCCAACTGGTCTTCGACGTGTTCGCCGCCTACTCGCTCTCCAAGCTGCGGCCGGTCTTCGGCAAGGTCATCCTCGGCATGATGCTCGCCACCCTGATGATCCCGGCGACCGTTCTGGTCGTCCCGCAGTACCTCACCGTGCTCGACATGCCGATCTTCCAGCGCAACCTGCTCAACTCGCCCTGGGTGATCTGGCTTCCGTCCGTCACCAACGCCTTCAACATCTTTCTGCTGAAGCGGTTCTTCGACTCGATCCCGCGTGAGCTGCTGGACGCCGCCTCGATAGACGGGGCCTCGCCACTGCGTACTCTTCGCTCGGTGGTGCTGCCGATCTCCCGGCCGATCCTCGGTGTCGTCTCCATTTTCGCGGTCGTCGGGGTCTGGAAGGACTTCCTCTGGCCGATGCTCACCTTGCCCGACCCGAGCAGGCAGACGCTCAACGTGGGCATCTACTCGCTGTCCAACGGGGTGCCGCAGAACGTTCTCATCGCCGCGCTCACCATTGCGTCCATCCCGACGCTGCTGATCTTCCTGCTCTTCCAGCGCAACATCATGAGCGGTCTCACCGCCGGCGGCCTCAAGGGCTAGGGCGTGTCGTCGAACTGCCGTCCCAGACGCCGTGCGGCCCGGCCTCCGGCCGGACGACGGCAGCATGACGACACAGGCCAGGCCCCTGTCCGTTGAAGCCCCGCCGTCTCCTCACCAGCACTCCGCCGCCGGACGCACCGTCCAAGCCCCGTGTCCGGGTCGGCGGCGGAGTACCACCTGCCCGAAAGGAACGCCACGTGGCAGCCATCCGTCCGACCGAGGCCACCGCAACCTGGTGGCGCGACGCCGCCATCTACCAGATCTACGTACGCAGCTTCGCCGACGGCGACGGAGACGGCACCGGAGACCTCGCGGGAGTACGGGCCAGGCTGCCCTATCTCGTGGAACTGGGCGTGGACGCCATCTGGTTCACCCCTGGTACCTCTCGCCGCTCGCGGACGGCGGCTACGACGTGGCCGACTACCGGGCCATCGACCCCGCCTTCGGCAGTCTCGCCGAGGCGGAGAAGCTCATCGCCGAGGCCCGCGGTCTGGGTATCCGCACCATCATCGACATCGTTCCCAACCATGTATCCGACCGGCACGCCTGGTTCCGGGAAGCGCTGGCAGCCGAGCCGGGCAGCCCCGAGCGGGACCTCTTCCACTTCAGGCCCGGACGCGGCACGAGCGGAGAGATGCCGCCCAACGACTGGGTCTCCGAATTCGGCGGCTCTCCATGGACCCGGCTCGAAGACGGCCAGTGGTACCTGCACCTGTTCGCCACCGAGCAGCCTGATCTCAACTGGGCGCACCCGGCGGTCCGCGAGGAGCACGAGGACGTACTGCGCTTCTGGTTCGAGCGGGGCGTGGCAGGAATACGGATCGACTCGGCGGCCCTGCTCGCCAAGGACCCCGCCCTGCCCGACTTCACCAAGGGCGTCGACCCGCACCCGTTCACCGACCGGGACGAGCTGCACGACATCTACCGCTCGTGGCGGGCCATCGCCGACGAGTACGACGGCATCTTCGTCGGCGAGGTCTGGCTCCCCGACTCAGAGCGCTTCGCCCGTTATCTGCGCCCCGACGAGCTGCACACCGCCTTCAACTTCAACTTCCTGGCCTGTCCCTGGGCCGCCGGACCGCTGCGCTCCGCGATCGAGGACACCCTCGCCGAGCACGCACCCGTCGGCGCCCCGGCCACCTGGGTGCTGTGCAATCACGACGTGACCCGGACCGTCACCCGTTACGGACGCCAGGACACCGGCTTCGACTTCGCGGCGAAGGCGTTCGGTACCCGACCGATCCGGTTCTGGGCACCCGCAGGCCCGCGCGGCCGCTCTGCTCTCGCTGGCGCTGCCCGGCGCCGTCTACCTCTACCAGGGCGAGGAGCTGGGCCTGCCCGAAGCGGAGCTGCCACCCGAACGCATCCAGGACCCGATGCACCTGCGTTCGGGCGGTACCGATCCCGGGCGCGACGGCTGCCGGGTGCCGCTGCCCTGGTCGGATCAGGAGCCGCACGCGGGCTTCGGCTCCACGGGCGAGCCCTGGCTGCCGCAGCCGGAGTGCTGGCCCTCCTACGCCGCCGATCTGCAGGACGCCGATCCCGGCTCGATGCTCACCCTGTACCGCGAGGCGCTGCGGCTGCGTCGTAGCGAACCGGGATTCGCGGCGGCCCGCAGGAGACGGCGGGCGGCCGGCTGAACTGGCTGCCGTCCGCCCCGGCGTACTCGCGTTCGCCCGCACCCACGGCCTGATCTGTGTCGTCAATCTGTCGCAGGAGCCTGCCGGGCTCCCCGGCCACACCGAGGTGCTGCTGACCAGCGGCCCGCTGGACGCGGCAGGCCGGCTGCCCCGGGACACGGCGGCCTGGCTGCGCGGCTGATCCGGCGGCGGCCGCCTCACCGCCCGCCCGGCGAATTCACCCGGGCGGGCGGTGAGGCTGCCCGCCCGGGCGGATCGCGGGGAGCGGTGGCTGCGGCACAGTGGTGGTATGGATGACCTGAACGCCCTCGCAGACGAACACCTCACCGCAGCGCGCGCCTCCGCACACGGCCGCAGCGCGCACCTGCTGCTGCACCAGGGCCTTCTGCGGCAGACGGTTATCGCGCTCACCTCGGGCACTGCCCTCGACGAGCACAACGCCCGCCCGCCGCCTCGCTCCAGGTGCTGCGCGGCGCGGTACGGATCACCGCTGCGTCCGGTGACGTGGAGCTGACGGCCGGTGAGCTGAAGCCCATCCCGCGCGAGCGGCACGGACTCCTTGCGCTGGCGGACTCGGTGGTGCTGCTGACCGCCGTCAACGACTGAGTCCCCGGGCGAACCCGCATACGCCTGCTGAAACGAGGCATGAGACAAAGGTGGCAGTCAGGGACGCAGGTCGGCACGTGACGGTGTCCGGCCCCGTCCAGGCCTCCTACGCCCCTCGGAGTCCCAGCGTGCCCAGCAAGACCGCAGCAGCAGCGGAACGAACACCGCCCGCGACCGGGCCCGCCGCAGCGGCCAAAGGCTGGCGCACCGCCCTGCGCCGTACCCCCGTGGCGCTCTGGAACGACGACGTCTCGGACTGGGCCGCCGCCCTGACGTACTACGCGATCCTGGCCCTGCTCCCCGCGCTCCTGGTCACCGTGTCCGTCATCGGCCTGGCCAGTCCCGAGGCGACGAACGCGCTGATCGACGACATCACATCCTTCATCCCCGCCGAGTCCGGTGCCGCCCTGCGCAGGCCGCTGGAGGCCGCCACCCAGGAGCGCACCGCCGTCCGGCTGCTCGTCGCGACCGGGAGCGTCAGTGCGGTGTGGTCCGCGTGCAGCTACCTGGCGGTCTTCCGCAGGGCGCTGCACGCCATGCATCACGTGAAGGACACCCGCCCCGCACTGCGTAAGGCGCACCTCATCGTGGCCTCGGCCATCGGGCTTCTCGTCCTGCTGATGGCCAGCGCCCTGGCACTGGTGATCAGCGGCCCGCCAGCCCGTCGGCTCGGAGACCGGACGGGGCTGACAGGGGCCGGTGAGACGCTCTGGTCGGGCCTCAAGTGGCCGGTGCTGCTCTTCCTGGTCGCCTGCCTGGTCCTGGTCCTCTTCCGTACCGGCCCGCGCTCGGCACGTGGGGTGCGGCAGGCGTTGCCGGGCGGGGTCCTGGCCGCGCTGCTGTGGCTGACCGCCTCGGCCGGATTCGCCCTGTACACCACCCATGTCGGCAGCTACAGCCGGTTGTACGGCTCGCTCGCCGGCGTCGTCGTCTTCCTGATCTGGGTCTGGCTCTCCAATCTGGCGCTCCTGGCCGGAGCCCAGTTCAACGCCGAACTGATACGTGGGCGGACGGCGGGCGGCACGGGGTGAGGGCGCCTTGTGGGAGCGCTCCCGCGAAGGCAGGATCGGGTGATGACCCAGGCTGCCCACATACGTAACTACCGACCCGGCGACCGTGAAGCGCTCGCGGACATCTGTGTCCGCACGGCCGACAACGGCGGCGACTCCGGCACCTCTATCCCGACCCGGAGCTGATGCCGGCACTGTTCGCCGCGCCTTACGTGTATCTCGAACCTTCCCTGGCGTTCGTCCTGGACGACGGGAGCGGGCGCGCGTGCGGCTACATTCTCGGGACTGCCGATACCAGGGGATTCGTGGAGGCGTTCCGCAGGCAGTGGCTGCCGCGGCTGGCGGACCGCTTCCCCGAGCAGCAGGGTCCACCGCATACCCCGCCCAGGAAATGACTGCCTTGCTGTACCGCCCCGAACGAATGATCCTGCCCCAACTCGACCGGTACCCGGCGCACTTGCACATCGACCTGCTGCCGCCCTTCCAGCGCAGCGGGTTCGGCAGAAAGCTGATGCTGACCTTCCTGGACGCGCTGCGGGTCAAGGGGTGCGGGCGGTTCATCTGTCGATGGTGACGGCGAACACCCGGCCAGGGCCTTCTACGACCGACTCGGATTCACCGGCATCGATGTTCCCGATCCCGGAGCCATCACCTATCTGGGGCGCTCCACGGACACCACGGGTTGAGGCGGCGGCCGAGGGTGTGGCGGCAACGGGCTGGGCAGGTACCGGTGTGCGAGCCCGTTCGAGGGCTGCGGCAGTTGCTGCGAAGGGTGTGTGACGTGACGGAACAGAGCGCGTGGAGGTTCTCGGACGACCGGGGGCAGCTGTCGGCGGCGGGGAGCGTCCATCGCGCGTGCTGGCCTATATCCAGGCCGGAGCGACGCTGTGGGAGCTGGGGATACGACCCGAGGGGATCTTCGGCTCCGGCCATGACGGGCTGCACCCGACCGCGCGAAGAGCGGATCCCTGCCACTGGAGGGCATCGACTACCGGGGCGCGGGAGCCTCCCTCGATGTGGACACCCTGCTGCGTGGCGGGCCCGATCTCGTGGTGGCAGTCAGCTACGGCGGCGATCAGGTCTACGGACTGACACCACAGACCGTGAAGCACCTGGAGGAGCATCTTCCGGTCGTCGTCATCGATGTGGGCCAGGCGCGCACTCCGGCCGGGACGGCCGAGCGCTTCGCCGAGCTGGCCCGCTCGCTCGGCGCCGAGGCGGACGCGGGGCGGAGCAGGACCTGGAGGCCGCCAAGACGCGGCTCCGCGCGGCGGTGGCCCGGGAGGCGCCCGAGTGGTCGCCCCTCGCCGGCCGGTCAGGAGCAGGCGCATGTCGCCCGCCCCGGATGTGGCCCGAGCTGCGCGTGCTTGCCGAGCTCGGTGTCGGTGTCGTGGAGCCGGCCGAGGGGCCCGGGGCCAACTGGTCCACCGTCGGCTGGGAACAGGCTGCGGCGCTCGCGCCGAGCATTGTCCTGACCGACATACGGTCCAACGCCACACCGCTGGACGAGCTGACGGGGAACGCACACTGGGCGGCTGTCGCGCGGGGGCGCGGATCGTGCCGTGGAACCCGAGCCGTTGTACAGCGCGCGGGCCCATGCCCGGTTCCTCGTACAGGTGGCGGAGGCGCTGGAGGCCGTGCGGGATGACTGAGCGGGCCCGGCCCGCCCGCCTCGCTGCGGCCTGCGGCCCGTACCGGTGCCCGACGCCGTGACCGCGGCGGGCACCGACTCCCTCGTACGGACGTGTGCGATCGCGCGCGAAGCCTTCGTTGGCGAGGCTGGCCGGAGCCGAAGCCGTACGTACCCAGGAGCAGCCATGCAGCAGGACAAGCACCCTTCCTACCGTCCCGTGGTCTTCCGTGACCGTTCCGCGGGCTATGCCTTCCTGACCCGGTCCACCGCGTCCAGCGAACAGACGATCGACTGGGACGACGGCAACAGCTATCCCGTCATCGACGTGGAGATCTCCTCGGAGAGCCATCCCTTCTTCACCGGAAAGGCCCGGGTGGTGGACTCCGAGGGCAGATCGCCAAGTTCGAGCGCCGGTACGGGGACGAGGGCGGCGAGGACGCCTCCTGACCCTTGGCCGTTGCCCGGCGATCGGCGCACCCGGGGTCCGGAGCCGATGCTCGCCCGGATGCGTTGCCGAGGGGTATCCGCACCGATTTCCGATCGTTCAGTTCTTCATGACCGTAATTACCACCAGCACCTCCCCACCGTCCACCGCCGATCTGCTGACAGGGTGCTCCTCGGCCCCGATTTCCGCCGGGAGCACGGCTTCTGGCAACGGCTCATCAGTACAGAACCGTTCCGCCGCCCGGCCGGCGGAACCCCGTCGAGCGCCTGACGCTGGCCTACGACCGGCTGAGGATCCTCAACAACTCGCTCGACAGCGCCGCCCGCCTCGCCGCCGACCCGCGCGCTCTGGCCGCCCTGCACGAGTGGCTCGGCCCGGTCGATCCGGCGCTGACCACTATCGCGGGCATCCACTACAACCTCTTCCTCGGCAGCCTCCTCGACCACGGCGCCGCCGGCCACCGGGACCTGTCGGACTACCTCCGGCTGCGGAGCATCGGCACCTTCCTGGTGACGGAAGTGGCGCACGGCAACGACGCGGCGGCCATCGAGACCACGGCGGTCCACGACCGCGAGCGGGACGGGTTCGTCCTGCACACCCGCACGCGGGGCGCAGAAGTTCATGCCCAACACCAGTCCCGCCGGAGGCCCAAAACCGGGCTGGTCGCAGCCCGGCTGCTGGCCGACGGCACTGACCACGGAGTCTTCCTCTTCCTGGTGCCGCTCACCGACGACGTACAGGCCCTGCCCGGTGTACGCGTACGGCGGCTGCCCGCCCGGATGGGCAGCCCGGTGGACCACTGTCTGACCTCCTTCGACCGGTCTTCGTCGGGCGCGCGGCGCTGATGGCCGGCGCGCACGGACGGATCGGTGACAGCGGTGAGTTCAGCAGCGAGCAGCCCGTCCGCAGGCGCCGCTTCATGGACTCCATCGCTCGTGTGACACCCGGCAAGATCTCGATGAGCGCATGCGCGGTGGGCTCCGCCCGCGCGACGCTGGCGGTCGCCGTACGCTACGGCGGCCACCGGCTCGTCTCCGGATCACGCGGCAGGCCGCGGGTACCGGTGTACAACCACCGCAGCCATCACGGCCCGCTCGCCGGCGCCATGGCCACGGTCTTCGCCATGAGTCTGCTCCACCGCACGGTCCTGGACCGGTGGGAGGCCCACAGGAGGAGGAGCGGGAGGAGGCCGAGCGGCTGGTGGCCGTGGCCAAGGGTGGATCACCTGGCAGGCCCGCGCCGTCATCATCGAATGCCGTGAGCGATGTGGTGCACAGGCGCTGCTCGAGAACAACGGCATGACCGAACTCGTCACGGGCGTGGAGGGCGCCATCACCGCGGAGGGCGACAATCTCGCCATCCATGCGAAGGCGGCCGCAGAGATGCTCATCGCCGCGGGCAGGCCCCGGCAACGCGTACAGGCCGGTGATGTGCCCGGTGATCTCGCAGACCCCGATTCCTCGGCGGGCTCGTAGCGGCCCTGGAGGACATCTGGTTCGGCCGGGCCGAACAGCGCCTGGAACGGGTGCCGCAGAGCGATCCGTTCGGGCAGTGGAACGCGGCCTGCGGGCCCGCCCTGCGCGGGGTCGAGGCATACGCGTACCGGCAGGCGGCCGAGGCGTTCGCACGGGCCGTCGCCGCCCTGCCCGATGGCCCGGCCCGGACCGGCTGGCCGAGCTGGAGCGGCTGTTCGCCCTGCAGTGGGTGGCCCGCAACAGCGGGGATCTCCTGGCAGCAGGCCTCCTGGGCGCGGATCAGGTCAACGCGCTGCCGGATGCCGCGGAGGAGCTCATCACGGCCGTCGCCGCGCACGCGCCGGAGCTGGTCAAGTCCTTCGCACTGCCCGAAGCGCTGCTCGCCGACTGGCCGATCGCAGGGCCCGACTACGCGGCCGCGTACGACGATCCGGACGGCCCCTGGCACGCGGGGACGGGCGGGCCCTCGCCGGCCGGTGCGCTGTGAGGGCCGCGCGCGGCCCAGGTGAGCGAAGGAGCGCGGCCCGGGCCCGTCACCGTACGCGGGAGGCCGCCGAGGCCATGGGTATCCGGGTCGTCCTGGTCGCGTACTGGGGCACCACATCCGTCCTGGCCCGCTGTTTCAGGACCTCGCGAACAGATGCTGAGGAATCGGTTCACCACAAGGGCTGACCGGCCTGGAGCCATCCGTCGTCGCGGTCGATGGATGTTGAGGGGCCGGGGCGGTGGATGATCTCCAACCGTCCCGGCCACCGCCCGCAGACCACCGCTGAGCTGGTCCTGAGGCGCGTGATAGCTTGCCAAAGCCAGTCACACTCCACGTAGGGGTCAGGGAATCCGGTGCGAATCCGGAGCTGACGCGCAGCGGTGAGGGGACGGGCGGGGCCACGGCCACTGGGACACCTCCGGGTGCCCGGAAGGCGCCCGTCCGTATGAACCCGAGTCCGAAGACCTGCTGGCACCTGCGCCCGGTACCGGGCGCAGTACGCCGTACAGCGGGCCTCGCGCATGGGCCCAGAGACGTAGAGGGACCTGTGCCGTCCAGAGCCACCACTGTTCGCCGTACCGCCCTGCTCACAGCGGGACTCGTCCTGCTGACCGCCTGCGGCGGGAGCGGATCCACCCGCGCCGACGACGCCGCGGCTCCCGGATACCCGGTGACGCTGAAGAACTGCGGACGCACCGTCACGGTCGAAGCCGCACCGGGCCGCGCCGTCTCCCTGGACCAGGGTTCCACCGAGATCCTCCTCTCCTCGGCCTCGCCGACCGGCTGGTGGGTACGTCGACCTGGACCGACCCGGTGATGAAGGGCCTGGAGAAGGCCAACGCGAAGGTGGAGCGCATCGCGGAGAACCGTCCGTCCTCGGAGAAGGTCCTGGACAAGGAACCCGACTTCATCAGCGCTTCGTTCCGGTCGACGCTCGACAAGGGCGGCGTAGCGCCCGGAGCAGTTCGAGAAGCTCGGCGTCCCCACCTACATATCGCCCGCGGACTGCGCCGGAAAGGACAACAGCGGCGGCGGCGACGGGACCCGGACGAAGCCGCTGGCAATGGACAGTGTCTACGACGAAGTGCGCGACCTGGCCAAGGTGTTCGGGGTCGAGCAGCGCGGCGAGAAGCTTGTCGCCGCCCTGCGTGCCCGGGTGGGAAGGCGACCGCCGGCATCGACGCGTCCGACGCCACCCTGCTCTACTGGTTCGCCAACTCCGAGGCCCCGTACCTGGCGGGCTGCTGCGGAGCACCGGGCGTCATCACCCAGGAGCTCGGCGCGAAGAACGTCTTCGACGACACCCATGAGGAATGGCCCCAGGTCAACTGGGAGACCGTCGCCGACCGTAACCCCGACGTCCTGGCCATCGGAGACCTGACCCGCAAGTCGGAGACGGCCGAGAGCGCCGCGAAGAAGATCGGGTTCCTGGAGTCCAACCCGCGACCAAGAACATGGACGCGGTCAGGCACAAGCGCTACGTCCTGCTCAGCGGGCAGGCGATGAACCCGTCCATCCGGACCGTCGAGGGTGTGGAGCGTGTCGCCGCGGGCTGCGCACCTTCGGGCTCGCGGGGTGACGGGCACCGGACAGGCCACGGCCCTACGCAAGCCGGCGCCGCCCCGCCCCCACCCCGCACCGCGTGCAGGCGCAGCACGGGCGCTGCGCGGCGGCCTGCTGTGGAGCGGCGGGATCGCCCTGCTGCTCCTGTCCGTCGCGGTCGCCGTCACCATCGGGCCCGCCCGTATCTCCGTGCCGGATGTCTGGTCCGCGGTGGCCTCCCACCTCGGCCTCGGCCATTCGCAGCTCACCCCATCCGGGACGGCATCATCTGGAACCTGCGCATGCCCCGCACCCTGCTGGCCGCCGTGTGCGGGCAGGGCTCGCGGTGTGCGGCACGGTGATGCAGTCGCTGCTGCGCAATCCGCTCGCCGACCCGTTCGTCCTGGGCGTTTCATCCGGGGCGTCGACGGGCGCTGTCCTGGTCGTCGTGCTCGGTGTCGGCGGGGAGCGGTGTCCGTCTCGGCCGGAGCCTTCGCCGGAGCCGTGTGCTCCTTCGCGCTCGTGATGCTCCTCAGCCATACCCTCGGCGGGACGACCGACCGGGTCGTTCTCTCCGGGGTCGCGGCCATGCAGCTCTTCTCCGCTGTCACCTCGTTCATCGTGATGACCGCAGCCGACGCCGAGCAGACCAGGGGTGCTGTTCTGGCTGCTCGGCTCGCTCGGCGGAGCCGGCTGGATCGATGTGTGGCTGTGCTCGGCCGTTCTCGCGGTCACGCTTGTGCTCTGCCTCGGCCATGCCCGTACGCTCGATGCCTTCGCCTTCGGCCATGACGCGGCGGCCACCCTGGGCGTGCAGGTCGCCCGTACCCGGGTCGTGCTGCTCTGCACCACCGCGTTGCTCACGGCCGCCCTGGTCAGCTCCGCGGGCGCGATCGGCTTCGTGGGGCTCGTCCTGCCGCACGCGGCCCGAGCAGTGACCGGGTCCGGCCACCGTCGGCTGCTGCCGGTAACCGCGCTGGCCGGGGCCGTGTTCATGGTCTGGGCCGACACCCTGGCCCGGACCGTCCTGGACCCGCAGGAGGTGCCGGTCGGAGTGGTCACCGCGCTCATCGGAGTGCCCGCCTTCGTCCTGGTGCTCCATCGCACGGGAAGATCACATGACGGGCACGACCGCCGAAGGCCTGCGGGCCGAGCGTGTGACGCGGGAGGCCGGCGGCCGCCTCGTCCTCGACGAGGTGAGTATCGCGCTGCCGCCCGGCGCCACCGTCGGGCTCATCGGACCCAACGGTTCGGGCAAATCCACCCTCCTGCGGGTGCTGGCCGGCGTCCTGGTCCCGGGCGGCGGCGTGGTCACCCTCGATGGCCGGACACTGTCCGGGACCGGGCGGCGCACAGTGGCGCGCCGCGTCGCGGTGGTCGACCAGCAGGCCGTCACCCAGGTCGAGTTGAGCGTGATCGATGTCGTACGTCTGGGCCGCATCCCGCATCGTCGTGCCTGGTCGGCGCCCGGCCCGGCGGACGAGGACGCCGTCCAGGACGCACTGCGGCGCACGAGCCTGACCGACAGGGCCCAGCAGTCCTGGCACACCCTGTCCGGCGGCGAGCGCCAGCGCGTCCAGATCGCCCGTGCGCTGGCCCAGCAGCCGCGTGAACTGATCCTGGACGAGCCGACGAACCATCTCGACATCCAGCACCAGCTGGAGTTGCTGTCCCTGGTTGCCGCGCTGCCCGTCACCGCCGTGATCGCCCTGCACGATCTCAATCTGGCCGCGATGTTCTGCGACCGGATCACCGTGCTGAAGGAGGGCGGGTGGTGGCCGGCGGGACGCCGCGGGAGGTGATCACCGAGGAACTCATCGCGGACGTCTACCGGGTACGCGCGGTGGTCACCGCCGACGGACCGGAAGGCCGGCCGTCGGTGCGCTTCCTGCCCGGCCGCGCGGGCGGGTCCGGCGTCCGGCTGAGCGTTCCGGCTCCCGGGTGAGCGATCAGCGCCGGGTGAGTGACCAGCGCCGGCCCCGGCGAGGCGAAAGGGCGGGCCCGTAGCCATCCGGGTCCGCCCTCGCTCTGTCATGCGGCTTCCGCGCCGCCGGGTGAGGGTCAGCGACGGCGTCCCTGTCCGAACTCGCCGCCCGTGTCCTTGCCGCTGCCCGTGTCCTTGCCGTCGCCGTAGTCGATCTTCTCCTTGCGGACCTCGGCGGAGACTTCCTTCTGCTCGGTGACCCTGTTGGTTTCGAGGCGCACCCGCTCCACCGGGACGGCCTCCTTACGGACGGTGGCGCGTTCCGCGTGCAGTGTGACCTCGACGTCCTGTTCGCCGATGTTCGTCTGCCCGGTCGTCTTCTCTCCAGGCTGGAGAGGTTCGCGGACCACACGTACCTCTTCGTGGGAAACCGGCACGCTCCGCGTGACGTTCTCCGTCACGACGTACTTGTGCAGGCGTGCCTTCCCGCTCTCGTACTCCTCCGTACCGATGAGGAGTTGCTCCTCGGAACGGATGACCTCCTCCTTGCCGCCGTGGCCGGTGGCGCCGCGTTCCTGGCCGGCGCCGACGAGCGGACGGCCCGTCGATGTGTCCATGTCGCGACGCCTGCCGGCTCCGGTCGTGCCCGCTCCGGCTGTGGTGCCGGTTCCGCGAGCGGCGCCGGCTGCTCCTGCTCCGGCCGCTCCTGCTCCGGCCGCGCCCATGGCTCCGGTCCCGGTCGTGGTGCGTGCGTCGGTACCTGCGCCCGAGCCCGCCTTGTCTGCCATCCCGGTGGCCTTCCTGGTCAGACCGTAATGGCGGTAGAGCTCTTCCTCCTCGGAGACGGAAAGATGCGCGTCGGCGTCCACCCGGGGCTTCCTTGACGCGGTCCTTCGGATGCGAGACGTGCAGGTCGGAACCCACACGGCGGGCTCCGGCGAGTGGCACGAAGCTCTCCTTCATGCCGAACATGCCGGTTTTGACCGTGATCCAGTCGGGCTTGCCCGTGTTGTCGTCGACGTACACCCGTCCGACGCTGCCGACCTTCTCGCCGTCGCTGTCGTAGACGGTAAGACCGTCGAGTTCTCCGGAATCCGTGAAACCGTCAGCGGCTCCCATGGCCGATTCCTCCTCGCCCGGGCGCGTCCTGCAGGGGTCCACAGGGGAGGCGCGTCCGGTCTCCATCGCGCCTCACCCGGTTGGACGCTGCAACTTCCCGGCGGAAGGAGGCGGACGGCCAGGGAGCGGGGAGGGCGCTGGCCCCGTGCGATGCCGTTGAGGGGATCATTTCGCTGCTAGGCCATTCGGGTGATAACTCTCCTGGGTGCGCCGGGCGTGCCAAGAGGGCGGATCCAGGCTTCCAGGGCGGGGAGCCGGGATCAGGGCCGGCCGGTGTCCCGCGGCATGAAGCCGGAGCGTGGAGCGGAGCGCACGTAACGTCACGTTCTCCGGCCGGTCCCGTCGAACAGGGCAGCCCTGCGGCACGCATATGATCGGGAGACCGTCGCCGACCGCATCCAGCCGCACCACCGGGGTTGACCATCAGTTCCGTACGTGTCCGCCTGCCCGAGCAGCGCGGTGAACTGCAGGCCCGGCGCGAGAACGGACTCGACCTGCACCAGCTGGTCTGGCGGCTGGGGCCCGGCTGGCGGTGTGCAGCAGCGCTGTCCTGGGAGGTGGAATCGGCGCCCGCGGATGGATTCTCAACGCCCAGGTGCCGGGCGGTTATCCGCGGCTGGACCCCCAGCTGCACCTCGCGCAGATCGCTGCCGCCGAAGCGCTGTCCGGCCCCGGCGCCGGGCTGATGACCGCCGCCGACGTCAGCGCATACACACTCGCGTCCGACGCCGGGGTGACCGCGACCGTCACGAGTGGTCTCGGAGTACGTGGATGGGCCGCGGCCCCGGCCGAAGACACCGACGCACCTGTGCGGCCGGGAACGGTCAACATCGTTGTCGTCCTCCCCGTGGCGCTGTCCGACGCCGCGCTGATCAACGCGGTGGCGACCGCCACCGAGGCGAAGGTCCAGGCCCTCCTGGACGCCGGACTCGACTGTTCCGGTACGCCCACGGACGCTGTCTGCATCGCGGCACCCGACCCGGGAGCCGAAGCCGGGGAACCATTCGCCGGCCCACGCTCGCGCTGGGGATCGCGACTCGCCAGGGCAGTGCACAGCGCGGTACTGGAGGGTGCTCTGCGGCAGTCTTGATCCCCAGCGCGCCGCCGCAGGGCGCAGCAACGAAGGGACCCTCCCCATGACCACCGCCTTCGCAGCGGGCGCCGCCCCCGACAGGCCGTCCGTCGCGGTCCTCGGCACCGGAATCATGGGGTCCGGATGGCTCGCAGCCTGCTCGGAGCAGGACTCCACGTCCGCGCGTGGAACCGGACGCGGGCCAAGGCCGCACCCTCGCCGCCGACGGCGCGACCGTCACCGACACGGCCGAAGAAGCGGTACGCGGCGCCGATGTCATCCTCACGGTGCTGAACGACGGCGCGGCCGTAGCGGAAACCCTGACCGCCGCGACCCCGGACTCCACCCCGGTCAGATCTGGCTGCAGAGCTCCACCGTCGGCCTCGATGCCACCACCGACCTTGTCCACCGGGCGGCCGGACTGGGTCTGGTCTACCTCGACGCCCCCGTCTCGGGCACCAGGCAGCCCGCCGAGCAGGGCACGCTGACGGTCTTCGTCTCCGGCCCCTCCACCGCCCGGGCGATGGCGACCCCGGTCCTGGAGGCGATCGGGCAGCGCACCCTGTGGATCGGCGAGGACCAGGGGCCGCCACCCGGCTGAAGCTGGTGGCCAACACCTGGGTGGTCAACCTGGTCAACAGTGTGGCCGAATGCCTCAACCTCGCCGAGGGGCTGGGCCTGGATCCGCGGCTCTTCCTCGACGCGATGAAGGGCGGCCCGCTGGACACGCCGTATCTGCAGGGCAAGTCCGCCGCCGTGCTCTCCGGGGACCTCACAGCGAGCTTCGCCCTGTCCACGGCGCTCAAGGACTCCCGGCTGATCCTCGAAGCGGCCCGGGCGTCCGGGGTGACGCTGGATCTGGTCGCGGCCTCGGCCGAGCGGTTCGCACGGGCCGAGGCCGCCGGGCACGGGGACCAGGACATGATCGCCACGTACTACGCGGGCCGCAGGCAGTAGTACGCGTGTTCTCAGGCCACCGTCACCGGATGGCGTACCACCGCGTCGAAGAGATAGCCCTGCGTGTTGTGAGCCGTCGTATCCGGCTGGATCCGGCCCGACCGGTCCGTCGCCCGCGCCAGCAGCGCAGCGGGCCCCGCTCCCGCGGAGTCCACCGGGCCGACCAGCGGACCCAGCTCCCGCTGCGGGCTCGTCGCGCAGCCGGGCGTGCTGCCACCTGGCGCCGCCGTCGGTACTGATCTCGACCGACCGTACCGGCGCCCCACCGGACCAGGACCGGCCCGTCAGCAGATGACTGCGACCAGCGGTGAACGATGTGCCGGGAGCGAGCTCGAAGGCGCTCTTCAGGGTCTGCCGGGTCAGCGGCGGGCTTCCTCCGGCGGATAGCCCGGTCCGAACAGCCGGTACATGCCGGTGTTCCACGGTGTCAGCAGGGCTCCGCGCTGACCTCGATGTCGCCGACCCACTTGATGTTCGCGATACCCACCCAGGACGGCACGATCAGCCGGACCGGATAGCCGTGATCGGGCGGCAGGGGCTCACCGTTCATCTCGTAGGCCAGCAGCACGTCGTCCAGGGCCTTCGCCACCGGCAGCGGCCTGCGGACCCGGCCCAGGCTCGTCCCGTCACTGACGACTTCCGCGTCCAGGCCCGCGGCAGCACATCGACCGCGTCCCTGCCGATCCCCGCCTGCCGCAGCACATCTGCCAGGCGTACCCCGCGCCAGCGTGCGGTGCCGATCGCGCCCAGCGTCCACGCCGTTCCGCTGACTTCCTGGTTCTGCTGCGAGGCGAAGAAGCTGCGGCCATTGCCGGCGCACTCGACGAACGAGGTACGGGTGACCGCGGGAAGTGCCAGCAGATCGGCGTACGAGAATCCCACCGGGCCGCCGGTCAGCCCGCTGCCCCAGACCGACAGCTGCCAGTCCGCCGCGTCGATCCGGGGCGTCGCCGTATGGTTACGGACGAAGAAGCGGCTTGCCGGAGTGAGCAGTCCGGTGTCGCGCAGCGCGGCGAAGTTCGTCTCGGCATTGGTGCCGCGCACCGTGAACAGCTCGGGCGGCAGCGGTTTCACCACCCGCGGGAGCGGTGGACGCATGGGCCGCGGAGGCGGCCGATGCCAGCGGCACGGCCGCCGAGGCCGCCGCGATGAGCTTCAGCAGATCACGGCGTTCGATCCCGGCCGATCTGGCCCGGCCGCTGGACCACTGACGCATCCGGAGCTCGTCGTAGGCGGCTTCGGAAGGCGTTACGGAGCTCATGAGCGTTCCTCCCACGGTGGTGCAGCATCGCTGCGCGGGGCACGTCGGCGGGTGTGCCGACCACCTACCGTAGAGGGATCCGCGTGCCCTGAGCTGCATCTAACCGGCCACTCCACGAACCTGTAACACTGCGGCAACAGGGGAGTTCGACGTGGAAGGGCGGTCCGCCGCGCGGGAGGACTCATTCCTCCGTGAACATACCGCTGCGCAGCTTGTCCAGGATGCGGCTGAGAAGCCGCGACACATGCATCTGGGAGACTCCGAGGTGTACGCCGATCTGTGCCTGTGTCAGCTCCTGGCCGAAACGCATGTCGATGATCCGGCGTTCACGCTCGTCGAGCTCACCCAGCAGCGGGGCGAGTGTATGGAGATTCTCCACGGTCTCCATCGCGGGGTCCGGACCGCCCAGAGCGTCCGCGAAGGTGCGCCCGCCCAGGTGCCCGCCCGCATCCGATGAATCGGTGGGCATGTCCAGCGAACCGGCCGTGTAGCCGTTGGCGGCGACGATTCCTTCGGTGACCGCTTCGTCGTCGAGGCCGAGGTACTCGGCCAGTTCACGGACCGTGGGGTCCCGGTCGAGGCCGGCCGCCAGGGACTCCTTGGCCCTGGCGAGGTCGACGCGCAGTTCCTGCAGCCGCCGGGGCACATGCACGGACCAACTGGTGTCGCGGAAGAACCGCTTGATCTCGCCGACGATATAGGGCACTGCGAAGGAGGTGAACTCGACCTCGCGGGACAGATCGAACCGGTCGATCGCCTTGATCAGGCCGATCGTGCCGACCTGGACGATGTCCTCCATGTCGCCGCTGCCCCGGTTGCGGAAGCGGCTTGCCGCGAACCGGACGAGGGACAGGTTCATCTCTATCAGTGTGCTGCGGGCGTACTGATGCTCCGGGTGCCCTCATCGAGAACCCGCAGCCGGTCGAAGAAGAGCTTCGAGAGCGCGCGTGCGTCCTGCGGTGCTGTCTTTCCGGCATCCTCGATCCAGGGAGTCCGCCCGTGATGTCTGCCCGTTCCGCATTGGCGGTCTGTTCCGTCACTCCTGCTCCTGTCATGCCGCCGGTCTGTGCGGTATGCGCAGTCATTTCGTCACGCTCCCAGCTGGTAGGCCCTGAGGTGTAGGCGCCTGCCCTGGTGCCTGGCTCTCATGCGCCATGACCGGAATCGAGTCACCCACATGCCACGCTTGGCCTGAAACGTCCCTCAACGTCTCCGAGTCTTCCGCGACGTCTTCTCTGAGGGGCCGTCAACGGGGAGCGTACGAGGCGCGAGAGCACACAGAACCGCCCCACCAGTACGGGGAGCCCGGTGGGGCGGTCGGATCCAGAGTGCCACAGGGAGGCGGGCATTGGGACCGGACTGGCTGGTTTTGCCCTGTGGCAGCGTTGTTTTCGACGTGCGTTCCGGCGGCCCGCGAGACCCGTCAGCGGTGCACGATGCGGCGGACCAGCTCCGGTAGCCACTGCACGTACTCGGCTTCCGCGCCGCCCTCGTGCCTTGCGCAGAGACAGCGGCCCGTGGGCCCGGAGCGCACGGGTGCCGTGATCACTGCGCCGTTCCCGGCCACGGTTCCGGCCGGTGCGTCCGGATCGGCGACGACCACGGTGGCCGATGCCGCCCGTTCCCGCACCACCCGATCGGAGCGCCCCGCGTCCACGCCAAGAGCCCTGGCTACCGGAAAGGTACGTTGGAACAAGCGGGCGGTATCGAGGACCGGACAGGAGGCGTGCTGTGGCCATCGGACTCCGGCGCCCGGCAGCCAGGCGCAAGGCGGCGCTGCCCTGGACACAGGAGGGCGAGCCGGCCGCGGGCGCTGCCAGGATCGGGAACTGGGCACTGCTGCCGGGGATGGTGGCGATGACCGCCGTGATCGTCCTCCTCGACGTCCTGACCGGCAGCGACCTGCAGATCATTCCGCTGCTGGTGGTCGTGCCGGCACTGGCCTCGGTCTTCTGCACGGTCCATCAGACCGTCGGTGTCGCGGCATGGATCATGGCGGTGGTGACCGGATCCCGGATCGTGTCGTCCGGAGCCTTCTGGGATGTCGCCTTCAGTATCGCCTTCAGCACGGTGGCCTGTGCGCTGGGCGTCGTGGCCTGCCGAGCACGGATCCGGCACGCCACCGAAATTGCCAGGCTGCGCTCGGCCGCCGTCACACTCCAGCGGCAGATCCTGCGCCCGCTGCCCGTGTTCGCGGGCAGGATCTCCGCGCACGGGATCTATGAGCCGATCGAGGAGGACCGCCTCGTCGGCGGCGACATCTACGAGGTCGTCGATTCCCCTACGGGCCGCGGGTGATCATCGGTGATGTCCAGGAAAGGGACTCGCCGCGATCGGAGCGGGCTTCGCCGCGCTCGGCGCGTTCCGTGAAGCGGCCATCCGCGAGCCCACACTGACCGCGGTGGTGGACGCCCTGGAGGACGCCGTCGTCCGGCACAACGAGTTCTCGGCGCAGACCGGGGAGACAGAGCGCTTCGTCACGGCGCTGGTGCTCGGCTTCGACGAGTGCGAGCACGTACAGGCGGTGAACTGCGGCCATCTGCCGCCAAGGCTCCTGCACAACGGCGCGGCGTCGGCGGTCGACCTGCGGAGGACATCCGTACCACTGGGCCTGGCCGAGTTGAGCAGCGAACCGCGTGTGGCGGAGGGGTTCGACTTCCCGCCCGGCGCCATGCTCCTGGTGTTCACCGACGGTGTGACCGAGGCCCGGACGCCGCAGGCGCCTTCTACCCGCTGGACGACCGGCTCGGCAGCTGGGCTCGGTACGGTCCCCGGGAGATGCTGGAGGCGCTGCGCGCCGATCTCGAGGAGTTCTCCGGCGGGGAACGCCGCGACGATGTCGCCGCACTCGCGCTGCTCAGCGCTTCCGCCGGCGGTGAGCAGCGCGGGTCGTCGCAGCTGGGAACCCGACGGGCCACCGAGGTCCTGACCGGCCACTGAACACCCTCGGCCCGCCGGCCATGATTAGACTGGGGCCATGGGTACGTACTACTTCTTTCTCTGACAGCGGGCCAGGACACCGCGGTGGCGCGGCAGTCCCTTCCGCCGGCCGGCATTCCGCCCCGCGCGCGCCGTCCTGCGCAGCCGGGGCCTGTCTCCCAGGGAAAGTACCCATGTCTCCCCAGCACGACCGCGCTCAGCTGACCATGAAAGACGTCTACAAGGCCTACGGGGACCGGTCCGTCCTCGACCGGGTATCGCTCACCGTCCGCCCTGGTGAGAAGACCGGTGTCATCGGCGAGAACGGCTCCGGAAAGTCCACCCTGCTGCGGCTGCTGGCCGGGATCCAGGCCCCGGACAGCGGTGAGATCACCGTCCGGTTCCCCGGCGGCACCGGCTATCTCGCACAGACCCTCACGCTCGATCCCGCACCACGGTGCAGGGCGCCGTGGACGCGGCCCTCACCGGGCTGCGCGAGCTGGAGCGGCTGATCCGTACGGCGGAAGAGGCCCTGTCCGCCCGGAACCCCACCCGGGCGGAGCTCGACGCGTACGGGGATCTGCTGACGGCGTACGAGGAGCGCGGCGGATATCGCGCCGATGCCCGGGTCGGCGCGGCCCTGCACGGACTCGGGCTCGGCCACCTCGCCCGTGAACGCGAGCTCGGTACGCTGTCCGGGGCGAACAGTCCCGGCTGGCGCTCGCGTGCGTGCTGGCAGCGGCGCCCGAACTCCTCCTGCTCGACGAGCCCACCAACCACCTCGACACCGATGCCGTCGGCTGGCTGGAGGACCACCTCCGCGCCCACAGCGGCACCCTCGTTGCCATCACCCACGACCGGGCCTTCCTGGAGCGGATCACCACCGTGATCCTGGAGGTCGACAGCGATCTGCGCAGCGTGTCCAGGTACGGGGACGGCTGGGAGGGCTACCGGACAGCCAAGGCGGCGGCCCGCCGGCGCCGGGCGCAGGAGCACCAGGAATGGCTGGCCGAGCTGGCCGTGACCGAGCAGCTGGTGAGCACGGCAGACCGGCGCCTCGTCGGCAGCGGCAAGGACCCCAGGAGGGCTGGGGCAAACACCGCCGCTCGCACGAGGCCAAACTGTCCGGGCAGGTCAGGTCCGCCAGAACACGGCTCGACGCACTGCGCGGCGCGCCCGTCCCCGCCCGGCGGCGCCGCTGCGCTTCGCCGCCGAAATCGCCGTGGCCACGACCGGCGGACAGTCCGTGCGCACCGGCGGTCACCCGGCGCCGTTCGCCGAGCTCGAGTCCGTCGTAGTCGGCGACCGGCTGCACCTGCCCACACTGTGCGTGATGCCCGGACAACGACTCCTGGTCACCGGACCCAACGGGGCCGGGAAGTCCACACTCCTGCGGGTCCTGGCCGGTGACCTCGCACCGGACGCGGGCACGGTCCTGCGGCGGGCCAGGATCGGCTACCTCCCGCAGGAACTCCCGGCCAGGCCGACCCGCCGCTCCCTGCTCGCCACCTTCGCCGCCGGCCGGCCGGGCTCCCGCAGGAGTACGCGCAGGACCTGCTCGCACTCGGCCTGTTCCGCCCGGAGGACCTGGCGCTCCCCGTGGCCTGCCTCTCCATCGGGCAGCAGCGCAGACTCGCCCTGGCCCGGCTGGTGGCCCGGCCGGCCGATCTGCTGGTCCTGGACGAGCCCACGAACCACATCGCGCTGAGCCTGGTCGAGGAGCTGGAAGCCGCGCTCGCGGCATACCGGGGCGCCGTTGTCGTGGTATCGCACGACCGGAGCTTCCGGAGCCGCTTCACCGGCGACCGGCTGGAACTGCTGGCCGGCCGTCCCGTCCGGGAGGACAGCGGCTACGGCTCCGCCGAGGCCAGGTAGGCGCGCAGCCGGTCGAGGAAGACCCGCTGGCCCGCCACGAGCCGGCGCGCCGCTTCCTGCGGTGCGCACCAGGCGAACCGGTCCATCTCCGGGAACTCCCGCAGTACGCCGGACCCCTCGGCCACTGCATCGTGAACGTGCCGGGGACGGCCGAGGCGGGATCCAGCTCTGCCTCCAGCGCCCATACGGTGACCGTCTTGCCGCTCGGCTGACGCGCCTCACCCAGGGCTACCCACACCCCGTCCGGCACCGGCAGGCCCAGCTCCTCCTCGAACTCCCGGCGGGCGGCCGCCGCGGGTTCCTCGCCGGGGCCGTACTCGCCCTTGGGCACCGACCAGGCCGCCTCCTCGCGGCCGGTCCAGAACGGCCCCCATGTGTCCGATCAGTACCTCCAGGCCACTGTCGCTGCCTGCCCCGGCACCAGTGACCCGGAAGAAGGAGACCCGCACTGCGCTTGGCCATCGACATGTCGTCAAGTCTGCAAGGCGGGACCGCAGTACGCCACCGGCGACGGTGCGCCGTCCGTTGACGGCCGTCATCCCGTCGCCGCGCGCTGTTTCCCTGATGTCCCCGTTGCCCCTGGTGCGTGGCTGTGCACCCGGTCATGCTGTCCGCCGACAGCGCTTACTGACCGGCCAACCAGCTTCGTACCAGGAGGATTTGTGGGACTTGGCAGACTCGGGACCGTCGCTCGTCCGCTCGTACTGCTTGCGACGGTTTCCGCCATGGCAGCCGGGGCCATCGCCCCTGCGGCCGCGGACCCGAACCCCGACCCCGCCCCGTTGACGCCGCCGAAGTTCTCAGACCCATCGCCCCGCCGGCCGCGAGCAGCGCGGCCGGAGCCGGCGGATCCCTTGTCGACGGCGACGGCATCGAGACCGCGCGGACATCACGTCCGGTGGCTCCCGGCGTCCGTCTCAGCTCCTACGACCGGCTCGAATCCGACAAGTGGCTGCGAGTCGACTCCCTCGCCGTCGACCTGGACGGCAGCGACGTGCGTGCCGACTACCTCTCCACCGGCAAGGTCACCGAACGGCGCCCGGTCTCCGAGCTCGCCGCGCAGCACGACCCCGGCCGTGGCCGCCGGACCGTCGCGGCGATCAACGCGGACTTCTTCGACATCAACGAGACCGGCGCGCCGCAGGGTGCCGGAATCAGGACGGAAGAACGGTCCACTCCCCGGCCCCGGAGTCAACCGCGCCGTCGGCATCGGCCCGCAGAGCGCGGGACGCGTCCTGGAGCTCTACTTCGAGGGCAGCCTGACTCTGCCTTCAGGGCAGCACCCTCGCCGCGTACAACGCGGCCAATGTCCTGCCGGCGGCGTGGGTGCGTACACCTCAGCCTGGGGCAGCGCCGACCGGGCCCTGACAGTCGATGCCGCCGCCCCCGTCGCTGAAGCGGTCGTACGGGACGGCAGGGCCGTCTCCGTGACGGACAGCCCCGGATCGGGTCCCGTCCCCGAGGGCGCCACCGTCCTGGTCGGCCGTGAGGCCGGGCGGCCCTGCTGAGCGCTCTGGAACCCGGTGACCCGGTGGCCGTGCGGTACAGGGCACGCACCGACAGCGGAGCCGTGCCGCGCACCGCCGTCGGCGGCCGGGAACTCCTCGTCGTCGACGGTGCGGCCCTGAACCACGACGGCGAAGGCAACAACACCGCCGCGCCGCGTACCGCGGTGGGCTTCTCCGAGGACGGCCGCACGATGCAGGTCATCACGGTTGACGGCCGTCAGGCCGACAGCGGTGGCGTCACGCTCACCGAACTCGGCCTGATGATGCGGCGGGCAGGTTCCTACAGCGCACTCAACCTGGATGGCGGCGGCTCGTCGACCCTCGTCGCCCGCGAACCGGGCAGTGACACACTCCAGGTCGAGAACAGCCCGTCCGACGGCAGCGAGCGCACGGTGCCCAACGGCCTCGCACTCACCGCCCCGACGGGAGCGGCAGGCTGGACGGCTTCTGGGTGGAGACCCGCACCCCGGCCGGATCGGCACCCGGCACCGACCCGTCGCGGGCGGCCACCCCGAACGGGTCTTCCCCGGCCTGACCCGGCAGCTCACGGCCGCGGGCTACGACGAGACCTACGGCCCCGCCGCCGGCACCCGCGCTGGCGCACCGTCAGCCCGGCTGTCGGCAGGGTCGATTCCTGGGCCTGTTCACCGCGGGCCGCAGCGGCACGACCGGCATCCGGGCCGAACGCGCGGGCGCGCACGGTGCCACAGAGCTCACCGTGCTGGACCGGCTGGCCCGCATCCAGCCGACCACACAGCGCGTCGGGCTCGCGGACGCGCAGGCCACCGGCACATTCGGGATCGTCGGCCTGGACGCGCACGGCACCAGCGCCCCTGTCGAACCGCGTGACGTCGGCCTCGACTACGACCATGCCCTGTTCGACATCGACGACAACGGCCGGGGTTCCTTCACCGTGACCTCCCGCACCGGCAGCGGCGCAGGGCGGATCAAGGCCACCGTCGCGGGCACCACCACCGTCATCGCGGTCGGCGTCGGCCTCACCGAACAGGCCGTCTCCTCCTTCGAGGACGCCGGCTCCTGGAAGTTCAGCCAGGCCAGGGCCGACGGTTCTCTCGGCGACGCCTGAGGGCCACAGCGGCACCGGACTTGAGCTCAGCTACGACTTCACCCGGTCCACCGCGACCCGAGCGGCCTACGCCGCCCGCCCCAGCCCGTCATCGTGCCGGGGCAGCCGCAGTCGTACACGCTCTGGATCAAGGGTGACGGCAACGGTGCCTGGCCGACCCTGCACCTCAAGGACGGTGCGGGCTCCGACCAGCTGTTGCGCGGGCCCTACATCACCTGGACCGGCTGGCGCCAGGTCACGTTCGCCGTCCCGCCGGGCGTCGCGATGCCCTTGTCCGTGCACCGCTTCTATCTCGCCGAGACAGCAGCCGGCCGGCAGTACACCGGGAAGATCGTGATCGACGACCTCCTTGCCCAGGTGCCGCCCACCGTGGAGCTGCCCGGACAACCTTCCCCGCCGACCCGTTGATCGACCCGGCGGCCGTGACGGAGGGCAGGGACTGGCAGTTCGCGGTGATGTCGGACGCCCAGTTCGTTGCCCGTGATCCAGGCAGCGCGATCGTCCAGCAGGCCCGGCGCACCCTGCGCGAGATCAAGGCCGCACGGCCCGATTTCCTGGTCGTCAACGGCGACCTCGTCGACGAGGATCACCTGCCGATCTGGCCTTCGCCCGCCAGGTCCTCGACGAGAGCTCGGTGACGCACTGCCCTGGTACTACGTGCCGGGCAACCACGAGGTGATGGGCGGGAGCATCGACAACTTCAAGACCCAGTTCGGCGCTGCCCAGCACACGTTCGACCACAAGGGCACCCGGGTCATCACGCTGGACACCTCCAGCCTCAGCCTGCGCGGCGGCGGCTTCGCCCAGATCAGGCAGTTGCGTGAACAGCTGGATGCCGCGGCCGAGGACCGGGCCGTCGGCTCCGTCATGCTGATCGAGCACGTCCCGCCGCACGACCCGACCGTGCAGAAGAGCAGCCAGCTGGGCGACCGCAAGGAGGCGGCGCTCGTCGAACAGTGGCTGGCCGGCTTCCGCCGCACGACAGGCAAGGGGCTGCCTTCATCGGCAGCCATGTCGGCGTCTTCCATGCCTCGCACGTCGACGGAGTGCCGTATCTGGTCAACGGCAACTCGGGCAAGGCGCCGGCGGGCCCGGCCGGCGAGGGCGGCTTCACCGGCTGGTCCATGATCGGTGCGGACCGGGTGACGCCGGGTGAGCAGAGTGCCGCACGGCACAGGCCGTGGCAGGGCGGCCCCGACTGGGTCTCCGTCCAGACGCGGGCCCATGTGGACGCGCTGACGCTCGACGCCCCGGGCGCGGTCGGAGCGGGGCAGAGCGTCAAGGTGGGGCGACCCTCACCCAGGGCGCGCGGACCGTCCCGGTGGCATTCCCGCTCAGCGCGGACTGGACGGGTTCCCCGAACGTGCACATCGGAGACCCTGATGACGCCCGCCACCGTCACACAGCGGTACTCGACCCGGCCACCGGCACTCTCACAGCGCTGCGACCCGGCACCATCACGCTCGCGGTGACGGTCAACGGCAGTACCCGGCGTGCGGAGATCGAGATCGCGGCCATAAAGGCTCCGGCGGCCTGACGCGCCTCCGGCGAACCGCTGCGGTCCGGCACAGACGGGCAGGACCGCAGCGGCGCCGGCCGCTCAGGTCTTGCGATAGCCGTACGCATCCGTGGCCGCGGCCTCCACCGCAGTCAGATCGCCCCCGCCGACGCGGTGACCAGGGCGGCGATCGCACCCTCGACGAACGGCGCATCCATCAGCCGTGTTCCGTCCGGCAGTTCGTCGCCGTCGGCCAGCATGGCCTTCACGGTCAGCACCGCGCTGCCGAGATCGACCAGCACCGCGACACCGGCCCCCGGTCGACCGCCCTGGCTGCCTCCGCGATCAGTTCCGTGCTCGTCCCCAGGCCTCCGCCCGGGTACCGCCCGCAGCGGCCACCGGCGCGGTCGTGCCACCGGCCGCAAGGTCTCTGGCCAACTGGACGACGGCCTCGGCCACCGGCCCGCTGTGCGAGACCAGCACGATCCCGACCTGCGTCTCCCCGCTCATGCGGCACCTCCGGCACTCGTCCCGCCGGTACCTGCGGCCGGGGAAGGAATCTGCTTCGAGCACGGGGTCGGTCTCCTGTTCCTCAGGCACTTCGGGCACCAGTCCGGCACAGGTGCACCGGTGCCCGCGGAGCGCGGGCGTCCGGACGGGGCATCCTGGTGTTGCGGCAGCTGCCCCACCACCCGGACGGGGCATCCTGGTGTTGCGGCAGCTCCCCACCAGCCTACGAGTCACTGCCACAGCTCGCTCGGACAGCACCCGTTGTGCTTCCGCTCTGCCCTGCCCTGCTGGGCAGAGCGCAGGCCTTCTGCGCGAGAATCCGTGTCCGCGCCCGTGCGAGCAGAGCGGTGGGGTCCGGATCGGCCTGCAGGGAGTTCAGTACGAGCCGCCACCACTGGTCCAGTCGGGCTCCCCAGTCGCTCGTGCCCATCGCTTCATCGGTGAGGGTGCAGAGCCCGAAGAAGGCGCATACGAGCGTGACGGCCGTGCCCGAGGGCTCGACGCCCTGCGCCAGTTCACCTCTGGACCGAGCCTCGGCGAAGCCGCGTGGCAGCCGGTGTCCAGGCGTCGAACGGGTGGGCACGGTGGCGTCGATGCTGTGCCGCTCCGCCCACAGCCGTGCGCCGGCGCGGGCCACGACGTCCTCACTCAGAGCCCGCGCGATGTCGAAGCTGAGGACGACGAGCTTCTCCAGCGGGGATTCCGGGGCGGTGTAGGGGCGGCGAGCTGCGGCCAGGTGGCGAACTGGTCACGGACGACGGCGAGCGCCAGCTTCTCCTTGCTGGAGTAGTGGAAATAGATCGCTCCGCTGGTACGCCCCGAATGGTCGCTCACGTCATTGACACTGGTGCCCGTGTATCCCCGTTCGACAAAAGATGTGCTGCGGATTCAAGTAGTGCTCTGCGGGTCGCGCGCGCCCTGTCCTGCACCTTTGTTCCACCTTCGATCATTTGTGCTATCACCGTGACATGAATGATCCGCACCCTCGTATGGAGGGCGTGGTCGCGGTGCGCGAGGATTTTATTATTCTTCGACTGTGCGCGCGTGCGGGCTAGAACGTGCAATCTGACGCACACAAGAGCGGGAGCCCCGGGGCAGCGGGCGTCCGGCCCGATCGGCATCGGAACGTATCAAAACCGCTGCTCAGTATGCGTGTTGATGTTCCGGTGGATCTTCGTACGCCGACCTGTCGGCCATGCGTGGAACCGGCGCGCCTTCCCAGTCGAGAATTCCCGTGCACTCGAATTGGTGATTGCGGAAATCGGGGTCACCGAATTAACGTAACCATCACGATGTTTTCGGGCTCGACCGGAAATGACGGACGCCGTCTGTCGCGGCGCCCTCGGCATATTGAGCCACGTCGTGTGTGGTCACAGAAGGCCATGACATCGCCAATTCCAGCAGCCGCGTGGATCACCCACCGCCCGGCACCAGCCTGCACCCGCGAACCGAACGGGTCGGTGCAACTTCCGAGAGGGCAGAGATGACAGCTCATCGCATCCTTTCCTGGTCCCCGTCCGCAATTGTCTTCGACTGCGACGGCACCCTGATGGACACGGAACGCCACTGGCAGGAAGCACGCAACACGGTCTTCCGCCTGTTCGGCCTGAGGCCCCGGACGGGTTCGCGGACCGGGCCAAGGGCGTGCACTACGTCGAGTGCGGCGCCCTCATGGCCCAGGAGACCGGGAAACCGGAACTGGTCGACGACCTGACCGACGCACTCCTCAGCCACTTCACCGCACTGGTCGACGAGGACCCCATCACCATGCCGGGTGCGTCGGCCCTGGTCCGGCTGGCCGCCCGCCACCGCCCGCTCGCGGTCGCGAGCAACTGCCCACGGGAGATGGTGGAGTCCTGCCTCGACCGCGCCGGACTCCTCAGCTGTTTCGGCCACGTCGTGGTCGCCGGCGAAGACGTACGGCCCAAGCCCCATCCGGATGTCTACAGCGTCGCCGCCCGTCTCTGCGGCGTGCCGCCGACAGAGGCCCTCGCTGTGGAGGACTCACTCACCGGCATGGAATCGGCACGCCGGGCCGGCCTTCGCGTTCTCGGTACCGGACCATGCCCGTCCGGGCGGGACGCGCAGCGGGCCGACCTGTGGGTCGACAGCCTTGCCGACCCGGTGCTGACGGACTGGGCGCGCACCCACATCGGCGAGTAGGCGCCACCACAGGACCGGGGCGGTCGCGGGCGGCACCCGCTGCTCACTGGGGCAGATACGGTGCGACAGCGCGCACCGTGCCGGCGGCGGAGGCGAAGAGCAGGGCGACTCCGACCGCCCGGGGTCCGCGATGCCCGTCGCCCGGTCACCGAGATAGCTCGCCCGCCCCATGCGCGCCGTCAGGCCGGCCGTGTCCCGTACTCCCTGCCACGCGGCGTCGGCAGCCAGGGCCAACGCCGCGCCGGGCGGCGTACCTTCTGCCCCGCAGCGCCGCCGCGGCCGGGCCAGTGCGTCGACCAGTGTCTTGTCCCCGGGCGAGGCGTCACCCACACGGCGGATCGCGGCAAGTCCCTGTTCGGCGCCTTCGGCGAGCCCGGTCGTCGTAAGACCGGGCCGGACGCAGCCGCGGCCCTGCTCAACGCCTGGAACAGCAGACCGAACAGAGGGCCACTGGTACCGCCGATTTCGTCGAGGAAGGCCGTAGCCATGATCCCCAATGTGTCCGAGGAGCCGGTCACCTCGCCCTTTGCGTCCAGCAGACGCTGGGCGGCCTGGACCCGGCGGCGAGGTTGGTCCCGAAGTCGCCGTCACCCACCCGCTGGTCCAGTGCGGTCAGCTCGGCCTCGGTGGCGTGCACCGAACCGGCGAAATGATGCATCCAGTCGAGTGTCAGCGTTTCGTCGAAAGCGGCCGTAGTCATGGCTTGTCCCCTTACCAGCGGAGCGCCGGAGTGCGTACCGGCGCGTCGTAGAAGCCCAGCATGGCGGGGTCGGCCACCAGCAGGGTCAGGGAGAAGCCCGCATGTCGAGTGCTGTGACGTAGTCCCCGACGAGGTGGCGGGCGGGCTGGATGCCGTGCACGTCGAGCACTCGCGACAGCTCACCGAAGATCCCGTACAGCTCCAGAGGTGACCGATCCCAGGCCGTTGACCAGGGCCACTACCGGCTCGCCGGCACCCGGGCGCAGCGCGGACAGGAGCGATTCCGTCATCTCCTGGACCAACGCGCTCATGCCGCCCTGGGGCCGTGTGCGGTTCGCGCGTTCGCCGTGGATCCCGACGCCGTATTCCAGTTCCCCGTCCGGCAGGGTGAACGCCGGTTCGCCGGTGTTCGGTACGTGGTGTGCGGCGGAGGCGGCTGCGAGCGTCCGGCACCGGCCCACCACGGAGGTGCCGAGCTCCGCCAGTTCACCGAGCCCCATGCCGGTGTCGGCGGCGCCGCCAAGGATCTTCTCCACCAGCACCGTGCCGCCCGTGCCGCGGCGCCCGGCGGCGATCTCTTCGGAGTCCGAGGCCAGGTCGTCGTCGACGAGTACTCGTGCGCACGCGATGCCCTGGTCGGCGAGCCGCTCGGCCGCGATCCCGAAGTTGATCCTGTCGCCCGTGTAGTTCTTGACTATGTGCAGCACGCCCTCGGACCTGGCGACCGCCAGGGATGCTCGGTGGATCTGCCGGTTGTGCGGAGAGGCGAAGACCCGCCCGGGGCAGGCGGCGTCGAGCATCCCCGCGCCGACGTAACCGGCGTGCAGCGGCTCGTGCCCCGACCCGCCGCCCGAAAGGAGGCCCACTCGCCGGGCCTGTGCTGTGTGCCGGGCCGTGAAGTGCCCTTCGGCGGCGTCGTACGCCACGAGGTCCGTGTGTGCACGGGCGAAGCCGGACAGCGCATCGGGAACCAGATCGTCGGCGCTGTTCACGAAGTACCTGACCATACGGAGCGCCCTTCTATCCCCGGCCGATCGTGGCCGGATGAGACGACCTCCGGATGATATGACCTCCGGATGAGACCTCCATAGTGGGGGTGACAGTGGGCAAGCGGCAACCCGCGGAGTGAGCCCGGCAGATCTCGCTCACCAGTGCGCGCGAACGGCAAGCGGCCAGTGGGGTGCCCGATCACAAGTTGCCGTCCAGTAGTTCGTTGGGGACCGGCCCGGCGGGGAACAGACGACACATGACTGCTGATCATGACCTCCCCGACCCGCGGCACCGCCGCCCCGTGGAGTCACCGACATCACGGTGGAAGCCCTCGGGGTGCTGTCAAAAGCCCTGGAGACGACGGAGCGCGCACGGGCGCGCTGTACGAATTCCATCAGCTGACGGGCAGTGCCGACCTCTGCCTGGACGAAGCCGTGCGGCTCCTGCACGTAGCGGGCCACCACGACTATGCCGACCGCATCGAGCAGGAGATGCTCGGCCGCGATGTAATTCCCGGGCACTGGACGTTCCAGATCGTCGAGGAGTACGACGCCGGCTACTACCGCCCGTTCCAGGAAGCCGAACGGGCGGCCCGCAGAGAACTCGTCGAGGGTAAGGACCACTTGTACGAGGCCGAGATGAAGGCGGCCCGGCGCACGAAACGTAACCCGGGCCATGCCGCCGGATGACCGTCACCGGGAAGTTGCTACGAGTGGGCTCCCGCCGCGCCCGGCGGCTGTGGTGCGATGCCGTGGTCCAGGAGAGGGCCCACGGTCAGCCCAGCGTCCCGGCAACCGCCGATCAGGTCGGGCAGCATCGCGAGTGTGGCCCGCCAGGATCCTGGTGACGCCATCCGGTCGGTGTCGTGCAGGAGGACCGTGCCACCGCCACCGAGTTCGCGGCGCACGGTGGCCAGGACCGACTCGGCGGTCGCGGTGTCCGTCCAGTCCCGGCCCCAGGCCGACCACAGCACCGGACGCAGCCCGCAGTGCACAGCCGCGGCCCAGCGGCCACCGGTCAGGATCCCGTACGGCGGCCGGTACCAGAGCGGCCGGGTGCCCGAGACGTCACGCACGACATCCATCGCGCGGGCGACTTCGCGCATGTCACGGCCGACGGCCGGCAGCCACGGCGGCTGTGCGTCCACCCGTGGACCGCGAGTTCGTGGCCACGGCGGACGATCTCGCGGCCGAGACCGGGATGGCGTACAAGGCTTTCGCCGAGGACGAAGAAGGTGGCCCGCACCGACAGCCGGTCCAGCGCCTCGAGAAACAGCGGGGTCGATCGTGGGTCCGGTCCGTCGTCGAAGGTGAGGGCGACATGGTCCGGTGTCCGAACCCGGCCAGCGCCGGGAAGTACGCCCGGCGCAGACCCGGCAGCCATGTGCAGGCCGGGACGGTGTGGGCGGTCATCACCAGCGCCGACGCCGCAAGTGGCAGACGGGCCGTTGCGGGGATGCGCGTGGGGCGCCGGCTCATCGGGATTCCGTCCCTCCATCGTCACCAGTACCGACAGCCGGCCCGCTGCCGGGCGGAGGTGGCCGCGTAGTCGACGCAATCGAATCCCAGCTGCCTGCCACCGCGGGGAACGCGACAGCCCCACCGTGCCGGCGGCGATCAGACCCGCGCCGAGCGCCGCGGGCAGCAGGTGCGGGCCCAGCGCGATCCGTTCGCCGAACAGTGCCCACCCCAGAACCACGCTCACCAGCGCGTCCCCGAGCGTGAGTGCCGGCTGGGAAGCGGCCAGCGTCCCGGCGCGCAGGGTGCCCTGCAGCAGCAGCAGACTCACCAGGCCCGCGCAGAACATGGCGTACAGGTGCCACGTCGTGAAGATCACGGCTACGCCGTCCGGGATCCGGCCGGTGACCTCCTTGATCAGGGCGGCCGTACAGGCGAACGAGACGGCCGTCGCAGAGCCCAGCACCGCGGCGCGTGCGGCGCCGCGGAGTGTACGGGCGAGCGCCGTCAGCGCGACCACTGCCACCGTTGCCGAGATGCCGGCCGGCACCCAGCGGCCGGCATCACCGGTCGCCTCACCGGCCGAGGGTGCGGCGGCGGCCAGAAAGAGTGCCAGTCCCACCGCGAGCATCAGGAACGACAACCACGTCCAGCCGCCCGGACGATGGTGGAAGACCGCGCTGCCGAGCAGAAGGGTGAACAGCAGTTCGCTTGCCAGCAGTGGCTGGACCACTGCCAGACTGCCGACCGCCAGAGCCCCGCCTGCAAGGCGTGGACAAACCGAGCGCCGCCGCCCCGCCAGCCAGAAGGGGCGCTTCAGCAGTTGAACCAGCCGGCGCAGAGCCCGGCCCGCCCCGGTCTGCCGTCGGCCGTCTCCTGATTCACCTGTTCCACGGCGGCCCGTCGTTGCAGCACGGATGCGGCGCCATTGGCGAGGGCCGCCAACAGTGCCAGAACCGCGGTGAGGACATTCACCCCGCTGCTGATCAGCCGAAGCGGGCGGCGAGCCGGTGGTAGAGCGCGGGGCCACCGAGCGGACATAGCCCGGCAGGCGCAGCCAGCCGGGGATATACACTCGTCGCGTCCGGTCAGCAGAGCCTCCCAGACCGCGTCGGCGACCCGCTCCGGTGACATCGGGCGGGGCCGCGAACGCGTGTACGGCATGCCTCGGCGCTCGAAGAACGGGGTATCCACCACTCCCGGCACCACATGGGTGATCCGCACGCCGGTTCCCTCCAGTTCGTAACGCAGCGCATCGGCGAAGGTGGCGACCGCCGCCTTCGCCGCTGAGTAGACGGCCTCGCCACGGACACCCAGGCATCCCGCCACCGACCCGATCAGGACGATGTGCCCCGGCCCGCGGCCACCATGTGCGGCAGTACGAGCCGTACCAGGTGGACGACCGAGACCAGGTCCACGGTCAGGACCCGGTCGGCGGCAGCGGCCGGCATCGAGTGGAAGGAACCGGCCCAGCCCACTCCCGCCGCTGCGACGAGCACGTCGATACGGCCGGCGGTCTCGAGCGCGTCCCTGACCAGCCGCTCCGTGCTCTGCGGAGTCATCAGGTCCGCGCGCAGCGCCGTGGAAGAAGTCAGCGCAGCGACATCGTTCAGTCTCTTGCGATCGCGGCCGCTGACCAGAAGCTGCCAGCCTTCCTCGGCGGCGATCCGCTGTGAGACGGCGGCTCCGATGCCCGAGGACGCGCCGGTCACCAGGGCTACACCCGCGGGAGTGCCACGGCTGCCCAGCCCATCGCGAACCGGGGCGTCGTGATGCGCCGTATCCGGAACGCGTGCCATGGCATCTCCCTGTGTCATCGCCGTGGGTTAGGAGTAGCCCGAGCCTGCCCAGGCAAAACCTCATACACACCGGCAGAGTGGAAAAGACTCATTCGGTCATATTCCCGGTGAAAGCTCCGGGACTCGTCGATGTCAGAGGTGATCATGCGTCCCTACCTCCGCCAGCAGGCGCACCTCGCTGCCGGGCTGGGCAGCTGCCCGCGCCCGCCCGGAGCGCAGTCGCCGTGAAAACCGGGCGGGGACGTTATCTCCTGCTGAGTGCCGGCATGGGGTCGGGCCATCACGCGGTGGCCACGGAACTGGCCCGCAGGCTGGAAGCCGAAGGAGAGCAGACGGTGACGGCCGATGTCCTCGATCTGCTGCCGCCCGGAATCGGCAGTGGGGTGCGTTCCTTCTACCGGACGGTCATCTGCCATGTGCCTGCCGTCTACGCGGGCCTGTACGCGGCGTTTTCCGCTCCGGAAGCGGCCCGCGGCCCGGCAGTTCGCCGCTGGCCGCCCTCGCGGAGCGGCGCCTGCTCGATCTGGTCGCCCAGCAGCGGCCGGACGTCGTGGTGCCCCTCTTCCACCTTGCCGCCCAGCTCACCGGCCGGCTCCGCGCACGCGGTGCGCTGACGGCGCCGAGTGCCGTCCTGATCACCGACTTCGCCCTGCACCGCCAGTGGCTGCACCCCGGCAACGACCTGCACCTGTGTCTCACGTCCGATCTGGCACGCCAGGTGCAGCATCAGATACGACGCCCGGCGGTCGTCTCCGGCCCGTTGGTGGCCCCGGGTTCCTCGCCCGGCGCCGGGAGCGGGGACTGGCAGCGGCGCCTCGGCGCACCGGGCGCCCACCGGTGCTGATCTCGGCGGGTGCGTGGGGCGCGGGCTCCCATATGGCGCAGACCGCCCGGCTGGTGGCAGCTGCCGGATACCGGCCGGTTGTGCTCTGCGGGAAAAACGCACGCCTGCGCCGGGAGGTGTCAGGGACCGGGCATGTTCTCGCGGCGGGCTGGGTCCAGGACATGGCAGGGCTGATGGCGGCCTCCAGCGCTCTCATCGACAACGCGGCGGGCCAGACAGCGCTCGAGGCGCTGGCTGTCGGGGTACCGGTGGTGGGATACCGGCCCATTCCGGGGCACGGGAGGACGGCATCCGCCGGATGGCGGAGCGAGGCCTCACTGACTACGCGCGAGACCCCTGGGAGATGGTCCAGTCACTGGATGCCCTGACGGCGCCGGGCCCCGTGCGTGAGCGTCGCATCGCCATGGGGCGCACGCTGTTCACCGGCGGCGGTGTGCCGGCTCTTCAGGATCTGGCCCACCGAACGGGAGAGGAGCGGGACGGGGACGGATCCGGGCCCGGCGGATCCGTCCCGGGTGGCACCTGACCGCATTTTCTCACTTGATCGGGTGACCGACCAATCCGCCAGGTGGTGGGCGCCGAACAACAGGCGTGACGATCTCCCGGACAACCCTGGCCCGCAACGCCTCGGCAGCGCTCAGCGGGCTGCTGGCCGCCTTCGCGGCGCTCATGGCCGCCGGGCTCGCGGCCGCGGCAGTACGTCCGCAGGCCGGCCCGGTGGCGGCGGTGGGCGGCGCGGCGATCGACCGTACGCCCGCCGGTGTGAAGGACTGGGCGATCCGTAACTTCGGGACGAACGACAAGCTCGTCCTGCAGTTGGGGATCGTGGCGGTGCTGGGCCTGTTCGCCCTGGCCGTGGGTGTCCTGGCGCTGCGTTACCGGCGTTGCGGATCGGCGGCCGTGCTTGTCTTCGGCCTGGTCGGTGCGGCAGCGGCGGTGAGCCGGCCGGATTCGACCGGCTTCGTGGACGGGGCTCCGTCGCTGGTGGGTGCGGTGGCGGGAGTGTTCGTGCTCTACGTGCTGGCCGGCAGGCTGGGCGCGGGGCGGGCCCTCGGTCGCGGCGGAGCCGGCATCCGGCTGGGACCGGCGGGGCTTTGTGATCGCCGCGACCGCGGCGGCCGCCGCGTCCACCGGGGCAGGCGCACTGGGGCGCGTCCTGGACAGCAACCGGGGCCGGGACGCGGTCGCCTCGCGCTCGTCCGTTCGGCTGCCGGCCCCTGGCTCCCCGGCGGGTTTGATCCCGGCCGATGCACAGCTCCATGTGCCGGGCATCAGCAGCTTCACCACGCCCAACAAGGATTTCTACCGGGTGGATACCGCCCTCGTGGTGCCCGAGGTCGACGCGGGCAGCTGGCGGCTGCGCATTCACGGAAGGGGTGTGAGCCGTGAACTGTCCTTCAGTTACCGGGACTTGCTGAACCGTCCACTGGTCGAGCGGGAGATCACACTCACCTGTGTGTCGAACGAGGTCGGCGGTCCCTACGCCGGGCATGCGCGGTGGATCGGCGTGCGACTGGCCGATCTCCTGAAGGAGGCGGGAGTGAAACCGCCGTCCAGGGGCGGCCCCGCCGATCAGCTGGTCGCCCGTTCCGTGGACGGTATGACCCTTGGGACGCCGGTCGATGACGTCATGGACGGCCGCGACGCGATGCTCGCGCTCGGTATGAACGGCGAACCGCTGCCGTTCGACCACGGGTTCCCCGTCCGGATGCTCGTCCCCGGTCTGTACGGCTACGTCTCGGCCTGCAAGTGGATCGAGGACATCGAACTCACGACGTTCGACGACTACGACCCGTACTGGGTGAAGCGCGACTGGGCCCGCGAAGCCCCGGTCAAGACCCAGTCCCGTATCGATACCCCAAGTCCTTCGGCCGGCCCGGGGCCGGCACGGTCATGGTGGCCGGGGTTGCCTGGGCGCAGCACCGCGGCATCGACAAGGTCGAGATCCGTGTGGATGAGGGCCCTGGCAGCCGGCGCAGCTGGCCGGAGAGTGCACCGTCGACACCTGGCGGCAGTGGACCTTCCCTGGAAGGCGACTCCGGGCGGACACACCCTCACCGTCCGGGCCACGGACCGGACCGGCGAGGTCCAGACCGAAGAGCGCACCCGGACGGTTCCGGACGGTGCGAGCGGCCGGCACTCGGTCGTCGTCACCGTCGAGTGACCGCTCCAACCGAACTTTCTTCCCACTCCTGCAGTTCATCGAAAATCAACCGAGGAGAACACCATGAACGCCCTTCGCCACCGCCGCGCAGCCGTTGCCGTCGTCGCCGCAGTGATGCTGCCGCTGGCACTTACGGCGTGCTCGGACGACAGCTCCGACAAGGCATCCGACACCAAGGCCAGTGCGAGTGAGGCCACCCGCAGGAGCCGGCGCCCGCGGACGAGGCGATGCCTGCGGACAAGCCGTTCGGCCCGGCCTGTGCAGGGGTGCCCGCAGACGGTGCGGGCAGCTTCGACGGCATGGCCCAGGACCCGGTGGCCACGGCAGCCTCCAACAACCCGGCCCTGTCCACCCTGGTGACGGCGGTGAAGAAGGCAGGTCTGGTGGACACGCTGAACAACGCGGAGAACATCACGGTGTTCGCGCCGACCAACGACGCCTTCGCCAAGATCCCGAAGGCCGACCTGGACAAGGTCCTCAGCGACAAGGCGACCCTGACCAAGATCCTTACCTACCATGTGGTGGGCCAGAAGCTTGCCCCGAAGCAGCTGGAGAAGGGCTCCTACGAAACCCTCCAGAAGGGCATGCTCACCACATCCGGGTCGGGCGAGTCCTACAAGGTCAACGACAGCGCCGCTGTGGTGTGCGGCAACGTGCCCACCGCCAATGCGACCGTTCACATCATCGACACGGTCCTCATGCCCAAGTAGCCCCGACGGCAACACCCACACAGCCCGCAGCGGGCTCCCCGCTGCGGGCCGGCCGTGCGTCAGACCTCGGACTCGTGCGCGCGGATGGCGCCCAGCCCGCGTCCGAGACTGGGGCACTGGATGCTCAGATCGTTGCCCTGCACCAGGTAGTTCTGCACCCGCCCGCCGTCCGGGGACTCGATGGCGCGGTAGACGGTGCCGTTCACGGTGATCGTCCAGTCGTCGCCGTCCTGGGCCCACCCGACTGTCTTCTTCACGTTGCGCTCCCTCTGTCGTAGCCGCCGACGGGCGACTGTGCCGGCACGAAGAGCGGGGTCCGGCGTGGACCGTGCCGCCCATCGCACTTGTGTACCCGACAGAACGACAGACCGTGGTCCGACGCTACGGGGCATCAGCCCGATGGCGGCCCAGGTCATCAGCGGCCCAGGTCCTCAGCGGCACGGTCCGGGAGCGGCCTCTGTCTCACAGGGCGTGCAGTTGACCGAGCGTCTGCCTCGGCTCGCACCGCAGGGTGTCCCTTGCCGTACTGCCGTCGCCGCGGCCGATCGCCTCGACGAGGGCGGCATGACCGGCGACCGGGTGAGCAAGTGCTTCGACCATCCCATCGACCTCACCCGCACCGAGGGACGGTGGAGCGTACGGACGAGTCGCCCGTCCCGGCCGTGACGGGGCAGCAGTAGCGCGTTCCCTACCGCTGCAGACAGAGCTCGCGGTCCGACACCCACCGGCCGAACCATTCGCTCAGCGGCACGGTGACGCACCACTCGCGCCGGTTGGGATCCGGCGCCGACGCGGTCGGCGTCGGCTTAGCCGGCGGAGGTGGGGACGGCGGAGGGCGTCTCGCGGGACAGCGCCTCGCGGAACACCCGTGAGGACTCGGGGTTGTCGGCGCACTGCCACACACCGTGCGGGCAGTAGTCGGTGATCGTCTGGTACACCGGCTCGTGTTCGTCGATCCACTCCAGCATGCGACGCATGTACTCGGGGTTGTCGCCATTACGGAACAGGCCCCACTCGGGATACGAGACCGGCTTGCCGTGCTCCGCCGCGAAGTCGATGTGCTTCCGGAGACCGTACGGTTCGTTCACCTGGTCGTCGAAGCTCAGTGCCGGGGCTGGTCGTAGGAGTCCATGCCGATGATGTCCACGACGTCGTCGCCGGGATAGCACTCGGTCCAGGGCACGGCATCCCGTCCGCGGCTCGGAGCGAAGTCGAAGCGGAACTGCTGGCCGGGAACCTCACGCATGGTGCTGACGATGCGGCTCCAGTAGGCCTTCCACGCAGTGGGATCGGGGCCGCAGCGATGTGTGTACGTCGTGCCGTTCATCTCCCAGCCGAGGACGATCACCGTGTCCGGGATGCCGAGCGAGACCAGGCGTTCGGCCAGCTTCCGGAAGTGCTCGTCGTATTCGCCGTCGGCGCCCGCACGCAGTATTCCGCGGACCTCGGCATCGGGGACATGGCCCTCGTTCCGCTCCAGCATGGGTGTGTTGAGTACGAACATCCGGTCAGCGGCTCCCCGCCGCCAGTGGGCCCAGGAGCGCAGGAATTCCGGGCTGCCCTCGATGTTCACCCACAGATCGCCCGGCAGATAGCTGTGCCCGACGCGCAGTTCCGTCCCACCGAGCCAGCGCGACAGTTCAGCCATGCGCCGTACCCCGGCGGGCCCGTAGTCCAGGTAGGCACCTACGGCGCTGGCCGAGCCGGCCGCGCCGGGCCGGGTGGCACCCTTGTCGGTGGTGTCGGAGCCGGCTGTGCTCCGGCCGGCGATCGCACCGCCGACGAGGAGACCGAGCACAGCCGTTCCGATGCAGATCCTGGTGATACGGCGCGGTGCGGGCACGGGCTCCTCCTGGAATTGCGGCGTACCTCCAACGAATTCGACAATAGGGAGACGCCTTGACAAATGAGCCGACCGAATGCCGGAATTGGCCCATTTGTGAAGTGTGGTGACACAATCCGGTGCATTCGGGTGAGTGAAGGGCCGGAATTCAGAGACGATCGACGGCGGAGGTAAAAGCGAAAGGCAGAGAGCGAACGCGGTTGTCGAAATTCGAGTCGACCAGCGAGGATCGCCCACCGTCCTCAGATCGCCCAGCCTGGTGAGTAGTTCCTGGAAGATCGCCTTCATCTCGAGCCGTGCCAGATGCGCACCCAGACAGTGATGGGGCCGCCCCGCCGTATCCCAGATGAGGATTGGGCGACCGGGTGATGTCGAACGCGTCGGGTTCCGCGAAGACCTCTTCGTCGCGGTTCGCCGACGTGTGAGAAGCACCACCTTCTCGCCGGGCAGGAAGATGCGCCCGCCCAGTGCGCATTCGGCCTCGACCGTGCGGCGGAACTGGATGATCGGCGTTGAGTGGCGGACGATCTCATCCACCGCGCCGTCGGCGTACCGGTCGAAGTCCGACTCGAGGAGGGCACGTTGCTGCGGGTGGGCGGTCAGCAGCGCCATCCCGTGGGCGATCGCGTTACGGGTGGTCTCCACCCCGCCACGAGCAGCAGGGAGAAGAACGCGCCCAACTGCTGGGAGGACAGCGCCTGCCCGTCGATGTCCGCACACCAGGGCCGAGATGACATCGTCCTGGGGATTGCGACGGCGCTCCCGTGCGAGCTTCGCCATCACGATCTGCATCCGGGCCAGGGAACGCAGCCCGCGGCCGGGGATCCGCAGCCTGGCGCGGCCCCGGCGCCGGACTCCGACGTGCTGCGACGCGTGATCGATCTGGGCGGCGATCTCGGCACGGCAGTCACCGGGGATGCCCATCAGGTCGCAGATGACCTCGAACGGCATCCGGGAGGCGGCCGACGGCATGAAGTCGCCGGGGCGTTCCGCGATCACCTCGTCCACCAGCCGTCCGGCGACGGCGGTGATGTTCTCCTCGGCGGCGGCGAGCAGACGCGGAGTGAAGGCGCGGGAGACGATCCTGCGCAGCCCGGCGTGTTCGGCGCCGTCCATATTGACCATGGAGTTCCCGAACACAGCCTTGGCCCAGCGGGCGGGTTCGGGGTGGTGGCCCCGGTGCGCTGGCGAAGACCTGCGGCATACGGCTGGCCGCTTTCACGTCCGCGTGCTTCACCAGCGCGTAGAACGGAGTGCGTGAGCGGCCCGTGCGCGCAGTGAAGCGGACCGGGAGTCCAGCTCCCGCAGCAGCGCGAACGCCAGCAGCCGTTCGGACCGCGGCAGCCGCCAGAACGACGGGTCGGCGAGATCAACGTCCGCCGCCCGTCGCACACGGCCGGTCGACATCTGCATCGGCACGTTCATGCGCGAAAACCTCCGGGAGTTGGGACGGCCATGCTCGCCCCATCCATGCGGCGGCGGTGCCGACGCGGCCGTACGGGCCGTTGATTTCCACGGTCGCGTGATTCACGGCGCGAGCGGTGGCGCAGCCGGGCATACGAGAACCGATGGCGCATCGTCTCGTTGTCAACTCCGGGACCGAACACATCCCGGAAGCGCGGACGAGAGACAGGCGGATACGCCCATGGATGCGACTAGCGATACGGCCCGCACAGAAGTACGGGCACATGTGCCCACCCGCCGGCTGGTGCTGCGCGGCGCGTTCACGGTGGGAGCGATCGCAGCTACGGCCGGCGCACTCGCGCCCGTGCTCGTCCGCAGCCCGCAGAGCGGCGGCGATGGTGCGGGAGGGTGGGCCGTCGGGAGGAACGCCGGTACGGAGCCGGAGCACTTCGCCGAGTCGTACCGCGGCCGGAACATCCGTGGGACTGTGCCGGCCGGCGGACCGGCGGCCCGGTACGAGCCGGGCGGGCGGCGGCCGTGGCGGCCCGCCGGACGTCACCGCACACATCGACGGCAGACCGCTCCATGTGATGCGGCGCGCCGACGGAAGCTACCTCAGCAGCGTCAACCACTACGAGTCGTTCCCGACACTGCTCGAGACGGCCCGAGCGGCAGTCGACGAACTCGGCTCCGCCCAGTTGTCCAGCGCCTCCCGCACAGCATCTGAAACCCTAAGGACGAGCACGGGTGTACAGCCGCAAGAATCAGCGCGATCTCACGCGCACCGAGAAGAAGCGCCTGGTGGAAGCGATCCTGCAGCTCAAGCGCTCAGGACGGTACGACGAGTTCGTCACCATGCACCAGGAGTTCTACGTCACCGATGCCGAGGACCGGCCGCGTCCCGCCCATATGACCCCTTCCTTCCTTCCGTGGCACCGCAGATATCTGCTGGAGTTCGAGAAGGCCCTCCAGTCCGTCGACGCGGGCGTTTCGGTTCCCTACTGGGACTGGACGCAGGACAGCACGCCGGCCGCCTCCCTCTGGGCGGAGGACCTTCTGGGCGGCAACGGACGCGCGGGCGACCGGCAGGTCATGACGGGTCCCTTCGCCTATGGAACGGGCAACTGGACTATCGGCGCCGGGATCACCGAGGACCACTTCCTCCGGCGCAACTTCGGCCGGCCGTCCGCACCCGTCACGCTGCCGAGCCAGCAGGACGTGACCGGGCACTGAGCGATCCCGTCTACGATGCCGGGCCGTGGAGCAGCATCAGCACCACCGGCTTCCGCAACAGGCTCGAGGGGTGGGCAATCAAGGCAGAACGCGGGATGTCCAACCACAACGAGGTGCACCGCTGGATCGGTGGTTCGATGGGGGCGCAGCTTCACCCAACGACCCGGTCTTCTGGCTGCACCACGCCTTTGTGGATCTGCTCTGGACGCGCTGGCAGCAGGCGCACCCCAGCTCCCGCTATCTGCCCGCACACAGGCTGCCCGCCTCCGATCCGCAGAGCGGGCGGGTCTTCGCACTCGACGAACCGATGCCTCCCTGGGACGTGGCGCCCTCGCAACTCCTCGATCACAGCCATCTCTACCGCTACGTCTGACACGGAGCAGGAACGCCGGAGCAGACAGCGGGGCCCCTCTCCCGGAGGAGGGGCCCCGACCGGTCCGGTACGGGAATCAGCCGCCGTAGCCGTGGTCACCCTTGTCGGCGTGGCTGTCCGACGTGTTCACACAGACGTTGCCGAAGGCGGGGTTCAGCAGCGCGATGACATTCACCGTGTTGCCGCAGACGTTGGCCGGGATGTGGACGGGCACCTGGACGGCGTTGCCCGAACCGACGCCGGGGAGTGGGCGGCGACAGCCTCCGCTCCGGCGTCGGCGGTAGCCAGACCGGCACCGCCGGCGAGCAGGGCCCCGGCCCCGGCCATGACTGCGGCTGCCTTCGAGATGCGCGACATCAGTTCTCCTTGAGAGGTTCCGAACCGGCTGCATCATGTGCGGCCGACATATCCTGACAACGCGAGAATCGTCGTACGGTAACGGATCGGCGTAAAGTTATCTCCCGGGCTATCCGCGGCTGATGGCGGGCAGAGCGCTCAGCCGGTGCTGCCAGTCGCGCGCCGCGGGCAGTCGGCTCTTCACCACCGCCGCTGCCCGCTCCCGCGCGGCCAGCTGTGTCCGGCGCAGCCGCAGCGCCGGTTCCAGCGCCGAACAGGCCAGCAACAGCCGTTGGTTGACGACAGGTACGGGCGCCCAGTGGTTCTTGTACTGCTCCGAGCCGCGCAGCAGACTCAGCACCGTGCGCCCCGTCTCCGCGGCCTGCTGCGACACCTCGCGCAGCAGCATCGTCGCCACGTCCACCTTCTTCTCCCTGAGTGCGGGGTGGGCGCCGTAGAGGTAGCCACCGGTCAGATGGCCGGACTGGAGCGACAGGTTCGCTGCCACCACCTCACCGTCCAGGCGGAACTCGGTGACCGATGCCTCGCCGTCGTGCACCATCCGCCCTGTCGCGCGAACCAGATGCTCGGCGAAACGGGGCCTGAGATGCTCGGCGTTGCCCCGCGGCCACGCCATTGGAGCTCGTGCAGCCGCAGCAGGTGGCCGACAGCATCCGCGACACCTTCCGTGGGCACTGGCAGGCACTCGATCCGCAGGGCGTCGATCTTGCGCAGTTTGGCCCGCACCCGCTGCGCCCGCGAAGCCGCCATACGCCCGAGCAGGGCGCCGATCGGCTCGGCGGGCAACTCCATGCAGGTCGAATCCGTGAGCCTGGTCCGGGCCCCGGACCAGAGGCCGTACAGCAGCTGAGCCGACGCGTCGGGCCGCACCTCCCGCAGGTCGATCACCGCGTGCCGGGCGGCGCGGTCCAGGCCGCGCTCCAGGGCCACGACCGCCTCCTTCGTATGCTCGTCGTCCACGAGGATGTCGAAGAAGTCGGAGATCGCCCCGCCCATCGGTACGAGAAGCGGCATCGGGCGGTGTACGAGCATCAGGGCGCCGCCGCGATCAGCCGGGTGCCGCGACGGGCCAGCACGACGCGGAGTTTGCCCCGGCCCCGTACGAGAGCCACCAGGAATGGAGCCAGGCATGGCTCTGGAACGGGTCGAGGTGGAGCAGCGGCGGTGCAGCGTGTCCCATGGAGCCGCGAGCGCGGCGAACTCCCGCGGGTCACGGCAGAGCGTGACGGTGAGGCCCGGGGCTGTCGTGCGGTCATCGTACGAGCTCCCGTGCGTCAACGGCGGGGCCGGAGCGCCATGTGCCGGGCCCGGCACCTGGACCCGACTGCGCCGGCCGTCCGGCCGTGGCCGGACGAGGAGGACGAGACCGCCGGTCAGCCCGCCCGCGCTCGCCCCCACTGCCACCCCGATGGGGACGGACGGGGACACCGGTTCGGCCGGCGGGACGGCGTGGGCGAACCTGAGCAGCTTGACCCGTGTGTCCTTGGCGACATGCGTGCTGCTGACGACGACGGCCTCGGTGACGGCGTTGGCGATGTCCGCGGCCCTGCGCGGATCGCCGGAGGTACCGGTGATCGCGATCATGGGCGAGTCGGGGAGGTCTCCGACCGGACGTGGGTACGCAGCTCCCGCACCGGTTCGCCGGCCGCGCCGTGGGCGTAGGCGAGGTCGAATCGCTGGTGGCGAGCCTGCCGTACGACTGCGCGTAGCCGAGCGCGGCCGAAGGGTCCGTGCCCTTGTCGGCGGCCACTACGGCGTAGCTGGTGGCCGCGTACTGGGACGACGTGAGCAGGCCGTAGGAGAGTCCGCTCGCCGCGCCGAGCAGGACACAGACCGGCAGCGGCCACCAGCTGGGCAGTGGGCGGGCGGGGCGGCGCTCGCTGAACCGCCCGGGGACGGCGGGTGCTGCTCGGGCAAGTCGGTCATGTGTGGCTCTCTCGGTCGGGGGACGGTTTCCAGGGCGCGGGTGTAGACGCCCATGAGGCGCTCGCTGCTGACCCTGATGTCGTAGTGGTCCACGGCCGGGGCGGCGGCAGCCTGCGTGCCCGCCGCCATGTGCCGCCGCAGAGCGGCAGCCAGTTCAACGGTGAGCTCGGTGGGATCGGCAGGTTCCGCAGACCCGCGGAGCCGCCGGGACCGGAAAGAGCGATACGGGTGGCGCCCGGCGCACGGCCCGCGGGAAGATCGTCGATGGCGGGACACGCACTGTGCAGTACGGGAAGCCCGGCGGCCAGTGCCTCGACGACGGCCAGACCGAAGGACTCCTCGCGGGACGCCGAGACGAAGGTGTCCATGGCGCACAGCAGCGACGGGATCCCAGGGCCGCCGGATGAGGTCTCCCCGGTGCCGCACTCGCCGAGGAAGCGGACCCGGCCGGCGACCCCGAGTCCGGCGGCGAGTGCACGCAGCGGACCGCTCTCCGGCCCGTCCCCAGCCAGCAGGAGCCAGACGCCTGGCAGGGCTGCGACAGCCCTGACCAGGAGGTCGAAGCGCTTGCCCGGGACGAGCCGGCCCACGCCGCCCACCACGAAGGCGCCCTCGGGTACGTGCAGGACGGCGCGGGCCGCGCGCCGCCGAGCCGGGTCGAAGCGGAACAGGTCCACATCGATTCCATTGGGCACAAGGTGAATTCGCCGGGCCGGTACACCCCAGTCGCGCAGTCGTCCGGCGACGGTGGCGGACACCGCGACCGTCGCCGATCCGATCCGCTCCGTGCCCAGATACAGCGCACGGGTGGAGCGGGTGAGCGGCCGGCCCTCGATCTCCGCCTGCCCCAGCGAATGCTCGGTGGCGATCGTGGCGCGGGTGGTGCCCGACAGCCTGGCGGCGATCCGGCCGTACACACAGGCCCGGTACAGATGCGTGTGGACCAGGTCGTACCTACCGCGGCGGATGAGCCGGACCAGCCTGGGCACGGCCGTGAGGTCCTGGTTGCCTTTCATGCCGAGGTGGGTGACCCGCACGCCGTCGGCGCGCAGCCCTTCGGCCACCGCGCCCGGGTTGGTCAGCGTCACGACGTCACAGGGCACCGGCAGGTGACGCAGCATCAGCCGCAGCTGTTGCTCGGCGCCGCCGATCCCGAGGCCGGTGATGATGTGCAGGGCCTTCACCGGCTCTCCCGGGGCCGGGGTCCGCCCGGTGCCGCAGCCGGTGGCGCAGGTCCTGGCGCGGAGCCGGATCCCACGGTCGGCGTGGCTGATGTGGGTACGGGGCAGTGCGAGCGGACCGAGCAGAGTGCCGGGTGCGAGGGCGCACCCGTAGGCGTACCCGCATCGCGTACCGAGTCGATCACCCGCGGGCTGACGGTGCCGTACGGATAGCAGAATCCCTGTGGTGCGGCACCGGTGATGTGTTGGACCAGATCCCTGCTGCGGTGTGTCTCCAGCCGCAGTTCGTCATCGCCGAGCTCCGTCAGATCCTGGTGCCGCATACCGTGCGAGCCGATCTCCATGCCCGCTTCGGCGAGGGTCCGGATCTCCTCTTCGCTCAGCAGGGCCCTGCGCGGCCCGAGCGGGTCCCAGGCGTTGGATCCGCCCAGCCTGCCGGGCAGGACGAACACCGTCGCCGTGCAGCCGTGCCTGCGCAGTACCGGGAGGGCCTCGTGGAGGAAGTCGGCGTACCCGTCGTCGAAGGTGAGTCCGACCAGCCCGCGCCGTCCGGCGGCGGGTGACCGCAGAAGCGTGGCGATCCCCACGCCGGTGAGACGCCGCCGGCGCAACCAGGTGAGCTGCTGGTCCAGGCGTTCGGCGGAGACCGTGATGCCGTAGGGATCGTCTGCCGGGTCGGCCACCGAGTGGTAGGTGAGGATCCACGGCTGGGGTGCGTGATGGGGTTGCGGGGAGTGCGGACGGGTCGGCGCCGGGCGCCGATGTGTCAGCGGCCATGAAGGAACCTCTGTCGGGTGAGTGCCAGCAGATGAACGACTTCGGGAGCTCTGAGCGCGAGTCCGGTGAGGAGGAAGACGGCGGGGACCAGGAGGCAGCCGAGTGCCAGGCTGAGTACGGGATCGGCCACCGCGGGGCCGCGAATCCGCCCGCCGCACCGGCCACGGCCGCGGCGGCGGCCAGCCGGCCCAGTGAGGCGGTGACGGCGCGCACCCGGATGGCGACCGCACGCGATCCCAGGCCCAGGAGCATCAGCAGTGCCGCGGTACTGATGCCGATGGCGTTCGCCGCCGCGATGCCGTTGACGCCGAAGTGCTCGGTCAGAGCCAGCCCCGAACCGGTGGTGACCAGCAGTCCGACGGCCATCGCGAGGAGCGGGTACCAGGTGGGCCGGCCGACGGAGAAGTACGGCCGGCACAGCGCCCCGACGAGCGAGTGGCCAGAGCCCGAGCGCGTAGACCCGCATGACGCCGGCCGTGGCCCCGGCGTCCTGGGCGTCGAACGCGCCGCGCTGGAAGAGGACTTCGACGATCTGGGACGCGTACCCCAGGACGGCGGCAGTCCCCAGCAGTACGATTATCGCGGCCAGGGCGAGGTCGTGTTCGACCTGTCGGCGGGCCCGCTCCCGGTCGCCGGCGGCCATCGCTTCGGCTACGACCGGGAAGGTGACCGTACAGATCATCAGGGACAGAACCATCGGCATCTGCGCGATCTTCTGCGCGTAGTTCAGATGGGAGATGGCCCCGGCCGGCAGGGACGAGGCGAGGAACCGCTCGACGAGAACCTGCGACTGGCGGCTCACCACGAACAGCACCACGGGCGCGAGGAGCGTGGCACCGAGCAGTGGGGAACGCTCTCGCTCCCGCCCCGGCCGGCGATTCGCGGCCTGCGCCAGGAGCGGGGGCAGCACCAGCCGGGTGAAGGTGGGCAGCTGAGCCAGAATCATCAGCACACTGCCGACGGCGACCCCGCCGCGGCGGCACGCCCCAGCGTGCGTGCAGTACGAGTGTCGTGCCGATGATGCCGAGGTTGTACACGATGTAGACGCCCGCGGGCGGCAGGAAGCTGCGGTGGGCGCGCAGGGCCGCGCTGAAGTATCCGGTGACTCCGAAGGTGAGCACGGTGACCGCGGTCAGCCGTGTGCAGTCCACCGCGAGCCCGGGATCGCTCAGGCCGGGTGCCAGAACGCCGACGACCAGGCCGGCGCCGACGACCAGCAGCCCGCCGGTGCAGGCGAGCAGGGCGAAGAGCCGGGGAGGGTGGCGGCCACCAGTGCCCGGACGGGGTCGGGCCCGAGGACGTCACCGTGGGCGGCGGCTCGGCGGGCCAGCGCGTGGCTGAAGGCCGGGACGAGCAGCAGTGCCGTCCCGTCCTCGATCAGCAGCGTGGCCGCCATCTCGGGAACGGTCCAGGCGATCATGAACGCGTCGCTCGCGCCGCTCGCGCCGAAGAGCCGGGCGATGGCCTGGTCCCGTACGAGTCCGAGCAGCGCCCCGATCACAGTCAGCGCGCCAGTGACGGCTGCGGCGCGGGCCAGGAACCGTCCGAGCCCGGAGTTCCGTCGCCGCCGGCCGGACCGCGCGGCGTCTGTGCGGCGGCCGGCGGCGAGGCGGCCGGACGAGGTCACCGGGTCCGCCGGGCGAGGGCGCGTGGGCGGGCGCGGCCCTGCCGGCGACGGACGACTGCAGGGCCGCCACCTTCCCGGCCGTCCCGGTATCGGTACGGCTCATACGGCAGCCGCCTGCTCCGGCAGCTCCAGCGCCCACCAGGCGGCCAGACCGAGCACGATCCCGGTGAGTACGGTGGAGGGCCCGCCGATGTCCGCGTAAAGAAAGTCGACGGCCTGCCAGGTCATCAGCCCCACGGCGGCGAGACCGCAGTCGGCGGCCGCGTCCTGCGTCCCCGGGTGCGGACCAGCCTGCGTACCGCACCGGCCAGGAGCGCCCCAGGTGCCCACCAGACAGATGAACCCGGTCAGGCCCTGCTCGCCGAGCACGAGCAGATACATGTTGTGGGGACAGCAACGGCTGCTTCCTGAAGTCCTGGCCGGCGCCCGCGGTGTCACTGCCCCGGAGAGCCCGATGGAGGCGTGCCCGTCGCGGTGCGCCGGAAAGCCCTTGAGGCCCACACCTGTCGCCGGCTGTTCGCGCCACATGCCCGCAGCGGCGGCCACATGGTGTACCGGTCGTTGACCGACCTGTCGGGTGCCCGGTCACCTCGGTGATGCTGGTGAGCCGTTGCGACATCATCTGCGAGCCGACACCGAAGCCGCCGACCAGCACGACCCCGGCCGCACACAGCATCGCCAGCGTGCCGATGGCGCGCCGCCGTCCGGCCAGGGCGATCACTGCCAGGGCGCCCGCCACGGTGGCGATCCACGCCCCGGCTGAAGGACAGCGCGAGCGGTACGACCAGCAGGGCGGCGGCGAGGCCGGCGCAGACCCGCAGCCACCGGGGAGCGCCGCAGGAAGGACATAGCGCGTACGCGGCAGCGGCCAGAAGCCCGAATGCGACGACCGTGGCCATCCCCATGACGTCACTCGGACCGAATGTGCCCACTGCCCGGAGGTTCTCGCCCATGTAGGAGGCGCCCGTGCCGGTGACGTACTGATGCACACCGTCGCGCCCTGCACGAGCGCAAGGAGCACGAGAGTCCCGGTGATGATCCGGAATCCCTGGGCATCGCGGATCAGCAGGCACACAGCGGCAGGCACCAGCACGAAGATCTGGAGGTAGCGGACGAATCCTGGCACCGCGCCCGCCGGGTCCGCGGCGGTGACGGTCGCCAGTGCCAGGCCCAGCGTCGGCAGAGCCAGCAGGAGTGCCGCGGCTGTCGTCAGCGGGCGCAGCCGCAGGAAAAGCAGACGCCCCAGACATACGAGGACTGCGGCGCCGGATGCGATATCGGCGGGATGGAAACCCTGCCGGACCCTGACTCCCCGCCGGCCGGCAGGGCCATGAGCAGTACCGTCGAGATCAGCGGCAGCAGCGGCCACCGGCTCGCCCACCGGCGCAGGCTGTCCTGGTTGGTGGCGGGCGTCTGCACCGAGGGCCCGGACGCCGGTGCGGTCCATGTGAGGGTCATGGGTCAGCTGCCCCGAACCGGAACAGCGAGCCCGCCGTGCGTACGAGGACGCATACGTCCTGCCAGAGCGACCAGGTCTCGATGTACCGGTTGTCGAAGCGGGCACGGTCCTCGATCGAGGTGTCCCCGCGCAGACCGTGCACCTGGGCAAGCCCCGTGATGCCGACCGGCATCCGATGGCGGGCCTGGTACCCGGGGTGCGTTCGACTGAACTGCTGTACGAAATAAGGGCGTTCGGGGCGAGGTCCGACCAGGCTCATATCTCCGCGCAGTACGTTCCACAGCTGCGGCAGCTCGTCCAGGAGGTGCGCCGCAGTGCTCTGCCCACCGGGCTCATACGCCGGTCGGCCGCGACGTTCCACCGGGTGGCCGACTCCTGCGGGTCGGCCGGGCGCAGGGTGCGTAACTTCAGCAGGACGAACGGCTGTCCGTGCCGGCCGATGCGCTCCTGCCGGAAGAGGACACCAGGGCCGTCACAGATCCGTACGGCGATCGCGCAGAGCCCGATCACGGGGACGCCATGAGCAGAGCCAGTGCGGCAAGGACGGTGTCCATGGCCCGCTTCGCCAGCTGGGCCGGCGGCCGGCCGGATCCGCTGTGCAGGCGGTGGGCCGTGAATCCCCACAGATGGTCAGGTCTGGCGGCCCGGTGGAGCGCGGTGGTACCGGCCGGGCCGTTGATCAGCCACACCCGGCAGCCGCGCCGCCGAAGAGCCCGAGCAGCGCAGCCCCGCCGGGCGTCGCTTCCGGCGCGAGGGTGAAGACGGCGTGCCGAACGCTGTTCTGGATGACCGCCCGGCTGACGTCCTCGGACGTGGCCAGGACGGGCAGCGGCGCGGGCTCGCCCGGTCCGGTGGCCGGCGAGGAGTCCGGTGGACCCGGCCGACCGGCTGCATCCCGTACTCCGGGTGCTGCTGCAGGACCGCGGTGACCTGCTGGGCGACCGGCCCGTCACCCACGACGAGCACGGACTGCGGGTGCCGCGCGGCCGACCGTGCCCGCATGCGGTACACAGCGGCGCGCGCGGTGCAGCACAGCAGGCTCTGGGCGGCGACCGCGCAGATCAGCGTCGTCCAGCCGGTCGTGTAGCGGGAGTCGTACGCGGCCAGCGCCTCCGCGGTCGCGTACCACTGCACCAGGCAAAGGCTCATGAGTGCGGGCAGCTCGGCAAGCGCGGAGGGGACAGGCTTCTGCGGTACAGCTCCCGGTAGGCGTTGAGCAGCAGTTGGGCCGCGACCTGCAGGGCCATTAAGGCAGTTGGCCACGGCACCGATGGAACCATCACCCCGGTCAGGACCAGTGCGAGCCCGTCGGCGGTCATGAGCCACGCCCTCGAGCCCCACCCGCTGCTGCTTCGCGGTGTCGGCAGGACCAGATGGTGGCCCGCGCCGCTGCGCGGTGGATGGACCGTGGACGCCGTACGCCGTACGGCTGTTGCCCGGGCGGCCCGGGGACCGGTGCACTCTCCGTCGTCATCGCTCGGTGCGCTTCCTCGTCGTGGGGTGGGACAGTGCGACAAGTTCCTGGTAGAGACGCAGGACGGCTGAGGCGGTCCTGCGCACGTCGAAGACCGCCCTGGTGTGGCTCTGGGCCGTGCGGCCCAGAGAGTCCCTGAGCGCCGGGTCGCCGAGCAGGGTGGTGAGGGCCGAGGCGAGGGCGGCCGGCTCCCGGGGGTACGAGGCAGTGGGTGTCGTGGCCGGGTGGCAGGCTCTCTCTGGCGCCGTTGACGTCGGACATCACCACGGGCCGGCCGCAGGCCATCGCTTCGAGCGGCGCCAGGGCCATTCCCTCCCAGCGGGAAGGGAGTACGAGCACGTCAGCGGCGTGGATCCACGGCCGGACGTCCTGGCACGCCCGGCGAACAGCACACCGGCAGGAGCCATGTCCCGCAGGATGTCCCGGCAGGGCCGTCGCCCACCAGGACGAGCCGGGCGCCGGGCGGACGCATCTGCTGCCAGGCCCGCAGCAGCACGTCCTGGCCCTTCTGCCGGCTCAGTCGGCCGATGCACACCACGAGGGAGCACCGGCCGGAACACCAAGGGCAGTCCGGCGCGGGCCGATGCCTTCTCCTGCCGGCCGCCGGGGCGGAAGCGTCCGAGGTCGATGCCGTTGTGGATCACCGACCAGCGGGCGGGGATGCCTGCGTCCTGGCCGGTCAGGCGTTCGGATTCGCTGACGCAGAGGATGTTCTCGCTCCACCGCGCCCCGAACCGCTCCCACCTGACTGCCAGTTGCGCGGCGCGGCCTTCCAGCGCCTCGAACGACCAGGCGTGCGGCTGGAACACCGTCGGCACCGTCCCCGGACGGCGAGCCTGCCGGCCAGCCCGGCTTTCGCGCTGTGGGCATGGACCACATCGGGTCCGCAGGCGCGGATCAGACGGCTCGCGGCGGCGACTTCCCGTCCGAGCCGGGGACCGGGGTGCGGTCCGCCTGCCAGGTACGCACCTGTGCCCCGGCCTCGGCCGCTGCGGACGCCAGTGACCCGCCGGACGGGCAGGCGACCACCGGCCGCATCCCTGCCCGGACCTGAGCCGTGACGAGGTCGGTCACGACCCTGGCGACTCCCCTCGACCGGCTGAACCAAATGAAGGACTGTCAGTTGTCTTTCTTCAGTACGACTCTCTTGCAGCACGCACGGCTCTCTTCTCACGTGCCCCGACGAGCCGGTCCGGGTAAGCGCCGGCGGCAATGAATATGGCGGCGCAATTCCCGGTGTCCACGGTAATCAGGTGGGGCGGAACAGAAATGCACTCTGGCAGACGAAGTGGAGGAGACGCGCACGACTCGCGCGGGTGTCGGTACGGACCACCTCTTGGTGGGGCGTCGCCATTGCATTTCCGGACCGGTGCGATACATCGCCAGTTGGTCCAGACCTATTGACCGAAGGTCTGGACCACTTTAGTGTCCGTGATGGGACCAGGCTTGGCAGGTCCGCGACATATTGGTATCTGGAGGGAGGGGCACAGCATGATCGGTCGGACATCACGCCTGCTCGGAGTCGGTCTGGCAACAGCGTTCATGGTGCAGATGCTGGTCGCCGCTGCACCGAGTGCCACGCAGGACGACGCCTGCGCGGTCAAGTCCAAGCCCGCCGGGAAGGTGCTCCAGGGATACTGGGAGAACTGGGACGGTGCGGCGAATGGAGTCCATCCGCCATTTGGCTGGATACCTGTCACCGACTCCCGCATTCCTGAGCACGGGTACAACGTCATCAATGCCGCATTCCCTGTCATCCAGTCGGACGGCACCGTCCTGTGGGAGGACGGGATGGACTCGACGGTGAAGGTGCCGACTCCGGCCGAGATGTGTCAGGCGAAGGAATCCGGGCTGACGACCCTGATGTCCATAGGCGGTGCGGCGGCCGGTATCGACCTCAGCTCCAGCGCGGTCGCCGACCGCTTCGTCGAAACGATCGTGCCGATCCTGAAGGAGTACAACTTCGACGGCATCGACATCGACATCGAGACGGGGCTCGTCGGCAGCGGCAGCATCAGCCGGCTGTCGGCCTCCCAGGCCAACCTCATCCGCATCATCGACGGTGTGCTGGCGGCCATGCCGCCGAACTTCGGTCTGGCGATGGCCCCGAGACCGCGTATGTCACCGGCGGCAGCGTTGTGTACGGGTCGATCTGGGGCGCGTACCTGCCCATCGTGAAGAAGTACGCGGACAACGGCCGGCTGTGGTGGCTGAACATGCAGTACTACAACGGCAGCATGTACGGCTGCGCGGGGACTCCTACGCAGCAGGCACGGTGGAGGGTTTCACCGCGCAGACGGACTGCCTCGACGCCGGACTCGTCATCCAGGGCACCACGGTCAAGGTTCCCTACGACAAGCAGGTCCGGGGCTGCCCGCTCAGCCCGGCGCCGGGGAGGCCATATGCCGACGGGTGCCGTGGCACAGGCGTGGAACAACTATGGCGGAGCGCTGAAGGGCCTGATGACCTGGTCGCTCAACTGGGACGGCTCAAAGGGCTGGACGTTCGGCGACAACGTACGGGCGCTCCAGGGGCGTTGATCCCACGGGCCCGGCCCTCACCGCCGGCCCAGGTCCTCGAACCGGTCAACAGCGCAGGAAGGCCGGCCACAGCGGGCACCGGAACGGCATTATCGGGTACAACTCGTGATGATCGTCCGCCCGTGAGGTGGCCGGCCCGTCCAGCCGGGCCGGCCGACGAAGACAGAGGAGAAGCGATGGTTCACGAACGGGCCGGGCAGCCGGCGCAGCCCGCAGACCTGGTGGACGTGGCACGGTTGGTGACGGCCTACTACTCGGTCCACCCCGACCCGGCCGAGCCCGCCCAGCGGGTGGCCTTCGGCACCTCGGGGCACCGCGGCTCGGCCCTGGCGGCCGCCTTCAACGAGGACCACATCGCCGCCACCACCCAGGCCATCTGTGACTACCGCAGCCGCCGGGGCACGGACGGACCGCTGTTCCTCGGCGCCGACACCCATGCCCTGTCCGAACCTGCCCGGGTGACCGCACTGGAGGTGCTGGCCGCCAACGGAGCCACCGTCCTGATCGACTCGGAGGACGGCTACACGCCCACCCCGCCGTCTCGCACGCCATCCTGACGTACAACCGGGAACGTGGCAGCGGCCTGGCCGACGGGATCGTGGTCACCCTTCGCACAACCCGCCGGCCGACGGCGGCTTCAGTACAACCCGCCGCACGGCGGACCGGCGGGCTCGGATGCCACCTCGTGGATCCAGGACCGCGCCAACTCCTGATCGAGGGCGGTCTCAAGGAGGTCCGCCGCATCCCGTACGCCCGCGCGCTGGCCGCGGACACCACCGGACGGCACGACTTCCTCTCCGGTTACGTCGACGATCTCGGCAGCGTCCTGGACCTGGATGCCGTACGCGACGCCGGGATCCGGATCGGTGCCGATCCGCTCGGCGGCGCCTCGGTCGCGTACTGGGGCCGTATCGCCGAACGCCACCGGCTCGACCTCACCGTGGTCAACCCGCTCGCCGATCCCACCTGGCGCTTCATGACGCTGGACTGGGACGGCCGGATCCGATGGACTGTTCGTCGCCGCATGCCATGGCCTCCCTGATCGCGCAGCTCGACGCCTACACGATCTCCACCGGCAACGACGCGGACGCCGACCGGCACGGCATCGTCACTCCCGACGGCGGGCTGATGAACCCCAACCACTATCTGGCCGTCGCCATCCGCTACCTCTTCACCCACCGGGAGGTGGCCGGCCGGTACCGGCATCGGCAAGACGCTGGTCTCCTCCTCCATGATCGACCGGGTCGCCGCCGACCTCGGACGCCCGCTGGCCGAGGTGCCGGTGGGATTCAAGTGGTTCGTCGACGGGCTGTACGACGGAACGCTCGGCTTCGGCGGCGAGGAGTCGGCCGGAGCGTCCTTCCTGCGCCGCGACGGCCGGGTGTGGACCACCGACAAGGACGGCATCCTGCTCGCGCTGCTCGCCTCGGAGATCACCGCGGTCACCGGCTCCACCCCTCCCAGCACTACGCCGAGCTCACCGCCCGCTTCGGCGACCCGGCCTACGCCCGTGTCGATGCCCCGCGACGCGCGAGGAGAAGGCGGTGCTGGCAAAGCTCTCCCGGAGCAGGTCACCGCAGCCACCCTGGCCGGTGAGCCCATCACCGCGGTGCTTACCGAGGCCCCGGCCAATGGAGCGGCCATCGGCGGCCTCAAGGTGTGCACGGACAGTGCCTGGTTCGCCGCCCGGCCCTCGGGAACCGAGGACGTGTACAAGGTGTACGCGGAGAGCTTCCAGGGCCCGGACCATCTGGGCCGGGTCCAGGAGGAGCCCGCGCCCTGGTCTCAGCCGCGCTCGGCGGCACCGGCTGACCCTGTGATCGCGGCGGCGGCAGCGCGACTCCGGCGCCGACGACGCACGAGGGGCGGGACCCGGCGCAGGTCCCGCCCGTCTTCAACGGGTCGTGCGGCAAAGGGCGTGCGACCGGGCTCAGAAACGGTCCGGGAGCCGAGGCCCGGGAGCGCGTCCCGCTTCGGTGTCTCCGTGTTCGAGTCGGCCGTCGCCTCGCAGGCCACGTCCTTCGCCGGGAGCTTGCCGGTGAGCAGATAGTCGTTGACCGTGCCGTCCGTGCACGCGTTCCCGTTCGGGTAGACGCCATGGCCCTCGCCGCCGAGGACGGTGACCATTTTCGACCCCTTCAGGTCGGCGTGCAGGGCCTGACCACTGGGCAGCGGGGTCTGCGGGTCCCACTCGTTCTGGACGATCAGGGAGCCGACCTTGTTGCTCACCTCGGTCGCCGGCTCTTCGGACCTGTCCCAGAACGCACAGGGCCTGATGCTGGACGTGAAGTCACCGTAGAGCGGGTAACGGCCCTTGTCCTCGATGGCGTCCTGCCGGTAGCTCTCGGGATCGCGGGACCACGCGGCCGAGTTGTCGCCGCACACCACGGCCCAGAAGCTCGCCGTCATGTTGTCGGACGGGGCATCGGCGGCACCGGTGGTGGCGCCCGCCGCCCGGTCCCTCCGGTCCGGCGAAGTCCGCGAGCTTCTTCGCGGAGGCTGGCTCGCCGGCCGCGGCCTTCCTCAGCTCCACGAACGCCTCGGTGGCGGACTCCGGGTGAAGACCGCCTCGCGCATACCGTTGCGGATGTCATCACCGGTGACCGGCTGCCCGTCCAGCTCGATGGGCTTCTCGTACGCCTGCGCGACCAGGTCCCAGAAGGTCCGGTCGACCTCCTTCGGGGTGTCACCGAGCCCGTACTTCTCCGCGCGCCCGGCGGCCCACTCGGTCCAGCGGTCGAACGCGGGCTCGGCGCCCTCGGCCCACCACTGGACCATCCCTCGCCAGGCGCGCGCCGGATCGACCGCGCTGTCCAGCACGAACCGGTCGGCCCGCCCCGGGAAGAGCTGGGTGTAGACGGCGCCCAGGTAGGTGCCGTACGAGGTACCCACGTACGAGATCTTCTTCTCACCGAGGACCGCCCGCAGCAGATCCATGTCGCGCGCGGTGTTGCGCGTGGTGATGTGCGGGAGCGTGTCGCCCGCCTTCTCCTTGCACTTGGTCGCGACGTCTTGTGCCCAGGCGACGTCCTTGCCGAACGTCTCCTCCTTGTACGGCCGCAGCCACATCTCCTCCTCCGGCTCCAGGTCGCAGGACACCGGGCTGCTCCGTCCCACCCGCGCGGGTCGAAGCCGATGAGGTCGTACTTCTGCTGGGCGGACCCGGGAGACTGTCCTGCATCCCCAGCGGCATGTAGAGCCCCTGGCCCCGGGGCCGCCGGGGTTGGAGAGCAGGACACCGTGCCGCTTGTCGGGCGCGGTGCTCCTGATCCGGGAAATGGCCAAGTCGATCCGCTTGCCCCGGGAACCCGGTAGTCCAGTGGAACCTTGATCGTTGCGCACTCGAACTCCGCCGGCGAGTCTGCTGCGCACCGCTTCCACTGCGGCTTCTGCTTCGTATACCGGTCCAGTGCGCTCTTGGCCGCGGACGAGGGGCGGCCGACGGGGTGGCGGCCGGAGCCGCGGTGGCCGTCGAGGTGGCGAGCGCGGGAGCCAGCATCGCCGTGACACCGGTAGCCAGCAGAGGCCCAAGAAATCGTCTACGCACTTAATCGTTCCTTCCGCGGTCGCGTGTTCGGACAGGAACGATCATTCAGGTGGCGTGCGTCCGGGAACATCCGCCGAGCGGCCCCAACTCGCTTCCGTCTTGGGAGTGATGTGACGGCCGTACCTGATCCTTTGGTCGTACGGCTCAAGGTCCCGCTCACCGCCGGGAGTCGGCCGGATGCGCCGCAACCCGGCCAGGGGCCCGTGGGGCGACGAAGAACCCCGAACCCCGGCCTCTACGGTGGACCGATGGCGTCCATCAAGCAGGTCCAAGTCACCTTCGACTGCGCAGAACCCGAGCGCGTCGCTCGCTTCTGGTGCGAGGTGTTGGGATACGTCGTACCGCCGCCGCCATCGGAACGGCTCCTCGGTGGGCTCTTGAGTGCGGTGGCGAACACCACCGCCACGGCTTCGTGGCGTCTCTCGCTCGCGCCACACCTCGTACGCGAGGCTTCCGGCCCACTCAGGCAGCGGGAACGGTGTGATGGATCTGCCGCAGGAAGGAGGCGTTGTCCGGAGTTTTGCGGATCTTGTCCAGCAGCACTTCGAGCGTTGCCTGCCCGGTTCCGGCCTGCAGGGCACGCCGTAGTCCCGTACCGCGGCCAGCTCGGGTGCGGGCAGCAGCAGTTCGTCGCGGCGGGTGCCGGACGGGGTGATGTCGACGGCGGGAAGATCCGCTTCTCCGCCAGTGAGCGGTCGAGTCGCAGCTCCATGTTGCCGGTGCTCTTGAGCTCCTCGAAGAAGTAGTCGTCCGCACGGGAACCGGTGTCCACCAGTGCGGTGGCCAGGATGGTCAGCGAGCCGCCCTCCTCGGCCAGACGGGCTGCTCCGAACAGCTTCTTGGGGCCGATGAGCGCCGCGGCGTCCACGCCGCCGCTCAGTGCGGCCGCCGGCTCCGGCGCTGTTGTTGTGGGCGCGGCACAACCGGGTGAGGAGTCCAGGAGGATCACGACGTCCTGGCCCTGTTCGACCAGCCGCTTGGCGCGTTCCACCGCGAGATCGGCGAGTGCCACATGTTCCTTCGCGGGCCGGTCGAAGGTCGATGCGTACACCTCGCCCCGCACGGAACGGCGCATGTCGGTGACCTCCTCAGGGCGTTCGTCGAGCAGGACGACCATGAGGTGGCATTCGGGATGATTGGTGGCCAGGGCCGCGGCGAGCTGCTGGAGCAGCACGGTCTTGCCCGTCCTGGGCGGTGCGACGATGAGCCCGCGCTGGCCCTTGCCCACCGGGGAGACCAGGTCGACGAGGCGCATCGCGGGGCCGGCGCCCGGCGTCTCCAGGCGAAGCCGGTCCCGGGGTGGAGCGGGGTGAGGTCGCGGAAGTGCGGCCGGCCCCGGAGAGCCTGCGGCTCACGGCCGTTGATCCGGTCGATCCGGGTCAGAGCGCGCGGCCGGTCGCAGCTGCCTTCGACGACATCGCCCTTGCGCAGGCCGTGCTGCCGGATCAGGGAGGGCGGCACCTGGATGTCGCCGGGGAGGGTGGCCGCCGTCGGTGCGCAGCACGCCGTGTCCGTTGTTCGTGGTGTCGAGGACACCGGCGGTCAGGACGGGCTGGTTGTGCTGGGTTGCGGGGCGTTCGAGTGTGCTGGTCATCATGGGTCCTTTCGCGGACATGGCGAATGAGAGGTCCGGCGAAAGGAGGCGGCGGAATCACGCCCGTACCACGGGCAGAAGAGCCGGACCGGACAGAGGAATGGTGGTGAGAAGAAGCTGGATTTCGCCGGTCATGACTGGACGGGCGAAACAGCGGTGGAGCGGAAAGCACCGGCGCCCGATTCGGGGCGTACACATGTGCTGATTGCACTGTAGCACCGATGGCCGTCGGCGTGTGCGGGCCGTCTGCCGGCGCCCCGGCCGGGAACGCCGGCAGACGGCCCGGCATCGTCGTCGCGGAGGCCCGCGACACTCCTACCGGTCCCGGTCTTCCTCCGTGCGCGCCGTGTCCGGGACTGAGCCGCGGAATGCGCCGAGAATTCGATCGGCTGCCAGTGACGCCGTCAACTCGCCGTCCCGTACCTGCTGTTCGAGCTCCGGAGTCAGTGCCCGGACCGCCGGATGGCTGCGCAGGGAGCCCAGCAGCTCGTCGCGGACCATCGTCCACGTCCAGTCCACCTGCTGCTCGCGGCGCTTGGCCGCCAGCCGGCCGGTGCTCTCCAGCAGCGTACGGTGCTGTTCCAGCCGCTCCCACAGGGTGTCGAGACCGCTCGACTCACGCGCACTGCAGGTGAGCACCGGGGAGTCCACGCGGCGTCCACCGGGTGCATCAGCCGCAGCGCGCCGCCAGTTCACGCGCCGCAGCGCGGGCGTCACGCTCGTGCGGGCCGTCGGCCTTGTTGACCGCGATCGCATCCGCCAGCTCCAGGACGCCCTTCTTGATGCCCTGCAGCTGGTCACCCGTGCGGGCAAGAGTGAGCAGCAGGAACGTGTCGACCATGTTGGCGACCGCGGTCTCCGACTGCCCGACCCCACGGTCTCCACCAGCACCACGTCGTAGCCCGCGGCCTCCATCACCACGATGGACTCGCGGGTCGCCTTGGCCACCCCGCCGAGCGTCCCGGCCGTGGGGAGGGGCGAACGAAGGCCTGCCCGTCCACCGCGAGGCGATCCATCCGGGTCTTGTCGCCCAGGATGGATCCGCCGGTACGGCTGGAGGAAGGGTCCACGGCCAGCACGGCCACCCGGTGGCCGAGCCCGGTGAGCATGGTGCCGAGCGCATCGATGAAGGTGGACTTCCCCACCCGGGGACCCCGCTGATTCCGATGCGCCTGGCACGGCCCGAATGCGGCAGCAGCTCGCTCAGCAACCGCTGGGCCAGCACCCGGTGATCGGGACGGGTGGACTCCACGAGTGATCGCGCGTGCCACGTACGCGCGCTTCTTGTCGAGCACACCCTTGACGTAACTGTCGACATCGATGTTCGCAGCCACCGTCAGCCGCTCACAGCTCGTGGCCGAGCGCGGCACCGAGCCGCGTGACCAGGTCGTGTGCGGCATCAGGGATCACCGTGCCGGGCGGGAACACCGCTGTGGCACCCGCCGCGTGCAGTGCCTCGATGTCCTGCGGCGGAATCACCCCGCCCACCACGATCATGATGTCCTCGCGGCCCTCGGCGGCCAGCTCCTCACGCAGCGCGGGTACGAGGGTGAGGTGCCCGGCGGCCAGCGACGAGACGCCCACGATGTGCACGTCCGCCTCGACCGCCTGCCGGGCCACCTCGCCCGGGTCTGGAACAGCGGGCCGACGTCGACGTCGAAGCCCAGATCGGCGAAGGCCGTCGCGATCACCTTCTGGCCGCGGTCATGGCCGTCCTGGCCCATCTTCGCGACCAGAATGCGCGGACGGCGTCCCTCCGCCTCCTCGAATGCGTCGACCAGCCCCGGGTGCGGTCCACGGAAGGGGACTCTCCTGCCTCTTTGCGGTACACCCCGGAGATCGTACGGATCTGGCCCGCATGCCTCCCGTACGTCTTCTCCAGCGCGTCCGAGATCTCGCCGACCGTGGCCATCGCGCGGGCCGCGTCGACCGCCAGCGCCAGCAGATTGCCATCGAGTCCCGGCCCGGGTCACGTCCGGCAGCCGCCGTCAGCGCTCGCAGGGCGTCCCGGCAGGCGCTCTCGTCGCGCTCCTCGCGCAGCCGGCGCAGCTTGTCGACCTGCTGGGTGCGCACCGAGGAGTTGTCGACCTTGTGGACGTCGATCTTCTCGTCGGTCTCTACCCGGTACTTGTTGACGCCGATGACGGGCTGGCGCCCGGCGTCGATCCGAGCCTGGGTACGGGCTGCGGCTTCCTCGATCCGGAGCTTGGGAATACCGGCGTCGATGGCCTTGGCCATACCGCCGGCCGCCTCGACCTCCTCGATGTGCTGCCAGGCCCGCCGCGCCAGGTCGTAGGTCAGCTTCTCCACGTATGCGCTGCCGCCCCAGGGTCGATGACCCGGCCGGTGCCGGACTCCTGCTGGAGCAGCAGCTGGGTGTTGCGGGCGATCCGCGCGGAGAAGTCCGTCGGCAGCGCCAGAGCCTCGTCCAGCGCGTTGGTGTGCAGCGACTGGGTGTGCCCTGGTGGCGGCCATCGCCTCCACACACGTGCGGGTGACGTTGTTGAACACGTCCTGCGCGGTCAGCGACCATCCGGAGGTCTGTGAATGGGTGCGCAGCGAAAGCGACTTGGAGTTCTTGGGCTCGAACTCCTTGACCAGCTTGGCCCACAGCAGCCGGGCCGCGCGCAGCTTCGCGATCTCCATGAAGAAGTTCATGCCGATTCCCCAGAAGAACGACAGCCGGGGCGCGAACGCGTCCACGTCGAGACCGGCGTCGCGTCCTGCCCGCAGATACTCCACCCCGTCGGCCAGCGTGTACGCCAGCTCCAGATCGGCCGTCGCACCCGCTTCCTGGATGTGATATCCGGAGATGGAGATGGAGTTGTAGCGCGGCATCTTCTGCGAGGTGAACGCGAAGATGTCGGAGATGATCCGCATCGAGGGGCCGGGCGGATAGATATAGGTGTTGCGGACCATGAACTCCTTGAGGATGTCGTTCTGGATGGTCCCGGCCAGCTTCGGGCGCGACGCCCTGTTCCTCGGCGGCCACGATGTACAGCGCGAGTACCGGCAGTACCGCGCCGTTCATCGTCATCGACACCGACATCCTGTCCAGTGGGATGCCGTCGAAGAGCTGGCGCATGTCATAGATCGAATCGATCGCCACACCCGCCATTCCGACATCGCCGGTCACTCGCGGATGGTCGCTGTCGTAGCCGCGGTGGGTGGGCAGGTCGAAGGCGACGGAGAGGCCTTCTGCCCCGCCGCGAGGTTGCGCCGGTAGAAGGCGTTGGACTCCTCGGCCGTGGAGAATCCCGCGTACTGCCGGATGGTCCACGGCTGGTTGACGTACATCGTCGGATACGGGCCGCGCAGATACGGGGCGATGCCCGGATAGGTGTCCAGGAAGTCAAGGCCCTGGAGGTCCTGCCCGGTGTACAGCGGCTTGACCGCGATACCTTCCGGGTCTCCCAGAGCAGTTCGTCCTCGGACCGGCCGGTGGACTCCTTGACCGCGGCGCGCCACTGATCGGCGGACGCCTCGGCGGGAGCGTCCGCGCTCAGTGCGACATCGGAGAAGTCCGGGACCGGGCTTCCCGTCTCGGGGTCTGCATCACGCCACTCCCATGCGGTCGAGTACGGAGGAGAGGACCGCGACCACGTCGCAGCCGGCGAACACATAGGAGTCGACATCCGGGTAATCGCCCGGACGGCCGGCGAGGAACACCTGTTGCGCGCCCGCCGATCGGAGGGCACCGGCAACCGCGTTCACCTGTTCGGCGTAGAGCGCATCGCTGGAGCACAGACAGGCGACCGTCGCCCGGAGGCGGCAAACGCACCGGCCACGGTCGAAGCGTCCACCGAGGCAGGCTCGTGGACGGGCTCGATCCCGCCGGACAGGAACAGGTTCGCCGCGAAGGAAGCGCGCGCGGTATGCGCCGATGCGGGCCCAGCGCGGCGAGGAACACCTTCGGACGGCTGCCGTTGGCTGCCAGATGGGCGTCCGAGCGGCTGCGCAGCACTTCGAACGCCTCGTCGCGGCGGACCTTCGGCAGACCGCCGCCATGCGGGAGGGGCCGGGCACGGGCTCGCGCTCCGGACGTCGCTCGGTCAGATTCGGGAACTCGCTGACCCCGGTCACCGGCTCCTTGCGCCGTGCCAGATCCTGCTGCGGGCCGCCCAGGTGGCCGCGAGCCGCTCCTGGACCATGCCTGAGCGCAGCGCGGCGGCCTGGCCGCCCGCACGCTCGACGTCCTGGAAGACCGACCAGGCCGCGGCGGCGAGCTCATCGGTCAGCCGTTCCACGTACCAGGAGCCGCCCGCCGGGTCGATGACCCGGCCAGATGCGACTCCTCCATCAGGATCGTGGAGGTGTTACGGGCGATCCGCCGGGCGAACGCGTCCGGCAGGCCGAGTGCATGATCGAACGGCAGTACGGTGACGGAGTCGGCTCCGCCGACACCGGCGGCGAGGCAGGCCAGCGTGGTGCGCAGCATGTTCACCCACGGATCGCGGCTGGTCATCATCACGGACGAGGTCACGGCGTGCTGTCGCTGTGCCCCGGCCCCGGCTGCCCGCAGACCTCGGCGACCCGCGCCCAGAGCCGGCGCGGCGCGCAGCTGGCGATGCCGAGGAACTGATCGGCCGTCGTGGCGAACCGGAACTCCAGCTGGGCGCAGGCCTCGTCGACGCCGAGCCCCGCCACTGTCAGCGCCCGGAGATAGGCGACACCTGTGGCCAGCGAAAGGCCAGTTCCTCGGCGGCCGAGCCGCCGGCCTCGTGGTACGGCAGTGCGTCCACGGTCAGTGCGCGCAGGCCGGGTACTGCCGGCCGCAGAGCTGCGCCCAGTGGACGGCGGCCGTCGGATCGGGATCGGTGCCGGTACGCGCCGCATGCCCCAGCGGATCGGCGCCGAGACTGCCCTGCACGGCGTCCTCGCCACCCGCGCGCTTCGTAGACAGCCAGCAACTCCCTTGCCGCCGAGTCGAATTCGTCGCCCGCGTCGAGCACGACGGGTGCCAGGTCGAGCAGTACCCGTCCAGTGCCGGGCGAGGCCGGAGACCGCGACGCCCTCGCGCCCACCGACGGTGAGCCAGAGTGAGGTGACGCCGTTCTCCAGATCACCCAGGACTGCCTCGTTGAGGCGTACGGGATCGGTCAGGCTGTGGCGCTGGCGCACATCCCAGCCGCCCGCGGTGTTTCCGCGGCCCTGCTGCCCCTGGTGAAGGGGCGAAGCCGGGAAAGCCGGTGTCGGGCGATGTGTCGTGCGAGGTGTACAGGGCCGGGTGGTGAGCCCGTCCCCGAGCGAGGTGGACAGCGCTTCCTCGGCGGCCGTGCCCGTAACTTCCTTGCCCGACTTGCGCAGTACGCCTTCGACGAGGGTCTGCCATTGGTCATGGGAGGGGTCAGGGAACTCGGCGGCAAGAGAGAGCCCGTCAGCAGGCTGGACCGTCATGCTCAGATGCTAGGGCAGGGCTCTGAAGAGCTGCAGCCGCACGGGCTGTGACCTTGCCCTCTCCAGAACGCACTTGATCCTTTACAGACCGTGGCGTATCCGGCACCGGTGTTCGAGGACGCCGGAGATTCATTTCCTGTGAAGTCTCCCGGTGCGCTCGCAATTGCCCGAAGATATGCTGCGGGTATTCCAGCCTTCAGGGCCTCAGGCCTTCGGGCCTTCAGGAGAGGACGCACCCGTGGCCGTGGGACCTGTGGAGTACCTCGTGATCGCCTTCCCCGGCAGTCGCTTCACGGGCGCCGTCGCGCCCGCACTGGCCGACGCCGTGACATCGGGAGCAGTACGGATCCTGGATCTCACCTTTGTCCGGCGTGGTGAGGGCGGCGAGCTCGCGCACCTGGAGCTGCAGGATCTCGACCCGGGGAGCTCGCGTCGCTCGAGCCGGTGGGCGCTGAGCCGTCCGGACTGCTGAACACCGAGGACGTCGAACTCCTCGGCAGCGGGTGCCGCCGGGAAGTTCGGCCGCTCTGATCGTGTGGGAAGACCTGTGGGCGGTGCCGCTCACCCGGGCGGTCCACGCGGCGGGCGGTGAGGTCGTGGCCCATGAGCGCGTCCCGGCCGAGCTGGCCGAGGCGGCCGTACAGGCGTCCCGGCCGGGCGGGGTGTGCGGCGCAGCCGGCCGGAAAGGCTCGCGCCCGCCCCTGAGGGCGGCGACGATGTCATCAGCCGGCTGGAGCGGCTCGCGGAGCTGAGAAAGCAGCGAGTGCTGGACGACACCGAGTTCGCGGCGCAGAAGACGAGGATCCTCGCCGACTGATCGCAGGCGTCCTCACTTGCCGAGTCCATGCCGCATGCGATGTTGATCATGACTTGTTGAGCCAGTCGGGAAAGAAGGCTGTTCATCGTGCAGACCGCTCGGGCCGTCCTGGCCTCCACCGTCGTCAATCTGCGCGATCTGGGCGGAATTGCCCTGGGGTGCGACAGCCGGGTGCGACAGGGAGTTCTCCTGCGGTCGGGCCAGTTGAGCGAGTTCGACGCCGAGCACGACATGGCGGTGGCCGCTCTCGGTATCCGTACCGTCGTCGATCTCCGAACCGCCGACGAACGGCAATGGGCCCCGACCGGTTGCCGTCGGGTGCCAGGCTGTTCGTCGCCGATGTCCTGGCGACAACCCCGGCGTCGCGCCGGCCAGGCTCCGGCGCTGCTCGCGGACCCGGAAGGAGCGGCCAGGGCGCTCGGCGAGGGCAGGGCCGAGGAGATGATTGCCCAGACCTACCGGAAAATGGTGCTCTCGCCGGGCGCCGCGGCCGCCTATCGGGCCTTCGTGGAGACCGCGGCCGACCCTCGGGCGAGGCCGGTCCTCTTCCACTGCACGGCGGGCAAGGACCGCACGGGCTGGGCCGCCGCGCTGCTCCTGCTGATCGCTGGGGCGTCACGGGACGTCGTTCGGGCGGAGTTCCTGGCGGTGAACCCGGCCGTGCGCGGCGCCTTCGGGGCGTATGTCCAGAGGTTTCTCGAAGAGGGCGGGGACCCGGACGTCGCGTCCGCGGTCGTCGAAGTGCGCCCCGCTACCTGGAGGCGGCACTGGACGCCATGGATGAGCGGTGGGGCGGGCTGGACGGCTATCTGCGCAACGCGCTGCGGGTCCCGGAGCCCACGCTGGAGCGGCTGCGCGCGGCCCTGGTGGTTTAGGCGGGACAGGGGTCCGGGGCCGGTGAGTATCGTGAAGGCGCTGGATCCGGAGTTCTGTGGACGAGTCCTGAGAGGGCGCGCGGTGACTGAACGCAAACCCGCTGGTGTCAGCTTCGAGTCATGGGTGGACAGGCAGATCCGTGAGGCGGAACAGCGTGGTGACTTCTCTGCGCTGCCGGGTTTCGGGAAGCCGATCCCCGGCCTCGAACGGCCCTATGACGAGACCTGGTGGATCAAGGCGAAGATGCAGCGTGAGGGCCTGTCCGTGCTTCCGCCGGCGCTGGCGCTGCGCAAAGAGGCGGAGGACATTCCGGGGTGGTGGCCCGTGCCGGGTCGGAGGCCGAGGTCCGGCGGATCCTGACCGAGGTGAACGAGAAGATCCACAAGGCTGTCCTGATGCCGCCCGAGGGCCCACCGCTCAACCTCAAGCCCTTCGACATCGACGCCGTCGTGCGGGAGTGGCGCACGGAGCGAGCGCGGGCTGACTCCGCGCCCGGATGCGTAATACTCTCTATATGAGATCAGGGGTTACGGGGCGACGGGGCGGTGGCCGGCGTGATTCCGTGTGCATCAGGCGTGCTGTCGCACGGGACGCGAAGCGGATCAGCCGCCTGGTCACGGCATCACGCGCCTACGAAGGTCCGTACGCGCCGCTGGTCGCGGGCTACCGTGTCGGCCCGGACTACATCGAGGCGCACCAGGTCTTCGTCGCCGCCGACAGCCTCACCGGTCAGGTGCTCGGCTTCTACTCGCTGATCCTCGCGCCGCCCGAGCTCGACCTGATGTTCGTCTGCGACGACGCCCAGGGACGTGGCATCGGACGCCTGCTCATGGACCATCTGCGGGGCGAGGCGTACCGGGCCGGTCTCGGAGACGTACGGATCGTCTCGCATCCGCCCGCCGAGGGCTTTACCGCCGCATGGGCGCCGAGCGCACCGGAACCGTCGCTGCCAACCCGCCCGCGGTCATGTGGGACCGCCCCGAGCTGAACCTGGCGATCGACCACGAACCGTAGCGGAGGGGCCGGCCGCAAATGCAATGCGGCCGGCCCCTTCCCGCCGACTTCTGTCAGCAGGCGCTGTTACGACCAGCCGCCGTACGGGCGCGTGATGAGCTCCATTCCGTGACCGCTCGGATCGGGGAAGTACACGCCGCGTCCGCCGTCATTGTGGTTGATCTCGCCGGGTGCTTCTGGTGGGGATCTGCGTAGTACGCGATCCCCTGCTCCTCGATCCGGGCGAAGGCCGTGTCGAACTCCGCCTCCGAAATCAGAAAAGCGTAGTGCTGCACAGTGATGGACTCGGCCGGAACGGTCGCGAAGTCCAGGGTGACGCCGTTCGCCAGGTCGACCGGAATGAATGGTCCCCATTCCTTGCCGACGCCCAGGTCAAGCAGGTGCGCCAGGAACTCGGCGGACTCCCGGTTGTTCCGGCAGTGAACGATGGTGTGATTCAACTCGACTGACACTGTGGAATGCCTCCAACGGGCATCTCACGGGCTACCTCCACGCCTCACCCGGCCGGTGACCGACGCGCGATGCCGTACCGACGATACTAAACGAGCGCTCACGCCGGGTCGAGAGCCCTTCCCACCATGCGGTCCGCCTTGGGCCTGAGTGGTCAGCGCACAGGTGAGTGCCACCATGGACGGAAGGGCTCCAGAGGACTCGGCCGGGGGCGAGGGGAACGAGAACTACCTCGTGCACACCGTGGCGGAGGTATCCGATGGGACAGGGACCGGTCGGCGGCAGTGGCGGAAAGACGAGCGGGCAAGGCACCGGAGGGTCGGCCAGTGGCCGCCGGGAGACCGCGGAGGAGCGGGCGGACCGGCAGTGGACCGATCTGCTCCAGGAACTGCGCGTGGCGCAGACCGGCGTCCAGATCCTCTTCGGCTTCCTGCTCGCCGTAGTCTTCCAGCCGCGGTTCGCGGAGCTGTCGGATATCGACCGCGACATCTATGTCGTGACCGTCCTGCTGGGATCGGCGACGGCGGCCGCTCATCGGGCCGGTGTCCTACCACCGGCTGCTCACCGGCAGACGTATGAAGCCACAGACGGTCACCTGGGCCTCACGGCTGACCAAGCTCGGGCTCGGACTGCTGCTCTGCACGATGTGCTCGACGCTGCTGCTCATACTCCGGGTGGCCCTGGACAACGCACTGGCCCTGTGGCTGGTGGGCGCGATGGCGCTGTGGTTCCTCGTCTGCTGGTTCGTGTTCCCGCTCTGGGCGATCGCCCGGGCCGGGCCGAGGACTCCGGTGCCGGGGACGAGGGGCCGGACGGGACGGCATCCGGCCGGGACGACTGACCTGATCAGTCGTCCGCGGTGACCGGACTACGGACGTCCGTGACAGTGAAGAGCCCGCCATCGGGGTCGCTCAGCGTCACCTCGCTGCCGTGGGGCACCGAGCGCTCTTCCAGGACCGATCCGCCGTGCTCTGTGGCGGCCGAGACGATGGCTGCCACATCCGTCACCGGGAACTGCACCTGCCAGTGAGGGCGCACCATCGGATCGGGCGCGGCCTCGACGGCTCCGGAGCTGATGCGGGCGAGCGGGCGCCCGTTGCAGTGCACCAGGACCTCGTCCTCACGTATGAGACCTCACAGCCTCCGGGTGTCCGCTCTCCCAGCCGAGCACCTCGCCGTAGAAGATCGCCGCGTCGAACGCGTTTCTCGTACGCAGCCGCAGCCAGGCGTGCGCGCTGTGTCCGGACGGTCCGATGGAGGCGGCACGCTCCGTCCACTCCCAGAGGCCGAACGAGGCTCCGTCCCGGTCGGCCGCCAGGACCGCGCGTCCGTTGCCCAGCGCGAGGGGCCGACCCCACGGTGCCGCTGCGCTCCCGGATGCGGTCGGTGGCCACATCCGCGTCCTCGACGGAGAAGTACGGCGTCCACGACACCGCGACCTGGTATGCGGAGGCGACCGCACCGATGCCGGCCACCGGTACACCGTCGGCACGTGCCGTGGAGAACTCCTCCCCAGCGCCCCCGGACGGAATGTCCAGCCCAGTACGGAGCCGTAGAAACGCTGTGCGGCGTCCAGATCCCGGGTCACCAGATGGACCCAGCACGGCGCCGCTGCCCCGGTCAGCGGTGCCGGGCCGGGCGTCGTCCGCGGTTCCCTTGCGGTCATGGTTCCACTGCCCTCATCGGTTGTGCGGCATGGCTTCGTGGCTGCCGTCGGCCAGCACCAGCCTTATCTCCCGCGGTCACTCCCGCAACATGCGACAGCTCTTCCGCGCTCAGCCATTGATGTGAAGCCACGTTTCATGAGGGCACAGCGGTAAAGAGTCACCCATGGTGCAAATCGGCTACACGATGATGACCGAACAGGCTGGACCGCGGGCACTCGTACGGGACGTGGCCGCGGCCGAGGCGGCCGGTTTCGACTTCTCCGTCACCTCTGACCACTACTTTCCCTGGCTCGACTCCCAGGGCATGCGCCATACGCCTGGTCCGTGCTGGGGCGGCCGCTCAGGCGACCTCCACCATCGGGCTGATGACATATGTGACCTGCCCGACCACCCGCTACCACCCCGCCGTGATCGCGCAGAAGGCGTCGACGCTCCAGCTGCTCTCCGAAGGCCGGTTCCGGCTCGGTCTCGGATCCGGCGAGAACCTCAACGAGCATGTCACCGGAGCGGGCTGGCCCGCTGCCCAGGTCCGCCTGGAGATGCTCGAGGAGGCGGTGGGGATCATCCGGGCCCTGTTCGACGGAGGCTACGTCAGTCACCACGGCACCCACTTCGATGTGGAGAACGCCAAGGTGTGGGACCTGCCGGGCACACGCGTTCCCATTGGCGTCGCGGTCTCCGGGAGAGGTCCTGCGAGATCGCGGGCCGACTGGCCGACCTCGTCATCGCGACGGAGGCGGAGCCGGGACTGCTGAGCGCCTTCGACAGGCACGGGGTGCCGGGAAACCGCGGGTCGGTCAGCTGCCGGTCTGCTACGACACCGACCGGGACGCGGCGATCGCCCGCGCCCATGATCAGTTCCGCTGGTCCGTCGGGGCTGGAAGGTCAACTCCGAGCTGCCAGGCCCGGCCGCCTTCGCCCAGGCCACCCAGCACGTCCGTACTCAGGACATCGCGGAGGCGATTCCGTGTGGCGAGGACGTCTCCGAGTTCGTCGAGGCAGTGCGCGCCTACAGCGATGCGGGATTCACCGAGATCGCGCTGGTCCAGATCGGCGGCGAGCAGCAGCAGCCCTTCATCGACTGGGCGGCCGACGCGCTGCTGCCTGCGCTGCGTGAGCTCCAGGCAGTTTGACGACGCGGCCCAGGCCGGGTCGCGGCTCCCGTGTCGCCGACACGCAGCCGTGGGTGAGCCTGGGAGGGACGAAGGTCGGTACGGGACAGGATCGCAGTAACCGGTGAAGGGAACCAGGGTGAACAGCACACAGTCACAGCCCGAAGGCCACCAGGAGAGCCGCGATGTGGTCGTGACGATGAGCGGCTGCCCGAAGGAGGACGCCCGGACCGTGTTCGACGTGCTGGGGCACGCCTTCGTCTCCGACCGCCCGCAGAGCGATGCACCGCAGGACGCCTCCCGGACGCGCCCGACCGTGTGGGTGGCGACCATCGATGTGTCGGAGGTGAAGGCCTTCGCCGAACCCGTCCGGCTGTCCGCGCCGGTGACGATCGACGTGCAGGGCGGCTACTGGGCGGTCGACCGTTTCCGCGTGCACCTGAAGGACGCGTTCGCGGTCCGGGTGGTGGGTACGGCCGCCGGGGACCAGGAGGAGGAGACCCGGCTCAGGCTCGAGAACCGTTAGCCGGCACCGCGGCGGCGTACAACCGCCGATAAGGCGTGACGAAAAGTAGTGAACGCGGAAGGTGTCCGTACATGGAACCCAGCATGACCACCGGGGAGGGCGACGCCGGGCAGGTGCGGGCTCCCGACGACCGATCGACCCTCACTCTGCACATCAACGGAACCGAGGAGACCCTGACGCTCGATCACCGCACCACCGTCCTGGACGCTGCGCGAGCATCTCGGTCTCACCGGCGCGAAGAAGGGCTGCGACCACGGACAGTGCGGCGCGTGCACGGTGCTCGTCGACGGACGGCGTGCCAACAGCTGCCTCCTGTTCGCGGTCGCGCACGACGGCGCGCACATCACGACCGTCGAAGGGCTGGCCGACGGTGACCGGCTGCACCCGTACAGGAGGCGTTCCTCGAACGGGACGCCCTGCAGTGTGGCTACTGCACACCGGGACAGATCTGCTCCGCGGTCGGCATGCTGGGCGAAGCCGCCGACGGATTCCTCCCATGCCACCCGCACCGGGCCGTGCCCTTCGGGCCGGCCTCCCTGGCGCGGACGAGATCCGTGAGCGGATGAGCGGCAATCTGTGCCGCTGCGGCGCGTATCCCCATATTGTCCAGGCGATCGAGGACGTGGCGCCGTGAAGCCCTTCGCATATCTGCGCCCCGCGACCGTGGCCGAAGCCGTCCGCACGAGCGCTGCCCGCCCGGGCGCCCGGTTCCTGGGCGGGGCACGAACCTCGTCGACCTGATGAAGCTCGGTGTGGAGTCGCCCGGCCTGCTCATCGATGTCAGCCGGCTGCCCCTGACGCAGATGGAAGGGACATCCGACGGCGGCCTGCGCATCGGTGCCGCGGTACGCAACAGCGACCTCGCCGCCCATCCCGCCGTGCGCAGCGGCTACCCCGTGCTCTCGCAGGCAATTCTTGCCGGTGCCTCCGGGCAGCTCCGCAACACCGCGACGACCGGCGGAAATCTGCTCCAGCGCACCCGCTGCCCCTACTTCCAGGACATCTCCAAGCCCTGCAACAAGCGGGTGCCCGGCACCGGCTGCCCGGCTCGGGAGAGCGCCCACCGTGACCTCGCCGTGCTCGGCCACTCCGAGGACTGCGTCGCCACGAACCCTCGGACATGTCAGTCGCCCTCGCGGCCCTCGACGCCACCGTGCACCTGCACGGGCCGAGGGGAGCGAGCCGTTCCTGTCACCGGATTCCACCGGCTGCCCGGCGACAATCCGGACCAGGACACTGTGATCAGACCGAGCGAGCTGATTACCGAAGTGGTGCTGCCGCCGCTCCCGGACGGGGCCCTCTCCTGTACCGAAAGGCCCGTGACCGCGCCTCGTACGCCTTCGCCCTGGCCTCCGTCGCCGTCGTCCTGGTCGTACGCGAGGGCCGCGTCGAGGATGCCGCGCTCGCCTTCGGCGGGCTCGCCCACCGTCCCTGGCGTGCCCGCGCCGCGGAGGAGGCGCTGCGGGGAGCTCCCGCGACGCAGCTCGCCTTCACCCGCGCGGTGGAGGCCGAACTCGATCTGCACGGCCGCTGCGCGGCAACGGCTTCAAGGTGGACCTGGCCCGCAATCTGGCGGTCGGCGCGCTGACCGACCTCACCTCCCGTACCCGATGAAGCAAGGACTCCTGCCATGAGCCGAGCTGCTCAGCCACTGGTGCGCCCGTCGTCCGCCGGGACGGGCGGGACAAGGTCACCGGCACCGCGGCTACGCGGTGGAGCACAGACCGCCCGGCTGCCTGTACGGCTGGCCGGTCCCGGCCACCATCGCCTGCGGCACCATCGCCGCGGTCCGGACCGCCGACGCACTGGCCGTCCCGGGTGTGCACACCGTCCTCACACACGACAACGCGCCACGGCTGAAGGAGCCCGACGACCCGATCCTCGCGGTCCTCCAGGACAACCGGGTCCCGCACCGCGGCTGGCCGGTCGCCCTGGTGGTGGCGGACAGCCTGGAAGCCGCACGGGCCGGCGCCGAGGCCGTGCACGTCGAGTACGACCGGACCGGCCACGACGTCGTGCTCACGCCCGGCCACCCGGGGCTCTACACCCCGAGCAGGCCAACGGAGGCCACCCAGCCGTCCGTGAACGCGGCGATTTCGACGGTGCGTTCGCCGCGGCACCCGTCCGGATCGACACCACGTACACACTCGGCGCACTGCACAACCATCCGATGGAGCCGCACGCCTCCACCGCCCGCTGGGCCGACGGGCATCTGACCGTCCACGACTCCAGCCAGGGTGCCACCACCGTGCGCGACTCCCTGGCCCAGGCATTCGGGCTCGAACAGCGGCAGGTCACCGTCATCTCGGAACACGTCGGCGGCGGATTCGGCTCCAGGGGACCCCGCGCCCCAGGTCGTCCTGGCGGTCATGGCCGCAAGGCACACCGGCCACCCGGTCGAACTGGCGCTGCCCCGGCGGCAGATGGCCGCGGTCGTAGGCCACCGTGCCCCACGATCCAGCACGTGCGCATCGGTGCGGACCTGGACGGCCTCATCTCCGCACTGTCCCACGAGATCGTCACGCACACCTCCACCGTGAAGGAGTTCGTCGAGCAGGCCGCCGTCCCGGCACGCATCATGTACACCTCGCCCCACAGCCGCACCGCCCACCGGGTGGCCGCGCTGGACGTACCGAGCCCGTCCTGGATGCGTGCACCGGGGAGGCGTCCGGGATGTACGCCCTGGAGTCCGCCATGGACGAACTGGCCGGCGCCCTGGGAATCGATCCGGTCGAGCTGCGGCTGCGTAACGAACCGGCGGCCGAACCCGACAGCGGCCGCCCTTCAGCAGCCGAGGCCTCGCCGCCTGCCTGCGCGACGGCGCCGAGCGGTTCGCCTGGTACGACAGGGACCCGAGCCCCGCCACCCGGCAGGAAGGGCCATGGCTGCTCGGCAGCGGGTGGCCTCCGCGACCTACCCGTGCTCGTCTCCGCGTCCGCCGCCTCTGCCCGAGCCGAACCCGACGGCTCCTACCGCATCGCGGTCAACGCCACCGATATCGGCACCGGCGCACGCACCGTTCTGGCGCAGATCGCCGCTTCGGCGCTGGACACCTCGACGGCCAACATCCGGATCGACATCGGCAACAGCGACCTTCCCCGGGCTCCGTGGCCGGCGGCTCTCGGAACTGCCTCCTGGGGTGGCCGGTGCACAGGCGGCCACCGGCCTCGCCCGCCGGCTGGCCGGACACAACGGCCCGGTACCACAGGAGGGCATCACCGTCACCGCGGACACCGAGGCGGAGACGGCGGAGCAATCCCCGTACGCACGGCACGCCTTCGGTGCTCACTTCGCCGAAGTGGCGGTCGACTCCCGCACCGGTGAGGTCAGGGTGCGCCGGCTGCTCGGAGTCTTCGCGGCCGGGCACATCCTCAATCCCCGTACCGCACGCTCCCAGTTCATCGGCGGCATGGTCATGGGGCTGGGCATGGCCCTGACCGAGGGCAGCGCGATGGATCCGGTCTTCGGTGACTTCACCGAGTGCGACCTGGCCTCCTACCATGTGCCGGTCAGCGCCGATGTTCCCGCGATCGAGGCGCATTGGATCGACGAGGACGATCCCCACCTCAACCCGATGGGCAGCAAGGGATCGGCGAGATCGGCATCGTGGGTACGGCGGCAGCCATCGGGAACGCCGTCCGGCATGCCACCGGCGCACGCCTGCGCGAACTGCCGCTGACCCCGGACAAGGTGCTGCCGTATCTGCCCTGAGGGTGCGCGGTCCGTACGTCCATCGGTTGCGCAACCGGCGCGCCGGGGTCACCTAATGAGTGACCCAGAAGTGATACTTGCTCACGCTTCGTGTTCGGGGGTCGTTGGTTCAAACGGGGTGAAGCATGTGGGCCTCGCGGTGAGGAGCCTCGACGATGACCGTTCCACTCGACCGGCACTATCTGGTCGAACTGCAGGTGTCGGCAGAGCGCATTTCCCAGTTGCGGCGCATAGTCGCCGCACACCTTCGTCACTGGAATCTCGAACTGCACGCCCGGCCGGTGTGCCGCGGTGCCGAGGAGCTCCTGACGAACGTCCAGCGCCATGTCGGCGACGACCACAAGTGCACCATCGAGCTCCGCTGGATCGGCCGGCACCTGACGGTGTCCGTGGCCGACAACGGTTCCCGGATGCCGAAACTGCTCAGCGGCGGAGGTGGCGGGCTCAGCCGCGTCATGGCCCTGAGCGACAGCTGGGGCACCTGCCGGACACCCGACGGCAAAGTCGTGTGGTTCACCCGGTACGCCGAAGCGCCGCGCACCACCCGACTGCTCCCGTGTACGCCGCTGTCGGGTGTCGGTGAGTCCCGGCAGCAGCCCATGGCCGTCCTCGTGTGACACGCCCCGGCACCCACCCGGCCGGTGCGGACGACGTGCACCACGCACGCTTGATCCGCACCGGCCGGGTATGCGGTGCACGGGGCCGCGTTGCGCGGTGGAGCGTGGCGCGGCACGGTCGAGGAACCGATGCAAGGAGGCCACTGCCATGCCTATCGCGACGGTCAATCCCGCGAACGGCGAAACGCTCAGGACATTCGACGCACTGGACGAACGGGAGACCGAGCACCGGCTCGCCGCCGCCCACAGCGCGTTCCACCGGTACCGCACCACGGACTTCGATGAGCGGGCCCGGCTGCTCACCCGGGCGGCCGGCCTCCTCGACGAGGACCAGCAGGACATCGCCCGCATCATGACCACCGAGATGGGCAAGCCGGTCAAGGCGGCCCGAGCGGAGGCCGCCAAATGCGCCAAGGCGATGCGCTGGTACGCGGCGAACGCCGAGCGGCTGCTGGCCGACGAGCACCCGTCGGCCGCCGATGTGCGGGACTCCGGCGCGGACCGGGCCCACGTCCACTACCGGCCGCTGGGTGTCGTCCTCGCCGTGATGCCGTGGAACTTCCCGCTCTGGCAGGCCGTACGCTTCGCGGCCCCGGCCCTCATGGCCGGCAACGTGGGACTGCTCAAGCACGCATCGAACGTTCCCCAGACCGCGTTGTACCTGGAAGACCTCTTCCGCAGGGCCGGATTCCCGCCGGGTGCTTCCAGACGCTGCTCGTCGCGTCCGGCGCCGTCGAGGCGATCCTGCGCGACGACCGGTCGCCGCCGCGACGCTCACCGGCAGCGAGCCGGCCGGACGCTCGGTTGCCTCCATCGCCGGCGACGAGGTGAAGAAGACCGTCCTGGAGCTGGGCGGCAGCGATCCCTACCTCGTCCTGCCGTCTGCGGACATCCGCAAGGCCGCCGAAACCGCGGTGACCGCCCGGACGCAGAACAACGGGCAGTCGTGCATCGCGGCCAAGCGCTTCATCGTGCACACCGAGGTGTACGACGCGTTCGCCGAACTGTTCACCGCGGGCATGCGCGAGCTGATGGTCGGCGATCCGCTGGAGGAGTCCACCGACGTGGGGCCGCTCTCCAGCGAGCAGGGCCGCACCGACCTGGAGGAACTCGTCGACGACGCCGTACGCCTGGGCGCCACCGCACTGTGCGGCGGTGGCAGGCCCGATGGCCTGGGCGAAGGCCTGGAGCGGGGCTGGTTCTACACCCCACCGTCCTGGCCGGGATCACGCCGGACATGCGGATCCACCGCGAGGAGACCTTCGGACCGGTGGCCACGCTCTACCGCGTCGCAGGGCTGGACGAGGCTCTGGCCGTCGCCAATGACACTCCCTTCGGCCTCAGCTCCAACGTCTGGACGCGGGATCCCGAGGAGATGAGCCGGTGCGTACGAGACCTGGAGGCGGGCGGTGTCTTCTTCAACGGGATGACCGCTTCGCACCCCGCCCTGCCCTTCGGCGGAGTGAAGCGCTCCGGCTACGGGCGCGAGCTCGCCGGGCACGGCATCCGGGAGTTCTGCAACGCGACCACGGTCTGGTACGGACCCGGGACGGACACCGCCGGTCAGGTCTGAGAGCACTTCCGAGGGAGACACCCAATGAGTCACACCCCGCAGAGCACCGGGCATCCGTGCTGTCGGACACCGAACTGGCCGCACTCGACGCGCACTGGCGTGCCGCCAACTACCTGGCCGTGGGGCAGATCTTCTTGATGGCCAATCCCTCCTGGAACAGCCGCTGGCCCCGAGCACATCAAACCGCGCCTGCTGGGCCACTGGGGCACATCTCCCGGGCTGAACCTCGTGCACACCCACCTCAACCGCGTCATCAGGACCGCGGCCGGCGGACCCTGTGCGTCTGGGGGCCGGCCACGGCGGTCCCGCCGTGCTGGCCAACTCCTGGCTGGAAGGCAGCTACTGCGAGACGTACCCCGATGTCGGCCGTGACAGCGCCGGCATGGGCACGCTGTTCAGGCAGTTCTCCTTCCCCGGCGGGGTACCCAGCCATGTGGCACCCGAGACCCCGGCTCCATCCACGAGGGCGGCGAACTCGGCTACGCGCTCACTCACGCCTACGGCGCCGCCTTCGACCACCCGGAACTGCTCGTCGCCTGCGTCATCGGTGACGGAGAAGCCGAGACGGGGCCGCTCGCCGCGTCGTGGCACTCCAACAAATTCCTCGACCCCGTCCACGACGGGCGGTCCTGCCGATCCTTCATCTCAACGGCTACAAGATCGCCAACCCGACGGTCCTGGCCCGCATCCCCGAGGACGAACTCGACGCTCTCCTGCGCGGATACGGCCACGATCCCCTGTATGTCACCGGCGACGAGCCCGCGGCGGTCCACCGCGCACTGGCCGCCGCCATGGACCTCGCACTGGACCGGATCGCGGAGTACCAGCGGGCGGCCCGGAACGACGGTGCGACCCGGCGGCCCCGGTGGCCGGTGATCGTACTGCGCACGCCCAAGGGCTGGACCGGACCGGACGAGGTCGACGGACTGCCCGTCGAAGGCACCTGGCGCGCCCACCAGGTCCCGCTGCCGGGTGTCCGCGACAACCCCGAGCACCTGCGGCAGCTGGAGTCCTGGATGCGCTCCTACCGGCCGGGCGAGCTGTTCGACTCCGAGGGCCGGCCCACCGCGCAGGTCCTGCGCTGTGTGCCCGAGGGCACACTCCGGCTGGGATCGACTCCGTACGCCAACGGCGGGCTGCTCCTGCGCGATCTGCCCATCCCTCCCTCGAAGACCACGCCGTGCCGGTCGACAGCCCGGGTACCGTCCTGCACGAGCCCACCCGCGTGCTGGGCGGACTGCTCGAAGGCGTCATGGCGGCCACCGCCGCACGACGCGACTTCCGCGTCGTCGGCCCCGACGAGACCGCGTCAAACCGTCTCGATGACCTGTACCGGGCCACCGCCAAGGCCTGGCAGGCCCGAACGCTCCCGACCGACGAGCATCTGGCCCGCGACGGCCGGGTGATGGAAGTGCTGTCCGAGCACCTGTGCCAGGGCTGGCTCGAGGGATATCTGCTCACCGGCCGCCACGGCCTGTTCTCCTGCTACGAGGCCTTCGCCCACATCGTCGACTCGATGGTCAACCAGCACATCAAATGGCTGCGCACCTCCCGAAGGCTGCCCTGGCGCAGGCCCATCGCCTCGCTGAACTATCTGCTCACCTCGCACGTCTGGCGCCAGGACCACAACGGCTTCTCGCACCAGGATCCCGGGTTCGTCGACCACATCCTGAACAAGAGTCCCGAAGTAGTCCGCGTCTATCTGCCGCCGGACGCCAACACACTGCTGGCCGTCGCCGACCATGTGCTGCGCAGCCGCGATTACGTCAACGTGGTCGTCGCGGGCAAGCAGCCCTGTTTCGACTGGCTCACCCTGGACGAGGCCCGCGCGCACTGTGCCCGGGGCGCGGGGTGTGGAATGGGCGGGTACCGAGGACGGCAGCCGGGAACCCGATGTCGTGCTCGCCTGCGCCGGGGACGTGCCGACGCAGGAGGCGATAGCGGCGGCCGGCCTGCTGCGGCAGCGCCTGCCGGAGCTCGCCGTGCGCGTGGTCAACGTCGTCGACATGACCCGGCTGCTGCCGCACGAGGAGCACCCGCACGGGATGCCGGACTCGGAGTACGACTCCTCTTCACCAGGGACAAGCCGGTGATCTTCGCCTATCACGGCTATCCATGGCTGGTCCACCGGCTCGCCTACCGCCGCACGGGCCACGCCAACCTGCATGTACGGGGCTACAAGGAGGAAGGTACGACCACCACCCCGTTCGACATGGTGGTCCGCAACGACCTGGACCGCTACCGGCTGGTCATGGACGTCGTCGACAGGGTCCCGGGCCTGGGCGTCCGCGCCGTCGCCGTGCGCCAGGCGATGGCTGACGTCCGCACCCGCCATCACGCCTGGATCCGCGAGCACGGAACGGACCTGCCCGAGGTCGTCGGCTGGACCTGGACCGGCTGACAGCGGACGGACGGTCCCCGGCCGGCCGCGCCGAGGCGGGCAGGCCGGGGACCGTCCGTATTCCGGGCGCGGTCCGCGACGTGCGGGTCGCGGACGTGCGGGTCAGAAGCGCAGAGCCGCCGAGATTCTGCCGTGCTCGGCGAGCGAGTCGTCCGGCACGAACACCACCTCGGAGCCGCTGTCCAGCGCCGCTTCGACGAGCTCGTCGACGATGTCCTCACGGACCTGCCCGTCCGCCGTCTGTACCGTGTCCTCGCTCACCGGCACCAGATGCTCGTCGGTGACCCGGACCGTCTGCTGGAAGTGCTCCTCCACCGTGACCAGGCCGGCCCGGCCCTCCCGTACGGCGGCCCAGACCTCGTCGAGACCACCCGCGAAGGAGTGGCTGCCGCGGGCGTTGTCGAGCTTGCGCCGGATCTCGTCAGCCATCTGCCTGCGCCGGTCCTCGAGCGCGGGGCGCAGCTCCTTGAGCAGCTCGGCCGCAGTGGTGCCGGGGGCGCACCCTTGGAGACCCGGGAGACAGCCGATTTCGCGCTGTCGCCGACCGAGTCGAGCAGGGCCAGCGCGGGAGCGAGCCCCACCAGGAAGAGCGGGCGGGGTCGGTGGCAAGCAGCGCGCGCAGCTCTCGTCCACGGTGCGCAGGAACTGGCGGGCCTCCTCGCTGCTGTACGTGCTGGGGTGTCGCCGATCCGCTCCTCGCGCTGCGGGTTGGGCTCCTCGTGCGGCGCCGCCAGGGAAGCCGCCCTTGTGCTCCTCGCGCAGTTCGTCGCGGGTGCCTGTCCACAGCGTGGCGTGTTCGGCGGAGACGGTGAGCACCCAGTACGACCGCGCCTGGGCCTTGGCGGCGACCAGATTACGGGTGAGGTAGGTGTCGCTCAGGACCACCCGTTCGGGTGCGGTGCGTGGCAGCTGCCAGATCTGGTACTCGTCCGGTCCGGCGAGGATGACCAGGGATTCCAGTGCGCGGCGGGGTCCACCTCGGTCGCCGCCCGGTCGAGCTGCTCCTTGATCGCGGTCCGTGTCTCACGGGTCACCTGGGGGTCTGCGTCGAGCCTGGTGCCTGCCTCGGCCACCAGGTTGCGCAGCCGTACGGCGTCCTGGGCGTTGTCCGGGGCGCGGCGGTGCGTCGGCATCGTCAGGGACAGAGCCGGATAAGGCCTGGTTGCACGCAGCTCCTGCAACAGTCCGGAGGTCAGGGCGTCCGTATCCATCGTTCCCTCCCAGGGGTCGTGTCCGGGGTGCTGGTCCGCTCAAATCGCGGAGCAGGGCATCCAACTTGTCAATTCATACCTTTTGATCCTGGTACGGGCGAATTCTTCCTCAGTCTCTTCCGCTCGGGCCGACCGCGCGCCACGAGGCCAGGGCCTGCCGGATTCGTCCGGGCAGGCCCTGGCCTCGTGGCGCGCGGATCGGCTACCAGATGGCCCCGACCCACTCGGGGTGGTCTATGAACGGGTTCCGGTTGTGCTGGTACTGGTCGAATATGACGTCGTTGCGGCGCTGCTCGAAGGTGTCGGGCGGGTCTTCCTGGCTCCACTGCTTGAGCACGGAGAGGCGGCCGATGTTCGGGGCTGACCCGTTGCTCACCTGGTCGTTCGGTTCGAGGTCGGCGAAGGAGTCGTCGCCCTCGTAGCGCACTGCCATGTAGAGGATCATGCGGGCGACGTCGCCCTTCACGGCATCACGTGGTTCGAAGGAGTCGCTGTCGGTGTAGTTGCCCGGCGCGCCGCTCACCTCGCTGCCGCCGTTGTCGAAGTCCTTGTTGCCGCGGGTCGAGTTGACCGAGACGTCGGTCGGGCGCAGGTGGTGGATGTCGGTGCCGGGGCCGGTCGCGGTACCGAAGTCGCCGTGCGACTTGGCCCAGACGTGCTCCCGGTTCCACTGGCCGCTGTTCCCGCCGTTGTCGTTCTCGGACTGGGAGCGGCCCGTGTAGAAGGATGACGTTGGAGGCGTTGGCCGGGTCCTCGTCGGTGTCCTTGAGCGCGTCCCACACCTGGCTGTAGGAGAGCTTGGTCTGGTCGCTGATGATCGTGTGCAGGGCGCCCTTCAGCTCGGTGCCGGTCTTGCCGAGGGCGTCCTGGTAGTACGTGTCGTCGAGCGTGCCGGCCGAGGCGGCGGCCGACGGCCTGCGGATGCGGCGGGCGCGGTGGCCGCGACACCCGTGATCACTGCGATCGTGGCTGCGGTGGCCAGTAGTGGACGCGCGTAGAAACGGTGGCGACGGGACATGTGGGGTGTCCTCTCCGGGGCAGCGGCGCCACGGCGCCGCCGGGGAGCGGGTCGTGGCGGGCCTGCGTTGTCTGGTCTGCCGGGAGCCTTCCACACGCACCGTGAGCCTTGTGTGAACGCTGCGTACCTATCATGTGCAGGTCAAGTGTGGGGATCTCCTGCCGGTCTCCAGGGGACCGGGTCATCAGATGCGGCGGCGGCCTCGCGGCGCGAGAATTGCCGCAAGGACGAGGAGGCGGCATGAGCCAAGAGCCCGAATCCATATCCGCATCGGCGCCGGAGAATCAGACGGTGACCCCGACCGACTGCTGCACACCGGCGGAAGCGATCAGCCGGCCGCAGAGGATCTGGTGCTCGCCTCCGGGCGGGATCTGACTCCGAGACCCTTGCGTGGGCGGAGCGCACGCTGGCGGAGGAAGGGCGGTCCGCGATCGACAAGCGGCTTCCGTAGGCCTGCTCGGCCGGGCCGCAGGGCGGGCCGCAGGGCGGGCCGACGCCGACGGAGCGGCCGAGGCGGGCGGGGAGCATGTGGGTGCTCCCCGCCACTCGGTTAGCCTGAACGCAATATGAATCGTTTGACGACGTCACGGGGCGGATTCGATCTCGCCCGTTTTCCCGAGGACCCGCGCGACCCGTTCCGTGCATGGGACGCCGCCGACGAGTATCTGCTGCGGCAGCTGGAGGGCTCGGACGAGGCCCCGCCGGTCGATCTGTCCGGCGCCGTGGCCGTGGTGGGCGACCGCTGGGGCGCCCTGGCCACCGCGCTGGCGGGCCACCGCCCGTACAGATCACCGATTCATATCTCGCGCAGCGTGCCACGCTGGCGAATTTGAACCGCAACGGCGCCGACGCCGACTCCGTGCGGCTCCTGTCGGCACGGGACACCCCGCCGGACCGTATCGACGTCCTGCTCGTACGGGTGCCCAAGAGCCTCGCGCTCCTGGAGGACCAGCTGTACCGGCTGGCTCCGGCATTCACGCCGGCACCGTCGTCATCGGGACCGGCATGGTCAAGGAGATCCACACCTCCACGCTCAAGCTCTTCGAGCGGATCATCGGGCCGACCCGTACCTCGCTCGCGGTGAAGAAGGCCCGGCTGATCTTCTGCACCCGGACCCGGCGCTGTCCCGGCCCCCAGTCCCTGGCCGTACAGCTACGAGTTGCCCGGCGACGTCGGTGCGGTCTCCGGCCGGACCGTCACCAATCACGCCGGGATCTTCTGCGCCGAGCGCCTGGATGTCGGCACCCGCTTCTTCCTGAACCATCTGCCCGTAAGGACCGGCCCCGACCACGTTGTCGACCTCGGCTGCGGGAACGGTGTGGTGGGACTGTCCGCCGCGCTGGCCAATCCCCGGGCGGCAGTCACCTTCATCGACGAGTCCTATCAGGCGGTCGCCTCCGCGGAGGCGACCTTCCGGCCAACACGGGCGCGGACGCGAAGGCGGACTTCCTGGTCGGTGACGGTCTCGCGGAGGTGCCGCGGGGAGCGTCGACCTGGTCCTCAGCAACCCGCCCTTCCACTCGCACCAGGCGATCACGGACGCCACGGCCAGGAGCATGTTCCACGGGGCACGCGCCGCTGCGCCCCGGCGGTGAGCTGTGGGTCGTCGGCAACCGGCACCTCGGCTACCACACCCAGCTGCGCCGGACCTTCGGCAACTGCACCACGGTCGCCGGAGACCCCAAATTCGTCGTCCTGCGGGCCGTCAGGCGCTGACCCGGGCGTTCATGGCCCTTCCGGATTCTTGCAACACGTTCTACTGTGTGCGCCGCCCCACCGGGCGGTGCCACTGCGAGACTCCGGAGGGCCCGTGCACCTCGAATACACGCCTGAACAGCAGCTGTTGCGCGCGGAGCTGCGTACTTACTTCGCCGAACTCGTACCCGAAGGCGCCAACGCCGGATCCACTGCTCCCGCCGAGCGGAAACGCTTCTACCGCGACACGATCCGCCGGCTGGGCACCGACGGCTGGCTCGGCGTCGGCTGGCCCCGGAGTACGGCGGGCGCGGACTGTCCCCGATGGAACAGTTCATCTTCTTCGACGAGGCCGCGCAGGCGGCGTGCCGCTGCCCTGATGGCCCTCAACACCGTCGGTCCCACGATCATGCAGTTCGGTACGGACGAGCAGAAGGCGTACTTCCTGCCCAAGGTCCTCGCAGGTGAGATCGACCTGGCGATCGGTTACAGCGAGCCCGACGCGGGAACCGACCTCGCGGCTCTGAAGACCCGGGCCGTGCGCGACGGCGACTCCTATGTGGTCAACGGACAGAAAGTCTGGACGACCAACGGTGATACCGCCGACTGGATCTGGCTTGCCGTCCGCACCGACCCCGACGCCCCGCCGCACAAGGGCATCACGATGCTGCTCGTCCCCACGAGCGACCCCGGCTACTCCTGCACCCTGATCAACACTCTCGCCTCGCACGACACCACGGCCAGCTACTACGAGAACATCAGGGTCCCCGTCTCCCGCCGGGTCGGCGAAGAGAACAAGGGCTGGCGGCTCATCACCAACCAGCTCAACCACGAACGCGTCACCCTCGCAGCCCACGGGACCATGGCCGTCCGTGCCCTGCACGACGTCCAGCGCTGGGCCGCGGACACCACGCTGTCCGACGGACGCCGCGTCATCGACCTCGGCTGGGTCCGTGCCCTGCTGGCTCGCACCCACGCCCGGCTCGACGCGATGAAACTCCTCAACTGGCAGATGGTGTCGGCGCTCCAGAACCAGACCCTCACCCGCAGGACGCATCGGCGGTCAAGGTCTACGGCTCCGAGGCACGCCGCGACGCCTACGCCTGGCTGATGGAGGTGGTCGGCTCGGCGGGGCCGCTCAAGGAGGGATCGGCGGGCACCGTCCTGCACGGCGAGCTCGAACGCGGCTACCGCTCCGCCGTCATCTTCACGTTCGGCGGCGGCAACAACGAGATCCAGCGGGAGATCATCTCCTGGATCGGTCTGGGGATGCCACGGGTTCGCCGGTAAGCCGATGTGACGAGCTTTTGGTTGGCATAAAAGCGGGATAGCCGACTCTGCTCGGAGCGCGTGGACCGACGGGTGATGAGCTCAGCTCGTTGGCTTCCTGAGCCCGCTCCGAAGAGCTTCGGGGCCACCCTGGTCACTGCGGTCCTGCTGAACAGCTCGCCCGGGCACGTGCCGGCGCCGGTTTTGACCGCACCGTGTTCACCATCGACTGGGAGAAGCGGCAGGCCACCTGCCCACACGGGGACACCAGCACTTGGTGGAGTCCCGCGACTCAGCGCGGGGACCAAGGCCATCGTCATCAAATGAAGTCCTTGACCATGCCCGCCTTCAGCAGTCCGACGAGGAGTGGCGGGCCAGGTACGGAACCCGCGCGGGCATCGAGGGGACCATCCACCAAGCCGTCGCGGTCGCGCTCAACCTCTGCCCGCCTCGACGTTCTCCCTCGCCGCGTGACCGAGTGGAGCCAGCAGGACCGGCGAGGCAAATCGGGTCGTGCGCCCACCGATTCGCAGATTCGCCGAACAACGGCCCTTCCCAACTGTGGGGCTGCGGAACGTTTCTGACGTACTCCGGTTGCCCTCGTCAAAGCCCGCCGAACAGTTCAGCGGGGCGATGCGATCACAGTCGAATCGAACGGGCTCAGGCTCGCTCTCGCACCTCGGTGCCGTCGTACGTCCCGCCGACACAGGTGCCTAGCCGGGCTCGATCTGGACAACCTGCCCGCCCCGTCCAGGCACTGTCGGGGAAGATCCAAGCTTCCGCGTTGGCGAATCCCGCGCTTCCGAGCGTGAGAGCAACGGTCGCGGCGCACAAGGCAACCGCTGTCAGGGCACGACGCATGGGGACATCCTCGGGTCGAATCGGTTGGGCAACCAGCCAATTGGATCCCCGTTCGGTGCCCTGCTTTCGGCATTCCTCCGATTACGGGCGCGTCACGCTCGCATCCGTCGGTTGCCGAGGAATGGCCGCGTCGGACACCCCACCCGTTCGGAGGTGCCCCATGCCCCTATGCCCCATGCCCCGAAAGTCCCGCCCTCATCTCGGCCTCTACCTCGAAGAACTTCCGCAGTATCGCGAAGCCCAGCCTGCTCGCCCGGAGTTGTTCCGCAGCCGCTTCATGTCATCTTCGAGCAGCGTCCAGACCTCAATGAGGTCCTCCGACTCCCAGTCCTGCCGCCCCCGTGCACTCCTCGCTCCGAATCAGATGATCACCACATTGTGGGGACCTGCGGTGGACGCGAAGCGGATAGATCAATTACTCAGTGTTACTCGCCACTTGGTGGCAGCGATACGAGATCTGGGCCGAATAGGCCAGCACGAAGCCGGATGACGCCGTCATGGCGGACTTGCCCGACCGTTTCATCGGCGTACTCCTCGACGGCCTGAGGGCCCCGGCTCGGAGGAGCTGGCCCTCCACACTCCTGGCCGCCGCGAGATCGAACGAGTTCTTCCAGGCCACGCACAGCCTGTGACGAACAGCTGCGGCAAGGGCCCCTCCCAGCGTGTCAGGTCCCAGTGGACCGCAGGGCAGCCCGGCATTCAGGATTGTGCCGTGCCGAGGCCGCTCTCGCTCGGTCCGCCGATGGGCAGCCGTGCCAATAGCGCACGTCGACTGGCCCTGACATGCTCGCGCACTCCGCGGAACGGGTTCCTCGAACCCAGCCCGGAGTCGAAGTTCGAGGACAGGCCCGAGTTCGAGCCGAGTCGCTGCACAAGACCGCGCTGATCGGCACCCGGAGGAAATCCTCGAGCGGCTGCGCGCCTACGAGGAACTCGGCGCCGACGAGTACAGCTTCTGGATCGACACCGGCCTGTCGCACGAGGAGGAGCTCAAGTCCCTGGAGCTGTTCATCAAGGAAGTGATGCCGGCCTTCCAGTGAGTCGGATCTCCCGTGCGACGACGCCTGGCCATCGGGAGTGCCCTCGGATGCACCGGTCCGTCCCCGTCGCTCGGGCGGGTGCCGTCCGGCGCCGTCCAGCCTTCCGTCAGGCGTTCATCCGTGCCAACTCGCGCTTCAGGTCGTCCACGGTGTCCAGGACGATGTGGTTGTCGGCCACCGCCGGGCTGAGGGCAGCTGCTCTTCTGCTGCAGAACCGTGTTCCTCGTGTCCGCGCCTCGTGCGCGGTGCCGCAGGTCGCGGCTGTCCCGCAGCCTCGGTGGCCGTCAGTTGCCCACACGGCGAAGCCCGGCGAGCGGGATGTGCGAGCTCGCCGCGCGCATGAAGCGGCCCGCCGGATCACCGACGAGTGGTCCGGGCCATCTGATCCGTAGTCGACGGCGTTTTCCCGGGCCGCCAGAGATCAAGCGGCCGACCGTTGACGACGAGGTGAGCGGCACTTAAGGTAATCGTTGACCCCAACGCTTGCCCCGGTGCGATCCGAGCATCAGGGTAAACGTTTACCTCAACAAATTCACTATGGTGTGAAGGGAACGCGATGCGGGCTGCCGGGCGCGTGACACTCAAGACGATCGCCGACTCGTTGGGGTCTCCGCGAAGACCGTGTCGCGGGCACTGGCGGGCAAGGACTCGGTCGGTGAGGAGCTGAGAGCGCGCATCCGCGCGGAGGCCGACCGCCTCGGCTACGTCCCGAACTCGATGGCCAGGTCGCTGGTCTCCGGCGACGCGATGACTTTGGGCATGGTCATCACCCATCCGGCGAACCCGTTCTACGCGCTGCTGATCAGCGCCGTCGAGGAACGCTGTCGCGCCAACGGCTACTCGCTGCTGCTCATGGTGACCGAGGAAGACCTGGAGACGGAGCGGGACGCGGCGAAGACGCTCCTGCGCTGGGGCGTGGACGGAGCCGTGGTGATCCCCGTCCAGGAGGGCGCGGAGCACTGGCAACGACTGCGGGACTCCGGGGTGCCGATCGTGCTGGTCAACCGTGGACTGGACGGCTTCGAGTGTGACTTCGTCGGTGTCGACCACGAGCGCGGGGCCTACGAAGCCGCCTCCCATCTGCTCGACACCGGTGCCTCCCGCATCCACCTGCTGGAGGAGGACGTGCCGTTCTCCTCGGCTGCCGACCGGCGCGCCGGCTTTCACCGCGCACTCGCCGAACGCGGCCTGCCCGTGCACGACGACACCGTCACGTTGGTGCCGCCGTCGACGCAAGGGCGGCGGGTGCTGCCGTGGGAACCGGGCGCGGCCTACGAGTGCGCCCAACAGCTGGTGAGCAGTCTCGAACGGGGCGCGGCGGTACTGACCGGGAGTGACTACTTCGCGCTCGGTCTCTACCGCGCACTGTCCGAGAAGGGCATCGACGTGCCCGCGCATGTCGCGGTGATCGGGAACGGTGACCTGCCGTTCGCCGCGTACCTCCAACCCGCGCTGGCCAGCGTCCGTCCACCGGCCGACGAGATCGGCGCGAGGGCTGCGGACCTGCTGTTCGAGCGCATCCAGGGCTCGACCGCCCCGCCGCGACCATCTACCTCCCGCCGGAGCTGAGGATCCGCGCCTCGGCCGGCGGCGATGACCGACGTAAAACGCACTGAGAGGAACATGGCGATGTCGAATACAGGAAAACAACAGATATCGGTATACGAACAGGCCCGGATATCCCCGTGGTGGCCGACGTGGACGTCCTGGTCGTCGGCGGTGGTCCGGCCGGCGTGTGCGCCGCCGTGGCCGCGGCACGGGCGGGAGCGAGCACGTTCCTCGTCGAGCGGCACGGATTCCTCGGCGGGATGTGGACCGCGGAATGGTTCTCACACTCGCCGGCTACAACTCCTGGCTGCGCCCGTACCAGCGCTGTGTGGAGGGAATTCCCGCGGAGTGGCTCGCCCGCGCCGCGGAGCAGGGCGGTGCGGTCGATGGTGACGGCTGGGTGCTGAACTCCGATCCGGAGGTCATGAAGCGCGTCGCCGACGAGATGATCGAGGCCGAGGGCATTGGCCTGCTGCTGCACAGCTGGGGCGCTCGCCCGATCGTCGAGGACGGGGCCGTGCGCGGTGTGTTCGTCGAGAACGTCGACGGCCGGCGCGCCATCCGCGCCTCGGTCACCGTGGACTGCACCGGCAACGGTGACGTCGTGGCCGGTGCTGGCGACGACTGGGCCAAGGGCAACACGCTGCAGCCGATGACCATGCCGTTCCGGGTGGGCAACGTGGCAACAGATGCCGAACGCGAGCACGCCGCACCGGTACGGATCCCCATCGGCCCGGAGGCGACCCTGCTGAAGCAGCCGCTGCTGGGGCGGTACGCCTCCACGCGCAAGGACATCGACCTGGACATCGATGCCATGCGAGCGGCCCGGGTGCGGGCGAGCTGCCGCCGTTCGGCGGCCCGTGGTTCGGCGGCATGGAGAAGGACATCGCCTGGGTCAACACCACCCGCGTCGTTGGCGATGCGTCCAACGCGGAGGAGCTCACCCGGGCGGAGGTCACCGGCCGCAAGGACACCGTCGTCCTGCTCGACGCCCTGCGCGAGCACAGCCCGGCGTTCGCGAACGGGCGGCTGCTGCACACGAGCACCCAGATCGGTGTCCGCGAGACACGACGCCTCGTCGGGGAGTACACACTCACCGGCGACGACATCCGTGCCAACGCCCGGTTCGACGACAGCATCGCGGTCGGCTGCTGGCCGATCGACGTGCACCCGGCCGGGGACGTCGGCGTGCACGCCATGTACGTGCCGCTGCCTTACGAGATCCCGTACCGCAGCCTGCTGCCGCAGAAGACCGACAGCCTGCTCGTGGCCGGCCGGTGCATCTCGGTGGACCGCGAGGCACTCGGATCGGCGCGGGTGGGTGCCACCTGTGCCGCAACGGGCCAGGCAGCAGGCGTAGCCGCCGCGCTCGCCGCGGTCGGCGGGAAGCAGCCGCGACAGCTGGACGGCGAGCAGATCAGGGCAGCGATCCAGGAACAGGGCGGCCGCGTGACGTCGCCGGCACAATGACACCTCAGGAGAACGCTGTGCACAGCGACGCAGAAGCGGAAAGCCAGAAGATATCCCCACAGGCCCGGAAGGTCCTTGTGGCGGCGGGCATCGGTCATTTCATCGAGTGGTACGACGTCGGCGTCTACGGGCTGCTGGCCACCTTCCTCGCAGCGAACTTCTTCGTCTCCGGTAATCCGACGGCCGCCCTGCTGGCCACCTTCGCAGTCTCCGCCATCGGGTTCGTCCTGCGGCCACTCGGTGGCCTCTTCTTCGGACCGCTCGGAGACCGCATCGGACGGCAGCGCACCCTGGCTATCGTCGTTCTGCTCACCTCGGGTTCGACGTTCGCGATGGGCGTGCTGCCCACCTACGACAGTGTGGGCATCCTCGCCCCGTGCTGCTGGTGATCGCCAGGATGGTGCAGGGCTTCGGTGCCGGTGGTGAGACGTCCAACGCGGTGGCGCTGCTGTTCGAGCACTCGCCACGTACCCGGCGCGGATTCATGACGAGTTCGATGGACGGGATCGGGTTCATCGCGTCCGTCGTCGGTTCCGGAATCGCGCTCGCACTGATCACCGTGCTCGGACACGACGCGATGACCGGCTGGGGCTGGCGGATCCCGTTCCTCCTCGCGCTGCCGCTCGGCCTCGTCGGGCTCTACATCCGGATGCAGCTGGAGGACTCCCCGGAGTTCCGCGAGCTGGAGGCCACCGGCGGCATCGCGGAATCGCCGACGAAGGAGGCGTTCCGTACCGGCTCCAAGGCGATGCTGGTGCTGTGCGGCGTTCTGCTCCTCAAGGCGATCGCACACTGGGCGCTGGTGTCCTTCCTGCCGAGCTTCCTCAGTGGCGACCTCGGGTTCAGCAGTACCGAGGCCTTCACGACCACGACCGTCGCCATCGGGGTCACCGCGGTCGCCGTACCGATCATGGGCGCCCTCTCCGACCGCGTCGGCCGAAAACCGATGCTCATCGCGGGCAGCGCCGGCTTCGTCGTGCTCACCTGGCCGGCGTTCTACCTGATGTCGCTCGGCAGCGTTGCGATGGCGATCATCGCCATGCTGCTCCTCGGTCTCCTGACCGCAGTGTTCGACGGCGCGTTGAGCGCGATGATGGCCGAGCAGTTCCCCGCGCGGATTCGCAGCGGTGCGATGGCCATCCCGTACAACCTGGTGGTCTCGGCGTTCGGTGGCACGGTTCCCTATGTGGCTACGTGGCTGGTCGTCGCTACCGGAAGCCAGCTCGCCCCGCGTTCTACGTGATGCTCCTGTCCGTCGTCACCCTGGTCTTCGTGATCACCTCGATCCGCGAGACCGCTCTCGGCGGACCCCGGTCGCACCGGACCGGGATGCCGAACTGACACGGCAGCCGTAGCACTCACTGACGTCTTGTCCCATGGCACTGTGCGGCGGGCGGCGATGCTGCCCGCCGGCGCTGGTCCACGAACCCGGACCGACATCCTCTACCGCACACCGCAGCCCCAACACCGGGCCGAACGGAGCCTCCTGACCATGCCTCAGCCAAACCGCCGTGTGCTCGTCCGGTCCATCGACGACATCAGTATCGAGGAGGTGCCTGTACCTCGGCCCGGCGACAACGAACTCCTCATCCGCAGCAGCGTTGTCGGGATATGCGGATCCGACACTCACGCCGCTCTCGGTCACCACCCTTCATCGACCTGCCTTACCGGCCTGGGCACGAGGTGGTCGGCACGGTCGCAGCCGTCGGCGCAGGAGCCGAGGACTTCGCACCGGGCACAAGGGTGATCGTCGAACCCAACCTGTACTGCGGCCGGTGCGAACAGTGCCGCTCGGGCCGCTACAACATCTGCCGGCAGCTGAAGGTGTTCGGCTGCCAGACTCCCGGTGGCATGGCCGAACTCTTCACGATCCCCGCCGACCGTGTCCACCGGGTGCCCGCGGCGATGTCCGACCTCCAGGCCGCACTGGTCGAACCACTCGCCACCCCGGTGCACGCCGTTGCCAAGGCCGGTGACCTCACCGGCCGCACCGTAGCCATCCTCGGGGCCGGGCCCATCGGGCTGCTCGTCCTGGCCGCAGCCCGGCACGCCGGTGCCGCCCGGATCGTGGCCACCGACCTGCTGGACGCCAAACGGGAGCGGGCTGTGCAGCTCGGCGCCGACGGCGCAGTCCGGGCCGATGCCGCCGACCTGCCGGCAGAGGCCCATGCCATCCTGGACGGCCCGGCCGACGTGGTCTTCGACTGCGTCGCCCGCGAACAGTCCATGGCCCAGGCCATCGACCTGGTGGCCAAGGGCGGCCAGATCATCGTCGTCGGCGTCGGAGCCCCGGCCCCACCCGATCCGGCTGGACCTCGTCCAGGACCGTGAAATCCGCATCGAGGGCACACTCATGTACACCGCCGACGACTACCGCACCGCCCTCGACCTGATCACCTCCGGCGCCATCAACACCGACGCGATCATCACCGCCACCTACCCGCTGGAAGACGCGGGCAAGGCCTTCGCCGCCGCGCTCGAACCCGAGCACGTCAAGGTGCTGATCACGGTGGCCGCCCGATGACGGGCCTCGGCGGCTGACGGCCGCTCCAGCCGGATGCGACCGGGCCGGGTGTGTGACCCGGCGCCCTGGCTCGTACGTGCACAGGAGTCGCTCCGGGCTGGAGCCGCGGGCCGCCGTGCACGACGCCTGGGGAGAAGCCGGTCCACCTCCCACCGGCTCACCCGGACTCGGGCCACCGAGGACCCGAGCCGCATCTCTGCAGCCTGTGCCCCTGGACGGCTCCGCAGTTCTGCCACCCTGCGAAAGGAAACCCCTGCTGTGATCGTCGTCGCCGGTGAGGCACTGATCGACCTGGTGCCGGAGGCCGTCGGGAACGCCTCGGCGCCGCTGTTGCCCGCCCGCGGCGGCGGCCGTCAACACGGCCATCGCGCTTGCCCGTCTCGGCTCCTCCGTCGCCTTCTGCTCGCGAATCTCGACGGATGCCTTCGGCACGTCACTGACCGACCGTCTGCGTGAGGAGAAGGTGGCCCTCGACATGGTGCAGCGGGGCCGGAGCCGACCACGCTGGCCGTCGCCGCCATCGACTCGGGCGGCTCGGCCGAGTACACCTTCTACTGCCAGGGCACCGCCGACCGTCTCTTCGCTCTGCCGGGCCCACTGCCCGCCGAGACCGGGCGGTGTCGTTCGGCACCTGCTCGCTGGTGCTCGAGCCGGGTGCGAGCGCGTATGAGGAGCTGATGCGCCGCGAGGGCAGCGCGGGCGCTTCATCACCCTGGACCCCAACATCCGCACCGGTCTGATCACGGATCCGGATGCCTACCGGGCCCGCTTCGGCCGGCTGCTGTCGTCCGTCTCGCTCCTGAAGCTGAGCGAGGAGGACGCGCAATGGCTCGGGTACGACATCGAGGGCTGGCTGGCCGCCGGCTCGCCGCCGTCGTGGTCACCCGGGCGAGGCCGGCCTGACGGCCTACACGCGCGGCGGTGAGTGCTCGGTGCCCGGCGAGCCCGTCCGGGTCGTCGACACCATCGGCGCGGGCGACACTGTCAACGCGGCGCTTCTGCACACCTTGTCCGAACTGGACCTGCTGTCCGCCGACGCCCTGGCCGGACTGCCCGAGGACAGCTGGCAGCAGGTACTCGGCTTCGCCGCCCGCGCCGCCGCGGTCACCTGCGCGCGGGCGGGCGCCGAGCCGCCCTTCGCGCACGAGCTCCGGGACCACCTTCCCGGCTGACCGGGCGCAGCTGCTGCGCCGCTCCGTACGGCGCGGACTGCCGTGGCGTCGTTACGGGGTGACGAGGACCTTCAGTGCCTCGCGCGCGTCCATCGCACGGTAGCCCTCGGCCACCTGATCGAGGGAGACCGTCCGGTCGAAGACGCGGCCGGGCTCGACCGTGCCGTCCAGGACAGCGGGCAGCAGCTGTTCGATGTAGGCGCGTACCGGGGCGGGGCCACCGGTCAGTGTGATGTTCGGGCCGAACAGGCTGGTGAAGCCGACCGGGGCGTCCCCGTACTGCGGCACACCGACACGGCTGATCACTCCGCCGGGGCGGACGGTGCCGATGGCCATCTCGTAGGCCGGCATGTGGCCCACTGCCTCCAGCACGGTGTGCGTGCCCTCACCGCCGGTCAGGTCGCGGACCTTCGTGATGCCTTCCTCGCCGCGCTCCGCGACGACGTCGGTGGCGCCGAAGAAGCGGCCGAGGTCGGTGCGGTCCTTGTGCCGGCCCATCAGGATGATCCGCTCCGCGCCCATCTGCTTCGCCGAGAGCACAGCCATCAGGCCGACCGCTCCGTCACCGATCACCGTCACCGTGGTCCGTTCGTTCACCCTGGCCTGACTGGCAGCGTGGTATCCGGTGCCGTATACGTCCGCCAGGGTCAGCAGCGACGGCAACAGCGCGGAGTCCTCGCCGACGGGCAGCTTGACCAGGGTGCCCTGGGCCTGCGGGACACGGACGGCCTCCGCCTGGGCGCCGCCTGTTCCCACGGCGAAGAACCCGCCGTTGGGGCAGGAGGTGTGCAGGCCCTCCTGGCAGAAGACACAGGTGTTGTCGGCGTAGGCGAACGGCGCCACCACCACATCGCCACGCTTGAGCCCTGACACCTGGGAACCGAGTTCTTCCACGACGCCCAGGAACTCGTGCCCCATCGGCGCGGGCCCGTCCGAGGCGGACATGGCGTGGTAAGGGTGCAGGTCGCTGCCGCAGACACAGCTGCGCACTATTCGTACCACCGCGTCGGTGGGCTGCTCGATCACCGGGTCCGGGGCGTCCTGGACGCGCACGTCGCCGGCTTCGTACATGAATGCTGCCCGCATAGGGACATCTCTCTTCCAAGCATGATCAAAAAGGGGAATCCGGTGTCTGCGCCATCGCTCGCGCATCAGCCCAGGTCAGGGCAGAGTCATGACGATCTTTCCTTGGGACCGGTGGGTGCGCAACCGGGCGGCCGCGTCGGTTGCGCTGTCGAACGAGAGGGTGCTGTCGATGACGGGGCGAACCCGTCCGTCACCGATCGCGGGCAGAAGCTGCCGGCCGGCCGCGGCGATGACCGCGCCGAGCTCGGCGGCCCGGGTGAATCCGAACGACACCCCGCACACCCTCAGGTGCCGGTAGGAGAGGGCATCCAGGTCGATGGTCGCCTTCGCCGTGTCCAGACGGCCGATGTTGACTACTGACCCGTCCACATGGGTGGCGGGCAGGCAGTCGGCGAATGTCTGCCCGCCGACATGGTCCAGCACCACATCGACGCCCGAGCCGCCGGTCGCCTCCAGCACCGCCTCCGTGAGGTTGTGCTCGTCGGTGACCACAACAGTGCCGGCCCCGGACTGCTCCAGCAGCTCCCGCTTGGCCGCGGTACGGGTGGTGGCGATCACATGGCTCGCGCCGAGCGCGGTGGCGATCCGTACGCCGATCAGTCCGATGCCGGACGTCGCACCGGTGATCAGGACCGACTTTCCGGCCTCGAAGCCGCCGGCCATGAGGGAACCGTGCTCGGTCAGCAGGCCGGTCGGCAGCGCACACGCCTCCTCATAGCCCAGCTCCGCGGACACCGGAAGCATGTGCCGGTGGTCGACAAGGACGTACTGGGCGAAGCTGCCCGGGTGGTGCCCATCACCCGCTCGCCCACGGCGACCGTGTCCACACCGTCGCCGACGGCTGCGACCTCCCCGCGAACTCGAAGCCCGCGCGGTAGTGCTTGCCGGTGCCGCCGGTCGTCGGGTCGGCCTCGGCCAGCATGGAGGCGTCGGCGTTGTTCAATGCCACCGCGCGGGCCCGCACCAGCACCTGACCGGGGCCGGCCTGCGGTACGGGGACCTCGCGGGGCTCCCAGCCGGGTCCGGTCCCGCCGAACAGGGCGGTCATCGTCTCGGGCATCTGTTACTCCTCCGGGTTCAGGACGGCGTGCGCTCGCGGTGCCGGTGACTGTCCGGCCCAGGGATCAGTGGTCGCGGGTGCGCGGGCCGTTGTACCGCTCGTCGGTGACCTTCTCCAGCCAGCTGGTCTCCGGCCGGTCGTCGCCGGTGCCCTCCCACAGAGCCAGGTGTTCCATGAACCGGTCGGGGTGGCGCCGTGCCAGTGCTCTCGTCCGGGGACAGACGACGGTCTGGCCGGGGTGGACCTCGAAGACCGTGCCGTCGCGGGTGCCGACGAGCGCGATTCCGGAGACGACGTGCAGGGTCTGGCCCATGACGTGGTGGTGCCAGGCGGTGCGTGCACCGGGAGAGAACCGGACCATGTTGGCACGCATCCGGGAGGGCTCCTGGCCTGCGTGGATCACGTCGAACCAGACGTCCCCGGTGAACCGGTCCGACGGGGCCTTGGCGGTGGGCGCGGGCTGCGTGAACTCCATGGGGCGCGCTCCTTGATCGGTGTGAGGCCGGTGTGCTGAGGCCGGCATGGCGCCGCGTGAGATGAGAAAGGACCGCGGCAGTGCGACGGCAGCGTCGGCCGGGGTCGGCAGAACCGCTTCTGTGTTCCCTTCTCCACGGTCCCGGACTGAGCACCCGGCCGAATTGGACCGGTCCGGCGGTGGCGGTCTTTCCGGCCGCCGCGATCTACATGCTGGCATGTCTCCGGCTGCCCCGAAAGGGGAGACTTCCTTCCTGGGAGGAAAACATCCTGGGAGGAAATTCTCCCCATCCGTCGCCCGGCCGATGCGACACTGGCTTGCATGACCAGTAACGCTCGCATGAATGAACTCGGAGAGTTCCTCAAATCCCGGCGGGCCGAACTGAGCCCCCGCACCGTCGGCCTGCCCGACACCGGGCCTCGCAGGGTGCAGGGCCTTCGGCGCGAGGAGGTCGCGCAACTGGCCGCGATCAGCACCGACTACTACACCCGGGTGGAACAGGGCCGTATGAGGGCATCGGCCCCGGTGCTGTCGACCATCGCCCAGGTTCTGCGCCTGGACGACGACCAGAGTGCGTACCTCTTCAGCCTGGCGGGAAAGACCTCCGCCCGTTCCCGCGGCGCGCCCGGCAGAAAGTGCAGCCGCAATTGCAGCGACTTCTGGACGACCTCACATCCACCCCGGCCATTGTGATGGGGCGCCGTATGGACGTCATCGCCTGGAATTCGCTGGCCGCAGCCCTGGTCACCGATTTCGGGCAGGTACCGGAGAAGGACCGGAACTACGTGCGTCTCACATTCACCGATCCGGCCATTCGGTCCCTGTACGCGGACTGGGAAACCGTAGCCCGCACCTGCGTTGCCCAACTGCGCATGGAGGCTGCCAAGTACCCCGACGACCCACGTCTGACCGCCCTGGTGGGAGAACTGTCCGTGCAGGACCCGCTTTTCCGTAAGTGGTGGGCCGCCCACAACGTCGCGACCCTCAGCGTAGGCACCAAGGAACTTCATCACCCCGTCGCCGGCAGACTGACCCTGGACTGGGACACCCTCACCGCGAGTACCGACCCGGACCAGCAGCTCGTCATCTGGACCGCCGAAGTCGGCACTCCCTCCCACGACGGGCTGCGCATCCTCGCCTCCTGGGCCGCCGACCAGCACCTGACCGACTCCAACCCGCCCAGCTGAGACGGCGCTTGGGCGCGACCACCGCGTACGGGACTGCGGCGCCCCGGCTCAGGCCAGATCCTCCCGGCCGAGCCAGGACGGTACATCGGGAACGTCCGCGTCCCAGGCCCGCGGTGGCTCCGGCGGCGGCTTCCGTACCCGTGGAACAGCCTTGCGGACGGGGCCGGGCTCGGGATCCGGCACCGCATCCTGCACGTTCTCCGGCTCGGGCGCGGCGCTGTCGTAGAGCAGCTCGGCAACGCTGAACCGGAGGTGGAAGCTCTGCCAGACCCCGTCGATGACCAGGAGAAAGCCGTCATCGCTCCGGTAGAGCGCACGGCGCTTCGGGTTGGCGGGATGGACCGGCACGAACCGCTCGGCCCGCTGCCGCAGCGCCGCGAGCGCCTCCTCACGGGTCCCGTCCACATGGTCCATCACCCCGGCCGACCACATCCGCTGCTGACGGCCGTACCCGAGGTTCTGCTCCACCATCAGCCCCCACTTGGGCATACTGACCCACCTCTCCCCGGCACTTGCAATGTTGCGGTATACACCTGTCGCTCACGCCGAGGAGCCATATTATGGTTCTGGATCTTCCGAGTACGAGTACGAGTACGAGCGCACCGGCACCACCCGGCCGCGAGGCCTCCCGGTACGCCGCCGAGTGGAAGGCACGAGCCGATGAACGAAGCAGACCGGGGCCTGTTCGGTCCCGCGTCCGTCACCTGGCAGATGCACGCCGACCCCATGATGTGGATCGCCGGAGTGCGCGCGCTCTACCTCCAGGCCCTGCACCCGCGGGCCGTCCGGGGCGTCATGCAGAACTCCGACTTCCGCAAGGACGCCTGGGGACGCCTGATGCGCACCGCGGACTTCGTCGGCGCCCTCACCTACGGCACCACGCAGGACGCCGAGAAGGCCGGTGCCCGCGTGCGAAAAATACACCGCACCCTCAAGGCCACCGACCCCGTCACCGGCGAGACCTACGGCATCGACGAACCGGAACTGCTGCTCTGGGTGCACTGCGCCGAGGTGGACTCCTACCTTCAGGTCCAGCGCCGCTCCGGCTTCCCCTCACCGAGGCGCAGGCAGACCGTTACGTCGACGAACAGCGCGAGGGCGCACGCCTGGTCGGCCTCGACCCGTCGGCGGTCCCTCCACCGTCGCCCTGCTCGCCGGCTACTTCGAGCAGGTGCGCCCCAGCTCGCCTCAGGCCCCGAGGCCGCCGACGTCGATGACTTCCTGCGCAATCCCCGGTCCACATCCTGCTCGTCCCGGCACGCGCACTGCTGTGGCGCCGTGTGGCGGCACTCGCCTACGACTCACTGCCGGGTTACGCCCATGAGCTCTACGGCAGACCCTCACCCGCCCCGGCGGCGGTCGACCGCCGCCTGCGTGCGACCGGAACCGCCCTGCGCTGCATTCCCGGGCGGCTGCGCAGGAGGCTCCCGCCCCGCCGCATCGCGAAGGCGATGGCACGGCTGGGTCCCGGCAGCCGGCCCGCCCCGTACAAACTCCGCAGACAGGCCGCCATACTGGACGGGCCGGGGAGGGCGCAGCAGTAGCACGAGCAGGCGGAGTAACGGGGGCGACAGCAGGCGATGGCGGACACCAGGCTGATCCAGAGCCGGTACCGGCTGCTCGATCTGATCGGGCGCGGGGCATGGGTGAGGTGTGGCGGGCCCGCGATGAGTCACTGGGCCGCCAGGTGGCCGTCAAATGCCTCAAACCGATGGGGCCCCAGCACGATCAGTCCTTCACCAGCATCCTGCGCGAACGCTTCCGGCGCGAGGCACGGGTGGCCGCGGCGCTACAGCACCGCGGGGTCACGGTCGTCCATGACTTCGGTGAGTACGAGGGCGGCCTCTACCTCGTCATGGAGCTCCTGGACGGGCGTAATCTCAGCGAGTTGCTGGAGGACAACAGACAGCACCCACTGCCGGTGCCCGACGTCGTCGACATCGCGGAACAGGTCGCAGACGCGCTCGACTACACCCATCAGCAGGGCATCGTGCACCGGGACCTCAAGCCCGCCAACATCATGCGGCTCGCCGACGGCACGGTGAAGATCTGCGACTTCGGCATCGCCCGCCTCGGCCACGACATCGGCTTCACCTCACGGCTCACGGGCACGGGCATTGCCATGGGCACCCGCACTACATGTCGCCCGAGCAGATCAGCGGTGGTGAGGTCGACCACCGCAGCGATCTCTATTCGCTCGGCTGTGTGCTGTACGAGATCGCCACCGGCGTACCGCCGTTCGACCTGGACGATGCCTGGGCCGTGCTCGTCGGACACCGGGACACCCAGCCCGAACCGCTGCGCACCCACCGCGCCGAGCTCCCCGGATTCTTCGACCGGGTCGTCCTCGACCTGCTGGCCAAGGCCCGGGGAGCGGCCGGTGGACGCCGGCGACCTGCGGGAGCGCATCGCGGTCGGACGTACCGGTGAACTGCGCATCGTGCCACGGGCCGGGAGGGTGCGGCTCGCGCCGCCCGCCCCGTCATGCACCCCGGCCGGCCGCCGGCCGCCCACGCCGGAGGGCTGCCCTCCTGGACCCGGAACATGACCACCGGTCACAAGGCGACCGGAGTGAACCGGCTCGGTACTGGGCCGGTCGACCACAGCGCCGGTCTGACCGGTGAGTGGACGACGGGCACCGGCATGAGTGCCCCGCCCGGCAGCTTTCCTCCCGCCGGAGCCGAGCGGCCCACCCCGTCGCCCGAGCTGCTCGCCACCCTGGCGGGCAGACACAGCGCCGGCCTCGATCTGGGCCGACTGGGCCACTGGGAGGAGGCGGGGAAGTGCACCGGGCGGTAGCCGCGGAGCGCGAACACGCCCTGGGCCCCGACCACCCCGACACCCTCGCCAGCCGGTACGAGGTCGGGTTCACCCTCAGCCGGACCGGACGCGCCACGGACGCGCTGCGCGAGTTCGGCAGGGTCGCCGAGGGCCGCGAACGCACGCTGGGCCCCGACCACCCGCAGGCACTGGCGGCCCGGCAGGAAACGGCGTACGTACTGGGCCAGCTGGGCCGCCACTTCGAGGCCCACCAGATGTACGCGGCGGTGCTCGCCTCCAGGGAGCGCTCCATGGGCCCCGACCACCCCGACACCCTGCGCTGCCGCCACAACCTGGCCTTCAACCTCAGCAGGCTCGGCCGGCTGGAGGACTCCTACAGCATGGCCCGTGACGTGGCGAACGCCCGCGCCCGGCTGCTCGGTGCGAGCCATCCCGACACTCTGGTCACGCTCTACGAAGTGGCGTACACACTCGGCAGGCTCGGCCGCTGGCCGGAGGCCCTGCAGACCTACCGCGACGTCGCACAGGCCCGCGCCCTGGCACTCGGCGCCGACCACCCCGACACCCTTTCCGCGCGCTATGAGGTGGGCATCAGCCTGGGCCGACTGGGCCGCAGCGCCGAGGCGCTGGAGCTGTACCGCACCCTGGCCCAGGACCGCACCAGGGTCAACGGTCCCGCCGACGCGGAAACCCTGCGTGCCAGGCACGGCCTGGGCGTCAACCTGGGGCGGATGGCCCGCTGGGAGGAGGCGCTGGCCGAGTCCCGCGATGTGTGCGCGATCCGGGAGCGGACCCTGGGCGCCGGTCATCCCGACACCCTCCTGAGCCGGCGGGAAGTCGCCGTCGGCCTCGGCTGGCTCGGCCGGTGGGCCGACGCGCTCACCGTCTACCGGCAGGTCGCGCAGACCCGCGAACAGGTCCTGGGCGCGGACCACCCCGACACGCTGGCCGGCCGCAACGACGAGGCGCACTGCCTGGAACAGCTCGGCCGCAGCGCAGAGGCTGTCGAGCTGTACCGCAGGGTCGCTGACCTGCGCAGACAGCGTGGGGCGCCACCGCACTGAGACATACCCGGTACGGCAGGGCTGCCGCGCACGGCAGGGATCAGGCAGCCTGGCCCTGGACGCCGACGGTGAGCCGTGCATCGAGGCCAGGACGCCGCTCGACCTGGAACGGGACCTGCGGCTGCCCGGCGGCCATATCTTCCACCGGGACCTGTCCTTCCCCTACGCCACCGAAACCACCGGCCGCTGGGGAGTGGAGACCGAGCACGCCAACGTCCTGCTGTGCGGGCGGGCGCGGTCCGTGGCGGCGGGTCAGCGGTGTGCCGGCCACAACGCCGCGATGGCGGCACCGGGCCGGTGAGCCCTCACTACGTACCGAACACCTTGCGCAGTGCGGCGAGCTTGCGCGGCAGATCGTAATCCGCGCCGCCCTCGTGGCCGTTGCAGGGGAACACCTCGATCTCGGCCGGACCTCCATAGTTGTGGAATGCGGCGAACACGGTCGACGAGGGCAGATCCTGTCCATGAGTCCCACCGAGAACCACGCCGGAACGGTCGCCCGTGCCGCGAAGGAGACCCCGTCGAAGTACGACAGAGTCTCCATCGCCTCCTCGATCCGGAAGCGGTGCCCCGACAGCCAGCGGGCGATCTCCGCGTACGGACCCGCGTCCGTGATCTGCGAGGCACGCCGGAAGTGGCAGAGGAACGGCACATCGCAGACGGCCGCCGCCACGTCCTCGCGCAGTCCTGCCACCGCGAGCACCAGCCCGCCGCCCTGGCTGCCGCCCAGTACGGCGACCCGCGACGCGTCCACGGCCTCGTGCGCCTTCACCGCGTCCACGGCCCGGACCGCGTCGGTGATGAGCCGCCGGTAGTAGTGCCGGTGCGGGTCCTCGATGCCGCGTGTGAGGAATCCGGGCGAGGACGAGCCGTGCCCCTGTGTCAGCCCGCGCCGCGCCAGGTCGACGACTACGGAGGACCGCAACTGTGTCGGATCGGACGAAGCCACGGTGACCGTCCGGCCTTCCGGGACCACGAGCACCGAGGCGGGCCTGTCCGCGGTGAGCTCCTGCACCGTGCCGGCGGCCCAGAAGTTGGCGGCGAGCAGGCCGTCCGAGCAGCGGCGTACGGCGTGCACCACGGTCGTGGCGGCCACCAGTTCCACCGGCGGCGACGCCGACCACTGCCGGGTGCGCGCGGCGGAGGCGGCCGGGGCCTGCAGCCAGAAATAGCCCGCACTGTCGGGGCGCTGCCGTGGTCCTGCCACAGCGTCAGATACGGGCGGGTGACGGGAGCGTCCGTGCCGTACTTGAGGTTGATCTCCCGCCAGGTCGCCGTGCGCTCCTCGCGCAGACCGTGCAGGGTGGCGGGCTCGGGGCCCGCCGTGACACCCAGCACGTGTCCCCGGACTCTCGGCTCCGCTCGAGCAGGGGCACCGGACGCGGCTCCCTGACGAGCAGACGTCGCCTGCCGCGGCACCGGGGCACAGGGCGGGCAGCCCTGCCGGACCGGGGCCGGACGGCTGGAGTCTCGTCTCCGTCCGGCCCCGGCAGACAGTGGGCGGGATCCGGTATTTCAGCCGGTGACGAGCGAGAGGCCGAGCACGACGCCGGCCGAGACGCTCACCTTGCCCGGGGTCAGATCGGCCTCGCCTGCGGTGCCGCCGCCCTGGCCGTGCCCGCGGTAGCTCTGCAGCTGGTCGGAGTCCACGTCCTTGATGTGGATCACCGGCCCGAGCCGGACACCGGCCGCCTCCGCGTACAGGGCGGCCTTCTCGCGAGCGGCGGCCACCGCCGCAGTGCGCGCGCGGCCCGCAGCTCCCTCTTCGTACTCACATCGAACTCGACCCCTTGACCTGGTTGGCGCCCGCGTCGACCACATCGATCAGCACTGTCTCCAGGAGGTCGAGCTCATGCAGCTCGATCACGAACGACGCGGTGCACTCGTAGCCGAGGAATGTGCGTTCACCGCCGTAGCTCCAGGAGGACGACAGATTCAGCCGGGACGCCGATACAGCGGTTTCGGGCACCGAGTGTCCGCGCAGTACCTCCCGGATCCGGTTCACGCCGCTGCGCGTCGCGGCGAACGCCTCGCCGGGTTTGTTCCTGGTCTGCTCGATCGCGACACGGAGCCGTGCCAGGTCCGGCGTGGCGTCCACGCTCGCCGCGCCGAACACCGACACGCCCCAGGGGCATCTATCGACTGGGTTCCGTTCATGCGGCTCATCCAACCAGCGGCAGCGCACGCTCAGTTCTCCGAGGTGCTCCATCCCGTCGCCTCGATGCGGCGTGCGTCGCCCGGCCTGCTCCCGTCGAAGAGCGTGCGGCCGCCGTCCGTCACACGGATGGAGTCCACATATGTCCCGCGCCCGACGTACAACTGGTCCGTGGTGTACCGCCAGCGCAGCCCGACCTCCTTGCCGCGCCATGCCGCCAGGTCCGCTTCCAAGCGGTGCCAGATGCGGCCCGACCAGCGGAGACCGCACCCGACGGGTGCGGTTCGGGATCCGGACGGTGCTTTCCCCGGCCGGTACGGTGGTGAACGGTACCGGCTGCCAGTCGCCCCGGCATCCGACGACGCCTCCAGGCGGAGAAAGTCGGATCCGGGCTCGGTGTCCCACCACAGTGCGCAGCTCAGCGCCGCGCGCGAGGACGCCGGGCGCAGTGCGGGCAGCGCGAGTGTGGCCGTCGCCGCACTCGCCATACCGGAGAACCAGGCGGTACGGCTCCGGACCGGGTGTACGGCCACGGCGCGCGCCATCTGGTTGGCGGTGGCGACCCTCGGTGCGCTGCCTGTACGCCAACTGCGCACCGGATGGACCGAGTTGCCCAGTACGATCAGGAAGGAGTCCGTCGTCGGGTCGAGCACCAGGCTGGTGCCGGTGAACCCCGTGTGGCCGGCTGTGCGGGGCGTGGCCATCGCGCCCATGTACCAGTGCTGGTAGAGCTCGAAGCCGAGGCCGTGTTCGTCGCCGGGGAAGGTGGTGTTGAAGTCGGTGAACAGCAGGTCCACCGACTGCTCCGACAGGATCCTGGACCGGCCGTAGACGCCCCCGTTCAGCAGGGTGCGAGCGAGGACCGCCAGGTCCCAGGCGCACGAGAAGACCCGGCGTGGCCCGCCACTCCGCCCAGACCGAAGGCGTTCTCGTCGTGGACCTCCCCCAGACCAGCCCGCGCTCCAGGCCCGACCAGGGCAGCCTGGCATCCTCGGTCGCGGCGATCTTCGGCTTCCAGGAGGCGGGCGGGTTGTAGCGGGTGCGGTGCATTCCCAGCGGAGCGGTGATCTCGTCGCGGAGCAGTACGTCCTGAGTGCGTCCGGTGATCTGCTCCAGGACCAGTTGCAGCGAGATGAGATTGAGGTCGGAGTAGAGGTACGCCGTACCGGGGGCGGAGGCCGGCACCTCGTTCCACAGCAGGCGGAGCTTGCCTTCGCGGGTCGGTTCCTCGTAGAGCGGGATCCAGGACCGGAAGCCGGAGGTGTGCGTGAGCAGTTGACGGATGGTGATGTCCTGCTTGCCGCCGCCCGCGAAGTCGGGGAGATAGGAGGCGACCGCGGCCTCCAGCTCCAGCGCTCCCTGTTCGATCTGCTGCACGGCCAGGATCGAGGTGAACAGCTGGAGACCGACGCCAGGTCGAACACCGTGTCCTTGGCCATCGCGATCTGCTGACCGGCGGGGAGCTCCACGCCGGTGTCGGTCTTCTCGTCGTACGCCGCGTAGCTCACCGCCTTGCCGATCGGCCGGTGCAGGGCCACCGTGCCGCCCCGCCCGGCGAGCAGCACCGCGCCCGCGTACCAGGGGTGCTCGGGGAGTCCTCGAGGTACCGCTGGGCGTCGGTGACGAGCTGGTCCAGCGGCCCCTGCAGCAGCCCTGCGTGCGCCGCGGATCCGCGCCGCAGCGTGGGCCGGCCCGGCCCTGATCCCATAACCGACCCAGCTCCCGATCGCGTACCCGATCCCCGCCGCCGGCTCCGCAGCGGCCGCCGTCCCCGCGAAGGGGACCGGCGCCAGGGCGAGTGCCCGCCCAGCGCCAGTATCCCGCCGCTCAGCCTCCGACGGCTGATTCCCTGCCCGACGCGTCCCCGGTCATCCGGAACCCTTCCCTCATGTGGAAACACCTGTGCGCGAGAGCGCGAAAGTAACTTTCGAAATCTCGTCCGACGATGAAACTTCCTGCCGCCGCCGAGATTACTGTCACCCCCGCCGCCCCGTACGTCTCTGGCGGCACAAAGAATCTGACACTGCATCAGGAAATCTCTTCCCTCGGATGCCTGGCTGCGGCATCCTGCCGCCCATGGAGACGGAACTGAGCAGGAAACTGGGGATCGAGCACGCCATCTTCGGCTTCACGCCGTTCCCGCGGTGGCTGCCGCCATTACCAGAGCCGGCGGATTCGGTGTGCTGGGCGCCGTCCGCTACACGGCCCCCGACGACCTGGCACGCGATCTGGACTGGCTGCAGGAACATGTCGACGGGAAGCCGTTCGGTCTCGACGTCGTCATGCCTGCCAAGAAGGTGGAGGGGTGACAGAGGCTGACGTCGAAGCGATGATCCCGGAGGCACACCGCCGGTTCGTCCAGGAGACCCTCGCCAAGCACGGGTCCCCGAGCTCGCCGAGGGCGAGGCGTCCGGCTGGCGCATCACGGGCTGGATGGAAGAGGTCGCCCGCAATCAGCTCGACGTCGCTTTCGACTACCCCATCGCACTTCTGGCCAACGCCCTGGGCTCACCGCCCGCCGATGTCATCGAGCGCGCCCACAGCCATGACGTCCTGGTCGCGGCCCTCGCCGGAAGTGCCGAACACGCCCGGCGGCACGCGCAGGCGGGTATCGACATCGTGGTGGCCCAGGGTTACGAGGCGGGTGGCCACACCGGCGACATCGCCTCCATGGTCCTGGTTCCCGAAGCCGTCGACGCGGTAGCCCCCTGCCCGTACTCGCAGCGGGCGGCATAGGCAGCGGCGAGCAGATCGCCGCCGGACTGGCCCTGGGGGCACAGGGCGTCTGGCTCGGCTCACTGTGGCTCACCACCGAGGAGGCCGATCTGCACTCCAGTGCTCTGACCGGCAAACTCCTGGCCGCCGGCTCCGGCGACACCGTCCGCTCCCGCGCCCTCACCGGCAAGCCCGCACGTCAGCTGCGTACCGAATGGACCGATGCCTGGGACGACCCGGCGGGACCCGGCACCCTGCCCATGCCGCTGCAGGGACTCTCGTCGCCGACGCGGTCTCCCGCATCCAGAAGTACGAAGTCGGCGCACTGCTCGGTACGCCCGTCGGTCAGATCGTCGGCCGGATGAACAGCGAACGCAGCGTTCAGGCCGTCTTCGACGATCTGACCCGTGGTTTCGAGCGTGCCGTCAACCGGATCAACCGCATCGCCGGACGGAGTTCCTCGTGAATCAGCCGCCGCCCAACGGCTTCTGGGCCCAGGCCACCGCCGATCCCGCACGGACCGTCCTCATCGCACCCGACGGTGAGGAGTGGACCGCGGGCAGGCTGCACGCCGCCGCCAACCGCATGGTCCACGGGCTGCGCGAAGCCGGACTGCGGGCGGGCGACGCCCTGGCCGTCGTTCTCCCCAACGGCGTGGAGTTCTTCACCGCCTACCTCGCCGCCTCCCAGGCCGGCTTCTACCTGGTCCCGGTCAACCACCACCTCGTCGGTGCCGAGATCGCCTGGATCGTCTCTGACTCCGGTGCCAAGGTGATCATCGCCCACGAACGGTTCGCCGATGCCGCCGGCGCCGCGGCCGACGAGGCGAAGCTGCCCGCGTCCCACCGCTACGCGGTGGGTGCCGCGGACGGTTTCCGCCCTACTCGGAGCTGGTCGACGGCCGGTCGGGCACCCGCCGGACGACCGGAGCCTGGGCTGGGTCATGAACTACACCTCGGGCACCACCGGCCGCCCCGGGGCATCCGGCGTCCGCTCTCCGGGAAGCTTCCCGAGGAGAGCTATCTCGGCGGATTCCTCGCGATCTTCGGCATCAAGCCGTTCGACGACAACGTCCATCTGGTCTGCTCGCCGCTCTACCACACGGCAGTACTCCAGTTCGCGGGCGCTGCCCTGCACATCGGCCACCGAATCGTCCTCATGGACAAATGGGCCCCGCAGGAGATGCTGCGCGTCATCGATGAGTACCGCTGCACGCACACCCACATGGTCCCGACCCAGTTCCACCGCCTCCTCGCGCTGCCCGAAGAGGTCAAGGAGCGCTACGACGTCTCGAGCATGCGCCACGCCATCCACGGAGCCGCTCCTGCCCCGACCATGTCAAGCGCGCCATGATCGACTGGTGGGGCAGGTGTGTCGAGGAGTACTACGCGGCCAGCGAGGGCGGCGGGCGTTCGCCACGGCCGACGACTGGCTGAAGAAGCCGGGCACCGTCGGCAGGGCCTGGCCCATCAGCGAACTCGCCGTCTTCGACGACGACGGGAACCGCCTGCCCGCCGGCGAGCTGGGCACCGTCTACATGAAGATGAGCACCGGCGGCTTCAGCTACCACAAGGACCAGGACAAGACGAGGAAGAACCGCATCGGCGACTTCTTCACCGTTGGCGACCTCGGCATCATCGACGAGGACGGCTATCTCTTTCTCCGCGACCGCAAGATCGACATGATTATTTCGGGTGGGGTCAATATCTACCCGCCGAGATCGAGGCCGCCCTGCTCACCCATCCCGCCATTGCCGACGCGGCTGCCTTCGGCATCCCCAACGCGGACTGGGGCGAAGAGGTGAAGGCGGTCGTCGAGGTGGCCGAAGGACACGAGGCCGGTGCGGAGCTGGCTGCCGCGATCCTCGGCCACTGCGGACAACAGCTCGCCGGATACAAGCGTCCCAAGAGCGTGGACTTCATCCGGACCATGCCACGCGACCCCAACGGCAAGCTGTACAAGAGGCGGCTGCGCGAACCGTACTGGGAGGGCCACAGCCGCACCGTGTGAGGCACCGGCCCACCGAGCGCCCCCGGCCACCTCTGGCAGCGTGTGGCCCATGAACACGAGCGCGACGGTCCGGGCACTGGCCACTCAGTGGACAGTCGCGGTACCGGTGATCGCGGCCCTCGCGCTCGTGTTCAGCTGGGGCGCGAGCTGCCCCGTTCACCGTCGGCGTGGTAGCGCTCTGCCTCGCGGGCGCGGTGCTCGCCGCCGTCCACCACGCCGAAGTGATCGCCCACCGGGTCGGCGAACCGTTCGGCTCGCTCGTCCTGGCGGTCGCCGTGACCGTCATCGAAGTGGCCCTCATCGTCACACTGATGGTCGATGGCGGGCCCAAGACCTCGGCACTGGCCCGCGATACCGTCTTCGCCGCTGTCATGATCACCTGCAACGGCATCGTCGGCCTGTCCCTCCTGGTGGGCGCCCTGCGCACCCGTGTCGTCGTCTTCAACGCAGAGGGGTCCGGCGCGGCGCTCGCGACCGTGACCACACTCGCCACCCTCAGCCTGGTCCTGCCCACCTTCACCATCGGCAAGGCAGGCCCCGAGTTCTCCACCGCCCAGCTCGCCTTCGCCGCAGTCGCCTCGCTGGGCCTGTACGGCCTGTTCGTCGCGGTACAGACCGTGCGCCACCGCGAGTACTTCCTCCCGCTCACCCAGGACGGCAAGCTGCGCAGGGCCGATGACGACCAGGCGCCCCTGCCCGGCAGGGCGCCACCGTCCTCAGCGTGACCATGCTGCTGGTGGCGCTGATCGCGGTCGTCGGCGACGCCAAAGCGGTGTCGCCGACCATCGAGTCCGGTGTCGAGGCAGCCGGCCTGCCGCATGCGGTTGTCGGCGTCGTCATCGCCCTGCTGGTCCTCCTGCCGGAGACCCTCGCCGCGGTCCGGGCCGCCCGCCGCGAACGCGTACAGACCAGTCTCAACCTCGCCCTCGGGTCGGCCATGGCCAGCATCGGCCTCACCATTCCCGCCATCGCCCTCGCCTCGATCTGGCTCGACGGACCGCTGCACCTGGGCCTGAGCGCCACTCATATGGTGCTGCTCGCACTGACGGTGGTGGTCGCCGCGCTGACCGTCGTACCCGGCCGAGCCACCCTGCTCCAGGGCGGGGTACACCTGGCCATCTTCGCCGCGTTCGTCTTCCTGGCGATCAGCCCCTGACACGAGGCCGCGGTGCGCGTCAAGGGCTGATCGCCCGCTCTCGGCACGTCACCTTCGTGATCGCCCCGGCGATCCGGGCGGACCCTTGACCGCTGCCGCAAGGCCACTGAGGATCACGTCATGACAGGTGTACGCAACAGCACAGTCGACGGCGTCGTGGCGCGCAGCGCACGCCGCACCCCGAGCGGACGGCGGTACGGTACGCCGGCCGGTCCTGGACCTACGCTGAGCTGGACACGGCGGTCAGCACGGCCGCCGCCGTCCTGACCGGTGAGCACGGGCTGAGCCCCGGGGACAGGGTCGCCTCCTACGCCCATAACTCCGATGTGTACCTGATCGGCTATCTGGCCTGTGCCAGAGCCGGGCTGATCCACGTACCGGTCAACCAGAACCTCATGGGCGAGGACCTCACGTACATCCTGCAGCAGTCCGGCAGCTCCCTCGTTCTGACCGATCCGGACCTGGCCGGGCGCATCCCGGCCGGACATGCCGTACGCGCCCTGCGTGACGCTCCGGACTCCCTGCTCGCGGCGCTGGGCACCCCGGCCCTTCACGCCGGAGCGGGCACCCGGCGCCGACGATCTGGTCCAGCTGCTGTACACCTCCGGCACCACCGCGCTGCCCAAGGGCGCGATGATGACGCACGGCGCCCTGGTCCACGAGTACGTCAGCGCCATCACCGCCCTCGACCTGCGGGCCACCGACCGGCCCGTGCACTCGCTTCCGCTCTACCACTCCGCGCAGATGCATGTGTTCCTGCTGCCGTATCTGGCGGTCGGCGCGCAGAACACCATCCTGGACGCACCGGACGCGGGCCGGATCTTCGACCTGGTCGAGGCAGGGCAGGCGGACAGCCTCTTCGCCCCGCCCACGGTCTGGATCGGCCTCGCCAACCACCCGGACTTCGCCACCCGTGACCTCGGCGGCCTGCGCAAGGCGTACTACGGTGCTTCGATCATGCCGGTGCCCGTGCTGGAACGCCTTCGCGAGCGGCTGCCCGCACTCGCCTTCTTCAACTGCTTCGGGCAGAGCGAGATCGGCCCGTTGGCCACCGTCCTGGGCCCGGAGGAACACGAGGGCCGGATGGACTCCTGCGGCCGCCCGTGCTCTTCGTCGAGGCGTGCGTCGTCGATGAGCAGGGCAGGAGGTCCCCGACGGGACCGCCGGGGAAGTGGTCTACCGCTCCCCGCAGCTGTGCCAGGGCTACTGGGGCAAGCCGGAAGAGACCGCCGAGGCGTTCCGCGACGGCTGGTTCCACTCCGGAGACCTCGCGGTACGTGACGCGCAGGGCTACTTCACAGTCGTCGACCGGGTGAAGGACGTCATCAACTCCGGTGGTGTGCTGGTCGCCTCACGGCAGGTCGAGGACGCGCTCTACACCCACCCGCGGTGGCCGAGGCCGCGGTCATCGCCCTGCCCGACGAACGCTGGATCGAGGCGGTCACCGCCGTGGTGGTACTGCGCGGTGAGGCGACCGAGGACGATCTGGTCGAGCACGCCCGCGAGACTCTGGCCCACTTCAAGGCCCCGAAGAAGGTCCTGTTCGTGGACGAGCTGCCGCGCAACGCCAGCGGGAAGATCCTCAAGAGGGAGCTGCGCGACCGGTTCGCCGGCGGAGGCGGACCCGGGGCCTGAACGGGATAGCTGCCGGGTGCGCCGCTGGGCCGTGTCGTCGAACTGCCTAGCCCGTTCGCCGCCCTGCCCGTGTGTCCTCGGCAGTACCGGCCACACCTCGGTGACCTGCGTAAACGACCGGGCGGGCGCCGAAGCTGCGGCTGCCCGGGTGATGTCTGGGCCGATCTGCGTGTTGCAGATGTGACGGGCTGTCGGTTGCCTCAGGAGCGGAGCACAGCAGAGGCGCCGCGCAGACCGGCCGGACCCTGCTCCCGCTGGAGGATCCTCATGCGCATCACACATGTTGGTACAGCCGTCGGCCTGGCCGTCGGCGCCCTCGGCCTTTCGGCCGCGGCCGCTCGCCGCGGGCGACCCCGCAGGAGAGGCGGACATTCAGATCCGTCCGGGAAAGGCCTCACCGGGATCCACGGTCACCGTCAGCACGAGAGCCTGCGGGAAGGAGACCTACGGCAAGGGCACGTCGCGGGCCGCAGGAGCCTTCCACCTCCTGGCCGGAGACCGGAAGGGAGTGCTCGTCGGCGAGTTCAGGATTCCGCAGGGCCGGTGCGGGCAGCGACACCATCACCGTCAAATGCCCACCACGGATCAGGATCACGGATACGTACAGGATCAGCGACCGCGCCCCGGCCGGCGCGGTCGCTGCCGGCTTCGGCGCGCCCACCGACCAGGGCACCCAGCTCGCGGCAGGCAGCATCCTGCTCGCCGGGGCCCTGGCCGGCGGTGTGTTCAGGGTCCGCCGCCTGGGCAGCGGCACCCGAGCCTGACCCCGCGGCTCCCGCCCAACGGCCCCGGACACGGCAGATCCGGGGCCGCGAGACCTCCAACCCACCGGCTGCGAAGCAGAGGCTCACACGCGATGGAAACCGGGCACAGGACCAGCACCAGCCCCCACTCGTCCACCCCTTCGTTCAAGCACCTCGCCTGGGTGGCGCTGGCCGGCACCGCGCTGGTGATCAGCGGAACACGCGGGCAGGAGCCGCCCCAGCCCTCGGCAGCCCAGGCCTTCACCGCTCCGGTACGCCCGGCTCCTGCCCGCACCGGTCCGGCCGCGCCGCACGTTGCCCAGCTGTCGGGGCCTCGCCCGACAGGGCGTATTTCGTGCCGAAGGGCATGGTCCCCGGAGGCGTAGCGGCTGTGCCGCCGGTGGTCCGGCCGATGCGGCCGTCGATGGCCGGGGCCTACACTGCTCCCACGCCTGCGCCTCCTTCTCCGGCAGCCGAACCCACCACTCCCGCACCCGCCGCCTCCGGCCCCGGCACGCCCGCATCCCCGTCGGCCGCACCACCCGCCGTACGGCCGCCGGCCCCGTCGAAACCGGTCCGGCTTCGCATCCCTCCATCGGTGTCGACGCCCTCATGAGCGAGCTGGGCCTCGACGCCGCCGGTGCGCTGCGCCCGCCGCCCCCGACAACCCCGTCCTGGCCGGCTGGTACGCCGACGGCACACCTCCCGGCTCGGTGGGGACGGCCATCACCGCGGGCATGTGGACACGCCCTTCGGCCCCGGTGTTTTCCATGCCCTGGGAGCCGTCGCCAGGGGAGCCGGGATCGAGATCCTCCGGCGGACCGGCGCACTGCCGTGTTCACCGTCGATGCCGTGGAGGTCTACGACAAGGAGAGCTTCCCGGACCAGAAGGTCTACGGTCCGTCCGGCCGCCCCGAGCTACGGGTGATCACCTGCGGCGGCGGTTACACGGAGAAGGCCGGCTACCGGAGCAACGTCGTCGTCTTCGCCACGCTGACAGCGGTGAGACAGCCGGCCGGCTTCAGCCCGCTTCCCTGAGGTCGATGATCCGCTTGATCTTGCCTACCGACCTCTCCAGCGACTCCGGCTCCACGATCTCGACCCCCACCGACACACCGATTCCGTCCTTCACCGCGGCCGCGACGGACTGCGCGGCGGCCGCCCGTTCCCGCGCCGTCGCCCCGGCCCGCGCTTCCGCGAGCACCGTGAGCGCGTCCAGCCGTCCCTGCCGGGTCAGCCGGAGCTGGAAGTGGGGCGCCACTCCCGGCGTACGGAGCACGATCTCCTCGATCTGGGTCGGGAAGAGGTTCACCCCGCGCAGGATCACCATGTCGTCGCTGCGTCCGGTGACCTTCTCCATCCGCCGGAAGACCCGAGCGGTGCCGGGCAGCAGCCGGGTCAGATCCCTCGTCCGGTAGCGGATCACCGGCATGGCCTCCTTTGTCAGCGAGGTGAAGACCAGCTCACCCTCCTCCCCGTCCGGCAGTACTTCGCCGGTGAACGGATCGACAACCTCCGGGTAGAAGTGGTCCTCCCAGATGTGCAGCCCGTCCTTCGTCTCGACACACTCCTGCGCGACCCCGGGCCCATCACCTCGGACAGCCCGTATATGTCGACCGCGTCGATCGCGAACCGCTCCTCGATCTCGAGGCGCATCGCCTCGGTCCACGGCTCCGCCCCGAAGATGCCGATCTTCAGCGACGTCGCACGGGGATCGGCACCCTGCCGCTCGAACTCGTCCAGGAGTGTCAGCATGTACGAGGGCGTGATCATGATGATCTCGGGCCGGAAGTCCTGGATCAGCTGTACCTGACGGGCGGTCATACCGCCGGACGCGGGATGACCGTACAGCCCAGGCGCTCCGCCCCGTAATGCGCACCGAGGCCGCCGGTGAACAGCCCGTATCCGTACGCCACATGGACCTTGTGCCCCGGACGCCCGCCCGCCGCCCTGATCGACCGGGCGACCACATCGGCCCAGGTGTCCAGATCCCGCTCGGTGTAGCCCACCACGGTCGGCCGTCCCGTGGTCCCGCTGGAGGCATGGATCCGCCGCACCCGGTCCCGGGCACGGCGAACATCCCGAAGGGTAGTTGTCCCGCAGATCGGCCTTGACGGTGAACGGGAACCGGGCGAGATCGGCCCGCGACCGGCAGTCCTCGGGCCGCAGACCGGCCTTGTCGAAAGTGGCCCGGTAGAAGGGGACGTTGTCGTACGCGTGGCGCAGCGTGGTCCGCAGCCGTTCCAGCTGCAGTGCCTCCAGCTCGCCCCGGCCGAGCCGTTCCGCTGCGTCGAGCAGAGCCGTCATGCGCACAGTCCTCTCACCGGGCAGGCGACCGATCATTCGGTCGATCTTCCTGGGAGCAGTAATTCAGGATGCCGGCCGCATGGCAAGAGGTGCGTGTACCCGTGCCCGGCGGACGGCCGCCCGGTGCTTCGCTACGGGCCGACGTGCCCGCACAGCACGGCCGGATCCGGCGGTTGCCCCGGCCGGGACCGCCTGTACTGCTGCAGCGGCAGGCCGGCCCTGTTTGGATGGCAGCCATGCCGACCTTCCGTACGTACGACGGGACCGAACTCGCCTACCGCCTTCTGGGGAGGGGAGCCGTTGATCTGTCTGCCCGGCGGCCCGATGCGCGCCGGCAGCTATCTCGCGGACCTCGGCGCGCTGAGTGCGGTGAGGCGGCTGGTGGTACTCGATCTGCGCGGCACCGGCGGCTCCGCGGTCCCGGACGACCCGTCCACCTACCGCTGCGACCGGCTCGTCGACGACGTCGAGGCGCTGCGCGCCCACCTCGGCCAGGAACGGATGGATCTGCTGGCACATTCAGCGTCCGGGGACCTGGCCGCGCTCTACGCCGCCCGGTACCCGCAGCGGCTGCGCACCTCACTCTCGTCACGCCCGGCACCCGCGCCGTCGGCATCACCATCACCGAGCAGGACCGGCGTGACGCCTGCGCGAAGCGTGCGCACGAACCCTGGTATCCCGAGGCGAGTGCCGCGCTGGAGGAGCTGTGGGCAGGCCGCTCGTCGGCACAAGCGCTGTCTGCCATCCAGCCGTTCACCTACGGGCGATGGGACGAGGCGGCCCGCTCCCATGCCGCCACGTCCGCTGCCGAGGCCAATACCGGTGCGAGGCAGGTCTGCTACGAGGACGCCGCCTTCGACCCGGCCGCCACGGTCGCTGCCCTGCGACAGCTGCCGGCGCCGGTGCTCGTCCTCGCCGGGGAGTACGACAGCGGTCCGAGCCCCGACCGTGCGACCCAGCTCGCGGCGCTCTTCCCGCACGGCGAGTTCGTCGTCCAGCGAGGCGCGGGACACTACCCCTGGATCGACGACCCGGGCGCCTTCGTCCGTACTGTGACCGCGTTTCTCGATCCCGAGGTCAACAGCGTGCAAGCCGGCGGCATCCGGCTCGCCTACCGGACCTGGGCGACCCGGCGGCCCCGCCCGTCGTGCTGGCCCATGGACGCAGCGGCAGCAGCAGGGACTGGTCCGTGATCGCCGCGCGACTCGGGAGACCCACCGGGTGTACGCGCTCGACTTCCGTGGCCACGGACTCAGCGACTGGCCCGGCCGCTACTCCTTCGAGCTGTTCCGCGACGATCTGCACGCCTTCATGGAGGCCCGCAATCTGTCCGGCGCCACCCTGGTGGGACATTCGATGGGAGGGTCGCCGCCCTCCTGCTCGCCGAGCAGGAGCCGGGGCTGATCGGCAGGCTCGTCATCGAGGACGCGCCGCCGCTGATTCCTCTCGACCCGCCGCGCCCGCCCGCCGAACGGCCCCCGGCGAAATCGGTTTCGACTGGCCGGTGGTGCCCGCCATCGACGCCCAGCTGAACCACCCCGATCCGTCGGGACGTGAACGGCTGGACGAGATCACCGCCCCACGCTCGTCATCGGTGGTGCCCGCAGTCATTTCGACCAGAGCCAACTCGCCCGCGCGGCACGGGAGATACCGGCGGGGCGGTTTGTGTCCATCGACGCGGGCCACCTCGTACACACCGACTGCCCCGATGAGTTCCTCGCCGCGCTGAGGCTGTTCGGCATCGGGTGACAACTGGTCAGGTCCGGTGCAGCAGGGTGGTGAGCACCTCGTGCAGCGTCGCCTCCGGGTCCGGCACCGCTCCTACCGACCGCCAGGCCACGAACCCGTCGGGGCGTACCAGCACGGCCCTTCGGCACTTGTGCCGTGGGCCTCGGCCCAGTCGGCCCCGTTCTCGGGTTCCAGACCGGCGCCCGGACCGCTGCCGATGCCGTAGACGTCCAGAGGGACCTCGAGGCGTCCGGCGACGCGGGCGGCGGCGGGCCTCCAGGCCGCGTCCCTGGCATCACTGAGCAGCACGAAGGACTGCTCGTACAGGTCCAGCGTGGATTTCCGCTCGCCCCCAGACTCACCCACATGTGCGGCGCGCGGCTGCCCGGCTCGCCCGTCAGCCCCATTCCCTTTGGGATGACTGGCAGTTGGGGTCGACACCCACGACAGCGCCGCGGACATACCGGTAGCCCAGTGCCACGGTGAGCATGCCGCCCTTGCGCCCGCGGCCGGCCCGGGCGCCGCGTCGTATCCGGGGTGACTGTGCTCCCCGGAGCGGGCCGAGGCGCGTGCGCTGGTCTCCCTGGCGACCGGCAGACGCTCCGCCTCGTAGGTGTCCAGCAGCCCGGGACCTGCCGTGCCGCCGAGCACAGCGGCCAGCTTCCATGCCAGGTTGTGGGCGTCCTGGATGCCGGTGTTGGAGCCGAACGCCCCGGTGGGGACATCTCGTGGGCGGAGTCCCCGGCGAGGAAGACCCGGCCGGATCCGTACCGCTCGGACACCCGCTCCGCGGCATGCCAGGGTGCCTTGCCGGTGATCTCGACGTCGAGGTCCGGTGCTCCGGTCGCCCTGCGGATGTGCTCGGCGCACCGCTCGTCGGTGAAGTCCTCCAGGGTCTCGCCCCGGCCGGGCTGCCAGGGCGCGTGGAAGACCCACTCCTGTTCGTTGTCCACCGGCAGCAGCGCGCCGTCCGCCTCCGGGTTCGTCAGATAGCAGACGATGAAGCGCCGGTCCCCGACCACCGCGGCGAGCCCGCGGGAGCGGAAGGTGATGCTCACGTTGTGGAACAGGTCACCGGGCCCCGACTGGCCGATACGCAACTGCTCCCGGATCGGGCTGCGGGGCCCGTCGGCCGCCACGAGGTAGTCCGCCCGCACCGTTGTGTGCTCCCCGGTCTCCCGGTTCTTCATCACCGCAGTGACACCGGACGCGTCCTGCTCGAAGGTCTGCAGCTCGGTGGCGAACCGCAGATCGCTGCCCTGGTCGCGGGCGTGTGCCACCAGCACCGGTTCCAGATCGTTCTGGCTGCACAGACACCAGCCGGTCGGGCTGAAGCGGGCCAGCCCGCCGCCCGGGTCGATCTCCTTGAAGAGCCACTCCTGGTCGTCACCGGTGAGCGAACCCGCCTGCAGGATGCCGTGGTTCCCGGCGAGGACCGAAGCGGCGTCGCGCACCAGCGGCTCCGCGCCTGCGCCGCGGAAGAGCTCCATCGTGCGCACGTTGTTGCCGCGCCCACGGGGTGCGTCGAGGTGCCGGCGTGTTTCTCGACCAGCAGGTGGCGGACGCCGAGCCGGCTCAGGAAGAGGGAGGCGGACAGGCCCACCAGGGAGCCGCCGACGATGAGGACCGGTACGCGAAGATCGACGTTCTCGTTCATCTCTGCTCCAGCTCGGACGTACTACGGGATGCACTGTCCATGTCCATGCCCTCACGCGGGCGATTCGGTCACCGGCTCACCTGAACGGTTCATAAATCTCGCGCCACTCGTAGCAGCGTTCCACGATCGATCGCGGGAGCGGTACCCGTGATGCGGTGGTGGACAGCCCACATCAGCCGGGAGAGGGCCGCTCCGGATCGACCGGAAATCGACGGACGACGAGACCACCGGACGTGGCCGACGCGCCGTCTCGAAGGAGAGCGAAAGATGACAACCCTTTCGGAACGGATATCGCAGTCCGCGTTCGACGGATCAAGGCTTCGGGTCGTACTCCTGCTTGACCTGCACGACGGCGCCCAGAACCAGTTCCTGGAGGCGTACGAGCACCTGCGCAACCAGGTGGCATCCGTCCCCGGGCACATCAGCGACCAGCTGTGCCAGTCCATCGAGAACCCCTCGCAGTGGCTCATCACCAGCGAGTGGGAGAGCGCACCGCCGTTCCTCGACTGGGTGAACAGCGAGGAGCACGTGGCGACCGTCCAGCCGCTGCACGGCTGCGTACGCGACACCCGCTCACTGCGCTTCAGCGTCCTGCGCGAGACCGGTGACACTTCCAGTACTTCGGCCGGGCCCCCGAGCCGCTCAAGGGCCGTCTGCAGGCCGCACCCCGGCTGGGTGACGGCGTGGTGCGCCACGCCCTCACGTTCACCGTGAAGCCGGGCACAGAGGACATCGTCGCGAAGATCCTCGCCGACTACGACTCCCCGCAGGCCCGGGTCGACGAGAACACCCGGTTGCGCCGCACCTCGCTGTTCATGCACGGCAACCGTGTCGTGCGGGCGGTGGAGGTCGAGGGAGACCTGATGGCAGCTCTGCGGCATGTGTCCCGCCAGCCCGAGGTCAGGGCCGTCGAGGAGGCGCTCAACCCTTATCTGGAGCAGGACCGGGACCTCGCGGACCCGGACTCCGCCAGGATGTTCTTCACCCGGGCAGCGCTGCCGACCGTCCACCACGTGACGGCAGGCCGGCACTCGGGTGCGGACATCCGCCGCCACGCGCTGTTCTACCCGGCCAGGAAGGATGCGGTATGGCGCTCGCCAGGCTGCTCGCCGGCCAGGACGAGGAAGCCGCCGACGACGCGGCGAGCCCAATCGCCAGCAGCACCATCTTCCAGCGCGACGACGTCGTGGTGCGCCTGCTCGAAGTGGGCGGACCGATCGACGACCACCCGCGCAGGCGCTCGGCATCGACGGCCCCGCAAGGCGGCCATGCTCGGCCGGCTCCTGGAGGGCGGCGCGAACGGCATCCCGACTACCGATCAGGAAGCCGCGCGCTTCCTCTCGCAGGCCGAGATGCAGCTGATCACCGACCGTCGGGCCGCGGAGTCCTGAACCGCGCCGCAGAACCACCGGGGGCCATTTCAACGATGTCTTCACATCGCACAACGCGCCTGGAGGAGAGCAGTCATGACCACGCACCGGCCTCGCATCGTGGACCTCAGCGAGACTCAGCCCAACCGCAGGCGCGGAGGCGACCTGCGCGCCCTGCTCACCCCGACGGCGGTGGGCGCGACCAGCGGCTTCATGGGGCTGGCAATCGTCCAGCCGGGTGAGCGCATCGGCGAGCACTACCACCCGTACTCCGAGGAATTCGTGTATGTCGTCAGCGGCCTGCTCGAAGTGGACCTGGACGGAGAACCGCACCCCATGCGGCCCGACCAGGGCCTGTTGATCCCCTCACATCCGCCACCGCTTCCGCAACGTGGGCGACGTGGAGGCGCGCATGGTCTTCCACCTCGGACCACTCGCACCGCGCCCGGAGCTCGGACACGTCGACACCGAGCACACGGACGCCGCCGAGCGTGGCGCCCCGCCGGAACGAACGGAGGCGGTGTCATGACCAGGCGTGTGGCCGTGACCGGAGTCGGCGTCGTCGCCCCCGGCGGTATCGGAGCGCCGGCTTTCTGGGACCTGCTCTCCAACGGCCGTACCGCGACCCGGGGCATCACTCTGTTCGACCCGGCGCCGTTCCGCTCGCGCATCGCCGCCGAGTGCGACTTCGATCCCGCGGCCCACGGTCTGGACGAGGACGTGATCGCCCGTTCGGACCGGTACATCCAGTTCGCCATGGTGGCTGCCGCGGAGGCACTGAGCGACGCCGGACTCGATATGGAGAAGGAGGACCCTGGCGTATCGGCGTCTCCCTGGGCACCGCGGTCGGAGGCACCACCCGCCTCGAACACGACTACGTTGCCGTCAGCGGGAGCGGCGCCCGCTGGGACGTCAGCCACCGCCCGGCCGGCAGCCATCTGGAGCGGGCCTTCTCGCCCAGCTCCCTTGCCTCGGCCGTGGCCGAACAGGTCGGTGCGCACGGGCCGGTGCAGACCGTCTCCACGGGCTGCACCTCGGGCCTCGACGCGATCGGATACGCGTTCCACTCGATCGAGGAAGGCCGGGTCGACGTCTGCATCGCAGGGGCGTCGGACACGCCCATCACCCCATCACCGTCGCGTGCTTCGACGCCATCAAGGCGACGTCGGCGAACAACGACGACCCGGAGCACGCCTCCCGGCCGTTCGACGCCCGCCGGGACGGCTTCGTGATGGGCGAGGGCGGGCCGTGCTCGTACTGGAGGACCTCGAACACGCCCGCGCCCGTGGCGCGACCGTGTACTGCGAGATCTCGGGCTACGCCACTTTCGGCAACGCCTACCACATGACCGGGCTGACCACCGAAGGGCTGGAGATGGCCGAGGCGATCAACACGGCCCTGTCCCACGCCCGCATCGACGGCTCGCGGATCGACTACGTCAACGCGCACGGGTCCGGCACCAAGCAGAACGACCGGCACGAGACGGCCGCCGTGAAGCGGGCGCTGGGCAGCCACGCATACGAGGTGCCGATGAGTTCGATCAAATCCATGGTCGGCCACTCACTCGGTGCCATCGGCGCGATAGAGATCGCCGCGTGTGTGCTCGCACTCGTGCATCAGACAGTGCCTCCGACGGCGAACTACGAGAGCCCCGACCCCGAGTGCGACCTCGATTACGTGCCGCGCACCGCACGCCCCGTGAAGCTGCGCAGCGTTCTCTCGGTCGGCAGCGGGTTCGGCGGATTCCAGTCCGCGGTGGCGCTGACCCGAACCGGCGGGAGGACTTCATGAGTTCGCGACAGGGTCGTCGGCCGGTTATCACGGGCATTGGGGTGGTGGCCCCAACGGACGAGCACCGGGACCTTCTGGAAGCAGACACAGGACGGGGTCAGCGTCCTCGACCGGGTCTCGCGTGAAGGGTGCGAGAACCTGCCGCTGCGGGTCGCGGGTGAGGTCAGGGACTTTGATCCGGTGGCGCTGATCGAAGAGCGCTACCTGGTGCAGACCGACCGGTTCACGCACTTCGCGATGGCTGCCGCGGACCTGGCTCTGGACGACGCCCGGCTCGGCCGGGCCGACTACGAGGACTCGCCGTTCAGCGTGGGTGTGGTCACCGCGGCCGGATCGGGAGGCGGCGAGTTCGGGCAGCGGGAGCTGCAGAGGCTGTGGGGCAGGGGCCCCGCCATGTCGGCCCGTACCAGTCCATCGCCTGGTTCTACGCCGCGAGCACCGGTCAGATATCGATCCGGGGCGGGTTCAAGGGCCGTGCGCGGTCGTGGCGAGCGACGAAGCCGGCGGGCTGGACGCGCTCATGCACGCGGCGCGCTCCGTCCGGCGCGGCACCGACGCCATGGTCGCCGGCGCGGCCGAGGCACCGCTGGCCCCGTACTCGGTCGTCTGCCAGCTCGGCTACGACGACCTCAGCCTCTGCGAGGAACCGACCCGCGCCTACCGGCCCTTCACCTCGGACGCCTGCGGCTTCGTACCCGCCGAGGGCGGCGCCATGCTGGTGGTCGAGGAGGAGCGAGCGGCCCTGAACCGCGGAAGCCGGATCCGCGCCGAACTCGCGGGCCACTGCGCCACGTTCACCGGGGCATCTAACTGGGAGGAGTCCCGCCAGGGCTCGCCCGCGCGATCGAGGGAGCGCTGCGGGAGGCGCACTGTGCACCGGAGGAGATCGACGTCGTCTTCGCCGACGCGCTCGGGTGCCCTCGGCAGACCGGGCCGAGGCGCTCGCCATCGCCGACGCTCTGGGCCCGCACGGACGAAGCGTGCCGGTGACGGCTCCCAAGACGGGCACCGGCCGTGCCTACTGCGGGCGCCCGTGCTGGACACGGCCGCCGCGGTGCTCGCCATGGAGCACGGTCTGATCCCTCCCACTCCCAACGTCTTCGAGGTGTGCCACGACCTCGATGTGGTCACCGGCCGTGCGCGCCCGCACAGCTGCGGACGGCGCTGGTGCTCAGCCGGGGCCTCATGGGTTCGAACGCCGCGCTCGTGCTTCGGCACACCACCGACACCCTCTCGTGAGAAGGAGAAGCTCCCCATGACCGCTCAACTGACCTACGGCGAACTGGCCACGCTCATGAAGAGCGGCGCCGGCGTCACGGTCGATCCACAGGAGATGCAGACCAGGCCCGGCTCGCCCTTCGACGAATACGGCCTCGACTCACTGGGCCTGCTCGGCATCGTGGCGGTGCTGGAGAACCGGTACAACCGCCCGCTGCCGGCCGACGCGGACCGGTGCAAGACGCCCGGCGAGTTCCTCGACCTCGTCAACAGCAACCTCATGACAGGAGCCTGACGTGTCCGGACACACCGAGAACGAGATCACCATCGCCGCCCCTGGACCTTGTCTGGGACGTGACGAACGACATCGAGAACTGGCCGCAGCTCTTCAGCGAGTACGCGGCGGTCGAGGTGATCGAACGGGAAGGCCAGAAGACGACCTTCCGGCTGACCATGCACCCCGACGACAACGGCAAGGTCTGGAGCTGGGTCTCGGAGCGGACCACCGACCGTCCCGGCTCAACGTCCGGGCCCGCCGCGTGGAGCCGGGCCCCTTCCAGCACATGGACATCCGGTGGGAGTACTCGGAGGTCCCCGGCGGCACCAGGATGCACTGGCGCCAGGACTTCGCGATGCGGCCCGACGCCCCGGTCGACGACGCCTGGATGACCGGCAACATCAACCGCAACTCCCGTGTCCAGCTCGAGCTCATCCGCGACAAGATCGAGCAGCGCGACCGGGAGCGCAGGTCGGCCGGGGTCACGGTCAACTGACGCAACCCCGCCCATGGCCGGCTCCGCGCCCGCACGGCGCCGCGCCGGTTACCAGAAAGGCATCCCCGATGCATCACGCTCTGATCGTCGCCCGTATGGCGCCGGAATCGGCGCCGGACATCGCCGAACTGTTCGCCGCCTCCGACGGCACCGAACTGCCGCACCTCGTAGGGTCAACAGGCGCGCCCTGTTCCAGTTCGGCGACGTGTATCTGCACCTGATCGAATCCGACCGGCCGCCGGGCCGGAGATCGCCAAGGTGACGGAGCACCCGGCGTTCAAGGACATCAGCGACAAACTCACCGCCTTCGTGAGCCCCTACGACCCGCAGACGTGGCGGGGCCCCAAGGACGCGATGGCCCAGCAGTTCTACCGATGGCAGCGTGACAGCTGACACGCGGGACCGCCCGGGCCCGGCCGTCGCGCCGGCCCGGGGCGCTCTGTGCCCGGACTCGTTCTCAGTCGGGTACGACGCACTCGAAGGCGTGCAGATACGCGTTGACCGGCCGGACCTCACCGATGAGAAGTCCGGCGTCCGACAGCCGGCCCACCAGGCTCGCCCTGGTGTGCTTCGCGCCGCCGACGTTGAGCAGCAGCAGCAGATCCATGGCGGTGGTGAACCTCATCGACGGCGTGTCGTCGACGAGGTTCTCGACGATCACGACCCTCGCTCCCGGACGGGCCGCGGCGATCACGTTGCGCAGGGTCCTGCGGGTGCTGTCGTCGTCCCACTCGAGGATGTTCTTGATGACGTAGAGGTCTGCGTCGACCGGGATGTCCTCACGGCAGTCACCGGCGACGATGCGTGCGCGGGCCGCGAGCGCGCCGCCCTCCCGCAGCCGGGCATCCGCCCCGCCACGACGCCGGGCAGGTCCAGGAGTGTCCCGCGGACTTCGGGGTGCTTCTCGAGCAGGCTCGCCAGGACATGGCCCTGGCCGCCGCCGATGTCGGCGACGACGGACACCCGGTGAGGTCGAGGCGGGCTGCGACATCCCGCGCGGACTGCACGCTGGACGTGGTCATGGCCCGGTTGAAGACCTGGGCCGATTCGCCGGCGTCCTGGTGGAGGTATTCGAAGAACCCCTTGCCGAACGTCTGGGGAAGACGCTGGTGCCGGAGCGCACCGCGTCGTCCAGGTGCGGCCAGACTTCCAGGTCCAGGGCTCCGTGCACCACAGGGAGATGTAACGCAGGCTGTTGGGATCGTCCTCGCGCAGCAGCCGGGACATCTCCGTGTGGACGAAGGTGCCGTCCTCGGTCTCGCTGAAGATGCCGTAGCAGCACAGGGCCCGCAGCAGCCGCTGCAGCGGTACGGGCTCGGCGTTCACCACGGCGGCGAGCTGCGCGGCGCTCGCGGGCGACTCCCGAGAGCGTCGGCGACGCCCAGCCTGGCCGCCGCGCGTACGGCAGCGGCACAGGCCGCTCGAAGGCGAGCTCCCTGAGCCGCATGGCCGGCTGGGGGTGGGTCCGGCGGCGGGGACGGGCACTGCGGTGGGAACGGTGGTGGGTGCGGGGTTGGGGTGGGGCTCACGGTGGTCATACCGTCTCGCTTCTCCTTGTGCGGGCTGTGCGGGCCGGGCGGCCTGCGAGGGTTGAGCGGGGTGCACCGCTCAGCACATCCCGGCCGGTTCGGAGGTCGCGCATTCATTGCGGGTGAAGGTGTTGCCCGTTCCCGCGGTGTCCCGGTTGGCGAGGTCGGCCGGTTTGTTGTCCAGCACCTGGTTGTCGCTGATGGAGTTGCCGGTGTTCAGCGCCCCACGAAGCTCTTGAACAGCACGATGCCGCCCGAGTGCGGGGTGGAGCCCACGTTGTCCCGGATGATGTTGGAGTGCACGACCGTCTTCTCGCTGCCGGTGAGGACGATGCCGGATCCCTGGATGGCGGACAGCCGTGCGGTGGCGGGGCAGAACTTGTTGTTCTCGTGGATCCGGTTGCCGCTGATGGTCATCGCGCCGGCCGCGGGCTTGGACTCGTCACCCACGACGAAGGCCCGCTGCAGTTACGGGTCATCGTGTTGTCCTGGATCAGGAGGTTCCTGACCCTCCTGGCGGTGACGCCGATCCGGTTCCCGGTCAGCGTGTTGCTCCGGATGACGGTGCCCTGGGTGTCGCTGGCTCCGCCCTCCTCGTCGACCGCGTTCGCGATGAAGATCCCCGCGTCACCGTTGCCGTCGGCGGTGTTGCCCCGGAAATCACCCGCGTGGACTTCTCCTGGGCGATGCCCCAGGTGCCGTTGGAGCGGGCGGTCACCCACGCACATGCAGAGCATCCGTCCGCGACGCCCAGATGCCGTTGTTCTTGAAACCGGAGACGGTCAGGGAGCGGATGTGTACATCGCCGACCGGCTGGGCCTCGGTGCCGATGACGCAGATTCCGTTGCCCTGCGTCGCACACGCGTCGGCCGCCCGGGTTCCGGTGGCCGGGGTGCGATCACGGTCCTGCTCCCGGTGCCGAGCAGTGTCAGGCCCGGCGTGGTGACCAGTACGCTCTCCCGGTAGGTACCGGGCAGAATGACGACGGTGTCACCGGGCTGTGCGGCATCGACCGCTTCCTGGATCGACTGGCCGGGGCGGACCACGTGCCCCGGCAGCAGTCGCGGAAGCGGGGACGGCGGCCGCTCCCAGCCCTGTGGCCGTGGCGATCGCGATACTGGTCAGGCATTTGATGTGTTTTGCTCATGAGCCGAAGCTAGGGGCGATCACCCCTGATGCCACACACGGTGAGCGTATGAGTACATGGCGTGCCCGAATGGCTTACTCGCTCCGCCTCCGTGAATTGAACGCAGGTGCGTGTGCGTGTGCGTGTGTGTGCGGGTCCGGGGTCAGGGCTGCGGGCCGTCGCTGGACGCCACGGCGGACCGTGCCCACCGGTAGTCGGCCTTGCCGCTCGGTGAGCGGCGGATGCGGTCGGTGAAGACGACGGTGCGCGGGATCTTGTACCCCGCCAGTCGGCTGCGGCAGTGTGCCTGAATGGTATGGAGGTCCAACGGGGCTGCGCCTTCCGGAGTTGGAGCACGGCTGCGACGCGGTTACCCCATCGCTCGTCGGGCGCCCCGGCGACCAGCACGTCGTACACATCCGGATGGGACTTGAGTGCCTGCTCGACCTCCTCCGGGTAGACCTTCTCGCCGCCGGTGTTGATGCACTGCGACCCGCGCCCGAGGACGGTGACGATGCCCTCCGTGTCGACGGTTGCCATGTCGCCGAGCAGCACCCACCGCTCCTCGCCCTTGCGGAAGAAGGTCTCCGCGGTCTTGCCCGGGTCGTTGTAGTAGCCGAGAGGCACGTGCCCGCGCTGGGCGATCCGTCCCGGTTCGCCTACTGCCACGGGTTCGTACGTCGCCGGATCGACCACGGATGTACGGGAGTTGACCCGAAGTCGGAAACCCGTCCGTGGGCCCGAGTCGGCGGTGGCGGTGCCGTTGAAGCCGGACTCCGAGGAGCCGAAGTTGTTGAGCATCATCACCGTGGGTACCAGTGACTGGAACTCCGCACGTACCGAGTCCGACATGATCGCGCCCGAGCTGGACAGGGAGAACATCGACGAACAGTCGGTGCCCTTCAGCAGGCCCTTGAGTGCGTCGATCAGTGGGCGCAGCATCGCGTCGCCGACCAGGGACACGCTGGTGACCTTCTCGCTCTCGATCGTACGCAGCACCTCCTCGGGGACGAACTTGCGGTGTACGACCACCCGCTGCCCGAAGTTGAACCCGATGAACGCGGTGAGCGTCGAGGTGCCGTGCATCAGCGGGGAGTGGGGAAGAAGGTGATGCCGTCACCACCCGCCGCCACCCGTTGTGCCAGCTCCTGGGGATTTCACCGGCTCGCCGGTCGGTGCGCCGCCGCCCAGACCGGAGAGAAGAGGTCCTCCTGGCGCCACATCACGCCCTTGGGCATTCCGGTGGTGCCGCCGGTGTAGATGATGAACTGGTCATCGGCGGAGCGTGCCGCGAAGCCGCGCCCGGGAGCCCGAGGCCTCCGCGGAGGTGAACGCCACGGCTTCGGGGCGCCCTGCGGGCCGGCGGCCGGATCTCCCACCCGTACGAGGTGGCGCAGCTTCGGCGCCTGCGCCGCCGCGGCTGCCACCCGCTCGTCGAACTCGGCGTCGAAGACGAGCGCCACCAGGTCGGCGTCCCGGTAGAGGTAGACCAGCTCTTCCTCCACGTAGCGGTAGTTGACGTTGACCGGGACTATGCGCGCCTTCAGGCAGGCCAGGACTGTCTGGAGGTATTCGACGCCGTTGTAGAGATGCAGTCCCAGATGCTCACCCGGGCGGATCCCCGCATCGATCAGATGATGGGCGATCCGGTTGGCGGCCGCGTCCAGCTCCGCATAGGTGAGCCGCCGCTCCGTGCCCGTTCCGGGATGGTCGAGGTACACGAGCGCCTCGCGGCCGGGGACCACGTCGACGACCGACTCGAACAGGTCGGCAAGGTTGTACTCCACCGTTCCTCCTTGGTCCCTGGGTGACTGACGACTCGGCCGTCATTAGAGCGCCGCCTGGCACAACTGTGAAGGGCAGGCGGCGAAGAAATCTGACTCCCTGTCAGAAAACTATTGAAGAAGGTCCCCTGCTACTGCAACCTGTTCTAGGTCTTGAGACGGGAGACAGGCAATGGGTGGAACCGAACACCTCACCGTGCGGCGCGAGGGCGCCACGCTGGTGCTCACCTTGAACAGGCCGGAGGCGAAGAACGCACTCTCGCTGCCGATGCTGGTGGGGCTCTACGACGGCTGGCTGGAGGCCGACGAGGACGACACGGTCCGATCCGTCGTCCTCACCGGCGCGGGCGGCTCGTTCTGTGCGGGCATGGACCTCAAAGCCCTCGCGGGCAAAGGGATGGAGGGCGAGCAGTACCGGGACCGGATGAAGGCCGACCCCGATCTGCACTGGAAGGCGATGCTGCGCCACCACCGGCCCCGTAAACCGGTCATCGCCGCAGTCGAAGGCCACTGTGTCGCGGGAGGCACCGAGATCCTTCAGGGCACCGACATCCGCATCGCCGCAGCGGGCGCCACCTTCGGGCTCTTCGAGGTCAGGAGGGGACTCTTTCCCATCGGCGGCTCCACGGTGCGGCTGCCCGCCAGATCCCCGCACCCATGCCCTCGAAATGCTGCTCACCGGACGCCCGTACAGCGCGGCGGAAGCCGCCGGCATCGGACTGATCGGCCGCGTCGTGCCGGACGGCACCGCACTCGAACAGGCGCTGGCCGTGGCGGAACAGATCAACGCCTGCGGCCCGCTCGCCGTCGAGGCCGTCAAGGCATCCGTGTACGAGACCGCCTCGATGACCGAGACCGAAGGCCTCGCCGCCGAACTCGAGTGCGGCTGGCCCTCTTCGCCACCGACGACGCCAAGGAAGGCGCCCGCGCCTTCGCCGAGAAGCGGCCGCCGGTCTACCGGCGAGCCTGACAAGGAGCCACCGATGCCCGATGTCCTCAGCGCCCCACTGGTCGTCGAATTCCCCTTCACCCGCTCGCTGGGCCCCGTACAGAGCGCGTTTCTCACCGGGCTCCGGGAGAAGACCGTCCTCGGTGTGCGGACCGGTGACGGCAGGGTCCTCGTGCCCCCGTCGAGTACGACCCGGTGACCGCCGAAGAGATCGGCGGCCTCGTCGAGGTCGCCGCCACCGGCACCGTCACCACCTGGGCATGGAACCCGGCCCCGCGCAGGTACCAGCCCCTGGACACCCCTTCGCCTGGGTGCTCGTCCGGCTGGACGGCGCCGACACCGCCCTGCTCCACGTCCTGGACGCACCCGGGCCCGACGTGGTGCACAGCGGAATGCGCGTACGCATCCGATGGGCGCACGAACGCACCGGCGCCATCACGGACATCGCCTGCTTCGAACCGTACGACGGCGATGCCGCGGCACAGCAGCCGGCCGCGCACAGCGGCGAGTTCACCGACCCGGTCACCCAGATCGTCACCCCGGCCCGGCTCGACTACACCTACACGCCCGGCCGCGCGCAGAGCGCCTACATCGAGCGCTGGCCGGGCAGCGCATCGTGGGCGAGCGCTGCCCGGACTGCCGGAAGGTGTACGTCCCGCCCGGGCGCCTGTCCGACCTGCGGTGTCGCCACCCGGGAGCAGGTGGAGGTCGGGCCGCGCGGCACCGTCACGACGTACTGCATCGTCAACATCAAGGCAAAGAATCTCGACATCGAGGTCCCCTACGTCTACGCCCACATCGCCCTCGACGGCGCCGACCTCGCCCTGCACGCCCGGATCGGCGGCATTCCGTACGACCAGGTGCGCATGGGCCTGCGCGTCGAGCCCGTCTGGACTCCGGACAGCCGCCACCCCGACCACTACCGGCCCACCGGAGAGCCCGACGCCGACTACGACACGTACAAGGAGCTGCTGTAGATGCCAGACGTAGCGATCGTCGCCTTTGCGCAGAGCGGCCACCAGCGGCGCACCGACGAACTCTCCGAAGTCGAGATGCTGATGCCGGTCCTCCATCAGGTCCTCGGTGCGACAGGCCTGCGGGCGAGCGATATCGGCTTCACCTGCTCCGGTTCCACCGACTACCTCGCCGGGCGAGCCTTCTCCTTCACCATGGCGCTCGACGGGGTCGGAGCCCACCCGCCGATCTCCGAATCCCATGTGGAGATGGACGGTGCCTGGGCCCTGTACGAGGCATGGGTGAAGATCCGGACCGGCGAGGTGGACACCGCGCTCGTCTACGCCTACGGAAAGTCCTCTCCCGGCGAGGTCCGCGACGTCCTCACCCGCCAACTCGATCCGTACTACACCGCCCCGCTCTGGCCCGACTCCGTGGCCCTGGCAGCACTCCAGGCCCAGGCACTCATCGACGCGGGGAGACCGACGAGCAGGCCCTGGCCGCGATCGCCGCGCGCAGCCGTACCGCCGCCACGGCCAATCCGTACGCCCAGCTCAGCGGTGACATCCCGGCCGGTGACCACATCGTGCGACCTCTGCGGACCGGCGACTGCCCGCCCATCGGCGACGGGGCCGGGGCCGTGATCCTGGCCGCCGGGGACACCGCCCGCGCCCTGTGCCCCGCCCCGCCTGGATCCGTGGCATCGACCACCGCATCGAGGCCCACGGCCTCGGCGTCCGTGACCTCACCCGCTCACCCTCCACCAGGCTGGCCGCCGAGCGGGCAGGGCTCTTCGAGCACCCCGTCGACACCGCCGAGCTACACGCCCCGTTCACCTCCCAGGAGGTCGTACTGCGTGAGGCGCTCGGACTGGGCGCGGAGGTGAGCGTGAATCCGTCCGGCGGTGCGCTCGCAGCCAACCCCATGATGGCCGCCGGGCTCATCAGGCTCGGCGAGGCCGCTGCCCGCATCCACCGCGGCGAATCCGACCGGGCCGTGGCTCACGCCACGTCCGGCCCCTGCCTTCAGCAGAACCTGGTCGCAGTCCTGGAAGGGGAGAGCATTCATGCCTAAGGAGCCAGTCGCCGTCGTCGGCATCGGCCAGACCAAGCACGTCTCCGCCCGCCACGACGTCTCCATCGCGGGGCTCGTCCGCGAGGCCGCCGTGCGCGCGCTCCAGGACGCCGGACTTACCTGGGCGGACATCGACGCCGTCGTCATCGGCAAGGCACCCGACTTCTTCGAGGGCCTGATGATGCCGGAGCTCTACCTCGCCGATGCCCTCGGAGCGGTGGGCAAGCCGATGCTCCGTGTGCACACCGCGGGCTCGGTCGGCGGCTCCACCGCACTGGTGGCCGCCAACCTGATCTCCGCCCGGGTGCACCGGACCGTTCTCACGCTCGCATTCGAGAAGCAGTCCGAGTCCAACGCGATGTGGGGTCTGTCGCTGCCCATCCCGTTCCAGCAGCCGCTGCTGGCCGGTGCGGGCGGCTTCTTCGCCCGCATGTACGGGCGTATATGCGCCGTACCGGCGCACCCGGCACGGTGGGCTCACTCGTCGCCTACAAGGACCGGCGCAACGCGCTCAAGAACCCTACGCGCACATCCACGACCCGGACATCACGCTGGAGAAGGTCCAGGCCGCACCGATGCTGTGGGACCCGATCCGCTACTCCGAGACCTGCCCGTCCTCCGACGGCGCCTGCGCCATGATCCTCACCGACCGAGGTGGCGCGGACCGTTCACCGCATCCGCCGGCCTGGGTGCACGGCGGTGCGATGCGCAGTGAGCCGACACTCTTCGCCGGCAAGGACTTCGTCTCGCCGCAGGCAGGCAAGGACTGCGCGGCCGATGTCTACCGGCAGGCCGGGATCACCGACCCGCGCCGTGAGATCGACGCCGTGGAGATGTACGTTCCCTTCTCCTGGTACGAGCCGATGTGGCTGGAGAACCTCGGCTTCGCCGCCGAGGGGAGGGCTGGAAACTCACCGAGTCCGGCGCCACCGAGCTCGACGGCGACCTCCCGGTGAATCCCTCCGGCGGGGTCCTGTCCACCAATCCGATCGGGCCTCCGGCATGATCCGTTTCGCGGAGGCGGCGTTGCAGGTGCGTGGACAGGCGGGCGAACACCAGGTGGCGGGAGCCCGCAGGGCACTGGGCCATGCCTATGGCGGTGGGGCGCAGTTCTTCTCCATGTGGCTCGTCGGATCCGAACCACCCCTCACCTGAAGCGCCAGTGGGCCGGGGCGGCGGCATGCGGGCCGCCGCCGCGCCTGTCCCGGGCCGCCGACGGTGGCTAGGCTCTGTCCCGGGACGACGAGCGTGAAGGAGGAGTCGTGGCGGAGAGCACCACCAGCCAACAGCCCTTTGTGGGCTGGGACAAGCCGGATCTCGACCTCAGCAACGCGGACTGGCGGTCGGGCAGCCAGGGAGCGGGCGATGTCCAGATCGCCTTCGTGGAGGGATTCATAGCGATGCGCAACGCCGGTAAACCCGGCAGCCCGTCGCTGATCTTCACGCCGGGCGAATGGCGTGCCTTCGTGGTGAACGCGCGGCACGGAGAATTCGACCTCACCTGACGGCGGTGGCGAACAGGGCCCGAGCCCTGAAGTAATGGCAGAGCCGAAAGCTATCATTAGCCGCATGTCCGATACCCGGCTTGCACTGGCGCTTGCCCTCACCATCGGCCATGACGGCCGGGGCGGGGTCGCCGACGACCTCGACACCCCACCGGGCTGACCCGCTGGGCAGGGGAACACCCGGCGCGCTGGGCGGGGCGCCGCAGGAGCCGGCCTGGTCGGCCGACGAGCAGGATCTCGCGGCCGTACGGTCCCTTCGCGCGGCCGTCCGTGCACTCTTCGCATACGCGGTACGACCGGGAGAGCCGAGTCCGGCCGACGCCCACCGCCTGCTGCCTGTGGACGAGGCGTTGCGACGGCTCAACGCAGCCGCTGCGGCCGTTCCCACCGTGATGTCGCTGCAATGGCCCGAGGGCGGCGGACCCGTCGCCGGAGAGATCCAGGCCGGATCGCCCGTGGCAGCCGGGGCGCTCTGGCGGCCGGACTGGCCCGAGCGGCGATCGGCTTTCTCGCCGGACCGGACCGTACATCCCTGCGTGCCTGCCACGCACCGAGATGCGTGCGCTATTTCGTCAAGGAACACCCGCGCCAGGAATGGTGCAAGCCGTCCTGTGGCAACCGGGCCCGGGTCGCCCGCCACCACGAGCGGAACCGCACGGGGCAGCCGGTAGCGTGGCGCCCATGAGCGGCGAGCGTGATCTTCGAAGCCTTCTGCACGGTATGCGGCCCGAGCTGAACCCCGGCCGGTATGTCTTCACGACGGCGCCGGGCAACGCGGTGCCTGCCGGACTCAGCCCCGTGGTCACGGTCGCCGAGCGCGAGGGGCTGACTCTGGTCCTGACCGAGGCCCAGGCGGTGACGGCCGGGCTGAGCTACGACTACGTAGCGGGCTGGATCACGCTGCGGGTGCACTCCGCCCTCGATGCCATCGGACTCACCGCGGCGGTCTCGCTCGCCCTCACCGACGCGGGGCTGAGCTGCAATGTCGTCGCGGGCCTGCACCACGACCATCTGTTCGTGCCGTACGCGCGTGCGGCAGAGGCCGTCGGGTGCTGGAATCACTGGCCGCGGAGTCCGGCCTGTAGGGTCCACGGGGCAACGGCCGGTGAGACCGCGCCGCGTCCATGACCGCACGGGCCCGGCTCCGCGAGGTGAGCCGGGACACGTAACATGTGTGCATGTCCTTCCTCCGCCGCCGTAGCGCCGCCACACCCGCGGGCCCGGACTTCGATGTCCTGGCCATGGATCCGGGGACTGGCCCGGAAACCTCGGCGCCGGTCTGCTTCCCGCCCCGACGGGAGCTGTCAGGGCGTATTCCTGCGCTACGACCTGTTCGGCGGCCGTGGTCCGGCCATGATCATCGGTAATCTTCCGGAGGGTTCGCCTGCCAGGGACACCGAGGAGGGCAGGTCCCCTTCGAGGTGGCACAGCTGCTGCTCGCCCTTGAGAACGACGAGCCGGTCGATGTCATCAGCAGTGAGGACGTCCCGGTCATGCAGGGCGACAACCTGCTGATCGTGCGCCGGGTCAAGCTCTCCGAGAGTCGTATCTCCTGCGTTCAGTTCGACCGGAGCGATGGCGTTCTCGTCACCATCGCCAGCTGGGACCGTCCGATCACCGACGATCTCTACGCACTGCTGAAGCCGCTGCCCGCGGAGCTCTTCCAGCAGGGCTGAAACGTCCCTGCGCGTTCCGCTTCGCCGCCGCTTGCCAGCCGTTCATTCAGCAACCTCTGCACCAGAGGTTGCTTCGGCATGCCTCTTGTCAGATCAGTCATCGGACTTTTAGCGTGTCCGGCATGACATCCGGTATCACGAGACGCACCACAGTGAAGTCCGTAATCGGCGTAACTAGTGGACTTGCGCTAGGGGTTCCTGCTCTGACGGGCACCGCAGCCGCAGCCGGAACATCCGATGACTCCGCAAGTGCGGACAGGCCCAAGCAAGCAGTGGACCCAGTGCTCCAGTACCGGACCCCGGCTTCCGCCTGGGAACGTGAATCGCTGCCCATAGGCGGTGGAGCCCTCGGCGCGAGCGTCTTCGGGAGCCTCGCCTCGGAACAGCTGACCCTCAACGAGAAGACGCTGTGGAGCGGAGGTCCGGGATCCGCCGGGGGTACGACTTCGGCAACTGGACCTCCCGCGTCCCGATGCCCTGTCCGGCATCCAGCACCGGCTCGACACCGAGGGCACACTCACCCGGAGGCCGTCACGGCGGAGCTGGGCCAGCCGCGCAGGGCTACGGCGCCTACCAGTTGCTGGGCGACCTGCGGCTCGACCTGACGGATGCCCCGGCGGCTCCCGACTCCTCCTACCGGCGTGCGCTCGACCTGCGCAGCGCGCTTGCCACTGTCGAGTACACACACGAACAGGCCCGCCACACGCGGGAGTTCTTCGCGTCCTTCCGGGCGAAGTCATCGCAGGACGGCTGTCGTCCGACCGCCCCGGCCAGGTCTCCTTCACCCTGCGCTACACCTCGCCGCGCGAGGACTTCACCGCCACCGCGGCGGAGACAGGCTCACCGTGCGAGGCGCACTCCAGGACAACGGGCTGCGGTTCGAGGCTCAGATCCGGCTCGTCGCCGACGGCGGCAGCGTCACGGCCGGTTCCGACGGGGCCCTCACGGTCAGCGACGCCGACAGCGCCTGGTTCGTACTCGCCGCGGGCACCGACTACGCGGACAGCTATCCCGGCTACCGCGGCGACGACCCGCACCGGGCGGTCACCGCCGCGGTGGACGCTGCGGCCGGCCAACCGTACGAGCAACTGCGTGACGCCCACATACGCGACCACCGAGCCCTCTTCGACCGGGTCGGCCTCGACATCGGCCAGCAGCCGACGGACCAGCCGACCGACCAGCTCCTCGCCGGCTACACCGGCGGCACGGCCCACGGACAGGGCCTTGGAAGCACTGTTCTTCCAGTACGGCCGCTACCTGCTGATCGCATCCTCGCGTCCCGGTTCACTGCCGGCCAACCTCCAGGGCGTCTGGAACAACTCCACCACCCGCCCTGGTCCGCGGATTACCACACCAACATCAATCTGCAGATGAACTACTGGCTCGCCGAAGTCACCAACCTCGCCGAGACCACCGCGCCCTACGACCGCTACATCGAAGCGATGCGCGCCCCGGCCGCAGGACGGCCAAGGAGATGTTCGGGACCGACGGATGGGTGGTCCACAACGAGACCAACCCCTACGGCTTCACCGGGGTCCACGACTGGGCCACCGCCTTCTGGTTCCCCGAAGCCGCCGCCTGGCTCACCCAGCAGATGTACGAGCACTACCGGTTCAGCGGCTCCACCGACTATCTCCGCTCCACCGCATACCCGGTGATGAAGGAGGCCGCCGAATTCTGGCTGGCCAACCTCCGCACCGACCCGCGCGACGGCCTTCTCGTCGTCACCCCAGCTACTCCCGGAGCACGGTGACTTCACCGTCGGCGCGGCCATGTCCCAGCAGATCGTCCACGATCTGCTCACCAGCACCCTGGAGGCCGCCGGAACCCTGGGTGACGCGGCAGCCTTCCGGGACCGGCTCCGTCAGACACTGGACGGGCTCGACCCCGGGCTCAGGATCGGCTCCTGGGGCCAGCTCCAGGAGTGGAAGAGCGACCTGGACGGTCGGAGCGACGACCACCGCCATGTCTCCCATCTCTTCGCCCTGCACCCCGGCCGTCAGATCGAACCCGGCAGCGAGTGGGCGAAGGCCGCCAAGGTCTCGCTGGAAGCCCGCGGCGACGGCGGGACCGGCTGGTCCAAAGCCTGGAAGATCAATTTCTGGGCCCGGCTGCGCGATGGCGACCACTCCCACAAGATGCTCACGGAACAGCTGAAGAGCTCCACCCTGCCCAACCTCTGGGACACCCACCCGCCGTTCCAGATCGACGGCAACTTCGGAGCCACCTCGGGCATCGCCGAAATGCTCCTGCAGAGCCAGTACGACGTCGTCGAGATTCTGCCCGCGCTGCCCGCGAGCTGGCCCGATGGCTCGGTGGGCGGGCTGCGGGCCCGAGGGGTTTCACCGTCGACATCGAATGGGCAGCGGGGCAGGCCCGCCGTGTGGTGATCACGGCGAGCCGCAGCCGCGAAGTGACCGTACTCAGCACGATGTTCGCCGACGGCCAGAAGGCCTTCAGGGCACGGGCCGGGGAGCGCTACACGCTACTGCCCGACAGCTGAGCCATCAGCTGCGTCACCCTGGCCGCCGAAGTACCGAACCCCGTGGGGCCGCTGAGGTGCCACGGGGCGGCGGTGCCGCTCCGCAGATCCTCCTCGCGGTAGCTCGGCAGTCCCGGTGCCAGATCAGGATGCCCGCGATCCAGTGCTTGAGCTCGACGACGTACCCCGCAAGGATTTCGCGAGCCTCGGCATCCAGAGCGAAGTCATCGTACAGGGCGGGCAGTTCCACCTCGGCGACATGCAGGAACTGCCGGAGCCGGGAGTTCATGAGGTCGTGCACGATCGATACCCCGTCGGATAGTCGACCCCGAAGAAGTTCTGCACGACCAGGACGCCGTTGTGCACCTCACCCTCGTACTCGATCTCCTTCTGGTACGAGAAGAGGTCGTTGAGAAGGCATGCGTAGTCCGCCGCGGCGTTCTCCAGCGACCGCAGCGGGCCGCTGCGGTAGATGGCGTCCGGCACCTTCCTGCCGTGCCCCAGCCGGCACAGGCTCATCGTCAGATCCGAACCGAACGTGGCCCGGCGCATCTCGATGTAGTCCACCGGGTCCGGAATCCGGTTCTGCGCCTGGTTGGCCAGCTCCCAGAGCCAACTGGCGGTCATGGACTCGATCGCGTCACGGAAGGACCGGCGCCCGCCGCTGTCCATCGGGACCACGGTCCGCTGCCAGAGATCGGCCAGCGCCCGCTCCAGGGCGTTGACCGGTTCGGTGTGTCCGGACCGTCCAGCGGCATGAACAGCGACAGCCGTTCGTTGGCCAGCCGTGCCCCGGCCAGGTCACGGGCACGGCCATGCACGACAGGAAACCAGTCGTCGCCATAGGTCCCCAGGCCAGCCACCCGAGGACAGATCGAGTTCGTCCGGCGTGGCATCCGGATGCAGCCCGCCGCGCACAGCGGCAGATCGATCGCGATCAGCCGCTCCTGGTCCCAGATGTGGGAGCCGGGCACACCCGGCTGCGATTCCAGAATGCCCATCCTGCGCGCCCAGTCCACGATCCGTACCCGTGCCCCGGCCAGATGCGGACTCAGCGTCGTGCCGAAGGGCAGATCGAGATCGGGCACGATGGAGGGACCCACGTGCTGGTACGGCACATGCGTATGACTGCGCAGCCGCGCCGACTCCGAACGGGGCGTGAACCGGATGGAGGCGGCTGCCATCGCGAAACCGGGCTCGGCCTCAACCGCGCCGCCCCCGTTCATGTAGCGGCTGGAGCGCATGTGCCATTCGTGGCCGCCGGACTGCCAGTCCTGCAGTCCCTTGACGTACGCGACGACAGCTGCGGCCTGCGCCGGGTCCAGGCCCTTCTCCGCGCAGAGCGGCCCGAGTTCGGTCAGCGCGGTGTTCTCGAACTGCTGGAGGCGTGAGGTCAGCAGATCGTTGACCGCCTCCGCGGCTTCCTGGGTGGAGCAGCCCAGGAACTTCTCCAGGACCAGCACGCCATTGCTGTTCTCACCCTCGTCCTCGACCTCCCGCTGGTACGAGAAGAGATCGTTGCGCAGGTGCACCCGTCGGAGAAGGCATCCCGCAGCACTCGCAGCGCTCGCGCACCGGCCACCGATGCCGGCACCTCCGCGTTGGCCGCATACTCCACCAGCCCCGCCGACCACGGCGCGCCGCCCACCTTGCGGCGCATCTCGATGTACTCGACCGGGTTCGCGATCCGTCCCTCGTAGATGTTCGCGAGCTCCCACAGGGATTCGTTGAGCAGATTCTCCGTGGCCTCGGCGAACCGGGCCCGCCAGGCATCGGACATGCCCGGCACGGTCCGCTCCCACAGATCGGCAAGCCCAGCCTCGACCGGATTCTCCGGCTCCGGGTCGCGGCGCCCCGCTCCATCGGCATGAAGGCGGGCAGCCGGTCCAGATAGCGTTTGCCGCCCTCTCGGTCAGGCGTGCGCTTGAACAGTTCCAGGAAGTGGTCGTCGAAGAAGAAGACCCACACATACCAGTCGGTGACCAGTGACAGTGCCTCGGGTGAACAGTCCGGGTGGGTATACGCGCACAGCAGCGCGTAGTCGTGGGAGTCGAGATCGCTCTCCTCCCAGATGCCGGACCCTCGAGCATCCCCATACCGCGCGCCCACTCCTTCGTGTGGCGCCGTGCCTCCTCCACATGCGGGTTGAGCCGTGCCGGATACGGAACGTAGAAGTCCGGCAATGAGAAGGGCTGTGCCATGTGCGTCCGGCCTTTCCGAGAGCTCCGCGCGCCATCCGCGCGGACCGGTCGTGTCCGCGCCAGCACTACCCTTCGGCCATCCGGAGCACGCACAACGCCAACTAGTCACATAAATCCGGGCGTGTCGGCCCACTGCACTCTTGACGCACCAGCACCTCCAGCCACAGAGTGTGCGCCGACCGGCACCGGCACACCCGCTCCAGGAAGGGTCGTCATGACGCCCAGACAGAGGAACAGGCTCGCACTCGCACTGACCACGGCAGGAGCGCTGAGCCTCGCACTGCTCAGCCCGGCCGGCCCGGCCGGCGCGGACGGCCCCGTCCTGATTGTCCGCGTGGCCTCGAATGCGACTGGGTTCCGGCGGCGTACGAGCAGACCGCAGACCCTGCCGACAAGGAGACCTACGGCAATTACGACACCGCGGACCGGCCGCACAGCAACAAGATCAAATTCATCGTTCTGCACGACACGGAAGAGGATTTCGACACCACGCTCAAGATCTTCCAGAACCCGCTGAGGCAGGCCTCTGCCCACTATGTCGTGCGTTCGTCCGACGGCCATGTCACTCAGATGGTGAAGAACAAGGACGTCGCCTGGCAGGCGGGCAACTGGCATCTCAACACCCAGTCCATCGGCATCGAGCAGGAGGGCATCGCGGCCGAGGGGCCCAGTGGTACACCCCGAGATGTACCGCTCAACGGCCACTCTGGTGCGGCACCTTGCCGCGAAGTACGACATACCGCTCGACCGGCAGCACATCATCGGTCATGACGGGGTGCCTCCCACCAGCGCGGCCGGAACCAAGGGCATGCACTGGGATCCCGGCCCGTACTGGGACTGGAACCGCTTCATGAAACTGCTCGGCAGGCCCACCGCGCCGACCGCCTCCAGAAGCAGCGAACTGATCACGCTCAGCCCGGACTTCGACCGGAACAAGCAGGCCTTCCGCGACTGCGAGAAGAACGTCGATCTCCCGGTGCAGGGGAGCAGTGCGGTCCCGTTGCACACCGGCCCCTCCACCGACGCACCGCTGTTCGCCGACCCGGGCCTGCATCCGGACGGCTCGCCGGGGACCAACTGCGCCGCGGACTGGGGCAGCAAGATCAGTGCCACCCAGCAGGCCGTCGTGGCCGACCGGACCCCGGGCTGGACCGCGATCTGGTGGTACGGCCGCAAGGCGTGGCTCGAAACACCGGACCGGAAGCGGGTCACAACGCCCACATCCGGCTATCTGGTCAAGCCGAAGGCCGGCAAGGCGGAAGTGCCGGTGTACGGAGTGGCTTACCCGGAGAAGGCGGAGTACCCGGCGGACTTCGCCGCGCCGGTGACCGGCAGTCCACTGGTGTACACGATCAAGGCGGGGCAGGCCTTTCCGGGCGGGGGCGAGGCGCCCACCGGGTACTTCTACGCACCCACGATCGATGCTTCGAAGCCGTACGATCACACCTACTTCCGCGGCGGACAGAAGTACCTGACGGTCCAGATCGGACACCGCATCGCATTCGTCAAGGCATCGGATGTGGATGTGGTGCGGACCGGGTGACACCGGCGCACGACGAGGGGCTCCCGAGTGCGGGAGCCCGGCCCTACCCCGCGCGGCCCCCACCTCCCGGTCCACCTGGCCCGGCGACAGCGCGTGCTCGATGGCCAGGATCCCCGCGCCCATCGCCGCGGCGTTCTCACCCGTACGGCTCGGCTCGATCCGCAGCACATGAGTGGCCAGCGGATGCGAACGCCTGTACACCGCCTCGCGCACACCGGCCAGCAGCTGGTCGTGTACGGCGGCCAGCGCACCGCCCATCACCACCGTGTCCGGGTTGAAGAAGTTCACCAGCCCCGCCAGCACCTCGCCCACCGCGCGGCCCGCCTCGCGCACCATCCGTACCGCGTCGCGGTTGCCCGACTTCACCAGCCGCACCACATCTCTGCCCGATGCGGCCTCCAGGCCGAGCCCGGTCAGCTTTGCCGCCAGTGAAGCACCCCCGCGACGGCTTCCAGACAGCCCGAGTTGCCGCACCGGCACGGGCGTCGAGCTCGGCGACCCGGATGTGCCCGATGTCCCCGCACAGCCCTGCGCCCCCGGTGCAGCCGGCCGTCGGAGACGATCCCGCAGCCGATTCCCGTACCCACCTTGATGTAGAGCAGGAAGCGGCACTCGGGAAGGCCCGGCGCTGCTCGGCCAGGGCCATCACATTCACGTCATTGTCGACGAGCGCCCGCACCCCGAACCGTGCGGCGAAGAACTCCGGGATCGGATGCTGGTGCCACCCCGGCATGATCGGCGGATCGACAGGCCGTCCGGTGGAGAACTCCACCGGGCCCGGCACTCCGACCCTATCGACCGCAGATTTGCCGGGTCGCGCTCCGACTGCTTCAACAGTGTGCGCAGGGTCCGCTCCACGTGGCGCAGTACCAGGTCCGGACCGTCACTGATCGACAACGGGTCCTCCTGAGTGGCGAGCATCGTCCCGCCGATGTCCATCAGCGCCACCCGGCAGTGCGATGCGCCCAGATCGATTCCGGCCACCACGTGCTCACGGGTGCGCAGCGTCAGACGGCGCGGTGGCCGTCCACCTGTCGAACCGCCCTCGGAGTCCTCGTCCACGAAGCCGTGAGCGATCAGTACATCCACCCGCTGGGACACCGTCGAGCGTGCCAGCCCGGTCAGCCGCGCGATATCCGCACGGGTCGCCGCCGACCCCGAACTGATCAGCGCGAGCACCTCGCCCGGTGAGTGGGAGGCGGCGGAAAAGGGGTGATCCGACGGCGAAGGCATGGCAGCCACCATAGGGACGACTTCTGCTGCTCACAAGGCAGATGGTGTTTGATCATCGGCCTAAGCCCAGGCCAACTACCCATAAATTAAAGGTGTTTGACACCTTGACAGGTCAAAGTCCGGTCACGACTCTGCACAGCAGACCCGCTTACCGAGGAGCCAGTCGATGCTGACGATGCAGGGCGTGTCCAAAAGCTTTCTAGGGTGCGTGTGCTCCACGATGTGGGGCTCGACCTCGAAGCCGGAGAAGTGCATGCCCTCGTGGGCGAGAACGGCGCAGGCAAATCGACTCTCATGAAGATCCTTGCGGGCGAGCACTCGCCCGACACCGGCACGATCGCCATCGACGGGGTCGCGCACTCGTTCAGCCACCCGTCGCAGGCACAGGCCGCCGGAATCGGCATCATCCACCAGGAGTTCGCACTGCTCCCGCACCGCACAGTCGCCGAGAACGTCTTCCTCGGCCGCGAACCCACCCGCTACGGACTCGTCGACCGGCGCGCCATGGAGACCCGCACCGCCGAACTCCTCTCCCTGATCGACGAAACCGGCCTCACCCCGCGCACCCTCGTTCATGAGCTGCCAGTGGCCCGCCAGCAGACCGTCGAGATCGTCAAGGCGCTCGCCTCCGACGTCCGGATACTCGTGATGGACGAACCCACGGCGCCGCTCGCAGGCCACGAGGTCGAACAACTCACCGCCCTCGTACGCCGCCTGACCGCACGCGGCCTCGGCATCCTCTACATTTCGCACCGATTACGCGAGGTCTTCGAACTCTCCCGGCGCATCACCGTCCTCAAGGACGGCCGCCGCGTCACCACACTCGACACCTCGGACACCGACGCAGACCACGTCGTACGCGCCATGGTCGGCCGCGAACTCGGCGCCTACTACCCGCCCGGGCCAGGCCCGACGAACTGGGTGCCGAGACACTCACCGTCACCGGCGGCGCCAACGCCCGTATCTCCTCCATCGATCTGACGCTGAGGGCGGGCGAGGTCGTAGGCGTGGCAGGACTCCAGGGCTCCGGCCGCACCTCCCTCGTCCGCGCACTCTTCGGCGCAGCCCCTTCACAGCCGGAACCATGACCGTCGGCGGAAGGCCACTGCGCCCCACCGGCCCGCGGGATGCCGTCCGCGCCGGAATCGCATTCGTCACCGAGGACCGCAAGACCGAAGGGCTGGCCCCGCACCAGTCCGTACGCGACAACGCGCTGCTCGTCACCAGGGCCGTACCCGCCCGTGGCAGACCGCCCGCGGGCCGTGAGGTGACGGCCCTGCTGGAGCGCGTACGCCTGCGCTCCCAGGGAGAGGAACAGCAGGCGCAGTACCTCTCCGGCGGAAACCAGCAAAGGTCGTCATCGCCAAATGGCTCGCCGCCGGCCCTCGCGTTCTGCTGTTCGACGAGCCGACCCGCGGAGTCGACGTCGGCGCCAAGTCAGCCATCCACTCCCTGGTGCGGGAACTGGCCCGGGAGGGTCTCGCCGTGCTGATCATCTCCTCCGAACTGCCCGAGCTGATCGGCATGAGCGATCGCATCCTCGTCATGTCCGAAGGCCGCCTGGCCGGTGAGCTCCCCGGCGGTGCGACGGAGGAGGCCATCATGCGTGTCGCTACTGGCGGCGCGCCCCACAGGAGGGCGCCGCGTGACGGCACCGGGGCTCGGCGCGAAGAGCTCCGCCCCGGCCGTCAGGACGATGCTGCCTTCCGGAGCGAGGCTCACCGGCCCGGTCACCGGCGTCTGGCTCGCGGCCCTGGCCGTCACCGTCGCCGGCTGGATCGCGGTCACAGCCCGTGGAGGGATTTCCTCAACGTCACCAACACGGTGGCCATCCTGCAGAACTGTGTCGCGCTCGGACTCGTCGCCGTCGGCCAGTCGGTCGTCATCCTCTCCGGATCGCTCGATCTCTCCGTCGCCTACCTGATCGGCCTGGGCACGCTCGTCGCCGCCGAGACGATGGAGAGCGGCAGCGTCCTGCTGGCGGTATTCGCCGTCCTGGGGCTGTCGGCAGCGGTCGGACTGGCCAACGGTCTCATCGTCACCCGCCTCAAGGTCAACGCGTTCATCGCCACCCTCGGCACCGCCTTCATCCTGCGCGGCTGGATCGAGGACAACTACACCGGCCCCGCGGGCAAGGTCCCCGCCTCCTTCCAGCATCTCGGCTACGACCGGATGGGGCCGGTCCCCGTCTCCCTGTTCCTGCTCCTGGCAGTCGCCGTCGTCGTCTGGCTGATCACCAGGCGCACCAGGCTCGGCCACCACATGTACGCCACCGGTGGCGACGAGCACGCGGCCCGGCTCTCCGGCGTCCGGACCCACCGCACCGTCGTCGCCGCGCACATCCTGTGCTCCCTCTGTGTCGGTGCGGCCTCTCTCTTCCTGGCCGCCAGGCTCGGTGCCGGAGCCCCTGGGCCGGTACGGAGGCCCGGTACGACCTGGAGTCCATCGCTGCTGTCGTCCTCGGCGGCACCGCGCTCGCGGGGGACGCGGGGAGTGGCCGGCACGCTCGGCGGCGTTCTCGTCCTGGCCGTACTCGACAGTGTGTTCAACCAGCTGGCCGTCGACCCGTTCTTCAAGAACGTGGTCCGGGGAATCGTCATCATCGCTGCCGTCGCGCTGTACGCCCGGCGCCGACGCACCCGCGGGGAGGACCGCATGAGCACCGCAACCGCCGCCCTGAGCCGGGCCGTCCGCGCGATGGGCACGGCAACCCCGTCTGTGTCCTGCTCGTCGTGCTCCTGGCCGCCCTGGCTTTCACCGACCCGGGCTTCTACGAGCCGGACAGGTTCCTCTCCTTCGTCAAGCGCGCGGCGCCGCTGGTCATCCTGGCGGCAGGCCAGTACCTCGTCATCGTCTGCGGCGAGTTCGACCTCTCCGTCGGAGCGATCGTCACGGCAGGTGTCGTCGTCGCGGCGGAGCTGTACGGCTCGTTCCCCGAGGCGCCGTGGCTGCTCGTCACCGCGGTCCTGCTGCTGGCCGGAGCCCTGGCCGGACTCGTCAGCGGGCTGATCACCACGCTGCTGCGGGTGCCTTCCTTCATCACGACCCTCGGCATGATGCTGATCCTGGAAGGCGCCGTCTTCTTCTGGACCGGCGGCTCTCCGCACGGGGCTCTGCCGACCGCGTTCCGGCAGCTCGGCCGCGGCAGCGCGTTCGGCTGGCTGCCGTGGGCGGTCGTGGCCTGCGTCGTGACCGGTCTGCTCGCGGTCGCGCTGATGCGCTCCGACTTCGGCCGCACCCTGCTGGCCACCGGCGACAGCGAACGGGCCGCAGCCCTCGCCGGGGTGCGCGTCGTTCGCGTCCGCACCATCGCCTTCATCCTCTCGGGCGCCGCCGCTGCCCTCGCCGCCGTACTCGTCGGCGGGTTCTCCGGGTCTCCGCGCAGGCGGGACGCGGCTACGAGTTCGAGGCCATCACCGCCGTCGTCCTGGGCGGAGTAGTGCTCGGCGGCGGCAGAGGGTCCGTCGTCGGTGCCATGGCCGGGGCGTTCTCGCTCCAGGCCCTGTTCACCCTGCTCAATCTCCAAGGCGTCTCCGGGGCCCTGGAGTCGACCGTGCAAGGCGTCATAGTCATCGCCGCCGTCGGACTCGGCGCCGCCGACTGGTCCCGGCTGCGGCGCCGCCGTACCAAATCCCTGGAGTGAAACCCACATGAGTACGCGACTGACCAGACACGCCCTCGTGTCCATAACCGCTCTGATCGGGCGGCCCTGCTCGCCGGCTGCACCAGCGATACGCCACCAGCTGCCCCTGCCGCCTCGGGCAGCAGTGCCGAAGCAGGACCGGGCTCCGGCGGGCAGTCGGAATTCTTCGACCCCGCCGAGTACGACCGTCAGCTGGACCTTGCCGCGGAGACCGCGCAGGGGCCGGCGGACAAGCCCTGGGAGCAGATGCTCCGGCCTGAGTTCATCGACACCACGCAGTACAAGAAGAAGGGACCGGACGGCATCCATCTCTGCTTCTCCAACGCGGGTGTCTTCAACCCCTGGCGGCAGGTCGGTCTGAAGACCATGCGGGCGGAGACCGGACTCCACAAGGAGATCACCCGGTTCACCGTCCTGGACGCCCAGGGCAAGGACGACAAACAGATCTCCGACCTCCAGGGCTCACGGGCAAGGGATGTGATGCCCTGATCGTCTCCCCGAACACCACCGCGACCCTCACCCCTGCGGTGAAGCAGGCCTGCGGCAAGCTGCCCGTCATCGTCTTCGACCGGGGTGTCGAGACGGACTGCGCGGTCACCTTCGTCAACCCGATCGGCGGCTACGCCTACGGGGCGGTCGCCGCCGACTTCCTCGTCGACGAGGTGAAGCCCGGGGCAAGATCCTCGCGCTGCGCATCTCGCCAGGCGTCGATGTCCTGGAGACCCGCTGGTCGGCGGCGAAGGCCGCGTTCGACAAGAGCGGGCTCGAGGTGGCGGATGTGAAGTTCACCGACGGCGACCCGGCCAAGGCCAAGTCGATCGTCACGGACGCGCTCACCCGTCACGGAGACATCGACGGTGTCTGGATGGACTCCGGTGCCACCGCGGTCGCCGCCGTCGAGGCCTTCGAGGACGCCGGCCAGGACGTGCCACCGATCACCGGCGAGGACCAGCAGGACTTCCTGCAGGTGTGGAAGGACAAGAAGCTCACCGCCATCGCCCCGCGTACCCGACCTTCCAGTGGCGTACGCCCGTCATCGCAGCCTTGAGGATCCTCAACGGGCAGCAGGTCCCCAGGAGTGGAAGCTGCCGCAGCCCACCGTCACCCAGGACACCCTCGACCGCTATCTCCGGCCCGGCATGCCGCCGCTGCACTACGCGATGTGCGGCTGCGAGGAGATGCCCGGCTTCCCGCAGAATTGGGAGGCAAGGGATGACCGCGGTGCTGCCCTGGGCGCCAACCCCTGGATCTGGCACTCCCCGGTGACGTACGAAGCCCTCGGTGACGTGCTGCCGCACCTGTCGGCCTGGGGATTCGACTGCGTGGAGATCCCGCTGGAGAACGAGCGGGACTGGGAGCCGGCGGCCGTCCTCAAGCTCCTGGCGGCATCCGGTCTCGCGGCCGCCGCCGTGATCGCCGTCATGCCGCCCGGCCGCAACCTCGTCCATACCGATGCGCTGACCCTCAATGTGACCCAGGACTACCTGCGACGCTGCATCGACGCCGCACATGCGATCGGCGCCCCACCGTGGCCGGGCCCGTCTACACGGCGGTCGGCCGCACCTGGCGGATGGACCGCCTCCAGCGGGCGGCGGCCTACGAGGAGTTACGGGAGAACCTCGCCCCTGTGGTCGCCCACGCGCGGTCGGCGGGGTCCGTATCGCTGTGGAACCCCTCAACCGCTACGAGACCAGCCTCCTCAATACCGTCGGCCAGACCCTCGAGGCACTGGACGGCCTGCCCGAGGACTCCATCGGTCTCGCGCTGGACACCTACCACCAGAACATCGAGGAACGCTCCCTGCCCGACGCCGTACGCCGGGCGGCCGGCCGCATCGTGCATGTCCAGGTCTGCGCCAACGACCGGGGCACCCGGGCGCCGACTCCTCGACTGGCCGGGTTTCCTCGGCGCGCTCACCGGGAGCGGATACCGAGGGCCGCTGTGCATCGAGTCGTTCACCGCGCACAACGATGCCATCGCGGTCGCTGCCTCCGTGTGGCGGCCGCTCGCCGCTACCAGGACTCCATCGCGGTGGACGGCCTGGCGTTCCTGCGCCGCGCGCTCACCGCAACCTGCTGACCTGACCGTCCACGTCCCGCAGAGAGGATCCGCCCGTGAGCCATAAACCAGTGGCCTGTCATGTGCCTGACATTGGAAGGCTGGTCATCACAGCCATCGCGCTGGTGAGCGCACTGCTCCTCGCGCTGACCGCACTGCCCGCCTCCGCCGCCTCCGCCGCCTCCGACGACACCGAACGCAAGGACCCCGCCTTCCGCGTCCTGCTCTTCACCCGGGCCGTCGGCTATGTCCACGACGCCATCCCGGCAGGCATCCAGATGTTCAAGGAGGAGGCGGCGGAGAACAACTTCGAACTCGTCGAAACCGCCGACCCCGCGGTCTTCGACGACGCGCTACTGGCCGGCTTCGACGCCGTCGTCATGCTCCAGAACTCCGGCATGGTCTGGGACACCGACGCCCAGCGTGAGGCCATGCAGACCTATGTGCGCGGCGGAGGCGGCGTCGTCGCCCTCCACAACACCCTCGACATGGGCATCGAGGAAGAGTTCCCCTGGTGGGACGAGGTCATCAACGGCGGCGCCCATATGCCCGCCCACTCACCCGGCGTCCTGCAGGGCACCGCCAAGGTCACCGACCGCGTCCACCCTCCACAGCCGGCCTTCCGGAACGCTGGGAGCGCCCTGAGGAGTGGTACAACTTCGACACCAACCCCGCGGCGACGTCCATGTCCTGGTCAGCGCCGACGAGACCACATACGACCCCGGCGGCTCCGCAATGGGCGCCGACCACCCCATCTCCTGGTGCCGCAACACCGAGGGCGGCAAGGTCTGGGCCACCGCCATGGGCCACGACATCCCCGCCTACAGCGAAGCAGCCTTCCGCGACCATGTCGTCGGCGGCCTCAAGTGGGCCGCGGGCAACCTGCCGGGCGACTGCGGCGGAACCGTCTGGAACGGCTACGAGAAGGTCACCCTCGACGACAACACCGCCGACCCGATGGAGCTCGACGTGGCCAAGGACGGCCGGGTCTTCTACATCCAGCGCAGCGGCGAAGTGAACATCTTCGACCCGGCCACCCACGCCACCACCACCGCGGGCAAGCTCGACGTCTACGCCGGTGGCGAGGACGGCCTGGTCGGCATGGAGCTCGACCCGGATTTCGCGAAGAACCACTGGATCTACCTCTACTACGCTCCGGCCGGCGAGACACAGGACGTCAACCGGCTCTCGCGCTTCACTATCAGCGGCAACGCGCTCGACCTCACCAGCGAGAAGAAGCTCATCGACGTACCCGCCTACCGCGACCGGACCTTCCCGAACCCGGGCACACCGGCGGCGCCGTGGAGTTCGGCCCCGGCCGCACCCTCTACCTCGGCGTCGGAGACGACACCCGCCCAACCTCGATCCGGACTGGCAGGGCTACGCCCGCTCGACTGGCGCGAGGGCAAGGAGATGCTCGACGCCGCCCGCACCGCGGGCAGCACCAATGATCTGCGCGGCAAGATCCTGCGTATCAAGCCGACGGACTCAGGCGGATACACCATCCCCAAGGGCAACCTCTTCGCCCCCGGCACCGCGAAGACCCGTCCTGAGATATACGCCATGGGCTTCCGCAATCCGTTCCGCTTCACAGTCGACCCGAAGACCGGCTACGTACACGCGTCTGACTACGGTCCCGACCGCGGACTTCCCACCACCGACCGCGGTCCCGAGGGCCTCGTCGAGTACAACGTCATCAAGCAGGCCGGGAACTTCGGCTGGCCGTTCTGCCACGGCAACAACCAGGCGTACGCCCCTACAACCCCGACACCGAGGAGGTCGGAGCCAAGTTCGACTGCTCCGAGCCGGTCAACGCATCGCCCAACAACACCGGGCTGACTGAGCTCCCCGCCATCCAGCAGCCCGAGATCTGGTACGGATACGGGGAGTCCCCGGGTTTCCGGAGGTCGGCAGCGGCGGCTCGGCCCCGATGAGCGGGCCCGTCTACCACTACGACAGCAAGAACCCTCCACCACCAAGTTCCCCGCCTACTTCGAGGGTGCGAGCTTCTTCTACGAGTGGTCGCGCGACTACGTCAAAGAGATCCGCTTCGACAAGGACCAGAAGGTCCTGAAGATCAGTGACTTCCTTTCCTCGCAGAAATTCAACAAGCCGATGGACATGACCTTCGGCCCCGACGGATCGCTGTACGTCCTGGAGTGGGGATCGGCCTTCGGCGGCGGCAACAACGACTCCGGGCTCTACCGGATCGACTACGCCCAGGGACAGCGCATCCCGGTCGCCAAGGCCACCGCGTCCGCCACCGACGGGCCCGTTCCGCTGCAGGTCGACTTCTCGGCCGACGGAAGCAACGACCCCGACGGCGACAGCCTCAGCTACGCCTGGGACTTCGACGGCGACGGCAGTTACGACTCCACCGAGCCCGCGCCCAGCCATACCTACACCACCAAGGGGACTTCACCGCTCAGCTGAAGGTCACCGACTCCAGTGGTAAATCCGGTTACGCCAACATCCCCGTCACCGCGGGCAACACCGCGCCGAAAGTCACCATCGACTTCCCCGTCAGCGGCAAGCTCATCGAATTCGGGGACAAAGTCCCGTACAGAGTCACGGTCACCGACCCCGAGGACGGTCCGGTCGACTGCGCCCTGGTATCGGTCAATCCGGCCCTCGGCCACGACGACCATGAGCACCCCACCACCGACATCCCCGGCTGCGAAGGCACCGTCGACACCGGGGATCTGGGCGGCCACCCGAGGGAGCCGACCTCACCTACGTACTCAACGCGAAATACACCGACAAGGGCGGCGACGGCGTCTCTCGCCTCACCGGCTATGGGCGTTCGGTGCTCCAGCCGAAGCACAAGCAGGCGGAGTACCACGATGACCAGTCAGGCACCCGCACCATCGACCAGGCGGGCGCCGAGAACGGCAAACGGATCGGCGACGTCTCCGATGGCGACTGGATCGCCTTCGATCCCATGAGCGTCGAAGACATTTCCACCGTCGGCTACACGCTCTCCTCACCGAACGGGTGGGTGCCATCGAACTGCGCGCCGACGCACCCGACGGCACCCTGCTGGCCACCACCCTGTCCCCAACACCGGAGGCTGGGACACCTACCAGGCAACTGAACCGGTCGCGGTTCAGGAGCTCTCGGTACCCATAAGGTCTATCTCGTCTTCACATCCCCGCAGGACAACGCCTTCGACGTGGATGCGGTCGATTTCAGGAGCCCCTGACTCCCCGCGCCACCCGCTTGTGAAAAGACAGCAGCACGCGCTGCGGGCAGGTGTGTCGGCACCGGCCCCGCAGCGTGATCCCGACCACTACGGCTGCGGTCAGCGGGTCCCGACCGCAGCGCGCACCGCGCGCCGCGCCATTGCGCAGTCGTCGTGCAGCCTGCGCAACAGCAGCCGCTGTTCCTCGCCCGAGGAGACCATCCCCTGGCGAGCCTGACCGCCGCCCGCAGGTGCCCTTCCCGCATGGCCCGCTGGACAGCCGTCTCATAGGTCTGGATCTCCCGAGTCAGTACGAGCATCAGATTGACCAGGAAGGCATCGAGCGCCGCGGGCCCATTGGCCTGCGCCAGCTGACTGATCTGACGACGCGCCACCGGGGCGTCGCCGAGCACTGTCCACAGCGTCGCCAGGTCGTACCCCGGCAAATACCAGCCCGCATGCTCCCAGTCGACCAGCACCGGACCCGTAGGCGGCAGCAGGATGTTGGAGAGCAGTGCATCGCCGTGGCAGAACTGGGCCATGCCATGCCTGCCTCCCGCGTGTGCCAGACCGTGCAGCAGCTTCTGCAGATCACCCAGATCCCGGTCGGTGAAGAGACCCAGCTCGTGGTAGCGCGCGATCCGCGAGGCATAGTCGAGCGGCGCCTCGAACAGCCTGCCGGCGGCCGCCAGGCATTGACCCGGCTGATCGCTCCGAGAACGGCCCGCAGATCCGCCCGAGGGGCGCCTCCGCCGGATGCCTCGTCAGCGCCGCGACCCTGCCGGGCATCCGCTCGATCACCAGGGTGCAGTTCTCCGGGTCCGCGGCGATAAGCCGCGGACCCGCACTGGTGGGCGGTGCCTGACAAAGGCCCGGTATGCCGCTATTTCGTGCTGGAACCGCTCGGTCCAGACGGGGAGTGGTCCAGTAAACACTGGCCACGGCGGTGGTACGCCCAGTGGTTCCGACAATCAGCACCGAGCGGCCGCTGCGACGCAGCACCTGGACCGGATTGAACTCCGGGCAGATGCGGTGAATGGAGGCGATGACCATCCTCAGCTGCGCGCCCTGCGGGCCGGACAGGTCGATTCTGCCGCTGAGCGACTGGGTACCGGGCCCGACAGCCTGCCGGGTCCGACCCATGCCGGACGCAGGCGCCGCGGCGTGAGGTCGAGATACGGCCCGCCGCCCGCCCCATGGGACGGAGCGGCCGGGGAGGGGCTGACACGGAGGACGATGCTGTGTACATGGGCGAAACAGATCCCTTCGTGCGCCGACAGGTTTCGTGCGCCGCCCGGCCGGCGACCGTTCGGCACCCTGGGGAGTGCCTAGGGCTGCCGGGCGGGGTGGCGCTTCCTACCTGACACCGGGGCGCGGGTGGCAGACCATCTGGCGGACCCTGGCGAACCCTGGCGAATAGTCGACCCGCCTCTGCCAGGGGCTACTGTCGAGTCAGCCGAGAACCTGGGGGCTTGACGTGACCGGAGATCCCAACACCCGCCTTTCTGACCTGTTCGGCCTGGCCGGCTGGTCCAAGGGCGAGCTAGCGAGAATGGTTAACCGGCAGGCGGCGGCCATGGGCCACCTCCAGCTGGCGACCGACACCTCGCGGGTCAGGCGCTGGATCGATAAGGGGAGTCGCCCCGAGATCCGGTGCCCGAAGTGCTGGCAGCCCTGTTCACCGAGCGGCTCGGCCGTGTCGTGACCATTGAGGACCTCGGGTTCGGCCGACGCGGGCGTGCGGGAAACGGCGGGATGCCGGGACACAGAAGGATCCCGACGGACTACCGTGGGCGCCCGAACGGACGGCAGCGGTTCTCACCGAATTCACGGGAATGGACCTCATGCTCAACCGACGCGGCTTGGTGGGGGCGGGCGCAGCGCTCGCCGCTGGCTCAGCTCTCACCGGCGCCATGCACGACTGGCTGCACACCGATCCCGCTGTGGCGGGCCCGGCTCCCCATATCGACGATCAACTGTACGCAGATACCGCAGGGTTCGACCGGTACGAGGCCGCCCCATCGGTTCCGAGGAGATCGAGGCGCTGGAGCACTCGGTCGAGGTATTCCGCGCCTGGGACGCCTCCCACGGTGGGGGCTCCAGCGCAAAGCAGTCGTCGGCCAGCTCAATGAGGTGGGCGGCATGCTCGCCTATCACCACCCCGACCATCTGCAGCGTCGCCTGTGGGTGTCGCGGCCAATCTCGCCGTACTCGCGGGCTGGATGTCCCACGACGTGGGGCTGGAACCCACGGCTCAGAAGTACTTCGTCATCGCCGCCCACGCGGCCCGCGAGGGCGGCGACCGTCCGCGCGCGGGCGAGGCCCTCTCAGGGCTGCACGGCAGATGGTGCATCTGGGACGCCCGGACGAGGCCCTGGACCTGATGAAGCTGGCCAAATCCGGCTCCGGGGACGCGACCCTGCCGCGTACCAAGGCCATGCTTCACACCATCGAGGCCTGGGCGCAGGCGTCCTTGGGCCGGGGCAGGCCATGCGCCGCACGCTGGGCGAGGCCGAGGATCTCTTCGTCTCCGACAGGGGCGATGTCCCGCCCCAGCTGGATGCAGATGTTCGACGAGGCGGACATGCACGGTATGCAGGCCCTGGCTTTCCGCACGCTGGCCGAGCACGACCCGGCGGCCGCGGTCGCGGCTCAGCGTCATGCCAAACAGGCCCTGGATCTGCGGATCAAGGGGCGCCAACGGTCCAAGATCTTCGACTACATCTCGCTCGCATCGGCCTGCTTCATCGCCAACGACCCCGAGCAGGCCGACCGATATGCGCGGCTCGCCCTGGTGTCGATGGGGAGACCTCCTCCCACCGCACCTGGGACCGGCTGCGCGAAATGTACCGGCTCACCGGCCAGTTCGCGGGATTCACCAAGATCGAGGACCTGCGCCGTGAGATCGAGCTGGCCCTGCCCCAGAGCGTGCCCAGGCCCAGAGGTTCTCAGGTCTGATCAGGGCACCGCCAGATAGGCGCAGAGAGACACCGTGCCGCATACCGCCGGTGGCAGCATGCCGCTGGCTCCTGTGCTTCGCTCAGTCCGCGATGCGGGCCACCAGCACGCACGCGTCGTCCAGGCGCTGGGTGCCGCCGAACTCCTCGACGATGCTGCGTACACAGTCCTGCGCGGTGCGGGCCTGCGCGAATCGCGGGGCGAGGTCGAGCAGTGCCTGCGGTTCCGGCCCACGGTCGCCGCGCCGTGTCAGCTCACCGGTGTGCAGGACCAGCACGTCGCCGGGCAGCAGGTCCACCTGGTCCTGCTCGTAGGTGACCCTGACGCCGCACCGAGCAGCACACCATCAGGCTGAGGCAGGGACGCCCTGCTCCGTCGCGGAACAGCAACGGTGCGGGTGTCCCGCCTGTGCCCAGGCGAGCGTACCGGTCGTGGGTCGAACCTGCAGCAGACCGCGCTGCCGAGCGCGGGCTGCACCGTCGATTCGAGCAGCTGGTTCAGGTGACCCATCAGCGCCCGGGCTCGATGCCGGCAACGGCCATTCCGCGCAGCGCGCCCATCAGCATCGCCATGGCTGTGGTTGCCGGAATGCCGTGGCCAGTCAGATCACCGACGGTGAGCAGTGTCCTGCCGTCCGGAAGTTCCAGCGCGTCGTACCAGTCGCCGCCGATCAATCCACCCGACTCGGCGGGGAGGTAGTGCGCGGCGATATCCAGTGCGCCGGGCCCGTGCTCGGGAAGCCGCAGCGAACCGCGCCATGGAGGAAGAACCGCCTCCTGCAGCTCGACGGCCACCCGGTGCTCGGTCTGTGCCATGTGCTGCTGACGACGGACCGAGTCGTGGGTCCGGCCCACGATGCGCTGGCTGCGCCGGAGCTTGCTGACATCGCGCAGAACCGCCCACATGGAGGCTGCGCAGCCGTCTGCGTCGAGGATGGGTTCGCCCATCATGTGCAGGGTCCGCATCCGGCCGTCAGGCAGGACGATGCGGAACTCGCCGTCTATCGGCTTTCCGTCGACCAGGCAATCGGTGACCATGGAGGTCAGCAACGGCTGGTCCTCGGGGAGCAGGACGGACGGCAGTTCGTCCAGGGAGAGCGGGCCCGATCCGGATGCCCTGCCGAAGATCTCGTACAGCTCCTGGGACCAGCTCACCTCGTCGGTCAGCAGATTCCATTCCGCGCTGCCGACCCTGCTGAGCAGCGAGCCGGGAGGGGTTCGACCACGGTCTGCGATTCGGCATCGTGCTCCGGCTCCCCGGTCGTCTGCGTTCCCAGGCCCTCTCTGAGCTGCCCCAGGTGCTCGCCGAGGTCGTCGAGATGGTGGACCGCCAGGTCGCAGAGCGCGCGCTGCCAGCGGAGCTGGGAATCGTCCTCGTCGATCATCACGGCGTCCCGTCGCACGGCGTCCACGTCTCCGCGCAGCAGCCGGGTGCGGCTGATCAGCGCGTCCACAGCATCTCGCTCGGGCGGCTGAGGGGCGGGCGGTCCGCGAACAGAGGGACGGCATCTCGTACTCCGATACAGGCGCGGCACGGCCGGTTCATGGGGTGTACCGAACACGACTGTGACACAGGCTGCGGGAGCCCGTAAGGGATTTGGCAACACTCGATACGTTATTGCTTCTGGCATATGCCGCAGGCTGGGTGGAGGGAGAATTGGCCGAACGCTCTTTCCCTTATCGGGACGTTGATGCCCCGGTCGCCACCTCCAGGAGCCCCGGAACGCGTCGGGAAGTGGCTCGAGGCGCCCATGGCACCCATGGCACGCATTGGGGCAAGGTGCGTGTTCAAGCTCCGATTCACCGCCGGGGTCAAGCTATCGGCCCGTGAGGCGGCAAGAGCCGCCGGAACGACCCGGACCGGCTTGAGCCGCGCGAGTCGACCCGTCCGTCGGTGGGCACGTTCTCTTCCGCGAAGTCCGCTGACCCGGTCCACCGGAATCCGGCGGCACCCGGGAGGTTCGTGCCTTGAATCACATTCCCGGCCGGCCGTTCCCGGAACGCGGTGGGGTGATTTGCCGTTCAACTAAGTGTGGGTGAGAGGGCAGTGCCCCGGACCTCGCCTGTGGCCCACGGGGCATTCGTCGGCTGAAGTCCCGTGGAGCCCTGCGCCGCGAGGTAACCGGTCTCCGTGCCCCGCACACAAGCCGCCCCGGCTGGATTCCCCGATCCGGCCGGGGCTTCCTTCTGTCGTCACCAAGAATATTCGTCCCCATGGGCCCGCTCCTCGCGGCGCTGGTCGACGGCCGGCTGTTCGTTTTCTCCGGTCGCTGACGCGGCCGAGGTCGAGTTGCCGCGGTCCGGAGGTCTATCACCGCGACACGGACAGGCGCCGGCTGAACCGGGTGACCGGAACTGAGGCCTGCGGCAACGGGGATCGCGTCACACGGTCCTGGTGAGATCCTCGGCGTAGTACTCGATGGCCGGCCGGCAGCTGTGGACTCGAGGGTCGTCACTGGTCTCGGCCACTAGCCGCAGAAGCACCTTCATGGCCTCATGATGCTCACCGGTGTTGAACAGGGCCATGGCAAGAAAGGCCCGCAGCGCGCCGTCGTCCGGAAACTCGCCCACGCCCCGCGGAGCGTCTCAACCGCCTGCCCGAATCTGCCCAGGACCCGGTAGGTGCTGCCGAGGCCCAGCAGCGCGCCGCGCCGTTCGTCCTCGGTGAGACCGCCTTCCTGCAGGCTCCGCTCGTAGTACGGCACCGCCTCGGCCTCCAGGCCCAGTAGGTCGTGGGCCCAGCCGGTCTGATAAGCCACATCCGCAGCGCCGGGGAATGCGGCGGTGAGGGACAGCAGGCGTTCCCTGGCCTGTTCGGGGTGGCCCTGCTCGCGCAATCGCACGGCGTCGGCCAGCAACTTGTCCTTGTTCTGTGCATTCATGCGCACATCGTGGCAGGCCGGCGCCGCCCTGCCGCACCGGGACCCGGCGCGGCACGCCGACCCGGGTGTGGTCCCGGGCGTTGGGGCATCCGTTCGGCCATGAAGACAGAGGCGGATCGCAGCGTACGACGTCGGAGCCGGGGCAGCATGCTGCTGCGCGCGACAGCACTGATCGTGGCCTTTGCGGGGCTCGTGGCGTTCTCCGTCGTGCTGGCGAAGGTGACGCTCACACCGTCACCGGCCTCCGAGGACCTCGTCACTTCGAATCTGCGGCCGGGACGGTCGCTGCGCGAGTATGCCGAGGACTACACCTTCCTCGCAGCGTGCAAGCAAGCGGGCGGGAACCTGCTGCTCGGCGTCCCGTTCGGAATCCTGCTGCCGGTTGTGGTGCCGCGCAGGCTGCGGATGATCCGCATGGCGTTCCTGACGGCTGTGGTCATGGTGTTCGTCGAGCTGACCCAGGGGCTCTGGTCGCCGGCCGGGCCTTCGACATCGACGATGTGATCCTCAATACGACCGGTGCGCTGCTGGGCTACGCGGTGATCGGGCGCCGTATCAGCCACCGCTACCACGTACTGGGGAGGGCTCGCCCGAAGCCGGGCCTGCGCCGGCCGGAACCACCGCCGGTACCGGAACACAGGCCAAGGCCCGCCGGGGCACGTCCACGCCGTCTGATCGAGTGCGCGCCCTGGCCGGCCGATTCCGCAGCCGTCGGCCGGGCCGGGCGGGAGAGCCCGGACCGGCCGACGCGGAACACTAGAGCGCCGGGTGGGCGTTCTTCATGAGCTCCTGGAACTGGGCGGAGAACCACTGTCCGGAGATCGGGGCATCGGGCAGGGCGCCGGACATGTTGTTACCGTTGCGGGCGTTACCCGTGTACGTCGGGTCGCACATCCGGTCGAATCCCTTGCCTTCGTCGTTCGGGATCTCTTTGCTGGATCCGTCGGACTCCCCGGGGCTTCATCCAGACGTACGCGTCGATACCCGCTGCCGGGCTGCCTGCGGCCGTTCACCCAGACCGGCTCCGACCTGGTTGCACCAGTTGCCCAGGTGGATGCGCTGGTCGTAGCGGCCACCGTCCACATAGGTGTCCACGCTGGTGGTCGCACCCGGCCCGGTCGGCCGGTCGGCGCCGCCCCAGCCGTTGCGCGAAGTGTCGATCAGCATGCCAATGTCGGAGTTGAAGCCGACCGAGACGAGCTCGTTGCGGAAGGCCTGCGCGAAGGACTGCTCATCGGTGTAACGGTTCCAGTCGATCCACTTCGACTGCCGTACGGAGGTGCCGTTGACGGAGTCGTCGATGGAGAAGTGATCCTCCGTCAGCGCACCGTAGTTGGCCGTGTTGGTGATGAAACCGTGCACGTCGTCGACCGTCGCGCCCTCGGCGGTCGCCGCCTCCTTGAACGTATCGGCGGACGGGCCGAAGTTGTCGTCCCAGCCGATCCAGCCGTGGTGCCCCGCGTCGATGTAGTTGTAGACGTTGGGTGCGTCGCCCAGCTTGTTGAGCGCGTAGCCGACGCCCTTCACATAGTTGCCGTTGGCCTTCATCACGTCGCAGGCCGGGGTGGCGGTGGGGCGGCTGCCGGTGTTGGTGACGAGGTTCGGCAGCGAGTCGATCTCGACCGTGTTGACGATGCGCAGACCCGAGTACTTCTCATCGGCGAGAATCGCCGCGATCGGGTCGATGTACTCCGTCTTGTAACGGTCGATCTCGGTGGGCCCGAGCTCGCCGTTGGAGGCGAGCGCCGAACAGTCACGCCCAGGGAGGTTGTAGATGACGAGCTGGACCACCAGCTCGCCGGACCCCTTCTGTGTCAGGGCCTCGTCCAGGTGGTCACGCAGGCCCATGCTGTCGCCGGCGCCTTCGATGGCGGCGATGCGGTCGAGCCAGACCCCGGTCGGCTGGTCGGCGATCCGGCTGCCGCCCGTCTCGGCCGTTGCCTTCGCGGCCCACTCCGGATTCACATAGACGTCGGCGCCCTCGTACGGGTTGTCGACCGCGGTGCCCGTCGGCGGATCGGTGGGCGGATCCGTCGGGTCGGTCGGGCCACCGTTACAGGTGACACCGTTCAGCTTGAAGGTTGCGGGAACGACGCTGTTTCCGTTCCCCGTTGCGTTGAAGCCGAAGGAAGCGGAGGCTCCGGAGGTGAGCGCGCCGTTGTGGGCGAGGCTCTTCGCGGTGGCGGCGGCGCCGCTCTGGGAGACGGTGGCGTTCCAGCCCTGACTGACCTGTTCACCACCGCCGAACGACCATTCCAGCTGCCAGCCGGCGACGGCGTCACCCGTGTTCGTGACGCTCACCGCGGCTGTGAGCCCGCCGTTCCACTGGTTCTGGATCTTGTAGTCCACGGTGCAGCCGCCGCGGCGGCGGATGCTCCGAAGGGTGCGGCCGCGGCGGTAGTGCTGGCCGCCGCGGCGACGAGAGCACCCGCAGCTATCAGTGCAGTTCGTGATCTGCGCAGGGTTGTACGGCTCGTGCGGCTCATACGGGTTCCATTTCCTCAGCTGTCGGGGGCGCGCAGGGGATCACGCAGCCCGATTCCGTACGGGGTGGGGTTTCCGTCGCAGTCGCTGTTCAAGGACGGGCGGGTGGAACGGTCCCGGGTGTTCCAGGCCCATCCGAGGTGGGAGAGGCGTGCCAGGCGGCGGATTGCCCGCCGGGCCGTAGAGCTTGTACTGGAGCCACCGACCGAGGTCGTGGAGTGTGCGAGTCCGAGACCGGAGCAGGTTCCGGGTCCCAGGCGGGACGCCCCGGTCTCCGACTGCTGACGGGGTGCCCAAGCCCAGGAGTGTGACGGCCCCAGGCGAAGAAGGAGCGGTGCGTATTACATGAGCGACTCCTTGCGGCCGGACGTCTCAGGTATGAGACATCGACTGATGGAACCGCTCCCACTGGTGTGACTTGACGGTAGAGCGTCAACTCATGGCGGTCAACAGGCGTGTTCTGGGCACTTGTTGGCGAAGAAATTCGACTCTTCAAGCATCTTGACTCTCCTACACATCCTCCGCATTCTGGGAGCGCTCCCACTAGTTCAACCCTTGTGCTCGAACCGTCACGCCCGGCCTGACGTTTCGCCGCCCACGTCGGCGGGAGTGCGCCAGGCCGTGTCTCACGTAATCGACCTCCGGGACTGGGATCCTTCGAGATCGCGGTCAGTGCCTACGATTGCGTAATCCGGTCGCGCAGCCAGGACTCGACGCCGCTGAGCGCCGTCCCAGCCATTGCCGTGGGGTGGCCCGTGAAACCGTGGGGTGAGTCGGGGTAAACCTGGAGCTCGACGTCATTGCCGGCGGCTGACAACCGGCCTGCCAGGGCCAGGTTGTCTTCCAGTAACACGTCTGTGCTTCCGACGATCAGCAGCGTTGGGGAGCCCGCGAAGAACGCCGTAGAGGGGAGATGTCGGGAACAGTGCGGTCTTCCACGTGGCCGACGTACGCCTGGATGAAGTATTCGTCCGCGATGCCGCGACCGGCCGGGGTTCGTGCGCTCAAGTCGTAGGTCCCGAATTGGAGCGCAGCGCCGGTGAATCGGCCAACAGTACCTGTGTCTCTCAGCCGGAGCAGGGTCGCCAGGGCGAGCGTGGCCCCGGCTGAGCTCCCGCCGATCGCAAGTCGGGACGTTCCGAAGCGGGCATCGGCTTCTTCGACGAGCCAGAGCGCCGCCGCTTCACAGTCGCCGGGTGCCGCCGGCCAGGGATACTCAGGGGCCAGCCGGTAGTCGACGCTGACAACGGCGATGTGCAGGGCGTCTGCGAGCTCGCGGTTGCGTTTGTCTCCCGCGCTGCGGAGTCCATGTAGAAGCCGCCGCCGTGTATGTCCAGGTAGACGCCCGCGGCGGACCGTCGGTAGGTGTGAAGATCCTGACAGGGACGCGCGCTTCCGCGGCTTCGATCGTCTCTTCGATGGCAGGCGGATCAGCCACAGGAGGAGCAGACCTCTTCGCTCGGGCTTCCTTCAGCTCCTCCAGTGAGCTGGGGCCACGGCCTGCCGCCCTCGACCTGTAGAAGTCACGAGCTTCACCGACCTGCTCCGCGGGTACGTCAGCTAACAGTGCATCCAGTGCGAATCGCACGCGCCCTCCTCATTACTCGGGTCTCAACTCCACGCTATCGCTGACCTGCGGCGCCCGATCCGCCGCATGCGGCGGCGGTTGCGACCACCGGCGATGAGGTGTGCGGACCGACGCCGGCGGGTGGCGTCAAGCTGTCGTCGAAGCGCGGCGATCTCGTCGTGCTGGGCTTCGAGGCGGGACAAGGCCATGGTCTGGAACCCTTCAGAGCGTCTGGTTCAGTGTCTTTCCTGCTCAGGCGCTCGCTCGGAGTGGCAACCTCGGCCTTGAGCCGTTCTGTCTGAGCCAGGCGTGGGTCGGGCTGCTGTCCGGCTTCCTGGTCGGCGGTCCGCTGACAGGCGGGCCGAACCGGGGCAGGATCTCCTCGTCCAGGGGCCGTGTACGGACCGAAGATCCGCAGGAACTGCGGGGTGGTCATCCGCTGGGCCTGCCAGGAGAAGTACTCCTTGAGCCTGAGCGGGTTGGGCAGGTGACGGGACGCGAATGCGGCGAGTGGGCACAGCAGACACACCCAGGGCCGGGCACATGGTTTCCGCCGGGGCGTGCGGGCCGTTGAGCGGGCTGGCGCACGCAGCGACGATCATGTCCTGCTCACCGGAGAGCAGGGCCTGGACGGCCGCCGCGTCCGGACCGGCTGCCCTTCGTCGCCGAGCACGCCCGAGCACTTCATCAGGCCCGGCGCTGGCGCTGGACGCGGGGCGGTCGAAGATCCTGCCCTGTCCCCGCGCCCGAGTCCGTCACGGCCCACATTGGTCCATAGGAAATCAGACAAACCCTCGGCGTGTTAGCGCAGTTGGGTCGAGTCCTCCAACCTGCGGTCCAGCAGCCACACGGCATCACGGAGCAGGTTGAGCGCCGCATCCCCAGTCCGGCCCCTGCGGTAGGAGTGTCAGCACCGTGTTCGGCGAGGTCCGGGTGATCTTGTCGAGTCTCAGGGCGTCAATGCCGTCAGGGACGATGCCCGTGCGCATCGCGAACAGGGTGAGGTAGGCGAACGCCGGCTCCGAGGTCGAGAACAACGCTGCCTCGACCACCGTGAACTGGGCCCGGTCAACACCGGCGCTTCTGCCGAACCGCTCGACGGCCCTACTCGCCTCTGCGGGGCCCGCGTGGAGCCAGAGCCGGGCGAGGTCGTCGAAGGTGACGCCGTGGACGGACGGATCTGCGCCCCGGCCGGCTGCCTCCAACACCTGACGGTGGGTGCGGCGGGCGGTCATCCGACTGGTGCAGGAGGCTTCAAGCCGCCGCCATTCACCCTCGGTGTAGGGCTGGTTGTGTCGGTTCGTCTCCACCTTGTTGATCCGTCGCCCCGCCAGGTGACGGCAGATGCCCGGTCCAGTCCTCCGGCTATCTCCTGGAAGGCGTTCAGCGCCACGCGGATGCGCCGTTCGCGGTGATAGTCGCAGGTCACCCAGTACTGCACCAGCGTGGCCGAGGTCGGATCGGCAAGACCGCCCGTGGCTCCCCACAGGCATCGAAGTGGCGCACCATCCGGCGCATCGTCGTCATGTACTGCCGGGCCACCGAGCGGGTGCGGATCGGCCCGTGCGGATGCGTGGCCGCCCGACGGCGTTCAGTAGCCGGTGGTCAGCAGCTTGCGTCGAGGTGTTGTTGGCCCCATCGAGGACGGATAACCGGCCCCGGCAGCCATCGGATGGCCGTGTTGTCTATGGGCAGTGGGGCATGGCTCTGTCGCGATGTCCATGAACTGCGGAATCTTGACCTGGAGGGTCTGGATTGCCCTATATTTCGTGGCTCGATATATGCTCGCGTGCGTGACGACGCGGAAATCGGTCCTGACGGAACCGCAGTACTTCATCCTTGCCGTGCTCATGGACGGGCCGTTGCACGGTTACGGCATTATCAAGGCCGCCGAGCAGGCCACCGAGGGCGGCTCCGGATCGCTGTCGGCACTCTCTACGGTGCGCTGGAGCGGATGGAGCGGGCCGGGTTGGTGGCCACCGGCGGCGAGGAGATCGTGGACGGGCGGGCGCGGCGCTACTACCGGCTCACCGAGGACGGCACCGAGGCGCTCGGCCGGGAGGCGCTGCGGATGCAGCAGGCCGCGGCCGTCGTCATCGGACGCTCGCGGGATGCCGGGGTAGCCCCGGCATGAACCGTCCGCTGCTCGCGGCCTACCCCGAGCCCTACCGCTCCCGGCAGGAGAGGAGTTGCTGGCCTGCCTGGCCGAGGCGTATCCCGGCCGCTCCTGGCCCCGCCGCGGGAAGTCGTCGCCTTGGCGCGTGCCGGGTACAGGCCCGCGCCCGCGCCGTCGTCGACGACACGGCCCGGCCGTGGTGGCTGGACGGCATCCACCTGACCGCCCTCGTCCTCGCCGCGCTGGCGCTGGTGCCGTACCTGCAGGACGTGTGGCACTGGGCACTGCACATCGACCCCGGCCGCCATGCCATCGCCTTCCACTTCTCCGGCTGGTACCCGTGGGCACAAGGCCCCAGCACACGGACACGGCTCCTGCCCTACGGGCTGCTGCCGCTGCTCTGCCTGATCGCCCTGCTGCGCGGCAAGCCCTGGATCGCCCTGCCGGTGGCAGCGATGATCTACGCCTGTGCCACGCTCGGCAGTTCCACGTTCTTCGGCGACGAGGGCGTGGTGGGCCCGGGTTACTACGGGCTGAGCGCCCCGATCCTGGCCCATGACCTGGTGCTGTCGGGGCCCTGCTCATCGCGTGCGCAGTGCTGGCGGCCTGCCGTCGTGGCCGGCTGCGGCGCCACTCGTACGGCTGGCTGGTCCCCGTCGTGCTCGCCATGTTCGTAGCCGGGGCCTGCATATCGCCTCCTACGATCCGTTCTTCCAACGCGGCCTGTTCGCCCTCGAAGTCGCCGCGCTGATCGCCGCATGGTGGCGACGGCCGCCACCGGCGACTACCGGTGGCTGATCCCCGCTGCCGCGTTCGCGATCGTCCGCACGCAGGCGATCGTCGTCCAACCGGACTGGCTCATGGAGTCTCTGCCCAGCCTGGCCGTCCTCCTTGCCCTGATCATGCCCCTCCCGGTTCTGGCGATCGCCGCCCAGCGCCGGCAGAACCGGGCGCTGCTCGTATAGCGGCAGATCCGCGACCGGTCGGCCCACGGAGCGCCGCAGGAGGCACGTGGCCAAACCACTACCCCACAGAGGAGAGAGCGATGACTCAGCGAGATCACTCGAACCTGTCCGCACACCGGCCGGACACCCGCGGACGGGTCCCGGGAGCCGCGGCTGAGGGAGCCCTTCCTGGACGATACGGCCGTCTCTGAACGGCCAGATCCCGGCCCTGCTGTGCCTCTTCGGGTTCGCAGCGGTCTACCTGCTCGCCGTCTGCACACCGTTCGGGCAACGGGCGGAGAACGCGCTGGTCAAGGGATACGCCGATCAGGCACGGATCTTCGAGTGGGCCCAATCGTGGGGCCCGCCGCCGCTGGAGGCCGCCATGCCGACCCTGGTCGCGGGCATGGCCGTGATCGCGGCCGTCACCCTGGTGCGGCGGTGCTGGTGGCAGGCTGCGCGGCACTCGCGATCGTGGGGCCACAGTCGCGGGAACGCAGGTGCTCCAAAGACTGCCCCGTCCCGACCTGGCAGATGCTCCGCAGAGCCTCACCGAGGCCAGTTTCCCAGCGGTCACGTGGCCATCGTCGCCGGGCTGGCCCTCGGCGCCGTTCTCGTCGCTTCCCCGCGCATCCGCCCCTACGTCGCCACAGCCGGCATGCTGTGGCTCGCCGTCACCGCCGCCGCCGTCCAGACGCTCTACTGGCACCGGCCCAGCGATGCGATCGGTGCCACGCTGCTGGCCTGCGCCTGCTGCCACCTCGCTGCCCGGCTGCTGCCAGCCGACGCCACGCCGGGCATCACATGGCGCCCCGCGCACTGCCGGTCATTGCCCTGGCCCTCGCGGCAGCCGGTGCCCTTGCCGCCAGTGCACGCGAGGACTCCGTCATGCGCCCGCTGGTCTTCGCCACGGCGGCCCTCCTGTGCGCGGTCCTGTTCTGGCCGCCGCCAGCCCGCTCTTCAGCCCCGGCAGGTATCGAACCGGTCGGTGACCCCACAGAGCTCACAAGCGCCGCGAGGCGACGTGGCCTACAGCGGTTCCAACGAACGTGTCACGGCTCATCGGGAGACGACCTTCAGCAGTGCGACCGCAGCCCCGCGTAGTCACCCAGCGCTACATGTCCGTTCGTTTAGCTATACGGGAACAGGGCCGTAATGCCCATCGCGAGGAGGAATCCGCACATGACATGCGTCTGCCTCGTCCCGTCAGTGCGGGGACGGGTCGGCCGTGAAGCCGCGGGCGGATGTCAAAGGGCTCGCGTCAGCCTGCCGCCGGCAGGCATCATCCACCAATGACATGGACAGCGCCGGATGTAACCCGCACCACCGCATCACTCGTCGGGGCGAGGCCGAGACACTGACCGCCTTCCTCGGTTACTACCGCAGTACTCTGCTGCAGAAGTGTGCGGGCCTGTCAGGAAAACAACTCGCCGAGCAGACCGTGCAGCCCTCCAATCTCACCCTGCTGGGCCTGATCCGGCATATGGCCAAGGTCGAGCGCATCTGGTTCCGGGAGGGTTCGCCGGCGAAGCGCTGGCGCCGATGTACGACCCGGACAAGGGCAAGGACGCGGACTTTGAGGATCTGTCGGCGGAGCACGCCGAAAGCGACTATGCGCGCCTCGTCGAAGAAATCCGCCTCGCGGACGAGGCGGTAGCAGGCGCATCGCTCGACGCTACCTTCATCCGTCGGGGTTCGGCGCACTCGCTGCGGCTGGTGCACGTCCACATGATCGCGGAGTACGCACGCCACATCGGTCACGCCGACCTCCTGCGAGAACGCCTGGACGGTGCCACCGGGGCATGACAGGGGCGTGGGTCGCCACCGGAGCACCGCCCGACAGGCGTCTGCGCCTACGTATGACGTAACGGCGGACAGTGGCGGTGATCCCGGCCGCTCGATGGCGGCCGGCTACGAGCGGCCGCCGTCCGAGAATAGTCAGTTTCATGACTAATGATATTCCTGGCTATGCGTCAGAGTGCGCCAGATGTGAGGAGTGATGGTTATGACGACCGCCGAAACTGCGCAACGCTTCAGGTCCGCCGTCGAGAAGCGGGATCTCGCGCCGCTGGGCGCCCTGTTCGCCGAGGACGTACGCCTGTTGAGTCCGGTGAAGTTCACTCCCTTCGAGGGCAGGCCCATGGTGCTCGGCCTCTTCGGGGTGCTGCTGCGCACGTTCGAGGACTTCCGCTATATCGGCCACTTCGACGGTGAGGCCGAGACGAGCGGTGACGGCATCGAGGCTCCGTCGGAGATCCTTCTGTTCAAGGCGTCGGTGAACGGAAAAGAGATCCACGGGATCGATCTGCTCCAGTTCGACGAGGCGGGCCGGATCAAGGAGCTGACGGTGATGGTCCGTCCGCAGTCCGCCGTGCAGGCCCTGGGTGCGGCGGTTCTGGAGGGGCTGGTGGCGGACGGTCTCGCGCCGGACCCCGCCAACGGCTGAAATCAGGAACGGAGGCGGGTGCTGGGGCTGGGTACCGGCGCCGTGAACTCTTCCGGGGAAGGTATTGACGTGCACGCGGCGATCGGTATGGTCTAGTCCAAGTGCAAGGCCTCTTGTGGACGGCCGCATTCCGGGCGATTCCGGCAGTGGGCCTTGCCGTGTCCTTCGCGCCATTTTGGCCCCACACTCCAGAGGTCGGCCCGCCGGATCCGGACCCCACGGTCCGTCGCCGCGCGTCAAGGCCTCATGTGAAGGAGAAGCATGCACGCGAAAAGGAAGACCGCTGTCGCCGTTGGTGCCGTACTCGCACCCGTGCTCGCGCTGACCCTCCCCGTCGGCTCGGCCAGTGCCCACGGATACGTGAACTCACCGCCCAGCAGGCAGGCGCAGTGCGCCGCCGGCACCGTCAGCTGCGGCGACATCAAGTACGAGCCGCACAGCGTGGAAGGGCCCAAGGGGCTCACCAGTTGTAGCGGCGGCAATGGCAGGTTCTCCGAGCTCGACGACGACTCCAAGGGTGGAAGGTCACCCCGGTGAGCAGCAACGCCGCGTTCCAGTGGACCCTGACCGCGAGGCACGCCACGAGCACTTGGCAGTACTACGCCGGAGGTCAGAAGATCGCCGAGTTCAACGACAACGGTGCTCAGCCCGGGGCCACGGTCACCCATCAGGTCGACTTCGGCAGTCACACGGGCGACCAGAAGGTGCTCGCTGTCTGGAACATTGCGGACACCTCGAACGCCTTCTACGCGTGCATCGATGTGAAGGTCGGCTGACCGTACTTTCGGGGCGTCGGCGCCCCGGCCGAAGGCATCCTCCGGCCGGGGCGCCGCACGCGTCACCGGGAGTTGTCGCCCTTCCGGGACGGCATGGCGCAATCGCGATGAGTGGTCGGGCAGTTACTCTTCGACAGCTTCCGATTGATCGTCGGCGTCCGAGGGGACTTCTGAATGAACCGTATCCGCACCGCACTTGTCGCGCTCGGCCTCGCAGCCGGGCTGCTCTCCGCCCGCCGCGAGCGCGGCGCCAACAGGACCGGGCCCACAGCCCAGGGAAGGCTTCCGTCCGGCACGAACCCTGCACCGGGGAGTTCCTCGGGGACGCACGGCTGGGTCCAAAGTGGCTCCCCAACAAGACCCAGGCTCCCGTCGGACCGCTGCTCAAGGGGTACAAGAGGACCGGATCCCTCGCACCGGCGGCCTTCCTCAAGAAGTACTGGGAGGGCCCGACGGATACGGGCAGCTGGAAGTACCCGCCCAATGACGGCTTCGGCGAGGTCAACGGCACGATCGACAAGGAGCCCACAAAGCTGCGTACCGGTCAGCGTCTGGACCGCTTCGGCTCGGTGTACGGTGCCTACCTGGCGCCGGCAGGTGACTCCTACGGGGAGCGCGCCCTGCCCCGCAGAACCTCAACACCCGTGATTCCGCCGTACCCTGCGACTACCGCGTCTACAAGGTCGCCAAGCCGTTCTGGGTCTGGCAGGGCAGTATCGCCCCGTGGTTCGAGCAGCCCGGGGCGGCAACCAGATCAAGCTCGACGCGGTCTTCCTCGACCCCGGCCAGGGAGAGGCTGAACGTGAAGTGGCTCCTGGACCACTCCTACCTGAAGTCCGTGGACATCTAGGACCTTTGCCACCATGGAACGCCAAGAACTGCGGAGCGCGCTGGCCGAAGCAGGCGTGGCCGACGGCTACTACCGCATCGAGGGCGTTCACGAACCGGTCCCCACACCCCCGACTTCCTGTATCTCCGGAAGGCGCCTGACGGGGTGTGGGAGACCGGAGCGTACGAGCGCGGAGCCTACGAGACGATCGCCCGGCATCCGAGCGAGGCCGCGGCCTGCGACCATCTGCTGAGCCTGCTCCTGTGAGTCCCGGGGCCCCGTTTGCCAGATCGGCAATTTTCCTTGCCTGGCCCCGTAGGCAGCCCAATGATCAGGATCAGGGCGGCCGTCACAGACCCGGGCGAGCACCGGGTCACCGCCCTGGACCCGTAGTGGCCGCCGGCCCTCGGGAGTCTCCAAGGAGGACGTATGCAGCACCCCGCCCCTCGTCCGCAGCTGCCCCGCCGCGATCGACCGGCTGCTGACAGTGCCCGGCGGCCGTATTCATGCCACTGAGCAGGGGACCGGCCCTTGGTCCTGTTGATCCATGGTTTTCCCGAGACCTCGTACTCCTGGCGCCATCAGCTTCCGGCCATCGCCGCAGCAGGCTTCCGCGCGGTCGCGATCGACGTACGCGGCTACGGCCGCTCATCGAAGCCCTCCGCCGTGGACGCCTACCGGATGACCGCTCATGTCGCCGACAACGTCGCGGTCGTGCACGCACTCGGCGAGGCGACCGCGACGGTCATCGGCCACGACTGGGGCTCGCCCATCGCGGCGAACAGCGCTCTGCTGAGGCCCGACATCTTCTCTGCGGTGGCCCTGCTCAGCGTCCCCTACGCGCCGCGGAACGAATTGCGGCCCACGGAGGCCTTCGCCGGCATCGGCGGGGACGAGGATTTCTACGTCAGCTACTTCCAGCAGCCCGGCCGGGCGGAGGCGGAGATCGAGCCCGACGTCCGTGGCTGGCTGGCCGGGTTCTACGCCGGACTCTCGGCCGACACGATGCCGCCGGCGGACAAGGGCAGCCTGTTCTTCGTGCCCAGGGGCGGAAGGATCCGTGACCGTTTCGTCGGCGAACCGCTGCCCTCCTGGCTCACGGAGAGCGATCTCGACGTCTACAGCGCAGAGTTCGAGCGGACCGGACTGACCGGAGCGTTCAACCGCTACCGCAACGCCGACCGGGACTGGGAAGACCTCGCAGTCTGGGACGGGGCACCCATCACGCAGCCCTCGCTGTTCATCGGCGGATCCCTCGATGCCTCCACCACCTGGATGGCCGAAGCCATCGACAACTACCCCACCACCCTCCCGGGCCTGGTCGCCTCCCACGTTCTGGAGGGCTGCGGACACTGGGTGCAGCAGGAACGCGCCGACGAGGTCAACGCGCTGCTGACGGACTGGCTGCGTACGGTGCAGGGCGAGCAGCCCCTGCCTGAGGCGCATGCCCGTCGCTGGGCTGCTGCCATGGCTGACCTCGACGAGCCCGTCCGCGTAGTCGCCCATGCCCCGCACTGGGCAGAACGGGGCAGGTATCTCGTGCGGCGGGTATCGGCGCCGTTGCGGGCGCTGTCCGTGGATGTCGAGCACATCGGATCCACGGCAGTCCCCGGCCTCGACGCCAAACCAGTGATCGACGTGCAGGTCGGGTGCCTTCTGGGCGATATGCCCACGGCTGTGGCGTGCGTCGAACAGCTCGGGTACGAGCACCTGGGGAGGCCGGTATCTCCGGGCGTGAATATCTGCGCCGACGCAGCGGACCGGCCGCCAATGTTCATGTCGTCGAGCGCCGGGGCCGACTATGGGCGAGACAACATCATGTTCCGCGACTACCTGGCATCCCACCCCGGCGCGGCGGACCCTATGCCCGCGCGAAGCGCACCGCAGTACTCGGGAGCGAGGGCCTGCTCGCGTACTCCCGGCTCAAGGCCCGGACGGTCGCGGAGATCATGGCCGAAGCACGCGCGGCGGCTGGGGACGGACAGCGGCGCTGAAGCCGGCGCACCGCTCTCGGCAGACGAATCCCTGGTGTGCGGGCGAAGGCGTCCCGTTCGGCCTCACCCGGCGGCGTGTCGAGGGCAGAGCCGAGGCTCGGAACCGTCCATGGTGATCGTATGAACAGTGCAGGGATTTTGGCCGATGCGTTCGACCGCATCCAGGAAGCGGTGCACTCCGCCGTCGAGGGACTCACAGCCACCGAACTGAACGCCCGGCTTGACAGCGACGCCAACTCGATCGCATGGCTCGTGTGGCACCTGACACGGGTCCAGGACGACCATGTCGCCGACGCGGCAGGAACCGAACAGATCTGGCTCGCACAGGACTGGGCCTCCCGCTTCGATCTCCCTTTCGAGAGTGGGGCGACCGGATACGGCCACAGCAGTGCGCAGGTGGCAGCCGTGCAGGTGGCCTCGGCCGATCTGCTCCTGGCGTACTACGACGCCGTGCACGAGCAGAGCATCGGCTTCATCAGCGGGCTGAACGGTAACGCCCTGGACCGGATCGTGGACGAGGCGTGGTCGCCGCCGGTGACCTTGGGCGTCCGGCTGATCAGCATCGTCGCCGACGATCTTCAGCATGCCGGTCAGGCGGCCTTCATCCGTGGTGCGCTCGAACGCGGATAGGACGCATCGGCTCCACCTCTTGTACGTGCGTAATGCCCCGGACTCGTACCGACGATGCGCTTGAAGTGCCGGCTGAAGTGGGACTGGTCGTAGAAGCCGGCGGACGCCGCGACATCCGGTGAGCGCATTCCCGCAGCAGCAGCCGCCGGGCCAGGTCGATGCGCCGTCCCATCACGTACTGATGTGGTGCCATGCCGAATTCGCGGCTGAAGGCCCTCACCAGATGGGTGTGATGGGCATGGAGACGGCGCGCCGCTTCCTGCAGGGGTAGTCCCTCGATGAACTCCGCGTCGAGCAGATCACGAAGCTCGTGGGCGACTCTGCGGTCCCGCACCGGGACGGGCAGGTGGAGCCGGCCGCGCAGATGCCGGGCCAGGTGTTGGGAGACGAGCGCGAGCCTGCTCTGGGCCTCGAACTCGTCACCGGGCCGCTCGAGCGTCCGGTGGAGTTGATGAATACGGTGACGCAGCGGCGGATCGTGCAGTACCGGACGGTCGACCGCCATGCCGATGAGGCTTCGTCGATCTCGGCGGCGCCGAGATAGAGGACCCGCTTGCGGAACCCCTCGGTGTCGCCGCACCGCCGTTGTGCGGTACGTGCGGGGAGCAGCGTCACCACGGAGCTCGGCGCACCGTGCTCATGGCGGTCCAGGTCGTAGCGGACTATGCCCTCATCGACGATGAGAAGCGTCCAGGCGTCGTGCGTGTGCATGGGGTAGGCGTGATCGGCGAAGTGGGCGTGAAAGACCTCTTCGATGCCTTCGACCTGCGGACACCACGCGGTGATCTCCGGTCGGGCTGCCATGCTGGGAAGCCTACCGTCCCGGCCGTGCAAACTTCGTACAAGACGGCAGGCGAACGGCTTGGCAGGCTGCCTGCCATGACCGATGACAGCACGCCCGTACGCTTCGACACCAAGATCGCCGTTCTGCTCCGTGACGACCTGCGGACCTGGCAACGCCTCAATGTCACAGCCTTCCTGGTCAGCGGTATCGGTACGGCGGTTCCCGAGGTGATCGGCGAACCGTATGCCGACGCCGACGACACCGCGTACCTGCCGATGTTCCGGCAGCCCGTTCTGGTATTCGCCGGGTCCAAGGAATTGCTGACGACCGCCCATGCCCGGGCGATCGGCAGGGCACGACCATGTCCGTGTTCACCTCGGACCTCTTCGCGACGGGCAATGACAAGGACAACCGTGCGGCCGTGCGAGCCGTCGGGAGGGACGCGATGGATCTCGTCGGGCTGGCTGTTCACGGGCCTCGGAACGCCGTGGACAAGATCCTCAAAGGAGCGTCCATGCACCCCTGAATAACTGCGCCCGCCACACACCTGTGCGAGCTTGGACCTGCGGTGTCATACTCGAATGAAGTCGGCTTGACAAACTTGGTCATTGTCCGAAAGGCGACGCGACATGAACTGGGCATCGTGGACGACCAGCGGTGTCTTCGCGGGAACAGGCGGAGTCCGCACCGAAGAGGCCGGCGTTGTGAACGGCGACCTGACCATTCACACGACATGGTCCGATGGACAGGCGGCGGTAGCCGTGCAATTCAGCGGAGCCTCGGACTGGTTCACGCTCGCGGGTAGCCCTGTGCCCTGCCCCTCCGAGGAAGCCAGCCGCTCCTTCCACCAGAGCATCGTCGAGGCCGTACGCGCAGGAGGCGGAGCCACGGTCCCGCAACAACAGGAAGCATCCCGGCCCCGCAACAGCAGGAAGTATCCCGGCCCCGCCCGCAATGCGGTAGCGCGCGCCGACGAGGACGGTCGCAGTGTCCCGCGCTTACCGTTGTGACGCTGCGAAGCGAAGGACGAAGCGGCGCTGCCACGGAGTTTCGACGGCGCGGGGATGGTAGTGACGGCGAACATAGGCCACTGCCTGGTCCGTCGGCACACCGTCCAGGACGGCTACACATGCCAGAGCTGTGCCCGTGCGTCCCCGTCCCCTCCGCACGCGATCTCGACACGTCCGCCGGAGGCTGGGACCAAGCCTCGTCGAGGACGTCCCGCGCCTCCTGCCGGTCGGCGGGAAGCCAGAAGTCCGGCCAGCGCAGCCACCGGGCCTCCCAGCTGGTCGCAGGGGCTGTTTGCTCAGCAGGTGTACGGCGAAGGTCGGTGTGAGGCCCTCGGGAAGTGGGCGACGCAGGCCCCGGCCGCGGACCAGCCGCCCGAGGGGAGGCGAATCACGCCCGGTCCGCCGGGCACCAGCTGTCAGTCACCGCGTCACACTATCGAGGCCCATGGGATCGCGTGACGTGATCGGGGAGATCGGTGACAGTCGGTGTCATCCCCTGTCTGCCAGCATCCGGGCCTGGCGGGCGGTTCCAGGTCAGGCAGCGACGGGTGTCCTGGACTCGTCGGGCACCGAGCCGGACTCCTCCGGGACCCGGCGCATGCCCTTCAGCCCGACCACGAGAGCAGTCGAAACAGCCGTTCCAGCGGCAATGGACAGCAGATAGAGGAACGGCTCCCCGATCAGCGGTACGACGAAGATGCCGCCGTGCGCGCGGAGTGTGCAGCCGAACGCCATCGACAGCGCACCGGTTACCGCCCCGCCGGCCATGACGGAGGGATCACCCGCAGCGGGTCGGCTGCGGCGAACGGGATCGCACCTTCGGTGATGAACGAGGCGCCGAGCACCCAGGCGGCTCTGCCGTTCTCCCGCTCGGTCGTGGTGAACAGCCTGCTGCGTACCGTCGTTGCCAGCGCCATCGCGAGCGGCGGCACCATACCCGCGGCCATCACAGCCGCCATCACCTTGAGGCTGCCGGACGTCGGATCGGCCAGACCGCCGACCGCGAAGGTGTACGCGACCTTGTTGAGCGGGCCGCCCATATCGAAGCACATCATCAGGCCGAGGACGATGCCCAGGACGACCGCGTTGGAACCGGAGAGACCGTTGAGCCAGTCGGTAAGTGCGTTCTGGAGCGAGGCGATCGGCTTGCCGACCACGATGAACATCAGGAATCCGACGACTATGGACGCGATCAACGGGATCACGAGCACGGGCATGATGCCGCGCAGGGTGGAATGCACCTTCACCCGTTGGATCGCCATCACCACGGCACCGGCCAGGAGTCCGGCGACCAGGCCACCCAGGAAGCCCGCGTTGACGGTAAGGGCGATCGAGCCGCCGACGAAGCCGGGTACGAGCGCGGGCCGGTCGGCCATGCCGTACGCGATGTACCCCGCCAGCACCGGCACGAGGAAGCCGAACGCGGCGCCGCCGATCTGGTTGAGCAGGGCGGCCCAGCTGTCGGACTCGCCCCAGACGAAGTGGTCGGCGACGGACTTGGCGTCGGCGATCTCGTAACCACCGATGGCGAACGACAGCGCGATGAGGAGCCCGCCGGCCGCGACGAACGGCACCATGTAGCTGACGCCGGACATCAGATACGTCCGCAGCCGGACCCCGAAGTGCCCACTGTCACCACCGGCCTCGCCGTCACCACCGCCATCCGCTCCACGGTCGGCGGGGCACTGGTCTCGCCGCGCTCGGCCTTGCGACGGGCCTCGGCGATCAGTTCGCCGGGCCGGCTGATGCCGGCCTTCACGCCGGTGTCGACAATCGGCTTGCCGGCGAACCGGGCCTTCTCGCGCACCTCGACGTCATGTGCCCAGATGACGGCGTCCGCCGCGGTGATGACGGCGGGGTCCAGCCGCTGGAAGCCGGCCGACCCTGGGTCTCCACGCTGAGTACGACACCTTCGGCGCGGGCCGCCGCCTCCAGCGACTCGGCAGCCATGTAGGTGTGGGCGATTCCGGTTGGGCACGAAGTCACTGCGACGATGCGGAACGGTTCGCCCGCCACAGTGCCGGTACTCGCGCTGTCCTCCGTGCTGTCATCCGCACCTGCCGCCGTCTGCGACGTACCGGACGTGGGGACCTGCTCGCCGCGGATCAGCGCCGCCGCTGCGGCGGGATCCCGCTCCGCACGCAGCGCGCTGGTGAACTCGCTGTCCATCAGCCGCCGGGCCAGCCCCGACAGGATGCTGAGGTGGGCGTCGTCGGCTCCGGCCGGTGCGGCGATCAGGAAGATCAGATCCGCCGGGCCGTCCGCCGCGCCGAAGTCGATGCCCCGGCCGCTGCGGCCGAAGGCGAGTGTCGGGGCGACGACGTGCTCACTCCGGCAGTGCGGAATGCCGATCCCGCCGTCCAGCCCGGTCGGCATCTGGGCCTCACGGGCCGCCACGTCGGCGAGAAAGCCGTCGAGGCCGGTGACGCGGCCGGCCGCGACCATCCGCTCGGCCAGCGACCTGTTGGCGGCGTCCTTCGTCTCGGCGGACAGATCGAGATCGACCAGGTCCGCGCTGATCAGCTCACTCATCGCGGGGCTCCTTGCTCGTGGACCGCCCTGCGGGCGGCTCGGGGACGTGGGCGATATACGTACAGGCAGCGGGGCGGTCATGGAGCCGGCTGCGTAAGAGCACGGTCCAAGGGGACATGGGCGGTCGTGGTGACCGAGGACGGATCGAGGTCTGCGGGGCCGGCATGACACTTCCGGGCAGCTGGACAGCCGCTGCCCCATGGGCAACCGCGGCTGCCAGCGCGGCCGGGCCCGTTCCGCCGGCAGTCAGGAAGCCGGCGAGGGACGCGTCTCCCGCACCGACATCGCTGCGGACGGTGTCCACCCGGGCAGTGCCGAAGTACGTTCCGGAGCTGTCCACCAGGAGCTGCCCGTCGGCCCCAGGCTGGCCAGAACGGCCTGCGCACCGCACTCGCGCAGTTCCTCCGCGGCTTTGACGGCGTCGCCGACCGTGGCGAGCGGCCGTCCGACGGCTTCGGCGAGCTCCTCCACGTTCGGCTTGATCACGTCGGGCCGCTCCCGCAAGGCTGCGACGAGCGCCGCACCCGAGGTATCCAGAGCGATCCGCGCGCCGGCGCGATGGCCGCGGGTGACCAGCTCGGCGTACCACTCGGGCGGCAGCCCCGCGGCAGGCTGCCGCAGCAGACGATCCAGTCCGTGGCCGCCGACCGTGCTCGTACCGCGTCCAGGAGAGCTTCGGCCTCGGCCGTTGTGATCTCGGGTCCTGCCGCGTTGATCTTGGTTAGCATGCCGTCGGGCTCGACGAGCGTGATGTTGACACGGGTGCTGCCTGCGATCGGCACCCCGGCGGCCTCGATACCGTACTCGCCCAGCAGCCGGGCCAGTAGCGCACCTTCCGGTCCGCCCAGCGGGCGATCGCGACCGTCCGATGGCCGGCTGCCGCGACCGCGCGCGAGACGTTCACGCCCTTGCCGCCGGGATCGACACGGTCCGCGGTGGCTCGCAGGACGGTGCCGCGGATGATCCCGGGCAGCTCGTACGTGCGATCGAGGCTGGGGTTGGGGGTGAGGGTCAGGATCATGCGCGTACTACTTCCGTGCCTCGGCTCTCGATGGCCAGGGCGTTCTCGGGCTGAGCCCCGTATCCGTGATGAGCAGGTCGATATCGCCGAGATCGCCGAAGCGGGCGAAGTGTTCCTGGCCGAGGTGGCGGAGTCGGCAAGAAGCACCACCCGGCGGGACGCGGCGATCACCGCCCGCTTCACCGCAGCCTCGGCCAGATCCGGGGTGGTCAGACCGCCCTGTGGCGAGAAGCCGTTGGTGGCGAGGAAGACGACATCGGCGTTGATCTGGCTGTACGAGCTCAGGGCCCAGGCATCGACCGCTGCACGGGTCCGGTGGCGGACCCTGCCCCCACCAGGTGCAGCGCGATGCCGGGGTGGTCGGCGAGGCGGGCCGCGACGGGCAGGGCATGGGTCACTACGGTGAGCGCGGAGTCGAAAGGAACGGCGGCCGCCAGCCTGGCCGTGGTGGTTCCGGCATCGATGATCACGTTGCCGTCGGCGGGCAGTTCGCCGAGCGCTGCGGCCGCGATGCGGTCCTTCTCGTCGGCAGCCACCACATCGCGCTCGGCGAGTCCGGGCTCGAAACCGAGCCGCCCGGCCGGGATCGCACCGCCGTGTACTCGGCGCAGGAGCCCGGCCCGGTCCAGGGCCTTGAGGTCGCGCCGGACGGTCTCGGCGGTCACCTGGAACTCTTCGGCGAGGGACAGCACATCGACCCGGCCGCTGTCGTTGGCGAGACGCAGGATCTCCTGCTGCCGCTCCGGTGCGTACATGTGGTTTCGTGTCCGTTCTGTGCCCGAGTCTGTGGCTTGGCGCTCAGATTACGTTCACGATTCCAGAAAGTAAACACATTCGGGCAATAGGCGGGAGTGGGTGGACTTCTGTACGGACACACCGGCCGCCCCGGAACGACCACCGCCGTCACGGCCGGCCTGCGTGGCGGGCCGGAAGGGAAAGATCCTGCGGTGCAGTCAACCGCGGCCTCTCAGTGGAAGCCTGGCGTTCCGCGGTGGCTCAGCGGCCGCGCGAGCAGCGGAACTCTGGGAGCCTGATGCCCGCCGCTGGCCTGCATGCGCACCTCGCCGCGGTTGCTGATCTCCGCGCGCACGATGCCCGTTTCGTCCTCGTAGAGCGGGTATCCGCCTGCCCCGACCTGGCAGTGATCCGGACAACGACCACATCGTCCGCCGCGCCCGACGTCTGGAAAATCAGCTCGTAACTCTCCGGGTAATCCATGACGGCCTCCCGACCGGGCGCAGGCGGGAACCCGCACCCGTCCCTCCATTGTTTCCCACCTGCGGGTCTTCCGCCCCAGGAGCGATTCCGCGGCAGACACATCCCGGCGTTCAGCGGCCGTACAGGCGGTCCGTCCGCGACTCACCGCGGGTCGGGATGCGGAAACGGTGAGGCCGGGTCACCATCGTCTGCAAGGGACTTGAGCCGCGCTGCCCATGCGCGCGGCCGCCCCGCCCGCCAGGCATGCAGCTGGCGCGATTGGACTTCGTCGGTGCGGGCGAGGCCCTCGGCCGACCGCCCTGTGGAGAGGAACTGCTGTGCTGATGGCCAATCCCGCAACGCTGCGGAGTCTCGTCGAGCGCTACGAGGCGCTGCGGCGGATCCATACCCGGCAGGGCACACCCGAGAGCAGCCGTCATCTCGAGGACGTTTCGTACACCCTCTGCGTCACCACCGGAACCCGTACCGTGCCCGACGCGCTGATCGCCGCGGAAGCTCAGCTCCGGGCCGTCGGGCCCGCCGCCTCGGTGCTGTCCGGGACAACACCGGCCGAAGTCCAGCTCACCGCCTGACAGTGAGGATTAGCCGTGGCGTCCGGCGGCCGGACCGGGTACGGCGCCCGGCACGGCCACAGCGGACTCAACCGGAGTCGGCTTCCATTGTCTTCCCGTTCCGCCGGTCCGGCCCAGGCGTCGGTAGAGGGCGTCGCCGTCACAGCAACGAGAGTGCGAACAGGGTGAACGGCAGCGGCCCGAAGGGCGGAGCGGACAGTCGGGGTGTTGTGAGATGCGCGGCCGACTGACGTAGAGATCCGGATGGGCACCGGTGCGTGTGAGGCATAGCTGTTGTGACCACCACCTGCCAGGTCCACCAGGTGCATCGTGGTTCCCCGGAGGAAGCAGATGACGTACGCCGTCACAACGAACAGCACTCGTCGCGGCAGATGACGCGATCGTTCCGCTCCGCCCTGGACGAGCGGATCTGTCGGTGTCCGCGGCATCATGCTGCCCCGGTCGGATGGTGGCCCCGCTTCCACCGAGGCATGGCGCGATTGTCTCCTGGGCGGCACGACACCGGGTGAACACTTAAGACGCCGTCTCCTACGGCGGGTTGCAAGGGTTGGGTCCAGCGACTGGTTCGTTGCGCGGGGCTGCTCCGGTCATCTGGACATGTGGCGACTCAGCTCCTGTACCTTGGCGCGCAAATCCGGATGCCCAGGCCTCGCCTTCCACCGGAACGGTCCTTGCCGGGTCGAAGGCCGCAACCTGGCGCTGGAACATGCCGGCTCTCCTGGCGGCGGTGTTACCGTCCTGAACGGCCGCGCAACTCGGCAGGGCCACTTGCTGGGATTCCGGGGCCAATGGGCGGAGGCGCACGGTCGTTCGGGTGACTCCGGCCCGTCGGCCAACATGAGTGATCGCCATAGGGGCTACTCATGCGCGTATGAGATTTGAGCCTCGACGAATGCAGACCGTTTCCCCGCGTACCCGCCGGCTCCGTGTCGTCGGCGTCATGTGCGCCGTCCTCGCCTCCTCCGCCCTCATGACGGGATGCGGACAGGACAGCGGTGAAGAGACAGCCGCGGCGACCTCGGAGGCCGCGAAGGTCATCCGAAGCAGACGACCACTCCGTCCCAGAGCGTTTCCGGCAGCCCGTCAGGTACGGCGCAGCTGACCGAGGACCAGACCGAGCGCAAGGAAATGCTCGAGAGGTCAAGGTCACCTTTGACAAGGCTGCCACGATGGCAGCGGCGGAGGTGACCGGAGGCAAGCTGACCGAACTCGATCTTGAGGGCCTGGACGACGACGACACCGGCGCGAGCGCGAGTGCCAGCCCCAGCGGCAGCGCCAGTCCGACTGCCGATGCCAGTGAGAGCCCGGCGCCAGCCCGAGTGGCAGCCCCAGCCCGAGTGGCAGCGGTGCCGGTCCGCAGTGGGTCGCGGAAGTTGTCGAGAAGGACGGTACGGCGCACCACGTACACATCGACGCCGTTTCGGGGAAGGTGATCGAGTCCGCCGCGGACACCGATCAGAGCGCCGAGGACAAGAGCCAGCTGGCTGAATGGATTGCCAAGGCCAAGCAGAGTCCGACGCAAGCGGCCAAGGTCGCCACGGACAAGAAGAAGGGCACGGTAACGTCGCTCGATCTCGACGAGAACAGCGACTCGACCCTTGTCTGGTCGGTCGACGTCGTCAGCGAGGACTGGAAGAAGACCGACTTCGAGATCGATGCGGTGAAGGGCACCATCGTCAAGGAGGAGGCCGACAGCGACTGATCCGAGTCGACTGCGCCCGAACACATCGATGGTGAGCGGTACTTCGGCACCTATCGATCGAGGGAGTGCCGGATTCCTGGCTCCACTGCCGGGAATCCGGCACTCCTCCGGGCACGGACGATCCGCTGCCGCCCGGTCACCGATGGGGGCGATGACCGGGCGGCGAGCATCCGTATCTCCGTGGCACAGCGGTGCCTACCCGGTGGTGATGCGGATCGCGAGGGCCGGGCAGACCATCGCTGCCTGCTGTACGTCGCCCGTGTCCTCGGCTGCGGGTTCAGCCGTCAGAAGCACGGCGATTCCGTCCTCGTCGCGCTGGTCGAAGACCGTCGGTGCGGACAGTACGCATTGGCCGGAGGCAACACACTTGTCCTGGTCGAGGTGCACGTTCATGAGAGTCCCTTCTGTGCCGGATCGTTGTACGAGGCGCTGTTGCGGTGCTTCACCAGGTGACAGGCAGTTCGTAGACTCCGTACACCGAGCCGTCGTGCTTGAACGGAATGTCGTCCAGGCCGGCCGCGAGGCGCAGGGTCGGAATGCGCCGGTAGAGGGTGCTGTAGACCACCTGGAGTTCCATACGGGCCAGTGACTGCCCCAGGCACTGGTGGACCCGAAGCCGAAGCCCACATGATGGCGGGCGTCACGGTGGATGTTCAGCTGGTCAGGGTCCTCGAAGGCGTCCGGGTCGCGGTTGCCGATGTCATTGGGGATCACTATGCCGTCACCCGCGCGGATCACTTCCCCGGCGATCGCGATGTCCTCCAGCGCTACCCGGCGCCGTCCGCTGTGGGTGATGTGGAGATAGCGCAGTAGCTCCTCGACAGCGGAGGAGACCAGCTTCGGATCATCCGTCCCACGCAGGGCAGCCAGCTGTTCGGGGTGCTGGAGCAGGGCGAGGGTGCCGAGGGCGATCATGTTTGCTGTGGTCTCGTGCCCGGCGATCAGCAGCAGTACGCCGATGCGGGCCGCATCGAGCCGGGACAGCTCTTTGGCCCCGACCCGTTCGGCGAGCTGCGAGACAGGTCATCCCGGGGCCGGCTGCCTTCGTCGCGATCAGGGCGTCCAGGTACTCGGTCAGCCGGCCGTGGGCACTGGCGCGTTCCTCGACGGTCGCGTTGCGGTTGATGATCGTCTTGCTGTTCTCCTGAAAGAAGTCGTGGTCCTGGTAGGGGACACCGAGCAGCTCGCAGATCACGAGAGAAGGCACCGGCAGGGCGAATGCGTCGACCAGGTCGACCGGCCTGGGGCCCGCGAGGAGATCGTCGATCAGACCGTCGACCAGCTTCTGTACCCTCGGCCGCATCCTCTCGACCCGTTTGATCGTGAACGGGGCGGTGACCATGCGGCGTTGCCGGGCGTGCTCGGGGTCGTCCATGAGGATGAAGCCGATGGTGTTGCTGCGGCTGGCGGCAGGGCTGGGATAGCCGGGCTGGGTGATGTCGGCGCTGACACGGGGTCCGCCAGCAGTGCGCGTTGCTCGGCGTAGCGGGTCACCAGCCAGGGTGTGGTGCCGTCCCAGAGCCGGACCTTGGCGAACGGGCCCGCTTTCTGTTGTTCTTTCAGCGCCGGGGAGGGTCGAAGGGCACCCGGCCGCGCGGGACATCGGGTACTCCGGGATCCCGGCCGTCTGTTGTTCGGGGGCGGAAGGTGTTGTGGTCATGAGGTCCTTTCCCGGGGATGTCCGTGCTGCCGAGTGCGCAGCGACGTGGTGGGGCACGGGTGGCTTGCGGTGATCGCGGGGTGTTGGTGCCTGCACGAGCCGTTTCACCGCGCCGGCGCGAGGCCGTCGTACGCGTCGGCGACCAACGGTCTGTGCAAGCGCGCCTGTTTGGGCATGTTCCAGCCCAGGACACCGGTGACGGCGCCGGCTCGGCGGTAGACGGCGACGAACCGGCGCGAGGTGACGTCACCCTCCACGATGGCCACGTCCGCATCCGGAGACGGCCTGCCGTACACCTGGATCCTGGCGTTGAACTGGTCGGTCCAGAAGTAGGGGACAGGGCGGTAGGGGCGTCCTTCACCCAGGATCGAATCCGCGACGGCAAGGGCCTGACCAGTCGCGTTGGTGCGGTTTTCCAGCCGGACAAGGGTGCCGAGCCCGTTGTGGTGCCAGCGCGCTACGTCACCCGCTGCGTAGATACCCGGGCTGCTCGCAGGTGTGAATCGCACACGACCCCGTCGTCCGTACGCAAACCGCTGCCGGCCAGCCATTCGGTGGCGGGGCTCGCGCCGATGGCAACGGCGACCACATCGGCCGGCAGCGTTTCGCCACTGTCCAGCCGGACGCCTCCGACTCGTCCCAGCTGCGCGACGAGGCTGTGCACGCCCGTCCCGGGCCGAAGCTGTACTGCGTGCTCCAGGTGAACACTGGCCAGCAGCTCGGCCGCGTCGGTCCCCAACTGCACTGTCATGGGAGCCGGCTGAGGCCCGACCAGGGTGACATGAGCGCCCACGCCACTGGCCGTAGCGGCGATTTCGCTGCCCAGTACACCATCGCCGACCACGACCAGCCGTGCTCCGGGCGAGAGGTCCGCGCGCAGTGCCAGTGCGTCGTCAAGAGTGCGCAGGACATGGACTCCTGCCAGAGAGCGCTGTCCCGGCAGCGTACGGGCACGCAGCCCGGTGGCGATGACGACGGCCTCGGCCCGAAGGGTCCGGCCGCAGAAGGTGCGAACGGTCCGGGTCTCCGCGTCCAGAGAGACGGCAGGGTCGCCCGGCACGAATTCTGCGCCCAGCTCGGCCAGCGCCCGCGCTCCCGCAGGCCGGCGCGCTCGGCTTCCCAGTCGCCGGAGAGTATCTGCTTGGACAGGGGCGGCCGGTCGTAGGGCAGGTGCCGCTCGGCCCCAGCAGGGTCAACGCGCCCATGTAGCCGTGGCGGCGCAGCGCCTCTGCGGTGGCGAGTCCTGCCGCGGAGGCGCCGACCACCAGGACACTCGATGGGCCGGTCATGAGGTCCCGATGCCGTCATGCGGGTCGATCACATCCGGCGCCGGCTGCACACACCGGCCAAAACCGCTGGGCTGTTCCTGGTCCATGGCCACTTTCATTGGAGATCTCTCCTGGATCGCGGGGCGTGGGGCCGGCACATGGGGCCGGCACATGGGGTCGGCTCCGTGTACCCGGCTGTGTCACTGCACGGGAGTGAAGGGCGCGATCCACAGTCCGGTGATCGCATCGATGAGCCCGCTGACGTATCCGGACCAGCCGGGCAGGGCGGTCCGGGTTCCACCGGCCAGGGTGCGTTCGCGTGCGGCGAGCATGTGAATCATCAGCTGGCCCGCCATATCGCTGCGTTCGTCCCGCACCGGCGTCGGGATGTCCGGCAGGCACCGGTTGAGTCCGTCGAGCGTCTGCTGCACCGACGGCCCGAACGTTTCGCTGATCATGAATTCGCGTAGGCCCGGGTCCGTCGTGACCTGCGCAAGGAAGCGCGCGTACCACGTGGGGCTGCCCATCTCGGCCAGGTGCTGGGCGCCGGGAGATACGAGACAGGCCACCCAGTCCCGTACGTTCCGGGAATCAGAGGTCTGCGCGAGCATGCTCTCGCGCAACGCGTCGATCGGCTCACTGTGCCTGCGGACGATCGCGTGCAACAGGTCCGTCTTCGTGCCGAAGTGGTAGCCGACTGCCGCGTTGTTGCCCTGTCCTGCTGCCTCGCTGATCTGACGGTTGGACACGGCGAAGACACCCTGTTCGGCGAACATCCGCTCGGCCACGGTGAGAATCAGCTCTCTGGTCCCGTGGGGCCGGCCGGAGTCGATGGCTTTCCTGCTCGCAGTCGTCATCATGTGACCGGGACTTCGAGCTGCCCACGGACACCCGCTTGTCAACCAGCCGAGTTCGCAGTGGAAGCCTTGGAACCTGACCGTTCTCGTGGTGATTCGTCACGCTCGTCCTCCGGCATTCGGCAGATCTTCCCAGTGAAGGTGGTCTGCCTGCCTGAGTCAAGCGACTGACTTAATACATGCCATTGACCGTCTGTCGCTGCTGAGGGTGTATCGGCTCCAGGTCCGACCGGCCTCGGTGCCAGACAGGTCTTGGTGACGTGGTGGCAACCGAGGGTGTCGGCGACGAAGGCGGTCGCCGTTGGCCCGCAGGCGAGTTGTCTCGACCAAGGTGGACCCTGGTGAGGCTGTGAACCGTGGTGGCTCGCCAGGGCCCGGCAGCGTGGAGACGATTGCGGCGCCGTGGCTATGCACGCCATGGCGACTCCGGGGCGATCACCTGTTGGGCGACTGTGCGTCGCCGGATCCCTCCGGATTCCGCACGATGGGCGAGCTGCGCGGAACCGCACTCTCCAGGCTCCGATTTGCCAAGGCGCTCGCCCGGCTGGGACGGGACGCGGCCGAGACGGTCGCCGAGTTCGCCGGGCTCCGCCACGAGCTGGAGCGGCTAGGTCCGCGTCACACACTGGACATGATCGACAGGGCAGCGGCTGAGCTGGGGTGGGACCGGTGCCGGAGGGCAGCCGAATGCCGATTCCCGCCCGAGAAGGGCACTGCGACGACCTTCGCCACCGCCCCGGTGGCAGCCGTGCGGGCAAGCCGCGCTCCCATCACCCTTGCCCGCTGCCGCGCCTGGTGCGTCCGGTCTCGACCGGTGAACGTGCCGGCAGCTCAAGGGCCTTCGTGCCGACCGTGCACGCCGGGCCGACGATGGGTTCCACGTTCTGCGGCATGTTCGATCTGATATCCAACGCCGGGACCTTCGATTGGCCCCATGAAACGTTCCATCCGACTCATTGACGCCTCGACAAGAGATGTTCTAGGGTCCCTGTCAATAAAATTGAAACCTTTCATTCACGGGATCGCGGACCGGCCATCCAGGGAGACTTGATGAACGACGGTACACACGGCCGCAGACGCGTTCTCCAGATCGGCGCCGCGGCAGCGGCAGCCGCCGCTGCCGGTGGCACAGCCGCCTCCTGGGGCCCGCCTACGCCGCGGTGCCGGACCTCCCGGCCGGCTCCGGTGGACCCGCCGCGTATTCCCCGCGCGGTTCGCCCGCCCCGGCACCGGCAGCATGCCGTTGATCCTGTGGTTCTGGAACGGGACGGTGACCCCGGAGCTCGTGGACACGACGCTGGCGGACATGCGTGACAAGGGAGTGACCGAGGTCCTTGTCTTCCCGTTCGACACCCCGGCCCTGCGCCCCGCGTTCTTCACCGAAGCCTGGTTCGACCTCATCGAGCACACCCTCCGCGAGGCGGAACGCCACCACATGTGGGTGTGGCTGTTCGACGACGACTTCTTCCCGAGCGGCCGCGCGGGCGGGTTCGTCGTGAACGGCGGCCGGGTCGGTGACCGGACCTACCGTCCGCGCCCCGACCTGCGTGCCAAGAACGTGGGCAGGAGCAGCGTCGAGGCCGTCGGCGGCACCGTCGTCCCGCTGACCGCCCGTGCACTGACGGTCACCGGCGGCCGGCTGACTGTGGACGCCAAGGCGTACGACGGCGTCCGGGTCCTCAAGGAGGGCACCGACCGGGCCGACTGCACCGTCACCGCCACTGTCCGTGTCGTGCAGGGCAGCGCCGGCCTTGTGGTGCGCTGCTCCGACGCCCGCAACGGCTACCTGGTCGACCTGCGGTCCGACGGCGGTGTCGACATCTGGCGTCAGACGGACGGCGGATTCACACTGCTGCGCCAGGGCGACGCCACGGCAGGATTCGACCCCGCCATCGACCACGTACTCGAAGTGTCTCTGCGCGCAGCGACGATCACGCCGTCCCTGGACGGCATCGTCGGCACGGCAGTGAGCGACACCGCCCACGCCACCGGGACCGTCGGCCTGCGGGCCACCGCCACCCAGTGTTCCTCCTGGGACAGTCTGACCGTCGCGGATTCGGCCGGGGCCCCGCTGTACGCCCAGACCTTCGAAACCCCACCGCCGTGGAAGACTTCCGGACCCCGGTCGGCCTCGGTGAGGTCATCGCTGCCGCGGCCCGTCCTGCGGATGCCTCCGGCACCGGCATCATCCCGCAGATGATCGACCTCACCGACGCCGTGCACGGCTCCGGCGACTGGACCGCACCGGCCGGCCGATGGCACGTCGACCTCCATACCGCCCGGCCGCTCGCGGATGCCACCGGCAGCCGTCGGAACTACCTCGACCTTCTCGACGACGAGGCGGTGGAACTCTTCATGGACATCGTGCCCGGCGAGTACCTGCGCAGGTTCCCGTGGGCGGTGGGTGGTGTTCTGCGCGGATTCGCCGACGACGAACCGTTCCTGGCCTCGGCCGACGCAGGCTGGGGACAGCCTCCCTGGTCCCCGGGCCTCGCAGGCGAAATCGCGCGACTGGACGGGCGGGCGGGGCTCGGCATCACGCTGTCCGCGGTCCTCGACGACCTGGGCGAAGAAGGGGCCCGGCTGCGCGGCGTCTTCTGGCGCGCGGTCTCCAACCGCTTCTCTGCCGCGTACTACCAGCGCGTCGGGAAGTGGATGGGCGACCACGGGCTCGACCTCGTCTCCAACCCGCTGTGGGACGAGTACGGCCCGGCCGAACAGATCAAGAGCACCGGCAATCTCAACTCCGCGCACCAGTGGGCCCAGATACCGGGCACCGACTTGATCTTCGACCACTACCAGCGCGGATTCCACCGGATCCTGCCCCGCTGGCCCGCCAGCTCGGCTCATCAGAGGGACGGGAACGCGTCTATCTGGAGACCATGGGAGGTACGGGATGGAGCGTGACACCGTCCCTGACCCGGGAGGTGATCGGAGCCTTCGTGGTCCGGGGCGTCAACAGGTCCTGCTGCACGCCCGTTTCTCCGACTCGGACAACATCGTCTTCCCGCCGCCGTTCCAGCCCGTCAATCCGTGGTGGGACCTCTCCTCGCCGCTGAACGACTGGATCGGCCGACTGGTTGAAACATCGCTGGCCACCGCGACGGCCCGCACCGTACTCCTCCAACCCCAGCGCGCCGCGGAAACGGTCCAGGACGGCCCCGAACAGGCCTCCCTCGACGAGGACTTCGTCGCCGCGGCACATGCCCTGGAGGACGTCCAGATCGACTTCGACCTGCTCGACGAAGGCGCGCTCGATCGGGACCCGGCACTCACCGAGCACGCCAGGCCACGCGGCTCGCGGCTGTCCGTCGGCCGTCAGGACTACGGCATCGTCGTGCTGCCCCGGACGCCGGTGCTGTCGGTCGGCGCCGTCGATTCACTCACCGGCTTCGTGGACGGCGGGGAGTCGTGGTGACGGTCGGCGACCTGCCGCGCCGGGAGGCCGAGGGCAGGGACGACCGGTTGGAGCGGGCATTTCACCACCTATTCGCCGGTGGGCGTAAGTCCAGGGTGCACCGAGCGAAGGATCCGGCGGAGGCGGCCACGATCGTCGCCGCGGCGGGCGGAGCCGCAGCGACGCTGTCGCCCGCCACCCCGATGTGCGGGTACTGCGACTGGAACGGGCCGGCCGGCAGGCGTTCCTCGTGCACAACGAGCGGGCAACGCCGGTGCAGCTTACTGCGACGTTCCCGGCCCTGGGCGTACCGGAGGTCTGGGATCCGGACACCGGAGAGGTCACGCCGGCCGACGTCTGGTATCCGGCGCCCTTCCCGGAGGGGCAGAGGCAGGGACGAGGCCGGAACGGCCGTCTCGCTCACCCTGGAGGCGAAGGCGACGCTCGCGGTCGTCTTCCGCCCGCCGTCGCACAGCACGCCTGCGCACGCGGTCCAGTCGAACGTGCCGGTGGAGGACCTGACAGTCGAAGGACGCACTGGCACCGCCACCGTGCGCGTCTCCTCCGCGATGACGGTCCGGATCGCCGCAGTGCACGGGAAGCACCGGTACGAGGGAAGCCTGGCCGCCACCGATCCGCTGGCCTCCGTGCCTCTGGATGGTGACTGGAGCTTCCGCTTCGACCGTGACGGCGCTCGGGACACCAGCCGTGCGCTCGGCACCTGGACGGATCTGGAGCCTTCCTACTCCGGTTCCGCCGTCTACGAACGCCGCGTCACCCTCGACGCAGGCACCCTGTCCGGCCGCGTCTGGCTGCTGGACCTGGGGAGGTGCGCGACGTCGCCGAGATCACCGTCAACGATGTGCGCCTGCCCGCGCGGCTATGGGCGCCCTACCGCGTCGATGCCACTGACGCCCTGCGTGCCGGGACCAATGTGGTGCGCGTCCGGGTCACCAACACGGGAGCCAACGCCCGGGAGAGACAGCCGTCTCGGGCCTGCTCGGGCCGGTCGCCCTGCGGCCCGAACGACGCGTGCGGGTCTGGCTGTCGCGTACCTCCGGCTGAGACAGCCGGGGCGGGTCGCGATGTCGTGTACGGGTTCGTTCATTCCGCGGGAATCGCAAACGTCGGCGGGCAGTTCGGTGACGTGGGGACAGATCGCCTGGTTCGCCGCTACCGGCTCCGCGCGCACGGAGTGTCTTTCGTGGCCAACAGCGGCTTGTACCGGGTCCCGTCGCAGGACCCGGGGCATCGCCCGTCGGCCACGAGCTGTGGGGTGCCTGGCATTGCCGAATGCCCATGTGGCGCCAGGCGTCACGACAGGCACACCCAACCTCACCCGGCGTGACCGGATCGCGCCCTACCCGCCCTGACGGCCCGTCCGGACCCTTACGGATATGGGGACACCGAGAACACCCAGCCCAGCTCCGACAACGACTCCGACCACCTCACCCACGCCTTCCACGCCCTCCTCGAAGGCGCCACCGCCCCACGCCCACCCGCACCGCCGGACTGCCCCTACTGCGACCTCCCACAAGACCGGTACCCCACCCTGTATACCGGGCACTGGATCCTTGTCGAACCCCGCATACTCATCCCCGCCCATACTGTCCCCACGACGGCGCTGGATCATCACCCCGGACGGCATGGCGGTGAACCTGTGGGACGCCGAGCCGCTCCCCGGCACCCTGTGCCGCATCCCGCACCGCATCGCCTGCCCCCAACTCCAGCCCGAGGACCACTGGCCGTGGGTGACAGCCCTGCGGCGCTACAACGACCAGCGGACGCAACGCATGTTCGACCTGCCGGACGAGGACCTCCCGGACGCCGGGTAACGCGCGGCGCGGCGGCCGATCTCACTCCGGCTGGGCAGCGGCGATGCCGGTCACCGACATCAACGAGTGGGTATAGGTGGCCCCGCCGCATACGGGTCGCCTGCTGACCAATTGGGCGATAGACGGCTCCCGTCCCCAAACCATCGCTCTCCTGGCCACAGCGGGAGCAACCCGCGGAACCACATAGCATCGCCGTTGGCATCAGGGCTTCAGCCGAGTGATGAACTGCTTCAAATGCTCAAGAGCCGGAGGGGCCTTTCAAAGCCCGTCAGGTTGCTCCTGCGGGTGCCAGTCCGCCTCAGGCCAGTCGTACTCCACGAAGTCGTCGGGAATCTGCCCACAGGGGCGTAGACGCTGATGAACAGCGCCGTGGTCAAGTCGTTCCACCGTACGTCGACCTGGTCGCCGCTGTCCGGGTTCTCGAATCGGAAGCGCAGCTGGCGGAAGGTCGCGTCTGCACGGTCGCCCTCGTGGGTAAGCTTCCAACCCTGCTGCACCAGCCGCTGGCGCACGCGCCGCTGCGCGTCTCGCGCGGTGGCTTCGGGGACGTCGGGCACGCTCAATCGAGACCGAAGCTGCGGACGTCGCTCAGTGCCTCGTCAATGTGGGCGAAGCTCCTCAGCCCGCGGTAGTAACAGGCGCCGGTATCGACACTGCCCGAGTCTGCGGCGTACTTTTCGGGAAGCGCGAAGCCGCTGTACACCTTGTCGGACCGGTCCTTGAGCCGCTGCGCAACCGCGTCGGGGCTGCCGAAGGATACGGTGCGCCGTTCCACAGCGTTCCCCGCCACCGCAGCAGCGACCAGCAACGCCACCATCACGAGCCCTGTGACGGCGAACGGGACGGACCGTGCGGAGGCCTGGGCTCCAGATACAGGGCTCTTGAACATGCATGTGACGGTAGGCGTCAGCGTTGCGCGACGCATGAGTAGCCGTACCCAGGAGAGCCGGGAGCCGTTCGCTTCGGCGTCACCCTCCGGGAGGACTTCTCTGCTCCGAATGATGCGAATCGTTTCTGCGGTGAATCTCCTGGTCTGTGCGGGTGACTGGCGGCTGTTCGGTATCCGCTGGACCGGGTGTGGGCGGTAGAACGCGGGAATGATCAAAGATCTTTCCCTCCTACCCCGGTCGCGACAGCTCTCCCCGTTGTTCCACACTTCTGAAGGGTGTTCGTGATGAGCCGAGGCTTGATCGTCGTGGATGTGCAGAACGACTTCTGTGAAGGAGGCAGCGTTCCTGTCGCCGGCGGCGCGCGGATCGCCACGGCGATCGCCGACCTGGTGGAGCAGAGCGCGGGTGGCGACTATCAGTACGTTGTCGCCACCCGCGACCACCACATCGACCCGGGGAGTCACTTCTCCGAGAACCCGGACTTCCAGGACAGCTTCCCGTCACTGCGTGGCCGGGAACGAAGGCAGCGAATTCCACCCCGGCTTCGCCCCGTCGTCACGGACGGAAAGGTCGATGCCGTCTTCTTCAAGGGAGCCCACAGCTCGTCCAAGAGTGGCTTCGAAGGCGCGGACGCGGAGGGGACATCGCTGGCGGACTGGCTGCGCGCCGCGGGTGGCGGACGTTGATGTGGTGGGCATCGCCACGGATCACTGTGTGCGTGCCACGGCGCTGGATGCCGTGGGGGCAGGATTCCGTGCGCGGGTACGCCTGGACTACTCGGTCGGGGTCGCCCGCACACCACGGCCACGGCTCTGGAGGACTTCCGCCAGGCAGGTGTCGGTGTATCCGGCGACGTACCTGCGCAATAGTTCCCACCACCGCTACGCGGCAGGGCCGGAGCCTTCTGTGCTCATTGGGCTGGGTGCCCGGACCATCCGGCGGGCACCCAGGCGTCAGTGAGCATGCTGTCCGTTCCCGTTCCCGCCTGTGTTGCTGAGCCCGGTGGCTCGGAGTGGCGTGTCCATTTCCCTGGACACGCCACTCCCGGCGACCGCCGGCCCTCTACAGCTCGTCGGCGAGGGCCCCGGCCAGCTCGCGCCATTCGGCCAGCGGCAGACCGGCACCGCCCTCGTCGGCGGTGAGCACCTGGAGCGCGATGTGGTCGGCGCCGGCGTCGAGGTACTCCCGCGTCCTGACCCGCACGCGCTCGGCGTCGCCCAGGGCGAAGAGGGCGTCGAGGAGACGGACGCTGCCGCCGCCCTCGAAGTCGCTCTCCGCGAACCCCAGGCGCAGCAGGTTGTCGGTGTAGTTGGGAAGTCGGAGGTACATCCCCAGCATGTTCCGCGCAGTGGTGCGGGCCCGGTCGAGATCGGTGTCGAGCACTACCGAAAGCTCCGGGGCGAGCAGCGCGTCGGAGCCGAGCGCCTCGCGTGCCTCGGCCGTGTGCTCGGTGGTGACGAGGTAGGGTGCGCGCCCAGGGCCCGGCCGGTCGCGAGCTTCAGCATCTTCGGGCCGAGCGCCGCCAGGACCCGATGGCCGGAATCAACGGGCGGAGTGGCGGCGTCCAGTGCGTCGAGGTAGGCCACCATCGCGCTGTACGGCTTCGCGTACTGCGGCACCATCGGGCCATGGCTGACACCCAGGCCGAGGACGAACCGCCCGCGCTCGCGCGCGTCGATCGCCGTGATCCGTGCCGCCACTTCCTCGGGGTGTGGTCCCAGATGCTCAGGATGCCGGTGGCTACGGTGACCGTGCGTGTGGCGGCGACGACGGCTGCGGCGTCGTCGGGCGAGGGCTGCCCCGATCCAGAGAGTGCCGTACCCCAGCGCTTCGAGCTCGGCGGCCGCCTCCGCGATCGCCCTCTACCGGCGTCGTCCGTCCGCGACCCGTGCAGGGCACTGCTCCAGATGCCGATCCGTCCGAATGCCTCACGCGTCTCAGAAGTCATGGTGTGATCAACAGCGAGTCTTTGCCGATATTCCCGGCCGGGGAGGATTCATCCGTTCGGACGCGCCGTCCTCGACAGCTTCGCTGTGCCCGCGCGGGACGACGGTGGGTCTCTCGCGAGGCCCGGGTGTCAGGGTGTTTCGCCTGCGGCGATGGCGTCGGCTGCGAGCTCCTGGTCGATGTAGCGGCTGCCGGAGTGGATGGTACGGATGATCTGTGCCAGGTGTTGTGCGGAGACCGTTTTGGGTACGAAGCCGCGGACCCCGGCGTTCAGCGCGCGTTTCAGGGCTCCGGCCGGGCGTGGCCGGTGAAGATCATCGAGATGCACTGGGGCAGGGTGTCGCGTAGTTGCGCAGCGACGGTGATTCCGTCGGAGCCCGGCATCTGAAGGTCGAGTACGGCGACGTCGGGGCGGTGTGCCAGGGCCATGGCCAGGGCCTCGTCGCCGGTTGCGGCCTGCGCGACGACGGTGATGTCCCCTTCCAGGGCGAGGAGGGAGGCGAGCGCGTCCCGGATGAGGTGCTCGTCGTCGGCGAGCAGGACCGTGATCATTCGCCTTCCTCCCACGGGATGTGCGCGGTGAGGCGGAAGGTCCCGCCGCCGGACTGCTGTTCGGTGGTCAGTGTGCCGTTCAGTCCACTCAAGCGCTCTTTGAGTCCGGCCAGGCCGGTGCCGGTACCCCTTCGGTATCAGGGGCACCGTCGTTCTCCATCACGAGCAGGGCTGCGGTCGGACCTGCGGTGCGCAGTGACATGGTGCAGTGGGATGCGCCCTGTGCGTGGCGCAGCACGTTCGTCGTTGCCTCGCGGACCACCCAGCCGAGGGCTGACTGCACGTCTGAGGGCAGGCGGGCTGCCGGTCCGTATTCGATGCGGCAGGTGATGCCTGCTGCCTCCAGGACGGAACGTGCTCCGGCGAGTTCGGTGTGCAGGTCGGCGGTGCGGTAGCCGCGGACCACTGACCGGATCTCTCGCTGTGAGTCCTGCGCGATGCGCTGGACCTCCATCATGTGGTCGACCGCCTCCGGTCGTCCCCGCTGTGCCAGTTGGACTGCGAGTTCGCTCTTGAGCGCCACCACGGCGAGGTTGCGGCCCAGTACGTCGTGCAGGTCGCGGCCAAAGCGCAGCCGCTCCTCCGCCACGGCGAGCCGTGCCTGCGTCTGCCGTGCTGCGGCCAGTTCCTCGACCAGCCGAACGCCCCAGCCCGTGGCCCAGAAGGCCGCGGCCATGAACGGCGCCATGAACACGGTGGCGCCGATCACGAGCGCCAGCTGCGTCCCTTGGAGCCCTGCCGCGATGCCGCCTCCCGTGGCGGACACCGAGACCACCGCGACCAGCGTCGCTCCCGCGCGGTGCGGCAGTGCCAGCACGGGAGGGCCGGCGAAGAACATCAACAGCCAGAACATGTAGGGCGCCAGGTCCTGGCCATCGATGCGGCCGGTGGCCAGCAGCGTACATCCCAGGGCGGCCATGGCCGCAGTAAGTGACGTGTACAGCGCGACCAGCCCGTCGGGCCGCGGGCCGGCGCCGAGATCATGGCGCAGGGCGGCGCGGGTGAGCAGCAGCTGGATGATGGCGTGTGCCGCACCCAGTACAGCGACGGATACCAGTGTGGGTGCACCGGCATCCGTCTGTGCGACCCAGAGCATCCAGAGCGCCGCTTCGCAGACGGCGAAGAAGCCGATGCTGCTCATTGAGTACCGGCGGTACTGGCCGGGGCCGTCCGGGCCGCCGAGCCGTTCCACCCAGTCGTTCACGCTCATGCTTTTCCGCTCTCTCATCATGGTGCCGCGGTACTCAATTGCGCGGGCTCCAGCGGAACCACTGCCGCACGGCGAGTGCCGTTGCACCTGTCCAGGCCAGAGCGGTGAGAACCAGGCGGATCTGGTCCATACCGCTGAGGTCTCCGGTCCAGCCGCCCCGCAGGAGATCCATGATGGGCGAGAACGGCAGCCAGGTGCTGATGTCGGCTGCGATATCGGGCAGGACCTCACGCGGCAGGAAGAGTCCGGATCCGGCCATGGTCACCATCATGAACGGCAGGAACGTCAGCTGTGCACTCTCCGCGGTGCGGGTGATCGCGGCGGTCAGAGCGGCCCCGACGACGAGCATTACCACACCGGCCAGCAGGCCGAGGACTACCAGGTGCGGGGCTGCGGGTGCGGGTGCGTCAGGACCGCTGTCAGGCCGACGGCCAGCAGCACGCACTGGACCAGTGCGAGCAGCACCGCGGGCAGGGCGCTGCCGGCGAGGATCTCCCAGTCGCGTACCTCGCCTGTGCGCAGCCGCTTGAGCACCAGGCTTTCTCGGCGTGTGACATACACGCCGACCAGTTCGTGTAGATGGAGAAGAACAGGGCCATGGCCAGGGTACCGGGCAGGAGGACAGTCGCGATCGACAGGCCGGTGCCGCCCAGATCCAGGCTCTTGACCAGGCCGCGCATAGAGAAGGCCATGGTGGCGGGCAGCACGAGCGCGGTGACCAAGGAGGCCTTGCTGCGCATCAGCAGTGCCAGTTCCGCGCGGCCGAGGGCGGCCATGCGGGCTGAGGCACCGCGCTGTACGGGCTTGGCAGGTGTCACCGGTCGGGCAGGGGCGGTCGTAGTCATCGTGTCTCCTCGTTGTCCAGGCTCTTGGCGATCTCCATGAACGCCTCTTCCAGCGATGCCGACCGGGCGTCCAGGGCGTGCAGCGCGACCCCGGCGTGGTGTGCCCAGGTGAGCAGTTCCGTCGTGGTGCGCTGCAGGTCCCTGGTCTCAAGCCGGACGGTCTGGCCAGCGGTCTCGTGCCTGGTGACACCCATCGGTGCGAGCGGCGGCAGTTCACCTAGGAAGCGGTCGGTCGGCAGCTCGAAACTGATCCGGGAGGGCCGGCCGGCCACTACGTCGGCGACCCGCCCGGTGGTGGCGATCTGCCCCTGGTGCATGATCGCCAGCCGGTCGGCCAGTTGCTCCGCCTCCTCCAGATAGTGGGTGGTGAGCAGCACGGTGGTGCCCTGGGCCTTCAGCTCGCGGATCAGTTCCCAGGTGTCGCGGCGGGACTGTGCGTCGAGGCCGGTCGTCGGCTCGTCGAGGAACAGCACCTCGGGGCGTCCCAGCAGAGCGAGCGCGAGGTCGAGGCGGCGTCGTTCGCCGCCGGAGAGCTGCTTGACCCTCACCTTGCGCCGGTCGGACAGGTTGGTCAGTGCGAGGGCCTCGTCCGCGGGACGGGCGCCGGTGGTGCAGCCGGCCCACATCCGTACGGTCTCCAGGACCGTCAGCTCCGGCGGGAAGCCGCCCTCCTGGAGCATCACTCCGATGCGGGGCCGTACCGCTGCCCGGTCGTGGAACGGGTCCCGGCCCAGCACCCGGACGGTTCCGCCCGTGGGCGCGGCCTGGCCCTCCAGGATTTCGAGTGTGGAGGTCTTGCCGGCTCCGTTGGTTCCCAGCAGGGCGAACAGTTCTCCGCGGGCGACGGTGAAATCGATGCCGCGTACGGCGTCGAACCCCGATAGCTCCGCCTCAGGCCGACGGTTTCGATGATTGCGTTCATGTCACCCACCCTCCCGGCGATCCGGGAGGGTGGCAGTGCAGTCTGTCATGGCTTCGCATGACACCTGTCATGCGAAGCCATGACAGACCGCACTGCCACCTGGGGCCCGCCGCAGGAGAGTGTGGAGGGCATTGAACATTGACGTCTCCAGCTCCTGGGGCATGGTTTGGCTGTGTTCGTGGGGCGGTCCGGGCACGCCCACAGCGCGGACGGGCCGCGTCCAGTGCGCAGTTGCTCGCCGACCTTCAGCAAATCGGCGCCGGCCGTCCTGGAGGAGGCTCCAGGCGGAGAGCTCCGGTGCACAGTCTCACCAGGGCGTAAGTGCGGGCCCCGGTCTGCCGCGACCAGGGGCCCGCACGCATGACGAGTTGGGATCAGCTCGGCTGGTCGCCGGTGTACCGGAAGATCTCGGCCCGCTGTTGATGTGCCACACGGTGCCGTCGGCGCCGGCGGCGATGTCGGTGGCGGTGCCGGGAATCTTGATCCACGGGTTGCCGCCGCTGGCGTCGTTGTTGGTGTAGTGGTAGATGCTGCCGGCCGGGTCCACGCCCCAGACGTTCGTCCGGGATCCCACCGCGATGCGCTTGAGGCTGCCGTTGACGCTCTTCCACGGGTTCGAGCTGTCCTGGTCCCCGGTGTATCGGAAGATCTGGTTGCCGCCGTTGACACCCCACACGGTGCCGTCGGCGCCCGCGCCGATGTCACTCAGCGCCCCGGGATCTTGATCCACGGGTTGGCATCGTGGTTGGTGTACCGGTAGATGCTGTTCGCCGAGTCCACTCCCCATACGTTCGTCCTGGAGCCCGCGTCGATACGGACCAGACTGCCGTTGATGTTCGTCCACGGGTTCGAGGCCCCAGGTCTCCGGCGTACCGGAAGATCTGGTTGCCGCCGTTGACACCCCACACGGTGCCGTCGGCGCCCGCGCCGATATCACTCAGGCCCCGGGATGTTGATCCAGGGGTTCGCGTCGTAGTTGGTGTACCGGTAGATCGCGCTGGCCGCGTTCACACCCCATACCGTTGTCCTGGACCCCGCCGAGATAGCCGTGAGGCTGCCCGCGACCTTCACCCAATCCGCCATGCCTGAATCGCCCTCCGTCGAGCCTGTGGTCGCAGCAATCATCTGCGATGAGATAGGCCTCTAAAGGGGTGAATACTTGTCTTAATACCAAACAAGACAATAAGTGACGGTTTAACTTCCTGTCGCCTTGCGGGTGCGGCGGGAGCGGCCCGACCAGGAGCGCTTCGGCCGAAAGCACTGTCCCACCCAGTGCGTATCGACATCTGGGTAGGCTCATGCTTCTCCACCAAGCGCCCACAGGGTGACCTGCTGATACGGGGCTTAGGGACTGGCTCACCCGAATCCTGGCACCACCAGTACGAGCCACACCGCAGCGGGCACCACCGCGACGACGATTCCGCCGTAAATCATCAACTGCCGGAAGAACCGATCCCGATCGACGTCCGGAGCCGCCGCGAGTACCAGCGCGCCGTTCGTCGAGAGGGGCTGACGTCGACAACCGTCGCCGACACCGCGAGCGCCGCGATCATCCCGACAGCCCCGATCTCACCCTGCGCGAGGAACGGCACGGCGAGCGGGATGAGCGCGCCCATGATGCCGACGGACGAGGCGAACGCGGAGATGATCGCACCGATGTAACAGAGCAGGACGGCCGCGAGCAGCGGCACCCGATGTCACCGACGCCCGCACCGGCCCACTCGATGGTGCCCATCTCCTCCAGCACACCGACATAGGTCAGCACACCGCAGATGAGCAGCACCGTCGGCCAGGCGATCTCGCCTACGGCCTTGCGGCTGGGCTCGGGCCAGACGGCGCTCAGTGCCACAGCGAGCGTAATGGCGCTCAGACCGGCGTCCAGATCGAAGCCGAGCACGGCGACGACGAGGGCGACGAGGGCGATGAGGGTGGCGATCCGGGCCGGATCGAGCCGAGCGCTCCCTTCCTCCCCGGCCGACGTGACCTTGTCGGTGGCGGGCTCCTGACGGGCCAGCTTCAGGCCTCCGAACAGGACGAACACGATGGCGGCGATAATGAGGTTGGCTACGAGCGAGGCGAGGAACAGGGCGACCTCGTTGCCGGGCAGATTCTCGCGCTCCACGATTCCGTTCACGATCGAGCCGTAGATACTGATCGGTGAGAAGCCGCCACCCTGCGCGCCGTGTACGACCATCGCTCCCATGAGCAGTGGGCTGATGCCGTACCGGGAAGCGAAGCTCAGTGCGATCGGCGCGACGATCGCGACTGCGGCCGGACTGACCGCGCCGATCGCCGTCAGCACCCCGGTGATCACGAACATCACCCAGGGGATCAGTGCGATACGCCCTCCCACCAGGCGTATCGACGCATGTACCAGCCAGTCCGTGGTGCCGTTGGCGCGGGCGATCGCGAACAGATAGGTGACCCCGACCAGAACCACGAACAGGTCGCCGGGGAAACCCGCGAAGATTCCTCCGCGTCCAGGCCGGCGACCAGCTCGCCCACCCCGAACGCCGCAGCGAACGCGAGCGCGCCCATATTGACGGAGCGGGTGGTGGCGATCACGAAGACCACCACGAGTACGAGGATCGAGATCAGTTCGGCGGACATCATGGGCTCCTGTCCCTGGGGCCGTCCAGGAGTGGCCAAGTGGCTGAACCACTCGGGGGTTGACGGCACTCAGCGTCGGGGCAGAGCCATCGGCCGTCAAGGGGCCCGGCGCGAATTGGTTCAGCCACTTGTCCAATCACGCTGCTACGCTACGAGCGGTGAGTGGGGCCGGCGGGAGGGGCGGGTATGTCCGACGCGCTGCGTCCCATGAGCAGGACGCGACTGTACGAGCGAGTGCTCGGCCGACTGCGGGAGTACGCCGCCGGAAGCGGCCTCAAGGCCGGCGACCGGCTGCCACCCGAACGTGAACTCGCCCAGCGTCTGCGTGTGTCCAGGGCCTCCGTCAAGCAGGCCATCGTCGTACTCGAAGTGCAGGGTCTGGTCGAGGTGCGACACGGGGCGGCACGTATCTCGTCGGCGACAGTCTCGATGCCGAGCCCGTCGGGCGGCTCGCGGAACACAGACGGTGCATGCCCGACGTACTCGACGCGCGTGAGGCCCTTGAGACCAAGCTCGCCGAACTCGCCTCGGAGCGGCGCACGTCGGAAGACCTGGCGGCCATCCGCGGTTCGCTGTCCCACATGGAGGCGGAGATCGCTGACGGCGGCCACGGGGCCGAAGGTGACCGCCGCTTCCACGCCGCGGTGGCCGCAGCCGCGCACAGCTCACTGCTCGCCGAATTCATGCGTTCCATTGCCGAGCAGATCGACGAGATCCGGCACGAATCCCTGCGCCGGCCCGGCCGGCCGTCCCGCTCCCTGGCCCAGCACCGGGCCATCCTCGAGGCGATCGAGGACCAGCGCGGCAAGGCGGCCGCAGCGGCGATGCGGCGGCACGTGCGTTCCGTCGCGAAGGCGCGGCTGCTCGGCCGGAACCCGGATGACGAGCTGCCGCAGTCACCGTAGAACCCTTGCCGCACAGGCCTGTTCATCTTCCTTGACGGGGCACTGAGCGACTCCTCTCCCGCGATCAGGGACAGGGCGGTTCTCCGTTCGGTAGCCCAGCGCTCGAGGCCAATCAACTCACCATGCGTTTCTCCTTGTTGAGGACAAAGCATGGACGGTTCGGTGCGATGTTCGTACGCTGGTCGTCGATTCCTGCGGAAGCCCACATGCAGCACAACGGAACACCGGTCGACTACTCGTACGCGCACGAACTCCACTCCGCGGACGCCGGCCCGCCCGGTCGTGCCGCATCGCAGCGCCCAGCAGGAGGAAGAGTGACGCCACGCAAGTACCCGAACCTCCGTCGCCATCGCCCCAGAGCCCGAACAATCACCGGGATGCTCCTCTCGGTGCTCCTCACCGGCGGTCTCGCCACCGCCACCGCCGGCGCGCACGAGAAGCCCTTCGCGGACCTGCCGCCGCAGGAACCCGGTGTCACGCTCCGTGTCTTCGACATCCAGTCCCCGCTGAACGAGCTCTGTGACCTCAAGCCAGCCCAGACCCCCAACGTCGACAAGCTGATCCCCGCTGCTGACTGGTCCTCCACCGACGGCTTCGGATTCACCGACAACTTCGTGTCGCAGATCATCGGCAACATCGACGTCCCAGCCGACGGTACCTACGACTTCCGTCTGATCAGCGACGACGGCTCTCGCCTCTCCATCGGCGGCCAGCAGGTCATCGACCACGACGGGCTGCACGGCGCCGAACCGAAAGACGGTGAGATCACCCTCACTCCTGGTTACCACGCCCTGCAAGTCGACCACTTCGACCGCGGTGGCGGCCAGCAGGTCACTCTCCAATGGAAGCCACCGGGCGCAGCCGATTTCGCCCTCGTCCCGAACTCCGTGCTCAGTACCGACGCCGGCGTCGTCCGGGTCACCGCCCTGGGCGTAAGGAGTGCGAGGGCACCTATGACACCCCGGCGACGGTCTCCCGCTGACCTCGGTCAACCCCGGCTACACCCTCACGGACTTGCGGCCCGCCGGCTTCGAGCCGCAAGTCTCCGCGATGGACTGGATGCCGGACGGCCGGCTTGCCGTGACCACCTGGGGCGGCAGCACCAACACCGCGGGAGAGGTGTACGTCCTCGACCACGTCACGGGCGACACCGGCCCGGAGCAGGTCACGTACAAGAAGATCGCTGACGGCCTGAAGGAGCCGATGGGGATCAAGTACGTCGACGGAAAGCTGTACGTCTCGGAGAAGCACCAGCTGACCGAGTTGTCCGACACCGAAGGCGACAACACCGCAGGCGAGATGCGTAAGGTCGCCGAATGGCCCTACGGAGGGAACTTCCATGAGTTCGCCTTCGGCCTGCTCTACGAGGACGGCGACTTCTACCTCAACCTGTCCGTAGCCATCAACTACGGCGGCGCGACGACAGATCCACAGCCGGCCACGAACCGCGGCACCACCATCAAAGTCAACAAGGCTACAGGGAAGGTAAGTTACCTGGCCGGCGGCCTGCGCACACCGAACGGGATCGGTCGGGGCCCTGAGGGCGAGCTCTTCGTCACCGACAACCAAGGCGGCTGGCTGCCGGCCTCCAAGCTGGTCCATGTCAAACAGGACCGGTTCTTCAACCACTACACCAACCCGGACGGCCCGTTCGACGACCGCACGGCCACCAAGCCGGTGCTGTGGCTGCCGCAGAACGAAATCGCCAACTCGCCCAGCACGCCCATGCTGTTGAAGAAGGGACCCTTCGCCGGACAGCTGCTCTTCGGCGACGTCACCTACGGCGGAATCCAGCGCGCCGACCTGGAGAAGGTTGACGGCGAGTACCAGGGCGCTGTGTTCCGGCACACGCAGGGCCTGGAAGCAGGCGTCACGCGAATCAGCACAGGACCGGACGGCGCGATCTACGCTGGCGGCCTCGGCGCCGACGGCAACTGGGGCCAGGAAGGCAAACTCCGCTTCGGCCTTCAGAAACTCACACCGAACGGCAAGAGCGCCTTCGACATCAAGACCATGCGTGCCACCCGCGACGGCTTCGAACTCAGCTACACCAAACCTCTGTCTGAGGACACCGCCGCCAAGCTGACGAGCGGCGCATACTCCGTCGAGCAGTGGCGCTACGTCCCCACCCCGCATACGGGGGCCCAAAGGTCGACGAAGAGGTGCTCCCGTCGCGGCGGCCCGAATATCCGACGACCGTCGCAGGGTCAGGATCACCGTCCCCGGCCTGAAGACCGACCGGGTGGTGCACATACGTTCGCCGCGCCCGTTCGCCTCGGCCGACGGTGAGCAACTCTGGTCCACCGAGGCCTGGTACACGCTGAACGCACGCCCGGGTCCCGAGGCGCCCGTCACCGCGTACGACGCCGAATCAGCACGGCTCTCCGGGGAGCGGGCATCGACACCCAGCACGGCGGTTACACCGGTGGCGGCTTCGTCGACGGCTTCGGCACCCAGAGCGCAGCTGCCACCTTCGACATCGACGCACCTGCGAAAGGCAGCTACGACGTGGGTTGCGCTACGCCAACGGCCCCGACCCCTTCACCGGTACCAAGACGATCGGCGTCAGCGTCAATGGCGGGCAGTCGCAGCAGACCAGCCTCCCTCCACCGGCGGCTGGAATCGCTGGTCCACCCGGCCCGAGCGGCTTGGCCTGCGCAAAGGCCACAACACGATCACCTACACGTATCGGCCCGAGGACACCGGCCACGTCAACCTCGACATGATCGAGGTACGCAGACCCGGCAGTCGCATCGACCTGTTCTCCGGCGGAAGCGTCTCCACCGGCTGGCAGCACACCGACGGCCGTAGCGTGGAATGGCCGCACACCGCCGAGAACTCCATCGAGGTGTGCTGCGGCGACATCCGTACCAAACAAGCCTTCGGCGACTTCAGGCTGCATGCCGAATTCCGGTGCCGGAGCTGCCGGACGACGTCACCGGGCAGGACCGAGGCAACAGCGGCATCTACCTCCAGGAGCGGTACGAAATCCAGATCCTGGACTCCTTCGGAGTGGAGAAGCTCGCCGCGAACGAGGCCGCATCCATCTACAACAAAAGGCCGCCGACCTGAACGCCGCCACCGCCCCGAGACCTGGCAGACGTACGACATAGTCTTCCGCGCGGCCCGCTTCGACACCGCGGGCAAGAAGACCGACGACGCCAGGATCACAGTGGTGTGGAACGGCAGGAAGGTTCACGACAACGTGGCCGTGGACGGACCGACCGGGAACGGCGATGCCGAATTGGCCGCGGCCGGCGCGATCCGGCTCCAGGACCACGGCAACAAGGTCCGTTTCAGGAACCTCTGGATCGAACCGCTCGGCTGACAGCCGGAGACAGACGGGGACCGAGACCTGGTCCCCACGGGTCACCGCACCCGGCACGCCGGATAGGTGCCGGGTGACGGCACCCGCTGAGAATACGGTTCCCCGAGTTTCGTAGCGGCCGGTTGGTGTGTTTTCAGACGGTGTTCGTTGTCGCCAGGGATCATTGGTGCTGGGCCTCGTATGGCCGGGTGCGGAGTACAGGCGTTCGGGGTGGTCCAGCCCGGCCCACTGGACGACGGCGCGCTCGACCTGGTCAGCGCCCTGCCACGGGTGCGTGGTGCTCGATCAGTTCGGCCTTGAAGGATCCGTTGAGGGCCTCGGCCGTCGCGTGTCATCGCTGTCGGCGACGGACCCGACGGACGCGGCCGTCCTCGCGCGTCAGCCGCTCGACAGTACAGCGGGTTGCTGTGACACCCCGCCCCAGTCGGCGATGGATGCGCCGAGATCCGTAAGTCGCGCCCGAGTGGGTGTGAATGCGTCGAATGTGTCCCACTGGTATTCGTTGCCTTGTCAGCGTGCGGACTTCGGACGCCTGTGGCGGGACGAGTTGTCCGGGGTATGGAGGCGGGTGTGAACCTTTGGTCATGCGGCTCGGACGGGCGCCCAGCGCCCTGTTCGAGCCGCCTCTGGTCCAGACCGGCCGGCCAAGCAGTGTTCTGGCCCGGCAGCAGGCGAACGAAGCGGTCGTAGTCGAGGGCATACCGGTCGAGGGACTGAAGGTGGAGGGACGGCAGAACCCCATCCTCCGCTCCCAGCCCGGGTGGAGCGTGTGGCGATGTGCGGTGGACCGGGCGCGAGCGCTCCAGGTCAAGAGTGGTTGTGGCGGACGGTCGGGACCAGGCCTCCGGGGTCTGGTGCCGAGTGCGACGGCACGCGTGACGACGCCCGCCGACGGCGATCCTGGGTGAGCGTCCTGCCGAACAGGAGTGCCGTGCAGCCCTGTTGGCCGACCGGCACATGGACAGGCCTCTGGTCACGTCGAATCAGGCCTTGGCTCGTGCGGGGTATCGGCGGGTGTCCTGTCCCATTGAAGTTGTCGGATCCTCACTCGATCTCGTTCGGGTTGACCGATCCTTGCGGACCGCGCTCCGGGCGATGGATCCGCACGACGCCCTTGTCCAGGTTCACATCGAGTGGCGTCCCCTCACCGAGCCGGACGTTCTTACGGAGCCTCTCCCTGCTCCAGTAACTGGAGCGACTGTACGGAGAGCGCGAACTCCGTGAAAACAAGGTCGTTCGAGAATGCTGAGGGGCGAAATCAGGGGCGTTCAGCCTCTGAAGCGGAGCTGTTACCCCGACCGGTGCCGTCTGCCGCGAGGGCGGGTGTCAGCCGGGCAGGGGACGCGGATGGCAGGGGCGAAGGGCGCTTGTTGAAACCGCTGCGCACATTGCGGCAGCTCGGTGCGTTGCACATGAAGAACTCCTCAACGTTCTTGCGGCCCGTGAGGTTCTTGAGCCAGACCTTCTCATTGGCGGTGAGGGAGCGGTGCTGTTCGTCGGAGTCACAGGTGCAGCAGTACATCGCGCGGGATGGCACGAAACCTCCAGAATCGTGCGAACAGGTCAAATTAGTAGAATATACGGGCACCTTTGGTGGTGGCGGCACATAGGGGCAAGTCGCCCACTGCTGCCCATGGCGCCGCCATGCGGGCGGTTCCCGCATCCGCTGTTGATCAGCTGCGCCCACCCGGCCCTGCTGCTTCCTTCTGCATGCAGTGGCTATAGGTGATGCCTCGGTCACGTTGTCCGAGCCCCTCGCCGGCCTGGCTCTCCAATAGGTCGCCGTCCGCCGCCGCCAAACCCGATGCGACATTTTTCGCATCGTATGTATCGAGCTCAGCTCCAACCCTCGCAAGTGGTCCATGCCGGGCCTCTGGGTAGGTGCCATCCGGTGGCAACTTGGCGCTATAGCTCAATATGCCCTCTCACCTGCGATGATGCGCTTGCTTTCCGTTCTGTAGTCCCGCTCTACGCCACCTGATACGTCTTATGGCTTGTGAATGGCGCCATCATGGTGCCACTATTGCGTCATGGACCTCACGCCGTACGTCGAAACGCTCCGCAGAGAACTGGCAGTGGCCGCCGAAGCCGGGGTGACGAAGCCCGCGAGCTCGCCGAGCGGCTGACCGCGCCGCTGGAGTCGGCCACCCGCCTGACCCTGCTCAGTGTGCTGTCCGCCGCCATGGATGAGGTCACCCGTGAACTCGCCCCAGGCTCGGTCGACGTGCGACTGCGTGGCCTGGACCCCGACTTCGTGGTGGTGCTGCCGCAGTACGAGGACCGGACCGGACCGCTCGACGCGCCGGCGCCCGCGCCGGCCCCGGTCCCCGCCGACACGGACGAGGGCGGCACCGCCCGCGTCAATCTGCGCCTGCCCGCCCACCTCAAGACCCGCGCCGAGGAGGCGGCCGGCAGCGAGGGTCTGTCGGTCAACTCATGGCTCGTGCGCGTCGTGTCGGCCGCGGTCGATACGAGCGGCTCCGCCACCTCCGTACCCCGGGAAGGCCAGGACCATCGGTCAGAGCTTCACAGGCTGGGTGCACTAACCAGCCTTGTGGATGCGGCTCACCCACGCAATGTCCCATCAGAGGGGACGCCACGAATACCTAAGAGGACCCAAGAGGACGGGACAGCCATGCCTTCTTTCGACACTTCCCAGCCGATCTCGGTCAACGCCCGCGTGGACGCGGGATCCATCCAGTTCGTTGCGGCCGACCGCGCCGACACTGTCGTGGGCGTCGCTCCCGTGACCCGAAGAAGGATCAGGACGTACGGGCCGCCGAGCAGACCGAGGTCATGTATGCGAGCGGCGTCCTGACTGTCAGGACGCCCAAGCGGCGCAGTCTCGTCGGGCGCACCGGCATCGTAGACGTGACGGTCGAACTGCCCACGGGCTCGCGCGTCGACATGACCGGAGCCTGGGCCCAGGTGCTCGGCGACGGGCGGCTCGGCGAGGTCCGCGTGAAGACCTCGTCCGGTGACGTCCGCCTCGACGAGACCGGTCCGCTTCAGCTGACGGCCTCCTACGGCTCGATCGTCGTCGACCGGATCAAGGGCATGGCCGAGATCGCCACCAGCTCCGGCAGTATGCGAGTCGGCACCGTCGATGGCCCCGCCGTCCTGAAGAACTCGCACGGCACCACGACCGTCGGCACCGCGGCCGGCGACCTGCGGGTGAGTGGTGCCAACGGCGACATCGACATCGCGCGCGCCGAGAGCTCGGTCACCGCGACCACCGCCCATGGCACCCTGCGCGTGGGCGAAGTCGCTCGCGGCGTCGTCCAGTTGGAGACCTCCTACGGAGCCATCGAAGTGGGTGTGCGCGAGGGCACGGCGGCTTGGCTGGACATCAGCTCCGGCTCCGGGCAGGTTCGCAACACGCTCACCGCCTCCGAGGCCCCGGAGAAGTCCGAGGACACCGTCGAGGTCCGCGCCCGTACGCGCCACGGAAACATCGACGTCCGCCGCGCCCGCGCCTGAGATTCAACCTGTCACTCCATTCCAGCCTTCGATCGGGAGGGCCCCATGCCTTCATCTGTCATGCCCACATCCAGAAACGGCGATGGCCAGGAGCCGCCCACCGCCGTCTCCGCCGTCGGCCTGCGCAAGTCCTACGGCGACAAGCTCGTCCTTGACGGGATCGACCTGCGAATCCCGGCAGGCACCGTCTTCGCGCTGCTCGGCCCGAACGGCGCCGGCAAGACCACCGTCGTCAAGATCCTCTCCACCCTCATCACTCCGGGCGCCGGCTCCGGCGAGATCCGCGTCGGCGGCCACGAACTGGCCACCGACCCGCAGGCGGCCCGCGCGGCGATCGGTGTCACCGGGCAGTTCTCCGCAATCGACGGCCTGATCACCGGTGAGGAGAACATGCTCCTCATGGCGGACCTGCACCATCTCTCCGCCGCGAGGGCAAGCGCGTGGCCGCTGAGCTGCTGGAGCGCTTCGACCTGGTAGAGGCCGCGAAGAAGCCGGCATCCACCTACTCCGGCGGTATGAAGCGCCGCCTCGACATTGCCATGACCCTGGTCGGCAATCCGCGGATCATCTTCCTCGACGAGCCGACCACCGGCCTCGACCCCGCTCCCGCCACAACATGTGGGACATCATCCGTGCCCTGGTCTCCGACGGCGTCACCGTCTTCCTCACCACCCAGTACCTGGACGAGGCCGACGAACTCGCCGACCGCATCGCCGTGCTCAACGACGGAAGGATCGCCGCCGAGGGCACCGCCGAGGAACTCAAGCGGCTCATCCCCGGTGGGCACATCCGGCTCCGCTTCACCGACCCGGCCGCGTACCGGTCCGCTGCCGTCGCTCTGGGCGACGTCACTCTCCCCAGGCTTTCGGCATCGCTCGAACAGGGGTGCCTCCACCGACGAGGCGCTGTCGCTGCAGATTCCCAGCGACGGCAGCCAGCGTGAACTGCGCTCCATCCTCGACTGGCTGGACTCGGCCGGCATCGAGGCCGACGAGCTGACCGTGCACACTCCCGACCTCGACGACGTGTTCTTCGCCCTGACCGGCGAAACCAACGTCCCCAACCAGCCCAAGGAGAGCGTTCGATGAGCGCCCTGACCCTCGCCGTACGCGACTCGAACACGATGCTGCGCCGCAACCTCCTGCACGCCCGGCGCTACCCGTCCCTCACGCTGAACCTGCTCCTCACCCCGATCATGCTGCTCCTGCTCTTCGTCTACATCTTCGGAGACGTGATGAGCGCGGGGATCGGCGGCGGCGGCGCGGACCGCTCCGAGTACATCGCCTACATCGTCCCGGGCCTGCTGCTGATGACCATCGGCAGCACCGTGATCGGAACCGCGGTGTCCGTCTCCAACGACATGACCGAGGGCATCATCGCCCGCTTCCGCACGATGGCGATCCATCGAGGGGCGGTGCTCGTCGGGCACGTCGTCGGCAGCGTGCTGCAGTCAATGGCCAGTGTGGTCCTCGTCGGTGCCGTCGCCGTGGCCATCGGCTTCCGCTCCACCGACGCCGGCGCCCTGGAGTGGCTGGCTGCATTCGGGCTGCTCGTGCTCTTCGCCATGGCGCTCACCTGGGTCGCGGTCGGTATGGGCCTGATCAGCCCGAACCCTGAGGCCGCCAGCAACAACGCACTGCCGATGGTTCTGCTGCCGCTCTTGTCCAGCGCCTTCATCCCGGTCGACACGATGCCGGGCTGGTTCCAGCCGATCGCCGAGTACCAGCCGTTCACCCCGGCCATCGAGACCCTGCGCGGGCTGCTGCTCGGCAGCGAGATCGGCCACAACGGATGGCTCGCCGTCGCCTGGTGCCTGGGCCTCGCAGTGCTCGGCTACTTCTGGTCGACCTCGAAGTTCAACCACGACCCGAAGTAGCCGGACTGACGCGGGCTGCCGCCCCAGCTCTTTCCGCCCCAGGGCGGTGTACACCGATACCGCATCGGCGTACGCCGCCCTGTCGGCATCTCGGCCCGTGCCGGGCCAAGGGCCGCGGACATCGCCGGTGGCGGAGTACGTGTCTGGCAGTGAAGGTTCTGCCGGGGCGTGGGCGGACTACGGCTGGCAGGGCGGCCGGATCATGCGGCACGACATGGAGATCCGGGATGCGTAAGGGTTCCGGGCGAGCACCACCGAGGAGGACCGGAGCGGCCGGCCGCCAGCTGTGTCGGTGGTCCTGCGGGCGCACATTGTCCGCGGACAAGGGAGTTGTCCGTCGTCGACCTGCGGTTTCAGGCTCCGTTCGGTACGGACAAACGCAGCGCCGGGCAACGTAGCGGTATCACTCGTCCACACCCACGGAGGTGCGCAGTGCCCGCATCCCTCTCCCGCCGGCCCAGCTCCCGGTTCCGTATCGCTCCAGCTCGGCCCTCGCTCTGCCGTATCTCTCTCGCCCGCACCGGCCGGGCTGTGGTCGTTCTGCTGCTGTCCTCGCTGCCGCTGACGACCGGCGACACGGCTGCCGCAGCCGACCCGGCCGACCTGCCCGAGAAGGTCTCCGCAATGTCGTGGAACCTGTGCGGCGGATACCAGGGCTGCGTCGCCTGGGATGAGTCCGGAGCGAAACTCGACCGGGTCGTCGAGGCCGTACAGAACGACCCGAGCGTCGCCGTGGTGATGCTCCAGGAGGTGTGCCTCGGCCTGCACGCCGAACCGTTGCAGGAGCGGCTCGGGGATGAATGGGTGGTGCGATTCCGGGCCGCCCCGAGGACCCCGACTGGTCTCGATCCGAGTCCCGTCGTCAGCTGCCTCTCCGACACCCGGGCCTGCCCCGGGCGCCTCGCCCAGCCCCTGATCGACGATGAGCAGGGGAAGCCCGTCACGGAACAGGACGAGCGGGGAGGACCGTAGGCGAACGGCCGGCGACGGTCGGAGGCCGCAGGGACGTTGCCGGTGTGCTCGTCGCAATGAAGAAGCTGCCCGGAAGCCGGCTGAACCCGGTCAACATGACCTTCGTCCAGGACCCGCTGCAGGGGCCGCCTGCGTCAAGGACACCGGCAATCTGCTGTTCGCCTGCAGCAGCCACTTCATGAACGAGAACGCGGACCCGACCCGCAGGAGCCGCGTCACGAGCGGCCAGAACTTCCGTGACCAGACGGTGCACCTGCAGGGCAGGGCTACCGGACGGTGATCGGAGGCGACCTGAACACGGCACCCGACACCAAACCCCTGTGGCCGTTGTACGACGGGAACTTCGAGGCCGACCCGCTGATGAAGACGCCCACCTTCGTCACCTCGTCGAAGGCCGTCAAGCTCGATCACGTCTTTTCAGCGACTACGGCTGGGACCTGCTGGGTGCGAGTGTCGAGTTCCCCGGCAACTGGGCGGACGGCATCCGGCTCAGCGACCACTGGCTGCTCAAGGGTTCCGTCACACCCACCTCCTGAGCCCTGCCGTCGACAGGATCACCGGCCGACGGTTCAGAGAACGAGAGAACGAGAGAACGAGAGAGGAACCGATGACAACACGCACGCGTATCGCGCTGGTCGCCGCCTCCGTGCTGCTGGCCTCCGCCGCGGCAGGCTCAGTGACGGCAACCGCCGTCGGTGGGCCGAGGCACCGGTGGAACGCCAGGTAGGCACGTTCAACATGGCCGGCGGCAACAGCACCACGGCGCCAAGGGCCCGAGGCCCCGAGGCGCTTGTCCGCAGCATCCAGGAACGGCGGCCGGCCTTCGTCGCTGTCCAGGAAGGGTGCTCGGACTGGAGTGATCATCTGCGCACCCGGCTCGGCGGTCCGGACGGGGCGGGGAGTACGCCGTCTTCTTCGACGCGGTGAAGCGGGGCAATCCCGGGCCGGACGGGGAGCCGGGGACCCGAATGTGCCGGACGGCGCGCTCGCCGATGCCACGTGCCACAAGAAGAACGCACAGTTCGGCAATGCCCTGATTCTCCGGCAAGACGTGTTCGGACCTGCCCAGGACCAACAGGCCGAGGAGCACCCCTGACCCGCACCGTGCTGGATCGTGTCAGCGGGGAGGACTGGGAGAAGGCACGGGGTACGCGGCGAAGGAGCGTCGCGAGATGCTCTGCGTGCGGTCGGAGGAGAGGCGCATGGTCGCCTGCTCGGTCCATCTGACGCACGATGACCGTGGCCTGCGTATCGCAGAGGCGTCCGTGGCGCGCGAGATCCTCCGGGACAGGTACGCCGGATACACCAAGTTCCTGGGCGGAGACTTCAACGACGATCCGCTCTCGGCGGCGGCGGACCAGTTCTACGACGGGGCTACGCGCGGGCGCGCAGGGCGAGTTCAAGGAGGTCGACAGCCCGTGCGGCAACGAGATCAAGCAGGGCTTCGCCACGGATTACGCTCCCTGGTGGTCCACGTACACCTATTGCCGTTCCGGTGAGGCCACGCTCAATGGCGCGGGCAAGTTCGACGCGCTGTACGTGCCGACCACGATGGAGGTGAAATGGGCGGACGCCACCAGCGCGAGTCACTCCGACCATGTGCCGTTGTGGGCGGGCGTGATGTTCTGAGTGTTCGCCAGGGGCGGCCTGGACCCGGCCGCCCCTGGCGAGGTGCGAGGCGTCTGTACGCTGCTTCAGTCTGCGCTCTGCACGCCGCCCGGCGGGCCGCCCATCGCCTGCCAGGGGCCGCCTTCCGTCGACCGCCGGAAGACGGCCTTTCCGTCGGCACTCACCCGGTACACGCGTCCGCTGCCCGCGGCGAAGGCCGACCCGCTTCGCCCACGGGAGCCAGATGTTGGGTTTGCCGGTGTACTTCCACAGCTTCCCCGTCCTGGGTTCCTCACTGAAGACGGTGCCCGAGTCGGCGTGGATGCGGCGTGCGGGGCCGCCGATGTAGAGCCATTCCTTGCTGTGGGCGCTCCGCGCGAAGACCGCCGAACGCTCTGGGTTGAGCCCGTAGATGTGCGAGTCACCGACCGCGAACTGGGCGCCGGGGTGCCGGCAAAGGTCCAGTCTCCCGGCTCGCCACCGTACTGGCGCAGTCCGCCGTCACCCGGGGCGATGGCGTACAGCCCCGCTCCGCCGCCGTAGAGATGTTCGGCCGGGCCTCCTGCGGGCGTCCATCCGGTGCCCCGCCCGCTCCACTTGTGGACTGCGGAACGGTCTGCCGCAAGCCGGTATACATGTGTGCCGCTGACCGCGAACTCGGCTCCCGGCTCCCTGTCGTCCGCCAGACTCCGGGCGTGCCGCCATACACGAGCAGGCGGCCTCCGGGGTCGGCCACGAAGACACCGGCGGGGCCGGCGTGGATGCTTCTGGCCCGCTCGCCGATCTTCGTCCACATAGTGCCGTGCCCCTGCCAGCGGTAGACGCCGCCCGGCGCCAGTACGTAGACGTCATCGGCAGCCCGGACCGTGATGACTGCGGTGGCAGCATCGTGCGCGGCATCGTTCCCGGGCAGGGCTGCCGGACTGCGGGCCGGGGCCGCCGCTTCCGGTGCCGGGTCACCGCGTCCCTGTGAGCCTGCCAGGACCGCGACGGCCACGGCGGCGGCGAGGACCGTGCCCATGGCCCACCGGGCGCCGCGGCGCCGGGGCAGGTACTCGGACGGCGCGGGCAGCCGGAGCGGGACGCGGCGGAGGCCCGCCCGCTCGGGGCCGTGGCCGCTGGGGCCGTCGGCCCCGGCCCCGGGAGTCTCCGCTGCCGGCCGGCTCCGGCGGGCCGGCCCCGATGGCGTTGCCGGGCCGCACGGCCTCGGAGCGCCGTTCGGCGAGGACCACGTGCTCCTCCAGGCCACCCGGATTTCCCGGCCCGTCCGGTATTCTCCGCATCCACGGCTGCCGTATGGAGACGCTGTGCCAGTTCCAGCAACTGCGCGCGTGCCCGCGGGTCATTGCCCGTCAGGTCGTGCAACAGCCGTTGCAGCAGGTGGAAGGGGATGAGCTCTCACCGGACCGGTAGGTACTCCACGCGGTTCTCTTGCCGCCGAACGCCGCGTATCTGTGCTCCAGTTCGCGCAAGGTCCAGCCATGCGTCCGGTCCCGCAGAAACCGGGCGAGCGCGTTCGCCGCCTCGGTCTCCCTCTCAAATCTCCTTGTGCACGCCCAGGTCTGCCCATGAACCGCCTCCCCTCTGAGGCCCCCACCCATGACAGCAGGCAGCGGCCAGGACACATGGAGAGGTTCTCAGCCGAACGTGCGCTCCGCCGCCCGTTTGACACCATTGACCGCACCGCGGTCCCAACCGCGGCCTCCGCCCGTGTCCGGGGTCGCGGATCCGCACGGTCCGACAGGTGCACGACAGTGAGCGGGCCACCGTCATGGAAGTCAAGCCATCCGCCCGCGGAGCTGGGTGGACTGCATGATGACGCTGTACTGCGAGAACGCTGGCCTTTTATGCCAACCTCTTTGGTTTGGCTGCTGGGGCGGCGAGCGAGGATCCCTAATGGATGCTGATTGTTGTCCCGTCCCATTCGACCTTCTCGCCGCGCACCTCGGTGACGAGGGATAGGCAAACGCGGTGAGCGCGGCAACTCGCGCAGTCCCAGCAAGTGTTGTCACCAAGAGCGATGTGCGCTCAGCCATCCCAGCTTTCATTATCGGCGGACTCCGTTATCGCCCGCAGGGTGATGGGGGCGCGATGCGGGCTGCGCTCGTGACCCGGTACAACACGGTGAAGCCGTTTCTCGCCCTGCTGGGCGAGTCGAAGGCGCTGTCCGCGGCCAGTGGCGCAAGCGGGTCCTCGCCGGGGTCCGGGCGCTTCTGGCGCTGGCCCGGCGGAAGGTGAGCGTGAAGCCGCTGCTGCCGCACGACGGCGACGACAAGCCGGCGCCGCTGGCCTGGCGCAAGCACCACAACCTGAACCTGCTCGGCCGCTACAGCTTCACCGCCTCCGCTCCGGCGGCCGGCGCCTTGGGTCCGTTGCGCGACCCAGACGCGCCCGAGCTGGATGAGGACGGCCTCGGAGCGGGCTGACGTGGCGCCGGTTTCATGGTGTGCTTCGGCGGACGCCAGGGTGGTGCGGGTCAGAGGGCGGCTGTGGTTCCGTTCTGCGCGTCAGCCGGTGCGTCGGACGGCGATGACGTTGTCGGTGACGGTCGCGGTTTGTCCTTCGGGTCCAGTGGCGGTGCGCCGGGGTGCATCGCCTCGTTCGACCGCCCAGGTGTCGTCGAGCTGGAGCGAGGCGATGACGTCGTCGGGGTGGGGTAGTGGATGTCCTGGCCGGCCTGCCAGGACCAGGGGCGGTGGAGGCGTGTTCGATCACGATCAGCCGCCCGCCGGGTGCTACGGCCTGGGCGGCTCGCCGCAGGACGGTCTCGCGGGCGATGGTGACGGGGTGTGGAAGTAGGTGGCGGTGACCAGGTCCCAGGCGCCGTCGGGGAAGGTCTCGGAGAGGTCGTGCTGCTGGGGTGGATCCGGTCGGTGAGGCCGGTGGCCGCGGCGCCTGCCGCGACGCGGTCGAGGGCGGTCTGGGAGACATCGACGGGTGTGACGTCCCAGCCCTGGGTGGCGAGCCAGAGTGCGTCGCCGCCGTGGCCGCAGCCCAGGTCCAGGGCTGTGCTTGGGTGGCAGCCAGGTCGGCGAGCAGGGCGGTGAGGACGGCGTTGGCTTGGTGCCCCACTGCGCGTCCATGCCGGCGTAGTGCTTCTCCCAGAACGCGGCGGACTCGTTGGCGCTGTTCATGTGCGGGGCCTTTCGGTGCGGGTGGTCAGGAGGTGGTGGCGATGGGGTGCGGCGGTTTGTGATGAGGAGGCCGGTGGCCGCGAGGGCGAGGGTGAACAGGGCGGCGCTGGCGAGGAAGGCGACCCGGTAACCGTGTACGTATCCGTCCAGCCGGACCGCCTGCGACACGGCGCCGGTGCGGTCGGCGAGGAACCCGGTGAGGGCGGAGACGTACAGGGTGTTGAGGAGGGCGGGGCCGACTGCGCCGCCGACCTGCTGGGTGGTGCTGATCATCGCGCTGGCGACACCGGTGTCGGACGGGGAGATACCGGCAAGGGCGGTGTTGGGCAGGGCGACGAAGAACGCGCCCAGACCGAGACCCGTCAGGATCATGGCGGGCAGCACGATGGTCAGGTAGCCCTCGGTGGGCTTGAGCAGCGTCAGCACCAGGGTGCCGGCCAGGGTGACGGCCGTGCCCGCCGTCATCAGCGTCTTCGGGCCGAGCCGGGTGACCAGCGGGCGCCGAAGGCGGCCGCGGCAATGATGCCGGCGCTGAAGGGCAGGAACGCCAGCCCGAGCGCAGCGGCTGGTAGCCGAGGTTGACCTGGAGGTAGTAGGTCAGGAACAGCATCAGGCCGAACATGCCCGCCCCGATCAGCAGGGAGGCGAGAAACGCGCCGCCGCGGTCCCGGTCCAGGACGACGCGCAGCGGCAGCAGCGGGTGGGCGGTGCGCTGCTCGACCAGGACGAAGGAGGCCAGCAGCGCCAGGCCGGCGGTGAGCAGGAGCCACGTCGCTGGGGTGTTCCAGCCCGCTTCCGCAGCGTGAGTGAAGCCCCACACGACGGCGACCAGGCCGGTGGTGACCAGCAGTGCGCCGGGGACGTCGTAGCGGCGGGTGCCCTCGGCGCGGCTCTCCTTGAGAATCGGCAGGGCGGCCAGGGCGACGGCGAGGGCGATGGGGTGTTGACGAACAGGCACCAGCGCCAGCTGGTGTATTCGGTCAGCAGGCCGCCCGCGATCAGTCCGACCGCGCCGCCCGCGCCCTGAAGGGCGCCGTAGACGCCGAACGCTTTGGCCCGCTCGCGTGCGTCGGTGAAGGTGACCGCGATCAGGGACAGGGCGGCCGGGGCCAGCAGGACGGCGAACACGCCTTGCAGAGCGCGTCCGGCGAACAGAGTCGCCCCGTTCGTGGCGATGCCCGCGATCATGGAGGCGGCGGCAAAGCCGACCAGACCGATCAGGAAGACGCGCTTGCGGCCGACGAAGTCGACGACGCGCCCGCCGAGTAGCAGCAGACCGCCGAAGCTGAGGGCGTAGGCGGTCACCGCCCACTGCCGGTTCGCGTCGCTGATGTCCAGGTCGGCCTGGGCGTGCGGGAGGGCGATGTTGATGATGGAGGCGTCCAGCACCACCATCAGCGTCGCCACCGAGAGCACCGTCAGCGCCCACCAGCGCCGTGGGTCCAAAGCGTCTTCGCTGGGGTTCACAGCGTCGGTTTCCGTCGTCATCGCAGGGGCCGGTCCTCAGTAGATCAGGGGAAAAGGGCAGGTCATTGGCGGGCCGCCGGACAGTCGGCCGGGCCGTTGGTACGACACTGCGACGAACACTGCTGGACTTGCAAAGCCTCATGCTGTTTCAGCATGCTTGTGGGTATGAGCGCCGCACAGCACATCGGGAAGAAGGACCGGTTGGCCGCGGTCGGGCCGCGGCTGCGGGACCTGCGCCGCAGGCACGGTCTGACGCTGGCCGGTCTGGCTGAGCAGACCGGGATCAACGAGAGCACGCTCTCCCGTCTCGAGGGCGGGACCCGCAAACCGACCCTGGAGATGCTGCTGCCGCTCGCCGAGGTCTACGCCGTACCTCTGGACGAACTTGTCGGCGCACCGCGCACCGGGGACCCGCGCATCCATCTCAAACCGGTCGTACGTAACGGCATGACCTTCGTGCCGCTGAGCCGGCCCGGCGGCGTCCAGGCCCACAAGCTCCTCATTCCGCCCCGGCCCGGCACCGAACCGCAGCTGAGTACCCACGAGGGCTTCGAATGGGTCTACGTCCTCGCCGGCCGGCTGCGTCTGCTGCTCGGTGAGGAGAGGGTGATCCTCAAGCCCGGTGAAGCCGCTGAGTTCGACACCCATGTGCCGCACTGGCTCGGCCCCGACGACGACCGCACCGTGGAACTTCTGATCCTCTTCGGTACCCAGGAGAGCGGGCCCATCTCAAGGCCCGCACCCTCTGAACCGTGCCTGCGGCGAAGACGTCGGCGCCGTTCAGTGACCGTCCACGAGGCTCTCCAGGCCATGCACGTGTGGGCCCAGCACCCGCCGCGACACCTCGGCCTCCATCGCCCCGCCGAACGCGTCGGCGCCCGAGACCCCGGTACGGGAGGTGGCCGCCCGGCCGGCGTCGGTCATCAGCAGGTTCATGTTGATCGCCGCTGCCGCGCCGACCCCGGCCGCCATGGACTGGGGAACGCCCGCCATCACGTCGCAGACGTTGCCCGCCGCCCACACCCCGCGACCCCGGTGAAACCGGAGCCGTCCACGACCACCTGCTCACCAATTCCCATCGGATGCTCCCCACCTGAAGGCCGAGACCGTCAAGGAAACCGGCCCGCGCCACGAACCGCGGCGCCACCACCAGCTCCTCCACCGGCACCACCACCCCGACACCAGTCGCACCCCGCCAGCCGGTCCGCTCCTCGTCGACGAGCAGACCGCCGACCCGGCCCTCGACCACCCCCACGCCCAGACCGGCCAGTTGCTCCCACTGCTCGTCGGTCAGCTCCGCGCCCTCGTGCAGGAACAGGGTGACGTCCTTCGACAGCTGCCTGAACAGCAGCGCCTGGTGGAAGCTGCCGAGCACGCCGATCGCCCGGTCGCGGACCTCCCAACCGTGGCAGTACACGCAGTGCAGGACATCGCGCCCCACCGCTCGGCCAGTCCGGGCACCTCCGGCAGCTCATCGACCAGCCCCGTCGTCACCAGCACCCGCCGCGCCCGCACCCGCTGCCAGTCCTCGGTGACCACCGAGAACTCCTCGCCGTCCCGGTGCACCTGCGCCACCCGGCCGGAGATCACCCGGCCGCCGTACGCCGCAACCTCCTCCCGCCCCAGCCGCAGCAGCTCCAGCGGCGACATGCCCTCCCGGCCCAGAATGCCGTGTGCACCGACGCCGACGGCCGGGCGTTGCGCGGTTCCCTGCGTCGATCACCAGCACCGACCGGCGCACTCGGCCCAGGGTCAGCGCGGCCGAAAGGCCGGCCGCCCTCCGCCGACCACGACGACGTCCCAGGCCGTTCCGTCCACTCGCGTCATCTTCGCTCGTTCATGACCCCACCCTGCGATCCGGCAACGCAGTACGGCAAAGGTGCATGCCATTTCGGCAAGGAGGGCTGATGCCGCCATCCCGGCCCGGTCTCCCGAAGCCGCAGCGAAGCGCTAAGAAGTGCTCTGCGGCCAGAACCGCTGTCGGTAAAGGATCGTTGGCCGACAGGCGGCCGACGCGTCGAATGAGCCCGCAATCCGGGGCCTGTGGCGGCTCGAATCCAATCAGATCCGTTGATGATTGCTTACGTGCGCGGCGGCAAGATCATGCGCTTGAGCAGATCGTCGACTCCGCCGGCGTCCGCGCAGTCAGACCGCTTGACAGCGCCCTCCACCCAAAGGGATCGCCGAGTCACAGCGACGGCCTGCCACCTTTACCTAGTGTCTCCGCTCACTCGGAGTCGAGGTCATCCTCACCGAGCTCGGCCGCAGCCTGGTCGCGCACCGTCCATAAACCCCGATCGGTCCGAACGCGGTGCCCGCTCGGTGTTCCTACTTGTCGACGGAAGCAGGAGCCGCTGGGCTGATCGTCGTCGGCCAACGTGGAAGGTCGTCGGTTTGAAGGGCGGTCAACTCCGCGACTGAGTCGACGGGAAGCCCGCGGGCGCGAAGATGAGCCACTGCTTTGGGTAGCAGGTGGCTGCGTTCAAAAGGAGTGGATCGGGGCTGGTGGTCAGGAGGCGTTGCGTCCCCGAGTCTCTGGATGTTCGATCTGTGGGACCACTCAGGCAGGAGTTCCAGGTCATGAAGGCGGTGGAGAACGGCTGATGTGGGAACGTCCCAGGCGCTGGCTGCTGCGGTGAGGCGTTCGGGGCTGGCTGTGCGGAGCATCGCGGCGACGACGGCAGTGCGGGGCATCAGGAACGCAGACGCGAACTGGATGGCCGCAGTGCGCGAGTCCCGGTGGCCTGGCCGGCTATGGCCAAGGACGAGCTGCCCGAGTTCGTGCGCGAGATGCTGCCGCGCCTGTTCGCCGTCGAGATGGGATGGGAGGAAGACGAATGGTGTCCCGGACTGGCGTGTGGAGAAAGCTCCAACGTCGCCGCAGTCGGTCGGGAGAGCAAAAATGCGGATGCCGTTTGCTTCGAGCCGGCTGGGACGACAACAGCCTCCAGGGAACCGTGATCCAGGTCTCCTCGCGGTGGTCGCGCAGCCAGACCACACGGACGTCATAGGGTCGTGACGTACTTCCCACCGGTCCTTGTGATCGGCCAGGCCGGACCTCTCTCGTCGCAGCCCGTCGAGCTCGCCGCAGTCGTAGATCCGGTGCTTGATCTTGATTCCGTAGGAATTCACCGCCTGCTAGCGGGTCGGCAAGAGCTTCAGGTAGTCCTCGGACGACAGCGCGAGAGGCAGGTAGCCGGCCGTCTCCACGAGCGCGGCGTACTTCTCGTTCGGTGAGAACGTCCGGCCCGGAGCGAGCGGGTCCCGCAGACTGTCATGCGGCCGGTTCTACCACCTGGCGGTGATCCACTCTTCCAGCAGTTCCTGCAACTGCGGCAGCGACCACAGCGGCTCGTCCTCGACCTGGCTCCCGCGGTGCTCGGCCGAACGGCCGGTGTGCCCCGAGACGAACTGCGCGAACATGGTGGCCACCGATCCCAGCGTGCGTTCGATGTGCGGCTTGTGCGTCGGTGTCCTGGGCGGCGCATGGATCACCTCGGTGCCGAACGCGTGGCAGGCCATGTGGAAGTTCTTCGACAAGAACGCCTTGCCGCCGTCCACCACGATCGCCTCGGGAATGATCAGCGGGACCGCCGCCGCGTGCCGCAGCCGGTCGTCCAGCGCGAGCAACCGCTGGTAGGGCAGCACCGACCGCTCCATGCGCAGAGCATCCGTCCAGCCCGGGCGCATCGGCGCCGGTGTCACCGAGCGGGCCAGCAGTAAGGCCGCATCGACTGACTTCGTCGTCGGCCGCAGCACCGCCGCGGTGACCGTGCGGGTGGCGACGTCAACCAGCCCGGTCAGCTCGACCCTGCCCACCACGCCCTGGTCCAGGCGTACCAACGCGTCGAACGGGGTGGAGTCAATCTCCATCAACTCGCCCGGCCGGCAGACCGTCACCTGGCCGAAGACACCCTCGGGCTGATTTGCCAGGGACCGGCGTGTGCGCGCCGACCCGGTGGTGTGCCGGCCGCGCTCCAGGCGCTGGAACATCCGGTAGAACGCCGACCGCTTCGGCACCGCTTCCGGCCCGTACTTGTCCTTGATGGTCTTGCTGACACGCTCGAAGTAGTAGCTGACCGTCCGAGTCGAGCCGTCCGTGGCCTGGCTCATCAGCTCCTGCAACTCGGCCACGACTTCCGGCCGGAGCTTTCCGTGCACCGGCCGACGCGGCGCGTGCCGCCCGTCGACCATGCCCGCGATGCCCCGCTCCTGATGACGGCGCCGCCGCCAGCGCACCGTGTGCACCGACCGGCCGCCCCAGCTCGACCGACAACTCGGCGGCCATGGACGCCTCGCGCTCGGCCAGCGTCTGCGTGGCCGGGTCATACTCAGGCCGCGGCGAGGCCCCTTGCGGAGCATCAAGCGGCAGTCCCGTGCGCAGCTCGACCATGTGTCGGTGCCACCACAAGACCTCCTCGGCCTGAGCCGCCGGGACATGGTCGAGCAGCCCCGCGGGCATCACCCTCCGGCTGCCGGAGCCAAGCACCTCGAAGCCGGGCGACATCATCAACGTCGGCAGACGCATCGTGCTCGTGCCGCCCGCCGCGTCCGCCAAGCGCACCAGCATCCCCGACAGCCCGGCGACAATCTGCACTTGGCCGTCGAACCGGACCCGGTCGCCAGGCCGGACCACCAACGGATTGCGCATCACCACGGCTCGACTCCCGTCTGTGGCCGACGGACCATGCAGTCCGGCCCCAGAACCTGCGACTCCACATCCGCGGCCAACATCCTCCGCCAAAGCAGGTGGTAGAGCACCGGCAGCACCGCGATCCGGTCCCCGGCCGCCTCCGCCCCAGCGAACAGCGGCCTCGGCTCGGCAAATACCTCCAGCAGCCGCCCGGCCGTCTCCTGCCGCCAACAGCGGGGATGGCCGTAGCCCCGCAGCCAGCGCACGTTCGCCAGCAGGACCGGGCTGATCACCCCCACCCGCCGGAAGGACCAGCCGGCCAGTTCGCAGACCCGCTCGGTCGCCGCGAACGCCTCGGCATCGTCCGCCTCGATCTGATCCTCCGGACGCACGTCGACCACCACCCCGCCACGGTCGGAACGACGGGCGAAGAAGTCCGGACGTGCCCCAGCCGTCCCCGGCGCGTGGGCCAGAACAGTCGGAACGGCTGCGACACCAGACCCGTCACCTGCGAATCGAAGTCCATCAGCATCGCGTGATCGCGCTCCAGCCGCGAGTCACATACGAGAGCCCTCCGCATAGTCGTCGACCAGTAGTCCCGAGTCACCGACCGCTGCCCGTCGTACGTACGCACCTTCCGCACCGGCGGCAGCGATTCGAACCTCGCTGTCCACACCGCCGACAGAGGCTCACGACGGCGTACGCGGCCCTCATCGACGTACTCGACCTCTAGAACGCCGTACCCGACATCGGCGAACGCTTCGGCAGTCACCCGGCCCCTCATCAGAGCGAACGCACTAACCCTGATCACCAGAGAGCCACACAGCCTGTCAGCCAGCAACGAATCAGCGTCCAAACCGCCCCTGAGAGCGAACACGAAGCGGGACAGACAACAGCGAGCGACAAGACACCTTGGGACACCTGCCCCGGCACGTATGCGGCGAGGGGCAACCTGCCCCGGACGAACAGCGAACTGAACAACTTCACCTGGGACAGAGACAAGATGACGAAGGACGGGACAATTGTTTTCTTGCTGGCCAGTTGGCTGGCAGTGTTCGTCAGCTAGGCCCTCGCAGCGCGCGCAGACGAGCCTGTTTTCCGATATGTCGCCCTGCTACGGGACGCGCAGCACTCCTGTCTCGCAGTATTTCCCGCCCGACTCGTTCTGCCTCCACGCAGACGGGGAGTTGCGGACGGTCAACGGACCGAGCACCAAGCTCGTGTTCTGGACTACCGCCAGCACCACCTTGGTGATAGTGATTGCTGCCGTCTTTGCACGGCGTCGTCAATGAACTTGATCGCGCTCGCCTCGTCAGAGGCGACCCGGGCTTCGACCGCCCTTGTGCCGGGTAGCCGCGCCACGCCAACGTGATCCGGCTACCCGTCGCTTGGAGGCGAGCTGGGCGCCGAGGTTGCTTGATCCGGTTGTGCAGATCAGGAACGCAGTCAGAGGCGGATCGAGGGATGAAAACGGTGCCGTGGAAGATGTAGTTTTCGTACCTCGTGGCCACGGCCCGGAATTTCTTCAGAGCGTTGATCGTGTGCTCCGCTCGGTGCCGTTCCTGCGTCTGTAGATCGTTTTTCGGAGCCGACGGTTCGGGCACCCTTGTTTCCGCGGGCTTTGCAATTGGTCCGCTCGTCCTTCGGTTCGGGGATGGTGTGCTTGATCTGGCGTCGTCGCAGATAGCGGTGACCCTTCAGGCGCGCCGACGAGTCCTTCAGCCTGCCGGGAATGCAGCCGAAGGATTCCCCTGCGTCAATACCAGGCTGGCGCGCTGCGCAGTCCGGGTGGAATCGGCATCCGATAGAGGGATGCAGCGGTTCCTTTGGTCGTGGCTCTGGGTTGGGAAGAGCAGGCGCCCCATCATCAACTTCACCGCGGCGTCAAGACTCTGCTCTTCCGGCAGGGCCGCCCACCGAAAAGGAGACCGATTGATGTTCGCCATGAGGAAGACCCTTGCAGTTGTGATCGGCGTGGGCAGTGTTCTAGTGAGTGGGGCTGGAGTGGCGTCTGCTGCTCCCATTGAGCCGCCCCGCTCTTGCCCGTGATCTGTACGCTTGTCTACGATCCGGTGGTTGGTGTCGATGGGAAGACCTATGGGAACGCCTGTGAGGCTGGGGCGGCGGGAGTATCAGTGGCACGTTCCTACATCCCCGAGGAAGGGCCCGCCTCGGTGACACTTCCCTTCTTCGCTACGCTGGTTCCGTCACCCTGATTGCCGTAGGCCCAACGAGGATGACGGACAGTTAGGTGGAGCCTGAAGCGCAGCCGGAGGGCTTCACCCCGTTCCGAGTAGGCGGGGACCTCAAGGTGTCTGCCCTGGAGGGCAGACACCTTGACGGACGCAGTGAAACCACGCCCCGGTGACTCCGTGGATGGCCAGAGCTGTCGCGTGCACTTCGTGCCCGCTGACCAGTCGCGACTCGACCTCGCCCGCCATTTCGCTGGAACGTTCATCCGTATCCAGCTGGGGAGCTCAGGCTTTACGCAGGCAGAAGTCTCCGCACGACTCCACTTTCCTGGGGTGTTGCGCGAGGAGCTGGCGCTGCAGACACAAGGCGGTTTGGGCGGCTGATTTGTGCTTTGGAGACTCGGATCCATCGAAAAGGTGATCAAAGGGTCCAGAGTCGCCGAACAGGTCGCTGGAGGGGAACGTGTACCCCGAAGCCTTGGGCTCACCTGCGGTAGCCGTAAGCCCCTCAGCATCCTGAACGAGTGCGGTGATTACCGCGTCCCCACTGGACGAGTTGATCCGAAGTTGCGGCCCGTCAGAGGGGCGAGGGTGTCCAAGATCCCTTTGTGGCGACAGGCCTGAACTCGCTGCCCCGGTGTGACGACTGGCCGTGGCAGCCTCCTGCTCGGCACGCTGCCTGGCACGAATCGCGGCCAGGCTGGACCACTGCTGGTGCCGCACGGCATCGACACGCTGCCGCCACCCGCCACGGAAGGTGCGCTCACATCGGTCCGCACTCAGTAGAGAACCCCGTTGATCACCCAACGGTGACTGCTCCGTCTACCTCCACGCGCACCACCCGGAGGTAAGGGCGGCTCCAGTCGATCCCACTCCGCATTCGTCGGATCTCCACGGCCCCATGGCTAACGAACTGGGCCGTCAGGTATGGGCCCAGTGTGCAACGGGTGGGAGTCGGATCCGTTGGAGGTGCTTCCTTATGCCCGGGGCTCCAGGCCGCGACCAGTTGGAGGAGGCCGGGGAAGCGGGCGTTGAGGTCGTCGATGCGTACGTGACTGCGGCGCTCGAGCCCGTACTGGCGCTGGCGCGTGACCCCGCCTCCCGCAGTGCCTTGAAGTGGTGTGTGAGCGAGGACTTGGGGCGGTCGAAGCCGAACCAGCCGCAGGAGTGGTCGAACTGTTCCGACTCCAGGAGGAGTTTGCGGACGATTGTCAGCCTCAGTGGGTCGCTGAGCGCAGCGAGCACGGCCTCCAGGCGCAGGCCTTCGACCGCTGGTTCCGGGAGAGGTTCGGGCAGGCCGGGCGGTTCCGGGAGTGCCTTGTCGATGACGGGTGTGGTGCCCGCGGTCGGCGGCATTTGGTAACTCCTCATGAGTCGATTCCCATGTACGACTTTCATCGTACTGCATGCTAAGTTCGACTTTACTCGTACCGAAGGAAGTCGGGAGGAGCAATCATGTCCGGGACCCGGACCGCATCCGTCCATGCCGTCGGCGGGGGCGGCAAGGTGACCCGTGAAGACCGGCGGGCGGGCCGCCCTCCGCTGTGGTGGGTATGGCTGGCCGCGTGGCCGGTCACGGCCGTCTTCATCCTTTCGAACGCGGCCACCCCGCTGTACGCGTTGTGGCAGCGTGACATCGGCTTCTCCAAGGGCACCCTGGCTGTCGTGTTCGCGTTCTACATCGTCGGCCTCCTCGGCTCGCTCCTCGTCTCCGGTGTGGTCTCCGACCGAATCGGGCGCAAGCCCGTACTGCTGCCCGCACTGGCGCTCGCCTTGGTCGCATGTCTGATCTTCGCGACTGCCGCCAGTGTGACCGCGCTGATCGCGGCCCGGCTGTTCACCGGCATCGCTGTTGGTGCTGTGGTCTCGGCCGGAATGGCTGCGGTGACCGACGTAGCCGGTCCCGAACGCAAGCGGATCGCCGCCCTGCTCGCCTCGTGTGCGATGGTCTTCGGCGCCGGCCTCGGCCCGTTCTTGGCCGGCGTCCTTTCCGAGGCCCTGCCCGCGCCGACCGTCACCGTCTTCGTCGTCGAGGCCGCACTACTCGTGACCGCAGTGCTCGCAGTGCTCCGCATGCCGGTCCAGCGCCCCACATCGCCCGCGAAAGGCGCCTGGGTACGCGTACCCGCCGTGCCGCGAGGCAGCGGCCGTCAACTCATCCAGGGAATCGCCGTGTTCGCGCCCGGCATCACCGCTACCTCCTTCGTGCTTTCGCTCGGCCCCTCGCTTCTGTCGGGGCTGCTGGGCACCACCAGCCGGATCATCGCCGGCGTCATGGCATTCGCCATGTTCCTTGCTGCCACCGGAGTGCAGTTCGCCGTCCAGCGTCTACGCCGGCGCATCATCCTACGACCGGCGCGATCAGCACCACGGTGAGCATGATCACGCTGATCATCGCCGTGCACGTCTCGTCGGTTCCGATCCTTGTCACTTCGGCATTGCTCGCCGGGGCCGGCCAGGGTATGGGGCAGCTCGGCGGCTTGTCGCTGCTCAATACCAGCGTCCCTCCCCAGTGCCTCGCGGAGGCCAACGCTGCACTCAACGTGGGAGGTTACGTCCTCGCTGGGATCCTGCCTGTGTCCGCCGGCTATCTCAGTGACGCGGTGGGCCTGACTGCCGGTGCCACGGTGTTCGGTGTGGCCCTCATGAGTCTTGCGGTCATCGGAGGCCTGGTGGTTCTTGCCGGCCGGGATCAGGCGGCGGAGGGGCCTGACGTTTCCGAGGGTAATGAGTGCCCCGCGAGGACGCACCGCTGGACGGCGGCAGTGCATCCCTCGTGGGGCACGCGGCGCATCCGGATTTGGGAGGAGACAAGCGCTCAGCCGGCGCGAAGTGCGCGAAAGCGCAAGGTACTCAGCTTCTGCCGGCGCGCACGACGCGCTTGTGGCCGTGAGGACCTCGGACACCTGCTGAGAGCCGAAGCACGCCGAGACCAGAGAGCGAGTGGCCTCCTCCAGGGCGGCGCCCCTCACGGAGTTCGTCCCGCTTCGCGGGCCGAGGTCAGGAATGACTCCAGGAGGGTGATCCAATCGAGGTCCGGCATGGGCGCTCGCCCGGATGTGCGGGCGTTCAACGAGGTACGTGTCCTCGTCCTGTGTCTGCGGATGTGCCACAACCCGGCGTGACGACCGGGTATGCCCGGCGGCCATCACTGGACGCTCGACTATGTCAAGAGCGCCGTGGACAGGGTCTTCGACAAAGAGTGGGACCACACCTTCCGCAAGGATTCCGTTGAGGAAATCGACCTGTCGAAGGACACCGATAACGACGGGATCAGCGACTACTACGAGAAGGAGATGCGGGCCGGGAACCTCGTCCTGGGCAACGGGGTGCCGGTGGGCGCGGTGGGCCCCAAGAACCCGGATTCGGAGGGTGACTCACTCAAGGCCGGCACGGAGGTCCAGATCGTCACGAGTAACTGCCCGGGACGATGAAGCTGGTCTACGACTCGATGGGAATTACGCACTGCCGATCGCGTTGGCAGGCGTTGAAGTACCCATCAAATGGTTTCTTCTGACGACCTCGAGTTGCAGCGGCGCCGATGGCGGCGCTCTTCCTGGCCTGGCGGGTCGTCGTCTTCGGAGCGCTGGAGGCACATTTCGGCAGCGAGTACGACGACCTGCGGTTCGACAAGCGGGAGACGCAGTTCGATCACAGACAGGCGGCCTTCGCCAAAGCCGACGCCCGGATGCGGGAGTTGCTGGCAGCCCAACCCTAGGCCGAACGGATCGGTTGGAGCCTGGCGCTGAACTGCGTGCGCGACGCCGGACGGGCGTCCTGTTCCGGTCAGGCCGTGGCTCAACATCCAGACCGAGAGATCGCAGCAAGTGCGGCCGCCGGTGTCTGGGGCCTTCGTGTGCGTTGTGCCCGACGGACATGGAGGTGGGCTGTGGCCCTTCACCTGCGCTGGTGAGTTGGTCGGGGAAGAGCTGGGGTATGAGTTCCTTCTTCGTGTCGTCGCGCAGGGGATATGCCGGTGTCGGTGTGCAGGCTTCGTGTTCGTCTTTCGGAGTATTCATCCGTTCGAGGGACATGAGGCTCTTCGGTTCCGGAACGTTGCCCTGTTGCGCGATGGTGCAGCGGTCCTGGGAGAGGGTTAATCATGGAGCGTTTGCTCGCGCCGCACGAGGCGGCCATCGCTGCGGCCGGTGTCCGGGTTGTCTTGTGCTGTGACGTGGAGGGTGACCTGGACGACGCTGTCCTCGCACAGGCCCTGATCCATCTGCAAGCCCGTACCCCGCTGCTCACCGGAAAGATCATCCAGGGGCTCGGGAAACAGCTGATGGTCCTCATTGCAGACAGTGCCCCAGGGCTCGTTCTGGGGCACGGTGCCGATTTCGATGAGGAGATCAGTACTCCACTCGTGTGGGACCGGGGCCGCTGCTGCGGGTGACCGTGGTGCGCGGGCCGGAACGTACCCGGGTGGTGATGAGTCTGCCGCGGGCGTTCGTCGACGGGATGAGCTACCTGTCTCTCCATCAGTGCCTGTGGGACACCTACACCTCCCTGGCCACTGGTCGGCCGGTCTTGGCCGGCCTGATCCGGCCGGTACTGGGACCGGCCCTGGACGACCTGCTCGCCTCCCGCTTCACCTCCGGACAGTTGCGGGACTTCGTGGCCGAGCGCGGGCGGCTGGATGCCGAGAGGCCGCCCGCGCTCGTGCCTGCCCTTGCCTCCCATGACGGAGGCCCCGGGAGGACCTGAGTTTCCGTATCGTCGGTATCGATCTCGGCGTCGTCCGTTGCGAGAGGCTGGTGCAGTGTGCGCGGGAGGCTTCGCTCTCGGTCAACGCCCTGGTCTCGGGTGTGCTGCTGACCGGTCTGCGCTCCCTGCTGCGAACTCAGGAAGACGGCCTGGCGCGGCTGCTGTGCACCACCGCGGTCGATATGCGCCGCCGGCTCACCCCGGTCCTGCCGGCTGAGGTCCTGCAGTCCGCAGCGACCACCACCTCCATTGGCCTGGAGGTCAGCAAGGAGGCCTGCCCTGCTGCGGTCGGGCAGGACCTGGCCGCCCTGCTGCGGGCCGACCTGGACAGTGGTGCCGCGGCGATGGAGCTGGCGGCCTTCCCTACATGCTCGACCAGCACCCGCCCAGCCTCGTCATCACCAACGTGGGCACCATCACCGAACCCGTCCTGCCCGAGGGGCTGCGGATCAGTAACGTCCGCCTGGCTCCGCTCGGCCATGTACCGATGATCTTCGCCGTTGTCAGCCGCTACCAGGCACGGCTGGCCGTCGATCTCACCTACAGCAGAGCCTGGTACACCGACGCTCAGATCAAGGAACTGAGCGACCACGTATCCGCCGCCCTCGGCCACCTGACCAGGTAGCGCGGTCGCGGCGCACTGGCGCCGCCGACTGCCCGGGTGCTGCCTTCGGGCGTACGGCTCGTTGCTCATGCTGTTTACCGCTGCTCGACACCTCGCACCTCACCGGCATCGGCCAGTCACCGGATGGGAGCTGATAATCGCCAGGTTCGGCCCGGTCGTTCGCCGCGCTTCCCGTCTCAGCTCCAACGGCTGCGGATGCCGTGTCGGGCACCGTCTGCACGTCAGCTGTGTTCGGCGGCCATGGAGTCGAAGGTTGCTCTCATGAGCTGGTCGATGGTGCCGGGGTGTTCGGTCGTGGAGTCGAAGAGGTCGGCGAGGAGCCACAGTACGAAGGTGTGCACCAGGGCTTCCTTCGGCGGGATCTGTCCGAACTGGTCGCGCCACGCCACGGTGTCCATGCCCATCGCCGCGGCCATCAGGACACCGGTGACCATAGGAACCTGAGCGGGGTCGGCCATCTCGAAGGCGGGGAGTTTACGGATCACAGCGGGGATCAGGTCGCTGAGCGGATCCAGACGATCCTCACCACGTTCCTGCTCGACGATCAGATATCCGGTCAGCACACCCACCAGGAAGACTGTGCCCGGGACACCTCCTCACGCCCGTAGGCGTCCGTCGCGGCCTGGACCCGCTGCTGTGCCTGGTGGCGCTCCTCGGCGGAAGTGCGCTTCTCCAGGACCCGGTACGAGTCCCACGCTGCACGGATCGCCTCATCCACGACTACGCCGTCATTTGTCATGAGCCGACTGTAGTGAAACAGCTTGCCGGGCGTCGGCGAGTTGTCTCCGTTCTCGTCGACAACGACATCCCGGCGCGGCAAGTGCCTCGCGCGGTCGGCAGTAACTGCTGTCGCGACGATGCGTCGATGATGCCGGTTCTGCGACGGGGCAGGGGTCAGGAATCGACGCATTCCCTGTTGGGGCCGTCCGCCGGCAGGACCCGCGGCGGTGACGACGGAGCCGCCCAGCAGCTGGCCCGTCTTCTCGAAGAAGCGTTCCTTGCCGAGACCGGGCGCGAGGTCGGTGAGCACGCTACGGATGAGGTCGGGGTCCTGGACGATCAGTGTGCGGGTGCAGGGCTGGAGAGTGATCTCGACCAGCGGGCCGTAATTGATGTGCAGTGAGGCGATGAAGCCGAGGTTGTCGTGCATGAGCTGTATCGCGTGACCCAGCAGCGGGCCCGAGCCTGCTGCTCCGGGGATGGGGAGTGGCGCTACGAGCGTCACGAGGCGTGCTCCCTTCGAGCCGAGCTTGGGCGCCCTACGGCTTCCCTGACCGTTCCGGGCGCAATCCAGCGCCAGGGGCGGGCGGTCTATGCCACACGGCGGCGCGTTTGGTGCGTACCGTGCGGGTCATTTCGCCCGGCGGCCGTGGAGAGATCAGGCCCCTGGCCGAGGGTTTGACCGCGAGGATCGCCCTGGGCCCCGGAGCGCTCGGATACCGGTACGTCCAAGGGGCGGGCGAGCCCCACCACTCCCTCGTCGAGACGCTGCAGGTGGCGCAGCACGCGGAAGGTCACCGAGCCGGACGGCAGGGTGCCGGACCCGTCGTCCTGCAGTGTCGAGGCGATGCTGGCACCTGACAGGACCTCGCCCCGGCCCGCTCGTCCTCGACGTGCGCGGCGAGTACCTCGATGTTGTGGGCGATACGCCGCCCCGCCCGTCCAGGCGCGGATCGGCCGCGACGGACTTGCTGTGCGGCACGAGTTCGGCGGTCGCCGCGAGCGCGCGGGCGTGGTAAGCGCACGTCTCCAGAAGTGCCACCAGATAACGGACGGTCTGCCGCCGGCCGCGCAGCGGGTGATCGGGTACGTCAACGGATTGGTGGAATCCCGCAGTTCGTCCAGTGCAGTGTCCAAACCGCGGGCCTTGCCGAGCAGGTCGGACGCGGGCCCGCCGCTGAGCTGCTCCACTGCCGCGGACACGACGTCACCCAGACGGTCCAGCACGGTACCCAGTTGCTCATCGGTACGCCGGTCGGTGTGCACCGGCAATACCAGTACGGCCGCGATGACACCGCACGCGGCGCCGATCGCGGTCTCCTCGATACGCAGGACCAACACGTCGAAGCTGTACGAGTTCAGAAGGGTGTAGAGCAGGCCCAGCATGGCCGTGACGAAGAAGGACATGACCGCGTACGACAGCGGAGCGGTGAAGAACATCGCGAAGATGAAGACGAGGACCAGCGCGAACGCGACCCAGGTGCGGTCACCGACCAGCCCCGCCAGCGCGACACCGGCCACGGCGCCCAGAAGGGTGCCCAGGAGCCGCCGATAGCCCTTGACCAGGATCTCGCCGGTGGAGGCGGTGTTGAGGAAGACCACCCAGCAGGTGAGAACGGCCCAGTACCAGCGCTGACTGGAGAGGAACTCGCCGCCGATGATGGCCAGGACCGAGCCCACCGACACCTGGAAGGCCGCCCTCGTGGTGGGACGCTGCAGGCCGGTACGTTCCTCGACCTCGGACTCCTCGGGAGAGGCGAGCGCGATGTCCTCCGCGTCGAACTCCTCGCGGGAACGGGTGGTCGCCGGCGAGTCGTCGGACTCGTCCTGCGGTCCGTCCAGCGCGAGCCGCAGCCCCAGGACGGAGCGGGCCGCTTCGCCGATGCCGCGGAAGGCGTCCTGGATGCCTGCGGGCGCTGGCGGAAGCTTCTCCTCGTCGCGGTAGCCGAGCAGCCTGTTGCGTATGTGGGCCACAGCCGTGCCCTCGTCGTTCGAGGCGGGCCTGCTGACCAGGAGGTGCAGAGCCTTCAGATCCCGGCGCAGGGCCATGGTCGCGTCGTCCTCGGCCGGCCTCCAGTCCCCGGTGCGCGGCACGGGCGCCTGCGGCAGATGAAGGGTGAGTGTGTCCGCACGCTCGGCGCTGCGGGCATTGAGCAGCAGCATGCCCAGGCGTTCCGTGGAGATCTCGGCGTCCGCGACCGGCGTTGCAGCAGCGCCGCGTGGTTGGCGTCCTGCGTGCCTTCCTCCAGGCGGCCCTGGATCATCAGAGCGGCTTCGTGCAGTCGCGCGGTGCGCCGCCGCATGTCGTCGAGAACCTTCTCCAGCTGCTCGGGCCCGGCGTCGAGCAGCTCTATCTGCATGGAGACGAGCTGAGCGACGCGCGTCCGGAAAGCGTCGCGAAGCCGTGTCAGTACGCGTTGCGGCGTTTCCGGAACGACGGCGAACCGCACCACGGCGCTGCAGCCGAACCCGACGGCCAGAGCCAGCCAGAGCGTCGGCAGGCTACTCGTCTCTGCCCCGACGAACAACGAGAGGAAGTAGATCTGGAAGCCGATGAGGCCCAGCGCGGTACCACGTTCACCGAAGCGCCGACAGTAGACGGCGCCGAAGATGAGGCCACGAAGAACAGGTCGCCCACGATGACCTGAGAGGTCAGCAGCGCACCAACGACGTCGCGACGAGCGCGACCGGCAGGCCAGAGCAAGGGTGACCGCCTGGTCGCGTACACGTGTGTCCTTGATCGCGAAGGTGGCGGTCATCGCTGTCATCGCACCGCCGACCACATGGGTGACATCGATGTCGAACGGGACCAGGACCGCCAGGGTGAGCGCGACCGCCGAGACGGTCCGCAGCCCGCGGTGAGCCGTAGCAGTCCCGGATCGGATGCCGCGAACCGATCCCACATGATGGCCCCGCCCGCCGCCGCACTGCCCTCACCCTGCGCTTCTCTCGCTACCCGTCATGATGCGCGTGCTGTTCAGCATCGCACGACAGGAAAGGCAAGGGCGAACCCAGGTCCACATCCGATGCGGGCACCCGGCCACCTGAGTGGCCGTCATGAGTGCCTGTGTCTGAACCCAATTCTGGGTAGCCTGGAGCCCTAACCTGGGTCGGTGTCGAAGGGCGCCGGGCGGGTTGGAGAGCGGAAGTGCAAGGGCTGCGGTGATCGGCTGAGGCCGGCAGCGCGGCCCGATGCCGTGTTCTGCTCGACGACGTGTCGTGCCAGGCAGTGGCGGGTGGAACGGCGGCTGCGGAAGCGGGTGGCGGCCGAGATCAGCGGCGCTGGCCGGGTCGAGTGCCCGGAGTGCGATCAGTGGTGGGTGGCCGGGGTGGATCGGCGTTCGAATGCCGTCTACTGCTCGCGGCGGTGCGTGATGAGGGCCTGGAGGGCTCGGCCAGATTCGTTCGGCGAACGGTCACAGTGACCGTTGAGCGAACGACTCGGTCGGTCGGAATCGGTCAACTCCGTTCATCTGAGTGGTTTTGTTGTGTCCATGTCATTGGTGGCTCGACTCTGCTCGTGGAAGCGGGTCGGATCCTTGTCACGGTCAACGGCCGTGCCCGGCACGCGGGTTGGTGGTTGAACCATGCCCGAGGAGATCGAGAAGACCGACGACACGGTCGGCAGCGTCAGCGGCAATCGCTACGAGCAGATCGTGGCGGAACTGCGCAAAGTGGTGGAGGCCCAGTCGCGGGGCCAGTTCACGATCGGCGACCGCGCGCTGGAGATCGAGCCGATACGCGAGGCCGGCGGACAGGAGAAGTCCGAGACGCTGTTCACGGTGAAGGAGTCGCTGTTCCGCCTGGCGGAGGACATCGGCCTGTCCTACAAGACCCTGTCGAATCTGCGCTGGACGGCGGCGAAGTGGCCCAAGGACCGCCGGCAGGCTGAGGTGTCCTGGTCGATCCACCGCATCCTGGGGCGGATCGAGAACGAGAAGGAGCGGTTCGCCGCAGTCCTCACCCCACCGGAGGGCAAGTCGCGGTGGACACCGGACGAGGCGAAGCGGCGGGTCGGCTGGCAGGTCACGAAGCCGGTGACGCCGCAGGAGAAGGTCAGCGCGATCCACTCGCTGGCCCGGGACGAGAAGTTGCCGCGACGGTGACCGGCGACTTCCTGCGGCGCCCGACCGTCGTCGCCCAGGTCAAGGAGGATGACCGGGTTCGGGCGGTCGAAGAACTGACCCGTGATGACAAGGTGGCCGCCGCGGTCACCCCGGACTTCTTGCGCAGGCCGGCGGTGGTCGCCCAGGTCGCCCAGACCGACAAGGTCAGGGTGGTCGAGAGCTCACCCGCGACGACGGGGTCGCGGCGGAGGTGACCACCGGCCTGCTGCGGCGCCCGGACGTCGCGTTCCGGGCGATGTCCGACGACACCGCCCGCCACCAGGTCAACAACGCCCAGACCGAGCGCGGCCGGCAGGCCGCGAAGCTTCGAGCAGACCAGCCCGTTGCTCCGGCGATCCGCGGGATCGACCGGTCGGTGGAGTTTCTGGACCTGATCACCGCCTGCCACGCGTTCGTCGCCTCTTCCGGCCGGGTCGTCCGGGCCTGCGGGACCGGCAGCTCAGCGACGACGAGCGCGTGATCATTCACGAGAACGTCGCGCGGGTGCGGGCGACGCTCGACTGGATCGAGACTGCGGTCGACACCGGGAAAGTCGATGTCGACTGCGAGCTGGCCCGCATGCTGCAGGGTGACTAGGCGATGCCCCGCGCCTCCGAGCGCAAGTCGGCTGCTGCCGAGCGGCATGCCGACACCATCCGCTTCGTCCTCTTCGAGGCGCGGCCGGCCGGTCTGACCTTCGACCAGCTGGGCCGGGCCACGAAACTGAGCAGAAGTCAGGCCCGCTCGGGCCTGGCCTGCCTGCGAGACATCATCACGGAGAGGGAATGGCCGCCGCTGATCTGGACTCGGGCGGACGGCTACCGGTTCTGCTCCGACCCCGTTGAGCTGCAAGCATACGAGGTCTCGGTGATCCGCGAGAAGCTCACCGAGATCCGCCGGTTCATTACCGCGGTGGTCGCTCCGCACGCCGTCCAGCAGCCCAAGGGCCGGTGGATCAAGCACCTGAACACCCAGCTCAGCTCGGTGGAGTCCACGCTCGACGTGATCGCCGACTACAGCGACGCCTGACCGATTACCGGGTCCGGCCGCCTACGGGCGGCCGGACCGACTCGAGCCGAGGAGGGACGCTCGTGGCCCGCCGCCGTTGCTATCCCTCGGACACCTGGAACGACGAATGGGCGTTGATCGAACCCCTGCTGCCCACCCCGGCCTGCGAAACCCGGGCCGGCGGGCGGCCGGAGAAGCACCCGCGCCGCGAGATCGTGGACGCGATCCGCTACGTCGTGGACACGGGCTGCAAGTGGCGTGCGTTGCCGAAGGACTTCCCGCCCTGGCGCACCGTTTTCGGGTTCATGGCCCGCTGGGCGGCGGCCGGGGTGATCGGTCAGATCCGTGACCGGCTGCGCGAGCGGGTCCGCCGCGACATGGGCCGCGCGCCCGGGGCGGTCGCCACCGTCATCGATTCGCAGTCGGTGAAGGCCGCCGAGACGGTCGGGAAGGACTCGCGCGGCTACGACGGCGGCAAAAGATCAACGGCCGCAAGCGCCACCTGGTGGTGGACACCCACGGCCTGCCGCTGTTCGTCATGGTCACCCCGGCCGACGTGACCGACCGCGACGCGGCCAAGGAAGTGCTGTTCCGGCTCCGCCTGATGCACCCGGAGATCACGATCGTCTGGGCCGACTCCGGCTACGCGGGGCCCAAGCTGGGCGGCTGGGCGAAGAAGCGCCTGAACCTGACCCTGAAAACGGTGGGCCGGCCGAAGGGCGTCAAGGGCTTCGTCGTGATCAAACGCCGCTGGGTGGTCGAGCGGTCGATCGCCTGGATCATGCATGCCCGACGGCACGCACGCGACTACGAACGGCTGATCCAGCACTCGGAGTCGTTGATCACTTGGGCGGCGATCACTCTCATGACCAGGCGCATCACCCAGAGACAGTCCCGCCGGGCCGGTCAGAGCGAGCCTCGCGCCCCATCGGGCACTGAGAGGCACTTCGCGAAGAGCACCCCGGACTCCGCCGAGAACCGCTCGACTCCCACCCTCCCACGGCCCTCGGCGGTCCGTCGGCGGATCGGCCACCGGACCCGCATCCGGGCTGGTCAGCAGCCCTCAACGGCCCTGTTCTCGTATAGCTACCGCCAGGTGGTGTGTAGCGCTGAGTAACTACTCGGGGCTGGGGTCGCGCTGCTGGAGGGCGGCGAAGTCGGCGTGCGCCGTTTCGACGGCCTCCGGGTATGCCTGGGTCTTCTCGTGCTCGGCCAGCGCCCGGTAGATGCTGGAGAGGCTGGGGCTCTGTCCTTTGCGGTCAGCGGCGGCATGAGGGGCCGCAGAACGTCTGCTGACACCGCGTAGGGGTCTATGCGGTCAAGTTAGCCCCATGGGGAACGCACTTGCGCGGGAAAAGTGTCGGTGATGAAGTCGATCAACTGCGCCTGAATGTCCACCAGTCCCTGCCGGGTCATCTCCGCCTCGCGCTCCCACGTGACCAGCGACTGTTCATCGGCCGCCTCTGAGCCAAGGGCCTGAATGAGTACGGAGCGGTTAAGTTCGACCCACTCGACCCGCTGCTCAACAGCAGCTTCGAAGTCACCAAGCAGTTCAGGGCAGTACACGTTCATCACGTTACGCAAGTTGCGTCTTCCAGCAGCCCGTCGTTGCTTGGGGTCAAGTTCTTGACGAGCGATACTTTGGGCTCCAACTGGTCGCTGACGTCTCCTTTGATGGAATCGATGCGGTAGACGTTGCTGTACTCCATGCCCCTGAGGTTCCGGCCGGTCCTGGCGGTCACCATCCAGACTCTTTGCCGACGGAGCGTCTCGCCTTCAATTCGTTGTTGGATCAGCCGATGCGTCTCGCGAGCACCAACAATCCACTCGGTGAGAATGGCGGATAGTTCCATCAGTCCTGCGTGAAGCGACGGCCAGTCGGGGTATCTGTCACTTGCTTCATAACGCCACGGACGACTGCTCCGCTGGCTCGCGTAACGATGGTCGCTTCCGGTCCCGTGATCAGGATTGCCCCCAGAGCCCGTTTGGCCGATTAGCCGTGCATTGTGCGCGGCTTCGAAGTCTAGCCTCAAGGGAAGGGTGGGCTAAGGCAGTTACGTATGGCTACACGCCACCTGGCGGTAGCCATACGAGAACAGGGCCTCAACGGCTACCGGCTGACCACCCACCCTGGCGAGATCGCCGCCAACTGCCAGTGGAACCACTCGGTCCGCGCGCACCGCACCCTGCTGCCGATCACCGGTTCGTTCTCCAGCGTCCTCGACTTCCAGCCCGCCGCGGCCGATTGGCTGGTCCTTCTCAGCACGCCGATCTGCCTCGCCAACGGACGCCGATCTCATCCCCTGTTCGATTCCTGACCTGGGAAGACTCAGCTCAGTAGATCGAAAACAGGCTCTGAGGAATTCGTCAGGGCGTCGGCCGGTGCCCACGCTGGGTGCATGGCTCAGGTCGCGACGTAGAAGACGTTGCCATCCGGGTCGGCGAGAACCATAAAGTCCGGTTCGGGCGGGTAGAGGCCCCAGTCGATGGCCCGCGCACGAGACCGACCAGTCGCCGGACCTCTGCCTGTTGTTCCTTCACCGTAGCCGTGTACAGGTCCAGGTGGAGGCGGGGATGCGGTTCGGCCGGGGAGGTGCTGAGCATCAGGGCAAGGGCCCGCCCGGAGCCGTCCGCACGGTTGAGGGTCCGCCATGTTTCGCTCTGCCACTCCTCCGTGGCGACCAGGTCCAGAGCCGCGGTCCAGAAGGCCACCGCGCGGGGACGTCCGTGACACTGATGACAGGGTCCCGAGTCTCGGCATGGCGGCGACCAACGCTTCCGCGCCAGGTCACTTCAGCGTGGTCGAGAATCACCGCTGGCCTCGTCTTCGCTCGCGCAAGGCGAGGCCGGCAATCAAATGAAGGGAAAGTTGATGACCAGTTCCTGGGCTCTCGAAAATTCTGATCACTTCTGTTTGGCTATTTCCTTGGGTAAGAGCCCAGAAGAAATATTGGAAACCTATGGGGCCGACACGGTCACGGCTCGTTTGATACTCGAAAGGATGTGCCCAGTGCTCCCCTGGGCACTTCTCTCCGTGTCGGATGGCTGGGGGCTTTGTCTGGAGTTTGAAAACTTCATCGGCTCCACATGCAAGATTATGCGCGACTTGTCGGAGCAGACTGAATTGATGATTCTATTCCAGTCCTTGTTCGCCACGTGCTCTCCCTGATGATCGGCGGCCGTATGTCATGGAGCTGGACGCCGGGGCGTCAATGTGGGTTCCGGAAGCGAGAATCTGATGAGTTTCAGACTGTCGTGGGAGCCACACCAGCTCTACGAACGGTCCACTGTTACAGCACGTCACAGATCACGGGGTCTGGCACAGCTGTCCTGTCGCAGGGCATCCGTCAGACGGCGGGCTTTCGGCCAGAGGAGTCGCTATGTCGTCTGAGAACGCTGATGGTTCGGATTCTCAAATGACATGGCATTCGCGGATATCGCCCCTGGTTAGCTCAGCGGGCCGGTGTCGTCTGGGACAGGGCGATGAGCCAGTCGTCGCCCTGTCGGGTCAAAACATAGGTCGTGACACCGACGGAGGGCAGCTCGGACGAGCCCTCCGCCTCGTGCCGTTCGTCGTAGACGGTCTTGGTGAGGCTGACGATGGCCACGTCGGGGGTGGTGAACCGAATATCGTCGATCTCCAGCGAGGTCCGGATGTCTTTGAGTGGGAGAGAGCGCTTCGGCCATAGCCGAAGCGAAGGCATCACGCCCGAAGAGGCGCCGCCCAGCCAAGTTGACGATCACCAAGTTTGCGGCGTGCAGCGCAGGTAGCGCGTCCGGGTCGATCTGCGCCTTCTGGGACCGCGCGACCAACTCGCGGATCCGCTGCTCGTCAGCGTCGTTGGCGGGAGAGTGGAGTTCATGGTGTCCATGGGGCAAACCTAGAACCTCAACCCAGGTTGAGATCAACTCCTATCGCTGACCTCGCTGTTGTCAGGTGACCTCACGGGCGTGCCGCGCCATGACGCAGGGAACCCCGCTCAGCCCGTGACGCGATGAGAATCCGCCAACTCAAATGAGAACGAGCGAGAATCCGCCAGCCTCATGCAACAGGACAACAGCTTCCAGCCCCGCGTACCCGGTCCGGCCGTCCTGGTGACAACAAGCCTGCCTTGGTGACAACCATCGTGCCTCGGCTCAGCCGGGAATTGAGTGGTCATGCTTTCCGCTCCTATTCAGTAATCCAAATCGAGGTAGTCAATGTCATTCAGCGTCACTTCCGAGAGTCCCGTGGCGCGACCCCCACCACCCTGGTGTCGGCCACGCTCAGCCCCACCGCCCCAGTCCCGTCCAGCGCGGCACCGACCACAGAGGCATCACCGACTACAGAGGAGGCGCCGAGCGAGGATGCCTCTTCGCCTCCGGGCCCGTCTTCGCTGTACGACTCGTCTCCGCGCTCGGGCAAGTCGCTCGTCACGGACCTGCCGGCGTTCGAGGGCCAGGGTTACCAAGCAGGGGCTCAGAAGGTGAACGTGCGCGAATATCCCATCGCCTTACGTGGCTCCGGCGACGGGCCCTTTGACTGCAAGAGAACCGTCGCGACATGGCAGCTGGACCGCACGTACAAGTCGCTGGTGGCGGGGATCGGTATCTCTGACGACAGCCCCACCGGATCCAGTGCGGAATTCACCATCTCCGTGGATGACCGTACGCGCTTCCAACGAACCATGGGGTGGGAGAGAGCGCGCAGAAGGCGACCGTGGATCTCAGCGGGGCGTTCCGCGTCACCCTGACCATTGATGACTGCAGTGGAAGCATCGGCGCGTGGCTCGACCCTGTCATCACCAAGTAGAAGAAGCCACCGGGCACAACATGCGCACAATTTGGCTGCTATGTCCGGTTCGGTGAAGGTATATCAGGAGCGCGAAGGGGCGCGGTGGCTGGTCGTGTGTGTTCCTGGCGGTGCTTGCCAGTCCTGGCTGGGAGGGTGGCTGGGATGCTGGGCCAGTTACCCGCGGTGTGGGTCCTCGGCGGTGCCGGGCGCAGTCTTCGTGGAGAACGTGGGGCCGGCCGTTCTCTGGGCCGGGGCTACCGCGCTGGCTCTCATCTCCGGTTTGTACGGCGAGATTGGGCGGGGCCGGGTATGGGGTGTGCGGATTAGCCTGTTCTCACCGAACAGTCCCGTATGTCCGTTTCGGTGAAAGTGTGTCAGGGTGTGGGGTGGCGCGGTAGCTTTGCAGGTCAGGAGTTCGCTCCCCGCGCACGCGGGATGACCCACGGCCGTGCCGGCGTGGCCGACGCTGATTTACTGCTCCCGCGTATGCGGGATGACCCCGGGAATGGGTCCTGCCCCGCTCGCCACCATCTGCTCCCCGCGTATGCGGGATATTTAGCGTGGAAGGGTGGATGCTGCTTTTCGGGGTGGAATTGGTTGGTGTTTTGTTGGTGGTGTGGGGTTGTTCCGGAATTTATTCGGGCTGGTTTTGATGTGTTCTCAGAATTGTTTATGAGGATGGTGGTTGCGACTGGTCTGTTTTCCATCCATCTCCTGCGATCTTTCGGTTTGGTGTCGGTGGTGGTGAGAGTGGGTGCTGATCGTTCTGAACGGGGTTGTTGGGGCTGGTCAGTGGTCGTGTGTGGGCGAGGGTGTCGCTGTCACGAGGCGAGAGGCTGACGGGTGGGATCGCTGTCGTGAGGCTTTATCTCATGGCGGGTGATGCTGTCTCAGGTTCGAGAGTTTTTATCCGCTGAGGTGGGCTCGGACGTTGTGATCGTGGGTGGATCAAAACGTAGGAGCCGGCCGTGGGCAGGGCTCCCCAGGGGTTGGTGGTACGCCGGCTGCTGGAGAAGCAGCAAGCGGGAGAGCTCTCCACCCGGCATGTGCGGGCGGTCGCTGACATGACCGGTGTCTCGGAACGTACGGTGTGGCGCTGGCTGGAGCAAGCCAAGACGACCGGCCAGACGGAACCCGGTGTCCGGCAGGGATACGCGGTGTCGGACGAGGTGTGGTCGCTGCTGGGTGAGGTGGGCGGGAATGTTGCCGAGCTGAGGCGCCGGCTGGCCGCCACCGGCGGAGGGCCGGGTGCCGTCGGCGTCGACGTTGCACCGGGTGATCCGTAGGGACCGCCGGGCGGGGCGGACATTGCTGACCGGGCGGGACCCTGAGGTGGCCGGTCCGCGCAGGCCGGATCCGCTCAGCGAACTGGGCCTGAACGTCGTGGCCGATAAAGGCACCGGCGGTCAGGTGTTCTTACGGGAGCAGAAGCACCTGGCACAGGTCCCGGTCCTGGTACCGGGCGCCCAGGTAGTCCAACGCCTGCTGTGCGGTCGGTGCTGCGGACGGTCGCGCACGCGGCCGCGGTGGGGCGGTCGCGTGCTTGTACAGCGACGCCGGCCAGGGCAAGACCGTTGCGTTGCAGTACGCCCTGTCCCAGCTACCGCACCCTGCCAGGGTCCGCCGGGTCCACGTCGGTGTGCACCGACGATTCCCGAACTGCGCCGGGTACTCGCGGACGCTCTTGAGCTGGGTCGGCGTCTGCCGCGCGGGCGGGGAGGCCGACCTTGCGCTGGTGAACGCGCTACGACAGCCACGCGTCCTGGTACTGGACGAAGCACAGCGCCTTCCGGGGCCGGCGCTGGATGCGCGGACTCTGGGACCACCCGGACACGGACACGGCACTCGTGCTCGCGGGTGCGGGCAGCGAACGGGCGCTGCGCCGGGTGCCCGCGCTGGCCTCTCGGGTGCTGACCTGGGAGCTGGTGCCGCGCCTCGGCCCGCGCGAGGTTGCCACCGTGATGGCTGCCTTTCACCCGCTGTGGGAGGACGTGACCGAGGGCGATGTCGCGTGGGTGGACGAGCATGTGGGCCACGGCAACTTCCGGACCTGGGCGAAGCTGACCTCGCACCTGACCGCCGAGACCTACGGCAGGAGCCGGGCGGTGGTGGACCGCCGGATGCTGGAGCGGGCCTGCGCACGACTCGTGGGGCCGCTGTGACCGGCGCTGCTGGGCCGACTGAGGGCGTTTCCTCTCCGGAACGCACGGGGACGGCGGGGACACGCGGGAAGCCTGCCTTCTTCCTCCCTGGCGGCGCTGCGCCGCCCTGCCGTGCGCAGGCTGCTCGCCCTGCGGCAGGAACAGAAACTGACAACCCGGCACGTACGGCTGATGGCTCAGTCATTGGAGGTGACCGAGCGCACGGTGTGGCGGTGGCTGGCCGCGGCTGAGCGCGATGGAGCCGCTGCTGAGGAGCCCGGGGCACGGGAGCCGGGACCGCTTCACTGTCACCCCGGAAGTGCGCCGCCTGCTGGCCTTGTGGAAGGGCAACGTTGCGGCGGTGCACCGTGAGCTGACCGCCCGCGCTGCCCGGCAGTCCCCGCCCGCCGCGCCGCCGCCGTCTTTGCCCACCTTGCACCGCGCGATCCAACGGGACCTGACACCAGGGGAGCGGGCGGGCCTCGGGGAGGGAACGAGCAGCGCGCAAGCACGATGTGTTCCTGGCCCGGCCGCGCGGTTGGCGCAACCACGTGTGGGAGACCGACCACATGCAGGCCCCGTCCTAGTACTGCAACGGTCTTTGGTGTGACTGGTGGCCAGGTTGGTCGTTGGGCTGGTTATGGGTGGGGATCTCGGTGATGTGAAGCGGTGGGCGGCGGGTCTGGGCGAGTTGCACGAGAGGTTCGTGCACCGGTTTGCCCGGTCGGAGCCGCGTGAGTCAGCACTGGCCTATATGCAGGGCTGATCGCCCCGTTGGAGCGGAAAAACGGTTGGACGCTGGCGGAGGAGGCCGGCCACGCGGCTCCCGACCGCATGCACCGGCTGTTGAACCGATGCGACTGGGAACCTGACGAAGTCCTCGGCGACGTGCGTGATTACGTCGTCGAACACCTCGGTGACCCGAAGGCAGTGCTGATCGTGGACGACACGGGCTTCCTGAAGAAGGGGATCCGCTCGGCCGGGGTCCAACGGCAGTACTCCGGGACGGCGGGGCGGACGGAGAACTGCCAGGTCGGCGTCTTCCTCGCCTATGCCGGCGAACGTGGCCGCACGCTGATCGACCGGCGTCTGTATCTGCCCACGTCATGGACCGATGACCGGGAACGATGCCGAGCCGCAGGCATCGACGACATAGTCGCCTTCGAGACGAAAGTGGTCACCGCCAAAGCGATGGTCCGCCGGGCGATCGCCGACAGGATCCCGTTCCGGTGGGTGACCGCGGACGCCGCCTACGGCTTCTCCAAAGGCTGGCGGACCGAGCTCGAGCGGGCCGATGTCTTCCACGTCATGGCCACTACCCGCCACGACACCGTCGTCACCCGGTGGGCCATGGACCACCGGGTCCACGAGCTCTTTCCCGGCCTGCCGCGGCAGAAATGGAAGCGCCGTTCCTGCGGCAACGGAGCCCACGGTCCGCGCGTCTACGACTGGGCGAGGGTCGAGGTCCGGCCCTGGCACCGCGAAGACCGCCGACACTGGGTGATCGCCCGCCGCAGCGTCAGCCGACCCAGGAGATCTCCTACTACATCGCCTACTGCCCCGCCGAGACCACACTCGACGAACTGATCCGCGTCGCCGGCAGCCGATGGGCCGTCGAGGAATGCTTCCAGACCGCCAAGCAGGAATGCGGCCTGGACGACTACCAGGTCCGCCGCTACCCCGGCTGGCACCGCCACATCACCCTCGCCATGGCCGCCCACGCCTGCCTGACCGTCCTGCGGGCCCGCGCGCTCGACACGGAGAAAGCAGAAACGGATCCTCCCAGCTCATCGCCCTGACCCTCCCCGAAATCCGGCGACTGACCACCCGCCTGACCCGGCCCCGCACCAACCTCATCGACCATGTCCTGCACTGGTCACACTGGCGCCGCCGACGACAATTCCAAGCCCGTATCAGCCACTACAAACGACGCGGCCACACACCACCAGAAACTGCCCACACATCAGAACAAAGACCGTTGCAATACTAGGCCCTGTTTCTCGGATCATGTTCGGAGCCAGATGACGAGGGCTGCGAGCGTGACGGTGCCGAGGTAGATGTAGGCGCGTTTCTCGTAGCGGGTTGCGACGGCGCGGAACCCTTTCAGGCGGTTGATGGTGCGTTCGACGGTGTTGCGTTTCTTGTAGCGCTCGCTGTCGAAGCTGGTGGGACGGCCTCCTTGTGATCCCCGATTCTTGCGGTGTCTTTGCTGGTCAAGACGTTCCGGAATGGTGTGCGGGATCCCGCGTCGTCGCAGATAGCGGCGGTTGCTGCGGGACGTGTAGGCCTTGTCGGCCAGGACCCGGTCGGGTCTGGTTCGGGGCCGGCCGACCCGGCCCGGGCACGGACACCTGCTCCAGCACACGCTCGAGCTGGGGTCCGTCGCCGTAGTGTCCGGGCGTCAGGACGAGAGCGAGGGGCCGGCATCGTCCGTCGGCGGCGAGGTGAATTTTGGTGGTGAATCCGCCGCGGGAGCGTCCCAGACACTCGCCGATCTGACCACCTCCTCCAGCCGGACGACGAGTTTCCGCAGTACCGGATCGACCTGGTTCGTCCCTCGAACATTCCCCTTTGAGGCGACACGGCCGGCGGTGTCTTCCTCGCGCCGGCGGCGTGCTGGTGGGCTCGCACCGCTGTCGAGTCCACCGATACGTCCCAGTCGATTCGGCCCGCAGCGTCCTCGGCAGCCTGAATCCGCGACAGGAGCATCGCCCACGTTCCGTCCGCTGACCAGCGGCGATGCCGCTTATAGACCGTCTCCCAGGGCCCGAACCGCTCCGGCAGATCTCTCCACTGCACGCCCGTCCGGACCCGGTAGAGCACCCGTTGATCACCCGGCGGTGATCACTCCACCGCCCGCCACGGGCACCACCAGGAGGTAGGAACGACTCCAGTCGGTCCCACTCCGCATGGTCAGATCTCCACGCCCCATGCAGACAGCCTGACCCCAACACCCCACTCATGTCAGGAGATCCGAGAAACAGGGCCTAGTCGCAATACCGGTGACTTTGCAGGTGCTGGCTCGTTGAGTTGGTGTGCCAAGGCCAGGACAGTTGAAGGCAGTTGGGAGTGATCGGTTTTCGGATCGCATCGCCCTTGGAGTGCTCACGCGTGCGTTTCCGCCGGAGCTGTTGGACGAGGTGGTGGCGGGGTGCGGGCGTACTGAGGAACGTCGACGCCTGCTTCCCGCACGGGTGGTGATGTATTTCGTGCTGGCGATGTGCCTGTTCTCGGGGCAGGGGTACGAGGAGGTCGGACGGCTTCTCACACAGGGCCTGGAACGGGAACGTCGCTGGTCCAAGACGTGGCAGGTGCCCACCAGCGGGGCGATCGGACGGGCCAGGCTGCGGCTGGGGGCGGAACCGATGAAGGCGTTGTTCGCCCGGGTCTGCCGGCCCGTGGCCGTCCCGCGACGAGGGAGCCTGGTTTCAGGGTCTGCGGTTGGTGTCGGTGGACGGGACGACCTTCGATCTTCCCGATACGGAGGCGAACGCCGTCTTCTTCGGGCGGCCGGGAACGGGCCGTGGTCAGGGCAGGAGTGCGTATCCGCAGGCCAGGGCCGCGGCTCTGGTCGAGTGCGGGACCCATGCCGTGTTCGCCGCCGAGGTCTCACCGCTGGATGTGCATGAGACGGTCCTGGCCCGCCGTCTTTTCCCCGCGCTGACCAGCGGAATGCTCCTCCTGGCGGATCGGGGCTTCCTCGGCTTCGACCTGTGGCGGGCCGCCGCGGGGACCGGCGCGGACCTGCTGTGGCGGGTCAGGAGTAACGCGGTCCTGCCCGTGGTGGCCGCGCTGGCTGATGGCTCGTACCTGTCGGAAATCGTTGCCGCCCGGGACAGGAACCGGCGGGCTGACCCGGCGCCGGTCCGCGTCATCGAGTACACCCTGGACCCAAGTGGAGAAGGCACCGTCTACCGTCTGGTCACCACTCTCCTGGACCCGGCCACCGCGCCGGTCATGGAGCTGGCCGCGCTCTACGCCGAGCGCTGGGAGATCGAGACGACCCTCGACGAGATCAAGACCCACCTGGGCGGGCCCCGATTCGTCCTACGCTCCCAGCATCCGGTCGGGGCCGAGCAGGAGATCTTCGCGTTCCTCCTTGTGCACCACGCTCTGCGCGACCTCATGCACCAGGCCGCCCAGCAGGAGAGGACCCGGACCGGATGTCCTTCACCCGCACCTTGCGCGTCGTCCGCCGGCAGACCACCAGCCAGGCGGGATTTTCCCCCTCCCGGCTCGCCCGGGCACTGACTCGGACTCTGCATGAAATCACCGAACGTCTCCTGGAACCACGACGGTTACGGTCCAACCCGCAGTGATCAAACGCAAAATGTCAACTGGGCACTCAAACGCACCGAACACAACAACCCGCCTCGCCCAGACACCCCGTCGTCACCCTCGTCGAGCCCACCAAAACAGCCCCAATTCCACGGGTGAAGCCATAAAACACCGGTATTGGGCCTGGTCGACGTTGATGGCGGGGCCCGCAGGCCGTGGATCACCTGGTTCACCGACTGCGCCACCAACGCGATCACCGGCGTCGCCGTCACGCTCGGTGCATCCCTCGCGGGAATCGGTGCTGGCCGCGCTGCCTCCGCGGTCCTGCACGAAGCCCCTACGGCCCTTCGGCGGCCTGCCCGAAAGTACGTGTCGACCGCGGCAAGGACTTCCTGTCCCGAACAGTGACCGCCGCGTTCGACCTCCTGGACGTGACGGTGGAGGATCTGCCCGCCTACACCCCACCTCAAGGGAACCGTGGAGGGCCTGAACCGTGCGGTGGAGAGCATGTTCTTGGCCGCGCTGCCTGGCTACGCCCGACAGCCGCGCCCGGCAAACGCCCTTCCGCCCGAAGGACGAGGTGCTGCTCGGCTTCGAGGACTTCACCGCCCGACTGCTGGCCTGGACACGGTGGTGGAACACCGAGCACCGCCCGCACCGCTGCAGGGCAGGACCCGCTTGAGGCGTGGCAGGACGATCCCACCCACTGCGGGACGTGCCCGCGACAGATCTGTGGACGTTCACCCTGGAAGACGCCGGCACCCGCACGCTGACCACCCGCGGCATCCGCTTCAGAAAACGCGACTACGTGGGGCCGTGGATGACCGGGCAGGCCGGGATCCGGGCCGGGTCCGTTTCATGCACCACCACGACCACCGCATCGAGGTCTACCACGCAGCCACCGGCCGCTACCTCGGCCCAGCGGACCTGGCGGACCAGGCCACCGAGGAACAGATCAGCGCCGTACGAAGAACCGGGCCGCCCGCAGCCGCCGTCTGAAGAAGGACCTGGAGGCTTCCCAGCGTGAGCGCTACGCCGCTGCCACTCAGGCCGAGGCCCGCAGCGGCTCGGCGCCCTGACCACCGCCCAGGCCGGGGCCGTACTCGCCCAGGCCACCGACACCGACCTGTCGGACCTGGCGCTGCCTGACCTCATCCCGCCGGCCGCGCCGCCGGCGGGTGGCACTCCTGCATCCCTAACCGCGCTGACCACATCAGGCCAGCCCGTCCCGCTCCAGCCCGGCAGCGATGAAGAAACCGCCCCGGACCGCCGCGACGGGCGGGCCGCCTCCCCACCGACGAAGACGGAGACGCCTGATGACCGCGGCCACCTACCAGTACGTCGACCTGCCAGACGCCTCCGTGGTCACCACCCGCGCCCTGCTCACCGCCCGGGAGAACATCACCGACCGTCGCCGCCCGCGCCATGATGTGCATCCACGGCGGCGCCGGCTTCGGCAAGACTCTCGCTGTCAACACCTGCCTGCGCGAACTCGAACCCGGCGAGGACGTCCGCCGGGTCACCTTCCGGGCCGTCCACCGCCCGTGCGGTGCGCTACGAGACTGTTCACCGCACTCGACCTGGCCGGCGAGCCACCGCGCCACCCAGCGAGTTCGACCGCCTGCTGAAAGCAGCTCTGGCCGAACGCCCCGTACCTTCCTCGTCGACGAGGCCCAGTGGCTCAACGGGGAAGCGTTCGAGTACTTCCGCTACCTCTGGGACGAACCCTCAACCCAGCTCGCGATCATCTTCGTCGGCGGCGAGGGCTGCCACACCGTGCTGCGCCGCGAACCGATGCTCTCCTCCCGCATCTTCATCTGGCAGCACTTCACCCGCCTCACCCCAGCGAGGTCCTCGACGTCATCCCCTGTTCCACCCGATCTGGGCCCACGCCGACCCCGACAACATCGCCTTCGCCGACCAGCATGCCGCGCACGGCAACTTCCGCGCCTGGGCCCAGCTGACCGCCACGCCCGCACCGCCCTGGCACGCACCGGCCGCCCCGCGTCGACCAAGAACTGCTGCGCTGGGCCTTCAGCCGCCTCGCCTGACACCCCACCACCCATGACTCTCGCCCGCCGCTGCCGCCCGTCACCGTGGTTCTCGACCGCCACGACGACGCGCTGTACGCATACGGCCCTGGCCGCCCACCACCTGCCGTCCGGCCGGATCACCCTGCACCCGGTCCGGGCACCACCAGCGAGACCGGCCTCGCCCACGACCTTCTCGCCGCCCTGGGCAAACCGCCCCTGCTTCCGGGCCGCTTCCCTGCCGGCCGTCAGCCCGCCTGGGAAGCCGCTGCCGCCTGGATGACCGCCCTGCCCGTGAACCGGCTGACCGTCCTGCGCGCCCACCGCCTCACCGCCCGCCGCGCAATGCGCCTCCTGCAGCTACACGCCCTCACCGGTATCCACCTGACCTTGGTCTGCCACCGCCCTCACCTTCCGCCGCCCTGCACCAGGCCCTGCGGACGACCGACTACTCCATCACCGCCGACTTCGGGCAGCCCGCCGCCACTACTACGGCACGCCTATCACCGAACCCCGCCCGCAGACAAACCCGCCGGACCGGCAGACCGCTGGCTCACCCTGCCCGCACTGGACCGCCTCGTCTCCTACGACAGCCCCGCCCTGCGCTGCCCCATGCACGCCGCCCCGATCGCCTTCCGGCACCGCCACCACCGTGCCTCTCACCGCGCGCACCGCCCAGCGAGTCGCCCACCGGCTGCGCGGCGACCACACCCCTGCCTGGCAGCCGCCGTTGCCACCGCACTGTTCACCGGCGCCTCTCCAGCAACTCGCCACCGCCCGCCCCGCGACTACGACGACACCGCGGCCACGCTCGCCCTGCACGACCGCGCCCGCTACACCGACGGCTGCGCCGCCTACCCGTACCACCCTGGGCAGGCACCTTCCTACGGGCCGCGGCCTGCTTCACCGGCTCGCATCCGGCGAGACCAGGAACTGCTCACCGTGCCAGGTGACCGCGGACATCTGCTGCGCATGGCGGAGACGGCCAGACTGCGCCCACCCAGCCGCCCGCGGTCCGCCGCAAAGGCCCGGTCAGCCGTGTGAAGTGGGACTGGCGCGAGCGGCAGGAAGCCGAGAGGTACGAAGCCATGCCGACAGGCCACGCCAGGTCCCCACGACGCTGAGCACCCTGACGTTGTTACGCGACGGGCCAGACTCAGCCGATCGAGAAGTCGGCGAACTCGACGTCGCTGAAAGCGATGTGCAGCCCGTGGGCCCGGCGGCCCCACCCGCGAAAGTAGGAGTGCCCCAACGCGCGGGCGAGTATCACCGTCTGCTGCTGCTCGCCCGCGCCGGCATCCCGAGCGGCGAACAGTTCCCGGGCTACTTCTCCCGGCAGGTCCTGGGTGATCCATCGCACCCGCGGATCGTCCGAGGACCCTGCCGGCGCGGCAAACCCGAATCGCGCCCGGGTATGGAAGACGAAGCCCTCCGCCTCTGCCTGGGCACGCCGGCGCTGCCACCGAGCCAGGACCGCCTTGTCGATCGCTTGGGCATGCTGCGGACCCGGCGGACGACGTGCTCCGGACTCTTTGTCACCCACCGCTGTACGGTTCGCTGTGAAACGCCCAGAAGACGTGCCACCTTCCTCGTGGAGCCCTTCTCGGATCTCGTGAGGAAACGCAATGCCGAGGCGCCTGTAGGCACCGGGCGCGTCAGCAGCGCTCGCTCAATTCCGTTGCTGATCTCCCCTACAACTCTCTCCCCGGCGCTTGACCCTATGGCTATCGGAGCTGCCATCTCTCTCACAGAGGTGGCCACTCGCGACCGAGATCCGCCGTACAGGGCACACGATGAGCGAACCTGGGCTATAGCCGCAGAACGGGAGACAGAGACGGTGACGGACCGAGGGCAGAGAGCCCCGGTTCGACCCGCCGATTGTCAGTGCTGCGTGGGCGTCTTTGGGTACGCAACAGGGCAACGAGCGGAGTGCTGAGGTGCATGCCATGGCTGTGCGTGCACCCACTGCGCGAGTGCCGTCAGCCCGCACTGGAACGCCTGCTGCGCCTTGCTCGGGGCTTTCTTCGTCGCAAGGCCGCCCGCAGGGCAGGAGACGACGACTGGGCGGGCTTGATGCCCAGCACGGACAGCCGCTCCTGCTGCTCGGGCAGGAGCCGCGCCAGGTGCCCGGCCGCTTCCGCTGCTCCAGTCACAGTCCGATGTCGTCGCCGTCCATGAGGACGCCGGGTGTGATGCCGGGCAGCTGGCCGTCGGCATCGGCCAGGTCGGCGAGGACGCGGTGGTGGCGTTGCCAGTCCAGCGGCCAGGGGCAGTTCCAGTCCGGGGCGACCGCGGTGAGCTGCGCCGCCCGCTCCGCCGCCCGCTCCGGGTCCTGCGCTGCCCACTCCAATCCGAGGTCGACGAGGGGCCTTGACCCGGAATCCTGCTGATGCCTCTACACCGCTGCGCCTCCGAGGATCCTCAGCGAGTACCTCTCGTATGTGCGGTGCAGAACCATCCTCACCGGGCCCGAGACCAACACTCCGCTGACAACGTACTCCCGCTCGATCCCCGTCTTGGTCACCTGCTTCTCGTACAGGGAGTCGGTCTCCTTCTTCGCCCGGTCGAGCCACGAGGACGCCTTGGCATGGTCGATTCCGGCGACGTCGAGATCTGTGCAGGAAGCCAGGAACTCGAAATCGCCTGGTTCCTTCGTACCCGCGGCGCACGGCAGGGAGGACATGTTCTTGTGATCGGCGTAGCCGGCCGACACGGTCATCCCGTTCTTGCCGCGCCCGTGAACATACGTCCTCATTTTCCCGTCGGGCATCTCCTGCTCGACGGGCTTTCGAGTCGGACCTTCCAGTCCTTCGCCAGTTCGGTGGAAATCGTTCCCGGTGTATCCCGTGGCCATCGTCCTGCCCGGGCTAAGCGTCGCCTGTTTGTCGCTGGTCACCGCATGCTTGGGCAGATCGGAGGCCTGCGGCAGGGGCTGTGTTGCGGACGGCTCGGGACGAGGTGCCACTGTCCTCGGCGCTTGTGGCGATGCCACGCCGGGGCTGCCCTGGCCACAGGAGGCGGTTCCCACCGCGCCGGCGACGAGTTATCAGTACGACGGGAACGCGGAGGGCGGCCCGTGTCCCGAGCCACTGTCCACCCGAACACGCCCTCTGGATCTGGGGTATCACCGAGAGCCCACTCCTGCCGGGAACTCGAAGCCGTCCTGGACGACAGCCGCCAGCATTCCGGATACGGCCATGATTCTCTTGCGTACTTCTCTCATGTGCACATGCTCTCCGAGGGTGATGTCTGCCGATGCGGAAGCGACTTGCTATTGAAACCAGCACCGGACGCTACACGGCCCTCCACCCCGAGCTTCCGTAGTGCGTCGCGTTGTTCGGGGTGAGCCTGTCCCGCCTTGATCGGGTGTTCGAAATCCATACGCCCAGTTTCACGGTCACCGGCTCCGGCTCGCCGTCGACCGCAATCTCTTCGCTGTGACCGCGCGGCACCGGCCGGTCGACACCCTCCCGCTCCACCCACTGCGCGAGGGCCGCTAGACCCGCTGGAACGCCTGCTCCGCCTTGTTCGGGCCCTTCGTCGCACGCTTGGCCGCAGGGGCGTTGGACGCCGGGAGCGGCTCGACGCCTAGCGGTCAGGCGTTCCTGCTGCTCGGCGGAGGCTGCGCCCAAGTACCCGGCTGGGACTGCCGCTGGAGCCACGTGCCCAGGTCGTCGCCCTCGAAGACGACGCCCGGCGCGATGTAGGGCAGGACACCGTCGGCGTCGGCGAGGTCGGCGAGGACGCGGTAGTGCCGTTGCCAGTCCAGCGGCCACGGGCAGTTCCAGTCCTCATCGACCGCGGCCAGCTGCTGCGCGCGCTCCGTCGCCCGCTTTGGATCCTTACCGAGGCCGCCCTTGCGCCGGAGGTTGGCCATGTGCTGGCCGACCGGCACCATTGCTTCGGCCTCGCCCACACTGCGTCCTGACGCGGCGCGAGGTGCCCGGTCGCCCGCCGGTAGGACCGCAGCGCGGCGAGCTTGCCCTCCACGCCTCCTCGCCCGGCTCCCAGACCATCCCGGCCTCCGGCGCGTCGAGGAGGGTCTTGCGCTGCTCCTCCAGCTCACCTGCCCGCAGCGCCTTCCGCTGCTGGTGGACCCATCGGCCAAGCGGGAAGTCCTTCGTGACTCCCACTTCGACCTCAACGTCATACGGGACGGCGTGGAGGCCGGTGATCTCGTTCTCCTTCCGCCATCGGATGAGGGCCTGGTAGCCCTGCAGCCACACCAGCGACTCCGGCCGGTAGACCCGGGTCCGCAGGAACGCCGCGATGGTCGCCGCGTCGCGGGGCTGGAGAAATGGAGCAGGGCGGCTTCGGCGGCGGCCCGCGTGTTGTCGTCCTCCTGGTCCTCGCCGTCACCGTCGCCGCCGGCCCCGACGATCCGCCCGTCCTCGTCACGCCGGACGTGCACCTTGCGCTTGCCAC